>NZ_CP009781.1:0-4471090 GCF_000834395.1 Yersinia aldovae 670-83 | reverse complement strand
CCGCGCCCGGTTTCAGATCAAACGCCTTAGTTTTTTCGCTATCGATCTGAACATGACTATTGGCGGGCATGATGTCGTATAGAATTTGCTCAACATCCAGTACCAGCGCTAACCTGTTACTCGTTTTATCGTTATCCAGACGCGCGATACTGGTGATATTACGGCTCTTAACGCCCGATTCCGCAGCAAGTACCTGACTCCATTCAAGGCGGACAATGTCGTCAACCGATTCGACAGCAAATGCCTGAGTACTCCGGGCATATTCTGTTACCAGTAAAATATTTAGCCCCGTCTTTGGTACACAGCCAACAATCGCAGGGAGATCTATCACTGGAATTATCTCACCACGGATATTCGCTATTCCCATCATCGGAGAGGCCATCCCCGCCGCTTTGGTCAGCGTAGGCATCGGTACGATTTCACGTAGCTTAAATACGTTGATACCGAATAACTCGGACCGACCTTCGTCTGCGGAGGCTCCTAACCGGAACAGCAACAGTTCAAACCGATTTGATGAAGTGAGATTGGTTCTCTCCTCAATTTCTTTTTGAAAATTATCCATCGATTCCCCAATGAGAGTAATAATTAATGAGCGATAACAAGGCGAATTAAGTCATTCGGAAATAATGAATAACATTCTGCTTATACCGTTATCGGCCAATCGTGGGAAATGCTTAATAGTTTGGCTCAAACCGATCACTTTGACGTACTAACCCATTCACTGAAAAAATCGTCTTACCATAAAGAACTGCCAGGCAAGCTGTTTCACCCGCACTGGTGAGTTATTTATCGAGCACACGGCCAGCAGGACAACGCTGCCCTCTTGCATCCGGAGTAATAACTCATCTTGCGTGATAGCGTTCAATTGTTCACGACGACGGAAAACATCAGCACCAGCTCACGAATTTCTGAGTGGTTATGCACAGCGTAATCTTGTAACACACTCAACAGCGGCACTATCGGCCCATTACCCAACCGATACAACACATGCTTTCCTTCCCGCCGCCCAAACACAAAACCAGCACGCTTTAAATGCTGTAAATGTTGCGATGCATCAGCAATAGACAAACCGGTAAGCTCTGCCATCTCAGCAAAAAGCTGCAACGCCGATTGTGGTATTTGCGGCCTCCGCCCGATTACGCAGCCTGATTGTGCATACCAGTTTTGGCTTGTATCTGGTGACAACAGTTTTAGCGCTGATAGCGTAAAACGAACTATCAAGTCGCAGGCCGATAACGCCATAACCAACGGCCGGTGGACATACGACGGTAGAACAGTACGCCGCGTACTATCCAGTCGAGGAACATCCCCATCCAGACGCCCGTGACACCAAACCCTAATGTCACGCCCAGGATATAACCGGCGATAATACGGCACCCCCACATCCCTGCCAGAGCCACCCACATGGTGTAACTGGCATCCTTCGCCCCTTTCAGGCCGGAGGGCAACACCCAAGCTGCGGCCCAAATCGGCATAAATAGCGCATTTATCCAGATCAGGTGTTTAACTACATTGATAACGCCCGCTTCGTTGGTATACAACGCGGCCAGTAATCCCGCACTGGGTATCGACAATAGCGCGATAAAACAGACGCCAAGTGTGGATAGCCAGAAAATATGCTTAAGTTGGCGGATCGGTTGTAAAATCTGCCCTTTCCCCAAGCGGGTGCCGATAATAATCGTCGAGGTATAGCCCAGCGCATTGCCTGGCAGGTTAATCAAGCCGACGATTGAGAAAGCGATAAAATTACCGGCAATCACTTCTGTGCCCATTCCAGCCACAAAGCGTTGAGTAATCAGTTTACCTATATTAAACATCACCGACTCAACACTGGCCGGAATACCAATACTCAAAACCTCAAACATAATGGCCGAGGTGAAGGGCATGAAATAGGCTTTAAACGGAATGCGTAAGGTGTTACTGGCTCCAAAAATCAGCACTAACACCACCACTAACGCGCCTAAATAACGGGAAAGCGTAATACCAATGCCCGCGCCGATAAAACCCAATCCCTGCCAGCTAAACAGACCGTAGATCAGCACGCTGCTGATGGTGATATTGAAAATATTCATCGCAATGTTGATAAACATCGGCAACCGAGTATTACCCGCGCCGCGTAATGCGCCACATCCTACCAGGGTTATCGCCATCGCCGGATAGTTCCACACCGTCAAATGCAAATAGGTCAGTGCCATCGCTTTAACGGCAGGATCAGCCTGGCTGGCCATCAGATCAATAATACTTTCGCCGAAAAAGTGAACGAAGAACACCAATAGTAATGAGATTAATACTAATAGAGAGATAGATTGACGGGCCGCCGTTTGTGCTTGCTTACGTTTACGCTGACCCAGGCTGAATGACACCACAACTGACGTTCCCAGCGCAACTGAAGCGAAAAAGGCCGTAATCAGCATATTAAAGCTGTCCGCTAACCCCACCGCCGCCATGGCTTCTTTGCCCAGCCAACTGACCAACAGTGTGCTAAACACTCCCATCAGCAGCACACATAACCCTTCAATGAACAGCGGAATCGCCAGCGGCGTTATCTCACGCCAAAACAGTATCCGGTAGGATTTTCGCTTTTTATACCATGCGCTTTCGCGAAAGATTTTCACTTAATAGTTCCTGAAATCATGTCCATTTGCATCCCTCCACGCTTTCCACCACTATGGTGAAACATACCCATGCGCTGATTTACAATGGCGATTTCCCGCTTTAAATTTTAACGCGTCATACGCGATAAAAAATCGATGCCGACATAATAACAGAACAGAAGATCTATTTAAATGAAACGAAATTTCAATTAAATATTAATAAAATAGTTATGCAACAAAATGCACATAAATATGCAAAATACCTTTGACTCTACTACCGGTTTTGCGATATCAATGTAGGCATTGAAATCTTTCCAGACAGACCTCATTCATACAGGATTTAATTGATGACAACTATTCTCAAACACCTTCCTATTAATCAGCGTGTTGGTATTGCTTTCTCCGGTGGTTTGGACACCAGCGCAGCACTGTTGTGGATGAAGCAAAAAGGTGCCGTTCCTTACGCTTATACTGCCAATCTGGGTCAGCCTGATGAAGAGGATTACGATGCCATTCCGCGCAAAGCAATGGAGTACGGTGCAGAGAAAGCCCGCCTGATTGATTGCCGTAAACAACTGGTCGCTGAGGGAATTGCAGCCATTCAATGTGGTGCCTTCCATAACACGACTGCGGGTGTAACTTACTTCAACACCACCCCTCTGGGTCGTGCCGTCACCGGTACCATGCTGGTCGCTGCGATGAAAGAAGATGATGTGAACATCTGGGGTGATGGCAGCACCTATAAAGGCAATGATATCGAGCGTTTTTATCGTTACGGTCTGTTGACCAATGCTGAATTGAAGATTTATAAACCGTGGTTGGATACCGATTTTATTGATGAATTAGGTGGCCGCCACGAAATGTCAGAGTTTATGATTCAGCACGGTTTTGATTACAAAATGTCGACCGAGAAAGCCTACTCCACTGACTCCAACATCCTGGGAGCCACGCACGAAGCCAAAGATCTGGAATTCCTGAACTCCAGCGTCAAAATCGTTAACCCAATTATGGGCGTGAAGTTCTGGGACGAAAATGTGGAAGTGAAAGCGGAAGAAGTCTCTATCCGTTTTGAGCGCGGTTATCCGGTTGCATTAAATGGTGTGGTGTTTGACGATAGCGTTGAGCTAATGATGGAAGCCAATCGCATTGGTGGCCGTCATGGTTTGGGCATGAGCGACCAAATTGAAAACCGTATTATTGAAGCTAAAAGCCGGGGTATTTACGAAGCCCCAGGGATGGCATTACTGCACATCGCTTACGAGCGCCTGCTGACCGGCATTCATAACGAAGATACCATTGAGCAATACCATGCTAATGGCCGTGTTCTGGGCCGCTTGCTGTATCAAGGCCGTTGGTTCGATCCACAAGCTCTAATGCTGCGTGACTCGGCACAGCGTTGGGTTGCCAGCGAAATTACCGGTGAAGTTACACTGGAATTGCGTCGCGGCAATGACTATTCCATCCTGAATACCGTGTCTGATAATCTGACTTACCAACCCGAGCGCCTGACGATGGAGAAAGGTGATTCTGTATTCTCACCGGATGACCGTATCGGTCAGTTGACTATGCGCAATCTCGACATCACGGATACGCGTAAGAAGCTATTTAGCTACACCACCACTGGATTACTATCTTCTTCGGCAGAAACAGGGTTACCGCAAGTGGATAATAATAATTTGGTCACGGCTGGCATTCAGGATAAAAGTAAATAATGATTATCCATCAATTCAGATATTGGATTGATGTCAATTAATTAGTACGGGGAGCCATCGACATCTGGCTCCCCGTATTGCCATACTTATTTATACATTAACAAGACAACGTTATGCCCCGATCAAGGCTGACTAACGCGCTCTAAGCTCCGCCTGGTCAGTTTCAACGTCATAGGCTCCTTCGACACACAGATCGATAGGGTTGGGATCCCACTCAATCAACCCCCTAATTTCGAACTGCACAATGCCATTTCTGGCATTATGTTGCTGACTCACCACCAGAGATTGCGCAATGATCCGCGGTTCAAAACGAATGATTGCTTCGCGGATAATTCGCTCAATAGTCATCCAGTTATGAGGCGTTGAATGCCGCCCCACAAGTGGCGCAATACCGTAGTTTAATACCGACTTTGCCACCCATTTATGGCGATGCTCATCAAGCCGGTCGTCAATATTGGCATTATTTAAGATTTCAGCGATATTCCGCTGTACCAGTTTTCGCATCGTGCGAGAGTCGTAAAAAAACTTATCATGAGGCTCTAACAACTTTTTAGGCTCATCATCGAGTAAACGCTCTAACAGGGCAGGCAAAAACTGTCTTTTCTTTTCCATTACTTAGCCTGTTCGCCAAACCCGAATTTTTCAACATCAAATCTAAATTCTTCAATGTCAAATAATGCGTACTCATTTTGGTCGGTGATAAACATTTTACGCCCGGAGCCAATATAGAGCGAGTCTGCTGGCTGATCCCACTCCGTTTTAAGGCCCAGCTTGGTGTCATTATCAGCATCGGCTGCCAGCGGATAACGAGCAGGTAGATAACCGTACCAAATTTTATCATTCACGGTAAGTTGTGCCGGAGCCCAGACCAAATCGGTAATATTTTGAGGTTTGGAGACGGTCATTAGCTGCACGTCAGCAAAGGGAACCCAACGGTAACCTCCTGCGCTAATAAACTCACAAACTGGCCCGATGCGTCCATCGCTATCAGCGATCCAAGAGAATGGCGTTGCCGAACTATTTTCTCCAGCACTTTCCGGTGCTTGTGATAACGCCTGTTGACGCAACTCCTCACTTTTTAAATAATTACCTTCGTGCCACTGCTGGTTGGCTTGCAACATCAGGGCTACCCATTCGGGCAGGGGGTTACCTAACGTGCCGGGTTCACGCTTACCTGCCAATACCTCTTCACGCAACTTTTCACTCAATACCAGGTTCTTATAGAGTTCAGCCCGTTTAGTCATATCTGGGGCCAGTTTTGTCAATGTCTCAAGTTGCAGTAGCGCTTTTTGCCATAATCCGCCAAGGCAATAGAGCTTGAATAATAACTCTCGAGCATCAGTATCGGTTGGTTTGGTTTTCAGCTTGGCAATCACATCAGCTTGTATCTCAGCTAATGAACGACTTTTCAGTAATTCATTTAAGTTGGTTGTATTCATTATATTGTTATATCCATATCCAAATTTATAAATGGCTATCTAGCCCTAACTTATAGAGTTCCTGAAATACCAGTGCCGGCACACTGCTTTTTTCTTTTGTTATGATATGTTCCGGTGCCAGTATCTTTAGTAAGTCTACTTTTTCTTCACTGTGGGATGCTTCCAGGTAATCAATGACACTTAATTCTTTGGTCACTTTTCCGATAAGCCCGCCGGAATCTAAAATACATTCCGTCAGCGTTTTATCTTTTACACATTCCCTTATATTCTCCAGAAAACCATCATTGGCAGACAGCTTCGTCGCCTGCTGTTGGTCTTTTTCGGAAAACTCCCGGCCCTGCTCGCCCCACAGTAAAAACCGCTTGTACTCCAGCTCCAACGTTTTCAGAACATCCGGCCCCTGCCGCCCGTGAGCTTGAACCTCATTAACGTCATCAAAATAAGAGATGTAGTGACCACCATGAGATAAAATATCTTCAATCTCAGGAAGGTCCGTCGCATCGTATACCGAGGGTTGATCTAGCATAACCAAGTTGTCAGTAAAACTCTTACCTGCGGCCTGCCCCGATGCTTTCTTGGCGGTTATCACAAAATGACCAAACTTGATCTCTGCACCTAACGACAAAGGATGGTGCTCACCGGGGCTTAATTCTTTGCCATTGATCATGCAGATAAAATCACTGCTGTGATTAACGATCATGGATTCAGATAAATGCCGATAAAACCGCACTTCATTTTGCCCATCCCCCATAGAATGGGGAGAGAACTCCCCTTTTTCCATGCTGAAACAGATAGCATTTGTCTCCGTAATCGCATCATTGAGCTGAAACTGTTGCGACATCCGTGGCCAGGTTAATACGAGTAACATTGCTATTAGCCGCCTATAAAGACGTTGGGCGATCCGCACACAATAGCAGCGCCATCTCCAGCAACATCACTCACCCGCGCGGCCGGAAGCTGATTGATAAATACGGTTCCGGAGCCTGTGACCACCGCAGTCATTCCAATCAACGAGGACGATGCGGAGCTTCCGCCTGCCACAGCGCCGGGAAGCGCATTAATCAACACATTGGATGAACCGCTGCATATCGCACCGCAACTGGTGGCATCTCCCATTCTTGCTGCACAAAACATATCTCATCTCACTTAACGGTATACCCGTTCAACAACTGTTTTCCTCAGCATATCGGCGTGTCATATCTACCCATGTTCACACCGACATGCTGAGTCCTATTTCTCTGTCAGAATCAAGGTGGCGGAGTCTGTTCATCCGTCGGCGTTGGTTCTGGCGTCTCGGTCGGCGTTGGCGTCTCGGTCGGCGTTGGCGTCTCAGTCGGCGTTGGCGTCTCAGTCGGCGTTGGCGTCTCAGTCGGCGTTGGCGTCTCGGTCGGCGTTGGCGTCTCGGTCGGCGTTGGCGTCTCGGTCGGCGTTGGCGTCTCGGTCGGCGTTGGCGTTTCGGTCGGCGTTGGCGTCTCGGTCGGCGTTGGCGTCTCGGTCGGCGTTGGCGTCTCGGTCGGCGTTGGCGTCTCGGTCGGCGTTGGCGTCTCAGTCGGCGTTGGCGTCTCGGTCGGCGTTGGCGTCTCGGTCGGCGTTGGCGTCTCAGTCGGCGTTGGCGTTTCGGTCGGCGTTGGCGTCTCGGTCGGCGTTGGCGTCTCGGTCGGCGTTGGCGTCTCGGTCGGCGTTGGCGTCTCGGTCGGCGTTGGCGTCTCGGTCGGCGTTGGCGTCTCGGTCGGCGTTGGCGTCTCGGTCGGCGTTGGCGTCTCAGTCGGCGTTGGCGTCTCGGTCGGCGTTGGCGTCTCGGTCGGCGTTGGCGTCTCGGTCGGCGTTGGCGTTTCGGTCGGCGTTGGCGTCTCGGTCGGCGTTGGCGTCTCGGTCGGCGTTGGTGTCACCGTCGGCGTTGGTGTCACCGTCGGCGTTGGTGTCACCGTCGGCGTTGGTGTCACAGTCGGCGTCGGTGTCACAGTCGGCGTCGGTGTCACGGTCGGCGTTGGTGTCACGGTCGGCGTTGGTGTCACGGTCGGCGTTGGTGTCACGGTCGGCGTCGGTGTCACGGTCGGCGTTGGTGTCACAGTCGGCGTCACCGTCGGCGTCGGTGGATCTGTCGGATCTGGCGGGTCAATTGTCGGTATCGGCGGGATAATAATCGGCGGTATCGGCAATGGTGGTAATGGCAGTGGTAGCCCAATTCCTCCGCCCAATAGCTTCAGACCCGCGAGGCTTGAAAGCGCGGCTAAACCACCACCGGCTCCGCCACCGCCGCCACCACAACAGTCATCAGAGTTAAGGTGGATCTCTCCGCCCTGAATAATGACTTTCTTTTTACCCACAATTTTGATGGTATCGGCACTGAGCACCAGCTCACCACCGGCACCGATCGCCACGGCACCGCCCGCGACCAGTGTCGCAGCGCCGCCAGCGGCAACCTGATGAGCACCACCGACAGAGAGGGCGTTGTAACCGCCGACGTTGGTCAGGTTGGCACCACCCACGTTGGTGGCATTAGCCAACGCCACATTCAGAGCATGGGTCGCGCCCACCACGACACTACGTGCCGCGCCTACTTGTATCGAGGAGGCCAGCGCGATGGATTGCGCCGAAGCACCGAGCACAGTAGATGTCGAGTTAGCCCCAACAACGACACTGCGATTGGCTCCCACATTCAGATCCGCATTAGCACCAATGATTTGTGTTTCATCATTTTTCGTCAGACGAGCCATATTACGCTCGGCCTGTTCCCAGTATTGCTCCAGGCCAGGTTTATCTTCGAAACGCACGCCGTTATAGTTGGTTAGCCCACCACCAATAGTACGGCTGACCATACCACTTTGCGTCGCATTAGCCGGTAAATCCCACGGTGGGCGAGTGACGTTATTGTAGAGACTACCACTGACCAGCGGGCGATCCGGGTCGCCATTGATACAATCAACCAGCACCTCTTGGCCAATACGCGGAATATAAATCCCACCGAAACTGTTCCCAGCCCAAGCCTGACTCACGCGCAACCAGCATGAGTCTGACTCTGCGTTTTTGCCGTAACGGTCCCAGACAAAACGCACTTTTACCCGGCCATATTCATCGGTCCACACTTCTTCACCCGGTGGCCCCACCACGATGGCATTCTGTGGCCCGCTGGTTTTTGGCTTGGGTGTGAGTTGTGGATGGCGATAGATCTTGGTGGTTGGCTGAACCGTAAACGTAGTTTCATAGTGAAACTCATCCCCGTGGGACAACTGCGCCACTTCCGATACGGACAAACGGCTGGAGATAACCATGTATTCCCGGTTAGCTTTATCAACCGGGAAGCCTTGCAGCTCAAAGTTAGCGCCGCAAACAATGCCACGAACCTCACCGGAACCGACAGCGCGTGAACCCAGCGCACCACGCTCTTCGATACGTACCCGCGCAAGGTGTTCACCGATATCCGGCTGATCATAATCCCCAGGCCATTGATAGATCTCAAGATCATTAAAACTGGTTTTACGTGGTTTGCTGTCCATCGTTAAAATGTCAGCACGAGACTTGGTAAAGTCGTAGTCGTTATAGACCCAGCGCCCAGTGGTCAACGTTTCCTGAGTCTGGAATTGGGTTATATACTCTTCCCCGGCCTTTGGCTCATCAGAGAGATACTCAATGGTGTGGTAGGCTTCACTGAAATAGCGTTTGTGCGCACCGACATGGTCCACCAGTATTAATTTTTGTTTATGATCATCATGTTCAAAGAACCAGTAAATGCCCCACTCCTCCATTAAACGCTGGAGGAAGTTAAAGTCGGTTTCACCGTATTGCACCTGGAAATCGAGTATTGGGTAAGTTGTCGCTAACCGTTTTTCAAATGGGAAGTTATAGTCGGCGAGCACTTCATCGATAATATCGACCACATTTTTATTCTGATAAATTTTGAAATCAGAGGTTAAATCAGTTAGGTAGAACCAAGGTCGAAGGACAATCTCGAACATCGCCTGATTAGCGTCACGGCCAATAAATCGGGCTTTCTCTACCAGACCAGAAATTTCACGCGTGCCTTTACCGACACCTTTAACATAATCAAGGCCGTTACCATCCAGTTCCATCTCAATGGTCATCTCTTTACCAATTAAGGCTTTAAGATCGACATTGGAGGCCGTTTGCCAAGGAATGGAGGGGTTAGCCGGCGTCTTCGCCGTGATGGTATATGAATACAAAGTCGAGAAGGCTTCCTCTCCTTCTAACTTTGACAGTACCAGCGCAGGCTCACCCAATAAATAGGGCATAGCCGGGCTGCTCAACTTTATTGTCCTTGACATACTAATACCTAATATCTGGTTAATATCGCAAAGTGTTCATTACACTTTTAATTGTTTGTTCATAATGACGAGTCGGTTTCATTAATTTTCCATACCTGTACTGCCTCCAAATCCATAGTTTTGTAAGCTTTAACTTCCTGTTAACTCACCAAATTTCATGCATACTATCGCTAGTTGCACTCGGGCATTGGAAGCCTCTGAGTAGTTCGTTGATGCTCTCGTTACCGTACGTTAAACCAGACACTTCCAACTCAACGCGGTCTTTACCCATGAGATAGGTCAAGCGTTGCATACCACTGGCATCTTGTTCTACTTCGTCGGCCTTATCTGCCCACTTCAGTAGCGCCCACGGGCCGCGCAGAAGAGTATCTGGCATCGCCGCTGCCTGCTCGCGCTGTGCGGTTAAACTGACAATCGTGCCTTGACGGACTCCCGGCCATTTAAAGAAAGAAGGCGTCACCGGGCCGTGGGAATAACGCACAATATTCCCGTCAAAATTCATGATAAGTTGCGTAATTGAAGGTGATAAATAACGCACGGATACTGAGAAATCCAAGGCCACTTTTCGGCCTTCATTGGCATTAAATAATGCATTTCTGATAACCGCAGCCTGCTCAAAGAATTCCAGACCTTCACTACTTGCGCTGCCCTTATACCGCCAAGGGGTCGCAGTGGTATCAACTTTACTTTCCAGGTTCTTCTTAAAGTAGCTATCCACCGTGCCACCTGCGCCAAAGAAACGCTCGAAATCATTCAAACTGACCACTTTTTCGCTGTCAGCGAAGGGATAACGCCCCTGTAATGTGTTGCGGCAAATCTCACCGACCCCCATATCAATAGCTTTGGAGGTGTGAGTAATCACTTTATTTTCAAACTTCTGCGATGAGCCGGTTAAGAGTGGAGCAATAATATTCTTAAATGGATCAGGCCAGGTTTGCGACTCTATTGCGATGCGTTCCCCACCATTAGAGATCGGGGGAATATCGCCATATTCAAAGGCATTGTTAAACACCACCAGGCGGGTATATTGATCGTTTAACGCACCAATGACTCGACTCATTTGTGTTCCCTGAAGAACCGAAAGGTTGCTGTTGCTCCCCGCATCACTCGGTTCACCGTTAACAAAGGTGCGTAAGGCGTCAAAGCGGCTATCCACAAATTCCTGAACCAGCTTGTTCTCACGAAATGCGATTTTTTCTTGTACTTTCTTCGCTTGGTTAATTAAATTGCCTTGGTTTCTTATATTGATATCGTCAAGCAACTTTTTCTCTTTTTCCTGCTCTACCAGCGTTGTTTCTTTCACGGCTTGTTTTGCTAAATTGAGCAACGGCGAGTTTTCTGATACCAGCGTTCTCAACAGCGCAATATCCAGAGACAGCCCTTCTGCATACTCTCCACTGTCGGCATCAACAGAAATTATGCGCACACTGGAGAGGAAGCGTTTCCAGTACTCTGTATATTCCTTCAAGTAAACTGTCAGGACATCTTGTTGTAGCGCCAAAGGATCAAATGACGAGGAGAGCGGCTGAGCCATCACCCAACGATCCTCTTGCTGAAGCTGCATCAGCAACGGCGTAAGCTTTTTTTTAACCACCTGATGATAACCGGCATGGGTATATAACCCTGGAACCCCTTCATTCAGTAACTCGTCATCTGACAGGGTGAAAACCTGTGTTGCGTTCTCACCCACCATTTTGCGCAATGTCAGATTAGCAGGTGCTTCCACCTGCAAACGAGATTGAACGCGGCTCCACAACCTGGCCGTCACTGTTTTCTCCGCCAGCATTGCCCTAGCCTGCTTAATCAGCTCACTATCTGCCGCTTGCCCATATTGTCGCCACGCTTGTTGCGTGAAAAGCATGTTCAAATGGGAGGCGAAAATGCCTTTTTCTTCATATGGCTCTATTTTCCCGCTTTTCTGCCAGGCCTGCGTCACCTGATCAACCACATAATTCTGATCGAAATGTTCTTCATCGGTGAGCATCAAGTAGAGCTTCAGTGCAACATATACTGCATCTGAATCCCCTGAGCTAATGGCGCTCTTTAATGACACTTCCGCCTCACGCTCCACCATCGGGAATAAATATTTTTGCAAGAAGAAATGATACAAACTGTTCGTACCCTGAGAAATAGCGCCACCGGTGTATAGGCCATAACGCCAGTCAAGATCCGGGTTGCCTACATCCAAAGTACCGTACTCAGGTAGCTGCTGTGTGGCATTCAATAACGTAGGTAACATCTGCTCATTGGTGGTTTTAACATAGCTGCTAACCGTGCCTTCCAAGTGCTGGAGCTTAGTCCCGACCGCCTGTAAATAGCCATCGTTATGCTGGAAACTGATTAAGAATGCCCACACTAACCAGACCGCCAACCCGATACAGGCCATATGTCCTAGCAGATTCTGGAAGCGGTATTTGGATTGCACTTTGAGGTTATAGCTCACCAAATCGCCATCTTTAGTAATAACGTCGCGGAAAAACTGCTTGAGGAAGTATTGTTTTCCATAAGCCGCTTCGCTGATCAGTTGGCCTTCATCATCACTTCTCTGCGAAAGAGAGGCCGGTGACACCGGTTTCTTATGGCTGATAACATTGCGCCACTTCTGAATCAGTGTGCTGTTATTTAACAGGCCAATATTCGCTGGCTGGCAACTGCTGACAAAATAGATCCCGCGCAACGTGGTATGGAACTTTGTCTCATCAAAACGCGAGGCAAAGAACACATTTTGCAAGACTTCAGTCACCCGTTGGGATAACAATCTGAAATCCTGAGGCAACGCATACATACCTTTACGGTCAGTGACGGAATACTCTTCTTGCTGACGCACATGCATGTTATTGCTGATGCGGTTTTCAAGCAGTGCCAACTCAGTGCTGATACGCTGCTCAAGCTCCATATCTGCACGCCCTTTCTCCTCGTTATAAGGGAAAGTCACGCCCCAGATTTGCTCGCGGTCTTCAGCGGTTAAATTTCTGAAATATTCATCAAAACCAGATAGTTGATCCAGTTTTGTTATCATTACATATACAGGGAAACGCACGCCGAGCGTCCCTCGGACATCATCTAAACGTGCACGCAGTGTTGCTGACAGGTTGAGTAACTCAACTTTGCTTTTACCCAAAATATCGGTCACCGAAATGGCGATAATAACGCCATTCACCGCTTTAACCGGACGATACTTTTTAAGCGCTTTTAAGATGCCATTCCATTCAATTTGGTTCTCTTTGCCATCATCAATGTATTTACCCGCGGTATCTAAAAACAGCGCATCATTGGAGAATAGGCATTCACAATGCTGAGTCGGCAAATTCTCTTTGCCGATACGATTCAACTGCTCAGGTAAAGGGAAATCTTGCCCTGACGAGAGGATCAGAGCAGTTTTACCGGCGCTCTTTGTCCCCAGCACCACGAACCAAGGCAGTTCGTTACGCCAACGACTGGAAACAAAAAAACGCTTCCAGAGTGGAATGCCGCTGTGAATACGACGCACATAATTTATGCCATTGCGAATCATGGCATTGATCTCAGAAAGGTCAGGTTCGAGTTCAGATTGACCTTTCTTCGGGTTGATAAAGTTATCCAGTAGCGCAGGGTTAAGCGCTAAAGCCCGCATAAAACGCCACACACCATAAAGAATGGTGATAAAGGCGATAAAAGCGATAATTGCGCCACGGCGCAAAGGATCTTCCAGCGGGTGGCTATCGCCGATTAATATAAAGGGAGCGATGACCCATACCGCAGCACAGGCGACCACCGCCAAAATAACAAAGCGTGGCACGTTGAACCAAAAACCCAATAACAGGGCCAGTGCCAACAGTAAGAAAATAATTCTGGGTTCATAACCTTCGAGCGGTCGCGCCTCGCCAAATCCGAGGAAAGGCCCTAAAAACCATATCGCGGCGGCCAGCAACATAAAGCAGCCCACCAACAATATTCGTTTCATGGCCCAGCCAGAAAACAATCGATTCAAATAAGACATTCTATATCTCAATAATTAACAAAGATTTCTACACGGCGATTTTGTGAGCGCCCTGCTGCATCGTCATTACTACTTACAGGCTGCGCATCCCCTTTCCCCTCAAACCGAATTTTATCGGTCGGGATACCGGCTTTTTCCATAAAGCGCGCCACGTTGGCGGCACGTTTTTCAGAAAGCACTTGGTTATTCGGGAAGCCCGGTTTATTAATCGGCATCGAGTCGGTATGCCCGATAATCAGGACTGCACCTTGTACACGATGAACTTCCTGTGCAACGCGCTCGATGACACTCATTATTTCCGGCCGGACCTTATCCGAACCCACCTGGAACATAGTGTCGCCTTTGAAAATGACTTTGCTACGGCTGGTTGTTTCATCCACACTCACTAACTGCTTGGCTATCTCATCTTTTAACAAAATAGTCAGGCGTAATTTCTGCGCGGCGACCGGTGGTGCAATAACCGGGCGTTGTAATGCCACCATTCTTTTCAATAAGTTGCTTTCGGGTACCGCGAGAAAGTATTTACTGCCAATAAAGGTGGCAGCGATTAAGAAACCACACAGCAGCATCGATACGCGAACCGGAACAAAGATCCCACGACGTTTTCTGAACTGATGCGTGACCAATCCATGTGGGGAAAGTGCAGTAGGAACCGTATCGCGGGTACTTTGCAGTAGCGTCAATAAACCCTGGCGGATTTTGGTTAATTGCCGATCACCATCTTCGATAATGCTGTAACGACCTTCAAAGCCCAGTCCTAAAATCCGTAACAACACTTCTAAGCAATCGGCATATTCATGCGGGCTCATTGAGAGGCGACCAACTAACAGGAAAAATTTATTCCCGCCATCGTTGTCACCTTCAAAATGGTTCAGCAAGTTACTTTGTGACCAGCCAGACATCACACCCCACGACATGGTGTGAGCCGCTTCATCTAATGCGGTACACAAGCAGTAGCGGACGATAGCCATTTTCTTCCATGAGATATCCGCTTCATCACACACCACGCTAAACAGCGTTATCTCATTTTTCAGGCTCTCTTTAAGTATCTGAACCTGTGACGCATCCGCAATTTTTTCCGGCATCTCGCTTAAGGCACGTAATAACGGCTGCGCGGCCTCCAATAATGGCGTAGGTGAAGCCACCGCTTTCGCCACACGTTGCTGTACACTTTCGCCCCGAAGCTGGGCGGTGTCATAGGGCTGGAATCCGGGAGAACGCGCCGTTTCACGGCTAAACGCCGCGCTGTGCTGCGCGTTATCTGTGCTGTCCGTGTATGTGCTCTGCTCATCAAGCAAGAAATGGCCTAACGCCTGCGGATTCATATCCGCATCTCTGCTTTGGTCAAAGGGGGGCATCGGTATTCCCCCGTTCAATTCACTGCTGTCACTCATGAATCTCTAATCCCCCAGAGCTCCATTTTCAATGCCGGGAAGTCGCCGGCCACATGTAATGCAATAGCCCCTGCATTGGAAACTTTGTCCCAGAACGGCCCGCTTTTCATCAATTCGAAATAGACGTACCCCGCGCTGTAAGGAATTTGCCGTGGTGGTACTGGCAAGCGCTGTAACTCAAGACCCGGTAAATGCGAGCGCACCAGTTCATGTAACTGCTGCGGCGCACTGATTTTGGTCTGCACTGAGAATTGATGCTGTAAAACATCCATCGGTAATTGCGCATGAACGGCCAATACCAAATTGGAGAACGAGCGTAATTCGTTAGGCAGCACAGAGGCTGACCATACGCCATTGCCTTTGGGGTCCAACGGGATCATCTGCCCTGCACGAACCAGAATCTGATTGAGCAATTCATGCACATCGTCCACCAACGGGCGAATCGATGGATATAGTTTGCCGTGGTCATATCCCGGAGCCGGACGCGGCCGACGCGTTTTGGTACGGATAAAGGTGGATAACTCACCGGCAAATTTGGCTAATTCCTGATAAAGCATGATTGGCGGCAACTCTGGAATATTGCGCAAATGATCAAGAATCGGCTCGTATTTATTAAAAATTTGCAGCAGTAGGTAATCGACAATTTCAGCACTGGCACTGGCTTTACCATCACTGTTTGAAAGGCGTGTAGCGAGCATATCAGCGCGCATTTTAACCAGGCCATTAAGATGGGTCAGCCACTCTGACAACAGTGAGCTCGCCGCATAGCCGGTAACCGGAGGAATATAATCCTCCAAGTGCAGTAACACGCTACCATCAGGCTGAATCGCTCTAACTTTAGCCAGTGGCAAACCTATCCATGATTCGGTCATTTCACTTTCAGAAACCAATTTGAGACGCAGCCGCGACAGTTGCACCGGCTTTGGCCCCTGACGAATAGCATTGGTATCGCTAAGATCAGCTTCATAGGCATAAAAACGTGCCAATGAACTTATGTCATGCTCGTCAAAAATAGTTTCATCGCTATTATCCAGGCGCAATGGCACCGCCAGATAGATAAGCTTACCCAAATGATCCGGGGTGATGGTGAGCGGCTCAGGCAGTTCGGCATGACCGGGAATATCAAAGGGCGTACCGTCCGGTAGCACCCCTTTGCCAGACCGCAGTACCAATTTGCCATAGGAGAGCGCTTCGCGATCAATTTCATATTGCGCGAATCCCCAAAAGAATGGGGTGATAGTTGCCGCTCTTTTATGGGCGTAATATTCCAGGTAACGCTCTTGCTGTTGAAAAAGTTGCGGGCGAAGAAAAAGACCCTCACTCCAAACGACTTTGTTAGTTCTCACGACTTAATCCATTTCTTTGATTGATATTGACAGACGCTCAACGCGCACCTTCACACCAGGATCGCTTGGTGGTTTCCCTGGCCATAATTTTTTATACCAAGGTTGCACTCGTTTCTTGGGTAATGGGCTAATAAACGCTTTCCACTCCGCCTGTTCAATTTCACGGTAAGCAGCAACAACGCCGATTGCAGTGATTTCACTGTTTAGCGTCAACTCTATTTTTTTTGTCTCATTGGGTAGCATGATTCCGTCATACACTTTCTCCATCTGTTCTTTTAGTGATGGTGTGCCCTCTTCCGTTATAGTGAAGAAATCACTCGACTTAAATTCGTCCGGACTCTTAAGGGTGTAAACTGAGATCCTTAACGGATTGGCCACACCTTTATCATTTGGATTGATATTTTTTGCCGTAGTAAGCTCGACCGACAGTTTCTCAACTTGTGTTGGCTGAGGTTTAGAGCTACATGCCATTACCAATAGCGTTACCAATGCCACAAAAAAGTACTGTGTAATCCGATTAAACCAGCGGATGTTTTTTTTCATACTCAGCCTAATAAAATAAAAACCTTAAGTTTTATCCACAATAATATAGTCACCGCCAGGCTCATCACGTTGCCTTTTACATGCGCCACTCTCGG
Source organism: Yersinia aldovae 670-83 (assembly GCF_000834395.1). Lineage (NCBI taxonomy): Bacteria > Pseudomonadati > Pseudomonadota > Gammaproteobacteria > Enterobacterales > Yersiniaceae > Yersinia > Yersinia aldovae. The sequence continues at coordinate 4,453,705 of NZ_CP009781.1, read as the reverse complement.
GTCTTTTTACATCTATTGTGGTTAAAACCTATATTGTGGATAAAACCTGTTACCGAAAAACTTGCCACCCGAAAGTGGCAAGTTTGATGTCTGGTCTAAAACAGCATTGCTTAGCTTTGCTGGTTAGCTTTAACATCGTAGTTAGCAGAAATAACGCCAGATTTATGGCCTTCAGCATTCTGCATAACGTAGTCCTGGGTCATCTTAGTGAATGAGAAACGAACTTCTTCACGTGGACGAGTTTCATCTTCAAGAGAACCGGCCATATCAACACGAGTGATGATTACATCGGTAAATTTAATAGTCAGGTATTCCAGCGGATCGCCACCGGCTTTACGCAAAACGAATTGGATATTCTTGATATGCTTACCCAGCAAGCAGTAGCTCAATAAGTTCGGGCTTGCTTTATCGGTATAATGGGTAAAGCAAAAATCAGAAACAGATGCTTTACCTGAACCACCGCCTGAACCACTGTGCATATTTGAGTGCTGAGAAACATCCCATTTCCAAGCCAATACCTGGATTTCGTTTTTATGATTAGCATCCAAAGACTCGCCTTCGATACCATCAATCTTAATAAACATATCTTGCGCCATAATAATCCTCTCTAGCACTTCTATTAATGTCACCCAATGCAAAACATTGAGCGTAGGAAGGCCCACGTAATTAAATTACGAAAACTCATCCCTTTCCTATGAAAATAAGCATTACAAATAGTTTATTATTGACTATTACAATACTTTACCTATGCACCACTTTTTTTAACGTGATTCAATGTAGTCCATTGAATCACGAAAGGTCTCGCGCGATGTATTGCACGAAAACACATACTTTCCTACACAAGCGATAAAATTAAATGTATAAAATTCTGCTGCCACAACATGATGCCTGGAAATAATATTTCTCAACCTCACGTTGTGCTTAATACATTTACTTACGCAACATCTTTCAGTGAAGGCAATTTAGCAACCATACGCAGTGATACAGTCAAACCTTCCAACTGGAAGTGAGGGCGCAGGAAGAATTTTGCCTGGTAATAACCAGGGTTACCTTCAACATCTTCAACAATAACTTCAGCGGCAGCCAAAGGACGACGCGCTTTAGTCTCGATAGAAGAGTTTGCCGGGTCACCGTCAACATAGTTCATGACCCAGTCGTTCAACCAGCGTTGCATCTCATCACGCTCTTTGAATGAACCAATTTTGTCACGCACAATACATTTCAGGTAATGGGCAAAACGTGAACAAGCGAACAGGTACGGCAGACGCGCAGACAAGTTGGCGTTAGCTGTTGCATCTGAATCGTAATATTCGGCTGGTTTTTGCAGTGACTGAGCACCAATAAATGCAGCGTAATCAGTATTTTTTCTGTGAACCAGTGGAATAAAGCCATTCTTAGCCAGTTCCGCTTCACGGCGATCAGAAATAGCGATTTCTGTTGGGCACTTCATGTCAATGCCGCCATCATCGGTCGGGAAGGTATGACATGGCAGACCTTCAACCACACCACCACTTTCCACACCGCGAATCAGGGTACACCAACCATATTCTTTAAATGAACGGTTGATGTTAACAGCCATTGCATACGCCGCGTTAGACCACACATATTTACCGTGGTCAGCGCCATCAGTAGTCTCTTCGAAGTGGAAGGCATCTACCGGATTAGTGCGAATACCGTATGGCAAACGTGCCAGGAAACGCGGCATTGCCAGGCCAATATAGCGAGAGTCTTCAGACTGACGCAGTGAGTTCCATGCTGCATACTCAAGATTCTGCGTGAAGATTTTGGTCAAATCACGCGGATTTGACAACTCCTGCCAGGACTCCATCTGCAATACTGAAGGAGCTGCACCGGTAATAAAGGGTACGTGGGCAGAAGCGGCAACTTTACCGATTGAAGCCAGCAGATCAACGTCAGGTGCTGTATGGTCAAAATAGTAATCCGCCACCAGGCAACCATAAGGTTCGCCACCCAGTTGACCATACTCTTCTTCATATACTTTTTTGAATAATGGACTTTGATCCCACGCCACACCTTTATAACGCTTCATGTTGCGGCGTAATTCATCTTTAGAGATGTCGAGGAAACGCAATCTCAATTTCTCATCAGTTTCGGTGTTATTCACTAAATAGTGCAGACCACGCCATGCACTTTCCAGAGACTGGAACTCTTGATGATGCAAAATTAAATTGATCTGTTCAGACAGTTTGCTATCGATTTCAGCAATAATAGAGGCAATGCTCTTATAAGCATCGTCAGATACTGTTACTGAGTTAGCCAGCGCCTGCTCAGCTAACGTTTTAACAGCACCTTCGACTGCCGCTTTGGTCTGCTCAGACTTTGCTTTGAATTCTTTGGTCAATAACGAATTAAAATCGCTATATTCAGTCGCAGTGGCTGCTGCGGCTGGTTTATTTTTTGCTTCTAAAGTGGACATGGTTTCTCTCTTCCTAATCAATCTTACTGTGCAGCATCAACAGCGGATTGCTTTGTTTTCGGTGCGGATGCCAGTGTTGCCAGTAATGATTTATCTTTCAGAAGTTTCATTACTAATTCCTCTGCACCTGCCTTGCCATCCATATAGGTTTGCAAGTTTGCCAATTGAGTGCGGGCATCTAACAATTGAGACAGAGAATCGACTTTCTTAGCGATTTCATCTGGAGAGAAGTCATTCAGACTCTCAAAAGTAATATCTACCATCAACTGACCTTCACCTGTCAGCGTATTTTTCACAGCAAATGCAACGCGTGGTTTCATTGCTTTCATACGCTCATCGAAATTATCAATATCGATGTCCAGTAGTTTTCTGTCCGCGACTGAAGGTAGGGGTTCCAGAGGCTTGCCAGATAAATCAGCCAGCACGCCCATAACAAATGGCAGCTCAACTTTCTTCTCACTACCGTATATTTCCACATCGTATTCAATCTGTACGCGTGGCGCTCGGTTTCGAGCGATGAATTTTTGGGAATTGCTTTTACTAACCATATATGCCTTTTATTCAAAACGTATTGTAAAATCATCAGGAAATAAGCTTCCTGAACCGCTATTGGAGAGATCAAATGTAAAAAATAATACTAAAACGTGTCCCCCCTATTTATAAACCAACTCGATACCGGCAGTTGCTCTAACCTGCCCGGGGGTTACCGCATTCGTACCTTTTGCATAATAACCCGCTAAAAAATAGTGGGTGACATCTTCACCGGAACTGGAAATAACATATTCCTGAACACTATTCTCATCGCCAACTACCATTTGTTGCCCTGCAGCTTTACTTAATCTTATTTGCGCATTTTTGCTAAAATCATCAGCTACTTCATTTTGTAAATTTCCGGTTGCGGCATCCGGCACCATACCGCCAGCACCAATAAAGCGTAATGACACCGTTCTATTTACCGGACATAGCTTCAGCGCAATTTGAAATTGCTGTTTACCAGCTTCTGCTCCATCTGTTTTTAATTTACTGGTCGACAAAGTCGGTAATAAGACAGACTCTGAAGATGAACCATCATTAATACTGACTTCGCAGGTATCTTCTAAATACTCGCCGATAAACGAAACCTGAACCTTACAATCTGTCGCTCCTGCACATGCACTGGCTGCCTGAACTGGCTGGTGCACAATAAAAGCAGCTACCAGCGACAGCAAAAATAAGGCAAACCTCAGTACAACATTACTTTTTAGCCACGAAGACATATCACCTCCAACTGCTGTATTTGCTTGCTTTCTGTCTTCGCTACCGGGTTTGCTTCCGTGCCTGAATGGATATGGCATGTATCCTTGCCGCCATTCTGAGTGACATGCAATGGTTGCTGCCCTGGAACCCAACCACGAATAAATGCCATACCACCTTGTCCGACAATTCCTTGACTCACACCATTTGCATCCAATAACTCGGAACCGATAGGAATAAACGCTTTATTTTCATCCCTAACAATCAGCATCAATGGAGCACCAATCATGGTCTTCATATCGACCGGAATCATTGCTCCGGTTCTAGGTACGACCGTTTTCTGGTTCTCAAGCACATCGACCGTTTCAGGTAAATCATTGTAATCAATTGCAATGTTATTTTCTCGGTACGGCGTCAGCGATGGCATGATGGCGTATCCTCGACGGTCAATCTTCGCACCGTTACCATTAAACAACTTGGCCCCTTCAGCCCCTTCAGCATGGACGATGGCAAAAGGCGCATCGCCAAGTCGTGGGCCGATAGTCACACCACCCCGATGGGCTACCAGGCTGCCGTTCGCCGAAGCGGAAAGCTGTTTCGACGCATCATTATTGGCAGATGCCGTCATACCAAACTGGCCAACCGGTGTCTGATAATTAAGATTACCCGTCACCGTCTTCGCCGCAGAGGTCTCACTACGACTGGCATACGATGTCCCGACACCATAAGTCAGCTCACTTTGCTCTCCGCTGCTGCCATTCGCGTTCATCTGCACCACTGAGTTCCCAGCATCATCGTGACTAACCATCGAGTAAAGCGAACTAAATACAGGTCGATTAATCCCACTCCCCCCAATAGGGATACTGATGGAAAGCATATAACTATTTTCATTATCTCTATTGTTGCTGGTATTGCTTTTGTTGCTGTCGCTACTATTACTGGTGCGCAACGCCGTCACAGCATAAGAGAAATAGCGCAACGAGTGGTTAAACGTCACGGCATATTGCTTTGACGTATCCTGATTTCCCCAGTAGCTATAAAAGCTGCTGTTCAGGTTAAGCGACATATTGTCAGCTACACGCTGAGAAACACTGAGTGACAGGCGGTTACGTGTACGTAAGTCAATATCGTCACTGCCACTCTTGGCGCCATAGTGGTCCAGGCTTGCTTCTCTGAAACTGTAAAATCCCTTGGAAGAGTATCGATACGCCGCTAAAGTCAGGTTGGTATCGGTTTCTCCAACGTATTTGCTATAGTCAATTTTGTAGCTATTCCCTGATGAACGGCGATCATTAGCCAATTCACTTCTCGCATGAGTGACATCCATTGAGATGCCCCCAATCGGGGTATTGAATGCGTTACCTATCCCCACCGAGCTATAGTTTTCTGCCAATTGTGCGCCACTATACAAGGTGTAGGTGTTACCTAAGCCGTAGTGATACGCGCCTTGTACGATGGTCGGATGCGCATTAACGCTACTATCATTAAGCTGCCCTGCGGCAATATCAAATTGTGATACCCCTCGGTAAAGCAGCATCGGTGGTGCTGAAAAAGGGATTCTCTGTGTACGGGTTCTCCCATCAGATTCGGTAATAGTCATCTCCAAATCACCGCCGTAAGCCATAGTACCGATATCGGCTAATTCAAAAGCACCAGGCGTTACTACCGTCTCATACACTGTCTGCCCACGCTGCCTTACGGTGACTCTGGCGTTAGACTCCGCCACACCACGCACCACAGGAGAATAATTTCGTATCCCTTCCGCTAACATGCGGTTATCTGATGCCAGCTGAACACCACGTAATCCGTAACTATCGAATAAGTTACCGTTAGTATCACTGTCACCCACAGTTAGCTGACTTTTCAACGAAGTAATATCCGTTGCCGCATAACCATACAAATTTTGGGTATGCATACCATCATCATTCGCCCAGCTACTGTTAAGCCGTTTTCTTAAGCGCCACTCACCAATATTTACTCCTGCACTCAAACCGATATTGCCGTTATACGAATTTGATGCTGAATCGTTGTCATGATGTCCGTTAAAAACACTATAAATATTGCTGTTATAATCCAGGAATCCTACCGGCCCGCCGGCATCCCACAAACTGGAATCAATATATCCGCGTGGGTGTTTCACTAAATTAAACTGTGGAACAGTGATTGAAAGTTCAAAGTCCCCGGAGTTATAACTGCTACTACTGTCGCTAATTAAATCTTTTAACCGATAACACTGATCTTTTGCTGCAACTTTCACATTTTCAGGTATATGGGTAGTGCCATTGAGTTCAACTCTCAGCCCTAATGCATCAAGCTGATCTAATCTAAAACAAGGTTTAGCCGTTGACTCGCCGCTATAGACTTCAAAGCGGATATTATGCTTACCGACCATTTTTCCGTTAACGATGACCATGACATCATAGGTGCCAGGTGCCACCGGGTTTTCTTCCATATACCGCGAAACATCAACGGATAAACCGTGAATAAACGCAGGATTGAACTCAACGGCTGTGGCTACAGTATTATTATTTGTACTCGCAACCGGTGCCGCTATTACGCTTCTATTTATTAGCAAAGCCGAACTTATAACTGTAATCGTGAAACCCAATGAAGCTTTATAGGGTAAATTAACCAGACTATCGATTTTATTTTCTATGTAGCGTGCTATACATGAGTGACTCACGATCAAAACTCCCTTTAATATCGTCCTTTTAGTGATAAGTACTTAGGGGTTATCCTGCCCTAAACTAACATCACTGCTAACGCTTATTTTTTAACGAGAATCCCTTTCCCTTGCGTAAACGATAAATTTTCTTCAATAGGAGCACCATAATCGTTTAATATTTTAAAATTCACCGCCGAGATACTCGATATTTTATTTTGCGGATAAAAAGTCAGTGTTGAAAACGGAGCGAGCATTTCCGTATTCAGATCAACTTTTTTCCCACCGGCAGTCGCAACAGCATTATCAAAGGAAAAATAATAAGGTGTTGGGTTTGTTACCTTAACGCCCAGACCTTTTTGGCTATCACTCGCCAGTTCCCATTGCAACTTCTCTCTCTGTTCAGAACTACTACTGCCTAAAGCAGTTGGTCGATAAAATATTTTAATTCGGGTACGAAAAGCCAGTTCAAGTTTATTTTTATCTGCACCGTCTTTTTGTACTGACGGAATTTCCAACATATTGAACCAAAATACTGATTCTTTATCCTGTGGTAATGTCATACCGTTATAAATCATCCGTACACTTTGCCCTTTCCCCCCCTCAACACGAAATACCGGAGGCGTAACCATAAAGGGAATCGCTACATCATTAATATTGGCATTACTCTTTCCATCATCGACCCAAACTTGTACTAACGCTGGCTGCGTGCCTTTATTATTAGTACGCACGCTGACTTCTTTTTGGGCAGCCGGAAATATCACTCGAGTGCCACTAATCGTCATAGATGCATACGCTGGAATGCTGCCTGCAATCAGCGACAATACTAAAATAATTTTTTTATAAGACATCACGCTACCAAATAATAAATCTTTTAATGAGAAAACTTTTATAACAGCTTACTGCCAGTACTTTCACTAGCCTGCGCAGCAAGCTGTTATTACTTTCTGACACTTAACCCTATTAAATAGGGATAACAAACTTATCGCCCAAAGGGGGATTAGTTATAAGCCAGTACGTATTGAACTTGAGCAGTCACAGTACCCGCAGTCGTTGCGTCAGTTGCATAGTAACCACCGGCATATGACAGGCTAGCAGTACCAGGAGTTGCACCAGCGCCAGGAATAACGTCAAACTTAGCACCCGTATCACCAACACGGATTTGAGCGTTGGTTGCAATATCATACAGGCGAACTTCAACTTTGCCCGCAGGATCAGTTGCAGCATTGTTTGTCAGGTTACCGGTAGTTGGGTTAGAACCGGTGCTGTTGATCGCTTCAAAGTGAGCAGCCACTTTAGTGATTTCAGCTGGGCAGTTAACGACATCAATAACGAAGCTGGTAGAGCCGGCTTCTTGACCAGATGTTTTCAGATTCTGGGTAGAAAGCGTTGGCAATGTTACTTTCACATCTTTGCTCGCTGGTGCAACTTCACAAGTTTCGTCGATTAACTTACCGTTGAAGGTAACAGTACCGTCGGTTGCTGCAAAAGCAGTCGCTGAAGCTACTGACAGTGCCAATGCACATACCGCTAGATTTACTTTACGCATAACTTTCATCCTTTAGTTTACTTTCCAAAAATATCATTAATTAAATAAAGCACATATATAGTTAACACCTGCGCGAGCAGATCCGCCCTATTCTTTTTTGCATTTCATTTTTACAAGAAACAGCAAATTCCTTTTTGCGGTAAAATAGTTAGCTAACATCAGTTTGGATTTGATGTTTTTTATTATTTACCATTTTCATTCAACACAGAAACTGTAAATTTCTTCTCACTTTTATCAACGAAAACGATCTGATTAGGCTTAGCATCGTGATCGCGTAAAATAAACTTACCAATTTCTGGTGTAATATTCTGTTCAATATAACGAATCAACATACGTGCACCCGTTTCTGCAACCGAACAACGGCTTACAACGTCGTCAACGACCTCATCGCTGTATTGCAAGGTGAGCTGATGCTGTGACTGCAAACGTTCGCCAATACGATCCAAATGCAACCGAACAATATGCTGCAACGCACTTTGCTGTAGCGGTAAATAAGGAATCACAGTGACGCGACCTAAAAATGCGGCCGGGAACACTTTCAGTAATTCCGGTTGTAAAGCACTTAATATTCCATCCTGATCCGGCGCGGTATCTGGGTCCGCTAATAAGTTACTTAACAATTCACTGCCGACATTACTGGTTAACAACAAAATGGTATTTTTAAAATCGATAAAGCGCCCTTCACCATCTTCCATCTGACCTTTATCAAATACCTGGAAGAACAATTCATGTACATCTGAATGCGCTTTTTCAATTTCGTCTAACAGCACCACACTATATGGTTTACGACGTACAGCTTCAGTTAATACACCGCCCTCGCCATAACCCACGTAGCCCGGTGGTGAGCCTTTTAATGAGGAAACCGTGTGTGATTCCTGATATTCGCTCATATTGATAGTGATAAGATTCTGCTCACCACCATACATACTTTCAGCAATGGCCAATGCCGTTTCTGTTTTACCCACACCAGACGGGCCAACTAGCATAAAGACGCCCAGCGGTTTTCTTGGGTCTGCCATGCCGGCACGCGCGGTCATAATGTTTTCACTCAACTGCACCAACGCATGTGGCTGACCAATAACACGTTCTTCAAGACGTTGCGGCAGTTCCATCACCGCACGAATATCGTCTTTCAGCATTTGTCCAACCTGAATCCCGGTCCAGTCTGCAACGATATTGGCAATCACGGTTGCGTTAACTTCAGCTTGCACCAATGGCTGTACGCTACGAACCTGCAAAAGCTGCTCTTCTAGCTGTGCTAATTGCTGCTGATGCTGCTGGCGCTTTTCTTCATCCACTGTTGGCTGTGAAACCAGTTCATACAGATCACTTCGCGTAGTGGTAATCGCGGCGACCAACTCTCGCTCTGCCTGCCAACGTTGGTCAAGCTTGCTTGCAGCTTCTGAATGCTGGGCTATCATCGCTTGCAACTGCTCAGCACGATCGCCCTGCTCTTTACCAAAGTGCCGCGCTTTTTCCAGCGACGACAGCTCGGTTTGTGCTGTTTCACTCTGGAATGTCAGTTGCTGCAATTCTGCTGGTTGTGAGAATTGTGCGACAGCAACGCGTGCACAGGCGGTATCAAGCAGACTAATCGCTTTATCCGGCAACTGGCGCGCAGGGATATAACGGTGCGATAACCGTACCGCTGCTTGCAAGGCTTCATCCATGATCCACACGCCATGATGCTTCTCTAACGCCGGTGTCAGCCCACGCAGCATGGAGATTGCAGTATTCTCATCAGGTTCATCGACCTGAAGCACCTGGAAACGACGCGTTAGCGCCGGATCTTTTTCAATATGGCGTTTAAACTCACTCCACGTCGTAGCACCGATGGTACGTAACTGACCACGCGCCAAGGCCGGTTTGAGTAGGTTTGCGGCATCACCGGTGCCTGCATTCCCGCCCGCCCCCACCAGAGTGTGGACTTCATCTATAAACAAGATTACCGGTGTGGGTGAAGCCATCGCCTCGTCTAACACATTCTTCAGACGGGCCTCAAACTCGCCTTTCATGCTGGCACCGGCAGAGAGGGCTACAACATCTAACGTCAACAGGCTTACTTGACTCAGTGCTGGCGGCATTTCACCCGCTGCAATAGCCAGAGCCAGACCTTCAACTACCGCCGTTTTACCCACGCCAGCTTCACCGGTCAGCAGCGGGTTGTTTTGCCGACGGCGCAGCAAAATATCCACCATCGTGCTGATTTCATGATTACGCCCCAGCACCGGGTCTATCTTGCCTTCGCGGGCTAATGCAGTCAGGTCTGTTGTGTACTGCGCCAAGGTTGCTGTGCTTTTGCCGCCAATCGCATTGCTGGCCTCGCCGGGTAATGCACCGTCATACATTGGACTACCGTCGGTGGCCGCTTCATTCGCTTCCGGCGATGTCTGTGTAATAAAGTTAAAATCGCTACTTAAATGCTCCAGAGGAATTTTTTCCATCTCTGGTGCAATCGTAAACAGTGCCCGGCGCAGTTCCATATTGGTTAGCATTGCCAACAACAGATGACCGCTACGAATGCGTGTGTCTAAACATTCCAGGCTGGCGTACACCCATGCCCGCTCAATAGCTAATTCGATATGGTATGAAAAATCTGAGATGCTGGTCGCGCCAACTGGCAGACGGGCCAGCGCTTGAGCTAAACCACGCTCAAAAGCGTCTACATCCACAGCAAAATAACGAATAATATGTTTAAGGTCGTTATCTTCCTGGTGCCAGAGTTGATTCACCCAGTGAACTAACTCTACATAAGGGTTGCCACGTAATTTACAAATCGTAGTCGCGCTTTCAATACCTTTGAAAAGAGTGGCATCCAGCTTGCCGAAAAGGTTTTTCCTTGTAATAGCCACGTTGTTTATCCTGGTCTTTTTAACTGTATTCACATCTGCATGTATTTATGTCTACATGTGTATATCAGCTTATATGTTTATGTGTGTTCATGTAGTGTCACGAGGTAATTATTATTACGCCGAGAACTTTTGTGGGGCTAAGAGTAATGGGATGAAATAGAAAACGAAAGTGTATTTATTCGATATTCTGCATTTTAAGAATTTCGCTCACCTTTATATCCTACTAGGATAAATATATATTAAGATCTAACGAAGCACTCGTGTGGGATAATTCCATTAATTACTCGGAAACTTCCTACAAATGGAAATATAAACGAAATTAAAATAAAATAAAGATAAAAGAAAATTAGGAATAGTGCCCATACTAAAGTCCTAAAGTTCTGCCAAGAGAACGACGCAACCAATTGATTATAATGGATATTATCTTATATCGCTGCGTGCTTACATTATAGACACTTTAAAGTGCGTTGAGCCAAACATACATGCATGTAATAATTCCTCCTATTAAGTAGGATTTAAAAAAATATTATTATAAATCCTCACCTGCATCATCAGCACCGCAGATGAAGATGAGAATTATTATTTTTTACGCGTGCAAATACAATTGATAAAACTATTATTTCGTTATCTCTGAATGCGTTGAATCCGAATAAATCAACATAAACAGACGCAATTCTGCTGATTTAGGCGAAATAAAGCTGACATAACAACCGGGGCAGTAAGTGGACCACAAATTTCTCGACTACTATAATAAAGAACTGACGTTCATGCGCGAAATGGCGCAGGAGTTCGCAGATAAGCATCCTAAAATAGCGGGCCGCTTAGGTATGCATGGAATTGAAGTCGCCGATCCTTATGTCGAACGCCTGATTGAATCTTTCTGTTTTTTATCAGCCAGAACCCAAATTAAGCTGGATGCCGAATTCCCTAAATTTACGCAGCGCTTGCTGGATATTGTCTACCCTAATTATAACTCCCCTACCCCGTCAATGGGGGTAATTCAGCTTAAGCCGAACCTTAAAGAAGGTGATCTGACTCAGGGTTATAACGTCCCTCGCGGCAGCTCCTTCTTCACGCACATTGCGCCTGGTGAGACTACCCGTTGCGAATTTCGCAGTGGGCAAGATGTCGGATTATGGCCACTGGAGATAACAGAGGCACGCCTCAGCTCTGTCCCTCCTGATATGCCCAATCTGGAAAAACACCGGATTGCCTATCACCGGCTGAAGGGAGCCTTGCGCATTAAGTTAAAGCTGGTTGGCGACTTGCAATTTTCACAGCTCGAAGGGCTTGATCGGCTGCCTATCTATATCAATGGCGACGAGAGAATAGTCTCTCATATCTTCGAACTTCTACATGCCAGTCATGTTGCGACCATCATTCGGGCAGGCCACGGGGTGACAGCCGAAGATACCGTGATCAGCGATAATCCTCTCGCTTTTGAGGGGTTAAGCCCTGATCAAAGCCTGCTGCCGTTGTCATGGAATATTTTCCACGGTCATAACCTGATGCAGGAGTACTTTACCTGCCGCCAGCGGTTCTATTTCTTTACCCTGACACAGTTGTCCAAAAGTCTGCGCAATAATCATACTAACGAAGCGGAGATTATTATCTTACTTGACCGACTGCCGCAGGAGTTGGTGAGCCATGTTGCCCCCGCGCGTTTTCTATTAAATTGCACTCCGGTGATCAATCTATTCCCAAAACGAATGGATAAAATTGAGATCAATCGAGCGCTGAACGATTTCCACGTTGTGCCAGACCGTAGCCGTCCACTCGACTACGAGGTCTTCTCGATCAATAAAGTCTTTGGCCAACAGGCCGAAACCAGCAAAGAGGTGGTATTTAACCCACTTTATCAAACCCGGCATTGTGACAATGGCAACTTTGGCCGCTATTTCTCCATCACTCGCAAGCCCAGAACGGGTCAGAATAACAAACGTAAATATGACACCCGGACACCTTATGCCAGTACTGAGGTTTTCGTTTCGCTGGTTGACCAACAAGAAGCGCCTTATGGCGATAGCTTGCGTTATCTGTCCATTGAGGCTCAGGTGACTAACCGCGACCTGCCACGTCTTATTACCAGTAATGGTAACTTTGAATTAACCATGTCGGATTCGGCACCGGTTCATGGTGCGCGCTTCGTATTTCAGCCCAGCGCCCCACGCGCGCCTTTTGCAATAGACGAATCTGCCTGGCGATTGATTCGCCAACTCAGTTTCAACTATTTGCCGTTATCCGACATGACCCACGCCAATGGCGGTGAGTCGCTGCGTAATATGCTACGCCTGTTTGTTAATGCGTCAGATCTCGAATCGAATACCCAAATCGATGCTTTGGTTGGCTGTAAAAGCGAACCGGTGATCCGCCGGCTACCCGGTAATGGCCTGCTGGTCTATGGTCGCGGCATCTGTTGTACCCTGACTGTTGACGAAGAAGGATTCTCCGGTATCAGCCCTTATCTATTTGGCTTGATTATGGAAAATTATTTGGCGCGTCATGCCGCGATCAACGTATTTACCGAAACCGAATTGCATTCGATGCAACGGGGACGCGTTGGACAGTGGAAGGCCCGTCCTGGCAGACGAGGTGTGCTGTAATGCAAACCGATAAGGATAATCCAGAGCATCAACTCAATCTGGATACCTGGTATCAGCAGGCAGAGCCTTGGAATGCAGGTTTTATCAGCATGATGCGCGCTAACGCAGCCCGCACACCTGACATGCCTGCGCCCGGAAAGGCCATGTTACCGGCGCAGGAAACGTTTCGTATTGGCCAAAGTGCCCATATGGCATTCTCCCCTCGCGAGATATCCCATGTAGAAATGAAAGATGGGAAGATGGACCTACAGCTTTTTGGGCTGGGGATCTGGGGGCCACACGGTGCGATGCCGTTACAAATGACCGAACTGGCCTATACCCGCGCTGAGCTGCATGACCACACGATGACCGATTTTGTCGATCTATTCCATCATCGGGCGATATCACAACTTTATCGTGCATGGTTTGTCTCTCAGGACACCGCCTCGCTGGATAGGCAACATGATGAGAGATTCTCTTTTTATATCGGCAGTTTAGCCGGGCTTGATCCCGCGGAACTGGCACACAGTGCGCTGCCGGTTCATGCCCATCTCGCCTCATCAGCACACCTCATTCGTGAAGCGCGTAACCCCGAAGGCTTAGTCGGTGCGCTGCAATACTACTTCGAAGTGCCGGTTAGCATGGTCGAGTACGCCCAGCAGTGGATCTTTCTGGATAAAAGTGACCAGACCCAACTGGGCGATGGCGCTTCAGCGATGATGCTGGGTGACGGTGCTATTTTGGGCGATACCGTTTTAGACCGGCAGCACAAGTTTGAACTGATTCTCGGCCCACTCAGCTTGCAACAATACTTACGCTTTAGCCCATCCGGACAGGATTTACCTGTCTTACGTGAATGGGTACGTAACTTTGTTGGGTTTGAATATGCCTGGGAAGTGCAATTGCTGTTAACCGCCAGTGAGGTTCCCACCGCGACGCTAGAGGGGGGAAGTCAGTTGGGATACACCAGTTGGTTAGCCCGCGACGATACATCTGCCGATGTGCGTGGAATGAGCTTTGAGCCAGAAATGCACCGTTATTAATTCATCAGCATCACGGCTATATGTCCGAGAGCAAAAAATTAGACCACAACGTCCACCCATGACGTTAAAAGGAAGAAACATGAGTGTACAGAGTATCGCTGAAAGTACAGGTTATTATCACAGCCTGATGCAGCCTATTCCGGGTGACCACCCTTGCGGCCTAAGTCTCGAATATGACTCAGCATTTCTTATGCTGCAAACAAAGCTCCAACCCAAGTTAACTGCCGAGTATGGCAACTTTGTTGAAGTCGCCGAACCCACTAACTGGACAGATACGGAGCGAAAATGTCTTGAGCTGCTGGGTAAAGCCAGGGATGTACGGCTGCTAATTATTCTGATGCGCTGTCGAATGCGTCAAATTGGTGTCAGCGCGTTGCAAGAAGGGTTTGAGGCGTTATTGTGGTGCCTAAGTACCTGGCCTGATGAGTTGCACCCTCAATTACTTGATGAAGGGGAATTTGAACCCTTTATGCGGGCCAATGCGTTTGCAGAACTGGACGATATTGATGGGTTTATCGCTGATTTTCGCAACCAGCCGTTACCGAAAGCCGCAGGAATGCAAATTTCAGTTAAAGAGTTTGAAAAAGCACACTCGTTTCCCCGCGAGGAAGGCGCACTGGAAGAAGCCACACTGGACGCGATTCAGCATGAATGGCTGGCGCGTTCCGATAGCGCGATCCTCTCATTGCAGCAAGCCTATGCGTTATTGTTGGAGTTAACAGCACGGCTTAACGCCTCGCTCGGGGAGATAACACCGGACTTTGTCAGGTTAACCTCGCTGTTGCGCCATTTTGGTGGGGCCGATATAACCCCCGTCATCGCCTTTGAAACGCCTGAATACATCGTGGCTTCAGAGGTTACTGAGCCATACATGGCCGTACCGGAGACGCTGCCTGAAGAAAGCATCACCGCACTCGCCATACCAGCAGATACGGTTGCCCCCATTTATCCACAACCGCCGCAGCCGCAAACACAATTACAATCGACACCTGTTGCAGTAGCGATACCCGCACCGCCAAAAGGGATTCAAAACCGCGCGGATGCTTTGTCTCGACTGATTGAAGTACGCCAATGGTTTGCTACTACAGAACCCAGTAGCCCGGTTATTGCTTTATTGTCCTTTTCAGAAAAAACAATCGGCAAAAGCTTTGGTGAATTACTGCAACTCATACCGCAGGAACTAATTTCTAAACTTGATGCAGGACAGGAGTAGTTTGCCATGACAAGGAAGCTTTTTATATTGGCATTAGGCGTTGTTATCGCAGGGCAGGCAGAAGCCATCTGTACGATTGACACGGAAAGCGACAAAGGGGGATCTCTACCATCAACCATGACATTGCCCGCGTTAACCATCACGATTGATGCCGATGCCCCCGCCGATACCACAAAATTTATTGCCGAGGCAAATACATCGACGCAGGGTACCAGGGTAACTTATACCGATTGTGCGATCGGTAACCCTTATGGCAAAAATGTCGCAGCCATGCTAGGTGCGGACTTAGGGAAAGGACTGTTTGCCACCAATATTGACGGTATTGCCATCAAACCTATGTGGAATAATGGCGGGGCCTTCGGCACGTTCAACACCAGCGCGGGAATGACATTTACCACTGACATTGGTCGTTGGACTTATCCGGCTAACTCCTACTTCAGGATTGAATTATATAAAACCAAGGACACGCTATCGTTGACCAATACGGCCGGTCAGCAGGTTCTGCCCGGTGGTACCGCAGCCTATAACTGGGTCAATAGTAATAACATCATCAACTACGCACAGAAACTGGATATTGGGCAAATTACCATCATCAGCACCCCATCTTGTACTTTTGACGGCACAAAAATTGTTGATTTCGGCCTCGTGACCTCAGGCAAATTAAGCAGTGGAATCGAGCGTAGCCTGAATTTTGATATCACCTGTAAAACCGATTATGGGCAATATTCAGCCACTGCCGCCATTACTACGCAAACCCCGACAGCCGATGGAAATTACATCAAAGTCAAAGACAACGATGGCCACGATGATCGGATGCGCATAAAAATTAGCGACAGCACCGGGAAATTGCTGGCACTCAATGGCAGTGACCGCGAGCAAAAGGTCAATATTGCCAGTGCCACACCCGCAGAATTCAAGTGGAAGGCAACTCTTGAGTCCGCCTCAGCCACAGCGAAACCCGCTAACGGTAACTTTACGGCGGCCGCAGAAATTATTTTGCAGGTTAATTAACCCATTACAGAAACACTGTTAATTTAGACGGATTATATATGCAGTCTTTATCTTCTATTTTTGTGAGCATCGCAAGCTATCGGGATCCAGAATTAATCCCGACGCTGCATGACATGATAAATACCGCTAAGAACCCTGAAAATCTCAATATTGCCGTTTTTTGGCAAGATGATAATGAAATTAATACTTTCACAAATCAGGGTATGCGGTTGATCGAAAGTAAAACCCATCTTGGCTATCCATTGCATCAGTTGGAATATAACCACGCGCGCATATGGATTTTAAGTGTGCATTATTATGAAAGCAAAGGTGCTTGCTGGGCCAGGCATATGGCTGAAGGGCTATTTCAAGACGAAACCTATTTCTTGCAAATAGACTCTCATTGCCGATTCATTCAGCACTGGGATCATGAAATGGTCACTATGTTAAACAGCCTGCGCGACAAAAGTCCTAAACCAATATTATCCAGTTATCCTCCGGGTTATGAACCCGGCGAGAACGAGGACAGAAAAGACTATGTCAGTCGCCTAATTTTTAGCGCTTTTACGCCGGAAGGTATGGTGCAAATGATGTCCATGCCTTTTACCGAAAGTGCGCCAGTGCGTTGCGGATATTTAGCCGCCGGCTTTGTATTTAGCGATGGCAGTTTTGTCCGTGAAGTACCAAACGATCCTGATATTTTCTTTATGGGTGAAGAAATCGCGATGGCTGCCCGTGCCTTTACGCATGGCTACGATACATATGCTCCACATAAAATTCTGCTCTGGCATTTCTATACCCGTAGCAAACACAGTAAGGTTTGGTCCGATCATAATAATGAGGCCAAGGAATCTGGTGCGGTGAAACTTGCCTGGTGGGAGCGGGATAAAATCGCTAAAAGCCGGGTTCGCACTCTGCTGGGTACCGAACAAGGTGAAGTTGAACTTGGCAGTTATACGCTAGGTACACAACGCTCTTTACAAGAGTTTGAATACCGTCTTGGTATCAATTTTAAAAAACGCGCTGCACATCCAGATGTCGCTGGGGCAAGTAAAGTGAGCTATTTCACTGACCTCCCCACCGCTCATGAACGGTGGTTAGAATCCCTGATTGTCGTGAATAAAAAAACGCTAAAAATAGAAAAGCACGAAGTGGATTTCACCCGTGAAGATGTGGAGTGGTGGCACATTGGCGTTTATAACGCACAAAATGCACAAGTAATGGCAGAACAAGTTGATATGAGCAATATGAAGAAAATCATTACCAAAATCGATGACTCAACCTTTGAGTTGAAACTGGCCTTTAATACCGAAACGGATTCAAACCCCCGCTCAGTCAGGATATGTCCTTATATCAGCCTACAGGGTTGGGGTGATGTTGTGGAGAAAACCTGGTGAAAAGCGAAGATATCTTTAAACAGATTTTAAGCGTCGATACCTTATTATCTTTCGATGGCATTATTCCGTCACTATCCGGCTTTCAATTAAAGCTGATCGCGCAGATTGAGGCGTTCGGCCTCGCGCTAAAATCAGAAAAACATCCACCAATCGAGGTCGACCGTTTATGTCATCAGCTTTGCCATTATCTGGATAAACGCACTGAACATGCCATTAAAGATAAGGGATTGAGTTGGGATGGTTACTTATTATTAGATTATTTCTACGGTTACAGCGCCCCCTCACCCACTGATAGCGTGAGCCTGGAAGCGTTATTAAACAGCGACGACGAAACTGTCTGCCAATATGCACTCAAGATTCTTGTCCTGTCGCGCAATTTGCCAACCCGTGATGTGAAATCACAGCAATTACTCGCGCGTTATGGCCATAAGTTGTTACCACCCAATATCATTTTAGTTGACGATGATATTGAGCCAGAGATCGAGGAAGCGGACAATAACGAGGAGCCGCCTAAAATTGACAAGATATTGGAACAACACCGAACCTGGCGCGCTTTAGCTTTGCCACTCTGCGCTATCGCGTTAACACTCTCCGCACTCTGGTTCTGGTGCTCTCGCTATTTAGGTGATCTGTCTTAAATGTTTAAGGTTAAATTAAATAAGTCGCTATTATTTTTATGGCTGGCAGCCGGTGGCATATTAATAGCAAGTATTAATTTTCAGGGTGCTACGTTATGGAATAACGTTATTTTCATTACGTTCCTGCTGCTATTGGTGCTCACCGTAGGGTGGCATTACGCCCTTAAACCGGAACAACCCCAACCTGAACCACAACAACCCCCTCAACCGGTAGTTGCACAGGTCGCGGATCAAGGTAATACCGTTATTTTAATCCTCGGTCCCTATGCTGCTAAGTGGTTTAGTAACCCTGGCGCTGCCGATAACACGCGTTTTTCCAGCCATGCTATCTGGATCTTAATTCCTGATCCGGAGACATTACAAAAACGGCTCAAGCATATTACGATGCATCATCCCTCCGCGCAGGTATTGGCTTTTTTCCCTTTCTTGCCGGATGTGTATGAAAATACATCAATTATTATTTCACAGCTCACTAAATGGCAAAATAGTTTTTCTGCACTATCACTGACAACGCCACTCTCATGCGTATTTGCTATCTATATTCAATTGAGTGAGGAGCGTCTTAGCCATAACTCTGATAACGCATATTGGACTGGGAATATTAATCTCGCCAATAAAAAAGAGGTCGATATTACAGCAGCGTTTCAAACATTGATCCAAAAACTGGAGTTGCAGGATACCAACAGTACGGCGTTCTCTTCTCAACGCCATGCAATGGCGCACAATCTGTTTATCTGGTTAAACGAATCTGGCGTGACAAATGCCTTACAAAACCTCTTTTCTCACACGTCATTACAATTAACTGATGTGATTTTATCCGACAACGGCAAAGGGTTTATCAAGCATGGTGCCTGGTCGGTATGGCTGGAAAAAACATTGGGTATCTTACCCGGTCTAGCCTCGGCATTATCACTCCCCCCCTTCCCGGAAGTGATTAATTGGCAAAAACCGCAGATAGCGCCAGCGGTGAAACCAGCGGTAATAGTACCGCCGCACAACCCAAAATGGTTATGGAGTCTGGGTTTTGCCACCATATTATTGGCCGTACACATGGTGCATTCATTCTCACATGAGAAAGTTCGCTATAAGCAATTTACCCAGCAGATCGCACCTTTCGATAATATAAATAATTTATCTATTCAAAACCTTGCTGACAACATTACAAAGTTAACCGCTAAGGGGGAAGGATTGTCAGCATGTGCTAATACATTTGATATCACGCACTGGGGGCTGTCTCAATGTGCAGCGTTATTGAGCCAAATAAACCATCGCGTTGAGGTTTATAAAAGTATTCCGGCGTTTAGTTCAGCTCAAATGGCTCCGCTATTTGACTCAAATAGCACAAAACTAAAACCGAATGCGCAAACTAACGAGATACTACATTCCCTGTTACAACTGCTAGAACATAATCAAGGCAGTAAAATTTTGATTGTCGGCCATTCGGACAATACCGGTAGTGATTCTTTCAATATGACTATTTCCGAACAGCGCGCATTAGTGGTTCGTGACTGGCTAATCAAAAATAGTTCGCTTTCAAGTGAAAATTTTATTATTCGGGGAATGGGTTCATTAGAGCCGGTCGCGTCTAATGATACAAAAATTGGGCAAGACCAAAACAGACGCGTTGAAGTGCTGTTGTTACCAAAACAAGACAAGAATGCTGGAGCTTAAAATCCTATGAATGCTATATCTACAACTTATTCGATTTATGAGGGCACCTTTCTGACAACTGCTCCAGTGCTGGATCAGTCAGTGAATATTTTAATGTTCAGAGATCCCAATAACCACGAATATAACATTATCATTAACCGCGCTTTATTGGATGAAGAGCAAACACCTGAAGCTTTCTGTGAAAAAGAGATGGAAGCATTACGCAATAAATTACCTGGTTTTCAAATTGAAGGGAAATTGCTCAAACATGAGCTTGGCCCAGCGAAATTACCCGTAGTGCAAGTAGCAAATAATTTTTTGCAAGATGGCGAAAGAACCCGCCAGGTACAGTCCATTGTGTTATTACCACATCACGCGATATCAAATCCCGATAGCCGTGTAGTGCTCATTTTTACTTTGACTACCAGTGGCGGCGAGTTTACAGAACATCAGCGTAAACATTACGTGCAAATCATCAACAGTTTTAACCCAAAAGTAGTATCTGTTACTTAATATTATGAAAAGACACGTCATGCTATATTATTCAATATAGCATGACGTGAAATATCATCTGGAGTGAGGTGCTAGAATACGTTTTACCGAGGAGGTATTATTAGATATACCTTGGTAGGAATATACTATTGATTAAATACAAATAAAAACAGCATCTTTATTGCTATAGTTCTTCATATGTGAAGCATAGTTATAAAACTCCAACCTATTTAGTACACCCAGTTTCCTAATCGCATTGCGCCGATGCGTCAATACTGTCTTTTCAGAGCGTTCAAGTATTTTTGAAATATCAGGGATACTATGTCCTTGTCCTGTCAACTCTACAACCCTACTTTCTGTATATGATAATTGAATGTAATTCTTCAGTCCTAACCGCCTGAATACATCGCTGTTCATCATGCTGCCGTGATTTAGTCGCGCAATAGTCAAAATCTTCTTGATTTTAGATATAATGTCATAAATATCGAGTTGATTACTGTTAAAGGGAATGTTAACAGTCATCATCGGTTTATTACTACTATTGATATTTTTCGCGATAAACTCACTATCTTGATATATGTTGATGATCACCATGAAATCTTTAAATATCACATTGGCTTTATGTGCAGCTTTCGATTCATAAGGTCGGATAAATAAGTAATCCTCATCACCCTCTTTATTGAAGACTTTTCTGAGTAGAGAGAGTAATCCTAACTCATAGAAAGCGTTCCGGGTTGTAATCGCTACACTTAACATATTATACATTCCTTATTTTACTCACTATTTTCAGTCAGTGTTGCCTGAGTGAATTTTTAATAGAAATGAGCATTACAATAGTAATCAGTAGGATTTTACCTTTGCGATTATCACTCGTTCACTGGAAAATTATTTCAGTAATGTGATAAGTAAAAAGCTAAAACCCGAGTGATAGAACTAATTCCAATCAAACTTCGATAGTTGAGGAAAAAACACATAGCTATAGAGAGCTATAAATTTGATAGCCACAATTTTATTAATAGTATAAACCGCCCATCTTCGAAAACTAAATTACCAAATATTGACCTCTGTCACTGAAAATTCCAGATCGCAATTAAACAACACTGAAGAGTAAAAGTATATGGGAATAGAACCATCAACCTTGTCGGAATTTTCTTACATATATATAAAAATAACTTAAGTCACCCCATGACTCACCACCACCTACACGAAGTAAAATAGTCTAATGCTCTCTAAAAAAAACAGTTTTATCCGTAAGATAGGTACTACTTACAAGAAACGCCAGACACCGAAATCGATACTACTGCCAGTATGACCGGCGAAAGCATTAAGGTAGCATCATTATAATTACGTTTATGTCGCGTGTAAGGACAAGTATGGCCCTTCAATTAGCCTCAGCGATAAACAAAGACTCAAACGACCTATCCAATCATGAACAGTAGAAATAACATAAAATTATTGTGTTAATAATCCTCGGCTATTATATATCGCAATAAAGCCCAAAGATAATCGTTTTGGCAGTTCAGAAATATCATATCGATCGGTGATACCAATCAACTTCCCCCATATAATCAAAATATTATCGATAAAATGGCAATTAAAGTGAATTGATATAACGTCTACGAAAGGTAGGTTTTAATGTGAAAGAGTTAAATCCTGAATAATGCAAAAAAAGCAGCCACAGCAAAGCCGATATGCCCCCCTGCCAGATTAAAGCTATGGAAATAAAAAATATCAACAAAGTCTGGCAATCTAAAAATTATCAACATTATAATCAATGTGATAGCTGACGATTTTCCAACTCACTAGAATCATGTTTATATTGAAAAACAAACACGAAAATCATCAACAAAATAAGTGTGTAAGCAGAAAATGAGAACAAAATACTATTCCAGTTTTTTACACTAAACAGAGTAAAATAGTCGACAATATGCCCACCAGCGTATACACCAACACCATTTACCATCGTCATGAACAGCCCTTGAGCACTGCCCCTAATATTAGGGTTTACTTTTTTTTCGACATAAATTGCATCAGAAATATTAAAGAAATCAAAGGCACAGTCATAAATAACCATTGATAGCAGTAATAAAATAATACCGTTTGCAGATGAATCGCCATAGACGAATAGCGCGAAGCGTAAAGTCCAGACGATCATACTGATCATCATTACGCGCTTAATGCCAAAACGAGACATGAAGAATGGAATAGTTAGAATGAAAAAGACTTCGGCAATTTGCGCCATCGATAATAGTATCGACGGATATTGGACCACCAGGCTATCTTGATAAAAGGGATTTTTTACAAAATCATGCAGGAACGGACTGCTGGAAGTGTGGCTGATTTGCAATGAAGCACCTGGTAACATGGCAAACAAGAAAAGAATAGCCATCTTCTTTTGCTTAAACAATACAAATGCATCAAGGCCTAACAGATTAACCCACGAACGTTTTTTTAACATTTGAAGTTGGGCAACTTGGCAGTGAACAGGCATATATAGCTAATAGCAACGCAGCACCTGATCCAATATAAAGCTGAACATCCGAATGATTTTCTGTTCAATCTCAGTAGATGTAGCTAACACCCTGCAATTTCAAGGACGAAGATAAACACCCAAAGTCATTGGAATTGCAGGTAGGCAGCAAGAGAATGAATCCCGATGAACTTACTCAAGTAAGTGATTCGGGTTAGTGAACGTCGCTAACACCCCTGCAATTTTAAGGACGAAGGGGGGCTGGTAACTCAATATTGCTTTCGGCCAATGATCCCATATTGTTATACATTGCACAGGCCGCATCCACTAAGTGCATGGCAAGTGCTGCACCGCTGCCCTCGCCTAATCGCATACCCATTTGCAAATAGGGTTCCAGCTGCAAATGGTTCAGTGCGATAACCGCGCCTTTTTCTGCTGATAGATGAGATGGAATCAGGTAATCATGCACCTTGGGTTCGATACGGCAAGCAGCCAACGCAGAAGCATAGGAGAGAAAACCATCCAACACCACCGGTAAACCCGCAGCGGCAGCGCCTAACATCACTCCAGTCATACCCACCAGATCAAAACCACCGACTTTCGCCAACACATCAATGCCATCGCTGGCATCTGGCTGATTAGTTTCAATTGCGCGCCGCACTACGGCCACTTTATGATGTAATTGCTCGCTGGGGAAATTAGCCCCGATCCCCACTGCCAACTCAGGGTCGCTGTCGGTAAATACACTGACCATCGCCGCTGCGGGAGTGGTATTCGCCATACCCAACTCACCGACGCCAAACACTTTCACGCCACCCGCCGCCTGCTGTAATGTCAACATCGCGCTGGCAACCAGTAAATCTTCGGCTTGTTGACGAGTCATGGCTGCACCGCGAGCGATATTGCCGCTGCCGCGCGCCACTTTCATATCTATCACACCGGGCAGCGTATCGCAGTCGATACCCACATCCACTATCTTGACTTCAGTACCGGCGTTGGCTGCCAACACACAAACACCGGTCACCCCCCTGACCATATTCAGTGCCTGAACCATCGTTACAACGCGAGGTGAGATAGCCACGCCTTCGTCGTAAACACCGTGGTCAGCCGCCATTACAATGATTTGTTTGCGATCAACCTGATGACCATATAAACCGCGCATTCCCGCCAATTGAACCGCCAACTGCTCCAAACGCCCCAGACTGCCCTGCGGTTTTAGCAAACCATCCAGCCGTGTTTTAGCTCGGGCCATCGCTTTGTTATCCAGCGGAGCAATGGTACGCAGAATTGATGAAAGTGTTTGCATCTATTTAACCTCGTGGTGCAGGCTGCCAGGCAGCCCGGCTGTTGAACGCATGCAACGTGACAAACCCATCATGGATCTCCAACACGCTGTATGCCCCCTGCTCAAAATGAAAATGCCACATGGCGGCGGCTGGCATCGCCAGTAAACGCGCCAGCATCAGGCTTAATACTCCCTGATGGGCAACCAGCAGTTGATTGTTATCGTGATTGTTTATTGCGTGACGGTTGGTTTGGTGACTGTGGGTTGAAAGCAGTGACTGAACCACGCTTTCGACTCGGTCTGAAAACTGTATAAAAGACTCCCCGCCAGTGGGGCTGGCCTGTTGCCAGTCTGCCACCCATGCGGCCCATGCATCAGGGTCTTCACGCTGTAAATCATGGTGATGGCGCATTTCCCACTCACCAAAATTCATTTCATTTAATTGGTCATTAATGCCCGCATTGAGGGGATGCCCCGCCAGCACGATATCGGCAGTATGCCGCGCACGTAGCAACTGGCTACTGACACCATCAGCAAACGCCACCTCTGCCAGCCAACCGGCAACATCACCGGCCTGTTCGACGCCGAGTGGCGTTAACGCCAAGTCGGTCAAGCCGCAAAAAACACCGCGCAAATTGGCTTCGGTTTGCCCGTGGCGCACCAGAAAAAGTCGCATAGAATGGCTCATCAAAAGTGTTCGAAAACAGGTCGTGTTACAGCAACGCCAGTAGGAATATCAACTCACCCACTTCGGCCGCAGCTCCCAGCGTGTCACCGGTTTGTCCACCCAGACGGCGGCGCAGGTAGATTGCCAATAATGCCACCACCACCATGCTAATCACCAACGCCAACAACGCTGCGCCCTGACCCAGTAACAGGGTTAATATCGCGCCACCGGCCAAGGTGACAAGTGTTTGTTTCCCCGTCACTTTACCGATGTAAATGTTGCCTAATCCATTACCTTCGCGCGCATAGCGTTGGCGATACATCAACAGCACAATTACCGTGCGCCCGGCCACTGAAGCGGCGGTGAGTATCAGTAGCATCGGTGCATCACGCAGCGCCAACTCACTGACCACCAGCACTTTCGCCACCACGATAAATATCAGCGCCAAACCACCGTTGGTACCGAGGCGGCTGTCGCGCATGATTTCCAGCATTTGCTCGCGCTTGCGGGCAGAAAACACCCCATCACAGGTATCTGCCAGCCCATCGAGATGAAAAGCACCGGTAACCAGTGCCAACGCCAGGACATATCCCAACGCCGCCAATGGCACACCGCACCACGGAGCCAGCAGAGTGAAAATCACCCCACCGATCACCCCAACAATCAGGCCGATAAACGGAAAACCGATAATACCGCGCTCGTAGTTATCCATTGCCAGTCCTTGCGTCCAGCGCTCTGGCACCGGAATGCGGGTCATAAACTGCAATGTTGCGAGAAATAGACGCAGGCTCATTTAATCTTAACCTCAATGCCTGAAACCACTAAAAACACCTCATCAGCCGCTGCTGCCAATCGCTGATTGACTCGTCCGGCAATATCACGAAAATGCCGCGCCAGACGATTTTCCGGTACGATCCCCATGCCCAGCTCATTGGTCACCAGATAAATAGGCGCACTGCTGCGAGCGCAAGCCGCCAACAACGCGGTAATTTGCTGCGAAATACCCGCTTCAAGCGCGGTAAAATCCATCTGTTCCGGTGGCGTATCCCCCGCCAGTTCAAACAGCAAATTGGTCATCAGTGTGGTAATGCATTCCAACATAACGGCTTCGCCGGGTTCGACGTGCTTTTCCAGCACCACGCCGAGATCACGATAGCCTTCCCAGGTACGCCAATGCGCCGGGCGGCTGGCACGGTGTAATGCCACCCGCGCTGCCATTTCCGCATCTGTTACCACTGAGGTCGCAATGTAAAATACCCGTTCGGCCGCTTGTGCCGCCAAACGTTCGGCCAATGAACTCTTGCCACTGCGCGCCCCTCCGGTAATCAAAATCACTGTGCGCGCTCCTGTTGATGCTGTTTCATTAGTTTGAAAATCCTATCAATATCAATATGCTCGCGCATCTGTGATGCCAGAATATCGAACTGTTGCTGTTTATGTTCAGCATAATTCACTGTCACGCCATCAAAAGCAGACAGCCCTTTGCGTTGACGCAGGCTATCTAATAGCGCGCGGGTAAAGTGGTGGCTGTCAAATAGCCCGTGGATATAGCTGCCCAATACGCTACCATCGCCATTCACCGCGCCATCCACCCACTGCTCGGCTTGTCCGTTACGTAACGTTAGCTGTGCAAAAGGTATGGCATCACAGCCCAAATGGGAGACACCCATATGGATCTCATAACCTTCAAGCGGGTGATCACCACAGTTTTTCAATATGCCCGGCAGGCCAATCTGACAATAACCGCTAACGCGCGTGGTGACTTTATCTGGCGCGAACTCGGTTTCCACATCCAGCAACCCCAAGCCATCCATCTGTTCAAGGCCCGACTCAACGCCATCAATAATGCGTTTTCCCAGCATTTGATAACCACCGCAAATGCCTATCACCGGTACATTACGTTGATGTAGCTTCAGTAACGCTGACGCCAGCCCGCAGTGGTGCAGCCATTGCAAATCACCCAGCGTATTCTTGCTGCCCGGCAAAATAATCAAATCCGGCTGACCCAACGCCGACAACTGCGATACATAGCGCAGGCGCACATCCGGTTGCGCGGCCAGCGCATTAAAATCAGTAAAGTTAGCGATATGAGGTAAGCGGATCACCGCAATATCCAGTGCCTTTTCTGCCATATCCTGATATTTGCCATTTTGCAGAGCGACACCATCTTCATCTTCTAAATCAATATCCAGCCACGGCATCACCCCCAGCACGGGGACATGGGTCAGGGCTTCAATCTGTTCCAGGCCAGGGGTCAGCAGTGCGATATCGCCACGAAATTTATTGATTATCACCCCTTTGACGCGGGCTTTTTCATGGGGATGCAGCAGTGCCAGAGTGCCATAGATAGAGGCAAACACGCCGCCTCTGTCAATATCCGCCACCAGCAATACCGGCGCGTCTGCCATTTCAGCCATGCCCATATTGACGATATCGCGGTCACGCAGATTAATTTCCGCCGGGCTGCCCGCACCTTCCAGCACCATGACGTCATATTCGCGAGCCAAACTGTGGTAAACCTCGCTGATTTGTTGCTGCAATTGCGGTTTATACTGATGATATTCCACCGCATCCATATTGCAGGCAACTTTGCCCATTAAAACCACCTGCGCCTTACGGTCACTGGTGGGTTTGAGCAGTACTGGATTCATGCGAACATCTGGGGCAATGTCGGCCGCTTCGGCCTGAAAAATCTGCGCCCGGCCCATCTCTTCCCCCTGCGGAGTAATGCCCGAATTGAGTGCCATATTCTGCGATTTAAACGGCGCACAGCGATAGCCATCTTGCATAAAGATGCGGCACAGCCCGGCCACTAACACACTTTTACCCACGTCAGATGCCGTGCCCTGCACCATGATTGATAAATTCATCACTGGCCGACTCATCGCGCCTCCTCCATTTCGCGTTGACGCATCAGCGCGAAGAGTTGTTCTTCCGTTTTGCACAGCGGCAAACCCAGCTCACTGTGCATTTTGACCAACCACGGCTGAACCAGCCCGGCGGCTTGCAATTTTTCTTGTTGTAGGAACACTTCGGTTGTTTCACCGGCAATCATCAGGTGGCCGTGCGATAAGACATAAAGGTAATCACAAACCTTATAAATTAGATCGATATCATGGCTGGAGAGAATAACGCGTTTTCCCTCTGCGACAATACGTTCAATGATAGTAATCATATGCTGCCGACCGGCCGGGTCCAATCCGGCTGTGGGTTCATCCAGTAGCAGATACTCTGCCTCCATCACCAGCGCACCGGCAATGGCCACCCGTTTTTTCTGCCCATGACTCAAGTGCTGGATAGATTTATGGCGAAATCCTTGCGCATCTACCAAAGTCAACGCCCGGTCAACCCGCTGCGCAATAATCTCTTCGGGCATCCCCAAATTGCGCAGGCTGAAGGCAATATCACTATCAATATCGGTATAAAAAATCTGCTGTTCCGGATCTTGAAATACCGTGGTGACACGCTGACGCAATTCACGTAAGTTGGCTTTCTTATAACTGAGCGGCTCACCTTGCCACAACACCGCGCCCTGTTGCGGTTGCAAAATACCGGTCAAGTTCATAAATAAGGTGGATTTGCCACAACCATTAGCCCCCAAGACACCGGTGACCGCATGCTGACTGAAATCCAGTGTCAAGTCGCGCAATACCTGCTCTTCCTGATAGCTGAAACCTAACTGCCTGGTGGCTAACATTACATCCTGCCTTACAGGTGGAAATCGCCCTGATAGAGTTTCATATCCAGCGAGATGACCATTTGCTGATAGCGAATCATCACGCGGGTAAATAGCATACCGACCAACATTGCCAGCGAATGGTAGCCGGTACGCAATGAGATATAACCAAATCGCAGAGACTGCGCCTGATGGATCGCGGCGGCCTCCTCAATCAAAATAAAAATAAAACGCCAGGTCAGCAGGATTTGCTCGGTCAGCAATCGGGGGGCATGGCAGCGCTTCAATATTTGGATAAGCTGCGGGAATGGCGTATTCAGCACAAACCAAAAAGTGGCCGCCAATGCCGCCAAACTGCGCCATAGCGTTTGATTGGCGGTGGTTAATCCGACTTTATCAAGCCCCAACCACCAATGCCCTATCTGCATCCCCCACCACAGGCTCTCCGGTTGGCGCGAGAGTGATATCACAATCGTGACCAACCCCACCAATAGGAAAGAGAGCGGTATTGCCAGCCAGCGTAAG
Source organism: Yersinia aldovae 670-83 (assembly GCF_000834395.1). Taxonomy (NCBI): domain Bacteria; kingdom Pseudomonadati; phylum Pseudomonadota; class Gammaproteobacteria; order Enterobacterales; family Yersiniaceae; genus Yersinia; species Yersinia aldovae. The sequence goes on along the minus strand of NZ_CP009781.1, from coordinate 4,424,344 downwards.
TAACGGCGTGGCCCCACCCGCAATAGGTAACATGTCAGGGCGGCGATAAACACCAAGAGCAGCGCCTGATACATCGGCGGGCTAAGCATGGCGGCCAACAGGAAAACGGCATATAGCACCAATTTTCCCATTGGATCGGCCTGTCGCCAGCGGCTTTGATAACTTAGTTTATCAATCCCCAGCATGCTCACCGCGTTTCCCCCGGTAATAGCCCAAGATATAGAAAATCACCGCCGCCCCAATGGAACCTTGCAGGGTAAACAGCAGGCTTTCAATTTCACCACTGGCGGGTTCATATAACGGCGTGAACCACGGCTGATAGTGAGGTGCGGTAGTCTGAATCAGCGTTTCGGCTTCACCATCTGAGCCACCATATTCACCACCGTGATTAATAAAGAACGGCATTATGACCAGAGCGATCACCATCGCCAGCAAAATAAGCGTCTTTTTCATGTTAGTGAGTCCCTGCGTGGATTAACTGACGTTTGGTTAACTGGTCGTAAATCATCACTGTCAGCAAGCCTTCAGCGATGGCTATCGGGATCTGGGTAATGCAGAACACTCCCATAAACTTGATAATCGAACCGCTGACACCAAATTGCGGGTCAGGGAAAGCCAGACCAAGCTGTACCGAGGTGACAAAGTAAGTGGTTAAATCTGCGAGCATGGCGCAAAGAAATACCCCAACGTCGCGGCGCAATCCCGCTTTACAGGCCAACTTCCACACCAGATAACCCACAACTGGCCCAATCACCGCCATTGACATGCCGTTAGCACCCAAGGTTGTCAGGCCGCCGTGCGCCAGTAATAACGCCTGGAACAACAACACAATGGCCCCCAACACCGCCACCACTACCGGCCCAAACAGAATAACCGCCAGCCCGACGCCGGTCGGATGCGAACAACTGCCGGTCACCGAGGGGATTTTCAGTGCCGATAGCACGAAAATAAAGGCGCCGCATAGCGCTAACAGGACTTTTTGATTGCTGTCTTCAGCGACAATCTGTTTCAAACGAACCAGCCCCATAAACAAACACGGCAGGAACAGTATCCACCAAGCCAGCGCCCACATCGGCGGTAAAAAACCTTCCATAATGTGCATGGCAAAAACATCATTCGGGGCAATCGTTAGCAGGATTGCCATCGCAACTCCGCTAAGCGAAAGTTTTTTTAACTGTCTTTCCATTTCCATGAGTAACTCCAATAACGTTGAGCATCTAAGTGAAAACTAGATAACCATCTGTTTTTAAATAACTCGTTGCTGTTTATTGACTAAAATGGTCGAGAAATAGGGCAATGGCTGGTCAGCGGCAAGGGTATCCAACTGACGCCAGCACACCTCGCCGGGTAATGAAGCTTCCGACATCAACAGCGCATGCGGAAACAGATTTAACCGGCCCAATAGCGCCTGAATTTGTGCAAAGCGGCCATATACTTTCATCAGCACTACGCAGTCGTGATGGCGCAAAGCGCGTTCCAGCTCGGCTTCTGGGGCAGTGCAAGACATAACCGCCAGCGATTGTTGCTCCATCGCCAAGGGCAATGCGGCTCGTGAGGCAATGGCGGCAAAAGAAGTGACTCCGGGGACAATTTCCAACCAATCTGGCCGACCAATACGTTCTAGCAAAAATACCCATGTGCTAAATAACATAGCGTCGCCGAGGGTGATAAAACCCACCTGACGGCCCTGCGCAACTTCCGCTTGCAGTTGTTGTGCCACCTCATCCCACACCGCCTGCTTTTCGCTGTCATCGGCGCTCATCGGGAAATGGCAGGTGCGGATTTCGGTGTTAGGTGATAAATATTCGCGCACAATTGACAACGCCAGACTGTCACCGCCTTTACGCCCTGCCGGGGCATACAACACATCCAGTCTGGCTATCAGCCGTGCCGCCCGCACGGTGATTAAATCGCTGGCTCCGGGGCCAACACCCAATGCATAAAGTCTGCCGCTCATTACGCTGCCTCCTGCTGTTTTTGCTGCAATGCACTCGCCAGATGCTGAACAAACATCTGGCGAATCAATGGATTCTCTCCCAATCCTTGCAGCCATGATTGCGCACTGATACCCGCAGCTTCCAGTTGTGAGCGCCATGAATCCGGCTCTTCAGAAGCCATGTCATTGATGGCGTGATCACCGGCCACCAGCATCAATGGCATCAGATGCACTTTGCGCACCCCCTGCTGCTGTAAGCGGCTAATGATGTGGCCGATTTCCGGATAACTTTCCACCGCCCCCACCAAAGCAGGGAAGTTGAGAGAAGTCATTAAATGGTCAAGGCAGGCATAAGCAGAAAAGGCGAAGTGACTGGCCCCGTGGCCCATAAATACCACCCGCTCATCCGCCGCCAACGGAGGCATTTGTGCTTGCAGTGCCACTAATAATTGCTGGTAATCGGCAAAGCTGCTTAACAGGGGTGTGCCCAATACCAGATGATGAAAACAGTCGCTAAAACCGCGCACTTCAGTAGCGATTTTTTCGTATTCATCGCCATTAATGACATGCAGTGATTGAATAGCCACATCTTGATACCCCTGTTCAGCCAGGTGTTTCAGCGCTTCTCGCGGGTTATTGATCAACAAACCATCGCGTTTACGTAGCTTGCGAATGATCATTTCTGAGGTAAAGGCGCGGAACACATCGCGATCGCGATAAGCCGCCGATAGCTGTTGCTCACAAGTTTCAATATTCTTTTGGCGGGTGTGTTCATAACTGGTGCCGAAACTGATCACCAACAATGCTTTTTTCATTTTGTTGTCCTCGTTGTTCTTGCCAGTGGGCCAGATTGCTGCCAGTGCATCAGATGTCGGGTAAATTCATCCAATGAAGTCACTTGTTGCCCAAGACTGCCCAACACCACGGCGGCCGGACGGCGCACCACAATGCAGGGAATATTCAGTGCCAGACAGGGAGCCACTTTTTCCTGGTAGCCACCTTGTGCGCCAGACTCCTTGGTGATAACCACATCTGGCTGGCAAAACGCATACAGCGCATGATTGAATTGCGCGCTGAATGGCCCACGCAGCGCGATAATATTGTCTACCCCCAACCCCAGAGCCTCACATTGGCTCAGCACTTCAGCCGTTGGCAGCACGCGCGCTAACAAGGTTTTACCGCTCAGCCGCTGTTGATACTCCGCCAACTGCTTGCTGCCGGTGGTCAACAGCACTCGCGGCCCTAAACCTTGCGCCACGGCGCACGCTGCCGCTGCACTGTCTACTTTGTAGAGCTGCGGATGATGAATAGCGTCAATTTCACTCGGGCGCTGATAACGTGTCAGTACCACATTTGATTGCCCGCAAGCGGTGGCCACATTGTCACTGAGCAGGTCGGCGTAGGGGTGCGAAGCATCAACTACCCACTGCACCTGTCTGGTGATAAGAAAATCGGCCATTTGCGCTGCATCCATCCGCCCGACCAATACCTCGCCGCCAATATCGCCCGCCAGTTGTTTGCCCGCATCGGTCGCGACCGACAGGCTGTAGCGCTCGCCAAACTCGTCCAGCCGTTGGCAAATTAGCCGGGCATCACTGGTGCCGCCAAATATATGAATCGGCGGATGGTCATGGGTCATAATGAATAGTCCGTCATAATGAATGTCCCTTTATAATAAATAGCCCCGTGGCGTGATCATCAGTCCATTGCGGCAATAAGTGGCCTGATTGCCAACAATCACCAAGCTGGTCATATCCACCGGTTCAAAATCCATTTCGCCTATTGTGGTTAGCCATTTCTCCTGTTTTTTACGCCCTGCCGCCTTCACCACACCCACTGGCGTTGCGGCTTTCTTCCACGGCTGCATCAGCTCGAACGCCCGTGCTAAATGCCCTTCGCGGCCACGGCTGCGCGGGTTATAGAAGCAGATAACAAAATCGGCTTGTGCCGCCGCGATAATGCGTTTCTCAATCACTTCCCACGGCGTCATCAAATCACTCAGGCTGATATGACAAAAGTCATGCATCAGCGGTGCGCCGAGCAGTGAGGCCGCCGCGATACTGGCGGTGATACCGGCTACCAGCCGCACTTCCAGTTCCAATTGTTGCTGCGTGACCAGCTCTAACACCAAGCCCGCCATGCCGTAAATACCGGCATCGCCACTGCTGATAAGCGCCACGTTATGACCGGCCAGTGCCAGGTCAATCGCCGCCTGACAGCGCTCAATCTCTTTACACATGCCAGTTTTGATCACCTGTTTATCCAGGGTCATGGATTTGACCAGATGGGTATAGGTTTTGTAACCGACAATAATTTCTGCTTCGCGAATAGCGGCGATAGCGTCCTGCGTCATCATTGATTCACTGCCTGGCCCAATGCCAATTACGGTTAACATTAATGCGATACTCCCAGAGTGATGGTGACGCCCTGCTGACGCAGAGTATTGCCAACCAATTTACCGTCGCTCATCAGCCAGGCGACCGGTTGTGAAACGCTACCGACACCCACCGTTTGGCGGACAAAATCAGAAGCAGGGAAACGTTGTTCATGGCGGCTCAGTTCGCCGACGCTGAACAGTTCGAACGGGACTCGCCAGCATTGAGCCAATTGGTGCAGCGCCGGTTCATCTTTTTTGATAGTGACGCTGCCAATCGCTCGCAATGCCATGATGTCAAAATGATTTTCGGCCATTTGCTGTTGCAGCAATTCAACCAGCGTTTGCAGCGAGGTGGCACGGCGGCAACCAATTCCCGCCACTACCCGGCGCGGCACCAGCTTATAAACGGGCAACGTCGCCAGTTGATCAGCAGGCAGCGGCAGAGTGTCGCGCAACGTGATGCACACTAAGGCGTCTAATGGGGGGCGTTGCTCCAAACTAAGTTGATCCAATCTAAGTTGATCCAAACAATCAACCGGCACGAACCCCCGCGTGTCGCAGCGCTCACGTTCCGCCAACAGCGGCGTGTCCCACCACAGCCCGACTTTCTGGTTACTGACCAACATTTGATTGACCACTTTGACCGCGTGGCGGAAATCTTGCATTTCGGCATCCAACTGGGTTGCCAGTGTGTCCAGCGCCGCCATCTCGTTAACATCGGTGGCGGTGGTTATCACCGGGTCAGCCCCCAAAATGCCAGCAAGATAACGGGTTAGGGTATTCGCCCCTCCCACATGCCCCGACAGCAAACTGATGACGTGTTGCCCGCGCTCATCAATCACCACCACCGCAGGGTCGGTCATTTTGTCGTTTACCAGCGGCGCGATAACCCGCACCGTTAGGCCAATCGCCCCGACGACCACCAGTGCTGAATACTGTTTAAATGCCTCACGGATCGTATTGCCAAAACTGCCGTTGAAGGGCAAAAAGCCCGATTCCAGCAACTTGTCACTGGTAAAACAGGTCAGTGGCAAGTGGGTTTGCAAGCGTCGCGCCAGCCGCACACCACCGGGTGTCAGGCAAAATACCGCGATTGATTCAGGCTTGACGATATTCATGGCTAAACCCCGCGTCATAGAGTTTGGAATAGTGGTATTCATCACCGAGGAATGCCCCCACCAAAATCAGAGCAGTTTTATGAATGGCTGCCGCGCGAACCAACTCGGCGATATCCGCCAGTGTGCCGCGAACTGTACGGCTTTCAGCCCAAGTCGCTTTGTATACCACTGCCACTGGCGTATGCGCGGGATAACCACCGGCGATTAAGCGATCGGCCACTCGGTCCATTTCCTGTACCGACAAGAAAATAGCCATTGAAGTTTGATGAGCGGCAAAAGCTTCCAGTTGTTCCAGTGGCGGCATCGGCGTGCGCCCCTCGATACGGGTGATAATTAAGCTTTGCGCCACTTCTGGCACGGTGTATTCCACCCCCAGTTGTGCCGCTGCGCCCAAGAAAGCACTGACACCGGGTACTGACACAAAGCCGATGCCGTGTTCACCCAAGACTTCGCCCTGTTCACGAATAGAGCCATACAAAGAGAGATCACCGGTTTGCAACCGCACCACCAGCTTGCCCGCACGCACACCCTCCACCATCAGCGTGATGATTTGTGCCAAATTTAATCCCGCGCTGTCGTGACATTCAGCCTCGGCAGAGCAATATTCCAACAGCTCAGTATTGATAAGTGATCCGGCATAGATAACCACCTGTGCCTGTTGCAGCAAGCGGTAGCCTTTTAGCGTGATCAGCTCTTTGTCACCCGGCCCGGCACCCACAAACCAGACTTTTTGCGTATCCCATGTTGGTGTAACAGGTGAGTGAGTAACAGATGCTGATACGGCATTAGAATGCTCAGACATGGCTCGCCTCCTTGTGGCAGGAAATAAGATAAGTAGGATTATTCGGTTTAAAATAGTGCCCGCTACCCAGAGGGGTCAGAGTGGAGAGTTGCAATTGCACACAATCCAGCTCGCTAACAACGCAGGTCTGTAAATGGCTTAATGCTTCATTGAGGTTATTGAGCAAAATAAAGGTCAATACCAGGCGGCCACCGGGATTTAACATCATCAGTGACCAGTCGATAAGGTCGGTCAGATGACCGCCACTGCCACCAATAAAAATGGCATCGGCTTTATCGGATAAAGGTAAAGGAGCGACTCCGGCAATAATGTCTACCTTGCGACACCCTAGCCGCTGGCGATTTTCATTAATCAACTCAAGTGCTACCGGATTCCGTTCAATCGCCGTCACCCGTAAATCAGGAAAACGCAAAGCCGCTTCCAAGGCCACACTGCCAGTACCCGCCCCCACATCAATCAAGTGAGTCGCATCTGACAAACTCAGCCGTTCCAGTGCCAATACTCGCACCACTTCTTTGGTCATCGGGACTTTTTGCCCACGTAGGAACAGCTCATCTTTCATTGAGGATCACCACCACATTCATGTCATAGCGGGCCGCCACTTGCGCTGCTGGCAGGCGATAAATTCGTTCGTTGGGTTGCGAGAGGTTTTCACCAATAATCAAGGTACGAGACAGACCACGTTGCTGTAGCGCATCAGCAATAGCTCTTGGGCCAATCATGCCGTCGGTCACCATCGCCACTTTGTCGTGCTGGAAGATCCAGTCAAAATCGGGTTCACGACCATGACTGCTGGTAAGAAAGAGGTCGTTCATATCCAGTGCAGCTTTGGCGCACAAATATTGAATCGCGCTAATGCCGGGAACGATATGCAACTCCTCAGCGCTGAAGTTTGCTGCCAGCAATTTGCCGATGCCATACAGCAAAGGATCTCCCGAGGCCAGCACCACAATGGCGCGATGCTTATGGCTATCCAGCCACGCCAATAGCCCTAATAGATCAGCATCTAACAAGCGCGACTCTTTACTATCGCAGCTCAATGTCGCCAGATGGCGCTTACCGCCAACCAGAACTTCGGCGCGTTCGATAGCCCGTCGAGCTGCGGGTGTCAGATAATCAACATCACCAGGGCCAATCCCCACCACCGTAATCATCGTAACGCCTCCACAATCTCATCCAGTGGCCGGTTGCTACCCAGCACCTGATTATCAAAAGAGAATAAAATAGCGTCGCACTGTGGTGGATTAACCGAGAAACGCATCATCTCAGCGATACGCTCGCAGATACGCTCGCAGATACGCGAATACACCCCCTGCCAACCCTGCTCGGCAATTAGCTCCATTGCCGCTTCCGTGGTATCACACTGATTAACTTCAAGTAATAGCGCATGGGGTGCACCCATTAAGGCCAAATGCGCCACCAGCGTCTCCATACGTCCATCAGCAATATGGCTGTGGGTATGGAAGATACCGGCGGCCACTTTGACCAATTTGCCCGGATGCCCCACTAATAAAACGCGGCGGAACCCCAAGCGCACGGTTTCTTGCAGCATATAGCCGACAAAATTACTCATGGTGACCACCCGCTGGCTATCCAGCCCTAGGTGGTCGCGAACAAAGCGTTCGCCGTGATTACCCGGCACCAAAATGACGCGATCAACACCTGCTGCCCGCTTCATTTCCAGCTCCAGCGCCAATGAACGTTTCCAGCTCTCTTCTGACATCGGCGTCACAATACCGGTGGTACCGATGATGGAAATCCCGCCCAGAATCCCTAGCCGCCCGTTGTAGGTTTTCTTCGCTCGCTCCTCGCCTTCTGGTGCGAAGATTTCGACTTCTGCGCCACGCAATGGGCCGATGACTTCACGCACTGCGGCTTCGATGGTTTGGCGCGGAGTGCGGTTAATAGCGCTGCTGCCGACCGGCAAGCCAATTCCTTTGCGGGTAACAGTTCCCACGCCTTCGCCGCCTCGCAGAATAATGTCGGTCTGTTCGGTGAGGGTCACGCGGGCAAAAATCAGCATGCCGTGGGTAGCATCAACATCATCGCCGCCATCTTTGCGGATTGCGGCGGTGGCTTGCTGACCTTCAATCAACGGCTGCTCAACATTCAGACACAAGGTGATGCCGGAAGGCGTCACAATAGAAATTTGATCAATCACTTGCTGACGCAACACCATCAGCGCCGCCACTTTGGCCGCCGCCGTGGCACAGGAACCGGTGGTATAGCCTTTACGGTATTGCTTGCCGTTGTGCCAAATGCTGTCTAATTGCTGGTTTTGCAGCGCAATATCATCATTTATAGGGCTATCACTGGCCAGACCGTCGCTCATAGCGCCCCCCGTAACTGATAGAGGATGGCGTTGATAATGGCTGCCGCCACGTTACTGCCCCCTTTGCGCCCCAGCGCGGCAATACATGGCAAACCACTTGCCACCAACGCATCTTTGGATTCCGCCGCACCAACAAACCCCACCGGCACGCCGATGACCGCCACCGGGGACGCTTGCCGTTCTAACAAACGGAATAACGCCGTCGGTGCATTGCCGAACACAAACAGTTTTTCGCCCGGCTCCGCCAAAGCTACATCTACCGCGGCCATCGAGCGGGTAATTCCCTGTACCGGCGCACTCTCTACCACGCGCGGATCACTGATATAGCAGCGACACTCGCATCCCATCTGCTTTAACAGTGTTTTGTTAATGCCCGACATCGCCATCGTCGTGTCGGTATACAGCGTGCATCCTCGACGTAAACCCTCAGCAATACGGGTCAGCACATCCGGCGAGAAATGCAGAATATCCAGCCAGTCAAAATCCGCTGTGGTGTGGATAACCCGCTTGACAACCGCTTCATGCATCGCACTGGCAAACCGAGTCTCTGGCCGCTCAGCGGCGATAATATCGCCAATGATAACGAAGCTATTTTTCTCGATTTCCTGCGGGTTTTTTATATAGTTCATGGGGTTATCCTTGTTAAATACCGACCAACAGCAGATGGGTCAGAGCGAACAATAACAGGGCCAATAGCGACGCCATCATCATCAAATGAATACTGCGTGGAATATCACTCAGAGCGATTTCACGCCGCTCATCGCCGATCCACGGCTTCTCCACCCGCTCACCAAAGTAATCATTCGGGCCACCCAAGCGGATGCCCAGCGCTCCCGCCACCGTGCCTTCCGACCAGGCGCAGTTCGGGCTGGAGTGTTGATAACGGTCGCGCCAACCAATGCGCAACGCCTGACGGTAATCAGCCTGAATCAACCAGGCTGCGATACTGAGTAACAGCCAACTGAGGCGTGCAGGAAGCCAATTGGCGACATCATCCATACGGGCAGAGACATAGCCAATTGCACGATATTTCGGCGTTTTATATCCCACCATCGAATCAAGGGTATTTACCGCTTTATAAGCCATTGCCAGCGGCGCGCCCCCCAGCGTCAGGAAAAATAGCGGAGCAATCACGCCATCGACACTGTTCTCGGCCACGGTCTCTACCACCGCACGGGTGATTTGTGGTTTCTCCAATTGCGAAGTATCACGCCCAACAATCCATGACAGCTTTTCGCGACTTTGCGCCAGGGTTCCGTGTTGTAGCGCATCAAAAACCGCTAATGCCGCGTCACTCAGGCAGCGTCCGGCCAGTAAGGTGTAAATCATCCACACTTGTGCTAACCAGCCGAGCCACGGATTAATCTCTGTCATCAGCCATAAAAACCCCCAGCTGACGAGCCAGGTGATCCCCACCACCAGTAACCACAGCACCGCACCACCCCATTTGAGTGCCCGCTCGCTATGACACACGCCGCGAATGGCTCTCTGCAACCGCGTGATCAGATTACCCATCCAGCGCACCGGATGCGGCCAACGTGGCGGGTCGCCGAGCCAATGGTCCAACAGGAAAGCAACAAACCATGCGCTCAGGGTCATAGCACACTCCGGGCAGCAGTCAGCCAGCCATCCAATAATCCGGGGCGCTGAGCAAAGTGAATATGCAGATAACTGGCCTGAGTCCGTTGCACTTGATAGCCACTGTGCCAGCGCTGAATAACTTCACCATCGCGCCATTTACTGCTATCAAAAACGGGTGTCAGTGGGCTGGTAAAATCGGAGTAATGGAACTCATGACCGCGTAGAATTTCGCCAGACGCGGCTAGTAATGTGTCGCTGCGGGCCTCTGCCTGACAGTAACCAAAGCGAGTCAGGCGTTTTCCCATCCGGCTTTCTCCGGCCAAAACGCCCACCATCCGATGGCGCTGTCCGCTTTCATCCGTCAGAGCATCCCCCAAATACATCAAGCCGCCACATTCGGCATACATCGGAATTTGCTGCCGGTGGGCTTGCTGTAACGCCGTATGCATCGCGGTATTCTCTGCTAATGCGCGGCTGTGGATCTCCGGATACCCTCCGCCCAGATAAATCATCTGACAAGCCGGCAGATGGCGGTCATGCAGTGGGCTGAAACGCTGGATGCGCACGCCAGCTTGCTCCAGCAAATCAAGGTTATCGGGGTAGTAAAAATTAAAAGCTTCATCTTCGGCTAAGGCCAATATCAGCCCGTCGGCCAAAGCTTGAGAAGGCAATGCGGGTGGGGTTCCAACAGGGCGTTGGGTGCTTGAAGTCAGGGTCAACAAGCGGTCCAGATCGATAAAGGCTTCAACCTGCTGGGCCAATTGTTGCCAGCGTGGCGAGTTATCAGGCTGTTTGGATAGTGTACCGCCTCGCTCTTGTGCCGGGATCAGCCCCAAATGGCGTGATGGCAAGGCAACATCGTCCATGACCGGCAAACGGCCCAAAACCGGAATGCCGCAATAACGTTCGATAGCATGGCGAATAAGTTGATAGTGATTTTCTGAATTGACGCGGTTAACAATCACCCCGGCAATCGTCAGCTTGGGGTCAAATTGGCTAAAGCCCAGCACGGTTGCGGCAACGGATGTCGAAACCGCTTTACCATCCACCAGCAAGATAACCGGGCAGCCTAATTGCTTGGCCATCGCTGCACTGCTGCAATAATCGGGGTCAGTACCGTAGCCGTCATACAACCCCATGACACCTTCAATCACCGCTACATCGGCATGGCGCATATGCTGGTTATACAACCCATTAAGGGTGGCGGGCGGCAACATAAAAGCATCAAGATTACGTGACGTCACACCACTGACGGCGGTATGCCAGCCAGTATCCAGATAGTCCGGCCCAACTTTGAACGGCTGCACCGACAATCCACGCGCCATCAGCGCCCGCAAAATACCCAGCGTCACAGTGGTTTTACCACAGCCGCTGCCGGTTCCTGCGATGATAAATGCTTGTTTACCTGAGCATTGCATAAAAAAATCCCGCCATTTCAAGCGGGATATGCAGTGTCAAAAAGGTGCATTTGCGCAACGTCACCGCTGCGCGCATCTGATGACAACCCGCTTCCCACCGAAGGAGTTGAAACTCTTTACTGATTTGGCTGGTCTTCTGGCTTAGCGTCACTCTCCCCCGCTACCTTCCCAATCCTATGGATCAGTGGTCTCAGCGGGTTCGTCAGCATCACAGCAGCGGGGGCTGCGGGGGATTTACACCCCCTTCCCAATCGTGTTATCCACGACATACCTGTTTCAGTATTTAAGTACAGTAGATTCTGTTATTTAATTTCTTATTTCGTTATTTAATTTATCTCTTTATTTACACTGTTATAACAGAGCGTTTATTAATTAGTAGCCTGGTAGACTTTCTTGAAATTAATATACGCTCTTCTGTTCATAAAAAATGGTTAATTTCATTTTTTGCGAGTGATTTTTTTGTATCTCCACAACAAATAATTGCCATAAAAATGCAAAATAACCACTGAAAAACAACAAGTTAAATGAAAAAATATCGTTTAAAAAAATAGCAAAAAATTGCCATTATTTATTTTGTATTTTTAATATCACACTGGATATTCAAATAGACAAACTTGAATGAACAGCATGACCAATTGATATTAGAACAATAACTGTCATTCCATTTCTCTGCGTTCAGAAGAAAGTGAGCGAAATACCTGCGGCGTCACGTTGTAGGTCTGACGGAACACTTTGCAGAAATAGCTGGTCTGGGAAAAACCCAGATTTTTGGCAATGCTGGCAATGCTCCAATCGCTGTGTTGTAACATCTCTCTGGCATTGGCCATCCGCTGCTGATTGACCCAGGCATTAAATCCGATGCCCTGATACTTTTTAAACAATTTGCTGAAGTAGTACGGGCTGAGATACACCTTAGCCGCCACTTCTTCCAGCCGTAGTTCTTCCGATAAATGTGTATCAATATAACGCAGTGCTTTCTTCATTTTGCTGTCATGGGGGGGAACCGGTCGTATTCTGCCCGGTTCTTTGCTACCCATGTTGTCGTTGATCACCACAAAATTGAGATGTTTTTTGAGGCAATTCTCAACAATCAACTTCAATAAATCTGCCGATGCAATCACCCGTGAAAAATCCATAACAGGCACATTTTGGAACTCATCCATCAGTGCCGGATTCTGCTGCCAGTGATTATCGACATTAAGTATATCAATCAGATAAACATCTGAGTGCAACCGCACCTGGCCGCATAACACAAAACCCACTAAATGACCGGCAATAACCAGCGGAATAGAGAAATCAGTTAACCCAGCGTGGCAGCGATAAATACAAGGCTCATTGGACTTTGAAGCTTCAAGACCCCCGCAACGATCACTCATTCGGCAACGGAGATGGTTCACCGGGTCCTGGCGCATCAACTGACAAAATGGCGTAAAGTTAAAAAGATCAGAAATCTCTTCGCCGTGAATATTCACTACCACCACGGCCAGCCCTGTGGCCTGAGCAAAATCCTGCGCGATTTTATTTATGAGCTCTGAGTTAAGAGAACTGGCAGAAATCATGATAAAACCTCTCAGTTAATTTTAATTTATTGTTATTAAGTTTCGTTTGTTGCTATCAATCATCCCTGTAATAAACCATGTGTTACTAATTTGTTATATTTACATTCCTATCAGCAAGTGGAAAACCTATTTCCCTGTGAAGGTTTAGCCTCTGGTAAAATGAAGGAAAATAACAATTCACCTTACCAGAGTCATAATCAACAGGGGACTATAATCAGTCCATTAACCAGAATAGATCACGAAATTTCCTCATCCCGGTTCATAGATTCAAGATGAGGAAACTTACGTTGATTTATAAACTGGCTTTCTCATCCTCTAATTTACACGTATTGCAAGGCAGGTTTTTGCCAATGAAGAAGCGATAAACCGCCGCACCGAGGCAAGCACCAATAATAGGGGCGACAATCGGGATAATGAAATAAGGGATATCACGCCCGCCAGTCATTGAGATTTTTCCCCAGCCGGCAAAGAAGGTAAATAATTTGGGGCCAAAATCACGCGCGGGGTTCATGGCAAAACCGGTTAATGGCCCGGTTGAAGCCCCTATCACCGCCACCAGGATACCAATCAATAGCGGCCCTAATGCACCACGCGGTACCCCATTACCATCATCCGTCAACGCCATAATCAGCCCCATCAAAATGGAGGTAATAATGATTTCAACAAATGCGGCTTGCCATACACTGATAGCCGGTGAGGGGAAGGTACTGAAAATACTGGCCAGTTGCAGACTTTCCAGACTGCCACGTACTATCTGATGGGCGGTTTCAAAATCAGTAAATAAGTTGTGATACAGCATATAAGACAGCGCCGCACCACCAAAAGCACCGGCAATCTGTGCAACGCTGTAGGGAATGACTTTGCGTGCGGGGAAACAGGCAAACAGCCATAAAGCAATGGTAATCGCGGGATTGAGGTGAGCACCGGAAATACCCGCGGTCAGATAAACCGCCAGTGAAATCCCCAGCCCCCACACAATACAGATTTCCCACAAACCAAAACTGGCACCGGCCACTTTCATCGCCGCCAGGCAACTAATACCAAAAAACAAAAACAGCCCGGTGCCAAGAAATTCTGCCACACACTGAGCTTTAAGCGAGTCGTTCATAGGGTTACCCTGCTTGCGGTTAAATTAATACGTTATATACCCTAAATAATTCGAGTTGCAGGAAGGCGGCAATTGAGTAAATCCCCAGGAGCTTACACAAGTAAGTGACTGGGGTGAACGAAAGCAGCCAACGCATATGCAGCTCGAAGTATGACGGGTATGGTATTGCACGGCCCTTGACCTGATCACTATAAAGAGACGGAAAATGAAAGTGTTGTCGTGATTAGCCATTAATTAAACAAAAAATAGAGTTCCTATAGCAAATTATTGCTATTACCTGGCCCAGAACCCCCTCAAAACCCGGCAAATAAGCAACTTATCGTCTAATTCAATAATGTGAATTTCTTGTCATTTATTCTTTCTATTATTGTTAGCAAGCTCGCAATTTCTATTTTAATGTGAGCCAGCCTCCATCTTTATATTCGCATGCGCTATTACCAAATAAAATAGGAATTGTCACTGACTTAATTGTAATTATGAATATGCAAAAACCAATTATTATCACCTAACCATTAATAAATAGACTTATAAAATAATCAGTTAAGTTAAGTCATGACAATAATTTGTTATTTCGTCACTAACCATTCCCGCCAGTAAATTCAATACAGCCATTCTTTTTCATTGCTTGTTTGTATATTCAATCTCAGCACGAACCTGACAACGTTATTACTGAATATAACAACATTATTTTTGAACATGCTATTTGTCGAGGTACTTATGCAACAAGAAGCACTAGGAATGGTGGAAACCAAAGGGTTAGTTGCGGCCATCGAGGCTGCTGACACCATGGTGAAATCGGCCAATGTGACGTTGGTAGGCTATGAAAAAATTGGCTCCGGTCTGGTCACTGTCATCGTCCGTGGTGATGTGGGAGCGGTTAAGGCGGCGACTGATGCAGGCGCTATCGCGGCTGCCAACGTAGGTGAAGTGAAATCAACCCATGTGATCCCACGGCCACATACCGATGTTGAGGCCTTTCTTCCCAAGGGAAACTTGCCAAAGGGAAATAGCTAATGAAAAGCAATGACCTGGTCGACCAAATCATGGCGCAGGTGATAGCAAAAGTCAGTGAACACGCTCCGGCGTCTTCTGCACAACCATCCCATGCACAATCATCCTATAAACAACCATCCTATAAACAACGAGATACGGCTATGGCTGAGAAAACTTGCAGTTTAACGGAATTTGTTGGAACCGCGATCGGTGACACGGTCGGACTGGTGATCGCCAACGTCGACAGCGCCCTGTTGGACGCAATGAAGCTGGAAAAACGCTATCGCTCCATTGGTATTTTGGGCGCTCGCACCGGTGCTGGCCCGCACATTATGGCCGCCGATGAAGCAGTAAAAGCCACCAATACCGAAGTGGTCAGCATTGAATTACCACGCGATACCAAAGGCGGTGCCGGTCATGGCTCGCTGATCATCTTCGGTGGTGATGATGTTTCCGACGTGAAACGTGCGGTTGAAGTGGCGCTGAAAGAGTTAGACCGCACATTTGGGGATGTTTACGCCAATGAAGCCGGTCATATCGAATTGCAATACAGCGCGCGTGCCAGCCATGCACTGGAAAAAGCATTCGGCGCACCGTTGGGCCGTTCTTGCGGCGTGATTGTCGGCGCACCGGCGTCGATTGGGGTGCTAATGGCGGATACCGCAGTGAAATCAGCCAATGTTGATGTGGTGGCTTACAGCTCCCCAGCCCACGGTACCAGCTTTAGTAACGAAGTGATTCTGGTTATCTCCGGCGATTCTGGCGCAGTCCGTCAGGCAGTGATTTCTGCTCGTGAGATCGGCAAAACGGTATTAGCAACTTTAGGTGCTGAACCGAAAAACGACCGCCCTTCTTATATCTGACGCCACAGTGAGGCTGTTTCATGAAATCGAAAAGATTTGAAGCGTTGGCGAAACGCCCGGTTAATCAGGACGGCTTTGTCAAAGAGTGGATCGAGGAAGGCTTTATTGCCATGGAAAGCCCGAATGATCCAAAACCTTCCATCAAGATTGTTAATGGTGTGGTGACTGAACTCGACGGTAAACCACAAAGCAGTTTCGACCTGATCGACCACTTTATCGCCCGCTACGGTATCAATCTGGCCCATGCGGAAGAAGTGATGAAGATGGATTCCATCAAGCTGGCCAATATGTTGTGTGATCCAAATGTGTCACGCCGCACCATTGTTCCGCTGACGACCGCCATGACACCAGCCAAAATCGTCGAGGTGGTGTCGCACATGAACGTGGTGGAAATGATGATGTCGATGCAGAAAATGCGCGCTCGTCGGACACCATCACAACAAGCTCACGTCACCAACGTGAAAGATAACCCGGTGCAAATTGCCGCCGATGCGGCGGAAGGCGCATTCCGTGGTTTCGATGAGCAAGAAACTACGGTGGCGGTGGCCCGTTATGCGCCATTCAACGCCATTGCACTGTTGGTCGGTTCGCAAGTTGGCCGTCCAGGGGTGCTGACTCAATGTTCTCTGGAAGAAGCCACTGAACTGAAACTGGGGATGCTGGGCCACACCTGTTATGCCGAAACCATCTCGGTTTATGGCACTGAACCGGTGTTTACCGACGGTGATGACACTCCGTGGTCAAAAGGTTTTCTCGCTTCGTCTTATGCATCACGCGGTTTGAAAATGCGCTTCACCTCCGGTTCTGGCTCCGAAGTACAAATGGGCTATGCCGAAGGCAAATCCATGCTGTATCTCGAAGCGCGCTGTATTTATATCACCAAAGCCGCCGGGGTTCAGGGGCTGCAAAACGGCTCCGTCAGTTGTGTCGGCGTGCCGTCTGCGGTGCCATCGGGTATTCGCGCCATTTTGGCCGAAAACCTGATTTGCTCAGCGCTGGATTTGGAATGTGCATCCAGTAACGACCAAACCTTTACCCACTCGGATATGCGCCGTACCGCTCGCCTGCTGATGCAGTTCCTGCCGGGTACTGACTTTATCTCCTCAGGTTTCTCTGCGGTGCCGAACTACGACAACATGTTTGCCGGTTCCAACGAAGATGCCGAAGACTTTGACGATTACAACGTGTTGCAGCGTGACCTGAAAGTCGATGGCGGCCTGCGTCCGGTGTTGGAAGCCGACGTCGTGGCTATCCGCAATAAAGCTGCGCGCGCTCTGCAAGCGGTATTCGCCGGGATGGGTTTACCGCCAATTACCGACGAAGAAGTGATTGCGGCGACCTACGCCCACGGCTCGAAAGATATGCCGGAACGCAACATCGTTGAAGACATCAAGTTCGCTCAGGAAATTATCAGCAAAAATCGCACCGGTCTGGAAGTGGTGAAAGCCTTGGCGCAAGGCGGCTTTGAAGATGTGGCGCAGGACATGCTCAACATCCAGAAAGCCAAAATCGCCGGCGACTACCTGCATACCTCGGCAATCATCAAAGGTAATAACCAGGTGCTGTCAGCGGTGAATGACGTCAATGACTACGCGGGGCCAGCTACCGGTTACCGGCTGGAAGGTGCACGTTGGGAAGAAATTAAAAATATTCCAAACGCGCTTGATCCGAATGAGCTTGGCTAAGGGGTTCACGAGATGGTGGATATTAACGAAAAACTGTTACGCCAAATTATTGAAGGCGTATTGCAGGAAATGCAGGGAGATAACAATACCGTCTCCTTTAAGCAAGATACCCAACCTACGGCAACGGCTGCTGTGGCGTCAGGAGATTTTCTCACTGAAGTGGGTGAAGCCCGCCCCGGTACCCATCAAGATGAAGTGATTATTGCGGTCGGCCCGGCATTTGGCTTGTCGCAAACAGCCAATATCGTTGGCATTCCGCACAAGAATATTTTGCGCGAACTGATTGCTGGTATCGAAGAGGAAGGGATAAAAGCGCGGGTTATCCGCTGCTTTAAATCCTCCGATGTGGCTTTTGTTGCCGTCGAGGGTAACCGCCTGAGTGGATCCGGTATCTCTATCGGTATTCAATCCAAAGGCACTACGGTGATTCATCAGCAAGGCTTACCGCCGCTGTCCAATCTGGAGTTGTTCCCGCAGGCCCCGCTGCTGACGCTGGAAACTTATCGCCAAATTGGTAAAAACGCCGCGCGTTATGCCAAACGGGAATCACCACAACCGGTTCCGACCCTGAATGACCAAATGGCACGGCCAAAATATCAGGCCAAATCGGCGATTCTGCACATTAAAGAAACCAAATATGTGGTGACCGGCAAGAATCCTCAGGAACTCCGGGTGGCGCTTTAACAAAGGAAAACACAATGAATTCCGAAGCTATTGAATCCATGGTTCGCGATGTGCTGAGCAAGATGAACAGCTTGCAAGGCCAAACGCCAACTGCCGCTTGTGCTCCAGCGGCCAGCTCGCGCAGTGATGCCAAAGTCTCTGATTATCCATTGGCGAATAAACACCCTGACTGGGTGAAAACCGCCACCAATAAAACACTGGATGATCTGACGCTGGCGAACGTTTTAAACGGCACTGTCACCTCACAAGATTTACGTATTACCCCAGAAATCCTGCGTATTCAGGCATCCATTGCCAAAGACGCTGGCCGCCCGCTGCTGGCAATGAACTTCGAACGCGCAGCGGAACTGACCGCTGTGCCGGATGACAAGGTACTGGATATCTATAACGCCTTGCGCCCATTCCGCTCGAGTAAAGAAGAGCTGAATGCCATCGCCGATGATCTGGAAAAAACCTACAAAGCGACTATCTGCGCCGCCTTCGTGCGCGAAGCCGCCGTTTTGTATGTCCAGCGCAAAAAGCTAAAAGGCGACGATTAATCAATTTCTCAGAGGGTTATAACAATGTGCCCATGGCAGAGAGAACAGGCAGATCGTAAAGACGCCGTAAACCCTTCCTTGGGGGCTCGAGCCGCGCCGTCCTGGCGCGGACGCTTTACTCTTCTGCCTATCCTCTCTGCTCCAGATCGAAGCCTCGGGATATGTCAGCAGTATGGATTAATCAATGGTCAGCCATCTTAGGAACGGATATGCGGTATATAGCAGGCATTGACATCGGTAACTCATCAACAGAAGTCGCATTGGCACAATGTGCGGCTGATGGTCAGTTGCACTTTGTTACCAGTACCCTAACCGAAACCACGGGTATCAAAGGGACGCAACGCAACATTTTTGGCATCACTAAGGCGCTGAATATGTTGGTGGAAAAGGCCGGTATCGCACTAAGCGATATCAATCTTATCCGCATCAACGAGGCGACCCCGGTCATTGGTGATGTGGCGATGGAAACCATAACTGAAACCATTATCACTGAATCCACCATGATCGGTCACAACCCTAAAACACCCGGTGGACTGGGGTTAGGCGTTGGGCTGACCATCACGATTGATGAGTTGGTCACGCGAGACCCTAACCAGCCTTATATTCTGGTGGTGCCCTCTGCGGTTGATTTTGCCGATGTGGCGGCCGTGGTCAATGCTGCTAACAACGCTGGATACCGCATTACCGCGATTATCCTGCAACGGGATGATGGTGTACTGGTCAGCAACCGTCTCACACACACCCTGCCCATCGTGGATGAGGTGCTGCATATTGACCGTATCCCAATGGGGATGTTGGCGGCGGTTGAAGTCGCTATGCCGGGTCAGGTGATTGAAACCCTCTCTAACCCTTATGGCATTGCCACGGTGTTCGGATTGAGTGCTGAAGAAACCAAAAACATCGTTCCGGTGGCGCGGGCTTTGATTGGTACGCGCTCCGCAGTGGTGGTGAAAACCCCGGAGGGTGATGTTAAAGCCCGCGCCATTCCCGCTGGGCATCTGGAGCTATTTGCTAATGGCCGCACAGTACGGGTGGATGTCGCAACCGGTGCTGAAGCCATCATGACCGCCGTCAACAGCTTCCGACATCTGGATAATGTCAGTGGCGAGGCGGGCACTAATATCGGCGGCATGCTCGAACACGTTCGTCAAACTATGGCGGAACTGACCAACAAACCGACCAATGAGATCTTCATTCAGGATTTGCTGGCAGTTGATACTGCGGTGCCGGTCAACGTCATTGGTGGTCTGGCGGGTGAATTCTCGCTCGAACAGGCGGTGGGTATTGCCTCTATGGTGAAATCTGACCGCTTACAAATGGCACATATCGCCAGTGAAATCGAAAAGACACTGAATATTGATGTACAGGTCGGGGGGGCGGAAGCCGAAGCGGCGATACTCGGCGCGCTGACCACACCAGGGACGCGACGGCCACTCGCCATCCTCGATTTAGGGGCAGGATCTACCGATGCCTCAATCATCAATGCGCAAGGTCAAATTGTTGCCACCCATCTGGCGGGTGCTGGCGATATGGT
Organism: Yersinia aldovae 670-83; assembly: GCF_000834395.1. Classification (NCBI taxonomy): domain Bacteria; kingdom Pseudomonadati; phylum Pseudomonadota; class Gammaproteobacteria; order Enterobacterales; family Yersiniaceae; genus Yersinia; species Yersinia aldovae. The sequence goes on along the minus strand of NZ_CP009781.1, from coordinate 4,403,815 downwards.
CACGATGATAATCGCCTCTGAGCTGGATCTCCAAGACCGCTATTTGGCCGAAGACATCAAAAAATATCCCTTGGCAAAAGTGGAAAGTCTGTTCCACCTGCGCCACGAAGACGGCAGCGTTCAGTTCTTCCCACAACCGCTACCACCCGAAGTTTTTGCCCGATTAGTGGTGGTTAAACCGGAAGGGTTGGTGCCACTGCCGGGAGATTACGCACTGGAAAAAGTACGCAATATCCGCCGCAGCGCTAAAGAGCGGGTGTTTGTCACCAATGCGCTTCGCGCGCTACGTCAAGTCAGTCCGACCGGCAATATCCGCGATATCCCCTTCGTGGTGCTGGTTGGCGGCTCGTCGCTGGACTTCGAAATCCCGCAATTGGTCACCGACGCCCTTTCTCACTACAAGCTGGTGGCCGGTCGCGGCAATATCCGCGCCAGCGAAGGCCCGCGTAATGCGGTTGCCACCGGATTGATTCTATCCTGGCAACGGGAGAATCACACATGAACTTTACCCAAGATGCACCCGCAATTGTTATCAGCCTGACCTCGCCAACACCCGAGGCGGTCTGGCACCAAGTGTTACTAGGGATTGAGGAAGAAGGCATTCCCTGGCAGTGGCAGCAAGACGATGACACGGATGCCATTCTCCGCGCCTGGCAGGCGGCGACCCGCTCACCACTATTGGTAGGGCTGGCATGTTCTGCCGACGAAGTTATCGTGCATTTTCGTCATTTACCCCCCGCCAGCCCGCTGTTCCGGCAGCCACTGGCACAAGACGAAGACCCGTTACGGCGGCTAGGCAACAACGCCGCCCGATTAGTCAAAGGTTTACCGTTTAAATAATCACACTCAAATTAACAAGGAACTCATATCTATGAACAACGCACTGGGACTCATCGAAACCAAAGGGCTGGTCGCTGCCATCGAAGCGGCTGATGCCATGGTCAAGTCTGCCAACGTACAGCTCGTGGGATACGAAAAAATCGGCTCCGGCTTGGTGACTGTCATGGTTCGCGGCGATGTCGGCGCAGTTAAAGCGGCGGTTGATGCCGGTTCTGCGGCGGCCAGCGCAGTGGGTGAAGTGAAATCTTGCCATGTGATCCCACGCCCACACAGCGATGTAGAAGCCATTTTACCGACCTCTGCCTAAGGGTAAGAAGAGGAGCACCGCGTGAAAACGTCACTGGGTTTACTTGAAGTTAGCGGTCTGGCGCTGGCGATTGGTGCAGCGGATGTCATGGCAAAAGCGGCATCCGTCACCCTGATTGGAATAGAAAAAACCAACGGCTCCGGCTGGATGTTAATCCGTCTGACCGGTGATGTGGCTTCCGTTCAGGCGGCAATCAGTACCGGAGCCGCCTTTGCCCAACTGCATCAAGGGCTGGTCTCAAGTGCGGTGCTGGCCCGTCCGGCAGATCCCCTAATGGCGTATTGGCAAGCGCCACACATTGAGCCAGTCGCCACTGAAACCACCACCTTAAGCGAACCTACGCAACAGGTTGTCGCCGAAAGGGTTATGACAGAAAGCCCCACCATCGACGAGTGCGATGAAGCACAAGCCCCACGACCTGCCGATAGCGCCACCGACGATGAACCAGAAATTGCCTTGGGTGTGGCAATAATGGATTTGGATGTCACAAGACAAAGTGCAGAAAGTGAGGCCCCGCCAGCTCCTCGTGCGAGCTGCAATCTCTGCCTCGACCCGGCTTGCCGACGCCATAAAGGTGAGCCTCGCTTTCGCTGTATTCACTTGGGTAAACGAGGAAAAGTCTGATGGAAAAAGCGTTACTGGAACCCGTTGTCAGTAAGATCCTCGACGAAATGCGTCTTCGTCCGATCCCGCTTGGGGTTTCCAATCGACACCTGCACCTTTCGGTGCAGGATTACCAACAATTGTTCCCCGATCAGCCGCTGATTGAGAAAAAAGCCCTGCTCCAGCCAGGCCAGTTCGCCGCTGCTCAGACGGTGACCTTGGTCGGGCCGAAAGGCAGCTTGAAGAATGTCCGTATTCTGGGGCCACTGCGCAGCGACAGTCAGGTTGAGATCTCTCGTACCGACGCCCGCACACTGGGTATCAATGCCCCTCTGCGGATGTCGGGCAATCTGGACGACACGCCGGCTATCCGGCTGGTCAGCCCCTATGGCGAGCTGGAATTGCCAAAGGGTGTGATTGTGGCATTGCGCCATATCCATATGTCGCCACTGGATGCCCTTATCTATCGGGTCAAACACGGTGACCGGGTGCAAGTGGCCATCCACGGCAGTGGCCGCCGGTTGATCATGGATGATGTTGCTATCCGCGTTTCACCCCAAATGAAACTGGAAATGCACATTGATACCGACGAGGCCAATGCCGCCGGAGCCGATGACCCGGCAGCTTTTGCAACTTTGCTCCCCCCTGCACGGACAACGCAGCCATGAATCTGACTCAGGCGCAAACCGAACAACTGGTCAGCCAGATTGTCACGCGGTTGGCTGAGCGCGAACGCCGGGTTCACACCCTGCTATTGCCTCAGCTACGCGCCGGGCTGGATACATCGGTATTCCTGCACCATGCCACGCTGCATTTAATGTTGCCGGATTTGGCGTTTATCCATCAGTTGGCGCAGTTCGATACCAACTGTCCAGCGGTGGTGGCCTTGAACGAGGCCTGGTCGTGGGGCATGAAAGTGCATATCAGCCTGCACCGTCAACTGTTACCCGCCCTGCCCATGACGGCACTGCGCCCGTTGCCGCTAACTTTCAGTGACAACCAAGGTCTGGCGGTACGGCTACATGCAGGCAAGGTGTTGAGTTATCGCGATATTGCCACACTTGACCCCGGCTGGTTGCTGATTGCCAGCTCCACGTTGGTTACACCGCTGGCGCAGGAAACACTGTCAGCCCGTCACATTCAACTGTTAAGGCAGGAGTAAATCATGCAACTGGCCCGAGTGGTAGGTTCGGTGGTTTCAACACAAAAGTCGCCGACGCTGATCGGTAAGAAACTACTGTTGGTGCGCCGTGTCGCCGGTGATGGCTCGCTGCCTCCGGATAGCAACACGCCGGATGAAGTGGCGGTCGACTCTGTTGGCGCAGGTCAAGGTGAACTGGTGCTGCTGTCCGGGGGTTCCAGTGCCCGGCGCGTTTTTGCCGAACCGAATGATGCCATCGACCTGGCGATTGTCGCCATCGTCGATGAATGCTCTTACTGATTAAGCGGTGATTTTATGAGCATCTATACCAAAACAGGTGATGCGGGCACTACCGCCCTGTTCACCGGTCAACGCGTCAAAAAAAGTCATCCTCGGGTGGAAACCTACGGCACCTTGGATGAACTGAATGCGGCACTCAGCCTGTGTGCCCGCGTGACACAAGGTGAAGAAAACCTTCAGTTACTCGATGCCGTACAACATCAATTGTTTTATTTCAGCGCTGAACTGGCCAGTGAGGGTATCGAAACCCCACCCAGCGGGCGAAAAAGTATTAGCGAAAAAGATATCCAAGCGCTGGAACACGCGGTGGACCGCTGCATGGCACAACTGCCACCGGTGCACGGTTTTATCCTGCCCGGTAACACTGAAGCAGGGAGCCGCTTACATTTTGCCCGCACCTTGGCGCGGCGCTGCGAACGGCGGTTAATCGAACTGGCCGAGCAAGTGCCGGTGCGTCCGGTGTTATTGCAGTATCTCAACCGGCTATCGGACTGCTTGTATGCCCTGGCCCGCGATGAAGACCAGCGCCAGACATTGCAACAAACAGTACAAACCGTGGTAGCGCGCTATTTAGCCGCAACCACTGAGAAACCCGTTGCGACCACTCAGCCCGCGAGCGCTGGACTCGGATTTTCTGATGTTCACCAGCTGGTTAAGTTAGCGGTTGCAGCCGCCATGAAATTACAAATTTCCGTAGTTGTGGCACTGGCCGACCGCCACGGCAACATGATTATGACCTACCGCATGCCCGATACTTTGCTGGTCAGCAGCGAGCTGGCACCGAAAAAGGCCTGGACCGCTGTCGCCATGAAAACCGCTACCCACCAACTCAGTGCAGCCATTCAACCGGGTGCCAGCCTGTTCCAACTAGAAGCCAGCACTGGCGGCAAAGTGGTGAGTTTTGGCGGGGGCTACCCACTGTGGCGTGACGGCCAATTGGTAGGAGGTTTAGGGATAAGCGGCGGTAGCGTCGAACAAGATATGCACATAGCAGAAGCGGCCATATCGGCTTTACATCTGAGGAATGAATAATGAATACCAATGACCTTGAATCGCTGATTCGCACTATCCTCACCGAGCAACTGACGCCGGTCACGGCCCCTGCCTCCAGCGCCATTTTTGCCAGCGTGGATGAAGCCATTAATGCTGCTCACAGCGCATTTTTGCGCTATCAGCAAAGCCCGATGAAAACTCGCAGCGCCATTATCCGCGCTATCCGTGAGCAATTAAAGCCACAACTTATCTCTCTGTCCGAGCGCGGTGCCAGTGAAACCGGCATGGGTAATAAAGAAGATAAATTCCTGAAAAATAAAGCTGCACTGGAAAACACACCGGGTATTGAAGACCTGTCTACCACCGCCCTGACCGGTGATGGCGGCATGGTGTTATTCGAGTATTCACCCTTCGGCGTTATTGGTTCAGTCGCCCCCAGCACTAACCCGACCGAAACCATTATTAATAACAGCATCAGTATGTTGGCAGCGGGTAATGCCGTCTATTTCAGCCCCCACCCTGGTGCTAAAGCCGTGTCATTGGATCTCATCGCCCAAATTGAAGAGATCATTTTCAACAGTTGCGGCATTCGCAATCTGGTGGTGACAGTAAAAGAACCGAGTTTCGAAGCCACCCAACAGATGATGGCACACGACAAAATTGCCTTGCTGGCTATTACTGGTGGCCCGGCCATTGTGGCGATGGGCATGAAAAGCGGCAAGAAAGTGATTGGTGCCGGTGCCGGTAACCCACCTTGTCTGGTGGATGAAACCGCTGAGTTAGTCAAAGCGGCGCAGGATATCGTGGCGGGCGCTTCATTTGACTACAACCTGCCGTGCATTGCCGAGAAAAGCCTGATCGTGGTGGAAAGTGTTGCCGACCGTTTATTGCAACAGATGCAGGCCTTCGATGCATTACTGATAAGCAATCCGCAACAGGTCGACAGCTTACGCAACGCCTGCCTGACGCCGCAGGGCCATGCCAATAAAAATCTGGTGGGTAAAAGCCCGGTTGAACTGCTGAAAGCCGCCGGCATCACCTGCCCGGCTAAAGCCCCGCGTCTGTTATTGGTCGAAGTGGCTGGTGACGATCCACTGGTCACCACCGAACAATTGATGCCGCTGTTACCGGTGGTGCGGGTAAAGGATTTTGATGCGGCCCTGACATTGGCATTGCACGTCGAGGGCGGCCTGCATCATACCGCAACCATGCACTCGCAAAATGTCTCGCGCTTGAATCTGGCTGCACGTTTGTTGCAAACCTCCATTTTTGTCAAAAATGGCCCGTCCTATGCCGGGATAGGTGTCGGCGGTGAAGGCTTTACCACCTTTACTATTGCCACCCCGACGGGTGAGGGTACTACCTCGGCGCGTACCTTTGCACGTCAACGCCGCTGTGTACTGACTAATGGTTTCTCTATTCGCTGAGCGAGGATGTATGAAAACTTTTTTCCTGCAAACACGCATTTATAGCGGGGAAGGCAGCCTCAAGGTGCTGCAACGCTTTCATCAGCGCAAAATCTGGATAGTTTGCGATGGCTTTTTAGCCACCTCTCCGCTGCTGGATAAACTGAGACAAGCTTTGCCCGCCGACAACCAAATTACCCTGTTCAGCGATATCACGCCGGATCCGAATATCGCCACCGTGGTGAAGGGGATTGAGCAGATGCAAGCGCTGCGTCCCGACATAGTGATCGGTTTTGGCGGTGGTTCGGCACTGGATGCCGCCAAAGCCATTGTCTGGTTTAGCCGTAAACAAGGGCTGGAGATAGAAATCTGTATCGCCATCCCGACCACCAGCGGCACTGGCTCTGAGGTCACCAGTGCTTGTGTGATAAGTGATCCAGAGAAAAGCATTAAATATCCCATCTTTGACGATGAGATTTATCCTGATATCGCCATTTTGGATGCCACACTGGTGGCGAGCGTGCCCCCCGTCATTACCGCCAATACCGGATTGGACGTGTTGACTCATGCGCTGGAAGCCTATGTATCACCGCGCGCCAGTGATTTTACCGATGCACTGGCAGAAAAAGCGGTGCAACTGGTATTTCGCCATTTGGCAACCGCCTGCCGTAAAGGTGACTGCCTGATAACCCGCGGCAAAATGCACAACGCCTCGACGCTGGCCGGCATAGCATTCAGTCAGGCGGGACTGGGTATCAATCATGCCATCGCCCACCAATTGGGGGGGCAATTCCACATTGCTCACGGCTTAGCGAATGCCCTGTTGCTGGTGCCGGTAATTCGCTTTAACGCCGCAGATGCGCGAGCGCGTAAGCGCTATGCACGGCTGGCGAAGCTGTGCCATTTCAGCCCGGCCAATGGTGACGATCGCGGTGCGGTCAATCAGCTGGTTCACCACATTGAGCTGCTAAAACGCCAGTGCGGGCTACCTCAGCCGTTGGCGGCAATGAAAGTTAATGAGCGCCAATTGCAGCAACATCTCCCCGACATGATTGCAGCAGCCCTTGCCGACATCACATTGCGCACCAACCCGCGCCCAGCTAGCGACCAGGATATCCGTGGGATTATCGAGGCGCTTTATGAGTGACATGCAGATGCCTGAGGCCAACGTGCTGCACTCGCCGCCCGCTTATGGCGAACTGACACCCTGTGATGCAGCGACTATCCAACAGCGGGTACGTGACGCCGGTGTGGTCGGAGCCGGTGGTGCCGGGTTCCCCACAGCGGTGAAGTTACAGGCACAGGCCGAGATTTTCCTGGTCAATGCCGCTGAGTGTGAACCGATGTTGAAAGTGGATCAGCAATTGATCCCACGTCAGGCGGCGCGGCTGATGCGCGGCGTACTGTATGGCATGAAAGCCACCGGCGCATGCGAAGGCATCATTGCGCTGAAAGCTAAATATGAGGAGGCCATCGCAGCGCTGACACCACTGCTGCCACCGCAGATTCGGTTGCATATTTTACCCGATGTTTACCCCGCCGGAGATGAAGTGATCACCATCTGGTTGGCAACCGGCCGCCGGGTTCCACCTGCGGCACTGCCGATCAGCATTGGGGTGGTGGTGAATAACGTGCAAACCCTGCTCAACGTGGCCCGCGCCGTTGAACAGCAGTGGCCGGTCACCCGCCGAACCCTCACAGTGAATGGTGCCGTAGCTCGGCCATTGACCTTGACGGTGCCACTGGGCACGTCACTGCGGGAAGTGTTGGCTTTGGCGGGTGGCGCGACCATTAATAACCCAGCTTATATTAATGGTGGCCCGATGATGGGCCATGCCCTGCATGACCTTGATCAGCCGGTCACCAAAACCACTGGCGGCCTGCTGGTATTGCCTGCTGATCATTTGCTGATGACCCGCCGTGCCCGCAGTGATAAGGATGTGCTTGCCATCGCTCGCACCGTCTGCGAACAGTGCCGTATGTGTACCGAACTCTGCCCGCGCCACCTTATCGGCCATGAATTACCGCCGCACCTGTTGGTACGGGCGATTATCTACCAGCAAGTCGCCACGCCAGATATTTTGCTCAGCGCCCTGACCTGCTCGGAATGCAGTCTGTGTGAAAGCTATGCCTGCCCGGTGGATATCTCGCCGATGCGCATTAACCGCCTGCTGAAAACTCAGTTACGTGCGCAGGGTGCCCGCTATCAAGGGGAGCTGCGCGAAGCTGACCCGATGGCGAAATACCGCATGGTGCCAACAGCACGGCTGATCGCCCGCCTGGACTTAACCGACTGGTATCGGGCTGCACCGTTTAGTGAGGAGCCGTATCAGCCGCAACAGGTGATATTGCCATTACGCCAGCATATCGGTGCTGCCGCAGAGGCCATCGTCGCAGTGGGGGAGCGGATAGAACAGGGCCAATTAATTGGGCAAATCCCGCATAACGTCTTGGGTGCACCACTGCACGCCAGTATCAGCGGCGTGGTTACCGCCATCGATGGCAGTGCTATCACGATAAGTCGCGGCTGACCGTGTTTTTTAAAGAGGAATCGGCATGTCACAAGCCATTGGAATTGTTGAATTAAGCAGTATTGCCAAAGGGATGGAAGTCTGCGACCTGATGCTAAAAAGTGCCAACGTCGACCTGTTGGTCAGCAAAACCCTGTGCCCCGGCAAGTATTTGCTGATGGTGGGAGGTGATATCGGGGCGGTGACTCAGTCGGTACAAAATGGTGAACGGCACAGCGGTCACTTATTGGTCGACAGCATCGTTTTGCCCAATCTTCATCCATCAGTATTACCCGCCATCAGCGGCCTGAACCCGGTGGAAAACCGTCAGGCGGCAGGTGTGGTGGAGACCTGGAGTGTTGTGGCCTGCATTACCGCCGCCGACCGTGCAGTGAAAGCCGCCAATGTCACTCTGGTACGTATTCATATGGCTTTTGGTATCGGTGGCAAATGTTATCAGGTGCTTAGCGGTGACATTGCCGATGTGCAAACTGCCGTCGAGGTCGCCAGCCAGTGTGCCGGTGAAAAGGGATTATTGATATACAGCTCAGTTATCCCACGGCCCCATGAGGCGCTGTGGCGTCAGTTAGTTCAGGAGGCATGATGGAAGCAAATAGCACCCCCGAGCGCGTGATCCAGGAATATGTTCCCGGTAAACAGATAACCCTGGCGCACCTGATCGCTAACCCTAACAAGGCGCTTTATAAAAAACTGGGGCTAAACGATGTCAGCAGCGCCATTGGCATTTTGACCATTACCCCCAGTGAAGCCTCGATTATTGCCAGTGATATCGCCACCAAATCCGGCGCAGTCGAGATTGGTTTTATTGACCGATTTACCGGTGCCGTGGTGTTTACCGGCGATGTTTCCGCGGTGGAATACGCATTGAAACAGGTGATTCACACCTTGGGCGACATGATGAAATTCACTGCCTGCCCGATGACCCGGACCTGATGCCATGCAACGCATCATGTTGATTGGCCCCAGTCAGTGCGGCAAAACCTCGCTGATTCAGCGCTTACGCGGCGAGGCGCTGAATTACCAGAAAACCCAGTCCATTATCTGGCAGGACAATGCCATAGATACGCCGGGTGAATATCTGGAAAACCGCTGTTTATACAGTGCGTTATTAGCCAGTGCTTGTGAAGCCGATGTGGTGGGGTTGGTACAAAATGCCGATGCCACGCAGAGCTGGTTTGCGCCAATGCTGGCGCAGGTTTTCAACAAACCGGTAATTGGCATCATCAGTAAAGCCGATACCGTCAGCCACACCGACCAACTGGGCTGGGCGGCGGATTGCCTGACCCAAGCGGGCGCACAACATATTTTTATCACCTCGGCGCAAACCGGCGAGGGGTTAACTGACCTTATGACTTATTTGAATCCCTTATGACTTATTTAAAACATTGTGGAGAGTCGCATGTCCGGTAAGATTATGGCGATTAACGCCGGCAGTTCTTCGTTGAAATTTCAACTGTTTTCCATGTTAAATGAACAGACCGGCCAACATCACGAGCAGGTGTTATGTCAGGGATTAATTGAACGCATTGGGATGGATGATGCGATATTTAACCTGCGAGTCGGTGATGTGCAATGGCGAGAAACCTTACCCATCGCGGATTGCCGTCAAGGCGCTGAACACCTGCTTAGGGCGCTGATTGAGCACAATATTATTGACTCATTAGACGAAATCATTGGCGTCGGTCATCGTGTTGCCCACGGCGGTGAAACCTTTGCCGATTCGGTACTGATTACCCCGCAAGTACTGGATAAAATTGAACAGCTTGGTACATTAGCGCCGCTGCATAACCCGGTGAATGCATTAGGTATTCGCGTGTTCCAGCTTGCCCTGCCCCATGCCAGCGCCGTGGCAGTATTTGATACCGCATTCCATCAAACATTGAGTCAGACCTCATACCTATACCCGCTGCCGTGGCGCTATTACGAAGAATTGGGAATTCGTCGTTACGGCTTCCACGGCACCAGTCATAAATATGTCAGTGCGGTCTGTGCTGAGCGTATGGGCCAGCCATTGGCAGCGCTACGTATTGTCTCCTGCCATCTCGGTAATGGTTCCAGTATTTGCGCTATCGGCCACGGGAAGTCCGTCAATACCTCGATGGGATTTACCCCCCAGGCAGGGGTAATGATGGGCACCCGTAGCGGCGATATTGATCCGTCCATCCTGCCTTTTATTCAGCAAACAGAAGGCAAAAGTGCGGCTGAAATTAACCATCTGATCAATAACCAATCCGGTTTGCTGGGTATCTCCGGCATTTCTCATGATTATCGTGATGTGGAACAAGCGGCCGATAACGGCAACCGCCGTGCAGCATTAGCTCTTGAACTGTTCGCTGAGCGGATCCGCGCCGTGATTGGCAGCTATATCGTGCAATTGGGCGGGATTGACGCGCTTATCTTTACCGGCGGCATTGGTGAAAACTCGCGCAGCGCCCGCCAACAGATATGCCGCGAGCTAGAGTTTCTGGGTATTGAACTGGATAAAGAGAAAAACCTCAAAAATCAGTTCTTTATTCAACAAACCAATGCCCCGGTACACATCGCCATCGTCAATACCAATGAAGAATTAATGATTGCCCGTGATGTTCTGCGCGTGGCACTGAACCTGCCGGTACCACCGGCTCTCGCCACACAATGAGAGGCAATATGAAAAGTGGAAAAGTTTGGCTAGTCGGTGCCGGGCCGGGGGATGCAGCACTGATTACAGTAAAAGGCTTACATGCCATTCGTCGTGCTGAAGCGCTGGTCTATGACCGGTTAGTCTGCGCGGAATTATTAGCTGAAGCACCAGACGGTTGTGAAATGATTAATGTGGGCAAAACACCCAACCATCATTTGGTGCCACAACCGCAAATCAATGAAATTCTGGTGGATTGTGCTCAACGCGGCTTGAATGTGGTGCGACTAAAAGGCGGCGACCCTTATGTCTTCGGCCGTGGCGGAGAAGAAGCCGAAGCACTGGCTCTGGCGGATATTCCGTTTGAAGTGGTACCGGGGATCAGCTCCGCCATCGGTGGATTGGCCTATGCGGGTATCCCGGTGACCCATCGTGATTATGCCTCCGGTTTTCATGTGGTTACCGGCCATCTACGTCAGGGCAATGAGCCACAGGATTGGGCAACACTGGCAAAACTGGAAGGTACATTGATTATCCTGATGGGCATGACGCAACTGGCCACCCTTTGTCAGCAACTGATTGCTGGAGGCAAAGCGCCCACCACACCTGCGGCGGTGGTGATGTATGCCAGCCATCAGCAACAGCAAGTGGCCAGTGGCACTCTGACCACGTTAGCTGATCAAGTTGCGGCGCAAGGATTATCAGCCCCGGCACTGATTGTTATCGGTGATGTGGTGCGCTTGCGCGACATACTGGCATTCACGCCAGAAGTGTTGTCGCTAAACTCAATTCCCTCGCTGATATACCCATAGTCATTGGTGTTGTAGGTAGGCAGCAAGTGAGCACATCCCGATGAGCTTATTCATATAGGGTCAACTACAAGTAAGTGATTCGGGTGAGTGAGTGTAGCGAACAACCCTACAGCATCAAGGGCGAAGGGTATGGTACTCTGAACACACATGCTAAATAGGGGAATAACGCGGCAATGAGCGAACATGGCGGGAATGTGCTGGAAATGGCACTGAAAATCGGGACAAACGCCGAGAACATTATTGATTTCAGTGCCAATATTAATCCGTTGGGAATGCCAGACTCCCTAAAAACCGCCATTGTTGAACAGTTAGCACGCGCGGAACACTACCCTGATGTTGAGTATCGCCAACTGCACAGTGCACTGGCCCGCGCTCACCATTGTTTGCCAGAAAATATCATGGCAGGCAATGGTGCAACCGAACTCATTTATGCCGTAGTGCATTACCTGCAACCTCGCACTGCCCTGCTGCTGACACCGGGTTTTGCTGAATACCGTCGCGCCCTGCAACGGGTCGGTTGCCAGATTGATGATTATCAGATGAGTGACGCTGATGGCTATCAGCCCGATGAGCGGCTGCTGGCGGTATTAGAACAGCAGCGCCCTGACTGCCTGTTTCTGGCAACCCCCAATAACCCGACCGGATTAATGCCAGATGCTGACCTGCTGCAAGCTATTGTACGCTGCTGTCATCAATACCAAATTACGTTAATTGTTGATGAAGCCTTTATTGATTTTCTCCCTGATGCGCCGGGACTTATCCCACAATTAGCTGATTTCCCGCACCTTTATGTATTGCGCTCACTGACCAAGTTTTTCGCGATTCCGGGGTTGCGGTTGGGATACTTGCTTAGCGGTGATTTGAAGGGTATCGAGCAGATGAAACAGCAGCGCGAACCCTGGACCGTCAATGCCTTCGCCGCATTGGCAGGTGAGATTATTCTCGATGACCAGCCTTATATTCAAGCCACTCATGAATGGTTGGCACAGCAGCAGCACTGGCTATATCAGCAATTGTGCGCCATTCCCGCATTGCAGGTGTGGCAAGGTTGCGCCAACTATCTTTTCCTGCGCTGTTTAAGGCCGGAAATAGCGCTACAACCGGCATTATTACAGCACCATATTCTGATTCGCCATTGCGCCAATTACCCCGGACTGACCCGCGACCACTATCGTGTGGCCATCAAAAGTGCAACGGACAATCAACGACTGGCCACCGCGTTACAACAGGTTTTCAGCCGTGGCTGAGGCCCGTTGCCCCGCCTCCTGTGGTGAGTTGATTCAGGGCTGGATACTGGGTGGGGAGAAGCTCATTTCTTGCCCGATAAACTGGTTTAGCACGGTATCAGTGACCGACGGTGTGGCGGGCAGCCACGAACGGCCACGGATGCGCCAAATGCTGAAGGCAGTATTGGCTTATTTTGACCAACCAGCAGAGATGGCCCGTGGCCTGCATATCAATTTTGATTCCACCATTCCGGTGGCAAAAGGGTTAGCCAGCAGCACCGCAGATATTGCCGCCACTGCTGTGGCAACCGCACGTCACTTGGGGGAAACTCTGGATGAAGCCACACTGGCTGCCTTGTGTGTTAGCCTTGAACCCACTGACAGCACCTTGTTTCAACGGCTGACCCTGTTTGATCATCAAACCGCCGCCACACAGATTGCTTATGATTGGCAACCCTGCGTGGATATTCTGCTACTGGAAAGCCCACAATGCCTTAATACCGAGGATTATCATCGTCGGCATCGCCAGACAGCCCTACTGGCAAGCGCCCCATCGTTAGAACAAGCATGGCAACTGTTTACGCAGGCCGCTGAGCGCCATGATTGCGCCCTGCTAGGCCAGTCCACCACACTTAGCGCACAGGCCAGCCAGCACCTACTGGTTAAACCCGATTTCTGCGCTCTGCTGGAATTAGTCGAAGAACTGGATTTATATGGACTGAATGTGGCACACAGCGGCAGTGTGGTGGGGTTATTATTAGACCGTCAACGCCATGATGTGGAACAGCTTTATTGGCAATTACAACAGCGCAATATCACGCAAAACTACCCGAACCAACACTTATTAACTATGGTGCCCGGCGGGGTGCGCTAGTTAAAGTCTGCTACCTTATGGTTATGGTTTTTCTCTGGGTGATTTTATTGTTTTCTGCTCGTGCGTTACCTAAGATGTGGAAATGTCTCACCATTGAACAAAAAATCCAAACTCTTATATCTACAGGAGTATTGTTATTTTGAACCTGATCTATTCCCCATGTGAACTCAGTCATTCCCATTTTGTCCATTTAATTCCCCCTACCCTGGCGCGGGTGGATGAACTTTACCTGGCCCTAACGACCTGTGATAAAAACCATTTCCGATATTTACCTTGGGCGCAGGATGAAATTTCCCGGGAAATAGTTTATAGCAATATGCAAGAAGCCATTGATAACTATGTAAATGATAAAGAGGAATACCGCTTTTTAATTATCGATACTCACACTGATTCACTTGTTGGTTGTGCGGGGCTTTTTATCCGCAACGCAAAATCCCTTTTTATGAGATTGGTTATTGGCTAACTTCAGCGTCAATAGGTAAAGGTTTTGCCACTGAGGCTGTCAATCAATTGAAAACCTTCGCATTCACAACATTGAACGCTAAACGTCTGGAAATCAGGATGTCTGGTAGTCATTCAAAAAGCAGAAATGTCGCTATACGCGGTGGCTTTCAGCTTGAAGCGCAGCTTTGCTGTGACAGAATTAATCCCGATGGTAGCCTCGATAATACTTGTATTTTTTCTATTGTGAATTGAGAAAAGAGTTCACTGGCGGGGAATATCATAAACTCACGCCAGATGAAAACTCATCAAACCATAATGTCCATGTAGAAAGCATTGTTATTACCCTTCCGCCTACCATTTTTATGCAACTCTCTTTGTTCTCCCCCTCAGAATCATGACGCCAGTCACAAACAGGGAAAGCAGCTATTTTGTCCATGTAAATAGCATTTATAGATATGGGGAAAATGGCTACTGGGGCAGTAGAGTCCACCTACAGGAAATGTAGTGCAGATGTAAAATCTGCTTCCTGATAAATCTTCATTTTTTTAAAAACATAAATAAAACTTAAGTCATAGCCAAGTTACTTCGAGATGCAGGTAGGCGGCAACCGCGCAAATCCCCAGGAGCTTAGATAACTAAGTAACTGGGGTGAGTTAGGGCAGCCAACACCCCTGCATCTTGAAGGGCGACGGGTATATACAGAATATTACGCCAACACCTAACTACGATAGCCTCAACCTACATTAACTCCGGGAGCTTGAGATGAAAAAACTGAGTGTAAAAACGTTATTGGCGGCCAGTCTGTTTAGCATGATGGTGTGCTCAGGCAGTGCTTTGGCGCAAGAAGTCGAAGTCGTCAATATTTCGAAAATCGCTGGAATGCCTTGGTTCAACCGCATGGGCGAAGGGGTGGAACGCGCCGGTAAAGATCTTGGGATCAAAGCCTACCAAGTCGGCCCATCCAGCACTGACGCCCCACAACAAGTTAAAATCATTGAAGATTTAATCGCCAAGAAAGTCAGTGCCATCAGTATCGTGCCGAACGATGCCGATGTGCTGGAACCGGTATTCAAGAAAGCGCGCGATGCTGGCATCGTGATTCTAACCAATGAATCTCCGGGGCAGCCTAGCGCTAACTGGGATATCGAAATCATCGATAACGCCAAATTCGCTGCCGACAACGTGGAAGAAATGGCAAAAGCTATGGGCGGCAAAGGCGGCTATGTGATTTATGTGGGTAGCCTGACCGTGCCACAACATAACCTGTGGGCCGATTTGTTTGTTAAATACCAGAAAGAGCATTACCCGGAAATGTTTGAAGTGACCAGCCGTATGCCTGTCGCTGAAAGCATTGATGACTCACGCCGTACCACACTGGATTTGATGAAAGCGCATAGTGATTTGAAAGGTATTGTTGCTTTCGGTTCACAAGGCCCGATTGGTGCAGGCCGTGCAGTGAAAGAAAAACGGGCGAAAAACAATGTCCATGTGTTCGGCATGATGATCCCATCTCAGGCTGCATCGCTGGTTAAAAGTGGCGATATCGCCATGGGCGTGACTTATGACCCAGGTTCTGCTGGTTATGCCATGACAGCGGTAGCTGATAAAGTGCTGAAAGGTGAGAAAATCGAAACAGGCATGGAGATCCCAGGAGTAGGTAAAGCGGAAGTTGATCAAGCTAAACACCTGATTCAGTTCCACAATGTGTTGCGAGTTACCAAAGATAACGTGGATTCGCTGTATTGATTCACTGAGTTATTGCAGAGCCGAACTCCAGTTTGGCTCTGCAATTAATAAAAAAACCAGCCAATAAGTTTAGAAGATAGAAGGGGTTAACGCTCCTAGGGGCACTCCGGCGGCTTACGCCGCTACGACCCCAACGGAACGCTTCCCCTTCAATTAATATTGCTACAGCCTCATTGCTGCAGTGCCTTATCTGGTTTTTTATGGTTTAGGTAGTATCTATTTGTATCCAGAGGATCTATGCAGCCATTTATTACCCTGGAAAATATCAGTAAAACCTTTTATGGCGTCAAAGCGCTGGATAAGGTGGCTATGACCCTGTTACCCGGTGAGGTACATTGCCTTGCAGGGCAAAACGGTTGCGGCAAATCCACACTGATCAAGATTATCTCCGGTGTTTATCAACCCGACACCGACGCCACGATGACTATTGATGGCAAAACCTATTCAACCCTGACTCCCATAGAATCTGTCCGTCTGGGGATTCAGGTGATTTATCAAGATTTATCATTATTCCCCAACTTGACCGTGGCTGAGAATATCGCCATGAACCATTATCACCATCATCTGTGGGTGAACAAACGTCAGATGCGGGAAACCGCCGAGCGTGTCATCAAGAGCATTGATGCCCATCTTAATCTGGATGAATTGGTTGAAGACCTCCCCATCGCCCAGAAACAGTTAGTCGCCATCTGCCGTGCCTTGGCGCAGGATGCCCGGCTAATTGTGATGGATGAACCGACCGCATCTCTGACCCGGCAAGAGGTTAACGGCTTGCTGCGGGTGGTGCATGAACTGAAATCACGCAATATCTGCGTGGTATTTGTCAGCCACCGGTTAAGCGAAGTGTTGGAAATTTCAGACCGTATTACCGTGCTCAAAGATGGTAACTGGGTCGGAACCTACCCTGCCGCTGAAGTTGATAATGCACGGCTGGCCTGGCTGATGACCGGTATGAAGTTTGATTTTCAGGTGCTGCCACCCTATAGCGCTTCGCTTGCGCCAGTGCTGGCAGTGGAAGAGCTTTCCCGTGGCAACGAATATCACGATATCTCACTGACATTGCATCCGGGTGAAATTGTCTCACTGGTCGGCTTATTGGGTTCTGGCCGCACAGAATTGTGCCTCAGTCTATTTGGTTTAACTGCACCAGAGTCAGGCACCATTCGTATCAATGATAAGCCGATGTATTTTACCAGCAACCGCGATGCTATTGCCGCTGGCGTGGGTTATGTCTCGGAAGATCGCATGAGTACCGGACTGATCATGGAACAATCAATTCGCGACAATATCAGCGCCACCGTTTTACACCGGCTTAAAAACACTTTCCACCTGATGCGTACCGAGCGAGTCGATACATTGGTCGAAGACATGGTTAAGCACCTGTCTATCAAAATTGGTAATAGCGATTTACCGGTCAATACCTTATCTGGCGGTAATGCGCAGCGTATTGCCATTGCCAAATGGCTGGCAACTGACCCACAAATATTGATTCTCGACTCACCAACCGTTGGGGTAGATATCGCCAATAAAGCCGGTATTTATAATATTATCAACGCACTGGCAGCGCGGGGGATTGCGGTATTAATGGTTTGTGATGAGATTGATGAAGCCTACTTTAATAGCCACCGTATTTTAGTGATGCGGTCTGGGCGGCTGGTGCAGGAGTTCTTGCCAGGTAACAGCAGCGAAGCAGCCATTGCGGAGGTAGTAAATGGCTAATCCCCATGCACTTAATAAACCTGATGTTGGTAAAACAGGTCTATTTAATAAAGAACATCTGAAACGCCATGAAGTGATGTTGGCTTTCACCATATTGATTATTTCGACTTATCTTGCTTTCACCAGCCCAGATTTTCTGACGCTCGCCAATATTTATGACTTGATAAATAACTATGCCATGTTGACCATCTTGGCCTGTGGCTTATTTATCGTATTGATTTCTGGCGGTATTGATATTTCATTCCCGGCGATGACCATTATCTCGCAATATGTCATGGTGACATTAATTGTGAAGTTTGGTGGCAACTTCCCGGTGGCTTTCGCACTAGCCGGTGGTATCGGCTTATTATTGGGGTTAATTAATGCGCTGTTAGTTAATCGCCTGCGCGTGCCGTCTATCATTATCACCATTTCCACGCTGAATATATTCTACGGATTGCTGCTGTATCTCAGTCGTGGTGTTTGGCTATATACCTATCCGGAATGGTTCGAACATGGGCCAATGCTGCTCTCCTTCACCGCCGCCGATGGCTATGACTATGGTCTTTCGTTACCCATATTGACATTGCTGGCGACTATTATTGTCACAGCTCTGCTGATGACACGCACCAGTATTGGTCGGCAAATTTATGCATTGGGCGGTAATCAGGAAGCAGCCTCCCGCATGGGATTCAGTATCCTCAAGCTGCAACTGTTTGTTTATGGCTATATGGGCTTTTTATCCGGCATCGCCGGTGTGGTGCAGTCCTATACCGTCTTGACGGTAGCGCCCGACTCATTGCTCGGTTATGAACTCACCGTGCTGGCAGCCGTGGTGCTGGGTGGCACCAGTATTGTTGGCGGGCGCGGCACCCTAACCGGCACTCTGCTGGGGGTAATTTTGTTGGCAATATTACAAAATGGTTTGAATTTACTGGGTATTTCGTCGTACTGGCATACCGTGGTTATCGGTTTGGTGATTGTCATCAGTATCAGTGTGACCGCCTGGGGCCAACGTCATAAGGTAGGGATATAACCATGTCGAAAACTACTCAACGTGATCATACCGAGCACTGGTTACTGGCTTTGCTGGTGTTGGTTTCTATCGGGTTTAGCCTGTTTATTCCTTACGTGTTCTGGTCGACGGCTAACTTTCAATCTATTGCATCACAAATCCCGGTCGCCGGAGTATTAACACTGGCGATGGCGATCACCATGCTGACCGGCGGTATCAACCTGTCAATTATTGCTACTGCGAATGCCAGTGCACTGGTAATGGCCTGGGTGTGTACCCATCTGGAACCCACATTCAGCTCTATGGTATTGATGTTGCTGGCAGGAGCTTCGGTCGCTTTGGTGGTGGGGCTTATCAATGGGGTGCTTATCTCGGTGGTGCGTGTCTCCCCGATTTTGGCGACACTGGGTATCATGACCTTGCTCAAAGGCGTGAATGTGCTTATCTCCAAAGGATCGGCGATTTCTAATTTTCCTAACTATGTGCTGGCGTTGGATCGCAGCTATTTTCTCGGGGTTCCGGTACCACTTTATCTGTTTGCTGCGGTGGCGTTGGTTATTTGGCTTATTTTGGCCAAGACCCCGCTTGGCCGCCAGATATACCTGTCTGGTTCCAATGAGAAAGCCACTTTCTTCTCCGGAATTAATACTCGCCGCACGTTGATTTGGGTGTATGTGATTTCATCGTTATTGTGCGCGGTCGCGGCCTTGTTGATGATGTCCAAGTTAAACTCGGCCAAAGCCTCCTATGGCGAATCACTGTTACTTATCACTATCCTGGCGACGGTGTTAGGTGGGGTTAATCCTGATGGCGGGTTTGGTAAGATTGTCGGCATTGTGTTAGCGCTGTTCCTGCTACAAATGCTGGAGAGCGGGCTGAATATCATGGGTGTGAGCAGTTATATCACCATGGCCCTGTGGGGTTCATTACTGTTGGCATTTATCTTTGTCAACGGTGCGAAGATCTCAGCGTTTCGTTTCTTACGGCAAAATAAACCGTCAAACTAAACACAATTTAGCCAAAAGAAAAGGCTGGCGATTCATACCAGCCTTGAGGTTAATGACAAAGTGCCCGTACGGTGAAAACAGGCAGATCGTAAAGACGCCGTAAACCCTTCCCTGGGGGCTCGAGCCGCGCCTTCCCTGGCGCGGACGCTTTACTCTTCTACCTGTCTTCACCTTGCAAGATCGAGTTGTTGGGGTTTGTCATCTGTCTGAAGACAGCGGCCATACGTTAGGTGAATATTACTTAACTTCGCCCATCGCTTTCAGTTTTTTCGACAATTCACGGCGTTCTTTAGACAGATCAGCGTTTTTGATAATGTAATCATCGACACGATCTTCATAGTCACCACGCATGTTAGCGATAATGGCCTGAACCTCTTCGATGCTCATCCCTGGCTTAATGTATTCATTCAGGTTATCAAGCAACAGAACGCGTTTTTGGTTATCACGAATTTTCTTTTCGTTATCAACGATTTCACGCTGCAACTTGTTTTTGCGACGGAACATACGCACAAACTCCAAAACGTCCTGGAAAGTTGGCTTACTTGCATTATCCATTTTCACACCTTCACTTAAGTTTTACACAAATTCAATTGCTGGTGACCAGGCTACCTGCACCATACCGCTTTGCCGCACCTGATGACAAGATTCATTGCGTTATCTTACCTGCTTTACCCGCCAGACAGAAATTTCATCCGCCTTAAGACCCGACTGATTACCTGCTTAAGGTCATATTAATCAGATCATCCAATTCCTCAAGCTGTTTGGTTAACTCCATACTCAGCCAAACATAGCCATAAATCGGCGTTTCTATCTGCTGCTCTTGTGTCACGGCCAACATCAATGATTTCAACTCAGTAGAGATTTCATTCAGCTCACCGGCCACCTCCCGCTCACGGGCAGGAGATCCATCGCGCAGGCTGTCACTTAATGTATTCAAAGTGCGGATTGTCATCAACTGAGTACTACGCAAGCCTTTGGCATTGAGCATAATAAAATGGCTTTCCCGCGACGACCAATAAGCATCCACCAGCAATTCTAGCGTGCAAATCAGGTTGCGGCTCAGTGTCTGAATTGCCTCAAAAACGTCTTTATTAATATGAGATTCTTTACTGGCAGGCGCAATAAAAGTACGCATTTTAACCGACTGACTGAGTGCAGCTTTTAATTTAAGCTCTAACCGTGGGCGCTCGATAACATTGGGCGATAAATAAGCCGCATAGATTTGGCTGATGGCCCGCAGATTATCACTCATCTGCATACGCCAATGGGTGAAAGCGCGTTGTGGATAGACACTGGTAAAGACCAATGCCAATAATGAACCAAAAATAACATCGCCGCTGCGCCACAAGGCGGTGGTCATATCGCCCGGCGCTGACCCACACACTACCGCCAGAGTGATGCCAATTAGCAAAGCCATGTAGGGGCGTTTGCCCAACGTTAGGTAGCCGCACAGGAACATCACAACCCCACACCAGGCCAGCATAAGTGTTAAGGAATAAGACTCCAGATACAGGGCAATCAAGCCGGATATCGCACCAAAGACAGTCCCACCAATACGTTGCATGGCTCTGGACAGCACATTGCCCCAATAAGATATCGGCCCCATCACCACCACTAATGTGATCAACGGCCAGGTGCCTTCCGGAATAGCCAGTAAGCGAATAATCAGAAATGTTAAGATAAACGCTAACGTAATACGTAAAGCGTGCGTAATGCGGTAATGGGTGTAGATCAGGTTATCCAATGGCGATATTTTTTTATTCAGGCGCACACATACCTACTCTCAATAAAATACCAAAACCTAAGTCTAGCTGAGTTATTACGCGCTGGCATCGGATTAACCGTTACCAAAAGTAGCAGGAATAAATGGGGGGAATAAGTATTCCCGGTCAGGTATTGCCAGCCGGGAAATACGCTTATTTAAAGTCAACCGCCATCTGTTGCACAATAGACACGCCAACACTGGACTCGACACAACAAGCAATATAATCGGTGAACCGTGGCGACGGTGGCATTCCCAAGCTGAGTAAACGTTCATTACTGAACCGCACGTTCAGCATGGCAAATGCACCATATAAGCGCATGGCTTTTAGCATTAAACGCTCATTACAGGGGCCGAAAATCCCTTCCAGTTGATTACGCATTTGCACCAAAACACCATACTCCACCTGACGATAATCAGCTCCCACAGGCTTTTGCCGGGCAGCGGTTGACATCGCCTGATCAATCTGGGCAAAACTAACACTGTTCTTCTCGCCGGCAGAAATATGATAGATATTATCGGGTAAGTTTGGATGCAGTAAAATACACACTAAAGCATCTGCGCAATAATCGACTGGAATAACATCGATATAGTCATCAAGAGAGCACATGAACTTGCGCAGTATTAATGCCATGCGAAATACCCAAAAGATGCTGCTGGATGGCTGGCAGCCCAGCCGGGTATGTCCGACTACAATTGATGGCCGGGCAAATACCAAAGGTAGCCCAGGGCATTCTTCCGCCAATAAGCGCTCAATGGCTGATTTAGATTTAGTGTATTCCACCAAATGCGCGTCATCCTCTGCGGATAATACCTGCTCGCTCACTACAGTATCGGCATCAGGTGTACAAGACATAGCCGTTCCCACATGGATGAATCGTTGTAAACCGGCAACCTGCGACATTCTTTTGCCAAAGGCTAATGTGCCATCAACATTCACTTTCCAGATTAGCGGGTTATTACCAAATGACGCGATAGCAGCACAATTAATAACATGCGTCACCCCATCAATACGCGAATCATTAATAAAACTGTTCGGTTCAGCTAAATCTCCTAATAAAATATGACTAACATCAATTTTATTCAGCAGCCCATTAGGAAGATAAAACTTCGCCATATTCTCGCGTATACGCGCTAATCCCTGTTCCGGTGTATTGGCTCTAACCAATAATAAATAATTAAAATCTGAGTTTTCCAATAATAGTTTTTCGAGCACAGCTCCGCCCAGAAAGCCGGTTGCGCCGGTTAACAGAAGTGTTTTCACTATGAGTCCTACTTATTATATTCAGTAGGCGGATTATATGAATAGCTAAGTAAACGGCAGGTAAATATGAGTTAGATCGGCACATTTAGACTAAAATATAATTATTTCAAAATAAATCCTGACGCACCAACCCGCCTGAAATGATATTCTAGCGCTA
Organism: Yersinia aldovae 670-83; assembly: GCF_000834395.1. Lineage (NCBI taxonomy): Bacteria > Pseudomonadati > Pseudomonadota > Gammaproteobacteria > Enterobacterales > Yersiniaceae > Yersinia > Yersinia aldovae. The sequence continues at coordinate 4,381,072 of NZ_CP009781.1, read as the reverse complement.
ATGTCATGGGTTACTGCGACTTACCGCAAACAGCGGCCCATTATAAAGAATGGCCATAAGAATTAAGGGTTAAACCGCATAATGTCAGATAAAAATAAATCACCAACATTCTATATTCACGATTATGAAACCTTCGGTCAGCGCCCTGCATTAGACCGCCCGGCACAGTTTGCTGGGGTACGTACCGATTTGGATTTCAATATCATCGAAGAACCGCTGGTGGTTTACTGCGCCCCCGCAGATGACTACCTACCGCAGCCGGAAGCCGTGATGATAACCGGCATCACCCCGCAACATGCCTTAGCCAATGGGGTGAATGAAGCCGAGTTTGCCCGTCAAATCCATCAAGCTTTCAATGTGCCCGGTACCTGTATTCTTGGTTACAACAATATTCGTTTTGATGATGAAGTTAGTCGCAATATTTTCTACCGCAATTTTTATGACCCTTATGCCTACAGTTGGCAAGGGGGGAATTCTCGCTGGGACTTACTCGATGTGATGCGCGCCTGTTACGCCCTGCGCCCCGAGGGTATTGTCTGGCCGGAAAACGAAGAGGGCTTGCCCAGCTTCAAATTAGAGCATTTGACCAAAGCCAATGGCGTCGAGCATTTACACGCCCATGATGCGATGTCCGATGTGTATGCCACTATCGCTATGGCAAAGCGGGTAAAACAGGCACAACCGCGGCTGTTTGATTATCTCTATCAGCACCGCAGTAAACACAAAATAAACGCATTGATTGATATTGCAGATATGACACCTCTGGTTCATGTATCTGGCATGTTTGGTGCAGCTCGGGGTAACACCAGTTGGGTTGCGCCGTTGGCATGGCATCCTGAAAATAAAAATGCGGTGATTATGTGCGATCTGGCGGGTGATATGTCACCCCTGCTAGAGTTGGATAGCGATACACTGCGTGAGCGGCTCTATACTCGTCGCGATAAACTCGGTGCCCAAGATGCCGCCGTGCCCCTGAAACTGGTGCATATCAATAAATGCCCAGTGCTAGCGCCTGCGAAAACCCTGTTACCGGAAAATGCCGAGCGTTTGGGCATTGATCGCCAACGTTGTCTGCAAAATTTGCAATTATTACGGCAAAATCCACAAGTGCGTGAAAAAGTGGTTGCCCTGTTTGCAGAGGCCGAGCCTTTTGCCGTTTCTGATGATGTGGACGCCCAGTTGTATAACGGTTTTTTCAGTGATGCAGACCGCGCCACCATGAAAATCATTTTACAAACTGAGCCAAAAAATCTGCCAGCACTTGATCTGACCTTCCAAGATCCACGGTTGGAAGCATTGTTATTTCGCTTCCGCGCACGTAATTATCCAAATACGTTGACTGACAGTGAACAACAGCGCTGGTTAGAGCATCGTCGCGAAGCGCTTAATGCAGAAAAAGTGCAAGACTATGTGCTGCAACTGGAACAGTTTTATAACCAGTATGAGGATGATAAAGAGAAGCTGGCACTGCTAAAAGCCCTGTTTGACTATGCCAGAGATCTGGTGAGCTAACCCCACCAGTGATAAATAGCCAATAAAAAACGGAGCCATTTTCAGGCTCCGTTGAGGTCACACAGAGAGCGAAGGGGTTACCGCACCTAGGGGCGCTCCGGTCGCTTACGCGACTACGACCCCAACGGCACGATTCCCCTTCAGTTGACTTTGTCGGCCATCTGAAACGCCATAGCAACACAGTTATTGGGCCAGTTCACCATTAAACTGTGGCAATGCCTGACGGAATGCACGGGTTTTCCAGACCATATAAAGCAGGCCAATGGCACCCCACACCAAACCCAGCGTCATTGAGCTACTTTCCAGGTTCATCCACAGCACACCAACCGTTCCTGCGCCAATCATTGGCAGAACCAGGTAGCTGAAATGATCCCTGAACGACTTGTTACGCCGTTCACGGATATAGAACTGTGAAATCACCGACAGGTTAACGAAGGTAAAGGCCACCAGCGCGCCGAAGTTAATCAATGCCGTTGCCGTCACCAAGTCAAACGAAATAGCAGACAGTGCTACGCCGCCCACCAACAATACGTTGATTGCCGGGGTACGCCATTTCGGATGCACATAACCAAACACTTTCTCCGGGAATACGCCGTCGCGCCCCATCACATACAGTAGACGCGAAACACCGGCGTGTGCGGCCATACCTGATGCCAATACGGTGACACAGGAGAAGCACAGAATAACTGACTGGAAGAATTTACCCGCAACAAACAACATGATTTCCGGCTGCGACGCATCAGGATCTGTGAAGCGTGAAATGTCCGGGAAATAGAGTTGCAGGAAATAAGACACCACAATAAAGATCACGCCGCCAATCAATGCCGTCAGGAAAATCGCTTTCGGGATCACTTTGCCGGCATTCGGGGTTTCTTCAGACAGCGAACTGATGCCATCGAAACCAAGGAATGAGAAGCACAGTATCGTGGCCCCGGTTATCATCGGCACCAAATGGGCATTTTCAGAATAGAACGGACGTGGGCTCACCAATGTGCCCGCACCTTCCCCCTGATAAACACCATGAATCAGCAGCCCCATGAAGACCACCATGATTGCCACCTGAACCACAACAATAACCGAGTTCAAGTTGGCTACCACGTTGATGCCACGCAGGTTGAACAGCGTCATTAGGCTGACCAGCGCGCCAACAAAAATCCACGATGGCACACCAGGGAAAATCGCTTCGAGATAAATTTTCGCCAACAGAATGTTAATCATCGGCATGAACAGATAGTCCAGCAATGATGACCAACCCACCATAAAGCCAACATTGGGGCTAATGGATTTCTGAGCATAGGTATAGGCCGAACCCGCAGACGGGAAGCGCTTAACCAATTTGCCATAGCTGATGGCAGTGAACAGCACCGCTATCAACGCAATGGCGTAAGAAGTCGCGACGTGACCATCGGTCAGGCCGGAAACGATGCCAAAAGTATCGAAAATGGTCATTGGCTGTAAATAAGCCAACCCCATCATCACAACTTGTACCAACGTCAGTGTTTTTCTAAGTTGAACACGGTTATTGGTGCCAGTTTGATTGGTGCCGACTGCAACAGTTGCATTATGCGTCATGATTCAGCCTCCCCATACCTTTAACCCAATTTGCAAGTCTAGCTCGCAGGTCAAAGGTGACGGGGAAACTTCGTATCTGCCTGGGATACGTAAGTGGGGAAACGAGAGCGGTGTAACGGGTATGTGCCATACCTGTTGCGCCATAATCGCTGCATGTGCAGCGCATACCGGTGGGCACCGGTGCCAGTGTGAATAATTGCCCCATCTTTCTTTCCTCATAACGGCGATTTTCGTATGTGAATAATCGCTCGCGAACCTGTTTATCTATCCGGATCGTTGTCCGGCCTCTTGGGTTTGTGAAAACACGAATGCAAAAAAATAACCGACGCGTTTAAACGTCGGTTATTGCATGGCGCGTATTTTGCCCTAACTTGGGAGCAAAAAACAAGATGTTAAACCGCTTGAAACAATATTCTTATGGCAGTTTGATCTAAACTGCTCTTTCTAGGCTGTATCAGCGCTGAGCGGCCATTTCTACCCGCTCAATCGCTGCCCACATTTTGTCTGAATTCAGCTCAACGGGCAGATAATGAATTGACTCACTCGGCTTCAGAATTCGGTTAATCACCAGCTCAATGGCAGTGCGGTCATTAATATCAACATTCAATGCCGCCAGATGTGTCGGTAGGCCCAATTGATTAAATGCCACAATCAGGGATTGCAAGGCTTCATCCTGCTCCAACAAGGCGGTCTGAACCAATATCCCATAGGCGACTTTGATGCCATGCAAAAAATGTTCAGTTTGCGGCAATAGCGTCAAACCGTTATGTACCGCATGAGCAGCCGCCACGCGGGTATAGCGTTCGCCCAACCCGCCAACCATGCCACCACCGGCAATAATCGCATCAACCACATCGAGGAAATCTTGCGTCAGTTCTCCCTGCTTCACCGCTTGCAATGCGGCTTCACTCTGTTTGAGCAACACATTGCGAATCTCCAAAGCAGCCTGTAACCCCAAACGGACTGTCAAAGATAACGTTTCCGGTTGCGGGCTAAGAACCACCGCCTCGTACCATTTCGCCAGGGTATCGCCAATCCCGGCCAACAGATATTCCACCGGTGCCCGTAAAATAATGCGTGGTTCGACTAACACTAAATAATTGGCATCGTTGAAAATTTCAAAATTTAGTGCTTGTCCGACATCGTTATACCAAACGGAAAGCGGAGTCCAGGCCGCACAGGTTGCGGCAATAGTGGGAATCGCCACGACTGGCAAACCCAGTTTACGTGCCACCACCTTTGCCGTATCCAATACCGCCCCGCCCCCAATGCCTATCACCACTTGGCGATCACTGCCCGCCGTGTTCACCAAATCCGCAACCATAGATTCACTGCAATGGGTCGAAAATGACGCGCGCACCGCCTGAGGGCGGTTAAATTCTGCTGGCAGATAATCAATGGCTGCGGCCAAAGCGCGCTCTCCATAGATCCACAGCGCATTTTCCAGTACCGCCGGGGGATAAAACTCACTCAGTTTGCCGATAGCGCCTGGAAAAGAAAAATAGTTGGCAGGCCCCACCTGCACTCGGATTGCGTTCGTGCTCATGCCCCTATCCCTTTTAACTCATTATTTATTTTAAGTTGTGATGTCATCTGCGTTTTCCCATCTTAAGGGCATACTTATCATTGTTTAATAACTTTTTGATATACCTTAACTATTTTAGTTTGTTGCGAATAATAGAAACTATGTTAAAAAAGAATGATATCAGCAGCATTATTGACTGCCTGTTTCGTTACAATCTTTTATAGGGCAGTTATCGAAATTATGTCTACCATCACTCCCGCCCGCCTTGAGATGCGAAATATCTCTATCTCGTTTTCTGGATTTCATGCCCTGCAACAAGTTGATTTCACACTGGAAGGTGGTTCGACTCATGCCTTAATCGGTGCTAATGGGGCAGGTAAATCGACCTTGATGGCGATCCTCTCCGGCGCTCACAGTCACTATCGTGGTGAGATCTTCATTGATGGTCAGCAGGTAGATATTCACTCACCCCGTCAGGCAAAACAGCATGGTATTCATGTGGTTCAGCAAGAAGTTGATGTTGCGCTGGTGCCAACTCTGTCGGTAGCAGAAAATATTATGCTGGATACGCTGGCTGAACAGGGGCACCTGTTTAACTGGCCGCAACTGTACCGTCAGGCAGAAGCGCTACTCGGGCAACTCGATCTCAAATTGAATGTACGCCAGCGCCTGGAATCCTGCACATTAGCCGAAAAGCAGCAGGTGCTGTTAGCCCGCGCCCTTTCTCATCAATGCCGTTTTCTGATTCTGGATGAGCCCACTGCGCCACTGGATCAAGCAGAGAGTGCACGTTTGTTTACAGTGGTTCGCCGCCTGCAATCCGAAGGGATAGCCATCGTTTTCATTTCGCATCGCATTCATGAATTACGGGAAGTTTGTGATCAATTGACCGTATTACGCGATGGCCGCAAGGTCAGCCATGATGCAATGGATGACCTGAGTGGTGAACAAATTGTCGAAAAAATGCTCGGCCATACCTTGGATGATATTTACCCCCCTCGACGAACAACTATCAGTGACAAAATTTTATTGTCTGTTAAGGGGTTACATGACCAACACAAGTTACGCGATATCTCCCTGACATTACATGAAGGGGAAATATTAGGGATTGCCGGGTTAGCTGGCGCGGGTAAAACCGAATTGTGCAAAGCCTTGTTTGGCGCTACACCGAGCCGTGTTGATCAGGGCGAATTACAGGGCAGACCGTGGAAACCGCGTTCGCCAGACCACTCTGTCGCGCAGGGGTTGGCTTTGGTGCCAGAAGAGCGACGTAAAGAGGGCATTTTTATTCACGAAGGTATCCCGATGAACCTGAGTGTGGCCGCTGATGACAGCTTTTCGTGCTGGAGTATTTTTAGTCGCCGCCAGGAGTTGAGTTGGGCCAAAGAGCTCATTCAGAGACTGGGAGTCCGCACCTCATCGCCGCAACAAAAACTGGCCCGTTTATCGGGGGGAAATCAGCAAAAAGTGGCGATAGGCAAGTGGTTGCGCGGGAATGCCCAAGTGCTGATTTTTGATGAGCCAACCAAAGGGGTGGATATCAAAGCCAAACAGGATCTATTCAATCTGATTGATGGGTTAGCGCAGCAGGGAAAAGGCATTATTTATGCTTCAGGTGAATTCTCTGAATTAGTCGGTTTATGCTCTCGTATCTGTGTGTTGTGGGATGGGCGTATTGTGGCGGAACTGAATGCCGCCGATGTCGATGAAGAAACATTATTACTATTTTCAACCGGAGGAACCCCTCAGTGAGTAAAGAAATACCCCAGCCAGACGCGCAGCCGTGGCGTCACCAGTTGTTTGATTTTCTCTACAAATGGGGGATGTTACTCACCGTTGTGGCGCTAATCGCGTTATTTGGCCTGGCCTCAGACAATTTTCTTGATCCCAACAATATCATCAACATTTTACGCTCCATTGCCATTGTGACGGTGATTGCCATCGGCGTGTCGATTTCCCTGTCGATTGGCGGCTTTGACTTATCGGTCGGTTCCACCGCCTCACTGGCGAATGCCATCGTGGTATCACTGTTTGTCTGGTACGGGTTTGGCACGACCGGAGCCATCATCCTGACCTTGCTTATTTGTACTCTGGTGGGGCTGTTTAATGCCTTTCTGATTGTGGTGCTGAAAATCCCCGATATGCTGGCAACCCTAGCCAGCCTGTTTGTGATTCAAGGCGTGGCCATGACGTACAGTTATGGCGGTTCTATCACGCAGAATATGCTGCTACCCAGCGGCGATATGGCGGAAGGCGTCATTCCTGAGATGTTTTCAGCACTGGGTCAAGTGCCGGTGATCGTGCTTATTATGTTGGCGGTAACGATTGTAGTGCAGTTGTATTTGTCGCTGACCAAACATGGCCGACGGATGTATGCCATCGGTGGGAATCCGGAAGCGGCACGTTTGGCAGGCATTCAAACCGTGCGTTATCGGGTGCTGGCTTATGTATTGTCATCTCTGCTGGCGGCACTGGGTGGAATTTTACTGGCATCCAGAATTGGCTCGTCACAAGTCAATGCTGGCGGCGGCTATCTGATGGATGCCGTAGCAGCAGCCTATATTGGCTTTTCACTCGCCGGTTCCGGCAAACCCAATGCCTTCGGCACCTTAATTGGCGCGGTTATCCTTGGTGTGCTACAAAACGGGCTGGTGATGCTGTCAGTGCCTTACTACGCGATGGATATTATCAAAGGATTGGTTCTGGCGCTGGCGCTGGCACTAACCTATATTCATCAGAAGCGGTGATATATGAATTAACCAGATCGCAACCCAGCGCAGTGAACAGGCAGATCGTAAAGACGCCGTACTTCTTTGGTTAGAACAAGCATCCTTGTAGGCTCGAGCCGCGCCCTCCCTGGCGCGGACGCTTTACTCTTCTACCTGTCCTTACCGCTTCTGATCGAGTTCATGCTGATAGCCTGCGCTTTTTTAGAATATTCAAGGCGTAGCGAGCTAAGTCAGACTGAGTGCGTACAGCGCGCAGTAGCCGATAAGATAATTAATTCAAAGGCATTCTTGCCGGGTCTGGGTATTGATACTCGAACCCCAACTCACTACAAATCTTACTGCCATCAATCTCGCGTGGTGCTTCCTCTGCCTCTTCTGGTGCAAACTCAGGTGGTGTCAGTTGTAACGCGCGTGCGCACTCAGGGTAAAAATCACGTTTACGTGGATGGGCTGGCGCGCACAGGTTGTAAATATGGCCGCCTCTGGGCAGATTGAGCAGTAATTCGATGGCGGAGATGACATCTTCCTGATGCACCAAATTAACGCCCTGCGAACCGCCTTTCACATTGGTTTTACCCGCAAGGAAGCGGCCCGGATGGCGATCTGTGCCCACCAACCCGGCCAGACGTAAAATATCCACCGAGGTATTGGGTAATTTGTGCAACCAGAGTTCGAGTTCTGCCAACGTTTTGCCCGCCGTGGTCACCGGTTGCAGGGGGGAGTTTTCTTTGATTCGGCCACGGGTTTCGCCATAAACCGAGGTAGAACTGGTAAAAATAATACGCGGCACACCGAACGCTAACGCACTGTCGACCACCATCTGCACCGCTTGAAAATACTGTGCGCTACCGTCAGTTGTGCGACTGGCGGGCAAAGTGATAACCAGTGCATCCACCGTCATTAACTGTTCTAAGTCATCCGGGTCGCAAATCAGCTCCGGCGTCAGTTGCAGTTGATAGCAATTAATTCCGCTCATTCTGGCAGCTTCAACGCCATCTGGCGTGGTTTTACTTCCGACAACCTGCACGCCACGACGGACCAGTGATTGCGCCAATGGCATTCCCAGCCAGCCCAAACCAATAATAGCTACTTTTTTCATCTCAATTACCCTCGACCGGTTCATACCGACAACCCACTCCATACTAATAACCTACGCCAACCAATGTCACCTAACAATTACTCGAGATTATGCGCGTGTTTTTATTTGTCGGTGTAATAACTATACGTAACAATTTCCTGCTTAAACTGACAGAAAAATGAGAGATAACCGCTAAAAAGAAAACGATTGCTGGTCGATAAACCGCAACTTGTCACCATGAAATAAAGCCGTCAGGTGAAAAAAAGGTTGCGCGCTACCCGCAGGATGGTTTACGTTGATTGACAGAAATTATGGCACGTCACAAATATGGCTATTTGATTATGTCAGAAAGCCCAAACAGAGAAGCAACTATGAATAGCGTTCAATTTAATCACCATCATCACCATCATCCTGACTAGTCTTGCAGGCCGATGTGTGCTGGGAGACGGTTAACAAATCTTCCAGGTGGCGGTAGAACGCAATAGAGAAAGCCCTCGGAAGATTATCTTCCGAGGGCTTTTTTGTTGCTCATTATTTTATAGATTAAGAGGATTACCATGTTAGATAAAACACGTTTACGCATTGCGATGCAGAAATCAGGCCGCCTCAGTGACGATTGCCATGAGCTGTTGTCGCGCTGCGGGATTAAAATCAATTTACAACAACAACGCCTGATCGCCTTTGCTGAAAATATGCCAATCGATATCCTGCGTGTGCGTGATGACGATATCCCAGGGCTGGTGATGGATGGAGTGGTTGATCTGGGGATCATTGGCGAAAACGTGCTGGAAGAAGAGTTGCTAAGCCGCCGCGCGCAAGGCGAAGACCCGCGTTACTTCACCTTACGCCGTCTGGATTTTGGTGGTTGCCGCCTGTCACTGGCTGCCTCACTGGATACCGAATACACCGGCCCACAATGTTTACAAAATAAGCGTATCGCCACCTCTTACCCGCACATTTTAAAGCAATATCTTGATAAACAAGGCGTGACGTTTAAATCCTGTTTGCTGAACGGTTCAGTTGAAGTGGCACCACGGGCTGGTTTGGCCGATGTCATCTGTGATCTGGTATCAACCGGTGCCACCCTGGAAGCTAACGGCCTGCGCGAAGTTGAAGTGATTTACCGCTCTAAAGCTTGCCTGATTCAGCGCGATGGCGAAATGCCAGTTGAAAAGCAAGAACTTATTGACCGCCTGATGACCCGAATTCAGGGTGTGATTCAAGCACGCGAATCCAAATACATCATGATGCACGCGCCAAGTGAACGTCTGGACGAAATCATCAAGCTGCTGCCGGGTGCCGAGCGCCCCACCATTCTACCACTGGCGGGTGACAAGAGCCGCGTTGCGATGCACATGGTGAGTAGCGAAACCCTGTTCTGGGAAACGATGGAAAAACTGAAGGCGCTGGGTGCCAGCTCTATTCTGGTATTACCGATTGAAAAGATGATGGAGTAAGGAATGCAGCCGACGAATTTCAATACCCTAATCGACTGGCAGCAATGCAGCGAAGAGCAGCAAAAAGCGCTGTTGAGCCGCCCGGCTATTAATGCTTCTGAGCGAATCACCGCAACCGTCAGTGAAATCCTTGACCGGGTGAAAGCCGAGGGCGACAGCGCCTTGCGTGATTTTAGCCAACGCTTTGATACCGTGCAGGTGGCTGATATTCGCATCAGTCGCGATGAAATAGCCGCTGCTGCCGGGCGCTTGAATGACGACATCAAGCAAGCTATGGCGCAAGCGGTACGTAATATTGAAATCTTCCACAACGCGCAGAAAATGCCAGTGGTGGATATTGAAACTCAACCGGGCGTGCGTTGCCAGCAAATCACCCGCCCGATTGCTTCCGTCGGCCTGTATATTCCCGGCGGTACTGCTCCGCTACTGTCTACCGTATTGATGCTCGGCACCCCAGCGCGCATTGCCGGTTGCCAGCGCGTTATTTTATGTTCTCCTCCGCCTATTGCTGATGAAATTCTGTATGCCGCGCAATTGTGCGGTATTCAGGAAGTGTTCCAAATTGGTGGCGCGCAGGCGATTGCTGCAATGGCATTTGGCAGCGAATCAGTGCCGAAAGTGAATAAAATCTTTGGGCCGGGCAATGCTTACGTCACAGAAGCAAAACGTCAGGTCAGCCAGCGTCTGGATGGTGCAGCGATCGATATGCCAGCCGGCCCATCTGAAGTATTGGTTATCGCTGACAGCGGCGCGACACCGGCGTTTATCGCCTCAGACTTGCTGTCTCAGGCCGAGCACGGGCCAGACTCACAAGTGGTCTTACTGACACCCGATGCCGCGATTGCTCAGGCCGTTGCAGTCGAAGTTGAGCAACAACTTCAGCAGTTGTCGCGCGCTGACATTGCCCGTCAGGCACTGGAAAGTAGCCGTTTGATCATCACCAAAGACTTGCAGCAATGTATTGATATCAGTAATCAATACGGGCCAGAGCACTTGATTCTGCAAATACGCCAGCCGGAAGATATTATCGATAAGATTGATAATGCCGGCTCAGTGTTTATGGGTGACTGGTCGCCAGAATCAGCGGGTGACTATGCCTCTGGCACCAATCACGTATTACCGACTTATGGTTACACCTCAACCTATTCCAGTTTGGGACTGGCTGATTTTGTTAAGCGCATGACCGTGCAGCAACTAACCCCGCAAGGCTTGCTGGGTCTGGCATCAACCATTGAAACGCTGGCTCAGGCTGAACAACTGACCGCCCACAAAAACGCCGTTACCCTACGTGTCGCTGCCCTGACCGCCGCCAAAAAGGAACAAGCATGAGTCAATCTGCCAATGTCACTGAGTTGGCCCGCGCCAATGTCCGTGCCCTGACCCCTTATATGTCTGCCCGCCGTCTGGGCGGTAATGGCGATGTATGGCTCAATGCCAATGAATATCCATTAGCGACGGAATATCAACTAACGGCGCAGACCTTCAACCGCTACCCTGAATGCCAGCCTAAACTGGTTATCGAGCGTTACGCTGCTTATGCCGGTTTAGCAACGGATCACGTCCTGGTCAGCCGTGGGGCTGATGAAGGGATTGAGCTGCTAATCCGCGCCTTCTGCGAGCCGGGTCAGGATGCCATTCTGTTCTGCCCACCGACCTATGGTATGTATGCCGTCAGCGCCGAAACCTTTGGTGTTGAATTGCGCACCGTACAAACGAAAGCGGATTGGCAGCTAGATTTACCGGCGATTAAAGCCAATCTGGACCGGGTGAAACTGATCTATATTTGCAGCCCGAATAACCCAACCGGTAATTTGATCAACCCGGCTGATTTGCGCGAAGTACTGGAGTTGGCACAAGGCCGCGCTATTGTGGCTATCGATGAAGCCTATATCGAGTTCTGTCCACAGGCCTCGGTAAGCGGTTGGCTAAAAGATTATCCGAATTTAGTCATTTTGCGCACCTTATCGAAAGCTTTTGCATTGGCCGGTTTACGTTGTGGCTTTACCTTGGCCAACAGCGATATCATCCAATTGTTGCTGAAAGTGATCGCGCCCTATCCGTTGTCTACACCGGTGGCCGATATTGCTGCACAAGCGCTCAGCCCACAAGGTCTTGAGCAAATGCGCCAGCGGGTAAACGAAGTACGAACTAACCGCGCATGGTTACAAAGCGCGCTGCAAGACTGTGCCTGTGTTGAGCAGGTATTTACCAGTGAAAGTAACTATTTACTGGCCCGTTTTACCGCCGCCAGCAATGTATTCAAAACACTGTGGGACCAAGGCATCATCCTGCGTGACCAAAATAAGCAACCTGGGTTATCCAACTGCCTGCGCATTACGGTAGGCACCCGTCAGGAGTGTGAGCGAGTGATTGCCGCCCTTGCTCCCCTGCCCGGTATCAATAGCCCCAATAGCACTAATACCTCCAGCCTGCGTAAGGAAACGATATGAGCCAGAAATTTCTTTTTATTGACAGAGACGGCACCCTGATTGCTGAGCCACCGGAAGACTTTCAGGTTGACCGGCTGGACAAACTGGCGCTGGAGCCAGAAGTGATCCCGGCCTTGCTGGCACTGCAAAAAGCGGATTATCGTTTGGTGATGATAACCAATCAAGATGGCTTGGGTACCCACAGTTTCCCACAGGAAACGTTTGATCCTCCCCATAACCTGATGATGCAGATTTTTAGCTCTCAGGGGATCAATTTTGAGCAGGTTTTGATTTGCCCACACTTACCGGCGGACAACTGCGCTTGCCGTAAACCCAAAACCGCCTTAGTTGAAAGCTATTTGGCCGAAGGCGTAATGAATAGTGCCAACAGCTATGTTATCGGCGACCGCGAGACTGACCTACAACTGGCGCAAAATATGGGCATCAGTGGCTTGCGTTATCAGCGCGATGGCTTGAATTGGTCACAAATTGCCAGGCAACTGACCCTGCGTGATCGCCATGCTCACGTTAACCGCGTCACGAAAGAAACTGCTATTGATGTCGATGTCTGGCTGGATCGCGAAGGCGGTAGCAAAATAAAAACCGGCGTCGGTTTCTTCGACCATATGTTGGACCAAATCGCGACTCACGGCGGCTTCCGCATGGATATCCAGGTCAGTGGCGACCTCTATATCGATGATCACCACACCGTAGAAGATACCGCACTGGCCCTGGGCGAGGCGATTAACAACGCCTTGGGCGACAAACGCGGTATTGGCCGTTTTGGTTTTGTACTGCCAATGGATGAATGCCTGGCTCGCTGCGCACTGGATATTTCCGGTCGACCACATTTGGAATATAAAGCGGAGTTTAACTATCAGCGCGTCGGCGACCTGAGCACTGAGATGGTCGAGCATTTCTTCCGCTCCCTCTCTTATGCTATGGCCTGCACCCTGCACCTGAAAACCAAAGGCCGCAACGATCACCACCGGGTAGAAAGTCTGTTTAAAGTGTTTGGCCGTACCTTACGTCAGGCAATCCGTGTTGAGGGTAATACCCTGCCAAGTTCCAAAGGGGTGCTTTGATGAATGTGGTGATTCTGGATACGGGTTGCGCCAACCTCTCCTCTGTCACCTACGCGGTGCAGCGTTTAGGTTATGCACCGGTTATCAGCCGTGACCCGGAAATCGTTCTGCGCGCCGATAAGCTGTTTTTACCCGGTGTGGGCACAGCTCACGCGGCGATGGATCAGTTGAAGCAACGCGATCTTATTGAGCTTATCAAGAGCTGCACCCAACCGGTGTTAGGTATCTGCCTCGGAATGCAATTACTGGCAACCAGCAGTGAAGAGAGCGGCGGTATTGAAACGCTTGGTATTATTGATACGCCGGTAAAACAGATGATGGACTTTGGTTTGCCACTGCCGCATATGGGTTGGAATCAGATTACGCCTCAGGCGGGCAATCATCTGTTCCGTGCTATCCCAGACGGAACTTATTTCTACTTTGTGCACGGATATGCAATGCCAATATGCCCAAATACTATCGCCCAAGCCAATTACGGCGAGCCGTTTACCGCCGCAGTCGAAAAAGACAACTTCTTTGGCGTGCAGTTTCATCCGGAACGCTCCGGAGCGGCTGGAGCCCAATTGCTGAAAAACTTTCTGGAGATGTAAGCACCATGATTATTCCCGCTTTGGATTTGATCGAAGGCAAAGTGGTGCGTTTGCATCAGGGCGATTACGGCCAACAGCGCGATTATGGCAATCACCCTTTGCCGCGCTTGCAGGATTATCAGCAGCAAGGTGCTCAAGTATTACATCTGGTCGATTTGACCGGCGCTAAAGATCCCGCCGCCCGCCAGATCCCGCTATTGCGTGAGCTACTGGCCGGTGTTGATGTCCCGGTGCAAGTTGGCGGTGGCATCCGTAATGAGCAAGATGTTGTCGCACTGCTGGAAGCTGGCGCAACACGAGTTGTCGTTGGCTCAACCGCCGTTAAACAGCCGGAAATGGTGCAACAATGGTTTGAGCGCTACGGTGCTGAAGCCATTGTATTAGCGCTGGATGTGCGCATTAATGATGCGGGCCGCAAAGAAGTGGCGATCAGTGGCTGGCAGGAAAACTCCAACACCACACTGGAGCAGATTGTCGAACAATATCTGCCTTTCGGCCTAAAGCATGTGCTATGCACGGATATCTCCCGTGATGGTACCTTGAGTGGCTCGAATGTCGAGCTGTATCAGGAAGTGTGCCAGCGCTACCCACAAGTGGCATTCCAGGCCTCTGGCGGCATTGGTTGTCTGGATGATATTGCCCGTTTGCGCAGCAGCGGTGTGCAAGGTGTGATTGTCGGCCGTGCACTCTTGGACGGCAAATTTAACGTGAAGGAGGCGATTGCATGCTGGCAAAACGGTTAATTCCTTGTCTGGATGTAAAAGACGGCCAAGTGGTTAAAGGCGTCCAGTTCCGCAATCATGAAATCATTGGTGATATCGTGCCGTTGGCACAGCGCTACGCACAGGAAGGCGCTGATGAGCTGGTATTTTACGATATCACTGCCTCCTCTGATGGACGGGTTGTTGATAAAAGTTGGGTATCACGAGTTGCGGAAGTGATTGATATTCCGTTTTGCGTCGCAGGTGGCATTAAGAGTGTGGAAGATGCCGGTCAAATCCTAACTTTCGGAGCAGACAAAATCTCTGTCAACTCACCCGCACTGGCTGATCCGACGTTAATTACCCGCCTGGCTGACCGCTATGGCGTACAATGCATCGTGGTGGGTATTGATACCTGGTATGACGAGGAAAGTGACAGTTATCAGGTTTATCAATTTACCGGCGATGAAAAACGGACCAAAGCCACCACCTGGCAGACCGAAGATTGGATAAAAGAAGTCCAGTTACGCGGAGCCGGTGAGATTGTGCTAAATATGATGAATCAAGATGGCGTGCGTAACGGCTATGATTTGCGCCAATTGAAACAGATGCGCGCCATCTGCCATGTTCCGCTTATCGCCTCTGGCGGTGCCGGAACACCAGAGCACTTCCTGGAAGCATTCCGAGATGCGGATGTCGATGGCGCACTAGCCGCCTCTGTGTTCCATAAGCAAATCATTAATATCGGCGAATTGAAAAAGTATTTGTCTGAACAAGGCGTGGAGATAAGAGTGTGTTAAGCGAACAACAAATTAACCAACTGGATTGGGAAAAAGTCGACAATCTGATGCCAGCCATCGTTCAACATGCCGTATCGGGTGAAGTTCTGATGATGGGGTACATGAACAAAGAAGCGCTGGCAGTGACAGAAGAAACCGGCAAAGTCACTTTTTTCTCTCGCACTAAACAGCGTTTATGGACCAAAGGCGAAAGCTCTGGCCATTTCCTCAATGTCGTTAATATCTACCCAGACTGCGACAATGATACTCTGCTGATTCTGGTCAATCCTATCGGCCCAACCTGTCATTTAGGCAATAATAGTTGCTTTGCACCGGCTGCCAGCGACTGGGGCTTCTTGTATCAACTAGAACAGTTATTAGCCTCACGTAAATCAGCAGATCCAGCCAGTTCTTATACTGCAAAACTGTATGCCAGCGGGACTAAACGTATCGCGCAGAAAGTGGGCGAAGAAGGGGTAGAAACTGCCCTCGCCGCGACAGTGAATGACCGCGAAGAGCTAACAAATGAAGCATCAGATCTGATGTATCACTTGCTGGTGTTATTGCAGGATCAGGACTTGGATCTGAGTAAAGTGATAGGTCGCCTGCGCGAACGTCACGAGAAGTAATTACCTGATTGCCTTTCTTATCAGCAAAAAACGCCCTCAACTCAGCATCGAGGGCGTTTTTATTAAGGCAAATATCAAATACTGAAGTTTTAATTGCCCGCAGTAAGACAGGAGAAACACTCAGATCGTAAAGACGCCATTACTCCGTCCCTGGAGGCTCGAGCCGCGCCGTCCTGGCGCGGACGCTTTACTCTTCTGAGCATTCCACCTGTTTTAAGTCATCGAATCATCTTTGCCAAAAAATCAAGACAAAGCGTAATCCGTTAAATGGATTATTCCATCCACTCGGTATGGAACACACCTTCTTTATCAGTACGTTTGTAAGTATGCGCACCAAAATAATCGCGCTGCGCCTGAATCAGGTTGGCTGGCAGCACGGCTGAACGGTAGCTATCGTAGTAGTTAATCGCCGCAGAGAACGTCGGTGTTGGGATACCGTTTTGAACAGCGTAAGACACCACATCACGCAATGCTTGTTGGTATTCATCAGCGATTTGCTTGAAGTAAGGTGCTAACAGCAGGTTCGCAATATCAGCATTTTCGGCATACGCATCTGTAATTTTTTGCAGGAACTGAGCGCGGATGATGCAACCAGCACGGAAAATCTTAGCGATTTCACCGTAATGCAGATCCCAGTTATTTTCTTCAGAAGCGGCTTTCAACTGAGAGAAACCTTGCGCATAGGACACGATTTTACCCAAGTACAATGCACGACGGATTTTCTCGATAAATTCAGCTTTATCACCCTCGAAAGGTTTCACTGTAGGGCCAGTTAACACTTTAGAGGCTGCAACGCGTTGATCTTTCAGAGAAGACAAATAGCGGGCAAACACAGATTCAGTGATCAATGTTAATGGCTCGCCTAAGTCCAGAGAACTTTGGCTAGTCCATTTACCGGTACCTTTGTTCGCGGCTTCATCCAAAATAACGTCAACCAGATATTTACCGGCTTCGTCTTTTTTGGTGAAGATATCTTTAGTGATATCAATTAGGTAGCTATTCAGCTCGCCTTTGTTCCACTCAGCAAAGGTGCTTGCTAGTTCTTCGTTGCTCAAGCCCAAAGACTGTTTCAACAGAGAGTACGCTTCTGCGATCAACTGCATGTCGCCGTATTCGATGCCGTTGTGAACCATTTTAACGTAATGGCCAGCACCATCTGCACCGATATAAGCAACACAAGCATCGCCATCATCAGCGCGGGCAGCAATTTTTTCAAGAATGGGGGCTACCAGCTCGTAGGCTTCTTTCTGCCCACCAGGCATGATGGATGGGCCTTTCAATGCACCCTCTTCGCCACCGGAAACACCCGTACCGATAAAGTTGAAGCCTTGCGCAGAAAGTTCGCGGTTACGGCGAATGGTGTCTTTGTAATAAGTATTACCACCATCAATCAGAATGTCACCAATATCCAAGTGTGGCGTTAGTGAAGCGATAGTCTTATCAGTGGCTTCACCCGCTTTCACCATCAGCAGGATACGACGCGGTTTTTCCAGTGAATCAACAAATTCTTCCGCGGTATAACTCGGCACCAGATTTTTACCTGGATTTTCGGCCACGACTTCGTCGGTTTTATCTGATGAACGGTTAAAGATAGAAACGGAATAGCCACGGCTTTCGATGTTGAGCGCCAGGTTACGGCCCATCACCGCCATACCGACAACGCCAATCTGTTGTTTGGACATTAAAAAACTCCTGTCTGAGAGATGACACCTGTTACCGGCCTTGAGGCCAACAGGTTTTTGCTGTGGGAAACATGTTAACTCAGGATTATGTCAGCTGGGTAGTGATTGGTGCGATAGATAGCACAACTGACCAGTTGCTGTTCGCACACGTTTGCTTTATCAGAGATAACGGCCAACCTGATTTATTTATCGTGCCAATTTATACAAAAAAAAAGCAACCACATGGATTGCTTTTCATTTATCTAACCGTTGGTTAGGACATAAATTCTTTCAGCCAGGCTTTAAACTCTGCACCTTGCTGCGGATGACGCAGGCCATAAGCGACATATGCCTGCATATAACCGAGTTTCTCACCGCAGTTATAGGATTGCCCGGTCAAGGCTACAGCATCCACTGGCGCATTCTCCGTCAATGCATCAATGGCGTCAGTCAGTTGAATTCGGCCCCAGGCACCTGGCTTGGTTTGTTCCAACAGTGGCCAAATATCAGCAGACAGAACATAGCGCCCAACGGCAGACAGGTTTGACTGTACGTCAACTGGACTTTGTGGTTTCTCGACCATGGCTTTAATACGGCTACTTTCACCCGGTGCCAAATCGGATTTTTCGCAAGAAATCACCGAGTAATTAGATAATGCCTCTGGCTCGACCGAGTGTACCAATACCTGACTGACACCGGTTTCATCAAAGCGTTTAACCAATTGAGCCAAATTATCCTTAGTCAGATCTGATTTGGCATCATCAATCAATACATCCGGCAGCAACACCGCGAATGGCTCATTGCCCACCAGTGGCTTGGCACATAGCACAGCATGACCCAATCCTTCAGCATGCCCTTGGCGAATATGCATAATCGTTACACCCGGAGGGCAGATAGATTGCACTTCATCCAATAGCTGGCGCTTAACTCGCGCCTCCAACATAGCTTCCAGTTCATAAGAGGTATCGAAATGGTTTTCTACCGCATTCTTTGATGAATGAGTTATCAAAATGATTTCTTTGATACCAGCAGCAACACATTCGTTAACCACATATTGGATTAATGGCTTATCAACAATTGGCAGCATTTCTTTCGGAATGGCTTTCGTCGCTGGCAGCATTCTCATACCTAAACCGGCTACAGGGATCACTGCTTTCAATTTGGTCATAATTAACCTACTGATTTCTCTTTCGAATTTAGAATTATTCTATTTTTAGCTGCTAAACCAATGTTAATTGATTTGTTTTTTCAGCCAGGCAGTAAATTTTTCACCTTCGGTATTATGACGAACACCATAAGTCACAAAGGCTTTCATATAGCCTAATTTATCGCCACAATCGTGAGATTTACCCGTCATATGGAAAGCTTCAACCGGCTCTTGTTCCATTAACATCGCGATAGCATCAGTCAGTTGAATTTCATCACCAGCACCGCGCGGAGTTTTCTTCAGCAGCGGCCAAATATCTTTGGACAAAACATAGCGGCCCACTACAGCCAAATTAGACGGCGCATCAGCCACAGAAGGCTTCTCTACCACCGCAGTCATAAGGGTACTTTCACCCGGCGCTAAATCGACATGGCCGCAATCAGCAATACCGTATTTGGACACATCTGCTTGAGGCACCGGTTCCACCATGATCTGGCTACGCCCGGTTTCTTCAAAACGTTTGATCATGCTGGCAAGGTTCTCTTTCGACAAATCAGCCGTTGAATCATCGAGTAACACATCTGGCAGCAATACAATAAAGGGATTATCACCCACCATCGGTTGAGCACACAGTACCGCATGTCCTAGCCCTTTGGCGTGACCTTGACGCACTTGCATGATAGTGACATCTGGCGGGCAAATATTCTTAATCTCTTTTAATAACTGCCGCTTAACCCGAGATTCCAAGGCCGCTTCAAGTTCAAACGATGTATCAAAATGGTTTTCTATTGCATTCTTGGAAGAGTGACTCACCAACACGATCTCTTTGACCCCGGCAGCAACACATTCATCCACGATATATTGAATCAGGGGTTTATCAACTACTGGCAGCATTTCCTTCGGAATTGCTTTAGTCGCTGGTAACATCCGAGTGCCAAGCCCGGCAACCGGAATGACTGCTTTCAAAGACTTCATTGCTATGACCTCTTCAACTTTAAACAGCTAAATCTGGTTAGATTAATTCTGTGGATTAAGAAAAAATAAGCTCGAGTTGTTCATTATTCATTTATCTAGGTAAAAGTTTACATCAGAATGTTCCTGATAACATTCTTAAAATATCAGCAAATATTTCATCCAGTGTCATGAACAGGAAGTTGAATGAATGTCAGGCTATTAATAAAAATAAATTTTATACAATAGTATGAGTGCTAAAATTAACAATTAGTTGTCAATAATTTCATTATATAAATCAATATAGCTTGAAACCATTTTGTCAGAGGTGAAATTGTCTAAATAACGACTTCTAGCATTGTGACCAAATTTTTCTGACAGCTCAACATTATCCCATAATTTATCCATAGCAATTCTCAATGCAGCAGGATCCGATGGAGGAACAACTATTCCAGTCTGTTGATCAACATTTATAAATGTTGTTCCTGTTCCGATTTCACTTGAGATTAGAGGCTTACCATACATAGCGCCTTCTAATAAAGTGATGCCGAAAGCCTCAGAACGTAAATGAGATGGGAAAACTACTGCATAACAGAGAGTCAAAAGTGCTGCTTTATCTTCATCGGATACAGCGCCAAGAAAATGGATATTCTCAATTTTTAACTCTTCTACCTGTTTTTTCAGTTCCGACTCGATAGGCCCAGCCCCAACAATAACAATCGGGTAAGTTGAGTTTTGAGCTGCCTTGATAAGAATATGCAGGCCTTTATAATAACGAAAGGCACCCACAAACAGGAAAAAACGCAAACCAAATTTATTTTTCCATAACTCCAGACGTTCTAATGTTGGCGTCGGATAAGAGTTCTCATCAAGACCATAAGGAATAACACTCACTTTATGAGCGAATTTTTTTAAAGTTATACTAGTAGCAACATAATTTGGCGATGCAGCAACAATCCGCGAAACACTACCAAGAAATCGATTCATTAACGGTGCATATATTCTTAAAATATTTTTTTGCTTAACAATATCCGAATGATAACTAACAACTGTAGGCTTATTAATACCAGATAGAAAGTGAACCATATCCATAAAAGGAAATGGGAAATGGTAGTGGATTACATCCGCCTGATTAGCCAGTTCTTTAAAATCTTTAAGCGCTTGAAATGAAAATGGTGTTGACGCTGCTTCAAAATTCACTGGTGAACAGTATACTGTATGTGATCCTATTTTTTTATTTATAATACTGCCACGTTTACTTAAAGAAAGTACTGTCGAGTCAATATCACGACTTCCCCCACCTTCACATAATTGAAAAATAACTTGCTCAACACCGCCGAAAGAATCTGGATAATATGTTTTATAAAAATGCAGTACTTTTAGCATTATATTATTACACCTGCTTATAGGCTTTAATTGTTGCCTGAGCACATCGCTTCCAGGAGAAGGTATTAGCCCTGACGAGACCAGCTGCTATTGCGGTGGTCCGCCAATCTTCATCTTCCAGGCTTTTAATGATAGCAGTAGTCAATCCCTCAACATCCAAAGCCTCACACATCAAACCCGACTCACCTAAAACCTCAGGTAATGAAGCAGCATTTGAGCAGACAACAGGAACACCTGACGCCATAGCCTCAAGAACCGGCAAGCCAAACCCCTCATACAGCGAAGGAAATAAAAACGTCCTAGCACCAGAGAAAAGCAAAGGAAGATCATTAGAGCTTAAATAGCCAAGGTATAATAGCCAACCTTGCTGAGCAGCTTTTTCAAAACGACGATGCAAGGACTCGCTATTCCAACCAGAAAAAC
Organism: Yersinia aldovae 670-83; assembly: GCF_000834395.1. Classification (NCBI taxonomy): domain Bacteria; kingdom Pseudomonadati; phylum Pseudomonadota; class Gammaproteobacteria; order Enterobacterales; family Yersiniaceae; genus Yersinia; species Yersinia aldovae. The sequence continues at coordinate 4,359,418 of NZ_CP009781.1, read as the reverse complement.
CACAAATTACTAATGGAAATCGAGTTCGAAGCTCTAAAGGCATTCTCTCATAAGCATCAAGCAAGGTTGAAATATTTTTTCTTGGTTCAATAGTACCAGTAAATAATGCGTACTGCCCCGCCACCAAGCCCAATCGCGTCATTAAACTTTGTAGAGATGTATACTCGCGCGGATAAAACTCATCACTACTAGCTAGTGGGGCTGAAACTATTTGTTCTATAGGATAATTAAAATAATCAGCAAGTTCAGTGCGGGTAAACTCAGAATCGGTAATTAAGACTTTCGCCCTTTTTAAGGTGAGTAATAACTCTTTTTGCATGTATCGCACACGATTTATAGGGTGACATTGGGGCCATTTAAAAATCGAGAGATCATGGAAAGTTGCAACAGCATTATCAACTCGTGGCGGTAAAAAAAAATTAGGGCTATGATAAATAAAATTCTTATACGGCCCTAATGCCAAACTTTTTAGCCACGGAACTAAAAGTCGATGCAGCTCACTCGCAATTGCATTGTTTTTAACCGCATTTTTCAACCCTGAAGCAGCATTCGACTCAGCCTTAACAGTAGGTAAATCACGAGATATTTTTCTACCCTGCAAAAACAAGAGTTCTGAGATATCATCACTGCTTTGCAACTGTCGTGCTAACTCATAGGTATAGCGACCAATACCCGTCAGTGGGTATTTAATAGAGTCAGTAGAAAAAACCACTCTCATTATTTATTTTCCAGCATCCAGCGCAGTGTTTGTTCTAATGGCGGTGTATTCCAGCCATTAACAATACTTTGCAATTTTCTCGAGTCACCACATAACGTTTTTACTTCATTCGCACGAACAAAGGCTGGATTAACATGAATAGATAGCCTATGTGAAGTTATTTCTTCGCATAGGCTAATGACTTCACGTAATGAATAGGTTCTACCAGAACAGACGTTAACAATCTCGCCAATGGGTTTAGTTATTAGTAGGCCTAAATATGCTTTTGCTAATGCTCTAACATCCGTAAAATCGCGCCATACATCTAAATTCCCTAACTCTATTTCATCAGCTTTACGTTTGAAGTGAGAAACTATTTTAGGGAGTAAGAAATTATCTGATTGCCCAACACCGGTATAGTTAAAAGGACGAACAATGATAATGGGCAATTTTTCAGACCATAACTTAGCCATATACTCCATGGCTAACTTGCTGACAGCGTAATCATTTGCAGGGTTTACTACAGCGGTTTCACTCAACATGCCAGCTTGTGTATTACCATAAACATTAGCACTACTGGCAAGTAAAACTGCGTCTACAGTATCGGCAACCTGACTCAACGCGACTAATAAATTCCTGGTGCCAACAACGTTGACATCATAAAAAGCGGCAGGATCACCGTGACCGACAAATGCAATTGCAGCGAGGTGAATAACAAGATGTGGTCTCACCTGCTCAACGACAGAAATAAGCCCGTTGGCATCGAGCAAATCTACTTGATAATAATCTGGCTCATTTGATGGCTGTGAGCCTAAACCAAATACCCGGTAACCGGCAGCAGATAACTCCGCTGCCATGTAATGGCCCGTAAATCCTTGAATACCGGTGATCAAGGCACGCTTGCCATTCATTACCATCAGAATGAGAAACCTTGTTGATTACGGCGAAGATCTTCTTCAACCATCATCAGGCAAAGTTCTTCTAAAGTTGTTTTTGGCTCCCAGCCCAGCACATCTTTAGCTTTTTGCGGGTTACCAATTAGCAGTTCAACTTCTGCCGGGCGGTAGAACTTAGGATTAACTTTAACTAAAGTTTTCCCTGTGGCGACATCAATCCCAATTTCATTCTCATCCTTGCCTTCAAAGCGCAAATTAAAACCAGCAGCCTTGAAAGCCATGGAAACAAAATCACGTACCGTTTCTGTACGGTTAGTAGCCAAAACAAAAGTATCAGGGACATCTGCTTGCAGCATACGCCACATACCTTCTACATATTCCTTGGCAAAACCCCAGTCACGTTTAGCATCCATATTCCCTAATTCGAGAATATCCAGTTTGCCTAATTTAATTTTTGCAACTGAGTCAGTAATTTTACGAGTCACAAATTCACGGCCGCGCAGTGGCGACTCATGATTAAACAGAATGCCGCTGCAACCAAAAATACCGTAACTTTCACGATAGTTGATTGTCATCCAGTGCGCGTACAATTTAGCGACACCATAAGGGCTACGTGGGTAGAACGGTGTGTCCTCAACTTGTGGTATAGCCTGGACTTTACCAAACATTTCAGAGGTAGAAGCTTGGTAAAAACGAATTTTAGTGTTAACAATACGAATAGCTTCTAGTAAGTGCAGTGGACCAATACCGGTAATTTCCGCCGTTGTTGCTGGTTGGTCAAAAGAAACACCGACAAAACTTTGCGCCGCCAGATTATACACTTCAGTAGCTTGCGTAGTTTGTAACAAGCGAATGCTGGCAGAGAGATCGGTAAGATCATATTCAACCAAATGCAAATTAGGATGTTTATCAATGCCTAACTCTTCGATACGCCAAAAGTTAACAGAACTTGTACGGCGGTAGGTCCCATAAACTTTATAGCCTTTCTCAAGTAATAATTCAGCCAGATATGCACCATCTTGTCCTGTAATACCAGTAATTACTGCAGTTTTCATTATTAGTCTATGCCTACATATTTGGAAGATGTGATTATCTATATAAATCACACACCTTGATAGATTTGAATAAATTTCTACATCGTAATAGTTTTCGAAAGAATTTATTTAGTCAAAAAATACTTATCATCCAATGCTCCAGGAAGTTTGACTACAACATTGACAGCATCCGTTAGAGCTTGAAAATTCGTACTTTCTCCAGGCGATAATACAATTATATCTCCTTCTGTCCATTCCTGACCGCACATCATGATCTTGCCACTTATAACACAAGTTATCTCAGTGGCAATTTTATGAAAATGTTCGTCTTCGCAGGCTCCTTTTTTATATCGTTTTACTGCAATTTCACAACCCTCGGTGTGAAATACACTTGGTGAAAAAGCTCCTACGAACCAACCGCCTACCATATCATTGATATTGTGGATTTCCATCTAACCGCCTGGCTATGTCATCTCGATTTGTCTAATTGATTTAAATGGGTGATATTGTTCAGGGTTTATCCTAACAACACCAATACGTAATCCTTTTAATACTAATTCGTTAAAGGATGGGCATATGTAGAAACTCCCATCAACTTTTGCATCTTTTCGAATCATATCCTTAACAGCATCAATGAAATCTGATGTTCTCTTGAACCAATAAGTGCCGGCAGTGGCATTCTTGCTTATTGGTTTTTTTTCCGATGCTTCAATAACAAGTTTTTCATCATTTAGTATTACGTAAGAGTACCGCGGGTGTATAGAATCAAAAATAATGGTACCTGCATCGTAATTATTTTTATTCATTTCATCGACAAAAACCTTGATATCTATATCGATAAACTGATTTCCACTAATAATAAGCAGAGGCTCTGATTGGGGTAGGCTAACTGTTCCTAATAATGCTGTACATGCAGCACCAGCGGTATTATCAGGCACAGGGAAAACTTTAGATTTTTTATCAGAGATTAATCTCACTATATCATCCAGATGGTATTTTTTAATATACTTATCTTGAAATAAATAAACGTTCCCTCCGTCATTGAATGAAATTTGCTCGGTGACTCTCTGAATTAATGGAATTCCATTTATTTCTGAGAGACACAATGGATAATTTTTATCATCTGGATCAATATAGTTATCTCCAGCAGCAAGGATCAGTATATTCACAGTTCATTTCCTTTATTTAAACGGTCAATGAATCCTTTAATATTTGTATAATTGACATCAGTTACATCATTAACCACTAAAACATGTGCCCCAGAAGCCTGTGCGGCTTTAATTCCATTTTCATTATCTTCAACGATGACACATTCTTTAGGAGAAAAACCAAGCATTGCAATAGCTTTATCATATATTTCCGAATTAGGCTTTCCGTTTTTAACATCCTGATTAGAAAGAATAATATCAAGATAGCTTGTTAGCGAGGCCTTCTCCATCATAGTAATGACACTATCTCTAACTGAATTAGATGCAACACCTAGTTTATAACCTTGCTGCTTTAGTTGTGAAAGTGCATATTCATGAATAAATGAAGGTTTACATTTGGTGTGTACTATTTCCATCGTATATTGCTGCTTCATTTCATTAATGAAAGAGTGCAATTCCACAGGTAATGAATACTCAGCACTGAGTATTTTTAGTTTATCTTTTGTCGGTAAACCGTCAAATTTAGTCAGATGATCATAACGTTCAATATTGAAACCGAATAGATTTAATGATTGATTCAACGCCTCATAATGCCATTCTTTTGCTTCAATAAGAACACCATCCATATCAAAAATAATTGCCTTGATCATATATCCTCCTTGAAGATGTGTGTCGCTTCTTCTGGAAAATCAGTACATAAAATAACACGGTCACTTTTCGAAATTCCGGATGCGTTAAGTTCACTCCAAAGAATTTTATAATCATCACGCTTATGTAACTCTGGAGATACAATGCAAACCTGCTTATTATCTTTAAGTAGATTAGAAATTAGTTCCATATTATACCAAGTACTATGAAATGCATCTAACCATACCCCTTCGCTTTTTTTATAAAATGCTGGTTTTTTTTCATATTCACTCATTCGAGTAAAAACAGACAGATTACCATCATTAATATAAGAGAATTGATCTGGTACCGACATATCGAATACAAATGAATTTGATAATTTCTCTTCTTTGATGATTTGACTTATTTGGTCAACGAGTCCGTCAGATTTAATGTTTAAAGCCAATGGAAGATTACGGCCTCCCATAATTTTAATTAATTCTTTTAACGTTAATTCATCACCAGAGGGCATATCATGTGATATTACTAAGGTCCTATTTAAATCTCTAATATCTGTCTCTATGCCATAGCCAAGATCGAAAGAGCGTTCGAAAGCAATTATCGAATTTTTTTCAGCCGAATTACGCCAATAGCCTCTATGGCTTATAATTCTCATGTTATAGTCCTTTTATTGCTTTGAGTGAAACTGGCAACTTTAAAAAAATATCTAAATCAGCCGGGGTTCCCAAACCATACATACCATTAGCTTCTGAACCAACATTATATATTCCTATATCATGACCTAACTCTATTAAATAATTATACGCAGGTGCTACGTAAAACTCATTGTTAACACGTTCATTAGCTAAAATCATACTTTCTGCTGAAGCAACAAAATCAAAACCGCGCTTAAAGTTATATATGCCTACTGTTGCCTCATCAGATATAACTTCTTTTTCAACTACTTTGGTTACTTTGTTATTATTATCAACACCGACAAATGACCATTTTGGATCATTTGCTTTCATCGTCATAATAAGTCCAGTTATAGCTTCTTTTTCAAGCTCATGTAAATAAGAGTTAATGTTGCAATCAATATATTGATCACTATTCGCAATCATCAGAGAATCATCATTATTAATATAATTCTTTGCCAAAAGAACCGTACAAGCAGCCCCCTCAGTGACGCCATTAGTTTCAATAACAATACAATTAGGTGCCCATTCAGATAATTTTTCTCTAAGGCTATACTTTCTCTCATGTTCGGATTGAACAATGAAAATAAATCTATGCTTTTCCTTGGGAGTTAGATTTTTAATTACTAACTGTATCATAGGGATACCATTTACAGAAATTAAAGGCTTCGGATCTACAAATCCTGCATTTGCAAAACGACTACCAGCACCTGCCATCGGAATAACTATATTTAGCATGATAACCTCAGATATTTTTAAAAAAACCTAATTTAGATAGAACTTTTAATAAAAATGAACTTTTAATATTATTTAGCTTTTCATTTAATTTGTTATTATTTTCTTTTTCTTTATTAAATTGACATTTTAAATCATCATACTTCTTCTTTTCTTGCTCGAGGGTCATGTTAAGGTTAATAATGTGTTGCTCTGGGTTTTCAAGTTTATGAGAAGGTGCATGCCAATAGTTTTTACCATCATAGTATAAAAAATTCTTAATATTTAAATCACATTCTATTTTTTCTTTACTCTCTCCATTACGAAAAAAGAATATATTAAATTCATTCGATGCCTCATCATTTGGTTTAATAGCATATACAATGAAATTATTATCATGCAGATAATTTAGTGCAACTCTCAAGTCATCATAGTTATCTTCATATAAAGACTTTTCACAAATAGCAGGCATCTCAAGCATACCTGCTTTTATCCTAGATAAATATTTACCTGCTGATTTTAAGGCGATTAAATCAAAACCTTGTATATCAATCTTAATAAAGTCAATTTCATTGAATATAATGGTATCTAGAAAGCTATCTAAACGTTTTGTATGAACTGTAGTCTTCTTCGTATGTTGAAGATCCTGTCTTCCAGCCCAATATTCATCATTAATAATATTTTCTTTCGAAAACTTCAATAAACTGGAGGTGCCATGGTCACCAAGTTCCGATATAAAAAAATCAGCAATGCCTTCAGTATCACTGATAGCAATATTTTCTACTATATGATTATTAAGTTTTTTCTTACTTGCCTCAGACTCCAATATTTGGGCTAAAGACAGCTCAGCTTCAATAGCATAGACTATCTTGTTCGGGTTTCTCTTGGCAATTTCTAAAGAAAAACCTCCATAATTAGCACCTATATCGATAATAATATCATTCACTTTCATTTCTAAATCCCATTCGCTTCAATATTACTTTTAATAGTAATTTTGGATCATTTTTAAATAAGTTAACAGCTAGGAAAAAATATTTTTTTAAATTCTTACCTTCAGTGACTCTATTTTCGATACTGAATAAGTCAATGTTTTCGTAGAATCTATCAATGTTTGCCACTTTGAAATCATCTAGGATCTCCTTTCTAAGAGATAAAACATTTGCATGAGTTTTCTTATTCAGTTTAAACTGATATCCAAGATTTGTTAGTCTCTGCGACAACTCTATATCTTCAGCCATGTCCCAAGTAGCTAACTCATTGAAAGGATTTGCCAATAGAATATCTCGTTTAGAAATGACTAATCCGCCTGGAATATATTGATATGGAGAATATTCCCCATAGTCAATCAAATAGTTAGATGTCAATTTTTGGTCTGATGCTTGGCTAACCCAGTCGGGAACTCTGACGTCGGTATTTTTTAACTTTTGGGGAATAATACAAACATCATATTCATATTTAATCGATTCAAATGACTTAATGAAATTACTGGCTAATTCATATCTATTATGAGTAATACAAATATTGTTATAACGTGCAGACTTTATTATTTTATTCTTTTTTCTTGAGATATTTGAGTAAAGTTCACTAACATCATCACTTTCAATAAATCTAATTTCTGTCTTATAGCTATTGATAATCTCGGGACCACAAACAATTATTTCATATGCATTATTATGCTCAGTCTGAGACTCTATACTTTCAATAAAACTCCTTAAGTAACTTTCATTTTTACCATCCCAAAGAATACCAAAACTCCAGCCGGGGTCATTGTTAAAAGACCGTCTCGTAGCTGTAAATCGAATGACGTACTCTCCGGGTTTATCTTCGTAGTTTCTTATTGATAAGAAATTAATACTTCCGTTTGAAAATAAATATATAAGCCTATAGAATTTAGGAATTGAAAAATATTTATCTATTGAATTAAATCTTATCTCAAATAAACATTCTCCATTTGTAAACCTGAAAATATAATCCAAGATAATAGGCCAATTTCTAAAGGATGATATTGCAAATTGCGCAAATTGAATCTCAGTATACTTTCCAAAATGCTCTATACTATTAAGAGAACCACTTCCGTCGATACAGATTGGGTCTAATCCGACAAAGCCAATTGGTGGGTTATTTCCTATCCATAGATTTTTACACATATAGAACCTATATTTTTCTTATAAACATCTCGTGAAGATCTGAGGAGAAATTAGTCCAATCTCGAAGAATATGCTTATTATCATTTATTTTCTTGACTAATTTCTCATAATAGCTGTCATTAGTCATTATTTCTTTAAACTGCTGGTTGAAAGTTTTATAATCTAGATATTCTACCGCTGTTGTTAAACCATAACCTGCTTCAGTTAATGAAGATGTATCAAAATGCAAACAAGGTTTTCCCGCTGTTAATGATTCTCCCAGAGGTAGCCCCCAGCCCTCATAATGAGATGGATAAACTGTAAATCGACAATTTTTATATAACTCTGCAATTTCTTCATCGCTTGCATCAGGTATCACAATAATACTACCGCTAACATGTCCGGTGTAAGTTAAGGCGGCATTTAGCTCAGCCGTATCCCATAACCATTTCCCTACAATTACAAGTTTCTGATTTGCATATTCTTCACTATTGAAGAATTTAGTCCATGTTAAAATTAAGTTAATATGATTTTTTCTTGACTCAATTGAGCCAACACAAAGCGCATAAGTTTCGCGACTTAGCTTACGAGTTCTTAGAGGAAGGGAAGGGTTAGCATTATTAAGAGCAGTTTCAACTACTGGTAATTTGTGTGAGAGATGGATAATATCAATTTCAGGTATGCTATTGCCATTTTCTATGGCATAGTTAATTAAATCTTTTTTACAACTATCTGAATTTACAATAATTTTATTTGCATGTTCCAAAACAAATGGAATATATTTTTTGAACATCCCCTTAAGTTCATCAGGAACAAATAGTGATACAATAGGAATCATATCGTATACCATAAATATTTTTTCTACTTTCTGTAGTCTTTCCTTGAATAATTCTTCATATTTATCTTGGAAATTCCATACACCACCAAATAATGCAACAAGAGAATTTTCTTTAAAAGAAGTGAGTTCGGATATAATGAGTCTTTTCTCAATATGTATATTTTTTCTAATTTTAGATTTAAGAAGACGCTCTGAAATTCTTTTTGTGACAGAAGATAACCTGGCCATTTTGTATAATAAATTTACAATTTTAAATTTATTGCTACGGTCTTTAAATTTTTCTATATATACTGCAATTGAATTTGAATCATTTGATATAAAAATATCGGCATATACCCATAAGTTGGAAAATACAGAAAGGTCTTTAATATCTATATCGTCTAATCCTTTAATTGTATAAGTTTTCCCTGTAATTGGGCTGATAAAGAAAATAGCGAAGTTCCCCTGAAGTCCTTTCATCCCTTCTAGAACAACACGCTGAATGCCACTTACTCTTGTTGAGAATTTTGCATGATTAATAATATCAGTTACATCATAATAAATCATTAATATGTCTCTACTCTACAGTTATTTTTGGATTTAAGTTAGTAAGGCCCGCCCACTTGTTCGCTGTAGGCCTATCTATAACCTGAAAAGATGTTACTCTTTCAGTTAGTGCTATTACCATATTGAACATACCGTCACCGTGACCACCTGCTTCTATTCCCATCGCTAATGTATATTCCCCGGGACATAGATTATTATAAAACTTAAAATATACTCTATTTATATTAGAAGTACTTGGCATATTTATTTTTTGGCAGAAAGTATTAGTTTCATATATTACTTGCCCTAATCGATCCTGAATTCTGAAGCCAATATGTGGTGAGTCAAATTCATGAAGTCCTTGTAGTTCAATTTCAAAACAACACTCTGTTTCATTTTCTATGCAACTAACAACATTCGCACTTTCGCTCTTTAAGCTTATTTTTTTTATAAATTTTTTTATCCCTATATATTTTTGTCCTATCTCGGTTTCAGTACTTGCAATAGCCTTATTCTTATTTAAATAGCCATAATATAGCTCAACTGCATCTACTGTACGCCCAATAAACTGACATTCGCCATCGGCTAGTAAAATTGCCTTATCACATATTGTATGAAGAGCTGAAAAATCATGTGTTACGAATAATATGCTGGTTCCTTCCCTTTTGAATTTTTCAATTCTTTCTATACATTTTTGCTGAAAATACACATCACCGACAGACATGGCCTCATCTACGATAAGTAACGCTGGCCTAACGATAGTTGCAACACTGAATGCAAGTCTAACCTGCATCCCACTCGAATACACCCTGACAGGTTGGTCAATATAACTCCCAATTTCAGCAAAAGATTCAATTTCCGGCATCAAATATGTTAATTCTTCAATTGTTAATCCTAACAATTGCCCTGCCATATAAACATTTTGTCTTCCAGTGAACTCAGGATGGAACCCCATACCTAATTCCAACATAGCCGCAACTCGCCCAATAACAGAAACTGTCCCTACAGTTGGTTGAGTTGTGCCCGTAATCATTTTAAGTAGAGTACTCTTCCCCGCACCGTTTACACCGATAATTCCCACGGCTTCACCCGGATCAACGGTGAAATTTACATTTTTTAATATCCACTTTAAATTGTGCCTTTTTTTGCCATTTGGATATATCCATTCAATAAGGCGTCCCCAACGACTTGGATATTGCTTATAAGCTTTACCAAGCTTCTCAACATATACACTATGCATTAAAGTTCATCCACCATTTCACCAGAATGTTTACGGAATAGATGCATGCCGAACAAGCATAATATACATCCTGACAATGCAGCAGGAAATAAAGAACCCCAATCAGGCCATTCACCTTTAACTAGTATCGTTTGGCAGGATTTTACAACACCAGCCAGAGGATTAAATATCAAATAACGTCTAATATTTTCTGGTAGTATCTCGCCTGAATATACTATTGGGGTTAACCAAAACCAAAATTGCATAATCATTCCAAAAAAATGGCCTACATCTCTGAAAAATACATTTAGTATACCAACAGTAATACCTAATCCTATGGAGAATAGGATTAATATACTGAGAACGGGAATAAGCCCAATATAAACAATACCTGGAAAATTCCCACTAACGATGAGAAACAGTGTGAATAATCCAAAAACGATAATGAAATTTAAGAGAGCATTGCAAACGATCGTCACTGGCAAACAGAGACGGGGGAAACTGATTTTTTTTAATAAATTTGCATTATCTAAAAAAACATTCTGCCCCCTAGTTACAATTTCTGAAAATAGACCCCATGTTAAAATACCTGCGCAGAGATAAATACTGTATGCAAAACTGCTATCAACACCTGGCAATTTAGCTTTCATCACTTGTGAAAAAATAACTGTATATACCACTATCATTGATAGTGGATTCAGTACGTTCCATGTAGCACCTAATAAAGAATTTCTATACTTTGCTTGGAATTCACGTTTGACGCTACCAAGTACAAATCCTCTATATGCCCAAAGAATTCTGACCATTGATGATGACATATATTACTCCTTTATCATCATTTCAATTTTTGCGATGCAGCTAGAAACCAAGTCTAAATCATTCCGTGTTTCTATATTCAATCGTAATAGGGATTCAGTATTTGATGTTCTTATATTAAATCTCCAATTAAGCATTTCCATACTAACGCCATCAATTTCATTTAAATTAATATTTTCATTTATATAAAAATTCTTTATTTTTCTAATTATATCTTCCGAGTTCCCTATTTTATAATTAATCTCACCGCTGCATGGGAATTGATTAACTCTTATTTCTACTAATTGAGCTAAACTCTTAAACTCAGTGGAGAGAAGCTCAATAACCAATAACCAAGGAATCATACCACTATCACAATAAGCGAACTCTCGGAAATAATGATGAGCACTCATTTCTCCACCATATATTGCATCTTCTTTGCGCATTCTTTCCTTTATAAAAGCATGCCCCGTTTTTGACATAACAGGAATGCCGCCTGCTTTCTCAACGATATCTATCGTATTCCAGGTCAAGCGAGGATCATGAATAATCTTCGCTCCTGGTTCTTTTTTCAAGAAAGCTTCAGCTAATAGACCAACGATATAATATCCTTCAATAAACTGTGCATTTTCATCAAATAAGAAGCAGCGGTCAAAATCGCCGTCAAATGCTATGCCCATGTCAGCACCGGCCTCAGAAATGGCTTTTGCCGTATCCGCCCGACATTCAGGCAGCAAAGGATTAGGAATACCATTGGGGAAATTGCCATCAGGCTGATGGTGAATTTTTACAAATTCGATAGGGAGTCGTGCCGCAATAAAGCGTTTTTCTATTTCATCAATAATATGCCCGGCTGCGCCATTACCGGAGTTTATTACTAATTTTAAAGGCCGGGTAAAGTTTTTAAAATCGATATAGCCCATCAAATGATCGACGTACTCATTAAGAACCGAGACCTTTTTATAGCGCCCTCTTTTGCTCGCTTCGGGTGCAGCGAAGTTATTTTCTTCAGCAAGCTTTTGGATATCACGCAGCCCCGTATCGCCACTAATCGGTTTAGCATCTTCACGTACCAGTTTCATACCATTATAATTCATTGGATTATGGCTAGCAGTGACTTCTATTCCACCGTCGATACGTAAATGAAATGTAGCAAAATAGATTTCTTCTGTTCCACTCAAACCAATATCTAATACGTCACTGCCCGCATCCATCAGCCCTTCGGCTAACGCCATTTTCAATGGCTCACTGGTTAAGCGCACATCACCACCGACGACAATTGTTTTTGGTTTTAAATATTCGCCAAAAGCGCGACCAATACGGTAAGCGATATCTTCATTCAGTTCTGAGCCTAATTGCCCACGGATATCATAAGCTTTAAAACAAGTTAAGGTATTCATTGTTTCCTCTTAATCAGCAACGGCCATAATGGTCTTTGACTCGAATAATATCGTCATCGCCCAGATAAGAACCTGACTGGACTTCAATAAGCTCAAGTGGAATTTTACCTGGATTTTCCAACATATGGAGCGAACCAATAGGGATAAATGTCGATTGATTTTCAGTAATTAAAAATGTTTTGTCGCCAATCGTCACTTTTGCCGTGCCTGATAATACAATCCAATGCTCTGCCCGGTGATGATGCATCTGCATAGAGAATGCACCGCCGGGTTTAACTGTAATCCGGTTCACATTAAAACGTTGTTCATTAACCACGATATCGCAACGACCCCAAGGACGATAAGTCTCACGGTGACGGCGGTATTCACTGCGTTTTGTTTGTTTCAAGTACTCAACAATTTTTTTAACATCTTGCACTTTAGATTTATCTACTACCAATACAGCATCTTTAGTACTGACAATAACTAAATTATCAACCCCTACGGCTGCCACTAATTTTTCATCCGTATTAATATAGCAATTCTGTGTATCATGTAGGAAGGTATCACCTGTAATAGCATTACCTGATTTATCTTTATTACTAACGTCCCAAAGTGCAGACCAAGAACCTACATCACTCCAACCTGCATCTAATGCTACAACTACCGCATTATTAGTTTGTTCCATTACTGCATAATCGATCGACTCATCGGGACAAGCACTGAATCGGTCTTTATCAATGGTGATAAAATCTTTATCTGAATCGGAGTCCTTCATTGCCGCTTTGCAGGCATCAAGAATATCTGGTCTGAATTTCTCTAATTCCTGAATATACCGTTTGGCACGAAACATAAACATGCCACTATTCCAATAATACTCACCAGAGCTGATATATTGCTCAGCAGTTTCTAAATTAGGCTTCTCAACAAACCTTTTAACATCAAAAGCTTCCGAAGCATCTTTGACTGTCGACTCTCCGCGCTGGATATAGCCATAACCTGTTTCAGGGCCGGTAGGTACAATACCGAAAGTCACCAAACAGTCTTTTTTAGCGAAGGGAATAGCATTAATAATGGCTTGATGGAATGCTTCACAGTTATTGATGATATGGTCGGCGGCCAATACTAACATTATAGGATCATCGCCTTGAGATATGGCATTTAGTGCGGCTAGAGCAATGGCGGGAGCGGTGTTACGGCCAATAGGTTCTAATATTATATTATGTGAAAGTTTATTAATTTGTCGTAACTGTTCTGCAACCAGGAAGCGGTGTTCTTCGTTGCAAATGACAACCGGTTCTCTGACAGAAATTCCCTCTAGACGATTTACAGTCTCCTGCAACATCGAGTTTACCCCGTGCAAGCGTAAAAATTGCTTTGGATAGAGCTCTCTCGACATTGGCCACAGGCGACTGCCCGTTCCACCTGCCATAATCACGGGAAGTAACATCATATATCCTTAATCACCATAAAGTTTTGTACTAAAAAAGTACCACCGCTTCAAATGAGAATAAAAACAATTACATTTGAAATAATAATCAATTGAATTATTGGTTTTAACAACGCTACCGCCCTTGGCTTTACAGCTACCAATAGCTATTTGGTCATATTTACAGCGTTATTTTAGTCTGTCCTAAGTTAAAGATGCGTGACTCTACTGAGCAAATTATACCCAAATAGTCATTTTCTTTTATTATCCATTATAACGCATTAACTTAAACTAGGAAATATCTGTTAGTCTTGAGTACCACTTAGAAAGTCACATGCACTATTGTAGACCAACTTCAATCGGTTACATATCAATTATCTGCTACTATTTAGCACGATTTTTATTTTCACTATCATCCAATTATTATATTTAGATTTGAAAATTTCAAACGATGAGGCCATCATCCACATTAGCGGCATAAGCCGTAGAAATAAAAGGTGAAATGGGATATATGGAATGGATCGCAGATCCTACTATTTGGGCAGGACTGGCAACGCTGGTTGTGCTAGAAATTGTATTGGGCATTGATAACCTGATATTTATTGCCATTTTGGCAGAAAAACTTCCTCGCCATCAACGAGATAAAGCCCGAGTTACCGGTTTGTTGTGCGCGTTATTGATGCGCCTTGTTCTATTAGCCTGTATTTCGTGGCTGGCAACATTGACAGCCCCACTGATTACGCTATCCGGGCACCCTTTCAGTGCGCGTGACTTAATTATGCTGGTTGGTGGGATATTCCTGCTGTTCAAAGCCACTATGGAGCTTAATGAACGGTTGGAAGGTAAAGACCACCTGCAAGGTCAACAGCGCAAAGGTGCTCGTTTTTGGCCGGTGGTCGCACAGATAGTCGTGTTGGACGCCATCTTCTCGCTGGATTCGGTCATTACCGCCGTCGGTATGGTAGATCATCTGGCTGTAATGATGGCTGCTGTCTGTATTGCCATTGGTCTGATGTTGCTGGCGAGTAAACCATTGACGCGCTTTGTGAATGCGCATCCAACCATCGTCATTCTCTGTCTTAGTTTCTTACTGATGATCGGCTTCAGCTTAGTGGCGGAGGGCTTTGGCTACCATATTCCGAAAGGTTATCTGTACGCTGCTATCGGTTTCTCGGTGATTATTGAATCACTGAATCAGTTTGCACAATTCAACCGCCGCCGCTTCTTGTCGACCGTCCGCCCATTACGGGAGAGAACAGCAGAAGCAGTGCTGCGAATGCTCAGTGGCAAACATGAAGAAGCAGAATTGGATAACCATACAGCCAATTTAATTGCAGATAATACCAGTGTGGGCCGGGAAGTGTTCAATGAGCAGGAACGGCGGATGATTGAGCGGGTATTGGGGCTGGCGCAACGGACGGTCAGCAGCATCATGACTTCTCGCCATGATGTAGAGTATCTCGATTTGAATGATCCACCCGAGAAACTGACTCAGTTACTGACGAAAAATCTGCATACCCGAATTGTGGTCACTGAAGACAGTTCAACTGATGAACCTCTGGGTGTCATTCACGTCATTGATTTATTGAAGCAGCAATTAGCGAACGAAAAACTCGATTTACGCGCATTAATCCACCAACCACTGATTTTTCCAGAACAAGTTTCATTGCTGATGGCGTTGGAGCAATTCCGTCAGGCGCAAACCCATTTTGCCTTTGTCGTGGATGAATTTGGCTCTATTGAAGGGGTCGTTACATTGACTGATGTTATGGAGACTATCGCGGGCAACTTGCCTGTCGCCGGGGAAGAGCTGGATGCTCGCCATGATATTCAGCAAACTGATGATGGCTGCTGGGTAGCGAATGGCTATATGCCGCTGGAAGATTTAGTGCTCTATCTGCCGCTGCCGATTGATGATAAACGTGAATATCATACGTTAGCGGGATTATTGATGGAGTATACCCAACGAATTCCGCAGGTAGGTGAGCAACTAAAGATTGGTGATTATCTGTTTGAACCGCTGGAAGTCAGCAGTCATCGTATCTTGAAGGTGAAAATTACGCCGTTGAAAGTGCCTGACCCTGATTATGAAGTATAATTGACGGTTGAAATGAAAAGTAAAAGCCGGGTAGCCTACGCCGCCCGGCTTTTTACGGCTGCATAGCGCGATTATAAGTGTACTGGCACCAAAATTTCAGTTGCGACCACCACCACCACCAGCCCAACTAAAACCGGTACTGAGGTACGTTTTACCACTTCAAAAGGTGAAATTTTCGCCATCCCAGCCACCGCAACCACCACGCCTGAAACTGGGGATAAAGTACGTCCCAGATTCGACGCTTGTAGCATCGGGATAACCAGGTAAGCTGGATTTATCCCCATCTGCACCGCCAGTTTCGGGATCAATTCAACAAACGCATAGAACGGTGCGTTACCTGAACCTGTGGTCATGGCCGCCAGCATGGTAATGGTGACCAGTACCAGCATCATCACGATGCCTCCGGTACCAAAGGATTGAGCCAAACCAATCAGACCGCTGATGAAACCAACGGTACTCAAGCCTTGAGCGAATACCCCAGCAGCAACCAGCAGCATAACCACGGTAGCAAAGGCATCAGCCATTCCTCGGTAGGCGACTTCAAGACCAGCAAATACCGTTTTGGCACTGAAACTGCGCACAAATTCAATCAGCGCGGCAATGAGCATACAAATCACCAATACCGTGATGATATGCAGTTCTGGCCCCCATTTCCCATCGAATATCAGCACACCTATAATTGGTGTGAATGGTAGAATCGCATAGAAGCTTGGCGCATTGGTCGTGATCTCATTCACGTCCATCATTTCATGCTTTTCCTGACTTTTATTATCCAGATAACGCTGCCAGAAGAAGTGCGCGATAGCCATGCAAATGATAGCCGCAATAGAGATAGGTAAGGTGGTTTTAAAGGCAAAATCTACTAATGGCATTTCGGAGGCTTTCGCTGCCAGCACCACATCACCTGAAGTCGGTGCCAAAATAATTGCTGCCGGAGACGCACAGATTGCAGCAGCCGCACCACGGCTGATACCCACGTTAACCATCACTGGGAACAGGGTCGCCATCAACAATACGCCCAATCCGGTCGCCGACGATACCGCTAAAGACATCAAACAGGCCACAATATAAGCGGCAACCATCAATAAATAAGGTGAGTTAATCATTTGCAGTGGTTTAGAGGCTATCTTCACGACCACATCATTGGCACCGATGTGCGTCATATAAGCCGCAAAACCGCATAGCATCATGATCATCATGCCGAGGTCACCACCCCGGCTCATCAGCAGGATTTTGACGTACTCAACGATATCGGTAGCACGCCAGCCTGTTGAGGTGGCGCTGGCCGGTAATACACTTTTGCCCATTAAGGCACTGATCATTAAAAGCAGTAAACCACCGACCATCAGCACACCCGTCGCCGAATAGCCTTTAATGATGTAACGGCCTACCCCTACAGCCACGACAACACCAATTAATAGATCTAACATATACCCTCTCTGAACTCGCCTGTTGCTGTGTGTTGCTAAGTGTTGCCTCAGCATTATTATAGTTAAAATGCATTAATCGCTCTGCACTCTGCCCAAAGTCGATTGGCAAGTTTATGACATTTATCAATGATTCATAGGGATTTAAGAAACAAAAACCAGATTGTGAGCAGAGAGAAGATTTCTATCTTTACAATGACTAACTTCCAGAACAACCAAGTAACAAAAACGCAACGGCAAAACGACACCATCGCCTCCGGAAATAAAAAAAACGCAATACCAGAGGCGATGTTATATCTACAACTTATCAATCAGCTTTTTTAAGTCCTTGCTACTGCGACTTTGCTGATTACGCTCAGCCCAGTCACTGAGTGCTTTTTTCGCGCGTTGTTGCAGTTCGTTACGCAGCAACTGGTCAACATCCAGTTGATAGCTTAGTTTGGTCCACGGGCCGTAGATTCGCAGCGGAATATCGGTATTTTGCAGTATTTTCACCAAGCTATCCTGCCCACTCCAACCCTGAATCACCCGCACGGCAAGGCTCATATCACACAATTGCTTTGGCAAATCAAGTGTCCCGTTCCCCGTGATAGCAATCAGAGCTGAATCCGCACTCAGGTTGCTAATTTTCATCGCACCACGATTGAGCGCCAGGTCAGCTTGTAACTGTTTAACCTCGGTATAGCGTTCGTAACGATCCTGGCCTTTGACATCACTGGAGCTACGAGTGACCGCCTGCTGGATAAGTTGTTGAATATTAAGCCCTTGCAACTGCGCATTGCTCATGCTGAATTGGGCATCCCCTTTCCAACGATGGTTAAATGCCTCGACGCTCACCCCCTCACCTGACAAAGAGGCATTCATCGAAAATTTGCCGGTCATCACCTGAGGCAAGCCTGCCGCCAACAACACCGGAGCCAGTTCCATATGATTTATCACGGGTTTCAGCATCGCCCGCACCTTCTTGCCAGTGACATCCAACGTGCCCGGCAGGGAGAAATCCCCCTCAAGCGCACTGCCCGTCAAGCGGCTTATCTGCATATCACCTTGTTGGTTTGATACTTGCAGATACAGTTGGCTGACGTTAATCCCACGGTAAACTAGCTTATTCGCCGTCAGTGAAACCTGTGCCGTGAAATCGCGTAACACCTGTAAATCCTGCCCGACATCATCCTCAGCAGCAGTAGCAATAACGGGGGCTGTTATCGCTGGCTGTTTTGCTGTTTCTTTGCTCGCCGAAGCATTTTTGGGTTCCCAGCCGAAAATAGTATCCAGATTCAGATTATCGGCAGCCAGATTGACGATGTAATCCGGCACCTTACCCAAAGTGGCTTTTGCGCTACCGGTCAGTTGATTATTATTGGCGGTAAAACTTAGTTGGTTGAGTAATAACTGTTGGACATCACTTTGGTAACTGGCTTGCAACGCCCCTTCACCGCTAACCCCACCAACAGGAATACCAGCCCCTTCCATTTTATAGGTAAACTGGCTGATATTAGCGCTGAACTGCTGGGGGTAATGCCGCATATCCGCATCGATAACCAGTGAGAAGGCAATATCACGTTGGTTGCGGTTTACGCGGCTGGCGAGGGTAACATGGACTTGGCGCTGGGCGTCTTGCTTAAGCTCAAGATTGATGTCGCGAACATTTACTTGGTCGTTATCAGACCGCTGCCAAATCAACAGGCTATCAGCAATCTGAACCTTATTGATATCAAGCTTCCAGGCTTTATGTGCATTAATAGGAGCACTGCCTGACGGGGCGACAGGGGCATCGGGTTGCTGCTGGGCTTCACTATCTGGCGTTAAGCGGATGACCGCGCCTTTCAGCATGACCTGTTTAACATCAAGCTGATGCGATAACAGCGGCCAAAGTTTGACATCCAGGCGCATATTTTCCGCACTGATCACCGGTGAATTTGCACCGGGTGCCGTCAATGCGGTGCGGCCCGCGATAATGCTAAGTTGTGGCCAAACGTGCCAGCGGAGGTCACCCTCCAACTGCAAATGGTAACCACTTTTCTTTTCAACCTGTTTCACCATATAGGCGCGAAAGTCATTAGGATTTACCAGCAGTACTAATGCGCTCATACCTGCTACCAATACCACCAGCAGGATAACTAACGTCGTCAGTAATCGTCTCATGACATCCTCTTGTCTAAACAGGCGAAAAGTCTAAACAGGCTAGAATTCTCAGCGAGAAAAATGGCTAATCTTTATCAATACGACTGGCTACAGCGCCTTGTTGACCACGATACTTGGCGTCCTGACGGCTATTATAAGGGCGGGCTGCCGGGCCAGAGAGCGGTTCGAAGCTGAGTGCACCAATCAGCATTCCAGGGCGCAGTGCCAACGGTAACTTACCTGAATTATAGAACTCCAGCACAATCCTGCCTTGCCAGCCCGGATCTATTCGGTGGGCAGTAACATGTACCATTAGCCCAAGACGAGCTAATGAGGAGCGGCCATCAAGCCAGCCGACCAAATCATCGGGGATGGTTACCGACTCCAGTGTCACAGCCAACGCCAATTCACCCGGATGCAGGAAGAACGCCTCCCCTTCTGGCAAATTGATCTCCTCGCTCATCACCCGTTCCAGCGCGGCGCTAACTTCATCTTTCGGGCCACTTAAATCGATAAATGCTGCCGTGTGACCATTGAAAACGCGGAATTGATTGCCTAAGCGAACATCGACCGTGGCACCATTGATACGTTCTACCGGTGGGCGAGGATCAATACCTAATTTCCCGCAGTCCAGCCAGGCTTCTATGTCACGATCGCACAGTCTCATTACAAAATCCCCATCAAAATTCGTATGTTACAGCTTAGATACTACGAAAGCTGCCATATAAAGAAGCAAAGGTCCAGAATAACGTCACTCAAAGAACTGACTGATTTTCGCTTTTAGAATATCGATCGCAATCCGGTTCTTTCCGCCGCGTGGAACGATAATATCTGCATATTGTTTGGATGGTTCTATAAATTGCAGGAACATCGGACGTACCGTTTTCTGGTATTGGGCCATCACTGAATCCATTGAACGGCCACGCTCATTCACGTCGCGCTTCATACGGCGCATCAGGCAGATATCCAAAGGCGTATCGACAAAGATGGAGAAGTTCATCTCCTGGCGCAGGCGAATATCCGTCAATAACAGAATCCCCTCCAGAATAATCACCTTTTTCGGTTCTAAATGTACTGTTTCTTTCTTACGGGTATGCTCGGTATAGCTGTAAAGCGGCAGCTCAATGGACTTACCCGTCTTCAACGATCGCAGGTGTTCCAGCAATAAGTTGTGGTCCATCGCACTCGGGTGGTCATAGTTGGTTTTGACCCGCTCTTCCATCGACAAATGGCTCTGGTCTTTGTAATAACCATCCTCAGGAATGACGCCAATATGTTGGTCGCCTACCTGGTCGCGCAATTCACGATATAACGTGCTGGCGATAAGACTTTTCCCGGAGGCAGAAGCGCCGGCTATCCCGATAATGACGCACTGGTGTGCTTTGTCAGTCATAAAATTAAAGACCTGATTACGAAGTGTGGAGGGAGACAAAGCACGCAAGGTGCTTCGAGCGCGGCAATTATAAGGAGTTAGCGGGTTTGATGCCAGCGCTATACCCTGCGTACTAGAAATTACAGTGAGTCATAACCCCTGCGTCTTTCAAGGCGCAGGGGTTATGGCGCTTACACTGCGCGGAATGAAATTTCCGTCGGGATAGCTTCACCTTGCCAGTACATTTCTGCCGCCACATTCGCCGCCAGTTGGCGATAAATATCAGCAAATTCGCTGTCTGGTTGGCTGATAACCGTGGGTTCGCCGCGATCAAGGTCTTCGCGCAGTGAAATATGCAGTGGGATTTGCCCTAACAACTTGCAATTATATTTTTGTGCCAGTTTTTCAGCTCCGCCAGTACCGAAAATAGGCTCAAGATGACCGCAGTTGCTGCATATATGCATACTCATATTTTCAACGATACCCAACACCGGCACATGCACCTTCTCGAACATCACAATACCTTTCATGGCATCAATCAACGCGATGTCCTGTGGCGTGGTCACCACCAGCGCGCCTGTGACCGGAATGTTTTGCGACAACGTCAGTTGGATATCACCGGTGCCCGGTGGCATATCGATGACCAGATAATCCAAATCTGGCCATAAGGTATCTTGCAACATCTGCATCAATGCCTTACTGGCCATCGGGCCGCGCCATACCATAGCATTCTCATCGGTGACCAAATAACCAATGGAGTTGGTGGCCATACCGTGGGCCATAATCGGTGCCATATGCTTGCCATCTGGCGAGGTTGGGCGCTGATTCATGGTACCCAGCATGTTTGGAATGGATGGGCCGTAGATATCTGCATCCAGAATACCCACTTTAACGCCCTCTTCTGCCAGTGCCAGCGCCAGATTCACGGCGATACTGGATTTCCCCACCCCGCCCTTACCGGAGCTAACCGCCAGAATATTGCGCACCCCTTTAACACCGGGCTGGTCGTTGGCTCGCTTCAAGGTAGTGATATTATGAGAAAGCTTCCAATCAATGGATTTGGCACCGGTCACAGCCAGCAGTTCTCCGCTGACCGACTCCTTCAATGCATCAAAACCAAATCGCCAGGCAAAAGGCATCACCAGTTCGATATGCAGCACATTATCCAATAACGCACAGTGATGGATAGCGTGCAGCGCACTCAGGCTCTTTTGCAAGGTTGGGTGTTTAAAGGCAGTAAGAACCTTTGAAATTTGTGATTGCAGCAGGTCAGGGGTGGTCTGCTCGGGGGATTTTTGGCTCATCCCGGCTCCTTGAATTTATCGTTGTTAACCTATACCAGTGTACCAGAACTCGATAACACCTGTGTGGCCCGAATCGCGAGAAAATAGCATCACGCCACATTCCCGGTATGGTTAATAACCAAATATGCCAAAGCGTCGTCAAAATGGGCCGGTTATGGCTTAAGACAACGTACAGATTGCCTTACCCTAGCGACAAGCCAGTATATCGGTTAACATCAAAGCCCCTTTAATCGACATAAAGAAAGCAATTTCCCACTATGGCTCAAGTCGCGAAAAAAATATTGGTGACGTGCGCGCTACCATACGCTAACGGTTCTATTCATCTCGGCCACATGCTCGAGCATATCCAGGCGGATATCTGGGTTCGTTTCCAGCGAATGCGCGGCAACCAGGTTCATTTTATCTGTGCAGATGATGCCCACGGCACCCCAATTATGCTGAAAGCTCAGCAAATGGGTATCGAACCGGAGCAGATGATTGCCGAAATGAGCCAGGAGCACCAACAGGATTTCGCCGGTTTCGCTATCAGTTATGATAACTATCACTCGACCCACAGTGATGAAAACCGTGAATTATCGAGCCTG
Organism: Yersinia aldovae 670-83; assembly: GCF_000834395.1. Taxonomy (NCBI): domain Bacteria; kingdom Pseudomonadati; phylum Pseudomonadota; class Gammaproteobacteria; order Enterobacterales; family Yersiniaceae; genus Yersinia; species Yersinia aldovae. The sequence continues at coordinate 4,336,408 of NZ_CP009781.1, read as the reverse complement.
ATCTATAGCCGTTTGAAAGCGAACGGTCATATTAAGAATCGCACCATTTCTCAGCTCTATGATCCTGAGAAGGGCATGTTCTTGCCCGACCGTTTTGTTAAAGGCACCTGCCCGAAATGTAAAGCGCCGGATCAATATGGTGATAACTGTGAAGTCTGTGGCGCAACCTACAGCCCAACTGAACTTATCAACCCTCAATCCGCGGTTTCCGGTGCCACACCGGTCATGCGTGAATCTGAGCATTTCTTCTTCGACTTACCTGCTTTCAGCGATATGTTGCAAGCCTGGACACGCTCCGGCGCACTGCAAGAACAGGTCGCGAACAAAATGCAGGAATGGTTTGAATCTGGCCTGCAACAATGGGATATCACCCGAGATGCGCCTTACTTCGGTTTTGAAGTGCCCGATGCACCGGGTAAATATTTCTACGTCTGGCTGGATGCGCCCATCGGCTACATGGGTTCATTTAAAAATCTGTGTGATAAGCGCGGTGATATCGATTTTGATGAGTTCTGGCGTGAAGATTCTAAAACCGACCTGTATCATTTCATCGGTAAAGACATTGTTTACTTCCACAGCTTGTTCTGGCCGGCGATGCTGGAAGGCAGTAACTTCCGTAAACCGACCAACGTCTTCGTTCATGGTTATGTGACGGTAAACGGCGCAAAAATGTCAAAATCCCGTGGCACCTTTATAAAAGCGGGCACATACCTGCAACATCTGGATGCCGATTGCCTGCGTTATTACTACGCCGCGAAGCTCTCTTCACGGATTGATGACATCGACCTAAACCTGGAGGATTTCGTCCAGCGCGTTAATGCCGATATCGTTAATAAAGTGGTTAATCTGGCCTCACGCAATGCCGGTTTTATCAATAAACGCTTCGGCGGAAAATTAGCTGACCAGTTGGCTGACCCGGCGCTGTATAAGACCTTCACCGATGCGGCAGTTAGTATTGCTGATGCTTATACCAGCCGTGAATCTAGCAAAGCGATTCGTGAAATTATGGCGCTGGCCGATGTGGCTAACCGCTATGTTGATGAACAGGCTCCGTGGGTGGTGGCGAAAGAGGAAGGCCGTGACGCCGATCTGCAAGCTATTTGTTCAATGGGTATCAACCTGTTCCGGGTACTGATGACATACCTAAAACCGGTGCTCCCTTCCCTGACTGAACGCACTGAGGCTTTCCTCAATACTGAATTGACGTGGGATGGCATTGAACAGCCCCTGTTAGGCCATCAGATCAATGCCTTCAAAGCGCTGTTTAACCGCATTGATGTGGATAAGGTGAACGAAATGGTTGCGTCTTCTAAAGAAGATATGGCGGCAACAGTCGCGGTAACTGGCCCATTAGCCGATGACCCAATTCAGGAAACCATCAGTTTCGATGACTTTGCCAAAGTAGATATGCGCATCGCGCTAATTCAACAGGCAGAGTTGGTGGAAGGTTCGGATAAATTGTTGAAACTGACGCTGGATATTGGTGGCGAAACCCGCCAGGTATTCTCCGGCATCCGTTCGGCTTATCCTAATCCGAAAGTGCTGGAAGGCCGCCTGACAATGATGGTCGCGAACCTGGCACCACGCAAAATGCGCTTCGGTATCTCAGAGGGTATGGTGATGGCTGCCGGGCCTGGCGGCAGTGATATCTTCCTACTCAGCCCAGATAGCGGCGCACAACCCGGGATGCAGGTTAAATAATTTTCAGGCAAATATCCTCTGGAAGTTAGGAGGTAAAAGCCGGTCAAGTTACCCTTGACCGGCTTTTTTATTAATGAATAGCGTTACCCTTCCGTGACTCGCAGTGGCCGCCGCCCTCGTTGCCATGCCTCTAACCAAAACAGCATATTAAGAAACAGACTTAATGAGAAAATCAGGAATAAAATATTATCCAGCAGTGATATCTTGATGAGTGCCTCAATAATAATATTCTCATGATGTTTTAACTCCACTAAACCTGAAGAGAAAAACAAAAAAACACCCACAGCCCCTAATGTATTCAGTGCTACAACCGGCCAATGCCATTTAGCCAGTAAGAAAAATATCCACGATAACGCCATCAGCAAAATAATCGCATCATCTAATTCAAACAGGAGGAAAAAACTTATATATAACAGACAGAAACAAACCAATGTTAATCCAAAGGGATACTCTCCTGTTAACTCTCTTTTTTGCTGTTTTTGATATTGATACTCGGGTGGCCGGGCTGAATAAATGTTGATAAATAGTAGATAAAGACAAAATGCGCCAACCAAAGGTAAGGTTAATTTATTTGCTGGGAGGTAATTGATTAGCGGGAAAAGATGGCAAATCAATAAATAAGAACTTAATCCTTGTGCGGCTAATCGTTGCGAACAAGGCAGCAGTAAGACCAGTGACAAAATCGCTGGAAAGGACTGCAAGAACATGAGCAGTAGTTCATCAAATAAATCCGGCAATAACACCGCCAGTAAAATAATAATTATTATTAACGCTAACAAATAACGGACAAATAGAAACAAGAATTCGCTGCGTGATACATAAAAAGAAGTCGTATTGTCGCGTAAGTTGTTGAAATTCAGTTGTGCTATTCGAGCGCTATCCGTACCAAGTTTACATAGACTGCTAATCTTACCCATAGTGACTTTAATCCTTTAAGCATCATTAATACCTTATTTAACAAACTGTAAACTTATAGCACTCGCCTATCTCTTTTATTTATCGCTACAGCCCCAGTTATTTAGAATATCAGCACTCGCGTCGTAGTGAAATAACATATTAATAATGACCATGATCATCAAAAAAAATTCAAATGAAAGTAAATAATAAAATAAACCATAATAAATGAATGGCTATTACGGCTATCGATACAGGCTCTCCCCCTCATTCTGCTTGTTGTTTACGCATTCCAAACTAAAAGATATAACGCGATCCAAAAATTCATAACAAAGTTAATTCCTTATCAAAATAGTTATGGTTATGATGCTACACAGGGAAATAGACGTCTAGACGCAAAGATAGCCATAACAATGACAGCACTGTACATATTGCACAACTTATCAACACCATGACGGAGTTCCGGATGAAAAAAATTGCTTCCCCATTACTGGCCCTAAACCTGCTGATGGCACTGCCAGCATTCGCTGCAGACATCGCCACGGTAGCCCCTATTCCTGATGCCATTGCCAGGCATCCAGGGCAAATTAAAATTGCGGTGATCCGTAATTTAGGTTCTGACGATAACACCACTCAATTCCTGTCTGGTGTATTGAAAGAAGGCAAAAAACTGGGTTTCAAAGTCGATACTTTCTTGAGCAACGGTGATGACGCACGTTTTCAAGATTTTGTTAATCAGGCTATCAGCCAGAAATACGATGGGATTATTCTTTCCCAGGGCCGTGCCCCCTACTCAACTGAGCTGGTAAAACGCATTGCGGCGAACGGCATTGCCGTATCTGTATTTGATACCGCCATTCAAGGGGATATCCCCGGTCTGACTGTCACCCAACAAGATGATGCCTCACTGACCAATGAATCCTTCGGTCAATTGGTCAAAGACTTCAACGGTAAAGCGAATATTATCAAACTCTGGGTAGCCGGATTCCCACCAATGGAACGTCGCCAGGCCGCTTATCAGGCACTGCTGAAACAAAATCCAGGCATTACTGAACTGGAATCTATCGGGGCTGTTTCATCCGATGTTCAGGGGGATACCGCCAACAAAGTGGGTGCCATATTGGCGAAATACCCGAAAGGCAAAATCGATGCAATTTGGGGAAGCTGGGATGCCTTTACTCAAGGCGCTTATAAAGCCTTACAAGAGAATGGCCGTACCGAAATCAAATTGTACAGTATTGATATCTCGAATCAGGATTTGCAACTGATGCGTGAAGCAAATAGCCCGTGGAAAGTTAGTGTTGCAGTTGATCCTAAGCTGATTGGTGCCGTTAACTTACGCCTGGTTGCCAAGAAAATTGCCGGTGAAGAGACCCCTGCCAGTTATGAATTCCGTGCTGCCGCTATTCCACAAGCGTTGCTGGCGAGCCAACCCGGCCCGATTAACGTTACAGGTTTGAGTAAGATTATTCCGGGCTGGGGCCAATCAGATGATTTCAACTCACCGTGGTTTGCCACTCTTGCCACCCAAAACGGCCAGTAACGCTAATCGCTTTGGAGGGAAATAGATGGCAACGCAAGGTTTTTTACCTACTCCCGAATACAGCCGCAATATGCGACTGATTGGTCACAGTGATCAGGGTGGAAAGCCCGATGGCGTGCAGGTGATGGTGCATCGTGGTTTTGCCTATGTCGGCCATATGGTGTCGCAGGGCGTTTCGATTATTGATGTACGAGACGCAAAAAACCCACGTCCGGCAGGTTTCATCGCCGCGCCACCCAATACGTGGAATGTGCACTTACAAACGCATGATGACCTGCTACTGGTGATTAATGCCCGTGACTTGTTTGCTGATGTCCGTTTTGCCGAAGAGAAAGTGTATTACACCCGCTCGGTGGCCCAAACGGTCAATACCCGGCAAGAAGGCCGTAGTTGGAGTGCCGGTTTACGTATTTTTGATATTTCGATACCGGACAAGCCCCGTGAGATAAGTTTCCTGCCACTTGATGGCATCGGTATCCACCGTATCTGGTATGTCGGTGGGCGCTGGGCCTATGTTTCTGCGCTGCTCGACGGCTACAGTGATTATATTTTTCTGACCATTGATTTGGCTGATCCGCAAAAACCACAGGTTGCCGGGCGTTATGCTTTAGCCGGTATGCATACCGCTGCGGGCGAGCAAGCAAGCTGGCCTGAAGGTCAGCGCTATGCATTACACCATGCTATTGTCAGTGGTGATACAGCTTACGGCAGTTGGCGTGATGGTGGCCTGACACTATTAGATGTCAGCGACCGCACTGAGCCAAAACTGATCAGTCATCGTAACTGGAACCCCCCTTTTGGTGGCGGGACTCACACCGCGCTTCCTCTGCCAGATCGCGACTTACTGGTGGTGCTGGATGAAGCAGTGCTGGATAACCAAGAGGATGGCGAGAAACATATTTGGCTATTTGATATTCGTGAGCCGAGCAATCCGGTGAGTATCTCAACCTTCCCCGTGCCTGACGAGCGAGATTATGTAAAAAAAGGCGCACATTTTGGCCCGCATAATCTGCATGAAAACCGGCCGGGCAGTTTTATCAGTTCATCGCTGATTTTTGCCACTTATCAGAATGCGGGGGTTCGGGCCTATGATATCAGCAACCCGTATCAGCCGAAGGAAACGGGCGCTCTGGTGCCTGCGGCACCGGAAAAAATGATGGATAAACGACCAGGTCGCCCACAAGTTATTCAGTCATGTGATGTGTTTGTTGATGCTCAAGGGATTATCTACAGCACCGATTATAATGGCGGGCTATCTATCATCGAATATTTAGGTTAATCATCCCGTTCTCCTTAAAGCCGCAAGGGGGTTAGCTGGCGGCCTGACTGCAACGCCAATGACTTTGGGCAAGTCTATTAATGGCGGGTCGATTCTGGTCGATCTGCTATTTGCAAAAAAAATTTCCTCCCCCTCTCTCTTTCGCTCCTGCAATAGTCTACTGTAATTGGCTGAGCCGCGTCGAAATGCTGTGCGTGTCATTCCTTTTATTGGCAATAATCCGCATAGAAACAACTTATTACCCATAATTAAAAATAAGAAAATACCATGAAAGGATTTCCATCGCGTGTCACTAACCTGCTGATTGCCTCGCTGGTGTTGACCATTGGCCGAGCCGTAACGCTGCCGTTTATCACTATCTATTTGGCCGAGCACTTTCAGCTAGCGCCAGACAAGGTTGGGCTGGTGTTGGGGGCGAGTTTGACATTGGGTATTTTCACCAGTCTGTATGGCGGTTATCTGGTGGATAAATTCAATAAAAAGCAGTTGATTTTGCTGGCGATCACCCTGTTCTCTACCACCTTTCTTACCTTGCCGTGGGTTGAACATCCGGCGTGGATTATCCTGATTTTGGCATTATTACATTCGGCATACTCAGTCTATAGTATTGCCATTAAAGCCTGTTTTGCCGACTGGTTGCCGGTCAATGAGCGCATCAAAGCTTTTTCGGCCAACTACACGCTGGTCAATGTCGGCTGGGCGGTTGGCCCGGCGCTGGGGGTACTGGTGGTTGGTTTTGGCCCACAAATGCCGTTTATCATTTCAGGCATATTAGCGTTACTGGTTGCCGTCGTGCTGAAATTCAGAATAAGCCACATTGATATGTCGGTAACGGAACGTTCAGAAACTGAATCAGCTCCTGATTTCCGCCAAACATTGACTATCCTGCGTCAGGATAAACGGCTGATTTACTTCACTCTCGGCAGTATGCTCAGTGCCATCGTGTTCGGCCAGTTTTCTGGCTATTTATCACAATATCTGATTACGGTTTCTGATGCTAAATTTGCCTATCAGGTTATCGGCGCAGTGATGACGGTAAATGCAGTGATTGTCATTACCCTGCAATATCTATTGAGCCGCCGCATGAATCAACAGAACTTAATGCGCTGGCTGATGATGGGGACACTGTTCTTTATTATTGGTCTGATAGGGTTTATGGCAGCTCAGGATTCAATTCCGTTATGGATGTTAGCAATGGCAATTTTCTCATTGGGTGAAATTATTGTTATCCCAGTCGAGTATATGTTTATCGATTTTATTGCTCCGGCGAATCTCAAAGGCAGTTACTATGGGGTACAGAACCTCGGTCAGTTGGGCGGTGCACTGAATCCGGTGCTCTGCGGCCTCCTGTTAGCTTATGCGGCCCCTCAGATGATGTTCTACATGCTAATTATCGCGGCTATTTTAGGGCTGGCATTCTTTTATCGCGGTTATCGACTGGCCAAAGCGCAGGAAAGCCGGATCTAACGCCTCATGATTTATCGCCTAAATAAGTAGTCGCGATCGGAATGTCTCCATTGATATTATTCATGGCGTGATCAGTAGCACAGATTCAAACTTAATTGTATGATGAATATATTCCGTAACTCAGGACCCCATTCTATGCGCAATGTGCCTTCACTTTGCTGGCAGTACCTACGGGCTTTCGCCATCATTTATCTGTGCTTATGGGCCGGTAAAGCGCTGGCTCTACTGCTGCCTATCACTATCCCCGGTAGCATCCTTGGGATGTTGATTCTGTTTGCTCTGCTTGCCTCACAAATCTTGCCATCCAAGTGGGTAAAACCGGGCTGTCATATATTGATCCGCTATATGGCGTTGCTGTTTGTGCCAATAGGTGTGGGCGTGATGCAATATTATGATCAACTGACCACACAATTTGGCCCGATCGTGGTTTCCTGCTTTGTCAGTACCCTGATAGTAATGTTGGTGGTAGGTTACAGCTCGCATTATGTCCATCGTGAGCGCAAGGTGATGGGTTCTCCGACCCGTACGGAGGAGGACCAATGATCAGCAACTTATGGTGGTCACTGCCACTGACGTTAATTGTGTTCTTCAGTGCGCGTCGTTTAGCCCGCTGGCTGAAAATGCCGTTGCTCAATCCATTGCTTATATCAATGATTGTCATCATTCCATTGCTATTAGTGACGCATATGCCTTATGCCAACTATTTTGTGGGCAGCAAAATGCTTAATGATCTGCTGCAACCGGCCGTGGTGGCGTTGGCTTTCCCGCTGTATGAGCAGTTGCATCAGATTCGTGCGCGCTGGAAATCAATCATTAGCATCTGTTTTATCGGCAGTATCACCGCGATGGTTAGCGGCACTGCTGTGGCCCTGTGGATGGGTGCAACCCCTGAAATTGCCGCCTCAGTGCTGCCTAAGTCCGTCACCACACCGATTGCGATGGCGGTGGCCGAATCTATTCATGGCCTACCCGCCATCAGCGCAGTGTGCGTTATATTTGTTGGGATTTTGGGTGCAGTGTTTGGTCACAGCTTGCTGAATATATTGAAAATCACCACTAAAGCCTCACGCGGGCTGGCAATGGGGACTGCATCGCACGCCCTGGGTACCGCCCGTTGTGCCGAGCTGGATTTTCAGGAAGGTGCATTCAGCTCACTCGCGCTGGTTATCTGTGGGATTATCACCTCACTGCTAGCCCCGTTCTTGTTTCCGGTGCTGCTACATTTATTTGGATAATACCGTCATCACCTTTCAAACTGCGGATGTGTTGGCTGCGTTCTTTACTCGGCCCGTCCATGAGCCTCGCTCAGCGAGGCCGCTGCAAGCTGCATCCCTGCCTCTGGAAATCTAGTTAGGAATAGTAAGGATTAGGGTATAAATTTGAGATACATATCTCATTTGAGATTTTACTTGCATAGATTTCATATATAACGAGATATAGATCACACCAAGAAACCCCTAAGCTGCCTAAAATAGTTCCCCGTAACTATTGGAGAGAACCCTATGCAAACACGTTTTCATGGCGCTTGGGCAACGTTGTCCACCTCACTGCAATCAGCACTTAAACCTATCATGAACGCAAACGATTTCCCTGCCATGCTGACAGCAGAGCAAGTGAAAACGGTGAAAAGCAACAGTGGGTTGGATGATGATGAGCTGGCGTTTGCATTGTTACCACTGGCAGCGGCTTGTGCATTAACACCCGTATCTGATTTTAATGTCGGGGCTATTGCTCGCGGTATCAGCGGCAATCTCTATTTCGGTGCCAATATGGAGTTCATGGGTACGCCACTGCAACAAACCATCCACGCCGAACAATGTGCCGTCACCCATGCGTGGCTGAATAATGAGGCCAGTTTGGTCTCCATTACGGTCAACTATACGCCGTGTGGTCATTGCCGCCAGTTTATGAATGAGCTGAACAGCGGAAGCGGCCTGCATATCCATCTACCGGGCCGCCCTGCATTAACACTGGGGCAGTATTTGCCAGACGCTTTCGGCCCGAAAGATTTGGCTATCACCACCCTGCTGATGGACCCTATCGATCACGGCTATAAAATTGCTGAAACTGATGAACTGACTCAGGCAGCACTTGCTGGTGCAAACCACAGCCATGCGCCTTACAGCAACGCCCACAGTGGTGTGGCTTTGGAAACCGCCGACGGCATTATTTATACCGGCCGCTATGCGGAAAATGCCGCGTTTAACCCAAGCTTGCCACCGCTGCAAGCGGCGTTAATTATGGCGAATATGTCCGATAAGGATGGTAATTCTATCCACCGAGCGGTGCTGGTTGAAGGCAATAAACCGAAACTAACTCAGTGGGATGCCACCCGCGCAACACTGGCCGCATTGGGTTGTTCGGATATAGAACGCGTGACATTTTAAACAGATAGAACCGAACATGGGGTTACATCGTTAACCCCTTGGCAAAAAAACAACATTTTCTCACTATCAATGACCAAATATGCAAGTTAACTCGCACTTTTACGGGCAACCGACATATTTAACTAACAAAAGCTGTACATATTCTTCTTATCTTTTAGGATCGGGGGTAACAATTACTGTCCAGCCCCACAGTCATAAGAGTAAAAACTCATGGAACTTGAATACGAAAGTAAACGCCCCCTGTACATCCCCTACGCTGGCCCGATCCTATTAGAATTCCCTTTATTGAACAAGGGTAGCGCGTTCACCAATGATGAGCGCGACCACTTCAATTTACACGGTTTATTACCAGACGCGGTTGAAACCATTGAAGAACAGGCGGAGCGGGCTTACCGCCAATATCAGGATTTCAAAAACGACGACGATAAGCATATTTATCTGCGTAATATTCAAGATACCAATGAGACGCTATTCTACCGCCTGCTGGAAGCCCATCTCAGCGAGATGATGCCTATTATTTATACCCCGACCGTGGGTGAGGCTTGCGAACACTTCTCGGATATCTATCGCCGCGCGCGCGGGTTATTTATCTCTTATCCAAACCGCGAACACATTGATGACATGCTGCAAAATGCCACCAAGCAGAACGTGAAAGTTATCGTGGTCACTGACGGCGAACGCATTCTCGGCCTTGGCGACCAAGGTATCGGCGGTATGGGTATTCCCATTGGTAAACTGTCTCTCTATACCGCGTGCGGTGGTATTAGTCCGGCGTATACTTTGCCAGTGGTACTGGATGTGGGCACCAACAACCCGCAACGTCTGAACGACCCGCTGTATATGGGCTGGCGTCACCCGCGGATTTCCGGCGACGAATATTATGCCTTTGTTGATGAATTCATTCAGGCAGTCAAACGCCGCTGGCCAAATGTGTTGTTGCAGTTTGAAGATTTTGCGCAGAACAATGCCACGCCACTGCTCAACCGCTATCGCGATGAATTATGCTGCTTCAATGATGATATTCAGGGCACAGCAGCGGTCACTCTGGGCAGTTTGATTGCGGCAAGTAATGCCGCTGGCAGCCAGTTGCGTGACCAAACCGTCACCTTCCTCGGCGCAGGTTCAGCCGGTTGTGGTATTGCTGAACAAATCATTGCGCAGATGATTTCGGAAGGTCTGAGTGAAGAACAGGCTCGGGCGCGTGTCTTTATGGTCGACCGTTTTGGCCTGTTAACGGATAAACTGCCTAATCTGTTGGATTTCCAAAGTAAACTGGTGCAAAAAAGCGATGCGTTGCAAAGCTGGAATCTGGCCAGCGACTCAATCTCGTTGCAGGATGTGGTGCGTAATGCCAAACCCACGGTGCTGATTGGCGTTTCTGGCCAGCCGGGGTTGTTTACCGAAGAGCTGATCCGCGAGATGCACAAGCACTGTACACGCCCGATAGTAATGCCATTGTCGAACCCAACATCACGGGTAGAAGCACGGCCTGAAGATATCATTAACTGGACAGATGGCGCAGCATTGGTCGCAACAGGCAGCCCCTTCTCGCCAGTCAGTTATAAAGAGAAACTGTATCCGATTGCACAGTGCAATAACTCTTATATCTTCCCAGGTATTGGTTTGGGGGTGCTGGCATCCGGTGCCAAGCGTGTCACCGACGGTATGCTGATGGCAGCCAGCCGTGCATTGGCACAGTGTTCACCGCTGGCGGAAAGTGGTGAAGGGGCGCTACTGCCCAATATCGACGACATTCAGGCAGTATCAAAAATCATCGCTATGCAAGTAGGGAAAGCCGCACAGTTGCAAGGGGTCGCTATTGTCACGTCTGAAGAAGCATTAGCCAAAGCCATTGAGCACAACTATTGGCAACCGCAATATCGTAGCTACAAACGAACGTCGTTCTAGTTAATATCCGGCCTGTACTGCTTTCACCCCAAAGTCCTTGAAGTTACAGCCAGGCGGCAAGCTAACAACACGGTAGCTTCAAGAACGAAGGGGATATATATTGCGCAACACAGGCGGGTACAGTAGCCTTGCAATATCACCAGTGAATTGAATGTATCGAAGGCCAGAGAATGTGGAAACGCCTGATTATTAGCTTAATTATCATCGCAGGGTTGCTGATGGTGACAGCTATTGCACTCGATCGCTGGATTAGCTGGAAAACAGCCCCTTTTATCTACGATGAGCTGCAAGACTTACCGCACCGGCAGGTTGGTGTGGTATTAGGTACGGCTAAGTATTATAAAACCGGTGGTATTAATCAGTTTTATCAATACCGAATTCAAGGCGCGTTAAATGCCTACAACAGCGGTAAAGTAAGCTACTTGCTACTTAGCGGTGATAACGCCCTGCAAAGTTATAACGAACCGATGACCATGCGCCGTGACTTGATTGCAGCGGGTGTCGCGCCTTCTGATATCGTGTTGGACTATGCTGGTTTTCGCACATTAGATTCTATTGTACGTACTCGAAAAGTATTTGATACCAATGATTTTATTATCATTACCCAGCGTTTCCATTGCGAACGGGCGTTGTTTATCGCAATGCATATGGGGATTCAAGCGCAGTGTTTTGCAGTGCCGTCCCCCAAAAATATGCTCAATGTTCGGGTACGTGAGATCTTTGCCCGCCTTGGCGCGCTGTCAGATCTCTATGTTATGAAACGCGAGCCACGTTTCCTTGGGCCATTAATCCCTATTCCGGCAGTACACGTGATACCAGATGATGCCCAAGGTTACCCCGCCGTATCCCCTGAGCAACTGGTTGAACTGGAACACCGGCTGGCAGAAGAAAAAGCGAAAAAACCTGCACCTGCACCTGCACCTGCACCATGATTTTGAATGCGCTTTTGTTTTGACGTCAATAACGATCAAAAGCGCCCCCACCTACTCCCTTTGCCCTAAAAACGCCGCGACATCACTTTCAACCTCCCCCATCTCTTGCAATAACTGCAAGGTCTCCAGCGCTTCATCTTCATCCAGTCGACTCATGGCGAATCCCACATGTACCAAAACCCAATGACCGATTAATGCTGTACTGGCCTGCTCATCCGCTGCCACCAGCATAATATTGACCGAGCGGCGCACGCCACAGACATCCACCCATGCCGTGCCTGGTTGAACGTCATCTAATGCGACAATTTGTCCGGGAATGCCTATACACATAATCCGACTCCCGCTGTATCAGCGTATAAGAAAAGTAACTTCATTCCACCTCCAACCGCTTAATTATCACGCCATCATCAGCCGCCCCAATACGTAAGTGGCTGCCCGCACATAACGGGCAACGAGTCACTTTGCTGCTGAGCAAATTAACCGCTTGCTGGCAGTCATGGCACCACACCTGTGATTGCTGCTGGCTAAGATGCAAAACACAGCCCTCCGCCAAAGTGCCACGACACACTAACTCAAAACAGAACTCCAATGCTTGTGGTTCGACACAGGAAAAGGCACCGGTTTCCAGCCACACGCCGGTAATTCTCTGTGCGCCGTGCAACCGTGCCTGCTGTTCCATCATGGCAATAGCGTTTTGGCACAAGGTAATCTCATGCATGACTGTTCTCCCAGTATGGATTTCTCTGGCAAAATCAATGCAAAGACGATGCCAGTAATACCGGCCATATTATGGAATCGACATTCAAAATAAAGCATTGAAAAATATAGCTATTTATCAGAATCAGTTCGATATAAATTCATGAGATGAATAATCACTGTCGAAGTGTCATCAGACAGTGAGGGTTTCGTCACTATTGACGATACTTCACTGCGGAAATCCCTCTGTTTTTACTGCCTTTTAAATTCCTGCCCTTTATCTGCGATCAGCTTAATGCCCTGCTGGCGCGGCTTCCCTACTCTTTTGCATTGGCGGTCATCGTGCTGGCACAGAATATGCTTTGGAGCTGAGAAATGATTGCTATCAGCCTGACTGTCACCAGAGTCTTGTCCCGGAGGGTATGGCCATGAACCGCTTTGTGATTGCGGAACCGAGGCTTTGTATTGGATGTAATACCTGCATGGCTGCTTGCAGCCAGGTGCATAAAGCCAAGGGTTTACAACAGCATCCCAGATTGACTGTTATGCGTAACGCCACGGTTACGGCACCGATTCTCTGTCGTCACTGTGAAGATGCATGGTGCGCGCGGGTTTGCCCGGTCAATGCCATCACCCTGACCAATAACGCCGTCGAATTGGATGAAACCACCTGCATCGGCTGCAAGCTCTGCGGTATCGCCTGCCCGTTTGGCGCAATCACACCGGCTGGCAGTAAACCCTTGGCAGTGCCAGAAAATTTCCCTGAATACATTCCGATGACCCTGTTATCTGATGTGCCATTCAGCCCAACCAACATGAATCCGTTCCTTGCCTGGAATGCCGGCGTACGCACTGTTGCCGTGAAATGCGACTTATGCAGCTTCCAATCTCAGGGGCCGGAATGTGTGCGGGTCTGCCCGACTAACGCCTTAATGCTGGTGGATGAGCACAGCATTGAACAGGCAAATCACGCCAAGCGCTTGGCCGCTGCCAGTGGGTTTGCCAACGAGCTGCCCTTTATGGCCGTGGACACCTCGTCCGCTATCTCTCACGAGGAGCAGAAAAGATGATGAATTCGCTTGAGCTATTGTGGCTCTCCTTACTGCTCTATCTGGCTGGCGCACTGCTTTCTCTGCTGCTGGCGCGGCGTGAAACATGGGCGATTTATGCCTCCGGGCTGGCGTCATTGTTGGGGGGCGTTGCTGGCCTGTTTGCTGCGGCCCCCACTCTGCTGGGCGGCGGGCTTATCACCTTCACCACCGCCGGCCCATTCCCGTTCGCGGCATTGAGCTTGCGTCTTGATCCATTAGCCGCATTTATGCTACTGGTCATCTCACTATTGGTCGTGATAACCGCGCTCTATTCACTGGCCTATGTGCAGGAATACAAAGGGCGCGGGGCGTGGGGAATGGGGGTCTTTATGAACCTGTTCATCGCCTCAATGGTGGCGTTGGTGGTGGTGGATAACGCTTTCTACTTTATTATTTTCTTCGAAATGATGTCGCTGGCGTCTTACTTCCTGGTGATTTCCGATCAGGATGACGATGCCATCAGCGCGGGCTTACTCTATTTTCTGATTGCCCACGCCGGTTCCGTGCTGATTATGATTGCGTTCTTCCTGCTGTACCGCCTGAGCGGCAGCCTGGAGTTTGCCGCCTTCCGGCAGGCTAATCCACAACCTATTATGGCCTCGGTTATCTTCTTATTGGCTTTCTTCGGTTTTGGTGCCAAAGCAGGGATGCTGCCACTGCATGGCTGGTTACCGCGTGCGCACCCTGCCGCCCCTTCCCATGCTTCTGCCCTGATGTCCGGTGTGATGGTGAAAATAGGTATCTTCGGTATCATCAAAGTCGGCATTGATTTGCTCGGTGCCAGCCAGTTGTGGTGGGGCGTGGTGGTGTTGGGCTTTGGTGCTGTGTCCTCCGTGCTGGGCGTGCTGTACGCATTAGCCGAACACGACATCAAACGGCTACTGGCGTATCACACGGTTGAGAATATCGGCATCATCCTGATGGGGGTCGGGGTCGGTATGATTGGTATTGCCAGCCATCAGCCGGTACTCGCCGCGCTGGGTTTACTGGGCGCGCTCTACCATCTGCTTAACCACGCCGTTTTCAAAGGGCTGCTGTTCCTCGGGGCCGGTGCGGTCATTTATCGCTTACACACCAAAGACATGGAAAAGATGGGCGGGCTGGCGCGAATGATGCCTTATACCGCACTGGCCTTTCTGGTGGGATGTATGGCGATTTCAGCCCTGCCGCCATTCAATGGTTTTGTCAGTGAATGGTTCACCTACCAATCACTGTTTACCATGACCAAAGACGGCGGTTTTATTATTCGCCTCGCCGGGCCAATCGCCATTGTGATGCTGGCAATCACCGGTGCATTGGCGGCTATGTGTTTTGTGAAAGTTTATGGCATCAGCTTCTGCGGCCTGCCGCGTACAGAAAAAGCCGCCCTTGCGCGCGAAGTCCCCTGGCCGATGACCACCGCCATGCTGTTGTTGGCGCTGCTCTGCCTGGCTTTGGGGATTGGTGCCACCCACGTCGCACCAGTGATTGGCCGCATTGCCTCCAGCTTGATAACGGCTCCTCCGGTGCCTTCTTTACAGGTAGCGCAAGGCGCGGTGTTATTCCCACAACACCGCTCTCAGGCCATGCTGTCCACCCTATATATCTTCTTTGGTTTATTGATTTTGCCGCTGGTGATTTTACTGGTCGCCAGTTTCTACAGAGGCAGTCGTCTGGCATTTCGTCATGGTGGCGACCCGTGGGCTTGCGGTTATGCCTGGGAGCAGGCCATGACTGTCTCGGCCGGTGGTTTTACTCAGCCACTGCGGGTCATGTTTGCCCCGCTCTATCGACTGCGTAAAACACTCGATCCCGCCCCGATGATGCAACGCGCGCTGGAATACTCCGTCAGTGGTGCGGGCCGGGTGGAACCGGTCTGGGATGACAAAATAGTGGCTCCGCTTATCCGTTCTATCCAATGGCTCAGCCAACGCATTCAATGGCTGCAACAGGGTGATTTCCGCCTCTACTGTCTGTATGTGGTCGCCGCGCTGGTAACCCTGCTGATTATTGCGGCTATTTAAGGAGACGAGCAATGCCAACTACTGATATGCCTGCGCTCTCTATGATTGCTTTCGCCATCGGGCAGGCGCTGGTGATGCTGGCGCTGGCACCGCTGATGGCGGGGATTTCGCGCATGGTGAAAGCCCGCATGCACTCGCGCCGTGGGCCGGGCATCCTGCAAGAGTATCGAGATTTAGCCAAGCTACTGAAACGCCAAGATGTGGCACCGGCCAATGCCGGGATTATTTTCCGGTTGATGCCCTATGTACTGCTGGGCAGCATGTTATTGATTGCCATGACGTTACCCATTTTCACGCAGGCCTCCCCCTTTGGCGTGGCAGGCGACCTGATAGCGCTGCTGTATCTGTTCGCGCTGTTCCGCTTCTTCTTCTCACTGGCAGGTCTGGATAGCGGCAGTATCTTCGCCGGTATCGGTGCTAGCCGCGAGTTGACGCTGGGGGTGTTGGTTGAACCGACATTAATCCTTTCGCTGCTGGTCGTCGGGCTAATTGCTGGCTCCACCAATATCGGCACCATCAGTATCGCTTTGTCGCAAGGGCACTGGCAGTCACCGACCGCAACGGCTCTGGCGCTGTTGGCCTGCGGTTTTGCCGTATTTATCGAAATGGGCAAAATTCCGTTTGATGTCGCTGAAGCGGAACAAGAGCTACAGGAAGGGCCACTGACCGAATACTCCGGTGCGTCACTGGGCTTAGTCAAATGGGGCATAAGCCTGAAACAGGTGGTAGTGGCGCAGCTTTTCCTCGGCGTGTTTATCCCCTTTGGCAAGCTGGCGGTACTGAGTGGGCCGGGCTTGCTGTGGGCGCTGGTGGCCTGTGTTATCAAACTGGTGGTGGTGTTTGTACTGGCCTCCATCGTGGAAAACAGTATTGCCCGTGGGCGCTTCCTGTTGACCTCCCGTGTTACCTGGCTGGGGTTTGGCGTCGCTGCCTTGTCTCTGGTTTTCTATCTCACCGGCCTTTAAGGAGCTAATAACCCCATCATGGATAACCTGGCTCTTATGAATATCGCCCTTGCGACCATTCTGGTTCCGTTTGTCGGTGCCATTCTCACTGCCTGTTTACCACAGCAATGGGCGAAATGGTCTTGTACCTTCTTCTCACTGCTGGCCACCCTCGGCACCGTGCTGCTGGCTTATGCCTATCTGAGTGGCGGCAAGGTGGATGTCACTTTTGATCTAATTCATTACGGTGATATGGCACTGTTCGGTCTGACCATCGACCGCATCAGCACCTTAATTGCTTTCGCCGTGGTATTCCTCGGCTTGCTGGTCAGTATCTATTCCACCGGCTATCTGACATTAGGTAATCGCGAGCACCCTCACGAAGGCACCAACCGCTACTATGCGCTGCTATTGGTATTCATTGGCGCTATGGCAGGGCTGGTCTTATCATCCACCCTGCTGGGTCAGTTGTTCTTCTTTGAAATTACCGGCGGCTGCTCGTGGGGTTTGATTGGTTACTACCAGAGCCAGAAGTCACTGCGCTCGGCGCTAAAAGCCTTGCTGGTCACCCATGTGGCGGCCATCGGCCTGTATTTGGCGGCGGCAGTGCTACTGGTCAATACCGGCACCTTTGCTTTAACGGCGCTGGCACAACTGGACTACACCACCAAAGTCATTGTATTCGGTGGCATCCTGTTTGCCGCCTGGGGGAAATCGGCCCAGTTACCACTGCATATTTGGTTGCCGGATGCGATGGAGGCCCCGACCCCAGTCAGTTCCTATCTGCACGCCGCGTCGATGGTCAAAGTCGGCGTCTATATCTTCGCTCGCGCCATCTACTCTGCCGGTGATGTGCCGCAGATTATCGGCACTGTCGGTATGGTGATGGCGGTTATCACCTTGATTTACGGCTTCTTTATGTATCTGCCGCAAAAAGATATGAAACGGCTACTGGCCTACTCCACCATCACCCAACTGTCTTATATTTTCTTCGCGCTGTCTTTGGCTATCTACGGATCGAAACTGGCCTTTGATGGCGGCATTGCCTACATCTTCAACCACGCATTTGCCAAGAGCCTGTTCTTCCTGGTCGCCGGGGCGCTGAGTTACAGTTGCGGCACCCGTATGTTGCCCAAACTTAAAGGCATCATGGGCAAAATGCCACTGCTGGGCGTCGGATTCTGTGTGGCGGCACTGGCCATCACCGGGGTACCGCCATTTAACGGTTTCTTCAGTAAATTCCCCATTTTCGCCGCCGGTTTCTCACTTTCTCATGAACATTGGCTGCTGATACCGCTGCTGGTACTGGCGCTGATTGAATCGGTTGCCAGCTTTGGCTGGTTCCTTTACTGGTTCGGGCAAACCGTACCGGGTAAACCTTCAGAAGCCGTCGCCAGTGCCAAACCACTGCCATTAGCCATGCAGGGCGTGCTGGTGGTACTGGTGATAATGTCGGTGTGTTCAAGTTTTATTGCCGTCGCCTGGCTCGGATAAGGGAGTAAAAAATGACCGGAACACTTCTTGTCAACAATTTGGCTGGCCTGCTGATCATTACCTCGCTGCTGGTGATTATCGTGAAAAAACCCGCCACATCAGCGCTGTTTTATGCTGTGCAATCACTAGTCTTGGTGCTGATTTTCCTGGTATTAGCCGAAACCTTGCACGCCCACGAGCTGTATATGTGGTCGCTGACCGCCTTTATCACCAAAGTGATATTGGTGCCGTGGATTATGTATCGCGCATTTCGCCAGATGGAAGATCCTAAAGCCAACGGCGGCGTGGTAGGTACCGCTGGCCTGATATTTATCGCCGCCATCATCATTTTATTGAGCTACTTCGTGGTCGAGCCGGTGCAATTGCCGATGGTCAGTGCGCTAAAACCAGCGCTGGCGGTGTCACTTGGGCACTTCCTGATTGGCCTGCTGTGTATCGTCACCCAACGCAATATCCTGAAAAACATCTTCGGTTATTGCCTGATGGAAAACGGCGCGCACCTAATGTTGGCATTGTTGGCTTTCCGCGCGCCGGAGTTGGTCGAGGTAGGTATTGCCACTGATGCCATCTTCGCCGTGATTGTGATGACGCTAATGGCGCGCAAAATTTACCGCACGCTGCATACGCTGGATGTTAAACAACTGACAGCGCTAAAGGGGTAATAAAATGAGCAATACTGACCTGCTGCTGTTACTGCTGGCGATACCTCTGATAGCCTCACTGCTGGCATTTGCTTGCCGTGCCCTGGGGAGTGCCGCCCGCATGGCAACCACTTGGGTACATTTTGCAGGCATCAGTTTACTGCTGATAGTGGCATTGACGGTAGTGTGCCGGGTGGCAGTGGGCGGGGAAATTCTGGCGGTTCACCTTTGGCTGCACATCGACAGCCTCAGTGCGCTGTTCCTCGCTATTTTAGGTGTTATCGGCTTTATCACTGGCCTTTACTCCCTTGGCTATATGCGCCATGAAGTGAATAACGGTGAAATTACTGTCAGCACCTTGTGTAATTACTACGGCTTTTTCCATCTGTTCCTATTCACCATGCTGTTGGTGGTGACCAGCAATAATCTGATTCTGATGTGGGTTGGCATTGAAGCCACCACCCTCAGTTCAGCCTTTTTGGTGGGATTATACGGCCAGCGCTCCTCACTGGAGGCGGCGTGGAAGTACATTATCATCTGTACCGTGGGTGTGGCATTCGGGCTGTACGGCACAGTGTTGGTGTATGCCAATGCTGCCAATGTGCTGGCCGACCCCGGCTGCGCTATCTTCTGGACAGTGGTCGCCGAGCATGCCAAAGAGCTAGATCCTAGCCTGATGCATCTGGCATTTGTCTTTATCCTGATTGGCTTTGGTACCAAAACCGGCCTGTTCCCCATGCACTCCTGGCTGCCGGATGCTCACAGCGAAGCCCCCAGCCCCACCAGCGCCTTGTTATCCGCGGTCTTACTCAACTGTGCCCTGCTAGTGATCATTCGCTATTACATTATTATCAGTGCCGCCATCGGGCCACATTTCCCACAAATGTTGCTGTTGGTCTTCGGCATGATGTCGGTTGCCGTCTCTGCATTCTTCATTCTGGCACAGCGCGATATGAAGCGTTTGCTGGCTTACTCCAGTGTGGAGAACATGGGGTTAATCGCCGTGGCCTTAGGCATTGGTGGCCCACTGGGGGTATTAGCCGCACTGTTTCACACCATGAATCACAGTCTGGCAAAAACCTTACTGTTCTGCGGTTCTGGCAATGTGCTGCTGAAATATGGCACGCGGGATATGGGCGCTATCAAAGGCATTATCCGTGTGGCTCCGCTCACTGCGGTGATGCTGGCCGGTGGCGCATTGGCGCTGGCGGGAATGCCGCCATTTAACGTGTTTATCAGTGAATTTATGGTGGTCGCCGCAGCGATTAAAGCCGGCCATATTACCTTAGTTATTGTGTTGCTATTGCTGCTCACTTTGGTACTGGCGGGGTTGGTACGCATGATAGCCAGCACGGTGCTGGGTACCCCACCGACGGCGGTGAGCAAAGGTGAACTGGGTATTCTGACTACCGCGCCGATGGCGATTCTATTACTGCTGATGCTATTGCTCGGAGTGCATATTCCCACGCCAGTGACCCGCTTGCTGACTGATGCGGCGCAAATTGTCCTCAATAACGACAGCCGCGACCCTATCCAACAGCCCTTTATGTTGCCGTGGCAATTGCCCAGCCCAATACAAGACATTTCTCCGGCCCTATTGACCCCATCCATCGCAGATACGCACGCCGCTCTGCCATTCACCCCGACTCGTCAGGAGATGTAACGTGACTCACGAAACGCCTTTTTCAGCTCATTTGGTTTCAGGGCAGCCACACAGCGGTGAAAAACTGGGAGCCGCCTATGTGGCCCGGCTGCGGGAACAATTTCCAACAGCAATTCTTGATGAAGAGTGGCAAACCCCTGATCAACTGACAATAACCATCAAACTGAACAGTCTGCCGGATGTGGTTGAACACCTTTATTATCAGCAAGGCGGTTGGTTATCAGTGCTATTTGGTAATGACGAGCGCAGTTTGAATGGCTATTTTGCCATCTACTATGTGCTGTCAATGGAAGGCCGCGAACAATACGGCATTGATACGGGTAAAAAGTATGGTGATAAGTGCTGGGTGATTGTCAAAGCGCTGATTAGCCCCGAACGGCCCGAGTTCCCGTCCGTGACACCACGAGTTCCGGCAGCCGTCTGGGGTGAGCGCGAAGTGCGCGATATGTATGGTCTGCAACCTGTTGGCTTGCCTGATGAGCGCCGTTTAGTGCTGCCCGATGATTGGCCAGACGACCTCTATCCACTGCGCAAAGACACTATGGATTACCGCCAGCGCCCGACCCCCACCAGCAACACTGAAACCTATCAGTTTGAAAACGAAGCGGGCAGTAGCAGCCGGGTGGTGCCCATCGGCCCGATGCATATTACTTCTGATGAGCCAGGTCACTTTCGGCTGTTCGTCGACGGTGAAGACATTATCGACGCCGATTACCGCCTGTTTTATGTCCATCGCGGCATGGAAAAACTGGCTGAAACCCGCATGGGCTATAACGACGTCACTTTCCTCTCAGATCGCATCTGTGGCATTTGCGGCTTCACCCACAGCGTGGCTTACACCTCGTCAATTGAGAATGCGCTCGGCATTATTGTGCCACCGCGAGCGCAGATGATCCGCACCATTTTGCTGGAAGTGGAACGGCTACACAGCCATCTGCTCAATATCGGTTTGTCCTGCCACTTTGTCGGGTTTGATACCGGTTTTATGCAGTTCTTCCGAGTGCGCGAAAAAGCCATGACTATCGCCGAGATGCTCACCGGCGCGCGAAAAACCTACGGCCTGAATCTCATTGGTGGGGTGCGGCGCGATATTCTGAAAGCCGACCGGATTAAAACGCTGCAATTAGTCTCAGAGATGCGCGCTGATATCAGCGAGTTGGTGGATATGCTGATGAGTACCGCCAATATCGAGCAGCGCACCGTGGGCGTTGGCTTACTGGATCGCAAAATCGCTCGTGATTTCAGCCCCGTTGGCCCGATGATCCGCGCCAGTGGCTATGCACGCGATATGCGCCACGACCACCCTTACGCCAACTACGCCAATATCCCGAAAGAGCTGTTTAGCCTTGATGGCTGTGACGTGCATTCGCGCCTGTTGGTGCGGGTGCGGGAGTTCTTCGACTCGCTGGTCATGATTGAGTACGGGCTAAACCATATGCCGGGCGGGCCGTTGCTGGAGGAGAAAGTCCACTATCAGCCGTATAAGTTTGCCCTTGGCTTCTCGGAGGCACCGCGTGGCGAAGATGTCCACTGGAGCATGACCGGCGACAATCAGAAGCTGTTCCGCTGGCGCTGCCGCGCTGCCACTTACGCCAATTG
This sequence comes from Yersinia aldovae 670-83, assembly GCF_000834395.1. Lineage (NCBI taxonomy): Bacteria > Pseudomonadati > Pseudomonadota > Gammaproteobacteria > Enterobacterales > Yersiniaceae > Yersinia > Yersinia aldovae. The sequence goes on along the minus strand of NZ_CP009781.1, from coordinate 4,314,166 downwards.
GCCGGTGCTGCGCTACATGCTGCGCGGCAATACAGTTTCTGATGCGCCATTGATTATCGGCAGCCTCGATCCCTGCTATTCCTGCACCGACCGGGTGACATTGGTGGATGTACGCAAGCAGAAATCCGTCACCGTGCCGTACAAAGAGATCGAACGCTATGGCATTGAGCGCACCCATTCGCCGCTCAAATAGAGGGATGAATAATGTTAAAACTGTTTAAAACCCTCCTGAAAGTCGGCGATACCACGGTAAAATATCCGTTTAAGCCACTTGAGGTCAGTCACGGATTCCGTGGCAAACCACAATATGATGCCGATCAATGCATTGCCTGCGGTGCCTGCACTATGGCCTGCCCCGCCAATGCACTGACGATGGAAACCGACCTTGCTAAGGGCACTCGCCAGTGGCAGCTGTTCCTGGGACGTTGCATTTTTTGTGGCCGCTGTGAAGAAGTCTGCCCGACCCGCGCCATTGTGTTGTCACAAGAGTTTGAATTGGCGGTATTCAATAAAGCCGATTTATACCAGCGCGCCACCTTTACTCTCGCCCATTGCCAGCAGTGCCAGCAGCCTTTTGCGCCGAAAAAAGAGGTGGATTACGTCATGGCACTGTTGATTCATTCCGGGATGAGTATTGATGATGTCGAGCAACAGCGGCCCCATTTTGAAACCTGTCCTGACTGTAAGCGCAAACAGAACATTATAGGTAATGACAATGTCTCGATAAAAAATAATGTTTCCATGAATAACAGCATGATACCGAATCACCACCCTGAAGGGGGGAGCAATTGATGAGCCAACCACATTCATTGAAACCAGCTTGGGGCCATCACGTTAGCCAACCCGCTGCACTTGACTCTTCTATCGCCCAGTTAAAAGGCAAATTACTGAAAGATATCAAACGCTCGGCCTATGTGTATCGAGTTGACTGCGGCGGTTGCAATGGCTGTGAAATTGAGATTTTCTCGTCAATTACACCGCTGTTCGACACCGAGCGATTTGGCATCAAAGTGGTTGCCTCACCACGCCATGCGGATATTTTACTGTTCACCGGCGCCGTCACTCGCGCCATGCGCACACCGGCCTTACGTGCTTATGAATCCGCTCCTGACCCCAAAATTTGTGTCTCTTATGGCGCTTGTGGTTGCGGCGGCGGCATCTTCCACGACCTGTATTGTGTCTGGGGCGGCAGCGATACCATTGTGCCCATTGATGTTTATATCCCCGGTTGCCCTCCCACTCCGGCAGCGACCATTTATGGCTTTGCGGTCGCTTTGGGCTTGTTGGAACAGAAGCTAAAAGGTGAGGATCACCAGCAAGCAGCCGATGAACGCGTGGCGCTTATTCACCCTGATGCACCGCTAACGCTGCGGGTATTATTAGAACGTGAGGCCCGCCGTATGGCTGGGTATCGTCACGGGCGTGAAATCACTGACCGCTTTTTGTCATTGCTGGTCAATCAACCGTTGCAAGGGCTGGAACAGCGCTGCCAGAGCTACCTCCAGCAACAAGATGATCCGCGTTTAAATGAGATATTTGCTAACCTGCAACAGATAACTCTGACGCAACTGGTGGGAGGGCATGTTGATGCCTAAAGTGATCTTTTATGCCCTGAACCAGAAGTTCCTCGACAGTGATGAAGACATGCCCGAACAGGCGCAGCAAGTGATGTATTACTCACTGGCTATCGGCCACCATGTCGGCGTCATTGATTGCTTAAAAGCCATTATGGAATGTCCACTGGCTGAGTATCAGCAGTGGTTCAGTCAATTACCCGAAGGTGAAGCTCGCCGCAAAATGGCGGGTTTGTTGAAATTTGGCGAAATCACCATCGACAGCACCCATACCCAATTGCTGGCCCAAGCCTTTGCGCCACTGGCACAGAATGCAGATTCATTGCACCAGCCCTGGAGCCAACAACTGCTGCAAACCCTGTACGATATTGAGCAGGAACCGGCAATTTATTTAATGGTGAAGCGCCGCCCATGAAACATCAATATCCAGTCACCAATGTCGTGTTAACCGTCGGCAATAGCATGATGGGCGATGATGGCGCTGGCCCGTTACTGGCTGAGCGCATGACAGAGCAACCCTTAGCTGGCTGGCAAGTTATCGACGGCGGCTCGGCACCGGAAAATGTGGTGCATCGCATTCGTGCTTTGCAGCCCACCCGCCTGATTATTGTTGATGCCGCCGATATGGAACTGTCTCCGGGAGAGATTCGTATTATTGATCCGGAGAAAATTGCCGAGATGTTCATCATGAGCACGCATAATTTACCGCTCAATTTTCTGATTGATCAGTTAAAGGAAGATATCAGCGACGTTATCTTCGTCGGCATCCAACCAACCCTGGTGGCGTTCTACTTCCCGATGACCGATGTTGTCAAACAGGCCGTCGAAACACTGTATCAGCAATTACCGCACTGGCACGGTGACGGCGGGTTTAGCCACCTCTAATTGAGTGACGGTGTGGCGTCGTCAAATTTGCCGACGTCACTCTTGACGACAGTTTCGCTACTCCCTCCTGCCATATTAAAACTGACAAATCCCATTTAAAACAACCACATTAGTTAAATTCCCTCCATCACTTCAATCTGGCATAAACCATGCAATATGTATGGTAATGAGCCAGATTTGCTGTTCAAAACATCAATCTGCCAGAACTACTCAATTTATGCCCAATAGCTTTCAAGGTGCAGGAAGGCGGCAAGAGAGTGAATCCCGACGAGCTGACTCAAGTCAGTGATTCGGGTGATTGAACGTAGCCAACACATCTGCAACTTGAAAGATGAAGGGTAAGGAGAGGAAACAATGAACCGGTTCATAATCGCAGACCCTAAAAACTGTATTGGCTGCCGCACCTGTGAGGTTGCCTGCGTGCTGGCACACAACGGCGGCAAGCTGGATACCATGACCAAAGCCAATTTCGCCCCGCGCTTGAAAGTGGTCAAAGGAATGAATGTCAGTACCACCATTATGTGCCGTCACTGTGAGGATGCGCCTTGTGCCAATGTTTGCCCGAACGGCGCGATTGTGCGGGCGGCAGACAGTATTCAGGTGTTGCAGGAAAAATGCATTGGCTGCAAAACCTGCGTCGTTGCCTGCCCCTACGGTGCCATGAACGTGGTGACCAAACAGGTTGAAGTGATGTTCAACGGCCTCTCGCAGGGCTTTTGCCTGAAAGCTGAAGCGCAAAAGTGTGATTTATGTGAAGGGCGTGCCGCCGGGCCAGCCTGCATCTCAGTTTGCCCCACTCAGGCACTACACCTGATGAGTCGTGACACCCTGCAAGCCATGCTACGCAAGAAACAGCTGCGCGCCGCACTGGACGAAGCCAACGAGATGAACTTTTGAACAAAGGATAATTAATATGCACAAGGCACTCACTGTCTGTCCTTACTGCGGCTCCGGCTGCAAAATCAATTTACTGGTCGAAAACGGCAAAGTTGTTGGCGCTGAAGGGGCAAATGGCGTCACCAATCAGGGTGAACTTTGTCTGAAAGGCTATTATGGCTGGGATTTTCTCAATGATACCAAGCTACTGACGCCGCGCTTAAAACAGCCGATGATCCGTCGCCAAAAAGGCGGCAAGCTGGAAGCGGTTTCCTGGGACGAAGCTATCGAATTCGCCAGCAGTAAATTACGCGCAATTAAAGAAAAATATGGCCCACAAGCCATTATGCATACTGGTTCGTCCCGTGGGCCGGGCAATGAAACCAACTATGTGATGCAAAAATTTGCCCGCGCAGTCACTGGCAGTAACAACATTGACTGCTGTGCTCGTGTTTGCCACGGCCCATCGGTCGCCGGGCTGCAAGTGACCTTGGGCAACGGCGCGATGAGTAACTCTATCTGCGAAATTGAAGATACCAAGTGTATTTTGGTGTTTGGCTATAACGCGGCTGATTCACACCCAATCGTGGCCCGCCGTATTCTCAAAGCCAAAGAGAAAGGCGCTAAAGTTATTGTTTGCGATCCACGCCATATCGAAACTGCGCGTATTGCCGATCTGTGGTTACCATTGAAAAATGGCTCCAATATGGCGCTGGTGAATGCATTCGCCAACGTGCTTATTACTGAAGAACTCTACGATAAAGACTATGTTTCGCGTTATACCGAAGGTTTTGACGAATATCGTGAAATAGTCGCCAAATACACGCCGGAGTATGTCGAAAGCATCACCGGCCTGTCAGCACAAACCATTCGTGAAGCGATGCGCATCTATGCTGCCGCACCTTCTGCCACCATTTTATGGGGTATGGGTGTTACCCAGTGGGGCCAGGGGGTGGATGTGGTTAAAGGGTTGTCAGGGTTAGCACTGCTAACCGGCAATTTAGGCCGCCCAAATGTCGGCGTTGGCCCAGTGCGCGGGCAAAATAACGTGCAAGGTGCCTGCGACATGGGGGCATTACCTAATATGTACCCCGGCTATCAAGCCGTGACTGACCCCGCGACACTGGAGAAGTTCGCCAAAGCCTGGGGGGTTCCTTCTCTTTCGGGCGAAATTGGCTACTCGCTGACTGATGTTCCGCACAAGATCAAAGAAGGTAAAATCAAAGCCAACTATGTGATGGGCGAAGATCCGCTGCAAACCGAACCAGACCTTTCGATGATGCGCGAGGCATTCAGCGAATTGGACTTGCTGATTGTACAAGACATCTTTATGACCAAAACTGCCGCCGAAGCCGACGTCATTTTCCCAGCAACGTCGTGGGGCGAACATGAAGGCGTTTATTCTGCCGCCGACCGGGGTTTCCAACGGTTTGAAAAAGCAGTAGAACCCCAAGGTGACGTCAAACCGGATTGGGAAATTATCAGCCTAATGGCGACAGCCCTCGGCTATCCGATGAAATACTACAATACTAAAGAGATTTGGGACGAACTACGCGAGCTATGTCCGCTGTATTACGGCGCAACTTACGAAAAAATGGCCGGTTTGGGCTATATCCCGTGGCCTTGTACCACTGAAGACAGCCCCGGCACACCGTGGCTATATGCGGGTAATAAGTTCGACCGCCCCGGCGGCAAAGGGTTGTTATTTGCCAGCGAATGGCGTGCGCCAATGGAACAGGTGGATGAGGAATACCCGCTGGTGCTGTGTACCGTGCGTGAAGTCGGCCACTATTCCTGCCGCTCCATGACCGGCAACTGCTCAGCATTACAAACACTCGCCGATGAACCGGGTTACGTGCAAATCAGCCCGCAGGATGCCGATAAAATGCGCTTGCAGGACCAACAATTGGTGTGGGTTGCATCGCGGCGTGGCAAGGTTATTACTCGGGTATCAGTCAGTGAACGCATCAATGTCGGCGCGGTATATATGACTTATCAGTGGTGGATCGGTGCGTGTAATGAGCTGACACTGGACCATCTGGACCCTATTTCCAAAACGCCGGAATATAAGTATTGTGCGGTGAAATTGGAGGCCATTGCCGATCAAACTTGGGCGGAAAATTACGTGCAGCAAGAGTATAGCCAGTTGAAGGCGCGGTTACGTAGGGAAGCCGAAGTGAGTTGATCGGTTAACGGCTACTGCGCTTTGCCATTCTGGGTTTACGCAGTGCTCGCCACCGTCATGTACTTATGTACACTCCGGTAGCTGTGCGCTGGGCGCGCCCAGACTGGCTTTGCTCGCGACGCTTCGTCCGAGTAGAAAGATTTATCACGCCTTGGTTCAACTCTGCTGCTTGCGAATAGATAATCTAAATCAGAACAAAAAAGACAATTACGTAAGTTATTCCATCCCATCTTCATCTTCGATACTTTTTACTGAGATTCCCAACCGCTGCATCCGTGATAACAAAGTAGTGCGTTTCAATCCTAACTTAATTGCGGCTCCTTTCGGCCCGGCGACTACACCATTGGTTTCTCGTAATACCCGAATAATTCGCGCACGTTCAGATTCTGAAAACTCTGGTTCTTCACTCTCAGGTAATAATGGTTTGTGAACCACTCGCTCCAATACAGGTTTCGCCACTTCTAATGGTGATAAATGATATTCCAGTTCTTGTAACTGTAAATTTAGCGTGGTGCCACGGCTGAGGATCACCGCCCGCTCAATCACATTTTCCAGTTCGCGAATATTACCTGGCCAAGGTAGTCGGCTGAGTAAACGCAATGTCTCACCCGGAATGGTATCAATAGTGCGGTTCATGCGTTTGGCTATTTTTTGAGTGAAAAATTTCACTAATAAAGGGATATCTTCAGGACGTTCACGCAACGGGGGGATAACGATGGGAAAAACATTAAGCCGATAATAGAGATCACTGCGATATTCCCGATTTACCATCATCAGTTTTAAATCACGGTTAGTCGCGGCAATCAAGCGAACGTCAACTGGGATAATTTTACTGCCCCCCAGCCGCTCTATTTCTCTCTCTTGGAGCACCCGCAGGAGCTTCGGTTGCAATTCAAGAGGAATATCCCCGACCTCATCAAGAAATAACGTACCGCCATCCGCCATTTCAAAACGACCAATGCGCTGTGAGGCGGCACCGGTATAAGCCCCCTTTTCATGACCAAACAGATCACTCTCCATTAAGCCGGAGGGAATCGCCGCACAGTTCATTTTCACCATGCGTTTATTCTTACGGGTACTTAAATTATGGATAGCACGGGCAATTAACTCTTTACCGGTGCCGGTTTCACCCAGAATTAATACCGTACAGTCACTGGATGCCACCATTTCAACCTGTTCCAACACCGCTCGAATAGCTGTGCTGTGACCAATAATTTCACCAAACTCTTCATTATGAATAATCTGGTCAGTCAAATAGAGATTTTCATTGACCAATGAATCTTTCAGGCGGGTAATTTCATGGTAAGCCAAGGCATTATCGACAGCGATAGCAATGCGCGCGGCTATTTGTCGTAACAGTTTTAGGTTGCTGTCGGTGAAAATATCACTCTGACATTGTGCTAATTTTAATACGCCTAGCATCTTATGGCCGAAAAATAGCGGTAACAGGCAAACTACCTGTAAGCCAGCATCCAGCATGTTTGCCAGTTGTTTATCATCTGGAGCCAAGAGAGCACTATCAGCCAGATTGACGAGCAATAACTCCCGGCTGTGTATAACCTGCCCGGCTAATGTACCCGTCATATCTACCCAGGCTTGTTGATGCTGCACCGTTTTACCAAACTGATAGCGAGTAGAAAAAACATTCAGTTTATTTTTGTCAGTATGGGTGTTGCATATTGCCAAACTGATGTAATCAATATTGAAAAAGCGGTGTATCTCTTTTGAGACCTCCGCCGCTAATACATCCAACTCTAGTTTAGAAATAACCGTATTGGTGACATCAACTAATATCCGAAAATGATCTCGTTCAAAGCGCAACCGTTCGCGCTCGGAGAATGCCCGATTTATCTCAGTAATATTATCGACAGCAATAGCCACCACTTCTGCCAATAAACCCAGAAAGGTAATAGCTTGCTCATCAAACTGACTGCTATCGGTTTTAATAAACTCAACACAGCCCGACCAATGGTTATCATGGCCCAAAGGGAAATGGCAACCAGAATGTAATTCCTGATATGGTGCTAAATCACCAACAGCAGAAAACTCCCTTTGCATACGGCGACTATCAGTTTGCAAAGGCGTCTGTTGCTGCCAGGCCAGCCCACCGGGGCCTTCGGCAAATAAAATATTTTGCGACGCCACAACGGTGTCAGACACATCATCGTGGGTATAGAGCGTCATTTGGTTATACAGGGGGTTAAGCAGTAATAAATTGACCCGCTGGAAACGAACGACAGAAAAAGAGAGTTTCCTGAGTTCGTTAACTAAATCGGTTATATCCCGCAGCAATAATAACCTTTTCGATACCGTGAACAATGTGTCTTGCCAGACTTGAGCCAATGTGGGGCGGGGTAATTTTTTTATGCTATCCATATATACCCAAAGTAATTAAGCCCAAAAAATGGTTGATAACTACCTTAAAGTATTGAAATAAACAAATATATATTAAATCGCGATAAGCTTGATCTGGATTAACAAACTATTTCAGCAAAATTACAGGGCACAGTCCTATTGCAATCACGTCTCATTTACAGAATACGTCGCCACCGCTATATAATAAAATGCATATTGCCATTATTTATAGTAATTTTAAATGTCCCAATACCGAACTCTGACATAAATATAAAAAGCCAGTCTGATTAACTCCAAACTGGCTTCCATTCTTGCTCTATTTTTCACAGCCAATGACCGATTATTTCTTTTTGGCGTATTTCAGTGAGTCCAGAGCGACCGCAAAGATAATGATCGCACCTTTAATAATGTACTGCCAGTACGGGTTCACACCGATATAAGTCAACCCATAGTTAATCACGGTAAAGATGATGACCCCAGTCACCACGCCGATAACAGTACCGACACCGCCACTGAAGGATACCCCGCCCACCACGCAAGCAGCTATCGCATCTAACTCATACATAAAGCCCAAGTTATTGGTCGCACTACCGATTCGGCCTGCTTCCAACATCCCGCCGAAGGCATAGAACACCCCAGACAGCGCATAAATCATGATTAAGTTTAGTGGCACATTCACACCAGAAACTTTTGCTGCTTCTGGGTTACCGCCGATGGCGAAAATATTTTTACCAAAGCGCGTTTTATTCCATAACACCCAAACAAACCCGATAGCAATCAATGCATAGAAGGTAATGTAAGAGAGTTTGAAATCACCAAATCGCAAGAACCCTTGTGCAAAGGTTGAGAATGCAGGGTCAAAACCGGCAATCGGTGATGCACCCACGAAGTCGTAATACAAGGAGTTAATCCCGTAAACAATAATCATGGTGCCCAATGTGGTAATAAATGGTGTCACATTCAGATAAGCAATGATAATACCGTTGACCAAACCGATAATTGCGCCAATCAAACACACGGTTAAAATAACGATTGGGATAGGTACAGTCTGCAAATCTGGGAAAACTTTATTAACGTTATCCATAGCTTGCAGCATGGTTGCTGCAACCACCGCCGCTAACCCCACCTGACGACCGGCTGATAGGTCGGTACCTTGAGTCACAATCAGCCCCGCAACACCGAGCGCGATAATAATACGCACGGAAGATTGGGTCAGAATATTGCTTAAGTTCATAAGACTTAAAAATGTCGGATCCTTGACAATAATGACTGCCAGTAATACGAATAATACGACGTAAATCCCGCCCTCTTTAAGGTAAGTGAGCATACTTTTCTTATTTAACGCATTCATAATAAGAACCTTCGACTAGATTAGAGATGCAAGGATGCAAGACGTAATATTTCATTTTGCGTGGTTTGTTTGGTTTCAACAATCCCCGCAACTTGACCATTACTCATTACCAAAATTCTGTCAGTGATCCCTAATAGCTCCGGCATTTCAGAGGAAATAATAATAATTCCTTTGCCTTTCTTCGCTAGTTCAGTCATTAACTGATAGATTTCAAACTTAGCACCGACATCGATCCCCCTAGTCGGTTCATCCAACATTAATATTTCTGGTTGAGTTAATAGCCAGCGGCCAATAATAACTTTCTGCTGGTTTCCACCCGATAAAGAACCAATACTGGTGCGATGGCCTGGGGTTTTTACTCGCATAGCATCGATAACCCATTGGGTATCGCTCTTCATGCGAGTATTATCCAGCAGCCCGAATTTATTTTTATAATTACGAATATTAGAAATCAGGGAATTAAAACCCACATCGAGATAAGCATAAATCCCGGTGGAGCGACGCTCTTCCGTCACTAATGCAAAACCGTGATTAATGGCTTCATTGGCGCTGTGGTTATTAATGCTCTTACCATGCAATTTAATCGTACCAGCCACTTTCTCACGGATACCAAATAATGTTTCAACAATATCGGTGCGCTTAGCACCCACCAATCCGGCAATCCCCAGAATCTCACCTTTATGTAGATCAAAGGAGATATCACGGATTGAAGGCTGACGCAGTGAGGTCAGATTCTTCACTTCCAGAATGACCTCACCTGGCTTGTTGAGGCGGTCAGGAAAACGCTGACTCAGTGAGCGCCCGACCATCATCGAGATTATTTGATCCATGCTCAGCCCTTCCAGCGGCTGAGTAGCAATCCACTGACCATCACGTAAAATAGTGATTTCATCACACAGTTGGAATATCTCTTCCATCTTATGGGAGATATAAACAATTCCGCAGCCGCGTTCTTTCAATTTACGGATAATAGTAAATAGATGATTAACTTCTTTCTCGGTTAACGAGGAAGTCGGCTCATCCATAATGACAATTTTTGCATTGTAGGAGAAAGCTTTAGCAATCTCGATCATTTGCATTTGGGATACCGATAAAGTGGCAACTTTATCGCGTGGATCAATATCAATATCCAATTCATCGAAAATAGCTTTGGTATCTTTGTACATTTTATCCTGATCGACAAAGAAACCTTTGGTTGGGTAACGCCCCAGCCACATGTTGTCCATCACCGTGCGTTGTAATACCAGGTTTAATTCCTGATGTACCATCGAAACACCGTGCTCTAATGCTTCTTTAGAACTTTTAAATTCTATTTCTTGCCCCTGAAAGAGAATACTCCCGGAGTCTTTTTTATAGATACCAAACAGACATTTTAATAGCGTTGACTTACCTGCACCATTTTCGCCCATTAAGGCATGGATAGAATTTGGCCGCACTTTAAGATTTACGTTATCTAACGCCTTTACGCCTGGAAATGATTTATTAATATTACTCATTTCCAGCAACCACTCGCGAGGTTGTGCTGTATTAATATCGGCCATAGTTGTACCTGGCTAAGAATCGCTACTGAATTGCTGGGTATAAAATTCCCGCCTGCCAGCGCGCACTCTAAAATAAGGATCAATGCAACAGAAAACCTTCAGCCCCGACACTGGACAGCCCGCTTAAGTATCAGGACCTGAAGGTTAATATTTATTTCCTACCCGTTGTTGTTGGGCATCTAGCAAATATCGACTGTTATTTAGTAAATTCAGCCAGGTTATCTTTATCAACACCAACGTATGGAATACGTACAATTTTGTTGTCGATTTTCCAGGTGGTGCCTTCAGCAGCAGGTTTGCCGGCCGCCAGGTTTTTAGCCAGATCAAAGGTCGCTTTCGCCTGATTGTTGGCATCATTTAGAACAGTACCGGCCATTTTACCTGATTTCACCAGAGCCAGAGCTTCTGGTAAGGCATCCACACCAAACACTGGAATGCTGGCTTTGTTATGCGCTTTCAACGCTTCAACTGCGCCCATTGCCATAGCATCGTTATTGGCAATAACCACTTCGATTTTGTTCGCATTCGGGCCAGACAACCAGGCATCCATCTTATCTTTCGCCTGAGCGGTATCCCACATCGCAGTGTCTAACTGCAATTGCTGGGTTTCGATCCCTTTCTCGTTAAGAGTCTTGATAACATAAGTGGTACGGGCTTCAGCATCTGGGTGGCCCGGCTCGCCTTTCAACAGCACAAATTGAATTTTGCCATCTTTGTTCAGATCCCAATTTGGATTGGCCTGCCAATGTTTGGCGATCAACTCCCCCTGAATAACGCCAGATTCTTTGGAGTCAGTACCGACATAATAAGCTTTGTCGTAGCTATCAAGCGCCTTGCGTGAAGGTTCTTTGTTATAGAACACAATTGGGACATCGTTTGCGCGGGCTTTATCAATAACCACTGGCGCTGCTGCCGGGTCAACCAGGTTGATTGCCAGCGCTTTTACGCCTTTAGCCAGCAACACGTCAATTTGATCGTTTTGCTTGGATTGGTCATTCTGGGAGTCATTCATCAGCAGGGTAACGTCAGGGGATGCTTTAGCATCTTTCTCAATAGCTTTACGTACCACGGACATAAAGTTGTCATCATACTTATAAATAGTGACACCAATACGGGTATCAGCTTGAGCAACCGCGCCAAACATCATGCTGGCAGCCAGGGTTGCTAATGTGAAAACCTTCTTATTCATTTGTATCTCCGGGTTTATGTAGGGTTGTACAGGGTGATGTTTTTATCCGGCAACTGATGACATATTGATACATTAAGGTAGAAAACCACTAGAGCATAGACGTGGCGTTGTTAAGAATCTGTGAATTTTCTCACAGATTGAAAACGGTTACACAAGAATAAATTCCGAACTAGTGAGCGATACCACAATTTGCGACAGAATGACGCGGCACTAATGTGGGTTGGAAACAATAAGCAGCATGTGGATCAGATTCACGACTTGCCCCATCCAGAGCCAGTTCGGTAGCTAAAGTCGCCATAGAAACAATGGGATAACGCACTGTAGTCAGATTGGGGCTGGTATAGTGAGCAATGGGGATGTCATCGAACCCCACCAGCGAGAACTGCTCCGGAACGCTGATACCGTTCTCCTTCAGCACTGCCAAGGCGCCAGCAGCCATTGAGTCGTTATAGGCAAACACCGCACTGAGCTGTAAATTGCGCCCCAGCAGGTCAATCATGGCACGCTCGCCCCCAACCAAATCAGGCGTACCCCATGCACACCAACTTTCTGGCGCGGTGATGCCTGCCTCTTTAAGAGCATTCAGGTAGCCGCACTGACGTTGAATGACATCATCGATAGGGTGATTGGAACCGAGAAAACCAATACGCTGATGGCCTTTTTTGAGCAGCAGACGACACGCCATTTGCGCACCGCTAACATTGTCTAATCCGACACAACGGTGCTCAAATCCGGGAATAATTCGATTAATCAGAATCATACCGGGAACTTGCTCTAAAAAGGCAATTAACTCGCGGTCACTCAAAGCCTTAGCGTGAACTACCAGGGCATTGCAGCGTTGGCGCAGCAACACCTCGATAGCATGGCGTTCTTTGTCTGCCTGGTGATAGCTATTACCGATTAACAGATATTTTTGATGCCGCTGTGCCACAGTGTCTACCGCTTTCACCAATGCACCAAAAAAGGGATCGGACACATCCATCACCACCACACCGATCGTATCGCTACTTTGAGTGGCCAATGCCTGCGCATTAGCATTAGGGCGGTAACCCAGATCAGATACAGCCTTCAATACGGCTGCTCGGGTTTCAGGCCGGATAGCTGCGCTGTTATTGAGAACACGCGATACTGTAGCCTGCGAAACACCCGCCCTTGAGGCGACATCGCGAATGGTAATGCTATTTCCAGGGAGATGCAGTGCGGCCATGACCTTATCCTGTGTCTTATTTTGTCAATAAGTCACCATGCGCATATTGAGGCAACCGGGCATGGTAGGTGGCCTATCCTACCCAGTTTGTTGAAATTGCCACGTGAAATACGTCACAAGAAAGAAAACGTTTACATACAAATTTGCAACCCGCCAGACCACTTTCACTTTACAGTGTTATTCATAGCTTAGTGTTACGAGGTTGTAACGATTGACCGCAGGCATAGGCGGTCAGTTTACGCCACAGCCACTCCACTGGACCCTGAGTAAAATAGCGCAGCCAAAGCAGTGAAAAAATCACGTTGCACAGCCAGACCAGCGGAACAACCGCTAACAGTTGTAAACGATCCAGCTGCTGATATAAGCCGAAGTGATAGAAGATCAGCGTACATAGCAATGTCTGCAATAAATAATTGCTCAATGCCATGCGGCCAACCTGTGCCAGCCAATGGCTGACGCACCAGCGCGATAATGTTGGCCAGAAGCCATAAAGTAAGGCCAGATAGCCTACCGCCTGCAAGGGTGCGCCAAGCTCACGCGGTACTTGTAGCAAGAAACCGGCCCAACGGAAATCCCATCCGACCATCCATTGCAGTGCCACACCTGATATTTGGATAACTAATGAAAGCGCTACCAAACAGGCAGCCAGCAAACGGTAATGACGCAAACTGAACTCACCACGCAACCAACCGCAACGCATCAGTCCGGCCCCCAATAGCATTGAACCCGCCAGTTCCCAGCCATATTGTGCGCCGATAGCAATCAAATTGGATGACAATAGATCGAGCCGGTTTTTCCAGGCTTCAACCCCACCTTGTAATTTCCAGAATTGCTCATATTGCAAATCTGCCGGCCCCGGTTGCCAGAAACGGCCCGGCTCCCCGCTGGTGACAAACCCCAGCAGCAATAATACCGCCACCCCGAGTAAATAAAGCACCGCCCCGGTGCGTAATAAGCTGGCGGCATCTTTGGCATCACGAATCATTCGCCAACATACCAGGCCAATTAACCCATAAGCGAACAGTATGTCTCCATCCCAAAAGAAGATGCCGTGGATTAATCCCAGCAACAACAAGATAGAAAGCCGCGCCCTAATCCAGCCTTTACCACGTTTAAGCAGCAGCTCCAGACCGGCACCAAATAAGATAGCAAAAATAGACAGAAACTTGGCTTGCGCGACGATATCAAGAATGGCCCACGTCCAACTATCAGACACAGAAGGCAGACCAAGGTAAGCGGGATTAAGATAAGCGGCTTTTGGTAAGCCAAAGGCACTGATATTGAGCAGCAAAATGCCAAGGATGGCCAGCCCTCGCGCACTGTCTAACGTTGCGATGCGTTGACGCATACCCGACATCCTGTATTAGGGGCACCCATTGGTGCCCGCTCTGGCAAAAGGCTAATTAGCCGTTGTAGTGTTAGCTATTATGACGAACAGCGCGCAGGAACTCCTGGCGAGTATTCTGGCTGGATTTAAACAACCCGCCTAACGATGTTGTTGTGGTCGCACTGGTTGCATCGCGGATGCCGCGTGCTTTGACACAATAATGTACCGCATCAATGGAAACAGCGACATTATTTGTCCCTAGCAAGGTCTGCAACGCCAACAGGATTTGCTGTGTCAGCCGCTCTTGGACTTGTGGGCGCTGGGCGAAAAACTGCACGATACGGTTGATTTTAGATAATCCGATCACACTGTCTTTCGGAATATAGGCCACAGTAGCTTTACCGTCGATGGTGACAAAATGATGCTCACAAGTGCTGGTCAACGTGATATCTCGCACCGTCACCATCTCATCAACCTTCATTTTATTCTGGATCAGCGTGATTTTAGGGAAATTTTCGTAATCCAGTCCAGAGAAAATCTCATCAACATACATCTTGGCAATACGTCTTGGTGTATCGGCCAGGCTATCGTCAGATAAATCAAGATTCAACAATTGCATAACTTGCGTCATATGTTCCTGAATCCGGGTCTTGCGCGTTTGTGCATCTAATTCTTGTTTGCGCAATGGGGTTTCAAGGCCACGGGCCAGCAGTGCTTCATGAACCAACTCGGCTTCTTTACTTAGCGATGACATTCTTTTCTCCAACAGGCGTACGCGTCCGAACAGATAAACATGATGTAGATCACGTTCGGATTTTGCTCCCCACTGTAGTGGAGAGCAAAATGATTATCCAGTGATTGTTCTCCATCGCGGGCAGATATTCAAAGTGCTTTTTTCTCATAATAAGATGAAATAACTGCATCTGCGGCACCGCTCCCCCTCTCAATCAACCGATAGCGGCTTCACAGGTGCGGGCTGGCGTTTTAATCACCAGGCCACCGGCGATGATCAGCGCTACCACTGCGACATACAATGCAGGCTCCAGCCGATGAGTTAATGCTGTCGATGTGGCAGATAACAGCGGGCCGACTAACTGCCCGATGGCATAACCTGTGGTTAGCAAACCCGCCATATAACGGGTGTGATCGGGTGCCAGCTCACGGCCATGTTGTAATGAAAGTTGCACCACACTGAGGAAGCCACCACCAGTCAGCAACGCGCCCAGAACCAGCCCATTCACCCCAGGCACCCATTCAGCACACAACACACCCAATGCCTGAACCCACAGCGTCAATGCCAGACGTGTCTGCGATGTCAGCCGATGGCGGGTTGCAATACCGAGCATAATACCAATCACCGCCGCCCCACCAAACACTGGCCAGACAAACTGGGCAAACAGGCTATCCGGGAAACGAGCGCTTGCCATCTGCGATAAAAAGGTTGCCGGTAAGATATAGCCAAAGCCCGCCAGACTGTAGCTCCACACCAGCCGTTTCAGCGCGGGTGTCAACGTCAGTGGGATGGCGGCAATATGCGGTCGATGTAACTCACCACTACGCGGCAGATTGATGCTAATGGCCGCAATAATAATTAGCGCCAATACGCCATAAACGCCCCATGCTTGGGCTGCTGATAGGCCATAGTTATGAATCGTCACAGCCAACATACCGCTAATGAATATTCCAGCCCCCGGCCCGGCGAAAACTGCGGCGCTGAGTGCCGGGCGACCAAAATGCGCCAATCGTTCATTGGTCCAGGCCGCGATCAATACCATCGACCAACCACTGGCCCAGCCGATAGCAAAACGCACCACACCATGCCACCACAGCCCATCTACCAGCGCAGATAGCAATGTTAATGTTACCGCCCCCCACAAGCCGAGCCATAAACGGCGCTCGACATGGCGGCTGGCCCGCATGGCATCAAAAGCACCAAACAGATATCCCAGATAATTAAACGCCGCGACCAGCCCCGCACCAGTCAGAGTGAATTGATGCTCTGCAATCATCAGCGGTACTTGTGGTGTAAAAGCAAAACGGCCAATACCCATTGCTACTACCAATGCCAAAAAACCACTTAATGCGATTCTTAATGCCATCTGCCCTGCCCATTGGTTGCTGTCAGCTCATTGCACTGCCAGCCGGTTAAAAGAAAGTTGCCAATATCATGCCTGAGTATTAGAATCACAAAAAATGAATAATACTAACCAAGTTCATCACAAAAAGAGAACAGTTATGGATCTGACCCAGCTACGCATGTTTTGCTGCGTGGCAGAAACCGGTTCCGTTGCCCGAGCAGCGGAGCAGATGCACCGCGTCCCGTCAAATCTGACGACACGCCTGCGCCAGCTTGAAATTGAGCTGGGTGCAGATCTATTCATTCGTGAAAAGCAGCGTCTGCGCCTGTCACCGATGGGGCATAACTTTCTCTGCTACGCCAACCGTATTCTGGCCCTGAGCGAAGAAGCGATGCGCATTACCCATGCCGGTGAACCGGCGGGTAATTTCCCGTTAGGCTCAATGGAAAGCACCGCAGCCACTCGCCTGCCCAACCTGCTCGCGGTATATCATCAGCGCTATCCCAAAGTCTCTTTGTCGCTAATCACAGGAACCTCCGGTGAAATCATCGAACAAGTCCGAGCCGGAACACTGGCGACAGCATTGGTTGATGGCCCGGTACAGCATGATGAACTGCACGGCTGCCGCTCTTTCGAAGAGCGATTAGTTATCATTTCCTGTCTGGATCATCTATCGATTAATCAAGCTCGTGATGCCGTGGATGAAACTCTGTTTGCCTTCCGCCCCAGTTGTTCATACCGATTGCGACTGGAAAGCTGGTTCCGACAGGCAGGCTGTATACCTGGGCATATCATGGAAATCCAGTCTTACCACGCTATGCTCGCTTGTGTGGCAAGTGGCGCGGGGTTGGCACTGATCCCGCATTCGGTATTGGCGCTGCTCCCCGGCCACGAGCGGGTAAAAGTGCATCACCTGCCACCCGATATTGCCGAGACAGCAACCTGGCTCATTTGGCGCAAGGATGCCTTTAGCCCTAATGTCCGCGCGTTAAAAGAGCTGATTATCGAACAGATTGAAACTCAGTGACATACCTGACGGACAGCATCTTCTCGGCCATAATTTATACAAGTACTGTTGCTGAAATCACAAACAGATACACGCAACAAATATGATACATAAAAGATATATTTATATAACACTCATCACACGTAAGCTATAGGAGCAACACCATGCAGATGATTAAAACTCGCGCCGCTGTCGCCTGGGGACCAAACCAGCCGCTATCCGTTGAAGAAGTTGACTTGATGCCACCACAAAAAGGCGAAGTGTTGGTGCGAATTGTCGCCAGCGGGGTTTGCCACACCGACGCCTACACCTTATCGGGCAAAGATCCTGAAGGGATATTTCCAGTCATCCTCGGCCATGAAGGGGGCGGGATTGTGGAAGCTATCGGCGAAGGGGTGACCAGTGTTGCGGTGGGTGATCACGTCATTCCGCTGTACACACCTGAATGCGGTGAATGTAAATTCTGCCGTTCCGGTAAGACCAACCTGTGTCAGGCAATCCGCAGTACCCAAGGTAAAGGTTTGATGCCCGATGGCACCACTCGCTTCTCGAAGAATGGCCAGCCTATTTTTCATTACATGGGCACCTCAACCTTCTCAGAATTGACTGTGGTGCCAGAAATATCACTGGCAAAAATCAATAAAGAAGCGCCATTAGAAGAAGTTTGCTTGCTGGGTTGTGGCGTCACCACTGGCATGGGGGCGGTTATCAACACGGCCAAAGTGAAACCGGGCGATACAGTGGCTATCTTCGGCTTGGGTGGCATTGGTTTATCTGCAGTTATTGGCGCACAAATGGCCGGTGCCAGCCGGATTATCGGTATCGATCTTAATACCAGTAAATTCGAGCTGGCCCGCAAACTGGGGGCGACTGACCTGATTAACCCGAAAGATTATGATAAACCTATTCAGGATGTGATTATCGAGCTGACCGATGGCGGCGTCGATTTCTCATTTGAATGCATAGGTAACGTCAATATTATGCGTTCAGCTTTAGAGTGCTGCCATAAAGGTTGGGGCGAATCAGTCATTATCGGTGTCGCTGGCGCAGGTGAGGAAATTTCAACTCGCCCATTCCAACTGGTAACGGGCCGAATCTGGCGTGGTTCTGCTTTTGGCGGAGTCAAAGGCCGCTCAGAATTACCCGGTATTGTGCAGCAATATCTGGATGGAAAGTTTGCCTTGAACGACTTCATTACTCACACCATGGGGCTGGATCAGATCAATGAAGCCTTTGATTTAATGCATGAAGGTAAATCTATCCGTACCGTTATCCATTTTGATCAATCGTCACAAAACCATTCTTTACAAAACAAATAGAGCAGGAAGGCAGACAACGCATGAACACGTCACTTGAACTTCTCGAAGAGCACCGGATGTTTGGTGGATGGCAGCAACGCTATCGCCATGCCGCCAGCAGCCTGAATTGCAATATGACTTTCAGCATCTATCTGCCACCACCACGGGATGATAACCCGCCGCCGGTGCTTTACTGGCTATCGGGGCTAACCTGTAATGATGAAAATTTCACGCTAAAAGCAGGCGCACAGCGGATCGCGGCAGAGCTGGGGCTGGTACTGGTGATGCCAGATACCAGCCCGCGTGGCGATGAGGTGCCAAATGACGAGGGCTACGATTTAGGCCAAGGGGCAGGATTTTACCTCAATGCAACCCAAGCACCCTGGTCTGAGCATTTTCATATGTACGACTATATCAGTCAGGAATTGCCCGCATTGATTCGCCAGCATTTTAGTGTCAGTGATCGTCAATCTATCTGTGGTCACTCAATGGGCGGCCACGGTGCGCTAATGTTGGCACTGCGTAATCCGCAGCAATATCAATCCGCTTCTGCTTTCGCGCCGATAGTCAACCCGTGCCAGGTTCCGTGGGGGCGAAAAGCCTTTGCAGCCTATCTGGGTGCTGATGAAAGCCAATGGTTGCAATATGATAGCTGTCACTTACTCACACACGCAGAAACCACACTGCCGATATTAGTCGATCAAGGTGATGGAGATCAGTTCCTTGCCGATCAATTACAGCCGGCAAAATTAGCCGAATTGGCACGTCAGCGTGACTGGCCGTTAACTCTGCGTATTCAGCCGGGTTATGATCATAGCTATTTCACCATAGCGACATTTATTGAAGATCACCTGCGCTTCCATGCAGAATATTTGCATCCATAACCTTGCCCTAAATCTCAAGCTCTGCAAGGGGCTTGAGATTAATGACAACGTGCTCGCTATCGAGCGAATAGGCAGAGAGTAAAGATACCGTATTCCCTTGGCAGTAAAAAAAGTCCATGTAGGCTCTAGCCACGCCATTCCTGGCGCGAAAGCTTTCTGTTGCCTGCCCTTCACCCTTTGAAATTGCACCGCCGTCGTTTGTCAGTTGCCGGAAAGACTCACATGGTTTATTGGTCTTATTTTTAACTATTAATAATTATCGCTATATTAAAAATATATAAATAGATAATAACTAACAACATAATAATAACAGCAACTAACAATAAATCCGAATTAAAATAGAAAATCAAAAAAAACATTGATAAGTTAATGTAAAAGAATTAAAAATAAACAGTTTCACTGAATGGGATCGTAATGGTATAAAAATGGAATAGTTGAAATGGAGAATCATATGTATAATTCAACATCACACCCAAAAAACCACAGAGTAAATAATGCAACGGCATTGAGAAGTAAGTTACTATCGTTACAAGAATTTTTTAAAAGTATTCCGATACATATTAATAGCAATGAAATAGAAGACTTAAGAAATAGTACATCTAATAATAAAATAACCGCATGGAACTGGTCGAAGAGTTTCTCTCAAGACTGAAATAGCCGATGAGTCATTCAAGAAAGGGATTAAGGCTGAATCGTCACTGCCTTAATCCTTATTGAATCATCTCATATATATAATATGTTTACTCTATCAATTTTCACTTGATTAAACTGAGCATTACTAACAATTTTTACTATACGCGATGATATCACTAGATGTTATTAAACCCAGCGAGACATCACAACATGTTGATACGTGAATTTTTTAGTGACCTGAAACTTAGCCCTATACCCAGTATAATGGCAATAATAATCACAGCGATCGGGTTACTTTCATCATTTTTAGTCTTGCTGCTTTACATAACAGATAATCGTATTGATAAATATCATGATGATTACCAAAATATTTATCGGGTAGAAACACAATTCAATTTACCCAATGGCGATGAAGTGAAATCGGCTCGCGCTCCCTTACCGCTTATTTCTGCATTGCAGAACGATAAAGACATCAAACGTGTCGATTATGTTTTACGCCTTTTCCTCAACTTACAGGTGAAGAACCGCACCTATTCTGATGTAGAGATTTATGCCGTCAGTGATGGTTTTTTCAGTGCCCTCAATCCTTACCAACTTCCCCCACCCAAGCTCTCTATGAATGAGATTATTATTACACCTGAGTTTAATCAGCAATATCTTAAATTCGATAATCCCAAGGGTCATACCATCACACTTGGGGATAAAGGAACCTTTGTTATCAAGGAGGTCATGAGTTTGAATAAGGCAAGTCGCTTCAAAACAGGCGCAGTTATCGCGTTCTCTCCCGACCTGTTAGATGGCTATCATGAAAAAAGACATGATTGGTATGATACTCACGCCTACACTTTTATCACTCTGTTAGCACAAGCAACACCCAGTATTGAGCAGCTAAAATCACTTGTTATCCGCTATGCACCACAGCTCCCCGGAGCACCCTTTAGCCCACAGGAATTCATTAAATTATCTGCTCGCAATGTAAGTATCCCCTCAAAACGGCCCATTCACTTTTAGAGATCTTCCG
The DNA here is from genome assembly GCF_000834395.1 of Yersinia aldovae 670-83. Taxonomy (NCBI): domain Bacteria; kingdom Pseudomonadati; phylum Pseudomonadota; class Gammaproteobacteria; order Enterobacterales; family Yersiniaceae; genus Yersinia; species Yersinia aldovae. The sequence goes on along the minus strand of NZ_CP009781.1, from coordinate 4,292,756 downwards.
ACATACTGATTATGTCACCTGAGGAGATCGCTATGCGTAAGATCCGATTCACAGAGCACCAGATCATCGCCGTACTGAAATCAGTCGAAGCGGGCAGGACCGTCAAAGATGTGTGCCGTGAGGCTGCTATTTCCGAAGCCAGCTATTACAACTGGAAGGCGAAATATGGCGGGATGGAAGCCGCTGACATCAAAAAAATCAAAGATCTTGAGGACGAGAATCGTCGTCTGAAGCAGATGTTTGCCGATCTGAGTCTGGAATGCCGGGCACTGAAAGACGTCATCGAAAAAAAGCTTTAAAACCAGCGATAAAGCGTGAGCTCGTCAACTATCTGACCACGCAGTTTACGATGAGCATACGCCAGACATGCAGGACGTTATCGCTGAGCAGGACGGTGTTTCGTTATCAACCGGATACACGACGTGATGAACCGGTGATCCAAATGCTGACAGAGGTGGCCGAGCGCTATCCCCGCTACGGCTTTAAGAAGCTTTTTCAGGTACTTCGCAGGCAGGGACACGTCTGGAACCACAAGCGCGTACACCGGATTTACTGTCTGCTGAAACTGAATTTTCGTCGTAAGGGTAAACAACGTCTGCCGATACGCAATCCGGCTCCGCTGGCAACGCCGGAAGCCCTGAACCAAAGTTGGTCGATTGATTTTATGCACGACGCGCTGACATGTGGCCGACGTTTTCGGACTTTCAATGTTGTCGATGATTTTAACCGTGAAGCTCTGGCTATCGAAATTGACCTAAATATCCCGGCGCAACGGGTCGTGCGGGTGCTAGACAGAATAGTAGCAAACCGTGGATATCCGCTGAAGATGCGGATGGATAATGGGCCGGAACTGATATCACTGGCTCTGGCGCAATGGGCCGAAGAGCATGGCGTGATGCTGGAATTTATCAAGCCGGGCAAACCGACGCAAAACGCATTTATCGAACGGTTTAACAGGACGTACCGGACAGAAATACTGGATTTTTACCTGTTTAGAACGTTGAACGAAGCACGGGAAATTACGGAACGTTGGCTGAATGAATATAACAGTGAGCGGCCCCATGAATCCCTGAATAACCTGACACCGGAAGAATACCGGCTGATGGCTGAAAACCCGGAAATCTCAAAAAGTGCGTGGAACTAAAGCTGGGATACTTACAGCAACATTGCCGATATCCATTACGATGATGAATTACCTGATGAAATGAGTATGGTCATTTCAAAATCCTATATTTATGCTTTATATGCTGCTGGCATTTTTGTTTTTTTCACAACCATCATGAATTTCTTTAATATCAATAGCGTTATTTATACAAACAAGAAAAACAGTTTTCAAATAAAGAAATCAATGGGTGCATCCCAAACTCAATTGTTAGCAGAGTCATTTTATATCGCAACGATACAAACAATATTCGTTCTGCTGGTAGGCGTCATCATCCTTTTATATCTAATACATTCATCTGACACAATTAAAACACTAATATTAGAACAAGAGAATAAGGTGCGTCTAATTACCTTCTTTTCAACATTCATCGCTGTCTACGTTACAATACTTCTTTCTCATATCATCTACCTTTGTGTTGTGATTTTCCCTAACCGTTCAAGTCATAACAAGACTTATAATGAACAACCTCTGTCACGCCACCTGCACCAAGGGACATTATGTCTGCAAATAATCATAGCAGGAGTCATTATTTATTTATGGGCAGGCGTTATAACGCAAAATAGCTTCATGCAACAACATGATTTTGGCTATGAAAAAGAAAACATCATCACATTTCAATTAAGTGATGAACTAAAAAGACCGGAATCTATAAACAACTTACAAGATAAATTAAAACACACTATTAAAACATCGCCATTAACATTAAGTAGTTGGCGTCCATTTAACATGTCTAAGTCAGTTACATCAATATCTCATTCTCATCAACAAGAGGAAGATAATTTACTTACTATCAATACTTTTAATGCAAACAGAGAGTTCATCAACACCTGGGGATTAAAAGTGTTAGCAGGCCATGACAATACGATAAAGGCAAGTAAAAATAAAAATATCCATCATGCAATTGCTACAAAATCATTTATGAATTCAATGAAAAAAACGTCCTATGATGAAATCCTGAATAATGTTTTTTACATTAGCGATGGAGATTCAAAACGAGAGGTAAGAATACTAAAAGTAGTCAATGATTTTCATCTTGCCAGTAGCAATGGAAATTCTCCGCCAATACTGATCTTTATCAGGGATGATATACAAAGATATGGCATATTGAAACTTCAAGACAAGCAAGATATTAATATAGCGAAGAAAATACTTGAGTCATATAGTATCAACTCTGAACAAATAAAAACCGTAAAAGAGATACATAAAGAATATCTTAGAATTAATAAGTCAATTCAAAATGTCATTAACATTGTAACTTTAATATCTGTTACGATAATATTAATAAGCACGATGATAATTGGATCCTCCGAATATAAACGTTTCGAAAAAACTTTTAAAATAATGGATTTTATTGGAGGTTCCTTTTTCACTCATATTATTTTCTTTATACAACAAAACATTACTCCGATAGCTATTGCAGCAATAATATCCTACCCTATAGGGATTTTGTTATTAACTAAATGGCTACATCAATATAGCATTGTCACTCATCTGTCATATGCCTATGCTACAGGAGCATTTCTAACCTTCATTGTTAGTATCCTGATAGTTATGACAGCAGTATTAATTTCAAGCAAAAAACATTGAATATCATACAGAAAAAACAGATCCTATGGATATAAAACTAGAGCGGAACACAATACTTCCTAAATTACTAATTTTTTGTATAGTGCTTGTTTTATTTTCTTGTATTTTTTATATTTATCATTTAACCACAACAAAAGATAAATTATTAATTTCACGAGATGATGTTATTTTTCAAACAATTCAACCTACATTATACGAAAACGTTCTCATTAGCCGTGCTATAGCCGTTCCTAATCAAAGCGTTATTATTTCCAGTGAACGTGGAGGTAAAATCACTAAAATAACCAAGAAAGCATTTGAAAACGTCCAAAAAGGAGAGGTTATAGTCCAATTATCTAATTATGATTTCATGCTGGAAGCAACATCCCGCATGGCAGATATTACAGAGCAAATAAATAGTCTAAGAACAATTAAGATTCAATTAGAACAAGACAATCGGGATACTAAACTCAGATTACAAGAAGCGAAACATCAGATTGAGATCATATCTAAGAAACTTATAAGACATCAAGAGCTTGACAAAAAATCAATGATTGCAAAGTCCGAATTAGAGTATCAAATTGACACACTGAATAATTGGAAGATGAAATGTAATATATTACAAGATCACGATAATAAAAATACAAAGTCACTTCCATCACAATTTAAAAGTATTGATGATTCTATTTTTTTACTTGAAGGAGTAATGAAAACCATTGAGAATGGTATGGAGCAATTAGTGATTAAAGCACCTATTGATGGAACGTTATCAGTTCTCGACATTGAATTAGGCCAGCAAATAAAACCGGGAGGAAAAATAGCGGTAATTGATAATTTGGATTCATATTATTTAAATATTCACTTCAGCGAGTATTACCTCGACAAGATAATACCACAAAGTCGTATTACTTCGAGAGTAAATGGTCAGGATATCCCACTATTGATTGAAACAGTATCCACCATTATTGACAACGGTAAATTCAAAGCCAAACTTACACCAATAGGACGTTCTACTGTCAATCTTAAAAGAGGCCAGTCCGTTGAGGTACGTATTACATTGCAGGAAGAAGATAACCATATTTTGTTAGTCCCTAACGACAGTATTATATCCAATAAAAAAGGGGATGATTTTTTATATATTTATCAACAAGAAAATGATCTGGCCATTAAAACTAAAGTTGAAGCAAAACGTCGAGATGCAACGAATACACAAATTTTATCGGGGCTAAATCCTGGGCAACAGATTGTTATATACCAAAAAGAAAATAATATAGACCCAACTACTATAGAGTTTAAATAATATGCTAATGATACAAAATGCAGAAAAATGCCACATAACAAAAACAGTTAAAACCAGAGTAATTCATCATCTGAACCTTAATGTCGAGAAAGGTGAATTCGTCTCGATTATGGGGCCATCAGGATCGGGGAAATCAACCCTTCTCAACATTATCGGTATGTTTGACGTACTGGATAGTGGCTCACTTACCCTGGGCGGGAAGGATGTTGCCAACCTTCGTAACTCACAGCGTATTGCCTTAAGGAGAGATTTAATAGGTTATATATTCCAGTCATTTAACCTTATTCCACATCTCTCCATCTTTGATAATATCGCACTGCCACTGAAGTATCGTGGCGTTGCCAAAAAGGCCCGCCTTGAGCGTATCAATCAGGTTTTGAAAAATTTCAATATCGATAACCGAAGAAACCATAAACCGATGCAACTCTCTGGTGGTCAACAACAGCGCGTTGCTATTGCGCGCGCGATGGTGTCTTGTCCTGCACTTCTGCTAGCTGATGAACCTACAGGTAATCTGGATAGCAAAAATGCCCGAGGTGTACTTGAACAACTCCGGAATATTAACCAATCAGGCACCACCATTATTATGGTCACGCATTCTAATGAGGCGTCTACCTATGCCAATAGAATTATAAATATGCAGGATGGATATTTAATATAAAACAAAGGAATGTAACATGGATGATATCATACCTATCAGAAATATTGAAAGATCAGCACGCTATCAGTGAAGAGATAGCCGCAACAGAAAAAATGCGCCATTGTAAATGGTTTCCTATCTGCCACGGTGGCTGCCCCCATGATCGTGTTATTAACCGCAGGCACACCAAAGGATATAATGATACATGCTGTGGCACAGGAAAATTGCTTACGACTATTGAGAATTATTTAATCACAGCTCGCTAAAACCCCATAGCTACATGGCTTTAGCGATTATCTGACGTTTCTCTTTATAACTCAATCTCTTGTCCTTTACGATGCAAACGTAATGAAACTAAGAAAGTTAGGAAACACATGGCCGATACATACCAAAAGAAGCTATTTTCCATATCAAATGATTTAAGGGATAACGCGACATATTCAGCGCTACCACCAAACATAGCATTGGCAATAGCATAAGACAGGCCCACACCTAATGCCCTGACCTCCGGTGGGAACATTTCTGCTTTCAGTAATCCGCCAATCGAAGTATAGAAGCTAATGATAATTAAAGCGGTTATGATTAGCATAAATGCAATATATGGGCTGGTTACTCCTTTCAGCGCATGGAGAATCGGCACTGTCAGTAACATAGACAACAAACCGAAAGTCAGCATAGACGTTCGCCGGCTTATACGATCTGAGAGCGCACCAAATAATGGCTGAATCAGCATGAAAATAAACAGCGCCGCAGTCATTACCAGACTGGCTGTTTTCACATCCATTCCCGCCGTATTGACCAGATATTTTTGCATATAAGTGGTGTAAGTATAAAAAGAGAGTGAACCGCCAGCAGTAAAACCTAGCACCATAATAAATGCACGACGATTCTTCCATAGCCCTTTCAGGCTGCCCGCATCTTTCTTATTGCGTGTTTTTTCATCTGACGTTTCATTCAGTGAACGGCGTAAATAAAGTGCAACTACTGCCAGCAATGCGCCGAGAACAAAGGGAATTCGCCAGCCCCAACTGTGAAGCACTTCAGATGACAGGGTTTGCTGAAGCAAAACTAATACCAGTAACGCCAGCAACTGGCCGCCAATCAAGGTGACATACTGAAAAGAGGCATAAAACCCTTTGCGCCCTTTCACTGCCACTTCACTCATATAAGTCGCGCTGGTGCCGTACTCACCACCAACAGATAACCCTTGGAATAAGCGGGCAACCAGTAGCAAAACCGGTGCCAGGCTGCCTATTGAAGCATAGGTTGGCAGGCAAGCAATCATCAGTGACCCGGCACACATCATATAGACTGAAATTAACATGGATAACTTGCGACCATGCTTATCCGCAATATAACCAAACAGCCACCCACCAATAGGCCGCATCAGAAAGCCGGCAGCAAAAACCCCCGCGGTTTGCACTAATTGAGTCGTCGGATTATCGCTTGGAAAGAATAACGGAGCAAAATAGAGCGCGCAGAAAGAGTAAATATAGAAATCGAACCATTCAACTAAATTACCAGAAGAAGCCCCTACTATGGCTCGTATCCGTTGCCGGGTATCCGCACTCTCCGTCAGACGTACTGATGTCGCCTTACCCTTTGCCGCAGTAGTATCTAATGATGTTGTTTCAGTCATATTGATGCGTCTGCCATATTATTAAACTTCCATGCTGATATGAGCTCAGAGCCAAGACATCGCAGATACCGAACTCTCATTTACATATTGCCTATTGCTAGATTGTTATATATTGGTGGCAATATTGTTTCAATGGGAGTTATAGACCGGGCAGTAGTTTAGGAATAACCTCAAATGAACCTGTGAGGCATAACAGATAAATATGTCGCCCCAACTGTTCAGTGAGAATATTTTTGTGAGAGCAATTGCAAAATTGATAATTAATAAATAAGACAACGATAAGTGACCTGCGTAACTATGCCACTGGCAACTTATCGCTGTACGCATTATAGACTAAAAAGCAGATCCAGGTTGCAACAGGAAAGCCTGCTCTTCCGCGCTAGAGACTCGCCCGAGAATAAGGTTTCGGTGTGGATAACGGCCAAAGCGATCAATAATCGCTTTATGGCGTAATTCATAATCCAACTGAATATCATTACCTAATTCAGTATAGAGTTCTAACGCCTGTTGATGAATTAATGCCGATTCTGAGTGCATAAAAGGTAGGTAAAGAAAACCGCGCTGAGTATCCGATAATTGCCCCGCCTGCCCACGGCTGATGGCTTCCTGCGCTAATACCAGTGCCATACCGTCACAGGAAAAAGAAGCCGGTAAATCGCGGAATAAATTACGGCTGAATTGATCCAGAATCAATATCTCTGCCAGGCGCCCTTCAATATTTTGCCGCCAACGGGCTAACTCCCCTTTCGATGCAGCCTGCCAAACCGGGCCAAAACGCTGGCGTAGAAGGGTGTCAAAATCCTCATCTTTTTTGAACCACAACGCAGAGTCCATCTCACTAAACCAGAACTTCAGAATTGTTTGATAATCCATGTCAGCCCCCTATTTTGTCTAAATAATGTTAATACCAATGCAAAAGGATAACACTTATCAAGATAACATCAGTCTGTGGCTGGTTTGGCACGCCCATCCATTCACCCACCAGGTAATCTCTGCCATAATGCCATACTTATTTGAATGACAGCCCCGCACCCACGACACCTTTTACTGCGGTGCCCCAGACCTCGGAGTCCAGCATGGATCACTGTAATACCTCGGATTTACTCTCTCTGGAACAAGCACTGAGCAAAATGCTGTCACAGGTCACACCATTACAAGCAACCGAAGTGGTCGCATTGACGCAAGCTGCGAGCCGTATCACCGCCTGCGCAATTATCTCCCCGATTGCCGTCCCGCCGTTTGCGAACTCAGCTATGGATGGTTACGCCGTTCGCTGTAATGAGCTTAGCAGTGGAATGCCATTACCGGTGGCGGGAAAAGCCTTTGCCGGTGCGCCGTTTAAAGATGCATGGCCAGCCAATAGCTGTATTCGAATAATGACCGGTGCTCCAATTCCTCCTGGGGCCGATGCCGTTATCATGCAAGAGCAAGCCGTTATTAGTGAGCAAGGTGTTACCTTTAATGGTAATGCGCGTATCGGGCAAAATATCCGGCTGGCAGGTGAAGATATCGAACAAAATGCAGCCGTTTTCCCCGCAGGCGTTAAATTAGGTGCCGCGCAACTCCCGCTGTTAGCATCATTGGGGATTGCTGAAGTCAGCGTATTCCGCGCTCTAAAAGTAGCCATTTTCTCAACCGGTGATGAGTTACAGCCGGTCGGTCAACCGCTAGCTGAGGGGCAGATTTACGACACTAATCGTTTTGCTGTCAGATTGATGCTGCAACAGTTAGGCTGCCAAATTATTGATTTAGGTGTTATCCATGATGATCAAGACGCCCTGCGCCACGCGTTTCAGCAAGCAGATGCCACAGCAGACCTGGTCATCAGTAGCGGTGGTGTGTCAGTCGGTGAAGCGGATTACACCAAACAGATGTTGGAAGAGCTAGGCGATATCGCTTTTTGGAAATTAGCCATCAAACCCGGTAAACCCTTTGCTTTTGGCAAACTGGATAATGCCTGGTTCTGTGGCTTACCGGGTAATCCGGTGTCTGCCGCGCTGACATTCTATCAATTGGTGCAACCTCTGGTGGCAAAACTCTCAGGTCACTCACAATGGCAGCCACCGTTGCGCCTGAAAGCCAAAACTACCACCGCCTTGAAGAAATCGCCGGGACGTTTAGATTTTCAGCGCGGAATTTTCTCTACCACCCCACAAGGTGAATTGGAAGTACGCACCACCGGCCATCAAGGTTCTCACGTATTTAGCTCATTTAGTCAGGGAAATTGTTTTATCGTCCTTGAACGTGAACGCGGTTCAGTCGCTGTTGGCGAGCCGGTTGAAATAGAACTGTTTAATGGCTTATTGAGTTAATAAATTGCTGGGAGACAGATATGTTGCCTGAACTTTCCGATGCTGAAACCCTGCGTTACAATCGGCAAATTGTCTTGCGCGGTTTCGATTTTGACGGGCAAGAAAAACTCAAAGCAGCCAGAGTATTGATCGTAGGCTTAGGCGGCCTTGGCTGTGCGGCAGCGCAATATCTGGCTGCCGCAGGCGTGGGCCACCTTACGCTACTGGATTTTGATACCGTTTCTCTTTCTAACTTACAACGGCAAATTCTGCATCACGATGATCGTATCGGGCTGCCAAAAGTCGCTTCAGCGGCACTAGCACTAGCAGAAATCAATCCCCACCTGACACTTAATACCCTTGATTCTCAGTTAGATGACGAAAAACTCTCCGCCGTTATCGCAGAACACCAGGCCGTGTTGGATTGTACCGACAATGTTATCAGCCGCGAGCAACTCAACCGCCTTTGCTATGCACAGCAAAAGCCACTGGTTTCCGGTGCAGCAATCCGCATGGAGGGGCAAGTGAGTGTGTTTACTTATCAGGAAAATCAGCCCTGTTATCGCTGCCTGAGCCGGTTATTTGGCAGCAATGCCTTAACCTGTGTTGAAGCTGGCGTGATGGCCCCGCTGGTTGGGATTATTGGTAATTTACAAGCGATGGAAGCGATAAAACTGCTGGCGAACTATGGTCAGGTAATCGCTGGGCGCTTGTTGATGTATGACGCCATGACCGCTGAATTTCGTAGCCTGAAGCTGGCAAAAGATCCCCAGTGTGAAGTTTGCAGCAACAGTAAGGTTGCTGATATACCTATTTTATAGCACCGAGACAACTGGGCCAGTTCGCGTTCTGGCAACTGGCATCACCACGGCCCACTCGGTATATTCCCGGCTCATCAACGTTGTTATCGCTCTGCGGGAGGGAGTGTTAGAAATTCTGTGTCATTCCAGTAATATGCAATCAAAAAGGAATGACACATGTCCCAACCCTTCGATTTCGACAAAGCGCTTAAGGCACTCCAGTCCGGTCAGGCATTAACCGGGAAAGATGGCATCTTAACGCCATTAATCAAACAGTTAACCGAAGCTGCATTAGCTGCTGAACTCGATTCGCATCTGACTCAGGACGTTGAAGCCAACCGTAAAAACGGCTCAGGCAAAAAGACCGTTAAAACACCCACTGGCAGCTTTGAACTGGCCACGCTCCGCGATCGCAATGGTACTTTTGAACCTCAGTTGGTGAAGAAGCACCAGACCACACTTTCCGATGAGATCGAGCGCAAGATCATCCGTATGTTCGCACTTGGCATGAGCTACAAAGATATCAGCCAGGAAATTGAGGATTTATATGCTTTCAGCGTGTCCAGTGCCACCATCAGCGCGGTCACCGATAAAGTTATTCCTGAGCTGAAACAGTGGCAACAACGCCCGCTGGAAGCGGTATACCCCTTCGTCTGGTTGGATGCTATCCACTATAAAATCCGCGAAGACGGGCGTTATCAGAGCAAAGCGGTCTACACTGTTCTCGCCCTGAATCTGGAAGGCAAAAAAGAGATACTGGGCCTGTATCTGTCTGAAAGTGAAGGCGCTAATTTCTGGCTGTCGGTACTGACCGACCTACAAAATCGTGGTGTGAACGATATTCTGATTGCCTGTGTGGATGGTCTGACAGGGTTCCCGGAAGCGATAAACAGCATTTACCCCGATACAGAAGTTCAGTTGTGCGTCATCCACCAGATCCGTAACTCGATAAAATATGTCGCATCGAAGCATCACAAGGTGTTTATGGCTGATTTAAAGCCAGTTTATCGTGCGGTATCAAAAGAGGCAGCGGAAATCGCACTGGACGAACTGGAAGAAAAATGGGGCCAACAATATCCAGTGGTACTTCAGTCGTGGCGGAGAAAATGGGCCAATCTGTCGTGTTACTTCCGATATCCGGCAACGATCCGCAAGGTCATTTACACGACAAACGCCATTGAATCGGTGCATCGGCAGTTCAGAAAACTAACAAAAACGAAAGACGCGTTCCCGAATGAAAACAGTCTGTTGAAATTACTGTATCTGGGATTAATGAATGCGCAGGAAAAATGGACAATGCCGATCCAGAGCTGGAATTTGACATTGTCCCAGTTGGCGATTTATTTTGAAGGCCGCCTCGATAAAGTGATTACGTTGTAATGATTTTTTAACGTGACACAGAATTATGAACGCTCTCCTGCGGGAGGCTAATAGCCTCCCTTATTTTTTGGATTCCGATATTTTAAGGCTTATCTATTACTTCTCTTTCTTAAGGAATAAGGGCGTAAGTGATACCAACAACCCTTATTTTCCATTAATTACCATTACCTTTTTCGACTTTTCTTTGTTCCGTCTTAGTCAAATAGTGAGTTAATAATTGATGTACTAATATGTTTTCCTCGTAAATTATTTTCTTAACTTAATTCAATCTTCATTTATTCATGGTGGAGTTGAATGCTATCCGGAGTTAGCTTTATGTTGCCCCCTGTTTTACGTACTACACCTATTGCTTTGAGCCTATTATTGGCACTGGGCTTCTCTTCCACATTATCCGCCTCCGTTGCAGATATTCCGACCAACATGTCAATTCAGCAAACTGAAATTGCAAATAGCAATAGTACATCTGAAGCATCGAGACAAATTCATCTGACTCAAAAGGGTTCTCCGTATTACTTTAATACACAACAAAAGCGTCAATTCCTTACACATCCAACGCAATCCAGCGGTTTTTGGGCAAGTAAAGGTGACAGTCTGCGCATTGAGTACCAACATCAGGGGGAAGATATTGATACGTTGCCTGAGCTGTGGATTGTGCCGGTTAATAAAGGTCAGCAAAAGGACTTTGATCGCCAGGTCGTTAAACTACAGCAAGGCATCAATGAGATTGAGGTTCAGAATACTGGCCCCATTTATTTTACAGCAACGAATCAACCCGGTAGCAGTGAGATTACAGTTAATCTGCTAGAGGGCGGCAAGCCAATGCCTCGCTTTATTCTGGATGAAAATACTGTTGAAGACTGGCGGCAACAGTTGGCACAATTTGGTGATGCTCCTTTTGCCGAACTGGTGGGCAAACGCATGATTCTCACCATGCCGCTCGAAGATATGCGTGATAAAGCGAGCGATCCTAAAGGTGTATTGGTGTTGTGGGATCGTATTGTCGACCTCGCAGAAAAACAGTTCGGCCTCAGTAACGAGAGGGCTTTCCCCCATCGCGCAACGCCTTTCCAATACCAGTTTGTCAGCAAGCCAGATAGTACGGGCGGCTATATGTCAGCATCCAATTACTGGCTGGGTTCCAACACTGGCGGTATTGCAGAAGTCATTAATCCCCAAAAATTACAAAGTGATGGCTGGGGACCGTGGCATGAATTGGGCCACCACTATCAAATGCCAGCATGGACTTTTGATAATGATACTGAAACCACGGTAAACCTGACCTCTTTGTATGTTCAGCGAGCGCTGGGAGAAACCTCACGTCTTGAAGCTGAATCACGCTGGGATGCTATCACCGCCTTTTTAAATGAAAGAAGCAAAAACTATGAAGATGGCGACGGATTTGTCCGTTTGGGTATGTTTTGGCAACTGGATTTAGCATTCGGCAAGGACTTCTACCAACGCCTTGGTGATCGTTATCGCACACTTCCGCCAGCAGAATGGCCAAAGAATAACGATGAGAAAAAACAGCGTTTCCTGCTCGAAACCAGCCGAGTTTCTGGTATTAATCTGAAAGCCTTTTTCCATAAATGGGGAATAAAACCGACAAAAGAAACCAGCGCCCAATTAAAGGCAATGAATTTATCTGATTTAAGGACACCTATTTGGGAAAATAGAGACAGTAATGTTGTCCATAGTTACCCGTTAACCCAGCAAAATATTACCGGCGATGTACGAGTGCCTGACACAGTCAATGCGGGGGATATATTCAGCGTATCTGTAGAGGTGACGAATCGCAATGTATCAGCCTTGACCTACCAATGGGATATTCCAAAGGGCATTGACGTTATTGCGGATAATGGCAAAGAAATTACCCTGCGAGCACCACGTAACGTATTACAAAATGCCATGCTGTCCATTCCGGTTACTGTAACGGATAGCAATAATATGGCCATGAGACTGGCCAGTTCGACGCAATTGAAAACCAGTGGTGAAAATAGTTCGCCCCGCGAAGCCTACAATGAACTGATCAAACAGCGCTACCAAGTAGGGGGCGATTTTAATCACTGGAGTGAAGCATCCCGTCAAGGTATCCCAGGTACATTCTATCTATACGATAATCACTACACTGGTACTCGAGATTATTTCCGTTTAAAAACAAAATCATATTGGTATTTCCCTAGTAATCAAACCAGCAATTCATATTGGGAATACTTGGAAAGTTACGATGGCACTCAATATCTAAGCGGTGAAATTATTGAGGAAGCCACGCCAGAAACGGTAGAAAAACCAGTGCAGTGCAGTGTACCATCCTGGCAGCAGAAAGTTTATAACGGACCAACTACTATCAGTAAAGACGGGCGTGTTTACACCAACAAGTGGTGGGTATCCGCCGCAACCGTACCAGGTGATGCCGCAGTAACTGACACCACCAGTAACGGCACCGATGGGAGTAAGGTTTGGAAAGACGATGGAATATGCGATACCACGCTTGAAGATGAGCTGAAAATCCAGTCAAAACCTGTCGCTGCGCAACAGTGTAGCGCGCCATCCTGGCAGCAGAAAGTCTATAGCGCCCCGACGACAGTCAGTAAAGATGGGCGAGTTTATATCAACAAGTGGTGGGTCTCTGCTGAGACTATACCCGGTGATAACGCAGTAACCGACACCACAGGCAACGGCACCGGCTGGAATAAGGTCTGGGAGGATAAAGGAGCCTGCTAAGTACGGCTGAGAAGACATAACAGATAAAGGCAGGGGGAAATCCTGCCTTTAAAAAACTGAGCTGATGCTATCGATGCATCAGCTTTTTATTAAAAATCAATTCAATCAACAACTCATCCGTTTATTACGACTGAATACCCTGGCTACGCAGGTAATCTTCATAATTACCGGTAAAGTCGACTAACTTGTTCGGTGTCATTTCAATCACTCGGGTTGCCAAGGAACTGACAAACTCACGGTCATGGGAAACGAAGATCAACGTGCCTTCGTACATTTCCAATGCCATGTTAAGAGCTTCAATCGATTCCATATCCAAATGGTTGGTTGGCTCATCCATTACCATAATGTTAGGGCGCTGCATCATCAGCTTACCAAACAGCATCCGGCCTTTCTCACCACCAGAAAGTACTTTAACTTTCTTCTTGATATCATCCTGGCTAAACAGCAAACGGCCCAGCACACTGCGCACAGCCTGCTCGTCGTCTTTTTCCTGTTTCCACTGGCTCATCCAGTCAAATACTGTCAGGTCAATTTCAAAATCGCTGGCGTGATCCTGTGCGTAGTAACCGATCTTACTGTTTTCAGACCATTTCACGGTGCCAGAATCCGGCTCGTAATCCCCTACCAGAGTTTTCAGCAAAGTCGATTTACCGATACCATTTGGCCCGAGGATAGCCACTTTCTCACCCACTTCCAGGCGCAGATCCAGTTTTTTAAACAGCGGGCCGTTATCAAAACCTTTGGTCAATAGTTCAACTTCCAGCGCATTACGGAATAGTTTTTTATCCTGATCAAAACGGATAAACGGGTTCTGACGGCTGGACGCTTTCACTTCATCAAGCTGAATTTTATCAATCTGACGGGCGCGTGAAGTCGCCTGCTTGGATTTAGAGGCGTTAGCACTAAAGCGGCTGACGAAAGATTGCAGCTCTGAGATCTGGGCTTTTTTCTTCGCGTTATCAGACAGCAGACGATCACGCGCTTGAGTCGCTGCCGTCATGTATTCGTCATAGTTACCCGGATAAACACGCAATTCGCCATAATCCAGATCCGCCATATGCGTACACACCATATTGAGGAAGTGACGGTCATGGGAAATAATGATCATGGTGCTGCTACGTTCATTCAGCACTTGCTCCAACCAGCGGATAGTATCGATATCCAGGTTGTTGGTTGGTTCGTCGAGTAATAAAATTTCCGGGTCTGAAAACAGGGCCTGCGCCAACAATACACGCAATTTAAAGCCGGGAGCGATTTCGCTCATCAAACCATAGTGTTGTTCAACCGGAATACCGACACCGAGCAGCAATTCACCAGCACGGGCTTCTGCGCTGTACCCATCCATTTCACCGTAGGCAACTTCCAGATCAGCCACTTTATAGCCGTCGGCTTCGCTCATTTCAGCCATCGCGTAGATGCGGTCGCGCTCTTCTTTCACTTCCCACAGTTCGCCGTGACCCATAATAACGGTATCCAGCACTGTGTTGTTTTCAAAGGCGAATTGGTCCTGACGTAACTTACCCAGACGCTCATTCGGATCGAGGAATACGTTACCGCCGCTTGGCACCAGGTCACCACCAAGGATTTTCATGAAGGTGGATTTACCACAACCATTAGCGCCGATCAGGCCATAGCGATTACCGCCACCGAATTTTACTGAAATGTTTTCAAACAGCGGCTTGCTGCCGAATTGCATGGTGATATTGTTAGTACTTAGCACAGCGCTCGCTCTCGATTGGATTACTGAATAGGGATATTCAAGAATATTAGAAAATGTGATTCGGCGCGCATTATGCCACAAGATGGCGAGAGTATCGCCCTCAGTTTTGCACGAAATCTCACCAAGCGGGTAAATACCGGGGCTAGTGGCTATTAAGGTAATGCCAGATACCGATAAAAGGGGCGATATAGCCCCTCAAGTTGATAACGTTATCTGTGTTATCACTGCGCAATACAGTGCAGTGCGCTGCATTTATCCAATAGGAAAGGCCGCAGATAACCCACGGTATTCGACATCGGTAATACCTCTTCACTGAGACAAATATTTAATACGTTACGGATATAGTCGCGCCGCTGTTGAATCCGTTGCCATACTTCGGGGTACTCAGTGGCCAGTTGGTGGCGAAGCTGTTGATCAGCTAATGCAATACCATCCTCGGCACTCACCCCCGCATAACCTTTCACCGAGGGAATAATATCGATTTGGAATATCATCCCGCTGTTAATCTTCTCTTCGGAGCCACTGTAGATAGGCGAACATAGCCACTCTTCATCCGCCACCAGATGGCCTGGATTTAACGACCAATGGTATTGCGATTTTGGGAATACAGACTCAACCAATGCATACATCTCTTTGCCAGACATACCGATTCGGATATTTTCCAGCCAGGCCACGACGGCGGTGTAATAAGGTATCGCGACTTTATCGAGATAATCCTTTTCCGCTGCTGGCAACTCCTCTGCCTGATGGACTGCATAGCCGGTTCTACTGCTTAAGCCGCCTTTAAACCCAGTCGTCAGTGATATTTTATCGCCCTGTTGTACAACCTTATCGCCAGGATACAAATTAGCCTGCTCAAAACGATTACCGGTGGCCGCAATCATGACAACACTAGTGGGTTGCCCTTCTCCCGCCAAATAACTGCCAAGCTGTTTTTCTGTTTTGCCAATATCTACTGCGGCCAAGGCATTGAGGATACAATTGGAGGCTAAATTGGCTCCGTATTCATAATGTGCCAGTTCATTGGCATTATTGGTCATTCTGGCAGCGTTGTCGCAACCAATAAATACGTTTGTCGCATTAATAACCGCTGTTGTGGGTAAAACGGCCTGCTTGATAGCATCCAAAATAAAATGAGGTATATCAAATAGTTGATCGTTACCCTCTAACTTACTGGTAAATAGTTTCCAACCTGCCACACCCACTTTATTAGCTTGCCCAATACCTGTTTCTGCTAATAATTCTGGCAAGGTTTTGCTATTTTCCATCGGTTGGTTAGACAGGGAAAAATAGGGCACATGAATCGCAGTATTATTGATCCTTGCATGTTGAGACAATTTTAAATTTTCATTACCCAACAATAAATAGACGGCCCCTGAAACATGCAGCACCATTACGGCCTCTTCGAATCGGGGGATAAATCCAGTTAGATACTCAAAATTACCACCATGCTCTTTATCGGCATAAACCAATAGGTAATCGATATCGTCACGGAGCATATTATTGATTATTTTTTCTTTGCGAAAAGTGATGGTTTTATCACTCAGTGGAACACAGCAAGCAGTATTAAAGCCCATTGGTGCCACAACCGAGTTCAGTGTTACACGGCGTTTAGCTATCATCTTTTCCATAATAATTATTTCCCTGGTTAATCAGTTTAAAGCCACTTGGCATCACGGGTAAAAGAGATTGTTAGCCAGCGATGAGGCCCAGACTCACCAATTTCTTTAGCGATCTCATCACGTATCTTGTCGAAATAACTCACGCCACGGGTCTCCATTTCCGGTGGAATAACCACATGAATCTCTATAAATAGTCCTCGCCCCATGCGGGTGGCATAGTGGGAATAATCGATAAATTTATATTTTGCCATTAACCGCTCCATTAGCGTTTCAATGGCATTATCCAGTCTATCCGGCGTCATCTGTAACACTTCGCGCACAGCTGCAATCACCGTTTTAATCGGAACAGGTATTAATATCAGTGTTAATAGCGCCAGAACACTAGGATCGGTATAAACAATCAGGTGTTCATACCGGGTGCCCTCCAAACTCCAGGAGATCAGAAACGCCACTAATAAGGCTGCGCTGATGCAGGCTGACATCAACCAGCTTTTGGTATCCAGTGCAATCAACTCAGATTTAACCCGCTTATTTAAACGACGTTGTTTTAAAAAGAGAGTGAAACAGAAAATACTGACAACTAATGCATACACAATCGCCCAGCCCAACTCCAGTTCGCGCCCCCCCTCAAAAATACCTTTGATCGCATTAACAAATGCGTAAAGGCAGAGAAAGGCCAGCAAACTGCCGTTGAAAGCCAATACTAACGGCTCAACATGCCAGAAACCATATTGAAAACGCCGGCTGTGAGGCTGCCCGAGTAATCGTGAAACCAGCAGAGATAAACTGCACATTCCAGCATCCAGTGCAGAGAACATTCCATCGAAAATAATCGACATTGAACCACATACGATACCGAAGACTATCCCCATTGATGCAATAAATAGCGTACAAAAAATTGAACGCCTTAGGATTTGCTGCTCAAGCTTGGTGTCATGCAGCATGGGTGGAACCGACTCACTGAGTATCGTCATGATTACACCTATTTTTATTACAACCCATTGTTTTTAATTACAATCCACCTTGACAAGTGAATCACAATTAGAACAGTGAAGATAAATCAGAGCTGATAATAGTTTGTCATATAATTCTAGTTTTACAAATAAATAGCACAATAAGTCCTTAGCCATATCCTGTGTTAATCTATTGTTTTCACTTATTTAAAATATGATGTTTTTGTCATCAATGATATTATATCGCCTACTACACTTTGGTATATTAATTTAGTCTGTCATTTTCATCTTTATCTTAAGGCTATTTCCTGAAAGTTCCTTATACTTAATTTTAGTAATGGCGTTATTTAAGCATCGCCGTATAAACCATTAGCCAATGGCTAAACTACCGAAAAGTACTATTCGTAAAAACGTTATTTCTGCATAAGGTTATCTTTATATAACGCTATTTTTACATCAAGATAGTATCCGTAACTGCAAGTATGCTGAGGATGATATGGCGAAGAAATTTAATATTTTGCTGGTACATGGCGCTTGGGCTGATGGCTCGCAATGGCGTCATATCATTCCTGATTTACATGCCCAGGGCCACCGGGTTATTGCGATCCAAAATCCCTTAACATCGCTGGCATACGATGTAGAACGTGCTATAAAGATTACCGCTGCGTTATATGGCCCTACACTTTTAGTCGGTCACTCCTATGGTGGCATGGTGATTACACAGGTCGGCCACCTACAGAATGTAGTCGGCATGGTTTATCTTTCGGCCTTTGCCCCCGATGCCGGTGAAAGTTTGTCCAGTACTTTCGCATTACGTAAACCGCCCATTGGCGCAGCTTCTATTCGCCCTGATGATAATGGTTTTCTGTGGATTGATACTGACAAGTACCATGAAAATATGTGTCATGACATCGATAAAAACGAAGCATTGGTCATGGCGTTGACACAAAAACCGCTCGCCGCCCGTGTGTTTACAGATAAGTCAGCTCAACCGGCTTGGCGGATTAAACCTTGTTGGTATCAGATATCGACAGAAGACCGAATGTTGCCGGTCGAGACACAACGCGAATTAGCAGAACGAATTCAGGCACAAAAAGTTGTTGAATTGCCTTCGAGTCACCTTGCCTTAGTCTCCCACCCTCAGCAGGTACTCGCACTGATTGACGATGCGATAAAAACGGTCGGATGATGCGTATAATTGTGACAAACGCGGGCAAAGCAATATACCCGCGCAATAATATCATCAGTAACTCACACCAAACCCGACATAGTCTGGATCAGGGTTCATCCAATCATCATTAGTGCAATGGCGGGTGCGATGGCATGATAATGCCCGCTGTGCGCTGGTTCGCTGATCGCCATAAACACTGAATTTTGCTTTGCGAGGTTCTGAGTTGCCTTGCTCAGGAAACCATGTGCCACCGCATCCGGTTAGCAGTAATGCCAGCAACCCTATTGTGCCGTACCTCATTAATTACTCCCTGTTATTAATTAAATCAGGTGAGCAATAATAATGAAATCAATTATCATTATCAACAATGAAATAGCACAAAACTCTGCAACTGCCTGCTTATGCCGCAAACGACAGACGAAAAAAATCCGCACGAAGGCGGATTTTTATCAGACACAGCATATCACTGTTGAGGGTGAATGCTGATGAGCACAGGTTATACTTAGAAAGTATAACCTACGCCAGCAACCCAAGTACCAATATCAACATTGCGGATACGGCTCTGTTCGTAAGAGACGTCCAGTGCAACATTTTGCATTGGGTTGAACTGTAAACCTGCGCCGTAGGTGAAACCATAGTCGCTGGTGCTGTTTTTGTCGCTAGCATAAGTTGGGTAGTTCTGGCTGAAACGACCGTGACCCACACCTACCAGGCCATAAATGCTAGCCCAGTCATTGATACGGTAAGCTGGACCTGCGGTGATAGAGTTGTACTGTGCTTTGTTGTAAACAGTTGAACTATCGCCGAAGCTGCTTTTTTCAGTGTGAGTGAAAGAAGTGATGTAACCCAGTTGAGAATCACTCCACTCGTAACGGTACTTCAGGTTGAAACCAGAAGATTTGTTAGCAACACCTTGGTAGTCGCTCTGGGCATAACCACCAGAAACGGTGCTTTGACCGGCAAAAGCTGAACCTGCGGACACTGCTAATACACAAGCTGCCACTGCTGAAAGACATGTAATTTTTTTCATAACCACCTCGAAAAACGCAAATTTTAGAGTGAAACAAAAACACCATGTAATTATAACAATAAACAGCGGGAAACTCTGCCCGCTAATGGTTGTCTAATCATTTATTTGGTGTAACAAACAGTTTCAAGCATCTTCTATGTTACTAATACTTCAGATATTTTGGTGCATTATACCTCTTATTGTGACATACATCACTAAGAGTCATTCCAGATAATTCTTAATTTAACAGTGCAAATAAACACCAATCACAGAATAAAAAAACAACAATAATAAATTTTTACGCTCTTTTTTTCTTTTTTTTCCGCATTGATGATTTTTAAACACTCCGCTGACATTTCATTTACACTAGCAAAAACGGGTTCGTCTACTTTTCTTTGAGGCTCAAAAGGATGTCTTTGTCTCCTTCATCCAAAAATACACTCCCATTGCTCCCTATTTTGTTGCTGGTGATCGCCATGATCTCAATACAAAGTGGAGCATCACTGGCAAAAAGCCTATTCCCATTGGTTGGCGCGCAAGGAATTACCTCGTTGCGTCTGGGAATTGGCACTCTTATTCTATTTATTATCTTCAAACCCTGGCGAATGCGATTTGCTGCGGGGAGTCGTTTGCCCCTGCTCGTCTATGGGGTTGCGTTAGGTGGCATGAATTTTCTGTTTTATCTGTCATTGAAAACCGTGCCACTGGGTATTGCTGTTGCATTGGAGTTTACCGGCCCGTTGGCGGTCGCTATGTTCTCCTCCCGTCGCGCGGTGGATTTTATCTGGGTAGGGCTGGCGATTCTGGGGTTATGGTTCCTGCTGCCTCTGGGACATAGCGTCGATACTATTGACTTGTTTGGTGCAGCTTGTGCATTAGGAGCCGGTGCCTGCTGGGCAATCTATATTGTTTCAGGGCAAAAGGCCGGTGGCGATCACGGCCCTGGAACTGTTGCGATCGGTTCGTTGATTGCCGCACTTATTTTCTGCCCGATTGGTGTCGTCTATAACGGCATGGCGCTGTTCGATCCGGCAATATTGCCTATTGCGCTGGCGGTAGCAATATTGTCTACAGCCCTCCCCTACTCGCTGGAGATGGTCGCTCTGACCCGCCTTCCTGCCCGTACATTTGGCACATTAATGAGTTTGGAGCCTGCTTTAGCGGCTGTTTCAGGGCTGGTTTTCTTAAATGAGCATCTGACGATGGTGCAATGGTTGGCGCTGGCATCAATTATCTGCGCATCCATCGGTGCCACCCTGACCATCAAACCCAAGCCACAGTTAGAGCAAATCACCGAATAAAAGGGGAGTTGTCATGGACGTCAGAACCGCCACATCAGCAGACTTTGCCGCAATATGGCCACTATTTCAGGCCATAATTGGTCATGGTGATACCTATGTTTTCACCCCAGACACACCCAAACAGGATGCCTACGATTACTGGTTTGGTACAGGGGTTCGTTGCTGGGTTGCATTGCATGAGGGGCAAGTGGTTGGCATTTATAAATTGATCGATAATCAGCGCGGACTCGGTAGTCACGTTGCGAATGCATCATTTATGGTGGATAGCAAAGTACGCGGTTTGGGTATTGGCAAGGCTCTCGGGATACATTGTATTGAGCAGGCAACAGCACTCGGTTATCGGGCTATTCAATTTAATTTTGTTGTCAGCACCAATACCTTGGCGGTCACATTGTGGCAAAAACTCGGTTTCGACATTATCGCCACTTTGCCAAAAGCCTTTAATCATAGTCAGTTGGGCTACGTTGATGCTTACGTGATGCACCGTTCACTGGAGCAACGTTAGCGTTGATATTGCATTTACACTTTCCTGATGCCCAGTTGGTGGGCGTTGATGCCGATTTGCTGTCCTCCCATGTTAATCAGATAGATACTTGGCGCACCATCTATTACCACCGAATGTTCTTATCAGCGGCGATTGCCGACTGTCTGCGCGCCACTCCCGACACCTCACAGCAGGATTTCCTGCAAGATTATCTGGCTCGCATTGATACAGCAGCCCGCAACAAGCCGATGTCCGCCGCTTACTGGGGTTGCCACGTTTATTTATTGTCGCCCAGGCCCGATAATAACCGCGTCGGCAGTGCTGGTGAGATTCATTCTCCAGCTCATTCCTATAAATAATATGCTCGCCAAACAGCCCACCTAATAAACTCTCTATTTAATATATTACTTACTTTCTATGTCATTCCACCAGTACGGTGACAAGTCATTAATTAATAATGACTTCCCCCATCGCTACATATAAATCAGCGTTATGTAACAGCTCACCCCCCTATTTAAATAATAAGAAACATAAAAATCACAGTGATAGCCTTTATCGATTAGACCTTGGGATAAAATCCGCGTTATTCTCAAAGCGAAACATTAAATTACATTTAAAAATAACTGTCGTTGTCGACGATTTAATTGATAGGCCGAATCTAACCTGCAAAATAGAATATCTTTGTTATACTTATTGCGGTGAAGAAATTGGTAATCAACTCAATAAAGGGATACCTATTATGAGTACAGCAAAACTGGTGAAAGCTAAATCCTCCGAACTCCTCTATACGCGTAATAATGTTGATGAACATACTAAAGAGCTTACGATTAAGCTATTAAACCAGATGGTTATCCAGTTTATCGATCTGTCGCTTATCACTAAGCAGGCTCACTGGAACATGCGTGGTGCTAACTTCATCGCGGTTCACGAAATGCTGGATGGCTTCCGCACTGCCCTCACCGATCATCTGGATACCTTTGCAGAACGCGCAGTGCAATTAGGTGGCGTGGCACTGGGTACTGCACAACTCGTTACAGATAAAACACCACTGAAGAGCTATCCAACTCACATTCAAAAGGTGCAAGATCACCTAAAAGAGTTGGCAGACAGATATGGTGTGGTGGCGAACTGTGTGCGTAAGGCCATAACAGAAGTCAAGGATGAGGATAGCGCAGACATGTTCACTGCCGCATCGCGTGATCTGGATAAATTCCTGTGGTTCCTTGAAGCAAATATTGAGTAATCACGCGCATTAGATGCATTATTATTACGCAACAGGGCCGGTATTCCGGCCCTGTTTACGGAGGCCATATGGCAAGCGGATGGGCAGGTGACGGCGCAGTGCAGGATCAAATTGACTCCACCCTTGATGATGCCGTGCAACGCGCTCGCCAGGCACTCGGTAAAGGTGACAGTGAAATGTATTGCCTTGAGTGTGGACAAGCTATTCCCGCAGCGCGGCGCAAAGCCCTCGCCGGAGTTAAGTATTGCCTGACCTGCCAAAATGAATTAGATAAACATCAGGCTAACCATGCCGGATATAACCGCCGTGGTAGTAAAGATAGCCAACTCAGATAACCCCCAGCGTCTAAACCCTTATCACCCCCTTTTCAAACAAAATAAGAGATAGTTAACAATATTGTTATATAAATGTTAGCTATTGATTGCATATTATTTACTTCCTAGTTAATAATAAACAAATAATGGATTAGTTGCACCAAAATGATATTAACGCACCGTTTTGGTGAGTCATATTGGTGCAAATGGTGTCAGCTAAGTAATTGCACGCTAATCACTTAGTAAAATATCGTTATTTTTAAATAACTTGCATTTCTGGCACGATCTTTTCATATTGCACTCTGAAATATAAAAAACGGATCTCCATGCTCAAAGTAATTGGCGTTGTAGCCAGACCGACCAGAAAATCCCAATAGACTGATTTAGTTCAGAAAATAGGGTGTCAAATCTGTCTGAAGCAAATTTTCACGCTGCTTGCAGCGGCCTCCTGAAAGTGAGGCCTGTTTTCGGGCCGAGTAACAGGAACCGCCAGCACTGCTGCGACACCATGTACCAAGGGTAATCCACAAAAGCATAAAGGAACTCCCACTTATGAAGTCACTTGTCAAAGTTTCATTGGCCGCACTTACGCTGGCCTTTGCCGTTAACACCTACGCCGCAGAAAAAGAACTGATCGTCGCTACAGATACCGCTTTCGTTCCTTTTGAATTCAAACAGGGGGATAAATATGTCGGTTTTGATATCGATTTGTGGGATGCCATCGCGAAAAAACTCGATCTGAAATATACCCTGAAACCAATGGACTTCAGCGGTATCATTCCTGCGCTACAAACCAAAAATGTTGACCTGGCATTGGCTGGGATCACTATCACCGACGAGCGTAAAAAAGCTGTCGACTTCTCTGATGGCTATTACAACAGCGGCCTGCTGGTGATGGTCAAAGCGAATAATAACGACATCAAAAGCGAAGCTGACTTGAAAGGCAAAGTGCTGGCAGTGAAAAGCGGCACCGGTTCGGTCGATTACGCGAAAGCCAACATCAAAACCAAGGATCTGCGCCAATTCCCGAATATCGATAACGCCTATCTTGAGTTAGGTACGGGCAACGCTGATGCGGTGCTACATGACA
Organism: Yersinia aldovae 670-83; assembly: GCF_000834395.1. Taxonomy (NCBI): domain Bacteria; kingdom Pseudomonadati; phylum Pseudomonadota; class Gammaproteobacteria; order Enterobacterales; family Yersiniaceae; genus Yersinia; species Yersinia aldovae. The sequence goes on along the minus strand of NZ_CP009781.1, from coordinate 4,268,347 downwards.
CACCAAACATCCTTTACTTCATTAAAACTGCCGGTAATGGCCAGTTCAAAGCGGTGGGTGAACCCATTAAAGCTCAGCAGTATGGTGTCGCATTCCCACAAGGCAGTGACCTGCGTGAAAAAGTTAACGCCGCGCTGAAATCCCTGAAAGAAGACGGCACTTACGCTGTAATTTATAAAAAATGGTTCGGTGTAGAACCTAAGTAATTCTTTTTTTTAAAATTTTTATACTCTAACTAATTCGAGTTGCAGGAAGGCGGCAAGCGAATAAGCCCCGATGAGTTGACACCTGTCAATGATTCGGGTCTATGAAAGCGGCCAACACATGCAGTTCGAAGTCTGACGAGTATAGACCAGGAGAATATCCATGCAGTTTGAATGGAGCGCTATTTGGCCCGCCATCCCAATCCTGCTTGAAGGTGCCAAGTTAACCCTGTGGATTTCGGTCCTGGGGTTGCTTGGCGGCCTGATTATTGGGGTTGTAGCAGGTTTTGCCCGCGCTTACGGCGGTTGGCTGAGTAGAAATATCGCATTAGTTTTTATCGAATTGATCCGTGGCACGCCAATTGTGGTCCAGGTGATGTTTATCTACTTTGCGCTGCCAATGATGATGCCAATGCGCATCGATCCCTTAACCGCAGCGATCGTCACCATCATGATTAACTCCGGTGCCTACATTGCGGAAATTACCCGTGGTGCGGTGCTGTCAATCCATAATGGGTTCCGTGAAGCGGGTCTGGCGCTGGGTTTGTCCAAACGCGATACCTTACGTTATGTGATTGCACCGCTGGCACTACGCCGTATGCTGCCACCGTTAGGTAACCAATGGATCGTCAGCATCAAAGATACTTCATTGTTTATCGTCATCGGCGTCGCTGAACTGACTCGTCAGGGGCAGGAAATTATTGCCGGGAACTTCCGCGCGATGGAAATATGGAGTGCGGTGGCGGTTATTTACCTGATTATCACGCTGGCGCTGAGCTTCGTTCTGCGTCGGTTAGAAAGAAAGCTGAAAATAATATGATTGAATTCAAAAACGTCTCCAAACACTTTGGTAAAACCCAGGTGCTCCACGACATCAATCTGAATATCACCAAGGGAGAAGTGGTGGTGATTATTGGTCCATCCGGCTCGGGGAAATCTACCCTGCTGCGTTGTATCAATAAACTGGAAGTCATTACCAGCGGTCAGTTGATTGTCGATGGCCTGGATGTCAATGACCCCAAAGTGGATGAACGCCTGATTCGTCAGGAAGCGGGCATGGTGTTCCAGCAGTTTTACCTGTTCCCGCATCTTACCGCACTGGAAAATGTCGCTTTCGGCCCAATACGGGTTCGCGGCGCATCCAAAGAAGCCGCTAATAAGCAGGCTCTCGCGTTGTTGGCTAAGGTCGGTTTGGAAGATCGTGCCCATCATTATCCGTCAGAGTTGTCTGGTGGCCAGCAGCAGCGTGTGGCTATCGCCCGCGCACTGGCGGTTAAACCCAAGCTAATGCTGTTTGATGAGCCAACCTCGGCGCTGGACCCAGAGTTGCGTCATGAAGTCTTGACCGTAATGAAAGATTTGGCGGAAGAAGGCATGACAATGGTCATCGTGACGCACGAAGTGGGTTTCGCGCAGAAAGTGGCATCACGCCTGATCTTTATTGATAAAGGCCGGGTGGCGCAGGACGGTGATCCGGATACTCTCATCACCCATCCACCAAGTGATCGTTTACGGGAATTCTTGCAACACGTTTCCTGATAAGCCATTTGGCATTACGTGAAAAAAGGCGGGTATCTTCAATGACACCCGCCTTTTTCATGCAATTTGCGGTAACTGACACTGCTTATATCACTGTTTGCTGATTCTTAATCTGAGTAAAAATCGCTATCAGCGCCATAATATTACCAGCGCTCTGCGGCCCAGGCGGCTTGCTGCTCTGGCGTCAGGAATGTCCAGGCAACGAAACGGCTGACCTTTTGCCCTTGCGCCATATCAATGGTGCGCACCTCAACAGCGTTCGCGTAACGTAGTGCATGATAAATCGCTGGCAAGGTGGTTTTTTTGGAAATCAGTGAGGTAAACCAGAAGCAGTTCTGCCCCTTAGCAACACTCTCCACAACCATGCGCTTGACGAACCCTTCCTCGCCACCGTCACACCATAACTCACTGTTTTTGCCCCCAAAATTCTGCACAGGCTTGGCGGCAACATCGCCTTTACCCAGTTTGTGCAGTTTACGGCGGGTCGTTGCGGCCGCTTCTTCGGCAGAGGCGTGGAACGGCGGGTTGCACAGCGTAGCATCATAGCGTTCATTAGGTAGCCAGACACCGTCGAAAATGGCTTGTGGATCTTTTTGCTGCCGCAGGCGTAACGCATTCCTCAAGGTAGGATTCATTGATACCACCATTTTTGCCGCGCTGACAGCTTGTGGATCAATCTCAGTACCGGTGAAACGCCAGCCATATTCACGCTGACCAATAATCGGGTAAATACAGTTAGCGCCGACACCAATATCCAGCAGCGCAATATTTTTACCCTGCGGGATCACGCCAGCATTACTGCTCGCCAGTAAATCGGCCAGATGATGCAGATAATCGGCACGACCAGGGATCGGTGGACACAGAAAATCAGCAGGAATATCCCAATGCTCGATACCATAGAAGTGTTTCAACAATGCCCGATTAAGCATTTTTACTGCCAGAGGATCAGAAAAATCGATAGAAATATCCCCGTAGGCGGTCGGTGCCAGGAAAGAAACCAACTCTGGGCAACTAACTGAAAGTACATCAAAATCATAGCGCGAACGATGCCGATTTCGTGGATGTAATCCGCTTTTTTCTTTTGGGAATATTTTTTTGTTTTCCATCGTACTGACTCTCTGATAAGCATTTTCTGGCGCGTAAGATAGCATAAATCACTGCAAAGCGGGTGAATGGCCATTTCCATCAAAATGAAGTAAGCCGATCTGTTGCAGCCCTTGCCCGACATTCTCCGCCCGCCCTACTGCCACCAGACAACACGCAACCTGCTTTAAAATTGCCTCAGGGATCAGTTGCTTGCCAGCCAAACAGGATTCGATCCAACGAGCCGTGATGGCGGCATCTCGCGACGGGGGGAGTTCAGCTTCGTTTGGCTCGATTTGACGCTCCAACAAGATACTCTGCTCACCATCATTGATACGATGAATTGGTGGACAACGTAATGGGTTGGCGTAAACCTCCCCTTCAGTACCTTGTTGCAACAAGGCTGGCGCATTGATAGCCTGGAAAAAACCACCCACTTTCTGCATATATTCGGGATGAGAAACACTGGCTAACCGGAGCGCGTTATCGTGAATAAACGGTGTTGCCAGTTTTGCCAGCGTATGGCTACTGTTTCTCACCCCCATACGCCAGCGTTGCTGCAATTGCTGGTCAAGTTGAGACGACAATGCGGCTACGGGAACAAAAACCGGCAAACCATGATCTAGCCGCTGTTGAGCCTCTTGTGCATTAAGCGACCACGGCATGTTCAACTGCTGGAAAATCTCAGCACTGGTAACGCGGCTACTGTCTTCTGTCACACCGTGCACAACCACGGGTAACCCCATACGTGATAGCAGCAGCGCCAACAACGGGGTCAGATTAGCTTGTTTGCGCGCACCATTATAACTGGGGATAACCACCGGTAACGGGCGGCCCTGTGGTGCACGTAATGACATCACCTGCTCTTGCATCGCCTGATAGAAACCCAGTATTTCCTGATCGGACTCACCTTTAATACGAAAAGCGATTAGGATAGCGCCCAATTCCAGCGCCGGAACCCGTCCTGCTAACATCGCTTTATACAGTTCATAGGCAGTGGACTGATCCAGATCACGCGCGTGGTTCTTACCGCGTCCAATTTCTTTGATAATCTTGCTGTAATCCATGATCTGGTATTTCTCCTGCCAGGATCGGTTAAATATAAATCAGGTTAAATATTGCCGAAATTTTATCATTTATAGTGATGGTTATGCCGATAAGTTTCCCCTAACCCGCTTTATTCAAGGATATTGGGCCGCTTTATAGCGATGAGCGACAATGTCACTAGTGAGATAATTGGTTGGTACTGGTAAGGAGAATCGGTCACTGCTGAGTGAAAAACACAGCAGTGACCGATTGAGAGTAATAATACATGAATTAATATCAGTTATGACAGTTTTCTAACCTCTTCCGCAGGGCTGAATAAAACACGATAAATTGCCCCGCCTAAAGCACCGCCCACCAACGGAGCCAGCCAGAATACCCAGAGCTGTTGCAGTGCAATGCCACCGGCAAAGATTGCCACACCGGTACTGCGCGCGGGGTTGACCGAAGTGTTATCCACTGGAATACAGACTAAATGGATCAGTGTTAAGCACAACCCAATAGCCAGCGGAGCTGCGACTGCGGGAGAACGTTTATCTGTCGCCCCCATGATAACCATCACAAATCCCATCGTCAGAACCACCTCAGCCACCAGCACCGACTGCAAGTTATATCCCCCCGGCGAGCGGACACCAAAACCATTACTGGCGAAACCGGCACTGACATCGAAGCCCGCTTTGCCACTGGCGATAAGATACAAGATTGCAGCACCTGTCAGCCCACCCAATACCTGCGCGATGATGTAAGGCACCAATTGCGCACCTGAAAAGCGCCCGCCGACCCATAACCCCAGTGAAACTGCTGGGTTAAAGTGCGCGCCAGAGATATGCCCAAGGGCATAAGCCATTGTGACGACGGTCAAACCAAATGCCAGTGCAACACCAAGAAATCCAATACCCGCCACCGGGAACATTGCAGCCAACACCGCGCTACCACACCCGCCTAATACCAACCAGAAAGTGCCAATAAACTCTGCCATTAGCTGTTTCATTCTGCTTCACCCTTGCCCGCTAAATATGTCGATAACAGTTAGCGTCATCGCTAACCAATAACCAGCAATTCTCACCGGAGGTACTGCGGCTGAATCTATTAAGATCAGCTCACCTGCGATTTATATAAGCTTAGTCATTGAATTCATGCCTATCGGGAAAGATTTCATATGAAACGGTAATTTGTATTAATAATGCGTTAACAACAGGGATATCACCTTATCCGCGCTTGCGCCTTACCTTTTTTGTCACAGGTTTAGCCACCACGTTGACAACCGGTGCCTCAGCCCCTTCAGGCATCTCAGGTTGTTCAATCGGGAAGACCGGTAGCGCCGCCAATAGCCGGGAACCGTAGCCCTTGGTCAATAACCGCCGATCGTAAATCACAATTTCACCGTGGCATTCATTACTGCGGATTAACCGCCCGACTTGCTGGATCAGGTTAAACGAAGCACTTGGCAGGCTCTGCACTTCAAACGGATAACGTTTCAAAGACTTCAGCCACTCCCCTTCCGTGAGAATAACCGGGCTGTCAATCGGGGGGAATGAAATCTTGTGAATATGTACCTGGGTGAGTAATTCCCCTTTTAAATCCAGCCCTTCGGCAAATGATTGCAGACCAATCAATACACTGGCGCTACCGTTAGTCACCCGCTTGCGGTGCTCTTCAACCAGGCGATAACGGGGTTGATCCCCTTGCACTAACAACATCAAACGCAGATCGGTGACATGACTGAGAAAAGTCTGCATTGCACGATGGCTACTGAACAGAATCAGCATTCCTTTATGCCGCCCGCTGGCCTGCTGCGCGCGGAAGAATTGGGCCATTTCCGCCAAATGTTCCGCTTCATGAGCCATCGTCGGCTCAAAACGCATTTTGGGGATAATCAGCTTCCCCTGCTCAATATGATTAAACGGTGACGATAGCGCTTCAAAGCGATCACCGGCTTTCTCACTTAGGCCACTTAGTTCTTGTAAACGTGCAAAGCTATTCAGTGAACGTAAGGTCGCAGAGGTAACAATCACATGGGGAACTTTGCGCCATAACATTTTATCAAGCTGATCACTGACACGGATCCCCACACAATGGAAATAGAGATGGGTTTGGTTTTCGCGGTAATCGCGGGTTACCCATTTGGAGATGGGGGCGTTCGAGGCTTTCTCCATCGCGGCCAGCCGCCACAGCTTACTCATGGCTTCCAGGTAGCCCAAAGTCCGGCTCATCTGCAAGATAGCGCGATGTAAACGAACGATATCGTGCTTACCAGTCTGCTCACTCAAATCATTAAGCACAAACTCAGCCAGCCCACGCAAGGCGTCGGTCAGCTTAAATAATTTGGCACAATCCTCAGTCAAACTACCCGGCAGTTCGCCCATTTCAAAGCGATACACAACCGGATTCCCTTGTTCAGGTAAAAGTAGGCTGACTTGTTGCTCAACACTCAACATCAGTTCGCGTAACTGCTCACAATGGTCTTTTAACCGTTCCGGGTTTGCCAATCCGGGGGGATTTTTGGGCCGATATTGCACCATGCATTGATCCACCAGCCGCACAATCATATCCAACTGCATATTGGCAAAAACTGCGGTGATCTCACCTTCAATCTCTAAGGCATCCCGCGCCACATCCGGTAAGTGATGCCCTTCATCTAAAACCAGCAGCAGCTCCTTCGGATTGGGCAGCACGGATTCAGTCTCCAGCGCCGCCATGACCAGTGCATGGTTTGCGACCACCACATCAGCACTTTCAATCTCTTTGCGAGCAATAAAGAACGGGCACTCACGGAAATAATGGCAATTCCGCCCAAGACAATTGGCCTTATCGGTACTCAGTTTGGCCCATAAGCTGTCACTGAGTGCCAACTGATGGTGATCCCGTAACCCATCCCAGACATGGCTGCTCAGTAATTTAGACAATGTCAGGCAGGTCGCTTGCTCCTCACCATTAGCCGGGGCCAACTCATCACCGAGAAACAGGGATAAATCCCCCTGCCCGGAAACATCGGTACACATTGCCGCCAGATTACGCGGACAAACATACCGCCCGCGCCCGAAAGCACCGGTGAATTTGAGATCAGGAATGATTTTCTTTAACAACGGCAAATCTTTGCTGTAAATCTGATCCTGTAGCGCCACATTCGCGGTACTCACCACCAACGGTTTACTTTCCGCACGACTGACCGCGATACCGGGAATCAGATAGGACAACGTCTTGCCGACACCGGTCGGCGCTTCTATTGCCAAGTGGCGGCCAGCATCACCTGCCAATGTTTTCGCCACCTCGGCAATCATCTGACGCTGTGGCGCGCGTGAGATAAAATCTGGGATCTGCTGCGAAAGCGCCTTATACCACTGACTGATTTGCTCTTTTACTGCTGGGGACAACGCCATGCATATCTTATCTAAACTGAGTGTTGCCCTATTGTCACATAGAGCGGCGCTCGCGTCAGCCCGAAAGCTACACCGGTTGAAAAACCGGGCGGTGACAAGCTGGGTGGCCTGAGGTGAAGTGTCAGTTTATCCCCGTGAAAAAGGTAAATATTTACCTAATGTCGCAATTATTTATGTTTTGTCATAAATACATCACACAGATGCGGTAAAAATTCTGCGCTGGATGAATTAAGACAGACATTGAATACGGTCAATAAATCCATTACTCGCGTCTTTTTAATAAGAGAAACAGGGCAAAAAACATGAAACGTAATATTCTGGCAATCCTGGTACCGGCTCTATTAGTTGCCACCACATCGCACGCAGCAGAAATTTATAATAAAGATGGTAATAAGCTGGATTTATACGGAAAAGTAAAAGCATTACATTACTTTTCTGATAATAATAAAAGTGATGGCGACAAATCTTATGTACGCTTCGGTTTTAAAGGTGCCACTCAGATTACTGACCAACTCACTGGCTATGGTCAGTGGGAATATAACGTTGCCGCAAACTACGCTGAAAGCCAGGAAACTAAAGACAATAAAACTCGTTTGGCTTTCGCGGGTTTGCGTTACGGAAAATTAGGCTCAATCGACTATGGCCGTAATTATGGCGTTTTATATGATGTCGCCGCCTGGACCGATATGCTGCCTGAGTTCGGTAACGACAGTTACACCAGAACAGATAACTTTATGACTGGCCGCACTACTGGCGTTGCAACTTACCGCAATACCGATTTCTTTGATCTGGTTGATGGCCTTAAGTTTTCCCTGCAATATCAGGGTAAAAACGGCAGCCCGTCAGACAGCAATAACGGGCGTCCCGACGCAAGCAAACAGAATGGTGACGGCTTTGGTTTGTCTTCCAGCTATGAGATCGGTGCCGGCGTTAGCGTAGGTGCAGCCTATGCTTCATCAAATCGCACCACCGCACAGAAAAACGGCGATTTTGGCAAAGGTGACAAGGCCGATGCCTGGACAACCGGTCTGAAATATGACAATAACGGGGTTTATCTGGGAGCAACTTATGCAGAAACCCGCAATATGACACCAATTTCAGGTACGGCATCCATCAATAATGTGTCTACTAGCGTCAGTGGTTTTGCCAATAAAACACAAAACATAGAATTGGTTGCACAATATATGTTCGATTTCGGATTAAAACCATCTTTAGCCTACATTCAATCTAAAGGCAAAGACATTGAAGGAATCGGTGACACTGATCTGGTTAAATATGTTGATATCGGTGCTTATTACTACTTTAACAAAAACATGTCCACTTATGTCGATTATAAAATAAACCAACTGAGTGATGATAACAAACTGAAGCTCAATACAGATAATGTGGTTGCTGTAGGTTTAGTTTATCAATTCTAGTATTTAACCCGTTGCATTGCCCTCATTGCTCCATTGTGGATGGCCTTTATATTTTCGCATAATCTATTTAGTGATATATGTAGTGTCTATTATGCCGGGATAATTCCCGGCTTCTTTTTTCTATATTTATAAACAATGCTCTATTTTATAAAAAAGTCAGGGATGAAAAATTAATTAAGCCGCATCAACAGTAACAATGTCTCGCGTAACGCCTCAATCATCTCCCCTCTGCGCTTTGCCAATAGTGTTCTTTACTCACGCCGTTATCGGCCTGAACCCGTAGTGGAACCAACCACTAATAGCCACTGATACTAAGATAATCATGTCTGGAACTGCTGGATGAGGTGATTTTTTTTCCGTCACACTGGGGTCTGGCTGTTTCAACGCGCTATCCACCCATCGCAACAATTGATGATAGGCCAGAAACCTCTCTTTTACGGTTTTTTATTGTGCAATAGCTTGTTGGTTATGCTGCAAAGCGTGAGCGGACAAGAAAGCATAATCTGTCTGTGCCGCCTCTGTCACGGTCACAAGTAACATAGCGAGTACAAAGAACGGAATTTCTTGCTAAAGCAATTGCAGCCATAAATCATTACCTTGTCTGATAACCACAAATAAGATTTAAGCATCATGTCTGAAGCCTATTTACCTTTCATTAAGTAGGTAGTTTTTATCACTGAAAACTCTTTAACTGCCCAATTAAATAAAGAATAAGTTGCTGTTTTAGAGAAAAATTCAGGTGAAAAATTGAAAAGTAAAAAAATGATAAAAACCTTTGCTAAACATCGCTATTCTCAGGTTTACTGATGCCTATCTGTTTACTGCCCCTTTTTAGTTGAATAACTATGTTGAAGCAAAATAGCCGTAATATGTGGTTGCTGGTTGGTTCACTTTTCACCTTGTACTTCGTCTGGGGTTCAACCTATCTGGTCATTCGCATCGGTGTAGAAAGCTGGCCTCCTTTAATGATGGCGGGTTTACGTTATCTGATTGCCGGAATTTTGCTGTTCAGCTTCCTGACCATCCGAGGCCACACACTGCCTACTTTACGGCAATGGATGGGAGCCAGTGCTATCGGTATTTTATTACTGGCCATCGGTAACGGGCTGGTCACTATCGCGGAGCACCAACATGTCCCATCAGGAATTGCCGCAGTAATGGTGGCAACAGTGCCTCTTTTCACTTTGTGTTTCAGTCTGTTATGGGGTATGCGTAACACTAAATTGGAATGGGCTGGAATAGCTCTTGGGCTAGTCGGGATAATATTGCTGAACACTGGCAGTAACCTATTAGGTAACCCTATGGGAGCAATGCTGATCTTATTGGCTTCAGCCAGTTGGGCATTTGGCTCAGTCTGGAGCTCCAAATTATCACTTCCCAACGGCCCGATGTCTGGCGCGGCACAAATGCTGGTAGCCGGAGTGATATTGTTGATTGGCAGTACATTAAGTGGTGAGGAACTGAGTCAAATGCCCTCGATGAGCGGGATACTCTCGCTACTCTATTTGATTGTTTTTGGCTCAATGCTTGCCATCAGCGCATATATGTTTTTGCTAAAAAATGTCCGCCCAGCAGTCGCTACCAGCTATGCATATGTCAACCCCGTTGTGGCGGTGTTACTGGGTATTAGCTTTGCGGGTGAAAGTTTATCAACCACTGAATGGTGCGCATTGGCAATCATAGTGTCGGCGGTAGTATTGGTTACCTTGGGTAAATTTCTATTTAAACGCCGCGAAACCTCAGTTTAAACACCACACCCGACCCCTTTAGGGGGCAAAAGTACAACATCAGATTGCTGGCAAACCCCAACCACACTATTACTGCTGGCGAGGGCTGCCAGAACGGTAAAGTGCCCACGTCAGGGATACCTCAGCTCGGCCCTACAAGGGAGCTTATTTTTATAAAGGGAGTTGGCGTTTTTACGATCAATCCGTTCTCACCGCTGTAGCCACATTATCATTAACCTCAACATGGTTGTTTCATTTAGTGAACAGACTATAATTCCTGCTGTTTAGATAAAAAGTGAAAAAAATTATGCTAAGAAAAGCACTCATTATCCTGATTGCGATAATGGCACTGAGTTCATTAGGCGGCGTTTTCCTGGCAGGGCTGAATATCTATACCCGTTCAACCACGCCTCTTGATACCAATGCGACTGAATCTTCTCCGTTATCTGATATTGGCCCGGCGGGTTTATCCAATAATGGTCAGGAAGCACCGTAACTACCGATTAAGTCGCGCAATTATTGCGGCAAAAAGCCAGTAAGCCCCAGATCCGTTCAAATACCTAAGAACGGTAGGGGCGAAAAATATCTCCCACAGCCATCGCGGTAATCATCGTTCGATTCCAACCTACGGTTTCAATACCCAAATATGATACTGCCCCCCTTGCGCTCAGCCCCCTCAAGAATCTTCTCAAAACTGGGGAAATGCTGATCCCATTTAGCAAGACTTCGAATGTAACTTAATCACGGCTCGTTATCAGAACCAAAGCATTCCCCCAGCATCACAATAGGAATCCCCGGAGGATAAGGAATGACACCTACAGCCGAAATATGCCCAGCTAACTTATCAATCGGCAACAACTCACAACGCCCGGCCATATGATCCTGGAAAGCCTGACGGGGTAAGGCCATAGGAATGGGTAAATGGCCGAAAGCGTCTGTCTGTAGCTTATCCATTTCACTGGTTTGCATGTACGTGAACATTGTGTCACACAAGGTTTTCAACCCTAGATGAGCGTAATGCTGTGGGTGATTTTTTGCTAATTCAGGTAAGCAAATCGATAATGGTGTATTAGTGTCATAATGCTGTTTAAACTCCAGTAATACATTAATTAATGTTCCCCATTTACCTTTAGTGATGCCTACAGAGAACAAACATAGCACCATAAAATCTGTAGTACGTGAGAATCACTACAAGCGAGAATCAGTCCTCGTTCCCGCTTAAGATTGCAGACCCCGCCAGCGTGATAAACGCTGACTCCACCGTTCAAAAATCATATCGGTAATAATGGCTAACAGGGCAACGATGATTGCCCCTTGAATTACATAAGCGGTATTAAAACCACTCAAACCGATGATAATGGGAGAACCTAGTGTTTTGGTGCCTACAGTGGATGCTATAGCCGCAGTACCAATATTGATAATTACTGAAGTACGAATACCCGCAACGATAACTGGCGCTGCCAAAGGGAGTTCGACTTGCAACAAAATCTGGCGGGCACTCATTCCCACACCTTCGGCTACCTCATGGATACCGCGCGAAACTGATTCGATACCCGCAATGGTCCCTTGTAAGATAGGCAGTAAGCCATAGAGCACTAACGCGATAATCGCTGGCTTCTCACTAAACCCCATAACCGGCACGGCAATCGCTAATACAGCTACAGGTGGGAAGGTCTGCCCCATCGCTACCACGGTTTCCACTACGGATCGGTACTCTTTCCCCGCCGATCGTGTTACGGCTATACCGGCAGAAACACCAATGAAAATAGCAATAATGCTGGATGCCAGAACCAGCAGAACATGGGCAACAACCAGTGACCAGAATGTATCCTGCAAATAGATGGGCCGGTCAAGGTCAGGAAATAATATGGCAAAAAAACCACGCAACGAGGTCATACCAAAAACTAATGCACATAATAAGAGCAGTGCCCAAAACAGAGGGTCTTTTAGCCAACGGGATAGACCAGATGATATATTTGCTATAGTCACCATATTCATATCATTAACTTTGGCTCTCTGTAGCCTCATGCTTCCTCCTTATTTGCCACCAAATCAGCAAAATAGAGCACCCCCAATAGCTGCCCCTGCTCATTGGCTACTGGTAACTTATCAGTCTGACGCGATACAAACAGGGAAAGAGCTTCGCGCAGACTGGTCGAGCCTAGAATTGGCTGCCCTACCAATGTTTCACCGCGCCGAACTCTTTGTTCAGCCCATCCCAGCGATAGCAACTTGATACCGAGATCGCTGCGGCCAAAGAAATCGCGGACAAAATCATTGACAGGCTGAGTCAGCATCTCAAGCGGTGTACCTTGTTGAATAACCCTTCCTTCATCCATTAACACAATACGATCAGCCAGACTTAACGCCTCATCGATATCATGGGTTACCAGCACAATGGTTCGGCCAGACAATTGATGAATACGGGTAATTTCTAACTGCAAAGCTGAACGAGTAACAGGATCTAACGCACCAAATGGCTCATCCATCAATAACACTTCAGGATCAGCGGCTAAAGCTCTCGCGACACCTACCCGCTGTTGCTGACCACCAGAAAGCTGATGGGGATAACGGTGAAGAAACTGTTCTGGAGCCAAATGCAATAGTTCAAGTAATTCAAGAACACGTTGCCGAATACGCTCTTGTGGCCATTTTAGTAACTGAGGTACAGTGGCAATATTACGTTCCACAGTCCAATGAGGAAATAACCCTATTGACTGAATGGCATAGCCCATCCGTCGCCGTAAATCTTCGGGTTTGTAATTACGAATTTCTTCACCGGCAAAGTGGATCTCTCCTTCGTCGTGTTCAATCAGACGGTTAATCATTTTCAGTGTGGTTGATTTACCGGAACCAGAAGTACCAATAAGCACGGCAAATTCCCCCTTGGCAATCTGCAACGATAAGTTATCTACCGCCTGTTTACCGGCAAAATATTTACTCACCTGATGGAAATGAATCATCGACGAGAAGTATCCATAAAAGTAACGATAAATTTAAACAGTGAATCAACAATGACCGCCATCACTATCACGGGTATAACACCTAGCAGCACCAAGTCCAATGCGCTACTTAATAATCCTTGAAATACAATTGCTCCCAGCCCACCAGCGCCGATAAGTGCGGCGACGACAGCCAGCCCCACAGTTTGAACGGAAATAATGCGAATGCCTGACAAAATAAGTGGCATTGCGATTGGAGTTTGTACCCGAAAGAATAACTGACTGCGAGTCATCCCCATTCCCCGCGCAGACTCCACAACACTGTCAGGAACAGCATCTAACCCAGCGACCACATTACGTACTAACGGTAACAAGGCATAGAGCACTAACGCCACTATCGCAGGTGCCAGCCCTATGCCACTGACTCCATGCTCTGCCAACCAGGGAATAGCAGCAGCTAAGCTGGCTAGAGGAGCAATCAATAAGCCGAATAGCGCAATAGATGGAATAGTTTGAATGATATTTAATGTTGAGAAAATCGCGCGTTGAAAACGTGGTACTCGAAAACAAAGTAAGCCGAGAGGAATTCCCAAAACAATAGCCGGAACCAATGTTGCCAATAGAATTTGCACATGTTGCCACAGGGCATCATCAAACACGTCCTGGCGATTAAAGTATTCTTTCATCAATGAGAGATTGTTTAGTTGGCCGGTTGTCAACAATACTGCGACAGGAAGTATCAGTAAGACGTTTGCCAAGCTGCGCCAGGCTGGACTAACAATTGCGCGAGACCAACTATCGACGGCAATCAATACACTCAGCCCACTCATTAGCCAGAACCCCCCGCCTAAAGAAATGCGCGTTAAACTGTCTTCCCCTCCCGCAAGCTGTGTTGCAGTAGTGCCTGCTAATAACAGCAAGCCGAACAGCAAGAATCCAGCTGATAGTGCAATCAACCAATAGCTCAGAATATTTTGTTTAACGAAAGCGAACGCAATCAATACCAGCATTGGCACAAGAAGCCACCAGACTAAACCGGTTATTAATGACGCTAACGGGACCCCTTGACCAGAGATTAACCGGTTAGGTGCATGACTAAGAAATGAGAGCCATGCACCCGCTAAAACCATCAAAATAGTCAGTGTTAACAAGACACGGTTTTTCACAACCATAACAAATCCATCTCCTTACCAAATAGCCTGATAAAACTTAGGCTACCCGTTAATTGGATGGCACAATAAAATGAACGCGTTGTAGCATCATCCTTGATAGACACCATCATTTCTTAATAAACCCTTTTTCTTTCAGATAATTAGCCGCTACTTTTTTTGCATCTTGTCCTTCAACAGCGATACGAGCGTTCAGTTTTTGTAACGTCGGAGCATCAAGTGAGGCAAATACCGGATTAAGCAACGCAGGTATAGTTGGGTGTGCTTTCAGTGTAGCCTCACGGATAACCGGGGCGGGAGCATAGATAGGTTGCACCCCCTTAGGGTCATCCAATGTTTGCAGGCCCAAAGCCGCAACCGGACCATCGGTACCATAAGCCATAGCAGCATTCACACCGGAAGTTTGCTCCGCAGCCGCTTTGATAGTGACCGCAGTGTCACCTCCCGCTAAAGAGAGCAGTTGGTCCTGATTCAATTGAAAACCATAGGCTTGCTGGAAAGCGGGTAATGCATCCGGACGTTCGATAAACTCGGCAGAAGCTGCCAATTTGAATTTCCCCCCTGCGTTAATCCATTTACCTAAATCTTCCAATGTCTTGAGATTATTTGCCTTAGCCAAATCCTTACGTACAGCAATTGTCCAAGTATTATTAGCCGGCGCAGGTTCAAGCCACACTAATTTATTTTTATCATAATCCAGAGCTTTGACTTTCTCGTAACCCGCTTTGGCATTTTTCCAGGCAGGATCTTTTTCATCTGAAAAGAAGAAAGCACCATTGCCTGTATATTCAGGGTAAATATCTATCTCACCAGCAGATATCGCGCCACGAACAACTTTAGTCGTACCCAGTTGTGACTTATTGGTGGTTTTGATCCCGTTAGTTTCTAAAACCTGCACAATAATATTGCCCAGCAGTGAACCTTCAGTATCAATTTTAGAGCCAACACGGACAGTATCTGCTGCGTGAGATACACCAATTGATAGCGTAATCATCATTGCCACCAACACAAAAATCCGGCCACGGATTAGGTTCATTACCATGCTTTACCTCTATATACTTAGGGGATAAGAGAGTTCAGGCGTTACCATTTGTAAAACGCGTAACTTGTACGTCCGTAACTATAGTTGAATTGGCTCAAAACAAACCAAATAACTGACTGATATTAAATGTATTATTAACGTGAAATGAGTTTGATCAATTCACCTTCCTAATTAATAACTGTATAGTTGCTGAGAACTTACGATCAAATTTTCTAACAGTAGCCAAGTTAAGATTACACAAAATACTGTATATAACAACAGCCAACTACAAATTATTGAACAAACTAAAAGCAATATCGGGACAATCACCCCATTTCCATAACTGCATTCATTACCTAAACCTATGGAACGCTTTAATCCGATGGGAAACGGCTATTACTTCTTTCAATTACACTATGCTGGAGAACTCCCTCGGGCACTTTTTCTCACTGAGATAACTGGGATATGCTTCAATTTATAATATTGAAAATGCAAATGTCTACAACCATTAAGTATAGATGCTCACCACAAATTGCTTGCTGCCTACTAATATTGATAGCAATTTTTAAAATAAATCTAACGCAACCCATAACAGGGCAAAACAGTAAATCATGGTGGCTTGGCTAGGATTGAGATTTAAAAATAACAAAAAACCGGTACTGTGCAGCCTCATTCAAAGTTGAATATGTCGCACTCGTTCTGCTGTACGGTGTTCAAAAAAGGCTCTGAGTCTTGTCAAACTCAGTGTTGGAGACGAAATGACTAGCAGATAAAAAGCAGTCAAAGGAAGATTATGCCAACCCCTGCCCAAGTGGGGTAGCCCCCGGCCATGATCAGCCAAAAAATAGTCGCTTTATCCGCTCGCGGAGTTGTTCATTGAAACAATGAGCAACTCCGCGTTGATGGTTATCGATTTTAATATTAGTGGGCGGTATATCTCGGTTCATACCAGGCATAATTTATATCTGCATGATCTGAATAAGAATTACGGCTAACCAACTAAAAGCATTACGATTATAAGAAAATTTACTGACCACTTTGACCCCGTATTTTTACGTTACAACAGGATCAGCAGCTCAATTAAATATATTTATACTGCTCTCCAGCATTTTTCCTGCGCTGACACGGCGATTGCATCCAATACTTTTGAGACTTTCCAACCCTCTTCAAAATCCGGCCACATCCGATCTCCAGCAGCAATTCCGTTAATTAGATCACGAATCTCTACGGTTTTTTGATCGTTAAATCCTATGCCGTGCCCTGCACTGATACAAAATGCGGCATAGTCTGGATGCTGTGGCCCGGTAAGAATGGTTTTGAACCCTTGTCTGGCTTGTGGGTCATCATGACGATATAGCTGTAATTCAGCCATGCGCTCCTGAGAATAGCTAATTGTACCTTTGGTACCAGTGACAACATACGTCAGCCCCATTTTACGGCCACAAGCTATACGTGATGTTTCGATTGTGCCCATTGCACCATTGGCAAAACGCACCAAGGCACTGGCTTGGTCTTCATTTTCCACTGTTCTGAGCTGGGCAGGCTCCTTAGGGTCAGGCCGCTGTTTAATGATAGTCTGCATATCACCCGATACACTCGTGATATCACCAACCAGATAATGCGCCATATTAACAATGTGGGCCGCTAAATCCCCCAAAGCCCCCAAGCCCGCTTGTGCTTTAGTACAGTGCCAATCCAAAGGTGTCCGTGGGTCGGCCAGGTAGTCCTCATTGTGAGTACCGTAAAAATGGACAATCTCGCCAATCTCACCATTCGCGATGATTTCCCTTGCCAATTGACTGGTTGGATTTTTCATATAATTGAAACCCACCAGTGTTTTCACTCCTTTTGCCCGTGCAGCGTCAGCCATTTCTTTGGCATCCGCAGCATTAAGAGCCAGCGGTTTTTCTGAATAAACATGTTTACCGTGACTAATCGCTAACAGCGCCATCTCTTTGTGCAGGAAATTAGGTGCACATATATCCACGACATCAATATCAGGATCAGCAACCAGCGTCTTCCAATTTGCAGTAGAACGAGCAAAACCAAACTCAGTTGCACGCTGCTGCGCTAATTCAGGTGTAACCTCTGCCAACATCTCTAATACCAGTTGCCCTTTTAACGGAAAAACCGTTGAAACCTGTGTGTAAGCAATGGCATGACAGCGGCCAATATATCCAGTACCGATAAGGCCAATTCGAACTTTATTCATTCTATTCCCCTCGCCTGTTTATAGATCAAGCCCCAAAAAGAGACTTTACTTACTCATGGTTATACGAAATTAAAATTTCATCATCAAGATAAAAATAGAACGAAAAACTCTTTTTGCGAGATACTACTAAGAAAGACTTTGGATTAATGAAACATTGCATAAACAGAAGGTAAATCCTTGTAGCAGTCTCACAAATGAAGATATCTAAACACCAGAAAAATGAACTATTCATTTATAAAATGCAATAAAATGGATAATAAATTCCAACAAATGCGAAATGTTACGCATTAATAACAAAGCCGAGTTTCATTAGAAAAATTTCGTTATATAGTAGGTAGCACGAAGAAGCTATCGGCTGAACTGCCTCTTTATAACTTTGACAGGTAACTTGCCATGAATTCACCTTTTTTGGTTACACCACAATGGTTGGCCGCACATATTAATGATGCCAACATGGTTATTCTGGATGCCAGAATGTCGCCTCCGGGCTTGGTGCCAAAACGAAATATTCAAGCTGAATTTGAGCTGGGTCATATCCCAGGTGCAGCTTATTTTGATATCGACGCTGTAGCTGACCACAGCACCGAGCTTCCACATATGCTGCCCTCGCCCCAAGTATTCAGTGAGAAAGTGGGAAAATTGGGTATCAGCGAGCAGCAAACTTTAGTGATCTATGATGACGGCAACCTATTTTCTGCACCAAGAGTTTGGTGGATGCTCCGTACTTTCGGTGCAAAAAACGTGCATATACTGGCTGGTGGTTTAAACGGTTGGCAACAGGCTGGCTATGCCTTGGAAAGTGGTCAAACCAATCCTGCCTCGCAGATTTTCAAAACTACATTTAATGCCGCAGCAGTCAAAAGTGTGAATGAAGTATTCGCTGTATTAGGTAACGACGAAGTGCAGATTCTTGATGCCCGACCAGCAGCCAGATTCAAGGCTCAGGAGCCTGAACCTCGCCCCGGCCTACGGCTGGGACGAATTCCTGGCAGCATTAATGTGCCGTGGGGGAGCATGGTCGAAAATGGTAATCTGAAGTCGCCGCAAGCGCTGGCAGATATTTTTGCCGCACAAGGAGTCGATTTAACTAAACCTATTATCACCAGCTGCGGTTCTGGGGTAACAGCAGCTGTGGTTACACTAGGTTTAGCTGCGTTAAATACGCCATCAGTGTCGCTCTATGACGGTTCTTGGGCTGAATGGGGTGCATCTGGCTCACTGCCAATAGAGGACACACAGCTCCCGTGATTTGGAACTCAATCACTACCAGATTGCGGATATTATCAAGCTCTATATCGTTTCCACGCACTTTTTGGGCAATTTTTCTGCGGAACATCACTAGACTGCTATCCGCCAGTTCTGTGACAAAATAATAAAACTGTTCAACCCACCAGGATAGCCATATCCCCCTGAGCGAAGAGTTTTTTGATAACAGCACTAATTTCCTTGATAACCGAGGATTGAATGTCCTCGGTTGGTTTATCCAGCATTAGCAGCCAAGGCTGGCAAGAAAATGCATAGCCAATTGCTGCTGGCTGGCAAAGATATCTCCGCCACAACGGGGTATTTCATTATTGGCAATCGTTTCGATAACCCACCATATCATGCCCCGCGACCACGAATGAATGCTTGCCTGTCAAGGGGTTAAATAGCCCTGCGGTATAGGCTGTCTTTACATCTATCATACCTGCGATAAGTTCATCCAGTAACAACAAATGTGGATGTGGACCTGCACCAGTAACATATCAATGTCAAGAAACAGCGTCTGCCCGTGAGATAACAAACCAGCCTGACACAAACTAATATCACTTAAACGCAACATCAGGAATATTTTATCAATCTGAACCTGCTACTCACCATTTAGTTTTACACATAAACAGGCCCAGGCGGTTTTGGTATTTTTGCCAATTCAAGACCTTCTAGCACACTCAGCGTTTCAAATAGCGTCGTTTTTTAAAATTTACACTCAATACCCGCTTATGAAATTTCAATCGGACTCACAGTTGAAAGATCATGGTATTGGTCATATAACTTCTTGCCAGTCTGTGGATGGGCCGCAATAGTGCAGATAACTATAATTACGATGAAATAGAAAAATAGAGTGCAGCAAGAGGAGCATATATTACATATAGGTGTCTGATGGAGTAAAAGATAGATATAAATGAAGACATTATATTAACAAAAAAGGAATGGCTCATTGCCACTCCTGTCTTATTATTAGTTACGCATTACTCATGTTATTGATATTACTTTTTAGGGCCACGGATGCGTAATGTTAGACCTTTCAAGAAATAACGTAGTACTTGATCACCACAAGGACGGAAGTTTTTACTCCCCTCTTTGCGGAACAGCGCATTTAACTCAGGTTTGGATACTGGGAATTCAACGGCGTTGAAAACATCTTGCATATCAGTATCTTTTAGCTCAAATGCTACACGCAGTTTTTTCAACACGATGTTGTTGGTAATGACAGGTTCTACCGCAGGCGCGGGGAACTTATCATCTTTACCACGTCTGAAGAAAATTAGGCCATTAAGGAAATGCGCCATCACCAAATCGGGGCAATCCTGATAACCCGCTTCATCTTCTTTTTTAAGAAAATTAATGACATCCGCATTATCCACTTCAAAATCGGCCAGCTTAATAATTTCTGCTATTTTGGTATCGTTAACGTTAAGCATATAGCGAACACTGCGGAGTACATCGTTGTTGATCATATTACTGCCCTATTCCTATTATTTAGAGTAGACGCATGCGAATGTCGCAAGAAAAAAAGGCTTCTTTAACGTCTAGCGGGCAGTATTGTATAGATTTATGCCGATTTTCTCAATGTAAATCTGATAAATGACTAAAGTGCTAAACTTATCTAAATAAATACTTATAACAAGTAAAGCAGTGAAGGAAACGTCAAATTAAGGTAATCGATATAATACTTATTCATTAGCATCATTAAATATTATCTTTAATACTATTAATAGGCTGATACAGTGTAATCTCTTCGCCAATTATATACTTTCTGCGCAATATAGCAGATACCTTGTCCATTACCATAACAATGACAACCATAATCAATGTGATAAACATCACCACATCCCAATTCCATAGCCGCATATTCTCGGCATATACCAAACCGATCCCACCAGCGCCAACAAAGCCTAATACGGCTGCAGAACGAGTATTAGACTCGACTTGATAAAGGCTTAATGCTAAAAATGTGGGAAAAGATTGTGTAAAAATACCAAAGCGTTGTTTTTGCAGGGCGTTTGCTCCCATAGAGGTTAAACCACGATTAGGCGATTTATCGACAGCTTCATGACCTTCGGCATATAGTTTACCCAGCAATCCCATATCCTGCATGATGATTGCCAATACCCCCGCCAGTGGCCCCATCCCCACTGCTCGGACGAAAATCAAGCCCCAGATAGCCATGTCAATACCACGGAAGATATCGAGGAAACGGCGTACTATAAATGAAACAATACGCAACCTAGGGGTCGACATAACATTGCGCGCCGCCATGAATGACAGCGGTAAGGCAACAAGTGTGGCGGTTAATGTCCCAGCAAAAACAATTGCTAAGGTGATAAAAATCTGACCAAAATAGTATTTAAATGGCCAATTAACAAAATCATGCCAGACAAACATGCGCAAAAAATAACGACTTATTTGTTGGCTGCCATTGGCAAAGGTCTGCCAGGGTATGCCGAATATCTTGAAGAAAAAAAGATAATACAAAATAATGCCTACAGTGACCGCGGTTACTAAACGGATATAGCGCCTTTGCTGCAAGAAAAGTTGCGGATATTGTTGCTTCATAGATAATACTTGTTCAGTTTTTAGGTGTTTAACCAACATTATGATGCTCCTTCCACAACTCGTTTTCGCAACTTACCGGAGGTATAATCCAATAGTGAAACCACAATAATAATCAACAGTAAGGTCATACTGACTTGATCATAACGATCCAATTTTATAGATGTCATCAATTCCTGCCCTATCCCTCCAGCGCCAACCAAGCCTAAGATGGTTGACTGGCGAAAGTTTATTTCTAATCTCATAAAGCTATAAGAGAGGAATATAGGCTTGACCTGTGGCCAGAGTGCAAAACGCATTCGCTGCAACTTACCCGCACCACAAGCTGCTAATCCACGAACCGGTTTATCCGAAGCTGTTTCCAATGATTCATAAAATAGTTTAGTCAAGCTACCGATAGTGTGTAATGCCAAAGCCAGAAAACCGGGAATAGCACCAATACCAAATGCCATAACAAACATCACCGCCCAAGCTAATTCTGGCATCGTGCGCAAAAAAGCGACAGAAGTGCGAATAAATAATCGCAATAAAGGAGGGCTACAAGTATTATTGGCGGCCATAAATGCCAGAACAACTGCCACCATTACCGATAAAATCGTCGATGCTACCGCCAGTTGCAGGGTTTCCCAAATTAAAGGTAATTGAATTGGCAACCGATATCCCCAATAAGCAAAAGAGCCTTCAGTATGGCCATCAGAAAATAAGCTATGCCAATGAAGCACTGGAATAGTTTCAGCCAGATAATCAAAAAAATGTGGGATAGAAATAAAAATAGTATGAAGATTAAACTCGGCAAGACTTCCTGCACCAAGATAAATAATTACCAGAGCCAGCGACCAAATCAAGGTTTCGCGCTTTTGCTTGCTACGAATGCGCTGGTAATAGTGGTTAAAGTCTGTATTCAAAATAAGTTACCACCTAAAAGCAATAGCTCTGGGTAACCAGAGCTATTTTGTTTTATCCAGCGGATCGATTTAACGATCGCCTTTGGTTAATTCGCGCTTCATATCGATAATCGTTTGATACTCACTAAGTGATGTGTCACCGATATGCTGTTTGCCACCCATAGCTTTAATGAAACAGCCATGTTCTTCTTTATCCAACTTTTTCACTGCTGCGACTAACTGAGCTTTAAATTCAGGAGGTAATGCACTGCGAACTAAAATCGGGCCATTAGGAATTAATGGAGATTGCCAAATAATGCGGATCTGTTTCATTAAATCTGGGTGGTCCATACGGATCATGCGGGTAAATGCACCACTCGTATAACCAGTGTTATAGTCACCAATCATTGAAGCCCAGGTTACCGCACCTGCGAATTGGCCATTAATCACTCCCAGAATATCTTGCTCATGACCGCCCGAGAAAGTCACGCTGGAGAAGAAATCGTTGTATTTATTATCTGATGTTCCACCAAATTTTTGTTTGAAAATTTGGTTAGGAATTAAGAAACCCGACGTTGAGTCAGGATCAGCGAAGCCAAACGCTTTGCCTTTCAAGTCTTCTATTTTTTGATATGGGCTATCTGCTTTGACAACAACAACAGAATGATATCCGCGCGACTGATCAGTATCGTCAATCGCAATACCGACAATATCAACAGCCTTAGGATCTTTAATATAAATAGATGCAAAAGAGGAAGGAGACATACTTAATACCAGATCAATTTTTCCGCCTAATATTCCTTGAATAACACCAGAATAATCAGAGGCATTATGTAAATTAGTCTTTACGTGCAACTCTTTTTCCAGAAAACTTTTGACACACTGATTATCCCCAATTTGCTGTGTCGCATTCTGCCCACCAAGAATTCCCAGATTAATTTCTTTTGGCATATCTGCTGCTGTAGCATTAAATATCATCATACTTGCCACTAATGAGGTAAGACAAAGTACTTTCTTCATTAAAATAACCTATTATGATAGAGGGATAAGTGGATATTAATACAAAAACTCAGCTAACTCATCGCTATAAATATTCTGAATAATTGTATCATTCAGCATTGAGGGGGGCCCATCAAAGACTATTCGCCCATGGGCAATACCAATAACCCGAGTACAATAGTCTTTCACTAAATCGACCGAATGTAAGTTCACCATCACGGCAATATCGTTTTCGCTTATTTTCTGTAACGTACTCATAATACGAATTGTATTCTTCGGATCAAGCGACGCCACAGGCTCATCTGCTAACAATATTTTGGGGTTTTGCATCATAGCGCGGCAAATAGCTACCCGCTGCATCTGACCACCAGAGAGATTCTCTGCCCGTTGTAATGCATGTGGTAACATATTCAACCATTGCAATAATTCGATTGCGCGAACTCGGTCTTGGTCTGCAAATATTTTGAAACAGGACTTGAGTGTCGAGGTATAATTTAGGCGACCTAATAAAACATTAGTAATAACATCAAGGCGAGGAACCAAACAGAAATCTTGAAATATCATACCGCATTTTGCACGCCATTTACGCATTTCTCTGGGCGTCAACTCGGTAATATTTTGGATATCACCGTTGTCGTGATAATTAATAACCGCCCCAGAACTGCTTGGAATAGTACCATTTAAAATATGCAATAATGTTGATTTACCTGCCCCCGAACGGCCGATAATAGCAACAAATTCACCCGCATGAAGTTCAAAATTAATATCATCCAGAACTCGATGCTGAGATTTATATGCTTTAACCAATCCTTTAACGGCAAGTACCCTTTTACGCGGTTCTAGTGCCGCTGCCGGATAGTCGGCAGCAGTAAATTTACGTAATGCCTGGCCCATATCATGTCTCTCAGAAACCCGTGAACATGAGCCATTAACAGCTATTTTTATTGCATATTGATGATGGTTTTATGAGAGAAAGGTGACAAAATAGCCACCTCCCTCTTTGCATAATGCGCGATTATGCGTGATCTGAGATCACTGTTATTGCAAGAGATTGAAGAGTTAACTTCTCAGTTTTCGATAAGCAAACAACACAACCAACGAACCTATCACTGCTACGACAAAGCTACCGAAATTAAAACCGTCAACTTTGCCCATACCGAAGAATGTACTGATATAACCGCCGACCAATGCACCAACTACCCCAAGAATTACGGTCATAATAAATCCACCGCCATCCTCTCCGGGCATAATCCATTTAGCCAGAACACCAGCGATAAGACCGAAAATAATCCAAGATAGTATGCCCATAACTCCCTCCATAAATTAATATTTTTTGGCAGCTGATTTGATTATTCAGTCAGAATATACCACTCAAACTGCCACCTACATGATCAAGTTAAGACCCTAATAACAAAATCTGCAAATCAGACCAGTGTGACCAGAAATGAATTAAATAACAGCCTGACGTGGGGTGAAAATGTGATTAACACCATGTAACTTAAGTTTCTCCAGTAAATCATACCCCCCATTTGGTTCCCTATGTGCAAACTCCCGCTCGCTAGTAAATACAGGGCTTGCCCAATATAAATTAACCGGATCACCCTGTTGCGGAGGCAATATAAGATGCTCTGCATCAGCATATAATATAGTCGATAAGATATAGCCCTCATAGCCTTGGGGAGCAACCTCTGACGCTAAAGTGTGGCCTTCACCCAACCAGGTAATTTTGCTCCAGGGAACATGCGCAAAGCCCGCCAGTGCGCTGGCCATATGTATCGCATTGTCTTCATTAACGTATTGACTATCGATGGCTATTGCCATCTCCATGCGCCGATATTGAGTTGCATCGTCATTAAATAATATTTCAACCCAAGGCTGTGGGCGAATACTAACCCCTAATGTCAGGAAATAATATATCCCATCTTTTTCATGCTGGGAGATAGCCATAGGGGGCCACTTCCCCTGATCAATAGCAAAATACTTCAATGAGGGGCCAAAGTGCTGCTCATAATATTGAATATATTCGAGCTGTAGTGCAGGCCACGGATTTCCCATCTCTTGTTGCCAGATGCGCCAGAATTGCCTCGTTTGCTGTGCAAGCGCATATTGTTTGTTGGTTGAGGCCGACCCTAGTGGTAATGTTAGCGGATTATCTTTAATACAACTGGCAGAATAGTAAACTGAATGATCAATATATAAACTCCAACCGGGAATGATTGCCAGCAATTGCTCCTGATACCATAACGCGGCCCCATCATCACTTTCTGTCCAGATGATAGAAATAAGTTGCGGATCAAGTTCGGCCTCACCGGTAACATTTCGGCAAAACTCTGCCACCAATCGAGGTGCTAATCCTCGTTCTATTTCTGTATTATCCGCTGATTGTGGTGCTGCGACCAAATTTCGTACCCAACAAGCTCGGACAGGAAAACGTTCTTCAAATGCTTCCTGTGGATAGATATAGAAATACACAACACGCTGATCTTGTTGTACGACGGCTACCAATGTTTGGTTTTCGTTACTGACTTCGGCCAGTACTTCAGATTCTCTCATATCACCTCAACTGCTTCGGCAAAGGGTTTCAGGCGGAATGCGTTTATTGCCTGTCGCATAAATAGACTTATTAATTGAAACTTGTTATCTCATGCGAACAGTGTAAAACGTCTTATCCCTTTAAATCATCAGCAAAAGTCTCAAAAATTCGCTCAATAAATTTTAGCTCAGATATTGTGTATTTATATAGCTAATTCAATATGTTCCTACCGTATTAGAGACTAATCTTAGGATGTAGCCTAAATATTTTCCCCGAATCGTGGGTAGTCCACCATAGACTTTCACGTTAAAATGAAGATATTACTCTACGCAATATTGAAGGTTACATGGCATATATACCGAAGAATTACTCTCGATTGGAAAGCGGTTATCGGGAGAAGGCACTGAAGATCTTTCCGTGGGTGTGTGGTAAATGTTCGCGGGAGTTTGTTTATTCAAATCTACGTGAACTGACAGTTCACCATATTGACCACGATCACAGCAATAATCCTGAAGATGGCAGCAATTGGGAGATGTTATGTCTCTTTTGTCATGATCATGAACACTCCAAATATACTGAAGCAGATCTCTATGGTTCAACGGTGATCGCCGGTGATGACGCGCAGGATGACCAAGGGGTTGCTACCCACAATCCATTCGCTAATTTGAAGTCTTTAATGAAAAAATAAATGACGCTGGCCGTGCCTTTGAATCACGGCCTTCAATAATCATTTGTTTTATATTTAGCCATATAAAATTAAATACCTTATTAATCAGTCACATTATTAGATTTTACTCTATATCCCCTCGCCTTATGACCAAAATGCTTAGTGATGTATCTGAAAGATTTGCTAAGAATGATTGCAGATTTAATAATGTGATACTGTTCACAAAGCAAACGATTTCTCAGGAAACCCCTCGCTCCCTCATGTTTACTTCATGGCAGGAAAAATATTTACCTTTCTTATAAAGACGATTGCGGGTGCAAAACCCAAATACATGGTTAGCACCATAATCAGGAAGCCAAACCTATGAAGCCATTCAATGATGAAAAAACACAAACTTTTCTGGCCCAATTGCAGCATATTGTTGGAGCGCGCTACCTACTGAGCGGTGATCGCCAAACCGAGCGTTATCGTACCGGTTTTCGGTCCGGTTCAGGTGCTGCACTCGCCGTAGTATTTCCTTCAACGTTATTGCAACAATGGCAGATATTACAAGCGTGTGTGGCTGCGGATACCATTGTTATTATGCAAGCGGCGAATACCGGGCTAACGGAAGGTTCTACACCTAGCGGAAATGATTACGACCGACCCATTGTGATATTGAATACATTACGCCTCAATCAAATCCAATTGCTCAACGATGGTAAGCAAGTCATAGGTTTTCCTGGTAGCACACTGAATCAACTGGAAAAACGATTAAAACCTTATGATCGTGAACCTCACTCCGTCATTGGTTCTTCCTGCATTGGTGCATCTGTCGTTGGGGGAATATGTAATAACTCAGGGGGGTCACTGGTACAGCGCGGCCCGGCTTACACCGAAATGGCGCTGTACGCACAAATAGATGAACAAGGTGAGTTGCAACTCATCAATCATTTAGGCATTAGCTTAGGCATTACGCCAGAAGAGATCCTGGTGCGATTAGAACAGGGAAAATATCATGCCAGTGATATTGAGCATGACTCACAGCAAGCCTCAGACCATGAATATGCTACTCGGGTGAGGGATATTGATGCCCCAACACCATCGCGTTTTAACGCCGATCCACGGCGTTTATTCGAAGCATCGGGCTGTGCCGGGAAATTAGCTGTTTTCGCTGTACGGCTGGATACTTTCCCCAGAGAGAAGCGACAGCAAGTATTTTATATCGGGACGAATCAAACTCAGGTTTTAACTGAATTACGCCGTACTATTTTACGTGACTTCAAGCATTTGCCGGTCGCTGGCGAATATATGCATCGTGATATTTTTGATATTGCAGAAGTGTACGGTAAAGATACGTTTATTATGATCAATAGTATGGGTACCAATAACATACCTCGCTTCTTCACTTTAAAAGGTAAAATTGATGCCCGTCTCAGTAAAGTTCCTTTTCTGGTCGACAATCTGACAGACAGAGTAATGCAAGGCTTTAGTCAGATTCTCCCCAACCATTTACCAAAGCGTCTTAAGACTTATCGTAATAAATATGAACATCATCTGATGCTAAAAATGTCCGGAGAGGGTATCGCGGAAGCACAGCAATTTTTGCGCGATTTTTTTGCGACCGCAGAAGGTAATTTTATTACCTGCACCACAGATGAAGGCAAAAAAGCTTTCTTACATCGTTTTGCCGCCGCAGGTGCAGCGGTGCGCTATCACGCAGTACATGCAGATAAAGTAGAAGACATTCTGGCACTGGATATTGCGCTACGACGTAATGAGGAGGATTGGTTCGAGACACTGCCTACAGAAATTGATAATTGCCTGGTGGCAAAACTCTATTATGGTCATTTTCTGTGTCACGTTTTTCATCAAGATTATATTGTTAAAAAAGGCGTCGATACTCACGCATTAAAACAAAAAATGTTAGCGCTGTTGAATGATAAAGGGGCGGAATACCCAGCAGAGCACAATGTAGGTCATCTCTATCTGGCAAAACCTGCGCTAAAAATGTTTTATCAACAGATAGATCCAACTAATAGTTTTAATCCGGGCATTGGTCAAACCTCAAAACTCAAACGCTGGCAGTACAAAGAGTGATAAAACCATAAGGACTAAATAGGATTAGGTATTATCTGAATTCTGCTCTGTAACCACCAAATTTGTGTCAGACAAACTATAGTCATATTACGTAGGTTGATTTCAATACTGAGTCTGGGAGAACAATATGAGGATTATACTGTGGATTATTGCCATAATTTTTATTGTTGGCTTACTGACAATAACCGGTGTGTTTAAATTAATTTTTTAGTACTTATCAAAGAGAGATAAGCTGTCACCTACAACCTGCGGAATTTGCAATTTCAAGCACAAATTCCGCAAGTTAATAGCTATATATCCTCTTATTCTGATACTTGAGCTAAACGCCCCTGAGCATCTTTCTGCTGGCGATAACTTTTAGCAGCCCCTGGAATAGGGGCGGCTTTGCCTGTTTCCATCCAACTACGCAGGCGATTAGCATCGGCAAAATGGGTATACTTACCAAAAGCATCCAACACCACTAAGGCAACGGGGCGATTACCAATGACCGTTCGCATCGCCAAGCAGTGACCAGCCTGATTGGTAAAGCCGGTTTTGGTGAGTTGAATGTTCCATTTATCGTTGTAAACCAAATGGTTAGTATTGCGGAATGGCAATGTATAATTCGGTTCACGGAAGGTCGCCATTTTCTCAGTGGTCGTACTCAGCTGACCAATCAGTGGGTATCGTTTGCTCGCCATCAGCATTTTAGTTAAGTCTCGTGCTGTCGAAACATTATTAATCGACAGGCCAGTTGGCTCGACATAACGTGTGTGGGTCATGCCAAGTGACTTAGCTTTAGCATTCATCGCTTTTATAAATGCGTTATAGCCCCCCGGATAGTGATGTGCCAGGCTGGCCGCAGCACGGTTTTCAGACGACATCAACGCCAATAACAGCATATCTTTACGGCTGATTTCACTGTTCACCCTAACCCGTGAAAATACACCTTTTAATTCTTTAGTTTGATGAATATCTACTGAAATAACCTCATCAAGCGGTAATTTGGCATCCAGAACAACCATCGCCGTCATCAGTTTGGTTATCGAGGCAATCGGCACCACTTCATCAATATTATTGGCATAAATGACTTTATTAGTTTGTAAATCAACCACCATCGCACTGCCGGATGCCAGCTCCAAAGGCGCTTTCCCTTTGGCAACTGCCGTTCCTCCACTGGCAGTTGCTAAAGGAACAACACTGATACCGGTGGATAAAAGCAAAAAACTCAATAGTGCAAAACGGATTTTTACATGCATGTTAGTCAGCTTAAATAGGTTATCGGGAGTGATTATGATTGGTTCGGCGCATTATAAATTACAGCAATATTCTGCGCACCACACATTCTTAAAATCATTGTTACAAAGATTAAAGCTGATCCTATTCCGCTCAATGGTAAACACTGCCGTCTATTTTGAAAGATAGTGTTCGTTGATAAAATAGTCAAAATATAGAATGTATAAATCTAAACCTACTCTCAATGAGGTTAAAAAAGATACCTGACCGATTAGAAATTGCCCTATAATTAATGACATAAATTCTCAAATAAAAACCAGCCTAGGAGGTAAATATGGGAACAACAATTTTTGGTATTCTCTTTGGTGTGTTTCTTATTGCCGCAGGTCTGGCTGACATTCATGATGAAAACTTGGCATCACTGACATTTTGGGTCGATGCATTACTGATTTTAGTCGGCGCAGTATTCCTGCTTGGTATTGCCAAATTTATTGGCCGCAAAAGAAAATAACCACAGGTTATTAAAATAGTCGCTGGTGGTTACCATAAAAGGTACAGAACGCACCTTTTTACGACCAGCTAAGCGATTTGTGTTAAATCTAGCGGCTAAATTATGTCAAATCTGTCATTACTCACGGGCTATCTCAAAGTAAATAGTCAAGCCGGTGACATCAATTAAAGGTGGTTGATATGGCGGTTGGGTCAATTGACATCCATTTTAACTAGCCATCACCTTGTACGTCTCTGGATGTCATCAGATTGCTAACCTGTGCTTGTATAACAACCTCACCTAACGAGTCAATCTATTTAAAATGCCAGCACACTATAAACATAGTACTTAAATCAGACCCAAAAGATAACCATCATCACTTTAAGATATACTTAGAGTCTGAAATTTATTATGAATATAAATGATCTATTATTTCTAAGCATAAAACACCGTCAGTTATTAGTTATTAGTTATTAGTTATTAGTTATTAGTTATTAGTTATTAGTTATTAGTTATTAGTTATTAGTTATTAGTTATTAGTTATTAGTTATTAGTTATTAGTTATTAGTTATTAGTTATTAGTTATTCTAATATTTAACTTCAGTTTTATACTTAATGACTACGTATATAGATATGAATTATACTATTTAGCAGGCGATCCTGAACTTATTTTCCTCTGGAAATCCTCAGGATGTAATCAGTTTTTTATGAAAAATTATCGGTATAATATCACTACAATGAGAAGGAACTTATTGATGAAAACATTAATCAACACATCAGTATTATCTATACTTTATATCATAGGCATGGGAACCCTATCTGCTCAAGAAGTTACGTTATGGCGCGAGCCAGCCCCTATTGTAAAAGAGGGGAAATATTACAGCCTGATTGTTGATCGCGGTGAACTACAAAAGGCCGCCAAAGATAGCAACAATGAATATCTCTTTGCCGAAAAGGGAAATGCTATCAAGCCATTAGTGTTAATCGGCACCCCCATTGAAGTTTCAGAATTTCTGATTAAAAACCAAACCCGTGGTATTGAAAATCATATTAAAGAATTACCGGATATTTATATGGGCATTACCGATTATGTGCCACGACAGCGATTTACTGGCTTATTTCCACTACATGATTTATTGAGTAAATCGGTTGAACAAATATCAATATTTCTACCTGGTTCGGTGGTAACTGATGCCGCAGGTATCCCTGTAGACATAAAAGAAATGTATGACGTTATTAAAAAGCTAAAACATCAGGAAAAGGTAGATGGTAAGCTACTTTACGTGAAATTCAGTTATCTCCCGGAAGAAGGAATGAAAAAAGTGGGTAGAAAAACAGTCAGCTTTGGTAAAATCCTTAAACAGATGCGGGATAAAAAATAATAAACCCACAGCAGAAATATGCCGTTGCCAATACCTGTAACTGACCCCCAGGCAACGGTATTTGAACATTTTTTAATATGTCTAAACCTGAATACACGTAATCGCTAGCGCAATATCTTTTGAGGTTTTTAATGCGCGGATTTCACTGAATAAGTCAGTAGCTTCAGCATATTCTTTACGTAAATACCCCAACCACTGTTTAATACGAGCAACATGGTACAAGCCGGTGTCACCCTGCTTCTCCAACTGCACATATTTTTGCAACAGCTTGACCACTTCGGGCCAAGCCATACGCGGTTCGTTATATTTAACTACCCGGCTCAGATTGGGCACATTCAACGCGCCACGGCCAAGCATCACGGCATTACAGCCTGTCACGCTCATGCACTCTTGTGCGCTCCGGTAATCCCAGATTTCACCGTTAGCGATTACCGGTATTGTCAGACGCTGACGAATCTCACTGATCGCCTGCCAGTTAATCCGCTCGGCTTGATAACCATCTTCCTTGGTGCGGCCATGAACCGCCAGTTCCGTCGCACCCGCTTGTTGTACTGCGTCAGCAATCTCAAACTGACGATCGCCAGAATCCCAACCTAAACGAATTTTCACCGTGACTGGTAGATGAGCCGGAACAGCTTCACGCATGGCTTTGGCCCCCTGATAAATCAGCTCCGGATCTTTCAGTAATGTGGCCCCACCACCACTGCCATTAACCAGTTTTGAGGGGCAGCCGCAGTTTAAATCCACACCGTAAGAACCCAACTCAACCGCACGAGCCGCATTTTCCGCCAGCCACTCAGGGTACTGGCCTAATAACTGAATACGTACTAATGTGCCAGATTGGGTACGGCTTTGATTGTGTAATTCAGGGCAGAGGCGGTAGAAGGATTTAGCCGGCAGGAGTTGATCGACCACCCGTAGAAACTCGGTGATACAAAGGTCGTAATCATTCACTTCACTGAGTAGTTCGCGCACCAGTGAGTCTAATACACCTTCCATCGGTGCCAATATTACCCGCATACTCATTACCCAGGCCCCCTTATCCACACCATGTTACGCTCCCTAATTGCGCACAGTACAACCGCAAAAAAGACCGGTAATGATACGGGTGAATCTGGCGCTAAGACAAGGAATACCCGGCGGTAACGTGGATTTAGATGAAAAAAAACCGCCTCCGGAGAAGCGGTCTATTGGGCGAATACTTTTTACAGCTTATTCGCCGGGTTTACGGCTACGACCACGGGCAGAAGGTGCTGCCGGGCGGCGTTGACCATCAGCCTGGCTACGCGGGCGACTGGTGCGGCTATCACCACGGCCTGCTGCTGCGCCTGCGCTACTTTGTGGGCGGCCTGCACCGTTACCACGGCCCATTCCAGGGCGTTGTGCACCACGCCCCTGACGGCCATTTTGAATCGGATCAGCTTTAATGCTTGGGTCCGGCTCGTAACCATCCAGTGCGATACGTGGAATTTCACGCTTCAGTAAACGTTCAATATCACGTAGCAATTTATGTTCATCAACGCAAACCAGTGAAATCGCCTCACCGGTACGTTCCGCACGGCCCGTACGGCCAATACGGTGAACATAGTCTTCCGGTACGTTCGGCAACTCATAGTTAACCACATGGGGTAACTGGTCGATATCCAGGCCACGAGCTGCAATATCAGTCGCCACCAGCACACGAATTTTGCCGTCTTTGAAATCTGCCAATGCGCGCGTACGCGCGCCCTGACTCTTGTTGCCGTGAATAGCGGCGGCAGTAATACCGTCTTTATTCAATTGTTCAGCTAAATGGTTAGCGCCATGTTTGGTACGGTTAAATACCAACACCTGCTGCCAGTTACCTTCACCAATCATCTGAGACAGCAATTCACGTTTGCGATTTTTATCAACAAAATGAACGCTTTGTGTAATTTGCTCTGACGCAGTATTACGGCGCGCCACTTCGACCGACGCTGGGTTGTGCAGCAGTTTGCTGGCCAGCCCTTTAATCTCATCAGAGAAGGTGGCAGAGAACAGCAGATTCTGGCGCTTGGCGGGCAGTTTTGCCAGCACACGACGGATATCGTGGATAAAGCCCATATCCAACATACGGTCAGCTTCATCCAATACCAGAATTTCTATCTTGGATAAATCAACCGCGTTCTGATGTTCCAGATCCAGTAAACGGCCTGGGGTCGCAACTAAAATATCAACGCCACCGCGCAATTTCATCATCTGTGGGTTAATACTAACGCCACCAAATACCACCAGAGAACGCAATTTCAGGTATTTGCTGTAACTTTGTACGTTTTCGTCAATCTGCGCAGCCAGCTCGCGGGTTGGCGTTAAAATCAACGCACGTACCGGGCGACGGCCTTTGATTGGCTGTTGATCCTGGCTCAGCAGTTGCAACAGCGGCAAGGTGAAACCAGCGGTTTTACCAGTACCGGTTTGTGCACTGGCCATTAAATCACGGCCTTCCAGAACTACAGGGATTGCCTGACGTTGAATTGGCGTCGGCACAAGGTAACCCTGCTCTTCAACAGCACGCAGGATGTCGGCGTTTAGGCCGAGAGAATCAAATGACATATTACGAGAAGCTCCAGATCTTCCCAATCCCGGCGATATCGTCAGGTGCAGTTTCAAGGGAAGATTATCAGACGAGGCATGAATTGAGGCATTACCACGAGGATTGGCACAAACTGCAGTGCACCATTGTGGCTATTGTAGCAGATATTTAGCAGGAAATGGGATATTTACTCAATTCTTGAGATTTTTATTAGCGCAAACATCAACGAAATTGATTTATGACATCACATTAATGCCATCCACATCATAAAAGTCAGTCTCTGATGCCCCATTTCTTTACATATCAGTCAGTGACGCCTAAAGTTAATCATATGATTGATTTATTATACGGCTGTATATCACGATTCGCATAAATAACATCCAGTTATCGTGTAGGAAGACTATGCCCCACTCCACACCTCACTCTGCACTCGCGTTAATACCGGTCACTCCACGCGGGGAACAAGCGCGTCAACAATTGATTCAGGCCGCTACCGAATTGTTCGGTGAACTGGGTTTGAAAGGGGCCACTACGCGAGACATAGCTCAACGCGCGGGCCAGAATATCGCCGCTATCACCTACTATTTTAATTCCAAAGAAGGTCTGTATCTGGCGGTGGCACAACAAATTGCCGACTTTATCCAGAACGCCTTCTCGCCACTGGTACAAGAAATTGATCAGTTTTTGCAGCAACCGGCGGCAGAACAAGCAGCCGAGCAACAATTGCATTATATACGGCGCGGATTACTGCAATTCAGCCATCTAATGACGCAGCCAGAAACGTTGAACATCAGCAAAATCATGGCGCGTGAGCAGCTGTCCCCCAGTGAGGCTTATCCACTTATCCACACACAAGCTATCGCGCCACTACACCAGAAAATGAACCATCTGCTGGCAGCATTCATTGGCGCTGATGCCAGTGCGACCAAAACTATTCTTCATACACATGCGTTAATAGGTGAAGTTCTGGCGTTTCGTCTGGCGCGTGAAACTATCCGCCGACAGGCTGGTTGGCAGGATATTGGTGAAGCGGAGAGTGAGCTGATTAATCAGGTATTGGTAGAACATATTGACCTGCTTCTTTATGGGCTGCGGGCCAAATCAGCACGGTGAATGGGTTAAGTTTGTTGTTATAAAAATTTAGGGAACATTATGAATCGCAAGAAGATTATAGTGGCCGTGGTTATTGTCGCTCTGTTAGCAGCGATAGGTTATGGATGGAGTTATTATCGTCAGCAACATGACGCGTCCCTGACGTTATACGGTAATGTCGATATTCGCACGGTGAATTTGGGTTTTCGTGTCGGTGGCCGGCTGGCATCACTAAATGTCGATGAAGGGGATAAAGTCCAACCAGGTCAATTACTTGGCAAGTTAGATGACGGCCCTTATCTTAATGCGTTTAAACAGGCGCAGGCCAATGTGCAAAACGCTCAGGCCCAGTTAGCGCTATTGAAAGCAGGCTATCGCGACGAAGAAATTGCTCAGGTGAGATCTGAGGTTTCTCAACGGGAAGCCGCGTTCAGTTATGCCGACAGTTTCCTAAAGCGCCAACAAGGGTTATGGGCCAGCAAAGCCACCTCAGCAAACGAGCTGGAGAATGCCCGCACCGCACGTAATCAGGCACAAGCTAATCTGCAAGCCTCAAAAGATAAGCTGGCACAATATTTAAGCGGTAACCGCCCGCAAGAAATTGCGCAAGCTGAGGCAAATTTGGCACAAAGCGAAGCGGAACTGGCACAAGCGCAATTAAACCTGCACGACACCACGCTGCTTTCGCCCTCCGCCGGTACCGTCCTAACCCGTGCGGTGGAACCGGGTACGATTTTATCAGCCAGCAATACGGTATTTACCTTGTCGCTGACCCATCCGGTCTGGGTTCGAGCTTATGTCAGTGAACCTCACTTGAGCCTGGCGATTCCCGGTACGCAAGTTGAAGTATTTACCGATGGCCGCCCAGATAAGCCTTATCACGGTAAGGTCGGTTTTGTTTCGCCCACCGCTGAATTTACCCCGAAAACCGTAGAAACGCCGGATTTACGCACCGATCTGGTGTATCGCTTGCGTATCATCATCACCGATGCGGATGAGTCATTACGGCAAGGTATGCCAGTTACCGTCCGTTTTGTGCAACCCTAAGGCGGCAAGGCTATGAATGGCATCCAGCACCTAATTACGCTGGAGGAAGTGGCGAAATGCTTCCCCAGTCTGGAACACCCCGCCGTTGCCAGCCTGACCACTGAAATACGCAGTGGCGCAGTGACCGGTTTAGTCGGGCCGGATGGCGCGGGTAAAACCACACTATTGCGTATGTTGGCAGGCTTGCTAAAACCCAGTCAGGGCAAGATAACCGTCGTCGGTCTGGACCCGTTGGAAAATGATCGCCAGTTGCACGCTATCCTCGGCTATATGCCACAAAAATTCGGTTTATATGAAGATCTGACGGTGATGGAAAACCTAACGTTATATGCCGATCTGCGCGGTGTTCTCGGGGAACAGCGGCGTGAAACATTTGAGCGCCTGCTGACATTCACCGATTTAACCCGCTTTACTGAGCGATTGGCAGGGAAACTGTCTGGCGGAATGAAGCAGAAACTGGGGTTGGCTTGTACTTTGGTCGGTCAGCCCAAAGTCTTGTTACTTGATGAGCCAGGTGTTGGCGTCGACCCTATCTCGCGCCGCGAACTGTGGCTCATGGTACATGAGCTGGCAAGTGACGGTATGCTCATTCTGTGGAGCACCTCTTATCTGGATGAAGCCGAGCAATGCCGCGAGGTTTTGCTGCTCAATGAAGGCAAGTTGTTGTATAGCGGCGCACCTCAAAACCTAACGCAGCGCATGAGTGGGCGCACTATTCTACTCGCCTCTCAATCGGGAACCAACCGCAAACTGTTGCAACAAGCCCTGACATTACCACAGGTGAGTGACGGGGTAATTCAAGGGAAATATGTGCGGTTGATCCTCAAGCCAGACGTGGATCATAGCCAGGTATTATCTCTGTTAAATCAACCTAATGCCGAGATCATGGAGGCAGAACCGCGCTTTGAGGATGCTTTTATCGATCTGTTAGGTGGCGGCCCGTCCAGTGAATCTGCACTGGCGAAGATTATGCCCAAAGTGGCAGGTAGCCATGATGAAACCGTGATTGAAGCGCAGGAATTAACCAAAAAATTTGGTGATTTTGCCGCCACTGATCATGTGAACTTTGCGGTTAAACGCGGCGAGATATTTGGTTTGCTTGGGCCAAACGGGGCGGGTAAATCCACCACCTTTAAAATGATGTGCGGCCTGCTGGTTCCCTCCGATGGAAAAGCATTGGTGTTGGGAATGGATCTGAAAACCAGCTCAGGTAAAGCGCGGCAACATCTGGGCTATATGGCGCAAAAGTTCTCGCTGTACGGCAACCTGACCGTTGAACAAAACCTGAAGTTCTTCTCCGGTGTTTATGGCCTGCAAGGAAAAGTTCAGCGCGACAAAATGGCGGATATGATCTCAGCGTTTAATTTCACCCCCATTTTGAAGCAAACGCCAGACTCATTACCTCTGGGTTTTAAACAGCGGTTAGCCTTAGCCTGCGCACTGATGCATGAACCGGACATCTTATTTCTCGATGAACCCACCTCGGGCGTGGACCCCCTAACCCGCCGTGAATTCTGGTTGCATATCAACGGCATGGTGGATAAAGGCGTGACTGTGATGGTGACGACACATTTTATGGATGAGGCTGAATACTGTGACCGTATCGGGCTGGTTTATCGGGGGAAAATCATCGCAGCGGGCACACCGGATGAGCTAAAACAGCAGGTTGCCAGTGATAAAAACCTCAACCCGTCGATGGAAGAGGCATTTATCGAGCTGGTTCTACACTATGACCAGCAAAACGATAAGGAGTAATACCCATGACCGAGCCGCATCTGTTGTCAGTAAATAAAGCGCCGGTAAATGAGGACGATACTTATCAGGACACCGGATTCTCCTGGCGTCGTCTGCGGGCATTATGCCGCAAAGAGACGCGCCAAATTCTGCGTGACCCTAGCAGCGGGTTGATTGCGTTCGTCATTCCACTGCTGCTGCTGTTTATCTTTGGTTATGGCATTAATCTGGATTCCAGCAAACTGCATGTGGGCATTTTGCTGGAGCAGCAGAGCAAACCGGCGCAAGAGCTGGCAAATGCCTTTGCCAGTTCGCCCTATATCTCGCCGCTGATTAGCGATAACCGCACCGCACTGATTCAAGCGATGCAAGCCGGTAAGATTCGGGGATTAATTGTTATTCCTAATGATTTTGCCGAGCAATTGGCACGGCCAGAGAGTAAAGCGCCAATTCAGGTGATTACCGATGGCAGCGAGCCGAACACGGCTAATTTTGTGCAAGGTTATGCACAAGGCGTCTGGCAGATTTGGCAACAGCAGCAGGCGCAAAATTTGGGGCAGAAAAATGATCCGCTGATTGAGGTGCAAGTACGCTATTGGTTTAACCCCGCCGCCATCAGCCGCCACTTTATTATCCCCGGCGCGATTACCATTATCATGACAGTCATCGGGGCTATCCTGACCTCACTGGTGATCGCCCGCGAATGGGAGCGCGGCACAATGGAAGCGCTGTTATCCACACAAGTTACCCGCAGTGAATTGCTGCTATCAAAACTCATCCCCTATTACGTCCTCGGTATGGTAGCCATGACGTTGTGTATGGCGGTGTCAGTGTTTATCCTCCGCGTCCCCTTCCGCGGCTCGTTGTGGATATTATTTGTCATGACCAGCTTGTTCTTAGCCAGCACGTTGGGTATGGGATTACTGATTTCAACTATCACCCGCAACCAGTTTAACGCCGCTATGGTGGCGCTGAACGCCGCATTTCTACCCGCAGTCATGCTGTCAGGCTTTATTTTTGAGATTGACAGTATGCCCGCGGTTGTCCGTGCTGTGACCTATATCATCCCGGCACGCTACTTTGTCAGCAGCCTGCAAACCCTATTCTTGGCGGGGAATATCGGTACAGTTTTGGTGATTAACCTGTTGTTCCTGATAGCATCAGCCGTTGTATTTATTGGCCTGACGGTATGGAAGACTCGTCGCCGGCTAGATTAAAGGAAGAGAGTTAACTATGTTTCATCGCCTTTATACATTGATTATCAAAGAGTTGCAGTCTCTATTACGTGAGCCGCAAACCCGCGCGATATTAATCATGCCAGTGATATTACAGGTAATATTATTCCCGTTCGCCGCCACACTGGAAGTCACCAATGCCACTATCGCCATTTACAGCGAAGACAGTGGGCACGCCTCGGTGGAATTGACCCAACGCTTTGCCAAAGCAGAAGCTTTTTCTCATGTGTTGCTGCTCCACAGCCCACAAGAGATCCAGCCGGTGATTGATAACCAGAAAGCATTATTATTGATCCGATTCCCGGAACAATTCAGTGCTGATTTGGCTAACGGTAAAACCACGCAGCTACAACTGGTGTTGGATGGGCGGAACTCAAATAGCGCCCAGATTGCGGCAAATTATATTCAGCAAATCGTGCAGAACTATCAGTTGGAATTGACCAAAGGCAAAGTCATGCCAAATAACAGCGAGTTAGTGGTACGCAACTGGTATAACCCGAATCTGGACTACAAATGGTTCGTTGTGCCGTCATTGATTGCGATGATTACCACCATCGGCGTGCTGATTGTCACCTCGCTGTCGGTCGCCCGTGAGCGCGAACAAGGCACACTGGAACAGTTACTGGTTTCCCCATTGACTACCTGGCAGATTTTTATTGGCAAAGCGGTACCAGCATTGATAGTTGCGACCTTCCAGGCAACTATTGTGTTGTTTATCGGCATATTTTTCTATCAGATCCCGTTCGCCGGCTCGCTGGTGCTGTTTTACGTCACCATGTTGCTCTACGGTTTGTCGCTGGTCGGATTCGGCTTGCTGATCTCCTCGCTATGTTCCACGCAGCAGCAAGCATTTATCGGTGTATTTGTCTTTATGATGCCTGCAATCCTGCTGTCCGGTTATGTCTCGCCGGTGGAGAACATGCCCGTCTGGTTGCAAAATATCACCTGGATTAATCCTATCCGCCACTTTACCGATATTACTAAACAGATTTATCTCAAGGATGCCAGCTTCGATATTATCTGGCACAGCTTATGGCCGCTGCTGGTGATAACGGCCACGACAGGAAGTGCCGCTTATGCGATGTTTAGGCGGAAAATTGCGTAACACAGCGATTTGCTGAACCCACACAAAACAAAAAGGACACCAATCTGGTGTCCTTGCAAATTTCTAGCAGCGTACGGCGGGCAAATTTGCCGCACCGCAGCCCTTAATCAACCAGCTTAGCGACGGTTGCCGAAGATTCGTAGCAACATCAAGAACAAGTTGATGAAATCAAGATACAGAGTCAATGCGCCCACAATAGAATATTTGCGGAAGCTATCTCTATCATTGGCATCCAACTGCGCGCCCATATTTTTCAGCTTCTGAGTGTCATAAGCGGTCAGACCCACAAACACTAGCACGCCGATGTAAGTCACAGCCCACATTAATGCCGGGCTTTTCAGCCAAATATTAACGATGGATGCCAGAACGATACCAATCAGGCCCATAAACAACATGCTGCCCAACCCACTCAAATCACGCTTGGTCGTGTAGCCATAGAAGCTCATGGCACCAAACATACCGGCCGCAATCAAGAATGTGCTGGCGATAGAAGAGCTGGTGTACATGATGAAAATGCTGGATATCGTTAAGCCGGTTAATGCTGAATAGAGCATAAACAGCGAGGTCGCCATTGAACCGCTCAAGCGATTAACCATGCCGGAAATCACAAATACCAGACCTAACTGCACAATAATCAGCCCGAAAAAAGTGATCTGGCTGGAGAAGATAAAGTTCAGTATCGCAGGAGTGTTCGCTGCATACCAGGCGACAACCGCCGTTAATAACAGACCACAGGTCATCCAGCCGTATACCTGCGCCATATATGCCTGAATGCCTGAGTTGGCACGTTCGACAATTGAACCATTAGAGCGTGGATAGCGATCCATGGTAGTTACCTTATGCATATAATAATGATACAGGCTATCAACTGACAGCCCACCGACTTTTTAAGGGTATCACACAAATAGGGCAAACAAGGGAGTAAAAATAGGTATTTAGGGCTGATCTTTACACGGGTTTACGTACGGTTTACCAACGCTTGGCCGCCACATGATCACTGTCGCGAGATTCAACCCACCGTTCGCCGTCGGTTGTAGCTTCCCGTTTCCAAAATGGTGCCTTTGTTTTCAGGTAATCCATAATAAATTCAGCCGCATCAAACGCCATACTGCGATGCGCACTGGTCACGCCAACAAAAACAATTTCATCGCCTGGGTACAGCGGCCCTACCCGATGAATCACTGAAACGCGCTGCAATGGCCAACGGCGTCGTGCATCATCAATAATCTCAACTAGCGCCTTTTCCGTCATACCGGGATAGTGCTCAAGCGTCAGCGCACTGACGCTATCACCCAAATTATGATTGCGAACTTTACCGGTAAACGTCACCACCGCACCATCGTCGTCACACTGTGACAACCAGTGATATTCATCACCGACGCTGAAGGTTTCAGTGCCGACACGAATCCGCGTATTGTCCATGCTCATCCCCCGGTGACCGGCGGGAAGAACGCGACTTCATCACCGGCAACCAGTGGGTGTTGGGCATTCACTAGCGACTGATTCACCGCCGTCAGCAATTTGCCCTCTTCAAGCGCCAACTGCCAGCGCTCTCCGCGTTGGCACAAGGATTGACGCAAAGCTTCAACGGTCGGGAACTCTGCGGCCAATTCCAAGCGCTCCATCCCCACCAGTTCACGAACCTGAGCAAAAAATAGAATTTGAATCATTAGGTTACCTTGAAGTCACCGGATTTTCCGCCACTTTTGGTCAGCAGACGTACCGGGCCAATTATCATGTCTTTTTGTACTGCTTTGCACATGTCGTAAATCGTCAGTGCCGCCACTGACGCGGCGGTTAACGCTTCCATCTCTACGCCGGTTTTACCGGTCAGGCGGCAACAAGTCTCAATCCGTACTCGATTGTGCTCCGGCTGCGCCTGTAGTTGAACTTCTACTTTGGTCAGCAGCAAGGGGTGACACAGCGGGATCAATTCCCAGGTCTTTTTGGCCGCCTGAATTCCGGCGATTCGCGCTGTGGCAAAGACATCACCTTTGTGATGGCTACCATCAATAATCATCGCCAGTGTCGCGGCCTGCATTTCAACAAAAGCTTCCGCACGCGCTTCACGTACTGTCTCAGCTTTAGCAGAAACATCCACCATATGGGCTTCGCCAGCGGCGTTAATATGGGTCAATTGGGTCATATTAGAGAATACCTTTCTAAAATATCATTACCGCTATATGGGCGACGAGCGCCACAACATTAGCCGCCAATGAATGATAAGTTCTGCGTAATGCCACTATTGCCCTGATGCAGGAAATGCGTCTGTTTTTTGGTCTGCAAGGCACTTTGGATGCGCGCCATCAGCTCATCTTGTTGGTCGTCACTCCCCAGCAAATCACGCAACGTAATGCCCTGCTCGCCAAACAGACACAGATGCAGATTGCCCAACGCCGATACCCGCAGACGATTACAACTGGCACAGAAGTCTTTCTCATAAGGCATGATAAGCCCCACTTCCCCCAAATAGTCTGGGTGATGGAATACCTGAGCCGGGCCATCGCTACGCGCGCGTTCTTGCTGCTGCCAGCCTTGTTTGAGCAACTGTTGGCGAATAACGTCACCAGAAACATGGTGTTTGTGGAATAGTTTGCCCCCTTCACCGGTTTCCATTAGTTCAATAAAACGCAGTTGAATGGGGCGAGATTTGATCCAGTTGAGAAAGGCGTTCAGGTTGCGATCATTGACATCACGCATTAACACTGCGTTGATTTTCACCTTGTCAAAACCAGCATCAAAGGCGGCATCAATACCTTGCATCACCTGATGAAATTTGTCCTGCCCGGTAATAGCGTGAAACTGGCGTGGGTCCAGACTATCGACGCTAACGTTAATGGCGGTCAGCCCTGCATCGCGCCATTGTGCAGCATCACGGGCCAAACGGTAACCATTGGTGGTAACTGCCAGCGTGCGGATAGCGGGATTTTGCCGAATAGTAGCAATAATATCCGTGAAATCACGCCGCATGGAAGGCTCACCACCGGTCAGACGAATTTTTTCCGTTCCTAACAGGGCGAAAGCACGGCTAACGCGGCGTATCTCGTCAAGGCTTAGAAAACTTTTTAATCCGTCGGGGCGATAGCCATCCGGCAGGCAATAAGTGCAACGGAAATTGCACACATCGGTTACCGATAGGCGTAAGTAATAGAACTTGCGCGCAAATGCGTCAGTGAGTTGTACCATAACACCTTTCCAAATACGGGAGATGCAGGCATTTCTACCTCGCACCCTGGTGGCTTAAGGCCACGGCCAGAGCATCATATTGTTGGTGATAGAGAAACAACGTAGACACTAAGGCTAGGAGTTTATGTTCAGCGGCAGTTTAGGAAAGTGCCCGCTGAATCATGGGTTAAAAAGGTGAGATATTTAACGACAGTAAATTGCTAAAAAACCCCACTATTCGTAAAGATTCTAACGCTAAAATGCCAAGATAGCCAATCGCTGTTTTCGCTATATATTTTCATATACAACGACTTATATAATCAAAGCCACGCAAAACCAGCTTAATTTAATCAGGTGCTAATACTTTGTTTAAAATCACGAAAACAAGGGCTTTTATCGCGTTTCAAGCCTAAATCCGTTAACTTATGCAGCAATTTAAGCATTGGCTACGCTATTTAGGGCTGGACAACAATATACA
This sequence comes from Yersinia aldovae 670-83, assembly GCF_000834395.1. NCBI lineage: Bacteria > Pseudomonadati > Pseudomonadota > Gammaproteobacteria > Enterobacterales > Yersiniaceae > Yersinia > Yersinia aldovae. The sequence continues at coordinate 4,224,140 of NZ_CP009781.1, read as the reverse complement.
GGCAGGGAAAATATGCGAAATCGCACATTAGCGGATCTCGATCGGGTGGTTGCTTTAGGCGGCGGTCATGGTCTGGGGCGAGTGATGTCATCGCTCTCATCATTAGGCTCACGTCTGACCGGTATTGTAACGACCACTGATAATGGCGGTTCAACTGGCCGTATTCGCCGCTCAGAGGGTGGGATTGCCTGGGGAGATACCCGTAATTGTCTCAATCAGTTGATCACCGAACCCAGTGTTGCCTCCGCGATGTTCGAATACCGCTTTGGTGGTAATGGCGAGCTGGCGGGGCATAATCTGGGGAATTTAATGCTCAAAGCGCTGGATCATCTGAGTATCCGCCCGATTGAGGCCATCAATCTGGTACGAAGCTTATTGAAAGTCGATGCCTGGCTGATCCCAATGTCCGAACAGCCAGTCGACCTGTTGGCTATCGATAGTGAAGGGCACCCCGTCTACGGGGAGGTAAATATTGACCAACTGAACCAGATGCCACAAGAGATGCTGCTGTCACCCCATGTACATGCGACACGGGAAGCGGTTGAAGCTATCAGTCAGGCAGATGTGATTTTAATCGGGCCGGGCAGTTTTCTAACCAGTTTGATGCCACTGCTGCTGCTAGATGATTTAACCCAAGCCCTACGGCGTAGCTCTGCCAGCATGATTTATATTGGTAATCTGGGTCGCGAACTGAGTGTGGCAGCCGCTGCGTTAACATTGCAGGATAAGCTGGCGATAATGGAAAGCAAAATTGGCCGAAAAATTATTGATGCAGCAATTGTTAGCCCACGAATTGATACCAGTGGTGTAAAAGACCGAATCATTGTCCAGCAACCGTTAGAAGCTAAAGATATTCCTTATCGCCATGACCGCGAGTTACTACGCCAGGCGCTGGAAACCACGCTGCAAAGATTAGGTAGTGCAGGCTCTGTGTAAGTTGGGCCTGTATTTATCTTGCTAGCTATCACTGAATATCGGAATAATAGCATCCAACACGCGGTGCTGATAATTCACCCTGCTGGTATGTATTGGCAATGTATATAAGCGCGTCAATGGCTCATCGGTCAATACTTCAGCGCTGGGGCCATAGAGATACTCGCCCTCCGGGTAAAGCAGCAGGGTATTATCTGCAATATGTTGAGCGTGTTGTGGTGAGTGAGTCGTAAAGAGTACCGTTATACCGTCTTGTACTGATAACTCTCTTAATGTACTTAGCACGCGGTCTTGATTTGATAAATCTAACGCAGCGGCTGGCTCATCCAAAATTAGAATTTGTGGTTCGCTGGCAAGTGCGCGAGCAATACACACCAACTGACGCTCCCCCCCACTTAGCTGATCGAAAGGCTTCTCGGCCAGTGGTAGTAACCCCATATATTCTAAACAATTTTCAGTTATACGGTGATCAGTTGCCGTCGGTGAATCATACCAACGCATATGGCGTACTCGCCCTAACATAACCATCGTTCGCACAGTATAAGCGAACGTTGTACTCTCCTGTTGCGGAACATAGGCTGCTGCGGCTGACAAGTATGTACTCCCCCGAGTTGGCGAAATAAGCCCCAGAATCAAACGTAATAATGTTGTTTTTCCGCGCCCATTAGTCCCCATAACCGCTGCAATCTGCCCCTTACTGAGATGGAATGATAGATTATCAAATAATATTTTACCCCCTCGAGATAGACTTAACTCACTAATATTAATCACGATTTACCTCCTTATTCTGGTTTTTTCGTAGTAACCAGATGAACACCGGTGCGCCAACCAATGCGGTAAGGACACCTAAAGGAATTTCAGCACTGGTTGCACTGCGAGCTAAGGTATCGACACTAATCATATAGATGGCACCAAACACTGCTGCAGCTGGAAGCAACCTACCGTGATCCGGCCCCACAGCCATCCGTGCGATGTGGGGAACCACTAATCCAACCCAACCAATAGTGCCCGCCACCGCTACAGTGGCAGCTGTAATTAATGTTGTTGCAATCAACACTAACCAACGAGTTTTTTCAACTGAAATCCCCAGAGCTGTTGCGCTCTCATCACCTAGCGATAATACATTGATGCGAAAACGTAATAAAAACAGCAATAAGATTCCCAGCAAAATAGGAAAAGTAACTAAAAATAGTTTGTGATAATTAATCGTTGCAAAACTTCCCATTAACCAGAAAACGATCGAGGGTAACGTGCTATTAGGATCGGCAAAATAGGTCAATAAAGAAATTAATGCGGAAAAAAAAGCACTGATCACGACACCGGCTAATATCAGCATCAAAACCCGAGAACTGCCGCCATAACACCCAAGGAAATACACTAATACCATAGCCAGTAGCCCACCAATAAATGCCAGCGTGGTGGTTAATATCAAAGAGGAAAATAGGACAATAGCGATTGCGCCGCCCAGAGCAGCACCGGAAGAAACACCAATAATTTGTGGCCCCACCAATGGATTACGAAAAATCCCCTGTAGTGCTGCGCCAGCAACGGACAAACCCGCCCCCGTCAAAGCAGCAATTAAAATCCGGGGCAAACGGATAGAAATGACAACACGCTGTTCAGTCATTGTCCATTGAGAAAATAAATTAAGATCCTCAATTGGAAATATTGATGACAACAAAATAGCGATGACCGTGTTGATACTCAGAGGATAGCGCCCAGAACAAAGTGCAACCAGTACCACCGCAATCAAGAAAGTAGATGTCATCAGCCAAAATACCGTCATATTCTGTCGACATAAACGGAAATATCTCATGACTCGTCCTTGAATAATTCGGTGTAATAGACTGACAATTTATTAGCGTCAAATTGCAATATTTTATTCAGCTCGCGTTGGCTCAAACGGTAGTCATAAAGGAAGGCATAGCGTTCAACGATTTCTGATTTTAATGAGGAAATGATGTTATTAGGATAAAAAATATCAGTAAGCCATTGCCAATAGAGCGGTGTTTCCTGGCTTGGCGCATCCCAAATAAATCCTCCATTAGGAATTTTATACACTCTTTTATTCTTAACGGCCGTAACCTCAGCTAATGCCGGGCTGGTATATATATCGCGGGGTATTACACCGGTCTCAAAATTACCAATTAAAATAACATCTGGATTCCAAACAATAATTTGCTCCTGATTAATCGTTCGCGGCCCATTAAAATCCTCAGTGATGCTAACGCCTCCGGCACGTCGAATATCCTGATTGGTATGAGAGGTTCGACTAATAGTTTGAATTTCTGATAAAAACCGTGAAAGATAGAGCACGCGGGGTTTATGCTTATCGGGTCTTAGCGCAGCCTGCAACTCAACATTCCGTAATACCTTCTGCCGCCAGCGGATAATCTTCTCAGCACGTAATTCATGTCCAATAGATTTACCTATCAGCGAAATCCATTGCTGTATTTTCGTATCATCTTGATAAGGATATGAAATAATGGCCACACTCAAGCCTGCCTGCACGATAGGGTCGATAATGTCATTACCTAAATGCCCCCATTGCCACACTAAATCAGGCTGAATACTCAGTAATGTTTCAATATTTGGCATAAAACCGTGACCGACAGTATCACTGGGTAACGATGCTACTGCCGGAAACATTTTTGACAGCATACCTTGCTCGGCAGCGACTTTGGCAAAAGGATGTATACCTGCAAGGCGATCTGAGCCTTTATCAAGACTAATAAGTAATGAAGATGCGGGGATCGGAATAACAATAGCCCGCTTTACCGGGCCGTTCAAATGCACGCTTCGTTGATTCATATCAGTTAATTTAATATCACTACTCGCTAATGCCCTCGGTAGAAATGAAAATATAAATAGACAGATGAGAATTATAATAGAATATATATTATTAACCATAGTGACATTACCAATTATATTAATACTTGCAACTTAGCCTACATGAGCGGAAATATCCCCTCGTCAGTAATTTTAAAAATGATAGGTAAACCCACCATTAACTGATCGCCCCACCCCCGGGAATAATGTATTATTTTTTTCTGATGTCACTTCCCGCCCAGCAATTGATGCAGTCGCGTACCGTTTATTCGTTAAATTATCAAGACTTAAATATGTTGACCAGCCATCAGGATGCCGATAATCAATTTTAAATCCCCAAACAGCAAATTTATCACGGAATTGGACATCATAACGATTAGCATGATCAACCGGGGTACGCGCTGGTAACCAATGGAGATTGGGGCCTACACGCCAGTATTGCCATTTGTATAACAGTTCTGCGGAAAATTGTTGGGGTGGAATGCCGCCCATTCTTTTACCCTGGTATTCTCCTCCCAAAAAACGAAAATCATTGTACATCCAGGCCAAACGATATTCTATATCCGAATCCCTTAGCGGAATATCGCCTTTAAGCCCAGCCTCAATACCCTGATGTAATGTTTTATGGCGATAATTGAATGTGCCAGTGGAATTACCCTCTTGATCATAGAGTGAAATTAATTCATTTCTTACAATGCTACGATACAGCGTTAAATCCCAGTTGATTTTAGATGCCAGTTGCCCCTCACCGCCAACTTCCATTGTTACTGCCTTTTGAGGCGCTAACCGGTTAATTTTGCCATTATTAGAAAGAATTTCTCGGAAACTCGGAGGTTCATGACTCCAACTGAGATTGGCAAACCCACGAAATTGTGGCTGAGGGAACCAAATAACCCCCCATTTTGGCGTCATGAAAAACCAACTTTGCCTTGATTCTTGACGTCCATCACGGGGATAGGCATTACGTACCGAATGCGTCCCTTTGATATCTACGTTCAAATACCAGTCTTCGTTCGCTTGCCAACCTAACCCTAGGACAACATTTTGATTTTCAGCTAGCATTGTGTAACTACCTATCAATTTGCCATCCTGAGTCGTCTCACGACGATTTTGCCGCAGGTCACGTGCCATATCAGAGCGTTCAACTGACAAACGAGTACGATAGCTCAGTTCACCGCTCGATAAATCTGAATTCCATAAGATACCGTAAGTATTTCCGCTACTCAGTACGTACACGGCTGGCGTGATAAAATTGTCGTGAGTATGTTGCGCCCATAAACCGAGTTCCTGCTGCCAACCTTGGCCTTGCCATATTGAATAATTGGCAGCCCGAGCTTGTTCTACATTGCGCCGAGGATCTCTGGCCCATACCAAGGGATAGATAGAGGTGGGATTATTTTTGGCTTCGGATTGAGAAAGTGACCCCGCCACATCAAAACGGAGGTCGGTCCAGCTCAACCAGGTACGGTTGGTAAAACGACCTTGCTCAAAACCTACATTTGTTCTAATTGCATTTCGCTGTGAAGACGAGTGATCACGATAGCCACGGAAATTATCACCGCTGACACTTAGACGCCCATCCCATCGCTCGGTTAGCTCTCCCCCAATCGCGCCATGCCAACCTTGTCGCCCGAAACTACCGTACTCGTAGCGTAATCGCCCCGACTCGTCCCGACCGGTATAAGAAATAAAATCCAGTTCCCCACCCAGAGCGTTAGTTATCGAGCTAGTGGCATTGGCTCCACGACGGACGCTGATTATTTTACTTTCACGGGGTTCCAGCAAACTGATATGAAAGCCACCGTCAGCATCATTCAATGGCAAACCATCCTGCAATAAGGTGATACCTCTGGAGAGTGGTGCACTTTGCACGCCTGAACCACGAATATTTAGACGCGGCTGGTCAGCACCACCAAAAAAGTTCGATACCAGCAAACCAGATTGATGCTTCAGTGCATCATCTAATGTTGCTAATCGGCCTTCTTCGTCAGGAAAAATCAGATTACTCCCACCAGGAATTAACGCCAATTTACCTTTTTGTTTAATGATTGCATCGCCATGATCACTCCCGATAACTTCCATGTAATTATCGTTTTTTACACCATTTTCATCTGCCTGGGAGGGGAAGGTGAATAATATCGTCAATAATAGCAGTATATTTACTGAGATAATCCCTTTCATATAAAAAGTCCATATCAAAAAACTTTAATATAAACTCACATTAAAAAAACAAAGAAAAAATAAAGAAAAAAACAACATTAATTATTATTGAGAATTCACTATCTCACTCCATTGAAAATAATCATAACTATAAGTCATGTCAATAAATTACATTTGCGTAAAACTTTTATTTCATTATTTAAATTAAATACACACTATATACTTAAATGTCATTATAAAACAATCAATGGAAAAGAATCATTAAGAGAGATAGAGGGTAAAAAAGTGCATGGCTTTTATGTAGAATATAAATAAAAAACTATTTTTCTATTTTGGCTATCATTAATAAGCCTGCACTTGCAGGCTTATTAATACAGAGCAATCAGGATGAACCTTCCAGCCAATCTTTTTTATCCGTCAGCTTGATATAAAGTGCTTCCACTTTTTGTCTGGCCCACGGAGTGCGGCGTAAGAATTTCAGGCTTGATTTGATACTGGGATCACTAATGAAACAGTTAATCTGAATGCGGTCGGCCAAGCCATCCCAACCATAGTGTTCGACCAACTTAGTCAGCAATGCTTCCAAGGTGATACCATGTAACGGATCTTTTGATAAATGGTCGCTCATCATTTGCCTTTTTTATCGTTGATATACTCGCTATCCTTCAAGATGCAGGTGTACTGGCTGCCCTCTACCCAGCTCACCGGAATGCTCTTGCCGCCTTCCGGTATCTCGAAATCTATGGGATATAATTGTCTGGTAACCCTAATTTTAGCGGCACACCTTACGGGGAATCGTGGTGTGCCGCAAGATATTAAGATATTGCGATAAATTGCTGGCGCAGTTGATGCACCTGATCGCGCAAATCGGCGGCCTGCTCAAACTCCAGGTTTTGCGCATAGGTATACATTTTCGCTTCCAATTCACGGATTTTCTGATCCAGCGCTTTCGGCGGCAGGGATTGGTAGTCGTGGGTATCTGCCACTTTGCCACCCCGCCCTTTCCCTTTACCACGGGTCGACGGTTTGCCCAGTTGCAGGATATCGCCAATTTTCTTGTTAAGCCCCTGCGGAGTTATCCCGTGCTCCTGGTTGTGAATCTGCTGTTTAACCCGACGCCGCTCTGTTTCACCAATGGCTTTCTCCATTGAGGCGGTAATTCTATCACCATATAAAATGGCCTTGCCGTTGAGGTTACGTGCCGCGCGACCAATGGTTTGGATGAGGGAGCGCTCTGAGCGCAGAAAACCTTCTTTATCGGCATCAAGAATAGCGACCAGAGAAACCTCCGGCATGTCCAAGCCTTCTCGCAGTAAGTTGATCCCCACCAGCACGTCGAATTCGCCCAAACGCAAATCACGGATAATCTCGACCCGTTCTACGGTATCAATATCCGAATGCAGGTAACGTACCCGTGCACCATGCTCCCCAAGATACTCGGTGAGGTCTTCAGCCATACGTTTAGTCAACGTGGTCACCAGCACCCGCTCGTTAATCGCAGCGCGGATACGAATTTCTGACAGCAGGTCATCCACTTGGGTCGCTACCGGGCGAACCTCAATCAATGGATCAAGCAGACCGGTTGGCCGCACTACCTGATCAATAACCTCATCACCGGATTTCTCCAGTTCATATTTACCCGGTGTGGCGGAAACATAGATAGTTTGCGGTGCCAGTGCCTCAAACTCTTCAAAACGCATTGGGCGGTTATCCAGCGCCGATGGCAACCGGAAGCCATATTCCACCAGTGTTTCTTTACGTGACCGGTCACCTTTATACATCCCCCCAATTTGCGGAATGGTGACGTGGGATTCATCGACAACCAGCAGACCGTCTGCCGGTAGATAATCAAACAAGGTCGGTGGCGCTTCACCCGGCCCACGGCCAGACAGATAGCGGGAGTAGTTTTCAATACCTGAGCAGTATCCCAGCTCATTCATCATTTCCAGATCAAATTGGGTACGTTGGGCAATTCGCTGTTCTTCCAGCAATTTATTGTTAGCCAGCAGCACTTGACGCCGTTCAGCCAATTCAACCTTGATCTCCTCCATTGCCTGCAAGATACGTTCGCGCGGGGTCACGTAGTGCGTTTTCGGATAAACTGTGAAACGCGGCACTTCATGCTGCAACTGGCCAGTCAAGGGATCAAAGACAGAGAGCTTTTCGACTTCTTCATCAAACAGTTCAACCCGCAGCGCCCATTCATCGGATTCCGCAGGGAAAATATCTATCACTTCGCCGCGCACGCGGAAGGTACCGCGCTGAAAGACCTGATCATTGCGGCTGTACTGCAATTCAGATAAGCGACGTAGAATTGAGCGTTGGTCGATTATCATGCCACGGGTCAGATGCAACATCATTTTCAGGTAGAGATCCGGGTCGCCCAAACCATAAATAGCCGAAACCGATGCAACAACAATGACATCCCGCCGTTCTAATAAGGCTTTAGTGGCCGACAACCGCATTTGCTCAATATGTTCGTTTACCGATGAATCTTTTTCGATAAAGGTGTCAGAGCTTGGAACATAGGCTTCTGGCTGATAATAATCGTAGTAAGAGACAAAATACTCTACTGCGTTCTCGGGAAAGAACTCTTTCATCTCGCCATACAACTGGGCGGCGAGGGTCTTGTTCGGGGCCAGCACCATTGTTGGCCGGTTGAGATCAGCAATAACATTGGCGATGGTAAAGGTTTTGCCTGACCCCGTTACTCCCAACAGCGTCTGGTGTGCCAGCCCATTCTCCAGCCCCTCCTCTAATTTACGGATAGCCTCAGGCTGGTCGCCGGCGGGTTTAAACTCAGAATGTAGTTTGAATATTTTACTCATGAATTCGCTACCCGTTGGAGAAACACAGACTGTCAGGAGGCTAATTATGGAAGCCCCATCGATTTTTGCCACCTCTATGATACTGGATATAAAACCAGCTTCAAGCACCAAAATGCCACTATTTTCTTCCTTTGTGAATATTTGCCTCGTTACTGTGACGCCAGGTCCCTGATTGCACTGTAAAAGCCTTTTTATCCCCAGCAGTTAACAACATCAAACGATGAGCAGCAATTTGCTTAAACATTACGCAGCATTTCCAGCGCAATATTTTGCTTGCTTGATTTTAGTTAACTAATTGAAATAAAGCATATTTAATAAAAAGTAGAGAATCCGGACAACAAGTACCAAAGCCGCGCCCGCTCTAGCCTCTCACCAGTTTTCTATGGCTAATGCACAAGGTTATCCACAGGAATGGTGGATAACTCATTCAACCCCATAGAGGCTGGGAGTTGGAGAAAATCGCAGCCTAGCGATGAAATAGGGACAAACGTGCTTTTTTAGTGTTTTTTATACATTTTTGTTTCGGCATATATTTCAATTAGTACTAACTGAACCACTTGCTAATTCCATAAATTTCACTAGCTCATTCACAGAACCGATACCTTTTAACCAAAGTGTCTCTTATTGCACCATTTTCTCGCATTGAGGCACCGCTTAAGTGCAACATCATGACCGCTCGGCAGTCTTTATCTTGCGGGCCTTCGCGCATTTACACGGAGAGAAAACCAAAACCCTTTACAAACCGTTAACATGCAGACTTTATTATCGTATTCGCTAAGCTGGCCTAAGAGTTGCATTTAACTCTGTGAATCATCGCAATATAAGGGGGTATGGGCGAATACAGTGCAGCGCACTAACGAGCGGGCTATTAAGCAATAAGTGGGAGGATTAAGGGTAAAAATAGCCACTTGACGCCATTTAATGCCGTTATCAACTCATTACCCTGCTATTTACACTAACAACCACGCGTTATAAGTGTGGTGTTTTATGCTGTACTGCCACCATCGGGTATACAGATTTGCTGGTTACTTCTTCACTAGCCGTTACAGAACACTGGGGCACCTGTGAGCTACTGAGATCGACTAAGGAGAAGCACCGATGCTGACTTTAACTGCTGTAAATCAATACTATGGTCAAAACCATATACTATGGGATATCAGTTTGGAGTTACCTCGCGGCCAATGCACCTGTCTGGTCGGGCGCAATGGCGTGGGGAAGACAACACTGATTAATTGCATTATGGGGCATCTGCCGGTCAAAAGTGGCACCATGACCTGGCAGCCAAATCACCAACCACCGCAGAACCTGCTGCAACACCCTGTTGAGGGGCGCACAGCACTTGGGATTGGGTATGTGCCGCAAGGGCAGCAGATCTTCTCCCAACTGAGTGTTGAGGAAAACTTGCTGGTAGCTGTACTGGCTGGACGCCATAAATCACGTCACATTCCGGGCTGGGTTTTTGATCTCTTCCCGCTGTTGCACGATAAACTCAGCCAACGCGGAGGAGATCTTACCCGCTATCAACAGCAGCAGTTGGCTATAGCCAGAGCGCTGGTCGCAGAGCCAGAACTACTGATTTTGGACGAACCGGGGGGCGATACTCTGCCGCCACTGAGTGAGGATATAGGCCAAATTCTGCATCAACTTAGCCGCAACCTTGGCTTAACGGTTTTATTGGTTGAGCACCGTTTGGCCTTTATCCAACATGTTGCTGATCGCTTTTGCCTGATGGCCGGTGGCCGAAATGTGGCCCAAGGAACCTTGGACCAATTGGATGAGGATTTGATTATTGAGCACCTGGCCAGTTGACCCCGTAAGGCACCCTCGGGGCTAAAATAGCGTTTAGCCCCGTTTCCAGCAATGCATAACGACTATCAACCCCCTTCGCTAACGGCCAGTGGCTTCAGGTCCAGATACCCGCCGAGATCATGGCGCTCAGCCAGCGGGTGCTCGCCAATATCCGTAAGATGCGGGATAACCCCCAATCGTGGTGCAGGTATCATTCGCGTCAATGTCGCCAGATACTCCGCTTGCCGCGCACCGGTCGGAATCACCTCATTGGCAACCCATCCCGCCAGCGTTAGCCCGGCTTGGCGGATAGCTTGTGCGGTGAGCAAGGCGTGATTAATGCAACCTAACTTGACCCCAACAACCATAATTACGGGCAATTGTTCCAGCTCGACCCAATCAGCAAAAGTGACCTGTGCCGACAGCGGGGTAAACCAGCCGCCCGCACCTTCAATCAGAACCCAATCGGCTGATTGCGCTAACTGCCGTAGACCCTGTGATAATTCAGTTAGCTGAATCTCGCGCCCTTCACTTTCACTGGCAATATGGGGAGAGGTGGCTTCCGCAAAGGTCAGTGGATTGACCTGGCTATAGCGCAATGGCTCGCTGCTATTAGCCTGTAGCGCCAGCGCGTCACTATTGCGCAAACCGTCTGTTGTCATCTGGCTGCCTGAAGCCACCGGTTTGTATCCGGCGGTGCGGTAGCCCTGATTGGCCGCCGCTTGCAGCAATGCACAACTGACGACTGTTTTACCGACATCAGTGTCAGTACCGGTGATAAACCAACGTTTAGTCACGATAAATAACCCCATAAACCAGTTGATAGCTCAGCGGATAACCCCCTGACTGTACGACATAAGCTTGTTGCAGCGCCGCCAGCCGTTGACGCCCACTGAGACCAGCCTCGCGCCCATGATGTAAATGTGTCGCACCGATACCTTGCAGTGAGCGCATCAGGGCTATCACATCTGGAAACTGTTGTTGATGTAACTGCGGTGTCAGTTGGTGGCGATACCCCTGACACGCCGTACTGATTTGCCCAAACGAAAGAAAATCATTGATATGGCGCTTACCATCAACCTGTTGCCACGCTTGCCCCAATTCATCAAGGGAGCCATCGGCTAGCGTTGAAAATAGAATCAGGCCACCGGGCCGAGTAACCCGATAAAGCTCCATCAGTGCCGCCGCCAGATCCGAGCACCACTGCACTGCCAGGTTACTGAAACAGATATCAACCGATTGATCTGGCAAGGGAATATGCTCAATATCACCCAGTAAGTAGTCATCAGCAGCGTGCTGCTGGCGGGCATACTCCAACATACCTGCCGCCAGATCCAACGCCACAACCCGCTTCCCCAATTCGCGCCAGCGGCGGCTGAAAAAACCCGTTCCACAGCCAGCATCCAGTACGGTTTCCCCTGTATGCCGTAAACCCCGTTCCAGCAGCGCCTCACCGGTTGCACGCTGCAACTTAGCGGCTGAATCGTAGCTCTGTGCCGCACGGCTAAAAGCGGCGGCAATGGCCGGTTTATCAATTGTTTCTGTGGGAAACGGGGGGTCAATGACACACGTCATGCAACACCTCCAGCAATCTGTCGATATCTTCCGCTTGGTGCGCGGCACTCAACGTAATACGTAATCTTGCCCCCCCAGGGGGGACGGTTGGCGGCCGAATGGCGCTTACCCATAAACCTGCGGCACGCAGTTGTGCTGCCAGGGTCAGCGTTTGTTGGTTATCCCCCACCAACAGCGGCTGGATAGCAGTTTCTGATGCCCCTAATTGCAGTGGCAAACCAACTGCACCGGCACGGAATTGGCCGATACGCTGCTGGAGTTGCAAACGTAAATCATCACCTTGCTGAATACGTAATAACGCGGCTTGCAAGGCACAAGCCTGTGCTGGCGGCATCGCGGTGCTGTAAATCAGATGACGGGCATATTGCAGCAGATACTCTGCCACCGGCTCCTGACACAATACGGCCGCGCCACTAAGCCCGAATGCCTTGCCAAACGTCACCACCAGCAGTTCGGGTTTCACCCCTTGTTGCCAACAACTGCCACGCCCACCGTCGCCACAAACGCCAATACCGTGCGCGTCATCCACCAGCAACCAGCCCCCCGCTGCTGCCGCTTTTTGCTGCAAAGCCGCCAGCGGCGCGCTGTCACCATCCATACTGAAAACACCCTCAGTTACCACCAATGTCTGGCCTGAACAGGGTTTATCCAGCAGTTTTTGCAGCGAATCAGGCTGATTGTGGGTAAAACGCCGCAGTTGAGCCGGCGAGTGCGCTGCCGCCTCCAACAGCGAGGCATGGCTGAGTTTATCGGCTAATATTCGGTCATCGGCAGCGGTTAACGCCGCCAGCAGCGCCTGATTAGCAGCATAGCCGGAAATAAACAGCAAGGCGCGTGGATAGCCCAGCCAGTCGGCTAATTGCTGCTCCAAATGCGCATGGGGTTGGCTATAACCGGTAACATGGCCAGACCCCCCACTGCCAACGCCATAGCGCTGTGCGCCCTGCTGCCAGGCGGCGATGACTGCCGCATCCTGACTTAATCCCAAATAGTCGTTACTGGAAAAGTTGAGATATTGGCGGCTGCCAGATTGCAACCAGCGCCCGTTAGCACCGTTATTCACCTGACGGACGCGGTAAGCGGCTGCATCATGGCGTTGTTGCAGCCCCAGTTCTATCTTGCGCTGCCAACTCATCAGCGTGCCGCGTTGTAAAACTGAGTGGTATCGCCATACAGCAACTGCTCGGTTAATGCTTGCTGTTGCTCACGAGAGCCTTGTTCAGTGGTTGTTTGTTGTGGGTTCAAACCCAGCTTGCGGAACAGTTGCAGGTCTTTGTCTTCATCCGGATTTGGCGTGGTGAGCAATTTGCAGCCGTAGAAAATTGAATTGGCCCCCGCCATAAAGCACATGGCCTGCGTCTGCTCGTTCATTTGCTCGCGACCGGCGGATAACCGCACATAGGAAGCGGGCATCATAATACGCGCCACCGCGATAGTGCGGATAAACTCAAACGCATCAACATCTTCGTTATTTTCCAGCGGCGTGCCTTTGACTTTTACCAGCATATTGATTGGCACGCTTTCCGGCGGCTTGGGTAAATTTGCCAGTTGCACCAGCAATCCGGCACGGTCGCGTACCGTCTCCCCTAACCCGACGATACCACCGGAACAGACTTTAATACCGGCGTCACGAACCTCGCTTAAGGTATCCAGCCGCTCCTGATAACTGCGGGTGGTGATGATGCTGCCGTAGAATTCCGGCGAGGTATCGAGATTGTGGTTGTAATAATCCAGCCCTGCCTCCGCCAGCCGATGCGCCTGCTGTTTATCCAGTGTGCCAAGCGTCATACAGGTTTCCATCCCCATCGCCTTGACGCCTTCCACCATCTGCTCCAGATAGGGCATGTCACGTTCATGCGGGTTTTTCCACGCCGCCCCCATGCAAAAACGGGTTGAACCGGCGGCTTTCGCTTTTTTGGCGGATTCCAATACCTGTTCAACCTGCATCAGGCGCTCACTTTCCAGGCCAGTTTTATAGCGCGAACTTTGCGGGCAATATTTGCAATCTTCTGGGCAGGCACCGGTTTTTATCGACAATAAAGTGCTGACTTGCACCTGACGCGGATCAAAATGCTGACGGTGAACACATTGTGCTTCAAACAGTAATTCCAACAGCGGTTTTTCAAACAGGGCTTGGGCTTGCCCGACGGTCCAGTGAGTATAATTTGCCATTACGGCCTCTCTCAGAAGAGAAAAAAGTTTGGTCAGTGTAAATAAATCCGATATGCTGTCAACCATTCAAGACGCCAATTAGTTTACAACAAACCTCTATGACACCTTCTGACCTTGCTTTTGATCAACGCCATATCTGGCACCCTTACACCTCGATGACTGACCCCCTTCCCTGCTATCCGGTGGTGGCAGCCGATGGCGTTGAGTTGCAACTGGCTGATGGCCGGCGGCTAATCGATGGCATGTCGTCATGGTGGGCCGCAATACATGGTTACAATCATCCGGTACTGAATCAGGCGGCACATCAGCAGCTCGATAAAATGTCGCATGTGATGTTTGGCGGAATCACCCACCCCCCGGCAGTGGCGTTGTGTAAGCAGCTTATTGCCATCACCCCACCGGCGCTGGAGTGTGTGTTTTTAGCGGATTCCGGCTCGGTGGCGGTGGAAGTGGCACTGAAAATGGCATTGCAGTATTGGCAGGCCAAGGGAGAGCGGCGGCAACGTATTCTAACGCTGCGTCATGGCTATCACGGTGACACTTTCGGCGCGATGTCGGTTTGTGATCCACAAAATTCAATGCACAGTTTGTATCAGGGTTATTTGGCTGAAAATCTGTTTGCTGATGCACCACAGTGCCGCTTCGACCAGCCGTGGAACCCGGAAGATATTACTGATTTTGCCAACAAGATTGCACAATATTCTGGCGAGATTGCCGCCGTTATCCTTGAGCCAATAGTTCAGGGCGCAGGCGGGATGCGTATTTATCACCCGGCATATCTGCGGGAGGTGAGAGCTTTGTGCGACCAGCATCAGATCTTGCTGATTGCCGATGAGATAGCCACCGGGTTTGGCCGGACGGGTAAACTTTTTGCCTGTGAACATGCGCAGATTGTGCCGGATATCTTATGTTTGGGTAAGGCGTTGACCGGCGGTTATCTCACGCTATCCGCCACCCTCACGACCCGAAACGTCGCTGAAACCATCAGTAACGGTGATGCTGGGTGCTTTATGCATGGGCCGACTTTTATGGCAAACCCGCTGGCTTGTGCCGTGGCCTCAGCCAGTCTAACGCTATTAGCGCAAAATCAATGGCAACAGCAGGTTAGCGCGATAGAAAAACAATTAAAGCAGGCGTTACTGCCGCTGGTAGAAAGCCAAACGGTGGCTGATGTACGGGTCTTGGGGGCTATCGGAGTCGTTGAAATGAAAGAGCCGGTGAATGTTGCCCGCCTACAACGGAGCTTTGTTGAGCATGGCGTTTGGATCCGCCCGTTCGGTAAACTGATTTACCTGATGCCGCCTTATATTATCTCGCCGCACTCACTGGCGCGGTTAACGGATGCGGTGGCGATGAGTATCCACTAAAGCAGTAGTGGACAATATACTCTGGGGACGGGCGGGGCGACAGCGCCGGTGGGTGCCGTTACGACCCATTCGGCACGTTTCCCCGCCTGATAACATTATTTATTAAGTTCTTGGCTCACCAATACTGACCCACATTGGCCCTTTCCCTACCGCATAGCGCTTCAGGGTGGTTAGCTCACCGCTGTTGTTATCAATACGGCACACTTCGATATGATCTGATTTTTGCCCGGACGCAATCAGGAAGTTACCGCTGTGGTCAATATTAAAGCCACGCGGTTGTGCTTCGGTCAAATGATGCCCTGCTGGTGAAATGGTGCGCCCATCGTCGGAGACACTGAAAATACTCAGCAGGCTGGCGGTGCGGTCACTGCTATACAAATGGCGACCATTTGGCGTGATATGAATGTCTGCCGCCCAGCGCGTACCGCTGAAATCAGTTGGCATCGCATCCAACGTCTGGATTAGCTTATATTCTTGGCCGTTATCGCTTATCTGATACACATCTACCGAGCTATTGAGTTCATTGACGCAATAAGCGATTTGATGATTCGGATGGAAAGCCATATGACGTGGCCCTGCACCGGCGGCCACCGCGATATCGGCCTGCGCATGAGGCGTCAGCTTGCCATCAATACTTAAATCAAATAACCGCACTTTATCTTCTTTCAGGCAAGGCACCAGTAAGATTTGATTGGTCGGGTCAATATTTGCCGAATGCGGCGCGGGCAAATTATCTAATTGCTGAATAGGCGCCTGCACCACACCCTGTTCATTAATTGGGCTGATGCTCACGCAATTGAAACTGTAAGAGGCACAGAACAGGAAGCGGCCTTGCAAATCAGTGCCAATATGGGTCGGGCTGCCGGGAAGTGGTGCCATTCCCGCAGCCGTCAAGGTGCCGTCACCTGCAATATTATAACTGACGATACCAAAATCAGGACGCACCCCGACATACAAATGACGCTGGTTCGGGCTGATTGTCATCGGTTGCACCTGGCCGGGCGCATCCACGGTTTGCAATAAAGTTAATTCACCGGCTGAATCTAATTGCCAGACATGAATCTGCTGACTGTCTGGGCTTGCCACGTAAACCACTTGCTTCATCTTTACTCCTTAGTCGCGCCTGTTAGACAATGCTGTTTGGTCGAATGGGCCTGATTTAGCCACTTCAACCTAAACCAAATATCGCGTTTAACACACTATTTTAGCCTAGCTTACCTGACTACGCGGACATAACAACCGTCTGTCGTCGCGCGGTTTACATCTTATCCTGCTTATTTTTAGCCGTTCATGCTGGCGATTACCCTGTCAGGTTTAATCAACCCGCCATCCGGTGTACCATCGAAAATAATATTCAAACATATAATTTCATTCGCCATTTACGAGACTAAAACTGCCATGACATATCGCGTAATTGCATTGGATCTGGACGGAACACTGCTGGATCATAAAAAACGTATTCTGCCTGAATCCTTATCGGCACTGGCTCAAGCTCGTGCTGAGGGCGTTAAAGTGATTGTTGTGACTGGCCGCCACCATGTTGCCATTCACCCGTTCTATCAGGCATTACAACTTGATACGCCCGCGATTTGCTGTAACGGCACTTATCTTTATGATTATCAGGCGAAAAAAGTATTGGATTCTGATCCATTAGAACCAGAACAAGCGATTCAGGTGTTGCGGCTATTGGAGCAAACACATATTCACGGCTTGATGTATGTCGACGACGCGATGCTGTATCAGAAAACCAGTGACCACGTCATTCGCTCGCTGAATTGGGCTGAGTCATTACCACCAGAGCAACGCCCGACGCTACTTCATGTCGATAGCTTAATGGATGCCGCTTATAGTGCGACATCAATCTGGAAATTTGCCACTTCCCATGTCGATATCGAACAGTTAAAAGCCTTTGCCACCACCATCGAAGGCGAGATGGGGCTGGCCTGCGAATGGTCATGGCATGATCAGGTCGATGTCGCGCAAGCGGGCAACAGCAAGGGTAAACGCCTGCAACAGTGGGTTGAATCTCAAGGGCTGAGCATGAAGGAGGTGGTCGCTTTTGGTGATAACTTTAACGATTTGAGCATGTTGGAAACCGCAGGTCTGGGGGTGGCGATGGGCAACAGTGCCGATGCCATCAAGCAGCGCGCAGATTTGGTGATTGCCGATAACGAGCAGCCGGGCATTGCTCACGTTATCCGCCAGCATGTACTGGCTTGATAGCTAAGTCTAAAGAGTACCCCTGTTAGGCTCGCTTCAGGCAACTTATAAAGCTGAATCAATGGGAAACACTCCGTTCGGGCTAACGGCATAAGCCGTCGGAGTGCCCGCCCCTTGATTCACCGGCGGGTAGTGCTGAGCGTTTAATTCTACCGATTAAACGAAACGCTTTTTATCTGCGCATAAACCCACTGACCGGGCTTCAGCCCCAGTTCATCCCTTGCCCACGGCGTAATTCTCGCCCACAGCCATTGATCACCGACCGCGAGTTTAACATCCACCTGCCCGTCAACATCCAGACACTCGGCAATTTTCACTGGCAGAATATTGCGAATACTGCTGCTTTGTGGCGGCTGTAGCACCAATGACACATCTGCGGCATTAATGCGAATACGCATTGAATTGCCTTCATCAGCACCCAGTTTACCCACCCACAAGCGTTGATCGCCTAAAGCCAGTGCGGTCATGGCATAACGATCATGATGACCAATCACATTGACCCGCAAGATGCTACTCGGCTCCTCTCGTTGCAGCCACGGGCGCAATGCGCTGCTGGCCCACACCTCCTCCAGCCCACCGACCGCACGGACTTTACCGGCATCCATCACCACCACCTGATCGGCCAGACGCAGGATTTCATCCATACTGTGGCTGACATATAAAATAGGCGTTTTTACATCTTGCCCTAACCGTTCCAAATAGGGCAACAATTCGCGCTTACGCGGTAAATCCAGTGAAGCCAGAGGCTCATCCATCAGCAACAACTCAGGTGCGGTTAGCAACGCGCGACCAATGGCTACCCGCTGCTTCTCCCCCCCCGATAGCGTCAGCGGGAAGCGCCCCAATAATGGCTCAATGCCCAGCAAACCAACAATAGTGTCGAACTGCCCACGCATCGACGTAGCCATACCGTATTGTAAGTTCCCCCGCACGCGATAGTGGGGAAACAGACGCGCATCCTGAAATACGTAACCCACGCGGCGTTTTTCCGGTGGCAGGTAAATGTGTTGCTCCGCATCCACCAGCACCCGGCCATTAAGCACCACTCGGCCCTGCTGTGGGCGAGTCAAGCCGCCAATCACATTGATAAGCGAGGTTTTACCCGCCCCCGACAACCCGAAAATGGCCGTAATACCTTCAGCGGGCAGATTGGCGGTAACCCGTAAATCCAAATCACCCAACTGTTGACTGAAATCCAGTTCTAGCATGGAACCCCCATGCGTTTTTTACCCCAGCGGGCCAGCCATTCAGATAACAGTAAGGACACCAGCGACAGGATAATCGCGATGACACACAAACGGGCAGCAGCGGCCTCAGCGCCGGGGGTTTCAATCAGGGTGTACATGGCCAGCGGAATAGTGCGCGTTTCTCCGGGGATATTGGAGACGAAGGTGATGGTCGCACCAAATTCACCCAGTGAACGGGCGAAAGAGAGCACCGTACCGGCAATCACCCCCGGCAACGAGAGCGGCAACGTAATAGTGAGAAATACCCGCCAAGGGTGAGCGCCTAAGGTGCGGGCCGCCAATTCCAGCCGAGTATCCACCGCTTCAAGTGCCAGCCGGATAGCCCTGACCATCAGCGGAAAAGCAACCACAGCCGAGGCCAGCGCTGCACCACGCCAACTGAAACTGAAATTGATGCCAAACCAGTCGTAGAGCCACTCACCGATAAAACCGCGCCGCCCCATACTTATCAACAACAGATAACCAATCACCACCGGCGGCAACACCAGTGGCAAGTGAATAACGCTGTCTAACAATGACTTACCGGGGAAATGGCAACGCACCAGAATCCATGCCATTAAAATACCCAAGGGCAAACTGCACGCCACCGCGACACCGGAAACCTTCAGGCTAAGAATAATGGCCTGCCACTCATACTCGCTTAATATCATTAGCGTGGGGTAAATCCATAATTTTTGAAAATCTCAGCGGCTTGCGGGCTTTTTAGATAATGATAAAAATCGCTAACCGTCTGATTTTCATGGCCTTTAACAATCGCCATCGGATATTCAACCGGCTTATGACTCGCTTTCGGGAATATCCCGACAACTTTAACTTTGTTACTGGCTATAGCATCTGAACCATAGACAATACCCAGTGGTGCCTCCGCACGTTCTACCAGTGCCATGGCACTGCGTACGTTGTTGGCCCGCGCCATTTCCGGCGCTAAAGTTGCCCAGGCACCTAAATTCTCCAATGACTCTTTAGCATAAATCCCCGCCGGAACATGATCAGGGTCACCAACAGCCAGACGACCGCCCTCCAGTAACGTCTTCCAATCGGTTTTTTTATCAATAACCACTTTATCAATTTTGCTGTCTTGCGGCGCAATCAATACCAACTCATTGCCTAACAGGGTATAGCGAGTATTAGCCACTATTTGCAGTTTATCAATGGCATAATCCATCCATTGCTGGTCAGCGGAGATAAACAGATCCGCCGGAGCGCCCTGCTCAATCTGGCGAGCCAGGGTAGAAGAGGAAGCGTAAGAGGCCACCACATCGACCTGTTTCTCTTTTTTATATTGCGCCGCTATCTCCTGTAAGGCATTGGTTAGCGAGGCGGCCGCAAATACCGTAATGTTGTCAGCGGCAATGGTAGGGCCAGAAAATGCGGCCAGCAGTACTGCGCTCGCTGCCCATTGGCTCACTTTACCGTATTGATTCTTCATGTTGTTCTCCGCGTTAGTTATGCTCGTTATATAAATTTGAATATAACGTAACATCACAGGCAGGTCATGTGATTTATCGGCAAGATGTGAGATAACTTGAGTGAGGGCAAGAGGTTGAGGAAAAGTGGAAAAGTGGAAAAGTGGAAAAGTGCAGGCTGAGGGGTAAAAACGAAAATGCCCAGCGTTGATACACCGGGCATGTAGAAATCAGATCAAGAGCGTTCTTTATTGTGGCCGCTCTTGGAGATGATGTTAAACACCTCACCCAACCCATAGATCAGCCCCAAAATCACTGCCATCACCACCGGTACCATGACCACGGCAAAGACCAGACTTTTCAATAGTTCTAACATGCCAGCCTCTCATTACAGCTTATTTCGCGATAACCCAACGTTATCACAATAACCAACACCTATCATTTACTGTAAATCATATCAGCAATGAATGAACCCTGTTATTTTAACCAATGAGAAAAAAATGTAAC
Source organism: Yersinia aldovae 670-83 (assembly GCF_000834395.1). Lineage (NCBI taxonomy): Bacteria > Pseudomonadati > Pseudomonadota > Gammaproteobacteria > Enterobacterales > Yersiniaceae > Yersinia > Yersinia aldovae. The sequence continues at coordinate 4,203,108 of NZ_CP009781.1, read as the reverse complement.
CTGCCAAACGTGCGATTTAAGTATAAACAGGCGGTTAGATAACAGTAACCCTTTCCCGCCGGAGTAGAAAATATGCAGGCCGAAATTCTTCTTACCCTAAAACTTCAGCAACGCCTATTTGCCGATCCGCGCCGTATTGCACTATTGAAACAAATTCAACATACCGGATCGATTAGCCAGGGGGCGAAACTCGCCGGAATCAGCTATAAAAGTGCCTGGGATGCAATTAATGAAATGAATACGTTGGCCGAGGATACACTGGTAGAAAGGGCAACCGGTGGCAAAGGGGGCGGGGGTGCCAACCTGACCCGCTACGGTGAACGCTTAATTCAGTTGTATGATTTGCTCGCCAAGATTCAGCAAAAAGCCTTTGATGTCCTGAAAGATGATTCACTGCCGTTAGATAGCCTGCTGGCAGCCATTTCGCGTTTCTCGCTGCAAACCAGCGCCCGTAATCAGTTTTTCGGTACCGTCATTGAGCGCGATCACCAACAGGTGCAGCAGCATGTCAATATCCTGCTCTCCGATGGCAAAACCCGTTTATCTGCCGCACTGACTCAACAAAGTGCCGACCGCCTGCAACTGTCAGCAGGCAAAGAGGTGTTAGCCCTAATTAAAGCGCCGTGGGTAAAACTGGTTACAGATCAGGCACTGGTGGGGGCGGCGGATAACTCTCTGCGAGGCACGGTCGCCAGTATCGAACCGGGCCATGACCACAGTGAAGTTATTGTCACGTTAGCCGGGGGAGTCAGTTTATGCTCGACACAAAACAACCGTGAATTACACAACCTTAACTTACGCGCTGGCAGTGATGTTATCGCACAATTTAATGCAGATAGAGTCATTATCGCGACACTTTGCTGAATAACTTAGCTTGGTAATTAACTCTGAATATTAAATGTGTCTGTTGACATTCGATACTTTTCCGCTTACTCCTAACGCCATACTGTGTTGCAAAATGTGGGGAAAATGATGACTGAGTTGCAAATATCGCAAGGTTGTTTTCGCCTGAGTGACACTCAGACACTCATCTTGCCACAATTGAACATTAAATCGGGCGATAGCTGGGCGTTTGTTGGCGCGAATGGCAGCGGGAAATCTGCGCTAGCCAGAGCATTATCAGGTGAGTTGATCCTGCTGAACGGCTCGCGCCAGAGCAACTTTCACCACGGTGTACGTTTGTCATTCGAGCAGCTACAACAGTTAGTCAGCGAAGAGTGGCAACGCAATAATACTGACCTACTCAGCGCCGATGAAGACGATACCGGCCGCACCACCGCTGAAATCATTCAAGAAGAGGTCAACGCTCCACAACGTTGCCAGCAACTGGCAACGCAATTTAATATCAGCCACCTGCTCTCACGCCGCTTCAAGTACCTTTCTACCGGTGAAACTCGCAAAACACTGCTGTGCCAGGCGTTAATGTCACAACCGGACCTGCTGATTCTGGATGAACCTTTTGATGGCCTGGATGTGGCGGCGCACGCGCAACTGGCAAAAATGCTCTCAGCCCTTTGTGCCCAAGGGGTAACGCTGGTTTTGGTGCTTAATCGTTTTGATGATATCCCCGATTTTGTACGATTCATTGGCGTGCTGGCGGATTGCCACCTAACGCATACCGGCCCACGTCAGCAAATCATGTCCGAAGCGCTGATTGCACAACTGGCCCACAGCGAAAATCTTGCTGGATTGTCGCTACCCGACGCGGAAAACCCACAACAACAGGTGCGCCCACCACAGGATAAACCACTGATTAAATTGCATAACTGTGTAGTCGAATACAATGACCGCCCTATCTTGCATAACCTGACCTGGCAGGTAAACCCCGGTGAGCACTGGCAAATCATCGGCCAGAATGGGGCGGGGAAATCCACCCTGCTCAGCCTGATAACCGGCGATCATCCACAAGGCTATAGCAACGATTTAACACTGTTTGGCCGCCGCCGTGGTAGTGGCGAAACCATCTGGGATATCAAGCGCCATATTGGCTATGTGAGTAGCAGCCTGCATTTGGACTACCGCGTCAGTGCCAGTGTGCGTAGTGTGATTTTATCCGGATTTTTCGACTCGATTGGTATTTATCAGGCAGTATCTGATCGCCAACAGCAATTGGCTGACCAATGGCTGGCTTTACTGGGCTTCTCTACCACCACGGCCAATCAGCCTTTTCACAGCTTATCCTGGGGTCAGCAACGGCTGGCTTTGATAGCCAGAGCACTGGTAAAGCACCCAGCGCTGTTGATTCTAGATGAACCGCTACAAGGTCTGGATCCCATTAACCGCCTGCTGGTACGGCGTTTTATTGATGTGATGATTAGCGAGGGAGAAACCCAACTGTTATTCGTCTCTCACCATGCCGAAGATGCACCGCAATGTATTACCCATCGCCTAACATTTGTTCCCAGCGATGATATTTATTACTACCGGCAGGATAGGTTGCCCGCCAAACATAACTGACATTTATCGTTACACTCTTTTCAACAGAATCAGTGAGATATTTCTCAATTAGTCTGGCATTTATCCTCTGTCTGTTATGTTATTATGCCTGCCATCAGCCATACCCAGAGCTGATGGCGGATAATGTCTGACCTTATCTGACTCACAATATTCAATAACTCATTAGGATTTAACAACAAAGGGACGACTTATGTGGGGCATGCTTGCAGCTTCTTTACTTTTCTTGTCACTAAACCGGGTGCTAGCCCTGTTTCTCATGCTGTTATCGTTGGCAATGGCTCTCTATCACGGTGTTCTGACACTCCCCTCAGCCGCCTTCTTGCTGTTGACGCTGCTTATTGCCCTGCTATTACAAAAATACCGTCAACGAACGTGGTTGGCCTATGGGCTGGAGCTGCTGCTGGTATTCGCGTCGATCGCGCTGTTCCTGCACCTGGTTCCCGGCTTTAACAATCTAAAAGTATTGGATCACGTTAAAGCAGGGCCACTCAGTGCGCCCTTTAGTATGTATTACAATCTCGATAAAGCACTGGTGCCATTCATCTTATTGGCCTGTCTGCCGACGCTGTTTGTTGTCTCAAAACATCCCTCGGTTGGCCGTATGGCTTGGGCCGCGCTGATCGCCTGCATACCAGCATTACTGTTACTGGCGGTGGCGTTAGGCGGTCTGAAGATTGAACTGCACACGCCACCGTGGATTGGCTCTTTTGTTATCGCCAACGTATTCTTTGTCTGCCTGGCTGAAGAGGCACTTTTCCGTGGGTATCTACAACAACGATTAAGCCAATGGCTAGGCTCCTATCCGGCGCTATTGATCACCGCACTCCTCTTCGGTGCGGCGCATTTTGCAGGCGGCCCGCTGTTAATGGTATTTGCCGCACTGGCTGGGGTGATTTATGGTCTGGCATGGTTGTGGAGCGGGCGCTTATGGGTTGCGGTGGCATTCCATTTCGCACTCAACTTAATGCATTTACTGTTCTTCACCTATCCACTGTATTTATCGCACTAACCACTCTGATGCTGAGCCGATATCTGAATCTGTCAGCTATCGGCCTCAGTCCATTTGGAGCAGGACATTCTTGCTAAATTGATGGATGAGAACGCTACCACTTCAGATATCTTTGTTGTGACCATCATTTCTCTCATTACTTGCCTATCCTTGTTTGTCTCCTTGTATTTATGCACTCACGAGAATTACGCTAACAGCAAATAAAATGTAAACGATTCCATTATTGAGTGCAGATCACCTTTTTTCACGTAATGTCATGCTATCTTTCTTAAACTAAAGTTATTCGAGGAGTCTTTTATGTACGTTCTGGTAACGGGTGGTAGCGGTTACATCGGTAGCCATACTTGTGTGCAATTGATTGAAGCTGGTTATAAACCGGTGATCCTCGATAACCTTTGCAACAGCAAATCCAGTGTATTAGAGCGGATCCACAGCTTGACCGGCCATACACCTGAATTTTATCAAGGTGATATTCGTGACCGTGCGCTGCTCGACCAAATATTCGCGGCTCATCCTATTCACGCGGTCATTCATTTCGCGGGTCTAAAAGCGGTGGGTGAATCCGTCAGCAAACCACTAGCCTATTACGATAACAACGTCTTCGGCACACTGGTGCTGCTGGCAGCCATGCAAGCAGCACAGGTTAAAAACTTTATTTTCAGCTCATCTGCTACCGTTTATGGCGATCAGCCGCAGATTCCTTATGTTGAAAGTTTTCCGACCGGCTCCCCTTCCAGCCCATATGGTCACAGCAAATTGATGGTTGAACAAATCTTGCAAGATGTGCAACTGGCTGACCCGCAATGGAATATGACCATTCTGCGTTACTTCAATCCGGTTGGTGCCCATCCATCAGGGCTGATGGGCGAAGATCCACAAGGTATCCCTAACAACCTGATGCCGTTTATTGCTCAAGTTGCGGTTGGCCGCCGTGAATCATTGGCCATTTTTGGCAATGACTACCCGACCCCTGATGGCACCGGGGTGCGCGACTATATCCATGTGGTAGATCTGGCTGACGGCCACATAGCCGCCATGAAAAAGCGACACAATCAGCCCGGTGTGCATATTTTCAATCTGGGTGCCGGTGTCGGCCACAGTGTTTTGCAAGTGGTTGAGGCATTCAGCAAAGCGTGCGGGAAACCACTGGCTTACCATTTTGCGCCACGCCGCGAAGGTGACCTGCCAGCTTACTGGGCCGACCCCACCAAAGCCGCTGAACAATTAGGCTGGCAAGTCAGCCGTTCAATTGATGAAATGGCAGCAGACACTTGGCGTTGGCAATCAAAAAACCCTCAGGGCTATCCCGATTAAGGTATCGTTATGACTGATTTTAACCCTGTAGACCATCCACACCGCAGATACAACCCATTGAGCGATCAGTGGGTATTGGTTTCGCCACATCGAGCCAAGCGCCCGTGGCAGGGCCAACAGGAAGCGCCAGCCACAGAGAACTTACCGCCGCATGACCCTGATTGCTTCTTGTGCCCCGGCAATACCCGCGTGACTGGCGATATCAATCCTGACTATCAGTCAACTTATGTATTTACCAATGACTTTGCCGCGCTGATGCCGGACACCCCCGATGCGCCGCAAAGTGATGATCCGCTGATGCGCAGCCAAAGCGCACGCGGCACTAGCAGGGTTATCTGCTTCTCCCCCGATCACAGTAAAACTTTGCCGCAACTGACACTGCCAGCGCTGGAGGAGGTTATCCAGACCTGGCAACAACAAAGTGCCGAGTTAGGTAAAATTTACCCGTGGGTTCAAGTGTTTGAGAACAAAGGTGCCGCGATGGGGTGTTCTAATCCACATCCGCATGGGCAAATCTGGGCCAATAGTTTCTTACCGAACGAGGCCGCCAGAGAAGACCGGCTACAGCGGCACTATTTCCAGCAGCATAACGCCCCAATGCTGCTCGATTATGCCGAGCGTGAACGTCGTGACACCAGCAGAACCGTGGTGGAAACCGATCACTGGTTGGCCGTAGTACCCTACTGGGCGGCATGGCCGTTTGAAACCTTATTACTGCCCAAAACACATGTATTGCGCATGGAAGACCTCTCGGCCGAACAACGCCGTGACTTGGCCGTTGCACTGAAAAAGCTCACCAGCCGTTATGACAATCTATTCTCATGCTCCTTCCCCTACTCAATGGGATGGCACGGTGCGCCTTATAACATTCACGGAGCTGATAGCATTCATAGCAATGATAATACCAGTGACAATACGCACTGGCAGCTACATGCACATTTTTACCCCCCATTATTGCGCTCGGCGTCAGTGCGTAAATTTATGGTTGGATATGAAATGCTGGCCGAAACCCAGCGTGACCTTACGGCAGAACAGGCGGCGGAGCTGCTGCGGGCTGTAAGTGATGTTCATTATCGAGAAGCAGGAGTCAAATAATGAGTTTGCAGCAGCATACCCAAGCCATTTTCCGCCAGCAGTTTAGTCATGCGCCTGAAATCACTATTAGGGCACCGGGCCGCGTTAATCTTATCGGCGAACATACCGATTATAACGATGGCTTTGTCCTGCCCTGTGCTATCGATTATGAAACGGTGATCAGTTGTGGTAAACGCCACGATCGCCAGATCCATGTTATCGCTGCTGACTATGATAATCAGCAAGATATATTCTCACTTGATGCCCCCATCGTGCCACACCCTGAATTTCGCTGGGCAGATTATGTGCGCGGCGTGGTAAAACATTTGCAACTGCGCCATGCTGATTTTGGCGGTGCCTCTCTGGTGATCAGTGGCAATGTGCCACAAGGTGCTGGCCTTAGCTCTTCAGCCTCGCTGGAAGTGGCGGTGGGCCAGGCGCTGCAATCACTCTATCAATTGCCGCTGAGCGGCGTGGAGCTGGCGCTGAACGGGCAAGAAGCAGAGAACCAGTTTGTCGGCTGTAATTGCGGCATCATGGATCAGTTGATTTCAGCGTTGGGTCAGCAGGACCATGCATTGCTGATTGATTGCCGCACGTTGGCAACCCGCGCCGTTCCGATGCCGGAAAACGTTGCAGTGGTGATTATCAACTCCAATGTTAAACGTGGTCTGGTCGATAGCGAATACAATACTCGCCGCCAGCAGTGTGAAACTGCGGCGCGTTTCTTCGGTGTCAAAGCCCTGCGTGATGTCGATCCAAGCCTGTTCTTCTCTATTCAGGATGAACTGGACCCCGTGGTTGCCAAACGTGCCCGCCATGTGATTACTGAAAATGAGCGCACACTGGCGGCGGCGGATGCTTTGGCTGCTGGCGATTTGAAATTGATGGGGCAACTGATGCAGGAGTCTCATATTTCGATGCGTGATGATTTCGAGATCACAGTTCCACCGATCGACAGCCTGGTGGATATTGTGAAATCGGTCATTGGGGAGCAAGGTGGTGTGCGTATGACCGGCGGGGGTTTTGGCGGCTGTATTGTTGCGCTGATGCCACAGGCGCTGGTCGAGCAGGTTCGGGTTACTGTGGCGCGGGAATATCCGGCATACAGCAGTGGTCGAACGGAGACGTTCTATGTATGTCAGGCTTCACAAGGAGCAGGTTTATGCTGAAAAACGATGCGGATCCACCAGGCAGGTTTGACCCGTTAGCACCCGATGGTCAGCCGTTTGAATTGACCGAATTACGCAATAAAGCAGGTGTGGCCGTCATCCTAATGGATTGGGGTGCGACGTGGCTATCCGCGATTTTGCCGTTAAAAAACGGTGAAAAACGCCAACTGCTGCTGGGTTGTCAAACCCCTGCTGATTATCTGCATCAGGCGGCTTACCTCGGTGCCACCGTGGGCCGCTATGCTAACCGTATTGCCAACGCACAAATCACGACTGACAGCGAAACCTTTAAGTTGATACCCAATCAGGGGCCAAACCAATTGCACGGTGGCCCGAACGGTTTTCACACTAAACGCTGGCAAAAGGTGACGCAGGATGAAAAGCAGGTGACCTATCAGTTGCATTCGCCGGACGGTGACCAAGGGTTTCCCGGCAATTTGACGGTAGAGGCTCAGTATTTACTCACCGAAGACAGCCGGTTAGAGATTCACTATCAGGCACAGGTGGATAAAACCTGTCCGGTGAACCTGACCAATCATGCCTATTTCAATCTCGATGGTGAAGGGGTTGATGTGCGGGCACATCGTTTGCAACTGTTTGCCGGAAGTTATCTGCCTGTCGACAGCGAGGGGATTCCCACCAGTGGGCTGGTCAGCGTAGAAAAGACGGGTATGGACTTCCGTCAGCCAAAAACCCTGGCGCGCGACTTCCTGAAAGACCGCTGCCAGCAACGGGTAAAAGGCTATGACCATGCTTACTTGCTGCATCGGACTTGTGGTGCCACCGAAAGCCCGGCGGCACATTTGTGGTCATCGGATAATCGGGTGCAAATGAGCGTTTATACCACAGCACCAGCGCTGCAATTGTATAGCGGTAATTTTCTCGGCGGCACACCAGCACGTAACGGCGGTACTTATGCCAATTATACTGGTGTGGCACTGGAGAGCGAATTCCTACCCGATAGCCCCAACCACCCTGAATGGCCGCAACCCGATTGCTGGTTAAAACCGGGGAAGACCTATCACGCAACCACGGTTTATCACTTTATCGCCCTATAACTGTCCTTATTTACGGCTGCCGACTACGCTTAACAGCGTCTGTCAGGCGGTCGTATGACCTGTTGCCTACACTTTCAAATCTCAACATTATTTAAGGAACTCCTATGCGTCTAACTACCTTATGGTTACTCTCCGCCGGATTACTGCTTAGTGCGAATGTGATGGCAGCAGATACGATGAAAACACCGTCGCCGGCTCAGGCCGCGCAACAGAAAAAAATGACCGATTGTAATCAGCAGGCGACCACTCAATCGCTAAAAGGCGATGACCGTAAGAAGTTTATGAGTCAGTGCCTGAAAGCACAGGTTCAGCCCGATGAAAAAGCCCTGACGCCACAGCAGCAGAAAATGAAAAGCTGTAACGCTGAGGCCGCCACCAAAGAGTTAAAAGGCGATGCGCGTAAAACCTTTATGAGCACCTGCCTGAAAAAAGCAGCTTAACCCCACGCAGCCCTACAGGGTATTTAATACCCTGTAGATTAATGGGTTATAGATTTAGCAGAATCGTTGCGCCTTATGACCTTACGATAAAAAATTGGCTATGGTTAAATACTATTGATTGCTGTTGGTGGCAGTCCCGCAATATAATGATAATAGTTATCATTGAACAAGTTAGATTGAGGAGTTCGAACTATGGCAGTAACTAAGCTGGTTCTGGTACGACACGGCGAAAGTCAATGGAACAACGAAAACCGCTTCACTGGCTGGTATGACGTTGATTTATCTGAAAAAGGCCGCGCTGAGGCAAAAGCAGCAGGCAAACTGTTAAAAGACGAAGGCTTTACTTTTGATTTCGCTTACACCTCGGTACTAAAACGCGCAATCCACACCCTTTGGAGTGTGCTGGACGAATTGGATCAGGCTTGGCTGCCAACGGAAAAAACCTGGAAGCTCAATGAGCGTCATTACGGCGCACTGCAAGGCTTGGACAAGTCAGAAACAGCGGCCAAATACGGTGACGACCAAGTCAAACTGTGGCGTCGTGGTTTTGCTATCACTCCACCTGCGCTGGAAAAAAGCGACGAGCGTTTCCCTGGTCATGACCCACGCTACGCAAAACTCACCGATGCAGAACTGCCAACCACTGAAAGCCTGGCACTGACCATCGAACGCGTTATCCCTTACTGGGAAGAGGTTATCAAACCTCGCATGGAAAGCGGTGAGCGCGTTGTTATCGCCGCCCACGGCAACTCACTGCGTGCACTGGTAAAATATCTGGATAACCTGAGCGAAGAAGAGATTCTTGAGCTGAATATCCCAACCGCCGTACCATTGGTTTATGAATTTGATGAAAACTTCAAACCAATCAAACGTTACTATCTGGGCGACGCAGATGAAATCGCAGCTAAAGCCGCTGCGGTTGCCAATCAGGGTAAAGCGAAGTAATCATCTCTGATTTCAGGTTCAATAAAAAACCCCCGCTCATTATGAATGTCGGGGGTTTTTCTTTACCTGCAATTTAAGCAAGCATGATAGCTTACTGACGGCGAGCTTTCACTGCCTCAGCCAACTCACGCAATACCGTTTCGGTATCTTCCCAGCCGATACAGGCATCAGTAACACTTTTGCCATAAATCAGTGGCTCGCCACTTTCCAGATTCTGATTACCTTCCACCAAATGGCTTTCAATCATCACACCGATGATCGACTTTTCACCATGAGCAATCTGGTTACACACATCTTTGCTCACTTCCATCTGCTTTTGGAACTGTTTGCTGCTGTTGGCATGGCTGAAATCGATCATTATCTGCGGTTCTAACTTCGCTTTGTTCAGCCCTTCTTTAACCGCAGCAACGTGGGCACTACTGTAGTTTGGCTCTTTGCCACCACGCAGAATGATATGGCAATCATCGTTTCCTGCGGTATTTACAATCGCTGAATGGCCCCATTTGGTCACTGACAGGAAGCAATGCGGTGCGCTGGCCGCATTAATGGCATCGATTGCCACTTTAATCGTACCATCGGTGCCATTTTTAAAACCGACCGGGCAAGACAGGCCGGAAGCCAGCTCACGGTGAACCTGGGATTCAGTCGTACGCGCGCCGATAGCGCCCCAACTCATCAAATCAGCCAGATATTGCGGGGTTATCATATCCAAAAACTCACCCGCAGCTGGTAGCCCGCTGTCGTTAATGTCTAACAATAACTTACGTGCGATACGCAAACCGTCATTAATATCGTAACTGCTATCCATATGGGGATCGTTAATCAGACCTTTCCAACCCACAGTGGTACGCGGTTTTTCAAAATAAACCCGCATCACGACTTCAAGCTCGCCTTGCAGTTCATCACGCAATGTCAGCAAACGGGCCGCATATTCGGTCGCCGCCTGCGTGTCATGAATGGAGCATGGGCCAATCACCACCAACAAGCGATCATCCTTAGCACGCAAGATGTTGTGAATGGCATTGCGACTCTTGGATACCGTTTCTGCCGCCTTAGTGGTTGCGGGAAACCGCTCTAACAGTGCAACAGGTGGCAGGAGTTCCTTAATTTCTTTAATCCGTAGGTCATCATTCTGGTAAGTCATAGTTCATCCATTAAGTCTTGTGACAGTCATCGCACAGCGTCTATTTGTACCAATCTAGTTGAACCAATCTAGCTTGTGAATGTAACGCTGTAAATCTACTTTGTTGCTTTAGGAATTTAGTGCAGATTATCTGCAACAGAACCATCGAATCCCATGACGCATCAACTTATTGAATGGAAGCATCAATTTCTGTTATTTGTTATAAGCTCACTATCAAGCGCCTTATTTCGCTTACCACCGTGAAATCGCCTCAAAAGGTTAATACGTTTTATGCCCACTTTATTGCTCGTTGACGACCACCCAGTAGTGCATGTTGCCCTTGAAGCCGCACTGACGCGGGCGATACAGCCTTATCGCTTGCACTGTGCTGCGGATGAGCGCCAGGCTCTGGCACTGCTGGCCGAATATCATATTGACCTGCTTATTCTGGATATCAGCCTGCCGCAACTGGATGGTCTACAGTTTTTACGCAAAATTCGCCGACATTATCCGCAGCAATCCATCATAATTTATACCGCTCAGGAGGAAGAGGTTTACGCAAAATTGGCCTATACCGCCGGCGCACAGGGTTTTATGCATAAAGGGCAGCCGATGGAACAACTGTTGCAGGCGATTGATGCGGTGCTTGCGGGTCAACGGATATTCCCTACAGGATGTATAAACAGTGGTTCAACGCCCCATACCGGGGAATATAACCTGACACAGAAAGAGTTACAGATATTGGGCTTACTCGCTAAAGGCCATTCTAATTTGCATATCGCCCAGTTGCTGAATATCAGCAATAAAACCGTCAGTACCCATAAGACTCATATTCTCAATAAGACCGGTGCCACCAATTTACTGGAATTAATCGCCGTATTTAATGAGTTGCAACCATGAGAAACCTCTGGCTGGGATTATTATTCATTGTTCAATTCACTCTGTTAATCCCGGCACAGGCAGCATCGGCATTGCAGTACCATTTGGTCAATAGCTTGAATATGCCGGCTGATACGCCATTTACCACGCCAAATAATCAATGGCGCAATCAAACGTTGCGAGTAGGTATACTTAGTGAGAATACCAGCCCTTATAATATTATTGTTGATCATGATTTTTACGGTTTGAATGCTGATTATCTTAATGCTATTCAACAGGCAACTGGGGCCAACATTGAAATAAAAGGGTTCGCAGATGCCAATACGCTGAATCAGGCACTCCAGCGTGGGGATATCGATCTGCTGTTTGGTTTGCCCGACAGCGCATTACATGCTGATTTATTTATTTCAAAACCCTATTATATTAGTAAATTATTGGTGTTACGTAACCGAAAAAATACCCGACAGGTGATGTTAAACTCTGGCGATGCGCGTATTGCTGTCAATAAAATGGCCGGTATGCAAATCGTGGATGAAATTAAGAATAAAAACTCACATAGCCAATTATTTGACAATAATCTGCAAGCGATTTACTCATTATTAAATGGTAAAAATGACTATTTCATCGCTGATGAAACCAGCGCCAGTTTTATTATTGACCAGCTACAACTGGGGCAAATTTATCAGGTTGAAAGCGATATAAAACCCGGCAGCCTTTCTCTGGTCTTTGCCGCAACCAACCAACCTTTAATTGAGATGCTTGATCACGTTATCGCGAATATCCCGATGGAGACACTCAATACCATTCAGGGCCGCTGGAGTAAAAAAATACCACGCTATCTCGATACCGGTAATGCTGATTTAACACGCATGGAACAAGAGTGGGTTAAGGCTCATCCGATTATCTATTATGCCGCCATTGATGATGACTACCCTTTCACTTATCGCGGTGCCGATAAACAACCGCGTGGTTATATTGTCGATATTCTTAATATCATTGCACAAAATACCGGCCTGCAATTTTTGCCAGTCTGGAGCAGTAACCCGCGTCAGGCCGATCGGCAAGTGCAGCAAAATCAGGCGATGATGCGAGCATTATTACCCCTGGCAGCAGGATTTAAAGCGCAATATGACAGTTCAATACCGATTCACCGCGCTTTATGGGGGGTATATACCCCCCAATTTAGTAATGATACTTCCACTTGGAAAAATCTTACCGGTAAGCGGCTCGGTGTAGTCGACGGCGATCCTGGCCAACAGTTGATCCCATCGCAAACCACCGCCGTGGTCTTCCCCAACCGTAAAGCCATGTACGATGCACTCGCCAACGGGCAGTTGGATGGGCTGATCGATAATGTTATCTCTGCCAATTTCATCGTGCTTTCTCGCTATGCTGGCGTCATTAAATTGGCATTTACGGCAGATAATATCGCGTACCCACTCGCCTTCGGTGTTACCCAGCAATCGCCATTGCTGCTCTCTATTCTCAATAAAAACGTGCTGCAAATTCCCTCAGCCACGCTGCAATCCCTGCGTGATGAATGGGTGTCCGACCCGAAGAATATTATTGATGCGGTGAATGAGAATCGTATGATGCCGCCCGCCGCTTGGTTGCTGACCGCCCTCGGCATATTGCTGACACTGCTTCTATTGGTGGCTATTCGTCGTTTTATTCAACAGCGAAAAGAGCAACGTGAAAGGGAAAGATTAGAGCGCGCACGCCAGCAGGCCGATACCGCCAATCAGATGAAGAGCAAGTTTCTTGCCACGATTAGCCACGAACTACGTACTCCAATGAACGCAATTCTTGGCTTGCTCGAACTTGAATTGAAGAAAAACAACGCGATACAAAATAAGAGTAACCTGCCCGTCATCTACAGTTCCGCTTCATCATTATTGAGTTTACTCAATGACTTACAAGACTATGCCAAGTTAGAGACCGGCTCATTACAATTGTCACCACAGCCTACGGCATTAATTCCGTGGATTAATCATATTGGTGCGGTTTATCAGCCATTGTTAGGAATGCGGCCCATCACCTTAGATATCAGTTACAGCGACAATTTACCGGAGACGCTTCTGATTGATGGTGGGCGCTTACTTCAGGTCATGAATAATCTGATTAATAATGCCATGAAGTTTACCCGTCGTGGCACGATAAGCCTCCGCATACAGTGGCAACCACAGGCCGGGCAACAAGGCGAATTACTGTTGCAAGTTGCCGATAGCGGGTGCGGTATTGCGGAATCTGAAACCCCCCATTTGTTTCAGCCATTTTATCGGGCAGAAACCAACGATAACCTGATGATTCAAGGGAGCGGTTTAGGTTTATCAATCTGCAAAGAACTCATCGAACGGATGAATGGCAATATCAGTCTGACATCGGTTTTGAATCAAGGTACTGTGGTTACCGTGCGTATATCCGTTGCAGTTTCCCCCGCAATGGCCCTACCCACGCAACAGGAAACCCATCCCTTATCATTGCCAGCGCAACGTATTGCCATTGTTGACGATCACCCCAGTAATCTGCTGCTAATGCAACAGCAACTCAGACATTTTGGCATTGACTCTGAGTTGTTTGATAGCGGTCACCAGCTGTTACTCGCTCATCAAAAACAGCCCTTTGACCTGCTGTTTATCGATTACAACATGCCCGCGCCGAACGGTTTTACCGTTGCCCGCATCATCCGCCGACAAGAACGACAACGACGCGGGCAACCGGCAAAAATCGTCTTATGTTCGGCGGACGTACAGGAGTTTACCCGTATCAGGCCGGGGGACGTGGTTATTGATCATTGGCTGACCAAGCCGGTAACACTCAGTGATATTGAGCAAGTGTTACGTCTACAGGCGGATATTCCAACGCATTATCAGGCTAGTCATAATCTGCGAGCAATGCTTTCACATTTAGGGAATAATCATCCGGCACTGATCCGCAAACTGGCGATAACCCTGTGTGATTCATTGACGCAAGACCTCCAACACATCTCTTTGTCGGATCAGCCATTAGCTGACACCCGGCAGGCATTACACCGCATTAAGGGCAGTTTGCTGATATTACAGAACACCCAAGCCGCAGCACTGTGCCAACAACTGATTAACCAGATGCAGCACAGTCAAATCGCGCACGGGGCCTATACGCAATTGCAAAATTTGCTAGAACAGTTAATTCATGACTTGAATGAAATTTTGTCAGAGTTAACATAAAGAAATAGCTTTACCCATTTAACGGTCAAAGGAACAACAATGGCTGGACTCTCTTCACTGCTCCCACAAGACCGCAATAGCCGCCGCCTGCTGATAGCCTTCGCAGTCACCACCGTGTTTATGGTGGCAGAAGCCATTGGTGGCTGGTTATCAGGCTCTCTGGCACTACTGGCCGATGCCGGACATATGCTGACTGATTCGGCCGCATTATTCATCGCGTTAATGGCTGTGCATTTTTCTCAGCGTAAACCTGATTCCCGCCATACCTTTGGCTATCTGCGGCTAACGACTCTGGCCGCATTTGTCAATGCAGCCGCATTATTGCTTATCGTGGTTTTGATTGTCTGGGAAGCTGCTCGCCGCTTTTTCTCACCCCATGAGGTGATGGGCGTGCCGATGTTAATCATCGCCATTGCGGGGTTATTTGCGAATATTTTCTGCTTTTGGATACTGCATCGCGGAGAGGAAGAGAAGAATATCAATGTCAGGGCTGCTGCGTTACATGTGCTGGGTGACTTACTCGGCTCAGTAGGCGCTATCATTGCCGCGCTGGTGATACTGACGACCGGTTGGACGCCTATTGACCCCATTTTGTCAGTGTTAGTTTCAATACTGGTGCTGCGCAGTGCCTGGCGCTTGCTAAAAGAGAGTTTCCACGAATTACTGGAAGGTGCGCCGCAAGAGATTGATATCGCCAAACTGCGCAAAGATTTATGTGCCAATATTTATGAAGTTCGCGATGTACATCATGTCCATTTATGGCAAGTGGGTGAGCAACGGCTGATGACGCTCCATGTACAGGTAATCCCCCCTCGGGATAACGATGAGTTGCTACAACGTATCCAACACCATTTATTGCATCATTACCACATTGGCCACGCCACCATTCAAATGGAGTACCAGCGTTGCGCAGCGCCCGATTGTGCCATTAATCAAGCGCCCTCGGCACCAAGCCATAACCATCATCATTAATCGCAAGCAGGCCACTCTTCAACGGGATACCCGTAAAAGTGGCCTGACTGAGTGGTTACTGATCCTGAGTCGACAGCGGGCGTGAATGATTTCGCGCCGCACTCTTAATCCACAACCACGAACCGTTCAGAGCAATCAGCGTCAGCAAGACATACTCCAGCGCCATTGCGTACACCCCCTGATAGGCAAAAATTGCCACACTGATCACATTGATCACCACCCAAATCAGCCAGTTCTCAACATATTTACGCGTCATCAGAATCATGGCTGCAATCGACAATACCATCATGGTGGAATCCCAGAACGGAAAGGCATCAGGTTGTAACTCAGGCATTTGCACATTCGCCCCCAGACTCTGCATCACCGTCACCGCCGCACGGGTTAACCAGGCAAATACCGTATCGATATACAGTGTCATTAAGGTGATACCCGCCGCACAAACCACCGCCAACGCCAATGCTTTCGGCAAGGACAGCCAGCGAATTCTTAATTCAGCCTGATTATCCGAGGTTTGTTTACTCCAGGCATACCAACCGTAGATGTTGGCAACGAAGAAAAATAACTGCAATAACAAGCTGGCATAGAGTTGGATCTGAAAGAAAATGACCGCGAACAACGTTACGTTTATCAACCCAAACAAGTAGTTAATGATTTTCTCTTTGCTGGCAAACCAGATACACAGCAACCCAAACAGCGTACCTATTGCTTCAATCCATGAAAGATCATACCCGCCTGTACCCAGCGGAATATGAACCAATATGTTACTGGTACTAAAGAAATCCATCTGGCTATCCTTTTGCTGTTAATACAGTAGTGAATATACTCTAAATAATTCGAGTTGCAGGAAGGCGGCAAGCGAATGAATCCCGACGAGCTTACTGTAGTAAGTGATTCGGGTGATTGAGCGCGGCCAACGCATATGCAGCTTGAAGTATGACGAGTATAGATGCTTATGCGTTGCCTTTGACCTGTAGCTTCAACTGGTTGGCAAAATCCAACATACGATTGAGCGGTATCAGCGCCTGCTGACGCAGTTCTTCATCAACATGAACCTCATGCATCATTCCGCCCTGCTCCAACCCCTCAGCAATGGCCCTGAGGCCATTCATTGCCATCCAGGGACAGTGGGCGCACGTTCTACATGTTGCCCCTTCACCTGCGGTTGGTGCTTCGAATAACTCTTTATCCGGACATACCTGCTGCATTTTGTAAAAGATGCCGCGATCAGTCGCCACAATCAGTTTCTTCTGTGGCAGGTTTTTTGCCGCCATAATCAGTTGGCTGGTCGAACCGACAGCATCAGCCATATCGACAACAGCTTGTGGCGACTCTGGGTGAACCAACACAGCGGCATCAGGGTGTAACGCTTTCATCCGGGCCAGCGCCTGAGTTTTAAACTCGTCATGGACGATACACGCCCCCTGCCAGCACAACACATCGGCACCACTCTTCTTCTGGACGTAATTGCCCAGATGCCGATCCGGTGCCCAGATTATCTTCTCACCCAAGCTATCGAGATGCTCAATCAGCTCAACCGCGATACTGGAGGTCACCACCCAGTCAGCTCTGGCTTTAACGGCTGCTGAGGTGTTGGCATACACCACCACGGTGCGCTCAGGATGGCTATCACAAAATGCAGCAAATTCATCAGCCGGGCAGCCCAGATCCAGTGAACACTCTGCATTCAGAGTCGGCATCAATACCTGTTTCTCTGGACTAAGGATCTTGGCCGTCTCCCCCATAAAACGCACACCTGCAACCAGTAAAGTCGATGCTGGGTGGTTACTGCCAAAACGCGCCATCTCAAGTGAATCGGCGACACAACCGCCGGTTTCTTCGGCCAATGCCTGAATCTCAGGGTCGGTATAATAGTGAGCGACCAACACGGCATCGCGCTGTTTTAACAGTGTTTTGATTTTCTCACGGTAAAAAGCTTTTTCATCTGCATCAAGCAGGACGGGCCGTGCAGGAAATGGGTAAATAGCCGCATTCACATCAAAGGTTTCGCTCATCGCTCACATCTCTATTGCCAGTGATTCCGGAGCCACCGTATCTCTCAGGCTGCCAGTAAGATTGGTTTGTTTTTTATCCTAAACAAAATAACCAAAAATTAGCTAAAAGTCGCCAAATTTTGTCTCAGAATGGCAAAAATGTTTAATGGAGTTAAAAATAAGGGGGCGCTGAGCGGTGGAGGGAATATCAGATGATTATAGGGATCTGTTTGGGTTGCTGGAATGAGAAGTATAAATCATATGACCAGGAAGGTATAGCCGGGAGAGGGTGTCTCTGATGGTGGGTCGTGCGGGATGACTCGTCCTGTGGACTCGCCCTTCGGGTCAACGCTGCGCGTTGTTGTCTCGCTTCGCTCGGCTCGAACCTGAACGCAGGGTCTCACCCACACGATATTGGGTAGTATGCGGCTTCTGAGTTTGGGAGGTATTACGGTACTTGAAATAATGGTGGGTCGTGCGGGATTCGAACCTGCGACCAATTGATTAAAAGTCAACTGCTCTACCAACTGAGCTAACGACCCGCTGTCATGCGGTACTGCTTAATTCTTTGCGGCAAACATAATGGTGGGTCGTGCGGGATGACTCGTCCTGCGAACTCGCCCTTCGGGTCAACGCTGCGCGTTGTTGTCTCGCTTCGCTCGGCTCGAACCTTTACGGCTCTCATCCCTGCGATTTGCTACCCTGCTAACTCGACATAATGGTGGGTCGTGCGGGATTCGAACCTGCGACCAATTGATTAAAAGTCAACTGCTCTACCAACTGAGCTAACGACCCGCTGTCATGCGGTACTGCTTAATTCTTTGCGGCAAACATAATGGTGGGTCGTGCGGGATGACTCGTCCTGCGAACTCGCCCTTCGGGTCAACGCTACGCGTTGTTGTCTCGCTTCGCTCGGCTCGAACCTTTACGGCTCTCATCCCTGCGATTTGCTACCCTGCTAACTCGACATAATGGTGGGTCGTGCGGGATTCGAACCTGCGACCAATTGATTAAAAGTCAACTGCTCTACCAACTGAGCTAACGACCCGCTGTCATGCGGTACTGCTTAATTCTTTGCGGCAAACATAATGGTGGGTCGTGCGGGATTCGAACCTGCGACCAATTGATTAAAAGTCAACTGCTCTACCAACTGAGCTAACGACCCATTATGTTTACTGCGGACGATAATTTCCTGTTGCTTTAACGTTTTACAAGTTATCTTGGCAACGGCGGCATATATTACTAATTTCTCTTCACAGTGCAACTTAAATTTCTGTAAAGACGTCTAACTGCTTGTTCTTCGTTCGCCAAAGCCCAGTAATTAGTCAATATGTCCAATTACTGGGCCAGAAAAGACTAAAGAGCAGATAAACGTTTCTGTGCCTGTTTAGCAGCATCAGTGCTGGGATATTGCTTAATCACTTGTTGATAAACCGCCTTCGCTTTATCGCTTTGGCCTTTATCCTGCATGATCACCCCAACTTTAAACATCGCTTCTGAACTTTTTGGAGACTTTGGATAATTTTTTACGACAACAGCATAATAATAGGCAGCATCGTCTTTCTTACCCTTGTTGTAATACAACTGCCCTAGCCAGTAATTGGCATTAGGTTGGTAAGTCGACTTTGGATACTGTTTCACGAAGCTCTGGAAAGCTGTGATCGCTTGATCATATTGCTTTTTTTCCAGTGCCAAAGAAACCGCTGCATTGTAGTCGCTGTTTTCATCACCGCCACTTGCCGCAGGTGCCGCTGTAGAAGCTGCTGCGGCCGTATCACTACTTCCAGTGGCAGCATTGCCTGTCGCCGCAGCACCAGCAGCCGCAGAGGCTGAACCTGACGCCCCCTGACCACCGCTCAGGCTATCCATCTGCTGGTAGATCTGTTTTTGCCGCTCAACGATTTGATTGAGCTGATACTGATTTTCTTGGATCTGACCGCGTAAACTATCAACATCGCGTTGCGAATCTGACAGTTGTTGCTGAAGTTGAGTTAATAGCTGGCTGTGAGCGTTGGAAATACGCTCAAGTTGAGTGACTCGATCTTCTACCGAGCCGGAACCGACATTACTGATTGGCGCTTGGGCAGTAGCGGCCCAAGGGACCGCTACGCCAACCAGTAACGACAGACCCACCAAGTGACGTCTGAAGTTACTGTTCATGCGATTCTCTTAGTAAACCAGAACTGCACGACGGTTTTTAGCAAATGCTGCTTCGTCATGGCCCAGTACTGCT
The DNA here is from genome assembly GCF_000834395.1 of Yersinia aldovae 670-83. Lineage (NCBI taxonomy): Bacteria > Pseudomonadati > Pseudomonadota > Gammaproteobacteria > Enterobacterales > Yersiniaceae > Yersinia > Yersinia aldovae. The sequence continues at coordinate 4,183,235 of NZ_CP009781.1, read as the reverse complement.
GGTTTCTCTTTACCGTAAGAAACGATAGAGATCTGGTCAGCAGAAACGCCTTTACCTTGCAGATACATCTTCACCGCATTTGCACGACGCTCGCCCAACGCGATGTTGTATTCTGGCGTACCGCGTTCATCCGCGTGGCCTTCAACAACAACTTTGTAAGATGGGTTGCTACGCAGGAATGCAGAATGTGCATCCAGCATTTGAGCGAAGTCAGAACCGATATCGTATTTATCGAAACCGAAGTAAACGATATTGTTCTTTTGCAGTTCTTGCATCTGAAGACGTGCTTGCTCTTCGGAAGACAGGTTGCTGCTGTTTTCTGTACCAGTGCCAGCGCCCATGCCAGATTGGTCATTATTTGCGCTTTTGTTAGAACTACAAGCAGCGATTGCCAGAACTGGCAAAGCCAACATTAGCCCTTTTAGCACTTTGTTCAGTTGCATCTCTTTGATCCTTTTATAGTTTGCCATACATACGTATTTACACATGCATCACAGATACGGCGACCAGGCAGGAAATTTGACCTGTCCATCAGTTGCCGGAAGACGCGCTTTGAAACGCCCATCAGTCGAGACCAGCTGTAACACGGCTCCCAGCCCTTGTGTCGAGCTATAGATAACCATGGTGCCGTTCGGCGCTATACTTGGCGTTTCATCCAGGAACGTGTCCGTTAATACTTGAACGGCTCCCGTTTCCAGATCCTGTTTGGCGATGTGTTGCGCCCCACCATTGGAACTAACCAATACCAGGAACTTACCATCAGGACTCACATCTGCGTTCTGGTTCTGAGAACCTTCCCATGTGATTCGCTGAGGCGCACCGCCATTAATATTCACTTTATACACTTGTGGACGACCGCCCTGATCCGAGGTATAGGCCAGATTCTGGCTATCCGGGAACCAGCTTGGTTCAGTGTTATTGCTACGGCCATCGGTCACCTGACTGATTTGGCCAGAGCCTAAGTCCATAACATATAAGTTCAGGCTACCACTTTTCGACAAAGCGAAGGCCAGTTTAGTACCGTCGGGTGAGAAGGCTGGCGCACCATTATGGCGAGGAAACGACGCCACTTGCTTGATTGCGCTATTTGCCAGCGTCTGAATAACCAGCGCTGATTTACCACTCTCAAACGTCACATAAGCAATTTTGCTACCGTCTGGAGACCAGGCCGGTGACATCAAAGGTTGAGGAGAACGGTGAACCACAAACTGGTTGTAGCCATCGTAATCAGAAACCCGTAATTCATGTGGGAACTTGCCGCCGTTAGTTTGCACAACATAAGCAATACGGGTACGGAAAGCACCTTTAATTCCGGTGAGTTTTTCAAAAACTTCATCACTGGCAGTATGCGCGGCATAACGTAACCATTGTTTGGTCACTTTATACTGATTCTGCGCCAAAATGCTACCAGCAGCACCAGAAGTATCCACTAACTGGTAAGAAACCACATAACTGCCATCAGCACTTGGCTGAACCTGGCCGACAACCACGGCATCAATACCGAGCGCAGTCCAGGCAGCAGGGGTGACTTCCGCTGCAGTTGAGGGCTGTTGTGGCATACGAGCCGCATCAATTGGATTGAACTTACCACTGTTACGTAAATCCGCACCCACGATAGCGCCAATTTCTTCAGGTGGTGTGCCCGGCCCCATCCATTTGAACGGAACAACCCCAATCGGACGAGCTGAATCTACCCCTTGGGTAATCTCAATTCGGACTTCTGCATGTAAAACAGCAGCCCATAAAACTAAAAAGCCTAGCGCAACTCGAAATGCCTGCTTCATCTTATCTCCCTTATCCGAGCGGGATGCCCGCGATAATTAGCAGAATTTTAACAAACCAACGCAAACAAAACTACATAATCCACGGGGCGATTAACAACGTGATATGTCCGGTTTACTTGCAGTATGTCCTTCTTAATCAAACTTTATTGCGGTTTAAAATCAAGTGGAACATTCTTAAACACTTCATAAACATCCTGACTTGGCGGTTTAGGTATTTTAGCAAGTTTTGCGGCGGCGATGGCCGCCTGACACAATGCCGGGTCGCCCCCTTCAGCTTTAACATCAATTAATAGACCATCTGGTGCCAATTTAATTCGCAGATTACAGGTGCGGCCTTTGTAAAGATCCGCATCATAAAATTTACTTTGGATTGCCGCAGTGACCTGGCCTAAATAACCGCTGATATCCCCCGCTGACGCCCCACTCTTCTTGCCGCCACCTTTACCGGCTGCGGCAGCGCCTGCACCGGAACCGCTTTTCGGTGCATTCTTGGAGTTTGCCAGGCCGCCAAACAAATCATCTACATCGGTTGCCGTTGCAGCGTCTGCGGCAGCCTTTTTCTTGGCTTCAGCAGCGGCGGCTTTTTTAGCATCAGCGGCAGCTTTCTTCTCAGCATCCGCAGCCGCTTTCTTAGCTGCGGCTTCAGTTGCCGCCTTCTCGGCCGATTCTGCGGCTTTCTTCTGTGCGTCAGCTTGGGCTTTCACTATTTTGTCAGCCTCCGCTTTGGCCTGAGCAGCCGCGGCTTCTGCCTGTTTCTGCTCTTCTTTGGCTTTTGCAGCGGCGGCGGCGGCAACTTTCTGTTGCTCAGCGGCCTGTTTCTGCTGTTCAGCGGCTTGTTTTTTCTGTTCTTCCGTCGCCTGCTTAGCATCTTCTTGTGCTTGCAAACGCTCTTTTTCCAGTTCTTTCAGGCGTTGTTGTTCAGTGGCCTGTTTTTGCTGCAATTCTTCTGTTTGCTGATCAGCTTTCTTTTTGCGTTGCTGTTCCGCACGTTTAGCGTCCGTCTGCTGTTGCTGCTGACGGTTATATTGTTCAGTCACCGCGCCCGGATCGACCATGACAGCATCAATCACTTCGCCGCCAGCGCCACCGCCGCCCATTTCAGTCGTCTGCGTCAAAGAGCCCCAAATCAACAGGGCAATCAATATGATGTGCAGAACCACCGAAACAATAACGGCGCGATTCAGCTTGTCATTTTGCTCGGTTGCCTTACCCACGCTCGATTTCCACTCTCGATGTCCGCGCTCTATTGCTAAAAAACGGAATTGCTAAAAACAGAGTATCTATTAGCTGTCGCGAACTATCACCACAGCCAATATCAACGCAAATTTATATCGGCTGGGTCATTAAGCCCACCGACGTCACACCCGCCTGATGCAGCATATTCAGCGCCTTGATGATTTCATCATAAGGAACCTCTTTTGCGCCGCCGATCAGGAACACGGTTTTCGGATTCGCTTTCAATCTGGCCTGCGCCTCTGCCACTATTTGTTCTGACGGCAGTTGCTCCATCCGCTGATGATCAACCACCAACGTATATTGCCCCACACCTGAAACTTCAACAATCACCGGTGGGTTATCATCGCTGGAGACTGTTTTTGAGTCAGTTGCATCAGGCAGATCAACCTCAACGCTTTGCGTGATAATTGGCGCTGTCGCCATAAAAATCAGCAATAGCACCAGCAAAACGTCCAGTAAGGGAACAATGTTAATTTCAGACTTAAGCTCGCGACGTTTACGACCACGTACTCGCGCCATACAACCCCCTACTTATTTGCTCTCGGCGCTGGCGAAAGCCTGACGATGCAGAATAGCAATGAACTCTTCCATGAAGTTGTCATAGTTTTGCTCAAGTTTATTCACACGCTGATTCAGGCGGTTATAAGCCATAACAGCAGGGATTGCGGCGAACAGACCTATCGCCGTGGCGATCAATGCTTCAGCAATACCCGGTGCGACCATTTGCAATGTCGCCTGTTTTACTGCACCCAGAGAAATAAAGGCGTGCATAATCCCCCATACAGTACCAAACAGACCGATATACGGGCTAATGGAACCTACTGTACCAAGGAATGGAATATGAGTTTCCAGCGCTTCTAATTCACGGTTCATAGAGATGCGCATGGCACGGGAGGCACCGTCAATCACCGCCTCTGGTGCATGGCTATTTGCGCGATGTAAACGAGCAAACTCTTTAAACCCAGAATGGAAGATTTGCTCGGAACCACCCAGCGTATCACGGCGAGCCTGACTTTCTTGATACAGGCGAGACAGCTCAATGCCGGACCAAAATTTGTCTTCGAAAGCTTCTGCATCGCGGGTGGCAGCATTCAGAATACGCGTTCGCTGAATGATGATCGCCCATGAAGCAATAGAAAAGCCCATCAATACCAGCATGATAAGCTTAACGAATAGGCTTGCCTGCAGGAATAAATCCAGAATGTTCATGTCAGCCACTACTTAAACTCCGCGACAATAGACTTAGGAAGCGCTTTTGGCTTCATTTGGTGTGGATCGATACATGCGATCAATACTTCCGCACTACTCAGAAGATTGCCATGTGTGTCGAGAATTCGTTGAGCAAACGTGAGAGAAGCCCCACGCATTGCGGTAATTTCACTCTGAACGTCTAGCATATCATCAAGACGTGCAGGTGCCAGATATTCTACCGTCATGCGGCGGACAGCGAAAGCGACATGCTCGCTGAACAATTGCTGATGATGAAAATTGCGTTGGCGCAACATTTCAGTGCGCGCCCTTTCGTAAAAGGCAACATAGCGTGCGTGATAAACCACGCCACCCGCATCGGTGTCTTCAAAATAGACACGAACCGGCCATCGAAACAACGTATTACTCACTTTACTTCCCAGTAATGCAGTTAACGGACACACTATACTGAAGAGCGTTACGCTTTGGAATCACTTGCAAGAATAGAACGAAAATAATTATGGGCCAGGCGGCCCATAAAGGAGAGATTGTATTTAGATTAGGCGAATCGCTGTTAGATTAAGCGAAAAAGTAGAATAAACCTGCGCCCAAGCAAACAATTGCAGGAAGTGGTGAGAAGAAAGCACGCAACCACACCCGCTTAGGGCGAAAACCAACCCCATGAATCACACCGGTACACACCGCCCACACGATAAACACCTCTTGCCAGACTTCAAGTGAGCTGGTTGCCGCCGCAAAACGCGAAGGGTCCCAGAACACACAAAACGCCACAGCAAATGCGAGCACCAGTGAAAGGGCCCGTAAGGGGCCCTTATCCATTAGTTCATATAACTTATCGGACAACATCGTCATCGCCATCATTCGCGGCTTTGGCTGCTGCATTGGCTTCACTCTGCTCCAGCGCCAGAGCAGTAATGATACCAAAGGAGCAGGCCAGAAGTGTCCCTAAAATCCAGGCAAAATACCACATGCTTTATGCTCCTTAGTACAGTGAGTGCTTGTTGTTTTCGATAAAGTCTTTATCAATGCGCCCGAACATCTTGTAGTAACACCAACTGGTGTAGATCAGGATGAGAGGAACAAAGATTATCGCAACAACAGTCATCACTTTCAGCGTCAACAGGCTAGATGTCGCATCCCACATGGTCAGGCTGACATTTGGCACTGTGCTTGATGGCATGACGAATGGGAACATCGTTACCCCAGCAGTCAAGATCACACAGGCAATGGTCAGTGATGAGAATACGAAGGCCCAAGCCCCTTTTTCAAAGCGCGACAGCAAAATGGTAAACAGCGGCAGAATCACCCCAAGCGCTGGCAGCGCCCACAGGCTCGGATACTTGTTGAAGTTAATCAACCACGCACCTGCCTGATGTGCAACTTCTTTGCGCATCGGATTAGATTCAGCTGCGGTATCCAAAGCTGAAGTAATAACAAAACCATCAATGCCTTTAACTAACCAGATACCGGCCAGCAAGAAGGCAACACCCATTATTAGAGCGGAAATCTGCGCCGCAGCACGGGCACGTAGGTGTAACTCACCACGGGTACGCATTTGCAGGTAAGTTGCCCCCTGCGTTACCAACATGGTTAAGCTGACCACACCGGCCAGTAAACCAAACGGGTTCAGCAACTGGAAGAAATTACCGGTGTAGAACAGGCGCATGTAGCTGTCCATATGGAACGGCACGCCTTGCAGTAAGTTACCGAACGCCACACCGAACACCACCGCAGGCACGAAGCTACCAGTAAAAATGCCCCAGTCCCACATATTGCGCCAGCGGTTGTTCTCCAACTTAGAGCGGTAATCGAAACCGACCGGGCGGAAGAATAACGCAGCCAGCACCAGAATCATCGCAATATAGAAGCCGGAGAATGCCGCTGCATACACCATTGGCCAGGCCGCAAACAGTGCCCCACCCGCAGTTATCAGCCAAACCTGATTACCATCCCAGTGAGGGGCAATCGAGTTAATCATAATACGACGTTCTGTATCATTCTTACCGATGATACGCAGCAAGATACCGACACCCATATCGAAACCATCGGTGACTGCGAAACCAATCAGTAGCACACCGATCAGCAGCCACCAGATAAATCGTAATACTTCATAATCAAACATAAGTGGACTCCTGTTTACCGTGCTTCCTGCACTGGGGCAGTCGGCTGTTCAAAATGATAGCGGCCGGTTTTCAGGCTGCTCGGCCCAAGGCGCGCGAATTTGAACATCAGGTACATCTCTGCCACCAGGAACAGCGTGTACAGACCACAAATCAGCCCCATTGAGAATAAGATATCCCCAGCAGTAACCGATGAGTTTGCAATTGCTGTTGGCAGCACTTCACCGATGGCCCAAGGCTGACGGCCATATTCAGCCACAAACCAACCTGCTTCTACTGCAATCCACGGCAATGGCATACCGAACAGGGCAGCGCGTAGTAGCCATTTTTTTTGACCAATCCGGCCACGAACCACGTTATAGAACGACAGACCGATGATCAGCAACATCAGGAAGCCACAAGCCACCATGATGCGGAAAGCAAAGTACAGTGGCAGAACGCGTGGAATTGAGTCCTTGGCCGCTAACTGGATTTGCTCTTCTGTCGCATCTGTTACGTTTTGCGTATAGCGCTTGAGTAACAGACCGTAGCCCAGATCTTGTTTTGCTTTATTAAAGGCTTCACGCACTTCTGGAGAGGTATTACCCGCACGCAGTTGCTCTAACAGGTGATAAGCCTGAATACCATTACGGATACGCACTTCATGTTGAGACATCAAATCACGCAAGCCAGTTACCGGGGTATCCAGTGAGCGGGTTGCGATAATGCCCAATGCGAACGGGATCTGAATGGCAAACCGGTTCTCCATTGTTTCCTGATTAGGAATAGCAAACAGCGTAAAGGCTGCCGGAGGAGGTTGGGTTTCCCATTCAGCTTCAATTGCAGCCAGTTTGGTTTTCTGCACGTCACCCATTTCATAACCGGATTCATCACCCAGCACGATAACAGACAACACGGCAGCCAGACCAAAGCTCGCAGCAATAGCAAAGGAACGCTTGGCAAACGCAATATCACGGCCTTTCAGCAGATAGTAAGAGCTGATACCCAGAACAAACATCGCACCAGTCACATACCCTGCTGCCACAGTGTGAACGAACTTCACCTGTGCCACTGGGTTTAGAACCAGTTCAGAGAAGCTCAGCATTTCCATACGCATGGTTTCAAAGTTGAAGTCAGATGCAATCGGGTTTTGCATCCAGCCGTTGGCAACCAAGATCCACAGCGCAGAGAAGTTAGAACCTAATGCAACCAGCCAGGTTACGGCCAAATGCTCATGTTTACTCAGACGATCCCAACCGAAGAAGAACAGACCGACGAAAGTAGATTCCAGGAAGAACGCCATTAAACCTTCGATTGCCAGAGGGGCCCCGAAGATATCACCGACGTAATGAGAGAAATATGACCAGTTAGTTCCGAATTGGAACTCCATAGTCAGACCAGTAGCAACACCCAAGGCAAAGTTAATCGCAAATAACTTGCCCCAGAATTTGGTCATATCTTTATAGATTTGTTTGCCAGACAGCACATAAACCGATTCCATAATGGCCAACATAAACGCCAAACCCAGCGTTAGTGGGACAAATAAGAAATGGTACATTGCCGTTAAGGCAAACTGTAACCTTGACAGTTCGACAATATCAAACATCTTGACTCCTTGCTCCTCGCACGAAGACTCCGACTTGCGGCAACCGGGCCTCCGTTATATTGGAAGCCTCATATACCTTTCGAATTTGAAACCACAGGGGTGTTAGCTGCCTTCACTCACACGGATCACTTACACGAGTAAGCTCATCGCGTTCATTCGCATACTGCCTACCTGCAACGCCAACTTCTTTGGGTATAATTACCAGCAGTGAATGCCCAAAAAAACACAACAAAAATAACAATATCAACTACCCAGTATTACACCGCGGTAATAGTACGCTTCTAATCCCACACAATAAATAGGATTTTACGTGACCCAGCGTTGAGTTCTGGATACAGGTCAACAAATAGGCCATTTACCTATCATGCCGTAGTTTGATCCAGAACAATTTAAGCCCATATGAACATTATTGCCATAATCAAAACTTGATTTAGAACAATTAATTCTTTTTCATGTTAATTAAAAGTTCAATTGTTTTTTTATAATCCACGAGTGTTAAGAAAATGTAGTTTTAAGGTTTATTTAATGCCTTATTACGTCACTATTATGCGATCCAGATTAACGTTTAAATTTATAAGATTCAGGGTGAGTAAAATCACAATTCTGAGTTTTATATGACTATATTAGTTCATCCTGAGGGAAGCGTTAGCAAGTGTTGCCATTTTGTTGCATGATAAAATGCTACGACATTATAAAATATAGAAACCTCTGCAATGAAAAGAATAGCACTCACCACTTTACTCTGTATCAGCACCGCGTCTCTGGCCGCAAATCAGGTCGATATCATCGTTCTGGGCACCTCTGATTTACATGGTACTTTCGTGCCGTGGGACTATGCCAGCGACAGTCAAAATATGGCTGGCAGCCTGAGTCAGATTGCCACTCAAGTACGGAAAATACGCGCCGAACAGCCGAATATAATACTGGTCGACGCCGGTGATACTCTTCAGGGCAACTTTGTTGAATCTTTTAAAAATGAGCCGATCAGCCCGATGATCCTGGGCTTTAATGCCTTAAAATACGACGCCTGGGTGATGGGTAACCATGAGTTTGATTTCGGCCTGAAGGTGCTTCGCACCTCACTAAAACAATTTAACGGCACCGCACTGGCGGGCAATATCTTCTGGGATTCAGGTAAACCCTACCTGCCCTCTTACAAAATCATTGAGCGTCAGGGCGTAAAAATTGGCATTATCGGTATGGACACCCCGATGACTGCGGAGTTCGCCCAAGGCACAGACCGCATTAATGGCATTCATTTTACCGATCCGGTTCAGGAAGTGAAAAAGGTCATTCAGCAACTTCAGCCACAAGTCGATGCCATCGTGCTAGTCGCTCATATGGGGATTGATAATGAAAACCAGCGCCCTGGAACCGGTGTAGGTGATATTGCTAAAGCTAACCCCGAACTGGCAGCTATTATTGCAGGTCACATGCACGTAAAAATCGATAAAGCAGTGGTCAATGGTGTCATTATAACTGAGCCGGATAAATATGGCCGTGCGCTGTCTCGTATAGACCTGAAATTCGAGCGGCGTGAAGGTAAATATTATCTTATCGATAAAGACAGTTATACCTATCCCATCAAAGATATCGAGTCAGATAAAACGCTGGAAAGCCTTTATCAGCCCTACCATGATATTTTACGTGCCAATGCTAATCGGGTAATTGCCAAGTTGAGCGGCATCAATTTGGTGCCGACAGATGAAATTAAAGGTATTCCTCAGGTTCATATTCAGGACACGGGTATCAGCGCCTTGTATCAGGAGGCCGCTCACCACTTCGCGCCTCAGGCACAGGTTATTGCCTTACAGATTGATAATGACCGTCCGAAGTTAGATGTGGGTGATATTAAAGCCAAAGATATTGCATATAACTATCAATATGCCGGTGGTGAGATTACCGTTTACGCCCTCACCGGCAAAGAGTTGAAACAGTATATGGAATGGTCGGCTGATTACTTTAATCAGGTTAAACCGGGCGATGTAACCTACAGCTTTAACCCGCAACGCCGTGCCTCTAAATACTCTACTAACGATTTCTTTGATGGCGTGACCTACACCATTGATTTACGGCAACCAGCAGGCTCGCGCATCACCGATCTGCGCCTCAATGACGGCACGCCAGTCTCAAATAGCACCCCGATTCATCTGGGAATGAACAGTTACCGGATGGGCCATCTGACACAGAAAGGGGGGGTACTTGAAGGGCAGAAATTCCCTATATTGTCAGACAGTAAAGTGCAATATGGTGAAGAAGAAGGCACTATTCGTAACCTAACGATACGTTACCTCATTGAGGTAAAAGACGGAAATTACCAAGGTAAACCACAGCAGCGCTGGCATCTGGTAGGGCTGGAAGGCTTTGAAAAAGAGCGACAAATTGTTAAACAGTTGATTAACTATGGGATGATTTCCGTGCCGACCACCGCTGATGGCCGCTATACCAACATCGCGTCTATTAATGTCAACGATAAGATATTTAAAGATAAAGCCAGCTACCAAGCTGCTTTAGCAACATTGCAACAGCAAGCCACCACAGCAAGCAGTGAACAGGCCAAACAACAGGCTCAAACTGATATTGCATTAATTACCGCGTTAAATAAGTTCTGATTAGACATTAAAAAGGCCACCGCAAGGTGGCCTCCAGGTGTCGAGCTAACACTGAAACCAGTGCACTGATGCTATTTATTACTTTAGTAAACCGCTTTCACCGCATTACCAATTTCAGCCAGGCTACGCACGGTTTTCACACCCGCAGCTTCCAGCGCAGCAAACTTCTCATCCGCCGTTCCTTTACCACCAGCAATAATGGCACCCGCGTGGCCCATACGCTTACCTTTTGGTGCAGTCACACCGGCGATATATCCCACCACAGGTTTGGTTACGTGCTCTTTAATATAAGCCGCCGCTTCTTCTTCTGCGTTACCCCCGATTTCACCGATCATTACGATGACTTCAGTTTGTGGATCTTCCTGGAATAACTTCAGGATATCGATAAAGTTAGAACCCGGGATCGGGTCGCCACCGATACCAACACACGTTGACTGACCGAAACCGATATCCGTGGTTTGTTTTACCGCTTCATAGGTCAGTGTGCCTGAACGGGAGACGATCCCCACGTTGCCCGGCAGATGAATATGGCCCGGCATGATGCCAATCTTACATTCACCCGGGGTAATCACACCAGGGCAGTTCGGGCCGATCATCCGCGCATCAGACTGTTCCAGTCTAACTTTTACCACCAGCATATCCAGTGTTGGGATGCCTTCAGTAATACAGATAATCAATTTGATGCCTGCATCAATCGCTTCCAGAATCGAGTCTTTACAGAACGGTGCTGGGACGTAGATAACAGAGGCAGTGGCACCGGTTGTTTCTACCGCTTCACGTACGGTATTAAACACTGGCAGGCCCAGATGCTGGGTTCCACCTTTACCTGGCGTAACACCGCCAACCATTTTTGTGCCATAAGCAATAGCTTGTTCGGAGTGGAAGGTCCCTTGGCTACCGGTAAAACCCTGGCAAATAACTTTGGTGTTTTTATCAATTAAAATAGACATTATTTAGCCCCCACTGCTGCTACAACTTGCTGAGCCGCATCTGTCAGGCTGGTCGCAGCAATGATATTCAAACCGCTGTCTGCCAGTTTCTTGGCACCCAGTTCAGCGTTATTCCCTTCCAGACGCACTACCACTGGCACGTTGACACCCACTTCCTCAACCGCACCAATAATGCCGTCAGCAATCAGGTCACAACGCACAATCCCGCCGAAAATGTTAACGAAAACCGCTTTCACTTTATCGTCAGACAAAATGATTTTGAACGCTTCAGTCACGCGCTCTTTAGTGGCACCGCCGCCAACATCAAGGAAGTTAGCCGGTTCGCCGCCATGCAGTTTCACGATATCCATCGTGCCCATTGCCAGGCCAGCGCCGTTCACCATGCAACCAATATTGCCATCCAATGCAACGTAGTTCAGTTCCCACTGTGCTGCGCGCTCTTCGTTCTTGTCTTCCTGGCTTGGGTCACGCATTTCACGCAGTTCTGGTTGACGGAACAAGGCGTTACCATCAGCACCCAGCTTGCCATCCAGACAGATCAGATCACCTTGTTTGGTAATCACCAGCGGGTTGATCTCAACCATCGCCAGGTCACGTTCCAGGAACAGTGTTGCCAGGCCCATAAAGATCTTAGTGAACTGATTCACTTGTTTACCAGTCAGACCTAGCTTAAATGCCAGTTCGCGCCCTTGATAAGATTGTGGGCCAGTTAACGGATCCAGTGCGATTTTGTGAATAAGTTCCGGTGTCTCTTCAGCGACTTTCTCAATTTCAACGCCGCCTTCGGTAGATGCCATAAACACCACACGACGGGAACTACGGTCAATAACCGCGCCCAGATACAGCTCTTTATCAATATCAGTTGCGGCTTCAACCAGAATTTGGTTAACCGGTTGGCCGTTGGCATCCGTCTGGTAAGTCACCAGTTTTTTACCCAGCCACTGTTCAGCGAAAGCACGAATCTCTTCTTTGCTGTTAACAACTTTCACGCCGCCCGCTTTACCGCGGCCACCTGCATGAACCTGACATTTAACCACCCACGGGCCAGCACCGATTTTAGATGCGGCTTCTTCTGCTTCACGCGGTGTAGTACAAGCGTAGCCAGTTGGTGCTGGCATACCATACCGAGCAAACAGTTGTTTTGCCTGATATTCGTGTAAATTCATGATGTTCTATCCATATAAGGTCTGAGTTGGGCAAAAGCCTGGCAGGTAGCCTGATTGCAGGGCGGCGGGTCATTAACACCGTGCAATCAGACTGACCTTGTCATTTATCTTTTTTATACGTCGAGCAGTAAGCGAGCCGGATCTTCCAGCATCTCTTTCACCGTCACCAGATAGCCCACGGATTCGCGGCCATCGACCAAACGGTGATCGTAGGAGAGAGCCAGATACATCATCGGCAGGATAACGACCTGACCATTGACCGCCATTGGCCTATCTTTAATGGCGTGCATACCAAGGATCGCGCTTTGTGGTGGGTTAATAATCGGAGTCGACATCAGTGAACCGAATACACCGCCATTGGTAATGGTGAAATTACCGCCGGTCAGCTCTTCAACTTTCAGTTTGCCGTCACGACCTTTCACAGCCAGTTCTTTGATTTTCTTCTCAATATCAGCCATGCCCAGTGTATCGACATCACGCAGAACGGGTGTCACCAAACCGCGCGGGGTAGAAACGGCAATGCTGACATCAAAGTAGTTGTGGTAAACCACATCTTCGCCATCAATAGAAGCATTCACTTCTGGATAGCGTTTCAACGCTTCAACCACCGCCTTGATATAGAAGGACATAAAGCCCAGACGCACACCGTGGCGTTTCTCGAAAGCTTCACCGTACTGCTTGCGCAGATCCATAATTGGCTGCATGTTGATTTCGTTAAACGTGGTCAGCATGGCGGTGCTGTTTTTCGCTTCCAGCAGACGCTCGGCCACACGTTTACGCAGGCGAGTCATTGGCACACGTTTTTCACTGCGACTAGCAAGAGCAGCAGCCTCAACTTTTACTTCAGGCGCGGCAATGGGAGCTGCTTTGCGATTGGCCAAATGGCTATCGATATCTTCACGCGTGATACGCCCCCCCACACCGCTGCCTTTGATAGCAGATGCATCAAGAGAGTGCTCAGCAATCAGGCGGCGGATTGCCGGGCTGAGGCTATCGTTACTTTCTTCTACCAGGCTGGCAGTCTGACGCTGAGCCGGTGTGGATTCCGTGTTCTGACTCTTCTCTTCGCTCGGTTTGCCAGAGCTGTCACTTGGACGAATACGGCCCAGCACCTGACGCGAAATCACGGTGGCACCCTCATCTTCCAAAATAGCATCCAGAATACCGTCCTGACTGGCCGGAACTTCCAGAATCACTTTGTCTGTTTCAATCTCAACCAGAACTTCGTCACGTTTGACGCTGTCGCCCGGTTTTTTATGCCAGGTTGCAACAGAGCCATCGGCGACAGACTCAGGGAGGTCAGGAACATTAATATCTACGCTACTCATTCTCTATCCTTTATATGTTAACCGGCTCGCTACTCAACGGTCAGCGCGTCATTAACCAGAGCTTGTTGTTGTTTCTGGTGTACGGAAAGGTATCCAACGGCCGGTGAAGCGGATGCCGGGCGGCCTGCGTAACGCAGAGATGCACCAAATGGAATCACTTCACGGAAGTTGTGTTGGCTGCAATACCAGGCACCCTGGTTGAGAGGCTCTTCCTGACACCAAACGAAATCATGAACATGAGCAAATTGTTCCAACACCGTTTGTACCGCTTGGTGTGGGAACGGATAAAGCTGCTCGATACGCACGATAGCGACATCGGTTTGCCCATTCTTGCGCCGCTGTTCCAGCAAGTCGTAATACACTTTGCCTGAACACATCACCACACGCTTGACGCCTTTCGGGTCCAGCTCGTCTACTTCGCCGATGGCCGGTAGGAAGCTGCCATTCGCCAGGTCATCCAGAGATGATATGGCTAACGGGTGGCGCAACAATGACTTAGGTGACATCACCACCAGCGGACGGCGCATACCACGTAACGCCTGACGGCGGATCATGTGGTAAACCTGTGCAGGCGTTGACGGAATACACACCTGCATGTTCTGCTCGGCGCAAAGTTGCAGGTAGCGTTCCAGCCGCGCGGAGGAGTGCTCCGGCCCTTGCCCTTCGTAGCCATGAGGCAACAGCATCACCAGGCCACACATGCGGCCCCATTTCTGCTCGCCAGAGCTGATGAATTGGTCGATAACCACCTGAGCACCGTTGGCGAAGTCACCGAACTGCGCTTCCCAGATAGTCAGGGTACGCGGTTCTGCGGTGGCATAACCATATTCGAAGGCCAATACCGCCTCTTCTGACAACACGGAGTCCCAGACCTGGAATTCACCCTGCCCGTTGTGTAAATTCGCCAAAGGCACGTAAACCGAGCCATTCTTCTGGTTGTGAATTACCGCATGACGATGGAAGAAAGTCCCACGCCCGGCATCTTCACCCGACAGACGAATCGGAATCCCTTCATCGACCAGAGTGGCGTAAGCCAATGTTTCAGCACCGCCCCAGTCAAACGGCTTCTCACCGCTGGCCATCAAGGCACGATCGCCATAGATCTTGGCAACACGAGACTGCATTTCGATAGCATCTGGTGCATGGCTGATACGGCGCGCCAAGTCTTGCAGGCGTTTCATATCAACTTTGCTTGGATATTCTTCATCCCATTCATGGTTCAGATAAGGCGACCAGGTGAAGGATTGCAGATTCATCGGACGCCACTCTTCCACCACACAGTCACCACGATCCAATGCATCACGGTACAGGTTGACCATTTCCGTGGCATCTTCCAGGCTGGCGATACTTTGTTCTACCAGCTTGTCAGCATAGATTTTGCGCGGCGTCGGGTGTTTTTTGATCTTCTGATACATCACGGGCTGCGTAGCACTTGGCTCATCGGCTTCGTTATGCCCATGACGGCGGTAGCAAACCAGGTCGATCATTACGTCACGTTTAAAGGTGTTACGGAAATCCAACGCCAGACGGGTAACAAATGCCACCGCCTCCGGATCGTCAGCATTAACGTGGAAAATCGGTGCCTGCACCATTTTGGCAATATCGGTGCAGTATTGGGTAGAACGCGCATCCAGAGGGTTCGAGGTAGTGAAGCCAATCTGGTTATTAATAACGATGCGCACAGTACCGCCCACTTCATAGCCGCGAGCCTGTGACATGTTCAAGGTTTCTTGCACCACACCTTGGCCGGTGATCGCCGCATCACCGTGAATAGTGATTGGCAATACCATATTACTGCGGGCTTTATCCAGACGGTCACGACGCGCACGTACAGAACCGATAACGACCGGACTGACAATCTCCAGATGGGATGGGTTAAAGGCCAGCGCCAGGTGAACCAGGCCACCTTCGGTTTCCACATCGGAAGAGAACCCTTGGTGATATTTGACGTCACCGGTGCCCAGATGCTCTTTATGCTTACCGGCAAATTCATCAAACAAATCTGCGGGTTTCTTACCCAAGACGTTGATCAGTACATTCAGGCGGCCACGGTGCGCCATCCCCAGTACCACTTCGCGCGTACCGTTTTTACCGGCATGGCGAATCATCTCTTTCAGCATGGTGACCAGCGAATCGCCGCCCTCAAGTGAGAAACGTTTCGCGCCGGGGAATTTTGCCCCTAAGTAGCGTTCCAGCCCTTCGGCGGCCGTCAGTTCGTTCAGAAAACCGCGCTTCTCTTGATCGCTGAAGGTGGGTTTCCCGACCACCGATTCAATACGCTGCTGAAGCCAACGTTTTTCTTCGGTGTTGGTGATATGCATATATTCAGCGCCAATCGAACCGCAGTAGGTTTGTTTCAGGGCTGCATATAGGTCAGACAGCTTCATGGTTTCTTTGCCGATGGCAAAAGAACCTACATTGAAGGTGTTCTGGAAATCGGCTTCGGTTAGATGGTGATAGGCAGGATCAAGGTCTGGAACCGACTCCTGCTTCCACAAACCGAGTGGGTCAAGGTTGGCATGTTGATGGCCGCGGAAGCGGAAGGCGTTGATTAACTGCAACACCTTAACTTGCTTGGCATCATTTTCAGGATCGCTGATAGATGAGTTATAACGCGTGGAATCCTTCGCCAGGCGACGGAAATATTCACGCGTTTGAGAGTGGAACTGATCAGGTTTTACACCCGTCGTCGGTAGTTGTTGAAAAATTGAACGCCAACTATCATCAACGGAACCAGGATCGGTTAAAAAGTCTTCATAGAGCTGCTCTATGTAGGACTGGTTCGCGCCCGCCAGATAGGAGGAATCCAGCCAGGCCTTCATTGCGCCGTTCTGCATCATGATCCCTTAAGCTTTGAAGCTTCAGTTTTCGCCGTGGTTAACATATACACCGTAATATCAACGGTTTGCCGTAAAAACGGTTCACTCGACATGCTCAATGCATGTTCTGTTATGGACCTTAACGGTCCCGTTCAAGGAACCTCTAGAAACAGACAACTTGCCGGTTTTTAGAGATTCCCTACCTTGAAGCAACCTGGGGAAACCATTCCCCAGGTTAATAAACTCACATCATGCACTAGGTTGCAACTATCATTGTTACAGCGATCATGCGCTGCGTTGTAACAACATAGACTTGATGTGGCCAATCGCTTTGGTCGGGTTAAGGCCTTTAGGACAAACACTGACACAATTCATGATGCTATGGCAGCGGAAAACACTAAAAGCGTCGTCCAGATCATCTAATCGTGCTGGTGTTTCGGTATCACGGCTATCAATCAGGAAACGGTAGGCAGCCAGTAACCCTGCCGGGCCAACGAATTTATCCGGATTCCACCAGAAGGACGGACAAGACGTTGAGCAACAGGCGCACAAGATGCATTCATACAGACCATCGAGTTTTTCGCGCTGTTCCGGAGACTGTAAATGCTCGCGTGCTGGCGGATTTTTGCCGTCGTTCAACAGGTAAGGTTTAATTTTCTCGTACTGAGTATAAAACTGCCCCATATCGACCACTAAATCCCGCACCACTGGCAGCCCTGGCAAGGGGCGAATCACAATCTTCTTATTGCCCTTTTGCAAAGCCGAGATGGGGGTAATACACGCCAGCCCATTTTTGCCATTCATATTCAGACCGTCGGAGCCACACACCCCTTCACGGCATGAGCGACGAAACGACAGTGTCGGATCTGTTTCTTTTAGCAAGATGAGAGCATCCAGCAACATCATATCCCGGCCTTCTTCCGCGTCTAACGTGTAATCCTGCATATACGGGGCGTTATCGACGTCCGGGTTATAGCGATAAATTGAGAACTCAAGTTTCATGACCTACTCCTCCGCAACGGGTTAACTCGGTAAATACATCAGTAAGAACGCACTTTCGGCGGGAAGGCCGCGCGTAACTTAGGCTGCATGTTTACCTCACGGCGGGTCATGCTCTCGGTGTCTGGCAAATAGAGCGAATGGCACAACCAGTTGGCATCATCACGTTCCGGGAAATCGAAGCGGCTATGCGCGCCACGGCTTTCGGTACGGAAGTTTGCTGACACGGCAGTGGAAAACGCCGTTTCCATCAGGTTATCCAATTCCAAACATTCAATACGCTGGGTATTGAATTCGCTGGAAGTATCATCCAGACGGGCATTTTGCAGACGTTCACGGATAGTTCTCAGCTCTTCTAATCCTTTAGCCATCGCATCACCTTCACGGAATACCGAGAAGTTATGCTGCATACAGGATTGCAGTGCTTTACGGATCTCAACCGGATCTTCACCTGAACGGGTGTTGTTCCAACGATTCATTCGCGCCAATGAAGCTTCAATATCTGATTCGCTGGCATCGCGACTAGCGCCCTGCTCCATCAAAGACTCTTGCAGATGCATCCCGGCTGCGCGACCAAACACCACCAAGTCCAGCAATGAGTTGCCCCCCAGACGGTTGGCACCGTGGACGGAAACGCAGGCAATTTCACCGACCGCAAACAAACCTGGGATGACAACATCTTCACCCTTTTCATTAACGGTGATGGCCTGACCGGTCACTTTGGTCGGAATTCCGCCCATCATATAATGGCAGGTTGGGATAACCGGGATAGGTTCTTTGATAGGATCAACGTGGGCAAAGGTGCGGGATAACTCAAGAATGCCCGGCAGACGGGATTCCAGCACATCTTTACCTAAGTGATCCAATTTCAATTTAGCGTGCGGGCCCCACGGGCCATCACAGCCACGGCCTTCACGGATTTCAATCATAATAGAACGCGCCACCACATCACGACCCGCCAAATCTTTAGCGTTCGGGGCATAACGTTCCATAAAGCGCTCACCGTGCTTGTTCAGCAGATAACCGCCTTCACCACGGCAACCTTCCGTGACTAACACGCCCGCACCAGCAATACCGGTTGGGTGGAACTGCCACATTTCCATGTCCTGCACCGGTACTCCGGCACGCAGCGCCATGCCAACACCGTCACCGGTATTAATGTGCGCATTGGTAGTTGATTGGTAAATGCGACCAGCGCCACCGGTAGCCAACACGGTGGCCCGCGCTTTGAAATAGACCACTTCGCCGGTTTCAATGCAGATAGCGGTACAGCCGACAAACGCGCCGTCCTGATTTTTCACCAAATCCAGCGCATACCACTCAGAGAATATAGTGGTGTGGTTTTTCAGGTTTTGCTGATAAAGGGTGTGTAACAGTGCATGACCGGTACGGTCAGCGGCAGCCGCAGTACGCGCTGCCTGCTCACCGCCGAAGTTGCGCGACTGCCCACCGAATGGCCGCTGATAAATGCTGCCATCTTCTAAACGGGAGAACGGTAACCCCATGTGTTCCAATTCAAGCACCGCTTCAGGGCCAGTTTTACACATATATTCAATGGCATCCTGGTCACCGATATAATCGGAACCCTTTACCGTGTCATACATATGCCATTCCCAGTTATCTTCATGGGTATTACCCAGTGCGACAGTAATACCACCCTGCGCAGAGACGGTATGGGAACGGGTTGGGAATACTTTTGATATCAGGGCGCAAGACAGCCCCATTTGTGAAATTTGCAGGGCCGCGCGCATACCTGCGCCACCTGCACCGACGACAACAGCGTCAAACTCTCTGACTGGCAGATTCATTTATGCACCCCACACCACAATGGTTCCATACAACAGATAAACCAACAGCGTAATCACCACGGCCAGTTGTAACACCAGTCGTATCGCCAGCGGTTTTATATAGTCCGTTAATACCTGCCACAGACCAATCCAGGCGTGAGCCAGAATCGATAATAATGTCAGCAGGGTAAATACTTTTGTGATGTGCGAGGCGAAGAAGCCACGCCAGATTTCATAGGTGATGTCTGGGACAATAACAACAAAGCCCAAGATATACAGAATATAAAGAGTGATGACGATGGCAGAAGCACGTAGTAACAACCAATCGTGTACGCCATTACGCCCTAACGCAGAAGCATTGCTTACCATACAAGGACTCCAGCTAAAACTGACAGCACCAAGGTTAACACCATAGCGACTTGGGCGGAGCGGGTCCCCGCGGCCAAGCTCTCTTCGATATAGCCGAAATCCATTAGCAAGTGACGGATGCCACCGCAAACGTGATAAGCCAGCGCGGTGAGTATTCCCCAGAAGATGAATTTAACAAAAAAGCTATTCATGATAGCCGCGGCCTGCATGAATCCTTCTTGCGAGGAAACAGACAAACCTAACAGCCAGAGGAGGATACCCACAGCAACGAAGGTAATGACGCCAGAGACTCGATGTAAGATGGACGCTATCGCAGTAACAGGAAATCGGATTGTTTGAAGATCCAAGTTGACAGGTCTTTGTTTTTTCACGGTTTTGCCCACACAGCTCTTATTATTTTCCTTCCTCCGGGCCTGGGTGGGGATCAGACAGCGTTAAGAGTCGAAACCCTTCACATCGCACACTTAAACATAACATCCTCAATGCTTAAATGACGTGTTCTGTATAACGCTGGGTGCTCCTACTTCAGGGTAATCCGGAGACCTGGCGGCAGTATAGGGGGTTCACATTCTTATTACAATTCCCACACAAACTCATTGGTGACATTTCCCCTGAACAGTGATTAGGATCACGATTCACACAATTTATATAAAATTAATTATCTGATTTGACAAAGAATAAACATTTCCATTACAACTAGGGTAGAAATAAGCCCTATGACGTACTAAAGGTCGCCAGATACACTTCCCCATAAGCTTAAGTTATGCAACAGTGTATTGAGTGAATGTCCCCATAGATATCGTAGGCTACGAACCCTAGACGATAAGTATTCGACAAATTGTTAACAACTTCGTAACGTCGCCATCAATCCAAACCCTCGGATCGCTGGCCGCATTGGTGAGACACTCTGTACCCTAACTCATGTTTTAATCGTGAATAAAACAGAGCCGTGCCGATGAGGTGATGACCCAGCGGGCATCTAAGACATTTCAGTTGTTAGAGGTTTTTAAAATAAGCGCGAAGGAGACTGTAATGGCTAACGAAAGCAAAAATGAAGACCAAGAAAAAGCAACGCTGAATCTGGCAGGTGGAGCGACGATCGAACTGGCGGTTACCACCCCGACCCTCGGCACGAAGGTGATCGATGTTCGCACCTTAGGTTCGAAAGGTTATTTTACCTTTGATCCCGGCTTCACCTCTACCGCATCCTGCGAATCAAAAATCACTTATATCGACGGTGATGAAGGTATTTTGCTGCACCGTGGCTTCCCCATTGACCAGTTGGCAAATGAGTCTACCTATCTGGAAGTCTGTTACATCTTACTGTATGGCGAAGTCCCCACGGCTGAAGAGTATGCAACGTTCAAAACCACGGTAACTCGCCACACCATGATCCACGAGCAGATAACCAGTCTGTTCCGCGGGTTCCGCCGCGACTCACATCCGATGGCCGTCTTATGTGGTGTGACCGGCGCGCTGGC
The DNA here is from genome assembly GCF_000834395.1 of Yersinia aldovae 670-83. NCBI lineage: Bacteria > Pseudomonadati > Pseudomonadota > Gammaproteobacteria > Enterobacterales > Yersiniaceae > Yersinia > Yersinia aldovae. The sequence continues at coordinate 4,161,790 of NZ_CP009781.1, read as the reverse complement.
CGCCTTCTACCATGACGCGTTGGATGTCAACAACGAGCGCCATCGTGAAATCACCGCTTTCCGCCTGCTGTCTAAAATGCCGACCGTGGCTGCGATGTGTTACAAATATTCCATCGGTCAGCCGTTTGTTTATCCGCGCAATGACCTGTCTTACGCCGGCAATTTCCTGAATATGATGTTCTCAACCCCATGTGAAGAATATAAAATTAACCCGGTGTTAGAACTTGCGATGGATCGTATTTTCATCCTACATGCCGACCACGAACAGAACGCATCCACCTCGACTGTGCGTACCGCCGGCTCATCGGGTGCTAACCCATTTGCTTGTATTGCCGCAGGTATTGCATCCCTGTGGGGGCCAGCTCATGGCGGCGCGAACGAAGCCTGCCTGAAGATGCTAGAAGAGATTAAAACCGTTGAGCACATCCCTGAATTTATCCGCCGTGCCAAAGATAAGAATGACGCGTTCCGTCTGATGGGCTTTGGTCACCGTGTGTATAAAAACTACGATCCACGCGCCACGGTGATGCGCGATACCTGTCATGCCGTTTTGAAGGAATTAAAGCTGGAAGACGACCTGTTGAAAGTGGCGATGGAGTTGGAGCATATTGCGCTGAACGACCCATACTTCATTGAGAGAAAACTGTATCCAAACGTCGATTTCTATTCAGGTATCATCCTGAAAGCATTAGGAATTCCATCGTCAATGTTTACCGTTATCTTTGCTATCGCCCGTACCATCGGCTGGATCGCTCACTGGAATGAAATGCATGAGGAAGGTCTAAAAATTGCCCGTCCGCGTCAACTTTATACCGGTTATGCGAAGCGTGATTTTAAGAGCCAGTTGAAGAAATAAGCAAATTTAGTGTTCTGATAAAACAGACAACGCCACCTTCTGGTGGCGTTTTTTATTGGTAAATCAGTGAATTGCACCACCTGAAATGTGCAAATCGTGCTCAATTTGCAAAGCAATAGAGATAGACAACTCCAACGCAATCAGTACCGATGATGTTGACATACTCGGCGCACCGGGGTGATCAACCGCCTGCTCCGGCAGATAAGGGATGTGAATAAAACCGCCCTTTACCTCATTATTGAACTGATTTAACCGATGTAATAGCCCGTACATCACATGGTTACAGACATAAGTCCCTGCGGTTTGTGACACCGAGGCCGGAATTCCTGCGTCACGAATGCCCTGCACCATCGCCTTGATCGGTAAACGAGTAAAGTAAGCCGCCGGGCCATCTGCCACTATCGGTTTATCTACCGGCTGCTGACCCAGATTATCTGGAATTCGCGCGTCATCGATATTAATTGCGATGCGCTCAATAGTGATATCAGCACGCCCCCCCGCCTGACCTATCGCTAGCACTAGCACCGGTTGAACTTCATCTATCGCCTTATTCAGCGCATCCAATGCCTCGCCAAAAGCACAGGGTAACTGGCGAGCCACCACTCTGATCCCGCCCAACATCAAATCATTTAGCTGTTTCACCACTTCCCAGGAAGGATTAACCCGCTCCCCGCCAAATGGCTCAAACCCGGTAATGAGTACGCTTCGCATCGCCGCTCCTAGAGAAACATCAGGAAATAGAGTAAAAATACGTTAACAATCAGCAAGGTAATCCCAGTTGGAATCTGCGCTTTAATGACCGCATTTTTGTCCGGCAACTCTAATAATGCCGCCGGAACTATATTAAAGTTAGCAGCCATTGGTGTCATCAATGTTCCGCAATAGCCGGAGAACATACCGATAGCGGCCATCACCGCCGGGTTACCGCCATGTTGTAACACCAGAATCGGGATACCAATACCGGCCGTCACGATAGGGAAAGCGGCAAAGGCATTACCCATGATCATGGTTAACAGTGCCATGCCGATAGCATAGACCGCCACGGCGATAAAACGATGATCTACCGCCAGATATTCCTGGGTCAAATGCGCAATCGCAGTGCCCACGCCTGCGGTGGTAAACAGCAGACCAAGGGTGGCTAAAATCTGCGGCAGGATAAAGGCCCAGCCGATAGAGTCCAGCAGACGGCGTGCTTCCTGTACCGGTTGTGCTGCCGTTTCGTGGGTTAGGAACACCGCAATCAGCAAGCCAAGCACGCAGCCGACCGTCATCGAGAACAACGTGACCAATGTGGCATGGTTGCCCGTGCCAAACAGCCATTGATCCAGTGCTGGAATATTATTAAACAGCAGCACACCGATAACGGTGACCACAGGAATCGCCAACGCAGGAATAAACAACCGGTTACCCAGGCGCTTGGCGCTAATCTCACGTTGCTCTGGGGTACGCTGATGGTAGCTGCCCAGCTTAACGCCACCAAAACCGGCAATCAGCGCCATAATGACCACCACCACGCCGACGGTAATATTCAGAATGCGTTTCTCATCCGGCCCTTCCCCCGCCAGCGTATTCGCCAGGCGATAAGTCCAGTCGCCCACCAGAAAAACCAGCCCGTACAACCCCCAAAATAGCCCGGTGGTGATACGACGCGGATTGGCTTTATCGCGAAAAGACATAACGGCCACGATCAGTAAGACCGCACCGGCCAGCCAATAGAGGTATTGTTGTTGGAAAATCATTTTGCGTCTCCCTTGGCAGCCTGAGCCGACTGATTCAGCGCCGTCAATTCAGCGGCGAGATGCTTATCTAAACGTTGTAAGCGATAAGCATGAATAAGGAAGGCACAAATTGCGGTCGGAATCCCCCACAGTGCAATGTGTAACGGTTCGGTCTGAATACCGCCCGATTCCAACATAAAGTTATGCATAAAGATGATCGCACCAAAGGCGACAAAAATATCTTCGCCAAAGAACAGCCCGACGTTATCGGTCGCGGCCGACATCGCACGCAGACGATAACGCACTTTCTCCGGCAGTTCTCCATAACGGGTTTCCGCCGCCCCTTCAGCCATCGGAGCCAGTAATGGCCGCACCATTTGCGGGTGACCACCAAGGCTGGTTAGGCCCAACGCGGCTGTGGCTTCGCGCACAAATAGGTACACAATCAGTAAACGCCCGGACGTGGCACTCTTAATTTGCGAAATCCACGCCTGCGCCCGCTCTTTTAAGCCATGCCGCTCTAACAAGCCAATCACCGCCAATGGCAGTAACAAGATCAGTGGCAAGTTGCGGGTATTAAGGAACCCTTCGCCCAGTTTTTCCAAAATTGTCGCTATTGGCATTAACGCTGCGACACCGGTGATAATGCCAGCGGTAATTACCACCAACACTGCGTTTATACGCAGTAAAAACCCGATGACGATCGCCGCGATCCCAATCAGCGGCCAAAGATTTACCGTTTGTTCCAAGGTGATTCTCCTGTCCTGAAGTCGATTTAATGGATAACTGCCTTCCGCCGGGCCAGACGGTTATGATTTTTATAGCCCGATTACTGCGCACTAACGCTGATATTTTCCTGCTGAAAACTGCCGCGTAAACGGCGCGCAAAGGCCAATGCATGTGCGCCATCACCATGTACGCAGACAGTATCAGCCTGAACTGCCACCCAACTGCCATCACGGGCTTGAACCTGATGACGCATCACCATCGCTAAGGTTTGTGACAAGGCCAGCTCGTCACTTTCAATCAACGCATCCGGCTGGCTACGAGGCACTAAGGTGCCATCCGCTTGATAGCGGCGGTCGGCAAAGACTTCTTGTCGGGTCACTAAACCTGCTCGCTCACCGGCTCGGATTAATTCGCTCCCCGCCAACCCCACTAGCCGTAGCGATGGGTCAACCGCCCTTACTGCCTGCGCAATCGCATCTGCCAGCAGCGGATCGACCGCCGCCTGGTTATACAACATGCCATGTGGCTTAACATGTTGCATTACGCCACCTTCAGCGTGGACGATGGCGGCCAGCGCGCCCAGTTGATAAATCACTTGGGCATAGACGGTTTCGGGCGGAAGTTGCATTGCGGTGCGCCCAAAGTTCTCCCGATCAGGGAAGCTCGGATGCGCGCCAATAGCGACACCATATTCAATGGCCCAACGCACCGACTGACGCATGATCTGCGCATCTCCGGCATGAAAACCGCAAGCAATATTGGCGGAACTCACCACTTGCAGCAGCGCCTGATCATTGGCGCAGCCCTCACCTAAATCTGCATTTAAATCAATTTTCATTCAACCTCCGTCGCATCGAACCCTGGCTGCAAACCCCACTCAATCTGTTGTAGGAAATGCTGCTGTTCAGACTTGGCACGGAGCGCATCCTCTACAGTGCAAGGCACAAAATGCACCGATTCCCCAAGGCGAAGTTGCGCTAAATGGTAGAGATCAGCTTCGATCACGCAGGCAATACGCGGGTAACCACCAGTCGTTTGCGCATCAGCCATTAATACGATTGGCTGACCATTATGAGGAACCTGCACCACGCCGGGTAACAAGCCGTGCGACAACATCTCACGATCAGTTGTGCGGGCCAGTTCACGCCCGGTCAGGCGATATCCCATCCGATTACTTTGCGGGCTGAGTTGCCACGCCTCACGCCAGAATACCCCCTGTGCGATATCATCAAACTCATGATATTCCGGCCCCGGCAGTGCTCTAACGCGGTTACCAAACAACAACTGTTTAATACCGACTGATTCACGCGGCAAACGGGTTGCCTTACCCAATGGCAATACATCGCCCTCTTTGATGAGCCGCCCCAGATACCCACCGAAACCGGCTTTCAGGTCAGTGCTGCGTGAGCCCAGCATTTCCGGCACATCAATACCACCCGAAATCGCCAGATAACTGCGCATCCCACGATACGGCACACTGAGTTTCAACTGCTGGCCCGGCTTGACCGGATAACGCCATCCCGTCCAAAGCAACTGATCATCGAGCATCGCATTACAACCCGCGCCAGTAACCGCAATCCAGCCCGGTTGGGTAAATTCAGCGGTAAATTGCCCCAGCGTGATTTCCAGTCCAGCGGCACCGGCATCATTACCCACCAGCATATTCGCCATACTCAGCGCCGGTAAATCAAGTGCTCCGCCCTGACTAATGCCTAAGCGACGAAAACCACCACGGCCAGTATCTTGTACCGTGGTGTAAATACCTGAACGAATAATCTTCAGCATACGCCCTCCTTTAAAGGCAGAAAGCGCACATTATCACCAGGTCGTAGCAAGGTTGGCGGCATCTCTAACGGATTAAATAAGGCCAATGAAGTACGGCCAATCAGTTGCCAGCCACCTGGGGTTGCCAGTGGATAGATACCGGTTTGGCTGCCGCCAATGCCAACAGAACCGGGGGCTACCACTAAACGAGGTTCCCCACGGCGAGGTGTGGCAAGCTGTTCTGGCATCCCGCCCAGATAAGAAAATCCCGGTTGAAAACCGAGAAAATAGACGATATAGCTCGCACCCGCATGGCACTCAACCACCTGACGTTCGCTCATACCGGTATGACGTGCCACTTCAGCCAGATCCGGCCCTGCCTCACCGCCATAAATCACCGGAATAGTGATATCGCGTGATTCAGGCACCAGTGATTCACTCTCTTCCCACCAGCGTTGTAACCGTTCAATAGCATCCAGTGCGGTATTGTGTGGGTCTGTCAGTAGCAGGGTCAGATTGTTCATTCCCGGAATCGCTTCAACGACATCGGGATGATGAATCAGCCTGTCAGCCAAACCCCAAATTCGTTGCTGACTTGCTAATGTCACCGGCGGCTCTAGCTCCAGAACCACCGCACTTTCTCCCAGTAAATAGCATCGCGCTCGTTGCACTCCCGTCCCCCTGATTAATTTCTAGTTTTCATTTTTTATATAAATACTCGTTATAAGTTTATATTTATGCGTTAGCGTCTGGTCACTGTCAATAGAACTGAATTATCCAATAGCCGCGAGCAATCACTAAACCTGATAAAAAGGTCAATATTAATCCCTATAAATACTTCTTTTTAGCGTTTTTCGACCATGACAGGAAGATAAATACGATTTTTTTCTTATTTAGAATCAGAGTAAAGCGGGAAGATATGCTTAAAAACTGCCGTTTTATCTCCCAAGCACCGCCAGATGATAATTTCAAATAGCCAGAGAGAGGATAAAACCTTGTTTTATATAGGTCTTAATGTTGTTTTGAGAGGGAGATATCAGAAGAAAATTATGCACCGATACTGATTACCGGTGCATATCGCATGGTGTCAGGCTGGATTAGGTATATCGATAAAAATAACCTCTAATTGATGTTGTGCAGCCAGCCATTCTCCCAGTGCTTTGATGCCATAACGCTCGGTGGCATGATGCCCCGCCGCATAAAAATTCACCCCCATCTCGCGGGCAATATGAATTGTTTGTTCAGAAACTTCGCCGGTGATAAATGCATCCACACCAAACTCCGCGGCTTGCTGAATATATCCCTGCCCACCGCCGGTACACCAGGCAATTCGTCGGATATCGGCGGGTGCCTGATCATCACAATGCAAAACAGGCCGCTCCAATAATTTTTCCAGCCGCTCACGTAAAATCACTGCATTTAACGACGTAGTAAACTCACCATAGGGTAATAACGGTTCAATTTCGCCTAACACCTTAATATTGAGTAATTTTGCCAGTTGTGCGTTGTTACCCAATTCGGGGTGTGCATCCAGTGGCAGATGGTAACCATACAAATTGATATCGTTAGTTAACAGTGTTTTTAGGCGATGACGCTTCATACCGCGCACGACTACCGGTTCGTTTTTCCAGAAATAGCCGTGATGAACCAAAATAGCGTCTGCCTGCTGCTCAACTGCGGCATCTAATAGTGCCTGACTGGCCGTCACACCGGTGATAATACGCTTTACTTCTGCCCGCCCTTCAACCTGCAAACCATTGGGCGCATAGTCTTGAAAAGCTACAGTATTCAGTTGGTTATTAAGTAGGGTTTCCAGTTCTATATTGCGCATTTTATCAGCCTCACTAATAGATGTTCTTGAATCAATATCATTAAAATATATACCCAACCTCATTGGCGGTGCAGGTAGCTGCAAACGAACAACCCCCCTGCGACTTCAAGTATGAAGGGAATATTTAGAATTTCTGGCTATCGCCTTGTTCCATCAGGATAAAGTTAACCCCCATATCATTACCTTGCGCTAACTCATCCGCAATCACTTTACGCACATCCTGGCCCTGCTTAAATGACGGTTTTATATGGCTGATCACCACCGGCAATCCTTTTAATGGCTGACCTTCACCACTGTATTTCTCCAGGCTTTTCAGTTCCTTCAATAGCCATTTAGGCGTCATATGGCCATAGAGCTTGCCAGTAGCCACCTCATTTGGATAAGAAACTTCAATAATCATCCCTTTTAATTGCTGCTGTTTAACCTTTTCAGCGAGTTTGCGCCACACCGCATCCAGATGTTTTGACTTTTCTATCTCATCCGGGCCGGTATCGCCAAAATAGGCAAAGGACTGATTATTGTTACTGATCAGCAACATAGAAGATGGCGATTTATCGTGACTCAGTGGATACATCTCACCGGTCAAACGCGTTAGCCCCAGGCTCAAGGGCTGATTAGGACGCACCATTTGCATACGGTAGGTTCCCAGCCGGACACCACTACCACTGTCCGTAAAGTTCGGCCAGACACGCCAGTTAAAATAGTAGTTGCGCAACACGTCAATGGTATCAGCGGAGCCATAAATGGTCTTTTTGCTGTCTTGCGGTGAGCCGATAATCAGACCGGAAACATGGTCAAGATGGGCATGACTGATAAAATAGCTGTTAATACTTTGGCGAAAGATATAGCCCTGCCGAGTCAATGGAGCCGCCTTTTCCTCGGTCACATCAGAGAAATTGCCTTTATCTAATGCTTTGGCAATGCCCGGCAAGAGAGAGCCTGCATCCAGCGCTAAATAGACCGGTTGGCTGTCATCACGAATCAGATAAGAGGTCAAATTGCTATCGCTAACACCACCATCCACGCCAAGCGCCACCACCTCAAAACCCGCAGCAGACAGCGAACTATAAACACTAAACGATAAAATCAGGCCCGTTTTAACGGCGTTGCGCGCAATTTTATCAAGATAGAATGCAGGTCTGGTCGAAATATCGGTCAAAAACATGACGGCTCCTTGTGATTAGGGGTCCTTACGAACATCCCGCTTAGCGGTTTCAAATGCCGCCAGTGTAGCCAATCTGGCCAGCTTATGGTCCACCAGCGGCAGTGGGTAATCCAAATGCCGTTGTTGCCGATCGGCCCAACGCCACGGCTGATGGATATCACTGTCGGGTACCGCAGCCAGTTCTGGCAGCCAACGGCGAATAAAAGCGCCGTCTTTATCAAAGCGCTCTCCCTGCGTGGTGGGATTAAAAATACGAAAATAGGGAGCCGCATCAGTACCCGTTGAAGCCGCCCACTGCCAGCCACCATTATTGGCGGCCAGTGAGCCGTCGATTAATTGCGCCATAAAATAGCGCTCACCCTCACGCCAGTCGATCAATAAGTCTTTAACCAAAAAGCTGGCACTGATCATCCGCAGGCGGTTATGCATCCAACCGGTTTCATTCAACTGCCGCATAGCGGCATCAACAATAGGATACCCTGTGCGCCCCTGCTGCCAGGCGGTTAATTGCAGTTCCGAGTGATTCCATATTACTGCATCAGTCCAGCCGATAAAGGGATGGTGCTGGCATAAACGCGGATAGGCCACTAACAAATGGCAATAGAACTCACGCCAGATAAGCTCATTAAGCCAGGTGAAAGCGCCGCTGTCTGGATTTTCCAGCCCGGCCGGGCACTCCGCACGCAAGCGGTTAAAGCACTGACGTGGTGATAAAACGCCGAGCGCCAGATAAGGTGACAGGCAACTGGTACCTGACACCGCAGGGAAATCACGTTGCTGGTGATAATCTTGTACCTGCTCACGACAGAAACTGCGCAAACGCTGCAGTGCCGCGTCTTCACCGGCGGGGAACAAAATAGGGTCAACCGGCTGTTGCGGATAATCAAATAAGAGCGGGGGGAATGATGTCGCGGCAGCCATGTTATCGCGAGCCATCGGTGCCGGAACACATGCGTTATCGCTCATAAGTAATCGTTGGATAAAAGCGCGGCGAAATGGCGTGAACACTTTATACATTTCGTTATTACCGGTCAGGACGCTGCCTGGCGGCAATAATAAGCTGTCATGAAAACGGTGGCAGGTGATATTTCTACCGTTCGCTCCACTGTTGAGCCGCACCGCCAATGCCTCATCCCGCCGCCGTTCGTTCAATTCATACTGCTGATTATAAAATAGTGCATCGACCTGTTGCTGCTGGCAGAAGTTATCCAACCAGATAACTGCATCCTGAAAATCATCACATTGATGATAATGCAGCGCTATGCTTTTCGCAGCGAGAGCACTCTGCAACAGTTGCAGATTTTGCTGCAAAAATGCCGCCTGACGCGGTGCCATATCATGTGCGGCCCACTGCTTAGGCGTGGCAATAAACAGCGCAATGACCCTTGCTTGTGGGTCCTGACACGCCGCATTCAGCGCCAGATTATCAGTGATACGTAAGTCATTACGAAACCAGACCAGATGCGTTGCCATACCTTATCCTTGCGCGCAGTAAAAAGTAAAATAGTGCTGTTCAGACAGATAATCATTAGTAAATTCAGCAAGATATGATTTTATCTGCACAACCGGCACACTCAAGGGCAGCTCACCTGTACGGTATTGATCAATAAGTTGCGCCAAAGCCTGACGCTGAGCTGACGTGAGATAAGGCCGAAAATAGCCCTGCACATGCATTAACACATTGGTGTGATTAGCGGGTGTCGGCTGATGAGACAATAAGTGAAGTAAACGCTGGCGATATTCAGCGGTAAACTCCGCCAGCGAAGGCCACTTATCCATCGACGCAATAAATGGGCCGATCTCTCTATATTCAGGCTGCGAATGCGCTAGCAGCACCAATTTATAGCGGCTGTGAAAAGTCATTAATTTGCCACGGGTGATTCCAGTGGCACATAACGCATCGAGTTCATCGCGCACCTGGTCATATTCAGCACTGTGCATCGGCTGATGGGTTCCTGACATGCTGTTCTCCCCAATTTTTACTGCCATAAATATCACATCATTTATTTCATCATAACAGTTGTCGCCAGAGAACTACGGTATTGCTTGATATCTTTACCTAAACACATTTACGTGGGCAATAAAAAAGCCCGCGAGTGCTAACTCACGGGCCATCTATTTTACAGCGTGTTTACCACGATGAAATCGATTGATGTCTCTTAGTAAAAATCTTGAATCGCCGATTCAGATTGCGCCAACCACACCGGTTTATCACTGGTTTTCGCCCAGACACGGTGCAGGTAGCTGTAAAAACGGGCACGATCTTTACGGAAAAGCATCACTGGCAGCGCCAATAAACCCAGCAGGATCACCGCGCTACGGCGCAAGAGAACCTGATGTAATGGATATGCGTTGTACATGGACATACGATCCTCCTTTTAAAACGCCGTCGTGTAGTGAATTGGCCCGATAAATAAAGGAAGGCCGGTTTACCGCGTGGCGCTGAAAGTAAAATAAGTAAATCTGGAAACTGAACAAAATTTTACCGCATTGATTGAAACTTTACCACTCATCCGACCACTAATTTACACAAAAAACAGATTAAAACGGCCAATCCTGTAATTTTGTTACGTTTGAGTTAATTTAAAACCAACTCTGGTTATATTTCGTTCACATATTGTTTACCTACTGGCAAACTAAACATATTCACCGCATGAAAGCGCATTTAACGCATCCCGTTAAATAACCCACACGTCAACTGATTAAATTACACTCAGTTTGTGTCATTTTTTTGACCGTTTTTATACTTTTTTTACACCCCACCCTCCTTTTTTATCAAGAACTTTTCGCCCGTCTCCCTAAGCTGTTGTGACTAACAACTTGGTTGTCAAAAGTCAGACCTGTGGAGGTGTATCGTGAGTTTCAGCATCGTTTGTGGTGCGTTGTTGGTCCTGCTGCTTCTGGGCTATCTGGTTTACGCCTTATTTAACGCAGAGGACTTTTAAATGGCAGCGTCAGGATTTCTGCTTATCGCCAGTTTCATGCTGGTGCTATTGGTGCTGTCCCGCCCTCTGGGGAGCTTTTTAGCCCGAATAATCGAAGGTGAACCTTTTGCAGGATTACAAAGAATTGAGGCCGGAGTATGGCGTTGTAGCGGCGTAAAAAATGAAGAGATGAATGGCTGGCAATATGCGCTGGCTATCCTCTGTTTCAACTTGATGGGCGTTGTAGTGCTATTTGTATTGCTGATGACACAAGGCTCTTTGCCACTCAACCCGGAAAATATGCCGGGGATGTCGTGGCATCTGGCACTCAATACTGCAGTCAGCTTTGTCACAAATACCAACTGGCAAGCCTACAGCGGCGAAAGTACCCTCAGTTATCTGAGCCAAATGGCTGGGCTGACCGTGCAAAACTTTTTGTCAGCCGCCACCGGTATTGCCGTGGCGTTTGCCCTGATCCGCGCTTTTGCCCGCCACTCCGCCGCCACTTTGGGTAATGCCTGGGTGGATTTGGTACGCATTACCTTATATGTCTTGCTGCCAATAGCCCTGATCATCGCCCTGATTTTTGTCAGTCAGGGGGTATTGCAAAATCTGGATAGCTACCTGCACATCACCACGCTGGAAGGGGTGAAACAAACCCTACCTATGGGGCCGGTGGCCTCGCAGGAAGCGATAAAAGTGCTGGGAACCAACGGCGGCGGCTTCTTTGGCGCTAACTCCGCACACCCATTTGAAAACCCAACCGCATTCAGCAACTTTGTACAGATGCTGGCCATTTTCCTGATCCCTTGCGCCCTGTGTTTTGCCTTTGGCCAAGTGGTGGGAGATAACCGTCAAGGCCATGCATTGATCTGGGCCATGTCACTGATTTTTGTGGTGGCAGTGGTGGTGGTGATGTACGCCGAACTGGCCGGTAACCCACATCTAACGCAGTTGGGCGCGAACAGTAATATCAATATGGAAGGTAAGGAGTCACGCTTTGGCATCCTGTCTACCAGCATCTATGCCGTAGTGACCACGGCCGCATCCTGTGGCGCGGTCAACTCGATGCATGACTCCCTTACCGCGCTGGGTGGCATGGTGCCGATGTGGCTGATGCAAATTGGCGAAGTGGTGTTCGGCGGCGTCGGTTCTGGCTTGTACGGTATGCTGTTGTTCGTCCTGCTGACGGTGTTTATCGCCGGTCTGATGATTGGCCGATCCCCTGAATATCTCGGTAAGAAAATCGATGTATTCGATATGAAAATGACCGCACTGGCCATCCTGGTTACCCCGACCATCGTGCTACTGGGCACCGCGCTGGCGCTGTGCTCCGATGCCGGGCGAGCAGGAATTCTTAACCCTGGCGCACACGGTTTCAGCGAAGTGTTGTACGCCCTTTCATCTGCTGCCAATAACAACGGTAGTGCCTTTGCTGGCCTGAGCGTCAATACACCGTTTTATAACCTGCTGCTGGCGGCCGCCATGTTCCTCGGGCGCTTTGGTGTGATCCTACCGGTATTGGCCATTGCCAGTTCACTGGTGGCGAAGAAACGGCAACCTGCGGGTAACGGCACGCTACCGACCTCCGGGCCGCTGTTTATCGGTTTACTGGTTGGTACCGTATTGCTGGTAGGCGCATTGACCTTTATCCCAGCACTGGCGCTAGGCCCGGTGGCTGAACACCTGCAAATTTGGTTAGCACATTGATGAGAGAATTACTATGACACGCAAACAACGCGCGATTTTTGAACCTGCACTGGTTCGCACTGCGCTGATAGATGCCGTGAAGAAGCTGGACCCGCGCGTCCAGTGGCGTAATCCGGTGATGTTCGTGGTGTATCTGGGCAGTTGGCTGACCACCCTTATCTGGCTGGCTATTTTGAGCGGTCAGGCCAGCGGTAGCGCCATGTTTACCGGCAATGTTGCCCTGTGGTTGTGGTTTACTGTGCTGTTCGCCAACGTTGCCGAAGCACTGGCCGAGGGGCGCAGTAAAGCGCAGGCCGAGAGTCTGCGTGGCGTGAAAAAGACCAGTTGGGCCAAGAAATTGTCTGAAGCCCGCTTCGATGCACCTCAGGAGAAAGTCTCTGCTGACAACCTACGCAAAGGTGATTTGGTATTAATCGAAGCAGGTGACACCGTGCCCTGCGATGGCGAGGTACTGGAAGGCGGCGCATCGGTTGATGAAAGTGCTATTACCGGTGAATCGGCTCCGGTTATCCGTGAGTCCGGCGGTGACTTCTCTTCCGTTACCGGTGGCACTCGGGTGCTGTCCGACTGGCTGGTGGTAGAATGCAGCGTTAACCCCGGCGAAACCTTCCTTGACCGGATGATCGCGATGGTGGAAGGTGCCAAACGGCGCAAAACACCTAACGAAGTGGCGCTGACGATACTGCTGATAGCACTGACTATCGTCTTTTTGCTGGCAACCGCTACGCTCTATCCGTTCTCGATGTTTAGTGTGGAAGCTAATCAGGCCGGTTTACCGGTGACAATTACGGTATTGGTCGCACTGCTGGTTTGCCTGATCCCCACCACCATCGGCGGCTTGCTGTCCGCCATCGGGGTGGCCGGGATGAGCCGGATGCTGGGTGCTAACGTCATTGCTACCAGCGGGCGCGCGGTGGAAGCCGCCGGTGATGTCGATGTGCTGCTACTGGATAAAACCGGCACCATCACCTTGGGTAACCGTCAAGCGTCTGAGTTTTTACCGGCTCCCGGAGTCACCGAGCAACAACTGGCAGATGCCGCGCAACTCTCTTCGTTAGCGGATGAAACGCCTGAAGGCCGCAGCATCGTGGTGCTGGCTAAACAGCGCTTTAATTTGCGTGAGCGTGACTTGCACAGCCTGAATGCCACCTTTGTGCCCTTCTCTGCGCAAACCCGCATGAGTGGGGTGAATGTACAAGACAGAATGATTCGCAAAGGTGCGGTAGATGCTATCCGCCGTCACGTTGAGTCCAATCAGGGCCATTTCCCACGGGCAGTTGAAGATGCAGTCGAGAGTGTTGCACGCACCGGTGGTACCCCATTGGTGGTGGCCGAAGGGCCGCGTGTGCTGGGTGTGGTGGCACTGAAGGATATCGTGAAAGGCGGTATTAAAGAACGTTTTGCCGAACTGCGCAAAATGGGCATCAAAACGGTGATGATCACCGGTGATAACCGCCTGACCGCCGCCGCCATTGCGGCCGAAGCGGGTGTGGATGATTTTCTGGCCGAAGCCACTCCCGAAGCTAAACTGGCGTTGATTCGCCAGTATCAGGCAGAAGGTAGATTGGTGGCGATGACCGGTGATGGCACCAACGATGCTCCGGCACTGGCGCAGGCGGATGTTGCCGTGGCGATGAACTCGGGGACGCAAGCGGCTAAAGAAGCGGGCAATATGGTGGATTTGGACTCCAACCCGACCAAGTTGATTGAAGTGGTGCATATCGGTAAGCAAATGCTGATGACCCGTGGCTCACTAACCACCTTCAGTATCGCCAACGACGTCGCCAAATATTTTGCCATTATTCCGGCAGCATTCGCCGCGACTTATCCGCAGTTAAATGCCTTGAACGTCATGCAGTTGCATTCACCCGCGTCAGCCATTCTGTCGGCGGTTATTTTTAACGCACTGGTGATTGTGTTCCTGATCCCGTTGGCGCTAAAAGGGGTGAGTTACAAGGCGATGAGCGCGGCTGCCCTTTTACGCCGTAACCTGTGGATCTATGGGCTGGGTGGCTTACTGGTGCCATTTGTCGGGATAAAACTGATCGATCTGGTGCTAAGCGCCGTGATGATGAGTTGAAGTCACACTAATCAAGTGTTCAGCAATGGGCCACAGCACATGGTTGTGGCCGGTTTAAGCGTTATTTAAGAGGCAAATAAAATGTCATACCTGCGACCTTCACTGGTTTTACTGATATTACTGACACTGATTACCGGGATAGCTTATCCTCTGCTGACCACCGGTTTGGCAAAATTGATGTTCTCACATCAAGCTAGCGGTTCATTGGTGATGCTGGGTGATGAGGTGGTTGGCTCCTCATTGCTGGGTCAGAACTTTACCCAACCGGGTTATTTTGCTGGTCGCCCGTCGGTAACAGCGGATATGCCTTATAATCCAATGGCTTCTGGCGGCAGCAATCTGGCTATCAGTAACCCGGCACTGGATCAAGCCATTAGTGAACGTGTTAAAGCCCTGCATCAGGCCAATCCCACCCAAACCGGCCCGGTTCCGGTTGATTTAGTCACCGCTTCTGGTAGTGGTTTAGATCCACAGATTTCGCTGGAAGCGGCTTACTATCAGGCACCGCGCATAGCAACGGTACGCCAGATGCCGTTGTCTGAGGTTAAGCAATTGATTGATGATAATGTACAAAAAGCGACACCTAATTTCTTCGGTGAATCCGTCGTCAATGTGCTGAATCTGAATATGGCGCTGGATGCCCAAAGCCAGGTCAAAGTACCCGCCAACCCGATGAAATAATAAGGAAATATGATGGTGGAAGCAGAACCAACCCGTCCGGACCCCGACAGCCTGCTCGCGGTGGCGAATGAAAAGCCGCGCGGGCGACTGAAAGTCTTCTTTGGGGCCTGTGCGGGAGTGGGCAAAACCTACGCCATGCTACAAGAAGCTCAGCGTTTACGTGCGCAGGGGTTAGATGTGCTGGCTGGCGTGGTGGAAACTCACGGGCGCAGTGAAACCGCGGCGTTACTGGAAGGGCTGGCGGTTCTACCTCTAAAACGCATCCACCACCGCAACCGTCAGGTACGTGAGTTTGATTTAGATGCCGCGCTGGCTCGCCGTCCGGCGCTGATCCTGATGGATGAACTGGCCCACAGCAACGCCCACGGCTCGCGCCATCCCAAACGTTGGCAGGACGTCGAAGAGCTATTGGATGCCGGCATTGACGTGCTAACGACCGTCAATGTGCAACATTTGGAAAGCCTCAATGATGTGGTCGGTGGCGTCACCGGGATTCGGGTACGAGAAACGGTGCCCGATCATATGTTCGATGAGGCCACAGAAGTGGTATTGGTCGATTTACCTCCCGATGACCTGCGCCAGCGTCTGAGCGAAGGCAAAGTCTATATCTCTGGCCAGGCTGAACGTGCCATCGAACATTTCTTCCGTAAAGGGAATCTCATTGCCCTGCGCGAGCTGGCACTGCGCCGCACCGCCGATCGGGTTGATGACCAGATGCGGGCTTTTCGTGACAACCAAGGGCGTGAACGTGTCTGGCATACACGCGATGCCATTCTGCTGTGTATCGGCCACAATAACGGTAACGAAAAACTGGTTCGAACCGCAGCCCGTCTGGCCGCCCGTTTAGGTTGTATCTGGCATGCGGTTTATGTGGAAACCCCACGGTTGCATGGGCTGCCTGAAGCCAAGCGGCGCGCTATCTTACGCACACTGAAACTGGCACAGGAGTTAGGAGCGGAAACAGCTACGTTATCAGAACCCAGTGAAGAGCGAGCGGTGCTGCGTTATGCCCGTGAACACAATCTGGGCAAAATCATTATTGGCCGCCGTGCCGAGCAACGCTGGAAACTGCGCGGTAGTTTTGCTGACCGCTTGGGCAAGTTAGGGCCGGATCTCGATTTGGTAATTATCGCGCTGGAAGGTGATACCCCGACCAACGTGGTGAAAGAGAATGATTCGCGCACGTTCACTGAAAAGTGGCGTATGCAGCTACGCGGCTGTGCGGCCGCCATCGGCCTGTGCGCCTTGATAACTTTATTATCGCAATGGTTAATGCCCGGTTTCGATCAGGCAAACCTGGTGATGGTTTATCTGCTCGGAGTGGTGATTATTGCCCTGTTCTTTGGCCGCTGGCCATCGGTATTGGCAGCGGTGATTAATGTCGCCAGTTTCGACCTGTTTTTTGTCCAACCACACTGGTCGTTAGCGGTCACCGACGTACAATATCTGGTGACCTTCGGCGTAATGCTGATTGTCGGTATTGTGGTGGGTAATCTGACGGCAGGCGTGCGTTATCAGGCACGAATTGCCCGATATCGAGAGCAACGGGCCAGGCATCTGTATGAAATGTCACGAGGTTTGAGCCGCGCGCTCACCCCAGAGGATATTGCCAAAACCAGCCGCCATTTTCTTTCCAGCAGTTTTCAGGCTAAAACCGGCCTGCTGTTGCCGCAAGAGGATGGCAGTTTACAACAAATTGCCACCGATGAAGGGGGCATATTGTCAGTGGATGAAGCTATTGCCCGCTGGAGTTTTGATAAGGGCGCACCTGCCGGTGCGGGCACCGATACTCTACCCGGCGTCCCCTATCAATTACTGCCCCTTAGTGCCTCCAAACAGACCTTTGGTGTACTGGCGATAGAGCCGGCCAACTTGCGCCAATTAATGGTGCCGGAGCAGCAACGTTTGTTGCAAACCTTTACCAGCCTGATTGCCAACGCCTTGGAAAGGCTGCATTTGGCGCGCAGTGCCGAACTGGCCAAACTGGATGCCGAGCGAGAGCAATTGCGTAACTCGCTACTGGCAGCGCTTTCCCACGATTTACGTACTCCGCTAACGGTGCTGTTCGGTCAGGCAGAAATCCTGACTCTGGATCTGGCAGCCGAAGGTTCGCGTCATGCTCCGCAAGCCAACCAAATTCGCCAACAGGTATTAAGTACCACTCGATTGGTGAATAACCTGCTCGATATGGCACGTATTCAGTCCGGTGGTTTTAATCTGCGCAAAGAGTGGCAATCGCTCGAAGAGATCGTTGGCAGCGCACTGCACATGCTGGAAACCACCTTAAGTTATCATCAGATTAAGGTCGAATTACCCGGCGAAATAGTGCTAATCAATTGCGATGGCAGTTTGCTGGAGCGGGTGTTTATCAACTTGCTGGAAAATGCCCATAAATATGCGGGAAATGCCGCCTCACTGGGTATTCGGGCCATTGTGCAAGGGGAGTGGCTAAATGTAGAAGTGTGGGATAATGGCCCCGGAGTCACCGCTGGGCAAGAGAATCTGATTTTTGACAAATTCTCTCGTGGTAACAAAGAGTCAGCAATTCCGGGAGTGGGCTTGGGTTTAGCCATTTGTCGTGCCATTATTGATGTACACGGTGGGCGTATCTGGGTTGAAAAGAGCCAAGATGGTGGTGCGAGTTTCCGCTTTACGCTACCACTAGAAAAAGCGCCGGATATTGATGGTGAAAACATTGATACTGAAAAGTGATATACCCTAAATAATTCGAGTTGCAGGAAGGCGGCAATTGAGTAAATCCTCGGGAGCTTACATAAGTCAGTGACCGGGGTTAACGAAAGCAGCCAATGCACAAGCAGCTCAAAGTATGACCGGTAAGAGGAGAAATGACTATATCCCCGACTAACATCCTGATCGTAGAAGATGAAAAAGAGATCCGCCGCTTTGTTCGTATTGCGCTGGAGAGTGAGGGTTGGCGGGTATTTGAGAGTGATACTCTGCAACGGGGTTTAATTGAAGCGGGTACCCGTAAACCGGATCTGATTATTCTGGATTTGGGATTACCGGACGGCGATGGGCTGACATACATTCAAGACCTGCGCCAGTGGAGCGCGATCCCCATTATTGTGCTATCGGCCCGTAACAGCGAAGAAGACAAAGTGGCTGCATTGGATGCCGGTGCCGATGACTATCTGAGCAAGCCCTTTGGCATCAGTGAATTGCTGGCACGAGTACGAGTGGCTTTACGCCGCCACAGTGGTGGTAGCCTGGAAAGCCCACGGGTCGATTTTTCCGATATCAGTGTCGATTTGATTAACCGGCAGGTTACCCGTGCGGGTGTTGATCTGCATCTGACACCGATTGAATTTCGGCTACTTTCAGCACTCTTGGCTAATGCGGGTAAAGTGATTACCCAACGCCAGCTTTTGAATCAGGTTTGGGGGCCAAATTATGTCGAGCACAGCCACTATCTGCGCATTTATATGGGGCATTTACGCCAGAAATTAGAAACGGACCCCACTCGCCCTAAACACCTGCTGACTGAAACCGGCGTCGGCTATCGTTTTATGCCATAACAGATTGTACACCATCAAATTTCACCTTGAGACTAGGAAAATAGCGTTCAGCGGCGTAGCATCATGTTTTTAAATGCTAATAGGTCTTATTATTCATGAGCACTTGGTTAATTTACGCCCTGCTGTCTGCCCTCACCGCCTCCCTGGTCGCAATATTCGGTAAAATCGGCTTACAGAATTTGGATGCCAATACCGCCACTGCGGTTCGCGCTGTTGTGATGGCACTATTTTTAGTCGGAGTGGTCGTCGTGCAGGGTAAATTTAATCTGGTTGGCACAATATTGGCAGATAAAAAAGCGCTCTTGTTTATCGTGCTAAGTGGTGTGGCGGGTGCGTTGTCCTGGTTGTTCTACTTTATGGCTATCAAGCATGGCAATGTCTCGCAAGTCGCGCCCATTGACAAACTCAGTGTGGTTTTTGCGGTGATTCTGGCCGTTATTCTGTTTGGTGAAAAGATTTCACTTGTGGCAGGAGCCGGTGTCGCACTGATTACCGCCGGAGCATTACTGGTGGCGTTAGGGTGATAGATGCTTAACAGCACAAAATGAGCGCCTTGGCACTGCGAATACCAGAATCAAACGACTAGCAGTCTGTCACCTGATTCTGGCCCGATATTCTTAAGGCTGTTATTTAGCGCCCGCCAGAACGTCACTGACAATATCGACCGCTTCCTGTTCTATCTTTTCGCGATGTTCTGCCCCCAGGAAGCTTTCACAGTAGATTTTATAAGCCTCTTCGGTACCTGATGGGCGGGCGGCAAACCAGCCGTTAGCCGTCATCACTTTCAGGCCGCCAATGGAAGCACCATTACCCGGAGCCGCCGTCAAACGCGCAGTAATGGGGTCACCCGCCAGCGTGCTGGCCTGCACCATTTCTGGCGACAGCTTAGACAGCGCATTTTTCTGTGCTTGCGTTGCCGGAGCCTGAATACGGTTGTAGCTTGGTGCGCCAAAGCGCTTGGCTAAATCATCGTAGTGCTGCTGTGGATTTCTGCCCGTCACCGCCGTAATTTCCGCCGCCAGTAGGCACATAATGATGCCGTCTTTATCCGTAGACCACGGCTTGCCGTTAAAGCGCAGGAAAGATGCCCCCGCGCTCTCTTCACCGCCAAAACCAAAACTGCCATCATGCAGACCCCCGACAAACCACTTAAAACCAACCGGCACTTCCACCAGCTTACGGCCTAAATCAGCCACCACGCGGTCAATCATCGCACTGGAAACCAGTGTTTTACCTACTGCGACATTAGTTCCCCATTGCGGACGATGCCGGAACAGATAATTGATGGCTACCGCAAGATAATGATTCGGATTCATCAAACCCGCTGGCGTGACGATACCGTGGCGATCGTAGTCCGGATCATTGGCAAAGGCTAAATCAAACTTATCACGCAGCGCCAACAAACCTGCCATCGCTGATTCTGACGAGCAATCCATGCGGATCACGCCATCATGATCGAGATGCATAAAGCGGAATGTCTGATCGACGGAATCATTAACCAGCGTCAGATCCAATTTATAATGCTCGCCAATGCGTTGCCAGTAAGCAATACCAGAACCCCCGAGCGGATCGACACCTAATTTCAAACCGGCAGCTTGAATAGCCGGGATATCCACCACATCGGCCAACCCCGCAACATACGGTGTAATCAAATCCTGTGCATGAAAATAGCCCGAGTTCCGTGCGTTATCCAGGGTCTGGCGTTTGACATCAGCTAAGCCTGCACTGATTAACTCGTTCGCACGCTTTTCAATTACCGAGGTTAAATGGGTGTCAGCCGGGCCGCCATTCGGTGGATTATATTTGATGCCACCGTCTTCTGGTGGGTTGTGCGACGGCGTGATAACTATGCCGTCAGCCAGGGCTTTACCTTTACCCTGCGCGTTATAGCAAAGGATGGCATGAGAGATAGCCGGTGTCGGGGTGAAACCATTATCTTCCTGCACCACCACATCCACGCCGTTCGCCGTCAGCACTTCCAGCACCGAGATAAAGGCCGGTTCAGACAAAGCATGGGTATCTTTACCCACATAACACGGGCCGGTAATGCCGTGTTGGTGACGAACTTCTGCGATCGCCTGCGCGATAGCCAGAATATGAGCCTCATTGAAACTGTGGCGCACTGAACTACCACGGTGCCCAGAGGTACCAAATTTGACCGCATGGGCCGAGTTTTTAGCATCGGGTTGCAATACATAATATTGCGACGTCAGTTGGGCAACATTAATCAAATCGCTTTGCTGAGCAGGTTGCCCGGCTCGAGGATGATTGGCCACAGTCACTACTCCCTATAGGCTTTCACTTTCATAGCAGGACAGCTCTGTGCCCAGCGGGAAAGATGGTTTCAATGAAGTCAGACATTCCTGTAGATCAAATAGTCCCGCACACTTTGTCAGTCAAATCCGGCGGGAACTGCATAGCCAGCATGATATGTTGCACCATACTGCGTTTACGCTCGGTATTGGTATTGGTGATAACCCAATATGGCGTACCTGCCACATGCTTAGGTTTGGTGTGTGTCCCGTTTTGCAATAATGTTTGCTGATCACCGGCAAAATAGACCCGGGTGCGGCCATGTAATGATTCAGTCGCCTCCGTAAATGCCTGTGCATCCAGCAAGTACAGTGTTGATAGCACCAACATAAAGCGGTTAACTGACCTGCTTTGCTCCGCATATTCATCGGACAGCAGTAATTCACGTACCGCACGAACCCTATCCTTCGGCACGGGAGCGGTAGCGACTTTTGCTACCGTAGTATTACTGGCAGGCACGTTGGCTGCCATCTGGCCTAGGGTAAACTTCAACATACGCCGTAAAATGTCGGACGCGCTCTCACCAATGTGTTGCGTATGGCTGGCAATATAGCGATAAAGTTCTTCGTCGAGTTCAATAGTTTTCATCTTTATCCAGTACGGTTTCTACTTTCTTATGCATATCTAAGGATTATAAAGTCAAAGCGTGCTGACGAGTACCTTTATCATGGCTTATCGGGATAAATCCCCCGCCCTCGCCTACAATGATGCAATAATCCACATGAACTTGATGATAAGGCGAATAATCGTATAGCAGCACACCTAAGCTCAGTCATGATACCCTAACCACAATATCTCTCAGTATGAACTTCGCCATGAAATTAAACTTCCGCTTACAAAATGCACTTTCTCCTACGCCCGCCCTGCCCATCATCCTGATCCACGGGTTATTTGGTAATCTTGATAACTTGGGGGTTTTGGCTCGCGACCTCCATAAAGACCATAATGTGATTCAGGTTGATTTGCGCGACCACGGGTTATCGCCTCGCTCGCCACAAGTGAATTACCCGGAAATGGCGCAAGATGTATTGGAATTGCTGGATCAGCTTGAAATAGAAAAGGCCATAATTATCGGCCACTCGATGGGCGGAAAAGTCGCGATGGCGATGACCGCACTGGCTCCGGATAGAATCGATAAATTAGTTGTCATCGATATCGCCCCGGTCAATTATCCGGTACGCCGTCATGATCAGATTTTTGCCGCACTGAATGCAGTCAACGCAGCAGGGGTAACTCAACGTCAGGAAGCGGCCCAACTGATGCGTGAGTTTATAAAAGAAGAAGGCGTTATTCAGTTCTTACTGAAATCATTTCAAGGCGGCGAATGGCGCTTTAATGTATCTGCGCTATGGGATCAATATGAGAATATTGTTGGTTGGCAACCAGTACCTGCATGGCCCCACCCCATTTTGTTTATTCGCGGCGAGTTATCCCCCTATGTTCAGGACAGCTATCGTGATGATATTGCCCGTCAGTTCCCGCAAGCTAAAGCGCATGTGGTAGCAGGAACCGGCCATTGGGTCCACGCAGAAAAACCGGACTCGGTGTTACGGGCCATCCACCGCTTTATCGATGCAGAATAATGTTGCGCACCCGGATGTTGATTAAAAATCATACCCTGGGGAAAAGAAATGTATTTCCTGTGGAAAAATTGTGCAAAAAAGAATGAATTAGCCCAATCTAATCACAGTAAAGCATTGTCGTTGCTCGCTTGGCTGGGGTATTATGGCGCGCTATAATTTTGCCGCGGTGTATGGTCGCTGTTCTCAGGCTATAACCGGTGCAAATGCAAATTCAGGCTGCGATATATAGGTTATTAAATGCGCTCTATCTATGCTCTCAACCTGATACGTGTTAACCGAATCGTCAGACAAGGCTCCGTTACGCTTTCTGATGTAAATCCCTTGTAGTAACGCTACCTATGGCAAAAGAACAAACGGATCGCACGACGCTGGATCTGTTCGCAGATGAACGCCGTCCGGGGCGACCGAAAACAAACCCATTATCCCGTGATGAACAGCTTAGAATTAATAAGCGAAATCAACTGCAACGCGATAAAGTCCGTGGCTTACGACGCGTGGAACTGAAGATTAATGCCGATGCAGTCGATGCTCTCAATAGTCTTGCAGAGCTGCGTAACATCAGCCGTAGTGAGCTAATTGAACAGATGTTACTGGCTCAATTAGCGCATGATCACTCTCATGAAGGGTTTTAACCCTACCGGTTACCATGACGGCGTGGCGTAAGTCATTACGCCACGCCAATATCCTCACCGTTGCTTAGAAAGTTTCCCAATTGGCGTTGTTGTCTACCTTAGTGACAGGTGCCATCGCTGTGGGATGCGCCCGAGGCTTCATTGCCGGTTTAACCCGCTCGTCATCCAGGTGTAATTTGAATACCGCCACCGCCCGATTCAATTGTGTTGCCTGTTCTTCCAATGAGGCGGCTGCGCGCGAAGCCTCCTGTACCAGCGCAGCATTTTGCTGCGTCACGCTGTCCATTTCAGCCACCGCCTGCCCGACCTGACTGATACCTTTACTTTGCTCATCAGAAGCCGAGGCTATTTCCCCCATTAAATCAGTCACATTAGTAATCGAACGGACAATTTCATCCATCGTAACTCCCGCACTTTCCACCAACGCCGAACCACTGCTGACACGGTTGACCGACTCATTGATCAAGCCATCAATCTCCTTCGCCGCTTGCGCGCTGCGTTGGGCCAGGTTACGCACTTCACTGGCTACCACGGCAAAACCACGGCCCTGTTCGCCCGCTCTTGCCGCCTCCACTGCCGCATTCAGCGCCAGAATGTTAGTTTGAAAAGCAATGCTGTTAATGACAGTAGTTATGTCAGCTATTTTTCGTGAACTGGCAGAAATCTCATTCATGGTGTTAACCACATCCGCCACCAGCAACCCGCCCTTTTTCGCCGTCGCAGAGGCACTCGCTGCAAGTTGGCTGGCATGATGTGCGTTATCCGCATTGTGTTTTACGGTCGCGGTGAGCTGCTCCATACTCGCTGCCGTCTCTTCCAATGCCGCCGCTTGCTGTTCGGTGCGGGATGACAAATCAGTATTACCGGCTGAAATCTCAGCGGCACCGTGATAAATACCGTCGGTACTGCTACGAATCGTCTGAACCGTGTTCACCAGACTGGTTTGTACATCGCGCAAAAGCGGAAATAACCGCCCAACACAGTTTCGACCAAAATCGGTGATAGGCTGACCAAGCTGACCGGAAGCAATCACCCGGAAATGCTCGCGGATCTCATCCAACGGGCGCACCAGGTTCGCCACCAGATAACGATCCGTCGCTAATAAAATCAACAAGCCAGCAACCAAAGCAGAGATAAGCGTGACGCTACTCACTTTTGTCAGATGTGAGAATTGTTCTTTAGCCACCCCGATAGCTTTTGATGCCGACTGATTAAAGCTTTCTGCCACGGAACCATATTGGCGGCTCAAGGCAGGCACGGTTTTCTTGGCCAATTCTTGATACGCGGCACTATTGTTATCCATCGCGGCCTGATAAAGCGGGGTAACACCCTGCTCAATTAATCCGCTCCATCCATCAATAACCCCAGTGACTAGTACAGGATCAATTTGTGCATGGTCGACAGCTTTAAACTCTGCCAGTTTTTTTTTCAAATTCTCCAGGGCGACATTCGATGATTTCAGTTCTTTGTCTGCATCCGCGATATTACCGTTTTGGCGATAATCCACTGAGCGGGCAAGCCGTGTCACCATACGGAAATACTGATCGGTTCCCTGATTCACCAAATTCATGTTTTCTACCAACACACTGTTCGCATTGGATGATTGTGTTAATTGATTCAGTGATAGCAATGTATAAGCTGATACGCCGCCCCAGAGCAGGCAAAATATGCCAAGAACCCAAAGTAAAGCCACCCTGATGCTAATATTTTTTAAAAACTGCATGTGCGTTCCCCTTATATAACGGATGATTGCCGTTAGAGACTCTGGTGTTATTTGATGACCGAAAAGCAGTAAAGTACGTCCATACAGCTAACGATAGCTCCTTTACCGGCAGACTTTCATCTGACGAATTTCCCCTGGCACCGCAAATTGCAACCATTCGGCTACACAACGGTTATCGGCAACGGCGTTGTAAGGTTGAGTGACTCGCGAAAATTTAATATCGCATAAACTTGATATCAGCCTGATGCTGTTTTCTGGCATTATGTTGCCCTATCGAAATGTGCTATATTATTGGGCATAACGCTCAAAAATCAGCATAACTATTTGAATTTAAAAGGTATTAAGTTATATGGCAACTGTAGGCATTTTCTTTGGCAGCGATACTGGCAATACTGAAAACATTGCCAAGATGATCCAAAAGCAACTGGGCAAAGAGGTTGCTGAGGTTCATGACATTGCCAAAAGCAGTAAAGAAGATTTAGAAGGCTTCGATATTCTGCTGATCGGTATTCCAACCTGGTATTACGGTGAAGCGCAGTGTGACTGGGATGATTTCTTCCCAACCCTGGAAGAGATCGATTTCAACGGCAAGCTGGTAGCATTGTTCGGTTGCGGTGATCAGGAAGATTACGCCGAGTATTTCTGTGATGCGATGGGGACAGTGCGCGATATCATCGAACCGCGTGGTGCTGCTATCGTCGGTCACTGGCCAACCGCAGGCTACCATTTTGAAGCCTCTAAAGGCCTGGCTGATGACGACCACTTTATTGGTCTGGCAATCGATGAAGACCGTCAGCCAGAGTTGACCAATGAACGTGTTCACGCTTGGGTAAAACAGATCAGTGAAGAACTGAATTTGGCCGAGATCGTCGGTTAATTTGGTATATCGGAAACGCTGTGATGGTATCTTTTATATACAATCAGGCGTTTCCGCCCTCTTTTAAGCACGCTTGCTTCGCGTAAAATAATCTCTTTCGCCCTGAATAGCCCACCAAACATGTGTGGCTATGTCTGCCGGGTAAATTTGCTCTGTTAAGCGGCCCACAAATCCGCACCATCATCGGTGTAAAATGAAAATAAACGGCTACAAATTTGTAACTTTATTTGTAGCCACTGTACACTTGAATGATGTGTTATCCCCATTCCTCAACACACTGCATGATTAATCTTACAAAGTGTGCAATTATAACTTTGTTAACAACCACGGTTTTCATTTGGGGCTAGCAGTTCTATAATGAGACGCAATTGAGAATATTGCGCCACGGATGTCATAGGCTGAACAGCCTTAATTTGAATCGATAGTAATAGGACTGAATCCGCATGACTGACAACAACAAAGCCTTAAAAAACGCAGGCCTTAAAGTAACACTGCCCCGGCTCAAAATTCTGGAAGTGTTGCAAAACCCAGCGTGCCATCACGTCAGCGCGGAAGATCTTTATAAAAAGCTGATCGATATCGGAGAAGAGATTGGTTTGGCAACGGTTTACCGTGTGCTGAATCAGTTTGATGATGCCGGTATTGTTACCCGCCATAACTTCGAAGGCGGCAAATCAGTCTTTGAGCTGACGCAACAACATCACCATGATCACCTTATCTGTCTGGATTGCGGCAAAGTGATCGAATTTAGCAATGAATCGATTGAATCGCTGCAACGTGAAATTGCTAAACAACACGGTATCAAACTGACCAATCACAGTCTGTATCTGTACGGCCACTGTGAATCCGGTGATTGCCGTGAAAATGAGTCAGCTCACGACAAAAGATAATGCTGTTTTATCGCGTTAACTTATAAAGATTTTTAAGCACTGCTGAAATATATAACCCGCAATATGGCCGCCTTTCCCGCATGTAACCCGAGATTAGCTCGGTGGGGAGTCAGGTGGTCATTCTTATTTATACCCTTCTCCCTTAGTTACTCTCATTCATCCTATGAACCAGCGCAAGTGCTGTTCAAAATAGTTTATAACCAATTTGTTATTCGCTGGCGGCCTACCTGCAATGACTTTGGGTATAGACCTTGCGACCTGCATAAATTTAACGCAAAAAAAACCCCGGACTCGCCGGGGGAAAGCTATCAACTCAACTTCATTTAATCGACAATTCGTTGAGCTACAAATAAATCAAACAGGAGGTACATCAGACACAGCACTTATAAAGCATCAAACTTTAACCGGTTCAACGCGGCTACTGCGTTTGCCATCCGGGCTGGTCGAGCGGATCAACACCTCACCACTGACCTTAGGCTGCGCGTTGACATCATACTTCTGCCACTGCTTACCACCATCAGTTGAATACTCGATAATCAAGCCAGGCAGAGAGATATTGGCTTCCAACAGCCCGGTAACAATCCGCGCTCCCGGAACCGGCAAGCGATATGACACACCCGCTTTATCCAGTTTTGCCAGTTCGCGCTGGCCCATGATATTGGCAAAACGCTGCCAGTCACTGTCCAATGCTTTAGTATCCACCCAGTGCGTTTCGCCACCTTTATACTCGCGACCCGCTTGATAAGTCTGCTCCCATGATGCGCGATGCCAGGCACGCTCAGCCAATGGCAACACCCGTGGGAAGATCATGTATTCCATCTGCTCATCAGTACGGACGGTTTCATTCCATGACTGACCAGAGATACCCTGTACACCCGGCCACGCTTTATCGCTCTTCGCGCTAAAGTGATTGCCGTCGCGATCCACGGAGGTTTCAGCGTTTTGCGGCATGTTATTGGGAGCGAAACTAAAGACCTTAGCCTCATCAGTGAAGCGCGTTGCCCAGTAGTAGCCGCGTTCATTCGGATTAACTTCATATGGCATATCGAAATAGACATAATCCGGATTGGAAGCTACAACTTCATAGCCTTTATTGGCCCAATCATTGATAGAATCAGCCCCACCCCAGTAGAGGGTATCCCAGAAGTTGACGCCAACACGTTTGGTCGCAAACGCTTTGGCATCTTTCGCGTCTTTCAAACCATCCTGCCAGGCTTGCATCTTCTCGATACCGTGAGCATTGACCATCTTGCTGACTTCAATAGCGAAGTAGCTGGAAAGGTGCTCAACATCCTGAATCTTGCCTTGCTTGACCATGTCCTGACAGACCTGAGACTTGGCCCACGGCTTATCTTCAATACTCTTATCGATAATGCCCTTACCTGGTTCGATTGGGCCACTTTTGTCCTGGAACCCCGCCCCCAGACGAATGTTTTTCGCTTCATCACCGCCAAAGTGCCAGGTAGTCAGCGGCATTCCCGCGTCTTTATGCATCTGAGCCATTTCGCCAATCACTTTATCGACAAAGCGTTTGGACGAGTCCAGACATGGATTCAGATAGCTTTTGCGCTCATAGAACTGCACCGAGGTAGTATTAGAGTCATCCGTCGGGTCAACCAAGCGGAATTCGTTGGCTTCTTTTTCCTTACCCTGCTTCATCAGATTGTTGTAGCGCGCTTCCATCGAAACCACCGCTGCACGGGCATGTGCTGGCATATCAATCTCAGGAATGACATCAATCTGGCGCGCCTTAGCGTATTGCAAGATCTCAATATAATCGTCACGGGTAAAATGACCACTGCCCAGATTATTGCTATCCGGGCCAGAACCCAGTTGTGGCAACAGACAGGCATTTTCGGTCAAGTCATGGCAACGCTTACCACCGACATCCGTCAGTTCCGGCAAGCCTGGGATTTCAATACGCCAGCCTTCATCATCACTCAGATGGAAGTGGAATTTGTTCAGCTTATAAGCTGCCATCTGATCAAGCAGGCGCAGCACTGCATCTTTGGTTTTGAAGTTACGGCCCACATCGAGGAAAACACCACGGTATTCAAAGCGTGGCGCATCTTTCGCCTCAAGAGTAGCAATGTTCTTAGTACCGTCAGTTGGGACCAGCGAGAGAATTGATTGCAGACCATAGAATACGCCGGTTGGATCAAAACCAATCACCTGCGTGCCTTGCTCGCCAATATTCAGCTCATAAGCACCAGAAACAGCTAAATCACCTTTAAAAACGGTAGGTTGAACCCCTGTTTTTATTGGGTAACCCGCCGCGTTCATCTTCAGCCCGAGTAACTCAAAGCGCTGCTGTACCGCCTTGGCAGCCGGTTTTGGTAACGCGCTCAGATCCAGTGCCACACCGTTACTCAAATCGATATCTTGTTGATAAACCTTAACGTCCATTGGCGTCGGGATAATTTGCCCACGCAAGTTAGCCGCCGATAACGTTTTTACCGTTTCATTTTTGAGGAAACGTGATTCTGGCGTCATCAGCACGTTATTGTCGTCTTTGGTGCGCTTCCACTGCGAGTCAGTAAACGGTGTCAGATATTCACTAATATCTTCAGTATCGGTATTTTTCAGGATTTTTGGCTTGGCATCGCCAGAAGTAGCGTACCAGCGAGGCATAAAATCAGTGTCAAACAACTGCCAGTACTCACCGGTGATGGGGATTTCAACGGCCTGATTGGCAGGGAAACCCGTAAATTTGGCCGTGGGTTCAATCTTATGCAGGTCACCGGTTAGGTGAGTAATTTTAAACTGGCTGTTATCTACCGTCAGGATTTGGCGGATGCTGTGGAAGTAAATAGCCCAATCCTGGCCTTTGATTTCATCTCCCGTATTGGTCAGAGTAATAACTAACTTATTACAAGATGCCCAATCAGCCCCCAGCTTGGCACAATCCACACCATTTTCAGCAGCGCGGTTATCTAACAGTTTATAGTTAACGTTTAATGCACTGAGCTGGTCAACAGTCTGCTGATGGGTGGCATCCGCTTGTGCATACCCCATCAAACCAAAAGTCGCGGTTATCGCCGCCAATGCATTCAATCTAAATTTATTCATCACTAACCTCGTCCGTAATGGTTATTGGCTATTGCCCTAATTACTTATAGTTTAATTACTGAGACTCGTACTGCTGGCGGCTGAGTTATTGCTGCGAATTTCCTGCCACAGCTTGCCACATTGCTCGTTATAAGCCTGGCCATTGCCAGTATGAGCCGCATCAATGCAACGTTGGTAATCCAATACCCGTACCGTTTCTTTGTCAGTAAAGGCTTGATGTGCTTTTTCTTGTTTCAAGACATTCAGCACCGCTTTGCAAGGGATCAGCCTTTCCGGTTGACCTTCGCTGGCTGTCATACAGGCGCTGTAGGCTTGCTTGAGTTTGCTATCTTCCGACTGAACAGGCTGTTGTGGTGCACAGGCACTTAATCCCAACACCGCAGCAATAATAAAAAGCGTTTTCTTCATGGCAGGCACTCCATAATCCCCAGCATCACTGCCAGGGTGGGTTTATCAGGATCAGAAGATGGTAAATGGCGCAATCACGATGAATTTAACGTCTTTTTCATCCTGGAATACGTTACCGAAACCACCGCCATAGCTTGGGATATTGGTGTGGTTGTCGTACATGGTATAGTGCAGTTTGAACAGCGTGCCTTTCGCACGGCCTTCTTGCAGGGTGTAGAGGACGTCAAAGTTCCATGCGGATTCTTTCAAACGGGTATTCTGGTCAAACTTCGGATTGGTGCTTGGTTTCGCATCCCAGCCATAAGCATAAGAGGTTCCAACCGCCCACCCTGCCAGATTCCAGTTTTTCAAGTCATACATCACGCCACCGAACAGCGCTTTTTCGCCGTTGGCGTTAAAATCAGAACGGGAATCCCACCAAACATCCAGGCGACCATTAGATGAAGCATAGCCCGGAGTCATACGTTGCAGGAAGTAGCCTTGATTACCGTCGGCTTTAGCCCAGGTTCCTTCCAGACGCAGGTCGAATGGCCCGGTGGTGTAACCCAGTGTCAGTGCCTGCAACCATGCCAAACCGTCATAAACATCATTGATATTACTGGCACCGCCATCCACTTTATCTTTAGCACCGTAGAATTGGTAAGAAGTCCGCAGATCATTGCCCGCAACCGGGAAAGCATAAGAGGCTTTCGCAAAGTATTGGTCCATATAATCTTTAGCCTGACCGAATGCCGCTTCCATCACCAGTTTGTTTTTGAAGTCGTATTTAGCACCGATTGAGTGCAAGTAACTGACACCGGTCAAACCATCAGCCTGACGGAAGTTGTACATGTTCTGATACCACGGTGCTTTATATTCATCAGTCCACATGTAAGACATGGACAGTGCGCCCGCCGTATCAAAATCAAATTTCGCGCCGCCTTCCGCACCACGATAGGTCCCTGGCATAAAGCTCCAGTGCGGAGCCAGCAACGTCTGGCCGGTCGGTTGGATATAACCCCCACGCGCCCAAAAATCGCCTAACTTAAATTTGGCAGCCGCTTTATAAACACTGACACCGCTCTTATCGCCAGTCCACTTTTCGTCCCAACGGGTTTTGGCATCACTGAAACCAATTTCGTTCGGAGCAGCAGGGCCACTGTTGCTCATTTCAACCGCGCCAAATGCAGCCAGATCGATACCAAAGATGTCTGCCGCATAACCCGACGAGAAGTCCAGATTGGCGTTAAATGTGGAGTGATGTAGGTTGGCAACGTATTTACCATACTCAGCACTTCCCGGCGTTAAATCCTTACGGTCACGCTGACGCTGCCAATAGTAAATACCGCCGGTCAGCGACGAATCATCAATAAAACCTTCAGCCTTGGCTTCTGGGGCTGCCATGAACCCCGTTCCTAACAATGCGCCCGCAACGGCGAGCGCTAATGTTTTACGTTTTACATCGTGCGTAACCATAAGAAAAAAATCCTCTTTGACATCACATTTAAAGTGCGCCCTCTGTGTCCACCACAGCTCACAGGTGCCGCCTCAAAAAAAACCTAAATAGGTAAAATTTCTTGCCCGGAAGAAATTTCCGTTAGCAATTAGTTTTCAAAAAAACAATTTTCGACAAAACAATTTTCAATAAAACAAACTCGTGCTGATGTGTTGCTGTAATACAGACTATTTTTCGCGACGCGAATTATCAATCAAAAATAGAGCTAACTTTTCAAAGTATGACAATGAGCACATAATTGTGAAAAAATATTACCAAGTTCACAAAAGCTTAAAAAACAATGTATAGCATCCTTTTTTTGGCGAAAATAGTCTCTCATTGACATAATTGAATGGTTTCAGCCCGCACAATAAAATGTGATTTTTTTATTAAGATGAAGGTTTTTTATTCAGTTAATTTGCAAAGCGAATGTTTAAGAAAGACTTACAGTGAGTCACCTGGCGGGGAAGAAAGAGGTTAATAGGCCGTGATTGACCATGAGGTAATGCCGAGAGTAATGGAAAAGGAAATACCCATTAGAGTTTAGTAAAATAAACGATTTCACGTTTTTAGGGGGTAAAAAAGGCGTGGACTAAGCCACGCCTTTTAGGGTTATTTGATACGTTAAAGCTTAGTTTGCCGCTTTAGCCGCCCAGGTGTCACGCAAGCCTACAGTGCGGTTAAACACTAAAGCATCTGGGCGTGAATAGTGGCTGTCAGCGCAGAAATAACCTTCACGTTCAAACTGGTAGGTTTTTTCCGGATTCGCATTTGCCAGGCTCGGCTCAACAAAGCCCTGACGAATAACTAAAGATTCCGGATTAATCGTCGATAAGAAGTCATCCGCTGCCGCCGGGTTTGGCACACTAAACAGGCGATCATATAAACGAATTTCCGCAGGCAGTGCGTGAGCCACTGAAACCCAGTGAATAACGCCTTTCACTTTACGGCCATCGGCGGGATCTTTGTTGAGTGTTTCTGCATCAAAGCTGCAATAAAGTGTCGTAACATTACCTTCTGCATCTTTTTCGACACGTTCGGCTTTGATGACATAAGCATTACGCAAACGCACTTCTTTGCCCAATACCAGACGCTTATATTGCTTATTAGCTTCTTCGCGGAAATCAGCACGATCGATATAAATTTCACTATCAAACGGCACCTGACGGGTACCCATATCTGGGTTATTTGGGTGATTTGGCATGGTGAGCCACTCTTCCCCAGCAACCCGGTTTTCGATAACCACTTTGATAGGGTCAAGCACCGCCATCGCCCGCGGCGCATTTTCGTTTAAATCGTCACGGATACAAGATTCCAGCGACATCATTTCAACGTTGTTATCCTGCTTGGTCACACCGATACGACGGCAGAATTCACGGATAGAGCCAGCGGTGTAGCCACGGCGACGCAAGCCAGAGATAGTCGGCATACGTGGGTCATCCCAGCCCTCTACCACCTTCTCGGTCACCAGTTGGTTCAGCTTGCGCTTAGACATGATGGTGTATTCAAGATTCAGGCGAGAGAACTCATACTGACGCGGATGACATTCAATGGAAATATTATCCAGCACCCAATCATACAGACGGCGGTTGTCCTGGAACTCCAGCGTGCAAAGTGAATGGGTGATCCCTTCAATCGCATCGGAAATGCAGTGGGTGAAGTCATACATCGGATAGATGCACCACTTGTTACCTGACTGATGATGCTCAGCGAATTTAATACGATACAGCACAGGATCACGCATTACGATAAACGGTGATGCCATATCAATTTTAGCGCGTAGGCAAGCGGTACCCTCCGCAAAGCCACCGTCACGCATTTTTTCAAACAGTGCCAGATTCTCTTCAATGCTGCGGTCGCGATATGGGCTGTTTTTACCCGGTGCGGTCAGTGTGCCGCGATATTCACGCATTTGCTCGGCACTCAACTCATCGACATACGCCAACCCCTTGTTAATCAGCTCTACAGCGTACTGATACAGTTGATCGAAGTAGTCTGAGGAGTAACGTATATCGCCGCTCCAGGTGAAGCCTAGCCACTCTACGTCGTGTTTAATTGACTCAACGAACTCCACGTCTTCTTTCACTGGGTTGGTGTCATCAAAACGCAGATTACATTGGCCCTGATAGTCTTGGGCAATGCCAAAATTCAGGCAAATAGATTTTGCATGGCCGATATGCAGATAGCCGTTTGGCTCTGGCGGAAAGCGGGTATGAACTGATGTATGTTTGCCGCTGGCTAAATCTTCGTCAATAATCTGACGGATAAAATTACTCGGGCGGGCTTCTGCCTCACTCATTGTTCTTTTCCTCAATGCAAACGCAACAAATATAACCGCATATTTACCTAATAGATTTCAAGATGCAGGAAGGCGGCAAACGAGAAAATCCCGATGAGCTTACATAAGTAAGTGATTCGGGTGAATGAGCGCAGCCAACACACCTGCAACTTGAAGGATGACAGGTATAATCCAACAAGCCCGGCCCGGAAACAACCGTTTGTTACCCTAAACAAAACAAAAAAACGGGAAGAGATTGCTCTCCTCCCGCTACTTTGATTAAAACTCAGGCCAGTGACTCAGTACATCAGCACTTTTTCACTGCGAATCTTAAACTGATTATTTACCCTGAATCTCAAACAGTGGGCTTTGACCGGCAACCACAGAGCTGCCTGCCAATATTGAAATACCGGCATAATCATCAATATTACTGACCACAACTGGGCTAATCATTGAACGTGCATTCGCATTCAGATAAGCCAAGTCCAGTTCCAATACCGGCTGACCGGCAACCACGGTGGCACCCTCTTCAACCAGACGGGTAAAGCCCTGACCATTCAGTTTCACCGTATCAATCCCGATATGAACCACGATTTCAGCACCGGTTTCAGTTTCCAGGCAAAACGCATGGTCAGTATTGAAGATTTTCACGATAGTGCCGCTGGCCGGAGAAACCACGGTTTTATCGGTAGGACGAATAGCCACACCTTCACCAACGGCTTTGCTGGCAAAAGCTTCGTCAGGCACCTGATCCAATGCCACAACATCACCGGTAATCGGTGAAACCAGTATCAAAGAGGCACTCTTGCTGGTGTTAGCCGTATTAACCACAGCCTGAGGTTTGGCGGCAGGTGCTGCGCTACCGGTTGTTGCAGGAACCGGCCCACCGGCCAATACTACACGCATTGCCGAGGCAATCAGTTCCGCGCGCGTCCCGACAATCACCTGTACACTTTGTTTGTTCAGACGAATAACCCCTGAAGCACCGAGGCGTTTAGCCACGCTATCATTCACCAATGCAGAATCTTTCACATTCAAACGCAGACGGGTGATACAAGCATCAATCCCTGTCAGGTTGTCTGAACCACCGATAGCACCGATATAACGACGTGCCAGACCATTAATTTCACTTTCGTTGACTTCCGCAGTGTTATTAACATTGACGTCATAACCATCTTCCTCACTGCCTTCTACCGCCAGTTCGCGGCCTGGAGTCAGTAAGTTGAATTTCTTGATGGTGAAACGGAATACCACATAGTAAATGGCGAAGAACACCAGACCTTGTGGAATCAGCATGTACCAGTGAGTTGCCAGTGGGTTGCGCGAAGAAAGCACCATATCCACCAGACCGGCGCTGAAACCAAAACCGGCAATCCAATGCATACTGGCGGCGATGAACACGGAAATCCCAGTCAACACGGCGTGGATAAAGTACAGCACCGGTGCCACGAACATGAAGGAGAACTCAAGAGGTTCGGTGATACCGGTGAAGAAGGCAGCAAATGCCCCCGCCATCATGATACCCGCCACTTTCGCTTTGTTTTCCGGACGTGCACAGTGGTAAATCGCCAACGCGGCACCCGGTAAACCGAACATCATAATAGGGAAGAACCCTGCCTGATAACGGCCCGTGATACCGACCACCGCTTTACCGGCGTCAATAGACTGTTGGCCACCCAGGAAGTTAGGAATATCGTTAATGCCAGCAACGTCAAACCAGAACACCGAGTTCAGGGCGTGATGCAAGCCGACGGGGATCAGTAAACGGTTGAAGAAGGCATAGATACCTGCACCTACAGAACCCATGTCTTTGATGTATTCACCGAACGTCACCAGCGCATTATAAATCAATGGCCAGACATACATCAGAATGAAGGCAACGGCGATCATCAGGAAGGAGGTCAGAATCGGAACCAAACGGCGGCCGCTGAAGAAGGAGAGTGCTTTTGGCAGTTCAACGCTACTGAAACGGTTGTACAGTTCAGCAGAGATGATACCGACCAGAATACCCACAAACTGGTTATTGATTTTGCCGAATGCAGCAGGAACCTGATCAACCGGGATCTTCTGAATCATCGAAACTGCGGCTGGCGAGCACAGCGTGGTCAATACCAGGAAACCGACAAAGCCCGTCAGTGCCGCAGCACCGTCTTTGTCTTTTGACATACCATAAGCCACACCAATGGCGAACAGCACTGACATATTGTCGATAATAGCCGCACCGGACTTGATGAATAATGCCGCGAGCGCATTATCACCCCCCCAGCTTACCGGGTCGATCCAATAACCAACACCCATCAGAATCGCGGCTGCCGGCAGTGTGGCCACAGGGACCATCAACGCCCGACCCACTTTTTGCAAGTAACTAAGAATATTCACTTTTCCCCCTATTCGTCCGATATCGGACCCTTTAAGTAGTTTATTTAATTGACTCACTACCTTTTAGAAAAACGCATGGTTCACTTTTATTTATTTACTGTGTGTATTGCTCATTATGGAGTGTAAAAAAATTATTTCGTAACGCAAATTAAAACCCCCTATTTTGTGATAAACGTCACCAAAAAACAGTGAAAAAGCACCAATTCACTAGCCATGATACAAAACTTATTTTATCATTCGAAAAATGAACAAAGCATTGTATCAACGCATGAGTCAAAATCTGAGTTACGCTTAGCTGAATGATTCAAACCGCGTAGAGTATAGCCACTATTCGCAATCACAGAGGTGCAAGATGAGACTTATCCCACTGAAAAACACCACAGAAGTTGGTAAATGGGCCGCAAGACATATTGTTAACCGCATCAATGCATTTAAACCGACGGCTGAACGCCCGTTTGTACTGGGCCTGCCAACCGGCGGCACACCGATGGAGGCGTACAAGCACCTGGTTGCCCTGCATAAAGCCGGGGAAGTTAGCTTCAAGAATGTTGTGACCTTCAACATGGATGAATATGTCGGGCTGCCTAAAGAACATCCGGAAAGCTATTACACCTTCATGCACAGCAACTTCTTTAGTCATGTGGATATCCCTGCTGAAAACATCAATCTTCTTAATGGTAATGCGCCTGATATCGATGAAGAATGTCGCCGTTACGAAGAAAAGATTAAGTCTTATGGCAAAATTCACCTGTTCATGGGTGGCGTAGGCGTTGACGGCCACATTGCTTTTAATGAACCGGCGTCCTCTTTAGCTTCTCGTACTCGCATCAAAACGCTGACCGAAGAAACCCGTATCGCGAATTCACGTTTCTTTGGGGGTTATGCAAACCGCGTGCCGAAATATGCACTTACTGTAGGTGTGGGCACTCTGTTGGATGCAGAAGAAGTGATGATTCTGGTGACTGGCCGTGGTAAAGCACAAGCCTTGCAAGCGGCGGTCGAAGGGAGTATCAACCACATGTGGACCATCAGTTGCCTGCAACTACATGCCAAAGCCATCATGGTGTGTGATGAACCTTCAACGATGGAATTAAAGGTTAAAACCGTAAAATACTTCCACGAACTGGAAGCCGAAAACATCAAAGATCTGTAATAGTCATCAGGGGGCTAAGATGTACGCTTTAACTCACGGCCGTATTTATACCAGCCATGAAGTACTGGATAATCACGCTGTTATCGTGGCTAACGGATTGATCGAACGTATCTGTCCTGCCGATGAACTTCCGGCTGGCATTGAGGTACGCGACTTGGGTGGTGCCATTCTGGCCCCCGGTTTTATTGATGTGCAGTTGAATGGCTGCGGTGGTGTGCAATTCAATGATTCACTTGAAGCCATCAGCGAAAAGACGCTGGAAATTATGCAGCGCGCGAATGAAAAGTCAGGATGTACCAGCTTCCTGCCGACACTGATTACTTGCAGTGATGAATATATGAAGCACGGCGTTGATGTCATGCGCTCATATCTGCAAAATAACCAGCATCAGGCTATAGGCCTGCATCTGGAAGGGCCTTATATCAGCCCACAGAAAAAAGGCACCCATAACCCGGCGTTTATCCGTAAACCCAGTGCTGAAATGATTGATTATCTGTGTGCCAATGCCGATGTGATTACCAAGCTCACTCTGGCACCAGAAATGGTTGACGCTAAATATATTCATCAATTGACCGAGGCTGGCATTCTGGTCTCTGCCGGTCACTCGAATGCCACTTACCCGCAAGCCCGCAAAGGCTTTGCCGCCGGTATCCGTTTCGCGACGCACCTTTATAATGCAATGCCGTATATCTCAGGGCGCGAGCCAGGTTTAATTGGTGCAATTTTCGATACACCGGAAGTCTATACCGGCGTAATCGCGGATGGCTTACATGTCGACTGGGCCAATATCCGCAATGCCAAACGCATAAAAGGTGACAAGCTGGTACTGGTTACAGATGCCACCGCACCGGCTGGCGCTGAAATTGATCAATTTATTTTTGCTGGTAAAACAATATACTATCGCGATGGCTTATGTGTGGATGAAAACGGCACCTTAAGCGGTTCAGCTCTGACCATGATCGAAGCGGTACAAAACAGCGTCGAACATGTTGGTATCGCGCTGGATGAAACACTGCGTATGGCGACACTTTATGCGGCCCGCGCCATTGGCGTGGATAAGCAGTTAGGGAGTATTGAAGTCGGCAAAGTTGCCAACCTGACTGCCTTTACCCGCGATTATAAAATCACTAAAACCATCGTTAACGGCAACGAGGTTTTAAAATAAGCGAGTAATTGTATTGATGAGCACTGGCGGACAGTCACAAATTGGTAATGTGGACCTTGTTAAGCAACTCAATGGTGCTGTTGTTTATCGGCTAATTGACCAACAAGGCCCGATATCGCGTATTCAAATTGCCGACCTCAGCCAGCTAGCCCCCGCCAGTGTCACCAAAATCACCCGCCAACTGCTGGAACGGGGGCTTATCAAAGAAGTTGACCAACAAGCCTCCACCGGCGGTCGCCGAGCCATATCGATAGTCACCGAAAATCGTCAATTCCACACGGTTGCTGTTCGTTTAGGCCGCCACGATGCGACTATCACCCTGTTCGATATGAGCGGTAAATCGCTGGGTGAAGAGCACTATGCGCTGCCTGAACGCACGCAAGAAACACTGGAACACGCCCTATTCAATATTATCAGTCAGTTCATTGAGGCTTATCAGCGCAAATTAAATGAACTGATTGCGATCGCCGTTATCCTCCCCGGTTTGGTTGAGCCAAGTAAAGGTATCGTGCGCTATATGCCACATATCAGCGTCAACAACTGGCCATTAGTCGAAAATCTGCAAAATCGTTTTAATGTTACCAGCTTCGTTGGTCACGATATTCGCAGTCTGGCGCTGGCCGAGCACTACTTTGGTGCAACCCGTGACTGTGAGGATTCTATTCTGGTTCGCCTGCACCGCGGCACCGGTGCCGGTATCATTGTTAACAGCCAAATATTTTTAGGCAGCAACGGTAATGTCGGAGAAATCGGCCATATTCAAATTGATCCGCTGGGTGAGCGCTGCTATTGCGGCAATTTTGGTTGCCTCGAAACCGTGGCATCCAATGCCGCGATTGAAAACCGGGTGCGCCACCTGCTCACGCAGGGCTATCCGAGCAAACTGACGTTAGATGATTGCCATATCGCCGCCATCTGTAAAGCCGCTAACCGGGGTGACCTGCTGGCGGTTGAAGTGATTGAACATGTCGGCCGCTACCTGGGCAAAGCCATCTCAATTGCGATCAACTTATTTAATCCGCAAAAAGTGGTCATTGCGGGGGAAATTATCGAAGCCGAGAAAATTCTGTTGGCCGCCATTCAGAGTTGTATTAATACGCAAGTATTGAAAAACTTCCGCCAGAATCTGCCTATCGTCACGTCACAGCTAGATCACCAGTCAGCAATCGGTGCCTTCGCGCTGGCTAAACGCGCCATGTTGAACGGCGTTTTGCTACAACGTCTGCTGGAAAACTAATTCCTATATATTCTCAATAACTCGAGTTGCAGGAAGGCGGCAAGCGCAAGACAAATGGGTTATAAACCATGTTGAGCAGCGCCTGCGCTGGCCCGTAGGGTCAATAATCCCGATGAGTTGATGCCAAACAATGATTCGGGTGATAAATCTGCCGGGAGCAGATTTGAACGCGGCTCGCAGCGGCATGGTAGAGGCGAGACCGATGGATGGGCCGAGTAAAGATAAGAAAGTGGCAGGGTTAGTTTCGCAATCTGCCATGTTATAGTGACTCATTGCTGCGGCTAAAAGAGTAATTTAAACAATGACAATTAAAAGTGTTATTTGCGATATCGATGGTGTGCTGTTACATGACAATATTGCAATTCCTGGTGCTAATGATTTCCTGGCCCGGATTCAAGAAGCCGGAATGCCGCTGGTTATTCTCACCAACTACCCATCACAAACCGCGCAGGATCTGGCTAACCGCTTCAGCTCTGCCGGGTTAGATGTACCAGAAAGTGCCTTTTATACCTCTGCAATGGCCACCGCCGATTTCCTGCGCAATCAGGAAGGCAAAAAAGCCTATGTAGTAGGAGAAGGCGCACTAGTACACGAATTATATAAGGCTGGCTTTACTATCACTGATATCAATCCTGATTTTGTGATTGTCGGTGAAACCCGCTCTTATAATTGGGATATGATGCATAAAGCGGCCTATTTCGTCGCCAACGGTGCGCGCTTTATTGCCACCAATCCGGATAGTCACGGTCATGGATTTGCACCAGCCTGTGGCGCATTATGCGCCCCGATAGAGAAAATCTCTGGCCGCAAACCCTTTTATGTCGGTAAACCCAGTCCGTGGATCATTCGCGCCGCACTGAATAAAATGCATGCCCATTCAGAAAGCACCGTCATTGTGGGTGATAACCTGCGCACTGATATTCTGGCCGGTTTCCAGGCCGGTTTGAAAACGATTCTGGTGCTATCCGGTGTCTCGACGTTGACAGATGTTGAAGCCATGCCGTTCCGCCCGAACCACATCTTCCCCTCTGTGGTTGATATCAATATTATCTGATCTCTGTTGGCGGCTCCGGTCGCCACTCCCTTTTTTGGTGCGGTGCACCAAAGTTTCTTGCCATTACGCCCTGTTTTGGCGCATTTTCTTTTATACCCCTCATCCTTAAAGCTACAGGGGCGTTAGCTGCGCGCACTCCCCCAAATCACTTACTTGAGTAAGCTCATTGGGATTTGCTTGCTGGCCGCCTACCTGCAACTCCAAGTGCTTTGGGTATATGTTCTCATGAGAAAGTTCGCTATAGCGGTGAATTCGGCACACGATAAATTGGCGTGTTTTTTGCATCAGGTTTATAAATCATTCAGATAACTGCACCTCATCACCGCCAAAGCAGAGAAGTTAGGGAGATTATTATGTGTTCTATTTTCGGGGTTCTCGACCTTAAAACCGACCCCATTGAGTTACGCAAAAAAGCGCTGGAAATGTCACGTTTAATGCGCCACCGCGGCCCGGACTGGTCAGGCGTGTGGGCTAACGATAAAGCTATTCTCGCCCATGAGCGTTTGTCTATCGTTGACGTCAATACCGGTGCTCAGCCCCTGCTTAATGCGGCTCACACGCACATTCTGGCAGTTAACGGTGAAATTTATAATCATCAGGCACTCCGTCAGCAATATGGTGACCGTTATGAATTCCAGACCGGATCTGACTGTGAAGTCATTCTGGCGCTGTATCAGGAAAAAGGGTCTGAGTTCCTCGATGACCTGCAAGGCATGTTCGCTTTCGTCCTATACGATACAGAAAAAGATGCTTACCTGATTGGCCGCGACCATCTGGGTATTATCCCGCTGTATATGGGCCATGATGAGAACGGCAACATGTTTGTCGCTTCTGAAATGAAGGCACTGGTTCCGGTTTGCCGCACCATTAAAGAATTCCCGGCTGGCAGCTATCTGTGGAGTCAGGATGGGGAAATTCGCGAATATTATCATCGTGATTGGTTTGATTTCGATAATGTTAAAGACAACGTTACCGATAAAGTGGAGCTGGCAAACGCATTAGAAGATGCGGTTAAAAGTCACTTGATGTCCGACGTGCCTTACGGTGTGCTGCTGTCTGGCGGTTTGGATTCCTCGGTTATTTCTGCCATTACCAAAAAATTTGCCGCGCGCCGGGTAGAAGATGACGAACGCAGTGAGGCCTGGTGGCCACAACTGCACTCCTTTGCTGTTGGGCTGATTGGTTCACCGGATTTACGTGCCGCGCAAGAAGTGGCAAACCATCTGGGCACGGTGCATCATGAAATTCACTTCACCGTGCAGGAAGGTCTGGATGCCATCCGCGATGTGATTTATCACATTGAAACTTATGATGTCACCACCATCCGCGCCTCAACGCCGATGTACTTGATGTCACGTAAAATCAAAGCGATGGGCATCAAAATGGTGCTGTCTGGTGAAGGTTCCGATGAAGTGTTCGGCGGTTACCTCTATTTCCACAAAGCACCAAACGCCAAAGAATTACATGAAGAAACGGTCCGTAAGTTGCTGGCTCTGCATATGTATGACTGCGCCCGCGCCAACAAAGCCATGTCTGCCTGGGGGGTTGAAGCCCGCGTACCGTTCCTGGATAAGAACTTCCTTGATGTTGCGATGCGCATCAACCCACAAGACAAAATGTGCGGTAACGGTAAAATGGAAAAACATGTCCTGCGGGAATGTTTTGAATCCTACCTACCGCATAGCGTCGCATGGCGTCAGAAAGAGCAATTCTCCGATGGTGTCGGTTACAGTTGGATTGACACATTAAAAGAGAAAGCCGCAGAGCAAGTGACTGATCAACAAATGGAAACTGCTCACTTCCGCTTCCCGTACAATACGCCATCCTCTAAAGAGGGTTACTTGTATCGCGAAATTTTTGAAGAGCTATTCCCACTGCCGAGTGCGGCTGAGTGTGTGCCT
This sequence comes from Yersinia aldovae 670-83, assembly GCF_000834395.1. Lineage (NCBI taxonomy): Bacteria > Pseudomonadati > Pseudomonadota > Gammaproteobacteria > Enterobacterales > Yersiniaceae > Yersinia > Yersinia aldovae. The sequence goes on along the minus strand of NZ_CP009781.1, from coordinate 4,118,660 downwards.
GGTGGCCCATCAGTGGCTTGTTCATCGGCTAAAGCTATTGAATGGGATGAATCATTCAAAAGTATGGATGATCCTTCAGGACGTGCTGTTGGTGTGCATCAGGACGCTTATAAATAATCGAAAATGATGGTATGGCACGAGTCTGCCTGCCTGCCCTGTCGGACTCTCAAGGCCACCCTCGGGTGGCCTTGTCTTTTGCTGGCAAATTCAACAATTAATCAAGATAACTGCTGCTTTAATCACCAGACTGTTCACTCACCACACAAACGAACCCTTTCAGCGCTTTTTTGGGAAAAAATTAGTTGACGCAATTCGGCCATATACGCATAATGCGCCCCGCAACGCCGATGAAGGTTGTGCAGAAAAAAGATGGCTACGTAGCTCAGCTGGTTAGAGCACAGCACTCATAATGCTGGGGTCACAGGTTCGATTCCCGTCGTAGCCACCATCTTTTTTCATGTATGCGGGAGTGGCGAAATTGGTAGACGCACTAGATTTAGGTTCTAGCGCCGCAAGGTGTGCGAGTTCAAGTCTCGCCTCCCGCACCATTTTTATCGGTTGTCACAGTAGATGGGATATCGCCAAGCGGTAAGGCACCAGGTTTTGATCCTGGCATTCCCAGGTTCGAATCCTGGTATCCCAGCCATTTCTTTGAAATGGAATACTGTTAGACGGACGTTGTGTCTTGATCGTGCTAAATCAGTATAAAGAATTGTATTTCAGTTGGGATATCGCCAAGCGGTAAGGCACCAGGTTTTGATCCTGGCATTCCCAGGTTCGAATCCTGGTATCCCAGCCATACAATTTCCCAAAGTTAAAGATTTAAAGATGGCTACGTAGCTCAGCTGGTTAGAGCACAGCACTCATAATGCTGGGGTCACAGGTTCGATTCCCGTCGTAGCCACCATCTTTTGGGGTATCGCCAAGCGGTAAGGCACTGGATTCTGATTCCAGCATTCCGAGGTTCGAATCCTCGTACCCCAGCCAAATTTAGAAAAGCTCGCTTCGGCGGGCTTTTTGCGTTTTGGGATTTGGCTTGTTCGCGGCGATGGAATTTGCGTTTTGCTTTTCAACAAAAAAAGAAAGAAGCAGCGCGCCCGCGGCCGCCAGAAAACAACGCCCCTGGCGACAAGTGATTACAATCTCTACAGCCCTAATGCATACCTCAATGCACGCTCTTTCAACTTGCCCGCGCGTTGGGCGGCCATCAACGCCAGGTTACGCACAAATTTCACTGGAGGCAGGTCATTACTGAATGCGGTATAAAACAGATCCATGCCACTTTGCATCATCATATTATCGGTACGGCGGCGGCGCTGATAACGGAGTAACACCTGCTCGCTATACCACGGTTGCGCTAACTCACGCGCCTGATGAAGTACGTCCAACAACGCATCCACATCGCGATACCCCAAATTAACCCCCTGCCCAGCCAGCGGATTGATGGTATGGGCCGCATCCCCCAGTAATACCAAACCCGGCTGTACATAGTGCTGGGCGTGACGTCGAACCAGCGGGAAAGACCCTGCGGCAATGGCGTTAACAGCGCCCAAACGAGACGGAAATGCCGCTGCAATGGCTTGATTCAGTTGTGCCATTGGCATGGCCTGAAGCTGGCGGATACGCTGCGGGCTGTCGTACCAGACCAAGGATGCCCAGTTATCAAACAGTGGCAAGAACGCTCGTGGGCCTGTTGGGAAGAACTGCTGCCAGGTGGTGTCTTGTTGAGCGCTATCGGTTTCGACCGTGATTAACATGCAGGACTGGCGATACTGCCAACCGCTGGTGCCAATCCCCGCCAACCGCCGTACTAACGAATTCGCACCATCGGCCCCCACCACTAAACGGCCCTGTATCTCTTGTTGAGCCTCTAATGTGATATTCCAGCACTCATCTACTCTGATCATGCTTTGCAGCCGTGACGGGCACAGCAGCGTCAAATTAGGGCATTCAGCCATCTGTTGCCATAACGCTAACTGCAAAACACGGTTTTCAACCATAAAGCCCAGTTCAGGCAGCGACAGTGATGCCGCATCAAATACCACCTGTGACCCTGGCTGCTCCCAGGTTTCCAATCGACGATAAGGGGCATAACGCATCTGTTGCACCCGCGCCCAAGCACCAAGTTGCTTTAGCAATGACACCGAAGTGCAGCCAATGGCTGAGACGCGTAAATCAGGCGTACTCTCGGTGTCAAATGGTGCGGGGGCTTCATGCTCCAGTACGGCAACGGACCAACCCTGTTGTGCCAATCCCAATGCAGCGGCAGCACCTACCATGCCACCACCCACGACCACAACATCATAATTTGGTTGCGTTTTATTCATTTTCGCCATGTTTTAAAAGTTAAAATAACACCTGCACCGGCAAGCGTTTTGTTTGCGCTAAGTGTACCGGATTTTTCATCATTCAACAGGATAAGTAAGTTGTTCTGCGGTGGTCATCGCAACGCCAAATGACTACAATACCCCTTAACTACTGAGCCTTTGCGCCTGGCTAACAACGTGGAGCACCGCACCGAGCGATGTGATTTTGATGATGAATGACTTAATGACAAAAAAACTGCATATCAAAACCTGGGGCTGCCAGATGAATGAATATGATTCATCTAAAATGGCAGATTTGCTGGCCAGCACCCACGGTTACCAGTTAACGGCGATCCCGGAAGAAGCCGATTTACTGCTACTGAATACCTGTTCAATTCGCGAAAAAGCGCAAGAAAAAGTATTCAGTCTGCTCGGCCACTGGAAATTACTGAAAGAAAAGAATCCTAATCTGATCATCGGGGTTGGCGGGTGTGTCGCGTCGCAAGAAGGTGAGCATTTACGCCTGCGCGCACCTTGCGTTGATGTCATTTTTGGGCCGCAGACTCTGCACCGTTTGCCGGAAATGATTAACCACGTACAAGGCACTCACAGCCCGGTGGTGGATATCAGTTTTCCGGAAATTGAAAAGTTTGACCGGCTGCCAGAACCACGAGCTGAAGGCCCGACTGCATTTGTCTCCATCATGGAAGGCTGCAACAAATATTGCACTTTTTGCGTGGTGCCATACACCCGTGGCGAGGAAGTCAGCCGCCCATGTGACGATATTCTGTTTGAAATCGCGCAATTAGCGGCTCAGGGTGTGCGGGAAGTGAATCTACTTGGTCAGAATGTAAATGCTTATCGTGGCGCAACTTATGAGGGTGACATCTGTAGTTTTGCCGAATTATTGCGGCTGGTTGCTGCTATTGATGGCATTGACAGAATACGTTTCACTACCAGCCATCCGATTGAATTTACTGATGATATTATTGAAGTGTATCGCGATACGCCAGAGTTGGTGAGCTTTCTGCATCTGCCGGTGCAAAGTGGTTCTGATCGCATCCTGACAATGATGAAACGCACTCATACTGCACTGGAATACAAAGCGATTATCCGTAAACTGCGTCAGGCACGGCCCGATATCCAGATAAGTTCTGATTTTATTATCGGTTTCCCCGGTGAAACTCAGCAAGATTTCGAGCAAACCATGAAACTGGTGGCAGATATTGGTTTCGATACCAGCTACAGCTTTATTTACTCTCCACGCCCCGGCACACCAGCGGCAGAATTGCCCGATAATGTCAGCGAAGAAGAGAAAAAGCAGCGGCTGCATACCCTGCAACAACGCATTACTCAGCAAGCAATGGGCATCAGCCGTGAAATGGTCGGCACTGTGCAACGAATTCTGGTCGAAAGCACATCGCGTAAAAATGTGATGGAACTGGCTGGGCGCACGGAAAATAATCGGGTCGTCAATTTTGCAGGTTCGCCGGAACTGATGGGTAAATTTGTTGATGTCGAGATTGTCGATGTTTATGCCAGCTCGTTGCGCGGGGCTTTGCTGCGTACCGAAGGCCAAATGGACTTGCGCATTCATGAATCACCGCAATCGGTAATTGCCCGTACCCGTAAAGAAAATGAGATTGGTGTCGGGCTTTACCAACCTTGAATTCCTGTAACTCGCACCAATATATACTTAAGTGCGTCTGCGCAGGCACGGCATTGCCTGTTTTATTTGGCGAGCACGCTCATGCCATGAATAATTTTCAAATGACATGTATGATTAATGATATATAAGTGAATCATACAATGTGACCCAGAGGAACGCAGTGACTCAGAGAAACAATTTGCACGTCGTGACACAAGAAATCTTGCTGGAACCTGCCGATAATCAGCGTCTGCTGAGTCTGTGTGGCCCTTTTGATGACAACATCAAACAGTTAGAGCGCCGATTAGGAATTGAAATTAATCGCCGTGATAACCGTTTTAAGTTAGTCGGTAAGAATATCTGTGTGGTTGCAGCGGCTGATATCCTGCGCCATCTGTATGTTGATACTGCTCCGATTCGCGGTGTTATCCCCGATATCGATCCCGAAGCGATTCACCTTGCGGTGAAAGAAAGTCGCGTGTTAGAGCAAACGGCCGAGAGTGTGCCGGATTACGGAAACGCCGTAAACATTCGCACCAAGCGCGGTATGGTCAAGCCTCGCACGCCCAATCAGGCGCAATACATCGCCAATATTCTCGACCATGATATTACTTTCGGTATCGGCCCTGCCGGCACCGGTAAAACTTATCTGGCAGTGGCCGCAGCCGTTGATGCACTGGAGCGCCAGAATGTACGCCGTATTCTCCTGACGCGCCCCGCCGTTGAAGCCGGTGAAAAACTGGGCTTCTTACCCGGTGACCTCAGCCAAAAAGTCGATCCTTACCTGCGCCCGCTTTATGACGCGCTATTTGAAATGCTCGGTTTTGAGCGGGTTGAAAAACTGATTGAACGCAATGTGATTGAAGTGGCTCCGCTGGCCTATATGCGAGGACGGACACTGAATGATGCGTTTATCATTTTAGATGAAAGCCAGAACACCACCATCGAACAGATGAAAATGTTCCTGACCCGCATGGGCTTCAACTCTAAAGCGGTGATTACCGGTGATATCACACAAACTGACTTGCCACGTCATCAGAAATCTGGCCTGAGCCACGCCATCGAAGTGCTCTCTGAGGTCAAAGAGCTGAGTTTTAACTTCTTCCACAGTGAAGATGTGGTGCGCCACCCGGTGGTTGCTCGCGTGGTCATTGCTTATGAAGCCTGGGAAGCGGCAGAACAGAAACGCAAAGAGGCAATTGCCGAACAACGTAAGCGGGAAAATCATACCCCGTCTGAGCAGGAGGCTCCGTGAGCCAGGTTATTCTCGATTTACAAATTGCCTGCGCTGATAGCCAGGGTCTGCCCACAGAGGCCGATTTTCAACGCTGGCTAGAGGCGGTATTACCTCAATTTCAGGACGTCGCCGAAGTCACCATCCGCTTAGTGGATGACGCGGAAAGCCATGAGTTGAACCTAACCTATCGCGGTAAAGATAAATCAACCAACGTCTTATCTTTTCCTTTTGAGGCTCCGCCTGAAATTGAATTGCCACTATTAGGTGATTTAATCATTTGTCGCCAAGTGGTTGAGCAAGAAGCCATCGAACAAGAGAAAGCACTATTAGCCCATTGGGCGCATATGGTTGTTCACGGCAGTCTCCATCTGCTAGGGTATGATCACATCGTTGACGATGAAGCTGAAGAAATGGAGTCGATTGAGACTGAAATCATGCAAAGTCTGGGCTATCCGGATCCGTATATTTCAGAGAAAGACCCCGAATAAGCCCATCATACCGGGTGTTATAATGCCAGTTAATGAGGCAAAAAACTGTTGGCGGTGTGAATTTACCACTGCCGATAACATTTAATTTCATATGGGTAAACTTAACTAAAACGCCATGAGCGACGACCACTCACAAAACAACGATAGCCCCAGTCCCAAGAAAGGGTTCTTTACTCTTATCCTTAACCAGTTATTTCACGGTGAACCTAAGAACCGTGGTGATTTGGTAGAGCTTATCCGTGATTCTGAACAAAACGATCTGATCGATCCCGATACCCGTGACATGCTGGAGGGCGTGATGGATATCGCCGAGCAGCGCGTGCGGGACATCATGATCCCCCGTTCCCAAATGGTCACACTAAAGCGTAATCAAACGCTGGATGAGTGTCTGGATGCCATTATTGAATCTGCTCACTCCCGCTTTCCGGTGATTAGCGAAGATAAAGATCACATTGAAGGTATTCTGATGGCGAAGGACTTGCTGCCGTTTATGCGCACCGACTCCGAGCCATTCAGCATTGATAAAGTCTTACGGCCGGCGGTTGTTGTGCCAGAAAGTAAGCGCGTTGATCGGATGCTAAAGGAGTTTCGTTCCCAGCGCTATCATATGGCAATTGTCATTGATGAGTTTGGCGGCGTTTCAGGGCTGGTGACCATTGAAGATATTCTTGAGCTGATCGTGGGCGAAATAGAAGATGAGTATGACGATGAAGAAGACCGCGATGTGCGTCAACTCAGCAAGCATACCTATACCGTTCGTGCGCTGACACAAATTGAAGATTTTAATGATGTGTTCACTACTCATTTCAGTGAAGATGAGGTCGATACGGTCGGTGGTTTGGTGATGCAGGCGTTTGGTCATTTACCTGCTCGCGGTGAAACCATTAAAATTGAAGGTTACTTATTTAAAGTTGCGATGGCAGATAGCCGACGTATCATCCAGGTTCATGTGACAATCCCGGATGACGCTCCGCAACCCAAATTGGAAGAATAAATTCTCGATGCCTATTGCTTCATATCTCCAACGCCAGTGGGTTCGCGCCCCGCTGGCGCTATTGTTTGGTGCCTGCGGTACGCTGGCCTATTCGCCATTTGATAGTTGGCCTGCGGCCATTGTTTCACTGTTTGGCTTACTGAGCCTGACATTGAACCGCACCACCAAACAAGCTATTTTTATCGGTTTTTGTTGGGGAATGGGGCTGTTTGGTAGCGGCACCAACTGGGTGTACGTCAGTATCTCCGAGTTTGGTGGTATGCCGACGGCGGTGAATATCTTCCTGGTGGTCTTACTGGCGGCATATCTCTCGCTCTACACCATGCTGTTCGCCGGTTTATTGGCCCGATTGTGCCCCAAAGCCACCTGGTGGCGGCTGGCGATTGCTGCACCGGTGTTGTGGCAACTGACTGAATTCCTGCGCGGCTGGGTATTGACCGGCTTCCCGTGGTTGCAATTTGGTTACAGCCAAATTAACGGCCCACTGCGGGGGATTGCTCCCATCCTTGGCGTCGATGGCATCACCTTTATGTTGATGGCAATCAGTGGGTTGTTGGTTTATGCCTGTTATCAACGTCGTGTGAGTGCGGCGGTAATCGCCCTCGCATTGTTGTTATTGCCGTGGCCGTTGCGTCAGGTTCAATGGTTCACACCGGAGCCTGAAAGAGCCGTCAAGGTGGCGATGGTGCAAGGTAATATCGCGCAATCAATGAAGTGGGACCCTAAAGTCCTGCTCTCAACTCTGCAAGTCTATCTGGATGAAACCCGCCCGTTTATGGGCAAAGCCCCGATCATTATCTGGCCTGAATCTGCCATCCCTGATATTGAAACCGATCAAACCGGCTTCCTGACAATGGTTGACGACCTGATGCGAGCCAATCACAGCAACCTTATCACCGGTATTGTCGATGCCCGGCGGCGTCCTGAGGGCAAAGGTTACCACTTCTTCAACAGCATAATCGTGTTGGGAGATAAAGAGCCTTACCACTATCCGACTCAAAACCGTTACAGCAAACATCATCTGGTGCCATTTGGTGAGTTTGTGCCGCTAGAGTCACTGTTACGCCCCTTGGCACCGCTGTTTGATTTGCCTATGTCAACATTCAGCCGGGGTGACTATGTTCAACCACAGCTCAATGTGGCCGGATTCAACCTGACTGCCGCCATTTGCTATGAAATCGTGTTGGGCCAGCAAGTGCGCGATAACTTCCGCCCGGATACCAACTTCCTGCTGACCATCTCGAATGATGCCTGGTTCGGCCACTCCATCGGGCCGTGGCAACATTTCCAAATGGCACGTATGCGTGCGCTTGAATTGGGCCGCCCTCTGCTACGCAGTACCAATAATGGCATCACTGCCGCCGTTGGGCCTAGTGGAGAAGTGCTGGCGCAGATCCCACAATTTACGCAACAGGTGCTGGAAGTTAAGGTTACACCGACTACCGGCGTCACCCCTTATGCCCGTTTTGGCTCGTGGCCGATGTGGATTATCACGCTGGTTCTGGGTGCGTTCACCCTGTTGTGCGTGATCCGTGGTCGTTTCGATAAAAAATAACGTAATATTCGGGCATGTTCTCTTCATGCCCGTTCATCTTGAGAGCCTTATGTCACTGAAGCCTGAATTTATCCTCACCAGCGAAGCTCAATTAAGCGAGCACTACGCCTCCCCTTTTGAAACGGTATTGAAGAAACAGATAGATCACATTGATGATTACGGCAAAAAACTTATCGCGGCGGCCCCTTTCGCGGTGCTGGGCACGATCGGCATCAATGGAATCGACTGCTCCCCGAAAGGCGGCGAGCCTGGTTTTATTCATGTGGAAGACCGTAACACGCTAATGCTACCTGACCGCCCAGGGAATAATCGCCTGGATGGTATTCGCAATCTGCTGCATAACCCCGCTATCGGCATCTTGTTCCTGATCCCTAACTGGGCTGAGGGTTTTCGGGTGAATGGCCGTGCGAAGATCTCGGTCGATCCTGAGCTTTGTGAACGTTTTAGCCAAAATGGTCACCCTGCACGGAGTGTATTAGTGATTGAAGTTGATGAAGTTTTTATTCACTGTGGCCGCGCAATTACCTTTGCAGACCTGTGGAACCCAGAAAAACATGCCGGTAAAGAGAGCGTACCTACGGCGCTGGAAGTGTTTAAAGCTCATCTGGCTATCAATAACCAGCAACTGAGTTAACCCATCATTAAAGTCGCCTTTGGCAACTGACGAAACACGCCCCATTGATAGCTTATAGCCCTGTTATATCAGGGCTATATTCCTCCATTTCAGCCATTACTGGCACAGACCTTGCATTGTTTATAACCCTATGGTGTTAGTTGGCGGTTTAAACCCGCCATCCTTGGGTTTGGCATTAAGCTTTGTGCGGGTTTTAGGCAAACGCCGCTTTTGAATCTGAAATTACCCTTATTAGCTTGCACATTTACAGGGCTTACCCCGCACCACGAGAGTGCAGTTGTGTTTTATTGCCTCTATTTGGTGCGATTTGAGTCTCAAAAAACAAACATTTATTCAGCACTTACGTAACAATTAGCTATTTTATAAAGATAATCTGATACAAGTAACAGCGAAAATCCCTCGTTCGCCCACGAAGCGTCGGAGCACTAACAGAACTAATAAGACGATGTAAGGCGATTTTCACATTACGATTTTTTAACATCACAACATTGAGCAATAAAACAACCGCAAAGGAGTTGGACCATGCAAATGCGTAAATTGGCGTTAGCGTTACTGTTAGCCGGGATGGCAAGTAATGTAGCGCAAGCAGAAGAAGCGGCAACACAACCGGCAGCGAAAGCTGAAGTGTCCTCGGACACACTGAAGAAGATTAAAGACAGTGGCGTTATCGTTGTGGGCCACCGAGAGTCTTCCGTTCCATTCTCTTATTATGATAATCAACAGAAAGTGGTTGGTTATTCACAAGATTACTCCAACGTGATCGTGGAGGCGGTTAAGAAAAAACTTAATGCGCCAGACCTGCAAGTCAAACTGATCCCGATTACCTCGCAAAACCGTATTCCATTGCTGCAAAACGGCACGTTTGACTTCGAGTGTGGTTCCACTACCAATAACCTGGAGCGCCAGCAACAAGCCGCGTTCTCTAATACTATTTTTGTGGTTGGCACCCGTTTGCTGACCAAAAAAGGCACTGAAGTTAAAGACTTCAAAGACCTGGCCGGTAAAGCGGTGGTTGTAACTTCTGGCACCACCTCTGAAGTGCTGCTAAACAAACTGAACGAAAAAGACAAAATGGACATGCGCATCATCAGCGCCAAAGACCACGGCGACTCTTTCCGTACCTTGGAAAGTGGCCGTGCAGTGGCCTTTATGATGGATGATGCGCTGTTGGCAGGCGAACGCGCCAAGGCCAAGAAACCAGATCAATGGGATATCGTTGGTACCGCGCAATCCCAGGAAGCTTACGGCTGCATGTTGCGTAAAAACGATCCAGCCTTTAAAACGCTGATGGATGAAACCATTGCTACGGCACAAACCTCAGGTGTGGCGGAGAAATCCTTCGACCGCTGGTTTAAAAACCCAATTCCACCGAAAAATCTTAACCTGAATTTCGCATTGTCTGACGAAATGAAGGCGCTGTTCAAAGCCCCTAACGATAAAGCATTGAACTAACAATAATAATCAGGGCGGGCACGGCCCGCCCAATTCGATTGATGATGGGCCGATGGGAGATACCCAATAGATTTCAGAGTGCAGGAAGGCGGCAAGCAAGAGAATCCTGATGGGCTTATGCAAATAAGTGATTCAGGTGAACAAAGGCAGCCAACACATCTGCAATTTGAACGATGCAGGGTAAAGACAGGATGCGGGGTGGCCGTTCCCCACTCCGCATTTTTTTGTTTCCCTCGCGTGGTCCCAACGCATTAAATCATCAGTCATCAGGATGGCTTATCCATCCTTTTAAGGGAGTTTGTTATGTCAATAGACTGGAACTGGGGCATTTTTCTGCAAGCGGCCCCCTTCGGCAATACCACCTATTTCGGCTGGATATGGTCTGGTTTTCAGGTCACTGTCGCCTTATCACTGTGCGCATGGGTCATCGCTTTCTTTGTCGGTTCCTTGTTTGGCATCTTAAGAACGGTGCCCAATCGCCTTTTGTCAGGCATTGGAACATGTTACGTAGAACTGTTCCGTAACGTGCCATTAATTGTGCAATTCTTTACCTGGTATCTGGTAATACCCGAATTATTGCCAGTAGATATTGGTATGTGGTTTAAGAGTGAGCTGGACCCCAATATACAGTTCTTCCTCTCATCAATGATGTGCCTTGGCTTATTCACCGCCGCCCGCGTGTGCGAACAGGTCCGTGCCGGGGTCCAATCACTGCCGCGTGGTCAAAAAGCCGCGGGATTGGCAATGGGCTTAACCCTGCCACAAACTTACCGTTATGTTCTGCTGCCGAATGCTTATCGGGTGATTATTCCTCCGATGACCTCAGAAATGCTTAACCTGGTAAAAAATTCAGCGATTGCGTCCACCATCGGGCTGGTAGATATGGCGGCACAAGCCGGTAAGCTGCTGGATTACTCAGCACATGCTTATGAATCCTTCACAGCCATCACTCTTGGTTATGTATTAATCAACGCCGTGATCATGTTGTTGATGCGATTGGTTGAAAAGAAAGTGCAGTTACCCGGCAATCTGGGGAGTAAATAATGTACGAATTTGATTGGAGTTCTATCGGCCCCAGTATGCCTTATCTGCTGCAAGGGCTGGTTGTTACCGCCAAGATAACCGTCACGGCTATCGTGTTCGGGATTCTCTGGGGAACCGTTCTGGCGGTGATGCGCCTGTCGCCGATTAAAGCTGTCAGTTGGTTTGCCACCGCATATGTCAACGTGTTCCGCTCTATTCCGTTGGTGATGGTATTGCTGTGGTTTTATCTGGTGGTGCCGAGCTTATTACAAAATGTGCTGGGCTTATCACCAAAAACTGATATTCGCCTGATCTCTGCCATGGTAGCCTTTTCGCTGTTTGAAGCGGCTTATTACTCAGAGATTATCCGCGCCGGGATCATGAGTATCTCCCGTGGCCAATCTGCTGCTGCATTGGCGCTCGGCATGACTCACGGCCAGTCAATGCGGTTGGTTATTCTGCCGCAGGCTTTTCGTGCCATGGTGCCGCTACTGCTAACTCAGGGGATCGTGTTATTCCAGGATACGTCACTGGTCTATGTCCTTAGCCTGGCTGATTTCTTCCGTACCGCCACCACCATCGGCGAGCGTGACGGTACTCAAGTCGAAATGGTACTGTTTGCCGGTTTGGTTTATTTTGTTATCAGCATTGCCGCGTCGATGCTGGTTAACTATTTGAAGAAAAGGACTGTTTGATGATTTCCCTGAAGAATGTTTCTAAGTGGTATGGTCACTTTCAGGTGCTGGCTGACTGCACCACCGAAGTCAAAAAAGGTGAGGTCGTGGTGGTTTGCGGCCCTTCTGGTTCAGGTAAATCAACCTTAATCAAAACGGTTAATGGGCTGGAACCCATTCAAAAAGGAGACATCACCGTCAATGGCATTACCGTTAATGATAAAGGGACCAATCTGGCACAACTGCGCTCCAAAGTTGGCATGGTGTTTCAGCATTTCGAGCTGTTCCCACATTTGTCTATTATCGAAAATCTGACACTGGCGCAAGTCAAAGTGCTAAAGCGCGACAAAGCACAAGCACGAGAGAAAGGGCTGAAACTGCTAGAGCGTGTCGGTCTGACAACCCACGCGGATAAATTCCCGTCTCAGTTGTCGGGCGGCCAGCAGCAGCGTGTCGCCATCGCCCGCGCTCTGTGCATGGACCCGATCGCCATGCTGTTTGACGAACCCACCTCGGCACTTGATCCGGAAATGATCAACGAAGTGTTGGATGTGATGGTCAAACTGGCACAGGAAGGGATGACGATGATGGTGGTGACCCACGAAATGGGCTTTGCCCGCAAAGTGGCAAACCGGGTTATTTTTATGGATGAAGGCAAAATCGTTGAAGACAGCAACAAAGATGATTTCTTCAACAACCCTAAATCAGACCGCGCCAAAGACTTCCTGGCGAAAATCCTGCACTGATTGCCTTTCGCCCCTCTCTATCTTGAGAGGGGTTGATAATATTTCGCAAATATTAAGGCTGGAATGGCCGGCGATTGAATTGGTCGTGCCCGCATTTAGGGCAGAGCGGCAGCACTTCTGGCGTATAGAAAGCCAGATGATAGTGGCATTTTTCGCACACTAAATTGCCCAGCCCCACAACCTCTCCGCTGTGATAAACCCCATGATGACTGACGTCTTTAAACACTTCACGCCACTCTAATTGAGTCTTGTCGGTGATATCAGCCAGTTCCTGCCACAGGCTTTCTTTAATTACTCTCATGAATACGCTGTCGCTGAACTCATCTTTGCTCTCTGCATAACTGCGGGCAAACTCTTCCAAATCGCGGCGCACCGCCTGAATTATCTGCTCAACCTCACTGCGAGTTAACTCTTCAACAGCATCCAGCCGCTGCTCGGCGCTATCCACCAGCTTATCGATATCACGTTCACCATTTTTCAAGCGTTCGGTCAGTGATGTTACTAACTCACGATAATATTGAGCTACCTTGTTCATACTGTCTCCTCGATCCACGGTTTGTAATAAAGCAAATCATGCTAATACAACATAGTTATAAGGCTAACTTTTCGCCTGTTTTTATGTTTTTAGTTCCCGTTGCCTGGTTTTTCTGGGTGCCTACATTAAAGCTATCGTTAATTATTTTAGTCGTAAATGACTGAAGTCATGCGAACATCAGGTGGTTATCCCCTTACTTTGGCTATTTCTGCCATCCACTGCGCAGAAAAACCCTTTAGGGGGACGCTGAGTGTTGTTGCGCCTGCCGCTTATCAGCTATGCTATGCGGATCTCTCTTTATGTAATGAAACAGATGATGCTACAGGCGTAGCTGTTTTTCACTATAGGACCACCGGCCGCCATGCAAGAGCAATACCGCCCAGAAGATATCGAAACGCAAGTACAGCTTCACTGGCAGAAGAAGCAAACTTTTAAAGTCACTGAAGACGCGAGCAAAGAAAAATATTACTGCCTATCTATGCTGCCATACCCTTCAGGGCGTCTGCATATGGGGCATGTTCGCAACTACACCATCGGCGACGTGATCTCCCGCTATCAGCGAATGCTGGGTAAAAACGTCCTACAACCCATTGGTTGGGATGCGTTTGGCCTGCCGGCTGAGGGCGCTGCGGTAAAAAATAACACCGCTCCTGCGCCGTGGACTTACGACAATATCGAATACATGAAGAACCAGTTGAAACTACTGGGCTTCGGCTACGATTGGGATCGCGAGATTGCCACCTGTAAACCGGATTATTACCGTTGGGAACAGTGGTTCTTCACCAAATTATATGAAAAAGGCATGGTCTATAAAAAGACCGCTGCGGTTAACTGGTGCCCACATGACCTGACGGTACTGGCTAACGAACAAGTGATCGACGGCTGCTGCTGGCGCTGTGATACCAAAGTTGAACGCAAAGAGATCCCACAGTGGTTTATCAAAATCACTGATTATGCTGATCAGTTGCTCAACGATCTGGATACGCTGGAAAGCTGGCCAGAACAAGTTAAGACCATGCAGCGCAACTGGATTGGCCGCTCTGAAGGGGTCGACATTGTTTTTGATGTCGCGGATAGCGAAGAGAAACTCTCAGTTTACACCACCCGCCCGGACACCTTTATGGGGGTGACCTACGTAGCCGTTGCGGCCGGTCACCCACTGGCGTTGCAAGCCGCTGCGACTCAACCCACACTGGCCGATTTTGTTGCCGAATGCCGTAATACCAAAGTTGCCGAAGCTGAAATGGCAACGATGGAGAAAAAAGGCATGGCCACTGGCCTGTATGTCATCCATCCACTCACTGGCGAGAAGCTACCCATCTGGGCCGCTAACTTCGTCTTGATGGATTACGGCACCGGTGCGGTAATGGCAGTTCCAGGCCACGATGCCCGTGATTGGGAATTTGCTACCAAATACAACCTGCCAATCAAACCGGTTATTTTAGCCGCTGATGGCAGCGAGCCTGACTTAAGTCAGGAAGCCATGACCGAAAAAGGCACCCTGTTCAACTCCGGTGAGTTTGATGGCCTGAATTATGAAGATGGCTTTAATGCCATTGCCGACAAACTGGTCGCACTGGGGGTTGGTCAGCGTAAAGTCAACTATCGTTTGCGTGACTGGGGTGTGTCTCGCCAACGTTATTGGGGCGCACCAATCCCAATGGTGACGCTGGAAGACGGCACGGTGGTGCCAACGCCAGAAGACCAACTGCCGGTTATCCTGCCAGAAGATGTGGTGATGAATGGTATTTCCAGCCCAATCAAGGCTGATCCTGAGTGGGCTAAAACCACCGTTAACGGGATGCCGGGCCTGCGTGAAACCGATACCTTCGATACCTTTATGGAATCATCATGGTATTACGCGCGCTATACCTGCCCGCAATTTGACGAAGGGATGCTCGATCCTGCCGCCGCGAACTACTGGCTGCCGGTTGATCAGTATGTTGGTGGTATCGAACACGCCATCATGCACCTGATGTACTTCCGCTTCTTCCACAAATTGCTGCGTGACGCAGGTTTGGTTGATTCAGATGAACCAGCCAAACGCCTGTTATGTCAAGGTATGGTTCTGGCTGATGCCTTCTACTACACAGGGACTGGCGGTGAACGTGTTTGGGTTTCGCCAGTAGATGCTATTGTCGAGCGTGATGAAAAAGGGCGTATCATTAAAGCGACTGATGCCGAAGGTCATGAACTGGTTTACGCTGGCATGAGCAAAATGTCGAAATCGAAAAATAACGGTATCGACCCGCAAATCATGGTAGAGAAATACGGTGCCGATACCGTACGTCTGTTTATGATGTTTGCTTCACCGGCAGAAATGACGCTGGAATGGCAAGAGTCAGGTGTTGAAGGAGCGAACCGCTTCCTGAAACGTGTCTGGCGTCTGGTGTTTGAAAGCACCGCAAAAGGGGCAACAGCACCACTGGATATTGCCAGCCTGACAGAAGAGCAAAAATCCCTGCGTCGTGATTTGCACAAAACAATCGCCAAAGTTACAGATGACGTGGGCCGCCGCCAAACCTTCAACACCGCGATTGCTGCGGTGATGGAGCTAATGAACAAGTTAGGCCGTGCGCCGCAGGAAACCGAGCAAGACCGCGCTCTGTTGCAAGAAGCATTACTGGCAGTGGTGCGGATGCTTTATCCATTCACCCCTCATATCTGTTTCACCTTGTGGCAGGCGTTGGGTGGAGAAGGTGATATTGATACCGCACCGTGGCCGATCGCTGATGAACAAGCGATGATTGAAGACTCTAAATTAGTGGTCGTGCAGGTTAATGGTAAAGTACGTGGCCGCATTACGGTGCCTGCCGATGCCACTGAACAGCAAGTGCGTGAACGTGCTGGTCAGGAACACCTGGTGGCTAAATACCTGGATGGGGTTACTGTGCGTAAAGTAATCTATGTCCCTGGCAAACTGCTTAACCTGGTTGTGGGTTAAGACAAGGAGGAGTTGTGCGACATCGTATTCTGACGCTGTTGCTGGGGTTGGCGGTGCTGGTCACCGCTGGCTGTGGCTTTAATCTGCGCGGTACCACTCAGGTGCCATCTGAACTGCAAAAACTATTGCTGGAAAGTGGCGATCCTTATGGCCCGCTGACCCGCGCGGTACGTCAACAATTACGTTTAAACAACGTCACTATTGTTGATGATCCGATGCGTAAAGACTTACCCACACTGCGGATTATCGGTTCATCCGAAAATCAGGACACCGTGTCTATCTTCCAAAACGGTGTGACGGCAGAGTATCAGTTGGTATTGCATGTGCAAGCTCAGGTATTGATTCCAGGCCATGATATTTACCCGTTGCAGGTCAATATTTTCCGCACATTCTTCGATAACCCGCTGACCGCACTGGCGAAAGATGCTGAAGCAGAGGTTCTGCGCCAAGAAATGCGTGATCAAGCGGCCCAGCAGTTAGTGCGTCAGTTGCTGGCAGTTCATGCGGCAGAAGTAAAAAATGTGCAGGAAGAGGGCGTCAAACCACTTGGTGGCAATAAGGTAAGCGGTACCGCCGCAGTTAAAGAAATTAATATCGGCAAACCCGTAGTCAGTACCCCGGCCCAATGATCCGAATTTACCCTGAACAACTTGTCACGCAGCTCCATGAGGGGCTGCGTGCTTGTTATCTGTTATGTGGCAACGAGCCATTGCTGTTACAGGAAAGTCAGGACCACATTCGCCACGTTGCGTCACAACACGATTTTAGCGAGCATTTCAGCGTTACATTGGATGCTCACACCGAATGGGACACTATCTTTAGTTTATGTCAGGCGCTGAGTTTATTTGCCAGTCGCCAGACACTGCTGCTTAACTTCCCAGAAAGTGGCTTGACCGCCCCAATGAACGAACAGTTAGTCAAATTATCCAGTTTGTTGCATCCGGATATTTTGTTGATTTTACGCGCCAACAAGCTGACCAAAGCACAGGAGAACAGTGCCTGGTTCAAAGCCCTTAGCAAGAATGGCGTATTGGTCAGTTGCCAGACGCCGGAACAGACTCAGCTTCCCCGCTGGGTAAGTGCCCGCGCCAAGCTCCTCAACCTGGAAGTCGACGATGCCGCAACACAGCTACTTTGTTACTGCTACGAAGGTAACTTGCTGGCGCTATCACAGGCATTAGAGCGGTTGTCACTGCTCTACCCTGACGGCAAACTGACGCTGCCCAGAGTGGAGCAAGCAGTCAATGACGCAGCGCATTTCACGCCTTATCACTGGCTGGATGCATTGCTGGCGGGCAAGAGCAAACGTGCATGGCATATTTTGCAACAACTGCAACTAGAAGAGAGTGAACCGGTTATTTTGCTGCGCACCCTACAGCGTGAACTGCTATTACTGCTCACACTTAAGCGCCGGATGGATCAGGTTCCATTACGATCTTTGTTTGATCAATTTAAGGTCTGGCAAAATCGTCGTCCAATGATGACTCAAGCGCTGCAACGTCTTACGCTGCAACAACTGCAACAAGCGGTTCATTTGCTAACACGAATGGAAATTCGCCTGAAACAGGATTACGGTCAATCAATCTGGCCTGAGTTAGAAACCTTATCTATGCTGATGTGTGGAAAAACATTACCTGAGAGTTTTTTTGATGCCTAATACATCCCCGACTCGCACGCTACATGCCCTGTTCGGCGGTACATTTGATCCCATCCATTACGGGCATTTAAAACCGGTTGAAGCCTTGGCTCAGCAAGTCGGTCTGAAACACATTATTTTACTGCCGAATCACGTTCCACCTCATCGCCCCCAACCGGAGGCCAATGCACAGCAGCGACTCAAGATGGTGGAATTAGCCGTCGCCGATAACCCACTGTTCAGTGTCGATGCACGCGAGCTATTACGTGATAACCCATCATTCACCATCGATACCTTAGAAAACCTACGTAAAGAACGTGGTGCCGAACTGCCCTTAGCGTTTATCATTGGGCAGGATTCATTATTGACACTGCATAAATGGCACCGTTGGCAATCACTGTTGGATGTTTGTCATTTGCTGGTCTGCGCCCGGCCCGGTTATTCACAAACGATGGAAACACCGGCGCTACAGCAGTGGCTTGACGTTCATCGCGTCTTTGGCCCGCAAGCGTTAAGCCAACGGCCACATGGCGCAATCTATCTGGCAGATACACCTTTATTGGATATTTCGGCAACCGATATTCGCCGCCGGCGACATAACGGCGAAAGCTGCGATGACCTGCTACCACGCGCGGTACAGCGATATATTGAGTTACAAGGTTTGTATCGCGGCTGAGTAACTGAGGGTTTATATCGCGATGCATTCACCCATGTTATACTCCGCCGCTAAATTTCAGGTATTCGCTGAAAAACCGTTACATTCTAACTGTTCATACCGGTAACTGTTCGCGGGATCTCCGGCAAACAATACCTATGAACGTTATATACCCAAAGAACTTGACGTTGCAGGTAGACAGCCAGCGCCCAAATTCCGATGAGCTTACATAAATTAAGTGATTCGGCTGAGAAAGCGCAGCTAACACCCCGCAACTTCCAGAACGAAGGGTATGGACAGAAATCACCCGAGGGGGAACCTTTGCAAGGTAAAGCGCTCCAAGAATTTGTTATCGACAAGCTCGATGATTTGAAAGGCCAGGACATTACCACTCTGGATGTTCAGGGTAAGTCCAGCATCACCGATTACATGATCATTTGTACCGGTACCTCAACCCGCCATGTTATGGCACTGGCAGATAATCTGGTGCAAGAATCGCGCCTCGCCGGCATGATACCGCTGGGTGTCGAAGGTCAGGGTGTCTCTGACTGGGTTGTGGTCGATTTAGGCGAAGTGATTGTGCATGTGATGCAAGAAGAAAGCCGCCGTATGTATGAACTGGAAAAGCTCTGGAGCTAAACGGTGAAACTGCAACTGGTAGCCGTCGGCACAAAAATGCCAGACTGGGTGCAGACAGGTTTTATCGATTACCTGCGCCGTTTTCCTAAAGATATGCCCTTCGAGCTGGTAGAAATTCCTGCGGGTAAACGGGGCAAAAATGCGGATATCAAACGCATTTTGGAAAAAGAAGGCGAACTGATGTTGGCAGCGGTAGGTAAGAACAACCGTATTGTCACGCTGGATATCCCAGGCACCCCCTGGGAAACCCCACAGTTGGCTCAACAATTAGAACGCTGGAAACAGGATGGCCGTGATGTCAGTCTGTTGATTGGCGGGCCGGAGGGGTTAGCCCCGGCTTGTAAAGCTGCCGCAGAGCAGAGCTGGTCGCTCTCTCCGTTGACGCTCCCCCATCCTTTAGTGCGTGTATTAGTGGCCGAGAGCCTCTATCGCGCCTGGAGTATTACGACCAATCACCCTTATCACCGGGAATAAGCGGGCGATGAATCTGAGTAAAGTGATGGCTTTTAGTGACATGCTGGCGTTGGGCAAAATGCTGTTTTTGGACAAGATGAAGTAGTTGCGGATGAAAAAAGAACCTAACCCTTTTCGCGACTATTCAGCTGAATCAGCTCTGTTTGTTCGCCGCGCCTTAGTGGCTTTTCTCGGTATCCTGCTGTTAAGCGGGATATTGGTAGCCAACATGTACAATTTGCAGATAGTGCGTTTCGACGATTACAGCACCCGCTCGAACGACAACCGTATCAAGTTGGTCCCTATCGCCCCCAGCCGTGGCATGATATTTGACCGCAACGGCACGCCTTTGGCGATGAACCGGACCATTTATCAGTTAGAGCTGATGCCGGAAAAAATTGAAGACCTTCCCGCCACCCTCAATGCACTGCGCCCGATAGTGGATCTGACGGACGAGGATATCGCTAATTTTGAAAAAGAGCGCAAACGCTCGCGCCGCTTTACCTCAATAGCGGTTAAAACGCCATTGTCTGAAGTGCAGGTTGCCCGTTTTGCAGTTAACCAATTCCGCTTCCCTGGGATTGAAGTCAAAGGCTACCAACGCCGCTTTTACCCTTATGGCTCTGCCCTGACCCACGTTATTGGCTATGTTTCCAAAATTAACGATAAAGACGTCGAACGGTTGGATAAGGAAGGCATTCTGGCCAACTATGCCGCGACTCACGATATCGGTAAGCTGGGCATTGAGCGCTATTATGAATCAGTGTTGCACGGCAAAACCGGTTATGAGGAAGTTGAAGTCAATAACCGTGGCCGGGTGATACGCCAGTTACACGAGCAACCGCCACAAGCCGGTAAAGATATTTATCTGACGCTTGATCTCCATTTGCAAACCTATATCGAAAAACTACTCAGTGGCAGCCGCGCCGCCGTGGTGGTCAATGATCCACGCACTGGTGGAATATTAGCCTTGGTGTCTAACCCAAGCTATGACCCAAACCTGTTTGTTGACGGCATATCTAACAAAGATTATCAGGGGTTACTCAACGACCCAGACCGCCCGCTGATTAACCGTGCGACTCAGGGCGTTTACCCACCCGCCTCGACGGTGAAACCCTATATTGCCGTTTCAGCGCTCAGTGCTGGGGTTATCACCAAAAACACCAGCCTGTTTGACCCCGGCTGGTGGCAATTACCCGGTTCAGAAAAGCGCTTTCGCGACTGGAAGAAATGGGGGCATGGTCGGCTGAATATCACCAAAGCACTGGAAGAATCAGCGGATACTTTCTTCTATCAGGTTGCCTATGACATGGGGATTGACCGCCTCTCTTCCTGGATGAGTAAATTCGGTTACGGTCAATATACCGGCATTGATCTGTCAGAAGAGCGCGCGGGGCTGATGCCGACCCGTGAGTGGAAGCAAAAACGTCATAAGAAACCCTGGTATCAGGGGGATACCATCCCGGTCGGTATCGGTCAGGGTTACTGGACCGCCACACCGATCCAGATGGCAAAAGCACTGATGACACTGATTAACGACGGTGCGGTCAAAACACCCCACTTGCTGCAAAGTACCCGTATTGATGGGGTATTAGTGCCTTACCAGCAGGAAGATAAAACGCAGATTGGTGATATTCACTCAGGTTATTGGGAAATCGCCAAAGATGGCATGTATGGTGTCGCTAATCGCCCGAACGGGACCGGACGTAAGTTCTTTGAAGGCACGCCGTATAAAGCCGCAGCAAAATCCGGTACGGCACAGGTTTACAGTTATGAAACCTATAATGCTCACAAAGTGGCAGAACATCTGCGTGACCACAAGTTAATGGTTGCCTTCGCGCCTTACGAGAACCCAACGGTTTCTGTCGCCATGATATTAGAAAATGGCGGTGCCGGGCCTGCGGTAGGGACCATTACCCGGCAAATCCTCGACCATATCTTATTGGGCGATAACAATACTGAACTACCGGATGCGGCTCCGCTGCCTCCTGGGGTTGAGGCGGATTAAGGCAACTCATGACTGATAATCAACAAAAAGGTTCTTTGTGGTACAAAATGCACATCGACCTGCCGTTTCTGATTTGCATCCTGGCGTTGCTAGCTTATAGCGCCTTTGTGATGTGGAGCGCCAGCGGGCAAGATATCGGTATGATGGAGCGCAAAGTAGGCCAAATTACTATCGGCCTGGTTGTCATGTTAGTGATGGCTCAGATCCCGCCACGCGTCTATGAAAGTTGGGCACCCTATCTCTATTTTGTCTGTGTGATTTTACTGGTACTGGTGGATGCATTTGGCCAGATCAGTAAAGGCGCTCAGCGCTGGCTGGATTTGGGTTTTATCCGTTTCCAACCCTCTGAAATTGCGAAAATTGCCGTTCCGCTGATGGTGGCTCGCTTTATGAACCGTGACGTCTGCCCGCCATCATTGAAAAATACCGGTATCGCGCTGATTTTGATCTTTATGCCAACCTTGCTGGTGGCCGCCCAGCCTGACCTTGGCACCTCGATTCTGATTGCCGCTTCGGGCCTGTTTGTTTTGTTCCTGTCAGGCATGAGCTGGCGTCTAATTGGCATTGCGGCAGTATTGGTGGCCGGATTCATTCCTATCCTATGGTTCTTCCTGATGCACGGTTATCAGCGGGATCGCGTGATGATGTTACTGGACCCAGAGAGTGATCCGCTCGGAGCCGGTTACCATATTATTCAGTCTAAAATTGCGATTGGTTCTGGCGGGTTATCGGGCAAAGGCTGGTTGCACGGCACCCAGTCACAACTGGAATTCTTACCGGAACGCCATACCGACTTCATCTTTGCTGTACTGGCAGAAGAACTCGGTTTGATTGGCGTACTGGTGCTATTGGGGCTTTATCTGTGTGTCATTATGCGCGGCCTGGTGATTGCCGCCCATGCACAGACCACCTTTGGCCGGGTCATGGTGGGCGGTATGATGCTGATACTCTTTGTCTATGTGTTTGTTAACATAGGAATGGTCAGTGGAATTTTACCGGTAGTTGGCGTACCTTTGCCTTTGGTCAGCTACGGAGGCTCGGCGCTGATAGTACTGATGGCCGGGTTTGGTATCGTGATGTCGATACATACTCATCGAAAAATGTTATCCAAGAATTTATAGAGGTGAGCAATGCGTAAGGAATGGCTTTGGGTCGGCATCGCAGGCGTGCTGTTGTCAGCATGTACCAGTCAGCCTCCGGCCCCCCAGCAACAAGTACAACAAACCTACAACGGCCCGGTTGAAGAGATTGGTGGAGCCGAGCCTCGCTATGAACCCTTTAATCCTAATGTTAATCAGGATTATAAAGCGAACGGCCAGTCCTACCGTATTATCAAAGATCCACAAAACTTCACTCAGGTTGGCCTTGCGGCCTGGTATGGTGAAGAAGCTAGCGGTAACGCCACGGCCACCGGCGAGATTTTTGATCCTAATGCACTGACCGCCGCTCACCCGACGCTGCCCATTCCAAGCTATGTCCGTGTCACCAACGTCAGCAATGGTCGTCAAATTGTAGTACGCGTTAATGACCGTGGCCCTTACACACCGGGCCGCGTGATTGATTTATCTAAAGCGGCCGCTGACCGCCTAAATATCTCGAATAATACCAAGGTGAAGATTGATTTTATCAATGTGGCACCTGATGGTTCGTTATCCGGCCCTGGTATGGTTGGCACCACGATCGCCAAACAGAGTTATGCCTTACCTGACCGCCCTAATCTGGCTTCCAGCGGTATGGGTACCCCTATCCAGCAGGATGCTCCAGCAATCAGCGCCCCGGTGCGCCCTATTGATAACAGTAACTTATCCGGAGCAGATGCCACTCAACCGGTAGCACCGCAGAGCAGCGGCTTCCTGCGTGCCACCACGCCGGTTCCTGCCGGTGTGCTGGAAAGCGCAGAGCCAACCGTCAGCGCGCAACCGGTCATAAGTTCCGAAGCGGTACGGCCACCGGTTGTTGCTAACCCCGGCCCCGTGACCTCATCCGTCGCCGCGACATCACCAGCCGCAGTCGCATCAGGTGGGTATGTTGTTCAAGTCGGTGCTCTGAGTGATGCACAAAGAGCGCAAAGCTGGCAGGAAAGTCTGAGTCAGCGCTTTAGCGTACCGGGTAAAGTGACCAGTAATGGCAGCGTGCATCGGGTTCAGTTAGGGCCATTTAGCAGCCGCCAGCAAGCCGTTGAATTACAGCAGCGCTTGTCGAGCGAAGCACAGCAGCAATCATTTGTTGTCGCGGCACCTTAAATATTCGCCAAGAGGCAGACATGCCTTGTAGCAATTTAAGGTTCATCAGATGAAAATAACCGTAACTCTCTGTGCAAACAGGATGTTACGGTTAAAAGCATAAACGCCACATAAATGTATAGCCAAATCAGTTGGCGTTGCAGCAAGGCTACAGCGTCAAGTCAGCAGGCTATGGTATAGTGTGGCACGTATTTAACTTACTCCCACGGATGTTGTTGTCTTGATCATGAAATATGTAACTACTTCTCGCATTATCAAGAGCCTGGCGCTCGGTACTGTTATTGTTATGAGCGCAGCTTCAGCTGCTAACGCTGATGACGTCAATTTGAAAACCATGATCCCCGGCGTGCCACAGATTGATGCGGAAGCCTACGTTCTGATTGATTACAACTCCGGTAAAGTATTGGCAGAAATGAATGCGGATGCACGCCGCAACCCAGCCAGCCTGACCAAAATGATGACCAGCTATGTTATCGGGCAGGCCATTAAAGCAGGCAAAATCGGGCCGGAAGATATGGTTACCGTGGGTAAAGATGCCTGGGCGACGGGTAACCCAGAGTTCAAAGGCTCTTCGCTGATGTTTTTGAAACCCGGCGACCGGGTGCCCGTGTCTAAACTGACTCGCGGTATCAACCTGCAATCCGGTAATGATGCCTGTGTTGCTATGGCTGATTACGTTGCTGGCAGTCAGGATTCATTCGTTAACCTGATGAATAACTACGTTAAAGCACTGGGCCTGCAAAATACCCAGTTCAAAACAGTTCACGGTTTAGATGCAGAGGGTCAGTATAGCTCTGCGCGCGATATGGCTCTGATTGGTCAGGCACTGATTCGTGATGTGCCAGATGAATATGCCATCTACAAAGAGAAAGAATTCACTTTCAATAATATCCGTCAGATGAACCGCAATGGTTTACTGTGGGATACCAGCTTAAATGTTGATGGTATTAAAACCGGCCATACTGAAGCTGCTGGCTATAATCTGGTGGCATCAGCTACCGATGGTCAAATGCGTTTAATCTCAGCCGTATTGGGTGGTCACACCTATAAAGGCCGTGAAACTGAAAGTAAAAAGCTGCTGACTTGGGGCTTCCGCTTCTTTGAAACCGTCGCACCGCTGAAAGTCGGTAAAGAGTTTGCTTCAGAACCAGTCTGGTTCGGTGACAGCGACCGGGTGCAGCTAGGTGTGGATAAAGATGCATACCTGACGATCCCACGCGGCCGAATGAAAGACCTGAAAGCCAGTTATGTGCTAAATACCCCAGAGATTCATGCTCCATTGGCGAAGAACCAGGTTGTTGGCATGATTAACTTCCAGTTAGATGGCAAAACCATCGATCAACGCCCATTAGTGGTGATGAACGAAGTTAAAGAAGGCGGGTTCTTCAGCCGCATGGTGGATTACATCAAACTGATGTTCCACCGCTGGTTCGGTTAGTCGATGAGCTTGAAAGCCACAAAATAATCCCCATATTATAAATAATGTAAAACTCCCGCTCCGGCGGGAGTTATAATTTTTATAGCCGGATACTTTTTTCGCTATCCCAGACCCCGTCCGGCAACCCTCTGTCCGTCAACACCCCAGGAGCGCACATGAAAACTAAACTGAACGAACTGCTTGAGTTCCCTTGTTCTTTTACCTACAAGGTCATGGGCATTGCTGAACCACAGTTGGTAGACCAGGTGGTAGAAGTGGTACAGCGCCATGCTCCAGGTGATTATACCCCGCAGATAAAACCGAGCAGCAAAGGCAATTTTCACTCTGTCTCCATCACCATTACAGCCATCCATATTGATCAAGTGGAAACCCTGTACAAGGAGCTAGCTGAACTTGAACTGGTGCGGATGGTACTGTAGTTCAGCCCATTTTGCCGACGCAAAATATCCGCGCTATTCACTTGGCCCGAACCGTTTATTTACGTATCGGGCCTTATTTTTAATTACCAAGTCTGATATGTAAAACATCCATCCATACTTTTCAGACAGTAAAACCGCTTTTTCAAACATCAAAACAGTAGCCCCATACCGCTGGGCTGGTATACTGACGCCACCATTTCTGTAACCAGACGATGCCTCGCTTGCAACAACATACGATCATTTTACGTCAACTGGGGTTACAGCCCTATGCTCCCGTATCTCAAGCCATGCATAATTTCACTGAGTTCCGCACTGACGCTACTCCAGATGAAATCTGGCTGGTTGAGCATCAACACGTCTTTACTCAGGGTCAGGCAGGAAAAGCCGAACATGTTCTAATGCCCGGTGATATTCCAGTTATCCAAAGTGATCGAGGCGGCCAAGTTACCTATCACGGCCCCGGCCAGCAGGTCATGTATATCATGATTGACCTCAAGCGGGCCAAGTTAGGAGTGAGGCAGTTGGTGACCGCCATTGAAAATACCGTCATCCAAACTCTGGCCCACTTCGGCATTGATTCACAGGCCCGCCCAGATGCCCCTGGCGTTTATGTCGGTCAGCAGAAAATATGTTCACTGGGATTGCGCATCCGCAGGGGCTGCTCGTTTCATGGCCTGGCGCTGAATATCGACATGGATCTGGAACCGTTCCAGCGCATCAACCCTTGCGGCTATGCGGGAATGCAGATGACGCAGGTCAGCACGCTGGTTGCGGGAACAACCGTTACCGACGTTCAACCGATATTAGCGCGTGAATTCACCCGCCAGTTGGGTTACCCAGAGGCCAAGCAGCAGGTGTGGTCGCTGACTGACTATTTATCATCTGACCCATTGTAAATTACGCAACTTAAGCTGCCAGCACCGTATCAGTCACAAGTAACAACGAAAATTGGGGGCTGAATGGGCAGGGTTAAAATGATATAATTTTTAAACAATTTTCAAATATTTTTTAACGAAAGCCACATCCCGTTGAATTTAATGAAAAATCTCAAGTTGAGAGATTCATAACTGGAACCTGCACGATTATGAGTAAACCGATTCAGATGGAACGCGGCGTTAAATACCGCGATGCAGACAAAATGGCGTTGATCCCGGTAAGAACCGTGGTAACTGAACGTCAGGAGCTGTTACGTAAACCCGAGTGGATGAAAATCAAGCTCCCTGCTGATTCCAGCCGCATTCAGGGCATTAAAGCTGCAATGCGTAAAAACGGCCTGCATTCGGTTTGCGAAGAGGCTTCATGCCCCAACCTGTCTGAATGTTTTAACCACGGTACGGCAACGTTTATGATCCTCGGCGCGATTTGTACCCGCCGTTGCCCATTCTGTGATGTGGCCCACGGTCGCCCAACGACACCCGATGCCAATGAGCCGCAAAAGCTGGCTCAGACCATTCAGGATATGGGCTTGCGCTATGTGGTTATCACCTCGGTTGACCGGGATGACCTGCGTGATGGCGGTGCTCAGCATTTTGCCGATTGCATTGCAGCAATTCGAGCCAAAAATCCAACCATTAAAATTGAAACCTTGGTGCCAGATTTTCGTGGTCGTATGGATCGCGCGCTCGAGATTCTGACCGTTACGCCGCCGGATGTGTTTAACCACAACCTGGAAAACGTGCCACGGGTTTATCGCCAGGTGCGCCCTGGTGCTAACTATGAGTGGTCACTGAAGCTACTGGAGCGTTTCAAAGAAGCCCATCCGGATATTCCGACAAAATCAGGCTTGATGGTTGGTTTGGGTGAAACTAATGCCGAAATCGTTGAGGTGATGCATGATTTGCGCCGTCATGGGGTCACGATGTTGACGCTGGGCCAATATTTGCAGCCGAGCCGCCATCACTTACCGGTGCAACGCTATGTCAGCCCGGCTGAGTTCGACGAAATGAAGGCTGAAGCAATGGCGATGGGCTTTACCCATGCCGCTTGCGGCCCGTTTGTCCGTTCCTCTTACCATGCTGACCTGCAAGCCAAAGGTTTGGAGGTCAAATAAGCACATCGGGCCTGAATGTGTATCCAGCCCAGCATTATTGAAATAATTTATTACATCTTATACGACAGACACACAAAAACGGATTTCCAATGGAGATCCGTTTTTGTTATCAACCAGGATAGGCTTGTTGATAGCTATTCTGGTGATAAGGCACAATAGCGGCTCTTACGTCGTTCTCAGGTTTGAATGCCCAGAGAGGATCAGTCCTTGTGCTCAACAGGGGGGGCCGTTTTGGTTTCAGTTGCCGTTTTAGCTTCTGACATAGCACCTGTTGAAGGCGTCTCATCATTGCCCATAGCTTTTTTGAACCCCTTCAAGGCCGCACCCAGATCTGCGCCCAATGTGCGTAATTTACTGGTGCCAAACAACAACACGATCAATATGCCGACCACCAATAATTTGGTAATGCTGATACCTTCCATACTCACCTTCTCAATTAGCTCTATTCATTAAACCGTGAATATATCCTTGTTAGTTGAAATTGCAGTGAGATGGACACCTTGGCGGCCTGGCTACAACGTCACTTACTTTGGATATAGTCAAATCATGGCCTATTTACGAATAAATTACCGATTTAAACAAATGTAATATGTAACAGATTTCGTTAGTGAACTATGATTTACACAAGGGTCTGCCTTGCTCAATTTTTGACTCTTTCCGGATGAGATATTGCCGTTAACATCCCCCCAGGGAAAAAAGAAAGAGGGTGCCGCCAATTGCCTTATTCAGCAAGAATAAATACTCGTCGATCGGGATTGAGTTTTGCCAAAAGGACTTATTTACCCCGAGCATTCGGCTTAGGCATTGGCATGTTTTGTGTCGCATCAGTGCTCTATACCCAAGACACGCCACTGTGGCTATGGCTGCTGCTGGCTGTTTATGGATTAATATGGCCACATATTGCATATCTGCTGGCGGCACGCTCTGAACAACCGTTTGAGCAAGAAATAACCAACATGAAAATTGACTCAGCAATAGGCGGAGTCTGGGTTGCATTAATGTCATTTAATGCCCTCCCCTCAATCGTTATTCTGTCAATGATGAGTATGAATAATATTGCGTCCGGCGGTAAGAATATTTTTTATAAGGGGCTGGCACTGCAAATCGCCTGTAGTTTATTAACCTCATGGTTATTTAATTTGCCGTTTAAACCTGAAACCACACCGACTCAGGTTTATGCCTGCTTGCCGATGATAATTATCTATCCTTCCCTACTCGGATTAGTCACTTACCGCACGGCAAAACGGCTGGCTGAAAGTAAAGAAGAGTTGCTACGCATTAGTGTAAGAGATGGGTTAACCGGGCTGTATAACCGCCGACATTGGGAACATCAACTTCATAATCAATTCGATAGTTGCCGCCGTTACCAACACGGTGCCACTCTTATTCTGTTGGATATTGATAACTTCAAATCTATTAACGATACCTTCGGACATGCCGTAGGGGATGAAGCTATTACTATTCTGGCCGAAGAGTTATTACTGGGATTACGCGCTATCGATATCGTTGGCCGCTATGGTGGGGATGAGTTTGGTGCGATTTTACCCAATACTACCGCAGAACAAACACGCGAAGTATTAGCGCGTATACAAATAAGATTGGGTGAAATAATATTCAAACATGCCCCCTCCCTGCAACTCAGGCTCAGCGCAGGGATTGCAGACTATAGACACGACATGGTTAACTATCAGCAATGGCTAAAAGCGGCAGACTCTGCCCTGTATTTGGCCAAAGATAATGGCCGTAACCGTATTGAGTTGGCGAGTTGAGTATCAACCCATCCCAAAGACTTAATGATATATTCTAACGATTTATGATGGCTCCCATTTAGTCTATGTGACGATGTTGGGGTTATACCCATGAGATGGGTATACATTCAAAAAGGTATTTATGTTTAGTACATTACTTGCTGTATTTATTGGTGGCGGCGCAGGCAGTGTAACGCGCTGGCTAGTCAGTACGAAGTTAAATGGCTTGTCTGCCAATGTGCCTATCGGAACATTAACTGTAAATCTGGTAGGCGGCTTTGTTATTGGCCTCGCCTTGGCCATTTTCACCCGAGTTACTCATATTGACCCTGTTTGGAAATTACTGATTACAACCGGTTTTTGTGGTGGTCTGACGACATTCTCCACTTTCTCTGTCGAGGTAGTTTATCTGATTCAAGAGGGTAAATTAGCGTGGGCAGCAGGGACTATTTTGCTCAATCTGGCGGGTTCGCTTGCCATGACATTCCTGGCCTTTATGCTGGTTAATCAATTTGCAGCGCAATAAATAAGATGACTAACTGCCAGGTGATCTCATGTTCCACCTAATCTAGTCCTTCGCCCTAAAAGTGAGCATGGGAAAAATAGCCATCTTGGTTGCGTCGCCTTAATGTTTTCTTAATCTGGCAGCCGGATAATCATTTAGCAGAGAACAGTTTACCAATGGGGTGACTGATGTGCCGGATATCGCTATGTTTGGGTTGCCTAAAACATCTACTGAATGGCTGATGACCATTTTTTGCCTGTTTGTTACAGTCATTTTTCTCAAAATCTATCTTTTTTAACTCAGGTACGTTCGTTAATCCTGAGTTTATTGGGTGCTACCCCTTTGCTTTGCAAAAATACATAAAAAACCCGCCTGATAAGGCGGGTTTTAAGAAATTGTTGGCTACTTAGATAGCGATAACATTAGCAGCAGATGGCCCTTTGGCACCGTTCGTAATTTCAAATTCTACGCGCTGACCTTCAGCAAGAGTTTTGAAACCATTGCTAGCGATGGCAGAGAAATGAACGAAAACGTCTTTGCTACCATCTTCTGGGGTAATGAAGCCGAAACCTTTGGACTCATTGAACCACTTAACGCTACCTTTAATCTTAGACATCAAACTTACCTTTACGTGAATGTTGGACACAAAAAGTGTGTCAAGTACAGTACAGCAATAGAACTGTTTTTTGTCCACAGCCGAGATCACAAAAAAGAGACAAAAAGTGAAAAACTCAACTTCTCGAGCCTGAAAGCAGCACAGAAAGCCACACTTTTTGGCATTAGTAGTTAACTCTAATGCCTCTTTAAAATACGTTGCTCAGTTGCCAGACTATATCTGAAAGCCATTCACCTGTATCATACTCGACCATTGGATACACTAATATGAGATGCATGATGAACGGTAGAATAACAACTTTTTTTGAAGATAAAGGCTTTGGTTTTATCACCGATGAAAACGGCGATAACCGTTATTTTCACATTATTAAAGTTGCTAATCCCGAGATGATTAAGAAAGGCGCTGAAGTGACCTTTGAACCAACAACTAACACCAAAGGGCTATCAGCGTTCGCTGTAAAAGTAGCAATTGAGAGTAAATACATCTTTATCGCTAATGAAAGAATTAAGCTGACCAGCATCAAGTCATTCAATACCTTCACTAAAGAAGTACCTGCTCAAGCGGAAGTTGATAAAGCTAATACCATTTTATCGGTAAATTTATTAATGAACAAAATTCGCCCACAAGAGGAGGATATTTCGCAGAAGACCGTGTCATTGAAAATGTTGTCGATAACAACATTTCAAAATGTAACTTATACATTTTCTGAGCACGAAGTCGATATTGATAGCACTATGGCTAAGTTGAAGAGTATTTGATGAATTACAGGAGTTTATTCTGATTTACTGGCTATTCTCTGCCAGTAAACAGCCCCAAATGCCTTTGGGGCTGCCGGGTAATCCCCGAGATTTGGCGCTGGCTTCCCTGCCCGCTAACGCAAGAGCATCCCTCTGATATTCTCTAACATTGACGGTAGAACTAACGACAAATCCAATTCTATTTTTATATTGCTTACTTAAACATAAACATCTTAATTAGCTCTACATCAGTGCGAGCACCGAGCTTTTTCATTGCTGAACGCTTTTGGCCACTGACGGTTTTTTCACTCTTTTTCAAAATTCTGGCGATATCTCCACCTGAAAAACCCTCATTAAAGAGTTTTAGTACAATATTTTCATTCGGTGTTAAATACTGACGCTCTGAAGACGCACCACTGAGCACGCCAGAAGGTTTACGCTCGATTAGACTTTCTGTAAGCCCACGAAGTCGCCGCTTTAATACAGTAGCGATTTTGTTGCTCACCGTATCCAGCGAATCTTCTCTAAAGATCATAGTAACGTTACTAAACCTTGGAATACCTTGTAAAAAGCTATTCAGTCTGCCGTCACAAATCAAAAAAACGTCTGCTTCAGTAGGCGTTTTGTCCAGACGCTTAAGCGCCTCAAAAAAACTGAACTCGTCGACACCGATAAAAATCACATCTGCTGAATAGAAAGCTTTCCGGTAGAATTTAATCTCTTTTTTAAATCCTAAAGATGCAAATATTTTCTTTACGATAGAGACCATACCCAGTGTTTGATATTTATCATTATCGACTATCATGCAGCTTATCATATTGACCACGCCTATCGGTGCTTTTGCACCCCATGAATTGTTCATGCTCAGCAGCTTGTAATGAGGTAGAATATCATTACAAATCATCAAGATAACTTAGCACATCCCTTTTACTAATTTAATCACTAAGAGAACAGTAGAGATATAGGATGTCAGCACCTCAATATGTAGGAAATGTCTTTTTATGTTTGAGGTATTTCTTGTATGTATATTTATGATTGGTTTATCAATCGTTAAGTTTGGTAGGCGTGACAGCACGAACATTGTGTGCAAAAATATAAAAACTATAAAAGTAGTCTGAATAGGAAAGGTTTTCTGATGCCAACCGTGCGGTCTTTCAAGCTGCATCTTTCTTTTAACCTTAGCGTAAGTCAAACTACTTTATGAGAAACGTCGGTTTACATGCTCTAAAAACATTAAGCTGTTTTTCTGCAGTCACTTTCTATTCCGCCAGTAAAACCTGTACTGAACAGTGTTTTTTGGGGGGAGAAGTGATGAGTGTCCTTTACTTCCTCTCGATTATCGCTACGCCACTGTTTTTTATGATCATTGGTTATATAGATTCCAGCGACGAAATAGACCAACAGGATATACTGAGAAAATTAAAATCGATCATAACTATTATTATCTTCTGGAACGTCCTGTTCTACTTTATCAATGAGGATGGTTTCAAGCGCGGCTATTTCCTACAAAGCTGGCTTTTATTCAGCATTGCTATCATCTATCTCATAAACCCAATAATATCCAAAGTATTAAAAAGTAATCGGACAGCAATAATCACCCTCTCTTGTCTGGTCATTTTCTCTATCACTATCGATTTGGTCAGTGCATTCACTGAACGTCCCTACTTGATTGATTTTCCACAACACTTCCGTCTCTGGACCTGGATTTTTTACTATATAGCGGGCCGCTTCCTCTACTCAAGAATTTGCCAGAAAGCCACCAAATTAACCAAAGTTCGTGTGATAGCAAAGGTACTTCTGATTCCGACAGCTATATCGATGTATTACTACGAAAGCTTTATGTCGATCTATGTCTATAAAACAATGAATGCGGGCTACTTCCTTGATAACATGCACGTTTTAATTCTGAGTTTATGCCTGTTTATCATATTTGATAATTTTGACACTAAATATGAATGGATAAAGAAGACACTGGCTTATATTAGTCCTTCGATGATTGGGGTGTACATATTACATGACGGTATTTTCTATTTTATTTCCAGTGCATATAACTTATCCGATATCACATTAAGATTCACGTTGCTGCTATCAGTATTTGCCGCCTCGGTGTTGCTATCTCGCGCACTGTTGCTCAATAAGTATACATCACGATTTATCTCATTCTGATTAGAATTAAATCAAAACGGGTCGAGGCTACTCGCCCGTCAAAAAACCACTTTAGTTAATACTTACTGGATTTGAATCAAGGTCAGCACATTACCGAACACGGCACCGGTATCAATATAAAGCTGATTTTTAAACAATGACGGCTTAACTAATGGCGTATGACCGAAAATAAATTTATCCGCCCCTGCAATTCCATAAAACTCTCCCTTCATGGCAGCATTCAGACGTTTACGATTCCACAATACTAACTGTGTATTGATAGGCTTATCATAAATGTATTCATCTGAAGGATAGTCAGCATGGGCGATAACATATACTCCGTTATCAGTGCTCACCTCAATCACGAAAGGCAATTGCCCTGCCTGCTTGATTAACTGTTCTGCCCGATATTTCTGGCGTCCCTCCAATAAAGAGAACCATCGCCCTCCGTTCGCTATCCATGTATCTCCCTCCCCTCCAGCCAGCACATCTATAGCCATTTGCTCATGATTCCCTCGAACAGCACGGAACCAATGCGCATTTATAAGCTCATAGCATTCCATATTCTGCAGGCCGCGATCGGCTAAATCTCCGACAGAAACGAGTAAATCAGCTGAACGCTCAAACCGTACACGGTCTAAGACATCTATCAATTTTTTATAACAACCGTGAATGTCACCAACAACAAAGATCCGTCGGTATTCACTCCCCCTAATTCTCTGGTACATAACAGGCTCCACAGTCAATGCATTGCCTGTATTAATTTTAGCCTATAGGGATGTTTTATGAGTAGAGAAAACTTTAACCAAAACTGCTTACAGTATCGAATGGGTCGCCCTCAGATGACGTATTTAGCACCGAGACTTAATGAGTAATGGTGACATATACCCCATAATAGACTGACCCTTATCAAAAAAATCACATCCATCCACAGAAATATTGGCTTCAATCTCTTCTACATTAATATGCTTTTTTGGCGGTTCTCGATAGCAACAACAGTAGGTAGAATAAAATACAAGTTGGTATGGCAATATTCAAAAATTCATTTCTCTAGCGAGAACTAGCATCACAACTCGTTACTACACACAACTATTTATGGTAAATCTGTGATGAAAATCGCTATAAAATGCGCTTAGAACCTATTTATCAATCGATAATGCCTTACCCAGAAAAATAAGAATTAAATATGATTTATACACGCTCCTAACCAGTGAAAATATTTGGCTTTATAGTAAAATATACTTTAATTAACCTTCAAAACTGGCTGGCATATGAAAAAATTTGATTATAATCTGGTAAAATTACTACAATGCTTGATTGAGTTTCGCAGTGTAACTCGAACAGCAGAAGAATTGGATGTCGCTATTTCGACGGTCAGCCACGGTCTGGCTCGTTTAAGACGTGAATTCAATGACCGGATTGTGATTAACACAAAAGAAGGATTGATCCCCACTACCCTGGCGATAGCACTTAATAACCATTTTTCGCCTGCAGCAGATCTTATTGATAATGCAATTATTGCTGGGAAAAATAGTGATTCTAAACAGACTTCACTTACGATCAGTGCCAGTCCATTAATCCAGCATTGGTTAAGTTG
Source organism: Yersinia aldovae 670-83 (assembly GCF_000834395.1). Classification (NCBI taxonomy): domain Bacteria; kingdom Pseudomonadati; phylum Pseudomonadota; class Gammaproteobacteria; order Enterobacterales; family Yersiniaceae; genus Yersinia; species Yersinia aldovae. The sequence continues at coordinate 4,083,535 of NZ_CP009781.1, read as the reverse complement.
TCAGATATACGCATTGTCACAATCTGATGATATCAGTAACAATTTTACCATTAAATATGTCGACAGTTATTATGTCAATGAACAACGCGTATCACGGCTAAGAAATAGTGAAGTTGATATTGACATAGGTTCTATTTTAAATATTGACAGATCATTAGTCAGTTATCATTTAGGATCATTCCCGCTAGGGATTTTATTAAGTAATTCCCATAGCAGGATCCTTGGTGACGTAGATAAAGATGACTGGTTACAAGAACAACGCTTAATTTGGAATATCAATATGCAAGGAGCTTCATTTGCTCCGGGAAACACTTTTAATGATATTCATATCGGTAATAATAAAGCGACGATTGAAACAACCAGCTCACTCAATGCAGTAACCTTGGTTGCCAACACTGACTATCTGGTAATATTTCCCTTTATGATGCAGTCATTTTTAGCCAAACAGTTCAATGTTCGCATATCACCGCTCCCCTTCGCTAATGATGGCGTAGTGTCTCTTTATGCCTATACGCATAAAAAGTCCGACTCAAATGATCTGATACAGAGATGCCTTAAAATTATAGCAAGCCTTACTTAACAGAGACTAGCAACACACAGCCTGGTTGAGTAGTTTATTATAAAGTTGCCCAACTGACTTAACTTTTAATTTTATATAAATACTGTGTCGGTGACCACTCACAGTTTTTTCACTAATATCCAGTTTCAGTGAGATCTGCTTATTGTTATTCCCAGATAGAATCAGACTCAGTATGGTATACTCTCTTTGCGTTATCTTGAATTTTCTCAAATAATAAATATAGAGAATATCATCCATATTAATGTCATTATTACCTCGATCTTTGATAGCTGAGCCATCGGACAACACTAACAATAGCCCTTGGATACTATTATATAAATCAAAAGACAGGTAAGATGTCTGCTTAATAACAATATGCTCTATTTCAAGTATTTTCTCACTGATAATACTAATTATTTTAAAATGATGATATTTCATTTTCTCTTTTAATGCAATGATCATATTTAACCAGTTCTCACCTGGCCAGGTATAATCAATGATTAAAAAATCAACCGCATTTTTCTCGACATAATCACAAGCTTCATAAATATCGGTAAAATTACTTATTGATATTGAGTGTTTTGATTTCCTAAGTGGCAAGATATCCGAAACTATATGGTCTAATCCTGCACCAAAAAATGATGATTGACTTAAAGATACAACTGAAATCATTGGATTACCCTTGAGATTAAACAAACGAGCACAGCGCATCAATCTATTGGAAACATGTTATCAATACCGATAGATAAAGTAATTCAGACGCACCTTGCTTTGCTGGGAATAATCCTATGATGTAAAACTAAACCACAACAGATCTTTAAATAAAAAGACATTTAGTGAAAACAGAATACTCATATTAAACATGGCGTTACGTGCTTAAAAAATGAATTTAAACTATTACTAAGAACTAACTCTCTTATCTTTCATTCGCTAAAATGAGTTAAATCGCACAAAAAAACAGACAACTCTTATAAATAAATCATCAAATTCGCAATCTAATAATGGACTGTAAATGATATTTTTATGAGTAAGATACAATTTGGTTTTTTGTCAAAAAAATCCACGTCATTTTATTGAAAGTCACTTCTTACTGTATAGGAAATAGCATAACTCAATATCGCCAGGCGACTCATAGATAGGCTATGCAGAAATCAATTTGGTCGTTGCAGTATGACGGGATCACATTCTCATTTTTAACCGTATATCCGTGTCTTTTAATCCATTTTCCGCTATCTTGATAGCCTAATATTGACACGATAATAAATTACAGGATCGGAGCAGTAATGAGAAAGATAACCATGATTATGATAGCGGTCGCAGTGGTGGTGTTTACTTACACCTACTTTACTGGGGTATAGCATCAGAAAGGCCATATCCTACAGCTTGCGGGTGCGGGACTTACTTACCATAGATTGAATTGATCTTGATGGGAGCGAAATGTTAAAAGTTATTGCCCAAGACTTTATAAAATTGGAATTCCTGAGTATTGTGCTGCCATTGTATAAAGAATTGGTGGAGAAAACCAAACAGGAACCGCTATGTATGTCTTATGATTTATTTATCGACCATAAAGATCCTGGCCACTTTATCTTTATTGAAGAGTGGCCGGATAAAGCAGCTTTAGACATACACTGTGCGACAGAACACTTCACAAGGCTGGTACCACAAATTAATCAGTATCAACGGAAAGAGTGTACGTTTATCCTTATGAACACTTTTGAGTAGCCGCTGGCTCGCGTTGGTGTAACTCCATCATGCAGGGAGTTGCTCCTCTTCATAATACTGATTGTGCCACATAGCTGAATAAGGGCCATTCTTGAGCAATAATTGTTCATGACACCCACGTTCAACAATTTTACCCGCCTCCAGTACGATAATCTCATCCGCATCAACCACAGTTGATAAGCGGTGGGCAATCACCAACGTAGTATGATTGCGACTAACTTCTCGCAGATGAGACTGGATTTCACGTTCAGTATGAGTATCTAAAGCACTGGTAGCTTCATCAAAAACCAGTATTGCAGGTTTTTTTAGGATAGTGCGCGCAATGGCGACACGCTGTTTTTCCCCACCAGATAACTTAAGCCCGCGCTCCCCCACTTTGGTATCATAACCATCGGGTAAGCTACTGATAAAGTTGTGAATATGTGCCAATTTTGCAGCGCGTTCTATCTCTTCGAAACTTGAAGATGTTCTGCCATAGCCAATGTTATAACGCAACGTATCATTAAATAGCACGGTATCCTGAGGCACAATGCCAATCGCTTCACGTAGACTCAACTGAGTCACAGTCCGAATATCCTGATTATCAATATAAACAGCACCGCTAGTAACATCATAAAAACGAAATAGTAAGCGTGAAAGAGTTGATTTACCTGCCCCTGAAGCCCCTACAATTGCCACTGTTTTCCCCGAGGGAATGGTGAAACTCACATTATCCAAAATAGGTCTACGTGGGTCATAACCAAAACAAACCGAATCAAAGCGCACCTCACCTTTGGTTAGTTGCAATGGCAGTGCATTGGGGCGATCAGTAATCTCTTTTTTGACCATCAACAGGTCAAGCATATTCTCCATATCAATCAATGCTTGCCTGATTTCTGAATAAATAAAACCAAAGAAATTGAGAGGCTGATAAAGCTGAAGAAGATAGGCATTAACCAAGACAAAATCACCAATGGTCATTTTCCCCTGAGTAATTCCCTTTGCCGCCATAGCCATCATGACTATTAATCCGATTGAAATGATAGCTGTCTGACCGAAGCTCAATGCCGTAAAGCTAATTTGATTCTTGATAGCAGCAGTTTCATAGAGTTGCCGCGACGTATTAAAGCGCTGAGCTTCAAACTCCTCATTACCAAAATACTTTACAGTTTCATAATTTAGTAGGCTATCTATAGATTTTGTATTGGCATCCGCATTGGCCTGATTTAATTCACGCCTAAACCGAGTTCGCCAACTCACAGCCATAACGGTAAACAGGATATAGCATCCGACCGTGGCAAGAATTGCAACGGCAAACCAACCATCTAGCAAATGCCACATGATCAGCGAGACTAACGTTATCTCAAACAAAATGGGGAAAATAGAAAACAGCAGACGCGACAGTACCGTGGCAACAGCTTGTGTCCCGCGTTCGATTGAGAGTGATAAGCCACCGGTTTGCCTGTCCAGATGAAAACGCAAACTCAATGCATGTATTTGTTTAAATACGCGTAATCCAAGCGATCGAGTTGCATTCTGGCTCACATGAACAAACATTACATTTCGAAGTTCTTCGAACAATGATGCACAGATCCGTGCTATGCCATAAGCGATGATAAAACCAATCGGTATCGCCACCATCTTGGCGCTATCACTGCTCAACGTATCTATCATGGCTTTATAAGCAAGAGGAACCAGAGTTGTACTGACCTTAGATATCACCATAAAAATAACGGCAACAACCAGATAATAACGTAATCTCACGTTATTTTTAGGCCACAGATAAGGCAACAGGAACTTAAGTAAGCGGGAGCGATCCATATTTATCTATTTGTCATCTCGAGAGAAACAGCATTCTTTTTTATATTCTGCCACGTATGGCTGTAATAGCCTAATCTCTGATGACAATATCTGGCTTTAAATAGCCATGGATTGTGTTAACTCATAAGACACTTACTTGCTGGATACCGGTAAGTTTATCTATCATTTTGTGAATAGGTAAACCCAACATATTGTACTTAATTACATGAGTAAATCTTTACCTCTCTTGGAGAGCATTTATCTGATTAACAGACGAGTCTATGAATCATAGAAACCCATAAGCTATAACTTATACAGAGATTGCCGAGATTTGAAGTACTCTGATGGTATGGTTTGAACAAGGTTTATATTTAAGAGTATGTTAAATGGCTCGCTTAATGAAATGGAAATTGATTTTTCATTCACTTTTTTTGACCAACATGAACAATTCTCTTTGATATCCTAATTCTGTGATCGGAGTAACATTCTTCCTATCGAAAGCAACCGGCTTTCACATAAAAATAGAAGAGAATTGATTATGAAAACAACCATCGCAGCACTCACACTCATCGCAGCAATGCTGGCACCAACTGTTTCTATGGCCAATATCGGTGATAGTGATAGCTATAAAGGCACCTACTCAATAAGCCAGGGTCAGACAACCAAGACTGCGGACCAAACTGTTAAAAACTAATCTCCAGTAAGGTCCACTGGAAATCAGTGGGCCTTATATTCATAATTTTTGAGCTATTAGCCCTACACTATATCAATAATCCAATCCGCACTATCCCTGGCCATCCTCTCAGCAACAGTTGGGTATCGTCATCTCCCTCTTTCACCATTTAACATTTATGATTGCCGATTTTATTGTTTCACATTGGTTCCTGAGCCTACACGTTATTGTCTTTTGACGTTTTCAATTATTAACATTAAATACAGAACAGTGTCGGAAAGGTATTTTTTAATTTTATTTTTATTTTTATTTTTACGGCCAAATCATACGTCTAAGATAAATGCGGATATGCGTTTTACTTGCATGGGTGAACAGACCATCCGTGACAATATCCGGTATATTATGATTTGTTATTAGCATGATTGAATCGCGCTAAATCTACACGCCAGACCTTTGCATTCTCACCTAAGACAAATAGACCAGGCGGATACAACTCCAAGATATTTATTTACAATAAAGAACAGAACACTCCGGATAATGTTCTACAGCGATAACCTTCAATAACTCGAAACCTTCGTTATTCAGATTTATTTTATCGCCAACAAATACAGGATTTCCAAAAGAATGTAGATAGTTTGTATTGACTGTCGGTAACTTATCAACCATTACGATTTCATACTTGTATTTAATATCCATAGTATTACCTCTTCTTGGTGGTTTAGTTTTATTCATCTATGTTAACTTTATGACCGTATAGCTATTTCCATCACATAATATGATTACAGAATGTAAACATTAGTTTTCATTTTCACTAATGAATGTAACTTTAGTTTATTATATACAAATGAAAATAGTTTCCTTGTTACTATAACCCCTTATATATGATATGTAATTATAAAATTCCAACCTGTTTAATATACCCAATTTCCTAATTGCATTCCGCCTATGCGTTAATATCGTTTTTTCTGAACGACCTAATATCCTTGAGATCTCAACAATATCATTTCCCTCAACAGTTAACTCAACAACTTTAACTTCAGTGATAGAAAGCTGGCTATGATTCTTCAATCCTAAGCATTTAAAAACATTTATTTTAATCATTTTATTATATCTCAATTTAGCCACATTAAAGATCTTACCAATAGTATATACAATACTATAGATATCTAACTTACTGCTGTTAAATGGGATATTCAGCGTTACAACAGGATTGTTATTATTTGTGTTATCTGATATAGCATACTCATTTTTAAAGAAGTTAACAAATACCATGTGGTCTTTAAATATCACATTAACATTTTTAACAACTGCATTTTCATCAGTCCTAATAATACCTACTTCATTTTCCTTTTTTAAACAATTTTCAAGTAAATAAATCAACCCTAGTTCATAGAATGAATTTCGGGTTTTAACAACGACTCTAAGCATACTTTACTCACAACTTTCAGTTTATTTTGGTAAGCATGACTACTAATAACAATCGGGCTTACCATTATAATTTTATTATAAATGACATGTAAAAAATAATTTTAAGATTTAAAATCCTAACTAAAATGATATTTTACATCTTATAATACACCCCATAGAAAGTAGATCTATGACCATAGGAAACCGCTACAACATAACAACTTTAAATTGTATGCTATAAAAACCACATGAATAAAATTAAACAATATTGGTGCAATACAAGTGATATATTGCAACACAGATAGGCTCAAGATAACCACGTTCTAATCGAGTAAATTCCTGATAGCTCTCAGTGTTAATAAAAATTATTACCCCTTTATTATATTAAGTTATATTTATTTAGAGTAAATAGTATTTTTTTATGAATCATCAATTTTATTAATTAACTGCTTGCTCTATCAAATCCATTGAAAATCCAAGTATAGAAATCAGCGTTGTTAGTCACATTTATTTTATTCATTACCGATTTTTTCTGGGCACTCACTGTTTTTACACTCTTGTTCAATATCTTGGCAACCTCAGTCACACTGTGTCCTTGTGATATTAAGGAAATTACTTTACTTTCGGCATCTGACAGAACCTTTGGCAACTTCTTTTGATATAAAAATGACTTGGTCAACGCTTTAAAAAAAAGAAGGTTAAGCACAAAGTTTGATTTACATACAATAGAGTTAACTTTATCATCTCGATAAATATAGCTATTGGCTTCTAAAGAAGCATCAGATATATCGTCATTACTATTAATTATTTTAAGTGTGTCACTGCTGAATTTTGTATTATCTTTATCATCATAGATATGGAATCTCAACACATCCAAGCCCTCACAGCCGTCAGCAACCTTAACTTGTATTGAGAAACATCCAAAGTTATCCTCTAGAATAACCTTAAGACCTTCTGCGAAAATGGTATTATTATCAGATATTGTAGCAACAAGCATAGTATAACCCAGTATAATTGAATGTTAATTGAGTTCAGAAACACTAGCACTTATCTAGAATTTCTATTGTAATCAGTCATTGTTAATAATAAAAGCATTGTTGATACAACCTAAAAATCGCTATTGATACTTCTAACCAATAAACTCATTAATAATATGTCTCACAGATTCTAAATTTCCTCAGCACGCTGATGATGTCATGTTTTCACTGCTGCTTAACTTTCTACAATTCTATACCTTAAACATCCAAACGATAGCAAATTGTTAAAAACGTATCTTTTACGACATAAAAAACCACAATTACACCTAATATTATTTTTTTAAACCAAAAAAATACAAAAAACGAGTGGTGAGCTAGCTAACTAAAGTGCAAGAAATGCACTACCAGTCGGTTTGTTGTAAGCAACAGGATGGTATTGCTCAAAAAAAGACATAATGGCCATTTCAAATCGGCCTCAACAAAAAAGGTGCTTGATAATAAAGATGGTGCTTTCTCGCACTCACGCTCTACATGCATTATGGTGCAACACAAAATCAATTTAATCGTTATCACTTGTCATTCACAATGGTTAAAATCGCAGACACATTGATACTTCAAAACTATCTTTCCTGAATTTACTCTCAAAGGGAAAATAGTAATATTTTAGAAATCCCTTTAAAAATTAACACATAGTCTCTTTATTACACTTACGGATGAAATAGAGACACAGTGCTGTACCACCTTTAATGGACAGCATAATCAATGTCGTACCAAATCCATTTAATTTTAATTCAGTGATCATTAGGTGGTAACGAAAATCTGCGATTCACAAACAACCATTTGTGAGTAGTAAAAGTAGAAATGTTTTTTCTAAGAATGAATTTCCGTACAGAAACAGAAATTACTCTCTCCTGGTGAGGGATTTATATTGTTTATTTAGATGAAAAGCTTTTAATTCCAGTGAGATATTGAATATGAGGGATAGCATTCTTATTAAATTATCTAACTGCATATATAAGATACAGACATTAATTCTTAATAATAGTAAGAATTAAACGGCAAGGACTACAAAATTGAAGGAGTTTTCCTACATAGTTACACTATCTATCCTATATTTACTTAGCCAACACCATGCTCAAATATCGACCATCCACTAAGCGCCTCATATTTAAACGTTAGGTACTTAAGTGTTTATACATAGTGAAGATCTATTTTATAAAATTAGTGCACTCCCAACATTTTGATTGTGAATAATTTTTATGATTCTCTCTGTACATGATTAATTTCCAGATATACTTCTAAGGTTTATTTAAGTGAAAAACATTATTACTGCATTGGTATTAGGTCTCGGTGTTTCTTCTATGGCTCATGCAGCCGATGGTACTATCAATTTTACCGGAAACATTATAGAACAAGCGTGTGACATTACCTCAGGTGTCGCAGGCACCCAAACTGTTAATTTAGGCAGCATTGCCAAGTCTAACCTTTCTGGCGCAGGCAAAACTTCTGGATCGACAAAATTCAGCATTGTATTGGCTGATTGCCCTGTCGATTTTATTCCTACTAAAGTATCTGTTAAATTTGATGGTACAAGTGTCGCCGCCGATACGAGCCTATTAGCGTTGACTGCAGGCCAGACTGCCACAGGTGTTGGTGTACAAATTTTGGAAGCTGATGGTAATACCCCTGTTCCATTGCGTACAGCTTCTGTACAACAAACATTGGTTTCTGGTGGTACGACCACATTAGACTTTGTTGCCCGTTATAAGGCTGTTGCAGTTGCAACTGCAGGCACAGCAAATGCCAGTTCAACCTTCGTTGTAGATTACAACTAATTATTTTATCTGACAGGGGACATCAATAATGATGTCCCCTGCTTTGATTAAAACTGTAAATATACATTGCCTTCACGCTATAACATTGTTGACTATAACCTCAATTGCGTTATGTACTAAAAGATATCTATAAGCATATTGGTAGGAAGTAAATTATACCAGATTGCTTATGAAGCTAGTTTATAGAATATCGTAGGCTATCTATATAGTTAAATATCAGCTTAGTAGATGTGAATATATTTATTCGACAACAAACCTCATCTATTTAAATCAGATGAAGTTCAAGAGAATAAATTAATGGCGAAATTTATCAGGATACTACCTTCCTAAAAATGGTCATTAATATCCATGTCATATAGAAGGAGTATCCCTTTATCACCCATTATATATCGTCACCCCAAAATCATATTTGGTTATCCACGTGGAAAAGTTTTATGAAAACGAAGATGTCAATAAAAAATAGAAATATATTTAAACCACAAAAATTGATGATCTTTATCTCTTCGTCTTTATTTCTCTTAGGCATTAGCAGTCAACAGGCCAGTGCTAACGATTATTTTGATCCACAATTGTTGGAAAATGTGGGCTCACAAACCAGCAATACCGATTTGTCTGTGTTTGATACCGATGATTCTCAGTCTCCTGGTAACTATTCCGTCGATATTCTGATTAACGATGAGCGTGTCGATACACAAAGAAATATTGAATTTAAACAAGCTAAAAATATTGCAGGCAAAGACGTTTTGCAAGCCTGTCTGCCAATAAATGATCTGAAAAGTTGGGGAGTAAAAATCGAGTTATTCCCTCTTTTAAATGCCAGTCCCGACGGTTGCTCGGATCTGTCAGCTATTACGCAAGCTAGCCAGGAATTTGATTTTGGTCAGCAACAATTAAAACTGAGTATTCCTCAAGCTGCTATTTCTATGCAGGCTCGCGGTTATGTCTCACCCGAGCAGTGGAATAATGGTATTCCTGCCATGCTGTTAAACTATGATTTTAGCGGTTCGCAAAGTCGGCTACAAAATAGTGATGGCGATAACCGGAGTAACAGCCAATTCTTAAATCTGCGTCCCGGACTTAATCTAGGGCCTTGGCGCTTTCGTAATTATACGACTTGGGGTAGAGACAGTAAGGGTGAAACCAGTACCCAAGCTATTTATACCTACGTCCAACGTGATATTGCGATTCTTCGTAGTCAGTTAATCATGGGTGATAGCACTTCCCCCTCAGATGTATTTGAAAGTGTGCCGTTACGCGGAGTACAAATATCCTCCGATGATGACATGCTCCCGGATAGCCTGCGTGGCTACGCTCCGGTAGTACGCGGTATCGCCCGTACCAATGCTCAGGTAATTATCCGCCAGTCTGGTTATATTATCTACCAGAGTTATGTTGCACCAGGTGCTTTTGAGATCACCGATATGTATTCCACCGGTGGAAATGGTGATTTGGACGTCACAATCAAGGAAAGTGATGGGAGCGAACAACATCTTATATTCCCTTTTGCTTCATTACCCGTGTTGATGCGTGAAGGACGAATGAAGTACAGCATGTCAGGCGGAGAATTCCGCTCTTATGATAATAATATTGAAAAGATGAAATTTGCCCAACTGACCGGTATTTACGGTTTGCCTCATGGTATGACGCTGTATGGGGGTGCCCAAGGTGCCTCTCATTATCAGTCTGCTGCATTGGGACTGGGTGCTAACTTAGGCAGCGTTGGGGCATTATCTGTGGATATCACTCACGCAGCGGCAGAGAAACAAGGGTTGGATAAAACTAGCGGTGACTCCTGGCGGATTCGTTACAGTAAAAATCTTGTGGAAACCGGTACTAATTTTGCCATCGCGGGTTACCGTTACTCAACAGCGGGTTACGCCACTCTGCAAGAGGTAGCCAACAGCTATAACGCGCAATCAGGCATACAATATGGTTTATCAGGTAGCCGCAATCGTGCTGAAATATCCATGAATCAGAGGCTCTCCGATCAGCTAGGTTCTCTCAATATTAGTGCCGTCAGAGAGGATTACTGGGGTGAGGATCGTCGGATGCAATCCATTAGTACGAGTTATAGTAATAGCTGGAATCAGGTTAGCTATAATATTAATTATACCTATGCAAAAAATAGCAGTAGTACCAATAATTATGTGAAAAATAATGATCATTCCGTCACTTTCAATATTTCTATTCCGTTGAGCAAGTGGTTACCGTCCACTTCTGCCAGTTATAGCCTGAATCAAGGCAGTAATCAGAAAGCCAGTCAATCTGTGGGGCTGTATGGTTCAGCACTTGCCGATAATAACCTGAACTGGAGTGTGCAACAGTCCTACAGTGCCGGTTCGAATGAGAGTAGCAGTAATCTGAATACCAACTATCGGGGTACTTATGGTGAGCTTAGTGGTGGTTACAGTAGCGACACTTATCAGCAACGCCTTAATTATGGTGTTAGAGGTGCAGTGCTGCTCCATGAAGATGGCCTCACTCTAGGACAATCATTAGGTGAAACAATAGTGCTGGTTAAGGCCCCTGGAGCCAGTGGTGTCGGAATTAACAATCAATCAGGGGTAAAAACCGACTACCGTGGTTATGCTATCGTGCCATTTGTCAGCCCTTACAGGCAGAATACTGTCGCGCTGGATAATAATACGCTACCAGACGATATGGATGTCGATATCAATACCCAAACTGTAGTTCCTACTCGTGGCGCAGTAATGCGGGCCGATTTTGCGCCGCAAATCGGTTATCGTGCAGTTATTACTTTGCAGCAACCTAATGGTAAGCCGGTGCCTTTCGGGGCTACGGTAACGCAAATTGACACGACATCGCCACAGGGGAGTATTGTCGGCGATGGAGGTAGCGTTTATCTCACAGGCCTGGCAGATAAAGGCCGTTTAATGATTCGTTGGGGTAAGTCTCCGGATAATCAGTGTCAGGTAGATTATCGTTTGTCGGATCAGAAACCCGTTTTCGGTCTTTATAAAATAGAAAATCTACAATGTCGTAGACTATAGTTAGCTAATACACTTTCCTGTTATTTTAATTAATACAGTAGCAGGATTTAATTTATCAATAGCCATAATGGAGTTATTATACCATGCTATTTATTCGTACTCTTATCTTGTCATTATTGTTACTGAATAGCGCTGTACAAGCAGGCGTCGTAGTCGGTGGCACCCGGGTTATTTATCCGGAAGCAAACAAATCCGTATCATTAAATCTGAAAAATTCGGATAACAATCCCTATTTAGTGCAATCCTGGGTTGAAAGTGAACTTGGGGAAACGGCCAATCAGCCCTTTATTATCACACCGCCCTTATTCCGCTTTGAAGGGCAGCGTGAAAATCTACTAAGAATTATTCGTACAGATGGAAACCTGCCCACAGATCGCGAGTCTATGTTTTGGTTAAATATTAAATCTATTGCCGCAGTAAGCAAATCATCTGCTGAAGGCGGAGAGGCTCAGAATGCGTTACAAGTCGCGATTAAAAATCGGATCAAGTTGATTTACCGCCCAACGCAATTAATGGATATACCTGAAGTTGTTACCGATAAACTTAAATGGCAGTTACAGGGGAACCAGTTAACTGTAACCAATCCAACGCCCTATTATATGAATTTTCAACAAGTTAAAGTTGGTGGAGTTGAGGTAGAAAAAGCCAATTGGGTCGGGCCAAAAAGTAGTATCACATTTACAGTACCTAAAACGACCAACGGCCGTGAAGTGAGTTGGTATATTATTACTGACTTTGGCGGCGCGGGTAGCGAGCATAAAGCTTCATTATAGAGACATTTATCATACATGCCTGTTCTATACAAAAGGAATCCTATTATGTATTCAAATAGAGAAGTAGTAAGAGAAAATAGGGCTACAGAGTCAAGCGCTCTTTGGGTATTATCGAAAAATCTGCCTCTTTCCCGATTTTTCTATCTTATATTAATATTGGTGAGTGGTTTGTTTACTAGTCAGCACGTTTTGGCATTAAGCTGCGTGTTAAGTACCACCGGATCGGCAATTTTTACAGAATCAATCGCTAACAGTATCGCGATACCACAAAGTGTTCCGGACGGCACAATAGTGTGGCGCTCTGAATTGCGCGTTCTACCGGTAAAATGTTATATGACAGCGACAATTTCAGCAGAAGCTGTAAAGGCCTACTATAATCCAGGTAACATCGTAATGCCCACTGGAATTACTCTGGGTGCTAACATTAATGGAGTAAACGTTGATGCAGCCACAAGTTCTTCAACAAAAGGGGTCGCTATAGGTATTACTGTTCCAACGTGTTCCAATAGTGCAGGCTGCCCGAGTACAGGAACCACATTTAATGCCAGCTATTACGTTTATGCTAAAAAATCTGGAAGTAGGCCTTCAGGAACATATCCTCTTGCTAGCTTTAAGGTTTTCCAATTAGATGGCTCTGGCGGTATGAATAATGTAGCGGGTTCTAACCTTGTTTATTCAGCATCCAACTTAGGCAACATCCGTTTTATTACCTGTAATGCAACAGCCTCGGTCAGCCCTAATATAGTTGACTTTGGTTCTATCATAGCGAATAAACCGGTGATCGGTACCGTGGCAAAAGAAAGGAATTTCACCATCACGGTAAGCAAAACATGTAGTGACCCCGTTAAAGTTTCCACCACATACAGTAGTGTTCAGCCTATTATTAATGGCAATGAAGTGGATCTGAGTAACGGCCTCTCATTACAAATTAAAAACCTAAACAGTGGGAATTATATTGTTTATAATACCGTGGAGTCAATCGCGGACCTTAGTTCAATCAACTCCGTAGCAGTACCGTTTTTAGCACAATTAAAATGGAACAAGAACACCGCCGTAAAAGGAAGTATTAACTCAGCGGTAACATTTACATTTTCATACAATTAATATTACGTTGAGGCGAAAAACAGTAAATGCAGCTAATCCAAAGTCAGTTTCATAAAAATTATTAGCATATTATTTTGATAATAACTTTATCTATGATATTTAACCTAATAGTAAATGTACTTATTGCCACAAAATACTTTAATAAACTCTCACACTAAACCTTTAAAAATAGTCTATTATAAGATGATGCCACTAAAAATAATCAATAAAGGATAGCTATGAAATACATTATAAATAATACAGTTATTTTTGTGGAAGACGATGGCATTTATCTAAAGGATTCAACTGAAGTTGAAGTGAAATTATCATCTTTATCATCTCGCATATTGTCACTTTTGATTGAGAATAAGGGAAAGCCTGTTTCTAGAGATATGATTTACAAACTGGTATGGGAAGATTATGGGTTAGCACCGTCAAATACTAGCCTTAATAATAACATTAGTTTTTTAAGAAAAAGTCTAAGAGACTGTGGCGTAGATGACTTTATTGTTACGATTCCTAAAATAGGTATTTCCATTGAAAAAAGTATCTTGATAGATACTATCAATAATGAAGAAGTAATAACCAAAAAAAGTATAAAGACAGGTGTAAGTACAGTTTATTTCTATATGTCACTACCTCTACTTTCACTTTTTTTATTTATATTTTTCCTAAAAAACCATAATGGAGAAAAAAACTCATCACTTAACTATATTGGTGTCATAAATAAATGCAACACCTACACCCCGAAGAAAACATCAATAAATGATGAAGCTCACCTAAAAGAAAATATAAATAAGTTTATGAGCGAGACGGGGTTGAAATGTTCAAGTAATAATATTCTGTTAGTAAATTCCCAAGGCGATAGTCTGAAAAATAAATCTAAGTTAGCTGAAGGCATGAACTTTAGAAATAGCCGAGAGTTCTATTCAATATGTGACATTAATAATTTGAATATATACTCTTGCGACAACTATTATTATTTAAAGAGCCTGAAATGAAAAAAATCAAAAAAAACGTCTTATTTATTATCATTGCGATGAGTATATCAGTGCTACCTTGGGGGTTATTTTATGCTTTCCAAAGCAATAATAATGATTTTAACGGCTTAACATGTACAGCCAACGTGAACTTATCATTATCTGATGGATTTTCAGAAGCGCCAGCTTTTCATGGTGTCATTACCATTAGTTTAAACCAAAATAATGATGATGGATTTATTGAGTTATCAGGTCTGGTGAAATGGAAAGGGAGTCAATACCCTGTATCGAAATTAGTCACTGTAAAATACAATAAGAATGAAGGAAGTGATTACACTTCAATATCTACAAAAAACAGTGTCTCTTTAGAACACGACCAATCCCCAACGAATCTTATTGAAACGTTTATTATTGGAAGTACATCACAACCACTACGAATCTTTAAAGTTAATAAGATATTTAATAATGCCTATTTAATAAGCAACATCAACTCACCAATTACTATTTGTGTAGAGAAGATATAAAAACTTATTATTTCTATAATCACCTGAATATTAACCAACCTATTTTCACCCTCTACTTATTACTATATTCTTATTTTATAATAAAATAAGAATATAGTGCAAAATAACCGATTTAAGGCACAACTCCCGAATCGGATAAGGCTATACCGCTTTCGGAAGCCGCCATTGATGTATTTTTATTCGTCGAAGAACCAGTAGCCCTGATTAATCAATTCGGTTAACTCAGCGACGAAAGCCGGATTATGTAACAACTCACCCAGCTCGTTTTTGCCAATAACCGTATAATGGCACAATATATCAGCAGCTTGAGCATCAGCCATTTCCAGACGCTCGCTGTTGATGAAGAAGCTGTTACCGACTTGCAGCACCCGTAACCCGCTAAGGCGCGTCAAAACACCACCATCAATCAAGGCATCGGCAATCTCATCCGGCTCATAAGGCGGATGTGCGGGAGATATATCCAGCTCATGGCGTGGCGTGGTAGAAAAGCGACCAAACCACTGTTTAAAATCTTCCGGCTGATTAATCATATCGATCATCATCTCGCGCAAGCGATCTAATTCATACTCTTCAACTCGGCCCGGATGTTCCCGACAGGTTAAATCAGGATCGCTGTAATGCTCGCCACCAAGATCATTTTCCAGCGCATAATCAGCGAAGCTACTGATTAAATCCCTGCCGTTTGGCCCACGGAACCCGACTGAATAGTTGAGCGCAGTTTCATGGGTGAATCCGTCATGTGGGAAGCCCGGCGGGATGTATAAAATGTCGCCCGGTTCGAGATCTTCATCAATGATCGGTGTGAAAGGCTCAACGTGCAACAGTGCCGGATGTGGGCAAAACTGCTTCAAAGGCAGTTTATCACCAACACGCCAACGGCGGCTGCCCATCCCCTGAATGATAAATACATCATATTGATCAATATGTGGCCCGACTCCCCCACCTGGCACGGAAAAAGAAATCATAAGATCATCTAAACGCCAATCCGGTAGCACACGAAATGGGCACACTAACTCAGCAGATGGGGAATGCCAGTGGTTAACTGCCTGGGCCAGCAACGACCAACCGGTTTCACCCAGATTATCAAAATGCTCAAACGGCCCGTTGCTGGCCTGCCACTGACCATTTGCATGGCTGACAAGGCGGCTGTCTACTTCCGCCTCCATAGCCAAACCAGCCAGTTCATCCGGCGTGATAGGATCAACGAAGTTCGGGAAAGCATTTTTTAATACAACAGGTTGTTTTTGCCAATATTTTTCTAAAAATTCGGGCCAATTAAGGTTAAGTTGATAAGCCATGAGTTAATACCAATGAGGAGACAAACGAGCCTAATTATAAAGTAGCCCCCCCATGAGCCGCCTTGTCATTGGTCAAGACAGGGTGTTTAGTTTCACATGGGGTATCTCATTTCATTGAGCCTGGACTTACCCCCATTTATATCCCCAACTATCTATAAAACTCAGTGGATGTAGGTAAATTAAAGTAAATCAGTTAGTTACAGGTACATTAACTATATGGGGGAATTTATGGCGTTAGATAGACTTCAGAAGGCGTAAAGATGGTGCCCTACAGGAGTAAAATTAAACATTTAACACACTGCTAAATAAAGATATTAATCAATCTCAATTTTCAATATTGTAGTGGCACACTAAATTTGGCCACCTGAATAGAGGTGATATCATCGCCTCATAATTAAACGGTCAGCAGCCTGGCCATCGATATAAGAAGGCGTCTAAGGAACACGTTGCGATCCCCAATTATTTGGAACGCCAATTTACAGTAACAAAGCCTAATCAGGTCTGGTGCGGTGATGTGACTTATATCTGGGCGGGTAAACGCTGGGCTTTGTTGACCATTACAATTTCCTTATTATTGTTTACTCCGTAAATGCTAATAACTATTAGCACTCACGTTAGTGAGCATTATTATTTTTTGTTATTGAATTAGAACAAAACCGCTTGCGGTAATCAGTGTCTTATATTTATCAAGGCCACCTGTGGCAGTAATTAACGAGCCATCTTTGATGACAGCTAATAGCCCCACTTTTCTAAGTCACTTGAAGTTGAATTGAATTAAGATGAGAGATTAAAATATTGGCAATCCAAATTAATAATAAGGGGATTTTGAAAGTGGTTAAAAGTTATTTTGATAGTTTAAAATTAGTGGTGTGTAACTTACTGATTTAATTTAACTACAGTTTTGTACAGTGAAAGGTAAAATAAAACCCCATTGCAGTTCATGTAATAGGCCATTATCTTTAAGCACAAAAAACAATAAGGAGGAAACGGCAGCAATGAACGTGAAGAGCGTATCATTTAGTAAACATTCTTTTTTGAAATACTGATACTGCTAAAGAGTACTTAAGAAATGACATCTGTAGCAGTTTGTGCCAGACACACAAAATCAGTTATCCTACAAATAAAATTAATTTGGGTGTAAATATCAGAAAACCAATAATGACATTAACTAAAGGAGATAGTTTTTAGCTTTTCTTAGTGGCAATGAGTTTAAAACCATCCCATTCCATTCTAATAATATTATACCATTTACACTGATAATTAAATCAGTGCAGAGTATTAGATATTGGTAACTATTCTAGTAAAGAGTCTTGCCAAACATTGGCGCAAGAAGTAGCCACAAACATAACGGATTGTAGTCTATCTGCGTATTTAGGATAATTTTCAGTGAAGTAGTTTTCGTATTTAGTCACCACCTCTTCAATATAATCGATCTTCTCACAAGTATCATTAAACAACTCATAAAAATCATCAGTGCTATCCCCCCCCCCTCATTCAGATATAGCCCTTCTAACTCTGTAATAATTTCATTTACTTTTTTTGCTAATTTCTTTACTACTCTTTTCTTCAGAAAATAAAACATGTAGGTATCCTTTTTTTATTATTGTTAACACCGTACTAGCTTTACACAAAGTTCTGTCGCATTAAGGTGTAGTCCGGTAACATGCTGTTTTTTTTGTGATGTCGCCTACCCCTGTCTCTTATCCGAAAAGCCTTTAAGCGTCTGCATTATCCCGTCGATACTATTGCCCAGAGTGTTCACTGGTATCTCACCTATTCACTGAGCCTACGCAACCTCGAAGAGATGATGGCTGAGCGTGGCGTTGTCGTTGACTATTCCACCCTGTATCGCTGGGTTCTCAGGCTGACACCTTTGCTGGATAAAGCCTTCCGCCGACACCAACGTTCAGCGGGCCGTCGGTGGCGCATGGACGAAACCTACATCAAAATCAAAGGCCAGTAGAAATATCTGTGCCGCGCGGTGGATACTGGTTGTTATGGTACTGTCGTTTGCTACCCCCCCTGCATTGATGTTTATCTTACCTCCAGATAACAACAGGTTGCTGGATAAACCACCGCGATTAATATTCAGTGTACCGCTAACATCGACGTAAGTTTTATCTGCCGTGCCATTATTCTGAATGTTGATAACCCCGTAGTCCTTCACTATATTGTGGCTGATACTCCCGCCCTCCCAGACTGAGGTCACCGTACCAGCACCACTGACGGTTACATCATTTTGACTAGTTGCATTACAGATTATTGCACCACTGTTACAGGGAGAGATTCCAATATTAGTCATTACCGACCAAGCGTTAGAGCTTCCAAACGACATAATTGCAATTGCACAAGAAAATATCGGGTTTATTTTAACCATCAGTTTTTGTACTCAATTTATTAATTCTGTATTAAATATAGTTGTGCTCAGGAAACTCTATCTACATAACAAAAACATAGGAAGTTTTGTACAAGTATGTAGCGGAAGCGAGCATAGGAAATCAGTTATTTCACTAGACAGAGTGCTTCTTCTATTGCTACTACGAAGTTAAAGATGTAATTCCGCTTTCTGAAAGTAGTATGACTATAAAGCTTTTTTCAATAATGAAATATCAGATAAAGGTGTTTGTATTGAAGGAAAAGGATGTAAGTTATGGAAGGGAAAGACTACAATGCAAGGTGTTATTACAATAACAAGTTGATATTGTATATATAAAACTATCAACTACATGCCGTATAGCTTACTCTACTTATCTATTTGCCGGTTAAACTGTAACGATCAAGTAATTCCGAAAGCCGATTTAGGCACATTTTTGTAATCGGCGTTCATGTTCATTTGCCGATAGATTTCCCCGTTGATAATTCTGACTTTTCAGATTATAAATAACTGTCGATATAATTGATAACGTCTGCAATACCCTGGCCCCGGGTCTCATAACAATGATAGTTAACTCACTCCGCTTTCAGACTGCGGAAAAATCTTTTTCTGACAACATTATCCAGGCAATTATCTTTTCGGCTCATACTGCCTGCAATGTAGTCCCTCCTGAATTTAGTCTTACAGCTTAATGGAGTTCTCTGGTTAAAATACAACCAACGGAGGTTCATAATGAAGAACGCGCGTTTCACTGAAACTCAAATCTTACGGGGTCTGAAAGGAGTTGAAGGGACTCGGTATGTGAAGGATATCTGCCACGAAAACGGCGTGTCCGAGACCAGCTATTACAACTGGAAATATAAATACGGCGGCATGACATCCTCTGATATTAAATGAATGAAAGAGCTGGAAGAGGAAAATCGTCGGTTAAAGCAGATGTATGCATCTCTAAGCTTATATCATGAAATTCTTAAGGATGTTGTAGCAAAAAAACTTTAACGATGCCTGAAAAACGTGAGCTGGTGCGTTACGTTATGACGGAACATCAGACCAGCGAACGACGCGGGCGCAGGATATGCCTGTAGGAAAGGGACTATCCAGCTTTTATACGCGGTGATAACGGGCCGGGACTCACTGCCGCAGTATTAGCTGAATGGACAGAGCTTCACGGAGTATTACTCGACTTTACTCAACCAGGCAGGCCAATGCAGAACGGATTCATTGAGCGATTTAACAAAATTCTGAGAACAGAAATTCTCGATATGTACCTGTTCCGAACACTTTCTGAAGTACGCTAACAGAAGACTGGCGCACAGAATATAACGAAGAACGCCCGAATAGCTCATTTGGCGATATACCGCCAGTTATCTATGCGAGACAAAAACTGGCTGGAGATCCTCATTGGCGGTGGTACTGTAAGTATCCCCTCAAAACGGCCCATTCACTTTTAGAGATCTTCCGACATACTGATTATGTCACCTGAGGAGATCGCTATGCGTAAGATCCGATTCACAGAGCACCAGATCATCGCCGTACTGAAATCAGTCGAAGCGGGCAGGACCGTCAAAGATGTGTGCCGTGAGGCTGCTATTTCCGAAGCCAGCTATTACAACTGGAAGGCGAAATATGGCGGGATGGAAGCCGCTGACATCAAAAAAATCAAAGATCTTGAGGACGAGAATCGTCGTCTGAAGCAGATGTTTGCCGATCTGAGTCTGGAATGCCGGGCACTGAAAGACGTCATCGAAAAAAAGCTTTAAAACCAGCGATAAAGCGTGAGCTCGTCAACTATCTGACCACGCAGTTTACGATGAGCATACGCCAGACATGCAGGACGTTATCGCTGAGCAGGACGGTGTTTCGTTATCAACCGGATACACGACGTGATGAACCGGTGATCCAAATGCTGACAGAGGTGGCCGAGCGCTATCCCCGCTACGGCTTTAAGAAGCTTTTTCAGGTACTTCGCAGGCAGGGACACGTCTGGAACCACAAGCGCGTACACCGGATTTACTGTCTGCTGAAACTGAATTTTCGTCGTAAGGGTAAACAACGTCTGCCGATACGCAATCCGGCTCCGCTGGCAACGCCGGAAGCCCTGAACCAAAGTTGGTCGATTGATTTTATGCACGACGCGCTGACATGTGGCCGACGTTTTCGGACTTTCAATGTTGTCGATGATTTTAACCGTGAAGCTCTGGCTATCGAAATTGACCTAAATATCCCGGCGCAACGGGTCGTGCGGGTGCTAGACAGAATAGTAGCAAACCGTGGATATCCGCTGAAGATGCGGATGGATAATGGGCCGGAACTGATATCACTGGCTCTGGCGCAATGGGCCGAAGAGCATGGCGTGATGCTGGAATTTATCAAGCCGGGCAAACCGACGCAAAACGCATTTATCGAACGGTTTAACAGGACGTACCGGACAGAAATACTGGATTTTTACCTGTTTAGAACGTTGAACGAAGCACGGGAAATTACGGAACGTTGGCTGAATGAATATAACAGTGAGCGGCCCCATGAATCCCTGAATAACCTGACACCGGAAGAATACCGGCTGATGGCTGAAAACCCGGAAATCTCAAAAAGTGCGTGGAACTAAAGCTGGGATACTTACAGGAGCACCTGCATCAATAATTTTAATGTTTGAAATTTCAGCAATATCAAACAGTCTAAACTCTGGGAAATTAGGTGCGCTATCTGTGACACCGCCCACTTGAACTATATGTACTTTTGTAGACTCAGATTGGTCTTTTTTTCTCATAATAAAAATAGCATGGGGATTACCAATTCGTTCACCCGGAATCTTTCCAGGCTTATTATATTCAAATGAAATTGGTTTACGAGCCTGAATGGCTTGTCTTAAGAGCTGTAACGACATAATCACCTCGATTTATTTTCAGTAATAGTAAGTTACATTACTCATTAAGAATTCTTATTGAAAGCAATTTCTAGTATAAAAATCATGCACATTGCAAGTAAATTTTCTGCTGTGACACGGATCAAATAATCAATTCAAGTTGATAAAACTAATTGACTGAATTTCTCTATCGTTTCATGGAAAAATATAAATATGACGGAAACGGCACTACACCGCACCCGCCTGCACACTTTGCTTTATAAACTTATTTCAGTTTTAAATTCCTACAAACCCTAGCGCCAGCCCGCGCCGTGGCTGGGGTTCTGGCTGATAATCCCAACTGAAAAGATTGAAAAGAATTTCACTAAATTTCAGTTTCGTTTTTTCTAACCTTACCGCTTAAAGTTTTAATTATATGATTTAAAACAAGTATTCTATTTTACGTGGCGAGGATGGGAAAAGTTGGGTGAGATAATAGCGTGGGGGAAATGTTGAAACCCTTGCCGGGCGTGGCTTCGCGGGGCAAGGTCATTTTTGGCTAACTGAAAAACACAGTACAGGGCCGGGAAGAAAATCGAGCGCCAGCGTGGTAACACCGGGCTAACGGTTGGCCACGTAATCCTTGCTCACCCTGCGCGTAATTTGCGGCTTTGCGTCACTGATTGCCTGCTGTTGTTCCTCATCTTTATGGGCCACTTGCAATAGCCGGATAGCCTCTTGCCGTTCCTGCGGTGATATATGGTCTACCAAGTCCTTAATTAACCGGCTATGCGTTAACGCGCTGGGGCTAAGGGTATGGGAAAAGGTCGCATTCATCACAAAGGTATGGCCGCATTCAACATTGGTACAGGCACAATAGAGATCCGCAATATGGCTATGCTTGCGGTTAGTTTTACGAATATGAGCGGGTGTACCACAATCTGGACAAATAACTTTAAAAACTCGCATATTGATATGGCCCTCTATTTAAAGCCAGAACCGCCAGCCAGAAAATAAGCCTCGAACTGACTCGTTTTTATATTGTCTCTTACGTCTGTGACTGGTATCAGTGGTAACGCTGGTAACACCATTGATTTATATAGATAAACTGAGTTACCACTAACCATTATCAACTGGTAACCGGTGGTAACAGGCTGATTTCTGTTACCAATGTTACCAACAGCCTTCTATGACTGGTAACAGCTCTGCTCCTTGCGGCTTATGGTTGTTACCTCTGTTACCAGTGTTACCAGTTCTCAATAAGACTCGCGTAAGTGTATTAACCTAAAACTGTGCTATTGAACTGATAGACCCGTTTAAGCCCCATTTCTGGCAGGCGAATGTTTTTCTGTGTCCGGGCATCCTCTGGCACATCGAGATAACCGGCCTTGACGCAGAGTTGAGCCACTTTCTTGGCATCAAAGCCCTTGCAGATTTCTTTCCAGCCGGTGGCCAAAATAAAGAACGTCGTCACCGCATCTTCTTTGTTATTGCCTTTATCCACTCGCCGGAAGCCCACCATGTTAGCCGGGCGGCTGCGCTCGTCATGCCAGTCAGCAAAGCGGCTGAACTGATTACGGGTAATGAACTCTTTCACCTGTTCCAGTGCGGCGGCGTCTTCCTGATTGGCGGTGTGGCCACGATCCCCCATCCACGCATTAAGGCAAGTTTGTGCTGCACGGAACGCCTCACCCTCTGGCCAGCCGGTGATCCCCACTTGTGTGGCCAACTCTCCGGCCATTGCCACCAGTGCAAAACGGGTAACTGCACGGCCCACCTGATTACCGGCGTTCTCGGGGGTAAGCAGCCGGGTATATTCTTTTAGCAGTATCTTGGCCTTGCTGGTCATGCCGGTCAGGTCTGCGGTTAACAGCCGCAGCCAAGCACGGAACGGTTCGCCATAGCAGGAAGCAACCGCCTGTTCTAAGTGCTCCGACAGGGCTTTACCTCCGGTAAAACCGTGCAGCTCTTCAAATACACCATGCTTACCGGAATCACTGGGGATCTGTACCATCCGTACTTCCACCCCGGCATAAGTACGCTCTCCGGCGTTGGCCGCATGTTCGACTAACGACAACTCACCAGTAGACAGAAACAACAGACACCAGCGATTAGCCTCGCGCAAACTGCCGTCAGTACGCGCCCGCGCTTTCCCTTGGCCATTCGCCAGCATATAGGCGATATTTCCGGCCTCTCTGCCATCCACTTCCCGTATTTCGTCTAACATTAGGGTGGCATCATTGCGACGGCTGGCGGTGCCCTCCAGCGCGTTACCGGTTGAGCGCCACGTATGCCAGAAGTCAGTGCCACCACAGACTGAAGCCGCTACTTTCATAGTGGTAGTTTTACCGTCCGTTGATTCCCCTTTCAGGTGATAACCACCGCCGCCCACCCCGACCAGTTTTAACAGTGGTGAGGCAAAAGAGAGACTGACCGAAAACGCCACCCGGCCATTACCGACGCAATAACGGGAAACCTGATCGCGCCATTCTTCCAGTGTTCCGGCAGTCCTGAAATCCCGCCCCAGTACGCTGGCGGTTTGTAAGATTACCGACTCAGCCCCAACGCCGATCACTTCGTCTTGCAGCACATAAACCGAACCATGCCAGCCGGTTTTATTAACACAAGTTACCTTGCGCTCTGGCTTGCACAGGGAAAGGTATTCCATCAAATGCGCCCGCGCCTGCCCGGTGGTACTGATATAAGACAGGCCATTGCTCAACAGAATGCGCCTCAGTTCTTCCCCGCTGCTACTGAGCATCTCCATCGGCATGGCCCACTTACGGCTGATACCGTTAGTGTCTTCCCATTCCAGCAAGCGGCCATAGTTGCCGCCGTCAGAATCGCAGGTAATCGCCGTGACTCTTACCGGGCTGCACAGTTTGATATTGGCTGATATGTAGCAATAGTATTAATATCTTCATCGTATTTAGTTAGTGGCAATTCTTTTAGCATCTCATTTCTCTCTTTGAAATATTTCCATCAATCCAATTAATTACTTCCCCCTCTACCCATGCAACGGATCGTTCTCCGATAGGGATATTGTTAGGGAAGTTCCCTTCTTTCATTTTGAAATAAATAGTAGAACGCTTTAACCCGGTAATAGACATTACATCGGGTAATCGTATTAACCTTTTTGCCATATTATTTATGGCAATAGAATCCCGCTCCATAAAGTTATCCTTTAATAGATTTGTATAAATGTGTGAAGACGCTATTAGACTTACATTTCCTCTAACCGATGTAAATATAGGGTTAGAGAACCATGCCAAATCACACATTAGTTTATGGTCATTTTTTGTACTGCTAAGAGCGAATATTGATGAATATAGGTGAATATGGGTGAGCAGCCTCATTCGTAAAGAAACGTAAATAACTATAATCTGAGAGCGATACAGCTAAATCCCCTCGGATACCTATAGACTTACATGCAATATGCTTTCTGTAAAGTTCATGACTTGGTACTCCCAACAAAACTATTTCTTGTGTTTTTACTTTTTAATAAAAATATCCAATGTTTTTCATCATTGAGTTGGTATTACTTAGTATCAGTTAGTATTTATTTGTATCGAGTTAATATGAGTTAATATAAATTTCAGTTAATTAAGCTGAAATTTATTGAAAAAATAAATGTAACATTTTGTAAAATTAACAACAATTTACTGAATACTCCATTGGTTTGCTTAAGAGTCTATCGGACTCCCTTAGATTACTAGTTTTTTGCGGGAATAAAACAAGTGATTTTAGTATAAAAAGCAGGCAATGAGTTTATCTTGTGTGAGTGATTTTTTGGGACTGATTTTGAAGGGCAATGAATACTAATAAAGGACAGGGAAGGACAGTAAGTAAAAATCAAGAAATTCGTGAAGTTTCTATCGATTAGAATTAGTCATGTGAAAACTGATTATCAGTCATATCGCTATAAGCCCGAAAATAAACGTATAGCGATATGTATAAACAATTAACTTAAAAGTAAAAATAAGCATTAAAAACAAATAATTAAGATAAAAGTTCGATTCCAGTCGGGACCATAACCTCTTTTCTCTAACCTCATTCAGATTCAACTAACAAAATAATTTTGTAAAAAAATATCATGAGAGAGTTTTGTGATGACCTACTGGAAAATCCAAAAGGCCATCACAAAAGAAATTAGTCAATAACGCTTTGTTTTTGCTTTTGAATATCTTGTTCTATTCCATCACGAACATCTTGTGGGATCTTCAGAGCATCACCCAATGCGGACAGATAACTGCGCTCCATAAAATGGTCTACATCAATGACCGCACAACTGAGGAAATAGAGTTCCAACGCTTCTTCTTCATTTTTGATTTCACGCGCCAGTAATTGAGGGTCCAAAGGCTGATCAATCGCCTGTTGAACCAGACGCTCACCTTGCTCACCGATACCGGCTTCGCGCATATTCTGCTCGATAATACCGCGCTCTTTCGCATCAATATGACCATCACTTTTGGCCGCAAACACCAGTGCCATAACCAACCGCTGTACGCGTTGATCTGCCGGTGCTACTTGCTGACCATACTGTGGCTCATCCTGATGATTCTGGCGAATTCTGTCTTTATATTTACTCCATAACACGCTCCCCAGCACCGCACCGCCACCGGCTAATAGTGCGCTGCTGCCATATTTGCTCAGCAGTTTGCGTGATGATTTACTCCCGACAAGTAAACCGGCAAGGCCACCCAATGCGCCAGGCACTAACATGCTACTCAGGCCAGAAGCGCCGTCACCGTTCTTCTTCGTTGCCTGCCCAAGCATTGATTGTAATTGTTGCATCAAGTTATTCATAAGTATCACCAATAAAGTGGAGTAAACAAACAGAGAATAGAGCAACGAATGTCAAGATGTGTATGAGGATGTAAAAAAAGCAAACCCGCGGCCAGTACAGGTAAAAATTAAAGACTGACTGGCCGTGTTCGAGGATGAAAAGTATTAAATTACTACCTTAAACTGGCAATTCAACGCTACTTTTCCCGTGTAAGTGATACCTGCCACATCACCGCCAAGAGAAACAGAGCATCGTATCAAATATTAATAAACTATTTCGACCTGGACAACTCACCTGCATCCTGCGCTCTTGCGAACATAGCCAGTCCAGGAAAATCATGCAACGTATAGTACGGCGTTGGGAGCGGTAATTGCTTCATTGTACTCCCCGGCCACAGTTGCAACTCAGCTAATTTATCCATCTGAAACCCCTTCCACTGCACAGGAAGCTGTAATCTACGGGGTATCGCAGATTCACCCGGTACTGGTGTGGGAACACGATCACTTTCAGTTTGGTAGTTACGCTTGAGTAACAAAAATTTTTCCGGCACCGCCCGATGGCTGTCCCACCAGTTGCCATCTAACATATCGAACTGAAAACGTGTTTCGTCAGCCGAGACAGCCCCTAATTGATGTAACGCCTGAGGTAATATCTCATCCATTGCCACATTAAACTGCATTACCGAACCGGCATGTCCCGTAAGAATGAGTGAAATAGCCAACCGGGTGCCTAAAAGGTTGGAATAAAGATCCTCCGGTGAAAATGCCGATATGCCTTCAGAAAACCCCACCACCGACTCGAAACCATACCACTGAGCAATTTCATGCCAGGCCGCGACCTGATAGGCCAAATAACCCGCAAGGTAAGCGGATAATGAATAGTGCTCGGCCTCATTCTGCGGTGGGATAAATGCAAAAAGTGCAATCCTCCGTTGTGCCAGCTCTTCGCTCAGCGCTATGTTCTGCGCCTGCCCCAGATGTGGAACTATGTGGCTAAACAGGAAGAAAGTCATGTCAGCTGAATCACGGACATGGGAAATATCGATAAATCCACCATGAGCGGAATAAATTATTCCATCATGTTCACTGCTGACACCCAGTAAATTTTTCGTTGCGCCTAATAGCGTATCGTTATAGTGGTGCTCACCCAACGAGTCAGCCTCAACCACATTGTCAAGATGGTAAAAAGGTACCGGAACACCTAAAACCTGTACGCTTAAGTTATAGCCAAACGCACAGCAAGGGCGCAATCCATCTGGCGAAGACAGTTTTTTTGTCACCGGCCAGGCACGGATTGCTTGCTGATGAGGCATTATCGAAAGATCAGGAGTGACTGGCACCTTTACCGCCGCCAGGCAGGGTAATGCCAGCAATATTAGGCCAGCCAGACCATACTTGAAAAATAAGCTCAAAATGCTTCTCCAACTTGGAAATAGAACCCCGTGCTGTCTTTACCCACGCCAAAATCGAGCCGAACATTCATTCGTGGTTTGAATTCAAACCGATAACCCACCCCCATCGAGGGCAGCCAGCTACTTTTACCAAGTTCATTGATGGTCTGGCTCATCGTTCCACTCCCTATCCAGGCGACGACGCCATGCCGCCAGTCCAGTTTTCGGCGGTACTCAAGCTGAGTACTCAAGACGTTGCGATCACGGTAACGGCCCTCATAATAACCACGCATACGGTGATTATCCCCAAGTAGCGGCAACATATTCCACGGCACATCACCTTGGGTAAAACGCCCATCGATTTCCCATGCCAATACGTTTTTCTCATCCAGCGCATGGTACAGCGCATAGCGGCTTTCTACTGATTCAAAACGAAAATCACTGCCCAGCTCTGGCGCGAAGTAGGTATAAGTGAGATTCGCGAGCTGCCCACTACGAGGGTTAGGCACGAAATCGCGGGTATCATAAGTTAGCGTCACACTCGCCCCAGAGCTTAACACCGAGGGGCCAGCCTTTTCTCGCGCCAACATCCCGTTATCTTTATCTTGTATCGATGCGGCATTAACAGAAGAGAATGACCAGCCAACACCAAAGTAAATGTCAGGAGCGATGCGATAAAGTAACTCTGGTTTGGCACTGAATTCTTGCGAGGTATATTCTTGCTTATTAACGTCGTCGCGACCCGCAGTGAAGCCCGTTCCCCAATAGTAGGTCGGCATATTATTCATGGCACCGGTGAGATAGAAGCGCCACTGATCATTAGCAAAAAAACTGTAATTAGCAATGCCGATACCAAAAGCCCCTGTCGAGCTGGTAAAACCGCTGAATGATAGCGTAGAGTTTTGGCTTATCTTCTCTTTTTTATCCGGGCGATACATGCCGACAATGGCCGCACCAATCCCCAGGCCCAATTCTGGAGTATAAAATGGCCCCGGCATCACTCCCCAATCAATGCCTTTGTTCGCATCAAATTTATTATCGGAACCCAACCCTTGTAACCAGCCATCAATATGTTCATGTGAAGGCAATATATCTACTGCCTGCGCCAAACAAGGTAGACCTAACCAGCAGACGAACCCTAGCCTGCATATAAAACACATTAGAAGCGATACTCCGCGGAAACAAAGAAGCTGTTGCGTTCAGCAAAACCAAACTCGGTGATCAAATTAAAGTTACGTGTCACTTCGTATTGCGCACCTAGCAGCACATTCCACGGCGATTCCAGATGCTGTCTAACATCAAAACGCCCCTTACCATCAGGATCCGCGATATTCACTAATCCCGCTAAATCAGGCGGCATATTGAGGTCAGACAAACTACCTTTAAACTCCTGCTGCACATTCTGATACATACTCCCTACCCATACATTCAGCTTACTGGGTGACATGTTCAGCATATCAATCGCAGGAATCGTAAAGCTGTAGCCCACACGGGGCGACAGAGTAAATGCATCAATCTCCCCCTCCAAAATATCGAAACGTGTTTGGGTGTAGTTCATGTCCAGCGTCGCAAACCAGTTTTCATAACCACCGACAAATGTTGTCCCTGCTCCTAAGGTGGTGCCTTTAAAGTCCAATTTAAAATCAAGATCTTTTAGCTGACCGCTATCATGCATACCTTTGATAAAATTGGAAATAATCCAGTTCATACTGCCGAATTTATAATTAGATGGATCTGAGTTAACAGAAACTTTCGATAAAGAACTGCCTTTGGTTTGACCCACAACTCCATAAATATTCATAAATGGCAGCAACCACAAATCTAATTTCAATGTATCGGTTTTACTTTTCTGACGGGTTTTATCCACTTGGATATCAAATAGGCTGGAAGGCATCTGATACGAGTCCCAGCCCAACCCATCAAAGTTGATACTATCTACATCAATATTCTGGCGAATATTCATATGACTGATGCTAACACCAAACGGCAGGGGTAATTCATAGCCGCGGGCCCGAGCCTCATCTCCCCAAAAAGGCAAAAATGTAGACTCCTGCACGGGCACAGCCTTAACTGAGATAACCTTACGTTGAGTGTCACTTTGAGTATCTTGATTAACCAACTCAGGTTTAGCAGAGCGTTCTATCAATTCCTGAGTAGCAGTTTCTGAAACAGGTACGCTAGCCAACGTTAATGGCGATATGAGTGCTGCCAAAAGCAATACAAGTAACGTAGAACTTTTCATTTTTATCTGATTTTTAAGCAGTTTATGAATGTAAATTGTGGATAACATTTATCCTGCGGATGAAGAGATAGTGGAGTATAACCACATTTTATATTGATATTTAGCGACAAAAAATGCTCATTATTTAAAAGTAGGCCTTTAATTAAGATAAAATATCGGTACATCACAAAAACGCTATTAGCGGGCTTTTTTAATAGTCTCAGTGTGTTGGCACTCATGAAGTCAACTGCAATTTGTCACCATTGTGAATTTAGATATATCTTTTTACACACTCCCCTTGCCAATTTAGATATCTCGATCTAAATTAGACATATCTAAATTGTTTCGATATATCTAAAGGAGCGTATTTATGTTTGGATTTTCAAAACGTGGTCGTTGTCATGGTGAAGATCACCATGAAGGGCACCGTCGCTGCGGTGACAGAATACATCGTGGTGGCCGCCATCATATGATGGGCGAAGATGGCGTAGCGCTACGGGGCGGTAAACGTGGGCGCGGTGAGAAAATGCATCGTTTGTTCGAACACGGTGATTTACGTATTGTATTACTCGCTCTGCTTGATAAAAAAACGAGTCACGGCTACGAACTGATTAAAGCAATAGAAGAAGCATCATCGGGCCTGTATGTTCCAAGCCCTGGCGTTATCTATCCAACACTAACACTACTGGAAGAACAGGATTTTGTCGCACCGGTGGCCACTGGCAATGGCCGTAAAAGCTACCAAATAACCGATGCGGGTAAGGCGGAATTGCACCAGAACCAGGAGATAGTCGATATCATTTTTTCTCGGTTGGCACAGATAAATCGCCGCCCTGAGGGGAATATGGCTGAAGGTATTTCCGATGCAATGCACCGTTTACGCCACATTTTACGTAGCAATATGATGCGTTTAGACGTCACTCCTGAGCAGGTGGTGCGCATTAATACTGCATTAGTGTCAGCGGTAGAAACCATTGAGAAAGAGCTGGCCCCTAACACAATCAAACCAGCAGCCGACGAAACTCAGCAGGAGCAAAACTGATGCCCGGTTACCGTTATCGAATCACCATTGAACCATTAACTGATCGCAAAGGGGCAGCCATAGATAAAGCGCCGGTCACATTCGAAGCGGAGAATCACGATGAGATCCTCAGCATCATCGAACGGTTACAGGCGCGCGAAGATCTGGACTTTGGTAAAGAGAAAACCGCGGCATTTGCATTAGGTTTAAAACTGTTTTCAGAAACCATGATGGAAAACCGCACACATCCGCTCTTTGCCTCGTTAGGCACATCGTTTAAAGATTTTATGTTCCAACTGAAAAAAGGTCCAACTCACAATCAACACGAGAGCTCTAAGTAGCAACATGCTCTTGTTGATAATGCTACCAAAGATATCTTTATAGACGGTATCCCTATTTCCTCCCTTCATTGCCCATCACTGACCAGTGTCAAAGATCTGGTTAGTGAAATAATAAACGAAGTGATAAACCGCTTAATTTCTATTCTGGATATTAAATATTCGGATGGTGGAGATTTATCAAAAGAGAACATATTTCAGTCTGAGCTAATAATCTGGGATTCCGTTAATTATCGGCCTGTTGTAGCCCAAACGATACTGAATAGTGGTAAAAAATAAAAGGAGCCAAAAGCCCCTTTAATTTGATGATTCGTAATACTATTTAGCTCGGACACCTTCGACGGACAGAATCAATTCAACTTCTTGCGATGCTGGCCCCAGATCCGTAGTGATATTAAAGTCTTTCAGCTTAATATTACCGTTAGCTTCGAACCCGGCACGATAGCCACCCCACGGGTCATTACCCTGCCCCGTAAGTTTGCTTTCCAAGGTCACTGGCTTAGTGACGCCATTTAACGTCAGATTACCAACAACCGAATAGCCATCTGCATTTTTCTTCACTTCAGTTGACTCAAATGTCGCTTGTGGGAACTTTGCTACGTTTAGGAATTCTTTACTACGCAGATGTTTATCACGCTCTGCATGGTTCGTATCAACGCTATTAGTATTAATTACGACATTCACTTTATCCGCGGCGGGATTTTTTTCATCAAAAGTGAAAGAACCATCGAAATCATTAAAACTGCCATATAACCAGCTATAGCCTAAGTGTTTAATCCGGAATTCGATAAAGGCATGTTGACCTTCTTTATCAATTTTATAGTCGGCTGCTACGGCGCTGCCGGCAGTAAACATCAGTGCGCCTACGGTCAGGCCCAGTAGGGTCTTATTAAACATACTTAATTCTCCATAATACAGTTGGTTAATCGGTGCTACGTCCCAGCATCCGCTTAAGAGTGATATCACCATCAATAAAGTGGTGCTTAAGTGCAGCCAAGCCATGCAAGAGTGAAAGCACGACCACGGCCCAAGCTAAATAAAGATGTACAGTGCCAGCAGTGTCCGCCTGGTCGGGTAACCCGGTCAGTGTTGCAGGTACCGTAAACCAGCCAAAAATATTGATAGGTTGTCCGTCAGCCGTCGATATCAAATAACCGCTGAACATAATACAAAATAGAACAATGTATAAAGCAAAATGAGCGAGTATCGCACTGATTCGTGTGAAACGGCTATACGTTGGCAATGGCTTAGGCGGCGGTGAAATAAAACGCCATATCACCCGAAATAACATCACAGCAAAGAGTATACACCCGATGCTTTTGTGAACTTCAGGAGCCTGATGATACCAACCATCATAGTAGCCGAGCGTCACCATCCATAAGCCCAAAGCAAATAATGTATATACTGTTAATGCAACTAACCAGTGGATACTGATGCTAATTCGCCCAAACTGCTCCTTGGTATTCTTCCAAAGCATAACTATTCCCTTTTGCTTAACTGATAGAACAATAGTCAAACATTATGAAACATAAAATCAACACTTATTTAGTATAAGATATAACTTTGTAAGAGTTATCAGTTATTTTGCGGAAGTCAGCAATTACTCAGTCAGTTTAATTGTTGTTCTTTACTTAACCTGACATAAACATAAGATGCGAGCAGAAGATTTAATACCATTATTAATAGTTTATAATGGTATTAATTGAGATGGTATCAGTTGGACATGTTCATTTATCAGAGATGCCGCTAGCTATTACATTATACGGTAAAGCCAAGATAGAGATAGACAGCCAGCACAATGCTGCCAGTGACAATCGCATAAGGCATCTGTGTTCGAATATGCTCAATATGATCACAGTCAGTCGCCATAGATGCCACAATTGCATCACTAGAAATGGGCGAAGTCATATCACCAAAAATTGAACCAGCAATTGCCGCACCTATCATATACTCGATAGGCATTCCGACAGAGACACCGAGTTGCACGCCAATAGGGATCATAATAGCGAAGGTTCCCCAAGATGTTCCTGTCGCCAACGACATAATGGCACTGATAATAAAAACAAAGCCAATGGAAAATCCGGGGGAAATAATACCTGAGGTAATTGTCGCAATATATTGCCCGGTATTAAGATCTGCTGAGACGTTGCCCATCAGGAATGCCAACACCATAATGGAGCTTATTTTCACCATACTGGCATAGCCGATATATAGCTCTTTAAAGAAAGATTCTATATTCAGAATTCTCCGCCCACAGAACCAAACAAAAGAAACGGTGGTACCAAACATTACAGCGCTATAAACCGACATAGAGCCACTGCCTTTGGTAAAATCACCATCCCCGGTAACATAGAGTGCAATAGGTACAGCCAGTACAGTCGAGAGGATGGGGATGAGGAAATTCAGTATTGAATTACTTGCAGGGTGATCAATAACCTCATCTTTTACTGCCTCAACATGATGTTCCTGTTTACCGACGAAGTTCACCTCTGCTTTTTTCATTGGCCCCCAAGACGCACCAGAGAAGATATAGAATAGCACCGAAGCCAGTGAAAACCACGCCATGAGATTCCACACCATAGAACTGGCTAATATTTCAAACGGCTGCCCTTCAATATAGCCTTTAGCTATCTGGACACCGATAACCCCCATCATTGCAGCCCCCCAGCCATTAATCATGGCAGAAGAACAGACCGACACACAGGATGTCTGAATAATGTAAGACATTTTTTCCGGTGATAAACCGTATCTTTTTGCCAAGTCTTTAGTTGATGCGCCGGCAATGAGTTGGTTTATAGAACTCTCAATAAAGATAATTGAGGTAATAACCATAGCCAGCAGTTGCACTGCTTTTTTATTAGTAACAAACTGCGTCTTTTCTGTTAATAATCTGACTAGACTTCGCACCCCTCCGGTGACGACAATTAAGCGCATAATACCACCAATCATCACCATAAAAATAACCGTTCGCGTATTACCCGGTGAGGAAAATGTATCAATAATGCCATTTAACGTACCACTGATTCCCTGGAGTATACTGTGGTCATTAATGACCGTAAATCCAACAACAATCCCCATAAGTAACGATAAAATGACCTGGCGGGTAAATATTGCCAAACAAATGGTTACTAATGGAGTTATAATCGTCCATACACCATAATCATGCATATAACCACCCTATTATTTATTGTATAAAGGAAAGGGCTTGCTCTAAATCGTCTTTTAAATCGTTAATGTCTTCAATGCCTATTGAAAGGCGCAGGGTAGTATCATATATACCTATATTTTCTTTCTCCTCTTTACTCATTGAACCATGAGACATTGATGCTGAATGGTTAACCATACTTTCCACCCCACCCAACGATTCCGCTAAAACAAAATAATTCAGCTTGCTAATAAAAGTTTTTACCTCCGTGATATCTCCTTTCAAGCGGATACTGACAACAGCACCACCTGAACGCATCTGCTTTTTACATAATTGATGCTGAGGATGTGATTCCAGCCCTGGATAATGAACATCCAATACTTTAGGATGCTGCTCTAAAAAGTGAGCAATCTTTAGAGCGTTACTGCATTGACGATCCATACGAACATCAAGAGTTTTCATGCCTCGTAGAGCCAGATAGGCATCAAATGGAGAGGCTATCGCGCCCACCGTGGTTTTACAGAAATCCAATTGTTCAGCAATATTATGTACATTAGTAATAACTGCACCACCAATTAAATCTGAATGCCCACCAATATATTTACTGGTTGAAAGCATCACTATATCTGCACCAAGAATAAGAGGCCGTTGATTCCACGCACTGGCAAAAGTGTTATCCACGCAAGTCATAACCTTTCTGGCCCGAGCTACCTGACATACTGCTTCAATATCAACTAATTCCAACAGTGGATTGGTGGGCGTTTCAATCCAGATTAAGCGAGTATTTTCTTGAATATGATTATTTACTGCCTCAAGATCATTCAGGTCAACATAACTGAATGTGGTGCCTGATGTCTGCTTACGCAGTCTTTCAAATAATCGATACGTCCCCCCATAGACGCCGTGCATGACCAATACATGAGAATCTTTAGGTAGCAATTCCAATATGAGTGCGGTCGCTGCCATACCTGAAGCTGTTGCCGTCGCATAGGTTCCCCCTTCCAACTCGGCTAACGCGGTTTCATAGGCATATCTTGTCGGATTGCTGCATCGGGAATAACAGAATTCGCCCTCTTCACCTAAATTGGGCTGAATAAATGAGCTGGCAGTCGTGATCGGTGGAAAGATAGCATTATTACCTCGATCAACTTGATCTCCGGCATGAATAACAAGAGTTGCAATAGATTTTGTCTTTTTCATTCGTCTTTCCTTTAAATTTTGGCTGTAAAAAGTCCCATCATTGTTAATGAATGATATTCCGTATCTCAACTAAAGAGTGAGATTTATTTTATTTATGAGTCATTATGTCGATAATTTCTTTGTCTGTTTGTCTCATTGGCGATAATACGAGTCTGCATAGATTATTTATTGAGCTTTCTACGTCGCAGGAAACAATACCGTCATACTCTCCCGCAACACTATGTTGTTGCGCCATTACTACCGATTTAAATGCACAGGCCGTCGCAGTGGAAACCTTCATGGCACAGCTATTTGACGCACCGTCACAAATAATACCGCTAATATCGCTGATCATATTATTTATAGCATAAGAAACAGTCAGATAATCTCGAGTCAATAACCAACTCATCCCAGCAGCTGCCCCCATTGCCGCCGTAGATACTGCACATAATGCAGAGAGGCGGGTATAACGCTCATGAATTGAAATTGCCACCAAATGAGCCAACGCCAACGCCCTGGCCAGAGTTTCATCATCGCTATCAAGATGTTTTGCGAGCGTTACCACCGGCATTGTCACCGTAATACCCTGATTACCTGAACCGTAATTTGACATGGCGGCAAGCGGTGCTCCGCCCATGCGGGCATCTGATGCTGCGGTCGTATTGATCAGCATTTGGCTAAGTAAATCCCTACTCATAAAACCATTTTTTCTAGCCAGCAATAGTGCTCCGCTTACATTTAAGCCATAGTGTTTCCTTTTTCCCTCATCAGAAAGCGCACTATTCACCTCAGCACTTTCCAATATAAAAGCAATATCATCAGCCGCTACATGGCTCACAAAATCGAATGCATCTCGGAGAGAGAACTTAGGCAATACCTCCTCACTGCAACCCGCAATATGACCACTGACGTGAGCCTGTTTAATATTATTAATATAAACTTCCGTGACATTAGTGTGGTTACCTTGAATCACGACCCGACACTGCTCATTAACACTGTGCAAAGTCATATCAATAAAAATAAAGTCAGTCGAATTTACAGGTTGTAGGCTGATATTACCGTTTTGATTAAAGGTAACAGCCCAGGTAATTTGTTCAGCAGTAATTCCTTTTAATGCCTCCAGACCTGCTTCGGCATTTCCACCTATAGCCCCTATTGCTGCTGCCAGAGTAACCCCTGAATAATGGGTTCCGGGGATAGTGACTCCCATCGCATTTTTATAAAGATTATCTGATATCTGCCCTGTTATTTTTAACACTGGCGCATTGAGGTATTTGGCTGCAACAGCTGCGGCAAAAGCGATAGCAACAGGTTCTGTACACCCTAAAGAAAGTTTAACTTCTTTTTTTAACCATTTGAGAAATTGTTGATGTGTTATTTTTTTCATTGATGTTTTTACTAATGATTTTTACTTATTTTTATCTTAGAGATTTGTTAAGAGAAATACTTTTCATACTTAACTCTTGTTTTCTATATAAGTAGAATTTAATTCTCTTCATATAAAATAAAAAACCCACTGAATTTAAAATAAAAAATGAATTATATCAAACGGTTAGTTGTGCAATGCTGTGTAATATATACTACCAGTGAGATGCTAGTCACAAAATAATAAAGAGAATAATTTCCCCTTCAACACAAAATGCAGATGTCAGGCGCGCTATCGTAATCCTCTCTGACAACGGGGCAACCCGAAGCCGTATGTTTGCTGTTAAGCATCAATACTGATTCAGTCACATATTAAAGATGCGCTAATTACTGGATAAAGAATTTATATGCTCTGGATTGTGGCTGCACATTAATTGTGCAATATTCTTATTAAAAACGTCAGCGATTCGTTAATAAAGAAGGAGAAAAGCGACTCCTGATAAAATCAGGAGCGCCATTCAGGAAGATAGGCCGGAGGAAAACAGATAAAATTCAAATTTCCGTATCAAAAACCGGCCCCAACAAAATTAGCTACAATCGCTGATGCACTGTTATTTACGCTTACTGTGGTGCCTGCTGCAACGTCCAGTTTAACACCTGTGCTGCCAATTGATCGCTGGCGACACCAAACGCCTGAACCACTTCATTCATCTCAGTGCCTTTTATCGGTTGGCGAATTTCAAACTGGCGGGTAGCAATAATCCGTCGGTCTGAAATTCTGACCAAACGGGCATCAAACCGAATGAGTACCAAACTGTTATCACTGCTATGTACCCCCTGGAACGCGGACAAATCACCGCTCAACTCGA
This sequence comes from Yersinia aldovae 670-83, assembly GCF_000834395.1. Lineage (NCBI taxonomy): Bacteria > Pseudomonadati > Pseudomonadota > Gammaproteobacteria > Enterobacterales > Yersiniaceae > Yersinia > Yersinia aldovae. The sequence goes on along the minus strand of NZ_CP009781.1, from coordinate 4,045,381 downwards.
CGTCGGCCTGAAGACTGTCATCGTCACTGCTGACTGCACGGACACGGCCATCAGCACGGAATTCCTGAATCAGACGATTACGCAGCAGAATAGGCGCTGAATCACTCCAGCGTGAGGCTTTGTAGACAGCAATTTCCTGTCCCTGTGGTTGTACAGCCATACGTGTGCTGTTAATAAACTGGTTAGTCGCCGGTTGAGATACCCGCAACGACCAGTCAACCGTCTGCGCCCGTGGCGTAACCGTTGCTGTCTGAGCGGGTAAAAGGTAGACCTGCGATATCGGTGCGCTGGGCAAAATAGTGCAGGCTGAGAGCAACGCCAGTGGCAGCAGTGATAACACCTGCCACGCGTAACGGCCTGAAAAGCGAATCAATTTAAGAGAAACCATTAAGGCGTAAACTCCTGTGTTCTTTCACGACCACGCAGTAGGGCCGCAGGATTTTCTTCCAGACGAGTAACAGCGGCGCGTAATGTGGCCAACGTTCTGCGTAGTTCATCAACAGCTGGCCCCAGTTCATTCATACCCTGCATACCATTATTGAGGGATGTTTTATTTTCATTCACCAATTTATTGAGAATGACACTGGTATTCTGCAATGAAGCCATCGTCTTCACTGCATCGCTAACCAATTGTTTCCCCTGCCCTTCCATTAGCCCATTGGCATTACGCAGCAGACGATCGGTTTGTGCCAATGTGTCATTAGCCTGTTTGCTGGCCTGTGCCAATTGCTGCAACATTGTGCGAAGATCCTCACGTTGGTCTGCCACCGTCTGAGTAACCAGCTCCAGGTTTTCTAACGTTTTTATCAGCCGCTGTTGATTATCCGGTGCCAACAACTGGTTCAGCCGCACCAGGACTTCATTAGCATTACTCATAAAATTCTCACCATTAGCCAGCAACTGGCTCATCGGCGACGGGGTTGCCACAATGACCGGGATCTCGTCATCTTCCCCCTCCAGTAACGGGCTGTCCTGACTACCGCTGCTGAACTGAATATTCGACGTACCGGTGATACCGGCAACTGTCAGGCGAGCTTGGGTATCTTGGCGAATAGGTGTAGAAGCTGACACGCGAACACGCGCCCAGACCTTGCTTGGGTTATCTTTATCCAGCCGTAACTGTATTACCTCTCCGACTCGAATTCCGCTGTATTGTACAGTGCTGCCCTGCGATAACCCGCTGACAGCTTCGTTAAACACGATATCGTATAGACTGAACTGGCGGTTAGAACCCGCGTTTGTCAGCCATAGGCAAAATAGCAAGGCGGCGCTGACCACAATAAGAGTGAACAAGCCAATGATGACATGATGAGCACGGGTTTCCATCTTATGACCTCTCTACACTGTGCGTTGCAGCCTGAGATGCCGCGCGGCCACGAGGGCCATGAAAATACGCCTGAATCCAGGCATCATCGGTCGCCGCAACGGTATCTAGCGTATCGACCACCAGCACTTTCTTTTGTGAAAGCACTGCTACGCGATCACAAAGCGTATAAAGCGTATCCAAATCGTGCGTTACCAGAAACACGGTAAGATTCAACGCATCACGCAATGTTCTGATTAAACTGTCAAAAGCCGCCGCCCCAATAGGATCAAGCCCTGCGGTCGGTTCATCAAGAAAAAGAATATCCGGATCCAACGCCAGTGCACGCGCCAAAGCAACCCGTTTTACCATGCCACCAGACAGCGATGCCGGATACTTGCTGCCCGCGTCAGGTGGTAAACCAGCCAAGGCCAGTTTAACCTGCGCCAGCCGTTCGGCCTCAGCCCGCGGCAAACCGGCGTTTTCTATCAATGGCAACGCCACGTTTTCAGTCACGGTAAGCGAGCTAAACAGCGCCCCCCGTTGGAACAAGACTCCGAATCGTCGTTCCACCATCGAACGCTCCTTACCGGATAACGTCATTAAATCATTACCAAAAACATGGATATTACCCGCAGTTGGACGACGTAATCCAACGATACTGCGCAGTAGAACAGATTTGCCGGTGCCCGAACCACCAACCACACCGAGCACCTCCCCTCGGTGTACATCCAGATTAAGGCCATCGTGAACACATTGTTTACCAAAGCAATTCACCAGCTCACGGATTTGGATGATCGCATTTTTTGTCATTTGACTTACCACCCCATTTCCATGAAAAACAGCGCTGCAACAGCATCGAGCAAGATAACAACAAAGATTGAGTGTACGACACTGGTGGTAGTATGCATGCCGACGGATTCAGCGCTGCCGCTGACCTTAAACCCTTCCAGGCAACCAATAATAGCGATCAAGAACGCGAAAATCGGCGCTTTACTGATCCCCACCAGGAAATGCTGCAACCCGTTACTGTTTTGCATAATCGTTAAAAACATCGTCGGGGAGATATCCAGTGCTAACGCACACACCACCATACCGCCAAAAATGCCACAAATCATACCGATAAACGTGAGCATCGGCAGTGAAATCAATAACGCTAATACACGAGGGAGCACCAGTAACTCAACTGGGTTAAGCCCCAGAGTTTGAATGGCATCGATCTCTTCGTTGGCTTTCATCAGCCCGATTTCAGCGGTGAACGCACTGGCTGTTCGCCCCGCCATCAAAATAGCCGTAAGTAGAACCGCAAACTCTCGTAGGAAAGAAAACACCACTAAATCGACGGTAAAAATACCCGCGCCGAAAGTGGTCAGAACGGTTGCACCAAGAAAAGCGATAACTGCGCCGACCAGAAAAGTCAGCAGCATAATGATAGGAACGGCATTCAAGCCAATTTGCTGAATATTGGCGATAAGAGAAGTGACCCGCCAGCGAGAAGAGCGAAAAATTGTCCCCAGCAGCGCTTCAAGTGTCAGGCCGATAAAACCGAGCAATGACTTGAAATCTTGCCATAAATTGTCCACCGACTGGCCGATCGGTACTAATAGACCAATCCAGAAAGGTTGAGGTTTTACCGTTAATTGAGGAACCAGATTAGGTAAAACCTGGCTGACGGTCTCTAATAACACCCGGCGTTCATCAGGCAGGCGCGGTGCCAATTCACGCAAATTGCTGACTCGCTGCTCCCCAAGAAGGGTGGCAAGCAGCGTGGCGCCAGCAGTATCCAACCCACCTAACTGGCTGAAGTCAAACATGGCCGACGCCGGTAAATCCACACGCAACTGAGCCACCTTCGGCTCCAAAAAACGGTAATGCGCCAGTACCCACTCCCCCCTGACATATACTCGAGGGGGTTGAACTGAGCTATCAATATCAAGTTGCGCGGAGAACGGTTGCTCTGTCATTGCATAAGCCTTACCTGTGTCGAACTCTAAATAGGTATATCACACACTTAAGTAAGAGTAATGGCTGTTTAATGAATGACACTTCAACAACTCGTTAATCAGTGATGTGTGGCGCTCTGTTTCCCCCATTGCCGCATATTCTTCCCCGGCATGGTGTACCACACGACACCGGCGAGCAGAATTAATAAGCCGCTCGCCGTACCTAACACCAAACTGTGTGAGGCAGAAAACGCCAACTTAGCACTCGCCAGCAACGATTCGTTCCCACCCAAGCTATTGACCACCTGAATAGCTTCGCTGATCGAGGCACTCGCCTGCTCAACCAAGCTGGCAGGTAAATCCGCTGGCAGCACAATAGACGCGGTATACGCTCGTGATAGCATCAGGCCAAATATTGCCACACCCAACCCTGCCCCCAGCTCATAAGCCATCCCTTCAACCGCACCGGCTGCACCGGCTTTCTCAGGCGGTGCAGCGCTCATAATTGCGGCGGTGGATGCCAACAATGAAGCTTCGATGCTGAAACCGAGTAATGCCATCCAAGCCCACGCCACATAGGTCTGAGTGGCAAAATCGGTCCAGGCCAGCCCAAGAAAACTTAATGAACTCAGTGCAATACCCGCGCTTGCTACGGTGCGCAGCCCCAATGTAGACACCAGCCAGCCGGATATCGGCCCACTGACGCCACTGGCAATCATCAATGGCAATAGGAACATACCGGCTTCAAGCGGGCTTTTCCCAAGGACAAACTGCAATTCTTGCGTCAACAATAGCTCGAAACCCACCAGCGTTATCATCGCCGTCAATGCCATCATCATACCGATAGCAATAACACGCTGACTGATCAGTCGAAAATCAATCATCGGTGCCGCTGTTGATAGCTGATGCCGAACAAAAGCAAACAGCATCCCGCCGCCAATCAATGCGGTCAGTGACGTGACAACAGGATCCCCCCCGCCGCGCAACCCGCTTTTAGCGGCATACACCAACAGCAGAACAGCAACAATCAGCACCAAGGCCGGAGCCAATTTCCAGCTTTGTTCGCGGCGAACAGGTTGCTTGGGGATAACCACCAATGTGGCAATCACCACAGCGATGATAATAGGAATATTGATCAGGAATACTGATCCCCAATAGAAGTATTCCAGTAATAACCCGCCCACCAGCGGCCCCATCGCCGCACCTGAAGTCCCGACTGCAACCCATATGCCCAGCGCCAGCGCCCTTTCCCGCTCATCGGTAAAAGTATTGCGCACGGCGGAGAGTGTTGCAGGTAAAATCATCGCAGCCCCAATAGCCAGCAACGCACGCGCGGCAATAAGTGTGGCAACGGACGGCGCAAATGCTGCCGCCAACGAAGCCAGGCCAAACAGTATCGACCCCAGCAAAGCCAGCCATTTGAATCCAATGCGATCCCCCAGCGCTCCCATTGGCAAAAGCAGACACGCCATGACCAGTGAGTAAATATCGATAATCCACAGCAATTCGCTGCCGGTAGCCGACAGCGCAATCCCCAGCCGTGGTGCGGCCACATGCAATACGGTTGCATCAATAGAAACAGGGAGATACATCAGAATAATAACGTAAAAAATCATCCACTTTTTAGACATACTGTCGTGCTCAATAAGGTACTAATTAATGTTGAACAGATGTTCAATATAGCAATAATAGCGGAAAGTTGAACGTTCGTCCAATTCGTCACATAATGGTGAATAACTTGTTGCGTCAAATTAGAGGAGTTGCTTTGGCCTATTTGAATCGTGAAGAACGCCACGACACCCTTTTGCAGGCTGCGATGCGGGTGGCAATGGTTGAGGGCATGGCAGCAACGACTGTCCGGCGCGTTGCCAGTGAAGCCGGTGTAGCGGTCGGGCAAGTCCATCATCACTTTTCATCGGTTTCACGCTTACGGGCAGATGCTTTTCAACTATTGGTAAAACAATCCTTAAGTGCGTTTGCAAAAAACAGCAAACATGTGCCGGCAGTTGAACGGCTACAAAAGGTATTGGGTTATCCGCAAGATGAAGCCGGTAAAAGAGAAACCCGCCTGTGGAATGAAGTCTCAATATTGGCCGAACGGGATGAGCTAATAAAAGAGGCTTACGCCGCTTCAATGTCAGATTGGCATTCGGCCACCGTTGAGGTGATCCATGCCGGTATTGCCAGCAATGAATTTCGCTCGGACATAAACCCTAGTGATGTTGCCTGGCGATTGATTGGGCTGGTTTGTGGTTTGGATGGACTAACCCAGTTTATAGAATTAGGCTTTTCTGAAGCGGAAATTCTACGTCACCTCACAGCCATGATGGAAAGCGCATTGTTGGCAACAAAATAGCTATTCCGGCCAGAAGTTAACGTCGGAGAGTTTTAGTGGGTATAGCAGGCTATAATAGCTATTTGATTCCTCTTATTTTTTACGAAGTGCATAACATGACTAAACAGACTCCTGTCGCCGATGTTATTTATTACAACGGCACGATTTACACGGCAGATACGAATAACACGGTTTGCAGCGCAATTGCGCTAGGTCAGGGCTACATTCTGGCAACCGGCGGGGATGAAATTAAACAGCAATTCGCCGCAGCAGAAACCCAACTGATCGATCTGGCTGGCAAATTTATGATGCCCGGTCTTATTGACAGCCATATGCACCCGTTCTGGGGCGGTAAACAACTGATTGGTTGTAACCTAAATTATGCCGCGCTAAGTGTTGAACAGACGCTGGATATTATTCAAAAGCACCTTGATGGCGATCCTTTCAAAGGCGAGAATGACTGGCTGACCGTGCGCGCCTGGCAGCGTCAGGCGATGACACCGGTCGGTGCTGATATGAGCCGCGCCGCGCTGGACTCACTCAATACTCGCCGCCCGGTCGCCCTGTTCTCGAATGACTGCCACACACTGGCGGCCAACAGCCGTGCACTGGAGCTGCTGGGTATTGACGAAAATACCCCAGTGCCGCCCGATGGCAAAATTGCTCGCGATATACACGGTAAACTGACCGGTATTTTGGAAGATGCGCCCGCCATGCGCGCCTTTGACAGCATTCCCTCCGCGACGCCTGAAAAAAATGTGCAGATCGCCGCCCATGTACAGCAAGTGCTAAACGCGCAGGGTGTCACTACCGTAATGGATACCCGTGTTTTTGCCGAACAACTTTTGGCTTTCAGTAAGTTGCATGAGCGCGATGAATTGACGCTGCGGGTGCTTGGCGCCAAAGAAGTGACGCCAGATAGCCTGCAAGGGCCAGAGGATGCGGCTCGTGTGGTTCAGGACGTAGTTGAGTTTGGCCGCCAATGGGGGTGCCGTGAATGGGTTCCTGCACCGGGTTTTGCCGTCGACCATCTCAAACTGTTTATTGACGGAGTGTTACAGCCACCGACCATGACTGCCGCGCTGTTGGAGCCTTATCGCGCCAACTGCGGCAGCGCACAACAGCCTGACTGGCAAAATACCGAGCGTTATGGTGACCTCTATTTTACAGCACCCGTGGTCAATGCAGTGATTGTGGAATGCGCCCGCGCGGGGCTTCATCCTCATACCCATACGGTGGGGGACGGTGCTATCGAGATGGTACTGGACGCGGTGGAACAGATGCGTGCCGCACTGCCCGGTAAAGATATCCGCCCAGGGTTGGCACATAACGAGCTGGTGGCCGCGCATCAATATGGCCGTTTTGCCAAGCTCGGTGCGACTGCCGTACTCTCTTTCCAGTGGGGAGGATTGCCGGGTGTGCTGATTGATGAGGAGCGCGAAATGCTCGGCGAAGCACGTTTCGAGCATATGGAGCCAGCCGCTCGTTTCCTCGATGCAGGTGCGCGTATAGCTTATGGCAGTGACTGGCCGATTGACCGACTTGATGAGTGGTACAACCTGCAAGTCGGTATGACACGCCGCGCATGGGATCTTGACGGCAATCCGGCAGGCCCTCGGCTGGATAATGATCGGAACCTGACGCTAATTGAGACATTACGCTCAGCAACTATTGATGCTGCTTATATGATTGCGAAAGAGCAATACATCGGCTCATTGGAAGCCGGTAAATTCGCCGATATCATTATTCTGGAAAATAACCTGTTTGCGCAGTCACCGGAAACGATTTACCAAACTCAGGTGAACTCGACGTTGGTTGGCGGTAAAGTGGTTTATCAGGCCACTGATTCGGTTCAATAAACGGCAGTTAATCCCCCCTAATCATTGATACAAGTCAGTGATTAGGGGGAGCGCCCGTAGCCAATAACGTGGCTGCGCCAACCATAAAGGGGATGGGCTTTCAAAGCGCCTGCCCTTGTGTCAAAATCCGCTCCTTTGTATTTTACAGTTGCATAAAAATGCAACTTAACGGTGCTTGTTTTCGCCAGGAGATGATACGGTAATGCCACAAAATATTCAGTTGCGCAGAGTGCTTAAAACCCCCGCGCTGGTCGCTTTCGGGCTTGCCTACATGGTGCCATTGGGCGTCTTTACTACCTATGGACAGGTGACCGTATTAAGCCAGGGGCACCTCCCCGTTGCCTATCTGGTGACCGTCGTCACCATCCTGTTTACCGCCCTCAGTTATTGCCGGATGACCAACGCTATGCCGTTATCAGGTTCTGCCTATTCTTACGTTCAGCGTAGTTTTGGTGGAAAAACCGGTTTCCTGGTGGGTTGGGCGCAAATTTTGGATTATCTGTTCCTGCCCATCCTTAATTACCTGGTTTTAGGCATTTTCTTGCACGAGGCATTTCCGGCTATCCCCGCTCCGGTCTTTATTATTGGTTCTATCGTCAGTGTCAGTTTGCTCAATATTCTCGGGGTGCGGTTACTCACTTCAGTGAATTTTACCCTGATTGCCGCACAGATGATCTTTATTGTGCTGTTTATTGCACTCTCGTTTAGTCAGGCAGATTTAAGCCCTGAGGCACTGATGCAGCCATTATTGGTGAATGGCGGTGACTTCTCCGGCTTGCTGTCTGGCGCGGCGGTACTCTGCCTGGCCTTCCTTGGCTTTGATGCTATCGCTACGATGGCAGAAGAAGCGCACGATGCTAAGCGAACACTGCCACGCGCTATTCTGTTTACCGTCATCAGCGCTGGTGCCATCTTTATCGCCGTTTCCTATGCCGCGCATTTGGTTTATCCCGATTGGAAGTCATTGATTCCCTATCAGGATACGGCCAGCCTGATTATCTCAGAGCATGTGGGTGGCAAGTGGATGTATAACTTCTTTATGGCCACTTACCTCACCGGTGTTTATGCCTCGGCGATGACCGCGCAGACCAGTGTTTCGCGCATCTTCTATGCTATGGGCCGTGAAGGGGTGCTGCCGCGCAAAGTGTTCTTCCATCTGCATCGCAAGTTTCATACCCCGTGGCGGGCCATTCTGTTTGTCGCAACCATCTCATTGCTGGCACTGTTCCTTGACCTGAATTTAGTGGTATCGATGATAAGTTTTGGTGCACTGGGTGCGTTTACCTTCGTCAATCTGAGCGTGATAAAACACTTTATTATCAATGAGAAACGCCGTGGTGCGGCTGCCATGTTCAAATACGGGTTGCTGCCAATGCTGGGGTTTGTGATGTCAGTCTGGCTGTGGCTCCATCTTGAGCAGCGCGCGCTTGAAGTGGGCTTACTGTGGTTACTGGCGGGCTTTATTTACTTGCTGTGGCTGACGCGCGGCTGGCGAAAATCGCCGCCATCAGTGAATCCGGATGATATTTCGCATCTATTGTAATGAGAAAAAGAGTTTATAAACCGATTAGATAGGCGACCACTTGGTTTTAATTTTATCCGCAATACCCTATAGGTTTTAGGGTGCAGGGAGGCAGCAAGCAAGATACAAATTGGTCAGGAACCGATTTGTACCGCATTTATGCTAGCCCGCAGGGTGAGCCTCAAGGATGAGGCTCATTAATCCCGATGAGTCTATTTATTTTAAGTTCAACAACCAGTAAATGATTCGGGTTATCTAGAGCAGCCAACACACCTGCAACTTGAAAGATGACAGGTATTAACCGCGGCGCGCCCTGCCGACGGCCTCACCTAACTGCCACACTGCCATCGCATAATGGGTGCTGTGGTTGTAACGGGTGATGGTGTAGAAGTTAGGTAAACCATACCAATACTGATACCCCGTGCCAACATCCAGACGCAGCAAGCTGGCTTCCTGATAATCCTCCAGCGAGTTGGCTGGGCTTAACCCTGCCGCTGATAATGTTGATATAGGGTATTTAGTCTTAAAGCCGTTATCAAGGTACGGTGCTTGCCCATTGGCAGGCACCGCGACCACAGCCCCTTTGGTCCAGCCATGTGATTTGAAATAGTTGGCAACACTGCCAATTGCATCCACAGGGTCCCATAAATTCACATGACCATTACCATTGAAATCAACGGCATAACTTTTAAATGACGATGGCATAAATTGGCCATAGCCCATCGCGCCGGCGTAAGAACCACGCAAACTGAGCGGATCATTACCCTCAGCGCGGGCCATCAGCAGGAAGGTTTCCAGCTCACCGGTAAAATACTCCGCACGGCGTGGATAGGCGAAGGAGAGCGTTGCCAGCGCATCAATAATGCGGGTTTTACCCATAACCCGACCCCAACGCGTCTCAACCCCGATGATACCGACAATAATCTCCGGCGGCACGCCGTATACCTCATACGCACGTTGCAAAGCCTCTTCATGCTGGTTCCAGAAGTTCACGCCGTTTTGCACGTTATCAGGAGTAATAAACTGTTTACGATAGCGGTTCCAGGCCCCATTCGGGCCGGAAGGCCGCCCTGCCGACGGCGCTTGTTTATCCATCAGGCGAATGACCCAATCTAACTTCTGAGTCTGCGCTAATACATCATGCAATTGTTGAGGTTCAAAGCCATGTTCGCGCACCATTTTATCCACAAAACGGGCGGTATCCGCGTTATAGGCAAAATCACCGTTTTTCACATGACCTACATGTTGTGGCTCAAGTAAAAAACCGCTCTGAACCAGGCCGCCCGAGGGTGTAGCCGCAACAGGAGACGTCGGCTTGCTACTACAGGCTGACAGCAAAATGAGTAAGGGGAGAACCACAGCCAGATAGCGCATTGAATATCCATAAACCATGCAAAAATGTGATAGCTATGTTAAGTCATTGTCTGGCGCGAACAAACAGGAAAATGCTGCGATATGATGAGTTTTTCACAAATATACTGCGATGCAATACGGGTGGTGTTGTCCAAGACTCAGTACATTCCCACTTCCTATTCACCTCAGATAACCGCGTTAAAAATGAAACACCACGACAATAATAGGAATCATTTTCACTATCATTGTGAGTTTCTTTCTATACAATTGTGGTGTTTTGTCTTTGCCTGGCAACCCAGTTTACTTCTCTGACCTTTTAAAAGGATGTCGCTATGAAGTTACGTTTCTTTTCTCTCGCCCCTATCGCTCTGCTGGCGTCCTCCGTATTGCTGGCATTTTCTGTGAATGCTGCGTCAAACGATGAAGGCATTGTGGTTTATAATGCCCAGCATGAAAATCTGGTAAAATCCTGGGTTGAGGGTTTCACCAAAGATACCGGCATCAAAGTCACTCTGCGTAATGGCGGAGACAGCGAGTTAGGCAACCAACTGGTTCAGGAAGGCAGCGCATCACCTGCCGATGTTTTCCTGACCGAAAACTCCCCGGCAATGGTTCTGGTGGATAATGCAAAACTGTTCGCCCCTCTGGACGCGGCAACGCAGGCGCAGATTGCTAAAGAGTACCGGCCTGAACATGGTCGTTGGATCGGTATTGCCGCACGTAGCACCGTGTTTGTCTATAATCCGGAAAAAATCAGCGCAGCGCAGTTGCCTAAATCCATCATGGATCTGGCAAAACCGGAGTGGAAAGGCCGTTGGGCAGCTTCACCATCAGGTGCAGACTTCCAGGCAATTGTCAGTGCCATGCTAGAGTTGAAGGGCGAGAAAGCCACGTTAGAATGGTTAAAAGCCATGAAAAACAACTTTACCGCCTATAAAGGTAACAGCACGGTAATGAAAGCGGTCAATGCGGGCCAAATTGATGGCGGCGTTATCTATCACTATTATCCTTTTGTTGATCAGGCGAAAACTGGCGAAAATAGCGACAAAATTAAGCTGCATTACTTCAAACATCAGGACCCTGGCGCGTTCGTCAGTGTTTCTGGCGGCGGTGTATTAGCCTCTAGTAAGCACCAACAGCAAGCTCAAGCATTCGTAAAATGGATAACCAGCAAATCGGGCCAGGAAGTCTTACGTACTAACAATGCCTTTGAATATGCTGTTGGCGTTGATGCGGCATCGAATCCTAAACTGGTTCCACTGAAAGAATTGGATGCTCCGAAAGTAGAAGCATCAAATCTGAACAGCAAAAAAGTGGTTGAACTCATGACTGAAGCGGGCTTGCTGTAAGGCAGCCAACTGACTGATAAAAATACTTTTAAACATCCGCCGGTTCTGTGATCAGACTGGCGTTTAACCAGCCGAGCGTCTTCACCTATTATGGCCAATATAAGTACCGATACTGCTGCGTTTTCAGGCCGTAATACAACGTTTCGGCAACATAACCACCGCCCGGCGACCGGGATGGTAGTTATTGCTATCCTGCTTTCATTAGTAGCATTGCTGCCATTGGTATTTGTTATTGGTATTGCAATTGATACTGGCTGGTCAACGGTCAAAGCTCTGGTTTTTCGCCCTCGAGTGGGCGAACTATTGACCAATACCGCTTTACTGGTGGTTTTCACTTTACCGCTTTGTGCCACGCTCGGCGTTGCGCTAGCTTGGCTTACCGAACGAACGACCCTACCCGGCAGGCGAATCTGGTCATTACTGGCTATCGCACCGTTGGCAGTACCGGCGTTCGTACAAAGTTATGCATGGATTAGCCTGATGCCATCGATGCATGGGCTTGCCGCCGGCGTCTTCATTTCAGTCATTGCTTATGTGCCCTTTATCTACTTACCTGCTGCGGCGGTGTTGCGCCGCCTCGATCCAGGGATTGAAGATGCCGCGGCATCCTTAGGCAGTAAACCCGTGACAGTCTTCTTTCGTGTCGTGCTGCCCCAGTTAAAATTAGCGATTTGGGGCGGTTCACTACTGATAGCTCTGCACCTATTAGCGGAATATGGGCTGTATGCCATGATCCGTTTCGATACCTTTACCACCGCGATTTTCGACCAATTCCAATCCACATTTAATGGCCCTGCGGCAAATATGTTGGCCGGGGTTCTGGCGCTTTGCTGTCTGGCGCTATTGTTAATGGAGGCCACCACCCGAGGTTACAACCGCTATGCGCGGGTCGGTTCTGGTAGTGCCAGAAGCCAGACGCCTTACACGATGGGAGGAGCTACCACCTTACTGTGCCTGCTGTTGCCTCTGACACTGTCAGCACTCTCGCTCGGCGTACCCTTTATAACCCTTATACGTTGGCTCTATATTGGGGGCATCGATGTCTGGTTAAATCCTGAATTGCTACCTGCGGTCAGGCAAACCCTGACATTGGCCTTGAGTGGTGCGGCCATTATCACCTTGTGCGCGGTGCCAATGGCCTGGCTGTCAGTACGTTATCCGGGCCGATTATATCGTGTGATGGAAGGGTGTAACTATGTGACCAGTTCGTTACCGGGCATTGTCGTGGCACTGGCGCTGGTCACTATCACCATCCGACTTGCTCGTCCGTTGTATCAAACCGAGTTTACTATTTTGCTGGCGTATTTATTGATGTTTACGCCACGCGCCTTAATCAGTTTGCGGGCCGGTATTGCACAAGCACCGGTCGAACTGGAAAATGTCGCCCGCAGCTTGGGGAAAACCCCCACTCAAGCGATATGGAGCACCACCATGCGGCTGGCGGCCCCCGGTGCTGCGGCAGGCGCTGCACTGGTGTTTCTCGCCATATCCAATGAACTGACGGCCACATTACTCTTATCACCGAACGGTACTCGCACACTGGCGACGGGTTTTTGGGCATTAACCAGCGAAATTGACTACGTCGCCGCAGCCCCTTATGCACTGCTGATGGTGGCGCTTTCACTGCCGTTAACCTGGCTTCTTTATTCTCAATCTCAACGTACGGCAGGATTATGAGCACGCTTGAACTCCAGCGAATCGGTAAGTCTTACCAATCTGTTACCGTTTTGGACCACATTGATTTGCACGTAACGGCGGGGAGCCGTACTGCTATTGTCGGGCCTTCCGGTTCAGGGAAAACTACGCTGTTGCGGATCATTGCGGGGTTTGAAACCCCCGATCATGGCAAGGTTATCTTACAGGGCAAATCGGTATTTGATCATTCAACCCATGTACCCGCGCATAAAAGAGGCATTGGCTTTGTGCCACAAGATGGTGCTCTGTTCCCACATTTCACCGTAGCAGGCAATATTGGTTACGGCTTGAAAGGGACAAAACAGGAAAAAACACAGCGGATTGGTGAACTGATGGAGATGGTATCACTGGATAGGCGATTATCCGCACTGTGGCCCCATGAGCTTTCTGGTGGGCAGCAGCAACGCGTCGCTCTCGCCAGAGCGCTGGCTCAGCGCCCGGTGCTAATGCTACTGGATGAACCCTTCTCAGCACTGGATACCGCGTTACGCGCCTCAACCCGTAAGGCCGTGGCCGAACTATTGGCGCAGGCCAATATCGCCTCAATTCTGGTGACTCATGATCAAACAGAAGCCCTGTCGTTCGCTTCACAAGTTGCGGTAATGCGTGCTGGCAAGCTGGCACATGTCGGCCCACCGCAGGAACTGTATCTGCGGCCCGTTGATGAACCGACCGCAACATTCCTTGGCGAGACACTGATTCTCTCAGCACATATCGACTCGGGTTGGGCTGATTGCGTATTAGGTCAGGTGAGTGTTGACGACATGCAACGCCGTGGTCTTACGCGGATTATGCTGCGACCAGAACAAATTACCATAACGCCCTTGCCTGGCGGACATCAATACACACCCCATTGTTTGGCAAAAGTTATCAATATTGATTTTGCCGGGTTTATCTCGACACTCACCTTGCATATCGTTGGCAGCGACGAAACCGTAGAAATCAAAACGATCAGCCGGGAAGGTATTAATATTGGCTTGATGGTTGATCTGACCATTATTGGTCAGGCACATGTATTCCCTAATCGATGATGTTGTTACTGGTAAATATTATTCACTTTATAATTTAGGGGACACTTTTATCCATCTCGTAGCTAATTTTTCGATGGCGCAGCGCCATTAAAGGATAGCCAGGCTATGCCGGTTTAATCCCTTTTGAAATAATTCATTGCATCTCGGTGAGATTTTTAGACTGATGCCGTAACCTGCGATACTCCAGCAAAGTCAGTACAATAACCATAACATCCAAAGCGGTGATCAGTAGCAGCAGCATTGAGTGCGTAAAGGTATATCGGTAGAGTTGGTAAACGATAAATAAGCTAAAAATAACAATGGCTGCGGGATAGTAACCCAATTTTTCATGCCATAAGCCGATAATAATCCATAACTTAACGACACCGTGGATAATTAGATAGAATGCGGCAAAATGTAAACTGCTAATAGAAAGACTTTGCGCCACATGTTGCAGGTAATTGACGACCACATCACCATGACCTTCGATAAAATCGACCCGTGTGATGCGATGCAAAATATTTAGCAGAAACTGCGGTGTGACAAAATAAGTCAAAATACCGGTGATAATCTCTATCACTGCCAGTATCGCTTTGAGCAGTAAACTTAACTCAAAAGCGGCGTGGATATTCTGCTCACCAGCGCTATTTTTACCATCAAATCTCTCGTTCATATTCAACATAACGTTGATTTCCTACAAGCCAGTCGGTGAAACCCTCAACTGAAGATAGGATAACAGCTTGAATGGTGAAGGTTAAAGCACCACATTAGTCAAATATTACTCACCAACTCAGTAGTCATATTAGGATGTAATTACTGCTTTCAACCAAGTCACCCATACATCTTGTGTTTGGCTGCTCCCCGCCGAATTGCACTAATATTGTCAGTCAGGTTGTCACTCTAGCCACAAAGTGACGTGACGCGAAACAACAATAAAGCTCAGCCACGGGTGAATAAACTGATGATGACGCCCAGGTATTTTGGGCGTCATTAGCTAAAGATATTTACTTAGCATCTTTGCCGTATTGTGGTGAACGTGGGCCATACAATAACCCGTTAGGCGTTCCTGCGGACAGCATCCGGGTACTGGTAATACCGGCAATATCATGGCTTTTATCCGCAATGGTATTGCTAATCTGCGTCACCGCTGCCTGTACCAGCAAACCAATGATACCGCCAGATGAATTATCCCCTTCATTGCTGGAAGCGGTCGCACTGCCACTCCACAACAATTTGCCTGTTTTTAGATCGATCAGTTTGGCATTAGCTGTGACGCGGGTGTCGCTGGCGATCACCTGATAAGACGTCCCATATTGCACCACAGTGATGTACAGCGCCGCATCAGCACCAAAAATCTTGTGCAGCTTCGCGGGGCTAACAGCACTGATGTCGCCTGCATGAGTCATTCCATTTTGTTTGAATGTTTCCTCAACAACCGCAACGGGCAGCACATAATAACCGGCTTCAGATAACGGATAAGTCACCTGCGACAACATGCCGTGACTGGCTTCAACCTCAGGTGATTGGTTCTCTGGCAGCAGCACCAAAATACTTTTAGGTTTGCTCTGCTTAAAGGCAGAATAGTCCTGAATTGGCTTGGCACACCCGGTCAGTAGTAGCGCCATCATAACCGCGCATAACGCAAAAAGAGATTTCATTTAAATGCCCCTTTATCCTTGCTCATGAGAAAATCCATAAACGGCGCAGACTCAGGGAAGGCCGCTTTCTCCCGATTAAACTCAGCTATTGCCAGGTCTGGGTGGGCAGTATTGGCATACAACATCCCCAAATGGGCATGTAAGCCCGGAGGCACCGGTATACCTTTAGCGCGAGACTTCTCAATATTCTCTTTTAAGGCAGCAATTTGCTGCTCAGGGCTGGCATCAGATTTATAGTATTCATAAATCGTTGATTGGTAGTTATCCCAGTTATAAATAGGCTTCGGCGCGGTAGCGCAACCGGCTAAAACAGCAGCAGCCAGCAACAAAGACAATTTGGGTATTAATTTCATATTTCGGTATCCATACACATTATAGTTAGCGTTATTTCGCAGGCTGCCAGGCACCCGATTCAATGCCAGCGACCAAGTTATTTACGGCTTCACGTATGGCTAAATCCAATACTTTGCCATTCAGCGTTGAGTCATAACTGGCAGTGCCACCAAAACCGATCACTTCACGGTTAGAAAGTGCATATTCACCCGCACCTTGTGAAGAGAACACCACTTCAGAGGTTTTCACATTGACGATATTCAGATTAACCTTAGCGTAAGCAACCTGAGATTTACCGCGACCTAAGATGCCCCATAGTTGGCGGTCACCCACTTCTTTGCGGCCAAACTCAGTCACATCCCCGGTCACCACATACGTTGCACCTTTTAGCTGCTGGCTCTGGCCTGAAATTGCGGCTTCTGTTTTCAGCTCTTCCATATTGGTGCGTTCTAATACATTAAAACGACCCGTTTGCTGTAAATGTGTCACCAGAATAGTTTTTGACTGGCTCCCCAACCGATCTACACCATCAGAGAATAATCCGCTCATATAACTTGAACGATTATCAAATTTACCCACAGAAATAGGGCTGCGAGGACCACTATATTGCGTGCCGTAGGAAGCAACTTTAGCAACATCTAGCGTTCGCGATGATTCCGTAGCACAACCACTCAATAATAATGTGACTATAAATGTAGAACTCAATAGTATTCTTTTCATCATTGACAGAAATTCCTCAATAAAAAACTAAAAATCACAATTAAATAAGATGAATGTTTTTAAATTTAGCTTAAACACAACAAACATCTCTTTTCAGATATAAAAATAGATAGTAACTACACGTCACTATTAGCGACGACGGTAATTTTTATCTTTTATTTGAAAGGGTTTTGGTTACGGAATAATAACAGATCTGCATTCTATTTAGAATTTTTTACTACAATGGTTTCATGAGCGTTTAGATTAATCATAGGAAAATTATTTTTATTTAAAGTAAATTATTTATCATTGTACTTTATATAACCCTCTGACTGTGGATAAATCGTATGGGGCCATGTTATATGCTCAATACATTTCGATAGCATCCTCTGGATGTTTTTTCTACAATTAACAGGGTAAATCACACGCCAATATTCTACCACATGGGTAAATCAACACACTAAATAAGTCACCTGATTTGGATAAATACCAGTACAATGCCGCAACTTATCGTATTTCCCCCACAGGAGTGAGCGCCGTGTTCAGTTATCCAGCCAGTTATACTTTTGATGAAACCAGCGGAGAATACCATATCCACTACCGCGATTTCCCTGAATTGGAATCGGTGACCTACTCCTCCGAAGACATTGAGCTGGAAGCGCAGGATGGCATTAAAAACGGTATCGCCGCTGAGATGGAAGAACGTCGCCCCGTTCCGGCTCCATCAGCACTGCAACCCGAGGATATCGCCGTCCATGTACCTATTCTGGTGCGCCTGAAAGCCGAACTGCATAATGCCATGTTAAGCACTGACACCCGTAAAGCTGATATGGCACGAAAACTTGGCTTGAACGCAGCGCAAATGGATCGCCTGCTGGATATTTTCTACGCATCTAAAGTTGAAGCATTGGAACAAGCCCTGTATTTACTGGGTTTAGAGGCTGATGTGACCGTACGGAAAATCGGCTGACTTGGTGGGTATCCGCGAGGTTGGCATAAAAATTAGCCAATAGAGTAACAAATTGTTATTTGGCGATAATTTAAAAAAACGTTAATAACGTCACACTTCAATATATTGGCTAACATTATTTACAGTTTCTGTATGAAATTGTGATCTGATGCATAAAATTACAGTATTGAAATCTCTACTCCATTGGGATTACATTAGCGCGATCCCGCAGTAGCCCATCACCGGGTTGGATCGACATTTCGGATGTATCTCAGATTGATAGCGAGCTGGTTATGGTGAAATAGCAGCAATTGATTAAAGAGTCATTCATTCACATTTGATACTCAGCACAGCAATTTGGATTGTTACTGGCGAAGTAGCTCCAGGGGGAGTTGTTCAGTGAAATATTTCTTTATGGGTATCTCGATTATGTTGGTGGTTTGGGTTGGCACCTTCATGATAATGGTCGAGTAATAATGATTCAAATCATCGGCCACCTGACATAGTAGAAAGGGCGCATTCGCGCCCTTTAACGTTTTATGCGAGCAGATTATTTACCTGGCATCATTCTACGTAAGGTATCATCGCGGCGAATATAGTGATGATAAAGCGCCGCCACCCCATGTATTCCAATCACGAAATAACCTAAATTGGCAATTAGCTCATGTGTCTGTTTCAGATAAGAGCGCGCTTCATCATTCGGTGTCACCCACAGCGGCACCTGCCATCCCAGCAAGAACCAGGTCTTCCCACCATAAGCTTGCGCTAAAAAACCCAGTACCGGCAGCGATAAAAACATAAGATATAAACCCCAATGCAGAATCTGAGCGCTAAACAGGTGCCAGTCAGGTAATTTTGGTGTGATCCGCGGAATAGGGTTGCGATGACGTAGCCAAAGCCTCGCCAGCATCAATATCCAGACCGAAATGCCAAAATTAAAATGCAGATTTTTCACTAATGCTCGATCTTCATCCGGCACAGAATCACTGAGTAACATTGCTGAATAGGTCAAAACAATCATTAGTAATGTTAACCAATGCAGGGTTATTTGAGATAAGGAATAGTGATTTTTCATGGCCGTGCTCCGCATAAGTCACACATAATAAGTCAGTATGGTGCAAACAGATGAAGAGAACATTAAGCGCGGGCGAATAACAGGTGAAGAAGAAGTATTCTGTTCTGACCGGCACCTTAAGTCACCGGCCAGAATATATCCGTCATACTTCAAACTACATAGGTGCTGACGACACTCACTTACCCGATGTCAGCAAGCCATCAGCGCGGAACATATTTTTAATTCCGCGCACTGCCTGACGAATGCGATCCTGATTCTCAATCAGAGCAAAGCGCACATGGGTATCACCATAATCACCAAATCCAATCCCCGGTGAGACGCAGACTTTCGCCTCAGCCAGCAGGCGTTTAGCAAATTCGAGCGAACCTAGATGCGCATAAGGTTGTGGAATTTTAGCCCAAACATACATTGAGGCTTTTGGGTTTTCAACCATCCAGCCCGCCTCATGCAAACCGCGCACCAATGCATTGCGCCGCTGCCGATATTGCTCAGCGATATCACGGACACACTGTTGGTCGCCTTCCAGTGCAGCAATGGCAGCGACCTGCAATGGAGTAAATGTGCCGTAGTCGTGATAACTTTTGATCCGCGCCAGTGCATTGACCAGTTCCGGATTACCGACCATAAACCCAATACGCCAGCCCGCCATATTGTAACTTTTCGATAAAGTGAAAAACTCCACCGCGATATCTTTCGCCCCCGGCACCTGCATGATTGACGGTGCTTTCCAGCCATCATAAACGATATCGGCATAGGCCAGATCATGCACTACCAGCACGTCATACTGTTTTGCCAGTGCCACTACACGCTCGAAAAAGTCCAGCTCTACACATTGTGCCGTCGGGTTGGAGGGGAATCCGAGGATCATCATTTTCGGCTTAGGGATGGTTTCACGAATAGCCCGTTCCAACTCACCAAAGAAATCAATACCTTCAGTTAGCGGCACGGATCGCACCTGTGCCCCGGCAATCACCGCACCATAAATATGAATCGGATAACTCGGGTTCGGCACCAGTACGGTATCGCCGTGATCCAGGGTTGCCAGCATCAGGTGGGCCAGCCCCTCTTTCGAACCAATGGTGACAATGGCTTCACTTTCAGGATCGATCTCCACTTGATAGCGATCAGCATACCAGTGCGAAATCGCCCTGCGCAGGCGTGGTATCCCGCGAGAGGTTGAATAACCGTGAGTATCTTCACGTTGGGCGACGCTGCACATTTTCTCAACAATATGCGGCGGTGTTGGGCCATCCGGGTTACCCATACTGAAATCAATAATATCTTCACCCCGACGGCGTGCGGCCATCTTTAGCTCAGATGTAATGTTGAAAACATAAGGTGGAAGGCGGTCAATACGGGTAAAACGACGAGCTGGGTGTTCAGCCATAATTTCCTCGGAATACGTAAGCGCCCGGACCGTCCGAGCGACGCTGACCCGCAAAAGGTCTATTTATGAACATATCCCAGCGCCGAACCGGTGTCGAGTGGCTGATCATAATTATCTAACTCATCGGAGTTCTGCGCTATAGCGCAAACTCGCACTCAAGCAGTCCTAGCACCCAATCATCGCACCACTGCCCACCGAGCTGAAAGTTATCACGCAAAGTACCTTCCAGTTGAAAACCACAGCGCTCCAGCAGATGCCGCGACGCATCATTCCCGACGGTAACAGTGGCTTTCATTTTATGAAATTGGCATTGCTGAAAACCAAAAGCCAACACGGCCATCAATGATTCTTTGCCAAATCCTTTTCCCTGAAATGATGGCAACATGGCATATCCCACTTCAGCTTGTTGTAACGGCAGCCATTCAGGTAAAAATCCGGTAAGTCCAATGGACTGCCCGCTCTCTCTTTCCCTAATAGTTAAGCATAACCAATGAGTTGAAGTTTTCACCCAAGGCATCAGGCGGGCTTCAAAACAGCGGCGAATTTCAACCACATCCATCTTATCGGCAATATACCGCTGGACATCCGGGTCTTGGTATAGCTGTAAAAACAGTGGCCAATCCTGCTCGACAAGGCTATCTAACCGCAATCGAGGCGTCCGTAATGAAATAGGGGGACAGCTAAACATCGGAATAACTGGTGCCATTCTTCCCTCAATATGCAGCGGTTGGTGATAAATAGAAGAATTAAAATTAAAGAGGAAATTTTTACCTAACCTCATCCCTTTATTGTTCTCTATTTTAGCTAAACAATGTTCACTTCAAGATAACAAAAAACACACAAATGGTCAGCAAAGGTTCACTTTTACGACAGCCCTCAACCCTACAGCTATCGGAGAATCAGCATTATGGCTTCATTACACATAGACGATATTCCCGCAGCAATCAAAGCGGTGAAGCAACAGTTACGTCAGGAGCTGCCTGATTATCAGCAGGTTTTCCAGGCGGTGGAAAATAATATTCGCCAGCAAGTCGCGGAGATCCGCCGCAGCCTGTCGCGGGGTGAGAACCCGGTTCCGCGTATTCACGCCGATGATATTATCAATGGCAAAGTGACAGAGGAACAAAAAGCACAAATAAGACAGCGAGGCTGCTGTGCCATCCTCGGGGTATTCCCAACCGAAAAAGCGGCGGCCTGGAACCGTGAAATCGGGGATTATCTGGAGCACAATAACTTTGTTGAGCGCCTGAAAAATGCCGCTGAAGACAATTACTTCGGCACGCTGGCTGCCAGTAAACCACAGATTTACGGGATTTATTGGTCGACACCACAAGTCGAGGCTCGTCAGGATAAACGCATGAATGCGGTGCAGGTATTCTTAAATAATTTGTGGCAAACCGAGAGCAACGGCAAGCAACATTTTGATCCTAACCGCGTGGTGACTTATGCTGATCGTACCCGTCGCCGCCCACCCAAATCGTCATCACTTGGCCTGTCACCGCATGTCGATGGCGGATCGATTGAGCGCTGGTTGGATGAAAACTTCCGTCATGTCTACCGCCATGTTTTCTCCGGCGAGTGGCAGAAATATGACCCATTCGCCGCTGATGGCCGGCCAGAAGTGCGTGAGTTCCCGTCGCCGGCGGTATGTTCAATGTTCCGTACCTTCCAAGGCTGGACAGCACTGACACCACAACGCACCCATGCGGGTACGCTAAATGTCATTCCGATTGCTAATGCAATGGCTTACATCCTGCTGCGCGCCTTGCAAGATGATGTGGCTGATGATGATTTGTGCGGTGCGGCACCGGGCCGTGCGCTATCAGCCGCCGAACGGTGGCATCCTCTTTTACTCGAAGCTATTTCCCCTATTCCTGATTTGGAGGCCGGTGACACCGTGTTCTGGCACTGCGACGTAATTCATTCAGTGGAAAATGAACATAACGGTGAATTTGATAGCAACGTGATGTATATCGCCGCAGCACCGTGGTGTGAAAAAAATGCCACTTACCTGCCGTACCAGCTTGCCAGTTTTCTTGATGGCCGTTCGCCACCGGACTTTGCAGCCGATGATTTTGAAGTTAATTTTAGCGGCAAAGCGACAGTCAACAACCTGACGGCCACCGGTAAACAACAACTGGGCATGGCCGAATAATCGTATCACACCTTTCCACACTGCCGGAGCCTGCGCTGCGGCAGATATCCACGCCCGTCATCAGACAAATCGCACGGATAAAGTAGCCGCCAGCCACCATTTTCCTTATAGTTAACCGAATAAATTAGTTAGTCGCTTATTCGCGCAGGGTTCCCATTGATCCCAGCGTAAACGTCAAGGCGATCGCCAAGAGAGAATCGCGTGCACCAAATATTTGAAATGTTACTGGCGGTATTTGATCGCGCCGCCCTAATGTTAATTTGCCTGTTCTTCCTGACCCGCACCCACCTGTTCCGTCAGTTGTTGCAAAAAGAGAAGCACACGCCGCTGGAACTGGCTGCCGTGACAGCTATTTTCTCGTTGTTCGCTATTTTCGGTACCTATTCCGGGATTAACGTCGAAGGCTCTCTGGTTAACGTTCGGGTTATTGCGGTGATGTCGGGCGGGATTTTATTCGGCCCGTGGGTGGGGATTATTACCGGTATTATTGCTGGTTCCCACCGTTATCTTATTGATATAGATGGTATAACATCAATCCCTTGCTTAATAACCAGTATTATTGCTGGCCTGATGTCCGGTTATATCAACCTAAAAGTAAAGAAAGAGCGGCGCTGGAGTATGGGTATTCTGGCGGGCATGATTTGTGAATCACTCACCATGCTATTGGTGGTACTTTGGGCCAAACCGACAGCATTAGGCATTGATATTGTATCTAAAATCGCGATTCCAATGATTTTAGGTGCGGTTTGTATAGGGCTGATTGTGCTGCTGGTGCAAAGTGTCGAGGATGAAAAAGAAGGCATTGCGGCGCGGCAAGCAAAACTGGCGCTGGATATTGCTAATAAAACCCTGCCCTATTTTCGTAATATCAACGGCGAATCATTACGTAGCGTGTGTGAGATTATTTGCAACGATATTAAAGCTGACGCCGTCTCCATCACCAATACACAAAATATTCTGGCTTACGTTGGTGTCGGCGTTGAAAAGTATAATATCGGTCATGAAATCATCAGTGATATCACCAAAAAGAGTATTCAGCGTGGTAAAATAACCATTCGTAACAACGATGAAATGAATCGCACCCCGCAGATTCATTCGATGATCATTATCCCATTATGGGAGAAAGGTGAAGTAACCGGCTCGCTAAAAATCTATTACTGCCATGCCCATAAAATCACTTATTCTTTGAAAGTGATGGCTGTGGGGCTATCGCAAATAATTTCAACGCAAATGGAAGTCTCGCGCATTGAACAATTGCGTGAAATGGCCAATAAAGCGGAGATGCGGGCGCTGCAAAGCAAAATAAATCCACATTTTCTGTTTAATGCCTTAAATGCTATCTCGTCATCAATTCGCATTAATCCAGATACCGCACGTCAGTTAATTATTAATTTATCGCGCTATTTACGCTACAACTTGGAATTGAATGATGAGCAGATTGATATTCGTAAAGAGCTACATCAGATTCAGGACTATATCGCCATTGAGCAGGCCCGTTTTGGCAGCAAGTTGACCGTGATTTACGATATTGACGACGATATCTCGCTGAAGATCCCCAGTCTGCTGATTCAGCCCTTGGTGGAAAACGCTATCGTACACGGTATTCAGCCCTGCCGCGGTAAAGGTGTCGTGGTGATTGCGGTGAAAGACCACGACGATCAAATAAAAATTTCGGTAAAAGACACGGGTAATGGAATTAATCAGGAGACCATAGATAGCGTGGCAAATAATGAGATGCCGGGCAATAAGATCGGTTTACTGAATGTTCATCACCGGGTGCAATTATTATATGGTACGGGCTTACAGATACGTCGTATGGAACCCGGAACTGAGATCTCTTTTTATATCAGTAAAAATGGTGGCAAGCTCCATGCAGAACCCCGTATTTCAGCCGGAGTTTAATCCGTGAAAGTAATTATTGTTGAAGATGAGTTTCTGGCTCAGGAAGAGCTAAGTTACCTTATTCGCCAGCACAGCGGCATGACGATTGAAGCCACTTTTGAAGATGGGTTGGATGTCCTTAAATATCTGCAAAACCATCAGGTCGATGCTATCTTCCTCGATATCAATATCCCTTCGCTGGATGGTGTATTGTTAGCGCAGAACATCAGTAAATTCACCCATAAACCTTATATTATCTTTATCACTGCTTACAAAGAGCACGCGGTCGAAGCTTTTGAAATTGAAGCATTTGACTATATTTTGAAGCCTTATCACGAATCACGTATCGTCACCATGTTACAAAAACTGGAAGCACTGCATCGGCGTGACAACCAGAAGGGTGAAGCGAATAATAACGCCAGCCACCGTCCTGCCGCCCATACCATCAATTTGATGAAAGATGAGCGTATTATCGTAACGGATATCAATGATATTTATTATGCCGCAGCACAAGAAAAAGTGACGTTGGTCTATACCCGGCGAGCCGAATTTATCATGCCGATGAATATTACCGAGTTTTGTAGCCGCTTACCGGATGAATACTTTTTCCGCTGCCACCGCTCCTATTGTGTCAACTTATCCAAAATCCGTGAAATCGTGCCGTGGTTTAACAACACCTATATTTTACGGCTCAGCGATTTGGATTTTGAAGTCCCCGTCAGTCGTAGCAAGATAAAAGAGTTCAGGCAGTTGATGCGCCTTTAGAGGCATTTCATTCCTGCTGCAATGCAGCTCATTCCCGTTTTGATCTATCCTGGTTAGCCCGCCCGTATACTGGTTTCATTGGGCGGGCTGATAACACGTCACAGCAATATCTCCGGTGATTTATCAGCACGTAATTTTTAGGCATCCGACGCTATTGCCATCAATAGCCATTATTCGGGCCACATTGTGTTGATGTTTAAGGAGTCCGGCATGAGCAGTAAACCGGTTAATCGTTGGCTAATTGTTGTGGGTACCATCATTGTTCAGATGGGATTGGGCACTATCTATACTTGGAGCCTATTTAACCAACCTCTGGGGGAGCAATTCGGTTGGTCACTCGGGGCCGTTGCGACCACGTTTTCCATCACCAGCTTCTCTTTGGCCTTCGCCACCTTATTTGCCGGCCGCCTGCAAGAGCGTATTGGTATCCGCAAACTGACGCTGATTTCTGGCATCATTCTTGGCTTGGGGCTGATTGCCAGCGCCTTTGCCACCTCACTAGGCATGATTTATCTGTTGGCCGGTTTTGTGGTTGGTTTTGCTGATGGCACAGCCTATATCACCACGTTGTCGAATCTCATTAAATGGTTCCCGGAACGTAAGGGGCTGATTTCTGGTATTTCTGTCGGGGCATTTGGTACTGGCAGCCTGTTATTCAAATATGTGAATACCAGTTTGATTGCCAATCAGGGCGTATCGCTGGCGTTTTTCTATTGGGGCCTTATCGTGATGGCTCTGGTGGGAGCCGGTTCATTCCTGTTACGGGAAAAAGTGGCCGCACCACAGGTTGCAAATAGCCTACAACCTGCCGGAGCGGGTCGTGATTTCAGTGTCAAAGAGATGTTGGCAGTGAAAGAGTCCTACTTCCTGTTTATGATCTTCTTCACCGCATGTATGGGTGGTTTGTATCTGATTGGTATCGTGAAAGATTTAGGCGTAGAACTGGCTGGAATGGATCTTGCCACCGCAGCCAATACCGTTTCCGCTATTGCTATCTTCAACACCGCCGGGCGTATCATCCTTGGCGCGCTGTCTGATAAAGTGGGCCGCCTGCGCGTAATCAGCTTTACCTTGCTGGTCACCACGTTAGCGGTATCAGTATTGATCTTTGTGCCGCTGACTCACGCGCTATTCTTCTTGTGTGTCGGTGCCATTGCCTTCTGTTTTGGTGGCAATATCACCGTGTTCCCAGCGATTGTTGGCGATTTCTTTGGGTTAAAAAATCACAGTAAGAACTACGGTGTTATCTATCAGGGATTCGGCCTGGGCGCGCTGGCAGGGTCGTTTATCGCCGCACGCTTGGGCGGGTATCACGCCACCTTTATCGTCATCACCGTGCTGTCAGTGCTTTCTCTACTTCTGACCTTTATCATCAAACCACCAAAAGATGCTGCTACTGAGGCTGAAAACACACCAACTGCTGCGGCGGGAGTGACGGCTAATAGCCATGCGTAATGGGTGATTTTATTAAGTCAAAAAGCAGAGCCTTGGCTCTGCTTTCTTGTTTCTCCCGTTGCGAACAAAAAGCTTATAATTCATGCCCTAGCTTTTGACGCAAGTAGGCTCCTGCACCCAGTAACCCTGGTTGCTGATGAGTGATCATATAGACCGGAATATCTTGCAGGAAATCTTTGAAACGACCTTTATCTTCAAAAGCACTACGGAAACCCGATGCTTTAAAGAATTCCATAAAGCGAGGCACGATGCCGCCTGCGATATAAACACCGCCGAACGTGCTGAGATTAAGCGCTAAATTGCCACCAAAACGCCCCATAATAACGCAAAATAGCGATAAAGCGCGGCGGCAATCAGTACAATTATCCGCCAATGCGCGTTCGGTAATATCTTTCGGTGCCAGATTCTCCGGCAGCCGCTCATCAGAAATCACGATCGCACGATATAAATTCACCAGCCCCGGCCCGGATAACACCCGCTCAGCCGAGACATGCCCTAACTCTTTACGCAGCACCGCCAGAATTCGGTCTTCCTCTTCACTGTTTGGCGCAAAATCAACATGCCCACCCTCTCCCGGCAAACTTATCCAACGACGCGCCACATTGACTAAATGGGCCACTCCCAGCCCAGTACCAGCGCCGTATACCGCCACCGGTTTGCCCGGTTTAGGTTCAGTGCCACCAAATTGCAGAACGTCGTGCGCCGACAACACCGGAATAGCCATCGATACCGCAGTGAAGTCGTTGATCACTTCCAGATGATTCAGCCCCAAACTTTGCTGCATGGCCGCAATAGAAAATGCCCAGCTATGGTTAGTCATCGCCACCCAATCCCCGGTAATCGGGCAGGCAATAGCAATACAGGCATCCGCAACATTAACCGAGTGCTCAGACAGATATTGCTTGATTACATCTTCCAGTGTGTCGTATTCCAATCCTGAATATGTCTTTGCTTGTGATATTTCGCCCGTTGCTACAGCGCAAAGCGCTAAACGGGCATTCGT
Source organism: Yersinia aldovae 670-83 (assembly GCF_000834395.1). Classification (NCBI taxonomy): domain Bacteria; kingdom Pseudomonadati; phylum Pseudomonadota; class Gammaproteobacteria; order Enterobacterales; family Yersiniaceae; genus Yersinia; species Yersinia aldovae. The sequence goes on along the minus strand of NZ_CP009781.1, from coordinate 4,017,652 downwards.
GCCACCAACGTCGCCCACCAGGGCATAGGTCGTCATCAGAAACTTCTCCATTACAGCGATACTTAACGTCAACGATATCCACTGTAAAATCACACCAGAGAAACAACAATCCCAATGCACTAAACCCTTTCGCTTTGTGAAGACAGTCACATAAAAACGTTTCAGCCGCGCTGTTCTCTGCGGCTAAAGGTGAATAACCGGTAAATACTTAGCGTGAACTGCGCCCGTTTTCAGATACAGGTTTCAGTGCCGCAGGCTGACGAGCAAGAATAATTCGCATACGCAGGCTGTCATAGGCCCAGTTATAAAGCATGGTATAGGGTAGGAAGAACAGGAAGAAACCAATCTCTAACATAAATGCTTGTAACAACGAAATACCCAAGGCCAATGCCGCGATGGGTAAACCAATCAGAATAAACCCGCCTTCAAAACCTAACGCATGAAATACCCGCACCCGCAATGTTTTCGCGACCCGACTGACGGGCCAGAAGCGGTCGAACAGGCTGTTGTATACAATATTCCACAACATCGCCACCGAAGAGAGGATCACCGCCAAAGTCCCCATTTGCAGCATTGAACGATCCAGCAGCCATGCGCCAACAGGCGCACAAATAGCGACAGCAATGGCTTCAAAACCAATAGCATGGATAACTCGCTCAAAGAAAGATCTGTGATGAACTTGCATAAAACACCCACTTAAATTAACTGATAACAGATTGTCGAAGGTGATTATCATCGCTTTTTAAGATAGATTAAAAATAGAACCCATCGATTAAATAGATACATCATGCATTATTCCCCTGAAGCATTGGTCGCATTTGTCGAATCTGCCGCACTTGGCTCTTTTTCAGCGGCAGCTCGCAAACTGCGTAAAAGTCAGTCAACTATCAGTACGGCTATTGCCAATCTGGAAGCAGACCTTGGTTTGACGCTGTTTGACCGGCAGGCCCGTCAACCGGTGTTAACCGATAACGGCCGCCGGGTGCTGGCTCATGTGCAAGAGATATTGGCTGCCAGCGAGCGTTTGGATAATCTCTCCATCCGTCTGGCCGGCCAGGTTGAAACGCGGCTGACGTTTGTATTGTCCGATACTTATCAGCCGACACACCATGAAAGCCTGCTGCGTCGTTTTGAACAACGATACCCGGATATCGAATTTGAATGCCTGATCGCCGAAGATAATGATGTTATCGACCTTTTACAGCTTCGGCGCGCCAATATCGGCGTGGTGGAAGTCCAACATCACTATCCGCCTGATATTGCGGCCAGCCGTTTACCGGCGCAGACTGAAATGGCGATATTCGTATTGCGTCATCACCCGCTGACAAGTTTGCCACGAGTACACGCCGAGCAACTGGCAACCACCCGACAACTGTGCCTGAATACCTATAACCGAACTGAGCGTAATCAATCAAGAGGCCTTATCTGGTCTGCGCCGAGCTACTTAATGTTGCTGGAAATGGCAGAGCAAGGTTTTGGTTGGGCTATTTTGCCTCGCTGGTTGGTAGAACAGTTCGGGCATCAAAAATTGGTCGCACTGCCAGTATTGGATTGGCCGAGAATGATTTCGATTGATGCCGTTTGGTCGAAAAAAAGCCCGCCGGGGCCGGCAGGCTATTGGCTGTTGGATCAATTGACCGATGGAAATAACAATATCAGCTAAATTTAGATTGCTGCATTGCGTGCCTGAATCGATTTTGCCACATTAGCCAATAACTCAGGGACATCCATTGGCGGCAGCACCACCTCGATAAAGGCCAGTTGATCACACTCTTCAAGCTGTTCCAGTACTTGTTGCAGTTGATCAACCTCAGTGACGCTGCGTGTTAAGATAGCGTTCCTCATGCCGAATACCCGCGGTATTTGGCTCCAATCCCATACGGCAATATCGTTATAAGGCTGCTGTGGCCCATGAATAGCCCGTTCTACCGTATAGCCTTGATTATTCAATAGGAAAATCACCGGTTTTAACCCATCGCGCAACAAAGACCCCAGTTCTTGTATCGTCAGTTGAGCAGCACCGTCACCCACGATCAATATGACCCGTCGTTCAGGCAACGCGGCCTGTACACCATAGGCCGCAGGCAAACTAAAACCAATAGAACCCCATAAAGACTGGCTAATAAAGATACAATCAGCAGGTAAACTTAATGTTGCTGCCCCAAAGCTTGAAGTCCCCTGATCAGTAATAACAATATCGCCTGCACGCAGAAAATGCTGAATGTGATACCAAAATGCGTGCTGATTAAGCGGATTATCAGGCAAGGATACGGGCAGGAGGCGCGTGACCCGCGGTTGTTGCCATTCGCTTTGCAAGGTTTTACCTAGCTGATGCAAGGCGCTAACCGCTGTCGCCATTGGGATCTGACTGAAAATAGTGTTCCCAATCCGCACCTGCTCCGGTTGAATATCAATACCTTTATCCCGAAGAATATTCTGGCTGAATCCTGCGGTAATGGTATCAACAAACCATACCCCGACGGTGATTAGAACATCAGCTTCCTCAATATATTCTTTGACGAACGCATCACTGGCAGCCCCCGCGTAAGTACCGATAAACATTGGATGTGTCTCATCTAATAATCCTTTTCCCATCATCAGTGTCGAATGCGGAATATCCACCTCCGCCAGTAACAGTTGCAAGGGTTGTTGTGCGCCAAACCTGCTAGCAAGAAAATCGGCCAATAGCGCAACTCGATGAGCTGATTGTAATTTTACTCGCGCAGCCTCGATAAACGCCTGAAGTGATGTTAGTGACAGCATGGGTTGAGCAAGCGCCAGCACACCCGATGGAGCAGATACCGCAGCCTCAGCGACATCACTGGGGAGTTGCAGATAAACAGGCCGACGCTGACTCAACGCCGCCACCAGTAAGCGGTCAATCTCCGCCGCTGCATTATCTGCGGTTAAGCTGGTTTGCGCGCAGGTGACTTCTTTTGCCATACGCGAAAAATGACTGAAATCACCGTCGCCCAACGAATGGTGCAGTAGCTCACCGGCTTTCTGTGAGCGTAATGCTGGAGTCCCAATAATATGCACTACCGGAAGGTATTCTGCGAAGCTACCTGCAATACCATTAATCGCACTTAACTCCCCAACGCCTGCGGTGGTCAGCAAGGCTGCCGCAGGCATGACTCTGGCATAACCATCGGCGGCATAAGATGCATTAAGTTCATTAGCACACCCCATCCATTGAATAACCGGATGACTAATAACACTGTCTAAAAACTGGAGGTTGAAATCGCCCGGAACACCAAATAAATGGCGAATGCCCACCTGCGCCAAGCGATCCAGTAGGTAATCTGCCACTTTGTAGCTGCCGCTCATCATTACACCAGCCTTAATTAGGGTTATATTTCATTAAGTATTGAACAGTTAATCAATATATCTAATGTTTTATAAATATCTAATTGGCTAATATTGTCACTATTTCCTGACGCGTACGTTGGTTCCATAAACCGTGCGCTAATTTAGGGGGATAATACTGTGATCCCGCTGTCTTGCATCGAGAGTGAAAACGCATACAGTAGAAGCGTTATTGACACTCGCCAATAAGGGTCATCATGGTCTATCAAGCATCGCCCTCCCGCTATCAAGAGATGGAATATCATCGTTGTGGTCGCAGTGGATTAAAACTTCCAGCTATCTCACTGGGCCTCTGGCACAACTTTGGTGACAGCACACTGTATGAAAACAGCCGTAACCTGATTCACCGTGCGTTCGATCATGGCATCACCCATTTTGATTTAGCCAATAACTATGGCCCCCCTCCCGGCGCTGCCGAGTTGAATTTTGGCCGAATTCTGCAACAAGACCTGCGCCCCTATCGTGATGAACTGATAATTTCTTCGAAAGCAGGCTATACCATGTGGCCCGGCCCTTATGGTGATTGGGGTTCGAAAAAGTATTTGGTTGCCAGCCTCAATCAAAGCCTGCAACGGCTGGGGCTGGATTATGTCGACATTTTCTACCATCATCGCCCCGACCCTCATACCCCGCTGGAGGAAACGATGGCGGCGTTGGATCTGTTGGTACGTCAGGGCAAAGCGCTCTATATCGGCTTATCGAATTACCCGGCAGAGCAGGCACAGCAAGCATGTGAAATACTAAACGCCCTGGGTACGCCCTGCTTGATTCATCAACCTAAATACTCAATGTTTGAACGCTGGATTGAAACAGAGCTGCAAGATACGCTGGATCAATATGGGGTGGGTTCGATTGCCTTTTCACCTCTGGCGGGCGGTTTATTGACCGATCGCTATCTGGCGGGAATTCCACAGGATTCACGCGCCGCCAGTGACAGTAAATTCCTTAATCCAGAACAACTTACCGTAGAGAAATTGCGTAAAGTACGGCAACTGAATGAACTGGCACGAAAGCGTGGGCAAAAGCTGTCACAAATGTCTCTGGCTTGGGTATTACGCGGCGGGCGAGTGACATCAGCCCTGATTGGGGCCAGTAAAATCAGCCAAATTGATGATGCTGTTGGCATGTTAGCCAAGACTGATTTCAGTGATGAAGAAATCAAGATTATCGAAAATATCTTGTTATAATTCATTTTATTACCACCAACAAGGGTACACAAAGTACCCTTGTTGGGTTTAATCACTGAAACGGATAAATCCTAATTAACTATTTTACAGTTTTATCCTAGCCTCAATTGCTCACCCACTGTTTAAGATAACACCATAGCCAATAATGACTGGGTAAGGATAAATCATGTTAAAAGTGGGTGATTTTACGCCGAGAATCGGTGTTTTTAAACCAATAGCATTAAAACCCCTATTATTGGTAACGATATTAGCCTGGTTACCCCTCATCCCAATGGCTAATGCTGAAAGTATTGAGTTATTACCCAGCGTTTCATTACAAATTGGTGAACAAGACAGGGGAGGAAATTATTGGGATGGCTATGACTGGCGTGACCGCCAATGGTGGCAGAACCATCAAGGGCGGGATTTAGGCGACCGCAACCGTCATGGACATTACTGGGATGGCCACCGCTGGCAAGGCAAGAATTGGTGGAAAAAGAACTACTATTACCGTGAAGGACGTTACTGGAAATACGATAAGCACGATAACCGATATGGTGATAAGCATAAGCACGGAAAAGGACATGGGCACGGCCATCACGATGACTAACTAACTATAGACAGGGCGGATAGCTTATGGGGTATCCGCCTGACAGGCGCTCGATTAAAGCAGGCTAATCAAGAGATAAGCATTCAATCCGATCACCACCACCACGATCAGTTTCCCCAACCCCTGAATCAGTTTCGAGTTAACCATATCCCCCATCAATTCTTTATTGCCGGTGAAGACCAGCAGTGGCACCAAAGCCAGTGCAATCCCAAAACTCAGTAGTACCTGACTCATCACCAATATTCGCGTCGCATCCATCCCCATCAGAATAACGACAAAGGAAGGCAACATCGTTATTGTACGACGTACCCAAATGGGGATATAAAAGCGCACAAAACCTTGCATCACAACCTGCCCTGCCAGGGTACCTACCACCGTAGATGACAACCCTGCGGCCACCAGACTCAAACCAAAAATAGTCGCTGCTGAATTACCCAGTAACGGTTGCAGTGTCAGATAAGCCTGCTCAATTTCTGCAATACTGCCATAACCGTTGAAGTGAAAAGCCGCCGCTGCCGTTGCCATCATTGCCAGATTAACAAACCCGGCAATCGTCATGGCTATCGCCACATCCAGTTTGGTTGAGGCATAACGATCTGCTTTAGAGTTTTCATTTGCTGTTTGCGTTAACGACGAATGCAGGTAAATAACGTGCGGCATAATGGTGGCCCCCAGCACCCCTGCGGCTAAGAATACCGCATCACTGTTTGGTAAATCGGGGATAAGCATCCCGCGGCCCAACGCGGCAATTTCGGGCCGAGAGAACACCAATTCGACAATATAAGCCGCCGCGACAAACAGTAACAGGCCACCAATAACCAGTTCGAGCGGCTTTTGCCCACGATTTTGCAGCATAAGAATGAGGAAAGTCGCAATGCCGGTCAGTATCGCGCCCTCCAAAAGAGTCACGCCCAACAGCAACTTAAAACCAATGGCGGCACCGATAAATTCAGCCAGATCGGTCGCCATCGCGATAATCTCTGCCTGTACCCAATACGCCCAAACCGCAGGACGAGGGAACCTATCACGGATGTGCTCAGCCAAATTCTTGCCCGTAGCAATGCCAAGTTTGGCTGACAGTAGTTGGATCAACATCGCCATAAAATTGGCCCACACCACCACCCACAGCAAGGTATAGCCGAATGAGGCCCCAGCCTGAATATTGGTGGCGAAGTTACCGGGATCAATGTAGCCAATCGCTGCGATAAAAGCAGGCCCCATCAGGGAAAGCTTTATCCTCCTTGATGTACGGGGCGTATCGACAGCACGGCTATTTAGCATATCAGTATTACCCTCGGAAAATTTATGGCTACTCTCTAGCGCTAATACTAGCTAAATGATAATAATTATCAAGCGCATTTGTAGCGATAAAACTTATCTCTCTGATAGCTTATTCCGAATAATCATTGCATAACGCATCGTAATCTTTAGACCCAATCACTACCATTATCGAAAATAACATAATTACACTACTCGAGAAGCAAATTATTAACATGTGGTTTTTTGTGATCAAGCCCGCTAATTTGTTTGCATTTATGAAAGTGACTTTCTATATTTGCTGCCTACATCTCGTTTTTAATGTACCCGTTACATAAAATGTCCACCGAAATCTAGCCTGCCTCAAATTTGGAGCACACATGTCCCATATTCTGCAGTTTGCGTTGGCCTTAGTCGTGGTGGCCATATTAGCGCTGGCGATCTGTAAAGATCGTAAGAGCATCCGCATTCGGTTTGTTATTCAATTGCTCGTTATTGAAGTGTTATTGGCGTACTTCTTCCTGCATTCGGAAGTTGGACTGGGTTTTGTGAAAGGATTCGCCGGTTTATTCGATAAATTACTCGGATTCGCCGCTACCGGTACTGATTTTGTTTTCGGCAATATGGGTGATAAAGGTCTCGCGTTCTTCTTCTTAAGAGTGCTGTGTCCTATCGTCTTTATTTCTGCTCTGATTGGCATTCTGCAATATATCAAAGTGTTACCAGTTGTCATTCGAATAATTGGTACTTTGCTGTCCAAAGTTAACGGCATGGGTAAGCTCGAATCATTCAACGCTGTCAGCTCACTGATTTTAGGCCAATCTGAAAACTTTATCGCTTATAAAGACATTTTGGGCAAAATGTCTGAGAAACGGATGTACACGATGGCTGCGACCGCCATGTCGACAGTTTCTATGTCGATCGTCGGCGCATATATGTCGATGCTGGACGCGAAATTCGTGGTTGCAGCGCTGGTACTCAACATGTTCAGTACCTTTATCGTGTTGTCGTTGATCAACCCGTATAAAGCGGAGGATGAGGAAGAGCTGCAACTGAGCAACCTACACGAAGGCCAAAGCTTCTTTGAAATGCTGGGTGAATACATCTTAGCCGGTTTCAAAGTCGCCATTATCGTTGCAGCTATGCTGATTGGTTTTATCGCATTAATTGCCGCAATGAATGCTTTGTTCAGCCTGCTGTTCGGTATTAGCTTCCAGGGTATCTTGGGTTATGTCTTCTTCCCATTTGCCTGGGTCATGGGTGTACCAACTCATGAAGCCTTGCAAGTCGGCGGTATTATGGCAACCAAACTGGTTTCTAACGAATTTGTTGCGATGATGGACTTGCAGAAAGTCGCATCAGAATTATCACCACGCAGTGTCGGTATTCTGTCCGTCTTCCTGGTTTCATTCGCTAACTTCTCGTCTATCGGTATTGTTGCCGGGGCGATTAAAGGGCTGAATGAGCATCAAGGTAACGTCGTTTCTCGCTTTGGTTTGAAACTGCTGTACGGCTCTACATTGGTCAGTGTACTGTCCGCCTCTATTGCGGGTCTGGTACTCTAAGGTCAGGCAAAAAAACGCTTAAAGAGGCGCTACGGCGCCTTTTTTTATGGCTCTGATTTGTGGATGAGTTATTTGCTGAGAGAATGTTTCTTGGCAGGTTAAAAGAGTGAAGATATCAGTAGATAATAAATAGATGGGAAAAACGTTATTTGGGAGTTTGGGAGTTTGGGAGTTTATATAATGGTGGGTCGTGCGGGATTACTCACCCTTCGGATTCGCCCTTCGGGTCAACGCTGGCGCGTTGCTGTCTCGCTTCGCTCGGCTCGAACCTGAACGCAGGGTCTCACCCACACGATATTGTGTAGTGTGCGATTTCAAAGATTGAGGTGAGTTACTGATGTATTGTATATAATGGTGGGTCGTGCGGGATTCGAACCTGCGACCAATTGATTAAAAGTCAACTGCTCTACCAACTGAGCTAACGACCCATTATATAATCTTGAAAGTATAGAAGTGGTGGGCGATACCAGATTCGAACTGATGACCCCCTCCGTGTAAAGGAGATGCTCTACCAACTGAGCTAATCGCCCACTTCTACTACTAAAAATCTTAACACTTGAAACAATGAGAGATGAGTGGTGGGCGATACCAGATTCGAACTGATGACCCCCTCCGTGTAAAGGAGATGCTCTACCAACTGAGCTAATCGCCCTCATCTATCTCATTATTTTACAACACGTCGAGTTTGGTGGGCGATACCAGATTCGAACTGATGACCCCCTCCGTGTAAAGGAGATGCTCTACCAACTGAGCTAATCGCCCCGCCGTGTTGTTGGAGTCGCATTATAGGGATAGTTCGAAGTGAGTCAACGGTTTTTAAAACGAAAACAATCGTTCGCCGCAAATTTAAACAGGATGCGATATTTATCGCCGCTCTGAGGGTTTGTTTAGCCAGATCTAATTGCATATCGGTAACATCGTTGAGGAATTGTCTCAGGGTGGTAGAATGTCGCTTACTTTTTCGAAATTCGAGCAACTGCCAGCTTTTGCTGGTCGGCGTAGCGTAATAAGGCATCGATCCCAATGAAAATCAAAACCCGCTTTGCACCCAGTCCTACCGGCTATCTCCACGTAGGTGGCGCGCGCACCGCGCTGTACTCCTGGCTATTCACCCGTCATTTAGGCGGTGAGTTTGTGCTGCGTATCGAAGATACCGATCTTGAGCGCTCAACTCAGGAAGCCATCGATGCCATTATGGACGGTATGAACTGGCTGAATCTGGATTGGGATGAAGGCCCGTATTTCCAAACCAAACGTTTCGATCGCTACAATGCAGTGATTGACCAAATGTTAGAAAATGGCACTGCATATAGATGCTATTGTTCGAAAGAGCGTTTGGATGAATTACGCGAAGCCCAAATGGCGAACGGTGAAAAGCCGCGCTACGATGGCCGCTGCCGTGATAGCCAGTGTACCCATAGCGCTGATGAGCCATCGGTAGTGCGTTTTCGTAACCCACAGGAAGGCTCAGTTATTTTCAATGACAAAATCCGTGGGCCAATCGAATTCAGTAACCAAGAGCTGGATGATTTAATTATCCGCCGTACCGATGGTTCACCCACCTATAATTTCTGCGTAGTTATTGATGACTGGGATATGGAAATCACCCACGTTATCCGTGGCGAAGACCATATCAACAACACGCCGCGCCAGATTAACATTCTGAAAGCCTTAGGCGCGCCCGTTCCTGAATATGCTCACGTTTCGATGATTCTGGGTGATGATGGCAAAAAACTCTCTAAACGCCACGGTGCGGTTGGTGTCATGCAATACCGTGATGACGGCTATCTACCAGAAGCCCTGCTGAACTATTTGGTTCGCTTGGGTTGGTCGCATGGTGATCAGGAGATTTTCTCTGTTGCTGAGATGACCGAGCTGTTCACCCTTGATGCGGTAAGTAAATCGGCCAGTGCGTTCAATACTGAAAAACTGCAATGGCTGAATCACCACTATATCAATAGCCTGCCACCAGAACAGGTTGCGGTTCACCTGTCATGGCAGGTTGAACAACTGGAGATTGATACCCGTAATGGCCCTGAGTTGGTCGAAATTGTTAAGTTGCTAGGTGAGCGCTGTAAGACACTAAAAGAAATGGCTGAATCTTGCCGTTACTTCTATGAAGAGTTTGATGAGTTCGACGCAGATGCGGCGAAAAAACATTTGCGTCCTGTTGCCCGCCAGCCGCTGGAAGCCGTCAAAGCCAAACTGGCTGCCATTACCGCATGGACCACTGAAAACGTTCACAATGCCATTCAGGGCACTGCTGATGAGTTGGGTGTAGGTATGGGTAAAGTCGGTATGCCGCTGCGTGTAGCGGTCACTGGTGCAGGCCAATCTCCGGGGATGGACGTGACTGTCCACGCGATCGGTCAGGCGCGCTCACTGGCTCGTATTGATAAAGCACTCGCTTTTATCAGCGAACGTGAAGCACAACAATAGCGTCATCATTTCTCTCTCTCTCAGGCGGCTTGCTTAAGTCGCCTTTTTTGTGCGGTTTGCTCACTGATTTGGCGGCTTTTTCAGCGCTTAACGCGAGAAATCGAATTAGCCGTTGACACTGTTTCAGTGGTTTCATATCATGCGCCCCGTTCACACGATTTATTATGTGCGCATCGGGGCTATAGCTCAGCTGGGAGAGCGCTTGCATGGCATGCAAGAGGTCGACGGTTCGATCCCGTCTAGCTCCACCAAATTTTCTGGTTTGATGAGATGTTCAAACTCAGTAAAATGGGTGGCACAATAGATAAATCAGTACGAACAACCACATTTGTGGGGCTATAGCTCAGCTGGGAGAGCGCTTGCATGGCATGCAAGAGGTCGACGGTTCGATCCCGTCTAGCTCCACCACTCTTTAAAAGACCGGCCTTTGGCCGGTTTTTTGCTTTGTGTTATTCGTTGATTTTCGAGGAGTTGCTTATGACCCAACAGCAACAAATCATTCACTGGCTACAGGCTGACTCTTATCGTATGCAGGCTTTGCATATAGCCCGAGAGCTAAAGTTAAGTCAGTGGTGCCTGGCGGCGGGTTTTGTGCGCAATCTGGTGTGGGATCAACTGCATAGTCACCCTTCCTCGACACCACTGAACGATATTGATCTGGTCTATTTTTATAAGCAAGATGCCAGAGAACAACGCGATTCTCAGTTGGAAATGCGATTATTGCAGAAAACAGCCTCTCATAAGGACCCCTTCCCCTGGTCAGTAAAAAACCAGGCCAGAATGCACTTGCGAAATGGCCGTCAACCCTATACCAGCACTGAAGATGCCATCAGCTATTGGGTTGAAGTAGAAACCGCTGTTGGAGCCAGCCTTGATGCTCAGGGTAATATTGAGCTGATAGCCCCTTTTGGTTTCGCTGCCCTGTTTGCTGGAACGATCACGTTAAATGCTATAAATGGTGAGCTTGATACCTACCACCAACGCGTCAATGACAAGGGCTGGCTACAGCGCTGGCCTGATTTACGCCGGATAATCTAACCACTCAAAACAGTTCAAAAAAACCATCAAATGATAAGATTTCGATAAGATTACGTAAAAAGCCCTTAATACGTTAAAGGTAAATATCTACCCGCCGATAGAAACTATTCCAGTCATATTTTTAAGGAATAATTATGTCGAATACTATCTCCGCGACAACCGCTTCAGCGAGTGGAGGTTCCGGCACCTCTAACAGCAGTGCGGCTGCACAAATTAAATCTATTAATCAAGAGATTGAAAAATTAACAACCAAACTCAGCACGTTAAAAGATTCTGGTTTGACCACTGATGAGCTGCAAAAACAGCAACAACAAATTCAGAGTCAAATTGCAGCACTGCGCGCTGAAATTACGCGTATTCAGGCGAAAGAGGCCGATAAGGCTAAAGAAGATAATAATAATAACGTAAGCACACCTGCCGCTGATGGAGTCAATCACCCAACGGACCAGAACTTGATAAACGTTTATATTTAATAGATTAAAACAAAGTTAGGGCAATGGCAGGAGAGCGGCCATCGCCCTATTTCAGGCGCTTGATTAACCACGTTTGAGTGGTTTTACCAAACTGTCTAACCCTTCAATTTTAATCGCCAGCGTCATCTCCATCAGCATACCCAGCTTGCCTTGCGGAAACTCACCTTTGCGGGCGAACCAAAGGAGGTACTCTTCTGGCAGGTCGATCAAGACTCGCCCTTGGTATTTGCCAAAGGGCATTCGGGTATTGGCTATCTCCACCAGATTCTCTTTTTCCACGTCACCCTCTCCGATTATGCACCCAGCAAGCGGATCATCTCAGCTTCATCAATGACCGTAACACCAAGCTCCTGCGCCTTGACCAGCTTCGAACCCGCAGCTTCACCGGCAATCACCAGATCGGTTTTCTTGGAAACACTACCACTGACTTTTGCCCCCAAAGCGGTCAGGCGATCTTTGGCTTCATCGCGCGAAAGTATTGTCAATGAGCCGGTCAATACCACTGTTTTACCGGCAAATGGGCTATCTATCTCTTCTACCACAATCTGCTGCGGCTCTGGCCAACTGATCACCTGTTCCAGTGCTTCGATAACCTTCTGATTATGTTCCTCATTGAGGAAGTTCATCACATGTTTTGCCACCACCTCGCCGACATCCGGTACGCTCTTTAAGGCATCAATGTCAGCCGCACGTAAATTGGCCAGATTACGAAAGTGAGCCGCCAAATTAGCCGCAGTTGCCTCACCCACCTCACGGATACCCAACGCATAGAGGAAGCGCGCAAAGGTGGTTTGTTTTGCTTTTTCCAACGCCACAATCAGGTTTTGTGCCGACTTCGGCCCCATTCGGTCTAAACCGGTCAGCTTGCCTGCGGTAAGTTGGAATAAATCAGCTGGATTTTCAACATACTGTTTCTCAACCAGTTGTTCGATAATTTTGTCACCCATACCATCGACATCCAGTGCCCGGCGAGAGACAAAATGCTTCAGTGCCTCTTTTCGCTGCGCAGCGCAGAACAGGCCGCCGGTACAGCGTGCAACCGCTTCTCCCTCAATGCGTTCGATATCCGAACCACATACCGGGCAGTGCTCGGGGAAAACTATCTCTTGGGTATCCTGAGGGCGTTGCTCCATCACCACGCCAACCACTTGCGGGATCACATCACCAGCACGGCGAACAATCACCGTATCGCCAATGCGCAAACCAAGTCGCTCAATCTCATCGGCATTGTGTAATGTGGCATTGCTGACAATCACACCGGCCACCTGCACCGGTTCCAGCCGCGCTACCGGCGTAATGGCACCCGTACGCCCGACCTGAAACTCGACTTCACGGACTTGGGTTATCTGTTCCTGCGCCGGGAATTTAAATGCGGTTGCCCAACGGGGTGCGCGTGCTACGAAACCAAGCTGCTCTTGCAAATCGAGGTCATCGACTTTGATGACCACACCGTCAATATCAAAACCTAAACCGGCACGGTCTTGTTCGACTTGACGATAGAAAGCGATCACTTGCTCGCTGCCAGTGCATAATTTAACCCGATCACTGACCGGCAATCCCCAGGCCTTAAATTGCATCAATCGCGCAATATGGCTGCGAGGCAGTTCACCGCCCTCCAATAAACCGACGCCATAGCAGAAGAAGGTTAAAGGCCGTTTGGCTGTAATGCGCGGATCAAGTTGACGTAATGAACCGGCAGCGGCATTACGTGGGTTGGCAAACACTTTGCCGCCTTTGCGACGCGCTTCATCATTAAGTTGCTCAAAACCGGCCAACGGCATAAACACTTCACCACGGACTTCCACCCGCTGCGGGATATTATCCCCATGCAGACGCAGAGGAATGGCGCGGATAGTGCGCACATTGACGGTAATATTTTCACCGGTTGTTCCATCACCACGGGTTGCGGCTCGAACTAACTCACCCTCTTCATATAATAGGCTGACCGCCAGGCCATCCAGCTTCAGCTCGCAGCAAAAGGTTAGCGGTTCAACGCTTTTCAGCCGATCATGCACCCGCTTGTCAAAAGCCAGATAACTCTCTTCATCGAAGACGTTATCCAGCGAGAGCATCGGCACTTCGTGTTTAACCTGCTCGAAAGCATCAAGGGGGGCGGCCCCCACACGCTGCGTCGGTGAGTCATTGGTAACTAATTCAGGATGTTGTGCTTCCAGCTCACGCAATTGCTGCATTAGGCGGTCATATTCAGCATCAGGTATCTCTGGTGCATCCAACACATGGTAGAGATGTTCGTGATGGCGCAATGAGGTTCTTAGTTGATTAATTTGCTGAATTATCGATTCCATAGCTCACCATCAAAGATAAAAAACCCCCGGCATGCGGGGGTTCGGGTTAATTCGATTCACTGCGAGGCGACGTTATCAGGCGCTGGCGTTTGCATCCAACACTTCGCGGATGCGGGCCTTGTACGTTTCCAGTTTTTGCGGGGTCATCATGCGACGTTCATCATCCAACACCACACCACCGACATCATCGGCAATGCGTTGGGCTGATTGCAGCATTAACTTAAAGTTTTGATTCGCGTCGCCATAAGACGGCACCATCATAAACATTGAGACACCCGGCGTTGAGAAATCAGACATGGTGTCAGGGTCAAACGAACCTGGTTTCACCATATTCGCCAGACTGAATAACACCGGGCCGCTGCCTGCTGGGCTGAGATGACGATGGAAAATACCCATCTCGCCGAACTGGAAACCAGACTGAAGCACACTCTGCAACAGCACTTCGCCGCCAAGAGCACCCCCATGATGCGCAGCCACATGCAGCACCAAAACAGTTTCTTTCAGTTTCTGTGGTTTCACTTCTGCTGGCGGAGCAACAGGTTCTGACTGCGGTTCCACATGCAAAGGCTCTGCGTGGCGCGGTTGCGAATAGGATTCACCAACCGCTCCCAGCAAAGGTTCACGCTGTGATTCATGCGGTGGTTGTTCAGCCGATAGCCCACCCAAAAGAGGGTCGTCATTTTCTATTTGCACCGAGCCTGTTTGCACTGAAGCAAAAGGTGTTTGGCGAGATTCCGCCTTAACCTGAACCGGCTTGGTTTCAGTATGCTTAATGACAGGCATGTCATCGTCGTCGTCAATGTGACTAAACGAAGGTTTATCTTGTGGATGAGCAGTGCGGACGCGCACTTCTCCCACCCCTTCATCGAGACTCTCGATCGGGGTTTCAACACGTTCTTGTTTCGCACGTTTAACTGGGCGATCGCGAAAAAGTGAAGAGCGTTCTTTACGGCTGGTCCACAAACCATGCAATAACAACGCTATTATGGCGATCGCGCCAACAACGATTAATATCAGACGCAAATCCTGCATCATTACTATCTCTGTTGTTCCAATACATTGCCACCGCGGCAAACATTCACCCTTTAACTCTATTTCCCAACGAACACAAGTGCAAGTCCGTGCTCAATTTTCTTCGAAGAAAGATGATTATGCTAGTTCTTTCGCTCATTTTTTGCACAATATGCGACTATGCAGTGGGAAATCATATCGATATGATACCCCCGTCAATATGATTACTGAGAACTGAATGGCATGGCGTATACGCAAAAAGCAGTAAAAAAGGTCAGTGGTATCCATTATTTTGCACAAGGATGGCAGTTAATCTCCCGTCCAGGCATCCGGCGATTCGTCGTTTTGCCTCTGCTGGTGAATATTCTGCTGATGGGGGGCGCTTTCTGGTGGTTATTCAACCGGATAGGTGACTGGGTTCCACAACTGATGAGTCATGTTCCCGACGGATTACAATGGCTTAGTTATCTATTGTGGCCGGTGATGGTTATATCAGTGCTATTGGTATTCAGTTACCTGTTTAGCACCCTCGCCAACATCATCGCCGCCCCCTTTAGCGGTTTGCTGGCAGAACAACTGGAAGCGAGTCTAACCGGTAAACCGCTGCCAGACACTGGCATTTGGGGAATAGTAAAAGATTTGCCCCGCATTATGGCCCGTGAGTGGCAAAAACTGGCTTACTACCTGCCACGCGCATTGGGGTTGCTGGTGCTGTACTTTATTCCGGGTATCGGTCAGACGGTTGCACCGGTATTGTGGTTCCTGTTCAGTGCCTGGATGCTGTCGATTCAATATTGCGACTATCCTTTTGATAACCACAAAGTCAGTTTTCAGCATATGCGCAGTGCGCTACGTCAGGATAAGGTCGATAATTTACAGTTTGGGGCACTGGTGAGTTTATTCACTATGATTCCCTTCCTCAATCTGGTTATCCTGCCGGTTGCAGTCTGCGGTGCCACCGCAATGTGGGTCGATCGCTATCGCGACCAGTTTATTCAACCAACGCGATAATATTATCCGGGCGTGCTGGTCACGCCCTATGGTCAAGATCAAAAGTTATTGGGATTAAAACTTATTTCCTAATAACATATCGATATACCAATTACTTACTTCCATAGCCACATTGTTAGCGTATGCTTTGAACGTTTCCTACATTTTCATAGAGTTAAAGGACGGGCTATGAGCAAGATATATGAAGACAACTCTTTAACAATCGGCCATACGCCGCTGGTTCGTCTGAACCGTATCGGTAACGGGCGCATTTTGGCGAAAGTTGAGTCGCGTAATCCAAGTTTCAGCGTTAAATGCCGCATCGGTGCCAATATGATTTGGGATGCTGAAAAACGCGGCATTCTCACCGCAGATAAAGAACTGGTTGAGCCTACCAGCGGTAATACCGGTGTCGCATTGGCCTTTGTTGCCGCAGCGCGCGGCTATAAATTGACCCTGACGATGCCGGAAACCATGAGCATTGAGCGCCGCAAGCTGCTAAAAGCGTTGGGGGCCAATCTGGTACTGACTGAAGGCGCTAAAGGAATGAAAGGGGCGATTGCCAAAGCGGAAGAGATTCAGGCAACCGATCCTGATCGCTATCTGATTTTGCAGCAATTCAGTAACCCTGCGAACCCAGAGATTCATGAAAAAACGACCGGCCCGGAAATCTGGGAAGATACCGATGGTGAAGTAGATGTGTTTATTGCCGGTGTCGGTACTGGTGGCACTCTGACCGGGGTTAGCCGCTACATTAAGAATACCAAAGGTAAAGCCATTACCACCGTCGCGGTCGAACCAACCGACTCTCCGGTTATTACGCAAGCGTTGGCTGGGCAGGAAATTAAACCCGGCCCGCATAAAATCCAGGGTATCGGCGCTGGTTTTATTCCCGGTAATCTCGATTTAGACCTGATTGACCGCGTTGCGTTAGTCACCAACGATGAAGCAATTTCAATGGCTCGCCGTCTGATGGACGAAGAAGGTATTCTGGCCGGTATTTCCTCTGGTGCAGCGGTTGCGGCAGCGGTCAAGCTTTTGCAAGAACCAGAGTTTACTAACAAAACAATTGTGGTTATTCTTCCCTCCTCGGGTGAGCGTTACTTAAGCACGGCATTGTTTGCAGATTTGTTCACTGAACAAGAGCTGCAACAGTAATCATGCTGCGCACTAAATGCTAAAAAAGCACCCCTAGGGGTGCTTTTTTTGTGGCCCACATCAAATTTTTTACTACATAAAGATTGATTTTACCCTCTGGGTTTAGTATTTAACCGGTTAATTATTTTGATACGCGAAATTAATCGTACAGTGGTCTACACCTAAGCTGAATCGATTTAACCATTATGCAAAACAACAAAAAATGTCATCACTCGAACGCTGATTGAAGACATAATGCAAAGAGAGCATTATTCTTAGTTGTGATAGTAACGATTTTTGACCTAATTTCAGGTTTCATCGGAAACTGTCTTTGTGACTTGCCAGTGGTTGAGGCATAGTCATGCGCATACATATAAAATGTCGTCATGCGCGCACCAATACAGGCTAAAGTCTGGCATTTACACTAAACTTTAGCTCCACAACATAAATCCAAAATAAGTTGGGGAAATACTCATGTTCCAGCAAGAAGTTACCATTACTGCACCAAACGGTCTGCATACCCGCCCTGCTGCCCAGTTCGTTAAAGAAGCAAAAGGCTTCGCGTCTGAAATTACCGTGACCTCTAACGGTAAAAGTGCTAGCGCTAAAAGCCTGTTCAAACTGCAAACTCTGGGCCTGACCCAAGGTACTGTTGTTGTGATCTCGGCTGAAGGTGAAGATGAGCAGAAAGCGGTTGAGCATCTGGTAAAACTGATGGCAGAGCTTGAGTAATCACGCACGCTTTTTTAGTTAACACCAGTCAAGAGTAAGGTAGGGTTATGATTTCAGGCATTGCAGTATCACCGGGTATCGCTTTTGGTAAAGCACTTTTGCTGAAAGAAGATGAGATTGTCATCGACCGGAAAAAAATCACTCCTGAGAAAGTGGAGCAGGAAGTCGAACGTTTCAAATCTGGCCGCGCCAAAGCGTCTAGCCAATTAGAAACGATCAAGATCCAAGCTGGCGAAACATTCGGTGAAGATAAAGAGGCCATCTTCGAAGGGCATATTATGCTGTTGGAAGACGAAGAGCTTGAGCAGGAAATCATAGCCCTCATCAAAGATGATAAAATGACTGCTGAAGCAGCCGCTTATTCAGTCGTCGAAGGGCAAGCCAAAGCCCTGGAAGAGCTGGATGACGAATATCTGAAAGAACGCGCAGCTGACATGCGTGACATCGGCAAGCGCCTGCTGATGAACATTCTTAATATGCCGATTGTCGATCTGAGTGCAATTCATGATGAAGTCATTCTGCTGGCAACCGACTTAACGCCGTCAGAAACCGCGCAGATTAATCTGAACAAAGTATTGGGGTTCATCACCGATTTGGGTGGCCGCACGTCTCACACCTCGATTATGGCTCGCTCTCTGGAATTACCTGCAATTGTCGGCACCAGTGATGTGACCAAACAGGTGAAGAACGGCGATTTTCTGATTCTCGATGCGGTTAACAACAAAATTTACGTTAACCCAACCAGCGATGTGATCAGTGAGTTAAAAGCGGTGAAGGATCAATATATTGCCGAAAGAGACGAACTGGCTAAATTGAAAGACCTGCCAGCTATCACCCTTGATGGCCATCAGGTTGAAGTGGTTGCCAACATTGGTACTGTGCGTGATATCGCCGGTGCGGAGCGCAATGGCGCTGAAGGTGTTGGTCTGTACCGAACTGAATTCCTGTTCATGGATCGCGACTCGCTGCCCACTGAAGAAGAGCAGTTCCAGGCTTATAAAGCCGTTGCAGAAGCGATGGGTTCTCAGGCCGTTATCGTCCGTACTATGGACATCGGTGGTGACAAAGACCTGCCGTACATGAATCTGCCAAAAGAAGAAAACCCATTCCTGGGCTGGCGTGCCATCCGTATTGCTATGGACCGCAAAGAGATTCTGCACGCGCAATTGCGCGCCATCTTACGTGCCTCCGCGTTTGGCAAATTACGCATCATGTTCCCGATGATCATTTCGGTTGAAGAAGTGCGTGCCCTGAAAGCAGAACTTGAACTGCTGAAGAGCCAATTACGCGAAGAAAATAAGGCCTTTGATGAAACCATCGAGGTCGGTGTGATGGTTGAAACACCCGCTGCGGCGGTTATCGCCCATCATTTAGCTAAAGAAGTTGACTTCTTTAGTATTGGGACAAACGATCTAACTCAGTATACTCTGGCGGTAGATCGTGGCAATGAGCTGATTTCTCATCTCTATAATCCAATGTCACCATCGGTATTGGGCCTGATAAAACAGGTAATTGATGCATCTCACGCCGAAGGTAAGTGGACCGGTATGTGCGGTGAACTTGCAGGCGACGAACGTGCTACACTGTTGCTATTGGGCATGGGGCTGGATGAGTTCAGCATGAGTGCGATTTCAATCCCACGCATCAAGAAAATTATCCGTAATACCAATTTCCAAGATGCAAAGGCGTTGGCTGAGCAAGCATTGACTCAACCTACTGCGCAAGAATTGATGGCGCTGGTTGACAAGTTCATCGAAGAAAAAACACTCTGCTAATTCCACGATACTGGAACGCCGCCCAATATAAATACTTAGGAGAAGATCATGGGTTTGTTCGATAAACTGAAATCATTGGTTTCAGATGATAAAAAAGACAGTGGCATTATTGAAATCGTAGCGCCGTTGTCCGGTGAAATCGTCAACATTGAAGATGTTCCTGATGTTGTTTTTGCAGAGAAAATCGTTGGTGATGGTATTGCCATCAAGCCTTCAGGCAATAAAATGGTTGCTCCTGTAGATGGCACCATCGGTAAGATTTTTGAAACCAACCATGCTTTTTCTATCGAATCAGACAGCGGCATTGAGCTGTTCGTCCACTTCGGTATTGATACTGTTGAACTGAAAGGCGAAGGCTTCAAACGCATCGCGGAAGAAGGTCAGCGCGTCAAGAAAGGTGATGTGGTTATCGAGTTCAATCTGGCCTTGTTGGAAGAGAAAGCCAAGTCGACACTGACGCCGGTTGTTATCTCTAACATGGACGAGATTAAAGAACTGATCAAACTGTCTGGTAGTGTTACCGTGGGTGAGACACCAATTATTCGTATCAAGAAGTAATCTCATACGAATGAAAAACGGCACTCAAGGGTGCCGTTTTTGTTGTCTAAAATTAGTCATTCTGTGGCTAGCCAACGTGGAACTCGCAGTGTAATCACTAACCCTCCCTGTTCGCCATTTCTTGCTTCAACCTGCCCGCCATGTGCCAGAATCACTTTACGGGTAATCGCCAATCCCAAGCCATAGCCTTTGCCTGACATCGCTGACTTCACACGAACAAAGGGGTCGAAAATACTGGAGAGTTGGCTCTCTTCCACCCCAGGCCCCTGATCCGCCACCTGAATCTGATAACACTTATCGAGCGGAGAAAGTGTGACGCTAACTTGCTGCCCATAGGCTGAAAAACGCAGCGCATTGCGCACGATATTATCAAAAGCTCGTCGCATCAATTCAGCATTGCCTTTAACGGTGTATTCAATAGCGGGTAACACTTGCAGGAGGATTTCTACCCCCGACACCTGAGCCTCAAAACGGGCGTCATTCACCACCACTTTCACTAACTCGTGCAAATCAAAGTACTCGTCATCATCTGCCAGATTGTGATTTTCAGCGCGGGATAGTGCCAATAGCTCGCCAATCATCTTATCCAGGCGTTTCGACTCATGCTCAATACGCTGTAACGCACTTTCGACGTTAACCGGGTTTTGGTGTGCCAGCCCGATGGCTAATTGTAAGCGAGCTAATGGGGAGCGTAACTCATGAGAAACGTCATGCAATAGCTGTTCACGGGCGCTAACCAACACCTCAAGGCGCTCGGCCATTGAGTCAAAGTCCCGCGCCACGTCGGTCAGTTCATCGTGACGGCGGCGCATCACTGGCAATAATCGCACTGACAAATCCCCTTGAGCGACTCGCTCAAAACCCGCACTTAGCTGGCGCATTGGCCGCGTCAGGTTCCAGGCCAAAAGCGCGCTAAAGAACAAGCCACCTAACACCCCCATCCAAATCATCGGGATAGGAATATTCAGGATCTTATGGCGGTTCTCATCGGAGCCGTTTCGTGGATTGAGCGCACCCAGATCATCAATATCGTAGCTTTTAGCAGCAGTTTTTCAATGGTTTACTCTGTGAAATCCATTATCACCGCATTTATCTGCTCCAGTTTGATTGGCGTGGTTTTTGGTTTCTTCCCCGCTAAACGGGCAGCACAAATGGACCCAATAAGAGCATTGGAACGAGAGTAGGGTTTATATAGCAAGAGTAGGAGTTATATTTTGCGCAATTGATCGGGGGGTGTGTTGGGGCACTCCCTTTCAAAAACACCGGTCGATAAATATCGGTCCCCACGATCACAGATAATCGCTACTATCAACGCGCCTGGATTTTCGGCAGCGACGCGCAAGGCACCAGCTACCGCGCCACCAGAGCTAACACCACAGAAGATCCCCTCTTCTGTGGCCAGCCGGCGCATAGTCTGCTCTGCCGAAATCTGCGCGATATCCAACACTAGATCCACCAGCTCAGGGCGGAAAATTCCCGGCATATACTCCGGTGACCAACGGCGAATCCCCGGAATACTGCTGCCCTCGGCCGGTTGCAGGCCGATAACCGCAATATGCGGATTCTGGCTTTTCAGATACTGGCTTACCCCGGTAATGGTGCCGGTGGTGCCCATGCTGGAAACAAAATGGCTCACTTTACCGACAGTTTGTTGCCAGATTTCCGGCCCAGTGCCGGTGAAATGCGCATAAGGGTTATCCGTATTATTAAACTGATCTAACACCTTACCTAGCCCTTCAGCCTGCATCAGTAATGCCCTATCGCGCGCACCTTCCATGCCCTGCTCGCGGCTAACCAAAATCAGTTCTGCACCATAAGCGCGCATTGCCGCCTGCCGCTCTTGGCTCATATTTTCCGGCATCAGTAATTTCAGCTTATAACCCTTCATGGCGGCAATCATCGCTAGCGCAATGCCGGTATTACCGCTGGTGGCCTCGATCAACACATCACCCGGAGCTATTTCGCCACGCAATTCTGCCTGTTGGATCATCGTCAGTGCGGCACGGTCTTTCACCGAACCGGCAGGATTATTGCCTTCCAATTTGACCCAAATCTCAGCATTTAGACCTTGGCTCATCCGTTGCAGTTTTACCAGTGGGGTGTTGCCGATGCAGTGTTCGAGGGTTGTCACTTTGAATACCTATTAAATACCCTTCCTCCTTGAAGTGGCAGCGGTGTTCGCGGTTCTCACGAACCCGAATCACTTACTTATGTAAGCTCATCGAGATTCGCTCGTTAGCCGCCTTGCTGCCACTCCAATGACGTTGGGTATGATTCTGTGTTTACAAAAAGAAGAAAAATTTATCAGGCGCTTTGGGCTAAAGCAATGGGTTGCAATAATTGATCGCCAGAATATAAGCGTGCGTTTAGCCCGCCGACGTAATAGCGATTACCGCGCACCGGTGCATCAATGTTGCCTTCCGGCAACACCACGCTGATCGGATCCTGATGCCACCCAATAGGTTGTACCGTCAGTTGCCAGAAGTGACCACGCGGGCTGACTTCAAGCACCTGAACCGGCAGCGGGCAGCGCGAGCTGGATTGAGTATTGACTTCCATCTCCCACGGTCGCAGGAAGAGATCAACGCAGCCCTGGTGCATCGGAGCTAAATCTAACGGCCAATGGTGCGCGCCGATAAATAACTGTGAACCGCGAATCTCACCACTCAAACGGTTAACTTCACCGAGGAACTCCAGTACGAAACGGGTCGCCGGGTCGCGCCACACTTCATCTGGCGTGCCAACTTGTTCGATATTGCCCTGACTCATCACCACCACGCGATCAGCCACTTCCATCGCTTCTTCCTGATCATGGGTGACAAAGACACTGGTAAATTTCAATTCTTCGTGTAACTGACGTAGCCAACGTCGCAGCTCTTTACGCACTTGCGCATCCAATGCACCAAAGGGTTCATCCAATAACAGAATTTGTGGTTCAACGGCCAGCGCACGCGCCAGCGCAACACGTTGCTTCTGCCCGCCAGAAAGTTGTGATGGATAGCGGTTAGCCAGATGGCCTAATTGCACCATCTCTAGCAACTGCGCCACTTTCTGCTTAATCGCCGCCGCATTTGGCCGCTCACGGCGCGGCAATACAGTCAGGCCAAACGCGATATTATCGAACACCGTCATATGGCGGAACAAGGCGTAATGCTGGAACACAAACCCGACACGTCGATCGCGGGCATGGAGGCGGCTGACATCAGTGCCGTGGAAACTTAAACGCCCGGCGTTCTGGTTTTCCAGCCCGGCAATAATGCGCAATAAGGTGGTTTTTCCTGAACCAGAAGGGCCAAGCAGTGCCACCATCTGACCAGACGGAATATCAAGCGAGATGTTGTTCAGTACTTTGGTGCGACCAAAATACTTGCTGATATTATCAATCTCAATGCTCATGCTTTTGCTCCTGTTCGAGACGTACAACCTGACGCGCAAGACGCCATTGCAGGCCGCTTTTCAGAAAAAGGGTCACGATTGCCATCAAGGTCAACAGCGCGGCGGCGGTAAATGCCCCGGCGGTGTTGTAATCCTGATGCAACAACTCAACTTGCAGCGGCAAGGTGTAAGTCTCGCCACGAATAGAACCGGATACCACTGAGACTGCACCGAACTCACCAATAGCGCGGGCGTTGGTCAACACCACGCCATACAGCAATGCCCAGCGAATATTGGGCAGTGTCACGCGGCGAAACATCTGCCAGCCTGAGGCTCCTAACAGCACCGCAGCCTCATCTTCCTGACTGCCCTGACTCATCATCACCGGCACCAGTTCACGTACCACAAATGGGCAGGTGACAAAGATGGTCACCAGCACCATACCGGGCCAGGAGAACATCAGTTGAATATCGTGAGAATCCAACCAGCTACCTGCCACACCATTCGAGCCATAAAATAGCAGATACATCAGGCCGGCAACCACCGGTGAAACGGCAAACGGAATATCAATTAACGTCATTAATAGCTGGCGGCCGGGGAAGACAAAGCGCGTCACCAGCCAGGCCAGCACTACACCGAATACCAAATTGACCGGCACGGTAATCAGTGCCACCAACACCGTCAGCCAAATAGCATGCAGCATATCCGGATCGAGTAAGTTCTGCCCGACCACCGCCATCCCTTTGGAAAAAGCAGTGATAAAGATCCACACCATCGGGATCACCAGCAATAGCACCGAGAACACCGCGCCGATGGCGATCAGCGTCCATTTACCCCAATTGACAGGCGGGCGAGCTACACCGTTAAATTCTGTGATATCCGCCATCAGTGCCCACCTATCCGCCGACCAAAGCGACTTTGTAACGTGTTAATACCGAACAACAACACCAGTGAAACCGCCAAAATAACCGAGGCAATGGCGCTGGCGGCCGGGTAATCAAATTCTTGTAAGCGGATGAAAATCATCAGCGAGGTGACTTCCGTCTTCCAGGCGAGGTTACCGGCGATAAAGATAACCGCGCCGAACTCACCCAAGCTGCGGGTAAAGGATAATGCCGTGCCAGCTAACAAGGCCGGTGCCAGTTCTGGCAACACCACTAATCGGAAGCTCTGCCAGCGGCTGGCACCCAGAGTTTCCGCCGCTTCTTCATATTCCGGCCCCAGTTCTTCCAACACCGGTTGTACGGTGCGCACTACAAACGGCAGGCTGGTAAAGGCCATCGCCACCGCAATCCCTAACCAGGTAAAGGAGACTTTGATGCCGAACCACTCGTTTAACCAGGCACCGTACCAGCCAGTGGTCGAGAACAGAGTGGCGAGCGTCAGGCCCGCTACCGCAGTGGGCAAGGCGAACGGTAAATCCATCAAACCATCCAGCAAACTGCGCCCGGGGAACTGATAGCGCGTCAAAATCCACGCCATCAACATGCCAAATACTGCATTGAAGACACTCGCTACACCCGCGGCCAATAAAGTGACTTTATAAGCGGCAACCACCTGAGGGTTAGTGATTACCTCCCAGTACTGTGCCCAGCTCATCTGGGCCACTTGCATCACTAACGCGCTGAGCGGCAATAACAAGATCAGGCAGGTGTAAAGCAGGCTGCTCCCCAGACTGAGGGTAAATCCGGGCAGAACCCGTTTACTGGATGCCGACAACATTACTGATGCCCTTGCGCTAACAATTTATCCAGCACGCCGCCGGTGGTGAAGTGGGTGCTCATCACCTGTGGCCAGCGACCAAATTGATCTTCAACGCGGAACAGTTTGGTATCAGGGAATTGGGATTTGGCTGCTGCCATCACTGCTTTATCGTAAACACGGTAGTTGAAGCGGGTAATGACCTGCTGTGCCGGTGGGCTGTAGAGATAAGTGAGATAAGCTTTGGCGGCTTTTTTACTGCCATTCTTCTCGACGTTTTTATCCACCCAGGCCACAGGGAACTCCGCCAGAATATCCACTGGCGGGACAATGACTTCATACTTGTCGCTGCCATACTCTTTGCGGATATTGTTGACTTCAGATTCAAAACTGATCAGCACATCACCCAAGCCACGCTCAACAAAAGTGGTGGTAGCACCACGCCCGCCGGTGTCAAAAACCACCACGTTTTTCAGGAAGCGCTTCATCCAATCACGGGTTTTGGCCTCGTCTTTGCCATTAGCTTGCTCGGTGGCTCCCCAAGCGGCCAGATAGGTATAACGGCCATTACCAGAGGTTTTTGGATTCGGGAATACCAGTTTGACGTCTTCACGCACCAAATCATCCCAGTTGTGGATATTCTTGGGATTGCCCTTACGTACCAGAAACGCCATCGTGGAGTAGAACGGTGAGCTGTTGTTGGGTAAACGCGCCTGCCAATCAGCCGGAATAAGATTGCCGCGGTCATGCAAGATTTGCACATCGGTGACCTGGTTATAGGTCACCACATCCGCTTTCAGCCCTTGCAAAATGGCCAATGCCTGTTTGGAAGAACCGGCATGAGATTGTTTGATAGTCAGTTTGTCGCCGGGATTCTGTTGTTCCCACTGCTGCTGGAAGCCGGGGTTGAGCGCGGTGAATAACTCGCGCGAAACATCATAAGAGCTGTTGAGCAACTCAGTGGCAGCCGCCGTTGCGCTGCCAAAAATTAACGTACTAAATAAGGCAACAACGGGCCATCTATTTTTCTGTGTGAAAATCTGTTTCATTCTGCACCTTATTCACTGAGTCACCGCGTTCACATTCATTCAAAATGCTGTGCCTTTAATATGCTCAGTGTATTTATAACTAGGCGCATACCTATAACGCTTTTATATACCGTTTAGTGATGTTCAAGTATCAAATGCTCTAAGCCAGCAACAACGCTGGTCGCCAGCCACTCTTTTTTACCCATTAAAAAGCCCGGCTAAACAGCACCGAGCAATAAAAAGCGTTTTTAGCTAAAAATATTATTTCTGTGTAACAACGCTGGCACGTACCGGGCCGATAGCACCAAGAATGGCTTGCCGTCGATGGCATCGACCCGATGGGCGAACCCAGCGCGGTACCAAGGCTAAGATATTGCGCAATGGATGCCCCTAAAATCGGTGCCAAAGCCCCCACATTGTAGGTAAAACCCAACTCCGCCGCACGCTGAACAGTATCAAAATAGCCGCTCGGAAGTTTTGATAATAACCCGGCGATGCAACTGCATGGTATTGATGCCGGCAACCCACGTCAGCCACTACGAGCGCGAACCAAAGAGCAAAAACAAGTGGTACTTAATAAAATACGCGATGCAGTCGCTATTTAGATTGGCTCCCAAAATAGGCCGGATATCCGGCCTTTCGTTATTATAGCGATAATAATTTAGTCAGCGATGGCGCGAAGTAATAACTGCCAGTCACCGGTTTGCTAAAACGCAATAAAGCATCGTACTTGTTATCTAGCTCACCAAACATACTCAACAACTGCTGCTCGATATTATGTAAGCGCGCACAATAGGCAATGAAATATAAACCGTGTTTACCGCTGGCAGTACCGTAAGGCAAACTTTGGCGCAGGATTTTTAAGCCTTTACCATTCTCTTTGAGGTCTACTCGGCTGACATGTGAAGTGACCGGGCGCTGATCGGCAGGCAACTCTTGGCTGTCATGCTTGGTACGCCCCACAATTTTCTCTTGTTCATGTTCAGATATGCGCTGCCAGCCCTTCAGATTATGTTCATAACGCTGAACCAGCACATAACTACCACCGGCATCTTCTTTGCCATCAGCGATGACTGCCACGTCCGGCCGGCTCTCCCCTTGTGGGTTTTCGGTTCCATCAATAAACCCGGTAAAATCACGCTCTTCAACCCAACGGAAGCCATGTGTCTCTTCTTCAACGGTAATTGCATCGTCAAACGCTGCAACAGCGGCCTGCGCTAACGTAAAATTAATATCCTGACGCAATGATTGGATATGAATCAACAAGTCACGTTGAGTTGCAGGTGCCAATCCTTTACCCAATGGAGCAAAGGGTTTTAACTCACTCGCACCTTGGCCGCAGGATAAGTCATGCCAAATATCTGAGCCAAAAGCGATCACCGCCCCTAAATGCTCATTAGGGAATTTCTGTTGTAATTCTTGTAATGATTGACAGAATTTTTTGCTCCCCTGACGAATGGCATCTAAATCGCCCTTCACTTTTGCTTCCATAAAAATGGCGAAACGACAATGTTCCAGCAGGATGCCACTCTGAACCTGAGTCATGTTTATTTCCTCGCTAAAAACCGGTGTTAATTATGCGGGATATAATAGCTGAAACGATTAGGATTACCTTGCGTAAGCGCAAAATAAAATTAGGCAGAGCGTGCGATACCAACGGTGGGATTTATATTAAGGCACCCAAATCAGTGGCCGTGCCTTAATATAGAAATAAGAATCAGAGAATACGATTTATTCGCTTTTGGCGCGCCAAATAATCTTGCTCACTTTCCAACTTTGCAAAGTGTCATCAGATGGCATTAAGCCCTCTGGCCCATGCCAGTTACCATCAAATAAATAGCTGACATGCTTACTGTCAGGTGCCGCACACTCGATTTGAGCGGCATCATCACCGCTCCCTTTATGGCATGAACCGAATGCTTTTTTATAGAGTTCACTAAATGGTGTACCAATTGTGACACCCCACTGGCTGGGAATTGTCTTATCCATGACATCAATACGCTCTACTGTGCCTTTGGGCTGTCCGGAGATAACCAGCTTGATTTGGTCCTCTTTCATCGCCTGATAGAAGGAAACCAGTTGACCGTCATTGGTAGCCATGCCACTACGCAGCCGATAATCACCTTTCAGCCCTGCTTTGATATCGTTCTCAATCAACGGGGTATTGGCGGTAATGCCACCTACGCCTTGCTCCGTCACCTGCATACTGCTGCTAAACCAATTGAGCGGCGACAGGCTGGACCAGGAAAAACCTGACATTGTTGAACACCCGGCCAACAACAAAGGGGTACTCAGTAGTACCAAACGCACCCCAGACAACCGTGGGCGAGTATTCATCTAAAGCTCCTTAAAAAAACCACATCCGATGAGCTTTTCTGCATGGTGTAAAATGCAGAGACAGCTACATGTGCAGTTTAAAAATGATAACCAGTGGTTGGAGTCCACACAACGAAGAAAGTGCCATAACCGTGCGGTTTTTAATTATCATGATCGGTCAACGAGGGACTTACCCTACACTTGCAACGCGTAAAAACCACCGTAACGATTGATAAAATATATGTTAGCCCCCATTTAATCACTGGGCCACAATATTTGAGAATGCCTTAAGACAAACTTGGTCTACTATTGGCTACCAGAGAGGCATGTATGGTCTCTGCTTCCAAACGTAATGATTCATTCATTGAAGGAGCAATAAAATGAAGAAATTAACCTTAGCTGCAACCTTGGTTATGCTATGCAGCACACCTTTCCTGGCACAAAGTGCAACCAATCCTGCGCAAGGGGGCTTTGATGGCCCGGCGACGACACAAACTCAACCGGCAACTCAGGGTGGCTTCTCAGGCCCAAGTGCGACCAATACCACGGTAGAAAAAGTCAAAACCATGCGCGACGACACTCGTGTTACTCTGCAAGGTAATATCGTCGAGCGTTTAGGCCATGATACTTATACTTTCCGCGATGGCACCGGTACTATTACCGTTGATATTGATAGTAAATACTGGAACGGTCAAACCATCACTCCACAAGATAAAGTACAAATCGAAGGGAAAGTGGATAAAGACTGGAACTCGGTAGAAGTTGATGTAAAAAGCATCACCAAGATTAAGTAATTAATCGTTACCCTATCCTCTATAACCTTGATGGGTTTATGAGGGTAGGGTTATTGGCGGATTATTTAGCCGCAATTTACTGCAAATGGGGTGGCTGAAAAAGTATCAACTCAATGGGTTACTTTAACCAACCCTCAATACCCCTGATCGACAATCAACCGTTTGCCCAGCATGATGCTGTCTTGCGTTTCGTAATCCAGCTTTTCATACATACCAATTACCGCGTCATTGTCTTCGCGCACCATGATATTGAGCTTCGGGCAGCCACGGGCGATGAGTTTCTTCTCAAGGCGGCTGATCAGCGCATTGGCAAAGCCACAACCACGATAGTCAGGGTGAACACCCAGATAATAAGCTGACCCACGGTGCCCATCGTAGCCACCCATAATTGAGCCAACAATTGCGCCATTCACCTCAGCGACTAAAAACAACTCCGGATCGTGATTCAACTTACGCTCAATATCCATCTCTGGATCATTCCAAGGCCGCTGCAAGTCACAATGCTCCCATAGCGAAATCACTTCTTCAAAATCGTCTTGCTTAAATACGCGGATTTCCATGTGTTCGTACCGTTGAGTTAAGGGATATTCTGATTATCGTGGCAATATTATATCACGCAATATTAAAGTGATATTTTCCAGAGTGATAGTGGGTAATGACATTTGATAAAAACCAGATAAATCTCGTCAATCCTTTTGCACATTACGCGCTAATCCACACGGAGAGTACAACAATGACGGCAAATCGGGGTATACTTGGCTCTTAAAAATTTGCAGACTTATAGAACCTTTCTGATGAATTCACCCGATATCACCCAAATCAAAACCTACCTGCTGGCTTTGCAGGATAAAATCTGTGCTGCGCTGGCACAAGCCGATGGCCATGCGGCGTTCACAGAAGAGAGCTGGACTCGCGAAGAAGGTGGCGGTGGCCGCAGCCGGGTCTTGGTCAACGGGGCGGTATTTGAGCAGGCGGGCGTTAACTTCTCTCATGTGTCTGGTGCCGCACTACCGGCATCAGCGACAGCGCATCGCCCTGAACTGG
Source organism: Yersinia aldovae 670-83 (assembly GCF_000834395.1). Taxonomy (NCBI): domain Bacteria; kingdom Pseudomonadati; phylum Pseudomonadota; class Gammaproteobacteria; order Enterobacterales; family Yersiniaceae; genus Yersinia; species Yersinia aldovae. The sequence continues at coordinate 3,986,971 of NZ_CP009781.1, read as the reverse complement.
CTGGCCGCAGTTTCCAGGCGTTAGGGGTGTCGCTGGTAATTCATCCACTTAGCCCTTATCTGCCCACCAGCCATGCCAATGTGCGTTTCTTTATTGCTGAGAAAGCCGGTGAAGATCCGGTGTGGTGGTTCGGGGGTGGTTTTGATTTAACCCCCTACTACGGCTTTGAAGAAGATGCCATTCACTGGCACCAGACCGCTTATCAGTTGTGTCAGCCCTTTGGGGACGAAGTCTATCCGCGTTATAAAAAATGGTGTGACGATTACTTCTATATCAAGCACCGTGATGAGGCGCGTGGAATTGGCGGCCTGTTTTATGATGACTTGAACAGCCCTGATTTTGACACCTGTTTTAACTTTACTCAGGCGGTTGGCGACGGTTTTCTTGCTGCTTATATGCCGATTGTTGCGAGGCGCAAAGCACTGAGCTGGGGTGAACGGGAGCGTCAATTCCAGCTTTATCGCCGTGGCCGCTACGTTGAATTTAATCTGGTGTGGGATCGCGGCACTCTGTTTGGCTTGCAAACTGGGGGGCGCACGGAATCTATTTTGATGTCACTGCCGCCACTGGTACGCTGGGAATATAACTATCAGCCGGCAGCGGATAGTGCAGAAGCGGTGTTGTATCGCGACTTTTTGCCGGTAAAAGAGTGGCTGACCGCAGAGGAGCAGCACTGATGCAAATTTGGGTTGATGCGGACGCCTGTCCGAATGTCATCAAAGAGGTGTTATTTCGCGCCGCCGACCGTACTGGTGTGATGGTCACTTTAGTCGCCAACCAGCCGTTGAAAACGCCGCCGTCAACGTTTATCCGCACCTTGCAGGTGGCGTCCGGTTTTGATGTTGCCGATAACGAAATTGTGCAACGGGTAGAAAAGAATGATCTGGTTATCACCGCAGACATCCCCCTGGCGGCAGAGGTAATTGAAAAAGGCGGTATCGCGCTAAATCCTCGCGGCGAGCGCTATACACCAGATACCATCCGCGAGCGGTTAAATATGCGAGATTTTATGGATACCATGCGCGCCAGCGGTATTCAGACCGGTGGCCCTAATACCTTAAATCAGCGTGACCGCCAGCAATTCGCCAACGAGCTGGATAAATGGTTACAGCAAGCGGCAAGAAGCCGATAAGCAAAAAACCGCGCAGCGGGTTGAGTTACTGACAAACCCATTTTTCACACTGAGATTGGCGGGGCGACGGCACCGATGGGCGCACCGGCGGCGCACGCCGCTACGACCCATCCGGCACATTTCCCCGCTTATCAACATTGTTAAAGGTCTAAACCCGCCGCAGCAGGTTGAAGTGAGCCATTGAATACTCAAAGCCATTGGTATTGCAGCCAGGCAGCAATTGAGCGAATCCCGCTGAACTTACACAGATAAGTGACTCGGGTGAACAAAAGCCGCTAATAACGCTGCAATGCTAAGAGCGAAGAGTATTTATAGCGGTTCGGTTTGTGCTTCAACTACCGCTAATGCCACCATATTCACGATGCGGCGTACCGACGCAATCGGTGTCAGGATATGCACCGGTTTCGCCACACCCATTAGCACCGGCCCCACCGTTACCCCTTCCGATGACGTTACGCGAAGCAGGTTATAGCTGATACGAGCCGCTTCCATATTTGGCATAATCAGTACGTTAGCCGCACCTTTCAACGGGCTATCCGGCATCAGGTTGTGGCGAATGCTTTCTACCAGCGCCGCATCACCGTGCATCTCACCGTCAATCTCCAACTCTGGTGCCATCTGATTAACCAACTCCAGAGTGCGGCGCATTTTACGCGCAGCTGGGCAGTTTGAAGTGCCAAAACTCGAGTGAGATAACAGCGCCACTTTTGGCTCAATACCAAAACGGCGCACCGTTTGCGCTGCCATCAAGGTAATCTCGGCCAGTTGTTCCGGTGTTGGATCGTCATTGACGTAAGTATCAGCGATAAAGGTGTTACCGGTTGGCAACAACAGCGCATTCATCGCCCCCGCCACATGCGCTCCCTCACGGAAACCAAAGACTTTCTCTACCACATCATAATGCTCATGATAGGTGCCAATGGTGCCGCAAATCATTGCGTCAGCTTCACCTCGATGTACCATAATGGAGCCAATCAGCGTCGTATTGCCAATTACCGCACGGCGGGCTTGTTCTTGCGAAACACCACGGCGCTTCATGATTTGATAATATTCGTGCCAATACTCGTTAAAACGAGGATCTGACTCGTTGTTGACCACCTCGAAATCTTTGCCCGCCGTAATTTGTAGGCCCAACTTCTTCAAGCGAGTCTCAATCACACTCGGGCGACCAATCAGAATAGGATAGGCCAGCCCTTGCGAAACCAGCTCCTGAGTAGCGTGCAGCACCCGCTCCTCTTCCCCTTCCGCCAAAACTACCCGCTTCATCTCTTTTTTCGCCTGCGAGAAGATAGGCTTCATAAACAGGTTGGTTTTGTAGACAAATTCAGACAATTTTTCGACATAAGCATTGAAATCAGTGATTGGCCGGGTTGCCACACCGGAGTCCATCGCCGCTTTCGCTACTGCCGGCGCGATTTTCACAATCAAGCGTGGATCGAATGGTTTAGGAATAATATATTCAGGGCCAAACGAGAGATCCTGTTCCCCATAAGCAGAAGCAACCACATCGTTCTGTTCCGCCAACGCCAAATCGGCAATGGCATGAACACAAGCCAGTTTCATCTCTTCGTTAATCGTAGTCGCACCGACGTCCAGTGCCCCACGGAAGATGAACGGAAAGCACAGCACGTTGTTGACCTGATTCGGATAATCCGAACGACCGGTACAGATAATGGCATCAGGGCGCACCGCTTTGGCCAGTGGCGGCAAGATTTCAGGTTCAGGATTCGCCAGCGCCAAAATCAACGGGCTGGGTGCCATTGTTTTCACCATATCTTGCGTAAGCACACCGGGGCCGGAGCAGCCGAGGAAGATATCCGCATTGGGGATGGCATCGCCCAAAGTGCGCTGACCGTTATCTTCGATGGCATAGGCAGCTTTGGTTCCTTCCATGTTGGCCTCACGGCCTTTATAAATCACACCTTTGGAATCACATACCGTTATGTTGTGCTGCTTTAATCCCAACGCCACCAACAGATTTAAACAGGCGATCGATGCCGCTCCTGCGCCAGATACCACCAATTTCACATCGCTTATCTGTTTATTCACAACGCGCAGGCCATTGAGCACAGCGGCGGTACAGATAATCGCAGTTCCGTGCTGATCATCATGGAACACCGGGATCTTCATACGCTCACGCAATTTCTGCTCGATATAAAAACACTCTGGCGCTTTGATATCTTCCAGATTGATACCGCCAAATGTCGGCTCCAGCGAGGCGATAATATCAATCAGTTTGTCCGGATTAAGTTCATCAATTTCAAGGTCAAAGACATCAATACCTGAGAATTTCTTGAACAGCACCCCCTTGCCTTCCATCACCGGCTTACCGGCCAATGCGCCGATGTTACCCAAGCCCAGCACTGCGGTGCCATTGGAAATTACCGCAACCAGATTACCGCGCGCCGTGTATTTGTAGGCCGCCAACGGATCTGCGGCAATTTCCAAACACGGCGCAGCAACACCGGGGGAGTATGCCAGCGCCAAATCCCGTTGGGTGGCTAGCGGTTTGGTCGGCGATACCTGAATCTTCCCTGGCGTAGGAAATTGGTGAAAATCAAGCGCACTCTGTTTCAATTGTTCGTCCATTGTAGGTTCCCTTGCTTTTATGCTTTGAGGCGGTAGAGAAACAGTATAGTGAGTCATTTATCACAATCTATGAAGCAGGCCATACTCTGCATAACATTTTTGCATCAAATGAAGAATTTACTTATCAATCAGAGGGAATCATCAACAATCAGGGGAAATAAGTGCCGCAAGCAACGCGGCAGTATCAGGTGAGGAAGGTATTTATTGGAACCAATTATGAATCTGAGCATACTGCAACAGCATAATCGTTTTACCATCTTTAATATGGCCATCGGCCATCATGGCAATGGCTTCGCTAAATAGCAGCTCGACGACGTTAATTACCTCATCTTCCACCCCAACGTTATCGGTGACTTTTTGGTCAGAATGATATTCAGCGGCGAAGAAATAGATTATTTCAGTGACGCCACCCGGCGACATATAAGCCTCAAACAGCTTCTGTACTTTATCAATTTGATAGCCAGTTTCTTCCATCGCTTCACGGCGGATGCACTCTTCCGGCGAATCATTATCCAGTAAACCGGCGCAGGCTTCCAGCAACATACCGGTGGGATTGCCATTGACATAAGTTGGCATCCGGAATTGGTCAATCAGAACTACCGTTCCCTTCTGACGGTTATACAGCAGAATAGTCGCGCCATTGCCCCGGTCATAGACCTCACGAATTTGCTGTACCGCAGTGCCACTTTCGGTTTTTAAATCATAGGTATATTTGCGCAGCTTAAACCAGTTTTCAGATAACAGTTCTTCTTTTACATTTTCAATTTTGACTGACATAAGACCTTCTTTACTCCTGACAACACCATGAGATTTTATTCACTTAGATAACGTCAGTCCCTGCTTATTTGCAATAGAAACAAGTGTAAAAAAAAATGCCCCGATAACGGGGGCATTTAAGAAGAGTGTAATTAGGCGTTTTACTGTTAGAAGCCGTTAGGTACTTCTTTCATATCTGGCAACTTATGCGCAATCCCTTTGTGGCAATCGATACAGGTTTTCCCTTCAGTAATCGCTTTGCTGTGCATTTTCGCCGCCACCGTTTTCTGGGCGGTGAAATCCATATTGTCAAAGTTATGGCAGTTACGGCACTCTTGCGAGCCGTTAGCTTTCATCCGCGCCCACTCATTCTCAGCCATTGTCAGGCGGTGAGCCTCAAACTTCTGCGGTGTATCAATCAGGCCAAAGGTCTTGGCATACAGCTCTTTACTGGCTTTTATCTTACGCAGCATCTTTGGTCCCCACTCATGGGGAACGTGACAATCAGGGCAAGTTGCTTTCACACCACTGCGGTTGCTGTAATGGATGGTTCCCATGTATTCCTGATACACGTTGTCTTTCATTTCATGACAACTGATACAGAATTTCTCGGTATTCGCCATCTCCATGCCGGTATTAAAACCGCCCCAGAAAATGATGCCACTGACAAAACCAATCAGCAGTAAAGTACCGAGTGCCAGGCGGCTTGGCCTGCGCCACCACTGCCATATTCGTTTGATAACACCGGGCTTTTTAATCTCGCTCATAACTCATCTCGCTCATTTCGGTTATTGGCCAAAGCCGGGTGCAGGCTGAAAGCTGTTACCGACAATCGGGGCTGCATCGGTTTGTGGCACATGACATTGCAGGCAGAAATAGCGGCGCGGAGACACTTCGCTGGAGACTTTGCCATCACGATCAATAAAGTGAGTCGGGCTGATACGCGGTGCACCGGTGGTACGATAGTGCTCAACCCCGTGGCATTGCAGGCAACGGTTGGTGTTTTTACTGATCTGATAACCATCCACACTATGCGGGATCAGTGGTGGTTGATTGACATAGTTCAGCGCCATCCGCTGTTGCTGTTTCGGCATTTTCACTTTGCCTTCAGCCGTACCGGAGACTTCCGGCGATTGAGATAAATCCATATCGACATTGCTGGCAGCCGTTGCCACGCCAGCTATCACCAATATTGCCAACAGTGATATGACTGACAAAAACCGGCGGTTTAATGATGTAAAAATCGAGTTATTCATTATGTTCTCCTGAGTACACCGTCTTTCCTGAGCATCCCTGGATAAGCGTTATAAGTGATTGCCGAGGCCCGCCCCGCAGGGCAGACAACGCGTATTACGCAACCACACGCTCCAGTTTCACTGCACATTTCTTAAAGTCAGTTTCTTTGGACAGTGGATCGGTGGCATCAAGAGTCAGGTTATTGACTAACTGCGCCGCATCGAAGAACGGCATGTACACCAGCCCTTCTGGTGGGCGGTTACGGCCACGGGTTTCCACCAGAGAAATCAGCTCACCACGGCGTGATATCACTTTCACCTTGTCGCCACGGTGTAAACCGCGCTTTTTGGCATCCAGCGGATGAATGAATAACACCGCCTCAGGGAAGGCTCGGTGTAACTCAGGTACACGACGGGTCATCGAACCCGTGTGCCAGTGTTCCAGCACGCGGCCGGTTGATAGCCACAGGTCATATTCCTGATCCGGACTTTCCGCCGCGGGTTCGTATGGCAGAGCAAAAATCACGGCTTTACCATCAGGTTTGCCGTAAAAACGCACCTCTTCGCCTTTCGGTACAAAGGGATCAAAGCCTTCGCGGTAACGCCAGAGCGTTTCTTTACCGTTAACCACCGGCCAGCGCAGGCCGCGCTCTTGATGGTAGCGGTCAAAAGGTGCCAGGTCGTGGCCGTGACCGCGACCAAAATCGGCATACTCTTCAAACAGACCTTTTTGCAGGTAGAAGCCGAAATCACGCGCTTCGTCATTCAATTGGTCGGCTGGGATTTCACTCAACGGATATTTGTTTACCACACCGTTGGCAAACAACACGTCATACAGTGTCTTGCCGCGATATTCCGGTTTTTTATTGATGAGTTCGGCAGGCCAAACCTCTTCCACTTTAAAGCGTTTAGCGAACTCAACTATCTGCCACAAGTCAGATTTTGCCTCACCCGGTGCCGATACCTGCTGACGCCAGAATTGGGTGCGGCGTTCGGCGTTACCGTAAGCGCCCTCTTTCTCCACCCACATCGCAGTCGGTAGAATCAGGTCGGCAGCCAGCGCACTAATGGTCGGATACGGGTCAGAAACCACAATGAAGTTACGCGGATCACGCCAGCCCGGCATACGATCTTCGTTGATATTCGGGCCAGCCTGCATGTTGTTGTTACACATCACCCAGTAGGCGTTGAGGGTGCCATCTTTCAGCGCCCGGTCTTGAGCTACGGCGTGTAAACCGACTTTATCCGGGATAGTGCCAGCCGGTAGTTGCCATTTGGTTTCAGCAATTTGGCGATGTTTCTCGTTGGTTACCACCATATCTGCCGGTAGGCGGTGCGAGAACGTCCCCACTTCACGCGCAGTACCGCAAGCCGAAGGCTGGCCGGTCAGGGAGAATGGGCCAGAGCCTGGTTTTGAGATTTTGCCGGTCAACAGATGCAAGTTGTAGCACATGTTATTGGCCCAGACGCCGCGGGTATGTTGGTTAAAGCCCATCGTCCAGTAGGAGACCAGTTTCACTTTCGGATCAGCATACAATTGCGCCAGCGCTTCCAGTTGATCTTCCGGCACGCTACTCATTTTTGAGACTTTTTCTAGCGTATATTCCGCCACAAACGCTTTGAAATCATCAAAGCTCATTGGCTCAGAAGCATCACTGCCTGGATTCTTGGCTGCTTTTTCCAGTGGATGAGTTGGCCGTAAGCCGTAGCCGATATCCGTTGCACCGCGACGGAAATTCACATGGCGGTCAAGGAAGCCCTGATCAACGGCATTGTTTTGAATAATGTAATTAGCGATGTAATTCATGATAGCCAGATCAGTCTGCGGGGTGAAGATGATCGGGTTATCTGCCAACTCAAAACTGCGGTGTTCGAAGGTCGATAGCACGGCAATTTTGACGTTGTTATCGGTCAGGCGGCGGCTGGTCATGCGCGACCACAAGATCGGGTGCATTTCCGCCATATTGGAGCCCCAGAGCACGAATGCATCTGCTTCTTCAATATCATCGTAGCAACCCATTGGCTCATCCATACCAAAGGTACGCATAAAACCCACTACAGAGGATGCCATGCAGTGACGGGCATTCGGGTCCAGGTTGTTGGAGCGGAAACCGGCTTTTAGCAGCTTGGAAGCAGCATAACCTTCCCACACCGTCCACTGGCCGGAGCCAAACATCCCCACTGCGGTCGGGCCTTTCTCTTTGAGCGCATTTTTGAATTTCAGCTCCATGATATCAAAGGCTTTTTCCCAACTTATCGGGGTAAAGTCACCTTCTTTATCATACTGGCCGTCTTTCATCCGCAGCAGTGGCTGAGTCAGTCGGTCTTTGCCGTACATGATTTTTGGCAGGAAATAGCCTTTTATACAGTTCAGACCACGGTTTACCGGTGAGTCGGGATCACCTTGTGATGCCACGATACGGCCATTTTGTGTGCCGACTAACACCCCACAACCGGTACCACAGAATCGGCAAGGCGCTTTGTCCCATTTTATTGCATTTGCGTTGTCACCCACGACCGCCTTAGCGACCGTCGGTATGGTCAATCCAGCGGCGGCGGCGGCGGCAACCGCGGCGTTGGCTTTCATAAAATCCCGGCGACTGAGTTTCATGGCATTTCCTCACCTTGGCTTTCCTGCTGGTGATAAACCAGCGATACAGCCAGCACACCATCCAGATTCCGTGCTGACTCAATATAATTCAGGAGCACGTCTGAGCGCGCCGCCTGCATAACAACAACCAATTTGCCCTGAGCGGCATCACTGGTGGGTATTTCTGTTCCCGGAATCGCCAGCAAGCTGTCAATTAGCGCCGCTATTCGTGCCGGTTTGGCCTGCAACACCAATCCACAGACATGCCATTCTTTATCTTCCATCGTCGCTCCGGGTGAGGGTTACTGCCTGAACCGGGCAACTGGGTACACAGGCACCACATCCGGTACAAGCAGGAAGGTCTAATTCGGGCCGGGCAATGCCATTGAGACGCGGACGAAATCGAATCGCTCGGGTTTCACAACTATCCTGACAGCTACGGCATTCAATGTTGTGCAACGGCAAACAGCGCTCTGATATGCTGACTTTAATCGACCAGGCGGTCAGCTCTGTTGAGAAAAACACCCCAGCATCACAAGCCTGTACGCATTGCTGACAAAAGCTGCATTCAGCACGTTGAAAATCTATTTCGGGGAATCCGCCACTTCCAGCAATTAAGACGCCCGTTTCACAGGCAGAGACACACGCATGGCAGCGGGTACAACCTGCGATAAAATCGCTTTCCGCTACCGACCAGGGTGGCCGGATAACGCTGTTTGACGATTTATCTGCCTGCCAAAAACCCGTCAGTAATTTACGCCGCGATAAATCAGTCATACTGATATCCTTAACATCTACTGGCGCGCCTGCATGTGGGTAGAGAATATTCATTTAAAACCCGAATAGAGCTATCGGGATGATAATTATTCTTATTTGTTTTAATAAAAGAAATTCCTCTGTGTCTGTTATATAAATACTCAATAGTTGGTAATAAAATAATTACTCTTTATGGTTAATCTCCCGTATATATTGCGCAAGATCAATTAATTTGGTGGTTATTTTTCTGTTTTCTCACTATTAAATCGATTTGCGTTATTTCCTTTTTTATATAACGATTCATTTAATGAGAATGAGTATCAAAATCAGATGGTATACTGAACATTATTTCTTCATATAAACTGCTGCTGTAAATGAACCTGGCCAGAGTTTTGAGGTACACTTAGAGGAGAGTTTTACTAACAATAATGGATAACGTAGCCCACTAAATTGGCTATCACCATGACGATAATCCGTATTCAGCAACCAGACGTTTAATTTCTATACTCATAGATTTCAAATTACAGAAAAGCGACATGCAAGAAACTGTCAGCCAACACTACTGTAGTTTGAATGATGAAGGGTATATATCGGTTACAGGGACATTACTTACATGACCAAAAGTCACACTATTATGATTGTTGACGATCACCCACTGATGCGTCGTGGAATAAAACAATTACTTGAGTTGGATAGCATTTTTGACGTGGTTGCCGAAGCCAATAATGGCAGTGAAGCCATTGTCGAAGCGGTCAAACACCAACCGGACGTCATTTTGCTTGATTTGAATATGAAAGGAATGTCCGGGCTGGAAACGCTAAAAACGTTGCGCAATGAAGGTATTGATGCACGTATTATCGTACTGACCGTCTCCGATGCCCGCAGTGATGTTTACGCGGTAATTGATGCAGGCGCGGATGGATATCTGTTAAAAGACAGTGAACCCGAAATATTGCTGGAAAATATTCGTCAAGCCGCAGCCGGCGAGAATGTATTCAGTAATGAGGTTGCACAGTATTTATCTTCACGCCACGAACAGGTTAACCCTTTCTCTGAATTAACTGAGCGCGAATTAGATGTGTTGCAGGAGGTCGCGCGCGGTATGTCTAATAAACAGGTCGCTTTTGAACTGCACATTTCGGAAGAAACCGTGAAAGTCCATATCCGCAACTTATTGCGTAAACTGAATGTACGTTCACGGGTCGCCGCAACCATTATGTATATAGAAAATAAAAAATACTGAGACACATTGCCGCTACGTGATGGCGGCTAAAATAGCATCATGGTTATCCTGTATCCATTTTTTGTTCAGTGGCCCCCAATGATCCAATCTATAATAACCTGCGTTGTTGCGCACACCCTGCTGTACAAACGTCAGGGTGACACCTAAACCGGGCAGCGCTTTTAATACATCCTGTAACGTGCGCCGTGGCCAGCCGGTCAGCGCCATCAAATGCGGCACGTTCAATGCATTGTCACTGCTGATTAACCAACAAAGATAGAGGCGACGAGCAAATACGGGATTGAGTTCCATACAGGTTCCTAACGTTGGATGACTATTAATCAGTCTACCTGATACCAAAGAAAAAACCTGTTTAGCATCATTTCCCCCATCAACGTGAATTAACTCGGTTCTATCGATGTTTTTTACACTATCTCCTTTTTTTCTTCACGTTCTCCACCGTGTTCCCGAGTAGAGTGCACAGTAGTTTCTACTGAATCTAACTTTTAAAGGCTGTACTGCATGGCAAATTTTTTCATCGACCGCCCGATTTTTGCCTGGGTATTGGCGATTATTTTGTGTCTTACCGGCGTGTTAGCCATCTCAACTTTACCGATTGAGCAATATCCGAATTTAGCGCCACCGAATGTTCGTATCAGTGCCTCTTATCCCGGAGCCTCGGCGAAAACCCTGGAAAATACGGTTACACAAGTCATAGAACAGAGTATGACTGGCCTGGATAGCCTGCTTTATATGTCGTCGCAAAGCAGTAACTCCGGCAGTGCATCAATAACGCTGACTTTCCAGGCAGGAACTGACCCTAATGAAGCGATGCAGCAGGTACAAAACCAGTTGCAATCGGCCATCAAAAAGTTGCCGCAAGATGTACAGCAGCAAGGGGTTTCAGTATCAAAATCAGGTGATAACACACTGATGATGGTGGCATTTGTCTCCACCGATGGCAGCATGGACAAACAAGATATTGCCGATTATGTCGCCAGTAATCTGCAAGATCCCCTTAGCCGCATTGAAGGGGTGGGCAGCATTGATGCTTTCGGTTCACAATATGCCATGCGTATCTGGCTTGACCCCAATAAACTCAATAATTATCAACTCACTACACAGGATATTGTCACCGCAATCCAATCACAAAACAGCCAGATAGCGGTAGGGCAATTAGGTGGAACGCCTTCAGTTGATAATCAGGCATTGAATGCCACGATTAATGCTCAATCTCAATTACAAACTCCGGAGCAATTCAGGGAGATAACCCTGCGAGTCAATCAGGACGGTTCGCTAGTGACCTTGGGTGATGTGGCAAAAATTGAGATGGGTGCCGAGAAGTACGACTACCTGAGCCGCTTTAACGGGCAGGCCGCATCGGGGATGAGTATCAAACTGGCCTCCGGCGCGAATGAATTGCAAACCGATGAGCGGGTTAAAGCCCGTATTGCTGAGTTGTCGCCTTTCTTTCCACATGGGCTGGAAGCCAAAATAGCGTATGAAACTACCCCCTTTGTTAAAGCCTCAATCAAGGATGTGGTTAAAACACTGCTAGAAGCCATTGTGCTGGTTTTCCTGGTTATGTACCTGTTCTTGCAGAATTTTCGGGCCACACTGATCCCCACCATCGCCGTACCGGTGGTTCTACTGGGTACCTTTGCGATATTGTCAGCCTTCGGCTTTAGTATCAATACGTTGACTATGTTCGCCATCGTATTGGCTATTGGGTTGTTAGTGGATGATGCCATCGTAGTGGTGGAAAACGTCGAACGGGTGATGAGCGAGGAAGGGCTAGACCCACGCGAAGCCACCCGCAAATCGATGGGGCAAATTCAGGGGGCGCTGGTGGGGATTGCGCTGGTACTGTCAGCGGTATTTATCCCGATGGCCTTCTTTGGCGGCACCACTGGCGCAATCTACCGCCAGTTCTCCATTACGATTGTCTCTGCGATGGTGCTATCGGTGCTGGTCGCGTTGATCCTAACACCCGCACTGTGCGCCACCATGCTCAAGCCCATCGCACCGGGGCACCATCATGCCAAACGCGGCTTCTTCGGCTGGTTTAACCGCATGTTTGACCGTAACGCTCACCGTTACGAAAAGGGGGTTGCGCGGGTATTGCACCACAGTGCGCGCTTTATGCTGTTGTATTTATTGCTGCTCGGCGGATTAGCCTTATTGTTCCTCAAACTGCCAACCTCTTTCCTGCCACTGGAGGATCGCGGTGTTTTCATGGCCCAAGTCCAGCTTCCGGTAGGTTCAACCCAGCAACAAACCCTGAAAGTGGTTGAAAATGTAGAAAATTACTTCCTGACACAAGAGCAGAATAATGTGCTGTCGGTGTTCTCAACTGTCGGTTCCGGCCCTGGCGGTAACGGCCAGAACGTCGCGCGATTGTTTATTCGACTGGCCGATTGGGATAAACGAACTGACAGCAACGATTCCTCCTTTGCCATCATCGAGCGGGCAACTAAAGCGTTTAATAAAATCATTGAAGCAAAAGTGTCGGTGAGCAGCCCACCGGCCATTTCAGGCTTAGGCGGCTCTTCTGGCTTCGATATGGAGCTGCAAGATCATGGTGGTTTAGGCCACGAAAAACTGATGGCGGCTCGTGACCAGCTATTACAACTGGCCTCCCAAGACCCGGCACTGACCCGCGTGCGCCATAACGGGCTGGATGATAGCCCGCAGTTGCAGATCGATATTGATCAACGCAAAGCACAAGCGCTGGGGGTGTCACTGGATGACATCAACAACACGCTGAAAACGGCTTGGGGTTCTACTTACGTCAACGACTTTGTTGACAGAGGCCGGGTGAAGAAAGTCTATGTGCAATCTGAGGCCACAGCACGAATGCTGCCAGAAGACGTATACAAATGGTATGTACGTAATAACAGCGGCGGTATGGTGCCATTCTCGGCGTTTTCGACCACCCGCTGGGAATACGGTTCGCCACGTCTGGAGCGCTACAACGGCTATTCCGCCCTGGAAATTGTCGGCGAGGCGGCACCTGGCGTCAGTACCGGCACTGCCATGAATGTGATGGAGAATTTGGTCACACAACTGCCCAATGGCTTCGGGCTGGAATGGACGGGAATGTCGTATCAGGAACGGCTATCCGGCTCTCAAGCCCCTGCCCTGTATGCCATTTCACTGTTGGTCGTGTTCTTGTGCCTGGCCGCACTGTATGAAAGTTGGTCAATTCCCTTCTCGGTGATGCTGGTGGTGCCATTAGGGGTTATTGGTGCGGTTGCCGCCACCTGGATGCGCGGATTAGAAAATGATGTTTACTTTCAGGTCGGGTTATTGACTATCATCGGGTTATCGGCCAAAAATGCCATCTTGATTGTGGAGTTCGCCAGTGAATTAAACGGTAAAGGCAAAGACCTGGTAGAGGCCACACTTGAGGCTTCACGCCTACGGCTGCGGCCAATTCTGATGACCTCACTGGCCTTTGCCTTTGGCGTATTGCCGATGACGATCAGCCAAGGGGCGGGTTCTGGCAGTCAACACGCCGTCGGGACCGGCGTGATGGGCGGGATGATTTCTGCCACCGTACTGGCCATTTTCTTTGTTCCACTGTTCTTTGTTCTGGTTCGCAGACGCTTCCCCGGCAAACCGCCGCGAGCCGAGTAATAGAGTAGCAACACACCTGCGATGTAAAGAATGACAGATATAAAAAAGGCAGAAACCATCACGGTTCTGCCTTTTTGCGAGCGATTCCTCGCCCCTGGGTGTCATAAATAAATCGTTAAAACAAACCAAAATAATACTGACTTTACTGCGGGTTTATTCGATTATGCCTTACGCAGCATCGCCTCGATAAACTCTTTCCACGTATTTAACTCAACATCAACCATAACATCCTCTCTAATTATCGCGAGCTAGTATACGCCTATTATTTAAACAATCAAAATAGAAAGCAGGCTATCCAATCGCTAAAATGAGATCGGGTTCAGAGAGATTGAATTTGCTCTTTTTTTACTGTGATGCGCTGGCAGCCACCACTTTACTTGCCTGTTTTAAAATTACGGAGTAGCTTTCCCATCTAAAGAGAGATGAAAATCGTTTTTGGCAAAAAACCATTATTGACAAAATACTGAGCAAAACCATGAAACACTCCATCGATTCACTCAAAGAACTGGGCCGCTATGATGATGCGGTGTCAATGGCACAGGATTTACTGCGCCGCGACCCTGAAAATGCCAGCCTGCTCCATAAAATTGCCTCATTGTATGACGTGCAAGGGTTGGAGTTGCAAGCTATCCCGTTCTACCATGCCGCTATCGATCATCATCTGGCAGGTAAAGAGTTACAGGAAGCTTATTTAGGATTGGGCAGCACCTATCGGGCGCTGGGGCAGTATAAAGAATCACTGGAAACCTTTGACCGCGCACTGGCCTGTTTCCCGCAAGCAAAAGAGATAACCCTGTTTCGTGCCATGACGCTGTACAACCTCGGTGAAACCAAAGAGGCTGTCGCCACACTATTAATACTGCTAGCCGACACCTCGAGCCATCAGGACATCAGCCTCTACCAAAAAGCCATCCGCCAATATGCCGCAGACCTTGATGCCATAGGTTAACACCGTAACCGCCCGCCCTGGCACTCAATAGCCGATAGCCGTCTGGATTCAAATACAATTTTCCCGCATTATGGGCTATCTTCCTGCATTAAGAGCAAATAGCTCTTTTTGAGTCGGCAGCGGTGTGGCTGCTCCGATGAGTCCCTTAAGCCGAGGTATTATTTTTCCATGTCAGATAGCCCAGCAACCCCATCATTGCGCCTTTATGGCATTAAAAATTGTGACACCATAAAAAAGGCCCGTCGCTGGCTGGAAGAACAGGGCATTGCCTACCAATTTCACGATTATCGCGTGGATGGGCTGAACGATGAACACCTGCAAAGTTTTATTGATAAACTGGGCTGGGAGCCGTTGTTAAACACCCGTGGCACCACCTGGCGCAAATTACCGCAAGAACAGCGTGATGCCATCATCGACGCGCAACGTGCTAAAGCCCTAATGTTAGCGCAGCCGGCCATCATTAAACGCCCGCTGCTGCAAGCCGAAAGTGGCGAGATGCTGCTGGGCTTCAATATTGAAAGCTATCAACAGTTTATTCATAACCAACCTGCTATTGAGGTGCAATAACATGATCTGTCCGGTAATCGACCTGGCCCAACAACTCATTAAACGCCCGTCGCTCAGCCCTAATGATGCAGGCTGCCAGGAGATCATGATTCAGCGTTTAGAAGCGATCGGTTTTACTGTTGAACCGATGAATTTTGGCGATACGCTTAACTTCTGGGCATGGCGTGGCGAAGGTGAAACACTGGCGTTTGCCGGTCACACCGATGTGGTGCCAACCGGTGATGAAAGCCACTGGAGCAGCCCACCTTTTGAGCCGGCTATTCGCGATGGCATGTTATATGGCCGTGGTGCTGCTGATATGAAAGGCTCTCTGGCCGCGATGGTGGTGGCCGCCGAGCGCTTTGTCGCGGCCCATCCGAATCATAACGGCCGCCTGGCCTTTATGATAACCTCTGATGAAGAGGCCAAAGCAATTAATGGCACGGTAAAAGTGGTTAACGCTCTAATGGCACGCAATGAGCGGCTGGATTATTGTCTGGTGGGCGAACCTTCCAGTACCGATAAAGTCGGTGATGTGGTCAAAAATGGCCGCCGTGGTTCTATCACAGCCAATCTGCATATTCAGGGTATACAGGGGCATGTGGCCTACCCCCATCTGGCGGATAATCCGGTTCATCGCGCCATGCCAGCCCTAAATGAACTGGTTGCTACCCAATGGGATGAAGGTAATGAGTTTTTCCCGGCAACCAGTATGCAGATTGCCAATTTACATGCTGGAACCGGCAGCAATAATGTTATTCCCGGTGAGTTCTATGTGCAGTTCAATTTCCGTTTCAGCACTGAACTGACCGATAGCATAATTAAACAACGGGTTGAAGCGCTGCTGGAACGCCATCAACTGAAGTACACCCTTGAGTGGGTGTTGTCCGGCCAGCCATTCCTAACGCCACGCGGCGCGCTGGTGGATGCAGTGGTTAACGCCGTTGAACATTATGCCGAGATAACGCCACAGCTACTAACCACCGGTGGCACGTCAGATGGCCGTTTTATCGCGTTAATGGGGGCACAAGTTGTCGAACTGGGGCCGGTCAATGCCACTATCCATAAAGTTAATGAGTGCGTTCATGCAGCAGATTTACAACTGCTGAGTCGAATGTACCAGCGCATCATGGAGCAACTCATCGCATGACCGCCCATCCATTAACACCACAAATGCTCACCGGCCGTTCAACCGACCATCTGATGATGTTAAGCGGCAACCATCGCCTACAGCCGCAAGCAGTAGCTGCTTTTCAGGCGATGCAACAGGCTGCCAAGCTGGCGGGATTTGATTTACAACCGGCCAGCACTTTTCGCGATTTTGACCGTCAATTAGCCATCTGGAATGGTAAATTTCGTGGTGAGCGGCCAGTATTAGATAAAGACAGCCAACCAATCGACATAGGTGAACTCGATACACCAGCACGCTGCGAAGCCATTCTGCGTTGGTCAGCATTACCAGGAGCCAGTCGCCACCATTGGGGCAGTGATTTAGATATTTACGATCCATCACTGTTGCCAATCGATACTAAATTACAACTGGAACCCTGGGAGTACGAGGCGGGCGGTTATTTTTATCCATTAAGCCAATGGCTGAGCGCGCATATGGCAGAATTTGGCTTTTACCGGCCCTTTACTGAAGACAGTGGTGGCATCGCGGTAGAACCGTGGCACCTGAGCTATCACCCTCTGGCTACAGCGGCAGAACATTTATTGACACCTGAAATTCTGCTGAAAGCCTGGCAGTCACAAGATGTCGCAGGCAGCGAGTGGCTGAGTCGTCATTTGCCTATGATCTTTTCACGATTCATAACTATACCCAATAAGTTTCAAGGTGCAGTCTCTTGAAAACGATGGATATAAGGAATTAAACCATGCATTGGCTAGCTGATTACTGGTGGATCATTCTTATTCTACTGGCAGGTATTATCCTAAACGGCATCAAAGAGTTACGTCGCCTTGATCATAAAAGTTTCTTGAAAAACAAGCCGGAGATCCCCCCGCATCGTGATAACAACGCGCAGTGGGACGACGACGATGACTGGCCAGATAAGAAGAAGTAAGTAGAACGCAGATAACATCACACGGCGGGGGGCTGATTTAGCATCAACAGCCCTCTGCCACCTGCAATCATAACTCCGCCATCCCCTCAGCCGCCTCCTGTCGCCATCTCGCCACCAACGCTTTGCGCCCTGAAAGGCCCACGTTATGGACAATCTCCGCCGGCGTCATACCCTGCTGCAAATATTGGCGTAATGCCAGCAGTGGTAACCCACTTCGTAGCAATAACCGCTGTAGAGCAGGCAAGCTGGCCTCTAATGGACGGAAGGCAAACGCAAAACCTGACAGTTCACGCCAATCATCATCATTTAAGCTGATATCAGGTTGTGCTGGTAGCGATAGCGATGATGGCATTGGAATGTCAATCCATTGATGCAACCAATACCAATTACGCTCTAATTGCTGCCTCGCTGCCTCACAGAGCTTTTCTCCCGCAGAACTGAGGGGTAACAGCGCCATCGCCGCATAACAGCCGCTACTGGCTTCTTTATGGCTGCCAATTCGCACCAACTGAAATCCACAGCTTCGCCAAAAATCATGTAACTCATCGGTATAGCCAAAACTGACCGACAAGAAATCTCGCTGCTGCTGTGTTGCATTTTGTCGCTCGGCGGCAATCATTCGGTGAGCGATACCCTGCCGCCGCCATGAGGGTGCGACGGCAACCCGGCTGATTCGCCGCGATAATAGCGTTGGTGCCTGCCATTGCCCACTGTGAGCCGCCAGTGATTGCGCCACCAAACTGCCCTTCGGACGCCGCCTTCCCGCCCAGATATCATGGGCAAGATCACAACTCAGACCGCCTTCATCCACCAGCCATAACGCTCCGACCACGGTATCTGCTGCTTTCGCGGCAAAAAAATGCATCCCCGGCGCATCCATTAAACGGCGTAAATCCAATGGGGTGGTGCGGTAATGCGCGCTGGTGAGTAAACCATAGAAGTGCTGCAGCAGTTGAGGCTGACTTAGCCAATCGCGTTGCGTACAAGGAGTAATGTCAATCTGGCTGGCGGGTGACGATCCTGCGCCTAACTCATCGCTGATCGGTAACGCATTAAATAATAACGCATCATCCACGACATGCTCCAATGGATCATCAGTCGCCCAACGCACAGGATTGGTTAAGGTCAGGTGATGCCAATTACGCAGGGTAGCGCAGAATTTAAGCAGAAAACCACGCCCGGAACCTTCGTAACCCTGCACGGTGGTGGTTAATAAGGTGCGCGGAAAATAAGCTAATAATGCGGATAATAATGGTGCGGGGATCGCCGCGGCTTCATCAATCAGCAACCAGTCAATTTCACTGACATCATGCTGGCGGCAGTAATCCAGTAATGCATCTGGTGCCCAAAATCGTGCCCGCTCGCCGGCACGCTGATTCAGCACCTGTGTCGCCGCTTTGCCCGGCCCGGTAACCCAGCAATGGCCTTGCCACTGTGCTACTAACATACCTGCGAGCGTCGATTTACCGCGCCCACGCGCTGCTGTCAGGACCCAATTACCGCATTTTGCCTGCATCAGACGCTGCAAAATAGCCCGTTGTTCCGCCGTAGGCGACCCATCAGGCCGCTGCCAGTCAGGGCGGGGAGCAAACTGAGGTGCGACAAGTGGCCTGGCTTGCCGCCACAAAACCACCTCGGGTTCAGCCAAGAGTTGCCGCTGTAAATGGCGGATAAAATGGGCAGTTACGATAGGTGTGCCCTGTTCGCTCCAGCGCAAACTGTCGTGATCTGGCTGAAGAGGCCAACTCTCCCACTCCGGCACCATCAGAACCAGCCAGCTCCCAGCACGCAAAGTCCCCGCCAAGACTGCCAGTGCCTCGGTATTAAAACCGTCGGTACCATCAAACACACCGTGCAACCACTCTTGCCCCAGCAGCGTTTTTGCCGCACTAGCACTGACGCAGGTAACATCCGCTGGTGGGGAATCGCCCAGCCAAAGCCAATCACCTGGCAATTGTTGGCGCAAAATAGCCACCTGCTGTCGTGACCAATCGCGCTGACCACTGAGAATCAGTAAACGCCGAATCCCTTGCCGTGCCATTTTTGGCTGGTGGGCAATAATGGCATCGATCACCTTAAGATTTACCGATAACCAATGAGAGCAAACCAGCGGCAATCAATGGTCCCACCGGCACGCCTCTAAACAAAGCGACGCCGAGTACCGTACCAACCAGTAAGCCTGCAACCACCGACGGTTGGTGTGTCATCAGCGAAACACCCCGACCGCCGAGCCAAGAGACGGCCACACCAACCACAATGGCTAATATCGATTTCCATTGAATAAATGAATGCAATACCTCGCTGGCGCTGATTTTACCGCTGGCGATCGGTGCCATAACACCAATGGTCAGAATCAATATGCCGATGGTAAGGCCATATTTTTCCACCCACGGGAAAAACTGATTCAGAGGGGTGATTCTAATCGCGATTAATATCAGAATTGCCAATGTAACGGTCATGTTATGACTGATGATCCCAAGCGCTGCCAGCGCCAAAAGGATCAATAAGGTTGGATCAAGAGCGGCCATAGTTATTCTGCTTTACCATAATAGTTATTCTGCTTTGCCATGATAGTTACCCCAGCCTTGCAATAGATGCTGGCAGCGAGCGTGCCGGCAAAAAGAAAGTGCGGTTATGATAGTCTCTGCTTACTTGAGGTTCTAGCGCTATTAGCGGCTGGCAAAAGTATTACAGCTATTAGGATCACCGCTGTCAAAACCACGCTTAAACCAGGTATAGCGTTGTTGCGAGGTGCCATGCGTAAAACTATCGGGTACGACTCTGCCCTGACTCTTCTGCTGGAGCCGGTCATCACCAATGGCTTGTGCGGCATTAAGCGCTTCTTGCAGGTCACCGACGTCCAATACCTGTTGCTGATCCATCGCTTTACCCCAAACGCCAGCAAAACAATCAGCCTGCAATTCCATTTTGACCGATAAGCGATTAACTTCAGCCTGAGATGCGCTTTGCTGTTGCTGGCGAACCTTGGTATCAATACCTAACAAATGCTGTACATGGTGCCCCACTTCGTGAGCAATTACATAAGCTTGAGCAAAATCGCCGCCTGCTCCTAGCTTATTTTTCATCTCTTCGTAGAACGATAAATCGATATAAACCGTGCTGTCTGCCGGGCAGTAAAATGGCCCCATCACTGACTGACCGGTGCCACAACCGGTACGGGTTGCGCCACGGTACATCACCAGCTTCGGTTCCTGATAGGTGCGCCCCATTTGCTGGAAGATAGGTTTCCAGGTGTCTTCTGTGTCAGCTAAAACCACCGAGGTGAATTTGGCATACTGGTCATCTTGCGGGCTGATAGCCGTTGGCGAGCGCTGCTGCGTCTGCGTTTGTGACATCGGGTCACTGCCGTTTAATAGCGGAGTCAAATCGACACCGTAATAGCCTGCAACCAATACCACAATCAAGATAACCAGACCGCCCTTGCCACCTATCGGTGGCCGGAATCCACCACCACCGGATGAATTTCCACGCCTGTCTTCCACATTATCGCTTTCACGACGACCTTGCCAACGCATAGCTTTGCTCCCAGATATAGTCCTTACGTATTATCGTAGGAAATCTATCAAGCTAATACCATTAAAAGTACAAATGATTAATGCGGTGGGGAGAATAAGAAAAACATCGGGGAGATGGGACTCTCCCCTTAAAACGATGATGTCAGAAAAACGTAATCGATTGCGTGGTTAGTCTAATTTTACGCCAATACGGTGTGCAACTTCCTCGTAGGCTTCAATCAAACCACCCAAGCTTTGGCGGTAACGGTCTTTATCCATTTTGTTCAGGGTTTTCTTATCCCACAAACGGCTGCCATCGGGCGAGAACTCATCACCCAATACCACTTCGCCGTTGAACAGACCGAATTCCAACTTGAAATCTACCAGGATTAAACCGGCATCATCAAACAGTTTGCTCAACACGTCATTGGCTAAATAACTCAGTTCTTTCATGCGGGCCAATTGTGCTTCTGTCGCCCAGCCAAAGGTCTTACAGTAAGACTCATTGACCATCGGGTCATGCATGGCGTCATTTTTCAAAAACAAGTCAAACAGCGGTGGATTCAGTACTATGCCTTCTTCGATACCCAAACGCTTGACCAAAGAACCCGCAGCGCGGTTACGGATAACGCATTCAACTGGGATCATTTCCAGTTTTTTCACCAACACTTCGGTATCTGACAGCAAGCGTTCCATTTGAGTTGGAATACCGGCGGCTTCCAATTTAGCCATAATGAAATGGTTAAATTTGTTGTTTACCATACCCTTACGGTCAAACTGCTCAATGCGCTGACCATCCAGTGCTGACGTATCATTACGGAACTCCAATACCAATAGGTCAGGGTTTTCGGTGGTATAGACGGTCTTCGCCTTGCCACGATACAACTCAGCTAGCTTTTGCATCTTAATTACTCCAGTAATGTGAAAATATAACTCGCCATAAAATGACTAAACCCTAAATAATTCGAGTTGCAGGAAGGCGGCAAGCGAGAGACAAATCGGTCGGGAACCGATTTGAACAGCATTTATGCTGCCCGCAAGGTGAGCCTCAGGGATGAGGCTCATTAATCCCGATGAACTTACTATTTCTTAAGGTCAAGACCTGTAAGTGACTCGGGTGATTGAACGTAGCCAACGCATATGCAGCTTGAAGTATGACGGGTTTAAAGGGGCCGTAGCCCCTTTGGTTTTATTGAGTACTTGTAGCACTGGTCTGGCTAAACGCCGCCTGGAACACCGCCACCAACGCATCGTTTTGCGATTGGGTTAAGGTCTGCCCTTTCGGACCAATGAACTGCAAGCTACTGCGGTTATCAAGGTCACCGACCTGCAATTTATAATCGCCTTCTGGCAATTCAGGATCTTTGGCACCGATTGCATCCCAACTGCTGCTGCTCATCGATTTGACTGTGACGTTAATCGTACCCAGCGGACGGCTACGGTCAGTCACTTTCATACCAATTTTCTCAAGTGCGGCTGGCAAACGTTCCCACAACACAGCATAAGAACCGCGAACAATGAGCTGAGGCAAGCCAGTATCATCGCTGCCACTTTGCACATCCAACGTGCCAACCTTGCGCGCAGCCTGGCTGTTTTCACTGTCAGAACGCACCTTGTCCAAGCCTTCGACGATAGCATTCAGCATCGCACCGTTATAGCGCTGGATTTCGGTATAATCGGTAATGGTTTTACCCCCTTGCTGTAAACCAAGGGATTTCACCACTAATGCCAATTGATAACCTTGCTCCTGTACACTTATCTGATAACGGCCTTCGAACTGCACGTCTTCATCTGCCCGGTTCCATTTGATCCAGTCAGTCGCCAGGGTTTGTGTTGCATCCTGACGGCTGGCTATCGGCCAGTTTTTATCTTGCAGAACACGGGTAACTTGCGCCCATAGCGTGCGGTTTTGTGGGCTATTTTCTAACAATAGCTTGCTGGTATCGGTAGCATTTTCAGCGCGGGAGCCACTTAACAATGTCAGTGGTTGCACCGGCGGACGGATATCCAACTGTTTACCCACCGCACCTGTTGCATTAACGGCGCGCACATCAAATTCGCCGTTTTGTATCGGTAGAATCATGCCAGAGGGTGAGTTCAGTGGCTTCAGCCCCGGAGCTTCAAGATAAGACTCGTCACCACCAACCTGGCGTTTGTAACGTTGGTCAGTGGTACAACCGGCCAGCAGCATGGCCAGCGAAACACCCACAACCGTTACCACCGTCGACTTTTGCAATGTTATTGCCATCAAATTTCCCTAAGAGTTACAGCAAACCTGCGCTTTTTAGCGCGTCTTCCACAACCCGTTTAGCCGGGTCAGTCAGTGGGGTCATTGGCAGACGTAAAGTGTCGTTTGCCATTAATCCCAGCTTCTTCGCGGCCCACTTCACCGGAATTGGGTTTGCTTCTACAAATAAATGCTGATGCAACGGCATCAAGCGCTGATTCAAACGGCGTGCTTCTGCAAAGTTACCTTGTGCGGCCAGCGCACACAGTTGGGCCATTTCACACGCAGCAATGTTTGCTGTCACCGAAATAACCCCTTTACCGCCCAGTTGCATAAAGTCGAGTCCACTCGCATCGTCACCACTGAGCAGGATGAAATCTTCATCATCAACCAGCACTTGGATCTGACTTACCCGACTTAAGTTCCCTGTTGCTTCTTTTACAGCAACAATATTTTTAATCTTAGCCAAGCGAGCGATGGTTGGCGGTAACATATCGCAACCGGTACGCGAAGGCACATTATAGAGAATTTGTGGCAAATCGGTACTTTCAGCAATCGCTTTGAAGTGTTGGTACAACCCTTCTTGCATCGGACGGTTATAATAAGGCGTCACCGTCAGGCACCCCACCACACCGGTGCTATTAAACCGCCGGGTGAGAGAAATAGCTTCGGAGGTGGCATTAGCACCGGTTCCGGCAATGATTGGAATGCGACCATCAGCCAGTTCGAGGGTCTGCATGACCACATCGACATGTTCGTCATGGTTCAGTGTTGCAGATTCGCCGGTCGTTCCCACAGAGACAATCGCCGCAGTTCCACTGGCGACATGATAATCAATCAGTCTCTTCAGGCTCGCGCGATCGACAGTGCCGTTGTCGTCCATCGGCGTTACTAGCGCAACTATGCTTCCTGTAAACATCGAACTTCCCGTAAACATTGACCACCCCCACCTTAAACAAGTTCCTCATGGTACTTTTGACCTCTATCCAAAAGCAAGTAAACAACTGTGTTGTAAGCGCTTGGCAGCAGGTTTTTTTTATGTTTACCATGGTAACCCCAAAGAGCATGACAGGAAGAGCGATTTTGCCGCAGCTTGATGAACATTATCTGGTCATTACCGCACTGGGTGCTGACCGCCCTGGAATCGTGAATACCATCACCCGCCATGTCAGTAGCTGCGGTTGCAATATTGAAGATAGCCGGCTGGCCATGTTCGGTGAGGAGTTCACATTTATAATGCTGCTTTCAGGCAGTTGGAACGCCGTTACCCTGCTGGAATCAACACTGCCGCAAAAGGGTGCAGAGCTTGATTTGCTGATTGTCATGAAGCGTACCAACGCACAAGAGCAACAGGCGATGCCCGCGACAGTATGGGTAAAAGTTGAAGTTAATGACTCCCCCCATATTATTGAACGGTTTACCAATCTATTTCATTGCCACAATATGAATATCGCGGAATTGGTTTCCAAGACTCAGCCCGCACAAGGTGATACGCCGCCATTGCTGCATATCCAGATAAGCGCACACAGCCCTGCCAGCCAGAACGGTTCGAAAATCGAACACGCTTTTTATCAGCTATGTACAGAACTCAATGCACAAGGCAGTATTAGTATTGTGAACTATCCACAGCATGACTCACGAATGGAGAGTTAGTAATGAGCCCATTGAAAGCCGGTGATATAGCGCCAAAGTTTAGTTTGCCCGACCAAGATGGCGAGCAAATTAGTTTGGCCGACTTCCAGGGACAACGTGTCTTGGTCTATTTTTATCCTAAAGCCATGACACCAGGCTGCACCGTTCAGGCTTGTGGCCTGCGCGACAATATGGATGAGCTAAAAAGTGCAGGCGTTGAAGTGTTGGGCATCAGCACCGACAAACCTGAAAAACTGTCACGTTTCGTCGAAAAAGAGTTGCTGAATTTCACTTTGCTGTCTGATGAAAACCATCAGGTTGCAGAGCAATTTGGCGTTTGGGGCGAAAAAAGTTTTATGGGTAAAACCTACGACGGTATCCACCGCATCAGCTTTTTGATTGATGCTGACGGCAAAGTGGAACATGTATTTGATAATTTCAAAACCACCAATCACCACGATATCGTGATGGACTATTTACGCCAAAGTGCCTAACGTTCAGGTTCTTGGTGACAAAAAGAGCGCCAGCGCGCTCTTTTTTATTGGTTCAACACTGTAATGTTTTCAGCTAATTAATCCGCATCGGGAATAAATTCATCCGGCCAGGCGTGGATAACGGCTTTGACCAATGTCGCCAACGGGATAGCAAAGAAAACGCCCCAGAACCCCCACATTCCACCAAAAATAATCACTGATAGAATAATAACCAACGGATGCAAATTTACCGCTTCAGAAAACAGCACCGGCACCAGCAAGTTGCCGTCCAGAGCTTGCACCACCAGATAAGCGGCAAAAAGTGTCCAGAAATCAGCACCAATCCCCCACTGAAATAATGCCACCAACACCACCGGAATCGTCACAATTACCGCGCCGATGTAAGGAATAAGCACGGAGAAACCAACTAACACCGCCAGCAACAGGGCATAATTCATTCCCATAATAAAGAAAACGAGATAAGTGGCGATACCCACAATCACCATTTCCAGCACTTTGCCGCGAATGTAGTTGGTAATCTGTTGGTTCATTTCCAGCCATACCTGCCCCGCCAGGCCACGGTTGCGCGGCAAAATACGGCGCACCGCATTCAGCATCTGCTCTTTATCTTTGAGCAGAAAGAACAACATCAACGGCACCAAAATCAGATAGATTGCCAATGTCAGCAGGCCAATTAACGAGGCAAGCGAGATTTTAACCACTGACTCCCCCATACCCGATAGCTTGCCACGCAGATTTTCTGCCATCATATCGACAATACCGGCATCGACCAGTGCCGGATAGCGAGCCGGTAAAGTTTGGGCAAATGCATTGAATTTATTCAGCATTTTTGGCATGTCTGATATCAGATTATTGCCTTGCTGCCAGACTGTCGGGGCCACAACAAACACCGCTAACAGCGTGATACTACCAAACACTACCAGCACAATAGTGGCCGCCCACGGGCGTGAGCAGCCAATACGCTGTAATCGTGCTGTCGGCCACTCCAACAAATACGCCAAGACTATTGCCGCCAGCAAAGGGGCCAAAATACCGCTAAAGAAGTAAAGAATGCAGAATCCCGCCAGCAGAATAGCCAGTAGTGCAATAACCTGCGGGTCGGTAAAACGCCGACGATACCATTGTAACAACAGCTCTAGCATCCGAAATGACTCCTTAAATACTATGAGGAAGCCGCAAATTGGCGACTCCCTTTAACCGCCCCGGTATACAGGGGCAAAACCCGAAGGTAAATTGTTCTTGTCAGACGTTCCCTTATACCCACATGCTGGCTAAGATAGTGATGAGCATTAGCCACGGATGATGAGCTTAACCTTTGACGTATTTGATGCTATTTATGTGATCTATACCCAATAGATTTCAAGATGCGGGAAAGCGGCAAGCAAGAGAACCCCGATGAGCTTACACCGGTAAGCCATTCGGCTGATTGAGCACAGCCAACCCACCAGCAGTTTGAAAGATGACGGGTATAACCCGCTTTCGTGATGATTGTACTGGAGAGCAGAGCAAGGAAGAAGAACTCTTACACATCTCGGAGTCTAATTGTCATTACATTAGCAAGGGCAGCCTCGTTTATGACGTATCGGTTAACTAAAACAGGTCGGTTAAGTAAGACAGTGATCGCCACATTACTCAGTAGCTTGTTGCTCACCAGCGCAATACCTGCCGGTGCAGAGACGCAAGACCTGTTACCCGATATCGGTACCTCTGCGGGTGCCACGTTAAGCATCGATCAGGAAATGGCAATGGGGGATTTTTATGTCCGCCAAATGCGTGCCAGTACCCCGTTAATTTATGATCCATTATTAGCGCAGTATATCAACCAATTAGGTCACCGACTGGTTGCCAATGCCAATTCAGTGCGTACCCCTTTTCATTTCTATCTGGTGAATAACGATCAGCTAAACGCCTTTGCATTCTTTGGCGGCAATGTGGTTATTCACTCCGCCCTATTCCGCTATACAGAAAACGAAAGCGAACTGGCCTCCGTATTAGCTCATGAAATATCTCATGTCACTCAACGCCACCTGGCGCGAGCAATGGAAGAGCAGCAACGCATGGCTCCCCTGACATGGGTTGGTGTACTAGGGTCTATCCTGCTGACAATGGCCAGCCCACAAGCGGGTATGGCGGGTTTAAGTGGTACACTGGCGGGTGCTCAGCAGGGTATCATCAGCTTTACGCAGGGCAATGAGCAAGAGGCCGACCGAATTGGCATTCAGGTGCTACAGCGGTCAGGGTTTGATCCACAAGCCATGCCTAATTTCCTGCAAAAACTGGCCGATCAGTCGCGATATGCCTCTAAACCACCGGAAATGTTGCTGACTCACCCGTTACCTGACAGTCGGTTATCTGATGCACGTAACCGCGCTAACCAAATGAAACCGCACCCGATAGCCTCATCACAAGATTATTTATTCGCCAAAGTACGTATTCTGGGAATGTATGGTTCGACTGAAAACAGCCTGACGCCGGATCTGCTGGAAACCCTCAGCAAAGGTACGGTGCGCGAGCAACTGGCGGCAAAATATGGTCAAGCTATCTTGTGGTATCAGGCCAAGAAATATGATCAAGCCCGTAACCAGTTACAGCCATTGTTGACCCAGCAACCAAACAATATTTGGTTCCTCAATCTGATGACCGATATCGATCTGGAGCAAAATAAGTCTGCTACGGCCATTACACGCCTGCAAGCCGCGATTGCTAAACAAAATGATGAGCCGGTATTACAACTCAATCTGGCCAATGCTTATGTTCAGGGCGGGCAACCGGCAGCGGCGGTTAAGCTGCTAAACCGCTATACCTTCGCTCATCCGAACGATCCGAATGGTTGGGATCTATTGGCTCAAGCTGCCGCCGCACTGGGTTTACGCGATCAAGAACTGGCCGCGCGTGCAGAAAGCCTGGCCCTGAGTGGCAAGTTGCCACAGGCCATCGGCCTACTCAGCGATGCCAGCGCGCGGGTGAAGTTGGGCAGCCTGGAGCAGGCGCGTTATGATGCTCGTATTGATCAATTGCGCCAGCTCGATAAGCGCTTCCAGAAATACCAGAAGTCTTAAGGAGAGTTACTATGCAAGATGTCACGATTTATCATAATCCACGCTGCTCGAAAAGCCGGGAAACGCTCGCGTTAGTTGAACAGCAAGGTATCCATCCGCAAGTGGTGCTCTACCTTGATACCCCGCCTTGCGTGGAAACGTTAAAACAGTTATTGCAACAATTAGGTTTCAACGACGCACGCCAGTTAATGCGTACCAAAGAGGAGCTTTATAAGGAGCTAAATCTAGGGGATAAAACGCTGACGCAAGATAAATTGCTGCAAGCTATGAGTGATAATCCGAAGCTGATCGAGCGCCCAATTGTGGTTTATCACGGCAAAGCGCGGATTGGCCGCCCACCAGAGCAGGTGCTGGAAATATTGCAGTGATTTGATTGCTACAAAAGATTGAAAGAATAAATGTATTTATCGTTTATTATTTCAATTTCAAAGACCTAAAATCTCTTTCACAAACGGAATCGTCAGCTTGCGTTGCGCGGTAATTGATGCCCGATCCAGTTGATCCAGCGTCATAAATAGCGTGCGCATTTCCCGATCGAGGCGTTTTAGCAGAAAACGCCCTACATCTTCCGGTAATTCAAAACCACGCAATTTGGCACGTAGCTGTAAAGCCTGCAATTTCTCATCATCTGACAAGGGCTGCAATTTATAAATTTGCCCCCAATCCAGACGGGAAGCCAAATCAGGTAACCCCAGGTTCAACTGACGTGGCGGGCGATCACCGGTTATCAACAAACGGGTGCGGCCGGTTTCGACGATGCGGTTGTAGAGGTTAAACATCGCCATTTCCCACATCTCATCACCAGCAATACATTCAATATTATCAATGCACACCAATGCGAGTTGCTCCATGCCATCAAGCACTTCCGGCACGAAGTACGCGCGTTTATCCAGCGGGACATAACCCACCGCCTCGCCTTGTTGCGATAACTCAGCACAAGCGGCGTGCAGCAAATGACTGCGGCCCCCACCTTCACGCGACCAAAAATAGATATAACTGCCATGAGACTGGTGAACAGCAGACTGGATCGCCGCTAACAGGGATGGGTTCTCCCCCGGATAGAAACTGGCAAAAGTTTCATCATCGGGAAGATAGAGTGGCAGTGAAAGCTGTGCCGGCGTATTCAGAAGCACCTCAACCAACAAAACGGGCGGGAAATCAGGGCAAGCTTACCACAAAAACCAACAACAGCATAAAAACCTGATCTGAGTAGAAAAACTGGCCGAACCGACAAGCGCGATTCGACCAGATATCACTTTTATTTAAGCGCCGGTTCGTCTTCCGTTGCCTCAATAATCTCTTCTTCTGTGCGGATCAAACTGATCACTTTGAACAGCAGGCTCAAACCGATCCCCACGACGGTTGCCAGTGCCATACCTTTCAGTTCAGTGGCACCGATGTTCACTTTTGCGCCACTCACCCCGATGATCAGGATAACCGAGGTTAAAATCAGGTTTTGTGCTTTGTTGTAGTCAACTTTTGACTCGATCAATACGCGGATACCTGACGCGGCAATAACACCGTACAGCAGCAGTGAAACACCGCCCATCACCGGCACTGGTACCGCCTGAATCGCCGCAGCCAACTTGCCAATGCAAGAGAGCATGATAGCGAGGATCGCCGCCCCACCAATCACCCAAGTACTGTAAACACGCGTGATCGCCATAACACCAATATTTTCGCCATAAGTGGTGTTCGGTGTGGAGCCAAAGAAACCAGAAATCACTGTCGAAATACCATTGGCGAACATCGAACGGTGCAAGCCCGGATCACGGATCAAATCCTTTTTCACAATATTCGCGGTGACCACCAAGTGCCCGATATGCTCAGCAATCACCACCAGCGCGGCGGGCAGAATGGTCAGAATGGCAAACCACTCAAAACGCGGAGTATAGAACGTCGGCAAGGCGAACCAGTGCGCTTCACGAATCGGGGTTAAATCAACCACACCCATGATAAATGACAGGGCATAACCAACCAGCACACCAATCAGGATCGGGATAATGGCAAAAAAGCCACGGAACAGCACCGAACCCAGAATGGTCACCCCCAAGGTCACCATTGAAATAATGATAGTGGTGGAATCGGCCGTGACCCCTTCGGCAGGCAGCAACCCAGCCATCCCCGCAGCTACACCGGCTAACTCAAGACCGATGACCGCAACAATCGCCCCCATCGCCGCCGGCGGAAAGAGCACATTCAGCCAACCGGTACCGGCTTTTTTTACAATCAGCGCCACCAGGCAAAACAAGACGCCACACACGATAAAACCACCCAGTGCGACTTCGTATCCCAATGGCAGTAATAGCAATACCGGTGAGATAAAGGCGAAACTGGAACCCAGATAAGCTGGGATTTTTCCCTTACAAATAAATAAGTAAAGCAAGGTGCCGATACCGTTAAACAACAGCACCGTCGCCGGGTTAATTTTAAACAGAATAGGGACTAAAACTGTGGCACCAAACATCGCAAACAGATGTTGGAAACTCAGGGGGATCGTCTGGAGCAGCGGTGGGCGCTCGCTGACGCCAATGGTGCGACGGCTCATTTTCTCTATCCTCTCAATGGTGTGGTTTATGCTAAAAATTATTCAAAAAAAAGCCGACTATCAAGTCGGCTATCTAAAAGTTACTTTGTTCCGAAAATCTTATCACCGGCATCACCCAACCCAGGGATGATATAGCCGTGTTCGTTCAAGCACTGATCGATTGAGGCAGTATATAGCTCTACATCTGGATGCGCTTCTTCCAACGCTTTAATCCCTTCAGGGGCCGCCACCAAGACCAGCACTTTAATACTTTGGCAGCCTGCTTTTTTTAACAGATCGATGGTGGCAATCATCGAACCACCAGTTGCCAGCATCGGATCAACCACTAACGCCATGCGTTCGTTAATATCGGCAACCAGCTTCTGGAAATACGGTACCGGTTTTAGAGTCTCTTCATCACGGTAGACACCCACCACGCTAATGCGGGCACTGGGGATATTCTCCAATACCCCTTCCATCATACCTAAGCCTGCACGCAGAATGGGCACAACAGTAATTTTCTTACCCTTAATCTGTTCAATCTCAACCGGCCCGTTCCAACCTTCGATGGTGACTTTTTCAGTTTCCAGATCGGCGGTTGCCACGTAAGTCAGCAAACTCCCCACTTCAGAGGCTAACTCGCGAAAACGCTTCGTGCTGATTTCATTCTCACGCATCAAACCAAGTTTATGTTTTACTAGCGGGTGTTTCACCTCAACGATCTTCATTATTTTTCTCCTGGTTAGGCGGTTGACGGCCAAAAAAATCGCGAGATTATACCGCTTTTCTTTTTGAACGCCACATTGAATAGCCTGATTCAGATCAATAGAAAATCAATCTTAAGTCAAGAAAGTAAAAAATCAGGGTGATATCACAAGCTGCTCGCAAACGTTTGCCTGCGCTGTTAGAATTGTTGCGTTTTCTTTAAACCGCCAACCGCCGTGGGGACCTCGCAGTGACCAACAAAACCTCTCTCAGCTATAAAGACGCAGGTGTAGATATTGATGCCGGCAATAACCTTGTTGATCGCATAAAAGGTGTGGTTAAGCAGACTCGCCGCCCAGAAGTGATGGGAGGATTGGGCGGATTCGGTGCCCTGTGCGCTTTGCCACAAAAATACCGTGAGCCTATTCTGGTTTCAGGCACCGATGGCGTTGGCACCAAGCTACGTCTGGCGATGGACCTGAAACGTCACGATACGATTGGTATCGATTTAGTCGCCATGTGCGTCAACGATCTGGTGGTTCAGGGTGCAGAACCCCTGTTCTTCCTTGACTACTTTGCCACAGGTAAACTGGACGTGGACACTGCCGCCAGCGTGATTACCGGGATTGCCGAAGGGTGCAAACAATCAGGCTGTGCGCTGGTTGGCGGCGAAACCGCCGAAATGCCGGGGATGTACCACGGCGAAGATTATGACGTTGCCGGTTTCTGTGTCGGCGTGGTCGAAAAATCTGAAATTATCGATGGCAGCAAAGTGACACCGGGTGATGTGCTGGTTGCCTTAGGTGCCAGTGGCCCGCACTCTAACGGCTACTCTTTAGTGCGCAAAATTCTGGAAGTCAGTCAAACCGATCCAGAACAGACTCAGTTGGAAGGTAAATCTCTGGCCGACCATTTACTGGAACCGACCAAAATCTACGTAAAATCCATTCTTAGCCTGATTGAAAAACTTGATGATATTCATGCCATTGCTCACCTGACCGGTGGTGGCTTCTGGGAGAATATTCCGCGCGTGTTGCCACAAGGGACTCAGGCGGTTATCGATGAAGCTAGCTGGCAATGGCCGGCGGTATTTAGCTGGTTGCAGCAAGCCGGGAATGTTGAGCGTCACGAAATGTACCGTACCTTTAACTGTGGCGTTGGCATGGTTGTTGTCCTGCCTGCGGAACTGGCAGATAAAGCGGTTGAACTGCTGACCGCATCTGGTGAAAAAGCCTGGAAAATCGGCGTTATCGCTGCGGCAATTGATGGTGCAGAGCAAGTCATTATCAATCCGTAATATTGATGATTCATCCTGCAACTTCAAGTACGAAGAGTTTTACCCAAAGTAATTGGTGTTGCAGGTAGGCGGCAAATGAATGAACCCGATGAGTTTACATCAGTAAATGATTCGGGTAAGTGAATGCTGCCAACACCCCTGCAACTTCAAGTACGAAGGGTATTATGAAAAAGATAGTGGTATTGGTGTCAGGCCAAGGCAGCAACTTGCAGGCACTGATAGACGCCCAGCAACAAGGGCGTATTTCAGGCGAGATTAGCGCTGTTTTCAGTAATAATCCTGATGCTTATGGGCTGGAACGTGCTGAACTGGCCGGTATTGCGCACCATGCTCTGGATGCCAGGCTTTATGCTGATCGCGCCAGTTTTGATTTAGCATTGGCACAAGCCATTGATCAGTATCAACCTGATTTATTGGTGCTGGCCGGTTATATGCGGATTCTCAGCCCAGAATTTGTTCAGCATTATGCTGGCCGGATGTTGAATATCCACCCCTCGCTACTGCCGAAATATCCTGGCCTGCATACCCATCGTCAGGCTCTGGAAAACGGCGATCAGGAACACGGCACCTCGGTGCATTTTGTGACTGAAGAGCTCGATGGTGGCCCGGTTATTCTGCAAGCCAACGTGCCCATTTTCAGTGATGACACTGAGGAAGAGGTGGTGGAGCGGGTGCAAACCCAGGAACACAGCATTTATCCGCTGGTGGTGAGTTGGTTTACTGATGGTCGTCTGTCTATGCGTGACAACGCAGCCTGGCTTGATGGCAAGCGCTTACCTGCACAAGGTTATGCGGCCGAGTAAAAACGTTATTTAGTTAATATTAAAGGTGCTGCCTGTTTAAGGTCTGCGCCTTTTTTAATTCCCCCGTGCTTACACCTTATGCTGATAGTATAATTTTCATGGCAGCAGCCGCTGTCGCCACAAGAGGAATAAGCATGTCTACCACTAACAGCGTCAGGTTACGTCCACTAGAACGAGATGACCTGCCGTTTGTTCACCAGTTAGATAACAATGCCAGCGTGATGCGCTATTGGTTTGAAGAGCCTTACGAGGCCTTTGTCGAACTGTCTGATCTGTATGATAAACATATCCATGATCAGAGTGAGCGTCGCTTTATTATTGAAAGCCAAGGGACAAAAGTCGGTCTGGTTGAGTTAGTTGAAATTAACCACATTCACCGCCGAGCTGAGTTTCAGATTATTATCGATCCGGCGCATCAAGGTAAAGGCCATGCAGGTGCGGCTGCAAGACTGGCGATGGAATACGGTTTTTCTGTTCTGAATTTGTACAAACTCTATTTGATTGTGGATAAAGAGAATGAAAAAGCCATTCATATCTATACAAAGTTAGGTTTTGAGATTGAAGGTGAATTGAAGCAAGAGTTCTTTATCAATGGTGAATACCGTACGGTGATCCGTATGTGCATTTTCCAGCCACAATATTTGGCTAAATATAAAACGCCATCGATAAAGAAAGCTTAATCTGCTGGGGCTATCCGGCCCCAGTTCAGCCATCAACCATAACGCCCGGTAATATAATCTTCCGTGCGGCGCTGATGTGGTGATGTGAACAGCGCGTCAGTATGGTTGTATTCCACCAAACTCCCTTGATGAATAAAGGCGGTATAATCCGAAACCCGTGCCGCCTGCTGCATATTATGGGTGACCAGCACCACGGTGTATTGCTGCTTTAAAGTGGTTATCAGCTCTTCAATCGTTAGGGTAGAAATAGGGTCCAACGCCGAAGTCGGTTCATCAAGCAGTAATACTTCCGGCTCGATGGCAATGGCTCTGGCTATCACTAAACGCTGCTGCTGCCCGCTGGAAAGACGAAATGCATTATCCCGCAACCGGTCTTTCACTTCATGCCATAACGCGGCAGCGCGCAGTGAGCGCTCAACGGCATCATCCAGTACTCTCCTATCACCAATGCCTTGCAAGCGCAGGCCGTAGACAACATTCTCATAAATAGATTTCGGAAATGGATTCGGCCGCTGAAACACCATACCTATTCGGCGGCGTAATGCAGCAACGTCGGTGGCCTTATCGGTGATAGTGACATCACCCAAGCGGATATCACCCTCAATACGGCAATTATCCAGTAAATCATTCATTCGGTTAAAACAACGCAGTAACGTGGATTTCCCACAACCGGACGGCCCAATAAGTGCAGTAACCCGATGTTTGGGGATATTAAGCGAAATGTCGTGTAGCACCTGTTTATCGCCATAAAATAAACTGAGCTTATCGACTACCAGTGCCGTTTGCTCGTGAGTCAATTGCTGCACATCAAGCTGTGGCAGCGAATCCGGCGTCAAAAGTCCCATATTTTGTCCTGCGAGTTAGAAAGTCCAATCACAACATTAAACCACGGTATTTTTCGCGCAAATGATGGCGAATACCAATAGCTGCTAAATTAAGCCCCACCACAATCACCACCAGCAGCAACGCCGTAGCAAATACCAGCGGGCGAGCAGCTTCTACGTTAGGGCTTTGAAATGCCATATCGTATATTTGGAAGCTCAGGTGCATAAATTTACGTTCTAAATGCAGAAACGGGAAAATACCGTCTACGGGTAAAACCGGTACCGATTTCACTACCCCGACCAACATCAGAGGGGCGGTTTCTCCAGCGGCGCGCGCCACAGCAAGTATCAACCCGGTAATCATCGCCGGTGCCGCCATCGGCAACACAATGTGCCACAGTGTTTCAGCTTTAGTCGCCCCCAGCGCTAGCGAGCCTTGGCGCAAGTTGGCAGGAATGCGCGACAGCCCTTCTTCGGTGGCCACTATCACCACCGGCAGCGTCAGCAAAGCCAGAGTTAATGCGGCCCACAGTACCCCTGGAGTACCAAAAGTAGGGTTGGGCAACGCTTGTGCATAAAATAGTTTATCTAGCGAGCCGCCAATCAAATAGACAAAAAAACCAAGACCAAACACGCCATAAACGATGGAGGGAACGCCGGCCAGATTAACCACAGAGATGCGGATCATGCGAGTCAGCCAATTTTTCCCTGCATATTCATGTAAATAGACCGCTGCGATCACCCCCAACGGCATAACCACAATCGACATCAGAATAACCATCAGCACAGTGCCAAAAATCGCCGGGAAAACGCCACCTTCGGTATTGGCATTGCGCGGGTTGTCCGTCAGAAACTTATGGATTTGTGCCGCCCAATGACGCGTTTTCTGCCCCAGGCTCATATCATTGGGATACCAGGCACGGCTAATCTGGCTTAACGGTAAGGGATGAATTTGCCCATTCATATCCCGCAATAGCACGGTATAGCGGCGTTGATCGGTTTGTAAGCTGCGTAAATTTTCCGTCAGAACCTGATGACGCCGCTGCAACTCCCCCCGCTCTGCGGCAATACGATCCTGCGCTTTGCTGTCCAGCTCGCCGCTCATTTGCAGACGTTTTTCTTGTAATCGCAACGCTTCAAACTGCTGATTGAGCCTATTCATCTGGCGAAACTGAATGTCATTGGCCTGATTGACCAACCCTTGCACGATAGGAATACGTTTTTGTAACTCTTGTGCCAAATCATCACCGACCAGCGGCTGGCCATTATCCAGCATCCCGGCGAGAAAACCGTATGCCGTGCCATTGGTCTGTCGGTCCAGCACCAACAGGTCTTTAGGTCGTGAACGTTGTTGAATATCACGATCCAGCAAAGTGCGGAAATCTTGCCCTTGAATCTCGCGATTACCGGTCTTAATCAGATAGCGTGTCACGCTGTCACCCGCGTCTGGTGGTAATGTCACACCCGCTTGCTCCAGTTGCTGACGTGGCAGAGAGTGCTGCTGGTAAATTTCACCAATCACCCTAACCGGCCCTGCTGCGGCTTGCTTGAGTTCAAACTGATACACCGGGCCGGGCCAGAAATAACGCATTCCCTGCCCCGCCAATAACAACACCACGCCCAGCAACGCCAGCAGGCTGATACTGACAGATGCCGCCGTTAGCCAGATCCACGGCGAACCGGATTTAAACCACTGACTTATCAATAAAGGACTTCTCATTGAATCTGTGTTCATCACGCTGACCGCTCCATCTGATAACGCTCACGCAGTCGCAAACGAATAGCTTCAGCAAGCGTATTTACCAGGAAGGTGAAACAGAACAACACCAATGCGGTCAGAAATAGCACCCGATAATGCCCGCTGCCAACCACCGCTTCCGGCATTTCAATGGCAATATTAGCCGCCATTGCCCGCAGCCCTTGAAAAATACTGCCATCGATAATTGGCGTATTGCCGGTCGCCATCAGCACAATCATGGTTTCCCCTACTGCACGGCCAAAACCTATCATCAACGCGGAGAAAATACCGGCATAGGCCGACGGCAAAACCACCCGCGTCAAGGTCTGCCACGGAGTAGCTCCTAGCGCCAGTGAACCCTGACTCAATGAGGGGGGTACGCTAAACAGCGCGTCTTCTGCCAGTGAGAAAATGATTGGAATTAGCGCAAAACCCATCGCAATGCCCACCACCAAAGCATTGCGCTGGTCATAATTATCGCCCAACCATTCATGTAACGGTAAGCCCAACGTCCACCCAGCCAGATGCGGCCCCAGCCACAAGGCCAGCCAGCCGGTCAATACGATAACCGGTAATAGCACAATCACATTCCAGCCCGCAGATAGCCGCCACTGGGCGATATCTGACAAACGGGTGCTGCCCCAACCGCACAACAAAATCGCGGCGGCCAACAACGGCGGTAACAGCAAAATACCCGCCAAATAACGCTCAATCACTGGAGCCAGCCAAATGCCGGCAATCAAACCGATAACCACGGTAGGGAATGCCCCCATCATCTCTATGGTCGGTTTGACCACACGGCGCAACCCGGCGGACATAAAGTAAGCGGTATAAACCGCCCCAGCCAGTGCCAACGGAACGGCAAACAACATGGCATAAATCGCCGCTTTTAAAGTGCCGAAGATGATGGGCACCAGGCTGAGTTTGGCCTGATAGCTATCTTGTGCCGAGCTAGATTGCCAGACATAATCCGGCTCTGGGTAGTTCTCATACCACACTCGTTGCCACAAACTACGCCAACTGATGTCCGGATAGCGGTTATCTAACTGATAAGCAGACCACCCCGCCGCATTCTCTACCAGCAACTTATCGCCCCACGGCGAAAATGCCGCCTGACGAATACCCTCGGGCAGTTTATGTTGCAGCAACGGCGCTGACTGAGTGCTGGAGAAGAGTGACATTTCACCTTGTGGCAACAAAGAGGCAAATACCCGCCGGGCATTTTCGGTGGTGAGTAAGCCCTTCTCTGCGGGGTTAAAGCTACGAATACGCGTAAGATGAAACGGCCCATCGTCAGGCTTGCGTACATCGAACCACTGGGTTAATCCCCCATTAGCGGATTGCACCAATAACGATTTCCCACCCGCCAATAATGCGATGCTCAGTGGCCCATCAGATGCATGTTTATCTTCCACCAGCGCCACGACTTCACGCAGCTTCAGCTCCGGGGCGGATTGGTCAGCATTTGATTGATCAATACGATATTGATAGATATAAAGTTGCTGGCCGGATAACAGATAAAGCAAACGGCCATCCGGCGACAGTGCCAGTTGGTCAACCGTTTTGGGCACATCAGTCAGTTCTGTCACCTGCTGGCCCTGGGCCGTAAATTTCCCAACTAACAAGCGGTTATCGTCAGTGATGGCTGCCACAATAAAGTGCTGAGATTGAGGTTCCGCCAGCACCAGATGCTGCAAATTCTGGCCTTTGGCATCGAAAAGGCGCGGTTGGGTACCCAACGGGAACTGCCAGCGTGGTAGCGACGACGAAAAATCAGGTTGCAGCAGCACCAAGCGGCCATGACTCAAACCAAGGCCGTACAAAGATTGCTCACCTGCGGCGCGACTAATGGAGGCAGGTGTCAGCGACAAGACCTGTTCGCTTATTAGGCTGCCTGCGGGTTCATCGCCTTGAGCGTTGAGGCGAATAAAATAGCCTTTCCCTTTCGTATCAATGCGATAAGCCATATCTCCTTGAGAATCCAAACCCAAGGCAAGCGTGGATGCACTACGATTAACCGCAAACTGATTATGTAGACTGATAGTGACAGGTTTGAACAACGGCAATACGGCATACAATAGATAGACGAAAATCAGCATCAGCGTCAGCAAAACTAACACACCGCTGCCGGTTACCATCATGCGCACCAAACGTTCAATGACAGCCCGGCGCTTATCTCTCCCTGATTGTGTTACAACGCCTGCTTGCTGCATAACTTTCTGTTACCCCATGCCATTCATCTGTTGTTGTCGTCACATCTAATCAATGTATGGCCAGATGACCGAGCATTTTATGTCAGTTTTGTGGCGTTTGCATGACAATGTCGCTGAAAGTTAACTAATGATATCTGTTGGACTTTCTTGTCAATCTTTCGCAATAATGATTATGGACACTAAATACTCCCACAATAATCTTACTGGAGTGGCAATGGGTCAGGAAAAGCTCTACACCGAAAAAGAACTCAGTTGGTTATCTTTTAATGAACGGGTATTGCAGGAAGCGGCGGATAAGAGCAATCCACTTATCGAGCGGATGCGATTTCTTGGCATTTACTCCAATAATCTCGACGAATTTTACAAAGTCCGTTTTGCCGACCTGAAGCGGCGCATTCTTATTAGCGAAGAGCAAGGCTCTGCCTTGACCTCTCGCCATTTGCTGAAAAAAATCCAAAGCAAAGTGGTGAAAGCAGATCAAGAATTCGACGGACTTTATAATGACCTGTTACTGGAGATGGCGCGTAATCAGATTTTCCTGATTAATGAGCGGCAAATTTCCGAGAATCAGCAACTCTGGTTAAAGCAATATTTTAAGCAGCATCTGCGTCAGCACATTACGCCTATTCTGATTAACCATGACACCAATCTGGTGCAATTCCTAAAAGACGATTACACCTATCTGGCGGTGGAAATCATTCGCGGTCAGGAAATCGCCTATGCCCTGCTGGAAATTCCATCAGATAAAGTACCACGTTTTGTCAATTTACCGCCAGAAGCCCCGCGCCGTCGCAAGCCAATGATATTATTAGATAATATATTGCGCTATTGCCTTCATGAGATATTCAAAGGTTTCTTTGACTACGATGCGCTGAATGCGTATTCAATGAAAATGACCCGTGATGCCGAATATGATTTGGTTACCGAGATGGAATCCAGCTTGCTGGAATTGATGTCATCGAGCCTGAAACAGCGCCTGACCGCAGAACCGGTGCGCTTTGTTTATCAGCGCGATATGCCGGATGAAATGGTAGAGTTGCTGCGTAATAAATTGGGTATTTCTAACGATGACTCAGTTATCGCCGGTGGCCGCTACCATAATTTCAAAGACTTTATCAACTTCCCCAATGTTGGCAAAAGCAATCTGGTCAATCGGCCAATGCCGCGCTTACGTCATGTCTGGTTTGATAAATTCCGCAACGGTTTTGATGCTATTCGTGAACAAGATGTGCTGCTTTATTATCCGTATCACACCTTTGAACACGTACTGGAATTACTGCGTCAGGCATCGTTCGATCCCAGCGTGCTGGCGATTAAAATCAATATTTACCGCGTTGCCAAAGATTCACGCATTATCGAATCGATGATTCATGCCGCCCATAACGGCAAAAAAGTGACCGTGGTGGTGGAATTACAGGCACGTTTCGATGAAGAGGCCAATATCCATTGGGCAAAAAGCCTGACCGCCGCCGGTGTTCACGTTATTTTCTCCGCACCGGGCCTGAAAATTCATGCCAAACTATTCCTAATATCTCGTCTTGAAGGCGAGGAAATCGTGCGTTATGCCCATATCGGCACCGGTAACTTTAACGAAAAAACAGCCCGAACCTATACCGACTATTCATTACTAACGGCAGATGCCCGTATCACCAATGAAGTGCGGCGGGTATTTAACTTTATTGAAAATCCTTATCGCCCGGTCAAATTTGATAACTTGATGGTGTCACCGCAGAACTCGCGTTTAATGCTGTATCAGTTGATTGATCAAGAGATTATTCATGCTCAGGCCGGTGAAAGCGCCGGAATTACCCTGAAAATAAATAATTTAGTGGATAAAGGTCTGGTAGATAGGTTATATAGCGCCTCCAGCGCGGGGGTAAGAATCCGCTTGCTGGTGCGTGGCATGTGTTCACTTATTCCGAATATGCCAGGAATTAGCGATAACATCCAGGTGACCAGTATCGTTGACCGTTTTCTTGAGCATGATCGGGTATATGTATTTGAGAATAAAGGCGATAAACTGGTTTACCTCTCATCCGCAGACTGGATGACCCGTAATATTGATTACCGCATAGAAGTGGCAGTTTCGCTGCTGGACCCAAAATTGAAACAGCGAGTGTTGGATATTTTAGAGCTGCTGTTCAACGATACCGTAAAAGCCCGTTATATTGATAAAGAACTGAGTAATCGTTATGTACCGCGTGGTAATAGGCGCAAAGTACGTGCACAGACTGCCATCTATGATTACTTAAAAGCGCTGGAACAACCAGAGCAGTAAGGCTACATCGATGCCTTTGATAAAAAGCCATGCCGTTGAGAAAAAACTATGCCGCTAACGACTAATAGTTCGACTACCGCCAAACCGCAGGAAATTGCGGCCATCGACCTGGGATCTAACAGCTTCCATATGGTTATTGCTCGCGTCGTCAACGGTGCGTTGCAGGTTTTAGGCCGCCTAAAGCAACGCGTCCATCTGGCGGATGGTTTAGACCAGAATAACATGCTCAGTGAGGAAGCCATTGAGCGGGGGCTGGCTTGTCTGGCGCTGTTTGCCGAACGCTTGCAAGGCTTCTCGCCAGATAACGTGTGTATTGTCGGCACTCACTCCTTGCGACAAGCCGCCAACGCTGAAGTCTTCCTTAAGCGCGCCGTCGAGGTTATCCCCTATCCAATCGAGATCATTTCCGGTCAGGAAGAGGCACGACTGATCTTTATGGGCGTAGAACACACCCAGCCGGAGAAAGGCCGCAAGTTGGTGATCGATATCGGTGGTGGCTCAACTGAACTGGTAATCGGCGAAGACTTTGAGCCTCTGTTGGTTGAAAGCCGCCGCATGGGATGTGTCAGTTTTGCCCAGCAGTTCTTCCCGCTCGGTGAAATCAGTAAGAATAATTTCAAACGCGCCCGTCTCGCCGCCGCGCAAAAACTGGAAAATCTGGCGTGGCAATATCGGATTCAGGGCTGGCAGTA
Organism: Yersinia aldovae 670-83; assembly: GCF_000834395.1. Taxonomy (NCBI): domain Bacteria; kingdom Pseudomonadati; phylum Pseudomonadota; class Gammaproteobacteria; order Enterobacterales; family Yersiniaceae; genus Yersinia; species Yersinia aldovae. The sequence goes on along the minus strand of NZ_CP009781.1, from coordinate 3,944,810 downwards.
TGCCCTGGGTGCATCCGGCACCATTAAGGCGGCCTACGAAGTATTAATTGCGATGGGAGAGAAAGACGGCCTGATCACACCGGAACGCTTGGAAATGCTGGTCGAACAAGTGCTGCAATTCAAACACTTCTCAGCCCTTAGCCTGCCGGGGTTATCTGAGGATCGCCAATCGGTATTTGTACCGGGTTTGGCGATTCTATGCGGCGTGTTCGATGCATTAGCGGTCAAAGAGCTACGCTTATCTGACGGTGCCCTGCGTGAAGGCGTGCTATACGAAATGGAAGGCCGTTTCCGCCATCAGGATATCCGTCAACGCACTGCCAAAAGTCTGGCTGAGCATTACAATATCGATAGGGAACAAGCTCGCCGGGTGCTGGAAACCACTGAACAACTCTATACCCAGTGGCTGGCGCAGAATACCAAGTTGGTACAACCACAGCTTGAAGCTTTACTCCGATGGGCGGCGATGCTGCATGAAGTCGGTTTGAGCATTAATCACAGCGGGATGCACCGCCATTCCGCTTATATTCTGCAAAATACCAACTTACCGGGCTTCAATCAGGAGCAGCAGTTACTGCTGGCGACTCTGGTGCGAATGCACCGTAAGGGGATCAAGTTAGACGAATTACCGCGTCTGAACTTATTCAAGAAAAAATACTATTTGCCGCTAATTCAGTTATTACGTCTGAGCACATTGCTGAATAATCAGCGCCAATCGACCACCACACCAGAAAGCTTGCGTCTGATAACCGACGACGGCCACTGGACATTACGCTTCCCAGCCGGTTATCTGGCGCAAAATAGTCTGGTTCAGCTGGATTTTGAACGCGAACAGGCTTATTGGGATGATGTGGTTGGCTGGAAGCTTCTTATTGAAGAAGCACCAGAAGAGGCCGATGATACTGTAGCCAAAGAGTAATCAGCACAGCTAACATTAATTTGAGATAAACCCCCTGGCAACGCCAAGGACGCAGGTTTACCCAAAGTTATTGGGATTGCAGCCAAGGCAGCAAGTGAACAAATCCCGATGAGCTGACCCCCGTCAGTGATTCGGGTGCGTGAGGGCAGCTAGCGCCGCTGCAATTTCAAATACGAAGGGCAAAGGTAAATGATGAGAAGAAGGCCATCAACACAGCTCACAAAAATCATCTTATTGGTGAGTTTTCTTATTCTGTTTGGCCGTTTGTTATATGCCGGGATGGCCTCTATTTCTCATCATCAAGAGCGGCGTGAAGCGCTGCGGGTTGAGCTGTCAGTGGACGGTGAACTTCCTGGTCCGCATGAGACTGATTTCAGTCCCTAGACTTTATCTAAACTCGCCCATACTTACTCTATATACCCGAAGTCATTGATGGTGCAGCAAGTTAGCAAGTAAATGAATCCCGATGAGCTGACTAAAGTTAAGTTATTGGGGTAAGTGAGCGCAGCGAATACGGCAGCAACTTCAAGAACAAAGGGTATACAAGGACACACTATGCCAGTGCCTATAATTCCGGTGTCACTTTCTGCCGCGGTTAAAAAAACCGCTAAAAATAATGCTAAAAAACTGGCCGAAACACGCAACCGGATACTTTCCTTATTACTGAATAATAAAGAGTTGGTTGACTGTATTCTTGGTCGTCAGGCCGAACGAGAAAAGCTCAGTGATGAGCAGTTGTTAGCGCAAACCTCTGAAATCAAAAATCTGCTTGATGACCTGCACGCAGCCGACCTCGCCGACTTACTGGAAGCCTTGCCCCATGACGAACGGCTGGCACTGTGGCGGTTAGTCAAAAACGAGAAACGTGGTCAAACCCTGGTTGAAGTCTCTGAAACCGTGTGGGATTCGCTTATCAAAGAGATGAGTGATAAAGACCTGTTAAAAGCCATGCGCACCTTGCATGTAGATGAGCAGGCTTATCTGGCTGAATATCTGCCACGTAACCTGATGGGCCGCTTGCTCACCTCATTGGACCCAGACCAACGGGCCAGAGTTCGTGAAGTTATCCAATATGGCCGTGACACGGTTGGCCAGATGATGGATTTCGAGCTGGTCACGGTGCGGGCAGATGTCACTCTCGCCACGGTGCAACGCTATTTGCGTTATCGGAAAAACATTCCTGATGCCACCGATAAAATATTTGTTATCGACGAGAAGAACACCTTACTTGGCGAACTGCCACTGACCGCGATCCTACTGAATTCACCAAATGCGATGGTGTTTGACGTGATGGAGAGCAACCCAACCACTTTCCAGCCAGAACAAAAAGCGGAAGATGCCGCCGGTGCCTTTGAACGTTATGACTTAATCAGTGCGGCGGTGATTGATGCCAAAGGTAAACTGATGGGCCGCCTGACCATCGAAGAGATAGTTGACGTGGTCAATGAAGAGAGCGATACCACCCTGCGCCGGATGGGGGGGTTAAGCCCGGAAGAGGATGTGTTCTCCCCGGTAGGCCGTGCGGTGCGTACCCGCTGGTCGTGGCTGGCAATCAACCTTTGTACCGCCTTTGTCGCATCACGGGTTATCGGCTTATTTGAAGACACCATCTCGCAGCTAGTCGCACTGGCCGCATTGATGCCCATTGTCGCCGGAATCGGCGGTAATACCGGCAATCAGACCATTACCATGATTGTGCGCGCGCTGGCGTTACACCACATTCAGCAGGGTAATATCACCTTCCTAATGCTAAGAGAGCTGGGTGTTGCGCTGATTAATGGCCTGGTCTGGGGCGGCATTATGGGAGTGGTCACTTATCTGTTATATGGCGATCCGGCAATGGGTGGCGTCATGACACTGGCGATGATGCTTAACCTATTAATGGCGGCGCTGATGGGGGTTATCATCCCGATGACAATGGCCCGTTTAGGCCGTGATCCGGCAATAGGTTCCAGTGTGATGATCACCGCTATCACAGATACCGGTGGGTTCTTCATCTTCCTGGGGCTGGCCACCCTATTCTTAGTGCCGTGATTATGATAATAAATGAATAGTTATCAACCTCGTTTTTCTATACTAAACTTTTGAATACGGGCGTTTTTTGAATATTGTATGATTTTTAACGTGGTAGGTTTCTTCAGCGGAAACTGAGTGGTTGGCGGGCAAAAAGAAGGCGTAATATGGATCTTAGCGCATCCGAAAAATCGGCACCTGACAATAGAACCATTTTACACATCACTATCATCAGCATAGTGGTGTTTTTGCTGGCACTCTTTTGTATCCGCCTTTCTGAGCAATCTGAAAATCTGGCCCCCCTGTGGTTCCCAACCGCGATCCTGATGGTGGCATTATTCCATCATCCCTCGCGCTATTGGCCGCTACAACTCTTGATGGCGGGGTTATGTATCATTGCGGCCAATTTTATCTTATACGGCGTCAGTGGGTTCCCGGTTCCACTTACGCTGATCAATCTGGCCGAATCTACCGTAGGAGCCTGGCTCCTGCGCAAGCTGCTGCACCCTAAAGATCCTCTCAACAATTTGTTCAGTTGGCTCAAATTCTCGGTTTGTACCGTTATTATTGTTCCGCTGCTCAGTGGGTTGGCAGCAGCCTGGTATCTGGCACCGCAAAGTGGCGAGTTTATCCAGGTGTTTACTGTATGGTTTATGTCCGAAGCCATCGGTATGCTGGCACTAGGGCCGGTAGGGTTGCTTTATCGCCGTGGCTACTTCAATGTTGCTACCAAGTCCAAGGCCCTGTTCAACATGATTTTGATGTTGATAGTGTCACTGGCCGCCTGTTATATCGGGCTGGTTTATCTGCCTTTCCCTTTCACATTTATCATTATGGCGCAGATTTGGGTCGCAATACGCTTGCCGCGTTTTGAAACATTTACCATCTGTTTTTTCGCCACATTAATGATTGCAATGATGATCAATTTCAATCTGTTCGTTCTACCTGGCGATACTAAGCTCTCGGTACAGGCATTTTCCTTTATTCCATTATTGATGGTACTGATACCACCACACGCGATGGCGATGGTTATGCACTCTTTTCGTATGGAAAAAGAGCATATCATCGAAAGCGAAAACCGTTTTCGTAATGCGATGGAATATTCGGCTATTGGTATGGCGCTGGTTTCGCCAGAAGGCCAATGGATGCAGGTCAATAAGGCCTTATGTAAGCTGCTGGGCTACAACCAGGAAACCTTACTTACTCTGAATTTTCAGCAAATCACCCACCCGGATGATCTCTGCGCTGATCTGAAATTATTGGATGATTTGTATCATGGCGTTATTCCCAGTTATTCGATGGAAAAGCGCTATATTCGCAGTGATGGCGACGTGGTGTGGGCTTTATTGGTGGTCAGTGTGGTGCGTGACCATGAACAACAGCCGCTCTATTACATCGCGCAGGTGGAAGATATTAATGATTTGAAAAGAACGGAAATCATTAACCGCCGCCTGATGGAACGCATCACGCTAGCTAATGAAGCTGGCGGTATTGGTATCTGGGAGTTAGATGTCAAAAAGCAGACTATCAGTTGGGATAAGCGGATGTATGAACTTTATCATATTCCGCTTAATACCCCGGTTGATGACAATGTCTGGCGTCGACACATTCATCCGGAAGATCTCAATCGGGTGAACCGTGAATACAGTGCCGCTCTCAATCAACGTAAACCTTACCGTCTTGAGTTCCGTTTGTTATTGCCCAACGGTGAGATCCTCCATCTGCGCAACCAGGCCAATATGATTTGCGATAAAAATGGCGATATCCTGCGTTTAATTGGTACCACGCTGGATATGACTGAGCTGCGCAATCTGACCGAAGAGCTGCACGAAGAAAAAGAGCGGTTGCACATCACGCTGGATTCTATCGGTGAAGCCGTAGTTTGTACGGATCAGGATATGAACATCACCTTTATGAACCCGGTCGCCGAGAAGATGACCGGTTGGGCGAATACTATCGCGCTGGGCCAGCCCATCAGTGAAATTGTCAAATTGACCAACGGGGTCGACGGGCCAGAAATTAGCAATCCCATTGAGCATTGTTTGACTAACCGCCCATTCTCCTCACTGAATGCATCGATGGTATTACATCACCGCGACGGGCAGTATTATGATATTCAAGAGTCGGTCGCACCGCTAAAAACGCTGGAAGGGCATATTGTTGGTGCTGTTTTGGTGTTCCAGGATGTCGGCGAGTCACGCGCCATGATGCGTAAACTCAGTCACAGCGCATTGCATGATAATTTGACCGGCCTGCCTAATCGCGCTGATTTTGAGATCAGACTCAAAGCAGCCATTCAGAAAGCTTCCGACCTCGATCAGCAACATGCATTGGCATTCCTCGATCTCGACCATTTTAAAACCATTAACGACACCGCCGGCCACCCCGCCGGAGATGCCTTACTGAAAGAGCTGAGTCAGTTGATGCGACAGCACTTACGTAGCAGTGATTGTGTGGCACGCTTAGGGGGGGATGAGTTCGGTCTGCTGATGCTTAATTGCACCCTGCCCCATGCTAAAGCCATTACCCAAAGCTTGGTTTCCATAATCAATGGCTATCATTTCTATTGGGAAGATAAGCTGTACCGCATTGGTGCCAGCGCGGGTGTGACACAAATCAGCAGCAGTAATAATCAGCGCAGTGAAATTATGGCTCAGGCAGATATCGCCTGTTATACCGCCAAACGCAGTGGTCGTGGCCAGGTTTATTTGTATCAGCCACAGCAAAAACAGTTACTGGCACGCCAGCACCAATTACCTAGCCTCGAAAATATAGAAAGCATTATCAATAATAACCAACTGTCACTGCTGATGGCACCCACCGCGCCGCCTAAAACCCCGCTGTCAGTCTGCTTCTATCAGGTCAGTGTCGAAGTTACGCGCTCAGATGATATGTTCATTAGCCAGGCCGCCTTTGAAGAGGCTGCGCTGCTGTACGGTTTATTACCGCGGGTAGATAGCTGGGTTTGTGAACAGTTGCTGCTGACGCAGGCCAAAGCCATTAATCGCAAAGGGTTAGCACTGGCTATCCCGTTGTCTGAAGTGGCGCTGCTCAAAGAGGAATTCCGCCAATCATTGCTGACACGGGTACAACAAACGCAGTTAACGCCGCAAAGTCTGTACTGGATAGTTGATGAATCAACACTACTGCAATACCCGCTGGTGGTGGGTAATTTCCTCGCCAAGCTACAACAACTGGGTTGTAAGTTAATTATTAAAGAGTTCGGCCATAACCTGAATGATTTTGACCTACTGACCGCTCATACCATTGATTATTTAAAATTTAACAGCGAGCTAATTACTAACATTCATACTAATCAAATGGATGAAGTATTGATTTCAATTATCAATGGCACCGCTCAACGCGCCAGTATCGGCACGATTGCAGGCCCGGCAGACTTACCGCTGACGCTCACTAAATTGATCAGTCTCGATGTAGCACTGGCAGATGGTGAAACTATTGGCCCCGCAATCCCCCTACGTGACTTACTCAACAGCGGCTATTTTTCCGTCAAATAACCCGCTCATAATGTTACCCTCACCGCCCCCATTAAAAAATCATTGACATGAACATTGCCCCGCTGCTCACTCTCGGGTAAAGTCGCACCCCTTTATTTGGCCTGGGGAGCAATTATGTTCATTGGATTTGACTACGGCACAGCCAACTGCTCGGTTGCCGTGATGCGGGATGATGCTCCCGAATTGCTAACGCTGGAAAATAACGACGTCTACTTGCCCTCCATGCTGTGCGCGCCAACACGGGAAGCGGTGAGTGAGTGCCTGCACCGCCACTGGCAGGTGCCGACCGGCAGTGACGAAAACCAGCAATTATTACGCCGGGCCATTGCATTCAATCGTGAAGAAGACATTCCTGTGGCTGCCGACAGCCTGACATTCGGCCTGTCAGCCCTCGCCCACTATATCGAAGATCCCGAAGACGTTTACTTTGTAAAATCGCCCAAATCCTTCTTGGGTGCCAATGGCCTAAAACCACAGCAACTGGCGTTGTTTGAAGATTTGGTCTGCGCCATGATGTTCCATATCAAACGTCAGGCAGAATCGGTGCTGGCCGCCGACATCAGCCAGACGGTGATTGGCCGCCCGGTGAACTTCCAGGGTTCTGGCGGTGAAGACGCCAACCGTCAGGCGGAAGGGATCTTACTGCGCGCCGCCCAACGCGCGGGTTTTCGCGATATCGCCTTTCAGTTTGAGCCAGTGGCTGCCGGGCTGGATTTTGAAGCCACACTAACAGAAGAAAAAACTGTGCTAGTGGTGGATATCGGCGGCGGAACCACTGACTGTTCAGTGCTACTGATGGGGCCAAAATGGCAGGGTTTGGCTGATCGCCAGCAAAGTTTATTGGGCCACAGTGGTTGTCGCGTCGGTGGGAATGATCTGGATATCATGCTGGCGTTTAAGCAACTGATGCCGCTATTCGGCATGGGGGGCGAGACTGAAAAAGGCATTGCGATGCCATCGCTGCCATACTGGAATGCGGTTGCCACCAACGATGTTCCGGCTCAGAGCGATTTCTATAGCAGCGTCAATGGCCGCTTCCTGCGCGATTTGATTCGTGATGCGGCCAATCCACAACAAGTTGAACGCCTGTTGAAAGTCTATCAGCAGCGTTTGAGTTACCGCTTAGTGCGGGCCGCAGAAGAGAGCAAAATTGTGCTGTCCGAACAGGCACAAGTGGCGGCAGCACTGAGCTTTGTTGAACCAGAATTGGGCCAGACCATCAGCCAACAACAACTGGCAGAGGCTATCACTCAACCACTGCAACGCATCCAGGAGCAAGTCAGTCTGGCGCTTTCTACCAGTCATATCACGCCAGATGTGATTTACCTGACCGGCGGCAGCGCGCGTTCACCGTTACTACGCGCGGCCTTGCAGCAGCAGTTACCGGGAATCCCATTAGTGGGCGGCAATGATTTCGGCTCAGTTACCGCCGGGTTAGCGAGGTGGGCGCAGACGCTATATCGGTGATATTGATATTGATGGTGGTAATTGGTGATTGATTATCAGTGATCGATTCGGTTGTTAGAGCAGACCGGATCATCTTTCGGTTGATAGTCGTTCAGTGATCACTTTACCTCTGCGGCCTCAACCGAGCAGGAGGGCAAGCCGGCCCTCCTGCACCTGCGGCTTGCGCGAAATATTACTGCTATTCGCAGTCCCCTCCGGCAGCCGTTGGCCTTATCGAGCCAGCGCGAGTCGCTTCCTGCTCCAGCGCGCTTTTCGCCGCCGTCCATGGCGGCTCACTCGGGCCATCGTCTTTGTCGGTAATATTCCTGATTGCGCTCAACATCAAAACCATGATTTTTAGGTTTTGAAGTTTAAAAGCACATTTGAGCCGCCGAGTGAAGAATGGAGCAAGGGAAATCCGCCATGGACGGCGGATTTAGGCGTCACGCGGAGGGACCCGCATAAAGCCGTCCCGCCAGCGAAATGATGAATCGAGGGAACCCACGCAGTGGGCAGGCGATACGTGCGCAAGCGCGGGATTCCACAAGGGGGCCGCTGCCCCCTTTGGCGGTTGGTTCATCGGAGGTTAAGTTAACTCAGTTGCTCTAACAACCGAACCAATCCCCCTATTCCCCTATTCCCCCAATTAATCCCCCTCTCCCAAAAATTCATTCCCAATCACTTTCAAACCACTTACAACAAACTAAATAAGCCTACTTCCAAACAATTCCAATAAAAATAATCATAACAATTCCGTCTTAATCACTATATTAAGGAGAATTTCCAACATAACTAATAAACTGACCCGCCTTAGTGAATTCCACCCTCTATTACCCAACATTAATTCCAAAGCATTTCCATTTATTTTTATATTTCAGGTCACTATATTAGCTGCCAAGATGAGATGGCGACAAACACCTTTCATTGCAAAATCGGCCATTGGGGCCAAATAACTTAATAATTAAACATTACCATTAACTACCGCGAACTATTTCGGGTTGGAGATTTATTATGAATATCACTATGAAAAAGAAACTGATTGTCACCTCTTTACTGGCAGCATCTGTGTTTACCTCTGCGGCGAATGCAGCAACCGGCAATATTAATATTACCGGTTCAGTCACAGCGACACCTTGTGAGGTTGCAATTAATAGTGGTGTCGCTGGTACTACGCATTCACTTACCATGCCTAATATCTTTGGGAATGATATCCCCGTGAGTGCAGGTCCAATTGACAAAGAAGCATCTTTTGAAATTAAATTAACGAGTTGTCCAACCGGTGCCAAAAATGCTGAAATTAAATTCACTGGTACTGCAAGCGGTGCTGATATCGAACTGCAAGACAGTGGCAAAAAAAATGAGACCATCGTGCTGAATATACTTAAAAAAGGCTCGGCATATACCATTGGCTCAACTGACACTCAAGCAATTACTAATGGTAATGCCACTTTTGATTATAAATTAAAATATAAGACAACCAAACCTCGAGCAGACGTCAAGGCCGGTGATTTAACTGCCGCATTGGGCTATGAGATTACATATAACTAATCCCTTCTACAGGAATAAAGTTAGCAGCCCTTAGCGGCAATCCTTTTATGACTGATTTATGAGTTATACCTTCACTACCCCGTGCGGTTATTGCGCGGGGCGTGATTTTATTTTCATTATTGCTATCGCGGTAATAACACACTTGTATTAGAGAGAGAATTTTCATGCCGTGGTTCAAATCACTATCGTTAATTTTACTATTATCCGGCGCGGTAAACACGGCGCAGGCCGGTATTTCGGTCGGCGGCACCCGTATTATTTATGATGGTGCAAAAAAAGAAGCCACTTTATCCGTTAACAATCAGGATAAAAATACCCCTTATTTAATTCAAAGCTGGGTCGATAATATCGAGGCCTCCAATAATAACAAAGCACCCTTTATCATCACCCCGCCATTATTCCGTTTAGATGGTGGGCAGGAAAGCAACCTGCGTATTTTATTAGCTGGCAGAAATTTGCCGCAAGACCGCGAATCGGTGTATTGGCTGAATGTCAAAACCATTCCCGCCAGTAAAAAAGGCGATGGCAACCAGCTATTTATCTCGATTAAAAATCGCATCAAATTATTTTACCGCCCAGCAGGGCTAGCGGGTAACGCCGCTGATGCCTACAAAGCGCTGCGCTTCTCACGCCACGGCAAGCAGTTGCAGGTGAGTAACCCCACTGCCTATCACGTCTCCTTCCATACCCTAAAAGTGGGTAGCAGTGAAATCAAAGGCGCGCTGATGGTGGCCCCACAAGGCACCTTGACGGTTGATATTCCTGCGGGCGCGTCCGGTTCGGTGAGCTGGCAGGCGATTAATGATTTTGGCGGCACTTCCGATGTTGCCACTGCCAGCTTATAACCCCGGATGACTACCATGACACAGCGACATTCTGCTTTACCGCCCAACCGGCGGGCTTTAAGGCTGGCGATTCAGTTGGCGCTAGGGTTAACCGCGTTGTCGGCCCCCGCCTGGGCTGAGGATTACTTCCATCCCGGTTCATTAGAAATTAAAGACGCCAGTTATGCGGCGATTGATCTCAGTGTGTTTTCGCAATCCGGCGCGCAGTTGCCCGGCACCTATCGGGTGGATATTTACCTTAACGGCCAGCAGATAGAGACACGCGACGTCAATTTCATTGCCGCTAACGGCAGCTTACTGGCCGAAATCACCCCACAGCAACTGGCCGATTTAGGGGTGAAAGTGGCCGCCTTTCCCGCCTTGCAACAGCAGCCTGTAGATGTGCCACTGACGCAATTGAGCGAATTTATCCCAGCCGCCAGCAGCAGTTTTGATATTAATCACCAGCGGCTGGATTTAAGCATTCCGCAGGCGGCGCTGAACAGTCAGGCACGCGGCTATATTGACCCGAAACAGTGGGATCAAGGTATCCCCGCGTTGATGGTCAACTACAACCTGAGCGGTGCCAATAGCTGGCAGGATAACCAGCCGGGCAGCAATAGCAGCCATTTCCTCAACCTGCGCAGCGGGCTGAACTGGGGGCCGTGGCGCTTGCGCAACTATTCCACTTACAGCCAAAGCAGCAATGGTGAAGCAGAGTGGAATAACATTACCAATACCTTACAGCGCGATATTCACGCCATCAAAGGGCAACTGACCCTGGGTGACAGCTACACCCCCGGCGATATTCTGAGTGGCGTGCCATTCCGTGGCGCGCTGTTGGAATCCGATGACAGTATGTTGCCCGACAGCCTGCGAGGTTTTGCCCCGGTCATACGCGGTATTGCCGACAGCAACGCGCAGGTCACCATTCGTCAGAATAATAATGTGATTTACCAAACCTACGTGCCACCGGGGGCTTTCGCCATTAACGACCTATTCCCCACGGCTTCCAGTGGTGATCTGGAGGTGACCATCAAAGAGGCCGATGGCAGCGAACGCAGTTTTAAACAGGCATTTGCTGCCGCGCCCATTATGCAGCGCGAGGGCAGCCTAAAATATTCCCTGAGCGCCGGTCAATACCGTGGTGGCGGTAACGGCAGCCCTACGCCGCACTTTGCCCAGACCTCGCTGGCCTACGGTATGCCGTACAGCTTTACCCTGTATAACGGCTTATTGATCTCGTCTGATTATCAGGCCGGGGCGCTAGGCGTGGGAATTGGCTTAGGCCGTGTGGGGTCAGTATCAATGGATGTGACCCAAGCCAAAACCACCTTTACCGATCAAACAACCCGTCAGGGGCAATCTTACCGCCTGCAATATGCCAAAAGTTTTAGTGAAACCGGCACGAACTTCTCGCTCGGTAGCCACCGCTACTCCACCGAGGGTTTTTATGATTTCAGCGAAGCTAACCAACTGACCGGCGTGGGCAGCATTAACTCGCTGGGGCGCAACAACTCTCAGGTGCGTAACAACAAGCGCAGCCGTACCCAGTTTCATATCAGCCAGTCACTGAGTGACTTTGGCAGCCTGTATCTTTCCGCTTATCAGCAGGATTACTGGCAGCGCAAAGGCTACGAACGCAATGCCACACTGGGCTACAACGTAAATATTCACGGTATCAATTATGGGTTGAATTACAGCTATAGTCAGACGCCGGGCCAGCAGCAAAACGATCAGCGTACCAGCCTGAGTGTCAATATTCCGTTGAGCAAATGGCTGCCTAATAGTTGGGCCAACTACAGTATTAACAACAATAAAGGCGGCACAACCAGCCAGCAGTTGGGGCTGAGTGGCAGTGCGATCGATAATAACTTGAGCTACAGTCTGCAACAAAGTCGCGCCAATCGTGGCGGTGGCAACAGCGGTAGCCTAAGCAGCAGTTATAGCGCGGCTTACGGCCAGTTAAATGCCGGTTATAGCTACAGTGCGAACAGCCGTCAGTTGAACTATGGCCTGAGCGGTGGTGTGCTGGCGCACCCTTACGGCGTTACCTTGTCACAATCTCAGAGCGATACCTTGGTGTTGGTACGCGCGCCCGGAGCCAAGGGCGTTGGCGTCGGCAATGGCCGCGGGGTGAAAACCGACTGGCGTGGCTATGCAGTGGTGCCGTATGCCACCCCTTATCGCCAAAACAGCGTGGCGCTGGATACCCAAAGTATGGGTGACAATATCGATATGGATATCACCAGCCAAAACGTGGTACCCACCCGCGGCGCGGTGGTGCTGGCTAACTTTACGCCGCGCCTGGGCAGCCGGGTGCTGATTAACCTCAGTTATCAGGGCAAGCCAGTGCCATTCGGCGCAATGGCCAGCTTGCAGGATGATGCAGCAGACAGCACCAATAGCAGTATCGTCGGTGATGACGGTCAGGTGTATCTCAGCGGCGTGCCGGATAACGGCAATTTGCAGGTGCAATGGGGCAATCAGGATAAGCAGCAGTGTAGCACCGCATTTACCTTACCGGCAGCGGATACCAATACCACCTCGGCAGTGCGCATATTGGATGCGGTTTGTCGGTAAAATAAACTTAGGATGACGGGTTAATAGTAATTAACCCGCTGCGTCTTCTTATTCACTTAACAGGATATTATGTTTACTTTCAAACTTATGGAAAATGAAAATAAACCCACCATGAATAAACTAATGTTATTATGTATATTGTTATTTATTCCGACAGTAACAAATGCAGCTGTAAAGTCGACTAGCTGTATATTTAACGGAAACAATAAAGTAGACGTAAAATCAATAAGAATAAATAATGGAGGAATGAAAAATAAAGAGCAAGAAATAGGACGCAACACTAAATATGTAGGTTGTAATATAATGGTAAGTAAGTACATAAATGGAAACGATAGAGAACTAGTCGTAAAAATTAACGCGAACAAACCATCAATCCCTGGCCGCCCGAATACTTACACAACAAATCTTAATGGCGTTGGCATAAAAGTTAACTTTGATCTAAAGCAAAATAAGACTGCCTGTAGTGACGGACATGAAACTCCTACTGATAATGGCGTAGAATATAGATGTAAGATACCTACTGGGGGGCTAATGACTAAGAAGGGCAATCAGAATGAATGGGAGGCTATAAATTTCACCACAACTCTTGTTATTTTAGATAGTAAATTTTCTACCGGTTTGATTAGTGATCTCCCTACATTCAATTACACTTACTACATGGAAACTCAAGGCCAAGGCACAGCCCAAACAATTCCAAACATCGAAGTTATTTCGACTGGACTTTCTTTATTAGCTAATAGCTGCACCCTTGACACCCCAGATATCAATTTTAATTTAGGGAAACAACAACAAGTTAATTTCACTGGCATCGGCCCAAAAGGTAATGGACTAACAGAAAAAATAAAATTAACCTGCGATCCCGATACTAAATATTCATTTCACGTTACAAGTCCAAGTAAGTATCCTAATAAGGGCGTAATTGAATTAGACTCAGGTTCAAGTGCTACCGGAGTGGGAGTGCAATTAATAGCCAACGGTAAGCCAGTAGAAATAGGCAACCCTATGGAAGTTGGCACGTCAAAAAATGGTAACTCACAAGAAACCATCGATATCACCGCTCGCTATTATCAGACCGAAAATAAAGTCACCCCTGGCACCGCCAATGCTACCGCCACATTTACCATGACTTATCAATAACAAAGAAAATGGTGGTGGCAGTGAGTTAACTTCACTGCCACCGTAGCGGCCGTTGTCAATAGTCAGAATAGGGTTTTCCCAGAAAGTCATAAACCACGGCCATTTTATCCAATTTATACTTTCTCTGACCGCAGCTTAATTCCGCAACATAAATATTCCGTTTAATTATATAACTGTTAGATTAACTGGAAGTAATAAACGTTATGCCAAGAGAATTTTTTATGTGGTGGTTTAAACCGCTATTATTTATTGCCTGTTTAAACGGTGCGATACATTCTGCTCAAGCGAATGTATTAGCCGATGAAAGTACCCCACTGTTTATGACTATTAAACAGCGTGTCACTCAACTTTACCGTTTGGCCGAACTGCCTAATACACTGGCTAATGCTTATAAAACACTGACTTTCTCACGTCACGGTAATCAGTTGCAGGTCAGCAACCCGAGCGCGTATCGCATCTCTTTCCATAGCCTGAAAGTAGGTGGCAATGAGATTAAAAGTGTCAGCATGATTGCAGCAAAAAGCACACTAACGCTTCCGCTGCCTGCGGGTAACTCTGGTTCGGTAAGCTGGCAGGCCATCAGTGACTTCGGTGGTATTTCGCCAGTGGCAACGGCCATTATTGTGAATAATAGTCATCTGAGTCATGAAGGTTAATTTGCGCGGCGCTACTGAGCACAACAGAAGATGATATTTAATGGATAACTGGATGAAAATCCCAAAACATTCCCTTACCGGCCAGCTAATTTTATTATTAGTTATTATATATGGGTTTATGCCTACCATCAGTTATGCCAATATCCAATGTGATATTGATAAACTTAAACCGACTGAAGTAAGACTAACCCCTATTACCATCTATAGCACTGATCTCCCTGGTACCTCGAAAAATATGTATGCGCGAGGTATCCGACTGGATTGCTCACTTGCCAATCCCCAACAAAATTTTGGAAGACTCGTTTTTGAAATGGATCCGGCGGCTCGCATTAATGCCGCTTATCCTGAAGCATTTGATACTAACTTAGCCGGCGTAGGTATTAAATTTGAAGTAACTGGCAACCCAGGTGTCTGCACAATGTTGGATGCAACAAAGATAGTCTGTACTATCAATCCTACCCCCAAGGTTCAGCGGGTTCATTTTGTTATTCGAAGAAGCTTTTTTAAGACTGCAGCCATACAAGAATTTGGCCCTATTAATATTCCCCAAGGTTATATTAAGTATTATCTGGAAAACGATGGCCCTGGCAACGCCAAAAATCTGCCCGGTATACTTGACGCGGCCTCAGGGATAGTCAATAAAAATGGCTGCACGCTAAATACACCCAATCTCAATTTTAATTTAGGTGAACATCAGCAAAATACTTTTAAGGGGATTGGTAACACCGGACAAGAAATAACCCAGCCGATTATTTTATCTTGTAACCCGAAAACCAAATATAGTTTGAAAGTTAACGAGACCAGCACCGGTGTTCCGGGGGTGATTAAACTGACTCAAGAACCCGGTGTCGCCACGGGTATCGGCGTACAGTTGCTAGCAGGTAAAAATAGAGCCCCTATCGTATTGGGCAGTTCCCAAGAAATGGGTACCTCGATGGCCGGCAGTAAGGATTTAGAGCAAACTATAAATATCACCGCGCGCTATTATCAAACCGACACTAAAGTCACCCCTGGCAGCGCTAATGCCAGTGTGACATTTACTATGACTTATGAGTAGTGGTATGGAGGTTCGGTCAGGCTTCGGTTGAGAATCGTACTGTGTTCATATGAACCCTGTAGCCTCAACCGAGTCAAGCCGCAGAGGTAAAGTGATAAATGAACGAGTATCAACCACCCGAAACAGTTTTGAATGTCAACATTGTAAGCTCCGCTCCCCAGCCCCTGACAATACTTTCATATTTCCTCCATTTTTATCCGCTCAATGCCCGTTAAACTAGTAACATATCTATACTCGACCTCTTTCATGATGCAGATGTGTTGGCTGCACCTCGAAATCTATCGGGTATAAATTCTAATTGATTGCACTCCAGTGCAGCTAACCAGAACATATAAGGGACTCACCGCCATCATGAAAGCTCAATCCAAACGCACTTCCCGCCTATTGGTGTTATTGGGGGTAGCGGTGGCGATTATTGTTACTGTGTTTATATGGCGTCATTTCAGTGCAACCCCGCAGAACAGTGCGCCCGGCGCGCAACAAATTGCGAGTGGCAACAGCTCCGCCCGCGCTGGGGGGCGGCGTAATATGCCAATATCGCCAGTGCAGGCCGCCACCGCGACCGAACAAGCGGTGCCACGTTATCTCACCGGTTTAGGCACAGTGCTTGCCGCCAACACCGTGACGGTCACCAGTCGGGTCGATGGTCAGTTAATGGCGATTCACTTTACCGAAGGCCAGCAGGTCAATGCCGGTGACTTATTAGCGGAAATCGATCCACGCCCTTATCAGGTGTTACTCACTCAAGCACAGGGCCAGTTAGCCAAAGATCAGGCCACACTGGATAACGCGCGTCGCGATTTAGCCCGTTATCAGAAATTGATCAAAACCAACGTAGTTTCTCAACAAGAACTCGATACCCAAGCCTCGCTGGTTCGCCAAAGCGAAGGTAGCGTAAAAGCTGATCAGGGCGCTATCGATAGCGCCAAACTGCAACTGACTTATAGCCGTATTACCGCGCCAATTTCCGGCAAAGTCGGGCTTAAACAAGTGGATGTCGGTAACTACATTACCAGCGGCACCGCCACTCCGATTGTGGTTATCACTCAAACACATCCGGTCGATGTGGTCTTTACCCTGCCAGAAAGTGATATCCCAGCCATTATGCAAGCGCAGAAAAATGCGGCAAAAAATAATACGACTGTTCCGGTTGAAGCCTGGGATCGCACCAATAAACAGCTACTGGCACAGGGTTATCTACTCAGCCTCGATAACCAAATTGATACCACTACCGGCACCATCAAACTAAAAGCTCGCTTCAATAATGAAGATGATGTGCTGTTCCCGAATCAATTTGTCAATGCGCGCATTAAAGTGGATTTACTGCAAAACGCTGTGGTGGTACCAACCGCAGCGGTACAGATGGGCAACGAAGGCAGCTTCGTCTGGACATTAAATGACGAGAACAAAGTCAGTAAGCACTTGGTTACCACTGGGATTCAGGATAGCAAACAAGTGGTTATCAGCGCTGGGCTGGATGCCGGTCAACGTGTGGTGACCGACGGTATTGATCGCCTGACGGAAGGGTTACAAGTTGACGTCATTACCCCACGCGCCAGCGTGGAAAAACCGGTACAAGGGGAGAATACAACGCATAAAGGCAGAAAACGCGTTGCGGATACCGCCACGGAGAAATCCTGATGCAGTCGATGCCTGCAACACCGGGTGGTGGGCCATCACGCTTGTTTATCCTGCGGCCAGTTGCCACGACATTATTTATGATTGCCATCCTGCTGGCGGGGATTATCGGTTACCGCGCCTTACCGGTTTCCGCCCTGCCGGAGGTGGATTACCCCACCATTCAGGTGGTCACACTCTATCCCGGCGCGAGTCCGGATGTGGTGACCTCCTCCATTACCGCACCACTAGAACGTCAGTTTGGCCAGATGTCTGGCTTAAAACAGATGGCGTCACAAAGCTCCGGTGGCGCGTCGGTCATCACCTTGCAATTCCAACTGGTTTTGCCGCTGGATGTGGCAGAACAAGAGGTGCAAGCGGCCATTAACGCCGCCACTAACCTGCTGCCAACCGACCTGCCTTATCCGCCGATTTACAGTAAAGTGAATCCTGCCGATCCACCGATCCTGACGCTCGCGGTGACCTCCACGGCTATTCCGATGACGCAAGTGGAAGATATGGTGGAAACCCGTATCGCGCAGAAAATCTCGCAAGTTACCGGCGTCGGCCTGGTCACTATCTCTGGCGGCCAGCGCCCGGCGGTGCGGGTGAAACTGAACGCCCCCGCCGTTGCAGCCTTGGGGCTGGACAGCGAAACCATTCGCACCGCCATCAGTAATGCCAACGTCAATTCGGCGAAAGGCAGTCTGGATGGGCCAACCCGCTCGGTGACATTATCGGCTAATGACCAGATGAAATCGGCTGAGGATTACCGCAATCTGATTGTTGCTTACCAAAATGGCGCGCCAGTTCGCTTGCAGGATATCGCTACCATCGAGCAGGGCGCAGAAAATAACAAACTGGCGGCGTGGGCCAATAGCCAACCGGCCATCGTGCTGAATATTCAGCGCCAGCCGGGGGTTAACGTGATAGCCACCGCCGACAGTATTCGCGAGATGCTGCCGGAGCTGATTAAAAGTCTGCCTAAATCGGTTGATGTCAACGTGCTGACTGACCGCACCACCACGATCCGCGCCTCAGTCAGTGACGTGCAATTTGAGTTGTTGCTGGCAATTGTATTGGTGGTAATGGTGATTTACCTGTTCCTGCGTAATGCGGCCGCCACCATCATCCCCAGCATTGCGGTGCCGTTGTCATTGATCGGGACGTTCGCCGCGATGTATTTTCTCGGTTTTTCCATTAATAACCTGACATTAATGGCACTGACCATCGCCACCGGTTTTGTGGTCGATGACGCCATTGTGGTGATAGAGAATATCTCTCGCTACATCGAAAAAGGCGAGAAACCACTGGATGCCGCGCTGAAAGGGGCTGGTGAGATTGGTTTCACCATTATTTCACTGACCTTCTCATTGATTGCAGTATTAATTCCACTGCTATTTATGGGCGATATCGTCGGTCGTCTGTTCCGCGAATTTGCCGTAACGCTGGCGGTGGCAATTCTGATTTCAGCCGTGGTTTCCCTCACCCTGACCCCCATGATGTGCGCGCGGATGCTCAGTTATGAGTCACTGCGCAAGCAGAACCGCCTGTCACGCGCCAGTGAGAAGTTCTTTGACTGGGTCATTGCCCACTATGCGGTGGCGCTGAAAAAAGTGCTTAAGCACCAATGGCTAACCTTGGGTGTCGCGGTGAGCACCTTAGTGCTGACAGTGCTGCTTTATCTCATGATGCCGAAAGGATTTTTCCCATTACAAGACAACGGGCTGATTCAAGGCACACTGGAAGCGCCACAATCGGTTTCATTCAGTAATATGGCAGAACGGCAACAGCAGGTCGCGGCCATTATTCTCAAAGATCCGGCGGTGGAAAGCCTGACCTCGTTTGTCGGCGTGGATGGCACCAATGCCACCCTCAACAATGGCCGGTTGCAGATTAACCTAAAGCCGCTAAACCGCCGTGATGACCGCATCCCCGAGGTGATTACCCGCTTGCAGCAAAGTGTGGCGAGCGTGCCAGGCATCAAGCTCTATTTGCAACCGGTGCAAGATCTCACCATTGATACCCAACAGAGCCGGACACAGTATCAGTTCTCCCTGCAAACCACCTCACTGGAGGAACTGAGCGCCTGGGTGCCGAAACTGATCCACGAATTGCAGCAGCAAGCTCCCTTCCAGGATGTCACCAGTGACTGGCAGGATAAAGGTTTGGTGGCATTTGTGAATGTCGATCGTGACAGCGCCAGCCGGTTGGGAATAACGATGTCAGCTATCGATAGCGCGCTATATAACGCGTTTGGGCAACGGCTGATTTCGACGATTTATACCCAAGCCAACCAGTATCGGGTGGTGCTGGAGCACGATGTTAAAGCCACGCCAGGACTGGCCGCGTTCAACGATATTCGTCTGACCGGCAGTGACGGTAAAGCGGTGCCATTAAACAGTATTGCCACCATTGAAGAGCGTTTTGGCCCACTGTCTATCAACCATTTGAATCAGTTCCCGTCTGCCACTATCTCGTTCAATCTGGCTGCGGGCTATTCATTAGGTGAAGCGGTAAACGCGGTGATGAAAGCCGAGCAAGAGATTCAACTACCAGCAGACATTACCACCCGTTTCCAAGGCTCCACGCTGGCGTTCCAGGCTGCACTCGGCAGCACGCTATGGCTGATTATTGCCGCGATCGTGGCGATGTATATCGTGCTCGGCGTGCTATATGAAAGCTTTATTCACCCGGTCACTATCTTATCAACGCTGCCGACCGCCGGTGTTGGGGCACTGCTGGCACTGATATTGACCGGCAATGAGCTGGATGTGATCGCTATTATCGGGATCATTCTGCTTATTGGGATCGTGAAGAAAAACGCCATCATGATGATCGACTTTGCGCTGGCCGCCGAGCGCGATCAGGGCATGACCCCATATGACGCGATTTATCAGGCTTGCCTGTTACGTTTTCGCCCAATTCTGATGACCACACTGGCGGCGCTGTTTGGTGCTTTGCCGCTGATGCTCAGTACCGGAGCCGGTGCCGAGCTGCGCCAGCCGCTCGGGGTGTGTATGGTCGGTGGGCTGATTGTCAGCCAAGTACTGACCCTGTTCACCACCCCGGTTATCTACCTGTTATTCGATAAACTGGCGCGCAATACCTACGGCAAAAATCGCTATCGTCAGCAGGATATTGATGCACCCGAATTGCCAAACGGGCGGGAGCTGCCGTGAAATTCTTCGCTCTGTTCATCCAGCGCCCGGTGGCCACCACTTTGTTGACACTGGCAATAACGCTAAGTGGGGTGATCGGCTTTAGCTTACTGCCGGTTTCACCGCTGCCACAGGTTGATTATCCAGTGATTATGGTCAGCGCCTCTATGCCAGGTGCTGATCCGGAAACAATGGCATCGTCGGTTGCCACCCCACTGGAACGTGCCTTGGGCAGAATTGCTGGGGTCAATGAAATGACCTCAACCAGTTCATTGGGTAGCACGCGGATTATTCTGCAATTTGATCTTAGCCGCGATATTAATGGCGCGGCGCGCGATGTGCAGGCTGCACTTAACGCCGCCCAAAGCCTGCTGCCAACCGGGATGCCCAACCGCCCGACCTATCGTAAGATGAATCCGTCCGATGCGCCCATTATGATAATGACGCTGACTTCGGATACTTTCACTCAGGGCCAATTGTATGATTTCGCCTCAACCCAATTGGCACAGAAAATCGCTCAAACGGAGGGCGTCAGCGATGTCTCCGTCGGCGGCAGCTCTCTGCCAGCGGTACGGGTTGAGCTGAACCCCAGCGCATTATTCAATCAAGGCGTATCACTGGATGCCGTGCGTCAGGCGATCAGTGCCGCCAACGTGCGCCGCCCGCAAGGATCGATTGATAGCAGTGAGCAGCACTGGCAGGTGCAGGCCAATGATGAAATCAAAACCGCCGAGGGTTATCGACCGCTCATCATTCACTACAACAATGGCTCACCGGTACGGCTACAGGATGTCGCTAATATCAAAGACTCGGTACAAGATGTGCGCAATGCCGGGATGTCTGATGGTAAACCCGCCATTCTGTTGGTGATCAGCCGTGAGCCAGGCGCAAATATTATTGCCACGGTTGACAGGATTCGGGCAGAACTCCCTGCCCTGCGTGCCTCGATCCCCGCCTCAATTACGTTAAATATCGCCCAGGATCGCTCCCCAACCATCCGCGCGTCACTTGATGAAGTGGAGCGCTCACTGATTATCGCCGTGGCACTGGTGATTCTGGTGGTATTCCTGTTCCTGCGATCCGGTCGTGCCACGCTGATCCCCGCCGTTGCAGTGCCGGTTTCGCTGATCGGCACGTTTACCGCCATGTACCTGTGCGGTTTTAGCCTCAATAACCTGTCGCTGATGGCGCTGACCATCGCCACCGGTTTTGTGGTCGATGATGCCATCGTGGTGCTGGAAAACATCTCTCGCCATTTGGAAGCGGGAATAAAACCGATGGCTGCCGCTCTGCGTGGGGTGCATGAAGTCGGTTTTACCGTGCTGTCGATGAGTATCTCGCTGGTAGCGGTGTTTATTCCACTGCTGCTGATGGAAGGGCTACCGGGGCGCTTATTCCGCGAATTTGCCGTTACATTGTCGGTGGCTATCGGTATCTCGCTGATCATATCTCTCACTCTGACACCGATGATGTGCGCCCATTTACTGCGCGCACAGCCAGCCGGTCAGCAACCACGTATTCGCGGTTTCGGTAAAGTGCTGCTGGCTATTCAGCAAGGTTATGGCCGCTCGCTCAATTGGGTGTTAGGCCATACGCGCTGGGTAATGGCTGTGCTGCTATCAACTATCGCGCTGAATATCTGGCTCTATATCAGTATCCCAAAAACCTTCTTTCCCGAGCAAGATACCGGCCGCATGATGGGCTTTATTCAAGCCGATCAGAGTATTTCGTTTCAGTCGATGCAACAGAAACTGAAAGATTTCATGAAAATTGTCAGTGCTGATCCGGCGGTTGACAATGTCACCGGTTTTACCGGTGGCTCGCGCACTAACAGCGGTTCGATGTTTATCTCGCTCAAACCATTAAGTGAACGCAAGGAGAGCGCACAGCAAATTATCACCCGTTTGCGCACCAAACTGGCTAAAGAACCGGGTGCCAGCCTGTTCCTCTCTCCGGTACAAGATATTCGGGTCGGTGGTCGTCAGGCCAATGCCAGCTATCAATTCACTCTGTTGGCTGATGACTTGGCCGCGCTGCGCGAATGGGAACCGAAAGTTCGCGCTGCACTGGCTAAATTGCCGGAACTGGCTGATGTTAACTCCGATCAGCAAGATAAAGGCTCGGAGGTGGCGCTGACTTATGACCGTGAAACGATGGCGCGGCTGGGGATCGATGTATCCGATGCCAATGCACTGCTAAACAATGCGTTTGGTCAGCGGCAAATTTCCACCATTTATCAGCCATTGAACCAATACAAAGTAGTGATGGAAGTGGCACCACAATACACGCAGGATGTGAGTTCGCTGGATAAGATGTTTGTGATTAACAGCAGCGGTCAGTCAATTCCACTGTCTTACTTTGCCCAATGGCGGCCTGCCAATGCGCCACTGGCGGTTAACCATCAAGGCTTATCCGCCGCCTCGACTATCTCATTTAATTTGCCTGACGGGGGAAGTTTGTCTGAGGCAACCGCCGCCGTTGAGCGCTCCATGACCGAACTGGGCGTTCCTGCCAGTGTGCGTGGCACATTTACCGGCACCGCGCAGGTGTTCCAGGAAACGCTGAAATCTCAGCTATGGTTGATTATGGCCGCCATCGCCACGGTATATATTGTGCTGGGGATTTTATATGAGAGTTACGTTCATCCGCTGACTATCCTCTCAACCCTGCCCTCCGCCGGTGTTGGGGCGCTGCTGGCACTGGAACTGTTCGATGCTCCCTTCAGCCTGATTGCCCTTATTGGCATTATGTTATTGATTGGCATTGTAAAAAAGAACGCCATCATGATGGTGGATTTTGCTCTCGACGCACAACGTAACGGCAATCTCAGTGCCCGCGATGCCATTTTTCAAGCCAGTTTGCTACGTTTTAGGCCAATTATGATGACGACACTAGCGGCCTTGTTCGGCGCGCTGCCGTTGTTATTGGGCAGTGGCGATGGAGCAGAACTGCGCCAGCCATTGGGAATAACGATTGTCGGCGGGTTAGTGATGAGCCAGTTGCTCACGCTGTATACCACACCGGTGGTTTATCTCTACTTTGACCGATTACGCAGCCGCTGATGAGGCTGGAGTAACATGACAGCGGCGACGAATATAACCATCGTTAATACCACCCTGCTCTCGATGGTAGCTAACCGATTAAACAGGTGAGGAAATTATGAGAATCGGCATCACCGGCAAGCTCTTTATGGCTATTTTCGCGACCTGCATGTTGGTGTTAATTACCATGCATTGGGGAGTCAGAGCCAGCTTTGAGCGCGGTTTTATCGGTTATATCAAACAGAGCAATGAGCAGCGTATCGCTATGCTGGGCGAGGCTCTTGAGGTGCAATATCAACGCTACGGTAATTGGGACTTCCTGCGCAATAATGATCAGGTGATTTATCAGATCATGCGTTCGTTCGAACAGAGCGGCGATAGCAGCCGTAATCTGCCTCCCCGTGGCTGGCGCGCGCAATTCTGGGTGGTGGATAACCATAATAATCTGCTGGTCGGGCATAGCGGTCAGGTGCCAAATGGTGCCAGTCGCAGGCCGATAACCGTCAAGAAACAGGTGGTGGGCTGGGTGCTGTCGACACCACCGGAAAAAATTACCCGCAACGCCGATATTAACTTTGATCAGCAGCAGCGGCGCACCAGTTGGTTAATCGTCGGCTTATCGACACTACTGGCCGCGGCCGTAACCTGGTTGCTGTCACGCGGTATGCTGGCACCGGTAAAACGGCTGGTAGAAGGGACACATCGGTTGGCCGCAGGGGATTTCAGCACTCGGGTGGCGGTCAGCAGCCGTGATGAGCTGGGGCGACTGGCACAGGATTTCAACCTGCTGGCCAGTTCACTGGAAAAAAACGAGCAGATGCGGCGCGACTTTATGGCTGATGTTTCTCATGAATTGCGCACCCCACTGGCGGTACTGCGTGGCGAGTTGGAGGCACTGCAAGATGGCGTGCGCAAATCAACACCGGAGTCATTGATTTCACTGCAAGCCGAAGTGGGAATCCTGACTAAGCTGGTCAACGACCTGCATCAGCTATCTATGTCTGATCGTGGCGCACTGGCTTACCGTAAAACGCAACTGGACGCCGTCCGCCTGTTACAAATCGCCATTGCCAGCTTCAATGGCCGCTTTCACAGCAAAGATATGACTATCAGCGCCCGCCTGCCAGAACATGCGACAATATTCGGCGATCCTGATCGTTTGAACCAATTATTTCATAATTTGCTGGAAAACAGCCTGCGTTATACCAACGAAGGTGGGCAGCTAGAGATAATCGCACTACTGCAAGAAGAGACATTAACCCTCCACTGGCAGGACAGTAAACCGGGTATCAGCGACGAACAATTGCAACGTATCTTCGAGCGTTTTTATCGCACCGAAAATTCACGTAACCGTGCCAGCGGCGGGTCGGGGCTGGGCCTGGCAATATGTCATAATATTGTGGAAGCCCACGGCGGAAAAATCAGTGCTGAACATTCACCTTTGGGTGGCCTGCGGATTACGGTAGTATTCCCGCTATTCCATTCCATAGGATAATTCACTGTAATGCATGAGCCGCTTCTGTCTGCCAGCCAGCCTGGCTGCGTATTGATTGTTGAAGATGAACCTAAACTCGGCCAGTTACTGGTCGATTATCTGCAAGCCGCGGGATATCGCACGCAGTGGCTGACTAATGGATCAGAGGCCGTCGCCACCGTTCGCCACACGCCACCTGCCATTATTCTGCTGGATTTAATGCTGCCCGGCAGCGATGGCATCACCATTTGCCGTGAAATCCGTCGTTTCTCTGATGTGCCAATCATGATGGTCACCGCCAAAACCGAAGAGATTGACCGGTTGCTGGGGCTGGAGATCGGTGCCGATGACTATATCTGCAAACCCTACAGCCCACGGGAAGTCGTCGCTCGAGTCAAAACCATACTGCGCCGCTGCCATCAAGCACGAGAGCAAGCCACAGATAGCGCCCCCTTGATAATCGACGAATCCCGTTTTCAGGCCAGTTATCAAGGCCACTTGTTAGAGTTAACGCCAGCAGAGTTTCGCTTACTCAAAATATTGGCCACCCAACCGGGCCATGTATTCAGCCGTGAACAGTTATTAAATAACCTGTACGACGATTACCGCGTAGTGACGGATCGCACTATTGATAGCCATATCAAAAATCTGCGACGCAAGCTGGAGTCACTTGATGGTGATAAACCGTTTATCCGCGCGGTATATGGCATAGGGTATCGCTGGGAAGCTGAGATCTGTCGTTTAGTATAATTCCATTACCACCGAATCCTAATTATGCTGATATAAGGCGTAGTAAGCAGACTTCCTGTGAACGTTGACTACACTATTAGAGGTATTCCACCTACAGGAGAAACACTTATGGCCACGGGTCACTATGAGATTAAGAAGGCAAAGAATGGGCAGTATCATTTCAATCTAAAAGCCAGTAATGGTGAAATTATTCTCTCCAGTGAGATGTACGCCAGCAAAGCATCGGCTGAAAATGGCATCTCATCGGTACAAAGTAATTCGCCATTGGAAAGCCAGTTTGAACTGAAGCGCAACGTCAAAAACGAACCTTACTTCGTGTTGAAAGCGAAAAACCATCAAATTATTGGCGTCAGCGAATCCTACAGTTCTGAGTCTGCCGCCAAAAATGGCATTGCCTCTGTAATGAAAAATGGCCCGACCACTACAATTAAAGATCTGACGCTGTAATTCTTATTGATCAGATAGCACTATCTTCACCTACATTCGTGACTTAAATGTACCCGCGCGGGGCTGCTGACCGCGCATTCCCCCTCTTATATTGATCTGGATCATTTAAATCTTACAAAAATTGTGCCGTGGCTGATTTTCGCCATGAGCGAGGTTACAATCCTCGGCTTTTAGCCACCCCTTCGGGGGGGGTTCTGACTTGAACTCAGACTGAGAGCCACCTATGTCTTCATCTACACCATCATCGACCACCCCATTTACACCGGAGTTATTATCTCCTGCCGGTACCCTCAAGAACATGCGTTATGCCTTTGCTTACGGCGCGGATGCTGTGTATGCCGGCCAGCCACGTTATAGCCTGCGGGTACGAAATAATGAATTCAATCACGAGAATCTGGCATTAGGTATTCAGGAAGCCCATGATCTTGGTAAACGCTTCTATGTGGTGGTGAACATTGCCCCTCACAACGCCAAACTCAAAACCTTTCTGCGTGATTTAAAACCGGTAATTGATATGGGGCCGGATGCACTGATTATGTCTGATCCAGGCCTTATCATGATGGTTCGTGAAGCCTTCCCACAGATGGATATCCACCTGTCAGTACAAGCCAATGCCGTCAACTGGGCTACGGTCAAATTCTGGCAGCAAATGGGGTTGACTCGCGTGATCCTTTCCCGCGAATTATCACTGGAAGAAATTGCCGAAATTCGCACACAAGTGCCGGAAATGGAACTGGAGATTTTTGTTCATGGCGCACTGTGCATGGCCTATTCAGGGCGTTGTCTGCTGTCCGGTTATATTAATAAACGCGATCCAAATCAGGGTACCTGCACCAACGCCTGCCGCTGGGAATATAATGTTCAGGAAGGCAAAGAAGATGATATTGGTAATATTGTGCATATCCATCAGCCGATTGAGGTGAAAAATGTCGAACCCACTTTGGGAATCGGCGCACCAACCGATAAAGTGTTTATGATTGAAGAAGCCCAGCGCCCCGGCGAATATATGACCGCATCAGAAGATGAGCATGGCACTTATATCATGAATTCCAAAGACCTGCGTGCAATTCAACATGTAGAACGCCTGACCCAATTGGGAGTGCATTCACTGAAAATTGAAGGCCGAACCAAGTCGTTCT
Organism: Yersinia aldovae 670-83; assembly: GCF_000834395.1. Lineage (NCBI taxonomy): Bacteria > Pseudomonadati > Pseudomonadota > Gammaproteobacteria > Enterobacterales > Yersiniaceae > Yersinia > Yersinia aldovae. The sequence continues at coordinate 3,917,480 of NZ_CP009781.1, read as the reverse complement.
ATTACTGTGCCCGCACCGCACAAGTTTATCGCCGTGCCATTGATGACGCCGTTGCCGGTAAACCTTTTGATACAACCTTGCTAACCACATTGGAAGGGCTGGCTCACCGCGGTTATACCGAAGGTTTCCTGCGCCGCCATGTGCATGAAGAGCAACAAACTTACGAATACGGTTATTCTGTCTCCGAGCGTCAGCAATTCGTTGGCGAGTTTACCGGTGTGCGCCGTGACGGTCTGGCTGAAGTGGTGGTCAAAAATAAATTCTCAGTCGGCGATAGCGTTGAGTTAATGACACCGAAGGGTAATATCCAATTTACCCTCAACAGTATGCAGGATAAAAAAGGTCAACCGGCGGATATTGCACCGGGCAATGGGCATATCATGTATTTGCCGATACCGATAGAGATTGATGTGGAATATGGCTTGTTGATACGTAATCTGAGTGGGACAAATAGCCGTAATCCCCATGAAAAAGCGTAACATAAACCAGTAAAAGAGAATGCTACCAATAAAGTGGTATTTTTAGCAATAATTAGAAATGGATCACATCAATTATAATGGCACTGGGGTAGCATGGCTTGAGTACAATAAAGAACTAAAAAAGCTTTAACGCAAGACTAGGAACCACCTCCTTGGCTAGCCCAATCTCCCTTGGGCTGGCCTTTTCTTTTTTATTCTTAAATTAAACTTATTTTAATATAATTTAACTAAAAAATATTATTAATTATTTTTGTTAGAAAATTAAACAATAATAAGATAAAACCACTAACCTCTCTTAATTTAATATTTTATTCAATGTAAAATAATTAAAAAATATGCAATGAAAATAAATATCTATTTTTATTCAACCTAAAATTCAATACTCCTCTCAATCATTCTCTAATTAATCCAACATCCTTAAAAAGTTTGAGGCCGCAGGGGAATAACAAATTTGTTGGGAGTAGACTTAAATGTGGCTGTCGTGGTCTGGAAGAGGCCCGCAGATAGGCCGCGTAATGGACATAACTAATGCCCTGCAACGTCAAGCCAGAAGGGGATAGTCAAATTAAACTAAAATGGTTTATGGTTAACTCTATTGGAAAAATGCCCTGGAGCAATTATGACCTCAATGCCGCGTACACTTCTTATCCTGAACGGCAAAGAAGCGGGTAATCCTGAAGTTCGCAATGCAGTCAAGATGTTGCGTGAAGAAGGGTTTGTTCTTTATGTTCGCGTTACCTGGGAGCAAGGTGATGCTAAACGCTTTGTTGACGAATCCACGGCGCTTGATGTTCATACGGTCATTGCCGGCGGTGGTGATGGCACCATAAATGAAGTCGCTGATGCACTGATGACTGTAGCGGCGGAGCAACGCCCCTGCCTGGGAATCTTACCACTGGGTACCGCCAATGACTTCGCCACCAGTTGCAGCATTCCCCTGCAACTGGACAATGCGTTGCAACTGGCCGTCAAAGGCCGTGCGGTAGCAATCGATTTAGCAAGGGTCAACAACGAACGCTATTTTATCAACATGGCCACCGGTGGCTTTGGCGCACGCATTACCACCGAAACCCCAGAGAGGCTTAAAGCAGCACTGGGAGGTGTTTCTTATTTTATTCATGGTCTGATGCGTATGGATGCACTCAAAGCAGATAGTTGCGAAATACGTGGCCCAGACTTCGCATGGGCGGGTGATGCATTGGTGATCGGCATTGGTAATGGCAGGCAGGCAGGTGGCGGCCAACCGCTTTGCCCGACGGCAATGATCAATGATGGGCTGCTTGAGTTACGGTTACTGACAGCAGATGAACTGCTTCCTGCCTTGCTAAACAGCTTACTCAGTGGTGAGAAGAACAAAAGTGTGGTTGAAGCCACCTTACCCTGGCTGGAAATTTCCGCGCCGCACGATATTACGTTCAATTTGGATGGAGAACCGATATCGGGTACCCATTTCCGCATAGAAGTGGTGCCCAATGCTCTTCAGTGCCGCCTGCCGCCAAATTGTGAACTATTAGGCTAAATCCCCCCAAGGAGGCTGACGCCAGTTAGCCTCTAACTCATTTTCTTCCTTTCTATGGCCTTCCTTCCCTGCTCTGTTTCAACTGTGCTGCGCCCTCAACAATGACAACTACGTAATTTTCGCCAAAAACTTTCATTTCGATTATTTTTTATTTCATTATCAACATTCACTTTGAAAGATTTATCTTTCAAAGTGTGATCTATATGCAATAAATAGATCCAAAAAATGATTATGGTAGTACTCGTGGCGACAGACAAGATGCAGTTATCTATTTTGATACCTCGCATGTTGAAACCGCTTTTTATGCGGTCTTATAAATTTTTTCCATAAAACAGCCATAACCTCGATTACTAGGAGAAAAAGAATGATTGAACTTATAACCCACGGAGCCGAGTGGTTTATCGGGCTCTTCCAAAAAGGGGGAGAAGTTTTTGTTAGCATGGTCACCGGGATTTTACCTTTATTAATCAGTTTATTAGTCATCATGAACGCCCTGATAAAATTTGTTGGTCAGGATAGAATCGAGCGTCTGGCGCAACGTTGTGCGGGCAACCCCGTTTCCCGCTACCTACTGCTGCCACTGATTGGTACTTTTGTTTTCTGTAACCCGATGACTTTAAGTCTTGGGCGCTTTATGCCAGAAAAATACAAACCCAGTTATTACGCGGCAGCGTCTTACAGTTGTCACTCAATGAATGGTTTGTTCCCACACATTAACCCAGGTGAGTTGTTCGTCTACTTAGGCATCGCCAGTGGTTTAACCACACTTGGCCTGCCACTGGGTCCATTAGCCGTCAGTTACTTCCTGGTCGGGTTGTTCACCAACTTCTTCCGCGGTTGGATTACTGATCTGACGACCTCCATCTTTGAACGCAAGATGGGTATTCGTTTGGACCGTACCGTACAACTTTAATTTTTAAATCAGATACATACTGTGTGGAGCAGATCATGAGTGAATTTATCAGGATTGAAAAAGGTGAAGGCGGTTGGGGAGGGCCATTGGTGTTACCAATCGTTCCTGGCAAAAAAATTGTCTACATCACCGCCGGTACTCGCCCGGCCATTATTGACCGTATCAGCGAATTGACTGGCTGGGAAGCCGTCGATGGATTCAAAGAAGGTGAGCCACCTGCGGAAGAAATTGCAGTAGCTATTATTGATTGTGGCGGCACCTTGCGCTGCGGTTTGTATCCAAAACGTCGCATTCCAACCGTCAACATCCATTCAACCGGTCAATCCGGGCCTATGGCGCAATACATACTGGAAGATATTTACGTCTCCGGTGTGCGTGAAAAGAATATCCATAAAGTCAGTGGGGCTGACCATGCCACCGCAAGCGTTGCGCCAGCAGAACCGGTCAGCGCGGCAACCACCGCAACTAAAGGTGCCCGTGATTACGATACCAGCAAAAAAATCACTGAACAAAGTGATGGTTTGCTGGCAAAAGTCGGGATGGGCATGGGGTCAGTAGTGGCCGTGTTCTTCCAGTCAGGTCGCGACACTATCGATACCGTCCTGAAAACCATTTTACCGTTTATGGCCTTCGTATCGGCATTAATCGGCATCATCATGGCATCCGGTTTAGGTGACTTTATTGCTCATGGCTTGACACCACTGGCTAGCAGCCCGATTGGTTTAGTGCTTCTGGCATTGATCTGTTCCTTCCCTCTGCTGTCACCGTTCTTAGGCCCAGGGGCGGTTATCGCACAAGTTATCGGCGTATTAGTTGGCGTACAAATTGGTCTGGGAAATATTCCACCACAATTGGCTCTGCCAGCATTATTTGCGATTAACGCTCAGGCAGCCTGTGACTTTATTCCCGTCGGTCTGTCACTGGCCGAAGCCAAGCAAGATACCGTGCGAGTCGGTGTTCCGTCAGTGCTGGTAGGCCGCTTCCTGACCGGCGCACCGACAGTATTAATTGCCTGGGCCGCCTCCGCCTTTATTTATCAGTAAGCGCTAAATACAACATTATCGGTAATACATTCAACGGTTAAGGATGTACGTATGAATACTATCTATCAAACAACCATTACCAATATCGGTGATAGTGCGCGTGAAGCGCTACTGGATGACATGCTCATTACCTTCCGTGAAGGGGCACCGAAAGATATTGAAGAGTTCTGTTTTATCCACCAACACAGCATTACCGAGGGGGAATTACAGGCTGGCAACATTATGGAACTGGCACAGCATCGCTACGTCATCACCGCAGTCGGCGATGTTGCCACCCAGAACCTGCGCGAACTGGGGCACGTCACTATTCGTTTCAATGGTGACGTGCAGCCGGAGTTCCCAGGGTCGATCCATGTCAACGGCCCGACACCCAGTGATATTCCCATCGGAAGTTCATTGAAGTTTATTCGTTAATTTATATCCGACATCAATGGAGTTGCAGTGAGTGCCACTAGCACCGTTGCAGCTTCACGTTCGAAGGATAGTTTTGGAGGTAGTTATGTCACAACAAGTAGCAGTAGTGATTGGTGGTGGGCAAACTTTGGGGGCATTTTTATGCCACGGTCTGGCTGAGGCAGGTTACAAAGTTGCGGTTGCCGATTTAAATTCAGCCAATGCACAGTTAGTTGCTGATCAGATTAATACAGAATATGGTGCAGGTCGCGCATATGGTTTTCAGGTTGATGCCACCAATGAAAGCAGTGTTCAAATGCTGGCAAAAGCGGTAGATCAGAATTTCCACCAAACCGATTTGTTAGTTTACAGTGCAGGTATTGCCAAGGCTGCGCCGATTACTGATTTCCCGCTGGATGATTTTGACCGCTCGCTACAGGTAAATTTGGTGGGTTACTTCCTGTGCGCCCGTGAATTCTCGCGCTTAATGATTCGTGATGGAATTGCCGGGCGCATCATCCAAATCAATTCTAAATCAGGTAAAGTGGGTAGCAAACACAACTCCGGTTATAGTGCTGCGAAGTTTGGTGGCGTCGGGCTGACACAATCATTGGCACTGGATTTGGCGGATTACGGTATCACCGTGCATTCTCTGATGTTGGGTAATTTGCTCAAATCACCGATGTTCCAGTCACTTTTACCGCAATATGCCGCCAAGTTGGGCATTAAAGCGGATGAGGTTGAAAAATATTACACCGATAAAGTGCCACTAAAGCGCGGTTGTGATTACCAGGATGTACTGAATACTCTGCTGTTCTATGCAAGTGATAAAGCGGCCTATTGTACCGGGCAATCGATTAATATTACCGGTGGTCAGGTGATGTTTTAACGTCGTCAGTTATCAACCCCGAATCACTGACTCACCCCGTGATTCGGGTGCATAAGTGCCGCTAACAACGCTGCGGCGTCAAGGGCAAAAGGTATTACTCGAAGCCATTGGCGTTGTAGCAAGGCAGCAAACGAATAAATCCCGATGAGCTTACATTAGTAAGTGATTCGGGTGCATAAGTGCCGCTAACAACGCTGCGGCGTCAAGGGCGAAGAGTAAAAGGAAAGAAATATGTCCCCCACATCTGCGCTAATAAGCATTGTCATCATCGCCTGGGTATTGCAAATCCTGCTCGGCTGGTGGCAAATCAATCGGTTTAACCGCGCTTTTGACCGCCTTTGTCAGCACAGTAAATCAGTCGGTGTTGGCAGGTCTGGCGGGCGTTTTAAACCCCGCGTAGTGATGGCACTGGCATTTGATGAAAATATGCACGTCAGCGATAGCATGATCATGCGTGGTATTAGCGTTTTTGCCCGCCCGCGCGCACTGCCCCAACTTCATGGGTTACATCAGCGGGATTTAATTCCGGATGTGATCTTTCCTACGGATACCGCATGTCAAACTGCACTATCATTAGCGATTAAACCGAAATCATGATATTTTCATAATGAAAGTTATTATTTTTCATGTGAAAGTTATGCCTAAAAGAATAGGCAATAAAAATACTTGAACGGGGATCGTTATGAAACCAAAGCAGCGACAGGTTGCAATCCTGGAATATCTTCAGCAGCACGGTAAGACAGCAGTCGATGAACTCGCCGCCCAGTTTTCAACCACCGGTACGACAATCCGTAAGGATTTAACCAGTCTGGAAAAAGAAGGGGCGGTTATCCGTACCTACGGTGGCGTGGTATTAAATCGCGATGATGTTGAACAACCGATTGACCGTAAAACGCATATTAATACTGATAAGAAAAAACAAATTGCTCAAGCTGCCAGTAAACTGATCAAAGACGGTGACAGCCTGGTTTTTGATGCGGGGAGCACGGTGCTGCAAATGGTACCGCACCTGACAAAATTCAACAATATCACGGTGATGACTAACAGTCTGCATATCGTCAATGAGCTGGTTGAACTGAATAATGATCAGACAATCCTGATGCCCGGCGGCACTTACCGTAAAGGCTCGGCCTCTTTTCATGGCAGCCTGGCGGAATCGGCATTTGATAATTTTAGTTTTGATAAACTCTTTATCGGCGCAGATGGTGTCGATTTGAAAGCCGGTGTCACCACGTTTAACGAAGTTTATCATGTCAGCACAGCGATGTGCCGCGCCGCGAGCCGCATCATTCTGTTAGTCGACTCTTCCAAATTTGGCCGTAAAAGCCCAAATGTAGTTTGCCCGTTAAGCACCGTCGATACCCTGATTACTGATAAAGGGATTAGCCCGGAATATTTACAGGCGCTGCAAGAAATGGGTATTAACATCATTCTGGTTGATAAAAATGACTAATCCATTGATTACCTATGCCCGCGAAACATTAGAAATTGAGCTGACCGAAGCTCATAAGTTACTGTCACGATTAGACAACAATTTTATCCGTGCCTGCGAGCTGCTGTTAGCCTGTACCGGCAAGGCTGTAGTCTCCGGTATTGGCAAATCCGGCCATATTGGTAAAAAAATTGCCGCATCACTGGCCAGCACCGGCACCCCCTCATTTTTTGTTCATCCTGCTGAAGCACTACACGGCGATCTGGGTATGATTGGCCGGCAAGATGTGCTGATTTTTATCTCTTATTCCGGTCGTGCTAAAGAATTGGACCTGATCCTGCCCCTGTTGGCCGATAGCCATATTCCGGTAATTGCCATCACAGGCGGTTTAGAGTCACCCTTGGCGCAAGGCGCGGCCTGCGTATTGGATATCAGTGTCGAACACGAAGCCTGCCCAATGGGTTTAGCCCCAACATCCAGCGCAGTCAATACCCTGATGATGGGGGATGCACTGGCGATGGCCTTGATGCGCCACCGTGGTTTTAATGCTGAAGATTTTGCTCGTTCACATCCTGGCGGCAGCTTGGGAGCAAAGTTACTCAATCGGGTTCATCATTTAATGAGAACCGGTGACCGACTGCCAGCAGTGAATGAATCTGATACCGTGATGGAAGCGATGTTAGAGCTTAGCCGCACTGGGCTTGGGCTGGTAGCCGTGTGCGATCCAAACCAACGGGTGGTTGGAGTATTTACCGACGGTGATTTGCGTCGCTGGTTGGTCAAAGGCGGCACATTGCAACAACCGCTTGGTGGTGCTATCACCCGGCCGGGTTACCGATTACCAGAGCAATGGCGTGCCGGTGAAGCGCTGGAAGCACTGCATCAGCACCATATCAGTGCAGCACCGGTGGTTAACCTGGATGGGAAACTGGTTGGCGCACTTAACTTACACGACCTTCATCAGGCCGGTGTGGGCTGATATCTCCGTCAGCTTTCAAGTTGCAGATATATTGGAAGCACTCACACTCAGGGCCTCGCCTCTGCGAGGCCGCAGCAAGCCGCCTTCCTGCATCTTAAAGTCTGTTGGGTACAATTGCTTGGGCAATAGCGACTGAAGCAGGATCATCGGGGTAAACCATCATGATCTGCACTGCTATTTATCGACAAACATCAGTGCCAGTTAGGATCTTGCTGTAGCTGCGCTTTTAACATGGCCTGAATACGTTCATTCGGGTGACCAAGCCATTGATACGTAGAGAACTCACTCGGTTTATCAATTGCTTGTGGTTTGTCCTCTACCGTAATGCGCACACCCCATGCCTGCCATACCTGTTTTTTATCCTGACTGAACGCTATCAACATAAAATTATTACCACAATCGTGGGGCTTGCAAATACGCCCTACTTTGTACTGCTGCCCTTCCCAGGTAATAACCTCATAGGGAGAGGATGTTCCTGTCCCTTTACGTGCCCAGGTAGGAAGGTTTTTCTGCCCCTTAACCATTTTTTGCCAGCTATTTTTATAAACGGGCTGTTGCAGCAGATCGGCGGCAGTGGCCCGAGATAGTGCAGCAGGTTCGGTGACTGATGGTGCTATAACTGAGGATTCTGAGGTTGATGGTTCAGAGGTTGATGGTACAGTAGCTGGTTGTGCAATAGCCCAAGAGCTGACACTGAGTACTGTCCCCGCAAAAAGACAATGGAGGGTTTTCTGACCTTTCATCATCGGTATCCTTATAATTTGATTAATTGACTTACCAAGCGTTAAACGTAGCCCAGTGCAACGGACTTGTCGGCGTGGTGTTAGTTTGCCTGTCTATGACCATCAACGGATGAAAAAGTTGATCCATAACACGAATTTTCATCCTAATTCTCGTTATAGCATAATCTGTATGACAGCTTGAGTTAAGCTATAAACCATACGACTATCAGAAGGCCATGCCATGTTAACTTTTGAGTTACCCGAAGAACCCGAGAAGCTGTATTACTCTGCGGGGAATACCCATCCGCTGGCGAAACTTGAAAGTGATAAAATCATTCAGATGGTCATTGATCTCGATGTTGCCAATTCCGACAGTGAACATTATGTCACGGGCTGGATGGGCCTCAATAGTGTGGTGGTAATACGTAATTATCAAAACAAGCGTGGCACCGCCAATGGTTTTGTCGTAAATATTGGGAATCGCTATCGCCAGAGCGTTCAGTCGATTGAATTTCGTATCCCTAAGGTCGTGTTGTGGATGAGTTTTCGCCGCAAGCCACGCACGATGGAACTCATTACATACGAAACACTCGGTGATCAACCGAGTGGGATGCAGCAATACCGCAATATTCTCGACGAAGAATTGCGCCAACAACTCGATGCTGATTGGTGCAAGCTGAATGACTATCTGGGCGCGGCCTGCTGGCAGCTCGAAAACGGCACACCGCTATGGCAACAAACCCATCGGCAGATCACGCCACAAGCAGTCCACCAGCTAGTCGATGCCACTATTTTCCGAACCAAAAACTTGCAAACCGACGGCGATTACGCGGGTTTCTGGGCCGGAGAATACTTCTTTGCCATCAGGCACCCCACTGAAGCCAATCCTCTGCCCGCCATGCAAATTTCCTGGCGGGAAGATGAGAAAGAGATCGGCAGCTATCAGTTTGATATAACTAAAGATGAAGCGGGCGATCCGAAGCTATCCTTGTGTATCCGCCCACGCAAAGGCGCGGATAGCTATATCCTTAACCGTTTTGACGCACACCATCTGCAACGGGTTATCGCCATGTTTGATATGGCACAGCGCTATTTGCTGGCACGGTAGCCCGTGACTCGTAATATATGAAATATCTATTCCCAAAGTCATTGGAGCCGCAAGTGAACACATCCCGATGAGCTTACTCAAGTAAGTGATTCGGGTGCGTGAACGCCGCTAACACCCCTGCGACTTCAAGGACGAAGGGTATTACCACCATTGATGGAAATGATGCACCGGCCCGACCCCCTGCCCCACTTCAAGGGTATCGGCTTGTAACAGCGCGCCTTGCAGATAGTGTTTGGCGGCGCCCACGGTATCCGCCCAATTGCTATACCGTGGGCGCAACGCCGCCAGTGCTGCTGACAAAGTGCAGCCGGTGCCGTGCGTATGACGGGTATTGACTCGTGATGTGACAAAGCGCTGTTCGCCCTGCGCGGTAAACAGCCAGTCCGGACTCTCTTTACCGCTCAGATGCCCACCTTTCATTAATACGCCCTGACAACCTAAAGCGAGTAACGCTCGCCCCTGCTCACACATTTCTTGTTCGTTGCTTGCAGGCTCGCACTCTAACAATGCCGCGGCCTCTGGTAAATTTGGCGTAATCAGAGCAACCTGCGGTAACAGTAACTGGCGTAGTGCGTCTACCGCCTGCGGTGCCAACAACGGGTCACCACTCTTCGCCACCATTACCGTATCCAGCACGACAAATTCAATGGAGTATCGACGTAACTGGCTCGCGACAATCTCGACGATAGCGGCGTTGGCTAACATTCCTATTTTGGCGCTATCGATACGCACGTCACTGAGTACAGAATCCAGTTGCGCGCTAACAAAAGTAGGTTCAATGGGATAAATCGACTGCACACCGCAGGTATTTTGTGCCACCAGCGCAGTGATCACACTGGTGCCATAAGCGTGCAATGCCGAAAAGGTTTTCAGATCAGCCTGAATACCGGCACCGCCACTCGGGTCAGTTCCAGCAATCGTCAGCGTATTAATACGTTTCATGAATACGACTCCGTACTCATGTCGGTGAGAACTAAAATGGCAGGGTCAGCAAAGAGCACTGAAGAAAAAACGGTAGGTTGAACGTACATATTCCTCCTAACCGGCGGTCAAGAAGGCGGTACCGGCGGCACCGAGACTTCCCTACGCTGGCATAATCCAGATCAGGTCATACGGGTAATATCTCAGCCATATCACAATTTGCGACAGGCACCCCGAGTCAGAACTGTTATTATCATGGGCTGGTGGTAGAAGATCAATGATGTATTGGTCGAGCCTATGATCAACCGGGAAGATATACAGCACATTGAGGGCATAGCCGAGGGATGAGTATCGAGATTCGTCAGTATCAGGAAAGTGACCGCCCGTATCTACGCACCTTGTACCTGGCTTCACGTCGAGCAGCGTTTAATTGGCTGGCTGGAGAACATTTTCGGTTGGAAGACTTTGATCGCGTCACGCTGGGGGAAAGCATTCTGGTGGCCATTGATGGCGACCAGCACTTGGGCTTTGCCTCTATTTTTATGGCGGAGAGTTTCTTACATAACCTGTTTGTTGAACCCACAGCACAGCATCATGGCACGGGTAAGGCATTATTACGGGCAGCACAAACCCTGTTTACCAGCCACGGCGCGTTAAAATGCCTGGAAAAAAATCAGCGGGCGTTGGGGTTTTATCAAAAACAGGGTTGGGTGGCGATTGCAACGGGAACCAGCAATGACGGTGACTATATATTAATGCATTGGCATAATGAAAAAGTTAAATAAGCCGAAAGGAGCCGCAGCTCCCTTCGGCTTAGCTATCATTCCCCACGTAATGCTTTCACATCATCTACTTTTACATTCAGTGTCGGTTGCCCGAACTGTTGCAGCAGATAATTGCTCAGGCTAACGATTTGCTCATCGGTTAACGTTTCGGCAAAACCGGGCATAAAGACCTCGCCGTCGTTGGTCTTACGTGAGACACCATGCAGAATCACATTGATCAGATTATTCGGTGTAGAAGCCCCCACCACTGAGTTTTTCATCAGCGACGGATAATAACCATCTTTCACACCATCACCGGTAAAGCTGTGGCAACTAGCACAGTTCCCCAGATATAAACGCGCCCCAGCGGTGCTGTTATCCGCGTTGAATGGCATACCACGCAAGGTATCCACGCTGGTAGCGGATTGGCCCCAATCGGAACGGCTCTTGGTTTCATCATCCAGATTCAACGGTTTCAATGTGCGCAGATACACCGCCATCGCATTGAGATCGCTATCAGTCAAATGGCGAGTGCTATTTTCAATCACTTCCGCCATCGGCCCGGCAGCTTGTGCTTTACCGTCAACATGCCCCGTGCGCAGGTACTGTACAATCTGCTGCTGACTCCAACTGCCAATTCCAGCATGGGGGTCTGCGGTAATATTAAATGCTGTCCAGCCATCAATTTCAGTACCACCATAGGCCTTACTGTCTTTCATCCCCATCGTAATATTACGCGGAGTGTGGCATTCACCGCAGTGCCCCAGCGCCTCAACAAAGTAAGCCCCCTGATTCCATTGGGTATCTTTACTCTTATCCGGCTGGAAGCGCTCACCCTCAAAGTTCACCAAATTCCAGAACCACAGCCCCCAGCGCTGGTTGAAAGGGAACGGCATGTCATTTTCACGATTTGGCTGATGCACCGCTGGCAAACTGAACAGATAAGCTTTAATCGCTTTGACATCATTGTCTGTCAGCAAGGTATAAGAGGTATAAGGGAATGCAGGATAGAGGTTTTCACCGTTCTTACCTTTCCCTTCGTGCAGCGCACGTAAAAACGCCTCATCACTCCAACTGCCAATCCCGGTTTCTTTATCTGGTGTGATGTTGGGCGAATATAAGGTGCCCATCGGGGTTTTGAATGCCAATCCACCGGCAAACGGTTTACCCTCTTTGGTGGTATGACACGCCACACAATCGGCGGCTTTAGTCAGGTACTCACCCCGCGCAATCAGGTTATCATCCGCGTTGGCATAGCCACTGGCCGCCACCCATCCCAATGCAATTACTAGTTGTTTTACGGTTCGGCCCAGGTTGTTCTTTTTCATATCACACCTCAGCCTTTAAGGTTTCTGCAATCCGCAGAGAAAGTGCGGCAATGGTCAAGGTGCAGTTGACCGAACCGACAGTCGGCATCACGCTGCTGCTGGCGATAAACAAATTTTTATGATCATGCGTGCGGCAATCACTGTCCACGACAGAATCTTTCGGGTCATCGCCCATGATTGTGGTGCCGGTAATATGGTTATTATTGGCGAAATTATTGTGGAATTGCACTTCAGTACCGCCCATCAGCCTTGCCGCCTCAGCGTAGACCTGCTGGGTGTGTACTGCACTTTTACGCACGTAATCATCCATCGCATAATAAAACTCAGGTTTTGGGATACCGATGGCATCTTTTTCGGTCGCACTGGGAATAATGCGATTTTCCACATGAGGTAAGATTTCGTGGAAACTGTCAAACTGCACAAACCGCGCAGCCCGATCACGAATTTTCGCCTCAAGCTGTGGCCCCAGTTGTAAATCCCCCTGCTTGAGTAATTCAATTGCCATCTGGTCAGTACGTGACAAATTCGACAGATGAATCTTTTTCGCCGCATATTCGGCACGGAATGCCCCATCACGGAACCCTACCATTGAGGTCATTTCCTGCGGGCCACGCCCCGGCCACAGCGGTTCGTTTGCCATAAAGGTCACTCCGGTGCCCGGATGATCCATCAGATTTCGCCCGACCATATCTGAGCTATTACCCACCCCTAACGGGTTTTTACCGCTGGTAGACATTAGCATCAGTTTCGGAATTTCAATGCCATTCGCGGCCAACACAAAGAACTTACCTTCGGCCCGATGCTCATTACCTTGCGCGTCTTTAAACAACGCAGCGGTAATCTGCTGCTGGTCGTTAACCTCCAGTTGATAAACCACCGCTTGCGGGCGGATAACAGCACCTGCAAGCTCGGCTTTCTCCACATGGGTAATACCGTTGTACATGGCACCAATGGGGCAAATAGGCATACAGTTATTGTTGCCACAGCAAGTTGGGCGACCATCATAAGGGCGGCTATTACGTGCAACCGGCTCTGTCACCACATTAAAACGGCTGCCGTTAAAACTGTTGCTGTTCAGTACGGTTTTAATGCGCTGTTCGTTCCACGATAGCGGCAACGGTGCCATCGGATAAGGCGCACTGCGCGGCGAACCCAAGTCTTCATCACTCGGCCCCCAAACACCTAACTCCTGCTCTGCACGTAAATACCACTTTTCTAACGCCGCATACTCAATCGGCCAGTCTCGCCCAACGCCATACACGGTTTTTAGTTTGAAATCGTTAGGCAGAAAACGCCAGGCCGATGCCGCCCAGTGCCATGTTGTACCGCCCACTGCCCGGATATATTGCACATCGTAGGGATGTTCACCCTTTTGAATCAGATAGTTATTATTAGGGTTAGATTCCGGATGCGGTGCATAGGGTGTGGAGGGGTACGGTGCCATATTGTCTGATTTATCTGACTGGTTACGGAAGTTTTCCACAATTTCCCAGCGAGAGAGACGCGGCCCCGCCTCTAAAACCAGTACTGATTTACCCGCCATTGCCAATTGATGTGCCACCAAACCACCTGCAACACCGGAACCAATGATAATAATGTCTGCTGTTAATGTGTCAGCCATGTAAGTACTCTCCAGATTTATAAGGCGACGTCAGGCTTTACAGCCCAGTATCCAGGCTTATTCGGGCAATAAGAGCGAATAACCAATACATCGGATACCGCATCAAACATCAGCGCATTTTCGTAACTGATAACCGCAGCATCAGTTCCTTCACCGATTACACCGATATACCAACCTTGTAAAATTTGCCGGGCGATCTGCTGCTGGAGTAGCGGCCATTGATGGGGTTCCCCTGCTGGCAAGGGCTGGAGTGAGGCCAGTTTCTGATCGAAACCGCCAATCTTACCGATTAAAACCTGATAGATACGTTGACCAATATGGCCATTGAGCTGGCGTTTACCGGTCAAGGCACGGGATACCAACATAAATCTTTCCAGATTCTGCGATGAGTTTTGGCTTGATGCTGCAAAAACATCGAGAGAGAGTGGGCTCATTAGGCTGCTGACCAGCCCGACACCGACATACCCTAGCAGGCGACGACGTGAAATACCGCGTACCTGAGGTATCGGAGGGAGGTTTACCGACATATTTTTTCTCCACAAAACAGCACGCTCGCAGTATTCATCCATTGCACTAATCAGCACGCCAGAGGCATGTTTTCAACAGATGCGGGTGACTACGGGCTAAACTACCAAGCGACTTATGCGACAGTAGTGGCAATCTTGACTAATGATGAATGGATTTCCCGCCTTATGGCGATGTAAATTATTGAGGCCGATATGTTAAACATTTAGTTTAGATGTAAAGATTCGTCAAGATTATACATCCCTGACTGTAGGGGTAAAGCAGAATGTGAGCTGAGTCACATTTTGTAACCATCACGGCTCACTCTAAGTCTTCATCTTGCTCGAGAACGACGTCTATCCGGTTAAGGACATATGCTGCCTGATGCCAAACCTGTTCATATGTGATTGACTTATAATTCTGCAAAAATTCGGCTAACAACGCTTTGGTTTGTTGCAGTTTTTCATTATCGGCGGGCTGGTCCTTATGTTGTTCAAAAAAGGTTTCCAATGCTTCGATTTTTTGCAGAAAAGCATTTAATTCCTCTGTCCACTCGCTGGAATGTAACTTGTGGCCAATTTTTGACAATAACCAAGGGATATAGTAACGGCTAAGGTTGACCTTCCACACCGTATTATCGGTTGATGACCAGGTTGTACCCAGTACCCCAGAATACGCACCTTTATCATCAATAACTCCGCTTAATTTGCAAACTTCCTTTTCAGCATCCAATAAGTACCCCAATGCCAAACTACTGATAAATACCGCATCATGTGGCGTTCTTTCCTGGAAGTTCACCCCTTGGCCAATATATTCACCGAGTTCTGGCCCCGTCAACACGCCACGAAAATTATTAGAGGGAGCTTTGTCATTGACATAAAAATGCAATATTTTATTTTCATGCCCATTAACCAGATAATGATATTCCCAGTCGGGCATAAAATACCATCGTTTCGTGTACATATTATATGCAACACCATTATCACAACGATATTCAAGACTGTCATCACTGTAGTTACTACGATGATAGGTGAAACTGATGGGTGAAGGTTTATCAGAACCGTCATTCAATAAAGAGAGACATGATGATTCAATTAATGCCTTACCATCACTTAGTTTATTATAAGCCATCAAGGACTTAGTCTCGGCATTATAATAAACATGCCTGCCATTCTTTTGAGCACCCAAATAAATATAAGCATCATCAAGTTCATACAAATGATGAGCAATCACATCACGCTGATCATTACCATTAATTGATTCTAACGTTTCTTTATATTGAAGAAATGGTCTAACCGCATGTTCATTCCACAACTTAACCACAGAGCTATCAAACCAAATTGTATTTTCATTAACTGATACAGGTTGCTGATCATGCTGATGTATTCTACCTGGCAAGCCATTAACGGGGCTAACATGTAAACTCACATAGAAACCCGCTTGATCTAACGATAGCGCAGTACCCGTTCCATTATTAATTAATACTGTTTTTCCGTCTACAGTATCCAGAAACCAGGTTTGACCTGAATTATTGAAATCACAATAGGTAAACGCCACGTTAGCATTTAAATTGCCGCTTCGCCGCTGTGTGGGCATAAGACAATATAGATTACGTTCAAAACCCAGCCCGAAAAAGGCCGTCATTATCTGCCCTGCGTAGCTGTAAAAAATGTATGAACTTTCACCATCAACACCAATAGGTTGGCTCTGTTTTACCAAAAATATACTGTTACCACTGTTAGCATAATAATTATAGCTAAAGTAATTTTCAGAGAAGATTGTCGAATTAAAATTGAAGGCGATTCTTTTATTACTCGGATATAGGTTTTTTGGCAATACTCGGTAAGAGCTTATATCTCCCATCAATCCATAATTAGCTAAAACATGAGAATTTGCATCACTATAAAGCGAAGCAGAGTTCCCAGAAAATGAATAATCACTAAAAACATCAACCCGGAAATTAGAAGGGATTTTAATTGATGCAATGTTATTATTCCACTGACTGAATAACCACTCATCTTCAGTATAATAAGGTACGCAAAATTTCTTACCGTCTCCTTTCTCTGTATAATTATCATTAGAATAAAAACAAACATTATCTTCAGTAGGTAAACTTGCCACTATAGATGGCGACGTGAAAATAAAAACACAAACTACAATTAAAATATTATGATTAGCATCCATATTTCACCTATTTAAATATAAACAACCAAGAAAAAGTGGTTATTTATATTCACACAAGGAAAAACCATTTAAAAGTGTATTCACATGGAAGAGTATTTATTTTTAAGTTACAAATAAATATAAAATAGAACAATAACTTTAATTACACTAAACATACAAAAAAGCCTCCGGAAATGAACGGAGGCTTATATCTATCAGGAATAATATCTTACTAACTACTTAAGATAATAACTATTCCCACTCAATGGTTGCCGGTGGTTTACCACTGATATCGTAAACGACGCGTGAGATACCATTTACTTCATTAATGATACGGTTCGAAACGCGGCCCAGGAAGTCATATGGCAAATGTGCCCAATGTGCTGTCATGAAATCAATGGTTTCAACCGCACGCAAAGAGACAACCCAGTCATATTTACGACCATCGCCCATCACGCCGACGGAACGAACTGGCAAGAATACAGTAAAGGCCTGACTCACTTTATTGTACAGATCAGCTTTATGCAGCTCTTCAATAAAAATGGCATCAGCGCGGCGCAGCAAATCGCAATACTCTTTCTTCACTTCACCGAGAACACGAACCCCTAAGCCGGGGCCTGGGAATGGGTGGCGATATAGCATGTCGTACGGCAGCCCTAATTCCAGGCCAATTTTACGTACTTCGTCTTTGAACAGCTCTTTCAGCGGCTCTACCAGCCCCAGTTTCATCTCTTTCGGCAAGCCGCCCACATTGTGGTGAGATTTAATCACATGGGCTTTACCGGTAGCAGAAGCGGCTGATTCAATCACGTCAGGGTAGATGGTGCCTTGTGCCAACCATTTCACCAGATCTTGCTTGCAAGCTTCTTCATCAAACAGCTCAACAAACACGCGACCAATAATTTTACGTTTCGCTTCGGGTTCATCAACACCCGCCAGTGCTGAGAGGAAGCGATCCTCTGCTGCAACATGGACAATGTTCAGGCCAAATTTATCGCCGAACATTTCCAACACTTGATCCGCTTCGTTCAGACGCAGCAAACCATTATCCACAAACACACACGTCAGGCGTTTGCCAATAGCACGATGCAACAACATTGCGGTGACGGATGAATCAACACCACCGGACAAACCAAGAATCACATGGTCTTCACCAATTTGCTCACGCAAACGTACGATAGCATCTTCAATAATGGTGGCCGGGGTCCACAGTGCGTCGCAGCCACAGATATCCAGAACAAAGCGCTCAAGCAGACGTTGGCCTTGCTTGGTGTGCGTCACTTCAGGGTGGAACTGCACCCCATAAAAATGCTTATCTTCGTTAGCCATAATAGCAAACGGGCAAGTATCAGTACTGGCTATAGTCGCAAAATCAGATGGGATCGCCGTGACTTTATCACCGTGGCTCATCCACACATCCAACATGGCTTCACCGGCTGGATTAATAGCGTCTTTGATATCACGGATAAGCGCGCAGTCAGTTTTTATTTCAACCTGCGCATAACCAAACTCACGCTGATTTGAACCTTCAACTTTTCCGCCCAGTTGTATCGCCATAGTCTGCATACCATAACATATGCCGAATACAGGAACGCCCGCCGTAAACACATAGTCCGGTGCACGAGGGCTACCATGTTCAGTGGTACTTTCAGGGCTGCCGGAGAGGATGATACCGCTTGGATTAAACTCACGAATCTGGGCTTCGGTCACGTCCCATGCCCACAGTTCACAATAGACACCAATTTCACGGACACGGCGTGCCACTAATTGGGTGTATTGCGAGCCGAAATCAAGGATAAGAATGCGATGTTTATGGATATTTTTTGTCATGTGCGGCAAATTCCACAGATAATTAATAAAATTAGAGAGTTACCATTATTATTCATAGATCATTCCAGTCGGCGGAACCAAGAAGTTGGCTAACGCCCGCAGCACAGCATGCGCAGTTGACACCAAGTCAATGAGCAATGCGAGCAGCGGACGATGGTCAAATTCGCCGGATTAAGCCCCTGGAATTAGCCCATGCGGTAGTTTGGTGATTCTTTGGTGATGGTAACATCATGAACATGGCTTTCTTGAATGCCAGCACCACTAATCCGAACAAACTCAGCTTTAGTGCGCAATTCATTGATGGTGCCGCAACCGGTTAGCCCCATGCATGAACGCAAGCCACCCATTTGCTGATGCACAATCTCTTTCAACAAGCCTTTATATGCCACGCGCCCTTCAATACCTTCCGGTACCAGTTTATCGGCAGCATTATCGGTCTGGAAGTAGCGGTCTGAAGAACCTTTGGACATCGCGCCCAGTGACCCCATTCCACGATAAGATTTGAAAGAGCGGCCTTGATACAGTTCGATTTCACCCGGAGACTCTTCAGTACCGGCCAGCATGGAACCGACCATCACACAGCTTGCGCCCGCCGCAATGGCTTTGGCGATATCACCAGAGAAACGAATACCACCATCGGCAATCACCGGGATACCGGTGCCTTCCAGCGCTTCGACCGCATCAGCGATCGCCGTAATCTGTGGTACACCCACGCCAGTCACAATACGAGTGGTACAGATTGAACCTGGGCCGATACCCACTTTAACCGCACTCACACCAGCATCAGCTAAGGCTTTGGCACCCGCACCGGTCGCGACATTGCCGCCAACGATTTGTAGATCAGGATATTTGCTGCGGGTTTCGCGAATACGTTGCAGCACACCTTCTGAGTGACCATGAGAGGAGTCGATCAGTAAAACATCAACGCCAGCGGCAACCAGCGCATCGATACGCTCTTCATTGCCCGCACCGGCACCCACAGCAGCACCAACACGTAAACGGCCATGTTCGTCTTTACAGGCGTTAGGCTTGCGCTCTGCTTTCTGGAAGTCTTTTACTGTAATCATGCCGCGCAGATGGAAGCTATCATCAACAACCAGCACTTTCTCGACACGTTTTTCATGCATTTTTTGCAGTACAACTTCGCGGGCTTCGCCTTCTTTGACCGTCACCAAACGCTCTTTCGGTGTCATCACCGCAGTCACGGGTTGGTCCAAATCAGTGACAAAGCGAACGTCACGACCAGTAATGATGCCAACCAGTTCGTAATCTTCGGTCACGACCGGATAACCGGCGAAACCGTTACGAACGGTCAGTTCTTTAACCTGACGGAGGGTGGTAGTCGGTGTCACAGTCTGCGGCTCGGTCACAACGCCACTTTCGTGTTTTTTCACGCGGCTGACTTCTTCAGCCTGACGCTCAATGGACATATTTTTATGGATGAAACCCAAACCGCCCTCTTGCGCCAGCGCGATGGCCAGACGAGCTTCGGTAACGGTATCCATAGCGGCGGACAGCATAGGAATATTCAGGCGGATAGTTGCAGTCAATTGAGTACCCAGTTCGGCCGTATTAGGCAAAACTGTGGAGTGGGCTGGAACCAGAAGAACGTCGTCAAATGTTAGAGCTTCTTTCTTGATACGTAGCATGGGCAATATCTCACCAAGGTGAATGTGAAAAGATAAAATATTGCCGTGGCATTCTACAGAGCGTAATCGGTTGCCTCCAGTACTTTCTCATAATTTTTCTTGCCAACCGGTTTGAGGCAGGTAATATCGATCAATTAAGTGCTTGTTTTAAAATTTGATCCAGGTCACATGTCACAATCTTCCGCGTCAACAATATTTACCGTCAGCCGCCTGAATCAGACGGTGCGGCAACTGCTGGAAATGGAAATGGGCCAGATTTGGCTCACGGCCGAGATATCCAATTTCTCCCAGCCGTCGTCTGGTCACTGGTATTTCACCCTGAAAGATGACCGAGCGCAGGTGCGTTGTGCAATGTTTCGCAACACCAATCGCCGCACCACATTCCGCCCGCAAAATGGCCAGCAAGTATTGGTCAGAGCATCGATAACCTTGTATGAACCGCGCGGTGATTATCAGCTAATTGCTGAAAGTATGCAGCCTGCCGGTGATGGACTGCTACAACAGCAATTTGATCAACTTAAGCAGCAACTGGCAACAGAGGGCCTGTTTGATCAGCGCCATAAACAACTGCTACCTAGCCCCGCCCGGCAAGTTGGGGTCATCACTTCGGCCAGCGGTGCGGCACTGCATGATGTTTTGCAGGTTTTACAGCGCCGCGATCCATCACTTCCCGTTATTATTTATCCAACAGCGGTGCAAGGTGCTGATGCGCCGATGCAGATAATCCGAGCTATTCAATTGGCCAACCAACGTGCTGAATGCGATGTCTTGATAGTCGGGCGTGGCGGGGGTTCACTGGAAGATTTGTGGAGTTTTAACGACGAGCGGGTTGCCCGCGCTATTTTTAACAGCCGGATTCCCATTGTCAGTGCTGTCGGCCATGAAACCGATGTCACTATCGCCGATTTTGTCGCCGATTTACGTGCTCCCACCCCCTCTGCCGCCGCCGAGTTAGTCAGCCGCAATCAGATTGAATTGGTCAGGCAAATTCAGGGGCAGCAGCAGCGGATGGAAATGGCGATGGATTACTATCTGGCACAACGCAGCCAGCAGTTCACCCGTCTGGAACACCGTTTACAGCAGCAACACCCGCATTTGCGGCTGGCACGTCAGCAGACGTTATTACTGAAATTGCAGCGCCGTCTGGAAGACAGCGCGCAGAACCAAATCCGCCAGTTAAACCGGCGCACTGAGCGGCTCCAACAGCGCCTTGCACAAGTACAACCGCAGGGGCAGATTCACCGTTATAGCCAACAGGTGCAGCAGCAGGAATACCGTTTGCGCCAAGCTTTCGAGCGCCAGCTTAATGGCTATCGCCAACGCTTTGGTATCGCCTGTTCACAACTGGAAGCCGTCAGCCCATTGGCAACGCTGGCGCGTGGCTATAGTGTTACGCAGACTCCAGCAGGAGTGGTGCTGAAAACCACCAAACAAGTGCAGACAGGTGACAAACTGACCACCAGATTGCAAGACGGATGGGTGGAAAGTGAAATTACACAAATCAATGCGGCCAAAAAATCACGTCAACGCAAAGCGGCAAAACAGTAATGCCGCCCGCACTATGATCAACGGCTCAAACCGTAGGCAGGTAACTGAAGCGAACGCGGCTTTTCGAAATTAATCCGTGGCCGTTCTGGCAGAAATAATCAATTGCGCCGCACGCCTTTAATACCTGCAACGGCCTGGCGCAATCAGGGCAGTTCGCCTGTGGTAGATAGTTGCCATGACAGCCAGAGCAATGAAAGTGACCGCTTACTTCTGTCATCACTTTTTGGCAAACCGGGCATAATGCATCCATATCTCACTCCTTAAAGAACTACATCACCCCAAGCGAACGTAACCCGTATATTCCCAGCGCAGTGGTAAAAAATGAACCCACAGTGGTGATGGCAATGATATTGGCCGCCAATGTCGCATTACCGCCCATCGCTCTGGTCATAACATAACTACCTGCCGCCGTTGGTGTGGCGGAAAACAGAAATATAATTCCTAATGTTGCGCCACGAAAGCCCATCAACACGCCTCCTGCGGTCATCAATATTGGTACTACGAATAATTTTGCTGCCGAAGATAACGCCGCCACATTGGAAGATCGGAACATCGCGTGCCAGTCAAGGCTGGCACCAGTACACAACAGCGCCAGCGGCAATGCCAATGCGGAAATATAGCTGCCAGTATGCACGATGACCGCTGGGAGCGGTAATGCTATCTGTGCATAAAATAAGCCGCACAGTAACCCGATAATCAACGGGTTGGTCACAATGCTACGCAGCAATGCCAACTTGCTTATTTTGCCCCCCAGCCCTGCGTGTAAGCTGCGGGTCAAGGTGATAACTGACAGCATATTAAATAAAATCACCGTGACCGTCAGATACATCGAGCCGAGAGCCACCCCTTCGGCACCGTATGCGGTCATGGCAAATGCCAGCCCCATGATAGCAGTATTGGCTCTAAAACCGCCCTGCACGAATACACCGCGCTCTTTCGGGTCTTTTACCAACCACTTGGCAGCAATCTCAAGCAAGAGGAATGTCAGCAACGTGCCAACAGCACCATAGATAGCCAGCGGCAGGTTATCCAGCAGGCTAACATGGTTGGTGGCAACACTGAAAAATAGCAAACAAGGGAGTGCCAGGTTGAAAACCAGACGGGTGGCACCATCGCAGAAACGGTCATCCATCAAGCCAAAACGACGCAATAATACGCCGAGCAACATCATCAACAAATTAGGCACCGTGACACTAAATGCGAAATTCCAGGTTTCCCAAGACATGGCTGACCGTCAACTCCTTCTGCTTTTGGCAATTGGCTCCGTAGCGCAAATCCCTAACGTCATGCGCTAGAAATGAAAAAAGCGCGGGATGCCCGCGCTCTGCTGCTATTACTTACCTTTTTTCAGGTGCGACATCAACCGTTTACGTTTACGCATCTGGTTCGGCGTTAAAGGATTACGCTTACCCGCAAACGGGTTCTCGCCCTCTTTAAACTGAATGCGAATAGGTGTACCCATTACCTTCAGTGAACGACGGAAATAATTCATCAGATAACGTTTATACGAATCGGATAAATCAGTCACCTGATTACCGTGGATAACAACAATTGGTGGGTTATAACCACCGGCATGAGCATATTTCAGCTTCACACGACGGCCACGTACTAAAGGAGGCTGATGATCTTCTTCCGCCATTTGCATAATACGAGTCAGCATCGAGGTGCCCACTCGTTTGGTGGAGCAATCATAAGCTTCCTGAATGGATTCAAACAGGTTACCGACACCGCTGCCATGCAAGGCTGAAATGAAGTGGATACGGGCAAAATCAACAAAGCCAAGACGCAGGTCCAGCATATCTTTAACCTGCGCACGGGCCTCCTCTGTCATGCCATCCCACTTGTTGACAGCAATAACAAGTGAGCGCCCACTATTAAGAATAAAGCCTAATAGTGATAAATCTTGATCCGAAATACCATCACGGGCATCAATAACCAGCAGCACGACGTTGGAATCTTCAATCGCCTGCAATGTTTTGATAACAGAGAATTTCTCAACCGTTTCAGTGATTTTGCCACGTTTACGCACCCCGGCAGTATCAATCAGGATGTATTCGCGTTCATCGCGGGTCATCGGGATATAAATACTGTCACGGGTGGTACCCGGCATGTCATACACCACAACCCGATCCTCACCCAGGATACGGTTTGTTAGTGTGGACTTACCTACGTTAGGACGCCCAACAATCGCCAGTTTGATTGGTAAAGTCCGTGGGTCAAAGTCATCTTCTTCTGGAATTTCGTCGCTGTCTGCTTCCTGCTCCGCCCAGTAAGCCGCATTAGCTTCTTCTTCTGTCAACTCAACTTCAGGCTCTTCGGCATCCATATACGGTGCCATGACATCTTCGATCAACTGAGTCACGCCACGGCCATGAGAAGCGGCGATGGCGTGGACGTCACCCAAACCTAATGAATAGAAATCGGCGGTTGCAGTATCTGGATCAATACCATCGGTTTTGTTGGCGACCAGAAAAGTGGCCTTCTCGCGGCTACGCAAATGCTGGGCAATACCCTGATCCGCAGGCATTAATCCGGCACGGGCATCCACCATAAACAACACGATATCAGCCTCTTCAATCGCCAATAACGATTGACCCGCCATTTTGGTTTCTACGCCATCTTCTGTGCCATCAATACCTCCGGTATCGATAACAATAAACTCATGACCCTCGACCTCGGCACGACCATATTTACGGTCACGCGTTAGCCCGGGAAAGTCCGCAACTAACGCATCTCGGGTATGCGTTAAACGGTTAAATAAAGTGGATTTCCCCACATTCGGGCGCCCGACCAGCGCGATGACAGGTATCATTGTTGAAGCCTCATTACTTAATTTTCAAATCATTACAGCGCTGTAGCAAACCTTCAACAGCGCAGTTTTTAGAAGACAAACGGCCCCTGAATCTCAGGAGCCGCTTAAAACCTGTTGTTTTTGAACGTCGCAGCGGCGCTCATTCCACCAAATCACTGACTGGCGTCAGCTCATCGGAATTAATGAACCTTAATGAGGCTCACCCTGCGGGCAGGCATAAATGCGACTCAAACCAGTCACCGACTAATTTGTCATTTATTTGCGGCCCAGCTGCAACACCAATAACGTTAGGTATAGGCCTGTTGAACAGGCTTTAAATCAAGATTAACGGGTGAACGCGTATACCGTGCCGCCTTTCGCCTGAACCAACAGCTTATCGCTGGCAACCACTGGCGCACTCAGGAAGCCGGAGCTGTCCACACTTTGTTGAGACACAAAGCGGCCATCATCGGTGTTCACCCAGTGCAGATAACCTTCGGCATCACCTACGACCAGATAACCATTATACATCACAGGAGCGGTCAAGTTACGATGCAATAAATCGCTTTGACTCCAAAGAGTTATCCCGCCATCAGCTTTCAACGCAACGATGCGATCATTTTGATCGACCAGATAAATGGTGCCACCATCAACAATGATGTCATTCACTGAACCCATTTCGCGCTTCCAAACAATCTGGCCGGAACGCAGATCCAGTGCCGTCAGGTTGCCGTTATAAGCCAGCGCATAAACCACACCATCTACAACGACAGGAGTAGTATCAACGTCGTTCAGACGGTCAATTTCAGTGGTCCCGGTCACCGGTGAAATACGTTGCTGCCAGATTAACTGACCTTGCTCCATCATCACCGCACTGACGCGGCCATTATCGCCACCGACAAGTGCTGCACCAAATGCCACTGCTGGCGCGGATTCACCACGCAGAGATAATGCAGGCGTATCGAGGTTTAAGGTCCACTTGATCGCGCCGTCTGATTCACTCAGTGCTTGTAGCATTCCGTTCGACGTATGGATCAATACCACACCATCACTGACCACCGGACGAGACAAGGCTTCGCCAGCAACCACCGTCTGCCACGCCACTTGCCCATCGTCAGAGTTCAGCGCATAAACGACCGCTTTCTCGCTGCCGACATATACATGTGCGCCAGAAGCCGTTACACCACCAGACAACATGGCTGAACGATTACTGGAGAGGAAATTAGTTTTCTCAGACAAATCGGTTTGCCAAATTTGCTTACCGGTGTCGGCTTCCATCGCTTTCACCAGACCTTTACGGTCTGCGGCAAAAACAGTGGTTCCCTGCCAGGCGGGGCGCAGATGAGAGTAATAATCACCGATGCCACCACCAACAGAAGTACTCCACACTTTGGTTGGTGTGAACTGATTTTCAACTTTAGGCAGTGGTGACATCGTCACTACATCTTCTTCACTGTTAAACAGTGAACAGCCGCTCAATAGGGCAACAGAAACCAGTCCTACTAAGAGTGTTTTACGCAATTGCATGGGAATACCCCTTAGCTGGACAAGTTATTCAATTTCATGCGCAATAGTGCTTGCAGCGCCTGAGAAGCATTGGATTCGACGCCTTTACTGTAAGCGGCACGAGCACCTGCGATGTCGCCTTTGCTTAACAACGCATCGCCACGAACATCTTGCGCCATCGCAGTCCAGCCATCACCTTGTACTGCATCCAGCGTTTTTAACGCTTGGTCGGGTTTCTTCAATTGCAGTTGCACACGCGCAAGACGCAAATTGATCAATGACAGCAGATTTTCATCTTTTGTCTGGCCCAGCGCCTGACTGAGTTGCTGTGTGGCTTTATCAAACTCGCCTTGTTCAACAAAATGGTGGGCCAATTCTAACCCGGCAAGGACGCCGTAGTTATTTTTATTGCCCTGAACAAACTTTTCAGCAATAGCAACACCATCAGCACTGTTGGCTAACAAGGCATTACTGGCTTGCTGATAGGCAGAGGAGGCTTCGGTCATAGCAGTGTTTTGATGACTCTGCCAGTAACGCCAACCCACTAATGCACCAATCCCGAGCACCACACCCACGGCCAGCGCTTTACCATTCTCACTAAAGAAACGGCGCACTGCATCAACCTGGTCATTTTCAGTGGTATAGACTTCCACGGTGTCTCTCTCCTTAACCCAACATCAAAGCCAGACGCACAGCAACATCCGCTTGCGCCAGCGTTTCTTGTTCACCACTCCGCAAATCTTTTACGACCACTTGCTTTGCTGCGACTTCGTTTTCGCCGAGTATGAGTGCCACGCGCGCGCCCCACTTATCAGCACGAGTAATTTGCTTTTTGAAATTACCGCCACCGTAGTTAGTCATTAACTTTAGGTTAGGTAAATCATCTCGCACACGCTCAGCAAGCTGCATTGCAGCACTTTGCGCCCCCTCACCCGATGAGATGAGATACACATCAATTATTGCGGGTACTTTGAACTCTGGATTGACGGCCTGCACCAACAGAACCAGACGTTCAAGCCCCATAGCAAAACCAACAGCCGGTGTTGCACGACCACCCAGTTGTTCAACCAGGCCATCATAACGCCCACCGGCACAGACTGTACCTTGTGCGCCCAAACTGTTGGTCACCCACTCAAATACGGTGCGGTTGTAATAATCCAAACCACGAACTAAACGCTCATTTACGGTATATGGGATACTGGCCTGGTCTAAAAGTTCACACAAGCCCGCAAAATGTTGTTTTGACTCTTCATCCAGGTAATCAGATAGCTTAGGTGCATCGTTAAGCAACAACTGTACATCTGGATTTTTGGAATCGAGCACACGTAACGGGTTGCTGTACATGCGGCGCTTACAGTCCTCGTCCAACTTATCAACATGTTGTACCAGGAATGTCACTAGCGCTTCACGGTAATTGGCACGCGCATCCAATGATCCAATGGAGTTCAATTCAAGCTGCACATGCTCGGTTATTCCTAAAGCACGCCACCAACGGGCGGTCAGAAGAATCAATTCTGCATCAATGTCCGGGCCTTGTAGACCAAAAACTTCCGCACCTAACTGGTGGAATTGACGATAACGCCCCTTTTGTGGGCGCTCATAACGAAACATTGGGCCGATGTACCAAAGACGCTGTTCCTGATTGTACAGCAGACCATGTTCGATACCCGCGCGTACGCACCCTGCGGTGCCTTCCGGACGCAGTGTCAGACTTTCGCCGTTGCGATCGTCAAAGGTATACATCTCTTTTTCAACCACATCGGTAACTTCACCGATGGCGCGCTTGAATAACGGGGTCTGCTCTACAATCGGCATACGGATTTCGCTGTAACCGTAGCCTGCCAGCACTTGCTTTAAGCTGCCTTCAATACGCTGCCATAGTGCCGTATCGGCTGGCAGGTAGTCGTTCATACCACGGATGGCTTGAATGTTCTTTGCCACGTCTGTTCTCTATAGTTTTATACCCTACTTAACTTGACGTTGTAGCGATGTTCGCCGCAACATCAAAGGCATTGGGCATAATGCAAAAAATAATACCGATTATAGAGGCTTGCTGCCCACATATTCAATGGGGACAATCTGTTATCTCTACCGGCGCAATATAAAGCGGGCCATGCCCGCTTGTGCCGTTCTGGTCGACAACACGCTTGCCGACGATAGTTTGGCCGATAACAACATGACTTATAATATTATTAACAACAATATTACTGGTGAAATTTATTTATCATCCAATAGATTGATAACAATTCGGTTTTTGGCATCAAGTATTGATGCTTTGGCCCGAATTTTAGCTTCTAACTGGTCAATCATATTTTTGTTATCAAAGCGTTCTTTTTGACGAATGCCATCTTCATAGAAACCGCTTTTGTTATGAGCACCGGTCACACCAATAGTCGACACTAAGGCCTCACCCGGACCATTAACCACACAACCGATGATAGATACATCCATAGGTGTGATCAGATCTTCTAGCCGCTGCTCTAAAGCATTCACAGTACCAATAACATCAAATTCTTGGCGAGAGCAGGTTGGGCAAGCGATAAAGTTAATCCCCCTGGAACGGATACGCAAAGATTTCAAAATATCAAAACCTACTTTCACTTCTTCTACCGGATCAGCGGCCAGTGAAATTCGTAACGTGTCGCCAATACCTTCAGACAACAATAAACCTAACCCAATAGCAGATTTAACTGAACCACTGCGCGCACCACCCGCTTCGGTGATCCCCAAATGCAAAGGATTATTGATTTGTTTGGCTAATAAACGGTAGGAGTTTACTGCCAGGAAAACATCGGAGGCTTTAACACTGATTTTATACTGATCAAAATTGAGGCGATCAAGAATATCGACATGACGCATCGCGGATTCAAGCAGGGCTTCCGGTGTAGGTTCACCGTACTTTTCCTGAATATCTTTTTCCAGCGATCCACCATTGATACCAATACGGATAGGAATATTGTGATCACGCGCACTGGCAACCACTTCCCGAATACGGGCTTCGTTACCAATGTTACCGGGATTGATTCGCAGACAATCAACTCCGTATTCAGCCACTTTCAGGGCAATACGATAGTCAAAATGAATATCGGCAACCAACGGCACTGTGACATCTTGATGCTGCTTAATTAATTTAAATGCCTCAGCCGCCTCCATCGTGGGTACTGAAACCCTGACGATATCCACACCAACGCGTTGCAATGCCACGATTTGGGCAACGGTTGCAGCAACATCCGTGGTTTTGGTATTGGTCATCGATTGCACCGTAATTGGCGCACCATCACCAACGGGCACTTTACCGACGTAGATCCGAGTCGATTTACGCCGAATAATTGGGGATTCATTATGCATTACACACTCTCCTTTACAGTCGTGTAGTTTTTACATGGTTGTTTAACAAAACCACCATTCTACTCTACACCGACAGTCAGGCGGGCTACGCGATTAGCCTTAATAAACTTAGTTAAATCTACTGGATTACCCTGATACGTAATAGTCAACGCACCTGGTGCTCCGATGGTCAGCTTATAAGGGGATTTACCAGACAGATTTAGAGTCGCGCCCCCTTTTTGGATACCACTAAACAGTGTTTTTCCAGTTGCATCAACAACCTGTAACCAACAATCAGCTGTGAAATTCATAACCAATGAACCCACAGACGACGCAACACCATTCACCCCTGCATCTGCGGTAGGCAGTGGTGATTGTGTGGTCGCTACATCAGGCAAAGGAGCCTGACTCGGGGAGACAACAGCTGGCGCTGCCACTGTCGCTCCCTGAGGTGCTGTTGTTGCGGCAGTAGCGGTATTCGTCGCTGGAGCCGCAGATACTGTGCTGTTGGTAGCAGATGCAGTATCAGTAGTTGTTGGTGTCGGCGCTGACAGGCTGTTATTCGCAGCCGGAGCCGAAGCATCCGGTGCGATAGCATCGCTGTTGTCATCAGACAGCGGCACAGGTTGCCCGCCATTTTGCGACAATTGAGCAGAAGACTGATCGGCCATCGTGGCTATTTCAGCTTGCTGTGCCTGATGATTTTGCCACCACCAAGCGCCGGTCAGACCTAGCACAACCAACACGATAAGCCAGGTGAAAGTCATCAACCAGCCATCACGTTTTTTGTGTTTTTTACCCAATGAGAAACTCTGCATCGGGGCAACCTTAGCCGCTCTGACTGGAGCCTGTTTTGCCAGTATAGGTAATAGTTCATCTTCAGGAAGATGGACCAATTTGGCGTAAGAACGAATGTAACCACGGTGGAATGTTGAGGCGAGATTAGCTTGCGCTTTATCCTCCTCAAGATCGCGGATTGTGGATACCTTCAGACACAGACGTTCTGCAACCGTCTGCTGAGTTAACCCGAGTGCTTCACGGGCTTGACGCAGGCGCACACCTGTCGTCTCTGGAACAGTTTGATCTTGGGAGGCTTCAGTATTCATTAGCTAGAAAGTGCTGGTACTGTTTGGATTGTGGAAAACTTCGCGCAAGCTGCTTGCCATAGCGTTGTACACTATCTTGACGGCCTGCTAGCGCGGCGAAACGAATTTGTAGCCATAAACTTTCAGCACTGGCTGGAAGCGTATGTTGGTAGACATCCAGTAATAACTGCGCTTGAGCGCGATTCCCTTCTCCAAAATGCCTTTGAGCTTCTGCAAGCAGCGGCTCACCTTTATCCGGATCATACTTTAAAGCCCGACTCAGCAACACACGCGCCTGCTCATTTTGGTTAGCCCGTAAAAAGCAATAACCTGCATTTTCCAGACTATCCGCGACCTGACCGTAATCAGGTAACAATGCCGCCGCGCTAAACTGTTGTTGAGCCGGTACATACTGCCCTAAACTACACAGAAACGCACCGTAATTATTTAGTACCGTGCCATTTCCCGGAGCCAGTTTCATCGCCTGCTGATAACGCTGTTCTGCAGCACTGTTTTCACCGATACGTTGTTCGTAAAAAGCCATGCCCAATTGAGCGCGATAATCCTGTGGATTCGCCTCTACAGCCTTCTCAAGATTCTGACGTGCGGCATTAAGATCACCTTGCGCCAAATACTCCAAACCCAGTTGTAAACGCGTCTGCCCTGCCGCGGGTTGATTGGCTTTTTCCGATGAAGAACCGGAGCAACCAGCCAATACTGTCGCTATCAGGCACACTCTCCACATTCTTGTCAGCTTCATGCTTTCTCAATTGTCCTTAGGTGTGAAGATACCCGTCATCTTTCAAACCACAAGTGTACTGGCAACTCTTGCGACTCAGCCCATCCCTGGACCTTGTTTGCGCGATGCCGCTGCCAGCAGCATTCCTGCAACTCAAATGATTTAGGGTATAATCTTTTCAGTATTAGACACCTTGCAAATTATAAGTTAAATAACAATAAGTTATATGCAAGCATGAATCTTACGAATCAGACTGTTTTAATGGCAATAGGTTCACCTGCCATTTTCTTTTTCAGGGTACGCTTAGTACGATCGATAACTTCACCGGCTAACTGGCCGCAGGCGGCGTCGATATCGTCACCACGCGTTTTACGCACAATAGTCGTAAAACCGTACTCCATTAATACCTTAGAAAAACGATCCACCCGGCTGTTTGAACTACGGCCATAAGGTGCGCCTGGGAACGGGTTCCAGGGAATCAAGTTTATCTTGCACGGCGTATCTTTCAAACACGCCGCCAACTGGTGGGCTTGCTCGGTACTGTCATTGATGTGATCCAGCATAACGTATTCAACCGTAACCCGCCCACCATTGGCTTTAGATTTCGCCAAATAGCGACGCACCGCAGCCAGGAAGGTTTCAATATTGTATTTACGGTTGATTGGCACAATGTCATCACGAATATCATCGGTCGGGGCATGTAGAGAGATAGCCAAGGCGACGTCAATCATGTCACCCAGCTTATCCAACGCTGGTACCACACCGGATGTCGATAAGGTCACGCGGCGTTTGGATAAACCGAAACCAAAGTCATCCATCATGATATCCATAGCTGGAACCACGTTATTCAGGTTCAGCAATGGCTCTCCCATCCCCATCATCACTACGTTAGTGATTGGGCGGATACCAGTGGCTTTTACTGCGCCAATAATTTTAGCCGCACGCCATACCTGACCGATGATTTCCGATACCCGCAGGTTACGGTTAAAGCCCTGTTGTGCCGTAGAGCAGAATTTACACTCCAGTGCGCAGCCTACCTGAGATGACACACACAGCGTTGCACGGTCACCTTCAGGGATATACACCGTTTCGACTTGCTGATCGCCAACCTTAATTGCCCATTTGATAGTGCCATCTGTCGAGCGTTGCTCTTC
Source organism: Yersinia aldovae 670-83 (assembly GCF_000834395.1). Taxonomy (NCBI): domain Bacteria; kingdom Pseudomonadati; phylum Pseudomonadota; class Gammaproteobacteria; order Enterobacterales; family Yersiniaceae; genus Yersinia; species Yersinia aldovae. Next base: position 3,885,073 of record NZ_CP009781.1, on the reverse strand, counting down.
TGCCACTTCTGGCGCACGAATTTCTGCAACACGTTGCAATTTGGTACGCAGCCCTTTATTGATATCGGTCATTTGCTCAAAATCATCAAAGCAATAGTGATACATCCACTTCATGACCTGATCTGCCCGAAAAGGTTTCTCGCCCATTTCAGCGAAAAACTCGCGCATTTGTTGGCGATTGAGATCGAGCAGATTAATTTTGCTGCTAGCAGGAGCGGCGGTCTGAACCGCATTGTCAGACAGAGATGCAGCATCAACAGGTATTGATGCTGCTAAGAGTTGTTCGGACATGAGTTGTCGTGGCCTCGTTGTTACACTTTACGGCGCTGCGCTTTAAACCGAGTATGGCTTTCGAAACGGCGATGAATAAATAATAGAACGCCCCGGCAGATATCTCCAGCGGGGCGCGGCATTGTACAAATTTTAGAGCATGGATTCCATGATTGGAAAGGTGCGCTGACAACTTTATTGTTTCAGTTGATTAAATAACCACCACTCCTGCACCGAATCAATCAATTAGCGCGGACAAATTTCACTCTCGGTAAAGAAATAAGCAATTTCACGCTGGGCTGATTCAACCGCATCAGAACCGTGTACCGCGTTGGCGGTGAAACTTTCAGAGAAATCGGCACGTAAAGTACCCGCCAGAGCGTTATCCGGGTTGGTAGCCCCCATGATATCACGGTGGCGCTGTACGGCATTTTCACCTTCCAGAACCTGAACCATGATCGGGCCGGAAGTCATAAATTCAACCAGACCATCGAAGAATGGGCGGCCTTTATGTTCAGCGTAAAAACCTTCAGCTTGTTCTTTAGTCAGTTTCAACATCTTTGCCGCAATGATTTTGAAACCAGCACTTTCAAAACGAGCATAAATAGCGCCAATGTTATTTTTGGCAACAGCATTGGGTTTGATAATGGAGAAAGTACGTTCTAAAGCCATGATAACCTCGATTGGATTTCTAATATTTACCGGACTCGGAACCTGCACTGCGCTGTGTCATTAATAAAACAGAGGCAATATTAATAAGCACATAGACTTGGCTGGCAAACGGTTCCTTTACTCTATAATTGTGCCGACCCGGTACAGTGGCCGCAGATTATATGTGCGCTGCTAGCGCTTGCATACGGGAATCACAACATTTCATTAAAAATTATTTATCTTTATTCCTCATTTTTATGCACAACTCACACTTTGCATAAAAATCAGTTTGCCATACTCTGTGCCCCACACCCGAAAATTCAATTCAAAAGTTATTAATATCAAAGTTCATCGATAAACTGAAAGCCCACTTTCTTTTTTACAATTGCTGACGGCTGGCTGATAACATCCGATACCAGTGCGCGTTTTCCTTTCTTAGCCAAATAGTCGGCGAGTGCCCTGATAGCCGCAGTACCCGCCCCTCGAATAACCCCGTTATTAGCCGGGTTAAGAACATAGGAAGGATTGGTCAACGAACCGGCAATGCCCACATCAACATCGTTAATATCTACCGCCATAGCGATGCTGATGACCTCACCGGATAAACGCACAATCACATAGATATAGTCATCGCGCGATGTTCTTAACCAACTTTGCGCCACATCACTGACCATAGCAGCAGCAGAAATAATCGCATCCATGCCCTGATACAGATTTGGAGTGTTGGTGCTTCCTATCTTCTCAACGACCTTTAAAGACCTTGCAGCCTGACGGTACCGTTGCCGCCACTCTTCTATCACTGGAGTAACATTTTGCCGAGCAGCCAATGTATCTTCTGTCGCGCCACTGATCACCTCGACATCAAAACGCAATTCAGGTTGTTCAATCCACTCACCATTAAGCTGTCTTCTGGGTACCGTCTCGACAAAATGAAAATTTTGTAGCGCCAGTTCATAGCGCCCCTGAGGTAGTGACTGCACAACTTGCGGCGGCTGGGTTTCAGATCCCACATCATTATGGCGTAAATAACCCGCATAGCTGAGTTGTGAAAAATCAAATGCCGTTTTTATCAGTGCGGCATTATCAATATTTTCGGTAACGTAGGTTCGAACATTCTCAATTAAACGTGCATCAGTAATAGTATCGGATGCGGCATAACCGGTATCTCCAGAACTGATAATGCGCGCAATAACGCGGCCAAAGTTTTCAGCATTCCAGGTACTGTCACTGTCACCAAATAACAGCGTAAAATCAGTCAGAATATTTAGCGTCCAATCGATGCAAGGCGGAATAAGGTCACGGCGAGAACGCAGATGTGGAAGTACCTCATATTTCATCGAGACGTTGCAGGCCAGAGCCGTTGCCGCTAGCGTTAATGACTTACCGTTCATATCAGAATTAATATGAGTCAATGTGCCTGTTGGGTCCGTCGCAAAATCTACGAGGAGTATTTCAGAAGGAAAGGTGTCATTATTTTCTATTCTGGGCAGAGGTTCCGACGTACCGGATATTTGCAATATTTTATCGCTACTAGTGCTGAAAAACTCGCTGGCATCAGTTATAAAACGGTCAGCCTGATTACACTTCCCCTGGATAATATAGTTATAAATATTAAGCAGCGGGACTAACCAACAGGCCGCGATTCCTGCAACACCGCGTTCGGTTCTATTATTTTTTTTCTCAACGGTCATAACAAGCTTATCTATTATCAGAGGTTTTAACGTGTTCGCATTATTAATAAAGAAGCTAACATTGGTATTATAAACATCAAATAAATAGCTAAAAATCGGGTAAACATTGACCGACACGCCACCACTAGACTCAATAATTTGAACTTCAAAATAGCCGCCATTGAATATCGATAACATGGATAACCTACCGACCTGATTATTTATTTTAAATATGGCGCTATTGTTACTTTCTTGATTAATAAAAAACACTTCACCTCCTTTTATTTTAAAAAGCCCACCACCGGCTATATCTATAGTGTAATCATCTTCGCTTGTTATATTAAAGCTAATCAATACTTGCTTATAACCTATTCTTTTATCAGCCCAATGACTACCAAAGGCATATTGTATAGGAATAATCATGCTATTTTTGATAACACAGTGTTGGTCACAGAGAAAATGCTCATACTGAGAGACTCTAATACTACTAATGGCATTATTCATATCTATATTTTCTAAATCTGATGCAGTGTAATTATCTGTCAGAACAAAGTAATCACCACTATAACTGTCATTTCTATAGATAATAGCCTGAGTGTCTGGTGGTATAATGATTGAATTTATTCTATCATTAAGAGGATTCATGATATGGCTTCTATTCGGGCGAGTTTCGCTATATAGGTCAATCCGTTCATTGCCAGAGATACAAATAGAATCACCGATAAAACTATCCTGTTCATAAAAGCAGGCAGCACTCCTTACTTTAAAGGAACTAATTGCATTATTTAAATTTGTCCATCGACGGGATGAGTATAAGTCAATATTCTCTTTGAATGTTAAAGACCGCCCTGAAAAATTTATATCTTTAAATGCCGTAACCACCATGCCATGAGGGACGGTAATAGATGATATTTTATCATTCCATTCATGTTTAAGGTCACTGACCGCCTGACCCTGAGTAGCACAAATAGACTCCCCTTGGAAACCTTCATCAGCATAAAAACAAACTTTAGGGGATTGGGCAAAAATATGGGAAGTTAAGAGAACTGAAGATATCATTACAAAGTAAATGTGATTAATCATATTATCCTCCAGTTATGAATAGCAATGTGCCATATCAACACTGGAGATAATCTATCGAATAAATAAAAACAATAATATTATTTAATTTATCACAAAAACATTAATAATAATGTAATATAAAAGAAGGTTATAAGTTGTCATTTATTAATTTTATATATGAGCTTATTCTACCCGAAACAACAAATTGCTCACCATACCACTTTCATCCAATAGATTAAGCTGATGGCGGCCTGGTATCGATAAAGTTTGTACCCACGACTGATTATTTTCGGTCACCGCCACCTGTTCCCCATCAAGGAACCACCAATGCTGGCCCTGCCCACCTTGCGCCGCCAACCGCAGGTCGAGGCTATTATGTCCCGGCAAGCGCTTTAGTATCGCACCATCACGTATCCCCAAAATCAGCAACGGAGCCACATCAATACTGCCTTGTGGCGCACATTGAGGGCTAGCTGCGGGTAAACGTTGCAGTCGGCGTTCACTGACTGGCAACCACGGTTCGAGCGGCAGTGGCCATAAAGTTAATGGGGTAGCAATCGCGCCAGCGCAATCTGCAGCAACTCGCTGCCCCTGCGCATTCAGCCAGAGACTAAGCTGGCCGCCCTGCATGTTCTCCTGCCCTGGTGCGGCAAGAGTCGGTGGCACAGTGCCATCGAGCACCCAGCTTTGTCGCCGTTGTCGACAATTGCTATCACCGGCGGCCAAGGGTTGCCCGCCCGGCCAACAAATTTCGGCCCGAGTGACCGAGGAGGGCTTGGGATCGATTGGCAGTTGACGACCACTGTGCTGCAATCCGCCCATCAGCAGATTATTAACCTGATTCAATATTGGTACTGCGGTGGCGTAACCGAACTGCCCGGCAACCGGTGTACCATCTGGCCGCCCGACCCAGACACCAATGGTATAACGGGCGTTAATGCCAATAGCCCACGCATCACGATAGCCATAGCTGGTGCCGGTTTTCCATGCCAACGGCACGACTGCCGGTAGGTTATCATCCGGTAAAGGTCTGGCTTCACCGGCAAGAATACGGCGGGTTATCCATGCCGCGCCGGGAGAAAAAAGCCGCCGTTCCTGTATGTTTTGCTGTGGCTCAAAACGTAAAGTGGCAGCCATTCCACCACGAGCAAAAGCACTATAAGCTGCAACCAATTGATCTAATCGTGAACCGGTGCCGCCCAGAATCACCGCAAGGCTGGGTTCGCTGTGAGGTGGAAAACGTAAGTGTAAACCGCCATTACGTAAGTTGGCGGTAAAACGCTTCGGCCCATACACTTCCAGCAGTTGTACCGCAGGGAGATTCAGCGAACGCACCAATGCCTCGCTGGCACTAACCGGCCCATGAAATCCGGTATCGAAATTACCGGGCCGGTAATCACCAAAACGACGCGGGACATCCTGTAACAGTGATTCGGCATGGATCAGGCCGTCATCCAGTGCCATTGCATAAAGAAAAGGCTTTAACGTCGAGCCAGGTGATCGCCATGCACTGACCATATCCACATGACCGAAACGGCTGTTGTCCTGAAAATCCACCGAACCAAGATAAGCACGCACATTCATGGTGGTATGGTCCACCACCAGCAAGCCTAGCGATGTTTTCTCTGGTAATTGATGCCGCCAACCCACAGCCATATCTTCCAATTGACGCTGTAAACCGGCGTCCAGCGTAGTCTGAATCACTTCGCGTTGGTTGCCACGGGTTAAGCGGCGTGCCAATAAGGGAGCTAATTGCGGCACCTGACGCGGAGCCAGCCAGATATCTTCTTGTTTGATATCAGCCACCTGCTCAACCGGCCACACCTGATAATCCGCCAGCCGGCTTAACACTTTATCGCGCGCAGCTTTAGCTCGCAGTGGATAACGATCCGGGCGCAAACGGCTCGGAGCCTGGGGCAAGGCAGCCAATAATGCGGCTTCTGCCGGCGTTAATTGTGAGGGCGGCTTACCCAGATATGTCCAACTGGCCGCGCCAATGCCTTGCAACGTGCCACCAAAAGGGGCGCGGTTAAGATAGATTTCGAGAATTTGATCTTTAGAAAAGTGCCATTCCAGTTGAACCGTTCGCCATACTTGGCGCAATTTACCCGCTAACGTGCGGGGATGTGGGTCGATTAAGCGGGCAACTTGCATCGAGAGCGTGCTGCCACCGGACAGAATCTTACCGGCCCGCAGATCCTGCCAGGTAGCGCGGGCCAGTGCCAATGGATTCACGCCGGGATGAGAGTAGAACCAGCGATCTTCAAAGGTAAGCAGCGCTTGCAGGTAATAAGGTGAAACTTGATCGAGTGTCACTGGATAGCGCCAAACCCCGTCAGCATCGGCAAAGCGCCATAGCGGGGTGCCATCTTCGGCGGTCACCACCCGCGCGACCTGAGCCTCTGTCAGCGGCAGCGGCCAGCGCTTATCTGCCAGCCACAATAGAGCCGGGAACAGCACAACAATGAGCGCCAGCCACCAAATTTTGCGGTGATAGCGGGAGAAGCGGTTTTTACCCATTAACATTGATAGCATCCCCCTTTGCTACTGAGCCGCATAGGGGGAGTAAGCATTTACTTTACGATTTCAAGTTGTGGCACGGTCGTTCCCAGCGCACGCCAGTCCGGTACATACATCGATTCCACCTGCGGCGCGGGCACCTGATAAACCCCCGGTGTCACGGCACGGGCCAGATACAGCAACGTGGTATGACGATAACCATCAACACTCACTGCCGCGACATAGCGGTCATCACGAAACTCCTGATGTTTAATCTCTGACTGCTGCATATCCTGTAACAGTTCAGTCACACTACTGGCGCTCTCCCCCAGACTGGCGCTGCTGTCACCCAGATTTTGGTTTTCCAGCTCTAACCCCGCGGGCAGTAAATCGACCACCAGTGCATCAGGCACCCGTTTATCTGCCCACACATCCAGATGCACCAACACCAGCTCGCCGCTCTTCAGGTGTGATAGCGGTAATGGGTTGCCATCCAGCCCAATATATCTGCGGCTAATATGCAGATTATTGCTGAACGGCGCAGGTGTATGCTGCGGATACCCCACGATATTGATGCGGCTATAGAGTGCAACATCACCCCGATTTTGCATCTGCATACCGCCAGTCAGTTGCGGCGCTGACCAGTTTTGATTCAATGCCGCGTTTTGTGTCACTGTGGCACTCTCAGCGAGACTCTCCGCCGTGGCCGCTATGGCAGCCTGCCACGGTGTTTCAGCACCACTCATCATGGTGCGACCCGCCAGGAATACCGCATTGCTCTCCTGCGTTGACAGATAGTTGCGGCTGGTCAAAGCATCAGACAGTACCAACAGACGAGTATCGCGCACCTGTGGCAACAAATTGTGGTCAGTCAACAATGCCAAAATCAGTGCGTCATCACGTATCACGCTGCCATAATCTTCCAGCCAGTAATCCTTATCATTGCGTGAAGTATCCAGCCCCTGACTAATGGCTTCTTTGGCTCGCGGCATATCCCCCATTAATTTGAGTGCAACACCCAACTGCACCAACGGTAAGCCAGAACGGGCTTCGTTGCTGCGGGTGTACAACTGGCGTAGTGCGCCAAGTGAGGCTTGCTGTTGCTGTGCCAGCACCAAACCGGCATAAGCCTGCACCGCAAAACGGGTATGTTTGGCTTGTTCGCTAGAACGCGTTTCTACCTGATTTGGATCCTGCAAGTAGCGCTGCAAACGGTTATTCGCCGCCGTCAACGCCGCAACCGGTACGCTGTAACCCTGCTGATTAGCGCGATATAGGAAGTCTGTGGCATAGGCGGTCAGCCAGAACTCTTCCGGGCTGTCATTACTCCACAAACCAAAACTGCCGTTGTGACGCTGCATACTGAGCAAATGCTCAATCCCGACGTCAATCGCCTGCCGACGTTTCTCATCGCTATCGGCTTTAATTCCCAACGCGCTCAACTGCGCATGGTTACTGTACAGCGAGGGATACAATCCGCTGACGGTCTGCTCTAAACAACCATAAGGGTAGGCGTACAGCTCGCTGATATAGCGGGCAAGATTGAGCGGAGGGCGGCTGGTAAGCAAAAGTTGGCCTTGCACTGTTTCTGCTATCAATCCCGCAGTAGCATCCGCCGGCAAGCTCCAACTTTCGCCACTGTGCAATACGTTGGCAAAATGGCGGGTTTGGGCCGGAGTTGCAGGCCGCACGCCGATCTTCCAAATATGCTGATAATCCGGCAGTTTTTCATTTGGCAGCACCATACCACTGACCTTCAGACTGATATTTCCCTGGCCAAAGCCATTTAGTGCCCGCACCGGAATCAACACTGTTTTGCGTTCGCCCTTAGCCAACGTAACTGACTGAGTTTGCACACCATTTAATGCCAGTAAGTCACTGGCGGCCAATTTGAGCGACAGAGTTTGCGGCAGTCCTGATAAGTTACTCAGATCCAGTGCCAATTGTGTCGTGTCACCACCCGCCAGAAAACGCGGCGTTGCCAATTGCGCAATCAACGGTGCTGCGACCACCACTTTAGCCTCTGCGTTGCCAAAATCTTCTGCGCTCCAGGCTTGCGCCATTAGACGCAGTTCTCCGTTAAAATCAGGAATTGCCAGCTCAACCGTACCTTCACCTTGTGCATTCAAGGTCACCGGCAGGGCTTGCTGTGCCACAATGGTCACTTCCGTGATCGGCTTTTTGCCGCCACGGGACAGCGCATCATCGTCACCGCCATCGCCACCAAAACGCAGGCTGGCCAAGCGCCCCTGCCCTTCAATCAGTTGCCCGTAAACATCATATTGATCAACGCTGTAGCGTTTGCGACCAAAGAAAGCATCATACGGGTCTGGTGTAGCGAAATCAGTAATATTCAAGATACCGCTGTCGACCGCCGACAGCAGTACTTGCACTTTTTCAGGCAATGGCGCACCGATCCGGTTGGCTTTAACTTTAACGGTTAAAGTTTGGTTCGGACGGATACGCTCAGGAGCATCCAATTGCAGTGCCAGTTTGCGAGTTTCATCCACCAGCGGCAAATGCAGCAATCCCACCGCCCGTTTAGGCGTGGCTTGCTGTGCTTTGTCGCCAGGACGAATCACCGTCGCACTGAGATACAAATCGTGACGGTTCCATGCCTTGTTAATCGGCACCTCGATATCCGCGCCCCCAGCCGGAATAGCCACTTCCTGCCACCACAACGGGCCATCGCTGGATTCCACCAACAGATAGCCATTACCGGCGGCGGGGGCTTCAATATGTAACTTCACTTTTTCACCGGGGCGATAAGCCGGCTTATCCAGTGTCAGTTTGACTTGATCTGGACGAACAGCGCCACTGCCGCCGGTATTGTCCTGCCAGCTATAACCGGCCCAGAAACGCGAACTGCTGACCAATTCATTATCTGGATTACTCACCTCAATACGATAAGCGCCCCACTCCACCGGGAAGCTGACTTTGGCACTGCCATCAGCGGCAATATTTACCGTTTGTTCCGCCAGAGTCAGGTCTTTTTTATCAAACAGTGACTGCCAGCCATCACTTTCTGACCACTGCCAGTAGTAATCGCGCCGCTCACGCACCAACTTCACTTTCAGGCCATCGGCGGCCAGCTTTTTACCGCTGGCATTCGCATAGATAATTTCAAAATCGGCCGTGGTGTCCTGATCGACCATCGCCTGTGATTTATAACTGTCACTGCGATAATCATAAACTTGCTGCTTGTTGAATAACGGGCGAATACCTGCCAGTACATCGGCTGGCCACAATGCCTGTTCAGCACGGCGGGTTACTGGCCGCCCACCGGATTCTAGCAAGCTGGCCTGTAAAATCAGTTTCAACGGCGATTGCGCATTCTGCCAACTGTTATCCACAGCGACATCCGTTTGGCCGTCGCTATCGAGTGTGGTATCAAACTCATCTAAGGTGCGAGAGAGGTTCTCTTCCGTCACAGAACCAAACTCAAAACCGGGTAGCGCGGCAACCGCCTCGCGTAAGGGGCGTAAAAACAGTTGACCTTGCAAGCGGTTACCTGAGGCCGGTGCGCCATATAAATAGCGGCCAGTTACTGCAAAGCTGGCTTCGCTGTCAGTGGCAATCGGTTCTTTGCTGGTGGTAATTTCCAGCGCCATACGCTCTGGCAGGAAATCTTCCACTTTAAATTTGTACAGACGCGGCTGGTTGTCACCCAAATTCAGGCGCAACGACCACTCCCCGGTTGGGCCGCCTTCCGGTATAGCATATTGATATTGATACAAGCCCTCCTGCGGCTGCCAGACAAAGCTGCGTACCACCTGATTATCGGGTTTGAGGATATCCACTTTAACTGGCTGCGTTGCCAAAGGTTTTCCATCGGCGTCTCGCAGTAAGCCATTAACAATTAAGGTTTCACCGGGGCGATAGAGGTCACGCGGGCCAAAAATAAAGAACTGCTTTTGAAAACCTTCCGGCCCGGCAATATCAAATTCAGCCAAGTCCAGCGCCGGAACCGTAAGATCGATTAAGCTGGTCTGCCCGTTTTGCGAGGCTAACAGTAGCTTAGCGTTAGTGTTTTTTTCCAGTTGCGCATGGCCCTGACCATCAGTTTCAGCCTGAGTCAGCACTTGCCCTTTTTCATCCAATACTTGCAGTGACACGCCTTTCAGCGCCGCACCACCGGCCAGCGCCTGAGCAAAGACATCCATCCGGTCATGATAGCTGTGCAGCGAAACACCGATATCACTCAGCGTAAACAAAGTGGCGGCATTGGTGTAACTGTATTGCCCGGCTTGTTGCATCACCGCCAGATAGACACCAGACTCCTGTAACGGCTTGATATCCGCCAGTGGCAATAGCAACTTTTCACGGGTATTGGCGGCAGGATTAAGGTCAAAGCGGCCGGTATAGACCAAATCGGCCATTTTCAGCAGTTCGTCTGATTCCCAGTTCGACAGCGCACTGCGGTACTGCCAGCTAGCGAGGAAACTGGCCAAACTGCTTTGTTTAATGCGAAAGAAGTTAACATCGACGTTATTCACATTCAGCGCCATCACCGGCAAGCCCTGTGCCAGCTTGCCCGGCAGCAAAGAGCCTTTACTGGCAAAACCAACGCTCGGTTTGATGTCGCGGGTGGTGATTTGCTGCTGCTGTTGTTTACCCAGTTGCCCACCACCGATGCCTTTCAGCGTGCCGTCTATGGTTAATAACAACTTACGCTCGGGTTTAAGGTGGCGTAAACGCAGCTCCATCAGATTATCGGATAGCTCCCAGGCACCGTCGATTTTGCCGCTGACGGTATCAACCAGATGCACCTGCGAGGCAAAATCTTGTTTAGTATCCAGCGGCTGCGAGAAGGTCAACACCATCGCGCTGGCCCCATCGAGTTGCAGCTCAGAAGCATCAAGCAAGGTGAACGGTTGCCCTGCATGGCGTTTCGCCAACGCTGCCAGTACAGCGGTATCATTCGTTTTAACCGCAGTATTAGCCACCGGCGCACTGGCCTGAGTTGCCGGCGCGGCGACATCCTTTTTATCGCTGCTGTCGTCACAGGCCGTCAATAGCAACACGGCACTTAATAACATGGCACTGCCCAAGATGGTCGCCTGGCACTTTTTGATTCCTGACGTTAACCGCTGCAATCCGTTGTGATTCATATCCTGCTCCGTGACTAATGATTAACTGAAGGAATCACATTACGCAGCCAACTGCCCCATCTGCGCTGATAGAATGCCTGAGTATGCGTCATCAGATAATGGCTTACACCGCGCTCTTTTTCACTCACTACGCAAAAATCAACCGGGCGATCGTCCGGTGCATTATCACTGGCCACATTGCCGGCTTCCTGAATTAACTGGTCAACCTCATCTTCAGGCCCCTCAACTTCTAAACCAATCAATAAGTTAGGTTGATCATCAACATTTTTATCATGCATTAACGCCAGAAAAGCACGGCGCACTGGCTTACGCTGGCTAAACAGTTGAATCAATGCATCAACCATTGCCGCCGGGTACTCTTCCGGTTGGCCCAATAGAATTTGGCTCTCTTTATCCACGACCATTTCAGCCGGTTGTGCTAAACCGCCGTTTTCGAGTAGCATAGCCACTTCTTGCGGCCAGAACTCTTTACCGTGCTCTGATTTTGGGTTCAAAAACAGATGTGCGCCCTGGGTCATTTCAAATAGCACCCGCACCGGCATGGCGACAAAAGGCTGTTTTTCACTGTCAATATCTTGATTTTCTGCCATATCCAGCGCCTGCTGAAGCACTTCTGGCGAAGTAAAGAATGGAATGACCGACTCGCCATCCTGCTTTTCCCAATGCAGAATATTCACACCATTTCCTGCGGTGAACGTCATTTCACCGTCTTCAATGCGCTTATCTGAATCATCTACCAGCACTAAAACGGTCGCATCCAGCAGCGCAAGGAAAAAGGCGGTGCGATGAATGGACTCCGTCGCCGCCAGTTTTAGCAACGATTCCAAGCTTTGGCCTTCATCGTGATGGTGACTATCGTGCTTATCATCAGGGGACTGCGGCACACTCATGCTCTACTCCAGAAGTACATCAAACAGATCAAACCAAGGGACGCAAATGCGCCCCCATTGATAACTTACAAAGCGTGACGAAGGGGAAGCATGCCGTTTGGGTCGTAGCGGCGTGAGCCGCCGGAGTGCCCGTAGGTGTGCTAGCCCCTTGCTTCACCAAACTTACTGTTTTTCTTTCGCCAACAATAGGTTAGCAATGGTGCGCACACCCAAACCTGTAGCACCGGCCGACCATTGCTCAACCGCGCCTTTACGGTAAGTGGCAGAGCAGTCAATGTGCAACCAGCCTTGCTGATAGTTTGTCACGAAATGCGACAAAAACGCAGCAGCGGTGCTGGCACCAGCACTGTAGGCTGCACCCGCAACATTATTCAATTCAGCAAAATTAGACGGTAACTGGCTGCGATGGAACTCGGCCAGCGGTAAACGCCAGAAAGGTTCGTGCTCGCTTTTGGCACTGCTCAGCAATTCTTGCGCCAGTTGATCATCAAAGCTAAACAGCGCATGGTAATCATTACCCAGGGCAGTTTTCGCCGCACCGGTTAAGGTAGCTGCATCAATAATCAGCGGTGCATTCTGTTCAGAGGCATCAATCAGGCCATCGGCCAAGACCAAGCGCCCTTCGGCATCGGTATTCATGATTTCTACCGTCTTTTTATTGCGATAGCGAATGATATCACCCAGTTTGAAGGCATTACCACTCACCATATTATCCGCACAACACAAATACAGTTTTACGCGCTGTTTCAAGCCTCGAGCCACTGCTAATGCCAATGCACCGGTGACTGTCGCCGCACCACCCATGTCGGATTTCATCGAATCCATAAAGGCGCTCTGTTTCAGGCTATAACCGCCTGAATCAAAAGTAATACCTTTACCCACCAAACATGCCATCACTGGCGCATCGGGATTACCGGTTGGGTTATAGTCCAACGCCAATAACACCGGCGCGCGATCAGAGCCGCGACCAACGGTGTAAATCCCGGCATAACCCTGCTCACGCAGATCTTCGCCTTTGGTAATACGGTAACTAACAGCATCGCATGATACTGAACACAGTAAATCGATCGCGTTTTTAGCCAGTTGCTCTGGCCCCAAATCTTCTGCTGGTGCATTAATGGTGTCGCGCACCCAGTCAATAATTTTCAGCCGATGTTTCAGCTCGGTTTTTTCGTTCTCTGGCAGCTCTGCCCACTCCACGCTACGCTGACCTTTTGGCCCACGGAACCCTTGCCAGAATGCCCAGCTTTGTTCCAGACCCCAGCCCTCCCCGGCCAGTTTGACGTGTTTGATACCCTGCCCGTCGATTTTACGGGCGGCACGTTGAATCGCCCCAAAATTATCATTGCCCGTCAGGTGGATAGTCATGCCTTGATCATTGGTACTTAATAGGGCTTTCTCGCCCCAGCGGACATCTGCCGGCTTGGATGATAGGGATACTTGCATTGTTTCTGTCATGACAACCTCTTCATTATTATTTTTTGCTGTTATTCAGCTAGTTATACGTGGCCCTGTGTTAGCCACGGCGGATCAAAACGTTCTACTCGAAAAATACTGTCTGCTATACAGTAACAGCCAGCTATAAAGTAACAATAGAAAAAAGGGCCGCTCGTGCGACCCTCAGGTATTTATTCAAACTCATCTAACCAGACCAGAAGGATCGCTTCCAGCACTTTTTCATTTGATCCCTGCGGATCATCATCGAAATCGTCTAAGTCGCAGATCCATTGGTGCATATCAGTGAAACGCACTGTTTTCGGATCAGTATCCGGAAACTGATCATACAGCGCTTCGCCAATTTCGCGGGTATCTTGCCAGGTTAAGCTCATATCATGTCCTCGTGTATATACTCTAAATAATTCGAGTTGCAGGAAGGCGGCAAGTGAATGAGTCCCGATGAGCTTACTGTTGTAAGTGATTCGGGTGATTGAACGTAGCCAACGCACATGCAGCTTGAAGTATGACGAGTATAATTAATGCTCCCGCGCATGGTTAATAGTATAACGCGGGATCTCAACCACCAGATCTTCGTCCGTCACTCTGGCCTGACAACTCAGGCGACTTTCTGGCTCCAGCCCCCAGGCTTTATCCAGCATGTCATCTTCCAGTTCACTGCTTTCTGGCAGAGAATCAAAACCTTCCCGCACCACACAGTGGCAAGTGGTACAGGCACAGGATTTCTCACAGGCATGCTCGATGTCGATTCCATTACGCAAGGCGACATCCAATATGGTTTCACCTTGAGTTGCTTCCAGTACTGCACCATCCGGGCAAAGGTCTTTATGGGGCAGAAATACTATTTTGGGCATGATTAAACCTCATCCACTGAATGGCCAGCCAAAGCACGGCGAATAGAAGCATCCATTCGGCGCGCGGCAAAATCTTGCGTTTGTGCATCTAACGCTTTTATCGCAGCTTCGATTGCGTGTGGGTCACTGCCCTGCATCTGCTGCTGTAATGCCGCCATCGCCTGAGCGATAGCAGTACTTTCTTGCTCACTGAGTAATGCTGCATCTTCGGCCAATGCGCCTTGTAAACTTTCCAGCACACGGGAGGCTTCGACCTGTTGTTCCGCCAGCTTACGCGCGCCAATATCACTTTGCGCGTTCGCCATTGAATCTTTAATCATATTGGCAATTTCATCATCAGATAGCCCGTAGGACGGCTTCACCTGAATTGATGCCTCCACGCCGGTGGATTTCTCCATCGCCGTGACACTCAATAACCCATCCGCATCCACCTGGAAAGTCACACGAATATGCGCCCCTCCCGCTGGCAGCGGCGGCAAACCACGTAAAGCAAAACGGGCCAGGGAACGGCAATCCTGTACCAGCTCGCGCTCGCCTTGTAATACATGGATAGTCATCGCACTCTGACCATCTTTAAAGGTGGTGAACTCTTGCGCGCGGGCAACCGGAATGGTGGTATTGCGTGGAATCACTTTTTCCACTAAACCGCCCATGGTTTCCAGCCCTAATGACAGCGGGATAACATCCAGCAGCAACATATCACTGTCAGGTTTATTCCCCACCAGAATGTCAGCTTGGATCGCCGCGCCAATTGCGACCACTTTATCGGGATCAATCGAGGTCAGTGGCGTGCGGCCAAAGAATTGCCCCACCTGCTCACGCACCAACGGCACACGGGTCGAACCGCCTACCATCACCACTTCCAACACTTCGTCAGCCGTCACGCCAGCATCTTTTAACGCACGACGACAAGCCATTAATGTGCGCTTAACTAATGAAGCGATCAGCGATTCAAATTGCTCACGGGTGATTTGCCCTTGCCAACCAGCGACCGAGACATCAGCAACCTCGGCATCACTCAAGGTAATTTTGGCTGCGATCGCCGCATCAAGTAATTGCCGCTGGACACCATGATCATCACGGGTATCAATACCGGCTTGCTCGCGCAGCCAATCAGCTAATAAGTGGTCGAAGTCATCCCCACCCAGCGCAGAATCACCGCCCGTTGCCAACACTTCAAACACCCCACGGCTTAAGCGCAAGATAGAGATATCAAATGTTCCGCCGCCTAAGTCGTAAACAGCAATCACCCCTTCCTGGCCTGAATCCAGACCATAGGCGATAGCCGCTGCGGTCGGCTCATTAAGCAAACGCAACACATGCAACCCGGCTAAGCGGGCGGCATCTTTGGTACCTTGACGTTGGGCATCATCAAAGTAAGCCGGAACAGTAATCACGATGCCATCAAGTTCACCTTCCAATGCAGCTCGCGCCCGCAGTGCCAATGCTTTTAGGATATCCGCAGACACTTGCACCGGGTTAACTAACCCGCTGGCAGTCTGGATCATCGGCAAGCCATTTTCACTCGGCTGAAACTGGTAAGGCAGATTAGGGTAGCGCTGCACGATATCGGCCAAAGAGCGGCCCATCATGCGTTTGACTGAACTGATAGTATTGACCGGATCTAATGCCGCTAAATTGCGCGCATCCCAACCGATATCAATGCCATCTTGTTGATAATGAACCACTGAAGGCAGGAGATCCCGCTGCTGTTCATCGGCCAGCGTTTGCGCTTTACCGCTGCGCACAGTGGCTACCAATGAATTTGTGGTGCCTAAATCTATCCCTGCGGCCAACCGACGTTGGTGTGGTGCCGCCGTTAAACCAGGCTCACTAATTTGTAATAAGGCCATGTTGAGCTTCCATCAATCTATACTCGTCATACTTCAAGCTGCATATGCGTTGGCTGCCCTTGCTTACCCTAGTCACTTAGTTATCTAAGCTCCCAGGGACTCACTCGGTTGCCGCCTTCCTGCAACTCGAATTATTTAGAGCATATAAAAACGTTAGTGACGCGCCCTAATAAGAAGTAGCTGGGCATTGCAGTCATCAATAAATTGATCTTTATTTATTTTTATCAATTAGATACAACTGTTCACTTCACTAAAGAGATAAACCATCAAACAAACGCTCTTCGAGCTGTTCAACCTGTTGCTGTAATTTATCCAGAAAACGTAATTTTCGAACCGTATCAGCGGCTTGTTCCCACTGTTGCTGATCCAATTGCTCAACCATCAGTTGGCTGCGCGTTTTTGTCATCAAAGCCACGCGGTGACTAAATGCCGCGAGTTGCGTTTCGGCATCTGGATTGCGTTCGATGGCATCAAGCTCTTCGCGCAGCTCCAATTGCTCCATCAGAAACGCAGTATCGCGCAAAGTATGTTGTTCATTGCCTAAATCAAAACCCTGCAAAGATAGCATATACTCAGCCCGTTTTAACGGGTGCTTGAGGGTTTGGTAGGCATCATTGATGGTCGCAGCTTGCTGTAACGAGGCCAAACGCTCGCGTTCAGGCTGATTGGCAAAACGGTCAGGATGGAATTGGCGCTGCAATTCCTGATAGCGGGTCGTGAGTCGGCTACCATCGATCAGGTACTGAGGCGGTAACCCAAATAATGTGAAGTAATCCATAGAATGCTCAAGAATATGTGATGACTTAGCTGAAAGTTATACAGCCCACTTATAACGCAAGAGAGCTGTATGAAGCACAAGTGCCTGAGGTAGGAACAAAACAGGGTCAGACGTTAAAGCTTTCGCCACATCCACACTCACTGGAGACGTTCGGATTGTTGAACTTAAAGCCTTCGTTCAGACCTTCTTTGACGAAATCCAATTCGGTGCCGTCAAGATAGACCATGCTTTTGCCGTCGATGATCACTTTCACGCCTTTGTCTTCAAAAACGATGTCGTCATCGTTCATTTCATCAACAAATTCCAGGATATACGCCATACCGGAGCAGCCCGAAGTTCGAACGCCTAAGCGCAAACCCAAGCCCTTACCACGGTTATTTAAAAAGGCGCTGACCCGCTGTGCAGCACTGTCGCTGATTGATATCGACATAGACCTTCCTCAACTCTGATAACTTATACCCGTCATACTTCAAGCTACAAATGCGTTGGCCGCCTTCCTGTAACTCGAATTATTTAGGGTATCTATATTACAACTACTTGGCAGTATGTTTGCTTTTGTAGTCGGCGATAGCTGCTTTAATGGCATCTTCTGCCAAAATTGAGCAGTGAATTTTGACTGGCGGTAACTCCAGTTCTTCGGCGATCTGAGTATTTTTAATCGCTTCAGCCTGATCGAGAGACTTGCCTTTCATCCATTCAGTTACCAGAGAGCTGGAAGCAATGGCAGAGCCGCAACCGTAAGTCTTGAAACGCGCATCTTCAATAATACCGGCGTCGTTGACTTTGATCTGCAACTTCATGACATCACCACACGCCGGTGCGCCAACCATACCGCTACCGATGGTAGGATCTTCGTTGTCGAATGACCCGACGTTACGTGGATTTTCGTAGTGATCGATTACTTTTTCGCTGTAAGCCATGTGATTACTCCTGAGTCTTAAAGTCTGGAATTAATGGTGAGACCATTCAATGCTGCTGATATCCACGCCCTGCTTGAACATATCCCATAACGGAGACAAGTCACGCAGACGACCAATGGATTTACGTACCAGCGCAATGGCGTAGTCGATCTCTTCTTCAGTGGTGAAACGCCCCAGAGAGAAACGGATTGAACTGTGAGCCAGTTCGTCGTTCATCCCCAACGCGCGCAACACGTAAGAAGGTTCCAGACTCGCGGAAGTACAGGCTGAACCCGATGAAACTGCCAGATCTTTCAGTGCCATGATAAGCGATTCACCTTCAACATAGTTGAAGCTGACGTTAAGAATGCCAGGTGCACCATTCTCTAAATCGCCATTCAAGTAAACTTCTTCGATATCTTTGATACCGTTCCACAAACGCAGGCGCAATGAACGCAGGCGCGCAGCTTCACTTTTCATCTCTTCTTTGGCAATACGGTAAGCTTCACCCATGCCAACAATCTGGTGTACTGGCAAAGTGCCCGAACGCATACCGCGCTCATGACCACCACCGTGCTGCTGGGCTTCAATGCGAATACGTGGCTTACGGCGAACAAACAGCGCGCCAATCCCCATCGGGCCATAAACTTTATGGGCGGAGAAGGACATCAAATCGACTTTCAGTTGGCTCAGATCAATCGGTAATTTACCGACGCTTTGCGTAGCATCAACGTGGAATATGATCCCGCGACTACGGCACATTTCGCCGATTTCCGCGATATCCTGTACCACACCGATTTCATTATTCACATGCATGATAGAAACCAAAATGGTATCTGCACGCATGGCCGCTTCAAGCTGTTTCAGATCGATAATACCGTTAGACTGCGGTGCCAGATAAGTCACCTCGAAGCCTTCACGCTCCAACTGGCGACAAGTATCTAACACTGCTTTATGTTCGGTTTTACAGGTGATGATGTGCTTGCCTTTCTTCTGATAGAAATTAGCAGCACCTTTGATTGCAAGGTTATCAGACTCGGTTGCGCCAGAGGTGAAGACAATCTCACGAGGGTCCGCACCTACCAATGCAGCAATATCATTACGTGCAATATCAACAGCTTCTTCTGCCTGCCAGCCAAACTTGTGGGAACGAGAGGCGGGGTTACCGAAGATGCCATCCAGAGTCAGATACTGCATCATTTTTTCAGCGACACGCGGGTCTACTGGGGTCGTGGCTGAATAATCCAGATAGATCGGTAACTTTAATTTTGATTCGGTCATTGCTCTTTTGCTCCGTACATCACTTCCAAAACGTAAAATTCCGCAAATTCTGCTTATGCGCGCAGATTGACGTTAATCGTCTCTTGCGGTCGGCCATTAGCCGTACGGCGCGTATCGTTGTTTTGACGATCCGCGACCTCTAGAATGTCTTGATTATTCACCAGTTCTGCCAATGTAATGTTATTGAGGAAGCTGCTGATGCGCTCACTCAAATCACGCCATAAGGTGTGGGTCAGGCAACGATCGCCCCCCTGACAGCCTTCTTTACCCTGACAACGGGTGGCATCGACAGATTCGTCTACAGCAGTAATAACCGCACCTACTGCGATGGCTGATGCATCTTTACCCAGCAGGTAACCGCCACCTGGACCACGAACGCTGGCGACTAAGCCATTTTTGCGTAAACGTGAAAAAAGCTGTTCCAGATAGGATAACGAAATCCCCTGACGCTCTGAAATATCGGCCAGAGGAACTGGCCCGTCCTGGGAATGTAATGCCACATCAAGCATGGCGGTCACGGCATAACGGCCTTTGGAAGTCAGTCTCATAGCTAAAATTACCTGTTGGTTAAAACGAGCCAGAAGTCTGACATTCTTGAGTGTTTTAGTCAACTATTTAACCTAGTAATTCACTCAAGTATTATTGGCCTTTTTCATTTTCAATAATACGCGATATTTTCTGTAATAACTAATTGATATAAGGCATTAATTTTTATTATCTGGTGCAGCATCACCCGCACTACCTTGTGGGTATTTATCTTGTTTCTCGATGGATGTCAGCATCCCGCGCAGGATATTTAGCTCTTGAACCTCGGGCCGCGCACGGGTAAACAGGCGGCGTAATTTGCTCATTATTTGCCCTGGGTGGGCCTGACGAATAAAGCCAGTATGGGATAAAACCTGCTCCAAATGCAGGTAGAAACGCTCCAGATCATCCACTAACGGATAAGGGGCTTCCTCTTTTTCTATTACAGGTACTACCGCTTGTTGCCTTTCAAGGAAAGCCACGCGCACTTCATAGGCTATAATTTGTACCGCCATCGCCAGATTCAGTGAGCTGTACTCAGGGTTAGCCGGAATGGCAACATGATAATGGCACTTTTGCAGTTCATCGTTAGTCAGACCAACTCGCTCACGGCCAAATACCAATGCGACTGGCGCATGTTCGGCTTCCTGCGCGCTGCGAACACCACATTCACGCGGCTCTAGCATCGGCCACGGTAAGGTGCGGGAACGGGCGCTGGTGCCGATAACCAGGCTGCAACCGGCTAACGCTTCATCCAGCGTATCGACAATAGTGGCATTGCCAATCACATCGCTGGCACCGGCCGATAGTGCAATGGCCTGAGAATCCGGTTTAACTAACGGATTAACCAGATATAAATTGGTTAATCCCATTGTTTTCATGGCTCTGGCTGTCGAACCCATATTGCCGGTGTGTGAGGTCTCAACCAAAACGATACGAATATTGTGTAACATACAAACTCTGAGGATAACGGGGAATCGGCATATCTTAACACAGACATATACCCAAGCTACTTCGAGTTGCAGGTAGGCAGCCAACACCCCTGCATCTTGAAGGGTGGCGGGTATAGGCATTTATCCGAACCCCTGCTATACTACGCGCCGTTTCTCGTTCTTTAACATCCTAGTGGAAGATACCCATGCATCCAATGCTGACTATCGCCATACGCGCTGCGCGTAAGGCCGGTAACCTGATTGCCAAAAGTTATGAAACGCCCGACGCTGTCGAAGTGAGCCAGAAAGGCAGTAACGATTTTGTTACCAATGTTGACCGCGAATCAGAAAGACTGATTATCGAGATAATCCGTAAATCTTATCCAAAACACACCATTATTAGTGAAGAGTGCGGTGAGTTGGAAGGCGAAGACAAAGATGTGCAATGGGTTATTGATCCACTGGATGGCACTAGCAACTTCATTAAACGTCTCCCTCATTTCGCGGTTTCTATCGCGGTACGCATTAAAGGCCGTACCGAAGTTGCCGTGGTTTATGACCCAATGCGTAACGAACTGTTTACCGCGACTCGTGGTCAGGGTGCGCAATTAAACGGTTATCGTCTGCGTGGCACCAATGCCAAAGATTTAGACGGCACCATTCTGGCAACCGGTTTCCCGTTCAAAGTAAAACAACACGCTCCAGCTTATCTGCGAGTGGTGGGTAAACTGTTTGAACAGTGTGCTGATTTTCGTCGCGCCGGTTCAGCGGCACTGGATTTGGCGTATGTTGCCGCCGGCCGTGTGGATGGTTTCTTTGAGATTGGCTTGAAGCCGTGGGATTTTGCCGGTGGCGAGCTGCTGGTGCGTGAATCAGGCGGTGTGGTGTCTGATTTTGCCGGTGGCCATAACCATTTCAACTCTGGCAATGTGGTAGCGGGTAATCCACGCGTTATAAAAGGCATTCTTAACGCAATAGTACAAGCAGAAGTGAGTGATGCCCTGAAGCGTTAATTCTATACTCGTCATACTTCAAGCTGCATGTGCGTTGGCTGCGTTCAATAACCCGAATCACTTACTTATGTAAGCTCATTGGGTTCTTCTCTCTTGCTGCCTTCCTGCAACTCGAATTATTTAGAGTATATATGAATGACGGTTTGATACAAAAAAGCCAGTCGGCTAACCCTGGCTGGCTTTTTTATTGTGAGGATTAACGACCAAATGGCCTGATCCCCCCCATCATTTCCGGCTGGCTAGAAAGGTAAAGCAGCACTCCGGCAAACAATAAAATAAGACCACCGGTTAATGCCAGAGTCGACCAGGCAATAGGCCCCCATGCTGCGGGTGTACGATTACGGCCTAAATGCACCGCCAAACGCCGCGCATAGTGAACCAACAGCGCCAGCAACGAAATCGTCAGTGATGTGCCAATCGCCATCGCTATCGCGGATAAAATACCCCACCAATAGACACCAATCACTTTGGCAAACAGCAGCACCATGATCGCACCAGAACAGGGCCGCATTCCCATCGCCAGTACAATTGCCAGCCGGGTACGCCAGTCATTACTGGCCTGTAGCTCTTGTGAACTGGGCAGATGGCGATGTCCACAACCACAGTTGTCGCTGTGAACATGGCTCGCGGATAGAGGCTGTATTCGCTGAATGGTCATTTTTTGCGGCTTTAATAACTTCACTTGATAATAAAGCCGTTTTATTGCGCGGTAACACAGCAACAGACCTAAACCGATAACCAGCAGGAAACTGCCTTTTTCCAGCCATAAGCTGCTTTGGTGTAAATAGCGCGAAGAGAGTTGCAACACGCCCAGCAATACCGTAACCAATAAGATAGCCACCCCGCCCTGCAATATTGAGGCGGCAAAAGTCAGCTTCAAGCTACTTTTTAGCTGCGCCGGATGGGTTGCCAGATAAGTTACTATCACTACTTTGCCATGCCCTGGGCCGACGGCATGAAGCACGCCATACATCAGGCTAAACATCATCAGTGCCAGCCCGGTTTGCTGGGGGTTAGCTTTAACCTGCTGCAACAGTTGCGCCATTTGCTGGTGCATAATTTTTTGCCAGACCACGGTTTTAAACAGCAGTTCAGGCCAATAGAACCAGGCTACCTGTGCGGCTCCCGCCAACAGAAATAAGAACAAAAACAGCGGCCATAAATTAACCAACCCGTGTCGCTGGCGAGTTGCAGTTGCAAGTCCTACTGACATTGTACCGTCACTCGCTGCGCAAATTGTTGTCCCAGTTCCATGTCCTCTCCCGGTGAATCATTTTTATCCAGTGACAATGCATAAGCCTGTAAAGAGGCGTTTGGATTCGGGGTAAATAGCGCCAACTTGCAGCTTTTCTCCATTTCAGGTGACAGCCGTATCGCTTTGTCACTGGCATAGGTCATATCAACAAAATAGGTCGTATCATAAGTTGAAATGATAAAAGGCTTACCCGCCAACGGTTGTGGTTCCGCCAGCGGCAAAATGAACTCAAGTACGGCCTGATGCCCCTTGCGGGACAAACGATATTCTGTCGGCAAGTTTTTATATTTCACTGGCTTACCATCACGGTAGATATCAGTGAAATAGTGTTGTCCCAGTACATTAGCCATCACTTCTGCCGCCAACTTTTTCCAAATTTCGCCATCACTCTTGGCATTTTCTGCGTCATACAGCAAATCAGCAGAGGTGATTTCATCCATCGTCCACACCATTTTCATGCCTATCAATGTCTGTTTTTCACTGACGAAAGTGGCATCCATATCAATAAAGCTATGAGGATGGGCCAGAGCCTGCGGGCTGTAAATAAAAGCGGCCACCGCTAACAACAAGGTAGTAAGTCGGTTAATTACAATCGTTTTGTTATGATATAACATACTACGCATTAATCAATCCTTGGAAATTCTACGATATACACAAAGTCACTGGGGTTACAGGTAGGCCGCCAGTAAACGCATTCCAATGAGCTTACATAAGTCAGTGATTCGGGTAAGTGCGCGTAGCTCACCCGCTGTAGCGCCAGGTACAAAGGGCATAACTGTGATGTAAGTTGTAAGTCGATGTAAAAGCCCTCTGCTCTAACCAACTGAATGAATCTCTTTTGCTATGCTTGATACTGATAAATAACAACTCATTCATCACTGAAGGTTATATGAGACAGGACACTTCCTCTGTGACCCTATTATCCAGTCAACCGCTATCAGGTCAGCAGCGGCGCTGTCATATGGTTTTGATGCTTTTTATGCCAGCATCGGTGGTACAACTCGATACCATTAGCCAATTAAACGGCGTCGACCTGACAACGACACGGCAAGATATAGCCGAGGTTGCCAGTGAAATCCAGCGTTTCTACCATTTGCAGCTCAATGCCAATCCTGATGATATTTGCCTGGTTTACGGCAGCAGACTGGATAAAAGACTGTGCCTTATCCATTGGCTACGGCGTGGGCTACGCTATTGCCCCCATTTTATCGAAAACCATTTCGCCCCCTGCTTATATCAGGCACTGTCGTGGGATGAGCGTTTGTTATCAGAACATTTGCCACAGATAGTCAGCCAGTGCGAACCCCATTTGAACCGGCGACTCAATGAAAAAGATCGCCAATTTTTGCAACTCTATTTAGCCTATTGTGCTTGGGAGAATCAACAACAAATCCCCCCTGAGCTATCACAAACACAGCAGCAATGGTTGACGTGCAAACCCGCGTTGGCGGCGGCAGACAGCCTGTACCATGCATTTAATCCGCTGCTAAATCAGCCATTGGATTCTATTGAGCGCGATATGCTGGTGCTGATGTTAACCATGATTAAAGCCCACAGCTATCACAGTTCTCAATCCGCCGAAGATGAACGCCTGATAACCGCGATTAACCAATTGATTAAGCGTTTTAAGCAACTATCCGGCATGGCATTCAGCAGCAATAATGATGCGCTGGTCAACCAATTGTTTGCTCACCTCGCCCCTGCGATTGAACGATGCTATTTCAATATTGGGATTGATAATTCATTTCTAGAAGAAGTAAATCGTAAATATCCCCGCTTACTGCGCGCCACACAACAAGCGCTGACGGAGTTTGAACAGGAGTATCAGATCCAATTTTCTGCCGAGGAAATTGGCCTGATCGCCATTAGTTTCGGTGCCTGGTTAATGCAGGAAAATGCCTTACACGAAAAACAGATTTTACTGCTAACGCGGAACAATTTAGCGCTAGAAGAACAGTTGGAACAACAGATACGTGAACTGACCCTGCTGCCGTTGCATGTCAAATACTTGCCCCACGACGTATATCTACAATCCGGCGCACCTGCGGGCACCTCAGTGGTCATTAGCCCTTATGCCGTGCGGCAACCTGAATCAACACCCCCACTGATTCAGGTATTATTACCACTGACCGAGCAACAAATTAAGCAGCTACACAAGGTATTGGAGCTGCCTTAACCCGCTCCCCCTTCTGAATCAGCAACAACCCGAGGGCGAATAAACAGTGCAGGGATGGCGATCAACGCCATAACCCAGAAAACACCGCCTTGATAATGCTCGAATAAGAAACCCGAAATCACGGTCATTATCGCAATACCGCCCCCCATCGCCAGCGCAGAATAAACCGACTGCAAACGGATAACATCCGCCCCACGCCGTGCGGCGATAAAGCGCATTGCCGCCAGATGACAGACCGTGAATGAGCCACAGTGAAGGATCTGAATCAGGATTAACCACGCTAACTCCGTAGTCGAGGCCATCATGCCCCAGCGGATAATGCCGCTGATGGCCGAAAGCAGGAGCAGGCTGCGGGCCGTCCAGCGGCGAAACAGCACATTACTGAATGCAAAGACCAGGATCTCGGCGACCACCCCCAGCGACCATAAATAACCAATAGTCGCTGCGGAATAACCTGCCTCTTGCCAGTAAATGGAGCTGAAACTGTAGTAACCGGCATGAGCACCCTGTAATAACGTCACGCAGAGTAGAAAACGCCACACTTGCGGCTCAGCGAGTAAGACTTTCCAATCCGTTGCCACCACATTACGACTTTTAACTTCTCCTTTTGGCATCACACTGGGCCTCAGCAAAGATCCCAGCAGCATAGCTGAAACACCAAAAATCAGGCTGTAGAGGATAGCGGGATGGCCCCAAACCGAGACTAGCTTACCGGTCAACGCCGAGCCAATTACAAAGGCCAGCGATCCCCATAACCGGACTTTACCGTAATCCATTGATATCTGTTTCTGCCAAGTAGCCGCAAGTGCATCGGTCAATGGCACCAGTGGGCCAAAAAACAGGTTGAAGCCCGCAATAACCACCATCAACCAAGCCCAACCATTGCCGAACCAGAAACCGACCGCAAAGGCTAATGTCAGCAGCGCCAGAATACGAATGGCGGTAACCAGATGGGATGGATCTTTCACACTAGGGGCTATGATCAGACTGCCGAGGAAACGAGAAATTAAGCCTGCGCCCAACAAGATACCGATGGTTTCAGGTGGTATCCCTTCGCCTTGCAACCAGATGCCCCAGAAAGGCAGGAAAATGCCATAAGAAAAGAAATAAGTGAAATAGTTGAGCGACAGCCAACGTGTTGATTGCAATACCATGAATCCCTCCAGGGTCAGCCCGTCACTGTGACAGAGGCCCCGCCTGCTAGCAACTTTGTAATTCTGCAAACATAGAGTTTGAGAGTAAGTTCACACTTAAGCATTGGGTTTTACACAATAACACCCTATTACGCGGCAGCCCTCGCATCGCCTGTTGGCCTAGGTTACCCGCCAACAGGCGTAAAAAAACCCGCATTAGCGGGTTTTCATTACAACTGATGCAACGCTATTATGCGTAAACGGGCAAACGAGCACAGATAGCCAGAACTTTCTGTTTGATACGCTCAATGGTCGCTTCATCGTTGATGTTATCCAACACATCACACATCCAGCCAGCCAGTTCACGAGATTCCGCTTCTTTGAAGCCGCGACGCGTGATAGCAGGGCTACCGATACGCACGCCAGAAGTCACAAATGGGCTTCTCGGATCGTTAGGTACACTATTTTTGTTCACGGTGATATTGGCACGACCCAAAGCAGCATCGGCGTCTTTACCGGTGACGTCTTTATCCACTAGATCCAGCAGGAACAGGTGATTTTCAGTACCGCCAGACACCACTTTATAACCGCGTTCCTGGAACACGGATACCATCGCTTTGGCGTTTTTAACCACTTGTTGCTGGTAAATTTTGAACTCAGGCTCCATCGCTTCTTTCAGTGCTACCGCTTTACCCGCGATAACATGCATCAATGGGCCGCCCTGATTACCTGGGAAAACAGATGAGTTAAGTTTCTTGTACAAATCCTCATCCCCCCCTTTAGCCAGAATCAAACCACCGCGAGGGCCAGCCAATGTCTTGTGCGTAGTAGTCGTCACGATATGCGCATGAGGAACCGGGTTAGGGTATACGCCCGCAGCCACCAGGCCTGCTACGTGAGCCATATCGACAAACAGCCATGCATCAATGCTGTCTGCAATTTCGCGCATTTTTGCCCAATCAACGATACCGGAATAGGCGGAGAAGCCACCAATAATCATTTTTGGTTTATATTTTTCAGCCTGAGCGGCCAAATCGGCGTAATCAATCTTGCCAGATTCATCGATACCGTAAGGCACGATATTGTACAATTTACCGGAGAAGTTAACCGGTGAACCGTGAGTTAAATGGCCGCCGTGTGCCAGATTCATACCCAGAACAGTGTCGCCGGGTTGCAGTAAAGCAGAGTAAACTGCCACGTTAGCTTGCGAACCGGAATGCGGCTGAACGTTGGCGTAATCGGCACCAAACAGCTCTTTAGCACGATCAATAGCCAGTTGCTCTACCACGTCGACATACTCACAGCCACCGTAGTAACGCTTGCCCGGATAACCTTCAGCATATTTATTCGTCAACTGAGAACCCTGTGCCTGCATAACACGCGGGCTGGTGTAGTTCTCAGAGGCAATCAGCTCAATGTGCTCTTCCTGACGCACCACTTCTTGCTCCATTGCACGCCATAGATCTGCATCATAATCGGCAATGTTCATTTCACGCTTTAACATCCGGCTCTCCTGACTTAGCTAACAAAATAGACCTGGTGGGCTACCCCTTCGGGTTGTAGAGCACAGTGTAAACTGTTTCGCCCCCGTTAAGATAGGTCTTGACAGAGGTTTTTACGCAAACGATTGGCTTGAGGCTACATAAGGCTTTGAGCTGTTCATAGTTCATCCACTGCAACGGAATTATCCTCATATTCATCATGTGCTTTTTTCATATTCTCTGGATTAACGCGCCATACATATTCTCCCTAGCATCGGAAAGTGTATTTACAAATTCCCGAAAAACCTATAAGGTGCATATAGAATACATCTATTAATTTACACACTATAATACCTAAAGTAATTGGCGTTACAGCGATATCAGGTTAGCTGCAACACCAAGTACAAAGGGAACAAGGAGCACACCATGCTGGATAGTCAAACCATCGCCATCGTCAAGTCTACCATCCCTGTACTTGCCGCGACTGGCCCCAAACTGACTGCACATTTTTACGATCGCATGTTCAAGCACAACCCAGAACTCAAGCACATTTTCAACATGAGCAATCAGTTCAATGGGGATCAGCGTGAAGCGCTGTTTAATGCCATTTGTGCCTATGCGGCGAATATTGATAACCTGGCCGCCCTGCTCCCCGCAGTCGAGCGAATTGCCAATAAACACGCCAGCCTGAATATTCAACCAGAGCACTACCCAATCGTTGGCCATCATCTAATAAGCACATTAGATGAGTTACTGTCTCCAGGTCAGGAGGTGTTGGATGCCTGGGGTAAAGCCTATGGCGTGCTGGCTGACGTGTTTATTCAGCGGGAAAAGCAGATCTATCAACAGAGTGAATCCGCAACCGGCGGCTGGAGAAACTTGCGTCGTTTCCGCATTATTAAAAAAGAGATGCAGAGCGAGGTAATTTGTAGCTTTGTGTTAGCACCCGAAGATGGCGGACGAGTGCTTGATTTCAAACCAGGCCAATATTTGGGTATCTATATTGAAGATGAAAGCCTCGAATATCAGGAAATTCGCCAATATTCACTGACCGCCGCACCGAATGGCAAAACTTACCGCATTGCGGTGAAACGTGAAGAGCAAGGTACTGTTTCAAACTATCTACATGGTAAATTAAATGAAGGAGATAGCGTGCGCATCGCCCCACCGCGCGGCGATTTCTTCCTGGATGTTTCGCCACAGACGCCGGTCGCACTGATCTCAGCCGGTGTCGGCCAAACGCCCATGTTAAGTATGCTTAATACCCTTCATAGCCAGCAACATGCAGCTCCGGTACATTGGCTACATGCGGCAGAAAACGGTCGGGTCCATGCCTTCGCTGATGAAGTCGCGGCAATTGCTGAAAACATGCCTAATCTTAGCCGCCATGTATGGTATCGCGAACCAACCGCACAGGATGGTCAGGGCGAGGATTATCATAGCAAAGGATTTATGGATCTTAGTTCGCACCAGTGGTTAGCAGCCGATCCCAACCGACATTACTATTTCTGCGGCCCAGTAGCCTTTATGCAATTTGCTGGTCGCCAATTATTGGCGCAAGGTGTTGCAGCTGAGCGAATTCACTATGAATGCTTCGGCCCACATAAAGTTATCTAGTAATTGAATTTTATTTAATTTCTCGCTGGTCAGCCCCCAACTGACCAGCTATTCTGCTATAAGAAAAGCGTTTGTATCCTGCTTTAAAAGTTGATAAAACTTGATGTAGCTCTCATATATCCTCACTTAATATTGCCACGATGATATATTTATATGAATGTTAAAATATTCATATAATTGAAAATTAATAGTACGACTAAAATCATCTTCTTATCCTCTATTGTCAGGTAACATAATTGACTGCTGGGCAACATAAGGCTATTTGACCCACCATGAGTAAGAAATTTATAAAAAAAGAAGGGTTGGCTCTGGTATCAATGGCGCGCTATTTAATTGGCGAGCGCCCCGGTAGTCGGCTAAAGACTATCGACGATCTATCAGATGATTTCGGAATTTCAGTCGGCGTGATACAGCACGCATTAAAAGTGCTTGAGGCCGAAGGGATTATCGTGGTCGAGCGTCATGGCCGCAATGGCACGCTGCTGGTTGATCTCAATATGCCACTTTTGTTGCAGCAAGCTGATCTCGGCAACATGGTCTGTGCCATGCCATTGCCCTACACCAAGCTTTATGAAGGTTTGGCCAGTGGTTTAAGAGAGCAGTTTACCTTGCTTCCCCTCTATTTCGCCCATATGCGTGGCGCTGAGGTACGTATCGAATGCCTGATAGACGGTATTTACGATATCGCGGTGGTGTCCCATCTGGCGGCCAAGAGTTATATTGATGAAGGGAAGGTCGCGCTGGCGCTCAATCTTGGTAATGGCTCTTACGTCGATGGTCACCAATTGATTTGCCGCCCTGGTGAACAACAGAATATTCGTCGGGTAGGATTAGACCCTCGGTCACCAGACCAGTGCCTGTTGACCGAGATTAAATTCGCCGGGCAACCGATTGAATTGGTAGAGATACCTTATAGCGACTGTATTGCACATATTAGCCGTGGTGATATTGATGCTGCTATCTGGAACCTGACGGAGAATGTTCCCCATGAACATTTGCAGGCAACAAAATTGCAGGGTGATGAGCGTTATATTCAGGCATCTCAGGCGGTGCTCCTCATCCGGCCAGATAACCATCCGATCAAACTGTTACTGGAGAAAGGCATCAATGGAACATTGTTGCTGAACCACCAGCGCGCAGTACAAAATGGTGAGATAGAACCTCGATATTAATTATAACACATTGTTATATAATCATAATTTGAGTGGCAGAGCGTCAACACACCCGCGACTTGAAGTATGACGGATAATAGACTGTTTTCAGAGGAGCAACTCTTTGGAACTCTGTATCAATTCACGCCTAAATATTTTGTGTCAGTCTGGGGTTATCGATCTCGATATCGGGCATGGTTTAGACAAGGTTATCAGTCGGTTAGATAACTTCTGGCAGTTGCCCGTTCACGGCGAGCAAGGGGTGATGGCCATCACTCATATGGCAAATGCGCTGATGCGTACCCGCCGTGGTGAGGAAATTCAGGGGCTGGACCCGGTAATATTAGCGGAAATCTATCAAAGCGAAGAAATCCATTATATCAGAGAAATCAATCAGGATTTATTGGCGTATTTTCCGCTAAAACCGACAGAAAATGAAATCGGATATTTACTCGCAAACCTTTACAGTCTATACCTTGCTAGTGACATGCCCCCACGGTGCTAAATCGGGGCAGGCTTTAATAGTTATCAAACAGGTGCCTGCTTAAATATTCAAAATAATAATAATTTAACGCTATCATGACTTAATGAAAACCACCTCGGGCTATTAGGACATCAAATGTTTTTAAAAACCCTGTTAAAACAGAACCCCAGATTAATTGATGTTGAACAAACAGAAGCCAATGCCTGTCAATTGCTCAAAACGGCCAGCCATTACAATATAAAACTCTATTTTATGAGCAAACAGTTTGGGCATAATCCTGAATTGTGTCGCCGCTTACTGGCATGTCGTTATGAAGGAATAAACAATAAAATCGCCCGTTTCTCAGGGGTATGGCAGCGGTGGATTTTAAAGAAGCGCGCCAACTACACCGACACGCAATTCCCGTAGCTCATATCGGCCATCTGGTGCAGCCACCTTCTGCAAGGGTAGATGATATTGTCAGTTGGCAACCTGAAGTCATTACAGTTTTCTCGCAGGAGTAAGCATTAGAGATTTCGCGGGCCGCCAGTCGTCATTGCCGCCATCCGCGAGATGCCTGCGGTACGGTTAGTTGGCGTCACCCGCAGCGAGGTAGTGCTCATTGATGGGATTCAAAGCGGAGATCCCCGCTTGCCTGGCCGCTATGATAATTAAGGAAATAGTCTGAGTTAATCGCTGCATCTCCCGCTAAGAAGGGTATAGTCATTGCCGGTATCATAAGTAATATTAATGAATTTCTCTCCCAGAAATCAATAATGCATCATCTCTGGGTGTTATCTTACAAATACTCTCTGTCGCCTTCGGAGCCTGAACGATGATTAATCCTAACGGTTATACCTACGCTCACGAACATCTCCACATTGATTTATCTGGCTTTAAAAATAATCTGGACTGCCGGTTGGACCAATACCCGCCGATTTGTGACGAAATGCGCGAATTAGTGAGCAAAGGGGTAGCAAACATCGTTGAAGTCACCAATCGCTACATGGGGCGTAACCCGCAGTTTTTATTGAATTTGATGCGGGACAGTGGCATCAATGTTATCGCGTCAACCGGTTACTATACCGACAGTTTTTATCCGCCGATGGTGCGTGAAAGTACCGCACAGCAATTGGCACAAACTATGATCGATGAAATCGAGCTAGGTATTGATGGCACCGAACTCAAAGCGGGTGTCATTGCCGAGATTGGTACCAGTGAGGGGGTGGTTACGGCCGATGAAGCAAAAGTATTCCATGCCGCAGCATTAGCGCACCACGCCACCGGTTTAGCCATTTCCACGCATACCAGTTTCAGCACAATGGGATTAGAACAAATCGCCCTGCTCGAACAACATGGCGTCCCACTGAATCGGGTGGTTATCGGCCATTGTGATCTCAAAGAGCAACCAGACCTTATTTTGCGAATGATCGATAAAGGCGTTTACGTACAGTTCGATACTATCGGCAAAAACAGCTATTTCCCGGATGAACGGCGTGTCGCCATGTTAGTGATGCTGGCTGAACGTGGATTGTTGGATAAGGTAATGCTTTCGATGGATATCACCCGTCGCTCCCATTTAAAAACCAATGGTGGTAGCGGCTTTAGTTATTTAGTTGATACGTTTATTCCCCTGTTACTGGCCGCCGGACTTTCACAAGATCATGTGGAAATGATGCTGCGCCACAATCCTAATAAATTTTTCTCAACGCAAGGAAAGTGATTATGAAGAAGATTGGCATTGCCGGGCTGCAACGCGAGTTAATACGCGAGATGATCGAGCAGACGGCACCGAATACCTTTGAAACATTTATTCTTTCGGATATGGATGCGGCGGTAAAAGTGAAAGAAGGTCAGTTGGATTATTATATTGGTGCCTGTAACACTGGGGCCGGAGCCGCGTTATCAATGGCTATCGCCATTATCGGCTATAACAAAAGTGCCACCATCGCCAAGCCGGGAATCAAAGCCAAACCAGAACAAATAGAAAAATTTGTCACTGATGGCAAAGTGGCATTTGGCTTATCTGTCGAACATATTGAACATGCTATCCCATTGCTAATTACACAGCTACGCTAAGGGCCACCGTGGATTATATTCATATTATTGTGGTTGCCCTGCTGACAGGGATGACCGCGCTGCTGTCTCACCGTTCTGTGGCCGTATTTCATGACGGTATTCGCCCTATTCTGCCGCAGTTGGTTGAAGGGAATATGAGCCGACGTGAAGCAGGCAGTATCGCGTTTGGCTTGAGTGTCGGTTTTATTGCCTCGGTTGGGATCTCATTTACCCTCTCAACCGGTTTACTTAACTCCTGGCTGCTATTTCTGCCGACCGACATCATTGGCGTGTTGGCGATTAATAGCTATCTGGCCTTCGCGCTAGGCGCGGCTTGGGGTATTTTGGCGCTGACCAGTTTACCCGCCGTTAATACCGCGCTGACCTCTTTACCGGTTAACTTTATCGGTTCGCTGGGTGAATTGAGCAGCCCGGTGATATCAGCCTTTGCCTTGTTCCCGCTGGTCGCCATTTTCTACCAGTTCGGTTGGAAAACTGCCGTCGTCTCTGCCTTTATCGTGCTACTGACCCGCCTGGTCATCACCCGCTTTACCGGGCTTTTCCCTGAATCGATTGAAATTTTCGTCGGTATGATCCTGCTTATCGGCATCGCTATCGCACAAGACTTGAAAGCAAAAACCCACCTCGGAGGTGGTGGTGGGCACTCTGTTTTCGAAGAACGAACCCAGCGAATTATTAAAAATCTGCCGATGCTGGCCATTGTTGGTGGCTTAATTTCAGCCGTCGCCAGTATGAAGATCTTTGGTGGTAGCGAAGTGTCGATTTATACGCTCGCCAAAGCGTACGCTCCGGGCATCACACCGGAAGAATCACTGGCATTAATCCATCAGGCATCGCTGGCCGAGTTTATGCGCGGCCTTGGTTTTGTGCCGCTGATTGCCACCACCGCGCTGGCAACCGGTGTCTATGCTGTGGCCGGTTTCACATTCGTATTTGTGGTGGGTTATCTGGTACCAAACCCATTGCTGGCAGGGATAATTGGCGCGATAGTGATATCGCTGGAAGTATTGATGTTACGTTCAATCGGTAAATGGCTGGGCCGTTTCCCGTCGGTGCGAAATGCTTCCGACAATATTCGTAATGCCATGAATTTGCTGATGGAATATGCACTGTTAATCGGGGCTATCTTTGCCTCGATCAAAATGGCCGGTTACACCGGTTTTACCATCACCACAGCCTTATATTTCCTGAATGAAGCCATTGGTCGCCCGGTAATGAAAATTGCCGCACCGGTGGTTGCCGTGATTATTGCCGGTATTGTGCTGAATCTGTTCTATTGGCTGGGGTTATTTGTCCCGGCATAAACCCGTTGTACTTGAAGTTGCAGGGTTGTTAGCTACGTTCACTCACCCGAATCACTTACTTGAGTAAGCTCATCGGGATTTGTTCATTTGCTGCTTACCTGCAACCCCAATTACTTCGGGTTTAAGGGTATTTAGGTGTAAAAAAGCCCGTTCGTGGAAACCAAACGGGCTTTTTATTGATGACTTAAATATGCAGAATTTAAATCGCTTCTTCGTCCTGCTCACCGGTACGGATACGAACTACACGGGAGACATCAAAAACAAAGATTTTACCATCGCCAATTTTACCGGTCTGAGCCGTTTGCATGATGGTTTCTACACAGGTATCCACGATATCGTCAGCAACAACAATCTCGATTTTTACTTTTGGCAGGAAATCCACCATATATTCCGCGCCACGATACAGCTCAGTATGTCCTTTCTGGCGGCCAAAACCTTTTACTTCTGTTACCGTCATGCCCGTGATACCGACTTCAGCCAGCGCCTCACGGACATCATCGAGTTTGAATGGCTTAATAATCGCGTCAATTTTTTTCATGGTGAATCCCTGTTTTACCAATTCTTGCGGCCAAAGCCTGATGTAATCGGATAGCGTCTGTCTTTGCCAAAGTTGCGGGCGGTAATACGTGGCCCGACAGCGGACTGACGCCGTTTATATTCGTTGATATCGACCAGACGGATGACCTTACGCACAATAGTTTCATCAAAGCCGTCAGCGACCAAATCGGTGACTGACTTATCATGTTCGACGTATCCTTCGAGGATCTCGTCCAAAATATCATAAGGTGGCAGGCTGTCTTCATCTTTCTGGTCTGGAGCCAGCTCAGCAGACGGTGGGCGGGTAATGACCCGCTGCGGGATCACGTATGAAACGGTATTACGGTATTCCGACAGTTTAAATACCAGCGTTTTAGGTACATCTTTCAACACATCAAAACCGCCCGCCATATCACCGTACAACGTGGCATAACCTACGGCCATTTCGCTTTTATTACCGGTGGTTAATACAATACTGCGGCGTTTGTTGGACAAAGCCATCAGCACCACACCACGACAGCGCGCCTGAAGATTCTCTTCGGTGGTATCGCGTGCGGTGCCAGCAAACATCGGCGACAATTGGCTCATAAAGGCATCAAACATCGGTTCGATGGAGAGCACATCGAACTCAATTCCCAGAATTTCAGCCTCTTCTTTGGCATCCGCGATACTGATATCAGCGGTGTAACGGAACGGCATCATCAAGGCCTGAACCTTATCTTTACCCAGCGCATCCACGGCAATCGCCAGTGTCAGTGCCGAGTCAATCCCGCCGGACAAGCCTAGCACCGCGCCATTAAAACCATTTTTAGTCACGTAATCACGCACCGCCAAAACCAAGGCCTCATAGACCTGCGCCAATGGGGGCAACTCAGCGGCAGGTGCCATCATCGGCACTACTTCACACCCTTTGAACTGCAATAAGGTGGTTTGCTCAGCAAATGCCGCCAGACGATGGGTCATATTACCGGCAGCATCGAATACTTTGGAACAGCCATCGAAAATCAGTTCATCCTGCCCGCCTATCTGGTTGAGATACACCAATGGCAAGCCGGTACGCTGGCAGTGAGCGGCCATTAGCGTTTTGCGGATATAAGGTTTTTCGCGGTTATACGGCGAGGCATTGATCGACAATACAATTTCAGCCCCCGCAGCTTTAACCGCATCAACCGGGCCATCGAACCATAAATCTTCACAAATCAGCAGCCCCAGGCGATAACCTTTCAGCTCAACCACGCAGCTTTTGTCACCCGCTGAGAAATAGCGTTTTTCGTCGAAAACACCGTAGTTAGGCAGTTGCTGTTTAAAGTAACGCCCCAGCAATTTGCCTTCGGCA
The DNA here is from genome assembly GCF_000834395.1 of Yersinia aldovae 670-83. Taxonomy (NCBI): domain Bacteria; kingdom Pseudomonadati; phylum Pseudomonadota; class Gammaproteobacteria; order Enterobacterales; family Yersiniaceae; genus Yersinia; species Yersinia aldovae. The sequence continues at coordinate 3,848,798 of NZ_CP009781.1, read as the reverse complement.
AACAGGGACAAGGCATTATACAGCTTGCCCGCTTCACGCCACGGGTGCCCTACCAATACGGCAGTGTGCTGGGTTGCTGCCTGCAAACGATCCAACTGCGTTTTACAACGTTGATAGAAATCATCACGATACAGCAGATCTTCGGGCGGATAACCGGACAAAGCCAGCTCGGAGAACATCACCAGGTCAGCACCCGCCTTCTGCTGCTCATTTAAGGTTTGCAACATGCGTTCAGTGTTGCCTTCGATATCGCCGACCAGCCAATTTAGCTGGGCTAACGCAATGGAAAGTGATCTGCTCATGGGTGTTTAAACTCTATTTCAGCTTGGTCGGGAATAATTTTTGTCATTAGCGCACAACTATTATTCTTTAAAATCATTGGCATCTAGCTCATGACGTGACAGCAATTTATAAAATTCAGTGCGGTTACGCCCCGCCATCCTGGCAGCCTGAGTCACATTGCCTTTAGTGATTTGTAGCAGTTTACGCAGATAATTCAATTCGAATTGATTGCGCGCCTCGACAAAGGTCGGTAATGCGGTGTTCTCGCCTTCCAATGCCTGTTCCACCAACGCTTCACTGATAACCGGCGCAGAGGTCAATGCCACACATTGTTCAATCACGTTGACCAGTTGGCGGACATTGCCCGGCCAACTGGCGGTCATAAGCCGCTTCATGGCATCGGTTGAGAAGCTACGCACAAATGGCTTATGGCGTTTGGCTGATTCACGCAACAGATGGTTGGCCAGCAGCGGAATATCTTCCGAGCGCTCATGCAGTGCCGGAATTTTCAAATTGACCACATTTAAACGGTAGTAGAGATCTTCGCGGAATTCATTTTTCGCCATTGCTTTAGGCAAATCACGGTGAGTCGCCGAAATGATCCGTACATCAATACTCAAATCGCGGTTGCTACCCAATGGACGCACTTTGCGCTCCTGTAGCACTCGCAGTAATTTTACTTGTAATGACAACGGCATATCGCCGATTTCATCTAAAAATAGCGTGCCACCTTCTGCTGCCTGGAATAACCCTTCACGGCTACTGACTGCGCCGGTAAACGCACCCTTGGCATGGCCGAAGAGTTCGGACTCCAATAACTGCTCTGGTAATGCACCGCAGTTGATCGCAATAAACGCTTTTTTCGCTCGCGGGCTGGCAGCATGAATGGCTTGTGCCAAGACCTCTTTACCGGTACCACTTTGGCCGTTAATCAGCACGCTGACATCAGATTGCGCCACCATTTTTGCCTGTTCAAGCAAGCGCAACATTACCGGGCTGCGGGTAACAATCGATTCACGCCAGCTATCATCACCGGCAGGAATGGAAAGTTCCAATGCCGCATCAATAGCCTTATATAAAGCATCGCGATCAACCGGTTTGGTTAGGAAGCTAAACACCCCCTGCTGGGTTGCCGCAACCGCATCAGGTATCGAGCCGTGGGCCGTCAGAATAATCACTGGCATCCCCGGCTGATGTTTCTGAATCTCGACGAACAGTGCCATGCCATCCATTTCATCCATGCGCAAGTCACTGATAACCAAATCTATTTTTTCACGTATTAACAGACGCAGGGCTTCCTGGCCACTCTCAGCCGTGGTGACATTAAATCCTTCACTGGTTAGACGCATCCCCAAAAGCTTAAGTAAGCTTGGGTCATCATCAACCAGCAGTAGATTGGCCGGTTTGCGTGGTGTCATGAGTGTCCTTATTGGAGGCAGGTGGAACATCCGTTGGTGTCACCGCAGGCGGTGTATAAGTATCTGCCGGTTTTGCTAGTGCAGGTGCTGCGGGCTGATTGCCAGAGGGCACCACCGTTTGCGCCGGTTCCACCTCTGCGGGCTTGCTTTCAGCCGGTTTAGCCTCTAATGGCTTAACCTCCACAGGCTTAGCTTCTGCTGGTTTTGCAGGCTCTGCTTTTGGCTGAGGTTTGATTTCCACCGGTTTTGGCACAGCGGCTTTGTTATCAGCATCGGCTTCTGGCATTTCATTTTGCAACTGCTTGCGTGATGAAAGCTGCCGTTCAATATCGGTCAGGTTTTCCAGCTTACGGGTAGTATCCAATAAGTTATATTGCAGCCGGGTCTGGCTTTCGCGCAGGCGATCAATTTGGGCGTCAGATTCATCTTGCAGCCGCTGATAGCGTATGCGCTCCTCTGCCAGCGAGATACGCAATACCTGCGGCTCGCGCCACAACTGAATCAGTTGGCGCACCGCGCCTGGAAAGCTTTGGCTGTAACTATTTAGCCGCTCAACCACCTGACGCCGCTCTGACAGCGACGGATCAGCGCTGCTGACCAGAATGCCCTGTTTAAACGCAGCAGACCAGGTCATAACAGGCAATGTTTTCGCTAAAGACCGAGCTTGAGTTGAACCCAGACGCTCGGCACAATCCATCGCTCGTAGCCAATAAAGGGAGTTCTCCAGCGTCTCTTTATCATCCAGTCCCCACAAGACATCGCAAGAGAGGGTTCGATAATCAACGATTTTCGTTTCCGGTATCACCATCTGAACCGCTTGTGAAAAGCGGCTGCCGTTAGGCTTATCGGTACACCCGGTGAGTAATAGTGGAGCCAGCAATAACGCTCGCCAAAAAATACCCGAACCGAGTCGACCCACCAGCTTATTAGCTCTGGTTGATGTCTGGTATGACAAAGAGACGGTCTTTTTAATAACGCAGCTCATAGACCAGTTGTACATTATTTATTCATTCTCAGCGGTTAATGGCAATTCTACACGGAAGCAAACTGCGGCATAATCCACGGTAACCAATTGTAGGTCACCCTGCATACGTCTGATGCAGTCCTGAGCTATACTCAGCCCCAATCCGCTGCCTTTGACGGCCCCTTTTCGCTGATGGCTCCCTTGGAAAAAAGGCTCAAATATCATTGTTTCTTCTGATTGCGGGATAGGTACCCCGGTATTCGCAATATCAATTTGCACCCGATTATTCACCTCACGGCTGCGAATCCAAATGGTACCGGATTCCTCGCCATAGTGCACCGCATTGGAGTAGAGATTATCTAATACCCGCATCAATAATGTCGGTTCTGCCCAACAAATGTCTGCGTGCAAGTCAGTCTCGGTACGAATCATCTTGGCCCGGGCCGGTAAACTGTGCGCAGTAATCACGTCTTCCACCATTTCAACCAGCTCTACATTCTCAAGCTCACCGGGGCCATCGGCCAATTTACGGTTATAATCGAGCAACTGCTCAATCAACAATTGCAGATGGCGACTGCTGTTATCAAGGATAGCCACCACTTCTTTTTGATCTGAAGTTAATGGCCCGGCAACCTCATCGGCCAGTAACTCGGTGCCCTCACGCATACTGGCCAACGGCGTTTTTAGCTCATGGGAGATATGGCGCAAAAACTCGTGACGCTGTGATTCAAGCCAGGCCAAACGTTCACTAAGCCAGATGATGCGCTGTGCCAGTGAACGTAACTCACGCGGCCCTTTAAACAGTGCCGTATTCCCCAAGGGCCGCCCTTCCCCTAACCGGTTAATCATTCGCTCAATTCCCTTAACCGGGCCGATAATCATTCGGGTGAATAGCACTACCAACATGACACTGACCAAAAACAGCAACAGTGACTGCCAGCCAAAGAATTGCCCACGTTCAGCGATATCTTTTTGCAGTTGTTGCCCACGAGAGAAAATCACATCGCGCGTGGCCTGCACCATTTCGGCATTCGATCGAGAAAACTTCTCCAGCAAAGCAGAGGCATTCTGTTCCGGCCCACTATTTTTACATTGAATATCAGAAAGTTGTATTAGCAGCTCACGTAACGTCTGATAGTAACGGGCATCAGGCAGGATTGTTGCATGTGTATCAAGCATTTGCGCATACTGTTTACGCTGTTGCTGGTAGAGCTTCGCCAGGGTTGCATCATCCAGAACACAATATTGGCGATAGCTGCGCTCCATTTCAAGCGCCACACTGGTCATGGCCTCACTGCGCCGGGCATCTGCCAACGTGGTGCGATTAATATTGGCCGCCTGGGTGCTGAGATGGTCAAGGCTCTGATAAGCTTGATAAGCCAGCACCAATAAGGGCAACAGCACTAACAGAAATGCCATGAGCACTAATTGACGTAAAGAACGGGGGAATAAACGCCATCTTTTCAACGAAATCATCTCATTACCTATCATTCTGTTGTGATGCTAACTGACTTTGCCAGGATTACAATGCCTGTCCCTCAATTAAGATGATCTAACCAGAGCTGAGATAAAAAAAGCACTTGGCTTTGAGCAAAGTGCTTTTAATTAATGTGGCTTGTCCATTATCGTCAGAATCATCATCAGGCCTGTTTTTATCATTAATTGCAGTAAAAATAGAGAGTTTAGCTTGTCTTTGACCATAATATACCCTAAATAATTCGAGTTCAGGAAGGTGGCAAGTGAGAGACGAATCGGTCGCAGAGCGATTTGAACAGCATTTATGTTAGCCCGCAGGGTGAGCCTCTTTGAGGCTCATTAATCCCGATAAGCATGAATAAGTGATTCGGGTGACCAATCTGCCGGGAGCAGATTTGAACGCTGCTCGCAGCGGCCTCGTGGAGATGAGGCCTATGGATGGGCCGAGTAACGATCGCAGCCAACGCACATGCAGCTTGGAGTATGACGGTATAGATGTGACAACGGGGCAATAAATTGCCCCGTCACAGAATATTTGGATGCCCTTAAATATCGTCTCCAGTTTGATGAAGCCGAAGCAATCATCGGGAGGATGAGACGAATAGCATCCAGACATGTCCAAAGTTGATGAACAGTTCATCACAGCAGGACATAGGCGGCACCTAACTCAACGTGTCGTCCGATGTTTGATAATGTGCATTCACACGATATCGATTTGGTTGGACGATAGGTACCAGTCTTTGGCATCATTCGGTGGCTTATGAAGCGCATATTCCGCCTAAACGCGGGACTATCATAAAGAGTTGAATGAGCAACTGAGAATAACAATGCAGGTAGCGTGCCAAGTTTTTGGTATTAATCATAATTAACTGATTTTAATCACAAATTTAATTTACGAACAAATAACCTCCACCTAATCCCTTATCAAGTCGGTAGGGTTATCGCTGTTTTGTCGCTAATCCCCGACACCTAATGACACATATAATAAAATACATATAAATTATTACGTTAAATGTCTCCTTTTTGAGACAATCTCTATCCCCGTTGTCGCACTTTACCGACACTTTAAATAAAAAACAGTAAAATCAAAAAGTTAAAATTATAACCATGCCACCTGTTATCCATTTACCCCTCTCAACACGTCACTGCATAGCGATGCCGTTGAAATCATTATCACGCCATAAATTATGAGATTTCATCATTATTACAAATAAGTCATGCTGATTCTTGTCCTCGACTCCCCATGAGAAACCACCAAAGTGCGAGTAAAACCTATGACATTAAATTATTTCACTTTTGAAGCTAACGGATAGTGACCAACGGTACGTTAAAAATATATCGAGGTTAATATGAGGAAAATAAATAAAACACTCATCGCAGCAATACTGATTTTCTTAATGAATATCCAGAGTATACCTGCTGCAAAAAATCCATTATCAATACCGCCAAGTCATGTGCCACAAAAGGTACAAAAGGTACAAAAGGTACAAAAGATAGATTATATCCACACCCCGGAAAGTGCCAACCCGCCTCAATTTGAAGTGAGCAACCTGCAATATAGCTATCGGCTGACCAATGGCGAGAGCTATATTTCTTTCACCCTAAACTCAACTGAACTTGTCAGTTATTATGTTCATGTAATAAATGATGAAAACATTATTTACCATGAAGTCTCTGGATTCAGTAATCATTCTTCCAAAAACATCGCTTTAGATCTGGAAAATATGATAGCCGGAGATTATGTTTTGGTGATAGAAGTTTATAACAATGAAAAAGTATCAACGAGAAAGACTTATCCTCTCATATTCAAATAATAGCTAAAATTGCATGTAAAAAGGGGGTGCTAACCGATACCCCCTATCACACTCAAAAACTCATAATGGCGGGTGTATATTAAGAACCTAAGCAACGACAGACGATTCCAACCCTGCTCTTTCAGATGCATCGCATAGCTGAATCACCCACGAACAGGATGATTCAAACTCTTGCAAATATAATCATACAACCGTTGAGTATCCTCCAATGAACACAGGCGAGTGCCCAGATTCAGTGTCGCAGCGCTACCGGCTGCAACGCCAAAACGGACTATATCCAGCAGATCTGCACCATTTGCCAGTTTCAGTGTCATCGCACCAACCATGCTGTCCCCAGCGCCAACGGTACTCATTTTTTTCACCGGCGGAGGCACTATTTGTACACAATTATCACGATCGACGGCCAGCGCCCCCTGTGGCCCAAGCGATACCACAACTCGCTCAGCAGCACCGCGTTTGACCAACTCCATAGCAGCACTGCGTACGTCATCGGGGTGCTCCAATGCCCGCCCGATAAGAGTCGATAGCTCGTTTTGATTAGGTTTTACCAATGCCAGCCCGCCCAAATCCAAGCTCGCTTTTAATGCATCGCCTGAGCTATCAATAATACATTGCAGTCCCATCGCTTGAGCCTGCCGAACCAGGTGAGTTAATTTCTCAATAGCCGTACCTGGCGGCAAGCTGCCACTGATCACCAGAATCGATCCTGAGGGGATGTTGCGTACTTGCAGCACCAGCAGATCAAACTCGTCATCACTGAGTCGTGCCCCTGGCATAACAAAACGATATTGTTCACCACTATTGTCTACGTGGACATGCATGTTCTGTCGTGTCCAATCTTGCGTTTTCAGCGTTTCTGTATGAATACCTTCTCTAACAAGCAATTCTTTCAGGTATTCACCGGTCGGGCCGCCAATAGGAAAAATTGCATTTGCTTGCCCCCCCAGATAGACAACCGCGCGTGCGACATTAATTCCTCCTCCTCCGGGTTCAAAAATAGGTGCCGTACAGCGTAGCTTTCCTTCAGGGTAGATTTTAGGAGTCGTCGTCGCACTGTCTAACGAAGGGGATAAGGTTAATGTGAAAATCTGAGTCATGATAATACAACCTTCCTTTTTGGCTTTTACTGCGCAGATTCGGCGCGTAAAATAGAAATTGTGTATTGGTAACGTACTGAAAGTGGCGGTAACGGTAACCAAAAATTCTAAATACTTATCGTAACCGCAGTAAATACAATGACTACTCTGAGTAAAGCACATAACTCAGTGTTTTGCTGTATTAAGGTACAAGTTGGTGAGTCAGTTTTTTGGTTTTAAAATCCGCTTAAAAGGACAAAAATCACATCAGAAACCTATTTGTAACCCGGTCTTTTTATTCCTGCTATCCCCGCAATAACCCCTTCCCTTTCCATATTTATTAATAGAATTATCCGCAAAACGGTTAATAAATTATGTAGGGTATTTATCAAGTCATTCGGATGATAAGTAGTGTTAAAGAAAACAGCAGTATCTGCACTGTCTATTCATTTGAGAGTGGCAATTTATTTCAGGGCGTGACGTAAATAAAAAAGGGGCATCAATCGATGCCCCTCCTTCATACTCAAAACCAATCAATTTACCCTAATTGCTTGCGCGCATTACGGAACATGCGCATCCACGGGCTATCCTCGCCCCACTCTTCTGGATGCCATGAGTTACTGACAGTACGGAAGACGCGCTCAGGGTGCGGCATCATTACCGTAGCTCGTCCACTGGCACTGGTGACCGCCGTAATACCGTTAGCGGAACCATTCGGGTTAGCTGGGTACTGATCTGTGACCACACCGTAGTTATTGACAAAGCGCAGCGCCACCAGATTGTTCTGCTCCAATGTCGCCAGATGTGCAGCATCACGCACTTCAACCCGCCCTTCACCATGTGAAACCGCAATTGGCATCCGTGAACCAATCATATCCTGCATAAACAGTGATGGGTTGTTTGCCACTTCAACCAAACTGAAACGCGCTTCAAAGCGGTCTGACAGGTTACGGACAAAGCGTGGCCAGTGCTCAGCACCCGGAATAAGCTCGCGCAGATTAGACATCATCTGGCAGCCATTACAAACGCCCAACGCCAGTGTTTCAGAGCGATGGAAGAAAGCTTCGAACTCATCACGCACCCGGTCGTTGAACAAAATGGATTTCGCCCAACCTTCACCCGCACCCAACACGTCACCGTAGGAGAAACCGCCGCAAGCCACCAGCGTTTGGAAGGATTGCAAATCAGTGCGCCCTGCCAGCAAGTCGCTCATATGTACATCAACCGCATCAAAACCGGCGCGGTGGAAGGCAGCAGCCATCTCAACGTGGGAGTTAACCCCTTGCTCACGCAGCACTGCCACTTTTGGCCGAACCTGCTTGATAATATAAGGTGCGGCAATGTCTTGTGACGGGTCAAAGGTCAGTTTCACATTTAAGCCAGGATCGCGTTCATCCTGTTTCGCCTGATGCTCTTGATCGGCACAATCCGGGTTATCGCGCAGACGCTGCATCTGCCAGGTGGTTTCAGCCCACCACAAGCGCAGGGTACTGCGTTTTTCGCTGTATATCGCCTCAGTGCCGCTGCGGATATCAAAGACATCACCTTCAACAGCGTGGCCCAGATAGTGAACGCAATTTGCTAAACCGTGGTCGGCCAGCAGTTGCTCTACCTCGCCACGCTGCCCGGCACGCACCTGAATGACGGCACCCAACTCTTCGTTGAACAAGGCAGCCAGCGCATCGTTACCCAAAGATTGAATATCGACGTCCACACCACAATGACCGGCGAAGGCCATTTCAGCCAGTGTGACCAACAAGCCGCCGTCAGAGCGGTCGTGATAGGCCAACAGCGACTGACTGGCCACTAAATGCTGCATGGCGTTGAAGAAGCCAGCCAGTTGTTTCACATCCCGCACATCCGCCGGTTTATCACCTAACTGACGGTAGACCTGTGTCAGCGCAGTGGCACCCAGTGCATTATGGCCCGCGCCCAGATCAATCAGTAACAGTGCGTTATCGCCCATATCAGTGCGCAATTGCGGTGTTACGGTATGGCGAACATCTTCAATACGGGCAAAGGCTGTGATCACTAAGGAGAGCGGCGAGGTCATCTCGCGCGGCTCGTTACCTTCCTGCCAGCGGGTTTTCATCGACATGGAGTCTTTACCCACTGGGATGGTAATTTCCAGTGCCGGACACAGCTCTTCACCTACCGCACGCACCGCATCATACAAACCGGCATCTTCACCTGGGTGACCTGCGGCAGACATCCAGTTAGCCGACAGTTTAATGCGTTTTAGTTCACCAATTTGGGTGGCGGCGATGTTGGTCAGTGCTTCGCCAACCGCCAGACGAGCAGAGGCAGCAAAGTCCAGCAAGGCGACTGGCGCACGTTCACCCAGTGACATCGCTTCGCCATAATAGCTGTCGAGGCTGGCGCTGGTCACCGCACAGTCGGCCACCGGAATTTGCCACGGGCCAACCATCTGGTCACGGGTCACCATACCGGTTACGCTACGGTCGCCAATGGTGATCAGGAAGGTCTTCTCGGCCACTGCGGGTAAATGCATGATACGTTTAACCGCGTCAGCGATACTGATATCAGCCCGTTGTAGCGCTTCGCCCTGCGCTTGCAAGCGGCTCACATCACGCAGCATTTTCGGCGTTTTGCCCAGCAGGACATCGAGCGGCATATCGATCGGCTGGTTGTCAAAATGACGGTCGTTCACCGTTAGATGTTGCTCCTCACTCGCCTCACCGATGACAGCATAGGGTGCGCGCTCGCGGCGGCAAATCTCATCAAACTGCGCCATCTGCGCCGGGGCAATGGCCATGACATAGCGCTCTTGAGATTCGTTACACCACACTTCCAGCGGGCTCATGCCCGGTTCGTCGTTAAGGATGTCGCGCAGTTCAAAGCGCCCACCACGGCCACCGTCGCTGACCAGTTCTGGCATGGCATTCGATAAGCCACCGGCCCCCACATCATGAATAAACAGAATCGGGTTGTGCTCACCCAACTGCCAGCAGCGGTCAATCACTTCCTGACAGCGCCGCTCCATCTCTGGGTTATCGCGCTGTACCGAGGCAAAATCCAAATCTGCATCAGACTGACCGGAGGCCATAGAAGAAGCCGCACCGCCGCCCAAACCGATATTCATCGATGGGCCACCGAGCACCACCAGCTTGGCACCCACGCTAATTTCGCCTTTTTGCACATGATCAGCGCGGATATTACCGATCCCGCCCGCCAACATGATCGGCTTATGGTAGCCACGTAGCTCAGTGCCGTTGTGACTGTTTACGCGCTCTTCATAAGTGCGGAAGTAACCCAGCAACGCCGGACGACCAAATTCATTGTTAAATGCCGCCCCGCCCAATGGGCCTTCGGTCATGATATCCAGCGCCGTTACAATGCGGTCTGGCTTACCAAAATTCTCTTCCCACGGCTGCTCAAAGCCCGGAATACGCAGGTTGGAAACCGAGAAACCGACTAAACCGGCTTTTGGTTTAGCACCGCGCCCGGTGGCACCCTCATCACGAATTTCACCACCAGAACCGGTGGCAGCCCCTGGCCACGGTGAAATAGCCGTCGGGTGGTTGTGGGTTTCCACTTTCATCAGGATATGCGCGGCTTCCTGATGAAAACCATACACGCCGTTTTCTGGCGCAGCATAGAAGCGGCCAACCTGAGAACCTTCCATCACCGCTGCATTGTCTTTATAAGCAGACAAGACGTAATCCGGTGTGTGTTCAAAGGTGTTTTTGATCATTTTAAACAGCGTCTTGGCTTGAACTTCGCCATCAATGACCCAATCTGCGTTAAAGATTTTATGGCGGCAATGCTCAGAGTTAGCCTGAGCGAACATATAAAGTTCAATATCGGTTGGGTTGCGCCCCAAACCGGTGAAAGCCGCCAGTAGATAGTCTATTTCATCCTGTGCCAGTGCCAGGCCCAATTTACTATTGGCCTGCTCCAGGGCACTGCGGCCCTGCCCGAGAATATCCACCCGTTGTACCGGGGCGGGCTGGTGATGAGAGAATAACTGCGCTACTTGTTGTAAATCGGTAAATACCGTTTCCATCATGCGGTCATGCAGCAAGGCGGCTAATTGTTGCCATTGGCTTTCGTTCAGATTCGGGCCTTGAATATAGAAGGCCAAACCACGTTCCAGACGCAGAACCTGCGGCAATGCACAGTTATGAGCGATATCAGTGGCTTTGGAAGACCACGGAGAGATAGTTCCCGGCCTTGGCGTGACCAGTAGCAAACGCCCTTCTGGCGCATGTTCGGGGAGAGATGGCCCATATTTAAGTAGCCGCTGGAGTCTGGCGTGTTCATCAGCACTCAGTGGTGCGCTAACATCGGCAAAGTGAACATATTCAGCGTAGATATCATCTACTGGCAGATGAGCATCCTGGCAGCGGGACAACAGTTTGGTAATACGAAAAGCCGACAAAGCGGGCGAACCACGCAGTATTTCCATAATCTAAGTTTCTCTCTCTTCGAAGTGACGGGAACAGCACTTCATTGGGCGCAGCATTCATTGACGCAAAACAGGGGAAAACGCGCGCTATTATAGTGAATCTATGGCTCCGACGAAACCGTTTGCGTAGCTATTATTAATAATTGCGTTAGAAATTGTCGTTATCGAGAGAATACCAATACTGGATATACCCAAGTGACGTCGAGATACCGGTGGGCGGCAAGGCAGCAAGCAAATGATTCGCGTGACAAATCTGCCCAGAGCAGATTTGAACACAGCCAACACGCCTGCAACTTGAAGGGCGATGGGGATAAATAAGCACGCAATAAAGTTGCACACTGACGCTTTGTTGCGCAAAATGCCACTCCACTGGGGATTTAACCATGTTGAATCTAGCTTCCTGCAAGCACAAAAATAGCGCTGCCGAGAGATAACTATTTGACGCGCATAAAATTAAATTACTTTGTCATTGGTGTAGTTGCCTTACTTCTGGCCCTTGCACTGTGGCCCAATATTCCCTGGCGTAATGGCCAGGAGGGGCAACTTGACCAAATAAAAGCCCGTGGCGAGCTGCGAGTAAGTACCATCAGCTCTCCACTGATCTATGCGACCGGAAAGGATGGCCCTTCTGGTCTTGACTATGAGCTGGCAAAACGTTTTGCTGACTATCTGGGGGTTAAGCTAGTTATCACCCCTCGTCATAACATTGATGATTTGTTTGACGCCTTAGATAGCAATGACGCCGACATGCTGGCCGCCGGGCTTATCTATAATAGTGAGCGCCTCAACCGGGCGCGCACCGGCCCTGCCTACTATTCAGTCTCGCAGCAGTTGGTCTACCGGCTGGGAACGCCACGGCCAAAATCATTCAGCGACCTGAAAGGTCAGTTGGTGGTGGCCTCCGGCTCTGCCCACATGACGGCATTGAAACAGCTTAAAGAGAGCAAATACCCTGATCTCAAATGGGGATCATCCGTTGATCGCTCAGGTAAAGAGTTACTGGAGCAGGTCGCGGATGGCAAACTCGACTACACCCTCGGCGATTCGGTAACTATTGCCTTGTTACAGCGCGTCCATCCACAATTGGCGGTGGCTTTTGATGTCACCGATGAAGAACCGGTCACCTGGTATTTCAAGCAAGGAGCAGATGACAGCCTGTATGCCGCAATGCTCGACTTCTATAGTGACATGGTGGAAGACGGTAGTCTGGCGCGGTTGGAAGAAAAATATCTGGGCCATGTGGGTAGCTTTGATTATGTCGACACTAAAACCTTCTTGTCGGCCATCGATAACGTGCTGCCGACTTTCCGGCCACTGTTCAAAAAGCACGCTGGGGAAATTGACTGGCGCTTACTGGCGGCAATTGCCTATCAGGAATCGCACTGGAATCCGCAAGCCACTTCCCCTACCGGTGTACGTGGCCTGATGATGCTAACTCGTGCAACCGCCAGTGGCCTGGGGGTTAAAGACAGAGTTGATCCCGAGGAGAGTATCAAAGGTGGTTCCACATATTTACAGCGTTTGATGAAAAAGATGCCGGAAACCATTCCTGAAGATGAAAAAATCTGGTTCGCACTGGCCGCTTACAACCTCGGTTATGGCCACATGCTGGATGCCCGCCGTCTGACTAAAAATCAAAACGGTAATCCAGATAGTTGGGTTGACGTCAAAATGCGCCTGCCGATGTTAAGTCAGAAGCGCTACTACCCCAGCACCACTTATGGCTATGCTCGCGGTCATGAAGCCTATAATTATGTGGAGAATATCCGCCGTTATCAGGACAGTTTGGTAGGGTATTTACAGGAAAAAGAGAAGAAAGCAGCGCAAAGTGCCGCGATTGAAGCTGAACTGGGCAAAGCTTATCCGGTCGTCGGGCCGGGTTGGTCAATCAATAATTAGCACTTATCTTTACTTACATCTCGCGCGGTTCAGGGTTTTCCCGCTGCGCGAGTTTCAACGCTTTTTTCTGCGCGCGCCGTTGACGAAAAAAAGCACTTAACTGCTGTGAACACTCATCCGCCAGCACACCGGCGCTTATCTCTATCTGATGATTCACCCCAGGATGGCGCAAAATATCCACCAGCGATCCAACAGCACCGGTTTTCAAATCATTGGCACCATACACCAGGCGGCGGATTCGGCTGTGAACCATCGCTCCGGCACACATCACACAAGGCTCTAAGGTCACGTATAAAGTGGCATCCAGCAAGCGATAATTCTGTAGCAATTGCCCACCTTGCCGCAGCGCCATGATTTCCGCATGAGCGGTCGGGTCATTATCGCTAATGGAGCGGTTCCATCCTTCAGCAATCATTTGATTATCCAGTACCAAAACCGCACCTACCGGGACTTCGCCCTCTTCCTGCGCTCGCAGTGCCAGCATCATGGCATACCGCATCCAGTGCTCATCACTGTCTCCACCAGGTGAATCACATTCAGAAGACATATTTTTATCAGCAGACACATTAACCTCTCAGATACTTTTGCGGCGTGCATTATACACAGCCAGCGGCAAGCGCTATAACCTCTAATTTCACTATAAGATAGCTCAGCTCATAATGATCGGTTAATGTTCCGCCAGGATAGAAACATGAGAAGGCAAATACATGAAGCTCAGCAAGAAAAATGCCGCGGTGGTGCGTAAGACCCTGAATGGATGGGCCAGTGAGGGCGTCATTCCTGAAGAAGAACACCAACGCCTGTTACAAAATATTGATGTTCAGCCTTTTGACTGGCGCAGATTAGCCGGTTACGCCTTCCTTGCCGCACTGGCATCACTGATTATCGCCATTGGCAGCCTGATGGCAGATACGTTCTTGCTCGCCTGGATAAGCCAGTTTTTCCGCTTCGACCCACCGGTACGGGTCGCAGTTACCGGCGTACTGGCTGCCGCCTTTTATCTGTGGGGCTTTCGTCGCCGTCAGCGCAATCCCAGCAAATTGTACAGTAATGAAGCGGTGCTATTTCTCGGTGTGATAATGACCGCAGCCGCCATCGGCCAGCTTGGTATCTGGCTGGATAATGGCAGTGGCCGTATCTCGCTATTATTGTTGCTCGGCACGGTTATCTACGGCCTGGTGGGCTGGTTTGGCCGATCCCCGTTGGTATGGCTGTTTGCCTTGCTGTCGCTGGGTAATGCCTTCGGGGCGGAAACCGGTTATTTATCCGGTTGGGGCGCTTACTGGCTAGGAATGAGTTACCCAATCCGCTTTATCGCTTTCGGCTTGCTGCTTTGTGCAGCCGCACTGTCACTGCAACCTCAATTAGCGCAACGCCGCTTAGACCGCGTTTCACAAGCTATGGGGCTACTTTACCTGTTTATCGCCTTATGGATATTGTCTATTTTCGGCAATTACGGTGACCTGGGCCACTGGTATCAAGTGCGCCAGATAGAGCTACTGCATTGGGGCTTACTGTTTGCCATCGCCGCTGGCGCGGCAATCTGGCTGGGGCTAAAGCAAGATGATGCCATGTTACGTGGCTTTGGCCTGACATTCCTCGCCATCAACTTGTATACCCGCTTCTTTGAGTTCTTCTGGGATGCGATGCCAAAAACTATCTTCTTCCTGCTGCTGGGGGTAAGTTTGTGGCTTCTGGGCCGGCACGCAGAGCGGATCTGGCAGCTCGGTCATCATGACAACGACGTCACTCATTAAGGCCCAAACCGCCGATTAACCAGGTGAATCACAGCCGTTGTGGTTATTCCAATTGCTGTAATTCACCATTTTTACTTACCCGCCAGCGGTGCTCACAGAAATATAACAACGGGTTATCCTGTTTACTGTCGCTGTAGCCGCTGTAGAGTTTCAGCGGCGCCCCCAGACGTTGCTCCAATTGCACCACTTTTTCCGGCCCAAGACAGCGCAGCGGTAACACCCATCCGCCATTACGCCGCGCCATGCGGCTGCCGACCA
The DNA here is from genome assembly GCF_000834395.1 of Yersinia aldovae 670-83. Taxonomy (NCBI): domain Bacteria; kingdom Pseudomonadati; phylum Pseudomonadota; class Gammaproteobacteria; order Enterobacterales; family Yersiniaceae; genus Yersinia; species Yersinia aldovae. The sequence goes on along the minus strand of NZ_CP009781.1, from coordinate 3,833,425 downwards.
AACGCAAATGGTGGATAAAGGTTGAATCGTGGTAAACCTGCTCCACCAGCCGTTGCGGTGAACCGGTGATTAACCACACTTCAGCCTCATCGCTTGCCAGATATTGACGTAACCGCATCATCACCACTGGAAATGCGGTTACTTGCTGGCGGAATTCATTCACGAAACGCAACTCTAAATCTTTCAGGTGCGCTTCCCGCCGCCCGAAGGTAATGGCCCACAACAGCAGGCTCATCGGCCAGCGGGTGCAGCGCCCGCCGACCAATAATCCTAAACCAATAACCGGCAGTACAGGGATTACCAGCAACAAATTCAGTGGCAAATGGCGCAACAGAAAACGCAAAAAACTGCCAAACATATCCTGCTGGTGCAGCGTGCCGTCTAAATCAAAAAAGACAATCCGTTTGGCACGCTCTGATTGCGGTTTAGCTTGCTCAACGCTCAAGAATCACTCCTCAGGATCATTGAATCCCATAATCCAGGTGAATATAAAACCTGCCAGTATGGTGACGATCATCGCCACTAAATACAACATCACTTTGCCTGTGATAATAGTCAGCGCAAGTGGCAAACCCGAAATACCAAAGGTAATGACTGTCGCCACTTTCCAATAACTGATTAGCGCCCCGCCCACCGCACCGCCTAAACACGCGGCAATAAACGGTTTACCCAGCGGCAGCGTCACACCAAAAATCAGTGGCTCACCGATACCTAATACCCCGACGGGTAATGCCCCTTTAATCACCTTCCTCAAGCGGCTATTGCGGGTTTTCATTAATACGGCCAATGCCGCGCCAATCTGCCCAACACCTGCCATCGCCAGTATTGGTAGCAACGGGTTAGATCCATGTGCCTGGACCAACTCCACATGAATAGGTACTAGCCCTTGATGCAAGCCGGTCAATACCAATGGCAGGAAGAGGCCGGACAGCAACGCCCCAACCAGTAACCCACCGTGATCAATGGCCAGATTGACACCGTGGGTAATCCCATCGGAGATATAGCCCCCCAGAGGCTGCAAAATTACAATTGCCAGTGAAGCGGTTATCAAGGTGGTCAGCAATGGGTTAACAATAAGCTCGATGGATTCTGGCAAGCGCTGGCGTAGCCATTTCTCCAGCCAGCACATCAGCACCACCACCAACAAGACGGCAATGACACCGCCGCGCCCCGGCTGCAATGCCTCGCCGAATAAGGTAATTTGCGCCAATGCCGGGCTGGTCAGAATGCCGGCCATCACCCCGCCCATCGCCGGTGAGCCACCGAAGACTTTCGCCGCATTCACCCCCACCAGAATATTCATAATAGCAAACACAGCGCTACCGAAGATGGCGAGCAGGCCTAGCAGGTTTGGATACTGCAATGCCAAATCACCGGAGATATCGTGTCGTTTCAGTAAGTTAACTATCCCCATAATCAAACCTGAAGCAATAAATGCGGGGATAATTGGGATGAATATATTAGCCACTTGCCTCAAGGCTGCGCTCATAGGGGCTGCATATTTGGCTTTGGCCTGCGCCTTATTACGGCTGATATCATCCTGAGCAACCACGGTATCATCTGCCCGATTCCCTATCAGGGAACGCATACTATCAACCACTTTTGATGCTGCTCCGGGGCCGACAATCAACTGATGCTGGTCACCCTGCTTGATGTAACCCTTCACCCCTGTTAGCTGTTTTAGCGTGGCTAAATCGGGCAATTGTTCATCTTTCACCACAATACGCACCCGCGTCATGCAGTTTTCAAGTTTGAGAATATTTCCCTCACCGCCAATCCCTGCAAGTATTTGTGTTGCCAATAGTGTTGACTTATCCATAGCCGTTCCCCTGAGTGTAAGCCTTACAGCGCTGCGCGTAAGTAACCATTATGCTGCTGCAAACTCTGACGGGCCTGTTCAGCGCTGATCCCTTTCAGAATCATCAGAATGGCCGGTTTAACTTCATATTCTGTTTGCGCCAAGGCGTGCTCGGCATCAACACGGCTGGCACCCGTGGCTTCAACCACAATACGGCAAGCGCGATCAACCAACTTTACATTGGTCGCTTTCACATCCACCATTAGGTTCTGGTAGACCTTGCCCAGCTTGACCATCGCTCCGGTGGATAACATGTTGAGCACCAATTTCTGCGCCGTACCGGACTTCATCCGGGTCGAGCCGGTCAGTGCCTCTGGCCCCACAACTGGCGAAATCGCCACCTGCGCTTCCTGCGCGATAGGGGAATCTGGATTACAGGAAATGGCGGCTGTCGGGCAACCTAGCGCGCGGGCATAGCGCAGCGCCCCTATGACATAAGGCGTGCGCCCTGAGGCGGCCAACCCGACCACCATATCGGTTGCCGTAAGTTGTAAATCTTGCAAATCCTTTGCGCCAAGAGCCATATCATCCTCAGCACCTTCAACCGCTTTCAGTAACGCACCGGGGCCACCGGCGATCAGGCCAATCACCATGCCATGCGGTACGCCAAAAGTCGGCGGGCACTCAGAGGCATCTAACACCCCCAGACGCCCACTGGTTCCTGCCCCCAAATAAATCAGTCGCCCGCCCTGTTTTAATGCCTCAGCCGTCAGATCAACCGCCTGAGCAATCGCAGGTAAAACCAAACGAATGGCTTCAGGTACTTTGCGATCCTCATCGTTAATGCAGGTCAGCATTGCCAGTGTAGAGAGTTTGTCCAGCGCCATTGTTGCCGGGTTACGGCTTTCAGAAACTAACGTGCCCAGATTCATGATATGTCCTCTTTGAATTTTTAATTCACAATTATATTTTTATAATTGAATATAATATTCATTAAAGCGAATGTTTTCTTGCGCCATTCATTGAATGATCACAAAAAAAGGATGTTATGCTCCGTTACTGGCGCTTTATCTTGATTTTTACGGATATCATTATGTTCTTCCCGCACTCAGGAACTGATTTATGAGCAGTCTTCTTCGCATTCGCCAGATCTACCCTACGCTGGCACAAAATGACCGTAAGCTGGCCGACTTCCTACTGTCCAACCCTGAGCAGGCGCGGCATCTTAGTTCACAAAAGTTGGCGCAACAGACCGGTGTTAGCCAATCAGCCGTCGTCAAATTCGCCCAGAAGTTAGGTTATAAAGGCTTTCCAGCGCTAAAACTGGCTCTGAGTGAAATTGTGGCCTCGCCACCTCAGGCGGTCACACTGCATAACCAGATCCTAAGTACCGATAGCTTAAAAACGGTGGGCGAAAAATTACTCAGTGAAAAAACTGCCGCATTACGCGCCACGCTGGATATCAATAGTGAACAACGTCTTACACAGGCGTTAGAGATGCTGCGTACCGCGCGAAAGGTGATTTTGATTGGTATTGGTGCTTCTGGTTTGGTGGCCAAAGACCTGGCTTATAAGTTACTGAAAATTGGCGTGGTCGCCGTATCGGAAACAGATATGCATGTACAACTGGCGGTGGTGCAGGCGTTGAATGTGCAAGATTTAGTGTTAGCCATCTCATTTAGTGGCGAGCGCCGCGAGGTAAATCTGGCAGCGGAAGAGGCACAGCGCCGTGGTGCCAAGGTATTGGCTCTCACCAGTTTTTCCCCCAATAACCTACAACAGCGGGCAGACCACTGCTTATATACTATCTCAGAAGAGCCGGTGATTCGCAGTGCCGCTATCTCGTCCAGCACGGCACAATATGCGCTAACCGATCTACTATTTATGGCGATGATTCAGCAAGACCTTGAAAGTACGCAGGCAAATATTAAGCACAGTGCAGCGCTGGTGAAAAGACTGGTCTAAGGGCTCCAGAGAGGTATAATCCTCCGCTGTTGAGCATCCCCCAAGCGAAGGTAAGAGGAATCATGGCCCTGTTGATCACTCGTAAATGTATCAATTGCGACATGTGCGAGCCGGAATGTCCGAACAAGGCAATTTCTATGGGTGCAGACATTTATGAGATTGACCCGATGCGCTGTACCGAATGTGTCGGCCATTACGAAACGCCAACCTGTCAGTTGGTCTGCCCTATTGATAATACTATTGCTATCGATCCAGCTTGGGTTGAGAGCAACGAGCAGCTATGGGATAAATTTGTCCAACTGCATCATGCCGACCGATTATAATCCCCCGCGATAATCGTTTTTGATACCAACAGCTTATACCGGCGCACCGTAAAAAGGGCGGCATTGCCATGCACGCCCCGATATCCTGTCATCACAACTTGCGGCCAATACTGGCCCTAGCTTTCAATAATCACCGTGGCGCAGGCATAACGCCGTTCATCGGCTAGCGTCACATGGAGGGATTTGACCCCCAGCTCCGCTGCTAATTCGGCTGCCCGCTGATGCAAACGCAGTGTTGGTTTGCCCAGCGCATCGTTAACCACTTCAAATTGATTAAAGGCCAATCCGTTGCGAATACCAGTACCAAATGCCTTGGCAGCCGCTTCTTTGACCGCAAAGCGCTTGGCCAGAAAACGGATTGGCTGCTGGTGCTGCTGATAATGCTGTAATTCCGCAGGGCTGAGGATACGTTGTGCCAGCCTTTCACCGGTGCGTTCCACTACCGCCTCAATCCTTGAGATTTCAACAATATCAGTACCTAACCCGAGAATAGCCATTAACGACGCGCTTCCCGCATCAACACTTTCATATCACTAACCGCCGCCGCAAGACCGGTCATTACCGCCTGACCAATGATTGCATGACCAATATTTAGCTCATGCATTTCCGGCAAGGCGGCTATGGGTTGCACATTATGGTAGGTCAGACCATGACCCGCATTCACTTTTAAACCTTTGCTGGCAGCATAGATCGCCGCTTGCGCTATCCGTGCGAGTTCAGCCTTGCGAACCAAATCTGAAGCGGCATCGGCATAAGCACCCGTGTGGATTTCGATGTAAGGTGCTCCGACCGCAACAGCGGCATCAATTTGGCGCATATCAGCATCGATAAACAGCGAAACCAGAATACCTGCCTTGGATAACCGGCTGATCGCAATAGTCATTTTATCGATCTGACCGGCAACATCCAACCCACCTTCGGTAGTCACTTCCTGGCGTTTTTCCGGCACCAAACAGCAAAAATGCGGTTGTAGTTCACACGCAATATCAACCATCTCATCGGTAACCGCCATTTCCAGATTCATGCGAGTCTGAATAGTTTGACGCAGGATCTTCACATCCCGATCAGTGATATGGCGGCGATCTTCCCGTAAATGCACGGTAATACCATCAGCTCCGGCTTGTTCAGCGATGAATGCAGCCTGAACAGGATCAGGGTAAATGGTTCCGCGTGCATTTCGTAGTGTCGCGATGTGATCAATATTAACGCCTAGCAACAAATCAGCCATGACAGCCCTCCGGATATGGATGCATCTTTAATAGGTTAATAAGCATGTAAATAGACATGCCATCAAATGCGTTACTATTGCGCAGTTTACACCGAGTGAGCTGGCAGCGGATAGGTCACAGCGTAGGAAAGTTGATAGCGGCAGTTTAAAAAAGCGAGGCTGAACGTTATGGCACAGGGTCGGCTGGAGGCTTGATCACAAATTGGCGAAATAATTCACGACTTTTGAGTGGCTTCCCCCCCAAATAAGGCTTAAGGGCAATACGGGTGAAACGTTTGGCAGCACGCAGCGTCTCTGCATCGGGAAACTCACGGTTAGCCAGAGCCAATAATTGACGGCCGGTAAAACTGTAGTGATCGACCACCAGACTGGCGATAAAGCCTTTCTCCTCACGATAACGATACGTCATGGTATCCGCCACCGCTTCACCACTGCCCGCACAATGGAGGAAATCCACGCCATAACCCAGATGCGCCAGTATCGCCAATTCAAACTGACGTAGAGCATATTCAGGCGATCCATCGCTGCCAGCCAGTGCTTGCAGGCAATGCAGATAGTCAAAAAATAGCGCGGAGTAATTGGTTTGATGTTCTAACACGCGAGAGAGCAGCTCATTGACATATAAGCCGCTGTACAACATAGAACCTGTCAATGGGAGAGCCAAAGATACCGGTTCAGCACTGCGTAATGTTTTGACTTCACCACGCCCAGCCCAACGGACTAACAGTGGTGTAAAAGGCTGCAAGCAGCCTTTTAAGTTGGAGCGACGACCTCGCGCACCTTTTGCCAATACCCGGATACGGCCTTCCCCTTCAGTGAATAAATCCAGCATCAGACTGGTTTCACTGTAAGGTCGCCCATGCAGGACAAATGCGCGTTGCCACCCCTCCATTGGCGACACTTATTTCAGGTCGTCAGTATAGCCTAAGCTGCGCAATGCACGTTCGTCATCTGCCCAGCCTGATTTCACTTTAACCCACAGCTCAAGATGCACTTTCGCTTCGAACATTTGTTCCATGTCGTGGCGGGCTTCAATACCGATGGTTTTGATTTTTGAACCTTTGTTGCCGATGACCATTTTCTTCTGGCCTTCGCGCTCAACCAAAATCAGGCCGTGGATGTTATAACCACCGCGCTCATTAGGGACAAACTGCTCAATTTCCACCGTCACCGAGTAAGGCAACTCCTCACCCAGGAAACGCATCAGCTTTTCACGAATGATTTCTGACGCCATAAAACGCTGGGAACGGTCAGTGATGTAATCTTCTGGGAAGTGATGACCCGCTTCCGGCATATGCTTGCGCACGATGCTGGCAATGGTATCCACATTCATCCCTTTCTCAGCAGAGATAGGCACGACATCAAGGAAATTCATCTGCTGGCTTAAGAACTGGATATGCGGCAACAGCTTGGTTTTGTCTGTAACGTTATCCACTTTATTAATGGCTAATAAAACTGGGCATTCTAAACTGCGCAGCTTATTCACCACCATTTCGTCGTCGGCAGTCCAATTGGTGCCTTCGACCACAAAAATAACTAATTCCACATCACCAATGGAGCTGCTTGCCGCGCGATTCATCAATCGGTTAATCGCACGTTTTTCGTCAATATGCAGCCCTGGGGTATCAACGTAAATGGCCTGATATGGCCCCTCAGTATGAATACCCATAATACGGTGACGTGTGGTTTGCGGTTTACGCGAGGTGATGGAGATTTTCTGCCCCAGCAACTCATTTAGCAAGGTAGATTTGCCCACATTAGGACGACCTACAATTGCAATAAAGCCACAATACGTTTTTTCTACTTCGCTCATTCAAGCTCCAACTGTTTCAGCGCTTGTTCCGCTGCCGCCTGCTCAGCTTTACGGCGACTTGAGCCGGTACCTACTACCGGTTCATTCAAGCCACTCACCTGGCAGTGGATAGTAAATTCCTGGTCATGTGCTTCACCGCGAACCTGCACAACCAGATAAGAGGGTAATGGCAGATGACGGCCCTGCAAGTATTCTTGTAGGCGCGTTTTTGGGTCTTTCTGCTTATCACCAGGGCTGATTTCTTCTAATCGACTGTGATACCAGGCGAGAATCAGCCGTTCAATGGTATGAATATCGCTGTCTAAGAATATACCGCCGATTAACGCTTCGACGGTATCAGCCAGTATTGACTCACGGCGGAAACCACCACTTTTCAACTCACCCGGCCCAAGGCGCAAACATTCGCCAAGATCAAACTCTCGGGCCATTTCAGCAAGGGTATTCCCTCTGACCAAGGTAGCCCGCATCCGACTCATATCCCCTTCATCAACCCGGGGGAAGCGGTGATACAGCTCATTGGCGATAACAAAACTTAATATAGAGTCACCCAGGAACTCCAAACGCTCATTGTGTTTGCTACTGGCGCTACGATGAGTCAGTGCTTGCAGTAAGAGTTCCTGCTGTTGAAAAGTGTAGCCCAGCTTCCGCTGTAGCCTGTTTATTACGATGGGGTTCATGAGTTACCAATAGATCAAGAATGCGTCAAAAACTACAGCACACGGAACAGGTCTGACCACCAAATTATCAAGACAAAACTGTTTCGTTTGCAGTGGCTCCCATCAGGGAGCCAACTTTTTATCGCTCGAAAGCTTATTCTACAACGAGTGGAAATATAATGCTGCGTTTTAATGCCCCCGCTTACTTGGGTATAGCCTATATTAATGAACTCCACCAATACGACTTAAACGCACTCCCGTTGGCCATTCACCTTCTTGCTTTTCAAAACTCATCCAGATAGCCGTGGCTTTACCCACCAGATTACGCTCAGGCACAAAACCCCAGAAACGGCTGTCTGCGCTATTGTCCCGATTGTCACCCATCATAAAGTAGTGGCCTTGCGGTACAACCCAAACCCCTAACGGCTGATTAGGTTGCTGATAATAAGCACCAACCGGGTCCTGACGGCCCGGAACAGTCAAAATATGGTGTGCAACAGGCCCAAGGCTCTCGGTGCGCTCGCGCAGACGAACACCACCATCAGGTACCGCTTCATTGGTTGGGATCTGGAAGAACCCGGCCGAAGCCTCACCATTACCGCTATAGCGGAATGTCTGCACAAAATCACTTGGCTCAGACGTGCTGTAAGTTATCGCCAGCGCGCTATCACAAGAGGTTCCGCTATTGCACGACGGCTGAACCGTTACTTCTTTACTAATAGGATTATAACTCACCCTATCACCCGGTAACCCCACGACACGTTTGATGTAGTCCAAACGCGGATCCAGTGGATATTTAAAAACAGCAATATCACCGCGTTTCGGATGACCAGTCGGAATCAATGTCGTCTGTGTTATGGGATCTTTAATCCCATAAGCAAACTTCTCAACCAGAATGAAATCACCAATCAGCATGGTAGGCATCATCGAGCCAGAAGGGATCTGGAACGGTTCGTAAATAAACGAACGCACGATAAATACCAAAGCTAATACCGGGAAGACTGAAGCACATGTCTCAATCCAACCCGGTTGCTTTGCCGCTTGCGCTAAAGTCTTGTTATCGACAGCACTGCCAGCTTTAGCTTGAATTTCCGCAGTTTGCGTGTGAATAGCCGCAATTTTTGCCTGACGGGCTGGTGCCCATCTAAACCGCTCAAAGCACCAGATAATCCCCGTCACCAGCGTTGCTAACGCCAAAATTAAGGCAAACATGTTAGCCATGAAAACTCCTTATTTGCTGTCTTTACCGACATGCAGAATCGCCAGGAAAGCCTCTTGTGGTAATTCAACGTTACCCACCTGCTTCATACGTTTCTTACCATCTTTCTGTTTCTGTAGAAGTTTTTTCTTACGGCTAACATCACCGCCATAACACTTCGCCAGCACGTTTTTACGTAACTGTTTCACCGTTGAACGGGCAATGATGTGGTTACCAATGGCGGCCTGAATCGCAATATCAAACTGCTGACGTGGGATCAGTTCTTTCATTTTCTCAACCAGATCTCGGCCACGATACTGCGCGTTGTCACGGTGAGTAATTAACGCCAAAGCATCGACTCGTTCGTTGTTGATAAGCACATCAACACGCACCATGTCAGACGTCTGGAAGCGTTTGAAATTGTAATCCAACGACGCATAACCACGGGATGTTGATTTCAAGCGGTCAAAGAAATCGAGTACCACTTCAGCCATCGGAATTTCATATGTCAGCGCCACTTGATTACCGTGATAGACCATGTTGGTCTGCATACCACGTTTTTCAATACACAAGGTAATGACGTTACCTAAGTACTCCTGCGGCAACAACATATGACATTCAGCAATCGGCTCACGCAGTTCTTCAATGTTGTTCAGCGCAGGCAGTTTCGATGGGCTATCAACATGAATGGTTTCCTGACTGGTAGTGATCACTTCATATACGACTGTCGGTGCTGTGGTGATCAACTCCAGATCATATTCACGTTCCAGACGTTCCTGAATGATTTCCATGTGCAGCAAACCAAGGAAACCACAGCGGAAACCAAAGCCCAGAGCGGTGGAGCTTTCTGGTTCATAGAATAACGAGGCGTCGTTAAGACTCAGTTTACCTAACGCATCACGGAAGGCTTCATAGTCATCTGAGCTAATTGGGAACAAGCCTGCGTAAACCTGAGGTTTAACCTTTTTGAAGCCCGGTAATGATTTCTCTGCCGGGTTACGGGCTAATGTCAAAGTATCGCCAACCGGTGCGCCAAGGATGTCTTTTATCGCACACACCAACCAGCCTACTTCACCGCAATTGAGCATATCGCGATCGACACGTTTTGGTGTAAAGATACCCAGACGATCAGCGTTATAGCTTTGGCCAGTACTCATGACCTTAACTTTATCGCCTTTACGTAACGAACCATTCTTAATACGAATTAATGAGACAACACCCAGATAGTTATCAAACCAGGAGTCGATAATCAGTGCCTGCAATGGCCCGTCCGGATCACCCTTTGGCGGCGGAATATCACGCACCAAACGTTCAAGGATATCAGGCACACCCACGCCGGTTTTCGCTGAGCAACGCACAGCATCGGTGGCATCAATACCCACGATATCTTCAATCTCTTCAGCAACGCGCTCAGGATCGGCGGCAGGCAAGTCGATTTTATTTAAAACTGGAACCACTTCCAGGTTCATTTCCATCGCGGTGTAACAGTTCGCTAGCGTCTGGGCCTCAACACCTTGCCCTGCATCAACGACCAGCAATGCCCCTTCACAGGCCGCCAGAGAGCGGGAAACTTCATAAGAGAAGTCAACGTGACCAGGGGTATCGATAAAGTTAAGTTGATAGGTTTGACCATCTTTGGCGTGGTAATCAAGTGTGACACTCTGCGCCTTGATGGTAATGCCACGCTCGCGCTCCAGATCCATAGAATCCAGCACCTGAGCGGCCATTTCGCGCTCAGATAATCCGCCACAAATCTGAATAATACGGTCAGATAGCGTCGACTTACCGTGGTCAATATGGGCAATAATAGAAAAGTTTCTTATGTGCTTCATTTATATGAATTTTTCTCTAGTCGTTGTCTTTAATTAATTATTGGTGGACACAGCGATGGACTCAAACCCAAAACTACCCACATAAATATGCACGCATCTTACACTGTAACTCAGCCTCGTGAAAGGCATCACACTTAGCTTGTTACCTGATTTATCCTGTATAAATGTATCTTTACCTTCCCATCTGACGCTATTGCAAAGATATCTGACTCCATGTTTTTTCCTCAGAGTTAGTCAGCAAAGATCCACTCCCCATACTTTATTATATCGATAGCCATGTCAGATTATAACATTGAGAATAGTAGTTCTAATCGCCAAAGAGCAACCACGCGATGTAACGGTCGAAGCCTGACTCTATTTATCCATATTCTATCGCTAATAATTTTAGGAGAATGCCCATATACTCAACAAGAAAACAACATAGAGTATTAATATTAAATTGTAATAACCAAGTGAGATCTCCTCTTGGCAATGACAAGGATAATATTATGATCGATGAAGGGAAAATCCTGAGCCGCCATGAGGTTAGAAAAGAAAACTCAGTGCTAACTATATTTTCAATAATATTTATACTTGCATTCAGCTTGGTAATTATTATTCTCGCAGTTACAACACCCCTCTTTTCCACCCCTTCGGTTCTTTCTATTTTATGTGTGGCCATTGCAGCAATAACATTAAGTAGTTTACTTTATCTACGTTTACACAGTAACCCAATGTTCACCTACTTCCTGTATGAGAAAGGAGTTCGCGTGTTCAACCACCACAATGGTAAAGTCTATTTTATTCCATTTAATAAAATTCGATATATTCATAAATACCATTTAGGAATAAACTCTGATGGTAAAATTAATGCTATGGCTTTTCGCACTTCAAAATCTCAGCCTTGGAATATCATTGTAAACAATATAAAAAATGCATACCCCCTAATGAACACTCTGATACATCAACAAGTAATCAATGTCGGCATGATTAGTTTAGATAGCTTATCAAAAGGCGAGCCTATTTTATTCGAAGTGATTAAAAAAATGACAACTGGCTTGTGAAACTAATGCTCCACAGTATTATTAATATAATTAAAGATAGCACTCTTGCAATAGAGACATCGCCGATTTCACTTAGTGCTCATTGTTTGGCTACAAGCGAGGGCATTATTAATATGGAAGACATACTGTATATCGAAACTCAAAGAGAAACATATCATGATAAAATTCGACTATTTGACGCTAAAGGTAAAATGCTCTTTACAATAGATTACTCAGCATTAGTCAGTGCAGATCTCTTTATTGCATTAGTTGAGCATATGATTCAAAACCGTATCCCAGCCTACCATGCCGATTAGGTAATACGTGTTACTGTTGTTGAATACGGATAGCCGCTGGAGGCAACCCTATTTGTAATACTGTCGGTTGATAAGCACTTTGCCCTTCAATCCTGCTGGCCAACTTTCTGGCAAGTAAGAATCCTAAACTAGCACCAGAAATAGATCCCAGCGCTGTATAAACATCGGCTAAGAATAAGAACTGAAATAAAGCACCACCTGCAATTAACCCAACCAAAGGGGTTAAATAGACCAGTAAAGCAGAACGTAACAGGCTGCCCTCACTAATTCCAACTTCAACCCTTTGCCCAGGTTCTAGTGGTTGCGAAATAGCGACCTGCAAATGATGCTCTGATTCAGGCCCTAGCTCATTTAATAAGTGACTACCGCAACCACGGCGAGCATGACAGCTCCCACAGCCTGAATGTGGCTCACAGCGTAATAAAGCAATACCGTTTTGCCACGAAATCACTGTAGCCCATTCTTTCATCATTTTGCCGATTCCAGTACAACGCTATCGGCAATACGCTTCGCAGTTGAAGGAGGTAACTCACCCACTACCGTGATTTCTACATTATTACGAGCTTCAGTCTGAACAGTGCGACGCCCCTGGCGCAGGGATTGTTCTGAAGGAACATCTTTACCCGCCGGATTAATGTTTACTGAAAAGCTGAATAAGCCATCACTGTATAATCGGGATTCTGTCGGTGCATCCATATTAGGCAATGTACGACGGCTACGCGACACTTCGGTCACGCCCTCCGGCAACCAACGCGGTGTCCAGGTAAAATCCACCTTGTTTTTAGCTGGCAGCGCAAGCAATGGCGGCATAGACAGTTTTAGCACGCCTTGCAGAATATCTTGAATAGGCTCACCGACAGCAAATGAAATCACCCGAAACTGTTCAAGTGTTTCGCCATCGCGATCTAGCAAGTCTATCCGCATCGGGAGTTTTGTTGCCTCATCCATCCAGATAATATAGCTATATCGCGTACTGTCACGTGCCACGATTCTAATGACCTGACATGGCCGATCAGCCACACGGGCACGGCCGAGTGCAATATAGTTATAGTGTTTTGACAGTTTTTCAAAATCGGGGAATACCGCAGAAGGCAGGGCATCGACAATATGCTCACCACTTAGCGTAAAAGAGTCAAACCCAGGCTCGAAATAGCTTATCTCATTGCCACGCTGAATAATCTCAGTACGTGGACCATCCATACGCAATAACTGCGCTAATGTCTTTTTATCCAGAATAGCATGTCGATAGCGAAGAGAATCAATCCCTTGCTTGTTAACATTGATATATGACAGCTCATAATTGAGCGACTGGGTGGCACTGCCCATTTCCTGCAACAATTGCATCGGCGTGGATTCCGCCGATGCAATTGTTGGCATAAACAGGCTGCCCGCCGCTAGATAGACGGAAAACCAAAGTTGCTTCATTACTGCTGCTGCATTCCTAAGGACTGAGTGCCAGGGACTTGAATCGCCGCTTGGGTTGATGCTGAAGGCTGCTGCAGCACGTCATTTTGTGGCAGGCGACGTTGCAATTCGAAATCTTGCAATTGAGTCATCATATTGACACGTCTACGCTGCTCTTGAACCTGATGCTGTTGATTGGTGCCAAAGGAACCATCAGCAGGCACACCAAAACTGACCGGTGATGCTTTGCCCATCATCGGCAAAGTATTAAACGCCGGTGATTCTGATTGCAATGTACCAGATACAGGTTGGTTATATTGCTGAACACCAACAATGACTGCGAGAGAAACACAAGCAGCAACGCCCACTTGGGTAATCTGGCTGGCCCAAGGGCGAATTTTTGCCCAAAAAGGCATTCTCTGCCAGACATGTGGTTGTGGCTGAGATTCAGGTACTGCACCAGGAATAAAGCGAGCTGGCTCTTTTTTCAGTGCTTCTGCAACACGGCTGGCGATGTCCAGATGTAAGACTTCACCAACATCCCCCCGCAGGGTGTCACGGATCAAATGATAACTCTGCCAGCTTTGCTGTAATGCTTTATCTTTCGACAAAGCCCCTAGCAGATCGCTATCAAGAGTTTCTCCATCCATCAGAGCGGAAAGCTTTTCTTTCTGCATGCCAAAATACCCTTTGTGTGTCCGCTTATCGCTGAATTAGCGGCTGAATTTTGTTATCGATAGCTTCTCTGGCACGGAAGATACGTGAACGCACAGTACCCACCGGACAGTCCATAATGGCCGCTATTTCCTCATAGCTTAGACCATCCAGCTCCCTGAGTGTAATCGCCATGCGAAGATCTTCAGGAAGTGACTCTATGGTTTTAAAAACTATCTGCCTTAATTCTTCAGACAACATTAAGTTCTCAGGGTTCGATATTTCTTTTAGTGCACCCGCATTTTCATAGTTTTCAGCATCATTTGCATCCACATCACTGGATGGCGGGCGCCGCCCCTGAGCGACTAAGTAATTTTTTGCTGTATTAACAGCAATACGGTATAGCCACGTATAAAAAGCGCTATCGCCACGGAATGATTCCAATGCACGATAAGCCTTGATAAAAGATTCCTGAACAACATCAGGAACATCGCCCTGAGGCACATATCGGGATACGAGGCTCGCAACTTTATGCTGGTATCGAATAACCAGTAAATTGAACGATTTTTGGTCCCCTTTCTGGACCCGCTCAACCAGCATCTGATCGGTTAACTGCTCGCTCATCCGAGGTGGACTCTCCCGAAATATATCCTCACGCTAAAAGTAGTACTGCCAGCCATATCTTTATCTTCCTGAGCAAGCACTCGCTTGGAGTTTATAAAAATTGCAAAGTTCCATGTTGCCAGATTTTTCGTCTGAATATTCTTTAGACATCTTATACCCATAGCTTTTGCTCTGGGAGATAGGCTAACATGAAATTCACTCTTCTTCTGCACACATCATACGATATGCAATCATCATCTGAACACGTTAGCGATGTATTGATCATCGGAAGTGGCGCTGCCGGCTTGTCTTTGGCTCTACGCCTCGCACCACATTGTAAAGTTACTGTTCTGAGCAAAGGGCCACTCAATGAAGGTGCCACTTTTTATGCTCAGGGAGGTATTGCTGCTGTTTTTGATGAAACTGACAGCATCAGTTCACACGTCGATGATACCCTGATCGCCGGAGCCGGGCTTTGTGACAAAGACGCCGTAGAGTTTATCGCCAGTAACGCCCGCTCTTGCGTACAGTGGCTAATTGATCAAGGCGTCCTTTTTGATACCGAAACCAATGCCCGTGGTGAAGAGCGCTATCACCTTACCCGTGAAGGGGGTCATAGTCATCGCCGTATACTGCATACTGCTGATGCTACAGGTAAAGAAGTAGAAACCACCTTAGTCGGTAAAGCAAGCACCCACCCTAATATATTAGTAAAAGAGCGCTGTAATGCAGTGGATCTTATTACCTCGAATAAAATTGGCTTACCGGGAACCAAACGTGTGGTGGGAGCGTATGTCTGGAACCGTGAATTAGAGAAGGTCGAGACACTTCGCGCCAAAGCGGTAGTTTTAGCGACAGGAGGGGCGGCCAAGGTTTATCAATACACCACCAATCCGGATATTTCCTCAGGTGATGGTATTGCTATGGCATGGCGTGCTGGTTGTCGGGTTGCCAATCTGGAATTTAACCAATTCCACCCTACCTGCCTGTTTCACCCGCAAGCACGTAACTTTTTACTGACTGAGGCCTTACGTGGTGAAGGGGCTTACCTTAAGCGCCCTGACGGTAGTCGCTTCATGCTCGATTTTGACACCCGAGGCGAACTGGCCCCGCGTGATATCGTTGCTCGCGCCATCGACCACGAAATGAAACGTCTTGGTGCTGATTGCATGTACTTGGATATCAGCCATAAACCGACTGATTTTGTGATGCAACACTTCCCGATGATCTATGAAAAGCTACTGTCTTTGGGTATCGATCTGACCAAAGAAGCCATTCCAATCGTTCCAGCCGCGCACTATACCTGTGGTGGTGTGATGGTTGATCAACATGGTCGCACGGACCTGGATGGGCTATATGCTATTGGTGAAGTGAGTTATACCGGGTTACATGGTGCTAATCGCATGGCATCCAATTCCTTGTTGGAGTGTCTGGTTTACGGCTGGTCTGCTGCTGAGGATATTCTGACACGGTTGCCTAATGCCAAGTTAGCCAAGCATTTACCGGACTGGGATGAGAGTCGTGTCGATAACTCCGACGAACGGGTTGTCATTCAACATAACTGGCATGAATTACGTCTGTTTATGTGGGATTACGTCGGTATCGTGCGAACAACCAAGCGTTTAGAGCGAGCCTTACGCCGAATTAATACGTTACAGCAGGAAATTGATGAATATTACGCCAATTTCCGCATCTCGAATAATCTACTGGAATTGCGTAATCTGGTGCAGGTTGCTGAGTTGATTGTGCGCTGTGCCATGTCGCGTAAAGAGAGTCGTGGCTTGCACTATACCCTTGATTATCCTGATCAAATGGAAAATCCGCAACCGACCATTCTTCAACCATAGATAATTTTGTGCTCAAGACATCAGCATATTCAGGGCGAAATAATACGCCCTGAATATGCTGATGTCTTTTAATAATTGAGATACTTTTAATAATTAAGATAGAAGTCACTGATTAACTGACGAAATTCGGTTGAATAAATCCCTTCAGATTGGCGCAGATCCAGTTCCTGATATATCGCCTCACCCGCTTGCCGCGACAGTGTCAGCAACATTCGATGCAGCGGTTTACCGGGGCGATCCCTGACATTAACCTGACCACGAACATACCACCCCATCTGACCGCCAAGCCGCGCCAGTTCAATTCCCAGTTCATGAGGTAAAACCACACAAAATATACCGTCGTCTGTGATAAGCTTCTCAGCGCAATTTAGTAGCGCTAAATGTGTTAATGAACCGGTATAACGTGCGGTATCCCGCGCTTCATCGCGACAGGCGACAGCGGGAGCAAAATAAGGTGGATTACTGACAATCAGGTCATACTGTTGAGGATGGTTTTCAGCAAACTGATGGACATCTTGCTCATAAATATGAACACGCGCAGCCCAAGGCGATGATTCTGCATTGCTAATCGCCTGTTGTGCCGCCGCAGGCTCCAGCTCAACACCATCAATGAGTGCATCAGATGCCGAACGCTGAGCAATCATCAGAGCAATAAGCCCGCTGCCGCAGCCAATATCCAGTACTCTGCGCGCATTATCCACCGGCACCCAGGCACCGAGTAATACACCATCGGTACCCACTTTCATCGCACAACAGTCGTGTGCCACAAAGAACTGTTTAAAAGTGAAACCACCACCACGTAATACCGGTTTTTTCTTCAATTGCTCGCCCATATTAGTCATCAGAATCTATAACCGGCGTAGCATAGGACAATATGATTGAAGGGAAAAGACATCATTACCGCTTAAACAGGTGAAGAATTCGGCTAACCCGTCTATAATCGGCGCCCCAAGTAGAGGAAGACCATGACTGTAACCAATTTTTCCGAACTCGATCTCGATGAACGCCTGATTGACGCACTGCGTGACAAAGGCTATGAGCGTCCAACCGCGATTCAAGCTGCGGCTATTCCGCCAGCGATGGATGGGCGCGACGTATTGGGTTCGGCACCAACAGGTACGGGCAAAACTGCCGCCTTTTTGCTGCCTGCCTTACAGCATTTGCTGGATTTCCCACGCAAAAAATCTGGCCCACCACGGATTCTAATCCTGACGCCAACCCGTGAATTGGCCATGCAGGTCGCGGATCAAGCCCGTGAGTTAGCTAAACATACACAACTGGATATCGCGACGATAACCGGCGGTGTGGCTTATATGAATCACGCGGAAGTCTTTAGTGAGAATCAGGATATCGTGGTTGCGACCACCGGCCGCTTGTTGCAATACATCAAAGAAGAGAACTTTGACTGCCGGGCTGTGGAAACCCTGATTCTGGACGAAGCTGACCGTATGTTGGATATGGGTTTCGCACAAGATATTGAAACCATCGCCGCAGAAACCCGCTGGCGCAAACAGACACTCCTGTTCTCCGCTACGCTTGAAGGTGAAGCTATACGTGAGTTTGCAGAACGCATTCTGAACGAGCCGGTAGAGTTGGAAGCAGACCCATCACGTCGCGAACGTAAAAAAATTCTGCAATGGTATTACCGCGCAGACAGTATTGAACATAAAACCG
This sequence comes from Yersinia aldovae 670-83, assembly GCF_000834395.1. NCBI lineage: Bacteria > Pseudomonadati > Pseudomonadota > Gammaproteobacteria > Enterobacterales > Yersiniaceae > Yersinia > Yersinia aldovae. Next base: position 3,815,091 of record NZ_CP009781.1, on the reverse strand, counting down.
CCTTGCTGGTGCATCTGTTAAAGCAACCAGAAGTGCAGAAATCGATTATTTTCGTTCGTACCCGTGAAAAGGTACACCAATTAGTCAGTTGGCTGCGTGAAGCCGGGATTAACGCTTGGTTCCTCGAAGGCGAAATGGTTCAGGCCAAACGGACTGAAGCGGTTATTCGCCTCAGTGATGGTCGCGTCAATGTGCTGGTTGCAACAGATATCGCTTCACGCGGCCTGGACATCGACGACATCAGCCATGTATTCAACTTTGATCTGCCGCTGACCTCTGACGTCTACCTGCACCGCATTGGCCGTACAGGTCGCGCTGGGCGTAAAGGTGTGGCTATTTCATTGGTGGAAGCCCATGACCATCTGTTATTGGGCAAGATTGGACGTTACCTGAACGAGCCACTGAAGCCTCGGGTTATTGATGAGTTGCGCCCTACCAGCAAGGCACCAAGCGAAAAAGCCACAGGTAAACCCTCTAAAAAGGTCTTAGCGAAGCGTAAAGAGCTAAAAGAAGCCAGTAAAGAAAAAGTGAAGGTTAAAGTTCGTCACCGCGATGCCAAAAATGTGGGCAAACGCCGTAAACCGAAAGACAAGCCTGATACTAAAACTACGGGTTAATAACTCAACACGCGAACAAAAAACCGCTGACGTCAAACTCAGCGGTTTTTTATTATTCAAACGGTTGCTGATAGACCTCTGCCCACTTTTTCCCGCGTAGCCAGGCATTCAATTGCTGATAATTTTTCTGCATCTTAGCGCTTTGCAGGGGAATCGGGGTCATCGCTAAATACTGTTGAAACGTTGCCCCTTGCTTGTTACGTAACTCAGGATCTGCACCAGCTTTTAATAAGCGCAGAGCCAAGTCTGGTGCATTGGTTTTACCCGCTAAATGCAGTGGGGTATCTCCCATCCGATCGGCCAGATTCGGATCAATCCCAGCAACCAGTAATAAGATCACTTGTACTTCACGCCCGGCCATAACGGCGGCCGCCAGTGGTGTCGCTAATGTCACACTATTTCGCGTGTTCGGCTGGAGGCGGCCATCGAGTAAAAGATTCATGTAATGCGCATCCTGAATACTGGCTGCGGTATGCCATGCAGTATCGCCTTGTAATCCGGGCTGAGAAGGATCTGCGTACTCTTGCAATAATGCCGTCAAACTTTCTGGCTGTTGGTTAAGGATCGCCCATTGCAGTAAAGTTATCGACTGCTCACCTTGCTGACGTAATAATGTTGTATTGGCCAACTGATGGATCTGTTTTACGTCTCCGCGAACAATCGCCTCTGCAATTGGCATGACCAATGGATCGCTGAAAGCCGTGTTAATATCTGTCATTGCGTGTGCCTCAAAACTCAGTAGTGGGACCAAAACACCAAAGATGACGTAACGTATCTGACGTTTCACCCTTATTATCAGTGTTGATTCAGGCATCCTGCCGCCCCCAAGGTTGCTGTTCATCCATTGAGCTGAGAACTTTATCAATACCATGCGCCGCCAGACGGCGCTCCAGGTGTTTATGCGGTAGCCAATCATCCAACCCGGTGAGTTTATCGCTATTTATCAGAGTGATTTTATGGCCAATCGCATCAGGAATCAGTGATGTAGACTCCTGAGTATCTGTCAATAAATCATATTGTTCGCTATAGCGCCGAATCCCGCCATTCTCTGCCACCAGCCGCGCTTGAACGGGGTTAAGCCCCATGCGGTTCAGTGTATGATCAGAAACGCCAGCAGCGTTGAATGTTACCGCAAAAGTTCCGGTTGCTAACGCTGCAGTGGCCGCCAGCCCACCACCGAGCGAGTGCCCGGTGATCACCAGATCATCGCCAAAAGCCATTCTTGCCGCCTTCCCCAAAGCAACAGCCTGATTGTATTGCACATCCTCATAGCCGGTAGCTTGACGAATGTTACTCAACCAGTCCTGCATATCATTGGTGCCAGCAAAGGCTAAAACATATTGTTGATTATCAGAGTAAATTCCAGCCATAAAACCTGAAGCGCTATTAGATAAACTCGCAGGATCGATACCTGCTGACAATAATGCACGGTCACTTAAACGGGAAAAACCAGCAAAGTTACCTGAAATGGGAGAGTAGACGTCTTTAGCAAGCAATGCTAATGAATAGTCCGCTTGCTGTGATCCTTGCCCACTTGAGAGAGGTATATTATTGCTACCGAGAATACTCTCCTTATCTGCCACAATTCCTTCAGCACGCGACAAACCAAGATTCGCAACCATGCTGTAGTAAAGCTCATTACTCGCCGGCACGGTGGTCAAGTGTGTCATAGCTATCGTTTGAGCTGTACGTGTCGCTGCTACAGATACAACATCGTCTTTCCCTGTGGGTGCAGATAAACTGACTCGCCCCATAGAACCCGCCAATGAAGCAGGTGCAATCATATTGACCGATGCACTCATACCAACTCCTTGTCGAAAGATGATCCAGATGGTTAACTAAGATTAATCATCTATCTATCGACACATCGGATGAGTTCTTAAATGGAATTAATAAATTTTATTTATATAATTTTCAAAATGTGATCCTACTCTGATTTATGACTTTATAACCCTCTTGGCCGGGCTGACATCAAGTACAGACGAACATGAATCTGTCATTTTCGCACAGGAACCAATTCCCCATAATCAAACGCTAATTCCGCCAACGTATAAGTTTAATAGATGGATGGGAACCGCCTGGGAAGGCGCTCAAGAGGAATTAAAAGCCAGCAGCATTACCGCTGCAACCCAACAGAAAACCGCGTTGATAAAGCAGGTATCAGAGCGCATCAACATCCTGCTCGACGCCGTCGCAATGGATATTCAACAGACTGATATTCAGCAATTGGCAGCATTCAAACATTACCGAATCGCGTTAATGCGCCCCACCCCGCGGAAAATTCTCATAAGGTCTAAATAAATGTACAGCCCGCTTTAATAAGCCATTCGGGAATATATCGATTAAAACCTTCAGCTTTACAGTATTCTTCAAAGGCACTTTGCGAGTTTACATTCGCCTTTCCATATATCGATTGCAATTTATTTGCTATTGTACGGTTAGAAAGGTTTAGTTTTTTCCCTATTTCTTTAGCATTGAGGGATTGTAATAAGAAAAATATCACTTCAAGTTCTTTGTTAGTGAAATCATTTGTAGGTGGCTTCATTATCAATACTGGAGGTGGGGCCTTATTAAATAAGTCACATACAGAAATAAAATTGAATTTTGTTACATGAAAAACAGTACCAATACATTTTTCTCATTGTTAAATAGAGGGGATTTTTCACAAAGCGTATGCTCCTGACCAAATAAACAGGTCTGAATCATAGCTACACGTTTCTTATCCGTCTCAACGGCCCTGTCTTGCTTTTGTAAATCTGGCGCAAATTCTGCCCACTGGGCAGGACATTCGTTGTCTAATCGGCCTTCAATATCAAAATTAAGGGGTAATTGGCTATATTTAAGGGTGGTTTTATTGGCATACATAAAACGTGATTCACAATCTTTCACACCCCAAGGCTCATCATTATTTTCCATAAATGATATGAGGGAACCGAAAGGCTCTGCATCAAGTCCCTTAGAACCAATTATTTTTTTGTGATTATTTTCATTCATCATTATTTCCTCCTTTTTAAATTAAAGAAATTCTATGGATATAGAATATTTAGCCCAATAGATATCACAATGTCATAATATAAAATTATGGCTTTTTCTTTATGATACAAATTACCCAATAAATAGCACTGGCAATGATTAATGAATTGAATGACGGAATACCAAAATCAATATTCATACCGCCGATAGTTCCTACAACACAAGCCGCGATAGCCTTCCAGCCAATTAATTGCGTTGATTCAGGCAGCGCCTGCAATACCAAGTCCGAGGCTAACAAATTGGAGCAGTAAACTCCCTAAAAAGGTTGCCAGCATCGCCTGGGTAAACGTCATTCCATGCCCCAAGGTAGCACCTAACATAAATTGGGCTAATGTTGTTATTGCACCCACTCTGACCAACGTGACTGAGAGAAAACTTGATTTGGCAGATAAAGGTAAGCGACTCACAGAATAATCGTCGCCGAGGGGAGAGAGTCCATTCATTCTTTCTTCTCCTTATATTTCACTAGCTTTAATAAAAACACTTATAATTTAATTTATTAATATGAACATATTATTTTTATGAGTATCCATTATTCTATTTTTTAGATAAAAATCTTGCCAGGAGTTCACAATAGAATAACACTGAATGCCCTCGTACTTTTTATATAGTACTGTTTTGATGTCTACTCCTCCCAATGAGGTTAGCCGCTTTTTGTTCCTAAAGAAAAACAAACATGCCATCACAGTGGCATGGATTCAAAAAATACATATTAAATAAAGAATAAAAATCATAATGTTAAACAAAAAATAAAGGGAGCCTAAGCTCCCTTAAAATTTGTTTCAACTTAACGCTATAACAGAAATTACAGGCTTTCAGTGAAAGTACGCGTAATCACGTCGCGTTGCTGTTCTGGCGTCAGCGAGTTGAAGCGCACAGCATAACCAGAAACTCGAATCGTCAGCTGAGGGTATTTTTCTGGGTTTTTAACTGCATCTTCCAGTGTTTCACGGCGCAGAACGTTAACGTTCAAATGCTGACCACCTTCAACACGTACCGTAGGTTGCAGTTCCAGTGGAACTTCGCGATATTCGATCTGACCTAACTCACTTGCAGGAACGATTTGATCTTCTGCATAGCCAGATTTAGCGCAAACGCAGCGCAGTTCAGCCTTTTCATCATCTAACAGCCAAAAAGAGTTCAATAAGGCTTCATTGTTAGCTTTAGTGATTTGAATACCAGTAATCATTTGGTGCCTCCGTAATACGGCTTTAAATTCCAAGGGGAGAAAAGCTATCTTGGTTATTTGGTAAAACCATTGTTGTCTTATTGTTCTATATACCAGTCACGCACACGCTATTCTTTGATATAAATCAAACTTTCCGCCCTCACGATAGGGGCAGTAAAGGCAAATTTATGTTTTATATCAATTTTATTAGTATGACAAATGACAATTATTTTTGTAAATATTCAACATTTTTTACAATTTTCGGTCAAAAAACAACCACCAAATCACAGAGTCTGGTTTAACGGTTTCACTCATCAGCTTGAACCGGTAAGCTATCGCGCATCAATACCTTACACTACCAAGGAGAGTGTTTATGTCCGCCTCCCTTACCTGGCACGATGTGATCGGCCTGGAAAAAGAACAACCTTATTTCAAAGATACGCTCGCCTTTGTGACAGCAGAACGCAGTGTTGGGAAGATTATCTACCCGCCACAAAAAGATGTGTTTAACGCATTTCGCTTAACTGAGCTGGATCAAGTAAAAGTAGTGATTCTGGGGCAAGATCCCTACCACGGCCCCAATCAGGCGCATGGGCTGTCATTCTCAGTCTTACCCGGTGTACCTGCGCCCCCCTCTCTGGTGAACATGTATAAAGAGCTGACCACTGATATTCCAGGCTTTCAGCGCCCTAATCACGGTTTTTTACAAAGTTGGGCAGAGCAAGGCGTTTTACTACTAAATACAGTGCTGACAGTTGAAGCTGGCAAAGCACACTCTCACGCTAATCTCGGCTGGGAAACCTTCACGGATAAAGTGATTGCCGCATTAAATGAACACCGTGACGGCGTGATTTTTATGTTGTGGGGAGCACATGCACAGAAAAAGGGCCGCATCATTAATACTCAGCGCCATTTTATTTTGAAAGCACCACACCCATCACCACTATCTGCACATCGTGGTTTTCTTGGCTGCAAGCACTTTTCACAAGCAAATCAGCAACTAAAACAACAGGGTCAGCAGCCGATTGACTGGCAACCAAAACTGCCAGAAAGAGAATAAATAAAAAAAGGCACCGTGAAGGTGCCTTTCTTACATCAGGTCACCTTAAGCTTTCGCTTTAGACACCGCAACCATCGCTGGACGCAGCAGACGGCCATTCAGCGTATAGCCTTTTTGCATCACCATCATCACATGATTTGGCTCGTGGTCAGCAGACTCAAGCATCGTCATTGCCTGATGAACTTCAGGATTAAACGGCACATGGGTCTCACCGACAACTTCGATACCAAATTTACCTACTGCATCAAGCAGTGATTTCAGTGTTAGTTCAACACCTTCAATCATTGAGGTTAGCTCAGTATTGGATTTATCGGCTGTATCCAGCGCCCGCTCAAGGTTATCGATAACCGGCAATAATTCAGCCGAGAAACGTTCCAAGGCAAATTTATGCGCTTTTTCAACATCCAATTCAGTACGACGACGGATATTCTCAACTTCAGCCTTAGCGCGTAGTAAGCTATCGCGCTCACGCTGTACGGCCGCAGCCAACTGCGCTTCAAGCTCAGCAACACGCGGATCTACACCGTCACCCGTCTCTTGTGTTGCTTCCACTTGCTGCTCTGCTGCATTTTCCATTTCTTCCGAGACTTGCTCGTTTGATGTTTTCTGTTCTTTACTACTCATGGATATCTCCGCGTTTTAGCATTAATCTCGCTACTTGGCATATTATGGGGATCAAAACCGGGGATTCAAGGGAACCGGCCATAATGTAGGGTAAAAGACGCCCCAGTGAGGAAAATCACGGCAATGAATAATAAAAGATTCAATTGTATTGGTATTGTCGGCCACCCACGGCACCCGGCCGCACTTGCCACTCATGAAATGCTCTACCACTGGTTAAACGCCAGAGGCTACGACGTCATGGTTGAACAGCAAATTGCTAAAGATCTCAATTTAACCGATGCAACCACCGGTAGCCTGGCAGATATCGGCCAAAAAGCAGACCTTGCTGTAGTGGTCGGTGGTGATGGCAATATGCTCGGCGCTGCACGGGTATTGGCGCGTTATGATATCAAAGTGATTGGTGTCAATAGGGGCAATCTGGGCTTTCTAACCGACTTGGACCCGGATAACGCCCAACAGCAGCTTTCCGATGTGCTGGAAGGCGAATACCTGAGCGAACAACGTTTTCTACTGGAAGCGCAGGTAACGCGCGCTAATCAGCAAAGCCGCATTAGCACAGCTATCAATGAAGTGGTTCTACACCCAGGCAAAGTAGCCCATATGATTGAATTCGAAGTGTATATTGATGACCGCTTCGCCTTTTCACAACGATCTGATGGCTTGATTATTGCCACACCGACCGGCTCTACCGCCTATTCACTCTCTGCTGGCGGCCCAATCCTCACCCCTACGCTGGACGCCATCGTATTGGTACCGATGTTCCCACACACTTTAACAGCCCGGCCCCTGGTTATTAATAGTAGCAGCACCATCCGATTGAAGTTCTCACAAATCACCAGCGACCTGGAAATAAGCTGCGACAGCCAGATAGCCTTACCTATTCAGGAAGGTGAAGAGGTATTAATTCGGCGTAGTGATTTTCACCTCAATCTTATTCACCCCAAGGACTATAGCTATTTCAATACGTTAAGCACAAAACTGGGTTGGTCAAAAAAATTATTCTAAAAAGTGCATCAGACACTTTACTGTATATAAAACCAGTCTATACTGTATTCAAATACAAATATGTGTTTATGTACAGGAGATTTACCATGCTGGCCCAATTAACTATCAGTAACTTTGCTATTGTGCGTGAGTTAGAAATTGATTTTCAATCTGGAATGACAGCAATTACTGGCGAAACTGGAGCAGGTAAATCTATCGCCATAGATGCATTAGGGCTATGTCTTGGGAGCCGTTCGGATGGCAGCATGGTGCGATTAGGGGCAACACGGGCGGATATTTGCGCGCGCTTCTCGCTAGCAGATACCCCATCAGCCCGCCAATGGCTAGAGAACAACCATCTTGATGAGAGTAACGAATGCCTGCTGCGGCGTGCAATTGGCACCGATGGTCGCTCAAGGGGCTTTATTAATGGAACACCAGTACCTTTATCTCAATTAAGGGAACTCGGCCAACAGTTAATCCAGATCCACGGCCAACACGCACATCAATTGCTGTTAAAACCGGAACATCAAAAGCACCTGTTGGATGCGTACGCAGATCAATCAGCCCTCTTAGCCGAGATGAAAGCTGCCTACCAAATTTGGCACCAAAGCTGCCGTGCACTGGCACTTCATCAGCAGCAATCATTAGAACGGAATGCACGGCGTGAGTTATTACAATATCAGTTGAAAGAGTTGAATTCATTTGCTCCTCAAGTAGGGGAGTACGAACAAATTGATGCTGAATATAAACGGCTGGCAAACAGTGGGCAGTTGCTGTCTCTCAGTCAACAGACCTTACAACTCCTTTCAGATGACGAACAAAACAATGTCCTCAGCCAACTTTATGCTGCCAAACATCAGTTAACTGAATTGGCAGGGATGGATGAGCAATTTAATAATCTGTTGAATATGTTGGAAGAGGCTTCAATCCAAATCAGTGAGGCCAGTGATGAATTACGCCACTATGCTGAACAGCTCGATATGGACCCAAACCGTCTCTATGAACTGGAACAAAGGTTATCGCGCCAACTAAATTTAGCCCGAAAGCACCATGTAACACCGGAAGAACTTCCCCTCTTCCATCAACAACTACTGGATGAGCAAGAACAGCTTTCACAGCAAGAGAATGATCACGAACAACTCAGTAATGCGGTAAACACCCACTATCAATACGCTTTAGAAATAGCTAAACGGTTGCACCAAGAGCGCCAGCATTATGCAAATGAATTGGCAGCGCTGATTACTGAAAGTATGCATGAGTTATCCATGCCACATGGCAGATTCACCATCGAAACCCAGTTTGAGCCGGAGCACCTCAGTGCTGAAGGAGCGACGCGTATTGAATTTTGCGTTACCACCAACCCCGGCCAACCACTGCAATCACTGGCAAAAGTGGCCTCGGGAGGGGAACTTTCTCGCATAGCATTAGCTATTCAGGTTATTACAGCGCGTAAAATGGACACCCCAGCCCTTATCTTTGATGAGGTAGATGTGGGTATAAGTGGCCCGACTGCGGCGATTGTGGGCCGTCTGCTGCGTCAGCTCGGTGAATCGACACAAGTCATGTGTGTTACTCACCTTCCACAAGTTGCGGGCTGCGGTCATCAACATTTCTTTGTGAGTAAACAAACTGATGGCACCGAAACCGAAACCCATATGCATCGATTAGATAAAAAAGCCCGCTTGCAAGAGTTGGCGCGTCTTCTGGGCGGTAGTGAAGTGACGAAAAACACTCTGGCAAATGCAAAAGAATTACTTGCCGCGTAGAAAAGATTAACTTTTTTCCTTTCCTGAGGTCATACAGGTGCCCTGTAAAGGTTTCCAACTGCTGCAAGGTCTATTATCATCGTCATCCTATGCCCTAAAGGAATGTGATTACTATGCGCTGTAAAATGCTGACTGCCGCCGCTGTGATGCTTGCAATGCTTACTGCGGGTTGTTCAACGCTGGAGAAGGTGGTCTACCGGCCTGATATTAATCAGGGTAACTATTTATCACCTAATGACGCGTCCAAAATTCATAAAGGTATGACCCAGCAACAAGTGGCATATACCTTAGGCACCCCAATGCTACAGGATCCGTTTGGCACAAAAACCTGGTTCTATGTGTTCCGCCAACAACCTGGCCATGAGAAAATAACACAACAGACGTTGACGTTGACCTTTGATAGCAGTGGCGTGCTGACTGATATCAAAAACGAACCAACGCTAGCAGGAAATTAATTTATCCGAAGATTGCAGAGCAAATTGAGGGTGTGAATGCTGATCGTAGGCTTTAGGTGTCAATTCTATATTATGCTTATTTAGCCATTCATCAGCACACGTTTTTTCTTCAATAGCAGTCAAGTGCTACAACAAAAATAAGGCGCAAGTGGTGCCTTATTTTTTTGCTAGCTCAGCACGCTGCCGGCGCAGCTCTTTAGGATCAGCAATTAGTGGACGATATATCTCAACCCGATCACCATCGTTGAGCTTATCGCCGAGCTTCACCGGGCGGCTATAGATACCGACTTTATTCTTTTTCAGATCAATATCGGGTCGCAACTCCAGCAAACCCGATACATTTATGGCGTCCTCAACAGTGCTACCCACCTCAAGAGAAACCGTGCGCACATATTGGCGTTCAGGCAAAGCATAAACCACCTCAATGCGAATATCAGACACTATAAACCTCTTTAGCTCTTTGAGTGAATGCTTGCACCATATTGCCGGCTAATTCTTTAAATACTTTACCAAACGCCAGTTCAACCAACTTGTTGGTAAATTCAAAATCCAGATGCAATTCGACTTTACAGGCATCTGCACTCAGGGGGGTAAAATGCCAACCGCCCATCAATTTGCGGAATGGCCCATCCACCAGTTGCATATTGATGCTCTGGTTATCGGTCAATGTATTACGAGTAGTAAATGTTTTGCTGATACCCGCTTTGGCGACATCTACGGCTGCCGTCATTTCATTTTCAGTAGCATCAAGCACTCGGCTACCAGTACAGCCGGGTAAAAATTCCGGATAAGAACGAACATCATTAACGAGTTGGTACATCTGTTCTACGCTAAATGGAACCAACGCAGAACGGCTAATTTGCGGCATAACATTTCCTGTGAGACATAAAACGCGCAGATAATACCATTTATCCAGCGCCAGACAAAAAATCTGCCAGATATTCCTCACAAAAAATGAGACAAAATGCACCAGCATCCTGCGGGAAAGGATTTCATTCATCTGCACATACAGTATAATGATCAATATTATGACAAAGAAAAAAGCATACAAACCCGGTTCCGCAACCATTGCGCAAAACAAACGTGCTCGCCATGAATACTTCATTGAAGCAGAATTCGAGGCTGGCCTTTCACTGCAAGGTTGGGAAGTAAAATCTCTGCGTGCTGGCAAAGCCAACATTAGTGATAGCTACGTAACCTTCAGAAATGGTGAAGCATTCCTATTTGGTGCCACCATTACGCCGTTAAACGTGGCATCGACGCATGTTGTCTGCGAGCCAATGCGTACCCGTAAACTGCTACTAAACAAACGCGAGTTAGACTCGCTGATTGGTAAAGTTAACCGCGACGGTTTTACCGTAGTGGCTCTTTCCGTATATTGGAAAAATGCGTGGGTCAAAGTTAAGATCGGTGTCGCAAAAGGTAAGAAAGATCATGATAAGCGCGACGATATTAAAGATCGTGAGTGGCAATTAGACAAAGCGCGCATCATGAAGCACGCAAATCGTTAAGTAACTGGCTTAACAGGACATAGTTCTGTTATACTGGCGAAGTTCTTTGGGGCTGATTCTGGATTCGACGGGATTCGCGAAACCCAAGGTGCATGCCGAGGTGCGGAGGCCTCGTAAAAAACCGCAAAAAAAATAATTGCAAACGACTCGCAATACGAATCTGCTGCTTTAGCAGCTTAATCAGCCTAAGAAACTGAAGATTCCCTCTCTCCCTAGCCTCCGCTCTTAGGACGGGGATCAAGAGAGGTCAAACCTAAAAGAGATCGCGTGGACACCTTGCCTGGGGTGAAAGCGTTAAACTCAATCAGGATAGTTTGTTAGTGGCGTGTCCGTCCGCAGCTAACCGGCGAATGTAATGACAGGACTAAGCATGTAGTGCCAACGGCGTAGTAATTTCGGACGGGGGTTCAAATCCCCCCAGCTCCACCAAATAATGATCCGGGTATTACCAGATAAGTCCGGAGAAGTACGGAAAGCCCGCATCCCACTTAGGTTTGCGGGCTTTTTTGTGTCTGTAGTAATCCGAGGGTATCCGGCTAAATCCAGTAAACATTGGTACACGTTTAGGTACACGTTATAATGAGTACCATTAAACGTGTACCAATTATGGAAAAAGGCTAGCTATGGCGCGAATAACACGCCCTTTATCCCACAATGAAATTTTGAAAGCTAAACCTCAAGATAAAGACTTCACTCTGCATGATGGCAATGGTCTATTCCTGCTTGTTAAAACGAGTGGCAAGAAATTATGGCGTTTACGCTATCAACGCCCTGCCAGTGACAAACGTACAAATGTTAGTCTTGGGGCATATCCCGCACTCTCATTAGCCGATGCGCGACAAATACGAGATGATAAACTAGCACTACTCGCTCGTGGTATTGATCCCCAAGAGAAAGAAGAGCAACAAGCTGAAGAACGCCAGATAGCCCAAGAGAGCATTTTTCAGAATGTTGCACAAAAATGGTTTAGCCTAAAAAAAACACATGTCAGCGAAGAACACGCAAAAGATATTTGGCGATCCATAGAGAAAGATATTTTGCCGTCTATCAGAAATATCCCGGTGCAGGATATCAAAGCGAGAACGTTGATACAGACATTAGAACCAATTAAGGCGCGTGGCGCATTAGAAACGGTTCGGAGGTTGGTGCAACGCATCAACGAGATAATGGTTTATGCGGTAAATGTAGGTTTAATTGATGCTAATCCTGCATCAGGTATCGGTAACGCTTTTGAACGCCCTAAAAAGCAGCATATGCCAACCATAAGGCCAGAAGAACTACCTAAACTCATGCGCACTATAGCCATGAGCAACCTCTCATTACCAACCCGTTGCTTACTTGAATGGCAATTGCTGACGCTGATTCGTCCTGCTGAAGCATCCGCTACCGCATGGTCAGAGATTGATATGGATAAAAGGGAGTGGTGTATCCCTGCCGAACGCATGAAAGCGAAGCGAGACCATATTGTGCCACTTTCAGACCAAGCTCTAGAAATACTCGAAATCATGCGACCTATTAGTGCGCACCGCGAACATGTATTCCCAAGCCGTAACGATCCAAGTAATCCAATGAATAGCCAAACTGCAAATGCAGCTTTGAAACGTATTGGTTATGGGGGGAAACTTGTTGCTCACGGCCTACGTTCTATTGCAAGCACGGCCATGAATGAAGCAGGATTTAATGCGGATGTGATTGAAGCTGCATTGGCACATAGTGACAAAAATGAAGTACGAAAAGCTTACAATAGATCTACATATATTGAGAAAAGGAAAGAGCTTATGGATTGGTGGGGAAATAAAATTCGAGAAACCAACAAAAACGCAACACCGCAAATTTTATAACAGTGTTGCGTTAGTATCGCTACTGCATTTCAACAAAAAATCTCGATGCCGAATGGTACTTAAAATCACCCCAAGGCATCATTCGTTTCTCAGGATATGAAATAAAAATCCATCGACGCGAACGCGTGACCGCAACAAAAACATTATTTCTTTCTTCTTCTATATCCGCAGCACTTTTTGCCCTGTAATCAGGGAATACGCCCTCACACATACCAATAAGGAAAACAATATCTTTCTCAAGACCTTTCATCGTATGAACAGTGCTGAGCATTATTCCTTTTTTCATACCATCTTCGTTAAGTTGACCTAATGCTAGCGCATTCCTAAACGATAAAATACTATCACCAAGTCCTTTCCTCTTAAATCTCACCCACATTGAATTTAGCTGCTCGATATCTTTTATTCCAATAGCAATATCCTCTTCCATAGTAAAATCTTGAGTTTTAGAACCTAGTTCTTTCAATTCCGACTTTAGCTCAGAGCAAAATTTTATGAAATTAGGTGAGTCAAGTTCGAGCATATCTATCGAATGTAGAACTGACAAAATCAACTTTTTGTCCTTAATTATGTTACTTTCAATTTCTTTGCATATATCATCAAGTATATATACATAGCTTGCATCGGAATTAATTTTCAAGCCAATTATTGAAAATAATTTTCGCCCATCCACCCAGTCCCTAGGGTTTATTTTAACTCTTAAGGCTAAGTCAATGATTTTTCCTATGAGCGAAACAGGTTGCTCATTTCTTTCACTGCTTTTCAAGAAATAAGGCAAATCTCTTTTCTTCATTTCATCTTCAATGTATTTGAAAACAAATCTATTTCTACCAATGACAACTATACTTGATAAGTCTATCCCTCCCTCTATATCTTGATGAGTTTTAAGCTCTAATATTTTTTCTATATTATTACAAACCCAGATCGCTTCAGCAGACTCATCAGGTAGTGCTGCAAAACTTTTATAACCAGCTATTGCAGCATTAATACCAACCTGACTATTAGGCTTTATCTTGTTGGCTAAAGCGATTACCTCTCTAGAGGAACGATAGTTCTCAGTCAGCTTATAAGTTTCAGGAAGAAAATCTCTTTTAAATGATTTTAAAAAGTAATCAGAGGATGAGCCATTAAAGCCATATATCATTTGATTGCTATCCCCAACCATCATGATATTTTTTATTCTTTCACCACAAAACACTTTAATAAATTCATATTGTGCTCTATTTAAATCCTGTGCTTCATCAACAAATAAAGCAATATATTTTTTTTGATATATTCTCGCCACTGAGTCTTGGTTTAAAAGTATTTTATGTGCATAAAGAAGAATGTCGTCAAAATCTACTCCACCACTTTCTAACAAGGCAGACTGATAGTCTTGATAAATATTCCACATCCGAGGGTTTGTAGAATATTTAGTTAGAACTTCATCTTCATTGAGGAGTTCTCTTTTTATATGAGAAAAAATAGTTAAATATTGCCCCATTATTTTCTCACGGCTTCGTTTTTCTCTTTCATCGTCAACATTAAGATAGTTATCAATATTTACTCCCTGTTCTCTTAGGGAGTGAAGAAATACTTCCATTCTATCTTGGTCGCGCTCAAAGATATGCAACTCTTTAGGCAACCCAATTGTGTATCCATAGCTATCAAGGACTCTTTGCGCGACTGAATGTATAGTAGAAATCCAGCATCTTTCGCGAATACCCGTTCCATTATCTAATCTTTCTAGCATTTCATCGGCAGCTTTATTAGTAAATGTTAAAGCTACGACGCTGCCTCTAGTTGAATTGTCTATAATATATCGGACTCTTTCTGTTAAAACCCTAGTTTTACCAGAACCAGCAGAGGCAAGAACTTGCATAGCCTCTCCTATAGGAGCCTTAACAATTTTTTCTTGCGCAAGAGATAAATTATCAATCATAACTCAAGCCATCCTCTAACTTTTTGAAATGCAGCGATAACAGATTGTGGCAGTATTTCTTCGATTTGTTTCTCATTAGGGTTTTCTGTTAAAATTAGCCCTAAATAGCCCGCATAGCTTGCTTTTGAATCACGCATTTTTTTAATTATAGCATCATCATCCAAAGCATTTATTTCTGCTAACTTTGCATTTCTATACTGCACGTTGGCATTGCCTTTAGTTTCACTGAGGACTAGTGATTCGATTATCTCTTCTTTTATATTTAATTCAGTAAATAATTCTGACTCTATATCGTTCCCATCCTCAATGAAATTCAAAGAAAAACAATCCTCATTAAAAATCAATCCATCATCCCGCGTCAATCGAGCCATTTGACTTGTAATTTCATTTCTTGTATTGCCATCGTTATCACTGATAATGCTAACAGGTATACCGAGATTATTCGCAAGTTTCACAAAGGGAGGATAATTTTTCCCGCTTACACTAATGCAATTTACTCCCACAGTAAATAATGATTTTTTAAAATATAACTCAAACATTGCAGGTATCAGTTGCTCCTCTGTAACTCCTTCACAAAGTATTAATGCACGTGAGAAAAGCAGTTCTCCACGTGTAAGCATTATCTCTCTTTTAATGGCATTTTTTTCATCGTGTCCTATCTTTTTTCTTAAGCAGTTAACCGTAACCCCATCCGAACGTTTAATGAAAGATCTAATATCCTCAATATCCGCCATAGCACTTAAATATGGCGAGTGAGTACTTAGAATAATCTGTCCCTGAGAGGATGTTAGTTGCTTAAATAATGTTCGTTGTGCATTGGGGTGGAGATGAGCCTCTGGTTCTTCAGCTCCAATTATAGGGTGTAACGCTTTGCCCTCACTTTCATGCCTTTCGTGCATAAATTCTAAGAAAGATTGAACGGTGAGCATTGAAGCCCAACTTCTAGTACCTGTCCCATGGTATTCCATTGAAAAAGATTGATTTTCTTCATCACCAAAATGAACAGTAAATTGCTTTGAAAGGTCTCTTATTTTTTTTGGAAAGGGCGTTATTTCAGTATGATTAGAACCGAGAAATGATTCATTTAAACCTTGTAGGCAAGCCTTTAAACTTTGTAAAGGTTCACTTTTGCTTACAGCAACCTCATTTATTGAACTTATCATATTCTCGAGTGAAGCTACATCGTCATCATCATATTTTATATAAGAAAGAACCCTTCCTATATATGATGATTTATCCTTTAATTCGCTATGTATATCTCTCTGCGCTTCGATGCATATATAAGGAATGGCATCTATTCTTGCCCTAAATCTCTTCCTTTCATTCGGAACAACGTTTTTCCATTCTTCATAACTAGGCCATTCAGTTAGAAAATATCTTTGCGTATTAAAACCACCTTTAATTTCATCAGGATTAACCTTTGTGCGTATTGCTACAAACTCACTCCCATCAGCATCTAAAGCAATGTTATCTCCAAACACATCAATCCATTTATCTTCAAACTCATCTATTTTTTCATAATTATCATTTACAGGGACCATCCTGAAGTCAATAACCACCTCACTAACTTTATTTCCTGTAACATCAATATGTAGGTCTTCTTCGCTAAAGTATCTTTGATAATCGCCTAAAGCTAAATGCAGAGATTTGAGGAATGAAGTCTTGCCTGAATTATTAGTACCTAATAAAATCACTATTCTTCCCAACTCAACTTCTATTTCTTTTATTCCTCTGAATCCGGAAATTCTAACGCAATTTATAAGAGTTGCCATTTTATTAGTCCCTTTGTTAATCTTCTATTTATATTCTAACAATTTTCCTATTGCAATTCAGTTGTGGGGGGTTCGCATAGCGATCTCAGATTATCACTAATGTATAGCAAAATACATCCCATTTGGCTGCCGCGCGCAATGGTCCCCCGCCTACGCGCTCTGACTTTATCATGCACTTTTCATGCATGACATAGAGAGTCTACAAGCCCTTGTGGCGTGGTGTTTCAGATGTTTTGATGCTGAGGCGTTGCATGCAAATTCATGCACTATATGCATGCAGTGCTCTTTTTGGCAGGCTAGCCAGAGAAAAAGCCCTTAAACGGCAAGGGCAAAGTGGCGAGAGTGGGGAAAAGTCACTGCCTTGAGAGGTTACAGGCAGGGTGGGATTATTAATGAATTCGTGCGTTAGAACCGTAGCGATTTAATACTTTTCGCTCTGGTAGAATAACAGCGGGTATTATTTCAGGCTCTTTAACCGGAGGGCGAGTGATTATTTTATCCACACTCTCAATCGATTTAAAGGTACAAGAACATTCTATATTCTGACACTGATAATATGCCTCTTTTGTCTGCTCTGATAAATAGCGACTGGCGCGAGTATGAGACGCATGTTTACACACTGGGCAACGCATCATATTAGCTTTCCTCTTCTTGTTGTAATTTTTTTCTTTTTATAATTATCTCTTTGGCTAATTTAGAGCAAGAAGCCGGGCTATTGTATAACTTCCAGTCCACTCCATCTAAATTAGGCCTATTCCAGCCGATTTTATCTAAAGTTGAGTCTGGGTATATTGAGATCTTATGACGCTCCGCAACATCTACTAATATCCGCCCTACTTGTCGTTCCATTATCTTATCCGGGGTTTCATAACCAAGCTGATTTTCGTTGCCCTCATCAGCTAGTGCTAGAGCACGTAATTTCAACTTAATAACCCTTATCAGAGAGGAGGGAAGTTCCAGTAAAGCCTGTCGCCATTCTTGTTCAGCATAAATTTTAAAGTTATTTTTATAGGTATTTTCAAGTTTTTTTGCTGAATAACAACATGCCAGCATCGCTGAATCTTTATCAAGCTCCAGCTCTTTGATTAGTGTTGAGAACTCCTTAGCTAATTCTTTTTGTGAGATTCGCTGACCATGCTGTTCTTTCAGCTCATCGGTCATTTCACCGCGCATATTACGAAACAAGCTCCGCCAGCTACTTTCCGCCTGCTTGCCTTTTATTTCTGCTTCTTGTTGTTGTTCATGGCAACGAGTAATTGCAGAGGTAACTTCATTCAGTATTAGCATGTTTTTCTGATGTGCTGCTTTCGCCACTTCAAAATGTTCCAAAGGGGTCATGTCAGGGATCGTGCTCATTGGTATAACTCCGTTTCAGTCAAGGTGGAGTCATTTTGCAAGCTCTCACACAACGCCTCAATCAATGCCCGTTGTGCCATTTCCCATACAACACACTCTCAAATCAAACTAAAAGGGCTATAAAAATAATAGTTTTATAAAAACTGTTCACTACTCTTCACTTTAGGAAAAAAGTATTAATAATCAATAAATAAAAGGTTGAACAGTTCACTTGAAACTATTCACCAAGTGTTCACTACTGTTCACTGGGTTAAAAAGAGCCTTTTCTCTGGCTAGCTTAAAAAGCAGGCAAAATCCTCACTGTTGTGCTCAACCACCACCACTCTTTTTAGAGCATTTTAATATCAATAAATGTCTTTTAATTCATTTTAGCTTTAACGACTCAGTACAAAAAAACACCCCTTCCACACATATACCCGAATACACCCACATAGACCCAGAGAGTCAAATACCGTCATTTTTACGCGCGTTTGTTGTGGTAAATCACACAACAACGGCTTGTTGCATCAGGTAAAAATATTCTCACAATAGGGGGCTACCCAACTGAATCCCAGCAAACCCGGCGGTATATGGCCGGACAACCAATAAGGTAGCTTTTCATGCTTGCAATGACACAACAGGCTTTATCCAATACGCCACCACCAATGGCAACACACTACCCGCGTGACCGCTTTATGCGTCTGCCGGAAGTGATTAACACCACCGCATTATCCCGCTCGACCATTTATGAACTGATTAGCCGTGACCACTTCCCCGCACAGATTTCCCTCGGCGGTAAGAACGTCGCGTGGCTGGCCTCTGAGATTGAGGGCTGGATGGCAGAGCGTATTGCTAACCGTCAGGGGGTATCAGCATGATCACTCTAAAAATCGGCGAGCAATTCTTCACTCTGAATGAGGGAGACGTGCAGTACATCGCTGAGGCGTTCCAGATTGCGCAGCAACAACCCGGCCTTGCTTTACCCAAGTACCGCAGCCAGCTAAACGGCGTGGTGCAAGTGATGTCAGGCAATGCGTCGAGTACACCAGCACAGGCCAATTTCTACTCTCGTGCCCCTGCTCAGCCCAAGCCTGATATTCAGACTGATTGTTAAACCAATGACGCTCATCCCGCATAAAGGGCTTTTCTCTGGCTTGCATTTTTTGCAGGCCTTGCGTTATAGTCGCCGTGCTGTCGCAAAATCGACAGCCGGGCGTAGGAACCCGTGTTTAATCTTGGCGACACAACACGCGCCTGGCGTGTTTTTTTATGTCGTGGCCTCGGCCTACCAGTTTTTTGCGCAGTGGTTTCTATACCGCTGTCGCTATCAAGCAATGGTGGCTCAGGCGGGGCAGCCTTCGGGCTGGCCGGTTTCCAAGGTTGCCGGTATTCCTACCCCCGTCTGGGCTACCACCCATGAGTGTAGGAACTCCGGTGGTAGCGTTAATCCGCTAACCTTGGAGGCTGCCACTATGGCTACATCCCTCACCCCGTTACACCCGCAATTTATCTATCTGTTTGCTGCTGTTCGCCGTACTGAATTAACAGCGCGTCCCTGCATGTTGCGTACCACCGCCAGCAGTGAGAAGAATGCCCGCCTGCGTTTAACCCGTGACTACATCCTGTCGTTTGCTGGCCGCCTGCCACTGGGGGAAGTCGCATGAATACCCTTGCCGCCCGTTATCTCAGCGATACGCAGTACACCATTCCTCACGCTGATTTCTTACGCCTCCAGCATGCGCACAATGTCGGCGTGACGTTCCTCGATATGCTGGAAGCACAAACCTGTCTGTTACACGGCATTACCCCTCCATCACCTGAATCGTTCGCCTCAATGGTGGCGTTACTGACTGACCAGCTCGGACAGGTGATGAACACCTGCGAATCACAAATCTTATCCCGCATGGAGGCACCTATCGTATGAATACCCTGAATCAATCCTGTCTGCCCGTTGAAGTCCGTACCGCTGTTTATCGCCGTGCGTTAGCCCATGCCTATCTGGATACCTGCGTATCTCACGGGGTGAGCCTTGGTTACTCGCTGGATGAATTACAAATGACCATTGCGATGGATATTGAGGGCTACTTTGTGCGCCAGCACGGGCCAGAAGCCGGTATGGATATGGCCTGCACCATGCTCAGTGACATGGTGCAGCCGGATATTTTGCTGGCTCCGCCGCGCCTGACAGTATTAGGGCAAAAAATGATGGATGAGCTGTGCCAAGCGCAGATAACCACAACCAGTCAAACCACCCTGCACTGAGGAGAAACAGAGAATGACAACATTAAGCGTTTCAAAAACCTCACATGCAGCCACAGGCCAGTGGCCGGTATTGCTCCCAGCGCTCGGTATTCATATCGCCGCCGGAGGCCGGGCGCAGCCCTGCCCGATGTGTGGCGGTAAAGACCGTTTCCGCTTTGATAACCTGCAAGGGCGTGGCACATGGTTTTGTAACCAGTGCGGCGGCGGCGATGGCCTGAATCTGGTTGAAAAGGCGCTGGCGGTCACTACCAAGGAAGCCGCCTGCAAAGTGGCCGAGGTGTTAGGGGAACCATCGAACCCGCCATTACCGGCACACAATGCCGGGCAGGAAGTGCAGGAGAAAGCGCACGCACGGCAGCGGGCCGCAGAACAAGCTAAACAACTGCTGACAGCAGCGAGACTACAGACCGGGAATGCCTATCTGACCGCCAAAGGCTGGCCAGAGCTGGAGACGCTGACACTACACGATAAACCGTTGCGTGTTGGGGGGATTGCCTATCAACCCGGCGACCTGTTATTCCCCCTGACCGACAGCACCGGTGAGGTGGTAAACATCCAGTTGATTAACGCCAACGGTGATAAGCGCACGCTGGCCGGGGGGCAGGTGAAAACCGCCTGTCATTTTTTGGCCGGACAGGATAACGCCGTTATCTGGCTGACTGAGGGCTATGCGACCGGGCTAACGGTGCATCACCTGACCGGGGAAAGTGTTTGTGTTGCGCTCAGTGCGAACAATCTGACCGCGCTGGCGCAACAGTTACGTACCCACTACCCGGATGCACTGCTATTGCTGGCCGCCGATAATGACGAGAACGGCACCGGCCAGACCCGCGCAACAGAGGCCGCCCAATTGAGCGGCGGTAAGCTGGCGTTGCCGCCGGTTGTCGGTGACTGGAACGACGTTTATCAGCAGCAAGGTAAACTGGCTACCCTGACCCAGTTACAGGCATTCAATCAGCCGCAACAGCCCAGCCCGTTTGATACGCTCAGTGATGCCGACCTGAAAGCCATGAGCGCCAGTGAAAAGGCCGAACTATTAGCAGAGCACTATCAGCACTTATTGGCCGTGCCACAGGTGGGTGAAGACCTGTGCCGCTATGAAAAAGGGGCGTGGCAGGTACTGCCATATCGGGTACTTAGCCGGGAGATTGCCGCTCTGTTCCATAAAATCCGCGCCCCGTTCTCAGCGTCAGGGATTAATAGCGTACTCGATACACTCAAGCTGATGGTGCCACAAATGGGAACACCCGCCCGGCACTTGATAGGTTTTCGTAACGGGGTATTTGATACCACTACCGGCCAGTTCAGCGCACACCAGAAAACGCACTGGTTACGTACAGTGAACAGTGTGGATTACACCCCGCCCAAAGCCGGGGAAAATCTGTCCGACCATGCCCCGCACTTTTGGCGCTGGTTAACGCGGGCCGCCGGGCAACAGCATGAGAAACAGGAGCGTATTCTCGCGGCGCTTTATATGGTGTTGGCGAACCGCTATGACTGGCAACTGTTCCTTGAAGTGACCGGGCCGGGCGGCAGTGGTAAAAGCGTGATGGCCTCCATCGCCAGCTTGCTGGCCGGTAAAGACAATACCACCTCGGCTACCATCGATACGCTGGAATCGTCGCGGGAACGTGCCTCTGTAGTGGGGTTCTCTCTGATTATCCTGCCAGACCAAGAGCGCTGGAGTGGTGACGGTGCCGGTATTAAAGCCATCACTGGCGGTGATGCCGTTGCCATAGACCCGAAATACCGTGATGCCTATTCCACTCATATCCCGGCGGTGATTCTGGCCGTCAATAACAACCCGATGCAGTTCAGTGACCGCAGCGGCGGCGTCTCCCGTCGCCGGGTTATTCTGCCGTTCCCGGAAGTCATCCCGGCTAACGAGCGTGATCCGCAGTTGTTGGCGAAAATTACCGGGGAGCTGGCGGTGATCGTGCGCCACCTGATGCAGCGTTTTACCGCCCCCAATGATGCCCGTGCGTTGCTTGAAGCACAGCAGAACTCGGATGAAGCGCTGGAGATCAAACGCGGTGCTGACCCGCTGGTCGATTTTTGTGGTTATCTGCTGGCCGTTAATACGCCCAATGGCCTGTATATGGGGAATGCCAATATTATCCCGGCTAATCCGCGTAAATACCTGTATCACGCTTACCTGTCGTTTATGGAGGCGCGCGGCCATCAACGGCCAATGAGCCTGACCGCATTCGGGCGCGCTGTGCCACAGACTCTCAGTGAATATGAAATAGCCTTGTTGAAGCGAAAGACGAACCAAGGGATGCAAACCAATCTGATATTAAGTGAAGATTGCGAGGCCGACTGGTTGCCTAAATGTGAAGCATATTGAATAAACAACATCACGATCGTTTCTACCGATCAATATGGCGTTATTGATCTGCCTAACCCATTGGACGCTATCAGTTACGACACTTATAGTTGCGTTGTACAAACCTCATACATCCAACACCGGGGAGCAATGTATCAGTGTGTACTCGGGCCTGCTTGCAGGCCTTTCTTTTATCCCCAATTCGTCCCACATATCTTGGCACCTCAAAAATAATCACACCGGCCTAGGCCGGTGTTTTTGTATTCAATGGCCGACTGTTCACAGCAAGTGACCAGTTTGGATAAACTCGTCACTAACTCATCACCATCTAATACATTGTATTTAAATGATTAAATTAAAAAGTGAACAGTGTGAACAGTTTTTCTATAAATCTTTTTTTTCCGTAAGGTACCTTACAAATACATAAACTAGCAGCAGAGAAATCCATTAATAAACACAGCCTACTTCACTGTCAGTTTCAATAATTGGTACACGTTTAGGTACACACAGAAAGTTTGAACTCAATTTTTATCAATAAATACAATGCATTGATTAATCTATTCAGCGTCCCCCAGCGCTAAAAATAACAGTTTGTACGATCTGTCAAATAGTGCAAACTGCACGCGCAATAACAACCCAGAAGGTTCAAAACAGTGAAATTAATTTCTCAAACGTTGATAGCGACGGTACTGGCATCAGTGTGCTCTATGAGTATCGCAGCAGCCCCTGATGTGGCAACTACCGTTAGTAAGGCAATAAAACCGCTGATGCAGCAGCAAGGTATACCCGGTATGGCGGTGGCAGTGGTCGTTAAAGGTCAGCCTTACTACTTCACCTGGGGTATGGCCGATGAAGAACAGCGTCGCCCGGTGACAGAAGACACACTCTTTGAACTGGGTTCAGTGAGTAAAACCTTCACCGGTGTACTGGGTGGCGTAGCCGTAGCAAAAGGCGAGATTGCGCTTAACGATCCGGCCAGCAAATACTGGCAAGCACTTAACATACCACAGTGGAGTCACATCACTCTGCTGCAATTAGCGACTTACAGTGCAGGTGGCTTGCCGTTACAGGTTCCGGATGCAGTTACAGACGAGAATGAGTTGGTAAACTTCTATAAACAGTGGCAACCACAATGGTCACCTGGGAAGACGCGTCAGTATGCAAACAGCAGTATCGGTCTTTTTGGGGTTTTAGCAGTAAAACCAAGCGGGCTTTCCTTTGAACAAGCCATGCAACAACGTGTATTTACTCCGCTTAAGCTCAATCACACCTTTATTACCGTGCCGGATGAGGTCAAAAATACTTACGCCTGGGGTTACCATGAGGGCAAACCCGTGCGTGTATCACCGGGAATGCTGGATGCAGAATCCTATGGAGTGAAGTCTTCCATAAAAGATATGTCGCGCTGGATGCAGGCGAATATGAACCCGCAACAGGTCGCAGATAAGACGTTACAGCAAGCTTTGGATCTGGCGCAAACGCGCTTTTATCGCACCGATGCATTATATCAGGGGCTAGGCTGGGAGATGCTTAACTGGCCAGATCAGGCCGTAATGATAGTTAATGGCGCCGATAACAAGGTCGCTCTTGGACCGCAGCAGGTGCAGGATGCAAAATCACATCCTCGTGTGGATGCATCATGGGTTCACAAGACGGGAGCAACGGGGGGATTTGGCGCTTATATCGCCTTTATCCCTGAAAAGCAGGTAGGAATCGTTATGCTAGCGAATAAAAACTATCCGAATACCGAGCGGGTAAAAACCGCGATGCAAATTTTAAAGGCATTACAGTAATAGAGAGGGGCGGATTTTTTTCGCCCCGAACTGCGTTCTTATTAGAACAGGGTTGCGCTACGCACAGTATTACCCAAAAATGCAGACTCAGCCCATGTTCAAACAGCTATTGTTTGGTTGCGAGCAGTGAAAGACCACAGTAGAAGGCAGCCTTAGCGTGATTACTGAATTATTTAGCGAACCTCTCAGCCTCTTCTCGAGTAGTAATAAAACTTTCGCCAAAGCCAATCGCAATCAAAACACCCACAATGTAGCCTATCAACTTACTGTTTAAAATTCTCTTATACATGAAAGGAAAAGTCGTTCTATGCCCTTTTAGCCTTTGATAGAAGGCCCACATATATAGGTATTTCCTCCGTGT
The DNA here is from genome assembly GCF_000834395.1 of Yersinia aldovae 670-83. Taxonomy (NCBI): domain Bacteria; kingdom Pseudomonadati; phylum Pseudomonadota; class Gammaproteobacteria; order Enterobacterales; family Yersiniaceae; genus Yersinia; species Yersinia aldovae. The sequence goes on along the minus strand of NZ_CP009781.1, from coordinate 3,790,262 downwards.
CCAACACGGTCTATATACACCTAAAACTGCTCGTGTTTATACCAAATGCCTTTCACTTATATAAAACTTAGCAATCCGAATATGATCCCAAGCGGTAGTCGCGTTGTGCAATGGCTTGTTTTAAGCTCGGTGAAGTGAGAATTTCCAGTTCAGTCAATCGGGGATAACAGTAACTACTGGTTAATAAAATATTATCGATAAGTGCCGGGTGACACATTATCTCTAACGAATTAACTCCACGTTGTTCGGCTAATTCCAACCGCTGTAAAAATAGTTGTTCTGATAATTCCTTGCCATAGAAACCCGCATCGAACCACTCGCTGCTGCGAGGATTATTGAGCGTAACACCACGTTGTTGTACTTCGTCACGATCAATACGCAGTGGCAGGGATTTTTCGCGGGCAAAGGCCTCAACCAACGGGTAAATTTGCGGTAACATATGCACATGATGATGACTGTCAATATGCGTTGGTCGGCGGCCAAAAACCTCAACAAACTTGTCAAACTGAGCTGTCAATTCTTGCGCTATCTCATCCAGATTCAACTCTCGGGCTTCAGCTCGCTGCCACAACCATTTGCCCAACTTACCTTTATCATCAACTAAAGATGGCATCGCAGTTAATGGCTGACCATAGGTTAGTACAAAGTGCAGCCCTATCGGTAAGTTGGGATTTTGTGCGCTGAGTTCCGCTGCATGATAAATCCCCGCACAGTTCATCATCGCCGTAGTCGATGAGACAATACCATGCCGGAACGCATCAATAATGCCGTAGTTTTGCCCTTTGCTCAGACCGAAATCATCAGCATTAACAATAAGTAACTTTTCCATTGATGACACCTTATAAATACATTCCGATAAAGATAGCGGGCCGGAAAACTAATGAGACAACTCCTCTCCGACACAGTAAAACTTCTTGCGGTAATTCCCTGGAGTGAAGGAGGTGAGTTTCTTAAAGTTTTTGATAAATAACGTGGTATCGCTATAACCCGCTTCAAAGGCAATATCCGAGACTAAATAGTTCGTGACTTCAAGTTGGGTTTTAGCGAAATTAATTCTCATTTCATTAATAATTTGCATCGGTGTTTTTTGATAATAACGCCGCGTCGCTCGAGTAAGATACTCTTGAGTTTTTCCGGAAAGCTCGACCATATTAATCAGCGCTTTCTCACCAAACATCGATTTATCGTGCATTTTATCGACAGTACTCTTCAGCCACTGCGGAATATCATCGTTAGTTTCGGTTTCTTTATAGTGGCTGATACGGTTAGTTACGTAAAATGTCAGTAGCTCGACCAGTTCAACAAGCTCATCTTCACGAAAATGCGGAGCAGAAATCGCTGATTCAATATAGGAAAGAAAATTACCTTTCAGGCGGTATGCCTGTGAAGCCACAATGGGGCGTGACAATAAATGAAAATAGTGCTCTTCAAAAAAGGCTTTACTGATCCCAACGTTCAAAATGCGTGTTGCACCATATTCGTAGAAGCTTTGATGATAGGAACCCAAGGGGATAAAAACAAAATCGCCACGTTCTAAAAAGACTCTTTTTCCATTAACTTCCTGGTAGCACATGCCGGTTAATATTAAGGTATATTCATAATAATCATGCTGATGTAAGCCGGTGGCACTTTCCGTTTTATTATAAATAAATAGATGGAATTCCTTTCCGTTAAAAAAGTCTTTTTGACGTACTAATCTGACGTCCATCTTATTTACCTTCACTCTATCGTTCAAAATAGCCGATATTCCGTACCAATATCAGTGCATTTTTTGGTGTAATTCAATCAACTCGGCAATCAATTCCCGAGCTAACATGGCGTTCATCAAATGGTCTTGTGCATGGACTAATACCAGCGTGACTTTGGTTTTCCCTTCGCCCTGATCAGCTTCAATCAGTTGAGTCTGAACCAGATGCGCTTCGTTCAACGCAAGGCGAGATTGTGCCATCAGTTCATCGGCTTGTACAAAATCACCGGTTTTGGCGCTTTTCAATGCCTTGTAAGCGAGGCTGCGTGCCTGACCAGCATTGATAATCAAGCCCATAACCACATTTTCCAGCGCATCGCTCTGTGCTACGCTATCAGTAATAGAATCTAAATCAAACATCTTATCTCTCCGTTAATTGAAACCATTTTGCCTGGCCACATCCGCAAACCAATAGCCGCTTTTCTTCAGTATCCGAGTCTGGTCGACGAGATTCAATCGGACTAAGCCATAGCGATTTTTATAAGCATTAAGCCACGACCAGCAATCGATAAAAGTCCAGAGATGGTAACCTTTGCAATTGCAGCCCTCCTGTAGCGCCCGATGTAACCATTTCAAATGATCGCGAATAAAATCAATGCGATATTGGTCATCAATCATGCCAGATGGCGTAATAAACTGCTCTTCCCCTTCAACTCCCATCCCATTTTCTGAGATATAACAGGGGATATTGCCATAATTGTCTTTCAAGTCTTTCAGAATGTCGTACAGCCCTTTTTCATAAATTTCCCAACCACGATGAGGATTTATTTTCCGCCCCGGCATCGAGTAAAAACTGAATAAATCTTCTGGTGTTTGCACTTGCCCTAGCTGCGGCTGGGCGTCCAGTGCCTGAACTCGTCTGGGCTGGTAATAGTTAACACCGAGCAAATCCACCGTTCCGCTGGCAATCAATTGGCAATCACCGGGGTCAATCTGTGGTAACAGTGAATATTGCTGTAACAATGCGATCAGTTCGTCGGGATATGCTCCTTTGGTCACAGGATCAAGAAAACTTCTGTTAAGCAGTAGATCAGCACAGTTGGCGGCAGCCCTATCTTGCTCACTGTCTGAGCGCGGATAGGTCGGGGTAAGATTTAAAATAATACCGATAGCCCCGCCCTGCTCCAGTTTCCGATACTCTCCTACCGCTTTGGCGTGAGCCAGCACACTATGATAAGCCACCGTCACCGCACGGCTGAAATCAACGATACACGGATAATGCAGGTCATTCAGATATCCGGCTTCAACCGGCACTACCGGTTCATTAAAAGTAAACCAATGTTTAACGCGATCACCGAATAAGGTAAAGCAGAGGTTAGCATAGCGAGCATATGCGTCAACGACAGTACGGCTTTCCCAGCCCCCTTTCTCTTGCATACACAGTGGCATATCAAAATGATAGAGGTTAATAAACGGAGTAATTCCATTAGCCAATAAAGTATCAATCACCGCGTTATAAAAGGTGACGGCTTGGGGATTAAGCTCGCCATCACCACTGGGAATTAATCTAGACCAGGAAATAGATGTTCTGAAGGTGTTATGCCCAAGTTGTTTTAACAGCAAAATATCTTGCTGATAATTATCGTAAAAGGTGGAGGTGGTTTCGGGGCCGATTTCACCATGAAAACGTTGCGGTGCAATTTCATACCAGTAATCGAAAATATTTTTGCTTTTACCGTCCCGCAGTGACGCGCCTTCAGATTGCGTCGCTGAGGTGGCGCTTCCCCACCAAAAATCATCGGAAAATTGATATTTCATTCCAACCTCCACACCGGTACGACAAGGGCTACTCATTAAAATTTCAGGCTATTAGCCACGTCTTCTTCACTTTCAACGTCATTATCAATCACGCTCTGCGCTTTATTGGCAATAATCACGAACGGCAGATACATCAGTGTGGCAATCCCTAAGTTGAATAAACTCAATAACATCGCGGCAATACTGCCGTTAGTATTAAAGAATGCGCCTAACCCAACCGGCATGGTCCAAGGGGCAATATTGGTGATTGGCGGAATAAAGCCAGTGTAATAAGCCACTGAAGTGATAATCGCTAATACAGGCTGAACCAAAATGAACGGTATAAAGAACAGCGGGTTCATAATGACAGGTAAGCCAAATAAGATTGGTTCGTTAATCTGGAAAATACTCGCCGGAGCACCCAATTTTGCTACCTGACGATAATCTTCGCGACGGGAGGCAATAAAGATTGCGATAACTAAACCCAGTGTGGCCCCTGTACCGCCTAAGAAGATATAGGAGTCAACAAACGGCTTGGCCCACATATGGAACTCTTTGCCGGCAGCCATCGCGGCGGCGACTGAACCATATTGGGTATAAGTGGCTACGTTTTCCAAGGCAAATGGCATCATGATGCCACTTTCCAATGCAGAGAGGGCCATTGCACCGTGTATCCCGAAAAACCACAGCAGCGAGGAGAACATGACATACACCCAACCCACCACACTGCCCATTTTCGATAACGGAGCCGAGATGGTATCCATAATGATCTGGTGGAAGTTGGTGCCGTATAATCCGAGGGTATAGGCCAATATGCCCATAATGGAAAGAATGATAAATCCGGGAATTAATGCCGAGAATGAACGGGAAACAGAGGTTGGAACGCTATCCGGCAGGCGGATGACCCAGTTACGGCGCACGATAAAGGTAAAGACCTCTGCTACCACCAAGCCAATGATAATACCGGATATAATATTGGCCCCCCCCAACCAATTAGCCCCCACCGCATAGGCTTCACCCACGCTGTACGGAGTGACCGTCATAAAGGCCGCGATCGCCAGCAACGCCGCAGCCAGAGGATCAACTTTCTTCTCTTCAGCCAAAGCCATACTGATAAAGAATGGCGTCATTAACGACATAATACCGAGCGTACCATTATAAACGTTGCCACCAATTCCTTTAAAACCATTCAGCATAGTTATGGTATCAGCGTCTAATCTTACGCCCATTGAGAAGAAAAATGACCCTTCACCAAAACTTAAGAACACGTTATTGATAAGAACGAACATGGCACCAGTCAGGGTTAACGGCATCAGCCGAATAAACCCATTCTTGATAGCATTAATATGTTGCTGTCTGCCTATTTTAATAGCAAAAGGCAAGATGACCCTTTCCAGAGAATTAATAAATGCGCTCACAGTGCACCCCTTATTGTTTTGCTTTTTTTATTGCGGCTACGGCAGCTTTTAATACCCCCAGACCGTCGACTTTGCCGTATAGGAGCGCGTCGATCACTTCAACTGGTTTATTGGGGAACATTTTTGCAACTTCAGGCAACATGTAAGCGATTTGTGGTCCTAACAAGATGACATCTGCTTGGGCACCATGTTCTGCGGCCAGGGCCTCGGGGTAAGCATTGATAATCACTGGCACCTCATACTTCTCTGCTTGTACTTTCATTTTGGAAACCAGTAGCGAGGTAGACATGCCCGCAGAACAAAACAGATAAATCTTTTTCTTTTCCATACCCAACACCTTTTGAAGTTCAAAAGACACAAGTGATTAATATGCCAGTGCAATGGTGAAATTCCCTTTATCTTTGTTTCATTGCCGCCTTGCCACCATCATTGTTTCTGGTTGTCGTCAGTATACGGCGTTGATAGATAAGACAGTAATTCGCGACTGACTACAATCGTCTCTCATTGACTTTCCACATTGATGATGTTCACATTTCTCAGCGATTAGGATGTGATGCTTATCGCAAAATTGTTATTTTTTTGCTTGGCAAATTAAGTTTAAATCATTTGTATTTCATATGGTTAGTTTTTATTTTTAGATCTCGATGTAGAACATTTAACAGTAAAAATAATAAAAATTCAGATGGGGATAAGTTAGGGAAATTTATCTGTTTGGCAAATTTTTCAACTGTTTGAAGTAACAGAGAAAACGGTAGCCGGAATCACTCCCCTATTTAATCGACAGTATGTAGAACATCACCCGATAGACGTCGTGAGCCGACAACAGCGCATAGCTGATTCTCCCTTAATACTCTAAAGTTAACGGGTGATTGCACATTTATGGAGTGGCGGATGACAATATTTGGGAATAAGACACTGGGTTACAGCTTGTCAGGATTATTACTCAGCGTGTTTGTTTCGATGTCTACGCTTGCAGCCCCGGTACTGACAGTAATGGAATTACAGAATGGGCTAGATCACCCCTGGTCACTAGCACTCCTGCCCGATAACAGTGGCATTTTGATCACTGAGCGATCAGGTCAACTGCGCTTGTGGCAACAAGGAAAGAAACTGTCTGAGCCACTAATCGGCGTGCCGCCAGTGTATGCCAACGGACAAGGTGGCCTACTAGAAGTCGCATTATCACCGAATTTTGTTCAAGATCACCGTATATACCTGAGTTTTGCAGAAGTTGATTCGGATGGTAAAGCAGGCACAGCTGTGGGATATGGCCGTCTTAATCCACAGCATACCGCCATTGAGAATTTTAAGGTGTTGTTCCGTCAGCAGCCGAAATTGTCTACCGGAAACCATTTTGGTGGCAAACTGGCTTTCGATGAACAGGACCATCTGTTTATCACTCTTGGCGAAAATAATCAGCGCCCTACCGCGCAAAACCTGAGCCTACATCAAGGTAAAATCGTGCGACTAACCCTCGATGGTAAGGTGCCTACAGACAACCCCTTGGTGAATAAATCACCGGCCAGACCAGAGGTCTGGTCCTATGGTCATCGTAATCCGCAGGGGCTGGCGCTGAACCCGTGGAGTGGTGTGATATGGGAAAATGAACACGGTCCTAAAGGAGGTGATGAGATAAATATCCCACAAGCTGGCAAAAATTATGGCTGGCCACTGGCGACACATGGCGTTAATTATTCGGGTTTGCCGATCCCTGAGGCCAAGGGTGCCTATGTGGACGGTACTGAGCAACCGGCTTATTACTGGGAGATCTCGCCTGGTATCAGCGGGATGGCATTCTATAATGCAGATAGATTTCCAACATGGAAACATTCACTGTTTATTGGCGCACTGGCACAAAAAGAGTTGATTCGTTTGCAATTAGAGGGCGATAAAGTGATTGCTGAAGAGCGTCTGCTGGGCGAGCGAGGCGAGCGCATCCGTGATGTCCGCGTCGGGTCTGACGGCTATGTTTACCTGTTAACAGATGAGAGTAACGGTAAGTTGCTGAAAATAGGTCTTACCGCAGTTAAATAACCATCTTACAGTTAGACGCTGGCTATTAATTAATAAATTATAATACCGAAGCGCTTCCCACACTTATATTATTATCGTTTAACCCATCTATTTATACTACAATTATTCCCATTATGATGGATAGCGATAAGGATATTATTATGACTGCAATCGACGTAATGTGGGTGGGATTTGGCGGAGGCATAGGTTCACTTTTACGATGGTGGGTGGGACTCAGTGTCGCAAAGATATATAAAGGTAACTTTCCTCTGGGTACGTTTCTTATCAATATTTCGGGGGCTTTTGTCATCGGCTACCTGAGTATTCTATTCAGTGTTGACTGGCGTGATCGCTACGGTGATGTAATGAATGCTGCGGTGTTAACCGGTATTTTAGGTGGCTACACCACCTTTAGTAGCATGCAATTAGATGCGGTAAAACTTGCTACCGCACGAGGCAGAGCCATTGCTGCCGGTTATTTGATTATTTCTGTAGTAGTTGGTCTGGCAGTTGCGGCATTTGGCGCATGGTTAGCTTATTAATCAGAAAACTAATTTATTAATCGGAGAGAGTTATCATGCCAAATCTTGTTATTCTGGTTTTTGTCGGTGGCGCTTTTGGTGCGATGTGCCGTGAGTTTATTATGCTATCAGTGCCAAGACTGACAGATGGATTTCCAATGGATATTTTCATCGCCAATATAATTGCGGCATTCTTATTGGGGTTAGCGACCTCTTTCTTTAAGAATGGGAAAATCAACCAATATGTGCATCTGATGGTAGGCACAGGAATTATGGGAGGGCTTTCAACATTCTCCAGTTTTGTATTTGGTGCCGTCGAAATGATGAAAACTCCCACTGGGGTTTTAGTCTCAATCTGTTATTTGGTTACCAGTCTTATTGTTGGTTTTATTGCTATAGAGTTAGGTTTAATGGTCGGGACAAAAGAAAAACCTAAAGATCCCCCGGCAACGGCCTAATAATAGCGGCATTAACATCGTCGTCGTGAGATAGAAAATAAAACACCCTCGACATGAGGGTGTTCAGCATAAATACACCCAAGTAACAGATACCAGAATTAATCCAGTTTCACGCATTTACCAAAAAACATTTCAGTAATAAGGTCATTATTGATAGTATCGCCATTCAAGGTTCTAACCAACAACTCACTTCCCAATAACGGCAATGAGAACACCATATCAGGGTTAACTCGTTTCACTTTCTGCATATTCTGAGTTTCATTGACTAATGCCAATGTCTTAGTGAACTCACCAGCAATCTCTTTCGCTGCCAGAATAGTGAAGGTGTTATCAGCATCACTATTGCATAGCGCAATAATATATTTAGCCTTAGCTGCACCTGCTAATTTCAATGTTGCAACTGAGGAAGGGTCGCCTTCGATAATATCTGCATCGGCAGGAAAATCGTGCTGCTCCCCCACTGCGAACACTACCGTGACATCATCACCACGGTCACGCAGACCGTTATATACATTCAGCGCCAGAGAGTTGGTACCGACAATAATAAAATGATTTTTACGTTCCACGTGAGATATCCTACCTTTAACTATCCGTTTGATATTATTACTGATAATTGGCCCAGCAATAGAAGCCACTGAAGCAGCAAAGACCGTGATACCAGAAATAATTACTGTAAGCGTAAACATCCGCGCCAGCGTGGTATGCGGGATAATATCCCCAAAGCCTACGGTCGACATACAAACAATTGCGAAATAAAAGGCCGTAGGTAAATCAGTGACTACCGGCGAAAATTGATCACCGATATAAAGGGTGCCCAACATGCTATAGACAATCAATGAAGCAATACTGACGATAGCAAAGAACGTAGCACTGCCGAGACTATAATAATCAAACTTACGCCAATAAAAGAGTAGAGCCAGCATAACTATGCTGGAATACGTCGTGAGGCTATTATGATCTTTAAGAATATAGAGATTGATAATAACAATGGTAAACAGTAACAATACCGAGAAAAACCATGCCGTGCGCACTTTCATCGATAATGAAAATGCCATAAATATCAATACCAGACCGATCATAAAACGTGGTATTTCGAATAGTTCCAGAAAACTGAGCGCATCCTTCCAAGTGCTGAAATTATTTATTGCATCGGTTGAGTGAGAGATTGCTCGATAGAGTACGGGGCTTAAAATCAGATACCCATTAATGGCTACCAATATAGCCAAGAAAATGGGTATCGATAACTTAGACTTAATTTCCTGTAATATTTTCATCAATAGAGTGACTAAAATTGTTATAGGTAACTTAAGTATAGATAAAAAAACCACAAAGATCATGGATGAATTTAATTGTTTTTGATTATAATCAAATGACAATTCGTTAATTTTACAAGCATCCAAATCGCAATATTAATTTTACATCTTGTAAAGTTATCCATACTCAATAACAAGTGGAATGACAGGGTAACTGTTGGCATTAATGATTTTTTGGTTAATAATATAGCGGTCTCTGGCATAGCATAAATGCCAGTGTTCGTAGACTTGAGTGATATCTATCACCCTTAATTTAAGTGTCTTAAATATCTAATCATATTTAACAGATAAATAAGGAAATAAGCATGTCCTACAAATCACTTCGTAATATTGCATTGACTGGTTTATTGCTTTCAGTTGCTGCAACTTCTTTTGCAGCAACTCCCACCGCGACTAAAGCAACCGGTACAACCCCCAGTGATATGACCTGCAAAGAATTCCTGGATCTGAATCCTAAGTCATTTACTCCGGTAGTTTATTGGGTATTAAATGATGATACTCAGTATAAGAAAGGTGATTATGTTGATTTTTATGAGACTGATACAATAGTGACGCCCAAAGTAGTCGAAGTCTGTAAAAAATCACCTGAAAGCAAACTCTCTGAAATAAAGCAGGATATCTTAGGTTTTGCTAAAAAACATATGTAACCTGTCAATATAGACCTTACAAAAAAGGTGCTTATTAAGTTAATTTAAGCGCCTTTTTATTAAATTGTAAATTAACGATTAATACTTAATTTATCATAACCACGAACATAATAATTAATTATGGAAATCAACCAGCACAATATGAACATACCAATGATCCAGTACCCTATCTCGCCTAAGCTTCCACTAATATTATTAATCGGCGTCCAAATCCCTCCAGTTAGATTCATTTTATCTGCAATTAATCCCAATACTTCAATTCCGCCGATAAAGAAAGCAATAATCACGGAAGCTGCCGTGATGGTAATGTTATAGTACAATTTCCGTACAGGTTTGGAGAAAGCCCAACCATAAGCTCCGATCATCACAAAATTATCAAGTGAGTCGACCAATGCCATGCCCGCAGCAAATAAAATTGGAAATACCATAATCGACCACAAATTCATGCCATGAGTTGCACTGGCGGCGGAAATACCCAATACGCCCACTTCTGTGGCGGTATCAAAACCTAAACCAAATAAGAAACCGACTGGATACATATGCCAACTTTTATTGACCATATTAAATACACGTCTGAAGATTCTGGCTAATAGCCCCCCATTATTCACAACTAAAAGATCAAGTTCTTCTTCTTGATAGACATGGCCTGCTTTGACCTTTTTGAATTTTTTATAGACTGAAATTAGGATGGTTAAATTAAGAAAGGCGAATAACAGTAGAAACACCGATGATACCAGCGTACCAATCAAACCTCCGGTTTCACGAAACCACACCATATCATTTTTGAACGCCATCGCTGTTGCGGCAATCGCTAGTGAAGCTAATATCACAATGGTGGAATGGCCAAGCGAGAAAAAAGTGCCAACGGCAATCGGTGTTTTACCTTGCTGCATCAGTTTACGGGTGACATTATCGATAGCCGCAATATGATCCGCATCGACGGCATGTCGCAAGCCAAAGCTGTATGCCAAAAAGGCCATTCCCATGAGTACCGCATTGTTATTAAACTCACTAAAAGCCCAAACCCAAGCCAGTCCATTAACAACCAATAAACCAATAAGCAGGTAGATGGCGCGACATTTAGTTTGCTGATTACCAAACGCCACTCTTTTTTCTGTCACTGTTGTCATGTTCGCACTCCAGATTATTATCAACCGTCCTGCGGATAAAATGTTCAGAGCAAAGCGTCCAGAGTGAAATAGTTATTGTCGATGTGCTGGCATCACATCTTTATTGGGAACCAGAAATAGCCATGAGGCTAAAACAAACGGCATGGTCAGGGTTGGAATACCAATGGGTGACAATAAAGTATTCATAGCCCCCTGCACCAACACAGTAAAAATAACCCCCACGATGGTGTAAGTCAGAACACGCCAACTGGGTTGATTAAAGGTTGATCCTAAAGCAATTGCGGTTAATACGGCGCTAAAAGCATAAAGCCCGGCATGAATACTGTGAGGGCTGGCATCGAGAAAAGCAGCGGTAAAGATCGCTAATAACGCGCCTAAAAGGGCAAAGATGGCGGCCCATAAAGATTCAACAGCTAATCCGATAACAAATATAATCCCTCCGACCAAGCTACTGAATAGAAATACCTGAGAAATACCGTTGAACATGCTGACAAAAACATTGCCACCGCCAAAAATGGTGCCGGGCTCAGAGATTAATTGTTGCGGCAACGTCGGTGTCGGTAAGCCACTGCTATGCAAACCGGTAAAGGCATAGCTGGCGAGTAAGATCATCCAGGTCGTGAAGACGAAGGGGGCGGTCAATGCCGCAACTTTCCAGGTTTTTAAAATATCGGCAATACACACAGTAGCGATCACGGACACGATACTACCCAACACAATGCAGGCCCAGGCCACCGGAGTAGCCACTAAAAATGTGGGCAGAGCTGCGCCCACCAAGCACCCATTGTAGCCATACAGCCCTGCGCGCCATGATTTACGATCACGCATGGCTAAGCCGGCGAGAGTAGCAACGATGGTGCCTAAAACACAGCCATAGGCCACCGCCGGGCTTCCTTCACCATAAGCACCAACAAATATGGCAATAAAGAAGAGTAACCCAGTCAGAGGGTTATTCTGAAACATGACTTGAGCACAGCCGCGCAGCGTTGTATCGATAAATTCAATGAAAACATTCGAAGCACACAGTTGTGCCCAGCCGGATTGATTGCCCGTTTTCGCGTTCATTATTTTACCCTTCTAACTTGAAGCCGCAGCTGTATTAGCTGCACTCACTTATGGTTGCACCCATCTATTGTTGCAACGATGTTTTGCTGCAACGCCAATACTTTTGAGCAACACCTTAGCGCCACAAGAATTTCTCCGGCAATGTCACGCCGAGAATTTCCTCACGGGCTATCTTCCAAAACTGTCGAATTTCGTTCTTAACACCGGCGCTATCAATCCCCAGTGCTTTAAACACTAATCCGCAATCATTCGGTAAGCGTGTCGCTCCGCTGGCGATACCACCTTTGACATCAAAATGGGCAGGAACCCGCGCCAGAATGCGGTCGTGATGCTCTTTGGGCGTGAGTAAAATCACGTTGCCAAACACATCAAATGTCTGCATTACCCCGATGGCATCAAGGCTCTCTGACTTCGGCTCCAGTACATACTTTTCAACAAACAGCTCTTTACCTGCGGGCTGTTCTTTACCCAAAAAAACGTGTGCCGCCACTCGGGAGGAATAAACATCAAAACCGAATCGTTCGTCCGCATGGTGATATTTCCGCCCAGACATCAGCACTTCTGAATAAATCGCCGTCGCCGTAGGATGAATATTAATGGTGGTATCAGTAATAAAACGCGAATTACGATGTGGAATCAGCGGGTCTGGTATAAATTCCAGATAACCCCCCTCTTCCACCGTAAAATGCTGTATCTGCGAGGCATAGTTGGCATTCATCATATGAACTTTGGTCGCCGACTGCGTGGTGACATGGGCGCACGCCCCCGCCTCGACAATCACGTCAGTGGCCAGACGGTCACCTTGCAGAATACACCCTGACGTCGAAATCATGGTGATACACGGCAGTTCGGGCATTTCTTCATCCCAGTACAGTGCTTTTTGCACCATTGAGGGCACCCGCCGCTCCATTTCCGCCAAAATACTACGATGCTCACGTTTGGCGAATCTCAGTTTGAGATAGCCACTTTTCCCCACCGCTCCGCTACGCATCTGCGCCGGTTCGTCCTGATACTTCGCTAATTCCGGCGCGTTAACACCCAATGCGTGAGCGCGAACCCGTGAAGGAGTCTCCACGATATTCTGGCTCTGCGAGGTCATGCGTTGGCTCCTTGAGACTGGACGTGAGTAAACAGGAAATCGCGCATAATCATATCCACCAGCTCTTCAATGCCTTGCCCGGTTTTGCAATTGGTCAGGATATAAGGGCGCTCACCACGCACCACTTTGGTATCACTTTCCATCACATCCAGGCTGGCCCCCACATAAGGCGCAAGATCGATTTTATTGATAACCAGAATGTCTGCCTGAACCAAACCAGGGCCATTCTTACGTGGGATTTTTTCACCTTCAGCCACATCAATAACATAGATATAGAAATCTGCCAGTGCCGGGCTGAAAGTCAGTGTCAGGTTGTCGCCGCCACTTTCAATCATGACTAAATCGCTTTCAGGAAAGCGCTCTTCCATCTCTTCTACCGCAGCAATGTTCATACTGGGATCTTCGCGCACCGCAGTATGTGGGCAAGCACCGGTTTCTACCCCAAGGATCTTCTCTTCATCCAGAATGCCTTTCAGGGTGCGTTTCACCTGTTTGGCATCCTCGGTGGTGACGATATCGTTGGTAATGATCAGTGGTTTGATACCCCGCTTGATCAAAATAGGTGTAATAACTTCGATAATGGCGGTTTTACCTGAACCTACCGGGCCACCAATACCAATGCGGGTGATCTTTTTACGTTTATCGGTTGAATGGCTATTCACGGGGTTATCCTCTTAATTTTATCTGATATCAACGATGTGCCTGGTTAACAAACGCGCCCAGCACTCAGAATTCGTGTTCGATAAACTATTTATTCATCAATCAGTTACTAAAGAGACGAACATGCGCGTTGACATGTACCGCCGCCAGAACATCCACAATCGGGACATAAGAAGACATCTGTTCGATATCGCCGATTTCGGCAATATCACAGAACTTCTCGATATCATGGTTCAACTCAAACAAGATATGTTGTGTGTCAAAGTGAGTGACGCGCATTAACCGCATCGCCGCACTCAAGATAGTCATCGCGACACCGTATTGGTGCATCACCACCACCTCTCGCTGCCCTATTCCCTGTGCTGCCATCACCACTGCCTGAGTCACTGGATAGGTTCCCGCCGTATTGCCATTTTTTATCTGTTCCAGCCACCAGCTGATCAGCGGGTGCTGCACCACATGGATTGACATTTCCGTCAGTTTTTTCCCCATTCGGGTTGCCATCAGGCGGCTTTCTTCATTCAACTTACGGTTATTCACCGCCCAATCAGCGCGAATAATGCCATCGCGTTCATTAGCCATCACCGCACGATGGGCGGCAACCACCCCCATGCCATCACAACTGGCTGCTTGTTTCAGCGCCGTTAGAACAAAGCCTTTTAACGTCGGTACATCTCGCACGACGCCAGTTTGAATGGCAGACTCCACGCCATTGGAAAACGTGAAGGCCCCGACCGGCAGTACGGAATCACCAAATTGCATAATACGAATCAGATCTGATGCATTCATTACGGTGCCTCCTTGCCTGAATCAGTGTTTATGATCGTGGTCGTGATCGCCGTGACTATGGCTGTGGTCATGGTCGTGACTATGCGAATCTCCATCACCGTGGGAGTGAATAGCGTGAATATGTAAACCAGAGCCATGAGGCTCATCCAGAGGGCTGGCAACATGAACATGGGTATCGCTGTCCTCGGCACCACCAAACAGCAGACGTGCTTCAGAGTTACTGAGCTGCGGTAAAATCTCTCCGCCTTTGACAAAACGGAAAGGCAAATGCTGGAAACCATGCGTTCTCATCACTGAATCCATCATGGTGGTGGCAACGGTTAGTGGCACGTACACTTCGTTATTCTTGGTGACAGCTTTCCAGTGCTGGTTCCCCAGCGCATGGCCAAGTTCAAAACAGGTTTTAATTAATTCATCCGGTGAACGGCTTTTCAGTTCACTTAAATCAATCACCATCACATCGCGCAAATTGATTTGCACCACGACGGCAACGTTGGTTTCTTCATCCCAGGCCAACACATCGCCATCGGCAAGCACCACGTTTCGGTCAAGAGAAATACCCAGATCCAGCCCATGAGTGGTGGATTTGCGGCAGCGGCTTTTCTGCGCTTCCCGCTGATCCAGCACTAACAGATCCAAGGTGGCATGTTTAAGTTTTTCCTGCCAAACCGGATCTTTTTTTACATTACCCAGAACGTGCTCGATCAAGATCATATTATTGATTTTTTGCATCATAAGACTCCTTGCATAGCTTCATCGCCAACAGCCGCCGCCCGTAGCCATGAAATCCGTTTCGATGACCCCCTTCCCAGAGAATATCTGCCCCGTACTGGGAACTGAGTGATACTGACTACAGGCAAGCTGGATTAATGCTCCTACATCGGATTAACCAAAGCTTTTATTAACCAAAGAAATAGCGCTGGTTCATTGACGCCGTTTCTATCGGCTCACAGGTGGCGTGTACCCCATCCACTTTCACCGCAAAGGTTTCTGGATCAACTTCAATGTTTGGCATTTGGTCATTACGCACCAGATCACGTTTGGAGATGGTTCGGCAGTTCTTAACCGCGATAACCTGACGATCCAATCCGGCTTTCTCTTTCACACCGTCATCCAGTGCCGCCTGAGAAACGAAGGTGACACAGGTGTCTTGCAGGGTTTTTCCCATTGCGCCAAACATTGGGCGATAGAACACCGGTTGCGGAGTCGGTAATGAAGCATTTGGATCACCCATTGCCGCCCAGTTGATCATGCCGCCTTTGATAACCATTTTAGGTTTCGCCCCGAAGAAACGCGGATCCCACAGCACCAGGTCGGCCATTTTGCCCACGTCGACGGAGCCGATGACATGGCTGACACCCTGTGCGATTGCGGGGTTGATGGTGATTTTTGCCACATAGCGCAGTACGCGGAAATTATCGTTACCCGGCGCATCTTCCGGCAACTTTCCGCGTGAGGTTTTCATCGCGTTAGCCGTTTGCATCACACGCAACCAGTTCTCCCCGACACGCCCCATCGCCTGCGAGTCACTGGAAAACATAGAGATAACCCCCATATCATGCAGCACGTTTTCTGCCGCGATGGTTTCCGGCCGCACACGGCTTTCAGCAAAGGAGACGTCAGCCGGCACGTTCGGGTTGAGGTTATGACACACCATAATCATGTCGAACAACTCAGCCTGGCTGTTGACGCCGTATGGCAGGGTTGGGTTAGTCGAGCTTGGCAGTACGTTAGGTTGGCTGGCGACACGAATGATGTCAGGCGCATGGCCCCCACCGGCACCTTCGGTATGGAAAGTATGGATAGTGCGGCCTTCAAAGGCATCAATAGTGTCTTCTACGTAGCCACATTCGTTCAAACTATCGGTATGAACCGAAACCTGAATATCCATTTCATCCGCCATTCTCAATGCATGGCGCAGAGCATTAGCGGTCGCCCCCCAGTCTTCATGGACTTTATAACCCACAACACCAGCAATAGCCTGCTCCAAGAGTGGGCCACGCCCGTAGGAATTCCCTTTGCCCAGAATGCCGACGTTAACCGGCAGACCTTCGATTGAGCGCAGCATCTGGCGAATATTCCACGGCCCAGGTGTGACTGTCGTTCCGTTAGTGCCGTCGGTTGGGCCAATGCCGCCACCGAAGAAAGTTGCAACACCATTAGACAGCGCATGGTACGCCTGCTGTGGTGAGATCAAATGAATGTGGGTATCAATACCAGCGGCAGTGAGAATCAAATGCTCACCGGAAATAGCATCGGTACTGACCCCCACCACCATGCCGGGCGTCACCCCATCCATCACTCCGGGGTTACCACTTTTGCCGATACCGGCAATTTTACCGTCGCGGATACCGACGTCAGCTTTAATCACCCCTAAACGGGCATCCACAATGGTGACGTTGGTGATAACCAAATCCAATACACCGTTATCGCGGGTTAGATGGTTATTTGCGCCCATCCCGTCACGCAGCGATTTCCCACCACCGTACACCGACTCTTCACCATATCCACGCAGGTCTTTTTCGATTTCGATAAATAGATTGGTATCACCCAAACGTATTTTATCGCCCGTAGTTGGGCCAAATAGACCCGCGTATTCTTGCCGAGAAATTTGAGGCATCTGTCGCTCCTTTCTTTTTCCGGTGCGTGTAACCTTCATCTTTCACGTTGCAGGTGTATTAGCGGCCCCCGCTCACCCGAATCACTTACCGGTGTAAGCTCATCGGACTCTCTGGTTTGCCACCTTCCTGAAACTTGAAATCTATTGGGTATAGCTAATTACACGTATGCGAATTTCGATGATTTTTAGTTAGATAAGGCGTTATTTAGATGATTTAAAACCACGTTCAGCCGCACGACGAATAGCCGCCAGTTTATCCGGGCGTTCACTGTTAGGTACCACGCCGTCACCAGTCCAGCCATCCACCAGGTTATTGAAACCATACAGCGTTTGTTTGCCGCCAAAAGGAATCAGCGGAACTTCGGTTTCATCGCCGGGTTCAAAACGGATTGCGGTAGTGGAAGAGATATTCAGTCGTTTGCCATAAGCCGCCGCACGGTCAAACTCCAAGGCGCGGTTAACTTCAAAGAAATGGAAGTGCGACCCCACCTGAATTGGCCGGTCACCGGTATTACGGACTTTCACTTTGGTAACAGGCTTATTTTCATTAAAGGTAATCGGTGTATCGGCTAAAATGCAGCCTCCGAGCGGAGTATTCTGTTCTGCATTATCTTTACTGCTTTTCTTTGCGCTCATGCTTTAATCCTCTGCAATAATCAGTTCAGGTTTTTACTCGCATGTTGCCATCATTTATTTGATTGGATCGTGTACGGTGACCAAACGGCTACCATCGGTGAAAATCGCTTCAACCTGAACATTCGGAATTAGATCAGCTACCCCGTCCATCACATCATCTTTTGTGAGAACTTGACTGGCTTCTTTCATCACATCTTCTACCGATTTGCCATCTCTGGCACCTTCCATCGCGGTCACGGTAATGATTGAAACGGCTTCCGGATAATTGAGTTTCAAGCCGCGTGCTTTACGTTTGAATGCCACATCAGACAGCGTATAGATCATGAGCTTTTCAACTTCTCTTGGGGTGAGCTGCATAAGCCCTCCTGTTTATGTTAAGAAAGTGAAAGTGAGAAAAAGAACCTACTCGTTCTGTAACTTGCTGGCCTATACAAGGGTCACCCTTGTCGTTACTGACTAATCATTGTGACCAATAAATACGATGACGGGTAAAGGATAGGCCACCAAGACGCGCTACTTTGAATATTTCAGAATTAAGCACATCCTCCTGTCTAACTGATTAGGTCTCATACTGAAAATTTATTTTAAATAACAGTAAGGTAGACGAATAACATCCCCCATCTAATAAGATTGCATGATAAATAAGTCTTGAAAAAATATTCTTATCGTTTTTAGTTATTTTATTCAATAGGAGAGTACAGGTAAGTAATATTTATTTACTAAAAAAATGGTTACTGATTATATACACAGTAGATCATCTGCAGTTTGGCCTGTTAAATTTTCGTTTTCCATAGCCACTAAATTCCTTATTTCTTTAGAATTCGGCATGAGATGCTTGTAACAGGGATGAGTGTAAATCAACGCATAGCTATAAAAAATCGTCTCCAATTAATATAGGCTAAAATTTAGAATTTTCATCATTAATTACCAATTTAACATCAAATGGTCTAAAAACAATTAGCCACAAATAAAATAACTATTAAAATCAATCAATCAATCAATCAATCAATCAATCAAATAAATAAATAAATAAATAAATAAATAAATAAATAAAAACCCACAAAATCTGATGCTAATCAAGAAGTAACTATAATGATATTAAATATTAATAACCGGAGTTTTAATTGATATTTTTCAGCGAGAAACAACCACCATAAATTCCAGGGGAAATTATCCCAACAGAATTCTCAACAACTCAACTTTGACTAACAGTATAAACATAGATTAATTAGTTAATTTATTAAACCACATCCTACCTTAATGGAATAAAAAAAGATAAATACTTAAGTTCATTACTGTAAATTTTTATGAGCAACAGGCTAAATATTTTTTCTCTGGCTCGATATTATTATTTTCTCAAATAACCAATAACATGATCTCAATCAATAAAAATGTAACTCAACTAAAATAAGTTCAGCACACTCAGTAATTATCACATCAGATTATTATCAATGATAGTAGCTTTAATTACCCTGTAATTTCTGGTTATTATTTAGCAGCTCATTCACATCGCCAGACCAAGGTGGGTTTTCACATAGCAAGATGCCTTATTTCCTCTTTCCGGTATCCATATACGTGAACACACTTTGTCTAATAAGGACTTATTGTGGCTGAAAACAATTAGCCCCAATGGACGATGCGCGGCCTCCGCCAATAAAACTTGCCAAATCTTCGCCTGAACATGCGCATCCAATTGTGCCGTCACCTCATCAGCAATCAGATAACGCGTCCGTGGGTCGAGTGCTCGTAGCAAAGCAATGCGCGCCAGTTCCCCTCCCGATAACTCATCTGGGCGGCGTTGCAACCAAACAGGATTAATCACCATGCGCTCAAGCCAATGAGCATTGGGGTTCCAGGCATCGCGCAGACTCTCACCGGTAGTTCGATAAGGATTGAAGCTCTGTTCCGGATGTTGGGGAACAAGTTGAATCGGGCAATAGCCTTTCTTTTCAAGTGGCTTTCCTGCAATCAGAATTTGCCCCGATGTGGCAGATTGCCATTGTGCCAATACCCTGCCAAGAGTGGTTTTACCGAAACCACTGGGAGCCGAAATACCTAAGCGCTCACCTGCGGTCAGAGAGAATGAGATTCCATCCCATAGCCGTTTCCCGCCTTGAACCACCGTCAGGTTATCGACACTAAACATATTCAGCCACCTCAGCCTGCGAGCTGATAAATTGTTGCTCCGGTAATGCCGCCCATAATGATTGTAGCCACGGGCTACCCCCGTTATTTTTCAGTTCATCTGCACTCAATGTTTCATGCAGTTTACCCTGATGTAACACGGAAATTTTATCGGCAAACCGTGCTGCCAGCGCCAAATCATGTGTCACCCACAGAATACCGCGCCCTTGTTGGCAGAAGGCACGTAGATGGGTCAGCAACTGGCAAGCATGCTCATCATCGAGCCACGAGGTCACTTCATCGGCCAAAATATAGCGAGCATGGGTCAGGGTTGCACAACTGGTCAGCACCCGTTTTGCCATACCGCCTGAGAGTTGCCGTGGGAAATCATGTATTAGCCCCGGCGCAAGATTGTAGGTTTGCAGCTGCATCGCGACATCTTCCAGCCGCAGTTTTACACCGCTGAGCTGGGCTGCTCGGGTCATTTGTGAACCCACTTTAATCAAGGGATTCAGGGCACTGACGCCTTGAGGAACGTAACATAAGGTTTTACCACGCTGCTCGGCTTTATCGCGCGCGCGCAACACCTCGCCATCGAGCATTATTTCGCCGTGGCAGCGCATATTATGCGGCAGTAAACCGAGCGCACTTTGCAGTAACAGGCTCTTGCCCTCGCCACTCCCCCCCACTAATGCGACCAGCTCCCCCGGATTCACCTCCAGCGAGATATTACTCAGCAATGGGTGCCAGGTTTTTCGCCCCAACCAGCGGTAATGAGCGATATCAATAGCAAACTGGTCAAACTTCAACATCAGGCTATCCTCACCCAGAGTTGCTGTAATGATCGTGCGAATTGATCGAATATCAACACCAATCCGACCAGAATCAGACCTGGGAAAAATGCCAACCACCATGCACCGCTACTCAGATAACGCAATGCATCGGCCAATAATATTCCCAGCGACGGCTCATGAGGTGCTAATCCAAAGCCGAGAAAACTAAGTGCTGCGCTGTGCAATACCGCATGAGGAAACATCAGCAGCGTACCAACAATCCATTGTGGCAGTAATAACGGTAGCAGATGGTGACGCCAACGGTAAAAATGACTGTTACCCAGCCGATGAGACAGCATGACGTAATCTGCCTCACGAATACGCAAGATTTCCGCACGCAAAATCAAGGCAAGTTTTGGCCAATGAGTCAAGGCCACCGCCAGAATCACCCCGTGTTTCCCGCCCCCCAGAGTAAAGCAGATCAATACAAGTAGCAGCAGGTGGGGCAATGCCAACAGGCTGTCAATCAGCCCGCGAATCAGGTAATCCAGCGTTCTATTGACCGCACACAGGCTGGCTGTGAACATCGCCAACAGGCCACTGGCAAAGGCGGCAATCAGGCCGATTTGCAAGCTGGTGGCCATCCCCTGAAAACAGCGCAGCCACAAATCACGCCCCAAGCTGTCGGTGCCAAACCAATAGGTGATGGAAGGTGGCTGCCGCCGCGCCATTAAATCCATAGGAACTTCAGCGGTATAAATTACCCAACCATAAACAATCAAAATGGATAACAGTGCCAGAGAAACAAAGAGTCGGAATAAAGCCCGGTTCGGGTTATAAGTCATGATTGCCGCGCAGCTCCCCGATTCAGGCGGTGCAACAGGCCATTAGCGACACTGTTACCGCAAAAAACCAAGATGGCGCAAAACATCACAATCCCCATTAACAGCGGGATATCACCATGTAATCCGGCATCAATCGTGGCCTGCCCCAGACCGGGGTAAGCAAAGACTTTCTCGGCCAACAATGAGCCACCCAATAGTTCCCCTACCGAGGCGAATTGTAGACACAACGCGGGCGTAATAGCATGACGCAGAATATGAAAATTCACCAAAGGCCAGCCTTTGTCGCCCTGCGCTTGTGCATAGCGAATAAATTCGCTGTTCATCACCTCCGCTACTCTGGCGCGGGTATGTAGGGCAATATTACCAACGCCTAATAACCCGAGAGCCAGCATTGGTAGGATCAAATGATGCAATTTATCGCCCCAACTGGCGGTTGTGGCATTGCTGCCGGGTGTCCAGGCACAGCAAATCGGTGCCCAGTTAAGTTTGACGGCAAATAATGACAGTAGTAATAGACCTATCCAGAAAGTCGGCAATGAGGCTAATAAATAGGACAGACTTGAGATAATACGATCCGGCCAGCGATTGAGATAACGCCCCGCAGTCAACCCCAGTAATAACCCAAGCACGCCTGAGAATAACCACGCCGATAATAGCAAGGCAAACGACGTCGCGAAGCGCTCACCGATAACCTGCGACACCGGCGCGTTGTACAGCATTGAATAGCCCAGATCCCCTTGCAATACTTGCATAAACCAATGGAGAAAACGTTGCCACAATGGTAAATCCAGCCCCCAACGCGCCGCAATCAGCGGATATTGCTCCGGCGGTACATGCAGCAAATCACTGCCAATATAGGCGCGTATTGGGTCAACTGGGGAGAAACTCAGCAGCGTAAAGGTGCCCACAGCCGTGACCAGCAACAGGCAGACTAAACGCAAGGTAAAGAGTAGAACCCCTTTCATTACTGACAAGTCCATTTCCAGCTATCAAGGCTATTAAGCAGCGACCAGGAGCCGTGAATTTCAGGCGCACCTTTGCCTAAATCGACACAACGGTTAGCCAGATAGGTGTGCTGGACATTAAGCAACCACGCCCAAGCCGCATCGCCTCGAATACCGGTACCGGTGGTGCCGTCCCAATCCACTTGTTGCCAAAATGGCACCGCCTGCTGCCAGGTTGGGGCATCCAGCGCTTGTTGCAGATGTTTATCCACCACTGGGTTCTGGTAGTAGCCAGGATTATAATATTCCACCCCCGCCGCTTTGCTGCTGTAGTGGTGATACAACTCCATCGGGTCGAGGCTGCCCCAGCCAAACAGCGTCGGGTTGGCGTGCATGTTCCGTTCAACGGCTTCCCAACTACCCGATTTCAAATCAGCCTCAATGCCAATCGGTTTAAGCATCGAACGCAGCGCCTGCGCCAAATCACGGCGTGTAGTATCACCACTGGTATACCACAGGGTTATTTTTGCCGGTATACCATTTTTTTCTCTGATGCCCTGGCTGTTTACCACCCAGCCAGCTTGTTCTAATATCTGTTTGGCTTTTTCTACATCACCGTCTTTGATGGCAGAGTCAGGGTTATTCCACGGCAACCCCTGCACGCCGCTATAGGCGGGAATGGCATGGCCTTCCATGATTTGATCGGCAAGTAGCTGACGATTGATGGCGTAGTTGATGGCACGACGAATGGCAACATCGGCAGTCACATCATTACCGATCGGGTAACCGTGCGCATCTTTTTTGCCTGCCGGCGTGGTCGGGAACACGATGCCACGGTTCTCGACGCTGGGCCGTACCCATAACTTCATATTATTAACCGAGCCAACGGCCATTGATGGAGGAATACGGACAACGCCTAGCTGCCCACTTTGTGCTGCGGCAAAAGCGCTGTCCTCATCAAGGAAGACAAAAATCAGCTTGTCAAAATCATTTTTATTGCCTGCATAGTAAGGGTTCGCCTCTACAATCATCTGTTGACCGGGTTGGAAACTGATTAAACGGTATGGCCCAGCACCAACTGGGTTTTGTGCATATGTTTTTGCATTGTATTTATCCGCTGAAACAATACCCAGCGACCCCAACACGTTCACAAAGGTGCTTTGTGGCGCTTTCAGTTGGATACGAACATTAAGAGGATCAATATCTTCTGCACTGACAAAGTTACCCATATCAACCTTGCCGCCGCTGGCCGCCGCATTGTTGTAGGTAAAAGCCACGTCTTTGGCGGTCAGAGGTGAGCCGTCGGAGAATTTGAGGTCAGGTTTGAGTGTCAGAGTCCAGGTTTTACCGTCGTCACTGGTTTTATACCCGCTCAGTAAAAAGCCATTCCAACTGAGATCTTCATTTTGTTTTAATAATGGGCTATGCAGCAGTAGATAACTGCCATGACTCCACCCGAGCATAGGGTCGAAACCTTCCGTCGGCTCATCGCCGATTGCCAGTTGCAGTGTGTGAGTTGTGGCACCGACCGGAGTTGCAAAAGCACTCAATAAAGCGGCAGTCACCAACGTGTTGCGTAGCCATAGACTTTTAGACATTTATCATCCTTTGACAATTTAATCAGCGAATATAAGTCATTGCCTGTCAAGGCACAGATTCAACAAGTTATTAAGCGTAACACTAAACATAAATATGGATAATATATGCTTTACTCAGCATCAATGACTTATTTTCACGCCAAGTTAAGTGGATTTAAAGCACTTCCGTGACAAATATCAGGTTTAGATGAGGAAAATCAAAATAAAGCAAGTGGGAAATAAAAAACAGGAAATTGAAATTGATCTACATCTAAAAAAAGCGAAATAAATCCTTCGTTGCATCAACAGTTAACAGTAAAAACTAAATTTACCCCTATCAGCCCATGTCTACCAAGAGATTAACTCTATGTATTAGCATGATTATTATTTTCAAACCTGATTGCTAACCTACTTAATTATCAATGATAATTATATAGTCACAGGGTACGTTAGGTAATATACATAATAAGACAAACTCAAGAAATGATTATTATTTTCTGACCAGAATTTATCATCACAAGAATGAAAAAAGAGCGATTTGGTAAATATTATTGAAACAGGAATTATGACAATACCATCTGCATAATCAATAAGTCGGTTGGTAGGTCATTTCATAAAAATAAGGGCTAAATGGTAGCTCATACAACACATGGGTACTTTCCAATAGCAATGGCAGTATCCTTGATTCACAGTGTAAAGAGTCCTCATTGGGATACAGACGTTGGCAGTTACCTCGTGGACTATCGATAAAATTTATCTCTGAGGTACGCTTTAGAACCAACACTTTCCCCTCGCTGATACCAGCTTGAGGCTCGATAAAAAAGAAACTGAGCTGTGATACAATTGCTGTAATGCTAATCGCCACCACGACTATCCACAGATAAACAGAGCGCATACAGTATTCCTGTAATGAATAAACCGCTATAACTCTACCAGCAACCCCATATTGAGTACCAAGAATAATAGCTAATTCTAAGACATGCAACGTTATCTGGGCATTCATATTGGTGCCAATCTCTTATTTACAGATGGAGGGCCATCATTCCTTCAGCAGGCCGCAGTGCAGCTATTTTTATGGCGTTTTTCAGCCACGACCGGCCAGCGCCCAAAAACGGGCTACAGTATGAAAGAATGAATCAATCGAGGAGTTGCAGGAATAGGATAAAAATAATATTACAAAAACGGTGAAATATTGTGGATAACAAACAAGAGGGGATTCAGAATGCATCTCGTCAGGCGGTAAGTGTTATATCGCCAGCAGTCCAAATATTGTTAATAGCAGAAATCAAAAAAGCCACATCCATAAGACGTGGCTTTTTATTACAGCTAAACGTGTATTACAGCAGTATAAATTACAGTGCTACAACGTTTACAGCTGAAGGGCCTTTCTGGCCTTGCTCGATGCTGAACTCAACGTTCTGGCCTTCATCAAGAGTTTTGTAATCATTACCCTGGATTGCAGAGAAATGTACGAATACATCTTTGCTACCGTCTGCAGGAGAAATAAAACCAAAACCTTTACCAGCATCAAACCATTTTACTAAACCAGTCATTTTAGTAGACATAAGATATTTCCTTCATTATTTGTGCCAAAAGTCGGCAAATTGTGGTCTGCTTATCAAGAGTTACTTATGGGGGCACTAAAGAAGGAAATTCGTCGGAGAAGTGATGTCTAGAAATATCGCTTTAACTAGGAACTGCTTTACTTAAATGGCTTACATAAATAGGTCTGTGCTACAAACCGATGCACCTATTAACGCATACTGTGAGAATAATGGCAAGGCTTATTTATTTTGCCTGTAAATGAGTGATAAAAACAAATCATTCTGATTTTATGATAAAACGAACAGTAATACATCGCCCGGTTCAATCCGCCACCGGAAACAAAAGTCAGATTCTAGCGGATGAGGTTATGCTCTGATTTCGTTATACTGCCCTTGAAAATTGGAAGACGCCATAAAGGAAAAGCAATGACAATGCGTGAGCTTGAAGTACAGTTTCTTAATGCAATGAGTGAGTTGCAATCTACCTTTGAGAAACAACATCAGACCTGGCAGGCAAGCTACAATGCGTTGCAACATGAGCTGGAACAGTCAAAAGCGCGGGAAGCCGCAACGCGGGCAAAGAACGATATGTTATTGCGAAAACTCAATACGGCGAATACGTTGCCTGAACAACATTCACTGGTCAGGCAAATCAAAATGCTAGGTGCCCATCTTGATGCACTGGCGAAAGATGCCGCCGCGTTTAATCATCACCTGAATAATCAGCAGAAAAACAGCGATAATTTTAGTGGCGATAATCGTTAAGAACTGCATTGACGTTATCGGTTATGGCTATTTAACAGCCGGATGATTTTACGTCGTCAATTTCACCTTTTATGGCGCAAAGAAACATTAAATGACGTGGATAATTATTGCTGTTTTGATTGTTGTTTTTATTGTGGGCTACCGGGTCTTAACCTCGGATACCCGTAAAGCCGTGGATACGCTGGCTAATTTATTAAAGATCAAACCGATTTATATTGAATCCATGCTGCAAGAGATGGGGCAACGCCAGACACAAATGTTTATTCGCTCTACCAGCAATGGGTATGCCGAAGATGTCAGAAAGGCAGCCTATCTGATATTTATTTATCAGACCTTTATCAAAGATGCTTCCGATGAGAATATTATTCAGTGGCGTAATATATTGCTTCGTTCTCATATATCACCAGTGCTAACAGCCGAACACACTGATTCTGCTTTGTTCTATTTTGCTGAACTGGATTTAGATGCTTTTGAGTTAGCGCAATTTCGCCGCAATTATAATTCACAATTTAATCAAGAAGTTGACGCCGTATTGCATTAAATATTACGCTACGGCGCATTGAGCGTCCCTCAGCCAGGGAAAGACAAGTCTACTGAAACATACTGTTCAGGTAGCGCAATAACAATTCCCTTGAGCTAAATCCGTGGGCAATACCGTAGCGTTCTTCCTTTTCACTGGCCAGATAGAGAGGAAACTCAACATACTTATCACTGATGCGAATCGTTGCTGTCGGTGTGGCAAACAACAGGCTTTTATCTTTTTGCGCTGGGTGGATAACCAAAGCCGTTCTGCCCATGCGGGCTTCACGGTTAATATAAACGTAGTGTTCTCCCTTCCGATAACCATAAGCCTGATCAACCGTATAATCCCGTTCAAAACCGGCATTTTCCAGAACTTTAGCCACTTCATCTGGCCGTAAATACATTTATTTCCCCTCTTTTGGGCTGCAATCTTGCGACCTTACCGCAATAAATAAGGGAAACCACGTATTTATTAGCTCAAAGCGGCTATTTCGGAATAGTCTACACGCCATCGAGCCGGACGGTGTTATCCCGACGTTGTTGCCGCTGTAATAACCGTAAGGTGAGCAACACCCCAAAAACGACAATCAAGGCCGCTCCCAGATAAATTGCCGGTATACCAAATTGGCCGATTGCCAGCCCCGCCAATGGGCCGGTAATCCCCAATCCTAAATCAAGAAATGCAGAATAGGTGCCAAGCGCGGTACCCTGATTCTGAGGCGCTACTTGTTTAACGGCCTCAACGCCCAAGGCAGGAAAGACCAGCGAAAAACCAGCACCGGCCAAAAATGCACCGACCTGAACCATCCAGGGTGCTCCCGCCCCCCAAATCAGTAACAAACCAACGATTTCTATCAAAAAGGACACCGCAGTCACTTTCAAGCCACCGTGGCGGTCAATACTGTTGCTGAATAATAAGCGGATACCGACAAATGCGACACTGAACAAAGTCAGAGAGAATGCGGCACCGCCCCACCCTTTGTCGGCATAGAATAGTGTAATGAAGGTGGCTATCACCCCGAAACCCACAGTACCAAAACCCAGCCCCAAACCGTAAAGCCAGATTTTCCCAAGCACCGCACTAAAGGCAATGCGCTTACCCGTTGCCACCGAAACCGCCGCTTTACGGCTGGCTAATACTAGCGCCAAGACCACGGTCAGGCAGATAAGCCAGGCGATACCCGCGAATCCCCAGTGCAGATTAAGATAAACCCCCAGTGGGGCACCTATCGCCATCGCGCCATAAGTTGCCACACCATTCCAGGAAATAACCCGCGCCGTATGGATTGATCCCACCACGCCCATGCCCCATAAGGTCGATCCGGTACTGGCAAAACTTTCTCCTATTCCCAGAAAAAAGCGGCCAATCACTAACATCAACACACTGATTAATGGCAGATTATCCAACCAAAAAGCCAGGCCACAGAATATCCCGCTAACCCCGCAGCAGCTCAGGCCAAATAACACGACTTTTTTCGGCCCTAATAAATCAGCATATCGTCCGGCATGTGGGCGACTGATCAAAGTGGCAAAATATTGGGCGCTGATAACCAAACCGGCCAGCAGTGAACTGTAACCCAAATGGTTATGGACAAAACCGGGCAATACCGCCAGCGGCAGGCCAATTGTCAGATAACAAACGAAAGTAAAAATAACAATCGAGAGGATACGTTTATTGATTTGGCGAGTGCTAAGTGGCGCACTATTCACCACCGCAAGGGCTGAATCAGCAGACATAAACAAGGCTCAAACAAAAAAGAACGTATTATCACCATACGCCGATCAGCTTTCAGTCTGAATCGAAGATGTATAATAAAATATTATTTACTTATTATTCCGGTCTGCTGGTGCTCGCGCCACAGTGAGGGAGTCATTCCCTTAACCCGCATAAACTCACGGTTGAAGTTAGATTTGGTTTGAAACCCTGCCTCCAACATAATATCGATCACCGGCAGCTCGGTTGTCGCCAATAACTGCGCGGCCTGTTCAATCCGCAACTGATTGACATATTGTGAGACATTTTGCCCGGTTTGCTGATTAATCGCCTGTGACACTTTGCGCGCGGGTACCCCGACTTTACGTGCCAACTTAGATAGGTTGAGCTGACTGTCCAGATACAGATTATGGTATTTTAAGGTCGATAAAATAGTCGAGAACAATTCATCGTGCGGTTCACTCTCCGGTTTATCATTCGTTAGCACCTCGGTGATAGGTTCCGCACGATGAGCACTGGTGAACAACGTGTAACAGATTACCAATGTAATCAATAGATTACTGATACTGACCATCACCCCTGCTTGATTTCCAGCAAAAAAGGCATAATCCACACTGATAATCATGTCGCCCACCCCAGACCCTATTAATAAAAGAGCCATCAGTAGCCATAAACGATAGCTGAGCCAACTTTTCTCTAACGAAACCTGTTGTAAGCGATCCTCACCGGGGCGCAAATAAAGCAGTACTGCCGCGCCATATAGCAAGTAGCTGATAATCACGACCGCATCGAGCCACTGTGGTGCCAGCCAGACACAAACCATAGTACCAATAGGTGCCAGACAGTGTTTCCACCATTGCCCCACCCCCACATTCCCTTTCGCGGTGCTTAATAAAGCTAAATAGGTCAGTGGCGGAATCGTCATGGCAACTATCGGTTGTAGGCCATTAAACAGAGTCAGGTGATAGCCATAGCGCAACCCAATCAGAGCACTTTGTAATGCGCAAACCAACAATAACAGCAGCAGAAAAATGCCTTGCCGATGGGTTTTAATCAAATAAAAAAACAGACCAAAACATAATAGAGACAGTAGAAAAGAGACCGGGATCAGCGGCATACCATTGCCTTAACAAATAGATATCGTGAATAGCTATTTTGCAGTGTAGACAGCCAGATGATTGAAAACAAGCAGGATCAGGGACTGGATCATGATCGAGGTCGCAACAGAATTTATGACTCGCTACTGTCATGGGAAACTCAATCAATCAGGATGTTACACCATGAAAACTACGTTTTTGTCTCTCTGCTTTCTGCTGTTTTTTCCGCTGACCGGTTATAGCTGGCAAACAGCAGTGACCGCTGTTTCATTCCATGACCTCCAACGCAATCGACAACTTGATAGCATCATTTACTACCCCACGGCTGATCAAGGGGAAACCCACTTGCTAAGTGATACTGCCGTTTTCCGGGGCATTTCTGTTTTACCCAACGCCCCCCTTGCTGAGGGTAAATTCCCATTGGTAGTACTCAGTCATGGCAGTGGCGGCAACAATACCAGTCTGGCGTGGTTGGCCGATAAACTGGTGCAGCAAGGTATGGTGGTGGTCGCCGCCAATCATCCGGGCAGTACCACCGGAGATTCAATCCCAGCACAATCGGCTCAATTATGGTTACAAACTGAAGATATCTCTTTTATCATCAGTGCATTACTGTCAGACCAACGCTGGAAGTCAGCTTTGGATGAGCAAGCCATCGGGGTGATAGGCCATTCAAAAGGGGGCTACAGTGCTATCGCGGCATTAGGAACTACACTTTCCCGCCCGCATTTTATTGCAAGCTGTCAGCAACAACCTGACCAGCCTAATTGCCAGTTTTATACCCGTGCAGGCGTGAAGTTAGACCAGTTACCCGCTGATAAATTTGAAGGAAATTATGCAGATAAACGCCTGCGTTTTGCGATTGCGCTAGATCCGGGGATGGTTCCTTTTTACCCAAAAAGCAGCCTACTTCACTTAAGCGCTCCACTGCTACTGATCAACGCTGACTATTTTATTTCACCGAATGAATCCCTGAATCTGGGCGGTGCAACATGGGTAAAACAACTGAATCAGCCAGGTATTACCGCTGTCACGTTAGCCAATAGTGGGCATTTTGATTTTCTACCGCTATGTAAACCGGCGGCGGCTGCTATTTTGGCAGAAGAAGGAGAAGCCTTTATTTGTGCAACACCGGCAGTTGAAAGGGAGAAAATACATCAGCAGACAGTTCAGAAAATAATCACTTACCTTCAGCAACTGCATATTTACATTGAGATTAGATAACAGAATCAGTGAGGAACAACGCACAGGCGAGTAATACACCACACAGAGTCATCACACTGAAAATTAGTTCGAACAGATAGCGATTGATCATGATGATTAGTCTATAAAAAAGACACCCGGTATTAACCGGGTGTCTGGTATTGGCTAGACTGTGCGGGGCGATACCGTCTGCATTCCGGCAATATTATGCAGCGGGTGCCGTTACTGATTTTTTAGCGGCTTTATGGTGTTTTTTAGCAGCTTGCGCTTTCTGAGCAGGTGCTTTCTTCACTGCTTTTTTAGCAGCTTGCGCTTTTTGAGCAGGTGCTTTCTTCACTGCTTTTTTAGCAGCTTGCGCTTTTTGAGCAGGCGCTTTCTTCACTGCTTTTTTAGCAGCTTGCGCTTTCTGTTCCGTAGTTTGTTGAGTTGCTTTATGTTTTTTATGATGGGTCGCTTTAGCTGGAGCGGCAGTAGTGCTGGTTGCGGCAGGTGCTGCTGTCGCGGCTGCGGTTGTTTCGGCAGCGAAAGCAACAGAAGACAGACCCATGGTTGCAGCAACGATCAGCGCTAATACTTTTTTCATTTTAAAATCCTCAGAGTTTGTTTCGCTAAGCCCCCGATGGGGCCGTTGGAAGAATCATAGAGGAATGAAATTTTCCTTTCCGTGAGTCATTGGTTTCGCTAAGTAACCAAATGTACAAAGAGTGATCATAGGGTTCACCCCACACTCGGATTACTCCTGAAACCCATTTGCAGGCGAAATGATCGTCTATGCTTAGTACTCATCAGATAAATTGGAGTGTCAAATGTTCAAGAAATCAGAGAAAATTGAAAGAGACCTCAATCAGGACGTGACCCTTCTGGCTGATACTCTCGACGATGTATTGCGTTCATCAGGCGAAAAAACGAAAGAAGAATTGACCAAAGTACGTCAGAATGCCGAAGGTGTTTTACGTGATGCCCGTGCCCGTTTCAGTGGTTCAACCAACCTGAAACAACATGCTCGTGATGTTGCCGGTAATGCCGACAGTTATATCCGAGACAAGCCGTGGCAAGGTGTTGGGGTTGCCGTTGGCATCGTACTGGGTGTGTTGCTCGCTCGGCGCTAAGGCCAAGTTGATTACCGCTAAATTTTTGCGCGGCCCCCCTCATTTTGGTGTCTATTAATACGTTTTTTGATTTTGAATCATAGCGTTGTTAATCTGATTAGCTAAGCGGTTAATCAGTGGCCCGGTGATGTTGATACCGGGCTATTTTATTTCATGTCTTGATACTGAAGTGATTAGCGATGCCAACTGAGCCACCAGCCAGTTGGTTTATGCCATCGAAGTGAGATTGGTAAATCTCATTAGTGCCCAATCTGATACTGAGATATCTAATTTAATCTTTACTATCAGCATTATGAATTCTTTTAACCGTTTAGCGGTCAGTATGCGCCAGCAAGTAATCAATTCTGCCCCCAACCTGCAATAAAAATATTTTTACTCTCTGATTATTTTCAAACTCAGTCTCCAGCCCTGTGCTGGCGGCCTTGCCTCTAAAAAACCACTGAACTCACACAATTAACTACATATAGTGTGGTTGAATTAAATAAACACTAGATATAGTATTTATTCTATCACTGACGTAAATGAAACCACAGTTGATAATCATAGACAGGTCACCGCATTACACCAAAAACCTGACTATACCGCCTTTCCTTAATCAAAAAAGGTAAATACGAATCATGAGCATTATTATTTACACTAAACCAGATTGTGTCCAGTGCAATGCCACCTACCGCGCATTGGATAAACAAGGGATTTCCTATCAGATTATTGATTTAACAAAAGATCCCCACGCTTTAAGCCATGTTAAATCTCTTGGTTATCAGCAAGTACCGGTGGTGGTTGCAGGCACTGAACATTGGTCAGGTTTTTGCCCTGACAAAATTAACGCGCTGGTTCAGGCTGTCAGTGCCTGATGAGAATAATGCCATGAATCCGCTGGTTTATTTCTCCAGCTCCTCGGAGAACACCCACCGCTTTGTCGGGAAGCTGGAACTCCCGGCAATACGGATACCCATAGCAGGGGCACGGCAAAAGCTTCGGGTCGAGCAACCTTATATCTTGCTAGTACCCAGTTATGGCGGCGGTAGCCCAGTTGGCGCGGTGCCCATCCAGGTAATTCGTTTCCTGAATGACTCTCATAACCGCTCTTTAATCCGTGGTGTGATTGCCGCAGGTAATACTAATTTTGGCGACGCCTACTGCCTGGCGGGAAAAATCATTTCCCACAAATGTCAGGTTCCTTATCTGTATCGCTTTGAACTACTGGGTACAGCAGAAGATGTAGCAAACGTGCGCAAGGGAGTAACTGAATTTTGGCAACGACAGAACTGAGAATGACAGATTCATCC
This sequence comes from Yersinia aldovae 670-83, assembly GCF_000834395.1. Taxonomy (NCBI): domain Bacteria; kingdom Pseudomonadati; phylum Pseudomonadota; class Gammaproteobacteria; order Enterobacterales; family Yersiniaceae; genus Yersinia; species Yersinia aldovae. The sequence continues at coordinate 3,756,903 of NZ_CP009781.1, read as the reverse complement.
AGCAGTGAACTTGACTATCACTCACTGAATGCGATGTTGAACCTCTATGATGCCGACGGACATATCCAGTTTGATAAAGACCGGCTGGCGGCGCGGCAATACTTCCTGCAACACGTCAATCAAAATACTGTGTTCTTCCATAACTTGCAGGAAAAGCTCGACTATCTGGTGGAAGAGGGATATTACGAAAAAGAAGTGTTAGTAAGATATGATTTCAGCTTTATCAAAAGCTTATTTCAGCAAGCTTATGGTAAAAAATTCCGCTTCCCCACCTTCCTCGGCGCATTTAAGTATTACACCAGCTATACCCTGAAAACCTTTGATGGCAAACGCTATCTGGAGCGCTACGAAGACCGGGTTTGCATGGTCGCGCTGACACTGGCGGCAGGTAACCCGACGCTGGCGCGTGAGCTGGTAGACGAAATTATCTCTGGCCGTTTTCAGCCGGCCACACCCACCTTCCTCAATTGCGGTAAAAAACAGCGTGGCGAATTAGTCTCCTGCTTCTTGCTGCGCATTGAAGATAATATGGAGTCGATTGGTCGTGCTATTAACTCCGCGCTGCAATTATCTAAACGTGGCGGCGGTGTTGCTTTCCTGCTGAGCAATATCCGCGAGGTGGGTGCGCCAATCAAAAGGATTGAAAACCAGTCCTCCGGCGTTATCCCGATTATGAAAATGCTGGAAGATGCCTTCTCCTATGCCAATCAGTTAGGCGCTCGTCAGGGGGCCGGTGCGGTGTATCTCCATGCCCATCACCCCGATATTTTACGTTTTCTCGACACCAAGCGGGAAAATGCGGATGAAAAAGTTCGCATTAAAACCTTGTCGCTCGGGGTGGTTATCCCGGATATCACCTTTGAACTGGCGAAGAACAATGAAGAGATGTACCTGTTCTCACCTTATGATGTAGAGCAGGTCTACGGTGTGCCGATGTCTGAAATCAGTATCAGCGAAAAATACCGTGAGATGGTCGATAACAAACGCATCCGTAAAAGCAAAATCAAAGCACGCGAGTTCTTCCAGGTTCTGGCGGAGATCCAGTTTGAGTCTGGCTACCCTTATATGATGTTTGAAGATACGGTTAATCGTGCCAATCCGATCAAAGGCCGTATTAATATGAGTAACCTGTGTTCAGAGATTTTGCAGGTGAATTCAGCAACTGAATATAACGACGACCTCAGCTATCGCCATATTGGTAAAGATATCTCCTGTAATCTCGGGTCACTGAATATTGCTCACACGATGGATTCACCAGACTTTGGTAAAACTATTGAAACAGCCATCCGCGGGCTGACGGCGGTATCTGATATGAGCAACATCCGCTCGGTGCCCTCAATCGAAAAAGGCAATCAGGAATCCCACGCTATCGGTCTTGGGCAAATGAACTTGCACGGTTATCTGGCGCGGGAGCGTATTTTCTATGGCTCGGAAGAAGCGCTCGATTTCACCAATATCTACTTCTACAACGTGGTCTATCACGCTATTCGCGCCTCCAACCAACTGGCGATGGAGCGTGGTAGTTACTTTAAAGGTTTCGACCAATCTACTTATGCTTCAGGCCACTATTTCACCAAATATATAGAACAGTGCTGGCAGCCTAAAACAGCCAAAGTTCGAGAGCTTTTTGATACTGCGGGGATTTCCATTCCAAATCAACAGGATTGGACAGCCCTGCGCCAATCAGTGATGGAACACGGGATTTATAATCAAAACTTGCAAGCCGTGCCCCCTACTGGTTCCATTTCTTACATAAATCATTCGACATCCAGCATTCACCCAATTGTCTCACCGATTGAGATCCGTAAAGAAGGTAAGATTGGCCGCGTTTACTATCCTGCACCTTACATGACAAACGATAATCTTGAATATTATCAGGATGCTTATCAAATTGGGCCAGAGAAAATCATTGATACCTACGCCGAGGCAACACAGCACGTCGATCAGGGGCTGTCACTGACCCTGTTTTTCCGCGATACCGCCAGTACCCGTGATATCAATAAAGCGCAAATTTATGCCTGGAAGAAAGGGATTAAAACCATCTATTACATCCGGTTGCGTCAAATGGCACTGGAAGGAACTGAAGTCGAAGGCTGTGTTTCCTGCTCGCTGTAACGCACAACGTTGAATGAATAAGAATGGATAAATAATATGAACACAACAAAATCGATAACCCACGTCAGTGCCATCAACTGGAATAAAATTGAAGACGATAAAGACTTGGAAGTGTGGAATCGCCTCACGTCTAATTTCTGGTTGCCGGAAAAGATCCCGTTATCCAATGATATTCCCTCTTGGGCGATCCTGACACCAAATGAGCAGCAGTTAACTATTCGTGTTTTCACCGGCCTGACGCTGCTGGATACTATTCAAAATACACTGGGCGCACCGGCGTTAATTAAGGATGCTATTACGCCCCATGAGGAAGCCGTATTTTCCAATATCAGCTTTATGGAAGCGGTACATGCACGCTCTTATAGCTCTATTTTTTCTACCCTTTGCATGACATCTGATGTTGATGATGCCTACCGCTGGAGTGAAGAGAATGGCCCGCTACAAAAGAAAGCTGATATTATCTTGCAGCATTATCATAATGACGACCCCTTAAAGAAAAAGATTGCCAGTGTATTTTTGGAATCATTTTTGTTCTATTCCGGTTTCTATTTACCTATGTACTGGTCTAGCCGGGCTAAATTAACCAACACCGCTGACCTTATCCGCCTTATTATCCGTGACGAAGCCGTGCATGGTTATTATATCGGCTATAAATTTCAGAAGGGATTGGAGAAGGTGGATAACGCCCGACGTTTGGAAATAAAGAATTTCGCTTTCGACTTATTGCAAGACTTATATGATAATGAGGTTCGCTATACTGAAGACCTCTATGATAATGTCGGCTGGACAGAAGATGTCAAAAAATTCCTCCATTATAATGCTAATAAAGCATTAATGAATTTAGGTTACGAGGCGTTATTTCCAGTCAGTCAGGCGGCGGTCAGCCCAGCCATTTTGGCGGCTTTATCACCCAATGCAGACGAAAATCATGATTTTTTCTCCGGCTCAGGATCATCCTATGTGATCGGTAAAGCGGTCAATACGGAAGATGAAGACTGGGATTTTTAGCCTTTAGTGACACGACCTCCGCCCCCCTTTCCAGTAGGTAGAAAAACAGAGGTTCAGCATCCATCGGTAGTCGTAGCAGGGCTGCCGTTTTTTCTGCTCGATTTTACTGCCTATTTCACTATGCTGTGGCCCTTTAGATCTGACTTGATTTTAGCCGTGTCCATCACCTGATTTTATCACCCAATGAAAAATCTTTACCCGCCCCTCTGTTTGGCGACAGACCAGAGCACAAAGGGGATTGGGCGCATCAGTCTGGCCCGATGAAAGAGCAAACAAGCGCTCATATCCTCACATAACTTATATGATAATTAGCAACGAAGAACAGGCTAATATAGTCAGTCACAATACAACAAAACATATTACTACTATATGGGTAACAAGCCCCCCATTGAATGCCTAATTCACCCACGCTCAGCTCTCGGATATTCAGTAACTAATAGACCATGAAAAATCACAATATTAACATGCGTAAGTTAACAAATTGAAAAGCTATATATTGGGATATTGACTATTGCACATTAGATTATAATAACATTGAGGGTTGTCTCAGATTCTCATTGTGTTAGGGTATATAGCGCTCTAATTTTCCATCAGGATAACAACGATCGAATAAACATAATTTAAAATTGACAGAGGAATACACCACTGCATGGCAATTAAACTCGAAGTAAAGAATCTATATAAAATATTTGGTGAGCATCCAGAACGGGCTTTTAAGCTGCTTGAATCAGGTAAGAATAAAGAGCAGATATTTGCCAAGACCGGTTTGTCCGTTGGCGTTAAAGATGCCAATCTGGCCATTGAAGAAGGCGAGATATTCGTCATCATGGGGTTATCCGGTTCCGGTAAATCCACCCTGGTACGCCTTCTCAATCGTCTGATAGAACCGACTCGTGGTGAAGTGCTGATCGATGGCGAGGATATTGCCAAAATATCTGAAAGTGCCCTGCGCACCGTGCGCCGTAATAAGATCAGTATGGTATTTCAATCCTTCGCATTAATGCCGCATCTGAATGTACTCGATAATACAGCATTTGGTATGGAGCTGGCAGGCGTTCCTTTACAAGAGCGCCACGATAAAGCAATGGAAGCGCTGCGTCAGGTCAGTTTGGAAAGCTACGCCCATTCTTACCCCGATGAACTTTCCGGCGGGATGCGCCAACGTGTGGGTCTGGCCCGGGCAATGGCGAATAACCCCGATATCTTATTAATGGATGAAGCCTTCTCGGCACTCGACCCATTAATTCGTACTGAAATGCAGGATGAGTTGGTCAAGTTACAAGCCAAACATCAAAGAACCATCGTATTTATCTCCCATGATCTGGATGAAGCCATGCGTATTGGCGATCGCATTGCCATAATGCAAGGTGGCGAGGTAGTACAAGTCGGTACTCCGGATGAAATATTGAATAATCCGGCCAACGATTATGTGCGTACCTTCTTCCGTGGCGTTGATATTAGTCACGTCTTTAGTGCCAAGGATATCGCGCGTCGCCGTCCGGTATCATTGATCCGCAAAACGCCGGGCTTCGGGCCGCGCTCAGCACTAAAACTGCTTCAGGATGAAGACCGCGATTACGGCTATGTGCTGGAGCGCGGGCAGAAGTTTATTGGTGTGGTATCGATAGATTCACTGAAAAAAGCATTAGCAGAGAACCTGTCGCTGGACAGTGCCTTATTGGCCGAACCAGCACCGGTTCCCGCAGAGATGCCCCTCAGTGAGTTGATTTCACTGGTTGCGCAGGCCCCGTGTGCGGTTCCTGTCGTCGGTGAAGACAACAGTTATATCGGTATTATTTCCAAAGCCATGCTGTTGCAGGCTTTAGACAAGGAGACGCCAAATGAGTAATCCAATCCAAAACAGCACCCCCGTAGACAGTAACCCGTGGGCGACGGATGCGGCGACTTCAGCAGCACCGGTGGCCACAGACACAGCGCCTCAGACACTCTCAGCCGCCGCTGACCCGTGGGGAGCGAGTATGGCCGAGGGTAGCCATGCCGCAAGTAGCGCCAGCCATGAGGTGGCGTCTCAGGCCGTACAGAGCCAGGCGGCACAAAGTGCCGATTGGCTCAATAGTGCGCCGGCGGCAGCGCCTGAACATTTTAGCCTGATGGACCCGTTCCATAACACTTGGGTGCCACTGGATTCGTGGGTTACCCACGGTATTGATTGGGTGGTGCTGCATTTCCGCCCGCTGTTTCAGGGCATCCGTGTACCGGTTGATTTTATCCTCAGCGGTTTTCAACATCTGCTACTAGGGATGCCGGCACCGGTGGCGATACTGGTTTTCGCCCTGATCGCCTGGCAGTTTTCCACCTTAGGCATGGGGGTTGCGACGTTGGTTTCCCTGATTGCCATCGGCGCTATTGGCGCGTGGTCGCAAGCGATGGTGACCCTGGCGCTGGTTCTGACCTCGCTGTTCTTCTGTATCCTTATCGGGCTACCGCTCGGAATATGGCTGGCGCGCAGTAATAATGCCGCCCGTATCATTCGGCCCTTACTGGATGCCATGCAGACCACGCCCGCATTCGTCTACCTGGTGCCGATAGTGATGCTGTTTGGTATCGGTAATGTCCCCGGTGTCGTCGTAACCATTATCTTTGCCCTACCGCCGATTGTCCGCCTGACTATTCTGGGTATCAAACAGGTACCGGAAGATTTGATTGAAGCGGCTGAATCATTTGGTGCCAACCCGCGCCAAATGCTGTTCAAGGTGCAATTACCGCTAGCGATGCCAACCATCATGGCCGGTGTCAACCAGACCTTAATGCTCGCATTGTCGATGGTGGTTATTGCTTCGATGATTGCGGTCGGTGGCTTAGGCCAGATGGTGCTGCGCGGGATTGGTCGCCTTGATATGGGGCTGGCTGCGGTCGGTGGTGTTGGTATCGTGATTCTGGCGATTATCCTTGACCGCCTGACCCAATCATTAGGCCGTGACCGTCGTACTAAAGGCGTTGGCCGCTGGTATGCCACCGGCCCTGTAGGGCTTATTACCAAACCATTCCGTAACACTAAGTAATTTCAATTTATTACGCTCAAATTTACGCGTAATTGTCGCAGGCAGTTTGGACACGGACAGCGCGCAATCACCGCAGCGTACACGTAGTACGTGAGGATGATGAGCACGGCCCAGGTTCAAACTGGCAAATAAAATAGCTTAAGATGGGGAAAATTATGCGCACGACTGGAATCTGGGCCTTGGCCCTCACCACACTGGTAAGCACTCAGTTATCCGCCGCAGAATTGCCGGGCAAAGGTGTCACCGTCCAGGCACTGCAAAGCACTATTTCGGAAGAAACCTTCCAGACCGCGCTGGTCAACAAAGCGTTGGAAAAACTCGGTTACGATATTCAACCAACCAAAGAGGTCGACTACAACGTCGCCTATTCGACCATTGCCGCAGGGGATGCCACCTATCTGGCGGTAAACTGGGTGCCGCTGCATAACGACCAATATAAGGCCGCCGGTGGTGATGCCAAATTTTACCGTCAGGGTAACTATATTGAAGGCTTGGCGCAGGGTTATCTGATTGACAAAAAAACCGCCGATAAATATCACATCACCAATATTGAGCAGTTAAAAGATCCGAAAATCGCCAAACTGTTTGATGCCAACAACGACGGTAAAGCCGATCTGACGGGCTGTAACCCAGGCTGGGGTTGTGAAGCCCCCATCAACCATCAGATCAAGGCTTATGGCCTGAGCGACACCGTCACCCATAATCAGGGTAACTATGCCGCGATGCTGGCCGATACCATTACGCGCTATAAAGAAGGTAAACCTATCCTGTACTATACCTGGACACCATATTGGGTCAGTGATGTATTGGTACCGGGCCGCGATGTAGTGTGGCTACAGGTTCCCTTCTCTTCTTTGCCGGATGCCACTATCGACACCAAGTTAGCCAACGGCGCAAACTACGGCTTCCCGCCAAGTATTATGCATATTGTGGCTAATAAAAAATGGGCCGAAGCTAACCCGGCTGCCGCCAAACTGTTCTCCATCATGAAATTATCTATTAATGATGTGAATGCTCAGAATATGCGGATGCACGCAGGTGAATCATCAGATGCCGATATTGAACGTCATGTGAATGGCTGGATTCAAGGCCATCAGACGACCTTTGATGGCTGGGTGAAAACCGCCGCACAAGCAGCGCAGTAATAACGCTAAGTGGTAAATACAACGCTAAACAGATACCTTCAGCAGTCTGTTTAGCGTTGCGATTTTAAGCATTCAGTTAGAGGGGTATGGCACCAGTAGGCCATAAAGTTCACGCAGGAACGATCAAGATTGCTCTCACCAATCAGATAACGTCGTAAAGCTTTCACTGTTGAAGATTCCGCAGCGACCCAAGCATAGAAAGTACTCGCAGCTTCAGCACGCTCCCACAACACATCACCGCCCAAACTATTTTCTGCCAATGATTGTGCGGCTACCCGCGCTGCAACGGGAATCTGTACCCACTGGCGCACCGCGTCGACTAACAAATGGCCGTGGGCTGGTTGATGTTCCGTATCGCGTGGCAACCAGTGTATTTGTGCAAACGGGAATCGCGCCAGATTGATACAATCACCGGCAACCGGCACCTCAAAAAAAACCTGAACCGGTGGTGGATTGGCCTGTAATGCCAACTGTTCTAAAATTGCCACCGCCGCGGGTAACGCGGTTTCATCAGCAATCAGTAACGCCTGCCTCATCTGCGTAGGTGCGGCCCACTCATATTGATGCAGAACATGAAAGCTTCAACGCCAATCAACAGTTCTTTAATTTGGCGCTGACGCAACAGACCGGCGGTATGACATTACAAAATGCCTACAACGTAGGCCGTTACCCAGGTTACACCACCACCAACCTTGCGCCGTTCCTGCAAACCAGCGATGACATCAACCCAATCTTCACCCTGAGCGGTTGAGTACGTTATCAGTACACCGAGAACAAGGTCGATGATGTTGTCGGTTACGCGCAGCAGCAAGCGATAGCCAACGGTACGGCGAGATCGGCCGATGCCGTGCCAGGGGGAAAAACCGATTACAACAACCTCCTGTTCAACGCCGGTTTACTGGCACATTTGGCGGAACGCCAGCAGACTTGGGTCAACGTCTCTCAAGGATTTGAGATCCCCGATTTGGCGAAATATTATGGCTCAGGCAGCGATCAGTTGGTCAACGGCCATTATCGGCTACAAAACAGCGTCAACGTCAATGATTCCAAGTTAGAAGGCATCAAAGTTAACGCCTATGAACTGGGCTGGCGCTACACCGGTGATAATCTGCGCACTCAAATCGCCGGTTGTTACTCACTACCTGACCAGACGATTTCAATCAACAAAACAGATATGACTATCAATGTGTTGCCGGACAAACGCCGGATCTACGGGGTTGAAGGTGCGGTGGATTACTTCTTCGAAGAGAGCGATTGGAGTACCGGGGCAACATTCAACCTGATCAAATCTGAAACCAAAAATAGCGGTAAATGGCAGAAATTGACGGTTGATACCGCCAGCCCATCGAAAGCCACCGCTTATGTTGGCTGGGCACCAAGTGACTGGAATCTGCGGGTACAATCCCAGCAGACCTTTGATGTTTCTGACAGTAAGGGCCGTAAAATCGACGGTTATAACACCATCGATTTCCTCAGCAGTTACGCCTTGCCGGTGGGTAAAATCAGCTTCAGTATTGAAAACACTACACCACGGTTTGGGGCCAGCGCGCACCGATTCTGTACAGCCCAATCTACGGTTCACCCGACTTGTATACCGACAAAGGCCGTGGCCGTACCTTTGGTGTGAACTATTCTGTCTTGTTCTGATAAGCCAGATTCTGATAAATAAAGAGTCATTCTGATGACTCACGCTAACTCAAACCCACCAGAATAACGGTGAGTTAACGCCCAATGAATCAGAATGAGTGTATTGCAGGCTTTATCCATCCTCACCCCAATCAATTGGTTTAGTGGCGGCGAACGGAATATGGTATCTGTGAAAAAAACACAAACAAAAAACCCCAGTCTTTAATAAAGACTAGGGCTTGAATGTTGGCGGTGCGGACGGGACTCGAACCCGCGACCCCCGGCGTGACAGGCCGGTATTCTAACCGACTGAACTACCGCACCACGCTGCTGTTCCGGTTAAGAACGAAACGAATATTACGTTTGGAACGCCATCTCGTCAACACTTTTTCCAGCAAAATAAGCCGTTTGCGCAGTTTTTCATCTGGATACTGTTTTATGCCACGCTTACACTTTATTCCGCATTGGCGTCATCTTCAGATTCAAGCGGCATACGCCACAAACAGCTGCCCCCCTTTTTCATCACCAAATCCAGACGTGACTCATGAGCGGCTAACTCATCTTCAGCGGCATAAATTATTTTCAGTCCAGATGCTGGCCGGGTAATACGCTGGATATCCTCTGAGGAATCATTCTGCGACTGATCACCTTCCATTGAGAAAGAAAGTGAGGTCTGACCGCCGGTCATCGCCAGATAAACTTCAGCCAGAATTTCGGCATCGAGCAGCGCGCCGTGCAAGGTTCGCTTGGTATTATCTATTAGATAGCGATCGCACAAAGCATCAAGGTTATTACGCTTGCCGGGAAACAGGCGGCGCGCCAATAACAGACTGTCGGTAATGGTACAGAAGGTTTCCGTTTTCGGAATATCCTGCTGTAACATACGGAATTCATAATCCATAAAGCCGATATCAAACGCGGCGTTATGGATGACTAATTCGGCACCGCGGATGAACTCAAGAAACTCTGGTGTAATATCAGCAAATGAAGGTTTATCCGCCAAAAACTCATCACTGATACCGTGAACACCGTAGGCTTCCGGGTCAACCAGACGGTCCGGCTTCACATAGACATGGAAGTTTCTACCGGTCAGGCGACGGTTGATCACCTCAACCGCACCGATCTCAATAATCCGATGGCCTTCATAATGAACGCCCAGCTTATTCATACCGGTGGTTTCAGTATCCAGAACAATCTGTCTGGTCGGTGTAACTTGCATATTGCCAGTGCTCATAGCGCTCGTTTATGTCAGACTTAACGTTTAATGAAACAGATAGGAAGAGTCTACCAGAGATGACTAAACAGGTAGAAATTTTCACCGATGGATCTTGCCTTGGCAATCCGGGTCCCGGTGGTTATGGCGCAATATTGCGTTACAAGCAACATGAAAAAATGTTTAGCGCGGGCTACTATTTAACGACCAACAACCGCATGGAGTTAATGGCTGCTATTGTCGCGCTGGAGGCGTTGACCTCGCCGTGTGAAGTGACAATTAGCACCGACAGCCAATATGTGCGCCAAGGGATCACCCAGTGGATACACAATTGGAAAAAACGCGGCTGGAAAACCACTGACCGCAAACCGGTGCGTAATATGGATTTATGGCAACGGCTGGATCTGGCTATTCAGACTCATACAATACAGTGGGAATGGGTCAAGGGCCACGCCGGTCACCCAGAAAACGAACGCTGTGATGAATTGGCACGGCTTGCAGCTAACTCACCAACACAGGACGATATCGGCTATAACCCCGACTAACCCCATTGCCCCGAATCAGGATTGGTCACGATAACTCTTCGTTGCACCCACCGCTCGGCTAAACCAGGGTTTACGCGCACCAAACTTCATCGGGTTGAAGGTCAGCGGCACCGTGCGTTTACGGGCCACAATCAAGCTGACACACCCCAGAGCAGGTAGGTGGGTGCTGATAAAGCGCCCCCCTTCTTTATGCCAGGGTAAAACGTGAAAGCATGACATATGCATAACTTCATAATTCAGCAAACTCAGCCAGTCGAGTAAACGCATCTGGGTAAACATCCGGCTGACATAAGGTTGCCGCTGACGTAATAATGGCACCAGCTTCCCGGCCCCTAATATACTCATGGGATTAAAATTGCTGATAACCAGCCAACCGTCATCAATCAGCACCCGATCCACTTCGCGTAAAATGCGGTGAGGGTCTGCGGCATAAGCTAAAGTATGAGACAGTAAACAGGCATCAACCGATTTTTCAGCAAAGGGCAACTGATATGGGCTGGCAAGTACCTGCATATTCTTGCCCTGCTCCCCCACATTGACCTGATGCGAGATAGCACAGGTATCGCTGGCAATTTCAGCGCTCAAATGCCCTATCTTCAACAAGTGAAAACCAAAGAATTTCGGCCACCAGGGTTGCAACTGCTGTTCAAGCGCAGCGCGATAATACTCCCCCCACGGTAACTCAGCCCAGGACGCGGGCGCATTGATCTTTTGGCGTGTTTGCGCTGGTTTCATGTTTTAACGTCTTCTTTCAAACTGTTGCCAATAAAAAGAGGTATCTAATGAATCTTATCAGCATTCCGGCATTTCAAGACAATTACATTTGGCTTCTGGCTGACTCGCAAAAACAGAGTGTCATTGTGGACCCCGGAGAATCCGCTCCGGTGCTGGCGGCGCTGAGCCAAGGTCAGTACCTTCCGCAGGCTATATTATTAACTCACCACCATAACGATCATGTCGGCGGTGTGGCCGATTTATGTCGCCATTTCCCCAACATTCCCGTCTATGGGCCACAAGAAACGGCGGATAAAGGTGCAACAGAAATTGTAAAAGGCGGAGATAGCCTGACAATTAATGGTCGAAATCACACCATTATTGCAGTCCCCGGCCATACCCTTGGGCACATTGCATACTACAGCAAACCTTATCTTTTCTGTGGTGACACGCTTTTTTCCGCCGGTTGCGGCAGGCTATTTGAAGGCACGCCAGAGCAAATGTATGCCTCTATTCAACAGCTCGCGCAACTTCCTGATGACACCTTAATTTGCAGCGCGCATGAATATACTCTCGCCAATCTTAAGTTTGCGCGTTTTATTCTGCCCGCAGATCACGACATTGCAACATATCAGCAGAAAATCATGCAATTACGAGCGAAAAACCAACCTAGCCTGCCCGTAAAGTTGCAAATTGAGCGGGAAATTAATGTTTTTTTACGCTGTAACAACATTGATTTACAAAGGAAAATAGGCGTAATGTCGCCACCGGACTCACTTATCTCAGTTTTTTCCGAATTACGCGCCCAGAAAGACCGATTCTGAGCTTTTAGTTGTGTTTTTTGTCGAAGCAAAGTATGATTGTTCGTCTTTTAAGCAACTACATTTGACACACACATGAAGACTAAAGCGATATTTCTCGCCTCAGTCTTGCTTGTCGGGTGCCAGACGTCCAAGGTGGGCGTTCAGGCTCCAGTACAGCATGCACAGAGTTTGTCTTCGGCAGGTCAAGAGAGTGAAGCAGGAGAGTACACAAATAGCGCCCGAGTGGGCAACGCGCGATGGCTGGATAATGATAGTAGCCTCGCGCAGCAAGATTTGTGGAACTTCATTAGCGACGAGCTGAAGATGAAGGTTCCGGAAAATTCCCGGATCCGTGAACAGAAGCAAAAATATTTAAAAAATAAGAGCTATCTCCACGATGTAACATTACGGGCAGAGCCGTACATGTACCTGATAGTCGAGCAGATTAAGCAACGTAAGATGCCGATGGAACTGGTACTGCTACCCATAGTGGAGAGCGCTTTTGACCCACACGCGACATCATCCGCCAACGCCGCAGGGCTATGGCAGATTGTGCCAAGTACAGGTCGAAATTATGGCTTAAAACAGAACCAATGGTATGACGGTCGCAGAGATGTGGTTGCGTCTACCAAAGCAGCGCTTGATATGATGGAACGCCTGAACAAAATGTTTGACGGTGACTGGTTGTTAACAGTTGCGGCTTATAACAGCGGTGAAGGCCGAGTCATGCAAGCGGTGAAAGTAAATAAGGCAAAGGGTAAACCGACGAATTTTTGGGCATTGTCGCTTCCTCGTGAAACGTCAATCTATGTACCAAAAATGCTGGCCTTGGGTGAGTTAATCAAGAACAGCAAAAAGTACGGTATAAACTTGCCGGAAACCAACAAAGACCGAGCATTAGCCCGTGTGGATGTTGGTCAGCAGATACAGCTAACTCAGGCGGCTGAGATGGCGGGGATGTCACTAACAAAGTTGAAATCCTTTAATTCTGGGTACAAGCGCAATGTAACGGCACCTGCTGGACATGGTCCCCGTTATATTATGTTGCCGAAAGCCCATGCTGAGCAGCTTAAAGATTCATTGGCAGATACTGATATTGCCGCCGTTCAACCAACCAAATTGGCACAGAACAGCACAAAATCAGCATCAAGTTCGCAGTATAAAGTTCGCCCCGGCGATACCTTATCTACGATTGCCAAGCGGTTGAATATCAAGACCAGCGATTTGCAGAGTTGGAACAACTTACGTGCCAAGAGCACCTTGAAAGTTGGGCAAACCCTGCAATTGGCAAGCAATACAACCACCAGCAACAGCATCACCTATCAAGTTCGTAAAGGTGACTCTTTTGCCAGTATTGCCAAGCGTCACGGTGTTAACACCAACGATGTGATGCGATGGAATTCGGTAGTCAGCAAGGCTAATAGTTTACAACCAGGTTTGAAACTGACGTTGTTTGTTAACGGAAAATCAGCCCCGGATACGTAAAGCCAGAATCGCTATTAACGCTGTTTAAAAGCACCCTTCGGGGTGCTTTTTTTATGACCAAAATTCAGCAGCAAACCATAAAGCGCCCTGTAATTTCACTACCGTAACAATTTGGTTTTATCTCAAAATTACAATCAAATAGTATCCCTGGCCTCACTACCGGAATCGATACCACAATCAATGTAAAAAACCGCGATTATTTAGCTCAAAAGAAAAATATGGCTACTTTTACAATAATCCTTCATCCAGTAGAACTCATTTATCCGCATCTAATATCCTCTGCGCTTTCTTTTCTAATATATCCAACCTTCTTACTCAACTATTATCAGTACATTAAATACCCGTTAGGTAAGTTAACAATATCCAGCCTCTATTGTGTTAATACTTTTAACTCAATCTCTATTTAATTATCTCTTTAACCACAGGAATAATCTTAGCGTTGGCATGAGAAGTCACGACACCTACTTATTGAAAAGACATTTAGCATTTGTAGAAAAGATCAATAAAATAATACATTGAGAGTATATTTTCGTATAAATCCACTTTATTGTATTTTATAGAGCTTTACCGGGAACATATAAGATGAGTAAATAGCCATCAGCTTAATAAAGTTGATTCTTCTCTTCTTCAGAAATACAAGGTAAAAAACCTTTAACTTGATATTTAACAATAACATTCAATAAAAAATAATTTAAGAACATTCTTGAGTCCATATAAAACATATGGTTATACAATCTAACTAAGAATTCTCCTGTATTTAGTTCACATCATCTTATTTATAGATTTCTTACTCTGCATAGAATAACGCTAACTCAGCCATTAGTTAAAATAACACAACAATGCGAATGGGAATAATTATGAGTTAAAAATAATAAAAACCCGCAATGGCTTTTATTTAGTAGCCACATATTCGTCAAAAAAAACACCAAGACATACTCATTAACCAGGTAAAGCAGGGCTTTATATGAATAAAACATATCAAATCATATGGAATGCAAACACTCAACAATGGATTGTTGCCTCCGAACTTGCTGGTGGTAAAAAGAAAAGCAAATCCAGTAAACTGGCAAAATTTTGTCACTCCTTAATTATTTCAGGTTCACTGAGCCTTACCGGTGCCGCCAGCGCAGATGCCCTGGAAGTTGCTAAATTCTCACCGAAAGATGGTGGGCAATCTCAAGTTGTGATCGGTGTTGACGTGCTCACACAAGGAAGTGGAAATGGCTTTGCCGATATCATTAAGGGGGATATCGGTTATAGGACGATGACACTGAGCTATGCTCTGGCCAATGGCTATATCACCTCAGGCGCTGAGTATATCTCTCAGGATATGTTGAAATTTGGCGCACAAACGCAGAACGTGAGCTATACCGACCCCATTACTCACTCCCAGCAAACAGTTGCTACCTATAATAATAATGCAATGAGCATTAGCTCTGCGGCTGATTTCGCTTTCCCTAATAACTACGCAATTGGCCCGGATGGCCAATATGTCGATAGAACTTTGTATACCGTACAGCAGGGGGGAAATCTGAGTGTGGATGTGGGCAGTGTCGACAGTAATTGGATGAATAACCAAGCCAATCAGATTACAGCAATTATGAAAGGCTCGCAGAATAACACGGCCACATCTGCCGTATTTAAAGTCGCGACCGACGCTTCATCCGTAGCTAATGCCACCCTCGACTACATCAGCAAGACCGTGGTTGAATTAGGTAACGTCAACAATAATGCCTATAACGCAGATAGCGCTGGTAATTTAACCCCACGCTATGCCGCCGCTTTTAATGCCGGTTATGCGGGTACGGTGCAAAACAGCCAAATAGGTTATACCGAGCCAATAAATAATTTCGATGATTTCAAAAATTATAATACCGCTCTGATTGCGGCGGTACAGGCAGGCAAACTCACCCAAACTCAGTACAATACCGAGTTTAAAAAAGGGTACGACACCACCTTAAAACAGGTATTTGCGACTGCGATAATTCCTGACGATGATGCAATGAAAAGTATCGTTAACCGGGATCGGGTTGCCTATATTATCGGCGACGGTAACAAATCAATAGTTAACATTGCCACCAGCGCCAATATTCATTCATATTATAGTGATATCAGCCTGGTGAAACTGATTAATGGTGCCGTATTAAATAATAATGGCACCTTAGGTACGTTCAATAATACATTACGTGGTGCTTATATTGTTGCCACAACAGACAGTATTGTTATTAACAATGGCGTGATTGATGCGGGTACTGACAGTGAGATGGCTGCTTTCAGTAAATATACGTTGGCAGGGTCTTACAATATAAGCACTGGCAACCAAACGGGCATTATGGCTAATGGCAGCTCGGTGGTGGATAACAACGGCGTCATCAACTCAGCCCCAAGGCAAAATAATGCCGAATCAATTGCGGTCAATCTTAATGGCACAGCCAAACTCACCAATAATGGGGCGATTAACGTTGCCGCCCTGCCGGAATCTGGTGCGGTCAATGGCGAGTTCGCAACCCGCGGTGTTATCGTCCAATCTAATGCTCAATTTGATAACAAAGGGACATTGTATGTAGGACGGATGGCCCAGCGAGCAACAACTGATGCCACTACAGATATTGCTGTCACCTACCCGAACACCGTCGCTGTATGGCTGGCTAATAATGGTAAGTTTACTAATCAGAATGGAGCCGAACTGGTTATTGGTAGCTTAGCTCAAGGGGTGACGGGCGTTTATGCCAATGGTGCTAACACCGTACTCAATCAATTAGGGGTGATAAACGTCAATGGTCAGGCGGGTAAAGGCACAACGACAGCTCCGCTACAAAACATTGCCATTAACTCGGCCAATGGTTCTAAAAATATTGTCAATAATGGCACCATTAATCTCAATGGTATCAATGGCGTGGGAATCAAAGTTTTAGCCAGTAGCGCGGCGACCAACTCTGCAACCGGTGTGATTAACATCAACGGTGCCAGTGACCGTATTAATGGCACAGCCAACTACGGGATATGGTCTGAAGGCGCAGGAGCAACCGCTAACCTCAGTGGTAAAGTTAACCTGAACGGCGATAGTAGTGTTGGTGTACATGTGCGAAATCAAGGCAAAGTGAATGTGAGTAATGCCGGTGAAGTGCTCTTTACTAGCGGAAAAAATCAGACCGGTTATTACGTTTATGGCGCAGGTTCATCCATTAATAATCAGACAACCGGTGCCCAGAATGTCGCAACTGAAGGGTCAACACTGTATCGCATTGATGGCGGAGCCAGCTTTAACGGCGGTTCAACGCAATCATTGATCAACGCTGATGGTAAAAATAGCACCGCATTGTTAGTCACAGGCAAGAGTGACACGGGGAATATTGCCAGCACCCTGTCCACTGGCTCAATGAAATTGAATGTGAATGGCACAGGAGCGACTGGGGTAAAAGTGGAAGGTGGCGCTAACGGCACCATAAATGCAGAAACCACACTGATCTTAAACGGATCACAGACCACTGCCGGTATTGTTGATGGTAACTCGACCTCAATCATCGGCACGGCCGGAGTCGTAGGTTTATCTACGCTAACCTCACTTGCGACGCTCACCAGCGGAAATACCGCCAGTGATGCGATGGGTTATATTGCGCGTAACGGCGGCAAACTTATCCATAACGGTACACTTAATTTCGATCAGGCGAACAGTACTGGGGTACTGATCTCAGGCGGTACGCTTGAGAACAATAGCGGAATCTCCGTGAATGGTACGGCAGTAAATATTCAGGGGAAAAACTCTAAAGTAACAAATACCGGCACCGTGGCAGCAACCGATGGTACGGCGGCATATCTGGTTGGAGCCAATGCATCGCTGGCTCTTGATGGCAAAGGGACAACGACAGCCAGCGGCACAGCGCACGGGATATTATTGGATAGCGGTGCGGTAGGTTTGACGGTCAATGACGCGATCATTAGTGTTAATGGCAGCGGTAATGGCATTGAAAACAAAGCTAATATTGCTGGCATTCAGTTGAACGCAACCACACTCGATGCTGGCAGTGGCGCGGGCGTGCGCACCGGTGCATCAATGGCAACCACTAACAGCGGCACCATCAATGTAAACGGTAAAGGTGGTACCGGCATTTTGTTCGCCAATACCGACTTGAGCATGACCAGTTCGATACTGGATATGTCGAAATCACAGCAGTTGATCATCAATGTGGCAGGCGAAAATGGGATTGGTATCGATAGCCGCTCAACAGGTGATATCAAAACCGGTGCCAGTGTCAATGTCAATGCATTGAACGGTGGCCCTGCCTTGAAAATAGGCGGCACCAGCAGCAGTGTGGAGCAATCGGGGAATTTGGTTTCTAAATCAACACAATCTCCGGTCGTCGACATCAGCAGTGGCTATGTTACAACCTTCATTAACTCAGGCAAAATTCAGGCGGCGACAACCTCACAGAGTGCGGTACAAAACAGCGCGAACAATGGCGTTGCCTTTACCAACGATGCCGGTGGGGTCATCAGCGGTAAAGTGAATTTACTGTCAGGTAACAACACCGTCACCTTAATGAGTAGCAGTCAAGGCACTGATTTTATTACTGGTAGTGGCGATGACACCTTTATTCTGAAAGATATTACCGCAACTGACAGCGCTCTGTTTACCTCATTACAAGGCGGTGCTGGCACTGATAGTTTGATATTGGATAACTCACTATGGACACTGAGTGATGCCACATCGCTACAGCAGATAGATAAAATCAAGCTAATCAACAACTCCACTTTCACGCTGGATAACACCTTGCTAGCCTTAGGTGATGCTGCCGATGACAATGCCTCAACCGGCTTTAACATTGAGTCAGGTAGCCGCCTCAATGTGCGTAATAATCAGGCAGTCAGTTTTAATAACAAATTATTGGGCACCGGGCTGGTTGATGTCGATACCACCGGTAACGCCTTTGATTTTACCACCAATGCCGCCAGCAATACTTTTACAGGCACATTAGCGCTCGGAAACTCACGCTACGCCCTTTCTGGGCTGAATACACAAGCACTAACAACCGCGACACTGCAACTGAACCAAGGAAGCTATACAAAAGTTGGTACAGGCAAGCAAACCATCGGTGGTCTGGCGTTTAATGGCGGCACCATAGATTTCGGCAACATATCACCGGGTGATAAAACGGCGGTCAATAATATTCATACCCGTCAGAATATGGATCTGAGTGGTAATGGGGTAGTACAAGTTACCCTATCAAATATGATTAATTATAATCCGACACCGGACACGAAATTATCCCTACTGGCACAAGATGACGCACAGACAATATTAAAACTGGCTGACTCCGATACCACGGTCGTAGGAAGTGGCGGCAATCTGGTGCTGGAAGATCAACACGGCACAGCTATCTCGAATAAAACAGTACTTGGTATTGATCAAGATGGGAGTACCGTCGCGAACGGCACTTGGGATTATCGTCTGACGGCTGGTGATAAAAGTGATGGTCTGTATATCAACTATGGTCTGACCGAAGTTGAACTGCTGGGTAAAGGCAATCAGGCGCTCTCTCTGTCGACCGAGGGCGCAACAGGGGCTGCCAGTGATTTAAGTGCTCATGTCACCGGCTCAGGTGATTTATTGATTGATACTGGCAAAGGCAACACGCTGTCACTCTCTAATCTGGACAACGATTATCTGGGGAATACCACGGTCAGCAGCGGCACACTGGCCATGCACAATAATAATGTGTTAGGTCAAACAGATAGCTTAACGCTGGCCGCCGATGCGGGCTTAGATATGATGGGCCACAGCCAAACAATCAATACTTTGCAAAATGAGTTGGGAGGGAACCTGTCCTTTAATGATGGTTCGCTCACACTGCATCAAGGTGGGAACTCTGACGGTATTTTATCTGGCAGCGGCTCTCTGAATGTTAATGCTGGAGCGTTAAACATCAATAATGCCAACAATACCCTGGCGGTGACCACCACGATTGCGAATGCGGCCAGTGTTCTACTGACCAATGTGTCAGGGCTGGGTCGTGGTGTTATCGACAATGCTGGCCTACTAACATTACAAGGCAACACTGGCACATTGCTCAATGCGCTTAGCAACAATGGCAAGGTCGCGCTAACGCAGTCAAGCCAGGTGGCATTAAGTGCCGATAGCAGCACCTTTAGCGGCACCTTCTCACTGGATAAAGGAACACAGCTTGCTGCCAATGCCGCTAATCAGCTCGGTATTTCTGTCATCGAAAATGACGGAGTATTAGCCATCACTGCGAATAATGATTGGCAGCTTGATAATGACGTGACAGGGAGTGGTGCGGTCACCAAGCAGGGCGATGAAACTCTGACTGTGAATAACAATGCCCGCTGGACAGGGGCGACCGATATCTTAGCCGGTGGTCTATTGTTGGGCGACGGCATCCAACCAGTGACACTCAGCAGCCAGCAAGTCAATATCGCACAAAATGCATTTATGGCAGGTAACGGCGGCGTTGCAGGTAACGTGAATAACCAAGGGACGCTGTACGTTGGTGCGCAACCGAACTCAAATATAGTGCTTCGAGCCACCTCATCTCCGGCAACCTTTACCGTAGGTGGTGACCTCAGCAACGATGGCAAAATTGTACTGGCAGGCAATACTTTAGGTAACCAGTTGATTGTTAATAACAATTATACTGGCAACAATGGACATCTGTCTTTCAACACCGTGCTGGGAGGGGATGACTCACTGACTGACCACCTTTTGATTAAAGGTGATAGCGCCGGAACTACCACTGTCAGCGTGAATAACGTCGGCGGAACAGGTGCGGCAACGCTTAACGGGATTGAACTGATTCATGTCAACGGGCAGTCTGATGGCGATTTTATACAGGAAAGTCGCATTGTCGCGGGCGCTTACGACTACGTTCTGAGCCGAGGTACGGCTGAAAATAGTGGTAACTGGTATCTGGATAATTTTGGATCAGGTTCTACCCCAATTTCATATCCAATCCCGGTTGATCCGGACGTAACACCAAACGCAGCACCAACCGTTCGCCCGGAGGCTGGGAGCTATGTAAGTAACATTGCTGCGGCAAATACCCTGTTTACTAACCGTCTACACGACCGATTGGGCGAAACCCAATATATCGATGTACTCAGCGGTGAGAAAAAAGTCACCAGTATGTGGATGCGCAACGTTGGGGGTCACACCGGCTGGAAAGATGGCAGCGGCCAGTTGAATAGCCAAAGTAACCGCTATGTTATGCAAATCGGAGGTGACTTAGCGCAGTGGAGTTTAGACGGACTGGATCGCTGGCACCTGGGGTCAATGGCCGGTTATGCCAACCAACACAGTAATACTCAATCAAACCGTAGCACTCATCAATCTGAAGGTGATATCTCAGGTTACAGCATTGGGGTATATGGTACCTGGTATGCTAATGATAGTGATAAAACAGGAATTTACATAGATAGCTGGGTTCAATACAACTGGTTTGATAACACGGTAAAAGGCCAGGAACTGGCTGATGAGAGTTATAAATCGAAAGGCACGACAGCATCACTTGAAACCGGCTATACCTTCAAAACAGGGGAAAAACCGGGTACCCGTTATTACCTTCAACCTAAAGTACAGGCGACGTGGATGGGTGTGAAGGCGGATAATCATCAGGAGGCTAACGGTACCAATGTGTCCAGTGACGGCAATGGAAATCTAATGACTCGTCTTGGTGTGCGTGCCTTTATGAATGGTCACCACAGTAAAGATGATGGTAAAGATCGTGAGTTTGAACCATTCATTGAAGCAAACTGGATTCATAATACTAAAAACTTCTCCACCAATATGGACGGAGCTACGGTTTCTCAACAAGGCACCAAAAATATTGCTGAAATTAAAGTCGGCGTTGAAGGGCAAATCAACAAACAGCTTAATACCTGGGGTAATGTGGGAGTGCAGGTAGGTGATGCGGGTTATAACGATACGGCGGCAATGATCGGAGTGAAGTATAACTTCTGATTGGAGTATAATTAACCAGTAAATACAACACATTGAGCCAACGGTATATCACCGTTGGCTCAATACATTACCAAGATATGTTCTGATTTTGGATTATTGAATGTGAGGTTAAAAAAACAATCCATAAGCCAAAGATAAAACACATCACGCTGAAGGCGATGACTGATAGCAATCAACCACATGATAAACAAGATGTTACTACCCACCCATCACAAAACTTTAAAGCTGAAATTCAACCAAAAGTGGGTTGTGATCAGAGGCTCGGGTCACTAATACCGAAGCATCAGCCACCGAAAGACCACGGTAAAAGACAAAATCGAGCGGGCGACCAAAGGCACGGCTACGATTATCTGCACGAAACGCCACTTCTTCCAAACCAGAACCTTGAGCGAAGCGCTGTAACGCATTGACGCGCTGACGGCTCCAGGCATTGAAATCCCCCGCCAAAATCACCGGGCCACGGTGTAAGGCAATTTGCTCACCAATCGGCTCTAACTGCTTACTGTATACATCGACACCCAGGCTAAAATTCACCGCATGAATGTTCACAACCATCAACAGCCGGCCATCATGAATCGGGTAAACCGTCACTAAAGCTGATTTAGATAAACGCAGCAGCGGTTCACGCTCGCGTAACGGACAACAATAAACTGGATGTGCAGCAGCCAGCGTCATCACGCCAGAGGGATGCTGGGGCAGCGCAAAAGCTGGAACTTGATCGGCGGCCTGGTAATGAGACGTAGCAAACCGCACCAGCTCAGGTGTCGTTTGTGCTTCTTGCAGTAACATCAGTTGAGCATCGCGCCCGAACTCTTTGAGCACAGAGAGCCATTGCGCCCGCTGCTGCTTAAAGATATTCCATACCATCACCCTCAGAAACTCAGATGTAGGTAATGGAGCACCCGGCGGTAACCCCTGCCCCAGTAATTTGGCGGAGCCTGGGAAAATCTGTTCAACCGGTTGACCTGCAACATACCGCATTGCATAGGTTCGTTTCGGCACTTTAATGGCCTATTCCTTATTCGAAATAACTCCGGCTTAAGAGGAGCGGCAGCCGGTCGTTTCTGATTATACGCTCAGTTGCTGCCACCCGTAATTTCTTTTAGCCACGATATTATTCTGATATTGGGATACTCAAAGACAGATTCAATCTATACGCTTAATGAAGATAAATAACGCATCACGTTTAATACCGCTTTGAGCAATCGCCCCCCTCGCCATCGCATTGATTTTCATTGCTCAATATACTGCGTTATACGTAATTTCTTGATAAATAATCAACAATCGAGTTGTTACGGCCAGCGACGGATCACCAATGAGGTATTAATACCGCCAAAAGCAAAGTTATTTGTCTGGAAAAATTCAGTATCGATATAGCGCCCTTCGCCCATCAGATAATCCAGGTCACCGCAGGCCGGGTCTGGATCGGTCAGGTTAATGGTGGGGGCAAAACGCCCGGCTCGCATCATCTCCAAACTCATCCAGGCTTCAAGCGCGCCGCAGGCACCTAAGGTATGACCGAAATAACTTTTCAGAGAGGAAATGGGCGTCCGATTACCAAAAACTGCGGCCGTAGCCTGACTTTCTGCAATATCTCCGCGTTCAGTCGCGGTGCCATGCGCACTGATATACCCAATGTCAGCAGCAGACAGGCCCGAACTCAATAACGCCTTTTCAATACAGATTTGCATCGTCTCTTTTTGCGGCTGAGTAATATGGCTGGCGTCGCAATTCGTGTAAAAACCAATAATTTCGCCATAAATTGTGGCTCCACGGGCTTTGGCATGATCTAACTCTTCCAGAATTAGCGTGCCTGCCCCTTCGCCAATGACCAAACCATCACGCTGACGATCAAATGGCCTTGGTGATAAGTTTGGTGAATTATTTAGCTGGCTGGTCGCAAATAAGGTATCAAATACCGCGGCTTCTGAAGGGCATAACTCTTCTGCACCACCTGCAACCATCACGGTTTGATAACCATGACGGATAGCTTCATAGGCATAACCGATGGCCTGACTGCCTGAGGTACATGCACTTGACGTCGGGATAACCCGCCCACGCAAACCAAAAAACAATCCGGCGTTCACCGCCGCCGTATGCGGCATCATTTGAACATAGGTCGTACCGGTAATGTTGTTGGTGTGCTTTTCAGTCAGCATGGTGGCAAATTCACTCACCGGCTTGGTACTGCCGGTAGAAGAGCCATAGGCAATACCGGTATCACCGTTGGTAAGCACCTCCTCACCTATCAGCCCTGACTGCTCCAAAGCCAGCTCAGTGGCGCGGGTTGCCAACAATGATACTCGCCCCATCGAGCGGATACGCTTACGGGTGTAATGTGCCGGTATGACAAAATCGTTAATCGGCGCGCCTAAATGGGTATTCAGCCCCTGATACTCTTCCCACTGTGGCATATATTGCACTGCGTTTTGGCCAGCATAAATACGTGCTGCAATATCAGCCCAGTTATTACCAAAGGCGGTGACACCGCTCATTCCAGTAATCACTACTCTCTTGGTGGCAACCATCCTGCGGCTCATATCATTCCTCCATTGATTGAAATCACCTGTCGAGTGACATAACCGGCAATATCTGACATCAGATAGCTGGCTAATCCAGCCACCTCTTCGGCTTCCCCCATCCGTTTGAGTGGGATCATGCGCATGGCTTCATCCAGCGCGGGAGGTTCCATATTGATCATGCCAGTATCAATCAACCCCGGTGCAATGCAATTCACGGTAATCTTGCGTTTCGCCAACTCCAGAGCCAACGCCTTGCAAGCCCCGATAACCCCCGCCTTAGCCGCACTGTAATTCACCTGCCCGCGATTCCCCACGACACCAGAAACGGAGGAAAGCGCAATAATGCGCCCGCCTTTACGTAAGCCGATCATTGGCATCACGCAGGGGTGCAAAACATTGTAGAAACTGTCCAGATTGGTATGAATGACACCATCCCAATCCTCTTGCGTCAGTGCCGGGAAAGCACCATCGCGGGTGATACCGGCATTGTTCACCACGCCATAGTAGCCGCCATAAGTGTCAATATCCTGCTCCAGCACCTCTTTACACTGCTGCCTCGCACTGATATCAAAACCGAGCAAACGCCCTTCACCACCCGCGCCAGTTAACTGAGCCAGCGTCGCCTCAGCACCGGTTGCATCACGGTGATAATGCACAATCACTAAAAAACCATCCGCCGCCAGACGCAGTGCAATGGCACGCCCTATCCCTTTACTGGCCCCGGTGACTAAAACAGAACGCTTCATGCGCCATTCCCCAATGTAAGTTTTTTTATTTCTTCAGCATCTGGCTGATAGGTATTTAACCGGCCACGAGCGACTGGCTTCCCGGCAATACTGATATCGCACTCGAAACTGCCAATTTTTTCATCTTGTAGGATTAAATGAACGCAGATCTGAAGCTCGCAGCCCGCCGGAAATACCGCCAATTCACAGCAGATAGCCCGCCCACCAAGCAACATCCCTATCGTGGGTTGGGTTGCTTGCTCCAAGCCATGCCAACCACGCCAGACGCCAATGGTCTGCGCCATTAACTCAATAGCAAACCAGTTGGGAAGGCAGCCTTGGGCATCAAGAAAAGGAGCAAGAACGCCATCCTCACTCAGGGTAACGCGGCATTCAGCGCCCTCTTCCCCTACCGCATAGACCTGATCCAACATTACCATCGGTGATTGATGTGGCAGGTAATATTCAGCGGAATGCGCCATCAGCAAGCTCCTAAGATCAAACAAGCATTGTTACCGCCAAAAGCGAATGAATTAGACAAAATGACCGGTGCGCCGAGTTTTGCCGGCCCGGTGACCAAATTTATCTTGGCTAACGTCGTATCCCACGCGCCTTGAGAAAAATCCTGAACCGGCAAAGGCAAAGCATGACTCAACATCAGCCAGCTTAATGCCGCTTCAGTAGCACCAGCGGCTCCCAAGGTATGGCCGGTGAGATGTTTCGTTGAGCTACAGGGTGTCTGATGGCCAAAGACCCGATTAACAACTAGTGATTCTATCTGATCATTTAAACGGGTTGCCGTGCCATGCAGATTAATGTAACCCACATCCGCCGGCTGCATTCCTGCCTGGCCTAATGCCATCCGAATCGCCTGTTCCGCCCCATGCCCCTCAGGATGAGGAGCGGACATATGCCAGGCATCGGAGGATTCCCCCACGCCCAACAACGCGACAGGCGCAGGCTCACGCGACAATAGAATGAGCGCCGCCGCCTCACCCACGTTAATCCCCTTGCGCTCTGCGGCAAAAGGAGTGCAACGCTGCGCTGACAATGACTCAAGGCTGTGAAAACCATTGATTGGCATACGACACAAACTATCTGCACCACCGACGATGGCAGCATCGACGATGCCTGCATCAATCAGGCGCTTGCCACTGATAATCGCCCGCACGCTGGAAGAACACGCGGTGGAGACGGTATAGCTCGGGCCGGTCAGACCTAAATAACGGGAGAGGAAGATACTGGGATCACCTAACTCTTGCTGTTGATAAGCATATCCAGCCGGAAAGCGCTCCGCCTCCTCACCCGCAGCAGGCTGATATTCCCTGACCGCCCGCTCTCCTTCAAAAATACCTGAGGTGCTAGTACCCATAATCACAGCAAGCCGGGAGGCACCATAGCGAGTGATACATGCAGAAACCGCAGAGTGAATCTGTGATAACGCCGCCAGTAACAGACGATTATTACGACTATTGTGCAGTAAAAGGTGCTCAGGTATTGGCGGTAATTTAGCATTAACTGCACCGAGCCAAATCGGTGTATCCCCCAGAAGCCAGCCCTGCTGAGGTGCCATTCCCGGAGCCTGCCCGGTACTGAGATTCTCGCTCACCTCAGACAGTGTATTGCCTAACGCATTGACCATCCCGACCGCAGAGAAATAGACCATCGCTGTTAACCCTCCACATTTTGGATAGCAATACGATAGTGAAATACAAACTGCTCAATGGCTATTGGCTTACGGATATCACCTGTCATTTGATAGCTAATCTCTGTCACTGTTTGGCCCTTATCATCGTACAATCTGCGCTTATCCTCCTCATCCACCAGCCGCCAATTTGCAGGCAATAGCGGCTGCCATGAGGCGATGGGCCAATAACTCAACATAATATCGGCAAGTACCTGGTTTGCTGGAGGTAACCCAACAATTTTCATGGTTTGCTCTAGATGAATACCTTGTTGGTCATAGGAAACTTTGAATAAACGGATGCCCAGCGGTGACAACCCAACCAACGTTAAGCGCTGCCCATCCGCATGAAGTAGCACTAATAATGACTGCTGCTTTCCCTGTGCAGTTGCTGTCAGTAGCTGCTGCTGATTGACTGGTTCGGCGATCGTCGGTGACGGTAAAGCTACCCTGACCCCCGGTTTAAGCCAGGCTTTAGGCTGTGTTTGGTCTGGCGAATGGGCACACCCTACCATCAATAAGGCTAAAACAAATAACACCCCACGGCGTTTATAGCTCATGCGGGCTCTCCTTTGGGCTTGGGCAGCGCCAGAGGCGCTAATAAGAAGGCCGTAAATACACCGCTACTCAGCACAATACCAAAGCTACTAATAGCTTGGGTGTGGCTGAAGACCAACATGCCGAAAGTCAGTTGAGTGGTGAACACCGCCATAAAAATGGCAAACATTGAGGTACTGGGAGTGCCGCGAGGGTTGGTGAAGAACAGGGTATAATTGATGCCAATACCCAGCACCAATATCAATGCCAGTAGCGAGAAGAGGTTCAATGAGTGCCCGGTCAGAGACAGTACAGCCAGCCCCATGCCTAATGAAAGGAGTGTGGGAGTCACACAATACACACCGCGACGCAGGCCCAAGCGCCAACAATAAGTTACAGCAATAACAAATACTGAAACCAGCAGTAGCCATGATAAGTAAGCACGGTAAAGAGAAAATAGCGCATTGAATTCAGTTTTTCTGTCAACCCAGGTCACCCCCGTTGTCGACGCCGCCAATTGTTGTAAAGCTGTAGGATTACTGACGCCACTTACAGGCACTAACATCGCGGTTCGCCCATCGGGTAATGAGAGCCACAATAGTCGCCAGCCTTCACTGACAACCGAGTCAAGCCACTGTGACGGAACCACCCACCGCGCCTGACTACCCGCTGCCGTCAAATCTGGCGAGGAAACGCTAACACCGGCCTGTTGCAGCGTTTGGATAATGGCCGGTGCAGTTTGCTCAAGTAACGCTAGATTTTGCTGCTGCCGCAATAATGATGGCAGAGGCAACACGCGATAACGCTCAATCCATCCGGCCTTTTTAGCCTGCGATAACTGTGGCGAGAACTGTTCTAAGCGCTGCAAAGCCTGCTCTGCATTATCACCATAAACAACAAACCATTTCTGATCACTGTGCTGCCCCGTTAGCGCGGCGATACGCTGTTCCTGCTGCTGAAATTCACGCGGCATCGCCTGTAGTTCACTGATGTCATCATTAACCTGTAGTTCCGCTAACCCACTGATAATAAGCAAAATAATTAGTGCGGGCAACCCTAATCGCAGCACTCGATTGGTTTGCCAATGATTTAGCCACAGATGAATAAGCTTTAGACGGGGTATCGGGCGAACCGGTAATCGTTTAGCCAGTATCGGGTACCAACACATCACCGTGACACAGGCGGCGGTTAGCCCTGAGGCGGCAAAAACAGCCAATTGCTGCAATCCGGGGAACGGCGCGATAAGCAAAATCAAATAAGCGATTACGGTGGTCAACAGCGCCAGCGACAGCGCAGGGAAGAGTTTTACCAAACTCTCAAGCGGTGTTGTCTGACGGCCATGCGCCATGCGGTCTGTCAGGTAATAAAGCGTGTAATCGGCTGAAATACCGATAATACTGGCACTCAATACCAGTGTCATTACATGAACTTCGCCAAAAGCCAGTAACGTGGCAACCGCGCCTGCCAATGCCCCGATGGTTATCGACAGCAGGCATAAAACCAGTGGCAAGAGTGATTTAAACATGAAAAAGATCAGCAGGAAAACACCGGCGATCGATATCAAACCAATAGTAGAGATATCACTTTCAGCCTGCTGGCTGGCATAATTGCTGTAAAAAATCGTACCACGCTCCAGCACTTCAGTGCCGGGCCAGCGCTGCTGAAGCTGCTGCTTTAACTCAGCTAAAGCCGCGACGGTATTACGCGCGCTGGCCATATCATAAGATGAAGCGCGTAACTCTCCGTGGATCAAATACCATTGCCGCCCGTGGCTATCTTTCGCCACCAGCCATCCTTTATTGAGACTTAATGTTCCACTGTTTTGCTGTTGCGCCAACTGTGAACCACGCACCAGCAGCAAGGGGTCATACTGCAATTCTTTACCACTCACCCCAGCAAACGCCGAGTACGCCTGCCCGAGTATCCACTGTGCCTGCGCATCTCCCCCCTGGCTTAATCGCAGACGAGTCGCATCATCAAGCAGTACATTGCGGTGCTGAAAGAAAAAAGCACCCCACTCTTGTAGGCGTTTGGCTGTCATTTCACCACTGACCTGATGCAGTGCTGGCATTGCTTGTAACTGCTGCAACCACCAGTTCACCGGAGCCAATTCATCGGTGGCAGGGCTAACCAGCCAGACTAACTGACGATCAAGGCGTTGGCTAAAACCTTCGGTCAATTCGGCAGGAACGCCCGTCAATGTCTGTTTAGGCAACAACGCCAGGACACTGCTATTAATCTGGCTACGGGGAATCAGCCAGAGTAATGTTG
This sequence comes from Yersinia aldovae 670-83, assembly GCF_000834395.1. Lineage (NCBI taxonomy): Bacteria > Pseudomonadati > Pseudomonadota > Gammaproteobacteria > Enterobacterales > Yersiniaceae > Yersinia > Yersinia aldovae. The sequence goes on along the minus strand of NZ_CP009781.1, from coordinate 3,727,512 downwards.
CCAGTAGTAGCAAACAGATGAATAACCAGCCGATAGCCAGTTTCCGGTGGCAATCAGTACGCAAAAAGCTGCTGTTCGGCATGGCTCAAAGTCTTAGGTTCAGTTAATTGGTTGAAAAAACGGATGTGAGTTCCATCTCCCTGCATATCTTCTATATCAATGGTTTCCAGAAAGTATTGACCGTGCAACGTAATGGTTTTAAACAATTTATCCAATGGTGTTGTTTTCGGCGTAAGCACTAACACCCAACGATCCTGGCCGCTGTCAGTAAAGGTTAAGCTAAAGTTTTGTTGCAAAACCGCCGTGTCGGCATGGAACAGCGCCGTTAATAAGTGATTAAACTGGAACATTTGCGGATTACTGTCGGCCGTAATCACTTGCGCAGGCTGACCGGTCATGGTTTGCACCATACGTTTATCATCTAACAACAGCGTCAGAGCAAAAGGTTGTTGCTGTGACCACCACAGCCCTTTCTCGCGAGAAATAAGCAATTTACCATTTGATTTTAAAGGCTTATCCATACCGCTAATACTGCGCTGTTGCTCAAATTCGGCACGCAATACCGGTTGCTCACTGAAACGTTGTTGCAGTGATGAGAGTGTTACCGCATGAGCACTGGCACACAGGCAGAATAATATCGCCGTCAAAATAGACTTCATAAGGCAATACCCATCTTTTCCAGCAACACCGGTGGAGAAACAAAACTCATTTCTTTTGTTGATGCCTTAACCGCCACCTGAATGGTGTATCCGGTCGTCATGCGTTTGCCGCTGGCTGCATCATAAATCTGGTAACCGATACGTAAGCGATTTTCATATTCTTCGATGGCCGCGCAAATATGAATACGCTGTTCGAATTCAAGCGGAGCAATATATTTCACTCGGGTGTCAACTATTGGCCACACGTAGCCTGAAGCCTCCATCGCACGGTAACCATAACCAATTTGATTTAGTAATGTTTCACGCGCAATTTCAAAATAACGGAAATAATTGCCGTGCCACACTACCCCCATCGGGTCGATATCATGGAAAGGGATATTGTGGACTATCCGGGTAGTAAAACGTGGGTCATCGGGTAAATTCATGTCACGGATTTCCTTGGTTTGGCTTTTCATCGTTTAAGTGCCAAAAATCATAAAAATTAAACCAGTCAAGTGGCGCTAATAAACTGTAATACTCCAGACGGGCGGCATAACGATCCACCGCCTGTTGCAGAGCGAACTGACGATCTGCTCGCGGTAAGACCAATGGATCGGCGAAAGGCTCGAAATAAACATGCAATCGGGCAGAAGATACCTGGTCACAGGGACCAATGGACGCAGCCTGCCGCCGTTGTTCGGAGAGCCTTAAACCGAACATCAAAAATACCGGACAACGTAATGCACAAGCCAAGGCAAAAGGCCCGACAGGGAATGGCGCAGGGTGACCTAAAAATGAACTCCAGATGACTCTGGGCTGGTTATCTCGTTGATAAGGGCTGGCTGAGGTCCTGTCACCGACAATCGCCACCCATTCACCTTCATCCAGCTTTTGTCGCAATAAAATGGCGGTATCCGGCCCAATGGATGTCACCTGAATGAGGTTAATCAATGCGTTTGGATTAATCTCCTGCATTATCTGATTAAAACGGGCCGCGTGATGGGTGAAGACCAATGCATTCACTTTCACACCGCCAGATAACTCAGCTAAAGCACGACAAGACTCAATATCCCCTAGATGTGATGCCAGAATTAGCGCCCCCTGACGGCTGGAAATTTGCGCTTCACAGCGTTCACGACCGACCAAAACCACATTTTTGCCAACCACAAGATCCCCTTGCCAGCTCGCCAATTTATCGAGCATAGACTCACCGAATCGCATGAAATGGCGAAAACTGTTTAAAGATGCCGGTAAGGGATGATTTCGCTGCTTAGCGAAAGTGGTCAGCCGTTGTAAATAGCAGTTTGACGCCTGACGTTGACGCTGGCCGGTGAGCCAAAAATAGCCTATAACGGGGTATAACATCAGATTAAAAGCAGTACGCCCCAACACTTTGTAACTGCGTAACATTAAACGCATTCCCCACACCCCACGACGTTCTTTCGTTTGAGACCAGTGGTGTTCGGGCTTTTGCAAGTTACGTTTCAGTAACGCAGGAATACGCGGCAACATGCCAAAAAACAAGCGTGTGTGCATCCAGGAAATACGCAAATTGTCGTACAATGCATCAAAATGCGAAATACCTTCTTCAGGATAAGTGACTCGTGTTGGCAAGAAACGGCTCTCCGTCCCCCGCCAATATAATCTCACCATCACTTCAGTATCAAAATCCATCCGCACGCCCAATGGGTGATGAGCAGCTAAAGCCAGTGTTTCCGCAATGGGATAAACACGAAAACCGCACATGCTGTCCTTCAGCGATAAAGATAAGGTTTCAATCCATACCCAAAAATGCGTGATATAGCGGCCATAAAGCCTCGCCTTCGGCACTGACTTATCATAAACCGGCCGCCCTGAGATTAGGCAATGGGGATGTTTTTCCGCTTCTGCCAGCATGATCGGGATATCCGATAGCTGATGCTGACCATCTGCATCAACTTGCAAACCGTGGCTGTAACCCTGCTCTTGCGCTATTGCCAATCCATTCAGTACCGCATGGCCCTTCCCCTGATTTTCGGGGTGTATTATCAACCTCACCCAAGGATATTTCGCCGCCAGGCGCGTTAACTCATTTGCGGTATAAATATCACTACCATCATCGATTATCAGACAAGGAAGTTGGTACACTGCGAGCTGAGATAAAACGTGCATCATGGTGTGACCATGATTGAAACAGGGGATAACCACGCACGGCGTGAAAGCGGTTACTGACATAAGGTTATCTTTCCACTACTGGCCGTTATTTCGCCGTGGACAAGGTATTTAAATATCAGTTTATGATTCATATGTTCCCAATTAAGCACTAATGTCACATTGTTTTCCGGCATAAGAGGCCGCTGGAATTTGACGACATCAATGCTTTTTACCACCGGCAATGGACCTAATAACTGATTGGAAAAGTGAATAACCCAATTAATTTGGGCCACGCCAGGTAATATTGGACAGTTAGGGAAATGACCTCTAAACCACAACAAATCAGCAGGTAATAAGAGATCGATATTAGCAGTGTGATCGCCTGTTACTTGCTGACTGATGACAACGGGTAACATCATAAAAATAACTCCTGTAGCCGTGCATAATCACGCTTTCCCTGCGGGTTCACCGGTATAACATCAATCACACGTAAACGGCGAGGAAGCGAGACCGGCTCAAGCCAATGGCGTAAAGCACTACGCAAATAATGCGCAAAAACCCCCATTGGTACCGCAGAAAAATGAGCTTCTCCGGCGTCAGTTAACACCACAACTGCGGCGATATTCACTCTTTCGTTTTGGGTTAAGACCAATACCGTTGCATCTGCAATATCAGGCAGTGAAATGAGTCGTTGTTCTATTTCCGTGAGCGAAACACGCTTTTCTTCTATTTTAACGATGCGATCTTGACGCCCCATCAAATGAAAATACTGTCCGTTATCAGACAGCTCAATAATATCGCTCATTGGCACTCCCGTTGACTCAGGTATCAGGGCTGAATAAACGGTAAAAGTATTGTCGCTATTGATATCCAGAGTGACACCCACAAAAAATTGCCACGCTTGTTGCGGTTGTAACTGCTGGCGATAAGCGAGAAGGCCGGTTTCGGTCGCACCATAAATCTCGATTGGTAATATGCCTAGAGCATTCAGGGTAGATTGGGCCTCGTGAAAATTAAGCGGGCCGCCAGCAGAAAAGATCTGTTGACACAAAACTGGCCGTAACTTCGTGTCTAGTCGCTTCAAAAATGCAGGGCTGCTAATAAAGATAGGTGAGCAAAATTCAGACAGTAACTGGAGTTGCTCATGGTAACTAACCAACTCAGCCTGAAAGGGAATACCCAACGAAAGAGGCAAAAATATCCGAAAAGTCAGCCCATACAAATGCTGATGAGAAACAGAGGCAACGAATAATAGATGCTTATTGCTATCAAAGTACGGTTCCCATTGCGCAGCTAGCCATTGGCTTTCAATGTCCAGACTCGCAACCGATTTGACGACGGCCTTGGGCGCGCCAGTAGAACCCGACGTGAAAAGGATCAATGAACCATTGGAAGACCAGTCAGGCAGTGGAGGATAAGTTGTATCAATAGATACATGACCAGCTAGCGTGATGTTCGGGCAATCAAGATTCAGTAATTGGTCTGTCAGAATTCCATCGAACTCATGCTGTTGCTCTTTGAGCACCGCTTCACGCAAATGACCGAAAATAACCGGTGTTCTTTGGCAATACAGCGTAGCCAGCAATGCGACGGTAAACCAATAACTGTTTTCAAAACACAGCGCCCAGCGCTCATTAGGTGAAATAGCCATTTTATGAGATAGACAGGCAACATCACACCTGAATTGATTCAAGGTGATAACCTTGGTACCGCAAATAGCGATAACTAAAGCATCATCGCGAGAATGATCCAGCCAATTCGCCATGGGCAGATTTATTGTGGTTGAACTCTTTTCCTGATTATCCATTCCAGACCCATCAAAGAACCAATAAGTAAATAGCTCACGCCGCCGTTATATAAAACCCATAAATGCATATTGCCGTACAAACAGGTCGCCAGCGCAATCGTGCCATTTACTGCAAAAAAACCACACCATACCTGTGTCACTTTTCGGGTATAAGCCACTGCGTGAGGTGACAACTCAGGCTCAGTCAGCCTTGCCAATCTTTCAATAATGGCTGGGGGGCAAAACAAAGAATAAGTAAACAGCGTCAGTAAAAGGAGGTTTACTACCACCGGATAAAATAGCAACCACTGTGCCTTCCCTAAAAACCAACTTGCCAAAGACAGAGTAATACCAGCGAGTGCTAACGCTTTACCTAGCCAAAGTTGCTGTTTAATCTTGCTGCGCACGACAAAAAGCCGCAATGTGAACATCACCAACAATATTGGTGCTAATACCTGCATTCCCCAGCGCGCCAAACCAAACCATACCGCAAGTGGATAGGCCGTTAGTGCAATAACCGTGGAAATTTTGAGCAAAACAGTCAGGCGACTAATGAATAAATCTTTTTGATTAGCGGTCACCTGATTTCACCGTTTATGACTGGGTGTTTAATAAATTATCGACAGCATCGACAATATCTTGGACAGTTCGAACGGATTTGAACATTTCCGGCATTATCTTTTTGCCCGTTGCTTTCTGCAAATGTACAACCAGATCGACTGCATCAATACTGTCCAATTCTAATTCTTCATAGAGCCGTGACTCTGGTTTAATATCAGCTTCATTAATTTCAAAAAGCTTAACCAAAAGAGATGTAACATGCTGATATATTTCTTGTTTTTCCATTATTATAAAATCCTGTTAGTTACGCTGCTCAGAAATAAATTTCGCAAGCGTTTCTACCGAATAAAAGTGCTGTCGCATATCTTTACTCTCCGCAGAAAGTACAACGCTATACCGGTTTTTTAGTGCTAATCCAAGTTCTAGCGCATCGATTGAATCCAGACCTAAACCATCACCAAATAATGCTGCCTGTGAATCAATATCATCCACTGACATTCCTTCCAGATTTAGGGCATCAATAATTAGCTGTTTAATCTCACTACTCAGTAATTCCATTAACTCTTTCTCTTAGATTCAGGCATCAGTGCACAGGTTAAATACTTAGTGAGTCGTCTTGCAGCAAGCGCTAACGACAAGTCACTATCGTGAATAAAGTCATTACTATTGATTTTATTTTCAACAATAATATTAAACTGAGGTTTTACCGGCGGAATATTATACCATTTAAGTTCTTTCGTCAGCATCGGTGGATTGCAATCAATATATACAACACGAATATCACAGCCACTATGTAATGCAATATTTGCAGCGCCTCGCTGTAAACTCAGCCCACAGCCCGCAGTCGTTCTGGTCCCTTCAGGAAATATAAGAATGCTACCACCACGTTCTAAACGCGCCTTACAGTGCGCTAATAATTTATCTGACTCAGCATTAACCAAATAACCGGCAGCCTTAATGACGCCAGAAACAAATATATTATTTAGCAATGCTTCTTTAACAATACAATCACACTTTGGCATATGTGCGGCCAGCAGTACATAATCTAGTAAACTTGGATGGTTAGCAACAATCAGGCACCCTGAGTCTTCAGACAACAGTTCATTATTTTCTATTTGATAATCAAAAACACCGAGAAATCTGGCTATACGCAGGAACAGCTGAAAACTATAACGAATACTCTGCTGGGTGATCTGGTTGCGTACCACTTCAGAACGAACCATTAGACGAAGAGATGAGAACCATAAAATAGATAATATCAGCCCTCCTAAACCAAAAAGCGCAAAGCAAAAACCGGTTGCAACCACTCGCCATGCTCGATTTAACCAAGAAGAAGGTTGAGACACTGTTAGTACTGCAAGGGAACGGTCCATCATTGACTCCAGTACCAATTATTATGTAAGCCTTGTATAATGAAAGAAGATTTTTCACTTAACCAATGACGTAGGAAATTAAGCCCTTGAGGTAATTCAGAATTATTAACATTCACCGCAGGAGTACATTCACACCGTAAATCATCACCGGTAGATAACAGTAATGCCAAGGCATAAGGTAACCCTATTGGAGAAGTCTGAGAATGATAGAAATCAGGCATAACTCCGTCAAAATCGACCAGTAACACACGTTCAGCACCGCAAGCGAGCATCCCCATGGCTTCGACAATACCTTGCTGAAAGCTGTCGATTCCAGCCGCAACTGACGTCACCGGCATTGTATCGTTTGCAGTGATCGTTAACCATCCAGAGGCAGTATTATGCACTGACATAGCAAAATCTGTTGGCGAAATATCCTGCTGATAATGGAGAGACTGCAATATCTTATACGTCCGTTCTAACTCTCCATGACGACTGGTAAATATCGCCATATCAGCGGTTGCCTTCTGTAATATCGAAAGCCCTGCATCCACTGCCAGGCGGCTCCCAGAGCTCATTCTCCTGGCTGACATCATCGGTATATGCGCTGACTTGGGTAAGTCCCCCTGCCATCGAGTGCGGAGTTCACCCTCACGCGCCCAGACATGCCAATGCTCCTGCGATTCCATACCAGGAGCTAAAGCACACCAGTTCAATACATTTAATGAATGAGCCACAATATCAGAACTTCCCAAGTAGCAAAGCGAGATAATTTATTCTATTTTTAGACAAAAAGCATTTAAAAACTTTATTCATTAAGTATTTATTGAAATATCTGCCACTAACCCGTGGAATATTAAAAAATTAAAAAGAAAAATATTTTATATATCGGCATTATTTTAAAATTCTTTAGCAAAACTCTTAGTTAATTTATCTAAAACTAAGAACATGTAATGGGAAGAAATTACAGTATGGATTTTACATTTATTTAAAGAAAACTAAATATAGGTAAAATAAGTAAACATATGAACATTGTGTATTAGAGTAAGTCAGAGTATTTTATCTTTGCTGTACAATAAAATTTCGTCATCCCTCTTGTGGACTAACATAAAAACTATTAACTGGATCACCATGAAACTATTCAAAGCACTTTTAATCGGGTTTGTATTTATTGCTGGATGTTCAAGTACAACACCTATCCAAAACGTGAGTCAAACAGTAATCGGGAGTCACACAACATCAGAAGTACAAAAAGCAATTATAGCGGGTGGGATAAATCGTGGTTGGGTAATGATGCCTGCCTCTGAGGGTGTGATTAACGGAAAACTAATAAATCGCGGCCACACCGTTGAAATTAAAATTAGTTATAATGCTAATTATTATCAAATGAAATATATTGGCAGTACTAATATGGATGCCAAAAATGGAAAGATACATTCAAAATATAATCGTTGGATCGCTAACTTGAATAAAGACATTCAGATTCAGTTGAATCGGTAACCACCATAAAAACGTTATATAACAAATAGTTGTTTGAAATTCATGCTCACTATTCTCTGTAAGTAACACTGAATGGTGAGCTATTAGCTGAATTACGAGGACGTAAGTTTGCGCTACGGATATGATAAAGACAAAATGAGTGCTTTAGCGGCAATCACTGAAGCTCAGAAAATAGCTTTTGCCCCTATGCTATTTCAAGCAGCGCTTAACCTGAGGGAATCAGGCATTCTAGCCGCATTAGATGAATCAGGTAAAAAGGGCATTACGCTGGATGAACTTGAAGCTAATAGCCCACTAAGTCGATACGCAATCAGCATTCTGCTTGATATGGGACTTAGTGGCAATATCCTCTACCAGCAGGAGAAGCGATTTTATTTGGGCAAGGTCGGCCACTACTTATTGCATGATCAAATGACCCGCGTAAATATGGACTTCACACAGGACGTTTGTTACCAAGGATTATTTAATTTAAAAGAAGCCCTGGCGACAGGCAAACCCGCTGGACTATCCGTGTTTGGTGAATGGCCTACGATTTATCCTGCCCTGAGTGAACTACCTACTGCCGCCCGTGAAAGTTGGTTCGCCTTTGACCACTTTTATTCTGATAATGCATTCCAACTTGCGCTCAAAACTATTTTTGATCTTGAACCAAAACATATATATGACATTGGTGCCAATACTGGTAAGTGGGCTTTACAGTGTGCGGCCTATGACCCTGATGTGAAAATAACATTGCTGGATTTGCCACAACAGTTAGTCTTAGCCAACGAGAACGTCAAAAGCAAAGGTTATAGCGATCGTATTAGTTCGTATCCCGTAGATCTGTTACTGGCAGATAAATTACCTAGGGAAGCCGATGTTTGGTGGATGAGCCAATTTCTAGACTGTTTCAGCGAAGAAAGAATTGTACATATTCTAAAGCTTATTCACCGCGCGATGAAACCCGATAGCTACGTATGCATTATGGAGATTTTCTGGGATAGACAACAATTCGAAGCAGGTGCGTTTAGTCTAAATGCTTCATCCCTTTATTTTACATGTATGGCTAACGGGAATAGTCGCTTCTATCATTCAGATATTTTTTACCAATGCTTATCCGCTGCTGGATTCTATGTTGAGAAAGATATTGATGGTCTTGGTATTGGGCATACATTATTAATTTGCCGTAAAGAACCCGCATAACATTAAGCCCTCAGCCAGGGGGCCTAATACCCCGATGATAAGCCCATATCCTCACATTTCCACCTGTATCTTGGCTACTTTGGACAGGACCAAATCACTCTCTTTATTTAAACCTGTACTAACTAACCACCAGTAAAATTAGAAATGAAATCATACTAAGGGTAAAAGTCTTGGGCATGAATATTGTAGTAAGAGAGTGATAATGGATCTTTATCGGAGAATACATCTGGTAGATCGAAGATTTTTAAAAAATGTAATGCAAAAATCCCTGGATCTATGATCCAGGGATTTGCAATAAGTGGCGGAACGGACGGGGCTCGAACCCGCGACCCCCTGCGTGACAGGCAGGTATTCTAACCAACTGAACTACCGCTCCACCGATTCTTTTACGTGTATCTTCCTGATACTTATCCTTTACAGGACCAGCGCTCCTCGCTGTGCAAAACCGCTCATGGCGATTTTGTCCGTTTACCAGATGTCACTCTGATAACGCGTGTTTGATGCCTGGCAGTGTCCTACTCTCGCATGGGGAGACCCCACACTACCATCGGCGCTACGGCGTTTCACTTCTGAGTTCGGCATGGGTTCAGGTGGTGCCACCGTGCTATGGCCGCCAGGCAAATTCTGTTTTAATTAACCCGCTACACAGTTCCCTGCACAGCCAGCCAATCCAATCTCGGAACTTCGCTGAAAATCTCTCTCAAACACAAAACACCTTTGGTGTTGTAAGGTTAAGCCTCACGGATCATTAGTACTGGTTAGCTCAATGCATCGCTGCACTTACACACCCAGCCTATCAACGTCTTAGTCTTAAACGTTCCTTCAGGGGGCTTAAAGCCCCAGGGAAGACTCATCTCGAGGCAAGTTTCCCGCTTAGATGCTTTCAGCGGTTATCTCTTCCGAATTTAGCTACCGGGCAATGCCATTGGCATGACAACCCGAACACCAGTGATTCGTCCACTCCGGTCCTCTCGTACTAGGAGCAGCCCCTCTCAATCTTCCAACGCCCACGGCAGATAGGGACCGAACTGTCTCACGACGTTCTAAACCCAGCTCGCGTACCACTTTAAATGGCGAACAGCCATACCCTTGGGACCTACTTCAGCCCCAGGATGTGATGAGCCGACATCGAGGTGCCAAACACCGCCGTCGATATGAACTCTTGGGCGGTATCAGCCTGTTATCCCCGGAGTACCTTTTATCCGTTGAGCGATGGCCCTTCCATTCAGAACCACCGGATCACTAAGACCTACTTTCGTACCTGCTCGAGCCGTCACTCTCGCAGTCAAGCTAGCTTATGCCTTTGCACTAACCTCACGATGTCCGACCGTGATTAGCTAACCTTCGTGCTCCTCCGTTACTCTTTGGGAGGAGACCGCCCCAGTCAAACTACCCACCAGACACTGTCCTCACCCCAGATTATGGGGCCGAGTTAGAACATCAAACATTAAAGGGTGGTATTTCAAGGTTGGCTCCATGCAGACTGGCGTCCACACTTCAATGCCTCCCACCTATCCTACACATCAAGGCTCAATGTTCAGTGTCAAGCTATAGTAAAGGTTCACGGGGTCTTTCCGTCTTGCCGCGGGTACACTGCATCTTCACAGCGAGTTCAATTTCACTGAGTCTCGGGTGGAGACAGCCTGGCCATCATTACGCCATTCGTGCAGGTCGGAACTTACCCGACAAGGAATTTCGCTACCTTAGGACCGTTATAGTTACGGCCGCCGTTTACTGGGGCTTCGATCAAGAGCTTCGCCTTGCGGCTGACCCCATCAATTAACCTTCCAGCACCGGGCAGGCGTCACACCGTATACGTCCACTTTCGTGTTTGCACAGTGCTGTGTTTTTATTAAACAGTTGCAGCCAGCTGGTATCTGCGACTGGCTTCGGCGCCGGGAGCAAGTCCCATTACCTAACGCCAGCGTGCCTTCTCCCGAAGTTACGGCACCATTTTGCCTAGTTCCTTCACCCGAGTTCTCTCAAGCGCCTGAGTATTCTCTACCTGACCACCTGTGTCGGTTTGGGGTACGATTTAATGTTACCTGATGCTTAGAGGCTTTTCCTGGAAGCTTGGCATCAACTACTTCATCACCGTAGTGACTCGTCATCACACCTCAGCGTTGATAAGCAACCGGATTTACCAAGTCGCTCCGCCTACATGCTTAAACCGGGACAACCGTCGCCCGGCTAGCCTAGCCTTCTCCGTCCCCCTTCGCAGTAACACCAAGTACAGGAATATTAACCTGTTTCCCATCGACTACGCCTTTCGGCCTCGCCTTAGGGGTCGACTCACCCTGCCCCGATTAACGTTGGACAGGAACCCTTGGTCTTCCGGCGTGCGGGTTTTTCACCCGCATTATCGTTACTTATGTCAGCATTCGCACTTCTGATACCTCCAGCAACCCTCACAGGTCACCTTCAACGGCTTACAGAACGCTCCCCTACCCAACAACGCCTAAGCGTCGCTGCCGCAGCTTCGGTGCATGGTTTAGCCCCGTTACATCTTCCGCGCAGGCCGACTCGACCAGTGAGCTATTACGCTTTCTTTAAATGATGGCTGCTTCTAAGCCAACATCCTGGCTGTCTGTGCCTTCCCACATCGTTTCCCACTTAACCATGACTTTGGGACCTTAGCTGGCGGTCTGGGTTGTTTCCCTCTTCACGACGGACGTTAGCACCCGCCGTGTGTCTCCCGTGATAACATTCTTCGGTATTCGGAGTTTGCATCGGTTTGGTAAGTCGGGATGACCCCCTAGCCGAAACAGTGCTCTACCCCCGAAGATGAGTTCACGAGGCGCTACCTAAATAGCTTTCGGGGAGAACCAGCTATCTCCCGGTTTGATTGGCCTTTCACCCCCAGCCACAAGTCATCCGCTAATTTTTCAACATTAGTCGGTTCGGTCCTCCAGTTAGTGTTACCCAACCTTCAACCTGCCCATGGCTAGATCACCGGGTTTCGGGTCTATACCTTGCAACTAGACGCCCAGTTAAGACTCGGTTTCCCTACGGCTCCCCTATTCGGTTAACCTTGCTACAAAATATAAGTCGCTGACCCATTATACAAAAGGTACGCAGTCACCCAACTAGTAGGCTCCCACTGCTTGTACGTACACGGTTTCAGGTTCTATTTCACTCCCCTCGCCGGGGTTCTTTTCGCCTTTCCCTCACGGTACTGGTTCACTATCGGTCAGTCAGGAGTATTTAGCCTTGGAGGATGGTCCCCCCATATTCAGACAGGATGTCACGTGTCCCGCCCTACTCATCGAGTTCACAGAATGCGTGTTTTGGTGTACGGGACTATCACCCTGTACCGTGCGACTTTCCAGACGCTTCCACTAACACACAAACTGATTCAGACTCTGGGCTCTTCCCCGTTCGCTCGCCGCTACTGGGGGAATCTCGGTTGATTTCTTTTCCTCGGGGTACTTAGATGTTTCAGTTCCCCCGGTTCGCCTTGCATGGCTATGTATTCACCATGCAATAGTGCAACGAATTGCACTGGGTTTCCCCATTCGGGTATCGTCGGTTATAACGGTTCATATCACCTTACCGACGCTTTTCGCAGATTAGCACGCCCTTCATCGCCTCTGACTGCCTAGGCATCCACCGTGTACGCTTAGTCGCTTAACCTCACAACCCAAAAATGTTTCTTATGTTCAAGTCGGTTGCGCGTCGTGAATACAGCGTTGTGCGGTACTCGGAATGCTCATGAACATGCAGTTCACTCCGCTTCCTCTGTGCCGTACGCCTTGCCTTCACTTAGCTCACGCGACTCTCTTCATCAGAATACACATTGGCATTGCGATTATTTGAGAGACTCTAATACAGGGTAATCCTTATCTCAGTACCTCTACGGAGAGATAAGTTTCAGCTGTATTGTTTCAATTTTCAGCTTGTTCCAGATTGTTAAAGAGCAATATCTTAAACACGACTTGTTAAAGTCATCTTTAAGATATTCAGTTGATAATGTCTTTCACACATTATCGGAGTGGCGTCCCCAAGGGGATTCGAACCCCTGTTACAGCCGTGAAAGGGCAGTGTCCTAGGCCTCTAGACGATGGGGACACAAAAATTGCTACTGAATCATGGATTCAGTATTTTTGTGTAAAGGTGAGAATGTGGTGACACATTCGAACGACTGATGCAGTAAAAACTCGATGCCGAGGTCTTATTACACAATCATCACCCTCATCAACAGGTGCTCTTGCTCATTTACATTCATCAGACAATCTGTGTGGACACTACGCAATGCGTATCGTTAGGTAAGGAGGTGATCCAACCGCAGGTTCCCCTACGGTTACCTTGTTACGACTTCACCCCAGTCATGAATCACAAAGTGGTAAGCGCCCTCCCGAAGGTTAAGCTACCTACTTCTTTTGCAACCCACTCCCATGGTGTGACGGGCGGTGTGTACAAGGCCCGGGAACGTATTCACCGTAGCATTCTGATCTACGATTACTAGCGATTCCGACTTCATGGAGTCGAGTTGCAGACTCCAATCCGGACTACGACAGACTTTATGTGGTCCGCTTGCTCTCGCGAGTTCGCTTCACTTTGTATCTGCCATTGTAGCACGTGTGTAGCCCTACTCGTAAGGGCCATGATGACTTGACGTCATCCCCACCTTCCTCCGGTTTGTCACCGGCAGTCTCCCTTGAGTTCCCACCATTACGTGCTGGCAACAAAGGATAAGGGTTGCGCTCGTTGCGGGACTTAACCCAACATTTCACAACACGAGCTGACGACAGCCATGCAGCACCTGTCTCACGGTTCCCGAAGGCACTAAAGCATCTCTGCTAAATTCCGTGGATGTCAAGAGTAGGTAAGGTTCTTCGCGTTGCATCGAATTAAACCACATGCTCCACCGCTTGTGCGGGCCCCCGTCAATTCATTTGAGTTTTAACCTTGCGGCCGTACTCCCCAGGCGGTCGACTTAACGCGTTAGCTCCGGAAGCCACGCCTCAAGGGCACAACCTCCAAGTCGACATCGTTTACAGCGTGGACTACCAGGGTATCTAATCCTGTTTGCTCCCCACGCTTTCGCACCTGAGCGTCAGTCTTTGTCCAGGGGGCCGCCTTCGCCACCGGTATTCCTCCAGATCTCTACGCATTTCACCGCTACACCTGGAATTCTACCCCCCTCTACAAGACTCTAGCTTGCCAGTTTCAAATGCAGTTCCCACGTTAAGCGCGGGGATTTCACATCTGACTTAACAAACCGCCTGCGTGCGCTTTACGCCCAGTAATTCCGATTAACGCTTGCACCCTCCGTATTACCGCGGCTGCTGGCACGGAGTTAGCCGGTGCTTCTTCTGCGAGTAACGTCAATCAATCGTGCTATTAACACGACTGCCTTCCTCCTCGCTGAAAGTGCTTTACAACCCGAAGGCCTTCTTCACACACGCGGCATGGCTGCATCAGGCTTGCGCCCATTGTGCAATATTCCCCACTGCTGCCTCCCGTAGGAGTCTGGACCGTGTCTCAGTTCCAGTGTGGCTGGTCATCCTCTCAGACCAGCTAGGGATCGTCGCCTAGGTGAGCCATTACCCCACCTACTAGCTAATCCCATCTGGGCACATCCGATGGCGTGAGGCCCGAAGGTCCCCCACTTTGCTCTTGCGAGGTTATGCGGTATTAGCTACCGTTTCCAGTAGTTATCCCCCTCCATCAGGCAGTTTCCCAGACATTACTCACCCGTCCGCCGCTCGCCGGCAAAGTAGTAAACTACTTCCCGCTGCCGCTCGACTTGCATGTGTTAGGCCTGCCGCCAGCGTTCAATCTGAGCCATGATCAAACTCTTCAATTTAAGATTTGTTTGATTTGCTATGAGTTAACATAGCGATGCTCAAAGATTACTTTCTGCAAATATGCATTCGAACCGAAGTTCAAATGTGTACTGCTTTGGTCACTCTTCAAGACTTTGATATTTCTTCTGCCTGCCGAAACAGGCGTCGATATCGTCTTGCGAGTGCCCACACAGATTGTCTGATAAATTGTTAAAGAGCGTTCGTTACCCGTTTGCCTTGCGGCGAATCTTACGGTAACGCGGGAGGCAGATAATACGCTTTCCCGCTGAAGAGTCAAGAGTTTATTTGGTTTCTTTCGAAGTCAAACTCAATCATTTCTTTTCCTGACCCGGCGAAGTGTGTTTCGTTGTTCCCGGTCAGTGGAGGCGCATTATAGGGAGTTCCTGGCAGCCTGCAACCCCTAATTTCAAAAAACTTTTCAACCGCTCACTAATGCGGCAAAAACACGAAATGCGGTGAAAAAGACAACAAAAAGGGGACGATTTCTCGCCCCCTCAAGGATTTACCATTACTGTTTGGCAATGATATGCCCATTTTCCACATCAAGCGTAACAGGGACTCCCGGTATTAATTTGCCGGAAAGTATCTGTTGCGCCAGTGGATTCTCGATTTCCTGCTGGATTGCGCGTTTCAATGGCCGCGCACCATAAACAGGATCGAAACCAGTCTCACCCAAGAACTCCAACGCAGGCTGAGTGATAGTGACCTGATAGCCACGCTCTTCCAGCCGTTTGTACAGGCGCTCCAGTTGGATACTGGCAATTGAAGCCAGATGCGCTCGGCCCAGTGGATGGAAGACAACAACCTCATCTATACGGTTGATAAATTCAGGGCGGAAGTGGTGAGTGACAACTTCCATCACCATTTCCTTCATTTCGCCATAACTTCTTTCACCGAAACGTTCCTGAATCAGATCAGAACCGAGGTTAGAGGTCATGATGACCACCGTATTACGGAAGTCGACTGTTCTACCCTGCCCGTCAGTCAAACGCCCGTCATCCAACACCTGTAAAAGAATGTTGAATAC
Organism: Yersinia aldovae 670-83; assembly: GCF_000834395.1. Lineage (NCBI taxonomy): Bacteria > Pseudomonadati > Pseudomonadota > Gammaproteobacteria > Enterobacterales > Yersiniaceae > Yersinia > Yersinia aldovae. The sequence goes on along the minus strand of NZ_CP009781.1, from coordinate 3,711,523 downwards.
ATCCGGATGCGCTTTTTCTACCTCATCCAGCAAAATGACAGAATAAGGGCGACGGCGCACCGCTTCTGTCAGGTAACCGCCTTCTTCATAACCCACGTAGCCTGGAGGTGCACCAACCAGCCGAGATACGGAATGTTTCTCCATAAACTCTGACATATCAATACGCACCATGGCATCGTCGCTGTCGAACAAGAACGTGGCCAATGCTTTACATAATTCAGTTTTACCAACCCCTGTTGGCCCTAAGAATAAGAAGGAACCAATTGGGCGGTTCGGATCTGATAACCCAGCACGACTACGGCGGATAGCATTGGATACGGCTTCAACCGCTTCATCCTGCCCAATCACGCGTTTATGTAGATCCTGTTCCATGCGCAGCAATTTATCGCGCTCACTTTCCAGCATGCGTGATACCGGAATACCCGTCCAGCGCGCCAGGACATCAGCAATCTCAACCTCAGTGACACGATTGCGCAGCAACTTCATGGTTTTCCCTTCCAGCGCATTGGCTGCCGCTAGCTGTTTTTCCAACTCAGGGATTTTACCGTACTGAAGTTCTGACATCCGAGCCAAGTCACCCACACGTCGAGCCTGTTCTAAGGTAATTTTGGCCTGTTCCAACTCAGTCTTAATATTCTGAGTCCCAGTCAGTGAGGCTTTTTCAGCTTTCCACTCTTCTTCCAGTTCAGAGTACTCACGCTCTTTCTGCTCTAATTCGGTATTGAGCATTTCCAGCCGTTTTTTACTGGCGTCATCGGATTCTTTACTCAACGCTTGCTGTTCCAGTTTCAATTGGATAATCCGCCGCTCCAGGCGATCCAATGATTCCGGTTTTGAATCCATCTGCATACGGATACTAGAACCGGCCTCGTCAATAAGGTCGATAGCTTTATCCGGTAACTGACGATCCGAGATATAACGGTGCGATAGCGTTGCCGCAGCCACAATTGCCGGGTCAGTTATCTGCACATGGTGATGCAGTTCATAGCGCTCTTTCAGCCCACGCAAAATGGCGATAGTGTCTTCAACCGTTGGCTCCGCCACATACACTTTCTGGAAACGCCGCTCTAGCGCCGCATCCTTCTCTATATATTGACGGTACTCATCAAGGGTTGTGGCACCCACGCAATGCAATTCACCGCGGGCTAAGGCAGGTTTCAGCATGTTGCCGGCATCCATCGCCCCGTCGCCTTTCCCGGCACCGACCATCGTATGCAATTCATCAATGAACAAGATCACACTACCTTCTTGTTTTGATAAATCATTCAACACGCCTTTCAAGCGCTCCTCGAACTCACCGCGATACTTCGCACCGGCAATCAGTGAGCCCATATCTAATGACAGCACACGTTTATGCTTCAGGCCTTCTGGCACTTCACCATTCACGATTCGTTGCGCCAGACCTTCAACAATGGCTGTTTTACCAACACCAGGTTCACCAATTAACACCGGGTTATTTTTAGTCCGGCGCTGTAGTACCTGAATAGTACGGCGAATCTCTTCGTCACGGCCAATAACCGGATCGAGCTTGCCTTGCTCCGCCCGCTCAGTCAGGTCGATAGTGAATTTTTTCAATGCCTGGCGCTGGTCTTCAGCACCTTGGTCATCAACTTTGTCACCACCACGCATATTCTCTATGGCCTTATCTATTATGTTAGTTGTTGCACCTGCGGCCTTTAACATATCAGTTAAGGTGCCACGATCCTCAAGTACGGCCAGAACAAACAGTTCTGACGAAATAAATTTATCTGCACGTTTTTGCGCTAATTTGTCGCAAAGATTCAATACACGGACTAGCTCATTTGATGGCTGAACATCACCGCCAGTCCCTTCAACTTGTGGAAGACGACCTAATGCTTGCTCAATATCGCTGCGCAAACTGGCGACATTAATACCCGCCGAGGCCAACAATGGGCGAACCGTCCCCCCATCCTGATTGAGCAGTGCGCTCATCAGATGTAACGGTTCAATAAATTGGTTGTCGCGCCCAAGCGCTAAAGATTGGGCATCGGCGAGGGCAAGCTGGAATTTGCTAGTAAGACGATCCAGACGCATAACACCTCCAATATTGGTCAAAATTGCTACTGGAGATTAGATGAGGTCATCCCTCAAATTTTCAAGGTTATTTCGACACTATATTTAAAGTAAAACGTTATGCGTCAGCGGATCGTCCTAATTCAATAGGTTATATCAGCCAGACTAAACTTGCCATACGCCCGGTCATTCCATCGCGCCGATAAGAGAAGAATTGCTGTTTTTCACTCACAGTACAGCGATCCCCGCCATATATAGCGTGAATCCCCGCAGCCTGTAGCCGCAGTCGAGCTAATAAATAGATGTCGGCGAGATATTTAGAGCCGGAAGGGGTGAACGCAGCCGTGGATTGTGCGTCGATTTGGATAAATGCCTGTTTAACCTCTTCACCCACTTCAAACTGCTGCGGGCCAATAGCTGGCCCCAACCAGGCAATAATAGACGAAGGACGTGCGCTGAACTGCGCCAGCGTCTGTTCAAGCACACCTGCACATAAACCACGCCAGCCAGCATGAGCGGCTGCCACTTCATCACCAGCCAGAGAACAAAACAGCACTGGCAAGCAATCTGCGGTCATTACCGCACAAACTTGCCCCGCAACGCGGCTATAGACCGCATCGGCTTGTACATCAGAAATAGTCTGGCCGCTAAGATGCAAGACACGAGTGCCGTGTACCTGCTCTAACCAAACAGGCATTTGCGGTAATCCCGCTTGTTCCACTAAAGATTGACGATTTGCAACCACACGGGTGGCAATATCCCCGACATGGGTGCCAAGATTTAATGAATCATATGGAAATTCGCTGATCCCCCCATAACGGGTGGTACTACATGCCTTAACAGTGGCAGGCATTGGCCAGTTGGGGAGTATCAGCGTGTTCATTACCAATCCATCTGATCTTTGAATTCTTCAGTATCGGCTTTCAGCGCATTAATCAGCTCAACCATATCTTCTGGTAATGCTGCGTGCCATTCCATTTGAATGCCACTGATTGGGTGATACAAACGCAACATAGTTGCATGCAGCGCCTGACGGTCAAAACCGCGCAGAATTGAGATAAAGGAATCAGAAGCCCCTTTTGGCGGGCGCGGGCGACCACCGTAGAGTTGATCCCCTACCAGCGGATGGTTGATATGCGATATATGCACACGGATCTGGTGCGTACGGCCCGTCTCCAGACGCAGGCGCAGGCGGGTGTGAGCACGGAAATGCTCCATAATACGGTAATGGGTTGTTGCCGGTTTGCCCATTGGATGCACCGCCATATGCGTGCGCTTGGTAGAGTGGCGAGAAATTGGCTCGTCAACTCTGCCACCGGCGGTCATATTGCCGATTGCCACCGCTTCGTATTCACGGGTAATTTCGCGCGCTTGCAGCGCTTCCACCAAACGAGTCTGTGCCGGAACGGTTTTCGCCACCACCATCAAGCCTGTGGTGTCTTTATCCAGGCGATGCACGATACCCGCGCGTGGGACATCCATGATTTCCGGATAATAATAGAGCAGCGCATTCAGAACGGTGCCATCTGGATTACCCGCCCCCGGATGAACAACTAAACCGCGGGGTTTATTAATAACCAGAATATCGCTATCTTCATAGACGATATCCAGTGGGATTTCTTGAGGCGCCCAACGGGCATCTTCCTCAATTTGCGCGTCAATTGCGACGAGCTCACCACCCAACACTTTTTCTTTAGGCTTGTTAATTGTTTTGCCGTTTACCGTGACTTTGTCTTCCAAGATCCACTCTTTTATGCGAGATCTTGAATAATCAGGGAACAATTCGGCCAAAGCCTGATCTAACCGTTGACCGAGTTGTGATTCGGCCACCGTTGCGCTGAGTTGTACTTGTTGTGCCATATGCAGCTTCTTGTTCGTTAACGTTGGGTTTTGACGGCGATGCCGTTTAATATAATGTGCTATTGTATCTAGATCTTTATCGGGAGCTTAACGGACAGTCTCCCGGAATAACACTTCGAGGATAATCAAAACGTCATGACGCGTATGAAATATCTGGTGGCTGCCGCCACGTTGAGCCTGGTGCTGACCGGTTGCTCCAGTAACAAGGACGTGGTTCCCGATAACCCGCCTTCTGAGCTCTATGCTACCGCTCAGCAAAAACTGCAGGACGGTAACTTTAAGGGAGCCATTACGCAACTAGAAGCGTTAGATAACCGCTATCCTTTCGGGCCTTACTCCCAACAAGTTCAGCTTGATTTGATTTATGCGTATTATAAATCTGCTGATCTGCCGTTGGCGCAAGCCTCAATCGATCGCTTTATGCGCCTCAATCCCACACATCCTAACATCGATTACGTATTATATATGCGTGGTTTGACTGACATGGCTCTGGATGACAGCGCATTGCAAGGCTTCTTCGGGATTGATCGTTCAGACCGCGATCCGCAACATGCTAAAGCCGCATTCCGCGATTTTAACCAGTTGATTCAAAGCTACCCGAACAGCCAATACGCAACTGACGCGCAAAAACGCTTGGTGTTCCTGAAAAATCGTCTGGCCAAGCATGAATTGGCCGTGGCGCAATATTACACTAAACGAGGCGCTTACGTCGCGGTAGTTAACCGTGTCGAGCAAATGTTGAGAGATTATCCTGATACTCAGGCAACCCATGACGCGTTGCCATTGATGGAAAATGCTTATAAGCAGTTGCAACTGAATGCAGAGGCTGACAAAGTTGCCAAAATAATTGCGGCCAACCCAGCCTGATATTGTTTGGAACGACAAAATAACAAACGGCAGCTTAGGCTGCCGTTTTCAATCCTGCCTTATCAGCATAAATCCAGGCGATTGATGTTGATAAGGCTATCGCGCTGATATCTTATCGAAACGCAAAAATGCCGCCATATCTAACTATATGCAGGCGATATAACCCATCGATAATGCGGCATTCTAACCAATGATTCAAGCCCTCAACAGCTATTCCTGAGGTTAAATCACACTTCCCATGACCTTTGCAAAAAGTGACAAAAAAAAGTGATCATGATCATACATTTTACCGTGAAGAGAGGTATGCTGAAGTTATCCAAGACGGAGTAGACCAGAGAGGTAAGTCATATGACAGTCAACATTACCAGTAAGCAAATGGATATTACCCCAGCAATTCGCCAGCACGTTGAAGACCGTCTAACCAAACTGGATAAATGGCAGGCCCAGTTGATAAACCCACATATTGTACTGTCTAAAGATCCGCAAGGATTCGTTGCAGACGCCACAATCAGTACACCAATGGGCCCCTTGGTTGCCAGTGCCAAACATGACGATATGTATGCTGCAATTAATGAACTGATCACCAAACTAGAACGTCAATTAAATAAAGTTCAGCACAAAGGTGAAGCACGTCGTGCAGCAAGCAGTGTTAAAGAAGCTAATCTGGAGTCAGTAGATGTAGAGGAAGAAGAATCCGAGCAGGAACAATAGCCGGTCAATCCATCTCATTTCGGATCTAACGCGCCTTTGGGCGCGTTTTTTATTGACAGCAATTCAGGCTGGCGGTTAGTTTAGAGTCAGTTTATTTTTAGAACTGACTTTCTTTAGATTTTATTCTCGTGGCCGCTCACTGAATGTAGCTCACGAGTACAACAGGTAACCGGTAACGATGATTAATAAAGTGTTTTTCTTCGCATTCTTTTTTACCTTCCCCTGATTGGGAGGCGTTTCGTCGTGTGATAAAGAATGCGAAGACGAACAACAAAGCCTCCCAAACGGGAGGCTTTTTTTATGTATATATGATTCAGGATGATAATAAGGCGAATCCCTATGACCGAGAATCCATTGCTGGTGCTACGTGAACGTATCAGCGCATTAGACTTAAAACTGCTGGCGTTGCTGGCAGAGCGGCGTGAACTGGCGGTGGATGTGGCTAAAGCCAAACAACTTCATCACCGCCCGATTCGCGATAAAGAGCGCGAACGTGATTTGCTGGATGCGCTCATCACTGCAGCCAAGCCTTATGATCTCGATGGATTCTATATCACTCGCTTGTTCCAACTGATTATTGAAGATTCAGTTTTAACCCAGCAAGCCCTATTGCAGCATCAGCTTAATCAAACCTCGCTGCACTCTGCCCGTATCGCTTTCCTTGGCCCGAAAGGTTCCTATTCACATCTGGCTGCACGCCAGTATGCTGCACGCCATTTTGAACAACTGATTGAATGCGGTTGTCAGAAATTCCAGGACATTTTTACCCAAGTAGAAACCGGGCAAGCCGATTACGCCGTATTACCCATAGAGAATACCAGCTCAGGTTCTATCAATGATGTGTATGACTTACTGCAACACACCAGCTTGTCGATTGTCGGTGAGATAACCAATCCGATTGATCACTGTGTACTGGTCGCGACTGAAACTGATCTGAGCCAAATTAAAACCGTCTACAGTCATCCACAGCCTTTCCAGCAGTGCAGCCAATTCATTAACCGTTTCCCGCACTGGAAAATCGAGTATTGCGAAAGCACTGCGGCGGCAATGGAGAAAGTGGCACAAATGAAATCGCCGACAGCCGCAGCATTAGGCAGCGAAGCTGGCGGCGCGCTTTATAATTTGCAGGTGTTGGAACATAATCTGGCGAATCAGCAGCAAAACATCACACGCTTCATCGTGCTGGCCCGTAAAGCTATTGATGTTTCCGAGCAAATACCGGCCAAAACCACCTTAATTATGGCAACGGGTCAACAGTCCGGGGCATTGGTTGAAGCGCTATTAGTGCTAAGAGATCACGGTATCATCATGACGAAGCTTGAATCTCGGCCAATAAATGGCAATCCGTGGGAAGAGATGTTTTATATCGATGTACAGGCTAACTTGCGTTCTGAATCCATGCAAAAAGCGCTGGCAGATCTCACGCCGATAACCCGGTCATTAAAAGTATTGGGCTGCTACCCAAGTGAAAACGTGGTTCCGGTCAATCCGAGCTAACCCCCTTCTCCCCTCCTTATACCCTAAATAATTCGAGTTGCAGGAAGGCGGCAAGCGAGAGACAAATCGGTCGGGAACCGATTTGAACAGCATTTATGCTGCCCGCAGGGTGAGCCTCAGGGATGAGGCTCATTAATCCCGATGAGCTTACTCAAGTAAGTGATTCGGGTAAACGAGTGCAGCCAACACACCTGCGGCTTGAAAGATGACGGGGATGATTACTGGCGATTATCGTTCGCCTGACGTAATAATGAACGGCTCTCCATCAGGAAGCGCTCCGCATAATCACCAAACCAATGCTCAACTTTCTGGAAACTTTGCACAAAGGCTTGTTTGTCATTTTGCTCAAGCAAGGTGATCGCCTCACCAAAGCGTTTATAATAACGCTTGATCAGCGCCAGATTATCTTCCGACGACATAATAATATCAGCGTACAGTTGTGGATCTTGTGCGAATAGCCGCCCCACCATTGCCAATTCCAGGCGATAGATTGGCGAGGAAAGCGCTAACAGTTGTTCGAGTTGCACATTCTCCTCGGCCAAATGCAGCCCATAGGCAAAAGTCGCAAAATGCCTTAATGCCTGAATGAACGCCATATTCTGGTCATGTTCGACCGCGCTGGAACGATGTAATCGCGCGCCCCATACCTGCAACTGCTCTAGCAGCCACTGATAGGCTTCGGGATCACGCCCATCGCAATAGACCACAACCTGCTTCGCCAGGCTGCCAACATCTGGCCCAAACATCGGGTGTAGGCCGACAACAGGGCCATCATGAGCGGCTAGCATCGCTTGCAACGGCTTATTTTTGACTGAAGCAAGATCCAGCAAAATACAATCTGACGGCAATTTAGGTAACCGGCTAATCACTTCTTCCGTGATATGAATCGGTACGCTGACAATCACCATCCCGGCATCTGCCAGAATAGATTCAGCCTGCGGCCAATCGTCGTGTTCCAGCGTTTTTATCTGATAACCGGACAGTGTGAGCATTCGGCTAAATAAGCGCCCCATCTGCCCTTCACCACCGATGATAACCACCGAGCGCAATTGCGGGCACAGGGTTTTAAAACCTTTATCATTTTCGCTGGTATAAGACTCACGCATCACCCGGCGCAATACATCTTCAATCAAATCAGGGGGTACGCCTAAAGCCTCTGCCTCTTGCCGACGTGAGGCCAGCATTGCAGCCTCACGGTCTGGAACATAGATAGGCAAACCATAGCGGCTTTTTACTTCGCCAACTTCTGCCACCAAATGCAGGCGTTTTGCCAGCAAATCCAGCAGTGCTTTATCGACTTCATCAATTTGATCGCGCAGGGCGGTCAGTTCAGCCACCATACTTACTTTTCCTTTACAGTCCGTGTCGCCAGCGCTGAACGTAACGCCTGGCGCATACCGCGTAACAGGGTCTCGGTGCTTTCCCAGTCAATACAAGCATCGGTTACTGAAACACCGTAGCGCATATCGGCACGAGGTTGCTCAGATGACTGATTACCCTCATGGATGTTACTTTCCAGCATCACACCGGTGATAGAACGATTACCCGCCTGAATCTGTTCAACCACAGATTCAGCAACCGCAACCTGACGACGGTAGTCTTTATTCGAATTACCATGACTGCAATCTATCATTAAGGATGGAACGAGTCCCGCATCCTGCATCTGTTTTTCACACTGAGCGACATCTTGTGCGCTGTAATTAGGTGTTTTACCACCGCGCAAAATCACATGACCATCTGGGTTGCCCTGAGTTTGCAGTAGGCAAACTTGGCCCGACTGGTTAATCCCCATGAAGCGGTGTGGCATAGCGGCGGCGCGCATCGCATTGATAGCAGTGCCCAAACTGCCGTCAGTACCATTCTTAAACCCAACTGGCATGGATAAACCTGAAGCCATTTCACGGTGAGTCTGGGATTCGGTGGTGCGCGCACCGATTGCCGACCAACTAAACAGGTCGCCTAAGTATTGCGGGCTATTCGGATCCAGCGCTTCAGTTGCCAGAGGCAGACCCATGCCGACTAAATCCAGCAATAAACGACGGGCAATATGTAAACCCGCTTCCACATCAAATGAACCGTCCATTGCCGGATCATTAATGAGACCTTTCCAGCCTACCGTGGTTCGTGGTTTTTCAAAATAGACTCGCATAACGATATACAGGCTATCACTCAATTGTGCAGCGAGGGTCTGCAAACGACGCGCATAATCCAGAGCGGCATCCACATCGTGGATCGAGCATGGGCCGCACACCACCAATAGGCGTGGATCGCGTCCCTGAACAATGTCAGCAATGGTTTTGCGTGCGGTTGCAATCGCATACTGATCATTGGCGCTCAATGGAAACTGGTTTTTCAGTTCTTCCGGCGTTATCAGTATTTGTTCAGCACTGATATGGACATTATTGAGCGCATCTTTTTGCATGATCATATTCTTTACCTGTCTCTGTTTAGCGGATGTCATTTTGCGTATTTATCGTTTGAGAGCTTTACAATACCATGACATGTAAAGTTTTCAATCCATAAGTGTAAATAAATAATTACCACCGAGTTTACAGGTACATTTCAGTCTAACGTTTGCGGTAAGTCTCAGTTTACACCGATGGTATCAACCTCCCTCGAAGGCCATGATAAAATGCGAGAAATTTGTGGAGGCTATATGTTAAGAGTCATCATCGTCGACGATGAACAACCTGCGCGTGAAGATTTACACGAAAGATTAAGTGAAGAACAGGATATTGAGATCGTCGCCGAATGTAGCAACGCACTGGAAGCCATCCCTGCAATCCAGCGCCTACAGCCTGATGTCATATTTCTCGACATCCAGATGCCCAGAATAAATGGCCTGGAGCTGGCATCAATGCTGAATCCCGACAACATGCCACATATCGTTTTTGTCACAGCTTACGACGAATATGCCATTCGTGCTTTTGAAGAACACGCCTTTGACTATCTGTTAAAACCGCTCGACCAGCAACGGTTAGCCAAAACGCTAGCTCGCCTAAGAAGAGGTCTAGGTGTAAATAATAATTTACATAAAATCACGGAACCGATGCTACGCTATATTCCTTGCTCTGGTCACAATCGTATCTTTTTACTGAAAATTGAGGAGGTGGAATATCTCAGCTCTGAGCTAAGTGGGGTGCATGTCATCGGAACGGTGCAATCTGGCTATACCCAGTTATCACTCAAAACTCTGGAAGAAAAAACCCCTTTTGTTCGCTGTCACCGGCAATATATGGTCAATACCGAGCAGTTAGGAGAGATTCAGTTGATGGACAATGGCTCCGCAGAAGTGATCACCCGTTCTGGTAAACATATTCCTGTCAACCGTCGCTACCTGAAACCCCTAAAGGAAAAGTTGGGAATTAGCTGAGGGTTGGCAATCCCATAAGTTACGGACTATTGATAATTTAAAACCACAATGTAACGGTAAATACATTTCGTTAGATAATTAACACATTAAAACAAAACAATATTAATACATTATTTTTACATTTTAACTTTTATATATCCTTAATTTTCCGGCATACCACTTTATTTAATTAGAAAAGTCAGCATGGCGATAAAAATAGAGGCAGCTCTCAGATTTAATTAATTACATAACTCAACAATACTCCCTTGATATTAGCCCAAATTTAATCAATGCAATTTATGCTCTGATAGAGAAAGACGAATAAGAGCCATACTCATTGCTTAAAAAAAGCAAATACCACACTGAATTTCATTCATGTCGGAAGCAAGGGAACGTTATGATAACACTGCAATTTATAATTATAATCCTCTGTCTATTACTGGGGACTCGCTACGGTGGTATGGGGCTAGGGTTAATAAGTGGTATTGGCCTCTTTATTCTAACCTTTATCTTTGGCCTCGAACCCGGTAAACCGCCAGTCGATGTCATGCTGACAATATTAGCCGTTATTGGTTGTGCTGCTGTATTACAAACTGCCGGTGGCTTAAATGTCATGATGCAATTTGCTGAACGATTATTACGAAAACATCCTCAGCACATTACGCTATTAGCTCCCTTCACAACCTGGTCATTAACCTTTTTATGCGGCACCGGGCATGTTGTTTATACCATGTTCCCTATTATTTCTGATATTGCCATTAAAAAAGGTATTCGCCCGGAACGCCCAATGGCGGTGGCATCAGTTGCCTCGCAAATGGCAATTACCGCATCCCCGGTATCGGTCGCGGTGGTGTCATTAGTATCAATTATTGGTGCCAATCATGGTATCGGCCATGCATATAGCATTCTGGAAATTTTAGCAGTATCAGTCCCAGCCTCTTTGGTCGGGGTACTGATGGCCGCATTATGGAGCCTTCGCCGCGGCAAAGATTTAGATAAAGATCCTGATTTTCAGGAAAAAATCAAAGACCCAGAACAGCGCGCTTTCATCTATGGCTCAACAGATACGTTATTGAATCAGGTTTTCCCAAAACAAGCTTATTGGTCGACCTGGATATTCTTCGCAGCTATCGCAATCGTAGTATTGCTTGGTGCCTTTGCTGATCTACGCCCTGCATTTGAAGTTAAAGGTAAAATGCAGTCATTGTCGATGAATCTGGTTATTCAGATGATGATGTTAATTGCCGGTGCAGTTATTCTTATTGGCTGTAAAGTTAAACCCAGCGATATCTCTAATGGTGCGGTGTTCAAAGCAGGTATGGTCGCCATATTCTCTGTATTCGGTGTTGCCTGGATGAGTGATACCTTCTTCCAGGCCCATATGGGTGAATTGAAGTTGGTATTAGAAGATGTGGTGAAGAGCCAACCGTGGACCTATGCCATTGTACTGTTCCTGGTATCCAAACTGGTAAACAGCCAAGCTGCGGCACTCGCAGCCATTGCACCGATGGGCTTACAGTTAGGTGTTGACCCTAAAATGCTGATTGCATTCTTCCCGGCGGCCTACGGTTACTTTGTTTTACCGACTTACCCAAGTGACCTTGCCTGTATCGGTTTTGACCGTTCTGGAACGACTAAAATTGGTAAATTCATTATTAACCACAGTTTTATCATTCCAGGTCTTATTGGCGTCATCTGTTCTTGCATTACCGGTTACCTGCTAGTAACGACGTTTATGTAGTAGCGATTATAAAACCTCAGAGGCCGATTTATTTCGGCCTTTTTCATTTACTTCCAACTATTATCTGGCGATAAAGTCAATTATTGACATAAAAAGGTGAAATATTTCGATGGTATATTCACCTCATTAACAATGATATCAACCGAGTGTTGCCATAGTTTATTATGTTTTATGTTCTTTCACTTCAAAACACACTTTCCTTTTATTACATTTTAAGAATCAACTCATTGGAAAATGACAGTTGTTATAATTAATTATTTAATCGGAAATATCTTCTGAATAACTTTTATCACACCTGATACAATGCGGGCCGCATCACAACATCGTTTTTTCACCATAGGCCTATTATGTTCTCTTTGCGTCATACCAGGGCGTTGCCGTTTTATCTCAGCACACTCACGTTATCTCTTTTCAGCACTTCTGTTCTTGCTGATGGGACTGTTTTTACTGCCTTAGACGATCCAGCCACAGCCAAAAAGAGCTTCGATGGAACCGTTGAAGCGGGATATACCGCACAGTCAGGCAATACCACCAACTCGACATTGACCGCTAACTCAACCTTAACCTGGTTCCAGCCTAATACCGCTTATAGTTTGTGGGGAGCGGCCCGTAATACCAGTGCTAACAATGAGCGCTCTTCCGAACGTTATCAGTTAGGTGGCCGTACTCGCTACAATCTGACTGATCGTAACTATCTATTTGGGCAAGCCAGTTGGTTGAATGACCGTTATAACGGTTTTGATTCCCGCTCTGTTTTAACCACGGGTTATGGGCGTCAGATTATGACGACACCACTGCACAACCTGCGGGTGGAATTTGGTCCGGGCGTTCGCCATGATGAGTTTTATGGCGGTGGACGTGCGACGAAAGCATTGGCTTATGGCGGTGCAAACTATACTTATCAACTGACCGATAATACGGTGTTCAGTGAAGGTGTTTCTGCATTAGCAAACGAAGAAACGACGTTGAACTCCGAAACGGCATTGAATGTTGCTATCAATAAAAGTTTCGCATTACGCCTGGCTTATGTTGTCACTTACAACACTAAGCCACCTGCCAGTGCGCCAAAAAATACCGATACTACAACCTCAGTGACTCTGGTTTACGGCCTCTAATCATTATCTATAGCGTGGTGTGATGCCACGCTAATTCCCTCTGATATCCCTTCTATTTATCTTCTATACCCTAAATAATTCGAGTTTCAGAAAGGCAGCAACTGAGTAAATCCCCTGGAGCTTGCACGAGTAAGTGACTGGGGTGACAAATCTGCTGGGAGCAGATTTGAACGCTGCTCGCAGCGAAGGCAACTAACGCATATACAACTTGAAGTATGACGAGTATAGGAATAAAAAAAGGGGCTAGCACATGGCTAACCCCTTTATAACTATTAACTTTTGGATGAAGCCTGAGCTGTATCTTAGTTAATACGGTTAAGACGCTCTTTGATACGAGCAGACTTACCAGTACGCTCACGCAGATAGTACAGTTTCGCTTGACGAACGGCACCACGACGTTTCACAGTAATGCTGTCGATTACTGGGGAGTGAGTTTGGAATACACGCTCAACACCTTCGCCGTTGGAAATTTTACGAACGGTGAACGCAGAATGCAGACCGCGGTTACGAATAGCGATAACCACGCCCTCGAATGCCTGCAGACGCTTTTTAGAACCTTCAACAACCCATACCTTCACTTCCACGGAATCACCCGGACGGAATGCAGGCACGTCTTGCTTCATCTGCTCTTGTTCGATTTGCTTGATAATATTGCTCATAATAAGTCTCTTACCCTAGGTAAACTGATATATCAGGAAGTTGGCACGCGGCACAACATTCCTTTCATAGTTCTGTTGCTTCAGGGCTTGTGTTCCCGTTGGAACTCAGCCAGCAACACCATTTGCTCGTCAGTCAGAGCTAGGCTTTCCAGAAGTTCAGGTCTTCTAAGCCAGGTACGGCCCAGCGACTGCTTTAAGCGCCAGCGACGAATCTCGGCATGGTTACCCGACAGTAAAACTGGCGGAACCTCCATCCCTGCTAACACCTCAGGACGAGTGTAATGTGGGCAATCCAGCAATCCATCAACAAAGGAATCTTCCTCCGCCGAAGCCTGATGACCTAGTACACCCGGAATAAACCGGGAGACTGAATCTATCAGCGTCATTGCTGGCAGCTCGCCACCGCTGAGAACGTAATCACCAATTGACCATTCTTCATCAATTTCGGTTTTGATTACGCGCTCATCAACGCCTTCGTACCGACCACACACCAGAATCATCTTCTGATTGGTAGCCAGTTCGCAAACACCCTGTTGGTCCAGTTTGCGCCCTTGAGGTGACAGATAAATCACCTTTGCTCCCTCGCCTGCCGCTGCTTTTGCTGCATGGATCGCTTCCCTTAGCGGTTGCACCATCATCAACATTCCCGGGCCACCACCATATGGGCGGTCATCCACGGTACGATGCCGATCGTAGGTAAAGTCACGAGGACTCCAACACTGCACGCTCAGCAGGCCATTCTTTACTGCCCGGCCAGTCACCCCGTAATCGGTTATTGCGCGGAACATCTCGGGAAACAGGCTAATAACACCAATCCACATTGTTTTGTTCCACTCATCTTTGCCGTTTAATTCGGAGGTCAAAAACCAGGATCCCAATCTACTTCAACACGTTGAGCAGTGAGATCGACTTTCTTGATAACCTGCCCATGAAGAAACGGGACCAACCGCTCCTTCATACCGAATGCATCTTTCAGGTTTGCCTTCACTACCATCACATCGTTAGAACCGGTTTCCATCATATCGATGATTTTGCCCAGTTCGTAACCCGTGGTTGTTACTACCTGACAACCCATAAGGTCTTTCCAGTAGTAATCATCCTCTTCTAGTGTGGGTAGTTGCTTGGAATCTACGATAATCTCGCAATTAGTCAGTAAATTCGCGGCATCCCGATCGTCAACATCTTTAACTTTGATGATCAGATCTTGACTGTGGCGCTTCCAGTCTTCCAACTCGACATGCTGCCACTTACCACCCTGCTGGATAAACCACGGCTGGTAATCAAAAATGCTTTCGGCGTTCTCGGTGGATGAAAATACTCTGAGCCAACCGCGAATGCCGTAAGTTGAACCCATTTTACCGAGAACAATCGGCTGTTCGGGAACCACTGGATTGAGTTGCTTGCTCATAAAATAACCACCACCGCGACAGATTAAGCTGCTTTCTTAGCGTCTTTGATCAGCGCAGATACGCGATCAGAAACTGTTGCACCCAGGCCAACCCAATGGTTGATACGATCCAGGTCCAAACGCAGAGCTTCAGCCTGACCAGATGCGATCGGGTTAAAGAAGCCTACACGTTCGATGAAACGGCCGTCACGAGCATTACGGCTGTCAGTCACTACTACTTGATAGAACGGACGCTTTTTAGCGCCGCCACGAGCCAAACGAATTGTTACCATAACATCCTCATTAGTTAATAAAACAACTGGACCCCATCGGGGAACGGGGTCCAGTTGCAATATAAAAAGCCCGAAAATTTTACTCATTTTGGCGCAAAAAGCAATCTAAAGCGTAGATTCCTATGCGCTCACTTTGGAATGAGTACAATCTTCTTCGTTTACCGCCATTTTCAGCGGGAAATCTTTGCTCATCATACGCCGGTTAGCACCACGGCGTAAAATGATGTTTAGCGCCCTGGGAAACCCGGTGGCATCATACCTTTCATGCCACGCATCATTTTGGCCAGGCCGCCATTTTTCATTTTCTTCATCATGCGCTGCATGTCATCGAACTGCTTGAGCAAGCGGTTAACATCCTGCACTTGCACACCAGAACCGGTGGCGATACGACGCTTACGTGAACCTTTAATGATTTCTGGCTTGGCGCGCTCTTTCAGCGTCATCGAGTTGATGATGGCCTCCATCCGCACGGTCACTTTATCATCCATCTGCGATTTCACGTTATCTGGCAACTGGCCCGCACCCGGCATTTTACTTAACATGCTGGCCATACCGCCCATATTGCGCATTTGCTTTAGTTGATCCAAGAAGTCATTGAGATCAAAGCCATCACCTTTTTTCAGTTTGGTGGCCAGTTTTTCCGCTTGCGCACGGTCAACTTTGCTTTCGATATCTTCAATCAGGGAGAGTACATCGCCCATCCCCAGAATACGTGAAGCCACACGATCGGGGTGGAAAGGTTCAAGCGCATCTGACTTTTCACCGACACCGAGGAATTTAATCGGCTTGCCAGTAATATGACGAATCGACAGCGCAGCACCACCACGGGCATCACCGTCAACTTTGGTCAACACCACGCCGGTGAGCGGCAGTGCTTCATTAAATGCTTTCGCTGTGTTAGCCGCATCCTGACCGGTCATGGCATCCACGACAAACAGAGTTTCAACCGGGTTAATCGCGGCATGAACCTGTTTGATTTCGTCCATCATTGCTTCATCGACGTGCAAACGACCGGCGGTATCGACAATCAGAACATCATAAAACTTAAGTTTTGCCTGTTGCAGGGCACGATTGACGATATCAATCGGTTTTTCCTGTGCATCAGACGGGAAGAAATCAATGCCAACACCCTCAGCCAGGGTTTCCAACTGCTTAATCGCCGCAGGGCGATACACGTCAGCGGAAACAACCAGCACTTTTTTCTTCTGTTTTTCTTTAAGGAACTTACCCAGCTTGGCCACACTGGTGGTTTTACCCGCACCTTGCAGGCCAGCCATTAACACCACGGCTGGCGGTTGGGTGGCCAGATTCAGTTCGTTATTGACCTCGCCCATCGCGGCGATAAGTTCATTTTTAACGATTTTGACGAATTCTTGCCCTGGCGTGAGGCTTTTATTCACCTCATGCCCGACAGCACGCTCTTTTACCCGGTTTATAAAGTCACGAACCACCGGCAGAGCCACGTCAGCTTCCAGTAACGCCATGCGCACTTCACGCAGCGTTTCTTTAATATTTTCTTCTGTCAGCCGGCCACGGCCGCTGATATTGCGCAGTGTGCGCGATAATCGATCAGTTAAGTTCTCAAACATCGTCTCATACTCAACGTGGAAACAGGCCGCTCTGGCGACACAATGGGGGGATTATAACACGAAGCTTAAACGATCTCTGCCCTCAAGTCTGAGAACGGTTGGAGAGGAACGCGCTCAACGCTATACTGGCTATCTAATTCACTTAGCCGATGCTTAATATACCGCTATGCCTGTGTTCTCCATTTTGGCTTTGATCGCTTATTCACTCAGTCTGGGGTTGATTATCCCAAGTCTGGTGCAGAAAAACAGTGCTTACCGGCGATTAGCGCTGGTTTCTGCCGTCGTGGCGCTAGTGTGCCATGCTATTGCCCTAAAACATCAGATTTTTGATGTCGGCGGCGGACAAAATCTGACGTTATTGAATATCGGCTCAATCGTTGGGCTGATGATCTGCACTATCATGACCATTGTCGCCTCGCGGGGGCGTGGCTGGTTCTTGCTGCCGATCGTCTACAGTTTTGCCATGATTAACCTGGCACTGGCCAGCTTGCTGCCTGGTGAGTTTATTACCCATTTGGAAGCCAGCCCCGAGATATTTGTTCACATTGGATTGGCGCTGTTTGCCTATGCAACACTTATCATCGCCGCTCTCTACGCGTTGCAGTTAGCCTGGCTCGACTATCAGTTAAAGAATAAAAAACTGACATTTAATGCTGACATGCCGCCATTAATGAGTATTGAGCGTAAGATGTTTCATATCACCCAGATTGGGGTGGTACTGCTAACACTGACGTTATGTACCGGTTTACTTTATATGGACAATATATTCAGTAAAGAAAATGTCCATAAAGCGGTGTTATCGATCATGGCCTGGTTTGTCTATATTGTTTTATTATGGGGCCATTATCACGAAGGCTGGCGCGGGCGCAGGGTTATTTGGTTTAGTTTTGCTGGCGCATTTCTGCTTACACTGGCTTATTTTGGTAGCCGTCTGGTTCAGGAAATCATGGTTAGCTGATACATGTAACAGATGCCATCGTTAGTTACCCCGGCCACAGCCACTAGCTCATGGCCTGTTGAACTGGCAAGGTCCTCACCGTAATAAGGAACACTGCGTTGGATCACGTATCAACTAGCACGCTGATCATCATTCTGGTCATTATGGTCGTGGTTTCGGCGTATTTTTCCGCTTCCGAAACCGGCATGATGACACTTAACCGTTATCGTCTGCGACATCTCTCAAAACAAGGTAATCGAGCCGCTCGCCGGGTTGAAAAGCTGCTACGCCGCCCCGATCGCCTAATAAGCCTGGTATTAATTGGCAATAATCTGGTCAATATTCTGGCTTCAGCATTGGCAACAATTGTCGGTATCCGCTTATATGGCAATGCCGGGGTCGCCATAGCCACCGGCGTATTAACTTTTGTGGTGCTCATTTTTGCTGAGGTAATGCCAAAAACAATTGCCGCCCTTTATCCTGAGCGCGTCGCCTTCCCCAGCAGCGTTTTGCTGGCTCCGTTACAAAAAATCATGATGCCACTGGTGTGGTTGCTCAATACCATCACGCGGATACTGATGCGTCTATGTGGTATTCGAGGGAATGTGCACAGCAGTGATGCGGTTAGCAAAGACGAATTGCGCAGTATTGTGAATGAATCACACTCACAAATATCCCGTCGTAATCAGGATATGCTGATATCGGTACTGGACCTGGAAAAAGTGACGGTTAGCGACATCATGGTGCCACGCAATGAAGTTGTCGGCATTGATATCAGTGATGATTGGAAGTCTATTATGCGGCAACTGACGCACTCACCTCATGGCCGCATCGTGTTATATCGCCAATCGCTGGACGATGCCATCGGGATGCTGCGCGTACGAGAAGCTTATCGGCTCATGACCGAGAAAAAGGAATTCAATAAAGAAAACCTGTTGCGGGCAGCGGATGAAATCTACTTTATTCCCGAGGGCACGCCTCTGAATGTTCAGTTGGTTAAATTCCAACGGAATAAAGAAAAAGTTGGCATGATTGTCGATGAATATGGTGATATTCAAGGGTTAGTTACCGTTGAGGATATTTTGGAAGAGATCGTCGGTGACTTCACCACCTCCATGTCTCCTAGCCTGGCAGAAGAGGTCAATCCACAGAGTGATGGTTCGGTACTCATTGATGGGAGTGCCAGTGTGCGGGAACTGAATAAAGCGTTCAATTGGTCGCTACCGATTGATGCCCGTACTATCAACGGCATGTTACTGGAAGAACTCGAAGAGATCCCGCAAGTACACGCTCAGGTGCAGATAGGCAGTTACATTATTGATGTACTGGATGTTCAAGACAATATGATTAAGCAGGTGCGGGTAAAACCGATGGCTAACGGTAATAATTCTGAATAATTACCAGCCACACACTTTGCTGGATGAATAAAAAAGACGCCTTATCAGCGTCTTTTTTTGCATTTCTCTTTCCAAAACTAGATATGTAGCTCAGCCAGTTTTGTTTCCGATAGCGCCAGTTTTTTACTGTCGTTAATACCCACACCTTGGTCAATAATCCTTCTGGCAATCACCTGCGCTTCTTCCAACGAATGCATATGATAAGTGCCACACTGATACTCATTCAGCTCAGGGATTTTCCGCTGGTCGGTTACCTGCAACACATCAGCCATTGCCGCTTTCCAGGCATCTGCGACACGTTGCTCATCTGGCGTACCAATCAAGCTCATGTAGAAACCCGTTCGGCATCCCATCGGCGAGATATCAATAATTTCCACACCATTACCATTGAGGTGGTCACGCATAAAACCGGCAAACAGATGTTCCAGCGTATGAATTCCTTTCTCTGGCAACACGTCTATATTCGGTTTACAGAAGCGTAAATCAAATACCGTTATCTCGTCACCATGAGGAGTTTTCATCGTCTTAGCAACGCGTACAGCCGGCGCCTCCATGATGGTATGGTCTACGGTAAAGCTATCCAATAATGGCATTTAGTCGCCTCCTCATAAAAAATAATTTTTTTATCTGATCTTTTTTCGCAACCCGTGAAACTTTTTCGAATACTGAACGTCTTAATAGGTGAAAGACGCGCATTTGTTATCATCATCCCTGTTATCAGAGATGTTAATTTGGCCACAGTAATGTGGCCTTTTCTTTTTACTGACCGCCGTGAAGCACCAAATACTCTTCAAAGCTTAGCTTATCTTTAAGTTCCAGCTCACGTTGACGCAGCCAAGAAGCAGTCCCCTCTTCGGATAATTGCTCCTCAGTTAGTAATTCCAACGGTTCACTTTGCAGCATTTCCCTGTAGCGCTCCGCTAACTCAAGGCCAACACCGCCAATACCGCCTTCTTTCATCGTTTGCAGAATTCGTGCAGAGAACGTCAGGCTCGGGTCATCAAAATATGCCACAAGCTCATCACAAACCTGTTGATATTCAGTGCTATCTTTGCCATCCAAGACTTCTGCAACCCGGCGCAAATCGGCAAACAGATCTTTTCCGACCTGTTCTAACGGCTCTCGGGTATCGTTACATCCCTGGCCGATAGTCTGCCCCGGTTTACGTCCTTCCAAGATGACCCGATTCCAGTTCTTACGGGTGCACAGCAGCTCATCACTGCTCATCTCAGGCGCATCCGCCAGCACACACCAGATCAAGAACAGATCGAGGAAGCGCGCTTGTACCGCATCCACACCAATCGGTGAGAATGGATTGATATCCAAGGAACGGACTTCAATATATTCAATACCGCCACGCAACAAAGCATCAGATGGGGATTCGCCAGCACGGGTGACCCGCTTAGGTCGGATAGGGGCGTACAGCTCATTCTCAATCTGCAATACATTGGTATTCAGTTGCAGATGGCGCTCACCGTCTTTTAGCCCCAACGCCGCATATTCTTCTGATGGTGTTTGAATGGCGCGCTTCAGCCCATCGACATAGGTATGCAGGTCATTAAACGTGATACCCAAATTGCTTTGTGATTTATTGGTATAACCGAGATCACTAAGGCGCAATGACGTCGCATACGGTAAATAACACATCCCTTCATCATTACGTTCAAACGGTAATGCGGTTTCACGCCCTTGCAGGAATGATGAGCAAATCGCCGGGGAAGCACCGAACAGATAAGGAATAACCCAGCCAAAGCGATAATAATTGCGGATCAGGCGGAAATAACCCGCTGATATCTCTTCTTTGCCACTTTTCTCATCGGTAACACCGGCCCATGCCTGCCAAAATTCCAGCGGCAAAGAGAAGTTATAGTGCACACCGGAAATAGTTTGCATCAAAGCACCGTAACGGTTTTTTAACCCCTCACGGTAAAGTGTCTTGAAGCGACCAATGTTAGAAGAGCCATATTTAGCCAGCTCAATATCCTGCTCGGCCCCAATAAAGCAAGGCATACTCAGTGGCCACATGCGTTCATCACCCAGCTTACGTGCAGTGTAACGGTGAATATCACGTAAGAAAGTCAGTAAATGGTCAATATCACCATCTACCGGAGTAATAAATTCCAGCAGTGCCTCAGCAAAATCAGTGGTAATCCATTGATGTGTCAGGGCAGCACCCAGCGACTCCGGGTGCGGGTGGCCCGTCGAGGCTAATTGGCCATCGGCAGTCACTCTCAATGTTTCCCGCTCGATACCGCGGCGGATCCCTTTCAGGGCTTTAGGGTGCGCTTCCAGCCAAGTCAGCGCGTGTGATACATCCGGGATCAAATCGACCTCCCGCTCTTGAAAACCATAACTCGCCAGCATACTGAAACTGCATAGATGTGACTACGTAAGTTTGTCACACGCTTTACTGCCACCAGGCGATTCCTTGTAACGTAATTACCGTTAACACGATATAACGCAACGCTTTTCCCAGACACAGAAAAAAAACCACAAGACCCCAGGGCATTCGCAACCAGCCTGCCAACACACACATCAAATCGCCTACTATCGGTAGCCAGCTCAATAACAGAGCCGCCGGGCCAAAGCGCTGGAGCCAGCCAAGTGCTGTGCTCATCCCACGCTGTGGCTTTAGTTCCGGTAATAAACGGCCTATAACAATATTTGTTAGCCCCCCCAAGGTATTTCCGACAGTGGCAGATAACACCAGCATCATAGCCGGCGCACTGCTTGCCGTTAATAGGGTGACTAATAGAATTTCAGAACTTCCCGGTAAGAGCGTCGCACTGAGAAAGCTGCTGCCAAATAATGAAGCAACAGCCAGCGTGCTACTCACAGCAGACGCACATCAACAGCCGCCATATTTGCTCGCCTCGCGGCCTCGATACCAAAATCAGCATCTTCAAAGACCACACATTGTTCCGGTCTTACGCCCAATAATGCCGCGCAACGTAAAAATGTCTCGGGTTCGGGCTTATGTTGGGTAACATCATCAGCACCGACGATAGCATCAAAATACTTGCGCAGACCTAGATGGCGTAGAAGCAGCTCAGCCATAGCATGCTCGCTTCCGGTGCCTACAGCCATAGGTTTACGCCCATGATAGGCTTTCACCACGTCTATGAGCGGCAGAGGCTTCACATTGTCCAACAGCATCGTTTTCACCAATGCGGTTTTCTCTGCTGCCAGAAAATGTGGATCCAAATCTGATTGATGATTGGTAATAATTACATGCGCAATCTGCCAGGTTGGTGAACCATTTAGCGCAACCATCGCCTGTTCATCAAAATGCATACCGTAAGGCTTTAGCACCTGCCGCCATGCCTGCCGATGGGTAGACTCGGTATCCAGAATGGTGCCATCCATATCAAAAATCAGGCCCTCATAGCGATCGTACATCGTAGCCCCAAGACCATGAATAAAATGAAAAGCTACTTTATCGCAAACTAACTAAATTGTCGCTCATTGTATAATCAATTGAATTTACTGAATAAAGAATAAGGAAGGCTAAATGAAGTTGCTATTTGATATAGGAGAAACCAATGAATTGAAGCATTGATTGCAAGATAACAGAATTCAGGTATTTCGCTTTTGCGGGGTGATAGGGAGAAAGAGGCAAAGGCCATAAAGCAGAAAACCCCGCCGTAGCGAGGTTTCATAATATGGTGCACCCAGGAAGATTCGAACTTCCGACCGCTCGGTTCGTAGCCGAGTACTCTATCCAGCTGAGCTATGGGTGCGATTTTTATTTCTAATTTTACGGAGGCGTTTCATAAAGTGAAACTTAACAACAAGATGTATGACCTAGAAGATGGTGCACCCAGGAAGATTCGAACTTCCGACCGCTCGGTTCGTAGCCGAGTACTCTATCCAGCTGAGCTATGGGTGCAATTAATTCTTTGACTCTACCTGATGTTCATTTGACTATTTCACCATACTGCAAAATATGGTGCACCCAGGAAGATTCGAACTTCCGACCGCTCGGTTCGTAGCCGAGTACTCTATCCAGCTGAGC
Source organism: Yersinia aldovae 670-83 (assembly GCF_000834395.1). Lineage (NCBI taxonomy): Bacteria > Pseudomonadati > Pseudomonadota > Gammaproteobacteria > Enterobacterales > Yersiniaceae > Yersinia > Yersinia aldovae. Next base: position 3,688,069 of record NZ_CP009781.1, on the reverse strand, counting down.
TATGGGTGCATAGTAAATGGCGGTGAGGGAGGGATTCGAACCCTCGATACAGCTTTTGACCGTATACTCCCTTAGCAGGGGAGCGCCTTCAGCCTCTCGGCCACCTCACCATACGCTTCTTTCGAATTGTACCTGACTTGCTTTTGAAGAAGCTCATCGGCACTGCGTGGCGCACATATTACTTTCCCGCACTTATAAGTCAAACAATTTTTCCCAACTCACGTTTATTTGCACAATTCCCACACAACATGACCAGTTTGACGCCAAAAAGAGTGTTTTATCAACAGGCAAGATTGCATTTTATCAGATATCGCAAAACAGAGAAAAAACAGAAATGATGCAGAGCACCGTGATTAAGCAGCGAAAAAGGATAAATCGTCACGGCCACGGGATGTTAAAAAGAGGAAGAAACGGTGAAACGGGGATAATAAACAGCAGTAGCGCCTCGTGTAACACGAGACGCTGCTTCAAAATCAGTAAGTCGTCGGTTGAGACTTTTCTGCTTGGATGCGCTGGTAGATTTCTTCACGGTGAACAGAAACCTCTTTCGGAGCATTTACACCAATTCGAACCTGGTTGCCTTTAACCCCTAATACAGTAACCGTAACCTCATCGCCAATCATGAGTGTTTCACCAACTCGACGAGTCAGAATAAGCATTCTTTGCTCCTTGAAAAATTAAAAGAGTCGGGTCTCTCAGTTTCCCCGCCATTATCCATCATACACCGTGAAAACGTAAGCTATCACATTCACATAAAATGTAAGTAGCTTGGTCGAGTCTCTAACTAATACAAGTTTAGCTGAAGCAAACAACTTTGCGTTTAACTTTGTTTTCGAACTATGACAGGAAAATCGAAAAACGCCATACCTGGTACAGAGATATGGCGCATTGATTTAATAGATCATTATTTATTTACAACCGAGACGCTACCCATGCCTCTACGCTCGCTAATGCTGATGGCAATGCTTGCACATCAGTACCGCCAGCCTGAGCCATATCAGGGCGTCCACCACCTTTACCGCCTACCTGTTGGGCAATATCAGCGATTAGCTCACCCGCTTTCACTTTGCCCGTCAGACCTTTGGTCACACCAACAATCAAGCTCACCTTATCGTCTGCGGCCGTTGCCAGAACAATAATGGCTGAACCCAGTTGATTTTTAAGATCATCAACCATAGTCCGCAGCATTTTTGGTTCAACATTGTCCAACTGACTGACTAACAGCTTCACCCCTTTGACCAATTTAGCGCTGGAAGACAAAGACGCACTTTCCTGAGCTGCCTGCTGATCTTTTAGCTGTTGGAGTTCACGTTCAAGCATTTTACTGCGATCCAGCACTGCACGAACTTTATCTGCCAGATTATGGGTATCACCTTTCACCAGATGAGCAACATCCTGTAGCAGGTCACTTTGCTGATGTAGTTGCGCAATAGCACCTTCACCGGTCACCGCTTCAATACGACGGATACCCGCAGCCGTTCCTGACTCTGACAAGATACGGAACAGACCAATATCACCGGTACGGCTGGCATGGATACCACCACAAAGTTCGGTAGAGAAATCGCCCATAGTCAAAACACGAACCTGGTCGTCATACTTCTCGCCAAACAGTGCCATCGCACCTTTTTCTTTCGCAGTATCCAGTTCCATAACTTCAGTTTCAACTGGCAAGTTACGGCGAATCTGCTCATTCACCAGATCTTCTACCTGACGGATCTGTTCTGGCTTCATCGCTTCAAAATGAGAAAAGTCGAAACGTAGATATTTGTCATTAACCAACGAACCTTTCTGCGCCACATGCTCACCCAAGGTCTTACGTAGAGCTGCGTGCAGTAAGTGAGTTGCTGAGTGGTTCAGGCGAATGCGATTACGGCGAGCGACATCCACTTGAGCGTCAACACTGTGATTAACCCGCAAAGTACCTTGAGTCAATTGGCCCAGATGACCAATAGCCTGGCCGTATTTCTGAGTGTCCACCACAGTAAAGACCGCAGTCGCATTTTTCAGTTCGCCTTTATCGCCAACCTGACCACCAGACTCACCGTAGAATGGCGTTTGGTTCAGAACAACAACGGCCTCTTCACCTGCATGAATCTCATCAACAGCTTCACCATTGCGGAACAACGCAGTCACGGTTGCCTGCTGATGAACATGGTCATAGCCCGAGAACTGGCTTGCGCTATCGACGCGGATCAGGCTGTTATAGTCGGCACCGAAACCGCTGGACTCACGAGCACGACGGCGCTGAGCTTCCATTGCTTGCTCAAAGCCAGCTTCATCCACTTTCAGATTGCGCTCACGGCAAACATCAGCGGTTAAATCAACCGGGAAACCGTAGGTGTCATACAAGCGGAAAGCGGTTTCACCATCGAGGGTATCACCGGTCAGTTTGCTAAGTTCTTCATCCAGCAGGGCTAAACCGCGTTCCAATGTGCGAGCAAACTGCTCTTCTTCGGTTTTCAGCACTTGCTCAACCATTGCCTGCTGCTGTTTTAGCTCATCAGCGGCAGGCCCCATAACGGCGATTAATGGCGCAACCAGCTTGTAGAAGAAAGTCTCTTTCGCACCCAACATATTTCCGTGACGAATGGCACGACGAATGATGCGACGTAAAACATAGCCACGGTTTTCATTCGACGGAATTACCCCATCAGAAATCAGGAAGGCACAAGAACGGATATGGTCGGCAATGACTCGCAGCGATTTGCTGGAAAGGTCAGCCGCACCCGTAACTTCCGCTACCGCTTTAATCAAATCGCGGAACAGGTCAATTTCGTAGTTGGAGTTAACATGTTGTAACACCGCAGCAATACGCTCAAGCCCCATACCAGTATCAACCGATGGCTTAGGCAATGGCAGCATGGTGCCATCAGACTGGCGGTTAAACTGCATGAAGACGATGTTCCAGATCTCGATATAGCGATCACCATCTTCTTGCGCAGAGCCTGGAGGCCCACCCCAAATATGGTCACCATGATCAAAGAAAATCTCTGTACATGGGCCGCAAGGACCGGTATCCCCCATTTGCCAGAAGTTATCTGACGCAAAAGCACCACCTTTGTTATCACCGATACGAATAATACGTTCACGAGGAACACCAACTTCGTTAGCCCAGATTTCATAAGCTTCATCATCGGTTTCATAGACGGTTACCCAAAGTTTTTCTTTCGGTAAGTTAAACCACTGTTCGCCGGTCAATAATTCCCAGGCAAAACTGATAGCATCATGTTTAAAGTAATCACCAAAGCTGAAGTTACCCAACATTTCGAAGAATGTGTGATGACGCGCGGTATAACCTACGTTTTCCAGATCGTTATGCTTACCACCTGCACGCACACAGCGCTGAGAAGTGGTTGCACGAGAATAGGCCCGTTTGTCCAAACCTAAGAAAACGTCCTTAAACTGATTCATCCCCGCATTGGTAAACAACAGCGTCGGGTCATTATTAGGAACCAAAGAGCTGCTTGATACAACCTGGTGTCCCTTGCTATGGAAGAAATCGAGAAACGCTTGACGAATCTCAGCGGTGCTCTTGCTCATAATTGCCCCGGAAACAAGCTAAAAGAATGGCCCGTAAGCATATTGCGTATCAATAATTGATAGCGCCGTGGGTAAGCTCACGAACAAAAAGTGGGGATAAGATAAATTTTCTTAGGAGGGAAGTAAAATCCCGCGTGCAATCATTCGTCAAAATCATTGTAAATCGACTGAATTTCTTCCTGAAAGAAGCCACGATAGAGAAGATAACGCTGAACTTTGGCCTTTTCTTTCCATTCAACAGGCAAAATTTCACTAAATTTACGTTGTGCAACTTCTTTTGCCCGCTGGCACCAGTCGATTTCACTGATTTCAAAAGCGGCCTGAATTCGTTCTTTAGCGACACCTTTTTGCATCAATTCCGAATGGATACGCTGTGGCCCATATCCTTTCCGACTACGGCTATTGATATAACTGGTTGCAAAGCGGGAATCATCTAGCCAATCGTGTTGATAGCAGTAAGCGATGACTTGTTCAATCATTTGAGGGGTGATATCTGCAACAGGGTCGCTATTTTCATTGCGGGTACGCTTCCCCCAATTTCCTTTTGCTGAAAACGGCTGTACTGCCAGCTTACGGCGCACTTCAGATTCACTATGGTCACGCTGAGATAGCAATCTCATCGCGCGACTTAACAGGTCATTCATATACCCTTCTTACTTGAAGTTACCACTGTGTTAGCTGCAACTCCAATTATGTTGGTTATAGGCATACCTTGAAGCCTCTATGTTCACCATCATTTACTAAAACGGCCCACTTATTGAGTGAGCCGCTTGTTAACTGCTTAATTTGTCAACCAGGTCGATAACCTTGCAGATTAAAACTCTTCGCTGGTTTCGTCAGTTTCATCGGCCAAGGCTGCTACAGCCACAACAGGTTGCTCTCCGTTGCCACCATTGAGTAGCATTTCACGCAATTTTTTATCCAATTCAGCGGCAATTGCCGGATTTTCTTTTAAATAATTGCTGGCATTCGCTTTACCCTGACCAATCTTGTCACCGTTGTAGCTATACCATGCACCGGCTTTCTCAATCAGTTTATGCTTAACACCTAAATCAACGAGTTCGCCGTTAATATTGATGCCTTCGCCGTAAAGAATCTGGAATTCAGCTTGTTTAAATGGCGCTGCAATTTTGTTTTTTACTACTTTAACGCGGGTTTCACTACCGACGACCACATCACCATCTTTCACGGCACCGATACGGCGGATATCCAAACGAACCGAAGCATAAAATTTCAGGGCATTACCGCCAGTCGTGGTTTCAGGGTTACCAAACATAACGCCGATTTTCATACGAATCTGGTTGATAAAGATCAGTAAGGTATTTGCATTTTTTAGGTTACCAGCAAGCTTACGCATCGCCTGGCTCATCATACGTGCCGCAAGGCCCATGTGAGAGTCACCGATTTCACCTTCAATTTCAGCTTTTGGTGTTAATGCAGCTACGGAGTCGACGATGATAACGTCAACTGCGCCCGAACGAGTCAGCGCATCACAGATTTCCAGTGCTTGCTCGCCGGTATCTGGCTGAGAACACAGTAAGTTATCAATATCTACGCCTAACTTTTTAGCATAAATTGGGTCAAGAGCATGTTCCGCATCGATAAATGCGCAAGTTTTGCCTTCACGCTGTGCAGAGGCAATAACCTGTAACGTCAGTGTCGTTTTACCAGATGATTCAGGGCCATAAATCTCAACGATACGCCCCATTGGTAAACCACCCGCCCCCAACGCGATATCAAGAGAAAGTGAACCGGTAGAGATGGTTTCAACATCCATTGAGCGGTCTTCGCCAAGGCGCATGATAGAGCCTTTGCCGAATTGTTTTTCAATTTGGCCCAGTGCTGCTGCTAACGCCTTTTGTTTATTCTCATCAATAGCCATTTTTACTCCCTCTCTGGGATGCCAGGTTGCCCCTGTCATCACCACTGAATGTTGTTTTGTGCAGGAAATTACCGCTAATTATACTGTACAATCATACAGTATCAAGCCTATTTTTACAGAAAATCATCGAATAGTGTTTGTAGTGCGAAAACAGCCGCTTGCAACCTGACTTCGTCACGATCACCGGAGAATATTTGTTTTTTTGCACTAACCTGACCGTCACGCGTCGCAAAAGCGAACCACACAGTGCCTACCGGTTTCTCCGCAGTGCCACCATCAGGCCCGGCAACTCCGCTTATCGATACCGCGAAGTCTGCATTAGCCGCTCGCAATGCACCCCATGCCATTTCCCGAACAACAGTTTCACTGACTGCGCCATACTCGGCTAAAGTGCTTTCTTTTACACCCAGTAAATCATGTTTTGCCGCATTGCTGTAGGTGACAAAGCCGCGGTCAAAATAGGCTGAACTGCCCGCGATATCAGTCAATGCTTTAGCAACCCAGCCTCCAGTACAGGATTCAGCACAGGTCACCCAAGCAGCCCGCTGTTTAAGCTTACCCCCAATAGCAATACTGAGCTGGCGTAATTTTTTCTCGCTCATTGTTGCCCCTATTTTAGTTAATTTTCCTCTGGCCGATAATAACACTTCTTTCGCTCGTAATAGTGGCCGCTGTTAGTTATGCGAAACGTCTCGCAGGATGTAATGAAAAAAAGTACATTCCCGTACAAAGCTTTACCTCAGGGACTCAGCTGTTAGTATCCAAATAAAGAAGATGCGACTGGCGACATCTGGAGTACCGGTAATTCACCGGCATGATGAACTTAGGACGTGACAGTGAAAAAAATTCTCAACGCCTTCTTCCCCCTCTATAGCGCGACGGTGCTGATGCTATTAGGGTCAGGTTTATTAACCACCTATATCTCGTTACGCTTGACTGCCATCCATGTTTCCGGCGCATTAATCGGGGCAATCATCGCTGCAAACTATATTGGTTTGGTGATTGGAGGCAAAGTCGGCCACTTCCTGATAGCTCGGGTAGGCCATATCCGTGCCTACGTAGCCTGTGCGGGTATTATTACGGCTGCGGTATTAAGTCATGGCCTTACTGAATATATCCCTGCCTGGGTGGTTCTACGCTTGATTATTGGCCTCTGTATGATGTGTCAGTTTATGGTGTTAGAAAGCTGGCTAAATGATCAAGCGGAGTCTAACCAGCGCGGCACCGTGTTTGGCTTTTATATGGCGGCAACCTATGCCGGTATGGCATTGGGCCAGGTCGTATTGATGCTTCAACCTGAGCTGGGTTTAAGCACTCTCATGATTATTGCCTTGTTTTTTGCCCTGTGTCTGGTGCCAGTTGCATTGACGACACGCAGTAATGCTCAGCAGATGTCACCCGCGCCGATGGAGTTAAAATTCTTTATCGGTTCGATTCCCAAAGTGCTTGCTTCAACACTCGTGATCGGCATGATTGTTGGCTCGTTTTATGGTCTTGCCCCGGTTTATGCCAGCCTGCAATCGCTATCAACACAAGAAACCGGGCTATTTATGGCATTGTCTATCTTTGCTGGGTTAGTCGCACAACTGCCACTGAGCTGGTTGTCAGATCGGTATAATCGAACCCTGTTAATTCGTATTAATGCCCTATTACTGGCATTGACCGCGCTGCCATTAGCTTTGGTTCCCCATATTTCTTTCCATTTTTTACTGGGGCTGGGGTTTATCGTCAGTATGCTGCAATTCACGCTTTACCCGCTCGTAGTCGCCCTGGCTAATGATCTGATTGAACCAGAGCGTAGGGTGTCGCTGGCGGCTTGTTTACTGATGTCATTTGGTGTCGGGGCCAGTATTGGGCCGCTTGCGGTGGGTGCACTGATTCAACCTCTGGGTGGCAATATTCTGTATGCGTTCTTTGCGTTATGCGGTGTTGGCCTCATTACACTGAGCAGGACGGTTAAACAGGATCAGGATGAATTTGTCAACGATGCTCCTGTGCCACATATGGCGATACCCGACAGCCTGGTCAGTTCTCCACTGTTACCGGCGCTAAACCCTAGCTTTGACGAGCAAATGATCCACGATGTTATGCCGCCGCCGGACCAATCAGAAGCAGAACAAGACCCCGAAGAAAGCCTGTCAGGAGGGAGCCATCAATAGTAGTAACGCCAATCATGACATACATGGATATATCAATACCTGCTGATTTCCTTAGCATTAATTAACGTCAGCAAGGTACAGCAAGCCGTGATCCATTCGACGGAATAGAGTAATGCCAATCTACAGACTCGATAAAAATACAGTGAGCCATCTATTTCGACGCAACCCTAATGTTTTGATAAACATACAACAGGTGAAACTTTCAGATATCGGTATCTCCAGTATTACAGAAGCTGAATTGCTCTACGGAATGGTAAAACGCTAAAAGCAACAGTAGCAACCTTTCTGGACTCGGTGACCTTGCAAACCTGGGATAGTGAAGCAGCAGAATGCTATGGCAAACTACGTGCAAAAATGGAAAAGAAAGGGTATGTGATGGGGGCGCTGGATCAATTGATTGCTGTTCATGCGCTCAGTACTGGAGCCATTTTAGTGACAAACGATAAAGCATTTTCTATGGCTCCAGCCTCCCCAGTAGAAGACTGGGCCAAAGAAAGCAAGGGCTAATCAGTTGGTGAAATACCCCTTAGTGGGGTATGTATTCTTTTAGCACTAGCGATATAACTCAACTGCTGCCGGTGTCACCTGCAATTCATGTTGCCAATGGGTGAGCGTCAGGGTTGCCAGTTGAGCCAGCCCTTGATAAAACGGGTGCCCGGCGTCGGATTGCAGCAAAGCCAGATAGCGATACCCCCAAGGTAGCAGGTGATCTGCCAGTAACTCGGGCAAACCGGCAGGTTGATGCTCTGCCAGCCAGGCTGCCATCATTAGCATTAAACCAAACTGATCTTCCGGCTCATCCTGATCCAATGTCACTTCCACTTGCTGCTGCGCCATCCAGTGGCGCAGTTTTAAGGTGGAATCGCCAAATAACACATTCTCTTTATCGAGATAAACAGAGCCCCAAGGCGGCGCAGGCAAAGCATAAGGGCCAATAAACAGCCGCTGCCAAGCCTCTTCTCGCGTTTCCTCTGCTACCGATTGTGCCAGTAAAGCCGCAATCGCCAGCCGTTGCTGCTCCGAGCCATAAGGCCACTGTGCCGACCATAAACCATGACTTAATTGTGCCACAATATCATGGCATGTCGGGCTGTCTGACTCGCAATAAAACAGTGCGCCCAACACCCGGCCTGTCAATGCAATTTGCTGATAAATCATGTCATTCCTACCGTCATATGCAGCCCGTAAAACACGCCGCGGCCAATCAATTCAGCGACAATAATCAATAACATGGCAAATATCATCCCCAGTGTCATCGGTGTGCGTCCTCGAATTAAGGGGCAAATCCAACAGCCCAATCCTAATACCAGCAACACTAAACGCCAGACCATCAAGGTGCCGTAATCAGGGATGAGCTGAGAGGCTTGCTGCACCGAGCTGTAAATCAGCGGCAAACTCGCAGCCTGCATAATGACACTGGCGAGACTGATAATCAGCGCCAACACACTGATCATCGGCAGTTGTAGCATTATCCGCCCATGAATACCCGCCCATTGCAGCAGTAAATAACCCAACATTGGCCCACCAATAAAGACGGTCAGCACGAAGCCCAGTGGGGTATAAAGGTTATCCCAGGTAGGTACTGTATCAATGGAGTAAACTCGACACATGGCATAAACGAATACCACGCCCAGCACCATTGCCACCACCAACCAGATTTTACCAAGCAGCGCGGGCATCTTATCCAAAACTGCCAGCAACCAGTAAAAACCCGCTACGGCAAAGAACACCGAACCGGCGGCTATCTCATTACTCAGCGCCGATTCACCGACCCGATTTAGTGAGTTGAATGCTCGCATGGGCGAACCCAAATGCAGTGTCGAGGCAATGAAAGCCAAGGCCATCAATACCCACAACGCAAACATGCTGCGGTGAACGCGCTGTTGCTGCCCACGACTCAAACCGCCAAATATCAATGCCAGCCCAAGAACAATAAAGCCCCCGACCACGCACTGCCCCAGTACCGTAAAGACCATTAGTGGCCATTCATGCCATCCCATACCCATGTTATACCTCCTTCGGATTTGCCAGATGACCGGTGGTATCTCTGACCGGACGGCTGTTGGCATTCGGTTTCACGACAATATTCGGTAAAGTGAAATGCGCGGCAGGCAGCGGAGCAACTTCGGCCAATTCACCGTATTTCTCACGCAGCTCATCGATAGGTGCCATATCCAGCGCTCGCAATGGGCAGGAGTCGACACAAATCGGCTTCTTACCGGCGGCGACTCTCTCATAGCAGCCGTCACACTTGGTCATATGTCCTTTTGCTTCGTCGTACTGCGGCGCACCATACGGGCAGGCCATATGGCAGTAACGGCAACCGATACAAATATCCTCGTTCACTACCACAAAACCATCATCGCGCTTATGCATCGCGCCAGTCGGGCACACTTTGGTACAGGCGGGGTCACTACAGTGGTTGCAGGCAATTGAAAGATAGTAAGCGAACACATTCTGGTGCCATGCGCCGTTAGCCTGCTGCCAGTCACCTCCGGCATATTCGTAAATGCGCCGGAAGCTCACATCGGTTGATAAGTTTTTGAAATCTTTGCAAGCCAGCTCGCAAGTTTTGCACCCCGTGCACCGGCTGGAGTCGATGTAAAAACCATATTGCGTCATCAGTTAGCTCCTTAAGCCTTGGTTACTTGAACGAGGTTGGTATGGGATGGGTTCCCTTTCGCCAACGGAGAAGGGCGCTGTGTGGTCAATACGTTGATGCTGCCCGCTCTGTCGATGCGATTTTCATCCGGGCTGTACCATGCCCCTTCCCCCAGTGCCACAACGCCCGGCATCATGCGCGGCGTGACTTTGGCGTTAATCTGAACTTCGCCACGGCCATTAAATATCCGCACAATATCGCCATTTTTGATGTCGCGTTCTCTGGCATCGAGTGGGTTAATCCACATCTCCTGACGACAAGCGGCTTTCAGTACCTCGACGTTGCCGTAAGTCGAGTGAGTTCGGGCTTTGTAATGGAACCCGGTAAGTTGCAATGGATATTTCTGGTTTAGGGGATCGTCAAAACTTTCGAATCCAGCGGCATACACTGGCAGCGGGTCAATAACATCATCCGGTTGTAGCTCCCAGGTCGCGGCAATTTGCGCTAACTCGGCAGAGTAGATTTCAATTTTGCCCGATGGCGTGGTGAGCGGGTTAGCAACCGGATCGGCGCGGAAGGCTTTATAGGCAACATGATGCCCTGCCGGATCGCGTTTTTTGAAAATGCCCTGCTCGCGGAATTCCTCAAAGGAAGGCAGCTCAGGAATCGCTTCCTGTGATTGCTGATAGAGATGGCGCAGCCAGCCCTCTTGTGTGCGCCCTTCGGTAAAATGCTGCTCCACTCCCATACGTTTTGCCAGCTCACTGGTCATTTCATAGATGTTTTTGCACTCAAAGCGCGGTTTGATGACCTGATCGGCGAAGATCACATACGCCATGTTGCCACTCGATGCATCAAGGCAGAAGTCCATCTGCTCGGAGGCGGTACAATCGGGCAGAATGATATCGGCATATTGGGCTGACGAGGTCATATGGTTATCGATGACCACAATCATTTCGCATTTCTTATCATCTTGCAGAATATTATGAGTGCGATTGATATCTGAATGCTGGTTAATCAGGCAGTTGCTGGCATAGTTCCAGATAAACTTGATGGGTACATCCAGCTTATCTTTACCCCGGACTCCGTCACGGGTCGCGGTCATTTCAGGGCCACGCTCAACGGCGTCAGTCCACAGAAACATCGAAATGCTGGTTTTAATTGGGTTTTCCAACGTTGGCATTCGGACAAACGGCAGGCCATAGGAGCCTTCACGCGCCCCGGAATTGCCACCATTGATCCCCACGTTACCGGTCAAGATAGCCAGCATGGCAATTGCGCGACTGGTATTTTCGCCGTTGGCATGACGTTGTGGCCCCCACCCCTGCGCGATATAAGCGGGTTTCACCGAGCCGATTTCGCGGCCCAACTTAATTATTTTTGCGGCAGGAATACCGGTGATAGCCTCCGCCCATTGTGGCGTTTTAGCAGTTTTATCTGCGCCCTGCCCTAAAATATAGGCTTTATAATGACTATTCTTCGGCGCGCCTTCGGGGAGGGTTTTCTCGTCATAGCCCACGCAATATTTATCGAGGAACGGTTGATCTACCAGATTCTCGCTGATCATTACATAAGCCAGTGCGCAGGCGAGTGCAGCATCCGTTCCCGGTCGTAGCGGGATCCATTCATCCTCACGGCCCGCGGCGGTATCGGTATAACGCGGATCGATAACAATCATTTTAGCGTTGGATTTCTCCCGCGCCTGCTCCAGATAATAAGTGACACCGCCACCACTCATGCGGGTTTCACCGGGGTTGTTGCCAAACAACACCACCAGTTTGCTGTTTTCAATATCTGATGGGCTATTACCGTCGGCCCAGCCGCCATAGGTATAATTCAGACCGGCTGCAATCTGTGCGGTGCTGTAATCGCCATAATGATTAAGATAGCCGCCGCAGCAATTCATCAATCGGGCCAATAAGGTTGAACCCGGTGGCCACGAGCGAGTCATGGTGCCGCCCAGCGTTCCCGTGCCGTAGTTCAAATAGATGGCTTCATTTCCATACTCATTAATGATGCTTTTCATGCTGGCAGCGAGGGTATCAAACGCCTCATCCCATGAAATACGTTTAAACTTGCCTTCCCCGCGTGCGCCCACGCGTTTCATTGGGTATTTCAATCGGTCGGGGTTGTACACCCGCCGACGCATTGAGCGGCCGCGTAAACAGGCACGCACCTGATGCAAACCCTCAAAATCATCGTCACCGGTATTATCCGTTTCGACATATTTAATTTCCCCATCAACCACATGCATCCGTAGTGGGCAACGGCTGCCGCAATTAACGGTGCAAGCACTCCATATCACTTTGTCATCATTAGCCGGGCTTATTGCAGATTGAACAGCCTGTGCGGTGCGGGAAAACGGCAGCGAAAACGCCCCGGTTGCCACGGCAAGGCCGCCGACGACTGTCGTTTGGACAAGTTTTCGGCGCGTAATTTCTGCCGTTAACAGTCGGGATTGGTTGGTCTCTTTCATAAGATTCCCACTTGGTTGCATTCCAGAAAAGGGAGAACATCGCAAAGGATGAAATCCGATTAATTCAAAAAAATGAGTTATTCAGCGGGAGGGATGGTTAAGGCAGAGCGCAGTGGCTCAGTTATAGCCGTTGTTATAGTTAGGATATTAAATCGACCTTCCCGCAACCATTGATCCTACCCCTTTTGGGTAGGGCGGGAGTTGTTTGGTATCAATAAAGCCATGAGGATTAAACTTTCCCCATGACTTTATAACCAATTTGTGACGAATAACCGTTCTTTCAGCAAGCTTGATGATAAAGCGTCATAATCTCATCAACCGAGGCTTCACGCGGATTGCCCCCCGTGCAGACATCGGCAAAGGCTGCAACCGCCAGTGCGGGAATATCATCAGCCCGCATCCCAACAGCACTGAGAGAAGCTGGGATGCCAATATCACGATTCAATGCAAATACCGCCTGAATGGTTTGCTCGCGCACCTGATCCAGCGGCAAACTTGATGCATTATCCAGCCCCATCGCCACTGCGATTTGACGGAAGCGCTCACCGGTATAAGCCGCGTTATAGCGCATGATATAAGGCAATAAAATGGCATTAGCTACGCCATGTGGCATGTTGTAAAACGCCCCAAGCGGGTGAGCCATGCCGTGGACCAATCCTAACCCCACATTGGAAAAGCCCATACCGGCAATATATTGCCCAAGCGCCATATCTTCGCTCGCTGTGGCATCACCTTTTACTGCTGCGCGCAAGGAACGGCTGATAATCTCAATGGCTTTGAGATGCAAAGTATCGGTCAGTTCCCAAGCGCCTTTGGTCAAATATCCCTCAATAGCATGGGTTAACGCATCAACCCCCGTCGCCGCTTTTAGCGCCGCTGGCATGCTGTCCATCATATCGGCATCAATAAATGCTACGGCGGGAATGGCATGAGGATCGACGCAAACAAATTTACGCCGCCGCTCTTCGTCAGTAATCACATAGTTAATGGTCACTTCCGCAGCCGTCCCGGCGGTGGTAGGGATAGCGAGAATCGGGACGCAAGGCTTACCGGTATTTGCAACACCTTCCAGACTACGCACATCGGCAAACTCAGGGTTATTGATAATAATACCAATAGCTTTACAGGTATCCTGTGGCGAGCCGCCCCCCAGGGCTATCAGGTAATCCGCCCCACTTTGGCGAAAAACATCTACTCCTTGTTGCACAATACTGATCGTCGGATTGGGTTTAACGGCATCAAAAATGGCGAAATCCAAACCGGCCTGTTCCAGGCGACTGATTAAACGGGTCGCCACACCACATTCGAGCAGTATTTTATCCGTGACGACCAATGCTTTTTGATAACCCCGCCGGCTAACCTCATCGGTCAGTGCCGCCAATGAGCCACGACCAAACCACGCCGTTTCATTTAAAATCATTCTATTCATGATTGATTCCTCGGTGTTTTTGTCCACCTGCTATTTTTAGCCACAAGCTAGTCTTCAACCCGCAAACCGTAGGTTTTGAATTTCTCCAATACCACACTGATTTCTTCTTTAGATAACACCGGCACCTCATCAACAATCGGTAAAATCGCCAGTAGCAATGTGGCCAAAACCTCCACCTCATGGGCCAACCACAGTGCTTTCGCCAGGTTTTCTTCACAAGCAATCAGGCCATGATGCTGCAACAAAGTCGCTTTACGATTTTTCATCGCCACAGCGACATGTTCAGAAAGCGCTTTGGTGCCAAAGGTGGCATATGGCGCGCAAGGGATATCATCGCCACCCGCAGCAGCAATCATGTAATGAATGGCAGGAATCGGACGATTTAGAATCGAAACTGCCGTGCAATGAACTGAATGGTTGTGCACCACAGCATTGGCATCGGGCCGGGTTTGGTAAACGGCCTGATGAAAGCGCCATTCACTGGAAGGAACTTTGCCCGCCTCGTGGTGACCGTCGGCATCAATATAAACAATATGTGACTCGGTGAGCTTGTCATAAGCAATACCGGACGGCGTAATCAAAAAACCCTCTTGATAGCGCACGCTAACATTACCAGCCGTTCCCTGATTCAGGCCTAAGCGGGTCATTTCAAGGCAGGTATTAATAATGTCGCGCGCCAATGCTTCTTTTTTCATTTGTTCCTCTCCTGGGATGCAAATATCTAAATGTAAAAATGCATTAAATAATGTATTGGGTTAACGATCGTGAATATGAGACATATTTTTCGCTCATTTAATTAAAGTAAAAAATGAAGCGCGCAAAAGTGTGAGCCAGATCATGAGCATTCATTGTTTAATGCCGATTTAAGTATTGTTTATTTTTATAAAATGTCCGTTTGAAAATACAACATAACTAAACGGTCAAATATCCATTTACATATATATTTATGACTAATTGACCGTTTGTGACAGAAATAAAATAATCGGTCATTAGCTGTGTGTGTTTGAAACACAATTCATTTCAAACGGTCATGAATTATTTTCATTTAAAGTGATTACCATCACAAAATATCAGCATTGAGTTACCAATGTGATTCAGCTCATACTTTTTAGCTATTTTTACCTTATAAAGAACGGGACTTAACGCAATGAGGATATTTTAATTTGGACTCAGACAACTCATGTCGACCAGAGAAAAATATCATTCATTAAACAAAAAATTTCCGTCGAATATTACGAACTTTCGAACGAGTGAAGTATCTGACGAGGGCACCATGGGAAATATTTTAATACAAACAGATAGCACCAAAATTTCCGCCTCGGTAAGTGACGAGTCGGCAAATAAAAAAAGATATCTGATTCCTTTCGCGTTGCTGTGCTCGCTGTTCTTTCTTTGGGCAGTAGCAAACAACCTAAATGATATTTTATTACCTCAGTTTCAGCAGGCATTTACGCTAACCAATTTTCAGGCTGGCCTGATTCAATCCTCATTCTATTTCGGTTATTTCCTGATCCCGATCCCGGCTGGCATCTTGATGAAAAGATTCAGTTATAAAGCGGGGATCATCACCGGTCTTCTGTTCTACGCCTTTGGCGCAGCCCTGTTTTGGCCTGCCGCAGAGACGATGGATTACACTTTGTTTTTAATCGGTTTGTTCATCATCGCAGCCGGTTTGGGGTGCCTGGAAACGGCTGCCAACCCCTTTGTTACCGTATTAGGGCCTGAGAAAACCGGCCATTTTCGGATCAACCTGGCACAAACATTTAATTCCTTTGGTGCCATTATCGCCGTGGTATTCGGGCAAAGCTTAATCCTCTCCAATGTCCCTCATCAGACACAGGAAGTATTAGATAAATTGTCGGTTGAGGATTTAAATAGTTATCACCATAGCTTGGTCAAAGCGGTACAATTACCCTATTTGATTATTGTGGCAGTGGTTATTTTTGTTGCGCTATTAATTCTAATCACTCGGTTCCCTGCAATAAAAAGCGAGTCTGATGACACGCACAATGGCTCTTTCTTTGCATCATTACCACGTTTATTAAAAATAACCCACTGGCGCTGGGCAGTATTAGCGCAGTTCTGTTATGTCGGCGCACAAACAGCCTGTTGGAGTTATTTAATTCGCTATGCAATAGAAGAGCTGCCAAATGTCACACCCGGATATGCTGCTAATTATTTAACGGCCACTATGGTGTGTTTCTTTATCGGCCGATTCAGTGGGACCTGGTTAATCACCCGCTTCGCGCCTGAGAAAGTATTAGCCGCTTATGCATTAATTTCAACGTTACTTTGTATTATCTCGGCAGCCTTTGGGGGACATATTGGATTATTAGCGCTGACATTATGCAGCATGTTTATGTCAATACAGTACCCTACCATTTTCTCTTTAGGCATTAAGAATCTAAATCAAGACACCAAATATGGTGCGTCCATCATTGTAATGACTATTGTCGGTGGTGGTATTGTGACACCTATTATGGGGCTGGTCAGTGATGCAGCGGGAAATATACCGACAGCAGAACTTATTCCGGCACTGTGCTTCGCTATTATTTTTATTTTCGCCAAGTTCAAAACTGTCCCTACGAATTAATTTCGCGGGCGACTGATAAATTAAATTTGCTACAGAACATAAGGATCCATTATGAAAAAGACAATTCAATTACCAAAAATTGGCATTCGTCCGGTTATTGATGGCCGCAGAATGGGGGTGCGTGAATCGCTGGAAGAACAAACCATGAAAATGGCCCGCGCCACCGCAGAATTTCTGCAAGAAGTGGTTCGCCATCCGTGTGGAACCCCGGTTGAATGCGTCATTGCTGATACCTGTATTGCTGGCATGGCAGAATCTGCCGCTTGTGATGATAAATTCAGCGCACAGAATATCGGGTTGACCATTACCGTGACACCTTGCTGGTGCTACGGCAGCGAAACCATTGATATGGACCCATTCCGTCCGAAGGCTATTTGGGGCTTTAATGGCACCGAACGCCCAGGAGCCGTTTATCTGGCAGCTGCGCTGGCAGCACATAATCAGAAAGGCCTACCCGCGTTCTCAATTTACGGCCATGACGTACAGGATGCCAATGACACCCGTATCCCCGCCGATGTGCAAGAAAAGCTGCTGCGTTTCACCCGTGCAGGGCTAGCCGTCGCCAGCTTGAAAGGCAAAAGCTACCTGTCACTGGGGGGCGTCTCTATGGGGATTGCTGGCTCCATCGTTGACCATAACTTCTTTGAATCCTGGTTAGGGATGAAAGTGCAAGCGGTTGATATGACTGAATTGCGCCGCCGTATTGATCACAAAATCTATGATGAGCAAGAACTGGAACTGGCGTTATCCTGGGCCGATAACAACTTCAAATTCGGGCCAGATAAAAATGCCGAACAGTATCGCCGTTCACCGGAAAGTAGCCGCGCGGTTCTGCGGGAAAGCCTGCAAATGGCCATTTGTATCCGCGATATGATGCAAGGTAACGCTAAGCTGGCAGCCAAAGGTTTTGGTGAAGAAGCATTGGGTTATAACGCCATCGCAGCCGGTTTCCAGGGGCAGCGCCACTGGACGGATCAATACCCGAACGGTGATACCGCCGAAGCACTGTTGAACAGTTCATTTGACTGGAACGGGGTGCGTAAACCTATGGTTATCGCCACCGAAAATGACAGCCTAAATGGAGTGGCGATGCTGTTTGGTCATACCCTCACCGGCACCGCACAAATCTTTGCCGATGTGCGTACCTATTGGTCACCGGAAGCAGTATTACGGGTAACAGGGCATCAACTTGAAGGAGCTGCCGAACACGGCATTATCCACTTGATTAACTCGGGTTCCGCCGCACTGGATGGCACTTGTTGCCAAAACGATGCGCACGGTAACCCCACCATCAAACCGCACTGGCAAGTCAGCCAGCAAGAAGCCGATGCCTGTTTGGCGGCGACTGAATGGTGCCCGGCTATCCATGAATACTTCCGTGGCGGTGGCTTCTCTTCACGCTTCCTGACTCGGGGTGGTGTGCCATTTACCATGAGCCGTATCAACCTGATTAAGGGAGTCGGGCCGGTATTGCAAATTGCTGAAGGCTGGAGTGTTGAGTTGCCAAAATCGGTGCATGACACGCTGGATAAACGCACTGATTCAAGCTGGCCAACCACCTGGTTTGCCCCACGTCTGACGGGCAAAGGGCCATTCAGTGATGTGTATTCGGTAATGGCGAATTGGGGGGCTAACCACGGCGTACTGACTATCGGCCATGTGGGTGCCGACTTGATTACATTGGCATCAATGCTGCGTATTCCAGTTTGTATGCATAACGTGGAAGAAGAAAGTGTTTACCGGCCAACGGCTTGGGGCGCACACGGTATGGATATTGAAGGGCAGGATTACCGTGCTTGCCAGAATTACGGCCCATTATATAAAAAATAATACGGTGTTTGAGCAAGGCCGCAGGGAAGCGGCTCTTATCAGACGGCTAATAACATTAGACCAAGAGGAAAGCCCCTTGGTGCGAATGACAGGAGCCTTTATGAAGCGCGATGTGGTTATCGTTTTAGATTGCGGCGCAACCAACATCCGGGCGATTGCAGTCAATCCTCAAGGTGTCGTGGTGGCCAAAGCCGTTCAGCCAAACCACAGCCAGCCCGATCCGGCCAATCCGCAATGGCAATTGTGGCCGCTGGATGACATTTTGCAGAGTTTTGCCCAGTGCTGCCGCCAACTATTGCCGCAGATCTCTCAATGCAAGATCCACGCGGTGACCGTAACCACTTTTGGCGTGGACGGCGCTTTAGTCGACGCCAGTGGCAACATGCTGTACCCGATTATCAGTTGGAAGTGCCCGCGCACAGTAGCGGTCATGGACGATATTACCCGCTATATGTCTGCCGAAAAACTACAGCAGATATCCGGCATTGGTCAGTTCAGCTTTAACACCTTATACAAGCTAATTTGGCTGCAAGAGAATCGGCCAGATTTAGTCAAGCAGGCCCACGCCTGGCTCTTTATTTCATCATTGATTAACCAGCGCCTCACCGGGGAATTCACCACGGATCGCACGATGGCTGGCACCAGCCAGTTGTTAGATGTGAAACAAGAACAATTCAGTAGTGCTATTTTACAAAAGATAGGTATTCAGGCCGATTTATTCCCTCCGATGGTCGCCGCAGGGGAAATCATCGGCCAGTTGTTACCGGGCATCGCCTCCGACCTGGGGTTACCGGCGGGTTTACCGGTGATTTCAGCCGGTCACGATACTCAATTCGCTTTATTTGGTTCAGGTGCAGATTTAGACCAACCGGTGCTGTCATCCGGCACTTGGGAAATTTTGATGGTGCGCACGCCGAATGTGAATACCACCCTGCTGCCACAATTTGCCGGTTCGACCTGTGAGTTGGATAGTTGCCCGCGGTTATTTAACCCCGGTTTACAGTGGCTAGCCTCTGGCGTGTTGGAGTGGGTCCGCCAACTCTATTGGCACGACGATGCCTGTGCCAATGTTTACCAGCAGATGATTGCCGAAGCGGCCGCTATTGCACCCGGTGCAGAGGGCATGCGCATGGATTGTAACTTGCTGGGAAACTCGCACCATATGTCCGGCGGCTGGCAAGGCGTTTCGCTGTCGAGCCGACGTGGGCACTTTTACCGATCCGCATTAGAAAGTCTGGCCTGGCAATTGAAAGATAACCTGGCGGTGCTGGAGAGGATTGGTGAGTTCCGTACTCGGGAATTGCTGTTGGTCGGTGGTGGCAGCCGCAATGCACTGTGGAACCAGATCAAAGCCGACGTGCTAAATCTGCCCGTCAAAGTCATTGATGAGTCTGAAACAACCGTGCTGGGGGCGGCGCTATTTGCCTGGCACGCAACAGGTTATTACGCCAGTGCTGAAGAGGCCCGCGCACAGGTCAATTATCACTATCAATATTATCAGCCAGGCGACCAACAGCCGCTTTATCAGGCAATTACCGCGATGGCTGCGACTGTATCGCTAAAAGGAGAGTGTCATGCTTAAAACCATCTCGCCACTGTTGTCACCACAACTGCTAAAAACATTGGCAGAAATGGGCCACGGCGATGAAATAATTTTCTCTGATGCCCATTTCCCCGCCCATGCCATTGGTAAAAATGGTGGGCCGCAAGTGATTCATGCCGATGGGCTATCGGTCAGTGCCTTGTTGCAGGCCACCATCCCTTTATTCGAATTAGACAGTTATGCCCCGCCACTGGTGATGATGGCAGCAGTCGATGGCGACACGCTGGATGCTTCAGTGGAGAAACGCTATTTACACGCCCTCTTCGGCACAGAAAAACCCCTGCCGGTAGAGCGTATTGACCGCTATGCCTTTTACCAACGCGCCGAACAAGCATTTGCGATCGTCATCACAGGAGAGACCGCCAAGTATGGCAATATTCTATTAAAGAAGGGGGTGACGCCTGTTTTTTAAATCGATGATCACGTAACCTCACGCCTTTAGCCATGTATTTAGTGCTGGTATTAATCTGGCATAAGATACATGGCATCGCTGATGGAGAAGATCATGAAAGCGTCCCGTCACCAGGAAATCCTGCAACATATCAAACAGCATGAAACGCTGACGACGGCAGACCTGGCTAACTTACTTGCGGTCAGTCAGGAAACTATTCGCCGCGACCTGAATGAACTCCAGACGCAAGGATTGATCATCCGCCAGCACGGGCGAGCCAAAAGCATTAAACGCGCCACTAAAGACAGTGGTGACCCTTTCACCACCCGCCTGAAAAGTCATCTCTCCAGCAAAGCCAGCATTGCTGCACATGCTTTATCTCTGATTGATAGCGGAATGGTGATAGCACTGGATGCCAGTTCCACCTGCTGGTATTTAGCCAAAAAACTGCCGGATATTGATATCACGGTGTTTACCAACAGTGTGCGAATTTGTCAGGAATTGGCAAAACACCAAAATATCGAATTGATCAGTGCCGGGGGGCAGTTACAACGCAAATATGCCTGTTATGTGAATCCGGCTCTTTTTTCGTTACTGAAAACTATCGAAATTGACCTGTTTATCTTCTCATGTGAGGGTATCGATACTGACGGCATTATGTGGGATTCCAACCCATTTAATGCCGAATTCAAGACTATGCTCCTTAAGCGCGCCACACAATCCATTTTGCTGATCGATAAAAGTAAGATGTGCAGAACCGGCGAAGTGAAAATCGGCACACTTGATGATGTTGAACAGGTTATTTCGAATATCGATGCTGAATAACGCCCTACGGCGTAGTCGCCATCAGGCGGGGCAAACAATAGGGCCATAGAAATAGCCGGTACATGTGGTGCCCAATGCGGAAAAAAACTCAATGTTAAGAACACACATTGAGAAATTTAAGCGCACCGCCGAGGCGCTGAACACTGTCATGTAACTGTGTGATATGCAGAATTTAGCGATAAAAAAACAGGCTTATTGCAGCGTTAGATATTGGCAGTCGGCCAGTGTCCCACCATCATCCTGCCAGCACCATCGATAAGTGCGGAAAATGAGATCCACCCTTTATAAACAGGGCGGAGCCATCGCCTCGCACCGACAATCTATAGTAAAATTCTTGTTAAAGTCATATCCCCAAAGAGATTGCAGCGGCAGGTAGGCGGCAAGTAAATGACAAATCGGTCGGAGAGCGGTTTGAACAGCGCTTGTGCTGGCCCGTAGGGTGAGTGAACGCCGCTAACCCCCAGTGGCTTCAAGTTCGAAGGGGAAACAAAAAATATCGGCTTGGTTCCACTAACGATTGTTTCTGTTACCGAACACTTTCGCTAACTGATGTTGAATGTGAGAAAAATATGTCAAACAAACCGTTCCACTATCAGGATCCCTTCCCGTTAAAGGAAGACGATACTGAGTATTACCTTGTCAGTAATAATCATGTTTCGGTCACACAGTTTGAAGGCCACGACATGCTGAAAGTCGAGCCAGAAGCCCTGACTCTCCTCGCCCAACATGCTTTTCACGACGCCTCATTCCTGCTCCGCCCCGCTCACCAAAAGCAAGTTGCGGCCATTTTGGATGACCCACAAGCCAGCGAAAACGATAAATACGTAGCCCTGCAATTCCTGCGCAATTCTGAAATCTCCGCCAAAGGGATTTTACCGACCTGTCAGGATACCGGCACCGCCATTATCGTGGGGAAAAAAGGCCAGCGCGTTTGGACCGGCGCGAATGATGCCGAGGCACTGTCGCGCGGCGTATATAACACGTTCATTGAAGACAACCTGCGCTACTCGCAAAACGCGGCGCTGGATATGTACCAAGAAGTGAACACCGGCACCAACCTGCCAGCGCAAATCGATCTGTACAGTACCGAAGGTGAAGATTACAAATTCTTATTTGTCACCAAAGGCGGTGGTTCGGCGAACAAGACTTACTTGTATCAGGAAACTAAGGCTCTGCTCTCACCGGGGAAATTGAAAGACTATCTGGTTGAGAAAATGCGCACCTTGGGTACGGCTGCCTGCCCGCCATACCATATCGCCTTTGTTATCGGCGGCACCTCGGCTGAAAGCACGCTCAAAACCGTTAAGCTGGCCTCCACCAAGTATTACGATGGTCTGCCAACCGAAGGCAATGAGCACGGGCAAGCTTTCCGTGATATCCAACTGGAGCAAGAACTGCTGGAAGCCGCACAGGATTTGGGTCTGGGCGCACAATTTGGTGGTAAATACTTTGCGCATGATGTGCGGGTGGTGCGTTTGCCGCGTCACGGAGCCTCCTGCCCAGTCGGCATGGGGGTTTCTTGCTCTGCTGACCGGAATATCAAAGGTAAAATTAACCGCAAAGGTATCTGGCTGGAGAAATTGGAGCAAAACCCAGGAAAATATATCCCTGAGCACCTGCGCCATAGCACCGAAGGCAAAGTGGTTAAAATCGATCTTAACCGCCCGATGGCCGATATCTTAAAAGAGCTGTCACAGTATCCGGTATCAACCCGCCTGTCGCTGAGCGGTACTATTATTGTTGGCCGTGATATTGCTCATGCCAAATTAAAAGAGCGGCTGGATAACGGCGAAGGTTTGCCGCAATACATTAAAGATCACCCGATCTACTACGCGGGGCCTGCGAAAACCCCGGAAGGTTATGCTTCTGGTTCACTAGGCCCCACCACCGCTGGGCGCATGGATTCCTACGTTGATCTGCTGCAATCCCACGGCGGCAGTATGATCATGCTGGCAAAAGGCAACCGTAGCCAACAAGTCACTGATGCTTGCCACAAGCACGGCGGCTTCTATCTGGGCAGTATCGGCGGCCCGGCAGCGGTCTTGGCGCAAAACAGCATCAAGAGCCTGGAATGTGTGGAATACCCTGAGCTGGGTATGGAAGCTATTTGGAAGATTGAAGTGGAAGACTTCCCGGCCTTTATCCTGGTGGATGATAAAGGTAATGATTTCTTCCAGCAGATTCAGGCATCAAGATGTAATCGTTGCGGCTAAATAAACTGAGTGAAATCGGCCCTGATGATTGATATCGGGGCTTTTTTTGCGCGCAACGCTGCACATAAGGACAAATGTCACACTCTTGCTCGCAATAAAAATGTGATCATAATCGAAATTTTGTCGTCAATATTATTACCACTCAATGACTCAATTCACTCCGACAGATGCTTCGCTGTCGACTCATCAGTGGTCGCATCATTCTCCACCGCACTCAACAATACATCCAGCAAGCCTGGGAAGCGGGCATCGATATCATCACGCCGCAGTGACAGCAAACTCTCGCGCCCACAAGGGCGTTGCCAGATAACACCACTTTCCCGCAGCACCCGCCAGTGATGGGTCAGCGTGGATTTAGATAAGCCGTGTACCAAAGTACCACAGGCATGTTCTCCCCCCGCTGCCAGCCTGCGTACCACAGCCAACCGTAACGGATTACCTAAAGCCGTCAGCACATTTTCCAGCCGGATCTGCTCACGCTCAGGATGATTTGCAATCATAGTATTCCTATAAATAAGTGACAGGCCAAACTGCCTGATTCGGCTACTGCGACACGCTCTTAGCGCGCGGCAATATAGCCTATTCCCCATGCTGACCCTACAAATAATTCTAGTACTACGCTGCCACCTCAGGCATTACTCGCGGCTATTATTGCACAATTTAAGAACTAATAATTAAATTGTACGTGTATATTCGTACAATTAGAATATACTGATCACGATCATATGAAGGTAAACAGTAACGTAAAACATAAACCAACAACTTCCCGGCAGAGCAGCAAACCGCCCGCCCCGAAATTGCCATTATCTTTTAAGGACTTAATATGGCACGTAAAACTCCTATCGAGCGCTATCGCAACATCGGTATCTCCGCCCATATCGACGCCGGTAAAACCACCACCACTGAGCGTATTTTATTCTACACCGGCGTCAGTCATAAACTGGGGGAGGTGCATGATGGTGGCGCGACAACTGACTGGATGGCGCAGGAGCAGGAACGTGGCATTACCATTACATCGGCTGCCGTGACCTGCTTTTGGCAAGGGATGGACCGAACCTTGCCCGAGCACCGCATTAATATTATCGACACTCCTGGGCACGTAGATTTTACCATTGAGGTAGAACGTTCCATGCGGGTACTTGATGGTGCGGTCATGGTGTATGACGCGGTCGGTGGCGTGCAGCCACAATCGGAAACCGTCTGGCGTCAGGCCAATAAATACCGGGTTCCACGGCTGGCATTCGTCAATAAAATGGACCGTCCGGGCGCTGATTTTTTCCGTGTACGCCAGATGATGATTGATCGTCTGAAAGCCAATCCAGTGCCCATTGTGATTCCCATCGGCAGTGAAGAGCACTTTATTGGCGTGGTCGATTTACGGCTGATGCGTGCCATTATCTGGGATGAAGCCTCTCAGGGCATGACGTTTAGCTATGGGCCAATTCCGGAAAACTTACTGGCAACCGCCAATAAGTGGCGCGAGGAAATGGTCTCCGAGGCGGCTGAAGCCTCTGAAGCGTTGATGACAAAATATCTGGAGACAGGCGACCTGACGGTGGATGAAATCACCCAAGGGCTGCGTATGCGTACCATTGCCGGCGAAATCCAGCCAATGCTGTGCGGCAGTGCCTTTAAGAATAAAGGCGTGCAACGGATGCTTGATGCGGTGGTTGAACTGATGCCATCGCCAGTGGATATTCCGCCGGTCAGTGGCACCGATGAAGATGGCAACGACGTCAGTCGCCGCGCCGATGATAATGAAAAGTTCTCGGCGCTGGCGTTCAAACTGATGACTGACCCTTACGTCGGCCAGCTAACCTTTGTGCGAGTTTATTCCGGCGTACTGAGCAAGGGTGACAGCGTGTACAACCCGATTCGCGGTAAGAAAGAGCGTATTGGTCGCATCGTCCAAATGCACGCCAATAACCGGATAGAAGTGGATGAAATCCGCGCTGGTGATATCGCCGCTTGTGTGGGGTTGAAAGATGTCACCACCGGAGAAACCCTGTGCGACCCGAATGCCGTCATTACCCTGGTGCGCATGGAATTCCCAGAGCCGGTGATTTCGCAGGCGATTGAACCAAAGACCAAAGCCGATCAGGAAAAAATGGGGATCGCGTTGCAACGGTTGGCGTCAGAAGATCCGTCTTTCCGTATTCGTACTGACGAAGAGTCCGGCCAGACCATTATCTCCGGTATGGGTGAGTTGCATCTGGAAATTATTGTTGACCGCATGAAACGTGAGTTCGGTGTCGAAGCTAATATCGGTAAACCGCAGGTGACCTACCGTGAAACTGTGCGCAAAACCGTAACCGACGTTGAAGGTAAATTCGTGCGCCAGTCCGGAGGGAAAGGGCAATATGGTCATGTGGTTTTCACCCTCGAACCACAACCCGCCGGTAGCGGCTTTGCCTTTGTTGATGCGACTAAAGGCGGCGTGGTGCCGCGTGAGTTTATCGGAGCCGTCGAAAAAGGTGTGATCGAAGCCACTAATACTGGTGTACTGGCCGGTTATCCGGTGGTGGATGTGAAAGTCACCTTGACGTTCGGTTCCTATCACGAAGTGGATTCATCGGAATTGGCGTTTAAAATGGCCGCAATTTTTGGTTTTAAAGACGCCGCCAAACGCGCCTCGCCGGTGATTTTGGAGCCGGTGATGAGTGTGGAAGTGGAGACACCAGAAGAGTACGCCGGTAACGTGATGGGTGACCTTTCCTCTCGTCGTGGCCTGGTACAAGGCATGGAAGAGATGATTGGCGGCGGGAAGATTATCCATGCCGAAGTGCCGTTATCCGAAATGTTTGGCTACTCCACCGTGCTACGTTCCATGTCACAAGGGCGTGCAACTTACACCATGGAGTTCAAACACTATGCCGAAGCGCCACGTAATATCGCCGATGCCATTATTGCCGCGCGGAGTACCAAAGGCTAAAGCTGAGTAAAGGTTGAATCGCAGTAAACTATAACGCCGCAGGCCATTTTAACCTGCGGCGTTTTATTGTGATGAAAAGCAATCAAATCCTCGCCGTCGCAAGGTACTTTTTCATCTCTTCGCCAGGAACCATACCGCCGCCGGTTGCCCACACCAGATGGGTCGCATTGTGCATTTTTTCCGCGCTAAGATGCTGATTACGCAAATAGTCAGAACTCATACTCACCCGTGCAGGGCCTGGCATCCCAGCCAGTGCAGAAGGTTCCAATTGAATGCCCTCATCGCGATTTAACAAGCCCAGCAGGTCATACATTTCAGCATCACTTAAAGTATAAAAACCGTCGAGTAAGTGTTCCATCGCACGGCCAACAAACCCTGATGCCTGACCTACCGCTAAACCATCTGCGGCGGTTATGTTGTCGATACCGATATCCTGCACAGAAATACCATCGTGCAAACCGGTGTACACCCCCAATAACATGCACGGTGAATGGGTTGGCTCGGCAAAAATACAGTGTACATGGTCACCCAATGCCAGTTTCAGGCCGAACGCTACACCACCGGGGCCGCCACCCACGCCACAAGGTAGATAGACAAACAGCGGGTGATTTTCATTCACCACAATCTGCTGTTCGGCAAGCTGCCTCTTCAACCGGTTGCCCGCCACCGAATAGCCAAGGAACAGGGTTTGCGAGTTCTCATCATCAATAAAGAAACAATTCGGGTCAGATTCGGCCTCTTTACGCCCTTGCGCTACCGCCACGCCATAGTCCTGTGCATACTCAACCACGTTTACCCCATGCTCACGGAGTTTCTGTTTTTTCCATTCGCGCGCATCGGCAGACATATGCACACTGACGCGAAATCCCAGCTTGGCACTGATGATGCCAATCGACATGCCCAAGTTACCAGTCGATCCCACCGCAATGCGATATTGGCTGAAGAATTGGCGGAAATCATCCGAGAACAATTTACTGTAATCATCGGTTTCAACTAATAAACCGGCATGTAACGCCAGCTTTTCAGCATGGGTTAACACTTCATAAATACCGCCGCGCG
Organism: Yersinia aldovae 670-83; assembly: GCF_000834395.1. Classification (NCBI taxonomy): domain Bacteria; kingdom Pseudomonadati; phylum Pseudomonadota; class Gammaproteobacteria; order Enterobacterales; family Yersiniaceae; genus Yersinia; species Yersinia aldovae. Next base: position 3,660,535 of record NZ_CP009781.1, on the reverse strand, counting down.
CTTTAATCGAACCAGAGATAGGTAAATGGCTGTCTTTCTTCAATAAGAGCTGACCGTGGATCTCAACACCGTATCGCTGTTGCAGCGTATTCTTCATGGTGGGAATGGCTACAATGTCAGATTCAATAATACCATTGGTCTTTTGTGTTTCAGGGAATGCCAGACACAAATAAGGCGCAAATCGTTGCAATCGTGCCTCGGCATCCGCGACATCGTACTCGGTTAATCCAACATACGGCAGCCCCTGCTCTAGTGTGGTAGCAAGCGGGTTAAACCAGGTCACCGTCTCTAAATTGATAAGCTTTTTGACCAAAGGGAAGCCGGCAACTAATTTATCAATGTCAGTGCTGTTCATAAAATGTCTCTTTTCGATCATATGATGTAAGGAAGCAGGAAAGTGATACCCGATGCGATAACGGCTGCGGTGGTATCATATTTAACAGACTCATTCAGTGTCATACCACCGTATTGTTTACCCGCCAGCATAACGAGTCAGTGACAATGGTGAAACCAATAACTCCGGAACTAATCGATTTATGAGCTGATATGTGGATACGTCGTTAATATCGGTGCCGCAAATTATTATCGTATCCATCATGGTGACAGTGGCAGAACCCACAGCCATATATAGAATCTACCACTCAATTCAGCAGAGTCGGGTTACTGACAAACACCAATATTGAATAAAGCGTAGTACCTTTCCTCTATTAATTTCTAACGAGTGGCATAAATAGGCATCTTCATACTTAACCATTTTCTAAGTTGTTATTTTAATAAGTTGGCGAATATATTAACTACGTTTGTAAAGTAGCCTGACATTATCATCAGTAAGAATAAAACATTGAAGCGGAAAATATATCCGAGGTCGGCACTGATGCTGAAGATGCCGTCTAATAAATCATATTTATCATTACTTATATATGATAAATAAAAGAAAAAATGCTGATCCTAGCTAGAGAGGTCTCCCACACCTTTAAGTGAGAACTTTCCTACAACGATGGACACAAATTCCCATGCTTTACCTAAGGTTATTTAGTTACTATCCCTTTCACGGCTTAACATAATAAATACTCATTAAATTGAATGTATCGTATTTAGACTAATACGCAATAATTCTCTCTATTGAATTATCTCACCCCAAAAAAAGCCTGAATAATAATGCATCAATTGAGAATGCATGAAAGCTAATGACTTTATAAAATAAAATTGGAATTTACCTCTATGAATAAAAACATCAGGAAAACTTACCTTAGCGTAGCTATTTCATCCATTATTTACACCTCAAGCTCGATAAGTGCCAATGCAGTGCCCTGTGTCGGATATGTGGTTACCGGCATTTGTGAACAAACAAAATCTGGCGAAGGTGAATTTCACAGTATTTCATTAGGTGATGGCGTAATTGTTGGCACTGAAGATAATCATTTTATATTTAATGGCGAAGGATATAAATTATATTATCCTCACGATCATTTCTCCGCAGCAATCGCCTTAGGTACTATCCGTTATACCGAAGTGAATAACAGTACTTTTACCATAACCGGCACCCATTATCAGGGCGGCCCAACTTATGAAGGTCGTGCAGAAAATACTACGTTAAACAATAGCCTGATGTGGGTTATGACCTCGGCTGACCAGACGATAGCCAAAGGCAATTCAGCAATAATTGTTTCTACCCAGTTTGCTATGAATGGCTCAACTTATACTGAGACGAAAGAAGACGACAGCATTGAATTTGATCCCTACATCACCAATAGCCGCTATCAAGATACCTCTTATGAAATGCTGTGGGGTATGAAAAAAGAGGCCAAAAACTGGGATACCAAAGCCACATCCTATGACTCAGAATTTGTTGACTCCAGCCGACAGATCGTTGCGGCTAGTGGCCATAGTGTTGATGCGAAATTTTACGACAAAGCTAATCAACGTATTTATGATACTGGCCTTGTCAGCGCTGCAACCTTTAATGGCACTGCTTATCAGAATATCTATTCCGGCGGTGAATCACATGACACCACCTTACTTGATAAGGCCTATTCTTGGGTGCGCGCCGGAGCAAAACTAACCGGCCTGACGCAGGTAAACAATGCAGCTACAGTCTATCTTGATAGTGCGGCAACCACTGGTGCATATGCTGAAAATGTGGTTCTTAATGGCGAAAATACCAGTTTGATGGTGCGCTACAATGCGGCAACCGATGCCGCCGCAACGGTTGATAATCTGGCGTTGAATGGCGGCAGAGTGGTTTTCCAGTCAGGAACGGGGGTGAACTATACCTCGTTGAATATCGGCAACCTTTCCGGTTCTGGCGCTTTCCAGTTCAATACGTCTATCGCAGAAGGTAAAGGCAACTTTGTCACTATCGCTAATGGCAGCGGCTCACATAAAGTCATCGTAAACGACTCAGGTAGTGAGATAACCGCACCGGATACGACAACGCTAGATCTTATCCACGATCTCAGCGGTGATGCGACATTCTCACTGGCTTCACTCTCAGGTGCTAACATCACCGAAGTGGATGGTGGTACTTATGTATATAGCTTGAATAAATGGGATAACACCACACGGGCAGGGGGCAATCTATGGTATTTAGGCAGTGATCTGAATACCGGTGTCGCGCCTGCACCTCCTGCACCTGAGCCAACGCCTGAACCAACGCCTGTGCCACCAGCTCCTGAGCCAGAACCAGAACCAGAACCAGAGCCTCAACAACCGAATCCTACCCAGCCTCCAGCCGCCAAAACAACGCCATCAACGGATGCGGTATTAAGTATGGCTTCATCCAACCAATTTATTTTCGATGGTGAATTACAAAACCTGCGCCTGCGTAAAGGTGACCTTAACCGCAGTAAAGGCGATAACGGCGGTGTTTGGGGCCGCTATTTAACCAATAATAGTCGTATTAATACCGCACACGATGCTGCTTACCGCTTGCAGCAGAATGGCGTTGAAATCGGTGCTGATAAAGTATTGGGGCTTTCTTCCGGCCAACTGGTATTAGGTGGTTTTACTTCTTATAGCAATAACCGAGTGAAACATGCTCGTGGTGGCAATAGTACCGTCGACAGTTATAGCCTGGGTGCTTATGGCAGTTATTTCGATAACACGGGTTATTATATTGATGCGGTACTTAAAGCGAACCGTTTCAATAACTCTCTGAATGCAAATATGACCAATGGTAGCCAGGTCAAAAGCGATTATAACCAGAATGCAGTAGGTGGATCGCTGGAAGCGGGCTACCACTACAGACTGTCTGAGAATTGGTTTGTCGAACCTTATATCCGAACCAGCTATTTTACTGCACAAGGCAAAGATATTGTGCTGAATAATGGCATGAAAGCAGCTCTTGATAATAATCGTTCAGCTAAAGGTGAAATAGGGACTCAAATAGGGACAGAATTTGACCTGAAAAATGGCGCTATCATTCGGCCTTACGCCAAAGTTGCGGTTGAAAGAGAATTCATTAAGTCAAACAACGTCACTATCAACCAGGTTAATGATTTTAATAATAATCTCTCTGGCAATACCGGAAAATATGGTTTGGGAGTCGACCTCAATTTGACCAGACAAGCGTCAATTTATGCGGAAGCCAACTACCGTAAAGGGAGCTACGTTGAGTCCCCCATCATGGCTAACATAGGTTTCCGGGTTAATTTCTAACATACTTAGCAATAATGGGTTTCTCGCAGTATTTGATCGTAAATGCTGCGGAAACTTTTTATTCCCCTCATTGTGAACTCACCCTAAATAAATCCTAGAACATCCTTAAAAAATACAGAATATTCTTGTAACCCTCTGGAAGTGAATACTTTTTTTTAAAAGTTATTGCTTAAAAATAAGACATAACGTTATTCTCATAGATACATATAACAAAAATGTAATAGAAATCCAGATAGGAGAAGTCTGCATGGATCGTCGTACCCTTTTAAAATCGTCAGGTTTGCTGCTGGGTGGGTTAACGTTAAATAGCCTTATTCCTAGCGCGCAGGCAAATAGCGAAAAAATAAAACACCCCGTACCAGTGCCTGGCGAGCTGCGGCCACTGCTGTTAAATTTTAATGAGAATTCACTGGGAATGTCGCCTAAAGCACATCAGGCTATTATCACGGTACTACCGACAGCATTTCGTTACCCGGATGCCGCCCGTGAGCAATTAATTGAAAATATCGCCACAGAATATCAACTAAAAACTGAAAATATTTCATTGGGAAATGGTTCATCTGAAACTATTCAAGCGATAATTCAAGCCATCATCCGCCAGGCCGAACAGGATAAGACGCCAATCCAGCTAGTAGTGCCAGACCCAACCTTTAATTATGCCGAGTTGTATGCCAAACCTTTCGCTATCCCGATTGAGAAAGTCGTTCTGACCAAAGAAATGGCCTTTGATCTGCCCGTTATGCAGAAAAAAGTAGCAGATTTCAAGGGCCGCTCGATTGTCTATCTATGCAATCCCAATAACCCGACTGCCACCATCACCCCAGCGAATCTGATTGAAGCCTGGGTTAAAAATGCCTCACCGGATACGTTGTTTATTATTGACGAAGCTTATGCAGAATTTGTCAGTGATCCCGCGTTTCGCAGTGCTATCGGGCTGGTACAGGCCGGTCATAAGAACCTAGTCGTGACACGGACATTCTCAAAAATATTTGCGCTGGCAGGTTTAAGAATAGGTTATGGCGTCGCACACCCAGAACTGATTGCTGCTGTTGAGAACTTCGTTTCGTTAGATAACACCAATACAGCCGGTGCTGTCGCGGCATTAGCCTCATTGCAGGATAAGCCTTTCGTGCAATACAGCCGCCAGTCTGCTGATCAGGCCCGCCGTATTGTTACGACCGCGTTGGATGAACTTAAATTGATTTATGTACCATCGCAGGCAAACTTTGTCTTCCATCAGGTAAATGGCGATGTCAAAACCTATCAAAACCGGATGAAGCAATATCATATATTTGTCGGGCGTGAATTTCCCCCCGCCGTAGGTTGGAATCGCCTAACGTTAGGAACGCCGGAAGAAATGATGGCATTTGTTACGGTGTTAAAAATGTTCCGCACCAAAGGCTGGGTGTAATCCTCGCGAAACAATCGCGGGGGATAACCTCCGCTATTGTTACTCTGATTGGCCCTACCCGTCTTTTATAAAAATAACAGGAGTAAAAATGAAGAAATTATCGCTGGGAATAATGGTATTGGCTTTAATCAGTAGCCAGCAAGTATTGGCAAAAAATTGGCAGGAAATTAAGCAAAGTGGGGAATTACGCATTGGCGTGCCTGGTGATTATGCTCCGCTGGCATTTCACGATAAGCAAGGTAAGTTAATTGGCTACGATGTGGATATGGCAAAATCACTGGCTGATAACCTGAATCTTAAGGTTAATTTTGTCATGACCAGTTGGCCAACACTTTCCGAGGATTTGGCGGCAGATAAATTTGATATCGCGATGGGCGGTGTAACGGCAACACCGGGACGCGCAGCACAATTTGTCTTATCCAACGCCGTAGTGAAAAACGGTAAAATTGCTCTCGCCAATTGCCAGCAATCCCAGAAATTCCCAACGTTGGAGGCTATTGATCGCAAATCCGTTAAAGTCATCGTCAATCCGGGCGGCACCAATCAATCGTTTGTTGATGCCAATATCAAGCAAGCGCAGATTATCCGAACCAAAGATAATGTAGCTAACTTGCAAGGCGTGCGGGATAAGAGCGCTGATATTATGTTCACCGACTTGATCGAAGGGGATTATTATCAAAGCAAAGAACCGGGCGTATTTTGTGTAGCGACAGCCGAAGTATTACCCGGTACTGGCAGTTATAAAGTTTATATGATGGCTAAAGATAATAAGCAGCTGCTAAATGAAGTTAATCAATGGCTGAGCGGTCAGACAAAATCCACATTGGCACATAAATGGAACATCTCAGAATAAACGAATAATAAATTGTTATCTCTTGATAGTAAAAGACGACCGTTGATGACGAGAGTCTTTTGCTAATAAAGACTTAAGCTGTCAACCCACCATCCAATACCAGTGTTTGGCCCGTCATATAGCGGCTATCATTACCAATCATAAAGGCACTGACGCGCGCGACTTCCTGTGCATTCCCCAAACGCCGCAGTGGGATCTGTTTGCGTAGCCCTTTTAGAGCTTCCGCAGGCATCGCGCGAGTCATATCACTGTCGATCACCCCCGGCAGCAGGCAGTTTACCCGAATACCAAAGCGCCCCATTTCCAGTGCCAGCGAGCGACCAAGGCCAATCATCGCAGCTTTACTGGCAGCATAAGCGCTCTGCCCGACGTTACCCTTAATGGCCGTAACCGACGACATCAATAGCACCGCCCCCTCGCCCTGTATCATCATTTGAGGTAATAGATGTTTATTCCAATAAAAAACCGCATTCAAATTGGTATCCAACACATTACGCCAGTTATCACCATCTTGCTGAATATGCAGGCCATCGCCAGTGATACCCGCATTATGGATGACGGCACCGGGTGGCCCGTACTTTTCCAGTAACTGCGGGGCCAATGCATCGACATCACTCTGATTGCTGCCATCACAACGATAACTTTTCACCCAGCCAGCCAGCCCTTCACAGTGACTTATCACATCACGACTTTGCTGCTCATCATTGCGCCAGGTAAAAATAACATTCCACTCGTTAGCCAGCTCCTCAACCAAGGCTCGTCCAATACCGCGACTGCCTCCGGTAATTAACACCCATTGCCTGCTCATAATATTATTTCTTCTGTTCTGCTAACTTCTGGCAAAGTTCGCCTAAAGTCATGTTGGGATTTTCCATAAACATCTCGGCATTCAATGTGGCAGCAAACTCACGTTTAGCCAGCACCATCAATTCGACATAATCCAGGCTATCCAGTTTTAGTTGATGCAGTGACATCTCAGGCGACAGCACTGACATTTCCAGATCTTTAGCGTCACACAACATTTCGCAAACGGTGTCATAAACCTGTTGATACTTTTCCATGATGAACTCCTGTTAATGCGCGGCTAATGGCCACGTTTTTAATGTTACAGCGGTGGTGATTAAAGGCCCGGCATCTGAACGGGCCTGAATAGCCGAACGCAATACCCATCCATCATATTGATTTCCCACGATTAACGTCGGTTCAATGGCATAGTGCAGGGCGCTACGGACAAATAAATGTGGGTTATTGATACTCATAAAGTCCGCGCTGAACTGCACGTCATGGTGGGTCTGAATGACCGGGACGTGGCGGAAGATGTCAATCAAGGTATCGGCCTGAATACCCGATAAAATTTGTTTAGCCGCTACCAGCGTTTGCGGGGCGGCAATTAACAATTTAAACAGCAACGCATCGAAGAACCCCCAACACTCGGCAGGTGATGTGGCATCGCCCGGAAACTGCTGGCTAAATTGATGTACTTCGCTGCCGGCAAGCGAAGCCCACGATCCGCATTTAGTCAGTGTTAACGGGGAGGTGCTGCGCAATTTGCTGCTAAAGCAGTTCTCACCACTGCCGCTATTAATCAGGTTACCGCTAACCTGCGCGTTCGCCAGACTCAGTTGCAACTGATAAGCGCTATCGCACAACACCGGTTGGCGCAGACGGGCGTTAAAACGCAAAAAATCAGCGCGGGGCGATAGCGGCAATAGCGCGCGGCTAAGTTGGTACTTAAGATCCAGCATCGCCCGCATTCCATGCACTGTAAGTTGTTGTTGCCCCAGAAGTTGTGCATGTTTAAGATCAAAGTGGATCGGATTATGATCACCAGAAAATTCAGCCCAGCGTTCCGCATCACTGCGACTGTAGTTATAGCTAAACGTCGTGTTGTCGTTGGCTATCATACTCAATCCAGCCCGATGACCAGTGCGGCATTCGCCCCGCCGAAACCAAAGCTAAGGTTCAGGGTATTGCGTAAGGCTTTTGGCCGGTGGCCCTCTTTGATGTAATCCAGATCGCACTGCGGATCGGCATTTTTAAGATGGCAAGTGGCTGGCATAATCTGGTGTTTCAGTGCTTGCAGGCAGATAATCGATTCAAAGCTGCCAGCCGCAGCAATCAAATGGCCCGAATAGGATTTGGTACTAGACAGTGGCGTGCTATATGCCGCGTCACCAAACACCTGTTTGATGGATTGAGTTTCATTGAGATCGTTAAGCTGGGTCGAGGTGCCGTGAAGATTGACGTAATCAATCTCTGCTGCGCTCAAACCTGCTTGCTGGATAGCGCGCTGGATGGTTTTAACCCGCGCCACTTTATCTTCTGCTGGTGCAGTAAAATCAAAGGCATCGGAATAGTTACCGTAACCTTTAATCTCGCCAAGGATAGCAGCACCGCGTGCCAATGCCGCTTCCCGCTCCTCCAAACACAGCACCGCAGCACCTTCGGAAAGCACAAACCCGTTGCGATCCAGACTAAATGGGCAACTGGCTTTAGTGATATCGTCCTGCTCGCGCGCTAATGCACCGAGAATATCGATATTCCATATCGCCGCATCACTGCGCAGTGATTCGCCCGCTCCAGCCAGCATCATCGAGGCCCGCCCGCTGCGGATCACTTCAAAGGCATCGCCGATGGCAATCGTCCCGGTAGCACAAGCAGCGATGGGCGAATTCTGATAACCACGTAACCCCCAATATAAGCTGCACGCCGCAGTACCGGCATTGGGCATCGACAGGAAACAACCAAACGGCGTGCCTAATCCGGTTTGCAGAAAATCGTCATAGTTATCATGAGTTTCATCTTGCCCAGCCCAACCGCTGCCGATGATAGTGCCGCAATCCAGCAAATCATAATAATCGTCAAGCGACTGTTCGCCGAAAGCCATTCCCATCGCCTCCCGTGCTGCCGCCAGAGCCAGGCGAGCATAACGAGGCAGACGACGGCGAATAGCCGCAGGCACTGATTTCAAATTAGGTTCAGCATCCAGCAAACCAAAAAAGCGCGATGTGATCCCCTGTGCAGATTTGTCGTAATAGCGATAACCCAATTGATAATCCATAATAGCCGCCCAGCTTTGCTCCGCATCCATGCCCAGCGGGGTGACAGAGCCATAACCGGTTACCACCACACGACGCTGTTTTGCTGTATTTGTCATGATTTAATTCCTTTACTGTCACTGCTGTCATCGCTACCACCGCCTAACGCCAACCACAATTTCATGGTGGCATTCAGGTAGTTATATTGAAGTTCGAGCAAACTGGTTTCACTGGTTAGCAGAGCATCCTGCGCATCCAGTAAGGTCTGAAATGAAACGGCACCGGCCTGATACTGGCTGCTGGTCAGGGTAAGCCGACGCTGGCTGAGTTGCAGGTTTTGCCATTGATTCTCTTTTTGCAGTTGGTAACTCACCCGCTGAGTCATTGCGTCATCCACATCTTTCAACGCACTGTAAACTTTGCGGCGAAAATCGACGGCCGCCAGTTTCACATCCAGCGTTGACTGCTCGATGGTGAGCTGCACGGTATTCCACTGTAAGAATGGCAGCGCACTGCTTACGCTTAAGGTGCGGCTGGGGTTGCTAAACCACTGTGAGAAGATGGCGCTACCAGCATCCAGGCTGGCACCGAGCGAGAGCGTCGGGTAAAAATTGAGTTTAGCCACATCCGATCCGGCCAATGCAGCCCGCAAACGCCACTCGGCAGCTTGCACATCAGGCCGCTGGGCGATGACCTGTAGCGGTAAACTTGCGGAGATTGGCACTTGTTGCTGTAAATCCAGTGAGTTACGTTCAGCCTGACGGTAGTCCGGTGCACGGTTAAACAGCACCGCCATTGCATTGCGCGCCGCTTCCCGCTGCTGTTGCAGATTCTGATACTGATTCTGTCTGTCCAGCAGTGCCTGCTGCGCCTGCAATAACTCAATCTCACTGGCATCCCCCGCCCCTAATCGTGAACGCACCAGCTTGAGGCTGTCCTGCGCGATAACCACTGCCGCCTGCTGATAGCGCAATTGCTGATTGAATTTAGCAATCTGCCAGTACACGTCAGCGGTAGTACCAATCAGGGAAAGTACTGTCTCCTGACGGTCTTGCTCGGTGGCATTTACTGTCCATTGTGATTGATCACGGGCGCGGGCCAGTTTGCCCCATAAATCCAGTTCGTAGCTCAAACCTAACGAAGTGCTGTAATTCTCACGCGGTTGGGTATTCTCATTCAGAGAGCGGGTATTACTACCAGCGCCATTCAGCGTGATATTGGGATGCAAATTGGTATTAGTCAGTCCAGCGCTTAGCCTTGCTTGCTGTAACTTAAGCCCGGCAACCGCCAGATCATTGTTGCTGACCAACATGCGGTTGATATTTTCAGTGAGCGTTGGATCATCAAAATTCTCCCACCAATGCACACTGTGATGCAGGTAACCGCCACCGCTATCCTTGATGCGCCAGCTATCAGGCACCGACAACATCGGCCGCTGATAATCACTTTTCAGCATGGAACCGCAACCGGTGAGCAGCAGTGTAATAATTACAGTATTGATGACTCTTTTCATTCTCGGGCCAACGCCTGTGTTGGATGCAAACGGGCTGCATTGCGCGCTGGGAAAAAGCCAAATCCCAAACCAATCAGTGCGGAGAAACTGCACGCCAGCACCATCGGTAACCAGGTAAAAACCAAGGTGAATGCTTGAGTAAACCAGGAGAAAATCACCCCGGCCAGCGCAGAACCGGCAATGCCAATCAAACCGCCTAGGGTGCAAATAACCACCGCTTCAATCAAAAACTGAAGCATGATGTCACCGGGGCGAGCCCCCACCGACAGGCGGATACCGATTTCGTGAGTGCGCTCCGTGACCGAAACCAGCATGATGTTCATCACACCCACACCGCCCACCAGCAGCGAGATTGCAGCAATCGCGGTAATTAGCAGCGTCATTGAGTCTGAGGTTTTCTCAATTGCGCGGGTCATCTGGTCGTTGGTTAGAATAAAAAAGTCACGCTGCCCGTGGGCCTGCTCCAGTACCTTTTCGACATCACGCTGCACCTCATTGAGGTGATAACCTTCCCGTACCCGTAAGGTAATTAATTCCAAAGGCATATCACCAGAGATACGTTCAGTCAGTGAGGTATAGGGCATCCACGCCGTCAGTAACCCACCAAACTGCGTTCCTTTTCTTTTGGCGATGGCAATCACTCGCAACGGAATTCCCTCCAACTGTACAATTTCGCCAATCGGGTTTTCACTCGCAGCAAACAGGGTGTCTCTGAGTTCCGGTTGCAGAATAATGACCGCTTCACGCTCGTTAACATGGTGCTGGGTAAATCCAGCACCTGCAATAAAATCAAGCCCTTGCACATGGAAAAATCCGTTACTAACACCCGAAAGTGTCACCATCACTTGTTTATCACCACGCACCGCAGCGGCCACTCTACTCACCACCGGCGACAGGCTATCGACATAAGGTTGACGACGCAGCAATTCGACATCAGCCAGCGTGAGTGAACGCTCAAAATCAGGGCGAGGCTTATCCCAACCCAATCCTGGGCGGATATCCAGATTACTGGTACCAAGCTGACTGATTTCACTGAGAATCTCCTGACGAGCGCCTTCCCCTACCGCCATTGAAGATATTACCGACGAGATGCCGATAATGATCCCCAGCATCGATAAGAAGGCGCGGATACGGTGGCCGAGCAGTGAGCGCCAGGCCATTTTTATTGCTTCACGCACACTCAACCACCAGTGTGGGCGGCCTGTGGCGGCAGTGGCAGGCAGCGCAGCATGTGCTGCCGTGAGGTTTAATGCCACGTTATGACCATCGGCAATGATTTCGCCGTCGCTTATCTCGATAATACGCTGTGCCTGATTAGCGATATTGCGGTCATGAGTCACGATAATAATGGTATGACCGGACTGGTGCAGGCCGTGCAAAATCCCCATCAATTCTTGCCCGCTGGCACTGTCCAGCGCACCGGTGGGTTCATCTGCCAAAATGATGCCAGCACCGTTCATCAGTGCTCTGGCTATACTGACACGCTGTTGTTGCCCCCCCGATAGCTGAGCTGGCTTATGCAGCAGATGGCCACCCAGCCCTAAACGATTGAGCAGGTAAACCGCACGCGTCTGACGTTCAACCGGCGTCATCGCGGTATAAAGTGCCGGAATCACGACATTTTCAGTGGCAGTTAAATAAGGCATCAGGTGATAGCGCTGAAAAATAAAACCGATGTACTGGCTTCTCAATTGCGCCAACTGTTTACTGCTTGCCTGGCCCGTCGGGATGCCGTGGATAGCCATTTCCCCCTGCGTTGGTTTGTCCAGGCAGCCAATGATATTCATCAGCGTCGATTTACCCGATCCGGAAGCCCCGATGATAGCCACCATCTCGCCACGGTTTATCGACAGTGAGATATTCTTCAATACCGCAACAGACTGCGTTCCTGAGGTAAAATGGCGATAAATCCCCTTTAACTCGATCAGCGCCGAGGCTTTCGCACTGTTTTCGCTAAACGTCTTTATGGTCATAATGACGCCCCCATAACGACCACCTGATCACCTTGCGCTAACCCCTCTTTCACCTCGGCATACTGACCATCTCGCAGGCCAACCCGCACCCAGCGCACAGCACGCTGTTGACCATTAATCACCTCGACCCGATAACGCTTATCGGGCTGCTGTACCCCTAATGCAGACAAAGGCACCCGCAGCACATTCTTCGCCTGCGCAGTGATGATAAATACCTGCGCCGTCATAGAGGTGCGTAACAAACGTTCGCTATTGGCGATACTGAAAATACCGTTGTAATACACCGCGGCAGGCTGCGAATTACTCACCGATCCAGATCCATCCTCACGCAAGCTATCGGCAGACGCCTCTTGAATGGCATCCATCCGGCTCTCGTAACGGCGATCGGGATTCGCCACCACATAGAACCACAACGGCTGCCCGACACTGACTTTGAGAATGTCAGTTTCTGAAATACGGGTGTGGACGGTCATGGTATCGACATTCGCCAATACCAGAATGGTTGGCACCGTTTGAGAGGAAACAATGGTTTGCCCCTCTTTAGTGACGATACCCAGCACTTCGCCATCAATCGGTGCCATGATGCGGGTAAAACCCAGATTGGCTTTTGCCGTTTCCAACGCCATTTGGCTCTGCACTATCTGCGCTTCATTGACGCGAACTTGCGCCAGTTGGCTGTCGTACTGCGCCTGCGCTTTTTCCAGTGCGCTTTTTATCCCTGAACCTTCTTCGGCCAGTGTTTGTTGCCGCTGAAACTCCAGCAGATATTGCCGTGAAAGCGCCTGAGCCGCTTGTTTTTGCGCCTGCGCACTTTGTAATTCAGCTTCAGATTTGCGCAACGCGTTCTGCTGCAATGTGGGATCGATCTCTGCCAATAACTGGCCGCGCTTAACTCGATCTCCTTGTTTAACATAGAGTTTGGTTAACTGCCCGTTGACCTGTGCGCCAACATTAACCTGCAACGACGGCTTTAAACTGCCGGTCGCCATGACGTTCTTTTCTATGTCACCACGACTGAGAGTTTCAGTTAACGGCGCAGCCTGTGGCGTGCGATGACTCAACGAAAGTGCAATCCCTACGCCAATAATCAGTAGCAAAACGATAAGCCCGATAAGCGACAGGCGTTGTTTTGGATTTTTCAAGTTGATGCGCATCATTGAGCTACCGCGGGTGTCAGGTGATTTGATGCCATTGGCCGAGAAAAACGCGCCAATTGGCTGTCATGCAAGCGGAAGATCCGGTCAAACATCGGCAACACACTTTCACTGTGAGTCACGGTAATCAGGGTTTTACGATATTCGCGACAATGAGACAGCAAGGTCTGCATCACCTGATGAGCCGTCTCTTCATCCAGATTGGCCGTCGGTTCATCCAGTACCAGCACCGGACAATCGCTGTACATCGCCCGCGCCAGTAATAAACGCTGACGTTGCCCCAGTGATAGCGCAGCATGACTCTCCCGCACCAACGCACTTAAGCCGCCGGGTAATTTATCGATAACGGGGGTTAATTGCAGACCTTGTAATGATTGTTCGATACGCTGACGTTTGGCCGCATCCAGATGCCCGTCGAACAGAGTAATGTTGTGTAATACCGAGGCATTAAACAGAATATCTTCCTGACTTTGCAGGAAGAACAAGCTATGCGCCTGCTGAAAATCAACGGCTTGCCCATCCACCAGAACTTGCCCTTGCTGTGGCGGCAACAACCCGGCCATCACTTTTAGTAGCGTGCTCTTTCCGGCACCTGACTCCCCGATAATCGCCACACTTTGGCCGCGCGCAAGCGAGAGCGAGAGATCCCGCAACACCGGCTGGCTGGCGTCATAAGCAAAACAGATATCCTGATAAACCAACTGACGACTAAACGCCGGAACAGCCGCAGGAATAGATGAATCAGTGGAGGCGGGCGTTTGTTGCCCGGCAGGGAACAGATCACGGGCGCGGATATCAATCACATGCAGTTGGTTTTTCTGCAAAATGGCATAAAAGATCTTGGTGATATAGGAGGTGAAAATCTCGCGCACAAAACTATAAGCAAAAAACTCCCCTAAACTCAGTGTACCCTGCTTTAACATCGGCAATGCCAGCAGCATAAAGAACACCATTTCCAGGCTGCCGATCAGCTGATACAGGCTATTTTTGACCTGATCGTAGATTTTTTTCTTCTGTAACGCACTGAACAGTGACAGTACCAGGCCAGCAAATACACTCTGGCGCTGGCTGGCTAAACCCGCTGATTTAATGGTAGAAAAGCCCTGAATCGTTTCCAGAATAAAATCACTTTGCTCAGCGCCTTTTACCTGTAACTGTTGGGTGTAATAGCGATCGCGATAAATAGCCCAAATACTGATCAAGCCCATCAATATCACGCCAACGACAGAAACCATCGCCAGTAACGGACTCATATAACACATCACCGCTAATGCAATGGCACCGATTATCCAATCAGTTCGCAGGCCGTTATCCAGCTCGATTTTCTGTGTAGCAGCCATCTGCCAATTTGAAAAACGGCTGAAGATATCCCCTGGGGCGCGTTTATCAAAAAAATTGAGTGAATGGCTCAGTAAGCGAGAGAATCCGGCCACACTGCTCAGCACCACAAATTGTTTGATATAGCGCTCGGTGATATATCGCACCACAAAAGCTAATGATGTAGCAACCACGAAGGCCAGCAGAAAATAGAAATAGGGGAAATCAGTCTTTCCGACAGAAGAAAACACGTCATTAATTGCACTGCTGACCATCGTCGGCATGATAAACAACGTCAGCGAGATCAAGAGCGCTAACGTCATCAGCCAATAGATGCCACGGACATTAGCCGTTTCTTTCAGGCTCATGCAATCAAGCGCACTCAGTCGTGTGCTGTGTTCAATCTTCTTTATCGCGTCAGGGGAGGCCGGTGTTTCAGAATCCAGCACCAGTGCATAGCCGCTGATTTCCGCTTTTAATGCGTCCATTGGCAGTAGTTGCTGGCCGATCGCCGGATTCATCACACAGACGTAGTTGCCTTTGCGGTACGCGAGCAGCACGTAGTGACTGGCTCCGTAATGCAAAATAGCAGGCAATGGCAAGGCAGACAGTTCCTGATGTTCAAATACCACCGGATAAACCGGTATCGCCAGTTCAGACAAAATAGTGCACAGGGTCGCCAGTGACGTTCCGTGCTCAGATGCAGGATAGCGCTCCCGTAAGCTCTCCAACGGTGCGTTGATGCCTTGGGTCTGTGCCAGCATCGCAATACAGGCCAGGCCGCATTCATTGGTTTCGCTCTGAAAAATCAGCGGCGGGATTATCTTTTCCATTTTCTACTATTCTTCGTAAGTAACATTATTCGTTAATAAAAAATAACGAATGCGAGTGCCATAACAACCAGTCTTGTGGATGCTGTATCATTGATATTTCAATCAATTCGGGTAATTTCATTTTTACTTCCCGAGCCGTGAGCGCAGGGTAAATATGGATTTTTATTTCTTTGTCGTAATAGAGATAATAAAAAACCACCTGCGCTGACAGTGCTCTGGCAACGCGAATAATGCCGCTGTGCAAACTCGCTGGGCGGTTAAATAACTGACAGGGCATTTTGGCCGTTTCAGCCATCTGGTTATTCACGGTGTAATCCGGCGTGATATCGGGGAAGATAATGATATTCTGTTTATGTTCAGCCGCTTGCATAATGGCATCCATCAGATTACCTGCAATTGCACGGCTATCCGCATGGATCGAGCAGTAAGAAATATTTACGCCGCCCATTTGCCGAGCCTGCTCTTCATAAGCCTCCGCGCTGGCCGAAACGACCACCGTCGCCTGCCCCGGGTAAACCCCTGCACCGACTATGCCCGCCAGAACATCGGAAACCATATGCAGTGGGGCCAGAATGACCGGTGAACCCGCCTGATGCAGCGCACTCACCTGATTATCCAGTTGTTGGGTGCAGGCAGCTAACTGCGCTAAAATTTGCCGGTTTTGCCCATAAGTTGCAGCCAGTTCCAATACCTGACGACGCTGGGCTATTTGGATAAAATTCCGCATTGACGGGCTGTTCTGACCCTGCAATAAGCATTGGCTATTAGCCGCCGCCACCCGCGCCAAATTTTTCTGTCGCCGTGAATTCAAGCCCATCACGCGGCGAACCGCAGCACACCACAATAAAAAGCGGTAATCACCGTGGTGTAATAGCCAGCAAGCCAGTTTTAGCTGCATACGTCTAAATACTGCACCACGAAAGGCCAACTTATCGAGTTGGTTTCTCCAGGTAAAATAACCCCAGACGACAAACAGCCTCATTATTTGTCCAGTGCCTTATCGTGCTGTAATAATGACAAAAGATGGTCTGAGAACGCAGGGAACGTTCGATCCTGAAGTGCTACCCATTTTTTACCGACAATAAAAGCAGGTGTAGCGTCAATTTTGTAATATGTCCTGACCGCCGTCATATAGTTGAGCAGGTCTGTAACCTCTGCCGACTGGCTGGTCTGCTGATATTTTACGACATCAATATCATTCGATTTTAACCAAGCGTCTCGTTGGCTGCGGTCAGTTAAATCAATGTTATCTTTTAGCACCGCTTTATAGGCACTCTGGCGATATTGTGGTTCAATTCCCATGACGCTTAAGGTGGCAAAGATCGGTGCAAACCGCGCCAGGCCGCTGGGCTGATCACTGCTGATATGCAGGCGAATAAAACGTGTCCCTTCCGGCATACGCTGTTCTAATTTGGCAATATTCTCTTCATTAATGGCACAGTAATGGCAACCATAAGAGAAGATCTCGATAATAGTTTTATCGTCTTTGATAGGGCTGCCTTGAATGCCACTACTGCTGACAGATATGAGGCTTTCCTGTGTGTCCTGATTGAGTACGAAGTAGTGAAAGTAGGCGGTAGTTATCAATGAAGAAACCAAGATAACAAAAATTGTGTAGCCTATAAAAAACCCGCTTTTTCTTAAAATGCTTTTTTTGGTAGATATATCATTCTTTATAGGCATAAAATTATCTTCACATTAAATTAACGCTAAATTTATTAAACTCCAGCGCTAAAAACACATTCATAAAAGTAAAACAGGCAAGCAAGATAACTAACCCTATACTTGCCTGGGTTATCATCACATATTAATCGTTAATCAATTTGATATCTTAACGGCAGTTAGCAACACTGGTCGGTGTCGCTGTACGGCTAACAACTTTACCGTGTTTATCTGTACATGTAGTAATTGCCTGACAAGTTAACGTCGTGCTGCCTGTTAACCATTCATAAGTATCTTTACAGGTTGTTTTACAAGTACCACCTACAATGGTATTAGCATCAGTCATGTTGATTTTTTTCATGGTAACTCCTTAAATGAAAATTTACAGCCTATTATTAAATAGCCCATTAGCAAGAGTACGTTAGAATCAAATAATTCTAAGCGATAAATTTATACTATATAAGCACAATAAAACACAATATAAATAATATTTATTTACTGAACACAACGTAAATTAAACCCACGGGAGATTTTCACTATAGCCATATAGCGAAATTAAGATTAAATACTAAGAATATAAATAATTACCCGAGTAAAATCCTATTTATATTCTTAATAATGATGCGCTAATATAAAGCACACATATCAATCGGGGTTTAAAAATAAGACATTATCACCACTCCACTACCATTAAAACTCCCCGCGTCAGGTAGCCCTGCCGTATGCAATGTCGACTCAATCATAAAAGTATTATTTCCAACCCCTGCGGTCACTGATACCCCATTTGACAAATCTTGCCCTGACACTTTCAGCGTTGATGTCAGGTTACCGTTTTGCCCAAGGTTGATACTGGTGTTACCCACTAACGTTAATTTCAGTAAGGTATTGGCGGTACAGTTTATATACAACGGTGCGCTTTTTTGCGAGCCATTGACACTCTGTTGATTAAGAGAACCATAGCTAATGTTGACATCACCGGTGATATCACACGTTTCTGGCGTTGGAGGGACCGTGCCACAGTAAGAGCCAGGAATAG
Source organism: Yersinia aldovae 670-83 (assembly GCF_000834395.1). NCBI lineage: Bacteria > Pseudomonadati > Pseudomonadota > Gammaproteobacteria > Enterobacterales > Yersiniaceae > Yersinia > Yersinia aldovae. The sequence goes on along the minus strand of NZ_CP009781.1, from coordinate 3,642,088 downwards.
ATTGGCCGCTGAAGTTGATATCGTTAGCCCCTTGCCAATACATCACGCCAAAGCAGGTGCCCGCTGCCCGCAGGGGGTTGGTGGTTATTGTCGCCCAACTGCCGGATACGCCATTTTTGGCAACGAAAGCAACCCTCATATCCTGAGCCGTTGCGCCACGCGGAACAATGACACGAGATAAGGCATAGGATGGGTTGGCACAAAGCTCATCCGGATTATTTGAAAAATGGCATATCGCCACAGAGCAAGAGGTTGCGGTACAAAGTTGAGAGCTGCCATTTTCCTCGCTGGGCCAGGAGAAAGTACCAATATATTGGCCACTAATACGTGTTTGTGTCGATACCCAGGCACTGGCTTCGCCATATCGCGGGAGTAAAAACAGCACACAGGCTATTATCCAGAAATATCTATAAGTTAACTGCATATCAGGTTGTTTCATTAATTAAATTTCCGTTGATAATAAATCTCAGCCACGGATTTTTCGTCTTGAAATAAACCGTAGTAAGAAACACCAATCAATAATATTGCAGAGTAAAAGTTGCTATTGCTGTAAAACCGCCACGCTTAATTGTGTGCTGGGTGATAGCATCCGGTTCACCCTGAACATACGCTTTTAATGTAATAACATTGCCGCCAGAATTAAGTACGATAGCATCGTTCTCTTGATCTAAAGGTAAAAGTATTCCGGCCAGCGTTTCCAGTCCAATCGCTATTCCCATATCATTACCGTTGACCGCCAACAGCCCTGGTAAATAGCTATTATTACTGCCGGAAAAAATGATTTTCACGGTATTACCCTGACTGATATCACAATCAATCAGATGTATTTGAAACTGTTTACCTAACGTACGCTGATTCAGATAGAGGTATTTATCTATTACCGTGCCAAACTCCAGAGCAATAGCTTCATCGCCTGGGCGAATAGTGCAAGGTTCTGCCACCAGAGCGCCATGAAAACGCATATTATCTGCGGCATATATCGGTAATATCCAACAGATGTTCAGTATCAAAATACTCAAGACAATAAGACAATAGCGCATCAGCAGATATACATTAGTCATTATTTTATCCTATTGATAATCTACTAATAATGTCGCGGTAGCCTCAAAAACACCCTCACCCAAGGTTGCCCCCACAGCCTGAACCGGTACCGCCTGTAATATTGGTGGGTTGCTGTTGTCATAAGGAATACGGGTATTAAGGGCAAACGGAATACCATTCTTCAGCAAGCGAATACCGAGATCCGGCATATTGGTTTGTATCGCCGCAGAATCAAAGGTAGTGACTGATGCGCTGATTATCGTAAGACCAAGATCCAAGCCTGCGGTTAACGCATCGCAAGTCACTTGATAAGGCACATTTTGGGTATAGTTGATGCCATCGATCTTTTTCACCCCTAGATTTTCGCCGAAAGCCACATCAATGGTGCTGCCACTGTTAATAACGCATGGCGGCGGATCAATTAATGTACCAGAGAATTGCATATTATCGGCGTATGCCAAGGGGCTACTCAGCATCACAACAACCGTAGCTGCAACGCACAATATGGATTGATCATTCATCATTACTGATACTCCACAAGCATCGTCGCTGAAGCGGTAAAATCACCCGTCGCCAGCGTGGTATTGGTCTGTTTTACCGGAACCGCCTGCAAAACCGGAATAGTCGGATAAGTGAAATTGAGTGAAGTATTGAGCGCTAAAGGCTGCCCGTTCCGAATTAACTGGACACCTAATCCTGGGGTGCTGGTTCTCAATATGCCGTTACCAAATGTCGCGGTATTACCCTGAATACTCATTTTCAGGCTGTTGGATGCCGCCGTTGTACAGTCGAGGGTATAATTCACTGGCTGCATATATTGAGTGCCGTCAATCCGTGAAGTCAGGATATCGTTGCCAAAATTGACATTGATGGTGCTATTACTGTTAATCACGCAAGGCGGCGCGGCAAAAATAGTCACCGAAACATTGACCGTTGCGGTCTTGTTCAATGCCCATGCCGTGGTGCTTGATAATGTCATTAACGCTATCATCATCGTGCCCAATCGGTTAACAGAGCTCATCCCATATTCCTTATTCATCGTTCAGCCAAATATTACTGCTTTATCTCTATCGGAATTACGCCGTGATAAGCGCTTATTTGGTGCTTTCAACTACTGAGCAGGTGCTGCCAGTGCAAGCAAATGTCAGTTTTGGACGACCGCCAAAATCGTTGACGTAAGTCAATACCGGTTTGCTGCCTAACGCGCCAACACTGGCATCTAACATGCTCTGCCCTTTCGGTGGAACCATCAATGGCTTAAAACCCGCAGCAGTTTTCCCGGTTTTACTCTCGCTAAAATCGACCAACGTGATGTAATACGGTGTCGGGTTATTAACCTGATAACGGTCGCCCTGGCGGGTTAGCTGCAACTTTTCTTGCCAGGGCGTCGACATCTCGCTCTTGGTCGGCACGATGGATGCAGGCCGGTAGAAAAGTTTGATGCGTGTTTGTAGCGCAATCTGCAACGTATTGGGTTTATCTGTGCGCGGTGGAATTTCACGCAAGTTAAAATAGAACAGTGTTTCCCTGTCCTGCGCTAACTGGCTGACGGCGGGCAGTGTTTGCACTTTTAACTGGCTGAGTGCGCCCGCTTCCACACGCTGCACCGGCGGAACTACCGTCAGCGGTGTATTAATTTTGTTACCCTGCTCATCTTCAATCCACCCTTGAGCCAGATAAGGCAGTTGCTTATTCTGATTACTGATATTCAGGCTGATAGATTTATCACCACCGTTAAGAATTACCCGAGTCCTGTCTAGTGCGATGGCAGCCATTGCGCCATGTGCCATAAATGCCGTGATTAAAATGGCAGTGACTCGCAATTTATTGTTCAATTTCATTACCTTTTCCTTCGATTAATCATGTCAGAACCGGGCAGCACTGATTTTCGGTTATTTCTTTATGTTTTTACTGTGTTTTTATTGAGTCGTAGGCGGCTTATCCCCCACCGCAATCGGGTGGCAAGGTAGCAACAGATTGGTCAGCACTTGCGCTGATAATGTCTCCGGCAAAGTGATGCGACACTGCGCCTGTCCATTCCAATTTACTGACATAGTCTCACCCGCGTTGATACCACTTAAGTAGGTCGAACCATCGTCGTTCACAATGCCAGTTTCCTGCTGAGATTCGTTTAATACCGTAGCGCCAAACGGCGGTGACGTGCCATCCGCCATCCGCAATACAGCTATCGCTTTCTCACCTGAAATCACATCAAAACGGCGATAGCCAATAGCGCCTTCGGTCAATGTCAGTTGTGCCACCGAGCTGTTGCCGACCTCAACATCGTCAGCCAAATTATCGACATCAATGCTGGCGCGATTGCGGTAATAGCTGTTGATATCACTCACCACGGCCTTACCGAAATTGTTGGTTCGCACCGTGGAGCCGTACCCCTGAACCGGAACATCGGCAACACCTTGGGTATCAAGCATGAGTCGGGTACCGCCGATGGTATTTGCCCGATGAAGTGCACCACCTTCCGCCGTCAAGGTGGCTCCGCCTTGCACCCCAACCCCTACTGAGTTGTACTGCCCTTCTTGATAACTGGCATTCGCATTCACGGTGGCGTTGTTACCTTCATGATTGAAGTTACCACTCACTAACGCGCCACTGCGCGCCACACCAGTATTAAGCTGATAACTATTATGTGCATCCAAACGATCGGTATAACCTACGCGTTGCGTGGTTTCGCTACCGCTCACGGTTGCGCTGTAACTGACAGTGGCGCTCTCACCGAATGGCATCGACATCGAGACATAGACCCCGTCATCATTGCTATCGTTATAGCTGTTACGGTAAGCCGACAGCGTCACACTGACATTCTTGAATTTGCCGATATCAAAATAGCGAGCTAATGACAGGTTATAGCGATCATTAGCCGAACGATCCCAATAGGTCTGGTGGCTATAGTTCAAATAAGCGCTCAAGCCCAGATCGCGAAATTGCTGGTTAAAGCTGATGGTATACATCTCTTTGTTGCCACCAACGGGGTCGCCGCGATAGCGCGTATTGAGATAATCGGTCATACTCATAAAATTACGTTCGGAAAAACGATAGCCGGCGAACGTCACCTGACTGCCACTCTCCTGGAAGTTTTTCGAATAGTTGATGCGGTAAGAGCCACCACTCAAATTGCCTTGATCGGGCAAATTGGCCCACGATTGAGTCATATCAACTGACAACGCGCCCAGCGCCATCAAGTCTCGGCCAACCCCCATTGAAGCGGCCTGATATTCGTTTTCACCATTGATCGCACCGCCATACAATGACCAGCCGTTATTAATCCCCCAGGAGAACTCACCGGTGGCAAATAATGGCCCTTCAGCATGATGGCCAATATCCGAAGGCTTACCGGCGGCCACCTTGTAGCGCACCATCCCAGGGCGTGTCAGATAAGGGATGCTGGCAGTATTAACCTGGAATTTCTGCACCTGCCCATCAGCTTCCTCCACCTGGACATCCAGTGTGCCAGAGACAAAACTGTTTAAATTTTGAATACGAAACGGGCCAGCGGCGACCAATGTTTCGCTTAATACGCGTCCTTGCTGACTGACAACCACTTTGGCGCTGGTACGCGCAACCCCTGAAATTTCAGGCGCATAACCCCGCAAATTCGGTGGCAACATATTGTCATCGGTTGCCAGGCTGGCACCGCTAAAGCGAAAGCTGTCAAAAATACCCGAGTTCAGAAAATCCTCCCCCAGTGTCAACTTGGCACCTAAATTTGGAATAGCCCGATACGCGTAATAACGGCTCCAATCCCACTGCCGCTCAGTGGGCGAACCAGAGACTTGAGCGATTCGGCTCTGCCAGTCCGCGCGCAATCGCCAGGCACCGATATTGGCACCCGTCGTACCATTCCCACTCAGGGTATTATTGCTACTATTATTTGTTTCCTGACGGTTAAGCTGCCCTAACATATTGTAATCAAACAGTACGCCAGAAATTCCTTCTTCCCAACGTGATGGCGGGTCCCAATCGGCGGAACTGTATTCCAACCAGGCTTGCGGTACCCCCAAAAACAGTGACGACGAGGCCAAATCACCCCGCACAGTCATGCCGGGCAAGCTGTCGATATTCAGACACTCACCGTTATGCCACCAAGTCAGTTTATGGAGATTCTCTTCTTTCAACGCCAGCAGCTCTACCAACTTTGGGGATAAACAAGCATCACTCTTCTTAGGATCTTTTTCGGCGGGATAAAACACCACTTGTTGCTCATTGAGTTCTTGTTTATTCATATATACCAGCAGGTTGTAACTGCCTGGCATAATAAAACCACGTTGAGAAAACTGACTTAAATCGATATTGGCTCGATCCTTGGTATCCAGTACATCGGTATTAAACTGAATATCATCACTGGCCGCCGCCCCATGAGCATTGCCACATAACGCTGTCGCAATCAAAATACGTAACAAATCACGACGGACAAAACCGTCGGTGATGAAAGGAGCGGATACCATGAGATAGATCACCTTACTTATTGAAATCAGTAATAATCCAATTTGAAACGGACGCTGGAATGATAAGAACCAGCACGCAGCATTTTTCCATTGCCCACTAAACGCAGGGCATAATTGAGCGTCATATCACCAGGGATGATATTGATATCCGGCGACTGCACACCAGGCGCAGCAATATTCCCCCTGTCATCCACAATTTGTAACGCAACCCCTTCAGCCTCACCGAAAACAGCAAAGTCACTACCGTCCGCTGCACCGTCAAATGTCACGGAAAAATGCTGCAAATTAGATTTAGCAGGATCAGCATGAACCAACGTGCAATCCAGCAAACGAATCTCGAACGGATGCTCACTTCCCACACCGTTTTCGACTAACTGGCCGATAGGCAATATCGACATATCAATGGTTTGTTCGAGGCTGCCTGGATCAATTGCACAGGCAGTATCAGTAATACTTCCTTCCATACTTACGCGACCCCACTCTGTTTTCAGGGGAGCTGCCATTACCGATAAACTCACCAATAAGGCCATCAGTAAGGAAGGAGGCACTATTTGAAAAAATGACCCGAACATAAATCACCTGGCTCATCCAACACGTATCTTTTTCAAGAGGAAAAGACATGCGGAAAGCTCCGCATGTCCAATTAAAAAAGGGGTGCTTATTGGTAAGCCAGCGTGAAGTCAGCTACGCTGTAGAAGTTACCAGGCTTAACTGCGTTAGAAGCTGTGCTGCCTTGCAGGTAAGCGGAGAAAGTCAGTGTATTGTTAGGGCCAACCAAAGTTTGCCCAGCAGTTGGCTGGCCCAAAGTCACTACAGAACCAGAACCATCAGTGATGGCAATACCCGCGCCTTCAGCTACACCCGTGATACCCAACAGGCCAGCGACAGCTGTTGATTCTGAACCGCTGAATGTAGTGGTTACAGTGTCTAGTGTCGTGACATCGCAGTTTTCCAGTTTGATCAGGAAATTGCGCGGAGTTGATTTACCACCATTTGTCAAAGCAACATTAGAGATCTGGCCCAAATTCACAGTCTGATCAACGGTATCAGGAGTGATTGAGCAAGGTGCGTCAATGATAGAACCGGTAAAAGTCACAGTACCGTGACCCTGATCAGCAGCGTGAGCCACAGAAGCAAAACCCAGTACCAAGCCCGCAGCCAAGATCGTTTTATTCAGTTTCATTACGTGATTCCTTTATGCACACAATTAAAATTTGGCATGCTGACTTACCTTAATAAAATCAAGGGAAATACAGCATTGACGTAGTTAAAAATAAAATTAAATACAACTTTTTCTTAGAAGATACAGCAGAAAAAGTGTCGAAACGCATGGAGCCATAAAGTAGCGGTGTAGAAACTCTAAGAGTTCCACACCACATACTTTCATTTAAATAACGACATGACTCTTAGTTTTCGTTGCAGATAATACAAATATAAACATTTAGTTCATAGATATTTAATTCAAACAGATAAAATTCAGAGTGTTTAACTTATTTAATTCCCCCCAGTCGATTGTATCGATAACTTTGATCGATAAACCATATACCCTCGACATATATCACTATGAAAAAGAGCAAGTCGACATATTAGATCGCTAAAACTTGCTTTTTCAAAATTAAAGATTGCATATTTTCAATGGCAAATTATACTCGACATTAAGTGCTTACCGTAGAAATACAAACAGCATAAACACCTTAAAATCACGAAATATACAAAACCTTACAACAACTTAGGAAATACCCGATCACGAGCAAGGTTTATCTTAATTAAATATGGCTGACACATAGAAGTAGAAAAGATAAAGCCTTTGATATGTAGGTGATTACCAACAGAATGAAAATAAAATCTATTTATTAATTAAACCAACAACCTTTTGTTTACATGCAATAACAAAAGCATTTACATCATATAGATAGTCGCATTAGACCTTAATGAAGAGGAAATATAACAACACATCTAAAACAGAAAGGAAATACGCCCAGAAAAATGTAGGACCATTCTATTTTGTCGTATGAATAATCCCACTCGCAAATAGGAATTAAATATATCACCAACAGACAAATATAAGCACCGCAGTAGAAATTCTCAAGTCATCATTACAACAAGGATAAAAATATGGCATACAGAAATCAGCGTAAAGAAGAAATAATGGAAATTCTGGAAGAGAAGTGTAATGCATTAAAGGAGCAGTTTACTGAATCTCTCCCTCCTGTGGTCAATTGGCCTAAAACCAGAGAACTTGCCGATAAAGCACAATTGGATATTTATACGGCAAGGTTGGTATTAATGAAGCTGGTCGATGAAAACAGGGTGGAAATGTCAGAAACCAAAGTAATGAACTCCTTACGCTGGTTTATTGCGCAACCGACAGAAAAAAGAATGCAGTCTGAACCAGAAAGCTGATGATAGAAATGAAACCATCCATACGTGCATTCATAAGATCAGCACTCTCACCCCAAGGTATTAATCTTGCTGTTTTGGGTGTCTTATCTCTCACCTTTCTTGCCATGATGCACTACACAATCAATCCAGGAGGTTCAGGGCTACATCTTCCGCTTAATATTGTCGTCTGGGGCATGATGGCACTACTGGCCATAGCACTCTATGTACCTCGTTTCGACATGAAGGAAATCATAACCTCACCAGGAGGCCGCTGGCTGTTATCCGGTGTACTGCTTATGAGTCTTCCTGGTTTACACCCTGAGAGCCTCGAAAACGTTAGCAGTTGGCTACCCCGAATACTGGGCTTGTGGGGTGGTATAGTCCTGCTGCTGGGGCTGTTTCGCCTCAAGCTGAATGCGAATGTACGTCAAGGGTGGTTATTACTGATTTTGCTCTCTGCCTGGAGCCAGACCATTCTGGCGCTACTGCAATGGACCGTTTTTACATCCAATAACTGGATGGAGTTTGATCTAGCTGAACGTCCTTACGGGATATTTCAGCAAACCAATGTGTTAGCCAGTTATATTGCCACAGGGTATGGAATTGCCATCTACCTGTTTATGGTGTCCTCTCATCGAATTGTACGTGGCCTATGTACACTCACGCTGCTGGTCTTCCCCGGCTTATTGATGTTGTTACATTCCAGAATTGGCTGGCTTGGTGGGGTAACCACGTTGCTATTGTTGTCGCTCTATTATTGGCGACAGAGGCAGATGGTAGGGTTATGGCTATGCAGTTTATTAAGCCTGCTGGCGGCGTACTCTCTGTCGGATCAGATGGTGGATAGTGTTTGGATATCGAAAGCAGCCAGTAACCAACAACGCGGGTTAATACTGGTCTATACCTGGCAGATGATACAGCAGCATCCGTGGCAAGGCTGGGGGTTTGACAGTTTCGAACCGGCTTTCGCTCGCGAACTGGCACAAGCTGGGCATGTCACCAAACACTTCATTTACCCCTCCCATCCACATAATGAACTGCTCTATGGTTGGGTCGAGGGGGGCATAGTGGCATTGATTGGAATGCTGGTATTGGCTATTGGCTATATCAAACCACTTTTCATTCAACCGAAAATAGTCTTCCCTCTCTGGGTGCTAACTCTGCCTATCGCCTTACATTTAATGACCGAACTCCCACTTTATCAATCAGCAGCTCATTGGTTAGTGCTGATTTTATTGGGCCGATTGATGGTTCCCGAAACCATGATTCACCCCACGATAGCCAAGCCAGCTTTATGGCAACGATGGCTCGATGGTAGCGTAGTTTTCTCGGCGCTGTTCACATTGATATTTATGATAACCGGCTGGCAAACAGGGCGGGTACTGACACTAACGGAGCGAAGTGGCTTGGTAGATATGCGGCCATTAGATAACCTGAAAAATCCTTATATCCAGTGGGAACGCTATCAATACATCCGCCATATCAATCTACTATTACAATTCAACAAACGGCCTGATCCAGCTTTACTGGCGCAGTTTACGATATGGGCAAAACAGTACATCCAGCACCATAACGATCCAAACGTTTATCAAAGCCTTATCATGATTGCCCGCTATCAGAATGAGGTTGCTCAAGCCGATAGCTTGCTACGAGCGGCTCAAGCATTATTCCCCGATAACCCGACGTTCGGGTCGTCTTAACAGGATAAAAACCGGGGGAAGACACCCGGTTTTCCACTTTGCCAGAAGAGATTACTACAGTGGGTAACGCAATATGGCATTTAGATGCTGGCCTTTAGGCAGATCATTCTGACGAACAGCCATCACTTGTGCACCAGTAGCCAGCGCACGTCGGGCTATTTCGTCGATAACACCGTAGCTTAGCGCATCATCTTGTTCAGTAAAGGTGATCGAGCCTTGCTCATCAACAATACCTGCAACAACACTATCCATATCCACCAGTAATAGATCTATTGCCCCCTGAGTTGCCAATCGTGCAGCATCAGACAAATCAGTTGTTACGCGTCTTTGGCCTGCTCGAGTTTCAAACAGGGGCTTCAACGCTGCTATCTGAGATTGATAGTACCGCTCCATGAATGGACGCGCCATCGTGACTAATTCAGATATACCGATATGCTCCGCGTTGGTAAATAAAGTTTCATCAACCAGATGGGGTAATGTATTCGTCGAACGATAAATAGAAGCCAATGGTTCAGTGCTCACCAAAATCAACGGGCAGTCACGCTGAACAAAAATCGGGCGCAGCGCATGGTCAATTTGACGAGTGTATTGCGCCAAGCGAATTTTATCGTCGACACCACCGTGTTTCTGCACATTTAGCGATGCTTTACCCACGGCATCCAAGACACTGGCTGGCAAGTTTGCTACAGCCATTTCTGCTGCGGGGACATCCGCAAAAAACTCTATAACCCGCGCTTGATTCTCTGATAGAGCCAAAATATAGGCAGAATGAGGGAATGTCAGCGCCCGCAATAGCGGCTTAACATAGAAACGGTCACTCACATGTAACTGATTGGGAATAGCATTCGCTAAACGATAGGTTCGGATACTGTCCGGGTTAGCAAAAATAGCTAAACTGTAGGCATGCATGTCCCAAAAACTGGCGTCATCCAAGATAGAATTTAGCTCTACTTCAATCTGAGCCAGACGGCGTTTATCAAAATCAATCGCTTGAAGTTGCCGTAATGCATCTTTGATGAAATTACCCATCTGGATTTTACTGGCGGTCAGTTCCTGATGCCTTGGCGATGTTTCAATGTAGATGGATACGCAAGCGTCTGCGCGTGCATCAGATAAAAGTAAAAATTCTTCACGGCTGGGGATATCTACATAAAGCATGGGTAACCTCGTCACATATGACTGTTTAAGATGGATTATTTTTCACCATCAGAAAAGAATAAAAATCCAATCAAAGCACCACATATCCGTTGTTAATATCGCAATGTTGGAGATGAAGTTGATAAATTAAAATTTCTGCCTTAATCAACGATAACCCCCCTATTTAAATTGTACTTTTCGACATTGGCCTGACGATTACACTGATACTTTATTGCTTGTTTCTTGAGCTAGAAATAACATAAAACATTCCCTAACTGATGGTTTTTTCCCCACATACAAATAAACTCTGCGAGATGTCTCGAATTTTTACCTATGTCAGTTTCATGACCGCTGGGCTAGTATACTTGCTGGAAAAAAGACTTGATGGTGGGTAACAATGAAGTGGCCTTTATCTCTATTATAGTTGCACTTTTAATAGCTTGCCTCTCTTGTTAGCCGTAAAATCATGTGATGACCAACGATAACAATAAAAATCACAATGCACTTTAAATTCAATGGACTAGAAACTATATCGCATGAATAACACCGACAAACTCGACTCCCACACCCCAATGATGCAGCAGTATCTGCGACTCAAAGCCCAACATCCTGATATCTTATTGTTTTATCGGATGGGGGATTTTTATGAGCTATTTTACAGTGATGCCAAGCGCGCGTCACAGTTACTGGATATCTCGCTGACTAAACGGGGTGCCTCCGCCGGAGAACCAATTCCTATGGCGGGTGTTCCTTACCATTCAATAGAAAACTATCTGTCAAAGTTGGTCCAGTTGGGTGAGTCTGCGGCTATTTGCGAGCAAATCGGTGATCCCGCGACCAGTAAAGGCCCGGTTGAGCGCAAAGTAGTGCGTATCGTGACACCAGGTACAGTCAGCGATGAAGCTTTATTGCAAGAGCGGCAGGATAATCTGCTGGCTGCAATTTGGCAGGATGGACGTGGATTCGGTTACGCAACATTGGATATTAGTTCAGGCCGTTTTAGGGTCACAGAACCGGCTGATCTTGAAACTATGGCCGCCGAACTGCAACGCACCCATCCCGCGGAGTTACTTTATCCCGAAAATTTTGAGCAAATGTCGCTGATAGAGCAGCGTCATGGCTTACGCCGCCGCCCGTTGTGGGAATTTGAGCTGGAAACCGCTAAACAGCAGCTTAATCTGCAATTTGCTACCCGTGATTTAATTGGTTTCGGTGTGGAGCAAGCCCATCTGGCGCTACGTGCCGCAGGTTGCCTGCTGCAATATGTCAAAGATACCCAGCGCACCTCGTTGCCCCATATCCGTGGTTTAACGATGGAGCGCCAGCAAGACGGCATCATCATGGACGCAGCCACGCGCCGCAACCTCGAACTGACGCAAAACCTGTCTGGCGGAACTGAAAATACCTTAGCTTCCATCCTTGATTGCAGCGTAACAGCAATGGGCAGCCGTATGCTGAAACGCTGGTTACATATGCCAGTTCGTGACATCAAGGTATTAACAGATCGCCAGCAAGCCATTGGTGGCTTGCAAGAGATTACCGCCGAACTGCAAACACCTTTGCGCCAAGTCGGTGATCTGGAACGTATCCTGGCACGCCTGGCGTTACGCACTGCACGCCCGAGAGATTTGGCGAGAATGCGTCATGCATTTCAACAGTTGCCGGAGATCCATCGTTTACTGCAACCGGTAAATGTTCCCCATGTGCAAAACCTGTTGTCGCAGGTGGGCCAATTCGATGAGCTACAAGACCTGCTAGAACGGGCTATTGTCGAAACGCCGCCAGTATTAGTGCGCGATGGTGGCGTGATTGCTCCGGGTTACAACACTGAACTGGATGAGTGGCGGGCATTGGCCGACGGAGCCACTGATTATCTGGATCGGCTGGAGATCCGTGAGCGTGAGAAACTGGGATTGGATACCTTAAAGGTGGGCTTTAATGGCGTGCACGGCTATTACATTCAGGTCAGTCGTGGCCAGAGTCATCTGGTGCCAATTCATTACGTGCGCCGACAAACACTGAAAAACGCCGAGCGCTACATTATTCCGGAACTGAAAGAGTATGAAGACAAGGTTCTGACCTCTAAAGGCAAAGCGCTGGCGATTGAAAAAGGTTTATACGAAGAGATTTTTGATCTTCTGCTACCACATTTGCCCGAATTGCAGCTCAGTGCCAATGCACTGGCCGAGCTGGACGTGCTGGCGAATCTGGCTGAACGGGCTGAAACACTCAACTATGCCTGCCCGACCTTAAGTGATAAACCGGGCATCAAAATTACCGGTGGCCGCCACCCGGTGGTGGAACAAGTTCTGAGTGAGCCTTTTATTTCCAATCCGCTGACGTTATCACCCCAGCGGCGAATGCTGATCATTACCGGCCCTAATATGGGGGGTAAAAGTACCTATATGCGTCAAACTGCATTGATCGTGCTGCTGGCCCATATGGGCAGCTACGTTCCCGCGGATCAAGCCACTATTGGCCCAGTTGATCGCATCTTTACCCGCGTTGGTGCAGCGGATGACCTGGCATCCGGCCGCTCTACCTTTATGGTGGAAATGACCGAAACTGCCAATATTCTGCATAATGCCACCGAACAAAGTCTGGTGCTAATGGATGAAATTGGCCGTGGCACCTCAACCTATGATGGCTTGTCATTGGCTTGGGCCTGTGCTGAAAATCTGGCCAGCCGTATTAAGGCAATGACACTATTTGCCACCCACTACTTCGAACTAACGACCCTGCCGGAGAAAATGGAAGGTGTGGTGAATGTTCATCTGGATGCAATGGAACACGGTGAAACCATCGCCTTTATGCATAGCGTGCAAGATGGTGCGGCCAGTAAAAGTTATGGTTTGGCGGTCGCAGCACTGGCTGGTGTTCCACGGGATGTCATTAAGCGGGCGCGGCAAAAACTAAAAGAACTGGAATCACTCTCAAATAACGCCGCAGCCAGCAAAATTGATGGCTCGCAACTGACACTGCTTAATGAAGAGACGCCACCGGCCGTTGAAGCCTTGGAAGCACTCGACCCCGATTCACTGTCACCCCGCCAGGCACTGGAATGGATTTATCGCCTGAAAAATATGGTCTAACAGACATAAAAAAACGGTGAACATCTGTTCACCGTTTTTGTGTTTTATAGAATGCATATGTTTATATGCTATTCGGTGGACTACAAGATATTGACCTTTCAAGGGCCTTTATTCACCCAAGGCATGACCGGTATCTAGTGTCCTTTATTCTTTCTATTCGCGGAACAACGCCTCGATGCTCAGGCCTTGTGTTTGCAATATTTCCCGCAAACGACGTAAACCTTCAACTTGAATCTGGCGGACACGTTCGCGTGTCAAACCAATCTCACGGCCTACATCTTCCAAAGTTGCAGCTTCATACCCTAGCAGACCAAAACGACGGGCCAATACTTCGCGCTGTTTAGCATTTAACTCAAACAACCATTTGACGATACTTTGTTTCATATCATCATCTTGCGTCGTATCTTCTGGACCGTTCTCATTTTCGTCAGACAGAATATCCAACAAGGCTTTCTCTGAATCGCCGCCTAAAGGTGTATCAACAGAAGTGATACGTTCATTAAGGCGTAACATACGACTTACGTCATCGACCGGTTTGTCGAGTTGCTCTGCAATCTCTTCAGCGCTCGGTTCATGATCCAATTTATGAGAAAGTTCTCGCGCGGTACGCAAATAGACGTTTAATTCTTTAACAATATGGATAGGCAAACGGATAGTTCGGGTTTGATTCATAATTGCCCGTTCAATCGTTTGACGAATCCACCAGGTAGCATAAGTGGAGAAACGGAAACCGCGTTCAGGGTCAAACTTTTCCACCGCACGAATCAAGCCGAGGTTACCCTCTTCGATCAGATCCAACAGTGCTAAACCACGATTACTGTAACGGCGGGCAATTTTCACCACCAACCGCAAGTTACTTTCGATCATCCGCCGACGTGAAGGCACATCTCCGCGCAATGCACGGCGGGCAAAATAAACCTCTTCTTCGGCAGTTAACAATGGTGAATACCCAATCTCACCAAGATAGAGCTGAGTCGCATCCAGCACGCGCTGGGTAACACCTTGCGCCAACAGCTCATCTTCTGCTAACTCGCTTTCAGTAGATTCATCCTCTACTAATGCTTTTTCATCGAAAATTTCAGTTTCCGTACTGTTTTCATCAAAATCAGCATCTTCATGCAACTCGTTAACTTTCAGCGTATTTTGGCTCATATGCTGCTCCTACCCGTGAATCCGGCGAGCAGAATACAGCGTATTCTGCCCAATCTATCGCTGCGGAAGGTAACGCAGCGGGTTTACGGATTTCCCCTTGTAACGAATTTCAAAGTGCAATCTTACTGAACTGGTTCCGGTGCTACCCATGGTTGCTATTTTTTGACCCGCCTTCACTTCTTGTTGTTCCCGGACCAGCATTGTATCGTTATGAGCGTAGGCGCTCAGGTAATCATCATTGTGTTTGATGATGATTAGATTACCGTAACCCCGCAGTGCGTTCCCGGCATACACAACTCGCCCATCTGCTGTAGCGAAAATCGGTTGCCCACGAGAACCGGCGATATCAATCCCTTTATTGCCCCCTTCGGAAGCAGAGAAACTATCGATCGTTTTACCTTCAGTTGGCCATTTCCAGCTACTGACTGGACCACCATTACTGGCGGGTTCACTGACGGAACTGCCTGGCGCGGTAACAGGTGCGGTTGTAGCGACAACAGCCCCTGACGCTGGTAACATTTTACCAACATTCTGTTTACCCGAGTTTTCAGAATACGCGCTAGTTGATTGAGAATCAACCGTTGTAGTTGTGTTCTGAATATTTGCCGGCGGTTTTGCTACTCCGCCTGATGTGGCATCGGTTGCGGCTAACATACCGCCACCCGATCCATTACCCAACTGGAGGGATTGACCCACATTCAAGCTGTAGGGTTCAGCAATATTATTTTTTGCAGCCAGATCACGGAAGTCATTCCCCGTTATCCAGGCAATATAAAACAGCGTATCACCACGCTTAACGGTATAGGTATTACCGCTGTAGCTTCCCTTGGGGATATCGCCGTAGCTACGGTTATAAACAATACGTTCACCAGAACTATTGGTGCTCGTGCCACTTATCATCGCACCAGAACTGTCACCGCCCACACTACTGATAGGGGCCGCTGTTGAATTATCATTATTGGTACAACCAACCAACCACAAACTCATAACCGTACATGCCGCAACCCGGCGTAATGTAATCATTGGGCTTCCCGTGCTCATGCTTCCCCCGTGACAGCAATAATAAGCGATGTATCCAAAATACCTTTTATACTGTAGTCAAAATGACCATTAGCGACAGTAAAACCGCGGGTTAATGACGGTCACTTCACTCATTTTCACGTATTAAAAGGCTCATCAGCACATAACCAAACCAACGGTTGGTCTGCACCAAAGAAACAAAATGCACAAGCGCGCATCCTATCAAGACCACGCCTGCCAAACCATAAAATTTATGTTACTGATTTTACACCGATCTTTAACGTTAACAATAACGTCGCAGCCACGATGAAGGTTTAAGGATGAAATAGAGACATTTCTCAGGCGAGTTCCCCTTTAACCAAAGGTACAAAGCGCACCGCTTCCACCGTTTCAACCTTGAATTCATTGTTACGGCGTTGCACGCATTGCAATGTTTGAGACTGCTCCCCAACCGGCAACACCAAAATTCCACCGTCATCTAATTGCTCAAGCAATGCATGAGGGATTTCGGGGGGGGCCGCGGTCACAATGATCGCATCAAATGGCCCGCGTGATGTCCAACCTAACCAGCCATCACCATGACGGGTAGAGACATTATGCAGATCCAACTGTTTCAGGCGACGTTTTGCCTGCCACTGTAGCCCTTTGATTCGTTCGACTGAGCAAACATGTTCAACCAAATGCGCCAAAATAGCAGTCTGATAGCCCGATCCGGTGCCTATTTCTAATACCCGCGAGGTGGGAGTCAGTTGTAACAACTCGGTCATCCGCGCCACCATGTAGGGCTGAGAAATCGTCTGCCCAGAACCAATGGGAAGAGCGGTATTCTCATATGCCTTATGGGATAAAGCTTCATCGACGAAACGCTCACGCGGCACCGCTTCGATCGCTTGCAACAAGCGTTCGTCCTGAATACCTTGCTGACGTAACTGCATCAGCAATGTTTGCATACGTTTATTCACCATTCCCCGTCAACCTCGGTATTTATTAATCAGTAATATCAGCTAACCAACGTTCAACTACGTCCTGTGCCGCGTAGGCCGTTAAATCAACCTGAAGCGGCGTGATAGAAACATAACCTTGCTCAATCGCAGCAAAATCAGTATCCGGCCCCACATCAAATTTTTCACCCGGCGGCCCAATCCAATAGAGATCCTGCCCGCGCGGGTCTTGTTGACAAAATACCTGCTCTGCCGGATGGCGGCTACCACAACGTGTCACCCGAATACCTTTAATCTCAGATAAGGGTAAATCAGGGACATTAACATTGAGTATCTTGCCAGTACGCAATGGCTTACGGTGCAACGCCCGTAATATACGGCAGGTGACTGCCGCTGCGGTAGCGTAATGCTGATGACCGTTGAGTGAGACTGCCAGAGCAGGGAAACCTAAATGACGCCCCTCCATGGCCGCAGCTACCGTGCCGGAATAGATGACATCATCACCCAAATTTGGGCCTGCGTTGATACCCGATACCACAATATCGGGTCGCGGGCGCATCAAAGCATTGACCCCCAGATAGACACAATCGGTCGGTGTGCCTTGCTGCACCGCAATATCGCCATTGGATAATGTGGTAATACGTAATGCGCAATCGAGCGTTAATGCATTGGATGAACCACTACGGTTGCGATCCGGTGCAACAATTTGCACCTGTGCAAACTCCCGCAATGCGGCAGCCAGCGTTTGTATACCCGGTGCGGAAATACCGTCGTCGTTACTCAGCAATATCCGCAGCATCGGCATTATCCTGACTCATTATTTCTCGCACCACACTGGTGGCAAAACTGCCGGCGGGTAACCAGAAGCTCACTTCAAGAGTTACGTCATCCCACCAATTCCATGCCATATTTTGCGGTTTCAGCAAAATGGCACGGCGCGCGCCTTCGACGCGTTCACGTCTGATCAACGCCAGTAAGTCGGTTTGCGCCGCCAGACATGCCAGTTCAAACGCCAATGCTTCGCCTTGCGTGCCTAATTCGCCATCACCCGGCAGAGGTGCGGTAATATTCAATTCACCGATATCAACCCGTAGCTGCAAAGCAGCCAGTTCATCCGGTTTGGCAACAAACCAACTGCCGCGCCCGGAGAGCTGCAAAGCATCGCCTTCCAGTACCGTTGCCGCCAGCTGTTGTGCTAAACGGTGACTGCTGATTAAATTGAACATTGCGCTGCGGCTGGCCGACAGATAAAAGCTGCGTTTGCTACGCTCTTTAACCCGAATCTCATTATTCGCCCATAAGCGCGCCTGTACCAGATTATTCCCCCCACGGCCAAAGCGCTGGCTGCCGAAATAGTTAGGTACACCTTGAGCGGCAATCTGTTGCAACCGTTGTTCGACATCCTGCCGATCCGTAATATGGCGCAGCACCAAGGTGAAAGCATTACCTTTCAGTGAACCAATGCGCAGCTTGCGTTTCTGTCGCACCGCTTCCAACACTTCACACCCTTCAAGTTCGAAAGTAGACAAATCCGGCGCGTCTTTACCCGGTAAGTGCAGACAGAACCACTGCTCGGTGACCGCGTGGCGATCTTTCAAACCGGCATAGCTCACCAGGCGCGGATGAACCTTGGCAAAACGTGCCAAATAATCCGCAACAAACTGGGTATTACAGCCATTCTTGCGGATACGGACCAGCAAATGCTCGCCTTCACCATCTGGCTCAAATCCCAAATCCTCTATCACCAGAAAATCTTCAGGGTTAGCTTTTAAAATGCCGCTGGCCTTGGGTTTGCCGTGGAGCCAGGTTAGATTTTCCATATCCATCTGTTATGCCTTAAGCCTGTTCGACTTTAATTAATAGCGCCACCGCTTCACACGCAATGCCTTCACCACGCCCGGTAAAACCGAGCTGCTCAGTGGTGGTCGCTTTTACGTTGATATCATCCATATGACATTGTAGGTCTTCCGCCAAATTAACGCGCATTTGCGGGATATGGGGTGCCATTTTAGGTGCCTGAGCAATAATCGTAATATCGAGATTACCGAGCTTATAGCCTTTCGCCAAAATGCGGCGATAAGCCTCACGCAATAAGCCACGGCTGTCAGCACCTTTAAAGGCAGGATCGGTATCGGGGAACAATTTGCCGATATCGCCTAACGCTGCGGCACCTAATAGCGCATCGGTGGCTGCGTGTAATGCAACATCACCATCAGAGTGCGCCAGTAAGCCCTTCTCGTAGGGGATACGCACGCCACCAATAATCAGCGGGCCACTGCCATTTTCGCCAAATTTATGAACATCGAAACCATGACCAATTCGCATTAATTGCACTCCAATCATTTTGGATATTGCCGTTGGGTTAAGTAAAACTCTGCCAGCGCCAGATCCTCTGGGCGCGTCACCTTGATATTATCCGAACGGCCCGCAATCAGTAGCGGATGATAGCCGCAATGTTCCAAAGCTGAAGCCTCATCCGTGACCATCACCCCGTCTTGCAGGGCGCGGGATAAGCACATTTTTAATAACTCAAGTGGGAAAAGCTGAGGGGTAAGGGCGTGCCACAGATCCTGGCGATCTACTGTATGGGCTATGGCGTGAATACCCGCCTCACCGCGTTTCATGGTGTCACGAACCGGTGCTGCCAGAATACCGCCAACCTTGCTGTGTGCTGTAATCGCTAACAGCTTTTCAAAACAGTCAGGGTGCAAGCAAGGACGAGCGGCATCATGAACCAACACCCATTTGGCCTGCCCTGCCTGCTGCAAACCTGCCATCACAGAGTCAGCACGCAGCTCACCACCGTGGACAATACTGATGCGAGAGTCCTGCGCGATAGGTAGCATAGAAAATTGAGTGTCCTGCGGGTGTATCACCACGATAATCCGCTGAACTCGTGGGTGGCCAAACAACGATGAAATTGCATGTTCAATTATCGTCTTGCCCCCCACAGTCAAATACTGTTTAGGGCAATCAGCCTGCATACGGCTACCAATACCCGCAGCCGGTACTATCGCAATAATATCAGGCGCGACCACATCAGAAAGGGAAACAGCGAAGTTACTCATTATTTATTGTTGCGCGTTATTTTGTGTCGAAGGGATACTCGCATTGCGTCTGGATTGGTCAGGAACCAGACGATAGAAACTTTCACCGGGCTTAATCATACCCAGTTCGTTACGTGCGCGTTCTTCGATCGCCTCTTGACCACCGTTCAAATCATCAATTTCAGCAAATAGCTGATCGTTTCGGGCTTTAAGTTTGCCGTTATTGCCCTCTTGAAGCGCCACGTCATCCTTAACCCGAACAAAATCATGGACACCATTCTTGCCCAACCACAGTGAATACTGTAGCCAGCCAAGTAAAATCAGCAATAGTAGTGTAAGTTTTCCCATTCCCGCCCCCTGAAAAACTGCCTATACCGTAAATAATTCGAGTTGCAGGAAGGCAGCAACTGAGCGACAAATTGGTTGTAAACCATTTTGAACAGCGCCTGCGCTGGCCCGTAGGGTGAGCCTTTAACGAGGCTCATAATCCTCAGGAGCTTACATAAGTAAGTGACTGAGGTGATCGAAGGCAGCCAACACACATGCAACTTGAAATATGACGGGTACAATCATCCCATAACTTTTCACCGGACTCCACTGTGTGACGGAAATAGGCCATCAGGGTCAGATTAAGGACGATTTCCAGCAAAAATACCACGCAAATCGGCAAAATGTTATTAATTGCTGTTTTTCAGCACACTTTACTACCACAGCCCCTACCCATTATCAGATCAAACAAGTCATGCAGAGATAAATACTGCCAAAACTGTTTTTAGCCTCAGCTTTCACCAACAATCAAACCAAAAGTGCATATTTAATGCTAACAAAAATAAATAAACCCTGTATTGGTTGAGTTTGTAGTTATAAAAGTTTATTTTTATGCACTCAAACTGCATAAATAAAAAATCGACATTAACTCAATTTCACTTTTCAACGGGGATGATTACATGTTTAAACGTTTAATATTGGTCGGTACTTGCCTGGCTGCGGTGTTATGCGCAAGTGCCACTATGGCCGCAGAACCCACGTATGTGGTCGGTTCTGGCGGGACATATCGCCCATTTGAGTATGAAAATAGCCAGAAACAACTGGAAGGCTTTGATATCGATATCATCAAAGCTATCGCTAAAGCAGACGGTTTTCAGGTCAAACTGGTGAATACCCCGTGGGAAGGTATTTTCGCCACGCTAGGCTCCGGTGACCGCGATATCATTATTTCAGGTATTACCATTACCGATAAACGCAAGCAAATGGTGGATTTCTCAGATCCATACTTCCCGGCGGAACAAACTATCGTGGTCGCTAAAGGGTCTAAAGTTGATTCTATCGCCGCACTGAAAAACCTGAATGTCGGTGTCGTTAACTCCAGTACCGGCGATATTGTGGTCTCTGATGTATTGGGTAAAAACAGTACCGCCATCAAGCGCTTTGATAACACCCCACTGATGCTGCAAGAGTTATATGAAGACGGTATTGCCGCTGCCGTAGGTGATGTGGGTGTCGCCAAGTTCTACCTGAAAACCCATCCGGAAAAAGCATTTGAATTGGTCTCCGATACCAAATTTGAACGCCAATATTTTGGTATCGCGGTAGCAAAAGGTAACGACGAATTACGCAATAAAATCAACAACGGTTTGCAAAAGATCGTTGCTGACGGCACTTACGCCAAAATTTATGAAAAATGGTTTGATGCTCAGGTGCCTACGCTGCCTACAGCAACACAGCCAGCAAAATAACCCTTTCTTCTATAAGCTACCGTGTGTGTGAATACGCGGTAGCCTGATTGACCGGACTACCCTATGTCAGGATTTCGTTGGGAAATCATCCAGGAATACGCCCCGTTGTTTATGGACGGTGCCTTGATGACAATAAAGTGCACCATTATTTGTGTGATTCTGGGAACAACCTGGGGTTTAACGCTCGGTTTGGGGCGATTGGCGCAGGCACCTCATGGTGTCTGGAAGCCGGTCTTGTATTACTTTGTTCAATGGCCGGTACGCATCTATATCAGCGCCATTCGGGGAACACCGCTGTTTGTGCAGATCATGGTGGTTCACTTCGCACTAGTGCCGCTATTTATCAATCCGCGAGATGGCATTCTGGTTACCAATGGAATTATGTCCTCTGATTTCGCCAGAATGCTGCGTTCTGATTACGGTGCTTTTTTATCCTGCGTTGTTGCCATCACTCTAAACGCCGGTGCTTATGTCTCAGAAATTTTCCGGGCCGGAATTCAGTCAATTGATCGCGGCCAGATGGAGGCTTCACGCTCGCTGGGCATGAGCTACGGCAAGACGATGCGCAAGGTTATCCTGCCACAGGCTTTCCGTCGTATGTTGCCACCGCTCGGTAACAATGCCATTGCTATCGTCAAGGATTCATCGTTGGCATCCGCCATCGGGCTGGCTGATTTAGCCTATGCCGCCCGTACCGTCTCCGGTGCCTACGCGACTTATTGGGAACCCTACCTGGCCATTTCAGTAGTGTATTGGGTCATTACATTCTTACTTTCGCTGTTAGTGCGGCATATGGAAAAGAGGTTCGGGAAAAGTGATTCACGTACATAACCTGCAAAAACAATTTGGCGAAACCCATGTGCTGCGCGGTATTTCCTGCGAAATTCTGCCCAAAGAAGTGGTTTGTATTATCGGGCCATCCGGCTCGGGTAAAAGCACGTTTCTGCGTTGCATTAACGCCTTGGAAACCTTGTCTGGTGGCGAGATAACCGTCAACGGTTTTGAGATACATAATCCGAAAACTGATCTCAACCGTCTGCGTGAAAGTGTCGGCATGGTGTTCCAGCGTTTTAATCTGTTCCCGCATATGACCGTGTTGGAAAACCTGGTTATGGCACCGATGGCGGTCAAAAAGCTGTCTCGTAATCAAGCCATAGAACGGGCTGAATTGCTGCTGCGCAAGGTTGGGTTGCTCGATAAAATCGATGCCTATCCCAGCAGCCTGTCCGGTGGGCAACAGCAGCGCGTAGCCATTGCCAGAGCCTTGGCAATGGAACCCAAGATTATGCTATTTGATGAACCAACCTCGGCGCTTGACCCTGAACTGGTCGGTGAAGTGCTGGCGGTAATGAAAGCCTTAGCGTTGGAAGGTATGACGATGGTGGTTGTCACCCATGAAATGGGCTTTGCCCGCGATGTGGCTGACCGGGTGTTATTTATTGATCAAGGGGTTATTCAGGAAGAGGGGCGGCCAGAAGAGATCTTTACCGCGCCAAGTAATCCGCGTACTCAGGCATTTCTCAGCAAGGTGCTTTCAGCACAAGGGTAACAACCATCGCTTTAACATGGCGGGCTGCCATCGGGTAAAACTCAGCAGCCCGCAGATTCAGCCCTCACCAACCGGTGAGAAATGAAAACAACATCCAGAACAAACAGACCACAGCAATGCCCGTACCTACCACCGTTAATAGCAAGTTACTACGCGTTAACATACTTAGAGCAATGCCTATCAGTACAGACACCGGCATCAGCGCCAGAAAGAATGGCCAGGTGTACAGCAGAAAGAAAACCGTATTCAGGCCGTAGACGAAGAAAGGGATCGCAAACGCCAGCCAATAAAAGACAAAACCTGTAGCGCCACCGAGAAAGGAGTAAGACGGTTCCTCACGTTCGCACTGTCCGTTGATAGTAATTTGGGTCACATTCTGCATAGAAATCCTGTGAGTACAGTTCACCGGCACGCTCTGAGGGCGTTTTACCAGCAGCTATAAGTATCTATACCCAAAATAATTCGAGTTGCAGGAAGACGGCAATTGAGCAAATCCCGATGAACTTACTCAGGTAAGTGATTCGGGTGAACGAAAGCAGCCAACGCACATGCAGCTTGAAGTATGACGGGTATATCAGGATTTGATAATAGCTCGACCACGCAGCACGTCTAACAATTGTTCAATCAAATTTGTTACTAATTGTTCACCCTGCAAATGAATATCGGGTTGTTCAGGTGATTCATAAACCGCGTCAATCCCTGTGAAGTTTTTCAACTCACCGGCCCGGGCTTTTTTATACAATCCTTTCGGGTCGCGCGCTTCGCAAATGGCCAACGGCGTATCGACAAATACCTCAATAAACTGGCCTGATGCCAGCATATCCCGCACCATTTCCCGCTCAACCCGATGAGGCGAGATAAACGCCGTTAACACCACCAGCCCGGCATCCACCATCAATTTAGCCACTTCCCCAACCCGGCGGATATTCTCGCGCCGGTCTGTCTCTGAGAAGCCCAAATCGCGGCATAAACCGTGACGCACATTGTCGCCATCCAGTAAGTAAGTGCTAACACCGCGAGCAAACAGTGCTTGCTCCAGCGCCCCCGCCAGCGTGGATTTACCGGAACCGGATAAGCCGGTAAACCACAGCACCACGCCTTGATGACCGTGCTGCTGCTCGCGATCCTGCTGCGTCACCGCATGAGGGTGCCAGACCACGTTCTCATCGACGGGCAAGGCTACCACGTTATGCCATTCTAACGGATCGGCGTGCAAGCTACTTACCTCCTAACAGATCGCGCGCACCCCAGTGCGGGAAGTGACGGCGAACCAATGCATTTAGCTCCAGTTCAAACGCACTGAATGCACTATCTTCCTGATAAACCGTCGCCAGTGCTTCACGAATTAAGCCCGCGCCGACAGTGACATTGCTCAGCCGGTCAATAAAGATCATGCCGCCGGTATCACGGTTGTGCTGATAGCTGTCCAGCAGCAGCGGTTCATCGAATGCCAGTTCAACCAAGCCAATACCATTGAGCGGCAAACTCTCTACCACTCGCTGGGTCAGTGAGTTGATTTCAACCTGATATTGAATATTTTCAACGCGCGCACGGGTCTTTTTACCGGCGATTTTGATATCATAACTTTGCCCGGCCACCAACGGTTGCTCCGCCATCCACACCACATCCACCAGCGCATTTTGCGCCGCTTTCAGGGTTTCACTGGCATCCACCAGCAAGTCACCACGGCTGATATCCACTTCATCTGTCAGCACCAGCGTAATCGCTTCGCCGGGAATGGCTTCAGTCAGGTCACCATCAAAGGTGACAATGCGCGCAATAGTCGATTCGACACCGGAAGGTAGCACTTTTATTTTTTGCCCAACCCGCACGATACCGGCAGACAAGGTGCCAGCATAACCGCGAAAATCCAAATTAGGCCGATTAACATATTGCACCGGAAAGCGCAGCGGCTGGTGACGACTGGCATTGACCACATCAACGCTTTCCAGTACTTCAAGCAGTGTCGGGCCGGAATACCAATTCATCTTCTCACTGGGAGAGGCCACATTGTCGCCATCCAACGCCGATAGCGGAACAAATTTAATATCCAGATCAGTCGGTAACTGTTCGGCAAAACTCAGGTAATCTTGTTTAAATTGCTCGAAAACGCTCTCCTGATAATCGACCAAATCCATCTTGTTCACCGCCACCACCAAGTGGCGAATACCCAACAAAGTAGCAATAAAGCTGTGGCGGCGGGTTTGATCCAATACCCCTTTACGGGCATCGATCAGTAAAATAGCCAGGTCACAAGTAGATGCACCGGTCGCCATATTGCGGGTATATTGCTCATGTCCGGGCGTGTCAGCGATGATAAATTTGCGTTTTTCCGTCGAGAAGTAGCGGTAAGCGACATCAATGGTAATGCCCTGCTCACGCTCGGCCTGCAAGCCATCCACCAGCAGCGCCAGATCCAGTTTTTCACCCTGCGTCCCGATACGTTTGCTGTCAGTGTGCAGAGTTGATAGCTGATCTTCGTAGATCTGGCGGGTATCGTGCAATAACCGGCCAATCAGGGTGCTTTTGCCATCATCTACACTGCCGCAGGTCAGAAAACGCAGCATGGTTTTATGCTGCTGGGCGTGCAGGTAGGCTTCCACCCCGCCCTCGTTGGCAATCTGTTGGGCCATAGAGGTGTTATCTAAAATCATCGACTTACTTTTTACCGCCGACGAATGTTCAGTTACGGGTTTGTGCTGTAAATTTGTGCTCATCGGGCGCTCCTCAGAAGTATCCCTGACGCTTTTTAAGCTCCATTGAGCCGGATTGGTCGCGGTCAATCATGCGGCCCTGACGTTCGCTGGTGGTGGAGATAAGCATCTCTTCGATAATCGCAGGCAGGGTTTGCGCCTCGGACTCCACCGCACCGGTCAGTGGCCAGCAGCCCAAAGTACGAAAGCGCACCATCTTCTGAGTAATCACTTCACCTGGCTGCAAATCAATACGATCGTCATCAACCATCAATAACATGCCATCGCGCTCCACCACCGGACGCGGTTTTGCCAAATACAACGGCACAATGTCGATTTTTTCCAGGAAGATATATTGCCAGATATCCAGTTCAGTCCAGTTGGACAGCGGGAATACACGGATACTTTCGCCTTTGTTAATCTGACCATTATAGTTATGCCACAACTCCGGACGCTGATTTTTTGGGTCCCAACGGTGGAAGCGGTCACGGAACGAATAAATACGTTCTTTGGCGCGCGATTTCTCTTCATCGCGGCGCGCGCCACCGAAAGCCGCATCAAAACCGTATTTGTTCAACGCCTGCTTTAAGCCCTCGGTTTTCATGATGTCAGTGTGTTTGGCACTACCGTGGACAAATGGGTTGATGCCCATCGCCACCCCTTCCGGATTGCGGTGCACCAGCAACTCACAACCAAAGGCTTTGGCTGTTTGGTCGCGAAATTCATACATTTCACGGAATTTCCAACCGGTATCCACATGCAATAGCGGGAACGGCAAAGTGCCTGGGAAGAAGGCTTTGCGTGCCAAATGCAGCATCACAGAAGAGTCCTTACCGATAGAATAGAGCATCACCGGGTTTGCGAATTCGGCGGCCACTTCACGGATGATATGGATACTCTCCGCCTCCAATTGCCGCAAATGCGTAAGTCGTTTCTCGTCCATAACAGATCCTTTATGCCAAATTCACGACTGACGGGCTAAGAGCCTGTTCAGTCTGCGGTTGTTGCCCAAACCAGGCAATTTGGTGATGTAAATCCACCACTTCCCCGATAACCAGTAGTGCCGGTGTGGGTGCCTGATTTGCGAGTAACTCAAGCTGTGCCAGTGTACCGGTCAGTACTTGCTGATCGGCACGAGTTCCACGGCCAATAACCGCCACCGGCGTAGTGCTGGCGCGGCCATGAGTGATTAGCTGCTGGCTGATTTCAGCCGCTTTCACCGTTCCCATGTAGATTGCCAACGTCTGGCGACCACGGGCCAGCGCCTGCCAATCCAAATCATCGCCATCGGGACGGCAATGTCCGGTAATAAATGTCACGCTTTGGGCGTGGTCGCGATGAGTCAGCGGAATACCGGCATAGGCTGTCGCTCCGCTCGCTGCCGTTACTCCTGGCACCACTTGAAACGCAATGCCTGCCTGCGCAACGACTTGCAGTTCTTCACCGCCACGACCAAAGATAAATGGATCACCGCCTTTAAGTCGCACCACCCGCTTGCCCTGTCGCGCCAGTGTGACCAATAATTGATTGGTTTCCTCCTGTGCCACCGAGTGCGCTCCGGCCCGTTTGCCAACACAGATACGTTCGGCATCACGTCGCACTAAATCCAACACTTCCGGGCTAACCAAATGGTCATACAGCACCACATCCGCCTGCTGAATCACTTGCAGACCGCGTAAAGTCAATAAACCGGGATCGCCTGGCCCCGCGCCCACCAGCGCCACTTCACCGATCGGGCTACGTTGCTCGCTCAATGACAACTGTAATTCATCTTCGGCCTGCGTTAACTGACCACGGCTGACCAAACTGGCGAAACGGCCACTGAAGGCGTTTTCCCAGAAGCGGCGTCGCTCACCCATTGAAGCTATGTGCTGTTTCACCCTCCCGCGCCAACGCCCAGCGACAGCGGCCATATCACCCAAACTGCTGGGTAACAAGGCTTCTAATTTCTCGCGCAAAAGACGTGCCAGTACCGGAGCCTGACCGGATGAAGAGATAGCCACCACCAGCGGCGAACGATCGACAATCGATGGGAAGATAAACGAGCAACGGGGTTGGTCATCCACCACATTCGCCAGAAGATGGCGCTTATCTGCTGCGGCAAAAACCGCCGCGTTCAACACCGTATCGTTGGTGGCAGCAATCACTAAAAACACCTCATCTAACTGCTCTGGAACAAAAACCGTTGCCAGCCAATTGATGCGCCCCTTCTGATGTTGCCGTTCAAGTTCAGGTGAGAGGGTCTGTGCCACGACCCGCACTTGTGCGCCTGCACGGTGCAGTAGTTCAATTTTTCGCGCAGCGACTTCGCCGCCGCCGACGACCAACACTGGGCGTTGTTTCAAATCGGCAAATAGAGGTAGATAGTCCACAACGTCCTTCAATTACATGATAAAGCGTAGGGTGACTATAGGGGGGGGACATTGCCTTATGAAATGACGAAAAGTAATTACAAGTTCCATAATGATATATAGCGTTGCAAGTAAGGCGTGTCGCAAGGTTCACTGATGATTCGGCCACACCACAATTTACAGAAAGAAGGATATATACGAATTGTCTATTGGTGCAGACAGTTTCATACTAAGCATCGGAAAGATGCAGCATTGTCCATGCCAACAGGTATGGCCCAGACGATAACAAGGATATTTCGGTATGTTTTCCCGCCGTTGCCTGAAGTGGGCACTATTCACGCTATGTTTCAGTTCTATTTTGCCGCTACACGCAGCACCGAATCCTGCGCCGGGTCACAGCGCAGAGCAGCAAATTCGCCATATCAGTACCTACTTTCCTGGCCGTATGGCGGGTAGCCCAGCCGAACTGCTGGCAGCCGACTATATCAATCATCGCTTTCAACAGATGGGTTATCAGAGCAACTTACGTGGTTTTAATACCCGTTATCTTTATACCAGCAAGAATGGCAAGCAAAGCTGGCGGACACTGAGTGCCACCTCGGTCATTGCCGCGCGCAATGTGTTGCCAGAAAAGAACAATGCAGCCAGCAATGCTGATGAGCAGAAACAGATAATCGTGATGGCACATTTTGATACCTATACGCCGCAAAGTGATAGTGACCTGGATAAAAACCTTGGCGGACTGACCTTACAAGGTGTTGATGATAATGCGGCAGGTGTAGGGGTGATGCTGGAATTGGCCGAGCGCTTGAAAGACATACCACTGCGCTATGACTTGCGGTTTGTGGCACTGAGTGCCGAGGAAATTGGCGCGCAAGGGACAGAAAATTACCTGCAACGAATGAGCAAATCAGAGAAAGCCAACACGCTATTGGTGATCAATTTAGACCGCCTGATTACCGGTGACCGCCTCTATTTTAATGCCAGTCACCAGCCCACAGCTATTACAGCACAAGAGCAGGCGCTAACCCTCGCGCGCCGCTATGGTATTACGGCTTCCACCGTAAAAAACAAAGTGATCGCCCCCTGTCAGGCTGAGAAGAACGCTTTTGATGCTGCGGGAATAGCAGTGTTATCCGTCGAGGCCAGCAACTACACGTTGGGCAATAAAGACGGCTGCCAGCAGCGGGCTATCAGCAAGCATTTCCCACAGGGAATCACCCGCCATCAAAGCCAACTGGATAACTTAAATTATCTGGATAAGTTCTTGCCGGGCCGAATCACTAAACGTACGCATGACACCGTACAAATAATGTTGCCACTGATACAAGAGTTAGCTGGCGCTAAAAAATAGTTTCCACTCTGCGAAACACCACGCAAAAAAAGTAAAAAAACCAATTAATTCAAATCAAAGGCGATCAGTACGGTCGCCCTTTTCCGTGTTTTCAGCGTATAACTTTTGGTAGGTATGATACCTATAAATAATTGACTCAATCTTGCTGGTGGGTATGATACCTACTAGCGCTCACCAGGAGGTCACATGGAGAGTGACGAATTAATAAAGCGATTGCAGGATGCGGGCTGGCAAATCAGAGGAGGTAAAAAAAACAATGGTGGGAGCCATATCACTCTGTGTAAACCAGCTATCCGTAAAATTATTACGCTCCCTCATCCACGCCAAGAGTTATCCAAAGGCATGCTGCGGCAAGCTCAGCAGATTTCCGGGATTAAATTGATTTAAGCAACGCGGTATACCCTAAATAGTTCATCCCCAATAGCTTACACAAGTAAGTGGCTGGGGCAGCCAACACAGATGCAACTTGCTGTATGACGGGTATAAACAGCTTGGGGAGTTAACCATGATCTACCCTATTTTCATCTTCAGTACTGTAGAAGGATTCGACGGCTATTTTCCCGATATTGACGGCTGCTTCTTTGCGGGTAATACCTTTGCGGAGATTAGCCAGAATGCTGAAGAAGCCTTTGCCACTCATATTGAGGCGCTAATGGATGAAGGTTTTCCATTACCAACGCCCGCCAAAGATCCACAACGGTATATCAATGATCCGCGTTTAAAAGAAGACGGCGGCATTTTGGGGTTTGTCGAGATCGATCCGGCCAAGTATGAAAGTAAGGCAATAAAATTTAATCTGACGATGTCACAGAATCTACTCACTGCGATTGATAAGTTTATCGCAACCCACCGTGGTTATAAGAATCGTAGCCAGTTTCTGGCTGAGTTGGCGCGTGAGCGAATTGCTCGTTAGTGGCCACTAAAAGAAAGGGCGCGATTAGCTCTCTCAGACTGCTGACAAACCCCAACAACTCGATCTTGCAAGGTGAAGGCAGGTAGAAGAGTAAAGCGTCCGCGCCAAGGATGGCGCGGCTCGAGCCTCCAGGGAAGCTTGTTTTAACAAAAGAAGTACGGCGTCTTTACGATCTGCCTGTTTTCACCGATACGGGCACTTTGTCATTAACCTCAAGGCGCAATTAGCGCCCTATTCTCAATCTGTCACAATCAGCCTTCATGCAAACCGCATTCACGTTTTAGGCCGAAGAAACGTGTCTCTTCTTCGCTCATACCCGGTTCCCATTTACGGGTGGTATGAGTATCACCGACCGAGAGATAACCCTCTTCCCATAGCGGATGATAACTCAGGCCATGTTGCGTCAAATACTGGTAAACCTGCCGGTTATCCCAATCAATGATAGGGAGCAACTTGAAAACCCCGCGCGCAATGGCCAAAACCGGTAGTTTTGCACGACTCCCCGATTGTTCACGACGCAGCCCCGCAAACCAGGTTTGCGCACCTAGAGTTTCCAGTGCGCGGTTCATCGGCTCAACTTTATTCAAATCATTGTAGCGCTCAATCCCCTCAACACCCTGCTCCCATAGTTTGCCATAGCGAGCTTCTTGCCAGGCAGGGCTTTGCTGCGCGCGAAACACCTGCAAATTGAGCTGAAGTTTTTCGGTGAGAGAGTCAATAAACTGATAGGTTTCTGGGAACAGATAACCGGTATCAGTGAGGATCACCGGGATATCCGGCTGCTGGCGTGTCACCAGATGCAAGCAAACTGCGGCCTGAATACCAAAGCTGGAAGAGAGCACAAACTCACCGGGTAGATTTTCCAACGCCCAACTGACGCGCTCCTGTGCGGTTAGATGCTCCAATTGCCCATTAACCAGCGCCAATGCCGCCGCTTGTTCCGCTTTCGGCAGCGCATTAAGTTCATTGAGATTAAATTGGCTCACACCGCCTCCTGAACATCATAAAAGTCGCGGGCTGAATCTATCACCGGAGCAACAACACCGACGCGAATAACAAAATCACCGAAACCTTCATCAGTATGACGTTCCTTCGCCCAGCGCCCGACCAATTTATCGGTAATGGCCAGAATTTCATCTTCGGTAATGTTTTCACGGTACATCCGCGGTATTCGTGTACCTTCGCGATTGCCGCCCAGATGCAGGTTATAGCGGCCAACCGCTTTCCCCACCAGCCCCATTTCCGCCAATAAAGCACGGCCACAACCATTCGGGCAACCGGTGACGCGCATCACAATATGCTCATCAGGCAGACCATGCTGTTGCAAAATACCTTCAATACGGGTGACAAACTCCGGCAGGAAGCGTTCAGCCTCCGCCATCGCCAATGGGCACGTTGGGAACGAAACACAAGCCATTGAATTTTCACGCTGCGGGCTGACACTGTCATCCATCAGGCCATGTTCACGGGCCAATGCTTCAATGCGCGCTTTGTCTTTTTCCGGCACGCCAGCCACAATCAGGTTCTGGTTAGCGGTTAAACGGAAATCGCCCTGATGGATTTTGGCAATTTCCGCCACGCCGGTTTTCAGACTACGGCCTGGGTAATCCAGCAAACGGCCATTTTCGATAAATAAGGTCAGATGCCACTTTTTATCAATGCCTTTCACCCAACCGATACGATCGCCACGGCCAGTAAATTGATAAGGTTTGATGGCTGTGAAACTCACCCCGGCGCGCTTTTCAACTTCGGCTTTAAACACATCAACACCGACGCGCTCTAGCGTATATTTGGTTTTAGCATTCTTACGGTCAGTACGATTACCCCAATCGCGTTGGGTCGTCACCACCGCTTCAGCGATAGCTAAAGTGTGTTGTAGCGGGATATAGCCAAATTCACTGGCTTTACGTGGGTAAGTATTCTTATCACCGTGAGCAATAGATAACCCACCGCCGACCAGCACGTTAAAGCCGACTAACTTGCCCTTCTCCGCCACAGCGACAAAGTTAAGGTCATTGGCATGGAGATCCACATCATTTTGCGGCGGAATAACTACCGTCGTTTTAAATTTGCGTGGCAAATAAGTAGCACCGAGGATCGGTTCTTCATCCGTGGTCGCGACTTTTTCTGCATCCAGCCAGATTTCAGCGTAAGCACGGGTGCGCGGCAGTAAATGTTCAGAAATCTTCTTCGCCCATTCATAAGCTTCCTGATGGAGCACTGATTCCACCGGATTCGAGGTGCAAAGCACGTTACGGTTAA
Source organism: Yersinia aldovae 670-83 (assembly GCF_000834395.1). Lineage (NCBI taxonomy): Bacteria > Pseudomonadati > Pseudomonadota > Gammaproteobacteria > Enterobacterales > Yersiniaceae > Yersinia > Yersinia aldovae. The sequence continues at coordinate 3,609,255 of NZ_CP009781.1, read as the reverse complement.
CATCATTTGCCGTCGCCAATGCATCCAAACCTAATTGATTGAGCAACTGGTGAGCCGGTTTGACATTCCCTTTCAAAATGCCATGAAACTGGAATGTCTGGCGGTTAGTGATACGGATACTGCCGTATAAGGTGTTATCCGCAGCAAACTTATCAATACCCAACCACTGTTGTGGGGTGATGATTCCGCCGGGTAAACGGCAGCGCAACATCATGGCGTGACGTGGTTCCAGCTTCTGTTCAGCGCGCTCGGCACGGATATCACGGTCATCTTGTTGATACATGCCGTGAAAACGGATCAGCAAGAAGTTATCGCCGTTGAACCCGCCGGTCAGCCCGTCATTCAAATCTTCTGCAATCGTGCCGCGTAGGAAGTTGCTTTGCGACTTCATGCGCTCGCCGTCGGAGAGTTTACCGGTTACCACCAGTGGCCCTGGGTGTTTCTCATTCATCAGTACACATCCCGCTGATAACGGCGCGCCAGGCGCAGCTCACTTAAATATTCATCAGCCTGCTCAGCATCCATCGCGCCGTGCAGAGCCACCACGTCCAGTAAAACCTGCTCAACGTCTTTCGCCATGCGATTAGCATCGCCACAGACGTAAATGTGGGCACCTTGTTGGATCCAGTTCCACAGTTCTGCACCTTGTTCGCGCAGTTTGTCTTGTACATATATTTTATCGGCTTGATCGCGTGACCATGCCAGATCAATACGGGTCAGCAAGCCATCTTTGACATAGCGTTGCCATTCGACCTGATAGAGGAAGTCTTCGGTGAAATGTGGATTGCCGAACAGTAACCAGTTCTTGCCCGTAGCACCGTCGGCTTCGCGCTGCTGCATAAACGCACGGAACGGAGCGATACCGGTTCCTGGCCCAATCATTATCACTGGCGTTTCTGGGTTAGCCGGTAAACGGAAGTTATCGTTATGTTCGATAAAGATGCGAATATCACCATCCACTTCCAGCCGATCCGCCAGATAACCCGATGCACCACCTGTACGTGGCCGACCATCAATGTCATAGCGCACCACGCCAACGGTGATATGCACTTCATTCTCAGTTTCAGCTTGTGACGAGGCGATGGAGTAAAGTCGTGGGGTTAGTGGCCGTAACAGCGCAACCAGTTGATCGGCATTCAGGTCTGAAGGAGCCTGACGCACCATATCTACGATCGGCGTATTTTTGGCATATTGTTGCAGCGCGGGTTTATCCGCCAGCAAAGCAATCAATTTTTCATCACGGGAAAGTGCTGCATATTTATCGACGATCACCGTGGTGTTTTGTGTCAGTTCAAAATGGCTACGCAGTGCCTGTGACAGCGGCAGATTCTGCCCGTCGACGCTGACCAATTCATCACCTTTAAGCCACAATAGCGCCAACAACTCTTCGACCAATGCCGGGTCATTATCAAACCAGACCCCCAACGCATCTCCCGGTTGGTAGCGCAGCCCTGAGTCCCCTAACTCGATTTCAATATGGCGCACATCTTTTTCGGAGTTACGGCCCGTCACTTTTTGCTGCACAGATAACTGTGCGGTCAGTGGCGCAGCCTTGCTGTATGGGCTGGAGGTGAGTTCATCAACCGCGCCGCTTTGCGTAATCGCAGCAGCAGCGGATTGCGCGGGGACTCTTGCCTGCAATGTCGCCACAATCTGTTGACGCCACTGTAGTGCGGATTCTTGATATTCTGCATCGGCATCCACTCTCTCCAGCAGCCGCTGAGCGCCAAGCTCTGCCAGCTTATTGTCAAAATCTTTGCCTGCCTGACAGAAATGCTCGTAGGAGGTATCACCTAAACCAAACACCGCAAACACTGTTTCTGGCAATTTTGGCGCTTTTTTAGAGAATAAGAATTTATGCAATGCGACGGCTTCCTCCGCAGGTTCACCTTCGCCTTGAGTAGAAGCGACAATCACCAGCAAGCGTTCCTGCGCGATTTGTTTAAACTTATAATCACTGGCATTTACCAGATTGACGTTAAGTTTGGCAGCCAAAAGATCATCGCGTAACTGCTCCGCCAAACGGCGCGCATTGCCGGTCTGAGAGGCGGAAATCAGGGTGATCGTCACTGGCGCGGGTGCCGCCACCGCAGGGGCAACAACCGCGCCAGATTGCTGGTTAACCATGCCCCAGAAGTAACCGGACAACCATGCCATCTGGGTTGGGGAAAACTCACCCACCACCGCTTGTAAGCGGGCCAACTGCTCCGGCGATAGCGGAAGTAAAGAACAAGGAGGAGCCTGAGTCGTCATTGCAGTACTAATTCCTTTATGCTTAGCCACGAAAGGCACGGACAACTATCAGTGCAAACAGTTTGCGCTCAAAAGTCTTGATAGTTTGTAAGGTTAACCATCCCGATAATAACAATTAAAGAAGCGATGGAAATAATAAATAACTAAAACGACTAAGCAGTTTTTCAGGTAATAGATACGAGTTAAAGTATTCAACTTATTAGGAAAATTCACTTGTGGTTACATCAATCATACATAGGTCTACGTCTGTATATAAATCAGTAAGCTAGGTGATATAAATAAAAATATGGCAGACCCAATACCGCCGTCGTTACGCGCGATCATAGCCAGTATCGGTGCTTTCCGGTACTATGCGGCGGTTTTTGAGTCAATAAGGTCAAGACTATGAGCACTACCCTATTTAAAGATTTTCAGTTTGAAGCTGCCCACTTGTTGCCCCATGTACCAGAGGGCCACAAATGCGGTCGTTTGCACGGCCATTCATTTATGATCCGTATCGAGGTCACTGGTGAAGTTGATGCTCACTCCGGCTGGGTGATGGATTTTGCCGAGCTGAAAGCCGCATTTAACCCCATTTGGGAACGTTTGGATCATCATTATCTAAATGACATTCCTGGTTTGGAAAATCCGACCAGTGAAGTGCTGGCCAGTTGGATTTGGCAACAACTTAAACCGCAGTTACCAGAACTGAGCGCGGTGATGGTGAAAGAGACCTGTTCTGCGGGTTGTGTTTTTCGCGGCTAATAAATCGCGGCGAGTACAATTGATCCCCAAAGTCATTGGCGTTACAGCAAGGCTGCAAGCGAACAAATCCCGATGAGCTTACATAAGTAAGTGATTCGGGTGACAAATCTGTCGGGAGCAGATTTGAACGCTGCTTGCAGCGGCCTCACAGAGGCGAGGCTCATGGATGGGCCGAGTAATGAACGCAGCTAACAACGCTGTAACGTCAAGGACGAAGGGGATTAAGCGATATTTAAATACTTATGTGTCTGCATCGACAACCGCCAGTTCCTGGCGATACAGGTTTCAATACAGAGCTTGGTAGCCTCGTCTTTCTGGCTGATAGGCTGCAAGGCAATAATCCGCTTTTTGTCATCCGTCAGTGTTTCCAGCAATGCCTCCAGCGCCTCGATATCCCGTAGACGCCCCACTGGATGTTTAATTTCATCAGCTCGTTGCAATGCCTGAGGTAGCACTTTCAGGCCACCACGCATATTCACTTTTGGCGAAACTGTGACCCAAGTGGTGGCCGAACACCGCACTTCATGCGTACCGCTGGTTTCAATCTGACAACGGTAACCGGCCTGTTCCAACTGAGTCGTTAAAGGGAACAAGTCGTAAATAGCAGGCTCCCCCCCCGTTATCACCACATGGCGAGCGGTATAGCCTTGTTGAATGAAGAGATCCAATAGTTGCTGTTCACTGGCGGAACCCCAAGCATCACTTTCGGCAGTTTTTACCATGATGCGTTGCATATCGACTTCCCGATCGGCCTCTTTCTCCCAAGTGTGTTTAGTATCGCACCAACTGCAACCTACCGGACAGCCCTGCAAGCGCACGAAAATCGCCGGTACGCCGGTGAAGTAACCTTCGCCCTGCAAGGTCTGGAACATTTCATTAATCGGGTACTGCATCTGCATATCTATCCTGATTCAAGCCAATGGGCGATTATCGCAGATTCTCTGACTGTGACCAAACTGGCAACACTTCTGCTGCCAGTTTGTCTGTATCAGAGTATTACTCAATCACACCACAGGCCATCCGCGCACCGCCACCGCCTAATGGCATAGGATGGTCGGCATAATTATCACCACCGGCATGGATCATCAGCGCGTGTTTTTTAATCTCAGAAAGTGATTTCAGCCGTGGAGCCAATACCTGATAAGTAGCCGTACCATCGGCATTCACCACCAGCCCTGGCAGATCGCCAAGATGCCCTTGGTCATTATAAGGCCCAAGGTGTACGGCGGTTTTTTGTGGGTCAAAATGCCCCCCCGCAGCGAGTGCTGACACAGCTTTACCGTCTTTTTGCCCTGGCGCACAGTTTGGATTCTCATGCAGGTGAAAACCATGAATACCCGCCGCCAATCCGGTTAGCTTCGGCGAGAACAGTAAACCATAAGGCGTTTCGGTCACAGTCACGGTGCCGAGGGCCTTACCGTTACCGTCGGGCAGCGCTTCATTCATCGTTACGGTAACACCTGCCGCCAGCACACTGCCGGTAAAAAGTATCGCCGGTAACGTTAAGTATTTCAGTTTCATCAGTTATCATCCTTTATGCATTATTGTCGAATCATTCAGATACTCATCAATGATAACGGATGATGAATTATCTGCACGGGTGTGGAGCTTGGGATGTGAGTCAGATGAGGCCGTGCCTGCGAGATTCAGATTAATCTCGCAGGAAACACGCAGTAATAATAGGTTAATTAGAGAAGAATCAAACTGGCTTACTGGTGTTCTACGGTATTGAAGTTTAGCTCACGGCTAACATATTACCGAGGCTTTCCAATGGATTAGAATACGGTGATGAGACATTAGTGTTGACTAGCTCACGATTATCAAGAGTTGCAGAGATATTATCAGTTAAAGAGCGAATATCAGATTCACCCGAGTCAAGCGCTGCAATATTGCTACCATCTAATTCATTTAGTAATTCATAGTACCTATCTTCAGTTATAGTTAGATTATTTACTCTTCTAAATGCTCGATATAACATTTCCTCATTAACATTTCGACTAAGCCCTTCATTAAGAAGTTCAAATTTATTATTTTTTCTAGAATTAAAACAAACCTCATTAACCAATTTCTTAGAAGCATTGTTATCTATTAAAACCAGAATGTTAGCCAATTCCTCCCTTGAAGTAGATCTTGGATTAACCACACCATGCGGCAAGAAATCATTATATTTGTCTTTAACATCATCGTGGCATGGTAAATATGATATCAACTGAGAAAAACTAAGTGGATCTGTTACATTGACATTACAAATAGCTGTAAATTTAATATTAACGTCATCTTTAAAATTACTTTCTCTAAATTCAACCCCATAAGTATCAATTTTATTTAATGCAGCTTTAAACTCATAATAGCTAAAACCTCCGGTGGAAAAATTATTCATTTCAATAAAACTGGCACCTTCCTCTTCTAAAAAAACTAATTTTGCCACAGAATTAAAATCACCAATATTATGGTCTAACATTATATTTGCGATATTGTTGCTAACACCATATGCCTCTGCGACATTCTTGGCATTAACTTCTGATATTCCTTCCTCCACACTAAATCTTTCACTGATTTTTCTCTCCATCTCTTTTATCCTGATTAAAATCTCATCTGAAACAGACTGTTTTACATATACTTGAGTAGGTGAGTTTTCCATATATGTCCTTATAAAAGAAAAATAGATTAAATAGCTAGAATATTATTTACGCTAAATAATTATACATACTTTACATAACATCCCGTCTCAAATTATCTTTATAAGTATTATTATTCTTTACCACCAAAATAAATCCATAAAAAAACCCACCTATTAAGGTGGGTTATCAACAAACTGCTTTACAGAAGGTAGAGCGCAGTAATTACTGGCCTTTAACTTCTTTAAGACCGTTGAATGGTGCGCGGTCACCCAGCGCTTCTTCGATACGGATCAGTTGGTTGTATTTAGCAACACGGTCAGAGCGGCTCATAGAACCGGTTTTGATTTGGCCAGCTGCAGTACCAACTGCCAGGTCGGCAATAGTAGCATCTTCGGTTTCGCCTGAACGGTGAGAGATAACCGCGGTGTAACCTGCATCTTTCGCCATCTTGATAGCAGCCAGAGTTTCGGTCAGAGAACCGATCTGGTTGAATTTAATCAAGATAGAGTTAGCAACGCCTTTGTCGATACCTTCTTTCAGGATCTTGGTGTTGGTTACGAACAGGTCGTCACCAACCAACTGGATTTTGTCACCCAGAACTTCGGTCTGGTATTTGAAGCCAGCCCAGTCAGATTCGTCCAGACCGTCTTCGATAGAAACGATTGGGTACTGTTTGGTCAGGTCTTCCAGGAAGTGAGTGAACTCTTCAGAAGTGAAAGCTTTGTTGCCTTCGCCAGCCAGAACATATTTGCCATCTTTGTAGAATTCAGATGCAGCACAGTCCATCGCCAGAGTGACGTCTTTGCCCAACACGTAGCCTGCCTGTTTTACCGCTTCAGCGATAACAGCCAATGCTTCGGCGTTAGAACCCAGGTTTGGCGCGTAGCCGCCTTCGTCGCCTACCGCAGTGCTCATGCCTTTGGATTTCAGAACTTTAGCCAAGGTATGGAACACTTCAGAACCGATGCGAACCGCTTCTTTCAGAGTTTTAGCGCCCACTGGCTGAATCATAAACTCTTGAATATCAACGTTGTTATCAGCATGTTCGCCGCCGTTGATGATGTTCATCATCGGCAATGGCATAGAGAATTTGCCTGGGGTGCCGTTCAGTTCAGCAATGTGCTCGTACAAAGGCATACCTTTAGACGCTGCTGCGGCTTTCGCAGCGGCCAGAGAAACAGCCAGGATGGCGTTAGCACCAAACTGGGATTTGTTCTCAGTACCGTCCAGATCGATCATGATTTTATCGATATTAGCCTGATCTTTGGCATCTTTACCGATAACTGCCTGAGCAATTGGGCCATTTACTGCTGCAACGGCTTTCAGAACGCCTTTGCCCAGGAAACGGGATTTGTCACCGTCACGCAGTTCCAGTGCTTCACGGGAACCAGTAGAAGCACCTGATGGTGCCGCAGCCAAACCAACAAAACCGCCTTCCAGATGAACTTCGGCTTCTACAGTTGGGTTACCACGGGAGTCGATGATTTCGCGACCGATGACTTTAACGATTTTGGACATTAGATTTTCCTCAGTACAAGTTAAACTAAAACTCCAGACAGAGGGGGCGACATCGCTGCCGCCCCTTCTACCAAATATTTTATTTCACCTGGCGCTTCTGATAATCACCAGCCGCTTTTACAAAACCGGCGAACAACGGGTGACCATCACGCGGCGTCGAAGTAAATTCTGGATGGAACTGACAAGCCACAAACCACGGGTGATTTGGTAACTCGATGATTTCCACCAGTTTGTTATCCGCAGAACGCCCTGCTACACGCAACCCGGCGGCTTCAATCTGCTTCAACAACATGTTGTTTACTTCATAGCGATGGCGATGACGTTCAACGATGGTAGGTTCGCCATACATCTGGCGCACCAGGCTACCGTCGGTCAGGTGACACTGCTGCCCACCCACACGCATAGTCCCGCCCAAATCGCTCTCTTCCGAGCGTACTTCAACGTTGCCGTCTTCATCACGCCATTCGGTGATTAATGCAACCACCGGATACTTACAGTCTGGCACAAATTCTGTGGAGTTCGCGTTTTCCATCCCCGCCACATTGCGGGCAAACTCCATCAGTGCAACCTGCATACCCAGGCAAATACCCAGATAAGGAATATTGTGTTCACGGGCATAGCGTGCCGCCAGTACTTTGCCTTCCACACCACGGTAGCCGAAACCGCCGGGGATAAGGATAGCATCCAGCCCTTTTAGCATCTCTTCGCCGCGCGTTTCAACATCTTGCGAATCGATCAGCTTGATGTTCACCGTCAGGCGATTTTTCAGCCCACCGTGCTTGAGCGCTTCAATCACCGATTTATAAGCATCCGGCAGTTCTACGTATTTGCCGATCATCCCGATGGTCACTTCGCCACCCGGATTTGATTCTTCGTATAATACCTGTTCCCATTCAGCGAGATTTGCTTCAGGACAAGTTAAGCTGAATCGTTTACAAATATAATCGTCAAGGCCCTGTGATTTCAATAGCCCTGGGATTTTATAAATGGAATCAACATCTTTTAGGGAGATAACCGCTTTTTCTGGCACGTTGCAGAACAAGGCGATTTTGGCCCGTTCATTAGCAGGAACTGCGCGATCAGAACGGCAAATCAGCACATCTGGCTGAATACCGATAGAAAGCAGCTCTTTTACCGAATGTTGCGTTGGCTTAGTTTTCACTTCACCGGCAGCCGCCAGGTAAGGAACCAATGTCAGGTGCATGTAAAGTGTATGCTCGCGGCCAACATCAACCGCCATCTGACGAATGGCTTCGAGGAATGGCAGAGATTCAATATCGCCCACGGTACCACCAATTTCAACCAAAACGACATCGTGGCCTTCGCCGCCTTCGATGATGCGTTCTTTAATGGCATTGGTGATGTGAGGAATAACCTGAATGGTCGCACCCAAGTAGTCGCCACGGCGCTCTTTACGCAGAACTTCCGAGTAGATACGGCCGGTGGTGAAGTTATTACGGCGGGTCATTTTGGTGCGAATGAAGCGCTCGTAGTGCCCTAAATCCAGGTCGGTTTCAGCACCATCTTCGGTGACAAAAACTTCCCCGTGTTGTGTCGGGCTCATGGTGCCCGGATCCACGTTGATATACGGGTCCAGTTTCATGATGGTAACGTTGAGGCCACGGGCTTCAAGTATAGCCGCCAGAGAGGCTGCGGCAATGCCTTTACCCAGAGAGGATACGACCCCGCCGGTCACAAAAATATAATTAGTTGTCATGCTGAACCTGAAGTTTAGGTTTAAAGACGATGGAAGAACCAAGACGGGAAAGTAGTATACCCGAACCTTGGTTTCGCTACAAACTATCTCCGTACCAGTGACCGTTTTCACCGCTAAGACTGCACGGAATACCGCCTTACTATCCTTTATAATTCAATGCATTAGCGCAATTAAAATTCAACAACTCTCTGTCGGATGAATTAAAACACCTTACATTTCAGTTTCTTGCTTTTTAACTTGCTGCCAGGCCGCTTCCATTTCATCCAGTGTCGCGCTCTCCATAGCCTTACCTGACGCCATAACTATTTGTTCTACCTGACGAAAACGACGTTCAAACTTACGATTTGCAGCCTGTAAGGCATTTTCAGCCTTATGGCCTAAATGGCGAGATAAGTTAACGGTGGCAAACAGTAAATCGCCAATTTCATCACCTAATTTTTCTTCATCCACCACCGCCTGGCGAGCTTCAAACATCACTTCATCGATCTCTTCGTAGACTTTATCCAGCACCGGGCCAAGAGTGTCCCAATCAAAACCGACCGCTGCGCAACGCTTCTGGATTTTATGCGCTTTCATCAAGGCAGGCAGTGCATCAGGGATATCATCTAATGCCGAATATAACGCCTTCTCCGCCCTTTCTTCAGCTTTACGCGACTCCCACCCTGCCAATGCAGTGTCACTGCTAATTATAGCGTCTGAAGCGTTTTGCCGCGCATCAGGGAACACATGTGGATGGCGACGTTCCAGTTTATCGCAGATGGCATGACAAACATCATCGAACGCAAATAGCCCTTGCTCCTGCCCCATCTGCGCATAAAACACCACCTGAAACAGCAAGTCACCCAACTCATCACGCAAATCATCGAAATCCTTACGCGCAATCGCGTCAAGCACCTCATAGGTTTCTTCTAATGTATAAGGCGCAATAGTGTCGAAGGTCTGCGTGCGATCCCACGGGCAGCCATGCTCGGGGTCACGCAAAGTACGCATAATATCCAACAAACGTTGTAGCGCTAAAGCGGTGGTACCAGGGGAAGTCACTGATTGGGTCATTACTATTTATCACTTTTGTTATTTTGCACAATATCAGCGGAAAGGATAGGCAGAAGAGTAAAGTGTCCGCGCCACGGATGGCGCGGCTCAAGCCCCCAAGGATGGGTTTACGGCGTCTTTACGATCTGCCTATTCTCTCCGCCTCAGATACATTATTTATCAATATGCCAAAGCGCAGTAGCCGTTTAGAGATAACTAATTGCCGTGTAGCCGACGGGCGTCTATCACATCCGGCAACTGATTCAGTTTGGCTAACACTCTGCCCAGCACCTGTAGATTGTAGATCTCGATATCCATATCGATGGTTGCCATCATCTTTTTGGTATCACTACGGCTGGCAACCCCCAACACATTGACCTTTTCATTCGCCAAAATGGTGGTGATATCACGCAACAAGCCACTGCGATCATTGGCAGTGACTCGCACCACTAATGAATAGCCGCTGGAATAGCTCTCCCCCCAGACCGCATCGACAATCCGCTCAGGCGCATGGGATTGTAACTCGGCTAGCTGCTCGCAATCGGCGCGGTGAATGGATATTCCGCGACCTTGGGTGATAAAACCAATAATTTCATCACCCGGAATAGGCTGGCAGCAGCGCGCAATATGGTGCATCAGGTTACCGACACCTTCGACGACAATGCGCCCGCTGTCTTTGCTGGCATTGCGTGGCGGTGGCTGATGTTTATTATTAAGATGGCGTAATGCCTCTAAATCAGCCTCTTCCGCCGTTGGCTTATTCAATTTGCCTTGCAGGAAGTTGACCATCTGATTCAGACGAATATCACCACCGCCAATAGCCGCCAACACTTCATCCATCGAATTCATGTTATAGCGCGGCACCAGCAGCTTCTCTGCCTCTTTCAGGCTGATATCCATGTGCTCCAGCTCGTCATCCAACATCTGGCGGCCAGCAAGAATATTCTTGTCTCTGTCTTGTTTTCTAAACCAGTTATGAATCTTGGAGCGCCCGCGACTGGTGGTAACATAACCGAGGTTAGGATTCAGCCAGTCACGGCTTGGGTTAGGCTGTTTCTGGGTGATTACTTCAATCTGATCACCCATCTGTAACTGGTAGGTAAATGGCACAATTCGGCCACTGATTTTAGCCCCAATACAGCGGTGCCCCACATCGCTATGAATATGGTAAGCAAAGTCCAACGGTGTCGAACCTGCTGGTAAATCAATGACATCCCCTTTCGGCGTAAACACATAGACCCGATCGTCAAATACCTGACTGCGCACTTCATCCAGCATTTCACCGGAATCCGCCATCTCTTCCTGCCAGGCAATCAGCTTACGTAACCAGGCAATGCGCCCTTCATAACCGGAGCGACCTGCGGCCACCGCACCTTCTTTATACTTCCAGTGTGCAGCAACCCCCAGTTCAGCATCTTCATGCATCTGACGAGTACGGATTTGAATTTCGAGTGTTTTGCCACGCGGCCCAAGCACTACGGTGTGGATCGACTGATAACCATTGGGTTTAGGGTTAGCAACGTAATCATCAAATTCATCAGGCAAATGGCGGAAATGGGTATGGACAATACCGAGTGCGGCATAGCAATCCTGTAAGCGCTCCACCACTACCCGCACGGCTCGCACATCAAACAGTTCATCGAAGGCCAGCGACTTCTTCTGCATTTTGCGCCAGATACTGTAGATATGCTTGGGGCGACCATAAATGTCGGCTTTGATCCCTTCATCTGCCATTGCTTTGTGCAATGTGGCTACAAAATCATCAATGAATTGCTCACGATCGATACGGCGCTCGTGGAGCAATTTGGCGATTTGCTTATATTCATCTGGATGCAAATAGCGGAAGCAGAAGTCTTCCAATTCCCACTTTATCTGGCCGATACCCAAGCGGTTAGCCAGTGGCGCATAGATATTGGAACACTCTTTGGCCGCCAGTACGCGCTCATCTTCCGGCGCATCTTTCACTTCACGTAAATGTGCAATGCGCTCTGCCAGTTTGATGACCACACAGCGGAAATCTTCCACCATCGCCAATAACATACGGCGCACGTTATCCACTTGCTCAGAGCTCATGGAGTCATTATGAGTGGCTTTCAACTGACGGATGGCATCCATATCGCGCACACCGTGCACCAGATAAGTAATACCTTTACCGAATTGTTCGGTTAACGTGGCTTCATCCACCACATTGGCATCCACCAGCGGGAACAGTAGCGCCGCGCGCATACTGTCATTATCCATGCTCAGGGTAGAAAGAATTTCCACCATTTCAAGGCCGCGCCACAGCAACAATGAGGCATCGGGATGGTTTTGCGTCTGCTGCTCACAATACCGCCAGGTTTCGGCCAGGCGCTCACCTGACTGCGGATTAGGAAGCCCCAAACTGGCGATCCAATCGTCGAGAGCAAACTCGCCCGCTGGATTCAAATGTGCACTTCGTACCGCAACCATAACTTCTCCCTACTTTGCGACCCCTGGCTCCTGCATAAACAGCGCCATAGATTCAAGATGCCCGGTGTGGGGAAACATATCCAACATTCGCACCTGAGCAAGACGGTAACCGGCGGCTAACAGCACCTGACTATCCCGTGCCAGCGTGGTGGGATTACACGAAACATACACCACCCGCTTCGGCGCCAGTTTGACTATGTGTGACATAACCCCAGCAGCACCTGCGCGTGCGGGATCTAACAATACTTTATCGAAACCTTGCGCCGCCCACGGCTGACGGCTAATGTCAGACTCCAGATTCTCATGAAAAAATGACACGTTGGCTAGCCCATTAGTCAGGGCATTATATTGCCCATTCGCTACCAGCGCCGCAACTCCTTCCACCCCGACGACATTGCGCGCACGTCGCGCCAGTGGCAATGTGAAATTACCCATACCGCAGAACAGATCCAACACCCGCTCATGCGGCTCGACTTCAAGCCATTCTATAACCTGAGCCACCATTTGCTGGTTAACCACATCATTGACCTGAATAAAATCCCGCGGGTGAAATGCTAAGCGTAGACCGTCAATCTGGTAATAGGGGTCTTCACCAATCAGTTTTTCCAAACTGTCGCTGTTAGCGGCCAGATATACCGCGATCTGTTCCCGTTTGGCAAATTCGGTCAGAGCCTTACGGTCTACCTCGTTAAGGGTATCAAGGTGGCGCAAAACCAGCAACGGCCCGTTATCAGCTAATACCAACTCTACATGCCCTAACCGACGAACAGCTTTTAATTCAGACAAACACTGATAGAGCGGTTGCAACAAATGCTCCAATTCTGGCCTCAGGACCGGGCAATGTTTTATACTGACTACATTATGGGATTCAGTGCGGTGAAAACCCATTTGCAGCCGTTGCTGTTTAGGCTGATACATCAGCGCCAACCTGGCCCGCCGCCGATAGCCGTACTCTGGGCCACAGATTACCGGTTCTAATTTGACGTGTGCGCCAGTTTCCCGTGCGACCAACCGGGTGAGTGCATCTGCTTTGCTATTGCGCTGTAATTGAGCACAGGCATGTTGCTGTTGACAGCCTCCACAAATACCAAAGTGAGGGCAAGGGGGAGTGACTCTTTCACAACTTTGGTTAAGTAAACGTTTAAGCTTACCGTGCCCATACTGGCGTTTCTGTGCAACCAGCTCAATTTCGGCCTGCTCCCCCGGTAAAACGCCGGGGATAAAAATAGCTTTTCCCTGATAGCGTGCAACGCCCTGCCCAAATGGGTCCAGCGAGTTTACGGTCACAGTTATCGTTTGGTGGGTCGTCACACATCGGTTTGGGGAGTAGAATTGTGCCATATTGATTGATTAAGCATCGGTTACGTAAGCTATTAATTATCCCACATTGGAATACCATGACCAAATACAGTCTTCGCGCGCGCATGATGATTTTAATCCTGGCCCCCACGCTGCTTCTTGGGCTGTTACTCAGCACGTCGTTTATGGTAAATCGCTATAATGAACTGCAAAACCAAGTAGTTAACGCGGGTACGAATATTATCGAACCGCTAGCCGTTGCCAGCGAGTATGGAATGACCTTCCGCAATCGCGATACAGTTCGCCAGTTGATTAATCTACTTCATCGTAGACACTCGAGCATTGTTCGGTCAATATCCGTTTTTAACGCAGATAATAATCTTTTCGTCACATCTAACTATAATTACAATTCCTCACAATTAAGATTGCCCAACGGCGAGCCAATTCCGACGTCACTAATGCTCTCCTATCGCGGCGATTCCTTAATCCTGCGTATGCCCATCGTCGCTGAGTCTAATTTAACCAGTCAGCGATCTTCAGATCCGAATCAGGTTAATAAGCCATTAGGCTATATCGCGATGGATTTGGATCTGCAATCAGTACGCCTACAACAATATAAAGAAGTCTTTATTTCCACCTTACTACTGCTGTTTTGCATGTGTGTAGCGATTTTGTTTGCTTATCGCCTAATGCGCGATGTCACCGGCCCGATCCGTAATATGGTAAATACTGTAGACCGTATTCGTCGTGGGCAGTTAAATAGTCGGGTTGAAGGGCATATGCTCGGGGAATTGAATATTCTCAAAAATGGCATTAACTCGATGGCAATGTCGCTGGCGGCCTATCACGAAGAGATGCAGCAAAATATCGATCAAGCCACGTCTGATCTACGCGAAACATTAGAACAGATGGAGATCCAGAACGTCGAGTTGGGACTGGCGAAAAAACGCGCGCAGGAAGCCGCACGGATTAAATCGGAGTTTCTGGCCAATATGTCGCATGAGTTGCGTACACCACTCAATGGGGTGATTGGTTTTACCCGCCAAACGCTGAAGACCTCACTGACGCCGACACAAACCGACTATTTGCAAACCATCCAGCGCTCTGCCAACAACCTGTTGTGTATCATTAATGATGTGCTGGACTTTTCCAAGCTGGAAGCCGAGAAGCTGATCCTTGAGCATATCCCTTTCTCACTGCGTGGCGCACTGGATGAAGTGGTTATCCTGCTGGCACATACCGCCCATGAAAAAGGCCTGGAACTGACGTTGCATGTGAACAATGACGTGCCAGAGCAGGTGGTCGGTGATGCCATGCGATTGCAGCAAATTGTGACAAACCTGCTGGGAAATGCGATTAAATTCACTGAACAGGGCAATATTGATATTCTGGTTGCGGTGCGGGCAATCGCCAGCCAGCAGGTCACGCTGGTGGTCGAAATACATGATACCGGCATCGGTATTTCTGAGTCGCAACAGGCTCAGTTATTCCAGGCGTTTCGTCAGGCGGATGCCAGTATTTCGCGTCGTCACGGCGGCACCGGGCTTGGGCTGGTAATTACTGAAAGATTGGTCAAAGAGATGGGAGGCGACATCAGTTTCCACAGTCAGGTGGATCGCGGATCAACGTTCCGGTTTTATATCACATTGGATCTTAACGACACTATAAGGGCTTCCCCGGCATGTCAACGCCGGTTTTATGGTTTCTGTCTGCTCGTCAGTAAAAGAAAGGGGAGAGACTGCGGTACTATAAACGGCCATGATGAATCGTTATCGATTCGGGCCCTGATGAAAGACGCGCGTGAGGTTCTTGTTCGTTAAGCGGATACGTATATCCTGTACAATAGCCAGATAGGCCTCACGGGGTCTAACCCTTTTTCATCAACGAGTTGCAGGTCAGATGGTTATACTGCTTTGTGCTTTAGCTGGCTGAGTACAGCCTGAAATCATCACCGTAATGCAACGATGCCCAGCACAGCCTCGCGTTTTTGGCGGCGATGGCCACAACAGCCCGCCAGTACCCTCTGCGCTCAACCAACGTACAAACCCAGCGGCTGAATGAGTCAGTCCTTTTCTCTGCACCAATCAAAACCGAACGGGCTCCCTGAACCAGAAGCGTTCGCAGATATGAATCGCCCGCTTTCGTTATTCTGCCCAGCTTTGATTTTCCGCCACTGCTGTACTGTGATGGTGTAAGTCCCAGCCAAGCTGCCAGTTGGCGTCCATTCTTAAAATCATGGGCATTACCGATACTGGCGACCAACGCACAAGCCGTTGTGGGACCAATCCCCTTCAGTTCCATCAGTCGTTGGCTGCGGTGATCCGTTTTTGCCATGCGGGACAGGATCCGGTCATATTCAGCGATGTTATCTTCAATGCGATTAATGTGTTCCAGCAGATCATCAACGCATTGCTGAACCTGAAGCGGCAAAGAATTCTTCTGTTCAGAAACCATGTGGCGCAGGGCATCTGTACTTTGTGGAGCGATGACGCCGAATTCAGATATCAAACCTCTTAATCGGTTATATGTTGCTGTTTTCTCTTCGATAAAACCTTGTCTGGTACGGTGTAGACATTGCATCGCCTGCTGACTCTCATCCTTCACTGGCACGAACCGCATATGCGGGCGACGGACAGCCTCACAAATAGCCTGGGCATCAGCTGCATCATTTTTCCCTGATTTACCGGCCATGCGGTAAGGCGATACGAACTTTGCAGCCATCAAACGGGGCTCATGGCCATACTGCCGAAACACTCTTGCCCAGTAATGGGCGCCGGAGCACGCCTCCATCCCGATGACACAAGGAGGTAAACTTGCAATCAACTCTGGAAGCGCTGCACGCGATACTTTGGGTTTAACCAGAACAGTTTTTCCATTTTGATCAACGCAGTGAACAGCGAACACATTTTTAGCAAGATCGATACCGACAGTAGTGATAGTCATAACTAATCCCTCCAAGGCTATGTTTACCCCATGATTACACAATAGTTAATCAGGCGCATATCCAGGGGAAGTCCCTTCCATTCAATAGCCTATCGCCATCCGGATATGTCACGGTTAGAAGGGAAGACACTGGCTTATATTGAGCGTAACGCCGCCGCCGCAAGAGCGACGTTAGACCTGCTCAGTGTCACGCCATTGCAGATAACCCATAGCCCGACACTGGCTCAGTTGCCTGCACAGCATTATGATTTCTCGTTAGTTGGTGTGCCAATCCCATTCCGTAATAACATGGCCGTTCATCAGGATAAATTGATGGCGGCATTGAAAATCGCAGACCGCGTTATTTTGGCCCTACCAAGCCAGTCACAGGTGGAAGCAGAACAACTTAAGCAAATCGGGGCCAAGGCGTGCCTGGTTAAGCCATTATCATCCAATCGATTGATTCCTATACTGTTATCTGAAGATACTCCTTGTGAATTACCCCTATTGGAACAACCTCATAAACTGCCTAAGTTACCTTTCAAAGTGATGGCCGTTGACGACAACCCCGCTAACTTGAAATTAATTGGCACCCTGCTCGAAGAACTGGTTGAAGAGACCGTATTATGTGACAGCGGCGCTAAGGCGATTGCCTATGCCCGTGAAAATACCTTAGATATCATTTTGATGGATATCCAAATGCCAGAAATTGATGGTATCCGTGCCAGCGAAATCATTCATCAGATGTCACATCATCAGGACACCCCTATCATTGCCGTCACCGCTCATGCCGTCAGAGGGCAGCAAGAACAATTATTAAAATTAGGTATGGCAGACTATTTGGCAAAGCCTCTCGATGAAGCCCGGCTGATACAGGCTTTGGCTCGCTATCAACATAATAACCCGCCACCGCTCAAAACAGATATTACGCCGCTATCATCGCCACCACCAGGTCGCGAGGGCGCGATAGATTGGCCCCTCGCTGTCAGGCAAGCTGCAAATAAAGAAATGTTAGCTAAAGACTTATTAATCATGCTGTTAGAGTTTATGCCGCAAGTAACTCTGCGTGTAGACGCTATTCTGGCCGGAGCAGATGATGAGGATATTCTGAATCTGATTCACAAATTTCATGGCAGTTGTGCCTGTAGCGGTGTACCGCGGTTGAGGCAATTGTGTCTGACTATTGAGCAGCAGTTACGCAAGCAAACAAACTTGCAGGATTTACAACCTGAATGGCTTGAACTGATGGATGAGATGGATAACGTCCGCTGTGCTGCAAAAATCTATGTAGCGACAACGTAGTTACATTACTTAATCCAGTAAAAACAACAAAAAGGGCCCAGTTAAGATTAACTGTGCCCTTGAGGGTAACAACACCACTACATCAAATTGTTACTGCATTAATAAATAAATTGAAGTATCACCACGCTGAATGCTCAATGCCAATACCGATGGTTTGGTGTCGAGGATCTTCCGCAGCTCACCGAGGTTCTGCACTGGTTGTTGGTTAATCCCCATGATGATATCGCCTTTTTTCAGGCCAATACGTGCCGCAGCGGTCCCCGCTTTCACGCTATCAACTTTCACGCCTTTCTTACCGTTAACGTCAGTATTGCTCAACTCCGCACCTTCAATCCCGGTGTAGAGATTGCCGGAGTCAACCTGAGTTTGGCTGCTCTGCTCCAGAGTGACCTCAACATTGATCGGTTTGCCGTCACGCAGCAGGCCCAGCGTCATTTTGCTCCCCACCGGTAAAGTACCGATTTCAGCACGGAAGCCAGCGAAGCTATTGATGGCTTTACCGTTCATACTGACAATCACATCACCCGCCTTGATCCCAGCTTTGGCCGCCGCAGATTTTGGCATGACCTGACTGATAAACGCGCCTTTCTGTGCATCCACTTTCATGGCTTTGGCCAGCTCAGAGTTCAACTCTGTGCCCATGATACCCAGTTCGCCACGTTTCACTTGGCCGAACTCAACCATCTGTGATGTCAGGTTTTTCACCATGTTACTTGGGATAGCAAACCCGATACCGATATTACCGCCATCCGGAGCCAGAATTGCGGTGTTAATTCCGATCAGCTCACCGTTGAGATTGATCAACGCACCGCCAGAGTTACCCCGGTTAATCGCAGCGTCAGTCTGGATAAAGTTTTCGTAGTTTTCCACATTCAAACCACTGCGTCCCAAGGCCGACACGATACCTGAGGTGACGGTTTCACCCAGCCCATAGGGGTTACCAATAGCAACGGTATAATCCCCGACGCGCAGTTGGTCAGAATCAGCAATTTTAATCGCAGTCAGATTCTTAGCATCTTTGAGCTGTAACAGTGCAATATCGGTACGTGGATCTTTACCGATCACTTTTGCTTCATAGCTGCGCCCATCACTTAACTTTACGTTGATTTTGGTGGCATTATCGACAACGTGGTTATTAGTAACCACATAACCCTTAGCGGCATCAATGATCACACCCGAACCAAGGGAACGAAACTCCTGTTTACTTGGCTGACCACCTTGACCGCCCTGCCCCCCCTGACACATCGGAGAGCCTTGGAACGGCGAACCATCCTGGCAGAATGGAGAGTCATCACCAAAGAATTGCTGGAACTGTGGTGGCATCCGGCCCGCAGCACCGGCATTGCTAACCTGCGTACTGCCTTCTACATTAATACTGACGACCGAAGGCATAACTTTCTCTAGCATAGGCGCCAGGCTAGGAAGCTGCTGGCTGCTGGAAGAAGCCGTTTCTGCCGCAACCGCAGAAGAGACCGGCCCCAGGGCGAAACCGATGCTCAATGCCAATGCACTTAACACTAAAGTTGTTTTTTTCATGTATTCAAGTTCTCGCTATACAATTAACAATTGGGTCAATTAAATGATACGTAACAAACTTACGTCTTGCATAGTAAGATTAAATATGGGGAATGAAGTTCACAGAGCTAATAATAGCAATAGTAAAAAATATTGTCCGTCTTTACAAAACTATAACTTATTAAACGGACAACTCGCCATTACTCGATATGTTATTCCGCAGCCATTAAACGACGATACTCATCGTAAGCATAAAGATCTGTCATACCGCTGATATAATCCTGGATTAGCCGCGCACGATAATAATATTCATATATCTCATATTGTTCAGTCGGTAAATTACGTAAATTTTCGGTTGATTCAACATAAGCCAACCGATGTTTCGTCGACAATTTATGGAACAACCGAGTTTCAATGGGATACTGGCGGTGAGTGTCTTCTACTACCAATTGGGTAAATGCAGTTTGCGGCATAGCTAATAGCGGGCTATAAATATCCAGCAACCCACTTATTACTCTATACCCTTGTAATTCAAGCTGTTCTACTTCCGGATGATTAAATACGTGTTTCGCTGCGACCTTTTTGAAGGTTTGCAGTAATTTACACGCAGGACTAGAATCTTCTAATAAAGCTTGATTAAACGAACCACAAAATACTGCCGGAAGATGTTCAATAAAGCGTTGTGCGGCATGAGGAACTAATTTCCCCACGGTATTCACCCGTAAATACATGAAAAATTGATCTTCTGAACTACGCCGCCCCTGCCCACGGCCTAATTGACGGAATGCACCACCGACGACTTTATCAAACAGATCACCGTGAGTCACCTCGCCCCACTCCTGCATCAGATGCTCATAAAGTTGCTCTACGCTGAAAATAGTTTTTTCGACAGCATCCTCGAGGTCAGCAATACAATAAGAAATATCATCAGCCGCTTCCATAATATATGTTAGAGGAAAACGGTTAAACTCGCCCATATTGAGTTCGCGACGTAAATCTTTAACATAGTGTTCTTCGGCCAGATAAAAACCCGGTTTTTTCATCAAATAGTGATGTGACGGTGGGATATCAGCAGACCAATAAGCGGGTTTGGTATATTTAAGAATGCATCCGACCTGAGCATAAGTCAGATTCAGCTTTAATAAGCTGTAAACCAAGCGAATTGCCTGTGCATTCCCCTCAAACTGGCTGAGGTCATGACGGATTTTACTGCGCAAAATATTAAGTTCAGACTCACCTTCCCGCAGTTTCAGCACATGAATCAGGCACTGATCTTTGCCCCGAGGTTCAGCACCACCGCCATTAGGGTCCATCTGTTTGGTAAACCAGTTATTAATGGCCGATTCACCAAAATGACCAAACGGAGGGTTGCCAATGTCATGCATCAGGCAAGCCATTTCGACAATACTTTCAAAAGGATCAAGCAGTTTATCCAAACCATAAGCGGTGATTTTTTTATCCTGCTTAAAGCGATTCAGGATCTCTTTGGCGATATAACGCCCCACCTGCTGCACCTCCAGCGAATGGGTTAACCGACTACGTACTGCGGCATTGCGTTCCAGTGGGAATACCTGCGTTTTTTGCTGCAAACGCCGGATAGCGGCAGAATTAACTATCCTGCCACGATCACTTTCAAACACTCTGGTGATCTCGTATTCATCTTCCGCCGAGCTGGATTTACCAAATGGCCGCTGAAAACTGATTTTCTGCCTAAAGTCGATCCCGGACATATTTTCTCCTGATCATTACGCATAAACATGTGCTGTAAATAGTGATACCGGCTCCCGCCAGCAGATGCAATTGATTACGTATGAACTGCGGCACATTACGCATTTTCATTGCCGAATTACCCTGATATACGACTTACCTGATAAACTGTCTGCCGTTAATTACAGACTAATTCACTCTTTAAATCAGCAGGAATACATATGAAAGTAGGCATTATAGGTGCAATGGAAGAAGAAGTGACGTTGCTGCGTGACCAGATTAAAAACCGTGAAACACTGGCGCGTGCTGGCTGTGAAATTTACACCGGCCAATTGAATGGCGTTGACGTTGCATTACTTAAATCTGGCATCGGTAAGGTTTCTGCGGCAATGGGCACGACTTTGCTGTTAGAGCATTGCCAGCCTGATATGGTGATTAACACCGGTTCTGCGGGTGGCCTGGCCCCCAACCTGAAAGTCGGCGATATCGTTGTTTCCAGCGAAGTGCGCTATCACGACGCTGATGTGACCGCTTTCGGCTATGAACCAGGCCAAATGGCTGGCTGCCCGGCAGCTTTCGTTGCTGATGCCGAGCTGATTGCATTGGCAGAAAACTGCATCAAACAATTGAATCTGAACGCAGTGCGCGGCCTGATTTGCAGCGGTGATGCTTTTATTAATGGCGCAGCGCCTCTGGCACGCATCCGTGCCAGCTTCCCGACAGTAGCTGCCGTAGAGATGGAAGCCGCCGCCATCGGCCATGTATGCCACTTGTTCAAAACGCCCTTTGTTGTCGTTCGCGCCATTTCTGACGTGGCTGATCAGGAATCCCACCTCAGCTTTGACGAGTTCCTGGTGGTTGCGGCTAAACAATCCACTCGGATGATAGAAGCAATGTTGGCCACTCTGGGTCAACCCGCTTAATGATGCCGTTCAGTAGGGTTTCTATGATACGGCTGGGTGCAATATTGTTGACCGGCCTGCTGACACTCCCCCTCTGGGCTGCACAGCGAGTTATCAGTTTATCACCCAGCACCACTGAGCTGGCGTATGCCGCCGGTTTAGGCGATAAATTGGTAGCGGTGAGCGCTTACTCCGATTATCCAGAAGCAGCCAAACAGCTTGAACATGTGGCATCATGGCAGGGGGTTAACGTCGAGCGAATTCTGGCTTTAAAGCCAGATTTGATCCTCGCCTGGCGCGGCGGTAATCCACAGCGCCCACTGGATCAACTGGCAGCTTTTGGTATTCCGATCCTCTATTCTGATCCGATTAACCTTGATCAGATTGCATCTGATCTGGATAAATTGGCGCAATACAGCCCACATCCAGAGCAGGCACATCAGGCAGCGGAGCAGTTCCGCCAGCAGGTTGCGGAGTTACGCAGCCGTTATGCACGTAATGAGCCACTGCGCACCTTCCTCCAATTTGGCACACAACCCTTATTTACCAGCTCTGGCCACACCTTGCAGAGCGAAGTCGTTTCGCTGTGCGGCGGTAAAAATATTTTTGCCGCAAGTCCCGTCCCTTGGCCGCAGGTCAGCCGAGAGCAAGTAATGACCCGTCAACCACAGCTGATCGTCGTCGGTGGAACACAGTCACAAGCCGATAACGTCAGCGCTTTTTGGCAGCCACAAATTGACGCACCCGTCATAACCCTTAATGAGGACTGGTTTAATCGTGCTGGCCCACGTATTCTGCTGGCCGCTAAACAGCTGTGCCAACAAATGGCCAGTATCCCAACCCCGGTGGCGGAGTCACATTAATGCTGGTTTATTGGCTGGATATTTTAGGTACTGCGGTATTTGCTATTTCTGGTGTATTACTGGCGGGGAAGTTACGCATGGACCCATTCGGGGTACTGGTATTGGGGGTGGTTACCGCCGTCGGTGGCGGCACTATTCGCGATATGGCACTGGCTAATGGCCCCGTGTTTTGGGTAAAAGATCCAACCGATCTGGTGGTCGCAATGGTGACTTGTCTGATAACCATTTTGTTAGTTCGCCAGCCCCGACGCACCCCGAAATGGATTCTGCCAGTGCTTGACGCCATTGGTTTGGCGGTATTCGTGGGTATCGGCGTAAATAAAGCCTTTGCTGCCGGGGCCAGCCCATTAGTGGCAATTTGTATGGGGGTTATCACCGGTGTTGGCGGCGGAATTATTCGTGATGTTTTAGCGCGTGAGATCCCCATGATCCTGCGAACTGAGATTTATGCCACAGCCTGTATCATTGGTGGCATCGTTCATGCCACGGCGTTCTATACTTTTAATATGCCATTGCAACAGGCGATGATGCTGGGCATGGGCATTACCCTCGGTATTCGGCTTGCCGCTATCCGCTGGCGCTTAAAATTGCCCACATTTGAAATAGAACATTGATAGATTCATTGGCTGAATTTATGTAATTCAGATCTTCAAGTTCTTAAATAATCAGTCATTCCTTTATTGCGCCAGGCAACATATCGCTGAGTAGCAATAGTCCGATGACACAACTGATTTACTGTAGAATGGCGATTCAGATGATAAAAACCGCGACGGTGAAGGTTGCGGTTTTTTTATACCAATATTGCGGCAAACGGACTAAACGCTAAAGGAGGAACCGCAGCCACAAGTGCTCTTCGCATTCGGATTAGTGACGATAAAACGTGAACCTTCTAACCCTTCGGTGTAATCCACCGCACCACCAACCAGATATTGCAGACTCATTGGATCAACTACCAATTCAACACCTTGCTTCTCAATGGTCATATCGCCATCGTTGATTTGGTCATCAAAAGTAAAGCCATACTGGAACCCGCTGCATCCGCCACCGGTAATGTAAACCCGCAGTTTCAGATTCGGGTTTTCCTCATCAGAAATCAGCAGTTTAACTTTCTTCGCCGCTGCCTCGGTAAACTGTAGGGGCAGTACTGTTTCATCGCTCATACTCATCACTCCCAACCGGTGTTCGAGTTGCAGGTTACTACAATGGCAGCCTGATCTAAGGATCAATTATCCAATACCTGAGTAATTCATTCAAGTATTGCTGGCTAATGTTATATATTATCTGCCTGTTTGAGCATCATTTTCAACCACCGCCTGTTGCGCGGCCGCTTGCGCTTGTCTTTGTAATGTGCGGGCTAAGATAGCAGAATACAAGGGTTTCCCCCCCATAAACTGCGCGATTAATGTCGCCCCCAGGCATGTCACTATCATTGGTAAAATAAGTTGATAGTTATCGGTCATTTCCAAAACCAGCACCAAACCGGTCAGCGGCGCACGAACTGAAGCGGCAAACAGTGCCCCCATACCTGCGATGGCAAAAGTCCCTACCTCAATGCCATATTGCGGGAATAGATGCGCGCAGGCCAGACCAAAGGCGGTTCCAAGAATGGTTCCTAATGCCAGCATCGGTGCAAATATCCCGCCCGGAGCACCTGAACCAAAGCACAGTAAGGTAGTGACAACCCGCACAATAAATATGAATAGCAGCATACCAATACTAAAGTTGCCCGCCACCGCGATAGGGATCAGCGCAAAACCACCGCCAACTGCCTCACCATGAATCAATGCTAATAAACCGCACATTCCTCCTAACAGGCCGCCAATCAACACCAGTTTACGCCAATCACCGCCATGAAAACGCATAAACATATCTTGTGTACGGAATATTAATGCATTGAAAATCACCCCCACGGCACCAAAAACAATACCTAACAGCAGGTAGAGCCATAAGGTATTCAGCGGAACTTCACTCAACTTACCGACATCAATAACTGAACGTTCGCCATTAAAATAGCGATAAACAATAGTCGAAGTAATGACCCCAACAAAGACCGCTTTGATCGAAACCAGGCTGTAACGGAACTGCGAGCGCATCTCTTCAATAACAAACAAAATCCCAGCCAGAGGTGCGTTGAATGCCGCAGACAGACCGGCTGCCGCACCGGTGGCTAATAATGAGTGACGGGCTTCAGGGCTGCGCAACCGAAAGATATCCACAACCATGCGCCCACTATTCCCCCCCATCTGTACCATCGGTCCCTCACGACCTAATACCATACCCGCCCCCAAAGTACCGAGGCCGCCGATAAATTTAACCGGAATAACCCGCCACCAGCGCACTGGCCGCATCTCTTCCATCGCTCCCTCAATTTCGGGTATCCCCGAACCACCCGCCTCCGGCGCAAAACGACGAACCAAAAAATAGCCCATCATTGCCAGCAGAGCCGACATAATAAAAGCCAGCGGCCACACCAGAATCGCATAGTCAGCCACCTTCGCCAGTGTTGCCAACCGCTGTTGCTGAATCCAATCAACGCCTCTATCAAATGCGACACCGAGTAAACCGGTGATAACCCCGACGAGAGCGGCCATGAGAAGGATCACCAACGGCGTCTTATCACGATTAACCAATGCTCTGATAAAGCGACCACGCTTAAGTTCAGTGACACTTTCAGCAGCAATATTTGATGTTGAATCAGTCATAATTAATATGTTTATCGATTAGTTAATAAGTAATACAAATATGCAATTGCGTAAGTCTAACGCAGTTACATATGATGCGCCTGCTTAAGCGCTGGAGAAATGATCTGGCTCAGAAAGACGCTTTTATTGATAGCGACTGTTATTTCTGATGATTTGCGGCACGCCGCGCAAGCTAAGCGTTAAATATGCCCAATCATTTGATAACCGCTGTCAGTTCTTTAGAATAAGCAGCATTCTTCATTTGGCCTGAGTGAGCCAATACCAATTTAGGAGCCAGTTTATGAATAAATCTGAAACTCTGTATGCCGAGGCAAAAAAGTTAATTCCAGGCGGGGTTAACTCTCCGGTACGTGCATTCACCGGTGTTGGGGGCATTCCGCTATTTATTGAACGTGCTGACGGCGCTTATCTGTTTGATGTCGATGGGAAGGCTTACATTGACTATGTTGGCTCTTGGGGGCCGATGGTCTTGGGCCACAATCATCCGGCTATCCGCCAGGCGGTGATTGAAGCCGTTGAACGTGGTTTAAGTTTCGGTGCGCCAACTGAAATGGAAGTCAAAATGGCTGAGTTGGTCACTAATCTGGTGCCAACAATGGACATGGTGCGAATGGTCAACTCTGGTACAGAAGCAACCATGAGTGCTATCCGCCTGGCACGGGGCTTTACTGGCCGCGATAAAATCATCAAATTCGAAGGTTGCTATCACGGTCACGCGGATTGCCTGCTGGTAAAAGCAGGTTCCGGCGCATTGACCCTCGGCCAACCAAACTCTCCAGGTGTCCCTGCCGATTTTGCCAAACATACCCTAACCTGTACCTATAACTGTCTGGCCTCCGTGCGGGAAACCTTTGAGCAATACCCACAGGAAGTCGCTTGCATCATCGTCGAACCGGTTGCAGGCAACATGAACTGCGTTCCGCCGTTACCGGAATTCCTGCCTGGCCTGCGTGAATTATGTGATGAATTCGGTGCCTTGCTGATTATCGATGAGGTCATGACCGGCTTTCGTGTCGCCTTAGCCGGCGCGCAGGATTACTACAAAGTAGTTCCTGACCTGACCTGCCTGGGTAAAATCATTGGTGGTGGTATGCCGGTAGGTGCTTTCGGCGGCCGTCGTGATGTTATGGATGCGCTGGCACCGACTGGCCCGGTTTATCA
Source organism: Yersinia aldovae 670-83 (assembly GCF_000834395.1). Classification (NCBI taxonomy): domain Bacteria; kingdom Pseudomonadati; phylum Pseudomonadota; class Gammaproteobacteria; order Enterobacterales; family Yersiniaceae; genus Yersinia; species Yersinia aldovae. The sequence goes on along the minus strand of NZ_CP009781.1, from coordinate 3,582,546 downwards.
AGCTGGCACGCTGTCCGGTAATCCTATCGCTATGGCAGCCGGTTTTGCCTGTCTGACCGCAGTCGCACAGGTGGGTATACATGAAACGCTAACTGAACTGACCGATTCATTAGCAAACGGTCTGTTAAAAGCAGCTAAAGCAGAGAATATCCCGCTAGTGGTAAATCATGTCGGAGGCATGTTCGGTATTTTCTTTACTCACGCTGAAACTGTTACCTGCTATCAGGATGTGATGAATTGTGACGTTGAGCGCTTTAAACGTTTCTTCCATTTGATGCTGGACGAAGGCGTCTATTTGGCTCCTTCCGCATTTGAAGCAGGTTTTATGTCTGTGGCACACAGTAAAGAAGATATCCAGAAGACTATCGATGCCGCCCGCCGGTGCTTCGCTAAACTTTAATCTTGGATAATTGATTTCAAATAGATAGAAAGCCATCTCTTTACTGAGGTGATTTTAAACTACAACAGAAAACCTGAGTTCTGTTTTCCACAGAATTTAGGTTTTTTTTCAATCTGCCCGCCCAAAGATACTAAAACAAATAGTTTATCTATCACTTCGTCATGATTAAAAACATAAATGTCTATCATAAAACAATTAATAACGTTATTAATTTTAAATTAATTATTTTTAATGAAATAACAAGCTAATTTAAGTTGTATTAATGAAAAAACAAATATTAAATACATGTTATGTGCTGTGATAACAATAGGAAGCTGAGATGGGCTACAACATTTACTCTCAGATTTTGGTAATAACTCAAAAGAATGAGAGCGAATCTAAATGAATTAGAAAGAGGATTTTATGACGCAAACATCGAATGTATATAACAATGAAAAAGGTAGTTTACTGTCCCATTGGCAACCAGAAAACACAACATTCTGGGAGCAGACAGGGCAACATATAGCCAAGAGAAATTTATATATTTCCATTGCCTGCCTGCTATTAGCATACTGCGTTTGGATGTTATTTAGCGCATTAGCCGTAAATTTGAATCATATTGGTTTTACTTTCTCCTCAGAGAAATTATTTCTATTGGCAGCATTACCCTCTGTGTCAGGAACATTATTACGTATTCCTTATTCCTTTATGGTGCCCATCTTCGGTGGTCGCCGCTGGACTGCAATTAGTACTGGCTTTTTGATTATTCCTTGCGCCTGGCTAGGATTTGCCGTGCAGGACCTGTCCACAACCTTCGAAACCTTTGTTCTTATTGCACTCCTTTGCGGTTTCGCCGGTGCAAATTTTGCATCCAGCATGGGAAATATCAGCTTCTTTTATCCAAAGGATAAACAAGGGCAAGCTCTCGGTTATAACGGTGGTTTTGGTAATCTGGGCGTCAGTGCCATGCAATTGATTGTACCCGTTATAATCTCAATTTCTTTATTCAGCTTTTTTGGCAGTGAAGGTAAAGAATTAGCCAATGGCGAAAGAATGTGGCTAGAGAATGCAGCATGGATCTGGGTGATTCCGTTGAGCATCGCAACCTTACTGGCCTGGTTTGGTATGAATGACCTCGCAATACAGAAACCCTCATTAAATAGTCAATTGGGGATTTTAAAAAATGGTCACTTATGGGTGCTGGGGCTGTTGTATTTCGCCTCTTATGGCTCCTTTATTGGCTATGCGGCAGCTTTTGCCATGTTATCGACCGTCCAATTTCCTGAGATCGAGATTTTATATTTCGCCTTTTTTGGGCCATTCCTTGGGGCATTGGCCCGTTCTTTAGGTGGAATCCTTGCTGACCGCTTTGGCGGGGCTTTAGTGACGGCGGCAAATTTTGTCTTGATGGCAATCTTGATATTGATGCTGATCTTCACCTTACCAGATGCTAACAACAACGGCTCGTTCGCAGCTTTCTTCTGTATTTTTATGATGTTATTTGTTACTGCTGGTTTTGGTAGTGGTTCAACCTACCAGATGATCGCCGTCGTATTTCGTAAAGTCTCCGCTAACCGGATTAAAGCACAGGGCGGTAGTGATGAAGATGCCCAACGCCATGCGGTTGCAGACACAGCAACAGCATTGGGTTTTATTTCTGTTATCGGTGCGTCTGGTGGTTTCTTTATTCCTAAAATCATGGGTTCTTCGCTGGCAATGACCGGGTCTGTCATTACAGCCATATTATGTATTTTAGCATTCTATGCTCTATCGGTTGTTGTTATTTGGTCTGTTTATGGCAGAAAGAAAACAGGCTAACACCCGACAACATACCAGGAATTAATGACACAGATAAAAAGGAGAATGCATCATTTTATTATCGATGTTAATTATATTATGAATATCCCCGACCAAAGCGGTGTGCTATAAAATGAACGAATACTATTCAGAGAATAACATTACTGCCATGATTATTAATGGACAAAATATGTGATGAAATCGTGGGGATTTCTTTTAAAACTGCACCACCCAATGTCATATTTGTATATCACATTGGTGGTGCAGTTGACTGACAGTAAAATTACCGCCCTTGTTTGCGTAATAAATAAACAAAATACGGTGCACCGATAAACGTCGCTAATAACCCTGCAGGGATCTGGTTAGGAAATAGCAACATCCTCCCACACCAGTCGGCAAATATCATCAGTAGGCCCCCCAACATTGCGGCAATCATCAGTTGGGGGATGGCACGGCGGAAACCGAGCATACGAGCCATATGGGGTGCCATCAGGCCAACAAAACTTAACGGGCCGACTGTCAGCGTAGCGGCGGCGGTTAAACAGGCGGCTAGCAGTAAAATCGCTAACCGGCTCGGTGCCAGCGCCATACCTAATGATCTGGCCGTTGCCCCTCCCAGTGACAGGATAACTAACCAGCGGCGGCACAGCGGTGCTAACGCTATCAATATCACGGCAATTAGCCCAGTGGTCAATGCCTGCTGGCTACCAACAGCGTAGGTTGAACCTGAAATCCATGCCAGCACTCCTCGCATACGTGGATCGCCACTGGCCAGCAACATGGTGATTACGGTGGTAAAAGCGGTGCTGATCGCAATGCCCGCCAACAGCATTCGACCCGGAGAGAACCCCCCTCGCCCGGCAACCACCATAATCAGTAACAGCGTTACCGCCGCGCCTAAACTACCCGCAGGTAGCAACCACACCAATGCATTACCCGGTACGATAAATAACATAATCACGACACCAAACGCTGCCCCCGAGCTAATGCCCAGCACTTCAGGGCTAGCCATTGGGTTGCCGGTCAGTTTTTGGATTAAAGTTCCTGCTACCGCCAGCATCATGCCAGCAGCCAATGCTGCCAACACCCGTGGCCAGCGCCAGTGTAACAACGCCTGTATCTGATCACCGCTGACCCAACTCCAGCCCTGGCTATCACGTCCAAACATCAACGCGACAATCATCCCCGCCAGCAATAACAGTAAACCGGCACCGACCCATAATCGCAAACGCTGGCGTTCAACCGGAACATGGCCGCCAAAATCCATATTTGGGGCGCTAGCGCTGCGTAAACGCGGCAGCAGCCACAACAGTAGCGGAGCGCCGATTAATGCGGTCGCAGCACCGGTAGGAATCTCCCGCCAAACTTGCGTCAGCCAGATGATGCTCTGATCGGTAACCCATAACAGTAACGCCCCGATGATCGGTGCCAGAATCAAGCGCTGTGCTAACCGTCGCGCACCGAGAATTTTTGCCAGTAACGGCGCAAACAGACCGATAAATCCAATCACACCTACCGCGTTAACTAACATTGCACTGAATAGAATTGCCACACCCAATGCGCTCAGGCGTGCCAATGATAATCCCAAGCCCAAATTACGGGCGATACCGTCATCCAGCCCCAAAAGGGTTAATGGACGAATCAGTAACGCAGCCAATACGCAGGTGATCAATAAGCGTGGCAGAATAAACTGTACGGTACTCCAGTCCTGCTGGTTCAACGCGCCGCTGCTCCACAAAAACAGCCCTTGCAGTTGGTCATAGTTAAATAGCGCCAGCAAACCATTTACCGCACCGCAGTACAGGCCGAGAACCAATCCCGCTAAAATCAAGGTGACAGGCGATAAGCGTTTACCCCAAGCCACGCCAAAAACCAACGCGCCGATAGCCGTCCCTCCGGCCATTGCCGCCAGTTGGCGGGTCAGTTCACCGCCCGGTAGCATCCACAAGGTCGCGACCGTCAAGCCAAGCTGGGCACCGGCGGCTACGCCAAGCGTGGCCGGTTCAGCCAGTGGATTACGCAGCACTTGCTGGAATAACACCCCCACTAACCCCAGCCCGGCACCGGTGAGTAGCGCGACGACCAATCGGGGTAACTGACTGTAATAAAATAACATTTGGCGCACATCATCACTATCTGGCCGCCACAGCGCCTCAGCCCACAATGAAACCGGCAATAATTGGCACAAGTTGTATAGCGTCAATGCTACCGCAGTAATCAAAAGCAAACTCAGTAAACCCGCAGGCAGCAGAAGGCTCTTGCGCGAGGTATTCATCATCATGATGATTTACCCCATGCCTGTTCCAATAAACGGACAAAGCGCATCGCTGACAGCGTCGCACCGTAGAACCAGACCGCAGGTACTGTTCGTAACTGATTGTCGCGTACAAAAGAGATGGATTGCCACAGCGGGGTACGGGCAACTTGTTGTAACATTTCACTATTACCATGCCCGAAATAGATTGCCCGGCCCGACTTTATCGTCGCCAGACGCTCAATGCCCACCACGGTGCTGCCCCAAAAATTGGTTTCGCCCTGCCAGGCATTTTCAATGCCTAAGCTGTTCAAAACATCCTGAAACAGGCTGCCCTGACCGATAATTAGCGCATGGCGAGTATCGAGCAGAGTGAACATCAATAAGGGTGACTGACAATCATCACACAGCCGCAAGCGGGCTGATGCTATAAAGTCGTCAAAGTCTGCAATATGTTGATTTGCAACAGCATCTAGCCCCAAGCGCTGCCCCAGAGTGCGTAATGAGTTTTTACCTACCGCCAGCGGGGAGCTGCCCTGTTCATTAAAAGCAAAACTCATGGAAGGCGCGATTGGCGAGAGTTTTTCTGGCGAAGGGCCATAGCCTTGCGACATTAAAATCAGCGACGGAGCCATCTGTTGCAACAACTCCAGATTTGGCTCAGTACGCTGACCGACATCAATCACACTGGCAGGTAAGTTAGGCTCTTCAACCCATAACCGGTAATTATGAATATCCGCCACCCCATAAGGGGTTACCCCCAGTGCCAGCAGTAATTCAACCGGTAGCCATTCCAGTGCAACTATGCGATTTATATCAATTTGAGGCACATTCGTCGCCCGTCCCGGTAGGGCAAACAGTAGCGGCGACAATGCCAAAGCAGTGAGTAGTCGGCGGCGAGTATAATCCGGTGTCGATGAGTGGCGTTGAACCAAGGTTGACAACATTTTCATTAATAAACGAAACTTACCGGCGCGCCACCGGCCGGATGCGGCAAGATCCCCATGGGGATACCGTAGATTTGCTCCAAGACCTTGCCCTGCATCAGGCAGTCTGCCGGGCCTTGCGCTATCATTTCACCACCGCGCAGCGCGACCAAATGGTCACAATAGCGAGCGGCCATATTGATATCGTGTAACACGGCAATGACGGTCAGGCCACGTTCGTGACTGAGGTGCTGAATTAGCCCCAAAACCTCTACTTGATGTGCGATATCCAGCGCAGAAGTCGGCTCATCAAGCAACAAACAACGGCTGTTTTGTGCCACCAGCATCGCCAACCAGGCCCGCTGCCGCTCACCACCGGACAAGCTGTCCACCAAACGCCCTGCCAGCGGTTTCAAATCGACTAACGCAATCGCCTCTTCTACTTGCAGGCGGTCTTTCTGACCAAAGCGACCTAACGCGCCATGCCACGGATAGCGGCCAATCGCCACCAGTTCACGCACGGTCATCCCTTCGGCTGCCGGTAACTGTTGCGGCAAATACGCCACTTCGCGCGCAAAGGCTTTGCTATCCCATTGAGCCAGCGGCACATCATTAAGCAGAACATCACCACTGGAAGGCAGTTGGTGGCGGCCCAGCATTTTTAACAGTGTCGATTTTCCGGAACCGTTATGGCCAATTAAACCGCAGACTTTTCCCTGTGGAAAGGTAAGTGACAGTGGTTGTAATAAGGTTCGGCCGGGAACCGAGAAACTCAGTTCGCGAAGCATGAAAGTGCTGGGTTGGCTTGCCTGTTGGTCCAAAATGGTACCCTGCTGTGCGCAATTAAAAGTTAACAAATTTGATGGTTATTACGACCCAAACGTTATCGGAAGATAGCGAGAAAGTGAATCGAAACGATAATAGTTATCAAAGTGAAATAATTATCAAAGCAGGTAGTTTATGCGTAACTCACAGCGAACTGCAAGCGCTATACCGTGGCGATTGAATGGGCTGGAATTGTGGGAGGCAGAGGAACGACAGTGATTGGCACGGTTATCACAACCGTGCCAATCAGCAAAACATTACTGACCAAACATATCTTTGATCCAACCAGCGACACCATCGCCATCCGGCTTGGTATCTGCCTGAGCAGGTTGAGCCGCCTGACACAGCCCTTGTGGGTTCTCAGTCCAGACAGGGATGGAGCGCATACCACTGGCATCACCGCAGACAAAGTTACCCGCCGAATCAATGTTCATCTGGCTAATCCCTTCCGGTGGTTGCAATACCAACGGCAGCGGAGTTTGGTTCTCCAAATAGCGGCGATACAGTGTCAACGCACCATTGGCACCGGTCAGTTTCGCCGGGCCATTGTTGTCACGCCCAACCCAGGCGATGGCCACTTCTTTGCCATCGATACCGGCAAACCAGCTATCACGCAGGTCGTTGGTGGTACCGGTTTTAGCCGCCAGAGTGTATTTAGAGAATTTCACCGACAGCGAACGGGATGTCCCGCGCGCAACCCCTTGTTGCATCGCATAAAGTGTCAGATAAGCCGCCTGTGCTGGCACCATGCGTTCCGCCTGCGGGAAGCTCTGATACAGCACGGTGCCATCTTCTGCAATCACCGAACGCACAGCAGACAGCGGCGCACGATTGCCACCACTGGCGATGGTCTGATACTCCTGTGCCACTTCGATTGGCGTCAGATCTATTGCGCCCAACAACATGGCCGGAACCGGAGTAATTACCGCTTTCGGGATGCCCAGACGCTGTAACATAGCACTTATCTGATCCAGCCCAACCGACATACCCAGATTGACCGTTGGCACGTTCAGCGAGTTAGCCAACCCATCGACTAACATCACCTGCCCCCGGAACTGGCGATCGTAGTTTTTCGGCTGCCACGATGTGCCGTTTGGCAATTTGATCGACAGCGGTTGATCTGCAAGCCAGGTATTAAGGCGGTATTTATCCGGCTGGCTCAGGGCGGTCAGATAGGTTGGCGGCTTGGCAAGAGAACCGACCAAACGGCGAGCCTGCATTGCGCGGTTAAAACCGGCATATTGCGGCTGCGCCCCACCGACCATAGCACGTACCTCACCACTGAAACGGTCAACTATCACCATTGCCGCTTCCAGATCATCCAGATGACGGGCCGCTTTCAGCGCTGGAATCCCGTCTTCGATGGCTTTTTCTGCCGCATCTTGTGAAACTGGATCTAGCGTGGTGAAGATCTTCACACCGGACAGATCGTTAATCTTGTCGCCCAGCTTCTGTTGCAGCTCCTGACGTACCATCTGCATAAAGGCCGGTTGGGGCGTAATGACGCCGCCTTTGGGCTGCACACCCAACGGGCGAGCACTGAGCATGGTATAAAGCTCGGCGTCGATAATGCCCTGATTTTGCAACAAACGCAGCACCAGATTGCGCCGTTCAAGTGCCAGCGTTGGGTTACGCCACGGGTTATACAGCGATGCTCCTTTGACCATACCCACCAGCATCGCTTGCTGGTCAAGGCTCAGTTCGTTTACCGGGCGGCCGAAGTAATAGAGACTCGCCAGTGGGAAACCCCGAATCTGATCGCTACCACTCTGACCGAGATAGACTTCGTTCAGATACAGTTCCAGTATCCGGTCTTTGCTGTAACGGTAATCGACCAGCAACGCCATATAAGCTTCGTTAAGTTTACGCCACAGCGAACGCTCATTGGTCAGGAACAGGTTTTTCACCAACTGTTGTGTCAGAGTACTGCCGCCCTGCACCGCTTTTCCGGCGGTCAGGTTGGCGATAGCTGCACGGCCAATAGAGTACGGGCTGATACCATCATGTTCATAGAAATGGCGGTCTTCGGTTGCCAATAAGGTATCGACCAACAAATCAGGAAAGCCGGCTCGTGGCACAAACAGGCGTTGCTCACCATTCGGGGATTGCAACATGGTGATAAGCTTAGGATCAAGGCGCAGGAAGCCAAAATCACGCTGGCTATCCAGATTTTGGATCTGGGCCAGACGATCGTTTTTAAACACCAAACGGGCGCGGATCTGCCCCTCTTTCGCATCCGGGAAATCAAACGGCCGGCGCAGGATATCAATGCTGTCACCCTGAACAGTGAACTCACCCGGGCGCGTCATACGGGTGACCTGCCGGTATTGCATCCCTTCCAGCAAATCGATCATCTCTTTTTTGCTATAAGACATGCCCGGTTCGAGATTAACCATGCGGCCATAGACAGCGGCGGGCAATTGCCAGACTTTGCCATCGATACGGCTGCGAATTTGCGAGTCGAGGTAAACCCCGTAAATAGCCAGCACCACGGCACCGACCAAGAACAGTTTGATAAACAAGCCGAGCCAGCGGCGTTTTTTACGTGGCAGACGTGATGCTACCTTTCTTGGCATCGGTTCTTCCTCATCATCGTAGTCATCATCGTCATACTCTTCGTCATCAAAATGCTCTTCTTCGTATTCATCTTCATCACGCCGCCGGCGCAGTGGCCGTTTCGGTGCAGCTTTGGGTTGGGCTTTCTTGCCCTTACGTCCAATTGGCTCGCGGTCATCCCCAGACATGTCTTTCTCTCCACGCGCGTTGGCGATTATTGCGGCTTATACCCGTCATACTTCAAGCTGCATGTGCGTTGGCTGCGTTCAATCACCCGAATCACTGACTACAGTATACTTATCGGGACTATGAGCCTCATCAGAGGCTCACCCTGCGGGCCAGCGCAAGCGCTGTTCAAAGTGGTTTACAACCAATTTGTCTCTGGCTTGCCGCCTTCCTGCAACTCGAATTACGTTGGGTATCATATATTCCCCAATTTATCGAATAGAAAGGGGAAACATCTGAAATTATTGGCTGTTGGCCAGATGTTGTTAGTTATCCTGATACTTCTTGATCCTACGTGTTGGCCGGGTATTCGCGGGATCATCCGGCCAGACATGTTTGGGATAGCGCCCTTTCATCTCTTTTTGTACCTCGCGATAGGCCCCTTGCCAGAAAGCGGCGAGATCGCCGGTAATCTGCAATGGCCGATGTGCCGGGGAGAGCAGCTCTAGCACTACCGCCACCCGCCCGCTTGCCAACATCGGGCTGTGCTGTTCACCAAACACTTCCTGCAAACGCACAGCTAACACCGGGGGCCGATCAATATAATAGCGGATTAGCAAACGGCTACCGGTGGGCACAGTGTAATGAGTTGGTAGCTCAGTATCCAGTCGTTGACGTAACTGCCAGCTCAACAAACGGGTTAGTGCCTCACTAATATTCACTTGCCGTAATCTGCGCAAATCCCGCACACCGGATAACGACGGCTGCAACCATAGCTCCAGTTTGCCCAGTAAACTGTCATCATCCACTGCAGGCCACGGCTCTTCTGGCAACCAGCGGCTGGCGCATTGTAAGCGGGTGCGGAGCTGCTCGGCATTTTCATCCCAATTAAGGACTTGCATCCCTTGCTCGCGTACCCAGTTTAGCAATGCCGATTGCAATGCTTCATCACTCGGTTTCGCTAATGGTTGCGCCCGTAAGGTTAACCGCCCAATTTGCCAGCGCCGCCAGGCGCGCAGCGTGCCTTTCTCTTCATCCCACTCCACCACGGTGCGTTCTTCAACGAGCTGTGGTAATTGCTTAGCCAGCGATTCAATGTCAATCGGTAATGCCAGTAAAATGCGCGCGTCCGGCCCGCTGTGGCTTTGTAGTAACCCGGCAACCACCAGCCAAGGGGCGCGGGATAACGCCTCGTCTTGTGCCATTGCAGCGCCGATTCCGTTAGCCAGCAGGTAGCGACCATCCTGCCCTCGCTGTTGCGCCACCCTATCCGGATAAGCCTGCGCCAACAATTGACCAGCCAGTGAGCTGTCAATACTGCCAGCGCGTTGATTAAAGCGTTGCGTCAACTGCCTTGCTCGCCGCAGCCAGTGGGGTTGCGGGCGACTAAGCCAATCATGTAAATCAATCTGGCCGGAACGCGGCGGTTCTTCCAAAATGGCTGCCAGCAGCGCCGCCGTTGCCAGTGCGTCGGGGCTTTGTGCTGCACCGGCACACAACATGGCGGCCAGGCGGGGGTCACAGCCCAGCGTCGCCATCGTGCGCCCTGCTCCGGTTAAATGGCCGTTCACATTAATGCCCCCTAACCGCAGCAACAAGTCGCGGGCGACAGCCAGAGCAGCCGATGGCGGTTGATCCAGCCAACTCAATTGCGCCACATCCTGACATCCCCAGTTCAGCAGTTCCAGCCACAGGTTACATAAATCACTATTAAGGATTTCCGGCTCGCTGTATTCCGCAGCCCGCTCGCCCTGATCTTTGGCAAACAGATGCCAGCAAATGCCCGGTTCCAGCCGCCCGGCACGACCGGCTCGTTGCACCATCGATGCCTGGCTGATGCGTTGGGTTGCCAAACGGGTCAGGCCATTTTTGACATCAAAACGCGCCACCCGTTCCAGCCCACTATCCACCACCAACCGAATACCTTCGATGGTCAGACTGGTTTCAGCAATATTGGTTGCCAGCACCACTTTACGCCGCCCGGCAGGGGCCGGTTGAATGGCTTTTTGCTGCTCACTGAGCGGCAGTGCGCCGTACAGTGGGCAAAGGTCAGTATCACCGGCAACTTGGCCGTGTAACCGTTCCATAACGCGATGAATCTCACTGACACCGGGTAAAAAGAGCAGCAAAGAACCGGTTTGCTCGTTCAATAATCGTTTAACGCGATTCGCAACACCGTCCTCCAGCCGTTCATGGCTCGACAAGGGCTGATAGCTGCGATCGACAGGAAAGCTGCGCCCGGCAGAGACAATCGCTGGGGCGGATGGCAGCAATGCAGAAAGGCGCAGGTTATCCAGCGTGGCGGACATAATCAGCAGTTTGAGATCATCACGCAGCCCTTGCTGCACATCAAGTAACAGCGCCAGCGCCAAATCAGCCTGCAAACTGCGTTCGTGAAATTCATCAAGAATCACCAATGAAACGCCGGTAAGCTCGGCATCTTGCTGAAGCATCCGGGTCAGAATACCCTCGGTTACCACTTCCAGGCGCGTGTTCGGCCCCGTTTTGCTTTCGGCACGCATCCGGTAACCCACGGTCTGGCCCGGCAGTTCACCCAACTGCTGCGCCAGGCGATAAGCCACATTTTTTGCTGCCAGCCGCCGGGGTTCTAACATGATAATACGGCCTGACAATCTGCTATATTTCAGGATTTGCAGCGGTAGCCATGTCGATTTACCGGCTCCGGTGGGGGCATGGAGCAAGACTTGCGGTGAGGTTTGTAACGCAGATAAGATCTCACTGAGCACTTCGCCTACCGGTAAAGCCGCTATCTGCGCAGCATTTTCTCTCTGACTCACCACCACATTCTTCCCCATACTCTCTACTTTCATCGTCAGTCATTGTAACATCATGACCGTATAGCGTATTTAGCCGAGTGATTATGCCAGCCTAATGATTAATACCGTTGATAAAACTAGCTTTCGGCGTCTGTTTTTTGCCCTGACACTACCTGATGCCTTGCAACAAAATATGGTGCAATGGCGAGCAGATAACTTCCCGCCACAAGCTGGCCGCCCTATTGCTGCGGCTAACCTTCACCTGACACTGGCGTTTCTCGGTGAGGTCAGTGACGCGAAAGCACAGGTATTGCAACAACAAGCCGGGCGCATCAGTCAGTCTGGTTTTAATGTCACATTGGATGATATCGGCCACTGGCCCGGCTCCGGCGTGGTGTGGTTGGGTTGTAAAAATCCCCCGCGCGGACTGTTACAGTTGGCTCAGTTACTGCGTTCGCAAGCAGCGCGCAGTGGCTGTTACCAAACACCACTGCCTTTTCATCCCCATGTCACCTTATTCCGCGGAGCTATTCGCCCCGTCGCCATTCCGGCCAGAACCACAAATGAAATTTTCCCTGTGAATTCTTTTTCACTGTATGAATCCGTCTTCGCCCGAGGCCGCACCCGCTATAAAATAGTGCAAAGTTGGCCGCTGGCTGCCCGTGAGGAAAAGGAAATTTAATGCTGTTTGACACCAAATTGTTATCTTTTAACCCAAGGTTACAGCCAGCCACACTTATTAAGCGGTATAAACGCTTTTTAGCTGATATTGTGACGCCCGCCGGAGAAGCGTTGACCATTCATTGCGCTAATACAGGAGCAATGACCGGCTGTGCAACTCCAGGGGATACGGTCTGGTACTCAACATCGGACAATCCGAAACGGAAATATCCCCACAGTTGGGAGCTAACTCAAACCCAAACCGGTGATTGGATTTGCGTAAATACTCTACGTGCCAATGAGTTAGCTAGTTTAGCGATAGATAATAACCAGCTAATTGAATTATCTGGTTACACTTCTGTCAAAAGAGAGATTAAATATGGGGATGAGAACAGCCGTATAGACTTGTTATTACAGGCAGAAAATAGGTCTAACTGCTATATTGAAGTCAAGTCGGTGACCTTATTACAACAACACTGTGGGTATTTCCCAGATGCTGTCACTCTGCGAGGGCAAAAGCATCTTAGAGAACTACAAAGCATGGTTGCCCACGGTCACCGGGCAGTACTTTTTTTTGCCGTATTGCATACGGGTATCAGACAAGTCTCTGCGGCCCGACACATTGACAGTCGCTATGCAGAATTGCTGGCTCAGGCTCAGCAAGCAGGAGTGGAGGTTATTTGTTATGGTTTTCAACTATCGCCTGACGGTATTGCGCTGGATGCCCGTTTACCGCTATTACTGGACGAAACGCTCTAACCAATAAGCGCTGAATTAAAGAAGCGATTATTGCATTGAGTGGCTCGCCAAATACGCCTTCCTTCACATCATTGTCAAGCAGGCGACAGGAATAATTGCCAACCTACCTTCCTTCTGTTATTTATAGCGGCCTGATTTTTCCCCCTATTGGGGATTTCGAAAGTGCGTATGATTGTAGGAGAAGCATCATGCAAGAAGGGCAAAAACGTAAAACCTCGTCCTTGAGCATTCTCGCCATCGCTGGGGTAGAACCATACCAAGAGAAGCCAGGCGAAGAGTATATGAACGCCGCCCAGTTGTCGCATTTCAAGCTGATTCTTGAAGCATGGCGCAACCAGCTCAGGGATGAAGTAGATCGTACTGTATCGCATATGCAAGACGAAGCTGCTAATTTCCCAGATCCGGTAGACCGTGCGGCACAGGAAGAAGAGTTCAGTCTTGAACTGCGTAACCGCGACCGCGAGCGTAAACTGATTAAAAAGATCGAGAAAACGCTGAAGAAAGTCGAGGATGACGATTTCGGTTTCTGCGAGTCTTGTGGCGTAGAAATTGGGATTCGCCGTCTGGAAGCACGGCCAACTGCAGATTTATGCATTGACTGTAAAACTCTTGCCGAAATCCGCGAAAAGCAGATGGCAGGCTAAATACAGCAATAATCTGTATATCCAAAGAAGTTGGAGCTATAGGTGGCAGCAAGCAAATGACAAATTGGTTGTAAACCATTTTGAACAGTGCTGGCCCCAGGGTGAGCCTCTGATGAGGCTCATAATCCCGGTGAGCTTACTCAAGTAAGTTGATTCGGATGAGAGAGCGTTGCTAACAACCCTACAGCTCCAAATACCAAGGATATGACACGGTGCCTGAGTCACCTCCGGCACCGTATTTATCACGTTGGATCTCCCTTCCCTTTTATGTCCGAAAATATCAATGCTCGACAGTCAGGCTATGTAGGGCGCTTTGCACCCTCTCCGTCAGGTGATTTGCATTTCGGTTCGCTGATTGCCGCACTCGGTAGCTACCTGCAAGCCCGTGCCCAAGGCGGGAGCTGGCTGGTACGTATTGAAGATATTGATCCCCCGCGTGAAATCCCTGGCGCTGCCGCCCGTATTTTGGCCGCATTAGACCATTATGGCCTGCACTGGGATGGCCCGATTATCTATCAATCACAGCGTCATGACGCTTATCGTGCCACCCTTAATTGGTTGAAGCAGCAAGGATTAAGTTATTACTGCACCTGCACCCGCAGCAGAATCCAACACCTTGGAGGCTTCTACGACGGCCATTGTCGTGATCGCCATTTGCCCGCGCATGGGGCCGCCATTCGTTTACGACAGACTCAGCCGATTTACGCCTTTTGTGATAAATTACTGGGTGAACTGTATGCAGAACCCGCGCTGGCCGAAGAGGATTTTATTATTCGTCGCCGTGATGGGTTGTTCGCTTATAATCTGGCAGTAGTGGTTGACGATGCTTTTCAAGGGGTGACTGAAGTGGTGCGCGGGGCTGATTTGATTGAACCGACAGTTCGCCAGATAGCCCTTTATCAGCAGTTGCAGCAGCCGGCCCCCAGCTACTTACACCTGCCGCTGGCGCTCAATAATGAGGGTAATAAGCTTTCCAAGCAGAATCATGCTATACCGCTGCCGAATGGCGATCCACGGCCCGTTTTAGTTGATGCGCTGAAGTTTTTGCGTCAACCCTTGCCAGAATGCTGGCAAGATCTTGATTTGCCGTTATTATTACGTTTTGCAGTCGAACATTGGACGCTGGCCTCAATCCCGCGTCAGGGGGCGATAGCCCCCATTGAAAACACAACAGCATTCTCAAAAGAAGCACGGTGAGCTATGATTAGCCGCTGTTTTTCTGTAGTTCTGTTATTTATTAGCCACTATCGAGGTGTACCATTTTTACCCGAGTAGCCAACTTTTGCCGTAAGGTACTGATTCGCGATGACAAAAATGTCCGCGAAGACAAAACTGTCCGTGACAATGCGGCCCGTGATAACAGTGCCTGTAAAGATAAAGTGCCCGGTGAAGATAACGTGGCGCGCAAAGAGAGAAGGCCCACCAGAACAAATACCGGCCACAAAAGTCATGCTGTGCCCTCTTCACAACAGAGTTCGATGACGATTATTCCGCGAGATCAACACAATATTTCTCGCAGAGATATCAGCGATAATGCGCTGAAGGTTCTTTATCGCCTGAATAAATCGGGCTATGAAGCCTATCTGGTGGGCGGCGGTGTCCGTGATCTATTGCTGGGCAAGAAACCTAAAGATTTTGATATCACCACCAGCGCCACTCCAGAACAGGTACGAAAGCTGTTTCGCAACTGCCGTCTGGTGGGCCGTCGTTTCCGTTTGGCTCATGTGATGTTCGGCCCGGAAATCATTGAAGTCGCGACTTTCCGTGGTCACCATGAACAACAACCTGCGGAAGATAGCGACAAGAATTCTTCTCAGCAGGCGCAAAATGGTATGCTGCTGCGCGATAATATCTTCGGTACGATTGAAGATGATGCCCAACGCCGCGATTTCACCATTAACAGCCTGTATTACGGTATTTCTGATTTTGCATTGCGCGATTACACCGGCGGTTTGCGTGATCTGAAAGCAGGCATTATCCGTCTAATTGGCTCTCCTGAAACCCGCTACCGTGAAGATCCAGTGCGGATGCTGCGTGCTGTTCGTTTTGCCGCAAAACTTGATATGACTCTTAGCCCAGAAACTGCCGAGCCGATCCCACGTCTGGCCTCCTTGCTACGCGAAATCCCGCCCGCCCGCCTGTTTGAAGAATCGCTTAAACTGCTGCAATCGGGTTATGGCTATAAAACCTATCTGAAACTGTGTGAATATCAGCTATTTCAGCCCCTATTCCCACTGATTGCGCGTCACTTCACCGAAGAGCATGACTCGCCGATGGAACGCATCCTGGAACAGGTGCTGAAAAATACCGACCACCGTTTGCATAATGATCAACGCGTCAATCCAGCATTCTTATTTGCCGCTATGCTTTGGTATCCATTGATCGAACATGCGCAGAAATTGACGCAGGAAAGCGGCCTGGCATATTACGATGCTTTTGCATTGGCAATGAATGATGTGCTGGATGAAGAGTGCCGTTCGTTGGCGATTCCAAAGCGTATTACCTCGCTGGTGCGGGATATCTGGTTACTGCAACTGCGCCTGTCGCGTCGTCAGGGCAAACGGGCACATAAACTGATGGAGCATCCAAAGTTCCGTGCCGCTTATGACCTACTGTTGCTGCGTTCCGAAGTGGAAAAAAACCATGAGTTGCAGCGCCTGGCACAGTGGTGGGGAGAATTCCAGGAAGCTACGCCACTGCAACAGAAAAACATGCTAAATACATTAGGTGCGGATCCGGCACCACGGCGTTCACGTCCTCGCCGCCCACGGAAACCGGCACCACGTAAAGAAGGGGCATAATTCGCATCATGAACCGGGTCTATATCGCGCTGGGCAGTAACCAGTCCATGCCACTGCAACAGGTCAAAACGGCGTTGGAAGCGTTGGAGTATCTGCCGCGCACCCGGTTAGTGGCGTGTTCGCCGTTTTATCGCACCAAGCCGTTAGGCCCGCAAGATCAACCCGATTTCCTTAATGCTGTGGTGGCGTTAGATACTGACCTCCCGCCAGAGCAATTGTTAGACCACACGCAGGCGATTGAACGTAACCAAGGGCGGGTGAGGAAAGAACAGCGCTGGGGGCCACGCACGCTGGATCTGGATATCATGCTGTATGGCTCACTGGTGATTAAAACCGATCGCCTTACTGTGCCACACTATGGTTTGAAAGAGCGCGAATTTATGCTCTACCCGTTGGCAGATATTGCACCTGATCTTATTTTCCCCGATGGCGAAGCGTTATCTGAATGCCTTAAACGGATAGATAAAAACGGTTTGGTGCTTTGGTAATCCCGCATCGCCACTACTTCTCTCTCACTTTTCTTTATTGTATATTTTAGCCAACCCCACATCTTAATATTTTCACCGAGTAAACGTCGCTATCCTAATGATTATAAAAATAAAATAGCACTGCTCGCCGTGGTGCTAAGGTTGCAGTAGAATGATATACAGTTAATCTTATATTCACGACGAATAACCTCACCGTTATTAGTCTATCCGCCTGTTTATAAAGTAGATAACTTTATAAACAGGACGACTTCAGGAGACAGAGTGATGAAAGCCACCACCATAAGCCACTTACGCCAACGGAAGCTTGAGCTGCGTAAGTTTGCAACACTGACTGCCTATGATGCCAGTTTTGCCCAGTTATTCGTCGAGCAGGGCATCGACGTGCTGCTGGTAGGGGATTCACTCGGAATGACGCTGCAAGGGTTCGATTCTACCCTGCCAGTCACCGTTGCTGATGTGGCTTATCATACCCGTGCGGTGCGCCGTGGTGCGCCTCATTGCCTGTTATTAGCTGATATGCCGTTTATGAGTTACGCCACACCCGAGCTGACCTTTACCCACGCCGCCGAGCTGATGCGTGCCGGGGCTAATATGGTAAAACTGGAGGGGGGAAGTTGGCTGTGCGACACGATTCGAATGCTTACGGAGCGTGCCGTACCGGTGTGTGGGCATTTGGGGTTAACCCCACAATCCGTTAATGTTTTTGGTGGCTACAAAGTTCAGGGCCGAGAAGAAGTTGCGGCGAATCAGCTACTAAAAGATGCGCTGGCGCTTGAAAATGCCGGGGCGCAATTACTGGTACTGGAATGCGTGCCGGTAGAGCTGGCGCAGAGAGTAACTGAAGAGCTAGCGATCCCCGTGATAGGCATTGGTGCTGGTAATGTAACCGACGGTCAAATTCTGGTTATGCATGATGCGCTGGGGATTACCTGCGGCCATACCCCTAAATTTAGCAAGAACTTCCTGGCGCAAAGTGCAGGTGATATTCGCGCTGCCATCAAGCTCTATATTCAAGAAGTTGAGAGCGGTGTGTATCCGGCAGAAGAGCACACATTCCAGTAAGTTATTATGATAAGAAATTCATTACCGGAGAAGAGAATGCTGATAATTGAAACTCTGCCGCTGCTGCGCCAGCAAATTCGCCGCTGGCGGCAGAAAGGCAAGCGAGTTGCTCTGGTTCCCACGATGGGCAATCTACACGAAGGTCATATGACATTAGTGGAAGATGCCAGAACCCGTGCCGATGTGGTGGTAGTGAGTATTTTTGTCAATCCGCTGCAATTTGAACGCCCGGATGACTTAGCCTGCTACCCACGCACCTTGCAGGAAGATTGTGAAAAACTGACTCGCCACGGTGTGGATTTGGTCTTCGCACCGGCTGCCGCAGATATTTATCCAGCCGGTCTGGAAAGCCAAACCTATGTCGACGTCCCGGCACTCTCTACCATTTTAGAAGGTGCCAGCCGCCCCGGTCACTTCCGTGGTGTATCGACAATCGTCAGCAAACTGTTCAATCTGGTTCAGCCGGATGTGGCCTGTTTTGGCGAAAAAGATTATCAGCAGCTTGCACTTATCCGCAAAATGGTGGCGGATATGGGCTATGACATCAATATCGTTGGTGTGCCGATTGTACGCGCTAAAGACGGCTTGGCGCTAAGCTCCCGCAACGGTTACCTCACCGCTGAAGAGCGTAAAATCGCGCCACAGCTGTGTAAGATAATGCGTGCGCTGGCAGATAAATTGATGATAGGCGAACGGCAGATTGGTGATTTGTTGGAAGATACCGCAGAGCAATTGCAAAGCGCTGGTTTCACTCCAGATGAGCTGTTTATCCGCGATGCCAACACCTTACAGCCTCTGACTGTTGACAGCAAACAAGCGGTTATTTTGATGGCAGCCTGGCTGGGTAAAGCGCGGCTAATTGATAATCAACAAGTTGATTTGCGAAGCTGATATCTCAATCCGGTTCCCCCAGAGCTGGCTATGGCGTCACCGTATTTGTCTTTAAATGAACAATCCCTACAGGATTAAAGTCAGCCATAGACAAGTTGCATAAAATCAGCAAAACTGAGCCGCACACTTTATTCGTAGGTGGTTGAGCCTCCCTTGTATCAGTAGATTATAGGGTCTGGCACCAGATTTAATCAGGGTCAAAGGTAAGAGTTATGATACGCACTATGTTGCAAGGCAAACTGCACCGGGTCAAAGTCACTCAAGCTGATTTGCACTATGAAGGTTCCTGCGCCATCGATCAGGATTTCCTGGAAGCCGCCGGTATCCTTGAATACGAAGCTATTGATATTTATAACGTTGATAATGGTCAGCGTTTTTCCACTTATGCTATTGCCGCCGAGCGTGGTTCACGGATTATCTCGGTAAATGGTGCAGCAGCGCGTTGCGCGTGTGTCGGCGATAAACTGATCATCTGTTCTTATGTACAGATGTCTGATGCTGATGCCCGTCTGCACCGCCCGAAAGTGGCCTATTTTGAAGGCCAGAATGCGTTGCTGCGTAAGGCCAAAGCGGTGCCGGTTCAAGTCGCTTAACCCCTTCCGTGCTTGACCTTGCCCCAATAGAAAAGGCGCTTAACTAAAGCGCCTTTTTCATATATTAATGTCACGATATGAAACGACTAATCAGACTCCATCTCAACCGAAGGTGCTTTGACAGCTACCGGGCCTGGCTCATTGGCGATACGTTCCGCCATTGTCGGTATTGAATCGGTACGCAAAATATAAAGCCGCTTAAGCGTAAACGGATTATCGCCCGGTTTAACCTTGCCTTGCATGGTGGTCACCGCCAGATGGAAACCGGCACTCTTCGCTGCATTAATCGCTGTTTGGTTAAAACCACCAAAGGGATATGACAGAAAAATCACATGCGGATTAAACTGTGATAATGCCCGCCGTGAATGTTCAAAATCAAAAACGATATTATGGTAAGAGCGGCTCAATAAAATAGGATTACGTTTATTATCAGTCCGGTGTAGAAAATGCGTATGCGACTGAATATCAAATACATCCTGAATCTCTTTCAGTTCTGAGATACTCATAAACTGTAAAGTGTCCGGGTTCCACTTCTGCGGATGGCGCTTAATACGTGATGAGATAATAAACGCCGTGGCCCGGAAACCATTCTCTTTCAATATCGGATAAGCATAGCGATGAACCGATTTAAGGCCATCGTCAAATGTCAGCACAACCACTTTGGCTGGCAGATTAATCTGGTTGTTGAGATAACCTTCAAGCTGATAGAGAGAAATGGTGTCATAACCCGCCTGCTTGAGATAGGCCATCTGATTACTGAACGCCACATCTGAAGTCGTCGTTGATGTATTCCGAAAACGTTTGTTCTCTTCATTCTTCAACATGTGGTGATAAGTCAGAATAGGAATACCATTGTCTATCTCAGCATCGGCGCTACTGATATAGCCCAGACGATCGCCAATATTGACCTGATACCAGGTGCTATTAAGCCGGTCTTTTAATTTACCCACAATTGGGTAGCGCAGATTATCTGCCAAAGTGCCAAATTGCTCACTGCGCACATCTGGGGCCAAATAAACATGCGTTTCACGCTTAATCAGAATATTTTGATTTGGTAATGGTTTATTCAAATCACCCAGGAAATCGTTACTTTTTCGTGCCTTAGTGATATCGCGTAAATCATCTTTATCAATAAAACCAATGCCATTACCAAATTTGAACTCATAATATTCTGCCGCAGCAGGATATATTTGAATCAGTTGATCTTCTTTAATTTCACCGACCGGGATCACCCGTTCACCGACCAGCGAATAAACTTCGCTGTCGCGTTCTGCAACCATATATCTGGGCGTGAGGATCGATTCGTTTGGTAAGAGATCTGCATAGGCTGCCGGTATCATTACCGACATGACAATACTGAGTAGCATCCCAATAGCTATTCTGTTTTTATGCCACATTATCGTTCTACTTATGCGCTTTCGGCGCTGAATTGAAAAGGGAGAATCTGGTGCGCCAGCATAGCACGAGACGCAGGACGTTGAGAAAGAGGATATTGAATGGCGACATTATTTCTTACGACAAAATTCCAGCATTAACAACAATTAACTAACTAACTAACTAATGATTTACGAGTGAACCTTAGAATGCGATCCAAAGTCATTGACGTTGCAGAGGTGCGCATAGCCAACACCGCTGCAACATCTAGCCCGAAGAGCATCCCCAAAGTCATTGGCGTTACAGCAAGGCGGCAAGTCAACGCATCCCGATGAGCTTACATCAGTAAGTGATTCGGGTAAGTGAACGTAGCCAACACCGCTGTAGCGCCAAGGCCGCAGGGGATTAGGTACGTAGGCCGCGACCACGCTCTATCAAATACCAAGCCCACGCATAAAATATCGCGATGAAAACGACTAAAACGCCAATGGTCAACACCAGTGGTACATCGGTAATTCCGAGGAACCCATAACGGAATCCACTGATCATGTAGACGATAGGGTTAAGTTTTGACACCGCCTGCCAGAACGGGGGCAATAAGGATAACGAGTAAAATACCCCGCCCAGATAAGTCAAGGGAGTCAGCACAAAGGTGGGAACCAGGCTGATATCATCAAACGTCTTGGCAAACACCGCATTCAGTAATCCACCGAGGGAAAATAGAATTGCCGTCAGCATTAATGTCAGCGCAATCATTGACCAGGAGTGGACATGCAGTGGCACAAAGAACAATGAGATAATCGTCACCAAAATGCCCACACAAATCCCACGCGCCACGCCACCACCCACATAACCCACAATCACGATATGGGTGGGAACTGGCGCAACCAACAGCTCTTCAATACTGCGCTGGAACTTCGCACCATAAAAAGAGGCGGCAACGTTGGCATAAGAGTTCGTGATCACTGCCATCATAATCAGGCCGGGGACAATAAACTGCATATAATCAAAACCGCCCATATCACCAATTCGGGAACCAATCAGGTTACCGAAAATGACGAAATAGAGCGACATGGTAATGACCGGCGGCACTAATGTTTGGACCCAGATACGGGCAAAACGCGTGATCTCTTTGATCCAAATACTCTGCAATGCTATCCAATACAAGCGGGTCATGCTTTATCTCCCCCGTTGCCATTAACCAAGTTAACAAATAGCTCTTCCAGGCGATTAGCCTTATTACGCATACTTTGTACCTGAATTCCTTGTGCGTTCAGTTGGCTGAATAACCCATTCAGACCTTGCTCACGCTTAACATCCACTTCCAAAGTTGAGGTGTCGGTCAGACGATAGCCATAGCCTTCCAGTTTCGGTAGCGGGCTTTTCACGCCAATATCAAAAATAAAAGTTTCTGACTCAAGCTTGCCAAGCAACTGTTTCATAGTGGTATTTTCTACCAGATTGCCATTTTGGATAATACCGATATTGCGGCACAGCATCTCTGCCTCTTCCAGATAATGGGTAGTCAGAATGATGGTGGTTCCCTGCGCATTCAGCTCTTTCAGGAAGCCCCACATGGAGCGGCGTAACTCAATATCCACCCCAGCAGTCGGCTCATCGAGGATGAGTAACTTAGGTTCATGCATCAGCGCACGCGCAATCATCAAACGGCGCTTCATCCCACCGGAGAGACGAATAGCCCGCTCATTGCGTTTACTCCATAAATCTAATTGAGTGAGGTACTTTTCCGCTCGTTGCATCGCTTCGCGGCGGGTGACACCGTAATATCCCGCCTGCGTGACAACAATCTGTAACACCGTCTCAAACGGGTTAAAGTTGAATTCTTGTGGCACTAATCCGAGCTGGCGTTTGGCATTTACGATGTCATTATCAATATCGTAACCAAAAACCTGTACCTTACCGGATGTTTTATTCACCAATGAACTGATAATACCGATGGTGGTGGATTTACCTGCGCCGTTTGGCCCAAGTAAAGCATAAAAATCGCCTGCCTCTACGTGCAAGTCAATGCCATGCAGTGCCTGAACGCCACCTGCATAGGTTTTGGTCAGTTGCGTTATTTCCAGTGCATATGTCATAAGTAAAAAAGAACCTTATTCTATGAAGCCCCCAGCGGTCACAGCACGTCCGTGGCTTGCATAACCCTCCCTGTCAGGGCAAGTTACGGGGGCAGGAGAAGCAGTTAGATACAGAGAAGATGTTGCGCAGATAAAAAGGTGCGATCAACAGGGCCACTGTTCCGATTTCAAAATCGTGATCCTTATCGTATATTATCCTATCGCAATCCATTCATTACAGGCTATTTACACTAATGGAAGAAACAAAGAAGCTCCTCGCGAATAATGACGTCTGGTCAAAAGCCATCAGTAAAGACGATCCCAGTTTTTTTGAACATCTTGCGAAAGCCCAGAAGCCACGGTTCCTGTGGATTGGCTGTTCAGATAGCCGCGTCCCGGCAGAAGAATTGACTGGCCTGAAAGCAGGTGAATTATTTGTTCACCGTAATGTTGCCAATCTGGTTATCCATACCGACCTAAACTGTCTATCAGTGGTGCAATACGCCATTGATGTTTTACAGGTCGAGCATATCATTATCTGTGGTCACCTGGGCTGTGGTGGTGTTGAAGCTGCCATTAAAGGCGATGAAATGGGCCTTATTGATAACTGGTTGCTGCATATCCGCGATCTTTGGTACAAACACAGCTCACTGCTAGGCCAGTTTCCACCTGAAGAGCGTAGCAATATGTTATGCAAACTCAACGTAGTGGAACAAGTGTATAACTTAGGTCATTCGACTATTGTTCGCTCCGCCTGGAAGCGCGGACAGAAAGCCATGATTCACGGCTGGGTCTATGGTATAGAGAACGGCCTGCTGAAGGATTTAGAAGTCTCCGCTACCAACATGGAGAAACTTGAACAAGTGTACCGAAAAGCTATGGCGGAGTTATTGCCTAAAGAACCTAAAGAACCTAAAGAACCTAAAGAAGGCTAAGCTAGCTGTTATGGGAGGGTGTTCAAACGCACCCTCTCCCATTAACTACGCGGCTCAATCAGCCTAAAATGTCAACGCGCAGTAGCCGATCACTCGTCAAACATCACGACTTTGCCAACATACGGCAAATGCCGATAACGTTGTGCATAATCAATGCCATAACCCACCACAAATTCATCAGGAATGGTGAAACCGACCCACTCAACCGGAACTTGCACTTCGCGGCGCTGCGGTTTATCCAGCAATGTGCAGATTGCCAATGATTTCGGGCCACGCAGTTGCAGAATTTCACGCACTTTACTTAATGTGTTACCTGAGTCGATGATAT
This sequence comes from Yersinia aldovae 670-83, assembly GCF_000834395.1. Classification (NCBI taxonomy): domain Bacteria; kingdom Pseudomonadati; phylum Pseudomonadota; class Gammaproteobacteria; order Enterobacterales; family Yersiniaceae; genus Yersinia; species Yersinia aldovae. The sequence goes on along the minus strand of NZ_CP009781.1, from coordinate 3,558,254 downwards.
CTTCAACAATCAGCACATCTTTGCCGCGGATATCTTCATCCAAGTCTTTGAGGATTTTCACATCGCGGGTGGTGCTCATGCCATTGCCATAGCTAGAAGCGGTCATAAAATCGACTTCATGGGAAACATCAATGGCACGGCATAAATCAGCCATAAACATAAATGAACCACGGAGTAACCCGACCAGCACCATTTCACTGCCACTGTCGCGGTAGTGTTCGGAGATTTGGCGGCCTAGTTCGGCAATTCGGGTTTTGACTTCCTGCTCGGAAATCATGACTTCTACAGTGTGTTTCACAGCCAACATACCTATTTAAATTTATTGATTTTATATCAATGAGTCGCCGGTGCAGATAGCTTCACTGATACAGATTGATGCCCCTAGTTTAACACAATTCACAGGGCATCCTGCCACTCTCCCCGCGGAGTGGCGGGGCGAAAGTATAACAAAGATAAACAGCTGGCGTATTGAGAGATATACTAGCGCCATAAAGCGCCATAAATTTGGCTCAGGTATTTTCTCTGGATAGCCCCTCGACAAGGAATGTTTGAATGAATTATCAATCAACCAGCATCTGGCTTTATTCCGTCACTTTTACGGTAATCGCCGCCATCAGCTTGTTTGTCGCCTTTTTTGGCCTGAGCGCCCCGATCTTTTACTACCTTATTGTCGGTTTGGTCTTCAGTGTTTGGGTTTCATTACATTTGCACCGAATGGCAGAGAAAGGGGTGGTTTATCTGATGACAGAAAAGACACAATGGATGGTTTATGTTCGGGGGATCCCGGTGCAAGAAACGCGTACCTCCTTAAAAAACCCCTGCTTTCTCAGCATCGTGCATCTCACATCCTTCTTCCGCCGTTTTCTGGTCATCAAACTGTTGCTGCAAGCTGTAACCCTTTATTTAGCTCTAACACAAACCGTTGAACTGGCCCCCTCTGATACCCCGTATATGCTCTGGGTGATAGTGGGGTTAGCGATAGTGATTATCTGTTTTCTTATCAGCAAGATGTGGCTGACCGCCAAAAGTCTACTCGCTCTCCAACGTTCAGAATGGCTGATAGAAGAAATTCAGAGAGATAGCTTTAGCTATTATCAGGGATTTATCATTAAGAAAGATAAAAGCGGTCATCAGATACTCCAACCCGCCTTAACTGAACTGCTAGAAGTATAAAAGAGAGAATATCCCCGGCCAACTCACCGGGGAGTGACTTAAGCACTGACAGTAAAGCCCTGCATCATGCCGGTATCTTCATGTTCCAGCAGGTGGCAGTGGGCCATATACGGCATCGCGGCGGGAGCAAGCTGACTAAATCGCACTAATATTTCACTGCGTGCGCCCTCCACCCAAACGATATCTTTCCAACCACGACGGTGCTCCGCCGGTGGCTTGCCGTTTTCTGTCAAAATACGGAACTGCGTGCCATGAACATGGAAAGGGTGCAGCATCATGTCACCCTCGCCAGAAATGGTCCACTTCTCGTATTTACCCTGTTTGGCGTCAAACGCCGGTTCGGTCATTGAAAACGCTTTGCCGTTAATCATGTTGGCATGGCTGAAATCAAAGGCAGGAGCGGCCTTCATCGCGCCATGATCCATGCCTTTCATATTGCCGTGGTCCATACCGGCCATATTGCCACTCTCCATCCCCTTCATCGCGCCGTGATCCATGCTCATACCCGCCATTGCTTGCATTCCATAGCGGCTCATCAGCGCCTGCATTCCTAACATGTCCAGCTTAGGGTCCATCATCAGTTGGAACCAGCGTTCTTGCAGGCCCGTGGCGTCAACCAGCGCTGGCACGATAACTAGCGAGTCAGGTAACACTTTGCTGCCGGCGGCCAATGACGGTTGAATGCGCAGTACCGACAACGGTTTATCAAACGGTGCCAGTGTCATTCCCATCTGTTTTACCGGCAAAGTCACCAGATCAAGTGGCTTACCATCAGAGGTATCCACCAGCACCTCGAAGCGTTCGCCCATCAGTATCGGCAATTCACGTACCATTACCGGTTCAGCCAGTAACCCGCCATCACTGCCAATCACATACATCGGGCGGCCATCGCTGAGAGCCAGATTCAGTGAGCGCGCATTACACCCATTCAGCAGCCTTAATCGCACCCAACCACGCGGTGTAATTTGTTGCGGATAGCGCGCACCATTGGTCAACATTCTGTCGCCAAACCAGCCCACCGCCGCCGTCATCACATCCAGTCGATAGTCAATCTGGCCCTCTTTACCCAGCAATTTATCCTGTAAAATCACCGGAATATCGTCAACGCCCCACTGTTTTGGTAGCGGAAGCTTCCCGCTGTCACTGTCATCGATCAGCACCAGCCCCCCCAGCCCCATCGCCACCTGATGGCCCGTTTTACCGTGAGTATGGGGGTGGAACCAACAAGTTGCCGCCGGTTGATCAAGTGTGAAAGCAATCTGACGTTTTGCTCCCGGCTGAATCAGCGCCTGTGGCCCACCATCAACATCACCGGGGATTTCCAGGCCATGCCAGTGTACGGTCGTGGCTTCCGGTAAGGAATTTGTTACGTCAATAGTGACCGGTTTACCCCGCTGTAAACGAATAGCTGGCCCCAGTAAATTACCGTTATAGCCCCAGGTTTGAGTGGCGGCTGAGGGTAACCACGCCATCGTGCCCGTCTGAATATTCAGATTAATATGACCATTAGTATCCGGCTGCAACAACGGCGGGATCGGTAAGGGGGTAAAATCGGCAGCCAATGCCGCACGACTCCATAAAGGCAGTGAAGTGGCGGCTCCAAGAGCGGCCGTTAACTTGATAAAATCACGGCGATGCATGGTCGTCTCCATTCTAGAGTGTAAGTAAGCACCGGCTTGGCGCATAAAACCGCAGTATAGAGGTGAGCTTAAACCCTCCCCTTACGGGAAGGTCAAGAAGCAATCATCATGCGGTGAATCGCTCCCCATGTAATAAAATTTAGTCAGTGGCATCGCAGTGTGATAACGTCTGTTGACGATTAATAAGCCTATTTCCGCCATGAAAAGAACAACGTTAGTTATACTGCTGCTCGCTCTGTGCGGATTCTCATCTGCCAGTTCTGCCTTAAGTGAATCTGAAGCGGAAGATCTTGCTGATCTGACCGCCGTTTTTGTTTATCTGAAAAATGATTGCGGTTATAACGATTTACCTAATAACGAGATCAAACGGGCCATTGTCTATTTTGCTCAACAGAATCGTTGGGATCTACGCAACTATAATAGCTTCAATATGAAAGCATTGGGTGAAGAGAGCTACCGTGACCTACGAGGTATCGCTATTCCAGTCCCGAGTAAATGCAAATCTCTGGCGCGTGACTCTTTAAGTTTATTGGCATACGCAAACTAACGATCCTGCTTTACCCCACCTGCCTGAAATCCCGCCGTGCAACCTCAGGCAGAGTTGGCTATGATGTTGCCCCATTTTTCATGGCTGTTACTGCGAAGGAGAAGCCCCGAACATGTCACAGAAAGAACTATGGTATGAGACATTACATGCCAACTTCGGTCAGTATTTTTCAGTAGAAAATGTACTTTACCGCGAAAAAACCGCGCATCAGGATTTAGTGATTTTTGAAAATCCAGTACTGGGGCGGGTAATGGCGCTGGATGGCGTGGTGCAAACCACCGAGCGCGATGAGTTTATCTATCACGAAATGATGACTCACGTCCCTCTGCTGGCCCACGGTCAGGCGAAGAAAGTACTTATCATCGGCGGTGGCGATGGTGCGATGCTACGCGAAGTCAGCCGCCACAAGAATATTGAACAAATTACTATGGTGGAGATTGACGCCGGAGTAGTTGAGTTCTGCCGCCAATATCTGCCCAATCATAGCGCTGGTGCTTATGACGATCCCCGCTTCAAATTAGTGATAGATGATGGCGTTAACTTTGTTAATCAAACCGCTGAAAAATTCGATGTCATCATCTCTGACTGTACTGATCCTATCGGCCCTGGTGAAAGCCTGTTTACCTCTGCGTTCTACGCGGGTTGCGCCCGCAGTCTGAACGACGGCGGTATTTTCGTGGCACAAAACGGTGTCTGCTTCCTGCAACAAGATGAAGCGGTCGATAGTCATAACAAACTTAGCCACTATTTCAGCGATGTGAGTTTTTATCAGGCCGCAATCCCGACCTATTACGGCGGTATCATGACCTTTGCCTGGGCGACACAAAACCCGGCATTGCGCCAATTGGATCTGACCACGCTGCAAAACCGCTTTGTCGAAGCCGGTCTGACTTGCCGTTACTATAATCCCGCCATTCATGTCGGCAGCTTTGCCTTGCCACAGTATCTGCTGAATGCATTAACGGCGACATGTTGAGCATTAATAAGGAGGTGAACCCAATTGTCCAAGCTTAAGTTGCACGGCTTCAACAACCTGACCAAAAGCCTGAGTTTTTGCATTTACGATATTTGCTATGCCAAAACACCTGATGACCGCGATGGCTATATCGCCTACATCGATGAACAATACAACGCCAATCGCCTGACTGAAATCTTAACTGAGACGTGCTCGATCATTGGCGCAAATATTCTCAATATCGCGCGTCAGGATTACGATCCTCAGGGTGCCAGTGTCACCATTTTGGTCAGCGAAGAACCGGTCGATCCGCGTGATGTCGATACCTCCGAACACCCAGGCCCGCTGCCAAATGCGGTGGTTGCCCATCTGGATAAGAGCCATATCTGTGTCCATACCTATCCGGAAAGTCACCCAGAAGGCGGTTTATGTACTTTCCGCGCAGATATTGAAGTTTCAACCTGTGGGGTGATTTCACCGCTAAAAGCACTGAACTACCTGATCCATCAGTTGGAATCCGATATCGTCACTATGGATTACCGCGTGCGCGGTTTCACTCGTGATATCAATGGGATAAAGCACTTTATCGACCATAAAATTAATTCTATTCAGAACTTTATGTCTGACGATATGAAGTCGCTTTATCACATGATGGATGTGAACGTTTATCAGGAAAATATCTTCCATACCAAGATGATGCTAAAAGATTTCGATCTAAAGCATTATCTGTTTAATGCCAAGCCAGAAGAGCTGAGCGCAGAAGAAAGAGAAAGCATCACCCGCCTGCTATATAAAGAAATGCAGGAAATCTACTATGGCCGCAATATTCCGGAAGTGTGATGTAGTTTGAGTAATATCATTAAGTTAAATGCTATTAATCACTAATACACCCAATTTGGCCCCAATTAACCGGGCAGACAGTATTTTGCCCGGTTAGCACTTCAAGGATGACGCCCCTGTTATGAACCGCCTCCCTACTCTGTATGGCATTATTGCGATCCTGCTCTGGAGCATGAGTGTCGCCTTGACGCGCGGGCTATCTGAAACGTTGGGGCCATTTGGCGCGGGAGCAGCCATTTACAGTGTCAGTGGCATTTTAGTGTGGCTGGTGGCGGGTAAACCGACTCTGCGTGGGCAGCATCCGGCTTATCTGTACGGTTGTGGTTTGCTGTTTGTGGTGTATATGGTGGCTTTTGCCTTAGCCATCGGTATGGCCAATGATCGTCAGCAGACACTGGAGATAGGCCTGATCAATTATCTGTGGCCGAGCCTGACACTGCTGTTGGCGGTGCCGCTACTCAAACTACGCGCACGGTGGTGGCTGTGGCTCGGCGCGGCTCTGGCCCTGTTTGGTGTGATTTGGGTAGTCAGTGGCGGTGATGGACTGGATATCACTGTTTTGCGCACCAATATTAGCAGTAACCCATTGGCTTACAGTTTGGCGCTGATTGCGGCGTTGACCTGGGCGGCTTACTCCAACCTGGTGCGGATATACAGCCGAGGACCGGGGGCATTACCACTGTTTTTGCTCGCCTGTGCGCTATGCCTGTGGGTGATGTTCTTTATGCTGACACCCGGTAAGTTGCATTTCACCCAACGCGCCACTTTTGAACTGCTACTGATGGGGGCTAATACCGCGCTGGCCTATCTGTGCTGGGATATCGCCATGAAAAAAGGCAACGCCACACTGGTCGCTGCCCTGTCTTACTTCACACCGTTGTTATCGATATTGATTGCCAGTTTATGGCTCAATACTCCTCCCTCAGCCGCATTCTGGCCGGGTGTTGCTATGGTCGTGCTCGGCTCGTTGTTATGTTGGTCTGCCAGCCGCACTCCCCTTCGGACCTGAAGCCGCAGGGTTGTTAGCTACACTTGCTGCCTACCTGCAACTTCACGTTCTTTGGGTCGGTATTTTATTTAGTTATGATGAAGTTACGGTAGCCTTGCAACACCAGCAGAAAGTCCTCTAAACCACACAAGCAGAGGCTTTCTTCGTCATAGTAATTCATGCCTTCTTCCATCTCGTCGCCTTCAATATCTAATTGATTGGCGCGCACCATCACTTCTTCACCGTCCAGCCACAAGGTATATTCATGGCCATCCAGTTGCCACTGGCGTTCACTGCCTTTGACTTCAGCCGCTGCGGCTTCAATTTGATCGAGTTTGGCTAAATCGCCTTTAATTTCTTCATTGAGCCAGTGGCCGATCACTTCATGTCCCATGGAGAATCTGACCAGCACTTGCCCGGTTAAATCACGCAAGAATTCATAGTCCATAGCACGTCCTCCTAATGCTCTTTTAATTATTGTAACCGTATTTAGTTATCTCGCTTAGCGCAAGCTCGCAAAGCCAGTAAATAGCGGCAATATTTCACTTTTAAAATAGAAACGGGAGGCCATAGGCCTCCCGTGAGTGCTGGAATATAGCGGTTTAGACGGCGGTTTGGAAGATCACACCATCCGCTTTATCCGTATATTGGCTCAACTGATCAAAATTCAGATAGCGGTAAGTATCTGCTGCGGTCTTATCAACCTGAGCCATATAAGTTTGATATTCATCAGGAGTTGGCAGACGCCCAAGCAGTGATGCAATCGCTGCCAGTTCAGCCGACGCCAGATACACATTCGCCCCATTCCCCAAGCGGTTCGGGAAGTTACGGGTTGACGTAGAAACTACCGTCGCCCCATCGGCTACACGCGCCTGATTACCCATACACAATGAGCAGCCCGGGATCTCGATACGAGCACCACTTTTGCCAAAGACGCTGTAGTAGCCCTCTTCGGTCAGTTGCGCGGCATCCATTTTGGTCGGCGGCGCGACCCACAGGCGGGTTGGCAACTGGCCTTTGTGCTGATCCAGTAGCTTACCAGCCGCACGGAAGTGGCCGATGTTGGTCATGCAGGAACCGATAAACACTTCATCGATTTTGCTATTAGCCACATCAGACAGCAAACGCGCATCATCCGGATCGTTTGGCGCACACAGAATCGGCTGGGTTATTTGCGCCAGATCGATTTCGATCACCGCAGCGTATTCCGCATCCGCATCACCTTCCAGCAGATTCGGGTTAGCCAACCAGCTTTCCATACCATTGACACGGCGTTCCAGTGTACGACGATCGCCGTAACCTTCAGCTATCATCCACTTCAACAACACAATGTTGGATTGCAGATATTCAATGATCGGCGCTTTATCCAGTTTGATGGTACAACCAGCAGCAGAACGCTCGGCGGAAGCATCAGCCAGTTCAAATGCCTGTTCAACTTTCAGCTCTGGCAAGCCTTCAATTTCCAGAATTCGACCAGAGAAGATATTCTTCTTGCCTTGTTTCTCAACGGTCAGCAGGCCTTCCTGAATTGCGTAGTAAGGGATAGCGTGCACCAGATCGCGTAACGTGATCCCCGGCTGCATCTTGCCTTTAAAGCGCACCAACACCGACTCCGGCATGTCCAGCGGCATGACACCGGTTGCTGCGGCAAAGGCCACCAGACCCGAACCCGCCGGGAAGGAGATGCCGATAGGGAAACGAGTGTGGGAGTCACCGCCAGTACCGACAGTATCTGGCAGCAACATGCGGTTAAGCCATGAGTGAATGATGCCATCACCCGGGCGCAACGAAACACCGCCACGGTTCATAATGAAGTCAGGCAATGTGTGGTGAGTGGTCACGTCTACTGGCTTCGGATAGGCCGCAGTATGACAGAATGACTGCATCACCAAATCAGCGGAGAAGCCTAGACACGCCAAGTCTTTCAGCTCATCACGGGTCATTGGGCCGGTGGTATCTTGTGAGCCGACCGAGGTCATTTTAGGTTCGCAGTATTCACCTGGCCGCACGCCGGCAACGCCACAGGCACGACCCACCATTTTCTGTGCCAGCGAGAAACCTTTGTTACTCTTGGCAACCGGCTTCGCCACACGGAAGACTTCGCTGACGGGCAGGCCCAGCGCTTCGCGCGCTTTGGTGGTCAAACCACGGCCGACGATCAATGGGATACGGCCACCGGCGCGCACTTCATCCAGCAACACGTCAGTTTTCAGTTCGAAAGTGGCTAAAATCGCGCCAGTATCATGATGACGCACTTCGCCCAGATACGGGAAGATATCAATCACATCGCCCATATTCAGGTTGCTGACATCCACTTCAATCGGCAGTGCACCCGCATCTTCCATGGTGTTAAAGAAGATGGGCGCAATTTTGCTGCCCAGCACCACACCACCAGCGCGCTTGTTCGGCACGTAAGGGATGTCGTCGCCCATAAACCACAGCACCGAGTTGGTGGCTGATTTACGAGAAGAACCGGTTCCGACCACATCGCCAACGTAGGCCAGCGGGAAGCCTTTTTTATTCAGCTCTTCAATCTGTTTGATTGGGCCAACACTGCCCGGCTGATCCGGATGAATGCCTTCGCGGGCATTTTTCAACATTGCCAGTGAATGCAGTGGGATATCAGGACGTGACCAGGCATCTTGAGCCGGCGACAAGTCATCGGTATTGGTTTCACCGGTGACTTTGAATACGGTTACCGTGATTTTCTCAGCCAAAGGTGGGCGGGAGAGATACCATTCGGCATCCGCCCAGGACTGCATGATCTTTTTAGCGTGCGGATTACCCGCTTTAGCTTTTTCTTCCACGTCGTAGAAGTTATCAAACATCAGCAGGGTATGAGATAAGGCTTTGCCCGCAATCGGAGCCAGCTTTTCATTATCTAACGCATCAATCAACGGATGAATGTTATAGCCGCCCTGCATAGTACCAAGCAGTTCGATTGCTTTCTCAGGGGTAATCAGTGGGGAGTAGGCTTCACCTTTGGCGATGGCCGCCAGAAAACCGGCTTTAACATAAGCTGCTTCATCAACACCGGGAGGGACACGGTTAATCAGCAGATCTAACAGGAATTCTTCTTCGCCCGCAGGCGGATTTTTTAATGATTCAACCAGCGCTGCCATTTGTGATGCATCTAATGGCTTGGGGACGATACCCTCAGCGGCACGCTCGGCCACGTGCTTACGGTATTCTTCTAGCACGACTCTCTCCTCGCTTTTATTGTCATTTATACCCATCATCTTTCAAACCGCAGATGTGTTGGCTGCTCTCACTCACCCGAATCACTTACCGATGTAAGCTCATCGGGACTCTCTCGTTTGCCGCCTTCCTGCACCTTGAAATCTATTTGGGTATATTTTCTCGGCTTATCTGTAGTCACCAGCCATCATCAATGATGCACCAGGTGTAAGGTAAGATGCCCAGTTTCGCTCAGCCAGCATACCAGTATTTGAACTCAGTGTTAATTCGTTCACATAAAAGCAACATTATATTTTTGCTGAATCGTTGAGCGCAGTGTAATCACCTGAACTATTGATAACCGCTCTCAGTTAGCCCCTTGCAAGCGGGCGAACATCCGCAAAACCTCCCCGCATAATAACCATACATTAGGAATGGATACCATCTCTCGGTGAAAATCTCGTGCGGTTGATGGGGCTTTTAGAACGCGGAATGAGGAGGGGAAAATATTGTGGCGATAAATGCAGCAGAAACAGCCGATAATGACTGTTTCTGCTTTAACAAAATAATTTTAGAATTGAGTATTCAAGCTAACAAAATATGTCCGCCCCGGCTCATTGTAGGTTGCTGCACCGGCACCGGCGATATTCGCTACGTTCTGGGCATTCCCTTCACGGAATTGGCGCTTATCGAACAGATTTTCAATACCAGTGGTCACACTGACATTTTTGGTCACTGTGTAGCTCGCACTCAGACCAAAGATGGCATATGGGCTAACTTCGTTGCGCGCCGTACCGGTGACGGGCAGACCCTGATAGTCATATTTCTTCGGTTTCTGACGCCCATACCATGTCACGCTAGACAGTAAGGACAAATCATCTGTGGCCTGCCAATTCACTGAGCTGTTCAGGGTAAACTCTGGCGTAATCGATAAGTAATCGCCGGTAGTTTTGTTCTTCGACTCCAGCATATAAGTCAGGTTGCTGCTCCATTGCACCGTGTCAGTGAAGGGTACCGTCAGGTTACCTTCCAGCCCTTCAACCAGCGCTTTCGGCACATTTTCCCATTTGAAAATATCGGAATTAGCATAAGTTCCGCTGCCGCCATTGGCCGTTCCCAGGGAAACTAAACCTGGCTCAATCTTATTACGGTAATCGTTACGGAAATAAGTGATACCCGCAATAATGCCATCATCATGGAATTCGAAACCGATCTCTTTGTTGACGCTGGTTTCTGCTGATAAATCGTCATTACCCATCAAGTAACAGCTACCGCCGCCGCCATAGCAACCCTGACCACGGCTATACAGCAGATAATTGGGGTTGGTTTGATAGAGGTTTGGCGCTTTATAGGCGCGGGCAATGCCCATTTTGATGGTGAAGTAATCGCCCAGTTCTTGTGACAGGTTTAACCCCGGACTCCAGTTGCTCCCTGCGGTGCTGTGATGGTCAAAACGCAGCGCGGGGGTCAGCATTGTGGTGTCTGTCAGCTCGATATTATCTTCAACAAACACTGAGGCTATCTGTGCTGAGGTGCGCGTATTTCGGCCTGTTCCCGTTAAACCACTGACACTGCCACCCTCAGTTGTCGTCTGGGTGTTGGAAGTCGGGTCATTCATTTTCTGGTCATTCCATTCCGCACCGACAGTCAGCACTTGATTAACCCCTAACTCAAATGGCAGGTTAACCTCGGAATGGGCCAGATAGTTGTCCAGCTTAATAGTGTTAAAGCCGTTGTTAGAAAATATTCCCTCAGTTCCGCCGGCTAATCCTTCATTGATACGCGAGTTACGAGTTTGTTCATACTGAACATAAGAGGTTGAACTAACACCGTTATCCCAAAAACCACGGTGCGTTAACGAGAAATTCTCACGATACATCACGTTGGTTTCAGCACCATATAAGCTGCGAACAATGGCATTGCTGTTAGTATTTTGTGTATCACCGGTATAAATATTCCCCTGACGGCTATAACCTGCCTCGAACTCCAGGGATTGGCCCTGCGCAAACTCCCAACGCAGTAACCCGTTGATATCTTTATTACGAACCCCTTCACGCCCAGCAGGCAATGTGCCAGCCTGATTACCGGTTCGGGCAGATTCATGGCCTTGGTTAATATCCCAATCATCAGCATCAGTTTTATTGTATCCACCGTATAAACGGAAACTGACGGTATCACTAAGTGGCCCCAACAGGCTGAAGTCAGTACGACGAGTCGCGCCTTCTTCGCTATGCTGCGGCAGATTCATGTAAGCATTCCAACTGCCATGCAGTTCTTTATCTGGCTGTTTGGTGATGATATTCACCACGCCACCAGCGGCACCATTACCGTAGCGCGCGGCAGCAGGCCCACGTAACACTTCGATTTTCTCAACCATATTTGCCGGTACCCAGTTGGTATCACCACGGGTATCACGCTCACCACGCCAGCCATAACGCACGGCATTGCGGCTCGACACCGGAATACCATCAATCATAATCAGGGTGTTTTCAGGCCCCATGCCACGAATATCAATCTGACGGTTATTCCCGCGCTGACCGCTGGCCGAGTTACCGGACAAGTTAACACCTGGCATGGTACGGATAATTTCAGACAAATCATTAGCTGGAGGACGTTTGCGGATATCTTCCGCCGTGATAGTCGATGCGCCAAGTGCCTGACGGACTTGCTGCTGGGCCGTGACCACCAAAGTATCGCCGGTGGCTGCTTTGTTGTCGCTAGCCGTTGTTTCTTGTTGTTGTGTTGCGGCTGTATCAGACCCTGCCTGAGTGGTATCTTGTGTCTGCGCCCAAAGCGGAGTCGAAATACAAAGACCAATCAAGCTCGCTAAGGTCGTCAGAGAGCGCCGCTGCCATTTTACTTTCATTACACTTTCCCCGATGCAAACGCCCACAGCCAATGTCAGCAGAGGAAAGTCTCTGCCAATCTATTCATAGGGCAACAAAAACGAACAAGATTGATAATTATTTTCATTATCAATTCATCGCGCTAATTGTTACATTTGCAATCGGGAAAAAGGTTTGTCTAAACAGCAAAACCCTTTGTTATAAAGTCAATGTTGTCAAAACATGAATATCTTTAGAGAGGCCATCATGTCGGCGGTGAAGAAAAACAAGTTGCGCAATATTTCCCCGTCATCCAAACCGATTTATCGCGACCAAATTGTGCAACAGTCAAATCTGGTGGCCAGCGACTATCAACTGAGTGGCGCGAAGTCATTGTCCACTGATCCGGTTTTGTATGGCGATTTTCAGGTATTACGTTTGAATCCGCATCTGCTCCTGCATACCGCGAATGTGACTAACCTCTACGATATCAAAACCCAGAATCAGCTCAATCCGGCGCTGAAACTAGCAATTGTGGTCAGCGGCAGCGCACATATCTCATTTGGCGGTAACGAGCTGCATTTGCAGGAAAAGGGCGATGCCTCACTGGTTTCCCTGACTGAAAACACCCTATTTACTCGCCACGGTAAGAACAATAGCCATGAGCGCACTCTGACCCTCACCTTTGACCGTGAATGGCTGTATGGTGATCTATTACCGCAAGCTGGCTCCTGGGATACGTTATACAACTTTACTCAGCAGCATCTGGCGATTCATTTATGGCGGCCATCAGTTCACGCCCAAGCCATCGCGCAGAAAATAGCGAGTGCTCCGCCCTTTTCAACCCCACTGGAACGTTTGCATTGTGAAACACAATGTATTGGCTTAATTATCGAAGCATTCAGTTCGCTGGAGCAGCAGGCGTTACAGCAAAATAAAGTCTCTTTACGCGGCATGAATCGAATCCAGCAAGTACGTGATTGGCTGGAAAGTGGCGAGGCAGACCATCTATCGATGAGTGAATTGGCGCGTTTGGTTAATATGAGTCAAAGCACTTTGCAGCGACGTTTTCGTGAAAGCTACCACATTACGGTATTTGAATATTTGCGCCATTGCCGTTTAAAACGCGCCATGCTGGCTATCCAGAAAGAAGGGATCACTATCGATCAAGCGGCAACTATTGCGGGTTATACCAGCCCGGCGAATTTCGCTACGGCGTTGCGCCGCACTTTCGATATTTCGCCCAGCCAATTACGTAATGGGTTCTATCCCTAAATAAAGAATATCACTCAGGCTCTATATTAATATTACTATAAATTCCATTATATTTTATCATCTATAGCTTATTCCCCTCGCTTTAAAAAATAAAATTCATTTACACAAGAAAAAAATATAACGTCATCACGCCAGAAACATTTAAAGCAAAAGTTATTGTATCTATACAAAAGGATACTGCATGAATAAAATAGCAATGATATCTCTGCCATTAATAATGCTATTTATTAATGATACCCACGCCAGACCAATAGAACCTAAACGTAGAGTGGGGCAAGATTGGAAAGAATTTCAGCACCAACACTGTCAATGGCGTAGGGGGCATACATGTAAAGAGGTGCCCGAAGATGAGGGGAAATTACCCGCAAGAACAGATGAAGAAATTGCTTTAGAGGTTGGCCTCGGTCTTCTATTCGGAGGACCTACACCACAACCTAGAGGATTTAAATTTTCCATAGGAAAGCTACCAATTAAACCGACCACAAAAGCGCCATCCCCCACCAGAATCTCCACAGCACCTAAACTCAGTGCTAATACAGAAAAAACGGCCTTATTATCTGTGAGCTCAAAACCGAAAGCCAAAGGGATATTAAAAAGGATTAATGGCAGCATTGGCTATCTTTTAGGTGATCCAGACGCACCGAGTTTTAGTGGAGAACCACCGATTAAACGTCTAAACATAGACACCTCAGAATCAAATGTAGACTCGGACTCGGATTCAGATTCTTACTATGAATATGATACATCAAGTATGAAAGAATCTGATATCGAGGATGATAATTATCAGCAATCTGAAAAAAGTAAATTCACTGTCATACATAGGAGAAGCCCTATTCAGGAAAGTGAAATAGAAGTCGTCATTAAAGAAATGGAAAGTATTTACAGCAAGGGATTTTGGCATGAAACCAATCTGGATATACATGATGAGATTGAAAAATATAATAGATTAAACACTGATAAAAAAATCAGTTTCCAAGATTACTTTGCCTTCAGAGACTATACTGAAGCTGGCTATATCAGAGTCAATAATGCCATACGAAGCAACAATATCACGCCAGAAATTAAAATAGAGATAGAACAATTGACCAATGCACTCAAACGCCATTCAGATATAAATATCTCCCTTAGAAATAGGTCGTTCAAACATTTAAGCGCAGAAAATACTGATGTTGTTTATCGCGGCGAGGTCAGAAACAAAGTTGATTTTGAAACACAGGTAATAGAGGAGGAAACCTACAGTAATGAAAATTTCTTTAGCACGACCGAGGAGAAGGAGTATGCCATGAGTTTTAATATGGATAATCTTGAGGATGGAGAGGTTAATATCTTATACACAATCCATTATCCCAAAGGGATGACATACAGTACAGATATTTCAGCCCTGCTAGAAAATAGTGAAGAGACGAGAATATTTCTTCCCCACAATATTTTCTTGATTACCGAGATAAAAACAATAGATAACGAAACAATTGAAGTAGAAATGCGTGCTTTCGGAGGATTGAAATCGAAATTTGTCCCACTTTCCAGTGTAAGCCATTAATCGGGTTATTTTCATCAAAACGGCCCCTATTCAGGAGCCGCTTATTATCTTACTGCGTCAGCGAAAACTTATTTCTTTTTCGCTTTCGGGTTAGGCAAGTCAGTAATGCTACCTTCGTAGATTTCTGCTGCCAGGCCGACAGATTCATGCAACGTTGGGTGAGCATGGATAGTCAATGCGATATCTTCCGCATCACAACCCATCTCGATTGCCAGACCGATTTCACCTAACAGTTCACCACCGTTAGTCCCGACAATTGCACCACCGATGATACGGTGTGTTTCTTTGTCGAAAATCAGTTTGGTCATACCGTCTGCACAATCAGACGCAATAGCACGGCCCGACGCCGCCCACGGGAAGGTGGAGGTTTCGTAGCTGATGCCTTTTTCTTTGGCTTCTTTCTCGGTCAAACCAACCCATGCGACTTCGGGTTCAGTGTACGCAATGGATGGGATCACTTTCGGATCGAAGTAATGTTTCATGCCGGAGATAACTTCAGCAGCAACATGGCCTTCGTGAACACCTTTATGTGCCAGCATTGGCTGACCCACGATGTCACCGATAGCAAAGATGTGTGGCACGTTAGTACGCAGTTGTTTATCAACGTGGATAAAGCCACGTTCGTCAACTTCAACGCCAGCCTGACCTGCATCCAGCAATTTACCGTTAGGTACGCGGCCGATAGCAACCAGCACTGCATCATAACGCTGTGGTTCTGCTGGCGCTTTTTTGCCTTCCATCGTGACATAGATACCGTCTTCTTTGGCTTCTACCGCAGTCACTTTGGTTTCCAGCATCAGGTTGAATTGCTTACTGATACGTTTGGTAAAGACTTTCACTACGTCTTTGTCAGCAGCCGGAATAACTTGATCCGCCATTTCGACTACATCAATCTTCGAGCCAAGCGCATGGTAAACCGTACCCATTTCCAGACCGATGATCCCGCCGCCCATAACCAGCAGGCGCTCAGGAACGGTTTTCAGTGCCAGCGCATCCGTTGAATCCCAAACGCGTGGATCTTCATGAGGAATAAATGGCAGTTGGATTGGACGAGAGCCAGCGGCGATAATCGCGTTATCGAAAGTAATGGTCGTCGGGCCATTTTCGCCCTCAACAACCAGGGTGTTCGCACCAGTGAACTTACCTAAACCGTTGACCACTTTGACTTTACGGCCTTTAGCCATACCTGCCAAACCACCAGTCAACTGATTGATAACTTTCTCTTTCCAGACACGAACTTTGTCAATGTCAGTTTTTGGCTCGCCAAACACGATACCGTGTTCAGCTAATGCTTTAGCTTCTTCGATAACTTTAGCGACGTGCAACAACGCCTTGGAAGGGATACAACCGACATTCAAGCAAACACCACCCAGGGTAGAGTAACGCTCAACCAGAATGGTTTCTAAACCTAAATCCGCGCAACGAAAAGCAGCAGAGTACCCTGCTGGGCCTGCCCCAAGTACCACGACCTGAGTTTTAATTTCAGTACTCATCATGACCTCTTAATTGTTTGTCCGGCGAAATATCCTTCATCTTTCAAACTGTAGGCGCGTTAGCTGCTCTCACTAACCCGAATCACTGACTTGAGTAAGCTCATCGGGGTTATCTCGTTTGCCGCCTTCCTACAACTTGAAATCTATCGGGTATTTTAGGCTAATTAGTTAGGCTAATTAATTTCATAATGCCGTTCATACACCGGGATACTGACACGCGGCAGTTTACAGAATTGTTAATAAACTGAAAAGCCGCATCGCGTGACGAGTGTCTCAACAACCTTGTCGACTTATGCAACAAGCCAACAAAGCCGGTTCATAACTGTCTTTTGTCTGTCTGTAATAGTAATAAGGCCGGCGCTAAGCCGGCCTTGACGATTACATCACCAGACGGCGAATGTCGGCCAGCATATTGTTGATGATAGTGATAAAGCGCGCACCATCAGCACCGTCAATCACTCGGTGGTCGAAGGAGAGTGACATCGGCATCATCAGACGCGGCAGGAACTCTTTACCGTTCCAGACTGGCTCTATCGCAGACTTGGAGACACCCAGGATAGCCACTTCCGGCGCGTTAACAATCGGCGCGAAGTGAGTTGTCCCGATACCGCCCAGGCTGGAGATAGTGAAGCAACCGCCCTGCATTTCGCCCGCGGTCAGCTTGCCATCACGCGCTTTCTTGGAGATAGCCATCAGTTCACGGGACAGTTCAGTGATGCTTTTCTTGTTCACATCCTTGAATACCGGAACGACCAGACCATTTGGCGTATCTACCGCGACCCCGATGTTGATGTACTTTTTCAGCGTCAGCTTCTGACCATCTTCGGACAGTGAGCTGTTCAAACGTGGCATCTGCTCGAGAGCAGCAGCAACCGCTTTCATGATGAACACCACTGGGGTGAACTTCACGTCCAGCTTACGCTTGGCAGCTTCGTCGTTTTGCTGCTTACGGAACGCTTCCAGATCGGTGATATCGGTTTTGTCGAAATGTGTCACATGGGGGATCATGACCCAGTTGCGGCTCAGGTTAGCACCAGAGATTTTCTGGATACGACCCAATTCCACTTCTTCGATTTCGCCGAACTTGCTGAAATCAACTTTCGGCCAAGGCAGCATACCTGGCAGACCACCACCGGTAGCCCCCGCTGGAGCCGCTTCAGCACGTTTGACCGCGTCTTTCACATAAGCCTGAACGTCTTCGCGCAGGATACGGCCTTTACGACCAGTACCTTTCACTTTCGCCAGATTCACGCCAAATTCACGCGCCAAACGACGGATAACCGGCGTTGCATGTACGTAAGCATCATTCTCAGCGAATTCGCCTTTGCTGGCAGCAGGTGCCGATGCAGCAGCGGCTTTAGCCGGCGCAGCGGCAGGAGCGGCTTGCTGGGCTGGTGCAGCAGCAGGAGCCGCGCCTTCCACTTCAAACACCATGATCAGAGAACCGGTTTTCACTTTATCGCCGGTGCTGATTTTGATCTCTTTCACGATACCGGCGAAAGGTGCTGGCACTTCCATTGAGGCCTTATCACCTTCAACGGTAATCAGTGATTGTTCAGCGGCCACTTTATCGCCCACTTTCACCATCACTTCTGTGACTTCAACCTCATCACCACCGATGTCGGGTACTTCAACATTTTTGGCAGCAGAGGCCGCCGGTGCAGTTGGTGCCGCTGCCGGAGCTGACTCAGTTGCTGGTGCCGCAGCACCTGCCACTTCAAATACCATAATCAGAGAGCCAGTGCTGACTTTATCGCCAGTGCTGATTTTGATCTCTTTCACGATACCGGCGAACGGTGCCGGTACTTCCATTGAGGCTTTATCGCCTTCAACGGTGATCAATGATTGTTCAGCGGCAACAGTGTCGCCCACTTTAACCATGATTTCAGTGACTTCAACTTCATCACCACCGATATCGGGTACTGCAACATCTTTCGCAGCGCTGGCCGCAGGAGCCGCAGCCTGAGCAGGGGCCGCTGCTTGCTCTTGCGCTTTAGCCGGTGCCGCAGCGGCACCTGTTGCTTCGAAGATCATCATCAGTTTGCCGGTCGCGACAGTGTCGCCGACCGCAATTTTGATTTCTTTAACGACACCTGCCTGTGGTGAAGGGACTTCCATAGAAGCTTTATCACCTTCAACAGTGATAAGTGATTGCTCAGCTTCAACGGTATCACCCACTTTCACCATAATTTCGGTGACTTCAACTTCATCTGCACCGATGTCCGGTACTTTGATTTCGATAGACATTATTCAGTACCTCTTAAGCCAGACGCGGGTTAACTTTTTCTGGGTTGATGTTGAATTTCTTAATCGCATCAGCGACCACAGAAGCTTCAATTTCACCGCGTTTAGCCAGTTCACCCAGAGCAGCAACCACCACGTAAGAAGCATCAACTTCGAAGTGGTGACGCAGGTTTTCGCGGCTGTCTGAACGACCGAAGCCGTCAGTACCCAGTACGCGATAATCGCTGGCGGGTACGAAAGTACGAACCTGCTCGGCAAACAGTTTCATGTAGTCGGTAGACGCTACCGCGGGTGCTTCATTCATCACCTGAGCGATGTATGGCACACGTGGGGTTTCAGTTGGGTGCAACATGTTCCAACGCTCACAGTCCTGACCATCACGCGCCAGTTCGGTGAAGGAAGTTACGCTGTAGGTGTCAGAACCGACACCGTAGTCGTTAGCCAGAATCTGAGCAGCTTCACGTACATGACGCAGGATCGAACCAGAACCCAGCAACTGTACTTTACCGTTCTTACCTTCCAGGGTTTCCAGCTTGTAGATACCTTTACGGATACCTTCTTCTGCGCCCTGTGGCATGGCTGGCATGTGATAGTTTTCGTTCAGCGTGGTCAGGTAGTAGTAGATATTTTCTTGCGCGTCACCGTACATACGCACCAGGCCATCATGCATGATGACAGCAACTTCATATGCATAAGCCGGATCGTAAGAGATACAGTTCGGGATAGTCAGTGACTGAATGTGGCTGTGACCATCTTCATGTTGCAGACCTTCACCGTTCAGCGTGGTACGACCTGAAGTACCACCGATCAAGAAGCCGCGTGCCTGTTGGTCACCCGCAGCCCAGCACAGATCGCCAATACGTTGGAAACCGAACATGGAGTAGTAGATATAGAACGGGATCATTGGCAGATCGTTGGTGCTGTATGACGTCGCCGCCGCCAGCCAGGAAGATGCCGCACCCAGTTCGTTGATCCCTTCTTGCAGGATCTGACCTTTTTCGTCTTCTTTGTAGTAAGCAACCTGTTCACGGTCTTGCGGGGTGTACTGCTGACCATTCGGGCTGTAAATACCAATCTGACGGAACAGACCTTCCATACCGAAGGTACGCGCTTCATCAGCGATGATTGGAACAATACGGTCTTTGATAGACTTGTTCTTCAGCATCACGTTCAGCACACGCACGAAAGCGATAGTGGTAGAGATTTCTTTGTTCTGCTCTTCCAGCAAGGCGCTGAAATCTGACAATGCTGGCATTTCCAGCTTTTCAGTGAACTTAGGCATACGGGTTGGCACATAGCCTTCCAGCGCCTGACGGCGTTCGTGCAGATACTTGGACTCTTCGGAATCTTTATCGAAGGTGATATATGGCAGTTTTTCGATATCAGCATCGGCAACCGGCACATTGAAACGATCGCGGAAGTGGTGAACCCCTTCCATGTTCATTTTCTTCACCTGGTGGGCGATGTTTTTACCTTCCGCTGTTTCGCCCATGCCGTAACCTTTAATGGTGTGGGCCAGGATAACAGTCGGTTTGCCAGTAGTTTCTTGTGCTTTTTTCAGTGCAGCAAAGACTTTCTTCGGATCATGACCGCCACGGTTCAGAGACCAGATCTCGTCGTCGCTCATGTCTTTCACTAATGCAGCCGTTTCTGGGAAACGGCCAAAGAAGTGTTCGCGCACATAAGCGCCGTCTTTGGATTTGAAGGTTTGGTAGTCGCCATCCAGCGTTTCGTTCATCAATTGGATCAGTTTACCGCTGGTATCTTTACGCAGCAGCTCATCCCAACGACCACCCCAAATCACTTTCAGAACCTGCCAGCCAGCACCACTGAAGATGCCTTCCAGCTCATTGATAATTTTGCCGTTACCGGTAACCGGGCCATCAAGGCGCTGCAAGTTACAGTTGATAACGAAGACCAGGTTATCCAGTTTTTCACGGGTGGCGATGGTGATCGCACCTTTGGATTCTGGCTCATCCATCTCGCCGTCGCCCAAGAAGGCGTATACGGTCTGTGCTGAAGTGTCTTTCAGACCACGGTGAGACAGGTATTTCAGGAACTTGGCCTGATAGATTGCACTGATTGGGCCAAGGCCCATAGATACAGTTGGGAACTGCCAGAATTCAGGCATCAGTTTCGGGTGCGGGTAAGAAGACAAACCCTTACCGTCAACTTCCTGACGGAAGTTATCCATCTGCTCTTGAGTCAAGCGGCCTTCAAGGAAGGCTCGTGCGTAAACGCCCGGAGAGATGTGGCCCTGGAAGTAAACCAGATCGCCGCCGTCTTTTTGGTTACGAGCACGGAAGAAGTGGTTGAAGCAAACCTCGTAGAAGGTCGCGGAAGATTGGAAGGATGCCATGTGGCCGCCCAAATCCAGATCTTTCTTCGATGCACGCAACACGGTCATCACGGCATTCCAACGGATCGCGGAACGAATACGACGCTCCAGCTCCAGGTTGCCAGGATAAGCCGGTTCGTCTTCTACCGGGATAGTGTTGATGTAATCACGGCTGGCAGAACCTGCCGCAACACTCACACCACCTTTACGGGCCTCGCCCAAAACCTGATCAATCAGATACTGAGCACGCTCAACACCCTCTTCACGGATGACCGATTCGATCGCCTGTAGCCAGTCGCGGGTTTCGATCGGATCCACGTCATTATTTAAACGTTCTGACATGGTGGTATTCCTTATCTGTTTCTAATGGTTTATTTGGAGCCTATCTTCCTGTGCTTTAACCCCAGGCTAAAGCACGTGCCCTGGTGAAAACACCGGAAGATAGGCCCATCAGTTTATACCCGTCATACTTCAAGCTACAGGAGCGTTGGCTGCACTCACTCACCCCAGTCACTTACTCAAGTAAGCTCCGGGGGATTCATTCCCTTGCCGCCTGCCTGCAACTCGACTTATTTTGGGTAATAGTTGCCGCGTTTCGTGCTCAAAATAAGCATATAGAACCGACCCAAATGCAGGATAAGCTCTTAGTCCTTGCGCTGCTGGAGCCGACGCAAAGAACGCTCACGGCGACTGTGCTCCCGACTAAGATCCAACAGGATTTCCTCAATAAACGCCAAGTGACGGTGTGAAGCTTCGCGGGCTTTCTCTGGCTCGCGTGCCACAATCGCCTCAAAAATCCCGGCGCGGTGACTGCTTACCGTTGCCAGCATTTCTCGGCGCGAGTAAAGCAATTCAAAGTTTTGTCTTACGTTTTGTTCCAGCATTGGCCCCATACAACGCAGTAAATGCAGTAACACCACATTATGCGCAGCTTCTGTGACGGCCACTTGATACTGCATGACAGCATCAGCCTCGGCATCCAAATCGCCGTTATCCTGCGCTTGCTGAATAGCAGTATGGCATTCACGAATGCGTTGCAGGTCTTCATCGGTACCACGCAGTGCAGCATAATAGGCAGCGACACCCTCGAGGGCATGACGGGTTTCTAACAAATCGAATTGTGATTCTGGATGGTCGGCCAGCAGTTCAGCCAGCGGATCGCTAAAGCTTTGCCACAGATTGGTTTGCACGAAAGTGCCTCCCCCCTGACGGCGCAACAACAACCCCTTGGCTTCCAGGCGCTGGATGGCTTCTCTCAAAGAAGGACGGGAAACATCAAATTGCTTCGCCAACTCGCGCTCAGGCAGTAACTTCTCACCCGGGCGTAGCGTCCCTTCCAAGATCAGGTATTCGAGCTGCTGCTCGATGACATCTGACAATTTGGGCTGACGTATTTTGTTGTAGGCCATATTTTCTGTAAGTCGCGCTGTTAGCCGTATTGAGTGAATCGTCTCTGCGAGAGGCTAGAAGTCAATTGGTAATACCAATTTCAAAAACGTGACGATAAAGTAACAAAGTATTCACTAGCTGTCCAGACGGACCTTGACCGAAATCATGAAACCTCGCACATTTTAACAACTTCACTGATAAAGCATCGCAAAGTGATAACGTAGTGGTGGTAATACCATTACCTAACCGTAGCGCGTTTTAACTTTAATGAAACGGGTAATTAGGCAAGCTGAAGCGTGAAAGTTATTTTATTTTCGCCTTTTTATTCGTTATTTATGATTTTAAATTCAGTTAAGACTAAGAAGGTTCTGTCTTACCCCACTCCCTTACCTGAGAGTAGATCAGACCATAATAAAAATCGCTCACTGAGCTTTTTTTGTTCGATAAATCCACATTGCAGCACTTTATGAAAGTCACCGCTTAATCACGTATCAACATTTTTCTTCGTGTTTTACATAAAACTTGGCCGTTTAAAACAAAAAGCGGATGCAATAATTCCCGCATACCACTATTCTCTTTCAAACGGTAGCCTAAAGAGAAAATTCCCAATAAAGCAACCGTAAATAAAACAATACGAATAGTGTAATCAAAACCTTACGCATAGCAAAAGGCACCGATTTATACCGAATAGATTTCAAAATGCAGGAAGGCGGCAAACAAAAACCCGGCCAAAGAATGGGCCGGGCAATACGTTCAGCCAACACCTCTGTAGCTTGAAAGGTAACGGGTTTGCCCGCTAGAAGTGACAACGACAGAGGATGCAAGAATGAGTGTTCAACAGGAAGGTGCAGAGCTAAAACGGGGGCTTAAAAACCGCCACATACAGCTTATTGCCCTCGGTGGCGCAATAGGGACTGGGTTGTTTCTCGGTATCGCGCAAACCATTCAGATGGCAGGGCCTTCAGTGCTACTGGGGTATGCCATCGGCGGTTTTATCGCGTTTCTGATTATGCGCCAGCTAGGGGAAATGGTAGTGGAAGAGCCGGTAGCCGGCTCATTTAGCCATTTTGCCTACAAATATTGGGGTAATTTTGCCGGTTTTGCC
Source organism: Yersinia aldovae 670-83 (assembly GCF_000834395.1). Lineage (NCBI taxonomy): Bacteria > Pseudomonadati > Pseudomonadota > Gammaproteobacteria > Enterobacterales > Yersiniaceae > Yersinia > Yersinia aldovae. The sequence goes on along the minus strand of NZ_CP009781.1, from coordinate 3,534,725 downwards.
TCCGGTTGGAACTACTGGGTACTCTACGTGTTGGTGGCAATGGCCGAACTGACCGCAGTGGGTATCTATGTGCAATATTGGTGGCCGGAGATCCCAACATGGGTCTCTGCCGCGGTATTCTTCCTCGCGATTAATGCCATCAATCTGGCAAATGTAAAAGTGTATGGTGAGATGGAATTCTGGTTTGCCATCATTAAAGTGGTCGCTATCATTGCGATGATTGTATTTGGCGGCTGGCTATTACTGAGCGGCCAGGGTGGCCCGGAAGCCACTGTCACCAACTTATGGGCACAGGGCGGTTTCTTCCCCAATGGCATCATGGGGTTAGTGATGGCAATGGCGGTAATAATGTTCTCCTTCGGTGGACTGGAGTTAGTGGGTATTACCGCCGCAGAAGCAGAAGACCCAGCTAAAAGCATCCCAAAAGCGACCAATCAGGTTATCTATCGTATCCTATTGTTCTATATCGGTTCTCTGGCAATTTTGTTGTCACTTTACCCGTGGGGCAAAGTGGTGGAAGGCGGCAGCCCGTTTGTGCTGATCTTCCATGCATTGGACAGTAATATCGTCGCCACGATATTGAACGTCGTGGTATTGACCGCCGCATTATCGGTCTACAACAGTTGTGTTTACTGTAACAGCCGCATGTTGTTCGGTTTAGCCAAGCAAGGTAATGGCCCGAAAATGCTGCTAAAAGTAGATGGTCGCGGCGTGCCCGTGATTGCCATTGCGGTTTCAGCATTCGCCACCGCTTTCTGTGTACTGATTAACTATCTGATTCCGGGCCGCGCGTTTGAATTGCTGATGGCATTAGTGGTATCCGCACTGGTGATCAACTGGGCGATGATTAGCCTCGCACACTTGAAGTTCCGTGCGGCGAAAAACCGTCAGGGCGTTGTCCCGCAATTCAAAGCATTCTGGTATCCGTTTAGTAACTATCTGTGCTTGGCCTTTATGGCCGGTATTTTGGTGATTATGTTTCTGACACCGGGTATTCAGATTTCGGTGCTGTTAATTCCAGCCTGGGTGGTGGTATTAGCGGTGGGTTATATCCTGAAAAATCGTAATCAGCGCGCAAAATTCTGATAGCAGAATGTAGCCGGTTTTTCGGGTAAATCTGACAAAATAGTCCTTTCAGGCCAGCTTCCAGTGCTGGCCTGTTTATTTTATTGTTTAGCAAAAATAAACCAACCGCCACAATAAAACTCCCCGCCCAATTTAACTGTCTGATTTACCGCTAAAGCGGAAGGTAATGGTGCAATTAATCATCCAATCCAGTTCGGTCATGCTTATATGTTAAATTTCCAATCTGTTTTTTGTCGATCTGATCACACTTTGATGGCGATGACTCGTTTGTCCATCTCTACAACCATTAACTTCTGATGTCTCCGCCATTAGAACAGCAATAATCCATCCCCAATGACAGTTTCTGATCCATAACGGAGAGAATATCCATGACCACTGCACTTACCGTAAAAGAGAAGATCGGATATGGGATGGGGGATGCAGGCTGCAATATGATTGGTGGTGCAATCATGCTGTTCCTGAACTATTTCTACACCGATATTTTCGGTCTGGCACCTGCACTCGTGGGGGTTCTGCTACTGTCAGTGCGGGTTTTGGATGCCATCACTGACCCAATAATGGGGGCAATCGCGGATCGCACCCAAAGTCGCTATGGCCGCTTCCGCCCTTATCTGTTGTGGATGTCTCTGCCTTATGTCTTATTCAGTGTGCTGATGTTTACTACCCCTGAATGGACTTATAACAGCAAAGTGATCTATGCCTTCGCCACTTACTTCTTAATGTCATTGTCTTACACTGCCATTAATATCCCTTATTGTTCATTGGGTGGCGTGATTACCTCTGATCCGAAAGAGCGCGTCTCTTGTCAGTCATACCGCTTTATCATGGTCGGGATTGCGACATTGATATTATCAATGACATTGTTACCGATGGCGGAATGGTTCGGTGGTGCGGATAAAGCACGCGGCTATCAAATGGCAATGGGCGTGCTGGCAACCATCGCCTTCTTTATGTTTTTGTTCTGTTTTATGACAGTAAAGGAACGGATCAAACCCGCCATTCCAACTAACGATGCCCTGAAATCCGATCTGCGCGATGTGTGGAAAAATGACCAGTGGGTGCGCATTCTGTTGCTGACCTTCTGTAACGTCTGCCCCGGTTTTATCCGCATGGCGGCCACCATGTATTACGTCACTTATGTCATGCAGCAATCCTTCTCGTTCGCCAGCCTGTTTATCAGCCTGGGGGTGATTGGCATGATGATTGGCAGTGCGCTGGCCAAACCGCTAACCGATAAGTTCTGCAAATTAAAGGTGTTTTTCTGGACTAATATTGTGTTGGCGATTTTCTCCTGCGGCTTCTATTTCCTCAATCCGCACCTGACATCACTGATTGTCGTAGCCTACTTCCTGCTCAATATTTTGCATCAAATCCCCTCGCCGCTGCACTGGTCACTGATGGCCGATGTGGATGATTATGGTGAATGGAAGACCGGCAAACGCATCACTGGCATCAGTTTTTCAGGCAATCTGTTCTTCTTAAAAGTGGGTCTGGCCGTGGCGGGTGCGATGGTCGGTTTCCTGCTATCTGCCACCGGTTATCAGGCTGATGCCATCAATCAGGCACCGAGCGCATTAAACAGTATCGTGCTGTTATTTACTGTGATTCCAGGAATTGGCTATTTAATTACCGCCGGTGTGGTGCGGTTGTTGAAAGTGGATCGCAAACTTATGCAGCAGATTCAAATCGATCTGGAAAAACGTCGCCACAATTACCAAGAATTGAGCGACTATCGCCTCGGTAAACAACTGGAAGCTAAATAAGATTAAGGAATTGCCATGAGTGAGCATCACTACCCTAACCCCTTGATTGAACAGCGGGCTGATCCATTTATCTATCGGCACACGGATGGTTATTACTATTTTACCGCCTCGGTACCTGAATATGATCGCCTCGAATTACGCCGTGCAAAATCACTGATAGGTTTAGCTCAGGCAGAGGCAGTAACGGTGTGGCATAAGCCACAACAAGGCCCAATGAGTGCCTTGATCTGGGCACCTGAACTGCATTTTATTGCCGGTAAATGGTATATCTATTTCGCAGCGGCCCATTCACCTGACATTGCCGACGGCTTATTCCAACACCGCATGTTTGCTTTAGAGTGCGATGCGGCCAATCCGCTAACAGGCAACTGGGTTGAGAAAGGGCAAATCATCACCCCGTTGGATACTTTCTCACTGGATGCCACCCATTTTACCCATCAAGGCAAGCACTACTATTTATGGGCGCAGAAAGATCCGGCCATTCGTGGTAATTCAAATCTGTATTTAGCTGAGATGGCGAACCCGTGGACGCTACAAGGTGAGCCGGTGATGCTATCTAAACCCGAGTTACCCTGGGAAATCATAGGCTTTTGGGTAAACGAGGGGCCAGCGGTTATCAAACATGGTGAACGGATTTTTATCAGTTATTCCGCCAGTGCCACTGATGAAAACTATTGTATTGGGTTGTTATGGGCGGATATTAACGCTGATGTCATGGATGCCGCGCAGTGGCATAAACTGCCCGCACCGGTGTTTCGGACGCATTACCAAAATCGTCAATTTGGCCCCGGACACAATAGTTTTACCGTCAATGAGCAAGGAGAGGATGTATTGGTGTATCACGCGCGTAACTACACAGAAATTGAGGGCGATCCACTTTATGATCCTAACCGCCATACGCGATTAAAAACAATAAGTTGGGATAACAATGGGATGCCGCTATTTGGCGAACCGCCGGCGGATAAATACTGACTGAGGGGGCTGTTGGCATCGCGGCGTAGACAAAATAGAAAAGAGGGCTGCACGGTAGGCGCAGCCCTCTTGTTTTTCTTATATTCTCCGGCAGCGGAGTTAATTCATACTATGTAAACGCTGACTAGTTGGGTATAAATCCATCAGACTGGTCAATCCCTTTATTTTTAGAACTATTGCTACCATCCCAATATAAATATTTGGGGGTTTTATAGTTATAAGTCTTGCCCATATATTCAATTTTCATAAGCGTATAAATGTCACCATTATCTTTTTTTACACACCAAGCATCTAATACATTGCTACCTCTTCCATTATAACTATTAAATAGTTCCACTTTATTTTTAGCAAGAATATGGTCTACATCATCACCATCACGAGGTGTATCAGCCCACATTCCAACGATTGTCAACGGATGCAATAATTCCTTATCAAGCTTAACCGTCAGCTTCCAATTAACTTTGGAATAAGGAATGGCTGTCAGGTCAGGTACTACGGGACAAGTATCCCGCGTCGAGTGATCACTGTTATGTAATGTATAATTTTTAGTGACAAACGCGTCTCTCCAAATTTCATTTGGCTTAAAGGTATTCTCTACACTAACACTCCCTTGCACTGGAATATCGGCAGTATCGTTGAGAACGCCATGAGTAACCGCTTTAAATTTCAGTGACATATTTAACCACTCACGTTTTGGCATAAATTCAAACTCAGTTGTTGTACTGGCCCCGCCCATATTCAAAGTTTTCTTCTCAAGTTCCTTATTATCGCCCAATAAAATAACAGTAGCAGAATTTGCTCTTTCATATTCCACATCTGAATTTCTTAGTATTACTTTTAAGCTATCATCAATAAACACCGGTGACCATACACTCGCATTTTCCACCACTCGACCATTGCTTTTTACTCGTGTGGAGCTTGTGACATTTGGCTTACCATAGACGAACAGATCGTAATGGGCTGATTGCTCTTCATACCAATCATTACCCAGCACTTTCAGCGTAATCCGAGTTTTCCCACCTTTGCCTCTAATCTCCACTTTGTTATTACCAGAGTTCACCCGTGCAACACTGGTATCACTCGATGACAATTCAGTTCGTAACTGAGCATTGGGCGTGAGTGTTTGCTGAAGATTCAGCAAGTCAACGGTATTCTGTGCTACACCGATATCTTGTGAGCTTTTAACAAAGCTGATTGACTGCTTAAATTTCCTCAAATCTAGGGTATAACGGCTCTCACTATGCTTGAAACGCTCATTTTCCTCAGAAATCACCGTTATTTGCGTGGTGCCTGGTTTGACTAATTTCACTACACCTGAGGCATTAACAGAGGCGACATCTGTATGGCTACTTTCCCACTTCAATACCAGATCTTTCACCTGCACATCAGAATTTGATGATTTAGCATCCTGAGGCGTTGCAGTATCTCCCCATGTTAATGATTGTGTATTAGTACTAAAGGTAAGTTTGGGATCCGCTTTGTCCACCGTCAACTGATAACTGGCCGTCCCCATCGCATATTTTTCAGTTGGCGACGTATAGACTGAAATATTTACTATGCCTGCTTTGAGCAGTTGAATTTTACCACTGGCTAAATCAACTTTAGCCACTTCCGTATTACTGCTGGTCCAGTTAGCGGTAACCCCAGAAGGTAAACCATTAAGAGACTGTATTTGTTCTACTTTTTGGGTATAGACTCTCGATATTTGCTTATTCCCAAAACTCAACTGTGGAATAACATTCCCCACCATCAGTATCGGTTGCTGAGTCAAATTCTTACCGTTAATACTGGCAATAAATTTGGTATCCCCTTTGATTTTAGCGGTAACTTCAGAAGTGTAAGTCCCATCACCATTATCTTTCATTGGGTTATCACTCATGGTTAAGCCTTTCAGACTATTAGTATCTTTAATATTAACCGTCTGCCCGATTAATAAGTTACCAAACTTATCTTTTAGCGTGGCAGTTAACTTAGCTACAGTTTGATTACTGGCATCAATGTTCCCGCTATCTATCACAAAACTAGATTTGCTTGGGTCCATATCCCCTGCGATACTGTTGACAATCGGTACCGTTATCTGAGCAGAGTTCTTATTACCTCTAACCCATACATCCATTTTATATTCACCCAGACGATTTGCTGTCAGACTGGTTTCAGCGATGCCCATCGCGTTGGTGTAGCTCTGGCCATCATACGTCCCTTCGCCCTTCGCTAAACTCCACGAAACCGGGTAGTTCTCCAACAGATTTTTATTGTCATCCACAACCTCAACGGTATAAATCACCTGATCAACATCATTCGCTTTAAACGTCGTTTTGTTTACGCTAATTGCCTGTAATTTAGCCGTCAGCGTATCCCCCACAATCTCCACATTGACTGTTTTTAATACGTTATTCTCAACAGAAACACTGACAGCATGATTACCGGCCTTAGTCCCTGTGATCTTGACCAAATAGCCACCAGACGGATTATCGCTGGTATTAATTGTCAGACCATTTTCCCCACTTTTTGGTGATGTGGTTATCTGGCCTGCCAGATTAGGTAACGAATTGCCTTTGCTGTCACGGATATCCACCTGAATAGTGGCAATATCTAAATTACCAGCAATGATTTTTCCTTGCGTAAACTGAATGCTGGATTTACTGATATCCACGCCACCACGGCTAAATTTAACTGCGGTCGCCTTCAAACTGTGATTGTTGACCGTGGCAGTGACCAGAGCATCACCTTGCATATCACGGCTGATTTCCATTTCTGCAACACCGGCACTGTTGGTTAGGCTAGTCAACGTGGTACTACTCATCAGGGTGTCGCGGTTGACTGACCAATGCACCGGAATACCTGCACCTAACTGATTATCGTTAACATCTGCAATAGTCGCCTGATAAGTCACTTTATTGCCCACGATAAGAGGCCCGAAGTTCAATGGCTTCACGCCAGCAATCTTGGCGCTGCTCTCATCAGCAATAACGTTCAACTTCTGTTTAGCTAACTCTTTACCTTCGAGCATAGTAACAATTTCACCGTTCCCCGCTTTAGTGCCGGTGATGGTTGCGCTATACACACCGTCAGGCCCTTCAGTAAATTGGCTCGGCAAAGCCAGCCCCGTTAAGCCAATTGCAGTGACGTTAATTTTCCCACTCTGGCCAGTTAATGGGTTGCCGTTGAGGTCATTGACCTTAACCGTCACTTTGGTGGTAGTCACACCATCCGCCACCAGATCCGCAGAGGATAAACTACTGGTTGAGTGATCTTTCGAAATATCACCGGCAATAAAGCTCACTGCATCTGCCGTTATTTCACTGTTACTGCTGACAATAGCCGTTACCTTGGTACTACCGGCTTGTTTGCTGGTCAGGGTGGCAGTTGTCACACCCGATGCATTGGTTTTGGTCATTGACACCATGTCACCAACATCGGTTCTCCAGCCTACAGAAACATTAGCTAGTTCCTTGTTATTTAAAGCATCTATCACGGTTGCGGTATAAGTAATACTTTCCTTGCCGTCAGCTTTAGCCGTGGTCTGATTTCGCGTAACTGATTGTAATTTTGCAGTTGAATGATCAGCCTGTAAGGTTAGCTGTTGTGTTTTATTCACATTGTGGCCCGTAACTGTGGCCATCAAATCCACCGTACCTTCCTTCGTGCCCTTGATCTCAGCTTCATAAACCCCTTTTACCGTGGTTTCAGCAATGGCTCCGACTGTTACATAGTTGGCTACTGACTGAGTGACCTTAATCTGATTCGCCAGACCCGAAACTGGGTTGTGATTAGCATCGCGCAGCGTAAATTTCAGCGTGGCATTTTGCTTATCATCAGCAATAATAAGCTTTGGCAGTAATAACAAGGATGAGTTGGCATTAACAGGTGTTACCGCGACAAACTCAGCCTCATTAATACTTTTCACCGGAATTTTTGCATTATCACCTTCATTTAACGCTACCGAAACTTCAACCTTACCAGCCTGTGTACCCGTGATGGTTTGAGTACTCATACCTTTGGAATCGGTGGTGGTCTGGTTGGTAACCTTATTGATATTGCTGTTCCAGCTTAGAATCATCCCGCTAACCGGGTTACCGTTAATATCTTCAACTGTCGTTACATAACTGACAAAATCAGAGCCATCAGGTGCTGGCTGGTTGTTACCTTTTACCACCACAGTCTTGATCACTGCCGTCTGGCGATCAGCATTAAAGCTAATTTGATCAGCAAGATCCGTGGCATTGTTAGCCAGCGTTGCCTGAACCTGAGTGCTACCGGCTGCCGTGGATGTTACTGCTACTGTCGCTTTACCATCTGAATCAGTCTTGCTACTCGCCGGTGAATACTTGACGACGTGATTATTAACCGTACTCCAGGTTATATCTGCATCCCTAACCGGATTGTGGTGTTTGTCTAACACAATAACGTTATAGGTAACGGTATCGCCGCCATTAGCAACGTAAACATGCTTATTGACGGGTGTTATGGCGATGGTCGCAGTGCTACTATCCGCCGTAAATTCAACCTTGGCCGATGATGTAATTGGAACCCCATTAACCGCGGCCTTAACCTTGGCAAAACCCGCCTTAATACTGGCCAGTGCTACACTAGCTTCACCCTTACTATCCGTAGTAGTCACTGTTGTCGTTGTCTGCGACGAAGTAAATTCACCCAAGTCGGTTTCCCAGAGAACCTGACTGTTCGGCACAATATGACCTTTGCTGTCTTCCACTAATACCGTATAGCTGACGGTTGCCACACCATTGGCAATAAGCGCTTGATTGCCAGGTGTCAGAAATTTAGAAATACCTGCGGTAGCAGTATCAGCGCTGAATGTCAGCGTTTGGTTGTCTTGGTTAATTAACAAATCCTTTGCAACTACCTGTGCGCTAACAGAAGCATCCCCCACTTGAGCACTGGCAACTTTAATCTCTGACTCACCCTGAGAATTAGTGTGAGTTTTTGCTGAAGCAGGACTGAACTTCACCTTATGGCTGGGCGTACCCCAGAAAATTTCTTCATTTTTAATCGGGTTATTGTGCGCATCAACAATTTTGGCTGTGAGAGTAATCCAATCATTATCATTGGCTGCGGCCTTAATCTTGCCCGCAGGAAGTAACGTAATTTTGGCACTTTGACGATCGGCAATAAAGGCCACATCACTGGCGTTATAACGCGTGCCACCGATAGTCGCGGTCACTTTAGCCGTGCCTGCCTCGGTACTCACCAGTTCAATAAAGGTTTCCCCATTGGCACCGGTGGTCGTTGGGCTAGCCTGGATGAATGTACCGATATTGCTCAACCATTCCACGGCGGCTGCGGGAACAACATTGCCCTGCTTGTCCGTCACTTTCAGTTTATAAACGGTTTTATCTGTGCCATTAGCCACAACTGATGTGGCCGTGACCGTAAAGTCACTGGCTTTCACCGTCATGGTGCTGTTATCTGCCTTTATTTCAATCGCACCCGCCTGAACAGGTGTTGAAGTGCCTACTTGCACTGTAATATTGGCAGTTCCTGTCACGGTTGAGCTGAAATTGTTTTCTGCAATACCGTGCTCGTTAGTAATACTGGTGACGTGCTCAAGGCCTGGCGAATTTAAATCGCTTACCCATGTCACTTCAACACCCGGCACCGGATGACCAAATGCGTCAGTCACTTGCACTTCAAGTTTGGTTTTATCCGCAGCATTGGTGGTAATTGATGGCGTAGAAATAGAAACAGATGCGCTGCTATGAATCGTCGCAGTAGTGGCATCGGCAGATTGGGTCAGAATAAGTGGATTTAGCTGAACACCACGCACCGTCGGAGTAATTTCAAAACGCCCAACCGAACTACCGCTGGTGACTGCAGCTTCATAAACGCCGGTCTGAATTTCCTGTGCATCACCGATCACCACCGGAGTGAAACTTCTGGCTCGAGGAACATTGCCAGTGACATCGCGAACTGCAAAAGTGATATTGCCCGCAACACCGCTGACCGGTTTACCTGCATCGGTCTTTAATGCAAGCTGAAGTATGGAACGACTGGTTGCATTTGCTGGCAATGTAGGCGGTGTTAATGAAGAAATACTATTTACACTGTTAATATTCACGCCGGTAACGTAAATATTCGTTGAGCTGGAAACAGAGTAATTGCCTTTCTTATCAACCGCACGACCGCTTAATACATAAGCATTCGCCGCACCGTCAATATAAGGCGGCAAAGCGACGTGATAGGCCAAATTGCCCTGACTGCTCACTTGCCCACCGGCCTGAATCACATCGGCGGCATCCCACTCGATACGATCCAAACCATGACGGGCATTAAAGGTATAATTTATCGGTAAGACCTGTGCCTCTTTCCCACTGATTTTTTCAGGTAAATTTAATGTCACTACCTGCTGCTTACGGTATTCCAGCACGATATTGTTATTGCGATCGACCAAATCCATACGGCTACCTGCCAGAGTCCGGGTCGCTTGTACTGCCGCGGGATCTATCTGCTTCTGCCAAGGCGTATTTATTTCGTAATTAACGGCTAAATTCAAGCCGGTTTTATTTTTCCCACCATTACCAATCGTGTGATCAAGACCTAAGCTCACCAGTGGAATTGGGGTATAGCTCACACCAGCAGTTAATGCTGATGGGTTTTTCTGCCGTTCATTAATGCTAAACAAGGCAACTTCGTTGCCGAAGTATTGCTCATACATCAGTTTCCCGCCTAACTGCGGGTAATGAGGTAAATAGGCTTCTGTGCGAATATCATAGCCATTAGCCGCTCGCTCGTCATAATCTTCCAACCGAGTTGAATTCTTCCAGCCACCCAAGCGATGATAACTGTTCGCCGAAAGCTTAACGTAATCCCGCGCCAATTCGCCGCCGAACCCTACGCGCCGATGAGCATTGCCTGATATTTGTTGATCAAAGAAAATGTTATAACCGAACATCCAGTCAGATACATAATGGCGTTGCCCCAACCCAATATTCATAATATTGCGTTGATCAATACGACGAAAACCAAACTGGCTGAAGGCTAACTTCTCAGGTTGGTCATAAAGGGGAATAAATAAATCCACTTCTGAACCACTGAAGTCATTCTTATCGTCAGCTTGCAATTTAACCTGGGCTTGACCGATATGGCCTAACCATTCCTCGACTGTTTTTGCCGTGGAAGATAACAACATCCCCTTAGCTAAACGAGAGAATGTACCTACGCGGTCCTCGCTGCTTAACGAATTCCCAACCTGTGACAAATGAGAAGCAACCATAGAGGCTTGCTGCGTCGCTTGTTGCTCTTCTTCTTGGTTAGGAATATAAACAACCGCACCGTACTTGACTGCGTCAAAAGCACTGCGGTTATTATATAAATTGATGTTTAACGCCCAAAGCTCATCCACAGATAAGCCATAGTTTGATGCCACCGATTCAAGTGTATCGGTTGGAGTGAGCGTATAAAGTCGCTTAAAAAGCACTGTTTTTTTCGTAATATCACTGTTCGCCTGAGTGCTGAAACTCATCGAATACAGTGGAAGTGTGCTTAATAATATTTGTAAAAAAATTTGCGCATAGGCAATGGTTTTCTTGATAAAGCCACTGCCTAAGTAACGTCCTATACCTTTAAAAATTGAACTCATTATAATATTCCTGATTTGTTATTGGCATAATCAAACCCGCATTAATTCAAATCAATTTAAAATATAAATACAGATTAAAATAAGTTGAGTAACGCATGGGCAAATAAGCCAATAGAAATTGGTCAGGCAAATGATATGGCAAATAGAAAAATCATAAAAAGGAATAGCTCGGAATTTAATCGAACTATTAAAATCAGAGGATGGTACAGATGTAAAACTTAAAGTCAGAAGTTTTCCAAAGAGGAAATATATAACGTAGACAGATTAGACGTCAGATTGTCAATCGCAGATAAACACAAATAAAACCAGCTCAATACATTGATTAATAATGGTAAAAAATTAATTCCACATTGGAATAGTGACTAAGATTCATTAGTAAGAAAAAATAGAAATAATTCATACTAAGAAATTGCATTAAAAGGCTGATAAATCATTACCAGCGCTATAAACCCGAAAAACATCCCATTGACTAAACCAGCGCACCATAAATCGTTAATAACGCGACCACAACAATCACCGTCAGCGTTACTTTTCGCGCTAAAGAGACAGCGGCTCTTGGTGTTTGTACCGAATCCAAATGAGGTTCCCGAGCCAACGAATACTGCGCTAATTGAACCAGCACCTGAAATTGCGAAGAGCGGAAGTCACCCAATGAAGCAAACCAAGCAGGTAGCGCCCTTTCGCCGTGCCCTAATAAGGCATAGGCCACTCCAACTAATCTTACGGGTATCCAGTCTAACCAATGCAATATACTGTCAATACCGGATTGAGATCGCTGTAATGGTGTTTGATGACGTGCAAGCCAGGTTTGGTAGCCACGCAACATGGCATAACCCGCTAATGCCACCGGGCCATAGTTAACGCAAACAACAAACCAGAAGATTGGCGCTAAGTAGTAACGGAAGTTTATCCACAATAAAGCATTTTGTAAGGATTCTAACCTGGTTTTCTCGGTGCTATCCAGAGGTAAACCATGAATTAACGCCAACTCTTCTGCCATTTTATCCGTGGCATGAACATCACCCTGCCGCGCCGCTTTCAAATACGCGCGATAGTGTTTACGAATGCCGCCCGCCCCGATACATAACAGGCAGATTAATATCCACATCAGTAACAGAGGGAAACCAAACAGGATATTTTGCAGTAATCGTAAAACCAGCCATACCAGCCCCATCCATACAGCGGTCAGCAACATGGTTTGCCCTAACGAAAACCGATGTAAACGCGCAAATACGACTTCAAGGCGGTGATCTAACTGCCAGTGTTCGCCCAGTTTAAATAAGCGCTCCCATGCCAGCACCAGCAACAGCGTAAACAGTGTCATTAGCTCTTATTCTCCCTTTGCACTTAACCAGCCCCGAAACAGAACATCCGCCTCCCGGCATTATAGATACAACAGTATCAGAAGAGGCTATAGACAGGCGAGCATTCAACCATAAACCTCTGACTAATTAAGAAATCGACATTATGATGATGCCGGTAGCCCTGCCACACTTTGTCGATACCGTACCCAGTCAAAAGCTGGGCCGGGGTCAGTTTTACGCTCGGGAGCAATATCACTGTGGCCCGTCACCCGCTCTACGGTTATCGGGTAATGGGCAAGCAGCAAGGCGCTTATCTCGCTCAGGCTCTGATATTGTTCAGGGGTAAACGGTAATACATCAGTCCCTTCCAGTTCGATCCCAATAGAGAAATCGTTGCAACGTTCACGACCGGCAAATGATGAAACACCCGAATGCCAGGCGCGTTTATCAAACGGAACATATTGAATAATCTCACCATCACGGCGAATCAGACAATGGGCTGAAACACGTAAGTGAACTATATCGGCAAAGTAGGGATGCTCATCGGCTTTGAGCGTGCCAGTGAACAGTTGATCGATATAAGGGCCACCGAACTCGCCAGGGGGCAAACTGATATTATGAATCACCAGCAGAGAAGGAGCTTCGCCTTCTGGTCGCTTATCAAAATGCGGGGAAACCACCCGCTTCACACCGGAGATCCAGCCATTGTCTAACTGCCAGTGGTTTTCTAACTGCATAGTTTGTCTAAGCCCCTAAATAGTACAATTCAACCGGCTCTTTGATGGCACTTCAGCCAGCAACAGAGTAGCATGTTTAGACGACTATCTATCCGCCATTTCGGAGTTTTATATGCCGACCCGCAGCTACAATGCCGACAGCCGCCGCGCCGAGCTATTGGAACGAATTCAACGTGATATCCCTTTTACTGTTGCTCAGGCTCTGAGTGAAGATCTCGGTGGCGAGGTCAACCCAGACCGCGACCTCACAGCACAATTGCTCCCCGCAGAGACTCAAGCCACTGCCACTATCATTACCCGTGAAAACGGTATCTTTTGTGGTCAACGCTGGCTGAATGAAGTATTTATCCAACTTGGGGCCACGGTGTCAGTTGAGTGGCTAGTTAATGATGGCGATAAACTGGCGGCGAATCAGCGGCTTTGCAAGCTGACTGGCCCTGCCCGTATCCTGCTCACCGGCGAACGCACCGCACTTAACTTCGTGCAAACTCTATCAGGCGTTGCAACAGAAGTGAGTCGCTATGTTGCCGAACTCGCTGGGCTGCACACCCAATTACTCGATACCCGAAAAACCCTCCCTGGATTGCGCACCGCGTTGAAGTACGCCGTTCTCTGCGGTGGAGGTAATAATCACCGCCTCGGTTTATCTGATGCTTTCCTTATCAAGGAAAATCACATTATTGCAGCCGGTTCTATCAAAGACGCAGTTGCTAAAGCATTTTGGATACATGCCGATGTCCCGGTAGAAGTTGAAGTTGAATCCCTTGATGAGCTGCAGCAGGCATTGGATGCGGGTGCTGACATCGTAATGTTGGATAACTTCACTATTCCCATGATGCGCGATGCTGTAAAAATGCGCGATGAACGGACCAAAACACAAGGCAGTGCACAATTGGAAGTCTCAGGCAATGTCACGTTGGAAACCCTGCGCAGTTATGCTGAAACCGGTATCGACTTCATCTCAGTCGGAGCGCTAACCAAACATGTTACGGCTTTAGACCTCTCAATGCGTTTCCAGTAAGCCTATCAAATTATCTTCGGCGGACCATAACAATAACTTGATTCTGGTTCAGTTTTGCGAGCGCCGCCGAAGTTATCTGTGTCTCCTCTGCAACAACTAAAATATCCGACAGTACGCCTCGCAACTCAATGTAATCCTTCTGTTATTGTCAATTTAACTACGGCACCCTGACCTCGTTTTTTCATACTCAAGGAGAGTGCTAAATGGCTAATCAAAAGGGTTTTACATTAATTGAACTGATGGTTGCGATCGCTATCATTGCTGTCCTCAGTGGTGTCGGTATTCCGTCCTATCAGCGTTATATCCAAAAAGCGGCGCTGACCGATATGCTGCAAACTATCGTTCCTTACAAAATGGCAATAGAGCTTTGCTCTTTGGAACAAGCAAATCTGGATAACTGTAACGCAAGTAGTCATGGGATCCCGGCTGGGCAGTCATCGCGTTATGTCAGCGCCGTGAGTGTCGCAAAGGGCGTGATTACCCTTACAGGGCAAAATACTCTGACAGGGCTGACTCTCGCACTATCACCAACCAAAAACAGCGATGGTAATTTGGTGTGGGAAAAAACATGTACCGCAACGGACAGCGGTATAACGGATAGCTGCAAAGCAGTATTCCGATTTGATGATAAGGAATAATCAAAATGACAGACCGGCTCATACTTCCTCGCGAAATAATCAGCGATGAATTGCACACACTCTGCCGCCGCTATCGAGTAGTCGCACTAAAACTTGATCGGAAATGTCTTTCTATCGCCTCTTCGGAGGCGGTGAAAGAGGAATTACTGACTGCACTGCGTTTTACATGTGGGCGTAAAATAGCCGTGGAATATTGGCCGGAAGCCAAAATTGAACAATCGTTGCACCTGGAATCCGCGGCTAAAGCCCACTTAAGTAACAGAGTGAAAAATAGAGAAAATGCCTATGTAAATGAGCTTGAGCAACCCATTGGCAAAACGCCAACACCACCGTTGCAGAATTGGGATGAAACATCGCTGGATAGTGAAAGCGATGTACCTGTTATTCAATTTATAACGCAAACGCTCAGTTTAGCGATTCAGAAACGTGCATCAGACATCCATTTTGAACCTTATCAGCATCACTACCGTGTTCGCTTCAGGATAGATGGGGTGTTACATGAATCCACGCCTCCTGATGTAGAATTAGCCGATCGTATCAGCAGTTGTCTCAAAGTTATGGCCAAACTGAATATCGCTGAAAGGCGATTACCGCAAGATGGCCAGCTCACTTTGCAGCTCGGAACGGCTCGTTATTCCATGAGAATAGCCACACTCCCCATGCAGCATGGGGAGAAAATTGTGTTGCGAATACTTAATATGCAACAACAACCCAAGTTGGAAGCCTTGGGGCTAACAACATCAGCCCAACAACAATTAACGCAGGCGCTATCGTCTCCTCAGGGTTTAATTCTGGTCACAGGGCCGACAGGGAGCGGTAAAACCATAACACTCTATTGCAGCCTGGCTCGACTTAATCAGCCATATAGAAATATCTGTAGTGTTGAAGACCCTATTGAGATCCCCGTTGATGGCATTAACCAAACGCAGACTAACAGCAAGATAGGGTTGGATTTCTCTCGAGTATTACGGGCGATATTACGACAAGACCCTGACGTCATTATGGTCGGTGAAATCCGTGATAACGAAACCGCTGAGATAGCAGTAAAAGCCGCCCAAACAGGGCATTTAGTACTTTCAACCTTACATACCAACTCAACAGCTGAAACCTTGATACGCCTGACTCAAATGGGAGTGGATCGCCATTTGATCGCCTCCAGCCTGAAACTGGTTATCGCACAAAGACTGGTTCGCCGTTTATGTTTACATTGCCGTCAACCCTCTCCCTCTCCCTTTCAGCCACCAACCAAAATCAGAACCGCGCCCTTACAGCATTATCTGGCGGTGGGATGTGAGCATTGCTGTGCCGGCTATTATGGACGGACCGGGATTTACGAAATGTTAAATGTAACCCCAAAAATTCAACATGCGTTGCTCAATAATGTCAGCCCATCACAACTGGTACAGATAGCCCACGAACAAGAGCAGATAACATTACTTTGCGCAGGCCTGACTTTAGTCGAGGAGGGAATCACGACTCTTGATGAGATTAATCGTGTTGTCACCGCCCTGACTGAAGAGGAGGTAACCCTATGATAAAAAGTCGTTTATTCCACTGGAAAGCGATGACAACCAAAGGGCAATTGCAAACAGGGGCAATACTGGCGGCAGAAAAAAATAGTGTCTATGAATATATGTTCCAGCATGGGTTACAGCCATTAAGTGTAAAAAGTGGAAAACACTTATCAATTCGATATTGGCAAGGGGAACGTTTGATTACCGTTACCCGCCAGTTAGCCACTTTACTTCAAGCCGGTCTACCCTTGGTCAATAGCTTACAACTCTTAGCCAAAGAGATGGATGCATTACCGTGGCGTTGCTTATTACACGAGATAAGTCAGTTAGTTGCGCAGGGAAAACCATTGTCTGAAGCAATGGAACATTACCCACAAACGTTTCCCCGATTATATCCACCAGTGATAGCGATGGGGGAGCTTACCGGTAATCTTGAACAGTGCTGTACTCAGTTAGTTCAATATCAGGAGCAGCAGCAAAAATTACAAAAGAAAGTGATAAAAGCGCTGAAATACCCGGTATTTGTTTGCATTATTGCGTTGGTAGTCGCTGTTGTGATGCTGGTCATGGTTCTTCCTGAGTTTGCACAAATTTATCAATCATTTGATACACCATTACCGGCGCTGACTGCGGGTCTGCTTTTCATATCGGCATTTATTACGCTTTACGGCCCCTATATTGCTCTGTTACTTGCAATATTATGTATTGGTTATTGTTATCTACGCCAAAAACAACCTCACTGGCAGTTATTGGAACAAAGGCTTCTCCTACGCCTTCCTTTCATTTCTCCATTAATACGTGGAAGTTGCCTGAGCCAGATTTTTCAAACATTAGCGATTACACAACAAGCTGGATTACCACTGGTCGCAGGATTAAAAGCGGCGGCTCTCACCATAACTAATGATACATATCAGCAAGCATTAAAACAGATTCAAAAACAGATAAGCCAGGGTGCTCCACTCTATACCACCCTTGCCCAACATCATTTATTCCCAGCTCTATGCCAGCAGTTGGTTCGAGTAGGCGAAGAATCTGGTGCGTTGGATGTTCTACTGGGAAAGTTGGCTAATTGGCATCAACAGCAAACACAGGATTTGGCTGATAATCTCACACAAATGCTGGAACCTCTGCTGATGCTAGTCATTGGCAGTATCGTGGGGGTTTTAGTGATCGCAATGTATTTACCCATATTCCAACTAGGCGATGTTATAGGTTAAAACAGCTAACTGAGGACAATTCTGTATTAGAGGCGAATTTCGAAAAAGGGCGTTAAATAACGCCCTTCTGAATCAGTAATTAGTTACTACCAAACACTCGGTTCTCTTGCTCCGCTACGCGGATAAAGGTGGTGCGTTTAGTCAGCTCTTTCAAGTGTGATGCACCCACATAAGTACAGGCAGAACGTAGGCCACCCATGATATCGCGCACTGTATTTTCTACCGGCCCACGAAGTGGCAACTTAACGGTTTTGCCTTCTGCGGCGCGATATTCAGCAACACCACCGACATGGCGCTTCATGGCAGACTCTGAACTCATACCGTAGAACAGCATGAACTTCTCGCCATTCTCTTCAACGACGCGGCCTTCGCACTCGTCATGCCCTGCCAGCATCCCGCCCAGCATCACGAAATCAGCACCACCACCGAACGCTTTCGCAACATCACCCGGTACTGAGCAACCGCCATCACTGACAATCTGTCCACCTAAGCCGTGGGCTGCGTCAGCACACTCAATTACGGCAGATAACTGCGGATAACCCACACCGGTCTTGACTCGCGTAGTACAAACCGAACCAGGGCCAATACCCACCTTAACAATATCAGCACCAGAAAGGATAAGCTCTTCTACCATCTCGCCAGTCACCACATTACCTGCACAAATCACTTTGTCCGGGCAGGCTTCACGGGCTTTTTGCAGGAAGGAGACGAAATGTTCAGAGTAGCCATTAGCCACATCGATGCAGATGAATTTCAGTGCCGGAGATAACGCCAGAATTTGCTTCATTTTGTCGAAATCGGCAGAAGACGTGCCAGTCGACACCATGACATGGCGTAAGACAGATTCAGGAACTCGTTTAACAAAATCGCTCCACTGTTCAACCGTGTAATGTTTATGGACTGCGGTAAGAACATCAAATGAAGCCAGAACTTCGGCCATGCGGAAGGTGCCAACAGTATCCATATTAGCGGCAATGATAGGCACACCGGACCAATTCCAACCTGAATGTTTGAAAGTAAACTGACGTTCCAGGCTCACTTCAGAGCGGCTTTTCAGTGTTGAGCGTTTAGGGCGGATTAATACATCTTTAAAGCCTAATTTCAAACCTTCTTCAATACGCATGACTTATAATTTCCTGGTTATTGGCGATAGATCGCAAAATGTGATCGGGCGTAAATCACGCCATCCCAGTGAAGCTATCATACGCATGAATAATTCTACGACAAGACTGCGAATCCACCTTTATTTACGCTACAATCCCACAAATTACCTGAATATCACTGGTGACATCTTTATTTATCAGCCGGGCTGTTTACTTATTTCCTGTACAACTTATTTCTCCATCCCCAGATAGAATGCATTCCACGCTATGCCTTCCCCTGTGCTTTCAGATACAATTCAGCCATCGAATAACAGTAGGTAAGGCCAGGCAATGACCTATATTGTGGCTCTCACCGGTGGAATTGGTAGCGGGAAAAGTACCGTTGCAAATGCATTTGCCCATTTGGGTGTCCCGCTGGTTGATGCTGATATTATTGCCCGTCAGATAGTTGAGCCGGGCACAGCAGCGTTATCTACCATTGCATCCCGTTATGGCAATACTATTTTGCAAGCTGATGGTTGGTTGAACCGGGGCGCATTGCGCCGCAAAATTTTCAGTGAGCCAGAGGAAAAAGCATGGTTAAATTCATTGCTGCATCCACTGATTCAGCAAGAAACTCAGCGCCAATTAGCCAGTATTGATAAACCTTATGCACTTTGGGTTGTCCCTCTGTTGGTTGAAAATGGTTTACATCAGCGTGCTAATCGTGTGTTAGTAGTAGATGTAGCGCCTGAAATACAACTCGCTCGAACCATAGACCGGGATGGTATTACTCGCCAACAGGCAGAATATATTTTAGCATCACAGGTTTCCCGGCAACAACGGCTGGCCTGTGCTGATGACATTATTGACAATAGCGGCGATCCACACATGATCGCCCCGCGTGTTGCTTCCTTGCACCAACAGTATTTAAACTTGGCAGCAGCGGCCCAACAGGATCTACATCGATGAGTGACCTCACCTCAACAATACTTTTTGAACATCCGCTCAATGAAAAAATGCGCACCTGGCTCAGAATGGAATTTTTATTACAACAATTACAAAGCCAGCGTTCACTAGACAACATTGCCACCGCACTCACATTTTTCCGTACCGCATCTGATTTAATTGATGTTCTTGAGCGTGGGGAGGTCAGAACTGACCTGCTAAAAGAGCTGGAGCGTCAACAACAAAAATTACAGCAGTGGGCCGAGATGCCTGGCGTTGATATGTCGCTGATAGATTCTTTGCGCAGAAAGCTAAAAAACCATGCAACAGTTTTAATGTCCGCGCCACGTATTGGGCAGTCACTAAAAGAAGATCGCTTAATCAGCGTTGTTCGCCAGCGTCTGAGTATCCCCGGCGGCTGCTGTAGTTTTGATTTACCCACCTTACACACCTGGCTGCACCAGCCTCAGGAACAGCGTAACCAACACATCGATAAGTTGCTCGCTAGTCTGGCACCGCTCAATCAATCGCTAACCATTATCTTAGATTTAATTCGCCAATCGGGCCCGTTACGGTCACAAATTAGCTTGAATGGTTTTTTTCAAGATAATGCCGAAGGTGCTGATCTATTGAGATTACGCTTGCCATTAGACGTACAACTATACCCACAGGTTTCTGGTCACAAGACACGCTATGCCATTCGCTTCTTACCTCTCGATAGCGAAAATGGCACCGTCCCGGCCCGCTTATCATTTGAATTAGCCTGCTGCTGATGTGGCAATTGTCATACCCAATAAATTCAAAATAAAGGGTGTGAATAGATTTTAGGAGAGAATATGGACTTAGAAGAAATAGAGGTTAATTGCCCCACTTGCGCGAAAATCGTTATCTGGGGTGAACAAAGCCCCTATCGCCCGTTTTGTTGCAAACGCTGCCAACTAATTGATTTAGGTGAGTGGGCCGACGAAGAAAAACGAATTTCCAGTAGTGGCGAGTTATCTGACAGTGATGAATGGAGTGAGGAAGATCCTCTGACACGCTGATCACCGCATCACCAAGTGGAGCAATCCGTATTTTGCTCCACTCAAATTAAGCTATCCACCCGCCAACGCTATGTTGTCAACAGCTCGATAATTTCGGCATTTGCTGGTGGGAAATCATCAGCTAGCAGTTCTGCTTGTTTCACCCAGCGCATGGGTTGCCCTTCACGGCCAAAGGGTTCACCATCCCACGCGTCCACCATATAAAAACGTAACGTCACGATGCGATCAGTAAAAGTGTGTTCTAACACATTAAGTAAATTTGCGTTCTGCACCACAATGCCAGTTTCTTCCAGCAGTTCCCGTTTTAGTGCGACTTCCGGTGTTTCACCCGCTTCAATCTTGCCGCCAGGGAACTCCCAAAAACCAGCCATATGAGAATCAGCTGCGCGCTGAGTAATAAAAATTTCCTGCTGGGCGTTACGAATAATCCCTACCGCAATCTGTAAATGTTTCAATTCTTTTCTCCTGATCTGGGTATAAATGCAGGCTTGCGCCATCCCCCAAGTTACCCCCTAAACCCTAAGTAGGTGGCAAAAAAGTCAAAATAAAGGGCGGTTTTTAAGCCGCCCTCATTATCAGTATTAACGGTTACCTAAAATATTACTGTAGGCGGCCGTGACACTGTTTGAATTTCTTGCCTGAACCACATGGGCACGGGTCGTTACGCCCAACTTTGCGCTCCAGACTGGCTGCAACACTAGCTTCTTCTTGAGACATCAACGCACTATTATCAGACTCATGGCTTAGTTGCTGCTGTTTAGCCAAACGTTCCGCTTCTTCACGGCGCTGTACTTCCAGTGCTTCCACTTCTTCTGGCATCCGCACCTGTACTTTACTCAGCACGCTGATCACTTCATATTTCAGTGATTCCAACATGGCAGCAAACATCGCGAAGGATTCACGCTTATATTCCTGTTTAGGATCTTTTTGCGCATAACCACGTAAATGGATGCCCTGACGCAGGTAATCCATTGCCGCCAAATGCTCTTTCCACAACGAATCAAGTGTTTGTAACATCACACCTTTTTCGAAGCTACGCATCATGTCAAAACCAACCACTTCTTCTTTACGCTGATAATCAGCAATCGCCAGTTGAAGAATGCGTTCACGTAAAGTTTCTTCGTGCAGTTGTGGTTCATCTTCCAGCCATTGAGCAATAGGCATGTCCAGGTCGAAATCATTTTTCAGACGCTGCTCCAAGCCTTCAATATCCCACATTTCTTCCAGAGACTGGGTTGGAATGTAGCTATCGATAACCGTTTTGAATACATCTTCACGGATGCTGTTAATGGTTTCGCTAACATCGGCCACATCCAGCAATTCGTTACGCTGGCTGTAGATGGCGCGACGTTGGTCACTGGCCACATCATCATATTCCAGCAATTGCTTACGAATATCGAAGTTACGGCTTTCAACTTTACGCTGTGCGTTGGCAATCGCCTTGGTAACCCAAGGATGCTCAATGGCTTCGCCGGGTTTCATCCCCAATTTACGCATCATGCCAGACACACGGTCAGAGGCAAAAATACGCATTAAGGCATCTTCCATTGACAGGTAGAAGCGTGAAGAACCCGCATCACCCTGACGGCCAGCACGACCACGCAACTGGTTATCGATACGACGTGATTCATGGCGCTCAGTACCGATAATGTGCAGACCACCTGATGCTAATACCGCATCATGACGAATCTGCCACGCGGCTTTAATGGCCGCAATTTGGTCTTCAGTTGGGTCTTCCAGTAAGGCAATCTCACTCTGCCAGCTACCACCCAACACAATGTCAGTACCGCGACCCGCCATGTTGGTGGCGATAGTGACCGCCCCCGGTTGCCCTGCCTGGGAAACGATTTCAGCTTCCATAGCATGGAATTTGGCGTTCAGAACTTTGTGTTCAATACCCGCTTTCGTTAATTCAGCAGATACCACTTCTGATTTCTCAATCGAGATAGTCCCCACCAACACCGGCTGGCCATTGGCAGTACGCTCACGGATATCTTCGATAATTGCGCCAATCTTTTCCTGTTCGGTCATATAGACCAAATCAGCCAGGTCCTTACGGATCATAGGGCGGTTGGTTGGCACCACAATGGTATCGAGCTTATAAATGGAGCTAAATTCGAATGCTTCGGTATCTGCTGTACCGGTCATACCCGCCAGTTTTTCATAAAGACGGAAGTAATTCTGGAAAGTGATAGAAGCCAGCGTCTGGTTTTCGTTCTGAATTTCTACGCCTTCTTTGGCTTCAACTGCCTGGTGCAAACCATCTGACCAGCGGCGACCTTGCATGGTACGCCCGGTATGTTCGTCAACGATGATCACTTCGCCGTCTTTGACAATATAATCAACATCGCGGGTGAACAGTACGTGCGCACGCAGAGCTGCGGTGACGTGATGCATCAGCATAATGTTAGCCGGAGAGTACAAGGACTCGCCTTCTTCCATGATGCCCGCTTCGACCAGCATTTCTTCGATTTTGATCAAACCGCGTTCGGTCAAATGCACCTGACGCGATTTCTCATCAACGGAGAAGTGGCCTTCACCCTGAAAGCTATCTGAATCTTCTTTTTCCTGACGAATCAGTTTTGGAATCAGCTTGTTAACCCGAATATACATTTCGGAACTGTCTTCCGCTGGGCCTGAAATGATCAGTGGAGTACGGGCTTCATCGATCAAGATGGAGTCAACCTCATCCACCAGTGCGTAATGCAGTTTGCGCTGCACACGTTCTTCTGGGCTGAACGCCATGTTATCGCGCAGATAGTCAAAACCAAATTCGTTGTTAGTACCGTAAGTGATATCCGCAGCATAAGCTGCACGCTTCGCTGGAGCGGCCATATTTGGCAAGTTGATACCGACACTCAGGCCCAAAAACTCGAATAATGGACGGTTATTTTCAGCGTCACGTTGAGCCAAATAGTCGTTGACCGTAACCACATGAACACCACGGCCACTCAGCGCATTCAGGTAAGCTGGCAGCGTTGCCGTCAATGTTTTACCTTCACCGGTACGCATTTCTGCGATGCAACGTTCGTTCAGTACCATACCGCCGAGCAGCTGTACATCGAAGTGACGCATACCGAACACACGTTTACTTGATTCACGTACCACGGCAAAAGCTTCAGGGATCAGATTTTCCAGCACTTCGCCCTTCGCTAGGCGCTCACGGAATTCATCCGTTTTGGCACGCAATTCGGCGTCGGTCAGTTTTTCGATTTCCGGTTCCATACGGCTGATCAGATCAACCACTTTACGCATACGGCGCAGAGTACGGTCGTTACGGCTGCCAAAAACTTTGGTTAATAATTTAATTAGCATAATTCTTTATATCTCTTACAAAACCACCAAACCGGCGGCCAAAGGTTGTATAAAATTGGGATAAATTAAGAAGAGTCATTAGCTTAAATTGGCAGGCCCGGCACGAATACCTTGTACTTGTGCAAGCCAAAGTCCCGGTTTATATAACGAAAGAACCGGGCGTTTAACCTGTTCGGTATAACGAATTATTGTGGGTGGCTTAAATTCATGTGTCAGTAGCGCGTTCAGTGTATCCAGCAAGGCAAGTTGCTGAATTTGTGATGGCTGGGCCTGCTCATCTGCTGCGACTTCCTGTACTCGCGCATAAGCCGCTTGAGGTGCCAGAGCAAAAGAGAGGTGACGAATAACCGTGCGCAGTGCATGCTGTTGCCAGTAATCTACGCTGAATGAAGGGCGACGATGCATATCATGCAGTAATGCCAAACTACTAAAGTTTGTCGCACCGTGATTCTGACGGCTTTGGCTTGATGATGTGTTCGGTATTGCGGCTTGATCAGGAACGCCAGACAGGTTTGATGGCACGCCAAGACTCGCCGCTACCATCCCCAACAGGAGATGCGGCCAGAAATAACGTCTGCCAAATTGTCGCCAACGATTTAGAATACCGATCACGAGTTTAAAATCCGCCGGAGCCTTGTCAATGCGTGAAAGCCGCCCACAATTATTAGATATTCTGTTCGATGATGCGATTGCAGCAGAAAATGGACCGCTGCATAACGTACAACAACGTGCTACTGCACTGTTAAAACTTAACCGTGCGGTAAAAGGATTGCTCCCTTCACAGTTGCAGCCGTGGTGCCGTGTCGCAAACTATCGACAGAGTGTTTTGGTGCTGGAGACTGCAAACGCAAGCTGGTTAATGCGCTTACGTTATGAACAGCCTGCGTTGCTCTCAGCACTACGAGCGCAAATTCTACCATCATTGTCTTCAATCGACATCAGGATTAATCCGTCGTTAATGTCCAGCGGTCATAACATGACACAAGATGCCGCAAAATCATCGGGAAATACTGAGAAATCAGCACCCGTGCGTCATTTAAGTTTGGAAAGCGCTAAGGAATTAAGAGGATTAGCGAGCCGTAGCCCTGAAAAACTGAGGACAATATTGGAACGATTGGCTGCGCTGGCCGGAGAGAGTGCCAGCACAACCAAAAGTGATAAATAAGTTTAGTAAGCTAATACTGTAGACGGAGCTTTAAATGCCAGTGGCATTTCGGCTTCGTCTTGGAACGTCACAAATTCCCAGGCTTCTTGCTTGGCAAGAACTGCCTGCAACAGCTTGTTATTCAAGGCATGACCCGATTTGAACGCAGTAAATGCGCCAATAATATTATGGCCACACATAAACAGGTCGCCAATGGCGTCCAGCATTTTGTGACGAACAAACTCATCTTCGAAGCGCAGACCATCTTCGTTTAATACGCGGTAATCATCTACCACGATGGCACAATCGAAACTACCGCCCAGGCACAAACCACGGGACTGTAAATATTCGATATCACGCATGAAACCAAATGTACGCGCACGGCTGATTTGACGGACGAATGAATCGGCCGAGAAATCTAAACGGTAGCGCTGCGTACTGGCGTCAATCGCCGGGTGATTAAAATCAATGGTGAAATCTAAACGGAATCCATTGAATGGAGACAATTCAGCCCATTTATCACCGTCTTCAACCCGCACAGTCTCTTTCAGACGCAGGAATTTCTTCGCCGAGTTTAACTCTTCGATACCCGCATCTAACAGCAAGTACACGAATGGACTGGCACTACCGTCCATGATCGGCACTTCGGGAGCGTTAACTTCAATAATAATGTTATCAATCCCTAACCCTGCCAGCGCAGCGTTGAGATGCTCAACAGTAGAAATACGCACGTCA
Organism: Yersinia aldovae 670-83; assembly: GCF_000834395.1. Classification (NCBI taxonomy): domain Bacteria; kingdom Pseudomonadati; phylum Pseudomonadota; class Gammaproteobacteria; order Enterobacterales; family Yersiniaceae; genus Yersinia; species Yersinia aldovae. Next base: position 3,508,609 of record NZ_CP009781.1, on the reverse strand, counting down.
TGCTCATTGACCAGGCAAGTACAGAGCATGGTATCACGCACGGATTTTGCATCTGCCGGGAAATCAACCGGTGGATTCAAGTCAGTGCGACGATAGATGACCCCGGTATTAGCCGGCGCGGGTCGCATTGTCAGTGTGACTTTCTTACCGGTGTGCAAACCGACGCCAGTCGCCTGAACAATACGTTTTAATGTCCTTTGTTTGATCATCGTTTTATCTCGCAATGTTATCCATCCTACCGACCTAGCTTATAATAAGATCGGCGGGACAGTTTAGCACAAAGAGCGGAGATTCCAATATTTTCGGAAATTAATCGGCTTGCTTACGCAAAAATGCCGGAATATCCAAATAATCGGGCTCTTTATTGGTTTGAGCAGTTGGATCATTGACCACTTTAGCCGCAGGTTTAACTTCCTGAGGTAAAGGTGACATGCCATGCTGCTGGTAACGGTGGTCCATAACAGGCTGTGTCTGCTTGTTGGTAACCAGCGTAATTTCAGGGCGTTTATCCATGCCGATACCGGTTGCAACCACAGTTACGCGCAGTTCGTCGTTCATTTCCGGGTCTAACGATGTACCGATAACCACGGTCGCATTGTCGGACGCGAATGCACGGATGGTATTACCCACGGTTTCGAATTCATCCAAACGCAAATCGAAACCGGCAGTGATGTTGACCAACACGCCGCGAGCGCCAGACAGGTCGATATCTTCCAGCAACGGGCTGGAAATCGCCATTTCTGCGGCTTCTTCAGCACGATCTTCACCGCAAGCCACACCTGAGCCCATCATGGCATAACCCATTTCGGACATGACAGTGCGCACGTCAGCAAAGTCGACGTTCATCAGGCCTGGGCGGGTAATCAACTCGGCGATACCCTGAACAGCGCCTTTTAATACGTCGTTAGCTGCACCGAATGCATCCAGTAAAGAGATGCCACGACCCAGAACTTTTAACAACTTATCGTTCGGAATAGTGATCAGTGAGTCCACATGCTTGGACAGTTCAGCAATACCCTGCTCAGCGAATGCCATGCGTTTCTTGCCTTCAAAATTGAAAGGCTTAGTAACCACAGCAACTGTCAGAATACCCAGTTCTTTTGCCACTTCAGCAACCACAGGAGCAGCACCCGTACCGGTACCACCGCCCATGCCTGCGGCGATGAAGACCATGTCTGCGCCTTCAAGGGCTGCACGCAGAGCTTCACGGTCTTCTTCAGCTGAATTGCGACCCACTTCCGGGTTCGCGCCAGCACCCAAACCTTTGGTAATACCGCTACCAATCTGGATGGTTTGGCCAACAGCCGTTTTACGTAGCGCCTGAGCGTCTGTATTAACGGCGAAGAATTCAACACCTTCGATGCGCTCGCGCACCATGTGTTCGACGGCATTACCACCGCCACCACCGACGCCGATGACTTTAATCACCGCGTCATTGGTTAGTTCCATAGGTTCAAACATAGTTTCTCTCCGTTTTGTGCCTGTCGCTTCGAGATCAAAAAATATGTTCAGCATGATCTCTTTGTTTAAACATTAAAACTCTTTTCTCAGCCAGCTATTGATACGTTTAAACCAATTGCCCACTGAGACACGTTTTTCCACTTCTGACTCACCACTGAGGTGAGATTCTTTACCGTAGTGCAACAACCCAACAGCAGTGGAGTAATAAGGTTCCTGCGCATAATCCGTCAGCCCGGTGATATTGAGCGGTTGACCGATACGAACCTGGGCATGAAATACCCGTTGTGCGCATTCCGCCAATCCATCAATCTGTGCCGCTCCGCCTGTCAGCACGATACCGGCTGCCAGATGGTGCTTCACGCCTTGCTGACGTAATTGCTCCTGCAATTGTAAAATCTCGTCATTAACTAAATTCAGCAGTTCGGTGTAGCGTGGTTCTATAACCTCAGCGAGCGTCTGTCTTTGCAGACTACGGGGAGGGCGTCCGCCAACACTTGGCACTTCTACACTTTCGTCCTTGCTGACTATCGACCCGAGCGCACAGCCGTGTCGAACTTTAATCGCTTCCGCATCTGTAGGCGGTGTGCCGAAGGCATACGCAATATCGCTGGTGACCACGTTCCCGGCGTAAGGGATAACTTTGGTGTGGCGCAACGCCCCACCGGTATAAACCGCCATATCCATGGTACCGCCGCCGATGTCGACCACACAGACACCCAGCTCACGTTCATCTTCGGTCAATACGGCATAACTTGCGGCTAAACCGGCGAAAATCAGTTGGTCCACTTTCAGACCACAACGCTCCACCGCTTTAACAATATTCTTCGCCATATCGTTATGGCAGGTAATCAGGTGTACTTTGGCTTGCATCCGCACACCCGACAGTCCCACAGGGTTTTTGATGCCTTCTTGATAATCAATGGCATATTCCTGCGGAATAACATGCAGGATACGATGTTCATCACGCACACGTACCGACTTCGCGGTATGCACTACGTTCTCTACATCTTCCTGTGTTACTTCCTCTTCTGAAATAGGAACCATCCCTATTTCATTCTGACAACTGATATGTTTACCCGATAGTGCCAGATAAACAGATGAAATTTGGCAATCCGCCATTAACTCAGCCTGATCGATAGCGCGTTGTACGCATTTCACTACCGATTCAAGATCGTTAACCCCACCCTTATCCATGCCACGGGATGGGCAACTGCCGACCCCAATAATATTGACCATGCCATCGGGCAGAACTTCCCCTACCAATGCGGAGACCTTTGCCGTGCCGATCTCAAGACCTACTACCAGTTTTCTGTCCGTCGACTTGATCATTGTTGTTTAGCCTGTGCCTGATTCTGTTGCGGATTACTGTTCTGCTGGCCATTTACGGGTGGCTCACCACCCTGACTGCCGATAAATACCGGAGCCCAACCTATCGCAGCCCCTGTCTCATATCGCAAGTCAATATAACTGACCCGTTTATCTGGCTGCTGTTGCAACAGCGGATATAACTCGATGAAACGTTGCAAACGCCCCATCCGGTCATCCCGTCCCAGCTCCAGCCGAACATCATTATCTAAGGCCAACTGCCAAGAATGTCTGGCACTCATTGCCACCATTTTTAGCTGATACTTATTGGCCGCTAACACTTTGTTTATTGCCCGGTAGCCTTCCAGAACATCCTGTTCACTGCCTTCAGGGCCATACAGTAGTGGCAGTTTCTGTTTACCGATTCGCTCAGACGGCACACTAAACGAGCGCCCCTGCTCATCCACCATATGCAAATCATTCCAGCGGGCAAAAGGCACATACTCCACCAGATGAATTTTCAGCTCATCCGGCCACTGTTTACGCACGCTGGCCTGCTGAATCCACGGTAACCGTTCAATCTGCTGCTGGATGATATTGACATCCTGCGTCATAAAAGTACCCGGTGCGCCCAATGACAAAATCGCCTGGCGAATATCATCATTGGTGGTGTAATGGCGTTCACCGGTTACCACCAGTTTCGACAGTGGCAGGCGGCTGGCGTCTTTCATCCACCCCACCACCACCCAACCACCCCATAATATTGTTCCGAGAACCATCAGCAGGAATATCAACCCCGCCAGTTGGCCTCCGTTACTGCGCCGGGCGGCGCTGTTTTCAGCCGCACGTTCACGCGCATTCAGGGCAGCTTGCGACATATCAGTCAGCCAACGTCAGAATTCGCGCCACCAACTGGGAGAAACTCAACCCAGACTGGCGGGCAGCCATCGGCACCAAACTGTGGCTGGTCATACCCGGTGACGTGTTCACTTCAAGCAGGTAGAAACTGCCGTCGCTGTCTTGCATAACGTCAACCCGGCCCCAGCCACTGCAATCTAGTGCCTGATAAGCTTGTAATGCCAACGTTGCCAACTGTTGTTCCAATTCGCTACTTAAGCCACTCGGACAAAAATATTGAGTTTTATCCGAAAGATACTTGGCTTCATAATCATAAAACACGCCAGGGGCCTGAATGCGGATAGACGGTAAAACGTCATCACCGACGATCGCGACGGTAAACTCCGGCCCACTCAACCATTTTTCGATCAACACATCGCTGTCATGGCGGAAAGCTTCAACCAGTGCATCATGCAAGTCGCTCATCTTATCGACCTTGCTCATACCGACGCTGGAACCTTCACGGCTTGGTTTCACAATTAATGGCAAACCAAGCTTAGCGACCGCCGCCGCCAATGCCTCTGGCGAAAGTGTTGCAAACTGTTGACGATTTAGCGCGACATAAGGCGAAATTGGCAAACCGGAGGCTTGCCACACCAATTTGGTGCGTAATTTGTCCATTGTCAGCGCTGAAGCCATCACACCGCTGCCGGTATAAGGCAGTTGCAGGAACTCCAACACCCCTTGCAGCGTACCGTCTTCACCGCCGCGTCCATGCAGAGCGATAAACACCTTACTAAAGCCTTGCTCTTTTAGCTGAGTCACCGGAAAATCTTTGGTATCAATGCCATAAGCATCAACACCGCCGTCTCTCAAGCCCGCTAACACCGCCTGACCTGATAGCAATGACACTTCACGTTCAGCAGAGGTTCCACCCAGCAATACCGCAACTTTATCAGCCATGATGTTCCTCGTTTTTTGTCTGTGGCTGCAATTTAAGCTCAGCCAATTTACGGGCAATCTTACCAATGTTACCTGCGCCCTGAACCAGAATCAGATCATCGCCATTTAGCAGTTGCGCCAATACCTCTGGCACAGTATCACTGTCTGACACCAAGATAGGGTCCAACTTGCCACGATTACGGATGGTACGGCACAACGAGCGGCTATCAGCACCTGGGATCGGCGGCTCGCCAGCGGCGTACACATCTAACATCAGTAAAACATCAACTTGCGACAAAACATTAGCAAAGTCGTCGTACAAATCACGGGTTCGGGTATAACGGTGCGGTTGGAAAACCATCACAATACGTTTATCCGGCCAGCCAGCACGGGCTGCTTTAATGGTGGCATCCACTTCTGTCGGGTGGTGACCATAGTCATCCACCAGCATGGCACTGCCTTCTTTGCCGTTGACCGGTGCCAGCGGGAAGTTACCAAGAAAGTCAAAGCGGCGGCCAGTGCCCTGGAACCCAGCCAGCGCGCGCAGAATATCATCGTCTTCAATGCCTTCTTCGCTCGCGACAGCCACTGCCGCCGCGGCATTCAGCGCGTTATGACGGCCCGGCGCATTCAAGGTCACGGTCATCAACGGCTTATCCAGGCGTTTCAGTGTGAAGTGCCCCTGTGGGCCTTCTTGCCGATAGCTGGCGATCTGTACATCGGCATCATCACTAAAGCCATATGTGGTGATATGGCGGCCAACCCGTGGCAACAGCTCGCGCACCACCGGATCGTCGATACACATCACGGCACGGCCATAGAAGGGCAAGTTGTGCAAAAAGTTAATAAATGTCTGTTTTAAATTCTCAAAATCGCCCTGATAAGTGTCCATATGGTCAGGTTCGATATTGGTGACAATGGCCACCATCGGCTGTAAATGCAGGAATGACGCATCACTCTCATCGGCTTCTGCAATCAAATAACGACTGGAACCTAACCGGGCATGGGTGCCCGCCGCTTTCACTAAACCGCCATTCACAAATGTTGGGTCCAAACCGGCTTCGGCATAAATGCTGGAAACCATCGCTGTGGTGGTGGTTTTACCGTGTGTACCGGCAACCGCAATTCCATGACGAAAACGCATCAATTCAGCCAACATTTCAGCGCGGCGGATCACCGGAATACGCGCCTCGCGAGCGGCCACAATCTCTGGGTTATCCGCAGAAATTGCTGTTGAAACCACCACTACACTGGCATCCAACACGTTTTCTGGCCGGTGATGGAAATAAATCTGTGCGCCCAATGAAGTCAAATGCTGAGTGACTGGATTAGGTGCCAAATCTGAACCGCTAATCTGATAGCCTTCGTTTGCCAACACTTCAGCGATACCACCCATGCCAGCACCACCGATGCCAACAAAGTGAATGTGCCGGACGCGATGCATCTCGGGCACGATAGTACGTAGTTTCGCCAGTTGTTGTGTATTCACGTTTTTCTTCACTTTTTTGTCTGTTACATATTCACAGCGCGTATTAACCTAACCACCCGCTGTTCATTATCTATGTTTTACTATCACTTACTGGCAGCGACCACTTCGGCGGCTACACGCTCAGTCGCATCTGGGATGGCGACCGAGCGTGCTCGCTCTGCCATCGCTAATAATGTGGTGCGATCCCACTGTGCCAGCAGGCCGGTGACCGCCTCGGCGTTAAACTGAGGCTGCTCGATAATTTTGGCCGCACCGGCTTTTTCCAGTGGCAATGCATTCCAATATTGCTGCCGGTCTTTGTGCTGGAACGGTACAAAGATTGCCGGTAAGCCTGCGGCGGCAACTTCGCTGACTGTTAGCGCACCAGAGCGACAAACCACCACATCTGCCCAGCCATAAGCCGCAGCCATGTCGTCGATAAACTCAGTCACCTGATGCTTATCATCGCCCTGCCCCGCTTGTTGGTAAGCCTTTAATACATCCGGCAATGCGCCTTTACCCACCTGATGCCACAGGGTGATTCGTTCACCCAGTTGTGCGGCAACCTGCGGCATGGTCTGATTCAGCACTCGTGCGCCCTGACTACCACCGATAACCAACACCCGAATCGGCCCTTCACGGCCCGCCAAACGCTCCGTGGGCAATGGCAGCGCGAGTACATCAGTGCGAACCGGATTGCCCACCACATCGGCATTAGGGAATGCACCGGGAAATGCCTGTAAAACCTTTTTCGCGATTCTGGCCAGCCAGCGGTTAGTCAAACCCGCAATCCCATTTTGCTCATGCAGCACCACCGGAATGCCGCACAACCATGCCGCCAGACCACCGGGGCCAGAAACATAACCGCCCATTCCTAGCACCACATCCGGCTGATAATCACGCATAATTTTCTTGGCCTGACGCACCGCGCGATAGATTCGCACTGGTGCCATCAGTTGGGCCATCAACCCTTTGCCGCGCAAACCAGAAATCTGGATGAAATCAATTTCAATGCCATGTTGAGGTACCAATGACGCTTCCATTCGGTCAGCGGTGCCTAACCAACGCACCTGCCAGCCTTGCGCCATCAGATGATGTGCCACGGCCAAACCGGGGAAGACATGCCCCCCAGTGCCACCCGCCATCACCATTAAACGCTTGGTCTTGCCACTCATCGGGCACTCCTTACAAACGCCTGGGCTTTTGCCAAACGTGTTTCAAAATCAATACGTAACAGCAGCACTATCGCCGTTGACATAATAATCAGGCTCGAACCACCGTAACTGATCAGCGGCAAGGTCAAACCTTTGGTCGGCAACATCCCAGCGGCAGCCCCAACGTTAACCAGTGCCTGAAAGCTGAACCAGACGCCGATTGAGCAGGCCAAAAAGCCAGAAAATCGCTGATCTATCTCTAATGCACGACGCCCGATGGACATCGCACGAAAAGCGACGAAGAATACCATTAACAGTGCCAAAACCACACCGAAATACCCGAGTTCCTCGCCTAAAATCGAGAAAATAAAGTCAGTATGTGCTTCAGGTAAATACTCCAGTTTTTGTACTGAATTCCCCAACCCCTGCCCCCAGAATTCGCCGCGGCCAAAAGCCATCAACGATTGGGTTAACTGATAACCGCTGCCAAACGGATCAGCCCACGGATTCCAGAAGGAGGTCACACGGCGCATACGGTAGGGTTCGGCGACAATCAGCAAGCAAACCGCAAATACACCAGAGCCGATAATGGCTAAAAACTGCCACATTTTGGCACCCGCCAGAAACAGCATCGCCAGCGTGGTGATAAACAACACCACCACCGTACCTAAATCGGGCTGTGCCAGCAGTAACACCGCCAGAATGACCATCACCCCCATCGGTTTACAAAAACCCCAGAAGTTACTGCGCACTTCTTCCACCTTGCGCACCAAGTAGCTAGCCAAATAACAAAACAGCGACAACTTGGACAGTTCGGCGGGCTGAATACGCAGCGGCCCGAGTGAAATCCAGCGGGATGCCCCGTTGACTGAGCTACCCACCACCAACACCACCAGCAACATTACAATGGAAATCAATAACATAATGTTACTATAGCGCTGCCAGACGGCCATCGGGATACGCAGTGTTACCAGTGACAAACCCAATGCCAGAAGCAGATACAGCGCATCACGTTTAGCGAACAGGAAAGGGTCACTGGCCAGACGCTGACCGATGGGCATTGATGCCGATGTCACCATCACAAAACCGATAATTGCCAAACCGAAGGTCAGCCACAACAAGGTTCTGTCGTAAAGCACCATGCTGGTGGTATCGCTTTCGCGCGATCCCATCACATAATGTCTTACGCTATTAAACAGCCCCAGCCCCGGCATTCGCATCAGCCTAACTCCTCTGCCAGACGAGCGAACTCATCACCACGTTGCTCGAAACTGCGGAACTGATCCAGGCTGGCGCAAGCCGGTGACAGCAACACCATATCGCCCGGAGTCAGACTCTTCGACAGCAATATCATGGCCTGTTCCATCGTCTCAGTCAGTTGAGACACTTCCGGGCGCAATTCAGCCAGTTGCTCGCCATCGCGACCAAAACAGTAAATCTTGATATGGTCGCCTTGCAAAAAGCGGGTCAACCCGGAGAAATCTGCCGATTTCCCGTCGCCGCCCAGCAACAAATGCAAAGTGCCATCAACCTGTAAGCCATCCAGAGCCGCTTCTGTGCTGCCCACGTTGGTGGCTTTGGAATCATTAATCCAACGCACGCCGTTGTGTTCAAACACCAATTGGAAACGGTGCGGTAAGCCTGTAAAGGTGGTCAATGCTTTCAAACTTGATGAGCGCGGAATACCCACCGCATCAGCCAATGCCAGTGCGGCCAGCGCATTAGTATAGTTATGCCGCCCGGTTAATTTCATTTCCCGCGTATTGAGCACTTTCTCACCACGAACCCGCAGCCAGATCTCTCCCTGCTGCTTATTCAGGTGATAATCACCGACATCCACGCCAAAGCTAATACAGCGGTTATCTGCACCACGCACTGGCATAGTGAGCGCGTCATCGGCATTCACCACACACACTTTAGCGTTTTCATACACCCGCAGCTTAGCGGCGCGATATTGCTGCAAACCGAACGGATAACGGTCAGTGTGATCTTCCGTCACGTTCAGTAGGGTGGCCGCACTGGCACGCAGGCTTGAGGTGGTTTCCAACTGGAAGCTGGATAATTCCAACACCACCAATTGGTTTTCGTGTTTTTGCAAGGTCAACTGTTTCAGTAAGCTCAGAGCCGGAACACCAATGTTGCCGCCAACCCCCACCTGCCAACCCGCCGCTTTTGCCATCTCACCCACCAGTGTGGTGACGGTGCTCTTGCCATTAGAGCCGGTAATCGCGACCACCGGTGCCTGATTTTCACGACAGAACAGCTCAATATCGCCGACAATCTCAACACCGCCTTCAGCGGCTTCACTCAAAGCAGGATGTGCCAACGCAATACCGGGGCTGGCAACAATCAAATCCGCATCCAATAACCACTGCTGATTCAAGTCACCGACATGGCGCTCGACATTTTCAGGCAATTTATCCAGGCCCGGCGGATTGATTCGGGTATCCATCACTCGCGGCGTTACGCCTCGCGCGATGAAGAAATCAACGCAGGAAAGGCCGGTTAGCCCCAGCCCGATGATGACCACTTTTTTACCCTGATAATCAATCATAATTACCGCACCTTCAGCGTCGCCAGGCCAATCAGCACCAGCATCAGCGAAATAATCCAGAAGCGCACAATAACTCGTGGTTCTGGCCAGCCTTTAAGTTCGTAATGATGATGAATCGGGGCCATACGGAAAATGCGCTGCCCACGTAACTTAAAGGAACCGACTTGCAAGATGACCGACAGTGTTTCAACCACGAACACCCCGCCCATAATCACTAATAAGAACTCTTGGCGCAGCAATACCGCGATGGTACCCAGCGCCCCGCCCAATGCCAACGAGCCAACATCACCCATAAACACTTGTGCCGGGTAGGTGTTGAACCATAAAAAGCCCAGCCCAGCCCCGACAATCGCGGTGCAGACAATCACCAGCTCACCGGCATGGCGCAGATAAGGAATATGCAGGTATGCAGCAAAGTTCACGTTACCGGTCGCCCAGGCCACCAGTGCGAAACCGCCAGCAACAAAGACCGTTGGCATAATCGCCAAACCATCCAGCCCGTCAGTCAGGTTAACCGCGTTGCTGGTGCCCACAATGACGAAATAAGCCAGCAGGATATAGAGCAAGCCAAGCTGCGGCATGATGTCCTTGAAGAACGGCACCACCAGCTCAGTGGCTGGGGTATCTTTACCGATGCTGTACATCGCAAAAGCGGCAGCCAGTGCAATGATCGACTGCCAGAAGTATTTCCAGCGAGCAATCAGGCCTTTGGTGTCTTTACGTACCACTTTGCGGTAATCATCAATAAAACCAACGATGCCATAACCGACCAGAATAAAGAGCACGCACCATACATAGGGGTTAGACGGGTAAGCCCACATCAGAACCGAAATGGTGATAGAGAACAGAATCATCAGGCCGCCCATGGTTGGCGTCCCGCGTTTGCTGAAATGTGACTCTGGCCCATCGTTACGTACTACCTGGCCAATCTGTAATTTTTGCAAATAGGCGATCAGGTGCGGTCCCATCCACAAAGAAATAAACAGTGCCGTCAACAAACTGACGATGGCGCGGAACGTCAAATAGGAAAAGACGTTAAAGCCCGAGTAAAATTTTACTAAATATTCAGCCAACCAAACTAACATGATGCCTTCTCCTGTAACGCACGCACGACATCTTCCATGGCGGCACTACGTGAACCTTTAATTAAGACGGTGATAACCGGATGTTCGAGCAGCAATTCACTGACACGGGCTGCCAAAGTGTTCTTATCCTGAAAATGTTCGCCGCACCCGCTTGCATCGCTAAGTGTCTGGCTGAATGTCCCTACGCTAAGGACTTTATCGATGCCCGCCTGTTTTGCGGCCTCGCCCACCTGACGATGGCAGTCAACGGCGGTTTCACCCAACTCGCCCATATCGCCCACCACCATCACTCGGTAGCCCGGCATTTCAGCCAGCACTTGCGCAGCGGCGGTCATGGAGCCAACATTGGCGTTGTAGCTGTCATCGAGCAGCAATTTGCCGGCAGCAAGTTCACTTGGGAATAAGCGCCCCGGCACGGCCTGTAACTGGGTTAACCCCTCACGAACCGCAGCTAAACTAGCGCCGACCGACATGGCTAACGCCGCAGCAGCCAACGCATTGGCAATGTTATGTCGCCCTGGCAGCGGTAATTCGATGGCTACCGTGCCGAAAGGGGAATGCAAAGTGAAATGAGTGACTTGTGGTGCAATACGCACATCACTGGCAAAGAAATCAATATCTTCTGCACCGTGAGGGGCAAAACGCCACACCCGCTTGTGATGCAACGTTTCTTGCCAGTGCGGCCAGTCATTGCTGTCAGCATTAATAATCGCAGTACCCTTCGCGGGTAACCCGGCGAAAATCTCGCCTTTGGCTTGCGCTACACCGGCCAACGAGCCAAAACCTTCCAGATGTGCGGCAGCTAAATTGTTAACCAAAGCACTTTCCGGGCGGCTTAAATCAGTGGTGTAAGCAATTTCACCGATATGATTAGCACCAAGCTCAATCACGGCAAAATCGTATTCAGGCGTCAGGCGCAGTAGCGTCAGTGGCACGCCGATATCATTATTGAAGTTACCGGCGGTATACAGCACCTTGCCGCATTGGCGCAAAATCGCCGCAACCATTTCTTTTACTGAGGTTTTACCGGAGGAACCGGTTAAGGCCACCACACGGGCAGGCACTTGCTGGCGCACCCATGCAGCTAGTTGCCCTAATGCCAGACGGGTGTCTTTAACCACTAACTGCGGCCCCCCCACCAGTAAGCGTTTACTTACCAGCAAAGCGCCTGCGCCAGCGGTAACAGCATCTTCTGCAAAATCATGCCCATCAAAACGCTCGCCTTTGAGCGCCACAAACAAACACCCCGGCGTGACCTTACGGGTATCAATGGTCACTTCGGTTATCTCGATGTTATCACCGCCAATATGTTCAGCATCAAGCAGCGTGGACAGGAAATGCAGCGAAACCTTAATCATGCCACCACCTCCAGCAAACGCGCGACGGTGACTCGGTCAGAGTAATCCAGGCGGCGATTGCCAACCAATTGATAATCTTCATGCCCTTTGCCGGCAATCAGCACGACATCGTCTTCTTTGGCCTGCATGATGGCGCTGGTCACCGCTTCGGCGCGGCCATGAATCGCCTGCGCATGGCCGGCATCGAGTAAGCCACTGAGGATATCGGCGATAATCGCCTGTGGCTCTTCGCTGCGCGGGTTGTCGTCGGTGACAACGACTCGATCAGCCAGTTGTTCTGCGATACCGCCCATAAGTGGGCGCTTACCCTTGTCACGATCACCACCGCAACCAAACACACACCACAACTGGCCTTTACAGTGTAAACGCGCCGCTGCCAGTGCTTTTTCCAGGGCATCCGGGGTGTGGGCATAATCCACCACTACCGTCGGTTTGCCCGGTGCGTTAAACACTTCCATCCGCCCACACACTGGTTGCAGGTGAGGTGCGGCGGCTAATAATTGTGCCAACGGATAACCCAGCGAGAGCAGCGTTGACAGTGCTACCAGCAGGTTACTGACGTTGAAAGCTCCCATCAGGCGGCTTTCTAACTGGCCTGCGCCCCAGCTTGAATCAAACGCGATGCTGGCACCATTATCATGATATTGAACGTCGCTGGCAAAAAGCCACGGGCCTTTCCAGCCGGTCGGGACATTGCCTTCCATGCTGACAGCGACTGCTTGCGGCAATTGGCTGAGCCAGCGGCGGCCCACTTCGTCGTCAGCATTGATAATTTTGTGTTCGGATTGATGAGTGGAGAACAACAGCCATTTCGCCGCTTCGTAACTGGCCATATTGCCGTGATAATCCAGATGATCACGGCTTAAGTTAGTAAACACTGCGGCGGCAAACGGCAAGGCGGCTACGCGGTTCTGAATCAAACCGTGGGAGGAGACTTCCATCGCGGCAAAAGTTGCCCCTTGATCCACCAAATTGCGCAGCAAATGCTGAATATCAACCGCTGAACCGGTGGTGTTTTCCGTCGGGATAACCTGCCCTAGCAAGCCATTACCAACGGTGCCCATCACCGCACTGGTGTCACCCAATGCCTGGCTCCATTGCGCCAGCAGTTGTGTGGTGGTGGTTTTGCCGTTGGTTCCCGTCACACCGACTAAACGTAATGCGTCACCCGGCTGATGGTAAAATTGCCCCGCCAGCGTGGATAAGTGCTGGTTCAAATTACGCAGATAAATGACTGGCACGCCATGCATCTCGACCATGCTGGCATCCGGTGCGACCCCTTCGGCGTCGGCAATCACTGCCGCCACACCTTGGGCGATGGCTTGCGGGATATAGCGACGCCCGTCCGTCTGATGGCCGACAACGGCGACAAATACATCCCCGGCCGCGGCAACACGGCTGTCTAATGTCATTTCCCGTAGCGCACGCTCCGGGAGGTCTAGCCCCCAAGGAGCGAGTAAGTCGCGCAAGTTACGATCTGCCACCTGAACCCTCTTTTGTATTAATCACTAATTCGCTTTTATCACCGGTGGGTAACCCATCAGGTTCAATGTTCATGGTACGCAAGACGCCGCCCATGATGGCACCGAACACCGGTGCAGAAACCGCACCACCGTAATATTTCCCTGCTTGCGGGTCATTGATGACCACAACCAGAGCAAATCGAGGGTTACTCGCGGGCGCTACGCCTGCGGTGTAAGCGAGGTATCGGTCCATATATTTGCCATCCGGGCCGACCTTCTTGGCAGTACCGGTTTTAATGGCAATACGGTAGCCTTTAATGGCCGCTTTGGTGCCCCCGCCGCCAGGTAATGCCACACTTTCCATCATATGAACCACGGTACGCACCAGCGGTTCAGGGAAAACGCGTTCACCGGCCACTGGCGGGTCAACTTTGGTAATCGACAGCGGGCGATAAATCCCCATGCTGCCGATGGTTGCATAGACTCGCGCTAGTTGTAACGGTGTTACCATTAGCCCGTAGCCGAAAGAGAAGGTGGCCCTCTCTATGTCAGACCACCGTTGTTTTTTAGGATATAAGCCACTGCTTTCTCCGACCAACCCCAAATTGGTCGCTTTCCCAAACCCAAACTTTAAGTAAGTTTCTACCAAAGCTGAGGATGGCATCGCTAACGCCAGTTTAGACACACCGACGTTACTCGACTTCTGTAAAATCCCGGTCACGGATAGCTCAGCGTAACGGGCCACGTCTTTAATTTGGTGACCGTTAACAAAGTACGGCAAGGTGTTCAGCACGCTGTTTTCTTTCACAACGCCATTTTGCAACGCCGTCATCACTACCATTGGCTTCACAGTCGAACCGGGTTCAAAAATATCGGTTATCGCCCGGTTACGCATGGCATCTTTCGGCGTACCGGTCAGGTTATTCGGGTTATAAGAGGGGCTGTTGGCCATCGCCAACACCTCGCCGGTGGTCACATCGACCAGTACCGCCGTGCCTGATTCCGCTTTGTTAAAGGCCACCGCATTATTCAGCTCGCGATACACCAGCGCTTGTAGGCGTTCATCAACACTCAGCACCAGATTGTGCGCCGCCTGGCTATCAACGGAAGAGATATCCTCGATCACGCGGCCAAAACGGTCTTTACGCACGGTGCGCTCGCCGGGTTGCCCGGTGAGCCAACGATCGAAACTTTTCTCAACGCCTTCAATACCTTGGCCGTCAATATTAGTGACGCCAATAATGTGAGCCATCACCTGACCTGCGGGATAGTAGCGGCGGGATTCCTGGCGCAGATAGATACCGGGCAATTTCAGCTTATGAATATAGTCGCCAATGGCGGGATTAACCTGACGCGCCAAATAGACGAAGCGCCCTTTCGGGTTGGCGTTAATGCGGGTTGCCAGTTGATCCAGCGGGATTTCCAGCGCATCAGACAGGGCTTTCCAGCGCGTATCCAATGTAATGCCACCGCGTTCGATCAACTCTTTTGGATCAGCCCATACCGCATTAACCGGTACGCTGACCGCCAGTGGCCGGCCTGAGCGATCACTTATCATGCCACGCGCGGTAGGCACTTCCTGAACGCGTAGCGAGCGCATATCGCCCTCGCGCACCAGTTTGTCGGGATTGATCACTTGCAGATAAGCCGTACGTAGCATCAACCCGACCAATGCCAGCAAAATACAGCCGCACAACAACGCAAAGCGCCAGCTTATAAAGCTGGCTTGTTCTTCCTGGCGCTTTAACTTACCGGGGCGCGCTGCTTTCATGCGTTACCTTGGCTGCTACGAGTCATGGTGGCGACTGATTCCTTTAATTTATTAAAAAAAACGCTATGGTTTAACCACAATATTTTCTTGTGATGGATCAACGTGTTGCATTTTCAGTTTGTCGGTTGCGATACGCTCAACGCGGCTATGATCGCCCAACGCATTCTCTTCCAAAATCAGGTTGCGCCACTCGATATCCAGCGCATCGCGTTCCAGAACCAACTGTTCGCGCTCTGCGGTCAGCAAACGCGTCCGGTGGGCGGTGGTCACAACCAAGACGGCAGACACCAGCACCGCGACCAGTAGAATCAATGGGATCTTGGCATTACGGATTAAATCTCCGCCAATGACCCCGACTAAACCGTGGCGCTCATTGCCTATCACCCGTTAATCCTCTCGGCAAAACGCAATACCGAGCTGCGCGCCCGTGGGTTTTCAGCCACTTCAGCGTCCGGTGGCATCATTTTGCCAACCGATTTCAGTGTGCGGCCACCCATGCTGCGTAGCTGTGCTTCCGTCAACGGCAAACCCGCCGGCACTTGTGGCCCACGGCTGTGATGACGAATGAAGTTTTTAACGATTCGGTCTTCCAACGAATGGAAACTGATAACGGATAAACGACCTTCTGGTGCCAAAACTTCAAGAGCACCATCAAGCGCGCGCTCAATTTCTTCCAACTCGCTGTTGATGTAGATGCGGATAGCCTGGAAACTGCGGGTGGCTGGGTGTTTGTGTTTTTCGCGAAATGGGCTGGCGTTGGCAATCAAATCCGCCAACTCTTTGGTCCGCGTCATCGGTTGAGTGAGGTTGCGCTCAACAATAGCTTTGGCCAGCCGTTTGGCAAAACGCTCTTCGCCAAACGTTTTCAATACCCAAGCGATATCATCAGCGCTGGCTTTCATTAGCCAGTCGGCGGCTGACAAGCCACGGGTAGGGTCCATTCGCATATCCAGCGGCCCGTCACGCATGAAAGAGAAGCCGCGTTCAGGATCATCTAGTTGGGGGGAGGAAACGCCCAAATCCAGCAAGACGCCGTCGATACGACCAACCAAATCCAATTCCCGCACATAATGCGCTAAATCAGAAAATGGGCCGTGTACGATAGAAAAGCGTGAGTCGGTAATTGATTTCGCCGCGTCGATAGCTTGCGGATCACGGTCAATTGCAATCAGACGCCCTTCTGGCCCAAGCTGGGACAGAATCAGACGCGAATGACCACCACGGCCAAAAGTGCCGTCAATATAGATGCCGTTATCGCGGATGTTCAGGCCATTAACCGCCTCATCCAGCAATACGCTTGTATGCTTGTAGTTGTTATCTACACTTTTTTTGTTATCTACCATGCTTATAGCGATAAGTCCTGTAGCCGCTCAGATAGAGGTTCCTGAGTGGACTGTTCTGCGTCGATGTCATCCTTGACTTGTTGATACCAGGTCTGTTCATCCCACAGTTCAAACTTGTTGAACTGCCCAACCAGCATCACTTCTTTATTCAACCCAGCGTGCTGACGCAATGTTCCGGCAATCAGCAAGCGCCCGGCACCATCCATCTGACATTCACTGGCATGTCCTAACAGCAAACGCTGAACCCGACGTTCAGCCGGATTCATGCTCGACAGACGGGATAATTTCTGTTCGATGATTTCCCATTCAGGGAGCGGATAAAGCAACAGGCATGGCTGGTGAAGGTCTATGGTACAGACCATCTGGCCTTGCGATTCCTCGGTCAGCAAATCCCGGTATCGGGTAGGTACGGCAAGCCGCCCTTTGCTGTCGAGGTTAACCATCGTTGCCCCACGAAACATGACTGAGTTACCCCTTCATGACCCAATTCGCCACTTTATCCCACAAATCCCCACATTAAAGAGTTTACGGATGGTATGAAAACCTTGTCAAGCCAGAGCCGATGCGCTTTGACAATATTTATGGGCAGTTCTTGAGATATATCTCGCAGAAGGGGCTATTTTAGTGATTGAAATAGAAATTAACGTCATGATAAACGGGCTATTTTTCTGTTAGTAATTTCGGCGGCTTAAATAAATAATTAATTGTCGTTTAATTGTCTCATTATTTCCTTCTGCAAGGAATGTCTCATTTTTAGGTTAAAAAATGGACGACTAAAAATTAAACACGATTAAGACAAATCCCGTTGCAGCCGGTGTTTTCTGAGGAACTACGCCACAATTGGCGATCAAAACCACCGCGCGGCAATAATACCCGCGTAAAAAACAGGCCATATCCGGTGCGGCATTTTACTTCAATTAGCCGCGAGGGATTAATCTATTTTGAAATAAATTATTAGCACCTATTTGCCGATATCAGTGAAATATGAATATCTTCAGACAGATAAATCTTAAATTAACCCAATGAGGGAAATTGTTTTTTTGAAGCACTGTTATTTACGATTTTGCTCGAACGCCCTTACTCGTTTTGTTTCCCCAATTGTTGTTCAGAAAATCAAATCGCTGTTTTTTAAAGAAAATCCTACTACATGCCATTTAAATCACCACAACAAGCCCAGATCTTCACCGCAGAAAGTATAAAAATCAGCCAAATGTTAAAAATAAAAATTTTAAGCTGGTTATATTAAAAATAACAACACTGTAAACTACACAAAAAGCCAAAAGACAAAATAAACAACTGGCATTGCAATTATAAGCGAAATATAAAACCTGCTAATTATCTCAATCATGGGCTTTGTAGCAGATGTTTACCCTATGTAGGGAGTCAATCACAATGTTTTCAACTGGATCTCGCCTGCGCAGTGCCGCAGCCGATACTTTTGCACTCGTGGTTTATTGTTTTATCATCGGTATGGCAATTGAGATCGTAATTTCAGGAATGACATTCCAGCAGTCACTCTCTTCACGGCTGGTTTCAATACCGGTCAATATTCTTATTGCCTGGCCTTATGGTGTCTATCGTGATGCTTTCATTCGTTTTGCCCGCCGCTACGCAGGCGAGCGTGTTTGGGCGCGAAATATGGCTGACCTACTGGCTTATGTCAGTTTCCAGTCGCCGGTTTATGCCATAATTCTGTGGGCTGTTGGTGCAGATTTAGAACAAATCACCACTGCGGTCACCAGCAATGCCGTCGTATCGATGGCGATGGGCGTGGCTTATGGTTACTTTTTGGAGTATTGCCGCCGTTTGTTCCGCGTCGCAGGTTATGTTTGAATACCCGCCATCTTTCAAAGGGCCGGTGTGCTGGCTGCGTTCGTTCACCCGAACCACTTACTAATAATAATCAGGGCCAACGGGTGCCCTGATTGGTTGAAACGTGGATTACTTGCGGCTTAGGCTGCCGCGACGGAACAGATTACGACGGATACGGGTCAAGCCCGGTTTCGGTTTATGCGGTTCATCCAGGCTGGCTAATACTAACTCCAGCACGCGTTCGGCAACATCACGATGACGCTGTGCGACCGCCAGTACCGGGCACTCAAGGAAATCCAGCAGTTCGTTATCACCAAAAGTCGCAATCGCCAGATTGGTCGGCAACCGCCCACTCTGTTTGAGCGTGACGTCCATAACGCCCTGTAATAGCTGGAATGAGGTGGTAAATAACGCCTGTGGCATTGGATGGGTCTTCAGCCACTGTGCAAATAGCACTCCAGCCGCTTCGCGCTCGTAGCTGTTGGCATACAGGTAATCGACTTTGCGTGGATCGTCTTTCCATGCGTCACGGAACCCCATCTCCCGCAAGAAACTGACCGACAGTTCGGGTAATGCCCCCAGATACAATACTGACTCCGCCGGAAATGAACGCAGTTCTTGTGCCAACATCTGGGCATCTTCCTGATCCGCCCCCACCACACTGATAAAATGCTCCCGATCAAGCGCGCGATCGAGTGCAATTATCGGGAGTGGGTCATTCGCCCAGCGCTGATAAAATGGATGCTCTGGCGGCAAAGCCGTGGAAACAATAATGGCATCAACCTGGCGCTGTAATAAGTGCTCAATACAGCGCATTTCATTATCTGGCTGATCTTCAGAACAGGCGATAAGTAACTGATAACCACGCTGACGTGCCTGACGCTCCAGATAATTCGCAATACGGGTATAGCTGGTATTTTCCAGATCCGGAATAACCAAACCGATCGAGCGGGTTCTGCCC
This sequence comes from Yersinia aldovae 670-83, assembly GCF_000834395.1. Lineage (NCBI taxonomy): Bacteria > Pseudomonadati > Pseudomonadota > Gammaproteobacteria > Enterobacterales > Yersiniaceae > Yersinia > Yersinia aldovae. The sequence goes on along the minus strand of NZ_CP009781.1, from coordinate 3,489,095 downwards.
GCACGCAATCCTGCCGCGACGGCATTTGGGTGATAGTTATGTTCTCTGACAACCGCCATAACTTTATCTACTGTTTTATCGCTGACCCGGTACTGTTTCGCTTTGCCATTAATGACATAACTGGCCGTTGTGCGCGAAACGCCCGCAAGACGCGCGATTTCATCCAGTTTCACGTTAACCCCTTATAAACCCAGTAAAGTGGTGAAAGGCAGAATTGCCTGCCAGGTCTGGAATCCCAGAGCCTTATCAATCTTACCTATGGACCAGAGGGTTATAGGCCAGACTTAGCGACGTATAGACATAGTTTAACTATGGATATAGCCTGCTATAGATCTAACCGCAGAACGCACTATTGAGCAACCGCTTTAACCACTCTATAACCGCATCCAGGTTAAAAAATAAGGAAAAAAAGGCCCAGCGCACATGCCGAGCCTGATATTCGAAGATGAATCAACATTTATGACTAGAGTTAACGCATAATCTTGTCGCCGCGTGACACACCGACAATACCGGAACGGGCCACTTCAACGATTTCTGCCACTTCTCGTACCGCGTTGAGGAATGCATCCAATTTGTCGCTGGTGCCAGCAAGCTGCACGGTGTAGAGCGTGGCGGTCACATCCACAATCTGCCCACGGAAGATTTCAGTGCAGCGCTTAACTTCTTCACGGCCATAACCGCTGGCCTGTAACTTCACCAGCATGATTTCGCGCTCAACATGTGAGCCTGAAACCAGTTCGCTCACCCGCAGTACATCCACCAGCTTATGGAGTTGCTTCTCAATTTGCTCCAGAACTTTGGCATCGCCCACGGTCTGAATAGTCATGCGCGACAGTGTAGGATCGTCGGTCGGTGCTACCGTCAAACTTTCAATGTTATAACCACGCTGGGAGAACAGGCCCACCACTCTTGAGAGCGCACCTGATTCGTTTTCCAGTAAAACTGATAAAATCCGGCGGCGCATAATTATGTCCTCTCCGTTTTGCTAAGCCACATTTCGTCCATGCCACCACCGCGAATCTGCATCGGGTAAACATGCTCTGTTTCATCGACAGTCACATCCACAAATACCAGACGATTAGTCTCGGATAGTTGTGTCAATGCATCAGCCAGTTTGCTTTCCAGCTCATCCGGTGTGCGGATAGAAACACCAATATGACCATAGGCTTCTGCCAATTTGACGAAATCAGGCAGAGAATCCATATAGGACTGCGAGTGACGGCCCGAATAGATCATGTCCTGCCACTGCTTCACCATGCCGAGATAGCGGTTATTCAGGTTCAGCACCAACACCGGCAAGTTATATTGCAGTGCTGTGGATAATTCCTGAATATTCATTTGGATACTGCCATCCCCGGTGACACACACCACCGTTTCATTGGGTAGCGCCAGCTTAACACCCAGCGCTGCTGGCAGGCCGAAGCCCATCGTCCCAAGGCCACCTGAGTTGATCCAGCGGCGTGGTTTATCAAATGGATAGTAGAGTGCGGCGAACATCTGGTGTTGACCGACATCGGAGGTGACATAAGCATCGCCCTGGGTCAGACGGTGTAAGGCTTCGATCACTGCCTGCGGCTTGATTTTACCGCTGTCTTTGCTGTAGCTCAGGCAACTGCGTGCACGCCATTGTTCAATGGATTGCCACCAATCGCGCAAACTATCACAATCCTGCGCGCAATCGATCTGAGGTAACAACTCCAGCATGTGTACCAGAACTTGTTTGGCATCACCCACTATTGGGATATCGGCGTTGACGGTTTTCGAAATGGAGGTCGGATCAATATCAATGTGTACCACAGTGGCATCCGGACAATATTTTTCCAGATTATTGGTGGTACGGTCATCAAAGCGCACGCCAACGGCAAAAATCAGATCCGTATTGTGCATCGCCATATTGGCTTCAAACGTGCCGTGCATCCCCAGCATACCCACACTTTGGCGGTGCGTACCTGGGAAACTCCCCAGCCCCATCAGGGAACTGGTTACCGGCAAATTCAGCGTCTCAGCCAACGTCAGTAACTCTTCATGACAGGCCGCATTAATTGCCCCGCCGCCGACATACATAATCGGCTTTTTAGCCGCTAAAATAGTTTGCAACGCACGTTTAATCTGCCCACGATGGCCTTGCACCGTTGGGTTATAAGAGCGCAGGCTGACCTGTTCAGGGTAGGCATAAGGCATTTTTACCGCCGGGCCAACGATGTCTTTTGGTAAATCGATCACCACCGGCCCTGGGCGGCCAGTTGAGGCCAGATAGAAGGCTTTTTTCAGTACGGTTGGAATATCTTCAGTGCGTTTCACCAGAAAGCTGTGTTTCACTACTGGGCGGGAGATCCCCACCATGTCGCATTCCTGAAAAGCGTCAAAGCCAATCAATGAGCTTGGCACCTGCCCTGAGAGCACCACCATCGGCACTGAATCCATGTAAGCGGTGGCGATACCGGTAATCGCATTCGTCGCACCGGGGCCTGAAGTCACCAGCACCACCCCTACCTCACCGGTTGCCCGTGCATAGCCATCGGCCATGTGAACCGCACCTTGTTCGTGGCGCACCAGCACGTGATCGATGCCGCCGACCGTGTGCAGGGCATCGTAGATATCAAGTACGGCCCCGCCGGGATAACCGAATACATGCTTAACGCCCTGATCGATTAACGATCGGACCACCATCTCGGCTCCTGACAACATCTCCATGGGTTTTGCCTCCAGGCTTAGTTTGCTCATTGGACTGCGGGAAGTCATTTCCACACAATCCGGTAGGAAAGGCACAACGCCCCGCCGTCCTATTCTTATTAGTTATGATTAGATCGTTATTAACGCAACCAACTTATTAACATAACGTCAGAATTTCTGGCAGGCAAACAGCAATTCTCGACACAACAGGCAATGGTGTTGACGACCAACTGAATTTCCGCTCATCAAAAAAATAAAACACTGCCTGAGTGTCATTAACCCTACGCTTAACACCACATTAACCATTAATTATAGAACTAAATCAGGCTAATACTTTTTATCTACCCACAGAAGAAAAAGCCGTGAAGCGGCATGATGCCAATAAATAAAGCGGTTGGGCGTTTAGAAAAACAGCGGCTGCCCGCATCGCACAGGCAGCGACGTGATGCATGATGGGTTAATCGCGGTACATCGAATCAATTTCATTCTGATAACGCTGGAGAATGATCTTACGACGTAATTTCATGGTGGGCGTCAACTCACCGGTTTCCATCGTGAATGCCTGTGGTAACAACGTGAAACGCTTAACCTGTTCAAACAGCGCCAGCTCTTTTTGCATCTCTTTTAGCCGTTGCTCAAACAGGCTGACGATATGGCTATGACGCAATAATTCCAATCGACTATGGTATTTCAAATTGATTGAACGGGCATACTCTTCCAACGACTCAAAACACGGCACAATCAGCGCCGATACAAACTTGCGGGTATCGGCAATAACCGCGATTTGCTCGATAAAACGATCCTGCCCGAGCGTGCCTTCGAGCATTTGCGGCGCAATGTATTTGCCACCGGAGGTTTTCATCAAATCTTTCAGCCGTTCGGTGATAAACAGATTCCCTTGTGCATCCAGCACCCCGGCATCACCGGTTTTGAGCCAGCCATCATCGGTAAACGACTCTGCCGTCTCTTGTGGCTTATTAAAATAACCACGCATGACAATCGGGCCACGCACCTGAATTTCATTTTCTGCACCCAGTCGCACATCAATACCCGGCAGAGGCTTGCCGATAGAACCAAATCGAAAGTCGTTCTCTTCCCAGCAAGAAACCGTGGCACAGGTTTCCGTCATGCCATAGCCGTACTTGATATTGACGCCAATCGCTTGGAAAAAAAGGATAATATTATCATCCAGCCGCGCACCGGCAGCCGGTAAGAACCGCACTCGCCCCCCGAGCACAGCGCGTAATTTGCTCAATACCAAGCGATCAGCCAGTTTGTGCACCAGCTCAGACAACAAGGATGGCTTTTGCCCACGCTGTAGGCATTGGAACTTACGTTCGCCACGGCCTACAGCCCAACGGAATAACATCCGGCGATGCCATTTTGCCAACGCGACTTTATCATTGATGGCGCTGAAGACTTTCTCGTAGAAACGAGGCACCGCACACATGACCGTTGGTTTTACCGCCTGCATTGCGGGCCGCACCCAATCGGTATCACGGATATAGACGTTTTGCGCGCCGGTATGCATCACATAGCAGCTCCAGGCCCGTTCAAACACATGAGATAACGGCAGAAAACAAAGGGAGACATCTTGTGCGGTCAGGGTTAAACGCTGATCGTGCAGATAAAGTTGAGCCGCCATATTGCGGTAATCCAGCATCACACCTTTAGGCTCTCCGGTGGTGCCGGAGGTATAAATCAGCGTAAACAGATCGTCTAAACCACAACTCTCAATACGGCTGGTGAGTAGATGCGGCTGAACCGCGTTTGATTGTTGCTCGAAATCAGCCAGATGCTGAGCATATCCACAGCCACGTAAATCGACTGAGGGTTCCAATGCAATAATCTGCACCAACTGCGGGCAAAGTGATCTCAGTGTCAGAGCAATATCAAACTGCTTTTGTCCACCGACAAAGAGAATACGCACATCAGCATCATTGACCACATAAGCTGCCTGCGCAGTGGTATTGGTGGCATACAGTGGCACACTCACGCCACGCAACTGCAAAATAGCCAAATCCGCTAACGACCAGGCCATGCTGTTATTAGCAAAAATCCCTACGCGCTCTTGAATTCCCACTCCCAAAGAGAGCAGTGCAGCAGAAATCCGGGTGACATGAGTGTCAACTTGTTGCCAGGTAAGCTGTTTTTCGCCTTCTGGCGACCATTCGCGGAAAGCTATCTGATCAGCACGCTGGCTGATTTGCTCGCGCAGCCGTCGTACAAGGTGGTATTGCTCTACTATTTGGGTCATAACATCGCAGCTCGCTGGGAAATCATTCGTTAAAGTGTACCGCCACTCTTTGCCTGTTGGCATTCAGCTTACACCTGTTCACTTTTTTTCGCGCAGTCTACCCACTCTTTAAGTTATGGCAAATAAAATTCGGCGTAGAAGTGTGAGCTGAAATTGAGTTTGATGAAAAAAAACAAACATTGAGGTGATAAGGCAAAGCGGCATGAACCATCGCATTAGGCTGATCGGAGAAAGGATTGAGTACAAAATAATGTGGCCGTAGTTTCAGGATAAATTATTGCCTGCCACCAATAATTATATTACTTAAGTAGCAGGACTTAACGCCAAAAATTAAGCGGGGAGACTAAATTGGCTAAGTAACTCTTTCATCCATTGATGACCCTTATCTCGATCCGTGGACTCATGCCATGTGAGATAACATGCCCGATATGTTTCTTCCACAGGTAAAGCAATCAGTTTCAAGTTGAGTGGTTCACAATATTTTTGCACCAACCAACGAGGGGCAATGGCAACAAAATAAGTTTGAGAAACAATATTAAGCACACTATTCATATCTGTACTTTCATAAGCAATCCGTTGAGAACTTGCTGTTGACTCATAATAAGGCTCACTGAAAGACCCCATTCTATTCAATGACACTACAGCATGTGATTCTGACAACAGTTGTTTTTGAGTGATTGAATCACCAATTCTTGGGTGATCTTTAGACACCGCCAAAACTAATTCATCATTAAACAATGAGATGTGATGAAAGTCCGGGCGCTCAAACTCAGTGTAGCTAATAACAAACTCAGTTTCCTGGTAACGTAATTGATGTTCGATGTTGTCATTAAGATAAGATCGGATAATGAGCTGTACGTTGGGTGCCAATTGCTTTACCCGTTGTATGATTTGCGCCGTCAGCCTGATATCTAAAGGACTGCAAATTGATAAATTAAACACACGTTCACTGTTTTTTGCCTCGAAACCCGCCCCCGGCAACTCATTTTGCACTAACTGCAAAGCCTGGCGAACAGGGCCAAAAAGCTGACGAGCTCTGGCTGTCGGCTGTATACCACGACCATAGCGGACAAACAGTTCATCGTTGAACATAATTTTCAATCGGGCAACAGCATTACTTACCGCAGGCTGAGACATGCCCAAAAACTGGGCGGCACGAGTGACATTATGCATTTGCATCACTGCATCAAAAACTGTTAATAAATTGAGGTCAACACTTCTTAAGTGAACCTCACCACATTCTTTTTTAGTCCCTTGATCATCGTTTACTAAGTTGTGTTCAGACATGCTTAACTCCAATAAGCTTTATGCAGATGGTGAGATTAATAAAAAGCCGCACTGATATTTATAGTTACTTAAAAATATCGTTTAACTCTTAATATTAATGATACCAATATGCTCAATCTTGCTTTTATTCGGTAAGATTGAGTCTCATCCTTGTATAGGAGTGAAAGTAAAAATCACACCTAATGCATTCTTCTGTCAGCAATTCTCCATAGATTAATACATGAATAAGCCATCTATATAGAGTCCCTTACATAGCAGCCTAAACTAATTTACTTTAATAACACCAAACCATTGCTTTATAAATACCAGTAATAAAATCAACGATATGATCACATCATAAAATGAGATGATTGACAACTATGCCATTAATAAATAATAAATTCATCAATTAAACCTTATTAGTTCTTAATCATAACCACAACCACATTGAATAAATTAATTCATTCCATTCAAGCTAATTATAATTAATAAGCGTAATTGTAATATACCTAACTAGCAGACAAAGCTGGATGTTCAGTTAATGGTTATAGACATTCATAATACATATATAAAAAAGACAATAAGGTTTTTTGTTAATTCACCCAGATTAACAATCTGTCTCATTATGCCTTCTCATTATCGCTTGCATCTATAGTACCCAAAAAAATATTCCCGTGAGCTATCTCGTTATCAGCCGCATCGGATAAACAGGTTGGAAGAGTCCTCAAGTTCCGTTAAAGCACAATAATCCAATTAATATTCATTATACCGAATAAATAAAAACACAATATCATTACAAATAACATTTAATTCTGCATAAGTTATTTTTTTAGATTTTTACTCCAAACGAAGGAAGCCGTGATCTATACAACCAGTTGAAGCCGCCATTTCAAACAAATGTTGACATACCCACAAAATTCACGTATCAATTTAGGTAACGCATTATTTTGACCAATGAGAAGCTGAAAATTATGTTCTACACTACCCGTCTACTAGGCCTACTACTTAACGCATCCCTTTTGCGCGGTATGTTGGTGGACGGAAATCAGAACTGATTCAGCCATCAAGATTAACAAGCCCGCGCAAATGCGCGGGTTTTTTTTTACCCGCTAAGCGCAAATGTAAACACGACAAGGAACAACCTATGAGCCAACAAGTCATTATTTTCGATACAACATTGCGCGACGGTGAACAAGCATTGCAAGCCAGCCTGAGTGTTAAAGAGAAGCTGCAAATCGCGTTAGCACTGGAAAGAATGGGTGTCGATGTCATGGAAGTCGGTTTCCCGGTTTCCTCACCTGGCGATTTTGAGTCAGTTCGCACCATCGCGCAGCAAGTCAAAAACAGCCGCGTTTGTGCCCTGGCACGCTGTGTAGATAAAGATATCGATGTTGCCGCAGAAGCTTTGCGGATTGCCGAAGCCTTTCGTATTCACGTATTTTTGGCGACATCCACTTTACATATCGAATCTAAATTAAAGCGCTCATTTGATGATGTGTTGGCGATGGCGGTTCACTCGGTGAAACGCGCCCGCAACTATACCAATGATGTTGAATTCTCTTGTGAAGATGCTGGCCGCACCCCTATTGATAACTTGTGCCGCATCGTAGAAGCCGCGATCAATGCCGGTGCCACAACTATCAATATCCCTGATACCGTCGGTTACACCACGCCTTATCAATTCGGCGGAATCATCACTGACTTGTATGAGCGTGTACCGAATATTGATAAAGCCATTATCTCGGTCCATTGCCATGACGATTTAGGCATGTCGGTTGCCAACTCCATTACCGCAGTGCAAGCCGGGGCGCGTCAGGTTGAAGGCACGATTAATGGCTTGGGCGAACGCGCCGGTAACTGTTCACTGGAAGAAGTGATCATGGCGATTAAAGTGCGCGAAAATATGTTGGGTGTGCATACTAATATCAATCATCAAGAAATTTACCGTACCAGCCAATTGGTCAGTAAATTATGCAATATGCCAATACCTGCGAACAAAGCCATTGTCGGCAGTAATGCGTTCGCCCACTCCTCCGGTATTCATCAGGATGGGGTGCTGAAAAATCGCGAAAACTACGAAATCATGACACCGCAATCCATCGGTTTGAAAGAAGTGCAGTTGAATCTGACTTCCCGTTCAGGTCGCGCGGCGGTCAAACACCGCATGGAAGAGATGGGTTATCAGGACAAAGATTACAATTTGGACTCTTTGTACGACGCGTTCCTGAAGCTGGCAGATAAGAAAGGTCAGGTGTTTGATTACGACCTGGAAGCGTTAGCCTTCATCAATAAGCAGCAGGAAGAACCAGAACATTACCGTTTGGACTATTTCAGCGTGCAATCGGGTTCCAGCGTGATGGCGACCGCATCAGTGAAATTGGTCTGTGGCGAAGAAATCAAATCAGAAGCCGCCACAGGTAATGGCCCGGTTGATGCGGTGTATCAGGCCATCAATCGCATTACCGGTTATGACATTGAGCTGGTGAAATATCAACTGTCGGCCAACGGCCAGGGTAAAGACGCATTGGGTCAGGTTGATATCGTCGTCGCCTACAAAGGCCGCCGCTTCCACGGTGTGGGCCTGGCAACCGACATTGTCGAGTCATCCGCTAAAGCGTTGGTTCACGTATTAAATAACATCTGGCGCGCTCATCAGGTAGAAATCGAGAAGCAGCGCTTGCAACAAAATAATCAGGAAATGGTGTGAACATGACTAAGACTTATCATATTGCCGTTTTACCCGGAGATGGCATTGGCCCTGAAGTAATGGCTCAGGCACATAAAGTATTGGATGCGGTACGCGCGCGTTTCGGTATCAGGATTTCAACCAGTGTTTATGATGTCGGTGGCGCGGCTATTGACCGTCACGGTAGCCCATTACCGGCAGCGACAGTAAGCGGATGTGAACAGGCTGACGCTATCTTGTTTGGCTCGGTAGGCGGCCCAAAATGGGAGCATTTACCACCGGCGGAACAACCAGAACGCGGCGCATTGTTACCATTACGCAAGCACTTTAAATTATTCAGCAACTTGCGCCCAGCGCGCTTGTATCAAGGCTTAGAAGACTTCTGCCCGTTGCGCAGTGATATTGCCGCCAAAGGCTTCGATATTCTGTGTGTGCGTGAATTAACCGGCGGTATCTATTTCGGCCAACCCAAAGGTCGTGAAGGCCAGGGCCAGTATGAACGTGCTTTTGACACCGAAGTTTATCATCGCTTTGAAATTGAACGCATTGCCCGCATTGCCTTTGAATCTGCGCGTAAACGCCGTGGCAAAGTCACCTCTATTGATAAAGCCAATGTGTTGCAAAGCTCAATTTTGTGGCGTGAAGTGGTCACTGCCATTGCGGCCGATTACCCAGATGTTGCGTTGTCCCATATGTATATCGATAACGCCACCATGCAGTTAATCAAAGACCCTTCCCAGTTTGATGTGCTGCTGTGTTCTAACTTGTTTGGCGATATTTTGTCCGATGAGTGCGCCATGATAACCGGCTCAATGGGCATGTTGCCGTCGGCCAGCCTGAACGAACAAGGTTTCGGTTTATACGAACCCGCTGGCGGCTCCGCACCCGATATCGCGGGCAAAAACATCGCCAACCCCATTGCACAAATTCTGTCTTTAGCTCTGCTGTTACGCTTTAGTTTGGGTAAGGATGACGCGGCGGCGGCTATCGAAAACGCCATCAACCAAGCATTGGAACAAGGCTATCGCACCGCTGATTTGGCAGGTGATGGCAAAGCAATTGGCACCAACGAAATGGGCGATATCATCGCTAAATTCGTGGCGGAGGGGGTATAAAATGGGCAAGACGTTATATCAGAAATTATATGATGCGCACATCGTTTACGAAACGCCAAATGAAACCCCATTGTTGTATATCGACCGCCATTTAGTACATGAAGTGACCTCTCCGCAGGCCTTTGATGGCTTGCGTGCCATGAATCGTCCGGTGCGTCAGCCGGGTAAAACCTTTGCCACCATGGATCACAACGTTTCAACCCAGACTAAAGATATCAATGCCAGCGGTGAAATGGCCCGTATCCAGATGCAGGAACTGATGAAGAACTGTGCTGAGTTTGGCATCTCTTTGTATGACCTAAACCACCCATTCCAAGGCATCGTCCATGTGATTGGCCCGGAACAAGGCATGACCTTACCGGGCATGACCATCGTTTGTGGTGACTCGCACACTGCAACCCACGGTGCGTTTGGCTCACTGGCATTTGGTATCGGCACCTCAGAAGTCGAACATGTGTTGGCCACCCAGACGCTGAAACAAGGTCGGGCCAAAACCATGAAAATCGAAGTCAACGGCGATGTTGGCGCTGGTATTACCGCCAAAGATGTCGTGTTGGCGATTATCGGCAAAACCGGCAGCGCGGGCGGCACCGGCCATGTGGTGGAATTCTGTGGCAGCGCAATAGAAGCCCTGAGCATGGAAGGCCGCATGACATTGTGCAATATGGCCATTGAAATGGGTGCTAAAGCGGGTTTGGTCGCACCGGACGACACGACTTTTAACTATTTAAAAGGCCGTCAATTCGCCCCGACCGGCGAGCAATGGGAACAAGGCGTGACCTACTGGCGCACCTTGAAATCTGATGCCGACGCCAAATTCGATACCATCGTCACCTTAGATGCCGCTGATATCGCGCCACAAGTGACCTGGGGCACCAATCCGGGTCAGGTGATTGCGGTGAATGACATTATCCCATCGCCAGAATCATTCAGTGATCCGGTTGAACGCGCTTCGGCGGAAAAAGCCTTGGCTTATATGGACTTGCGCCCCGGCATCAAATTAACCGAAGTGGCGATTGATAAGGTCTTTATCGGTTCTTGCACCAACTCGCGCATTGAAGATTTACGTGCCGCAGCCGCAGTAGCGCAAGGGCGTAAAGTCGCAACCGGCGTGCAAGCCATTGTGGTGCCCGGTTCCGGCCCGGTAAAAGCACAAGCGGAAGCAGAAGGTTTGGATAAAATCTTTATCGAAGCCGGTTTTGAGTGGCGTTTGCCCGGTTGTTCCATGTGTTTGGCGATGAACAACGACCGTCTGGAACCCGGAGAGCGTTGTGCCTCCACCAGCAACCGTAACTTTGAAGGCCGTCAGGGCCGTGGTGGCCGCACCCATTTGGTTAGCCCAGCAATGGCCGCCGCCGCCGCTGTCAGTGGTCATTTTGCTGATGTTCGCGACTTAGAAGCCGCCACCCACTAACCGGAGACACCACTATGACTAAATCTACTCAACACACTGGTTTTACTCAACATAGGGGTTTGGTCGCACCGTTAGATGCGGCAAACGTTGATACCGACGCGATTATCCCAAAACAGTTTTTGCAAAAAGTGACGCGTACCGGTTTTGGTCAGCACCTGTTTAACGACTGGCGTTTTCTCGATGACGCCGGCAAAGTGCCCAACCCTGAGTTTGTGCTGAACCGGCCTCGCTATCTGGGCGCAACCATCCTGTTGGCTCGTGAGAATTTCGGCTGTGGCTCATCGCGCGAACATGCGCCGTGGGCATTAACCGATTTTGGTTTTAAAGTGGTTATCGCACCAAGTTTCGCTGATATTTTTTACGGCAACTCATTTAATAATCAATTATTACCGGTAACACTAAACGAAACGGATATCGATACCTTATTCCAGTTGGTTAGCGATAATGAGGGCATCGAGTTTGTTGTCGATTTAGAGCAGCAAACAGTGAATGCCGGAGGGGAAAGTTACGCTTTTGAAATAGACAGTTTCCGCCGCCATTGCATGATCAATGGCCTGGACAGTATTGGCCTGACGTTGCAGCATGAAGGCCATATTTCAACATATGAAAAACAGCAACCGGCATTTTTGAAATAATGACCACCGCACGCGGGTGCACTATGCTTCGCGCACCCGCGCACAGATAATGAGCGCCAATATTGCCAACCCCATCGCCACCACATACACCGCGTTATGCCCCCATGTTTCGGTCAATACGCCTTGCAGCACCCCGGCCAGAATAACGCCCGTGGAAATGCTATTGGTAAACAGAGTCGTTGCCGCCCCAGCCCTGCCCGGCATTAAATCTTGAAAATAGAGCATACCGATACCGGCGATGATACCAATAAATATGGCATTAAAAACCTGCAATAACATCAACGCAGTTTTGAATTTAAACAACACCAGCCCGGTATAAAACAGCACGCCCGCCAGTACCGCAAACAGCATGATGTTACGTTTACCAAAGCGCCTGACCGAATAACCCGCCAACAGCATGATAGGGATTTCCAGCCCGGCGGCAGTTCCCATCAGTAAGCCCGCCAACCGTTCCGGCAACCCCAAATTCACCGTGATATACAGCGGCATATCAATGATATACATGGTATTGCACGTCCACATCAACATCGAGGCGATAAACAGCAGCAACACGTCTTTATCCGCAAACAGACTGGTCTGGGTCACGGCAGGAGCATCGGTGACCGGCGCTACTCGCGGTACCGAAGGCAAAATAAACCACACCACCAGCGCACTAAGAACAAAAATACCGGCAGCGATACTGAACATCAGCGTAAAGCCATAATTCAGCGCCAGCATAAATGACAATGGCGGCCCGATAACCCAAGCCAATGAGAGCTGCGCACGCATAATCGAACTGAACATCACCACTTCGCGGGCTGAGCTATCGGCATATTCCCGCGCTAAAGCGAAAATCTGCGGCATGGCGGTATTGGCGACTGAAGCTAACAGAACACCGGCGGTAATCAGTGTTAGGTAGTCACGATTGAAGGCAAATAACAGGCAGTTCCCCACCGCCATCAGGTAACAAACTATAATCAACTTACGCCGATCGCCGCGTAGATCAGAGCGTTTAGCTAATACAAAGCTGACTGTTATCCCGGCAATGGCATTAACGGTATAAAATAATCCGACCCACAGTGGGCGTACCTTCACTTCAGTGCTCAAGAATAAGCTCAACGTGGGTGCCTGCAATGCCCCCGCGATACCGGAGAGAAAAGCCACCACAAAGAAAGCGAGAAATACCGGGTTAATACGGCGGGAAAAGGTTAATGCAGATTTCATTCCAGGCTCCAGCGCCAGAAACAGCGATTAAACGCTATGCTACAGAAGCGCGCAGATTTATATAGAAAAAAATAGATGAGCCGCATAAATTTCACATCAAAATCATTGATGCGGTTCACCACCCGGCATCGAGGTCGCAGGATAAAAAAAACCAGTGGCATAAACCACTGGCTGGTGAAAATCACCATTACTCAGAAATTTTTGGTACTCGGTATAGCCAAACTCCGTTCACACAACAAACATCAATAACAGTTACCACACATCACAAAGTATGCTCGGTGCGGGCGATAATATCGTCCTGCGCATCGGGTGATAGCGCGGTAAAGAACGCTGAGTAACCCGCAACCCGCACCACCAAATCGCGGTAACGATCTGGATGTTGCCTGGCTTCAAGCAGTGTCTCGCGTGAGACAATGTTGTACTGCACATGCCAGCCCAGATACTCATCAAAGAAGGTGCGCAGCATCAGCATCAGCTTTTCCCGGTCACGCGGGTTGTCCAATGTGGACGGATTCAGTTTTTGATTGAGCAACACCCCGCCAAGAATCGAGGCGGTCGGCAATTTCGCCAGTGAATTGAACACGGCGGTTGGCCCCAGATGGTCAGTGCCGGAGGCCGGGCTGGCCCCTTCTGCCAGCGGGCTATGGGCTTTACGTCCATCCGGTGTAGCCATCGTCGCCGCACCGAATGGCACGTTGGCAGAAATAGAGGACGTCCCGGCATAATAGGTACCACCTATCGGGCCACGACCAAAGCGAGTATTGTGATATTGCTTTAGCTCATCAATGTACGTTTGGTAAGCGCGCACTAACAGTTGGTCGACATCATCAACGTCATTGCCGTATTTTGGTGCTGAATTAATCAGATGCTGGCGCAATTGTTCACCGTTCAAACCGGCAAAGTCATTGGCTAACGCTGTTGCCAGTTGCGGCTGACTGATAAGTTGTTGTTCAAACACCAGTTTACGCACCGCAGCCAGGCTGTTACCTAAATTGGCAATCCCCACCTGCAAGCCGGAAACCCAATCGTAGCGCGCCCCGCCTTGTTTGATACTTTTACCGCGCTCAATACAATCATCCACCAACGCCGAACAGACGATATCGTGGGCGTTCTCTTCCAATACCGTATCCACTACACACTCTATCTCGATAGATTTGCGGGTGTAGTAACGAATCTGCGCATCCCACTGCGCCATCACTTGAGAGAAATCGCTAAAATTGCCCTGCGACAAACCTTGCTCTTGTGGCAAAAATACCTGTCCGGATGTCGCATCACGGCCTTGTTCCAACGCCGCCAGCATCACGCGGGCAAAGTTAATAAAACTCATGCCAGTACAGCGATAACCCCATTTACCGCCCACCGCCGTTTCAATACACCCGATCGCGGCGTAATCATAGGCATCCTGCGGTTCTACACCCAATTTGATAAATTCGGGAATAACAATCTCGTCATTATTAAATGCGGGCATACCAAAGCCGCAGCGGATCACCTGCACACAGGCATCGAGGAAATCATCACTGATACCGGCATGGTAGCGCACACTCAGGTTCGGTTGAGTCGAACGTAAGCGCCCGCAAGATTCCAGCACCGCATAAGAGAGTGGGTTAACCGCGTCGATTGCTTTGCCCTGCACCAGTTTCTGCCCGCCGATTGTGACATTCTGATACAACGGGCTGCCTGCCGAGGCTTTAGAGTGCGAACCGGAACGGACCTTGTTCACTTCCAGCAACTTCAACCAACAGCTTGCAGCATCTCGATAGCTTTTTCGCGGCTGAGGCGATGTTCCAGCTCCACGTCACGGCGATACCACGGATAGAGGTATTGGTCGAGGCGGCCAAAGGAGACGGAATGACCGTTAGATTCAATTTGCAGCATCAACTGGATGAAATAGCACAACTGTAAGGCTTGCCAGAAGGTCTGCGGCGGTTGATGAGCAATCAACTCGCAGTTTTCGGCGATAGTTTGTAGCTCAATACGCCGCCAGTCACGCGACTCTTCTTGTGCCATTTGCCGCGCCAGCGCTGCATAACGTTCAATATGTTCGCTCAATGCGGCCAATGAGATATCAATCGCTTTGAGGAATTGTTCTTTATGCAAATCGCTCCAGTCAGTCAGTTGCAGCCGTTCGCGGCGGTCAGCCACTTTACTGCGCAGGCCATCTAGCCCTTTTTCCAGCAATAACGGGAAGTTAACTGCCAAATGCGCATCACCCGAGGTCATATTGCCCTCCGCTTTTATGATGCCGGTTGCCAGCAACGCTTTTTGTTCATCGGTAAACATGCCGTAGCAGCGATCTTGTACTGTCTGGCCGCGCCACCACGGGCAGATACGATGTAATACCGCTTTATCTGCTTCACTGACCGAGAAACCGGCACCGGGGCGGTCGGCCAGCTCATCAATTTCGTTTTCAATCCAACTGACTGTGTATTCAGGGAAAATCGGGGCCGCCCGCAATTGGCTGGCCTGATTGCCAATAATCAACTCGTCATTTTTGATCCAGACCGTGCGTTGCTGGAGGTGATGCGCCAGCGCCAAGGCGCGCCTGATGGGTAGAGGTTTGTCCTGATGCTGTTGATATGCTTCGGTATAATGCTGCGCCCGCTCGGTACACACCGGTGGCTTCACAATATGAATCAGTGCATTTTTATGCAACTTCGTCCGTTCGCTTAAGGTTACCAAATCAAGAGTGGTCATCGCGTTATCCTCGTAAAATTGCGCTCAAGCCTTTATCACGGGCATAACTTTCCGCAAAGTGAAGCAGTTCAGGAGCGTCCAAAGGAGTATTTGCTGCCCGATAGGTTTCACCCAGCAGCGCATATTTGTTGATACCCAACGTGTGGTAAGGCAAAAAATGGATCTCTTTCACGCCTATCTCATCAGCGGCAAAATCGACGATCCCTTGTATCGAGCGACGATCAGCATTGAAATCGGGGATCAATGGCACTCGCACCGTGATATGGGTGCCTGCTGCCGCTAACGTGCGAAAGTTATCCATCACCCGCTTAGCCGAACCGTCCGTCCATTGGTGAAAACGGCGCTCATCAGTATGTTTTAAGTCTGCCAGCATCACATCAAGCCACGGCAAAGAAGGGGCGATATAGCGCCACGGCGTATGCAGGCAGGACTCAACTGCGGTGTGAATACCAAGCCGATGGCAGCGCTGTAATAATTCAGCCGCGATGTCAGGCTGCATAAATGGCTCGCCACCGGAGAGCGTGACACCGCCGCCGCTGCGCCGATAAAACGGCATATCCCGCAGCAGTGTTACCATCGTGGCATCAATATCAATTGAGCTGCCACACACCGTCAAAGCACCACTCGGGCAACGCTCGGTTAGCGCCTGAATATCTTCTTTATCAAGTCGTTGGCGAGAGATCTCAATTTGATCATCAACGCGCTGGATCGCCTGTGGGCAGGTCTGTTGACACAATTCACAGCCAGATAAACACAGGCGCGAATCAAACAAAATCTCCGGTTTCGGTGAGCGGCTTTCCGGGTTTTGGCACCAACGGCAGCTCAACGAGCACCCTTTGAGAAACACCACACTGCGAATACCGGGGCCATCATGAGTGGAATAGCGTTGTAAATTAAAAATCATCTTATTCCTCCCGTGATACCCAATAGATTTCAAGGTGCAGGAAGGCGGCAAGCGAGCGTCGCTAGCACATCTGCAACTTGAAAGATGCCGGGTATGGTTGTGATTGCACCAGCATTGCGGCAATAACCTGCTTTCAATAGCAACCAGTATCGGCCTAATATAGGGAAAGAAAAATTGATGAAATTTGCCGTGGAGTTCCTCTTTTATGTCAGCCTCACGCCTGCAACAGCAGTTTATTCGCCTCTGGCAACGTTATAGTGGTCAGCCAACGGACACCACCTTACAGGAGCTGGCGGACGTGCTCAGTTGTTCGCGCCGCCATGTGCGATCGCTGCTGGGCAGTATGCAGCAAGAGGGTTGGTTGAGCTGGCAGGCTGAAGCGGGCCGTGGTAAGCGCTCACAACTGACCTTCCTCTATTCCGGCCTGGCACTGCAACAACAGCGGGCCGAAGAGTTATTGGAGCAAGACCATATTGATCAGTTAGTGCAGTTGGTCGGTGATAAAAAAGCAGTACGACAAATGCTGCTATCCCAGTTAGGTCGTAGCTTCCGGCAGGGGAAACATATCCTGCGGGTACTCTATTATCGCCCACTTCAGAACCTGCTCCCCGGCACCGCGTTACGGCGATCCGAAACCCATATAGTGCGGCAGATTTTTAACGGTCTGACACGGATAAATGGGGAACTGGAACCGGACTTATCCCATCATTGGCAAGCCATCAGCCCGTTGCATTGGCGTTTTTATTTGCGCCCGGCCATTCATTTTCATCATGGCCGTGAACTGGAAATGATTGATGTGATCAGCAGCTTAACCCGCCTGATCCCACAGCCTCTGTTCTCTCATATCACCGCTGTGCGCTCGCCAACCCCCTATGTGATTGATATCCATCTCAGTTGCCCTGACCACTGGTTGCCGTGGTTATTAGGGAGCGTTCACGCCATGATTTTACCCAAAGAGTGGGAAGATCAACCTGACTTTCGCCGTCACCCTATCGGTACTGGCCCTTACTCTGTGCTGAGAAATCATCATAGCCAATTGAAAATTCAGGCATTTGACAATTATTTTGGTTTCCGCGCACTGATAGACGAGGTCAATATCTGGGTGCTACCAGAGCTGTCAGAGGAATTAGTTTATTCCGGCGTGCAGCTTCAAGCTGACGATACCGGCAAAAATGAGCTAGAAAGCCGGCTGGAGGAAGGCTGCTATTTTCTGCTATTTGACCAACGTTCAGCGCTAACCAGCACACCTGAGATTCGCCGCTGGTTGTGTGAGTTAATAACGCCCGTTGCCCTGCTCAGCCACGCTGATCCCTTCTATCAACGCTACTGGTCACCGGCCTACGGTATACTGCCACGCTGGCATCATAACCGGCTGACCGCACTGGAACCGAAACCGGAAGGCGTAACCGAACTGACATTGACCTTTTACAGCGAGCACTCTGAGTTTGACGCCATCAGCCAGACATTAACCACCTTGCTGGCCGCTCAGGGGGTAACACTAAAAATACAGGTATTGGATTACGCCAGTTGGTATCAGGGAAATGCGCAAAGTGATATCTGGCTTGGCAGCGCCAACTTTTATCTGCCGCTGGAGTTCTCGCTGTTTGCGACATTGTATGAGCTGCCGTTGCTTCAATATTGTCTGGATGAAGAGCTGCATCAGGATGTCGAATCGTGGCGCAATAATACGCTGCCAATGGCGGATTGGAGCCAGCGATTGGTCAGCCAGCATCAATTTCATCCGTTGTTCCATCATTGGTTAGAATTATACGGCCAGCACAGTATGCGCGGAGTGCGGATGAACACCCTCGGTTGGTTTGATTTCAAATCGGCCTGGTTTACACCGCCAGAGGCTTAAAAATCACTTCACTTTCCCTGTGATGAATAATGCCCGGCAGGGATTTTGATAATAATAGCCTCCATCAATACATTGGACGATGTCACACCATTAACGATATAATATATACAGATGCAAAATAGGGAGATAACGCGGTGACAGATATTGAAATGGAAAAACAGCTTTTAGCCAATGGCTTTACACAAAAAGAAGTTAATAGATTAAAGAAGGTTCTGACCCACGCGCATGTTAATGATGCTGGAGGTGAGACATTGGAATCGCTAATTATTGATTTAAATAAGAGTTTTATCCCTAGCTGTTTTTGTATTCTTATCGTTTTACTACTATGCCCTTTTATGGTTACCAAACCAGTTATAATTGAAGTATCTGTTTATATAATCATTGCGATATTCTCATTTTTCTGTATAAACTTGATTAATCCAATAAAGTTATCATTTAAAGCATACCTATTTTTTAAAAGAAAGAATAAAGACAAAGGGGAGTAACTCCCCTTAAGCTTCATTAAAAATAGTTTGCATCTTCGCGGTTATTTATATCTGAAATAATACGTATTTTATTTCCGGCACCAGCAAATTTTAGGAATAAAGCGCCCTGACTCATTTTGGTGATATTTCTATAGTAATCGCTAGGGATATATCTAAACAATCGCAATACATCAGGCTTTAAACTCAGAGCAAGCATACCATACAGCGATGATGCCATATCAACAGAATGATAAGCCATAGATCCAAATTTTGGGTCAAATCCCATAAACTTAGCAGTAGCTCTGTACCCTTTCTCCATAACGCCAGTATACTCATTATCGCCCAGCAGACGGAGAAAATTTTCAGCCGCTGTACTGGCACCACTTACGGCTAAATGTGCCCCTGCTAATTTTCCCAGAGTAAAACCAGACTTAATGATAAGCCCAAAGCCTGTGTTCATCTGGAGAGCACTCGTGACAATACCAATGGCATTTATGGTATAACCAATTTCATTATTATATTTTTCCATATTAATCGTTATA
Source organism: Yersinia aldovae 670-83 (assembly GCF_000834395.1). NCBI lineage: Bacteria > Pseudomonadati > Pseudomonadota > Gammaproteobacteria > Enterobacterales > Yersiniaceae > Yersinia > Yersinia aldovae. The sequence goes on along the minus strand of NZ_CP009781.1, from coordinate 3,469,384 downwards.
TAGACTTTCGCTCTATCCAGAGAAAGCATAGTGCCTTGCCTTTCGATATTGGCACATTCCTCTTTGATATTACTGATTGCAGCACGGCACTCCGCATCGCTTTTCGCATTGCGAATAATGTTCAGATTACCATCTGACAGTTGCTTTATTTCGTTTTCAAATCTCGCTTTAAGGAAAAAATCCTTAATGTGACGGGAGGAAACAATTTTAGCCGTTTTAATGAGGTCATTAGCCGCCGACTGTGCCAGCGCCAAAAAGTAGTTATTGTCCCTTTCCCTTCTATTTAAATAAATATCCATAAAGTGTCATCCATAATTAAAACCACAGACAATGGATAATATCTTATATTCCAACAACTCTCACTGCACTCCCTGCCCGCACAGGGATATTTCAGCATTTACGCGGGTTTACCTCTGTATTTTAAGATTATAACTCGAGCGATAATCTGATTTATTAATATCCCGTTCGCATTTAAAATTGCAGTGTTATTTACTGCATTTCCTCACTCACAAACATCTTACCGACCAACAATGCCCTTTCACCTGCTCGAATTAATCTCTACAATGGCGGCGTCTCAACGGGGTGCGGAAAAACGGTTGTGGTCATATCCAGAATTCATGCTGGCTCATTCCATTAACAATGAAACAAAACGCCGCGAAGTCGGTTCAATCGGAGGCAGACAGCACGCAGAAACCGGAGCGTACACCTGGTACGTAAAGATTTCGAGTACTGCCCAATCCTAAATAAACCTAATCGCAGTAAGTTTTTTCGCTGAGAGCAAACCCGTCGAACCTGATCCGGTTAACACCGGCGGAGGGATTTGAGAAAGATAACGCCGTATGCTCATGATAGCGCTGTTATTTATCGCCTCAGATACCTTTGCCACCTTTATTGTTAAGGAGTGCAAAGTGTTTAAACGCATTATTCCCTGCTTGTTTTTGATCTCTGCCGCTGCGGTGGCCGCCGATAAACCGACGCTGACGGTTTACACTTATGACTCTTTTGCTGCCGACTGGGGGCCAGGGCCTGCCATCAAAAAAGCGTTTGAAGCGGAATGCGATTGTCAGTTGAAATTTGTGGCGTTGGAAGATGGCGTATCACTGCTCAATCGGCTGCGGATGGAAGGGAAAAACAGTCAGGCCGATGTAATTTTAGGGCTGGATAACAATCTGGTGCAGGCAGCAGAGCAAACTGGGTTATTCGCGCCAAGTCAGGTAGATACCAGCCATCTGACCCTGCCGGAAAAGTGGCACAACAAAACGTTTGTCCCTTACGATTATGGCTATTTCGCCTTTGTGTATGACAAAAACAAACTGAAAAACCCACCGAAAAGTCTGCAAGAACTGGTCAGTAGCAAAGAGCCGTGGAGAGTGATTTATCAAGACCCGCGCACCAGTACACCGGGGCTTGGTTTAATGTTGTGGATGCAGAAAGTGTATGGCGATAAAGCCCCGCAAGCATGGCAACAATTAGCGCAGAAAACGGTCACCGTCACCAAAGGTTGGAGCGAAGCTTATGGCCTGTTCCTAAAAGGTGAAGGGGATCTGGTGCTGAGCTACACCACCTCTCCGGCTTACCATCTGATTGAAGAGAAAAAAAGTCACTATGCCGCCGCTGATTTCAGTGAAGGCCACTACCTGCAAGTTGAAGTAGCAGGCCAGGTTGCTGCCAGCAAACAACCGAAACTGGCACAGCGCTTTATGCAATTTATTGTGACGCCAGCATTCCAGGATCATATTCCTACCGGTAATTGGATGTATCCGGTGATTAAAATGGAGTTGCCGGCTGGGTTTGACACCCTCACCGTGCCACAAAAAGCATTGCAGTTTGATGCTAAAGACGTGGCTGATAATCGCACTAAATGGATTCAGGCATGGCAATCAGCCGTCAGCCGCTAATCGCGCCCTGGTTGTGGCCGGGCCTGCTGGCCGCAGGGCTAATCGTCGGTGTTGCACTACTGGCATTCAGCGCGGTCTGGCGTCACGCACCTGCCGCAGATTGGCAGAGCATTTGGCATGACAGCTACCTGTGGCATGTGATTCGCTTCACCTTCTGGCAAGCGTTCTTATCCGCCATATTGTCGGTAATCCCTGCCATTTTCTTAGCGCGAGCCTTGTACCGCCGCCGCTTCCCTGGCCGCCAATTGATGCTGCGCTTATGTGCCATGACACTGGTGTTACCGGTACTGGTCGCGCTATTTGGCATCCTGACAGTCTATGGTCGTCAGGGCTGGCTGGCACAGCTTTTTGGTTGGTTTGGAGTAGATTATCGCTTCTCACCTTATGGCTTACAGGGCATTTTGCTGGCGCATATCTTCTTTAATATGCCACTGGCAACACGCTTGCTGTTGCAATCACTGGAAAGCATCGCCGTTGAGCAACGCCAGTTGGCCGCACAACTGGGTATGAATGGTTGGCAGCGCTTTCGCTGGGTTGAGTGGCCTTATCTGCGCCGCCAAATCCTACCCACTGCTGCGCTGATTTTTATGCTCTGTTTTGCCAGCTTTGCCACCGTGCTCTCACTGGGTGGCGGGCCGCAAGCCACCACCATCGAACTGGCTATCTATCAGGCGCTCAGTTATGACTATGACTTGGGCCGCGCGGCGTTATTAGCACTGATTCAACTGGGCTGTTGCCTTGGCTTGGTGGTATTGAGCCAACGGCTAAATTCGGTGCTGGCGGTAGGGAATACTCACGGCCAGCTATGGCGCAATCTGCAAGACACGCGGTGGTCACGCATTAGCGATACCGTGTTAATTGGCGCGGCATTGCTATTGATGGTGCCACCGCTGTTGGCGGTTATCATTGACGGCAGTAATCAGGCGATGCTCACTGTGTTACAGCAACCCGCGCTGTGGCAGGCTTTCTTTACCTCATTAATCATCGCCATCGGTGCAGGATTACTGTGTGTCACCTTAACCATGATGCTACTGTGGAGCAGTCGTGAGCTGAAATTACGCCAACAAGCAGCTTATGGGCAGGCGTTGGAAGCCAGTGGTATGGTGATTCTGGCGATGCCAGGCATTGTGCTGGCAACCGGCTTTTTCCTGGTGCTGAATGATACCGTAGGTTTGCCACAATCCCCTTACGGGCTGGTTATCCTAACCAACGCCCTAATGGCCGTGCCCTACTCGCTAAAAGTGTTGGAAAACCCGATGCGCGATCTGGCCGAGCGTTACACACCACTGTGTTTATCACTGGATATCAGTGGCTGGCACCGCGTGCGCTATATTGAGTTACGCGCGCTAAAACGCCCGTTGGCGCAAGCATTGGCCTTTGCCAGCGTGTTATCGATTGGTGATTTTGGCGTCGTGGCATTGTTTGGTAACGAACACTTCCGTACCTTGCCATTTTATCTTTATCAGCAGATAGGGTCTTATCGCAGCAATGATGGCGCAGTGACTGCTCTGTTGCTGCTATTACTGTGTTTCCTGCTGTTTACTCTTATTGAAAAACTGCCGAGCCGCCATGCTAAAGCTTGAGAAAATCACCTATGTGTACGACCACTTGCCGATGCGTTTTGATTTATGTCTTCAAGCCGGTGAACGGGTCGCCATTCTTGGGCCAAGTGGCGCGGGCAAAAGCACGCTGTTGAGCCTGATTGCGGGGTTTCTCCCCCCTGCCAGTGGCCGTATATTACTGAATTGTCAGGATCATACCGCAACTCCACCCGCCGAACGGCCAGTATCGATGCTGTTTCAGGAGAACAACCTGTTCTCACATTTGACCGTCGAACAGAATATCGGGCTGGGCTTGCATCCGGGGCTGAAACTCAGCCATGAGCAAAAATTGCTATTACGCCAGATTGCCCAACAGGTGGGATTGGAAGATTGCCTTGAGCGGTTACCGGCGCAGCTTTCCGGCGGTCAACGCCAGCGAGCGGCATTGGCACGCTGCCTGGTGCGCAGCCAGCCTATCTTGCTACTGGATGAGCCGTTTTCTGCGCTCGATCCGGCACTGCGCAATGAAATGCTGCAATTGGTCGCTCAGGTGTGTGACCATCGCCAACTGACGCTGTTGATGGTGTCGCACAATCTGGATGATGCCGCCCGTATCGCTGATCGCACGTTATTGGTTGTCGATGGGCGTATTTACTACGACGGCCCCACTCAGGCACTGGTTAGCGGTTCGGCTCCCGAAGCCAGTGTGCTGGGCATTGCTACCCAGCCGTAGTTAGGCAACTATCACTCGTATAACCCAACTCACTGACCGGCCAGCACCTTCCATAACAGATGGCGATAAACCGGCATGATGGGCTGCATATGCAACCAGGTAAAGCTGGCAATCGCCACCATAATCGACAACACCGCCACCCAGCGCAAGCGTGCCAGTGGTAACCATTGGCTCAAACGGTCTGGGTTGCTCTTACCAAAACGCCACCAGCGCCATGACAGCCACAGCGCCAACCAAATAAGCATCACTACCGCGAATAGCAACCACTTAAACATATAGCTGTTGGCACTCGGCGGAATATCAATAGCAACCCCGGCCAGTATACCGGGGAAAAAATAGAGCGGAGGCCACGTTAGACAACCAATCACATTAGGCAAAGCGAATTTTGCTGGCGGCAGGTTCAGCATCCCCGCCACCATCGGCACGATTGGCCGCGCCGGGCCAATAAAACGCCCTAGTAGCACGGTAGCCATACTGTGGTTGTGCAGCGCATGTTCGGTTTTATCCAGCATTGATTTATGCTTTTTCAAAAAAGACCAACGGTGCAACGGCGCTTTGAAGTGGCGGCCAATGAAATACGAGATCCAGTCCCCCAGCAGGCAACCCACTGTGGCAGCAGCCCAGGCAGAATAGAACCCCACTTCGCCGCTGCCGATCAACGCCCCCACACTGGTCATCATCACGGTGCCGGGCAGTAACATTCCCACCAATGCTAAAGATTCGAGAAAAGTCACAAACATGACGACAAATAGCGTGAAAGCCAGTGATTGTGTCAGTAAATGTAATAAATAGGCTTCCATAAATTTGTCCGTTGGTTAAAACCCAAAGCTCAGGCGCGAGGGATTGTCCAGCCCACCGAGAAATGAGTCAATCAGCGAATTGTATGAATTAATAGTAAACCATCATTCAAATAGACAATTACTGTATAAATAACCATACTATTATAGTATAAATTTTCAGGCGTAATTGTTGCAGTCAGTTTGGATGCGAACAGCGCGGAGCAACCGGAGCGTACACCATGACATTGTAAATCATGACTACGTGAGGATTTCGAGCACTGCCCAAGTTCAAAATGACAAATAAAATAGCCTGTACAGACTGCTGACAAACTTCGACAGCTCGATCTTGCAAGGTGCAAGGCAGATAGAAGAGTAAAGCGTCCGTGCCAGGGAAGGCGCGGTTCGAGCCTACAAGGACGTATTTACGACGTCTTTACGATCTGCCTGTTTTCACCGATACGGGCACTTGGTCATTAACCTCCTGTACATTATTTCATTTAAAGGTATACCGTGGTGCAAACTCGTCAGGGCTTCCTGCTCACCCGCCACTGGCGCGATACGCAGGCTGGCACCGAAGTTGAATTCTGGTTAGCCACCGATGAAGGGCCGCAGCACGTCAGGCTGCCACCTCAACCCTCAGTGGCCTTTATCCCGGCCGAGCAACGGCAACGGGCTGAAACCGTGCTGCGTGACGAGCGCCGTTGGCAACTGCGCCCCCTTGAGTTGACCGACTTTCATCAACGCCCGGTGCTGGGCCTCTATTGTACTCAACATCGCCAATTGATGCGGCTGGAAAAGCGGCTCAGAGAGAGCGGCGTAAACGTCTATGAAGCTGATATCCGCCCGCCGGAGCGTTTTCTGATGGAACGGTTTATCACCGCGCCGGTGTGGTTTAGCGGTGAAGATAATGGCAACGGCCCACTGCTCAACACCCAAATGAAACCGGCTGATGACTACCGCCCAACCTTGAAGCTGCTGTCGCTGGATATTGAAACCAGCGAACACGGCGAGCTTTACTGTATCGGGCTGGAAGGATGCGGCCAACGGCAGGTTTATATGTTGGGGCCACCCAATGGCAGCAAAGCCGATGAAGCGGCACTGGATTTCAAACTGGAATATGTCGCCAGCCGCCCGTTGTTATTGGAAAAACTCAACCACTGGCTGGAACTGCATGATCCCGATGCCATTATCGGCTGGAATCTGGTGCAGTTCGATTTGCGTGTTCTGCAAAAACATGCTGAACGCTATCAAATCCCACTGCGCTTTGGTCGCGATGGTAGCCTACTGGAGTGGCGGGAACACGGTTTTAAGCAAGGGCACTTTTTTGCGTCTGCTGCCGGGCGGTTGATTATCGACGGTATTGAAGCGCTCAAATCCGCCACCTGGAATTTCCCGTCGTTCAGCCTCGAATCGGTGTCGCAAACCTTATTGGGCGAAGGTAAAGCCAGTGATAGCCCCTATCAGCGGATGGACGAAATCAATCAACGTTTCGCCCATGATAAACCGGCGCTGGCGCGTTATAACCTAAAAGACTGTGAACTGGTAACGCGGATTTTTGCTAAAACCGAGCTGCTCAGTTTCCTGCTGGAACGCTCGACAGTGACCGGATTAGCCGCCGATCGCAGTGGCGGATCAGTCGCGGCGTTCACGCATCTTTATATGCCACGTATGCACCGCATCGGCTATGTCGCCCCCAATTTAGGTGAGTTGCCGCAAGAGCATAGCCCCGGTGGTTTTGTGATGGATTCCCAGCCCGGCTTATACGACTCGGTATTGGTGCTCGACTATAAAAGCCTGTACCCGTCGATTATTCGCACCTTTTTAATTGATCCGGTAGGCCTGGTGGCGGGCATGGCTCAGCCCGATGAACAGCACTCGGTGCCGGGGTTTCGCGGAGCCTGGTTCTCTCGCGAGAAACATTGTTTGCCCGCTATCGTGAATCAGATCTGGCAAGGACGTGAAGCCGCTAAACGCCAGCAAAACAAGCCGTTATCACAAGCGCTGAAGATCATTATGAACGCGTTTTACGGCGTGCTCGGCTCCAGTGGTTGCCGCTTTTTCGATCCCAGGCTGGCATCATCGATCACGCTACGCGGCCACGATATCATGCGTCAGACCCGTGAATTGATTGAAGCACAAGGCTATCAGGTGATTTATGGCGATACCGACTCCACCTTTGTCTGGCTGAAAAACGCCCACAGCGAAGAACAGGCATCAGTGATTGGTAAAGCGTTGGTACGCCAAGTCAATCAATGGTGGAAAGCGCATATACAACAAACCTTTAATCTGCCCTGCGCATTGGAGTTGGAATTTGAAACCCACTACCGGCGCTTTTTGATGCCCACCATTCGCGGCGCGGAGCAAGGCAGTAAAAAGCGCTATGCTGGCTTGATTTCAACCCCGAATGGCGATCAAATGGTGTACAAAGGGTTGGAAACCGTGCGTACTGATTGGACTCCGCTGGCTCAGCAGTTCCAACGGGAGCTGTATCTGCGGATTTTCCAGCGCCAACCTTATCAGGATTATGTGCGGGATTACGTGGCACGCACGCTCAATGGCGAATTGGACGAGCAGTTAATTTACCGCAAACGCCTGCGTCGGCGGTTGGATGATTATCAGCGCAATGTTCCGCCCCATGCCAGAGCCGCCCGCCTGGCTGATGATTTCAATCGTAAGCTGGGCCGCCCGTTACAATATCAAAATGGGGGTTGGATAAGCTATGTCATGACCACCGCAGGCCCTGAGCCATTAGAAACCCGGCAATCGCCCATTGATTACGATCACTACCTAACACGTCAGTTACAACCGGTAGCAGACGCTATACTTCCTTTTATGCATGATGACTTTACCACCTTGGTAACGGGCCAAATGGGGTTATTTTAATCGTAATGATGTTGTTTGCGGGTGACGAAACGCTCGCCTTCCATTACCATAGCGCCCTTGCCAAAATTCGCATCAATCACATTGACATAACCGCCAGTCGAATACTCCGAGCAATCGGATTCTGCCTGTGAATGTTCCATTTTCAGACAGACTCTTAGGCCGTAGCGCCTGCGCGGAGGGTAAACTATTGCCAGTAGTTTTATTATGTTTAGCTGTTATGAATCATATATAACTAGATAATTTTAAAGCATTTTATTAACTATCCAACAAAAAAATCGAGCCGATAATTTATGCCTTTTACACTTGGTCAACGCTGGATCAGCGATACAGAAAGCGAACTTGGATTGGGTACCGTCGTTGCCATCGACGTCCGCATGGTCACCTTACTGTTCCCCGCAACCGGTGAAAACCGCCTTTACGCCAGAAATGATTCGCCAATCACCCGGGTCATGTTCAATCCGGGCGATACCATCACCCACCACGAAAGCTGGCAGTTGAAAGTGGAAGAGGTGTCCGAGGAGAATGGGCTGCTTACCTATATCGGCACCCGTTTGGACACCGAGGAAACCGGCGTTTCCATGCGTGAAGTTTTGCTCGATAGCAAACTGACATTCAGTAAACCGCAAGACAGGCTCTTTGCCGGTCAAATTGACCGCATGGATCGCTTTGCCTTGCGTTTTCGCGCCCGTAAATATCAAAGTGAGCAATTTCGCCTGCCCTGGAGTGGCCTGCGCGGTATCCGTGCCAGCCTGATCCCACACCAATTACATATCGCTTATGAAGTGGGTCAACGCCACGCGCCACGCGTCTTGCTAGCCGATGAAGTGGGTTTGGGTAAAACCATCGAAGCGGGGATGATTATCCATCAGCAACTGTTGTCAGGCCGTGCTGAACGTATCCTGATTGTCGTGCCGGAAAGCCTGCAACATCAATGGTTGGTCGAAATGTTGCGCCGTTTCAACCTGCGCTTCTCGCTGTTTGATGACAGCCGCTATTCCGAAGCTCTGCAAGACAGTTCTAACCCGTTTGAAACCGAACAAATGGTTATCTGCTCATTGGATTTTGTACGCCGTAACAAACAGCGCTTAGAGCAACTGGCGGATGCCTCCTGGGATCTGCTGGTGGTGGATGAAGCCCATCATCTGGCATGGAGCGAAGATGCCCCAAGCCGTGAATACCAAGTGATTGAACAATTGGCAGAGAATATCCCAGGTGTGCTGCTATTAACCGCAACACCCGAGCAGTTGGGCCAGCAGAGCCACTTTGCTCGTTTGCGTTTGCTCGACCCGGATCGCTTCCACGATTACGAAGAGTTCATCAATGAACAGCAAAAATACCGCCCGATCGCCGATGCGGTAACGCTGTTGATCGGCGGTGAGCGTTTGACAGATGACAAACTGAATCTCTTGAGCGAACTCATTGATGAGCAGGATATCGAACCGCTGCTGAAAGCCGCCAACAGCCAAAGTGAGGATAGCGAAGCTGCGCGCCGTGAGCTGGTAACCATGCTGATGGACCGCCACGGCACCAGCCGCGTGCTATTCCGTAACACCCGTAACGGGGTGAAAGGCTTCCCGCACCGCGTCTTGCACCAAATCAAGCTGCCGCTGCCGACGCAGTACCAGACCGCAATCAAAGTCTCCAGCATCATGAGCGCCAAGAAAACGCTGGAAGCGCGCGCAAAAGACATGCTTTATCCAGAGCAAATCTATCAGGAGTTTGAAGGCGAAAATGCCACCTGGTGGAACTTTGATCCACGCGTTGAATGGCTGCTCAACTATCTGATTGCCAACCGTAATGAGAAAGTGCTGGTTATCTGCGCGCAAGCCGCTACCGCCTTGCAATTGGAACAAGTATTGCGTGAGCGTGAAGCTATCCGTGCGGCGGTGTTCCACGAGGGCTTATCGCTAATTGAACGTGACCGTGCGGCAGCCTATTTTGCCTCTGAAGAAGATGGCGCGCAGGTGTTATTATGTTCAGAAATCGGCTCTGAAGGACGTAACTTCCAGTTTGCCTGCCAGTTGGTGATGTTTGACCTGCCATTTAACCCAGATCTGCTGGAGCAGCGTATTGGCCGCCTGGACAGGATAGGCCAGAACCGTGAAATTCAGATAATGGTGCCCTATCTGGAAAATACCGCGCAGGCGGTGCTGGTGCGCTGGTATCACGAAGGTCTGGATGCTTTCGAACACACCTGTCCGACCGGCCGTACCATCTATGACAGTGGCTATCAGGCGCTGATTGGCTATTTGGCAACGCCAAATGAGCAGGAAGGGTTGGACGACTTTATCCACACCTGCCGTCAACAGCACGAAGGGCTGAAACTTCAGTTGGAACAAGGGCGTGACCGTTTGCTGGAAATGCACTCCAATGGCGGCGAACATGGGCAGGAATTGGCACAAATCATTGCGGATCAGGACAACGACGTCAATTTAGTCAGTTTTGCCCTGAATCTGTTCGATATCGTTGGGATCAATCAAGAAGATCGCAGTGACAACCTGATCATTCTTACACCATCCGATCACATGCTAGTACCGGACTTCCCAGGGTTGCCGCAAGATGGCTGCACGGTAACCTTTGATCGCGAACAAGCGTTATCACGAGAAGATGCCCAATTTGTAAGCTGGGAACATCCGATCATCCGTAACGGTCTGGATCTGATCCTCTCCGGCGACACCGGTAGCTGCGCGGTTTCTTTATTAAAAAACAAAGCATTGCCGGTCGGTACGTTGCTCGCAGAATTGGTTTACGTGGTCGAAGCGCAGGCACCAAAACACCTGCAACTGACCCGTTTCTTGCCCCCAACCCCAGTGCGGATGCTGATGGACAGGAACGGCACTAACCTCGCGGGGCAGGTTGAATTTGAAACCTTTAACCGCCAGTTGAATGCGGTAAACCGCCATACTTCCAGCAAGTTGGTCAATGCGGTGCAGCAAGAAGTTCACGCTATGTTGCAACAAGCAGAAGCGCTGGTTGAAGAGCAAGCACGGTTACTGATTGACACTGCCAAACATGAAGCAGATGACAGCCTGAGCACCGAACTGGCACGTCTTGAAGCGCTAAAAGCGGTTAACCCAAACATTCGTGATGACGAAATAGAAACGCTGGAACATAACCGTAAACTGGTGTTAGAGAACCTTAATCAAGCGGGCTGGCGTCTGGATGCTATCCGTCTGGTCGTGGTCACTCACCAGTAATTCTCGTGATAGCCGTTCTCTGAAATAAAACCGGGCGTTGCGCCCGGTTTTCTGTTTGCTCCTACGGTGTTGTTAACCCGCTCTTAGCCTTCGTTTACCGCAGACTTTGCCTGACGGTACTTGCGCACTATTCGTAAAATTGGGGGTAAAATCAACACCGTGACTGCCAGTACCAGCAAGGTTTGTGCAATGGCACTGGACCACAAAATAGTGTAGCTACCGTTGCTGATAGATAGCGCGCGACGTAGGTTCTGCTCCAGCATCTCTCCCAAGACAAAACCCAAAATCAACGGCGACATCGGGAAATTCATTTTCCTGAGGAAATAGCCAAATACACCTAATCCAACCATTAACATCAGATCAAACGTCGTACTGTGTACCGCATAAACACCCACTGCGGAAATGGCCGCAATGGTGGGCACCAGGAACCAAAGGGGGACGGTTAACATGCGGGTGAAGAAGCCGACCAACGGCAAATTCATTAGCAATAATATCACGTTGGCTATCAGCAATGAGGCGATTAATCCCCAAACGATATCCGGCTGTTCAGTGAACATTGCTGGCCCTGGTGTAATATTATATAAGGTCAATGCCCCCATCATGACTGCCGTAGTACCCGAACCGGGAACCCCCAAGGTGAGCATTGGAATAAAGGAACCGCAGGCCGAAGCATTATTCGCCGCCTCCGGCGCAGCAACACCACGAATATCCCCTTTACCAAAACTGTCACTGTTGCCGCTGATGCGCTTCTCGGTCATGTAGGTCAGCGCACTGGCGATGGTAGCCCCAGCCCCTGGTAAGATCCCCACAAAGAAACCAATCACCGAGGAGCGTAACGTTGGCCCGACACACTGTGCCGCTTCTTTACGATTGAACATCAGACGGCCGGTTTTACGCACCAGTTTCTGGCCGGTACTGGTACTTTCCAGCATCAATAAAATTTCACTGACCGAGAATAGCCCGATAACCACAACGATAAATTGAATCCCATCAGATAGGTGGACGCTGTCGAATGTGAAACGATAAACACCGGTATTGGCGTCAACGCCGACCGTTGCTAACCCCAATCCGATGAGCGCGGCAAGCAAAGATTTTAACGGGTTTTGGCTCATCATGCTGCCAAGACAGGCAATGGCGAAGACCATCAACGCAAAATATTCTGATGGGCCGAACGCCAGTGACCACCTTGCCAACAGTGGGGCAAATAGAATGATCCCTCCGATAGCTAATATTGATCCTACAAATGAGCTGACGGCGGAAATGGATAATGCCACACCCGCACGGCCTTGCTGTGCCATCGGGTAGCCATCAAGGGCGGTCATGATAGCGGCCGCATCACCGGGAACATTAAGTAATATCGATGAGATACGCCCACCATATTCACAACCAATATAAACCGTTGCCAGTAAAATTAAGGCAGACTCAGCCGGTAGTTTGAGGGCAAAAGCCAGTGGCAGCAAAATAGCCACGCCATTGATCGGCCCCAGCCCCGGCAGTAAGCCGACAATTGTGCCAATAAAGCAGCCGATCAGCGCAATCATCAGATTTTGTGGTGTTAACGCCACCTCAAATCCTTGCGATAAATACATCCAAGTTTCCATCACAGCCTCGTTAGTTCAGCCAAACGCCAAGCGGTAGGGTGACATCAAGTAAATAATCAAAGGCATAGAACAGTGAAATGCCTAATACTGCGCCAGAGAGTGCGGCAACCCAGATTTTTGCCTCAAATAACAAGGCAATACTAAAGGTCAGCAACGCAGTCGCCAGCGGGAAACCAAGCCATTCAAATCCCCAGGCATAAAGCACCAACGTAATGACCATCACGAGCAGACGGTGCAATACTTTGGCGTGCGGCCACGGAATAATGTCAGGTTTACGTAGCAGTAATAACACCGCACAAAGTGTCATTAATGCCAGAATTGCCATTGGGAAAGGGCGAGGACCCAGCGGCTCATAGGTATACTCACTTTGTATGCCCCAGCCGATAAATAAGCCGCTAATACAAAGCAGTATCCAGATACCGGCGAAAATACGATCACTCATGAGATTTCCCCTAAATTACTTGGCAAGACCGAATGCTTTTGCCTGTTCACGATATTGCGTGACCTGATTTTTGACATAAGCATCCAGCGCTTTACCGGTCATGTTGAACTCAAACAGACCACGCAGATCGCGCTGTTTTTTGAACTCTTCAGTTTGCATTAAGGTGTTGAAAGTATCAGTCCACCATTGGTACTCGGCGTCGCTGACTTTCGGCCCAAGATAGAAGCCACGAATAATGGGCCAGACTAAATTAAAGCCTTGCTCTTTCGCCGTCGGGATATCAGCCAGTTGGCCGGGCAGACGTTGCTCTGCATAGACGGCCAATACCCGTATTTTGTCGCCCGAGAGATAAGGCACCATTTCACTTAAATCACCGGACACGGCCTGGATATGATTGCCTAATAATGCAGTGACCGGTTCACCACCACCTTCAAAAGCCACATAGCGCATTTTGTGGGGATCGACGCCCACTTCGCGCGCCAGCAGCGCGGTTTTCATCCAGTCCTGACTCCCAATGGAAGCTCCTGCGCCAAAGACTACGCTGTTAGGGTCTTGTTTAAACGCAGCCATCAGATCTTTTAAAGTTTTATGGGGGGAATCAGCACGAACAGCAATCATGCCGTAATCGGTGCCGATGGCGGCCAGCCATTTCACATCGTCAACGCTATAACGACCAAACTTATTTTGTGCCAGATTAAGCAAAGACCCCCCGGAGAAAGCGACAACCGTGCCGAATTCCGCAGGACGTTGCGCCACAATAGCGTTATAGGCAACAGCCCCAACGCCACCTGGCATGTAGGTGACCCGCATCGGGCGGTCAATAGCTTTAGTCTCTTGAAGAGAAACTTGAATCAGCTTACAGGTGAGGTCAAAACCGCCACCGGGTTTAGCCGGAGCGATACATTCTGTTCTGCCAGGTGCGTCAACAGCCTGCGCTAATGGTGCAGCGAGCATCAGAATAGAAGCGGCCAAAGTGCAGATAACCATTCTTTTCATATTATTCTCTCATTATTTTCTTATAAATTGTGAGCCTTCACACGATTGCGAGGTTACTGAATTGTTAATAGATTAACCTTTCAGTTACCTTTCAGTGGGAAGGAAAAAGTACAGGATGTGATATGCGTCTCTTGTTAGTAGAAGATCACCCCGAGTTATCTCACTGGTTGCAGAAAGCACTGACTCATGCAGGCTTTGCTGTGGATGTGGCAAATGATGGCGTGGCCGCAGACCACTTACTGCAAAATGAAAATTACGCATTAGTGGTATTGGATGTGGCATTACCACGCCTGAATGGATTGGAACTGCTGGCGCGCTTACGTAAACGTGGGCAAACCTTACCGGTCTTGTTATTAACCGCCAGAACAGAAGTGGCAGATCGAGTGAAAGGGTTGAATCAGGGGGCCGATGATTATTTGACGAAACCATTCGAACTGGATGAGCTGGAAGCACGCATACGTGCGCTATTGCGTCGTAGCATCGGCGAAACCACACAGACAATTCAGTTTGGTGATTTGACTTATCACGATGAAGGCTATTTTCTATTATCTAACAAGCCGTTAGCACTGACACCACGAGAGTCCGCAGTCCTAACCTCACTGATACATCGCCGTGGCAGGCCGGTGGCCAAGCAGCAATTGTTTGAACAGATATTTACCTTAGCGGACGAGGCGAATCCAGAAAGTATTGAACTGTATGTACATCGGGTTCGCAAGAAGTTGTACGGCAGTAACGTTGTTATCCAGACCTTACGTGGCCTGGGTTACAGTCTGGAATGTGTCGATGGGGCACTCTAATGTGATTACGACTCGCTGGTTTAAAGCGCCACGCTCGCTGTTTCATCAGTTACTGCTATTTTTTGGTGTACCGCTGCTAATTTTGGGCGGAATTTCAATTTATACCCATTATATCAGTGCCATGAATGCGGCAACACTGGCTTATGATCGCACGCTTTTAGCATCAGCACGAACAGTCGCGGAACGGCTGGTGGTGCGTCATGGGCAGTTGGAGGTTGATGTCCCCTACATTGTGCTGGATAGCTTTGAGCGGAATATGAATGATCGGCTCTACTATCAGGTGATCACGCCAGAAGGTAAAAGTATTGCGGGTTATAATGACCTCCCCCCCTTTCCTCCCACGACACCGCGATCCCTCCTCTACCCAGCATTAGTACATTTTTATGATGCTGAATATCAAGGTAAACCAATACGGGTGGCCGCGCTGTATCAGCCAATCAACGAATCAGGCGTCATGGGGATGGCAATGGTGTTGGTCGCGGAAACACTGGCTTCACGTCATGATTTGGCGCAACAGATCATGGTATCGGCAGTTTTGACCCAAGGAGCGCTAGTCCTATTGACTCTGGTAATGGCTTATATCCTGCTGAAAGGTATTCTCAAACCATTACGTAAACTGTCCGGCCTGATGTTGCGGCGCGATCCCGGTGAACTGACGCCGATCCCTAAGATTTTACCGTGGTCAGAAATGGAACCGCTGCTATTAGCATTTAATCGCTATATTGAGCGCTTACGCGAAATGGTGGCACGGCAGGGGCGTTTCAGTGCTGATGCCTCTCATCAACTGCGCACCCCGCTGGCAGTGCTGAAAACACAGGTGGCGGTTGCACTGGCCTGTGAGGAGCCGCAGCAATGGCGCGAAAGTTTATTGGCGATGCGCGAAACCCTGGATCACACCATTTCGCTGACGGACCGCTTATTGCAGCTATCACGAATGAAAGTACATGAACGCAGGCTACACCCCGTCAATCTCGCGCCGTTATTGCGGGACGCGTGCTTCGCACACCTTGCTCAGGCTCGCAGCAAACAGATAGATCTGGGTTATGAGGGGGAATCGGAGTGCTGGGTTGATGGTGATGCTTTGTTGTTAACTGAATTGTGTGACAACTTGCTGGATAACGCCTTGAAATATACGCCAAAACTAGGTGTGGTGACGGCTCGATTGATGATAAAGCGTGAGGCTGGGCACTGTTTACTTGAAATTGAAGACAGTGGCCCCGGTATCGCACAAGATGAAGTGGCGCTAGCGCTGATCCCTTTTCACCGACTCGATAATGTGGGTCAGCATCCGGGGGCTGGCTTGGGGTTAGCATTGGTAAAAGATATTACGACTTACCATAAGACCCGCCCTGAGTTATTACACAGTGAGTTACTCGGCGGGTTAAGGGTGCGAATTCGTTTTAGTCTATGCCTTAGATAAGGCCGCCTAACCACCAGCGCCCGTATTTTCATACTCCGGCTAACACACCATTGCCGTTTGGCTAAAGTCACTAATGAAGCAATTCCAACGATTCTGAAGTATTCGTCATTTTCCCCATCACAAAAGCCAAATTAGCGGCAGCAACCAAAGATGCGGCATGAGCGTCAGTGCGCATTTGTTGCGCATTCAACAACCCATTAGCCGCTTCGTTGGCAACTGTTATGGTGCCGACACCATTGCGATAAGACTCCAGTGCGGCGTCATAGGTAATAAACGAGGTTTTCACCAGCGTTAATGCCGCCTGATTAGTTTCAAGCGCAGAGCGTAAAGTATTAGCCGCCACCACAATTTCGCGCACCGCCAATTCCTGTGTTTTCTTAAACCCTTCAGCAGCAACCGCTGCGCGAGATTCCGCCTCTTTCACCCGTGCGGCACGTATCCCGCCATCATAAAGAGGAACACTGACACCGACCAAAACACTGGAAGATGAAGTTTGTGGGCTAATCCCCGGCAGGCCCTGAATATCAAAGCGCCCATCACCGCCAGCCACCGCGCCGGCCAGATAGACTTTTGGCAAAAAATCAGCTTCTGTTGCTTTGATACCCGCCTGGGCTGCCTCAACCGCGGCATAGCTGGCTAACACATCTGGCCGCTGGGAGAGGGCCAGCCGAATCATCTTCTCGGTCGGCGCGTTTACCCCATCCGGTAAAGCACGATCCTCGGCATAAGCGACTTTAATATCCAATGACGGAGAAACCCCCATTGCGCCGAGTAAGGCCTGATAAGCATCGCGTTCAGTGCCTTTTGCCAGCACCCGACGTAACTCAGACTGCGCAACTTGCTGGCGTGCCAGTGCGACTTCCACTGTCGTCGCGATACCATTTTTGCGCCGTTCCTCAGCAGCATCCTGAATTTTGAAGCTGTTTTGCAATGTTTTCTCGGCTATCTGGCTTTGGGTTTGCGCAGCACCGTATTGGAAATACGTGCGAGTGACATCGTAGATTAGCTTCTGGTGCATCCCATTAAAGGTCACATTGGCGGCATAAGAAGTCTGTTTAGCAGCATCCAGTAATGCGCTGCGCTGACCGAAATCGAAGATAAGCCACTGTAATGCCAAGGCAGGAACCACCGCACTCCCGCTGGTTTTCAAATCCTTTTCGTTGCCGATGGCATAAGGTAAAGGCGTGGTCGTACGCTGATAACCTCCAATCACACTGGCAGAAATTATGGGTAAAAATATCGCCTCCCCCATTCCGACCGCCAGTGCTGCCTGCCGCGCCTGCTGCCAGGCAATGCGGGTATCGGGATTCTGGCTCTGGGCGATATCAATCAATTCAGGCAACGAATAGCTATGCTCGCTTTTTAGGCTGGGCGGCGGTAATAATTCCGCTACCCGCGGGTTCGGCGGCACAGAAAAGTGACCGCCGCCCATCGAAGCGCTGGCATTCCCATCAGGTGTCCAGGGTTCGGAGTAAGATGTTGGTGCAAGATCCAAGCTGTCAGTAGCACAACCGGCGATCAACATGCTCAAACTCAATAACGAGCAAGTCAGGCATTTTTTGGCTATCCGGGCCGTCAGTACAGCGTGCGTCATCATGTCATCCAATTCCCAGAAGTTCCTCAAGCCGCTTTATACGTTGTTGAATAGTCAGATCAATCGGCGATAAATCTTGCCGTGATGGTTCGCTATTCGCTCCTTGCTCATCCGATAATGTCGCGGAACCGCTACCTGTCGAGAGGCGATGCAGTTGTGCCACATCAGAGGCCGACTTTTCCGTCGGTAGAAACAGCACCGGGCACAACTTACCCATCTCTGCCAGTATGGCCTGTAAGCGCGCGCACTCTTCTCGCGAGGGGCGCAATTGTGCAGGTTCAAAGGGGATCAGCGCCAACTCTTCTTGCGCGCAGGTGATCTCCGCCTCGACCGTTGTCGCTTCTCTGAGCGCCGCCGGCCGGGCATCGGGCGCTAATGTGGCCAGGTTTGTCAGCCCCTTCAAGGCGTGACTGATATGGACGCGCACCGCATCTGCAACCGCCACCGGCCACAGTCGGGTGAAAATCAAATACACCACCAGATTACCCAACAAAATACCCAGCACCCTATCCAGAGCCACGCCCAGATCGGTGCTTGGCCCGAAGCCTTGTAATACCGTCAGCAGGAAAGCCAGCCCGACCTGTACACCGGCATAGGCAATACGTTCACTGCCACATGACACCCAAGCGGCCAAGAGAATGCAACCAAATACCAGCGCCATTAATTGCCCGATATCGTTCATATGGGGAATGATAAAGATAATCGACAGCACTCCCATCAATGCCCCGATCAAACAACCAATAATCCGCAAGACTAGTTTATGTACCGTCTCACCGGTAGTTCCAAGTGCGGCAACATAGCAAGTGATCATAGCAGTATGAATGTCCTGCCAATCCAATGCAGTGTAGATCAGGTAACAAATCAGCGCGGCGGCGGTGGTTTTCAGGGCAAACTGCTGATGAACAGGGTTGGTTAGGGCATCTGCGGCAAAGAAGGTGGATTTCGGGGCATTCAGGTCTTGCCCATTATCGGCAGTTGCCAGTGCTGTCAGCGCGTTGCGGATTTCATTGATTTCATCGCTGGGATCGTCAATGGTGAAGTGAGGGGTAAGCGCAAGATTGCCAGCAGCAATCGCCTGCGCCGCATCACTACAGTAGGCCGCCAGCTCAAGGCGCGCATTCTCCGATGAAGTCGCAGGTAAAGCCGAAGTAGCCAACAGTAACCGGTAACTGCTTTTTACGGCACTTTCAAGCCAAGCCGCTTCAGCCGAGGGCCGCAGGTGAAAAATACGCACAAAAAGCGCCCGTTGCTGATGCGCTTTTTGCCCTTCCTGTAGCAATTCTTTTACCCTCGTCATAGTGGCAGCATCAGGTTGGCGCAATGCCTCGGCCACCGTCACTAATCGCTCGGATAGACTGTAGCGCAATAAGCGCTGCGGCATTCGGCCAAAGAAAAGGTTAAAAACAATCAGCAGCAACATCGGCGAAACGGCCATTAACCAGGCATACAACAACCCCCGTGTTGCCACTTCCCCTAAGGGGATGTTACTCAGTAACGTCATCACAAACGCGATAACCAGTGCAATAATGCTGCCAACCGGGCCGAGTTTGCTGGCCGAACCGAGATAGAGAAATAAAAATGAGCTGACAATCAAGGCCGCCATGCGCAGTGGTGCGGCTTCCAACGTGAAGTGGATAAGCAGAAATACCAAGCCGACGACCATCGACACCAGTATGGTGATCGCAACCGCCATCACCATGCTCTCGACGCCATCTGGTTTCATCACGAAAAGAATGAGATAACAGCTTATCGCAGATTCAGGGATGCCATATATCATGGCGATCATCGCCATCAAGGCACACAACGCGGCAACCCGCCACGCCATAGCCACCCGGCCTGGGAAATAGGCTAAATCCGCTTTTGCCTGACGGAGTATGCCGCCAAGCGTACCGTCAGCAACCCTCGTCATTTCGCACGATAACCACAGCAGTCGCTCCGACTCGCATCAAGTCCTCCGGCGGTTTTTCCAGGCTGATTCTCACAGGAAAGCGCTGGACAACACGCACCCAGTTTAATGATTTCGGTACATAAGGCAGGCCACGCGGGATATTCAACATATCTTCAGAACTCACGCCCCAGCCAATCCCCTCGACCCGCCCCTGAATGACACGCTGCCTGTCAGCCATAACATAGACGGTAGCGCAATCCCCCACCTTGATATGCTTCAACTCCGTTTCGCGGAAAAATGCCACAGCATGCCAATGTTCGGTATTGATAAGCGTGAAAATAGCCTGATCCGGGATGACAAACTCACCGGCGGAGACAGTCAGCCCGACAACCCGGCCATCGTGAGGCGCACGAATTTGTGTATTGGCCAGTTCCCGTTCAGCAATAGCAAGTGCCGCGCGGCGCGCCACCACCAGCGCTTCAGCAGCGGCGGTGCTGCTGATCAACGCCTCAGCGGCAAATGACTGTTTTAATGCCTGTTTCAGACTGACTTCAGCATCGTGTTTTGCCGTCGCGGCATCATCTACCTGCTGGGCGGTAACATAGCCTTTGGGGAGCAGCGGTTGTAAGCGAGCCAACGTCTGAGTGGCTAATTTGAGATTGGCTTGCGCCCGAACAATCTGTTCATTGGTAATGGCTGCGTTGGACTGCTCTGCGATCACCGTGCGTCGCTGGGTATCGCGGGCAGCTTCTGCCATTTTCAACTCAGCCTGCGCTTGCTCGACTCGCAAACGGTAGAGGTCTGGCTCAATGGAAAACAACAAATCGCCACGCCGGACTTTGCTGTTCTCCTCCACATTGACTGAAATGATACGGCCTGGAACCGAGCTGGCAATATGCACTACGCTCGCCCCAAGTTCGGCATCTTCAGATAACGGGTTCAGTGTGGTCTGCCGCACAGACAGCCAGCCAAAAATCACGGCGGCAAAAATGATAACGCCAGCAACAATCAGCGCCAGTTGCCGTTTGCGCCCACTCCCTTGTAGTTTATTCATATTCATCATTCATCGCGTAAACAGTAACAGGGAACAGATAAATGCCACAGCAAGCGCCAGGCAGACATACACCAACAACCGCAACGGCAGCACCTCATCAATACCGGCACGAATAAACAGAACACGAGCAATCACCGCCGTGATTATTCCGATAAAAGCGCAAGCCATCCAGGAAGGGAAATAGGAACCCACTAGCGAAAATGAGGGAGCCGCAGCACCTGAGCAACCACTCAGGGCGATAGCCGATAACAGAACCCATACCCCACACCATAAATTCTGCTTTGCACAGCTTAACAACCTGAAGAAAAACCACGGCTGCTTCCTAAGGGAAGTCATATTATTCATTGAACAACCTCAATTAACTGGCGTCACCCTACCAGAAGTCAGGGTTTGTCATCATAAAAAACCGCTAATGATCACTTCCCAGCGTATTTTTGAAAATTTGGCCATCTTTCATAATGACTCTAAATGCTTTATCTGGCTGGGCTACAAGTTGGATATCATCCAGCGGATTGCCATCAACCACAATCAGATCAGCCAACGCACCATTTTCCACCACACCTAATTTTCCCGGATAAGGGTTTCTCGGGCCAGAAAAAGCACAAAGTTCAGCGTTAATACAGGTCGCCATCTTGAGAATTTCGAGCGGTGAATACCACCGCGTCAACTTGGCTAATTGCGCCCCTTGCCGGGTTGCCAGCCGGGCATCAAATAGCGTGTCAGTCCCCCACGCGGTCTTGATGTTATATTTCTTCGCCAACCGATAAGCGGTATCGGTGCCGGCCACCATTTCGAGCTGTTTGGCACGGGAAGCTGGACTTGCCATTGGCACCGCATCTTCATCATCAAGGAAGGGTTGTAGGCTCCACCAGATGCCTTTTTCGGCCATTAGCTGGACGGTTGCTTCATCTACCAACTGACCATGTTCAATACACTTAACTCCGCCGTTGATAGCCATAGTGACAGCCCGGGCAGTGTAAGCGTGGACGGTCACATAAGTACCCCAATTTTCAGCCGCAGTCACGGCCGCCTGAATTTCTGGCACCGAGCCTTCCGTCACACTGATCGGGTCATACATAGAAGCAACGCCGCCGCCAGCCATATATTTGAGTTGCGAAGCACCTCGCATCAGTTGTTCTCTGGCGCGCAACAACACCTGATCAGCACCGTCAGCAATCGCCGTCATACCCACGCGCTCAGCGTAACTCAATGGGGCTGATGGGGTATGAGGCAATTCACCCAGCAAGCGAAAATCGCCATGTCCACCGGTTTGAGTGATAAATGCACCCGAAGGGAAAATACGTGGGCCACGAGCCACTTGTTCGTCAATGGCTCGTTTCAAGCCAAAAACCGGCCCGCCCATATCACGCACGGTAGTAAAACCGCGCATCAATGTGGCATCTGCTTCAGCAATGGCCAGCGCCTGAATATAGTTAAAATCCGCCGTCATCGCGGTCATCATTGACGGGCGAGCCATAATGGCGTGCCAGTGGGCATCAATCAGCCCTGGCATTAGCACCCCACCCCCACCGTCAATTAGCTCCACCTCCGGCGGCAGCGGTGTATTCGCAGCTTCTACCGACTTAATTTTGTTGCCTTCCACTAATACCCGTAGCCCGTCTCGTAGTTGGTCTGAAACGCCATCAAAAACGCGAACATTAATAAAAGCCATCACGCGCACCGCATTAGCGGCAATATCTCTTTTTTGTGGTTTTGCTCCCGGTACAGCCGCTGCAACCGCCGCTGCCGTGATAGGTGTTGATTGCGCTGCTTTCTGGGAAAATACGGTATTGATGCGTACAAACGCCGGGCTATTACAGAGGCAACCTTCGCCATGAGTAGGGGGGAGCTGAATTAATGGCATGTGAGACATAGCGTTCTCCTTTGTGAGCAGCCCCGAATAAACAAGCTGAGGGCGCGCACTCGATCATAGAACAAATTCTCTCGTAACAACTTATTTTTATGACAAAAATGAACCCGAAATAGTGATAGAACGCTTATCCTGACCTGATAATACCGATAACCCTGTATTTATTGTTTGCCCGGACGCGTTGGCGTGCTGGCCTAACAATAACAGCGGCTTAACCCCCATCACGCTAACGGTAAATCTTAACGCTGGGTATTCACCGCTATCAGCTTTATCTTTGTCACCGGAGTTTATTGCTTCAATAGCGTTAGTTGCCTATGGTTCTCAATAGAATTGCATGGGATGGCAAGAGAAAATTTGGTCTATCTAATATGATGCCAAAGTTAGATTAATAAAGTACATTTATTATTAATACGCGCCCTTACTTTAAGAATTGTGCTCGGTTAATATCTGAAACAGACTTACTTTTAAATGTTATTATAGCTTATTAAATAAATACCCATTTATAATAAGTGGCTTTAGATATACACCTGATAGTAATAGAAAAATCTTACATTGAATTCCATGTAGGAAAAATCCCACATGAAGTTCTCTTGTGTTCCCATATATAAAGTATGTTACATGATGTTTAATAGCCCATCAGGTTTGTAACTTAGATTAACGCATGGTGTCACAAATGTACCTCTTGTAATTTAATCCAGCACAACTGGATGTAGCAATAAACTTGCTGTGATAGCAATATAGTATGTGCTTGTTTTATTAGTAAAGAACTATTAAATCAATCATATTACCTCTTGAGTATAGGTGTTAATACCGACGAGCCTTAATATGACTGTTTTTATCTATTGCCAATAAACATTCAATCACAGACTTCAGTCACAACAACTTCACCATTTCTATGGCGGATCTCCCGTATTTGATACATCGGAGTAATGCCGTTTAATTCATAAATAAAAATACAAATAAGCACAGTTTGTTATTTTATTATTAATTATTGACTTATAGAGCATAAATAAGTATGAGCTTACATCGCGTATCATCACTGCATCAAACAAAACAGTTAAATAAAACCAGAATTTCTAAATCAGTAGTCTGGGCAAATATTGTCATCCAGACCATATTTCCTTTGAGTATTGCTTTTACCCCTGCGGTAATGGCGGCAGAAAACGTCGAAGGCTTAGGCGAGGCACAGCATTCTGCCTCACAAGCTGAACAGTCTACCGCCGATGCAGCAACACGTTTAGCATCAATATTATCAGAGGGTGATTCAGCCAAACAAGCGAGTTCCATTGCGCGCGGTGCCGCCACCAGTACCGGTAATGAAGCATTGCAAAAGTGGTTTAATCAGTTTGGTAGTGCGAAAGTACAACTCAATCTGGATGAAAAATTGAGCCTAAAAGGTAGTCAGTTAGATGTGTTGCTGCCACTGACCGATAGCCCAGATTTGCTTACCTTTACTCAGTTGGGTGGCCGTTATATTGATGACCGCGTGACATTGAACTTTGGGTTGGGCCAGCGTCATTTCTTTGCACAACAAATGCTGGGCTACAACCTGTTTATTGATCATGATGCAAGTTATAGCCATACCCGTATTGGCGTCGGTGCTGAATATGGTCGTGATTTTATTAATCTGTCAGCTAACGGTTATTTTGGTGTCAGTGGTTGGAAGAATTCGCCAGACCTGGATAAGTATGATGAAAAAGTCGCAAACGGCTTTGATTTACGCAGTGAAGCTTATTTACCAGCGTTGCCACAATTGGGGGGTAAGCTGATATATGAGCAATATTTTGGTGATGAAGTTGGCTTGTTTGGTGTGGATAACCGTCAGAAAAACCCTCTTGCGGTCACTATGGGGGTGAATTATACCCCAATTCCTTTATTTACTGTCGGTGTCGACCATAAAATGGGACGCGCAGGAATGAATGACACCCGCTTTAATCTTGGTTTTAACTACGCATTTGGCACCCCTTTGGCAAATCAGCTCGACTCTGATGCAGTCGCAATTAAGCGTAGCCTCATTGGTAGTCGCTATAATCTGGTGGATCGTAATAATCAGATTGTTATGAAATACCGCAAGCAGAATAAGGTTACCCTAGAGTTACCAGGGCGTGTTAATGGTGCTGCAAGACAAACAATGCCATTAGTGGCAAACGCCACGGCACAGCAAGGTATTGACCGTATTGAATGGGAAGCCAGTGCCTTGACGCTCGCGGGTGGGAAAATAACCGGTAGCGGCAATAATTGGCAGATAACATTACCAAACTATCTGTCTGGTGGTGAGGGTAATAACACTTATCGTATTAGTGCTATCGCTTACGATACCTTGGGTAATGCTTCTCCCGCTGCTTACAGCGATATCGTGGTAGATAGCTATGGTGTGAATACTGATGCTTCTGGCCTGACAGCGTCACCCGCTTCTCTGCCGGCAAATGCCGTCGCGAGCAGTGTTATTGAACTTAATATTAAGGACAATAATAACCAACCGATTACGGGTATTGCCGATCAACTGGCATTCTCTCTTGAATTGGCACAATTGCCAGAGTCGAAACGCGCCAGAGTGGCACGTTCCGCGCCATTGGAAAGTGTCGAACATTCGATAACACCAATCAGCGAGCCAGCACCGGGGGTTTATCAGGCCACGCTCACCGCTGGCAGTAAACCACAACTGGTTAATATCAGCGCTCTGATTAATGGTGTGCCATTAAGTGATGTGAAAACTAAAGTGACCATGACTGCCGATGAGGGCACCGCGACTATACAAGAGAACAGTCTGGAAATTGTGACCAATGGTAGCGTTGCGGATAATGTGACAACCAACCAGGTGAAAGCGGTAGTTGTTGACGCTTATGGCAATAAATTATCCGGTGTTGACGTCAATTTCACCGTTGATACCAATGCTAATATTGTTGCGACGACAGCGAGTGATAAGCAAGGGATAGCAACTGCGACTATCACCAGTTCTAAGACTGATAGCTACACTGTTAAAGCCGAACTGAACGGTGAAACACAGCAGGTTGATGTGAACTTTATCGCCGATGTTGGCAGTGCCACTCTGGATGGCAGCGCTGAGCATAAACTACAGTTGGTTACTGATGGTCAACCTGCCGATGGTGTCAGCGCCAATGAGGTAAAACTGACGGTGGTAGATAAGTTCGGTAACACCGTGCCTAATGTCAATGTGGCTTTCAGCACAGTTAGCAATGCAACTATCAGTGAATTTACCACCACCGATGCTCAGGGTGTCGCAACAGCGAAAATCATCAGCACCAAGGCGGGTAACTATACGGTAACAGCAAGCCTTAATGGGATGGAACAAACGGTAGATGTAAACTTTATCGTTGATACCGCCACAGCAGCCATTACCGCTGATAACTTTACCGTGGAAGTGAATGGTCAAACCGCAGGTAGCGGTACTAACAAAGTACAAGCCATCGTGCTGGACAAACTGGGAAATCCCGTCCCTAACATGACCGTGACTTTCAATGCGACCAATGGTGTAACGGTAAAAAACGCGTCAGTTCAAACAGATACTGATGGTAAAGCAGTAACCGACCTCACCATGACCAATGTGGGTGGTACTATCAGTACGGTAACCGCGGCGATGACTAACCCTGCCGGGGTAAGCAGTTCTCATGATAAAGAGGTGACGTTCTATCCTGATTTCGCTAAAGCAACACTGAATACGCCGGTGAATGCTTATAGCGGCTTCAATGCTAGCGGTGGTTTCCCAACCACTGGGTTTAAAAACGCCAACTTCCAATTAGCACCACATGGCAGTGTTGCCAATAATAGCGATTATGAGTGGGCCAGCAGTGATACTAACATCAGTGTCAGCGCCTCAGGTTTGGTTAATCTTGACAATTACCCTACTGGAACAGTAACCATTACAGCCACCTGGAAACAAGATAAGAGTAAAGTATTCACTTATCAGTTTGCGTTAAACTCCTGGGTAGGCCAATTTAACGCCACCTCCGTAACTTGGGCTGCTGCCAATAGTGCATGTATTGCTGACGGGATGAGATTACCTGCAAGTAGTGAGCTGTCGACCGGTGGGACAACCCGCAGTATCGGGACTTTCTTTGGTGAATGGGGGAATCTGAATAATTATCCTGATTTCCCTTCTGCATCAATTATGTGGACGTCAACCAGTGGTGAAGATTTCCATCCGAACACCGGGGTATCACATGCTGGCGGTAACTCAACGTTACCTTATATGTGCGTAAGATAATCGGTCTATTAGACTAACGCCCTTTTAGCGTTAGTCTGCCGTTAAAAGATTAAGCGGCTATCAGATTCGTCAGTTCCAAAGCCAGTGGGTAACCCCGCTGGCTTTTTTGCAGGGGACGGGTGCCAGTAAATATATTAGTTTGAATACTCGCTTGTCCCTCAGTACTCACCTGCTATTAGATATGGGTTATGAACCGCCCCGGTTTTCTCGGGGAGTTTTGAACCGTTGTTCACGCAACCAGACCTTTGCCAGCCTGTGAAGCAGGTTAGCTCATATGCTGCAAGGCTTGGAAAGTCAGGCGGTCTATGACTTCGTTCGTGAACATCCGGGGATATGTGCGTTAGAGCACGATGGATTTGTATCCTACGATAAGATTAATGAGGGGGATTGGGGGCATCTATATCTTTACATTGTACTGAAAAATTGCGCGTTGTAGTGAACCCCTGAATTATTGATTTTGGACAAGAAGATGACATCTTAAACTTTCTTTAACAGCAACGGACGGTAAACGGATGTCATGATAAAGACGAAGGTTCAAACGAGATGAAAAAGCCTCTTCTGAGGCTTTAATAATTAGACGTCAAAATCATCAGGGAATTCTGACCTAAGCTTTTCCTGCCGCTTTTGGTAACTATCGGGATTTTCCTGATGAGGAAGCTGAACTTTCAAACCACCCCCTATCTGATCGGCGATATAGACAGCAGAGCCTATCCTATCGGCAAAAATTGGATCCATAACGTCAAACTCTTTAGCAGCATACATGCCCATAGTCATTTTATGGATCCGGCTTTTATCTTTTTCTTTACCGGTAATCACGTTGTGCAGATAAATCAACTGCTGAACGATGGAGTTATACATGGGTTCAAGCGTCTCGCCACCAATAACGTTATACTTAATGTGATGATGACGTTTCTGAGCCAGACGCAATGCCCTGTCCACGTAATCTAAAGCGGTATCGTTGGTCATTTTTTCGGACTCCATACGTCTTTATTGGTACTGAACCATTGTATGCCACCGCCTTCAGCCTGGAAAGGCGTTTTAGGGACTGACCAGGTATCCAGTACTGGACTAGCGGTACTGCGCAACATCTGCACCGGCTGCTGTGATTGATAGGTTGTCGTCACTTTAGGAACCTTGATATCGGTGCCGCGCAAGTTCCCTTCCGGGTTAATACCGAGTTTGGTTGGTGGAATATTTTTATTTAATGAATACCAATTGCCTTGCCAATTACCCGGGGCCTGATTCTGGTAAGCCAACTTACCCTTGTTAATGGATTCAATCGATACCGTCTCGTTAAGATTAATTCCTTTTTCTAGGTATGCGATTTGTTCTTTAGGAATACCCTCTGTATGCATGAAATCTCTTACAATCTGCCTATTACCTCGAATGTTGATATCGTGATTGATATCACCACTTCGACCAAATTTGTCATTAAGGTAAGCATGTCTGTCTGAAACGGTATTTGCCTTCTTCATGGTGGAAGGTTTAGATAAAGTTGCTATCTGACGGACAGTATTTAATCGTCCAAGACCAAGACCTGCTGCGATTGAAAATCCTGTAATGAGTAAGCCTTTAGACTCATCATTCATAACCTGCTCAAATCCTTTATCCGCATCACCGCCTAAATCTTTAGCTGTTTTCGCAAAGCCTTCAACATTTCCGTTGTAAATTCCGCCAGCCGCCAGCAGACGACCCGCAGACTTGCTGTTGATCGTACGGAAGGCTTGTGGTTCTGGCAAATCCGGCGCAGAAGCACGTACCAAACGCTGAACTTGCGTTGGTCGTGGTTTGCCTCCCGAGCGCCGATAATCCCTTCGACTCACCGACTTACTGTATTCAGTAGTAATGCTTTTCGCGCCATCAAAACGAAAAGCAAGCGGATCGGTGCAAATCAGCACACCTTCTTCATTGATGTGAAAGAGCTTTGCAGGGCCATGCATATCACTCAACATGACTACGTCACCGGAAAACACCATTTTTTCCAGTTTCTCCTTTTCACGCGACCCGCGAGAGGAAGCCTGAGTATGGTAAGATCGGCTTTCACGCATGTTAATAATATAACGACTGGTATGGTAACCATCATCAAACTCATACTCACGGCAAATCCGTGACCAGCCCGCATATGCACTGACTATACGTTCATAATCTTCGGGTGGAAGATTATCTCTTGATAGGTTGTACAGATAGATACCCGGCAGACTGAGGCTCATTTCAATACCGTCCGAAATGAGTCATGGTACAAGGCTTGAATGGGCAGATATGTAGCAGGACTGGTGTCGGTGGTAATATTATCGTGGATACTCATCGTTCCCTCAGTGTTAACCATCCATTAGATATGGATTAACACTAACACACTCAGAATGCAGAGAAAATAAACAAATATCGCCATTAAGTTACGCGGCTAACACCTTATTTTCAGTACTTCCTGTTGGGGTCAATGATAAGTTTGAAGCACTCCGTTTACCCTAAGTCCATAAGCGTCATTTTATCAACGTATCAAGATAATCCGCCTATTTTTGCAGCCAGAGCTTACACTCAACCTCGTAACGGTAGAGGTCGTAAGTACCCTCGACACCCTTACGGGAGTGGCCTGGAATGGCCTCAGCAACCTCACTGGGGCACCCAAGACGCCCCAAGCCAGTACGAACAGTTCGGCGTAAATCATGCGGTGTCCAGTGGGGGATATCAATCATCTGGTCTAGCTTACGTAATCGGTTTGAGCTTTCGTTTAGAAAGTGTTGCGAAATAGGTCGATTTGTTCTTTTGGCTTCAAATAGATAGTTTTTTGGCGTTGAACACATGGCGTCAATAAACACTATGGCTTGGCTGGAAAGTTGTACATGCCGCTCACTGCCTGTTTTGGTTTCTTTTAGATGAATAGTAGCTTTAACGAGACCAACGTTTTCCCAAGTCATCTCGCAGACTTCACCGGTACGACAACCCGTCAACAAAGTTAACAGTAGGACATTCTTGATATTCTTAGGATATTTTGATTGAGGTAACCAATGCAAAAATTGGGTTAACTCATTTTCAGATAACACCCGCTTACCTGATTGTGAAGTCAGTTTTATCTTGGTTTGCTGCATACCAGACTTCGCCAACAATGCGGGGTTCATCAAACCGCCTTAATCCTAAAGCGAATTCATAGGCTGAACACAACTCACGAAGAAGTATCCCTCCAATACGTTAGCACCACGTTGAATGACTGCCATCACAATATCGATGACATCTTTTCTTGTGATATCCTTAGCTATCGTTCCACCCATTTTATCGACAACATCTTTAGTCAGAATACGATGGACAGCGTCTTGCCCAGCTTTCTTTCCTGCGCCGGGAAAAATTTCGCCATCTTTCCCATGCCGGTCTTCAATGCGCGGGTCAGGTAAAGTTCAACCAGAACTCTGACAGTAAAAGCTGTTTGTTGAGCAGCCAACTCGACTTGATGCTTTTGTTGTTTTTCCGCTTTGATTTCAGTTGCAGGGCAGTGTCCCTCATTCTTAATTTGCTTGAGGTCTTGGAGTTTAGATCTCGCTTGTGCAAGGGTGACGTTGGGAAAGTGACCGATCTTAATTTGGGTGAGTTTGTGAGTTAAGGGGCTGGTATAACGATAGAAAAAGGTTTTAACACCCGTAGCGTCACAGGTAAGCCGTAATCCTCGGTTTTCACCCGTGTCAGCGTTGTCTTTGTCACCGGGTTTCATCGCTTCAATGGCTTTGATTGACAGTGGTTTTTTTACTGTTTTTTCAGTAATGGATGTATTCGAGCATGGTACACAATATGTTGACTTATTATGCCACAGGCAATGATAAAGCTACATTTCGACCTACAGTAAAGTGTAGGTTTTAATGGTTTTTAGTGGGATTTAATGAGACGACAAGAGACGGCACGTTCAAATTAAAAACATATAAAATTAAATAATTAAACCCATAAACCTCATAAATAACAGGTAGAAATAGGTATATATGATTGTTTTGTATCAGGATAAGCACATCATCGTTATCAATAAACCCAGTGGTTTGCTTTCCGTCCCCGGTCGCGCGCCAGAGAATAAAGACAGCGTGATGACCCGCATTCAGGCTGATTACCCTACAGCAGAATCTGTTCACCGGCTGGATATGGCAACCAGTGGTGTGATTGTGGTGGCGCTAACCAAAGCGGCCGAACGTGAAATTAAACGCCAGTTCCGCGAACGTGAACCGAAAAAGTGTTATATCGCTCGTGTATGGGGGCATTTGGCGCAAGATGAAGGGTTGATTGACTTGCCTTTAATCTGCGACTGGCCAAATCGACCGAAACAGAAAGTCTGTTATGAAACAGGTAAGTCGGCACAAACCGAATATCTGGTGCTGTCACGAGATGAAGATGGCAGCACACGGGTGAAGCTATCGCCTATCACCGGCCGCTCACACCAATTACGCGTCCATATGCTGGCAATGGGTCACCCGATCCTTGGCGATGGCTTCTATGCCCATCCCGAAGCCAAAGCGATGGCATCCCGATTGCAGTTACATGCTCAAGAGTTATGTATTACTCATCCAGAGTTTGGAACGGTAATGCATTTTAAATGCGAACCCGAGTTTTGATTTTTTCAGTAACAGATCAACTCAGAATCAAACCAGATCGGAACATAAGCTTCGATCTGGTTTTGGCTTTTCTGAAACAATAACCCTTATTTAAAACCCTGCTCACGCTTGATCAAATCATACGCAGCTTGAATCTCTTGGGCTTTTTGCTTCGCCATTTCCATCATTTCTGGTGGCAAACCTTTTGCTACCAACTTATCAGGATGATGCTCACCCATTAACTTACGGTAAGCACGCTTGATGGTCACACTGTCATCAGTGCTGTTCACACCCAGCACCTTACAGGCATCTGCCAACGTTGGGCCATTTGACGCTTGTTGGTAGCCGCCCTGAGAGTATCCTCCCTGCTGCCCCTGCCAAGCGCCTCCACCGCCAAATTGACGCCCCCCTTCAATCATGCTCAGGAACTGATCAAATTGACCACGGGAGATCCCCAGCTCTTCAGCAATGACATACAACACCTGCCGTTCATTGGGATGCAAAGAACCGTCAGCAAATGCGGCCTGTAACTGAATTTCCAGAAACATCCGAATTAAATCAAAACGGCCAAAGCAGACAGCGCGCAATTCCTGCAACCTTTCACGTAACGGAAAACCACTCTCTTTCCCTTCGCGGAACGCTTGTTGTGCGGCTGTGCGAGCCTCACCATGCAATTGCATTCGATCCATCAATTGGCTGGCGAGTTGAATATCAACTTCCGTAACACGCCCTTTAGCCTTGGTTAAATGCCCCATGACCTGAAAAGTGGTGCGGAAAAAAATTAATTGTCGTGTTTGTTGATCGGCAAAATAGCCGCGGCGCTTCGTGCTTCGCACCCTGTCTACCATATGGCCGACAAGCAACCCTAGTACCACACCCCAGAAACCAGCACCGGACATTAAGCCCAATACCAGACCGAGCAGTTTTCCCCAATACCGCATATACTCCTCAATTCATCATGCCGTCAGTCAAAATTTGCATTATCATACTCGGCATTCAGCTCAGCGCCTAACAACGAGACGTGTAAACGGCCGGATTTAACACTAGCGCAACTGTGATGAGTAATATAGTCTCAGACCGTTTGCCGGCATGATGCCCCCCGATGACGGAACACCGAAACCGCGTATGAAAAAAAGATTCCCAACACTGCTGGCCACATTGATATGGACGGCACTATATAGCCAGCAATCGCTGGCCGGACTCGCTGAGCAATGTATGCTCGGCGTACCTACCTATGATGAGCCATTGGTCACAGGCGATCCTAATCAGCTACCGGTGCGCATTAATGCGGATAAAACCGAAGCTAATTATCCGGATAACGCCCTGTTTACTGGCAATGTTATTGTCCAACAAGGTAACAGCACCCTGACCGCTAACCAGGTTAAACTGACACAGGTGCAGAAACCCGGTGAGGCAATCCCGTTGCGTACGGTCACCGCCACCGGCGACGTTAATTACGACGATCCACAAATCAAGCTGAAAGGCCCGAAAGGCTGGTCCAACTTGAATACCAAAGACACTGATATGGATAAAGGCAAATATCAGATGGTCGGTCGTCAAGGTCGCGGTGATGCAGATTTAATGAAATTGCGCGGCAAAAACCGCTACACCATTTTGGAAAACGGGACATTCACCTCTTGTCTACCGGGTGATAATAGCTGGAGCGTTGTCGGCTCCGAAGTTATTCATGACCGCGAAGAAGAAGTGGCAGAAATCTGGAATGCCCGCTTTAAAATTGGCAAAGTGCCAGTATTCTACAGCCCCTATATGCAACTGCCGGTCGGCGATAAACGTCGTTCGGGTTTCTTGATCCCGAATGCGAAATACACCAGTAATAACGGCTTCGAATTTATGCTGCCGTACTACTGGAACATCGCACCAAACTTCGATGCCACCATTACTCCGCATTATATGGAGCGGCGTGGTATGCAGTGGCAGAATGAGTTCCGCTACCTGCTGGCACCGGGTTCCGGCACGATGGCATTGGACTGGCTACCGAGTGACCGCTTATATCACGGGCAAGATGGCAAAGAAGACGACCCTACCCGCTGGTTATACTACTGGGGTCATTCCGGCGTAATGGATAAAGTTTGGCGTTTTAACATCGACTATACCAAAGTCAGTGATCCAGATTACTTTACCGATTTAACCTCGCAATACGGCTCGACCACTGACGGCTATGCCACACAAATCTTCAGTGTGGGTTATGCTGACCAAAACTGGGATGCGACTTTGGCCTCCAAGCAGTTCCAGGTCTTTACCAACGCTGGCAACAGTAACGCCTATCGTGCCCAGCCACAGTTGGACATGAACTACTATAAAAATGATGTCGGCCCGTTTGATATGCATGTTTATGGTCAGGCGGTCAAATTCACCAGTGTGAATCCGGATAACCCAGAAGCCAGCCGTTTCCATGTCGAACCCACCATTAGCCTGCCATTATCCAACGGTTGGGGCAGCCTGAATACCGAAGCCAAACTGCTGGCAACCCACTATCAGCAGGATATTCCAAACGGTTTTGCCAGCTACTATAAAGCGCAAAATCCAAACGAAACTGTACCTGATTTAAAAGATTCGGTTAACCGCGTAATGCCACAATTCAAAGTGGATGGCAAAGTGGTATTCGATCGGCCAATGGAATGGAGCAAAGGCTTTACCCAAACGCTCGAACCACGCGTACAATACCTCTACGTGCCTTACCGCAATCAGGATGATATCTATATTTACGATACCACACTGATGCAGTCTGACTACTCGGGCTTGTTCCGTGATCGTACCTACAGCGGCCTGGATCGCATTGCTTCTGCAAATCAGGTGACGACCGGTTTAACCTCACGCATTTATGATGATGCACTGATTGAACGTTTTAACGTTTCAGTAGGTCAAATCTACTACTTTAGCCGTTCACGAACTGGTAGTAGTGAAGCTATTGATAACAGTGATGATACTGGCAGCTTGGTTTGGGCAGGTGATACCTTCTGGCGCATCAGTGATCAACTGGGCCTGAAAGGTGGTGCGCAGTATGATACCCGACTGGGCAGCCTGACGCAGGGCAATGCCATCTTCGAGTACAGAAAAGATGCAGAACGGTTGATTCAATTGAATTACCGCTATGCCAGCCCGGAATATATTCAGGCAGCAGTGCCGAATGTGAAAAGTCCTGGTTATCAGCAGGGTATTTCTCAGGTAGGTGCAACTGCCAGTTGGCCGGTGGCTGACCGCTGGGCAGTGGTCGGCGCTTATTATTACGATACCAAAGCCAATCAGCCCGCCAGCCAGTTAGTAGGCGTACAATACAACACCTGCTGTTGGGCGATAAACTTGGGTTATGAACGTAAAATCACTGGCTGGAATTCAACAGGTGAAACCAGTAAGTATGACAATAGAGTCAGTTTCAATATTGAATTACGTGGTTTGAGTAGCGACCACAACCTGGGTACCGCACAAATGCTGCGCTCAGGTATTCTGCCTTATCAAAGTGCTTTCTGATACTGTGTAACACACTGAATACAGTGAATTTTAACCCGCGATAGCGGATTACATAAATGGAAAAGGTATGAAGAACTGGAGAACGCTTATTCTCGGATTGGTCGTCTGTGCCAATACCGCGTTCGCAGCACCGCAAGAAGTTGATAAAGTTGCCGCCGTGGTCGATAACGGCGTCGTTCTACAAAGTGATGTCGATGGCTTGTTACAATCAGTAAAACTGAACGCACAACAGTCCGGGCAACAGGTTCCAGATGATGCGACATTGCGCCATCAAATTCTTGAGCGTCTGATCATGGATAATATCCAATTACAGATGGCGAAAAAGATGGGTATAACTATCAGTGATGAAGCATTGGATAAAGCTATTGCTGATATCGCTGCGCAAAACCGGATGACTGCGGCACAAATGCGTAGCCGTTTGGCTGCTGATGGTTTGAACTACGACACTTACCGCGAGCAGATCCGCAAAGAAATGCTGACATCGGAAGTGCGCAACAACGAAGTGCGTCGTCGGATAACTATTCTGCCGCAGGAAGTAGAATCGCTGGCCAAACAAGTAGGTAATCAAACCAGTGGTGACGCGGAGCTGAACCTTAGCCACATCCTGATCCCCCTGCCAGAGAATCCATCCCAGCAGCAAGTTGATCAGGCTGAAGATCTGGCTAAAAGACTGGTGACCGAGATTAAAGGCGGCGCTGATTTTGGTAAATTAGCGATTGCCAACTCCGCAGACTCTCAGGCACTGAAAGGTGGTCAAATGGGCTGGGGCAAATTACAAGAGTTGCCATCACTGTTCGCTGAAAGACTGCAATCAGCCAATAAAGGTGATGTGGTCGGCCCAATCCGTTCTGGTGTTGGCTTCCACATCCTGAAAGTCAATGATATCCGTGGCGCAGATAAAACGGTTTCAGTGACTGAAGTTCACGCCCGCCACATCTTGCTAAAACCGTCACCGGTGATGACCGATGACCAGGCTCGTGCCAAGTTGACAGCGGCGGCTGCGGATATTAAGAGCGGTAAAAGCAGTTTTGCGACAATTGCCAAAGAGATTTCTCAGGATCCAGGTTCAGCGATGCAAGGCGGTGATCTGGGTTGGGCCTCACCAGATATTTATGATCCCGCATTCCGTGATGCTGTAATGAAGCTGAGTAAAGGCGAAATCAGTGCACCGGTTCACTCCTCATTCGGCTGGCACTTAATTCAGCTCGTCGATACCCGTCAGGTAGATAAAACAGATGCGGCGCA
The DNA here is from genome assembly GCF_000834395.1 of Yersinia aldovae 670-83. Lineage (NCBI taxonomy): Bacteria > Pseudomonadati > Pseudomonadota > Gammaproteobacteria > Enterobacterales > Yersiniaceae > Yersinia > Yersinia aldovae. The sequence continues at coordinate 3,433,170 of NZ_CP009781.1, read as the reverse complement.
GAAAGACAGGGCGTACCGTATGCTCTTTAGCCGCAAGTTTGCTGAAGAAGCTCAAACCTGGATGCAAGAGCAGCGTGCCGCTGCTTATGTGAAAATTCTTGATGGTAGTGATGCAAAACCACAATAATCGTATTGTTATTACCCCCGGCGAACCTGCCGGGGTTGGTCCGGATTTAGTTATCGAGCTGGCACAGCAGGATTGGCCTGTCGAGCTAGTGGTGTGTGCTGATCCAATCTTGCTAGCTGAACGTGCTAAAAAACTTAATCTGCCATTACAGCTACATGAATATCAGCAACATAAACCCGCGTTGCCACAACGCGCGGGGTCACTGACTATCTTGCCAGTGAACACAGCCACTGAGGTGACAGAAGGTCAGCTTGATGTCAAAAACAGCCACTATGTAGTAGAGACGCTGGCTAGAGCCTGTGATGGGGCAATCAGTGGCGAATTTGCCGCATTGGTTACCGGCCCGGTACAAAAAAGTATTATCAATGATGCAGGTATCCCATTTATCGGGCATACCGAATTTTTTGCTGATCGCAGCCTCTGCTCGCGGGTAGTGATGATGTTGGCGACAGAAGAGCTACGCGTTGCTCTGGCTACAACTCACCTGCCGTTGTTTGAAGTACCGGGTGCAATTACTCAGGCCAGCTTGCATGAAGTGATCACTATTCTTGACCGTGACCTGAAAACCAAATTTGGCATTAAGCGGCCGCAAATCTATGTCTGTGGGCTTAATCCACATGCGGGCGAAGGTGGTCACATGGGCCACGAAGAGATCGATACCATTATTCCCGCGTTGGATGCCCTACGCCAACAAGGGATTAACCTTATCGGTCCCCTACCGGCAGATACACTATTTCAGCCGAAATATCTGCAACATGCAGATGCTGTCCTCGCGATGTATCATGATCAAGGGCTGCCAGTGCTGAAATATCAAGGGTTTGGTCGGGCAGTCAATATCACTCTCGGTTTACCTTTTATCCGCACTTCTGTGGATCACGGTACCGCTTTAGAACTCGCCGCAACCGGTACTGCCGATGTTGGTAGTTTCATTACGGCATTAAATTTAGCCATTAAAATGATAAATAACAGCAATGAATAATAGAGTCCACCAAGGGCACTTTGCCCGCAAACGCTTTGGACAAAACTTTTTAAACGATCAGTTTGTCATCGACAGCATTGTCTCCGCTATTCACCCGGTTCCCGGTGAAGCAGTGGTTGAAATCGGCCCCGGCTTAGGTGCGTTAACAGAACCCGTCGCAGCACGTATGGATCATATGACCGTGATCGAGTTGGATCGCGATCTGGCGGCGCGGTTGGCCAGCCACCCACAACTGAAAGATAAGCTGACTATCCATCAAGAAGATGCGATGAAAATCAACTTTTCCGAGTTGGCGGAGCAGGCAGGGCAGTCGTTACGGGTATTTGGTAACTTGCCATACAACATCTCAACGCCGCTAATGTTCCATCTTTTCAGCTATACTAATGCTATTCGCGACATGCATTTCATGTTGCAAAAAGAGGTTGTTAACCGCTTGGTTGCCGGCCCTAACAGTAAAGCTTATGGTCGTCTTACAGTCATGGCGCAATACTATTGCAACGTCATTCCTGTGCTGGAAGTACCGCCAACGGCATTTACCCCAGCCCCTAAAGTTGACTCCGCAGTGGTACGCCTGATCCCGCATGTGAACATGCCAAATCCGGTGGGTGATGTGCGGATGCTTACCCGTATTACTACGCAAGCTTTCAACCAGCGCAGGAAAACCGTGCGTAACAGCTTGGGGGATTTATTCACCTCAGAGCAGTTAATCGAATTAGGTATTGACCCAATACTGCGGGCAGAGAATATTTCGGTAGCGCAGTACTGTAAGCTGGCAAACTGGCTTTCAGCTCAATCGACATCGCAAGAATAAGCAGGAGCACACTATGATTGAACAGCCCCGCGTTTGTGTACAGGTGCAAAGTATCTATGTGGAAACCCAATCGATACCTGAAGAGGAGCGTTTCGTCTTCGCCTATACTGTGACGATTCGTAATCTGGGCCGTTCAAATGTGCAACTGATTGGCCGCTATTGGTTAATTACCAATAGCAATGGTCGCCAAACTGAAGTTCAGGGTGAAGGGGTCATCGGCGAGCAGCCGTTGATCCTGCCAGGTAATGAGTTCCAATACACCAGCGGCGCGGTTCTGGAAACGCCTCTGGGTACCATGGAAGGGCATTATGAGATGGTTGACCACCTCGGTCAGGCTTTCCGTACTGCGATTCCGGTGTTCCGTTTAGCGATCCCAGCACTGATCCATTAACCTGACCTATCAATTATGTCTACTTATCTTATTGGCGATGTTCATGGCTGCCTTGATGAATTGCTGGCGCTACTCGCGCAAGTCAACTTCGATCCGCAGCAAGATACATTATGGCTAACCGGCGATTTAGTCGCCCGTGGCCCCGCTTCACTGGATGTCTTGCGCTATGTACGCTCATTAGGGCCATCGGTTCGCATGGTGCTGGGTAACCACGACATACATTTACTGGCGGTGTACGCGGGTATTAGCCGCAATAAACCCAAAGATCATATTACGCCCTTGCTTGAAGCACCTGACGCTGATGAGCTGATTAATTGGCTGCGTCGCCAGCCAGTATTACAAGTCGATGATCATTTAAAAATAATCATGGCTCATGCGGGTATCTCACCACAATGGGATATCGAAACGGCCCAAATGTGCGCGCGTGAAGTAGAGGCTGTATTAAGCAGTGACAGCTATCCGTTGTTTCTCGACGCCATGTATGGCGATATGCCAAATAACTGGTCTCCAGAGCTATCTGGGCTGGCGCGTTTACGGTTTAGCACCAATGCACTGACCCGGATGCGCTATTGTTTCCCTAACGGGCAACTGGATATGATCTGTAAAGATACGCCAGAAAATGCCCCTGCCCCACTCAAACCGTGGTTTGACCTACCAAGACGTGTCTCCCCTGAATATTCAATTATTTTTGGTCACTGGGCATCACTGGAAGGTAAAGGTGTCCCTGAGGGCATTTATGGGCTGGATACCGGTTGCTGCTGGGGAGGCGATTTAACGCTGTTACGCTGGGAAGATAAACGTTATTTCACGCAACATGCTTTTAAAGTCGAGGCTGAAATAACCAACGCTGATGAAATAGCCGCAGCAGCAAAAGATCCCACTAGTTACTTGTAATATATAAATAACCAGGCACTAAGGATTAAAAAAAGCCTGTTAATAAACAGGCTTTTAAATTTTAGATGACAGCAACAATTAGCGTCTCTCAAGGATCTCGAAGCAATAACTGTGCGAATTCGCGTTATCTGCATCGTGGAACTCACTGAAGGTACTTTCCCATTCATCAGGCTCATAATCAGGGAAATGGGTATCGCCCCCCACCTCAGCATCAATATGTGTAAGATACATACGATTAGCACGGCCTAAAAATTGCTTATAGACACGCCCGCCCCCCATCACCATGACTTCTTCTGTATCGCCAGCTAAAGTGAGCGCTTGCTCAATTGAGCTTGCCCACGTCACTCGGTCATCAGTCCCAGGTTGGCTGCTAATAACAATATTCAACCGCCCCGGTAGCGGGCGACCAATTGATTCGAAGGTCTTACGCCCCATAATTACCGGTTTATTTAGCGTGTTACGTTTGAACCAGGCTAAATCAGCCGGTAAGTGCCACGGCATGGCGTTTTCCATACCAATAATGCGATCCGCTGCCAACGCAGCGATCAGGCTGATAATCATGTTTAAACCCTGTAGGCTGCAAGAGCCAGTACCGAAAAATTGCTCACACTATACGTAAAGCCTAATCAAGCGTCGATAGCGATAAGCAGGCTAATCACACATATAAGATTGCTCTTAGCCCGAGACAATAACAGAGAAGAAAAAAAACCTTATACACCAGGACGTTTGCGATATAACCATAATCCTGGCAAAGATAAACCGATCGACAACGCACCAACGATAAATGACGCTTTCAAGAAATTGGTCACCATAGTAGACATCAATTCCTCGCTGTAGCCTAGGTGAGAAATTTCCACCACGGATATCATCGCGGTATAGGCTGAAATCCCAGGAAACATCGGAATGACGGCGGCAACAGTGAAAACTTTTGGGTGTGCCAGCAACCAACGTGACCAGTTGATTCCTATCACTCCGATCAATATTGAAGCGAGTAATGAAGCCATTTCGATATTCATGCCGAAATGAATCATCAGCATACGCGAGCCATGACCAACCGCCCCCAAGAGTGCGCAATAACGTAATGCTCGCACCGGCACATTAAAAACCATCGCAAAACCCAGCGCCGGAATAGCGGCCAGCACCATGTCTTGTAGTAATGCCCAGAGTAAACTCACGACCACCCCCGCAATCCCCACAGTGCCATTGCGAATATCACCCCAATGCAGGTTGATAACGTTAATAAGCTTGCCATAGCCCAGCGGGCCAGGCCGGTATTAACATGCCCTTTAAACATATCGGCGACCGCATTGATCAACGGAAAACCTGGCACTAATAACAACACGCTAGCGGCCATCGCCACACTGGATGCCTCATGGAAAAACGGTAAGCGCATTAACAGCCCAGAAACAGAGGTCGCGACAAAAGCGGTGATACAAAAATTAATCAGCGGGTTCATATGACGAGCCGTCAGGCTCTGGCGCACAAACATCGCCAGCCCACTAGCCAAAAAAGTGATGGAAAACGCATCCCAACCGCCACCATTTAACTTGCTAAAACAGCCACATGATAGGGCAACCATCACCACGACCAACCAACGTGGGTAACGCAAAGGCTTGATATGCTCAAAGCGTTTTTCCACATCTTTTGCATCCAACAAGCGATGTTCCGCCATGATCACAATATGCTGTACCTCCGTCACAACATGCATATTGATACCACGGTCAGTATTTTTGCGGGTGGATGTCAGGCAATTCCCCTGACTAATGGTGGTCAGCACCACTGCGTTAGCTGAGATAGAACTCTCCACGCTGTCCATGCCCAGCGCCATCCCAAGCCGCGCGGACAACTGCTCAACCAGCATACTTTCTGCCCCATGCTGCAACAACAAGAGTGCGCATTTGATGCACAACCGCGTAATTTCTCGCTGCTGTTGATGCGAAACATTACTGCTTATTACATTGTCCAGGCTCATATTTGTGCATCACTATCCGTCAAAAAGGAAAAAATCGCTTTAACCCCATCACTACAGACAACCAAACTGCCGTAAATAACCAATAAGAATAATGCGAGAAAAGCTCAGTGGCGTTATCATCGCCAGAACGCACCATTCTCAATCGGTAATTCTGATGCTTGAAACTTCTTTGTTCGTCGCGACCCTGGCTACATTGGGAATGCTCTCCCCCGGCCCGGATTTCTTTTTGGTGATCAAAAATGCGGCCCGCTATCGCCGCCCTGCTGCAATGATGACAGCGCTCGGCGTCATTTTGGGTGTTGCCACCCATATGTCTTATTGCGTGGCTGGCCTGGCGGTGGTTATTACCACCACGCCGTGGCTGTTCAATTTTCTGAAATATGCCGGAGCCTGCTATTTGATCTGGATTGGTATTCAGGCGCTGCTGTCGCGTGGCGAAAGTAAACTCAGCATCGACAACACCATGCTATCCCCCATCACACTGAAAGCCGCATTTTTGCAGGGATACCTTTGCAATCTATTGAATCCCAAAGCGACTCTCTTCTTCCTCGCCGTTTTCACACAAATATTACAGATTAACTCTGGCGTGGGTGAAAAACTGTGGTACGCCTCAATCATTTGGGTACTTGCCGTTATCTGGTGGCCGCTGCTGGTGATTTTAATCCAAAGTGCGCCAGTGCGCCGTGGTTTGGCAAAAGCACAAAAAGTTGTCGATAAATTACTAGGTGGACTATTAATTGGGTTGGGTATCAAAGTAGCACTAAGCTAGCAGCACCAGCATTGAATTGCCCCAAAGCCTACTATCTACAATTCAGTGAGAGCTAACATTGGTGAAGATCAATGTTGTTTATGAACAATATTATTGTTTATGAATAATACATTTGTTTATAAAAAATACTGTCTTCGCGGGTAAAAACTGCGACTTTATATCCAAAGTAATTGGAGTTGCAGGTAGGCAGCAAACGAATAAGTCCCGATGAGCTTACATCAGTAAGTGATTCGGGTGACAAATCGGTCAGGAACCGATTTGAACGCTGCTTGCAGCGGCCTCGCAGAGGCGAGGCCCATGGACGGGCCGAGTAACGAACGTAGCTAACACCCCTGCGGCTTCAAGTACGCAGGATATGCGAGCATAAAAAAGGGCGATGTCTCCATCGCCCTGCTGTTTATACCTAAGATTAACCTTTCATGTTCTTAATCTTGGCATGCATTTCTTGCACTGAAGTCACTTGCTCGGTAGGGTCCGCATTCAGCGCCATTGCCGTGGCAAAGCCGCCATTCAAAGTGGTGTCGTAATGCACTTTATATTGCAGCGCACTGCGGCGGATCAGTTTGGAGTCTTCAATCGCCTGACGCCCAGCCGTGGTATTCACAATATAAGTGTATTCACCATTCTTGATACGGTCCTGAATGTGTGGACGGCCTTCATGCACCTTGTTGACCAGACGTGGATTTATCCCAGCCTCGCCCAATACCACCGCAGTGCCGTGGGTGGCATCCAGTTCAAAGCCCTGTTTTAGCAACTTCGCTGCTAAATCAACGACCCGATGCTTATCGCCCTCGCGCACCGATAACAGCGCACGACCACTTTTTTTCATACCAGATTGACTGCCCAGCATCGCTTTAGAGAAAGCTTCGGCAAAGGTACGACCAACCCCCATCACTTCACCGGTAGAGCGCATTTCTGGCCCTAAAATCGGATCGACACCGGGGAATTTATTGAATGGCAGCACCACTTCTTTGACCGAATAGTAAGGCGGAATAATCTCTTCCAGAACACCTTGCTGTGCCAATGTCTGCCCCACCATCACGCGGGCGGCAATTTTTGCCAGTGGCATCCCAGTGGCTTTAGACACGAATGGCACAGTACGGGCGGCACGCGGGTTAACCTCAATCAGGTAAACCTCATTGTTCTTCACCGCAAATTGCACGTTCATCAAGCCGCGAACACACAACTCAAAGGCCAGTTTTTCCACTTGCTGGCGCATCACATCCTGAATTTCTTTACTCAGGGTGTAAGCGGGCAATGAACAGGCTGAGTCACCGGAGTGAACCCCTGCTTGCTCGATGTGCTCCATAATGCCGCCAATCAACACACGCTCACCATCACAAATGGCATCCACATCGACTTCTACCGCATCATCAAGGAAGCGATCCAGCAGCACTGGCGCATCATTTGACACACTGACAGCATTTTGGAAGTAACGGCGCAGGTCAACTTCGTCATAGACGATTTCCATTGCGCGGCCCCCCAACACATAAGAGGGGCGAACCACCAGCGGATAACCCAAACCTGCCGCTTTTTCAACTGCTTGCTCGATAGTCGCTACCGTGGCGTTAGCCGGTTGTTTCAGGCCCAAACGGTTTACCGCCTGTTGGAAACGCTCGCGGTCTTCGGCGCGATCAATCGCATCCGGGCTGGTACCGATAATCGGCACACCGGCAGCTTCCAATTCACGGGCCAATTTCAATGGCGTCTGGCCACCGTATTGCACGATAACGCCTTGTGGCTTCTCGATACGCACGATTTCCAGCACATCTTCCAGTGTGACTGACTCAAAGTAGAGGCGATCAGAGGTATCGTAGTCAGTCGAAACCGTCTCAGGGTTACAGTTCACCATGATGGTCTCATAACCGTCTTCACGCAGGGCCAGTGACGCGTGTACGCAGCAATAGTCGAATTCAATCCCCTGACCAATACGGTTCGGCCCACCACCCAGCACCATAATTTTCGGGCGGTCGCGGGTTGGGTTGGATTCACACTCTTCCTCGTAGGTTGAATACATATAGGCGGTATCAGTTGAAAATTCAGCCGCACAGGTATCAACGCGTTTATAAACCGGATGCAAGCCGTGCTTGTAACGCAATTTGCGCACTTCACCTTCTGTTGCGCCCACCAGTTTTGCCAGTCGGGAGTCAGCGAAACCTTTGCGCTTCAACTGGCGCATGAATTCAGTATTCAAGCCATTAATACCGCACTCCGCTACACTCTCTTCCAGCCGGACCAGCTCTTCAATCTGCACCAGGAACCAGCGGTCTACATTGGTCAGATTGAAAACACCATCAACTGACATACCAGCACGGAAAGCATCGGCGATATACCAGATACGGTCAGAACCCGCTTCTTTCAGTTCGCGGCGAATTTTGGTCAGCGCTTCCGGATCATCTAAACTCACTTTCGGGTCAAAACCGGTCGCACCCACTTCTAATCCGCGCAGTGCTTTTTGCAGTGATTCCTGCAAAGTGCGGCCAATCGCCATTACTTCGCCGACGGACTTCATCTGGGTGGTCAAGCGGTCATTGGCACCAGCAAACTTTTCGAAGTTAAACCGCGGAATTTTAGTCACAACGTAGTCGATGGATGGCTCAAAAGAGGCCGGAGTGCGGCCACCAGTGATGTCATTCATCAATTCATCCAGCGTATAACCCACGGCCAGCTTGGCGGCAATCTTGGCAATCGGGAAGCCGGTGGCTTTAGAGGCCAGAGCGGAGGAGCGAGACACGCGTGGGTTCATTTCAATAATAATCAAACGGCCATTTTTCGGGTTAACCGAGAACTGCACGTTGGAGCCACCGGTTTCTACGCCGATTTCACGCAGCACTGCCATCGAGGCATTACGCATGATTTGGTATTCTTTGTCGGTCAGCGTCTGAGCCGGTGCCACAGTGATGGAATCACCGGTATGGATGCCCATCGCATCGAAGTTTTCAATTGAGCAGACAATGATGCAGTTGTCGTTTTTATCACGCACCACTTCCATCTCATACTCTTTCCAACCAATCAGTGACTCATCGATCAACAACTCTTTAGTGGGTGATAAATCCAGCCCACGTTCGCAGATCTCTTCAAACTCTTCGCGGTTATACGCGATGCCGCCACCGGAGCCACCCATAGTAAAGGATGGGCGGATAATACAGGGGAAGCCGACATCAGCCGCAACAGCCAGCGCTTCTTCCATGTTATGTGCAATACCTGAACGCGCTGTATCCAAACCAATTTTCTTCATCGCAATATCAAAGCGACGGCGGTCTTCGGCTTTATCAATAGCATCGGCGGTGGCACCAATCATGGTGACACCAAACTCAGCCAGCACACCTTGACGTTCCAGTTCCAATGCACAGTTCAGTGCGGTTTGACCGCCCATGGTTGGTAACACTGCGTCTGGGCGCTCTTTTTCAATAATTTTGCGCACCACTTCCCAGTGAATCGGCTCGATATAAGTTGCATCCGCCATTTCTGGATCAGTCATGATAGTCGCAGGGTTAGAGTTCACCAGAATGACACGGTAACCCTCTTCACGCAGTGCTTTACAAGCCTGAGCACCGGAGTAGTCAAACTCACAGGCCTGGCCGATAACAATCGGGCCAGCGCCCAGAATCAGGATGCTTTTTATATCTGTACGTTTTGGCATGGTTTGACGCTCCTGATTATTTATTGGTATGGCTAGCGGTGGCGCGATAAGCTTCAATCAGCTCAATAAAATGATCGAACAGTGGGGCTGCATCATGCGGGCCTGGGCTGGCTTCCGGATGGCCTTGGAAGCTGAAAGCGGCTTTATCGGTACGGTGAATCCCTTGCAGGGAACCATCAAATAAGGACACATGCGTAGTGCGCAGGTTGGATGGCAATGAGGTTTCATCTACCGCAAAACCGTGGTTCTGCGCGGTGATCATCACGCAATTGGCATCCAAATCTTTCACCGGATGGTTACCACCGTGGTGGCCAAACTTCATTTTTACCGTTTTTGCACCACTGGCCAGCGCCAGTAATTGGTGGCCTAAACAGATGCCGAACACCGGAATATCGGTTTCCAGAAAACGTTTAATGGCCGCGATAGCATAATCACATGGCTCAGGGTCGCCCGGGCCGTTGGATAAGAAGATACCATCCGGATTGAGTTTCAAAACTTCTTCCGCCGGAGTCTGTGCCGGAACGACTGTCAGGCGGCAACCTCGGTCCACCAACATGCGCAGGATATTGCGTTTCACGCCATAATCGTAAGCCACTACATGGAACGGCAAATCTTCTGGTTGCTTCGCCGCCGGTAGGTCGCCTTCCAGTGTCCAACTACCTTGCAGCCAGTCATAACGCTCTTGGGTGGTTACTTCTTTTGCCAAATCCATTCCCTTCAAGCCGGGGAATGCTTTCGCTTTTTCCAGCGCCAATGCGGCATCAGACAAGTCACCCACAATAATGCAGCCGTTTTGTGCCCCTTTCTCACGCAACAAACGCGTCAGCTTGCGGGTATCAATATCCGCAATCGCCACAATGTTGTGACGTTTGAGATACTCAGCCAAGCCTTCTTCATTACGGTAGTTGCTGGCAATCAATGGCAGGTCGCGAATAACCAGACCTTGGGCGTGTACTGCGGAGGATTCTTCATCGGAGGCATTGGTGCCGACATTGCCGATATGAGGATAAGTAAGAGTAACGATCTGGCGGGAGTAGGAAGGATCAGTGAGGATTTCTTGATAACCGGTCATCGACGTATTGAAGACCACTTCCCCCACTGCCGTACCCTCTGCCCCGATGGCCCGACCGTGAAATTGGGTTCCGTCTTCGAGAACCAATAGCGCTGACTTAATCAAAACATCCTCCAGGGGAATAAACAGTCACATTATTTGCATATTAATTCACATATAGCGATCTAAATCAATGCAAAAACCGCTCTCAAAGCTAATTTTTGGCAAATTGGGCGCATTTTAATGATGGGTGACGCTTTTGTCTAGCCAAAGTGCCATTTTTTCTCTGTTTTTTACCGTTTTCATTAAATTGAGTGGTTTATCGAGGTAAAAACACAAGCTAACTTAACATAGTAAACGGTTGCGAGGGTGAGTCATCAAGAAATATCGTTTTTCGGCAGTGAAAACAAGATATAGCGATTAATGGAGAGCTTTAGAGGGTTAAAAACACCATAAAACATAACAAAATAGATGTCATAAATAAAAAAATATACAAAACACCAATTTAAGCAAGATAATAAAAAAGGACAATAAAATATTGCCCTATTATCAAACCATTATGATAAAAATTACCACATCGCTGATTTTACTTATACCGTTAAAGTTCGTTCAGATTCAGTACATCACGCATGTCAAACAAGCCATTATCACGCTCAGAGACCCAAAGGGCTGATTTAACCGCGCCATTGGCAAAAGTCATACGACTGGTGGCTTTATGAGTGATCTCAACCCGCTCGCCAATATCGGCAAACATGGCGGTATGCTCCCCGACGATATCGCCAGCACGTACGGTCGCGAAACCGATAGTCCCTGGTTTGCGCTCACCGGTATGGCCTTCACGGCTATAAACTGCGCAATCCTTCAATGACCAGCCTAACGAATCGGCAATTGCTTCGCCCATCGCCAAAGCAGTACCTGACGGCGCATCCACTTTATGGCGATGATGCGCTTCAATAATTTCAATATCGGTGTAATCACCCATCACTTTGGCCGCCTTCTCAAGCAGCTTAAGCACCACATTGACGCCAACACTAAAGTTAGCCGCGAATACGATACCGATATCAGCCGTAGCCTCTTGGATAGCAGCCTTACCTGCCTCATCAAAGCCAGTGGTACCAATCACCATCGCTTTGCGCCACTTACGGCAAATGGCTAAATGTTCCAGCGTGCCTTCAGGGCGGGTAAAGTCGATCAAAACATCGAAATGATCCGTTACCTTGGATACATCATCGCTTACCGTGACATTCAACATACCAATACCGGCCAACTCGCCCGCATCACTGCCGACCAAAGTAGAACCTACTCGCTCAATGGCGGCTCCCAGCACCACACCTTCGCTCTGTGCCACGGCCTGAATAAGTTGCCGTCCCATGCGCCCACCCGCACCAACCACAGCAATTCGAATTGTTGAATCAGTCATAAACCCTCTTAATATTGTGTCATCTATCCTGAGCAGGGTTCAGATTAGCTGCCCGTTAAGGACTCTGCCAGCCTATTTAATCTGTATTAGAAAAAAATGATATACGCTCGTTTTTATCAGTGAAACCTCTCATTATCTTACACAACCTTATTCAATCCGTTATCTGATGAATTTCAGTGAGATAAAAATGCCATATTCAATTCGATACGGATCATAACGCTTAATTTCTCACCGTATAGTTATTTCGCATACTCATGCAGTTGTAACGATATACAGCCATAAAAAAAGCAGCCACTGCGGCTGCTTTTTAACACTGAATTCACACATGAGTTAGTCGATCTGCTTCACATCAACACGCAACTCTTTAGGGACTTCAAAGACAATACTCTCTTCACGCCCCGTCAGCTCAATTGACTCGCCAGCACCGAGCGCTTGCAAGCGTGCAATCACTTGTTGCACCAGAATATCCGGTGCAGATGCTCCAGCAGTGACGCCTATGCGTGCCGCTCCGTGCAGCCAGGCGTCCTGAATATCAGCAGCAGAATCAATCAGATAAGCAGGTTTACCCATCCGCTGGGCCAGTTCAGCCAAACGGTTGGAGTTAGACGAGTTTTTCGAACCAACCACCAGGACAATATCGGCATCATTGGCGAGATCACGTACCGCTTCTTGCCGGTTAGTGGTGGCATAACAGATATCATCTTTACGCGGGCCGACTATCTTTGGAAAACGCTGATGCAAAGCATCGATAATCGCTGAAGTATCGTCAACAGACAAAGTGGTCTGCGTCATAAAGCACAGATTACTCTCATCTTTAACCTTCAGCTGCCAGACATCATCAGGTGACTCGACCAGATACATTCCCCCTTGCGGGTTACTGTATTGCCCCATCGTCCCTTCCACTTCTGGGTGCCCCGCGTGGCCAATCAGAATGGCTTCTTTACCCTTACGGCTGGCACGCGCAACCTCCATATGGACTTTGGTCACTAATGGGCAGGTGGCGTCAAACAGCATAGTCAATTTACGCGCACGGGCTTCGGCACGGACCGCCTGCGACACGCCGTGAGCCGAGAAAATCAAAATGGAGCCATCGGGCACCTCTGAGATTTCCTCAATAAAGATAGCTCCGCGGCCACGTAAGCTGTCGACCACGTAGCGGTTATGCACCACTTCGTGACGCACATAGATAGGTGCGCCATACATTTCAATGGCGCGTTCAACAATACTGATAGCCCGATCAACCCCGGCACAAAAGCCGCGTGGATTAGCCAGCAATATCTGCATGTATTACCTCCTGTCGGGGGTCAATCTCCAGCACTTCAATGTCAAAGCTGACGATGTGCCCAGCCAACGGGTGATTAAAATCAACAGTAATCGACTCTTCTGCGACTTCCCGCACCACACCTGGCATTTCACTGCCGTCACGAGTGGTAAACAACATGATAGTCCCGGCATCAGGAACACCGGTTTGCGCAAAATCGCGCTGCGTAAAGTACTGAATCAAATCAGGGCTTTCCACACCAAAGGCATCCTCAGGCTGCAAGCTAAAAGTGTGCTTGTCACCTACCTTTAAGCCTATCAACTGTTGCTCCAGCGCATCGGAAAGGCTGTTATCGCCTAACCGAAATAACGCGGGTTTCCCATGAATATGGGTCGATTCTGCCGTAGAGCCATCTTCCAGCTTCAAAGTGAAATGTACCAATACGGCACTATTTTCTTTTACTTGATAGCCTTGTTCTTGCTCTGACATCTCACTCACCTTTGTCTATCGCCGTTTTCTCAGCCGGGCTTAAAAAGCCTTCGAATATCACCAACGCAGCACCGATACAAATTGCTATATCAGCGATGTTAAATGTTGGGAAATGCCAGCCGTTGACGTGGAAATCAATAAAGTCGATCACTGCGCCATGCACCATGCGATCGAACAGATTACCTAATGCGCCACCGATAATCAGGGCATAAGCACAGTTCAGCAGACGCTGTTTTGCAGTAGAGCGATACATCAGCACCATCAATACTATAGAGATGCCGATGGCGACTCCTGCAAAGAACCAACGTTGCCAACCACTTTTATCTGCCAGAAAGCTAAATGCCGCACCAAAATTCTGCGCATAGGTCAGGTTGAAAAAAGGGATCAGCGGGATTGATTCATACAAGGCAAAGTGGGTCATTACCCACTGTTTGCTGCCAAGATCGAGAATTATCACCGCTACCGCCAGCCACAACCAGCGTAATCCGGTCGAACACATCGATTTACTCATCAGGCGAACTTACGCTCTTCACCGTTACCGGCTACGTTAGTGACACAGCGGCCGCACAGTTCTGCATGTTCCGCTACCAAACCGACGTCTTGAGTATAATGCCAGCAACGCGGGCACTTCTCACCGTCAGCCTTATTGAAGGTAATTTTCAACCCGGCAATCAGTTCGCTTTGCTGGGCGTCATCACCCGCCTCAGCATAGGCGGCCACTTTCGCAGCCGAGGTCAGCAAGACAAAACGCAGCTCATCTTGCAAACTGTTCAAACGTGCCGCCAGCTCAGGCTCCGCGAACAGGGTGACTGCCGCTTCCAGTGAACCGCCAATGCGCTTATCACTGCGGGCCTGTTCCAATACTTTGTTTACTTCGCCACGTACTTTCAGCAGCTCGGCCCAAAAAGTATCGTTCATCCCCTCATCACCGGCCAAGCCAAACAGACCGTCATACCACTCTTCTGTGAAGACGTATTGCGGACGTTCACCTGGCAGTTGATTCCAGATTTCATCTGCGGTGAAGGACATGATGGGTGCCATCCAGCGAACCAAAGCTTCAGCAATATGGAACAGCGCGGTCTGACAGCTACGACGCGCAACGCTGTCGCCTTTCGCGGTGTACTGACGGTCTTTAATGATATCGAGGTAGAAAGAACCCATCTCAACTGAACAGAACTGCATCAGGCGCTGCACTACCAAGTGGAAGTCGTAGTTTTCGTACGCTTCCATAATCTCGGCTTGCGCCGCTTGCGCGCGGCCTACAGCCCAGCGGTCTACTACTACCATCTCTTCTGGTTTCACCTGATGCAACGCCGGATCAAACCCATTAAGGTTTGCCAGCAAGAAGCGCGCGGTGTTACGGATACGACGGTACGAGTCCGCAGAGCGTTTCAGAATCTCATCCGAAACAGCAATCTCGCCAGTATAATCAGTTGATGCCACCCACAGGCGCAGGATGTCGCCACCCAATTTATTCATCACATCTTGCGGGCTGATGGTGTTACCGATGGATTTGGACATTTTACGCCCCTGACCATCCACGGTGAAACCATGAGTCAACACCTGACGATAAGGCGCTTTACCCTTCATCGCAGTCGCAATCATCAGTGACGACATAAACCAACCACGGTGCTGGTCAGAACCTTCCAGATACATATCTGGGCTATGACCACCAAACTCTGGGCGATCGTCAACCACGGAGGAATGAGTTGAGCCGGAATCGAACCATACATCCAAGGTGTCTGGTACTTTGACGTAATCGGCGGCATCCGCACCCAAAATTTCCGCAGTGTCCAGATCCCACCAGGCCTGAATACCGTCTTGCTCTACACGCTTGGCAACTTCTTCCATTAGCTCAGTGCTGCGTGGATGAAGCGCTTCCGTCTCTTTATGCACAAACAGAGACATTGGCACACCCCAGGTACGCTGGCGCGAAATACACCAGTCTGGGCGGTTTGCCACCATGGTTTCGATACGCGCCTGGCCCCAATCCGGAATCCACTGCACGCCTTTGATCTCTTCCAACGACTGCTTACGCAAACCTTTTTGATCCATGCTGATAAACCACTGCGGGGTAGCACGGAAGATGATCGGTGTTTTGTGACGCCAGCAACATGGATAGCTGTGAACCAGTTTTTCAACTTTCAGCAATGCGCCTTTTTCGCGCAGCAACTCAACAATGATGTCATTAGCTTTAAAGACAAACAGGCCGTCCAGCGTTGGGTAAGTCCCTGCCAGATAGCAACCGTTCGGGCCAACCGGGTTGGCCACTTCCAGACCGTATTTCTGGCCGATAACAAAGTCATCCGGGCCGTGGCCTGGTGCGGTATGAACTGCGCCAGTACCGGCATCCAGTGTGACATGATCGCCCAAGATTGCTGGAACATCGAAGCCCATAAACGGGTGATTGAAGCGCAGCAGTTCCAGATCAGAACCTTTGCAGCTACCCAACACCGTCCACTCAGCAATGCCAGTGCGCTTCATGACACTCTCAACCAGATCTTCTGCCAGAATCAGGCATTCGCCCTCAACTTGCACCAGTTGATAGATATATTCAGCATTCAGTGAAATTGCACGGTTCGCAGGCAAGGTCCACGGCGTGGTGGTCCAGATAACCAGTGAAATCGGGCCATTAGCATTAGCTACGCCAAATTTGGCACTCACTGCGGCTGAATCGACGGCATTAAAGCGCACATCAATGGAAGGCGAGGTTTTGTCGTAATATTCGACTTCGGCTTCAGCCAGTGACGAACCGCAATCCGTACACCAATGCACCGGTTTCGCACCTTTGTGCAGATGGCCGTTATCAATGATTTTGCTTAATGCACGAATGATGTTGGCTTCAGTTTTGAAATCCATCGTCAGGTAAGGATGGTCCCAATCGCCCAACACACCCAAGCGGATGAAATCTTTCTTCTGGCCTTCAACCTGTTCAGCGGCATATTTACGGCAGGCGGTACGGAATTCTGCGGCGCTGACTTTGTCGTCCGGCTTGCCAATTAACTGTTCAACTTTTAACTCGATCGGCAGGCCGTGGCAGTCCCAACCTGGAATATAAGGTGAGTCATAGCCAGCCATTCCTTTCGATTTAATAATAATATCTTTGAGAATTTTGTTAACAGAGTGACCAATGTGAATGTTGCCGTTCGCATAAGGAGGGCCATCGTGCAAAATAAAGGTCTTTTTACCTTTCTTGGCCGCACGAATAATCCCGTACAGATCCTGCTCATACCAACGTTTCAGCATGTCAGGTTCACGCTTAGCCAGATCGCCGCGCATCGGGAACCCTGTTTCAGGCAAGTTCAGGGTATTCTTATAGTCACTCATTAGATTCTCGGTTCCGTTTCGGCTAGAAATATTAAACCGGTGTCTTTAGCCCGAAAAAGGTTCGGGCCGTCACCACATCATTGGCGATTTGCTGCTTTAGGGCATCGAGCGAAGCAAAACGCTGTTCGTTGCGCAGTTTTGCGCAGAGCACCACATCAATATGACGCCCATAAAGATCCATTGTGACATCAAGCAGATGAACCTCAAGCTGCTGGCGAACACCCGCAACCGTGGGCCGGGTACCAATATTGGCCACACCGGGTAATGGCTCTGGACCTAAGCCATAAACATCAACTGCATACACTCCTTTCACCGGAGCGACTAAACGTTTTAACGGCAGGTTCGCCGTGGGGAAGCCAATCGTCCGCCCCAGTTCATCACCGTGAACCACTCGGCCGGAAATACTGTATGGGTGTCCCAGCAGGGTTTCTGCCAACGCCAAATCGTCATGATGAAGCGCCTGACGGATCGCAGTACTGCTAATGCGCAGCCCACCATCACAAAAGCTGTCAGTGCTGATAACATCAAAACCAAACTCAGCACCCGCTTGCTGTAATAGCTGAAAATCCCCCTGACGCCCTGCGCCAAAGCGAAAATCATCGCCCACGGTTAAAAACTTAACACCCAACTTCTCTACCAGCAACTGAGCAACGAAAGCTTGCGCAGTAATAGCTGCAAAACGCGGATCAAATTTAACACACAATAAATAGTCAACACCGACTTCGGCCAGGTATCTGGCTTTATCGCGTAAACGCGTTAGTCGAGCCGGTGCTTTATCCGCTGCAAACAATTCCAGTGGTTGCGGTTCAAATATCATTACCATAACAGGCAGCCCCAAACGTAGACCTTCACGCTTTAGTTGCTCCAGTAAGGCTTGATGCCCACGATGGACACCATCAAAGTTACCGATAGTTAGCACGCAACCATGGTGGCGTGCCCGGATATTATGTATACCGCGAATTAGCTCCATAGCTGGCTCAAAACAGTGGAAATCGCCGGATTATACCTTGTACAGCGGTTAAGGTTAACCCGCGATTGGCACCTTTAATCGAAAGTCATACCATTTTGCCAATAATATGCAGGTAAAACCCCTTTTACTGAGTTTATCCTGTAGAATACGCACGCCGTTGAATACAGAAGCAGGCTGAGATTTTTACAAGAACCACCGTCAAATCCCTTCGAGGCAGTGAACTGTGGAATTTTCTTTCGAAAGACTGTATTCCGCAGCGCGAAGCTGGTAAAATCCCGCTCCATCACAACGTAGCAAGTGCCGCCCGTACAAACGGCGCTTATTTGCACAAATCCATTGACAAACGAAGGCTAAAAGGGCATATTCCTCGGCCTTTGAATTGTCCTCAATAGAATATATTTGGGAGTTGGACCTTGGCTAATATCAAATCAGCTAAGAAACGCGCCGTACAGTCTGAGAAACGCCGCAAGCATAATGCTAGCCGTCGCTCAATGGTGCGTACCTTCATTAAGAAGGTGTATGCGGCAATTGCAGCTGGCGATAAAGACGCAGCGCAAAAAGCATTTAATGAAATGCAACCAATCGTGGACCGTCAGTCCTGTAAAGGTCTGATCCACAAAAACAAAGCAGCGCGTCATAAGTCTAACTTAGTAGCGCAAATCAACGCAATGCAGTAATTGCATCACGTCGATTGCTTAGTAAAAAGACCGGCTTAGGCCGGTTTTTTTATATCCTTTTTTTGGATTATTTATCATTTAGCCACTTCATGTTCAACCCTGCCTATACCTTATAAACTTAAAAATACATAAAACCGCCAGAGAGACAAATCGGTTGCGAACCGATTTTAACCACATTTAGCCCCTCCCACCGGTTAAGGCTGATGAGTTTACTTATGATAATATTCAGGATAACCAATTGATTTTGACTAAAAGTATCAGAAAACAGGTTTAAACAGGGCTTACAGTGGCCTCGCAGAAGCGAGGCCCAAGAATAGGCGGAGTCACGATGACAGCCAACTCATCTGTGGTTTGAAAGACAGCGGGTATATTTAGCCGCTAAAAAGTGCGGAAAAATCTTTGTTACAAACCCGCTGTACTGCTGGATGCTGGATCATACGTTCAGCAAAAATCACGTAATACTCCTCCACCACACTATCCAGACGACCAATTTCAACAATGTTGTCATCTTTAGCGTAGGTATCAGCTGCATACATGGTGGGTGCGACAAAAATAACATTATGATAAATAGCAAAAGCATTCATCAACGCAGCGTCATCGAACTCCCCCAGAATCTCTACCTGTATACCTTTACTGTTAATCCAGTTAAGCAATTTACGCCCTAGCATTGAGCGACGACCGGGGATCAATAATTTCTTTTGCTGCAAACAGGCCGGGAAAGGTAAATCTGGAATGGGCTGACGGCAATAGAAACTCACGCTGCACTCCCCCAATTTGACCGAGAACAACCCTTCTTGCTGGCTGGAATCAACCGGGCAATCAGAGAGGATCATATCCAGCTTATGCTGACTCAACTGCTCCAGCAGCATTTCATGGGTTGATTCGAAACAGCGCAGATGAATCTTTTCATGGTCAGCCACAGCGGTTTCTAACACCTGGCTGACTAAACGTTTCGATAAAGCATCTGCAACACCGACATCAAATAACAGGTTCGACTCTTTGCGATAATTTACGATATCCAGCATTTCGTGGCTGAGCATAAACATTTTGTCAGCATAGCGAAAAACCAGTTGCCCAAGTTCAGAGGGCACCAATCCTCGCCCCTGCCGCTTAAATAACTTACCGCCGAGCCGCTCTTCCAGTGCTTTGATCTGCCCGGTAATCGTTTGCGGTGTCAGGAATAGTGCTTCTGCCGCACCCACGACTGAACCGGCCTTACAAACCTGCCAAAAGTAAAAAAGATGATTGAAATTGATATGTGACATTCGCATATTGTTATCTCCTTAACATGCCGCAGGGCCAGATATATGGCTCCGTCCACGACAAACCGTCCCTGTTCTATATCCGTCATAGTTCAGGTGCAGGTGTGTTGGCAGCTTTCGCTAACCCGAATCACTTGCTCATCGCGATTAACGAGCCTCAAGCAAACTCATCCTACGGGCTAGCATAAATGCGCTTCAAATCGGCTCATAAGCGATTTATCTCTGCTTTACCGCCTTCCTGCATCGTGAAATCTATGGGTATAAGACCTACACCAACTGTAAGTCAGGCGTTTCCAAACAAAACCGCCGGTGTCATTACCTTCACACCGGCGGTATTAAAATACCATCAGTATAATGGCTGATTAATTCACTGCTTTTCGATTCGCGGGCAATGCCAGACGCAATAAGCTGTAACCGACAAGCGCCGCGGCGGTAGATCCTAATAATATGCCCAACTTAGAGTAGGTGAGCAAAGCAGTATCCGCACCTTCGAATGCAAGTGAAGCGATAAATATCGACATTGTGAAACCAATCCCACACAGCACCGACACTGCAAAAATCTGCTTAAAGTTTATCGCGTCAGGCAGTTTAGCAATCCCCAGCTTAACCGCGAGCCAACTAAAGAGGAAGATCCCCAATGGCTTACCGATAAACAGGCCAGCCGCAATCCCCATCGGCAGCAATGATGTTAGCCCGGATAGAGAAACGCCCTGCAATGACACCCCCGCATTGGCAAATGCAAACAATGGCAGAATCAAATAGGCCACCCACGGGTGCAAACCATGCTCCAGTGACTCCGAAGGCGAGCGCTTATCTTTCGTGTGAAGCGGTATCATAAAGCCAACAATCACACCGGCTAAGGTCGCATGTACGCCTGATTTAAGGATGCAGACCCACAGCACTAACCCGACCAGCAGATAGGCTGATGTCTTCCCAACCCCGCGCCAGTTCATATATGCCAGTAGCGCAATGGCCGCAGCAGCTAAACCTAA
Source organism: Yersinia aldovae 670-83 (assembly GCF_000834395.1). Classification (NCBI taxonomy): domain Bacteria; kingdom Pseudomonadati; phylum Pseudomonadota; class Gammaproteobacteria; order Enterobacterales; family Yersiniaceae; genus Yersinia; species Yersinia aldovae. The sequence continues at coordinate 3,412,135 of NZ_CP009781.1, read as the reverse complement.
GGCTAGTAGCGAAACCTCATGGGTATAAAACAGTGCGATAATAACGATAACGCCCAAGTCATCAATAATGGCTAATGCCAGTAAAAAGACTTTCAGGCTGGTTGGCACTCGGTTCCCCAGTAATGCCATGACACCCAGTGCAAAAGCAATGTCAGTTGCAGCCGGAATTGCCCACCCTTGGCGGGTAATCTCATCAGCCCCATTAAACAGTAAATAGATCAGCGCCGGAGCCAACATACCGCCTAAGGCAGCAATGGCCGGAAAAACCGCTTTATCACGCCCTGCTAATGAACCTTCCATCAGTTCGCGCTTAACTTCCAAGCCGACAACCAGGAAGAATATCGCCATTAGGCCATCATTGATCCATAGCAACAGCGGCTTACTGATATCCAGTGATGCTATTTTTACCGATACCGGTACATCCAGAAATGATTGATAAAGCCCATGCAATGAGCTATTAGCCATAAATAAGGCGACGACGGCGGCGAAAATTAAAATCAGGCCGCCCGCAGCCTCTTGGCGTAAAAATTGACGAATCATGTTTGTCACAATGAATAACTCCTTACATCGGACGGTGAGCTGCTGCCCGGTAAATCAATGCATGAATTTTAGGATATTCCTTAACTCGAAAAAAGTCGTTTTTATTGCGCTTAACACTCGAAAAAACCGAACAATCAGTGATTCATATCACATTATGTTGCGCAGGTGAGATGAAAAAAATCCCCGATGTTTATCGAGGATTTTTTTATTTTCTCTGCTTTATTAGCCAGTTAGCGACTAATTAGCGAGTCAGGTCGTCAAAAAACTTCTTCACGCCATCAAGGAAGCTCTTCGAACGCGGGCTATTCTTCTCACCCGCAGCGCCGACAAAGCTTTGTTCCAACTCACGCAGCAGTTGTTTCTGTTTTTCGCTCAGATGGACTGGCGTCTCGACCACAACGCGGCACAGTAAGTCGCCCTGAGCACCACCACGCACAGATTTAACCCCTTTACCACGCATCCGGAACAGTTTGCCGGTTTGGGTTTCCGCTGGCACTTTCAGCTTAACGCGCCCGTCCAAAGTAGGGACTTCAATTTCCCCACCCAACGCGGCCATCGCAAAGTTGATTGGCACTTCACAATACAGGTTATTGCCTTCTCGTTCGAAGATTGGATGCGCTTTAACTTGCACCTGAACGTACAAATCACCTGATGAAGCACCGTGTTCGCCTGCTTCACCTTCGCCACTTAAGCGAATGCGGTCACCGGTATCTACACCTGCCGGGATCTTGACCGACAGCGTTTTGGCTTTCTCAACGCGGCCATTTCCTCGACATTTGTTGCACGGGTCTTTAATGATTTGACCACGGCCATGACAATGAGGACATGCCTGCTGTACGGTAAAGAACCCTTGGCGCATCTGCACCTGGCCGTGGCCGTGGCAGGTAGGACAAGTCACCGGAGAACTGCCCGGTTTAGCGCCACTGCCGTGGCAAACGTCACACTCATCCAGCGTTGGGATGCGGATCTCTTTGGTCACGCCGCGTACCGCTTCTTCCAGTGTCAAATCCATGTTGTAGCGCAGATCCGAACCACGGGAAGCACGTTGTTGCCGACGGCCACCACCAAAAATATCACCGAAAACATCACCGAAGATATCGGTGAAATCAGCACCGCCACCGCCACCAAAACCACCACCGCCCATACCACCTTGTTCAAAAGCTGCGTGACCGTATTGATCGTATGCCGCACGCTTTTGTGGGTCGGTCAGAATTTCGTAGGCTTCTTTAACTTCTTTGAAATTTTCACCGGTATCGTTCTCATCCTGATTACGGTCCGGATGGTACTTTACTGCCAGGCGTTTATAGGCCTTTTTGATTTCACGTTCATCAGCGTCTTTTTTAACGCCTAAAACCTCGTAATAATCTCTCTTCGCCATTCTCTTTTTTTCCTACCCTTAACATGCGTGCACGGGCGTAGAGTTTCCTCGACGCCCGTGCTGGTTTCCAGCAACAGTAAGGCCTACCACTGCTGTGCCCGCTTAAGGGCGATTATTTTTTGTCTTTCACTTCTTCGAATTCGGCGTCTACCACGTCGTCTTCTTTCTTGGCACTGGTATCGCCAGCATCACCGCCTGCGGCAGCTTGCTGCTGCTGAGCCATTTCCAGCAATTTGCCAGAAACCTGCACCAGAGCCTGAGTTTTCGCTTCGATTTCTGCTTTGTCTTCGCCTTTCAACGTGACTTCCAGCGCTTTCATCGCATCTTCGATAGCTGTTTTGTCATCGGCTGGCAGTTTGTCACCGGCTTCTTCCAACTGTTTACGCGTACCGTGAATCAGATGGTCAGCCTGGTTACGTGTTTGCACCAGCTCTTCAAACTTACGGTCTGTTTCAGCGTTAGCTTCAGCATCGCGTACCATTTTCTGGATCTCTTCCTCGTTCAGACCCGAAGATGCCTTGATGGTTATCTTCTGCTCACGACCGGTATTTTTGTCTTTAGCAGACACATGCAAAATACCGTCGGCGTCGATGTCGAAGGTCACTTCGATTTGCGCCATGCCGCGAGGGGCTGCCTGAATACCATCCAGATTGAACTGGCCCAGAGACTTGTTATCCTGAGCACGTTTACGCTCACCCTGTAGCACATGGATGGTTACCGCAGACTGGTTATCTTCCGCAGTAGAGAACACCTGGCTGTGCTTAGTTGGGATAGTGGTGTTTTTGGTGATAAGCGGAGTCATCACACCACCCATAGTTTCAATACCCAGTGACAGTGGAGTGACGTCCAACAACAGAACGTCTTTCACTTCACCAGACAGAACACCACCCTGCACTGCCGCACCAATCGCTACAGCTTCATCTGGGTTCACGTCTTTACGTGGTTCTTTACCGAAGAAATCAGACACTTTCTTCTGAACCATTGGCATACGAGTCTGACCACCGACCAGGATAACGTCCTGGATATCGGAAACAGACAAGCCAGCATCTTGTAAAGCCACTTTCAACGGTTCAATCGAACGGTTAACCAGATCTTCTACCAGTGACTCCAACTTAGCGCGGGTCACTTTGATGTTCATGTGTTTTGGACCGCTGCCATCCGCCGTGATGTACGGCAGGTTAACGTCGGTCTGTTGAGCTGAAGACAGCTCAATTTTCGCTTTTTCAGCGGCTTCTTTCAGACGCTGCATTGCCAGTGGATCAGTACGCAGATCCATACCCTGGTCTTTTTTGAATTCTTCAACCAGATAGTTGATCAGACGGCTATCGAAGTCTTCACCACCCAAGTGGGTATCACCGTTGGTTGCCAGAACTTCAAAGGTTTTTTCGCCATCAACTTCGTCGATTTCGATAATAGAGATATCGAAAGTACCACCACCGAGGTCATAAACCGCGATAGTACGGTTACCGACTTCTTTATCCAGACCGTAGGCCAGTGCCGCTGCGGTTGGTTCGTTGATGATACGTTTTACTTCCAGACCTGCGATACGACCAGCATCTTTGGTTGCCTGACGCTGAGCATCGTTGAAGTAGGCCGGTACAGTGATAACCGCTTCAGTTACTGGTTCACCCAGGAAATCTTCAGCCGTTTTCTTCATTTTCTTCAGCACTTCAGCAGAAATCTGCGGTGGTGCAACTTTTTGGCCTTTTACTTCAACCCAAGCATCGCCGTTGTCAGCTGCCACGATTTTGTACGGCATGATATCTTTATCACGCTGTACTTCTTCGTCCTGGAAACGACGGCCAATCAAACGTTTGATAGCAAACAGTGTGTTTTGTGGGTTAGTGATAGCCTGACGTTTAGCCGGTTGACCAACCAGAATTTCACCATCTTGGGTATACGCGATAATAGAAGGCGTGGTGCGATCGCCTTCGCTGTTTTCCAGCACGCGTGCTTTATTACCATCCATAATTGCTACACAAGAGTTGGTAGTACCCAAGTCGATACCAATAATTTTACCCATCTAAAACGCCTCCACTAAAAAGTCATATTCGGTCAAGTTACTAATCTATATGTGGGCGGAATGTTTATTTTCAACTGCCCGTATCTGCATAATCAATTTTTCCATGCTCAATATTTCACTAAAGCATGTGTCCGCTGATCCACGATTAGTCCCTGCGGTTGGGAATAAGATGGGGCCACGAAACTCAGCATCAAGGGGGAAGATGAAAAAAAATTACTTTTTATCACCCTCAAGATCATTGTTTCCAAGCGCAGGGATCATTATGATGCCGCGCGCACTGAGGGAATAGACGACTTTTTAGTCATTCAGGCGCTTTATACTTATTCGGATATTTATCCATTATTTTTAGCAATCTGTTATTGCAGAGGACTTATGAACACCACCAAGTTGGCGAATCCTGGCCCGTTAGGCCTGATGGGTTTTGGGATGACAACCGTCTTGCTCAACCTGCACAACGCAGGCTTCTTCCCCCTGACCTCTGTTATTTTGAGTATGGGGATTTTTTACGGTGGTCTGGCACAAATTCTGGCAGGGATGCTGGAGTATAAAAAAGGCAATACCTTTGCCGCGACCGCGTTTACCTCCTATGGTGCATTCTGGCTGAGTCTGGTCGGCCTGCTGATGTTGCCTAAAATGGGTATGGCAGAAGCCACGGATGCACAATTCCTCGGTGTTTACTTGGGTCTATGGGGCATCTTCACGCTGTTTATGTTCTTTGGCACCCTGCCTGCTAACCGCGCCTTGCAATTTGTGTTCGGTAGCTTGACGGTGCTGTTTGCGCTGCTGGCTGTCGGTAACTTCACCGGTAATCATGCCTTGCTGGTTTTTGCTGGTTTTGAAGGCATCATCTGTGGCGCCAGCGCAATCTATTTAGCAATGGCGGAAGTATTGAACGAACAATATGGCCGCACCGTACTTCCGATTGGCGAACCAAGCCCGACATTGAAAGTGCAAACCGCCGCTTAATCGCGGTGTATTGTTACTCACTGCTGTAACTAAATGACAAAAAAGCCCTGCAATTTAAATATGTAGGGCTTTTTTTATTTATCATGGCAATGAATTCATCACCAGTAGCGTCATATTCTTGTCAGCCCTTAACTCCGCACAGGAACCGTATTAGCCGCTGCGGGCACCGGCTTTGCTTCACTGTTCAGATCATTACGCAGATAAATCCCTAGCAATAATCCCACCAGCGATAACAACAGCATATAATATGCCGGTGCCATCGGCGTTACCTTCATGAGCAAGGTCACGATAATCGGTGTCAGACCGCCAAAAATCGCATAAGCCACATTGTATGAGAACGAGATTCCAGTAAAACGAACCTCTGCCGGGAAAGCGCGCACCATCACATACGGCACAGCTCCGACAATACCCACACAGAATCCTGCCATCATATAATGCGTAAAGAGTTGGCTCGGATCAGTCAAATTGCTGTGATAGAACAACCATGTTGATACTGCCAGCATCAGGCTGCCAACAATAAAGGTCTTGCTGGCACCGAAGCGGTCAATCACCAAACCGGCAATCACACAGCCAAACACCAGTGCCACAATCGCCAGACTATTTGCCTGCAATGCCAGCGCGGGCAGTACACCGAACTGTTTTTGCAAATAAGTCGGGGTCATCAGAATAACCACCACGATCCCGGCCGACAGCAACCAGGTCAGTAACATGCAAACAAACACTTCTTTCTTATGATTAACCACCACGGATTTCAGAGGCAACTCTTCAGCCAGAGTCTTACGCGCCTGCATCTCTTTAAAGATAGGCGTTTCCTGCAACCAGCGGCGTAAGTACATGGCAAATAAGCCAAATATTCCGCCAAGGAAGAACGGCACGCGCCAACCGCCATCCAGAATAGCCTGATGACTCAGCGTGGTATTCATCGCTGTGGCGACCAGCGACCCCAGCAAGATACCTGCCGTTAAACCGGCGGTTAAGGTGCCACAGGCAATGCCAATACGCCTGCGCGGTACGTGTTCCGCCACAAAAACCCATGCACCGGGAACTTCGCCACCGATTGCCGCACCTTGCAACACGCGCATAAGTAGCAGTAATAATGGTGCTGCAATGCCGATGGAAGCATAGGTTGGCAACATACCGATGGCCAGTGTTGGCAATGCCATCAACAGAATACTGAGGGTAAACATCTTCTTACGGCCAACTAAATCACCAAAGTGCGCCATGATAATGCCGCCCAGTGGGCGAGCGAGATAGCCGGCGGCAAAGATACCGAATGTCTGCACCTGACGTAACCACTCGGGCATATCTACCGGGAAGAAAAGGTCACCGATGACCGCTGCGAAGAAGACGAAAATAATGAAATCATAAAACTCTAGCGCTCCACCTAATGCGGCAAGAGTGAGAGTTTTGTAATCTTGCCTATTCAAGCGACGATTAGGATTATGTTGTTGGGCAACATGAGGTTGCGGTGAGTCGACTTGAGATGAGCTATGTTCTTGAGGCATATGACACCGTAATAAACCAGAGTAGGGGAAGAAAAATTGTTTCAACTATTTGTAAAGTAAATATGACTATACCGTACAAAATTCCCCACACCGTTAGAATGGTAGCTTATGTTGCAAAAAAATTTAATTTAGTTTTTTATATCGATAACCGCACTCTTAGGACGAAAAGCAGCTACTACTGCGCTGTTGGTCTCGACATAAGGCCCATCCAGCAATTGAATGCAATAAGGCACGCTGGCAAAGATACCGGCCACCACCACTTTCGACTCGGCGTCTTTCACACCTTCCAGCGTCTCTTTGATTGATTTAGGCTGCCCCGGCAAGTTGATGATCAATGCCTGCTTGCGGATAACCCCTACCTGACGGGATAAGATAGCGGTAGGCACAAAATGAAGGCTGATTTGCCGCATTTGCTCACCAAAGCCCGGCATCTGCCGATCAGCGATAGCCAGAGTGGCATCAGGCGTCACATCACGCCGCGCCGGGCCGGTTCCGCCGGTGGTTAACACCAGGTGGCAGCCCATTTCATCCACCAATTCACACAACGTTTGTTCAATTAATGTCTGCTCATCGGGTATCAGGCGCGTTTCGATGTCAAAAGGGGTGGTCAACGCACTTGCCAGCCATGCTTCTAACGCCGGAATCCCTTTATCCTGATAAACCCCACTGGATGCGCGGTCTGAAACCGACACTAAACCTATCCGTAATGTATTCATGCGACCACCTCAACAAAATGTCCTATATCGTGTATGAATAATATCATAGCCAAACCACAAACCTCCCTTGATGGCAGGCAATAAAAAAGGCGGCTTACGCCACCTTTTCGTCAAACACTGCCCGCATCACTCAAATTACAGCAGGTCAGAGATCATTTTCTCAAGTTTACCCTGATCGATTGCAAACTTACGGATACCGTCAGCCAGCTTATCAATCGCCATTGGGTCCTGATTGTGCTGCCAGTAGAATTCAGCTTCAGTCAGTGGGGCTGGTTTAGCCTGAACTTCGCCGGTGTAAACCAGTTTACGCTCAACCGGGCCTTCGCTTTCTGCCAGCTCTTTTAGCAAGGATGGTGCGATAGTCAGGCGGTCACAACCGGCCAGCTCGATGATCTCGCCCAGATTACGGAAGCTTGCGCCCATTACCACGGTGCTATAGCCGTGTTTTTTGTAATACTGGTAAATCTCGGTCACGGAAACCACACCGGGATCTTCGTGTGGCGCGAACTCTTTTTTGTCGCCATTGGCTTTGTACCAGTCAAGAATACGGCCAACAAACGGTGAAATCAGGAACACACCGGCTTCAGCACAAGCACGCGCTTGAGCAAAGGAGAATAGCAGCGTCAGGTTACAGTTAATGCCTTCTTTTTCCAACTGCTCTGCGGCACGGATACCCTGCCAGGTTGAGGCCAGCTTGATCAGAATACGGTCATTACTGATACCGGCTTCGTTATACATTTTGATCAAACGCTTGGCTTTCGCCACGCTGGCAACAGTGTCATAAGAGAGACGGGCATCAACTTCAGTAGAAATGCGGCCGGGGATCAGTTTTAGAATTTCCAAACCGATATTCACTGCCAGTTTGTCAGTGGCATCAACGATCTGCTGAGCATGACTGCTGCTTTGTTCGCGCGCCCAGGCAATAGCGTCATCGATCAATTTGCGGTATTCAGGGATCTGGGCTGCATTCAGAATCAGTGATGGGTTAGTGGTCGCATCTTGCGGCTGATACAATTTCATCGCCGCGATATCCCCGGTATCTGCTACTACAGTGGTGATTTGACGTAGGGAAGTAAGTTTATCGGTCATGTTGTCGTTTCTCATCGTTTGTGCATGAACTTTTGGCATTTCGCATAACTTTTAATATGTTACAGAAAAGTAGCGGCGATTTCGAAGCCCTGCCTTTGTTCTGATAATAACATGCGTAAGCCTTGGTGCAAGGCAGTTAAACTGTTTAAAAAAAACGCAAAACAGTCATCTGCAATTAGCAACCGTTTTCGCCAATTGAAACAACCGGAAAGCATCAGGTTAATAGCAATTTCGTCCATTCTTATCGTGCTGAGACGATTTAGCTAAACTCTATCATCACCGACAATTCAATCTATGCCTAAGGCCTATTCGCTTATAAGTAGGCTGCAAACAACCCTACAACTTCAAGTACGATAGGGATACCTATTTTAGCAATCGCTCAATCTCCTTTTTGCTAGCACACACTTTTTGCTACAGTGTCTTTTTTGGAAAAGCAGGATGCCGTTATGCTTATTATTATCTCTCCGGCCAAAACCCTTGATTATCAAAGTCCGTTGGCAACCAAGAAGTTTACGCAGCCAGAAATGTTGGATAAGTCACAACAGCTTATCGAGATCTGCCGTGAGCTAACACCTGCCCAAATCAGCAGCCTGATGGGCATTAGCGATAAACTGGCAGGCTTAAATGCCGCACGGTTCAGCGAATGGCAACCCAATTTTACACCTGAGAATGCGCGTCAGGCGATTTTGGCTTTTAAAGGTGATGTCTATACCGGTATGCAGGCACAGGATTTCAGTGCTGCCGATTTTGATTTTGCTCAACAGCATCTGCGAATGCTTTCAGGTTTGTACGGCCTATTGCGCCCACTGGATCTAATGCAACCGTATCGTCTGGAGATGGGAATTAAGCTGGCGAATCCACGCGGCAAAGATCTCTACACTTTCTGGGGTGAGCAGATAACCGAGAAACTTAATCAGGCGCTGGAACAGCAAGGTGATAACGTACTGATTAATCTGGCTTCTGATGAATATTTTAAAGCCGTGAAACCTGCAAAACTGGCCGGTTCACTGATTAAGCCGGTCTTTTTGGATGAGAAGAATGGCAAATACAAAATCATCAGTTTCTATGCCAAAAAAGCGCGTGGCCTGATGAGCCGCTTTATTATTCAGAATAAATTGACCAAACCAGAGCAACTGGTTGATTTCAATTTGGAAGGTTATGAGTTTGATGCCGGGTTGTCGGCAAAAAATGAACTGGTATTTAAGCGCGCTGAGCTGCGCTGATCTTCGTTGCTACAGCGTCTAACCGATCAATTTAAAAAGGCTACAGCCCTTTTAAATTTGGTATGCGAAGGGTTTAACGCACCGAGGGGCACTCCGGTGGCTCACGCCACTACGACCCCAACGGCACGCTTCCCCTTCGTTCTACTTCTTTACAAAGAGTGCCCTGTTACTTTGGCAAAGCCATCAAGAAAGTGCGTAATTGCGCAAAATCAGCCGGTAAATCATGGGATAGCAACGGTAACTTCGCCCGGATAGCCAGTGGTTTTGGCAGCGGTAATTCCTGCCCGAGAACCGCCTCCACGCTCTCTTTAAATTTTGCCGGATGCGCAGTGCCGATGAACAAACCGAACTCACCGTCCTGTAACTGATCACGCAAGACACGGTAAGCAATGGCGGCATGAGGCTCTGAGATATAACCCAGTTTTGCCAGCTCACGCATGGTTTCTTTAGTCACGTCATCGCTCACTGCGCCGTGGCACAAATCCTTCAGTTGCCAGATTTTACGGCGATATAGCTCCTCTACTCGCGGCCAGTTATTCGGTTGGCTCACATCCATCGCATTTGATAATGTCGCCACCGTCGGTTTCGGCTGCCACTCGCCGCTCACCAGAAAGCGCGGTACGGTATCATTGGCATTGGTGGCAGCAATAAAGCGTTTCACCGGTAAACCTAATGATTTTGCCAGCAGGCCGGCGGTCAAATCACCGAAATTGCCGCTTGGCACCGAGATAACCAGTTGATTACGCGCTTCTTGTGGCAACTGGGCCACCGCTTCAAAGTAATAACAGATTTGCGCCAGCAGGCGGCTGATATTGATTGAGTTAGCGGAATTAAGGCTCAGTTCCTGTTTCAGCTCTTCATCGTCAAAGGCTTGTTTTACCAACGCCTGACAAGCATCAAAATCGCCTTCAATCGCTACTGTGTGAATATTTCCGCCCAGCGTACAGAACAGCTTCTCCTGCAACGGGCTGATTTTGCCACGCGGATAGAGGATAACCACCCGTACATTTTTCAGGCCGTAGAACGCATGAGCCACCGCCGCGCCAGTGTCACCGGAGGTTGCGGTCAGGATAGTCACCGGCTGATCACCCGCCACTTCTGCCAACATCTGCGCCATAAAACGTGCGCCAAAATCTTTAAACGCCAGTGTCGGGCCGTGGAACAGCTCCAGCGCGGCGATATCATTTTCAACGTGCGCGATTGGGGCTGGGAATTCAAAAGCCGCCTGAACGCGTTTGGTTAACACTTCTGGCGCGATTTCATTACCAATAAACGCAGACAAAATACGGCTGCTGCGCGTGACAAAATCCAGATCCAGCAGTTTATCAATCTCAGTCAGTTCAAACTCGGGCAATTCAAGTGGAAAAAACAGCCCTTGCTGTTTGCCCAAGCCCTGTTTGATCGCTTGCGCGAAGCTGACCTGTTCGTTGTGATCTTTAAGGTTGTACAGTTTCATGCGTTATCCCAGTAGTCGTGCGCCTGCGGTATCCAGACGGCAAATATGAACAAAACCTTCGTCGTTTTGCAGGTAATGATTTTGTAACCAGCCCGCCATGCGCTGCGCGGTATCCATATCGTCACACACGGCAAACAGCGTCGGGCCGGAGCCGGAAATGCCACAGGCCAATGCGCCAATATCCTGTGCGGCCTGACGTGCCGCCGCAAAGCCCGGCAGCAATTGGGTACGATAAGGCTCCGCAATAATATCTTTCATCATTTTAGCGGCTAAATCGGGTTGTTGAGTGTGGCAGGCGTGAATGAATCCAGCCAGATTTCGCCCATGAGCAATGCAATCTTGCCGCCGATACTGCGCCGGTAAGATAGCGCGCGCCTCAGCGGTAGAAACTTTAATGCCCGGATACGCCATCACCCACAGCCAGTCATCAAAACCGGGGACGTTCTGGCTGATATAGCTATCCTGCTCAAGGATTAACTGCATCCCACCCAGATAGCAAGGTGCGACATTATCATAATGGACACTGCCGGAGACACGCCCTTCCAGTTCGCCCATCAAGCCAAGTAGCGTGATCTTATCCAGTGGCTTGCCACAGAATTCGTTCATCGCCATTAGCCCGGCCACTACAGAGCAGGCGCTGGAACCCAGCCCTGAACCGATTGGCATATTCTTTTCCAACACCATTGCCACTGGGATTTCTTTGCCCATTTCCTGACAAAAACGCGCCCAACACTGATAAACGATATTTTCTTTTGGATCATCAGGCAGTTTGCTGACAAAGCGGCCCTCGTTGCGCAGACTGAAACGGTCTGCGGCGGTCACGCTGACGCAATCACCAAGCAAAGTACCATCAACGGGCGAAACCGCGGCACCCAGCACATCGAATCCGACGCTGACATTGCCAATCGATGCCGGAGCATAGATTTTAACCATATTTAAACTCCCAACTTCCATGATAATGTGCGTAAAAGATCGGCGAATACCCCAGCAGCCGTCACGTCATTACCGGCACCATAACCGCGTAACACCAACGGAATCGGCTGATAATAGTGGGTATAGAAGGCCAAGGCATTCTCACCATTTTTAACTTTATACAACGGATCATTACCATCCACAGCATCCATTCGCACGAGACAGCGCCCCTCTTCGATGACGCCAACATAACGCAGCACTTTGCCCTGCTCCGCCGCATTCGCGACCAAACGAGTAAATTCGGCATCCAGTGATGGCAGGCGCGCCAGGAAGCTGTCTACATCGTCTGAAGCATCAAAATCTGCTGGCAATACTGATTCAACTTCAATATCAGCCAGCTCAAGTTTGTACCCTGCCTCACGGGCCAGAATCAACAATTTACGCGCAACATCCATGCCAGAGAGGTCATCGCGTGGGTCAGGTTCGGTATATCCCATCGCCTTGGCTTGCAAAGTGGCTTCCGACAATGTCATTCCTTCATCCAGCTTGCCGAAGATAAAGGACAGTGACCCGGACAGAATGCCAGAAAAACGCATCAGTTCGTCACCCGCATTAAGCAGATTCTGTAAGTTTTCAATCACTGGCAGGCCCGCACCCACGTTGGTGTCATACAAGAATTTGCGACATGACTTCGCTGCTGCCGCACGCATCTGACGGTAGTAATTCATCGATGAGGTGTTGGCTTTCTTGTTTGGTGTCACGACATGGAAGCCATCGGCCAGGAAGTCGGCATATTGATCCGCCACCGCCTGACTGGAAGTACAGTCGACAATCACCGGATTGAGCAAGTGATACTCTTTTACCAAACGGATCAGGCGGCTTAAGTTAAACGGCTCCTGCACTTCAGCCAGCGCCTGACGCCAGTTATCCAAGGCAATGCCGTGGACATTAGTCAGCATCGCTTTAGAGTTGGCGATACCACAAACGCGCAAATCGATATGGCGCTGTTTCAACCACGGCTGCTGACGATAGATTTGTTCGATCAATGCCCCACCAACGCCACCGACGCCGATAACAAACACTTCAATCACTTGATCGGTGTTAAACAACATCTGATGGCAGACCCGCACGCCGGTAGTGACCGCATCGTTACTGACCACCACCGAAATAGAGCGCTCAGAGGAGCCTTGGGCAATGGCAATAATATTGATATTGGCACGAGCCAGCGCCGAGAAGAAGCGAGCCGAAATGCCGCGTAAAGTGCGCATACCGTCGCCGACCACCGAAATAATCGCCAAATGTTCAATCACATCCAACGGCTCCAGTACGCCGTCTTTGAGTTCCAGATAAAACTCTTCATCCAAGGCTCTTCTGGCACGTAACAACTCCCCTTGCGGTACACAGAAGCTGATGCTGTATTCAGAAGAGGACTGGGTTATCAGCACCACCGAGATACCGCTGCGCGACATTACGGCAAAAACGCGGGCGGCCATCCCGACCATGCCTTTCATGCCCGGCCCGGAAACATTGATCATCGCCATATTATTCAGGTTGGTAATCCCTTTTACCGGGAAACCGTCGTCGCTGCTTTCGCCGCCAATCAGCGTGCCGGGCGCTTGTGGGTTAGAGGTGTTTTTTATCAGGCAAGGGATGTGGAATTGGGCGATAGGAGCGATAGTGCGGGGGTGGAGAACCGAAGCGCCAAAATAGGAAAGCTCCATCGCTTCCTGATATGACATCGATTTTAATAATCGGGCATCAGGTACCACGCGTGGATCACAAGTATAAACCCCGTCCACATCAGTCCAGATCTCACAACAGTCAGCACGCAAACAGGCAGCCAACACCGCGGCGGAGTAATCAGACCCATTACGCCCCAACACCACCAGCTCACCTTTATCATTACCGGCAGTGAAGCCCGCCATCAAGATAATATGGTCAGCCGGAATGCCGCTGGAACCGATACGGCGGGTCGATTCAGTGATATCTACGGTGGATTCGAGATAGTGCCCCTGGGCCAGCAGTTTCTCTACCGGATTAATCACGGTCACCGGATAGCCTTTCGCCTGAAATACCGCTTCCATAATGGCGATAGAGAGCTTCTCACCACGGCAGATGATAGCGGCATTGATGCTATCAGGACACTGCCCCAGCAGTGAAATTCCGTGCAACAGTTGCTTGAGCTGCGCAACCTCATGCCCTACCAAGTCTTTCAAACGCGCATAGTCAAAGCCCGGTTGCGCATCAGCCAAGCCACGCAATAACTCGGCGAAAATCCGCTCGGCATCACTGATATTCGGCGAGATATCTTGTCCGGCAACCATTTTGTCGATCATCGCCACCAAGTGATTGGTAATTTTAGCGGGAGCGGATAGCACCGTAGCGACTTGTCCCTGACGCGCATTACTTTCAATGATATCGGCAACACGCATAAAGCGTTCTGCATTTGCAACTGAGGTCCCGCCAAATTTCAGCACTCGCATTTCTTATTCTCTCCCGCTTTCGCGCTATTTTTATCGCAAACTTTGTTGCAAATATTTGATTTAAAAAAAAAGCCCGCACTGTCTAGGTGCGGGCTTTTTTCTGTTGTTTCCTGTACGCGTCAGCCCGCCCCGTAACCTGTGGTTTCGGTGGTGGTAATAATTGTTGTATTCAGGCTGATGTATCGCATGTCTTCTGTCTGTCTCATAAATAAAGCTGTCCCTCTATTGGTTAAAGCAATCGCCCCCTCAAGTCAAATTTTTTCACCGGTAAAACGATGAGAACAAGCTAACCCATTTCGGGAAATCCTCTAATAAAAGAGGAATTGTCAGCAATCACATTACAAAACAAACGCCAAAAACCAGAGAATAACCCTAAAAAACAACACTTATTCAGAACAATGCACTTATGGATTTTTTTTCAACTTTTTGACAGAAATGCCCCCGAGAGTCGGAAAATATCAAACTATCGCGCAATCTGAGTTAACGGATAATTGTCACCTGTTCGCTCTTTTTATGTTCTCGTGGTTAAAAAAGCAACAATAAGTAAACATCTGGCAAATGTCTTTACATTTCCATAACATCAACAATAATTCTTCTTATGCTTTTAGCTGAAATAGACGGCTGAGAAGGAAAAGAGGGTGACGGCGGCGGCGGTGAAAGAATATTGATTTTAAACAATAAAAATCAATAGATTAGAAAAATCTTTTTTTTGTTACGCCTAATGCTTAATTTTTAATATTAATAACACTGAATCGATCACATAATTTAACCAACTATCGCTTAAGCTGGTATTCTTGTAAGTCTTTTTCACAAAAGTGTTAACGTGCTACAATTGAATTTGATATATGTCAACAAAGCGTAGTTTTGTTGGGTGGTAGATTCGGCTCACACTGTTATATTGCTGTTAATAGGGTTAGGATATGCGCCGCTTTTGTCACCTTTGGGGCTGTAGGGAGTAACACCCCGACCAAGCTAGTGATGTTGTTGACGTTGATGGAAAGTACATCAAGAACGCGTTTACGTACTTTAGTCATGTGATGAACGGGATGACGAGTAACTAGTCAATAAAAATCCTAATATAACAAAGACTTCTGTACTTCCTATTTCTATTTTGTTGGCAATTTTAGGTAGCAAACATGCAGACCCCGCACATTCTGATCGTAGAAGACGAGATAGTTACTCGTAACACCCTGAAGAGCATTTTCGAGGCGGAAGGCTATGTTGTTCATGAGGCCAATGATGGCGCAGAAATGCACCACATTCTGTCTGAGAATGATATCAACTTAGTTATCATGGACATCAATCTGCCGGGTAAAAATGGCCTGCTGCTGGCACGAGAACTTCGTGAACAAGCAAGTGTTGCCCTAATGTTCCTGACCGGTCGTGATAATGAAGTAGATAAGATCCTTGGCTTGGAAATTGGTGCCGATGACTACATCACCAAACCTTTCAATCCGCGTGAATTGACCATCCGCGCACGCAACCTGCTATCTCGCACCATGAACTTGGGCAGCGTAGGTGAAGAACGTCGTCTGGTTGAGAGTTATAAATTCAATGGCTGGGAGCTGGATATCAACAGCCGCTCACTGATAAGCCCTACTGGCGAACATTACAAACTGCCACGTAGTGAGTTCCGTGCCATGCTGCATTTCTGTGAAAATCCGGGCAAAATCCAATCCCGTGGCGAATTGCTGAAGAAAATGACTGGCCGTGAGCTAAAACCTCATGACCGCACCGTCGACGTGACTATCCGTCGTATTCGTAAGCATTTTGAGTCTACTCCTGATACGCCAGAAATCATCGCCACCATCCACGGTGAAGGCTATCGTTTCTGTGGTGACCTGGAAGAATAAGCCGCTGAACTGACACATCGACAATAAAAGGCCAGCACGCAAATGCTGGCTTTTTTATTGCCCATTCTCAGCCAAATAATGCTATTGCCACGGCATAATGGGTACAGCACTGATCGCATTTTTTGGCGAGCCGTCAACCACACGGTCTGAATAGGTAAGGTAGATCAAGGTATTACGTTTCTGATCGTAGAAACGCACCACTTGTAGCTTTTTGAAGACCAACGATGTGCGCTTCTGGAAAACCACCGTACCGTCAGATTTTTTATTCTTAATTTTGTCATTTAACTCAATCGGCCCGACCTGCTGGCAAGAGATTGCAGCATCAGATGTATCTTCCGCCAACCCCAGACCACCTTTGATACCCCCGGTTTTAGCCCGGCTGATATAACAAGTTACATTTTTAACATCAGGGTCATCGAAGGCTTCAACCACGATTTTATGATCAGGCCCTAGCAGTTTAAAAACGGTATCTACCGAGCCAATTTCCTCTGCATGGGCAGTTATTGCCCCAAAAGAAAGCAAGCAACCAAGGAATATCCAACTTTTTTTCATACACTTACTCCATTCCATTGAATAATCTGATTCAACATTAACTATTTGTACTAATAATAAAATATTTGTTAAAAAGCCTTTTTATAAATCTTAGGCTTATTTTTAACGCACTGCACCACTAAATTCTTAAGCAGTCGGGAGCAAAAAAAGTTGCTACTATGCGCCGGAGCTATTCTTTTCATATGACTAATACCCTAAATTTAGGTCGTTTTACGAGGAAGATCTATGGATCAAGCCAGTATCATTCGTGATTTGCTTAGCTGGCTAGAAAGTCACTTAGACCAGCCTTTGGCACTGGACAATGTTGCTGCGAAAGCAGGCTATTCGAAATGGCATTTGCAACGTATGTTCAAGGAAGTCACCGGGAATGCTATCGGTGCTTATATCCGTGCCAGAAGGTTATCAAAAGCCGCCGTAGCGTTACGTTTAACCAGCCGCCCTATTCTCGATATTGCCCTGCAATATCGTTTTGATTCACAGCAAACTTTTACCCGCGCTTTTAAAAAGCAGTTTGTGCAAACGCCCGCACTGTATCGTCGGGCTGAAGATTGGCATTCGGCGGGGATCTGTCCACCTATCCGGTTGGGGGCTTATACCTTACCTCAACCTGAATTTGTGACGTTGCCTGAACAGCATCTGATAGGTATAACTCAAAGCTATTCGTGTACTCTTGAGCAAATTTCAACCTATCGTGCTGAATTCCGACTACATTTTTGGCAGCAATATCTCGGTGATGTCGATCACTTGCCCCCCGTACTCTACGGCTTACATCACTCACGCCCCAATCAGGAGAAAGATGATGAGCAAGAGATTTTCTACACTACAGCGATTGAGCCTCAGCATGTTCCATGCAATGTGCAGGAAGGTCAACCGGTCATCTTACAGGGTGGCGAGTATGTGCAGTTCACCTACGATGGGCCGTTGGAAGGGCTACAGAACTTCATCCTGACACTGTATGGCACCTGCCTGCCGCAGTTAGGGCTAACTCGCCGACGTGGCTATGATATCGAACGTTTCTACCCACAGGGGAACCCTGTCGAACGGCCTCCGACCCTGTTCAAATGTGAGTATCTTATTCCTGTCCGGCGTTAGCGCTGTAACTCATCAAGTGCTGGCATATCCAAATGGGCGGTATCGCCAGCACTTTCAATCACCCAGCCTGAGGCCAACCACGGGCTTTCCTGATAATCCACCCGCGACAGCGAGCAGTTGCGCAAACGTAGACGCCGTTCAGCATGAGCGGGTAACCCAAGCAGGGTACTCAGCAGACATCCCAACGCCATACCATGACTCACCAGCAATGGCTTACTTCCGGCAGGTAACGCCAGGCAGCTATTCAGCGCCGCGTGCATCCGCCCCCCCAGCTCAGTCATCGACTCACCTTCCGGGATACGCCCGCCTTCAGTGCCATTGACCATCTGCTTGCGCCATTGCTCTTCTTCTGACGTTAAGCTTTCAATCGGACGCGTTTCCAGCACCCCCATATTCAGCTCACGCAGGCGCGAGTCTGTCAGCATGGTTAGCCCACAGGCATCAGCAATGATTTTCGCCGTCTGCTGTGTGCGTCCAAGGTCGCTGCTAATAATATGGGTGATACCCTGGCTACGAACCCGTTGCGCGACCAACTGAGCCTGACGTATACCGATATCAGTCAGAGGGCTGTCTGATTGGCCCTGAATGCGGCGTGCTGCGTTCCAGACGGTTTCGCCGTGGCGCACGAGATATACCTGTAACATGTCATTTTTCCGTTATACTGCGTGAAATAAACCCAAAGCCTATTTCAATAGATTATTAAGAGTAGCGAGACTCATTATGTACCATGTTGTTGCCGCAACTACCAACCCTGCAAAGATTAAGGCTATTGGCCTCGCGTTTGACGACGTTTATGGCGTGGGTCAATATCGCATTGAAGGTGTCAATGTCGACAGCGGCGTTCCTCTGCAACCCCTCGGCAACACTGAAACTCGCACCGGTGCCCGCCAGCGGGTTGCCAATGCACGTCAGGTTCGCCCTGAGGCAGATTTTTGGGTTGGGATTGAAGCCGGCATTGAAGATAATATGACCTTTGCATGGATGGTAATTGAACACTTGCAGAGCCGAGGTGAGTCTCGTTCTGCCAGCTTGATGCTGCCTGACATTATATTGCAAGGGATTCACCAAGGCCGTGAGCTGGGCGACGAAATGGCAGTTTTAACCGGTATTGAAAATGTAAAACAGAAAGGCGGTGCCATCGGCATCTTTACCGACGGTAAATTAACCCGCACCTGTGTTTACCACCAAGCGTTACTGTTGGCGCTGGTGCCATTTCACAATGAAATCTACCAACACCGCCACGCAAGCAATACCCTATAGATTTCAACGTGCAGGAAGGTGGCCGATTATTTTTTATCTGCCAATAGTTGGGCCTCGAGCCAGTTTTTAAGCTGCGGTGGGGCCGTCTTCAAACTGTTAGAGCCACGAGTGATGGTCGCAATCCCTGCGCCTAACTGGTTTTTCAGTTCACGCTGGCTCAACTCCCCGCGCATTAACTCCTCAATAATTCGCACCCGTGTCCCCAGTGCAGTGCGTTCATCAGGCGTCAACATCAATTGCAGCAACGGTAAATGAAGATCTTGCGCAATGGCATTTTGCAGTAGCGCAATGAAGCTCAACCAATGCTGGTTATCTTCAGCGGATAACGCCGGATCTGGCGCGAGAGAAGGATCAACCGGGTTAGGGATACCCGATATATTTTTTTCGTCAGCCGGTAGATCATCGGTCAGTCGTCGTTTTGTCATCATATATACCCAAGGTACTATTTAACTAGTACGAGAGCATACCATAACGCCAGATATTCCCAAAAGAGTTGGCGTTTGCGAGCTACCAGCCAACAGCCGGCAACGCCAGGGACGAAGGCGTATCCTCAAAGTCATTGGCGTTGCGGCAAGGCAGCAAGCGAGCAAATCCCGATGAGCTTACATAAGTAAGTGATTCGGGTGCGAGAGCGCCGCTAACACCGCCGCAGCGTCAAGGCCACAGGGAATCAGTAGCGCCTTTGCCATTCAGCATCACTCAGCACCTTCGCTGGGCGATTCATAAAGTGCCGATAAAAAGCATCGTAAGCCAGTACGTTTTTCACATAGCCACGGGTTTCAGAGAACGGGATACTTTCGATAAAAGCTACGGCATCCACCTGCCCGCCGCTATTTCCCAACCAAGTATTAACCCGTGATGGGCCTGCATTGTAGGCGGCACTGGATAAGATACGGTTACGGCCAAACTGCTGATAAACCTCTTCCAGATAACTGGTGCCAATCTGTATATTGGTTACCGGATCAAGTAACTGGCTGCTATTGACATAACCACCGATATTATTGAGTTTTACCGTATGTTCAGCGGTGCGTGGCATCACTTGCATTAACCCTGCCGCCCCAACCGGTGACTGTGCTTTTGGGTTCCACGCACTTTCCTGACGGGCAATCGCCATCGCATAGCTTGGTGTGATCCCCTTACCTTCGGTCGCCTGATGGAACTCTTTCGGCCAGGCCAGCGGGAAGCGCTCTTCCAGATGATCCCACAGTTTAGCGACAATGGTTGCCTGAACACTGAGATCCGCCCACTTCTGATTAAAGGCGTAACGTGCCAGTGCTTCCTGCTCAGGCTTGCTACGGCTTGCCACCAGATAACTCCACTCGTTGCGCGCCAGATTATCCATATTCCAGTACATTAACTCACGTACTCGGGCAATTTCAGGGCGCTGCGCCAGCGAAGCATCCGGTTTAGTCGCGACTTCAACATTAATCGGGTACGGCACACCCAGTTTTTGCGCGGCGACCATCGGATAGAAGCCACGCTCTTGCATCAGGCTGCGCAGAATGGCTTCGCCCTCGGCTTTCTTACCTTGATCTAATAATAAAGAAGCACGCCAGTAGCGCCACTCATCTTTACTTTGTGCCTCTGCGGGCAAACGCGGCAACCACGCCGCTAACCCTTGGTGGTCACCCGTACCCAGCGACATGCGGATACGGCGCTCCAGCAATGGAGTAGAATGGCTACGTAAAGTCACTTGATCGCGCCACTTAGCTTGGTCATAAGTCGCATCATTGCCCATCAAACGCCAGGCGACCGTTTCTTCCAGCTCAAGCTTCTCGCTGTCACTCATTTTTTGCAGCCGCGCCAATGTGGAGATCATTGCCCGCGCGTTTTCTACGTCCTGCCGCGCTAAACGGGTAAAAGCAATGGTGGTTGCGGAACGGGTGAAGTCAGTCGGCCCAACGGTACGGGCAAAGCTCTCAACGCTGGTTGGATCACTTTGCAATTTCGCCAGTGCCGTTCCCATCGTTTGGTAATCCGCTGGCAGTTGTTTGAGTAAATAACTCACCAGACTGGCATTGCCCTCTTTCAGCGCGAGCTTCATGCGTGCCAATGTTAACAGTGGCGTCTGATGCCCGGCTTGCTGCCAGACACTGAATAATTTATCGCAACTGCCCGGTAATGCCTGACCGTTCAGCCAGATTTCGCTGGCACCATCCCAAGCCACTTGCTGCTCGCCAGTAGCCCATTTGGCATAGTAATAATTACACCGCGCGGCCACCGGTTTTGGTGCCTGCGGGCTGAATGTGAGCAATCCGCGCCAATCTTCACGGCGGGCCAGTTCATTAACAAAACGGGATGGCAGTGAACGTGCTGGCGGCAAAGTGGGGTTGCGGCTCATAAAATCATTCACTTGGGCCGCGCTTACCTGACTCAGGTCTTGCGTCAGCTGACGATATTCCAGATAAGAGTACAGGGGATAATCACGCAACGTCGGCATCAGTTGCATCACAGTATCCATTTGATTACTGTCCCACGCCTGTTTAACTTGCTGATAGCGCTGCCGTTGTGCATCAAGGGAGTCAGCGGATGCTACTCCTGAAGTCGTCACCAAACACACGCCAATCGCCAGATATCGCCACTTGTCCATACTTACTGTTTCCTCACTGGTTGTTGGCTACTGCACTTTACTTAATTGCACCGTCAGTATGTTGCTTACCGCAACCTCTGATTAGCATACGCCCCATTAGTTCCGGCAGCAGAACATACTAACGAAGAGTTTCACCTGATAGCCAGCAATTACATTGGGTAATAGGAGCGGAGATCTAATCATTCGGTGTTATCACGCAAACGGTCCGGCCGACTCGTCCTTTCCCATAAGATTACCTATAGAATAGTTCGCTCTGTAACTACTTACTATTCACAAGGTTACCCATAATATGTTGCCAAATGTTTCTATTTTATTATCTCAGATCAAGGCACTCTTTTGATAAAAACCTACTATCCTTGCTTAATATAACTATGTTGTTTTAAATATATCCTTCAAAATATTTCTTTGCTTTTTTATAAAAATCAAATAATTAAGGAAAACACTTTTCACGGAGTTTTTTCACGCAAGAAAATGAAGAAATGTATTTTCTCTGCGCCGTACCGACCAATGAAACGGATAGATAGATTTTAGATTTATTAATTTTTAAGAAGGCTCTTTCAATGCAAAACTCATCAGACCATAAATCTGCCTCCCCGCCCCCAGAGGGTAAGGCCTGGTATCAACTTACAGCGGAAGAATCTTTGCAGCATTTGAATAGCAGCGAAGAAGGATTAAGCCAACAAGAGGCAAAAGAGCGCCTTAAACAATACGGGCCGAACGCCCTACCCGCCAAAAAAAGTAAGCATCCACTGCTGCAATTCTTAGCCCATTTTAATGATGTTCTGATTTATATCCTGCTGGCGGCAGCCTTGGTTAAAGGGCTGATGGGCCACGCGGTTGATACCATCATCATCCTGTGTGTTGCGGTTATTAATGCATTAATTGGGTATGTTCAGGAAAATAAAGCCGAAAAGTCGCTGAAAAGCATCCAGAATATGCTGTCCAGTAAAGCTGTGGTCATCCGTGACGGCAGTGCGCAAACCATAGAAGCACAGAATTTGGTGCCAGGAGATATCGTCACATTAAAGCCCGGCGATAAGATCCCAGCAGACCTGCGGTTATTGGAAGCGCACAATCTTCAGATTGAAGAGGCTATCCTGACCGGCGAGTCCACGGTGGTTGAGAAGCAAATCGGCGTGATTGAGAATGAATCCGTCATTGGTGATCGCAAAAACCTGCTGTTTTCCGGCACGACTATCAGTGCCGGTACCGCCAGAGGGCTGGTTATCGCCAGCGGTGGTCACACCGAACTGGGGCATATCAACCAGATGATGTCTGAGGTTGAATCGACGCGCACCCCGCTGTTGCAACAGATGGACCGCTTGGGTAAAGCGATTTTCATCCTGATTCTGGTGATGATGGCTTTCTTGTTCGTCTTCGCGTTTCTCCTGCGCGACCTGCCGGTTAATGAGCTGTTGCTGGCCTTGATAAGCCTGGCGGTAGCCTCGGTGCCAGAAGGCTTACCGGCTATTATTTCGATCATCCTCTCCCTTGGTGTGCAAGCGATGGCGCGCAACCGCGCGATTATTCGCAAGCTGCCAACGGTAGAAACCTTAGGTGCCATGACGGTTGTCTGCTCCGATAAAACCGGCACACTGACGATGAACGAAATGACCGTCAAAGCGGTGATTCTGGCCGACCAGTGCTATCGCGTTGAGGGTGAAAGTTACGAACCCGTCGGCAATATCTATCCGGAAGGCAGTGACCAGCAAGCCTCGCTAGATACCAACGGTACGCTAAAGACCTTCATCACTGCGGTGAATTTATGTAATGACAGCCAGATCCAGAAGAACGAGCAAGGTCACTGGACCATTACGGGTGGCCCAACGGAAGGCGCGTTGAAAGTGCTGGCCGCGAAATCAGGTATTGATTTGGGTCAGGTCACTCAACACGGCAAAATTCCTTTTGATTCTGCCTATAAATACATGGCCACCAGCCATCAGGTTCAATCGGATAACAGCATCTTCCTGACCGGCGCGCCGGATGTGTTGTTCACCTTCTGCCAACAGGAACTGACAGCTAACGGCGTTGCGCCATTCCGCCGTGATTACTGGGAAGCCGAAATGGCCCGCTACGCCAGGCAGGGCTTGCGCATGGTGGCGGCGGCCTTCCGCCCAACAGAACAACCGGTCAGCGAGTTAGACCACAGCGATATCCAGCAAGGTATGCTGTTTGTGGGGATTGCTGGCATGATGGACCCACCACGTCCTGAAGCCATCGATGCCATTGCTACCTGCCAACAGGCCGGTATTCGCGTGAAGATGATCACCGGCGACCATCAGGAAACCGCGATGGCGATTGGTGCCATGTTGGGGATAGGTAATGGTAAAGACTCCATAACCGGCGGCCAGCTAGAGCATATGGACGATAACGAACTGGCACAAGCGGCAGTGCGTTATGATATTTTCGCCCGTACCAGCCCGGAACATAAACTGCGTCTGGTGAAAGCATTGCAAGATAAAGGCGAAATTGTCGGGATGACCGGCGATGGCGTGAACGATGCTCCGGCGCTGAAACAGGCCGATGTCGGTATCGCGATGGGGATCAAAGGCACTGAGGTCACCAAAGAAGCTGCTGATATGGTGTTGTCCGATGATAACTTCGCCACCATCGCCAGTGCGGTGGAAGAAGGCCGCCGGGTTTACGACAACCTGAAAAAAACCATTCTGTTTGTGTTACCGACCAACCTGGCGCAAGGGCTGTTAATCATCTTCGCTATTCTGGTTGGCGCGGTTATTCCGTTAACGCCACTGCAAATCCTGTGGATAAACATGGCCACCTCCACCACGCTTTCATTCGGTTTAGCATTTGAGCCGGCAGAAAGAGGCATTATGCGCCGCAACCCGCGTGACCCATCAAAACATGTGTTAGACGGCCATGCCATCTGGCGCATCGCGTTTGTCGGCACCCTGATTGCGTGCAGTGCTTTCGCCCTAGAAGCCTACATGGAGCCACGCGGATATAGCACTGAGTTTATCCGTACTGTGCTGATGCAAACATTGGTTACTGCGCAGTGGATTTACATGTTTAACTGCCGAGTGATGGACCGCTTCCCACTGAACAAAGAAGTCTTTGTTAACAAGGGACTGTGGTTGGTTTCTGGTGTACTGGTCGTACTCCAATTAGCCATCATCTATCTGCCGTTTATGAATACCGCATTCGGTACCGAGCCATTACCGGCTTATTACTGGGGCATCACGCTGTTAGTTTCTATCGCGATTTTCATTATCGTAGAAATTGAGAAATGGATTATCGGTCGCTTTAAACGCGCATCGAATCCTGTCTGAGAGTAATTATCTATACCCTAAATAGTTCGAGTTACAGAAAGGTGGCAACGAAGAGAATCCCCAAGCGCTGGCTAAAGTCAAGTGACTGGGGCGAACCAAGGCAGCCAACGCAGATGCAACTTGAAGTATAACGGCTCTATAGTGACTAAAGCCTGGCGAATAAGTCGGGCTTTTTTATTGGTTAAATAGACCCGTGACTTGAAAGATGACGGGTATAGTAAAACGGGCTACACTCCGCACCAGACATCCTATAAAAACTGATATAGAGAGGCAGACGCAACGTGGCTCAATACGTCTATTCTATGCATCGTGTCGGTAAAGTAGTTCCACCGAAACGACATATTCTGAAAAACATCTCCCTGAGTTTCTTCCCAGGGGCAAAAATTGGTGTGCTGGGCCTGAACGGTTCCGGTAAATCTACCCTATTACGCATCATGGCGGGTATCGATACCGATATTGAAGGCGAAGCTCGTCCACAGCCTGGCATCAAAATTGGCTATCTGCCGCAGGAGCCTAAGTTAAACCTTGAGCAAACCGTGCGTGAGTCGGTTGAAGAGGCGGTTGGCGAAGTTAAACACGCGCTGACCCGTCTGGACGAGGTTTATGCGCTGTATGCCGATCCGGACGCTGATTTCGATAAATTGGCAAAAGAACAAGGTGAGCTGGAAGCCATTATCCAGTCCCATGACGGCCATAATCTGGATAACCAGTTAGAGCGAGCGGCGGATGCACTGCGTTTGCCACCGTGGGATGCCAAAATTGCCAATTTGTCCGGCGGTGAACGCCGCCGTGTGGCAATTTGCCGCCTGCTGCTGGAAAAACCAGACATGCTGCTGCTGGACGAACCGACTAACCACTTGGATGCCGAATCCGTGGCCTGGTTGGAGCGCTTCCTGCATGACTACGAAGGTACCGTGGTCGCCATCACCCATGACCGTTATTTCCTCGATAACGTGGCGGGCTGGATTCTGGAGCTGGACCGTGGTGAAGGTATTCCGTGGGAAGGCAACTACTCCTCATGGCTGGAGCAGAAAGACGCTCGTCTGGCACTGGAAGCCTCTTCTGAAGCCGCACGTCGTAAATCCATTGAGAAAGAGCTGGAGTGGGTTCGTCAGAATCCGAAAGGCCGTCAGGCGAAAGGTAAAGCGCGTCTGGCCCGCTTTGAAGAACTTAACAGTGTCGAGTATCAAAAACGTAACGAAACCAGTGAGTTGTTCATACCACCAGGCCCACGTTTGGGCGACAAAGTGCTGGAAGTTGAGCATCTGAGTAAGTCTTACGGCGATCGCCTGCTGATTGACGATTTGACCTTTGCGCTGCCAAAAGGCGCAATAGTCGGGATCATCGGGCCGAACGGTGCCGGTAAATCAACCCTGTTCCGCATGTTATCTGGTCAGGAACAACCCGATTCCGGCACGATTTCGCTGGGTGATACCGTGCAATTGGCCTCGGTTGATCAGTTCCGTGACAACATGGATGGCAGTAAAACCGTGTGGGAAGAAGTTTCCGGCGGCCAGGACATCATGAAGATCGGTAACTTTGAAATTCCAAGCCGCGCCTACGTTGGCCGCTTCAACTTTAAAGGTATCGATCAAGGTAAGCGGGTGGGTGAGCTGTCCGGTGGTGAGCGCGGCCGTATCCATCTGGCCAAATTGCTACAGGTTGGCGGCAACATGTTGCTGCTCGATGAACCGACCAATGATCTGGACATCGAAACCCTGCGCGCACTGGAAAACGCCCTGCTGGAGT
Source organism: Yersinia aldovae 670-83 (assembly GCF_000834395.1). NCBI lineage: Bacteria > Pseudomonadati > Pseudomonadota > Gammaproteobacteria > Enterobacterales > Yersiniaceae > Yersinia > Yersinia aldovae. Next base: position 3,385,461 of record NZ_CP009781.1, on the reverse strand, counting down.
TCCCAGGTTGTGCCATGGTTATTTCCCATGACCGTTGGTTCCTTGACCGAATTGCCACCCACATCATCGATTATCAGGATGAAGGCAAAGTGGTGTTCTTCGAAGGTAACTTTACTGAATACGAAGAGTGGAAGAAACGTACTCTGGGTGCCGAAGCGCTGGAACCACACCGTATCAAGTATAAGAAAATGACCAAGTAATTGCGGTTATCCGTGCCAATGTTATGCCCACATAATTGTCGTTGCATCAAGGTGGCCCGTGAGAACAGCCAACACTGAGGCAGCTTCAAATATGAGGGATAAAAGGCCTGCGGTTGCAGGCCTTTCAATCAGGATATTTCAGTACATCCGCACCGCACGCAATAGAGGCTCAAGAGTTGTCTGAGTTTCAACCAAGCCTCGTGCAGCAAAGGTTAAATAAGTGCGTTATTCCAGTAAAATGGGGGCACTTCTTGCGCAGCCCCCTTGAGGGTTTTCACTCATATTGATATCCTCGGGTGAAAATGAGCCGCTTAATCCTCCATTCGAACACTCTGATTTCCCTCGCATCAAAAATTCATGACCCAGCGCAGCGACTCTCTGCCGCCAGTAAACAGCCAACCACCAGTATTCCATTCTGTGATCGTTATCATTATCACCTACTGAATTTTGCCAGTTTTCCTTGTTTTAAGGCAGTCAGCCGAAGGTGACAAGATTGCACACTATTTAGACTCCTTCGTCATCAGCGGCTTGTGCGCTCCTCTGGTTCTGCACCTGGCCGCACCATTACAACGAAGGATAATAAGATGAATAATGAGATTATATTGGGAATAATTTGGCATCTGGTGGGCGCGGCTAGTGCTGCGTGCTTCTACGCGCCGTTTAAAAAAGTTAAAAAATGGTCATGGGAAACCATGTGGTCCATTGGGGGTCTGGTGTCATGGCTTATCCTGCCGTGGACCGTCAGTTATCTGTTGCTGCCTGATTTTTGGCAATATTATGGCTCCTTTAGTATAGCTACCCTGCTGCCGGTATTTCTGTTCGGTGCCATGTGGGGGATTGGCAATATTAACTACGGCCTGACTATGCGTTACCTCGGCATGTCAATGGGGATCGGGATTGCCATCGGTATCACATTGATTATTGGCACATTAATGACACCTGTCCTACAAGGGCGCTTTGATGTGCTGATCGGCACTGCAGGCGGGCGTATGACCTTGCTCGGTGTATTGGTGGCCGTGATCGGGGTCGCTATCGTCAGTTATGCGGGATTGCTGAAAGAACGGGTGATGGGCATTCAGGCAGAAGAGTTCAGCCTGAAGAAAGGGCTGATTTTGGCCGTGATGTGCGGTATTTTCTCAGCCGGAATGTCATTTGCTATGGATGCGGCAAAACCAATGCATGAAGCCGCCAGCGCATTAGGGATTAATTCGCTGTATGTGGCGCTGCCAAGCTACGTCATCATTATGGGCGGCGGTGCAATTATCAACCTGAGCTATTGTTTTATCCGTTTAGCCAGCCTCAAGAACTTGTCAGTCAAAGCCGATTTCTCTATCGCCAAACCACTGTTGATAACTAATATTCTGTTTTCAGCCTTAGGTGGTTTGATGTGGTATCTGCAATTCTTCTTCTATGCTTGGGGCCACGCCAAAATCCCACAGCAATATGACTATATGAGCTGGATGCTGCACATGAGCTTCTATGTGTTGTGTGGCGGCATTGTGGGCCTGTTACTCAAAGAGTGGAAATCCCCAAGCAGAAAGCCGGTTACTGTGCTGTGTATTGGTTGTCTGGTCATCATTCTGGCGGCAAATATTGTCGGTTTGGGTATGGCGGCATAATAACGAAAACTACCGATAAAATGACAGCGGCGGGTGACGTTGAACAGCGCCCCCGTCAATTAACACTGAGAGGCGCTAAATGATGGTTGTAACCTGCGGCTGTTCTTCACTTTCACGCCCATTTTTACCGGGTAATAACGGTGTTCTAACAAAGCGTTGGCGATAGTCGCGTGGTGTCATGCCCGCTTCACGCGTGAAAACGGCAGAGAAGTAATTACTGTCTTCAAACCCACAACGTGCAGCAATCTCACTGATACGATGCTCACTTCCCCGCAATAAGCATTTAGCATGGCAAAGGCGAATCTGGCGCAAATAATGGCTGATACTCATTCCCGTTTGTTGACGAAAAAGTTGTTTCAGCGAGCGTTCAACCAACTGATTTTTATGACAGAACTCAGCCATATCAAAGTGGCTTGCCAGACTTTGCTGCACTGCGGACATAATCAAATCAAGCTGCTCACCATCGGGCAATAAATGCGCCTGCTCTGCCCTGTAGCGATGGCGCTTTAACACGATGGCGAGTTGCAGTAACAGAGCCTCCGTCAGTTGTATCGACCAGGAATCTGTCTTACGCGACTCCTGCGCCAACTGATGAATAATTGGCCTTGCCTGTGCCATACCTTGCGTAGTTAATCGCCAGTAACCCTGATTCTGTTCATGCCCAAAGGGAGGCAACAGTTTATGCCACTGTGCGTTCAGGCGTAACCGTTCCGGGCAATAAATAATGTTATCTAATACCAAGTCATGCACGGATTCGTAGCTATGATGATCTGCTGCTTGAATATAAAAAACGTCACCGCAGGTAATACGATAAGGATGGTCATTAAGCACATGTAATCCGTTCCCCCGCCAGACAATCACAATTTCACAGAATTGGTGGGTATGCCCGGCGAAGACTTCCTGCGGATATCGATTAGCTACCGCCACCGGCATCTGCTCCGATGGAAAATAGTCCCGATTCTCTAACAGCAGTGGTACCCGCATGGCTATATCCCTATGTTTACTGGTCAATTAATAAACAGAACACTATCATTAAACTACTGATTCTTAAAGTGACGCTATTCACGTACTGACCTGTCGTGCTAAAGCTGGCTACGTAAATCACGGGGAGACTGAGAAAACTCCCGCTTAAACAAGGTGGAGAAATGGTTGCTATCGCCAAAGCCGCATTGATAGGCAATATCGGTAACACTGCTGTCGCTATAGCACAATTGACGGCGGGCTTGTAGCAAGCGCAAACGCGTCAGGTAACGTTGTGGTGTCATGCCGGTCTGGTTTTTTAACTGCCGATGTAGCGTGCGCAATGGCAATGCAAAGCGATCAGCCAGTGCTGACCACTCAATTGCTTCACTGTAGTTATTCTGTAACCAGTCCAACAATTGGCATAAACGCCCTTCTTGATCATCCCCCGTCTGCGCCAAACACCCCTGCCACAGTTGTACCAATAACTGCATAAATACACTTTCATTTAAGGCGATATCTTCAGCTCGCTCACTGTGAGGCGAACACTCAAGGCAGCTAATCAACTGTTTTACCTGTTGTAAAACCTGGCCGTTAACACGCCAATGGGAGGGATAAATACCGTCATTCTCACGCGGCAAAAAATGTTCCACACCGGACAAGAAGCGAAAAGCATCAGGCGCACGGAATAGGACGTTTGTGAGGAACAACGCATCGGTTGATTCAAACAGATGGCGATCATGGTCACGGACAAAACAGACACAACCACTGCTTAACGTGTAGGGGGTACCATTAAACACATGTACACCCGCCCCTTGCTCAACAATAATAATTTCATAAAAATCATGATGATGCTCAGGAAATGTCGATTGCGGGGCGCGAACTTCAATCGCCACGGATGCCGAACTGGAAGAGAAGAAATCAATACTGCGCAACACCGTCATCTTTTGCCCTCTTTCAAAAGACACGGCGAAATTGCCCTGCTTTACTCCTCGATAGTAAAAGCAGCAGTGTTAATGAAACCTTCAATTTTTGACGTTAAAAGCGACTTTGGCGGTGATTTTTTTTAGATATGTGCAGCAATGTTGAAAAGTATGCGCAGGGTCACAGGTGGGGGATGGGCGGCATAAACACAAAACTGTGAGCTATTTCACTTTAACTTTCGTCATTTTGCCAGCAAGCCATAGCGACTGGCAGTGATGAGAAGGTGCCAAGTAACGCAAATTTCTACACTGCTGAGCATTGAGAAACGACAGGCCGCTAATCATGCCCACACCAACAGCAGTAACACCGTCTGTAATCAACACACGGCACATTGTTGCCATCGACCTCGGTGCCTCCAGCGGGCGCGTGATGCTGGCCAGTTATCGCTCCAGCCCACAACAGCTTGAACTACGCGAAGTTTGCCGCTTTGTTAATCAGATTAAATCCATTGATGGCACCGATGTCTGGGATATCGATACCATTGAACAATCAATTCGTCAGGGACTGAATCAGCTCGATAGCGAAGGAATTCAGCTCGACAGCATTGGGATTGATAGCTGGGGGGTTGATTATGTGCTGCTTGATAAACAAGGCAAGCGCGTCGGGCAGCCGGTATCTTATCGTGACAGTCGTACTCAAGGCGTGATGGAACAGGCGCAGCAGTGCCTGGGCAGCAGTACGATTTACCGTCGCACCGGTATTCAATTTTTACCCTTCAATACGTTGTACCAATTGCGGGCACTCAGCGAGCAGCAGCCCCATTTATTGGCTGATGTCGCCCATCTATTGCTGATCCCTGACTACTTACACTATCGTCTTACCGGCCAGCTTAACTGGGAATATACCAATGCCAGTACCACCCAGTTACTCAACCTCGAAACCGGTGATTGGGATAGCGACTTACTGGCCTATGCCGGTGTCCCCGCCCATTGGTTTGCCAAACCCAGTAAACCCGGTAATACCATCGGTTACTGGCAAAGCGCCAGCGGCCAGCAGGTGCCGGTTATTGCGGTAGCCAGCCATGACACCGCCAGCGCGGTGCTTGCCGCGCCACTGGTTGATGCTGATGCCGCATACCTCAGCTCCGGCACCTGGTCACTGATGGGTTTTGAAAGCCTGACACCGATAACCCACCTGCAAGCGCAGGCCAGCAATATCACCAATGAAGGGGGTGCCGAGGGCCGTTATCGGGTACTGAAAAATATTATGGGCTTGTGGTTACTGCAACGCGCCACGGATGAGTTGCAGATTAAAGACTTACCGCACCTTATCGAACAGGCCGCATGCCAACCCGCTTGCCGCTCACTGATCAACCCCAATGACAGCCGTTTTATCAATCCAGCCAATATGTGCCGCGAGATTCAAAACGCCTGCCGCGAATACGGGATGCCGATCCCCACCACGGCGGCCCAACTGGCCCGTTGCATCTTTGACAGTCTCGCCATGTTGTACCGCCAAGTCGCCCAAGAGCTGGCTGAGTTGCGCGGATACCCAATCAGCCACCTGCATATCGTCGGCGGGGGCTGCCAAAACCAATTTCTCAATCAACTGTGTGCCGATGCCTGCGGCCTGAATGTCATCACCGGGCCGGTTGAAGCCTCGACGCTCGGCAATATTGGCAGCCAATTAATCGCCTTGGGTGACGTGCGTGATGTCGCTCACTACCGCCGTATCGTGGCGCATAACTTCCCGCAACACTCTTTATCTCCTCATGACAACGCTGACTTTGCCGCCCATTGGCCGCTATTCCAGTCACTGAGTCAACAACCTAAGGAACTTTGCATATGACGAACTCTATTGAACAGGCCTGGAGCCTGGCTAAACAGCGCTTTGCCGCCGTTGGCGTGGATGTTGATGCCGCACTTGCCCGCCTTGATACGCTGCCAGTCTCCATGCACTGCTGGCAAGGTGATGATGTCACTGGTTTTGAAAACCCGGATGGCGTGCTGACCGGCGGAATTCAAGCGACCGGTAACTATCCTGGGAAAGCACGTAATGCCACGGAATTACGCGCTGACCTTGAATTAGCGTTAACACTGATCCCCGGCCCCAAACGGCTTAATTTACATGCTATTTATTTAGAATCGGATACCCCGGTTGCGCGCAATAAAATCGAGCCTCGCCACTTTAGCCACTGGGTTGAATGGGCCAAAAAGCACCATTTGGGGCTGGATTTCAATCCATCCTGTTTCTCTCATCCACTGAGCGCCGATGGCTTTACCCTATCTCATGCTGATCCGGAAATCCGCCAATTCTGGATTGAGCATTGCCAGGCCAGCCGCCGTATTTCCGCTTATTTTGGCGAACAATTGGGCACACCGTCGGTCATGAATATCTGGGTTCCCGATGGCATGAAGGACAACCCTATCGATCGCCTTGCTCCGCGCCAGCGGTTGCTGTCAGCGCTGGATGAAATCATCAGTGAAAAATTAAATCCGGCGCATCACATTGATGCCGTTGAGAGCAAATTGTTTGGTATCGGTGCCGAAAGCTACACCGTAGGCTCCAACGAGTTTTATATGGGTTATGCCGCCAGCCGCCAGACCGCGCTGTGCCTGGATGCCGGTCACTTCCACCCGACTGAAGTGATTTCCGATAAAATCTCCAGCGCCATGTTGTATATTCCGCGCCTGCTGCTGCATGTCAGCCGCCCGGTGCGCTGGGACAGTGACCATGTGGTGCTGTTGGATGATGAAACTCAGGCTATTGCCAGTGAAATTATCCGTCACAACCTGTTCGACAGAGTTCATATCGGGCTCGACTTCTTTGATGCCTCCATCAACCGTATTGCTGCCTGGGTTATTGGTACCCGCAATATGAAAAGAGCCTTGCTGCGTGCCTTGTTGGAACCCACCGAGATGCTACGCCAATTGGAGCTGCGTGGTGACTACACCGCGCGGCTGGCACTGCTGGAAGAACAAAAATCCCTGCCTTGGCAAGCCATTTGGGAAGGGTATTGCCAGCGCAACGATGTACCGGTAGATGCCCGCTGGCTCGATGCGGTACGTGATTACGAACAACACACTCTCAGCCAACGTTAAGGATTCATCATTATGCAAGCGATTCTATCTTCCTGGTTTATTCAGGGAATGATTAAAGCCACCAGCGATATGTGGCGCAAAGGGTGGGATGAACGTAACGGGGGCAATATTAGCCTGCGGCTGTTGGCGGAAGAGGTTGAAGCTTATCGGAGCGACTTTTATTCGCAACCCCGAACCGTAGAACTTACCCAGCCGGCACCCGAACTGGCAAACTGCTGGTTCCTGGTGACCGGTTCCGGCAAGTTCTTTCGTAATGTGGAGTTGAACCCGGCGGAAAATCTGGTACTCCTGCAAGTCAGTGGTGATGGCATGGCTTATCACATTCACTGGGGCTTAACTCAAGGGGGGCTGCCGACCTCTGAGCTGGCCGCGCACTTCCAGTCTCATATCGTGCGTATACAGGTCAGTGGTGGCTCCGACCGGGTCATTATGCACTGCCACGCGACCAATCTGATTGCGCTCAGTTATGTGCAAAAACTGGATAACGCCAGCTTCACCCGATTGCTATGGGAGGGCAGCACCGAGTGTCTGGTGGTGTTCCCTGACGGGATTGGCATTGTGCCGTGGATGGTGCCGGGTACTGATGGCATCGGCAGTAAAACCGCTGAGCAGATGCGTGAACACAGCCTGGTGCTGTGGCCATTCCACGGTATTTTCGGCAGTGGCCCGACGCTGGATGATGCCTTTGGTTTGATTGATACCGCCGAGAAATCAGCCGAAATTATGGTAAAAGTCCTGTCGATGGGGGGCAAGCAGCAGACGATTTCCCGTGAACAATTGATTGCGCTGGCAGCACGCTTTGACGTTACGCCAATGGCCGCCGCGCTAGACGTATAACCTCTGTGACCTACCCCGTGCAAGGCTGGGTTAGGTCATTATCTTGTCTGCGTTATGTGAGGAGCACAGCATGAGTTTTATGTTGGCACTACCGAAAATCAGCTTGCATGGCACCGGTGCAATCGAGGATATGGTGAAATTACTCAGCGGCAAACAGTGGGGAAAAGCACTGATTGTCACTGACGGACAACTGGTTGAACTCGGCCTGCTTGACAGTCTGTTCGCTGCGATGAAACAGCATCAATTACCTTATGCCCTATTCAGCGAGGTTTTTCCTAACCCGACCGAGGCACTGGTAGAGGCTGGGCTGGCGGCCTTCAAGCAGCAGCAGTGTGACTATCTGATAGCCTTCGGTGGCGGCAGCCCCATTGATACCGCCAAAGCCATTAAGATTCTGAGCGCCAATCCGGGGCCATCCACTGCGTATTCCGGCGTCGGTAAAGTTAAGCATAGTGGCGTTCCCTTGGCTGCCATCAACACCACGGCCGGCACCGCCGCAGAACTGACCAGTAATGCGGTGATTATTGACAGTCTGCGACAAGTGAAAGAAGTCATTATCGACACCAATCTCATTCCTGATATCGCTGTTGACGATCCCGCCGTGATGCTGAATATCCCCGCCAGCGTCACTGCGGCAACCGGAATGGATGCCCTCACCCACGCTATCGAAGCGTATGTTTCATTAGGCGCACATACACTGACTGATCACTCGGCACTCGAATCGATCCGCCTGATCAGCCAATGGCTGCCGTTGGCGGTCGATGACGGTAAAAATCTGCACGCCCGTGAAATGATGGCGTGCGGCCAGTATCTGGCAGGCATGGCCTTTAACAGCGCCGGGCTTGGTTTAGTTCATGCCCTGGCGCATCAACCGGGAGCCACTCATAACCTGCCACACGGGGTATGTAATGCCATCTTGCTACCAATCATTGAAGAGTATAACCGCCCGCAGGCGGTCAGCCGCTTTGCGCGCATAGCACAGGCTATGGGGGTCAATACTCAGGAGTTAACCGATGAGCAGGCCAGCCATGAAGCGATAACCGCCATTCGACAACTGTCGCAACGTGTCGGGATCCCTGTCGGGTTCTCCGTGTTAGGCATTCAAGAAAGTGATATCGAAGGCTGGTTGGATAAAGCACTGTCTGATCCTTGCGCGCCTTGCAACCCACGTCCTGCCGATCGGGAACAGGTTCGCGCACTCTACTTACAGGCACTTTGATTGGGGTAATACCATGATACGCAAAGCCTTTGTCATGCAGGTTAATTCCGAAGCTCACGCCGAATACCAACGGCGACACTCGCCAATTTGGCCAGAGTTGGAGGCGGTGCTAAAAGCGCATGGGGCGCACCACTACTCAATATTCCTTGATGCTGATCGTAACTTGCTGTTTGGTTTCGTCGAAATTGAGTCAGAGGAGCGGTGGAAGGCCGTGGCTCAAACCGCCGTTTGCCAGCGCTGGTGGCAACATATGGCGGATGTGATGCCCAGTAACCCTGATGGTAGCCCAGTTAGCGAGGCGCTGCGGGAAGTGTTTTATTTGGAATAGTACGATCTATGTGGAGCTGCCCTCTGGCTCCACATATTTTCGGGCATATCCAGCCCTTGCACATAATCTTCAAATACCGCAGACCCCATCAATAAAACAACTCAGTGCGGGCGAATTTAACTTGCGGCTTGGATACACCAGATGCAACTGCCTGCCATTGCGGTAAAACCTCAATCAATTAGGTATATGCAGGGTAATATCGTCATCGATTACCCTGCCCGTGCGTCAACCAATACTGAAGGACGGGCGAGGCGTTGCAGGTCAGCGGCCAAGAGTTGTTGCACCAGTTCAACGCAGCGCAGAAAGCGCGTGTCGTAATCTGCCGATTCAACATGGACGTATTCAATGTTATTACTGCGCAGCATCTGCTCCAGTAAGCTCTGGAAAGATTTGCGGTCACGGTCACTGCCGAGGCTACGCAGCCCATCAGCGACCCAGGGTGTATTGTTTTCCAACAGAATAACCAGATCAAAGCGGTATTCATCAATCAGCGCCTGCACGAACGGGTGCTCTTTGCCTTCATACTTTTTGCAAAAAGCCTGCGTAGTAACAAAATCAGTATCAATAAAGGCCACTTTATTGGCGTATTTCACCGCAAAATCAACGTATTGAGCCTGCCCTAGCGCGATTTTGTCATAATCAGAATATTGTAGCGCCATCTCATCGCCACCCAGATGTGAGAAGACATAATCCCGACCATACTCCCACGCACTGGTGGTATTGAAGATATTGGCTAACTTATTGACTAGCGTCGATTTACCACTGGATTCGCCGCCAAGAATGGCTACGGTTCGGACAAAAAACGGTTTCACTTCGGTGGGAATATAATCCCAATAACGGAAAGGATCGCGACGGATCTGGCGGCCACTGATGTTCATAAATGAGCGCTGTGGGTCAATCAGAATAGTTTCAATGCCAAATTGCTCATTATAATGCGGCGCATCCTGACTCTCGCTAGAATAGATAAAATTCGGGGCAATCCCCTTCTCATTCATAAACTTTTTGACGCCACGACTCCAGACATCCCAACCATGCGGATAGGGCTCAATGCCGTTTTCATCAAATGAGTGAATATGGATATTTTTCTGATACTTAAAGGTTTGTAGCAACCAACGCAAGCGGTCACTGACGGTCGGCTGCTGTGACATTGAACTGTTTTCAAACAGCTCAAGATCACGAGGTTCATCGTAACAAAGAATGATATGCAATTCATCGACCTGGCTACAGGCGCGCTGGATTAAATAGATATGACCGGTGTGCAGCGGGTAAAATTTACCAAACACCACGCCGACTTTTTTCTCGCGACGTGGGAACTCCAGTTCGAGGAAACGGTGCAAAGCCTCAAGTTTTTGCGCACTGGGGCTTTTGATTTTGTCGTTGAGTAATTGGCTTAAATAACCTTTGGTCATACTGCTGGCTTCAGCCACCTGCTGTAAGGTGCAGCCCTTTTGCTTAATTGCCGTTTTGAGATAGTCGAATTGCAGCATACCGCCTCCTTGTTTAGTGCGCTAAACAAAAATAACACAGTATGCGGCAAGATGAACACGACTAAATGAGCGGTTATAAATCCTCTAGCACCGCCAGCGCATCCGCCAGTTTTTTCACCCCAAACACCTGCATATTGGGCAACGGTTTCTTCGGCATATTGGCATAAGGCACGATAGCGCGTTTAAAACCATGCTTGGCGGCCTCTGAAATACGCTCCTGACCACTTGGCACCGGGCGAATTTCACCGGCCAGCCCAACCTCACCAAACACCACTAAATCCTGCGGTAATGGGCGGTCACGCAAACTGGACACCAGTGACATCAGCAACGCCAGATCCGCGCTGGTTTCCGTCACTTTCACGCCACCGACCACATTGACGAACACATCCTGATCCGACATTTGTAAACCGCCGTGGCGATGCAAGACCGCCAGCAAGATTGCCAGCCGGTTTTGCTCCAGACCGACCGCAACCCGACGCGGATTAGACATCATTGAGTGATCCACCAGCGCCTGAATCTCTACCAACAGCGGGCGAGTCCCTTCCCACACTACCATTACCGAGCTGCCCGCAGTGACTTCATCACCACGGCTGAGGAAAATAGCCGATGGATTGCTAACTTCGCGCAAGCCTTGTTCGGTCATGGCAAATACGCCCAACTCATTGACGGCACCAAAGCGGTTTTTGTGGCTACGCAGAGTGCGAAAACGGGTATCCCCGTCACCATCAAGCATCACGGAGCAGTCAATACAGTGTTCCAACACTTTCGGCCCGGCCAGCGAGCCATCTTTGGTCACATGACCGACCATGATAATGGCCACACCACGAGTTTTGGCAAAACGAGTCAGATAGGCAGCAGTTTCGCGCACTTGCGCCACACTGCCCGGTGACGATTGGATATCCGCCATATGCATCACCTGAATGGAGTCAATCACCATCAGGCGCGGCTGCTCTTGCTCGGCAATCAGGCAAATTTGCTCAATACTGGTTTCCGACAACATGTTCAGGCCCGCAGTGGGTAAGCCCAAACGGTGCGCGCGCATCGCCACCTGCTGCAATGACTCTTCGCCAGTGACATACAGGGTTTTCATGTTTTCAGACAATTTGCACAGCGTTTGCAACAGCAGGGTACTTTTCCCCGCACCGGGGTTGCCGCCGATAAGAATGGCACTGCCCGGCACCACACCGCCGCCCAGTACCCGATCAAATTCAAGGAAGCCGGTTGAAAAGCGTGGCAGTTCATCGAGACTGATATCTGAGAGTTTCTGCACCCGACTAACCCCCGCATCACCGGCATAACCACCGAAACGTTCATTGCGCGACGATGACGATGTTGCCGCTGCCAGCCGAATCTCGGTTATGGTATTCCAGGCGTTACAGGCGCTGCACTGCCCCTGCCAGCGTGGGTAATCAGCCCCACATTCATTACAGACGAATGCCCGCTTTGGTGCTTTAGCCACGTTTCACCTCAATTTAACAATAAACATCCCCAAAGACATGGGTACTACAGTTAGCCAGCAAGCGAGTTTATCCCGATGAGCTTACTCAAGTAAGTGATTCGGGTAAGCGAGTGCCGCTAACAACGCTGTAGTGCCAAGGACGAAGGGGATTAGCGTTCTTCGTGTTTCAGGCTGCCGGTCAAAATACACAACACACTCAGCAAATCACCGTGGCGAATAGCCACTTTCGCTTTAGCATAAACTTTTGGTTTGGCGTGGAAAGCCAGCCCCAGACCGGCGGCCTGCATCATTTTCAGGTCATTGGCACCATCACCGATAGCCACGGTTTGAGCAATCGGGATATTCAGCTTTTCTGCCAGTTTGAGCAAGGTATCTGCTTTATATTGCGCATCGACAATCGGCCCCAGCACTTTGCCGGTCAGCTTGCCGTCTTTGATTTCAAGCTCATTGGCTGCCACTTCAACCAGCCGCAGTTTGTCGCGCAGGTATTCGGCATAATAGGTAAAACCGCCGGACGCAATCGCCACATGCCAATCCAGTGCCTGAAGCTTGCGCACTAAACTGGTCAGCCCTGGCATCAAGGGCAATTCATCACGTACTTGTTTGAGGATATTGGCATCCGCGCCTTTCAAGGTGGCAACTCGCTGGCGCAGGCTGGCGGCGAAATCCAGCTCACCTTGCATGGCGCGTTCGGTGACGGCAGCCACTTCTTCGCCAACACCGGCGAGCTTGGCAATCTCATCAATACATTCGATTTGAATAGCCGTGGAATCCATATCCATCACTAACAGACCCGGCGTGCGCAAATGTGGAATAGCCCCCAATGGCGCGACATCCAGCCCGCTCTCATCAGCCAGCGTTTTAATGCGCGGAGTCAGGCTGCCCGCCAGACGGATCACTTGATAATCTTCCACACACCAGGCGGAGACAATCACCATTGCCGCCCCCAAATGGCGTTGGAAATCGGTAATGCGCTTTTTATCCAGTTTTCTGCCGTACAACAGCCAACCTGTATGACCCGCACGATAATCCAGCGGCATAACTTCATCGCCACTGAGTGAAAGTGGCAGACCCGGCCATTGATAGATCTCCGCGGGAAGATCGCAATAGGTCAGACTATTAGACATGAATGGCTCCTGTAGAAACGGGGTAAAGGCCGACAAAAGGACGCATCAAGCTATCCTATCGCCCTGGCTTCTGGCAACATATACTCTAAATAACGTGAAGTATGACGGGTATAAAATCATCAAATTCGGCAAGGAACCTGCATGGCCAAGGCTAAATTAAAATCCCGACTGCACCGTACAGCTATTGTGCTGATTTGCCTGGCATTATTAGTCTTACTGATGCAAGGTGCATCCTATTTTAGTCTCAGTCATCAACTGGCCCGTTCGGAACAAGTTGAAGAACTGGCAAAAACACTGGCGAAACAAGTCACTTTCAGCCTGTCGCCCATCATGGACAGCGGTGATGACGATGTTGATAGCCAGAAAGTGGACGCCATCCTTCAGCAACTGACACAATCCAGCCGCATATTGGATGCCAGTGTGTATCAGATAGACGGTACGCTGGTCGCCAACGCCGGGGAGAACGTCAAGGTTCGCGACCGGCTGGCACTGGATGGTAAACGACCCGGCAGCTATTTCAACCATCAAATCGTTGAGCGGATCCCAGGTAAAAGCGGGCCGAGTGGTTTTCTGCGCATGACGCTGGACACCCACGTTCTGGCAACGGAATCCAAGCAAGTGGATAATACCACCAATTTGCTGCGTCTGATGATTCTGATGGCGCTGGCGGTGGGGATTATACTGGCTCGCACTCTGCTGCAAGGCCGCCGCAGCCGCTGGCAGCAATCACCTTATCTGCTGACCGCCAATAGGCCAGTCAAAGAAGATGAGAGTGAGGATGAAACGGCAGAATCAGACAAAAAACCGGATGATAAATAGATTTAGCTTCAGCGGCAGAGAGTTCTGCCGCTGAATAGGAAACGCAGTAAGAAGTTACTCTTTATCGCCCAGCAATACAGATTCCAGCGCAATCTCAATCATGTCATTGAACGTGGTTTGGCGCTCAGCAGCGGTGGTTTGTTCACCGGTACGGATATGGTCAGACACGGTACAGATAGTCAGGGCTTTCGCGCCGAATTCAGCCGCAACGCCGTAGATACCCGCCGCTTCCATTTCCACACCCAAAATGCCATATTTTTCCATCACATCAAACATTTGTGGATCTGGCGTATAGAACAGGTCAGCAGAGAAGATGTTACCCACACGGACATTCAGACCTTTCGCTTTTGCCGCATCAACCGCGTTGCGGGTCATGTCGAAATCAGCAATCGCGGCATAGTCGTGATCTTTAAAACGCAGACGGTTCACTTTAGAATCGGTACAAGCCCCCATGCCGATAACCACATCACGCAGTTTCACGTCAGCACGCACCGCACCACATGAACCCACACGGATGATTTTTTTTACGCCAAAATCCGTGATCAACTCTTTGGCATAAATGGAGCAGGACGGGATACCCATGCCGTGGCCCATAACAGAGATTTTGCGGCCTTTATAAGTACCGGTGAAGCCCAACATGCCACGCACATCGTTCACTTGCTTCACATCTTGCAGGAAGGTTTCGGCGATAAACTTCGCACGCAGCGGGTCCCCTGGCATCAGTACAACGTCTGCGAAATCACCCATTTCAGCATTAATATGTGGCGTTGCCATAATCACTTTCCTTAAAAGTCAGAGAATTAAAATTTATATTACTGAGCTGTTTTTAAGTTTGAACTACTTTGCACAGTTCAGAGAAAATCAGCCATCGCCAGCGCAGATGAGCACCGACAGTTTGGGCACGGCCAACGCACAGCCCCCAGAGCGTACACCTGGCCTTATAAAACCTGAGTACGTGAGGAGGGCGAGCACTGCCCGGGTTCAAAATGGCACGCTCAACTTAGCTGAATGACTTAAAGCATATTCTTACCGTAATCCATTGGAGAAAGGCCGAAATATGTCGCCACCGTCTGCCCAATATCGGCAAACGTCTCACGATGGCCAAGCGATCCCGGTTTTACTTTTGGGCCATAAACCAGCACTGGGATATGCTCACGGGTATGGTCAGTGCCCGGCCAGGTTGGGTCGCAGCCGTGGTCAGCGGTTAGGATTAAGATGTCATCTTCTTTTACCAGCGCCATCAGTTCCGGCAGGCGGCGGTCGAATAACTCCAACGCAGCAGCATAACCCGCAATGTCACGACGGTGACCGTAAGAGGAGTCAAAATCAACAAAGTTAGTGAACACGATGGTGTTGTCACCGGCTTTCTTCATCTCTTCGATGGTGGCATCAAACAGGGCATCCAGACCGGTGGCCTTCACTTTTTGCGTAATACCGACGTGGGCGTAGATATCAGCAATTTTACCGATAGAAACCACTTCACCGCCCTTCTCATCCACCAGTTTCTTCAACATGGTGGGCGCTGGCGGCTCAACGGCCAGATCATGGCGGTTACCGGTACGCTGGAAGTTACCCGGTTTGTCACCAAGGAACGGGCGCGCAATAACGCGGCCAATATTGTAGTCGCCTTCAGTCAGCTCTTCGCGGGCGATTTCGCACAACTCATACAAGCGATCCAGGCCAAAGGTCTCTTCGTGGCAGGCAATCTGGAACACCGAGTCAGCCGAGGTATAGAAAATCGGCTTGCCGGTTTTCATGTGCTCTTCGCCCAGTTGGTCGAGGATTACGGTGCCTGACGAGTGGCAGTTACCCAAATAGCCTGGCAGGTTGGCGCGTTTGACCAGTTTATCCAGCAGTTCCTGCGGGAAGCTGTTTTCCACATCGCTGAAGTAGCCCCAATCGAACAGAACCGGCACACCAGCAATTTCCCAATGGCCTGACGGCGTATCTTTACCGGAAGATAATTCGCTGGCGTAACCATACGCGCCAATGATGTTCGCATTCTTATCCAGCCCTGGCGGGAATTTACCCGTAGACTCTTGCGCCGCTTTACCCAGCCCTAAACGGCTCAGGTTTGGCAGCGTCAACGGGCCGCTGCGGCCAACGTTAGCTTCACCACGGGCGCAGGCTTCAGCAATATGGCCCAGAGTGTCAGCCCCTTCGTCGCCAAATTTCCTGGCATCCGCGCTGGCACCGATACCAAATGAGTCTAATACCATAATAAATGTACGTTTCATCATTATCTCCTGCGTGGATACACGCTCTGGGGGCGGCCATACTGCGCCAGTATAACGACGCGCTCCACCGCCCCACATACATAATTAATACCCGTCTACCAAGAACGACAGGCTCATATTTATTCTGTAATACGGCGATATATCACCGGTGTTTCTTCTGGCGCTTTATCGCCCAAGGTGATTGCTGCGCGTACCGCCTGTGCCGCCTGCTGCCAGTCATCTTCGCTATTGGCATGAATCACGGCTAATGGCTGCTGGCCATCAACTCTGGCTCCCAGACGGGCCATATCGGTAAAACCAACACTGTAATCAATAGGATCAGTTGCCCGACGACGGCCTCCTCCGAGAGAAACCACTGCCATACCTATGGCACGGGTGTCCATCGCGGTAACAATACCGGCTCGCTCAGCGAATACTGGCTTACTTAGCGTGGCAAGCGGCAGATAGTGGTCATAACGCTCAATAAAGTCTGACGGGCCTTTTTGTGCCGCAACCATGCGGCCAAAGACGTCAGCGGCTTTACCGTTATCCAGCACCGCCTGTAATTTGGCGCGAGCATCAGCCTCATCTTGCGCCAATCCCCCCGACAGCAGCATTTCAACACACAATGCCATTGTCACTTCCAAAAGGCGTGGGTTGCGATATTCGCCAGTCAGGAAGCGCACCGCTTCGCGGACTTCAACCGCATTACCCGCACTGGAAGCCAATACCTGATTCATATCGGTCAGCAGCGCGGTAGTTTTGCAACCCGCGCCATTAGCCACGCCGACAATCGCCTGTGCTAAATCGGCAGATAGCTGATAGGTTGGCATAAAGGCACCCGACCCCACTTTCACATCCATCACAAGTGCATCCAACCCTTCAGCCAGCTTTTTAGCCAGAATAGAGGCGGTGATAAGCGGGATGGAGTCCACTGTCGCAGTGATATCACGGGTAGCATAGAAACGTTTATCTGCCGGGGCCAGCGAACTGGTCTGACCGATAATTGCCACACCAACCTCCTGAATGATTTTACGGAACGTCTGATCATCAGGGAAAATATCAAAGCCCGGAATCGCTTCCAGCTTATCCAGTGTGCCGCCAGTATGACCCAAGCCACGACCAGAAATCATCGGTACATAGCCACCACAAGCGGCAACCATCGGGCCGAGCATCAATGATGTGACGTCACCGACTCCACCGGTGGAGTGTTTATCGACAATCGGGCCATTCAGTTTCAGGCTTTGCCAATTCAGTACTGCTCCAGAATCACGCATCGCCATTGTCAGCGCCACGCGCTCTTGCATGTTCATGTCGTGGAAATAGATGGTCATCGCCAAAGCAGCAATTTGCCCTTCGGAAACCACGTTGTCGCGAATTCCATTGATAAAGAAACGAATTTCTTCCTCGCTCAATGGCTGACCGTCGCGTTTTTTACGAATAATTTCTTGTGCCAGAAACAAGGCATCCCCCTGCTTGACCTGAATATAGGATGAAAACGGCCGATAGGCTGCTTTCGCAATTCAATTATGTTGAAAGCAATCAGTAACCGCTGCTTTTGGCATCACTCTGATGGCCCAATGTAGTCAGCAAGCTGCCCAGCAAACTGGACGCACCAAAGCGGAAATGGCGCGCATCGGCCCAGCCTTCTCCCATCAGTTGATCAGCCAATTGCAGGAATTGCGCGGCATCTTCAGCCGTGCGCACCCCGCCGGCGGGTTTGAAACCAACAGATTTGCTCACACCCAAGTCGCGGAGAGTGCGCATCATAATTTCGGCGCTTTCCAGTGTGGCATTGACAGGCACTTTACCGGTGGAGGTTTTAATAAAGTCAGCGCCAGCTTTGATGGCAATTTCAGACGCTTGTCGAATCAAATGTTCTTGTTTCAGTTCGCCGGTTTCAATAATTACTTTCAGTAATACATTTTCGGCTGCACAAGCTTCTTTGCATTGTTTCACTAACTCAAAGCCCACTTTGTCATTACCGGCCATTAACGCGCGGTAAGGGAAGACCACATCGACTTCATCGGCACCATAAGCAATCGCGGCACGGGTTTCAGCCAGTGCAATCGCAATGTCATCATTGCCGTGGGGGAAGTTGGTTACCGTTGCGATTCGTATTTCAGGTGTACCCTGCTCACGTAGCGCCTTACGCGCAACCGGGATAAAACGGGGGTAAATGCAGATGGCCGCAGTATTGCCAGCCGGACTTTTAGCCTGATGGCACAAAGCGATCACCTTTTGATCGGTATCGTCATCATTCAGGGTGGTTAAGTCCATTAAACTCAGTGCGCGTTTTGCATAATTGTTCAACGTCGCGTGGGCGGTTAAATCGGTCATAAAACTCTCCAACACTATTTCAGCCCCGGCACCTTGCCAAAACTGAGCATTTATTTTTGAGCCCGCAAAGTTACCTTACCGGTAGCTTTGGTTATGAGGCTCAATACGTTGGCGAGCGGACTTGGTTCCTTGAAGATAGCCCCTTGTATGGGTGGCAATTGAGATCCATCTCACCGCACTACCCTTCTTGCATGATGTTGCAGGCGGGCTACAACACCAATAACATTGGGTATAGACATACTTTCGGCTTTCAATCAGAAAAGCCAATAGCTCTATTTGAACACGTTATCGCCGCATGAGGTGTGTTCAATTTCACAATAATTAATAGTAACTTGTAACGGACTGGGATTATATGTGATTAGAATCACAAAATAACCTGTTTTATGGCTTTCTAAGCGCGATACGCCCACTCGCTTCAAGAATAGCTTATGGGCAGAAATACATCTGAAAAACCGATCGATTAGGCGCACCTACATAGGTACGGACAGCGCACAAGACCCGCCGCATACACCTGATCTTATAAACCAGAATAGGTGGCGGTGATGGGCGCTGCCCAATTTCAAAATATCGAGTCAATCAGCCTGATCACAGCGCCAGGAAGAAACCGGCGATTGTCGCACTCATCAAATTCGATAATGTGCCTGCCGCTACGGCTTTCAGGCCAAAGCGCGCGATATCATGACGGCGACTCGGTGCCATGCTGCCCAAGCCCCCCAGCAAAATAGCCACTGAAGACAAGTTGGCAAAACCACACAGCGCGAAAGAGATAATGGCTTTAGTGTGGTCAGACAACACCTGTAAACCCGCCGCTTTCACTAACTCTTCTGCCTGTAGGTATTGGCCGAAATTCATAAATGCCACGAATTCATTTACGATAATCTTCTGGCCGATAAATGAACCCGCCACCATCGCTTCGCTCCACGGCACCCCAATGAGATAAGCGATTGGCGAGAAGACCCAGCCCAGAATCAGTTCCAGCGACAATTGTGGATAATCGAACCAGCCGCCAATCCCCCCCAAAATACCATTTAGCAAAGCAATCAGTGCGATAAAGGCCAGTAACATCGCCCCGACGTTCAACGCCAGTTGCATACCCGATGCCGCACCGGATGCGGCGGCATCAATTACGTTAGCCGGGCGCTCATCTTCAGCAATCAGCGTTGTGGCATCGACGTTATCATGGGTTTTTTCAGTCTCGGGCACCATCAATTTCGCAAACAGCAACCCGCCGGGAGCCGCCATAAAGGATGCGGCAATCAGATATTCCAATGGCACCCCCATTTGGGCATAACCGGCCAGAACGGAGCCTGCGACTGAAGCTAAACCACCGCACATCACGGCAAACAGTTCCGATTGCGTCATCGTAGCGATATAAGGGCGCACCACTAACGGCGCTTCCGTTTGCCCGACAAAGATATTTGCGGTAGCTGAAAGGGATTCGGTACGTGAAGTACCCAGCAGCTTTTGCAAACCACCGCCCAACACTTTAATAACGATTTGCATGATGCCGAGGTAATACAAAACAGCAATCAATGATGAGAAAAAGACAATGACTGGCAAAACTCTCAGGGCGAAGACAAAACCACCACTGCCAAAAACTTCAAACATTTTGTCGGAAACCAAACCGCCAAAAATAAATGAGATCCCCTCGTTGCCGTAGGCAATGACGTTCGCGACCCCTTCAGACATGCCGCCCAAAATGCGGCGACCAATTGGCACATATAATACCAGTGCCCCAATCGCTATCTGGATAATAAATGCACCGACGACAGTGCGGATATTAATCGCCCTAAAATTACTTGAAAGAAGTACGGCTATTAATATCAGTACTGCCATTCCGACCAAACTCATGAGCATGTCGATATCCCTAATAGTGAAATCATTAATTAAATTGAAATAATTTTGGGAGGATTATACCGACATGACCTGGCTATCAAACAATCTCTGTCACAAATAAACACAACTGAGAGCAACTGGATAAACATAAGTGTGACAAGTGTCACATTAAAAATCATCAGTAATGGGCTTGGGCTAATAATTAGCGTGATATTTATATTTCAATCGGCACGTTTAAGCTAAAGCAGAGGTTTATCGACGAACAGCAATGGAAACACACGCTGACTGTTTTCCAATAAGTGCCGGGCAATCTCAAGCGGATCTTCCGGACGTAACTCGCACAATACGTTAAATACATCAGCCGCGCGCTCAGGCCGATTGGGTTGACCCTGAAAACCTGCCAGTGGCATATCTGGAGCGTCAGTTTCTAATAACAGTGCAGACAGGGGTAATTCAGCCATTACCTTGCGGGTTTTCTGCGCTCGCTCATAAGTAATCGTCCCACCCACGCCGATATAATAGCCCAAGCGAATAAATGCCAGTGCCTGCGACAAACTGCCAGCGAAGCCGTGTACAACACCGGTGCGGGGTAATGCCGCCTTGCGCAGTACAGAAGCCAACTGGTCGTGCGAACGCCGTGAATGCAAAATAACCGGTAAATCATACTGTTTCGCCAACGTTAGTTGAGCCTTCAATAGCGTCAACTGACGGGGATACTGTGGCTCATCCATATAGAGATCCAGGCCAATCTCCCCGACGGCCACCAGCTTTTGCGGCTTATTCATCAGGTGAGATGCCAATATCGCCAAATCTGCCTCCTGATGCTGAGCAATATAGAGTGGATGCATCCCCAACGCGGCAAACAGTGGCGGATAGTTGGCCGCCAACGCTAAAATACGGGAAAAATAAGCCGCACTAACGGCGGGCACAATCAACTGCCGGACATTAGCCTGCGCAGCACTCAGCAAGCTGGCCGTTTCTGTGCCAGTAAAGGGCGGAAAATCAAAATGACAATGGGTATCGATAAAATAGGGTGATGTCATGACGCAGAATCACCTTTGGCCTTTGCTTGATGGGCCGGCAACATAATATCCGCAGGTAGCCGCTGGGTTTTGTTCCGTGTGGTGGCGGGAATGATCAACCCGCTGTCTGTCACTGTCATGGCCGCCGGATGCAAATGCCCGGTCATTTTTTTGTTATTCGCCGATGGCATAACATCCGATGCATGAACGATATCAGATGCCGTGGCTAAATCCTCCGTTTCGATTAATTCAACCATCGCATCCGGTTGGAGAATATCTTGTGGCTGAATAAGACGGCGGGATAACGAAATCGAGGTTTTGCTGCTGTTGATGTCGGCCTGTTCCAACGGCTCGCGCGGCATGAGCCAGTGTCCGACGGTTGCCAGAAAATAACGACCACAACGGCGGCCTAAATGATAATCGCGATTCAGCGCAGCAACACGGCTCCCTAAGGCATTACTGGCGAGCGGTTTCGGCGGGAAAATCTCGAAAATCCGTAGGTCATCCGGTGGGTTCTCAATAAATTGTTGAATGCGGTGATAGCTCTGCTCGTGCTGTTGCATAATCCGCACCAATTGTTGCAAGCTACTTTCACTCAGCCAATGCTCCATCCGCTTCATCCACTGCGGCGTGTAGTAAGTCTGCGACGGCACGGTACGGATAACCACAATGGTATCCGCACCACGACGATAAGCTTCTTCAACCGGGATTGCATCGCTGATGCCGCCGTCCTGATAACTGACACCGTCTAAATCCACCCCTTGGCGATATAAACCAGGAATAGCACTGGAAGCTTTAATCGCAGACAGCCAGCTCTCTCTGGTGGGGGTGATATACGTGGGTTCGAAATCATCACTACGACAGGCACACATCAGGAATTCGCGGCCATTGCGTAACTGCTGTTCGGCATGTTCCATCGCTAAGGGGAGTTGCTGAGAAGTGATATCCACCAGCCAATCAAGATCAATGAGATGACCACCACGGACAAACCGTAGCGGATTAAAGAAATTAGCCGTTGTGGTGTAACGCGTGATAACGCGGCGGGCATAACCGGGCTGGCCACAGATAAATGCTGAAAGATTTTGCGCCCCTGCGGAGGTGCCTATCATTAAATCAAAAGGGTTAAAGCGGGCGCGTTGAAACTCGTCCAGCACTCCGGCTGTAAAAATCCCCCGCTGCCCGCCCCCTTCACACACCAACGCCATTTTTCCGGGCTGATATGGTTTATAGGCGAGTGGCTCTATATTACCGAGCGTGATAGGTATTCTGTATCCCACCATTCATCCTTCAAACGTTACAACAGGGTTCGAGAATACCCTTTCTTACCCTTTGCTGTAACCCTCTGGCGCATCTAAAGGCGCTTACGGCCTGTAAACAAACTGATGAGAAATAGAACGATACCCACGACGAAAACAACTTTGGCGGCCCATGCTGCCGTACCGGCTAGCCCACCGAAACCTAATGCCGCAGCAATTAATGCGATAACCAGAAATATAATGCCCCAGCGAAACATAAGCTTCTCCTTCCCGTTTAAAAAAATGACGTCGTAAACCTGCGTTTAAAAATCACTCTTTAACCACCTGTGTCTATTTAACAGTAGCTTATTTGACAGAAGTCGTATTATTTGGATTATTCTGGATAAATTATTTGGCTGACTTATTAGAGGGTATTTCGTGGGCTATATTGTCGCCCCCGAAATACCCATCAGCCT
The DNA here is from genome assembly GCF_000834395.1 of Yersinia aldovae 670-83. NCBI lineage: Bacteria > Pseudomonadati > Pseudomonadota > Gammaproteobacteria > Enterobacterales > Yersiniaceae > Yersinia > Yersinia aldovae. Next base: position 3,362,256 of record NZ_CP009781.1, on the reverse strand, counting down.
AATAATTAAGGCTTGATGCTCAGATCGTTTTTGACGCTTTTCACGCCATCAACGGCTTTGACAATACTTTCAGCACGGTCGGACTGGGCTTTATTTTCAACATTACCGGTCAGCAGCACCACACCATCGGTCGTTTCTACAGTGATTTTACGTGACGGTACGATGTCGTCTGCCAGTAATTTGGCTTTTATCGAACTGGTGGTCGCAGCATCACCGGCATATTCACTGACTGATTGTGATTTTTGATCTTTCACATGCAGTTTATCGCTGACAGATTTAACGCCTTCGATATTGCTGGCAATTTCAACTGCGGTCTTAGCTTCAGCCTGAGTGCCAACAAAACCACTCAAGGTAACCACACCGTGATTCGTTTCGACTGAAATATCAGTGCTTTTAAGGGATTTTTCTTCCAGCAACGCGCTTTTTACCTTCGCGGTTGCAGCACTGTCTCCCATGTAGTTATCTACTTTCTTCATGGAGCTATCGATTTTGGCACCGGTGCTGTCCACAGCGCTAGATGCTTTATTCATCATCGTGTCTTCTGCTAACACACTGCCGCTGAGAAGGGCGGAACCTAAAACAACAGCCATGACTGAACGGGAAAGTTTTGTGTTTGTCATCGATTTCTTCCTTCATTGTTATGAACCCAAACCAGAGTAACGTCTCAATTTTCGGATTCTTACTCCACCTTATATGGGTGGAAATTTAATGAATACTTTACGATTATTACAGGATAACCGACTTAAGTTTAATGCAAGTCAATCCTGCGGCTACCCAATAAAGATAGAGCATTTCAGCAAAATAACAGTCAGAATAGGATTAAAACAGGAATCTCGCATCTAAGTAGGAGTAATCTTAGAGAGAAAGTGGTGAGGGTAATTAATGAATCGGGGCACTGAGTACCCCGATAGAATGCGGCTTGCGGCTTGATTAATGTTCGCGAGTTTTACGGAAACGCACTTCCGGATAACGTTCTTGCGTAATATTGAGATTTACCATCGTTGGGGCGATATAGCTCAAATTATCACCACCGTCTAAAGCCAGGTTAAGCTCATTCTTACGTTTAAACTCTTCGAACTTCTTCACATCGTCACATTCAACCCAGCGGGCAGTCGAGACGTTAACCGATTCATACACCGCTTCCACGTTGTATTCACTTTTCAGTCGTGAAGAAACCACTTCAAACTGCAACACCCCAACCGCGCCCACAATCAGATCATTGTTGGTCAACGGGCGGAACACCTGCACAGCCCCTTCTTCTGACAACTGAACCAGCCCTTTTAATAACTGTTTCTGCCTCAGCGGGTCACGCAGACGGATACGACGGAACAATTCCGGTGCAAAGTTCGGAATACCGGTGAACTTCATGTCTTCGCCTTGCGTGAAGGTATCACCAATCTGAATCGTGCCGTGGTTATGCAAGCCAATGATATCGCCAGCAAAAGCTTCGTCAAGGTGAGAGCGGTCACCCGCCATAAAGGTCAGTGCGTCTGAAATCACCACGTCTTTTTTGGTGCGCACCTGGCGCAGCTTCATGCCTTTCTCAAAGCGGCCTGAAACTACGCGCATAAAAGCAACGCGGTCACGATGTTTCGGGTCCATATTGGCTTGAATTTTAAACACAAACCCGGTGAATTTTGGTTCAGAAGCCACCACTTCACGGGTATCGGTTTTACGCGGCATCGGGGCCGGTGCCCATTCAACCAAGCCATCCAGCATATGGTCGACACCAAAGTTGCCCAGTGCCGTGCCGAAGAATACCGGCGTTAAATCGCCCGATAAGAAGGCTTCATGCTCAAATTCATGCGACGCGCCCTGCACCAGCTCAAGCTCTTGACGGAACTGTTTAGCCAGGTCTTCACCAACCGCGATATCCAAGTCTGGATTGTTCAGCCCCTTGACGATGCGCACTTCTTGAATCGTGTGGCCCTTACCGGTCTGGTACAGGTAAGTTTCATCTTTATAAAGGTGGTAAACCCCTTTAAACAACTTACCGCAACCAATCGGCCAGGTGATGGGGGAACAAGCAATTTTCAGCTCACGTTCCACTTCATCCAGCACTTCCATCGGATCACGAATATCGCGGTCCAATTTGTTCATAAAGGTCAGAATTGGCGTATCGCGCAGACGGGTGACTTCCATCAGTTTGCGCGTCCGGTCTTCGACCCCTTTGGCGGCATCAATCACCATCAAACAGCAGTCAACCGCAGTTAAAGTACGATAGGTATCTTCGGAGAAATCTTCATGCCCCGGGGTATCGAGCAAGTTGACCAGACAACCGCCGTAAGGGAACTGCATCACTGAGGTGGTGATGGAGATACCACGTTGCTTCTCCATTTCCATCCAGTCAGATTTAGCATGATGGCTTGAGCCACGGCCTTTTACCGTACCGGCAGTCTGAATGGCGTTCCCGAAAAGTAACACTTTTTCGGTAATGGTGGTTTTACCGGCATCGGGGTGGGAAATGATCGCGAAAGTACGTCTTTTCGCAACTTCCTGTGCATATTCACTAGGAGACATAGTTTGAAATTCTACTTTTAGGCCACCCTGCTCTGTTCTTCAATCTTATTTGATATGAAGCCCAGGCAAAGCGAGGCATTGATTATGGCGCTAAGCGGTTATAGCGCGGTATTTTCCCTGATTTATGCAAGATAGACAATTTTTTCAAGATAGACGCTCGTTTTTCGAGAAAAACAGCCGTCAAAACGGCACTATCCCATCGGCAGAGCCATCATAATGGCATCCTCACGCCCATTCACACTCGGGTAATAGTTACGACGCACAGAGACTTCGTTAAAACCCAAACTCTCATACAGGGCAATGGCGCGTGCATTTGAGGCCCGGACTTCAAGCCAAAGCGTAAAAACATCACGCGCGCCTAACTGTTCAATCACATATTCAAGCAGTAAACGGCCATAACCCTGACGCTGATGCTGCGGATCAATGGCGATATTAAACAGCGTGGCTTCGTCCAAGACAATTTGGCTAATGGCGAAACCCACCATCTGCTGACCGGCACTCAACTTAACATTGAAATAACGATCACCTTGATTGCTGGCTAAGGTTTTTTCCGTCCACGGGAAAGCGTGGCTGGCTTGTTCAATTTTATACGCTGTGGCCAGATCGGCTGGCGTCAGGATAGAAATCTGCTTCATGATGACAAATCTGCTGCCAAAGTGCGCGCTTCGCGCTCGCGTCTTGATAAAGTCCGGTCAGAGCCGGGCTATGTAACTGCGCACCCACGACCGCAAGCGGTTCGCTGATACCCAATCGCCAACTGTTACACTGCGTATCTTGTGGCAACATCTCCACCTGTTCCGGCGTCAGCGCATAAGCTTGACGGGGAGTTAACCCCAGGCTGTGTAACACATCGTACAGTAAGGGGTCATCCTGTTCAGGTAACTGCTGTGCCACAATTAGCAGGCGGGTATCTTCGGGCAGACGTATTGCAATTTCACCCTGCAAAACAGCCGGGCGGCGCAATGTCCACTGCGTGATGCCTAGCTGTTGTAACAGCAAGTCTCGTCTCGATGCCATGCTATTTCCTGTCAGACTGCCCCTTAATTCGACGCTATGCTAGCAAACCCATCGAACATGCGCCAACAAACCTCTATAATCCCCGATCATATTCTTAAGGAGCCAACGACTGATGTCAGCATTAACCCCAGCCAGTGAAGTAATACTGCGCCATAGTGATGAATTTATAGCCCGCCACGTATTGTTCGCCGGTGATTTACAAGATGCGCTGCCAGCGCAGTTTGAAGCAGCCGGGATACGGGTTCACACCAATCAATATCACCACTGGCAATTACTGAGCAATACGCTGGAAGAGAATGTGCAATTCGGTCTTTTGGCGACTACCGAAATTGTGGCTAGCTGCGATACGCTGATTTACTACTGGCCAAAAAGCAAGCAAGAAGCCCAATTCCAGTTAGCCAATCTGCTTTCTCTACTGCCGGTCGGCACCGATATCTTTGTGGTGGGCGAAAACCGTAGCGGTGTACGTAGCGCAGAAGAAATGCTGTCTGATTTCGCCCAGTTGACCAAAATAGACAGTGCCCGTCGCTGTGGCTTGTATCATGGCCGTTTGGATAAGCAGCCTGAATTTGATGCCGATGCCTGGTGGGGTAGTTATCAGGTCGGTGACGTGACAGTCAAAACCTTGCCAGGTGTCTTCAGCCGTGACTCACTGGATTCAGGCAGCCATCTGTTGCTGTCTACTTTCAGCGAACCGTTTAAAGGCAGCGTGTTGGATCTCGGCTGTGGTGCCGGGGTGCTAGCCTCTGTTTTGGCGCAGCAATCGCCAAAAATCAAATGGACACTCAGCGATGTATCTGCGGCAGCTATTGAAGCCAGCCGGGCAACATTGGCGGCGAATAACATCGACGCGCAAGTGATTGCCAGCAATGTCTACACTGACATTAAAGGCCGCTTCGAGATGATTATCTCCAATCCACCGTTCCATGATGGGATTCAAACCAGCCTGACGGCGGCTGAAATGCTGATCCGAGGTGCTACCGCGCATCTGCATGTTGGCGGTAAATTGCGGATCGTGGCGAACTCGTTCTTGCCTTACCCTGCACTGTTGGATGCCGCGTTTGGCAGCCATGAAGTGCTGGCGCAAAATGGCCGTTTTAAGGTCTATCAAGCAACTGTTGGCCGCCCGCCACGAGATGCTAAGAAAAAACGTTAATATCAGGCGTTAAGATGACTCATCCCTTCCGCGCCGTAGCGTTCACCCGCTGCGGCATGGAATGGGAATACCGCATCAAGCGCCGCCAGCTCCTGCGCGCTAAGCACCACCGCTAATGCCGTCAGATTCTCTTCCAGATAAGCACGCCGTTTAGTCCCAGGGATCGGCACAATGTGTTTCCCCTGCGCCAACACCCATGCCAGTGCCAGTTGCGATGGTTTAATCCCCTTTTCGCCAGCCATTTCAACCACCGCATCAGCCAGAGCCAGATTCAGGGTAAAATTATCACCTTGAAACCGTGGGTTATGGCGACGAAAATCGTCAGCAGCCAAGTCTTCCGGGTGGCGAATAGCACCGGTTAGAAAACCTCGCCCCAGCGGGCTATAAGCCACAAAACCCACACCTAAACGTTCGCAGGCGGCCAGCACAGAACTCTCCGCATCGCGAGTCCACAGTGAGTACTCACTTTGCACCGCAGTAATCGGATGCACCTGATGGGCCTTCTCTAATGTTGCCGCTGAGACTTCACTCAACCCAATATAACGAATTTTGCCCGCAGTGACTAAATCCGCCATCGTGCCAATCACATCTTCAATTGGCACACTGGGGTCACCACGGTGCTGATAGTAAAGGTCAATAACCTCAACGCCCAGCCGCTTCAAGCTACCCTCAACCGACTGACGAATATAGTCAGGGCGGCTACTGACACCTCGCACCGTCGGGTCTGCCGGGTCACGCACGATACCAAATTTTGTCGCCAGAAAGACCTGTTCACGCTTGCCCTTAATGGCTCTTCCAACCAACTCTTCATTGGTAAACGGGCCATACATATCCGCAGTGTCCAGCAGCGTGACGCCCAACTCCAACGCCCGATGCAGCGTGGCAATGGATTCATTCACATCCTGATTGGTGGAGTAAAAATCACTCATCCCCATGCAGCCAAGCCCCAGCGCTGAGACGAGCGGGCCGTTCGAACCTAATTGACGTTGTTGCATTGTGATATTCCCCGTTAGTGATGTCAGAAGAAAGTGTGGTTGTTTAGCGAGGAAAGATAAATAATGCAGATTGCTCATCACTGTTCAAAAAACACCAACAATAGGCGGGCGCATTCATGGACCAAATACAGGCGATGCGGATATTTGTTCGCATTGTTGAATTGGGCAGTTTCAGTCGCGCAGCAGAAAAGCTGCAATTACCACGGGCAACCGTTAGCCATACCTTGAAACGACTAGAACAGCGGCTAGGGGTTCGCTTATTGGTGCGCACCACCCGACAGGTGAATATCACCGCTGAAGGCACACTGTATTACCAGCGCTGCCTGCAATTACTGTCGGCGTTTGAAGAAGCAGATTCGCTGTTCAGCCATCAGCGGCTGCAACCTGAGGGCAAAGTGCGCATTGATATGCCACATTCGCTGGCCCGTAATGTGGTCATCCCAGCGCTGAGTGATTTTTATCAGCGCTATCCACACATTACGTTAATGCTCGGGGCCAACGACAGCACCATTGATCTGATGCGTGAAGGCGTTGATTGCGTATTACGAGCCTGGCTGCCCCATGATGAGCAATTAGCGGTGCGTAATATTGGTCAGCAACCGCAAATCACCTGTGCGTCACCGGCGTATCTGGCAAAACAGGGGGTGCCAACATCGCTGGACGATTTGGCAGGTCATCAAGCGGTGGGGTATTTCTCACGCTTTCATAACCGCGATTATCCGTTGGAGTTTGTCCAGCAGGGGAAAATTGAATCCCGCGTATTACCCGGTATTTTGAGTGTCAGTGGTGCTGATGCCTATATTGCAGCCGGCGTTGCAGGTTTGGGGCTGATTCAAGCCCCCACTCCAGGTATTCAAAGCCAATTGGCACAAGGCGAGTTAATTGAAATCCTGCCCCACTGCCCTCCACCGGCGATGCCGCTGTTTATCATGTTTCCACCAGGGCGTTTTTTAGCTCCCAGAGTCAGAGTACTGATTGACTGGCTCGTTGAGTTATTCGCCCATTATCCTCCCATGCTACGAGATAGGCAGTCCGGAGTATAAAATGAAAAAAGTGCCATTAATCAAATCAATTGATCAACATATGGCGCTTTTTACAGCAAACGTCCCGCTTAGGGGAAATAAGTATTGACCTGAACGTGAAAATCTCTAGAATTCGCCTCCGTAGTTGCTATATAAAAGTCATGTTTCGGTACGCGATGGTGGCGGAATTGGTAGACGCGCTAGCTTCAGGTGTTAGTGTTCTTACGGACGTGAGGGTTCAAGTCCCTCCCTTCGCACCAAACAGTCTTTTTAAGCGACTTGTAGTATATGCCCACAGTAATGAGAGTTGCCGCTAGCACCCTTGCGGTTTCAAATACGAAAGGTATAGATTTATATTGCACAGCACATGCGATGGTGGCGGAATTGGTAGACGCGCTAGCTTCAGGTGTTAGTGTTCTTACGGACGTGAGGGTTCAAGTCCCTCCCTTCGCACCAAGCTGGTGATATAAATCCTAAGTTTCACTCTTTTCAAGATATACCCAAAATAATTGGAGTTGCAGGCAGGCGGCCAACGCACATGCAGCTTGAAGTATGACCGGTATAAGCAGTAAGAAATCATTTGGGCGATGGTGGCGGAATTGGTAGACGCGCTAGCTTCAGGTGTTAGTGTTCTTACGGACGTGAGGGTTCAAGTCCCTCCCTTCGCACCACGATGATTTCAAAACCATAGCAATCACCTGCATTTGACAATATCCCCTCAGAATTCAATCGGTTATATCAGTATATCTCGCTATGCATTAACACCGCCGTCAAACCACTTAATAGCGCCAGACATGATGGCAGCAACAGAAAATGCCGTAGCCGTGCATGATACAACATGCTAATGGTGGCCAACATAGCGAGAACTATCAGGATTCGTAACTGACCAACAGTAAGCTCAGCCCATCCCAGTAGCGGTAGCAAAGCAAAAGGCAGCAATATCCCCCACCCACTGGACATTCCACGGCTCAAGCCCCCAATAACCCCCCACGAACGGTAAGCTGCTAATCTGGCTGTAATCATAATGACAGACACCCAAGTGATAATGATAACTAATATCATATATCACTCTGTAGCAATCTGCACCATGTTGTTGTCTTCCACAGAGAGAAGTTTCAGGTTGGAAGAACGCTATTCCCAGATGGTTTTTATGGGGATAGGTCGGGTGCCTTTTCTCGATATATGTATCATTTTGCTTAGTTGATCGACATCATGATGACAGACTGGTCGAAAAATGGTAATTTTGATTAAGAAAATTCCTAAAAAAGCACCAAGACGCTTCAGAAAAAATAATTACTCAGAAAAACTATTTATCGTGATGCCTAAATAATTCGGCTTCATGAGGATATTGTTTATTTGTCTACAGACAGCACGACATTATGCAGAGTGAACTGAATATGAATAGCCATTCCTACGATCAGCTTCTTAAAAGTAAGCATCGGCTCTCTTTGCTACTCTTTCTATTCCTCAATGCATCGTCATCTATTTTTAGCATGATATTACCATCACCTAAAACACCCGCAATCACATTACCGGTTGTGCTGATCGCGATTATCAGCTTGAGTGCTGTCGCTTATTTTATTTTTATTTCGAAGAATTATGTCGATAAACTGAATTTATTTTCAATCATCATGGGTATGCTTTGGGCGTGGCAAATCATTCTCAAATACGAATATCTGGGTGGTAATGAAAATAATTACTTATTACTTAGCTTGTTTATGATTTTCTTTATCAGCACCATTGCCCTGTCTGATAACTTTCTCGCTTTTTGCCTGCACACAGCACCGTCTGCATTAACTGTTATTTTACTTGATGATTTCCAGAACATTTTCCGAATCTTATTCACGATTATGCTGCCGTTGATTGGCTTCTCTTTACATCATTTGATGCTGCGCCGTAGCGATGACTTTACCCGAAAACTGGTCGCTCGCCTCTATAATGAGAGGGAGAAATTCAGCGATTTAAGCATGATAGATCCGCTGACCAGTTTGTATAATCGCCGTGGGCTGGAAAATAAACTCGAAACGTTATTGTCCCAATCACCCGGAAATCACTACGTATTGCTGCTCGATATCGACCATTTTAAAGCCTATAACGACAACTATGGCCACACTATGGGGGATCAGGCTTTAGTGCGAGTAGCCGCAGCCATCCGTGATGCTGTGCGCTCGCGGGATATTGTGGTGCGTTATGGTGGAGAAGAGTTTCTGGTATTACTGACACATGTGAGCGAAGAGTATGCCAGCCAGTTAGCTGAACGAGTGCGGCAAAGGGTTTTAAGCCTTGATATTCCGCATGTTTTCAACCATAAAGTCTCAACGACTGTAACCTTGAGTGCCGGCATATCACCACTGCTGGCTTATGATTTGGCCTCATCACTGAAAGCCGCTGATGAAGCACTTTATCGGGCTAAAAAAGATGGCCGCAATAAAGTTGCGTTTGCCGGAAAAAAACTATCAAAAGTTGAATTGTCACCCTGAAAAAATATCAATGGCAGACTTATAGGTCTGCCTGGCTATTATTTTAGTATATTAATAGTTGAGCACAATACTCCGATATTATATTCCACTCTTATTACGTTATTAAATAGTCACATACCATAAACAACAATAAGTCTCCAAATCTTCCATAGGTAAATAAAATTTATCTGAGTGGATAGCGCCAATATTCACGTTAAAACTTTTAGTAAACAGTTTAATATCAACAAATACATTAATAATGATTATTATTCAACATCATAGATAGAGACCCAGACTCTCACTTTATGAGTCGGCAGACCCAGCCTATATCATACCTAATCGCGTTATTGTGCTATTTCATTTACCGATATTTCCTATCTGCCGGGCACTTCCTTTCCCACTTCAACAGCGCGCGTGCTCTTCTGTAAACAAGAAAGAAAGCTTCAACTTATTGAAACTATAGTTTTAAGATTAATTCACGCCTCATTTCTTCAAAGTGCGGATTACGAATCTGAAGCAGGTCAGGTTCCCATAAAGGATTCATCACCATATGGTATCCATGCCTTTTAGCCTCGGTCACAAACTCTCTCAATTCGTCCTTATTTTCTATGACACACAACTCGTCAAAACGCCCGATCCGCACTGGCAATATAAAGGTTGCCGGATAATTGGCCGCCGGATCAGAAGCAGGGCTAGAGGAGTCAACATTATGATGAATCACCTTTTCACCATCGCCGACGACTGCCTCGTTGAGGTACGGGATCATCTGACGAACGCGCTCCGATGCATTCCCAATCTCACCGTCTTCCTTGCGATAAAAACTGGCCGGGTTATCATAGTCTTGGCGTATCTCAGGCGCATCTGGCCGCTTGCTATACTTATCTATCCGTCGGCGAAATACGTGGTGCGCAACATCAGGTACGGGTAAGTTATCCTGTGAACCCAAATCACTGATATGAGGGGCTACCATCAGCAAATCATAATCGGCAGTAAAGGGTAATGCATTGATAGTAGGCGCTAATACTTCAATCGATTTGCCATTATGGAAAATCTGGTATCGAACTTCCCCCTTGCCCGATAACTTCTTCGCTTCAAATGCATAACTCTTATCGCTAAGACCTCTGGCTTGCAGGCTGAGAATTCCATCGGGGTTTTCGAGCGGAATCTGGTCTATGGCACCACTGTACAATAAAGTCTGGAGACGGCTTTGTGTCACAACCAGCGGCACAGCCACAGCATCCCCATCACTGATGCACTGCCGCACTTGTTCGTTGAATTTAGCGATGCGTTCATCTGATTCATTCTCCAACTTACTAAAACGTTGGTCTACACAGATAAAACCAGCCTGCCCACCCCAAGAGGCACTTTTTCCCTTAATATGGAAACCCTTAGTAGGATGGCCTGCTTCAATCAGCTCTGTTGCCAACCTATCTACCGGGCGAATAGCAATAATACAATTAAGTTCACAGGCGGCTCGCTGTAATCGAAGCAGATGCGCGGGAACAATACCTGTTTTATCTTTAATCAGCTCAGACTGCCTCTGAATATCAGCAGATGTAGAGGGTGTTTCGCTCACAACTTGCTTGTCTTTCCCGCTGTGATTACAAGGTATTATCGCCATGTATCTATATCCAATAATCATTCTACATTCTTCCTTAAATCAATAGGTTGTAATTATATGCAACGAATTTAATCAGAAAGCACCGTTATCATTGATTAGAGTCGCAGCACAATATGGCAACGTATAACTTATGGTTAAAAATAGCCTAACAGAGGTACCTTTCATGGTAATGAATGCCGTATTTGCAGTACCTCTTTAATGCCAAAAACCTGACAATAACACGACCAAACATGAAAGATACCTTACCAAGTAATTAATGATAATGATAATTAATATCATTTAATGCAATAAATGAATACCTGTTTCTGCCACTGTTTTTTCTTATAACAGATTATTTTATTGCTTTGCTAAACCGATTCTTCTAATTTAGCTATCAACAAAATGGGAGAAAATAGGGGTTTGTCATGGAAAATACAATTTGGGTTTTAGGCGATGCCGTTATCGATTTAGTACCTGAAAATTCAAATAGCTATCTTAAATGTCCCGGCGGCGCGCCTGCCAATGTAGCGGTTGGCATTAGCCGTTTAGGTGGAAAAAGTGCGTTTATTGGCCGTGTCGGAGACGATAGTTTTGGCCACTTTATGCAGCAAGTATTGCAACAGGAGAATGTGGATACCCGCGCTATGGCGCTGGACTCACAGCACCATACCTCAACGGTGGTCGTAGATTTAGACCAGCACGGTGAGCGCACCTTTACCTTCATGGTGACACCGAGTGCAGATCTATTCCTACAACCGACTGATTTACCAGAATTTAAACAACATCAATGGTTGCACCTATGCTCTATCGCACTGAGCCGGGAACCCTGTCGCAGCACCGCATTTGAGGCAATGCGTCGAATTAAATCTGCCGGTGGATGGGTCAGTTTTGATCCCAATATTCGTGCTGATATCTGGCGTCAACCAGAGGAACTACTCCCCTGTCTGCAACAAGCGTTGGCACTGGCAGACGTAGTAAAACTGTCATTGGAGGAGCTGAACTTTATCTGCCCTCATAACGATATCGCTACCGCGATGACGCGGTTTATGGCGGATTATTCCTGTAAGTTACTGCTGGTGACGTTGGGCGCAGAGGGCGTTTGGCTACATAACCGCCATCGTTTGCAAAAATACCCAAGCCGAAAAATCACCCCCATCGATACCACCGGGGCTGGTGACGCGTTTGTGGCCGGTCTGCTGACTGCGCTGGCGCAGTCCCCCCATTGGTATCAAGGTATAGATCTGGCTGCGGTTATCGATCAAGCACAAGCCTGTGGTGCGCTGGCGACCACCGCTAAAGGGGCGATGACAGCCTTACCCAATGCCACAGCGCTGGCGCATTTCCTGCAACTTAATCCTTAATCCTTTAATTCCTCACCGGGTGCTCAAAAATAGCGTCCGGCTCGCCCTCTTGTGCCTTTTCTCCGTGACAAAATCATTCAATCTGTAGCTTGGATCACATTGGCTGAATCGGGTTAGCAAAATGTTTTGCTAATCGGAAATAATCTCCCTAATGTTAGCCCAGAAAAACCGGTTTAGCTATTTAGCAAAAATACAATCAATCACATACCGAGTGATATAAAAATGATGATAAAACCAAGCTATCTTGCTGTATCAATAGGACTTATTCTTTCTTATACAGCCACAACAACTTTAGCAGCCTCACCATCTTCAGTTTCAAATAGTGATATCGAAGCCCGCCTTAATGCGTTGGAGCAGCGATTGCAACACGCAGAGCAACGTGCGAAAAATGCAGAAGTACGCGCCGAAATTGCTGAAAAACAGGCACAAAAACTAGAAACCAGAACGCAGCAAGCGGAAGAGAAAATCGTTCAGGTTGCTAAACGTACAGAGCCGTTAGAAAGTAAAACGCAGGGCGATAACGGTTTTGAATTCCACGGTTATGCCCGTTCCGGCCTGCTGATGAATGACTCCGGCACCGGGACACAGGGTGGCCCTTATGTGTCACCGGCAGGTAGCACCGGTGGGGCGATTGGTCGTTTAGGCAATGAACCCGATACCTATGTTGAAGTGAATCTGGAGAAAAAGCAGCGGCTGGAAAACGGTGCAACAACCCGCTTTAAAGTCATGATGGCTGATGGTCAACGCAGCTACAACGACTGGACCGCAGACAGCAGTGATCTCAATATACGTCAGGCATTTGTTGAGTTGGGTACCCTCCCTACTTTTAATGGCATTTTCAAAGACAGTACCCTGTGGGCCGGTAAGCGTTTTGACCGTGATAACTTTGATATTCACTGGCTGGATTCGGACGTGGTGTTCCTCGCCGGTACTGGGGGCGGTATCTATGACATCAAATGGACAGATAATCTGAAGAGCAACTTCTCGTTGTATGGCCGAAACTACGGCGAAATCGAGAATGTGAATAGTGATATTCAGAGCTATATTTTCAGCGCTAATAACTATTCCGGCCCATTCCAGTGGATGGTCAGCGGGTTGCGCGCCAAAGATAACGAGGCTCGGCAAAATAGCGGTGAAACGGTCAATACACATGCAGCAGATAAAGGTATCCACAGCATGTTGGCTTACCACGGCGACAGCTTCTATGGCCTGCGCGACGGTACTTCGAAAACGGCGTTGCTCTACGGCCGCGGCTTGGGGGCTGAAGTTAAATCTATTGGTGCCGATGGTAATCTGACCAGCGGCGCAGATACCTGGCGTTTAGCCACTTACGGCACCACCGCGCTGAGTAAAAACTGGCGGCTGGCCCCAGCGATACTGGCGCAGCAAAGCCAAGATCGCTACGTCGAGGGCGACAGCTATAAGTGGGTGACATTCAACGCCCGTCTCATTCAGGAAATCACGGAAAACTTCGCGTTGGCTTATGAAGGCAGTTATCAATACATGAATCTGGAGCCACAAGGCTATAAGGATTATCACAAAGTTAGCGGCGGTTTCTATAAATTGACCTTCGCGCCGACCTTTAAAGCCGGTGATATCAGTAACTTCTTCAGCCGCCCAGAACTACGTGTCTTTGCCACTTATATGGATTGGAGCCGCGATCTGGATAACTACGCCAAAGATGATGCTTTCGGTAAAAATGACTTTGCGGCTGGCGGGCAATGGAACTTCGGCATCCAGATGGAAACCTGGTTCTAACCCCTTCCCACGGTGGGAAACAACAACCAATACAACCTGCGGCCACAGCGACGCTCGGCACGCAGGAATTGGAATGCATTTGCGAGGGATATAATGAATATCAATGAGACCGTAAAGGCTCTGCTGCCATTGCTGGGTGATAGAGAGAATATCGTCAGCGCAGCACACTGTGCCACTCGCCTGCGTTTGGTTTTAGCCGATGACTCTTTGGTGCAAAAATCGGCAATAGAAAAACTTGATGGCGTCAAAGGTTGTTTCAGTAATGCAGGGCAATTACAGGTCATTTTCGGCACCGGATTAGTCAATAAAGTGTATGCCGAATTTATTAAAGTAGCAGATATAAACGAAGCCAGTAAATCTGAAGCCGCCGATGCGGCAGCGCGGAAACTGAATCCTTTTCAGCGTATTGCTCGCCTGCTATCCAATATTTTTGTCCCGATAATTCCAGCTATCGTGGCATCCGGCCTGTTAATGGGCTTGCTTGGCATGGTGAAAACCTATGGCTGGGCCGATGCCGACAGCGCGCTGTTTATCATGTTGGACATGTTCAGCTCCGCCGCCTTTATCATCCTGCCGATCTTAATTGGTTTTACCGCAGCTAAAGAGTTTGGCGGCAACCCTTATCTGGGCGCGACACTGGGCGGTATTCTGACTCACCCTGCGTTGACGAATGCCTGGGGCGTCGCGGGCGGTTTCCATACCATGAGTTTCTTTGGCATGGAGGTGGCGATGATTGGCTATCAGGGCACCGTGTTCCCGGTGCTTCTGGCGGTGTGGTTTATGAGTCTGTTGGAAAAACGCCTGCGCAAAATGATCCCGGATGCGCTGGACTTGATTCTCACGCCCTTTCTGACCGTGATCATTACCGGTTTCGTTGCGCTGTTATTCATCGGCCCTGCCGGTCGGGTGCTGGGTGATGGTATCTCGCTGCTACTCAGCACACTGATTACTCACGCCGGATGGCTGGCCGGGTTGCTCTTTGGCGGCCTCTATTCCGTCATCGTAATAACCGGTATCCACCACAGCTTTCATGCTATCGAAGCCGGGCTGCTGGGTAACCCGAATATCGGTGTTAACTTCCTGCTGCCAATTTGGTCGATGGCAAATGTGGCGCAGGGGGGAGCTTGCCTGGCGGTTTACTTTAAAACCCGCGATGCCAAAATCAAAGCCATTGCCATCCCATCAGCATTCTCTGCCATGTTAGGGATCACTGAAGCGGCAATTTTTGGTATTAACTTGCGTTTTATCAAGCCGTTCCTCGCTGCACTGGCTGGGGGGGCATTAGGAGGGGCATGGGTGGTGGCGAATCATGTCAACATGACGGCGGTGGGCTTAACCGGTATCCCAGGCATTGCTATCGTGCAAGGCAGTTCAATTATTCACTATCTGATTGGATTGGTAATAGCCTTCGGTACGGCATTTATTATCTCTCTGCTACTTAAATACAAAACGGACAGCGAATAATGCAAGAAGCCCGTTTGTTGAAACATCTCACGCTGGCAGTGATGCGCGGTCAGGTTCGCGCATCGCAAGACCCGCATCGACCAGAATGGCATCTGTCACCAGTTATTGGCTTGCTGAATGACCCAAATGGGTTCATTTATCATGCTGGTTACTATCATTTATTTTACCAATGGAACCCGCTGGATTGCCGCCACGGTAGCAAATATTGGGGCCATTGGCGCAGTACCGATCTGGTTCACTGGGAACATCAACCTGTGGCGCTGGTTCCCAGTGAGGAATACGAAAGTCACGGCTGTTATTCTGGTTCTGCCGTTATTGTCGGGGGGCGTATCACCCTAATTTATACCGGTAATGTGAAATATCCCGATGGTTCTCGCACCGCGTTTCAATGTCTGGCGCAGGAGAATTCACAGGGTGAATTCGACAAGCTGGGACCGATATTGCCCCTCCCCGCAGGCTATACCGGCCATGTCCGTGATCCGAAAGTGTGGCGGCATGACGGCCAGTGGTACATGGTGTTAGGCGCGCAGGATAGGCTGATGCAGGGCAAAGTGCTGCTGTTGCGTTCTGATGATTTGCATCAATGGCATAACTTGGGGGAAATCGCCGGTTCCGGCCTTGGCGGGCTAGGGCCGTTCGGCTATATGTGGGAATGCCCCGACCTGTTCACATTAAGCGGTCAGGAGGTGCTTCTCTTCTGCCCCCAGGGGCTTCCTGCTAAGGCCGAGCGCTGCCGTAATACCTTTCAGGCCGGTTATCTGCTGGGCAAATTAGATTATATGCAAGCACAGTTCAGCCATCAGGATTTCCACGAGTTAGATGCCGGTTTCGAATTTTACGCGCCACAAACTACCCTGGCGGCCGATGGCCGCCGCCTGCTGTTCGCCTGGATGGGCATTCCGGATGAAGATGAGCTGTATAAACCGACGGTCGCTTATGGCTGGATACATACCATGACCTGCCCACGCGAGCTGAGTTTAGTTAATGGGAAGGTTATCCAACAGCCGGCCCGCGAATTGCAAGTATTACGTCGGGAACCGTGCCAATGGCAAGGCAGCGCTACAGACGCCCCCGCGCTGCCCATCAGCAGTGCCGAAATCATCGTGGATATCACTGCCCCCTTTGTTCTTGAATTGGGCGGTACATTAGTACTGGAATGGGATGGCGAGCGTATCACCCTAAGCCGTCGCAATTTGCGCACTGGATTGCAGGAATCCCGCTACTGGCGCGGTAATTTGCAACAATTACAACTGTTGTGCGATCGTTGCAGCATAGAAATCTTTATCAATCAGGGCGAGGGGGTGATGACCTGTAGTTACTTCCCGAGCGGGCAACCACACGCCATCTTCAAAGGAAATGCCGAACTGTGTCTGCAACACTGGTTGTTGTCTTCGCCCATGTTAGAATGAGTTATCTTTCAAGGCGACCGATGCACCCTGTGAAAAATCATAAACGAATTACCATTAATGATATTGCTAAACTGGCGGGGGTGTCGAAATCGACCACCAGTCTGGTGCTCAATGGGCGTAGTAAGGAATATCGTGTTTCAGACGAAACGCGGGATCGTATTATTGCGTTAGCTAATGAACATAACTATCAGCCCAGCTTTCACGCCCGCTCACTGCGTTCAACCCGGAGCCACACTCTGGGTTTCGTGGTGCCAGAGATGACCAACCACGGCTTCGCGCTGATTTCCCGCGAGCTGGAAATGCGGTGTCGCGAAGCCGGGCTGCAACTGCTGATCGCCTGTACCGATGAGAATCCCGGTCAGGAGATGATGGCAGTGAACAGCCTGGTACAACGTCAGGTAGATGGCCTGATTGTCGCCTCCAGCCAGCTCAATGACGCTGAATATCAAAAAATTAATGCCCGTCTGCCGGTCGTCCAGATGGACCGGTTGATTGGTGAATCAGACTTGCCGCTGGTTATCACTGACTCTGTCGCTTCAACGGCCACATTGGTTGAAAATATCGCGCGCCAGCATCCTGATGAATTTTACTTTCTCGGCGGCCAGCCACGAATCTCCCCTACCCGTGACCGCTTAGCCGGTTTCCAGTTAGGGTTACAACAAGCTGGCGTTGAGTGCCGCCCGGAATGGCTCCTTAATGGGCATTATCTGCCAAGCTCCGGTTATGAAATGATAGCCCAACTCTGCGCGCAACTAGGCCGCCCGCCGAAAGCGGTGTTTACCGCCGCCTGTGGCTTATTGGAAGGGGTGTTACGTTACCTCAATCAACATCAGCTAATGGGCAGCGACATTCATCTGTGCAGTTTCGACGATCACTATCTGTTTGATTGCTTGCCGCTGAGAATAGATACCATCGCTCAGGATTGTCAGGGCTTGGCACGTCATAGCTTCGAGATGGTCACTGCCTTGATCGACGAGACGCCATTGGCACAAAACCGGCTGATTCTGCCGGGTCAAATTCATTGGCGGCATCCGGGTTCCAAAGCGCTCAATGAGTAACACGAGGCTACCTGCCACCACCCCCGCGCTGGCGGGATCCTGGCAGCGCTGCCAGAAACTGATGCAGGCTCAGCAATGGCGCGCGCCCCACCGGGCTGCGGGCGCGACATTTCAGTCTATTTGTCAGCGTAAAAATGACTTGTTGGTGCTCGGGCAGGCCGCATTGGAAGATGCCTACGAATACATGGAATCACGTCATTGCGTACTGCTGATTCTGGATGAAAGTGGCTGTACCTTGTGGCAATGCGGTCACCCGCAAACTCTAAATCAGTTACGTGAATTGGGTATTGATTGCGGCAGTTACTGGGCTGAAGGGCTGATCGGCACCAATGCTCCGGCGTTGGCGATTGCTGAAGGCAATCCGATACAAGTCAGTGGGCAGCAGCATTTTAAGCAGGCGCTGCATTCGTGGCAATTTTGCGCCACGCCAGTCTATGATAACAGTGGCCGTCAACAGGCCGTAATCGTTTTGGGCAGCAAGCTGGTAGATAACGCCGCCAGTGACCTGCCGCTGACATTAGCCATTGCCCGCGAAATTGGCAATTATCTTCACGCCGACTCCCTGCTGGCAGAAACCAACCGTCATTTAAATGAACTCAATGCCCTGCTCGATGGGGTTGAAGATGGGGTTATGGCGTGGGATCAGCGCGGCTGCCTGTTGTATCTCAATCGTCGCGCTGCCGCCATTTTACAACTCGATGAAACCAATAGTTTAGGTAAGCCGGTCACCGATTTACTCACCTTGCCCGCGTTACTGACCCAGGCTATTTTGCATCGCAACCCACTTAGCCATGTGGAAGTCACTTTTGAAAATCAGCAGCAATTTATTTCCGCGCTGCTAACGCTCAAACCCATTCCAGACGGTGACCGTTGCGGTTTCATTGCCTTACTGCATCCGCAAGAATTACTGAGGCGAATGGTTCATAGCCAATTAGGGCGAGCCAGCTATACATTTGATGACATGCCGGTAGCCTCGCTGGAGATGCGCCGCTTGGTTCGTTATGGCAAGCAAGCAGCTAAAGGCCGTCACCCGATTTTACTGCACGGCGAAGAAGGCGTGGGTAAGCAACAACTGGGGCAGGCAATCCATAATGCCAGTGATCGCGCTGATGGCCCTTATATCGTATTGAATTGTCAGGCATTACCGCAAAATCTTATGGCGCGGGAATTTCTTGGTAGTGACGCCATCGAAGGGGAATCGGGCCAACCCAGTAAATTTGAGCTGGCTAACGGCGGTACACTGTACCTGGAGCAGGTCGAATATCTGTCGCCAGAGATGCAATCTGCGCTGCTGCAAATCGTTAAAACCGGCATGGTCATGCGGATTAACTCCAATCGGGTGATCCCAGTCGATGTGCGAATTATTACCGCCACCGGTGCAGACCTGCCGCTATTGGTGAAACAAGGCCATTTTCGCCGCCAGTTGTTCTATACGCTGCAATCTTTTGAATTACATATTCCGCCGCTGCGCCAACGCCAACAGGATATCCCACTGCTGGTACAACATACGCTGGCGAGCTTAGGGCAGCACTTCCACTGCCAGTATCAACCAGATGACAGCGTTATGCGCCAGTTGCGTCAATATCCGTGGCCGGGTAACGATCAAGAGCTGAAAAGCGTGGTAGAGCGAGCGGCAATGGCCTGTCGCAATAACAGCATCCATCTCAACGACTTGCCGGAACACCTGCTGGGGGAAAAACTGCTGCTGGAACCTGATATGCCACAACCTCAACCTGTATTATCGCTGCAAGAACTGGAAAGGCAGGCCATTATTCGGGCGGCGCTGGTGTGCCAGGGCCAGCTTAATGAAATGGCAACCTTATTGGGAATCGGCCGTACCACATTGTGGCGAAAAGTAACTCTTCACCGGCTTGATATCAGCCAATTTAAGGGCGGCGAATCATTATCGACTTAGAAGTTAATAAATCGTCCAATTCGGGAAAATTATAAATAAAGTGAACACTTATAGCTGGAGCACTGGATCATTTTCTCAATCAGCTATTAAATACCACCAACCTGTAAAGTGTTATATTTAACTTAGTCGGTACAGTGATATCACTGTAAGGGAAGTAAATATCACTGCAATTTTAGGTAATAATATCGCAACGATAAAATATCGGTTCCAAAAGTGAAATCGACGTGACTATTGATATCCCCATCCAAGAAATAATTTCGGCTGCAATACTATTATCCTGCGCATCCTGATAACTCGCTGGATTTATCACTTCTTTAGCTAAAAATAACGCTACTGTTAGATTCTCTCTCAATTCTCTCTAATCGCTGTAACTCTCGGTTCAAAATTGTTGATAGACTATTTCTTAAATCTTATAGCTAACAGGTAAACTTAAATTAGACTGATTACCTATACTATTTAGCTAGTTCTGTAAGTTCGCACGTCACTCACCCATAAAGATTGATTAAATATAATTCGCTTAATATCCAGATCCGTATACTTTATAAAAACTTGCCGAAATGAAATCTTTGATATATAAAAACATAGAAGAGAAAAACCAATTCAAAATTACATAATAAAGTCGATTATTCACTCATATGAATCTTTATGATTTCATTGGTTTTATTCAGCGTTTGAATTACATGGAAACAGGATATAAATATTATGGGAGTTAAATACAAGATAGTTAAGTTTAATATTAATGAGTTTGGAATAGATATAGCATCACTTAGAAAAGCATTCTCATTTGAATTATTAGCATGGGATAACAATGATACTAAGTTATCTCAGTTAAGATTTTTGATGAGAAAATACCCTCAAGATAAACAGAGGATCCTGTCCGAGGCACAATATTATCTGGATGATATATCAGTACCTGAGTATATCGAAAAATGTATAACCGGTTTGTCCGAGAAAGAAAAAAAAGTATTCTATTCTTATCGGCCTTTTAGGAAACGAGGGATGAGCCGTTTTATTACAGAATGGGTTAATCATCAGTGGGAAGTAAATGTCATTGAGTTACCGGCACTGAGTTCTTTTACACAAGATGCTGATCATTCTACAGATTTAAGAAAACTTGTGCGCAGATTCCCACCAATGGATTCAGCAATAAGTCACTCCCCAGAACTAAAGCAACTTATCAAAAGACTGGTAGGCATAGTATGTGAATGTGAACCACACATAAAAGTGAGGAAAATTGGCGTAACCTGTCATCAGGTTTCATTAATTATTAGCCAGTTGGAAAGATTCGTCAGTAATTCACCCGAAGGTCTACATCAAGATGGAAGTGATTATATTGTGTCGGCACTCGTGATCGATAAATACAATATTGATGGCGGAGCCAGCAAGCTTTATTGTACGGAGAAAAAAGAATTTATTAAAACTCATATATTAGAATGTGGCGAAGGTTTACTTCATGTAGATAAAAACTCCACCATCTGGCATAAAGTAACACCTATAAAAATAAAAGAACCATCGTTAGGTGATGGCTATAGAAACATATTAGGATTTGATTTTAATTACATATGATAATAATAAATCCATATTGAAAAAATAAAAAATGAATATTAAAAATATGAAAAAAAACAAAAGATTACTTTATCATTACTTTTCTTCATTCATGGTATTGCATACGCCAGCCTGGTACCTTGGATTCCCTACATAAAAGAAAATTTAAATATGAGTAACTCTATGGTTGGCATGACAATATCGGCAATTCCAGCCGGAGCCATAATATTCGGGCTAATTTCTAGCAATATAATTAGTTTCCTTGGGCAGTTCTGGGCAACTAATATAACATTCATTCTATTTATTATTTGCATTTCCTTAATACCATTTGCATCATCGTGGTATGAAATAGCATTATTACTTTTTCTGTTTGGTATCTTTGATGCATGGACAGATACTTGTATGAATGTTCAAGCGCTTGATGTGCAGAAGACATGTGGACAGAGTTTAATCAACCGTTTTCATGGTGCAGAAAGTATCGGCACTATTCTTGGCGGTCTGGTTGCTGTCTCCGCAATCGGTTTCGGTCTGACAATGGGGCAATTTAGCACCACTATTTTCTTTATAAATATTAGTATATTAATGGGTTTTATATTTCTATTTCAAAGAAAGAATGAAAGAAACAATAATAGCATCCTGCATAAACGCGGATTGTTTATAGGTACCACAGGCTTACCACTCTACTGCCTCGCATTGGTGTTACTTGTATTCACATGTGGAATAGAGGAAACGGCGAGCATCTGGGGTGCAATATATATGAATGATTATTATCATGTTTCCCCTATCATTGCTGGCCTGCCTTATTTAGCATGTCAAGTAAGTATGGTCATTGGTAGAATGTCAGGTGACTATTTCACCAATAAATTTGGGGTTGTTAGTACAATAAAATATGGCATTATGATAGCAACGCTGGGCATATGGATAGTGATAAGTATTCACTCATCTACTTTTTCAATATTGGGCTTCTCACTGATAGGGTTAGGTATATCAGTGACTTTTCCATTGACCATTGCTTTTATTGGTCAGATTCCGAATTTAAACTCAGCTAATGGAGTTATGTTTGCAACCTGGATTTCACGCATCGGGCTACTTATTTCACCACCATTAATAGGAATGTTAGCTGATATAACATCACTACGTACTGCACTAATTTTAATATTAATTTGTTGTGTATTTATATATTTACTTATTAATATGATATCAAGAAAAATAATTTAATTAAACAAATAATATCAAGAGGTATAATATGAAAAAAATGAAGTGGGCTATTGTATCAGGAGATGGGCTCCCCACGAGTGGTCTACTAACCATATTTAGAAATGTGGCTGAGATGGCAATTAAAAATGGAACGATAATCAATAATATCCCAACAGACTTAGGATATTCATGGCGACCAGATAAAAAACATTTTTTCCCTAATGGTAGCCCGACATCTCATTATCCAGGCTGGATGAACGTCAACTCAATTAAGTCTGCCTGGCAAAATGATACCGACCATGAGAATAGATTGATGGATATCAAACACAAGGTTGCCAAGTATGACTCATTGAGTAAGAGTGAAATAGAAGATGTTAAAGAAGATATTATTGCAGTTGCTGATTTTTATGAATCATACTTTCTTAATTGGTTTGAAGAGAACGCTATTGATTGGGTCTTTGCTTTAAATATAACCATTTCCGATGCTGTCCCGGTGAGTCTGGCGCTTCATCGTGCAGCAAAGAAATTCTGGGGTAATAAAAATCATGGCGGGATCATTTTTTGGGATCATGATCTGTTTGGCAGTTATGGCATTTATGAGAGAAAAGAAAGGCTCTACCCGAAAGTGCCTAATACATTGACGCCAATACCACAGGAGAATCGCTATACTAAATGGATCGTTGCATCCGATATCTTAGCAAATGAAACCAAAAATTACCCCACTAAGCTTATCGCTAATATGATCCCGAATATATTACCTTCGATTGATATGTTGGACTTCAATGAAACCCATAGTTCTTTTTTGACGCAACACGGAATACCTGCTGGCTCCTCTATCGTACTTGTACCTGTAAGAGTATTTAGAGTGAAAGGGATAGAGATAGCTATCAATGTCTTTCATACACTACTAAATATCTACAAAGAAAAAGGGTTAAATACACCTAAACTACTTATTTTTGGTAATATGCATGAAGATCCTGAGTATGCTCACGAATTAAAAGAACAGGTGAAAAATCTTAACTTAGAAATGGATATCATATTTCTAGATGAGGTTCCATTAAAAACATATAAAAATGAAAGCAATCAATGGTGTTTAGATGAAATAGATCTACTCGTCATTTGCTATGCGTTATCCGGGGCGATTTTATTTACTCCAAGTGTCGAAAATGTCGAAAGTGTCGGTTTGGGGCCTGCGCTGGCAGCGATTGCCGGCCTGCCTTGCGCAGTCACCCAATATTCAGCATTTACCGAGTTCTATGGTGATGAATATCATCATATAAAAGTAACACCTGAATGCCCTACTGAAGCTGCACAGGAGCTATTTGAGTGGATGCGGCTTCATGCCCTGGGAGATGCGGAAATAAGAATGCTATTAGCTAATAATAAGTTATTTGTTCAATCAAAATTCCCCAAAGAACCTTGGCAGAATTTTATATGTAAGTTGCAATAAATATTTACACATCCCATAAATAACAATTTTTTAGTTACATATAAGTATTATCAGAGGGTACAAAAATGAATGTACTGAATAATAACACCACTAAGAAAATGAGCGAGTTACCTTCTCAGATTCATATTTTAATATTGGGGGGCGGCATGTCAGGTTTGGAGCTAGCCAAACATTTAGACTATAGGGATATTAACAATATTGTGGTGATGGAAGCTGGCCCAGCTGATGACTGTCGTCATATAAATGCGGGAGACGAATATCAACATGCCGATAAGTTATGGAAGAATGAAGAGACTGACAAGTTCGCTTACCGCTCATGGCATTCATTGACTGAACCCCATTTTTCAAACGGAAGCTGTATACGCCGCAGGCTGGGTGGCCGGTCACTCTATTGGCACGGCGTTATTCTGCCTATTGAAACAGAAATCCTTAAAGAGTGGCCCGTAAGCATTGCGCGTGACCTTGAAGAAAGCTGGTTAGGCGGCCCATCACTCTACACTCTTGTACAATCTGAAATATTAGCATGGGCAAAAAAAGACGATGAAAGTGATTACTCTTTCACACTTGCCAATTTAAATTTTAAAATAGCACCTCAAGTCGTCAAAGATATTGATTCAGCAGGTCGCTGGGAAGCCTACTCGCCATTATCCTATTGGAAAGAGGATAACCAGTTACACACAGATACCACATTTATTATTGGATATGAAGCTATAGCACTTATTATTAAAAATGGAGAATGCGTCGGGGTAAAGGTAAAGAATACACAATCAAATGAAGTTTTCCCGATATTTGCAGATATTTGTGTTCTGGCGTTAGGGACTATTGAGAATACACGTCTGGCGGCCCAAGCACTTTATGACACCGGCTACCTGGTAGAAAAAAGGCTCTATGGCCTTGTCGACCATATTGTACAAGGGTTTAATGTAACGCTTGAGTACGACAAAGTGCCTGAAATAATTATTCAGTTAATGAAAAATAAACCTAATACTATTTTCTACTGTGGCAGCCAATCTGGTGAGAGATTTAATCTATTCTTTATTGTCAGTTCCTCTGATGTTGGTATTGAACTGGAGGCTTGGCCTATGGGGGAACAGATCCCATCGGATAAAGGATATATTGCGCTAAACGCAGATGATGAAAATATGCCGTTACAGCTTGCGTGTAGCTTCACTCATATTGACAAGATATTAGTCCAACAAGAACAATACGAATTAAATGATTTCTGGCAGCACATATGCCTCAGTATGGGGATCACATTTTCGCCTTTAACTTTTGACGATGGGTTTACTGTACATGCCAGAACAATGAGCGATGTTTATAGTGAGTTTCATTCTCCATCAAGAATGGTGAACTATAATACCCCGGTGACATGGATAAGTCCTCTTGGTACCGAGAATCATGAAAGTAGTACACTCCCTCTGGGAGGGATATTGAATGATAATCAGGAATTTGTTCATATAAATAACTTATTTTCTGTTGGCCCGAGTACATTCCCACGGCCTGGAGCGGCTAACCCATCGTTAACAACACTCGCCTTATCTCGTCGACTTGCTTATATTCTGAATTAAGAACGTAATAGATTAATAAGGATATTAACTATGCAAAAACCTACTTATATTTTAGGTACTGCTTTATCACATGATGGTTCGACCAGCCTAATGAAAGATGGGCGAATTATAGTTTCGATAGAAAAAGAGAGACTTTCACGTATTAAACATGATGGTTTCAATGATAACGAAACCATTCAGTATTGCTTAGATACCGCTGACATTAAATATAGTGATCTTGCATTGATCGTTGAACAATGCTCTTATAATCCATTACTAAAAGAACAATTAGATTATCGAAAGAACAGAGTGTTACCGCCCCTGGTACCTATTATTACGCTATCACATCACTTAGCCCATGCTTACAGTGCTATAGGTACCTCGCCGTTTGATGAGATGGGCGTAGTGGTTATTGATGGACACGGCGATAGCTTCGATAATTGTCATGACATTACCGGTAATGTGTTGGCACCAAGCATCCACAACAATAACAGGTACCGTTACTGGGAGACATGTAGTTATTATATTTTTCAAAATGGTCAGTTAAAACCGATATTGAAAGACTTTTCCCGATGGGTTAACCATAAAAATAGAGATGATTATCCCGCATCAACCTGGGAAATAGAGAACTCGATTGGCGAGTTTTATGAAGGTATCGCGTTGTATATTTTTGGCGAACTGGACTGTGCTGGCAAGTTGATGGGGCTAGCCCCCTATGGAAGACCCCATATTATTGATTGGCAACCTTTCTTTTTCGATGCTGGTAGAGTGATCCTGCGTAATGACTGGTGGGCAAATATTGATCCACTGCGGGATGCCCGCCATGTAAAATTTAAAGATAACTTTCAATATTATTCAGATTTAGCTTATTGGGCACAAACCAAGCTTGAACAAGCCCTTATTTACCTCTTTAATTATTATTATCAGCTTCACCCAATGAAGGATTTTGCTTATGTGGGAGGTGTCGCATTGAATGCCACGGCAAATGAAAAACTCCTCAAAGAGTGTGAGTTTGATAACCTCTACATTCAACCCGCAGCGGGTGACAATGGGCTGTCTATCGGTTGTTGCTACTATGGTTGGTTGGAGGTGCTAAAAAAAGAAAGAGTAAAACATAATGGTTCAACCTATTTTGGCAAAGTCTATGATGATATTTTGATTATCGAAGAATTGGAGAAAAATAGCGATAAGATTGAGTTTACTTACTATGACGATATCGAAATGGTAGCGGCTAAATCAATTGCTCAGGGTAATGTTATTGCCTGGTTCCAAGGAGCGTCAGAATTTGGTCCGCGAGCTTTAGGGAATAGAAGCATTCTGGCTGATCCTCGTCGTCAGCAAATGAAAGATCACATTAATGCTAATGTTAAATATCGTGAAGATTTTCGGCCTTTTGCTCCCGCCGTTTTGTATGAAAAAGCATATGACTATTTCGATTTAAATCATGATAGTGATTACATGTTATTTATTGCTCCCGTAAAAGAGCAATTCCGCGCGGAGCTTCCAGCCGTTGTTCATATCGATGGTACCGCGAGAGTACAAACAGTTAAAAAAGATATCAATAAGAAATTCCATAAACTGATCATGGCCTTTGACCATGAGACATCAATACCTATTCTGTTAAATACATCATTAAACACCAAAGGTATGCCGATAGTCGAAACCCCCAGTGATGCGATCCATTTATTTCTGAGTTGCGGTTTAGACTTGCTTTTCATCAATAATTATAAAATTACCAAGAAAGAAATAAACTGAGAAACACAAACAGATGGTCTAATAAAAAATTCTGAGAGGTCTTATGAGAGATAAAATAATACCTGACAATACTAAAAAAAACCTGAAGATTGCCATTATTCATTTAGCAGCAGAAGGGGTTAAAATTTTTGCCGGTGGTGTAGGCTCCTATATAAGAGGTCAAATTCAGACGTTACCCGAAATCATTCATTTTTTATTTGATAATGATATTATTCTTGAACCTCACTTTATTGAGATTTCTTACAGTAAAGAGAATCCTTACTTTGATTCTGAGGGTTATTCTCACTATATGAATCAGATTAATATGATGGGTGGCACATATTCTGCCGTCCCCGATATGACATTAGGTAAAGGAGCAAAATGCTCCTGGCCGCATGGCGACATTTTTCTTGGCAATTTGCAAAACTGGCAAATATCATCCGCAGCCAGTGCCGCAAGAGTTATCGATCTGAGCAAAAACTATGACATTACCCTCGCCTTCTGCCATGAACTGCCCTTCTCATTAGTGCCGTTAATTACCAGCCTCCATACTTCTATTGAGAAGAGTAATTTGAAAGTCATCTATATTTCTCATGGCACCGCGTTTAATCATGAAATGCCGTTACCTAACCCCGACCGCCTTATGGCTGAATCATTACCGATTCACTGGGCCAAGATTGATCCCAATATTAAACTCGGCACCATAAGCCACTTTCTGGCTCATCATTTAATGACACAATACGGTGCAGATCCAAATACATTTATCCCCGTTCCTGCTGGTGTAAATATTAATGACCCTTGGTTTAGAATTCGCAGTGATCAAGAAATCAGTAGCATGTTGTCCTTTCACGGTATTCCATTAGAACAACCGTTAGCAATCACTCTTGGCCGGGGAGCCAGCTATAAACGCCATGATCTGTTACTCAAAGCGGCAAGCTATCTGGGCGGGGTAATCCACCCGGTTATTATCAGCGAACCTGCAATACCAGAGTTAAACGCATTAACGCGTCAGCTAAATATTAAGGCATCGATTATACATTCGTTCGATAGAGAACTGATGGCATGTCTTATTCAGTGGCGTAATACTCGTGTTTGTGTGCTCTCTGCTGAAAATGAACCTAATGGGTTGATTCCTATGGAGTCACGTTGGCTGGCAAGGCAACAAGGTGCATTGTTGATCGTCGCAGATTCAGGCGGGCTAGCTGAACAAGTCAATCACGGTATTGATGGATTCTTACATATACCTGGGGATCCGGCTGATCTGGCTGCCATTATTAATGAGGTAAATCAACTGACTCACAATGAAATCGTTAAAATACGGCAGGCGGGGGCGACGTTAATCAAAGAGCATTATCAATGGAGAAACCAGATTCTGTCTCCACTTGGCGCTTTAATTCCTAAGATAGCAGCCCTTATTTAACGCCGGGCTGCTCATTTAAGCCGTCTGTCTATTTAGTTAGATAAGTCATTAGTGCAAATATAGCGTACCTATTGCGGTATCTATCACAGCTATTTGCCCATTGTGACTGGCTTCCAAACAGCCTGTGGCATTGACCAACATCGGGATATCCAATGCCTTGGCCAGAATGGCGCTATGAGACAGAATATGCCCCTGACTCAGGCAGATTGCTTTAATCTGCTGTGAAGATAACCCTACCATCTGTGAAGGAAATAACTCTTGCGCCAGTAATATGATGTCGCTGCTGAGAGAAAGCGGAACAGATGGTAATCCGGTCAAATGGCCCAGCGTGCGGTTGAGAATATCGCGAATATCCAGTTCGCGAACTCGCAGATACTCATCATCTAGCGCCAGATAATCGGCCACCATCGCCATCAGTTCATCTTGCAAAGCAGATTCTGCGCAGATGAGCTGACGCTGGATGCGTTCAGCTATCGATTGATGCAATTCTTCATCATCAGTCAACATCATATGAGCGCTGAAAATAGCTGCGGCTTCGGCCCCCATCTGTTGCTCAGCCTTTTCTGCCAATCGCTGTAAGTCAGCGAGCGTTTGGGCCACGGCCTGCCGTAAACGCTGTTGCTCTTCAGGCACCTGTCCTGGGCTAATTGCTCGCGGCAAAAAGACCGGAATAGCCGGTAACCACTGCAATACCGGCGCGCTAATCTTCCCACGGGGCACCATCACCCCAGAAAATCCGCTATCACTGACATTATTGACTGATTCACCGAAATGTTGTTGAGCCAATTGCATAAAAGCATCCAGCGCTTCACCGGCTTGCTGACCGCTGGCGAGCAAACGGATGGTATCGCCTTTGCGAACCTGCAAAATGGCTAACTGATTGAGACTGCGCGGATTAATGCATTGACCATTTTTTTCCAACAATAAATCTGCGGCGAACGGTGACAAAACCTCAACCAGTTTAGCCGCAGGCCGTACATGTAACCCATTCGGATTACGCACCACCCAACTGACACTTTGTGCATCAGGAGCGACTTTAGTCACCACATGACTGGCAGGAACGGGGGCATCCTCACCGAGCTGACTGGCTTTTGCCATCAGTGCGCCCATCGCTTCAGCACGTACCTCCGCCAGAGAAGCGCCGGATGAGGCGGCCACCACTGCGGCCAGCGTCCCTTCGACCAGCGGAGCCGCACACAGTTGTACGTTCTGCGCCATGTCGGGGTCCAATAGCTCCAAGGCGGTTTCAGCACTGAGTAATGCACTGCCTAAATCCATCAATACCAGAACACCGGATGGACAATAAACCGATTCAATGGATGCCATCACTTTGATGGCATCCGTGCCAATAGGATGATCCACATCGTCCACACCGGCGGCAACCGCGAGCTGGCAGCCCCCTTGTGTCATTTGCTGTGCCAGTTCAGCCACACCCTGAGCCAGCAGCGCGCTATGAGAAACTACAACGAGATTGACCATCTTCACTCCTGATATTCTTTCCTGTTCGGCCAGATTAGTGGCTGACAACCTGCCACAACGCCTGCATCATCAGCATTGCCGATGTCGCCCCTGGATCCTGATGGCCAATACTGCGCTCACCCAGATAACTGGCTCGGCCTTTACGGGCCTGCATGGTAATGGTTCCTGCCAGTGCCTGCTGCGCACGTTCTACTGTTTGCTGCAACGCCTCGTTCAGCGGTACATTTTGCGTGGTTGCCAGCTCAAGTTGTGCAACCACGGCCCACCATACATCGCACATGGTTTTATCACCGGGTTCAGCCTTGCCGCGCATCACCACCCCCTCCACGCCGTCTTTAAACATCTGACAGACTGCGGCCAGATCCAGACTTTGTTTAGCATTGGTACTTTGTGCCGCGCGAATGAAGAACGTGCCAAACAGTGGCCCGCTGGCCCCACCGACACTGGATAGCAAGGTCATACCGGTGTTTTTCAGGATGAAACCAATATCTTTGTCGGCGAATGTCGGTAACTTCTCGACCACCTTATTAAAGCCACGATTCATATTCAGGCCGTGGTCGCCATCACCGATTTCAGTATCCAACTGCGTCAGGAAATCCCGCTGCTCGCTGAAAACTTCAGCACAGAGCTGTAACCAACTGACAATTTGCTGTTTGGTGAGTCCCATGATCTTCTCCGGTTTTATTATTTTTTAAACAACGCAGGGGTACTGACTGGCGCATCCCACAATTTCAGCAGTTCATCATCCACTTTCAATACTGTGATAGACATGCCTTGCATATCCAGCGAGGTGCAATAAGAACCAATCAGTTTACGTTCAACTATCAAACCAAATTCAGCGCAACGGGCAGCCAGACAATGCCAAACACCGTACAGTTCAGAAAGTGGGGTTGCGCCTAAATTGTTGACTAAAACAATCACTCGATCGCCCTTCGTCAGTGGCTGCTTACTTTGACGTAGCTCGCGCCAGTCGCCAATTTGTCGATCCCAATGACGCAAAGTGCGTTCATAATGACCGTGATCGATCAGCGTCTGGAACATGGCCTCAACCGTGTTATCCAGCGAGGTAAATGACCGACGCTCAATACCCGGTTCACCATGAATACCCACGCCGAATTCCATCTCATTCTCAGCCAAAGTAAACGACGGCTTACCCGCCGCAGGCACCGTACAAGCCCCCAGTGCGATACCAATTGAGTGCCCTTGATTGTTAATTTTCTGCCCAAGCGCTACACATTGATCCAGTGAATCACCACGCACCGCAGCAGCACCCAGTAACTTCTCAATCAATACGGTATTCGCCACTCCGCGCCGCCCGGCAGTATATAAGCTATCTTTTACGGCAACATCATCATCGATCACCAATGTCGCTACTGCCGTACCACCGGCATGGAGCAACTCGGCGGCAGTCTCAAAATTAAGAATGTCACCGGTGTAATTCTTGATAAGCATTAGCACGCCCTGCCCGCCGTCAATGGCCTGACCGCACTCATACATTTGATCTGGGGTTGGCGAGGTAAAAATCTCGCCAGGGCAAGCGCCGTCCAGCATACCTTCACCGATAAAACCGCAATGCATCGGCTCGTGACCACTGCCACCACCGGACATTAGCGCCACCTTCCCCTTCACCGGCGCATCCGCTCGGGTGATAAAAAGCGGCTCCTGATGCAATACCAGCTCAGAATGGGCCTCAACCAGCCCCTGAATTTGTTCCTGTAAAACACGTTCAACGCTGTTAATTAACTTTTTCATCTTGGCTCCGAGAACGGGAATAGCTGACCAACAGAGCTGCCGATAATGAATGCATCGGCAGGCTCAATCGGTTGTCTGTTAAATCGATTAGTTTAGAAACGCCTGACCCAAGCGGTCTGCCACGATAATAGCGGCGTAAACGCTATCTGCTGTAACCTTAAACGGCATGTTGTGGATGGTTTCACCCTCAGCACAACTCGCTTGTGCTACTGCACGGATTTTACGTTCGAGATCTTGCGTGACCCCCATCTCCGCCAATGTGATCGGTAAACCCAATTGCTGGCAGAATGAGAGCACCGTTTCAATCTCTTCCATGCTGCTATTTTGCAGTACAAGCTGTGTCAGAGTGCCGAATGCCACTTTCTCGCCGTGATACAGATGATGACACTCTTCCAGTACGGTAAAACCGTTATGAATCGCATGAGCGGCAGCCAGGCCACTACTTTCGAATCCAATACCACTTAGATAAGTATTAGCTTCAATGATACGTTCCACTGCCTCGGTAACGACCCCTGCCTCCACCGCCAGTTTAGCTTTGTAGCCCTCTGCCAGCAGCGTTTCGTAACACAAGCGCGCCAGCGTGATAGCTGCCAATGTTGATGCTCCCCCCGCCATACTGATAGCTTTGGCATCAAAACAGGCTTGAGCTTCAAAGTAAGTCGATAGCGCATCCCCCATCCCCGCCACCAATAAACGTACCGGCGCTTTAGCGATGATTGTGGTATCCATCAGTACGATATCGGGGTTTTTCGGGTAAATCAGGTATTCGGCGAACTCGCCCTGTTCAGTATAAATCACCGACAATGCGCTGGTCGGCGCATCAGTAGAGGCGATAGTTGGCACCACAACAACCGGTATATGTTGATAGTGAGCAATTGCTTTGGCGGTATCGAGTGTTTTACCACCACCAATACCGATCACACCATTACAACCGTATTTCTTCAGCTCAACCGTTAGGCGCTCAATTTCCTGGCGTGAACATTCCCCATTAAAACGGCTGAAATGGCTTTTCAATTCACAGGTTTGCAGGCTGGTACCTACTGTGTCGGCAGTCAGCTTCATAACGAAATCATCAGCAATAATAAAATAGTTATTTGCCAGTAACTTAGCAAACTCACCGATAGATTGTAGCGCGTTAGCACCTTGAATATATTTGGACGGAGATTGAATGACTTTCAGCATATCTTGCTCCTGTAGCGTAAGAGATAACGTAAGAGTGAATAGTTTTTAGGATTAATTTAGTGAAACTGGAACCACTATAAGCGCAAAAAACAGACTGAGAACGAGCAGCAAAAACGTTTCATAATGGAACATAGATATCCAATAAACGTTCCATAATGGAACGTCATGATGATGATAAAGCTACGCTAAGAGAGGTGGCGCACAGTTTGTTTTCGGGAAGATCCCTTTTTATGCTAATGCTCCGCGATTATAGTGTTCAGTCGTGCGAAAAATTATTTTTCTATTTTTAATATTATGTTGAATATAAAACTTAAAAATAGATATAACTATAACTAAAAGAAAGTCTTAAAACACAAACCTCACATTGAATAAATTTATTTTATTACCTAATCTACTTGAGTCATTTTCTTAAGATGACTAATACCGTTTATTAATTAAATTTAACCTAATAAAATCAGGAGATATTATTTATGAAAAAAATATCTATAGAACCAACTCTATCATATCAATCTAATGATGCTTATACTGGCCCCGTCAATCCTGTTTAACTATTATATTATTTTTCATCTCAATAGGCAGTCAGCCTTGCTGACTGCCTCAAATACAGACAAATGGAATTGGCAATGAAAATAATTGATCCTTTTATTTTTATAACACTCATTAATGGAAAGTTAATTTTATGGGATTATAGAAACCATAATCAATATGAGATAGACGATGACTATATGAAAAGAATTAAAGATCTTGTTAATGGTGATAAGTTTACAGATTCACTGATAGATAAAACCATTATAGATAGTGGAATATTAGATTGCGATGATAGAAATATGTGCAGTTGGGGATGGGACTGCTTATCAAAAATATTTCATATTGGGACCCAAGTCGTTTTGGATAAAAATATGAGTTTACCAATTGATGATAGCTATGAAGGCTATGTCAATTATTGTGCCTCAATAGTAAAGGATATTCCTGATCTAGATTACCAGCGTTCAGGAGAGAAATTTAACTTACCCAAGCCCAACAAGCATTTTTTAGCTAAAAGTAAATTTATTGATACTTTATTTGCGCGTAAAACAAGCAGAGAATTCAAGATAGAAGCCGTTTCACTGCAAGAAGTGGCCGAGGTTTTATATTGGACGTTTGGTACACCTCATGGCTCAACGCGAGCAGAAATGGAAGCTGCTGGGCTAAGATCTGTAGGTTATCGTCGAACCTCCCCATCAGGTGGTTCTCTACAAACCAGCGAGGCTTATCTAGTCGCTTTAAATGTCACTGGGCTAGTATCCGGTATATATCACTACCATTCTCAAAAACATAAATTAACACTCGTCAGCACTGACATTAACGGTGAGAAACTGGGAAGCCTCTTATGTGCTCAGATGTTTGCCAAGGACTTGGCTTTTGGTATTTTTATCACCTCATGTTTTAAAAAAATGTGGTGGAAGTATCCTCACTCCAGAGCATATCGCGTAGCCTTATTTGATATTGGTTGTTTAATTCAAACATTTCAGCTAGTTACTACAGCTATGCAATTAGGATCTTGGCCAACAGGCTACTTTCTGGATCGAGAAATAAATAAGTTACTCGACGTAAATGAAGCAGAAGAGGCTGTTTTATTTTTTCTCGGTGCAGGACCAAGCTCTGGTTCCCCTTTTGCACCTAATTTACTGAAAACTATAAAGCGAAAAATAAATAATAAAGGGAATAATAAATGAAAATATTATCGTTTAAGCCAGGGCATGATGGCAGTATTTGTTATATTAAAAATAATAAATTAATCTTCTGCCATGAGGCGGAAAAAGACTCTGGAACTCGTTATTCTCCTGTCACAACTGAATGCACCATTGAGGCCCTAACAACTCTAAATGATGCTCCAGATATAATTGCTCTCAGCGGCTGGTCATCAGGCAATAACCCACATGGAAGTAATATTGGTGCCGGTTATTTTGGATTAGCAATAACCGAACCGGTGAGGAGAGGTTTTCTACAAAATAATGTGTTTTTTTTCACCTCATCTCATGAGCGCTCTCATTTATTATGTGCTTATGGGATGTCACCTTTTCTTCAGGGAAAACCCTGTTATGCTCTGCTATGGGAAGGACATATCGGTTCCTTCTATCATATTGACCAACAGCTAAATATTAACAAACTTGCTAATATCATGCCTGATGTAGGTGTACGCTATGCATTTTCATATGGTATTGCTGATAAAACCTTTCCATTTGTGAGAGGCCAGGTAAGGTTGGGTGATGCAGGTAAAATTATGGCTTTGGCTGCCTACTGTAATAGAGATAAAAAAACAATACAGGATGAGGAACTAATATCCCGTCTAATGTGTATACCCTTAGATCATCAAAACCTATGTAAAACTCAATTTTCACAATCACACTTATATAATATTGGAGTAGATAGTGATGCTTTTAAGCAGTTCGCAGGACACTTTACTGATGCAATATTTAAAAAATTTTATCGTGAAGTTAAAAAATACGTTAAGCAGAAACTGCCATTACTGATAAGCGGTGGCTGTGGTTTGAATTGTGATTGGAATAGTAAGTGGCTAAATTGTGGTTTATTCGATGATACTTTTATTCCTCCGTGTGTAAATGACTCAGGTTCTGCAATCGGAACTGCTATTGATGCACAGTACTATTTTACAGGTAATGCAAAAATAGATTGGGATGTTTACTGCGGCCAAAACTTCAATGATGATATTATTGATATTTATGGCCTGAAATATGAGAAACTAAACTATTATAATATCGCATCTGCTCTTGCCAGTGGAGATATTATCGGATGGGCCAATGGTAAAGCGGAGCTAGGCCCCAGAGCGTTAGGTAACCGTTCAATATTAGCAGCACCTTTTAATAAGGCCACATTGACACGTTTAAATACCATAAAAAATCGGGAATCCTTTAGACCCATAGCCCCAATCTGTTTACAAAGCGATGCACCTGATATTTTTGATATAAATAACCCTAGCCCTTACATGCTATTTTTTGCTCATGTTCTAGATAAAAACCTTCAAGCTATCACTCATATTGATGGTTCATCCCGTCCACAGACTATTAATAATTTTCAAAATAGCAACATTTATCAGTTACTATTAATATTTAAGGAAATAACAGGCTATGGCGTACTATGTAATACTTCACTAAATTTTAATGGGAAAGGTTTTATTAATCGAACGAGTGATTTAGCAAACTATATGCTGCAACACGGTCTTGATGGTTTTGTTGTAAATGACCGCTTTTATACAAAAAACACTTCACA
The DNA here is from genome assembly GCF_000834395.1 of Yersinia aldovae 670-83. Classification (NCBI taxonomy): domain Bacteria; kingdom Pseudomonadati; phylum Pseudomonadota; class Gammaproteobacteria; order Enterobacterales; family Yersiniaceae; genus Yersinia; species Yersinia aldovae. Next base: position 3,325,946 of record NZ_CP009781.1, on the reverse strand, counting down.
TTAATCGAACGAGAAAAATCTTAATGTTAAGCCTCTTTAAAATAGCTGGGTACCCTTCTCTATTTGCATCTAGAACATTCAATTCCATTGCTGTTTGGATCGACTTCACACTTATCTTTACTGTAATGAGTTTTCATTTTAATGCTTCTGCTTATCAGTTAGGGATAGCGGCAGCACTATATGGTTCCCCCGGATTATTATTAGGCCCATTTATTGGCCAAATGGCCGACAGATATTCACCAGCAGTTATATTACTCATAAGTGCTTATGGTCGATTTATAACCTCGATATGGCTTGCCGTTTCCACTCATCATGAATTATTTTTACTTGGAGTTTGTCTTAAAGGGATCAGTAATTTAGGCATGATTCCTGCTGAACAAATATTAATTAGGGAGTTATTAAATAAAGAACAAATATTGCTAACCATCACACTAACAAATATTATTGATCAGCTTATTAAAATAACATCTCCATTAATCGCTGCTTTCCTCTCGACAATAACAAATTCGCAAGGTGGATTTTACTTAACAGCATTATTGGCATTGATAACATCGCTACTAACCATAAAAATTGGTTTCACGACCAGATGGATTAAAAAAACTGCTAACGTAACAACCATGCTGCCTGATTTTAGGGTGGTATATAATATTATCCATAATAATCATGTGCTATTCTCTTCTTTTTTAGTAGTTCTAGCCGCCTCACTGACACTTGGATTATACGATTCAATTCTTTCTATTTTATTAAGAGTTATGGGATTTAGTGCTAATGCATTTGGTATCATTGTCAGTAGCACTGCCACCGGTGCTATTTTATGCGGCTTCTTATTTAAGAAAATATTTTTATTATTTAGTCACCAACAGTTGATGATTTGTGGACTTATTGGTTTCAGTTTAACTATCCTTATTGCTGGTATCCTCTGTTTGGCTTTTAATAACCTTCATCTTTATATTTTCTGCATCATTTGGTTTATCAATGGATTTTGTTATGCCTGTATCGTAATGTCATTCAGTATTGTTTTACAAAATGAAGCACCAACCAACATGTTAGGTGTCATTTCAACCAGTTGTCGCAGCTTACAGTTAGCAACACTGGTCGCAGGCCCTGTTATCGGGTCAGGTCTGGCTCATTATGTTGGCATCCCTATAACATTTGTCATTGCTGGTAGTACCGGTGTTGTTATTACCGGATATCTATTATTCATGCCACCGAAAAAACTTAACCCATAAAGAGCTGCCCCGATAAAGGAGCAGCTTTGATCATGCTCGGTAGTGATAACGCTACGCTAACCGTTATTCGCTCACTGGCTCGTCGCTCACCTTTTCTTTAGGTTCTGGGTTCATACAGCTATAAATCACTGGCAGAACCAGCAAGGTCAATACCGTTGCGAAGCCCAGACCGAACATGATGACCACTGCCATGCTTTGGAAGAAGGCATCACTGAGCAGCGGTGCCAGCCCCAGTACGGTGGTAAATGCCGTCAGCATGATGGGCCGCAGACGAGCGGTAGAAGCATCGATAATGGCCTGCCGTAGCGGTTTTTCCTGGCGCTGAAGGCCAATCTCCTCCACCAGTACAATACCGTTACGGATCAACATTCCACTTAGGCTTAGCAGCCCGAGCAGGGCCATAAAGCCGAATGGAATACCCGTCAACAGGAAGCCGACAGTGACCCCAATTAATGCCAGCGGCACCGTCAGCCAGATAGCAACCGCGTTACGCACCGAGCTGAACATCAATACCGTCACGATAAACATAATCAGAAACGCGATGGGTAAACTGATGAAAATACCACGTTGTGCTTCCTTGGTACTTTCATAGTCACCGCCCCACTCCAGTTCATAACCACGCGGTAACTGAATAGCTTCCACATCCGGTTTGATGCGGCGTAACAGCTCGGCTGAAGTTTCCCCTCCCTGCTGGGTAGGATCGGTTTGCACCGTGAGCGTCCGCTTACGATCCAGACGCATAATGAGCGGATCTTCCCATTCGGTCTCAAAACTGGTGACCACGTTATCAATCGGGATAAAGGCTTGACGCGCCTGACTCCAGACCATGACATCATTTAGCCGTTCGGCATTGAGCCGCTCTGAATCTGGCGTTCTCAGTACGATCGGCATGGTGCGAGTGCCATCGCGGTATAAACCGACCGGCAAACCACCAAAACTCATGCGTAATGTGCCATCCACCTCACGTTTATCCACACCTAGCTCACGGCCCAGATAATCGGAGAATTGTGGGCGGATCATTTTGCTGCGCCCCTGCCAGTCATGCCTTGTGCCATCGGCCATTGGATCAGCAATAATGGCTTTTTCCGCTTGCGCTGCCAGTGTTCGCAACACATCGGGGTCTGGGCCAACAAAACGGGCTTCGATAGAACTGTCGTTAGACGGCCCGAACATGATGCGCTTCATTTGTGCATCTACTTGCGGGTATTCGTCGTGCATGTACGACTCTATCTCATCAATCAAGCCCGGTATTTGACCCAATTGTTCAGTGCGAACCATCACCTGTGCATAGTTAGGATAATGGCGCTGGGCATTGTAGGTCAGCATAAAGCGCATCGCGCCCTGACCAATTGTTGCCATCGTATCTGCCACCCCATTTTGCTCTTTGATATGCTGCTCGACTTTGGCGGCAACCTGTTCGGTATAGCCAATGTCCGTCCCATAGGGCAGCCAGATATCAACAAAGAAGATAGGTGTGTTGGACGGCGGGAAGAAGCTCTGCCGCACATTACTAAAGCCGACAACGGATGCCACTAGCAGGGCGGCCAGAACGACTAATGTAATGCTGCGGTGTTGCAGTAACTGACTCAGAATCACCCGATAATAGCGAAACAGCCAGCCATCGTAGGGTTGTTTGGCCGGTTTATCCGCATCTACCTTCGGCTCTTTCTGGTTCTGGAACGCCCACTTCGCGAATACCGGTGTTAAAGTCAGCGCGGTGAACCAACTCAACATCAGCGAGATCAGCAGCACCTCGAATAGCGAACGGCAATACTCCCCGGTTGCATCATTAGACAAACCAATAGGTGCAAAGGCCAGGATAGCAATTATCGTCGCCCCTAACAGGGGCATCATAGAGCGCTTCACCACATTGCTGATAGCCGTGAAAATGCTTTCACCGCGCTGACGGCCCACCACAATCCCTTCCACCACCACGATGGCGTTATCCACTAACATGCTGAGCGCGATAATCAGTGCCCCTAGCGATACTCGCTGTAGCTCAATGTTAAACAACCACATAATGAGCAACGTCCCGAGTACGTTAAGTGCCAGCGAGATGGCAATAACCACGCCACTGCGCACCCCCATGAAGATAAGCAGGGTGACGACAACAATTAATAAGGCCAGCAGGAAGTTAAGAATAAAGCCATTCACTGCACCTTCTACTTCATGAGACTGGTCGTAGAAAACATTGATATGCATACCTGACGGACGCTCACCTTCAAGCTGCGCCAGTCGGGCTTTAATCGCATTACCGACGTTCACCACGTTAACATTCGGGGCAAATGAGATCCCTAATGCCAGTGCTGGCTTTCCGTTGGCGCGATAAATATTGGTCGGTGAGTGGCCAAAGCCCTGTGTAACGGTCGCAATATCACGTAAGTACACGCTTTTCGGGCTACCGGGCTGACTGACCAGTAAATTCCCCAGCTCCTGGACACTTTGGAATTCACCGGTTGGATGCAAGCGAATTGACTCACTGCCAACTTGCAACTGGCCTGCATCAGACACCACGTTCTGCCGGGCAAGTAAATCAGATAACTGTTGCGGCGTAATACCCGCGGCGGTCATCTGGGCACGGGAGATCTCTACCTGCACTTCTTCCGGCAAAATCCCAACGATACCCACTTTACCCACACCCGGCACCAGAACCAACTCACGCCGCAGTTGCTCGGCGAAATTACGTAAGTCCTGATTGCTGTATCCGTCACCGGTCAGTGAGAAGAAGAAACCGTAAACATCACCGAAGTCATCATTCACCCTTGGCGCACTCGCCCCTGGAGGCAAACGCACACTGCTATCGTTGATTTTCCGCCGCAATTCATCCCAGATTTGCGGTAACTCATTGGCACCATATTGTGCGCGGATATTGATGGTTATCTGCGATAAACCAGCACTAGAAATAGAGGTCACATCATCCACAGAAGAGAGTTCCTGAATGGCATTCTCCAGTGGCAACGTCACTTCTTCCTCTACCTGCTGTGCTGATGCGCCATCATAGCGGGTGACAACTACCGCCGTTTTGATGGTGAAAGCTGGGTCTTCCAGCCTGCCGATATTGAGATAGGCAATAACACCGCCAATACCCAGCAACAAAATCGTTAGCCAGATACGGGTACTATTATTAATAAAATTATCAGTCAGCTTCATCAGAGACCCCGCTCACGAACCCAAGCCCGTACAACCTGATTTGGACGAAGTTCGCCAGTGCCTGCGGCGACGATTTGCTCACCGTCGGCCAGGCCTGAGATCACTTGGATGCCATTTGCGGTAAGCTGACCTACCTGGACTTTGCGCGCTTCTACGTGCATTTGCCCATCATCATTCTTGATGACCCAGACTCTGGCATCATTCAACTGAGCACTATCAGGGTTAAACACCGCTTCTACCGGCACTATGATGGTCGGATGATCGTTGCCAGACAGATTACCGGAGTTAATTCTTACCCGGCCACTGATACCTGAAAGCAATGGCATATCTGCCGGGCGCTTCATGGTCAGTGTCACCTGGAAAGTCTGTGAGGCAGAGGTCGTCGAGGTAGTATGTTCTTTATATTCCGCAATAAATTCGCGCCCCGGCATATGGTTAAGTAATACCGTTGGCTTGTATGTGCGGTTACTGATTTCCAGTGTAGTAAACAGGCGCTCCGGCACGCTGAACACGACATCCAACGTATCTAACGCACTTAACGTCGCGACCGGCTGACCGGCAGCCATCACCTGATGGTTACGCACGTTAACATTGGCAATAATGCCATCAAAAGGCGCGGTAATGGTTGCATCACTGAGTTCTTTTTGTGCAATTTCCAAGGCCGCACGCGCAGACTCCATCTCAGCACGGCGCACATCTAACTCGGCACGGGAGACCGCCCGTTGACCTTGCAAGGTATTAAAACGGTTAAACTGATCTCGGGCCAGATTAAAGGTGGACTGACGATCCCTGACACGTAAGTTCAAATCTGTGTCATTCAGCCTGGCGATGACCTGACCCTTTTTCACCTGCTCACCTTCACGCACCAGCAACTGTTGCAGTTGCCCGCCGCGTTTAAAGGAAAGTTGGGTTTCATCACCCGCTTGCAACCGGGCTGGGAAATAGCGAGTACCATTTTGTCCGCTGTCTTCGACAGTAAATACTTTTACCGGACGCACACTTTCTACGACTTCAGGGGGAGTTCTGTCGCAAGCAGCGAGAAGAAGCGTTAATAGCAGAGTGACTACAGTTTTTATCTTCACTATAAGATCTCGTTGAGTCAGGTGTTAAAATTTATTATCCAGATTAGTCATTCACACTTTTTCCTGTGACAGACGGTGTACTAGCGCTCTTATCAGTGTGATCAACAACCCCCCGGTAAACATGCCTAAAAAATAGATCAGCACAATTAACACTGAAATGGGTAGTGTTATTTGTGTGGCAAGTAAAGATAGGTTCACCGAACCGCTGTTTTGGAACGCAAAAAGCGTTGTCAGGCCCACTATCAGCAAGAAGCACACCCAATAAACGTATTTCACTTGATCATCCTTTTCATTTCAGCTCATTTCGGCATTAAAAGTTGAATACTGCGTCTTCTTGCCAAATACAAATGCCTTACCTTTGAAACAGAGATAGCCAATAGAGAAATAGCGCTGATCTGCTACTCACTATCGGCTATTTTTTTAAGAGCAACTGCGTTATACCCAAAATAATTCGAGTTGCAGGAAAGCGGCAATTGAGCGAATCCCCAGGAACTTACTCAGGTAAGTGACTGGGGCGAACGAAAGCAGCCAACACCCATGCAACTTGAAGTATGACGGGGATTAGTAGTCGACGGCATCCCGGATGATTGGACAAGTCATACAATGACCGCCCCCGCGCCCGCGCCCCAACTCACTACCGACAATCTCAATCACTTCCACCCCTTCTTTACGCAGTTGGGTGTTGGTTTTGGTATTACGGTCATAGGCCAGAACCACGCCTGGAGAGAGCGCAACCATGTTATTGCCACTATCCCACTGCTGACGTTCGGTGTCGTAATCGTTACCTTCGGTCTCAACCACACGCAGTTTTTTCAGGTTCAGCGCACTGGCAACCGCTTCAACAAAGGTGCCTTTATCACGGCTTAACTTAATACCGGTTGGGCCATTATCCGGGCGCAGTGAGAAGGTTTGAATCTGATTCACAATCGCCGGATATAAGGTCACCACATCACGGTCACAGAAGGTAAATACCGTATCGAGATGCATGGCGGCACGTAGTTTTGGCATCGCGGCAATCATCACGCGCTCGACCTGGCCTTCGCTCTTTTTAAACAGTGATTGTGCCAACTGAGTAATGGCCTGATGCGAAGTACGCTCACTCATGCCAATTAATACGGTTTTATTACCGATTGGCATCACGTCACCACCTTCCAGTGTCGCAGTACCGTGGTGCTGCGTCGGATCCCCCCACCAAACATTCACATTGGCATCGCCAAAGTCTGGATGGAACTTATAAATCGCGGTGGTGAGGATGGTCTCTTCATGACGAGCGGGCCAATACAACGGGTTTAACGTCACGCCGCCGTAGATCCAGCAGGTGGTATCACGGGTATACAAGGTGTTGGGTAACGGCGGTAACAGATATTCAGTGATCCCCACCGCTTCACGGATCAGTTTTAGTTCTTCTTTGTCGCACTTGCCGTCGTTATGCAGTTCAGTGGTCGATAAACCACCGATCAGCACTTCAGCTAACACACGCGGTTCCAGGCTTTCCAGATAGCTGCGAGTTTCTTGCAAAATGCCCAGTGAAACTTCATTTGGTACAATTTGCTGATCCAGAATCCACTTTTTCGCCGCCGGAATCGCCACGGTCTCGGCCAGCAGATTATGCATTTCAACCACATCAACACCACGTTCGCGCATTTTGGTCATAAAATCGAAGTGGTCACGCTTGGCTCTTTCCACCCACAGCACATCATCAAACAATAATTCATCACAATTACTGGGGGTCAGGCGGTTATGGGCACGCCCTGGGGCGCAAACCATCACTTTATGCAGTTTGCCGACTTCAGAGTGAACGCCAAACTTAGTCTTACCATGCGTTTTCTTAGCTTTATCTGACATAAGAACTCCAATAAATTATATGGTGATGATTCCGGTGGCAATGCTATAAATCGCAGCAACCGCAGCCACAATAAGAACGATAAACAGGATTCTTTCGTAGGTATTAAAGGCTTTTTGATGCTGTTCACGTTTGGCAATCAGATACAAAATCGTGCCTGGGCCGTAAATAATGGCCGACAGCAGCAGGTACTTCAGGCCGCCTGCATAAATCATCAGTGCGGAATAGAAAGTGGCAATAAGGGCAAAGATGAGATCTTTTCTGTGACCACGCGCATTAGTTTCGTAAGTTTCACCCGTCCATGCCAGTTTCAGGCCATAGGCCCCCACCAATAGATAAGGGATCAAGGTTAATGAACTGGTTAATTCCAGCGCCAATTGGAAAGCATAATCAGTAAATAAGGTCAGAATTAAGAATATCTGTATAAATATATTGGTAAGCCAAACTGCGGCTGAAGGCACAGCATTGCTGTTTTCGGTCGCAAAGACTTTTGGCATACTTTTACTTTTCGCCGCCGAGAACAGCACTTCAGCCGCCAGCAGTGACCATGACAAGTAAGCACCTAACACGGAAATGATCAGGCCCACGCTAATAAAGATTGCCCCCCAGCGCCCCACAATAGCTTCCAGCACACCGGCCATTGATGGTTGACGTAAGGCGGCGAGGTCAGGGCGCAGTAACACACCGTAAGACAACATGGTGATCAACACTAACAGACACAGCACACCAATAAAGCCCAGTACCGTGGCAATACCCACATGGCTACGTTCTTTGGCATAACGCGAATAAACACTCGCCCCCTCGATACCCAAGAATACGAATACCGTCACCAACATGGTGCTACGGACTTGAGAGAATAAGGATTCAGGTTCAACTGAGGTGGTAATTGTCGCCGCCGCATGGCCGACATAGCCATAATCATTCAGATGGGATAAATCAGCGCCTTTAACCACGTCTGGCGTGCCCCAGAAGTTCAGTGCAAAGACATCCCCTTTAAAGGCGAAAATTAGCACGATAACAAAAATAAAGATGGGAATTATTTTGGCAAAGGTCGCAATGGTATTAATCGCGGCGGCTTCTTTAACGCCGCGCAATATCAGGAAATGGAATCCCCACAAAATAACGGAGGCAACTAATACAGCGGGAATAGTATTACCATCACCGAATATAGGAAAGAAAGCCCCTAAGGTTGATTTGATAAGAACAAAATATGAAACATTACCAATACAAGTGCCGGCCCAGAACCCTAATGCGGAAGCGAATCCAAGATAGTCTCCGAAGCCCTCTTTCGCGTAAATAAATACGCCAGAATCAAGATTAGGTTTGCGCTGCGCTAATGTTTGAAAAACAAAAGCCAGCATTAACATACCGCCACCCGCGATACACCAGGCGATAAGTGCGCCAAAACCACCGGTTGCTCGTCCGAAGGTCGCCGGTAAAGAAAATATACCAGCACCGATCATTGAACCGACCACCAAAGAGGTGAGAGCCGGTAAAGATAGTTTGTTCGTTGTTGAATTGGCCATGATGCTCTCAATGACGTTGGATAAATAAAGTTAAATGTCGATTCTGTTTATCCCGCAAACAGATTCACCAGACTCACCATTGATATAAATACATACTAATCATAGCTTCCTTTAAAATTATTGCATAATGACTGGAAAGTAGACGAGAGCTTGCAAAATGTAAATTTCTGCAAAAATTATTACATACATCAGAATCTTGTAATAGTGATCAAAATCATTATTCGACATACTCAGAAAATCCGCAGTCAGATTAATTCTCTGCGTTATGCACATATGATTAGCATAGATATCTGTTTTTCTCTGATGCATGATTTAAGATGATACCAGACAGCCTTAGCATTTATTTACCGGCCCCTAAATAGGAATGTATTGCATCTTGATCTCTGGTTATCAATGGTCTATTATTAAAGATTAACCACCAAAGAAAATATAACATAACCCTTATATATCAATGCATTACGATGATGACTTTGAGCAATTAAATTAGCTAATATCTAATATAAATTTGTTGTTAATGTCTGGTTCTCACCTTAATCCGCCCCGGTTACCTTCGTTTTTTCATCAGAGAATCATATCGAATATAAGTCTCGTTCTAAATTTTATGAAATCAGTTAGAGGTTTTTTTTATAATGCCTGGCGGTGATTTTTGTCTGATGAAAGTTCATTAAATGGATTAAGTAATAATAATCATTCTGATTTCATTTATAATTCATTTAGTTTTCATTAACAGTTATTGCTCTTTTGTTAACTGTAAATTGTTACACCACCCTATCCGGCCCCCTGTAACACTAACAACTCAACATACAGCAGCACTTTAGGTCATCCAGTGCGCATTTGGCAGGTTAAAATCCCGCAACTGCAGATTCACTCGACTAAAGAAGATATCGTTCTCTCTAACATTACTGTTTAATACGTTAGAATTTAATTACAAAATGGATTATCTCTGACTAACATTAATAACTATTAAATTAATATTGCAGAGAATCATGTAGGAAACCACCTCCACAAGGCATTACCATTTTTGATGGTTTGCCAGATAAATAACCCACGGAATAAGTATATTAATTAAAGAATACAAAAAAGGCTCCCACGGGTTTGAAAGATTGGGAGCCGTTTTACCGTTCATCTACTGCGAATAAGAACTATTGTGTCTGATCGTTATTTTTAACTCGCTCAACGCCACCAACTGAATAACCAGCCAGTATCGCCACGAAGATCATAAACAGATGACCTTCAGATGAGTCCAGCAAGAATGAGTTAAAGAAGTTACACGCCATATAGCTACTCAATACCGCCAGCAAGACATTACGCAGCGCGGGGGTTTGTTGCCAAATAACACGATAACAGCAGATAACCCACGCCAGGAAGATGGCTAAACCAATCACCCCAGACTGAATCGTTTCCAACAGATACTGGTTATGTGGGTTATTAATTTTATAATTTATTTGCGGATTTTCATAATAAAAACCACCAGCACCGTGGCCTAAAATCGGTGATTCTTTAATTAATCTGACCGCTTCAATGGCAAAGGCTGAACGTTGTCCCATTGATGAACTACATGCTTCATTAACATTCCCTACGGATGCAGCCATACAGACTTTAATTTCATCCACGCCTTGAATAATACGATTCGTCGCATTATTGGGAATTAAAAGTAATGCCGTAAACGCAATCGCGCCCAACAGCGCCAATGCCCAGCGTTGGCGGCTTCCCAGAGAGAAGAATAGCCACATTCCCAGCCCTACCACCAAGGCAACATAGCCGGTTCTACCCAGAACCAAAAATAGAATACTGTAACTGGCAGCCACAACTAACACGCCATAACCCCAACGTTTCCAGCCGTGACTTTTAAACGCCAGCGTCAGCCAGAATAAAGCGGCCAAAGCCATAAAGAAGTTTTGCGTAATTTGCAGTTTAAAAATAGTTGGATTAGCCGCGTCCACGCCGCTAAGCGGAATGTGTAAAACACCCACAGCTATTGTTCCCGTCAATGCGACTGCATTAGCGAGTAAGAACCCCATACAGAACAGTTTTATCCGCTGCGGCTGGTTGATAAAGAACAGGGCCAGCGGTAAAACATAAAGGAACTTCTTATCCTTGCTGACCATTTCCGGGCCGTAACTGTTGTGATGAAATAATAACGACAGTGCCAATAACGCAAACATAGCCGCTGGCAGGTAAACCAATGGATTAGTGAGTAAAGGTTTAAAATGCAATGTTTTATAATTAACAATCAAACTAATCAGGATCAAAACCAGCGATATGTTGATAAGCGGATTGGATGTCGGTAAGGAGATTCCGAGCAGCAAGGCAGCGGCACTACTCAGCAGTTCAGTACGACGGTTAGCCGGATAAGTAGCCGACGATAAGGTCGATGGGATTGTCATAATTCTCTTAGCTTAAGCTGGTTGGGGAACAGGTTGCCGGTACAGACTTAATATCTGCAAATTACAGATGTTGAGTGCGCCAAACATCAACGGCATTAATAACCTCGTTTACCGGAATGGCATTCAGATAACGGTCGGTTGTATCGGTATCAATCTCATTAGGATGTGGCAAAGTGCGATAATGTCCGGCCCATAAAAGGGTATGCGGAGCTTGCCATGGGTGCCATTGGTTAAGATTACTGGGGCCAAATAGCACGACAGCCGGCGTTTGAAGGGCCGCAGCCATATGCATGGCAACAGAATCCACACCAATAAATAGCTTAGCGTTATCTATCAAGACGGCCAGCTCCGGCAGTGCCAAAAGGCCGGATAAATTAATAACTTTTTCGGGCTGCGCGCAACCAGTGATAATCTTAGCAATATAGTCCAGTTCCGCTTTATCTTTCCCTCCCGTAAGCAGCACCGTCTCGCCTTGTTCGGTGAGGTGGTTTATCAGTTGACTGAATGATTCACTGGCCCAGGTTTTAAACTTCCAACGGGCTGAAGGTTGAATCAATATATAGTCATTGATATTACGCTCTTGGCAGAGCTGTTTTACCCGCTCAATATCACGTTGGCCGTAAGACATAGTGACTTCGGTGCTGATATCAGTCAGTTGCAATGGCGCGAGGATATCTAAATTATTGAGAACGGTGTGCCGTTCGGCTGCATTGGGGATATCGACTAAGGTGGAGTGGCAGTAGCGCCATAACCAGGTATCGCGTTTTGGGTAGTGAAAACCGATGCTGAAGCCCGGTTTTAATAAACGACAATACGCGGCAGCTCGCCATTGATCAGATAAATTGAGGATCAGATCATAATGGTGCTCTTTCAATGCATTAAACAACGCTTTTTCGCCGCTGATTTGGGCCGTTAAGCCCGCATGTTTTAGGCCACGGTCGACAATAAATGCATGATTAACCGTTTTGTTCTCTCGCAGCATATCTTGCGTGCCGCCATACAGCAGCACATCGATTTTGGCCTGAGGATAATTGGCTTTTAACGTGTTGAGTAAAGGCGTGGTGAGGAGAACATCGCCGAAATGGCGTAATTTAATGACCAAAATGCGTTTAACATTCTCTTTCTCTCGCAGTATGGCCGGTAAATTAACGGCACTGACGCGAGCAGGAGCAGAAAGTTGCCCGGCAGGTGATTCTGTCTTATTTGATGTATTCATCATAGGATGCGCCATCATCGGCAACGAAAGAGGGGCAATAATGCTATCCAAGTGTTCACTGCATGGCAATCGTTTTAGCGCCCCCATATGCCAATAATAGATAATGATAACTATTTTGTAATGTGTAGAGTTATTCGCAGAGAGAACAGACTGATCGTAAAGACGCCGTAAATACATCCATGTAGGCTCGACCCGCGCCATCCCTGGCGCGGACGCTTTACTCTTCAATCTGTCCTCACCGCTTGAAACGTGTTGCCTGTAATAATTTAATTGACGTCATCGGCGCAGGCAGTTTGGACGCGACCGGCGCACAGCCAACGGAGCGTACACGTAGTACGTGACGGCGGCGAGCACTGCTCACGTTCAAAATGGCAAGTAAGATAGCGAATTAGAGAAAATTGACGTCATCGATGCAGGCAGATTGAGTGCGGACAGCGCGCAAGAACCGGAGCATACATCAGTATGTGACGGTGATGAGCACTGCCCCGAAGCTCAAGCTGGCAAGTGAGATAGTCAATTTTAAAGGCCGGGGGCTTTCCATAAAGAAGTCGTCAGCCCACTGTCTACTAACGTCAACTGATCGGTATATACCGCTTGCCAGTTGACTTTAGCCGCTTGATATAGCGCTTTGTGTTCAATATTGGGTTGGTATTCTCGCTCCCAGCGCACCAGCCGCTCGCCGGTTTTATCGAGCGCTTCATATAGCCCAACGCCGACACCCGCTGCAATTGCACAGCCTAAAGCGGTGGCCTCTTTCACTACCGGTACGCGAACCGGAATGCCGGTCACATCCGCCAGAATCTGACTCCATAGTTTGCCTTTTGCACCGCCGCCGGCAAATACCACTGACGAGGCTTTGACACCGGAGAATTCCGCAATTTGTGCCAAATTACAGGCCGAAACGATTGCCGCGTTCTCTTCCAAGGCACGGAATAAAGTGGCTTTGTTGCATTTTTCGGGGTCGAGCGACAGGTTAATAAAGGAAGGTGCGGCGTGATACCAGGATTTAAAGCGCATAACATCAGAGAAAATGGGCATCACCCCGTAAGCACCGGCTGGCACCCGCGCCGCCATATCTTCCAGCAAACTATAAGTATCAATCCCTAACCGCTGGGCGAGTAATTTCTCTTCGGCGCAAAATGCATCACGGAACCAGCGCATGGTCAGGCCGGTAAAGAAGCTGATGGATTCTGCTTGCACCATGCCGGGAATGACGTGAGGGTTAATACGTGTGTTCATATTGGGATCAGTAATCGGTTTGGGCAGGTTAACCACCTGCTGCCAGAAAGTGCCCCCCAACACCGCTGTCTGCCCCGGTTGTACCACTCCTAACCCTAAGCAGCCGAGTTGTACGTCACCGCCGCCCATCACGACTGGCGTTCCAGCCAACAAACCACACTCTTGTGCGGCCTCTGCTGTGACATGCCCGAGCAAAGTGCCCGTCTCTTTGACTGGCGATAGGATATCAGCGCGTAATCCGGCCATTTCCAGTAAGTTCGGCTGCCAGTTGCGCGTGACTAAATCCAGCATTCCGGTAGTGCCCGCATTGGAGGGGTCTACCGCCAGCTCGCCACTGAGCATATTCGTCAGCCAGTCGCTTATCATGGTTAGTGTCCCGGCCTGACGATAAATATCCGGGCGGTAATGTGCCAGCCACAATAATCGAGGCATTGCACTCAACGCCAGTGTCTGACCGGAGCACTGATAGACTTCAAGCTCAAAGCCATTATTGTGTAACTCTTTCAATTCACTGACTTCACGGCTGGCGCGGGCATCCACATTGGCACAAGCCCAAATAGGTTTACCGCTGCGGTCATAGAGCACAATTCCTTCGCGCATTGAGCAGGCCGCAACCGCACGGATAGCACTGGCGGGTAAATTGGCCTGATGCAATGCCTGACGGATGCATTGACAGGTCAGCTTCCAGTTGGTGGTTAAATCAAACTCCATCGACCCAGGGACATCAGGTACTGGCAAATGTAGCCATTCAGCCTGTCCGGCTGCTATCTGATTGCCATTAAGATCAAATATTACCGCCCGGACATTACCAGTACCCGCATCCAAAGCCATCAGATATTCAGCCGATGTGGTCGTAGAGAATTGACTCATTACGCTATCCTCTGTTTTATATGAATTTATGTATAAACCTGCCCTCTACTGCCTTTTTCTCGAAAAAATAAAAACTATTGGAGGTTAATGGCAAACCCAGTATCAAGCCAGGTGCGTGAAGGAGCGATTGTCCCTAGGGGCACTTCGGTCGCTTACGCGACTACGACCCCAACGGAACATTTCCCCTTCAATCGACTTTGTCAGCAATCTGACTATTGGCGTAATTGTCGCAGTCAGATTAGGTGCGCCCAGCGCGGAAAAACCGGAGCGTACACGTAGTACGTGAGGATTTTACTCGCTTCGCTCACCCTCTGGGCCGCTCTAAAGAGCGTTCAAAATGCCAGCATTTTGTGAGCACTGCGAAAGCCTAAGCTGGCAAGTAAAATAGCCAATTAAATCAGTTTAATAATAGACCGCGCCGTCAACTCATCTGTCACTAGCGCATTCACATACTTGCCTTTTAGCGCAGCTACAATGGCTTCAGATTTCTCCACCCCGCCCGCTACACCAATCACCGTTGGAATGTTGGTCAAATCAGCCAGTGAAACACCGATCAACTCCTGATGGATCTGCATATCCGGCACCAGTGAACCATCGGCCTGCATAAAGTAACCGAGAATATCGCCGACCGCGCCTTTGCGGCTAAACATCAGTTGCTCACCTTCGCTGATATAGCCAGAGCGCAAAATAGTGGCTTCTTTTTGTTGATTGACCGAACCAATCCCCACCACCGCAACATCAGCCGCACACGCCGCCAGCATCACATCGCGCACACTGTTTTCCTGGCGGAATGTTTCAGCGACGTTGGCACTGGAAGCACGCAATGGCGCAGGAATAATGCTGACCTGACAGGCCGCATCAAGCTGCCCAATCCCAGTCATATACGAACCCACGCCACCGGAAAGAGTCACCAAGCGCACCTGCTGCGGAGCAATAAAGCCACTTAAATGCTGCAAAACGCACATAGTGGTTTCACCAAAACCAACCGCCAATAGCTGCTGCGGTTGTATCAATGCCATCAATAGATGTGCTGCACCAACACCCAACCGGCTGCTGATACTAAGGTCAGCCAAAGAAGGTAAAATGCGGATATGCTTCAGGCCGAAATGCTGTTGCAGCGCATTTTCCAGTTCCAGACAACCTTCATAGCGCGAATTAATCTGTACCCGGATAACCCCAGACTGACGGCCTTTCTCCAGCAATCTGGAAACCTTCAATCGAGTCAGCCCCAGCAGTTCGCCAATATCCCCTTGCGTTAAGCCATCGTGATAATAAAACCACGCAATGCGAGCGAGCAGTTCCTCTTCACTCATGCTATTACCCGGATATTTGTATTCATCGTTGGACGACATAAGTTTTTCTTTCATCATTAGCCGCGATCCCTATTGCCGCTTTTTCATTCTTCATTGATTCATCATCGATCAGAAATCCACGGTCTGATAAATGCTATACCCAATAGATTTCAAGATGCAGGAAGGCGGCAAACGAGAAAGTCCCGATGAGCTTACATAAGTAAGTGATTCGGGCGATTGAGCGCAGCCAACACACCGGCAACTTGAAAGATCACGGGTATAAATCTTAATAGATAACTACGCTAACAGCTTAAACCACACATTTGAACATATTTTAATTTAAATTTTTTTATTCATAGAATTGTGATCTTGATTACGCCACTAATGGGATTATACAGCTATCTTTTTTGAACACTTTTAATTTTAAATTAATTTTGTTCATTACGGGGACGATAATGCCGCACACTAAAGCCTCACCGCCACCGCTGCTTCAAGTGCGCGGCATCAGCAAACAGTTTTCCGGCGTAGTGGTATTGAAAAGTATCGACTTTACTCTGCAACCGGGTCAGGTCCACGCGCTATTGGGAGGCAACGGAGCGGGTAAATCAACGCTGATGAAGATCATTGCCGGAGTGCTTCCCCCCGACAGCGGCACTATTGAAATAGATGGGCAACCCTGCCTTAACCTCACTCCTGCCAAGGCCCACCAGCGAGGTATTTATCTGGTGCCGCAGGAGCCAATGCTATTTGCTAATTTGTCGGTTCAGGAAAATATTCTGTTCCGCCTGCCAAAGCATCAAGCAGACAAAAAGAAGATGGCGCAGTTGCTGCAAAGTTTAGGCTGCCACTTGGATTTGGCAGTTAATGCCGGTTCGCTGGATGTTGCTGACCAACAATTAGTCGAGATCATGCGCGGCCTAATGCGTGACTCGCGAATTTTGATTCTTGATGAACCCACCGCCTCGCTAACACCCGCGGAAACCCATCGCTTATTCAGCCAAATAAAAATGTTATTACAACAAGGGGTTGGGGTGGTGTTTATCTCCCACAAACTCCCTGAAATTCGCCAACTAGCCGATTGGGTCAGCGTGATGCGCGATGGCGGAATTGCGCTCAGTGGTGCCACTAACGACTTCTCAACTGACACCATTATTCAGGCCATTACCCCACAAGCCAAAAACAGTGGATTAACGGATACCCAGAAGTTATGGCTAGAGTTGCCGGGCAATCGCCGTTCTCAGGCTCGGGCGCAGTCCAATCAACCGGTGATACAAGTGTGCGACCTGAGTGGCGAAGGTTTTGCGCATATCTCTTTTGAGGTACGCGCCGGTGAAATTCTTGGCCTGGCGGGAGTGGTTGGCGCGGGCAGAACAGAATTAGCCGAAACGCTCTATGGTTTGCGACCCGTCAGCGGGGGCAAAGTCATGTTGGAAGAGAGCGACATCACCACGATGAAAACCGTCAATCGACTGGCTACCGGCCTGGTTTATCTGCCAGAAGACCGTCAGGCCTCCGGCCTTTATCTCGACGCCCCATTGAGCTGGAATGTCTGTTCGCTCACCCAAGGTAACCAGGGGATATGGACTCATCCGGCACAGGAAGCCGCCATTTTAGAGCGCTATCGCCGCGCGTTAAACATCAAATTTAGTCACCTCGAACAGCCGGTTCGCACCTTATCCGGTGGTAATCAACAAAAGCTGCTGATTGCCAAGTGTCTGGAGGCTAACCCGCTACTACTGATTATTGATGAACCGACCCGTGGCGTAGATGTCTCTGCCCGCAGCGACATTTATCAATTGATCCGTAGCATCGCGGCTCAGCATGTGGCGATCATTTTTATCTCATCTGATCTGGAAGAAGTGGTGCAAATGGCGGATCGCGTATTGGTTATGCACCAGGGGGAAATCAGTGGCGCGCTGGAGGGCAGTGCCATGAATGTCGACACCATTATGCATTTGGCTTTTGGTGAACATCATACCGACGCCCATCAGTCTGCTGAAAATGAGGGCGCATCATGTTGAAATTTATTCAAAACAATCGCGAAGGCACAGCTCTGCTGGCGATCCTCGCTTTATTTGCCCTGCTCGGCGTGATCGACCGTAATTACTTCAATTTGCAAACTTTTACCATGATCTTTAGCAGCGCGCAGATCCTGATCCTGCTGGCGATCGGCGCCACTATGGTGATGCTAACCCGCAATATTGACGTTTCTGTTGGTTCGATCACCGGCTTATGTGCGGTGACGGTCGGCATGGCGCTTAATGCCGGTTTCGGGCTGGCACTATCCTGCCTGTTTGCGCTATTGGTTGGCATGGGGGCGGGCTTCTTTAATGGCATTCTGGTGACCTGGCTGCGCATTCCGGCAATTGTCGCCACACTCGGTACGCTGGGGTTGTATCGCGGCCTGATGCTGTTGCTGACCGGTGGCAAATGGATCGAAGGATTACCAGCGGATCTGAAAAGTTTATCAACGCCAATTCTGTTTTCTATCTCGCCCATTGGCTGGCTGATTATGTTGCTAATTGTCGCCATGGCCTTGCTGCTGGGTAAAACCGCCTTTGGCCGCAGCTTCTATGCCACCGGTGATAACTTGCAGGGTGCACGCCAATTGGGAATTCGCACTGATAGCATCCGTATTTTTGCTTTCTCGATGAATGGCGTGATGGCGACCCTGGCCGGGATAGTCTTTGCCTCACAAATTGGTTTTATCCCCAATCAGACCGGCAGCGGCCTGGAAATGAAAGCCATTGCCGCTTGTGTGCTCGGCGGGATCAGCTTACTTGGTGGCACCGGCACTATTATCGGCGCGATTCTCGGGGCTTATCTACTGACACAAATCGACAGCGTGCTGGTGCTGCTACGCCTACCGGCATGGTGGAATGATTTTATCGCCGGTTTGGTGTTACTGGGTGTACTGGTGTTCGATGGCCGCCTGCGTTGCGCCGTCGAGCGCAATATCCGCCAGCAGAAATATGCCCGCTTTACCGCTCGTCCGGCAGTTTCTGGTAAGTCGACAACTTCAGATAAGAAGAAAAACGTTATACCCAATAGATTTCATGATGCAGAAAGGCGGCAAACGAGAGAATCCCGATGAGCTTACAGTGGTAAGTGATTCGGGTAAACGAGAGCAGGTAACACATCTGCAACTTGAAAGATGAAGGGTATAAAAAGAGGTGGCGCGATGAATATTTATAAGCGTTATGGATGGGAACTGGCTCTGGCTGCGCTGTTGGTGCTAGAGATCGGCCTGTTTGGTTTATCCAACTCACGCATGTTGGATATCAATGTGCTGCTGTTCAGCACCAGTGATTTTATCTGCATCGGTATCGTCGCTCTGCCACTAACAATGGTGATTGTCAGTGGTGGTATCGATATCTCATTTGGTTCCACCATTGGGTTGTGCTCAATATTCCTTGGCGTGATGTTTCAGGCCGGCGTCCCCATGAGTATGGCGATCCCGCTGACCCTGCTGGTTGGCGCGCTGTGCGGGCTGATTAATGCCGGGCTGATTCTGTATACCGGCGTCAACCCGCTGGTCATCACCCTCGGCACCATGTACCTGTTTGGCGGCAGTGCGCTGTTGTTATCCGGCATCTCTGGCGCAACCGGTTATGAAGGGATTGGTGGCTTCCCAACCGCTTTTACCGACTTTGCCAACCAAACCCTCTTCGGCCTGCCGGTGCCGCTGGTAGTGTTTATCGCCTGCGTATTGCTGTTTTGGCTGTTTATGCACCGTACCCACAGCGGCCGTAACGTCTTTCTTATCGGGCAAAACAGCCGAGTGGCACGATACAGCGCCCTGCCCGTCGCCCGCACCTTATGCCTCTTGTATGCCTTGACCGGCGTGGCCTGCGCCATTGCCGCTGTCCTGCTGGTTTCTTACTTTGGCTCGGCACGATCGGACTTAGGAGCATCATTCCTGATGCCCGCTATCACCGCCGTGGTATTGGGAGGGGCCAATATTTATGGTGGCTCCGGCTCCATTCTCGGTACGGCTCTGGCAGTTCTACTGGTGGGCTACTTGCAACAAGGCCTGCAAATGGTTGGTACACCAAACCAGATATCCAGCGCGCTGTCTGGTGCCTTACTGATTCTGGTGGTGGTCGGGCGTTCCATCAGCCTGCACCGGCATTTGATTTATGAATGGCTGCAACGTCGCAGAAATACCGTGGTTTAACCTGCTCTTTTTTATAAAAAATTGCCAACACCTCTCTACCCCTATCGGAGATAGCCATGAAAACACCAAGATTAAAAAAACTGGCGCTGGTTTGTGCCCTCGGATTTGCCTGTATCACTTTTAGCGCTATCAATGCCGTGCAAGCGGCGGAACGCATCGCATTTATCCCCAAATTGGTCGGGGTTGGCTTCTTCACCAGTGGCGGTAAAGGTGCCGTCGATGCCGGTAAAGAGCTGGGGGTGGATGTCACCTATGATGGCCCAACCGAGCCAAGTGTTTCCGGCCAGGTGCAGTTAATCAATAACTTCGTCAATCAGGGCTATAACGCCATTGTGGTCTCTGCGGTTTCGCCTGATGGCCTGTGCCCGGCACTGAAACGTGCTATGCAGCGGGGCGTCAAAATTCTGACGTGGGACTCTGACACCAAACCTGAATGCCGCTCGGTGTATATCAACCAGGGAACCCCGAATCAATTGGGGTCAATGCTGGTCGATATGGCAGCAAATCAGGTGAAAAAAGACAAAGCCAAAGTGGCGTTCTTCTATTCCAGCCCGACGGTGACCGACCAGAACCAATGGGTGAATGAAGCGAAGAAAAAAATCCAGCAAGATCACCCCGGTTGGGAAGTGGTCACCACCCAGTTTGGCTATAACGATGCCACAAAATCACTGCAAACCGCTGAAGGTATCCTGAAAGCTTATAGCGATCTCGATGCGATTATTGCCCCAGATGCCAACGCCCTGCCCGCTGCGGCACAGGCAGCGGAAAACCTCAAACGCGACAATGTGGCTATCGTCGGTTTCAGCACCCCGAATGTGATGCGCCCCTATGTTGAACGCGGCACGGTCAAAGAGTTCGGCCTGTGGGATGTGGTTAACCAAGGCAAGATCTCAGTCTATGTCGCCAATGAAATGCTGAAAAAAGGCGACCTGAATGTCGGCGATAAAATTGACATCCCGAACATAGGCGTGGTCGAAGTCGCACCAAACAGTGTTCAGGGCTATGACCATGAAGCTAAAGGCAGCGGCATTGTGTTACTGCCACAGCGGGTCATATTCACCAAAGAAAACATCGATAAATACGATTTCTAATCTCGGCGGCCCGTCTCACTGGCGGGCTGGTACAGACCTAAGGGAGTTATGACAGATGGCTGATTTAGACGATATCAAAGACGGTAAAGATTTCGGTATTGGCATACCACAGCAGAACCCTGCATTTACACTTAAAGGCTGCGGTTCGCTGGATTGGGGGATGCAATCGCGTCTGGCGCGGATTTTTAATCCAAAAACCAACCGCACGGTAATGCTGGCATTTGACCACGGCTATTTTCAGGGGCCGACCACCGGTTTGGAGCGAATTGATATCAACATCGCCCCGCTGTTTGAATATGCCGATGTCTTAATGTGTACCCGTGGTATTTTGCGCAGCATCGTACCCGCCGCCGCCAATCGCCCGGTGGTACTGCGCGCATCTGGGGCAAACTCAATTCTGACTGATTTATCCAACGAGGCGGTGGCGGTCGCGATGGAAGATGCCCTGCGGCTCAACGCCTGCGCCGTCGCGGCCCAGGTCTATATCGGTACAGAACACGAGCATCAATCCATTAAGAATATCATCCAGTTGGTCGATCAGGGTGTTCGCTACGGGATGCCAACTATGGCGGTGACTGGCGTCGGTAAAGATATGGCGCGCGACCAGCGTTACTTCTCACTGGCGACCCGAATTGCGGCTGAAATGGGCGCTCAGGTGATCAAAACCTATTATGTCGACAATGGTTTTGAACGTATTGCTGCCGGTTGCCCGGTGCCAATCGTGATTGCCGGAGGCAAAAAACTCCCTGAAAGGGATGCGCTGGAAATGTGCTATCAAGCCATTGATCAAGGCGCATCCGGGGTGGATATGGGGCGCAATATCTTCCAATCAGAAGCCCCGATTGCCATGTTGAAAGCGGTTCATGCCGTGGTGCATAAAAATGAGAACGCAGAAACGGCGTATAAGCTGTTTTTACATGAAAAAGGTTGAGTCAACTGGCCGTGACTGACCCGCCATGACAAGGAGACTTTCTGTGATAAGGAAACTTTTTTTATAAGGAGAACGGTATGCATGTCACCCTCGTCGAAATTAATGTAAAAGAAGACAAAGTTGAGCAATTTATTGAGGTTTTCCGCGCTAATCATCAGGGTTCTATCCTGGAGCCGGGGAATTTACGCTTTGATGTTTTGCAGGATGAATCGATCCCAACACGCTTTTATATCTATGAAGCCTATGTTGATGAAGCCGCAGTCGCGGCGCATAAGAAAACGCCTCATTACCTGAAATGTGTGGAACAACTGGAGGCGTTAATGAGCGGCCCACGTAAGAAAACCGTGTTTATCGGGCTGATGCCTTAACCGATATGGGCAGTTGATATTGTATCGCTGCCCACACGGTTTCCCCTCAATACCTTTCTGCGATGCCATTCCCCCATGACTGACGCCATGATTTTTAATCATCCAGCAGCAAATGATTAATGAAAATGCCAGTAACGTTTTTGGCCTTAACTATAATGAAGGTAAATAAGATTCAACCAAGACAAATTGTGAGGCAAATTTATGTCAGAAAAAATCGCCGTCGGTATCAGCGCGTGCCTGTTGGGTGAAAAAGTCCGTTTCGATGGCGGTCATAAGCGTCTGACATTTGCGGCTGACGAGTTAGCCCCTTTTGTCCATTTTGAGCCAGTCTGCCCTGAGATGGCTCTGGGCCTGCCGTCTCCTCGCCCAGCACTCCGGTTGGTTAAAGCAGGCGACGATCACGTTCGTATCAGTTTTAGCAATCAGCCAGAAACCGACCTGACCACCGCCATGCAAGCGTTCTCCGCCAAAAAAATTGCCGGACTGCAACATCTAAGCGGCTATGTGGTTTGCGCCAAATCCCCCAGTTGTGGCATGGAGCGAGTGCGGGTGTATGAAGCGGATGGTAAAAATAATCGCAAGAGTGGCACCGGTATCTTTACTCAAGAGTTAATGCGCCAATTGCCGTGGCTCCCTATTGAGGAAGATGGTCGCCTGTGTGATGCGGAATTGAAAGAGAACTTTGTCGCGCGAATTTACGCTTTACACGAGTTTAATCAGCTCTGGCAGCAAGGCATGAGCCGTGCCAGCCTGATCGCTTTTCATAGCCGCTATAAGTTGTTATTGCTGGCTCATTCACAACCTGCATACCGAGAACTCGGGCGTTTTGTCGCAGCGATCGACCAATGGAACTCCATCAATGATTGTGCATTTGAATACCGTAATCGGTTGATGGCTCTGATGAGCCAGCACTCCTCGCGCCGTGGCCACACCAATGTATTGCAACATGTCCAAGGCTATTTCAGTCGTCAACTCAGCCCACGGCAACGCAACGAACTGGCACAACTTATCCTGCGTTATCGTCATGGTAGCCAACCACTATTGGCCCCGATCACGCTGTTAAAACATTATTTAGCTGAATACCCCGACATCTACCTTTCCCAACAGCGCTATTTTGATCCTTACCCAGAAGTCTTGCGACTAAGGTATGGACACTAAATAATATGAAACCAGCGGCAATTGAGCGAATGGGTTCTTTGCACACCCGGTTATCAGACAACACCTATCATAAAAATGTATCATTTGAGCTATTCTTGCCACAAAGATAATGATTGGCAGCTTTTCTGGCGGTATCACGCCCTATTAGTGTTGATCCCCATGCTAAAACAGGAGTTTCTATGAAAACCACTCATCGTCTGACAATAACGCTGGCATTGTCCACCATGCTACTGGCGGGTGCAGCTAACGCAAATAGTCTATTAGACTCCGTCAAAAGCGCGGCAGACCAATACAATAAATCGGGCGATAGCACATCGTCGCTAAGCAGTTTACTTGATGGCGGCGATAAAGCCCTGAGCGCCAGCACCATGACCAATGCCGCCGGTATATTGCAATATTGTGTTCAAAATAATGTGTTATCGGCGAATGGCACGGCTGCGGTCAAAGACCAATTGATGAGTAAACTGGGCATCACCAGTACTGAAAATGCCAAAAGCCAGGACTATCAAGAGGGTTTGGGCGGATTACTGAAAACCGGCGAAGGCAAAAGTCTTAATCTGAACGATCTGGGCAGTGAGCAAGTTACTGAAAAAATTAAAACCAAAGCCTGCGATTTAGTGCTGAAACAGGGTAAGTCATTCTTATTGAAATAACGCGACAGATAATAGCGGGGCGCGGCTTGAAGCTGCGCTTTTTTGCGGCTTATTTTATAAAAATATTCTGGCGGTGATAACTCATCTGCCCCTCATCGGGGAAAAACTGAACCGGTAGCCGCAGTTTCCGCCCTTCATATTTAGCAAAGTTCTCTTCACTGATACTGCTTTTAAGTTTTTTGATCTGCACAGATAGCACCATTTCCAGATGTTCGTTAAAGGTGATCAATCCCTGATCAAAGGCACGGTCATGCAAGCTGGAAAGGCACAGACCATTACTGGGATTAAGCCGATGATCCGCGCCGTGACTCCAAGGGCGGATATGGCTGGCAACTAATAATGTCGGTTCTTCCAATTCGGTAATGCAGCAGCGATTTTCATAAACGTGCAATACGTTTTTACGAAATAGTTGCTGCCCGACTCTGGCCTTAATAATAGTAGTCCGTTCTCCACCACTAAAATCTTTCATGCCACTATCAAATAGTTTGGTCGCAGGCTTTTCTAACAGACTCATCGCCTGCTGACATTGCAGCTCAAAACCTTCGGTATTCTCATTCATCTCCAACCACAATGCACGATCAGCCTTAGAAGCTCCGCTTAATCCTTTGCGGCCCGAATCGATAATAAATGGATCCAGACTGGCGAAATTAACTAATTTCATCGCCAACGCTGACGGCGTTCGACCAATTAACGCGGCGTAATGAATAATATCAGGATTTTTGGAATGCAATTTGCCAAAGGGGATTTGGCTATACAGCATAAATGCAACTAACAGTTGATCCCGCGTCCAATAATTTGCCGCCATGTATCGCCATCCAAAATTAGTAAACTGCCTTATTGAATGGGTTAACTATGCCAGGTAAGGGGGAATGGGTACAACTTCAAATTTTCTGGAGATGCCCGCCAGACGGAACTCAGGTTGTAAACCCTAATAGTTCATTAAAGGCAGAAAAAGTCACTGACCCCAAAAATTATTACCATGAAGATGGTGAATAAGTTGCAGATCTATCCCCGAGAGCAGGGCTGTCTGACCACATCATATATGGAAAAAAGAAAATCTCAGTGCGGCATTGGCTGTTACCAATATTACGTAGAGTACATTTAAATCACGCCCATTAGTGAATATGTTGACCCATATTACGCAATTCGGGAATATGGGGAATCTTAGGAAGATTGTTAAATCGCTTTTTCCGATTCGGCTGGCTTTTGATTGCGATTAACTGCCACTTTGCATAGCCAATATATCAAGCTGGCGGCAAGCAACGAATTGATGGTGGGAATACCCCACTCAACCATTACTCCGACAATACTGCCGACAATACTGGTAATAATAGCAACCCAACCAATAACTGGAGTTTGGGTTTCATCAGGCAGTTTCCCTTCCAGCCGACTCATATCAAGAATTTTGCGATGAGAGCGCAATACATAATAGTCCGTCAACATGATACCGATAATCGGTGGAAGCACTATCCCCATCACAGTCAGGAAATCAACAAATCTATCCAGAATACCCAGCACGGAAAGCGTGGTTCCCAGCCCACCAATAACCAGCGTAGTTGAGAGATATTTTAGTTTCTTACCGGTGAGTCCTTCAACCACATTGACAATACCCAGTGATGAACAGTACAGGTTGAGGTCATTGACCTTCAAGGTAGAGAACACCACCACCAGCAGGCCAGTGACCCCTACAGCTTGAGACATAATGCTAACAACATCTGCCGTACCCAGTGTCTTAGCAATCAGAATAGCCAAGCCGTTAACCGCACACTTCCCAACGATGATGCCAATAAATATCACCCCCAAAACATGTTTCCCATTTTTGGAATAACGCGTCAGGTCTGGGGTAACTAAGCTCGCCATGATGGCTCCTCCCATCACGATAGTGATACCGGCACTGGTAGACAGAGTATCACCAGCTACTGTCGACTGACTGATATCAGAAATATTATGTCCAGTTAGAATTTTAAAAGAGATATAAGCCACCAGTAAAATAAACATCGGTACAGCAATTCTCGCAGCTATGCGCAATGCCTTGAAACCAAAGGCTACCAATATCGTCAGCAAGCTACCGGATAAAATTGCAGCCAAGTTAAAGCCCAATTTCTGCCCCAAAGCGAAATCCAAAGATTTGGCGAAAATAGCATTCTGTATACCAAACCAACCGAGCAGGCTCACTGCGACCACAACCCCGACCAGCGCCGCGCCCAAGCGCCCAAAACCACACCAACGCGCCAGCAGACTGCCGGAAACCCCTTCACGCATACCCGCCATCCCAAGGCCGTAGGTCACCACACAAAATATTATGCTGGCGACAAAAAGCGCGGTGAAAGCATCGGTTAACGTCATGGAATTGCCTAGCACAGCACCAAGCATAAATTGATCCAGCGAGGTCAGCGCCCCCATATAAACGATAGCAACACTGAAAAATGAAACTCTTTTATCCTGTGGCACTCGACTTAATGGATAGTCTTCTGTTTTGATCATAATGATATGTCCCTTTATTATTCAGATAAATTAAATTCCTTTTACTACTAATCGATAAGTTATATAACAAACAGCCTTACCCAACATGTAATCCCGCATGGTAATTAAACGTACCATCATAATTATTTATTATATTCTTGATGATCAAACATAAGTTAAAACCCTATCAACTCAACACTTAAGTTATATATTTATATTATAATACTTAGTTACCCTTGAGTTACCCTTGAGTTACCTATTGCAATAGGAACACTACTCACATTACCGCTCAAGCATATGAATTAATTTTATATTTATTGTAAATAAATACCCAGGAATTAATAATTAAGACTTCAATCAGATTAACAATCCATTGAATCCCCTCTATCCTAATATCACCTTTAATAAAGTGTTACAAGGTGATTTTTTCAATCAATCATATAATTAGGTTAAGAATTTATATTTATTACAGCAGAGATGAAGCATATGGATTGATATTGTGAATTCCATATAGCAATCAAGTTATTTCTATCAGTGCTTACTTAGCCTTATCAAGATCAGATATCAGTGACATTATCCACTGAAGGCGATAAAAAACCGCCTTGAATTTAATATACGGCGAAATGATAATAATAAATCAACTTCATGCCCACTCCTCTCAGATCGAGAAGTGAGCAATTCGGAATAATATTAAACCGTTTTTCCCGACTCTACTGATTTTTTATTGCGACTGACTGCCACTTTAAATAACCAATATATCAGGCTGGCGGCAAACAACGAATTGATAGTTGGAATGCCCCACTCGGTCACTAAGCCAATAATACTGCCGACAATACTGGCAACAATAGCAACCCAACCAATCGTGGGAGTTTGGGTTTCATCAGGTAATTTCCCTTCTAACCGGCTCTTATCCAGAATTTTACGATGAGATCGCAACACATAGTAGTCCACCAGCATGATGCCAATAATCGGTGGAAATACCACGCCCAGTACGGTGAGAAAATCAACAAACCGGTCTAAAATACCCAATACAGAAAGCGTGGTTCCCAGAATGCCAATAACCAACGTAGTTGAAATATATTTCAGCTTCTTACCGGTAAGCCCTTCGACCGCATTGACGATACCCAGCGAAGAAGAGTAGAGGTTAAGGTCGTTAACCCTTAATGTTGAAAACACGACGACTAACAGCCCTGCACCACCCGCAGCCTGAGCCATAATGGTGACAACATCTGCGGTACCGAGTGTTTTAGCAATCAGGATAGCCAACCCGTTAACCACAAACTCCCCGGCAACAATGGTAAAAATGGTCACGCCCAGTACATGTTTACTATTTTTGGAATAACGTGTTAGGTCAGGAGTCATCAGGCTCGCCACAATCGCTCCCCCCACGACGATAGTGATACCGGCGCTAATAGAAAGAGGGTCGCCAGGGGGTAATAACTGCATGATTTCAGGAAGGTTATGACCAGATAAAGTACTAATGGAGATATAAGCCACCAGTATAATAAACATGGGTACGGCTATCCTGGCAGCAATACGCAATGCCTTGAAACCAAACGCGACCAGTACCGTCAAAAAGCCGCCTGACAAGGCCGCTGCCCAGCCAAAACCGAGCGTGTGGCCCAAAGCGAAATCCAGGGATTTAGCGAAAATGGCATTTTGTATACCAAACCAGCCCAGCAGACTCACGGCCACCACAATCCCGATCAGCACCGACCCCAAACGTCCAAAGCCGCACCAACGCGCCAACAGGCTGCCGGAGATCCCTTCGCGCATTCCCGCCAGCCCAAGGCCGTAGGTGACCACGCCAAAGATGATGCTGCCGATGAGAATCGCGGTAAATGCGTCAACCAGAGTCATAGAATTACCGAGTACAGCACCAAGCATAAATTGATCAAGTGCGGTCAACATGCCCATATGAACGATAGCAACGCTTAAAAATGAAACCCTTTTATCCTGTGGTACTCGGCTCAATGGATAATCTTCAATTTTAATCACAATGCAGTATTCCTTGTTATTCAGATAAACTGGATTCCTTTTGCCACCAGGCGGTCAGGAATATAATTATCCAAGTGCGCAAATTTGCAAAACTCCTCAAACTGCTGCAACGTGTGGACATCAGATTTTTGGTAAATTGTATATATTCTGTTTTCTATTGTTTTAGTGCTGATATTATATATTTTCGCAATTTCTTTAACGGAAAGCCTTTGTAGCATTAAAAATATAACGTCAAGTTCAGCGCGGGTAAATGTCTTACTATTAATTTCAGTTGTCAGGATGCTGGGTTTTTGTTGGTTGATATATTTAAGCGGGGATAAACTATTCAGTGGTTTGGCGCTCCACATAACGCCGATAACTTCTTTTTTATCGTTATAAATAGGCAATTTTTCACTGATAAAAGGCTGTAGCGTGTCTTTACCATACCAATAATGTGTCTCTATTACTGTAACGCGATCCTGAGACTCCTCGGTTCTTTTATCATGCTCGATAAACTCAGGGGAGAATTCAGTCCAGTGGGCAGGAAACTCATCATCCATCTTACCTTCGATGTCAAAACTCAGCGGCGTATTGGTATAAAGGTAAGCAGCCTTATTCATATAAATATGGCGGGAATACAGATCTTTTATGCCCCACGGCTCACTTAAGTGCTCCATCATGGCAATAAGGCCCTTGAAATAAATTTCATTATTTTTATCGGGCAAATCCATTACAACCTCGCCGCTCAAGAATAGGTTAGATTTCTTTCGCCAAATAGTGTCGTGTATGCTTTTTGGCATATCCGCCTAAATTGCCATAAATGCGATAACCTAATTTTTCATAAAAGCCTCTGGCCTGAAAATCGAAGGTATCGACATAAGCCATATGGCAGCCGCGTTTCAGGGCTTCTTCTTCAGCTTTTTCCATTAAGTGGCGGCCATAGCCACTTTTACGATATTCGTCACTCACCCAAAGATATTGAACTTCAAGGCCACCCCACCAGGTTCTGGCGACTAATCCTGCCACGATTTTCCCATCATCGCCTGTAACCGTTAAGAATAACGGATGAATGTCCACGACTTCTGTTTTATTATTATGAGCCCAGAGGCTGTCAATCACGAACTCTTCATCTTGCGGGTTAGGCGCATCTGTCACATTAATGTTCATTCTGAAATATACCCTTGCATGTGAATAATTAAGACTGCAACTAAATTAATTAAACTAAACCATTTGTAATATCACTTTTCTTAAAGTGTTACAAGAGTGGTTTTCACCCGTTCCAGTTATGGTGCTGAGTGTCTATATTGATTGTGACAGAGTTAAAAAATACCAACTTATCTCGTGAATGTTATCTGTTTGTACCGCTCTGTCTGCAAATGTTGATTTCGCCTCACCAGGGCAACATCGGGGAAACCCATCTATAATTTACGGCTCCACCTGTAGAGCAAGGTCAACTTGCCAAAGGGGAGCCGCTCATCAGCGCCATAACTCATAAATCTTATTACTCAATAAGCCCATTCGCTATCATCATCGCTCCGCTCGATAAGAATCTGTAGTGCTATTTTATTTACCATTAATTATGGGCACCAAATTGAGACAGATTTTATTTTCCAAATAGTTGTAAGTGCCGTTAATATTCCGATCTGGCAGTGTCCTGGGATAGCGATGTAATGAAGAGTGAACTCAATAGCATACCTGTATTTGTCACGGTCGCCGAAGCAGGCAGTTTTTCACGCGCGGCAGAGAAATTGCATCTGACGCGATCCGCAGTAACTAAAATAATCGCGCGACTTGAAGCAAAATTGGGCGTGACACTGTTTCACCGGACAACTCGCAGCCTGAGTATGACGGATGAAGGCACGCTATATCACGAATACTGCCAGAGAGCGCTGAATGAAATCTGCCTTGTCGAAGAGATTCTTAACGATGGGAAGTTTGAGGTCTGTGGGCGGCTACGTGTTTCAGTACCGGT
This sequence comes from Yersinia aldovae 670-83, assembly GCF_000834395.1. Taxonomy (NCBI): domain Bacteria; kingdom Pseudomonadati; phylum Pseudomonadota; class Gammaproteobacteria; order Enterobacterales; family Yersiniaceae; genus Yersinia; species Yersinia aldovae. The sequence continues at coordinate 3,295,322 of NZ_CP009781.1, read as the reverse complement.
GCTATTCGGCCATCTCTGTATAGCACCACTGCTTACACTATTTGCTGATACACATCCCAAGCTTAAACTTGAAATCTCTTTCAGCGATCGGGCTGTTGATCTGGTCGAGGAAGGGTTTGATTTGGCAATTCGAATTGGGGCTTTACCTGATAGCAGCAGCTTAATTGCGAGAAAACTGTCTGAACACAGAATGATTTATTGTGCCGCACCTGATTACCTCAACCGATGTGGCGAACCACAAACCGCAGAGGAATTGAATCTTCATGCGGCAGTGGCCTATATTAGATCAAGGAAAGTTCAACGATGGCAGTTCAGGGATAAGACGGGCACCAAAAAGGAATTCATTCCAAATGCAAAACTGATGATGGATGACATGCAGGCGGTGACTAATGCCGTAGTTTCTGGTGCGGGGATTGCCTGGCTCCCTTACTGGCTGGTACGCGAGCTGTTAGTTGACGGGCGTTTAAAACAGATCCAAAGCATCACCTCCGACGGTATCTGGCCAATCTATGCAATATGGCCCAGAACACCGCACTTGCCGCTGAAAGTCAGGCTTGCCGTGGACAAGTTGGTAAGCGACTTGCCAGAGCGTATGGCGGTGGTGGAAGCGCCAACTCATCCCCTGAAGTGATGTTTACGCCGCCAACAGGGGGCTATCCCACAAGAGATGCTATTCTGATGCGAGCATCAGCAAGTCCTTTCGCACGGCCATAAGGCCGCATATCCATACCTTCTGCGTATACAAACTCTACATCTGTGATACCTATCAGACCCAGCACAGCTTGCAAATAAGGTGTTACTGCATCAGTTTTCTGATTAACATGAATGCCCCCGCTGGAACTTATAATCACGGCACTTACCCCCTCAATCAACCCTATAGGATAAGATTCGGTATATTTAAAGGTGATGTCTGCGCGGGCGATCAGATCAAACCAGTTTTTTAGTTGTGTTGGAACATTTAAGTTATACATAGGCGCACCAATAACCACCATATCACTCTCCTTCAGCTCAACAATTAATGAATCAGAGAGAGCGACCACGCTACGTAAATGTTCATTCAAGTTATTCCCAGCCCGCAGCGCGGTAAAAATTTCGCTATTCAGCACCGGTAGATCCATCGTCGTAAGATCATGTTCAGTAATCGTATCGACAAAACCAGCATCCTGTCGCGACACCAGAAAAGTGTCTATCAGCATGTTAGTTTGTGAGTTATCACCCATAATGCTGGATTTAAGTACCAGAATATTGCTCATGATATTTCCTGATATCCAAAGTTGTATGACCCATACATCTGCTGTGTACGAATCTTGTCATACGGAAAATCCTAACAGGAATAATCGGTCAATATTATTGAATTAATTCTCCACTATTGGTTCCAATAAGGAACCAATAGCAACATAATGTGTTTTCTGAAAAAACAATTGTAATAGCCCTAACCAAGCAGAGCTTATTGCTGTGTGTTATGCCAACAGCCCCCATACACAACGGAAAGCGGTTAACTCGGCTTATTGCGAAAAAATAAATTCGACATGACTTCTCAAGAATAATATTGATTTAAGTCAAGACTATTCTTGCACACATTAAACTTGCTTTATTACCTGTCAAAAACCACCAAGAAAGCACCTTTAATCTTATGATTGCTAACGGTTTAACTGTGCTATTCTCAGCATGCTAAAAAATACACATTAATATTTCTCTAGCGGAGTAAATAACTCTAGATATTCTGCCGCATTGAGTATCAGGGTATTTATTCAAAAAACATCACCGCTGATAAACATGAATCTCAAACCGTGCCAACGGCGGTGCGTCTCTTTTTGCAATGAGTGATATGACATCATTTCATTACATTTAATCTTTTGAGGTTTTATGGACAAAACATTATTGGCCGGAGCAATTAGTCTGTCTTTGGTCACATTACCTGTTCAGGTATTGGCATTTACGCCAATTGTAGAGGGAATAACCGTCAACAATGAAGTCATCAATACTGGCGGGCAAATTGTGCGTAACGGTGGCGTCATTAATAATGGCTGGGTTTATGGCTCCACCAATAATGGAATAATGATGAGAGCCGCAATTACTGTCACCAACGGGAGCAGTGCCGGGACAGCCAATAATACCATCGTGGATGATAGCGGTTGGTTGCAGGTTACCGATGCTTTTGCAACCGGAACCATTGTTAATCAGGGCGGGTTACTTGAGGTTAAAACGGCGGGGATCGTGACAAATAACCAAATTAATGATGGCGGTTATATGACTCTGGGACTCAATAGCCAGTCGAAAGGTTATCTCAATATCGCGGCGGGTGCAGAACTTTTTATTACCAATAACGATTTATATACCAGTGATGTGGCCACCCACAATCCCGCCCTACCCGCCAATGTCACCATCGAAAATATCAATGTAGCTGGCCTGGTCGAGATTGGCCCTTCCTGGGTAGGCACGACTGTGGTGCCTGTTTCCCCACCGGCAACCTTGGGGCCAGTGCTGGTTACCCGAATCAACAATGTGACTATGCAAGGGGGGGATATCAACCTGATGCCCTATTCTGCTGGCGGGCAATTTAACCGACTGGAGATAGAAAACCTGTCAGGTCAGGGTAACTTTAAGATGACAACCCAACTTGCCAGCAGTGCCGGGGATTTTATTACGGTGTCTCAGCAAGCAACCGGCCACTTTGGTATTACCGTTGAGGACAGCGGTAAAGAGCCGCTATCCGCCAACAGCCTGGCATTAGTGCATGTTAATAGCGGTAATGCCCAATTTCGCTTACTTAATGCAGGCGGAGTGGTAGATTTAGGCGTTTACCAATATGGGCTATACGGCCAGGAAACCAAGGGTAGCACCGACTGGTATTTAGCCACCAACACCGCGGGTCTTCCCGGAACAACACTGAATCTGGCGGTTCCCGTGCTCAGTTCTGCGGCGCAAGGTGTGCTGAATATGGCAGCAGCGCCACGGCATATCCTGAATGCGGAACTGAGCACCTTGCGTCAGCGCCAGGGTGAGTTGAAAAAAGAGACAGAAGGAACGGTCGGCGTTTGGGCGCGTTATCTTACCGATGACAGCCGGTTGTCTGACAATAAAAATATTTCTTTCAAGAATACCTTGAGCGGCATGGAGATCGGAGCAGATAAGCAATTGGGGTTGAGCCGGGGTAATATACTGATCGGGGCATTTACCGGTTACAGTTCATCCGATGTCAAAGCCACTCGCAGCGCAGGAACCAATGGTGATATTCGCAGTTACAGTGGCGGCCTCTACCTGACCTATTTGGATCAAAGTGGGTTCTATGTCGATACCGTATTGAAAGCTAACCGTTTTAATAATGAGCTGAGTACCCAGGGCGCACAGGCGGAATACAGCCAGAATGCCCTTACCGGCTCACTAGAAAGTGGTTATCAATTACCTGTTTATGCCAATCTGGTACTGGAGCCGTATGGTAAAGTGAGTTATTCACGTATTGGCAGCGCAGATTATACTCTCAGTAACGGTATGGCAGCGGATGTGGCTAAAGCGGATAGTGTGCAAGGTGAGTTAGGGACAATATTGGCGGCCTCTTATACTCTGAATCAAATGGCGATCAAACCATATATTAAACTGGCTATTGCTCGTGAATTTATCAAAACTAATACCGTTGCAATTAACGATATTGGCTTCGATAATAATTTCTCCGGTAATGTCGGTAAATATGGCGTGGGCGTTGATGCCTCTGTTGCCAGTAATACTGCCATTTTTGCCGAACTGGATTATCTCAATGGTTCAAAAATTGAAACACCGGTAACGGCTAATATTGGTTTCCGTTTGCGGTTCTAATTTTGTCAGCCTCTCCTCTGAGGGGCTTTTATTTTGGGTGCTATCTTTTTATTTCCATATTGGCCTCAACAACAATTGCAATAAACAAGACATCGCTCACGAATTTTAATTTAACTATAGGCTTATTCCTATAAAGATGAGTGATATTTCCTGTATTTTCCTACAAATTTAAGAAAACCATTGTAAGTGGTTAATTTAAAGGCATACTGCTGAAAAACTATTTTACACTTTAATATCCAAAAATATTGGAGAAGGGCTTTTTACGTGCTGCGTTCCTATTATTTCATATTAATAGCTGGCATATTATCGTCAGCATTGACTATTCCGTTATCCAGTGTTGGCGCGGAATTAGCCCCTGTTCAACAGAGTATCCACCAACAGGAACGGCAACGAGCCTTGGAAGAGCGTTTGGCTGCGTCGACACCGGATGTACGCTTATCTGCGCCTTCAGCCTCCTTTGGCCGGCTTTCCTTCCCCATTGAAAAACCCTGCTTTGTTATTGATCGTATAACGCTCAGTGGCACCGAGCCTTTACCCCGCTGGTTGCCCCTGCAACGGCTCGCTGATCAGGCGCAAGGCCAGTGTTTGGGGGCAAAAGGCATTAACCTGTTGATGAGCCAGTTACAAAATCGCCTGGTGGATTACGGTTATGTCACCACCCGCGTGCTGGCCCCGCAGCAGGATTTGAACAGCGGCACACTGGCATTACACGTCGTGCCCGGCAAAATACGCCATGTTGAGCTGACGCAGGGCAGTGACCGTTATGTCACGCTGTTCAGCGCCTTCCCCGCCCGCCCCGGTAACTTGTTAGATTTACGTGATATTGAACAAGGGCTGGAGAACCTACAGCGCGTCCCTACGGTGCAAGCCAGCATGGAGTTGGTCCCCGGTTCTGCCCCTGGAGAGACCGATATCGCCCTGAAATGGCAACAGAGCAAAATGTGGCGGCTGGCGGCCTCACTGGATGACTCCGGCACCCGCAGCACTGGCCGTTATCAAGGCGGCGCAACCCTGTTTCTCGATAACCCGCTTTCGCTAAGTGACCTGTTTTATGTTTCTGCCGGTGGCTCACTAAAAAATCGCGGCGATAAAGGCACCAATAACCTGACCGGCCACTACTCGCTGCCGTTTGGTTACTGGACAGCAGGCATCACCGCCAGCAGCTATGACTACCACCAGACGGTGGCGGGCCTAAATGGTGACTACAGCTACCGGGGTGATAGTGAAAATGTCACGCTGCAACTCAGCCGCCTGTTGCACCGCAATGCCAGCCAAAAAACCACTTTTACCTACGATGTGCTGACCCGCTCGTCGAAAAACTATGTCAATGACACCGAAGTGGAAGTGCAGCGCCGCCGCACCTCGGCCTGGCGTCTTGGGCTACAACATCGCCACTTCATCTCACAGGCGACACTGGATGCGGGTATCAGCTACCAGCGCGGTACCCGCTGGTTCGGTGCCATGCCCGCGCAGGAAGAGTATATCGGTGACGCCACCGCCCTGAGCAAAATTCTGCGGCTGAATGCGCAACTGGATATCCCGTTTAAGATTCTGGCGCAAAACCTCCATTACAACCTGCAATACCAGCGCCAAAGCACCAATACGCCACTGACACCACAGGATCAATTCAGTATCGGGGGCCGCTGGTCGGTACGCGGTTTTGACGGCGAACGCACACTAAACGCCGATCGCGGCTGGACGGTGCGCAATGATCTTGGCTGGTACACCCCGCTGCCGGGGCATGAACTGTATGTCGGCGTGGATTACGGTGAGGTCGGCGGGCGCAGTGACCCTTATCTGCTCGGCCACCATCTGGCGGGCAGTGTCGTCGGTGTGCGCGGCAACGTGCTCCGTACCCGCTATGACCTGTTTGCCGGCAAACCGCTGTCCAAGCCCGATGGCTTCAAAACCGATGCGGTAACGCTGGGCTTTAACCTGAACTGGCAATACTGATGCGCCCGATTAGCGCCTTACTCTCTGGGATGAGTCATGAATAAGAATCTGTACCGTATCGTGTTCAACAAAGCGCGTGGCCTGTTGATGGTAGTCGCGGATATCGCCGCCTCCGGCCGTGCCGCCTCGTCGCCATCGTCAGGTATCGGCCATACCCAGCACCGCCGTATCAGTGCATTATCGCCGCTGAGTTTTAGTCTGTTACTGGCGCTGGGCTGCGTCTCACTATCCGCTCAGGCCACTATTGTCGCCGATGGCAGTGCGCCGGGAAATCAGCAGCCGACCATCATCAACAGCGCCAACGGCACGCCACAGGTGAATATCCAGACACCGGGCAGTGGCGGCGTTTCACGCAACGTTTACAGCCAGTTCGATGTCGATAATCGCGGCGTGATCCTCAATAACGGTCAGGGTATCAACCAGACCCAGCTCGGCGGTTTTGTTAACGGTAACCCATCGCTGGCGCGCGGTGAAGCCAGTATTATCCTCAACGAAGTCAACAGCCGTGACCCAAGTCAGCTTAACGGCTATATCGAAGTGGCTGGTCGCCAGGCGCAGGTGGTGATTGCCAACCCGGCCGGCATTACCTGTGAGGGCTGCGGCTTTATCAACGCCAACCGCGCGACCTTAACCACCGGTCAGGCGCAACTCAATAACGGCCAACTGACTGGCTACGATGTGGAACGAGGCGAAATTGTTATTCAGGGCAACGGTCTGGACAGCAGCCGTCAGGATCATACCGACCTGATCGCCCGTTCCGTCAAAGTGAATGCCGGTATCTGGGCTAATGACCTGAAAGTCACCGCCGGACGCAATCAGGTGGATGCCGCGCACCAGAACATTAACGCCAAAGCCGCCGATGGCAGCGCCCACCCGGGCCTGGCCGTGGATGTGGCGAGTTTGGGTGGCATGTACGCCGGTAAAATCCGCCTGATTGGCACTGAAAGCGGTGTCGGGGTGCGCAACGCAGGCGAGATAGGCGCTTCAGCGGGCGAGATAACCCTCACCGCCAGCGGTATGCTGATAAACAGCGGCCAGATCAACAGTGCGACACACCTGGCGGTGAATACCGCCTCTGACATCGACAACTCGGGTGTGCTTTACGCGAAGGATAATACCCAGCTCTCCACGGCAGGTAAGCTCAGTAACAGTGGCACAATCGCGGCTGCGGGTGACACCACGATCCGCGCGGCGGAGGTAAACAGCAGCCGCAACTCAGTGTTGGGCGCAGGCATTAAGGCCGATAATAGTGCCATTAGCGGTGGCACACTGCGCATTGATGCCAGTGGGCAGTTAATCGCCCACGGGAAAAATGTCAGTGGTACGGCGCAGACCCTCAACGCACACAGCATCGATCTGGGCGGCAGCCAAACTCAAAGCCGTGATCTGACACTCACCGCGCAAGGTGGGGCTATCGATCTGAGCGGCGCGACCCTGTCTGCCAGTGAGCGTTTATCTGCTTCTACCACTTCGGCGTTACGTACCGATAACGCCAATCTGGTTGCGGATCAAGTCACGCTTAGCGCACAGTCGCTCTCCAATGTTGGCGGCGTGATAGCACAAACCGGCACCACAGATTTCAACCTGAATCTGCCGGGTTATCTGGATAACCGGGGCGGTACCCTGCTGTCTAAAGGCAATGTGGCGGTGCAGGCCGAGCGCCTTGATAGCGACAGCGGCAGTCTGCTCGGCGCGGGTGTACAACGTGATGGCAAACTGGCCCCGAGTGGAGAGCTTAATGTCGCTACGCGGCAAGCCTTGATAGCTCAGGGGCAGAATGTGGCCGTGGACGCCATGACGCTCACCGGCAGCCGTGTTGATCTCACCGGTAGCCAGACTCGCGCCAGCACTATCACCCTCACGGCCCGCGACGGTGATGTGTCAACTCGTGGGGCGACCGTGCTCACCCCCGGCAAGCTCTCGATTACTGCGGCGGCTAACCCGGAACAAACCCTGAATAACCGCGGCGGCAAATTACATGCCGATAATATCCAGCTCAATCTGGCCAAACTGGATAACAGCCAGGGGGAGATTGCGGCAGCGGCTGACCTGTGGATGCGCCTGCAAAGTGATGTCACTCATCAGGCCGGTGCGCGTTTAACGGCGGGGCGCGATCTGGTGTTCAACTCTACTGGCGCACTGATTAACCAGTATAAACTGGAAGCCGGGCGGGATATGCAGCTCACCGCGCTCAGTATCAGCAATAGCGGTAGCAGCAGCGCCCTGCTGGCCGGGCGGGATGTGTCCTTGAGCACCGATAACCTGTTTAACAGCGGCACGCTCTATGCCACCGGTACCGGGCAATTCACTGTTAACGGCAATGCTGAGAACCACGGTGAAATTTACACCGAACAGCAACTGACGTTCACCACCACCGGCAATCTGGCGAACCACGGTGTGATGCAAACGCGCGGGGATATGCTGTTATCAACGCAGGGCGAGCTTAACAACAGTGGCACGCTGTACGCTGCCGGTGACCAGATGCAGTTGTCCATCAACGGTAATCTAACCAACCAGGGCAAGCTGTACGCTGCCAATGGCAACGTCCACCTGCGGGCAGAAGGTTATCTGGATAACAGCGGCAGCCTGTATAGCGCAGGCAACAGCGAACTGATTACGCACGGCAACGCGGTTAACAGCGGCTCGGTTTATAGCCAAGGCGCACTACAGTGGCAGTCTGGCGGGAGTGTCGTTAACAGTGGCTCCATTGCCGCACTTGGCAACCTCCAACTGAGTGCCAACGACTTACTCAGCAGCACTCCATCTTTGATAGCGGCGGGTTTGAAAGCCGATGGTAGTCGAACCAGCCACGGTGATTTGACGGTCAGCACGCAGCACGCCTTGATAGCGCAAGGGCAAAATATCGCGGCGGGTGCATTGGCGCTGTCAGGTAGCCTGCTTGATTTAACCGCTAGCCAGACTCAGGCCAATGCCATCACCTTAGTGGCGAAATCGGGGGATATCACCTTAACGGAGGCGGTAGTTAAAGCAGTGACTCAGTTGTCTGCCAGTACAACCGCCCTGCTGCGCAGCGATAAGGCCAGCCTGATTGCTGAGCAGATAACGCTCACCGCACAGGCACTCTCCAATCTCGGCGGGGTGATAGCACAAACCGGTATCACCGATTTCACCCTCAATCTGGCCGGCTATCTGGATAACCGCGCAGGCACCCTGCTCTCCAAAGGTAACGTGGCCATACAAGCGCAGCGCCTTGATAGCGACAGCGGCAGTCTATTAGCGGCTGGCGTACAGAGTAATGGCCGTCTGACGGATACCGGTGACCTGAGGGTGGTAACCGGTCAGGATTTGAATGCGCAAGGGCAAACCCTCGCCGCCGGTGCCATGACGTTAACCGGCAGCCGGGTTGATCTGACGGGCAGCCACACGCAAGCCAGAGAGATGAACATCACCGCCCACAGTGGCGATGTCAGCACACAGCGCGCCAATATCATATCCCTTGGCACCCTCACCATTAATGCCGGTGCAAACGCCGGGCAAACCCTCAATAACCAGGGCGGTTCACTGGCGGCGAATAATATCACGTTGCACCTTGGTCGGTTTGACAGCAGCGCAGGCAAGATTACCGCCAGTCAGGATCTGGCCATTGGTTTACAGAGTGATTTCAGTAACCAGGCCGGATCGACGCTTCAGGCCGGGCGTGATTTAACCTTGAGCACTGACGGCGCGTTAACCAATGACGGGCAATTAGTGGTGGGCGGCAAACTCAGCACCCACTCGGCCAGTTTACTGAATAATGGCAATATCAGTGCAACGCAAGCCCGCCTCACTGCGGCGGGTGCGCTGCTTAACCGTGGCGAAATTTTAACCCGAGGTCGGCTTGATACCGACTCCCACACGCTATTCAACACCGGCACCCTCATTGGGGCTGACGCCACACTTAAGGCGCGAGAACGCATCACCAATTCGGGGCCGAAAGCCCTGATCGGGGCGACAGATGAAAACGGCACCTTAACCTTACTGGCACCGGTAATTGAAAACAGTGATACCGTCACCCGCACAGATACCGCCCCGACCACCACCCTTTTAGGCATGGGCAAGATTATCCTGGCAGGCGCGTTGGACAACAGCGGCAATTACCTGGCCGCCGCGCAGGTGCTTAACATTTCCGGCCTGATTGAATCCGGCAAAGATATGTTGATTTACGCCACGACACTGACTAATCGCCGCCATATTCTCACCGCCAATAGCGATTTTGTTGTGGCTAACACGGTGAATGGCACCGCTTACTGGACGGCAGACAAACCCGACATTCCAGGCGGGCGCTACCATGAACCCGATCATGGCGGGGCAAATAATAGCGATTATATCGGCACAAGTTATACGTCGACGCTTGCCTATAACAGCATCGACCAAATCAGCCCGGAAGCACAACTGCTGGCTGGCGGGAACCTAACCCCGCAGGTTGGCACGCTGGAAAACTTCTGGAGTAAAGTGAGTGCGCAAGGCGAGATTGACCTCACCGGTGTTACGCTGAACCAGGATGGCTGGGGCAGCGCACAACGGCTGATCGAACGCACCACCTCTACGGGCCTGTGGAATTACCGTAACTATAAAGGTGGCTTGTGGAACAAAGGTTGGGGGCCTGAAGTCAAGGAGCGCACGACCAACCAATACGCCTCGAGTCTCACCGCAAAAACCGTCAGTGGCAGTGGCACGATTATTCACAATGGCGCCAACCCCGGTGCCATCGCCCCACCGAGTGGAAACGACAGTACCGGGAAAGACATCGCCATCGAATTTAACGGTATCTCCCTGACACTCCCCAGCGGGGGGCTATATCAGCTCAACACTGACCAAGGCCACTACGCGGCAAATCCAGCAGGCGAGCTTTCCCTCGACAGCATCAAGACCCCGTCCACCACCGTGGATCGCACCGGTCTCTCCGCTCCTGAACGTGCGGTAAGCGGCGGCTATCTGGTGGAAACCCATCCTGCATTTGCCAATCTGAATAACTGGCGTGGCTCAGACTACGTGCTCCAGCAGCTCAATAACGACCCGGATGTGATATTCAAACGCCTGGGGGATAACGCCTATGAACAGCGTCTAGTAAGGGATCAGGTACTGGCGTTGACCGGTAAAACCGTTTCCAGTGATTACCGCAGCGCCCAAGAGCAGTTCGAACAACTGTTTGCGGCAGGGCTTGAGTACAGCAAGGCATTTAATATTGCCCTTGGCACCCACCTCAGTGCCGGGCAGATGGCGGCATTGACCAGTAACATCGTGCTGATGGAAAGCCGTGTCGTCGCCGGGCAAACCGTATTAGTCCCCGTGGTCTATCTGGCGGGCGTGAAACCGGGCGACTTGCGTGCCAACGGCGCATTGATAGCGGCAAATAATATCGAATTAACCAATGTGCAGGGTTTCACCAATCAGGGCGCGATCACCGCGACCAATAACCTGCACATCAGTATGGCGCAAGACATCACGCTCAATAACCGTGGCGGCTTACTGGACGCGGGCAATAACCTGCAACTCAGTACGCTCAACAGTGATATTGACCTGACCAGCGCGCGGCTAAACGCCACTAACCTGCAACTGGACAGCGGCCGTGATGTGATCCTGCGCACCGACACAGGACAACTCAGTAGCAGCAATGGCTCAGTACTACGTAACCAGACCCTGCTGGGGCCACTGGCGAGTATCAATGTCAGTAACAACGCGGTCATCAATACCGCCCGCGACTTTATCCAGCAAGGCGCGGGGGTGAATGTCGGTAAGGATCTTCAGGTCAATACCGGCGGCGACTGGCTGCTCAATACCGTCGAGCGCAGCGACCAGATAAGCACCAGTGATGGCCGTAGCAGTTCGACCAGCGAGCATATTCGCCATCTGGGTAGCGAGGTCAACGTGGGTGGTGCGCTGACGGCCAACGTCAACAATCTGACCGCGGTCGGGGCCAACATTAATGCGAACACCATTGATGTGCAGGCGCAGAATATTACGCTCAGCGCGGCCACCGACAGCCTGCATGTCACCGGCGAATCATCCAGCAAGCGCCATACCAGTTCAGTGGATCTCTATGATGAAACCCTGCTCGGCAGCCAGTTGAACGCCAAAGACGATATTAACCTTAAGGCGGCAAAAGACATCACCCTCAGCGCCAGTACGGTACAAACTGACGGTGCGCTAAAGCTGGCAGCAGGCGGCGATGTCACACTCACCACCCAGACTGAACAACATGACGCGCAGCGCAATCATACCGGCGTCAGCAAAGGTCTGGCCTCCAGCACCACCCTGCGCACCGAAGACAGTATTAGCCAGACGCTGGCGGTCGGCTCCATGCTGTCAGCCGGTTCTGTCGATGTCAGCGGCAACAATATCGCGGTCATGGGCAGTAATGTGGTGGCCGACAACGATATAAATCTCCGTGCGCAAGAGAACCTCACCGTCGGCACCGCGCAGCAAAGTGAGAGCCAGTCTCACCTGTCCGAGCAGACAAAATCCGGCCTGATGGGCACCGGTGGGATTGGTGTCACGGTGGGGAGTAATAGCCAGAAAACGACTGACAAAACGCAGACTCTGAGCAACGTCGGCAGCACGGTGGGCAGTCTGGGCGGCAATGTCACTCTTGAGGCGGGAAATCAGTTAACTATTCATGGCAGCGAAGTGATCGCCAATAAAGACATCAGCCTGCAAGGGTCAGATGTCGCGATAACTGCCGCGGAAAACAACCTGTCCCAACAACATACCACCGAGAGCAAACAGAGTGGCATCACCCTCGCCCTGTCAGGTGCGGTAGGCAGTGCCATCAACAGTGCCGTCACTACCGCCCAGGATGCCAAAAAAGAGACCAATGGCCGTCTACAGGCATTGCAGACCACCAAAGCCGTGCTTCAGGGCGTTCAGGCAGCGCAAGGCGGGGTTTTGGCCAATGAAACCGGCGACCCCAATGCGGTGGGGGTAAGCATTTCACTCGGCAGCCAAAAAAGTCAATCAGAAAGTCGCCTTGAGCAGACTACCGCCAGCGGCAGTAACATTGCTGCCGGAAATAATCTGTCCATCACCGCCACCGGGAACCACGGGGCCGGGGATATTCGCGTACAGGGCAGCGAATTGCAGGCAGGGAAAAACCTCAGTCTGGATGCCAAAAATGATATTGCGCTGAACAGCGCTGAAAACAGTGAAAGTCTGCGTGGCAGCAATAAAAGTGCGGGCGGCAATATCGGGGTGGGCATCGGCGCAGGGAAAGGGGCCGGTATTAGTATCTTTGCGGGCGTGAACACCAGTAAAGGTAAAGAACAGGGCGACAGCCTGACCCATACTGAAACCCAGTTGAAAGCGGGCAATACGGTAAGTATCACCAGTGGCCGTGATACCACGCTGCAAGGCGCACAGGTCAGTGGCGAAACGGTAAAAGTGGATGTCGGCCGTGATTTAACCCTGCAAAGTGAGCAAGACCGCAACAACTACGACAGCAAGCAGACCAGCGTCAGTGCCAGTGGCAGCTTCACCTTCGGCACCATGACCGGCAGCGGCAGTGTCAGCGCCAGTAAGTCGAAAATTGACTCGGATTACACCTCGGTGCAGGAGCAGACCGGATTCTTTGCCGGCAAAGGCGGCTTTGATATCACTGTGGGCGAACACACCCAGCTCAACGGCGCAGTCATTGGCTCGACTGCCACCGCCGATAAAAACACGCTGGATACCGGCTCGCTGGGCTTCTCGGATCTCAGCAATCAGGCCAGCTTCAACACCTCGACCAGCAGTATGGGCCTGAGTAGCGGCGGCTTTACCGGTAGCCAGGACTTTATCAGCAATATGGGCGGGAGCCTCCCGATCATGGGCGGTAATAGTGGTGATGCCAGTTCCACCACTCATGCGGCTATTTCAGATGGCACTATCACGGTTCGCGATACCGATAAACAGCAGCAAAATGTCGCGGACCTGAGCCGCGATGTTGAACACGCCAATAACGCCCTCACCCCGATCTTTGATAAAGAGAAAGAGCAGAACCGCCTGCGCGAAATCAACCTGATCGGAGAAATAGGCAATCAGGTGGCCGATATTGCGCGCACGCAGGGTAAGATAGCGGAAGAAAAAGCGCTGAAAGATCCGAAAGCGATTCAGGCAGCAAAAGACGCGCTGGCACAGAGCGGCAATCTAACGCCGACGGAAAAACAGCTGACCGAGCAAATACGCAATACCGCGATGGCGGCTTACGGTACCGGCAGCGATTTACAACGGGCTATTCAGGCTGCGACGGCGGTCACGCAGGGGCTAACGGGGGGGAACCTCGGTCAGGCGTTAGCCGGTGGCAGTGCGCCATATCTGGCACACGAAATCAGCCAGTATCTGCCCGCAGATCAGAACCAAAGTGCTAATCTAATGGCCCATGCGGTACTGGGTGCGGTGGTAGGCCACTTCAACGGCAATGCCGCCGTCGGTGCCGCCGGCGCTTTCACGGCAGAAGCCGCCGCGCCTGCAATAATCAAAGCGATGGGCTGGGATAAAGACAAGCTGACCGAACAGCAGAAACAAACCGTCAGCGCGTTGGGTACACTGGCAGCAGGGCTGGCCGGAGGCTTGGTAGGCAACAGCAGCAGTAGCGCAGTGGCCGGAATGGAGGCTGGCAAAAATGCGGTGGAGAATAACTATCTGAGCAATCAACAGCGTTCAGATAGAGATAAAGAGTTCGATGCCTGTAAAGGCAGTGTGTCGTGCCAATTGCAAGTGGGTGCCAAATGGGATGCCATCAGTCTGGGGCAAGATACCGCCTACAGTGCAGGCATGTTGGTTGGTGTTCCTCAAGGGCTTTACGACTCAGTCGAGAGTTTATCGGAATCCATCAGTGATCCTGCTGCGGCTTATGATGCAATCAAGCAACTGATAGCGAGCGATGACATCTTTAGCACTATGTCGGATGCGGTTAAGCAAAGCTACATTGATCGTATCAACCTGATGGAGTCTGAATATCAGAAAGCTGGCGCAAGTGGTGCGTATAACGCGGGTGTTGAAGCCGGTAAACTTGTGTCTGATCTGATTGGTGCTGTTGCAGGTGGCGTTGGTGTTGCAAAAGTGGGTACAGCACTCACAGAGAAAATTGCAGCGAAAGTGGTTGGCAAAATTGAATCACCAAACCTTAAAACACCATCTGGTAACCCTAACAGTTCAAGTGCTGTTACCGATGTTGAGGCAGGTGGGTATTCTTACTATGACCAATTCAAAAATGCTAATGGGGGATGGGATTGGCCTAAGAATTTGGGATTTGAAGGTGATCCTGTCAAAACTACAATCCCAGTAGGTACTCGTTTGGATAGATATGGGGAGCCTAATGGTTCTTTCCTTGCACCGAAAGGGACACCTTACGAACAACGTGCCCTTGCGCCGGGCGCTAAAGCTGAAAAATATTATGAGTATGAGGTAATAAAACCCTTGCCTGCTATACGAGGAGAAATTGCTCCTGCTTTTGGTCAGCTAGGTGGAGGTGTCCAAATATTACCTAATATGCAAGAGCGAGTGAATGTTGACTGGCTGGTGAAAAATGGATATCTACGGGAGATAAAGTAATATGCTGCTCTCTTTTTCTGAGATACAAAAAAAAGTCAACGATCTAGGGAAAATTATGGGGATTCCTGAGAGTGATTTGCACATTTTCTCATCATCACCAGGTGATGGTAGGCCACATATTTCCTATGATGGTGGGTCGTACAATTATATATATGCAGAGAGGGGGATAGAATTTTTTAGAAAAACAACGAGTTCAAAAGATGAGCTGTTTTATTGGATTATGTCTGACTTTATTTATAAAGTTGCCTTTCAATATGAACTGGAAAATCGTGTTGAGAACAGAGATGGGCGGCGAATTGCATTTAATAAAGCACTTGATCTTATGGGGAGTATTAGTGATGAGTGGAGATTAAAGGCTCAGCATGAAATTGATGATATCCTCACTAAAAATCCGTATACAGATACTCTTAAATTAAAGTAATAAAATCCCGGCCAACTGGCCGGGATCTTTGCTTTTAAGCCCTAAATCCCCCAACTTCCCGCCGCCACAACCGAATAACACCAAGCGCGGCGGTAACATCAACTTGTTCAGCGCTGGTGATACCGGACTCGGTGATATTCGCGTACAGGGCAGCGAATTGCAGGCAGGCAAAAACCTCAGTCTGGATGCCAAAAATGATATTGCGCTGAACAGCGCTGAAAACAGTGAAAGTCTGCGTGGCAGCAATAAAAGTTCGGGCGGCAATATCGGGGTGGGCATCGGCGCAGGGAAAGGGGCCGGTATTAGTATCTTTGCGGGCGTGAACACCAGTAAAGGTAAAGAACAGGGCGACAGCCTGACCCATACTGAAACCCAGTTGAAAGCGGGCAATACGGTAAGTATCACCAGTGGCCGTGATACCACGCTGCAAGGCGCACAGGTCAGTGGCGAAACGGTAAAAGTGGATGTCGGCCGTGATTTAACCCTGCAAAGTGAGCAAGACCGCAACAACTACGACAGCAAGCAGACCAGCGTCAGTGCCAGTGGCAGCTTCACCTTCGGCACCATGACCGGCAGCGGGAGTGTCAGCGCCAGTAAGTCGAAAATTGACTCGGATTACACCTCGGTGCAGGAGCAGACCGGATTCTTTGCCGGCAAAGGCGGCTTTGATATCACGGTGGGCGAACACACCCAGCTCAACGGCGCAGTCATTGCCTCGACTGCGGATAAAGATAAAAACACGCTGGATACCGGCACGCTGGGCTTCTCGGATCTCAGCAATCAGGCCAGCTTCAACACCTCGACCAGCAGTGTGGGCCTGAGCAGCGGCGGCTTTACCGGTAGCCAGGACTTTATCAGCAATATGGGCGGGAGCCTCCCGATCATGGGCGGTAATAGTGGTGATGCCAGTTCCACCACTCATGCGGCTATTTCAGATGGCACTATCACGGTTCGCGATACCGATAAACAGCAGCAAAATGTCGCGGACCTGAGCCGCGATGCTGAACACGCCAATAACGCCCTCACCCCGATCTTTGATAAAGAGAAAGAGCAGAACCGCCTGCGCGAAATCAACCTGATCGGAGAAATAGGCAATCAGGTGGCCGATATTGCGCGCACGCAGGGTAAGATAGCGGAAGAAAAAGCGCTGAAAGATCCGAAAGCGATTCAGGCAGCAAAAGACGCGCTGGCACAGAGCGGCAATCTGACGCCGACGGAAAAACAGCTTACCGAGCAGATACGCAATACCGCGATGGCGGCCTACGGTAGGCAACAGCATCAATAGCGCAGTGGCCGGAATGGAGGCTGGCAAAAATGCGACCGAGAATAATTTCCTGAGCAGTACCTCCTCGGAAAAACGTGATGCTTTGGCAGAGAAGGTCTTAAAAGGCGATAAATCCCTGCAAACCGCGAAAGAGTTTTTGCTGCTATCGCCTGCCGACTCAGGGCGCGGTGTCTTGGTAGGAATCGAGACTGCAGACTCCCCATTTAACCAGGCTCGTAAAGCCTTGCTGCTAGCAAGAAGCTCTTATCAAACGTACAATCAAAACCCTAAAATAGCCTTTTTCGAAAAAGAATTGCTTTTAACAGGACTTATAGTGAATAAACAGCAGCTTGCGGCAAAAATCTGGGAATCCGCCAACCAGATGCGTTCTAAAATTGAAGCCAACGAATACAAAGATTACATACTCGGCTTTATCTTCTACAAGTACCTAAGCGACCAGCTGGTGCAGTTTGTCACCAGACAGGGTATGACGCCCGAAGATATCAAAGCCCTCAATGAAGAAGACGCCGACACCGTTAAATACGTGCGAGACAACCTGGGCTACTTTATTGCCTACGATAATCTGTTTTCTACCTGGGTTGATTCCACATCCGACTTTGATGAATCTAACGTGCGTGATGCGCTCTCGGCCTTTAGCCGTTTGATTTCGCCAACCTACAAAAAACTGTTTGAAGGCATTTTTACCACCTTAGAAACAGGTTTAAGCAAACTGGGTGAAAGTGCTGGCAAACGCACCAAAGCCATCAGCGACTTACTGCACCTGATCAAAAGCATCCCCATGAATGGTAATCAAGGGTATGACGTACTCGGCTACATTTACGAATACCTGCTTGAGAAATTTGCCGCTAATGCAGGTAAAAAAGCCGGTGAGTTTTACACGCCTCATGAAGTCTCAGTACTCATGTCGAACATCATCGCCCACGAGTTAAAACACAAAGATACCATCAAAATTTACGACCCTACCTCCGGCTCTGGTTCGTTGCTGATCAATATCGGTGAGGCATTCGAGAAATACGCTAAAAACAAAGACAGCATCACCTATTACGCCCAAGAGTTAAAAGCCAATACCTACAACCTAACCCGTATGAACCTCATCATGCGCGGTATCAAAGCCAGCAACATTAAAACCCGTAATGGCGACACCCTGGAAGAAGATTGGCCGTATTTTGATGATAGCGACCCACAAGGATCATATTATGCGTTGCATGTCGATGCCGTGGTGTCCAACCCGCCTTACTCACAAAACTGGGACCCCAGCTTTAAAGACAGCGATCCGCGCTATTCACGTTTTGGCCTGGCACCTAAAACCAAAGCCGATTTTGCTTTTTTGCTGCACGACCTCTACCACCTAAAACCCGATGGCATTATGGCCATTGTTCTGCCCCATGGTGTCTTGTTCCGTGGCGGTGAAGAAGGTCAAATTCGCAAGCAACTCATTGAGCAGAATCATATTGATACTGTTATCGGTTTACCGGCCAATATCTTTTTTGGCACCGGCATTCCCACAGTGATTTTGGTACTCAAGCAAAAACGCCAAAACACCGATGTATTGGTGGTCGATGCCTCCAAACACTTTATGAAAGAAGGCAAAAACAACAAACTGCAAGCCAGTGACATCAAGCGCATCACTGATGCGGTGATTAACCGCGAAAGTATCGACAAGTTCTCGCAGCTGGTGAGCAAACAAACCCTGCGCGACAACGGCTACAATCTCAACATACCGCGCTATGTGGATTCCTCTGCGGCGACACCAAGCTGGGATTTACACGCCACTATGCTCGGCGGCATCCCCAACAGCGAAATTGCCGAGCTACATAATTTTTGGCAAGCTTTCCCGCAATTGCACGGTACTCTGTTTACGCCAAAATCCGCCGCTTACAGTGAGCTGGCTATTGCCAAACAAGACGTCAACGCCAGTATTAGTGGGCACCCGCAAGTGTTAGAGTTTATCAGCGCCTACAACCAAGCTTTTAATGGCTTTGATGACTACCTAAACACCCAGTTAATACAAAACTGGCAAAGCGTAAAGCGTAACCAACAAGAGGCGATATTGAGTACCGAGCTATTTACTCGCTTAGCCCCCATTGCCCTCATCGACAAATACCAGGCTTACCAATTTCTAAACAACCAATGGCAACTTATCAGCGCCGATTTAGAAATGATGCAAACCGAAGGCTTTGCCGCCGCCAAACAAGTTGATGCCAATATTATTATAAAGAAAAAAAATGGCCAGGACACTGAAGTGCAAGACGGCTGGAAAGGCCACATACTGCCGTTTGATTTAGTGCAACAAACTTACTTAAGTGATGATTTACAAGCTCTGGCCGCTAAAGAAACCCGCCTGGCTGAAATCGCCAGCACGCTGGAAGAAATTTTAGAATCCCTAACCGAAGAAGAAAAAGAACAAGATACGGTAAAAGAAAGCCAAGACGGCTTTGCCAATGCCGAAGTCGGTAAGGCAGCCAAAGTCTTCCTGAAAGAACAAAAAGACAGCAAAGTTAAGTTCGCAGAAGACAGCTATGAAGCCAAAATTATTCGCGCGAACAAATTAATTGATGAAGAAAAAACCCTGAAAAAAACGGTCAAAGATGCCGCTACTGCCCTGCACTTAACAACCAAAATAACTATCGAAGCATTAACTGATGAACAAGTGAACAACCTGCTGCACCTTAAATGGATTGCGCCATTAAGCACCGAACTCGCCGAGATGCCAAACGCTGTGATTAGCCAACTTACCAGCCAAGTGCAAGCCCTTGCTGATAAATACGCCGTCACTTACTCGCAAGTGGCCAATGAGATAAAAAACACCGAGCAAGAACTGGCGCAGATGATGAGCGAGCTTACAGGCAATGAGTTTGATCTGCAGGGTTTAGTCGAACTCACCAGTTTGTTGAAGGGTGAATAAGATGAGTATAGAGAATAAGGTGCCTGAGATTCGGTTTAAGGGGTTTAGTGGGGATATTTCAACCAAAAACCTTAAAGAGATTATAATAACAAACACTTATGGACCTAGATTTAATGCTAATGATTATGACTCCAATGGTAACGTAAAAACAATTAGAGGAACTGATATATCCATAGATGGAAGAGTTTTATACAACCAAGTACCGCTAGCGAGTTTAGAGGTAAATTTTATTAAAGAGCATACCTTAGAAGATGGCGATTTGGTGATGATAACAACTGCTGATTGTGGTCTCACGGGGTTATTTGAAAAGCAAACAGATAAATATATTTGTAGCGCTTATGCAGTAAAGGTAACTTTGGATCAAGAATTGGCCTCTCCTCTATATTTTAAGTATTTCTTCCAAACTACGCTTGCTAAAACTGAGATTAATAAATTCATTAGAAAAGCCACTGTAGCAAACCTGCCTGCTTCAGCTATTTTACAAATAGCACATAAGATACCTTGCAAAAAAGAACAAACCGCCATCGGCAACTATTTCCAACAGCTCGATAACCTAATCAACCAACATCAACAAAAGCATGACAAGCTCAGCAGCATTAAAAAAGCCATGCTAGAAAAGATGTTCCCCAAACAAGGCGAAACTATCCCTGAAATCCGCTTTAAAGGGTTTAGTGGGGAGTGGGAGGAGAAAGGGCTAAACAACGAAGTAGAACTTTTTAGTGGTCTGACATATTCCCCAAGTGATATTAGAAACTCGGGCACGTTAGTGCTTCGTTCATCCAATGTAAAAAATGGTCAACTAATTGAAGCTGATAACATATACGTAAATCCTGAAGTAGTTAATTGCAGCAATGTGGTGGAAGGAGACATTATTGTTGTCGTCCGTAATGGCTCAAGATCCTTAATTGGAAAACATGCACAAGTAACTTCACGTATGAATAATACTGTTATTGGTGCTTTTATGACTGGTATCAGAAGTA
This sequence comes from Yersinia aldovae 670-83, assembly GCF_000834395.1. Classification (NCBI taxonomy): domain Bacteria; kingdom Pseudomonadati; phylum Pseudomonadota; class Gammaproteobacteria; order Enterobacterales; family Yersiniaceae; genus Yersinia; species Yersinia aldovae. The sequence continues at coordinate 3,274,437 of NZ_CP009781.1, read as the reverse complement.
AACAGCCTGCATTTATAAATGCATTGTTGGATACAAATATGTTTACAACTGAAGTTGAGAAAAATCTAGGTGCGACAATTAACCAGATTACCAATGGCTCTTTTAATAGTATGGTTTTTATGTTTCCAAAAGAAGATGAACAACAAGAAATCGGCAACTATTTCCAAAAGCTCGACGCACTAATCAACCAACACCAACGACAAATCACCAAACTCAATAACATCAAGCAGGCCTGCTTAAGTAAAATGTTTGTCTAACAGGGAGCGCCATCATGACCACCTTTAAAACCGAAGCGCAATTTGAGCAGGCCTTTATTGAAGTACTGACCCATAAGGGCTGGGAAACAGAGATACTCAAAAATAAAACCGAAGCGGATTTACTGCAAAATTGGGCGTCCATTTTATTTGAAAATAATCGCCAGCGGGATCGCTTAAACGATGTGCCGTTAACCGATACGGAAATGCAGCAAATTATTGAGCAAATAAAAGAACTTAAAACTCCGCTCAAGCTCAACGGTTTAATTAACGGAAAAACCGTGGCGATTAAGCGTGATAACCCAGCCGATACCTTGCATATGGGCAAAGAAGTCAGCTTAAAAATATACGATCGCCAGGAAATCGCCGCGGGCCAAAGCCGTTACCAAATTGTGCAGCAACCCAAATTTGAACGCGGCAGCCCTTTGCGCAATGACCGCCGTGGCGATGTGCTCTTACTGATCAACGGTATGCCGGTGATCCATGTCGAGCTAAAGCGCAGCGGCATTCCGGTTAGCCAAGCAGTAAATCAAATTGAAAAGTACAGTAAAGAGGGTGTATTTAGCGGCCTCTTTTCGCTCATCCAAGTGTTTGTGGCCATGGAGCCAAACGAGGCCAAATACTTTGCCAACCCCGGGCTAGACGGCAAGTTTAATACCGACTATCAATTTAACTGGGCCGATTTTAATAACGAGCCCATGAACCACTGGAAAGACATCGCCTCTACCTTACTTTCTATCCCTATGGCACACCAGTTGATTGGCTTTTATACCGTCGCCGACGATACCGACGGCGTGCTTAAGGTGATGCGCAGTTATCAGTATTATGCCGCCAATGCAATATCTGACAAAGTGGCCAAAACCAACTGGCAGCAACTGGGTAGCGCTGCCAATAACCCTGACCGCCTCGGTGGTTATGTGTGGCATACCACCGGTTCGGGTAAAACCATGACCAGCTTTAAATCGGCGCAGTTGATTGCACAATCGAAAGATGCCGATAAAGTGATTTTTTTAATGGACAGGATTGAGCTGGGCACCCAGTCGCTGGCGGAATATCGCAATTTTGCTGGCGATGGCGAAGACGTGCAAGCCACCGAAAATACTCATGTCCTCATTACCAAATTAAAAAGCACCGCTCCCGCCGATACATTAATTGTTAGCTCTATTCAAAAAATGAGTAATATTTTTGAAGAAGTTGATGATGAGGGAACAGCAACAAATTCGGCCGACATAGAAAAAATCCGCGCTAAGCGTTTGGTGTTTATTATCGATGAGGCGCACCGCTCTACCTTTGGCGACATGCTGATTATTATTAAACGTACCTTTCCGCGCGCCTTGTTTTTTGGCTTTACCGGTACGCCGATTCAAGAAGAAAACGAAAAAAACGGCAATACCACCAGTACCGTATTTGGCAACGAGCTACACCGCTACAGCATTGCTGACGGTATTCGCGACGGCAATGTTTTGGGCTTTGACCCTTACAAAGTCTGTACCTTTAAAGATAAAGATCTACGCCAGGCCGTCGCCCTTGAACAGGCTAAGGCCGATTCGGTTGCGGATGCAATGTCTACGGCTGCCAAAAAGAAAAAATTTAATTATTTTATGAATGATGTGCCAATGGCTGGCCATAAAGATGCAACAGGCGAGTATATCAAAGGAATAGAAGATTATGTGCCAAAAGAGCAATATCTCACTGAAACCCATCAAGAAAAGGTAGTAGAAGATATTCTGGCTGAGTGGGATGTGCTCAGCCAGGCCAATAAATTCCACGCTATTTTGGCCACTAGCAGCATTGCCGAAGCCATTGACTATTACCGCCGTTTAAAAGCCGCCAAACCTGAACTTAAAATATCGGCTCTATTTGACCCGAACATTGATAACGACGGCAGTGGCGACCGTGGCCCCACCTTTAAAGGCGATGGCCTGGACGAAATTATGGCCGACTATAACGCGCGTTATGGCCAGGACTTTGATTTTGCCCGCCACGCGGCCTTTAAAAAAGATTTAGCGGCACGCCTTGCCCATAAAAAGCCTTACGAGCGCATTCATACCGAGCCTTCAAAGCAATTAGATTTACTGATTGTTGTAGATCAAATGCTCACTGGCTTTGACTCTAAATGGCTTAATACCTTGTATTTAGATAAGGTGATTAAATACCAAAATATTATTCAAGCGTTCTCACGCACCAATCGCTTGTTTGGCCCCGACAAACCCCACGGCATCATCCGTTATTATCGTTATCCACACACCATGGAACAGTACATTAACGATGCGGTAAAACTCTATTCCGGCGACAGACCTATCGGCTTATTTGTTGATAGGTTAGAAAGCAACCTTAAAGCCATAAATGAATTAGTGGTGGACATTACCGAGCTATTCGTCAGTGCGGGTGTTGAGAACTTTGAAAAACTGCCCGACGATATAGAAACCTGTGCCCAATTCGCTAAATTATTTAACACCTTTAGCCAACACCTGGAAGCAGCTAAAGTACAAGGTTTACATTGGGAACAGTCGATCTATTCCTTTACTGAAAATGATGTAGAACATGAGGTAACGCTGGCCATAGACGAACAAACTTACCTGAGCCTGGTCCTGCGCTATAAAGAGTTGGTAGGCAAAGGTGATGGCGGTGGCGCAGGTGGCGACGATGTGCCTTTTGATATTAGTGGTTATTTAACTGAAATAGATACCGGCAAAATCGATGCCGACTACATGAACAGCCGCTTTGATAAATATTTAAAAGAGCTGAATAAACACCAAGACTCTGCAAGCATTGAAAGCACATTAAATGAGCTACACAAGTCGTTTGCATCGCTCACCCAAAGCGAGCAAAAGTACGCCAAGCTCTTCTTGCACGACTTGCAGCGTGGCGATGCCCAGTTAATTGAAGGCCATACTTTTAGAGACTACATCAACACCTACAAAGATAATGCTGAAAACGCGCAATTAAATGCCGTTGTTAATGCTCTTGGTTTAGATAAAGAACTACTCATGGCATTAATGGCTGATAGTGTTAATGATAAAAATCTCAATGATTTTGGTCGCTTCGATGCATTAAAAGATTCGGTAAATACAGCGAAAGCCAGGGGCTATTTTGAAAAACAAGACGGTATAACCATACCTCTATTTAAGCTGAATATTCGCATTGATCAGTTTTTAAAGCAGTTTATTTTGGCACAAACGGATGATTTCTTAAGTGACAGAGATGTTGTTGGTGATGTGATGGACGTCCCTCCCTCAGCGTAAGTCCTGTCACACTTATGCTGAGTGTTCTTTTTTCAGAGATACTGCATCATGAACTCGATAAAAGTCATTGGTATCGAACTGGCTAAATCTGTCTTTCAGATCTGCGTCTACGCTGGCCCGCTGCTTTGGTGGCTCCGACGAGAACGCCGCCAAAGATATGAAACCGGCGCAACAGTGCTGGTAATCCATCATTCGGGCAAAGATTTGGATAAAGGCGCGCGCGGCTCCAGTGCCTTTCGTGCGGCGCTAGATGTCGAATTCAATGTGCGTCGTGAGGGCGAAGGCGGTGCACTGGTGCTGAGTTGCACCAAAATGAAGGATTCAGAAGAACCCAGCACACGGGCCTATGACCTCTCGCCGCTCAATCTGTATATCGATAACGATGGCGAAGAAGTTAACTCATTGGTGCTGTGTGATAAAGGGCGTGAAGTCAGCGATGAAGACCCCCCTACGAGGCCGAACTGGCGGGGATTCAGCGCCTGACGGCCAATCATATCGCGCTGTGGCAATCTATCCGCTCCCGTACCGCCAGTGGTGAAGCCTGTACAAAATCGCTGGTGAGGGATGATATGCGCGGCATGGGTTTTGATGTTGCGAAGAAATTTACCCGCTGGCTCGGATGGGTTGATTCATATTGACGGGGAGAACATCTACCCCAATTCATTAAGCAATACAGCAAGAAACTAACTGGGGGACGGATTATCGAAAAGACTTACTGAAAAATATGTTTCCAAGAGCAATTCAAATGCTACATAGATAATTATCTACTTATTTAATCGATATTAATGGGTTACCCATAGTCGTCATAACGCTACATAAAAACATCTCAATAAGTCCCCTATTGGATTCGCTTCCTGGCAATATCATAAGCTTTTTCATCTTCCCGTTTACCAACAGCAACGATCCAAATCACAATCTCCTCATCGATAACTTGGTAAATTAACCGAAAACCAGATGCGCGTAATTTTATTTTGAAACAGCCAGCCAGATCACCGTGCAAACGTGCTGACTCAATATAGGGATTTTCCTGTAACTTTCTTAGTTTCTTTTTAAATTGCTCTCGGATAGCTTTATCTAGTTTGTACCATTCTTTTAATGCCCGTTCGTCAAAGTCGATATTAAAGGTCATCAATATTTACCCTGATACGCTTGGCAGGATTTTTCAAACGTTCACGGACAACAGCCAAAATATCAGCATCCTCATCTTGATTACTGACCATGACGGATACTTCTGAAAAAGGCAGCTTTTCGTTCTCTGCAACATAACGTAGGAACAGGCGTAGTGCATCAGAAGGCGAAAGATTCAGTTTTTCAAACGCCTGATATGCACTTTTCTTCAGTTCATCATCCACACGAATTTGGATAGTACTCATTTTAAAAAATCTCCTGTAATGACATTTGTAATGCAGTATAGCGTATTACAAATGTAGTGCAATAGATGAGGCTACACCCAATATTGTTCATACTTATTACTCGGGCGATATCCGTGTGTTAAACATAATAGTGAACGCCACACCTGTAACGCCTTTATAAACATTAATATATTATCATTCCAGAGAATCCTTTCCGCTGAAATGATACGGCACAACATACCCATCACGGCACTTATCCAAATAATCTGCCCACCATTACACCATGAGTCTTCTTTCATCCATATGTTCGGCTTTGTGGATAACCACCAAAAGCAATGCGGCTTTCCTTTCCATTGATGCGGAATTTAAGGTACCAGAGCTTAGTACCACGAGGTTGTATCTGTAGATAGAGTCCTTGAGCATCAGTGAGTTTATAAGCTTTATCGCGAGGTTTGGCATTTCGAATTACGGCATCAGTCAGCGCCATTGGGGGTCACAAATTTTCCGAACCGAGCTGACCCCCATTTTGACCCCCAGTGATGATGGCTGCTAATGGACGTAGAAATACCAGAATGGAGAAGTGGCAAAAATCACCAGAATGTTAGATGCTGTTTTATATAGACTTTTACGGAAGATAATGGACTTTTCTGAACGACAGGCAAAAAAAAAGCCACCCTGCGGTGACTTGATTTTCATACTAATGGTGCCGAAGGCCGGAATCGAACCGGCATGCCTCGCGGCGGTTGATTTTGAGTCAACTGCGTCTACCGATTTCGCCACTTCGGCACTGAAGTAGTATGCGGAGAACGAGGTGAATTATACCTACCCGAAGTCCGTATGCAACTGTTATCCCATCATGTTTAGTCTAAGTGTTGAAAAAACCGCCATCAACGCCGTTTTAGTAGCAAATAAACACTGATTAGGAGGAAAAGTATACTTGGTAACAGCGCGCCGATAACCGGCGGGATGCTATAAACCAAGCTAAGCGGGCCAAAGATTTGATCCAGTACGTAGAAAACAAAACCAAAGAAGATTCCGGTGACCACCCGAACCCCCATTGGCACACTGCGTAATGGGCCAAAAATGAATGACAACGCCATCAACATCATTACGGCAACGGAGAATGGCGCAAATATCTTGCCCCACATATTCAGTTCGTAACGGCTCGACTCCTGCCCGCTTTGCCGCAGGTATTTGCTGTAATCGTGCAACCCGCTAATAGAGAGGGAATCCGGGTTCATGGCAACCACCCCGAGCTTCTCTGGCGTCAGGTTGGTCTTCCATTCACCGGTTAGAGTCTGCGAGCCAGTCACCTGCTTTGGATTGGTTAGATCAGACTCATCCACCTGCGATAAACGCCAAATGTTATCTTCATAGGTAGCCGTTGCGGCGTAACGTACCGAAAGCAGGCGATCTTGTTTATCGAAATGATAAATATTAACGCCCGTCAGTTCGTTGTCACCCGATACCTGCTGGATATAGATAAAGTCAGAGCCATCTTTCGCCCATAACCCCGATTGGGTCGATAGCAGTGAACCACCGTACATCTGTTGAGCACGGAAGTTACGCGCCATCTGCTCGCCTTGCGGTGCAACCCACTCGCCAATAGCCATTGTTAACAGCACCAATGGAATAGCGGTTTTCATCACCGAGGCGGCGATCTGCATACGGGTAAAGCCCGATGCCTGCATCACCACCAGTTCGCTGCGAGTTGCTAACGTCCCCAAACCGAGCAAAGCCCCTAATAGCGCCGCCATCGGGAAGAAGATCTCAATATCCTTAGGGATACTTAGCAAGGTATACATACCAGCAGAAGCGGCGGAATAATCGCCCTGCCCAACTTTACGTAGCTGATCGACAAACTTGATGATACCGGACAGCGATACCAGCATGAATAACGTCATCAGGATGGTATTGAGGATAGTCCGTCCGATATAACGGTCTAATACACCAAACATCAGGCAGCACCTCTCAATCGCGCACGGAACTTACGAGCCGGCAGGCCATCCCACAGGTTCAATATCACCGCAATCGCCAGATAAGTACCATTGACGGCCCACATCCAGATCAGAGGGTCCAGCTTGCCGTTGCCAGCATTCGAGCGCAGTGAGCTTTGTAACAGGAAGAAAATCAAATACAACAACATGGCGGGCAGCATACTCAGCACGCGCCCTTGCCGCGGATTAACCGCGCTCAATGGCACCACCAGCAGCGCCATCATGATAACTGATACGATGAGCGTCAGACGCCAATGAAACTCGGCACGAGCCTCGGGCTCATCTGAGCTCCACAGTTGTTTCATGGTCATTTGTTCGGCTACGTTGTTGTTCTGCTGTACTTCCTGATGGCCGATTATCGCCTGATAATCGACAAAATCAGTGATGCGGAAATCGCGCAACAATGCGGTGCCTTCATAGCGGGTGCCTTTATTTAGAACAACCACTTGCGAACCATTCGGGCGCTCGGTCATATGGCCACGGTCGGCCACGACAACGGAAGGACGCTGATTACCGTTTGGCCGCAATTGTGCCAAAAATACCCGGTTGAACTCTTTGCCATTCACATTACCGATAAACAAAGCCGCATTGCCATCGGTTGAGGACTTAAACTGCCCCCCTGCCAGCGCCGCCAGACTTGGGTTCGCTCGTGCATCGTTCAGCACGTCATCTTGATGTTTAGAAGACCAGGGGCCAAGCCAGATGGTGTTAACCGCCGCCAACGCAGAGGTGACGATAGCCAGAACCAATGCCGCCATAATCAACGATTTTTTGCCCATGCCGCAGGCATGCATCACGGTGATTTCACTCTCCGTATACAATTTGCCCAAGGTCATTAGCAAGCCAAGGAATAAGCTCAATGGCAGGATAAGTTGTGCCATTTCCGGCACACCAAGCCCCAAAAGGGATAAAACCAGGTTTGTCGGGATTTCACCGTCCACTGCGGCACCTAATATCCTTACTAACTTCTGACTAAAGAAGATTAATAGCAGGATGAACAGAATCGCAATTTGGCTCTTAAGTGTTTCCCGTACCAGATATCTAATGATGATCACGCTAATACGCCTGTGAAAACTTGTCTTTTTGCAGGAAAATCGATAGTTTCATCGTTAATCCGCCATTTATTCTCATCATATGGCAACCTTCACAGCTAAAATAGTATTACAGCATCTAGCGTTGAGGTGACCTATAGGAACATGCTTATAGTCGCCAAAACAAAACAACTTATGCCGTTAAGGTTAACACACGTCGTTAACACAACGGAGAGAGATCGTTGCGGAGCGCTACATTCTAGCGGTAGCTTCCGCCTTTGTCTTTAAGATTCAGGAGAGTGCATGGAGTTCAGTGTAAAGAGCGGCAGCCCGGAAAAACAGCGCAGTGCCTGTATTGTAGTCGGCGTTTTCGAACCTCGTCGTCTATCTCCCATTGCCGAACAACTCGACAAAATTAGTGATGGCTACATCAGCGCTTTATTGCGCCGTGGTGAACTTGAAGGCAAAGTCGGGCAGACGCTGTTACTGCACCATGTGCCGAATATTCTCTCCGAGCGCATCTTGTTAATTGGCTGCGGTAAAGAGCGTGAGCTTGATGAGCGCCAATACAAGCAAGTGATCCAGAAGACCATCAATACCCTCAATGACACCGGTTCAATGGAAGCCGTTTGCTTCCTGACTGAGCTGCATGTCAAAGGCCGCAACACTTACTGGAAGGTACGTCAGGCAGTAGAAACAGCGAAAGAAACGCTTTATACCTTCGATCAGCTTAAAAGCAATAAAACCGAGCCGCGCCGCCCACTGCGTAAAATGGTGTTTAACGTGCCAACCCGCCGCGAACTGACCAGCGGTGAGCGCGCCATCCAGCATGGTCTGGCAGTGGCATCCGGTATCAAAGCGGCCAAAGACTTGGGTAACATGCCGCCAAATATTTGTAACGCCGCCTATCTGGCCTCACAAGCGCGCCAGTTGGCTGATGCATTTAGCACTAACATCGTCACCCGCGTGATTGGTGAGCAGCAGATGAAAGAGCTGGGAATGCACTCTTATCTGGCAGTTGGTCATGGTTCGCAGAATGAATCATTGATGTCGGTGATAGAATATAAAGGTAATCCAAACCCCGCAGCTAAGCCAATTGTGCTGGTGGGTAAAGGCTTGACCTTCGATTCCGGCGGTATCTCCATCAAACCTGCCGAAGGCATGGATGAGATGAAATACGACATGTGCGGTGCCGCCACTGTGTATGGTGTGATGCGGGTGGTGGCTGAGTTGCAATTGCCGCTAAACGTCATTGGCGTACTGGCGGGTTGTGAAAATATGCCGGGTGGCCGCGCTTATCGCCCAGGCGATATCCTCACCACCATGTCCGGCCAGACAGTAGAAGTGCTCAATACCGATGCCGAAGGCCGCCTGGTATTGTGCGATGCGCTGACCTACGTTGAGCGTTTCGAGCCAGAACTGGTGATTGATATCGCCACACTGACCGGCGCATGTGTGGTGGCATTAGGCCATCACATCACCGGTTTGATGTCGAATCACAATCCATTGGCTCACGAGCTTATCGGGGCATCCGAACAAGCGGGCGACCGTGCATGGCGTCTGCCACTGGGTGATGAGTACGCCGAGCAACTGGACTCCAATTTTGCCGATATGGCAAACATTGGTGGTCGTGCTGGTGGAGCCATTACCGCCGGCTGCTTCCTGTCACGCTTTACCCGTAAATATAGCTGGGCGCATCTGGATATTGCCGGTACGGCATGGCGTTCAGGTAAGAATAAAGGTGCAACCGGCCGTCCCGTCGCGTTGTTATCTCAGTTCTTGCTTAACCGCGCAGGGTTAAACGGCGACGATTAATCGTTTTGATGTATTAAGGTTAACAACAACAGTGAATGAAGGGTTGACCGCACCTGGGGGCGCTTCGGTGGCTTACGCCACTACGACCCCAACGGCACGATTCCCCTTCATTTGATTTTGTTAGCAGTCTGAGGGCACACTTTTGTGCCCTTTTACGTCGTAGAGAACCTATGAAAAACGCCACCTTTTATCTGCTCGAACACGACACGCCCGCTGGTGAGCTACGTGCTCATGAGGCGTTGGCCTGCGACATTGCGGCTGAGCGTTGGCGGGCAGGCAAACGGGTACTGATCGCCTGTGAAAGCCAGGAGCAGGCCCAGCGGCTGGATGAAGCGCTATGGCAACGGGCACCTGAGCAATTTGTTCCGCATAATTTGGCGGGTGAAGGGCCAAAGTATGGCGCACCGGTTGAACTGGCCTGGCCCGAACGGCGTGGAAATTCCCCGCGCGACCTGCTTATCAGCCTGCTGCCAGAGTTCGCAGGTTTTGCCACCGCTTTCCATGAAGTGGTAGACTTCGTTCCTTACGAAGAAAATTTGAAACAGTTGGCGCGCGACCGATATAAGTCTTATCGCAGCGTCGGCTTCCACTTGACCACGGCAACGCCGCCAACTAATTGAACTAAAAAAGAAAATGGAAAACACACCTTCTAATATCGACAAAACTGAGCCGTCCCTCGATAAAACATACAGCCCGCAGGAAATCGAACAGCCGCTGTATGAACACTGGGAAAAACAGGGCTATTTCAAGCCGAACGGCGATACCAGCAAAGAAAGTTACTGCATCATGATCCCGCCGCCGAACGTCACCGGCAGCCTGCACATGGGCCATGCGTTCCAACAAACCATCATGGATACCTTGATTCGTTATCAACGTATGCAGGGCAAAAATACCCTGTGGCAAGCCGGAACCGACCATGCCGGTATCGCGACCCAAATGGTAGTTGAGCGCAAAATTGCCGCAGAAGAAGGCAAAACTCGCCACGATTATGGCCGTGACGCATTTATCGATAAAATCTGGCAATGGAAAGGCGAATCCGGCGGCACCATTACGCGCCAAATGCGCCGTCTGGGTAACTCCGTGGATTGGGAACGTGAACGTTTCACTATGGACGATGGCCTGTCCAACGCGGTTAAAGAAGTGTTTGTTCGTCTGCATAAAGAAGACTTGATTTACCGTGGCAAGCGCCTGGTCAACTGGGATCCAAAACTGCGCACCGCCATTTCTGATCTGGAAGTGGAAAACCGCGAATCGAAAGGCTCCATGTGGCACCTGCGTTATCCGCTGGCCGATGGCGCGAAAACGGCGGAAGGCAAAGACTATCTGGTGGTCGCCACCACGCGCCCAGAAACCATGCTCGGTGACACTGGTGTGGCAGTAAACCCGGAAGATCCGCGTTATAAAGATCTGATCGGCAAAGAAATTATCTTACCGCTGGTTGGCCGCCGTATTCCGATCCTTGGTGACGAACACGCCGACATGGAAAAAGGCACCGGTTGCGTGAAAATCACGCCAGCGCACGACTTTAATGACTATGAAGTCGGTAAACGCCACGCCCTGCCGATGATCAACATTCTGACTTTCGACGGTGATATCCGCAGCGAAGCGGAAGTGTTTGATACCAATGGCGAAGCGACCGATGCGTGCAACGGTGCCATTCCAGAACAGTTCCAAGGTTTGGAGCGTTTTGCGGCCCGTAAAGCGGTAGTGGCTGAATTCGATAAACTTGGCCTGCTGGAAGAAGTCAAAGCCCACGACCTGACTGTGCCTTATGGCGACCGTGGCGGCGTGGTTATCGAGCCGATGCTGACTGACCAATGGTATGTTCGCACCGCTCCGTTGGCTAAAGTGGCCATTGAAGCGGTCGAAAACGGCGAAATTCAATTCGTACCGAAGCAGTACGAAAACATGTATTACTCGTGGATGCGCGATATCCAAGACTGGTGTATCTCCCGTCAGTTGTGGTGGGGCCACCGCATTCCTGCCTGGTATGACGAGCAGGGTAAAGTGTACGTCGGCCGCGATGAAGCCGAAGTCCGTCGCGAGAATAACCTGGGGGCTGATGTTGCCTTGCGCCAGGATGAAGACGTGCTGGATACCTGGTTCTCCTCTGGCCTGTGGACCTTCTCCACACTGGGCTGGCCTGAGCAAACCGACGCACTGAAAACCTTCCACCCGACCAGCGTGGTGGTCAGTGGCTTTGACATTATTTTCTTCTGGATTGCCCGCATGATCATGATGACCATGCACTTTATGAAAGATGAAAATGGTAAGCCGCAGGTGCCATTTAAAACCGTCTACATGACCGGCCTTATCCGTGATGACGAAGGGCAGAAAATGTCCAAGTCGAAAGGTAACGTCATCGACCCACTGGATATGGTTGATGGTATCTCGCTGGAAGAATTACTGGAAAAACGCACCGGTAACATGATGCAGCCGCAGTTGGCGGAGAAAATCCGCAAGCGCACCGAGAAGCAGTTCCCGAACGGTATTGAGCCGCACGGCACAGATGCGCTGCGCTTTACGTTGGCAGCGCTGGCCTCGACCGGCCGTGATATCAACTGGGACATGAAACGCCTGGAAGGTTATCGCAATTTCTGCAACAAGCTGTGGAACGCCAGCCGTTTCGTGCTGATGAACACCGAAGGACAGGATTGTGGGCAGAACGGCGGCGAAATGGTGCTGTCACTGGCTGACCGTTGGATTCTGGCTGAATTCAATCAGACCATCAAAGCCTACCGCGAAGCGATGGACACTTATCGTTTCGATTTGGCCGCTAATATTCTGTATGAATTTACCTGGAACCAGTTCTGTGACTGGTATCTGGAACTGGCCAAGCCGGTGATGAACAGCGGTTCTGAAGCTGAACTGCGCGGAACTCGTCATACTCTGATTGAAGTTCTGGAAGCCCTGCTGCGTCTGGCACACCCCATCATTCCTTACATCACAGAGACTATCTGGCAGCGAGTCAAAACCCTGAAAGGTATTACTGCGGACACCATCATGTTGCAGCCTTTCCCGGAATATGATGCCAGCCAAGTTGATGAGAAAGCACTGAGTGATCTGGAATGGATCAAACAAACCATTATTGCGGTGCGTAACATCCGTGCGGAAATGAACATCGCACCGGGTAAACCGCTGGAAGTGATGCTGCGTGGAGCCAATGCCGAAGCACAGCGCCGTGTGCTGGAAAACCAGAGTTTCATTCAGTCACTGGCGCGCTTGTCCTCTCTCACCCTGTTGGCTGACGGTGAGAAAGGGCCGGTATCTGTGACTAAATTGGTTGAAGGTGCCGAAGTGCTGATCCCGATGGCTGGCCTGATTGATAAAGCCACCGAACTGGAAAGGCTGGCAAAAGAAGTGGCCAAGCTGGAAGCTGAAATTGAGCGTATCGAAGGCAAGTTGAGTAATGAAGGTTTTGTGGCGCGCGCGCCAGAGGCCGTGGTTGCTAAAGAGCGTGAACGAATGGCAGCCTGCGCTGAAGCTAAGCAGAAGTTAATTGAGCAACAAGCGACTATCGCCGCACTGTAATTAACCTGAGATTCAACAGCAAAATAGAAACAGCGGACTATTTAGGTAGCCGCTGTTTTTTTATCATTGTATTAATTCAGTGTCATACCCTAAATAATTCGAGTTGTAGGAAGGCGGCCAACGCACATACAGCTTGAAGTATGACGGGTATAGATGGTATTACAGATTATTACTAAGTTATTACCTTTGGGTTTAAAGAGTATGACCACAGCCACACCTATCCGCCTGCTGGTACGCCCCATCACCGTAGCAGACAACCTTGCTATCGCTAATGTCATCCGGGAAGTTTCGGCTGAGTTCGGCTTGACTGCCGATAAAGGCTATACCGTGTCTGATCCCAATTTGGATCACTTATATGAGCTGTACAGCCAGCCACGCAGCGCTTACTGGGTGATTGAAGTCGACGGAAATATTGCAGGCGGCGGTGGCGTGGCACCTTTGTCGGGTGGTGAAGCGTCTTTGTGTGAATTGCAGAAAATGTATTTCCTGCCGATATTGCGCGGTAAAGGGTTGGCTAAGCAGTTGGCGTTACAAGCGCTGGAGTTTGCCCGTCAACAAGGCTTCAATCGTTGCTATCTGGAAACCACCGCCAGTTTGACCAGTGCCGTTGGTTTGTATGAAAGATTAGGTTTTGAGCATATCAATGGCCCAATGGGAAATACCGGTCATGTGGATTGCGAAGTGACTATGCTGAAATCGCTTTAACTTCCTCTCAGCAAATATCAAGGGACATTACACCCTAAAGTTAATAAGGAGTACCCGAAGCGGTGAAAACATGCAGATCGTAAAGACGCCGTAAACCCCTCCCTGGGGGCTCGAGCCGCGCCTTCCTTGGCGCGGACGCTTTACTCTTCTGCCTGCCCTCACCTTGGCGAGATCGAGTGATCGAAGCTTGTCAGCCCCTGATTAAATCCTCAAAGTCATTGGTGTTACAGCAAGGCAGCAAACGAACAAATCCCGATGAGCTGACTCAAGTCAGTGATTCGGGTGCGTGAGTGCCGCTAACACAGCTGTAGCGTCAAAGACGAAGAGGAATCTAGTGGCGCTTACCGTCGTCGTCTTCGTCCACTAACTCTTCGTCGTCGAACTCGCCGTCTTCATCATCTTCTGCGTTAGGATCTTCATAGTAAGTGCCCCAACCGTCGTAGTTAACGCCACAAGTTTCAGCCAGTGCTACCAGTTGCTCAACTTGCGCATCAATAATATCTGCATTCAACGCCACTTCGCTTATGACGTCACAGCACATAACCACAGAGCCATCTTCCACTTCCAGCTCTTCGGCATCAGTCACTTCATAACCTAGTTTGAAAGCTTCAACGGCGGCTTTTTCCAATACTTCGAACTTCTCGGCAGAAAGGTGGTGCTCAATGGTGTACAGCGCATCGGGATCGCTGCCATCGTCCAACAGCTCTTCGATAATCAGGCGGGTTTCGTCACGTTGTTCGTCCAGCAGTTCGCGGTTTGCCATGCCTTTATCCTCAGTCAATGGGCTTAGTATGGCGCTATTTTCCCACACCCACGCTATTGCCTCCACTATAAACGAGAAAGATTTATTGATTGGGGTTGTAATTGAATATTTATACGTATAAATTGAATTTAAATTCAAATGGACCATTTGAGTTACCTGGAGATGAATCTATGAGTCAGTTCTATAAACGTCACTTTCTGAGGTTACTGGATTTTACCCCCGCCGAGATAACAGCCCTGCTGGATTTAGCGGCACAATTGAAGCAGGCCAAGAAATCCGGCTGTGAGCAACAAAAATTGGCAGGCAAGAATATCGCGCTCATCTTCGAAAAAGACTCGACTCGTACTCGATGCTCTTTCGAAGTTGCCGCATATGATCAAGGTGCGCGCGTAACTTATCTCGGCCCAGGCGGGAGCCAGATTGGGCATAAAGAATCAATTAAAGATACCGCCAGAGTATTAGGCCGGATGTATGACGGTATTCAATATCGTGGTCACGGCCAAAAGGTGGTTGAAACGTTGGCTGAATTTGCCGGCGTGCCGGTATGGAATGGCCTGACCAATGAATTCCATCCAACCCAATTACTGGCAGACTTATTGACCATGCAGGAGCACTTGCCGGGCAAGCCCTTGAGTGAAATGAAATTTGCCTATCTGGGTGATGCGCGCAATAACATGGGTAACACGATGTTAGAAGCAGCGGCGTTGGTTGGGATGGATCTGCGCCTGGTGGCACCAAAAGCCTGCTGGCCAGAGGCCGAATTAGTCGCCGCTTGTCAGGCGCAGGCCAAAAAAACCGGCGCTAAAATTACGCTGACCGAAGATATTGCCGAGGGCGTAAAAGGGACTGATTTCTTGTATACCGATGTGTGGGTTTCGATGGGTGAACCGAAAGAAGTCTGGCACGAGCGGGTGGCATTGCTCAAACCCTATCAGGTCAATATGGAGGTGGTGAAACTGACCGGTAACCCGCAGGTTAAATTCCTGCATTGCTTGCCCGCATTCCACGATGACCAAACAATTGTCGGCAAACAAATGGCAGAACTCTATGACTTACCGGGCGGCATGGAAGTGACCGACGACGTATTTGAATCGGCTCACAGCATCGTATTTGATCAAGCCGAAAACCGCCTGCACACCATCAAAGCCGTGATGGTTGCGACATTGGGTCAAGACTAAACATAACAGGGCCGATCATCTGATGTGTCGGCTTTTAATTATTTTCACATCTAGTCAATAAGCGTTATTGGCGCAGGCAGATTGAGTGCGGACAGCGCGCAGCCAACGGAGCATACACGGAGTATGTGACGGCGGCGAGCACTGCCCGAAGCTCAAGCTGACAAGTGAAATAGCTTATTTTACAGATATCTTCACAACAGCTTTACGCACATTAGCCGGCTCGCCCACTGCACATAATGGTTTATGCACTTCACCTGGGTAAAACACCACGAAATCACCGGGTTGCATTATAAGTTGCTTCTCATCAACACCTGCCGGTAAGAAGGCAATATCTTTGTCTGCCAACCAGTCAATATCGGGCTTACCGGCAGGTAAGTTACTGAACGTCATCCCCTCAACACCCGCCAGAACTATCTGAATATCCAGATATTTAGCGTGATATTCCGCACGGCGGTTTTCCAGATAATCGGTACTGTCATTGGAAATCAGTACAAACAGATTGTTTCCATCAATATCATGTTTGCCCAACGGGGTTTCGGCAGTGATGTGGCTTTTTACATATTCAATAGCTTCTTTTAATTGCACCGGCAGATAAGGCAACAATGCCAAATGGTGAATATTTCCGCTAATCATGGTCTTCCCTTTCAGATAAAAATGAAATGATGTTTCATTATAACCAGATCGCGATTCACAGTGTGAGACGTGTTTAACAAATATTGACTGACCTCATCCGTGGTAATGCTTCAGCCCCTTATCTAAATCAGCTCATGTTTATTATTTTTTTTAATATCGCTTTATCACTAATTGTTATAACAAATAACCCTTGAGACTTTGACCACAGACAGCAAAGCTACTATTGTGAGAAAATGCGGTAAACAGTCGAAAAAACAACAATTTCCGGCGAATGTTAACGATCAATATGTGCTGTCTATGCTAAAAAATAAGATGGCATAATCTATCTTGGGGAGTCTCAATGAAAGCAAAAATTCTGTCATTATTGGTTTTGGCAGCACTATCTGGTAGCGCATTAGCAGGAACGCCACCGGATACACTAGTAGTAGTGCAATCCCTGGATGATATTGTTAGTCTTGACCCGGCAGAAAGTAACGAGCTTTCTAGTATTCAGACCGTACCCAGCCTGTATCAACGCTTAGTCCAAGCTGATCGTGATAATCCAGCCAAAGTAGTGCCGGCTCTGGCAGAAAGCTGGCAAGGCGATGCCGCTGCCAAAACGTTAACCGTTAAATTGCGGCCAAAAGCGGTGTTTTCTTCCGGTAATCCGGTGCAGGCCGATGACGTGATTTACTCCTATACCCGAGCGGTCAAAATGAACCGTTCACCGGCCTTTATCCTCAACGTGTTAGGTTGGGATGCCAGCAATATCGACCAACATCTGAAGAAACTCGATAACGATACTGTGCTACTGAGTTGGAGTGCGGATGTCAGCCCAGCAGTGGCGCTAAATATCTTATCAACACCAATTGCCTCGATTGTTGATAAGAAAGCCGTTACCGCCCATGTTAAAGCAGACGACTACGGCAATGCCTGGTTGAAGATGAATTCCGCTGGCAGTGGCCCATTCAAAATGCGCGTTTATCAGCCGCACCAGGCTATCGTACTGGATGCCAACCTCACCTCACCGGGTAATAAGCCGCTGGTTAAAAATGTCATTATTAAAAACGTACCGGACCCAAGCGCCCGCCGCCTGCTGATTCAGCAAGGTGATGCTGACATCGCGCGTGAATTAGGGCCAGATCAGACCGCAGCGCTGAAAAATCAGGCTGGCGTTAACGTAGTTGAGATCCCATCGGCGGAGCAAAACTATCTGGTATTTAACACCGCCAATGCAGCAAACCCATTGTTAAGCAACCCGGCATTGTGGGAAGCAGCCCGCTATCTGGTTGATTATCAGGGAATTACTAAAGATCTGTTAAAAGGACAGTATTTCGTTCATCAGAGCTTCTTGCCGGTCGGTTTACCGGGCGCGCTGGAAAACAACCCGTTTACTTTTGATCCCGCTAAAGCCAAAGAGATCCTGGCAAAAGCCGGTATCAAGGATGCCTCGCTGACACTGGATGTCGAGAATAAACCGCCGTTCATCACCATCGCCCAATCGTTGCAGGCAAGTTTTGCACAAGGTGGCGTGAAACTGGTGTTGCTGCCAGCGGCGGGCAGTCAGGTCTACGGCCGGGTGCGTGCTAAACAGCATCAGTCCGCTATCCGTCTATGGATACCGGATTATTTCGATGCACACTCCAACGCCAGCACTTTTGCCTACAATGATGGCAAAGGCGGCACCGTTGCCAGTTTAAATGGCTGGGTTATCCCTGAACTGAATAAACAGACTTTGGCGGCAGTTGCAGAAACAGACCCTGCTAAGCGAACTGAGCGTTACACCCAGTTGCAGCAACAGTTACAACAAAGCTCGCCTTATATCTTTATAGATCAAGCCAAAGCACAAGTTGTACTGCGAGATAATGTAAAAGGCTATCAGCAAGGTTTGAATGCCGATATGGTCTATTATGACCGTGTCAGCAAATAACCTATTCCCTGCGTACTTGAAGTTACAGGGTTGTTAGTTGGTTGATATATTGATAAATTTATTTGTGAAATAGTGAGTTGCTAGTCGATGTCTGTCGCACTAAATCAAACGCCGGGTGCCCAATCCCGGCGTCGTCTTTGGGGCTTTTTACAGGGATTATTGACCCTGGCCCTGACCTTATTTGGCCTGCTGGTTATCACCTTTTTCCTGTCGGCGTTATCGCCGGTGGACCGGGTGTTGCAAGTGGTGGGCGATCACGCCAGTGAAGCAACATATCAGCAGGTAAGGCATCAACTAGGGCTGGATAAGCCCTTGCCAGTGCAGTTCTGGGACTATCTACTGCGGTTGGCTCATGGCGATTTAGGTATAGCCAGTGCCAGTGGCCAGCCGGTTCTACACGAGCTACTGGCCGTTTTCCCGGCAACACTGGAACTGGCTACATTATCGCTGGTGATAGGTGCCACTCTGGGGGTTATCCTCGGCTTGTTGTGCGCCCGCTGGGCCGGTAGCAAGCTGGATGCCACTATCCGCTTTATCACGTTGTTAGGTAACTCCGTACCGATCTTCTGGCTTGGTCTGCTGCTGCTGCTGCTGTTTTATGCACGTTTGCAATGGAGCCCTGGCCCTGGCCGTCTGGACGATATCTATCAATACACCGTGGAAGCAAAAACCGGGTTCGCCCTGATAGACACTTTGCGTTCCGGCGATGCTGGCGCATTTAGTAATGCCTTGGCCCATTTGATCTTGCCGGTCGCCCTGCTCTCTTACTATGCGCTGGCCAGCATCACTCGCCTGACCCGTTCGGCCTGCCTGAGTGAACTGAATAAAGAGTACATCACGCTAGCGCGCGCCAAAGGCGCAGGGGAGATGCGGATTCTGCTGATGCATGTGTTACCGAACATCCGTGGCACCTTGCTGACAGTTATCGCGTTGGCTTATACCAGCATGTTGGAAGGCGCGGTGCTCACCGAAACCGTCTTTGCCTGGCCGGGGATTGGCCGCTACCTGACCAGCGCGCTGTTCGCCGGGGATACCACAGCGATTATGGGCGGAACCTTGCTGCTTGGGATGTGCTTTATTCTGATTAACAATGTGACGGACTTACTGGTTCGTGTGCTGGACCCGAGAACGCGCTGATATGTCGATACCGATAACAAAAATCTGCCACACGCTAAAGCATTCCCCCTCCACCAGCATGGGGCTGTTTATTCTCTCCTCACTGGTGTTCATCGCGATTTTCGCCCCGTGGCTGGCACCCTTTGATCCCAACTGGCAAAACGCGGCCGACCGGTTGCTACCTCCGGGCGCAGTTCACTGGCTGGGAACTGACAGTTATGGCCGCGATATGCTGTCGCGCCTGATTTATGGCACGCGCCCCACCTTGGGGCTGGTGCTACTGGTTACCGTAATAACCTTGCCGCTCGGCTTGCTGGTCGGGGTGCTTTCCGGTTATTACGGCGGCTGGCTCGAACGTATTCTGATGCGCATTACCGATGTGGTGATGTCCATGCCACGGCTGATACTGGCGTTTGCTTTTGTTGCCATGCTGGGGCCGGGCCTGCTTAACGGAGCCTTAGCATTGGCGCTGACCGCTTGGCCGGCCTATGCCCGTCAGGCCAGAGCCGAGATTCAGTTATTACGTAAAAGTGATTATCTGGCGGCGGCTGAAATGATGGGAATCAAAGGGTTGCGCTTGCTATGGGGCCATATTCTGCCCATGTGCCTGCCTTCTGCGGTGGTTCGTCTGGCTCTGGATTTAGCGAGTATTATCTTAGCCGCCGCCGGGTTAGGTTTCCTCGGTTTGGGCGCGCGTCCCCCCATGTCGGAATGGGGTGCAATGGTTGCCGACGGTATGCAGGTTATCTTTGACCAATGGTGGATTGCCGCCATTCCGGGCTGCGCTATCTTACTGAGCAGTATAGCATTTAACCTGTTAGGCGATGGCCTGCGCGATATTTTGGATCCCCACCATGACTGATAAAATTTTCGCGGTTGAAAACCTGTGTGTCGATTTTAAACAACAGCGGGTGGTGGATAATATTTCTTTCCAGCTCGGCCACGAGCGGGTTGCCTTAGTCGGCGAGTCCGGCTCCGGTAAATCAGTCACCGCCAGAGCATTGATGGGATTAGTACGCGCTCCGGGCAAAGTCAGTGCCAAGAAACTGCGTTATTACTCTGACACGCCCCCTGAGCAAGGCAATTCTAGCCAGATTATCGAACACAATCTGCTGCATCTAAAGCCTAAACAATGGGCTGCGCTGCGTGGCAGTGAAATTGCGATGGTGCTGCAAGACCCGCGCTATGCACTGAATCCGGTGCGCACCGTGGGGAAACAAATTGAAGAATCCCTGCTGCTGCATAACACGCTTTCCCGCGCGGATACCCGCGAGCGAGTATTGAATGCGCTAGCCTCAGTCGGCCTCAATGAAAGCGTCTGGCACAGCTACCCCAGCCAACTTTCCGGCGGTATGGGCCAACGCGCCATGTTAGCTATCGCTTTAGTGAATAACCCACGGGTATTAATTGCTGATGAGCCAACCTCCGCATTGGACGCCAAACTGCGTAACCAAATACTGGAGTTGATCGTCGAACAGACTGAACAGCGTAATATGAGTCTGCTGCTGATCAGCCATGACCTGCCGTTAGTGGCAGAACATTGTCATCGGGTGTTGGTGATGTATCAGGGGAAACTGGTGGATCAAGGCGTGGCGGCTGACCTGCCCCATGCGACTCACCCTTATACCCACACCTTATGGGCTTGCCGCCCGAATGCCAGTACCTATGGCACGGATCTGCCGGTATTAGACCGCAGCGCTGATTTCTCTGGAGGTTCCCGTGGCACTGATTGAAGTCAAAAATCTACGGGTCAGCTTTGCCCAAAAGAATCAGCTAAAAACAGCGGTTGAGTCGGTCAGTTTTGCGGTTGAAGAAGGTGAGACTTTCAGCCTGATTGGGGCATCTGGCTGTGGTAAATCCACCGTGTTACGTACTTTGGCCGGTTTGCAGCGCGAGTGGCAAGGCGAGATAACCTTGCTGGGCACACCGTTACAGCCGGGTAAGCGCTTCACCGGCCAACTGCGCAAAGACGTGCAAATGGTGTTCCAAGATCCTTATGCCTCGCTGCATCCGCAGCATAACATTCAGCGTACGCTGGGCGAGCCATTAAAGATTCACGGCGAAAAGAATATCCAGCAACGGATTGACCAAGCTCTAGAACAAGTAGGTTTACCGGCATCGGCAGCACAGCGCTACCCACATCAATTCTCCGGAGGCCAGCGCCAGCGTATTGCCATTGCCCGCGCCCTGCTATTGCGACCAAAACTGCTGCTATTGGATGAACCAACCTCAGCATTAGATATGTCAGTGCAAGCGGAAATCCTCAATCTGCTCAATCACTTGAAACGCGAACATGGCATGACCTATTTATTGGTCAGCCATGACAGTGAGGTGGTGGCACATATGTCCGAGCGTGCAGCCATGATGGAGAGTGGGAAAATTGTGAGAGAGTTTACGCGGCGGGATCTTGAGTTGGCGGAACATTTTATGGGGTAGCACTTTATAGGACAACAAAGGCCGTTCAGTACCCGGCAAAATCGAGTACTGAATGCTATCGAAACATGAGGTAGCGGTAGAGAAGCCGTTCTAAATCTTGTTTCATACTGACAAAAGCCAGTATTTCCACAGCTTGACCATCATAGTCATAGATGACGCGGTACTCACTGCCGGGATCCAGCCGCTCACGCAATTGCACACCGCTATCTGATAACATTGAGTTAAAACGATAGCGGACCGGATCTTCACTGATCGCTGTTATTGATGATATCAATAAATTATCAACGAACTCCCCAGCCTTAACCGGCCCCATAGTAGCGCTTTTAAAGGATTCGATATCCTGAAGAGTCCATTCTGCTGCTGGTGATATAATTATTTGGGGCATTCCTAACCTCAATATTATTACTTGCGCGCAGCGCGCAGCTTCCTTAGCGTTTCTTCCGGTGACATGCCTTGCTGGTTTTTAATATCCTGTTTAGCCAGCATCACCAGCTTCAGCAGGGCATTTGATTGGCGCTCAAGATTACGCTCCCTAATCTCCGCCTCCCTTTCCGCTGCGGGTTGAACAAACAACTCAGCGACGCCATTTTTTGTGACAAAAACACCACCGTCAAAAAGGTCAGGCGATCCCAGCCCTTCTCTCGCTGCTTTTTGAGACATTGTCGTGGTCATGGTCATTTCTCCTGCAATGGTCACTCATGCTTCAAGCAAACTAACATCAGCTCAACCAAATATCAAATTTATACTAAATTTGTACACGCACAATCATATCAATTAAAAACCCTTAATCACTTCCACCACACCTTGAACATAGCGCGCCAAGGTATCTTCCTCCATCGCATTGGCCCCTTGCACTAAATAGGGCGGAAGGAAATCCATACCCGTCATATTGGCCATCGCGTGGAAGGGCAATAACAAATCCAGCGCTGGGTAACGGTTATAGCCCTGTGGCGTGTAATCCTGAGCCTTCCCGCCGGTGGAAACCACCAACTGCAACGGTTTACCCTGTAGCTTGTCGCCACTGCTGCCATAGGCAAAACCGTAAGTTAACACCGCATCCTGCCATTCACTTAAAATAGCCGGTGAGCTATACCAGTAAAATGGAAACATCATCACAATCACATCATGCGATTCCAGCAATTCTTGTTCGCGGGCGACATCAATTTGAAAATCTGGATATTCACGAATCAGTTCATGCACGGTGACAGTTGGCAGTGGACGAAGAGCTTCTATTAACCGACGGTTGATACGGGACTCATCAGGTGTCCGGTGGGCGGTCAGCACTAAAATACGAGACATGTTCATTCTCCAACAGGATTAATCAAACTATCTTTTCATCTTTAGCGCCGTGGGTGTAGGCTGCTATCAGTCATATTAATTTCAACTCAAGGTATCAACCATGTCGCTGCCTTTTGATGTCCATCGTTTATTGCCCGCTTTTCTCAGCGCCGCTCAGTGTGAGAATTTTTCCGCCGCCGCACGCCAATTAGGGGTAACCCCTGCCGCTGTCAGTAAAAATATTCGCGTATTAGAAGAAAAGCTGGCACTGCGTTTGTTTCAGCGTAATACCCACAGTGTGGTGCTGACGAATGAAGGCAAGGCGTTATTAGCACGGGTGGCACCACTGTGGCAGGCGCTGTCCAATACACTGGATACCGTACGTAGTGATGATAAGCAACCCAGTGGTACGGTGCGGGTGAGTGTTATTCCTGGTTTTGGCCGCCAACTATTAATGCCACTGATTCCAGAATTTATGGCACGCTATCCACTGATTGATTTGGATCTCTCGCTGGAGGCCAGAGTGGTAAATCTGGTCGGTGAAGGCTTTGATGTCGGTATCGGCACGCGTATCGATCCCGATAGCCGCTTGATTGCCCGTCAGTTTTACCCAATGCAAATGGTGCTGGCGGCATCCCCTGCTTATCTCGCCCGCACAGGTTCTCCCACCCGCCCAGCGGATCTCTATCAACATCAGTGTTTATTACACCGTAATCCATCAAATGGCCGAATAGTAAAATGGCGATTGCAGCAGAACGATGAGGAGCAATCGTTAGAGTTGTCCGGTCGTTTGATCTCTTCTCAACCGGATATTCTGCTACATGCCGCCTTAGCCGATATGGGGATAACCTCTGTGGCACAATGGTATGCAGCGCCCCACTTTGCCGAGGGCAGCCTGATGCCGGTAATGACTCATCACTGGCCCGCCCCGACACCCGTATGGCTTTATTATGCCTCCGCCAATTTACCCCCCAGAGTACGAGTCTGGGTTGATTTTCTGTTAAAATATTTCGGCCCACATCACGCTTTATCCGCACAATAAGTCACATAAAAATGTCACTTTTGTGACGCACTGAACAGGGAATAGACCTAACGGCGATTTCTTTGTTCTAAGTCAAATTAGTTGGCTGTCACTTATGTCGCCACCCATATATAGTGTTTATAGGAATTCAAACATCTATATGTAGTAGTTATCCACAAAACCATCCACACCCCCTCGCAGCCCTTATGTGCTGCGGTTTGCCTTGTGGATAAGATTGTCTTGTGGCTAATCCTACGCGGCAGGATACAGGAGCGACATTGTGAAAACAGTAGTGATTAAACGGGACGGTTGTCAGGTATCTTTTGATGAGGTGCGGATCAAGGAAGCTGTCGAGCGCGCAGCCCTGGCGGTTAGCGTGGTGGACGCAGATTATTGTGCAACTGTTGCCCGTGTGGTCGCTCAGACGATGGAAAACCAGCCGAAAGTTGATATCCGCGACATCCAAACTGCGGTCGAAAACCAACTGATGGCCGGTCAATACAAGCAGTTAGCCCGCGCCTATATTGAATATCGCCATGACCGGGATATCTCGCGCGAACTGCGTGGTCACCTCAATCAGGAAATCCAGGGTTTGGTAGAGCAAAGCAACAAAGCGCTGCTGAACGAAAATGCCAATAAAGACAGTAAAGTCATCCCGACTCAGCGCGATCTGCTGGCCGGTATTGTGGCGAAACACTACGCCAAACAACATATTTTGCCGCGCGATGTGGTCTTGGCGCATGAACGCGGTGAAATCCACTATCATGACCTGGATTACGCGCCATTCTTCCCGATGTTCAACTGCATGTTGATCGATCTTGATGGCATGTTAACCCAAGGTTTTAAAATGGGTAATGCGGAAATAGAGCCGCCAAAATCCATTTCTACCGCCACCGCCGTGACCGCGCAGATTATCGCGCAGGTCGCCAGCCATATCTATGGCGGCACAACCATCAACCGCATCGATGAAATTCTGGCACCGTTTGTCACTGAAAGTTTTAACAAACATAAGGCGGTCGCTGAAGAGTGGCAGATCCCGGATGCTGCCGGTTATGCCATGTCACGCACCGAAAAAGAGTGTTACGACGCTTTCCAATCGCTGGAATATGAAGTCAATACCCTGCATACCGCCAATGGCCAGACGCCATTTGTCACCTTCGGTTTCGGGCTAGGCACGAATTGGCAATCGCGCATGATTCAGCAAGCGATTCTGCGTAATCGCATTGCCGGTTTGGGCAAAAACCGTAAAACCGCGGTGTTCCCGAAACTGGTGTTTGCTATCCGCGATGGCCTGAACCATAAATTTGGCGATGCTAACTACGATATCAAACAGTTAGCTCTGGAATGTGCCACCAAACGCATGTATCCCGATATTCTCAATTACGATCAAGTGGTTAAAGTGACCGGTTCCTTTAAAACGCCAATGGGCTGTCGCAGCTTCCTCGGTGTATATGAGGAAGATGGCAAGCAGATCCACGATGGCCGCAATAATATTGGGGTTATTAGCCTGAATCTGCCACGTATCGCATTGGAAGCCCAAGGCGATGAAGAGAAATTCTGGCAATTACTGGATGAGCGCCTGCTGCTGGCCAAGAAAGCCTTGATGACCCGCATTGCTCGTTTGGAAGGGATCAAAGCCCGCGTGGCCCCCATCCTGTATATGGAAGGCGCTTGTGGTGTGCGCTTGCAAGCCGATGACAATATCGCTGAAATCTTCAAAAATGGCCGCGCATCTATCTCGCTGGGCTTTATTGGTATTCATGAAACGGTGAATGCGCTATTTGGCAATCAAGCCCATGTCTTTGATGACGAAAAGTTACGTGCAAAAGGCGTGGCTATCGTCGAGCGCATGAGACAAGCCACCGATAGCTGGAAAGAAGAAACTGGCTACGCCTTTAGCTTGTACAGCACGCCGAGCGAGAACCTATGTGATCGCTTCTGCCGCCTGGATACCGCCGAATTTGGCGTAGTAGAAGGTGTTACCGACAAAGGTTATTACACCAACAGCTTCCATCTGGATGTTGAAAAGAAAGTTAACCCGTACGATAAACTGGACTTCGAAGCGCCTTATCCTCCATTGGCTAATGGCGGTTTCATCTGTTACGGCGAATACCCTAACTTGCAGCATAACCTCAGAGCGCTGGAAGATGTCTGGGATTACAGCTACAGCCGAGTGCCCTATTACGGCACCAACACGCCAATTGATGAATGCTACGAGTGCGGCTTCACTGGCGAATTCGCCTGTACCAGCAAGGGCTTCACCTGCCCGAAATGCGGCAATCATGAACCATCAAAAGTGTCAGTCACCCGTCGGGTATGTGGCTATTTGGGCAGCCCGGATGCACGGCCCTTTAACGCCGGTAAGCAAGAAGAAGTGAAGCGGCGCGTTAAGCATTTGGTAAACGGACAACTGGGCTAACCCACTAAAGACGAAGGCCCAAAGTAATTGGAGTTGCAGGTAGGCAGCAAGCGAACTTATCCCGATGAGCTTACTGATGTAAGTGATTCGGGTAAGTGAACGTAGCGAACACCCCTGCGGCTTCAAGTACGAGGGAAGCACTGATTATGAATTATCATCAATATTACCCGGTCGATGTTATCAACGGCCCTGGCACTCGCTGTACGCTGTTCGTCTCTGGCTGCGTACACGAATGTGTGGGTTGTTATAACAAAAGCACCTGGCGACTGAATTCGGGTAAACCATTTACCCAAGAAATGGAAGATAAGATAATTGCGGATCTGAACGATTCCCGCATCCGCCGCCAAGGGCTATCCCTTTCCGGCGGTGATCCGCTGCATCCGCAGAATCTGTCTGCTATTCTACAACTGGTTAAGCGAGTACGTAATGAATGCGACGGCAAAGATATCTGGCTCTGGACCGGCTACACCCTGGCTGAACTGACCGCCGACCAACAGCAAGTGGTGGATTTAATCAATGTGCTGGTCGATGGCAAATTCGTACAAGACCTAAAAGACCCGTCGCTTATTTGGCGCGGTAGCGATAACCAGGTTATCCATCACCTGCGGTAATTTATTTTAGCCATTCTGTACACTCTCCCGCGTGCAGAATGGCGGCTACTGCCCTTTAATTCCCCTTCAAGCTCAGCTCACATCTGCAAAACGGTTTATCAAACTGTAAAACTTCATCGTTCCGCCATCTCAGCTTAACCCTACTGTCATTAAAAACCGCCAGCATAGCGGGTGAGAAAACTTACTGGTTATCACCATGACAATCCGCCACCTGCTTATCCGTATTGCTCCTTGTGTTTCATTGTGGATGGCCGTCAGACGTGATGATGCACACAGAGGGGTTATCTGCCATGCACTTATCTAGACCACCGACCAGTTATCCCACCCGCTATCAACAAATTGCGGCCCAGTTAGAACAAGAGCTGCGCGGTGCTTATCGCTGCGGGGATTATCTGCCGTCTGAACAGCAGCTAGCCGAACGTTATCAGGTCAATCGCCATACCCTGCGTCGGGCGGTCGATGAATTGGTCGAACGCGGCTGGCTGCAACGTCGGCAAGGTATCGGCATTCTGGTATTAATGCGCCCTTATGACTACCCACTACATGCCAATGCGCGCTTTAGCCAAAACGTATTAGATCAGGGTAGTGACCCCACCAGTGAGCGCTTACTCGCCGTCTTACGCCCGTGCATTGAGCATGTCGCCAAAGCGCTGTCATTGGATGAAGGGGCGACAGTGATCCATTTACGCACCTTGCGGCGAGTCAATGGTGTAGCGGTCTGCGTTATCGATCACTACCTGCCGGATTTGAGTTGGTGGCCCGCGTTACAGCAGTTTAACGCCGGTTCACTACATCAATTCATCAGCCAACATCTGCAACAGCCTTTAAGCCGTAGCCAGACTCGCATTAGCGCACGCCGTGCTCAGGCCAAAGAGAGCCGTTTACTTGAGATTGCCACCCATGCGCCGCTGCTCTGTGTGCGCACCTTGAATATCCGTGTTGATAGCCAGCAGGTGGCGGAGTACTCCGTCAGCCTGACGCGCGCCGACATGATTGAACTGACCATGGAGCATTAAATGGAAAGTATCTCTAACACCCGGCAGGGCTGGATGTCGGTGTTGGCCCACAGCCAACCGGCGCAATTGCTGGCCCATTGGCAATCCTTGAATCTGGCACCGCAATATCAGGTGATCCGTGCGCCAGAGATTGGTTTGAGCCAATTACAGGCGCGAATGGGCGGCACTGGCCGCCGGTTTATTCTGGGCGATATGACCCTCACCCGCGCGGTAATCAAACTCAACCACAGCACCGATATTTATGGTTACAGCTACATTGCCGGGCGCAATAAACCTCATGCAGAACTCTGCGCGCTATTAGATGCGTTATTACAGCTTTCCACCCTTAACGGCAAACCAGCCGGTCTGAGTGAATTGCTGCTGAAAACCGTCATTCATCCGCTCGCGGCCATACAGCAGGAGCGGCGGGAATTGCGCGCCCGCGCTATCGCCACCAGTAAAGTGGATTTCTTCACCCTGGTGCGAGGAGAAGACTAATGAGCCTGTTAAACCATTTCGACCAGCCGGTTGATGATGCTCAGCACACTTTTCGCCGTATTCTCAAGGCATTAAGCGAACCGGGAGTTGTCGTTTCACTGCCCCATAGCAGCGGCTGGCAGCCATTAAATCCCGCCACCACCAGCATCCTGCTGACCCTGGTTGATCAGGAAACGCCGCTCTACCTGGATGAACCGCTCAACCATGATGCCGTGCAACAGAATATACGTTTTCATTGCGGAGCGCCGCTGACAACCAGCATCAAAAATTCACTTTTTTCTTTATTTGACAAGGAGATAAAAGAAGAATTCTTGATTAGCTGCCCGGCGGGTAGTGAACTTTCGCCAGAGCACTCCACCACCGTTATTCTTCAGGCCACCAGTCTGCACCTGGGTGTGCCTCTGCGCCTACGCGGGCCGGGAATTGAGCACCACCGTACTGTGGCTCCGCAATTACCCTCTACCGTGCTGAATTACCTGCTTAACCGCCCGATCGCATTCCCTGCCGGCCTCGATTTTCTGTTGACCTGCGGCGAGAACCTAATGGCTATCCCACGAACCACCCATGTGGAGGTGTGCTGATGTACGTTGCAGTCAAAGGGGGCGAAAAAGCCATTGCGGCAGCCCACCAATTACTCGAACACCAGCGCCGTGGTGATACACAGATCCCGGCTATCGATTGCGAACAGATCGAGCAACAGCTAGGTCTGGCGGTAGATCGGGTGATGACTGAGGGCGGTATTTATGATCGCGAACTGGCTGCATTGGCCATCAAGCAAGCCAGCGGTGATCTGGTCGAAGCGATTTTCCTGCTGCGCGCCTACCGCACCACATTACCGCGTCTGGCCGTCAGCCAACCGTTGGCAACTGGCAATATGCGGCTGGAGCGGCGCATCTCCGCCATTTACAAAGATTTGCCCGGCGGGCAAGTGCTCGGCCCCACCTATGATTACACCCATCGACTACTGGATTTCACCCTGCTGGCCTCGGGTGAAGCGCCGCACGCGCTCAATCGCAGGGAAATATCGCCAGAAGCTGTACCGCAAAATAATTGCGCTCATGTGTTTGATTTATTAGCACAACAGCAATTAGCAAAAGTTGAGCAGGATGACGGCACCCCGCCGGAAGATATCACCCGCAACCCACCGGTTTATCCGTGTAATCGCTCAGCCCGGCTGCAACAACTGGTGCGCGGTGATGAAGGTTTCCTGCTGGCGCTGGGCTATTCCACCCAGCGCGGTTATGGTCGAACTCATCCATTCGCCGCCGAGATCCGCACCGGCGCGCTGACCATTTCAATTGAGCCGGAAGAACTGGGATTTGCGATTGATATCGGTGAGATCTTACTCACCGAATGCGAAATGGTGAATGGTTTTGTCAGCCCGGCAGCAGAACCCCCGCATTTCACGCGCGGTTACGGTTTGGTATTTGGCCGTGGTGAGCGCAAAGCCATGTCGATAGCCTTGATGGATCGCGCCTTGCAAAGCCGGGAATACGACGAAAATGTCGCCAGCCCAGCGCAAGATGAAGAGTTTGTATTATCCCACGCCGACAATGTCGAAGCCGCCGGTTTTGTTTCTCATCTCAAACTGCCCCATTACGTTGATTTTCAAGCGGAGCTGGCGTTACTCAAGCGCCTGCGCCGCGAGCATTTATCCGCAGCCGCAGAACAACAGGAGCCGCGCCATGACTGAAGTTCTCACCGGTTACAATCTGGGTTATCTGGACGAGCAAACCAAAAGAACATTACGCCGCGCGTTACTGAAAGCCGTGGCCATCCCCGGTTATCAGGTGCCATTCGGCGGGCGTGAGATGCCGATGCCTTATGGTTGGGGCACCGGTGGCATTCAGTTAACCGCCTGCCTGATTGGCCGTTACGATGTGCTGAAAGTGATCGACCAGGGAGCCGATGACACCACCAATGCGGTGTCGATCCGCCACTTCTTCCAGCGGGTCAGCGGAGTGGCGACCACCGAAAAAACCACTGACGCCACCTTGATCCAGACCCGGCACCGCATTCCAGAAACGCCGCTGACCGAGGATCAGATCCTTATCTATCAAGTGCCGATCCCAGAGCCGCTGCGCTTTATTGAACCGCGCGAAACCGAGACACGCAAAATGCATGCGCTGGAGGAATACGGCGTGATGCAGGTGAAATTGTATGAAGATATCGCTCGCTACGGCCATATCGCGACCACCTATGCCTACCCGGTGAAAGTGAATGATCGCTATGTGATGGATCCGTCGCCCATTCCGAAATTTGATAATCCCAAAATGCACATGATGCCCGCGCTGCAACTGTTTGGGGCCGGTCGTGAAAAGCGCCTTTATGCCCTGCCACCTTTTACCAAAGTGGAAAGTCTGGATTTCGACGATCACCCCTTTAGCGTGCAGCAATGGGATGAACCCTGTGCTTTGTGCGGCTCGCGCCACAGTTATCTCGATGAGGTGGTGATGGACGATAAGGGCAGCCGGATGTTTGTTTGTTCGGATACTGATTTTTGCCAGCAGCAACTGGCTCAAGCTACCGCATCAGAGGCCAATATTCATGATTACTGAACAGATTATCTCCCCATCCGCTGCTGTTCACCCGCTGTTGTCGGTGGAGAATCTTACCCATTTGTATGCGCCAGGTAAGGGGTTCAGTGATGTCTCTTTCCAACTGTATCCCGGTGAAGTGTTAGGGATTGTTGGTGAATCTGGCTCCGGTAAAACCACCTTGCTGAAATCCATTTCAGCCCGCCTGGCACCGCAGCATGGGCAAATTTTTTATCGCCCTGATGCCCAATCAGCGGTTGATTTGTATCAGATGGCCGAAAGCCAACGCCGCCGTTTACTGCGCACCGAATGGGGCGTTGTGCATCAGCACCCACTCGATGGGCTGCGGCCACAAGTCTCGGCGGGCGGCAATATCGGCGAGCGGCTGATGGCTATTGGCCAACGCCATTATGGCGAGATACGCCAACAAGCAGGCCGCTGGCTGGAAGATGTCGAGATCCCCTTATCCCGTCTTGATGACCTGCCCACCACCTTCTCCGGCGGGATGCAGCAGCGGCTGCAAATTGCCCGCAATCTGGTGACACATCCAAAGCTGGTATTTATGGACGAACCGACTGGCGGTCTTGATGTGTCAGTGCAAGCGCGCTTACTGGATTTACTGCGCAATCTGGTGGTGGAAATGCAATTGGCGGTGGTGATTGTCACCCATGACTTGGGGGTTGCCCGCTTATTGGCTAACCGCCTGCTGGTGATGAAAGAGGGGCAAGTTATCGAAAGTGGCCTAACTGACCGGGTGCTGGATGACCCACATCACCCTTATACCCAGTTACTGGTTTCATCGGTATTACAAAACTGAGTGAGAACTGACTATGAACGCCCTACAACTGAAAGTTGAAAATCTCAGTAAAACCTTTGTGTTACACCACCAGCACGGTATTCGCCTGCCAGTGCTGCATCAAACTTCCCTAGAAGTTGGCAGTGGCGAATGTGTGGTGCTGCACGGCCATTCCGGCAGCGGAAAATCCACTCTGCTGCGCTCTTTATATGCCAATTACTTACCCGACAGCGGCCATATCTGGGTGAAACATCAGGGAGAATGGCTGGATATGGTGAGCGCGCAAGCCCGGCAAATCATGGCGGTGCGCCGTCATACGGTGGGCTGGGTCAGTCAATTCTTGCGGGTGATCCCACGAATCAGTGCATTAAATCTGGTGATGCAACCCCTGCTGGAATTGGGGGTTGATCGGCAAATCTGCCAACAGCGGGCGCAGGATCTGTTGACGCGACTTAATGTGCCACCACGCTTGTGGGATCTGGCCCCTTCTACCTTCTCCGGCGGCGAGCAACAGCGGGTTAATATCGCGCGAGGGTTTATTGTCTATTATCCCATTTTGCTGCTGGATGAGCCGACGGCTTCGCTCGATAGCACCAACAGCGCCGCTGTGGTCAGCCTGATTGATGAAGCTAAGCAGCGCGGAGCCGCAATTGTCGGTATTTTCCATGATGAAAAAGTACGCAATCATGTCAGTGACCGCTTACTTACCATGACACCGCCCCCCTCTCACGTCAGCGCAGAGATCCCATCATGATCTTCAACAACGTCAATCTTATACTTGCGGATCAGGTGGTCAGCGGATCACTGGAAATCCACCAAGGGGTGATCCGCAGTTATAGTGATCGTCCGACACAACTTTCAGCGGCAATTGATGGACAAAATAGCTGGTTGTTGCCGGGGTTGATCGAGCTGCATACCGATAATCTCGACAAGTTTTTCACCCCCCGCCCCAATGTGGATTGGCCAGCACATTCGGCCATGAGCAGCCACGATGCGCTAATGGTTGCCTGCGGCATCACCACCGTGTTGGATGCCGTGGCGGTTGGCGATGTACGGGATGGCGGCCATCGGCTGGATAATCTGCAAAAAATGATTAACGCCGTGGTGGAGAGCCAGCGATCAGGATTGAATCGAGCCGAGCATCGAATTCATTTGCGCTGTGAGTTACCCCATGACAGCACCTTGCCACTGTTTGAAGAACTGATGATGCAGCCAGAGCTTTCATTGGTATCTCTGATGGATCACTCACCGGGCCAGCGCCAGTTCGCTTCACGCGCCAAGTACCGTGAATATTACCAGGGTAAATATCACCTTAACGATCAGCAAATGGCAGAGTTTGAAGAAGAGCAAATCAGCCTATCCGCCCGCTGGTCGGGGCAGAATCGACAGGCCATTGCCGCTCATTGTCGTCAGCGGGGAATAGCTCTGGCCAGCCATGATGATGCCACCGCTGAACATGTGGCGGAATCACAGGCATTGGGTAGTGTCATTGCTGAATTCCCCACCACCGAAGTGGCGGCCAGAGCCTCACATCAGCATGGGTTACAGGTATTGATGGGTGCGCCCAATATTGTGCGCGGTGGCTCCCATTCAGGCAATGTCGCCGCACACCAACTGGCATCACTGGGCGTATTGGATATCTTATCATCCGATTATTACCCCGCCAGCCTGCTGGATGCCGCATTCCGTATCGCGCATGACGAGAGCAACAGCTTCACCTTAGCGCAAGCGGTCAATCTGGTGACACATAACCCGGCCAGAGCTTTAGGGTTAGCGGATCGCGGCGTGATTGCCGAAGGTAAGCGAGCTGATTTGATATTGGCGCGCACCCATAAGGGTTCACACCATCAGCATGTGTATGTGCAAAACGTCTGGCGCCAGGGAATACAGGTGTTCTGATGGCGCGCTTAATCTATCTGATGGGCGCTTCCGGTGCAGGTAAGGATTGCCTGCTATCCGCGTTACGAGCGGCCATACCCACCAACGTTATGGTAGCGCATCGTTATATTACCCGTGAAGCCCATGCGGGGGCTGAAAATCATATCGCATTGAGTGAACAGGAGTTTTTATTGCGCGCCGAACAGGGGCTGTTTGCGCTGTTTTGGCAGGCACATCAGCATCATTATGGAGTAGGAATTGAGATTGATATCTGGCTACAACACGGGTTGGATGTGGTGGTCAATGGCTCCCGAGCCTACTTACCCGAAGCCCAGCTGCGCTATCACCACCAATTACTGCCACTGTGTCTGACCGTTTCGCCGGCAATTTTGGCCCAGCGCTTACTGCAACGTGGGCGTGAGAACAGTGAGCAAATCAAGGCGCGTTTACAGCGGGCACAACATTATCAACAGCAACTGCCGGTTAACTGCCAGCGACTTTGTAATGATGGCGAACTGCACCACACGCTGGGGCAATTACAGCAATTGCTGGCAACGCCCGCCACAACACAGCAGGAGGGGAATCAAGAATGGAACTAACATTGTTAGGAACCGGATGCGCCCAACAGGTGCCGGTGTTTGGTTGTCAGTGTGTAGTTTGCGCCAAAGCCAGATTACAACCCGCGCTGCGCCGTCAACCTTGCAGTGCAATGTTGCGTTATCAGGGGGAAACGACCTTGATTGATGCCGGGTTGCCAGCACTGGATCAACTGTTTGCTGGAGGGGAAATTCAGCGTTTTTTGCTTACACATTACCACATGGATCACGTTCAGGGGTTATTTCCGTTACGTTGGGGGTGTGGAAATGCGATCCCGGTGTACGGGCCGCCAGATCCTGATGGCTGCGACGATCTGTATAAGCATCCGGGAATATTGGCTTTTCAGCCGCCACTCAGCGCATTTCACCCGGTTCAATTTGGCGATTTACGGGTTACGCCAGTGCCCCTCAATCACTCAAAAATCACCTTCGGCTACCTGCTGCAAAGCCCTAACCGAACTATCGCCTATCTCACCGACACCATTGGATTGCCCGCCGATAGCGCGCTATTTTTAGCCAGTAAGAATATTGATTTATTAATACAAGATTGCAGCCATCCGCCACATCATCTTTCCCCACACCGTCCGCCGCCACGTAATCATAATGATGTAACAATGGCCATCGCCATCAGTGAGTTACTAAAACCGGCAGCCACCTTGCTGACCCACATCAGCCACCAGTTGGATGCCTGGGCGCTCGACAACACACTGCCCGACGGCGTCGCCATCGCGCAGGATAATCAGATAATTAGCTTATAATGATTAATGTTGCTGCATTTGGGCTGATGATAATACTGTCACTCCCTCTTTCGGCGGAGCAAAAGCCTGATCGAGCAGCGCTTGTGCCACATCTTTGGCTTTAATTAAGCGCCATTTATCAGGTAATAAGGCAAACAACGGCGCGCTAAGGCTTTCCATCAAGCGCGGTTTAGTGCGTTGACCGGCCAGCATTGAAGGCCGGGCGAAAGTGAGTTGTGGCCAGCCCTGAGTTTGTAAATCCCGCTCTGCCTCGCCTTTGGTACGGTTATAGAACAGCCACGAGTTCGGGTTAGCGCCCATCGCGCTCACGAGCAGGAAATGCCGCGCGCCAAGCCGCAAACCGGTTTCACCCGCAGCCAACACCAGCCGATAATCCACCTGACGAAATGCCGCCTGACTGCCCGCTTGCTGGCGAGTGGTACCCAGACAACAAAACACCAAATCCACCGGCTCATCCAGAGTTTTTAGTAACTCGCCGATATTCTCACCTTGCGGATTAATCAGCTTATTCATGACTGGCAGCGGCTTGCGGGTTGGCGCAATAATAGAGGTTACGCGGGCATCCAAACGCAGCAAGCGCAGTAACTCGCCCCCCACCAGGCCACTTGCCCCCAGTAATAATACCTTCGCCATCTGACCTCCGGATAAAAACGCTAGCGCCACCCCAACATGGAGATAATCATCAAATCAATTGATATGAATAATACATACCAGAAACACCAGAACATAGCGAAGAAACTATGCCCAAAGTCATTGGAATTACAGGTAGGCGGCAAACGAATAACAAATCGGTCGGGAACCGATTTGAACAGCATTTATGCTAGCCCGTAGGGGGAGCCTCAAGGATGAGGCTCATTAATCCCGATGAGCTTACTGACGTTAAGATCAACAACCAGTAAATGATTCGAGTAAATGAGAATAGCTACCCCCCCTGTAACTTCAAGGACGAAGAGTATTCCAATGCAATTTTTTGCCAAAACCAAGGGTATTATTGGTCATCTTGATTTCCAGCAAATTGAGCTGCCAGAGGGGGGCGGAGACAACTTTAGCTACCGGGAAACGGCGGCAATAGTGCTGGCGGGCGATGTGTTCTGCGTCATCCTTTAGTTCAGTTATTTCACCGCGATATTGAATGCCTTTTATCAATGCTACGGTGCGTGGCTGGGTAGCAATTGTGCCGACCACCTGCGGGTTTATCTGCATCAGCTCGCCGTGACGGGTGTGCTTTTCTGTCATCAGATAAAGCGCCATTTTCGCTTCATCAAAAACATAAAAACAGTTGGCACACCACATATCCATACCGCTGCCGGCGCACAGCGTCAGAACATGTTGCTGGCGCAGGAAGCGGGTAATGGAGATCAGGTCATCAGGGTTATTCACATCACTCATTATCTACGGCATCCTCCAGCTTAAAAACAGCGTTAAGTGTACATTAACTTAGCCGCCAGCAGTGGTCTGACGTTATTCAGTTAATGTTCTTTATAATCTGGCGGCACTTACACTTATGTTTCGATATTTAGCTCTGATGAGGAAAAGATCTCAAGCATATCCTCCCTGACAATTACGATTTTGGCGATAAAGAGCCTGATAACGTGATTTAGCTAACATTTACCACATAAGACAGATATGAATTTATATGCAAAATTTACGTATAAAACAGGATGTAACAAATCATTTTGGATTAACAAATAAAATACAAAACTGTTTAATAACCGGCACTCATTGCTAATAATAAGCCTGCTGATGTGTATGCCGTGTTAAATATAATCCTACTGTTTTGCATAACATACAGTACAGTTCTGAATACTTACCGTTTAAAATGAATAAATACGGTATTTTATTCATAAGATAGTCAAAAGGCATTTTAAAATCGGATAAAAACATGACATGCATCACAGAATGAAAGAGCATTATGGCTAGAATAACCGCCATCAGTTCATTTTTCTAAAACTTTGTTTAAAACAGATATCTTGTTTAAAACTAAAAATGTGTTTTAAAAAAAACAGAGACTTATGCAAATGGAAAATAACAACAAAAAAATGGCGCATATAAGGCGGACAACACATTTAATGATGCCAGCGCATCGTAGTTATTTTAATTTTTCTTATTACCATTATAGATAACACCCCTCCTGCGATGACATCCACGTTTATTGGATAGTCATTGTCTATGCACAATATTTGACAGATGCGAAAAGTGTTTATTCCCTTTACGCGATGTTAACTATTGTCTGCTTTCTCCGAAGATGATAACACCTGGTTTCATTTTTACTACTATCAGTGCGAGTAATGTTATTACTCAGCCGATAAAAACCCAGTGTGATTCAGCCTTCAGCAGAAAAATAGCTATCCCGTAAAAGTTAAATGTCACCTTGGTCATTAATGCTAAATGACACAAGAATCACTGCGCCTGAAATTTAGTCATTTCATACATAAGGCAAGGTGTTGTGCAGAAAAGCAGTCATTAATTATTAATGGATGTTAATTCATTGATACGGACTGCTATACACAGAATTTATTAAACGACTAAATCCAACTTGCAAAAATGTTGGACGGGCTAATATACCCTAAATAAAATAAGAGAGAAAAAATGAAAGAATTAAAGATTGCGGCAAGTATATCTGCCATGCCTTGTTTTGATTCACAGCGTGAAGTAATCGATGTTTTGCACACCGACTTTACTGATGTTGCCGCCGTGGTACTTTCTGTTCAGGACATTAATCATGGCATGATTAATAGCATTCATGAATTAGGGCTAAATATTCCAATTTATGCCGCTGTTTGCTGCGAAGAAGAACTAAATTCAGATGTGTTACCGTCTTTAAATGGTGTATTTGAATTATGCGGAAATAATACTAATTTTTATGGTAAAACGTTGGAAACCGCAGCAAAAAAATATGAATCAGAGCTGCTGCCACCCTTCTTTAATACCTTAAAAAAATATGTCGAAATGGGGAATTCCACCTTTGCCTGTCCAGGGCATCAAGGTGGCCAATTCTTCCGTAAACACCCAGCGGGCCGTCAATTCTTTGACTTCTATGGCGAAGCAATTTTCCGCTCTGATATGTGTAATGCTGACGTTAAATTAGGTGACTTGCTTATTCATGAAGGCGCACCTTGTGACGCACAAAAACATGCAGCAAAAGTATTTAACGCGGATAAAACCTATTTCGTACTGAACGGGACTTCCGCCTCCAATAAAGTGGCTACTAATGCATTGTTAGCCCGTGGTGACCTGGTACTGTTTGACCGTAATAACCATAAATCCAACCATCACGGCGCACTGGTTCAAGCCGGTGCTACGCCGGTATATCTGGAAACAGCCCGTAACCCGTTTGGCTTTATTGGTGGTATTGACGCCCACTGTTTTGAAGAAAAATACCTGCGTGAACAAATACGTAGTGTAGCGCCTGAACGTGCTAACGAAGCGCGTCCATTCCGCCTGGCAATTATCCAATTAGGGACTTATGACGGCACCATTTATAACGCCCGTCAGGTTGTGGATAAAATTGGCCACTTGTGTGACTACATTTTGTTTGACTCTGCTTGGGTAGGCTACGAACAATTTATTCCAATGATGAAAGATTGTTCACCATTGTTACTTGAATTGAATGAAAACGATCCTGGTATTATCGTTACTCAATCAGTCCATAAACAACAAGCTGGCTTCTCGCAAACATCACAGATTCATAAAAAAGATAAACATATTAAAGGCCAGGATCGCTACTGCAACCATAAACGTTTTAATAATGCCTTTATGATGCACGCGTCCACCAGCCCATTCTACCCATTATTTGCCGCATTAGATGTTAACGCTAAAATGCATGAAGGCAAAAGTGGTCAACGTATGTGGTTAGATTGTGTTAAGACCGGTATTGAAGCACGTAAAATGATCTTAAGTACCTGTAATATGATTAAGCCTTTTGTTCCGGTAGAAGTGGATGGCAAACCTTGGCAAGAATATGACACCGAGGCTATGGCACAAGACTTGCGCTTCTTTAACTTTATTCCGGGCGAAAAATGGCATGCATTTGAAGGTTACGAAGAATCACAATACTTTGTTGACCCGTGCAAATTGTTATTAACTACCCCTGGTATTGATACTAATACCGGTGAATATACCGAATCAGGTATTCCGGCCACCATTCTGGCTAATTTCCTGCGCGAAAATGGTATTGTGCCAGAAAAATGTGACCTTAACTCTATTCTGTTCTTATTAACACCAGCAGAAGACTTGGCAAAAATGCAACATTTAGTCGCGCAAATTGCTCGATTTGAACGTTTCATTGAAGAAGATGAATTGTTAAGTGTTGTATTACCGACAGTCTATAGCAATAACGAAACTCGTTATAAAGACTATACCATCGGTAAATTATGTCAGGAAATGCATGATCTTTATGTCAGCTATGATGTTAAACAACTGCAAAAAGAGATGTTCCGTAAACAGCATTTCCCTAAAGTCATGATGAATCCTCAGGATGCTAATATTGAATTCGTTCGTGGTCATGCTGAATTAGTGCCATTGTGTAAAGCAGAAGGCCGGATTGCCGCAGAAGGCGCACTTCCTTACCCACCGGGAGTATTGTGTGTTGTCCCTGGTGAAGTTTGGGGTGGTGCGGCTCAACGTTATTTCCTGGCACTTGAAGAAAGCATTAACTTATTGCCAGGCTTCGCACCTGAATTACAAGGTGTTTATTTACAAGTCGATGAAGATGGCTGGAACCGTGCATACGGTTACATGATGAAGCAATAAATAATAATAAATTTACATCCGAATTAATTGGCGTTCAAAGTCAAATAATTCGGAAATTTATACAACACCAACATTCGCTCAAACCTGCGGGGATTCATTATTCCCGCAGTCTCTGAAATATAAAAAGAGATAATAAAAATGAGTAAATCAAATAATAAGATGGGAGTAGTACAGCTAACTATTCTGACCGCCGTCAACATGATGGGTTCAGGCATAATTATGCTGCCAACCAAACTCGCCGAAGTTGGGACAATTTCTATTGTTTCATGGTTAGTCACCGCTGTCGGCTCAATGGCGCTAGCCTATGCCTTCGCCCAATGTGGTATGTTCAGCCGTAAATCCGGTGGTATGGGCGGTTATGCAGAATATGCTTTCGGCAAATCCGGTAATTTCATGGCTAACTATACCTATGGTGCATCGTTATTGATTGCCAACATCGCCATTGCTATTTCTGCGGTGGGTTACGGCACTGAATTGATGGGTGCCACCCTATCACCGCTGGGCATTTGTATTGCAACCATCGGCGTGTTGTGGCTGGCAACTGTCGCCAACTTTGGCGGCGCACGCATTACCGGCCAAATCAGTAGTGTCACCATTTGGGGTGTCATCATTCCGGTGGTCGGCATCTCAATCATTGGTTGGTTTTGGTTTAGCGGTTCAGCTTATATGGCAGCGTGGAACCCACATGCAGTACCCACCTTTGAAGCCATTGGTTCTTCCATCTCAATGACATTATGGGCCTTCCTCGGTTTGGAATCTGCCTGTGCCAACACTGATGCCGTCGAAAACCCTGAACGTAACGTTCCGATCGCTGTGCTGGGTGGGACTTTAGGTGCAGCGGTTATCTATATCATCTCAACTAACGTTATTGCCGGTATTGTACCGAACATGGATTTGGCTAATTCAACCGCGCCGTTTGGCCTGGCGTTCGCTTATATGTTCACACCAGCAGTCGGTAAAATCATCATGGCATTGATGATCATGTCCTGCGTGGGTTCACTATTGGGTTGGCAGTTCACCATCGCTCAGGTATTCAAATCCTCCGCAGATGAGGGCTTTTTCCCGAAAATCTTCTCAAAAGTCAGTAAAGCCAATGCCCCTATCAAAGGGATGCTGACCATTGTGGTCATCCAAAGTGTGCTGTCCCTGATGACCATTAGCCCGTCACTGAACAAACAGTTCGACGTGCTGGTGAATCTGGCGGTGGTGACCAATATTATCCCTTACATTCTGTCGATGGCGGCGCTGGTGATTATCCAGAAAACTGCCAATGTGCCACCAGCTAAAGCCCGTAGAGCTAACATCATTGCCTTTATCGGTGCGATGTATAGCTTCTATGCGCTGTACAGCTCAGGGCAAGAAGCCATGACCTGGGGTGCGATTGTGACCTTCCTCGGCTGGACACTGTACGGCCTGGTTTCACCACGTTTTGAATTTGCAGCAAAAACCAAATAAAAAACGGCTACTCTGCGG
The DNA here is from genome assembly GCF_000834395.1 of Yersinia aldovae 670-83. Classification (NCBI taxonomy): domain Bacteria; kingdom Pseudomonadati; phylum Pseudomonadota; class Gammaproteobacteria; order Enterobacterales; family Yersiniaceae; genus Yersinia; species Yersinia aldovae. The sequence goes on along the minus strand of NZ_CP009781.1, from coordinate 3,232,860 downwards.
GCGGGAGGCCTCTTCCCCCGCGCATTTCTCCCATTAGGTGCCAGTAGATAAAAAAATCAGGATGCCACACGCAATTCCGGTAATAATGTTCCGAACCGCTACCCCCGGACTGGAATAAAATCATGTCGGACAACCTTTGGCATCTCTATCTGCTGCGCACCGCCAGCGGTATGCTCTATACCGGAATTACCACCGATGTCACACGGCGATTGGCTCAACATCAGGCAGGGAAAGGCGCAAAAGCGCTGCGAGGTAAAGGAGAATTAACGCTGGTATTTCAGTGTGAGGCGGGTGACCGCTCAACGGCATTGAAGCTGGAGTATCGAGTGAAACAGCTCAGTAAGCTGCAAAAAGAAAAGCTGGTCGCTAACCAGCCCTCTTCGTTGATAGCGCAGCCAGAGGTTAAACCCGGCTAAACGGGGCAGAAAACACCACTTCGCCATCCGTGCCAGTCAGTGCATCCTCGGCCAACGCATAAACCTGAAAAGCCGCTTCAGTGCCGGGCCAACGGCAGGTCAATTGATGGCGGGCGGCGGGTACAAAGCCAAAACGTTGATAATAACCAGGCTCGCCTAGCACCACCACGGCGGCATAGCCAAATTCATTCAGAGAATCCAGCCCTTCATAGACCAGCTTCTCAGCCAGGCCTTGCCGACGCAGCGTTTCATCCACGGCCAACGGTGCCAGAGCAACCCATTGACGGTCTTCACCACCAACATCAACCGGGCTAAAGGCCGCATAGCCGACAACACCACCTTCATCGTCAGTTGCCACGATACCCAGTGTCAGCAAGCCGTCTTCGCGCAATTGTTGCACCAATTCGGCTTCATCATCTCGTTTGAAAGCCTGGCGTAATAAGGCGTCGATCCCCGGTGCATCCACCGGGATTTCAACCCTGATCAACATGATGCTAATGTACGGGAAGCACTCGCCGCACCCTCTTGCTGACCAGCCTCGATAAAATCAGCCAGTTGTTGCAGACCTACACGCAGTAGCGTCGGCATGAATTCCAACTCGATGGCATCCATTAGATTTTTCACATACAGGCCCAATTCGGTATCCCCTTCAATTCGTAACCGGCGCTGGAAAAACAGCGTATCCGGATCTTCTTTACGGGCAGCGATCAAAATCAGATCGTTGGCATCACCGCTAAAGCTCACATCCGCTTCAGCCTGTTGGCTCACAACCAGCCTACCGTTTTCTACGCTCATAAACCATTGCAAAGCGAGGTCGCGAACTTCAATTTTTAACCAACGTGACTCCAAAAACGCCAGTTCTCCGTCCTGCAAAGCCTGACGAAGTTGCCATCCCAGAACTTGCTCTATGACCTGACGCTTTAAAGCAAAGGGGGCCAATTTTAACGGGCCTCGCAACAGTGCTGGCCCTTGGCGCACTAGACATGCTCGTAGTTCTCCCAACACAGGCTGCGCTCCTCTTGATTCAGATATAAGAAGGGAAATGCTCAATATGACTATTTTGCCACATGGGTAGAATGTTGAAGTGTGTTATATCAATAAATTTTGCACCAAGTTGTCTCTGATCTGTATTGCTAAATATCAGAAGAATGACACCAATGCCCAAGAAACTGCCTTAAATCAAGGTCACGGCGGAGCAGGTTAACTAGAATCGCCATTCGATAAGATTTTCATCGCTACCAATATCATCTTCGGATGGGGAACAATCATTGCCAGCGGTAACGTCAGCAAGGCGAACCGTTGACTCATTCAGGAAAATTCTATGGAGCTGCTTTGTCCTGCCGGCAACTTACCCGCATTAAAGGCCGCCATCGATAATGGTGCCGATGCGGTCTATATCGGCCTGAAAGATGATACTAACGCCCGCCATTTTGCCGGCCTTAATTTCACTGATAAAAAGTTGCAGGAAGCGGTCAATTACGTTCATAGCCGCAAACGTAAACTGCATATCGCCATTAACACCTTTGCCCACCCTGACGGCTACTCCCGCTGGCAGCGCGCGGTAGATATGGCGGCCCAACTGGGGGCGGATGCACTGATTTTGGCCGATTTAGCTATGTTAGAATATGCCGCAGAACGCTACCCGGAAGTTGAGCGCCATGTGTCGGTGCAAGCGTCTGCAACCAACGATGAAGCCATCCGCTTTTATCAACGCCACTTTGATGTCGCTCGAGTGGTATTGCCACGCGTGCTGTCAATGCATCAGGTAAAACAGTTATCACGCACCAGCCCGGTTCCGCTGGAAGTCTTTGCTTTTGGTAGCTTATGTATTATGGCTGAAGGCCGTTGCTATCTTTCCTCCTATTTGACCGGTGAATCCCCCAATACTGTCGGTGCCTGCTCTCCAGCGCGCTTTGTTCGCTGGCAGCAAACAAAGCAAGGGATGGAATCTCGCCTCAATGAAGTGCTGATCGACCGCTATGACGATAACGAAAACGCCGGTTATCCCACCTTATGCAAAGGGCGCTATCTGGTGGACGGCCAGCGTTATCACGCACTGGAGGAGCCAACCAGCCTGAATACCCTGGAGCTGCTACCGGAACTGTTTGCCGCCAATATTGCCTCGGTGAAAATTGAAGGCCGCCAACGCAGCCCGGCGTATGTCAGCCAGGTGGCTAAAGTCTGGCGACAGGCGATTGACCGCTATCTGGCTAATCCTGCGCAATTTAGCGCCAAAGCGGAATGGATGGAACAACTGGGCGCAATGTCCGAAGGCACCCAAACCACCCTGGGCGCTTATCATCGTAAGTGGCAGTAGCCGGAGGAAATATGAAATACGCCTTAGGCGCAGTGCTCTATTACTGGCCAAAAACCGATATTGAAGTTTTTTACCACGCTGCCGCCCACAGCAGCGCGGATATTATTTATCTCGGTGAAAATGTGTGTACCAAACGCCGTGAAATGAAGGTGGGTGATTGGTTAGCGCTTGCCAAAGAAGTCGCCGCCAGCGGTAAGCAGGTAGTAATCTCCACACTGGCTCTGCTACAAGCGCCGTCAGAATTAAATGAATTAAAGCGCTATGTGGAAAACGGTGAGTTCCTGCTGGAAGCCAACGATCTGGGTGCGGTGAACATGGCCGCCGAACGTGGCCTGCCGTTTGTCGCTGGCCATGCACTCAATTGCTATAACGCTTACACTCTGCGGATCTTGCATCGTCAGGGCATGATGCGTTGGTGTATGCCGGTTGAATTGTCTCGCGATTGGCTGGCGAATGTGCTGCAACAGTGTGAAGAGCTGGGGTTCCGCAATCAGTTTGAAGTCGAAGTATTGAGCTACGGCCACCTGCCGCTGGCTTATTCCGCCCGCTGCTTTACTGCACGCTCAGAAGATCGGGCCAAAGACGAATGTGAAACCTGTTGTATCAAATACCCACAAGGAAGACCGGTGCTGTCACAGGAAGACCAGCAAGTGTTTATCCTCAATGGCATACAAACTCAAAGTGGTTACTGCTATAACCTCGGTAATGACCTGATTTCGATGCAAGGTTTGGTCGATATCGTGCGCCTTTCCCCCCAAGGCCGCGAAACACTGGCGGTTATCGATCAATTTCGTTCCAATGAACAAGGGTTGAATCCACTCACCTTAACCGATAAAGCTGATTGCAACGGCTACTGGCGGCGTTTGGCTGGACTGGAATTGGTGTCATAAATGATGCAGGGGGTCACCGCCCCTAGCATCATTTATGCGGTAATATTGTTCGATAGATAACATCGGGCGCTTATTTGCTCATAAATGGGTGTCCCCGTTTTTAGATTCCATTCAGACTCATAGACGGGATAAGCTGTTTTGCTATTCCATCTGAAAAGATGGTGTTTAGACAGAAATCACTAGCACTTTCAACTTCCACCATAAATGCCATAATATTCCCCAAGTTTTCTATTTCAACATTGGATAAGAAATCCGCATCTACTATAATAGCATCCGTAGTGGCTACATATATCTCTCTCATATCTTTTAAACTAAAAGTATCATTTATTGTATTACGCCTCACATTATCTGTAACCGCATCATATTCAGATAACCTATCAGTATAATTCCACTCTAAAAAACCTTCAGCGTTAGAAATCAAAGTAAAGTTAGCTCTTGATGCGATATAAATACTTTGGAAATGTTTTATCTCTTTTAATAATGGAACGATATTTTCTTCTATTTTATTACAACCAGCTAAAAACTCACTGTTTGTTCCACTCCCAAACTCTGACTGATAACCATTTACCCACTTAACGATCATATATTTATTTATAAGAGGTTTGTCTCTGTCATATTGATTTATAGAAGTATCATTATCTAGCCAACGGCTAAATTTCGCTAATTCCTCTTTAAGATTAGCGAGTGAACGATTATACGTAATTTCTTGTAAATTAACATATAACTCCTTTTCAGCTACAACCTCCTCATCGTTTGTCATATCTCCCTTAGCTATATTTTTCTTATAGATGTTATACTTTTTTATATATCCTTCATCTCTCCGTGCTTCTAGCATCGCTGCTCTATTAATGATGATGTCTTTTTCGAATTTAGTTAAATTAGCTGATATTGGTTCTGGGTAAATTAAATCCATACGGTTTGGATCTATATAAAACCTATTCATATTCAACATGAGAATAGGTTGAACAAAAATATCCCTTGTAACTTTGTTATTATTCGGAGTGACTTCATCTATTTTACTCTCATAGCTGCCATTGAATTTAACTTCAGAACCCCTCATAACCACCTCCCTTTAATAAGTTAATACTCCCCTGAATGACACACCCAGCATGGACATCTGAAAATAGCACTGGGAACATAAACAACAATTAAGAAATAATTAAAATAAGAAACCCTAACAAAATTACATTAATTATAACTAAAAATAAGGTTGTATTTTATATATAAAAGGCCCGAGATAGCGACGCATTATAGTTTTGGTAACTTAGGTTCGAAGTTATATTGATAAAGCCGCACTTATTACCCCTTCACAAACCGGGATTTAGATTATGCTTTTATGCGTGATAGCCGCACATGGTATATGACGTCTTACGCGTGCATTAATGTGGCTAGACACCCTATGGGTTAAAAAATTAATGTTTTCGCCCTTCAAGCGACTCGACATAAGGTTAAGATGGACGATTCTATGACTGACACAAAAACCGTACCGCTATCAGTACTCGATTTATCACCGATAGCGCAAGGTAAAACACCGCGAGAGGCTTTCCACGCTTCGCTGGACTTGGCTCAACAGGCTGAAAAATGGGGATACCAGCGCTATTGGCTGGCTGAACACCATAATATGACCGGTATTGCCAGTGCGGCGACCTCCGTGTTAATTGGCTACATTGCTGGAGGTACTAGCACAATCCGCGTCGGCTCTGGTGGTGTCATGCTGCCAAACCATTCGCCATTAGTGATAGCAGAGCAGTTTGGCACCCTCGCTTCGCTCTATCCTGACCGCATCGACCTGGGCCTTGGCCGCGCGCCTGGCAGTGACCAGCGCACCATGATGGCACTTCGCCGCCATCTGTCCGGTGAAGTGGATAACTTCCCGTCTGATGTGCGCGAACTGCAAAACTACTTTGCCGAGGCACAGCCCGGCCAGGCGGTACAAGCGGTTCCGGGTCAGGGGTTATATGTTCCACTGTGGTTATTGGGTTCCAGCCTGTATAGCGCTCAACTCGCCGCCGCAATGGGCCTGCCTTTTGCTTTTGCATCTCATTTCGCACCAGACATGCTGTTACAGGCACTAAAACTCTATCGCGAGAACTTTAAGCCCTCCGCTCAATGTGCAAAACCGTATGCAATTGTGTGCGTGAATGTCGTCGCCACAGACAATGATAGTGATGCCCGCTTCCTGTTTACCTCAATGCAGCAGCAGTTTGTCAATCTGCGCCGTGGCACACCGGGTCAGTTACCGCCCCCGGTAGAAGATATGAATAATATCTGCTCACCCGCCGAGCAATTGGGTGTTGATCAAGCTCTGCGCCTGTCTATTATTGGAGATAAGAGCAAAGTACGGCACGGGCTTCAGGCATTATTACGCGAAACACAAGCCGATGAATTGATGATAAATGGCCAGATCTTTGATCATCAGGCGCGCTTATACTCATTTGAGATAGTTGCTAGCTTGCAACAAGACTTGAAACCGGTTGAGCACCTGTAAACTGCTCACCAATGAAATCGCAGACATAAAAAAACCAGCCCGAAGGCTGGTTTTTACGTTTAATCATCAAAGATGACTAAGCGTTATGCATCACCGAAACGACGGCGAGTTGGTGCAGCAGCAGCTGGCGCTGGCGCAGCGGCATCATCACGACGTGGTGCAGCAGCGCGCTGACCATCACGGTTGCCACGACGTTCGCCACCACCGGCAGGAGCACGGTCGCCGCCGAATGAACGACGAGGAGGAGCACCTGCGCCATCACGACGTTCACCACCTGCGGTACGAGGGCCACCACGGCGCTCACCACCGGCACCGCCAGCTGGACGCTCACGGCGTTCATGTGGCTGTGCATCACCCAACAACTGCATGTTCAGCGGCTTGTTCAGGATACGGGTACGGGTGAAGTGAGATAACATTTCGCCCGGCATACCTTTTGGCAGCTCAATAGTTGAATGCGAAGCAAACAGCTTGATGTTACCAATATAACGGCTGCTGATATCACCTTCGTTAGCGATAGCGCCAACGATATGACGAACTTCAACACCATCATCACGGCCCACTTCAATGCGGTACAGTTCCATCTCACCAACATCACGACGTTCGCGGCGTGCTGGGCGCTCGCCACCATCACGGCTATCAGCGCGAGGCTCACGACGGCTGTCACCACGGTCACGGTCACGACCACGATCGCTACCACGGTCATCACGAGAATTGAATTCACGCTGTGGGCGGCGCGGTGCTTCAGGTGGCAAGATCAGAGGACGTTCGCCCTGTGCCATTTTCAGCAGCGCAGCAGCCAGAGTTTCAATATCAAACCCGTCTTCTGGTTGCAGCTTAGCCAGCAATGCACGGTACATATCCAAATCACTGCTTTCTAACTGTTGGCCCACTTTTGCCGCAAATTTAGCTAAACGGCGTTCGCCCAGCAATTCTGCGTTTGGCAACTGAACTTCTGGAATCGTCAGCTTCATGGTGCGTTCAACGTTCTGCAACAGGCGACGTTCACGGTTCTCGACGAACAGTAACGCACGGCCAGCGCGACCCGCACGACCGGTACGGCCAATACGGTGAACATAAGACTCTGAATCCATAGGGATATCATAGTTCACTACCAGGCTGATACGTTCAACGTCCAACCCACGCGCAGCAACATCAGTTGCAATCAGAATGTCCAGACGGCCATCTTTCAGACGATCCAGTGTCTGCTCACGCAGTGCTTGATTCATATCGCCGTTCAATGCAGCACTGTTGTAGCCGCTACGTTCCAGGGCCTCTGCAACTTCCAGCGTGGCATTTTTAGTACGCACGAAGATAATAGCCGCATCGAAATCTTCAGATTCCAGGAAACGAACCAATGCTTCTTTCTTGTTATAGCCGCCACCCACGCGCCAGAAACTCTGGCTGATGTCAGGGCGGGTCGTCACGCTAGACTGAATGCGGACTTCCTGTGGCTCTTTCATAAAGCGACGGGTGATACGACGAATCGCTTCCGGCATGGTAGCAGAGAACAGCGCGGTCTGATGTTCAGCCGGGATCTGTGCCAGAATATTTTCGACATCTTCGATAAAGCCCATGCGCAGCATTTCATCTGCTTCATCCAACACCAAACCGCTCAGGTTGGACAGATTCAGAGTACCGCGTTTCAGGTGGTCTAACAGACGACCTGGGGTACCAACAACAACTTGTGGCCCCTGGCGCAAAGCGCGTAATTGAACGTCATAACGTTGGCCACCGTACAGGGCCACCACGTTAACGCCGCTCATGTGTTTTGAGAAGTCGGTCAGTGCCTGTGCAACCTGAATAGCCAACTCACGGGTCGGTGCCAACACCAGCACCTGTGGCGCTTTTAATGTTGGGTCAATATTGTGCAACAGCGGCAGACCAAACGCGGCTGTTTTACCACTGCCTGTCTGTGCCATACCGAGAACATCACGGCCATTCAACAGGTGTGGGATGCATTCCAACTGGATAGGAGATGGTTTTTCATAACCAAGATCAGTCAGAGCGGAAAGAATAGGAGCGGATAGCCCCAGATCAGCAAAAGAGGTTTCAAGCTCAGTAGTCATGTACACGTGCCTCATTAATAATGGCAGCCAGTCTACATAACTCGTCGAGAAAATTTTCAGTCATTTTCATTGAAAAGTGTGAACCGGCTCAAATTAGATTATAAAACGAACAAAAAGGCCATCACCTGTTAGGGTGATTAACTTTGGAAAAAACCAAGGTATATCAGGCTAATAGTTGTTCGTCAGCTATTGCTGGTCCGATTCCGATAGGTCGTCTTGTTCTTGGCCCAAAAGCGCCAATTCCAACAATGCATAGCGGTGCTCAACAAAATTATGAACGTTGTTAGCTACCGTCAGTTTGAACAGCGCCGAAGCGGTGTCCTTGTCCCCCAGACTTAGGTAATGTTTACCTAAATAGAAGTCAGTTTCACTGAGATGCTCAGCGAGCGAAGTGTTATCCGTTGCATCTACCTTGAGCCTTTCCATCAGCGTTTTTTCGCTGATCGTGCCCAGGTAGAATTCGACAATATTCCATCCCCATTGCCCTCTGTCCGATTTTTCATAGCGCTGTTGTAACGCTACTGCCGCTGTCTTGGGATCGATTTCTCTTTCCACCAGATACAGCCACAACGAACGGAAGGGATCATTTGGATCGTCTTGATAAAACGCCTGCAGATCATCCTGCGCCAACGGGAGTCGACCGCCATAATAGAGAGCGATACCCCGGTTTAAACGCGCGTAATTGTAAGTTGGATCAAGCTCTAGTACAGAATCAAACGCTTCATAGGCAGCATCAAAATTGCCTGCCTGCGTTAAATAAATGCCCAGATAGTTAAAAACTTCTGGCATATCAGGACGAATAGCTAACGCTTGCGAAAAATCATTTCGCGCTAGTGCCCGTAGCCCGAGGCTATCATACAGCACTCCGCGCTCATATAAAAGCTGTGCGCGCTCATCATCCGTAAGTGCCCGGCTTGCAAGGATTTGTTCCATGCGGGCCAGAATCACTTCCTGCTGCAACGTAGGTTGCAACGGGATTGCCAACACCTCGTCTTTACGCCAATCATGGTTGCTGCATCCTGCCAGCATGAGTGCTGTCACAACGTAACACCAGCGCAAGAAAGGCTTCATTTCCTACTCCCGAAGACAAACATTGGACAAACATCCTTTCATCCATTTGTTTAACACAAGGGCATCCTGCCCTCGAGATAACACGGCCCCTCACTAATGCGTAAGGGGCAATGGAATACTTATTACTCTGCTGCTTCTGGTGCCGGAGCTTCTGCGTCAGGAGTAGTGGCTTCTTTGATGCTCAGGCGGATACGGCCCTGGCGATCAACTTCCATTACTTTAACTTTCACTTCCTGGCCCATTTGCAGATAGTCTGTCACTTTCTCTACGCGCTTGTCAGCGATTTGAGAAATATGTACCAAACCTTCTTTACCGCCACCGATAGCAACGAATGCACCGAAATCAACGATACGGGTCACTTTACCATCATAGATACGGTTCACTTCGATTTCAGCAGTAATTTCTTCGATGCGGCGGATAGCGTGTTTCGCTTTGTCGCCGTCGGTTGCTGCAATCTTAATGGTGCCATCATCTTCAATTTCAATGGTAGTGCCAGTTTCATCAGTCAGCGCACGAATCACAGAACCACCTTTACCGATCACATCCTTGATTTTCTCAGGATTGATTTTCATGGTGTAGATACGGGGAGCAAACTCAGAGATATCGCCACGCGGTGTACTGATAGCCTGTTCCATAACACCCAGAATGTGCAAACGCGCACCCTTAGCCTGGTTCAGAGCCACCTGCATGATTTCGCGGGTGATACCTTCAATTTTAATGTCCATTTGCAGTGCGGTGATACCATCACGGCTACCAGCTACTTTAAAGTCCATGTCGCCTAAGTGATCTTCGTCACCCAGAATATCGGACAGAACAACAAAGTTGTCATCTTTTTTAACCAGACCCATTGCGATACCAGCAACAGCGGCTTTAATTGGTACACCCGCATCCATCAGGGCCAAAGAAGCACCACAAACAGAGGCCATTGAGGAAGAACCGTTAGACTCGGTGATTTCAGAAACCACACGAATGGTATAAGGGAACTCGCTCGGGCTTGGCATTACTGCCAACACACCGCGTTTCGCCAGACGGCCATGACCGATCTCACGACGCTTAGGTGAACCAACCATGCCGGTTTCACCAACACAATATGGAGGGAAATTATAGTGTAGCAGGAATGAGTCAGTACGCTCACCCATCAGTTCATCAATATTTTGCGCATCACGAGCCGTACCCAGTGTGGCGGTAACCAGCGCCTGAGTTTCGCCACGGGTGAACAGCGCAGAACCGTGGGTACGTGGCAAGACGCCAGTGCGCACGTCCAGACCACGGATCATGTCTTTTTCGCGGCCATCGATACGCGGCTCGCCACGCAATACACGGCTACGCACGACGTTTTTCTCAACATCGCCCAGAATGTCATGGATCTCACCAGCATTTAACGTTTCATCTTGTGCCAGTAGCACTGCGGTTACGTCAGCTTTAATCGCATCAACCTGAGTGTAACGTTCTTGCTTCTCAGTAATACGATACGCATCACCCAGACGAGCTTCTGCCAGCTCAGCCACGCGCGCATGAAGCGCTTCGTTAACAGGTTCAGCATGCCAATCCCACTTCGGTTTGCCCGCTTGAGCAACCAGAGCGTTGATATTTTCAATCACAATTTGCTGTTGTTCGTGACCGAAGACCACCGCGCCTAACATCTGATCTTCAGACAGAATCTGTGCTTCTGACTCAACCATCAATACTGCGGCAGCAGTACCGGCAACAACCAAGTCCAGACGGCTTTCTTTCAGCTCGTCGGTGGTTGGGTTCAGTACATACTGGTCGTTGATAAAACCAACACGAGCAGCACCGATTGGGCCGTTGAATGGAATACCTGACAGGCTCAGTGCAGCAGATGCGCCAATCAATGCCACGATATCCGGGTTAATTTGTGGGTTAACCGAAACCACAGTCGCAATCACCTGAACTTCATTCAGGAAGCTGTCTGGGAACAGTGGGCGAATCGGGCGGTCAATCAGACGTGAAGTCAGTGTTTCGCCTTCACTTGGGCGGCCTTCACGACGGAAGAAGCTGCCTGGGATGCGGCCAGCAGCGTAAGTACGCTCCTGATAGTTAACCGTCAGAGGGAAGAAGCTCTGGCCTGGTTTGGCTTTCTTTTGGCCAACAACAGTCACAAAAACTGCGGTGTCGTCCATGCTTACCATTACAGCGGCGGTTGCCTGACGAGCCATCATGCCGGTTTCAATGGTAACGGTATGTTGACCGTACTGGAATTTACGAATAATCGGAGTCAGCAAAATAGTATCCTTATACTATGCGGTGCCGGATCGTATTGACTCTCCATCCACCTGTTACTATTACCTTCACACTGCATCCTCGCGACTAATGACAATCCTTAACCCTCATGAGCTAAAGTCTCTCATTAGCCGCGCGAACCTCTGCACCGGAAGATCCTATTTTTAAAAAATATAGAACAGCAACAATATACTAACGTATTTTATCATTGCTGCTTAGAAAAAAGGGGCCAATTGGCCCCTTTTTCCTGAAACTCGCAGACTTAGCGACGCAGACCCAGACGCTCGATCAGGGTAGCATAACGCGCTACATCTTCACGCTTCAGGTAATCCAGCAGCTTACGACGCGTGGATACCATACGCAGCAGACCACGACGGCTATGGTGATCTTTTTTGTGCTCGGAGAAGTGACCTTGCAAATGGTTAATTTGAGCAGTCAACAGAGCAACCTGAACTTCGCTTGAACCGGTGTCATTTTCACCGCGACCGAAGTCAGCAACAATTTTAGCTTTCGCTTCAACACTTAGAGACATGATACAACTCCAAATATATAGATAAATTAAAACAGGCGCCGATCTCTAATTCAGCAACCCAATATGTAAGCCGCACTATTCTACTCTTTGAACTGCTGGATCGCAAGATAAGCGGTTTGGCCTTACGCGATGACCGAACTTTCTACATCCGCACTTTCCACAACCAGGCGTTTAGGTGCCACACGACCATCTTCAGCGATAGTACCAATACCAATGAATTTATGCTCTTCGCCTTCAGTGATACGAACCATACCTTCACCAGGCGCACCCGAAACATGCACCGGCTGGCCCTGTTTCACGTAAGCGGCAACCGCAGGTAACAGATTGACTTCAGGGAAGTTAAGCACAGCACTGTCCATCGGAAGTAACAGCAGATCCAGCTCTGGATTGGGCGAGCGCTCTTCTGCCTGTGCCGCTTCCACCATCGCCGTTAACTGCTCCAACGTCACCATACGCTCACTTGGATAAGTCGCCACTTGCAACCGGCGCAGATAACTCACATGTGCGCCGCAACCCAACAATTCACCCAAATCATCAACAATGGTGCGAATATAGGTGCCTTTGGAACAGTGGATTTCCAGCTCAAGGTCATTGCCTTCCCAGCGGATAAACAGCAGTTCGTACACCGTAATACTGCGGGCTTCACGCTCGACGTCAATCCCCTGACGGGCATATTCATACAGCGGCTTGCCTTGGTGCTTCAGTGCAGAATACATGGACGGCACTTGCTGGCTATGACCACGGAAACGGTCTAACGCGGCATCCATCTGGGTTTGAGTGACGTTAACCTCACGCTCACTGATTAACGCACCTTCAGCATCTGAAGTATCGGTACGTTGACCTAAGCGAGCAACCACGCGATAACGTTTATCGGAATCCAGCAAGAATTGGGAAAACTTGGTCGCTTCGCCCAAACAGATAGGTAACATACCGGTTGCCAATGGATCGAGCGCACCGGTATGACCTGCGCGGTTAGCGCTAAAGAGACGTTTTACTTTCTGCAAAACATCATTAGAGGAGAGGCCCAGCGGCTTATCCAATAACAGAACGCCGTTAATGTCACGGCCGCGACGACGTGGACGACCCATTACTTCTCCTCGTCGTTACCCGAATTAACCTGACGTTCTACATCACTTTTGATGACGTTAGTCACCAGGTTAGACATCCGCATCCCTTCAATCAGGGAGTTATCGTAGGCGAAGGTCAGTTCTGGCACGATACGCAGGCGCATCGCTTTGCCGAGCAAAGTACGGATATAACCGGAAGCATCTTGTAGCGCTTTAATGCCGTTTTTAACCGTATCCGGATCAGCATTGTCAGTTAATACGTTCAGGAAGGTCACAAAGACTTTAGCATAAGCCAGGTCACGGGAGAGTTCGATACCCGAAACGGTAGCCATGCCAACACGAGGGTCTTTGATTTCACGCTGTAAGATGAGTGCGATCTCTTTTTGCATTTCTTGCGAAACACGTTGAGAACGGCTGAATTCTTTTGCCATTTGGATTCTCCAGACAAATTGGGGGGCCAAGGCCCCCCAAATGGATATAAGCAGATCTGAGGCGATTAATCGATAGTACGTTTGATTTCGATAATTTCGAAGACTTCGATCACATCACCGGTACGGACGTCATTGTAGTTCTTAACGCCAATACCACATTCCATGCCATTACGAACTTCGTTAACGTCATCTTTGAAGCGGCGCAGGGATTCCAGCTCGCCTTCATAGATAACCACGTTGTCACGCAGCACACGGATTGGATTATTACGCTTAATCACACCTTCAGTAACCATACAACCTGCAATCGCACCAAATTTCGGTGATTTAAATACATCACGAACTTCAGCCAGACCGATGATTTGCTGTTTGTACTCTGGTGCCAGCATCCCACTCATCGCCTGTTTAACTTCGTCAATCAGGCTATAAATAACTGAGTAGTAACGCAGATCCAGGCCTTCACTTTCGACGACACGACGCGCTGAAGCATCAGCACGGACGTTAAAGCCAAGGATGATTGCGCCAGATGCCGCCGCCAGTGTTGCGTCAGTTTCGGTGATACCACCAACGCCTGAGCCAACAATGCGCACTTTCACTTCATCGGTAGACAGTTTTTCCAGTGAATCACAGATAGCTTCACAAGAACCCTGTACGTCAGATTTAATAACGATGTTCAGTTCAGAAACTTCACCTTCGGTCATGTTAGCAAACATGTTTTCCAGCTTGGATTTCTGCTGACGAGCCAGCTTAACTTCACGGAATTTGCCCTGACGATACAGTGCAACTTCACGGGCTTTCTTCTCGTCACGAACAACGGTCACTTCATCACCGGCCGCAGGAACACTGGACAAGCCCAGAATCTCAACCGGAATAGACGGACCTGCAGACGTGATATCACGGCCCAGTTCGTCACGCATCGCACGTACACGGCCATACTCGAAGCCACACAGCACGATATCGCCTTTGTTCAGCGTACCTTGTTGAACCAGCACGGTAGCAACAGGGCCACGGCCTTTGTCCAGGAAGGATTCGATAACCACACCGCTTGCCATGCCAGTACGAACCGCTTTCAGCTCCAGAACTTCAGCTTGCAGCAAGATTGCGTTCAGCAATTCGTCAATACCGATGCCCGCTTTCGCAGACACGCTGATGAACTGAGACTCGCCGCCCCACTCTTCTGGCTGGACGCCGTACTGAGACAGCTCGGTTTTAACGCGGTCTGGATCAGCTTCTGGCTTATCGATTTTATTCACTGCAACCACAACCGGTACTTTAGCCGCTTTAGCATGTTGAATAGCTTCGATAGTTTGTGGCATCACACCATCGTCGGCTGCAACAACCAGCACCACGATATCCGTTGCCTGAGCACCACGGGCACGCATTGAAGTAAACGCGGCGTGTCCTGGGGTATCCAGGAAGGTGATCATGCCGTTTTCAGTTTCAACGTGATAAGCACCGATGTGCTGTGTAATACCACCGGCTTCACCTGACGCCACTTTCGTGGAGCGGATGTAATCCAGCAGAGAGGTTTTACCGTGGTCAACGTGACCCATGATGGTCACAACCGGAGCGCGATGCTCGGCTGCGGCTTCAGCGCCAGTATCACGGTCGCTCATCAAAGCTTCTTCCAGTTCGTTTTCACGACGCAGGATGACTTTGTGGCCCATCTCTTCAGCAACCATCTGAGCGGTTTCTTGATCGATAACCTGGTTGATCGTTGCCATTGCACCCAGCTTCATCATCGCTTTGATGACCTGAGAGCCTTTAACTGCCATTTTGTTGGCCAGTTCAGCAACTGTCACCGTCTCACCAATCACGACATCACGGTTAACCGCGACAACAGGCTTGTTAAAGCTCTGCTGCAATGTGCTTGGTTTACGTTTGCCTTTACGGCCAACAGCACGCGCTTCTTCGCGATCAGCTTTAGACTCAGAGAGTTTATTGCCTTTCTTCTGTTTAGTCGCTTTGCCACCACGAGTACGGCTGCGGCGATCGCCTTCAACTTTGGCGTCGTTTTCATCTTCCGCGGCGCGCGCATGTTGTGAGGTAGTTACATGGTAATCGGCAGATTCAGTCTGTTCAGTCACAGGTTCTGGCCATTTACCTTCGTTTTCGGCTGCCATTTTACGGGCTTCCTCAGCAACGCGTTTAGCGTCTTCCTCGACCTTACGGCGTGTTTCTTCTTCTACTGAGCGTTTCAGCTCGGCAGCTTCCGCTTCACGGCGTGCTTTATCAGTCTGAGCTGGTTTGGTTTTTTCGTCGGTTTGTTGATTCGTCACTTTTTCTTTTTCCGCTGCTTGGCGTTTAGCTTTTTCAGCGGCCTCACGTTTGGCTTGTTCTTCGGCCGCACGTTTAGCTTTTTCTTCAGCGATTTTCTGCGCTGCTGCTTCCGCTTCACGTTGTGCCTGCTCTTCCGCTTCACGCTGTGCCTGCTCTTCCGCTTTCGCTTGTTCAGCTTCCGGCGTATTTACATAAGTGCGTTTCTTGCGGACCTCGATTTGCACCGATTTACTTTTTCCGCCGGTGCTCGGAATATTCAAGGTGCTACGCGTTTTGCGTTGCAACGTGAGTTTATTAGGCGCACTACCGTGTTCACGGTTTAAGTGCGCCAGCAATGTTTCTTTTTCTTGCTGGGTAACTGAGTCTACTTCAGACTTCTTGATCCCTGCATCAGCAAATTGCTGTACCAGGCGATCAACTGGGGTCTGAATCTCAGCTGCCAGCGATTTTACGGTTACATCTGTCATGCTGTTCCTTCCTGCTACAGTTTATTACGCGTTATCGCCAAACCAACAGATATTACGTGCAGCCATAATCAGCTCGCCGGCTTGCTCATCGCTAAGCTCTTCAATATCTGCCAGATCGTCGATACCCTGCTCGGCAAGATCTTCCAGCGTACACACACCGCGCGCAGCCAATTTAAATGCCATGCTACGTTCCAGACCGGCCAGATTCAGCAGATCGTCAGCGGGTTTTTGGTCGCCAAGACTTTCTTCTTGTGCCAGGGCCAGCGTGGTCAATGCAGCTTTGGCGCGGTCACGCAGCGCTTCAACCGTATCTTCGTCAAGACCATCGATTTCCAGAAGTTCTTTCATTGGCACGTAAGCCAATTCTTCCAGAGAAGAGAAACCTTCCTCTACCAACGTGGTGGCAAAGTCCTCATCGATATCAAGATATTTGGTGAAGGTATCAATAGCGGCATGAGCCTCGGCCTGATGTTTCGCCTGAAGATCGTCCGCCGTCATTACGTTCAACTCCCAGCCACTCAGCTGTGCAGCTAAACGTACGTTTTGGCCGTTACGGCCAATTGCCTGTGCCAGATTACTGGCTTCAACGGCAACATCCATCGTGTGTCTGTCTTCATCAACCACAATAGACGCAACATCAGCTGGTGCCATAGCGTTAATAACAAACTGGGCCGGATTATCATCCCACAATACAATATCAATGCGCTCGCCGCCAAGCTCGCTGGAAACAGCCTGAACACGGGCACCACGCATCCCAACGCAAGCACCGACCGGATCGATACGTTTGTCATTGGTTTTGACCGCAATTTTAGCACGCGAGCCAGGATCACGGGCAGCGGCTTTAATTTCGATCAATTCTTCGCCAATTTCTGGCACTTCAATGCGGAACAGTTCGATCAGCATCTCAGGGCGTGAACGGCTAACAAATAACTGCGCACCGCGCGCTTCTGGACGCACATCATACAGAACGCCACGGATACGGTCGCCTGGACGGAAGTTTTCACGCGGCAGCATGTCTTCACGACCAATAACAGCTTCAGCATTATTACCCAGATCCAGCGCAATACTGTCACGGTTAACTTTTTTAACTATACCGGTAACAATTTCGCCCAGATACTGACGGAACTGCTCAACCACCATAGCACGTTCGGCTTCACGTACTTTCTGTACGATAACCTGTTTAGCCGTTTGGGTGGTGATACGGTCAAAAGTGACAGATTCAATCTGGTCTTCGACATAATCACCCAACTGAAGCGTGGGATCTTCATATTGAGCCGCATCCAACGTAATTTCACGCGTTGGCATCGTGACTTCATCAACAGCAACCCAACGGCGGAACGTATCAAAATCACCGGTTTTGCGGTCGATGCTGACGCGAACTTCAATTTCTTGTTCGTATTTTTTCTTAGTCGCTGTCGCTAGAGCGGTTTCCAACGCTTCAAAAATCTTCTCGCGCGGAAGGGATTTCTCATTGGAAACTGCTTCTACAACAGCCAGAATCTCTTTGTTCATCCTAGTTGCCTCATCCAAACTTTAAAAGTGGGGTACCAGGTTCGCTTTCTGGATGTTGCTCAGCGCGAACACTTCATCTTTTCCATCCACAGTAACCGTGATCATTTCACCATCAACGGCTTTAATAATACCCTGCCATTTACGGCGGTTCTGCATTGCCATACGCAAAACCAGAGTGACATTTTCACCGAGGTAACGAGTATAGTGTTCAGCGGTGAACATTGGGCGATCAAGGCCTGGAGAGGAAACTTCTAAGTTGTAAGCGACCGTAATGGGATCTTCAACGTCCAATACAGCGCTGACCTGGTGGCTGACATCAGCACAAGCATCAACAGTGATCCCATCGTCACTATCAATATAGATTCGTAGCGTCGATTGGCGCCCCCGGATGAACTCGATGCCGACTAATTCGTAGCCTAAGGCCTCAACCGGTGCTGAAATTATCTCTGTTAACTTTTGTTCTAATGTGGACAAGCCCACCCCCAAGACATAAAAAAAGGGCCTAATAGCCCAGTGATTCTGCTGTCAAATAACAAAAAACCCCGAAATTCGGGGCTTTATGCAACTGGACCCTGTTTGCCGCAAAGCGGCTTCGGTACAACTTTCTGACAAGTATTTTTTTCAAATTGAAATCGAAAGTATCTGAGGTCTACCGAATACAACATTTGAAAAACAACACTTTAGGAAAGTGGTTGCGGGGGCCGGATTTGAACCGACGACCTTCGGGTTATGAGCCCGACGAGCTACCAGGCTGCTCCACCCCGCGTCCGAAAACGTGGCAAATATTACGTCGATAACGATAAAAAAGCAAGTTATCTGTCTGATTTGGTACCGAGGACGGGACTTGAACCCGTAAGCCCAATCGGGCACTACCACCTCAAGGTAGCGTGTCTACCAATTCCACCACCCCGGCACTGATTCAACTGGTTGTTTTTACTGTCCAAGTCGTCACAACCATTTTAAAACTCTTTTTCTATCTTTTTTACTGCGACTGCTGTCAAAACATTACTGCGGGATATCGCTACTCGGTTTAGCCGGAGCTACCGGTGCTGTAGTCTGCTCAGATTGCGCAGGCTGACCCAAGTTTTCCCACTCGCTGCCTTTATGGCCCTGGTTGGTGCTCATATTACCCAAAATCAAGCTAATGACGAAAAATAGCGTCGCCAATACAGCCGTCATGCGGGTCATAAAGTTACCGGAACCATTCGAACCGAACAGAGTTGCAGATGCACCTGCTCCGAATGAGGCTCCCATATCCGCGCCTTTGCCTTGCTGTAACATGATCAGAGCAACTAGCCCAATCGAAATCAGCAAGAAAATCACCAGAAGAGCTTCGTACATAGTTGTACCTGTATCCTTGCGGGTTCACCGCGTGCTAAATGCTTCTCACCCATCAGCGGGGACTTATTCACCCACTTAAGCGGGTGTGAATACTAACCAAAGCGCATAGTACACGCAAGGGCAATTTCATTACATGGGTTTAATTGCAGAAAAAATCGTCAAGTTATTCAACTTCAGCGCAATTTCGTGGGGAAGAGACGCGCTATTCCCCCATTTAAAATCAATTAAGCTGATTTAAACTTAATTAACCTGCCGCTTTGACTGCATCGGCAATCCGATTTGCCATTTCTGCAATCAGTGACTCTTCAGCGTCACCCTCAACCATCACTCGGATTAATGGCTCAGTACCCGATTTACGTAACAGAACACGACCACGACCGGCCAAATCAACTTCGACCTGCTTAGTGACGGCCACGACGTCTTCAGACTCAAGTGGATTGTGGTTACCAGAGAAACGCACATTGACCAGGATCTGTGGCAGCAATTTCATGCCGCTGCACAGGTCATGCAAGCTCATATCATTACGCACCATCGCCGTCAGCACCTGCAAACCAGCCACAATGCCATCACCGGTGGTCGTTTTATCCAACAAAATTACATGGCCGGAGTTTTCTGCCCCAATACGCCAGCCTTTTTCCTGCATTTTTTCCAGCACATAGCGGTCACCCACTTTGGCTCGTTCGAAAGGAATTCCGAGCTGTTTTAACGCCAACTCCAACCCCATATTGCTCATCAGAGTCCCGACAGCACCACCTTTTAGCTGACCTTGGCGTAAGCCTTCACGGGCAATGATATACAAAATCTGGTCGCCATCGACCTTGTTACCGACGTGATCGACCATCATCAGCCGATCGCCATCGCCATCAAATGCCAAACCAACATGTGCCCCTTCTGCAATAACGCGCTGTTGCAGCAAACGGACATCTGTGGCACCGCACTCTTCGTTAATATTCATGCCATCTGGCTCACAACCGATAGTAATCACGGTAGCACCCAGTTCACGCAATACGCTTGGCGCGATGTGATAAGTGGCACCGTTGGCACAATCGACCACAATTTTCAGCGCATTTAGGCTGAGTTCGCTCGGGAATGTCCCTTTACAGAACTCAATGTAGCGGCCTGCAGCATCTACGATACGGTTGGCTTTACCCAGTTCGGCAGATTCCACGCAGGTTAGTGGTTTCTCCATTTCGGCTTCAATCGCCTCCTCTACATCATCTGGCAGTTTGGTGCCATCAATTGAGAAGAATTTAATACCGTTATCATAGAAGGGGTTATGAGAGGCAGAAATGACGATACCGGCCTCAGCACGGAAGGTTCGCGTCAAATACGCCACCGCTGGCGTTGGCATCGGGCCAGTAAATGATGCAGATAACCCAGCAGCAGCAAGGCCAGCTTCCAATGCAGATTCCAGCATGTAGCCAGAAATACGTGTATCTTTGCCAATAATAATTTTACGAGAACCATGTCGAGCCAGAACCTTACCGGCGGCCCAGCCGAGCTTCAATACAAAATCAGGCGTAATCGGACTTTCACCCACTTTACCGCGAATGCCATCTGTACCAAAGTATTTACGGTTACTCATAATTTATCTTTATTCCTTCGCTAAAAGTGTTGCCTCAACGATTCGCATCGCCTCGACAGTTTCTTTGACATCATGCACTCTGACAATCTGTGCCCCTTGCATCGCTGCAATTACAGCACATGCGACACTCCCTGTAACCCGCTGTTGTGGCGGCACATGTAGTATCTGGCCTACCATCGTCTTTCTCGACATGCCGACCAACAGTGGCAACTCAAAATGGTGGAGTTCTGCCAGACGTGCCAATAACTGGTAATTATGCGCCAGATTCTTACCGAAACCGAAGCCTGGGTCGAGTAACAATTTACTTTTTGCGATACCGGCCGCAACGCAGCGTTCAATATGATGCTGGAAGAACTGATTGATGTCTGCCATTAAGTCATCGTAATGAGGGGACTGCTGCATACTTTGGGGCTGCCCCTGCATATGCATCAGGCACACTGGCAGGCCGGTATTAGCGGCAGCCTCAAGTGCTCCTGGCTGCTGCAATGCGCGGATATCATTGATTATATGGGCTCCTGCTTGAGCTGATTCGGTAATCACTGTGGCTTTAGAGGTATCCACAGAGAGCCAGACATCAAAACGTTTGGCCAGTGCTTCAACCACCGGAACAACCCGATCAAGCTCTTCTTGCTCACTGACTTGTGCAGCACCTGGGCGGGTAGATTCACCGCCAATATCAATCAGCGTAGCACCTGCTGATAGCATCAGTTCGGCATGTTGTAGTGCTTTATCAAGATTATTGTGATGCCCACCATCGGAAAATGAATCAGGGGTAACATTCAGAATCCCCATAACTTGCGGGTAAGAAAGATCCAAAATCCGATCTCTGGCAGTTAACTGCATGTAATCGCACCTTAAAAGTGGCAATTCACTTCAATTTTATATCTTAGAAAAAGAAAAACCCCAGGCAAGCCCGAGGTTTATATTAATCACAACGCTTTATACTCGGTATACTTCAAGCTGCATGTGCGTTAGCTGCTCTCGTTACTCGGCCCGCCTATGGGTCTCGCCTCGTTGAGGCCACTGCAAGCAGCGTTCAAATCTGCTCCCAGCAGATTTGTCACCCGAATCATTGACTGGCGTCAACTCATCGGGATTCATTCACTTGCCGCCTTCCTGCAACTCGAATTATTTAGAGTATAGATGCCAACAGTAGACTTACTTATCGCCCAACTGTTCTGACATGGTATTAGAGTTACCTGGCGTTGGTGTATTAGGCTCATCAACCGGAGTTGGTGCCTTTGGCGTACTGTCGTTGTCAGATGCTTTGGTTTTAGTCGCATCATCCCAACCCGCTGGCGGGCGGACTTCTTTGCGATTCATCAAGTCATCAATCTGCGGCGCATCGATAGTTTCATACTTCATCAACGCGTCTTTCATGGTATGCAGCACATCCAGATTTTCCATCAGCAATTTACGAGCACGCTGATAGTTACGCTCGACAAGCAGCTTAACTTCCTGGTCGATAATACGCGCGGTTTCATCGGACATATGCTTGGCTTTAGCCACTGAACGCCCCAGGAAAACTTCGCCCTCTTCTTCAGCGTACAGCAACGGCCCCAGCTTCTCGGAGAAGCCCCACTGTGTCACCATGTTACGCGCAATAGACGTAGCAACCTTGATATCATTCGATGCACCGGTAGAAACTTTTTCCGGGCCGTAAATGATCTCTTCGGCAAGACGACCACCGTATAAGGTAGAGATCTGGCTTTCCAGTTTCTGACGGCTGGCACTGATAGCATCACCTTCCGGCAGGAAGAATGTCACACCCAATGCGCGACCACGAGGAATAATGGTCACTTTATGTACTGGGTCATGCTCAGGAACCAAGCGACCGATGATCGCATGACCTGCTTCATGGTATGCCGTAGATTCTTTCTGCGCTTCTGTCATTACCATGGAGCGACGTTCCGCACCCATCATAATTTTGTCTTTCGCTTTCTCGAACTCAGCCATTGAAACGACGCGCTTGTTGCCACGGGCAGCAAACAGTGCGGCTTCGTTGACCAGGTTAGCCAGGTCAGCACCTGAGAAACCAGGCGTGCCACGCGCGATAACAGAAGCATCAATGTCAGTATCTAATGGCACGCGACGCATGTGGACTTTCAGAATCTGTTCACGCCCACGCACATCAGGCAAGCCAACCACGACCTGACGGTCAAAACGGCCTGGACGCAGTAACGCTGGGTCAAGCACGTCTGGACGGTTAGTTGCTGCGATAACGATGATGCCTTCATTACCCTCAAAGCCATCCATCTCAACCAGCATCTGGTTCAGTGTTTGCTCACGTTCGTCATGACCACCGCCCAAACCAGCACCACGTTGACGGCCTACCGCATCGATTTCATCGATAAAGATGATACAAGGTGCGGCTTTCTTGGCTTGTTCAAACATGTCACGGACACGGGATGCACCCACACCAACAAACATTTCTACAAAGTCAGAACCAGAAATAGTGAAGAAAGGCACTTTGGCTTCACCTGCAATGGCTTTCGCCAGCAAGGTTTTACCTGTCCCCGGAGGCCCGACCATCAACACGCCTTTCGGAATTTTACCGCCCAATTTCTGGAAGCGGCTTGGCTCACGCAGATAGTCAACCAATTCACTGACTTCTTCTTTTGCTTCGTCGCAACCTGCCACATCAGCAAAAGAGGTTTTAATCTGATCTTCTGTCAGCATTCGGGCTTTGCTTTTACCAAAGGACATTGCCCCTTTGCCACCGCCGCCCTGCATTTGACGCATAAAGAAGATCCAGACCCCAATCAACAACAGCATTGGGAACCAGGAAATAAAGATAGACGCCAGCAAGCTCGGCTCTTCCGGTGGCTCGCCAACAACTTTCACATTTTTAGTCAATAAGACATCTAACAGCTTTGGATCGTTGACCGGAATGAAGGTCGTGTATTTGCTGTTATCTTTTTTACTGACGTTAATTTCACGTCCATTGATACGTGCTTCACGAACCTGATCTTGGGTTACGTCGGACATGAAAGTAGAGTAATCCACCTTACGGCCATTCGATTCGCTGGGACCAAAGCTCTGGAATACAGACATCAATACGACTGCAATAACTAACCAGAGAATTAGGTTTTTCGCCATGTCACTCAAGGGATTAACCTCATATTACAACTGTGTTAACAAACAGCGTTAGGGTACTACAGTTTCCGCCCTGTCGCTACAATGTACACTTCACGCGATCGCGCACGAGAAGCGTCTGGCTTACGAATCTTAACTTTCGTAAACAGGGAGCGAATTTCCCGTAGGTATTCATCAAAGCCATCTCCCTGGAACACCTTCACCAGGAAACTTCCGCCTGGTGCAAGTACATCACGACACATTTCCAAAGCTAATTCAACCAGATACATTGATTTAGGTATATCGACTGCCGGAGTACCACTCATATTCGGGGCCATATCACACATGACCACCTGAACTTTTTTATCCCCAACACGTTCAAGTAAAGCTTTCAGAACCAGTTCATCACGAAAATCGCCCTGAAGGAAATCGACACCAACGATAGGATCCATTGGTAGAAGATCACATGCGATGACCCGCCCTTTACCGCCAATCTGGGTTACAGCATATTGGGACCAACCTCCGGGTGCAGCGCCTAAGTCGACTACTGTCATACCGGGTTTGAAAAGTTTATCGTTCTGTTGTATTTCATCAAGTTTAAACCAGGCACGGGAGCGTAGCCCCTTTTTCTGCGCCTGAATGACATATTTATCGCTAAAGTGTTCTTGTAGCCAGCGACTGGAACTGGCCGAACGCTTTTTATTAGACATCTCTTTTTCCAACTATCTTAATTAAGAGCCCGCGCATCTATTGCTTAGCTCGCGTAAACTCCCTCTCGGCGTAGACCGATTTGGTGATACACATGAGATGGCGGTAGAATGAACCGTTTTCAATCCCAACTTAAGCAAAAAAGACGATGAATCTGAATAACAAACAAAAACAACACCTCAAAAGCCTGGCCCATCCGTTAAAACCAGTAGTGATGCTGGGCAATAACGGGTTAACCGAAGGGGTGCTGGCTGAAATCGAACAAACGCTTGAACATCATGAGCTTATCAAGGTTAAGGTCACGGCTGAAGAGCGTGAAACCAAGGCCCTAATTGCTGATGCTATCGTGCGTGAGACCGGTGCCGTTAACGTCCAAATCATCGGTAATATATTAGTGCTCTACCGTCCGGCAAAAGAGCGCAAGATTATTTTACCGCGTTAATGACGTATGTTTTAGAGAAAAGGTGCCATGCACTTTGTTCTGATAAAAGGCCGCACGCGGCCTTTTACTTTTCTTTACAACTTTATTTCTTATAAACAACCTGTTTTTACGGCTTAGGCGAGCCAGTATTACACATAATCTACGTTAAGAATTTCATATTCCACTTCGCCGCCTGGGGTACGAATAACGACCACGTCATCGACTTCTTTACCAATCAGGCCACGAGCAATAGGTGAGTTAACTGAAATAAGATTTTTTTTAAAATCAGCCTCATCGTCACCTACAATTCGGTAATGCTGTTCCTCTTCTGAATCCACATTTAGCACCCGTACAGTGCAACCAAAGATCACACGGCCATTGTTTGGCATTTTGGTGATATCAATCACTTGTGCATTAGAAAGTTTAGCTTCTATTTCCTGGATTCGCCCCTCACAGAACCCTTGCTGTTCACGGGCTGCGTGATATTCCGCATTTTCTTTCAAGTCGCCATGTTCACGGGCAGTAGCGATATCAGCAATAATTTTAGGGCGACGAACGCCTTTTAAAAAATCCAGTTCTTCACGCAGTTTCTCTGCGCCATTTACCGTCATCGGAATCTGTTTCATCTTTTAAATACCTCTAAATCTATCCTGTTCAAAAAACCGTCATCCTAACGTTTTCGAATGAAAATGCGGTTAGCCTGATACCCTACCCGCCTCCAGGCGATAAACAAAAAAAACCACCCCGGAGCCAAAACCCCAAGTCAGGATCAATTCTGCATTTTGATATGCATTTTAACGTAGAGTTCCTTTAGGGTCATCGTTTACTTTCGCCCTCGTTGCACCGTAGTATGGCAACACATTATCCAGCAGTTATACCGAAATTATGCATTTTTCACGAATTGTCAGCGGATTGGCTTGCACTATTGCGATCAATATCAGTATTTCGAGTGCCAATGCAGCTCAGGTCGAAAATTACACACAGTATCTGCCTGATGGGGCAAATCTTGCATTGGTGGTACAAAAAATCGGCGCAACCACGCCTGCAATAGATTATCACGCCCAGCAGATGGCACTACCCGCCAGTACACAAAAAGTCCTGACAGCATTAGCCGCATTATTACAGCTTGGCCCAGATTTTCGCTTCAATACTACGCTGGAGAGCCACGACTCGATCAGCGATGGTGTGCTGCGCGGCAATTTAATTGCACGTTTTGATGGCGATCCCACTTTAACACGCCAACAGTTGCGTAATATGGTGGCAACGTTAAGAAAAGCTGGTGTCAGGCAGATTGCAGGGGATTTGATTATCGACACCTCAGTGTTTGCCAGCCATGACAAAGCCCCCGGCTGGCCGTGGAACGATATGACGCAATGTTTCAGCGCACCACCTGCCGCTGCAATTGTTGATCGTAACTGCTTTTCTGTCTCTCTTTACAGCGCACCCACTCCGGGGGAGATGGCATTTATCCGAGTCGCATCCTATTACCCGGTGCAAATGTTCAGTGAAGTGCGCACATTGGCTAAAGGTTCGCCGGATGCGCAATATTGCGAATTGGATGTGGTGCCCGGTGAATTGAACCGCTTTACGCTGACCGGTTGCCTGACACAGCGCAGTGAGCCGTTGCCATTAGCCTTTGCGGTGCAAAATGGGGCCAGTTATGCCGGTGCTATTTTGAAAGATGAATTGAAAAAGGCTGACATCCAAATTGATGGCAGTTTACGCCGTCAGACGACACCCAATGCCGCTGGAACTGTGTTAGCTCAAGCACAATCAGCCCCCCTGCACGATTTACTCAAAATCATGCTGAAAAAGTCTGACAACATGATTGCTGACACCGTATTTAGAACTATTGGTCATCAGCGGTTTGGTGTGCCGGGTACCTGGCGCTCAGGGGCAGATGCGGTGCGCCAAGTCTTGCGCCAAAAAGCAGGTGTCGATCTCGGTAACAGTATTGTCGTGGATGGTTCGGGATTATCGCGCCATAATTTGATATCGCCAGCCACCATGATGCAGGCTTTGCAATATATTGCTCAACACGATCAGGAACTTAACTTTATCTCAATGCTGCCATTATCAGGTTATGATGGGACATTGCGTTATCGTGGTGGCCTGCATGAAGCGGGGGTTGACGGCAAAGTTTCAGCTAAAACCGGCGCATTGCAAGGGGTGTACAACCTGGCCGGATTTATTACTACCGCCAGTGGCCAACGTATGGCATTCGTGCAGTTCTTATCCGGTTACGCCGTGCCACCTGAAGATCAAAAGAATCGTCGCGCACCGTTGGTTCGCTTCGAAAGTCGCCTGTATAAAGACATCTATCAGAACAACTAAAAACGATGAAACTACTGATTGTTGAAGATGATGAACTGCTACAACGCGGGGTGGCGATGGCGCTGACCAGTGAGGGTTATGCCTGCGACTGTGCCGGTACCGCAGCACAAGCGCACAGTTTATTGCAGACCAGCCAATACAGCATGGTTATCCTCGATCTCGGCTTACCGGACCAGGATGGTACTGTATTATTGCGTCAATGGCGTCGTCAGCAGGTTACCCTGCCTGTACTCATCCTTACGGCGCGTGATGCACTTGAGGATAGAGTTGATGGGTTAGATGCCGGGGCGGACGATTACCTGATAAAACCTTTCGCCCTTGCCGAACTGCTGGCCAGGGTGCGCGCACTGATCCGCCGCTATCAGGGGCTGAGTGACAATCTGGTTGAGCAAGATGATTTGAGTCTCAACTTGTCCTCGCAACAAGTCTACTTGCAGGGGCAACCGATTGAAATTACACCAAAAGAGTTCGCAATCCTCTCACGATTGATCATGCGAGCTGGGCAAACCATCAATCGGGAATTGTTACAACAAGATCTGTATACCTGGAATGATGATCTTGGTTCCAATACGCTGGAAGTACATATCCATAATCTGCGGCGCAAGCTGGGTAAAGACAGAATCCGAACCATACGGGGTATTGGCTACCGGCTGGAATCCATATCATGATCAGTATGCGGCGGCGATTGATCCTCATGCTGGCATTGATTTTACTGGTAACCCAGTTAATCAGCGCATTTTGGTTATGGCATGAAAGCCAGGAGCAAATCAGCTTTCTGGTGGATGAAACCCTCAGTGCGAAAGTTCGTAACGAGCGGGTAGATACAGAAATAGCCGAGGCAATCGCTTCGCTGCTTGCGCCGTCGCTTATCATGATGGCCATCACGTTACTGCTCTCCTTTTGGGCCATCAGTTGGATTATTCGGCCACTCGACCAACTCCAAAAGAAGTTGTCAGAACGTTCCGCAGACAACCTCAGCCCCTTGACGATTAACAGTGACATGCAAGAGATTGTTTCTGTAACCTCAACGCTCAATCAGTTGTTGGCGCGCCTGTCCAATACCATTGCGCAAGAACGCCTGTTTACTGCCGATGCGGCTCACGAGCTTCGCACGCCTCTGGCTGGAATACGCTTGCACCTTGAATTGATGGAAAAGCAGGGAGTTGCTGAAAGTAAGTTGCTGATTAATCGTATCGACTTATTAATGCATACCATTGAGCAATTGTTGATGCTCTCCAGAGCGGGGCAAAACTTTGCCAGCGGCCTGTACCAGACCTTGGATTGGGTTGAAAATGTGATTCAGCCATTACAAGAAGAGCTGGAAGAAATGGCTGCGGTTCGCCAACAAACAATACAGTGGGAAGTGCCATCTCATGCTCAAACAGAGGGCGACGCCACCCTGCTGCGTTTGATGCTACGCAATTTGGTTGAAAATGCCCATCGCTACAGCCCGATTGGCAGCCAAATAACCATCAAACTCACCGTTAAGGATCAGCAGGTCTTGCTGCATGTTTTGGATGAAGGGCCGGGGATAAAGCCAGAACAGTCAGGCGAACTGACCCAAGCTTTCCGCCGAATGGATCAGCGCTATGGTGGCAGCGGCTTAGGGCTGAACATTGTTATTCGCATTGTTCAGTTGCATCAGGGTAAATTAATACTGGAAAATCGCCCTGACCGTAGCGGCCTACAAGCACAATGCTGGCTACCGGTAACCACACATGCCATCGTGTAAGCTATTAATAAAAAAGGGCCACCACAAATAAATGGCAGCCCTTCTCATACACAATAACCGGGAAACTTAACGTTCGTAGATAAACTCTACACCGTCATCGTCTGCTTCATCCCAATCGTCGTCATCTTCTGATTCCGCTTCGGCTTCCACTTCAGCCAGTTGTTCACGGTGGTAATCATCCCACATGAACTCAACTTTCTCTGGCTCACTTTCGACAATTGCCATCGCTTTAGGTTGGGTATTGAGGAATTTCATCACATCCCAGCACAACGCATTGACATTATCGCGATTGACTGCGGAAATCATGTAGTACTTATCTTCCCATCCCAGCGCCTCTGCAATGGCTTTAGCACGGATTTCAGCTTCTTCTGGGCCAATGATGTCAATCTTATTGAAAACAAGCCAGCGTGGCTTCTGAGCAAGATTTTCGCTGTATTGCTGTAACTCATTAATGATGATTTTGGCATTCTCAACCGGATCAGATTCATCAATTGGAGCCAAATCCACCAAATGCAACAACACGCGGCAACGTTCCAAATGTTTGAGGAAACGAATACCCAAACCTGCCCCATCTGACGCCCCTTCAATCAAACCGGGGATATCAGCAACGACAAAGCTTTGCTCATGATCCATACGAACCACACCCAGACTTGGGATCAAGGTAGTAAACGGATAATCAGCAACTTTAGGTTTAGCAGCAGAAACAGCGCGGATAAAGGTCGATTTACCGGCATTTGGCAAACCTAACATCCCAACATCAGCTAACAGCAACAGCTCAAGCATCAGTTCCCGCGTTTCACCATCAGTACCCATCGTTTTCTGGCGTGGCGCACGGTTTACCGACGACTTGAAACGGGTGTTACCTAATCCGTGGAAGCCACCTTTTGCGACCATCAAACGCTGACCGTGACGGGTCATATCACCCACAATCTCGCCGGTTCCTTGATCCAGTACGCGCGTCCCGACGGGAACTTTAATCGTGATATCCTGGCCACGTTTGCCGGTACAGTCACGGCTCTGACCATTCTGCCCACGTTCAGCACGGAAGGATTTAACAAAACGGTAATCGATCAAGGTGTTGAGGTTTTCATCAGCCAGCAGATAAATATCGCCACCGTCACCGCCATCACCGCCATCAGGCCCACCGTTGGGAATGTACTTTTCACGGCGGAAACTGACACAACCGTTACCACCGTCACCGGCTACAACCAAAATCGTAGCTTCATCTACAAACTTCATTTACTTTCTCCGTAAATCATTCACCGAGCTGCTTTTTCGGAGCAACCCGGTTTATTTCTGTCCGACGTGGCCACCAACGATGACCAATTGCGGAAAACATTGCACCTGCCACCACCACGAATGCGCCTGCATATCCCACAAGATTGAGGGACGGTGCAACAAACATATCCGGCCAGGCCAGCGCCAATAAAATTGAAAAAAACAGGGTAAACAGCGGCGTCAGAGTGACGAGTGCGCTTACCTGCGCGGCCTGCCAGCGCGCCATAGCCTCAGCCAACGCACCATAACCTACCAGGGTATTGACACCACAAAACAGCAAACAGGCGAACTGCCACCCATTTAACTGAAAAATGACGGCGGGCTTCGCCAATGGAAACAATGCAATTGCACATAAAGTATACAGCAATAATAGGATTTGTTGCGATGCCATGCGCCTTAACAGCACTTTCTGGGCCACACCATAGCTTACCCAGACCACCGCCGCACAGACACCCAATGCGACGCCAAGGGTATAGTCAGTCAGGCGGGTAAAAATTTCATGTAGGCTGGTGTTAAAAAATAGCAACAGACCACAAATCAGCATACCCGCACCAACAACCTGGGTGATACGCATCCGCTCTTTCAGAATCAATACACTGGCAACCATCATACCGACAGGTGAAAGCTGCCCTATGACCTGAGATGTCGTCGGACTAAGATACTGCAAAGATGAGCTGAAGAAGATAAAATTCCCCAGCAAGCCACAGGTCGCAACTATCAGTAATACCAGCCAGCGACGTTGGCGAAATAGTTTCAGAGAAGGTAACTGACGACGCGAAGCAAGAATAATCCCCAGGCCAATAGCCGCCATCATGAAGCGATACCAGACAATGGTAAAAGGCTCCATGACTTCAAGCACTTGCTTCATTGCGATCGGCAAAGCACCCCAGAATACGGCAGTGGTCAGTGCCAGGAAAATACCTAAACCCGCCTGCTGTTTCGTATCCATTTTTTACCCGGGTTAACCCAGAAATGTAAAAAGCCCCGCAACGAAATTGCAGGGCTTACATCTATTTGCAGGACGCGAAAAACTTACTCAGCTTCGATGCTGATAAATTTACGGTTTTTCGGGCCTTTAACTTCGAACTTGACTTTACCGTCTTTCAAAGCAAACAGAGTGTGGTCTTTGCCGCAACCTACGTCGATGCCAGCATGGAACTTAGTGCCACGTTGACGAACGATGATGCTGCCTGCCAGAACTGCTTCGCCGCCAAAGCGTTTTACGCCAAGACGTTTACTTTCGGAGTCACGACCGTTACGGGTCGAACCACCAGCCTTTTTATGTGCCATTTATCCGCTCTCCTAAAACTTAAGCGCTGATGCCAGTGATTTTGACATCAGTGAACCACTGACGATGACCTTGCTGCTTACGGTAATGCTTACGACGACGGAATTTAACAATCTTAATCTTCTCGCCACGACCGTGAGCAACTACTTCAGCCTTAACCACGCCACCGACGACTAAAGGAGCGCCGATATTGATTTCTTCACCGTTAGCAATCATCAGAACTTGGTCAAACTCAACAGCTTCACCAGTTGCGATGTCCAGCTTTTCCAAGCGAATGGTTTGACCTTCGCTTACTCGGTGTTGTTTACCACCACTTTGGAAAACCGCGTACATATAAAACTCCGCTTTCCGTGCACTCAACTTTTGTAGTCCAGAGCGCACTATAAATATTCACAATAGGGCGCGAATTCTACGCAAAAATGTTGTGAATGACAAGTATATAATCAATCCAAAAGAAGAAAAAAAGCACAGTTTCTTACATGTGATTTATTTGGTGTATTTTTCAAGTACAATCATGGTCTCAGGGAGCGCCATGTAATAATGTGAGCGGTAATCTCATCGCAGTTAAAGAGAAAAACAGCTGAATATAACAATGAACCTAGAAAAGATTATCGAGTTAACCGCGCCAGATATGGCGGCTGTAAACGCAACAATTCTCGACCAGTTGAATTCTGATGTCGTTCTTATCAATCAACTGGGCCATTACATTATCAGTGGCGGCGGGAAACGCATTCGCCCAATGATTGCCGTTTTGGTCGCCCGTGCGCTGCACTATAAAGGCAGCAAGCATATCACTGTTGCAGCATTGATTGAGTTTATCCATACCGCCACCTTGCTACATGATGATGTGGTCGATGAGTCTGATATGCGCCGTGGCAAAGCCACTGCCAATGCCGCATTCGGCAATGCCGCCAGTGTTTTGGTTGGCGACTACATCTATACCCGCTCATTCCAGATGATGACGGGCCTTGAATCACTGCGCGTTTTGACACTGATGTCTGCGGCAACCAACGTGATTGCTGAAGGTGAAGTCTTGCAGTTGATGAACTGCAATAACCCAGATATCACTGAAGAAAACTACATGCAGGTGATTTACAGTAAAACCGCCCGCTTGTTCGAAGCCGCTGCACAATCTGCCGCCGTATTAGCAGAGGCCAGTGAAGAGCAGGAGCTGGCGCTACAGAATTATGGCCGCTATCTCGGCACCGCTTTCCAGCTCATTGATGACTTGCTTGATTACAGCTCTGATGGCACCACGCTCGGTAAAAATACCGGTGATGACCTTAATGAAGGCAAGCCAACTCTGCCTCTCCTGCACGCGATGCATAACGGAACATCAGAACAGGCACTAATGATCCGACAAGCTATTGAGCAAGGTAATGGTCGCCATCTTCTTGAGCCGGTTCTGGCGGCGATGCAACAGTGTGGCTCGCTGGACTACACCCGCCAACGCGCCGAGGAAGAAGCAGATAAAGCCATTGCTGCCTTACAGATTCTCCCTGAAAGCGAATATCGCCAGGCTCTGGAAGGGCTAGCGCATATTGCAGTACAGCGCAATTTTTAAGAAAATAATTGGAGTTATTAAGAAACCCGCGCTTTACCGCCCGGGTTTACCTTTCGGGTATTAGACTAACCGCTTTATCAATGTACCGACGCCTTCCCGGAGCAAGAATGCAACGACTTGGGAACGTTCGGCATCGGTGAGTTGATTATAAGCCTCAATCCATACGGCTAAGGGATCTTGTCGCGGCAACGTATATTCCGCCGTAGTTTCTTGTAAGCGTAAAACATTCAGTACATCGGGTGGCAGCCCTTCAATTGAATATTCCACCGCCTTTCCCTGTACGCCGGTTTTACGTCTGCGCTCCCACCCTTCCTTTCTGGCTCGGCCATTCACGCCTGCCGGACTATACGGCAATCCTGCGATACCAACTAATTCAACCGCTGTGATCCATTCTTTTTTCATATATACACTCGCTCCATGAGTTGTACAGCAAGCCCCGATTGCATTGCGCAGGCAGGAACGCTAATCCTTTGTCAGTCGCTCAATCAAACTTCTTGCACCTTCACGAAAAATAAAACTTAGGATCTGTTCCCGCTCGTCTTCCGTAAAGCGATAGTAAGCTTCGACCCAGACCGCGAGAGGATCTTGCCTCGTCGTATACTGAGCGGGCTCTTCTCTGAGTTGTAATGACCCCAGTATCGTGGCTGGGAGGCTTTCAATATGATATTCAACCGCCTTCCCCTGAACTCCCCGACGCCGTCGTTGCTCCCATCCCTCACGTTTTGCCATGAGATTTATACCTTGCGGTGATGATGGTAGCCCCTCAAGACCTGCCAATTCCTTAGCGGCAAACCACTCTTTTTTCATGGTGTTGCTTCCTAATATGCGCCGTGACACAAAAAAGGAATATTTAGAAAACATTTAAAATTTTTGGGAAAATAAATGCTATGATCTTTCTAAATGGTTACTTTCTGTTCACAGTACGATTAACGATGTACCGTTATTTATATCACTAACACGCCAGCAGCTTGGAAAAAAAAAGGATTAAAGATGATTTTAAGGAAATCAGATTGGCACCCAGCCGACATCATTGCTGCACTACGTAAAAGAGGTACGACTCTGGCGGCACTGTCCAGAGAAGCAGGGTTAAGTTCATCAACGCTTGCTAATGCCTTGACTCGCCCCTGGCCAAAAGGAGAATGGCTGATTGCTGAGTATCTGGAAATTCACCCCGCCGAAATTTGGCCAACACGTTATTACGATCCGAAAACAGGGAATCTTCTTGATCGTAAAGTAAGGATACGCCCGGTTACTACGCAGGCATAAAAAAACCGCCGATAGCATGTAACGGCGGTTGATAGTGTTACCTTAGGGGCAACTTTAGCCCCTATATTAGGGCTTAGTTGACAAACTTCTCACCTAACTCGATGTCTTTGTGCAGTACATCAAGCATATTTTCCAGT
Organism: Yersinia aldovae 670-83; assembly: GCF_000834395.1. Lineage (NCBI taxonomy): Bacteria > Pseudomonadati > Pseudomonadota > Gammaproteobacteria > Enterobacterales > Yersiniaceae > Yersinia > Yersinia aldovae. The sequence continues at coordinate 3,198,356 of NZ_CP009781.1, read as the reverse complement.
GCTTGTTGCTCAAAAGCACTCAGTTTACCGATATCTTTACGTTCAGCGACACCGTTTTTACCCAGCAGAATGGGCTGAGCAAAGAAGCGGGCATACTTGCCATCACCTTCAACGTAAGAACATTCAACAACATTGCTTTCGCCTTGCAAAGCACGAACCAGAGAAAGGCCGAAACGTGCAGCAGCCTGCCCCATAGACAACGTTGCAGAGCCGCCACCGGCTTTGGCTTCAACCACTTCAGTACCTGCATTCTGAATGCGCTTGGTCAGATCAGCCACTTCTTGTTCAGTAAAGCTAACACCTGGGATTTGTGACAGTAATGGCAAAATGGTGACACCTGAATGGCCACCGATCACTGGCACTTCGATATCCTGTGGTTGCTTACCTTTTAATTCAGCAACAAAGGTGTTCGAACGGATGGTATCCAGGGTAGTGATACCGAACAGCTTGTTTTTATCATAAACACCCGCTTTTTTAAGTACTTCCGCAGCGATTGCTACGGTGGTGTTTACTGGGTTAGTAATGATGCCGATTAATGCTTTCGGGCAAGTACGCGCGATTTGCTCAACCAGATTACGAACGATACCCGCATTTACATTGAACAGGTCTGAACGATCCATGCCAGGTTTACGTGCCACACCGGCTGAAATCAGAACAATATCTGCCCCTTGTAGTGCTGGGGTAGCATCTTCGCCGCTGAAGCCTTTAATATTAACAGCGGTCGGGATATGGCTCAGATCAACCGCAACACCTGGAGTCACGGGTGCGATATCATACAATGAGAGGTCTGAACCTGAAGGAAGCTGGGTCTTGAGTAGAAGAGCGAGGGCCTGGCCGATACCGCCTGCGGCACCGAGAACTGCAACTTTCATCCTATACTCCTATTATATTTAATTTGAATTTGCCGTGAATTCATTTATTTACGCACCTTAATTTAAGGTGATTTTAAACACAATCTATTAACAGCCAGATTGAGATATCACGCATCAAAAAGGCGCATAACGTCCGTCTATTTTAGAGTAAATCGCTTATTCATTAATGATATAGCGCACATTATTCTAAAAATTACCGAGATATTCATGACAGGTTAATCGGCGGTTACATTACACCCTTCAGTTACATCAGAACAACATCATTTTAATAACATTTTTGCTACCAATAACTCATAATGATAAAAACTGATTTAGCATAATTTTAACAGTAAGATAATGTTAACATCCCACGCCACCTTGATATCAGTGCTTTTCTCAGCAATACTCCACAGTCATGTTGAATAAAAATTCATTTATATGCATAATAATCCTATTCACTATTGACTGATCAAGGCATAAAAAATGCGTAATCCCGCGAAACAAGAAGATCTTATCAAGGCGTTTAAGGCGTTATTGAAGGAAGAGAAATTCAGTTCTCAAGGTGAGATTGTTTTGGCGCTGCAAGAAGAAGGCTTTGAAAATATTAACCAATCCAAAGTGTCACGGATGCTGACAAAGTTTGGTGCCGTCAGAACGCGGAATGCCAAAATGGAGATGGTTTACTGTTTACCCGCCGAATTAGGCGTCCCTACCACCAGCAGCCCGTTGAAGAATCTGGTATTGGACGTCGACTATAATGAGTCGGTGGTTGTGATTAATACCAGCCCAGGTGCTGCACAACTGATTGCACGCCTGCTAGATTCATTAGGCAAAGCTGAAGGTATTTTGGGTAGCATTGCTGGTGATGACACCATTTTTACCACACCAGCCAGAGGCTTTACGGTTAAACAATTGCACGAGGCTATCCTCGGGTTATTTGAACAAGAGCTGTAATTGCCTCTTACATAGATAAAAACAATAGATGCGGCCTACTGTGCCGCATTATATTGATGAAGCCAGCGAATTAATCCAGTTCCGTTCCTTATTACAGCCAATTCCACGCCCCCTTCTGTCTTAATACATCAGATAACACTGCTTTTTCTCAATAATGGGTCAAATTGACCCCAGCTTTCGCACTTTTAGTTAAAAATCCCTATCCTAATGAAAAAACTCATTTTTTACCTTATAACATCATTTTTTAGCCGTTTTTTATTCCTTTTAGTTCTTAAAAAGTAGTAACGGACAATAAAGTGACCTTAAATATTATTAGTCAGCTATTAATATTTACAGTTACTAGATGTATACTCATTTCCGTGATGTAAATCACACTTACCATAAAGTGATAAATAATAAATAGAGGCAATAAAATGAAAATTAAAACTACCATCGCAACCATGAGCATTCTATCTGCACTTTCATTTGGCGTTTTTGCAGCAGATTCCATCAATGACAATCAAGCTGCTAACCTACAACCAATGGGTACGATTACTGTCAGTGGGATTAACGGCGCACCATCCGATATCAGTCAGGCGCTGTCTGATAAAGCAGATGCGATGGGTGCTAAAGCTTACAAAGTGATCGAAGTTCGTGAAGAGAATAACTGGCATGCCACTGCCAAGATCTACAAATAAGATCGAGCGTAAAAGTGAAAAGTAAATGCCCCATCCGCTGGGGCATACTTTCAATATCGATAATTTGTGCAGGGTAATGTGTTCAGTCTGTTGAAAATAAAAACTAAATAGTTATTTATAGCCGATTCGATTGAACAGAGTGCCTATCCAACCACTCGATTTACTGACCGAATAATCCCTCGTCGTCGTGTCTGACGAACCTTTTACCCCCGCAATGCGGGGGATTTTTTGTCCGAATTAATCCTGCGATTGAAGGTCTTGCTCTGCTTTCTTGCTCAAGGCCGTTAAAAGCTTGTCATGAATACCGCCAAAACCGCCATTACTCATCACGAGAATATGATCACCCGGCAATGCCGTCTTGGTAATCATATCGACTAATGTATCGATATCTGCGCTCCAATGGGCTGGTTGAATACAGGCTTCTGCAACCTCTACCACCTGCCACGGGATATGCTGCGGCTGGAACAGGAAGACTTCATCTGCACGGCCTAGCGATGGTGCTAACTCATTCTTGCACAACCCTAATTTCATGGTGTTAGAGCGTGGCTCGAGTACCGCCAAAATACGTGCAGTTCCGCCGACTTTACTGCGCAGCGCCGCCAGTGTCGCAAGAATCGCCGTAGGATGATGGGCAAAATCATCATAAACCGTGACACCATGAGCTTCACCGCGTAATTCCAAACGGCGACGGGCATTAATAAAATCCCCCAGCGCCCGACAAGCATCTGCCGGTAGCACGCCCACATGACGGGCAGCAGCAATGGCCATCAAACCGTTATGCATATTATGCTCACCCACCAATGACCAACTGACCTCGCCCACTAATTCATTGTCGAGGAACACTTCAAAGACACTGGCATCCACCGCAACTTTACGTGCAAACCAGCTGCCTGTTTCCCCCACCAGCTCTTGTTCACTCCAGCAGCCCATCGCCATCACTTGTTTCAGAGGATTGTCATTATCCGGTACGATAATTTTGCCTTTGCCCGGCACCAGACGTACCAGATGATGGAATTGCTTCTGGATTGCCTTAAGATCATCAAAAATATCCGCATGATCGAACTCAAGGTTATTCATTATCAGCGTTCTTGGGCTGTAGTGAACAAATTTAGAGCGCTTATCAAAGAAGGCGCAATCATATTCATCTGCTTCAATAACAAAGAATGGGCTATTGCCTAAACGCGCTGAAACATCGAAATTGCCCGGTACGCCGCCAATGACAAAACCGGGTTCATAACCACAGGCTTCCAGAATCCAGGTCAACATCCCCGCCGTGGTGGTTTTACCGTGAGTCCCCGCAACAGCCAATACCCAACGCTCTGGCAGCACATAGTCATGTAGCCACTGTGGGCCGGAAACATAGGGAATCCCTCGCTCCAAAACCGCTTCGACACAAGGGTTACCGCGGGTCATGGCATTACCAATAATCACTAAATCAGGTACGGGTTCCAATTGAGTGGGGTCGTATCCCTGAATCAACTCAATCCCTTGATTTTCTAGCAATGTGCTCATCGGTGGATACACGTTAGCATCCGCTCCGGTCACTTGATGCCCTAAAGAGCGGGCAAGCATCGCCAAGCCGCCCATAAAAGTGCCGCAGATACCTAATATGTGAATGCGCATAAATTTTCCGTATTAATAAGCTTCGAGTTTGTCACCATTCTACCGCTCAGAACAGAGAGAAGAAATGGAATTGCCTATGAATCATTCTTACCTTTGGGCTACACTGCTGCCATCAGATGCGTTGTTTGTTATTAACTCGATATTTAACCGTAGATTCAGGGATTGTGTCATGAAAACGTTAGGCGAATTCATCGTCGAGAAACAGCAAGACTTCTCTCACGCCACTGGCGAATTAACTTCATTACTATCAGCAATCAAACTTGGCGCAAAGATCATTCATCGCGATATCAACAAAGCCGGTCTGGTTGATATTTTAGGTGCCAGTGGTGTTTCCAATATTCAGGGCGAGGATCAGATGAAGCTGGATCTGTTCGCCAATGAAAAATTGAAAGCCGCATTGAAAGCGCGCGGCGAAGTTGCCGGTATCGCCTCAGAAGAAGAGGATAACATTGTTATCTTTGATGGCGGGCGGGCAGAAAATGCTAAGTATGTGGTTCTGATGGACCCACTAGATGGTTCTTCAAATATCGATGTGAATGTGTCCGTCGGGACTATTTTCTCAATTTATCGTCGAATCACCCCATTTGGCACACCGATTACCGAAGCTGACTTCCTGCAACCGGGAACCAAACAAGTTGCCGCAGGGTACGTCGTCTATGGCTCTTCAACCATGTTGGTTTATACCACAGGTTACGGTGTCCATGCCTTTACTTACGATCCGTCACTGGGTGTCTTCTGTTTATCCCATGAAAAAGTTCGCTATCCCGCAACCGGTTGCATGTATTCCATCAACGAAGGGAATTACATTAAATTCCCGTTAGGCGTGAAGAAATACATCAAATATTGTCAGGAGCAAGATGAAGCCACCAAGCGCCCTTATACCTCGCGCTATATTGGTTCATTGGTTGCAGACTTCCATCGTAACCTGTTGAAAGGTGGTATTTATATTTACCCAAGTACTGCCAGCCATCCGCAAGGAAAGCTGCGCTTACTGTACGAATGCAACCCGATGGCATTTTTAGCAGAACAAGCGGGCGGTAAAGCCACTGATGGGGTAAATCGCATTCTGGATATCGTGCCGGAAAAACTGCACCAGCGCGCACCGTTCTTCGTTGGAACCCAATCTATGGTTGAAGACGCGGAAGGCTTTATTGCCAAATTCCCGGATGAAGAAGCCAGCTAACTCACACTAACCTAACAGTGGCAGAGTAATACACAAGACAGTGGCCGCAAGCCGCTGTTTTTTTATGTGGCGAATTGAGAGCGCTATTCTGTCGCAGGCAAATCTCACCCTGGCGGAAATAGCGCCCCATACCGGGAAGCGCCCGAAAAATGGGAGTACTTTCAAATCGAGTTGGCTATAATAGCTAACACTCCATTTCTGGTTTGATAAAAGGAAACCGACATGAGCTTGAACAACGTCCCCGCAGGTAAAGACCTGCCAGAAGATATTTATGTGGTTATCGAAATCCCCGCTAACGCCGATCCGATAAAATACGAAATCGATAAAGAAACCGGCTGTCTGTTTGTCGACCGCTTTATGTCAACTGCCATGTTCTACCCATGCAACTACGGTTACATCAACCACACGTTGTCCTTAGATGGCGACCCGGTTGATGTGCTGGTACCAACACCGTATCCGTTGCAGCCTGGCTCCGTTATTCGCTGCCGCCCGGTTGGTGTGTTGAAAATGACCGACGAAGCGGGTGAAGATGCCAAGCTGGTTGCCGTTCCACACAGTAAACTGTCCAAAGAATACGATCACATTAAAGATGTGAACGATCTGTCTGAATTACTGAAAGCACAGATCACACATTTCTTTGAGCATTACAAAGATCTGGAAAAAGGCAAATGGGTGAAAGTTGACGGTTGGGCAGATGCCGCCGCCGCTAAAGCCGAGATTGTGGCATCTTTCGAACGTGCGAAGAATAAGTAATTTTCCGCGTTTTGCATGTCAAAAGCAGTGCCTGACGCTGCTGAGAGAATAAAAAGCAAAAAACACCGCCCACTGAGCGGTGTTTTTATTTATCAGTACGTTATGTATGCGTCTTACCCCTGAATCTTACGACTTATCGCTTTCTTCATGGCGTTTTAGCCAGTCGCCACTGTGAATACGGGGTAATCCCTCAATCGGCAGACGGTAAAGATAGATCCACGCACTGCCATAAGGTGTTGGGATCAACTCACGCCGATAATCCTTAGTGTTACTTTTTAGCTCATCTAACTCATTCATAATGGACGAGTTAATTCGATAAACTTCACAATGCACAGTGCCGTCTCCGGGGATAACCGCCGGATAATGGCCTAAGTTGTACATCTCGTAACCTTCCAGGTCATGCTCGCCCAGCAACTGGGCGTCTGTCATCCAATGACTGTTACCTTGCTTGCGCCGTAAACTACCGTAGACAATAATTCGCATTGTTAGAACTCAAACTGATAAAGCACATCTAATGCCTGATCAATACCAGACACTGCTTCCAGATACAACCTTGGCATCAACCGATAACGTAATGTTAACGTCGCCAATGAGTCAAATATACCCACACCGTATTTTACTTGCAGGTCTTTAGTGACATAGCCGCTCACGACCACTTGTGAGCTATCACCGACACCTTGTGTATCCAGCGCCAGATTACTGACACCAAAGGCTTCACCAATTTTACCCACAAGTTTGCCACTTTGCGCAACGCCCATACCCACCAGCATTGACGTCATCATACCGCTGTCTGTACCTGAATTACCCAGCCCCTGCCCACGCAGCAAGTAAGATAGCGCCTCTTGTTGTGACATGGCCGGATCCGAGAATATCTCCAGCCGCGGTGCATCCGCCATACCGGTAACGCGCACCCCAGCAGTCACGCCGTTAGCGGTGGCATCTGGGTTACGAATTGCTTCAATATTCAACAGTGGTTGATCCGGAGGGCCGGAGAACAGCAGTATCCCTTTGTTAACGATCAAGTCCTGACCATAGGCACGGAAGCTACCGGACGGAATATTGATTTGCCCGTTCAACCCCAATCCGCGCTGATCCTGCACCATTTTCAAATCACCTTGCAGGCGGGCTTTCAGGCCAAAGGCATTCAGACGCACATCGTTACCGACATGAATAACCAAGTTACTATTAATTGGAATACTAGTAGAACTAGGGTTGATCGGTTTCAGATCGTTATTCAGCATCACTTCATGCGGTGAAACACCCACTGCGCTTTCCGGCACTTCCTGCACGGTGATCCGCGCCCACGGTATATCCACAGAACCGTTAAGGGTAAATAGCTGCGGTGTCGCTTCAAAAACAATGTCCGGTGAAACATCGATGCGCACCATTGGCGGCACCGTAACCCGTAACTTGTTGCCTTTGGCGGCGATCCTGGCACGCCATGCATTGATATCACGCCAATCAGCATCACCGGCTAGGTTAAGTTGCCCTTGAGAAGTGCGGATCAAACCATCCAGAGTTGAGGTCATGCCATCAAAATTCATCACCAGACGCCCTTCGGTGATATTGAATGGCATCCAACTGCCATCAAGATCAACGTTATCCAGCGCCAGACGACCAAAGACCAATGGGTTTTTCGCATTGCCGCCTAAACGCAAATTGGCATTTAGGCTTCCGGCCGCTTTTTCGCCATCACTGAGAATCGGGTTAATCATTGCCAGCGAGATATTACTAATAGCAATATTACCGGACAAATTACGCCGCCCTTCTGGATCAGCCACCTGCACCTGGCCGGAGAACTGCCCATTATTGACCAGTTTAACCAGCCAATCCGCACGCACCTGCCCGTTAGCCAAACCACCGTTCAGGTTCAGTGTTTCAAAGGCGATTGGCAGCGTATTCCCCTGCACCACTTGCTGCACTTTGACGCCGTTACCACTGAGTGATACCCGCGCATCCGGTAAGCTGCCGCCGGCCTTCCAACTGACATCCGCCCGCCCGGTGAAGACACCGCTCAGTGTGGTATCCGGGCCAAGGAACGGTTTGATCATCGCTAAATCAAAACGATTGAGCACCACACTCGCCTGCCCACTCGGGCCAGCTTCGATTGCTCGTGGTACACAAAGCTCGGCATTTGGGTTGAGCCAGCAATGTGGGCCAATGGTTATCCGCTGTGCCGCGTCCTGATAATCCAGTGCGATGGCACGGCTTAAGCGCCATTCACCGACCGGCGTGTCGAAACGTGTATTATTCAGATTACCGCGCCAGCGCTGTTGCTGCCGGTCAAAACTGCCATCCAATGCCAACTGGCCAGAAAGCGGTTCGCCCTGCATATTTAGCCGTAATTGATGCTGTTTTTCACTGCCGCGGGCATCCAGTGTCAGCAAACTGACGACCAAGTCTGCTTGTTTGAGTTGCTCGACCCGAACGGCTAACTGCCCCTGAATTTGATCAGTTGAACGAACATCGCCATCGACCTTAATGCGATTAATGGTCAATTCTTGCCATTGCAGGCGATTAGCTGTCAAGTCAGCCAACAGTTGCGGTGCTTTGAGGTTACCGCGTAATTTCAGTGCCCCTTTCACCACACCACCTAACCCTGGCAGCGCACCATCAAGCTGAGGCGCATCAATATTGGCATCTAACTGCCAGTGGTCGTTAAGATCACCTTTCACATCCAGCCGGTTGCGGCCCAATGCCAGATTGATGCCAGGAATATGCCATTGACCAGCAGCGTTCCCCGTCAATGAGCCACGCGCCGTCACACGGTTCTGTTTTACATTGCCGTCCAGCGTCAACTCTGGCACCTGTAATTGCCAACTGCCACCGTGGAGACTGCCGCGGGTGACAATCTTGCCATCCAGTTTAGCCGGCCAGTCCGGCCACTGTTTGGCGGTATTAATACCCGATAAGGTTAATACCGAGTTCCAACTGACCGCTTTGCTCCAATCCACCACACCGGTCAAATCAGTATTGCCTTGCAGCGCGGCCAGTCGTAAACGTGTCAGACTAAATTGCTCAACATTGCCTTTACCATCCAATGTGAACAGTGCGGGTGGCAAATCAGTGCCGTTGAAATCAGAACGGATTGAGAGTGCATAATCTGTCGCCTGCCCGTTGAGACGCATTCTGAGATGATTGATTTGATATTGCGGCTCACCGGCGAGCGGCCAGCGTAATTGCTTACTTTGCAAGGTTAAAGCCAGTGGCAACCCCGCTTGCGCCAGCGAGGTTTGCGCATCCAGTTGGACGCTGACTGGCCCGGATAGATTCAGCGCAACCGTGAGTTGATCCCGCAGCTCACCACCGATCGTCAGTTTGATCTTTTCGCCTTTCAGTGGCTCTATATTTAGCGCGCTATTAATCACCATATCCAGCGGCCACTTATCGGCCAGCGTCGCCTCACCATGCGCTGATAGCCCGCCCTGTGGCGATTTAATCTCCAGCGCATCCAATTTTATGTGGTTTTCTTGGGTGCTGGCTTGCAGTAACAGGCTGTTAATAAGGACATCTGTATCGCCGGTCAGCCGGAGTTGCTGCCCGGCGATCGATTTAATCTGTAAATCCAACGGTAAGCCGAAGTCGGGTAACTCAGGCAGCAGTGGTTTGGCAAACAGCGCTTTTAAGGTTTCGCCCAGCGGGGGGTCCACTTCTGCCGGTGCAATAGCCTGTTGTTCCACCGCTTCTTTAGCTGCGATTGCTGTTTCGACTACCGGCTTGGCCGCATCAGGAATGATAGCAGGAACCGTTTTAGGTAATGCTATCAGTAAGCCACTGATTTTGGTCGGCATTAGCGCTAGCGCCCGCTGCTGCCAGTGTGCGCCGGTACGCAATTCATCCAACGAGATAGCCGTGTCATCAATGGTGACTTTCACATTATTCAGCGACAGCAAACGCAAAGTAATAGGATACGGAGTACTTAGCTCTCCCATTGGCTCCGTGCTGGCTGGGGTTTCTGCCGCTGGCGGCAGGGATTTGGTATCCACCACCACATCAACATCTTGCGCGGTCAGCGCATTAACACACAACTCGCTGCGTTTCAGACAAGAGAGTTGCAACGACAGATGAAACTGACCCGCTTTGACGGTGACGCCCGGCATTTGATACTGAATGCCCTTTAACGTGAGATCACGCCAACCGCCGCTAACACTGGCAATATCCAGGCCGGGCACCCAACGGGCGGCACTGTTGATCAGAAAATGCAAACCACTGGTGGTTCCAACCAGGCCCGCCATAGCGCCGACCAGCAGCAGGATAATGAGCAGAAAGGCGATACTGAGCCTCTTGACCCACCTCAGTCTCTTTACCGACGTCATAGTTCAGGCCCCAAACCGATGTAAAATTGCACGCCATGCGCTTCGTTATCACCAATGGGTTTGGCGATATCCAGCTTGATCGGGCCGACAGGAGAGGACCAACGAACGCCAACCCCGGCACCGGTTTTGAAATCACTCTTGCGAATATCATTAACCGCTTCGCCCGAATCGATAAATACCGCCCCCCACCAGCGGCCCGTGACGTTATATTGATATTCCAGCGTACCGGTTGCCAGCTTGGAAGCACCGGTAAGTTTGCCCTCGCTGTCGCGTGGCGAAATATCACGGAATTTATAGCCGCGAATACTGCGGTCACCACCGGCAAAGAAGCGCAGTGATGGCGGTACCCGGTTGAAATCATTGGTTTCTATCCAGCCGAGATTGCCGCGTACCACAAAACGATTTTTCTCACCGAGAGTCCGTATCCACACGTTTTGCGCCTGGAATATTCCGAAATCCACATCAGATCCCCATGTGGTATCAGACCAATCAATGGAATAGTTTTGGCTATCACCCCAAACCGGCATTGCGCCACCACGCTGACGGGTTCGGCTAATATTCACCCCCGGATACAGCAGCATGGTGGTGTCGGTGATACTGCCTTGGGTAAAGTGATCGAGGCTCCAGCGCAGGTTAACCGAGCGCTTCCAGCCACTGGAGAGATCCCAGAACCGGGCCACGTTCAAGGTGGTGGTATCAGATTTAGTGTCATTCAGGTCAGTACGTTTAAACCCGCCCTGTAGCAGATAATATTGTTCCAACGGATTTTTCAGCAAAGGTATGCGGTAGCTGAAATCCAGCGTCTGCTCGGGTGCTGAAAGGGTGGTACTGGTGGTCAGGCTGTGCCCGTAGGAGTTCATCCAGGGTTTACGCCAACTGGCAGTTAGCCGTGGCCCGACATCAGTGGCATAGCCGCCCCCCAGTTCGACTGTATTTTCTGTGCGCGGGGTGACGACCGCATCGAGTGGCAGCATTTTAGTCTTTTTGGCATCGCGAAAATCGGGCGAAACCACCACAGAGTTAAACCAGTTGGTGGCAGACAGGCGGCGGTTCAACTCAGCCAATTCATCGGAGGTATACAACTCGCCTTCATGAAATGGCACTAAATTTTGCAGGAAATCCTCACGGATCTGCGAGCCTTGGAAATTCACTTTGCCGAAACGGTAACGCTCACCACTGTCAAAATCGATATCCCAGAAAGCCTTACGCAGCTCTGCGGCGACACCTAACTGACTTTTAATCATATTGGCGTCGAAGTAACCACGGCGCAGCGCCAGGTTAGTCAGCGAACTGGTAAAATCATCAAAATCGCCGTGATTGAGGATAGAGCCAATCTTCGGGGTATCGCGGCGTACCAGCGCCAGATAGTCAGGATCGGTCTTCGCCCCGCCTTGCAGAACGATATCCACACCCGCAATCAATACTGGTTCACCGGGAACAACATTAGCAATAAGCACCGAACGGGCCGGAGCTGGGCGTTCCTGCAAATCAAAGGTAATGGTTGGGTCGTAATACCCTAAAGCACGCAGCCCTTGGCGGATAGCTTCATCGACCCTTGAACGAAAACGGCCATCAGCCGTAATTTCATCAGTACCTATCGTTGATAAACGCGCCCTGACGTTTCTCTCTAAATCCCCGCTAAGACCTTCAACCTGCAACCGGATATTGGCAGCAAAGGCGATAGGCGTGGCGAGCAATACACACAAAAAACACAGAATAGGGTATCGTGGCACGCGTACTCCTAATTAATTTTATCCCTGCCATCTTTCAAGTTGCAGATGTGTTGGCTGCTCGCGCTTGCCGCCTTCTGCCCCTTGGAATCTATTGGGTCTACGTTCCTGTAAAAACACTCAAACGGTGAGTAGAAGAAAAGTGGCATCATTCACACAATTTTCTATCAACTGTCATCCCGTGTTCAACGGCCGATTTCAGCCTGTTAATCCTAAAATTTCGCGTTAAGCCGCTACATTAACGCAGAATACGTCTTATTGTGTGCAAACTCGCAATCAGATACAACTGTCTATGGTGATTCACTGTAAACATCCTGTTATCGATTTACTGTAAATAGCATATCCACTGTAAACATCGGAGAATATTTTGGTGCAAAATTATGACAAAAATGCCGTCATTGATGCGGCTAATGCCTTAGCGGGGCGAGTGACCCCGATGCCAGTGGCAAATCTCCATGTGGTGAATGGTCATTCCATGACCCATATCCCTGAAGGGATGGAAGTTGCTATCGTCGCAATGGGCTGCTTCTGGGGTGTTGAGCGCTTATTCTGGCAACTCCCAGGCGTCTACAGCACCGCCGCAGGCTACTGTGGCGGTTACACACCGAACCCAACCTACCACGAAGTCTGTAGTGGCCGTACCGGGCACACCGAGGCGGTACGCGTGGTTTTTGATCCGACCATCATCTGTTATAAGCAACTATTGCAGGTTTTCTGGGAAAATCACGATCCCGCGCAAGGGATGCGTCAGGGGGGGGATGTTGGCACACAATATCGTTCAGCTATTTATGTTTTAACGCCAGAACAGGAAGCGCAAGCCACAGAGAGCAAGCATGTGTTCCAGCAGGCAATGGAACAGGCGGGGGATCAGCGGGTGATTACCAGTGAGATTGCTGTAGCCCTGCCGTTCTACTATGCCGAAGATGACCATCAGCAATATCTGTATAAAAACCCGCATGGATATTGTGGCTTAGGTGGAATCGGTGTTTGTATGCCGCCGAATTTGTAACACTTACGGCGCGTGCACTGCTGCTGCGTACCCCGATTGGCTAGAGTAACGGGTAGGCAGCGGCCAAGGAGAGGCGCGTGGATGGGCAGAGCAACGAACGTAACTAACACCGCTGCAACTTAAAGTAAGACAGGTTATACTATCCAGGCTGTTCACTCAGCTCGATAACGGCTTTCTGCCGTTCTCTTGAATTCTAGATTTAAAAAACAGTATGGCCCTTCCTTACGATCGCCGACACTGTCGTCGGTACGACACGGACAGATTATGTTAAACAGTATTTTACTGATTCTTTTTTTAATCGCGGTAAGCGCTTTCTTCTCGTTATCAGAGATTTCATTGGCAGCTTCGCGTAAAATTAAACTAAAAATTTTGGCAGATGATGGCGATATCAACGCCTTACGGGTTCTTAAGCTGCAAGAGACCCCTGGAATATTCTTCACCGTGGTACAAATTGGCCTGAATGCTGTTGCCATATTGGGGGGTATTGTCGGTGATGCCGCCTTCTCTCCTTCGTTCAAATTGGTTTTTGAACGTGTTATGTCACCGGAACTTGCCGATCAAGTGAGTTTCATCTGTTCGTTCGTGTTGGTGACCAGCTTATTTATTTTGTTTGCTGACTTAACCCCGAAACGCATCGGTATGATTTCACCTGAGGCGGTTGCCGTGCGGATCGTCAACCCGATGCGCTTCTGTCTAATGATTTGCCGCCCGTTAGTTTGGTTCTTCAATGGAATGGCAAATCTGATCTTCCGCTTATTTAAACTACCAATGGTGCGTAATGATGACATCACCTCAGATGATATCTATGCCGTGGTAGAAGCCGGTGCCTTGGCTGGGGTACTTCGTAAGCAAGAGCATGAATTGATTGAAAACGTGTTCGAACTGGAGTCACGCACCGTTCCTTCCTCAATGACCTCGCGTGAAAGCGTGATCTATTTCGATTTGCGGGAAAGTGAAGACAGTATTAAAGAGAAGATTTCGACCCACCCACATTCGAAATTCCTGGTATGCGATGGCCATATCGATCAAGTGGTGGGTTATGTTGACTCTAAGGACTTGCTTAACCGAGTGCTCGGTAATCAAAGCCTGGTCTTGAGCAGCGGTGTGCAAATCCGCTCTGCCCTGATTGTGCCAGATACCCTAACCCTCTCTGAGGCGCTGGAAAGCTTTAAAACCGCCGGTGAAGACTTTGCTGTTATCCTCAACGAATATGCTCTAGTGGTTGGTATAATCACCCTGAATGACGTAATGACCACCCTGATGGGGGATTTAGTCGGTCAAGGCCAGGAAGAGCAAATTGTCGCCCGCGATGAAAGCTCATGGCTGATTGAGGGTGGCACGCCGATTGAAGATGTCATGCGCGTGCTGCATATCGACGAATTCCCGCAGTCAGGCAATTATGAAACCATCGGCGGTTTTATGATGTATATGCTGCGTAAAATTCCGAAACGGACTGATTTCGTTAAATATGCCGGTTACAAGTTTGAAGTCGTGGATATCGACAGCTACAAGATAGACCAGCTACTGGTAACCAAACTCAGTGACCTGCCTGCCCCGATCCTGCCAAAAGCGCCATATGAAAGCAGTGATGCATAGTGATGGTTTGAACCAGTAATGATATAACTCATTGGCGGCCCACCCTTTTTTTGGTGGGCCGCTGTTTTTCTCCGCATAACGCCTGCCGACGTAATAATGATATTTAATTGCACAGCATATGGTTATTCATAATAAATTCTCGGTCAGCACATCGGGGGTCCATCCCCATAGGAAGCCCATCCCCTGCGGGTGCGATACCCACCGATGCTGTTGCACCAATAGCGGTGCCAATCCCCATACCTAAAGCCCCGCCCATCACACCGATAGGCCCGGCGGGAATGCCCATAATCGCCCCCACAATAGCGGCGGTTCCTACTGCATTAGGCAATGTAGCGGGAGCACCATCCCCCCCCACCACCAAATTAGCCTGTACTGAATTAAGCTCTTCCATATATATTCTCCATAAATAAGTAATTAATATATTTTATTTCCATTTCTTCATATTAAGGAAAAAGCCAACGATAGATCTAAAACCAAAAAAGGATATTACAATCAGAATAACATCAACTAAGTTATGATTCCCAATTATAGATACAGAGGAATGATAGGAAATCTGAATTGTCGCGAAAAGACTCACTATATTATTAATGGCCGCTTTAACATTATATGTCATAGAGATTATATCTTTCTCGTAAATTAGAAAACCAAATTAATTAATATATATTTTTTCAATAATTCCACACCACACAGATTATAACTAATCGTATGTATTGTAATAACTAAATAAAGATTCACGACGGACTATAGCAGTGCGTTTTTTAAAAGTCTAAAGATTTTATAAAATAAAAAACCTGAATAAAAATAAAATGATAGCATCATAACTATAGAGTTACGTTAGATTTTTTATAGAATAAAAAACACATATGCAATCAACTAAAAATAAAAACAAAATTATAAACCATCGTCAGTTATCGTCTATTTACTCGACAGAGTACGTTATAAAAGAAGATTCATAAACAGGTTAACTTGACAGGTAAACAGCCATATCGTTTTATTTTCGGCGGGGTGACACCCTGGCATAGTGATCGTTTAAAATATTAGCGGCCCCAAAATAGGGGCCGCAATTAAATTTTTTCGGGATAAATCTTTTACATTTCGGCCTGCAAACGCATCACCTGCCGATTGACCTCTGACATGACCACAAAGTGACGTTTATCCTTAACTTTCGGGATCAAAATCTTGCCTTGGTCGAACTCAAAAGCCCCCATGTCCTTGATATACAACCGCCCACGGAAAAGCGTTTTAACATACATCGCTACTTTCACCGGATTGTAACGCTGGAAGATCCTCATTGTTTTACTTTCCTCCCATAACACCACTACGTCCCCTTTAGCGCATTCGCGACCAAGATCACAGGTAACGTAAGATAATTGCAGAGTAATAGACCTAGAGTCTAGGCTTAAGTTCCGCCAAAATCAGTGATAGATGCTGTATTTACACAAGATTACAGAACAACAAAAGAAAAATGAGACTTAATTACAGAATAACCCTCTGGTAACCACCAGAAATAAATCTGCTCACCGAACAGGACAGACCTCGGATCTGCACCTATTATTGGGTGACTTACCCGCTTTCGGGGATAAGGCCTTACATTCTCCACAAGGACATCACATGATAAAAAATAGCCTGCTTATGCTCTCATTACTGTTCACGCCTTTACTGGTTTGCGCCCATTCGATTGAGAATAACCAACGCGTACCGCCAGTAGGTGTCAGCGATAAAGGCGACTTGAATTACGATAAGGCTACTGATCAGTTTAGCTATAAAAACTGGAATAGCTCACTGCTGCCCGGCAAAGTGCGAGTGATTCAACATATCGCTGGCCGCACCTCAGCAAAAGAGCTGAATGCGCCGCTGATTGAAGCCATCAAACATGCCAATCTGCCACACGAACGTTACCAAACAACGACAATCGTCAATACCGACGACGCCATCATCGGGACAGCGGTGTTCGTGCGAAACAGTATTGAAAGCAGCAAACGTGAATTCCCGTGGTCGCAGTTTGTGGTCGACAACGACGGTAACGTGAAAAAGGCGTGGGGTTTAGCCGAGAAAGGCTCTGCCATTGTGGTTCTGGACCCACAGGGAAAGGTTGAATTTGTCAAAGAGGGTGCGCTGACGGCCACCGAGGTGCAGCAGGTCATCGACCAACTGCACCAACTTGTAACACCCTAGGGCCGCTAGAATAAGGAAACTCTAAAACCGGGGTTCAGGAAAGATTCACGCGGGGTATAATCCAGCGGCTTACCCTGCCAGTCGTGAACATGAGCCCCGGCAGCAATGGCGACGGCATGTCCTGCCGCAGTATCCCAGACATTTGTTGGCCCGAAACGGGGATATAATTGTGCCTTCCCCTCGGCTACCAGACAAAACTTAAGTGATGACCCCACCGACACCGTCTGATGCTCACCCAGTTGCGACAGATAATCTTCCAGTTCAGCATCGCTGTGGGAGCGGCTCACCACCACCAGCGGCGGGAGTGCATCGCGTACCTGAATCTGCATCCGCCGGCCACACTCTTCTTTCCACGCCTGGCCACCTTGCGCGCTATACATCACTTCAGTCACTGGGGTATACACTACCCCCAGCACCGGAACACCTTGCTCGATCAGCGCAATGTTAACGGTAAACTCACCGTTGCGATTGAGAAACTCTTTCGTACCATCAAGCGGATCAACCAACCAGTAGCGCTGCCAGTGCTGACGTACCGCCCATACTGGCGGATCTTCTTCAGATAACAGCGGAATATCGGGTGTTAATGCCGCTAATCCGGCTTTGATAATATGATGCGCGGCAAGATCAGCCGCCGTCACCGGTGAGTCATCCTTTTTATGGGCTATATCAAGAGGTTGCTCCCCCTGATAGACCGCCATAATCGCCACGCCTGCCTCGCGGGCGAGTTGGCAAATTTGCTCTAACATTATCCACCCCTTGGTATTATGTGCCATGTCGACTATTGATCGTGGTTGTTTAACTCGCTAATGATTGTATTACTCGTTCTATATACAGTTTAGAACGCAAACCAAAATAAAATTTAATCATCTCGACGTTAAACCCTGTTTGGCAGACTAATAAGTTTCATCATGAATAGCCACCGCAGTATCATAACTTTCAATTAAATCAGCGAGATTGACCGGTGCTAACTGTGAGCCTCTGCGCGTTATCACATTGGATTTTCTGCCACACTTCACACTTTGTTGCAGTAACTAATTAATATTACATATTCTTTTGCGATACATCTCGAATCGCTTTTATCAGATGGAGAAAGCCATGATCACGCGTCCGCTAACGTTATCCCTTCTTGCCAGCCTGATTGCTGCCGCGACCTCAACCGCGCAGGCCGCGACTGTTGATTTGCGCGTACTGGAAACTACCGACCTGCACAGCAATATGATGGACTTTGATTACTACAAGGATAAGCCCACCGAGAAGTTCGGCTTAGTTCGCACCGCAAGCCTGATTGAAGCGGCTCGCCAACAAGCCACTAACAGCGTGTTGGTGGATAATGGCGATCTGATTCAAGGCAGTCCGTTGGGTGACTATATGGCCGCCAAAGGGCTAAAAGCCGGTGAGATTCACCCAGTCTATAAGGCGATGAATACGCTAGATTATACGGTCGGAAACATCGGTAATCATGAGTTTAACTATGGTTTGGATTATCTGAAGACATCACTGGCCGGTGCAAAGTTCCCCTATGTGAACGCCAACGTGATCGATGTAAAAACCGGTAACCCGTTGTTTCAGCCCTATTTAATTGTCGATACACCGGTGAAAGATCGCGACGGAAAACCCCATAATCTGCGCATTGGTTACATCGGTTTTGTCCCGCCACAAGTGATGACATGGGATAAAGCCAACTTGAGCGGCAAAGTGACGGTTAACGATATCACCGAAACCGCCAAAAAGTGGGTACCGGAGATGCGCAAACAAGGGGCTGACCTGGTTGTCGCCATTCCGCACTCCGGCCTTTCCAGTGACCCTTATAAAACGATGGCGGAAAACTCGGTTTATTACCTCAGCCAGGTGCCAGGTATTGATGCCATTATGTTTGGCCACGCTCACGCCGTTTTCCCAAGCAAAGATTTTGCCACCATTAAAGGCGCAGATATCGCACAGGGGACATTAAACGGCATTCCGGCCGTGATGCCAGGCCAGTGGGGTGACCATTTGGGTGTGGTGGATTTTGTGCTGAATAATGATAAAGGCGCATGGCAGGTGACTCAGGCTAAAGCCGAGGCGCGCCCAATCTTTGATAAAATCGCCCAAAAGTCACTGGCAGCCGAGAATGCAGATTTAGTAAAAGTGCTGGCGGCAGATCACCAAGGTACTCGTGATTTTGTTAGCCAACCGATCGGCAAAGCATCGGATAATATGTACAGTTATCTGGCACTGATCCAAGATGATCCCACCGTGCAGATCGTCAATAACGCTCAGCGCGCCTATACCGAACACTTTATTCAGGGCGATCCTGATTTAGCCGATTTACCGGTACTTTCTGCCGCTGCACCATTTAAAGCCGGCGGCCGCAAAAATGATCCGGCCAGTTTTGTCGAAGTGGAAAAAGGTGAACTGACCTTCCGTAACGCCGCTGATCTGTACCTTTACCCCAATACCTTGGTGGTAGTGAAAGCCAGTGGCGCGGATGTTAAGCAGTGGCTGGAGTGCTCTGCTGCACAATTTAATCAAATTGATGTGAACAGCAGCAAACCGCAATCGCTGATTAACTGGGACGGTTTCCGCACTTATAATTTTGATGTCATTGATGGTGTGAAATATGAAATTGATGTCAGCCAACCGGCCCGTTATGACGGCGAGTGCGCGCTAATTAATGATAAAGCCGAACGTATTAAAAACCTGACCTTCAACGGCAAACCAATTGATCCGAAAGCCACCTTCCTGATTGCCACCAATAACTACCGCGCTTATAGCGGTAAATTCGCTGGCACCGGTGATAGCCATATCGCCTTCGCTTCACCGGATGAAAACCGAGCGGTGCTGTCTGCTTATATCAGTGCTGAAACCAAGAAGCACGGGCAGGTCACTCCGCAGGCTGACAATAATTGGCGTCTGGCGGCTATCAGCAGTAAACACCCGTTGGATATCCGTTTTGAAACCTCACCAAGTGCCAAAGCCACTGAATTTATTCAGCAAAAAGCACAATATCCGATGAAGGCAATGGGTACTGATGAGATAGGTTTCAAAGTGTATCAAATTGATTTACAGCAGAAGTAATCTCTGACGACAGCGCTTCAACGAGCGCTGTCATCATTCATCTACCTCTTTAGAGCTATATCGCAAACCATAACATGTATTTAATATGCACCTTATTGGACTTTTAATTACTCAATGAGGTGTCAGCATGGATTACCGCAATCAGTCTCTGGGTGCTTTGGCTATCGCTATTCCACGGGCAACAAAATTATTTCGCCATCACCAGTTGGATTTCTGCTGTGGTGGCAAGCAAACGCTGTTACGGGCAGCCACTAAGCTGAATCTGGATATTGATACGCTGGAGGCACAACTGAGTGCATTGCAAACCGAGCCGCTACCCTCTGAAGATTGGCAACAACAACCGCTGGCAAATATCATCGATTTTATTATCAGCCGCTATCACAACCGCCACCGTGAACAGCTACCAGAATTGATTCTAATGGCGGAAAAGGTTGAACGCGTTCATGGCGAGAAACCCGCATGTCCCCGTGGATTGGCAGCCGAACTGACGGCAATTTTAGAAGAACTAACCCAGCATATGTACAAAGAAGAGCAGATTCTGTTCCCGATGATCAAACGCGGTATGGGGTCACAGGCCAGTGGGCCAATATTTGTGATGGAAGCTGAGCACGATGCGGTCGGGCAACAATTGGAAGTGGTTAAACACCTAACACAAAATATGACGCCGCCAGAGGGTGCCTGTAATACCTGGCGAGCACTTTACACCGGTATCAATGAATTCATCACTGACCTGATGGAACATATTCATCTAGAGAATAACTTGCTGTTTCCCCGCGCACTGGATGGTGAATAACTTAATCGTGGATTATTTACCAGCTCAATAAAGACCAAAGGGCGACATGATATCGCCCTTTTTTATGTCACTGCGCTCAGAAATTACAGAATTTCCAGCAGTTCCACTTCAAACATCAATGCACTGAATGGTGGGATAGTTGCACCCGCACCACGCTCGCCGTAGGCCAGGTTGTGCGGGATGCACAACTTCCATTTAGAACCCACTGGCATCATAGCCAGCGCTTCTATCCAGCCCGGAATAACACCGCTGACCGGGAATTCAGCCGGCTGACCACGTTCAACCGAGCTGTCAAACACCGTGCCATCAACCAGACGACCAGTGTAATGCACGCGCACACGATCCTGACGGGACGGGATCGGGCCATCACCCGCCTGCAATACAGAGAACTGCAAGCCAGACTCAGTGGTCGTCACGTCATCGCGCTTGGCATTCTCTTCCAGGAAGGTTTTCCCTTCTTCTACCAACGCCTGCTGGCGCTCAACACGGACTTTATCTGCCTTTTCGTGGACTTCTTGCAGCGCACGATGTATCACATCAACAGGGACAGTCGGTGTATTCCCTTCCATCGCGTCACGCAAACCTGCCAACAGTGCTTCTGGCAATAAACCTTCCAGACCGGATTCTTGTAATTGCTGCCCGATCTGTAAACCAATCCCGTAGCTCGCTTGCGCTTCAACGCTATCAAAAGAAGGGGTTGTCATGGATTTTCCTTTAGTCACTCATCAAATCGAAGTTGCAAGCATAACAGCAGCAGGGGAGCGTGGTAAAATCTTGCATCGTGAATGATGACTTTTGTCGAAGAAAAAGAAACAATGGCAGCAAGCGAACAGTAAATTGGCCAAAAGCTGATTGGAACGCGGCCAACACAACGACCGTTTGAAAGATGACGGCGATAAAGGTATATACTTAGAAGCCTATAGGGTTCACCACCCATCTTATTGTTTATGTTGTTTTACGTAGTTGAAGAGAGGTCATCATGGGCAGAATCGCGCCCAGGAGAAGAAAGAACAACCGGATTTATCAGCCACTGCTCCATACCTGGCTGACTATCAGGCAGAAGGTCTTGCCAGATGCGAAAAACAGTGATGATCAAAATCTGATATCCGACGTCAGCGCCTCTGAACATCTTGCAGCCCCTGACGATGTAGCAGAAACTGTCGCCACACCGGTGCAGGAAAAAGCAATCAACAAGTTGCTGCTGAAAATCTGGCATCTGCCGGACAGTTTTCAGTGGATGGAGCCATTGCCCCTCTTCCATCGCCGCTGGGTGATTATCGCCACGACAGTCTTGTTGCTGGCACTGCTGTGGCCCGCTTCCCGCGATAACACCGACCTTTCCTTCCCGGTTAACGCACAACCCACCAGCGTACCGTTACAGGCCCAATTACAGGGTAATACTGATGCTCCGCCACCGCCAACGGTGGTAAGGCCAGTAATACCCGAGACACCGCCTTCATCTGCACAAAGCAACTGGCAGAGCTATCAAGTTCAGTCTGGGAAGACATTGGCACAACTGTTCCGTGACAACAACCTGCCAGTTAATGAAGTCTTTGCGATGGCTCAGGTTGAAGGCAGCGATAAACCACTGAGTAATCTGCAAGCTGGGCAGGAAGTTAAAATCATGCTGGATGCTCAAGGCGGGGTTGCCGCATTAGCGATTGAAACGACCAGCCGTGCAGAAGTGCTATTTACCCGGCAGAGTGATGGCAGCTACCGTCGAGAGCACTAACCACAGTCCGTTGTCGCCATTCCTATCTACCTCCCTATTTTCTTTGATATTGTCGCGTTCTCTCTGCCGCACTAGGTTGGTTTCGGGGATTAACACCGTCCCCCTATAGCCACATACATAAACAGAGGGAATAGTTATGACGTATAAATTACCTTTCTTGCTGCTCTTCACGTCATTTGGCACTGTAGCTCAGTTGCACTGCCCGGCGGTTAATACCATTAAACAGGTTGGTGGTGTCTATACCGCACCCGCGGCGGGCAATGAAGAGTGGGTTGGCACGCTGCAAGGAGTGGTTCCATCAAACGGTTCAATTAAAAATTTTAGTGAAGCGCTGATAATCATCGATAGTGAAAAAAATAACGTCGTTGGGCAAGGCATGTTTCAGAAGTGTACCTATAACTTGCAGGCGCAAGGTAGGCAGATAGATATGTTCTACGGTAATAAGACCTGGCGGGTATCAATCAGCGAACAACCACTTTGGGTCTACCAACAAAATCCCTTTCTTGAAATCTATCAGTGTTCTGGCGTAGCTGCCGAGGAATGTAGATTTGATATTTTAGCACCAGATTAAACCGACAGATGCCCGCATTGCTAATCATTAAAAAGCAAAACGCCAGCACGAGGCTGGCGTTTTGGCAGGTTACAGCCGCGTAACTTACGCTTCTGGAACCACTACTACGTTCAGTTGCGCGAATACGTCGCTGTGTACCTGGAAGTGAACTTCATGCTCACCTGTAGTACGCAGAACGCCATTCGGCAGACGAACTTCGCTCTTGGCCACGTCAACGCCAGCTGCAGTAACTGCATCAGCGATGTCGCGAGTACCGATAGAGCCGAACAGTTTGCCTTCATCGCCTGCTTTAGAAGCGATAGTGACACTGACCAGTTCGTTAATTTTGGTTGCACGAGCATGTGCAGCAGCCAGAACGCCAACTAATTTGGCTTCTAATTCTGCACGGCGTGCTTCAAAGAACTCAACGTTTTTCTTTGTTGCCGGAACAGCTTTACCCTGTGGAACCAAGAAGTTACGAGCGTAGCCCGCTTTAACGTTCACTTGGTCACCCAGGCTGCCCAGGTTTGCTACTTTATCAAGCAGAATAACTTGCATTACCTTATCCTCTCAAAGTCGTTAATGGACAGTGGCCGATTACTGATGACGATCAGTGTACGGCAACAAAGACAGGTAGCGTGCGCGCTTGATACAACGGGCGAGCTGACGCTGGTATTTTGCGCGAGTACCGGTAATACGGCTCGGGACAATTTTACCACTTTCGGTAACATAGTTTTTCAGCGTAGCGATATCTTTATAATCAATCTCTACAACGCCTTCCGCGGTAAAACGGCAGAACTTGCGACGACGGAAATAACGTGCCATTTGGCTAGTCTCCAGAATCTATAAATTCAATCTGCTCGGCATGCAGAACCAATTTGTTCAGCCCATTGCGACCTTGATGGCAGCTAATGAAGCCTTCAACGGTTAACTGACTGCCGACCGTTATACTGTGAGTTAATGCTTGTGACTTTTGCCCGCTAACAACGATGGGCATTCTGCACCATGTTTGTCGGCTAAATCCGGCTTCCTGCTGTGTTGATCGGTGCTCAAGCACAAATTGACAATGCGGAATACCAGAAGGACTTACTTTTCGAACCGGTGTCTTGCACACTGTGCCAGAGAGTACCAGACGATTAGTGGTCACCACGGCAATTACTCTTCAGAATCCCCAGCTTCAGAATCATCATTGGCTTCTGACGCGAAGTCGTGACGCTCACGGCGTTCGTCTTTCGCTTTAACCATTGGTGATGCTTCAGTTACCGCGTGTTTAACGCGCATAACCATGCTACGGATAACGGCGTCGTTGAAGCGGAAGTTTGTTTCCAGCTCATCGATCGCTTCCTGCGGAGCTTCAACGTTCAACAGAACGTAGTGGGCTTTGTGCAGTTTATTGATCGGGTAAGCCAGTTGACGGCGGCCCCAGTCTTCCAGACGGTGGATCGTACCAGCAGCATTAGTGATTGTTGCACTATAGCGCTCGATCATGCCCGGAACCTGTTCGCTTTGGTCAGGATGGACCATAAAAACGATTTCGTAATGACGCATCGATTATTGCTCCTTACGGATTATTCAGCCTCCTGATAGGGTCAACCGCGGCCCATGGAGGCAAGGAACGTGTTTGTGTGCGGCTGAAAAATGACGCGTAACTATACTTGCGGGCGCATTTAAACTCAAGGACTGCGGGGGATTTATTCTTGTTCTAACCATTACTTTGCTAAAACCGCACTTTTTGTTCATTAAATAACCAATGGATGTAGATCCATTAGTCCGATAAATCTTTCAATGAAATCATTAACTCCACTGTTATCTCGTTCATTTTTTTTGACAAAGTGAATCAATTATCACCTGTTTTTAAATTAACAAAATCGACTAGAATTATTTACATCCAGCGCATATCACTAATAGATTTCAAGATGTAGCAAGGCAGCCAACACGGCACAACGGCATTCCACATGACCCAGAGGCATGAGTCGGGTACGAGTAAACGCAGAGAGTGACCGTTAGATCCAACAGTCAAAAACCAGCACCAGTGAATACGACGACCCAAAACTAAAAAAGCTATTTGATATACCCTTGCCCCCAGATAACTGGGGGCTTTTTTATTCTCAGTGGCTCATAAGTGTTTGGTGAAAAATGTCACTCCAGCCTTTAATGCGCTTGGCGTAATTTTATGACCAATCCCCGCTTCGGTAATATAAGTCAGGTGATTATCACGCTCGCTTGCCCTGAGTTCTTGTACCAACCGCGCACTCTCTGTCGCCGGAACGACGTCATCCGCTTCACCATGCCAGACCAATAATGGCCGCCCAGTAACAGCGCCTAACTGATAAGTGAGATCATAATCTGCCAACGGCGCTAAACGACGTGCAAACTCGGTTGCACTGATGCTAACCCCGGCCTCTAGCGGTGGAAATAGTGAATGTGCCAACGAGGTAAAATAACCCGACCCCATAAAATCTGCGGCAGCACGCACCCACGGATAGCGGGCTAATGCCCCTAACGTGGTCATGCCGCCCATTGATGCGCCCGCCACACCAATGCGCTCATCATCAATCAATCCGGCCTGCTGATAATGCTGCTTCAGGGCGGGTAACTCATCAATATTCGATTTCAGGATTTCCCAGAAATGAGAGCGTCGCTCCGTTTCATTACCGTCAAAACGCGCACCATGTCTATCCGCATCTGGCGCTATAGTACGAAAACCAGCCTGAGCAAAGGCATAAGCAAAGTAGGAATAGACCTCTTTTGACGAAGTGTAGCCGTGGTAAAAGAAAATAGTCGGTAATGGCTGCTGGCGCTGACCCGCCGGGGCGGCATGGATAACCTCAATACCGTTAATATTTTCCAGCGACATCTCAATCATGATGAGAATCCTTTATTGGAAGGGCAATAAGCAGGCTTATAGCAGATAGATTCAGTTTGCCAAAACAAGGGGATAAAGTCTTAAATCAATTTCTTCCAAGATAGATCCCCTTTGCGCCTGAGGTAGCCGTGATACTGGCGGATTGCGCATATTGAGCGTTACACTTGTTAGATAACTGGCTTGCAGAGACAGATAAGCCACTGACAAAGAGGCAATTATGAATATAAGACGCACAATGGTGGTTTTATTGCTGGCTCTCGGGTTATCAGCTTGCAGTGTTTTTCAGGTGACTCCCGCGCCGCCCCCGCCAATAAAGCCCTACGCGCAGGAAATCAACCGCGCTCAGAGTCTTAATCTGCAAAAAGTAGGCACTGTTTCAGCTCAGGTATTTGGTAGCCCGACGGATGTTGAAGCTGAAATTCAGCGCAGAGCCAATGCCAGCGGCGCGCCCTATTATTTGATTATCATGCTGTCAGATAGCATCTACCCCGGCATCTGGTATGCCAATGCGTTGTTATATAAGTAAATTACCCATATGGCTAGCGTCTACCGGATGCACGGTTCAGCAGTAATGAACAAACTGCCTCCGGCAACGTATATTGATCCCGGTGATCCAGCGTCATGCTGCACCAGGCATCAGCCAGCGGTGGCGTGGCAAATTGCAACAACTGCGCAGCACAACACAGGTCAAACAGGTGCTGAGTCAACGCTCGCCCTTGCTCTTCCTTAGGGTTTTTCAGCCGCAGTTGTAACTGCCGCCAGGCGCGGTCGAATAACCGGTTCTGACCGCGTACCGGATAAAATGCTTGCTGGAGCATCTCAAGCGCCGCAGGTAGCTTGTGTAACGTGCGCAAAACGTCCAGGCACATAATGTTGCCCGAACCTTCCCAAATGCTGTTGACCGGCATTTCACGATACAACCGTGGCAACTCACTTTGCTCGCAATAGCCAATCCCGCCGAGCACCTCCATCGCTTCTGCGACAAACCCGCAGCCCTGCCCGCAGATCCGATATTTGGCCGCCGGCGTCAACAATCGGCTAAATATCTGCTCATGAATCACGTTGGTGTTCTCCCATGCACGGGCCAGGCGCATCAATAGTGCGGTATGCCCCTCCAGACGCAATGCCATACGGCTTAGCACTTGCCGCATCAGCGGCTGGTCTATCAACGTCTTACCAAAAGCCTGCCGCTGCCAGGCGTGATACAGCACGACGGTGAAGGCTCGCCTCATCAGTCCGTGACTCCCCAACGCACAATCAAAACGGGTATAACCGCCCATTTTTAGAATTTGGCGAATACCCTCCCCTTCATCGCCCAATAGCCAGGCAGTGGCATTATCAAACTCCACCTCGCTACTGGCATTAGAGCGGTTACCGAGTTTGTCTTTCAGCCGTTCCAGACGAATCGCGTTATAAGTACCGTCCGGCAACATTTTAGGCAGAAAAAAGCACGACAACCCGCCTTCAGCCTGCGCTAACACCAGATGGGCATCACTTTGCGGCACCGAGAAAAACCACTTGTGCCCAACCAGTCGATAGCTTTCACCGTGACCACGCGCCCCCAGAGGTTGTGCTCGCGTGCTATTACTGAGCACGTCAGATCCCCCCTGTTTTTCCGTCATGCCCATACCTATCAGTAAGCCCCGTTTCTGGCTGCCAAGGGATTGGTGAGGGTCATAACGATCAGACAGTAATGGCGATAGCCAATTTTGAAACTGCGGTGGGAGTGTTTGTTGTAACAGCGGGATGGCACCGAAGGTCATGGTTATTGGGCACAAGGTGCCCGCTTCCACCTGCGAATGCAGGATAAAACGCGCCGCACGCGCCACAAAGGACCCCATCCGGGCATCATCCTGCCACGGCAAATTATGCACCCGGTGATTGAGAAGCCCTTGCATCAGCACATGCCAGGCCGGATGAAATCGCACCTGATCCAAGCGCTGCCCGGCAGCATCATAACGCAGTAACTCTGGTGGATTAGCGTTAGCCAGCCGCCCTAATTCAAGTGACTCCATTGAGCCTAGCTGTAATCCTATCTGAGACAGCGTTTCCGCATCCCAACCCGCATGTTCCCGCGTGATAGCGTCCTGCAAAGCCATATCAGATAGAAATAAGTTGCTGTTTGATAATGGCTCAGGTTGATTGAAAACCAAGTGTGTCTGCCACTCCATACCGTCCTCCATTTCACGACGATACCCTTGGTACGTGAAGCGGTAGGGGGTCAGCGACATTCACTCACCTGAATCACTTGCCGCCGACCTGCAACTTCAATAACTTTGGGTGTAAATGCGCAATCGGCATTCATAAATTATGGATTTGATAAATTAGCGTTAAGTATGGTGCAGACGAGGATATTTGCTGACAAGCTCATCACAAACAGGGACTAAACCCCTATTTATCACAAATGACTGATACAATCTCATGATAATAAGAACAAAAAAAGCCAACATATGCGAATGTTGGCTTTTGGAATTCAATGATTAATGAAGCAAATATCAGGCTTTTAATGCACGCTGGCGTACAACTTCAAATAGACACACACCGGTGGCCACTGACACGTTCAGGGAAGACACACTGCCCGCCATCGGGATGCTGATCAACTCATCGCAATGCTCGCGCGTCAGACGACGCATCCCCTCACCTTCAGCGCCCATTACCAGTGCCATCGGGCCGGTCATTTTGCTCTGATACAACGTATGGTCAGCTTCACCGGCAGTCCCGACGATCCACACATTATGTTCTTGCAACACTCGCAGCGTGCGCGCCAGATTAGTCACTTTAATCAATGGCACGTTTTCAGCAGCGCCGCTGGCGACTTTCTTGGCAATGGCATTAAGCTGCGCCGAGCGATCCCGTGGCACGATAACTGCGTGGACACCCGCCGCATCCGCACTGCGCAAGCACGCACCCAAATTGTGGGGATCGGTTACGCCATCAAGCACCAACAGGAAAGGGGTTTCCACACTTTCCAGCAATGCGGGTAAGTCATTTTCCTGATACTGACGCCCTTCCCGTACCCGCGCCACGATACCCTGATGGGCACCGTCTTCAACCTGCGAATCCAGCCACTTCCGGCTGGCCACTTGAATCACCAAACCGGTAGCTTCCAGTTCTACAATCAAGGATTGTAGACGACGATCGTCACGACCTTTCAGAATAAAAACTTCCAGAAAACGTTGCGGATCATTGTCTAACAAGGCTTTGACGGAGTGAATGCCGTAAATAATTTCGCTCATGATGCTCTTTTACATGTGTCAGCAGATAAAAAATTTGCCTGCCAATGATTAAATTAATGCGGGCGACCAGAGCCGCCCGACAAACTACAGCGATGATTCGTCGCTGCCAGGTTTCTTCTTCGCACGCTTGGCTTTAGTGGCAGCGGCAATTTTCTTGGTTTTCGCTGACACTCTTTTCGCCTTCGCCTTGGCTTTCTTCTCAGCCAGCGCTTTGTCATCTAACTTCGCGGCAGCATCTGCTGGGCGGAAAGCACTGTCCGGCTCAAAATTCACCGGTTTTTTAGCGCGACGTGGCCGCTTCTGTCCCCCTGCTGCTGGCGCGCTATCACGGCGCGGAGCGCCCGATGAAGCACCACGCCCACCACGGCTAGAGGTATCACGCATCGTACGCTGCCCATCGGTTTTTTTCGCCTTATCACGGGCGGTTTTACCTTCACCGCGCGGCTTGCGGGTACTGGAAACTAATGCAAAATCAATTTTTCGCTCATCCATATGTACCGCTTCGACCCGGATTTCCACAGTATCGCCCAAGCGATAAACCTGACCCGAAGATTCACCAATCAGACGCTGACCGATGTTGTCGTAACGGTAATAATCATTATCCAGGCTGGAAACATGCACCAAACCATCAATAAACAGATCATCCAGACGCACGAAGAAGCCAAAACCGGTAACACTGGCAATGATACCAGTGAAGACTTTACCGACCTGATCCTGCATAAAGTCACACTTAAGCCAATCCGCGACGTTACGGGTCGCTTCATCAGCGCGGCGCTCGGTCATTGAGCAGTGTTCGCCCAATTGCAGCATCTCGTCGTATTCGCTGTGCCAGCCACCGGTTGGTGTCCAGCGCTCTTTCACATTGCCCTGCTCTTTGGCGAGCTGATACTTGATGGCTCGGTGCATCGCAAGATCGGGATAACGGCGAATCGGTGAGGTGAAATGGCCATAAGAAGCCAGTGCCAAACCAAAGTGACCACGGTTTTCCGGATCGTAAATCGCCTGTTTCATCGAACGCAGCAACATAGTTTGCAGCATTTCATGATCCGGACGATCGGCAACTTCATCCATCAGCACCGCATAATCTTTAGGTTCCGGTTTCAAACCACCGCCGAGTGTCAGACTCAGCTCACCAAGCACACTACGCAGGGCGGAGATATGGTCGTCACTTGGGCGGTCGTGCACACGGAACAGCGCTGGCTCATTGTGTTTTTCGACAAAGCGCGCGGCGGCAATGTTGGCCAAAATCATGCATTCTTCAATCAACTTATGCGCATCATTACGCACGGTCGATTCAATGCGTTCAATGCGCCGTTCAGCATTAAAGATAAACTTGGCTTCTTCGGTTTCAAACGCGATACCACCACGTTCAGCCCGCGCCTGATCCAGCACTTTGTACATGGCGTGTAGTTCTAACAGGTGCGGAACCAGTGGCTTATACTGTTCACGCAGCGACTCTTCGCCATCAATGATTCGCCACACTTTAGTATACGTCAGGCGTGCATGAGAACTCATTACCGCTTCGTAGAACTTATAAGACGACAGCTTGCCTTGTGAGGAGATAGTCATCTCACACACCATACACAGGCGGTCTACCTGCGGATTGAGCGAACAGAGGCCGTTTGACAGCACTTCTGGCAGCATCGGAACCACCTGCGATGGGAAGTAGACCGAGTTACCCCGGCTACGAGCCTCATCATCCAACGCGGTACGCGGGCGCACATAATAGCTAACATCAGCAATAGCAACCCACAAACGCCAACCGCCGCCACGTTTCTTCTCACAATGCACCGCATCATCAAAGTCACGGGCATCTTCACCATCGATGGTGACCAGCGGCAGATTGCGTAAATCGACGCGCCCTTTTTTCGCCTCTTCCGGTACTTGTTCTTTTAAGTCAGCGACTTGCTTTTCAACTTGCGGCGGCCAGGTATGCGGAATCTCATGAGTGCGCAGCGCGATATCTACCGCCATGCTGGTCCCCATGTTTTCGCCGAGCACTTCAACAATCTTACCGACCGCTTTACTCCGACGGGTTGGGCGCTGAGTCAACTCGACCACCACCACAAAGCCCATGCGCGCACCGTTGATAGCATCCGGTGGGATCAAAATATCAAAACTCAAACGACCATCATCCGGCACCACAAAACCGGTACCGGCGTCAGTGAAGTAACGGCCGACGATCTGGCTAGTTTTCGGCACCAATACGCGAACAATACGCGCTTCACGACGGCCTTTACGATCAGTACCCACCGGCTGGGCCAATACCACATCACCATGAATGGCGGTTTTCATCTGTTCGGCGGAGAGATACAGATCGTCTTTGCTGCCCTCAACGCGTAAAAAGCCAAAACCATCACGGTGACCAATAACAGTACCGCGCAGTAGGTCCAGACGCTCCGGTAAGGCGTAGCACTGGCGACGGGTGAAGACCAGTTGCCCGTCACGCTCCATCGCGCGCAAGCGGCGGCGCAGCGCCTCTAAAGGCTCTTCACCGCTTAAATTGAGTTCATTAGCCAGCTCTTCACGGCTGGCAGGTGTTTCGCGCTTCGCGAGATGAGCCAAAATGAATTCCCGGCTAGGGATGGGTGACTCATACTTCTCTGCTTCTCGTTCCAAGAATGGATCTTGTGACATTGCGGTTCCTCCGTTGTCAGCAGCAGCTTTATACCCTGCACACTTGAAGTTACAGGGGTGTTAGCTGTGCGCTCACCCAAATCACTTACTGGTGTAAGCTCATCGGGATTTATTTGCTGGCAGCCTACCTGCAACTCTATGTTCTTTAGGTGTATATATTGTTGATTAAGCAAAAAGTCACTTAACAAGTAATAGCTCATAGAGCGGCGCATTATCTTTGACCATGTCAGCCAAAGTATAGTTATCCAGCTCGTTAAGGAAACTCTGTACTGCCTGATTGAGCACTTGCTTCAAACGGCAAGCGGGCGTGATGTGGCAAAAATCACTGCTGCAATTGACCAGGGAAAGTGGCTCCAATTCGCGCACAACGTCACCGATACGAATCTGCGCAGCGGGTTTACCCAGCCGTATGCCCCCATTTTTGCCCCGCACAGCAGTAACCAAACCGACGCGGCTCAACTGATTGATTATTTTAACCATATGATTGCGAGACACGCCATAGACATCAGTCACCTGAGAAATGCTGGTCATTTGGCCTTCAGGCAGTGAGGCCATATAAGTAAGCGCTCGCAAACCATAATCAGTAAAACTTGTTAACTGCACATATACCCCTGAGTATCAATTTACCCGGCTTAAACCCATCTAAGATGACACATGTTGGATAAGTTATAAGTGCGATTCTAAATGCTATTTAGAAATTTATATCCTAAATAACTCGAGTTACAGGAGGACGGCAACTCAGCGCCCCCCAAGAGCTTACATCAGTAAGTGATTGGTGTGAACGAAGGCAGCCAACACACATGCAACCTGTAGTATGACGGATATATACTTCAAATGATAAACCAGCCATAAAGCTTGCGACTAATCATTTAGATAAAGGACGGGTGTTTTGATGTAAAACGGCTTATCCGAGGTCACTTCTGCATACAGTTATAGCCAAAAGTAATAGATTGCGGCTAATAAAGCAGCAACATCAAGTTAGAAAGGGATATACCCTAAATAATTCGAGTTGCCGGAAAACGGCAAGTGCTCACCTGCGGGCTTACATCAGTAAGTGATTCGGGTGACAAATCTGCCAGGAGCAGATTTGAACGCTGATCGCAGCGGCCTCGTAGAGGTGAGGCACGTAAATGCGCCGAGTAACAAACATAGTCAACGCACATGCAGCTTAAAGTATGACGAGTATAACAATGAACCGGGCATAAGCCCGGTTCATTGGAGTCTGAATTCTGATTATTTGGCTATCAGCCGCTTAATCATGCATCAAATGGGTCGCGCAGGATCATGGTTTCTTCACGATCCGGGCCGGTCGAGATGATATCAACCGGAACACCGGTCAGCTCTTCTACACGTTGGATGTAGTTCAGGGCTGCCTGTGGCAACTTGCTGTGTTCTTTCACGCCAAAGGTCACTTCTGACCAGCCTGGCATGGTTTCGTAGATTGGCTCGATACCTTCCCAGCCCTCAGCAGCCAGTGGGGTGGTATCCACTTCGCGGCCATCTGGCATACGGTAGCCCACACACAGTTTTACTTCTTTCAGGCCGTCTAACACGTCCAATTTGGTCATGCAGAAGCCAGATAAGGAGTTGATCTGCACAGCACGACGCACTGCAACGATATCCAACCAACCGGTACGACGGCTACGGCCTGTCGTTGCGCCATACTCGTTACCTTGCTTACGCAGGAACTCGCC
The DNA here is from genome assembly GCF_000834395.1 of Yersinia aldovae 670-83. Classification (NCBI taxonomy): domain Bacteria; kingdom Pseudomonadati; phylum Pseudomonadota; class Gammaproteobacteria; order Enterobacterales; family Yersiniaceae; genus Yersinia; species Yersinia aldovae. The sequence continues at coordinate 3,164,924 of NZ_CP009781.1, read as the reverse complement.
GGTTTCATCGTTCAGTTCAGTCGGGAATGGACCGGCACCAACACGAGTAGAATACGCTTTCACGATACCCAGCACGTAATCGACATAACGTGGGCCTAGACCAGAACCTGTCGCTACGCCACCTGCGGTAGTGTTAGATGACGTGACATACGGATAAGTACCGTGGTCGATATCCAGTAAGGTGCCTTGTGCGCCTTCGAACATCATGAAATCGCCACGCTTACGCGCGCTGTCCAGCAGTTCGGACACATCAACCACCATTGCGGTCAGAATATCGGCGATAGCCAACACATCATCCAGCACTTTCTGGTAGTCAACAGCATCGACTTTGTAGTAATGCACCAACTGGAAGTTGTGATAATCCACAATTTCTTTCAGCTTGGTAGCAAAGGTTTCTTTGTTGAACAAATCACCCACACGCAGACCGCGGCGAGCAACTTTATCTTCATAGGCAGGGCCGATACCACGACCGGTAGTACCAATCGCTTTTGCACCACGAGCTTTTTCACGCGCATTATCCAGAGCCACATGATACGGCAGGATTAATGGACATGCTTCGGAGAGTAACAGTCGCTCACGAACAGGGATACCGCGCGCTTCAAGTTCTGTCATCTCTTTCATTAAAGCGTCAGGTGCCAGTACAACACCGTTGCCGATGATGCTGGTTACGTTTTCACGCAGAATACCTGAGGGAATTAAATGAAGAACGGTTTTCTCACCGTTGATAACCAAAGTGTGGCCAGCGTTGTGACCACCTTGATAGCGCACAACATATTTAGCCCGTTCAGTCAGCAGGTCAACGACCTTGCCCTTACCTTCGTCACCCCATTGGGTGCCCAGTACGACGACGTTCTTACCCATCTCAAAAATCACCAGGTTGCTTAAAAAAGGATTCTAACATCTCACTCGGCTGCTTTCAGTACTTTTTAACACATAACTGAACAATTTTTGTGCTTACATTTAGCCACCCATGCGGCTACGCAACATGTAGTAGATAACGCAGCCTGCAACCACTAATCCGCCACCAAAACGACGTAAAGTGGCATCCGGTAGTTGGGTCATTGCCAGAATCATTTTGCGCCAGGCTTTGGGATAAAGCATCGGGCCAAGCCCTTCCAACACCAAAACCAAACCCAATGCTAATAAGATGGTTGAATTCATTATCTGTCTCAATCAAATGGAAGCGGCGGCTTCAAATAGAAAAGGCCCGCGTGAACGGGCCTTGCTGTTACAGTCAAAACGGGCTGTTATGGACGTTTGCTGGAGTTATCCGGCGATTTCATATAGCGGAAGAAATCACTCTCCGGGCTAAGTACCATCACATCATTACCGCTGCTGAAGCTGTTTTCATACGCGCGCAAGCTACGAATGAAGGCATAGAAGTCAGGGTCTTTACTGAATGCATCGGCAAACAGACGGGCCGCTTCGGCATCACCGCCACCACGCGTAATACGCGCCTGACGCTCGGCTTCTGCCAGAGTACGTGTCACTTCATAGTCGGCGGTTGCACGCAACTTCTCGGCTTCTTCCTGACCTTGTGAACGGTGACGACGGGCAACCGCCTCACGTTCAGCACGCATACGCTGGAAGATAGCGTCAGAGACTTCAGCCGGTAAGTTGATTTGCTTGATTCGCACGTCAACCACTTCGATACCCAGTGCCGCCATACTGTTCGGGTTAACCGCAGGCTGTTTGCCGCGAGTCTCCTGTTCAACACGGGCTGCCACAGAGGCAATCGCATCATCGGCTTCCGTGGTAACGGCTTCGTCACCCACACTACCGGTATTTAGCGCATCACGAACATCAGACGTCAGACGACCGCGTGAGTCGGTTACGATATCGCGCACATTCAAACGACCAATTTCAGAACGCAAACGGTCACTGAACTTACGTTTCAACAGCACTTCAGCCTGAGACACATCACCACCACCGGTAGCAAGATAGTAACGGCTAAAATCACTGATACGCCATTTCAAGTATGAGTCAACAATCAGGTCTTTCTTCTCGTTGGTCACGAAACGGTCGGCCTGGTTGTCCATGGTTTGAATACGGGCATCCAACCTCTTCACTGTTTCGATAAACGGTATCTTGAAGTGCAGGCCCGGTGCGTACACCAGCGGCTTGTTATCACTATCACGTAATACCTTGCCAAAGCGCAGTACGATCCCGCGTTGGCCTTCTTGTACTACAAACAGCGAAGCGTAGAGTGCGACTAACACCACAACGACGATAAGTAAAAAAGACTTACGCATTGGTTATTCTCTCCCTACGCGAGTGGAAGTATCACGCTGAGCATTTGCCCGGCGCTGATCCATGATAGAACCACTGGTTGAACTGGTGCTTGTGTTGCTGGCACCAGCCCCTTGGCTGCTATTAGCAGAGGAAGGCGGATTCAAACGAATCAGACTTGTGTCTTTGTTGCCATCCGCTTTATCTGCACCTTGGCCGCGCAGCAGTTGATCCAGTGGCAGCACCATCAGGCTATTACCTTTGTCACTTGCCAGCACTTTGCGGGTATGACCGAGGACTTTTTCCATGGTTTCGATGTACAGACGCTCGCGGGTAATTTCCGGTGCTGCCTTATACTCAGGCAACAACTTGGCAAACCCAGCGACTTCACCTTGCGCTTCCAATACTTTACGTGCGGCATAAGCACGCGCATCTTCTAACAGACGCTGCGCCTGACCGTTTGCACGCGGCTGGACTTCGTTGGTGTAAGCTTCTGCTTCACGAATATACTGTTGTTCGTTTTCACGAGCAGCAATCGCATCATCAAATGCCGCTTTAACTTCTTCCGGCGGACGCGCTGCCTGGAAGTTAACGTCCAGCAGCGTGATACCCATGTTGTATGGACGAATAGTTTCTTCCAGTACACGCTGAGTATCGCTACGAACGATGGTGCGGCCTTCGGTGAGGATTTTGTCCATGGTGTATTTACCGATAACACCACGCACTGCGCTGTCAGTTGCCTGACGCAGGCTGTCATCCGGATTGGTCACGCTAAACAGATAAGCGGCCGGATCGGTTACGCGGTATTGCACGTTCATTTCGATGCGAACCACGTTCTCATCGGAGGTCAGCATGACGCCGGATGCCGCCAATTCACGCACCGACTCGACGTTAACTGGGGTAACTTCATCGATAAAGGTCGGTTTCCAGTTCAAACCAGGCTGCACAATGTGGCTTAATTTACCCAAGCGCGTAACAACACCACGCTCAGCTTCTTTAATTGTATAGAAACCACTTGCCGCCCAGATAACCACAACCGCAACCACAGCGATACCGGCAATTCGACCACTGAAACCAGGGCCTTTTGACGCACCGTTGTTGTCACTACCGCTGCCGCCACCTTTACCACCGAGGCTACTCAGTTTTTTGCTCAGTTTCCGGAAGATATCATCCAGATCGGGCGGCCCTTGATCACGGCCACCTTTATTATTGTTATTTCCGCCAGAGTTGCCGCCATTATTATTGCTGCTCCCCCACGGATCGCGGTCCTGTCCGTTATTACCGGGCTGATTCCACGCCATGTTTTAGCTCCATTCTTCTATGATTGGTTTTCTTCAGGCCAAGAGCACACGCCAAACAAGCTGGCTCTTAATCTCACAAAATCAATCAGCATAATCAATTAATTAGCCGTGCTTGGCTCATTAATAATATAGCTGACCAGATCTTGCTCTTGTTTACAGAGACGACGCCAATCAACGATAGGCACTCTTACCACCATACCGACGTTCCCGTCCTCGTCTATCCACTCTTTTTCAATTGCCTGAAGCTGGTAAAAACGGCTACGCAGACGGCCTGCCTGAGGCGGTAAACGCAATTCAAAGTGTGCGATCTCACCTGAAAGACGCTCCGTCAACGCTTGAAAGAGCAACGGGATCCCTGCGCCGGTTTGGGCTGAAAGCCAAACTCTGACTGGCAGATTGTCTTCGTTGCGATCGATTCGCGGGACAAAATCATCCAACAAATCAATTTTATTCATTACTAATAATGTAGGAATTTCATCTGCTTCAATTTCCGCCAATACAGAATCGACTGCGGCCATATTCTCGGCTACCCGAGGATCTGCTGCATCAATAATGTGTAACAGTAATGAGGCCTGCCGCGTCTCCTGTAGCGTTGCTTTAAAAGCAGCCACCAAGTCATGCGGCAAGTGCCGGATAAAGCCTACGGTATCCGCCAATACTGTATCGCCCACATCCGCCACATTGATACGGCGTAAGGTAGGGTCCAGCGTGGCAAATAATTGGTCAGCCGCATAAACATCAGCTGCCGTAATTTTGTTAAACAGGCTGGATTTACCGGCGTTGGTATATCCCACCAAAGATACGGTCGGAATATCAGCACGGGTGCGCGAACGTCGCCCTTGCTCACGCTGCTTTGCTACCCGATCCAAACGGCTCAAAATCAAGCTGATGCGGTCGCGTAACAAACGGCGGTCAGTCTCCAACTGAGTCTCACCCGGCCCTCTCAGGCCAATCCCACCTTTTTGACGTTCAAGATGCGTCCAGCCGCGTACCAAACGGGTCGCAATATGGCGCAATTGCGCTAATTCGACCTGTAATTTACCTTCGTGGGTACGGGCCCGTTGGGCAAAAATATCTAAAATCAGCCCGGTTCGATCAATAACCCGGCACTCACACAAACGCTCAAGATTTCGCTCTTGCGCTGCGGAAAGGGCATGATCAAACAAGACAACAGACGCGCCACTGGCTTTCACGGCATCAGCAATTTCTTCTGCCTTTCCTTCACCAACAAAGTATTTAGGGTGTGGGGCTTTGCGACTACCCGTGACAATTTGCAAAGCTTCTACGCCCGCAGAAGACACCAGCGCTTCGAACTCACGCAGATCCTCTGAATTTTTGTCTTGCGAGAAATAAATATGAACCAGTACGGCCTGCTCACCGCCTTCATAACGGTCAAACAAACGTGCAACCTCTCAAACGGATCAAAACCGCTAGTGCGGAGAACATAAGCCCGAATCCGTTGCTTATGTTCTCCGTCATGGTCGACCAGCAATGCGCTTTATTCAGCGTCATCGCTATCCTGCTGCGGCTGTTGCGGCGCAGACGGATTACTACCATGATAATTATTGGTGCTACCACTCGGATTATTGCTGTGATGCGAAACCGGGCGAGAAGGCACAACAGTAGAGATGGCGTGCTTATAAACCATCTGGCTGACTGTGTTTTTTAACAGAATGACAAACTGATCAAAAGACTCAACTTGGCCCTGCAGTTTAATGCCATTCACTAAATAAATAGAAACCGGAACCCGTTCACGACGCAATGCGTTCAGGAACGGATCTTGCAAAGATTGCCCCTTAGCCATTCTATATTTTCCTTATTTGCTTGTTGTTTTTAACTAAGAACCTATCGGCTCGAAAATAAACTGCGTAAAAAAAATCTGCGCGTTGAGTACTAATCAATTGTACACAATCATTCAACCTATGCACTAACAACCTGTATTACAGAGTCTAAAGCCTCTCCCGGCTTATCACTGTCGAGCCATTGTACTGAACTCCAGCCTCGCAACCAGGTCATTTGGCGCTTTGCCAGTTGACGTGTCGCACAAACTCCGCGGTAAACCATTTCGTTGTAATCAATCTCACCCGACAGATAAGACCACATTTGTCGGTATCCCACACAACGAACGGCTGGCATATCCGTATGCAAATCACCACGGTCAAAAAGCGCCCTAGCCTCTTGTTCAAACCCAGCATCCAGCATCTGATGAAAACGTAATTCAATCCGCTGGTGCAGGAGTTCCCGGCTAACAGGCGCAATCGCAAATTGGTGAACCCGGTAAGGTAAGGTTTCACCCGAAATTTTAGTCAGTTCCGTTAAAGTTTTACCTGAAATATAAAAAACTTCCAGTGCTCTGGAGAGCCTTTGGGGATCATTAGGGTGAATTCGCGCCGCAGCAACCGGGTCTATCTCGGCCAACTGCTGATGCAACGCCTCCCAACCCTGCTCTGCTGCCTGCTGTTCTATACGCTGGCGCACTGGCAAGTCTGCGGAGGGTAACGGAGATAACCCCTCCAACAAGGCTTTAAAGTACAACATGGTCCCCCCCACCAACAGCGGAATTCGCCCGGCTGCGGTGATGTCGGCCATCTCTTTTAATGCATCTTTACGGAAATCGGCGGCAGAGTATGATTCTGCTGGATCGCGGATATCAATCAACCGGTGTGGTGCCAACGCTAACTCTGCTGCGCCAGGCTTGGCTGTGCCGATATCCATACCACGATAGATCAAAGCAGAGTCAACGCTGATTAACTCTACAGGGAGCCGCTGCCGAAGCGCGATGGAAAGCGCTGTTTTACCCGACGCGGTTGGCCCCATGATAAAAATTGCCGGTGGCCGAGTTAGATTTTCCATATTATTCATGTGTCAGGGTTGCCAATGCAGCCTTTATATCAATAGGTTGTAATAGCCCAGCAGGAGGGGACTGCACCAACTGCGGGCAAAGACGCTCAACATCCGTCAATAACTGTATCGCTTGAGACACATTCCAAACCTCATGTTCACTGCCAAGATGGCGAGCAATCCATGTGGCGAGAGCATCTGGCGATATCTCTTCATGCTGCGACAGATAGCCTAACAGTTCCGGTATCAGTTTTTGTAAATTTTGTTGGCGTAATGGTAAAGATACCGCACGCAAGGTCGCTCTTGAGTGTTCAACTGCCAGTTCTATTCCCATAGTAACCAATAAGTTCTGATGACGCAGACCTGCTGCCGCCTCGTGCTTATCTAATGTCAGTTTCAACGGAATTAATAAGGGTTGCGGGCGTAGCCCCTGCGGGGGCGGAGTCAATTGCGCCTGTTTTAAGCCACGCTCGGCCACCGGCAGGGCCAATAATGCCACACTTTGCTGATATTCGATCAGCGCATAGCAAGAGGCGATAATGGTTAATACCCGACCAAAGCTGTAGCTATCGCCCTGAAGCGGTTCGTCTGCGGGTAAGCGGTGTCTGGGTGCGGTGATAACATCAATCGGTGTATCCACTGCCGCGGGCTGCACCAGTTGGCGATATAATTCGCCTTGTTGCTTCTGATACGGCTGCCCTGCGTGATAGGCAGGAGTGACGTGCTCACGGGCTGCCCGTGGTGAGTCAGTTGTTCGCTCTGCTGACTCCGCTCGCGCTGCGGGCACGACATGTTCTGCCGGATTAATTTTAGCGGGTTCTGGTTGGGCATATTTATTCACCCCAGCCGCGATGCGGTTTTCCGGCTGCCAGCGTGGAGCCTCGATCTCTTCGCCATCGTCATTAATGCTCAGCACCGGCGTGGCGGTTTGTTGTAAAACCGTGGTCACCGCCTGATAAATAAAATCATGCACCAGCCGCGCCTGATGGAATCGCACCTCGTGCTTCGCCGGATGGACGTTGACATCCACCTGATGCGGGTCAATATCCAGATACAGCACATACGCTGGCTGCTGATCATCTTTGAGCAGATCCTGATAAGCCTGACGAATGGCGTGATTGATCAACCGGTCGCGCATCATGCGGTTATTGACGTAGCAATATTGCATTTCAGTGAGTGTACGGCTGGCGGCAGGGTCTGCCACCCAGCCACGGATAGTCAAATCACCGTGTTGCCAGGAGATAGCCAACGCATGTTGCCAAAACGCCGGGCCACAGATGCTGGCCAAACGCCGTTCATGCTGAGAAGGGTCTGGTGCTGCGCGGTATTGGCGCACTAACTTACCGTTATGGCTCAAATTAATTGCCACATCAAAACGCGCCAGCGCAATGCGCCGCACCACTTCATCAATATGACCAAATTCGGTTTTTTCAGTGCGCATAAATTTGCGCCGCGCGGGTGTGTTATAAAACAGATCCAGCACTTCAAGGGTACTACCCACCGGGTGCGCCGCCGGTTTGATGGTCACCGCCATGTCACGCCCTTCAGCATACGCTTGCCAGGCTTCATTTTGATCGGCAGTACGTGAAGTCAGGATCAAGCGGGAGACTGAGCTGATACTGGCTAATGCCTCGCCGCGAAACCCCATACTGAGGATGGCTTCCAAATCTTCCAGCGAACTTATCTTACTGGTGGCATGACGCGCCAGCGCCAGGGATAAATCCGCTTTACCGATTCCACAGCCATTATCACGGATACGAATCAGCTTCGCGCCACCCCGTTCGATATCGATATCAATCCGTGTCGCCCCAGCATCCAGGCTGTTTTCCACCAACTCTTTAACTACCGATGCAGGCCGCTCTACCACTTCACCGGCGGCAATTTGGTTGGCAAGCTGTGGTGGTAGAATCTGAATCGGCATAGCAGTTCCTTTCGCTTACGATTGTGGGATGGTGAGCGTTTGACCGAGCTGTACGTTACCTGACTTTATCTTGTTCGCTCGCTCAATCTCACTCATCGACACGCCGTATCTGGCCGCAATGGCAGAGAGTGTATCGCCGCGCTTCACCTGATGTCTTATTGTTTTATTTTTGGCTATGACTTTAGCTTTCGGTGCAACCGCCGCCGCACTGCTGCCCGTGGCAGGTACTTTCAAACGCTGCCCTACCCAAACCACATCATTTTTCAGCGTATTATTTTGCCGCAACACCGCCATGCTGACGCCGTACTGACTGGCAATACCGGATAAAGTTTCGCCACGTTGTACTTTATGAATCTGGCTTCTATTTTTCGTAACGGTATCTGTCGCTACAGGCTTGGCGGCAGATGACCTGCCGCTGCTCGCTATGCTGCTGACCACCGGCTCTGGCTGGCTAACACCTGAACGTTGTGAAGATGAATCAACCGCCGCCGTTTCAATTAGCGGGCGGTTTTCGACCTTTGGGTCGGCTTGTAGCGGATGCGCGAGGAAATAACTGCGCAGGCCTTTATAAATGGCTCGAGCAATTTTCTCCTGATACGCGCTACTGCCAAGCAGCCGCTCCTCCGTACTATTACTGATAAAACCGGTTTCCACGAGTAACGACGGAATATCCGGTGAACGTAATACACCAAGGCTGGCATGTTCAGGCCGGCGCTTATGGATATTACCCACGGTTTGCAGTTCGTTCAGTACCTTGGTGGCAACGTCGTAACCCACACGCTGCGAGTGACCAAATTGCAAATCCAGTACCGCCTGACTTAAATAGGGATCAGACGCGGTATTGGCCAGCACATCACCTGCCCCACCCAGCAGCTCAGATTGCTTCTCATGCTGCTCCAGCCAGTTACCCATTTCACTGTTGGCGCGGCGGTTCGACAATACCCAAACCGAGGCTCCGGTCGCGCTGCGATTAGGTGCCGCATCCGCATGGATGGACACCAGCACGTTGGCACTCTGTTTACGTGCCACATCAGAGCGGCCCATCACCGAAATAAAATAGTCGCCATTTCGTGTCAACACCGGTTTAAACATCGGGTCGCTGTCGAGCATAGCTTCAAGTCGGCGGGCAATGGCGATAGTGACATTCTTCTCTTTCAGGCCATTTTGCCCAATCGCACCAGGGTCTTGGCCGCCATGTCCGGCATCAATCGCTACGACAACACGAGAGCTGTTGGCAACACTGGTTTTTTTAATCGGACGAGCCGTGTTGGTCGTGATTTCACTGCTGCTCATCACGATGGTTGGCTGATTGTTAAATGGATTTTTCGCCGGCGTTGTCGGCGTCGTCACCCGTGGCGCGATGGTGCTCGAATTCGCCGTCAAACGACCGGCATTGGGGCTAGGTGTATTAGTTTGACTTAGCGGAGGATTATTCGGGCTTAACGTGGTTTGCGCCTGACGTGCGGGTGCGGCGGCCGTCATAGTAATGACGACGGTGTAATTGCTGCCCGACTGCTGTGTCACCGCGCGCGTTTTCACTTTCTGCGTCAATTCCAGCACCAAACGGGTACTTTGCGCATCTTTCGGGGTGCTGGAGCGAATTCTTTTCAGTAGATTCTGCCCGCTAAATTCCAGCGGTAAACCGGATAAGTTGCCACTTTGGCGCACATCCAACACCACCCGCTCTGGCGAGCTTAATGAGAAAAAGGCGTAAATCGGCTTGCCGTCAAAGCTGAGCGTAACCTTACTTTCACTCGCCCCATTGGTTACTTTGATGTCAGTTAGCTTCATGGCGAATGCCGATGGCAGAGTTAAAAAACTCAAAACGACCAGCATTATGGCAGTGAAATAGCGTTTCCAGCGTGCTATTTTCTTTAAACAATTCAGTGGCATCGCGCTATGCATCATCGTCACATTATCCTTGCACAGCAGCTAAACGGCGCAACACAGCGGCACCAGCATCAGAGATAGCGACCAAGCGGGCTTCACGCCCTTCATCCTGATACGCCAAATGCAGTTCTACATCGGCTTGAGGCAGAAACCCAGCCCCTTGTTGTGGCCACTCCACCAGGCAGATAGCCTGCTTATCGAAATAATCGCGAATCCCCATAAACTCCAGCTCCTCGGGGTCAGCCAGACGATACAGGTCAAAATGGTAAACCGGCCTCGGATTCAGGGCATAAGGTTCGACCAACGTATAAGTGGGACTTTTTACATGCCCATTGTGGCCCAGTGACTGAAGAAAGCCACGGCTGAATGTCGTTTTGCCGGCACCTAAATCGCCGAACAGGTATATAACGCTGGCTCCATTGAAGGCGTGGGCCAAAGCGGCCCCCAATGCAACGGTCGCTGCCTCATCAGGCAAAGGTAAAACGAGTTCTTTCATTCTGTGATATCTATCTTGCTAACTCAGGATTAACGTACTTCGGAATAACCGGCAATAGATCTGTGGCCAGTAAACCCCGAGTGCCTTGAACTTCAGCCAGTTGGTCTGCGGCAGCGCCATGCACAACACACCCCGCGCAGGCAGCATCATACAACACCAGCTTTTGTGCTATCAAACTCCCAATAATACCGGACAGAATATCCCCCATACCCCCGGAGGCCATACCAGCATTACCCACATCAGCAATCGCCATCTCGCCATGTTCACTGGCAATAAGCGTACCAGCCCCTTTCAAGATCACCACCCCACCATATTGTTTAACGATGTTACGGGCGGAAAGTAAGCGGTCACTTTCAATATCAGCGACGCGGCAACCAAGCAGACGAGCAGCTTCGCCAGGGTGCGGTGTCAATACCCGATTCTGACGCCTCTGCGGATTTAATGCCAGCAAGTTGAGAGCATCTGCGTCCCATAATGCTGGTTTATCACTCTGTTGCAATATATTCAGAGCATTCCGGCTCCAATCAGATTGCCCTAACCCCGGCCCGACTACCAATACATCAGCCCAGCGTATACCTTGTTCAAGCGCTTCATCACTTAATTCCTGCACCATCAACTCTGGGCGCGCGGCCAGAATCGGTGCCACATGCTCAATGTGAGTAAGTACTCGCACTAGCCCGGCACCACTCCGCAGCGCGGCTTCCCCTGCCATGCGAATCGCCCCTCCCAACCCTTTATCCCCACCCACCAGCAGTAACCGCCCATGCTCACCTTTATGAGCACAAGGGCGACGGGGTTTCAGCCATTGCAACAGATTGTCAGCCGTCATTCGTTCAATTTGTACCGGTTGAGCCGCTAGCCATTGCGTCAATCCCAGATCATGACAGTGCAAATGCCCCACCCAGTCGCGGGCTTGGCCGGTAAGCAAGCCGGGCTTCAATGCAACAAACGTCAGGGTGTGGTCGGCACGCATGACTGAGCCGGGTGCCGCACCACTATCGGCGCTCAGCCCAGAGGGAATATCCAGAGCAACTTTTGCCGCCCGATGGCGGTTTGCGGTGTCAATTAGCGTAGCATAAGCCCCTTGCGGTGCGGCCCGCAGACCAATGCCGAGTAAACCATCAATAATCAGATCCACATGTTGCGGCCAGGGGATGTCAGGTTGATTAATGGAACCGCCGTCGGCTAACCAGAGTGATTGCGCTTGATGCGCCTCTGCTGGCAGTGGACGGTTACCCGGACAAGCAATCAGTGTGACATTAAAACCCGCCGCCATTGCACGATGAGCAACGATATAACCATCACCGCCGTTATTGCCGTGCCCGCATAAAATGAGCCAATGGCGCGCCGCCGGGTACTGCTTGCGGGCCAATTCAAAAGCAGCATCCCCGGCTCGGGTCATCAGGTCAAACAAGCTCAGGGAGAAGTGTGCCGCTGCGATAGCTTCATTCTGGCGCACCCAGTCCGCAGAAAAAACAGAGTGTGGTAAACTAACACTGATTTGTTTCTTACTATGGTCCGTCATGGCACATCCCCTCGATTTGAATCAATTAGCCCAACATATCAAGCAATGGGGCCAATCGCTAGGTTTCCAGCAAGTGGGTATCTGCGACACAGATTTGTCTGCGGAAGAACCACGCCTACAGGCCTGGCTTGATAAACAATATCATGGCGAAATGGACTGGATGGCCCGCCACGGTATGCTGCGCGCGCGCGCCCATGAATTATTGCCTGGAACCTTGCGGGTGATTAGCGTGCGGATGAACTATCTGCCCGCCAAGGCCGCATTTGCCAGCACCTTGAATAATCCTGCGCTGGGTTATGTCAGTCGCTATGCTTTAGGCCGTGATTATCACAAGTTACTGCGCCAACGCCTGAAAAAACTGGGCGATATGATTCAGAGCTACTGTCTGGAGCAGGCTGGCGGTGATGTTAATTTCCGCCCGTTTGTGGATTCTGCGCCAATTATGGAGCGCTCGCTGGCAGCCAAAGCCGGTATTGGCTGGGTTGGTAAGCACTCACTGATTTTAAATCGTGATGCGGGTTCGTGGTTCTTCCTCGGCGAGTTGCTGATTGACCTGCCACTGCCGGTCGATAAAGTGCAGGAAGAACAATGCGGGCGCTGTGTTGCCTGCATCACCACCTGCCCGACTGGGGCCATTGTCGCCCCTTATACCGTGGATGCACGCCGTTGTATCTCTTATCTGACCATTGAGCTGGAAGGGGCTATCCCGGAAGAGTTTCGCCCACTGATGGGCAATCGCATTTATGGCTGTGATGATTGCCAGTTGATCTGCCCGTGGAACCGCTTCTCGCAACTCACCGATGAAGCCGATTTCAGCCCGCGCACCGTACTGCACACACCACAACTGCTGGATTTATTCGCCTGGAATGAAGAGAAGTTCCTGCGGGTCACCGAGGGGTCAGCGATTCGTCGTATCGGCCATCTACGCTGGCTGCGCAACATCTCAGTAGCACTTGGCAACGCCCCTTATCTCGATAGCATCGTACTGGCACTGGAAGCACGCCTTGGACTTAATCCAATGCTAGATGAACATATTCTTTGGTCAATTTCACAACAATTAGAAAGACGGTCTACACTGATTGGGGACGTACAATCGCCACAGAAAAAACGACTGATTAGAGCTATAGAAAAGGGTCTGCCACGAGATGCTTGATAGCTCCCCCTAATCTATTTCTTTAATGAATGAGATCGGAGTTTTCCTGTGCATAAAAATAAAAACGCCTTGGCAATCAAGTGCAAAAAAAAGCACAAGTGATCGGCATAACGTTTTCACATAAAAATATATGCCTTTAAATCAGATAGATACAAAATAGGAAATAAAATCGATTAAAATATCCACTGAATAGAAAAAGAACAGAATCTGTGGATAACTCTGTTGAAGAAGTTAATACATTGTATGTATGTTGTGGCGTAGCGCAGCACGCAGCTGTGGATAAATAGAATGAATTTGATTGGAAAGATTGGAGCGGGAAACGAGACTCGAACTCGCGACCCCGACCTTGGCAAGGTCGTGCTCTACCAACTGAGCTATTCCCGCATTGAGATGCTGATGCACCCTGCTGTATGTGACAGCATTTGGTATTTACTGCTTATTCAGAAATAAAAATTTGGAGCGGGAAACGAGACTCGAACTCGCGACCCCGACCTTGGCAAGGTCGTGCTCTACCAACTGAGCTATTCCCGCGTCGCAGAGATGACAACAACGCTTCACTTTTACTTTTTACACCTGAAAAATTTTTTGATACTGCCGGTCACTTATCTTTATTGCTAAAGATTGGAGCGGGAAACGAGACTCGAACTCGCGACCCCGACCTTGGCAAGGTCGTGCTCTACCAACTGAGCTATTCCCGCTTGGTGCCGTTTTTCATTCTAAACTCGTACTAAATCTGTTTTCGCTTGTTAGCAAAATCTTCATCGGTACGGGGTGCGCATTATACGAGAAATCCGTTTTGCCGCAACCCCCTGAAAGCAAAAAAATCATTTTTCGATTCAAGTGCCGATTAAATCAGCAATGTGGCGTTTTAATCAGCACAGGGCTGAGTATATACCCAAAATCATTGGAGTTGCACAGCTAACCCCCGCAACGTCAAGCTCGAAGGGAAACCCCAAAGTCATTGGGGCTGCGGGTAGGCTGCCAGCAAACACACCCCGATGAGCTTACATGAGTAAGTGACTCGGGTAAGTGAGCGCAGCTAACCCCCGCAACGTCAAGGCCGAAGGGAAACCCCAAAGTCATTGGGGCTGCGGGTAGGCTGCCAGCAAACGCACCCCGATGAGCTTACATGAGTAAGTGATTCGGGTAAGTGAGCGCAGCTAACACCCCCGCAGCGTCAAGGCCGAAGGGAAACCCCAAAGTCATTGGGGCTGCGGGTAGGCTGCCAGCAAACGCCCCCCGATGAGCTTACATGAGTAAGTGATTCGGGTAAGTGAGCGCAGCTAACCCCCGCAACGTCAAGCACGAAGGGGGGGTTAAGATTGAATAAAATGCTCGCGGTAATAGGCAAGCTCAGCCACTGACTCACGGATATCATCCAGTGCCTGATGGGTATTTTGCTTTTTAAAGCCTGGCAGGATTTCAGGTTTCCAGCGACGTGCCAGCTCTTTTAAGGTGCTGACATCCAGATAACGGTAGTGGAAATAGGCTTCAAGTTCTGGCATATAACGGAACAGGAAACGGCGGTCCTGGCCCACACTGTTACCACAAATAGGCGATATCCCTGTGGGCACCCATTGTTTCAAAAATTCAATGGTTTGCAGTTCAGCATCGTGGTCACTAAATGGGCTGGCTTTAACCCGCTCGACCAAACCACTGCCGGTATGAGTGCGCACATTCCACTCATCCATTAGCCCAAGCTGTTCATCAGACTGGTGAACCGCCAGAACCGGGCCTTCTGCCAGGATATTAAGGTTAGCATCGGTGACCAAAGTGGCAATCTCGATGATCCGATCCCTTTCAGGATCGAGACCCGTCATTTCCAGATCGATCCAGATCAGATTATTTTGGTTTTCTGCCATGATTTTTCCTGCCTGTTAGCGGAGGGGAACAACCGAACAAACGGTTAATTGATAAAATATTGTGTATCATAGCCCTTTTGGTCGCAACCAGCGATATATGCGAATTCAAGTGAGGCACAGTGAGCAAAAATAAACTGTCCAAAGGTCAACAACGCCGTGTACAGGCTAATCATCAGCGTCGGCTACGCACTGATAGAAAACCTGAGTTAGATGACTCTCAGCTTGGCGATGCGCAAGAAGGTATCGTAATCAGTCGTTTCGGTCAGCACGCCGATGTTGAAGCCGTCGATGGTGTTCAGCACCGTTGTAATATCCGCCGTACCATCAAATCACTGGTTACCGGAGATCGCGTGGTCTGGCGTCCTGGCCTGCAAGCGCAGGAAGGTGTGCGGGTTAAAGGGATTGTCGAAGCAGTGCATGAGCGGACATCCGTCCTGACGCGCCCTGATCTTTATGATGGCGTGAAACCGATCGCCGCCAATATTGATCAAATCGTTATCGTTTCGGCGATCTTACCCGAACTTTCACTCAATATTATCGATCGTTATCTGGTGGCTTGTGAAACACTGGAAGTCGAACCATTAATTGTACTGAATAAAGTCGATTTACTGGATGCCGATGGCCGTAAATTCGTTGATGGCATGATGGATATCTATCGTCGTATTGGCTACAACGTACTGGAAGTCTCCAGCCAGACCCGTGAAGGGATGGAAGCCTTTGAACAGGCGCTGGCCGGGCGTATCAGTATCTTCGCCGGTCAATCCGGTGTGGGTAAATCCAGCCTGCTGAATGCCCTGTTACCGCCAACGGATAACGAAATTCTGGTGAATACT
Organism: Yersinia aldovae 670-83; assembly: GCF_000834395.1. Taxonomy (NCBI): domain Bacteria; kingdom Pseudomonadati; phylum Pseudomonadota; class Gammaproteobacteria; order Enterobacterales; family Yersiniaceae; genus Yersinia; species Yersinia aldovae. Next base: position 3,148,873 of record NZ_CP009781.1, on the reverse strand, counting down.
GTTTCGGGTAACTCAGGTTTGGGTCAGCACACCACAACAGCCGCCCGTTTGTACCATTTCCAACAAGGCGGTGATGTTATTGACTCACCAGGGGTACGTGAGTTCGGCCTCTGGCATCTGGCTGCGGAACAAATCACTCAGGGATTTGTCGAATTCCGTGATTATCTCGGTCATTGCAAATTCCGCGATTGCAGCCATACCACCGATCCCGGTTGCGCGCTGCGCGAAGCGGTAGAACAAGGTAAAATCGCTGAAGAACGCTTTGATAATTACCATCGGATTCTGGAAAGTATGGAACAGGCGAAACCCCGTAAAACGTCAGATAGCGACGAAAAATGATGTTTAAATAGCGGTTATCAAATTCCATAGATAACATTCGATTAACGAAATTGTGGGTGCAGCACTGTCATGATGTGCCCCTTAATTTTACCGTTTATCCAAGAGGTCTACGTGCTGGATAGTCTCAAGATCAGATTGCAGTATTTACTGCCAAAACACGGCCTGACCCGTCTGGCAGGCTGGGGTGCCGATAAGCAAGGCGGCTGGCTAACCCAACTGGTTATCAAAGCCTTCGCCCGTTTTTACAACGTTGATATGAAAGAAGCGCAGGACTCAGAGTTCTCTGCTTATCGTTCTTTCAATGAATTCTTCGTGCGCCCGCTACGGGCTGGCGTGCGCCCGGTTGCGGCGGAAGAAAACCTGTTGGTACAACCGGCTGACGGTGCAATCAGCCAGTTAGGTGCTATTCATAACGATCAAATATTGCAGGCTAAAGGCCACAATTACACGCTGGAAGCCCTGTTGGCCGGTAACTATATGCTGGCAGCCGAATTCCAGAATGGTCTGTTTGTTACCACTTATCTGGCACCGCGTGACTATCACCGCGTGCATATGCCCTGTGCTGGCGTATTGCGTGAAATGATTTATGTGCCAGGTGATTTGTTCTCAGTCAATCCATTGACCGCAGCTAATGTCCCCAATCTTTTTGCCCGTAACGAGCGCGTAATTTGTATCTTCGATACCGCCTTTGGCCCGATGGTACAAATCCTGGTCGGTGCAACTATTGTCGGCAGCATAGAAACCGTGTGGGCAGGCACGATTACCCCGCCACGGGAAGGGGTTATCCGCCGCTGGACCTATCCACAGGCAGGCTGCGAAGGTGCAATAGCGCTGGAGAAAGGGCAAGAAATGGGCCGCTTCAAGTTAGGCTCCACCGTAATTAACCTGTTCGCTGAAGGCAAAGTGTATCTGGCCCCTCAGCTAAACAGTGGTTCGGTTACCCGCATGGGCGAAGTATTAGCCGAAGCCGTGCCTGAATAAGTTTGCACTGTTATACCCTAAATAATTCGAGTTGCAGGAAGGCGGTAATTGAGTGACAAATTGGTTGTAAACCATTTTGAACAGCATTTATGCTAGCTCGTAGCGGCCTCGTAGAAGCGAGGACGATGGATGGGCCGAGTAACGAAAATAGCCAACGCACATGCAGCTTGAAGTATGACGGGTATAGATGTAATTGATGTTAAGGAACCTTTACGTGCGCCTAATAATTTCATGGTTTTCTGCGATGTTACTGTCGTGGGTAATGTTGTTTTCCCTGCCACTACAGGCGGCTGCTCAGCCGAGCGAAGATCAGCTCAGGCAAGAGCTAAAGCAAGCTGAAGCCAATAAGGGAATGACAAATCAGGCCGAAATTGTTCAGGCGCTGCAAGCGGCTCTAAGCTGGCTGGCGGATGCGAAAGAATCCGATATCCGCGCCCAGCAATATCAAAAAGCCATTGATGATTTTCCTAAACTGACGCGTGAGCTACGTCAGCAATTGGCGCAGGAAGGCGATAAACCGCTGCCGGTGCCGGGTAACATGTCCACCTCTGAACTTGAGCAGCAAGTGTTGCAAATCAGCAGCCAGTTGCTGGAGTTATCCCGCCTGTCGCAACAAGAACAGGACCGTGCGCGGGAAATCAGTGATTCACTCGGTCAATTACCGCAACAACAATCAGAAGCTCGACGAATTCTGGCAGAAATCGGCCCGCGCGTTCAGGCGCAAAGCAATGCGACCACTCCCGCAGCGCAGGCCCAGCTTGCGCTATTGCAGGCGGAAGCCATTGCACGTAAAGCTAAAGTCAATGAGCTGGAGCTTTCCCAGCTCTCAGCCAACAACCGGCAGGAGTTGTCTCGGCTACGCGCTGAGTTATACAAAAAACGTCAGGAGCGGGTTGATACCCAGCTCCAGACCTTACGCAATAATCTGAATAATCAACGGCAACAGGCAGCAGAGCAAGCCCTTGAACGTACCGAATTGCTGGCTGAGCAAGGCGGTGATTTACCTGAATCGATTATCCAGCAGTTGCAAATTAACCGCGACCTGTCTCAGGCTTTGAATCAACAGGCGCAGCGCATTGATCTTATCTCCTCACAACAACGTCAGGCCGCAGCGCAAACTCAGCAGGTACGTCAGGCACTCAGTACTATTCGTGAGCAAGCGCAATGGCTGGGCGTTTCCACGGTATTGGGGGAAACACTGCGGGCGCAAGTCGCTCGGTTACCTGACGTGCCAAAATCTCAGCAACTGGATCGTGACATGGCCCAGTTGCGGGTACAACGCTTGCAATATGAAGATATGCTGGAGAAGTTACAACAGCAAAATATCAAATTAAAACAGAATGATGGCTCGCCTCTGACCACTGAACAGCAGCGAATTCTGGATGCCCAGTGGCGCACCCAACGAGAATTGCTAAACTCTCTGCTTTCCGGTTATGACACACAAATTCTTGAATTGACCAAACTAAAAGTCGCCAATAGCCAGTTGGTTGATGCACTGAGCGAAGTGCGTGAAGCGACTCACCGCTACCTGTTCTGGGTGGCGGATGTCAGCCCGATTTCACTTTCTTATCCGATTAATGTCGCCCATGACCTGACCCGCCTGCTGTCGCTGGATACCTTCGCGCAGCTAAGTGGCGCGTTCGTGATGATGATGACCAGCCAGGAGACGCTGCTGCCTATCATCGGTGCGCTGCTATTTGTTGGTTTCAGCTTCAGCTCACGCCGCCACTATCATGCCTTCCTTGAGCGAGCCAATAGTCGGATAGGTAAGGTTAACCAAGACCATTTCTCACTGACCTTACGCACCGTGTTCTGGTCTATTCTCGTGGCATTGCCATTACCGGTATTATGGGCTGCACTGGGATATGGCTTGCAAAATGCCTGGTCCTATCCGATGGCTATCGCCATTGGTAATGCGGTCACTGCCACCGTGCCGGTGCTGTGGGTGTTTATGATCAGTGCCTCATTTGCTCACCCTCATGGCCTGTTTATCGCTCACTTCCGTTGGTCACCGACACAAGTCGCGCGCGCAATGCGTTTCTACCGCATGTCGGTGTGGTTGATTATCCCATTGATGATGGCGCTGATTACCTTCGAGAATTATAACGACCGTGAATTCGCCGGTACGCTGGGCCGGTTGTGCTTTATTTTGCTGTGTATCGCATTGAGTTTGGTCACCAACAGCCTGAAACGCGCCGGTATCCCGCTGTATCTGGATAAAAAGGGGTCGGGTGAAAATATTGTCAACGTGGCGCTATGGGGGCTACTGCTGTCAGCACCATTAATCGCTGCACTGGCCTCAGTGTTGGGCTATCTCACCACGTCACAAGCTCTGTTGGCACGCCTGGAAACCTCGGTCGCTATCTGGTTCTTCCTGTTGGTGATTTATCATATTATCCGCCGCTGGATGCTAATTCAGCGCCGCCGCATTGCCTTTGACCGGGCCAAGCAACGCCGTGCCGATATTCTGGCGCAACGCGCCCGTGGTGAAGAAGACACCCCACACAATAATAGCAATGAAGGGTCGATCGATGTGGAAGAGCCGGTGATCGACCTGGACGTGATCAGCGCCCAGTCCCTGCGGCTGGTGCGATCAATCCTGACGATGATCGCGCTGGTTTCAGTGATCGCGCTGTGGTCTGAAATTCATTCCGCTTTTGGTTTCCTGGAAAATATTCGTTTATGGGATGTATCGTCCACCATTAACGGCATTGAGTCAGTACAGGCGATCACGATGGGATCACTGTTGATCGCCATTCTGGTGATGATCGTCACCACTCAGTTGGTACGTAATCTGCCAGCCCTGCTGGAGCTGGCTATTTTGCAGCATTTAGACCTGACACCAGGTACGGGTTATGCCATTTCGACTATCACCAAATACCTGTTGATCCTGTTCGGCAGCTTGCTCGGTTTCTCTATGCTTGGGATCGAATGGGCAAAATTCCAATGGCTGGTGGCCGCTCTCGGTTTGGGGTTAGGCTTTGGTTTGCAAGAGATTTTCGCCAACTTCGTATCCGGCTTGATCATTTTGTTCGAAAAACCGGTTCGTATTGGCGATACCGTGACTATCCGTGATCTCACCGGGAGCGTGACCAAAATCAATACGCGCGCCACCACAATCTCCGACTGGGACCGCAAAGAAATTATCGTGCCAAATAAGGCTTTTATCACCGAGCAGTTTATTAACTGGTCGCTATCAGATGCAATTACCCGTGTGGTTCTGACCGTGCCTGCGCCGGCTGAAACTAACAGTGAAGAAGTCACTGAAGTGCTGCTGACTGCCGCTCGCCGCTGCACTCTGGTATTGGACACGCCACCGCCAGAAGTCTATCTGGTTGACCTTCAACAAGGTATTCAGATCTTCGAATTGCGTATTTACGCCGCTGAGATGGGCCACCGGATGCCACTGCGCCACGAAATACACCAACTGATTCTGGCCGGTTACCGTGAACACGGCATCACCCTGCCATTCCCACCGTTCCAGGCCCGTTTGGAGACGCTGGGGCGTGATGCTGGCCGCACGGTTACCTCTGGTCGCGGTCGCACACCGGGCAGCTTGTAAGATCAGTGAGTGAGTAAGAAACAAAAATGCCCTGAACCTTCACAGGTCAGGGCATTTCTTTTAACACCGCAGCGGCACCAAGGGCACTCACATTCCTCAAAGTCATTGGTCTTGCAGCAAGGCAACAAGTGAGCGCATCCCGATGAGCTTACTGTAGTAAGTGATTCGGGTGAGCGAGTGCAGCGAACACCGCTGCGACGCCAAGGACGAAAGCGAATTAGGCAATATTGACAGGGAAGGCAATCACATCACTCAGCCTTTCCGCACCCAATGCCAGCATCACCAAGCGGTCAATGCCTAGCGCGACGCCAGAACAATCAGGTAATCCTTGCTTAAGGGCAGCAATCAGATTCATATCAATTGGGTTCTGTGGCAACCCGCGTTTAGCACGGATACGATTATCTTGTTCAAAACGCTTCATTTGTTCATCAGCATCAGTCAGTTCATGGAAACCATTCGCTAGCTCAATACCTTTGAAGTAAACCTCAAAACGCTCCGCCACGCGGTGATCTTCGGTGCTTATCTCCGCCAGAGATGCCTGTGACGCGGGGAAATGATAAACAAACGCCGGTTTTTCGCGGCCAATATGTGGCTCGACACCAACGGTAAACAGCAATTGCAGCAAGGTATCGCGGTCTTCTTCCGTATCGGCAATGTTACTCAAATCCAGTTTAGCCGCCGCTTCACGTAACTGCGCTTTGTCTGCCGATAAAGGGTCAATATCCAAATGGCGCAGGAACGCCTGCTGATAAGACAACGTTTCCGCACTGTTGCAATCCAGAATTTGCTGTAGCAGGTCATCGACTTCATTCATCAGGCGGTACATATCATAATGCGGGCGATACCATTCCAGCATGGTGAATTCAGGATTGTGATGACGGCCGGCTTCTTCATTGCGGAAACTGCGCCCCAATTGATAGATAGAACCACTGCCCGCCGCCAGAAGGCGCTTCATGTGATATTCCGGACTGGTCATCATGTACAGCATCAAACCATCGGCAGCGCCCGGGCCAACAAACCGGGTTTCGAATGGGACTAAATGAACGTCCGTCACTGTCGCTTGGCTCATGGTCGGCGTTTCAACTTCTAATACGCCACGATCGGCAAAAAAACGCCGAATCTCTGCCATTATTGCTGCGCGCTTCAACAAATTGGCGATGGGTGCACTCGGCTGCCAGCTTGCCGTTTCGCTCATGGTGGTTAACTCCGAAATCAAACAGGGGGTGCAGTCTACCCGCATCTACTCACTCAAACAAATCTGTCGCTCTCTACCGCAATCTCTGGCCCTAATTCAGCATTTCACTCTGTGAAAAATGCTTTACCCCAGCAGATCCTGTTTGGGATCACGTTTTTGTTAGTAATGCCTTTAACAGGGTTCAAATAAAACAAAACAATCGATCACATCAAATTTATGCCACTTAGCATTAGGTATAATTATCTCCATACAAAAAGTAAGAAATAGCTATTCTTAATATCATCATACTGGTGGCTCACTAATTAGTTAGCGTGATAATAATTTTAAAAATACATATAGATTTTAATTTTATATACCAAGAATAATTCGAGTTGCAGGAAGGCGGCAATTGAGCAACAAATTGGTGGTAAACCATTTTGAACAGCGCCTGCGCTGGCCCGTTGGGTGAGCCTCAGCCACTTACTCAAGTAAGTAGCTGAGGTGAATGAAAACAGCCAACGCACATGCAGCCTGGAGTATGACGGGTATTTCACTTGAACAATGGAGAAGCGCAGTGCAAACCTTTAACGCCGATCTTGCCATTATCGGGGCCGGAGGCGCTGGTTTACGTGCAGCAATAGCCGCAGCAGAAGCCAACCCTCAACTGAAGATTGCTCTGATCTCGAAAGTTTACCCAATGCGTAGCCATACCGTGGCTGCCGAAGGGGGATCAGCTGCTGTCACACAGGACCACGATACCTTTGACTATCATTTCCACGATACCGTAGCCGGTGGCGACTGGTTATGCGAACAAGATGTTGTTGACCATTTCGTCCACAGTTGCCCACAAGAGATGGCACAGTTAGAAATCTGGGGATGCCCGTGGAGCCGCAAACCAGATGGTTCTGTTAACGTTCGCCGTTTTGGTGGGATGAAAATTGAGCGCACCTGGTTTGCCGCGGATAAAACCGGCTTCCATATGCTGCACACCTTGTTCCAAACTTCTCTAAAATACCGGCAAATTCAACGTTTTGATGAGCATTTTGTACTGGATATTCTGGTCGATGAAGGTCAGGCGCGCGGCGTGGTTGCCATGAATATGATGGAAGGCACCCGCGTCCAAATTCGTGCTAACGCGGTGGTAATGGCGACTGGCGGTGCTGGCCGAGTTTATCGTTATAACACCAACGGCGGTATTGTTACCGGTGATGGTATGGGGATGGCATTCCACCACGGCGTGCCGCTGCGGGATATGGAATTTGTGCAATATCACCCAACCGGTCTGCCAGGTTCTGGCATCCTGATGACCGAAGGCTGCCGTGGTGAAGGCGGTATTCTGGTCAATAAAGACGGCTATCGTTATTTGCAGGATTACGGTATGGGGCCAGAAACCCCGCTCGGCGAGCCAAAAAACAAATACATGGAATTAGGCCCACGCGATAAAGTGTCGCAAGCCTTCTGGCATGAATGGCGTGCTGGCCGCACTATTGCTACCCCGCGTGGCGATGTGGTTTATCTGGACTTGCGTCATCTGGGTGAGAAAAAACTGCTCGAACGCCTGCCGTTCATTTGCGAACTGGCAAAAGCTTATGTCGGCGTTGATCCGGTCAAAGAGCCTATCCCGGTACGCCCAACGGCGCATTACACTATGGGCGGCATCGAAACTAACCAGCAGTGCGAAACCCGTATTAAAGGGCTATTCGCGGTGGGTGAATGTTCTTCTGTTGGCTTGCACGGTGCGAACCGCCTGGGTTCAAACTCACTGGCAGAGCTGGTGGTATTTGGCCGTGTTGCCGGTGAACAAGCGGCTATTCGGGCGATAGAAAGCGGCCCGGCCAATGGTAGCGCGCTGGACGCCCAGGCCCGTGATGTAGAAACCCGTCTGAGCAACCTGATGAAGCAGGAAGGGACTGAAAACTGGTCTAAAATCCGCGATGAGATGGGTCTGTCAATGGAAGAAGGTTGTGGTATTTACCGCACACCAGAACTGATGCAGAAAACGGTGGATAAACTGGCTGAGCTGAAAGAGCGCTTCAAACGGGTGAAAATCACCGATAACTCCAGTGTTTTCAATACCGACCTGCTGTATACCATCGAGCTGGGTTATGGTTTGGATGTCGCAGAATGTATGGCCCACTCAGCACTGAATCGTAGAGAATCCCGTGGCGCGCATCAGCGTCTTGATGAGGGCTGTACCGAGCGCGATGACGTCAACTTCCTCAAGCACACGTTAGCCTTCCATACGCCGGGCGGCGCACCACGCCTTGAATACAGCGACGTCAAAATTACCAAGCTGGCACCGGCAAAACGTGTTTATGGTGGTGAAGCTACCGCCCAAGATGCAAAAGATGCAAAAGATGCAAAAGACGCCAAAGATTTAAAAGATAAGGAGCAGGCGAATGACTGATATGAAACTCCTGAAAATGGAGGTCATGCGCTATAACCCGGAACGTGATAGCGAACCCCACTTCGAAACCTTTGAAGTGCCTTACGATGAGCAGACCTCTTTGCTGGATGCTCTGGGTTATATCAAAGATAACCTGGCACCGGATCTCTCTTATCGCTGGTCTTGTCGCATGGCGATTTGTGGTTCGTGCGGCATGATGGTTAACAAAGTGCCAAAACTCGCCTGTAAGACCTTCCTACGCGAGTATACCGGCGGCATGAAGGTTGAAGCGTTGGGTAACTTCCCGATCGAGCGTGATTTAGTGGTTGATATGACTCACTTTATCGAAAGTCTGGAAGCTATCAAACCTTACATTATTGGTAACGAGCGCAAACCGCAAGACGGCCCGAACAAGCAGACTCCAGCTCAGATGGCGAAATACCATCAGTTCTCCGGCTGCATTAACTGTGGCCTGTGTTATGCCGCTTGCCCGCAGTTTGGTTTGAATCCGGAGTTTATCGGCCCAGCGGCGATCACTTTGGCTCACCGTTACAATCTGGATAACCGTGACCACGGTAAGAAAGAGCGCATGCCTCAGCTTAACGGTAAAAATGGTGTCTGGAGCTGTACCTTCGTCGGCTACTGTTCTGAAGTTTGTCCGAAACACGTAGATCCCGCGGCTGCTATCCAGCAAGGCAAGGTCGAGAGTGCTAAAGACTTCATGATCGCCATGCTAAAACCACAATAAGGGAGGGGAGACAGTAATGACAACTAAACGTAAAGCTTATGTCCGCACTATGGCCCCTAACTGGTGGCAACAACTCGGTTTCTATCGCTTTTATATGCTGCGTGAAGGGACATCCGTTCCGGCAGTCTGGTTCAGTGTTTTGCTGATTTACGGCGTATTTGCGTTGAAAAGTGGCCCAGCCGGGTGGGAAGGCTTTATCGGATTCCTGCAAAACCCACTGGTATTACTGATTAATATCATTACGTTATTTGCCGCAGTGCTACATACCAAGACCTGGTTTGAGCTGGCACCGAAAGCCGCCAATATTATCGTTAATAGCGAAAAAATGGGTCCAGGGCCAGTTATCAAGGCGCTGTGGGTTGTGACTGTCGTGGTTACCGTGATTATTCTGGCCGTTGCTTTACTCTAAGACGGAGGAGAAAGAAATGAATCAAGTCCCTAAACGCTCCGACGAACCTATCTTCTGGGGTCTGTTTGGTGCCGGTGGTATGTGGAGTGCGATTGTTGCACCAGCAATTATTCTGCTGGTCACTATTTTGCTGCCATTAGGCGCTTTCCCCGGTGATGCGTTGAGCTATGAACGTATTTTGGCATTCTGTCAGAGCTTTATTGGCCGGATCTTCTTGCTGCTGATGATTATTCTACCACTGTGGTGCGGCTTACACCGTATCCATCACGCCATGCATGATTTGAAAATCCATGTTCCTGCGGGGAAATGGGTGTTCTACGGCTTGGCGGCTATTCTGAGTGTGGTCACCATCATTGGCGTGCTGACACTGTAGTTATCAGAACATCGTTATCAACGGCCTGCTATTTTAGTCGGCCGTTTTTTCCCCCACTCAAATGATCCAGACTCAGCCATTTGCTTCCTTGATCGATGATAGCTATTCTCAATGAAAGGCTTATTATCAGAAAACTAAGGAATGTGAATGCGTTTATGGTCAAAAATCTCCGTATTGGTAGCAACTCTGCTCTCTGTCGCCTGTAGCGTGACGCCCCCTAAAGACGTGAAAGTGGTTGATAACTTCCAACTCCCCCGCTATCTCGGCACCTGGTATGAAATCGCCCGCCTCGATCACTCTTTTGAGCGCGGATTGGATAGTGTCAGCGCTAACTACACGCCGCGAGATGATGGCGGGGTAAAAGTCATTAACCGGGGTTATAACCAGAAGAAACAACAATGGCAGGAAAGTATCGGTAAAGCCTATTTTATTGGTTCACCGCAGCAGGCCTCGCTTAAAGTGTCGTTCTTCGGCCCCTTCTATGGCGGCTATAATGTCATTGATTTAGATGATGAATATCAGCACGCTTTGATTGCCGGGCCAAATCGGGATTATTTGTGGATTTTATCCCGCACACCAACTATTGATATCCAGACTCGCGACCGACTGGTTGCCGTGGCGAAAAATTATGGTTTCCCGGTGGATAAGTTGATTTGGGTTAAGCAGAGAGAGGTGAGTTCGGATCAATAATAACAGCGTATAGAGGTCGATCCGGGCGGTTTTAACTCACCGGATCGACGAAAGGAAGCATTCTCTATGATGCTAATTTTAACCCAATAATTCCGGCCAAAATCAACCCCAAGCTAAACACTCGAGCTAAACTGGCAGATTCCCCAAGTAGTGCGATACCTAAAATAGCCGTACCCACGGCACCAATGCCCGTCCAGACTGCATAGGCTGTACCCGCCGGTAGAGTCTTCATCGCATAGGCCAACAGAAAAACGCTCGCTGCCATCGCCACAAGGGTGATAACACTTGGTGTCAGCCGCGTAAAACCATGAGAATACTTCAGGCCGATGGCCCAAATCACTTCTAACAAACCCGCAATGACCAGAATAATCCAAGCCACAGTAACCCCCTAGCTCAGGTGGGGTCGTCCCCGAATAACAGATGCGTGACTGGGTCGTCCCAGGCAGCCGATAGGTAGGGCCATACATTATCATGCTAAATAATAAGCAGCAATATCATGATTCACAGCAAACAAATCCGGCGGCAATGCCGCCGATAACAATACAAATAGCGATTTATTGAGCGCTACGTTCAATTGCGCTACCGGCGCTTTGAACATCTTTGCCCACACCTTTTGTTGTGTTACAGGCACTTAGGAAAGAGATAACCAATAAAGAGAAAATAACAGCGATGCTTTTTTTCAACATTATAGAAGATCCTTATGGTATGAAATTACCTATACACCCTATAAGGATAGTCAAAAAAACAGCATTGCACTTTTTCTGACTTAAATCGCGCTAATCGCTGGGCTAACGCCAGATAGCAAAAAACCGCCGATTAAGCGGTTTTCTTTCGTTCTCAGCGCAGCTTTTTATCGCAACTTACGTATTGCGACTTACTTAACGCGGGAAACGTATTCGCCAGAACGAGTGTCAACTTTGATGACTTCGCCAACCTGTACGAATAATGGCACTTTGACCACCGCGCCAGTGCTCAGCGTTGCAGGTTTACCACCAGTACCGGCAGTATCACCTTTCAAACCGGGGTCAGTGTCTGTGATTTCGAGTTCAACAAAGTTAGGTGGTGTGACTGTGATAGGCTGACCATTCCACAGAGTTACGATACATTCGGCCTGATCAATCAGCCATTTGTCGTTGTCGCCAACCGCTTTTGCATCAGCTTGCAGTTGTTCGTAAGTCTCGTTATTCATGAAGTGCCAGAACTCACCATCGTTATACAGGTAAGTCAGGTTCAGGTCGTTAACGTCAGCACCTTCCAGAGAATCTGTTGATTTGAAGGTCTTTTCAACGCGCCCACCAGTCAGCAGGCGGCGCATCTTAACACGAGCAAAAGCCTGGCCTTTACCGGGTTTTACGAACTCGCTGGACTCAACCGCATAAGGCTCGCCCTCGAACATGATTTTAAGACCGGGACGAAAATCGTTGCTATAATAACTGGCCATAATGGTCCTCAAGAAACTGGTAGTAAGCCTAGAAAATGGCAAGTATTGTAACCCAAAACATATCGACTAGAGAAGAATGGTTGCACCAACTCCGCGATGTAATTACTGAACCGGACGAATTGCTAAGAATTCTGTTGTTAAATAGCCACCCTGACCTGCCCAAAGGTCGTGATGCGCGTCTTTTATTTCCCTTAAGAGTGCCCCGTGCATTCGTTGCGCGTATGCAGCCGGGAAACCCATCAGACCCTTTATTGCTTCAAGTGCTCACCGCGCAGGAAGAGTTTATTACCGCTCCCGGTTTTACCACCGACCCACTTGATGAACAGCGCAGTGTGGTGCCCGGTCTGTTGCACAAGTACCGCAACCGCGCGCTATTGCTGGTCAAGAGCGGCTGTGCCGTTAATTGCCGTTATTGCTTTCGCCGCCACTTCCCTTATCAGGATAATCAAGGCAACAAGGCCAATTGGCGTCAGGCATTAGACTATATTCGCCAACATCCTGAGTTGGATGAGATCATTTTCTCGGGCGGTGACCCGCTAATGGCAAATGATAGCGAACTTAGCTGGTTATTGGATGAGATTGAAAGTATCTCTCACATCAAACGGCTACGTATCCATACTCGCTTACCTGTTGTTATCCCAGCACGTATTACGGCTAATCTATGTCAGCGCCTGAATAATTCACGATTACAGGTATTGATGGTTACACATATCAACCATGCCAATGAAATCGATCAATCACTGCGAAACAGTATGGCACAGCTAAAGCGGGCTGGCGTGACACTGCTGAACCAGAGTGTGTTGCTACGTGGGGTCAATAACGACGCGGATGTATTAGCAGCATTAAGTAATGCGCTGTTCGATGCCGGAATTCTGCCTTATTACATTCATGTGCTGGATAAAGTACAAGGTGCGGCCCACTTTATGGTCGACGATGATGAAGCGCGGCAATTAATGAAAGGGTTGTTGAGTCGTGTTTCCGGTTATCTGGTTCCGCGATTGACACGGGAAATCGGTGGCGAACCAAGCAAGACGCCGCTCGACCTAAGATTAATACAGAGCGAGTCACAGATATAACAACCAGGGGATGCAGTTCAAACCGCTCCCCTGATTGATTTAAATTATTGCTTCAACTATCACGGGCACTTATAGACCTGACCGACCATTTTGCTGTCCAGCGGTGCAAAGCTCGATAAGAAAGTCTCGCTCGGGCTGGTTGCACCATAGATGACGTTGCCACCCATCGCTGCTGCCTTGTTGCGCAGGTCATTTGCGGCACCGCGCATAGAGCTACCTTCCCCGCCACTACCAGAGAACCAGTTACTTTGAGTACCGGTAAGCTGGCCCACCAACTGACATTCAGCACCAGGCTTAGTATCAGAGAACTTCACTTGCTCACCCGCCGAACTTAATTGGTTAGTGGAGCTACAACCCACCAGCAACAGCGCCGCTGAAAGGCCAAGTAACGCTTTAATCCGCATTTTTTTCCCCATTTGAAGTTGAGAATCACGCTAAAGATTACCAGAAAGCACCGCTGCCGATTAGGCATCCGTTGCCGAAATTATCCAGGTACCCGATGTCGAGACTGATGACTAATAATGAACAGTTTACACATTAAATCAGTAACGGAGATAATAAAAACTCCTGCAATCATCACACTGAATGAAATAAAACCGCATTTAGGGCCTGAGGTTACGAAAATTGAATCAGAAAAGACTGAGTATAAGGCTAAATAGAGGCAGGGTTATGACAGATTTCAATTGTTAGATAAAAGAAAAGCGAGCAGGTTTCCCCACTCGCTTTAGGTTTATAGCTTAATAAGAAGCTATAGGGTTGGGGGCATTACATCATGCCGCCCATGCCGCCCATACCACCCATGCCGCCAGCGCCCATATCACCGCCTTTGTCATCGCGTGGCAGGTCAGTGATCATGCACTCGGTCGTGATCATCAGGCCAGCAATAGAGGCTGCGTACTGCAAAGCAGAACGAGTCACTTTAGTTGGATCCAAGATGCCCATCGCGATCATATCACCATATTCTTCAGTATAAGCGTTGTAACCGAAGCTACCTTCGCCTGCTTTAACGTTGTTCGCGATAACAGAGGCTTCTTCACCAGCGTTAACCACGATCTGACGCAGTGGAGACTCCATCGCACGCAGAGCAACTTTGATACCGACATTCTGGTCTTCGTTGTCGCCTTTCAGACCAGAGATAGCATGAGCTGCACGAATCAGTGCAACACCACCACCAGCGACTACGCCTTCTTCTACCGCAGCACGGGTTGCGTGCAGAGCATCTTCAACGCGCGCTTTCTTCTCTTTCATTTCAACTTCAGTTGCGGCGCCCACTTTGATAACGGCAACGCCGCCAGCCAGTTTAGCAACACGCTCTTGCAGTTTTTCTTTGTCGTAGTCAGAAGTTGCATCTTCGATTTGCTGACGGATCTGAGTCACGCGGCCAGAAATCGCAGCTTCGTCACCGATACCATCGATGATGATAGTGGTGTCTTTGTTGATAACAACACGTTTTGCCTGACCCAGATCTTCCAGAGTGGTTTTTTCCAGTTCCAGACCGATCTCTTCAGAAATAACGGTACCGCCAGTCAGGGTTGCGATGTCTTGCAGCATAGCTTTGCGACGGTCACCGAAGCCAGGTGCTTTAACCGCTGCAACTTTAACAATGCCGCGCATGGTATTAACCACCAGAGTCGCCAGAGCTTCGCCCTCAACGTCTTCTGCGATGATCAGCAGTGGTTTACCGGCTTTCGCTACTGCTTCCAACACTGGCAGCATTTCGCGGATGTTAGAGATTTTCTTGTCAGCCAACAGGATGAATGGGCTTTCAAGTTCAATAGAACCGGTTTCTGGTTTATTGATGAAGTAAGGAGACAGGTAACCACGGTCGAACTGCATACCTTCGACGACGTCCAGCTCGTCTTGCAGACCTGAACCTTCTTCAACGGTGATAACGCCTTCTTTGCCCACTTTTTCCATCGCTTGTGCGATAAGCTCACCGACGGTTGAGTCGGAGTTGGCAGAGATAGTCCCTACCTGCGCGATAGCTTTAGAGTCAGAGCAAGGTACAGACAGTTTTTTCAGTTCTTCAACCGCCGCGATAACGGCTTTGTCGATACCGCGTTTCAGGTCCATTGGGTTCATGCCGGCCGCAACTGCTTTCAGGCCTTCAGTGATAATGGATTGAGCCAATACAGTTGCAGTAGTGGTACCGTCACCCGCAGCATCGTTCGCTTTAGAGGCAACTTCTTTAACCATCTGTGCGCCCATGTTCTCAAACTTGTCTTCCAGTTCGATCTCACGCGCAACTGAAACACCGTCTTTGGTGATAGTTGGAGAGCCAAAAGACTTGTCCAGAACTACGTTACGGCCTTTCGGGCCCAGGGTCACTTTTACTGCATCAGCAAGAATGTTTACGCCGCGTAGCATTTTGATGCGTGCGTCGTTACCGAATTTTACGTCTTTAGCTGCCATTGGTATGATTTCCCTTAACTCGTTCAGTTCAGAAGATTAGAGAGCGTGAATTACGCTTCAACAATTGCCAGAATGTCGCTTTCGGACATGATCAACACTTCTTCATGGTCGATCTTCTCTGACTTCACGCCATAACCATCGTTGAAAATAACGATGTCGCCAACTTTCACATCCAGCGGCTTGATCTCACCGTTATCCAGGATGCGACCATTGCCGACGGCTAAGACCTCACCACGCGTAGATTTACCCGCTGCGGTGCCAGTCAGAACGATGCCGCCAGCAGATTTGGATTCAACTTCTTTGCGCTTGACGATAACGCGGTCATGCAATGGACGAATTTTCATTGATAGCTCTCCTATGAGAAGTTCCGTATCAGAATTTAGGATTAATATCGGTATATCTCAAATAACCGATACCGTGACATTCTAAGTGGGGGCATCCTCTCATCCCTTCAAGGGAGGCGACAAAAAAAAATTCATTTTTTTTCGCCTTGAGCAGGAAGATTCTCATCCTCCCTATAGCTGCCCCACCAAAGCAGGCACTGTGATTTACTTTGGGAATTTATAATTAATAAACAGGCTATTAGAAAGACCTGGCGCCTTACTTGTCATCTTTAAAACGATCATTTGTCGATTTATCATCCTCATCCGGACGATGCTCAACCGTGAAGCGGCCATCAGGCTTACGCTGAAACTCGCCATCAAAGGTATTTCCGCCAGCGCCTTGGTTATTAGAGCTACCCGCGCTAAAACCACCGCTGCGATAAATATTCAGATGCGGCATTAACTTCAGCGTTAACGATTTTTGAATCGGTGGCAACAACAGCAACAAACCAAGGAAATCAGTGAAAAAGCCGGGGATGAGCAGTAAGAAACCGGCCAATACCAGCGACACACTTTTGACCATTTCTGCCGCCGGGCTTTCACCCACCGCCAGTTTCTGCTGCATCTGCATAAAGGTTTTTATCCCCTGGTTACGCACCAGCGAGATCCCCACACAAGAGCTGAAGATCACCAGCAACAGGGTAACCAGCACACCCAGCACGGCTGCGACCTTGATAAATATCGATATTTCTATATATGCCAATAAAAATATCAGCGCTAACGGTAACCAACGCACCGCATTCTCCTTATTCAACTCACTCAGTACCCCTCACCGGGTGAAACCCGCCTGACAGATACCATGAAAACCTTAACCCCTCGACGCTGATATCGTTTCCCCCTAATTGGCGGATTTTAGCCTCAGCGCCCCTCTTCAACTTGGGTCGACTACAGTGAAGTGGTGGTGGTAGGTGCGTTTTTCAAGCAGGGGTACTACTTTTATTACTAATTAATCTAACTGTGAGAGGAATCACAGATATCAGATCATCTTAATTAAATCCGACCATATAGTGATCTTAGTTCAAGGCTTTTTATCGCCAAGCAGCATATGATCCTGTCAGCGATATGATGAATGGTTAATCTTTCCGCACTATGGGTTCATCACGGCATCAACATATCGCCCACGGCGGCATAATTTAGTTAACAAATACAAAACAAGACAGCACACTAGAGAAGGTTCTCATGTCAAATAACATTCGTATTGAAGAAGACCTGTTAGGTACACGAGAAGTCCCCGCAGAGGCTTACTACGGTGTTCATACCCTGCGTGCGATTGAAAACTTCTATATTAGTAACAGTAAGATCAGTGATGTTCCAGAATTTGTACGCGGCATGGTAATGGTTAAAAAAGCAGCGGCAATGGCGAACAAAGAATTGCACACTATCCCACGCAAGATCGCGGATATCATTATTCAGGCATGTGATGAAGTCCTGGATAAAGGGAAGTGTATGGATCAGTTCCCGGTTGATGTGTTCCAAGGCGGTGCCGGTACTTCTTTAAACATGAATACCAACGAAGTTCTGGCCAATATCGGTCTGGAGCTGATGGGTCACCAGAAGGGAGAGTATCAATACCTCAATCCTAACGACCATCTGAACAAATGCCAGTCCACCAACGATGCCTACCCAACCGGTTTCCGCATTGCGGTTTATGCTTCCATCATGAAGCTTATCGATGCCATCAATCAGTTAAAAGAAGGCTTCGAAAGAAAATCCAAAGAATTCGAGAAAATCCTGAAAATGGGCCGTACCCAGTTACAGGATGCAGTACCCATGACGCTGGGCCAGGAATTCAAAGCCTTCGCGGTGTTATTAAAAGAAGAAACCAAAAACCTACAACGTACCGCAGAGTTGCTGCTGGAAGTTAACCTGGGTGCAACCGCGATTGGTACTGCGCTAAATACACCTGAAGGTTACTCACAACTGGCAATACAAAAACTGTCTGAAATCAGTGGGTTGGCTTGCGTCCCAGCGGAAGATCTGATCGAAGCAACCTCTGACTGTGGTGCTTACGTCATGGTACACAGTGCGCTGAAACGTCTGGCCGTTAAGATGTCAAAAATCTGTAATGACCTGCGCTTGCTCTCTTCCGGCCCTCGCACCGGCCTGAATGAAATTAACTTGCCAGAATTACAGGCGGGTTCTTCTATTATGCCCGCTAAAGTTAACCCGGTTATTCCTGAAGTGGTTAACCAGGTTTGTTTTAAGGTGATTGGTAACGACACTTGCATTACTATGGCGGCCGAAGCAGGCCAGCTCCAGTTGAACGTTATGGAGCCGGTGATTGGTCAGGCAATGTTTGAGTCCATCCATATTCTGACAAACGCCTGTTATAACCTGTTGGAAAAATGCATTAACGGCATCACTGCCAACAAAGAGGTCTGCGAACGTTACGTCTTTAACTCCATCGGTATCGTCACCTATCTGAACCCATTCATTGGCCACCATAATGGTGACATCGTGGGTAAAATCTGTGCAGAAACCGGTAAAAATGTGCGAGAAGTGGTTCTGGAACGCGGCTTATTGACTGAAGCCGAGCTGGACGACATTTTCTCTGTTGAGAACCTGATGCACCCGGCGTATAAAGCGAAACGTTATACCGATGAAAATGAACAATAATATAGTCATCCGGTAGCCCTGAAAGGCACGCAGATCCTCTGGACAGCGTGCCTTTTTACTTTCTGGCAAACACAATTCATTAACTTTTAGTCAATAATTAAAACAAGTAGTTTCCAATAAAAAACAAGGAGTAAACACTATGATAGCCGTAGAATTAGTCATCGTTCTGCTGGCCATTTTTTTAGGGGCCAGGTTGGGTGGTATCGGTATCGGTTTTGCAGGCGGGATTGGTGTTCTGGTTTTAGCCATTATTGGCGTCAAACCCGGTAGCATTCCGTTCGATGTAATTTCAATTATTATGGCCGTTATCGCTGCCATTGCGGCAATGCAGGTTGCGGGCGGTATGGATTATCTGGTGCAACAAACTGAAAAATTGCTGCGTAAGAATCCAAAACACATCACCATTCTTGCTCCGCTGGTCACTTATTTTCTGACTATCTTTGCCGGAACAGGCAACATCTCTCTTTCTGCTTTGCCGGTTATTGCTGAAGTGGCGAAAGAACAAGGCATCAAACCCTGCCGCCCTCTTTCCACGGCGGTGGTTTCCGCACAGATAGCCATTACTGCATCACCAATTTCGGCGGCGGTAGTTTACATGTCTTCTGTGATGGAAGGTCACGGCGTTAGCTACTTACATCTGCTGATGATCGTCATCCCATCGACCCTGTGTGCGGTATTGTTGATGTCGCTGATCGTCTCCTTGTGCTTTAACTCTAAGCTGTCTGATGATCCTGTTTACATCAAACGTTTGGAAGAAGGCTTGGTGACACTGCGTGGCGACACAGTAAAAGTGATTAAGCCACGGGCTAAAACTTCAGTACTGCTGTTCCTGGCGGGCGTTCTTTGTGTGGTTGCCTACGCGATTATCAACAGCCCAAGTGTGGGTCTGGTTGCAACTCCGCTGATGAACACCACTAACGCTATCCTGATCATCATGCTGAGTGTAGCGACCATCACCACGCTGGTATGTTCGGTTGATACCGATGCCGTGCTGAACTCCAGTACGTTTAAAGCCGGTATGAGTGCTTGTATCTGTATCCTCGGTGTGGCCTGGTTGGGCGATACCTTTGTACAACACAACCTGGAGTGGATTAAAGAAACTGCGGGTAGCCTGATTCAGGCCCACTCATGGTTGCTGGCGGTTATCTTCTTCTTCTGTTCTGCTCTGTTGTACTCCCAAGCTGCAACAGCCAAGGCATTGATGCCTATGGCAATGGCGCTGAACGTTTCACCACTGGCGGCAATTGCTTCTTTCGCAGCAGTTTCTGGTCTGTTTATTCTGCCTACCTACCCAACACTGGTAGCAGCAGTACAAATGGATGACACTGGTACTACGCGCATTGGCCGTTTCGTGTTTAACCATCCGTTCTTTATCCCTGGCACCATCGGGGTAGCACTGGCCGTTTGCTTCGGTTTTGTGATGGGCAGCCTGGTTCTGTAATTTATCATCTGTAAATGGGGCGTGCGATGCGCCCCACTCTCATTTGCGATATCCATCGCATCTATCTCACCGTGACATAAATCCTCTTCTGGCCGGCCCCACTTCGCGTTATAGTTTGTAAAATCCGTGCAACCGCCGAGGTTAAGATGTCTGATTGTGATGCAATTATTTGTGATGCAATTGTGGTATTGTGCACCGCCCCCGATGAAGCCAGTGCACAGAATTTAGCCGCACAGGTATTGGGGGAGAAACTGGCCGCCTGCGCGACACTATTACCGGGTGCGACCTCGATTTACTACTGGGAAGGCAAGCTGCAACAAGAGTATGAAGTCCAACTCTTGTTCAAGAGCAATACAGGCCATCAACAGGCACTTCTCAGTTATATCAAACAACATCACCCCTACCAGACACCGGAATTACTGGTGCTGCCGGTACGGGACGGAGACAAAGATTACCTGTCATGGCTCAACGCTTCATTACTCTGATTCTGCTGCTGTGCAGCGTATTGCTCGCCCCGTACAGTGCGCAGGCTTCGCTGTTTGGTGATAACTCCTCTTTTGGCCAAAAAAGTAGCCAGAGCCGGTTTATTCGGGTTGATCAGGCGTTTGCCTTTGATTTTCGCCAACAAGGTGACCAACTCACCCTAAACTGGCAAATTCACCCCGATTATTACCTGTATCGCCAGCAAATAAAGATTGTGCCGCAAAATGCCACTCTTGCGGCCTTTACTCTGCCGGAGGGCATTGCGCATCATGATGAATTCTACGGTGAAGTGGCGATTTTCAAGCAACAGCTAACACTGAAAATCCCTATTACGCAGGCACAGCAAGGAGCCAGCCTCCGTGTGACCTATCAAGGCTGTGCCGCTGCCGGTTTCTGTTATCCACCGGAAACGCGGATAGTGCCACTCAGTGCTATCCCGGCCAGTTCTGAGCCAGCGCAAAAATCGCAAGTTATCGGGTCACAACCCATTGATTCGCCATCGATTGATGCAAAAAAAACCACACAACCGTTCAACGATAACGCGCCAGTACCCGCTGAACTACCCTTCTCACCGCTCTGGGCGCTGCTGATTGGTATCGGTATCGCCTTTACACCGTGCGTACTGCCAATGTACCCACTGATTTCCGCCATTATTCTTGGCCGCGAGAAGCCACATAGCCAGCGGCGGATCTTGATACTGGCGGTGGTGTATGTGCAGGGAATGGCGCTGACCTACACCCTGCTCGGCTTGGTAGTGGCGGCGGCGGGGTTACAATTTCAGGCGGCACTACAACATCAGTATGTATTGATTGGGCTGTCGGTGCTGTTCGTGTTATTGGCATTATCGATGTTTGGCCTGTATTCATTGCAACTGCCATCGTCACTGCAAACCCGCCTGGTACAGTGGAGCAGTAGCCAGCGCGGTGGCTCACTGGCCGGTGTTTTTGCGATGGGCGCACTGGCAGGGCTGATTTGCTCACCGTGCACCACCGCGCCACTCAGCGCCATTCTGCTGTATATCGCCCAAAGCGGAAATATGCTGGCCGGTGGCGGCACGCTCTATTTGTATGCATTAGGTATGGGTATTCCGCTGGTGATTGTAACGCTGTTCGGCAATAAGCTGATCCCACGCAGCGGCCCGTGGATGCAATACGTTAAAGAAGCTTTCGGTTTTGTCATTCTGGCGCTGCCGGTGTTCCTGCTGGAAAGGGTGCTGGGTGATGTCTGGGGCTTACGTTTATGGAGCCTGCTAGCAGTGGCCTTCTTCGGCTGGGCATTTGTGCTCAGTCTAAAAGCACACTCGGGCTGGGCACGAGCCTTCCAGTTATTGCTGTTAGCCGCACTCTTGGTCGCCGCCCGCCCGTTACAAGACTGGGCCTTTAATGGCAACACACCGCAGAGTGAAATCAAACACTTAGCCTTCCAGCCAGTAGCTGATTTGCCGCAATTACACGCAGCATTAGCCCAAGCGCGGGGTAAACCGGTGATGCTGGATCTCTACGCAGACTGGTGCGTAGCTTGTAAAGAGTTTGAGAAATATACCTTTAGCGATGGCAATGTTCAGCGCCAGTTAGCAGATACCGTGCTCATTCAGGCGGATGTCACGGCTAACAGTACCGAACATGCGGCGATGTTGAAGGAACTGAACGTGTTGGGCCTTCCAACTATCCTGTTCTTTGATGCGCAGGGCAAAGAAGTGTCTACTGCCAGAGTGACCGGCTTTATGAATGCATCAGCATTTTTGCAGCACTTACAAAGCAATCAGAAATTATAAGGCACGTTTTAATGCAACTTCACCCTGCTTACCAAAATAAGGCAGGGTAGAAAATCATATAATCAATGCATTACATCGAACTGAATGATATCAGTCACCATGCTATCAATAACCTGTTTCACATCCGCTTCGGTTATCCTGTGCGAGCCGGGGATCAAGGCTATATACGCTCATAGGGCCTCCATCTGGGCTAATACATCAGCATATGCGCTATTCATGGCTGGAACATTGGACAAATACCCCAGTTAGAGTTCGGTAAGAGAGAGTTGCAGTCGATATCACAGAAAAATCAGCAGCGGCTCTGTTTTGCAGCGCAATAGTGAGTGGCGGTAGGAAGAGTCAGGGCCAATCAGTGATCAGCCCAAATGGAACAACAGTTATGTTTTACTGGCCGCCATACCTATCGCCAATGTTGCTGCGATATTGCGGGCGGTCATAAACACATTTGCCGCCGCGTTATCCAGCGCCTGTTCCAGAGTACAAATACTGTAAATCACGCTAAATACCGCATCCAGACCATGTTCATAAACTACATCAACATCATCCGTCAGGCTGCCAGCAATACCAATCACCGGTTTATTATAACGTTTAGCCACACGGGCAACCCCTATTGGTACTTTGCCGTGAATAGTTTGGCTATCAATACGCCCTTCGCCGGTGATAACAAAAGTCGCATCCCTGACTAATGCATCCAACCCTAGAGCATCGGTCACAATATCGATACCGGGGCTTAAGGTCGCGCCGCAAAACGCCAGTAACGCCGCACCCAGGCCACCGGCTGCACCTGCCCCCTCCACCTGATCGACGTCAGTATCAAGACAACGCTTAATCACGCCAGCGTAATGCAGTAACCCCTGATCCAACCGGGTCACCATCTCTGGTGTCGCCCCTTTCTGTTGCCCAAAAATAGCAGAAGCGCCTTCACTGCCGGTCAGCGGATTGGTGACATCACAGGCAACATCAATCTGACACTGCTTAATTCGCAGGTCCAGCCCTGACATATCAATTGCATCCAGATCCATCAGCTTACCGCCACCAAAACCAATCTGAATCCCCTGCTTATCCAGCAGTTTGACACCCAACGCTTGCAACATTCCAGTGCCACCGTCGTTAGTAGCACTGCCACCGATGCCGATAATGATATGTTTAACGCCCTGACCCAACGCATGGCCGATTAATTCACCGGTGCCATATGAAGTGGTTTTTAATGGATTGCGTAGTTCGGGTGGAACTAACGCCAGCCCGCTGGCTGCCGCCATTTCAATGAATGCGCACTTCTCATCACCGGATACGCCGTAAAAGGCATCAACCTTGTCACCTAACGGACCGGTGACCATCACCTTAATCACTCTGCCAGCCGTCGCCGCGACCATGACGTCCACAGTACCTTCGCCGCCATCGGCAACCGGCAACTTAATGTATTGCGCATCAGGAAATTGGGTACGAAAACCCGCTTCAATCTGCACCGCCACTTCCAGCGCGGATAAACTTTCTTTATAAGAGTCCGGGGCAATGACTATTTTCATAAATGATTCAATTTCATGAATGATCCGCATTGAGCGTTGGGATAGTTACCAGTATAGCCATTTAACCCAGCACGCCGGCCATCGTAAACACTAATTACTGATTAACGTGTGACTTCAACCTTGGCCAGCGCGCTGTGATCGGCACTTTCCAATCCATCAGCTTTAAGTGCCTGCATCATTTTCATCACCGCAGCGGTCAAGGGCAGTTGCGCGCCGATACCGAGTGAGGGGTCTAATGCATTCGCCAATTCTTTGATATGTAAATCGATACGGAAGCCTGGATTGACATTACAATCCATTACTATCGGTGCTTTGGCCTCCAACACGGTGCTCACCTGCAGCAGTTAATTCATCCAGTACCACAGCGTTACGATCAAAAACAGTTAATGAGTAACCCACTTTCAGCAGATGTTTACTTATTGGTTTTCCCGTAATACCCAGACCAATAAAAGCAATTTTCATTTGTTATTCCTTAATTAAGTCGGATGGCCGTCAACACGGCGGCACTAAACTCTCATCATTACTTTTTAAACTTGTCGCACAATGCTTGGGTAGCGCTGCGAAACACCCCCAAATCACTGCATACGACCACGAACGTTGCCCCCATTCCAGATAACGGCGGCATCCGCTTCAGCCGGAGCCAGAATGCCACTCGGTTTACCCTAGGCTTTGGCGCGGTAAAAATATGGCGAATCACTTTTGCACTTCCGGATGATTTGGCTGCCCGAGATATTATTTGTCAAGGCACTCCAGCAGCCAATAAGGGTTTGCCCTTGTTGTAGGTTGCGGCGGAACTGATTAGGAAAATTTTGCTTACTCATTTTGATCCTTCAGATAGAACGCCCGGTTGGAACGCAAGCTGGATGCAAGACGTTGTGTCATTCACGGTAAACATTATAGAAACACCGTTCCGAGAAGCCATCGGGCCGCAGAACAGAAATAATCAATTATTGGCGCATTTTTATAGGCGAAAGCACAATAAAAAGCGCCCTGCTTCACAAACTACTGGATGGCAAAAGTCATGCTGTAATGCTGCCGTTATAAATTAGTAAACAGCGAAAGGACAAAGAGTTAGAAAAATCTCGCCACAGTAGTGATAAGGTAGAGGGTCAGCTGGCGGAAAACGCCAATGCATTTATTTGCGCAATAGGTGGTGGTAAATCACACTTGCCAGTTAGAGGTTGGAGGAGAGCAACGTGCAACGTGAACAAGTTTTAAGCAATGCGCTCAATTTGTTAGAGCAGCAAGGGTTGGCAAATACCACGCTGGAAATGCTGGCAAAAGAAGTGTCAGTCGAGGCCAGTGACCTGGCCCGCTTCTGGCCCGATCGCGAGGCACTGCTATATGACTGCCTGCGCTACCACGGTCAGCAGATAGACATCTGGCGGCGTCAATTGCAACTGGACGAGACTTTATCACCCAAACAGAAATTACTCGCTCGCTACCAAACACTCAGTGAGCAAGTGCAAAACCAGCGCTATCCAGGCTGCTTATTTATTGCTGCATGTAGTTTTTATCCAGCGAATGATCACCCTATCCACCAATTGGCGGAGCAACAAAAAGAAGCCTCACTAAGCTATACGCTGGAGTTGCTGCATGAGATGGAAGCTGATGACGCAGAGATGGTCGCCCAGCAGATGGAGCTGATTCTGGAAGGCTGTTTGAGTAAGTTGCTGGTGAAGCGCCAACTCGTCGATGTTGAAGTCGCCAAACGTCTGGCTGAAGATGTGTTGGAAGTCGCTCAATGCCGTAAAAATGGCGCGCTGGGCTAAGTTATAAATGACAGGGTTTCATCGCTATTGTGAGATGATTTTCTCTTATTTTGTCTGAAAAGAGAGCGTTCAACACAGTTTTAGTGGTTTTAAGCTATAAACTCGTTGACGATCAGCGGCCAATACGGTTTAATGCGCCCCGTTGCCCGGATAGCTCAGTCGGTAGAGCAGGGGATTGAAAATCCCCGTGTCCTTGGTTCGATTCCGAGTCCGGGCACCATATTTAAAGAAACCAGCTTAACGGCTGGTTTTTTGCTTTTTGCCCGTTGGAATCATGTTCGTATAGATACTGATTGAACATACAGAACGATAAAACTGGATTGTGCTACGCACTTTTCGGTTTGTTCGCCCATCCAATGATGATTGCTTACAGTTTATTGCCACATGAGTCGATCCCCGATAAGAGCCTGGGGGGACCTTTTTCTTTCGATCATTAATTGTCCTATTAGGATTGTCTTTATCACCCAAACGTCTCTTCTAACGCCAATCTGAGATTGTCTATATTTCCCTCAACATATTCCAGAGTAACCGCGACACTTGAACGTCCTAACAAGGCTTGAACAGATTTTAGATTGCGATCCCGTGATTTCATCGCTGCGGTGTCGATCCTTTTGATATGGAAGTCCGATGAGATGAGAACCAACCTTATTTGTTATACCCTTCTGGGTCTGGCGTTACTCGCCAGTCTGTTCTTTCCCAGCCCCGCCTGGATGGGGTTACTGTTCCTCAATCTGTTAACGCTGTTGGTATACTGTGCAGACAAACAAGCAGCACGCAAAGGCTGGCAGCGAGTGCCGGAAACCACGTTATTAGTGTTCGGTCTCATGGGCGGCTGGATTGGTGGATTCATCGGTCAGCAGTTGTTCCGGCACAAAACTCAAAAACAACCTTTCAGAACCTGGTTTATGCTCAGTGTCATCCTAAATATGGCTGCAGTTTTGGGGATAGGATATTGGATATACAGATACTGAGTGTTTTGCGATATTCACTTATAATCAATGGTAAAAGTCGCTGTCGCGTTAACACTGCCAGCAGAAACGCGGTCACTTGTTTGATAGAATTTTGCTTTATAAAATAGTTTTCTCTCTGTGTCGATATTACCCAGAGCAATCTCTTTATTAAACTCCAAAGGATTATCACCATCCAGGATCTGGATACCCACGCCTGCTGAGGTTGATGTGGTATCAGCATTGATTACCCCATCTGTACCCCCTCCCTGCCAGGTAATGCTCGCTTGCGGCTGTCCTTTACATCTCACATCAATATTGAATGCCCGTTCCCCGATAGCACTATTTTTGCCTGTAAAGTGACTTTTTAATACAGCCCCCATAGAAACATTAAACTCTGGCGTAAGAATATCACAAGATTTCTCCTTTACGCTAAACACGTCAATATTATATGAAAATAGACTGCCTCTTGTCTTTCCACCTTGTTTATATTTCATGTTTATAATGATATTGTCAGAATTCCCGGAAACTATATTCCCAGTTTTAATTAAAGAAAAGGTGTTTTTAAATTTAATCTGTGTACTTAGCCCACGAACACCCCCTATAATCATGGTCTGCCGTTTCATACTTTCGTTTTCAGTCACCCATTTAATACCTACGCCAGGAATCGCCGTCTCAAAAAGTTTATCATGGGATACTGAACTAGATGCCGAGTCTACAAACATCCGCATTTCCTTCCAGGTATCACACTTTATGTTTGATTCTACAGTTTCCTTCCCAAATTCATCACCGACCTTAACGTCATTACGTATCGAAATATCACCAAAGGAGACAGATACATTACTAGCCGAACAATTGGGAACAGCAGAAAAAACCAATGATGAATAACAGATAAAAATGATAATTATTGAATAAATAAGAGTATGTACATACACTTTTATTCTATTGAAGATAAATCTCTCTAACGTAAACATACTTAAATCCTTTTAATGACGACAATCGGCAGCAATCTGTAATACACCCGAGTTTTGTGATAATGCAGATAAATCAGTTTTTACATAACATTGCTGTCCTTTCTCTTTACCCCATGTCACCTTTATTTCGGCTTTTTCTGGCACACCACTGAGATAAAGCTCACCGTTATCGCCAACAATTCCGCTGCTACTACTATCGGTTAATACGGCACTGGCACCGAAAGGGACGGGTTTACCGTTATAGCGCAATGTCACCAATACACGGTATCCCTGACGGACACGAAAATCGGCAGATATCACCGCGCCACGGGTTGGCACAACATTTTGTACGGCGTTATCGATATCAACATTGTCAGCCAGCGCTTCAGTATTCAACGTAATACGGTTATGGGCATAAGGTTCCACCGAAGGAATAACGGCATAACCGCGCGAGTCTGTTTTGACTCCACGATGATTTAGAATTTCTGTCTCTGCCGTTCCGACGGCGTTGACCAATACAACAGTTTCACCCAGTGGCTGGGATAAAGTAATACCGTTTTGATGAGCCACGATACCACCAGATAATCCGTAATTTAGTAAACGACTGTTACTGCTGTAGCTATAATCTATATTCCCTCGGCCAGATGAGTAGATATATCCTAATGAAGCGCCAGCACTTGAACTTGTCTGATTATTACCTTCGCTCCCTGTAATACCATATGACAAAGAAGCGTCTTTAAGCGCGGTGCCATTAATAGCAATCTGCTCGCTTCTCTGCCGACGGTTATTCATAGTGACGCTGTAGGTTGCCCACCCACCCGGTAGCCATTTATCCAATGGGATAGAAACATTAAAAGATGCCTGCTTATTATTAAATTGAACAGATTCAGCATTGTCGCTATAAGCAATATTTAATCCATAACTAACTCTGGCATAATTAATGTTATAACCGGCAGATAATGATTGGTTGATACCCTGCATTCCCCAGTAATCTTGCTGATAGGCAGATAAATACAAACTACCAAAATCTCCCATGCCTTGACTTAAGGTAAGCTGCACGCGGCTACGCTTATTTTGGCCACGGCTGGAGTCTTTTTTTTCTGTCCATTCATTTGCCTCAGCAAATGAATAATAGCCAGAAGTAGAATAGCGATACCCAGCCAGTGTCAGTGATGTCCCTGTTGCCTCAATGCTTTTGGCATATTGGATACGGTAGGATTGCCCTTGTTTATGTATATTATGACGAAGCTGAGTGTCTGCGAGTGTCGTATCCAGTGAGAACGCGCCAAAAGCACCCAATCCAAGGCCGATACCCCCATTTAAGGCTTTGTAGTTATCTGCAATCTGCGTGCCAGATAACAGACTTAGCCGATTTGAGAAACCATAAATAAACGACGCTTCGCTAAAATAAGGCTTATTCACCTCAGCTTTCGCATGGCGATAACGCCCGAACGTAAACTGATACTTTAATTGCCCTTCTCGCTGCATCATTGGCACCGACGAGAATGGTTGTACAAACTTACGTTGCTGACCGTTCTTTTCTGTAATCGTCACATCAAGATCACCCGAACCTGAGGTGGAATAGAGATCTGTAATAACAAATGGCCCAGGAGAAACGTAGCTTTCGTAAATAATATAATTATTTTGGCGAATGGTAACCCGCGCATTACTCTGGGCAATACCACGAATAATGGGTGCAAAACCACGCTGACTGCCTGGCAGCATTAAACTGTCAGAGGCAATAGAGGCACCAGTAAACTGTATACTTTCAAATATATTGCCAGCAGTAAAAGTCTCACCAATCGTCATCTGGCTTTTTAACTGTTGAATGTCTCGTTGGATATAGCTACCTAAGGTAGATAGATTACTTTTATTTGCTTTGTCACCCGAGTCGTAGTTATAGACAGATTGATTACGCAACCGCCAAGGGCCAATATTTACTCCACTGCGTAAATTTAAAAAATAACTTTGGCTATTTTTAATATCATTATGATTATCAGAGCCGCTAAAATCATAGCTCATCAACAATGCTGATTGCCCCTGTTGCCATAAATGAGGTGAAACCGCATCTCTGGCTTGATAATCCAAGGCTGCCTGCGGAATGCTAACGTCTAACCGCTGACTATAAAAATCGAACGTCGTCGATGCTTGTGGTATGTATTCTCTGATATCATTAATAATATCTTCAGCAGATAGTTCTGTCAGCGCCGGGAAATCAGAGAAGTTTACACCCAAGTTTTTTAAATCACCCACGGTTAACTGTGGTGATAGAGTGTTATTTTGTAGTTGAATAAAGTTAATCGTTATGACTTCTCTCTCTTTGCCATTAAGCATAATCATAACCGGATATTTTCCGGGTAACTGCCCACCAGAGATGGAGAACACACTTAAATCAACAACTGGTTGTTCAGCGTTATTTAATTCTAATGCTGACACCCGAAAATGCTCTTGTGCGTAAATAGGTAGTGAAAACAATATGAAGAAGCAAAGAGAAAATACCAAAATGAAGTCATATTGAAATGATTGTTCACCATCTTGCTTTGTATTAAACATAACTCTCTCAGCCTCCTGCTGATCTTGCATATTCCTGTTAAAGCAGATCCTTTGTTATCTCCGCACTAATGCCACCATAGCTATTAATACTATTCCAACTGATTAATCCTGGCTGTCTGGATGGTAAGAGATAATACATGGTTTCTTTTGGCGCAATCATATCTACATTGGGAATCACCTTACCGGCCACTTTTAACTGCCCAATCGTCACGTAGTAATTACTGGGATTGTTAATCGCTAGTTGATTGCCTCTTTGGCTGAAGATAAGGGATTTATAAGCCTCCTCAGCATTGCCTTTAATACCTTCCGGGCGGTAAAACAGCTTAATCCGCGTTTTTACTGCTATCACTAAAGTATTTTGTTCACTTTCGTTAACCGAAGGTATCGACTTCACATTTAGGTAAAAAACTGATTCACGATCTGTAGATAAACGACCGCCAGTACGTGTGATACGTAGCGTATTTTCTTTTTCTGCATCTAACCTGAATAGGGGTGGCGTCACGATAAAGGGCGGTTTTTCACCTTTTATATTGCTATTGATAAATGACTGAATTAGATAAGGCCTATTTTCACCAGAATTTGTTACTGATATAGATGTTTCTTTCTTTTCTCCATTATAAATAACGCGAGTGCCGCCAACGACAACGACTGCCATAGAATTTGTCAACCATAAAGATAAAATGAAAAAGCAAAGGATATGCCTCATTTTTAATATGCCCTGTATATATATAACAAGTTTTTTATAATAAGTTCGTTCTTACATGAAAAATGTACTGAGTAAAAGATAAGAACGAACCATTAATTATATTATGCTGGCGTTATTTATACTCAATCTCAAAATTAACGCTCGCATTGGCTGGGCCAGCTGCCTTAGTGGCGCCGTTAGAGACGTATGCAGCTTGTAGTGGGATAGTCATATCTTTAGTGGCGATAGCAAGACCTAAATTATGCGAAACATCATTGATTTTTATTAAATCATTTGTCGCACTATAAATACCAATACCAACGCCGGTAGCACCAGAATCATCTAATTTAATAATATCAGGAACGTCAGAATCAGCCGTGCCTGTAAGTTTAATCGACAATGCAAGTTTATCTGCTGCAACAACGGGGCAATCTTTTAGTTTTATTTCAAAGCCAATTCTTGAGCCAACTACAGCGCTCTTAGTTCCAATATCGGCTTTGGAGTAATTCCCCATTTTTACTGGCCCGACAGTTCCATCCAAAGCGCAAGATGCTTCATATATTTCACCAGTAAATTTCACTGTACCTGTAACTGCATAAGAGGCGCTGCTTGAGAACATAAATGCCGAGGTTAATAGAGGAAAAACTAAATACTTTTTCATTGACTGCTCCTTGATAAATAAAATGCATATCCATGTGCTATCCGTAAAGTGGAACAAACACCGAACATTCGATAATAAAAACAGAAATCCCGTATAGAGATTATCCCTATACTTACATAGCTTGCTAACTAGCAACAAAACTATAAACAACAAAAACAGAAAAAGTGAACACTTACGTGCTCAACGGCTTTCATAAATACACTGATAAAATAAGGTTATTCCTCAGTTAATCTTCCTTGATTAAATTTTCACGTCTATATTCCTAAGGCGAAAGAAGCATACTGCATTTACCGACTCAGGTCAAACCATGCACTATTCGCATGTATTAGTTAAATCTAAAACAGTAAAAATTACTTATAACAATAGGTTACACGATCAAAATAGTTTAAATTAACAAAAAAATGAAGATATCATGATAATTAATTTTATCTTTTTCACTCTGTTACTCTGCTTTATTTAGTTATTTATTCCCTCTAATTCAAAGTTAAGACTTGAGTCTCACAAATATCAAAATGGTGTCATGAGCGTGGCCGCTACATTAGCTTTTCTGTTTTTTATCTCGTTTTATACTCTGATTTCACGTCCCGCAAGACGCCCCTCCTCGCGCGAGGATGGCTGGAGTCGTTTTCTCTCAAAACAGGGCAACAGCATCAGAGAATAAACCAAACTTACCGACGGAATATGCTCGCTTGTATCATAGGTGCTAGCCACTACGAGAATACGTAACCAGGTAGTGGCTATTCCCATTTTGCCGCCAGAGCTGTAAATCCCGAACCCACAACATCAAAAACTCTGGGCTGCTGAACCCGTGGAATTATAAATACAGCGTTGAAGCCCACTCATTCAAAATAAATTTATAGAGAGTGCTAACGACTATTTTCGTGATGCACGTTCGGAAAAGCATAGATTCAGTGATATCGTTCAGGCTTGGAAGATAATCAAGGCATCACGGGGAGGTTATAATGTATGCGCCCTCATCAGACGTTGAACTATATTACACCGTAGGAATTTACCGCAACATGGCGGAATCCTAAAATTAGTAGTCAACAACCCAATATTACTCACTGAGCTTTGTATCTATTCTGGGGCGGGTCAGTTGCTGCATCCAATAAGATGGTTTGAGTAGTTTACATCAGCACATTTGATGGTCAATGTCTATATTTTAAAATTTCTTTTCTCTATTTTCCAGATCTGTGCTCTCTACCACACTCTCCTTACACAATAAAATACTTGCGAGCCAAAAAATCATTTAACTTATACATTCTATAATGCCATTCAAATCGAACCTGACTGGATTGAATTTCACCTAAAAAACAGATATTTGATATGAGATTATTCTTAGTGATATTCATTATCATTTATGTTACTTGTAACATCTAGTATTAAGACAAGATGTGTTCACATTATTTTTAAGTAGAAACGCCTAAATATTCATTTTTTTTATTAATAAAAGCATACACTTACACTCTAAATGTTACATATAAAATTGGATTTTATAGCCAAGATTTAGGGTGGTAAGATCAACGATACACTAAAAAAACAGATCAAGATCAATAATTTGGTTAAAAATTTATTGGCATAAATTTAAGATAAGTCTAGTATTATCATACATTAATGAAAAATGACCTACCATGAAGAGTATGATACCAAGCAAGTCAGATTCCCATGATGATTGCATGGCCTTACAGAAAACATCCTGACACAGTGACTACAAAGTCTGTTTTTGCTATTTGTGCGGTGTGTTAATTTATTTTTCATTAGACTGAAACTCTTTTTGTTTCTTATTAAAATAAATGGCCTAAGAAACGAACACTGTTGCTATCTCAATGGTATGTTCCATAAGTAATAGCTTATGGCGATATGGCCATTCGCCTTGAACGTGTGTTATTTGAAGCGTGGAAAGTGATTTATTTTTTGTTCTATTTTTGACATGAGATACTTTAAAGAACAATCAATATGTTTAAATAAAGTCTATTTATCATAATGTAAGCTCTACTGTATTAAGGACAGAACAGTGAATTTCAATCCCACCATAGAGGAGTGAATATATGGCGTAATGCTACCTGTATCATGCATCCGTACAATGTAAAGATAAGTTCATTACTGGCCTAAACTGATGGTTAGGGATGACTTATCAATATTATTTTATTTAGTGTTAATCCCATTCAATACTCTATGGGTGTATTTACTGTGCCTATTTTTCAATCAATAGATACTAATTACTCTGGGAAATTAAATATGAAAAAGATCCAACTACTTGTCCTTAGCGCCAGCCTTTTTACATTTAGCACCCTCAATAGTGCTAATGCGGCACCCACAGGTTCGGTCGAATTTACGGGGTCGATTGTTGATACCCTTTGTAGCATTGTCGGTGGTGGTGATACCGTCAATGTAGCACTCGGTATGTACCCATTAGATAGCTTGAAAACAACTAGCGCACAGACTACCCCTAAAGATGTTGTTCTGAACCTGGAAAACTGCCCGGCTTCAACCGCAACCGTCACATTCAGCGGCACCGCGAGTACAAACCCGAATTTACTCGCCATTACTGTTGATGGTGGCGATGAGGCAACAAACGTTGCTGTTGCTCTGTTTGAGGAGAACGGCACTACAACTGTTCCTTTAAATCAAGCATCTTTAACAAAAACGTTGGTCGATGGGACGAATACATGGACGTTTAAAGCTGCTTATCAAGCACTTACCGCGGGTGTTACGGCAGGCAGTGCTAACGCCACTGCAACTTTCGAAATCGCTTATAACTAAGTTATTACCCTGCTGGGAATGGATGCCCAGTGTCCCATATACGTGTGTGGATAATTAGACCACTTATTTATTAGCGAGGAGAACGTGATGCTTAAGATAGGCATGATTGCTGTACAAATTATATCTTTAATGTTCATTTCAAATGCAGCTTATGCTGGCGTCATTATTACGGGTTCCCGCCTCATTTATGATAGCTCAAAAAAAGAAGCGTCCGTCGCCGTAAGGAACCCCGATGAGGGTACTCCTTATCTTATTCAGTCATGGGTCGATAATTATTCCAGTAATAATACGCAAAAAACGCCATTTATTGTAACCCCACCCCTGTTTCGACTTGATGGGAAACAAGAGAATATTCTGCGTATTATGCTCACCGGTGGCGCATTACCTAATGATAAAGAATCGATATTTTGGGTTAATATAAAAGCTATTCCCGCCACACAAAGAAATGCAGTAAACCTTCTATTAACTCCAAGATGAAGTTAATTTATCGCCCTCAGAATTTGTTTAAGGGAGCCAATGAAGCCTATAAGAAAGTCACGTTTTCCCGTGTTAATAATCAGCTACAAATCACTAACCCCACACCTTACTATATTTCATTTTCACGTATCTATATTAATAATCAGCCGATTAAAGAGAGTGTCATGGTGTCGCCTTTTGATAAGAAAGTGTTGAGCCAACCCATTGGGGCATCAGCGCAGATCAGTTGGGGAACCATCAATGACTACGGTGGCATCACACCACGGCAGAACGTGGTTTTATAGCCCGCATCGGTTCTATTTTTTTAAATTTTATCCCTTCAAGATAATGCAGAAGGTTAGGGAAAAACATGCTCAATCTTGTCTCTGTATACTCGACGCCTACCTGTTCTAAAGCGACTTATCCTGCGTATCGGTATTCATGGCTGGCTATTTGCATCAGTACTCAGGTCACCCTGGGGGCAATGTTCTATCCAATATTTGTCAATGCAGAAGACTATTTCAACCCGGCATCGCTTGAGATGAGGGGGAGAGCAGACAAACTGACTGACCTGAGCCAATTTTCTCAAGTAGGAGGGCAGTCTCCGGGTACCTACTGGGTTGATATTTATTTAGGCGATCGCCGCATTAGCTCGCAGAAGGTGAATTTTGTCGATATCAATGGCAAGCTACAACCGGAGTTAACGCCCCGTCAACTCGGTGATATAGGCGTGAAAATTGATGCATTTCCCGCGTTAAAAGCATTACCACCCGATACGCCATTAACAGATTTAGGGCTGTATATACCCCAGGCCAGCAGCCGTCTTGATTTTAATCAGCAGAGATTGAATCTCAGCATTCCTCAGGCTGCATTGGACAATCGTGCGCGCGGGTACGTTAGCCCCGAGTTGTGGGATTCAGGGCTGACTGCATTGTTGATGGATTATAATTTCAGTGGTTCGAATACCCTCAGCAATAATCAGTCCGCAGCTAACAATAGTTATTACCTGAATTTGCGCAGCGGGCTGAATATGGGGGCATGGCGATTACGTAACTATTCCGCTTATTCTGACAGTAGCAGCGGTGGGCAAAATTGGGACAGTATTAATACTTATGCCCAACGTGATATCCAATCTCTCCGCGGGCAACTGGTGCTTGGGGAAACTGCATCCCCCGGTGATATCTTCGACAGTGTGCAATTCTTAGGTGCTCAGTTGCTTTCCGATGACAATATGCTGCCTGACAGTTTAAGAGGCTTTGCGCCAGTTATTCGTGGCATTGCACAGTCGAACGCTCAGATTACTATCCGTCAGAATAACTCCATTATTTATCAGAGCTATGTCGCCCCTGGCGCATTTGAAATCACTGATCTTTACCCGACCGCAGCCAGTGGTAATCTGGACGTCACTATCCGGGAGGCAGACGGTAGTGAACGGAGCTTTACCCAGCCTTTTTCGTCCGTGCCCATTATGCTCCGCGAAGGGCAAATGAAATATGCGGCCACGGCCGGGCAATATCGGTCTTCAAATAATAATAGCCAAACGCCTAATTTTGGTCAGGCCACACTGATTTATGGCCTGCCCTATGCCACAACCGTTTATGGTGGATCACTGATTGCAGAAAACTATACCGCAATAGCAGTGGGCCTCGGTTATGGCTTTAATGACTGGGGGTCAATTTCTCTCGATGGTATTCAGGCCAATACAGAATTACCGGATACGACAACTCATTCAGGGCAATCTTATCGATTCCGTTATTCAAAAGATATTGCCGTAACGAGCACCTCATTTAGCCTGGCTGGATACCGCTACTCCACAGAGGGTTATTATGATTTTCAAGAAGTGAATGAGTGGAGCAATGTCGACACCACTAATGGTATGTCGAATTATAATAAGCGCAGCAAAATACAGGCCAATATCAGCCAATCAATGGGAGATTTCGGATCGCTTAATTTCTCTGGTTATCAACAAGACTACTGGCGAAAAGAGGGTTATGAACGTAGTATTATGGCTGGATATAATCTGAGCTACAAAAGTATCAATTATAGTTTCAGTTACAGCTATACCCAAAATCCGGGAAGCGATATTGCGGCAAACCAACAGTTCGCTTTTGGCGTGCATATTCCACTCAGCCGATGGCTGCCTAATAGCTGGGCGACTTATAGTATTAATACGACTAAAGGTGGAAGTACGGCACAGCAAGCTGGGCTGAGTGGAACGGCGTTAGCTGATAATAATCTGAGCTACGGCATTTCACAGGGATACAGTAATCGGGGAGGGGGCAGCAGCGGGAATGCCAATCTGAGTTATAAAGGAACCTATGGTGAAGTGAGAACAGGTTATAACTATAGCAATGATTCTCATCAGCTTAATTATGGTCTGAATGGCGGCATTGCGGCCCATCCTTACGGTGTAACTTTCTCACAACAATTTGGCGATACCGCAGCATTAGTTCGAGCCCCAGGAGCAAAAGGTCTGCGGGTAGAAAATAATACCGGCGTTTATACCGACTGGCGGGGATATACCGTGGTGTCTTCTGTCAGTACCTACCGCAATAATCGTATTGCACTGGATACCCAATCGATGGCCGATGATGTCGATATCGATCTGGCGGTTCAGAACGTAGTCCCGACACAAGGGGCACTTGTACTGGCTGATTTTAAAACCCGTGTTGGTAGCCGTGTATTAATCAATCTCCAATACCGGAATAAACCCGTGCCCTTTGGCGCAATCGTCACCCAAAGCGATGTTGCAGCAACCGCACAGCCCAACACCAGTATCGTTGGGGACGAAGGTCAGGTTTATATGAGTGGCATCCCCGATAATGTGCATTTAGAGGTGAAATGGGGGGACGATACTTCGCAACGCTGTCAGGTGAGTTTTACATTACCTGAGGTTATTAATTCACCTTCTATTCGCCACATAGATGCAATTTGTCAGTGAATATTGCTCATAATTATTTGAAGGAAATATATCGATGAATAGCAAAGCTCCTACACATCGTAACTATTTATTAAAAATGGGATTGTTAGTGCTGTTTTTATTCTCCGTTCAGGGGAGGACAGCATGTCTATTTATAGGAGGAGGGGATCGTTCAACGGAAGCGTCCTGGAATCCCGGAAATATCGATACCGCAGGTAAAAACGTCGGTGACCTGCTTGCTGATAGTGGCTCAAGAAATTTAAGTTGGCCTGTTAATTTCACCTGTTCTGCGACATGGAGTCGAACGTGGCAGACGTTGATCTTTATAACACCCTCATCGCTGGCACCACCCGATCTAAACTCCGTTATGATGGATACGAATATTCCAGGGGTGGGTGTACAAGTGACTACGCTCAGAGGCGACAGGACGACAGTCTTCCCCCCGTCTCCTTTTACAAATAGTAATTTAGTCCCCAACGTACAGTATGGCGCTGCACCCAACGGTATTTATGTACAAGTCAAATTGTATAAGACGTCTGACAGTGTGGGGTCAGGAGCATTGACGACAGGGCTAATATACGACGAATCTATTCGTGACACTCAAATGGGTATATCAATCACACGGTTCAAATTAACGGGCGGAACCATCATAAACTCGGGTTGCTCGGTGGCAACCCCCTCCGTTGATGTGAACTTAGGGATGATTCCTAAAAATATATTTACACATATTGGTAGTACATCAGAGGCTAAAAGTTTCAAGATTGACCTGACTAATTGCTCGATTAATACTAACGTTAATATCACTTTTGATGGTGTGTCATCAGGAACAGCGGATATCCTTGCATTAACGCCAGGTGGAGCTACCGGCGTGGGCGTCCAGCTATTGGATAATTCAAATAACATCATTCCACTTAA
The DNA here is from genome assembly GCF_000834395.1 of Yersinia aldovae 670-83. Classification (NCBI taxonomy): domain Bacteria; kingdom Pseudomonadati; phylum Pseudomonadota; class Gammaproteobacteria; order Enterobacterales; family Yersiniaceae; genus Yersinia; species Yersinia aldovae. The sequence continues at coordinate 3,110,434 of NZ_CP009781.1, read as the reverse complement.
TGCTCCCTTTTTTGTCGTGAACACAACAGAAGCAACTTATTCCATTCCTTTAAAAGCGCGTTATTATCAAACTGAGGGAGCAGTAGGGACCGGTATTGCAAACAGTACAGCAAACTTCACCATGACATATAATTAAATCCGCGAAAATAACGCAGCTAATTTATGTCAGGCGATTGTTATAGATTGATGGGGCTGTTCACAGTGAATTGCCCCACACTTATTAATTACACTGCGCTTCATAATTCAATATATAGCTAAAGCTCTCTGGTTAAAATACGTCCAGCGGGAGTGAATACAATATCACCTCTATGCCGGTGGCCAAATTCAGTATTCCACTTCACTATCTGCCTAATACGTTAAACTCATGATAAATCCAAGTATATAAATCAGCATTATTAGTGATGTTAAGTTTATTCATTACCGATCTTTTTTGAAAACTCACTGTTTTCACACTTTTGTTCAAAGCTTTGGCAATCTGAATCATACTATATCCTTCTGATATCAATGAAATAACTCTATTCTCGACTACAGACAGGGGATTTAGGTTCTTTTTTTGATAGGAGACGGAGCCCGTGATGACTCTAAAAAAAAGAAAACCAAGCACAACGTTTGACTTACATATGATAGTATTCACTTTATCATCACGATAAATATAATTATTATTTCCCTGAAAGGCATCAGACACATATTCACTGCTATTCACTATTTTAAGTGCATCACTACTGAACTTGACATTACCTTTACCATCAGGAATATAGAACGCCAACACATCCAATCCATTATGGTCCCTTACAATATTAACTTGTATTGAATAACATTCAAAACTAGTTTCTAAAATAACCTTAAGCCCCTCAGCAAATATATTATTATTATCAGATATTGTAGCAATAATCATAAGGCACCTCATAAAGTTAATATAGCTATAAACATATAAATCAATAAGCCACATGACAAATTTCACTTAACATCAATTGGACAAAATAGCGTATCATGCTCTATTAATAATTGGCTACCATCTGGAACCGTAATTTCTGCTCAATGGATTACCCATTTTAGGCTGCATCCCCATTATCAATGTTAACCAGACTGGATTGATCCCTTATCACTGTTCCTGAAGTCTGTTGCAGACAAGTTTGGATATGGTGTTTCAGTATGTTCTTCCTCTGTTTTAATATACCTTGACGAACCAACACATTTATTTAAACTCGTTGATAAAGATTGTTTTCACTCTCATTTTATTAATACGGCTAACAAAGTGTCCAATCTCATCGATTTATTAAACAGCTATTTAGAAACGCCAATTTAGCCCCAGTGAACCTTGTGTTGTATGACCACCATGACTAATCCCATCACGATAGCTAGCCTGTACATAAGCACTCACAGTACGACTTAACTCAAGTGATGTGCCACCACCTAATTCCAATGTGGTGTGATTGAAGTTGTTTTGCAACGTGGTTTCATGGGTTTCCGTCATATAAGCAGTCTGAATATTTCCACCTGTTTGACCCCACGCATTTACTTTAAGGTAAGGTGTCCATTGTACAGTACCAAGAGTCACATCATGCCAAACACCTCTTAAACCGATACGGCCGGTTGTTTGATCACTGATAATGCTGCTTACTGAGGTCTCTGCTAATTCGATATCATCGAATTGCATATTTTGATAAATGACTTGAATTTGTGGCTCGATAAAAAATGTTTTATTGGCAGAGAATGGAAAACCAATTTCTAAAGACGCTGTAATACCTTGTCCATTGACATTAATACGGTTTGCTCTATTCCCTACAGACCACCCATATTGTAATACGGTATCAGTGTAAAGCCCATTTGACTCTGTGCGCGTAAAGTAGCCCGCTATGCTATAGGCATCACTACTTACCGAACCTGCGTCAATATTCATTCCACCATCAATAAAACCTTTTACATCGGCGTTACCATGCGCCATAGACGTATAAACACCGACAATGTTATCAGCATCATCATCCGTTTTTCTGTTCCACAGGTCCGTACCTAATTCCAGCCCACTAATATGTGCTTGGAATGCCGGTGTACTGCCCCCTTCATTACTGTTGCGTTGATTATCCTGCCCAATAAAACGCATCCAAATCGCTTGGCCCACTCCAATTTCAGTATCATTACCGCGATGTACATCACCACGACGATCGTTCAATGTACTGACCATGCTTTGCCATATTTGTCCGACTAAATCAATAGATGAGGGGAGCAGAGCTGTTTCTGGTCGATATGAATATGTACTCGTGAGATACCAATTTTCGCCCCGTTGTTGTGCATCACCCGCGGTTAATTTGTAAGAGTACACTCCGGCATAAACAGGCGCGATAAGTTTAAAACTATCTTTGCTGCTTTGAACTGTGGTGTTTGCGCCATTAATACCCTCGACAACCAGAATGCCATTTCCCGTAGTTTGTCCCCCTAATCCGCCTGCATTATGTACAGCTATATAGGTTTGCCCCGTTACATTCCCACCATTAATGATGAGTTTATCGCTAATAGACTGCCCGTTATTCAACGTAGCGAACAACTCTACAACTCCGTTTTGTCCCTCCCAGCTAGCCGCTTCCAAAGATCTCCCTTGCGTTAAATGACTCACGGGAGAGAAATAGATATTACCCGCTAACATCATCTTATTAACTATAGAGTCCCCAGTCATATTCCAGTGACTACGGCTATCAATACTCACATCGATTGGATCGATAATACCCGTTAAACTTGCACCACGAACCAGGCTAAGTTGAGTATTTTGTAATCCGGTTATGTCACTGATCAACTGCCCCCCACCCTTAACACCATCCAGGACGAGCTGACCTTGTTTGATCAAAGTATTACCGGTATAGGCTGTATTACCTGAGAGCGTCAATATGCTATTTCCAACCTTGACTAAGCTGGCTGCGCTCACATCTATATTGCCATCGTAGCCTGTATCTTGGCTATTATTGACCGTTAAAGTTTTACCACCCAGTACCAGTTGGCTTCCAGGTACGCCCGATAAATTATTGACTGTGGTATCAGTACCGTAAATACTGCTGACGTCGAAGAGGCTATATATGCTGGTTAGCGACAAATTGCTACTGGTCGATATATTTCCAGCCCCCTTCAATGCCAGTTCTCCACCAGTAATTGTTGTTGAACCGGTATAGGTGTTCTTTGCTGATAAGACTAACAAACCGCTGCCACTTTTAATAAGCTCTTGCCCTGACCATGTATTACTCGCAGGTTGATTAGCTAAAACTAAATCTACATTAAAAGCAGAGCCTTCGGCCAGACTGAAGCTACCTCTCCGATTGGTGGGATTAGTCTCTGTCCAGGCCATTTCGAAACCCAAGTTATAATCTAATCCACTGTTCTCGACGAAACCACTGGTAATCAGGTAGTCAAGCCCGCTGTTTATAAATGAACCATCAATACTGTTTATATTAGTAAAATTACCGGTTATGCCGTTGGTAGTGTGAATGAAGTTGTAGTTTTGGTTGGTCACTGCACTGGCTAATATCGGCTCAGGAATGGCGTTGAATCCATTAATTGTTAGTTTGCCTTCGAGTGTTGCACTATTTGCAATAATATCAGGTGACGCGCCTATCCAAGCAACCAGGTTACTATTTGCAAGCTGCTTAAAAGCACCGCCAACCTGTAATATTGCAGGTTGTGCACCAATAACCGTTGTTGCACCACCCGCAGTAGTGAAATTCCCCGTAGCGGTGAAGGTGCCGTTTTGTTTAAAGGTAAGTGTCCCCTCATTAACAAATATATCACTCACAATGTGACCCGCACCGGACAAGATTTGGTTGAGGTTGCCGGTTTTAATTAGATTACCACTACCAGAGAAGCCACCTGCATAATCAGCATTATCAACCAAACTGCCATTATTACTTATATTATTTGCGCCGATAATCAACGTATTACGACCCAGTGCAATGCTACCATCACCGTCAATAGAGCCTACCGTGGCATTACCATTGAAGGCCGATATATCTAATACCCCTAAGGTATTCAGCTTGACGTGTGAGCCAGCAGCATTTGCATTGTCACTAAGTGAAATGATCCCGCCGGTGGCCCAGAGGCGAGTTCCTCCTGTATCTGTGTTTGTTCCTAAGGTAATCAAGCCTTCATTCTCTGCTTTAGCTCCCCACGAATCTAAGCCAGCGGTCATAGCCGTATTTAATGATGTATTAAGTAATGTTAAATGGCTGGCAATCCCTGAGGCATTTAATACAGCAGAACCACTACCGGAAATAGTCACATGCGGAAGGATATTGTTTATATTTTTATCTAGTGTCTTACTAGCCCGATTAGTCACGCTGATACCATGTGCATTAGCGCCTGTAGTGTTAATAGTCCCGCCATTAACACTTAATACAGTATCTTCACCGGAGGCCAGGATGGCGGAGGCACCGCTCCCCGTTGTATTAATCACTAAATCAGTATTACGCGCGAGCAGCGATGCACCGTCATAAACAGCTAAACCGAATGAATCATCACCAAAAATTGTAATTAGTGTCGAGCCTGTAATATCAATAATAGCCGAATGAGTAGCGATAATCCCAGAGCTGGATATGGACCCTTTATTGTTAATAACAGTGGTACCATTGAGATCAATACGGCTACTGTTATCCGCATGTACACCATCAACAGCAATACTGCTATAACCAATCCAAAGATTCGCCGATCCGGTTATTGCAACCCTGGATAAATCACCTTGCGCATAAATTGAATGGTCTTGATTACCACTATTAGCAATATTTACATCATTTAACAAGACTACCCCACCGCTGCTTACCTCTACACCTTTAGAAAAGGGAGACTCGATGCTAAGCAAGCCGCTGAAAGTAACGTTTCCTGAATTATATGCACTGACTGACGATAATGAATCAGATAACCCTAATGTTTTTATATTTGCGTTCACTAAACTAATACGGCTGTTAAGCCCTGTCGCCATTATGGCCGCTTCTCCACCCGTGCCATATGTAGTGACAGTAACTAAACTTTGTACATTATCGGTGGTTATTACTCCACCGCTATCAACGAACAGCCCATACTTAGCTTCATTTATACGAGAATTCCCCAAGCTAATGTTAGTTTGCAAACCATTAAGTTCTATGATTGATGCCTCGAAACTCGTTATTCCAGATATTTCTGGGTTTAGAGCGAATGGATCATTTATATCTATATCAAGGTTACCGTTGCTAATGACATGACTATTACCTTGAGCGTTTAATCCTCTACGTGAGCCTGTTAGGCTGTTTGTACCAAGTAGCGTTAACAGTGATGAGTTTCGCACTGATACATTCACCCCAGAGGTCGAATCGGTAGCACCATTAATAATCGCATCTGTTATTTCCCCTGTGCTATTGTCCAAAATAACTCCAATGGAATCAGTAAAGAACAACTGACTCCCCGTTAATTGTAACTGACTATCAATAACGTAGATTGCAGATTTTGATGAGGGGTTAAATGTGTCCGCAGCGGTATAAATACAGGTTTGACCGTTACTGCAAATTTGCGTTGTTGTATAATTTACCGCATATGCACTACTCTCAATTATTATTGACAATAACACTGCCAATAACAGCCCCCTTACCTGACTGATACATAAATATAACCATGTATTATTAGATGATTTCACCTCACGACTCAGGCGATTTTCTTTACCAAGCATAGAGTGATGACCGTGACTTGAGTCTAATGTATAGAGGTACTGATAATAAATATATTTTTTATTAAAAATAGCAAGAGATAATTTATCCATGTGCTTACATTCCCTATTTATCATTGCATTTCGACTCAAGGGTGATAGCTCTAATTATCTGAATATGTATATTCCTGCTCAGATAATTAGGACTGACAGAGCAAGGTATTCACTAAAATTTATCGGAGAAATCTCTAAAAATTTAAGCAATACTCTTACGCACCTTACATTCAAAGAGGTAGCATATGCCGACGATACGTGACATTCGCGAGAACTATTTGATGTATGTAAGTCCACTCCGTAAAGTGGGCATTCTAGAGTTATGCCTGACAGTATTGATGATATTCCTTAGTGTTGTGGCAAGACAGGGGGAATCAATACTATTAAAAGTCATCTGGAAAATATGTTCTTTATGCTCAAATTTTCTGGCCCTATAAATATAGGTTACTCCGGCTGTATAAGTAGCAGTGAAAGCATTCCTACCTCGATAAGTTATGAATATCGGAAGAGAGACCACCAAATAAACCAAGAGGATGGTCAATAATAACGGTGGACACGGGTAGCCGCCCAAAATGATTATAATAGATACGGAGAGAATATTTTTAGACATAACCTGACTTCCATGTTAAATATGTAAAATTAATAAATCCATTTTTAAACCAATGCGTAATAAGTTTAAACGACTAAGAGAAAGGCACATGGCATTGAATAAAACAGGATTATTTTAAATAATCATGATAATACCATCGCTCACTCTCATGATAAAATTACCAAGTATAAAAATGCGTTCTCACTTAAATAAAATATCGATTAAACACCCGCGAGATATAGTGTAGAAACATTGATTGTATAAGACAAAGCATCAAGATGTTACCAATTGTAAACATCCTACACATTATAAATATATTATTCGACTCGACAACTGAGAAATTTCTCATTAATAATACCGTAAGACATTGCGGTACAAGAGCGCCAACGAAATTCAATTAAAATAAGAACAAGAATATAAGAGATTATTAGAGAGAATATTCCTACAAATATTTTATAATAAATGTGACCCAGGTCAATTGCATTTCACCATGAGGTAGGTAGGAATCATAACTACTAAGTAGTTCAAGCATAAAATACTCAACAGGATCAGTGTGTATTCTTAATGAATTATATTGAAGTCATACGTATTACTGGCTAGAAATTAGATATCATTAGAAGATATAAAAATGTCATCATTTAACCATTTAAAAGCTTGGTTCTATAAGGGCTAACTTATCAGTCAGATTCCAGCGTTGCTATTCCACACAATAACAGCTTGCCCAAAAATGGGCTTGACTCCATCGGCAACTCAGTTGGCTCTGTTAGGTAAGAACCAAAGGAAAAGGAGTTAGAGTTACCTATACGGCTTACAGCTCATAGAGCTGAAACAATTACCTCTGTGGATCGAGTACTGGAGCTGAAATTAGGAAAGTGAATTATTTTACGTTAAGTGAAACAGCGGCTAATCGTTCAACATAAGTTGAATGCTGTCGCACAAAGACTGAAAAATACCTAGCCTGCAGTCTGAGACCCCCTTTGTTAAAGGGGGGTTGGGGATAATTACAATGCGTGGGTGAAAGTGCGGGAGATAACATCCTGCTGTTGCTCAGGCGTCAGGGCGTTGAAACGTACCGCATAGCCAGAGACGCGAATGGTGAGATTTGGGTAATTCTCCGGGTGTTCAATGGCATCCAACAGCATGTCTCGGTTCATCACATTAACATTAAGATGCTGCCCGCCCTCCATTGCCTCATCATGGTGGAAATAGCCGTCCAACAGGCCAACCAGATTATTATTACGTATCGCCGAGTCCTTGCCTAATGCCGCAGGGACAATCGAGAACGTGTAGGAAATTCCATCTTTGGCATATTTGAACGGCAGTTTGCTGACCGAAGTGAGTGAGGCAATCGCCCCTTTGCGATCACGGCCATGCATCGGGTTGGCTCCCGGCGCAAATGGCATACCATCACGGCGGCCATCCGGTGTATTACCGGTCTTCTGGCCGTAAACCACATTGGAAGTGATAGTCAGAATTGATTGGGTCGGCACCGCATTGCGATAGGTCGGCAACTTACTGATCTTCTTCATAAAGCGCTCGACTAAATCGCAGGCAATCGTATCGACGCGCTCGTCGTTGTTACCGTACTGTGGATATTCCCCTTCAATCGCAAAATCGACAGCCAGCCCATCAGCATCACGAATAGGTTTAACCCTAGCGTATTTGATAGCCGAGAGGGAATCCGCGGCCACCGAAAGCCCGGCGATACCGCAAGCCATCGTGCGATAGACATCACGATCGTGCAGCGCCATCAGTGAGGCTTCGTAACTGTATTTATCATGCATATAATGAATCAGATTCAGCGCGCTGATGTATTGCACCGCCAGCCAGTCCATAAATACATCAAGACTGGCCATCACCCTCTCATAATCCAGCACTTCATCGGTCATTGGCGCACATTGCGGGCCGACCTGAATTTTGAGTTTTTCATCCCTGCCGCCATTGATGCAATACAGCAAGGTTTTCGCCAGATTAGCGCGCGCACCGAAGAACTGCATCTGCTTGCCGAGCACCATCGGGCTAACGCAGCAAGCAATGGCGTAGTCATCACTGTCAAAGTCAGCACGCATCAGGTCGTCATTTTCATACTGTAACGACGAGGTCTGGATTGATACATTGGCGGCATAGCTCTTAAATGCCGCTGGCAGCGCTTCCGACCATAGAATGGTCAAATTCGGTTCTGGTGCTGGCCCCATTGTGTCTAGCGTGTGGAGATAACGGAAGGTGTTTTTGGTGACCAATGTACGGCCATCCAACCCCATTCCGCCGAGCACTTCGGTGGCCCAAATAGGATCACCGGAGAACAGCGAATCGAACTCAGGGGTACGCAGGAAGCGAACCATGCGGATTTTCATGATGAAGTGATCGATAAGCTCCTGTGCATCCTGTTCGCTCAGTGCTCCGTTTACCAAGTCGCGTTCAATATAAATATCGAGGAATGTCGCGGTTCTGCCCAGAGACATCGCCCCGCCGTTCTGCGATTTCACCGCTGCCAAATAACCAAAATAGAGCCACTGAATAGCTTCCTGAGCATTTTTGGCAGGATCTGAGATATCAAAACCGTAGCGGGCAGCCATCGTCTTAATCTGCAACAATGCATGGCGATGCTCCGCCAGTTCCTCACGCAGGCGAATCACTCTCTCCAGCTCAATCCCCTGCTCAAGCTGCGGTTGTAAATCGGCAAACTGCAACTCGCGCTCCCGTACCAGATAGTCGATACCATAAAGTGCAATACGTCGGTAATCACCGATAATGCGCCCTCGCCCGTAGCCATCCGGTAGGCCGGTCAATATGCCGGATTTACGGCATTTGAGCATCTCAGGGGAGTAAACGTCGAACACACCCTGATTATGGGTTTTGCGTAAATCAGTAAAGATATATTTGAAATCGGCATTCATTTCACGGCCATAAGCGTCAAATGCACTTTGTACCATGTTAATACCGCCGAAAGGGTGTAACGCGCGCTTGAGCGGTTTATCGGTCTGTAGCCCGACGATTTTTTCCAAGCCAGACTCGATATAACCGGGTTCATGAGCGGTAATAGTGGTGGCGATATCATCATCAAAATCAACCGGGGCATGAGTGGCATTCTCCAGCCGAATCCCCTCCATAACCTGTTCCCACAGCTTTTGCGTGGCAGACGTCGCCTCTGACAGAAATGACTCATCCCCCTCATATGGCTGATAGTTTTTCTGAATAAAATCCCTAACATTAATCTCACCGTGCCAATCGTTTCCGCTAAATCCCAGCCAGGCATCTGCATATTTTTTATTGTTTACATCTACATCGGTCTTCATGAACGAACTCCAATAAACAAGATATGAGTGGTTTCTTAATGTGGCAAACGACTAGAAAACGGCCTCAGGAACCGCAGTGTCCTGTTGTGCATAGCCAAGACGAACAGCATCGAGCGCAATCATTCTCTCTTCGTTAGTGGGGATCACGGCGACAACGACCCGTGAGCGGGCAGTAGTAATGACGTGGGCAGTTCCATGCAGCAGCCGCTTATTTTTACCGTGATCAATATCAATCCCAAAAGCGGCCAGATGTTCCAGTATTAACTGACGGATAAGCGATGAGTTTTCACCGATTCCTCCGGTCAGAATCAAGCCATCGAATCGGCGTAACGCGCTGACATGCGCGCCGATATGCCGTGCCAGGCGGTGTACAAAGGCATGGATTGCCAGACGCGCCCCGTCATGCCCCTCGTGATAAGCTTTCTCCAGAACGCGCATATCCGCAGAGAGACCGGATATCCCCTGCAAGCCAGACGCCTTATTTAGCATATGATCCAGATCATCCAGGCTCTGCCCAGTCTGGCGTGCCAGATACGCTAGTGCGCCAAAGTCCACGTCACCGCTGCGAGTCCCCATGATCAAGCCTTCCAGAGGAGTCATGCCCATCGATGTATCGACGCTTCTGCCGTCCTGAACGGCGCAGACAGAGGCTCCATTCCCCAAATGAGCGATAATCAGGCCGCAATCCTTCCCATCAAGGCCGAGGAAACTCGCCGCTTGCCCCGCCACATAGCGATACGAGGTGCCATGAAACCCATAACGTCGTATCCCATACTCGCGAAAATAGCGGTAAGGTAGCGCGTAAAGATAAGCCTCCGGCTTTAACGTTTGGTGAAAACCAGTATCAAATACAGCCACTTGCTTGATGCCGGGGAACAGTTGACGTGCAGCCTCAACGCCGTGCAAATTAGCGTAATTATGCAGCGGTGCTAGCGGTGAAACCTTTTTGATCTCCTCCACTACCCGATCATCAATCAGTACCGATTCACTGAATATTTCACCACCGTGGGCAATGCGGTGACCAATGAGTGAAATTGATTTATTAACACCACGTTTTTCCAGCTCATCGGTAATCGCGGCTAATGCGTCAGCGTAATTCCATTTGGCCAGTTGAAACTGAGTGACTTTATCAATCCGCAGAAAAGGTTTTTCTGTACCGATACCATCGGCAATTCCGGATACAATGGTTTCGTAATTGCTCACAGTAAGTACTGAAAATTTAATAGATGATGAACCACTGTTTATAACCAGAACTGTAGGGTTTAATGTCATGTGATTACTCCGCCCGCGTTTCATTGTGTAAACACGGGCTTTTAGCGCCGTCTTATAATAATTTGTAGACGATGTTGAAGATGGTCAGCAGACCGACGAGGGTAACAAAGTAGTTTTCTGGCCGGCCTCTGAAACGGGCCAGAGCAGGCAATTTATGAATAGCGTACATCGGTAGTAGACACAGCAGTGAGGCGATAATTGGTGCGCCCATCGCTTCAATTAAATCCAGGATGTTCGGATTGATATAGGCCACTAACCAGGTTGATCCCATAATAAAGAACATACTGATCAGATTGAGCTTTCCACTGGATATTTTAGTCTTATCGCCCTTATAGCCGAACTTAATAACCAAGCCATTAAGACCTTCCAACGTGCCGAGATAATGTCCGAAGAAGGATTTAAAAATAGCAACCAGCGCGATTAGCGAAGCGGCATATTCTAGTGTCACAGAAAAGGTGGATTTACTGCCGGACATCGTAGAGAAATGGTTTGCCAAATAAGACAGTACAGGAATATTTTGTGCTTTGGCTTCCGCCATATTTTGCGGTGACAGAGTAAACAGGCAGCTAAAGGCAAAAAACATCACCACAGCCACCATCAATATGCTGGCCCTACTGATAATCTGAGAACATTTTTTCTCGGTAAACTCTCGACCAAATTCCGGTTCGTATTCTTCGCGTTTCGATACCACGAAAGAAGAAACAATCGGAGAGAAATTAAAAGAGAAAACCATAATGGAGATCCCCAACCAAACGGTAACCAGTATACCGTCATGCCCCAACAGAGAAATCTGGCTCAAATCTACCTGTTCAATTACCGAAGCATTCCAGTAAGGGATTAGTGAGAGTGAAATCAGTACCAAACAGGCAATAAACGGGAACACCAGAAAACTCATAACCTTAACCATCAGGTCTTTACCGAAATAAATCACTGCGGCCATCAGTAGCAGCAACGCCAGCGCCACCACACCTCGGTTTAACGGAGCCAGTTGGAGCTGATTTTCCCAGAAGGTCATAAAAGTATTAGTGATAGTAACGCCGTAAATCCACAGCAGCGGGCAAATAGCGAAAAAATAGAGGAAGGTAATGACCACACCACCGGTCTTACCAAAGTGTTCTTCCACAGTTTCGGTGATATTGCCTGAACAGTTACTACCGGATAAACATAAGCGAGCTAATGCACGGTGACAAAAGAAGGCGATGGGATAAGCCAACACCAACATAATTAAGATAGGAATTAAACCGCCAAAACCAGCGCGGATAGGAAAGAATAAAACGCCAGCGCCGATTGCTGTGCCAAATAATCCCAAAGTCCAAGTGGTGTCTGATTTACGCCATGTTTTTGCTTTTGTTTCTGTTGTGGTTGTAATAGCATTATCGATACTCATTAATAAATTCCTTATTAATATGTTTTACGAAATACTGCCTAATCCCGTTATTTCAGATACGCGCGATAAATCAATATTGCCGCCTGATATAATGCTGACGGTCTTTTTACCGGTGATGTAGTCTTTTAATTTTCCACTTAATAATGCTGCGGATGCTAATGCTCCCGCACCTTCAGTAATAATCTTATTCCGCTGAATAAGATCTATCATACTTCTTCTTATTTCATCTTCGCTGACCAACACAATATCAGTAACGAGCATTTTTACGATTTCGAATGGTAGAGTACCAGGGCGGGAGACATCACAACCATCGGCCAACGTACTGGTTTTACGATGGTTAGTAATACTGCCACTATAATAGGATGCTGCCATACCGTGAACATTTTCTGATTGCACACCAATGATGTTAATTGTCGGATTAATAGATTTAATCGCCAGAGCAATACCGGAAATTAATCCACCACCGCCAATCGGCACAATGACATTATCAACATCATAAAGGTCTTCGAGTATTTCCAGTCCGATAGTACCTTGACCAGCAATAACTTTTTCATCGTCAAATGGATGGATGAAAATTCGGTTTTCCATTTCAATAATTTCGCTGGCTTTAGCAATGGTGTCATTGAAGTTTTCACCATGTAACACCACCTGAGCAGAATACTCGCTGGTCGCCGCAATTTTTGATTTAGGGGCACAATTGGGCATCACCACTTTACTGTTAATCCCCAACATAGCGCAGGATAAAGAAACGCCTTGTGCATGGTTACCCGCAGAACAGGCCACAACCCCCTGCTTTCTTTCTTCTTCGCTGAGTGAGCTGAGCTTATTAAAAGCCCCTCGGATCTTAAACGACCCCGTCCGCTGCATATTCTCAAACTTCAGATAAATCTCGCCATGACAACGTTCACTCAGGTAATTCGATCTCGCCAGCCCAGTTTTGTAGATATGACCTTTCAGTCTTTTCTGCGCATCAATTACATCATTAATTGTTATTGGTAAGTCACTGTAAATTTTCATTTTTCGTAGCCTTGCAGAGTAAAATCACTAAGAGAAATGTATCTCATGAGGCAGGATGCTACGATACAAAAAACTGCATTAATGTGATGATTGCAGCAAAAAATTGTGCAGGTGATCATTCAGACAGTTGTTTATTTTAAAAAATGCAACGAGGTCGACACTCGGGGATTTGGATTAGTTTTTATAATCCGACAAGTTGTAAATAAAAGAAGAATAGATAGGAGTTAAGTTGTTAATAAATGGTTTTCTTAAAGATCATCCAACACCTGCTTACCCCATTCTTTCATCGGTATCTGGCATCATTAAACAGTCTAACTACGGTTCCTGTTTCCGAAATTACCTATTGATCCGCATTAATGTAATGGTATAACATTACATAATTAGCCATTCATTAGGAGCCATCTATGTTGAGAAAACATTCCCATTTATCGTTAATCACCTTGGGTCTCTGTGCCACAGTAATCAGTTTCAATTTATCCGCGCATGGCAAACATGGTCATGAACATCAACAATCGGATGCAATGCGCAAAGCCAGTGAAGGTATTTTCGAAGATAACAATGTTATAGATAGAGCACTCAGTGATTGGGATTGCGTTTGGCAATCTATCAACCCTTATTTATTAAAAGGCGACCTCGATCCTGTTCTGATAAATAAGTCCAAAAAGAATAAAGATAAAACAGCTGAAGAATATAGAGAGTATTATAAAAAAGGATATGCTACAGATATTAATATGATTGGAATTGAGAATAACACCATAGACTTCCATACTGCGGAATCGGTTAGCTCATGCCAATATACTTACTCCGGATTTAAAATAATGCACTATGATTCAGGCAAGAAAGGAGTTCGTTATTTATTTGAATGCAAAGATGTCAATTCAAAAGCCCCCAAATACGTTCAGTTTAGTGATCATATTATTGAACCACAAAAATCCCATCATTTTCATATTTACATGAGTAATGAGTCACAGGAAAAACTGCTTAAAGAAATGGATAACTGGCCAACGTTCTATCCTATTTCTTTAGACAAAGATGATATCATCCACGAAATGTCGCATCACTAAAATGCAGGTTGCCGGATAGCTCTTCTAACCAATATCCGGCCACATGCGTATCTGATTTATGGTGTAGAAACACTCAACGATAGTAAACAGCAATATGCTGATCCTGTACCATTTCTATGCTGACTTTTATATCAAAAATCTCTTCCAGAATGTGGGGGCGCATGATTTTCTTCGGTTCCCCACGATATATCACCTCACCATTTTTCATGGCAATAATATGGTCGGAATAAGCAGAGGCAAAGTTGATATCATGAATAACAAGGATAATAGTTTTCTGTAACTCATCAGCAGCACGCCGCAATTGCTTCATCATTGCAACGCAATGTTTCATGTCTAAATTATTTAATGGCTCATCCAGCAGAATATATTTCGTGTCCTGACATAGCACCATCGCGACATACGCGCGTTGCCGTTGCCCACCCGACAGTTCATCAAGATAACGGTCTTGCAGTGGCTGGAGATTAAGAAACTCCATCGCGGCATTTATATGCAGGCGGTCATCGTCATTTAACCTGCCTTTCGAGTAAGGATAGCGGCCAAATCCAACTAAATCTGACACCGTTAGACGGCTGGTAAAATGATTCTCTTGGCGTAAAACCGACAGGATAGTCGCAAGTTTATCACCGGATGTTTTCGCAACATCAAGTCCGTTAAACAGAACATTCCCAATATCAGGAGCCAGAAGGCGACTCATAATAGATAACAATGTCGATTTACCTGCCCCATTTGGGCCAATGATCGAAGTAATGCCGCCAGAAGGAATGCTCTCATTTATATTATTGAGTACTGCGGTATCTTGGTATTTTTTATTAATGCCATTTATTTCAATCATACCGGAGCCTTTTTTATTAAAAGATAAATAAACAGAGCACCACCAATAAACTCGATAACTACCGATAGCGTTCCCGACATATTCAGTAAGCGTTCAAGAATTAATTGGCCGCCCACCAGCGTAATGGCCCCGAGAAGAAAAACACCAGGCAGCAAATATTGGTGGCGGAATGAACCAACAACCTGATAAGCCAGATTAGCGACCAGCAAACCAAGAAAGGTTAGCGGCCCCACCAATGCCGTCGAGATAGCCACCAGCAACGAAACCAGAAGGAGGATTGTGGTTATTTTCTTCTGATAAGCAACACCGAGATTAATGGCCGTACTTCTACCAAGCGCAATAATATCAAGGCAGTGACGCATACGCCAAACAGTAATCCCTACCATCAAGGTAATCCCAGCAGACACAGCGATAATTTCGGGTGCAGCTCGAGTAAAAGTGGCAAAAACACGCCCCTGAAGGATAGCAAACTCCCCAGGAGAAAGGAGACGTTGCATCAAGCTGGAAAGGCTACGAAACAGGGTGCCGCAAACCAAACCAACCAGTAAAACCTTGTGCAAATTAATGCCGATCCCCGTCAGCAACCAGCGGTAAAGAAAGACAGAGAACAGTAATAGCAATGCGGATTCACAGAGGAATTTACCGGTAATACCCAATACACGAAACCCATTAGCATCGACAAAAAATATCAACATTGTCTGAATCAGGATGAATAATGCCTCAAGCCCCATGACCGATGGCGTTAAAATACGATTATTGGTAACGGTCTGAAATAATACGGTAGCGATGCCCGCAGCAAATGCGACCAAAAGCATGGTGGCTAAAATAAGGCCACGATGCACCAGGACATACCGAATATTACCACTCAGATTTATCGTCATAAAAATAATCATTGCCACGAGTGCAATTGAACTCAATAGCAGCAATCGCTTTGCAGGTCGGCTTAACCTCAGTTTTATATCCTGCGACAGATGATCTTTTGAAGAATACTCAGCCTGCATAACGTTTTGTCCTAACAATTAATAACAGGAAAACGAATGCACCTATCGCTCCCAAAATAACGCTGGCGGGTATTTCAAACGGATAAGTAATTAACCGGCCGATAATGTCGCACAGAACAACCAAGCCACCACCACAAAGGCTAACCCAAGGTATAGTTCGGCGCAGGTTATCCCCCATCGCCATACTGACAATATTGGGGACAATCAAACCAAGGAAAGGCAGCACGCCAATAACCACCACTACCACTCCGCTAATAATGGCGATGATAGACATTCCTATCAGCATAACGCGTTGATAGTTAAGACCAACATTAACAGAAAAATCACGCCCCATCCCGGCGACAGTAAAACGGTCGGCGATCAAACACGCGATCAGTGTCAGCCCACCGACTATCCACAGCAATTCATAGCGGCCTTGTAATACGCCGGAGAAGTCACCTGACTCCCAACTGCCTAGCGACTGCAACAGGTCAAACTCCATCGCCAAAAATGTTGTGACAGCACTAAACACCGCGCCCAGCATAATGCCAGTAAGCGGAACCATCAGAGCCGATTTCATTTTCATTCGCGCCAGTAACAGCATAAACAGCGCGGTGCCGCCCATTGCAAATACTGTCGCCACGACCATTTTCACCATCACCGGGGCCGATGGGCTGAACACCATCACTAACAATAAGCCAAGGCTGGCTGACTGGGTGGTTCCTGCAATTGAGGGTTCGACAAAGCGGTTCTGCGTCAGCATCTGCATAATAAGACCGGCGACGCTCATTGCACTACCAGCCAACACTAAAGCCATCGTCCTCGGCACACGGCTTATCAAAAAAATGTCACGCATATCTGGATCAGACCAGAGATTGGCGAATGTGACATGCCCGGCACCGATAAATAGGCTACATATCATCAGGCCCAGTAAAATAACCAGGCCCGCTACAAAGCTAAGATTTTTCATTGATGAGAATTATTGCGCTGCGGCTTGTTTATCCAACACTGAACTCACTTTATCCATCAACTGGCTATAACTTTGTATCCCACCCGCAATATAGAGCGAGGAGGAGTCGAGGTAGATAACGTGGTTGTTTTGCCAAGCCTTGGTCTTGCGGATCAGCGGGTTATCCAGAATCTGTTGTGCAGATTGCCCTTCGGTACGGCCAATTGCATTATCCCGATCGAGTACGAAAAGCCACTCCGGGTTGGCATTGAGAATAAATTCAGATGTCACTACATTGCCATGACGGCCAGTTTCAGTGAACGTTGCCGCTGGCGTGAAACCCAATTCGTCAAATACAAAACCGAAACGCGAACCAGGCGTGTAAGCCGACATTTTGCCACCGCTGACCATCAATACCATTGCTGATCCGGCGTTAGCTGATTTCTGCTTGATGCTGTTTATCTGAGAAGTAAAATTACCCAGCAGCACCTTAGCTTCTTTTTCTTTACCAAATATTGATGCCAGTTGCTCAGTGCGGTGCGTCAGGCTTTGGGTAAAGTTTTGGGAATCAATATCAAGCGAGATAGTCGGTGCGATAGCGCTAAGCTTGTCATAAGCATCTTGAGCGCGCCCACCTGCAATAATCAGGTCAGGTTTGGCTTGACTCAGCGCCTCATAATCCGGTTCAAATAAGGTGCCAGCATTCAGATAACCAGAGCCACTGTATTTGGATAAAAAGGCGGGCAAATGGGTACTGGTCTGCGGAACACCTGCCACGTTAATGCTCAGTGCGTCGGCAGTATCCAATACCGAGGGATTCAGAATGATAACTTTTTGCGGATTAAGCGGAACTTGAGTCGTGCCCTGCGCATGTTCAATACTAATTTTTGCCGTTGTTTCAGGGGGCGCAGATGAATCATCACACCCGGTAAGAATAGCCGTTGCCATCAGTAATGATGAAAATAGAGCTGTACGTAATCGCATTTTCTCTCCTGAAAAGTAGGGATTTAATTATCCTTGGGCTGTAATGCTAATGATTTGCATTACTAATATCAAGATGATACCGATATATGCCAGTAATGAACAGGAGAGAAAAGCCCGCAAATGA
Organism: Yersinia aldovae 670-83; assembly: GCF_000834395.1. Taxonomy (NCBI): domain Bacteria; kingdom Pseudomonadati; phylum Pseudomonadota; class Gammaproteobacteria; order Enterobacterales; family Yersiniaceae; genus Yersinia; species Yersinia aldovae. The sequence continues at coordinate 3,092,236 of NZ_CP009781.1, read as the reverse complement.
AGTGCGGGCTGGAAAGGCGATTACGACAAGTGTGCGGCGTTATCATACCGCTATGGTTAACGAGCAACCGCCTCGGCTATCGACAGATAGCTACCGGTTTTGATGATGCGATTCAGTTTTAGGTCAGCTTTGGCAAGCACCTGTTTCAACTCAGCCTCAGTGCGCCCTCTGCCACCGTCAAAGCTTCCCATCAAGATAAGGTCCATATATTTCCCGAAATGTGGCTCATTACCTTCAGGAATAATGCCCTCCATGATCAGCACTTTTCCGTTTGGGTGCATCGCCTTACGACAGTTTCCAAGTATTTGCGCCGTCTTTTCATCCGGCCAATCATGGGTAATGTATTTAAGCAAATAAAAGTCTGCCGGAGGGCATTTTTCAAAGAAACTACCCGGTTGCAGCTTCCAGCGTGAGTCATCGCCCAACTCGCCAAGACAATGCCGTTCCAAAACCGGTGCCTGATCGAACAAAATACCGTGAAGTGTGGGATTGGCCTGCAAAACTTGCAACAGTAATCCGCCTAAACCACCGGCAATATCAACCACGGTCGTATTTGCAGGGAAATCATAGCTACGCACCAAAGCCAGATTTTCTACCGCTGACATAGAAGACATACCGGTATGGAAATCATATTTTGGCGAGCGTTTCTGCGGCTGTGACCAGTATTCGAAGAACGACATGTTGTATATCTGTTTAAAGACGGAGTGACCTTTGATGCTTTCTGCCAGATTGCCCAGCGGCCGCCACATTGTTTCATCTGTCAGCATCAAAATACCATCACGTAGCGAATGGGATGTCGATGTGCATAAAAACTCTGCCGCCGGAGTAAGGGCAAATCGCTGCCCTTCGACTTCATGGAAAATGTCCCGAGTCACAAGCAGTCGCATCACCCGATGCAGATTTTGCGCATCAACACTAAGTTCCTTCGCCAGTTCCTGTGCTGTTTTTGGCCCATTTGTAAGCTGATCAGCTACCCCCAAAATAGTGACTGCACGAAGTGCAGCCTGATAAGTGAACCCCATCGCCTGATCCAACAGAAATAATGCTGCGGCTTCCTTTTCAGGCGAAAACTCTTTATTAATTGCCATATTTATAATACCTCTCATGAATATTTAATAAGATATATAATCACAATCACTGAACGAAAAATCGGCCTGTTAAAGCCAGAATTTTTGTGCAATTAAATAATGGTTTTAAAAGATAATCTCGCTACTAATTAGAAGCAGACAGAAGAAACTGATATGTCTTATTTTATTTACATTCGGATGATAGTGTTTACATTTATAAATAAACAGCCATGTCACTTTTATAGTGATTTGATTTAATTAACAAAGCAGGCTAAAAACAGCAAGACCATATGAGAATAGCCAATGATATTGATAATATTAATTATATAAGCATTATCATCAGAAGATAAATATAAATAATAGAATTCAATTTAGCATTGATATAAAAACCATTAAATAGAGCATGTTATTAATAGTTGCCTTTTTGACACGCCATTAAAGACCAAATAGTTTAGATATATTGCTATATAATTTATAAAAAACTCGGTGAAAGTCTCATGATGTAGATTGGTTCGCAGAGCTATTAATGAGCAAAATAATCTGTCACTTATCACAAATCTTGCAAGGTGCAAGACGGGCGGAAGAATAGAGTGTCCGCGCCAGGAATGGCGCGGTTCGAGTCTGCATGGAAGTCTTTACGATCGACCTGTTCTCACCACTACTGGCACGTTGTCATTAACCTCAGTAATCAGCCTAAACCAGCCAGTCGCTGGTGTAGGCTAACAAACCTCTATTTTGACCAGCAGGTACTCTAACGTTCCCAGTTAAACACTTTATATCAGAGTTTGACGCAGATCGCGTGTAATGGTTATTAGCTGATTCAGCCCAGCCTCCAATTCTGCGCCGCAAGACGTTTCAGGGAAACGCTGTAGCGCCAGCAACAGAGTATTCTCGGCGTCAGTCGCCAGCACGACTGAGCTGGCATAATTTAACTTCAGCACATTCTGCAACTGAGTGACTTGCGTGGGTAACGGCCCAACCGGGCAGCACATCTCTAACGCATCCTCTGACTCGTTGAAGTAAATGGTCAAATCGTTATCAATCACTAAAGCCGGATCGTCCCCATCAATTTCAAGCCCCAGAGCATCGTAAAGACGATAGATTATATTATGCATTTATTCCCTTAACTTCTTACCAGACGTGACAGACCTTGCACCTCGTTCCATACCTCGTTATTACCGATGCGTTCACCGTATGATAAGTTGAATATCGGTAATTTTTTTAATACCTGGTTGCCTGCCGCGCCGGTGTTGTAAGCCTGAACTTCTGAGTTACCACCGTTAACCAGCACTTGCTGAAATAATTTTTTATCATTATTGCTAAGAGCCTGGCCGGGTTTGCTCAATGGCAGCCCCTGGTGTTGGCTGACCACTTCTCTTTTGATTTCTGCATCCAACATGCCGGTTCTGTCCTTACCGCTCTTACAGTTCCAGCAAGGCACTGCACCAATCTCATACGCTAGCATGGCAACACGTTGCGCCGCTTTATAAGGTTCACCACCATCACGATGGTGCGAATTATGGACAAGAATTTGCTTGAGTTGCTGACTCAATTCCCTCACCTTATCCCCATTCGTAGGTGTGTCTGCCAGATACTTACCCACCATCCCGGCAGGAGGGGAATTCGGTGTAAGGTCACCGCCCAATAGCTGTTTGAGCGCCTGCTCGTTATATCCGTCTGACGTTGACCGCCCTAACCCGAATTTCAATGCCATTTCGTTGACACCAAAATTGAACGCTGCCACCGCAAGATTCACCGTTACTTGCTGCAATTTCCCGTCATTTCCCATGACAGACAAACTTACAGCTTTCTTTTCGCTCAACGATTGCCAGGCATTTATCTGATCCTTTAACATTTCATCTTCCCTGCCTATTTGGCTTGCCGTGACCAGGGAAGTGGCGACAATTTGTAACGGAACAGTTTCACCGGCCAAGGCTTTATTGAATAAGTCAGGCTTCGCATACAACGCAGCGGCCACAACCTCCTTTGCCCGAGAGAGAGCACCCGACGCACGCACGGGGTCATCATTTCTCAATCCATAAGGGGAGAGAATACCGTGGCGAATACCTTTAAATAACGTTTGGGCCTCACCCTTATCGTCAGGCCCGGCAATTTCCGACATCCATAAATTTGTCGCGTGTTTAGTCTCTGTTGTCGATGCGCTACAGACACCGTTGTTCTGGTAAGAATGCTGGAAAATATCACTCGTTCCACTTTTCATTTGCCCTGCCGGAATTAAAGTGCAGACGTATTCTTTACTATTATGTTCAAAACGAGTTTGTACCGTTTGCCAGGTTTTCTCATTACGCAACTTGGTCGCGGCTTCTTTAAATTCCAGACGAATAACTTTCTCTGTTTCCTTCAGCGAAAAAGAAAACTTATTACTCAGTAACCCGGCAATATGGCTAATTAGTTTTTTCTGTAATTCTTTCGTGGTTTTCATTTGTTGCTGAGTGGCTAGCCCAATATCTGAATCCACGGTATTTAAAAGATCCGAAGGTGATAATAAAGTCGTCACATTCAGATTAAACTTAAGTTTATCCATAACAGACTGTGCGATATCCAACTGGCTAGCTTGGTATTCTTTAAGAGCAGCTACCGAGCGGGTAGCTGCGGGAATATACCCGCACTCAATCCCAATTATTCTCTCAACTTTCTGTGGCGCTTTTTCATTCATAGAGATCAGTTGATAATTAGATTTATTCTGCATGACAGAACATTTCAGGTCTTGTTTTCGGGTTACTGCGAAGTGGCCGCTACGGGAACTAAATATGCTTGGGAAATTCATAATATCTCCAGCCGTACAGATGAATGTTCCGTTCTGTCAATCCCATGACATAAACGTCTATGCCATCATCATCAATGATGCACAGAAATGTTTCTTTCAAAAAATGAGCAGAGAGAGGGATATCGCTAACAACAGGCTGACAGCTTTGCCACCCTCCCCATTGGCCTTACCTGAAATACCTCATATGCACGCGTGTTAACCCGCGCTGCGGCTGCACAACACCCTCTGCGTTTCATGATTGATGGCCCTGCGGCCAACGATTAGACATAAAAATCAACCGAGCTGGAATCTATTAGCAAAATAATTAATTAACAATAGATATGTCTTGATGTAACATCAGCTCATATTGATAATGATTATCATATTCATATTGCGTATCATTACCTTGTTGGTTATATGGACAATCCGTTGAATAAAGCACCGATATTGAACGACGAGCCTGCTGTCGAGCCCCCGATGGCAAGTAAGCCGCTGTCTATCACCAGCGAACAACTGCTGAGGGAGCACGGTGTCGCTTTTATCATTCATCAGGGCGAATGCTATCAGTTGCGTCAAACCAAGACCGGCAAGCTAATACTGACTAAATAACATACACATAGCCAACGTCATTGCCGTTACAGCAAACACTGCTGTCATGTTAAGGACCAAGGGCACAGCAAGCCACCCAGATTCTCGAATCAAGGCAGCCAGCAAACTATCTATCTGTTTTTTTGAATAGAAAATATGGAGAATTGCCGTCATGCCTCGTATTACTTCCAACCGTTTCCGTTGGTCACCACTCAGTTTGGCAATCGCTTGCACCTTGCCTCTGGCTGCCACCGCAGCCACCGCAGCCACCACGATTGAGCAAGAAAACAGCAAAAAACACACCACCGATACGATGGTGGTGACCGCAACCGGCAATGAGCGCAGTAGCTTTGAAGCGCCGATGATGGTGACCGTCATTGAAGGAACCTCGCCCACCAGCGAAACCGCCACATCTGCGGCGGATATGTTACGCAAAGTGCCGGGCCTGACCGTGACTGGCAGCGGGCGAACCAATGGTCAGGATGTGACACTGCGCGGTTATGGCAAGCAAGGCGTATTAACGCTGGTCGACGGTATTCGCCAAGGCACTGATACCGGCCACCTGAACTCAACCTTCCTCGATCCGGCACTGGTTAAACGCGTTGAAGTGGTACGTGGCCCGTCAGCACTGCTGTATGGCAGTGGCGCATTGGGTGGCGTCATCTCTTTCGAAACCGTCGATGCTGCCGATTTACTGTTACCGGGCAATAACAGCGGCTATCGGGTTTACAGCTCGGCCGCCACCGGTGATCACAGCGTAGGTCTGGGTGCCAGCGCGTATGGGCGCAGCGACTCATTGGATGGCATACTCTCTTTTGGTACGCGTGATATCGGCAACATCCGTCAGAGCAACGGCTTTAATGCACCCAATGATGAGACTATCAGCAATGTGCTGACAAAAGGCACCTGGCGTATTGATCAGGCTCAGTCACTAAGCGCCAACTTACGTTATTACAACAACGACGCGATTGAACCAAAAAACCCGCAAACCAGTAATGCCTCCAGCGGTAATGTCATGACAAATCGCTCGACAATTCAACGTGATGCACAACTCAGCTACCATATTAAGCCACTTGACCAAGAGTGGTTGAATGCCACGGCACAAGTTTATTACTCCGAAGTGGAAATCAATGCCCGCCCACGCGGTTCAGCGGAGGAAGGACGTAAGCAGACAACCAACGGCGGTAAACTGGAAAACCGCACCCGTTTATTCACTGACAGCATCGCCTCGCACCTGCTGACTTACGGTACTGAAGCCTATAAACAGGAGCAGACTCCCGGCGGTGCAACAGAAAGCTTCCCACGAGCGGATATCCGTTTTGGTTCCGGCTGGTTGCAAGATGAAATTACCCTGCGCGATCTGCCGGTTTCTATTTTGGCCGGTACCCGTTATGACAATTATCGCGGCAGCAGTGAAGGCTATGCCGATGTGGATGCTGATAAATGGTCATCACGCGGAGCTGTCAGTATTACGCTCACTGATTGGCTGATGTTGTTTGGTTCTTACGCCCAGGCATTCCGCGCACCGACGATGGGCGAGATGTACAACGACTCAAAACACTTCTCGATCCCCATCCGCCCAGGGATGACACTCACCAACTATTGGGTGCCAAACCCTAATCTGAAACCAGAAACCAATGAAACCCAGGAGTACGGTTTTGGTCTACGTTTCAGTGAGTTACTGATGGCTGATGATGACCTGCAATTCAAAGCCAGTTACTTCGATACCAATGCGAATGACTACATCGACACCCGCGTTAACATGGCAGCGATGACCACCACGTCGGTCAATATCGACCGGGCGAAAATCTGGGGCTGGGATGCCACCATGAGCTACAAAACAGCACTGTTTAACTGGGATCTGGCCTATAACCGAACCCGCGGTAAAAACCAGAGTACCGGTAAATGGCTCGAATCCATCAACCCGGATACCGTCACCAGTATTCTGGATGTCCCCGTCGCTAACAGTGGCCTTGCGGTCGGTTGGATTGCCACATTTGCCGATCGTTCCAAACCGTTAAGTACTGGTGTACGTCAGGCCGGCTATGGCCTCAATGACTTTTATGTCAGCTATAAAGGCCAGGAGCAGTTAAAAGGCGTAACCACCACGGTAGTGCTGGGTAACGCATTTGATAAAGAGTATTACGCACCGCAAGGCGTGCCACAAGATGGCCGTAACGCGAAACTGTTCGTGAGCTATCAGTGGTGATGCATTAAAAAAGATAGTCTGAAATGTTGCTTCCGGTAATTCAATCTTTGCATTACCGGATTATCATTTAAAACTGCAACCTGCATATAAATATCTATAGGACATCATTATGAGCAAATCAATCTATCAGCAATATGTGCAAGCTAAGGTCGATAATCCGGGCAAATATGCGCGCGACTTAGCCACATTAATGGGCATCTCAGAAGCGGAACTGACCCACAGCCGTGTCGGTCATGATGCGAAACGTATACATGGCGATGCCCGCACGTTGCTGACCGCACTGGAGGCCTTGGGTGAGGTTAAAGCCATCACCCGCAACACCTATGCGGTACATGAGCAAATGGGGCGTTACGAGAACCAGCATCTAAACGGCCATGCCGGTTTGATCCTCAATCCACGCGAGCTGGATTTACGCCTGTTCCTCAATCAGTGGGCTAGCGTGTTTACCCTGTCGGAAGAGACACGTCATGGTGTACGTCATAGCCTGCAATTCTTCGACCATCATGGTGATGCCCTACATAAAGTGTATGTCACTGAACACACGGATATTGCTGCCTGGGAAGCGCTGCTGGCGAAATTTATCAGCACAGAAAACCCAGAATTGCTGCTAGAGCTTCGGAGCGCACCTGAAGTTACCGAACCGACAGCAGATGATGCCACCGTCGATACCGAATGGCGCGCCATGACTGATGTACATCAGTTCTTCCAGTTGCTAAAGCGTAATAATCTGACTCGCCAACAAGCGTTCCGCGCCGTAGGTGATGACCTGGCTTATCAAGTCGATAACAGCTCGCTGACACAGTTACTTAATATCGCGCAACAGGATCAGAACGAAATCATGATTTTTGTCGGCAACCGAGGTTGTGTGCAAATTTTTACCGGCTTAATTGAAAAAGTAACCCCGCATCAAGACTGGATTAATGTTTTCAACAAACGCTTTACGCTACATCTGATCGAAACCGCCATCGCGGAAAGCTGGATCACACGGAAACCCACTAAAGACGGCTTTGTGACCAGCCTCGAACTGTTTGCTGCCGATGGCACCCAACTTGCTCAACTCTATGGGCAACGTACCGAAGGGCAGCCTGAACAAAATCAATGGCGTGAGCAGATTGCCCGTCTAAATAACAAGGATATCGCCGCATGAGACTCAGGCTGCTGTCACTCCCTTTCTTCCTTCTGTCGCTGTGTGCCAGCGTCTTTCTACCGCTAAATGCATTGGCAACAGAACGTATTGTTACCATCGGTGGTGATGTAACAGAAATCGCTTATGCACTGGGTGCGGGTAGCGAGATTGTGGCCCGTGACAGCACCAGTCAACACCCTCAGGCTGCGTTGATGCTGCCTGATGTGGGTTATATGCGGATGTTGAACGCCGAAGGGATTCTGGCGATGAAACCCACCATGCTGCTGGTGAGTGAGCTGGCTCAACCCTCGCTGGTGCTGAAACAGGTCGCAGACAGCGGTGTGAGTGTGGTTACCGTTCCGGGCCAAACCACACCGGAAAGCGTGTCAGCAAAGATCAGTGCGGTCGCGATGGCACTTCATCAGCCAGAACAAGGGCAAAAGCTGATTAAAGACTACCAACAGCGTTTAGCCGCAGTGAGCAACACACCACTGCCGGTCAAAGTGCTATTTGTTATGAGTCACGGCGGCTTAACCCCGATGGCAGCCGGCCAAAATACCGCGGCGGATGCCATGATACGTGCCGCCGGTGGCAGCAATGCAATGCAGGGTTTTAGCCGTTATCGGCCATTATCACAAGAAGGTGTGATTGCCAGTTCGCCGGATTTACTGCTGATCACCCGCGACGGCGTGAAAGCACTCGGCGGCAGCAATGGCATCTGGAAACTCCCAGGGGTAGCCATGACCCCCGCAGGTAAACATCAGCGGCTGTTGGTGGTAGATGATATGGCGCTACTGGGTTTTGGGTTAAAAACCCCCCAAGTGCTGGCTCTACTGCGTGAGAGCATGGAACAAGCACAATGAATTACCGGATACACCCGCGCCTGATGCTTGGCATCCTACTGATGCTACTGATCATTTTAGCACTTGGCTCGGCCAACATGGGGGCGTTGACGCTCTCATTTCGCACGCTGTGGCACGCTTCGCTGGACGATGCCATGTGGCATATCTGGCTAAATATCCGCCTGCCGCGGGTGTTGCTAGCCGTGGTGGTCGGCGGTGCCTTAGCGGTTTCCGGCGCGATTATGCAAGGGTTATTCCGTAACCCACTGGCAGATCCCGGTCTGTTGGGTATCAGCAGTGGTGCCGCCCTGTGTGTTGGGCTGATTATCGTGATGCCGTTCAGCTTGCCGCCATTACTGGCTCTGTACAGTCATATGGTGGGTGCTTTCATCGGTAGCCTGGCCATTTCAACCGTTATTTTCACCCTCAGCCGCTGGGGGCATGGCAACTTAGCCCGCCTGCTACTGGCGGGGATTGCAATTAATGCCTTGTGTGGTGCTGCGGTTGGGGTGCTGACCTATATCAGTGACGACCAGCAGTTACGCCAATTTTCGCTGTGGAGCATGGGGAGCCTGGGGCAGGCACAGTGGTCAACGTTGATCGTTGCCGCCTCTCTGATTTTGCCAGCCTGCGCACTTGGGTTGTTACAGGCGCGCCAACTGAACTTGTTACAGCTAGGAGATGAGGAAGCTCACTATCTCGGTGTTAATGTACAGCAAGCCAAACTCCGTTTACTGTTGCTTAGTGCCATTCTGATCGGTGCTGCCGTTGCGGTCAGTGGGGTTATCGGCTTTATCGGTCTGGTGGTACCGCACCTGATTCGTATGCGTATTGGCGCTGATCATCGTTGGTTGCTGCCCGGTGCCGCATTAGGCGGTGCCTGCCTGCTCCTCACTGCTGATACGCTGGCTCGTACCTTGGTCGCACCGGCAGAAATGCCAGTCGGGTTGATCACCAGCCTGCTCGGTGGCCCTTATTTTCTGTGGCTGATTTTACGTCAGCGGGAGCAACGCAGTGGTTGATATGGTAATGACACCGGCCGCGTTATTGGAAGCAAATCAGCTTTCCTATCAAGTACAAGGGCGGAAGTTGATTAATGACGTTTCACTGCAAATTGCCAGCGGTGAAATGGTGGCGATTATCGGGCCAAACGGCGCAGGTAAATCAACCCTGCTGCGCTTATTGACCGGTTATCTTTCCCCATCAGAGGGTGAGTGTCGATTACTCGGGAAAACACTTAATCGCTGGCAACCACAAGCGTTGGCACGTACCCGCGCAGTCATGCGTCAATATAGCGATCTGGCTTTTCCATTCAGTGTCAGCGAAGTCATTCAGATGGGCCGCTCACCTTACGGGGTGGTGCACAACCGGCAGGCATTGGAAGAGGTTATGGCACAAACAGATTGTTTGTCACTGGCACAGCGTGATTACCGTGCGCTATCCGGTGGTGAACAGCAACGTGTACAACTGGCCAGAGTGTTAGCACAATTGTGGCAATCAGAGCCGACACCACGTTGGCTATTTCTTGATGAACCCACCTCCGCATTAGACCTGTATCACCAGCAACACACACTGCGTTTATTGCGGCAACTGACCCAGCAAGAGCCACTGGCGGTCTGTTGTGTCCTGCACGATTTAAATCTGGCGGCGCTGTATGCAGACCGAATTCTGCTGCTAGCCCAAGGTGAATTGGTGGCGTGTGGTACGCCAGAGGAAGTGCTCAACGCCGAGACGCTGACTCGCTGGTATCAGGCTGACTTGGGCATCTCTCGCCATCCAGAAAACCCTTTGCCGCAGATCTATTTGCGTCAGTAAGTGCTTGCTACACACTGCGAGACTCAACGCCCGCTTATCGCGGGTCAGAGTGCTGACAAAGTCAAATTAAGGAGAAACGGCGATGCGAAACGCCGGAGCGCCCCTTGGGTACGTTCAATCGTGAGCTATCGATAGCGTTGCCATTAACCTCATCAGCTTAGGGTCTGTTTTATTGTTCCTGCGCCACCTTCGGCTCGTCCTTTGCCAATAATTCATCAATCGTCTTGCCGACTTTCTGGATTGCCCGCTCAATCTCACTGGTCATCGGTTTGCTGTAACTGAGTCGTAAACAATTACGGTATTTTCCCGACGCAGAACTAATAAACCCAGCGGCAACCTGCACCCCTTGCGGCAGTAAACTGCGATTCAGACGCAGGCTATCGAACCCGTAAGGCAGTTCAACCCACAACATAAAGCTACCTTGTGGCCGACTCAGACAAGTATTCGCGGGGAAATACTTCATTACCCAGCCGGTCATAATGTCGCGATTGCGTTGATACTGGCGGCGCATCCGGCGTAAATGCTGCATGTAATGCCCTTGCTTAATAAACTCCGCCATCGCCAGTTGCGGCAAGGTAGCAACCCGCCCGGCAGAGATATATTTCATATGCAGCGCTTTTTCCAGGTAACGGCCTGGGGCTATCCAACCAATACGCAGACCGGGTGCAACCGTCTTAGAGAAGGAACTACACAGCAATACGCGGCCATCTTCATCAAATGAGGCAATGGTCGGTGGACGCGGGTATTGATAGGCCAGCGCCCCATACACATCATCTTCAATTATTGCGACATCATAGCGTTGAGCCAATGTCAGTAACGCTTTCTTGCGCTCATCCGGCATGTTGTAACCCAGCGGATTATTGCAAGTCGGTGTTAGTTGGATGGCTTTAATCGGCCATTGATCCAGCGCCATTTCCAATGCTTCAAGACTAATCCCAACCACCGGATCGGTCGGGATTTCAATCACTTTCATGCCCATCCCTTTCAAGGTTTGCATCGCACCATGAAAGCTAGGGGAATCCACGGCTACAATATCACCGGACTGGCAAACAGCGCCCAATGCAATAGCCAGCGCACCGTGGCAGCCAGAAGTGATAATGATATTGTCAGCCGATTGATGATTGCCGCTGTCCAACATCAGGCGAGCAATTTGCTCACGCAACACCGTTGTGCCGTAAATATTATCGTAATCCAGCACTTCCTCACTTTGATGCAGGCTAATGCGGCTCAGTAAACGGCTGAGTATTTTAAGCCCAGGGCCTGACAAGTCAGGCGAACCAACACCCAGATGGGTAATATTCTCCTGATCGCCTCTTTGCAGAAACGCCAGTGTATTTTCCCACTGCGATATCTCTACCGGCCGCTGTGCATGGGTACATGTGGCGGGTAAGGAGGGCAGATTTGAACTGCAACGCACGAAGTAGCCCGATTTCGCCCGAGCCTCAATCAGCAGGCACTCTTCCAGTTGCCGATAAGCCTGCTGGACAGTACTGATACTGACCCCATATTCGCCACTCAAAACTCTGACGGAAGGGAGCCGCTCGCCGGCAATATACAACCCCTCTTTAATACGCTGACTTAGAATATCAGCCAATTGTTGGTAACGAGTCATTGATATCACCTAATAAATTGAGCGCGACCAGTACAGATAGCGGTAGTTTGCACCATTCAGTTCATATATCGCATATCTGTATGGAAATAATAACCCCTATTTGCATCTGTAATGTTCTGCGCCAAAGTTTCATGCTAATGGCTCACCTACTGACGGGAGTCGATAATGAACAATATGATTGAAGATCAAATAGATGAATGCTGCTTATCGGCTACACGAGTAACCGAGAAACGCCGCAATATTTTTATCAGCTTATGGCTTAAAGCATACAGATACGGATATCAATGGAATGAACGGCGCAAAACAGCCAATACATTGGCCAGATTAAATACCGACCAGTTAAAAGATATCGGCCTGAGTCGGGATGATATCAAGCGGGATTACAGCCGCCCATTTTGGCGCTAAACAGGCGCGTCACCTAAGGTACATTGCACCACATGTCATGGCTCCATAGGTGCAGCGGACAATCGATTAAATGAGAGCGCCAGCTACAATGATAACCCTTATCTTTCTTATATGAATTCGAACAAGCGAGGGCATAACTAAGATATTCAGCCGTGTACAGAGTGTGCCACAATGGTCATCAGACAGGTATCGCCAGCTCACCTACACTTATTGTTTGCTGGCTAATCGTGGCACTCACTTTCAGGCTGACCGGTTTTATGAAAATGAATAAGTACTTTGCTTCACATCGATATTATTCACTGCTATGCCTGCTGCTGACACTTATCTTCGCCTCCCCCACAGGGGTGGCCTTTGCTGCCACAATGCCAGTCGCGACAACTGAAAACAGTGAAGCGCCAGCGAAACCGGCAGTGCCAGTACAACTAATTAGCTTGCAAAAACAGTTGGATAAACTGAAGCAGAATGTTTCAGTCAGCACCACAGACAATCAGTTAAGTATGCTGAACGAAACCGCACTGACACTGGTGCGGGAAGCAGACATGCTGTTAGCCGACTTGAAACCCAAGCGGGAGCAACTGCAAACACAACTGGAAGTATTAGGCCCATTGCCTGCTGCCGGTGCATTGGCGGAAACCGCAGTGGTTGCCCAACAGCGCCGGATACTGAATACGCGAAAAATCCAGTTAGATGGCCAAAATGATCAGGCTCAGGCTATCAAAACCAACGCTGAAAACCTGGCGACACAAATTATCGCGTTACGTCGCACGGCATTGAAATCACAAATCGCCTTAAATTCTGGCAGCTTATTAGGAGCCAGTTTCTGGGCCCCCATCGTTAATCCGGACGCCAATGACAACCGTCGTTTAAACGATTTCACCCAAGAACTTGGCGATGCCTGGAGCGCCGCCTGGTCACCGGAATGGCGTTTGGGTACCACCATGTACCTGTTATTGGCGCTGTTTATCGGCGTGTTTGGCTTTAAGTTTCTCGACAGCCTGACGGCATGGTTTTGCACCAAATGTTTACCGCAAGGCCCGCTGCGCCGCAGCTTTATGGCCTCGGCAACCACCCTGTATACAGTACTAATTAGCGTTACCGTAGCGCAATGCATCACGCAAACTTTTACCCGCACATCTGATGCATCACAGGTTGTAATTGATTTTTCAGCAGCATTTGTTCAATTGATGTTTTTCTCAGCACTGGTCGCCGGGCTGGGGCGGGCGTTTCTCTCCAATCAGCGCCCCTCATGGCGTTTACCGGCGATTGCAAATGAAGTTGCGCAATCACTAAGGCTGTTCCCGCCCCTCTTGGCCAGTTGCATCATGATTTTCGGTGCCATTGATCAGATGAATAACATGATCAATATCAGCGTGTCGGGGAGTATTTTCGGTAACGGCATTGCTGCCCTATTGGTCGCCTTAACCGCCGCCATTATTCCGTTACGGGCCAACCGGGTACGACGTAATTTGGTCGCTAATGGTGAAAAACCGGAAGCCTATTCCACGTTGGCTGGGTTGATCCATTTTGCGATTAGTATAACCGCAGTAGCCATACTATTGTCGCTACTGATAGGCTACATCGCGCTCGCTAAGTTCCTCAGTTACAAGCTGGTGTGGAGCTGCCTGGTTCTTGCTTGTCTGTATTTACTGGTCCATTTGTGCGTTGATTTGGCTGACAGTCTCTTTTCCCCAACCAGCAGCGCCGGTAAAGCCATCAAGCAGTCACTCAATATTGACGATCGCCACTTGGCACAAGCCGCCACGTTATTGTCCGCCACCAGCAAAGTGCTCTTGATCTTGCTGGCAATTATCGCCCTACTCAACGGCACTTTTGGTTCTACTACACCGATTTCATTACTGCAAAAAACCGGGGAATTATTAAGCGGTGAAGGGCTGGAAAAATTAAATATCGTCCCGGCCAATCTATTTAATGCAATTATCTGTCTGCTAGTGGGGTTGTATGTTCTTAAAGCGGCACGGCGCTGGTTAAATAATGAATTTTTGCCTAAAACCCAGATGGATAGCGGCATAAAAACCTCAGCGGTCACGCTGTTTAGCAATATCGGCTACGTGCTGGTGATTCTGCTGACCCTATCGGTGCTGGGGATCCAATGGAATAAATTGGCCTGGATTGTCAGCGCATTATCCGTCGGAATTGGCTTCGGTTTACAAGAGATCGTAAAAAACTTCATTTCCGGCATTATTTTGCTCACTGAACGGCCCGTTAAAGTGGGAGATTTGATCAGTATCAGTGGCGTTGAGGGGGATATCCGCCGCATCAATGTCAGAGCCACGGAAATCCAGCTAAGTGATCGATCGACGGTTATCGTACCGAACTCACAATTGATTTCGCAGAATGTGCGCAATGCCACGATGGCTAACGCGCAAGGGGTGGTAACGATTGCTCTCACTTTCCCACTGGATTTAGATGTTGAACTGGCACAAACACTATTGATAGAGGCTTATGAAAAGCATGAGTCGATACTCGATACACCGGCCCCGTCGGTGAAATTCAGCCAGTTAAGCCCGGACGGTATCGTACTTAGCGTCACCGGTTTAGTACCCAGCCCACGCATGGTCAGTAATACCAAAAGTTCATTGCTATTCAGTATATTAAAGCGGCTTCGTGCAGCAGGTGTGTCACTCGCAGTAGCAACTACTGCAAAAACAACCTCGGAAAACTAATGTTAGGCGGAGGAAGTAATCAATACCGAATCACCATTAATACAGGTATTGACTCAATAATGGGGCAACCAGCAGCAGTGACCATCCAAGGGCAGACAGCGTCTTGACGAGACGCTGGTTATCTGTGCTCAGAACACGTTGTTAATAAATGAAGAGCAAATTCAGCGCTGAATTAAATAGCGAATCGTTGGGCCTCCGCTGGATATCCAACACGTTATAACCGTAGTTTCGTGTATCCAACGGGGTATTATTAATTGCGGGCAGTTGCTGAACACTTCCAAAATTTTGCCTGGTTTCAATTGTGGCATGGCTTCGAGCGTCACCACCGCTGGCGCTAAATTATCCCAATAATACACCAGAATGGTGGCCCCAATAATGTTTCACCGCGTTTGGCACAGCCCACAGGATATTAGGTGCGACACCCTGTTACACGTAGCTGAAAATGCCTATCCTATTCCATCAATGACCGCATATGTGATGGGCACTGCTGAAAACGGCGACGAAAACTATCAGAGAAATGGGCGTGATTGCTAAAACCGCACTCCATCGCAATATCAGCCACTCGCAGCCGAGTCGATAACAGCAGCTCACAGCCTTTCTTCAAACGTTGATCCAGTAGCCACTGTTTTGCAGACATTCCGAATTTCTCATAAAAAAGAAAGTTCAATTTACGTGTCGAAATTCCTAACTCATCGGCATAACGCGAAACCGTCCAAGGATTGAGGCGGTTTTGTTCAAAAAACTCCAGTAATTCACTATTTGTACCTACAATAGATTCTAATAGTTGAGAAAAATACACCGGCTCCAAACCTAAGCAATAAAGGTAAAGAAAACGTAACGATGCCGTTCTTTCAATATTAGCCAACTGTTCAGTTGCAGACATAATATCATTACTGGCAGAGAGTAGTTTGTAATGACCGGAAACGTTGTAGGGTAAACGGATTTTATTTGATTGCACCATCTTACTCGCCATTTCTTGATATATAGGCAGAAGATCGATGGCATGGCACAATATTGAAATAAACGAACCCTGCGAGAAAGACGACACACTTGCCCGCTCGTTAGTTACCACTAAACTCCCGGCAGACATGGTCTGGTTCGTTCCATCACAACGTAAGACGCCCTCTTGTCGAAATAAAATAAATTGTATTGATTTCATAATATCCCTGAGAGTGATGCTATCCGTAAGTCATATTGGCAAATAACAGAGCAGAAAGGGATCGGGTAGATACCTGAGATCTGCTTAAGAAAATACTTGCCAGCTATTTCCGAAAAATTCATACCGAGATAATACCTTTACGTATCTTTCATTATTAAATATCCGCTATAAATTAAAAATCTGAGTGTTTTTTTGTTAGAGCTAAATGAATCTATAACGAATAGTAATGAAAAAAGTGTAGTTCTTGATATCAAATTTAGATTATGGCGTACTAAAAAAAACAATCAGGCGACTTTATGGAAAAATCATCATCGCTTGTCACTCGATTGACACTATTACTGGGCGTTACATTAATGGCCATTTGGCTAATTTCGATGGCAGTCACCGCATTTTTCTCATATGAAAACACACGCCAGCGGCTGATAAATGAATTAACCAATATGGCCGAACTGCGTGCTGACCTCAGTAATCACCAATTTGAAGGAGCCGAACGAGATGCGGCTTCATTGATAAACCGCTGGAAAAGCAATCAGGCAACGTGGCCTTTATTCGCAGTCAATACCACGAGTGACGACACAATTCCATTTAGCCTGGAACGGTGCCATCGCTCGCAACATAAAGATGACCTTCAGATCATCCAGGCTTATGGCACTGTCGGACAAACCTATTATCTCGATAGTTTTATCATGAGGAAAAACAGTGACATTACATTATTCAGGCCACAAAAAGTATCAAGTCAGTATTTGAATCAGCGGCGTAAGGAATTACTTTTACTGCCCATTTTTCCAACCCACAATAATGTCTATTGGGGGGCACCCGCTTATACCCCTAAAGAGGGTTGGCATGTCTCGGTCGCGGTTTGCGATAAGGAGGGCGGGTTGGCGGGCTTTGCCCTAAAAATTAATGGGTTGGTGAGCTATAACAAACCGGTAGAGCAGCGAGACATTAATTTATGGCTCGATAAGAATGGTGATTTATTACCGATGGCTCAACAGAGTATCTCCTCCCACCAATTGCATGAAATCCTGACTCAGCTAAAAAATACTGTATTGCACGACGGTTGGCAGCAAACATCTGATTATCTGGTATTAAGAAAGCAGTTAAAAGGCCCCGGTTGGCAACAATTAGTCATTTATCCACGCATCGGTTTTGCCTGGGAAGCCGCTAAACCCGCCTTATATCAGTTGCCTTTGGCACTGGCAATTTTACTGTTACTGACTTTAGTGATGTCATTGCTACTACGATATTATCTGGCAATCCCATTGTGGAATTTCGTCAATATTATTGGTGCGACCGGCCCGCAAACAATGGAACCGCGCTTACCGATAAAGCGCATGGATGAACTAGGGCATATTGCTTGTGCTTACAATAATTTACTCGATACGCTAAACGAGCAATACGATACCCTTGAGATGAAAGTAAAAGAGCGCACGCTGGCTCTGGCAAAATCCAAACAGGTAGCCGAGCAAGCCAATCAACGTAAAAGCGAACATCTGACCACGATCAGTCATGAAATCCGTACCCCATTAAATGGGGCTTTAGGGGCCGTTGAGTTACTGCAAAATACCCCATTATCTCCAGAGCAAATGCAGTTAGCGGAAACCGCTCGCCAATGTTCGTTCTCTTTACTGGCAATAATTAATAATCTTCTCGACTTCTCGCGTATTGAGTCCGGTCAAATGACGCTTTCTCAGGAGAAAACGGCCTTATTGCCTTTATTGGATCAGGCGATGCTGACCATTCACAGTCTGGTATTGAACAAACCAATAGCACTCTCAACGTATGTTAGCTCGGACGTGCCACTGGAACTCGAGCTGGACAGTCAGCGCTTAAAGCAGATTTTGATCAACTTATTAGGTAATGCGGTTAAATTTACCCAACAAGGTAGCATTAGTTTGCATGTCTGTCGTAAAGGTCAAAAACTCTGTTTTAGCGTTGAGGATACCGGGTGTGGGATTGATCCGCAGAATCAACTGAAGATTTTCCAGCCTTTTGTTCAGAGTAGTGACTATGCTCAGGGGACAGGGCTGGGGCTGACAATTGCAGATAATCTGGCGAGAATGATGGGCGGCCACCTTGTTCTCACCAGCCAAACAGACCGTGGCAGCCGCTTCTCATTAATTTTGCCATTGAGTGAAACCGTGCAGGGCAGGCTATTTGATGGCGAACTGTGTGTTCCACATTCGTTGCACGCTCAATTATCTGCGTGGGGCATCACCTGTCAGACCCCAGACGATGAATCATCACAACGACTACCTGCACTTTTTACTGATAAGGAACTGAACTACCTGCCTGGCCGCTTATACGCTAACGTTAAGCGACATTTGGCGAGTAACCGTCAATCAGGCGAATATTCGCAAGAAAATGCGTCAAATGTGCTCGCAAATATCCCTCTACAGCCTTGGCAAATGGCCGTATTGCTGGTTGATGATATGCAGACCAATCGTGATATTACAGGCATGATGCTGCAACAATTGGGGCATCAGGTCACTCTGGCTGAAAGTGGTGAGTTCGCTTTATCTCTCGGCCGAACACAACGCTTTGACTTGGTATTGATGGACATTCGTATGCCGGGGATGGACGGATTGCTAGCAACCCAATGCTGGCGCAATGATACGAAAAATGTAGATAAACACTGCATGATAACGGCACTCAGCGCAAACGCCAGCCCAGACGAGAAAACCAGGGCTTATGAGTCTGGAATGAGCCATTATCTGTCAAAACCGGTCACTCTGTGGCAACTGGCTGGAATACTGGACTTAACCGCACAATTTCAACTGGAACGTGGCCTCCCCCTCACCCCTCAAATATCCAGTCCCAAGCCATTACTGGATCTGACGAACCCGCAACTTAACATAGAGTTATATCGCTCACTGCAACTATTAATGCAGAAAATCAAAGAAGCGCGTCAAAACTTACCGCTCTTATCGCACCTAATCCACACACTAAAAGGCTGTGCCGGGCAGGCTGGACTAATTGAGTTATATAAAGCGGCACTTCAATTAGAAGTGGTTCTCGAAACTCACAAAATCATGACTCAACAAGATATTGCACACCTGGATAAGATAATTGATTTGCTGTTTAACCCCGGAGCACCTGCAGCTCCGCCTCAATCGTCATGTTAAAGGAATAACCTTATGAATGTAAAATTACTGATTGTTGACGACCATGAACTGATTATCAATGGTATCAGAAACATGCTCGCGGCTTATCCACGCTATCAAATAGTCGGTCAGGCTGATAATGGGTTGGATGTGTACGACTTATGCAGGAAAACCGAGCCGGACATTGTGATAATTGATTTAGGATTACCGGGAATGGATGGTCTTGACGTCATTATTCAGCTTGTTCGCCGCTGGCCTAAAATGAAGATTCTGGTATTAACCGCCCGCCACGAGGAGCACTACGCTAATAAGACATTGAACAGTGGCGCGCTGGGTTATGTTCTGAAGAAAAGCCCACAACAGATCTTGATGGCCGCGATTCAAACCGTTACCGCTGGTAAACACTATATTGACCCCACTCTGGATATCTCTCGGGTGAATAGGCTAACGCAAAATAGTGACAACAGCAGAACAGCGCTAACCCCCCGCGAGCGTCAAGTTTTGAAGTTAATCACCGAAGGCGCATGTAACCGTATCATTGCTGACAGGCTATCTATCAGCAAGAAAACCGTGGAAACTCACCGACTTAATATGATGAAGAAACTGGATGTACACAAAGTGGCAGAACTGATTAATTGGTCATATCGTTTAGGAATGAATGAATAATCGTTATAAATCAGTCAAAATTTCACTGTTCTATTATTGAACATAAATACAAATGAAAACGCCCTATCGGAATTCATCCAACAGGGGTTTTCACTAATATATCATTGGGTTATGTATGTATTAGCCCTGATTAACCGGCGTCTGCTGGGATGCAAAAAACGCTTTCTCATAAGCTTTGGCTTTTTTATGGTCAAACTGATGTTCCCATTTGGCAATCACCAACACTGCCAGCGCATTTCCCACCACATTCAGAGCGGTACGTGCCATATCCAGAATTCGGTCTACACCGGCAATAAAGGCCAAGCCTTCTAACGGAATACCCACGCTGCCCAATGTTGCCAGCAAGACAACAAACGACACGCCCGGTACACCGGCGATCCCCTTCGAGGTCACCATTAGCGTTAGTACCAGAATGATCTCTTGCCCAATGGACAGCTCAATACCATATAGCTGGGCAATGAATATCGCGGCAATACTTTGATAAAGGGTAGAACCATCTAAGTTGAAAGAATAACCCGTCGGAACCACAAAACTGGTAATCGATTTTGGTGCGCCATAGGCTTCCATTTTCTCGATAATTCGCGGCAATACGGTTTCAGAGCTAGCCGTGGAATAAGCTAAAATTAGCTCATCTTTCAGAATCCGAATCAATATCCAGATGCGCAATTTACATAATCTGGCCACCGTTCCCAACACAACCAACGCAAAGAATAGAATTGCGGCGTAAACCAGAATAACCAGCTTAGCCAGCGGGATAAGTGAGGTAAAACCAAAGTTGGCAACCGTCACCGAGATCAAACCAAACACCCCTATCGGGGCATAACGCATGATCATGTGAGTGACTTTGAACATACTTTCAGAAACGGCTTTGAATACATTCAGCAGTGGCTCTTTGGTCTCTTTTGGTAATGAAGACAATCCTAGACCGAACAAAACCGAGAAGAAAATGATTG
Source organism: Yersinia aldovae 670-83 (assembly GCF_000834395.1). Taxonomy (NCBI): domain Bacteria; kingdom Pseudomonadati; phylum Pseudomonadota; class Gammaproteobacteria; order Enterobacterales; family Yersiniaceae; genus Yersinia; species Yersinia aldovae. Next base: position 3,071,239 of record NZ_CP009781.1, on the reverse strand, counting down.
GCAACATATCGCCTTTCGCCATTGAAGCAAAGACGTTGGCGGGGATCAGCGACAAGATTGTGCTTACCAAACTGTGGCTGCCACTTTGCACCTGTTCCGTGGTTTTTTCATACTGCGAGATGTCCACCACGGTGAGCGCTGACATATCAATGCCATGCCCTGGTTGAAACACATTCGCTAAGGTGATGCCGACAATAATGGCCACTGTCGTGATAACTTCAAAATAGATGATGGTTTTCAGGCCAATCCGCCCAAGTTTTTTCGCATCACCAACACCGGCAATGCCGACGATCAATGTGGAAATAACAATTGGCACTACAATCATTTTAATTAAGCGGATAAAAATATCACCCGCCGGACTCAAGATATTACTAACTAACCACTCTCTGGATTCAATTTGGTTATGTAATACAGCACCTACCAAAATACCTAAAACCAGTGCAATGAGTATTTGCCAGGCCAGACTTATTTTTACACTTTTCATACCCTAAAAATTCCTCAAAGCATTCTATAAAACGCAGATTTCCCTGCATTCAAAATAGAATACTTAATCATTAAACACGGGGCTATAGTTGATATAAATTATGGTTCAGCCTCCCGCCAGCCGTCCACGTTATAAACCAGTATCATTTTTGGACACTCTTCTGCAAGCCTTGTTTACACTATACCCACATTGATATGTCACATAAATTCGGCCATGTAGCATCTCAATATTCGGTAAATATTTGTTATTAAAAAAGTAAAAAGCATTATTCGTAAACAGCGGCTTAACTGAAAAGTATAAAAAACAAGCTAAATTAAATCTTCTTATAAACCACAATAATGTTTTATTTTTTGAGTTGTTATGTTTTCATTTTGTTAAAACAACTATGATTACTCTCCGATTATTATAAATTATTCGCAATAAAATTGACTATTTCTCTCACAAGTGAGGAAATGAAAAAACACGAAAATGAATACATGAAATTGCATATTTATGCTGTTATATTTTTCATTTATATGCCCATATTCCACATCGAAATATATATCTCATTATAATCACAGTCAGATATCAAAATAAGATTTTACTTATAGATGTAAACTATTTTATCTTTTTGACGTTAACACAGAACACTGCACGGTATTAATCACGCCCGGTCAGCACTTCCAACCCACCTCATCCTTAATATCTCCATCTGAAGCCATAAACAGGCTAATTGGCACATTTTCTTCCTTTATTGCTTTGCCATTTCACACCTCTCCTATCATTAAGGTATCGATTCACCACGCAGCCCATCAGGTAAGTCTCTAAATCAACATCTTTTATGCGTGATCTGTCGCCCAAAAAAGAAACAAAACAGACGCCCACACTATAATTAACCTTTAGTTGACATATTATTAACAATCTCAAGGAGAACTAACTATGAGCCAAATACATAAGCACCCCATTCCAACTGCAATTGCAGAACATGCCCTGATAAGCCCAGAACAATATCATCAATACTATCAACAATCTGTGCAGGACCCGGATACATTCTGGGGTGAGCAAGGCAAAATCCTTGATTGGATTAAACCGTATAAAACGGTGAAGAATACCTCTTTCGATCCCGGCCATGTCAGTATTCGCTGGTTTGAAGATGGCACGTTGAATCTGGCAGCTAACTGCCTTGACCGCCACCTGGCTGAACGCGGAGATCAAACTGCAATTATTTGGGAAGGTGATGACCCAAATCAATCAAAAACCGTCACCTATAAACAACTTCATCACGATGTCTGCCAGTTCGCCAATGTATTGAAAAGCCTTGGTATCAAAAAGGGCGACGTAGTCGCAATCTATATGCCGATGGTGCCGGAAGCCGCCGTTGCAATGCTGGCCTGCGCCCGCATTGGTGCGGTTCATTCGGTGATTTTTGGTGGATTCTCACCTGATGCCGTCGCTGGCCGAATTATCGACTCTAACTCAAAACTGGTGATTACTGCCGATGAAGGCATCCGTGCTGGTCGCGCAATTCCCCTGAAAAAAAATGTCGATGAGGCGCTGAAAAACCCAGCCATTACCAGTATCAAGAATGTTGTGGTTTTCCAACGCACCGGTAATGCCAGTTACTGGAAAGATGGCCGCGACTTATGGTGGCATGACCTGATTAAAGAAGCCTCCACTGACTGCCCACCAGAAGAAATGAATGCGGAAGATCCGCTGTTTATCCTTTATACCTCCGGCTCTACAGGTAAACCGAAAGGGGTATTACATACCACCGGCGGTTACTTGGTTTATGCCGCACTGACCTTTAAATACGTTTTTGATTACCACCCTGGCGATATCTACTGGTGTACTGCTGATGTGGGTTGGGTCACTGGCCACAGCTATTTACTGTATGGCCCACTGGCGTGCGGTGCCATTACCTTAATGTTTGAAGGTGTACCGAACTATCCGGGCGTCAATCGTTTGGGTCAGGTGATTGATAAACATCAGGTCAATATTCTGTATACCGCCCCAACAGCCATCCGCGCGTTGATGGCCGAAGGCGATAAAGCCATCGAAGGCACCAAACGCGACTCCCTGCGCATCATGGGATCAGTTGGTGAGCCTATTAACCCGGAAGCTTGGGAATGGTATTACAACAAAATCGGTAACAGCAAATGCCCAATAGTTGATACCTGGTGGCAGACTGAAACCGGTGGTTTCATGATAACGCCACTGCCAGGTGCTACCGAATTGAAAGCAGGTTCTGCAACTCGCCCATTCTTTGGGGTGCAGCCGGCGCTGGTAGACAACCTGGGTAACCCACAAGAAGGTACCGCCGAAGGTAATTTAGTCATCACCGACTCGTGGCCCGGTCAGGCACGCACCCTGTTTGGCGATCATGAGCGCTTTGAACAAACCTATTTTTCCACCTTTAAAGGCATGTATTTCAGTGGTGATGGCGCGCGTCGTGACGAAGATGGTTACTACTGGATAACGGGCCGGGTTGATGATGTGCTGAACGTATCAGGCCATCGTTTGGGTACCGCTGAAATTGAATCAGCACTGGTTTCACACCCAAAAATTGCCGAAGCCGCGGTTGTTGGGGTTCCGCATAACATTAAAGGGCAGGCAATCTATGCCTACATCACACTGAATCATGGTGAAGAGCCAACACCTGAGCTGTATAGCGAGGTACGTAACTGGGTACGTAAAGAGATTGGCCCAATCGCCACACCCGATATCTTGCACTGGACTGATTCACTGCCAAAAACCCGCTCAGGCAAAATTATGCGCCGTATTCTACGCAAAATAGCCGCAGGCGATACCAGTAACTTAGGGGATACCTCAACACTGGCCGATCCGGGTGTCGTGGACAAATTACTGGAAGAAAAACAATTAATGCAAACGCCGTCGTAAATTGTGCCGCCTACGGGCGGCAAACTTAATTAATGCCTCAAAGGAGAGACTCTGATGAATGACAACATTTATCAAGAGATTGAAAATAACCCGCGTTTCAAAGAGTTGGTGCAAAAGCGCAGTCGCTTTGCCTGGCTACTGTCGCTAATTACCTTGGCGCTGTATGTCGGTTTCATTTTCCTTATTGCTTTCGAACCACAATGGCTCGGCACCCCGCTATACGCAGGTTCGACCATTACTCGCGGCATTCCCGTTGGTGTGGGTTTGATTGTTATTTCTTTTGTTCTGACCGGTATTTACGTTATTCGTGCTAATGGCGAGTTTGACCGTCTGACGGCAGAAATTCTTCGTGAGGTGAAGCAATGAAGACTCGCCATTGGTCCGTACTTTCCTTATTGACTCTGCCTGCACTGTCACAAGCAGAAGCTATAACCGGCGAAGTTCATCGCCAACCACTCAATATCCAGGCGATTGTGATGTTCGTGCTATTTGTTGGCGCGACCTTATATATCACCTACTGGGCATCAAAACGTACCCGCTCTCGACAAGATTATTACACAGCGGGAGGGCGCATTACCGGGTTCCAAAATGGTTTGGCGATTGCCGGTGACTTTATGTCTGCAGCATCATTTCTCGGTATTTCCGCATTGGTCTATACCTCCGGTTACGATGGTCTGATTTATTCCATCGGGTTCCTTATCGGCTGGCCAATCATTCTATTCTTAATCGCTGAACGTCTGCGTAACTTAGGGCGCTACACCTTTGCTGATGTGGCATCTTACCGATTAAAACAAAGACCCATCCGAACCTTATCTGCCTGTGGCTCATTAGTTGTAGTGGCTTTGTACCTGATCGCACAAATGGTCGGTGCAGGTAAGTTGATTGAGCTACTATTCGGTTTAAACTACCACGTTGCCGTTGTATTGGTCGGTATCTTGATGGTGCTGTACGTCCTGTTTGGCGGCATGTTAGCCACAACATGGGTACAGATAATTAAAGCGGTATTGCTGTTGGCCGGAGCCTCATTTATGGCCATTATGGTCATGAAATCGGTTAATTTTAACTTCAATACATTATTCAGCGAAGCCGTCAAAGTTCACCCTAAAGGCTTATCAATCATGAGCCCAGGAGGGTTGGTATCTGACCCGATATCCGCATTATCACTCGGATTAGCGCTGATGTTCGGCACTGCGGGCTTACCGCATATTCTGATGCGTTTCTTTACGGTAAGTGATGCCAAAGAAGCCCGTAAGAGCGTGTTCTATGCAACTGGCTTTATCGGTTACTTCTACATATTGACCTTTATTATTGGATTTGGCGCTATCCTGTTGGTCGGCCCGAATCCAGCCTTTAAAGACGCTGCCGGAGCATTACTGGGTGGCAACAATATGGCGGCAGTTCATCTGGCTGATGCCGTAGGTGGCAGCTTCTTCTTGGGCTTTATCTCCGCTGTGGCCTTCGCAACAATTCTTGCGGTGGTAGCAGGGCTGACACTAGCGGGTGCATCTGCGGTTTCTCATGACCTTTACGCTAGCGTCATCAAGAAGGGTAAAGCGAATGAACGTGATGAACTGAGAGTGTCTAAAATCACCGTTGTTGTTTTGGGGTTTGTCGCTATCGGATTGGGTATTTTGTTTGAAAAACAAAATATTGCTTTCATGGTAGGTTTAGCATTCTCCATTGCAGCCAGTTGTAACTTCCCAATCATTTTTATATCAATGTATTGGGATAAACTGACCACTCGTGGCGCAATGATTGGGGGCTGGTTGGGGTTACTAACTGCGGTGATCCTGATGATTCTAGGCCCAACCATCTGGGTGACAATTCTCGGCCATGCAAAACCAATCTATCCCTATGAATATCCAGCATTGTTCTCAATGATAGTGGCATTCGTCGGGATTTGGTTCTTCTCCATTACCGATAACTCAGCAGAGGGCCAGCAAGAACGGCTACGCTTCAAAGCCCAGTTTGTTCGTTCACAAACGGGTTTGGGTGCATCTCAAAGCAGCTCACACTAATTCGGTTTGATTCACAAAAGGCCCCTTGGGGCCTCAGACGGTGGATAAACCCCGATAATCCTATCTTGCGGGGTAAGTACGGGCAGAAGACAAAGCGTTCGCACCAGGGATGGTACGGCTCGAGCCTACGAAGAAGTCTTTACGGTGTATCTACTATCGGCCTGTTTTCACCGTAGCTGGCACGTTGTCATCAACCTCAAGGCTACCCATCAGGGTAGCCTCCTCTCTTATTTGTATCTCTGACCGCACTCTTTTCTCAGCATCACACCCGGCTCATCTGAGCGATGCCTCTCATCCTGAGAAGTTGTAACCTGAGGAGTCAACATTCAGCCGTATTTTACTTTTCTCCACATAGCAAAAACCCCACGCTTTTGGCATGGGGTCTTGGCTTGATTTGATGCCAGATAGTGTACTGTATTCGTCTCATTTATGGATGAGTCTCACCCAGCGCAAGGCGCGGTTCAAACTGCATTCGCAGTTTGTCACATGCCATGATCGAGTCGTCGCTGTCAGAAACACACAAAAAAAGGCCACCCGCCAGGGCGGCCTTCTCTTTTATTTGGTTTTCACACATAAAATCCACGCCAAACTCCATGCAAAAAACAATAGAAATAGTTTTTTATATTTCCCACACAGCAAAAACCCCACGCTTTTGGCATGGGGTCTTGGCTTGATTTGATGCCTGGCAGTGTCCTACTCTCGCATGGGGAGACCCCACACTACCATCGGCGCTACGGCGTTTCACTTCTGAGTTCGGCATGGGTTCAGGTGGTGCCACCGTGCTATGGCCGCCAGGCAAATTCTGTTTCAATTAACCCGCTACACAGTTCCCTGCACAGCCAGCCAATCCAATCTCGGAACTTCGCTGAAAATATCTCTCTCAAACACAAAACACCTTTGGTGTTGTAAGGTTAAGCCTCACGGATCATTAGTACTGGTTAGCTCAATGCATCGCTGCACTTACACACCCAGCCTATCAACGTCATAGTCTTTAACGTTCCTTCAGGGGGCTTAAAGCCCCAGGGAAGACTCATCTCGAGGCAAGTTTCCCGCTTAGATGCTTTCAGCGGTTATCTCTTCCGAATTTAGCTACCGGGCAATGCCATTGGCATGACAACCCGAACACCAGTGATTCGTCCACTCCGGTCCTCTCGTACTAGGAGCAGCCCCTCTCAATCTTCCAACGCCCACGGCAGATAGGGACCGAACTGTCTCACGACGTTCTAAACCCAGCTCGCGTACCACTTTAAATGGCGAACAGCCATACCCTTGGGACCTACTTCAGCCCCAGGATGTGATGAGCCGACATCGAGGTGCCAAACACCGCCGTCGATATGAACTCTTGGGCGGTATCAGCCTGTTATCCCCGGAGTACCTTTTATCCGTTGAGCGATGGCCCTTCCATTCAGAACCACCGGATCACTAAGACCTACTTTCGTACCTGCTCGAGCCGTCACTCTCGCAGTCAAGCTAGCTTATGCCTTTGCACTAACCTCACGATGTCCGACCGTGATTAGCTAACCTTCGTGCTCCTCCGTTACTCTTTGGGAGGAGACCGCCCCAGTCAAACTACCCACCAGACACTGTCCTCACCCCGGATCACGGGGCCGAGTTAGAACATCAAACATTAAAGGGTGGTATTTCAAGGTTGGCTCCATGCAGACTGGCGTCCACACTTCAATGCCTCCCACCTATCCTACACATCAAGGCTCAATGTTCAGTGTCAAGCTATAGTAAAGGTTCACGGGGTCTTTCCGTCTTGCCGCGGGTACACTGCATCTTCACAGCGAGTTCAATTTCACTGAGTCTCGGGTGGAGACAGCCTGGCCATCATTACGCCATTCGTGCAGGTCGGAACTTACCCGACAAGGAATTTCGCTACCTTAGGACCGTTATAGTTACGGCCGCCGTTTACTGGGGCTTCGATCAAGAGCTTCGCCTTGCGGCTGACCCCATCAATTAACCTTCCAGCACCGGGCAGGCGTCACACCGTATACGTCCACTTTCGTGTTTGCACAGTGCTGTGTTTTTATTAAACAGTTGCAGCCAGCTGGTATCTGCGACTGGCTTCGGCGCCGGGAGCAAGTCCCATTACCTAACGCCAGCGTGCCTTCTCCCGAAGTTACGGCACCATTTTGCCTAGTTCCTTCACCCGAGTTCTCTCAAGCGCCTGAGTATTCTCTACCTGACCACCTGTGTCGGTTTGGGGTACGATTTAATGTTACCTGATGCTTAGAGGCTTTTCCTGGAAGCTTGGCATCAACTACTTCATCACCGTAGTGACTCGTCATCACACCTCAGCGTTGATAAGCAACCGGATTTACCAAGTCGCTCCGCCTACATGCTTAAACCGGGACAACCGTCGCCCGGCTAGCCTAGCCTTCTCCGTCCCCCCTTCGCAGTAACACCAAGTACAGGAATATTAACCTGTTTCCCATCGACTACGCTTTTCAGCCTCGCCTTAGGGGTCGACTCACCCTGCCCCGATTAACGTTGGACAGGAACCCTTGGTCTTCCGGCGTGCGGGTTTTTCACCCGCATTATCGTTACTTATGTCAGCATTCGCACTTCTGATACCTCCAGCAACCCTCACAGGTCACCTTCAACGGCTTACAGAACGCTCCCCTACCCAACAACACCTAAGTGTCGCTGCCGCAGCTTCGGTGCATGGTTTAGCCCCGTTACATCTTCCGCGCAGGCCGACTCGACCAGTGAGCTATTACGCTTTCTTTAAATGATGGCTGCTTCTAAGCCAACATCCTGGCTGTCTGTGCCTTCCCACATCGTTTCCCACTTAACCATGACTTTGGGACCTTAGCTGGCGGTCTGGGTTGTTTCCCTCTTCACGACGGACGTTAGCACCCGCCGTGTGTCTCCCGTGATAACATTCTTCGGTATTCGGAGTTTGCATCGGTTTGGTAAGTCGGGATGACCCCCTAGCCGAAACAGTGCTCTACCCCCGAAGATGAGTTCACGAGGCGCTACCTAAATAGCTTTCGGGGAGAACCAGCTATCTCCCGGTTTGATTGGCCTTTCACCCCCAGCCACAAGTCATCCGCTAATTTTTCAACATTAGTCGGTTCGGTCCTCCAGTTAGTGTTACCCAACCTTCAACCTGCCCATGGCTAGATCACCGGGTTTCGGGTCTATACCTTGCAACTAGACGCCCAGTTAAGACTCGGTTTCCCTACGGCTCCCCTATTCGGTTAACCTTGCTACAAAATATAAGTCGCTGACCCATTATACAAAAGGTACGCAGTCACCCAACTAGTAGGCTCCCACTGCTTGTACGTACACGGTTTCAGGTTCTATTTCACTCCCCTCGCCGGGGTTCTTTTCGCCTTTCCCTCACGGTACTGGTTCACTATCGGTCAGTCAGGAGTATTTAGCCTTGGAGGATGGTCCCCCCATATTCAGACAGGATGTCACGTGTCCCGCCCTACTCATCGAGTTCACAGAATGCGTGTTTTGGTGTACGGGACTATCACCCTGTACCGTGCGACTTTCCAGACGCTTCCACTAACACACAAACTGATTCAGACTCTGGGCTCTTCCCCGTTCGCTCGCCGCTACTGGGGGAATCTCGGTTGATTTCTTTTCCTCGGGGTACTTAGATGTTTCAGTTCCCCCGGTTCGCCTTGCATGGCTATGTATTCACCATGCAATAGTGCAACGAATTGCACTGGGTTTCCCCATTCGGGTATCGTCGGTTGTAACGGTTCATATCACCTTACCGACGCTTTTCGCAGATTAGCACGCCCTTCATCGCCTCTGACTGCCTAGGCATCCACCGTGTACGCTTAGTCGCTTAACCTCACAACCCGAAGGTGTTTTTCGTTATTGGTGTGGCTGTGAACACACTCTGCTATGTTGTGCAGTGCGCGCAATCCTCATGAACGTTAAGTTCACTCCGGTTGCTGTGCGCTGTACGCCTTGCTGAGTGTCTTCTCGCTCACACTGCAAATGATTAACCCATTGGCATTGCGATTATTTGAGAGACTCTAATACAGGGTAATCCTTATCTCAGTACCTCTACGGAGAGATAAGTTTCAGCTGTATTGTTTCAATTTTCAGCTTGTTCCAGATTGTTAAAGAGCAATATCTTAAACACGACTTGTTAAAGTCATCTTTAAGATATTCAGTTGATAATGTCTTTCACACATTATCGGAGTGGCGTCCCCAAGGGGATTCGAACCCCTGTTACAGCCGTGAAAGGGCAGTGTCCTAGGCCTCTAGACGATGGGGACACAAAAATTGCTACTGAATCACTGATTCAGTATTTTTGTGTAAAGGTGAGAATGTGGTGACACATTCGAACAACTGATGCCGTGAAAACTCAATGTCGAGATTTTACAGCACAAGCCATCACCCTCATCAACAGGTGCTCTTGCTCATTTACATTCATCAGACAATCTGTGTGGACACTGCGCAATGCGTATCGTTAGGTAAGGAGGTGATCCAACCGCAGGTTCCCCTACGGTTACCTTGTTACGACTTCACCCCAGTCATGAATCACAAAGTGGTAAGCGCCCTCCCGAAGGTTAAGCTACCTACTTCTTTTGCAACCCACTCCCATGGTGTGACGGGCGGTGTGTACAAGGCCCGGGAACGTATTCACCGTAGCATTCTGATCTACGATTACTAGCGATTCCGACTTCATGGAGTCGAGTTGCAGACTCCAATCCGGACTACGACAGACTTTATGTGGTCCGCTTGCTCTCGCGAGTTCGCTTCACTTTGTATCTGCCATTGTAGCACGTGTGTAGCCCTACTCGTAAGGGCCATGATGACTTGACGTCATCCCCACCTTCCTCCGGTTTGTCACCGGCAGTCTCCCTTGAGTTCCCACCATTACGTGCTGGCAACAAAGGATAAGGGTTGCGCTCGTTGCGGGACTTAACCCAACATTTCACAACACGAGCTGACGACAGCCATGCAGCACCTGTCTCACGGTTCCCGAAGGCACTAAAGCATCTCTGCTAAATTCCGTGGATGTCAAGAGTAGGTAAGGTTCTTCGCGTTGCATCGAATTAAACCACATGCTCCACCGCTTGTGCGGGCCCCCGTCAATTCATTTGAGTTTTAACCTTGCGGCCGTACTCCCCAGGCGGTCGACTTAACGCGTTAGCTCCGGAAGCCACGCCTCAAGGGCACAACCTCCAAGTCGACATCGTTTACAGCGTGGACTACCAGGGTATCTAATCCTGTTTGCTCCCCACGCTTTCGCACCTGAGCGTCAGTCTTTGTCCAGGGGGCCGCCTTCGCCACCGGTATTCCTCCAGATCTCTACGCATTTCACCGCTACACCTGGAATTCTACCCCCCTCTACAAGACTCTAGCTTGCCAGTTTCAAATGCAGTTCCCACGTTAAGCGCGGGGATTTCACATCTGACTTAACAAACCGCCTGCGTGCGCTTTACGCCCAGTAATTCCGATTAACGCTTGCACCCTCCGTATTACCGCGGCTGCTGGCACGGAGTTAGCCGGTGCTTCTTCTGCGAGTAACGTCAATCAACCGTGCTATTAACACGACTGCCTTCCTCCTCGCTGAAAGTGCTTTACAACCCGAAGGCCTTCTTCACACACGCGGCATGGCTGCATCAGGCTTGCGCCCATTGTGCAATATTCCCCACTGCTGCCTCCCGTAGGAGTCTGGACCGTGTCTCAGTTCCAGTGTGGCTGGTCATCCTCTCAGACCAGCTAGGGATCGTCGCCTAGGTGAGCCATTACCCCACCTACTAGCTAATCCCATCTGGGCACATCCGATGGCGTGAGGCCCGAAGGTCCCCCACTTTGGTCCGAAGACGTTATGCGGTATTAGCTACCGTTTCCAGTAGTTATCCCCCTCCATCAGGCAGTTTCCCAGACATTACTCACCCGTCCGCCGCTCGCCGGCAAAGTAGTAAACTACTTCCCGCTGCCGCTCGACTTGCATGTGTTAGGCCTGCCGCCAGCGTTCAATCTGAGCCATGATCAAACTCTTCAATTTAAGATTTGTTTGATTTGCTATGAGTTAACATAGCGATGCTCAAAGATTACTTTCTGCAAATAAGCATTCGAACCGAAGTTCAAATGTGTACTGCTTTGGTCACTCTTCAAGACTTTGATATTTCTTCTGCCTGCCGAAACAGGCGTCGATATCGTCTTGCGAGTGCCCACACAGATTGTCTGATAAATTGTTAAAGAGCAGTGAGTTAGCAACCTTCCGGTCGGTAACTCGAGGTGCGCATATTACGCTTTCCTCATTCAGAGTCAACATTTTATTTCGTTGAATTTCTCTGTTCTCTTTGCCGGTCACTTAACTACTTGATTCGTTGTGTGCCGTCTCGATGGATGCGCATTATAGGGAGTCGAATTTTTTGCACAACTCTTTTTTCACGTTTTTCTCCTGTTTGAATACTTTTCACTCCTTACGGGCAGATCTTGGTCGATCCGCTGTATTTTGGCAGCGATCCTCGCAGCCAATTGGTTGTAATTCTATCAGCAAAGGCTAGTATTGCCGGTAAAGTACTTTCTTATAAAGAGGCTATTATTATGTCCGACGCTATTCGCCCCTATCTTCATTATTTACCTACGTTAGGTGAACGCGTCATGATTGATAGATCCAGTGTGATCATTGGTCATGTTATTTTGGGTGATGATGTCAGTGTATGGCCATTAGTTGCCATTCGTGGTGATGTCAATCAGGTGAGTATTGGCGCGCGTTCTAATATTCAAGATGGTAGCGTGTTACATGTTACTCATCACTCAGAGCATAATCCCGAGGGAAACCCGCTGATTATTGGCGAAGATGTGACTGTCGGGCATAAAGCCATGCTTCACGGCTGTACTATTGGGAATCGGGTATTGGTGGGGATGGGTTCTATTGTGCTCGATGGTGCGGTTATAGAAGATGATGTGATGATTGGAGCGGGCAGTTTGGTTTCCCCCGGTAAGCGGTTAGTTGGTGGCCACCTTTATATGGGTAGCCCAGCCAGACAAGTCCGCCCTTTAACACCTGCTGAATTAGAAGGCCTGCTTTATTCTGCGGGTAACTATGTGCGCTGGAAAGATGACTATCTGGCAGAAACTAAATAAGCATCAATAATAAGATTGCAGGGGGTAAATCCTTACTTTCCCTGCATAACTCAATATCTTTCTATTTACCTAACTCATCACGCAGCTGATTTAGCACTGGCGTTATCTCCGGCATCACTCCATGCCAAAGTTTAAAAGCATGAGCAGCTTGCCCCACCAGCATTCCTAAACCATCAGCATAACTTGTCATTCCCAACGGCTTGGCCCAAGTTATAAATGGTGTGTCACCTGTTTGGTAAAACATGTCATAGCAGCGTGTTTCAGAGCTAATAATATCCTGAGGTAAGTTTGGCACTTCACCATGAATACCCGAAGTTGTCGCATTTATGATTAAATCAAAGGGCTGCCCACTCAGATCTTGCATCTCGACAGCATCTATATCCCCTAAATGGTGGAATACTTCTGCAAGTTGCTGCGCGCGAGCATAAGTTCGGTTAGTGATAACGACTTTGCAGCCATATGAAAGTAAAGGAAGGATCACACCACGCGCCGCCCCACCAGCACCCACCAATAAGATACTGTCTGTCGTCTGGATCAAATGTTGTCTTTCAAGATCACTGAGTAAACCGATACCATCGGTATTGTCACCCAATAAGCGTCCATCTTCTAATTGCTTAATTGTGTTGACGGCTCCCGCCAGTGATGCACGATCAGTCAATTCATCACACTTTGCATGAGCGCGCTCTTTAAACGGCGTGGTTATGTTCGCGCCCAGAGCACCATCAGCAAAAAACGATATTAATGTTTCTTCAAATGAGTCATTGGGAGCGAGTACCATACCGTATTGATGCTCGATACCGGTTTGCTTGGCAAAAAGCGCATGAATCCTAGGCGATTTACTGTGCCCTATTGGGTTACCAAACACTGCGAACTTCTGATCCATGCTTTTTCCTACCCTTGACGGAATTGCTTACCGGTCAACGCATCTTTGATTTCAGATGGATTCAAGCGACCACCAACCTCGCCGGAAAGCACCGGTAAAGAAGAGCCAAATTGTATTCTAACTTCTTCTTCTGTACGGCAAGGTTCCTGACCGCTTAAGTTTGCACTGGTTGAAACCAGTGGCTTGCCATATTGGGAACAGAGTTTCTGTACAAGTGGGTGAGCACTCACTCTCACTGCTAATGAGTCAAAACTGCCCGTGAGCCAGAGTGGTGTCTCAGGACTAGCGGGGATGACCCAAGTGACCGGCCCCGGCCAAACGGAAAAAATCGTCTCTCGCTGGGCATCAGTGAGTGCCGAGTCATCCACATACGGTTTTAGCTGTTCATAATTGGCAGCAATCAGAATCAGTCCCTTCTGCCATGGTCGCTGTTTTAAGGCGAGCAATGCATTCACGGCTTTTTCGCTATCAGGATCGCAACCTAGTCCAAAAACAGCCTCTGTCGGATAAGCGATGACTTCATCTTGTTGCAATGCCCGCAACACATTTTTCAGAGAAGTATCCTCCTCTGGTTTAATCACACTGTTATTACTCACTGACGACTGCCTTCCCACATAACTTGCTGGCGCAAAAACGTTTTACACCTTGTGCTGTTCTCTTTTCCATTAACAATGGATAGTGGCAATAAGCACACTCTCCAACAATGGGTTGCTGATTAATTGTAAACTGGCAATCGGGGTAGCGATTGCAGGCGTGGAAAACCTTTCCAAACCGGGATTTACGTTGTAGCAATTTGCCTTGACCACATTGCGGGCAATCTATAGATGTTTCATCTGGTTTATCAATTACTTCCGTATGAGTACATTGCGGGTATTGGCTACAACCGATAAACATCCCAAAGCGTCCTTGCCGCAGCACCATATCTGAACCACATTCAGGACAATGTTGCCCTTCCAGCACTTTTACGATATGCCCGTCAGCCTGCGCTTTCAGTGGGCGCATGTATTGACAACCTGGATACTGTGAGCAACCAAGGAATGGGCCATGACCACCGCTGCGGATGACTAATGCCGATCCACACTCTGGACACGACCCATTATCCTTGGCAGGAACTGTTTTTGTCATAACGCCTTCTATATAAAGTTATTTACCCGTGATATTACCACTTAGTGTAAATAACCTTCATTGACTTCAAAAAGTAGCTCTTCCATCTGCTGGTAGGCGCTCTCATAACCAGGGATATTGAATAGCACCATTAATACCACCCATTTGAGATCCTCCAGATCAAGCTCGGTGGTATCCAGCGCCATTATTCGATCAATAACCATCTCACGGGTATCGAGTTGTAATACCTGAATTTGCTCCAGAAATAAGATGAATCCACGGCAAGTAACATCCAACCGTTGAGACTCTTCCGCCGTATAAATACGTAAAGCCTGCGGATCGGCAGCATAGAGATAAGGTGTTTTGTGCCCTTCTTGTAGGTCGGCAAGAGCCTCTAACCAATTCAAGGCGTTGTTGATATCCTCACGATAGAAACCCGCTTTAGCAAGATCATCACTAATATTGTCTTGATCAACAAGCATTTCCGACTCGTTGTGCATATAAGTTTCAAATAAGTAAATTAGAACGTCGAACATGGCCTGCCCTCCTTATTCGGACATAACCGCCGGGTACGGCTGCTACCCACCCTGCTAACTCCAGTTCGAGCAACTTGCTGACGATATCTGGCACAGGCTGGCCGGCACGTTCGGCGACGACATCAACAGGTGTCATCACATAACCACACACACCAACAAAAAACACCTAACACCATGATATTTAACGAGACACAAATCCGCACAAATCCGTACTAATCCAACCAATTTGGGCAAAATGTGGATCACATTAAAACCAATAACTAGCTCATCTATCGTGCTTCACTGAACAGCAATACTATCTATTCTAGCAGTAGCGCGGAACGCTACAAGATTAACCTATTGCTCCAATGGATTGAATTTTACCGCATCCTGCAAATGGTCTGGGGCAAAGTGTGCATAGGTCATAGTTTGCTGGATATTGCTATGGCCGAGTATTTTTTGCAGCGTCAAAATATTGCCACCATTCATCATAAAATGGCTTGCGAACGTATGCCGAAACACCCGCACAGATTGCCCTACGGGCAAGGATGGAATGACAGCTCGTAGTGTTTCTCTCACAAAATCGTAATCAACCCGTTGGAATAAACGCCCCCCTTCCGACTTATAAACTTCTTTATACAATTTAGCCGATATAGGGACAGTTCTATTTTTACCATTCTTCGTGTTATTAAAGGTCACCTTATATTTGATCACTGATGCACTTGTTAACTCCGCAGCCTCTTCCCAGCGTGAACCAGTAGCCAAACACAACTTAATTACTTTCAAATTGTCACCATCAAAACTCTTAAGCAACAAATCAATCTCAGTCCGTGAAAGGAAATACATCTCACTTTCTGTCTTTTTAATCTTGCCGATCCCCTTAAGAGGATGCTGGCTATGATAGTGACCGCTCTCTATAAGAGTGCTAAATACACCACTCAATATCATTTGAGTTCTATTTATTGTGCTGGGGCTAATCCCGCTAGATAGGCGGGCCGCTTTATAGTCTGCAAAAGAACTTTTTGTAACCTGGTCAGCGCGTGGATTCTTCATATCATCGGCTAACTTTTTAAGCCGCTGATAATCATCTTTCCCAGCCTTTAGAGTTTGGCCGTGATACTTCCACCATAGCTCTATCAATTCAATCAGTAGGCGGCGATCTGCCGGTTTCTCTATCCAATCTTTATTATTCTGCGTGGCAATAAGCCACCGCTCATACTGCTGCGCTTCTGATTTAGTATCAAAACGTTTACGCATCCGTTTGCCGTTGCGACCTTGCGGCCGCACATCAACAAGATACTGACCAGATTCAAGTTTACTTATCGTCATAATCGTCTGGAAGTTCACCCGTTTCTAGTAGAGTGAGTAATTCAGATTCCCTAACTATCATCGTGCCTTTTTTTCTGGCGACTTCCAGCTTTTTAGGGCCAGCGTTATATCCACCACATAGCAAATGTAAATTTACAGTGATGTCATTACGAACAATCATGCCAGCCGCAGCCGCTAACTTTGAAAGTCTTTCCTTATCCGCTTTTTTGAAGCCCGTAAAACAAATTTCTAATGCTCCACTGAAATCAAGAGGTTGATACATGCCTGGGGATTCATATCTGGTGTAGTTCTTCCTATTTGGGTTAGATACCGTTCTCCCTTCAAAAGAAAAATCACTGAAATCAGTATCGAGTAGTTCCGCTACATAACTATCTGCTTCGGTAGATGTTTCAAAAAAATCAATAACTCGCTCCGCGATGAACGTTCTATAACCACCGCGGGTATTACAATAGCCCTGTAGGTAATTCCCATGCAAGCCGGGACTGCTCAGCGTATAAGCCGCAACTTTGTTTTTTGTCGTCACATAAACAAAATGAATCTCTTCCATTTAATTAGCACTCCTTAACTTTCATACCATGCAAGGCGTTCTGAACAAATCCCGCCGTTACCCCAAGAAACATAAATTTTATAGATGGTTAGCCAACCTTCTGGTCTTTTCGGTGGTCGGATGTGTTGCCTTGCCCATCAGGGGAGAGAGCCGGCGATATCTGCCCGGCGGCTTCCGACGTTTCATTGTTATTACTCATTAGCCACATCATGTATTTTCTAAATTTAGGATGATTAATTACCTTATCAATAATGGATAAGCCGGGGTCTCTCTGCCCTGTCTCGTAATTTTTTACCGTACTCAATCCCAACCCCAACTCCTCTGCAAAAGCAGCTTGCGTTAATCCCTCGGCCTTTCTTATTTGCCTAAGTTTTTCAGCATAATCACTTGACATGGTACTCATGTGAAGTCTATCCTCATGATTGAAGTCTACATAAGAAGACTCTTAATCTTAACGAATCCAAACGAATCCGAACGTGATCAAAGAGGATAAGTCATGAGCACACGAAGTTCCAAGCCAGTCATAGTAAAAATGCCGGATTGCCCGGTAGTTTTCTGCCTCCCTTATCCAAAATTAACCCTGTCCGCGTATGCAGAAGTTACGGGCCAGACCGTCCGCACCATCCAACAGCAAGCCAATGAAGGGAAGCTGACATTGACCAAAAACAAGCCTGGCCGGGAACGACAGGTAAATATGGTTTATGAATTTCTTGAGGCTTACGAAGAAGCGCAGGAAGCATTAAGGCTAAAAGCATGACTTACCAGTCATTAGAAAACTTAGCGCGTGAGCTTATCCAGCCCACTCCTATTTGCGCACTGAACCGTATTAGCAACCACACCTATTCTTACCGTGGTTTTTTAATTACCTGCATCGAGCGCAACAAGATAAACCCCATCACCCGTTACCACGTTCGCCAGGGTGATCAGTCTTACGGCAAGTTTGACGCACTGGCGCAAGCCATTGAATACATCGACGAGCTGCACGACATAAGGTACTCACTATGAAGAAGTCACTGATTCTGCAACTCGCCAATATCGTGCTGCAAAACCATCACTTTCAAATGGAGGCTTCCCGCATAAGGCTTAATCAGGGCCTTATCGGTAATTTCAGCTTTATCCGTGGGTGCCGAGTCATTACCGCAAATACCATCGCTAACCTGGACATGTTAACAACGCTGGCCGTGACCACTGGCGAGGGTGACAACACGGTGTACCCATTATTAAGGGATGCGACTCGCGGATTTAAATCATGCAAGGTACCGCCCGAATCATTCAATGAAGTATTGAGGGGATAAAGCCCTCCCTCAAATAACAGATTTGCGAAAGGGTTTTATCCTTATCACTCTATATAGAGATCACTTTATGAGCCTGCAACTGCCTTTTTCAATCGCCGCCAATCAGGTGCTGGCGAAGTACAAATTTAGACAGACTTTCGTCACGACTCGCTGGATAGCTCGCAACGGCGTTTCAGAAGTTGTTTGGGCGGCCAACCAATTGCTAGATCTCGCCAGTGCAGCTTCATATGTTGGTAGCCAAGACGCCGAACAGATTCGCACAGTTGCCAATCACTGGCTCAAAGACTGCGTAACACCGCTGGAATTCTCTGAGTACGCAGAGGGACAAGCAAATGACCGCTAACCAATGCCCGTCACTGGCGGCAGTGCTAACGAACGGCCAGCAAGTGACACACTATCGTAATCAGCGCGGCTGGATAGAAACACCTGACGGTCGTTTTTATCAGCCGAAAGCTGCCGAAGTGCAGTTTATTAAAGGGTGTCGCTTTCCATTTATGACAAAGCCCAGGGCTAAACCCCGTTGGTGGGCGCGCCTGATGGGAATATTTGCGTAGGGGGATTGATGGCAAACACTGAAAAGGCCCGCGCGGTACCGCTGACATTAAAAGAGCGTCAGCACGGTCTACAGCATACCGCTGAAATTTGGTGTTTATTCCCCAATAAAAAACACCAGGGAGTTATTCCGGCACTGATTAGTGAAATGGGCGAGACAGACCCAAAAATGAAAGGTGCCATTTACTATCTGGCCGGTATTCCAAGGGCCAGGCATGAATTAGCGTTTAAAGAACTACTGCCACAAGAGCAGAGAAATATCGTTGATGCACTCAATAGATGGCGGGCATCAGCCAGTTTATTACCGCAAAGAATCACCTATATAGATTGTGATCCATTGCCAGATAATAAAAGTAATTAAATAACCACCTGAAATTAACAGGCGCTTTACTGCGTCGGGATTCCCATTATCTAAAAACGGGGTAATAACAATGACTGTGGCACCGATAAAACTAACCAAAGAGATAAACGACATAGAACTGGTCGAGCATTTTAATAATGCCCGCCTTTCTGAACGTTTGATATTGCTTGAGAGATTAGAAAACAAGTTGGCAGGGTTTGTCATTACCGACATAACGAAAGAGGGGATATTAAAAAACTTAGTGAATTGGATTTCAGAAATTAAACCCGTTGCTAATTCATCCACTGTAAATAAAGAGGCTAAATAATGGCTACTCATATTAATACTATCAGTGCACTTAAAGGTTTGACCCATGCGGCAAACTGTCTCATTCCGCTTGCTGCGCTCGATGGCATGAATGCAATCGTATTGAGAGCGCACGTCAGAAAACATTTAGTTGCTGCCGGAATTGAAATAGACCGCCTAAATAGTGAAGCATTCAAGCTACGACAGCGTGTTGAACATCTAGAAGAATTCAATTCATCATTCGAACCAAAATGGGATTCTTTAATTTTTGCGCTCATGGGTACGGATGCCGGTAAGAACATCTGTAAAGAGGGCCATGATAAAACGACTGAGCTAGCAATCAGGGCAATACATAAAACAGAATCTGACCGCAAAGAGGCTACACGTATTGCACAGGCATTTCAGGAGGCAGTATCACCTAAAACCCATCAATTAAAAATACTGCCTGAATATTTCCAAGTGGTTATTGAGGGAAAGAAAAAAGCCGAACTACGCACTAATGACCGAGACTTTGCGATTGGTGATTATTTACTTTTGGCTGAATGGGACGGTGGTACTGATGAATATACAGGCCGAAAGATTGTGGTGGAAATTTCAGATATTACTCAATGTGATTTCGTTTCCCCGAATTTAGTCATGCTTTCATTTTTTGATCCGTGCGATGAAATCCCATTTTAAGGGGGCGGCTATGACTACCCCAAATCGTCACGGCCAGCCCTGGTCACCGGATGAGGTGGCTTATTTGCGTGAAGCAGTAATCACCACCCGATATCAAGACATTGCCGAGCACTTGGGCCGGACATTAACCGCCATTCGTGTAAGAGCAAACGCCGAGGGTGTAAACCCATCAAACATTGGCGAATGCAATCGAAATGCCAGGCACAGCGATCATGACGTGGAATTATGCCGTGCGCTTTACGAAGAGGGGGTAAAGCCGAGGGTTATCGCTGGAAAAATGGAAATGCCAGTGAGTGCCGTATACGGAATTGTATATTACCGGACGCGCCGAACGCCCACCCCCGGTAGCTCACTCCCGCAATGACCAACAAGCGCAGTCGATTTCAACCACCACAGCCACGCCCCGGAAACGATGAAACGTTTACCGGGGTTTACTCTTGGAATAAACCCAACGCCAGCATAAACCCACTGCTGGATATTGAATGCTTCCCCAAAGCCAGCCCACTGGCGCGGGTCATTGATGCCTACCGCCAAGACCTGCAAGCGGCCACTGACGCTATGTTGACCGAGGACGAACGCAAGGCCAGAGGAAAACGTCAGCGGTGGATTGAATATTTTGAAGAGGCAGAGGACAGGAAAACACTCTTTTTAGCGCGCCTGGTTGAATCAAAAAAAGCTGAACGCAGCAACCCCGCGTTAGAGATTCAGGCCAATCTCACCAGCCAGCCTAAATTTATTCGCCAGCCATTACAGCGACGTATTGATTACTTACGCCGGGAACAGTGTGACGAGCGAGCCAATGCATTCTTAAACGGAACTATTGAGAAAGCATTGTCACGCCTGGACGCCATGAGAGGAAAGCAACAAAGCGCCGCAATGCGACATATTGCCAGCCGCGAGGGTTTGGACGGCCTGTTACATCTGGCCGAACTCAATAAAAGAGAAGTCACCACCCTGGCAACCATGACCGCAGCCCACATGGATATGTTGCTCGATAGCCAAATGACAACCCTACCGGCTGAAAATGCCACGCCAGACCAGATATTACGCCTCTATCACGCCGTCGCCAACGAAGCCCGGAAGCTCTCGATCACCCCGCCAAACTGGGATGCGCTCAACGATAAATTACGCCGTAGAGGTGAAATACCTTACGACCTGATCCCCGGAGCCTTGGCGCGTTTACGCTGTGCAACTTGGTGGAAAGGCCGCTTATGGCGCTTACGTTGTCAGTGGCGAGAGGAGCAAATGCGCGCGGCCATGCTGGTTCACAAGAAAGCATCCCCTTACATCAGTCAGGAAGCGCTTGTTTATCAGCGCGAACAGTGGCGGCGTTCTACTGAGTTTATCCGTGCTCATGAGCTGGTTAATGACAGCGGTTTTGTCATGGATATGGAAGAGGTGGTTAACGCCAGCGCCAGTAATCCGCATCTACGCTATATCGAAATGATGACCACCTGTAAGGGCTTAGAAAATCTGGCAGAAATGCGCGGAGATAAGGCGATGTTTTACACCATCACCTGCCCGTCGAAGTATCACGCCACGCTTAAAGATGGCAGACCTAACCCGAAATGGAGCACAAAAACCATCAAGGAAAGCAGTGATTATCTGGTCAACCTTTTCGCAGGCATCAGGAAAAAACTCAACCGGCTAGGTTTGCGTTGGTACGGCGTCCGTATTGCTGAACCCCATCATGATGGCACCGTCCACTGGCATTTAATGTGCATCATGGAAAAACAACACCGCGCCGCCATCACCCAAGTGATGCGGGATTTTGCGATCCGCGAAGACCGTCAAGAGTTAGGGCGGAATATTAAACCCCGTTTTGATGTAAAGCCGGTACTCAAAAGCAAAGGTACTATCACCAGTTACTTAACCAAGTACCTGGGTAAGAACGTGCGCGGCAGCAACCTTAAAGGGAAGTTGGACAAAGCGACCGGTAAGCCGATCGTCAGTAAAGAAACCGGGCAACTCTTGGGCGAAGACACCGAAAGGGCGGTTGCCTGGGCCTCACTTCACGGCGTCCAGCAATTCCGCTTTTTTGGCATTCCCTCCCGCCAGGTTTACCGAGAATTACGCATGTTGGCCGGCCAACTCCGACGCAAGGCCGAAGCAAAAGCCATCAAGATGGAAGCAGCAGCCACAACCAAGGACGAAACCGGCTTAAGTAAAGTTTGGTTATGGAAAAAAGTGCTGGCTAATAAAGATATGGATGATGTGTTAGCCGCAGCAGATGCCGGCTGCATGGCAACGTACATCCTCAAACAGGGTGGGGTGCTGGAACCGCGCCAAAACCACCTTATTCGCACCGCTTACATTGAATCCGAAACCCCTAATGACTACGGCGAGCACGGCACCAAAATTTTTGGCATCTGGTCGCCCAGCCTGGGCGAGCGCTCACGCGTTTGTATCCATAGCGATAACTGGAAGATGGTACGCAAAACTGATAGCGACGACAGCCAAACCAAGGCCACTCAGGTGGCCGTTGGGGTTGACGTTGGTTTTGATTTTGACATTGGGGCGGCAGTATCGCCCCTCGGACTCGTGGCAATAACTGTCCCCACCCCCGACGACGCAGCCCCAAAGCAGCGTAAAAAACGGACAACGCCAGCGCCAGATTTTAATAATTTTGACAGTTTCACCTACACCCAGCGGCGAGAACTCCGTAACCGACTACGGGAAGACGCCAAAAAACCACCGAAAAAAATTGAGGCGCAGCCTATCAGCGCCTCAATGGTGGAAATGTGCCAGAAAATCGACCAGGCCATACAACGTAGCGGCTGGATATTGGAAAAGTGGCAAATCAGCGTGTTAGCCAGGGGCGGCAATCTAGTACTACCCAACAAAATGACCGCCCGACTTGACCAGGAACGCTGGCAGCAGGGGGAAGTGAAGTTAATTAAGTCGTTTGATGGTAATTAAATTTATTATTTACCATTAGGTTGTTCTCCTTTTAAAGAAATTAAAACTAAATAGTGTATTTCAATGTGTTCATCACCATATTCTAAGTATGCTTTAGGGATTACTTCTAGTTCATATTTATCAAATGATTCCATAGCATTACTTAGATAGCTTTCAATTGTGGGGAATCTTCGGTCATTGTGATTGAGATATCGTTTAGGTAAAAGTGAGTCGTTAATATAATTGTTATATATATAATTACTATTTTCTTTTAGATACTCGCATGCTAGATTTATTGTTATCATTTTTCCAGATGATTTGTTTTTAAATTTTTCAAATTCAACCTTATCAAGACCGATAAATTTCGCACTATCAGTTACTTTATCTAGTTCGTAGGTGTTTATATCAAGGGAGTTTTTTATTTTATTCATTGTTTTTTTCAAGAAATTATAAAAATCAAGGGGGGCGAATCCTAATTCTATATAGGCTGAGTAAATGAGAAAGATAAGAATTTTATCCCTTACTGAAAAAACTATTTGTATTTTTCCTTTTAATTTGTCATTTATAACAGAGCCGTGAGCCGCACAGTTTCTTACTTTTTTTATCAAGTCAAATTCATCATCAGTAAAATTTAATATTTTGATGATTGACTCATCAAGAGTGGAAAAGTAATTCTGAACTCTATCAGTTAATGTAACATCTCTTTTTGTCTCTTTTATTGTTTCAGATATTCTATCAAGAAGTTCAAGTGCTGCTTTGTCATGGCTGGAATCATTTTTTAGTTTTTCTATTATTGGTTCTAACTTGGCCTTAATCTCAGGGCATTCAGTGAAGTTAATATATTTTTTTCTGCCGTAAATTTTTTGACTGTAGGCGTCAAGAATACTGACAACTCCCAATATATCATATTCCCAAAAACCATCATAAGAGAACATATTAACAATTCTAGGCCAAATATTTTCACGATTATATTTGTTTTTTCTACAAAAATAGCCATGAAAAATTCCTTTCCAACAATTATTATTGAATAATTCACTTGCTGAAGTAAAACAGTATCTGTTACTACTGAAAGGTTCTTTTTTTGAGGACAGTTCAAGAAAGTAAAAAGGGAACGATTTTGATGTGTTCGCCTCAATTAATTTTATGGACTTAAAAGATAGTTCCCCCACTAATAACAAAGAAAATATTATTTTAATATCGCAGGCTAAATTGTCTAATTCTTTTAATGTCAAACTTCCGTTTTGCTTAACTATTTTTATCGTTTGATATTCTTTTATTGTTGTTATAGTGCCTTCGGTTTTTGTACTATAATAATGTTCGCTAGTAACAATGAATTTTTGTTCATTGATGGTGATTTTTTCATATATTTTATTTGTTGGGAATTTTTTACTTACTTCATTTTCTAAACAGGTACAACCTAACCCATCATTAAGCCATGCGGATACTCCAGTCAAAGCAACTTCAATACCTGAGAAAGTAGCATCATGATCTATTTGAACTATATACTTGGGATTGAAAATGTTCATCCAAATTTCATCACCATAGCAATGGTAAATGTTTTTTTTAGATGCGCACTTTATAAATCCCAAGCCATTCTTTTTAGATGGTAACAAATCACTTCTTTTGAGAAAGTAGGAACCAGAGTCGATTGATGGGAAGCGGTCACTACTTATTTTAAGCTCACCATCTATGGTTTTACCATCAGGTAATTCTATATCAATATTTTCTTCTAATTCGTCTACGAAATTTATTTCCGAGTTCAAAATAATACCCTCGATAGATAATACATAAAGACATGTTTAATTATGGAACAGTAACGCTATTTCTCAAACAAAAAACCCGCCGTTCGGCGGGTTTCTCTTATCCTGGCTGACCTTGCAACCAATCCAGGGCAATCTGTTTTTCATCTGGCCGCAGCCTTTCCAACAGTGCCTTAATCAACCCCTTATCGCCCAGGCCGCTAGGGCTAACGGTATGTGAACGGGTTAATTCATAAACGCTGGTTTCGCTACATTCCACATTGGTACAGGTGTAATACAGGTTTGCAAGCTGGGGCGCTTGCCATACTGATTTGCGGTTATGCATCCGCGCACCACACGCAGTACAAAAAACCTTGATTGTCGCCATACCATCCCCCGAAAAACCGCCATCTTGAGATGATTTTAGCACTTTTTGCCGCTTATTTCTCATCCGTTACGCTCCATCGCCGGGCGGGATAACAATCTCATTATCAGCCGGTTTGGTCAGTGGCAAGCTGTTACTGTTTAGCCCCTTAAATTGCAGGTGCAAATGAGGGGGAATGTCGGGATCGTGATTCACCGCACTGGCGAACATCCGTTGCAGCGGGATCACCTCATCTTTTCGATAGGTATCGCGCGCAGTTTCCGGGCTGGCCATCACCGCCCCGTTAGTCGGAATGATACCGGCCAGGCCGGAAGGGAAGCGGTGCGCGGTCAAAACATCTTGCGCACTGATACTTTTAATATTGGCGAATTCATCTTTCACACCGGCGTCACCAATCGGGATAAATTGCACTCCTTTTTCGCCACCGTCCGCGATATTGATAAACATCATTTTGAAGTTGCCCACCCCTTTGGATTCCTCAATTTTTTTCGCGATATCCTCTTCCATTTCGTCGCTTAAATTGGGGTCGGTGGTATAGATAATCCCGCCGGTATGCGCGCCGTTATGGTAATAGCGCCGCCGGAATATGGTCGCCTCGGTATTCAGTAACGCGCTATGCATCCCGCCGATATAATCCGGCAAGCCATAAACCTGCTGTTGTGGGTCGTACTGGCGCAAAAAAATCACATCACGCGCCGGGTAAATAAGCGGCGGGCCTTTCTGCAAGACCGAAAAATCCCCATCCTTGCGGCGTCGGACATACAGCGCCGGCAACGGCACCAAATCCACCACATCCCCCCAACCGTTACGCACTTTCAATATAGCGATATCACCAAACAGCAAATAATCATAAGCCGCCTGGCCCATTTCGCCCAGGCTCAGACCACCGCCGGCATAATCGCTCACCACCATATTTTTCCGCGCATACAGCACCCCGCCATGCTGCCCGCACATGTTGGCAAGTTGCGCCAGGGCCAGCCGGTCGATGGGTTGCCGCCAGTGGTCGGCGGTCGAGTCGTACCAAATTTCGTGATACTGCGTTCCCTGCGTCAATATCGGCATGGGGGTATCGGTGGTGACGATACTGAATGTGCCACGCCGTGCCGGCATGGCTGGCACATGGGATTTTTGCTGCCTGGCGCTGTAGCGCTGTTTGCGTTTGCTCATTATTTTTTCCTGTCAGACGTCCCGCCCAGCCGGATTTCCGCTTGCGTTCGTTGTTAATTGGCTCGTTTATCACCGCGTGGGCGATGGCAAAGAATCGGTCGGCGTGGCCGGTGTCGGCGCTACGGTCGGCAACAAAGGTCATGCCGCCGCCGCTCTTGGTGGTGGTGTGGCGAATTGCCATAAAGCTGGCCGCGATGCCTTTATCCTCAATATCCCAGGCAATGCGTTTATGCTCGACCACATCGATCATCTTCATCACCAGGCGGTTTTTGCTTTCCTGGCTGTAGCGAATCGGGGTCACTTCACGTCGTGCAAAGTCTTGCACCATTTCGCACACCGGCCCGCCAATGCCGGTGGTATCAATACCGATATGGGTAATGTTGTAGCGGGTCATGTACTCCTTGATGCGGCCTACCTGGTATTTAAAGGCGAAGCCGTGCCAGGTTTCGATATGCAGTACCCGGAACGGCTCCCCGTCAACTTGTGGCGGTGCGACCAGAACAAACGAGGCGGTATCACCGGTGCGGGCGGGGTCGTAGCCGGCCCACACCTCACGGTTACCGAATGGCCGCATGGCGTTGACGTCGTGATCTTCCCAGGTGCTGACGTTGGTGAGGCATTTTTCCAGTTGGTCGAATTTGAAAACACAATCGCCAGTATCGACAAACTGACACATGTACAACTGGTTAAAGGCGCTCTCACTGTTTTCTTCCTCTATCTCGTCCAGGTCGATAAGAATGGCGGCGTCGCCATAGACTTTGGCTTTTTCCCACATATCCGCGACAGCGGTTGTCACTGTCGTGATATAGCGCCAGTGGTTATCCGGGCACATAATCCCGGCTTCCATTTGCGCAAAGGTTGGGAATTCGACCTTTTCCCGCGCCTTTTTGCCCTTGCGCCATTCGTCACCTGTCCAGAACGGATAAGCCTGATGTGTTTTGGCGCTGGGTGTTGAAATGTAAGTACGGCGTAAATGGGTGTGCGTGGCTATCGCGCCGGCAACCCTTTTTAATTCGCTAAATCCGCGTTGCCAGAAAATTTCGTCTATGTAGACGTTGGCACAAAAGCCCTGGGCGGTATTGGTGTTGGTTGACAGGAAATGCAACTCCGCGCCATTGCTCAACACAATAGGGTCGCCGGTCAATTCAATGCCGAACAGTTCAAAAGCAAACTTGATGATATAGCGCCGGAAAATAAGCGACTGAGGGCGAGAGGCTGACAAGAACGCCTGATTGTTGCCGGTTAAAATGGCATCTTCCAGCGCTTCAAATGCGGCGTACCAGGTCGCCCCGATTTGGCGTGATTTCAGCCATATCCGGTTACGGTGCTTTTTCGCTTCCCGCAGTGTGATTTGATAGTCATACAGGCCATCAACAAATTCATCAAAATCAGCCGCCACAATGCCGGCCACATTATTTCGTTTCCCGCCACGCTTGCCGCTTTTCTTTTTGCTGCTGTCGTCGCCCTCGTTGGCGATCGCCTCAATGGTGCCACCGGCTCCCGTTGCGGATATCCCGCGCGCCGCTGCCTCCAAATTCATGGCGTGAATTTTTTCAGTGTGCTTATGACGGCTGACAATTAACTTGCAGTGCATATCAATGTATTTATCGAGTTCTTTTAACTCAATATCATTTTTATTGGCCTTATCGACCAATACAGCCGCACGGCGGTTAATAACAGATTCTAAATCTTCCTCACTTAATAGACTGCGCCAGCCGCCTTTATCCGCCCAATAGTAAACTATCCGCGTCGAATTGAGTTTTAACTCGGCGGCTATCTCTTGGGCTGTCCAGCGCTTCAAATATAATGAACGCGCAACGCCTATTAATTCTTCTGGATATTTGGATTTTCTGGTCATGCCTCATTATGGCGGCTTTATTTATTCAAAATGACAACTAAATACCGCAATAAATCGCAATGCATATTTATTACGAATGAATAAGAAGTTTGATAAATGAAATAATAAAAACAATCCGTAATACTGAATGAAGTTAATACCATCACCACGCCAAACCGATTAATTAAAAGGTCAATTATGTCCGGTTCACAACTGACAACGAATTTTATTCGCATAGCGACTGAGGGCGCGACTGTTGATGGTCGGGAAATTTCAGCGGAATGGCTGGTCGATATGGCAGAAACATACGACCCCGCAATCTATACCGCCATGATTTGGCCTGAGCATGAACGCTGGTATGGCGCGTGCGGTGAAGTCCAGGAATTAAAAGCCGAGGTAGAAGATGGCTTGATGCGCCTAAAGGCCCGGCTTTGCCCTGGTATGGATTTGCTCTATGCCAACCGCAACGGGCAAATGCTTTTTTGCTCTATTGAGCCTACCGAAACCCTGAATTTTCGCGGTACCGGAAAACCCTATCTTGAGGGCTTGGGCGTCACCAGCTCCCCGGCCAGCATCGGCACCGAGCGTATGCGCTTTAGTGCAAATAAAAACGGAAAACTTTACGGCGCACTAGAAGCATTAGTGATTAGTGATGTTGCCGACACCGAGGAATTAAATATGTCGACCAAAGACCCCAAAGCAAAGAAAGCATTATTCCGCAGTCTTTTTAATCTTGCCGATAAAGGCAGTGATAAAAAACCGGAAAAACCAAAATCGCGTTTATTTTCCAGTTCCAGTCGCAAGTTTTCTGATGAAGATATTCAGACCATTGTCGAAGCGGTAGCCGAATTACAGGATGTCGTCGACGAACAAGCGGTAACCATTGAAGAGCAAGCGGTCATTATTACCGAACTGCAAGCCAATGATACGGACGTAACCGAAATTCAGGAAGCCTTGACCGAAGTTAAATCCGAATTGGTCACCGTCCAGGAAGAAGTTACCGAAATTAAAGACGAGGTTACCGGTGGTGAATTCAGCAAACTTAAAAACAAACTTAATGCCGCTGATAAAAAATTCAACAAACTTGAGCAAGTCACCACCAAATTACCCGATGCCGCCCCTAATGCGTCCAGCGGTAAGAGTTACAACTTCTGATTTACGGTTAATTAAACCGCCACAGACAGAATTAAATCGTTATTGCGCTAAACGCACTGACAAATAGACGAGAGCACTCATTATGCCAATGAATAAGTTATATGAACTGACGCAAAACTATGCCCGGCGCATTGGTGAGGCCAGCGGTTCGAATATTAATACCCTGCCAATCAGCACCAACGGCATTGGACGGTTCAGCATCAGTGCGCCGCAGGAAACCGCCTTGCGCCTGGCGTTGATGGAGCAAAATTGGTTCCTGCCACTGATTACTACGCGCGATGTTGACCAGATTCGCGGCCAGGTGATTGATGTCGGTAATCCGGGCCTGTTTACCGGTCGCCGTGTTGAGGGGCGATTCACTAAAAATGTCGGCCTGTCTGGCAACGTTTATCAGTTGTATCCGACGGACTCTTGCGCCCGTCTGCCGTGGGAAACGCTGTCTAACTGGATTCATTCAGGTACCACCGATGATGAATTTATCCAGTTAGTGGCTGAATTTACCCTGCGTACTTTTGCCAACGATATCCTACGTGTTGGCTTTAATGGTACCAGTGCGGCGCTGGAAACTGATGGCGTGGCGAACCCGAACGGGGAGGATGTCAATATTGGTTGGCATCAAATCGCGAAGAATTTCGACACCTTGCATGAGAACCCAGCCACACCAGAACAAGACCGCATTCCGGGCTTTACCCAGCGCGTGATTAATCCCGGTGACGGTGAATTGACCATCGGTGCAAACGGTATCTTTAAAACGCTGGATGCGCTGGCCTCCTGGCTAATCAGTACCACCATTCCCAGCCAGTTCCAGAATGAGCCGGATTTGGTGTTGTTGATCGGTTCAGACCTGATTGCCGCCGAGCAATTCCGTTTGTTCCAGGAAGCGGGCAAGCCGACCGAAAATATTGCCGCCCAAATGCTGGCAAATACCGTCACCGGTCGCCGTGTCTATGTTGCACCGTTCCTGCCGGGTAAACGCATGGCCGTTACCACCCTGGCAAACTTGCACAACTATAACCAACGTAATCACCAATACCGCCGCGCGGAACATGTGCAAGACCGCCTGGGCTTTGAAAATGCCTGGTGGCGTAACTCTGGTTATGCGTTGGGGCATCCAATGTTGTACGGCGCAATTGACGAATCAGCCATCACCATCGAAGCGGAAAAAGATATTAATACCGCAATGTTGGAGGGCTTGATCCCTGGTGCTCCCGAAGATGGCGCACCGAATCTGGATAACACCCAGGTTTAAGCGGAGGGAACCTTATGGCGTTTAACCCACTACGTTTTCGGGCGCAGGCATTAGCCAGAGCAAAAGTGCAATACATCACCCCGGAAGAGGCCGAGTCAGGCGCGGGCGAAAGTCTGCACTTGCAATTACTCAGCCTGGAAAAAGACGTTAAACGCCTGGGGGCATTAACCCGCATTGCCGACAAGATAGAACTCAAGGCGCGGGAGTTATTACCGAAATGGCTTCCGTATGCCGAGCGCTATCTCAACGCTGGCAAGGTCTATCAATACCCTGTTTTCGGTTATTGCGTGGTCTGGCTGTTTGATACCGGCGATATCGATAAGGCGCTGGATTGGGCCGATATCGCCATTACTCAGAGCCAGGCAACACCGGACAAGATCAAGTCCAAATTCCCGGCCTTTGTGGCTGATTTCATTTTGGATTGGGCCGAGGGGGAATCACAGTCGGGCCGCAGTATTGAGCCGTATTTTTCCCGCACGTTTACCAACGTGCGGGAGAACTGGCGCTTAAACGAAAGGCACACCGCCAAATGGTTCAAGTTCGCCGGTGAGTTTTTACTGCGGGACAAAGGCGGTAAACCCATTGCTGCGGCAATCAGTGATATTCCGACCTTGATCCGGGCCAATGAATTGCTGGCCCAGGCCGAGGGTTTCCATAAAAAAATCGGAGTGGAAACACTGCGTAAACGCATTGCATCACGCATTCGCGCCCTGATAAAGCAAGCCGCTGAAATGGCGGAACCTGACCAATCAAAAGGTAATAAAAATGAAATTTAAATTTGAGCTGAATCAACTAGTCACCCCAAGAATCAGCAATGAGTGGGGTGAGGTGAAAAGCCGCGCTGAGTCCTCGGTAACTGAGAACCAATATTACATTTACTACAAGGCCGCAGACGGTCGGGCAGTAAATGACTGGTTTTATGAAAGCGATTTAGAAGCGGTGGAAGATGTTTGTCATCCTGGTTGCCCGGTCTATGCCCCCATCGACCCGCCAAAAGGTGCCGCAGTCGAAGAGTAACCTTTTAATTGTGAACACCGCCCCCTGACCATGTCGCGGGGCAGTACCGACACCCGGCCAGCCGGGGCGGGCGAAGTGGAGGCCGTAGCGCTTTGCGTCTTACGGGCCGTGGAAACTTGTCAGCCCGCACCCCATAACGAGAGGTTTTTATGTTTCGACCCGGTGATAACGGTTTTCAGAAAGCCACGTTAACCAATGACGGTTTTTGGCCTGACCTGGCACTGGATGAGTTCCAGCGTCAGCGCAGCATACCGCCCACCATTGACGAAAAAACCGTGGTGCAAGCCCTGCTTGCCGCCGTTGCCGAGATTAACACCTCGTTAGCCAGCGTTACCACGCAGCAAAAAAGTAGGGGCTATATGACGGCCAGCGCGGTACCTGGCCCGACGATGGAGGGCGACAACGTGCTGACCGCCCAATATAAAAAAGCAGTTTATGCCCGAACAAAAGCTGATCTGATGGGGGAGTTTGCCGCCGTCAGCCGGCGCGAGGACAACACCAATCAGGACGCGCCGCAGACTAAAGCGTCATTACTGGCCGAGGCCGCAGTGGTATTACGCTGCATCAAAGGTCGGGGCCGCGTGGGAGTGCATTTGGTATGACTCAGCTTGATAAGTTGTTTGATTTTGTCAGTAGCAATTTGCCGGAACGGCTGATGAAAACCACCGGAGCCGACGCCTGGATGGAAAATATTGAAATCATTCACGCAGCCAAGGCATGGGGGCTTGGTCAGCGCCGGATAGCAATACGCCAATATCAGGCGACCTTAGCCTGGGAGCGCTGGCCTTATCGCCAGTATGACCCGGACACTTTATTTGCCCTGGTCATGGTGTGGTTGGCTAAACATGCCAACGAACATTACCACCGCGATGAATTACCGCCGCCTGACGTCATTTTGCAACTGACAGATAACGACAACGCCACCTTATTTATCACGGTAACACTGGCTGACGACATCATTCTGATCGAAAGCGAGCAGGAGGGCATTGTCCCGCTAGAGGGTAAGCGTTACCGGGTGGCACCGCCCACCGTCAACACCGCGACAGCCGGCTGGATTGTCGGCGCAAACGGAGCCACCGCACCGACCCACCCAACCGGTGAGAGTGATGCAAGCTGACTTTACGCTCAATCGCGCCCAGTGGGAGGCGCTTAAAAAGGATCTGGCCGCGCTGGAACTGCCGCCCAATAAACGTAAGCGCCTGCTGTGGCGGCTGTTGAAATTAGGCGTGATGCCCGCTGCCCGTCGTCACCAAAAGCAACAGGCCAACGCCGAGGGCGTCAAATGGCCCAAACGCCAGAACGGTTTCAAAGGGAAAATGATGCGGGGATTGCCAAAAATGATGGAAATCAGCGAATTACCCGCTACTGACTCCGCAAAAATTTATTTGCGCGGCACCAAAAAAACCTCGCCGGGCGTGGTCGGGAACATGCAGCAATCAGGCTTTACCACCACGATCACCGCTGACCAGGCAAAGAAACGAAAGAGCAGCGAGGCCGGCGCGACACTGCGCCAGGCTAAACGGTTACTGGATTTGGGTTACACCGTTTTTCCCAAGACTGCACCGCGCAGCCCGTCGGTGAGTGAAATCATGGATTCACTGAGTCGGGATAAAGCCGGGGCCATTATCCGCAGTCTGGAGGGACGAAAAGCGAAAACAAGCTGGACAGTGACCTTGCCGGGCCGCGAATGGCTGGCAGTCAATGATGATGAATTTAACAAAATGCTGGCGCGTCAGATGCAAGCCATCAATTACGGCGGTGGCGTCCGGACGCAAGATATTAAGGGGAAGGTAAAAAAATGACATGGCCCACAATTACGATAAACCAGCTTAACCAGCGCCAGGGCAAGATTAACGAGGTAGAACGTACCGTTTTATTTATCGGTAGCGCTGCCGCTGATTCTGAAATCCCCGGCGACTTGATCGCGCTGGATTCACAATCTGATATCACGCTGGTGCTGGCTGATGCTGATACGGCATTACGTGAGAACGTGCGCGCCGCACAGCGCAATGGCGGTCAGAACTGGCAAGCCTATGCGTTGGTATTGGCGGCTGATGCGCAGCCAGGCGACGATATGCTGGCAATTCTCAGCGCTCAACAGATGATTTCTGTTGAGGGGGTTATCTGCACCATCCCGATCACTACCGTGGCCGACGGCCGCACCAAAATTAACTTATATGCTGCCTTGCGCGCCGAACTGACCAATAAATACGGTCGCTGGGTGTGGTCAATGCTGACTGTTTCCGGGCCGGTGGCGCTGCCTGTTGCAATGTCGTGGTCAGCGTACCAGGCATTTCTTGCTGAACTGGAAACCGGCATTGCTGCCGAATCGGTGCAACTGGTGCCGGCTTTGTGGGGCAATGAAGCCGGCGTGCTGGCGGGGCGCTTATGTCATCGCAGCGTGACCGTAGCCGACAGTCCGGCGCGGGTGAAAACCGGTGCATTGATTGGGCTGGGAATTGATAGCGCCGAAATGCCGGTTGATAGCAACGGGGTGGAAGTCACTCTGGCGCATTTGCGCGCCATGCACGACCTGCGTTATTCGGTGCCGATGTGGTATCCCGATTACGAGGGCATGTACTGGTCAGATGGCCGCACCTTGGATGTGGTCGGCGGTGATTACCAAATCATTGAAAATCTGCGCATTGCCGACAAAGTTGCGCGCCGGGTGCGTATTCAGGCCATCAGCAAAATTGCCGACCGTTCGATGAACAGCACCCCGGCCAGTATTGCGGCACACCAGACCTTTTTCGCCCGCACCATGCGCGGTATGTCTCACAGCTCGCAGATTAACGGCGTGATGTTCCCTGGCGAAGTGAAATCCCCGCAATCCGGCGATGTGGTGATTACCTGGTCGGATATCGAAACCGTGAGCATTTACCTGGTTGTGCGGCCATATGGCAGCGCTAAAACCATTCAGATTGGGATCATGCTAGACCAATCCATTACCGCCGTTTCGGAGAATTAATCATGACGACTGCACGCATTGGCGGTAACTCAATCGACATTACCCTGGGTACGCAAATTATCCACGTCAAAACCGTTTCAGTGGATATCACCGATAACACCGCCGCCACACAATCACGCGGTATTCCTGATGGCTATGTATCGGGTGATGTCTCTGCCGAGGGGGAAATGGAAGTTGATACCAAGAACTTTAAAAAACTCAGTGCTGCCGCCAAAGACGCCGGCAGTTACCGCAAGATGCCAACCACCGATATTTTGTTTTATGCCAACACTGGCGATGAGGAGTTAACGGTCGAGGTATTCGGTTGCAAGCTGATTATCAGCAGCCCGTTAGGTTTTGACCCGAAAGGCGGCGAGACGGCCACGCATAAATTTAAGTACATCGTGACCAGCCCGGATTTTATCCACATTGACGGCACGCCGATTTTATCGAGCGACGACGTTCGTGACTTGATCGGGTGAGTGATGCATATGCCAAACGGAGAAACATCACTCATTAGTCGCCTGTTATTACTGGGGTTTGTTGGGGCGGTTATCGGGATTGGCAAGTTATTAGCCAGCACCGAAGAGATAACGCTACGGCTGATTTTGGGCCGGGCGATATTGGGATCGGCGGCATCCTGGCTGGCGGGCCTGGCAATCATTCACACGCCGGGCCTGGGCGAACTGGAGTTGGTCGCTATTGCTGCCGCCCTGGGCATTGCGGGTTCCAGCGCCATTGAGTTGGCACTCAAAATGCTAATGAAACGCTATTTAGGCGTACATAAAAAGGATGGGGAATCATGACATTAAGCGAAAAACAGGCGGTATTTACTTTAATGATCGCCCAGCTCATTAATTGGGCGGGCAACCACAACTACCGCCTGACCTTTGGCGAAGCCTACCGCACCCCGGAGCAGGCCGCGCTAAACGCCAGGAACGGCAAAGGCATTACTAATAGCCTGCACACGCAACGCCTGGCGGTGGATTTCAATCTGTTTATTAACGGCCAGTACCAGACCCGTACCGAGGCTTATAAACCCTTGGGTGAATATTGGGAATCAATCGGTGGCGCTTGGGGCGGGCGTTTTAAGTCCAATCCAGACGGCAACCATTTTAGCCTGGAACACAACGGGGTGAAGTGATGCGCGAACTGCTGCCGGCGGTATTACCCCTGATAGTGGCCTGGTTGCTGGGCTGGGCGATGCACGGCGAAAGTCAGGCAAAAATCGACCTGGCAATTAGCCAGGTAGCCGAGGCCAACCGCGTACAAGTGGAAGATATCGCCGGCACCTCAGCGCGCCAGCTTGAGGACAAATTAACGGAGTTAAAAGCCAATGAAGTGCATACCGAGCGACTTATCAGGACTGAGATTATTAAACCGGTATTTAGCACTGTTTGCGCTACTGATGATTACGTCCGGTTGTTCAACGCCAGTGCGGAACGCGCCGAACGTACCCTATCAGGAAAACTTATTAACCCCTTGCCCGGTAACCTTGCCACGCCTGGCCGGTAACACCGGCACCGATTTTAGCGACACGTTAGGGCAGTACCAAAAGATATACCCAGATTGCGCAGCACGACACAACCAATTGATAAACGAAATAAAACAACGGCGAGATTTTCAGAATGAACGATAAAGCAAACGACGTACTGATTAACCTGATTAATCGCGCGGCCAGCGGTATGGATTCGGCTATTGATTTCAGCAAAGCACAACTCCCAGAGGCGATCCATCAACTGATGGTTTGGAAAGCAGTGTCTTACAGCTTGCGTAGTACCGTATTTCTTCTCTTGTGGATTGCCTGTTTTTTCGCCTTTAAAAAAGGTCTGGCACTGATGTCAGCCGACAAGAACAGTATTTCCGCCATTTCCTTATTAGTCTTTTCGGGGATGGTGGGGCCTGCCATGTTCGTCGGCCTGACATCAAACATCGGCGACGCCCTGCAACTGTGGCTTGCCCCTAAAGTCTGGCTGATTGAGTACGCCGCCCAGCTAATGAACTAAAGCGGCACGATAAAAACAACACACTAAGAATATTAACAACCCAATACTAAGGACTGAACAATGAGCAAAGAAACCAAAGACGTAATCACTCTGGAAGTGAAAGGTATTACGGTGCAATTTGCCCCGACCCTGGTTGCGTATAACAAGTGCCTGAATGAGTCGGCGCGTGATGAAAATATTATCGGCGCGATCAGTACCTACCTAAAACGCATCGTAGTGCCGGAGTCCCGCGACAATCTCGCCGAACTGCTGCAACGCCCCGGTATGGCCGCAGCCATTGCCAAAAAAGTAAATGAGATTTACGCGCCAGATGCAGAAATCGAAGTAAAGGAATAAGCGCGCTCATTCAAGCGATTAAGAGTAACCCGCTTGAACAATATATGACGCTCCGGCGTCACTACCTCCCCAGCGAAGGTGATGACGTTATGAGCCTGGCGCGCGCGGCCTGGCTGGCGGAATACTTCCACGAAAGCGCCATTAACGGCACCACCGCTGGCATATGCAAAGCCTTTAACGGTGAATAGGGATAACCATGAAAGAACTGTCTTTTCTGTTGAGTCTTAAAAATAATCTGAGCGCACCGCTCGGCAAGGCGCAACAGTCTGTCGAACAGTTCGCCAAACAGTCACAACGGGCCTTTAAACAAATTGCGGTCGGGGCTGTGGGGTTGTGGGGCGTTGCTCAAGGCGTCAAAGGCTTGCTTGCCCCCGCTCATGAGGTTCAGAAAACATTAGATGAGTTGTCTACACGTAATGTCAGTACGCAAGCCTTAGACAAAATGTTTAAGGCGGCGCAGACGTTTAGCACCGCTTACGGCAAGAATGCCGCCGACTTTATCAGTTCAGCCACCATCATCAAAAGTACCATTGCCGGCATTACCGACAATGAGTTACCGCGCTACACCACCGCCATAAATACCCTTGCCATAGCAACCAAAGGCAGTGCTGAGGGGGCCGCTAATTACATGGCCGATATGGCGAATAACTTCCGCACCACGGCCAGCGAAATGGGCAATATCCCGTTTGCTGAAATGATGGCGTCGAAAGGCGCGTATATGGTGCAGAATTTTGGCGCAAACCTTGACGAAATTCGCGAAATGGTCAAGTCCAGCAAGGGAACTGGTACCCAAATGGGCGCAGGCATGGATGAACAACTCGCCGTCATGGGGATGCTCAAGCAGACCAAAGGCACCGAGGCCGGCGGTATTTATGACGCATTCCTGAAAAGCGCTATCGAGGGCGGTAAACAGTTGGGCCTGAGCTTTACCGACGCCCAAGGCCAGATGTTGGAATTCCCTGACATCCTGCAAAAACTCCAAGCCAAATTTGGCAACACCATTGAGGGCAACGTCAAGGCGCAAACCGTGTTAAATAAAGCCTTTGGCGAGGGCGCGCAAGCCTTGACCGCCACCTGGGGCCAGGCGGATAAGTTGCGTAAACATATGCGCGATATGGGGAACACTCAGGGTTTAGAGAGAGCCATAGAAATGGCTAAAAAAATGGCCGACATGTGGGAGCGGGTTGATCAGGTCTGGAAGCGCATTCGGATTGCGGTCGGGATGCAGCTTATCCCAGCCATATCCCCTCTGGCTGATTACGCCATTAATGCCGGAACCCAATTCGCCAAATGGCTGGAAATGTTCCCCAACATTGCCCGCTGGATTGGTTACCTCGCGCTGGCAACGCTGGGCATGGCCGCCGCCGGCGCGGTCGCCAATATCGTGATGGGGGTATCGAAATTTATCTGGCTGGGCCTGACGGGGATCTGGACTGTGGCAACCGCTGTTATCAAAGCCCTGACGTGGGCGCTCAATATCAAAGCGCGCGCCTTTCAGTTGGTCACGATTACCACTGCGCTCTATAACGTCGCGCTAAAATTCTTGCGCGCCACGCTTATTGCTACTCGCATGATGTTGATAAGCAGCACCGTCGCCATGCGCGCCTACGGTATCGCCACCATGCTGGCCGGTGTTGGGATGCAGTTATTGACCAGCCCGATCACCTTGATTATTGCCGGCCTTATCGCACTGGCGGCGGGGGTTTGGTATGTGATCTCTCACTGGGATCAGCTTAAAGCCGCACTGCTGGACAGCGCCGCGTTTCAATGGGTGATGAAAATTGCCGGCCAGGTGGGGGAAATGTTCGCCGGGGTGTGGGCGTCGATTACCCTGGGCTGGCAAATGGTGGTGGCCTACTTTGGCGGCTTGTCGCCGGTCGCCGCATTTAATGATTTTGCTGACGCCATCAGCAACGTATTCAGCAAGCTATGGGACTACTTAACGGAGTCTTTCGGCGCGACTTACAACTGGATTGTCACCAAGTTAAATAACATCCCCGGCGTCAGCATCGACCTTAAACCCATCGGCCAGGGCGAGAACGGCGCAACCGCACCCACGGCATTACCCGCGCCGGCGGGTTTAGTGAGTCCGACGATGAATAAGGGCGGGATAGCCAAAGCCCTGACCACCAATAACAGCAATCAGACCAGCACCACCCGCAGCGGCAACACTATTCATGAGGTGAATATCTACCCACCGAACGGGGCCACAATGGACAGCATCATGGAGTCAAGGGAGCTGGCCGCTGGATGAGTGAACAACGGTATATCGACCTGCTGATAACCGACGGCGACTTTACGCTGTCGTCCGGTAATGAACCGCTGTTGTGTGATAACCGCATCAGCATCGCGCAAGACTGCGTCCATCGGATTATCGAGTCCGGCCTGGTTAAGTTGCTGATTGCCGAACGTAGCCCGGTATTGCGCACCGATATCTTGTTGCAAATGGAGCTACTGACAGAAACCGATACCCGCATTGTGCCGGGTACGGTGCTGATTACCGATGATAGCCAGGGACACTATTTTATTACTGCGGATACCTACGATTTTGGCCCACTGTCACTGCGAGACTTATTATGAATAATCGCCCCAATCCTGACTATAAGGCCATTCTTGCCGATCAGGGGATGCCGACGACTGAAGCCCAGGTGCAAGCTGAATTCGAAAAGGTCGCGGCTGATGAGAATTTGATCACCAATACCTCGAATATGTCGCCGTTCTGGCGGCTGGTTAAGGCGATTGTGACCGCGCCAGTGATGTGGCTGATTGATGCGCTGGTGAATACCGTTATGGCTAACCTGTTTCTGGCAACCGCTAGCGGGGCTTTTGTTGATCTGTTTGCCTGGGCGGTCAATTTATCCCGCAAAAATGCCAGTCTTGCCCAGGGCGTGATCCGCTTTACCAAAGATAGCGTTAACGCTGAAATTACCGTGCCAGCCGGCACCGTGATCCAGACCGAGCGCATTAACGGCACGGTGTATAGATTAATGACATTGGCCGATACCGTTATCCCTGTAGGGGTGACCGGGGCATTGATTGCGGTCAATGCTGAATCCGCCGGCAGCGGCCACAACCTGGCACCCGGTTATTTTCGAATTCTGCCGGTGGCGGTCAATGGCATCGCCAGCGCGGTAAACGAGGATAATTGGTTACTCGCGCCGGGGGCCGATAAGGAACTGGACGACGACTTACGTGACCGGGTGCGCAATCAGTTTAATTTGCCTGGTCAATATCATATCGATGCGGTTTACCGTGGGTTGATTGCCAGCATTGCTGGCCTGACCACTGACCGAATTTTTTTCTTACACGATGCCCCGCGCGGCCCCGGTACCGCCAACGTTTATCTGTTGCTGGATTCTGGCATCGCCAGCCAGCCGTTTATCGATACGGTGAATGATTATGTGATGAGCCAGGGCAACCACGGCCACGGCGACGATGTGTTGTGCTTACCCTTGCCGGAGGAAATTCATAACTTGACGGTAACGCTTCACTTTTTCGACAACAGTAATTTAGACGACGAACAGCGTACCGTCTTACTTGCCAATGTTCGCAATCTGATCGGCTGTGCATTTCGTGAAAATGCCGATTACAGCGTACAAAAGACCTGGCCGCACAGCCGCTTTTCTATGTCGCGCCTGGGGGAAGAGTTGCACGATCACTTTGTTGAAATCGAATCACTGACCTTTTCACGCGGTGACATTATCAGTGGGTTATCGGTGCCACGCTTGGGCGTGTTGACGCTGGAGAGTGCTGATGAATAAGTTACCCAAATTTGCCTTGCCGGTGTGGATGAACAAAGGCGAACCGGTCAAATTAATGCGCGCTTGTCTGGCATTTTGGCAACTGGTTTACACCTGGATCAAGTGGCCGCTTAACCAGGCCGACCCGCTAACCTGCGTGGTGCCGTTACTCACCGTGCTGGCATATCAGCGAGACGTGACCCGCTTCCCTGGCGAACCGCTAACACTGTTTCGTAAGCGGGTGCATTTTGCCTTTATCAATGCCCAAGACGCGGGATCAGTGGCCGGATTTATTGCGATATTCGCCCGCCTGGGCGTGGGTTATGTCGAACTGCTAGAGCGCCAGCCGGAGATTGATTGGGATGTGATAACGGTGCGTGTTACTGATAGCCAACTGGCTGAAAACAGTGAATTGCTGATGAATATCATTCGTCAGTATGGCCGTACCTGCCGCCGCTACCGCTACGAGATTATCACCCCTATTGAGATGCATATCCGCGCCGGCCATGTGGGTTGTGAATATATCTGTTACAGCGCCAGCACCGCAGCAAATGAAGTGACAACCGCCGCCTTTGGCGCGTCGCTAATGGAGAAAAACTGATGTCACAAACTGTTATTACCTTTGCTTTCGAGCAGTGGAAAGCCCAGCAAGCCGCAGCGGGCGCGCTTGTGGTATTAGATGAGTTTGTTCTGGCCTATGTGCCAGACCTTGATCATACCGCCCCCATTGACCGCGCCGAGGTATTGCCGCCAGCGGCGCAGATAGTCCATCGCCAGACAGTGAATAAAATTGGCCTGGTCAATGATAATGCGGTGGTGTATTCCGTCACAATGGGAACCGAGTTGGGCGATTTTGATTTTAACTGGATTGGTCTGGTCAATAAAGCCAGTGGTACGGTGGCAATGATTGTTCATGCCCCGACCCAGCGCAAAGTTGCCAACGTGACCGGCCAACAGGGTAACGTCCTGACCCGCTCATTTTTGATGGAGTACAACGGCGCAGCCACTGAAACCGGCATTACCACCCCCGCCGAAACCTGGCAAATTGATTTCACCGCCCGACTAACCGGTATTGATGAAATGCAGCGTGTAATCAATGTGGATAATTACGGCCCTGGGGCATTCTTTGATACGGCCTATCTGGTGGCTAAAGCGGGCACACAATTTTTTGTCACCAAAGGCACCGGCTATATCGGCGGTATTCGTGCTGACCTATCGGCTAATCACAACATCAGCGTACCGGCAGCAGCGACCAAAGTTTGGGCCGATGTGAGTTTGCAGGGGAATATTACCAGCCAATGGGAAGCCGTAATTAAAATTACCGTCGCACCAATGCTGGAGAATTACAACCAATCCGGTTTTATGCATTATGTGTTTGCGGTGGCCAGCATTGATGCTGCGGGCAATATTACCGACCTGCGCCCGCAAGGTTCACTGAATGAACAAGAAACCAGTGACGCACTGGCGAAGCATGAAAAATCCCGTAATCACCCGGACGGTACGCTAACGGAAAAAGGCTTTGTGCAGATGAGCAGCGCCACCGATAGCGATAGCGAAGCACGGGCCGCCACCTCAAAAGCGGCCAAAATAGCGATGGACAATGGCAACGCCCGGTTAGCCAAAGAGCGCAACGGTGCGGATATTCCCAACGCGGCCTTATTCCGGCAAAACCTTGCACTGAAAGGCGCAGCACTGGTTGATATCGGTAAAACGGCCGGTACTGCCGCCGCGGGCGACGACAGCCGGATAGTGGACGCCATCAGCATCAAAAACACCAATATTCAGTTACCCGGCATCTTAGGTTCAAAGGGCTTGCAGGTGTTTCCGCTTCCCGGTTCGCCAGAGGGTGGCGAGATAAATCTTTATGATAAGGACAATAAACCAGCCGCATATATTGACATTGATTCATCTGGTCAGTGTCGAGTTGTTATTGAGGGGGTGGGGGTTTCTCTTCTCATCAGTAAAACCAGTGGCGATGTATTCATACAGAAATCACTCACGGCTACCGGTGTTTTAAAAGCCTCTGGAATTGTAGCTGAAGGAACGGTTTATGCTGGCAATACTGCCGCATGGTTAGAGGCTAACGGTAACGTCTACGGCCCTGTATGGGGTGGTCACCTATCTACCTATCTGGCTAACCGTACAGACCACCGAGTCAGGGCGTGGGCGGCAGTGCAAGGAAACGGCACAATTAGTAGCTCATTTGGCTTTGCTGCGATAAACCGTACCAACGTGGGCGGCTATAACTTCACCATGTCAACGTCACACGGCGCATACGCCGTCACGGTTGGGATTAATGGCGGTTCACAAGGCGCAGCCGCGAATGCTCACTCAGCAAACATTTGGAACCGAACACCAAACTCATTCAGCATCCAGAACGCCCGCGATGGCGGTGTAAGTTATGACTGGACTGACTGGACGGAATTTTACGTTATCGTCGTTGGCCCGTAAGGAATAAAAAATGGAACAATTGATTAATCAAGAGCAGCCAGACAACGACGAATACGACAATATTTATGTTGTGGTGTTTGAGAATGAGAGCGGGCGCGGAATGACGGTGGTTAATTTCGCCGCCCAACAGTATTTAGAGGCATTTACCCATGATGGGCCTTGGCTAAAAATCTTGCGTGAAGAGCTGCCAGACCAGCGATTTATTGAAGCATGGCAGTTCAATAAAGCAAAAAACGCCATCGTGGTAAATCCGGTTTGGTTGCAAGAAATGCAGGTTGCCGAAGCGGAAAGGGAGCGCAGCCGTAGAATTTGGTTGGTTCAGGACGAACTAACCGCACTGCAAACTGACCTGATGCTGGGGATTATTGACGATGAAGGTACGGCGCGTTTAATCAAACTGAAAAAATATGTTATTGCCATTAAGCAATTAGATGTAGCAACCGCACCCGATGTTACTTGGCCGGAATATAAATAATGTGGCATAAATCGGTGTTGCGCATCCCAGCCAATCTGGCCCCGGTCAATTGCTCGACCGTGGCCGTTCATCCCTGGGCGTTTGGTGTCGGTCAAACAGAGAAGTCAGGCTCGTTCTTGAGTCCGGCCAATGCGATTAACGCACTCGCCAGCCGACTGGCTGGCGCAGACAGCAATCAGGATGTCGTGGCATTTCTTATCACCGCCACCACTCTGGCGCAGTTCATTACCCTGTTGACCGCCGCCGCCGAGGTGTTCCCGATACCGGCATTGACCCAGGTTCAGCGCCGGGCCAAAGCGGCGTTAAGCCTGAATGCCAGCAAAATGCAAATCCCCGCGCGCCCCGGTGGTTTACCAGCGAGTGCGCCGCTATCCGTTGCCACCACGCGCCTGGCATCCGGGGCGCAAGCCTTGCAAAAAGCCATCAGTGATACCACAGGTGGTAGTAGTAGCGAGGCTATCGGTAGCGCTTTGGCCGCATTCAGTCAGCAGCGCGCCGCACTGCTGGCCGAGGCGACAAGTGGGCTGGAGCAATTGCAGGGGGTGAGTGTGCCAGTTTGGGCGCTTTCGGTGGAGGGCAACACGCAAACGGCGATCGCCGAGATGAAAAAAGACATTCCCGACAGCCAGGCCATTTTTAGCCTGGCGTTACTGTTTGTGGGCGCGGATTTGGCCCCACTGCGCGCAATGGTGGTAAATCATGGCTGATATTGTGATGCTGGCGCTCGATGGTGAGGCGATTTTATTAAAAAATATTCTGGTTACGCTGACCATGCCAATTCAGGACAAAGACCAGAGCGGCCAGGCCAGTAGTACCAACAAATCAGAGCAAGGTACTAAAGGCAAAGAGTTGCGGGTGTCCGGGTTAATCCGATATACGGATGCCGCTATGTTGACGCGTATTTATAGCCTGGCCGAAGCCAAAAACGCCGATGGCAGTAAGAAGCGCTACCGTGTCGCACACCCTATCGCCCAGGCGGTGAAATTTCGGGAGGCCACCTTTACCAGCGGTGTGGATGCCGCCGAACAAACGAATGCGATGGCCTGGTTGGTTAATTTTACCTTGACGGAACATTCCAGCGTGGCCGAGCGTAAAGCACAACAAGCCAGCAAAGGCGGAAAAAACACCGTCATTCAGACCGGGGATGGTGCGACGACAGAGGGTGAGAGCAGCGGCAGTCAGTCATGGTTTGATAAGGTTTCGCAATATGTCAATGACGAACTGATAGGCCCGCCCGGAGGCAGTGAATGAAATCCGTTGTTATTTTATACATTGGTGACAATGAGGTTGCCGGCATCAACTTAAATCTCTCGCTTTCCCTGAGCGCATGCGGGCTGGGGTTTGTTACTGCGATAACGGAAGCCGATTGTGTCGGTAAGGTCGTGAAATTAGACCTTGGCACCAACGATTCCGTATTCCGCTACT
Source organism: Yersinia aldovae 670-83 (assembly GCF_000834395.1). Classification (NCBI taxonomy): domain Bacteria; kingdom Pseudomonadati; phylum Pseudomonadota; class Gammaproteobacteria; order Enterobacterales; family Yersiniaceae; genus Yersinia; species Yersinia aldovae. The sequence continues at coordinate 3,026,407 of NZ_CP009781.1, read as the reverse complement.
TAGTGGGATACGTGGAAAGCAGCGCACCGGCTGAAAATGGGGCACAGCGCTTATGCATTCGCGAATGGGTGGGTGGACTCCAGGTGTCGCAGCCTCATTCGCTGCAACACCCTACTTTGCGTGATGTGACCGACGCGGTAACGGTAGCTTGCGGTATCCCGTTTGTGCTACCTGAAAATGCTACTTACACCGACACTCAAATCCCCCACTTCAAACACAGCGGTACCGGTCTGCATTTGCTGTCCAATCTGGGGCGTGCATTCGGTATTTCAGATTACGTTTGGTATCAACTGCCCGACGGCACACTCTATGTCGGCAGTTACGACGATTCCCGATTTGCGAAAACGCCGGTCACCATTCCTCAAGAGTTTGCCGAAAGTGGAGCCGGGAGCAGCAGCTTTACATTGCCACTTTTCCCGACCGTTCGACCGGGTTCCATTGTCAACAGCCGACGCATTACCCGCGTGGACGTGAGCGACGACACCATGACGCTCTACTGGACAATTCTGAACAGCAAGGGCCAGCCAGCCCGAAAATCACCGGAACAGCGCCAGATAGACAAGTTTTATCCCGAATTAGCGGCAGGATTGCATTTGCCCCGCCGCGCGCGGGTAATGAGTCCGACCGACGCCGCTGAGCTGGGCGACCCGTCCGACCCCTTCCGGCCTCGCTATGCGGTCAATGTTCAATTGCTGGACGAGAACGGCAACGCCGCAGCCGGCACGCAGGAATATAACGCGGTACCGCTTCCTATTCCGATGGCTGGCAGTGAGGGCGGTATGTTCCAGTTCCCGCCAGAGGGAACGCTGGTCGAAATTGGTTTTGCTGATGGCCGACCAGATAAGCCGATGATCCGGCAAATACTGTCTGAGGGGCTATCACTGCCAGCAGTCAAGCCGGGCGAACAGTTGCAACAGCAGCGTGCCGGCGTCAGTCAGCGCGTGACGGTTGATGGAAGTTGGCAGCGTGATACCGACCAGGCGATAGAAGAAACCAGCAGCCGGCGCAGTGTGACCAGCGATGAGGAAAACCGCACCACGACGACTCGCACAACAACGGTAAAGGCCAACGACAGCACAACCGTGTTGGGGACTAAAACCCTGATGGCCGGCCAGGTGGTGCAACTTGCCGAGGGTGACTATTCGATAGGCACATCGGCAAACATGGTGACCAAAGTCGGCAAAGACAAAACTGACGATGTTGGCCAGAATCAAAATACCAAGGTTGGCCAGAATCTAACGACTGACGTTGCCGGAACGCTCACAGAGAAAATCGCCGGTATTCGCCGCAGTGTTGCCGCCGCTCAAGAACTTATCGCGCCATCAGTGCGCCTGGGTACCGATGAAATCAACGTACTAACGTTGCTCACCGATACGCTGGATGTGTTACAAACACTGGCACAACAGACCGCCAGCCACACTCACAGTAATACGGGTGGCCCACTGAACGCCGGCGATATGACCAGCACCGCCAGCACTGCCGCAGCGCTGGCAACCAAGTACGGCCCCTTTATTGCCTGACCGCCATCAAGCACAGACGGTATGCCTGTGCTTCAGTGACTTACTCCCGCCAAATCAGTAATACAATGACGTCATATCCCCGTAAAAATTACAGGAATATTGCCTATTGGCTACGCAGCAAGGCCGATGCATATCGCATATGACGCGCTGAAAGCCACACCACGGCACACATCCTTCAATGCACCTCACTATTCAGATTCAAACAAGATAATCGCGCCATGAGCCACCCATGAAACATACGAGGTAAATCCAGCCACGTAAAAGAAACGGGAGGTAAAACGCACACGCCCACCACGCCTGCACAAAATATTTGGCACACTTATTACAGTTTGGTAACTCTACAAACGCCCACGCCAGACCGCGCCAGTGCTAAAGATCTCGCTTGGATCTCAAACTGTAACGAGCGATATAGTTTTCAGTGAATTACAGTAATCAGAACGATCTCGATATGATCCATAAAAATTAAAATCATGATTTTAAAGGGAATTTATATTTTACGTCCGATCAAATGCAAAATAGAAAGTGTTCAGAAGAATAAATATAATTGTGCGTCAAGCCAGACGCCGCAAGGGATTGCGCAAAGTTGAGGGGAAATTTTGATACTGTAAAAACAGGTGAGAAACTCACTTTGATCTCGGACAAAAAACCAACAACAGTAGCCAGAACGGCTACTAGGTAAAATGCAAAACCCAAACTTTAACCGCATACCATCAGGCAAAACAAAGCCCCGCAAGCGGGGCTGATTTATCAGGCGTGGTCAATACGTGGCCACTAATGTTTATTTATATTTAATATTCAATAGGTTAATTAGATATCACTGACATCAACAGGTGTCACCTCATCTCCTACGTTAGCCAACACATCAGCAAATGGCAATTCAACTTGCGCTTCTGATGAAGAAATAATTTCTTCGGCAGGTAATGATATCCATTGCAACTGCCCACTGAGTTGCTCCGATACTTCTTGCGCCGATCGAGCCAGATAAGCGCCTTGCTGAATTAGCCAATGCACACCTTCACTGGTCGCACTTCCTAACGGGCCGGGTAGCGCAAAAACATCTCTGCCTTGTTCCATCGCATACCGGGCTGTAATCAGAGAACCACTTTTCAGCGTGGCTTCCACAACCAATACCGCTGTACTTAACCCACTGATAATACGGTTGCGTCTGGGAAAATGTGCGGCGATGGGTAATGCGGTTGTCAAAAACTCCGAAACCAAAGCCCCACCTTGGGATTCAATTTCGCAGGCTAAATGGCTGTGTTGGCGTGGGTAGATGTTCTCCAACCCACTGCCTAATACTGCGATAGTCTGGCCTTGGACAGTTAAGGCTGCCTGATGGCAAATTCCATCAATCCCCATCGCCAAGCCACTGGTAATAACCAGCCCCGCAAGCGCCAGCTCAGAGGCAAAATGTCTGGCCCATTGTTCACCATAATGGCTAAAATGGCGGCTCCCAACCATCGCAAGCTGTGGGCGGTAGAGAACATCCAGTTCGCCGGAAACAAAAAGGACCAATGGCGCGGCAGAGATGTGTGCCAAACGAGGTGGGTAGCCAGGCTCCCCATAACTGAGTAAGTGGTGTGAGGGATGAGTTAACCAGATTAATGCAGCCTCTATATAACGGGGGTCTACTTGTGTAAATTGCTGACATTGCAGCGTATTCAGGCCGTAAGCGAGTAATCGACCAGGATGGATATCGCCACTGGCAAGTAACCGTCTGGCCAACAAGCTGCTTTTCACTGCCCCAACACCCTTTACTTGGCTCATCCTGAGCCATAATTCCGCCGCTAACATATCGCCTCCCTGGCTTGCTGCCTAAGCTGATACCGATTTGTTCAATTGGTAGACGATGCTGTCAATCAGAGCCGGAAATGTCTAGAATGGAGATTGAATATCATTCACTACTCGGACGCAGATCTAGATATTTATGTCAGTATTACAAGTATTACATTACCCAGACGAGCGGCTGCGCAAAATTGCAGCGCCGGTAAAAGAAGTTAATGGTGAAATCCAGCGTATTGTGGACGACATGTTCGAGACAATGTACGCAGAGGAAGGCATTGGTCTTGCCGCAACCCAAGTGGATGTTCATAAACAAATTATCGTGATTGATGTTTCGGAAAATCGTGACCAGCGTTTAGTGTTGATTAACCCTGAGCTGCTGGAAAAAAGTGGTGAAACCGGCATCGAAGAAGGTTGCTTATCAATACCAGAGCAACGAGCCTTAGTCCCTCGCGCTGAAAAAGTGAAAGTCAGAGCGCTGGACCGCGACGGTAAACCGTTCGAACTCGAAGCGGATGATTTATTAGCAATCTGTATTCAGCACGAGATGGATCATTTGGTGGGTAAACTGTTTGTGGACTACTTATCACCACTGAAACGTCAGCGTATCCGCCAAAAGCTGGAGAAAATGGCTAAGCTGAATGCGCGCGCCAACTAACCCCTTTTAATTCAGGAAACCAATGTGTCTGATTCTTTGCGGATTATTTTTGCCGGAACTCCTGACTTTGCAGCGCGCCATTTAGGCGCGTTGTTGTCTTCTCAACATCAGATTGTGGGGGTTTTCACTCAACCAGACCGCCCGGCTGGCCGAGGGAATAAACTCACGCCAAGCCCGGTTAAGGTCTTAGCTGAACAACACAACATTCCAGTATTTCAGCCAAAATCATTGCGACCAGAAGAAAACCAGTATCTGGTTGCTGATCTTAAAGCAGATATTATGGTCGTTGTCGCCTATGGTTTGATTCTGCCAGCCGCTGTTTTAGCTATGCCACGGCTAGGCTGCATTAATGTACATGGTTCACTGTTACCGCGCTGGCGCGGTGCTGCGCCGATCCAACGTTCATTATGGGCAGGAGACACAAAAACCGGTGTGACTATCATGCAAATGGATGTCGGGCTAGATACCGGTGATATGCTGCATAAAATTGAATGTGGTATTCAGCCAGAAGATACCAGCGCAACACTTTACGATAAATTAGCTCAGCTTGGCCCTCAGGGCTTATTGATAACGCTGCAACAATTGGCTGATGGCACTGCGCAGCCTGAAGTACAAGATGAAACGCAAGTTACCTATGCCGAAAAACTCAGCAAAGAGGAGGCCAGATTAGATTGGTCACTTTCTGCTGCTCAGCTAGAGCGTTGTATTCGTGCCTTCAATCCTTGGCCTGTAAGCTATTTCGTGGTTGATGAGCAACCCATCAAAGTTTGGCAAGCACAAGTGCTCGCTGCCGTTGAGAATGCTACGCCAGGAATAATCATTCATGCCGATAAGCATGGTATTCAAGTTGCAACCGCTGATGGTGTTTTGAATATCACACAACTGCAACCGGCCGGGAAGAAAGCCATGTCCGCTGCTGACTTATTAAATTCACGACGCGAATGGTTTACACCCGGTAACCAGCTAGCATAAAAGATCTATTAAATCATATACCCAATGGATTTCATGGTGCAGGAAGGCGGCAAACGAAAGAATCCCGATGAGCTTATACAAGTAAGTGATTCGGGTGACAAATCTGCCCGGAGCAGATTTGAACGTTGCTTGCAGCGGCCTCGCAGAGGCGAGGCCCATGGACGGGCCGAGTAGCGAAGGCAGCCAACACATCTGCAACTTGAAAGATGACGGGTATAAGTTTCATCGCCCGGTATATCATCATCGGGCCACTTTCCCTTTATTTGCTGACGTTTGTCGGCTTTTTTGGTTATGAAAAACACATATAATCTCCGCAGCATCGCTGCTAAAGCAATTAGCCAGGTATTGGATCAGGGGCAATCGCTCAGTATCGTTCTACCTGAGCTTCAGAAAAATATTTCCGACAAAGATCGCGCTTTGCTACAGGAGTTGTGTTTTGGCGCTTTGCGTGTTCTACCACAGCTTGAATGGTGTATCCAGCAGTTGATGGCACGCCCATTGACCGGCAAACAGCGCATTTTCCATTATTTGATTATGGTCGGGCTGTACCAGCTGATTTATACCCGCATTCCTCCACATGCTGCTCTGGCCGAAACCGTTGAAGGTGCGACAGTACTTAAACGCCCACAATTAAAAGGGCTGATCAACGGGGTACTGCGCCAATTCCAGCGCCAACAAGTCGAATTACTGGAACGTGCTGCCAATAACGATAGCCGCTATCTGCATCCAAGCTGGCTATTGGCGCGGATTAAGCAGGCATATCCAGACCAATGGCAACAAATTCTGGAGGCGAATAACCAAAAACCTCCTATGTGGCTGCGTGTAAGCCGGCTACACCATTCACGGAATGAATATCTTGAGCTATTAAAACAAGCCAATATCGATGCTCTGCCCCATGACTTTTATCCCGATGCCGTACGCCTCATTACGCCATGTGCCGTCAATGATCTGCCCGGTTTCGAACTCGGCTGGGTTACCGTGCAAGATGCATCGGCACAAGGCTGCGTTGATCTGCTTGATCCGCAAGATGGTGAGCAGATCCTCGATTTATGTGCCGCTCCAGGGGGCAAAACGACGCATATTCTGGAAGCTGCGCCTAAGGCCCATGTATTGGCTATCGATATAGATGAACAACGACTCAGTCGGGTTAAAGAAAACTTACAACGCCTGAATTTACATGCGGTCGTAAGAGTCGGCGATGGACGGACACCCGATGAATGGTGCGGTGATCAGCAGTTTGATCGAATACTATTAGATGCGCCATGCTCTGCAACAGGTGTCATTCGTCGGCACCCAGATATCAAATGGCTACGCCGGGACAGCGATATTGCTGATTTGGCCAAATTACAATCAGAGATTGTTGAAGCTATCTGGCCTAAACTGAAAAAAGGCGGCGTAATGGTTTATGCTACCTGCTCTATATTACCGGACGAAAATCAGCAGCAGATTGCCGCTTTTTTGCAACGACACTCCGAAGCTGAGTTAGTGGAGACGGGATCTGCCGTTGCCCCCGGTAAGCAGAACTTGCCCCATCCTGAGGATGGTGACGGTTTCTTTTATGCAAGGTTGATCAAAAGATAGTTGTGGCTTTTGCTATGCCTCGAAACCTAATGTCAGTGTGAAACAGAGAACGCTATGAAAATCATTATTCTTGGGGCAGGGCAAGTTGGCGGAACCCTGGCAGAAAACCTGGTAGGTGAAAATAACGATATTACAGTCGTTGATGTTGACTCAGGCCGTTTGCGTCAATTGCAGGATAAGTTTGACCTGCGCGTGGTCCAGGGGCATGGTTCTCACCCTCGGGTCTTGCGAGAAGCCGGGGCAGAAGATGCCGATATGTTGGTGGCAGTCACTAATTCAGATGAAACCAACATGATCGCGTGCCAAATCGCATACTCATTATTTAATACCCCAAATCGCATCGCTCGCATTCGTTCAGCCGAATATATTCGTGAAGCGGATAAGCTTTTTCTGCCAGAAGCGGTTCCTATCGACCATTTGATTTCGCCAGAACAACTCGTTATCGATTATATCTATAAGTTAATCGAATACCCTGGTGCATTACAGGTGGTTAACTTTGCTGAAGGTAAGGTCAGTATTGCTGCGGTTAAGGCCTATTATGGCGGGCCATTAGTCGGAAATGCATTATCGTCTTTACGTGAACATATGCCGCATATTGACACCCGAGTTGCCGCTATATTCCGCCAGGATCGGCCAATCCGCCCGCAAGGGTCGACAATCATTGAAGCCGGTGATGAAGTATTTTTCGTAGCTGCCTCCCAGCATATTCGGGCCGTAATGAGTGAACTGCAACGGCTGGAAAAACCCTACAAACGCATCATGATTGTGGGTGGTGGCAATGTGGGTGCTGGTTTGGCTTTACGGTTAGAGAAAGATTACAGCGTGAAATTAATTGAACGTGACCCACAACGCGCCGCTGATCTAGCCGAAATGTTGCATGATACTATCGTATTTTATGGCGATGCATCAGATCAGGAACTGTTAGCAGAAGAGCATATTGAGCAGGTTGATGTCTTTATTGCCATTACTAATGATGATGAAGCAAATATTATGTCCGCTATGCTCGCAAAGCGCATGGGCGCTAAAAAGGCAATGGTATTAATCCAGCGCAGCGCCTATGTCGATCTGGTTCAGGGAAGTGTTATTGATATTGTTATATCACCACAACAAGCCACGATTTCTGCACTACTGGGCCATGTGCGTAAAGCTGACATTGTTAGCGTATCGTCCCTACGACGTGGCGTTGCTGAAGCGATAGAAGCCATTGCTCACGGTGATGAAAGCACATCAAAAGTGGTTGGTCGAATGGTAGAAGATATCAAGCTGCCACCTGGCACAACCATCGGGGCAATTGTACGCGGCGACGAAGTTATTATCGCAAACAGTAATTCCGTTATTAAGCAGGGCGATCATGTGGTGATGTTTATTACTCATAAAAAGTTTGTCCCTGATGTGGAACGGTTATTCCAACCAAGCCCATTCTTCTTGTAATCAGCACAATTAGGCTCTACGGAATAGTTTATAAATTAAAACTATTCTGATGGGGATGAGAAAAAAATGTCTATAATTTTGTGGCATTAGGATTTATTTAACTAAGATTAAGTAGTTCATTTTTAAAAGGAGTGCTGGTTATGAGTTTTATGAAGGAGTTTCGTGAATTTGCCATGCGTGGCAATGTAGTCGACTTGGCTGTCGGTGTAATTATCGGTGCTGCATTTGGCAGAATAGTTTCTTCGCTTGTTGCCGATATCATTATGCCACCACTGGGTGTATTACTGGGCGGCGTCGACTTCAAACAATTCCATGTGGTATTACGTGCAGCTGAGGGGACGGTTCCTGCGGTTGTAATGAATTACGGTATCTTTATTCAAAGCATTTTCGATTTTGTCATTGTCGCACTCGCCATATTTTCAGCAGTGAAGCTAATGAATAAAATGCGCCGCGAAAAAGCGGAAGAGCCTGCGGCACCACCGGCACCGACAACAGAAGAAAAATTACTCACGGAAATTCGTGATTTATTGAAAGCACAGCAAACAAAATAATTTCAATAGAGTAAAATGACAAAAGCCATCAAAAATCTGATGGCTTTTTGCTTTTCTAAAACCAGAAAACCAGAAAACCAGAAAACCAGGGGTAATAAATCATTTGATTGCTTACCACTGGCCTCCCAGTTACTGCCTTTTACGTATTTTTCTTTGCGTTGGTAGCTGCCTTTACCTTTGCTATTTTTCTCAATTCGCTGTCTGAATAATGGGTCATGGAGTAGTGCCTCCAGCGCATTATCTTTAATTTTCCCCTTGGTATGTCGATATGTCGTCATATTAGTTATCCTCATCAATCCTAGTTTTGCTTAAAAAACCTGCGGATAATACTGCGGTTTTCGACAAATTTAAAGATCTAACCGAAATAATTACCCTTTAACTAACTCTTCAGCGGCACCTTGTTCCAACGCTTCTAAAATAGAGCAATATGTTGTGGCATGGGTACTTCCACAACAAGCCTGACTAAGACGCTTTAGAGACTCACGCATTTTCTTTAGTTCTATAATCTTACTTTCCACATCGTGCAAACGCGAGTCTACGATCGCCTTAGATTCCTGACAAGTATGATGCGCAGGATCAACCCGGATCGACAGTAACTCAGCAATAGTCTCTAACGTGAATCCTAACTGTTTAGCATAACGGATAAAACGTAAGCGCTGCAAATCTTGCTCATTATAAAGCCTGTATCCCCCTGTCGTTCGCTCTCCATGATCCATCATGCCTTGCTTTTCATAATAGCGAATAGTATCTGGTGTAACATCAGCGAGTTTGGCGAGCTGCCCTATCTTTAACATTCGTTATTCCTTTTTAGAGAGTTGACCTGCCACTTTATCTTGGTATCCGTTATGCAAAGACTCTACATTAAAACCTGCCAGGTTTAATCTAAACTTCAGTAAAACCAAGCGATTAAGAAAATTCGAGTGGGCATTATTACGCTCATCAAGTGGTGATAGCACATCAGTGAGAGTAAGTAATTCCTACCTATCCTTTATGATGGGGAAAGTATCCTGCATTCTTGAGTAATCGGTATCCAGCCCTTAGATCTGCGGAAATACAGGTAGCATCATCAAATAGTGATGGTTGGCTGTATCCAGGAAAATTATCGAGTTCACCCTTTTCTTGAGCACTTATAATGTGTTTTTCAAACTGTTCGTTGATTAATCCCATATCGCTACTAAGAGGTCAAGGCTCAAAAAATAGGATGGTAGTTAAGATTAATGGATTGGCAGATAAATAATAGGAGGAGAGAGAAAAAATACGAGGGATGGACACTTAGATCACTTAATTATGGGCGTAAAAAAACCGGGCAAGCCCGGTTTTTTTACGCGTTTACAGATTACTCTGCAGCAACTACTTCTGCTTGCGATGCAGCACGATCAACTAACTCGATGTAAGCCATCGGTGCGTTGTCGCCTGCACGGAAGCCACACTTCAGAATGCGAGTGTAACCACCGGCGCGGCTCGCGAAACGCGGGCCTAGCTCGTTAAACAGTTTTGCCACGATCTCGTTATCACGAGTGCGGGCGAATGCCAGACGACGATTAGCTACGCTGTCGGTCTTGGCAAGAGTAATCAGCGGCTCAACAACGCGACGCAGCTCTTTCGCTTTCGGCAGGGTCGTCTTGATTATCTCATGACGAACCAAAGAGCCGGCCATGTTACGGAACATAGCCTGGCGATGGCTGCTGTTACGGTTCAGTTGACGACCACTCTTACGATGGCGCATGACCTTATCCTTCTCAGTAAAACCTTAACCTGTGATCCGGTTACTCGTCAGCAATGCTAGCTGGTGGCCAATTTTCTAGGCGCATGCCTAAAGAAAGACCACGGGAAGCAAGCACGTCTTTAATCTCAGTAAGAGATTTTTTACCCAGGTTCGGCGTTTTCAGCAACTCAACCTCGGTACGCTGTACCAGATCACCGATGTAGTGGATAGCTTCTGCCTTGAGGCAGTTAGCAGAGCGGACAGTCAATTCCAGATCGTCAACAGGGCGCAGCAGGATCGGATCGAACTCTGGCTTCTCTTCTTTAACTTCCGGCTGACGTACATCACGTAGGTCAACGAAAGCTTCAAGCTGTTCGGCCAAGATAGTTGCCGCACGGCGGATCGCCTCTTCAGGATCGATCGTACCATTGGTTTCCATCTCGATAACCAACTTGTCCAGGTCGGTACGCTGTTCTACACGCGCTGCTTCAACATTGTAGGCAATACGCTCTACAGGGCTATAGCATGCGTCTACTAACAGACGACCAATCGGGCGCTCATCTTCTTCCGAATGAATTCGGGCAGAAGCCGGCACATAACCCCGACCACGTTGAACTTTGATACGCATACTAATAGATGCGTTCTCATCGGTCAGGTGGCAGATAACGTGCTGCGGCTTGACGATTTCGACATCACCATCATGGGTGATATCGGCTGCAGTCACAGGGCCAATGCCAGATTTATTCAGGGTAAGAATAACTTCATCTTTGCCCTGAACTCTCACCGCCAGCCCTTTCAGGTTGAGCAGGATCTCCAGGATATCTTCCTGTACGCCTTCTTTGGTGCTGTACTCATGTAGTACACCATCAATCTCAACCTCGGTCACCGCGCAACCCGGCATAGATGAAAGCAGAATACGGCGCAGTGCGTTGCCGAGAGTATGGCCAAAGCCACGCTCTAACGGCTCAAGGGTCACCTTGGCGTGCGTCGAACTGACTTGCTCGATATCTACCAGGCGCGGTTTTAGAAACTCTGTCACAGAACCCTGCATTGTGTCCTCTCTTTGGTACTAAGCTTTACTTGGAGTAAAGCTCGACGATCAGGTGTTCGTTAATGTCCGCAGACAGATCAGTACGTTCAGGAATACGTTTGAACACACCTTCCATCTTGACAGCATCAACTTCCAGCCAAGTCGGCTTTTCACGCTGCTCAGCCAGCTCCAAAGCTGCCTTAACACGAGACTGCTTTTTCGCTTTCTCACGGATGCTGACTACGTCATTCGGAGATACCTGATAAGAAGCGATGTTAACAACGCGACCATTTACCATGATAGCTTTATGACTAACCAGCTGACGTGATTCAGCACGAGTTGCGCCAAAGCCCATACGGTAAACTACGTTATCCAGACGGCCTTCCAGCAATTGCAACAGGTTTGCACCAGTGTTGCCTTTCAGACGTGCTGCTTCTTTATAGTAGTTACGGAATTGACGTTCCAGAACACCATAGATACGGCGAACTTTTTGCTTCTCACGTAACTGCACACCGTAGTCAGACAGACGCGGTTTACGCGCACCGTGCTGGCCAGGTGGTTGTTCAATCTTACACTTGGTGTCAATCGCGCGAACGCCAGACTTAAGGAACAGGTCTGTGCCCTCACGACGGCTCAGCTTGAGCTTAGGACCCAAATATCTTGCCATTTTCTCTCTCCAACAAACCTAAAAGCAGCGTTATACGCGGCGCTTTTTCGGCGGACGACAACCGTTATGAGGGATCGGAGTCACATCAGTAATATTAGTGATGCGAAAACCAGCCGCGTTTAGCGCACGGATAGTAGACTCACGGCCCGGACCAGGTCCTTTAACCATAACTTCCAGATTCTTGATACCGTATTCTTTCACTGCGTCAGCGCAGCGCTCTGCTGCAACTTGCGCTGCAAACGGAGTAGACTTACGAGATCCACGGAAACCGGAACCACCTGCTGTTGCCCAACCCAATGCGTTACCTTGACGATCTGTAATAGTAACGATGGTGTTGTTGAAAGAAGCATGGATATGAGCCACACCGTCAGAGACTGTCTTTCTTACACGCTTGCGTGCACGAATAGGTGCCTTTGCCATTATTCAATCACCCCGATTATTTCTTGATCGGTTTACGCGGACCCTTACGGGTACGTGCGTTGGTCTTAGTACGCTGACCGCGAACTGGTAGACCACGACGATGACGCAAACCACGATAAGTCCCAAGGTCCATCAGACGCTTGATGCTCAGGGTCACCTCACGACGCAGATCACCTTCTACAACGTACTTGGCAACTTCGTCACGCAGCTTCTCGATTTGCTCTTCAGACAGCTCACTGATCTTAACATTTTCAGCAATACCCGCAGCAACACAGATAGCCTGTGAACGGGTCTTACCGATGCCGTAGATCGCGGTTAAAGCGATAACGGTATGTTTCTGATCAGGAATGTTAATGCCTGCTATACGGGCCACTATGCACTCCTACTATTTTATACAGCAATACCATTCTGAAAAGCCCGTTTTCAGGATACTCAAATAGTATTGCAGTCACATACAAAAGATTGGCTGGCTAATCTAGCCAGCTCAACCCAACTTTGCAAGAAAAATATGCAAGATAAATCAGCCTTGACGCTGTTTATGCTTTGGTTCGGCACTGCAGATTACGCGAACGACACCGTTACGCTTAACAATTTTGCAGTTACGACATAATTTCTTGACGGAAGCACGAACTTTCATTTTTACTCTCCGTAACTTCTCAAACATCCCTGATTAGCGGTTATAGCCTTTCAGGTTTGCTTTCTTCAATGCAGACTCGTATTGACTTGACATCATCAGAGTTTGCACTTGAGCCATAAAGTCCATGATGACCACCACTACAATAAGTAGGGAGGTACCACCAAAGTAAAATGGTACTTTCATCGCGTCACGCATGAACTCCGGGATCAGGCAGATGAAAGTAATATACATCGCACCAATTAAGGTTAGACGCGTCATTACTTTATCGATGTACTTCGCCGTTTGCTCTCCCGGACGAATTCCTGGCACGAATGCACCGGACTTCTTCAGGTTATCTGCTGTTTCACGCGGGTTAAACACCAACGCCGTGTAGAAGAAACAGAAGAAGATGATTGCAGACGCATAGAGTAACACATAAAGCGGCTGTCCCGGCTGCAAATACATCGAAATAGTCGTCAGCCAGTTCCAACCTGTCCCGCCCCCAAACCATGATGCAATCGTGGCAGGGAACAGAATTATGCTGGAAGCGAAGATTGCGGGGATAACCCCAGCCATATTAACTTTCAACGGTAAGTGTGTGCTCTGTGCTGCATAAACACGACGACCTTGTTGACGCTTGGCATAGTTAACGACGATACGACGTTGACCACGTTCAATGAAAACAACGAAGAAGGTTACTGCAAACACTAATACTGCAACCAACAGCAACAGGAGGAAGTGCAGGTCGCCTTGCCGAGCTTGCTCGATGGTATGAGCTATTGCAGGTGGAAGACCAGCAACAATACCAGCGAAGATTATGATTGAGATACCGTTGCCGATGCCTCTCTCAGTAATCTGTTCGCCAAGCCACATAAGGAACATTGTTCCTGTGACCAAGCTAACAACAGCGGTAAAGTAGAAAGCAAAGCCTGGATTGATTACCAGACCTTGCATCCCAGGCATATTCGGCAAACCGGTAGCAATACCGATCGACTGAAATATAGCCAATACCAACGTGCCATAACGGGTGTACTGACTAATCTTACGACGGCCAGCTTCCCCTTCTTTCTTTATTTCAGCTAACGCTGGGTGAACCACCGTTAGTAGTTGGATAATAATTGATGCCGAAATATACGGCATAATACCCAAAGCAAAGATAGAGGCACGACTGAGTGCACCACCAGAGAACATGTTAAACATTTCAATGATGGTGCCTCTTTGCTGTTCGAGCAATTTAGCAAGCACAGTGGCATCGATACCAGGAATCGGAATAAAAGAGCCGATACGGAAAACAATAAGCGCACCGATAACAAACAAAAGTCTGCGCTTCAGTTCGCCTAATCCGCCTTTAGCACTTTGAAAATCTAATCCTGGTTGCTTAGCCATCTGCTACTTATTCCTCAATTTTACCGCCAGCAGCTTCGATAGCAGCACGAGCGCCTTTGGTGACACGCAGACCACGCAGAGTTACCGCACGAGTGATTTCGCCTGAAAGCATAACTTTCGCGAATTCAATCTGGATACCAACAACGTTAGCGGCTTTCAGCGTGTTCAGGTCGATTACGTCGCCTTCCACTAAAGCCAGTTCAGACAGACGAACTTCTGCCGTGATCATCGCTTTGCGAGAGGTGAAGCCGAATTTCGGCAAACGACGATATAAAGGCATCTGACCACCTTCAAACCCACGGCGTACGCCACCGCCAGAACGTGAGTTCTGACCTTTGTGACCACGACCAGCGGTTTTACCCAGGCCAGAACCAATACCACGACCTACACGCTTCGGCGCATGCTTGGCACCTTCAGCCGGAGACAGAGTATTTAAACGCATCTGTTACTCCTCAACTTTAACCATGTAGGAAACCAAGTTGACCATACCACGCACAGCAGGAGTATCCTCACGCTCTACAGTATGACCAATACGACGCAGACCTAAACCGATCAGAGTTGCCTTATGTTTCGGCAAACGACCGATACTGCTTTTTGTTTGAGTTACTTTAATAGTCTTTGCCATGGTTATTTCCCTAGAATTTCTTCGACGGACTTACCACGCTTGGCAGCGACCATTTCTGGGGATTTCATATCTTCCAAGGCTGCAATAGTTGCACGAACCACGTTGATCGGGTTAGTAGAACCATAGGTCTTAGCTAATACGTTATGAACCCCTGCAACTTCTAAAACGGCGCGCATTGCACCACCGGCGATGATACCGGTACCTTCAGAAGCTGGTTGCATGAATACACGAGAACCTGTATGAGCACCTTTAACTGGGTGCTGCAGAGTACCGCTATTCAATGCAACATTAATCATAGCGCGACGGGCTTTTTCCATCGCTTTCTGGATCGCTGCCGGAACTTCGCGTGCTTTGCCGTAGCCAAAACCAACGCGACCGTTACCATCACCAACTACTGTCAGTGCGGTAAAGCTGAAAATACGGCCACCTTTTACGGTTTTAGATACGCGGTTTACCGCGATCAGCTTTTCCTGCAGTTCGCCAGCTTGTTTTTCGATGTGTGACATCTTACACCTCTACCTTAGAACTGAAGGCCAGCTTCACGGGCAGCATCTGCCAGTGCCTGGACTCGACCATGATATTGGAAACCGGAACGGTCAAAGGATACTTTCGTAATCCCTTTTTCCAACGCGCGCTCAGCAATAGTTTTGCCTACAGCTGTTGCGGCATCTTTGTTGCCGGCGTACTTCAATTGCTCATTGATAGCTTTTTCTAAAGTAGAAGCGGCGACCAAAATTTCAGAACCGTTTGGTGCAATAACCTGCGCGTAAATATGGCGTGGGGTACGATGTACCACCAGGCGAGTCGCACCCAGTTCTTTGAGCTTGCGGCGTGCGCGGGTCGCACGACGGATACGAGCTGCTTTCTTATCCATAGTGTTACCTTACTTCTTCTTAGCCTCTTTGGTACGCACGACTTCGTCGGCGTAACGGACACCCTTGCCTTTATAAGGCTCAGGACGACGGTAGGCACGTAAATCTGCTGCAACCTGACCAATCACCTGCTTATCAGCGCCTTTCAGCACGATTTCAGTTTGGGTCGGGCATTCGGCAGTAATGCCAGCCGGCAATTCATGGTCAACTGGATGAGAGAAGCCTAAAGCTAAATTCACCACGTTGCCTTTAACTGCGGCACGGTAACCTACACCTACCAATTGAAGCTTCTTAGTGAAGCCTTCGGTAACACCAACGACCATTGCATTAAGCAGTGCACGAGTGGTACCCGCTTGGGCCCAACCGTCTACAGCGCCTTCGCGTGGAGCGAAAGTCAGTGTATTTTCTTCTTGCTTAACTTCAACAGCGCTATGGACGGTACGAGTCAGCTCGCCGTTCTTACCCTTTATCGAAATAACCTGACCGTTGAGTTTTACCTCTACGCCGGCAGGAATGACGACGGGTGCTTTTGCAACACGAGACATTCTTTCCTCCCGAATTAAGCTACGTAGCAGATAATCTCGCCACCAAGACCAGCTTGGCGAGCTGCACGATCGGTCATAACACCTTTAGAGGTAGAAATAACAGCGATACCCAAACCGGCCATAACTTTTGGCAGCTCATCTTTTTTCTTATAGATGCGCAAACCTGGACGGCTGATACGTTGAATGCTTTCTACCACTGCCTTGCCTTGGAAATACTTAAGAGCTAATTCCAGAACTGGCTTGGTGTCGCCTTCGATTTTAAAATCTTCAATAAAACCTTCTTCCTTCAGAACGTTGGCAATTGCCACTTTCAGCTTGGAGGAAGGCATGGTGACCGCGACTTTGTTTGCGGATTGACCGTTACGGATACGGGTCAGCATATCCGCGATCGGATCTTGCATGCTCATCTGTCTTTACTCCCGTGATTCAATTGGTGACAATTACCAGCTAGCCTTTCTAAGGCCCGGGATTTCACCGCGCATTGCGGTTTCACGGACTTTAATACGGCTCAACCCGAACTTCCGCAAGAAACCATGCGGACGACCAGTTTGGTTGCAGCGGTTACGCTGACGGGACGGGCTGGAATCACGCGGCAGAGACTGCAGCTTCAGAACAGCATTCCAACGATCTTCGTCGGATGAGTTCACACCAGAGATAATAGCTTTTAATTCCTCGCGTTGAGCGCGGTATTTGTTAGCTAGTTTCACGCGAACGACTTCGCGTGCTTTCATTGATTGCTTAGCCATCAGTAACCCTACCTTACTTGCGGAATGGGAATTTAAAAGCTGCCAATAACGCGCGGCCTTCATCATCGGATTTCGCAGTAGTGGTAATGGTAATATCCAAACCACGTACACGATCGACTTTATCGTAGTCGATTTCCGGGAAGATGATCTGCTCGCGCACACCCATGCTGTAGTTACCACGACCATCGAATGACTTAGCGGACAAGCCACGGAAGTCACGGATACGAGGTACAGCAATGGTGATCAGTCGCTCAAAGAATTCCCACATGCGTTCGCCACGCAGGGTCACTTTACAGCCGATCGGATAGCCCTGACGGATTTTGAAGCCTGCAACAGATTTGCGTGCTTTGGTGATAAACGGCTTTTGACCGGAGATTGCTGCCAAGTCTGCTGCTGCATTATCCAGCAGTTTCTTGTCAGCGATCGCTTCACCAACACCCATATTCAGGGTGATCTTCTCGACCCGAGGGACTTGCATGACAGAGTTGTAGCCAAACTGAGACATCAGTTGTTTGACCACCTCGTCTTTGTAGTAATCATGCAGTTTCGCCATCGTATTACTCCAAATTACTTGATAGTTTCGCCGTTAGATTTGAAGAAACGAACTTTTTTTCCGTCTTCAAATCTAAAGCCTACACGGTCAGCCTTACCAGTTGTCGCGTTGAACAGCGCAAGGTTGGAAACTTGAATAGCAGCTTCTTTTTCAACAATGCCACCTGGTTGGTTCAGGGCCGGAACCGGCTTCTGATGTTTTTTAACCAGGTTGATACCTTCAACAATGACCTTACCAGCAGACAGGACATTCTTTATTTTACCGCGCTTACCTTTGTCTTTCCCGGTTAGCACGATAACTTCGTCATCACGACGGATTTTCGCTGCCATGGTTCGCTCCTTAGAGTACTTCTGGTGCCAGAGAGATAATTTTCATGAACTTCTCATTACGCAGTTCACGAGTTACCGGCCCAAAAATACGCGTGCCGATTGGCTGCTCGCTGTTATTATTTAAAATAACACAAGCGTTACCATCGAAGCGAATGACAGAACCGTCCGGGCGACGTACACCCTTCTTGGTGCGCACCACTACCGCCTTCAGAACATCGCCTTTCTTCACCTTGCCACGAGGAATTGCTTCCTTGATGGTGATCTTGATGATGTCGCCGATGCCTGCGTAGCGACGGTGCGAGCCACCTAGAACCTTGATACACATTACGCGACGTGCACCGGAGTTGTCGGCCACGTTCAGCATAGTCTGTTCTTGGATCATGTTAGTGCTCCGCTAATGTCAACTACTACTTTAGGACCCAGAATAGGTCGTTTAAAAGCCCCACTAATGAGGGCGCAGCATTATAACACCGCTTCCAAATTATGGGTAGAAAAAATAAACGGCCCACATTCTGAGCCGTTTACTATGTTCGAGTTGGCTACTCTATTACAGAATCGCTTTCTCTACAACGCGAACAAGCGTCCAAGACTTAGTCTTTGACAGTGGACGGCATTCGCGGATTTCTACCACGTCACCGATACCACATTCGTTGTTCTCGTCATGTACATGCAATTTCGTCGTACGACGGATGAATTTCCCGTAAATCGGGTGTTTCACCACACGTTCGATAGCAACAACCATGGATTTCTCCATTTTGTCACTAACTACGCGACCTTGCAGAGTACGGATTTGCTCAGTCATTACGCACCCGCCTTCTCAGTCAGTAAAGTCTTAACACGTGCAATATTACGGCGCACTTGTTTCGACAGGTGAGTTTGTTGCAGCTGGCCACTAGCCGCCTGCATGCGCAAATTAAATTGCTCACGCAGCAGGTTGAGCAGCTCAGTGTTCAGCTCTTCAACGCTTTTTTCACGCAGCTCTTGTGCTTTCATCACATCACCGTCTTAGTTACAAAGGTGGTTCCTACAGGCAGTTTCGCTGCTGCGAGCTTAAATGCTTCGCGAGCAGTTTCTTCAGGTACACCAGCCATTTCAAACAACATTTTTCCTGGCTGAATCAGGGCAACCCAATACTCTACGTTACCCTTACCTTTACCCATACGCACTTCGAGCGGCTTCTCAGTGATCGGCTTGTCCGGGAATACACGGATCCAGACCTTACCTTGACGCTTAATTGCACGTGTCATCGCACGACGGGCTGCTTCGATTTGACGAGCCGTCAGGCGGCAACGGCCACAAGCTTTCAGGCCGAACTCACCGAAGCTAACATCCGTACCTTGCGCAAGGCCACGGTTACGGCCTTTGTGCATCTTACGGAATTTTGTACGCTTTGGTTGTAACATCAGCGATTCTCCTTACTTGCGGCCTTTACGCTGCTGCTTTTTAGGTTGAGCAGCCGGTTCCGGTTGTTCAACAGCAGCCATACCACCCAAGATCTCACCTTTGAAGATCCATACCTTAACGCCGATTACACCATAAGTGGTGTGCGCTTCAGATGTGTTGTAATCGATATCCGCACGCAGTGTATGCAACGGAACACGACCTTCACGGTACCATTCGGTACGCGCGATTTCAGCACCGCCAAGGCGGCCGCTTACTTCAACTTTGATACCTTTAGCGCCAAGACGCATTGCGTTCTGTACAGCACGCTTCATAGCACGACGGAACATAACACGACGTTCCAGCTGTGAAGTGATGCTGTCAGCAACCAATTTTGCGTCCAGTTCCGGTTTACGGACTTCGGCGATGTTAATCTGTGCAGGAACGCCAGCGATATCCGCTACGACCTTACGCAGTTTTTCGACATCTTCACCTTTCTTGCCGATAACGATGCCAGGGCGAGCGGTGTGAATAGTCACACGGATGCTCTTCGCTGGACGCTCGATAACGATGCGAGAAACGGAAGCTTTCGCTAATTCTTTAGTCAAGAATTGGCGAACTTTAAAGTCGCTGTCCAGGTTGTCAGCGAATTCTTTGGTATTTGCGTACCAGGTAGAGTTCCAAGCTTTGACAATACCTAGTCGAATACCATTAGGATGTACTTTCTGACCCATTGCTAGTCTCCAGAGTCTCAGCGATCGGACACAACCACAGTAATGTGGCTGGTGCGCTTCAGGATGCGATCTGCACGACCTTTTGCACGCGGCATAATGCGCTTCATGCTAGGGCCTTCGTCTACGAAGATCTTCGTGACTTTCAGATCATCGATGTCAGCGCCATCGTTGTGTTCTGCGTTAGCAATGGCAGACTCCAGTACCTTCTTAACCAAACCAGCAGCTTTCTTGTTGGTATAGGCCAGAGTTTCCAGAGCTTGCGACACTTTCTTACCGCGAATCAGGTCCGCTACCAAGCGAACCTTCTGAGCAGAAGAACGAGCGTGGCGATGTTTAGCGATAGTTTCCATCTCTTCCTCCTACCTTAGCGCTTTTTAGCCTTTTTATCGGCCGCATGGCCGCGATAAGTACGGGTCGGCGCGAATTCACCCAGTTTGTGACCGACCATTTCATCGGAAACAAAAACGGGAACGTGCTGACGACCATTATGGACAGCGATGGTCAAACCGATCATATTTGGAAAGACCGTTGAACGACGGGACCAAGTCCGAATTGGCTTCTTGTCTCCGCTTTCCACCGCTTTCTCTACCTTCTTCAGCAAGTGCAGGTCAATGAAGGGACCTTTCTTGAGAGAACGTGGCATGGCTTATCCTCTAATTATTTTTTACTACGGCGACGTACGATGAACTTATCAGTACGCTTGTTGCTACGGGTCTTCTTACCTTTGGTTTGAACGCCCCACGGGGTTACCGGGTGCTTACCAAAGTTACGACCTTCACCACCACCGTGTGGGTGATCTACCGGGTTCATCGCCGTACCGCGAACGGTAGGACGAATACCACGCCAACGACTGGCACCTGCTTTACCCAGGACACGCAGCATATGTTCAGCGTTACCGACTTCACCTAAGGTGGCGCGGCAATCAGCTAGAACTTTGCGCATTTCGCCGGAGCGCAGACGCAGAGTAACGTAGGAACCGTCACGAGCAACGATCTGAACGTATGCACCAGCAGAACGAGCCAATTGGCCGCCTTTACCTGGTTTCATTTCTACGTTATGAACCGTTGAACCAACTGGGATGTTACGCATAGGCAGGGTGTTACCCGCTTTAATTGCAGCATCAACACCAGATTGAATCTGGTCACCAGCTTTCAGGCCTTTCGGCGCCAGGATATAACGACGTTCGCCGTCTTTGTACAGAACCAGCGCAATGTTTGCGGAACGGTTCGGATCGTACTCCAGACGCTCAACCACAGCAGGGATACCATCTTTGTTGCGTTTGAAGTCAACCAGACGATAATGTTGCTTGTGGCCACCACCGATATGACGGGTGGTGATACGACCATTGTTGTTACGGCCACCGCTTTTGCTTAATTTCTCAAGCAACGGAGCATAAGGCTTACCCTTATGCAACTCCTGGTTAACCACTTTAACAACGTGGCGACGACCCGGAGATGTAGGTTTACATTTAACAATTGCCATTGCTTACTCCTCCGACTTACTCTGCGCCGCCGATGAAGTCCAGATTCTGGCCTTCTTTCAGGGTGACGTAAGCTTTTTTCCAGTCGCTACGACGACCAACACGCTGACCGTGACGCTTACTCTTGCCTTTAACCAGCAAGGTGTTAACGTCTTCGACTTCGACTTCAAACAGTTTCTGCACTGCAGCTTTAATTTCTGCTTTGGTCGCGTCTTTGGCAACTTTGAGAACGATGGTGTTATTCTTTTCCATCGCAGCGGACGCTTTTTCAGATACATGCGGCGCGCGCAGTACTTTTAGCAGACGTTCTTCACGAATCATGCCAGCATCTCCTCAACTTGCTTCACAGCATCAGCAGTCATAACCACTTTGTCGAAGGCGATCAGGCTAACTGGGTCGATACCGGCTACATCGCGAACGTCAACCTTATACAGGTTGCGAGCTGCCAAGAACAAGTTCTCGTCCAGTTCGCCCGTTACGATCAGCACATCTTCCAGAGCCATATCTTTCAGTTTCTGCGCCAGCAACTTAGTTTTAGGTGCTTCAACAGAGAACTTTTCGACAATGATCAGACGATCTTGACGTACCAACTCGGACAGGATGCTTTTCAGCGCGCCGCGGTACATCTTTTTATTTACTTTCTGACTGTGGTCCTGAGGCTTTGCAGCAAAGGTCACACCACCTGAACGCCAGATTGGGCTCTTTACAGAACCTGCACGCGCACGGCCGGTACCTTTCTGACGCCACGGTTTTTTACCGGAACCTGTTACTTCAGCACGGGTCTTCTGAGCACGAGTACCTTGACGGGCACCTGCTGCGTAAGCAACAACAACCTGATGTACAAGCGCTTCATTGAAATCACGCCCGAAGGTAGTTTCGGAAACAGTCAGCGCGCCTTGCGCGTCTTTCATTACCAATTCCATTCCTATCTCCTCGACGTTACGCCTTGACAGCCGGTTTTACGATCAGGTTGCCGCCGGTAGCTCCCGGTACAGCGCCCTTGACCAGCAGTAGGTTGCGCTCAGCGTCAACACGTACTACATCCAGGCTTTGAACAGTTACACGTTCATCACCCATGTGGCCTGCCATTTTCTTGCCTTTAAACACTTTGCCCGGAGTCTGGTTCTGACCGATAGAACCCGGAACGCGGTGAGACAAGGAGTTACCATGAGTAGCATCTTGGGTGCGGAAGTTCCAGCGCTTAACAGTACCGGCAAAACCTTTACCTTTAGACGTACCTGTAACGTCGACTTTCTTAACGTCTGCAAAAATTTCGACGCTAATTTCTTGACCCGCAGTGAACTCTTGACCTTCTGCAAGGCGGAATTCCCACAGACCACGGCCAGCTTCTACGCCAGCTTTAGCGAAGTGACCCGCTTCTGGTTTGGTTACACGGTTAGCTTTTTTGCTACCAGTAGTAACCTGCACAGCACGGTAACCGTCGTTAGCCAGATCTTTGACCTGAGTTACGCGGTTTGCTTCAATTTCGATAACAGTTACTGGGATTGAAACGCCATCTTCAGTGAAGATACGCGTCATGCCCACTTTCTTACCGACTAAACCAATCATTGTTTCAACCTCTCAATCGCTCAATGACCTGATTAACCCAGGCTGATCTGCACGTCTACACCAGCAGCCAGATCCAGACGCATCAGAGCATCAACGGTTTTCTCGGTTGGCTCAACGATGTCAACCAGACGCTTGTGAGTGCGAATCTCGTACTGATCGCGCGCATCTTTATTGACGTGCGGAGAGATCAGAACGGTAAAGCGCTCTTTGCGGGTCGGCAGCGGGATCGGACCACGAACCTGCGCACCAGTGCGCTTGGCAGTCTCGACGATTTCCGCAGTTGATTGATCGATCAAACGATGATCAAACGCTTTCAGGCGGATACGGATTCTTTGGTTCTGCATGAGACCAGAGCTCCAATTATTTATAAACGTAAATGATTACTCCTCGCACCCATTTCGATTGATGGGGGAGTGTAATCGTTCAACATATAACCCCCATATCGGGAGTATTGTTCAGTTACGGCACCAGGCCGTGACTGACAGATTAGTTTCAATCTGACCCACCAAGATTAGGTAGGCCCGCGCATTATACGTAAATACCAGCAGGAAGCAAGCCAGTGTTGGAAATCTATGCGAAAACTTGCCAGATAATTTACTTTGGGGGGCGAATGAGGTTTGTTGAGCAGGTAAAGAAGGATTTCGTGGTGAGAACGAGAGTGAGCCAAGTAACTGAGTTGGTACTCACTCTCTTTATTTAGACAGTACCATATCGTGAGGATTAATCTTATGCCAGCTGGGCCTGAGCATAGTTCTGTATACCCAAACGGTCAATCAAGCTAAGCTCGGTTTCCAGCCAGTCAATATGCCCTTCTTCATCAACCAGAACTTCCTTCAGTAAATCTCTGGTGACATAATCATGGACAGAGTCAGCATAGGCAATGCCGTCACGTAAATCCTTCGCGCCCGCTAATTCAAGAGCTAGATCTGATTTCAGCATTTCTTCAACATCTTCACCAATATTCAACTTACCCAGATCTTGTAAGTTAGGGATACCCTCAAGGAATAAGATGCGCTCGATGTATTTATCTGCATGTTTCATTTCATCAATGGATTCGTGATACTCCTTATCATTAAGGCGCATCAGCCCCCAGTTTTTAAACATTCGGGCATGGAGAAAATATTGGTTGATAGCAACTAACTCGTTGCCGAGCAGTTTATTGAGATGTGCAATTATTTTTTTATCGCCTTTCATAGGTAAACCCTCCGCTTCCAGTACTAAAAGTGTAGTACCAGATGGCAAAGAGTGGGGGAAAACTTCTCCCAGCTATCTATTAAGCAACATCGTTCATTTCTGGAATATTAGCGCGTTCCTCGATCAAGATCTCTCTGGCTTGTCGAATACACTTACCGCAGTCGGTACCAATCGGTACTAATTGACGCAGCTGTTTAAGGGTATGTGGATGATGCTGACGGACAGCTTGACGGATAACTTTGTCAGATACCGCATTACACAGGCAAACGTACATAAAGAGACTCATTTCTTAACCAGTCCCTGAAGTGTAAATGAGAATGCGAGTTATTTCAATTAAGATTGTTAAGTTTGGACAATAAAAAAGGGCGCCGAAGCGCCCTTATCACTTGATCAATAAAAGAATTGATCAATAAAACAATTAAGCGATAACTTTAGCAACAACACCAGCGCCTACAGTACGGCCGCCTTCACGGATTGCGAAACGCAGACCGTCGTCCATTGCGATTGGGTGAATCAAGGTAACAACCATGTTCACGTTATCACCAGGCATTACCATTTCAACGCCTTCTGGCAGTTCGATGGTACCGGTTACGTCAGTTGTACG
This sequence comes from Yersinia aldovae 670-83, assembly GCF_000834395.1. Classification (NCBI taxonomy): domain Bacteria; kingdom Pseudomonadati; phylum Pseudomonadota; class Gammaproteobacteria; order Enterobacterales; family Yersiniaceae; genus Yersinia; species Yersinia aldovae. The sequence continues at coordinate 3,001,457 of NZ_CP009781.1, read as the reverse complement.
GAAGTAGAACTGAGGACGGTAGCCTTTGAAGAACGGAGTATGACGGCCGCCTTCATCTTTGCTCAGAATATAAACTTCTGAATCAAAGGTAGTGTGTGGTTTGATAGAACCTGGTTTAGCAAGAACTTGACCACGTTCGATATCTTCACGTTTGATACCACGCAGAAGAACACCAACGTTCTCACCCGCACGGCCTTCGTCCAGCAATTTGCGGAACATTTCAACGCCAGTACAAGTAGATTTAACAGTATCTTTGATACCAACGATCTCTACTTCTTCACCAACTTTAACGATACCGCGCTCTACACGACCGGTTACAACAGTACCACGGCCAGAGATTGAGAATACGTCTTCGATTGGCAGCAGGAACGGCTTATCGATAGCACGTTCTGGCAGTGGAATGTAGCTATCCAGTGCTTCAGCCAGCTCAATGATTTTAGCTTCCCACTCAGGAACGCCTTCCAGTGCTTTCAGCGCTGAACCTTTGATTACTGGGATGTCGTCGCCTGGGAAATCGTAAGCAGACAGAAGTTCACGAACTTCCATTTCTACCAGTTCCAGCAGCTCTTCGTCATCAACCATGTCACATTTATTCATGAATACGATCATGTATGGAACGCCAACCTGGCGACCCAACAGGATGTGCTCACGAGTCTGTGGCATAGGGCCATCAGTTGCAGCAACAACCAGGATCGCGCCATCCATCTGCGCAGCACCGGTGATCATGTTTTTAACGTAGTCGGCGTGTCCTGGGCAGTCAACGTGCGCATAGTGACGTGACGGGGTGTCATATTCAACGTGAGAAGTGTTGATAGTGATACCACGTGCTTTTTCTTCTGGTGCGTTATCGATCTGATCGAAAGCACGAGCGCTGCCGCCGTAGGTTTTAGCCAGAACGGTGGTGATTGCCGCAGTCAGGGTAGTTTTACCATGGTCAACGTGGCCGATAGTACCGACGTTTACATGGGGTTTGTTACGTTCAAATTTTTCTTTAGACACGACTATATTCCTTACTCTGGTGCTCTACCACTTATGAGAGAGCACTGGATCATTGTTTTAAACCCGAAAGCTTATTTGCCACGGGCTTCGATAACGGCTTGAGCGACGTTACTCGGCGCTTCAGCATACTTCAGGAACTCCATAGAGTATGAAGCACGGCCCTGGGTCTGAGAACGCAGATCAGTAGCATAACCGAACATTTCAGACAACGGAACCTGGGCACGAATAGTCTTACCAGTTAACGTATCTTCCATACCTTCGATCATGCCACGACGACGACTCAGGTCACCCATGACGTCACCCGCATAATCTTCAGGGGTTTCGATTTCAACCTTCATGATTGGCTCAAGCAGAACCGGTTTCGCTCGTTTGAAACCTTCTTTAAAGGCGATAGAACCGGCTAATTTAAACGCCAATTCTGAGGAGTCAACATCATGGTAAGAACCGTAGTGCAGACGGACTTTAACATCCACAACCGGATAACCAGCCAGAGGGCCAGATTTCAGTTGTTCCTGAATACCTTTATCAACCGCAGGGATGAACTCTTTAGGAATAGAACCACCAACGATTTCGTTGACGAATTCATAACCTTCACCACCCGGTGGTAACGGAGACATGTCGATAACAACATGACCGTACTGACCACGACCGCCTGACTGTTTAGCGTGCTTACCTTCCACGTCCTTAACGGTATCGCGGATAGTTTCACGGTAAGCAACCTGAGGTTTACCGATATTTGCTTCTACGCTAAATTCACGGCGCATACGGTCAACCAAGATATCCAGATGCAGCTCACCCATACCAGCGATGATAGTCTGACCTGATTCTTCGTCAGTCCACACACGGAATGATGGATCTTCTTTTGCCAGACGCCCCAGAGCCATACCCATTTTTTCCTGGTCGGCTTTGGTTTTTGGTTCAACGGCAACAGAGATTACTGGCTCTGGGAACTCCATACGTTCCAGAATGATCACATTCTTTGGATCGCATAAAGTGTCACCCGTCGTCACGTCTTTCAGGCCGATCGCTGCTGCGATGTCGCCTGCGCGAACTTCTTTGATCTCTTCACGTTTGTTGGCGTGCATCTGTACGATACGGCCCAAACGCTCTTCACGCGAACGTACTGAGTTCAGTACGGTGTCACCGGAGTTAACAATACCAGAGTACACACGGAAGAACGTCAAGTTACCCACAAACGGGTCGGTAGCAATTTTGAATGCCAACGCAGAGAACGGCTCTTTGTCGTCTGAATGACGAACAGCCGGAGTATCTTTACCATCGTCCAAAATACCGTTGATTGCTTCAACGTCAGTTGGCGCGGGCAGATAGTCGATAACTGCATCCAGCATTGCCTGTACGCCTTTGTTTTTAAACGCAGAGCCACAGGTAACCAAGATAATTTCGTTGCGCAGAACACGTTGACGCAGAGCTTTCTTGATTTCTTCTTCAGTCAGCTCTTCGCCGCCCAAATACTTATCCATCAGCTCATCTGATGCTTCAGCAGCAGACTCAACCAGATTCTGGTGCCATTCAGCAGCCAGCTCAGCCATATCCGCAGGGATCTCTTCGTATTCGAAGGTCACACCCAGATCCGCTTCATTCCAGTTGATCGCTTTCATTTTCACCAGATCGATAACACCGGTGAATTTCTCTTCCGCGCCGATTGCCAGTTGCAATGGAACTGGATTCGCGCCCAGACGAGACTTAATCTGACCAACAACTTTCAGGAAGTTAGCACCCATGCGGTCCATTTTGTTAACGAACGCAATGCGTGGAACTTTATATTTATTCGCCTGACGCCATACGGTCTCAGACTGTGGCTGAACACCACCAACTGCACAGTAAACCATTACCGCGCCGTCAAGAACACGCATGGAACGTTCTACTTCAATGGTGAAGTCAACGTGTCCAGGGGTGTCAATGATATTGACGTGATGTGGTTCGTACTGTTTAGCCATACCAGACCAGAAGCAGGTAGTAGCCGCAGAAGTAATGGTAATACCACGCTCCTGCTCCTGTTCCATCCAGTCCATAGTGGCTGCGCCGTTATGAACTTCACCGATCTTATGGTTTACACCGGTGTAGAACAGAATACGTTCGGTAGTGGTTGTCTTACCGGCGTCGATGTGAGCGCTGATACCGATATTACGATAGCGCTCAATGGGTGTTTTACGAGCCATTTGATTCCTCTATTGCCTTAGGCGTTCATTCGGTTAACCCATGCGGGCATGATAAATCACCCGCATGGTTAGCATGACTACTGCGTGGTAATTACCAGCGGTAGTGCGCGAACGCCTTGTTAGCCTCGGCCATACGGTGAACGTCTTCACGTTTCTTAACAGCAGAACCTTTGTTCTCTGCTGCGTCAGACAGTTCATTCGCCAAGCGCAAAGCCATGGATTTATCACCGCGTTTACGAGCAGCATCAACGATCCAACGCATTGCCAAGGCATTACGACGAACCGGACGAACTTCAACTGGTACCTGGTAGGTTGAACCACCAACGCGGCGAGACTTAACTTCGACAGTCGGGCGCACGTTATCAAGAGCAGTTTCAAACGCTTCCAGATAGTCTTTACCAGAACGCTGAGCCAGGGTTTCCAGCGCGGTATAGACGATTGCTTCTGCAGTAGATTTTTTACCATCTACCATCAGGATATTTACAAATTTAGCCAGCAATTCAGATCCGAACTTAGGATCTGGTAAAATTTTACGTTGGCCAATTACACGACGACGTGGCATGGAAATACTCCGTTGTTAATTCAGGGTTGTCCAAAACTCTAAGAGTTTATTTTGACATTAATGTGAAAATGTTTGGCCTTACTTAACGGAGAACCATTAAGCCTTTGGCTTCTTCACGCCGTATTTAGAACGTGATTGCTTACGGTCTTTAACACCTGAGCAGTCAAGCGCGCCGCGGACGGTGTGGTAACGCACACCTGGCAAGTCTTTTACACGACCGCCACGGATCAGGATCACGGAGTGTTCCTGAAGGTTATGACCTTCACCACCGATGTAGGAGGTGACTTCAAAACCGTTAGTTAAACGCACACGGCAAACTTTACGCAGTGCGGAGTTAGGTTTTTTTGGAGTGGTGGTATATACGCGGGTACATACACCACGTTTTTGCGGGCATGCTTCCAGCGCAGGAACGTTGCTTTTAGCAACCTTCATGCTGCGTGGCTTGCGAACCAGCTGGTTAATCGTTGCCATTATTAAAAAAGCTCCTGGTTTTTGCTTCGTAAACACATGATAAATCCACCTCGTTTGCACGACTGGCATAGAACGAGGACGCAGAATTTTATGGCTGACTATCTAAGGTGTCAAGAAATATACAGCATTGACTGCATTACCATGCCAGTTGTTGCTGATGTTTTAGGGTCAAATCCACGAAATGAGTATAGCCGATTAGCCTGGCGCTGTCCGAAATTTGACCAAGCAACCCCCTGGCAATCACGTCATCTTCCAGAACAAACAGCGGAGCAGGGTTATTTAACAATAGGTTAAGGCTTTCACTGTTTTTCAATACCGCCATTACGCCATCTTGCAAAAAGAGAATCTCATCTTCGGATGTCGCTAATCTCAGTAACGCAGATAAATCGCAGTGATAAGGGGAACGACTGACGGTAAACAGCATTAGGGATACTCAAACCTCATTAAAAAGTTAACACCACATCATAATTTGCCATATGGTAGCGTAAATCTGCCGGAGATAGCGCCACGACTTTAACAACCCAATCGGTGACTTCACTTAGCCCGCGCTGCTGTATTGATGCTGCGCAAATATAACAATTTTCGACATCGTACAGCGGTAAGACACCGAAAGTTGCAATATAGTTTCTGGCAAGAATTCTTTCCGGTTGCTGTTGAGGTAGCAACTGCAAGACACCATCTGAGATGAAGAATACCCCGATATCTTCACTCAGTGCAGAAGTGGCCAGCAAAGCATCCAACCCTTCGCGCCCTGCGGAATTACCGTGTGGGCCTTGGGTGAAAATAAAAGCGATACGTTTCATTTTCATTAAAATTGCACCATGCGATCACAGGTCAGTGCTGCTTCTGCCAGCGTACCCAGCCCACTTAACGTAAAACCGGGTTGTAGATTTGCGGCCACCAAATTGAGTTGTTCAGCTTCATGTTGGTTAGTTACACCACGGCGCAATGCCGCCGCCACACAGACATTCAGCTCAACCGCATGTCCTAACGCCAATTGCTGCCATGCCCGCACCAAATCGTATTCATCGCTGGCTGGCGCGGTTAATTGGTTAGCATTCAAAACGCCTTCGCGATAGAAAAAAACACTAACCAAATTGTGACCTGAGTTTACCAGCGCTTGTGCAAACTGATAGGCACTGCTGGCCTGCTGGGTGCCATAGGCCGGCCCGGTGACCATCAGACAATATCTTTTCACCCCAGACATTAACGCTCATGCCCCACGAGGTCGCCACTTTTGAATTGGCGAATGTAGAGATAAACTGTGTGCTTAGAGATATTGAGACGTTCAGCAACCTGGTTAATAGCGTCTTTGATATCAAAAATACCTTTCTCATAAAGATTGAGCACAACCTGACGGTTCTTCGCATTGTTAGAAACGTTGCGATCCGCGTTAACCTCTTCGATGGTGAATTCCAATGTTTGCGCCACCAAATCATCAACCGATGAGGCAAAATTGACCGAGGAAGCAACTTCCTGCGTTTCGGGCGGCATAAACGTCTGAATGATTTGCGAGAAAGGTACATCCAGATTCATGTTGATACAAAGTAAACCAATCACCCGCTGATCACGATTACGGATAGCGATAGTGACCGATTTCATCAGCACGCCACTTTTGGCGCGGGTGAAGTAGGCTCTGGAAACACTGCTATCCGCACCCGCCATATCATGCAGCATCCGCAGAGCCAGATCAGTTATCGGCGAACCAATCTGCCGCCCGGTATGTTCGCCATTAGCAATTCTAACCGCAGAGCTTTTCAGGTCTTCCAATGAATGCAGCACAATTTCACAGTGGCCACCAATAAGCATCGCTAAGCCATCAACCACCGCTTCATATGATTTGAGTATTTCATGATCCGTCTGACTAAACGGACGTTCATCCAGTAAATCCAGTTCACTGGTTTCGCTGCTGAGAAGCGAATTAGACATCGAAGACACCATCCTCTACGTAAAGCCTGTCTCAATATCGTTGGCAGACTCGTAACTCAATATCTTAGATTTTAAGTCTAGCAAATATGCTGAGATAAAATCCTTGCGTTTGCATGTGGTATTGACGTTAAGCCCACAAGCTATAAACCGTCAAGTTATCAACGAGCAGAAGTGCAAATTGATATACCGCAAAAAAAAACCGCCACGACAATTATCGCAGCGGTTATTTGAGAAAAACGTTTAACTAAGCTGAATTACTTCTTAGCTTTTGTATCCGCAGCAGCAGGTTGTTCTTCTGGAGCATCAGCTTTAGGCGCGGCTTTAACATCCAACAGCTCTACATCGAATACCAGAGTAGAGTTAGCAGGGATGCCCGGGACGCCCGTTTTGCCGTAAGCCAGCTCTGGCGGGATAACCAGCGTGATTTTGCCGCCTTTCTTGATTTGCTTCAGGCCCTCAGTCCAGCCAGGGATAACACCATCCAGGCGGAATGACAGTGGCTCACCGCGTTTGTAAGAGTTATCAAACTCAGTACCATCAGTCAGCGTTCCCTTGTAGTTAACCACCACAGTGTCGCTGTCTTTTGGTGTATCACCTGTACCGGCTTTCTCAACCTTGTACAGCAGGCCAGATGCGGTTTTCTTCACATCTTTCTGTTTGGCAAAATCTTCGCGATATTTAGAGCCTTTATCGGCATTTTCTTTAGAATCCTGCTCCATTTTGGCCTGAGCAGAAGCTTTTACGCGCGTTTCAAAACCTTGTAAGGTTTTTTCAATTTCTTCGTCAGTCAGTTTGCTTTTGTTGGCAAACGCATCCTGAACACCGGAGATTAGCTGATCTTTATCCAGCTTGATGCCCAATTTCTCCTGCTCTTTCAGTGAGTTATCCATATAGCGACCCAAAGATGCGCCTAATGCATAAGCTGACTGCTGGTCATCATTCTTAAATGCGCTATTGGTCGTTGCTGGCGCAGTTGCCGTTTTTGCTGCTTCAGCAGCGAAAACAACAGAGGTATTCAGGGTTAGCGCCACGGTGGTAGCCAGTAGCGTTACTTTAAACAGTGATTTCATCCATTTCTCCATTGGCTCAAGGAGTCTTACCCCAAGCAACGATTATAAGAGTAACTAGTACTATAGCTGTCTGTGCGAACACAAAACAATCTCAATACTCATGCTATTAAGTGATATTAGGACTTTTTTTACTACAATAAGTTTCGTTTTTATAGATATCTTGACCCTTAAAGGGTAATCGCAGGGTTTTACAGGTAGAATCAAGCCTGCCCTGCCATTGAGTCATTTGGCCATAAAACCGAAAATGCCCTGAAGGTGTGGCTTGCCGTGACGCCGCTTGTATTTAGGCCATGTATAGCTGCATCGGGTGCAGTCATGAGAGGAAATATGATGGAACCGTCCCTGTTTGAGCAACGCCTCGAAATGCTGGAAAGCCGTTTGGCATTTCAGGAAGTGACGATTGAAGAACTCAATTTGATCGTGACCGAGCATCAGATGGAAATGACCAAACTGCGAGAGCATCTGCGTTTACTGACTGATAAACTGCGAGAGTCACAGTCGTCCATGATGGCCTCACCCGCAGATGAAACACCGCCGCCGCACTATTAGCGCTAACAGTCAAAACCTGTGGTGTAGATAGCAAAAAGCCAGCCGCAAGGCTGGCTTTTGACTGACCATATCAAATTGAGTAACAAGTCAGATTTTAGTGACAGCCACAGCCGCCTTTACCACAACCACCTTTGCCGTGCTCATGGTCGTGATCGTGCTCACTCTCATCATGGCCGTGGCCACCGCAGCAACCGTCACCGTGTTCGTGGTGATGGTCATGCTCGCCATGTACGTGGCCATGTTGCAGCTCTTCTTCTGTTGCTTCACGGATAGCAACAACATCAACGTGGAAGTTCAGATCCTGACCCGCCAGCATGTGGTTACCATCAACCACGACGTGCTCGTCTTCAACCGCTGTGATTTCGACCGGCACTGGGCCTTGATCGGTATCAGCCAGGAAACGCATACCCACTTCCAGCTCGTCAACACCCATGAAGACATCTTTCGGTACGCGCTGCACCAGATTTTCATCATAGCTGCCGTAGCCGTCGTCTGCATTCACACGCACGTCAAAGCTGTCACCAGCTTCATGACCTTCGAGTGCTTTTTCCAAACCAGCGATCAGGGAACCGTGTCCGTGCAGGTAGTCCAACGGCGCACTCACCGGAGACTCATCAACTAAAACACCGTCTTCTGTACGCACCTGGTAAGCCAGGCTGACCACCAAGTCTTTTGCTACTTTCATGATATCTCCTACCCTTGGAACAAAAATTGGCACAGATTGTAGCGGAAATCTGCGCCGCTGTACCCTTCAGCATAAAAAATCGCGGAAGATAACGCTACTCTGGATGGAAAATACCGATCACTTGTTCATGCGGGCGGACGTGTTGATTGACCTGTTCATCCGTCTGTCGCTGATGGTGACCGCACTTGACACACTCCACCACTTCCACTTGATCTTCACGCCATAATGCCAGTGTATCCAATGCCTTGCATTGCGGACAGACGGCTCCGGCGATAAACCTTTTACGTGTCTTTGCCTGGTTATTTGGCGTCATTGTCATCGTTTTCTCCGACATTATTCGTATTCATCCCACCCATCTAATTGCCGACTTTCATGCAGCATTTCTCGTTGGAAAATATCTTCCAGCTCGCGGCGGGCTTCTTTAACTCTGGATATTTGTGCCACATCGCCATGATGCTGTGGCATCAATTCGCGCAGCATCCGCATATCGAGACGGCGGAAATGCTGTTGTGCCCGATAAGCCTGATGTGGATGCATACCCAATTCCAACAGCGTCTTGCGCCCTAACTCCAGTGCACTGGAAAAGGTTTCACGGGTGAAATCTTTAACGCCGCTTTGCAGCAACTCATGCGCCTCCACACGCCCTCTGGCACGGGCCAGAATGTGCAAATTAGGGAAATGCTGCTGGCACAGATGCACCAACGTCATGGTGTCTTCTGGCTCATTACAGGTGATAACGATGGCTTTGGCTTTTTCTGCCCCCGCCGCTCGTAGTAACTCCAATTCGGTGGCGTCACCGTAATATACTTTGTAACCGTATTTACGCATCACGCTAACGGCGCTGACATCACGCTCCAGCACGGTAATGCGCATTTTATTCGCCATCAGCAAGCGGCCAATCACCTGACCAAAGCGCCCAAAGCCTACAATAATTACCTGCGGATCATTATCTTCCACAAAAGGCTTCTCATCGCTCTCTTCTTGCGCGTTGTAGCGGCGCACTAAAATGCGGTCAATCACCTGCATCAGCAGCGGTGTGGTCATCATCGACAATGTCACAACTACCAGCAATAACGCCAGTTGTTCAGCATTTAAAACATGTTGAGAGAACGCGGCTGAAAACAGCACGAAGGCAAACTCACCGCCTTGACTGAGCACCCCGGCAAATTGTAGCCGTACTGAACGGCGCAAACCAAATATTCGCGCCAGGCCATACAACACGGTGCTTTTGATAAAGACCAGCGCCAAAACGCCTAACAACACATCCAACAGATGCGTGAACAACACACCGATATTCAGCGCCATTCCAACCGAAATAAAGAATAACCCAAGCAGCAACCCTTTAAACGGCTCAATGGCAATCTCCAGTTCGTGCTGGAATTCACTTTCAGCCAGTAATATTCCTGCGATAAATGTCCCCAGCGCCATAGATAGACCCAGCGCATCCATAAACAGGGCAGACCCCAAGACCACCAGCAAGGCCGCCGCAGTAAAAACCTCCCGCACGCCAGAGGCGACGATATAGCGGAACAGTGGGCGTAGCAGGTAACGGCCACCAATTAACATACCGGCAAAAGCAGCAACTTTCAGACCAATCCTGGCCCAGTCGTTAGCACCACCACCGCCGCCAGCCAGAATCGGGATTAGGGCCAACGCCGGGATAACCGCCATATCCTGAAAGAGTAAAACCGAGAAACCGAGCTGCCCACCCTCGTTGCGGTTCATGCCTTTTTCGCGCATCAGTTGCAGCGCCATTGCGGTTGAAGACATCGCCAACCCGATACCGCCAATAACCGCCGCCTGCCAGGCAAATTGGGTGAAATAGAGCAATGCGCCCAACACTGCCGCCGTTATCACCACCTGGCCAGCACCAACGCCAAAAATAGAGCGCCGCAACTGCCAGAGCTTGGCTGGATTTAATTCCAACCCAATGATAAACATCAGGAAGACCACACCCAGCTCAGAAAAATGGAGGATTTCATCGACGTCACGGATAAAACCCAATCCCCACGGGCCGATGGCGATACCGGCTATCAGGTAGCCCAACACCGCACCAATACCCAAGCGCTGGGCGATAGGAACGGCCACCACAGCGGCGAACAGGAATAACATAATGGCGGTCAGTAGCGCCGAACCTTCCATATTCAGTGCCCTCCGGTAGGCAGTGGTGACTGCAACCACTGCGCATAAGCTTGTGCATGGCTGGCTAAGACTTCGGGCTTTTGACGCCGCGCCCAGTAAATAATCATCGGGTTCAACCAATGCATATGACACATTGCTGCCGTCAATTCAAATGGGCGCAGAATATCTTCCATTGGATAACGGTTATATCCCCCCACCCGATATGCTCCTTCCGGCTCACCCGTGGTAATCACCGAGCGCCAATATTTACCGGTCAATGCATGACCACCTACACCATTGGCAAACCCACGCGCCAATACCCTGTCCAACCATTCCTTTAATAGGGCCGGGCAGCTATAAGTGTATAAAGGATGTTGAAATACAATAATTTGATGCTCACGCAGCAATTTCTGCTCATGATGAATATCAATAAAGAAATCCGGATAATGTGCATAAAGATCGTGCACAGTGACATGTTCTAATTGCTGCACCGGTTGCAGTAAAACCCGATTAGCCACCGAGTCCTGTGATTCCGGATGGGCATACAGCAGCAAAACCTTTGGTGGCTGCGACATCATTCCCCTCCAAAGCGTCGTCAGGGTCCGGTTTTTCCGTTACCATGCTCCGCAAAGACCAAAAAGACTAAAATTTATACCCAAAGTAACTGGGGTTGCAGGTAAGCGGCAAGCGAACGCATCCGAATGAACTGCTTCAAGTCAGTGATTCGGTTGGCTGAACGCAGCTAACCCCCTGCAATTTCAAGTACGAGGGGGATAACAATTTAACATACTCTAAACATACGGCACTCTATGATTGTTTTTTCTTCACTTCAAATTCGACGTGGTACCCGTGTCTTGCTGGACAACGCGACAGCAACGATTAACCCCGGTCAAAAGGTCGGGCTGGTCGGCAAAAACGGTTGTGGTAAATCCACGCTGCTGGCGTTGCTCAAAGGCGAACTGAGCGCCGATGGCGGCAATGCCACCTTCCCCAGTAACTGGGCATTGGCTTGGGTTAATCAGGAAACCCCGGCCCTGGATATTCCGGCGATAGAGTATGTTATCGACGGAGATCGCGAATATCGCCAGTTAGAGGCTGAACTACAGGCCGCCAATGAAAAAAATGATGGTCACGCCATCGCAACCGTACACGGTAAGCTGGATGCCATCCACGCCTGGACCATTCATTCCCGTGCCGCCAGTTTGCTTCACGGGCTGGGTTTTTCTCAAGATCAATTGCAACAGCCGGTGCGCTCCTTCTCCGGTGGCTGGCGGATGCGCCTTAATCTGGCCCAAGCGCTGGTGTGCCGCTCTGATTTGCTGCTGCTGGATGAACCGACCAACCACTTGGATTTGGACGCGGTAATCTGGCTGGAGAAATGGCTGAAAAGCTATTCTGGCACGTTAGTATTAATTTCTCATGACCGCGATTTCCTTGATCCTATTATTGATAAGATTCTGCATATTGAACAGCAGACGCTGAATGAATATACCGGTAACTATTCATCCTTCGAACGTCAGCGCGCCACCAAGCTGTCACAGCAACAATCAATGTATCAGCATCAACAAGAGAAAGTCGCGCATCTGCAAAGCTATATTGACCGTTTCCGCGCGCAAGCAACCAAAGCTAAACAGGCCCAGAGCCGCATCAAAATGCTGGAACGGATGGAGCTGATTGCCCCTGCCCATGTGGATAATCCATTCCACTTCAGCTTCCGTACACCGGAAAGCCTGCCTGACCCCCTGCTGCGCATGGAGAAAGTGAGCGCCGGTTACGGCGATCGCACTATTTTGCAGTCCATTAAACTCAATCTGGTACCCGGTTCGCGCATCGGCCTGTTAGGGCGTAACGGCGCAGGTAAATCCACGCTTATCAAGCTGTTGGCTGGTACATTAGAGCCACAAAGCGGCGAAATTGGTTTGTCCAAAGGGATTAAACTGGGTTACTTCGCCCAGCATCAGCTTGAATTCTTAAGAGCTGATGAATCGCCACTGCAGCATATGAGCCGTCTGGCACCGAAGGAGTCAGAGCAACAACTGCGTGACTACCTGGGCGGTTACGGTTTTCAGGGCGATCAGGTGACCGACCCTACCGCCCGCTTCTCCGGCGGTGAAAAAGCGCGCCTGGTGCTAGCACTGATTATCTGGCAGCGCCCTAACCTGTTGCTGCTTGATGAGCCAACCAACCACCTTGATCTGGATATGCGCCAGGCACTGACCGAAGCGTTAATTGATTTTGAAGGCGCGCTGGTGGTGGTTTCCCATGACCGTCATTTATTGCGTTCTACCACCGATGACCTCTATCTGGTGCATGATGGCAAAGTCGAACAGTTCGACGGCGATCTGGAAGATTATCAGCAGTTTTTGGTGGATGCACAGCGCCAGCAAAGCCAGCAGGACAATCCGGCAAAAGAGTTGTCAGGCAACAGTGCCCAGCAGCGCAAAGATCAAAAACGCCGCGATGCCGAGTTCCGAACCCAGACACAACCACTGCGTAAGCAGGTTATGACGCTGGAAAAGCAGATGGATAAGCTCGGTGCCGAACTGGCCGCTATCGAAGAGCAACTGGCTGATTCTGCCCTGTATGATATTGCTCGCAAGGCAGATTTAACCCACTGTTTACAGCAGCAGACGCAAGTGAAATCCAGGTTGGAAGAGACTGAAATGCAGTGGTTGGATGCCCAAGAGCAGTTGGAGAATCTCACCAAGATATTTGAAGCGGGGTAATCCGCTGTTTGGAAAATACCTTTATTAAGGACAATTAAGGTCATGTGTAATAAGGATATTAGCGTGGTAGTGCCGGTATTTAATTGCGGCACTTACCTCGCACCGTTATTTGATTCATTGTACGAACAGACGGGTGTGTCGTTGGAGATTATCGCCGTCAATGATGGTTCGACCGATAACAGTCTGGCGGTTTTAGAAGACGCGGCACGTCGTGACTCGCGGCTGGTCATCATTAATCAACCCAATCAAGGGCTTTCCGCTGCCCGTAATGCGGGTATACGCCGGGCCACCGCACGCTGGATTGCATTTGCTGACGGTGACGACTGGCTAGCTCCACATACCTTATCAACCTGGTTGCAACAGGCCAATCAGCAGCAATTGGATTTACTAATAGGTAATGGTTTTACATTTACCACTAACCCCGATTTACCCCCTGAGCGCCCGTTGTTGCGTAAACAATCGTGGGGCGAGATACTTAGCGGTCAGCAATGGATTATCCGTAGTGTTGAGCATAATGAGTGGCCACATTACGCATGGTTGCAATTAATTCGCCGCGAACTGATCAACACTTACCAGTTGGCATTCATCCCCGGAATGCTACATGAAGATATTCTGTGGACTACCCATCTGGCTCTGGTCACCCAACGTATCGGTTTCTGTGATACCCCATTCTATGGCTATCGTACTAACCCACAATCAATCACCCACTCGCCATCAACCCAAGCCTTATTAGCCCGCGCCAATAGCTATATTATTATTATCAATGCGTTAGTCAGCCTCTCAGCCACGCAGGAGCCACCATTGCGCCGTGCATTGCTACGTCATGCTAATCAGGAGAGCGGCCACTTCTTAGGGTTAATGCGCAAAAGATTGCCCCCTTCGCCAGAGCGCACGGCACTAGCCATTAAGTTTCGAGAACTCAGTTTACCCTCGGCTCTGTTTCAGGGGGCGGGTAATATCCATGAGTTTTGGCGGGCATTACGTTGTTCCGTGATTTTGGCACGTTTAGCGCAACAAAATCATAAGTGAAAGAAATGGATGGTAAATTTATACTTACTCCAGTGAATGCTTAGAAGATTTTAATGTCTAATAAGGCAATAAGAATTTTCGTAGGAATAAGCATAAATGCAGCGCATTTTGGTGATCCGGATTGATTTCCTTGGCGATATGGTCTGTACCACAGGGTTATTACATGCACTAAAGCAACGTTGGCCATCAGCAGAGATTCACGTATTAGCGAATAAATACAATCAGGCAGTGCTGGCCCACAACCCTGCGGTCAGCGCTGTTCACACCTATGTGTACAGCAAACAATGTGAGCGGAACCAACAGTCAGGCAGACTGACGGCGCTGTTACATCGTCTGGCGCTCATTCGGCGCTTGCGGCGACTACGTTTTGATCTGCTACTAATTCCTAACGGTGGTATCAGCAAGAATAGCATTCAATTTGCCAAACAGCTTAATGTGGTGGATTGCCGCTGGCATACTGCGGAAAGCGAATTCGACGATCGCAACCCAAGCCATGTTGCCAACCGGCCAATGCGCCACGAGGCACTCTCGGGCTTTGCGCTGATACCAGAGTTGGGGAAAGTCGATATTGAGGCCGTGAAACTACACATTTACCCTGACACGCAATTGCAGGCGAAATGGCGGGCGGAATTGGGCAAACAAAACCGGCCACGCATTGGCTTATTCATTTCCAATAAATCCCCCCAACGGCGTTGGTGCTATGAAAAGTGGCAACAACTGGCGCAAAAGCTCAGTGATCAGGCCGAAATGGTGATTTTATATGACCCGACAGACCCACCCAGCGCACAACAACTGGCGGGTTTTAATGGCCGCTGCTTACTCACCCCCTGCGTTAATGAATTCGTGGCAGCTATGAGTCTGCTGGATTTGGTTATCTCCGCCGATAGTTCACCAATACATATCAGTTCAGCGTTGCAAATACCGGTGGTCGCACTGTTTGAATCCCGGCCAGAGAAATACCTGCGCTGGTATCCATTGGTACGCCATGCCTTGTTACACGCTGGGCCACAAGTTGAAGACATCCCGGTGAATGCTGTCGAAACAGCAGCCCGCGCGTTATTGGCCAATCCACCATCAACGCCTGAATCCACGAGGGCCGGAACAACGGTTTATCCCCAAGGATCGTCGCTTTGTATATAATGCGCCGCTACAGTAGATAGCCTGTATTGGTATCGGGTTGGGTAACACGACTATCTCAGAAAGCCGCGTCAAATTCAGTATTGGGCTTAGTGCGGGTTAAAAAGGAATAAAAAATACGTTTTATTCCTTTTGGTGATAATTAGCATCTGAAGGCGTTAGCCACAACGCTAACTTATAGGTCTATTTGGCCTTTCATGAAAATGCGAGCATCACCGGCGATTAAGGTGCGATCACCGGCTAAAGTGCAGAATAACTCGCCACCGCGTGCTGATAGCTGCCGGGCATGGAGTGAGACTCTGCCCAGCCGCGCCACCCAATAGGGCATCAGGCTGCAATGAGTAGAACCCGTCACCGGGTCTTCATTACTGCCGAGTGTGAAGTAACGGGAGACAAAATCCACTACATCACCGGGTGCCGTGACAATCACACCACAGCCCGTATAGGCAATTAGCGCGGCGATATCCGGCTGTAACTGCTGCACCTGCTGCTCACTCTCCAGCACCACCAGCAAGGCTTTAGCCTGCCATACTTGCTGGATATTCACGCCAATCAAGGCTTGGAGCTGTGCATCAATCGCAATTTGTTGCGGTGGCAAAGAGGGGAAATCCAATGATAAGCGGCCAAAGTTTTCCGCATCACGTTTTACATACAAATCGCCGCTGGCGGAGCGGAAGCGAATATCATGCAAACCGGGGTTAACCATACTGAAAATCACATGGGCTGCCGCCAAAGTACCGTGGCCGCATAAATCCACTTCACGATCTGGTGTAAACCAGCGGATCGCTGATTTATCCCCCTCATCCCAGACAAAGCTGGTTTCCGGCAAATTAATCTCAGCGGCGATACGTTGCATTTGCTCAGCCGAGAGCGGTTTTTTCAGCAAATAGACCCCGGCAGGATTACCGGACAGACCGTCGCCAATAAACGCGTCAACATGAAAATAGTTATAAGCCATCAATTAGCTCCAGTGGTAATGATCTAAATCATTCGAGTTGCAAGAAGGCAGCAACTGAGTAAATGACTGGGGTGACAAATCGGTCGGGAACCGATTTGAACGCGGTTTGCAGCGGCCTCGAAGAGGCGAGGCCCATCAATGGGCCGAGTAATGAAAGCAGCCAACACACATGCAGTTTGAAGGATGGCGAGTATCGTTAATGCCAAATCAGCAACACACAGGCTGCCGTCAGCAAGCCCATCGCGATATTAAAGGTAAACCAGGCGCGGCGGCTGCGTAACAAACGGCCAATCAAAGTACCAAAACCCAGCCAAATAATACCGGCCACCAGATTCACCATAAACATACCAAGGCTTATCATAACAATGGAGTGATTGTAAGCCGCCCCCGCCATACTGAAACTGGCCACCGAACCTAATCCCATCAACCAGGCTTTTGGGTTAAGGAACTGCAATAACCACCCTTGATACAAACGCAGCGGTTTTGGTGGAACAACATTGGTTTCTAATTTTTCATAGGCCGAAGTGGCAATTTTCCATGCCAGCCATAGCAGATAAAGACTACCCAGGATTTTCAGAATTAAGTGCAAGGAGGGGTAGATCAGAATCAGGCCACCGACGCCAAACGCCACCAGCAGCAGCATGCTTTGCATGCCTAACATAATGCCTAACATCAACCAGATAGACCGCATAAAACCAAAATTGGCCCCAGCTGAAGTTAACAGCATATTGTTTGGGCCAGGGGTGATAGCGGCAACCCAGAGAAAACCTACCATTGAAAGAAATAAACTCAGTTCCATGAGACGGGTGCCTCTCACCCAAAATGATGCGCGATATACCCATGAAGCTAACAGTGTGCTATTGATCACACAAGAGCAACAACATGATTTCCATTCACCATATGCATGAAATATTTCGTCCACTGGCCGGTGCCAGCAATCCACATCTGCAAACGCTGCTGCCACGGCTGGTCAGGCGGCGGGTTCAACTGCAACCTTTTTGGCAACGGCTGGAATTGCCCGATGGGGATTTTGTCGATCTAGCCTGGAGTGAAAACCCCGAGCTGGCACGGGATAAACCCAGAGTCGTGCTATTCCACGGGCTGGAAGGGAATTTTTACAGCCCCTATGCCCACGGTTTGCTGCGCGCCTGGCAAGACAAAGGGTGGCTGGGTGTGGTGATGCATTTTCGCGGATGCAGTGGCGAACCCAATCGTAAATCACGAATTTATCATTCGGGTGAAACAGAAGATGCCCGGTTCTTTCTGCGTTGGTTGCGGCAAACCTATGGTCAGGTTCCCACCGCCGCGGTTGGCGTCTCTTTGGGCGGCAATATGCTGGCGCTCTATTTGGCTGAACAAGGGCAGTTGGCTGAGCAAGGGCAAAAGAGCTTATTAGAGGCAGCCGTGGTGGTTTCTGCGCCACTGATGCTTGAGCCTTGTGCTAATCGTATGGAACAAGGTTTCTCTCGCGTCTATCAGCACTATTTGTTGAACCAACTGAAGTTAAATGCCACCCGCAAGTTATTACATTACCCCGGTAGCCTGCCGCTGGAACTATTGCAGATAAAAAGACTACGGCGAATCAGAGATTTTGATGATGTAATAACTGCTAAAATACATGGCTTCAATGATGCGGTAGATTACTATCGCCGTTGCAGCGCACTGCCGTTATTACCACAAATTCGGACTCCGCTGCTGATCATTCATGCTAAAGATGATCCGTTTATGACCACTGAAGTCATCCCGGATCTCAGTGAGTTACCGGACAATATTGATTACCAACTCACCGAGCACGGCGGCCACGTTGGTTTTGTCGGCGGTTCGCTAAAACATCCACAAATGTGGTTGGAACAACGCATCCCAGCCTGGCTTTCCCCCTATTTGGAGCAACAGTAATGATAGTGCCCTGGCAGCAAGTCGACAGTGAAACTTTGGATAATTTGCTCGAAGCGTTCGTATTACGTGAAGGCACCGATTACGGCGAACATGAACGCTCTCTGGCGCAAAAAGTTGACGATGTGCGCCGTCAGTTAGTCAGCGGCGAGGCGGTATTAGTGTGGTCAGAATTGCATGAAACTATCAATATCATGTCACGGGGTTCGTTCCGTGCCGGAGCTGAAGAGCAGCAGTAATTTGTGTCTTTTCATTACTTGATTCGATAAAAACCACAATGAAACAAGATGACAAGCCCGCCGCTTTGCCCTAAAAATAATCATTCGCGACAAAAAAACGCCAATGGCAACCGCCGCCCTTGAGGATCTTACCCCACGGAGTTACAGCTACTATGTCAACTAAACATCCGGTTATCGCCGTTACAGGCTCCAGTGGCGCAGGGACAACCACCACCAGCCTGGCGTTTCGCAAAATTTTTCAGCAGTTAAACATCAGTGCGGCGCAGATTGAAGGGGACAGTTTCCATCGCTATACCCGCCCGGAGATGGATGCCGCAATCCGTAAGGCGCGGGATCAAGGCCGGCATATCAGCTATTTTGGCCCGGAAGCCAATGACTTTGGTCAGTTGGAGCAGAGTGTGGAGGAGTACGGCAAAAGCGGCACCGGGCGCTCACGTAAATATCTCCATACCTATGATGAAGCCGTGCCTTACAACCAGATCCCCGGCACGTTTACTCCGTGGGAGGCACTGCCGCAGCCCACCGATGTTTTGTTTTACGAAGGGCTGCATGGCGGTGTTGTCACTGAACATCATGATGTCGCAAAGCACGTTGATTTATTGGTTGGCGTAGTACCGATAGTCAATTTGGAGTGGATTCAAAAACTGGTGCGCGATACCGGAGAGCGCGGCCATTCCCGTGAGGCGGTGATGGATTCGGTGGTGCGGTCGATGGATGATTACATCAACTACATTACGCCACAGTTCTCACGCACCCATATTAACTTCCAACGCGTTCCGACGGTTGATACCTCTAACCCCTTTGCTGCCAAAGCTATTCCGTCACTGGATGAAAGTTTTGTTGTTATTCACTTTCGTGGGTTGGATCAAATCGATTTCCCTTACTTGCTGGCGATGCTGCAAGGCTCATTTATCTCCAATATCAATACATTGGTCGTGCCGGGCGGGAAGATGGGGCTGGCGATGGAGCTGATTATGGCGCCGTTGGTGCAGCAACTACTGGAAGGTAAGAAGATAGGCAACTGATTAAAGAATAAACCCATAACCTATTCAGCAAGGTTATGGGTCAGCACTTTTACGCGATGTCACGAATTTCAAAACTGTGGGTAATGGTTGCGGCCTTCCCCAGCATTAAAGAAACCGAGCAATACTTCTCAGCCGAAAGCTCAACCGCACGCTTAACGATATTATCCGTCAGGCCTTTACCGCTGACGATAAAATGCAAGTTGATGTGCGTAAACAACCGTGGTGCTTCTTCCCGACGCTCCGAGGTTAATTTGACCTCACAATCGCGCACATCGTTACGCCCTTTCTGTAAGATAGAAACGACATCAATTGCACTACAGCCACCGGCTGACATCAACAACATTTCCATCGGACTGGGTGCTTTGTCTCCCGCATTCCCATCCATCAAAACCTGATGACCAGATGCGGATTCACCTAAAAATGTCAGCCCCTCAACCCACTTTACTCGTGCCTGCATAACGCATACTCCCGGTTAAATTTTCCGCTTCAGACTACCCTTTCATTTATAAACTGGCAATGTAACCCGATGTTCATCATGCTGAAGCGATACAACACAAGACACTGGCCTCATCCTGTGCTACAAACAGGATCGAAAGTGATGCTTCTAGCATTAAATAGGGTAGCTTCCAATACTCAGTGAAGGGTTTCTATCCGGTACGTATCTTGGCTATACCTTTCGGCAGTTGAGCAAATTAATATGCTATACCCGATAGATTCTAAGTTGTCGGATATAAAGAACGTGTATTTTATAAGCACGCCGTACAGGGAACTCTGAGCCCTGTTAAGTTAGGCAGCGATAACAACAGAGGATAACAGCGAATGGTTCTCGGCAAGCCACAAACAGACCCGACTCTCGAATGGTTCCTGTCTCATTGCCATATCCACAAATATCCATCGAAAAGTACGCTAATTCACCAAGGTGAAAAGGCCGAAACGCTTTACTACATCGTGAAAGGCTCCGTTGCGGTGCTTATCAAAGATGAAGAAGGTAAAGAGATGATTCTCTCCTATCTGAATCAGGGAGATTTCATCGGCGAGCTTGGATTATTTGAAGAAGGCCAAGAACGTAGTGCCTGGGTTAGAGCAAAAACCGCCTGTGAAGTGGCTGAAATTTCTTACAAAAAATTCCGTCAATTGATTCAGGTTAATCCAGATATCTTGATGCGCCTGTCTTCACAAATGGCGAATCGCTTACAGATAACGTCTGAGAAAGTGGGTAACCTCGCTTTCCTTGATGTAACGGGGCGCATTGCACAAACACTGCTTAATCTGGCAAAACAACCTGATGCCATGACCCACCCAGATGGGATGCAGATTAAAATTACCCGCCAGGAAATTGGTCAAATAGTTGGCTGCTCCCGCGAAACTGTGGGGCGGATACTAAAAATGCTCGAAGATCAAAACCTGATCTCCGCGCACGGTAAAACGATCGTCGTTTACGGCACTCGTTAATTCCCATAAAACCGGTGCGGAGACTATCGGCACCGGTTTTTTCTGTCATGTTGTGAATCATAAATTCCTGAGGCCAGCATGAATTGGCAACAGCTTATTTATCATTCTGAAATTATTTATAAACCTGATGTTAATTATGCACTCCGCCAAACATGGGTTCCCTGTCCAACGGCAGCGTTAGGCTTTTCCTCGGCAAGCGGCAAAAAGCTTCTCAATTATGTTGTCTAGCCTTTTATCAAGCCAGCAATCGCTTTTTCCAACCGCACCATTCCTTGCTTAATATCTTCCACGTCAATAACCAACGATGGCGCGAACCGCAGCACATCCGGCCCGGCATTGAGGATCATCAAACCATTGGCCGCAGCGGCGTTTAAAAACTCCCGCGCCCGACCACGGTATTGCGCTGTTAGCTCTGCGCCAATTAACAACCCCATGCCACGGATGTCACTGAAGAGCTGATACTTGCTGTTGATATCATGCAGAGCCTGCACAAACAGACCGTGGCGCTGTTCTATACCATTAAGTACCTCAGGGGTATTAATCACATCCAGCGCTGCCTCAGCAACGGCACAAGCCAGAGGATTGCCGCCGTAGGTTGTGCCGTGAGTGCCGACAGCCATTACTGAGGCAATCTCTGCGGTGGTCAGCATCGCACTGATAGGGAAGCCGCCGCCTAAGGCTTTCGCGGTGGTCAGAATGTCAGGGGTCACACCATAGTGCATATAAGTAAACAGCTTACCGCTACGCCCCATGCCGCTTTGCACTTCGTCAAAGACCAATAGCGCCTTATATTGATCGCACAAATCGCGCACACCTTGCAGGAATTCAGGATTCGCCGAGGTAATGCCGCCTTCGCCCTGAATTGGCTCAAGTACCACCGCGCAGGTATGATCGTCCATAACGGCTTTCACCGCCGCCAAATCATTAAACGGCACATGGACGATATCGGCAGGTTTTGGGCCAAAACCATCGGAATATTTCGGCTGGCCGCCAACCGATACGGTAAACAGGGTGCGGCCATGAAACGCATTGTGGAAAGCAATAATTTTGGTTTTATACGGGCTGTAGCGCTCAATGGCGTAATGGCGAGCTAACTTAAACGCTGCCTCATTTGCTTCACCGCCAGAGTTAGCGAAAAACACCCGATCCGCAAAGGTGGCAGCAATCAATTTTTGCGCCAAACGCAGGGCCGGTTCGTTGGTGAATACGTTGCTGGTATGCCATAACATTTCACCTTGTTGATGCAGTGCGGCAACCAGCGCCGGATGACAATGCCCCAGCGCAGTAACCGCAATTCCGCCAGCAAAATCAATATATTCAGCACCTTGCTGGTCCCACACTCGGCTGCCCTTTCCCTTGACCGGAATGAACTGCGCCGGCGCATAAACAGGCAAAATAACTTGATCGAATGTACTGCGAGTTACTGCTAATTTATCTGTCATTGCGCTATCCACCGTGATAAACCATTAAGCTGCCAATTGCTGGCGCATGAAAATATAATCACAAAATATGCATAAAAAGTCATAATCAAGCAAACAAAAAGATCATTTTATTAGTGAAATCAACCTAACATTTTAATTTTTAAGGAAATTATCTAATAATTGATGGCCTTGCTCGCTAAGAATACTTTCGGGATGGAACTGCACTCCCTCCAACGGCAAGGTGCGATGGCGAACCCCCATGATTTCATCCATCACACCGTCTTGTTCCGTCCATGCCGTCAGCTCAAAGCAGTCGGGCAGTGAGTCAGCGGCAATCACCAGAGAGTGATAGCGGGTAACCGTTAGCGGCAGATTAAGACCACGGAACACCCCCTGCCCACGATGACAAATAGCGCTGGTTTTACCGTGCATCACCTGCCTGGCCCGCACTACGCGCGCGCCAAATGCCTGCCCCAGCGCCTGATGGCCGAGGCAAACACCAAGAATGGGTAATTTATCCGCAAAATGGCGGATGGCCGCTAAAGAAATCCCAGCCTCATTCGGCGTGCAAGGGCCGGGGGAGATAACCAGATGGGATGGCGCTAATCTTTCAATATCAGCCAGTTGCAGTTCATCATTTCGCTTAACCACCACTTCGGCACCCAGTTCACAAAAATACTGGTACAGGTTGTAGGTAAATGAATCGTAATTGTCGATCAATAACAGCATTTCATATCCAAGAATCAAGTTAACGCTTGCGCCCACCAGTAATCGAACCCAGTACGCCGCGCAAAATTTGCCGCCCCAAATCCCGCGCCATGCTTTTGGCCGCAGTCTGGACAATACCATCCCGCTTGCCACCCCGTGGGCCAGTGGAGCCAAACAGTAAATCATTCAGCCCATCCATTAAACCGCCGCCCTGAGTTTCAGGCTGCTGCGGTGCTGTCGCGCCGCCCGGAGCCGCATCGCCCAAGGTGGAAGAGCCACCTGCGGATAATTTCTCGTAAGCCGACTCGCGATCCACCATCTCTTCATAGCGGCCATACAGCGGTGAATGATTGATGGCATGATTACGTGCCGCAGCATCCAATGCGCCCATTTTCGATTGTGGAGCGATAACCATAGCGCGTTCAACCACATTCGGCCGCCCTTTCTCATCGAGAAAAGAGATCAACGCTTCACCCACACCCAACTCGGTAATTACCTGTTCGGCGCTGAAAGCCGGGTTCGCGCGCATGGTTTGGGCCGCCGCTTTAACCGCTTTTTGATCCCGTGGAGTAAAAGCACGCAGCGCGTGTTGCACCCGATTACCCAATTGGCCGAGAATATTATCCGGAATATCTAACGGGTTTTGTGTCACGAAATAGATACCGACCCCTTTTGAGCGAATCAGTCGTACCACTTGCTCGACTTTATCCACCAGCGCCGCCGGCGCATCATTGAACAGCAAATGGGCTTCATCAAAGAAAAAGACCAGCTTAGGTTTATCCATATCGCCCACTTCTGGCAATTGTTCGAATAATTCAGCCAGCAGCCACAGTAAAAAAACGGCGTACAGTTTTGGCTGATTAATTAATCGATCCGCTGCCAGTAAGTTGATAACACCTTGCCCATGACTATCGGTTTGCATTAAATCATGGATATCCAACATCGGCTCACCGAAGAACTGATTTGCGCCCTGCTGTTCCAATTGCAGCAGACCGCGCTGGATAGCACCTATCGAGGCGGGGGTGATATTGCCGTATTGTGTGCGGAACTGCTTGGCATTGTCCCCGACATACTGAACGATCGCCCGCAAGTCTTTCATATCGAGCAGCAGCAGGTTGTTGTCATCGGCGATTTTGAACACCAACTGCAACACGCCGCTTTGCACGTCATTTAGATCAAGCAGACGCCCCAGCAGCAGCGGGCCAAGATCAGAAATGGTGGCTCGGATCGGGTGACCCTTCTCAGCGAAAATATCCCACGGCACAATCGGACATGCTTGTGGCTGCCAGTCAGTCACCCCAATGGCCGCCAGTCGTGTTTGCAGCTTCTCCGACCCAACTCCTGCCGCACCGATGCCGGATAAATCTCCTTTCACATCCGCCAGAAATACCGGCACGCCAATGCGGGAGAATTGCTCGGCCATCTTTTGTAAGGTGACCGTTTTACCCGTGCCGGTCGCACCAGTAATCAGGCCATGTCGGTTAGCCAGTGCCGATAAAATCACTAAATCCTGTACGGGCTGCGCCTTCGCGATAAGTAATGTTTCGCTCATAAACCGTTACCCCAAACTGAGACAGATACTTGATTATAAGCACGCGGTTGGGACAAACGGATTAATTTCTGGCAGGAACAGGATTTAAGCAATAAGGGAACCAGCCTTCAGGGGATTGAAGGCTGGTCTGGGTAATTAAGGTAAAACTTTCGCTGACAGGATGGTGATCGGCTTAACCGGCACATTCTGGTACGGGCCAACGTTTTCGGTCTGAACCTGAGAAATTTTCTCTACCACATCCATCCCTTTAACCACTTTACCGAACACGGCATAACCGAAGTCACGCTGACCGTGATCGAGGAAAGCATTGTCTGCCACGTTCAGGAAAAACTGGCTGGTGGCGCTGTCTTTATCGGCGGTGCGGGCCATCGAGATGGTGCCGCGCAGGTTACGTAGGCCATTATCCGCTTCATTTTTGATTGGTGTTTTAGCCGTTTTTTGTTTGAAGTCAGCCGTAAATCCGCCGCCCTGCACCATAAAACCTGGAATAACACGGTGGAAAATAGTGTTGTTGTAATAACCGTTGTTAACATAATCAACGAAATTCTGGGTCGAAACCGGGGCCTTCTGGCTATTGAGTTCCAACTCAATATTCCCAACCGATGTCGTTAACAACACATGAGGCTCACTGGCAGCTAAAGCAGCAGGTGCCACGGCGCTGAGGGAACAAATTGCAATGAAGGTCACTAGAGTACGTTTGAACATTAACGGTTCCTTTCTGTGGGATGCGAACAACGGAAAAGCGCTTTGATTCTAGAGAGCTGATCGTCGCAATGCCACCCATTTACCGATATTTACGTAACAGAATGCGCATTTTCACCGAAATCTTATAATATCGGGCGATTAACCGCCCCAAGACCGCCCATTAGACAAATTAACGCATTCACCCAATCCCAGGCAACAGTGGAATTCTGCAATCAGGATCACGTCTTGCTGATCCCCCGACGTCCAAACTGCCGCTTTTGTGAGTAATATCGCATTTTGTTTTTGACCATTCGTTAATCTCCCTCAAATGAGAGCGCTCTCATTTTAAATTAATCCCTTTTGAGGCCACGTTATGAAAACCTTTAAAATTGCCATTATTGGTGGCGGCAGTAGCTATACACCGGAGTTGGTTGATGGACTGATTCAACGGATCAATGAGTTGCCGGTCACTGAATTGGCACTGGCTGATGTAGAACTGGGCCGTCAAAAAGTAGAGATTATTGCCGCACTCACCCGCCGGATGCTGGCACGCCACGGGCTGGAACACGTTAATGTCAGCGTTCACTTCTCGCTGGATAGCGCCATTGAAGGGGCCAGCTTTGTGCTGACGCAGTTCCGGGTTGGGCAGTTACCCGCACGAGCGGCAGATGAGCGCTTGGGGCTGAAATACAACCTGCTGGGTCAGGAAACAACCGGGGTGGGGGGTTTTGCCAAAGCACTGCGCACTATTCCAGTGATGCTGGATATCGCGTCGAAAGTCGAACGACTGGCACCGGATGCCTGGATTATCAACTTCACTAATCCGGCCGGAATCGTCACCGAAGCCGTTTCTCGTTATAGTAAAGCAAAAATCATTGGTTTGTGTAATGTCCCAATCAGTATGCATCATATGATAGCTAATTTGCTAAAAGCGCCTTATGAAGATATCCAACTGCGCTTTGCCGGGCTGAACCATATGGTATGGGTGCATGAGGTGTTACAGCAGGGTAAAGATGTCACCGCCGAGGTGCTGAATATGCTGTGTGATGGTGCCTCACTGACCATGAACAATATCAAGGAAGCGCCTTGGCCACCGGAGTTCCTGCGAGCTATGGGCGCGATTCCTTGCCCGTATCACCGCTATTTCTACCAGACTCAGGATATGCTGGCAGAAGAGATGGCGGCTGCCGCAGAGCGCGGGACGCGGGCCGAACAAGTGATGCAGGTAGAAAAGGCGTTGTTTGAGCTGTACGCTGATCCCCATCTGGACAGTAAACCCGAGCAGCTCAGTTTCCGCGGTGGATCGTTTTATTCTGAAGTCGCACTGGAGCTTATTCGCGCAATCCATAATAATTTGGGTACACAATTAGTTGTCAATACAACAAACCGTGGTGCGATTCGCGGATTATCTGACAATTCTGTGGTAGAAACTAACTGCATTATTGATGCTCAGGGTGCCCATCCGCTCACCTTCGGCCCATTGCCGGTTTCTATGCATGGACTGACTCAGCAAGTGAAAGCCTATGAACGTTTGACGATTGAAGCGGCGGTGCACGGTGACCGTCGCAGCGCCTTGCTGGCATTAGTGACCAACCCACTGATCGGTAATGCCAGCATTGCCCAGCCGTTATTAGAAGAGGTTCTACTGGTCAACAAACCTTACCTGCCTCAGTTCAAAGATTTGTAACATTAACTCATTTTATACCCAACGTAATTGGAGTCGCAGGTAGGTAGCAAACGAATGAATCCCGATGAGCTTACTCAAGTAAGTGACTCGGGTGAGTAAGTGGAGCTAACTCTCTGCGTCTTCAGGCACAAAGGGGATTGGAGCAAGATGATGGTCACACTAGAAGACGTCGCGGCATTAGCCGGGGTTTCCCGTGCTACGGTTTCCCGCGTGGTCAACGGTGATACCAATGTCAAAACGCCAACCCGCGAGAAAGTTGAGCAAGCCGTCGCGGTTCTGGGTTATACCCCTAATCCTGCGGCACGCGCGCTGGCCTCCAGCCAGAGCAATACGCTGGGGCTGGTGACCACCTCTTATCGGGGGGGGTTTTTTGGTGCGTTGATGGATTTTGTGCAAACAGAAACTGAATCTCAGGGTAAGCAGCTCCTGGTGACTCAGGGGCGAGATAACGCCGAGAAGGAGTGGCAGGCCATTCAGCGGCTGTATAACTTGCGCTGTGATGGCTTAATTTTGCATGTGCGTTTTCTCAGTGATGAGAAGTTGCGCCAACTTGCCGCAGCAGATCGGCCCTTCGTGTTGCTTGACCGGCTGGTTCCGGGCCTTGAAGCCCGCTGTGTCACCTTCGATCACCGCAGTGCCAGCCAGATGGCAACACAGGTACTTATTGATGCGGGTCACCGCGATATCGCCTGTATCAGCGGATCGGCCCAGCGCTATTCCAGTTTGCTGCGTCGTCAGGGTTTCATTGATGCCATGCAATTGGCCGGTTTGGAACCGGTCGCCAGTGTGGAAGGCGTTTATGATTTAGAAAGTGGCTACCAGCGAGCAGATGAAATCCTGCAACAACCCCGCCTGCCGACAGCGATTTATTGTTGTAACGAAGAAATGGCCATTGGTGCGCTGCTGGCTATCAACAAACACCATTTGCAAGTGCCACAAGATATCTCACTGATCTGCTATGACAGCGGTGAACGCGCCCCGTTTGTTTGCCCGGCGTTAACCAGTTTGCATTTCCCCATTGTGGAAATGGCGCAATACGCCACCCGACTGCTAATTAACCCACTGATTACCAACGCCAACTTCCCGCCCACGATTGTGATACGTAATTCGGTTATGCCGCCTAAAAAGAGCCTTTAACGAACGGTAATTCATTGAAAAAGGTGGCAAGCCAATGCCTGCCACCCAGCTAATTTCACGCGGGAATTCCGATTAGAACGTCACATTCAGTTTTGCCCAAAAGGTACGGCCCGGCTCGTTCACTGCGGTATTGGTGGAATAACCAAATCCGCTGTTACCCGCTAGATTGAGGTGCTCGCTGTAAGCTTTATTCAGCAAATTATCCACGCCGCTACTGATTTTCACTTGTTGGGTCAACTTGTAGGCCACATTAGCGGACAGGACGCCAAAACCGGCACTGTCAGCAAAGTCTTTGCCAACCACATTCCCCTCGTTAATCGCAACCCGATGCTGGCTACTGACCAGCCGCCATAGTGCGGTGCTGCTCCAACTGCCGGTTTCATAGGTCAGCCCCAAGCGTGCTTCCAGTGGGGGGATTTGCGGCAAGGGGCGGTTGTTACTGGTATTTTCCCCCCAGGCATAAGCCACACTGGCATCGGTTTTCCAATGGTCACTGAACGCATACCCGGCCCCCATCTCTGCTCCCATGATGGTGGCATTGATATTTTCCGCCTGACTGATACGCAGGTTTTTCGGGTCATACTTGAACAGAATAAAATCGTTAACCCGGCCCAAATAAGCCGATATCCAACCATTTAGCTGCTCGCCACTATATTGGGTACCGATATCAAGCTGAGTGGTTTTCTCACTGGCGACGCCCTCAAAAGCACTGCCGAACCCGGTAGGCCCAACTTTCGGTGAAAACAGCTCCCAGTAATCAGGAAAACGCTCAGTATGGCCCAATCCGGCGTACCACATGACAGGCAGGTCAGCCAGATTATGTTCAAAACGCATGAAACCGGCTGGCAGCGTAGCTGAGCGTGTCGGTTCATCGGCACGGGTGTAATTTGTGACGTGGTGATGGTCAATACGGGCACCGGTAATCAGTTTATCTTGCTCGCTGGCAGCCCAGGTCAACTCACCGAACATGCCATAATTATCGAAGCGGGCATTTTTACTCCAATTGCCTTGTTTATTTTTACGGTGCGTGTTGGTTTGCAGGTCTGTTCCCGCCTCCAGTTTAATGTCTTCCCACAACCAGGTCCCCATAACCCGGCCCCCCATTGTGCGCCGGTCCAGATTACTCGACATTGCCATCATCGGTGGGGTGCGTAATGTGTAGTTATCCATAATATGATTGACGTAGTTGTAATAAACTTTCGCTTCGATTTTATCTAACACGTCACCAATATTGGATTTCTCAAAACGCCCGCCCAGGCTTTCTCGCAAGAACTGAGAGCCGTCCATGCCACGCCCTGCATAGCTTGCTTCACCGTCGCCTTTACCTGCGGTGAGTTCAAGCAAGGTATCGGTATCCGGTGTCCAGCCCAACGCCATATCCGCATTCCATTTATCCCATTTCGACGGCACCCGAGTACCATTACCGTCTTTATAATCTCCGGCTTGAGACTGATTCCCCATCATACGCAAATAGCCTTGCTCGTTGCCCAGGCTGGCATCAATGTTTTTATCCCAGCGGCCATTAGAACCCACCAGTAAACTGGCATTTCCTTTGATACCCGCGTCGGCAAAATGGGGTTGTTCACGCTCAAACAAAATGGTTCCCGCAGACGCTCCCGGCCCCCACAGTACAGATTGTGGCCCTTTGACTACCGTTAACAGATCAAAACTCTCTGGTGAAATATACGATGTAGGCGCATCCATCCGTGATGGGCATGTTCCCAGCGTTTCAGCCCCATCCGTCAGAATCTTTATGCGCGAACCAAACATGCCACGGAAAACCACATCACCATTAGTTCCGCCATTGCGGATTTGCGAAAAACCGGGAATGGTTTTCAGATAGTCAGCACCATCACTCGCAGGCACGGGCTGGCGTGGCGTTTTAGGTGAGGTGACGATGGTGAGTGGCGAGAACGTTGGCGCAGTAACGGTAATGACATCAGCGTCATGGGCTTTTTGGGCGGAATCATCACCGATTGCGTTATTCGCCACCGGCTGATGGGTAACCCCGTTATCATGTTCCATAGCCAAAGCATTTAAGGCCAATACAGAAAGGGTCGTGGTTATTGCACATGCTAATAATGTTTTTTTAAAGATTTTATTCTTACCAGACATAACTATTCCTTGGGTAATACAAATCACTCCAGTAGGGAATTGTCCATACCAGAAAAAGGGGTTTATTTTTTATCGGATTATCAGGAATAGAAGAATGGAGGAGCGCGCGGTTGGTTTTCGGAATAGGTATCGTCAATAATTTTTGAATAGATGAATGAGGAGGGTGATACCTCAGCCAGCAGTAAGACGGCGCGAATATCGGCTTTAAAAGCCGTATTAAGCAACGGAAGGTGGATCAGTAATACACAATAGCCACAGGCGGCATGACCCATCATCATGTCATTATGGGTGGCCTCATGTTGCCCGGCATGGGTGGTCTGGGCGGTTTGGTTATCATGATGCGCCATCTCCGTGGCACAGTCGGTCTCCGACATGGCCGCGGTATTTTGCTCATACGAAAGCGCCAGTGAGGATGACACCACGGGAGCGATAAAGAGCATCAGAATCGCGGCTATCCCCAGCCAGGCGGAATAGCACCTTCTGCGATAATGCATTTGGCCTAATGGCATCCATGTACCAATGGCATGGCAACGGAAATCCCACGGTTCATCACGATAATTCCTTTATCTCAATATACCCTGCATACTTCAGACTGCATGTGTGCTGGTTGCCACGATCAACCCAATATTTTGATTTATAACAACTCATTGGGTTCATTGCATTGCCACCTTCCTGCAATTCGAATTATTTTGGGTATAACAAAAATACAATTGATTACTCTACTGTTTTATTGACAGTTTTTATTGGCGCTGACAGTTCGAGTTCGTGGGAGATCATATATGAACCAGGCTTAACGCGGTGTCAATTCTCATTAAAATAAGAGTATTTCTCATTTGTTCCGAGTCAGAATCTGTGATGCCTCACTATTATTCGCAACAACATCATATCAATTGCATTAAAAGTTGGATATACATCACAAAATATAGCAATGCCTGTGCTAGGATCCGCCGCCTTAGAGCTGGAAACTGGTTTGATGCCTTTTTAGCCCTATGCCCGTTTTTAGCTATTATCTGTCTTTAACTCTTATTTATTTGATACTGACACACAGGCCTATTTATGAATAACAGCAATCGCATTCGGCTAACTTGGATCAGTTACTTTTCTTACGCCCTTACCGGTGCGTTAGTTATTGTCACCGGGATGGTGATGGGGAATATCGCAGAATACTTTAATCTGCCTATTGCCAGTATGAGTAACACATTTACTTTCCTTAACGCGGGCATTTTGATTTCAATCTTCCTCAATGCCTGGTTGATGGAAATCATTCCGTTAAAACGTCAGTTAGTGTTTGGTTTCATTCTGATGTTAATCGCAATTGCCGGATTAATGGTTGGGCATAATCTGATGGTCTTCTCCATCAGCATGTTTATCCTCGGGGTGGTCAGCGGGATAACCATGTCGATAGGTACCTTCCTGGTAACCCATATGTACGCAGGACGTCAGCGCGGTTCACGCCTGCTGTTTACTGACTCCTTCTTCAGTATGGCCGGGATGATCTTCCCGGTTGTGGCTGCCATGCTGCTGGCGCGGCATATCGAATGGTACTGGGTCTATGCCTGCATCGGCTTGTTGTATGTGGGGATTTTCGTGCTGACACTGTGCTCTGAGTTCCCGGTGCTGGGCCATAAAGCCACTGACCAGAGCAAGCCTGTCGCGAAAGAAAAATGGGGTATCGGCGTGCTGTTCCTGGCGATTGCCGCGCTATGTTATATCCTCGGCCAACTCGGTTTCATCCAGTGGGTGCCGGAATACGCCACCAAAACCTTCAATATGGATATCAGCCAGGCAGGCCAGTTAGTCAGTAATTTCTGGATTTCCTATATGATTGGGATGTGGGTATTTAGCTTTATCCTGCGTTTTTTCGATCTGCAACGCATCGTCACCGTGTTGGCGGCGTTGGCGACATTGTCGATGTATATGTTTGTTAGCACGGATAATCCAGAGCATCTGAGCTACTACATTCTGGCTTTGGGCTTTGTTTCCAGCGCAATTTACACCACGCTGATTACATTGGGTTCACTGCAAACCAAAGTGTCTTCGCCGAAACTGGTGAACTTCATTCTGACCTGCGGTACCGTCGGCACCATGCTGACCTTTGTGGTTACCGGCCCGATTGTGGCTAACAGTGGTGTACATGCCGCGCTGACAACAGCCAACGGCCTGTACCTTGCCGTGTTTGTGATGTGCCTGATTCTGGGCTTCTTCACCAAGCACCGTAGCCACGGCCATGAGACTCACTGATTAACCGGTTTTCCTGCCCTGCAGCCACTTAGATGCAGGGCAATACCTATTTGAAATTCACCACCTCTTCCTGACCGAGATAAATCCGGCTCTCTGCTGGCTGCGTTTTGGCAATTACCACGCCGTGACGAATAGAGTAGCGCACTGGCACCTGCCGCCGCACCGCATCAAAACCGCTTTCTGCGGGCAAAATAATCAGATTGGCGCGATTACCGGGCTGCAAACCATAATCCGATAAATTCATCGTTCTGGCGCTATTATGAGTTATCAGATTCAGCCCATCATTGATTTGGTCGTATCCCATCAATTGGCAAATATGCAGCCCCATATGCAATACCTGCAACATATTAGCCGTTCCCAACGGATACCACGGATCGAACACATCGTCATGACCGAAACAGACATTAATCTGTGCCGCCAACATCTCTTTCACCCGCGTAATGCCCCGCCGCTTGGGGTAAGTGTCAAAGCGCCCTTGCAGGTGGATATTGACTAAAGGATTAGCCACAAAGTTAATACCGGACAGCTTCAACAGGCGGAATAGCCGTGAAGTATAAGCGCCGTTATAAGAGTGCATCGCCGTGGTATGGCTGGCGGTCACGCGCGCACCCATGTTTTCCCGGTGCGCCAGTGCCGCCACTGTTTCAACAAAACGTGACTGCTCATCATCAATTTCATCGCAATGCACATCCACCAGCCGCTGATATTTTTGCGCCAGTGCAAAGGCGATATGCAACGACTCAATGCCATATTCGCGAGTAAATTCAAAATGAGGAATAGCGCCAACCACATCAGCACCCAGTCGCAGCGCCTCTTCCAAAAGTGCGGCACCATCCGGATAGGAGAGAATTCCCTCCTGCGGGAAGGCCACAATCTGCATATCCACCCACGGGCTGACTTCCTCTTTGACTTCCAACATGGCGCTTAAGGCCGTCAGGCTGGGGTCGGAAACATCCACATGGGTGCGCACATGCTGAATGCCATTGGCTATTTGCCACTTCAATGTTTGCCAGGCGCGCTGTTTAACATCTTCACGGGTCAGTAAGGCTTTACGCTCAGCCCAGCGCTCAATACCCTCAAACAAGGTGCCGGATTGGTTCCAGCTTGGCTGCCCGGCGGTTTGAGTGGTATCCAGATGAATATGCGGCTCGATAAATGGTGGCAGCGCCAAGCCGCCCTGCGCATCCAGCACGCCCGCACCGGTTGTCAGTTGTTCTGGTTGAGGCGAAATAGCACTGATTTTGCCATCAGCGATAGTTATCTGCCACCGCCCCGCTTGCCCGCTCAATCGCACATTATTAATCGTGGTGAGGAGATAATTTGGTAAGGATTGCGCTGTCATCGATGCCTCCGTGATCTTTTTTATATTCTTGCCATAACAAAAAGCTATTGGCTTTAGCTTACCCGACCAACCGCCCGCTGCCTGATTTTCTTTTTGATGATTTAAAATCTCAGACTGAAACCTTTCAGCTAAAGATGAACAAAATCCGCAACTTATCAAAAAACGTTTAAAATCATTTACCTACCACCTTAGAGGTATATGGAAAGCTAATTGATTTACATCAATAAGTGCGCTGCACGGAAGATTAAGGTGAAGGTAGAAAATTAAAAATTGAGGCAAAAATGAGCAAAGTCAAACTTGCCATCATCGGCAATGGCATGGTCGGCCACCGTTTTATCGAAGACTTATTAGATAAAGCGGATAAGGACCAATTTGAGGTAACCGTCTTTTGCGAAGAACCGCGCATCGCTTATGACCGGGTACATCTTTCTTCTTACTTCTCCCACCACACTGCGGAAGAACTGTCACTGGTTCGTGAAGGTTTTTATGAAAAGCACGGTGTCAAAGTGCTGGTTGGCGAACGCGCCATCACCATTAACCGCAAAGAGAAAGTTATCCACTCCAACAGCGGCCGCACTCTGTATTACGACAAGCTGATTATGGCGACCGGCTCCTATCCGTGGATCCCGCCGATTAAAGGCAGCGAAGGGCAAGACTGCTTTGTTTACCGCACCATTGAAGATTTAAATGCCATTGAAGCCTGTACTCGCCGCAGCAAACGTGGCGCGGTTATCGGTGGTGGATTGTTAGGGTTGGAAGCCGCCGGTGCGCTGAAAAGCCTCGGCGTGGAAACCCATGTCATTGAGTTTGCTTCGGTATTAATGGCAGAACAGCTTGACGCAATGGGCGGTGACCAACTGCGCCAGAAGATTGAGCGCATGGGCGTGAGAGTTCATACCGGTAAAAATACCCAAGAGATTGTTCACGCCGGGCAAAACAGCCGTAAAACCATGCTGTTTGCCGATGGTAGCCAGTTAGAAGTCGATTTTATTGTCTTTTCCACCGGTATCCGCCCACAAGACAAACTGGCTCACCAATGCGGTTTAGCCACAGCGCGCCGTGGTGGTATTGCTATCAATGATTATTGCCAAACCTCCGACCCCGATGTCTACGCCATTGGCGAGTGTGCCTCGTGGCAAGAACGCACCTTTGGCCTGGTCGCGCCGGGCTATAAAATGGCGCAAGTCACCGCTGATCATCTGTTAGGCCGCGAAAATGCCTTCCACGGTGCCGATATGAGCGCCAAACTCAAGCTCCTCGGTGTAGACGTCGGTGGGATTGGTGATGCTCACGGCCGCACTGAAGGCGCACGCAGCTACGTTTATCTGGATGAAAATAAAGAAATTTATAAACGGCTGGTGGTCAGCGCGGATAATAAAACCTTGCTGGGAGCTGTGCTGGTGGGTGATACCACCGATTACGGTAACCTGCTGCAATTAGCGCTGAATAATATTGAGCTACC
Organism: Yersinia aldovae 670-83; assembly: GCF_000834395.1. Taxonomy (NCBI): domain Bacteria; kingdom Pseudomonadati; phylum Pseudomonadota; class Gammaproteobacteria; order Enterobacterales; family Yersiniaceae; genus Yersinia; species Yersinia aldovae. The sequence continues at coordinate 2,966,083 of NZ_CP009781.1, read as the reverse complement.
GGAAAACCCCGACAGCCTGATTTTGCCAGCCCATGCGGGCAGCAAACCGGCGATGGGGGTTGATTCCCTACCAGATAGCGCGCAAATCTGCTCCTGTTTTGATGTGACCAAAGGCGATATTATTCAAGCCATTGGTCAGGGTTGCCACACCGTTGCCGCACTGAAATCTGCCACCAAAGCCGGTACTGGCTGCGGCGGCTGTATCCCGCTGGTAACACAAGTTCTCAATGCTGAACTGAGCAAGCAAGGCATTGAAGTCAATCATCATATCTGTGAACACTTCGCCTACTCGCGCCAAGAGCTGTATCACCTGATTCGGGTCGAAGGAATTAAAACCTTTGCCGCGCTGTTGGAAAAATACGGTAAAGGCTACGGCTGCGAAGTGTGTAAACCGACCATCGGCTCGCTGCTGGCCTCATGCTGGAATGAATATATATTGGAGCCGCAACATACCCCGTTGCAGGACACCAACGACAACTTCCTCGGCAATATCCAAAAAGACGGCACTTACTCGGTTATCCCGCGCTCACCGGGCGGCGAAATCACGCCGGATGGCTTGTTGGCCATAGGCCGTATCGCCAAACAATATAACTTGTATACCAAACTGACCGGCTCACAGCGCGTTGGGATGTTTGGCGCACAGAAAGATGATCTGCCGGCTATCTGGGCACAACTGATTGACGCGGGCTTTGAAACCGGACACGCCTATGCCAAAGCACTGCGTATGGCAAAAACCTGTGTCGGTAGCACCTGGTGCCGCTTTGGGGTTGGCGATAGCGTTGGCTTCGGTGTCGCGCTGGAACACCGCTATAAGGGCATTCGCACCCCGCACAAAATGAAATTTGGTGTTTCCGGCTGTACCCGTGAGTGTTCAGAAGCACAGGGCAAAGATGTCGGGATTATCGCCACCGAAAACGGCTGGAACCTGTATGTCTGCGGTAACGGCGGGATGAAACCACGTCATGCGGACTTACTGGCAGCGGATCTGGATGAAGAAACCCTAATGCGCTATCTCGACCGCTTTATGATGTTCTACATCCGTACCGCCGATAAACTGCAACGCACCTCAGTCTGGCTGGAAAGTCTGGAAGGTGGCATCGACTATCTGCGCGCGGTGATCCTTGATGACAAGCTGGGTATCAACGACCAATTGGAAACCGATATTGCCCGTTTGCGCGATAAAGTGACTTGCGAATGGAAAGCCACCGTCGAAAATCCGGCCGCACAAGTTCGTTTTGCCCACTTTATCAACAGCCCGCAGCGCGACCCGAATGTACAAGTGGTGCCAGAACGCGACCAACATCGCCCGGCCCGTCCGGATGAACGCATCCCTGTTCGGGTGCTGGAACTGGAGGATAACTTATGAGTCAGTGGATTCCACTTTGCCCATTAGCCGATATTTTGCCCGGTAGCGGCGTATGTGGCCTGATTGGTGAGCATCAAGTCGCGGTATTCCGGCCTTATGCGGACGAACAGGTGTTTGCCATTAGCAACATTGACCCCTTCGCTCAGGCCAGTGTGCTCTCGCGCGGATTAATTGCAGAACATCAAGGTGATTTGTGGGTGGCCAGCCCACTGAAAAAACAACATTTTCGCCTGCATGATGGCTTCTGTCTGGAAGATGAAACGCGCTCGGTTGCCCATTTTGATGCGCGGGTTCGCGACGGCATAGTGCAAGTCAAAGCGTGATAGATAACAGTTATCCGGCCAGTGCCGGATAACCACAAAATAACTCTCGATCACAGGTATGAGTATGTATACAGATACAATTAACAAATGCGCGGCCAACGCGGCCCGCATCGTCAAACTGGCAAAAGAAAGCCCGCTGGGATTTTGGATTGGTTCAGCGATGGCCGGTGCTTATGTCGGCCTTGGCATTATTCTGATTTTTACCTTGGGCAATCTGATTGACCCCGCTTACCGCCCATTAGTCATGGGGGCCACCTTTGGTCTGGCGCTGACTTTAGTGATTATCGCTGGTTCTGAGCTATTTACCGGCCACACCATGTTCCTGACCTTTGGGGTCAAGGCAGGCACGATTAAATCCAGTCAAATGTGGGCTGTACTGCCACAAACCTGGCTGGGGAATCTGCTGGGTTCTGTTTTTGTTGCCCTGCTTTATTACTACGGCGGCGGTAACCTGCTGTCAGTGGATACTAGTTTGGTGCACACTGCGGCGCTGGCAAAAACCTCTGCGCCTGCTATGACCTTATTCTTTAAGGGTGTACTATGTAACTGGCTGGTTTGTCTGGCGATCTGGATGGCAATTCGGGTAGAAGGTGCCGCTAAATTTATCGCTATTTGGTGGTGCTTGCTGGCCTTTATTGCCTCCGGTTACGAACACTCCGTAGCAAATATGACGCTGTTCGCCTTGTCCTGGTTCGGTCATCACAGCGAGGCTTACACCCTGAGCGGCATTGGTCATAACCTGCTGTGGGTGACACTGGGGAATACCCTGTCAGGCGCGGTCTTTATGGGCTTGGGTTATTGGTATGCCACCCCACGGGAGCAACGTCCACAGCCTACGGTAGTCAATGCGTCACAAGCTGCTAAGCAATAACGTACTGAATTAGCTGAATGAAGGGGAAACGTGCCGTTGGGGTCGTAATGGCGTAAGCCATCGAAGCGCCCCTAGGTGCGGTCGCCCCTTCAATCACTGAACTATAGATAGCTACCTCCTGCCACAAAAATGAAGGATTGCCCATGGACTACTTCCCGATTTTCTGCCAACTGCAAAACAAAGCCTGCCTGTTGGTCGGTGGTGGTGAAGTGGCCGAACGTAAAGCCCGCTTATTGCTTGATGCGGGTGCCGCCGTCACCGTCAATGCCTGTGAATTTACCGAGCAGTTTCACCATTGGGCGCAACAGGGGCTGCTTTCATTAGTCAGCGGCGAATTCGCACCGGAACTGTTGGCAGAAAAATGGTTGGTGATTGCCGCAACGGATCAATTGTCGGTCAATGCGTTGGTCTATCAAAGCGCCAACCAACAGCGCATATTCTGCAATGTGGTTGATGACCCAAAACGCACCAGCTTTATTATGCCATCAATCATTGACCGCTCTCCTATCATGATAGCTATCTCTTCTGGCGGAAAAGCTCCTGTGTTAGCGCGATTGCTGCGAGAAAAACTGGAAGCCATATTACCGCTGCATTTAGGGCAACTGGCACAGCTAGCGGGCCACTTACGTCAGCGGGTAAAACAGCATTTTGCCGCGATGACTGACCGTCGCCGTTTCTGGGAAAAACTGCTCACCCACGACCGTCTGGCGCAATCACTGGCTAATGAGGATCAGGTACAAGTCGAACAACACGTTGAGCGACTGTTCAATGCGCCACTGTCTGATCGCGGCGAAGTAGTATTAGTCGGAGCCGGGCCGGGGGATGCTGGTTTGCTGACATTAAAAGGGTTGCAGCAGATCCAACAAGCTGACGTGGTGGTATATGACCGCCTGGTGTCCGATGAAGTGATGAATTTAGTACGGCGTGATGCGGAGCGCATTTTTGTCGGTAAAGAGTCTGGCCGCCACTGCGTACCGCAGGATCAAATCAATCAAATTCTGTTGCAACAGGCGCAACAGGGTAAACGGGTGGTACGTTTGAAAGGCGGCGACCCGTTTATTTTTGGCCGCGGCGGCGAAGAGTTAGAAACGCTGGCGGAGGCTGGAATACCGTTCTCGGTGGTGCCAGGAATTACCGCTGCATCCGGCTGTTCTGCCTACAGCGGCATTCCGCTTACCCATCGTGACCATGCGCAGAGTGTGCGGCTAATTACCGGGCACGCCAAAAAAGACGGTCAACTGGATTGGGCCAATCTCGCCGCAGAAAAACAAACGCTGGTGTTCTATATGGGGCTATCACAGGCAGGTGAGATCCAGCAGCAATTGATTCAACACCAGATGCCTGCAACAACGCCAGTGGCACTGGTCGAGAACGGTACCTCGCGGCATCAGCGGGTGGTAAGCGGCGAACTAAGCCAATTGGGATTACTCGCACAGCAGGTCAACAGCCCTAGCCTGATTATCGTCGGCAGTGTGGTTAATTTACGCGAAAAACTGAACTGGTTTTCCAGCGCAGAACACGGCAAAGCAGGGATGAAGGAACAAGTTGAAAGAGTGGGTTAAGCCAAATTGACTCAGAAGGGGGAAGGCTCCCCCTTCGAATGACTTATTGATTCACTTACGGATGTGCGACAAAACCAATAGCTTCATACACTTTTGCCAGCGTAACTTGCGCGCGAGCACGCGCCTTAGCCGCACCTTCACGCATCACTTCCTGCAAGAAAGCCTCGTCTTCGCGATATTGATGATAACGCGCCTGAAGCTCGCTCAGCATGCCAGAAACTGCATCGGCAACCGCACCTTTCAAATGACCATACATTTGGCCTTCAAACTGGGCTTCCAGCTCAGGAATAGACTGGCCTGTCACCCCTGACAAAATATCCAACAGGTTAGAAACACCGGCTTTCTTCTCGGTGTCATAACGGATAACCGCTGGCTCATCAGAATCGGTCATGGCGCGTTTAATCTTTTTCACCACAGATTTAGTATCTTCCAATAATTCGATGACATTATTGCGGTTATCATCAGATTTGGACATTTTTTTGGTCGGATCCTGCAACGACATCACCCGCGCACCGGCTTTGGGAATAAACGGCTCTGGGATTTTAAAAATATCGCCATACAACGCATTGAATCGGCCCGCGATATCACGGCTCAGCTCCAGATGTTGCTTCTGGTCTTCTCCCACCGGCACCTGATTGGTTTGATACAGCAAAATATCCGCCGCCATCAATACCGGATAATCGAACAAACCGGCGTTAATGTTTTCCGCATAACGGGCTGATTTGTCTTTGAACTGGGTCATGCGGCTCAGCTCGCCGAAATAGGTATAGCAGTTCAGCGCCCAGCCCAGTTGAGAGTGCTCCGGCACATGGGATTGAACAAAAATGGTGCTTTTCTGCGGATCAATACCGCAAGCCAGATACAGCGCCAGGGTATCGAGCGTTCTTTTACGTAATTTCTTCGCATCCTGACGAGCAGTAATTGCATGTAGGTCAACAATGCAATAGATGCAATCATAGTCATCCTGCATCTGTACCCACTGACGCAGCGCACCCATGTAATTGCCAATAGTCAATTCGCCGGACGGCTGCGCGCCGCTAAATACGATAGGTTTTTGTTTATCGGATACAGCAGTTATTTCAGTGGGTTTACTCATTTTATACTTCCTGATCTTTTAAAGATGGTAGCCCGATGGCGGGCAACAGACAGGCAAAGTGCTCCAGCACACAGTCAGGATGACTGGTGGCAATAGCTTCACCGTAGTTATATCCATAGGTCAGCCCGACACAGGGGCAACCCGCCGCCTGCGCAGCCATAATGTCATTCCGCGAATCGCCGACAAACAGCATTTCGCTAGCGCGCAGGCCAAGTTTAGCTAACAACAAATACAGTGGGGCTGGATGCGGTTTTTTTACCACCACATCATCACCGCCGATAATAACCGAGAAATAATTCGCGATACCCAGTGATGCCAGCAAAGGGGCAACAAATGGCGTCGGCTTATTGGTAATCAGGCCCATCGGCAGACCACTGGCCTTCAAATGCGCCAATGTTGCTTCCACTTGCGGAAATAGCTGACTTCCCTCCCCTACCGTCTGGGCGTAATAGCGGTCAAATAATTCACGGGTATGCGCCACAGATTGCGCATCTGGCTCGCGGCCAGCCCAGCGCAAGGCACGCTCGACTAACACATCAGCGCCATTGCCAATCCAGGTTGATACCAAATCTTTACCGGCAACCGGCAAATATTGATGTGACAGCGCCATATCAATCGCTCTGGCAAGCCCCGGAGCGCTATCAACCAGTGTGCCGTCCAGATCGAACGCCACACCACGGATAGAGGCAAATTTAGTCATGGGCAGACATCGCCAATTCACTGCGCATGGCATCAATCACTGCGGCGTAATCTGGCTGATTGAAAATAGCCGACCCCGCCACAAACATATCAGCACCGGCAGCCGCGACATCGCGGATATTATCCACTTTAACGCCACCATCGACTTCCAAACGAATGTCGTAACCGCTGTCATCAATCAGTTTACGTACCTGACGCAACTTATTCAGTGTTTCAGGGATAAATGACTGCCCACCGAAACCGGGGTTCACCGACATCAATAAGATGACATCCAGCTTATCCATCACATAATCAAGATAGCTCAGCGGCGTGGCAGGGTTAAACACCAGACCGGCCTTGCAGCCATTCTCTTTGATCAGTTGCAAGGTGCGATCGACGTGTTCAGAGGCTTCGGGATGGAATGAGATATAAGTCGCACCGGCTTTGGCGAAATCCGGCACGATACGATCAACCGGTTTCACCATCAGATGCACATCGATAGGCGCGGTAATCCCGTAATCACGCAAAGCCTGGCACACCATCGGCCCAATGGTCAGGTTGGGCACGTAATGATTGTCCATCACATCAAAGTGTACGACGTCAGCCCCCGCTGCGAGCACCTTGGCAGTGTCTTCACCCAGCCGGGCAAAATCGGCTGACAGAATAGATGGGGCAATTAAAAACTTTTTCATCCGCTTCTCCAAACGTGGTTCTTTGCTTTATGAAATATCGGCTTTATCTATTTTTCTAGCATAAATATCTAAAGCACAACTTATTCCATAAACAACTGGGTTTGAATCTGTACTGAGTGGTGACCCCACTCAGCTATACAGCGCCAAAAGCTCGTTCACTTTACTACGGCCAAGAATATTACGGCTGATAGTACGGCGCGCTCTCACTACGTGCAGTGACGCCTGATGATACCAATTGCGCGTCAACTCAGTGTCATGATTAGAGATAAGAACCGGAATGTGATTTTCAGCCGAAAGCTGGTAAGCCAGGCGAGCCAGGTTCTGTTGATCTGCAATACCGAAATTATTGGTGTGATATGCCGTAAAATTCGCCGTCGCGGACAATGGTGCATACGGAGGATCACAGTAAACCACCGCTCCATGCACTGCTTTTAATAGCGTTTCCTGATAATGCTCACAAACAAACACGGCCTTTCGCGATTTTTCCGCAAACCAATACAGCTCAACTTCAGGGAAGTAGGGCTTTTTGTAGCGACCAAAAGGCACATTGAATTCACCGCTCAAATTATAACGGCACAGGCCGTTATAACAATGGCGATTCAGGTAGAGGAACAATAATGCACGGCGGTAGGCATCAGTACTGACGTTAAACTCATGCCGTAGCAGGTAAAAATGCTCGGAATTATTGAAATCGCCCGTGAATAAGACGCGGGCATCACGCACAAAATCATCGGTGCGTAACTTCACTATATTGTAGAGATTGATAAGGTCGCTGTTGATATCGGCCAGTATGTAAGACTCGTACTCAGTGTTAAGAAACACCGAACCCGCACCGACAAATGGCTCTATCAAGCAGTCGCCCGCTGGCAGATGGCGTCGAATGTCATCAACCAGCGGATATTTCCCACCAGCCCATTTTAAAAAAGCGCGGTTTTTCTTCATGCCGTCAGTTAGCTACTTAATAATTCAGAGCCGCAGATTGTACTCTGTTTCAAACAGCACATCAGCGCACAAATAAGAATGATTTATTTTTTAAGGTCTTGCTGTACTTGTTGTACAGGTTTAACCCACGGTTTTTTTGCCTGAACATCGGCTGGTAGCGTCGTGATTGCCCTTTTTGCGTCTGCTGAAGAAGCGTAATTACCACTGACTAAAATGTACCAAGGTTTGCCATCACGCTTCGTTTCGTACACATGATAGTCAGATAATTGTTGCTGTTTGGCATAGGCATTCAGCGTGTCTGAGCGCGATGCGCTGCTCAGTTGCAACGTGAAGTGACTAGCCGGTGCATTTTTCAACGTACTGCTATTACCCGCAACCACACTGGATTTACTACCAGAAGAGGCTGCCGGAGTCACCGCTGTTGTCGGTTTTTTATGGCTGGTAACAGGCGGTTTGGACTCAACCACAGGACGCTTCTGTGCCGGATGAGTGATAGTTTCACCCGTTGCCGCCACTGTCGCACCTTTGGTACCAGAAACGGTTGCCGGAGCCGTTGGCAATGTTGACGTCTGCCCATCATTCATGTTCTGAGACAAGGTATCAACCTGCCCCTGTGTCTGTGACAGCGCATCTGACATGTTGCCTGGCACTTCCACCCGCTGGGTTGGGCCGTTCGCTGTAGGCTGTAGCGCGGCCTCAGTTGGCGTCGGAGAAATTGGCGGCGCACTGAGATCTTGTGGCTGAGCGCTGTTCTTCACGCCGTTGGCATCATGGCCATCGCTGGCATTGTTCGCCACACCCGGCTGGGAATTATTACCACTGGTTAGTGAAGAGGAATCAGACAAATTAATCGTTTTCGCCGCATCCACATTCGGGTTCTGTTGCGAAGCCTCATGTTCAGTTGGCGCTTTTAGCGCTGAACCAATGGCGATAATAATCAACAGCAGAACCAAAATGCCGATGCCAATCATCATGTGTTGGCGTGAAACAGCAAGTTTAGGCCCAGTTGAGGGCTTGCGAGAACGTGTAGGACGACGGTCACTACTATCTGGTTTCAGATCGTCTTCCGGTTTTAAATCATCCATCTAAACCCTCCAACTAGAGGCAAAAGCCTACCGCATGTGTATCTGCGATCCGGCTGATTGATTTTACTGACTGCAAACAGGCCGAAACCGCCTGCTGCGAAAGAATATGATGTTTCATAATACAGCATCATAGAACTTATGATCATCGTACTTATGAATATAAAATTTATTTACGTCGCGCTTATGTCATTTTTATCACTGGCAATCAGCGATGGAGGCCAACACCATGTCATGTGCAATACCACCACGGATTTCTGACGTACCGATAGCCGTTGGCAGTACCAGACGAAGTTCGCCCGCCAGCACTTTTTTATCGCGCATCATGTGCGGTAGATAAGACTCAGGTGTCATTTCCTGTGGCCCACAGATAGGCAGACCAGCACGTAGCAGTAGTTTCTTGATACGCTCAACATCTTCAGCTGAGAACTGGCCCAATCGACGTGAAGTGTGTGCCGCCATCACCATGCCTGCTGCAACAGCTTCACCATGTAGCCAGACGCCATAACCCATTTCTGCCTCAATGGCATGACCATAAGTATGACCCAAATTGAGTAAAGCGCGCATCCCGCTTTCTTCACGCTCATCGGCAGCAACAACATCGGCTTTTAATTCACAGCAGCGACGGATGCAGTAAGCTAACGCTGACATATCCAGTGCTAAAAGTGCGTCGATATTATTTTCTAACCAATCGAAGAAAGCTGCATCAAGAATAATGCCGTATTTGATAACTTCAGCCAGCCCGGAAGCAAGCTCACGTTGAGGAAGTGTTTTCAGACAATTGAGATCAACTACCACCGAAGCAGGCTGGTAGAAGGCACCGATCATGTTTTTGCCCAACGGATGGTTCACTGCGGTTTTGCCACCGACAGAGGAATCCACTTGAGAAAGTAACGTAGTCGGAACCTGAATAAATCGGACGCCACGCTGGTAGCAAGCTGCGGCAAAACCGGTCAGGTCGCCCACTACACCGCCGCCTAAGGCGACAAGCGTAGTATCACGACCGTGCGGTTTTTCCAGAAGGGCAGAAAATACCTGCTCCAAAACGCTCAGAGATTTATACTGCTCGCCATCAGGTAAAATCACCTGATCAACTTGAACGCCGCCCTGTTCCAGCACTTTCCGGATTGAATCCAGATAGAGTGGAGCCAGTGTTTGGTTGGTCACCAGCATTACCTGATCACCCGCCTTTAGCGGTTTAAAAGAGACCGGATCATTAAATAATCCGGCAGCAATCGTAATGGGGTAGCTACGTTCCCCTAACGTGACAGTAATCTTCTCCATGTCGCGCTCAGTAACCTTCTTAACTTACGCCCGGAGGCATTAGTAAAATGCTAAAATCAGTTACTTTCCAGCATGTTGATGATCTGGTTAGCAACAACTTTCGCGCTTTGATCGTCAGTGCGGATGGTGACATCTGCAATTTCTTCGTACAACGGATTACGTTCTTTTGCCAGTGCTTCTAACACTTCACGCGGAGGCGCATCAACCTGCAACAACGGACGTTTTTTGTCACGCTGTGTACGGGCCAACTGCTTCTCGATTGTGGTTTCTAAATACACCACAACACCACGGGCTGACAAACGGTTGCGGGTTTCTCTGGATTTAACAGAGCCACCACCGGTTGCCAGAACAATGCCTTGTTTTTCCGTCAGTTCATTAATAACTTTTTCTTCGCGATCGCGGAAACCTTCTTCGCCTTCCACGTCGAATACCCAGCCCACGTCAGCTCCGGTACGTCGCTCAATTTCTTGATCGGAGTCGAAGAACTCCATATTGAGTTGCTGAGCTAACTGACGACCAATAGTGCTTTTGCCGGCACCCATAGGCCCAACCAGAAAGATATTGCGTTTCTCTGCCATGTTTTTGGTATTACTAAGACTATTCGTTAATGATAACCCGCCCCGCCAATCAAATCAGCGGCGGGACCTAAACTGAAACCTCATGAGCGATAGTGCGAGATCAGACGGAAAATTATCTCAGCACTTCTGGTAGTTTGGCAACCGAATAAATCGTTGTACACGTCGTGGGAGGGAAACCATACGTTTTTATCGGCGTATCAACGTTATTAAAAACCTCGGAGCTCAATTCGGTAACCCTTGTAAGCTAAATCGGGCGCAGCGTCAAATTTAGAAGCCTCCTATCACGTAAAAAATTACAGAAAGTCACTAAGATTGACCTGTTTTCGTGAAACTGAATCCCACAGCGTTCAGGTGCCAATTAACCTTGGCGTGATGAAAATCACTAGCTCTCGTCGGGTTTGCGCCCGAACGTCCTGTCTGAATAACGCCCCCAGCAGAGGGATATCGGCCAGGATTGGAACTTTATTAATACCCTGATTGTTTTTTTGCTGGAAAATACCGCCCAGCACGATAGTCTCTCCATCATTGACCGTTATTTGCGTTTTAATTTCCTGCTTATCTATTAGTAATGCTTCACTATCGCCGCGTTTAATCGCCATGCCCGGCATGTTTTGGCTGATTTTCAAGTTTAGAGTAATCTTACCATTGCGCAGTATTTTTGGCGTAACTTCCATCCCTAACACCGCCTCTTTAAATTCAATGGTCGCCCCCTCTTTTTTACCCTGCGAGACAGTATAAGGAATATCAGAACCCTGCTTGATACTGGCTGTTTGTTGATGTGAAGTTACCAGCCGTGGGCTGGCGATAATATCAACTTGATTTTCTTGTTCCAGCGCGCTCAACTCAAGCTCCAACAGGCGGCTACCAATACGGACAACATTAAAACCCGCGCTAACAACTGCATTCGACAACGGTAAATTGACATTAAAATCATTAATTCTGAGTGGAGTTGCACTGTTTGAATCTCCCATCCCCCAACGGATGCCAAGCTCTTGCAAGTTTTCACGACTGATAGTGACAATATGGGCCGCCAGTTGGACTTGTTGTAAAGGCAAATCCATCTCTGCCAGCCAAACTTTCAGTAATGCTAAAGAAGCGGGAGTATCGCGAATTAATAATGTATTTGTTCGTTTATCTACCACCACGCTGCCTAAAGGTGAAAGTAAGCCGCCTTCAGGTAGGTTCAGGCTATCGGCCACTTGTTGGGCATCAGCATACTGCAATGCCAATGTGAGATTGCTCAGTGTCTCCGGTAACGCTTTTTGTTCTGCCTGCTGCCGCCTCTCTTGCAACTCTTGCTCGGTAAATACCATCATCACCGCACCATCACGTTCAACCGTCAAACGGCTCATGCGCAGTGTTATTGCCAGCGCCTGCTCCCAAGGCACTTCGTTTAATCTCAGACTGAGATTACCGCCAATGCCGGATGTTGCCACCAGATTCAATTGCTGATAATCAGCCAGCGCCTGCAAAACCAAAGTGGCAGGCGCATCCTGAAACTCCAGTGAAACCAATTGCCCCTTGCCAGTGCTATAAGATGCCGCGCAGCAGATAGATACACTGCTGAGAACCCCATAAAGCAATATATGACGGGCTAATTTTGACCATTCTGAGACACAGCAGAACAACGGAGAAATCCATATTTTAGTATTAATATTCATCAGCTTAATTCCTTTTAGTACTGATTATCTCTGGGCGAAATACTGAATTTAGCGCATCAATAGCATCGCCGTTGCTGATAAGCCTGAGCAGGGGATATCGGGGTTCACATGCTGTAAGCGCATCTGGCGTGAACCAATATGAGAAACTTGCCAGTTCGCTGACAACAATGCCCCAACGATAAGTTTCAGCCAGACTCCATCAGGCCTACGCACCCAGCCAGATTGATAACTCACACCGCTAACAACCCCTTGTAACTGCCAATCCGTCAATTTCTCCTGTTGAGCATCACACGGTATAGTTGATATAGCCTCAAAAGGGTCACGCCCGTTATTCCTCGCATTCTCAAGCTCTGGTGATAACGGTTCTGCATAAACCATCGGTGTGAGCAGTGCGATAGTCCACCATCCTCTGTTGTTACTCATGTTTCCCCTCGGCACGATACTCCTTGAGGTTTAGCTTTATTGTCAAAGCGCGATTTTCACGATTTATCTCAATGATTTTTATCAAGATAGGCGACGGAGATAGGGTCAGTTGACGAAGTAAATGAAGCGCCCCATGAAAATTAATCCGCAATGTCGTATCCCATTGTTTTTTATGCTCCGAAAAATATTCTTTCTGCTCTGGAAGCGGTTTATTCTGGCCTGGCAAAAGTTGGTAATTTCCTGTATCTGTCGGTTCAACTACCCGTTGCCAACGCACCACCTGACCACCAAATGGCATAATCCATTCACCAACTTGATGAGCCAGTGCGCTATCAAACGGTCGCTTTTCCCCCTCGGCAGAAAGCCATCCTTCATGTAGCGATTCTTTTTGTAACAATACGTTAGATTGATCTCGAAGAGATGAAAGTGAAGGCAACTGCATAAGTCTGGATTGCTGATTATTGATACTTTGCTGCTGTTGCGCTATTTCATCAGTAAAACGGCCATGTTCCGCCCATTCAGGCCGCAGCATCACACCGTAAGCCATAACTCCGATTATCCCCAACAGCCCCCATAACCATAAATAGAGCTGCCAGCCCGGCTTATCTACCCAGTGTTGTAACATTCGATTCATTACCGTCCTGTTCATTCCGATTTTACTCATTTAACCCCGCTCCCCGGTTGCCAATTGGCGCGCACGACAAAACGAAAGTTGCCATCATCCCGTTGGGTAATCCCCTCCAGACGCACTTTTTCAAGTAGAGGCTGGCGATATAACATTCTCAGAAATGTATCAATTGCGATGTAATCCCGGCTGATAACAGTGAAGGCCAAAATATTGCCTTGCGGAATCAGAGCCTCCAACCAACAGCTATCTGGAATGTGTTCTGACAAATGCTGCAATAAGCGAAAATAGTGGCGAGCAGGTTGCCGTGCCTGCTGATAAAGCTGAAAACGCTGCTTCATTTCGGCCAAACGAGTGATTTCTTGTTGTATCACCTGATGGCGCTGGCTCAATACGGCCTGCTGCTGTGATAACACCACCAAATTGCCTTGCAGCAGGATGCGCTCACTACGCAATTGCATCGACATCACAACGAATCCAATAACGACCAGCCCCAGGTGACACAGCCCCGTATTGCGCCAAAAACGAAAACGCGCCCTCTGTCGCTCAGCACGCCAGGGTATAAAATTAACCTGATACATCAATAGTCTGCCGGACGTAATGCCAGCCCTCCGGCTAAAGTAAATGCGGCGGGGAGTGGCGGTAATGGTGGTTGGTACTGTGCAAAAGCGGCGAAGGGCGACCATGCCATCATATTGTCAGGTAAAGGCTCTTCAAACAGGCTGCTGTAATAGACCCGTACAGGGCTATCGTGCGCACTGGCCAGACGAATGTATAACTGCGCCAGCGGGTCAGTTGTGTTAGTCCGCTGGCCATGCGGCCCGTCACTGTCGCCATCAGGAACGATGACGCCATAGTCAAATGGCATATCACTGGATGAGACCCATAACCATTCATCGACCAGCCGATGAACCAACCAATAGTTTCCCGATAGACCTGCGGCGGCGGCCATATAACGTAGAGCACAAGGAGTAATATCAATCACATGTGCTGGTAAGCCCGCCTGATTTAGACATGCTTGCCACTGTTGTACCTCGGTCTGTCGGGCTGCGGTTATGATTATCTCGCTACCGGATGCAGATGCGGTGCGGTAGTCCAGCGACAATGCCTGATTGTTCGCCGGAAAGACTCGGCTTGCCGTCGCATTGATAAAACCGCCGCGTGCAGGCTCACGCAAGCGTTTATCCGGTGTGGGAATAGTGTGTTGCAGTATGCGTTGTGTGGGTAAGGCAATACGTAATGAAATATTTTTAGGTAGCTGTTTATGTAATAATTTGAGTTGTTCGCTAACGATATCTGGCTGATGTAAAATACCCTCCCGCAAAACGCCAGAAGGTAAGGATTGATGCCACCAGTAGCGTAGTTGCCAGCCATAGCGGCGTCTGACAACGGCCAAGGCGCGTATCGCCTCCATTTGAATATCTAGCCCTACCTGCCAAGATTGTGAGTACATCTTTGTCGACCTCCATGTCGAAAGAGAAAATAAAAGAACGTATCCATGTTACGGGCTTGCCTTTATACTACGGCGCGGTTGTTTATAAACTGCCCAATTGACATTGAATGGGAAATCTCAGGTGAAGTTCGTAAAGTATCTTTTAATCCTTGCGGTGTGTTGCATTTTACTGGGAGCAGCCTCGATATTTGGCCTGTATAAATATATTGAGCCTCAGCTACCCGACGTTGCCACGCTGAAAGATGTCCGGCTGCAAACGCCGATGCTGGTGTATAGCGCCGAAGGCGAATTGATCGCCCAATACGGTGAGAAACGCCGTATCCCACTGACACTAAAACAAATTCCGCCAGAAATGATACATGCATTTATTGCAACGGAAGACAGCCGATTCTATGAGCATCACGGCGTGGATCCGGTGGGTATTATGCGTGCAGCGTCGATCGCGATGGTGTCAGGCCGTGCCTCTCAGGGGGCCAGTACCATCACCCAGCAATTAGCGCGAAACTTCTTTTTAAGCCCGGAACGCACCTTAATGCGCAAAATCAAGGAAGCGTTTCTGGCAATCCGTATCGAACAGTTACTGACTAAGGATGAGATCCTTGAACTGTATCTGAATAAAATTTATCTCGGTTACCGCGCCTATGGTGTCGGTGCTGCCGCGCAAGTTTATTTTGGCAAAGAGGTCAATGAGTTAACACTCAGCCAAATGGCAATGATTGCTGGTTTGCCAAAAGCGCCATCAACTTTCAACCCGCTTTACTCACATGACCGCGCTGTTACGCGCCGTAATGTTGTGCTGTCGCGCATGTTGGATGAAAAATACATCACCCAAGCGCAGTACGATCAGGCTCGCAGTGAAGAGTTGGTTGCCAACTACCATGCGCCGCAAATTGCTTTCTCAGCACCTTATCTGTCCGAAATGGTGCGTCAGGAGATGATCAAGCGTTACGGTGAAAATGCTTACACCGACGGCTATCAGGTCTATACCACCATCACTAAAAGACTCCAGTTGGCCGCGCTTGAATCATTACGAGCCAACGTATTAGCTTACGATATGCGTCATGGCTATCGCGGCCCGTCCAATGTGTTATGGAAAGTGGGCGAGAGCGCCTGGAGTCGTGAGCAAATTATCGATTCGCTAAAAACACTGCCGGTATATGGCCCGCTGTTACCTGCGGTAGTGACACAAGCGAATGCCGCGCAAGCCACGGCGATGCTGGCTGATGGCAGTAACGTGGCGCTGCCGATGTCTGGGATGCGTTGGGCGCGACCGTATAAATCAGATAATGCGCAGGGGCCAACACCTAAACAGGTCACTAATGTGGTACAACCGGGCCAGCAAATCTGGGTCCGAAAAGTCGAAGATAACTGGTGGCTGGCGCAGGTGCCCGACGTCAACTCCGCGCTGGTGTCCATCGATCCGAATAATGGTGCAATTAAAGCGCTGGTCGGTGGGTTCGACTTTAACCAAAGTAAATTTAACCGTGTTACCCAAGCGCTACGTCAGGTGGGTTCGAATATTAAACCGTTCCTCTATACCGCCGCGATGGACAAAGGGCTGACACTGGCGAGCATCCTCAACGACCTGCCAATTACCCGCTGGGATGCCGGTGCAGGTACTGACTGGCGGCCGAAAAACTCCCCCCCCACTTACGATGGGCCAATCCGCTTGCGTCAGGGCTTAGGGCAATCGAAAAACGTGGTTATGGTGCGGGCAATGCGAGCAATGGGCGTCGATTATGCCGCTGAATATCTGCAACGTTTTGGCTTCCCGGCACAGAACATTGTGCATTCAGAATCACTGGCGTTGGGTTCTGCTTCGTTCACACCATTGCAGTTAGTTCGCGGTTATGCGGTGTTGGCCAACGGCGGCTATTTGGTCGACCCGTATTTCATTACCAAGATCACCGATGATGTAGGCAATGTGCTGTTTGAAGAAAAGCCTAAAATTGTCTGCGAAAGTTGTAATCTGCCGGTGATTTATGGTGATACTCAACGTTCTGTGGTGCTTTCTGACGATAATACCGAAAACGTCTCCACTTCTCAGAACAGTAATGCCAGTACGGTGCCAATGCCAGAACTGGAGCAAGTCACACCGGCTCAGGCCGCGCTCAACAGTGACCAGCAATATGCGCCTCATGTTATCAGCACGCCATTGGCGTTCCTGATCCGTGACGCCCTGAACACCAACATCTTCGGGGAACCGGGCTGGATGGGAACAGGCTGGCGTGCAGGTCGTGATCTGAAACGTAGAGATATCGGCGGTAAAACCGGTACGACAAACAATTCGAAAGATGCCTGGTTCTCGGGTTATGGTCCCGATACCGTGACCTCGGTTTGGATTGGCTTTGATGATCATCGCCGCGACTTAGGCCGCAGCACGGCATCAGGCGCAATACCGGATCAGATTTCTGGGGCGGAAGGCGGGGCAAAAACAGCGCAGCCAGCCTGGAATGAGTTTATGAAAGCCGCTCTTGCAGGCTTACCTGAGAAGCAAGTGCCACCGCCACCAGGGATTGTCAGTGTCGTGATTGATAAGCAAACCGGTAAGTTATCCAGTGGTGGGCCAGGCAGTCGCCCTGAGTTCTTTATCGACGGGACACAACCGACTGAATACTCAGTACATGAAGCGGGTACCACGCTGATGGACAACGGCCAGACTCACGAATTGTTCTGACCATCATACCTGCCGCTGCTGTGACTTATTGATGTAACAGCCGTATTCAGACAAAAACCGGGTGATCGTAAGGTCAGCTCGGTTTTTTTATCTCGGATAGTGGCCTATTCTGGTCATCGCTTATTAAGAAATGCCTGCGCCAGAAAAAGAGCGCTGACATTACGTGCCTCACAGAAATCTGGCTCATCGAGGAGCGCCATCATATTGGCAATAGGCCAACGGACTTGTGGTAGTGGCTCCGGTTCATCACCTTCCAAGCTTTGCGGGTAAAGATCATGCGCCATAACAATATTCATTTTGCTGGAAAAATAGGACGGTGCCATTGTCAGTTTGGTGAGGTAATCGAAGCGCTTGGCACCAAACCCAACCTCCTCCATTAGCTCACGATTAGCCGCCTCCAGCACCTCTTCACCGGAATCAATCAGCCCTTTCGGGAACCCCAATTCATACGCATCAATACCGACAGCATATTCACGAATCAGCAGCAAGTCATCGCCGATTATCGGCACAATCATCACGGCCTCATGGTTAGATGGCCGCATACGCTCATAAACACGTTGCACGCCATTGCTAAACTCCAGATCAACCGCTTCAACGGTAAATAAGCGGGAGCGGGCAATTGTTTCTATTTTAAGAATTTTAGGTTTTTGCAAGTATGCCATGATAGCCCCAAATTAAAATATCACCGCCCATCTGACCCCCATCCTGATAACACAGACCTTCTTATGACAACGCGGTAGACCATTTTTTGTTCATAACGAAAATCCTGACATTTTATGCAGCGTTTTATTAGAACTTGATCACATTGTGCGTTAATGAGAACCTTTATCGCAATGCCAGTTAGATATAATTTGTCTGTTTTTAACATGACGGTGAGTTTAGCCAAGATTGAACTGGTTGGTTTTTAACCACTTCCAGTCAGGTACATGTTAAAAATTGTGTTTGAAAATAGGATTATGCTGATATTACCGCTGTTTTAGCCTTGCTATCCTTATTAGTCTACGAGCAGTTTAAGAGCACTTGTATTAGGTTATTTGATGAATAATAGCGCGTCTAAAGCTAGCTCACTGAAATAACCCTGTTATAACCAAAGAACTTGGAGTTGCAAATAAACGGCGAATGGGTTGTAAACCATTTTGAACGGCGTTTGCACTCACCCACAGGGAGAGGCTCATAATCTCGATAAGCTTATATAAGTCAAGTGATTCGGGTGAGTAAGCATAGCTCACAATCCTGTGACTTCAGGTACAAAGGGTATAAATGCCTCTGCACTGTATTTATGCATAATATGTATTTTTTCATAGTGTTGATGTCAGTCAGGGGCGAGGGAATGGGGAAAGGAAGAGCACAATGGTCTTAATATTGGCCTTACTGCTGACCAGCATGATCGTGGTCGGCTTGTGGTGGTGGTTCCGATTTCGCCACCTTTCACCCGCAACGGTAACAATGCCGTTCGTCAAGCCCACCTGCCGCAAACTTACCCCTGAAGAACGCGTTAATATTGAAAATTACTTGCTCAATCAGCAAGAAAAAGTCGGTTTCAAATCACAACCAACGTTTGATTCACGAACACTGACTAACGACAACATTTCATCAGGAAAGTTGGTACTCACCCCACAAAGTGACAATGTCTATTCGGTGACCCGTGCGATTACCCGCTATGGCGTCGCCAGCGATGAACCCAATGAATGGCGTTATTATCTTGATTCAATTGAAGTTCATTTGCCCCCTTCATGGGAACAATATATCACTCAGGATAACGATGTAGAGCTTATCCAGACCCAGACCATCCCGTTGGTGATTTCTCTTAATGGGCATACCCTTAAAAATCATCAGCCAGAAAATAGCTATCAACCACTTCTACCCTCTGCGGTGCAAAATGCATCAATCCGCAAAGAAGATAGTGAACACATTGAACTACTCAATATCCGCAAAGAAACCGCAGAAGAGTATGCCCTGCATGGTCCCAATGGCCTCAAAGAAGCGCTGGTTATCTGTGTCGCATTGTTATTACTGTTTTTGGCACTCACCGGCCCGGCGGTAACTATGCTTTGGCTGGTTATCGTAGCCGCGACCTTAACTGGCTGGGCATGTTGGAATATGCTCCGCCCGTTGGCGGATAAAGATTTGCGTGAAGTCCATTGTCTAAGGGGTACACCAAAGCGCTGGGGGCTGTTCGGTGAATCGAATCAGGCGCAGATGAATAATATCTCCCTTGGCATTGTCGATCTGATTTATCCCGCTCATTGGGGGCCGTATTTCGCCCAGGACCTGGGTAAAAAAACCCATATTGATATCTACCTCAATCGTCAGGTTGTCCGTCAGGGGGCTTTTTTATCGCTGCATGATGAAATGAAACATTTCCCGTTACAGCGCTGGGGGAAAAACCTCACACTCGTGGCCGGCTCACTATTGGTATTGGTGTTGTTGCTAATTTATGTGCCGCTGGGATTACCACTCAAACTGAGTGTTGCCTGGTTGCAAGGCGCACAGAGTCAGCAGGTTACCAGCGTTGAAGCCCTTGAAAAGATGCCATTACGTATTGGTGATATGCTGAAAGCACAAGGTAATGGGATGTGTTATGTGCCGCCAAATAGCCAAAATTCACGTAATTTCGTTTTTACGCCTTTTGATTGCTCCGGTATTTACTGGAATAACGCTGAACCACTGCCGCAACCAGAATCTGACACCATTGAAAAAGCGGCAGCACTGGTCGCCTCGGTTAACCATCAGTTGCATCCTCAAGGCACCGATGCCAGCGTCAACCCACAACTGGCAACGGCCATCGAGAAATCTGGCATGATTCTGCTGGATAACTTCGCCGATATCGTTCTGAAAACGCAAACGTTATGTAGTAACGATGCCGACTGTATTCGCCTGAAGAATGCGTTGGTGAACTTGGGGAATGCCAGAAACTGGCCAGGGTTGGTCAAACGGGCGCAATCCGGGGCTTTGAAAGGCATGAATGTACTGTTACGTCCGGTCAGTGCTGATGCTTTGGAAAATCTGGTGAATACAGCAACATCCTCGTTTGTTTATCGCGAAACCCATTTGGCAACCGAAGCACTGAACAGCCCGCCGCCCGGAGGCTTTCTGATAACCAGTGATGAAGGCAAGCAGTTGGTCAATCACCCTGCCCCGTCAGTGCCGTTGTTCGATTACAGCGCACTGGAACAGTGGCGCGAGCTGCAACGGCTTTCCGGTTTGCTGCTCAATACGCCGTTTAAAGCTGAAGGAATCATCACCAATATAACTGTCGATGCCAATGGTACACGGCACATTGCGCTGCACAGTGAGCCGGATATTGTCACATTGAGCCGCTATCTCGGCACCAGCCTGTTGCTGCTGGCATTGGTCGTCTGTTTACTGGTCAATACCACCTTATTGATTATGCGGGTATTGAAGAACCGCAGCCGGATGGATGATATTCAGCACTATTATGACGATTGCTTTAATCACAACCTCACCCCATCACCGCGTCTGCGTTAGCTGCTTTTCATTTTCCTACTTGCGATGTCCACGGGTGTGCGCAGGGTAACTTTGCTATGCTAGGCTAACATTACACTTGCGTTTTTATCAAAAACGTCGGTTCATTTGTCGCCTGGATAACTATGTGGAGTCGCTATGCCGCCAGATCTCAATTGGCAAGAAATTGATACCGTGCTGCTGGACATGGATGGCACTTTGCTGGATTTGGAGTTCGACAGCCACTTCTGGCTCAAGCAGGTACCGATGGCACTCAGTGAGCATCGGGGCATCCCGCTGGAGCAAGCACACAAGATTATCCATGATGAATATCTGGCGGTGCAGCACACATTAAATTGGTATTGCTTCGATTATTGGAGCGAACGCCTTGATTTGGATATTTACGCCATGACGACTGATGCGGGCAGCCGAGTGCGCCTGCGTCAGGATACCGCGCCTTTTTTAGCCGGTTTACGTGAACGTGGGGTAAAAACAATTTTGCTCACTAACGCCCATCCACACAGTCTTGCGGTAAAAGTTGAGCACACGGCACTTGATCAGCACCTTGATTTATTACTTTCCACCCACACATTTGGTTATCCGAAGGAAGATCAACGGCTGTGGCAAGCTGTTGTGCAGCACACCGGATTCAATCCGGCCAGAACCTTATTTGTTGACGACAGTGAAGCCATTCTGGATGCTGCGCATACTTTTGGTATCCGCTATTGTCTGGGCATAGAAAACCCCGACTCCAGCTGTGCTGATAAAGCGTTTCGCAACCACCCTGCAATTAATGACTACCGCAAGCTGTTACCCGCACTGCAATTACGTTGTGAGTAAAATAACATGGGTAAATCAGCAGAATGGCAGGAGTATTCATGAAGAACAAAACAGCCTCTGATGAATCGATACGGCTGGATAAATGGCTGTGGGCGGCTCGATTTTATAAAACCAGAGCCATTGCGCGAGAAATGGTGGATGGCGGTAAAGTCCATTACAACGGTCAGCGCGGTAAACCTAGCAAACTGGTTGAACTCAATGCTGAAATTCGCCTGCGTCAAGGTAATGATGAGCGCACCGTGAAGGTGTTGGCATTACAGGGCCAGCGCCGTGGAGCCACTGAAGCACAGGCGATGTATGAAGAAACCGATGCCAGTATTGCTAACCGCGAGAAAGTGGCACAGGCACGGAAACTCAACGCCCTGACAATGCCACATCCGGATCGGCGGCCGGATAAAAAAGAACGCCGCGACCTGATCAAATTTAAACAAGGCGAGCCTGAGTAAACAGTAAATGGCGGCCAGAAAGAGAGAAACCTATGTCCAATCATGACCAATTACATCGCTACCTGTTTGCCAACCATGCGGTACGCGGTGAACTGGTTTCAGTCAATGAAACCTACCAACAGGTCTTAGCCAACCATGATTACCCACCCGCAGTACAAAAACTGTTAGGCGAAATGTTGGTGGCGACCAGCCTGTTGACCGCCACCCTCAAATTTGAGGGGGATATCACCGTGCAATTGCAGGGAGGAGATGGTCCGCTGACACTGGCAGTAATTAACGGCAACAACCGGCAGGAAATGCGCGGTGTCGCACGTTTTAAAGGCGAAATCAGCGATGAAAGCACGCTCAAAGAGATGGTCGGCAACGGTTGTCTGGTGATAACCATCACCCCGGCCAGGGGCGAACGCTATCAGGGAGTGGTGGCGCTGGAAGGTGATACTATCGCCGCTTGCCTGGAAAGCTATTTCATGCAATCTGAACAATTGCCAACACGCCTATTTATCCGCACCGGCAACACAGAGGGCAAAGCAGCTGCGGGTGGCATGTTACTGCAAGTCTTGCCCGCTCAAGAGCGTAATGAAGATGAGTTTGATCATTTAGCTCAATTAACCGCCACCATCAAAGCTGAAGAGTTATTTACGCTGCCAGCCAATGAAGTGCTGTATCGTTTATACCATCAGGAAGAAGTGACGCTATATGAGCCGCAAAATGTCAGTTTCCGCTGCACCTGTTCTCGTGAGCGTTGTGCTGATGCATTAGTCACGCTGTCCGAAGATGATGTTAATGAAATGCTAGAGCAGGATGGCAACATTGACATGCATTGTGAGTATTGCGGCAATCATTACCTGTTTGATGCTGTCGATATCGCCTCACTAAAAAGTGGTAATAGTTCTTCTTCCGAACAGATTCATTAATTCCCTTAATGCAATGGCTGGGTGCTGACTCGTGCCCAGCCATCTCTTCTGGCGTTTCACACTTGCGATAATCCGTGTCCTATCTCTCATAACCCAGCGAAAAATAGGCCATATGTTTAAATCTTTGATAGCTATCGCTGTTAATCAGAGATGAGGATTTACAATCGCGGTAGAAAATTGACGATCCAGGAGTTATGACATGAGTGTTAAAGGAATTACCCCGCAGGAGCTCGCCGCCTATGGCATCCATAACGTCAGCGAGATTGTTTACAACCCAAGCTATGATTTACTGTTCCAAGAGGAGACAAAACCCACGCTGAAAGGTTACGAGCGCGGAACCCTCACCACCACGGGAGCAATAGCGGTCGATACCGGTATCTTTACCGGCCGCTCACCGAAAGACAAATACATCGTCCGCGATGCTATCACGCAAGATACCGTGTGGTGGGCGGATCAGGGCAAAGGTAAGAATGATAACAAACCGTTGAGCCAAGAGACCTGGAGCCACCTGAAAGGGTTGGTGACCAAACAGCTATCTGGCAAACGTCTGTTTGTTGTCGATACGTTCTGCGGCGCAAACGCCGATACCCGTTTGCAAGTTCGTTTTGTTACCGAAGTGGCCTGGCAGGCGCATTTCGTCAAAAATATGTTTATTCGCCCAACCGATGAAGAGCTGGCTCGTTTCGAACCTGACTTTATCGTGATGAACGGCGCTAAATGCACCAATCCGGACTGGAAAGAGCAAGGTCTAAATTCAGAAAACTTTGTCGCATTCAATCTGACAGAGCGTATGCAGCTAATTGGCGGCACATGGTATGGCGGCGAGATGAAAAAAGGTATGTTCTCAATGATGAACTACCTGCTGCCACTGAAAGGCATTGCGTCCATGCATTGCTCGGCGAACGTCGGCGAAAAAGGCGATGTGGCCATCTTCTTCGGCTTGTCCGGTACCGGTAAAACCACGCTGTCTACTGACCCGAAACGCAAGTTGATCGGCGATGATGAACACGGCTGGGATGATGACGGCGTGTTTAACTTTGAAGGCGGCTGTTACGCCAAAACCATCAAGTTATCCGAAGAAGCAGAACCCGATATTTTCCATGCGATTAAACGTGATGCCTTGCTGGAAAACGTGGTCGTGCTGGCTGATGGCACCGTTGATTTCAACGACGGTTCTAAAACTGAAAATACCCGTGTTTCTTACCCGATTTACCACATCGAAAATATCGTTAAACCGGTGTCTAAAGCAGGCCATGCCACCAAGGTTATTTTCCTAACCGCCGATGCCTTTGGTGTATTGCCACCGGTATCACGCTTAACGGCTAACCAGACCCAGTATCACTTCCTGTCTGGCTTTACTGCCAAACTGGCCGGTACTGAGCGTGGCGTGACCGAACCAACACCAACCTTCTCCGCCTGTTTTGGTGCCGCGTTCTTGTCGCTGCATCCAACACAATATGCAGAAGTGCTGGTGAAACGTATGCAAGCGGTGGGTGCGCAAGCCTATCTGGTCAACACTGGCTGGAATGGTACTGGCAAACGTATTTCCATCAAAGATACCCGCGCTATCATTGACGCCATTCTGAATGGTGAAATTGATAAAGCTGAAACCTTCACCCTGCCAATCTTTGATCTGGCGGTGCCAATGGCATTACCGGGCGTAGATCCCGCCATCCTTGACCCGCGTGACACCTACGCGGATGTCGCGCAGTGGCAAGAGAAGGCCGAAGACTTGGCGAAGCGTTTCACCACCAACTTCGATAAGTATACCGATACCCCAGCAGGGGCGGCATTGGTTAGCGCAGGGCCAAAGATCTGATTTAGATTTGGTTTTGTAAGTATATAAAGGGGCACATTGGTGTCCCTTTTTGTTTTTCACAAATCAGAAATGGATTAAATCTGGTTTGGTCATTGAGAGATCAAATTCGGTTGTTGTTTGTTCTGTGACCCGGTTCGGTTGTTAAAGCAACTGAGAACCAACCGCCAAAGAGGTTACAAGCGCGTACCTTGGAACCCCTGCGCCGCTTACCCACTGCGCGGGTACCCTCACTCATCATTCAACTGTTCAAATGTGCTTTTAACATCAAGGTCAAAACCATGGTTTTGACCTTGAGCGCAATAGGGAAGATTACCGACAAAGACAATGGCCCGAGTGAGCCGCCATGCCCTCCTGTTCGGTTGAGGCTACGGAGGTATATTGGTCACTTAACTCATATCAACCGAAACCTGATCCGATCCCATCATAACCAAACCTAATCACACTACTGCTGGTGGCTTAGGCTTAACATCCAACGGCAACGGAATATAGGCCCGAATTCGTAACCCGCCGCGCTCGCTGGTGCCGATATCAAGTGAACCGGCGTGCGCATCAATGATTCGCTGCACAATGGCCAAACCCAGCCCCGTGCCGCTGGTGCTGCGCGCACTATCGCCACGCACAAAAGGTTGGAATAAATGCTTCAAATCTTCCGGCTTGATACCCGGCCCATCATCTTCTACCTGGAACCAGGCCCGCTGTAGCTCAGTACCGCTACTCACTTTTATCCAACCATTGCCGTAACGAGCCGCATTCACGACCATATTCGCCAGCGCACGTTTAATCGATAACGGATGAATATCCACCAGCACCTCGCCATCACATAAACCTGTCTCAATCACCCGCTCGTAGCCACTTTCTGCCGCAATCACTTCACCTAATGCTGCATTGAGATCACTGGTTTCAGTGGGCATCTCCTGTCCGGTGCGCAGATAATCAATAAACTGCTCGATAATCGCATTACACTCTTCGATATCTTTATTGATTGATTCAGAGAGATAACCGTCGGCTTCACTCATCATTTCAGTCGCCAGACGAATGCGCGTTAACGGTGTCCGTAAATCATGGCTGACACCGGCCATCAGCAGTGTGCGATCATCTGCCAGCAATTTAACCCCAGCAGCCATCTGGTTAAACGCCCGGGTAACTGAGCGCACTTCAGAAGCGCCGTACTCCCGTAAGGGCGGCGGAATAATGCCTTTACCTACCTGCATTGCCGCATGTTCCAGTTCCACCAAGGGGCGATTCTGGATACGGATAAATAGCCAGGCACCGCCCACAGCAAGCAGCATAATTGCCAGCGTATAACGAAATAGTGGCGAGAAATCGCCTTGATGAATCTCGGTTAATGGCACCCGCACCCAGATATCTGGCGACAACCAGGTTTTCAGCCAGACAACGGGGGAATTTTTATTCACTTCGACACGAACATCGGTTGGCCCACCCAGTTGTTGGGCCATTTGGTCACTGAGAAACTTGTAATGCTGTGCCCAACGCAGGCCACTTTCCTCTGCCGCGGCATTGGTATAGAGCGAAATCCCCAATTCACGGTAAATCTCACGCCGAAACGCTGGCGGGACTTCAAGTAGCGTACCATCCTCCAGTTGCAGCCGGTCGGTCATCAGCATACGCACTTCGTATGCCAACACCTTATTGAACTGCTGCAAACTGGGCAGAATAGCGAAATTTAACACCACCAAATACGTCGTGACCAAGCTGACAAACAGCAAGGTCACAATCAGTAATAAGGTTCGGGCAAATGAGCTACGCGGAGAAAAGCGCCATCGCTTCATTCTTTACTGCCGTCCGGTACGAATACGTAACCTAAGCCCCATACGGTTTGGATATAACGTGGATGTGCCGGATCTTCTTCTACCATGCGGCGCAGGCGTGAAATCTGCACGTCAATGGAACGTTCCATCGCACTGTATTCACGGCCACGAGCCAGATTCATCAGCTTATCCCGTGACAATGGTTCGCGTGGGTGGCTCACCAGCGCTTTAAGTACCGCGAACTCACCACTGGTCAGTGGCATCGGCTCGTCTTCACGGAACATCTCGCGGGTACCCAGATTGAGTTTGAACTTACCGAACGCAATAATCGCTTCTTCCTGAGAAGGCGCACCTGGCAATTCGTTCGCCTGACGGCGTAATACCGCACGGATACGAGCCAGCAATTCGCGTGGGTTAAACGGTTTAGGAATGTAGTCGTCAGCGCCAATCTCCAGCCCAACGATACGGTCAACTTCCTCGCCTTTCGCCGTCACCATGATGATCGGCATCGGGTTACTTTGACTACGCAGACGGCGGCAGATAGACAACCCATCTTCACCGGGTAGCATCAGATCAAGTACCATCAAGTGGAAAGACTCACGGGTTAGCAAGCGATCCATCTGTTCAGCATTGGCAACGCTGCGCACCTGGAAACCTTGTTCTGTCAGGTAACGTTCTAATAGCGCACGCAGGCGCATATCGTCATCAACGACCAGAATCTTGTGATTCTCTTGCATTTTATTACTCCCAAAGGCCGTATTGCCCGAATCTGCACATTGTTAGAAAAACTTACTCTAACAGACAACAATTAATGGTATACATTCTAGTCGAAATTGTTACAAAGCTTATTGTCGGGCTTAATTATCAACACTTTCATCAAATGGGCGGTAGCGAATCGCTAAAATCCAGTAGGTGACTTCGCCATTTGGCGTCTGGACGGTAACCTCATCATCGACCTGTTTACCGATCAAAGCACGGGCCACTGGCGAATCGATAGAAATCCATTTTTTCGCCGGGTCAAACTCATCCGGCCCCACCAGCCGGAAGGTTCGCTGCTCTTCTAATTCATTTTCTACCCGTACCCAGGCACCAAAAAAGACTTTCCCTTCCTGACGTGGGTCCGGATCGACAATTTTCAGCACCTCAAGGCGTTTGGTTAAAAACCGCACCCGGCGATCAATTTCCCGCAGACGCTTTTTGCCGTAGATATATTCAGCATTTTCCGAACGATCCCCCATCGCCGCCGCTTCAGAAACCGCCTGCGTCACCACTGGGCGCTCTTCCCGCCACAAGTAATGCAGTTCACTATCCAGCGCCTGCCAACCTTCGCGGGTAATGTAGTTGCTTTTAGCCATTCGCTCATCCAATCAATATGGTTGGGTTTAATACCACGCAATATAACGCAATAACGAAACTTTCTGCCAATAAGTTGATTTTCTCATTATCCAATGGGTTGCCCCCACTCTCACGTTACACCTTGTTCGCAAGGGAGCTGTAGTTTCTCTCATTTGAAACTGGCGGTGTTGACTTTTTAACCAGTGAGTTTTAGAACGGAAAGTGAGTCGCCGAAGCTGCCAGCAACGAAATATCATTTGCCAGTATTCCTGCGACTCAGCGCTATGGTTACCCCTATAGTGGCCGTTATGGCAAAGCCTGTGCCGATATTTTGGGGCCACGTTTACAACGGGATTTAGATACCAGTTTGATTAACCTGGCCTCGCTGGGGGATCAATTTCATTTATTTTATCGGGGAATAAGCATTTTTTATGTCAATAAACAATTGCCTTTCCCTCGCCTAAAAATGGATTGGTTGCACGGTGTGTAACCTCGGCAGCATAAACCGAGCAAAGATTAGGAGGAAAGTATGCTATTGAAAAACTCAGTCAGCATTGAGCATGTTCAGGAACACAGGTTGCGCCTGACTTCAAGGCTACAGGTTGTCGAGTTGCTTGACACCGATATCAACACTTTTTTTACCTCCCAGCTTTCAGCCCATAGAGATCCTGAACGGGCACTGCAAGAAGCGGGTTGTTGCGAGGAATTCAGCAACAATTTTATCGCATTTCTTGACCAGAATATGATGCTTTACCCCTTTCCCCCCGATGCCGATTACATTGCTGCCAGCATGGCCGCTGAAGCCATTAATAAAGAACTGAATCTTTGGGCCGACGCCTTATATTTTGATCCATTTTGGCAAAAGATGAATAATCCAGACTCTCCTAACAATCTCAATACTCTTTACGCTTGGGCAATTGAGAATTATCACCATACCCACAGTGTTATCCAACATTTAGGCACCGTATTAGCCCACACCAATGAGCCATTACTGATTAATAAGTGCATAGTTCATTTATCAGAGGAATGGGATCATCCCTATTTGTTTAAAGTCAGCGCAACGCGTTTTCGACATGCTCATCAATTGCCAGCATTAGAAGAACACTTATTGCCGCTACCCAGCACCCAGGGCATTCGCCGGTTCTTGCAGATGGCAGCTAAACAGCACCCTTTCATCTATAAGAGTTGCGTGGCCGTTCTGGAGAAAACGGCGCGGCGAGTTGAGGAAACTCGCCAGTTTTATCACCATGTGGCGGCTCAACATGCTTTGCATAACGATGTTGTCATGCCGCTGATAGCACATGCCGAAACCGATGAAGAGTATGACCATCTCAATTCATTAAGTTTATTCTCAGCTTGCTATGGCGCCTTGCCGATAACCATTGCCGGGGCAGCATTGAGATTCGCCTGTGGTTTTACTGAAGCGCTTTATCTCTGGCAATGCCACCTACTGGATGTTTATTTGCATCAACCCCTGGGTGAAGGCCACCGTAGCCGTCGATCTGCTTAGGCCACTCATTGATGCGGTTATGGAAACGCCCTCAACCGATGCAGCCAATTGCTGTCATTTTTGTTGGCTCCTCTCTGGCTTATTATGTGCTGATGACGACGTTTTCCACTTATCTCCATGAACATTTACGTTTTCCTATTACCACTGTCAGCGCCATTATGTTTGGCTACATTTTAGTTTCACGGTTATCCAAAGTGGCGCTGGGGCCGTGGTTTGATCGCCTGACTTTTCGTTCTGGCCTGATTTTCGCACTAGGTATCGCCGCCAGTGGCTTTTTATTAGCATCGTCGAACTCTCTCATGGGGAAATTCGCCCCTTGGTGCCTGTGTATCGCTGGAGTGGGTGTGTCCTCAGTTGTCTTACTGACTCAGTCCTTTATTGCCAGCCAGAAACAGCTTCGGTCGCACAATGCGGCAAGCTCGGCTGATTACTCCTTTCTCTATATCTTAATGAATGGCGCTGCATTGATTGCCCCTATCATCGGCTTTGAAATACTGCGCTATTGGCCCCAAGGGTTGTATTGGATTATCGGTGGCCTCTATATATTATTGCTGGTCTATTGCCTGGCATACATCTCGGGGTCTGAGTGCAAACCGCTCCCAGCTCCGCACCTGGCACTCGCTGACTGGCTCAAGCCCTTTAAAAATCGCAATTACTGCCGCTTCCTGCTGGTCAACAGCTTGTTATGGATGCTGCATGCCCAACTTTATTCCACCATCCCTCTCTATACCCGCGAGACATTGGATGACGAAAGTAATCTGACACTGTTTTTTATCGTGGAAGCGCTATATGTCATGGTGTTGCAGCATTGGGTCAGTCTCTATATTAATCAGCATATCCCAGCTTATTATCCTGCCGTCGCTCTGATGTTATTCTCTGTTTCTTTTTTCCTGATTTATCTTGCTCAGGATATGGTGCTGATTCTATGGGCGGCGGGGGTTTTCTCCCTGGCTCTTATGGTGTATATGCCCAGCGCAGATGCAAATAATGCTGCATTTGCCGAGCATGACCGTTTCGCTACCTATTTTGGTTTGCTATCACTGTCAGCGACACTGGGTGATTCGTTAGGCAATATTCTGGGGATGAGGTTGTTGGCTTTCCTGCTGCAAAGTGGAAATGTCTCACTATATTTTCTCTGGCTCTCTGGGCTCGCCGCGATAACCGCAGTACTGGCAATTTTTTGCCGCAATCCGTATAACTGTCATTAGCCGTTTCCCCTACTCACTATCAGAATTGACATCAGACTTATGAATGAACAACTGAGCCGCATTATTGCAAGCGAAATACAGGCGCGACCGGAGCAAGTTAGTGCCGCGATACACCTGCTGGATGAAGGTAATACCGTGCCATTTATTTCACGGTATCGTAAAGAAGTTACCGGCGGGTTGGATGATACCCAATTGCGCCAGTTGGAAAGCCGTTTGGGTTATTTGCGTGAGTTAGAAGACCGCCGCCAAACCATTCTTAAATCCATTGAAGATCAGGGCAAGCTCACCGAGCAACTGGCCGGGGCCATCAATGGCACCATGAGTAAAACCGAGCTGGAAGACCTGTACCTCCCTTATAAGCCAAAGCGCCGTACCCGTGGGCAGATTGCGATTGAAGCCGGTCTGGAACCCTTGGCAGACAGTTTGTGGCATGATCCACAACAAGACCCTGAACAGGTTTCCCTCACCTATATTGATGCCGATAAAGGTGTGGCTGACACTAAAGCGGCACTGGATGGCGCACGCTACATCCTGATGGAGCGCTTTGCTGAAGATGCGTCCTTACTGGCAAAAGTGCGCCAGTATTTGTGGAAAAACGCCCATCTGGTGGCCAAAGTGGTGGAAGGTAAAGAGCAGGAAGGGGCCAAATTCCGCGATTACTTTAACCATCACGAGCCAATCGCTCAGGTGCCTTCTCACCGTGCGCTGGCGATGTTCCGTGGCCGTAATGAAGGTGTGCTGCAACTGGCATTGAATCCTGATCCGCAGTTTGATGAACCACCGCGAGAGAGTCAGGGTGAGCAGATCATTATCAATCATCTGGATTTGCGGCTAAATGGCGCGCCAGCAGATGCCTGGCGCAAAGCCGTGGTCAACTGGACGTGGCGCATCAAGGTGCTGCTGCATCTGGAAACCGAGCTGATGAGTACCCTGCGTGAACGTGCTGAAGATGAAGCAATTAACGTTTTCGCCCGTAATATGCAAGACCTGCTGATGGCCGCACCGGCGGGAATGCGCGCCACAATGGGTCTCGATCCTGGTCTGCGCACCGGGGTAAAAGTGGCCGTGGTTGACGCAACCGGGAAGCTGGTCGCCTTCGATACCATCTATCCTCACACCGGCCAGGCAGCAAAAGCCGCCGCCGTGGTCGCCGCGCTGTGCATCAAGCATCAGGTTGAATTAGTGGCTATTGGTAACGGCACCGCGTCACGGGAAACCGAACGCTTCTTTACCGAACTGCAACAGCAGTATCCGGCGGTTACCGCGCAAAAAGTGATTGTCAGCGAAGCGGGGGCGTCCGTTTATTCCGCCTCAGAGCTGGCAGCGCTGGAATTCCCTGACCTGGACGTTTCCATTCGTGGGGCGGTTTCCATCGCTCGCCGCTTGCAAGACCCATTGGCCGAACTGGTGAAAATCGATCCGAAATCTATCGGTGTCGGCCAGTATCAACATGATGTCAGCCAAAACCAATTGGCGAAAAAACTGGATATGGTGGTGGAAGACTGCGTAAACGCCGTCGGTGTAGATCTGAATACCGCATCAGTGCCATTGCTGGCCCGAGTAGCCGGTTTAACCCGCATGATGGCGCAAAACATCGTGAATTGGCGTGATGAAAATGGCCGATTCCATAACCGTGACCAATTACTAAAAGTCAGCCGTTTGGGGCCAAAAGCCTTCGAGCAGTGTGCGGGCTTCCTGCGTATCAATCATGGCGACAACCCGCTGGATGCCTCAACCGTTCACCCGGAAGCCTATCCGGTGGTCGAGCGTATTCTGGCCGCCACCGAGCAAGCATTGCAGGATTTAATGGGGAATTCCTCGGCGCTGCGCAATCTGAATGCGCGCGATTTCACCACCGAGAAGTTTGGTGTCCCGACGGTCACTGATATTCTGCGTGAGCTGGAAAAACCGGGCCGTGACCCGCGCCCTGAGTTCAAAACCGCCACCTTCGCTGAAGGTGTGGAAACACTCAACGATCTGACGCCGGGCATGATCCTTGAGGGTTCTGTCACCAACGTGACCAATTTTGGTGCCTTTGTGGATATTGGTGTTCATCAGGATGGCCTGGTGCATATCTCTTCACTGGCCGATAAGTTCGTCGATGACCCGCATAAAGTGGTGAAAGCTGGTGATATCGTCAAAGTGAAAGTGATGGAAGTGGATTTGCAGCGCAAGCGCATCGCACTGACTATGCGCCTTGATGAACAACCGGGTGAAAGTGGTTCGCGCCGGGGTAGCAGCAGCGACAGTCGTGGCAGCACCGGTAATGATAACCGTGGCGCTGGCCGCCCGCGTAACGCGAATGACTCAAGCAACCGCGCTCCGGCAAAAGGGCGAGCAGACAGCAGCGCAGGTGGCAATAGCGCCATGAGTGATGCACTGGCCGCGGCCTTGAAGAAGCGTTAATCGTTTATAGCAGGGCCGCAGTTCAGACGTTGTGGCCCTGCTTTATTGGCTTATTGCCAATATTCTCTCCTGCCGAGCGTTTTTTCATATCCTTTTCTTCTATAAAACCCATAAATAATTCTTTAAATCAATTAACGGGCAATTATTTTTCCTGCGGATGATGATAAGTCATATCGAATTTTCTGGCTTTATTTAACATTCCATTTAACAAATAGCAGCATAATGGGGTCTACTATTACGATGATTTTATAAATAGTTACGATAGTATTCCGCATGTTAATTAGAATTCTAATGTTAATACCCTAATCTCACGGTGATTCTACTATGTTATCTGACGCTCTTTTCACGTACAGATATAAACTTATAGAAACAATTAGTTAACTGATTTAACTCATCGTTCTCATTTGCGATTATTGCAGTTTGATGGTAAAACAAGCGTAAATAGAAATCAGACTCATTAATTATAAAAATAAAACTGTAACGAATACTTACCTTTCAGTATTCAACCTGAGTTGAACATGAAAACGATTCTTACTATTATTATTTTACCCATTAGCTTTTAGAGTATAATCACTCTAGATTCTGGTTCGCCAATGCGTTATCACGAGAGGCTTACATGCATCTTATCCCGCAACGCTCCTACAAAATCGTTGGTTTCTCCCCTGAAATCAGCCCGGCTTACCGGCAGAAACTGCTGTCACTGGGTATGTTACCTGGCTCCTCATTTAATGTTGTTCGCCTCGCCCCATTAGGTGACCCCATTCAGATAGAAACCCGCAGAGTCAGTTTAGTGGTACGCAAAAAAGATTTAGACCTGCTCACGCTGGACCTGCAACCCTAATATTTCGGGTTAACATCTTCTTTTGGCTGCCAGGTCGGGTGTGAACCCCCCTGCGGAGCCTGATTTTAATTTATTGATATCACGTTGGATCATGAAAGCACTCACCATTGGCTTGATCGGTAACCCTAATGCGGGTAAAACCACACTTTTTAACCAGTTAACTGGCGCACGACAACGTGTTGGTAACTGGGCGGGGGTCACCGTTGAGCGCAAGGAAGGCCACTTCAACACGGCGCAGCATCAGGTGACATTGGTCGATTTGCCAGGAACCTACTCTCTGACCACCATTTCAGAGCAAACCTCGCTAGATGAGCAAATTGCCTGTCACTATATTTTAAGTGGCGAAGCAGACCTGCTGATCAACGTGATTGATGCCGTCAATTTGGAGCGCAACCTCTACCTGACGCTGCAACTACTTGAGTTGGGCATCCCCTGCATCGTTGCACTCAATATGTTGGATATTGCCAAGAGCCAACATATTGAAATTGATATAAAAGCATTATCTCAACAACTGGGTTGCCCGGTTATCCCGCTGGTTTCCACCCGTGGGCAGGGTATCAATGAATTAAAAAGCAGTATTGATGAGTTTCAGCCCGCCACCTTTAGGGCATTAGTCAGCTATCCGCCGGTTCTTCTCACTGAAGTCGAAAAGCTCGTTCAGGAAATGCCAGAAGCATGGCCGGTTCAACAGCGCCGCTGGCTGGCACTGCAAATTCTCGAAGGTGATATTTACAGCCTGGCGCGGGCCGGTGTGGCCCCCAATCGGGTTGAACAGGCGCGCCAACAACTGCATGAATCTCAACACGAAGATCCTGAGTTGGTGATCGCCGATGCCCGCTACCAGAGTATTGCCCGCATCTGCGACGCGGTCGGTAACTCACAACAGGCGGAGCCAAACCGCCTGACGCAAGCCCTGGATAAGGTGATCCTTAACCGCTGGCTAGGGGTGCCGATATTCCTGTTCGTGATGTATTTAATGTTCGTATTAGCCATAAATATCGGTGGCGCGCTGCAACCTATTTTTGATATCGGCTCAGCGGCTATCTTTATTCAAGGACTACAATGGGTCGGCCATACCTTGCACTTTCCGCAGTGGCTAACCGTATTCCTCGCTCAAGGGGTGGGGGGCGGGATTAATACCGTGCTGCCGCTGGTGCCGCAGATTGGCATGATGTATCTGTTCCTCTCATTTTTGGAGGATTCCGGCTACATGGCGCGTGCTGCTTTCGTGATGGACCGCCTGATGCAGGCATTAGGGTTGCCGGGCAAATCATTTGTACCACTGATTGTCGGTTTCGGTTGTAACGTGCCGTCTATCATGGGCGCGCGGACACTGGATGCACAACGTGAGCGGTTGATTACCATCATGATGGCTCCCTTTATGTCTTGTGGCGCACGGCTGGCTATCTTTGCCGTATTCGCCGCCGCCTTCTTCGGCCAGGACGGGGCCAGCATCGTCTTCTCTCTTTATCTGCTCGGTATCGTGGTAGCCATCCTCACCGGGCTGGTACTGAAATACACCATTATGCGTGGCGAAGCTTCCCCCTTTGTGATGGAGCTGCCGGTCTACCATGTGCCCCATCTGAAAAGTTTGTTACTACAAACCTGGCAACGGCTGAAAGGCTTTGTGCTGCGCGCCGGGAAAGTCATTGTGATCGCCAGTATCTTCATTGGTGGCCTGAATAGCTTCTCTTTCAGCGGTAAAGCGGTGGATAGTATCAATGACTCTGCACTGGCTTCCGTCAGTAAAGTGCTAACCCCCTTACTGACACCGATGGGGGTTCATGCAGATAACTGGCAAGCGACCGTCGGGCTGGTGACGGGTGCGATGGCGAAAGAAGTGGTGGTAGGGACGCTAAACACCCTCTATACCGCTGAACAGATCAAAAATGAACCCTTTGATGCCGAGAACTTCAATTTACTGAATGAGTTGTCCGGCGCGGTTCATACCACCTGGCAGGGCTTAAAAGATACCTTCAGTCTCAGCGTATTAGCTAACCCGATTGAAGCCAGTAAAGGCGATGGTGAGATGGCGACCGGCTCAATGGGCGTGATGAGCAGCAAATTTGGCTCCAGTATTTCGGCTTACAGCTATCTGATATTTGTGCTGCTGTATGTGCCTTGCGTCTCTGTTATGGGGGCGATTGCGCGTGAAACTAGCCGAGGTTGGATGACTTTCTCGATCCTGTGGGGGCTGAATGTCGCTTATTCTCTGGCAACGCTGTTCTATCAGGCAGCCACCTTGCGCGACCATCCACAGCAGAGCATAAGTATTATCGCGTTGGTGATTGTGATTAATGCGCTGATTCTGTTTGGATTACGCCGCGCGCGCAGCCGGGTCACCCTCAGATTACAAAACAGTCAACCAACCAGTTGTTGCCAAAATTCAGGCAATGACTGCCACTGATCGTTTTCAATAAAACAGGAGACGCAATGGCCAGCTTACTACAATTACGCGATGCAATTGCCCTCAGCGGCAGCATTGGCGCAAGCCAGCTCAGCCAACAGTTAGCAACGCCTTTATCTCTGGTTGAAGCCATGCTGGAGAAGCTCACGGTGATGGGCAAGATTGAACGTATTGAGCAGGATAGCAGCGGGTGTCTGACAGGCAGTTGTAAGCATTGCTCTGAAGGGCACAATCAATGTAACACTGTGATTTATCAGTTAAAAGACCATCATTAAAACAAAGTGGAGATGCCCGAGGGCATCTCCGGCTCATGGCTATTTGTACACATCAGCCGTCGCATCAAACTTCTTCTTCTCGAGCTCAGCAGTGATCACATAGTACTTACCGCCCTTCTCATCTGCCAGTTTCGATAATTCTTCTTTTACGTCCATTGGCGATGTAGCTTCGCCAGAGCTGGAAATAGTGCCGATTTTCTCGTAATTTTTCGCTTCTTCTTTGGTAATTTCTTTAGCTGCCATTGCACCGAAAGAAACTCCCGTTACCACCAGAGCTACCGCCAAATTTTTCATAAACTTCATACTGAACACCTCGCAATTGAATGATTAATGCGTATCTAAAAATCTCAGCGCAACAATATAATATTGATTTAATTCAGATGGTTGGCTGACGTAGTGCGAAACTCAATTCTCGCCCCACAACCCCAGAGAAACGGCCTCAAATGAAAGTGTCATTGACACCTTCAATGAGTCACGTCCGATTTAACCTTTTTAATTATTGAGCAGATTCGATATTTAGCCATTAAATAACTGATTAAATCCAATTGGCTTATTCATTTCGGTGCTTTCCTGTCGCTGGAGTCACGTTAAAGTGCGTTAATCACCCCAGAACTACACGTAATTCTGTTGCGAAAAGTCCAGGATTAGTTTTGTAAAATCATCAGGATGAGAAACAAATGGCGCATGAGCTGCCCCTTTCATCACCACGGATTGCGAGTGTGGCCAGGCGTGGTCTAACAACGCGGCAACTTTACGTGGCACCAAACCGTCCAGGTGACCATAGATACGCATAAAAGGCTGCGTGTAATTGGACAACTGCGCACGTAAATCCGCCGTTCGCAGAATTTCCAACCCACCGTTCAGCACATCAGATGCTGGCATTTGATGTGTCAAAACAACCGCTTTCAACAAGCGTGCATCTTGGCGCGCACTTTCCGTACCCAACGTTTGCAGCGCCAGAAAACGTTCAACCGTACGCTGAAAGTCTTCGCTGAGTTGCTGCTGGAACCCTGCCAGCACTTCCGGCCGGATACCGGGCCATTCATCATGAGCGGCAAAACACGGTGAAGATGACACCGTAATTAGCCCGTGAACACGTTCCGGATGACTCAGGGCAATTTGGCTAGCCACCAGCCCTCCCATTGACCAGCCAAGCCACAATGCCTGTGGTGGGGCCGGTTCTAAAACTATCCCAGCCATATCAGCCAGTGACATTGGGCCAAAATCGCTGCTACGACCGTAGCCGGGAAGATCAACTAAATGCAGACGAAAATGCGGCGAAAGTCGATCAATTATGCAACGCCAGACCTCGCTATTCAGCCCCCATCCGTGCAACAACACAAGATCGCAATCGCCTTCACCGCAGGTATACCAATAAAGCTGTTTCATACGTTAATATCCTGTTGCCTTAGCCTCGTCATATATCATTTATCAAGGAAGATAACCATGCTAACCATCGTCAGCCGGTGTTGGCTATGCCAGCAGTCGTTATACCACCCCCTACATGGCATATGCTGTTATTGCCGACACAACTTACCTGTTTTACCGCTTTGCTGCCCCCGTTGTGGTTTACCCGCAAGCCACGCCGTTCTACCTTGTGGCCGCTGTCTGAACAAATCACCCCGCTGGCTGAGTATCACCTTTGTTGGTGATTATGCCCCACCACTGAGCGGGCTGATAAAGAAACTTAAATATGATGGCGTGATGCAACTCGCACCGGTATTGGCGCGTTTACTGCTACTGCGCTGGCTTGATGCCTGGCGTGCAGGCAATGTCATCCGCCCGCAACAGATTATCAGCGTACCTCTACATCATGGGCGTTGCTGGCGGCGTGGATATAACCAAACTGACCTGTTGGCACGCCCATTGGCTCACTGGCTTGGTTGCCACTATAGCAACAAGACATTACAGCGAATACGCGCCACGCCGCCACAACAGCAATTGAAAGCCACAGCTCGGCGCAGAAACCTGCGGGGAATATTTCGTTGTACTGAATCTCTACGGGGCCAACATATTGCTTTGCTGGATGATGTTATGACGACCGGCAGTACACTGAATGAGATTGCCAAGCTACTATGGGCGCAGGGGATCGCCTCATTGCAGGTTTGGTGTATCTGCCGAACCTTGTAGTCACCCCAACAATGGGCGTATTATAACCGACAAGAATAGTCAACTATTGAGCAGATGCCATGATCACAATAACAGACGCAGCACAATCCCATTTTGCCAAACTGTTGGCAAATCAAGAAGAAGGCACCCAAATTCGTGTATTTGTTATCAACCCCGGTACACCAACCGCTGAGTGCGGAGTGTCTTACTGCCCACCGGATGCCGTTGAAGCGACAGATACCGTACTGAAATTCGAGCAGTTATCAGCGTATGTTGATGAACTGAGTAAACCTTATCTGGAAGACGCTGAAATCGATTTCGTGACGGACCAGCTAGGTTCTCAGCTAACACTGAAAGCCCCTAACGCAAAAATGCGTAAAGTGGATGACAACGCGCCGCTGATGGAACGGGTTGAGTATGTTTTGCAATCGCAGATTAACCCGCAATTAGCGGGTCACGGTGGTCGTGTAACACTGATGGAAATCACACCAGATGCCTTGGCTATTTTGCAGTTTGGTGGCGGTTGCAATGGTTGTTCTATGGTCGATGTCACCCTGAAAGAAGGCATCGAGAAAGAGCTGTTGCAGAAATTCCCAGAATTGAAGGGCGTGAGAGATTTGACCGAGCATCAGCGCGGCGAGCACTCTTATTACTAATTATCCTGCGTCCTTGGTGCTACAGCTGTGTTAGCGGCGCTCGCGCACCCGAGTCACTGACCTGAGTCAGCTCATCGGGACTTGCTCGTTTGCTGCCTTGCTGTAACACCAATGACTTTGGCTAATATTAGACGGCTAGCAAACCTTATCCTGCGTCCCTGGCGCTACAGCTGTGTTAGCGGCACTCGCGCACCCGAGTCACTGACCTGAGTCAGCTCATCGGGACTTGCTCGTTTGCTGCCTTGCTGTAACACCAATGACTTTGGCTAATATTAGACGGCTGACAAACCTTATCCTGCGTCCCTGGCGCTACAGCTGTGTTAGCGGCGCTCGCGCACCCGAGTCACTGACCTGAGTCAGCTCATCGGGACTTGCTCGTTTGCTGCCTTGCTGTAACACCGATGACTTTGGCTAATATTAGACGGCTAACAAACCTTATCCTGCGTCCCTGGCGCTACAGCGGCGCTCGCGTACATCGCTTGAAGTATGTCTTTTGACGTTGAGCGCAGTCAGGAATATTGCCGACAAACGGGATTGTTAAGGGTACGCGCCCACGCACCCTTAACTGGTTGAGGCATCAAGGGTTGTGTGAGCGCCAATCTCATGTCAACCGAACCATCACCTAATCATCCTTTGTACGACCTAAAAGATCACCCCGCCGAGACACGCTTGCGGCGCTTATCCAAATCTTTCAATAAGCGATTAATCTGGCTGTCAGCAAACATCTCTTCCAACGTTACACTCAGTTTGCGCCGCCAGTTTGGATATTCATCACTGGTACCGGGGATGTTAACTGGCGTCGCCATATCCAGCCAGTCTTCGGGTTGCAACCCCAATAAGGCGCTGGCGCTGTCTGCAACATAACGTTGTAAACCACGATTGAGCACCGGACTCATGACAAGTAACGACGCTTTATGGCCCACTTTTTTCGGCACACAATCATAATGATGCAACCCTTCCAGCAAACCTTGTTTCGCACGTTCCCGATCAAGATAAAGTTGCTTTAATATCTGTGGGTCCGGATATAACCCCAGCTTATTCCCTAAGGTCAGGTCATCACTTTGCCAGTAACCACGTAGTGTCGGCAGGTCATGGGTGGTAATGGTTGCCATCGCTTGTACCGGGTAAGACTGTGGCGCGCGGAACGTGTTTTCGCTGTCGTGTTCAAAATAGAGCACTTTATAGGAATACACCCCGCTGTCGCGCAGCTTACCGACGATCTCTACCGGCACCGTGCCTAAATCCTCACCGATAACCATGCAGTGGTGGCGCTGACTTTCCAATGCCAACACCGCCAGCAAGTCGTCCACCGGGTATTTTACGTAAGCGCCCTGATCGGCAGTATGCCCATAAGGTATCCACCATAAACGCAACAATGCCATGACATGATCAATGCGTAGCGCGCCACAACTGGTCATATTGGCACGCAGCAAATCAATAAACGGCTGATAGGCGCGAGCGGCCATCACATGCGGGTCCATTGGTGGTAGCCCCCAGTTCTGACCCAGCGGCCCTAAAATATCGGGGGGGGGCGCCTACCGAGGCTTTCAGGCAATATAACTCGCGATCACACCAGGTTTCCGCCCCGCCTTCTGCCACTCCAACCGCCAAATCACGGTACAAACCAATCGGCATTTTTCGCGTCTGACTGTCGCGAAAACAGTCGTCAAACTGGCTGGCCGCCAACCACTGCAACCACAGATAGAAGTTCACGTCATCGGCATGGTCGCGGCAAAAATCAACCACAGCACTGCTGTGACCGTCACGATACTTCTCTGGCCACACCGGCCAGCCCCACATCATGGGATCGTTTTCACTCAAATGGGCATGTAACGCATCAAAGGCCGCCTGTTGATGCAGGCTGCTTCCGCCCTGCTCAACAAACTGGCGGAATGCCTGCACCCGCATATCTTTTGCTTTGCGCGCGGTAAACAGGGGAAATGCCAGACGCAGAGCGGTCAGCTTGAATTGCATCACCTGCGGATAATCAACCCACTCACTGGCACGGGCTTTAGCCAGTGCGCTTTGTGTTTCGGGTTGATGCCACCACATCTGAGCCGCTTCGCTGTGCTTGAACTCATCCACGCAATTGACGTCGATATAAATCACATTCAGCCAACGCCGTGAAGAAGGGCTATAAGGGCTGGCACTGTGGGGATTAGCCGGATATAACGCATGTATCGGATTTAAACCAATAAATGCACCGCCACGTTCCTCCACCTGCCCCAACATTTGATTTAAGTCGCCGAAATCACCGATACCCCAGTTGCGTTCAGAGCGCAAAGTATAGAGTTGGACGCAGGCTCCCCACAGTTTTTTCCCTGCCAACAACGCATTGGGTTCATAGCAGCGTTTCGGGGCCACTATCACCGAGCACTGCCACTGCTGTAAGCCTTGTTCCAGAATCAAACGGTGATAACCCTGAGGCAACGATGCTGGCAATGTCAGCGTTTTCTTGGCACTGATACGCCCTTGGTGCAACTCACCTTTTTCTGTCTGTAACTGCCAGTGATAATCGCCTGAACCCGCCATTGGCAATTGCATCGGGCTGCCAAAAGTAAATACTTTCACCACCGGTATAGGTGTGCTTTCTGTCTGAGAGTGATCAAGGGCGCACGCACGCCCCATAGCCGCCAACAACTGCTGTTTGGTTTCCGGCAAAATAGCCTGTGGCTTACCATGAGCATTAATGTAATTGGCGGCTATCCCTGCCAGTGTTGCTGCTTGATCGAGCGATTTACGATCCATGCAGTCTTCTCCTTAACGTTTGGCTTGCCAGATTCGCGTTTGATAATCGCGAATTGAACGGTCAGAACTGAACATCCCTACCCGGGCAGTGTTAAGAATGGTACGGCGGGTCCATTCATCCTTATCACGGTACAGGGCATCAATTTGTTTCTGCGCCTGACAATATGAAGCGAAATCAGCCAGCACCAGATAAGGGTCGCCTCCTTCCACCAGGCTATGCAGCATCATGTCAAATGCGTGTTTGTCGCCTTGGCTAAATGCACCATTGGCCAGCTCATCGAGAAGACTTTTCAGATGTGCATTCGCTTTTAAGTACTTCTGTGGCTTATAACCTTTGGCCAGAATGCTTTTTACCTGTTCAACGGTATTACCGAATATAAAGATATTCTCGTCGCCCACCTGTTCAGCTATTTCAACGTTAGCACCGTCCAGCGTGCCAACCGTCAGTGCGCCATTGAGTGCCAGTTTCATATTGCCAGTACCAGAGGCTTCTTTACCGGCAGTGGAGATCTGCTCAGATACATCCGCCGCCGGGATCATCAACTCCGCAACTGAAACTTTGTAATCTGGGATAAAGACCACTTTCAGACGATCTTTAACGATCGGATCGTTGTTAATTTTATCTGCCGCCTGATTGATCGCATAAATAATATTTTTAGCCAAATAATAGCCCGGTGCGGCTTTAGCCCCAAACAGGAATACACGCGGGGCGATATCCAACGCAGGGTTATCGCGGATCTGGCGGTACAGCGATAAAATGTGCAACAGGTTCAGATGCTGACGTTTATATTCATGCAACCGCTTAATCTGCACATCAAAGATGGCATCCGGATTAATCACCAGCCCCATCGTCCGTTTAACGTATTCAGCCAACTTAACTTTGTTGTCATATTTAATCTGCTGATAGCGAGTGCGGAACGCCTTATCTTCGGCATAAGGCTCAAGCCCGGCTAATGCATCCAGATCATTGGCCCACTCCACTTTCAGCGTTTCATCAATCAGGCCGGACAACGCCGGATTGCACTGTTTCAACCAGCGGCGCGGCGTAATACCATTAGTCACATTGTGGAATTTATTTGGCCATAATTGATAATATTCTGGGAATAAATCTTTGATAACCAGGTCTGAATGCAATTGC
Organism: Yersinia aldovae 670-83; assembly: GCF_000834395.1. NCBI lineage: Bacteria > Pseudomonadati > Pseudomonadota > Gammaproteobacteria > Enterobacterales > Yersiniaceae > Yersinia > Yersinia aldovae. The sequence continues at coordinate 2,922,884 of NZ_CP009781.1, read as the reverse complement.
GCCACACCATTGACCGCAAAACCGCTGACCACACACAAGTTAGCCATCCGCACCTGTTTATTGTGATGAACTGCTAGCTTGGCCCAGACAGCATCATCGCCCGGCCATTGTTTATCGACCAATTTCTTAAACTGCGCATTGATCTGTTTGATAATAACGAAATGGCGTGGCAGTAAGCTGCGTACCAGTTTTTCATCCCAGCACTCAAGGGCTTCTGGCATCAGAGTGTGGTTGGTATAGGCGAAAGTTTTACGGGTAATCGCCCACGCCGCATCCCAGCTCAGTTGATGTTCATCCAGCAATATGCGCAGCATTTCAGGAATGGCGATGGTCGGGTGAGTATCATTCAACTGAATAACTTCATAATCAGGCAATTCAGCCAGCTTGCGGCCCGCCAGATGGTGCTTACGTAAGATATCCGCCACCGAACAAGCGCACTGGAAATATTGCTGCATCAGGCGCAGGCGTTTACCCGCCAGATGGTTGTCATTGGGGTACAGCACTTTAGTCAGCTTTTCTGCTTCAACGCCATTTTTCTCGGCCAGCAGGAATTTACCGTCATTAAAATTAGTTAAATCAAATGGATGCCGATGAGTTGCCTGCCATAACCGCAATGGTTGTGTCACCCCATTACGAAAGCCCAGCACCGGTAAATCCCAGGCTTCACCGCGCAGCGTAAACTCAGGGTGCCACTGTTGGCGGCCATCAGCCTGTTTCTCCAGTTTGCCACCAAAGCCAACATCTACCGCCAAGGCCGCATTGTGGCGGAACCACGGATAGCTCTCGCGCAGCCAATTATCTGGCGCTTCCTGTTGCTTGCATTCACTGAACGATTGGCGGAACAGGCCATATTGATAGTTCAGGCCATAACCGGTGGCGGGCTGTTCAACTGTCGCCATCGAGTCAAGGAAGCAGGCAGCCAAACGGCCAAGGCCACCATTACCCAATGCGGGGTCGGTTTCCTGCTCTAACAGGTCACTCAGATTAACCTGCTGCTCAGCCAGCAGCGCCTCGACCTGGTCATACCAACCCAGGTTAATCAGGTTATTGGCGGTTAAACGGCCAATTAAAAACTCCATCGAAATGTAGTTAACATGACGCTGCACTTTTTGGTTCTTGCCCGGTGCCGGTTGCGCGGATAATTGTTCGGCTAACGCTGCGCTGACCGCTTCCCACCACTGATGCGGGGTCATTTGCTGCGCGCAGGTTAGGCCAAAGCGCTGCCATTGGCGGGTCAGTGCGGCCAGGAAATCGTCCTTTTTAAGCATAGGCTGTGACATAGGGAGGTCTCTATCCTGTGAGTTGGGTAATTTTACCCTTATCCTGCCAATGAGAATGGGCAAGAGCATCATCCTGCCGGGGGATTAGCTGGGGATGAGTCGCAGGGCGTAGCTAAAATTGTGATCCGGTGCAACTTACAGCCATAGGAAACATTAACACTATTGCAATAACATGACTGTTATCAGACCTTAGCAGTGCTGATTAATTACGAGGCTAAAAATAATTACTCTTATGAATGCCTGTAACCACCTAATGGATATCTTAGCCGCAGGGAATTCTTCTCACCGGATATTTCTCAAACCGGACGCTGTATGCTGATCCCCTCAAAACTGAGCCGCCCGGTACGGCTGCAAAATACCGTGATGCGCGACCGCCTGCTGGTAAAGTTATCAGGCGTGGCAAACTATCGCCTGACCTTGATCAATTGCCCAGCCGGTTACGGCAAGACCACGTTGATCGCTCAATGGGCTGCTGATCAATCAGATCTCGGTTGGTATTCGCTGGATGAAAGCGATAATCAGCCGGAACGATTCGCGACCTATCTGATAGCGGCGGTACAGCAAGCGACGGGAGGGCATTGCAGCAAAAGTGAGGCACTCAGTCAGAAGCACCAATATGCCAGTCTCTCCGCGCTGTTTGCTCAGTTATTTATCGAATTATCTGATTGGGATGGCCCGCTTTATCTGGTGATTGATGATTATCATTTGATTACCAATGATGCGATTCATGAATCCATGCGCTTTTTCCTACGCCATCAGCCCGAAAATCTAACGCTAATTTTACTGTCGCGCACCTTGCCACCATTGGGTATCGCTAACCTGCGGGTTCGCGACCAATTGCTGGAACTGGGAACACAACAGCTCGCGTTTAATCATCAGGAAGCGCAACAATTCTTCGATTGCCGTCTTTCTATACCACTGGAACAAGGCGACAGTAGCCGCCTGTGTGATGAAGTGGAAGGTTGGGCGACGGCGCTACAACTGATAGCACTATCATCGCGCCAGCCGAACTCCTCGGCGCAAAAATCCGCCAAACGTTTAGCCGGGCTGAATGCCAGTCATTTATCAGATTATCTGGTCGATGAAGTGTTGGATCAGGTTGATAGTAATGCCCGCGCCTTCCTGCTGCGCTGCTCAGTTTTGCGTTCAATGAATGATGCCTTGATTGTGCGCCTGACCGGTGAAGACAACGGCCAGCAACGGTTGGAGGAGTTGGAGCGTCAAGGGTTGTTTATTCATCGCATGGATGACAGCGGCGAATGGTTCTGCTTTCATCCATTATTTGCCACATTTCTGCGCCAACGCTGCCAGTGGGAATTGGCGCTAGAGCTACCCGAATTACATCATGCTGCCGCTGAGGGCTGGATGGCGCTGGGTTACCCGGCTGAAGCTATCCACCATGCCTTAGCCGCCGGTGATGTCGGCATGTTACGTGATATTTTGCTACAACATGCCTGGGCCTTGTTTAACCACAGCGAACTAGCGTTGCTGGAACAGTGTCTGGTTGCCCTACCTTACTCCCTATTAGTACAAAATCCTGAACTGGCATTGCTGCAAGCCTGGCTGGCACAAAGCCAGCATCGCTACAGCGAGGTCAATACGCTGCTCGAACGGGCAGAATCGGCGATGCGGGAACGTAAAATTCCTGTTGATGAGATTTTACGTGCCGAGTTTGATGCGCTACGAGCGCAGGTTGCCATCAATGCCGGTAAGCCGGAAGACGCTGAAAAACTGGCCACTCAAGCGCTAAAATATCTACCAATGGCGAACTTTTACAGCCGCATTGTGGCAACGTCAGTGACCGGTGAAGTCCACCATTGCAAAGGGGAGCTAAGCCGCGCGCTGCCCATGATGCAGCAAACCGAGCAAATGGCACGCCGCCACGAAGCCTATCACTACGCTTTATGGGCATTGCTACAACAGAGCGAAATTCTGATTGCTCAGGGCTTCTTGCAAGCCGCGTATGAGACACAGGACAAAGCCTTTGAACTTATCCGCGAGCAGCATCTTGAACAGCTCCCGATGCATGAATTCCTGCTACGGATTCGCTCCCAGATATTGTGGTCATGGTCACGGCTGGATGAAGCAGAAGAAGCGGCCCGTAAAGGGATTGAAATTCTGGCTAACTATCAGCCACAGCAGCAATTACAGTGCCTGGCAATGCTGTCAAAATGTTCACTGGCTCGTGGCGATCTGGATAATGCCAATATGTATATTCAGCGCTGCGAAGTGCTTCAGCACGGCAGCCAGTATCATCTGGACTGGATTACTAACGCAGATAAACCGCGGGTGATTCACTGGCAAATGACCGGGGATAAAGCTGCGGCAGCAAATTGGCTACGGCAGGCAGAAAAACCGGGTATGGCCGATAACCACTTCTTGCAAGGCCAGTGGCGTAATATCGCGCGGATACAGATCATGCTGGGCCGCTATAATGAAGCCGAAGTGGTACTGGATGAGCTGAATGAAAACGCCCGTCGCTTGCGACTGACCAGCGATCTAAATCGTAATTTGCTGTTAAGTAACATTCTTTACTGGCAGACTGATCGTAAAGGTGAGGCACAAAAAGCCCTGATTGAGTCTCTCACCTTAGCTAATCGCACTGGTTTTATCAGTCATTTCGTTATTGAAGGCGAAGCAATGGCGCAACAGTTGCGTCAACTGATCCAGCTCAACGCACTGCCCGAACTGGAACAGCATCGTGCACAGCGAATTTTAAAAGATATCAATCAACATCATCGGCACAAGTTCGCTCATTTCGATGAGATATTCGTCGATAAACTGCTAACTCACCCACAAGTTCCTGAATTGATCCGCACCAGCCCGCTAACTCAACGTGAGTGGCAGGTACTAGGGCTAATTTATTCGGGTTACAGTAATGACCAAATAGCCGGGGAGTTGGCAGTGGCTGCCACCACCATTAAAACGCATATCCGTAACTTGTATCAAAAACTGGGTGTCGCCCACCGTCAGGAAGCGGTACAGCAAGCACAGCGTTTATTACAGATGATGGGATATGTTTAATAATACTATCTTAACACTGTGTGTCTCATCCGCAGTGTTAAAATATAAATTCATTGTATTATATATATCAAACACATTCCCAATTTATATAATCACCTTATGTATTAACATATTATGGAAAAATAGATAATCGTTTTTTGAAAGTAACCATCTCAAAACCGTTTTAACATACTATTCTGGCATTTAAATAAAGGTGGAATAGATGAGACCTATATATAATACAGTAAGTCTGCGTGCAATCACTCCGAATACCATCGGTAAAAAAGAAGAAATAACTGCCAATACTTCTATCAAGGTAGAATCAATAAAGAATACCCCCATTAAACTGAACAGATATGGTGGAGTGTTCTTGGACGTACTCTCAAAAAGTTCATCCACCGAGGCTGGAAACATTAATGGTATAAAAAACAACCTAAACATACCGAAATCAGATAATTACAGCACGCTAAATAAACAAGGAACGCTCTTTAAAGGAATTTTCCAGAATAATTCATTCTCTAAACCTGGAACGATTACAAACAAGCTCATCAATACAAAAAATAGCGAAAACAAAACTGAATGGAATACCCATAACCCACTAAATAAACACGGAAATACATTCCAAGGAATTCCATCAGAGAGTTTACCTGTCTCGAATATCAACGAGGAGCTTGGCGAAAGTGACCACTTGCGAATCTGGAGCTTTGATGTGCTGGCGGATACAGTATTATTTCCTGAACCAATCAATACAAAACAGGAAACACTAATTAATAGTGATGAAAATTTCACGCCTTTTAGACAAACATATGAAACAAACAAAACATATTATACACTTGCATTTGACGTTCAGAATTAATTAAACAAAAAGTTGGCCGCTCCAGACTAATGATAAAATCTATCAACGTTGTCACCCACTGGCCTCCAAATCAACTAATCGCTTTATCAGCAAACTCAATTGCCCTTTTAAAAAAGGGCAATTGAGCATCAACAAATAAAACGCGGCTAAATAGGTTCTCTCTCATCCAATACCACTACACTCACTCTGGTCTTTATTGTGCGAAATGTGATTATAATCGCGGATAGCATCTCCTCCTCGATCTCGTTTTTGCAAGGTAGACAGCAATATGGAACAGTTTGAAACAATCAGTATTGAGCAGGCCTATAACCGCCTAAAAGAAAACAAAGCAGTTTTAGTTGATATCCGCGATCCACAAAGTTATGAAGCCGGTCACGCGCCAGATGCATTCCATCTGACCAATGGCAGCCTGCAACCTTTTATGCAGCAAACCGATTTTGAGCAACCCGTGATGGTAATGTGCTACCACGGTAATAGCAGCAAAGGGGCAGCTCAGTATTTACTCCAGCAAGGTTTTGAGGCGGTTTACAGCATTGATGGCGGTTTTGAGGCTTGGGCCAAAAGCTATCCGCAAGAAGTTGTTCACGGAATTACCTGATTTCTATAACTCGTTTATCGTCAGCTATTCGCCACGAGTGGACAGATTGTGATATTTTTAAGCACTTTGATTAAAACCTCGTTAGACGATGGGCAATATGATTCGTGTAATAGCAATATCTAATCTACGTCTGGCGCAGGCCTTTGTTGATTATATGGCCACCCGCAATGTGGCATTAGAAGTGCGTCGTGACAGCCAAGGCGCAGAGATTTGGCTCGCCGATGACGAGCAACTGCCGTTGGTGCAGCATGAGCTGGAACAGTTTCTACTCGATCCCCTCAACCCACGCTATCAGGCCGCCAGTTGGCAGTCTGGTAATCTGCATTCTGATTTAAACTATCAGCGCTTTCCCTATCTCCAGACCATACGTAGCCAGGCCGGGCCACTGACGCTGTCAGTGATGGTACTCTGTATCGCCATCTATATATTAATGCAATTTGTTGGCGATCTTGCAGTAATGTCCTGGCTTGCCTGGCCTCGTGACGAGAGTCAATATCTGCAAGTCTGGCGTTGGGTCAGCCATGCTCTGCTGCACTTTTCGCTGCTGCATATCCTGTTTAACCTGATGTGGTGGTGGTATCTGGCCGGGCAGATGGAAAAACGGCTTGGCACCGGCAAGCTGCTGGTATTAACTATTGTTTCAGCCTTGTTCAGTGGCTGGGGGCAATCATTGTTCAGCGGCGCGAATTTTGGCGGTTTGTCTGGTGTGGTATATGCATTAATGGGCTATGTCTGGTTGACCGGTGAACGCGCCCCCGAACGGGGTATCTCGCTGCCGCGTGGCTTGATGGCTTTTTCCGTACTCTGGCTGGTTGCCGGATATTTCGATATTTTAGGTTTATCGATTGCCAACGCAGCCCATGTGTCAGGTTTGATTATTGGGTTATTAATGGCTTGTTGGGACACGCGCAACAGCGCAAGAACCGCACAATAACTGCCTGGAACAACCAGGCGCATTAGGGGATTATCGTGAAGCAAACGCAGCGGCATGATGCGATTATCGAGCTGGTACGCCAACAAGGTTACGTCAGCACTGAAGAGTTAGTGGAACATTTTGCCGTTAGCCCGCAAACCATCCGGCGTGATTTGAATGATTTAGCGGACCAAAACAAGATTCACCGTCATCATGGTGGCGCGGCATTGCCTTCCAGCTCAGTCAATGCGGCTTATAACGATCGCAAAGTGATGTGGTCGGAAGAAAAAGCCCGTATCGCCCAACGCGTTGCCAGCCAAATCCCCGACGGTGCAACACTGTTTATAGATATCGGTACTACACCCGAAGCGGTGGCTCATGCCCTGATGAACCATAAAGGTCTACGAGTGGTGACCAACAATCTGAATGTGGCAACGTTGCTGACCGCCAAAGAGGATTTCCGCCTGATTCTGGCGGGCGGTGAAGTGCGTACCCGAGATGGCGGGATTATTGGCGAAGCCACACTGGATTTCATCTCTCAGTTCCGTCTTGATTACGGCATTCTTGGTATCAGCGGCATTGATATGGACGGTTCATTGTTGGAGTTTGATTACCATGAAGTGCGCACCAAGCGGGCGATTATCGAGAACTCCCGTTGTGTAATGCTGGTAACCGATCACTCCAAGTTTGGCCGTAACGCGATGGTAAATTTGGGAAATATGAATTTAATCGATTATCTATTTACAGATCAGATGCCCCCCGCCAGCGTGATGAAAATCATTGAACAGCATGAAGTTCAACTGGAATTATGTTAGCCGTTTGTTTTGGTGATTCAGTTCAGTGATTTGGTTCAGTTGTTAGATCAGATCTCCCTTTCCCTCCCACATTTTGATAACAAAAATGTTACCTCCATCACGCGCGAATGTTTTTTTTTGGTTAACTCTTGGCTTGTTTGTTGGTTTTTGATTACAATCATGAGCGAAAACGAACATTAAAGAGCTGTTTCGAACATCCGGAGGGAGTAAGCATGGAAACCAAAGACTTGATCGTTATCGGTGGTGGTATCAACGGTGCCGGTATCGCTGCGGATGCTGCAGGGCGTGGCCTGTCAGTTCTGCTGCTGGAAGCGCAAGACTTGGCCTGTGCTACGTCTTCCGCCAGCTCCAAACTTATCCACGGTGGCTTGCGCTATCTGGAACATTACGAATTCCGTCTGGTGAGCGAAGCACTGGCTGAACGCGAAGTTTTACTGAGAATGGCACCGCACATCGCCTTCCCCATGCGTTTCCGCTTACCCCATCAGCCCCATCTGCGCCCGGCGTGGATGATTCGCACCGGTTTGTTCCTGTACGACCATTTAGGCAAGCGTACCAGCCTGCCTGCCAGTAAAGGGCTACGTTTTGGGCCTGAATCCGTATTGAAACCTGAATTAGTGCGCGGTTTCGAATATTCGGACTGCTGGGTAGATGATGCTCGTCTGGTGGTGCTGAATGCTCAGGAAGTCGTCGAGCGTGGCGGTGAAGTCCGTACCCGTACCAAAGTGACCCGTGCCTGGCGTGAGCAAGGCCTGTGGATGGTTGAAGCCATTGACGTCAATACCGGTAAAACCCTCACCTGGCGCGCCAAAGGCTTAGTCAATGCGACCGGCCCGTGGGTTAAACAATTCTTCGACGATGGTCTGAAGCTGAAATCACCTTATGGCATCCGCCTGATTAAAGGCAGCCATATTGTGGTGCCACGCGTGCATAACCAACCACAGGCTTATATTCTGCAAAACGAAGACCACCGCATCGTTTTCGTCATCCCGTGGTTGGATGAATATTCCATCATCGGTACGACAGATGTGGAATATCACGGCGATCCGAAAGAGGTGAAGATCGACTCACAGGAGATAGACTATCTGCTGAAAGTGTATAACGATCACTTTAAAAAGCAGTTGGGCCGTGACGATATCGTCTGGACCTATTCTGGTGTGCGCCCGCTGTGTGACGATGAATCGGATTCGCCGCAAGCCGTCACCCGTGATTACACACTGGATGTCGCCGATGACGCCGGTAAAGCACCATTGCTGTCAGTATTCGGTGGCAAATTGACCACGTATCGCAAGTTGGCTGAACACGCACTGGAAAAACTGTCCGGTTACTATTCCAATATCGGCCCAGCGTGGACCAAAAACGGCGCGCTGCCAGGTGGTGATATTGGTGGCAGCCGCGATAACTATATTGTTCAACTGCGCCACCGCCACAACTGGTTACCCGAAGGGCTGGCCCGTCGCTATACCTGCACTTACGGTAGCCATAGCGAACTGATACTGGCGGATGCCACCCGTATCGAGAGCTTAGGTGAACACTTCGGCCACGGTCTGTATGAGGCAGAACTGCGTTATCTGGTTGAGAAAGAGTGGGTAGTTGAACTGGATGATGCTATCTGGCGTCGTACCAAGTTAGGCATGATGCTGGACGATGCGCAGAAACAGCGCGTTGCACAATGGCTGGCGCAAGCACAAGCAGAGAAACAGCAGGCACTGTCGCTGGTTTCCTGATAACACTGCGTTGCTTAGTCTGAGCAATTGAAAAACCCCTCTCACTGTCACTGGTGAGAGGGGTTTTGTTATTGGTTTAGTGAATTATATTCTGAGTTAATCACTACAGGTTGATTGGCTTAATATGCCAAATTTCGTCGGCGTACTCTTGAATTGTCCGATCCGAGGAGAAATAACCCATATTGGTAATATTAAGTGCCGCTTTACGTGTCCACTTATCTGGATTGCTGTACAGCTCATCGACTTTATCTTGAGTGTCTACATAACTACGATAATCTGCCAGCAACTGATAGTGATCCCCCAAATTCACCAGTGAATCAAACAAGCTGGTGTAACGATGAGGCTCTTCCGGGCTGAAAGTGCCGGTGGCAATCTGTGTTAATACCTGATGCAATTCAGTATCTTCATCGTAATATTTTCGTGGGTTATAGCCATCATTACGCAGTGCTTCAACCTGTGCGGTGGTATTACCAAAAATAAAGATATTATCCTCACCCACATGTTCTTGGATCTCGACATTCGCCCCATCCAGCGTACCAATAGTCAGCGCGCCATTCAGGGCAAATTTCATATTACTGGTGCCCGAGGCTTCAGTACCGGCCAGCGAAATCTGTTCGGACAGGTCAGCGGCTGGAATGATTAACTGCGCCAGGCTGACACTGTAATTAGGGATAAACACCACTTTTAGCAAATTATTAATACTTTCATTATTGTTAATGACTTTGGCAACATCGTTGATCAGGTGAATGATTTGTTTAGCATTGTAATAAGCCGATGCCGCTTTACCAGCAAAAATCACCACGCGCGGCACCCACGCCTCATCCGGTGCCTCAAGGATACGGTTATAGCGAGTAATCACATGCAACACATTCAACAATTGCCGTTTGTACTCATGAATACGCTTGATTTGCACATCAAATAACGCCGCCGGGTCCACGACAACATTCAGCTTTTTGGCGATATAAATCGCCAGCCGTTTTTTATTCTCCAGCTTAGCCTCTTGAAGCTTCTGCAAGAAACTCGGGAAATCGAGATTCTTTTCCAACTCATTGAGTTGACTCAGGTCAGTACGCCAATTGTGGCCAATGCTGTCATCCAATACTTTCGACAATGGCCGGTTAGCCAGCGCCAGCCAACGCCGTGGGGTGACACCATTGGTTTTATTACAGAATCGATTGGGGAAGATACTGGCAAAATCTTTAAACAGTGACGTCACCATCAGCTCTGAGTGCAAGGCTGACACGCCGTTGACTTTATGGCTGGCAATCACCGCAAGCCAAGCCATACGTATCTTCCGGCCATTCTGCTCATCAATAATCGATACCCGTCGTAACAGATCAGCGTCACCCGGATACTGCTCTTCAACCGACTTGAGGAAATAATCATTGATTTCAAAGATGATTTGCAGATGGCGTGGCAGGATCTTACCAATCATATCGACTGGCCAGGTTTCCAATGCTTCCGTCATCAACGTGTGGTTGGTGTAAGAGAATACTTGCTGTACCACATTCCAGGCATCTTCCCAGCCAAATTTATGTTCATCGATCAATAAACGCATCATTTCAGGAATTGAAAGCACCGGGTGCGTATCATTGAGGTGAATGGCGATTTTATCTGCCAGATTGCTGAATGGATTGCCAGATGGGTTGTCGGACTTTTTGTGCATCATCCAATGGCGGTTGAGAATGTCCTGCACCGTCGCTGACACTAAAAAGTACTCTTGGCGCAAACGCAGTTCTCGCCCGGAGTAGGTGGAGTCATCGGGATACAGCACGCGGGATACGTTTTCTGAGTGGTTTTTATCTTCAACCGCGGCAAAATAGTCACCTTGATTGAATTTACCCAGATTGATTTCATTACTGGCCTGTGCAGACCATAAGCGCAGTGTATTGGTGGCATCTGTATCAAAACCAGGAATGATTTGATCGTAAGCACAGGCGAGGATCTCTTCGGTTTCCAGCCAGCGGGCCTTGCTACCTTCCTGCTGGATACGGCCACCAAAGCGCACTTTATAGCGGGTATTGTGCCGTGGGAACTCCCAGGCGTTACCGTATTCCAGCCAGTTATCTGGCGATTCCATCTGTTGGCCGTTCACTATCTTCTGGCTGAACATACCGTACTCGTAACGGATACCGTAACCGCGCCCCGGCAGTTCCAGTGTTGCCAGCGAATCAAGGAAACAGGCCGCCAAACGCCCCAGCCCCCCATTACCTAAACCGGGGTCGTTCTCTTCTTGCAACAGCTCAGACAGGTTAAGGCCCATTTCATCCAGCGCCTGCTCGATATCGCCATATATCCCCATCGATAACAGAGCATTAGATAGCGTGCGGCCTAATAAAAACTCCATTGACAAATAGTAAACCTGCCGAACGTCTTGTGATAATTGAGCGCGATTGGAACGTAACCAGCGCTCGACCATACGGTCGCGAACTGCGAATAACGTCGCGTTCAGCCAGTCATGCTGAGTTGCAATGGAAGGATCTTTGCCAACAATAAACATCAGTTTGTAGGCTATGGAGTGTTTCAACGCATCCACACTGACTATGGGTGAGGTATAACTGAACGGTGATGTCATAGCGGTTTTCCCAATTCGTGTTTACAGTCGTATTTACAACCAATCGTCTTTACAACCGATCGGCAAACTAGAGACGCCGATAAAGTGACAGATAATCTGCCGCAGCGACTTGCCAGCCGAAATCCAACCCCATCGCATGGCGCTGAACATGACGCCAATGCTTTGGCCGGCTCCACAGTACAAAAGCACGGCGTATTGCCCGTACCAATTCCTGCACATCGCATTCATCAAACACAAACCCCGAGGCCGTGCCATCTGCCAGATTCTCCAGCGCACAATCCACCACGGTATCGGCCAGCCCACCGGTATGCCGCACCAGCGGCAAAGTGCCATATTTCAAACCATACAACTGCGTTAACCCGCAGGGTTCAAAGCGGCTCGGTACCAGAATGACATCCGCACCGGCGATAATCCGGTGGGAGAATGCTTCGTGATAGCCAATTTGTACCCCAACCTGGCCGGAATAGTCTGCGGCGGCGGCCAAGAACTCCTCTTGTAAAATGGCATCCCCGGCCCCCAGTACCACCAACTGCCCACCCAGTTGCAGTAAATCTGGCAAGGCTTCCAGCACCAAATCCAACCCTTTTTGCGCCGTCAACCTGCTAACAACCGCAAAGATGGGTTTCTTCTCCGTCACCTCCAGCCCCATCGTGGTTTGCAAGTGTGCTTTGTTCACAGCTTTTGCTTGCAGGTTTTCTACGTCATAGCAAGCATGTAGCAAGGCGTCGCTCTGCGGGCTCCAAATATGGCTATCTACCCCGTTGAGAATCCCGGTTAACCGCCCCTGACTGGCCCGCTCTTGCAGCAGCCCTTCCATGCCGTAACCAAATGCAGGCTGGGTTATCTCTTTGGCGTAAGTCGGGCTGACGGTGGTGACGTGGTCTGCAAAGAATAATCCGGCCTTCAGGTAAGAAATTTGCCCATAAAACTCCAGCCCGTACATTTGAAAAAAGGTTGCTGGCAGTTGTAATTCAGCTAAGTGATGGCCAGAGAATAGCCCTTGGTAAGCCAAATTATGGACGGTAAAGACCGATCGTGCAGGCCGCCCACGCGCCGCGAGATAAGCACAAGCTAGCCCGGCATGCCAATCATGGGCATGAACAACCTCTGGCCGCCAGTACCCGTCCAACCCACACGCCAGTTCGCACGCCATCCAGCCCAATAAAGCAAAACGGCGATAGTTATCGGCATAAGCATGTAAAGATTGGGAGTGATAAGGGCTACCCGCCCGGTCATAAAGGCCCGGTGCATCAATCAAATAGATGCCGATCCCCTGATAGTGGCCATAGCGCAGAGAAACTCGGCCAGCAAAGGTATCAATCTCCCTGACCAAAACAGTGTCCGGAATACCTCTGCGCAAATCAGGGAAAGCAGGTAGCATCACCCGGACATCCGCCCCCTCAGCTATCTGAGCGGCAGGTAAAGCACCGACAACATCGGCCAGCCCCCCCGTTTTCAGCAAAGGGAACAGCTCAGTACATACGTGTAAGACCCGCATCGTGACTCCTGACACCTATCAGATAAATAAAATCGCCCTATTTTGCTGCCAGGTTCGCCAGCATTTCACGCGTGACCAGCACCACCCCGCCCTCCGAGCGATAAAAACGCTTACTGTCTTCATCGGCGTTCTCCCCAATAACCGTCCCTTCGGGTATGTGGCAGGCACGGTCAATTATGCAGCGGCGCAGGCGGCACGAACGGCCAACATTGACATCCGGCAGCAGAACGGTGGAATCAATGGTGCAAAATGAGTTCACTCGTACCCGTGGGAACAGCACCGAATGCACCACGACCGACCCAGACACAATGCAGCCACCGGAAACCAGCGAGTTCATGGTCATACCGTGGCTGCCTGAGCGGTCCTGCACAAACTTGGCGGGCGGCAACGGCTCCATATGAGTACGAATCGGCCAGGCACGGTCGTACATATCCAGCTCAGGTGTCACCGAGGCTAAATCAAGATTCGCCCGCCAGTAGGCATCCAGTGTCCCGACATCCCGCCAGTAAGGCGGCAGCTCAGCATTAGACGTCACGCAGGAAAGGTCAAACGGATGCGCCCAAGCCACTTTTTGCGCTGTCAGTTTCGGGATCAAATCTTTGCCAAAATCATGGGTGGAACCGGGGGTATTCATATCCTCTTCTAATAATTTAAAAAGATAATCAGCATTGAAAATATAGATCCCCATGCTGGCGAGCGCCATATCCGGGCGACCCGGCATTGAGGGTGCATTCGTGGGTTTTTCATAAAATGCGGTGATGCGATAATCATCGGCCACTTCCATCACACCAAACTCATTTGCCTCTTTAATCGGTACGGGAATACAGGCGACAGTACATTCCGCCCCTTTCTCCACATGATCGATTAACATGCGCGAATAATCCATTTTGTAGATGTGGTCACCGGCCAGAATAACGACATATTCCGCCTCATAGCGGCGGATAATATCCAGATTTTGATACACCGCATCAGCGGTGCCTTTGTACCAGTGCTCGGTGCTCAAGCGTTGTTGGGCAGGTAATAAATCCACAAATTCGTTCATTTCTTCGTTCAGGAATGACCAGCCGCGTTGAATGTGCTGAACCAAAGTATGGGATTGATACTGAGTGATGACTCCGATGCGACGAATTCCGGAGTTCAGACAGTTGGATAAGGCAAAATCAATGATGCGGAATTTACCGCCAAAATGTACCGCAGGTTTGGCTCGGGTGGCGGTCAAATCTTTCAACCGCGAGCCACGCCCCCCTGCCAGAATCAGCGCAACAGATTTGTTTGGTAATACTCGGGCTAACATCAACGGATCTTTGTTTTCGAATTTAACCACAGCTAACCCCTTAAAATTTCTGTACGAACACGCAAACAGCGTGTGCGGCTCCGTTCCATGCAGTAAATGATTCCGCATGTTCTGATGGCCCAAAAGGAGGAATAACCCCCCATTCCCCCGCAGGTAAACACATTTCACACTCTTGGCCGGTAGCGTTAATCACCACCAGCCAGCGCTCAGATAACCGGATTTGCAGCAGTTTTTGACAACCTTGCTCCCAAGCTGCATCACTCAGTACTTGCCCCTGACCATCCAGCCATTGCACATTGCCATCACCTTCCCGCCACCATTTATCTTTTATCAGGGCCGGAATTTGCTGACGCAACCGAATTAACTCAGCGGTAAATGTTATTAACAAATTATCTGCACTGCCCCAATCGAGCCAGGTAAGAATGTTGTTCTGACAATACGCATTATTATTACCTTGCTGACTATGACCATGCTCGTCACCGGCCAGTAACATCGGCGTTCCCTGCGAAAGTAATAAGGTGGTCAATAACGCCCGCTGGCAGGCTTTACGCCGCTGCCAGATGGCCTCATCTGCGACTAACCCCTCACACCCAAAATTAGTGCTGATATTGTTATCACTGCCATCACGATTATCTTCTCCATTGATTTGATTGTGTTTTTGGTTAAAACACAATAAATCCAATAAAGTAAAACCATCATGGGCGGTAATTTGATTAATACTGGCGGAGGGCTGACGATCCCGTCGTTCGAACAACGCACTGGAGCCGGCAAAATGCTGGGCGAATTGCCCCAGAGGTAAATCATCCCGTAGCCAGAAACGGCGCATCGCGTCACGATACTGATCATTCCATTCGCTAAAACCGGGGGGGAATTGACCCAGTTGATAGCCACCCAGCCCGATATCCCAAGGCTCTGCAATCAGCTTGCAGCGGCTGAGGCGCTCATCAGCTTCCAGTGCGGCAAAGAAAGGCGCATGTTGATCAAAGGCCGGAGTGCGGCCCAAAATAGTCCCTAAGTCAAAACGGAAGCCATCAACATGGCAGCTATCGAGCCAATGATGGAGGCAGTCAATGACCCACTGCATAACATAAGGCTGACTCAAGCACAGTGCATTGCCGCAGCCTGTCATGTTGTCGTATTCGCCTTCGGCATTAAGCCAATAGTAGCTGGCGTTATCGATACCACGCTGACACAGCGTCGGGCCAAAAATATCCAGTTCCGCCGTATGGTTAAACACCACGTCCAGAATCACTTCAATACCGGCTTTATGCAGTGCTTTCACCGCATCACGCAGCTCCTTTAGCGGTGACACGCCCTCACGACCTGAAGCGTAATCAGGATCAACCGCATAAGGGGCCAACACGTTGTAGCCCCAGTAATTACTCAGCCCCATTCTCTGTAGGCGAGGCTCATCGACGTGGAATTGCACCGGCAGCAGCTCCAGCGTGGTAATGCCCAATTTTTTCAAATAGTTAATCATGACCGGATGCGCCAGAGCGGCATAAGTACCACGCAAATCAGCCGGAATATCAGGATGCAATTGGGTGAGGCCACGCACATGAGCTTCATAGATAACCGTATTGCCCCAAGGAATGTTTGGCGAGCTATCCCCCTGCCAGTCATATTCTTCATGGACGACAATGCATTTCGGCACGGCGGCTGCGCTATCACGCTCATCAGGCTGATTAACCCCTGCGTTTAATCGCGGATCATCGCCCACCTTGTGGTCCAGCGCATAAGCGCAAGGGTCTATCAATAACTTATTGGGGTTAAACAGATGACCTTGTTGTGGTTCAAAAGGGCCGTTAACCCGATAGCCATAGCGCTGGCCCGGCTTACCGCCGGGCAGATAGCCATGCCAGATATCGCCGCTACGGGCAGGTAACGGAATACGCAGCTCTTGGTTATTATCATCAAACAGGCACAGTTCGACCTGTTCTGCATTGGCTGAAAATAGTGTGAAATTTATCCCAGCCCCATCAAAACAGGCACCAATAGGCCGCGAGGAACCACGGGTCAACATCGTCATCCCACCTCTCCCGCAACAAATTCCTCCCGCAATAAATAGATAGTCGCGAGCGGTGGCAGTGTTAGCAGCAATGAGTGGCTGTGATTATGGCTACCAACATGATGACTATAAATTCCGCCTTGATTACCCAGATTGCTACCGCGATAAAACTCGGAGTCAGAATTCAGCACTTCGCGATAATGGCCGCTTTGCGGAATGCCTACGCGGTAGTTATAACGTGGCACTGGCGTGAAATTACTGATAGCAATCAGCTCGTTGCCGTTAGCATCACGGCGCAGGAAAGCAAAAACCGAGTTCTCATGGTCATCGACCACCAGCCATTCAAAACCGGCAGGCTGATAATCCAATTCATATAACGGCGCATGTTGTTGATAACAATGGTTAAGGTCACGAACTAACCGCTGAACACCGGTATGCCAGCCATTCTCATCATCCAGCAGATGCCAATCGAGGCTGGTATCGAAATTCCATTCGCGCCCTTGGGCAAACTCACAGCCCATAAACAACAGTTTTTTACCCGGATGCGCCCACATAAATGCGTAATAGGCGCGCAAATTGGCGAATTTCTGCCACGCATCGCCCGGCATCCGATCAAGAACTGACCGTTTGCCATGAACCACTTCATCGTGGGAAATCGGTAGGATAAAGTTCTCGGTATAGGCGTACAACATACCGAAAGTCATCAAATTATGGTGGTATTTGCGGTGAACCGGATCACACTGCATATAGTTCAGCGTGTCATGCATCCAGCCCATATTCCATTTGTAGTTAAAACCTAACCCGCCCGCATCCGGTGGCAATGTTACACCGGGGAAGTCGGTGGACTCCTCCGCCATCGTCACACCACCAGGGCGCTCAACGCCAATGGTATGGTTGGTATAACGTAGAAAAGCGATCGCTTCCAGATTCTCCCGCCCACCGTAATAATTAGGCACCCACTGCCCTTCGGCACGGCTGTAATCACGATAAATCATTGAAGCCACCGCATCGATGCGCAATGCGTCGATACCAAAACGCTCCAGCCAGTAAAAAGCATTACCCGCCAGATAGTTACGAACTTCATTACGACCATAGTTATAAATCAGGGTATTCCAGTCCTGATGATAACCTTCGCGCGGATCGGCATATTCATATAACGAGGTACCATCAAATTGCGATAACCCGTGCTCGTCGCTGGGGAAGTGGCCGGGCACCCAATCAAGGATAACGTTAATCCCCGCCTCATGAAATTTGGCAACGAAATCTTTAAAATCCTGCGGCGTACCAAAACGGCGGGTTGGCGCATAAAGGCCAAGTGGCTGATAACCCCAACTGCCATCGAATGGATGCTCGTTAATCGGCAACAGTTCGACATGGGTAAAACCCATATATTTGACGTAATCGACCAATTGTTCTGCTAACTCGCCATAACTTAGCCAAAAGTTATTATCCGTGTGGCGACGCCACGAGCCGAGATGGACTTCATAGATGGAGACCGGTGAGCGCAGGTCATTGGCTTTTTGTCGGGCTGGGGTATTCTGCACCACTTCCGGCAGCGGGCTGACCAAAGAGGCCGTTTCTGGGCGCATCTGAGCTTCGAACGCATAAGGGTCAGCCTTCAGCCGTACCTGACCATTGCTGTCAATCATCTCAAATTTATAGAGTTGCCCCGCTTGCACCCCTGGTAAAAATAACTCCCAAATACCATTTTCACGCCGCCGCCGCATCGGATGGCGGCGACCATCCCAAAAGTTAAACTCACCAACCACTGAGACTCGCTGCGCATTCGGCGCCCAAACAGCAAAACTGACACCCGGCACACCATCAAGCGCCATTAAATGCGCGCCTAAGCGTTCATAAGGGCGCAAATGAGTCCCTTCGGCTAATAACCAGCTATCAATATCTTGCAATAATGTGCCGAAACGGTAGGGATCGTCGATGATTTGAGTGCTTTCTTGCCAGCTAACAGCAAATTGATAACGAAACGGTTTTTTACGGCGCGGAAGCTTGGCAATAAAGAAGCCACGCGGGTCTTCGCTGGTGAGCTGCGCGACATTACGCCCAGAGTCGGTGTCTACCAACCACACTTCTTTAGCATCCGGCAGTAAAGCACATACCTGTAACCCCTGCGCAGTTTGATGCATCCCCAAAATGGAAAAGGGATCGGCATAATGGCCGGAAATAATCTGATTAATCACCTTACGATCGGGAAGTACTGGCATGGTATTCTTCCTATGATTAATGGCATGATTTTTGAGCCAAATTCTGAATACATACACCAGAACCGACCTTTTCATCATGCAATCCATTTAGCGTTTAAAGCGTGACTAAGGTCAATGATTAACCAATTAACTGATTTCATGCCCTAATACACTTTTTCTGACAATAAAGCTCCGTCAGCAAATTTTGCTTACCCAAGCGATAAGCATAGTCAATGGATGCTAAAACATTGCCTTACTGCTAATGAAATTTTTTTCACGTAACACGATGAGAGAAATATGAAAAATCAGTCACTGACCTGATGTTTACCCACATCAGGTTTTTTTCCCTTAAAAAGGGTTTCCATCATAATTTTCCACACCCAAATATGGTTACAATAGCGGCAATAATAAGCATTTGTGGTTACCAACATGGGCGTAAGCCAGTTTGAACTGATTTTTTCTTTGCTACAGCAGATGTGTGTGTATTTGGTCATTGCCTATCTGTTAAGTAAAACACCGCTTTTTATCCCGTTAATGCAGGTCACCATTCGGTTACCGCACAAACTGGTGTGCTACCTCACGTTCTCCATGTTTTGCATTATGGGTACCTACTTTGGTTTACATATTGAAGACTCCATCGCCAATACCCGGGCTATCGGAGCGGTATTAGGAGGCGTGCTGGGGGGGCCATCGGTCGGTTTTCTGGTCGGATTGACGGGGGGGTTGCACCGCTATTCAATGGGCGGGATGACCGCCACCGCTTGTATGCTGTCAACCGTTGCAGAAGGGCTGCTAGGGGGCTTCCTGCACAGCTACCTGATTCGCAAAAATCGACTCGACCTGTTGTTCCAACCACTGGTCGTTGCTGGCATTACCCTGGTGGCTGAAGTTCTGCAAATGCTGATTATTCTGGCAGTCGCCCGCCCGTGGCACGAGGCCGTCGAATTGGTAGGGAATATTGCCCTGCCGATGATGATCACCAATACTATCGGTGCCGCCATGTTTATGCGCATCTTATTGGATAGACGCGCTATTTTCGAGAAATACACCACAGCATTCTCAGCCAAAGCCTTACAGATTGCAGCACGGTCGGAGGGGCTGTTGCGGCATGGTTTTGACCAACAAAACAGTATGCGGGTGGCGCGTATCTTGTATGAGGAATTGGGGGTTGGTGCCGTGGCAATTACCGATCGCGAAAAGTTGCTGGCGTTCATCGGCACCGGCTCTGACCACCACTTGGTCGGCGGCACAATCACCTCAGACCATACTCATCGGGCCATTGAACTGAACCAGGTCGTTTACGCCGATGGCAATGCCGTGCCTTATACCTGTTCCATTTCTCCGACCTGCAAACTCGGCTCAACACTGGTTATTCCCCTGCGTGGCGAAGAGCACCGAGTGATTGGCAGCATCAAGCTGTATGAGCCGAAAAGTAAGCTATTCTCCAGCATCAACCGCACATTAGGGGAAGGGATTGCCCACTTGCTGTCAGCCCAGATACTGGCCGGTGAGTTCGAACAGCAAAAGCAAATGCTGGCACAATCTGAAATCAAACTGCTCCATGCACAGGTGAACCCACACTTCCTGTTTAATGCGCTCAATACTCTGTCGGTAGTGATCCGCCGCAATCCTGATCATGCCCGTAAGTTAGTGCTTTCTCTGTCGACATTTTTCCGCAAAAATCTCAAACGCAGCCACGATGTAGTCACGCTAAGCGATGAAATTGAGCATGTGAATGCGTATCTAGAAATAGAAAAAGCGCGCTTTGCTGATCGCCTGTCAGTGGCGATCTCATTACCCGATGAATTAATGGATGCACGTTTACCGGCATTTTCTCTGCAACCGGTTGTCGAAAATGCCATTAAGCACGGCACGTCGCAGATGTTCAGCGGTGGGCGTATTACGCTGCGCGGCCAGTTGGATGGCAACACACTGAGACTGGAAGTAGAGGACAACGCTGGTTTATACCAGCCTCGGCCCAACGGCGATGGGCTGGGGATGAACCTGGTAGATCGACGCATTAAAGTGCGCTATGGCAAAGAATATGGCGTAACAGTGCTAAGTGAGGCTGAGCAATTTACCAGGATTATCATCAAGCTGCCGTTTATCACTGCGAATGACAGTTAAGACGGGTTGTTATCAGTTTCACCATGTTCAGCACCGTTGCCGAACGCTCATGGCGACGCCAGGCCATCGTAATTCTGGTTTTTAGTCGGTTATCGTCAATGTCATGATATGTGACATTATTCGCCTGAAGTGTCGCCAGTGAGCGGGGAACAAGCGTGAAACCAAACCCGGCAGAAACCATCGCGATTGCTGAAACCATCTGCGGTGATTGCTGCCCCAGAGTGGGCTGGAAGCCCGCACGGTAGCAGGCTCCAATAATGGTATCAAACAATCCGGGGGCAACTTCGCGTGGGAAAGTAATCAGCTTCTCATGCTGTAACACGTTCAGATTGATTTTTGGGCAGCCATGTAACGGGTGGCTCTGCGGTAGCACCAGCAGCATATCTTCCTCCTCCAACACCGCGCAGGTAAATTCATTACTGGCATCACACGGCTGACGGATAAAGGCCACATCAATATGCTCATTATGCAAATCATTCATTAATATTGGCATTGTCTCTTCACTGGGCGATAACACCACCTCAGGGTATTTCTCCCTATAAACATGGAGAAGCTGCAAAACGATCAACTGAAAAGCGGTAGAGCTGGCAAAACCGACCCGCAGTTTACCCGTTTCTCCACGAGCAATACTTTTGGCTCGCTCAATCGCTTCATCCGTTAACTTCAGTATATGACAAGCATCTGCATAGAAGATTTGCCCCGCCTCAGTCAGTTCAACTCCACGCGCTAATCGCCGTAGCAACGGCGTACCTATCTCTCGCTCCAGTTTTTGAATTTGTTGGCTCAGCGGAGGCTGGGAAATACCCAGCATTTCAGCCGCCCGGGTAAAGTGCCGGGTGGATGCAACAGCGACAAAATAACGTAGATAGCGTAATTCCATATATTTTTGATATCAAAAGAGTGGGGTTTCTATATTGGTACTTAAGTTCTTTCAGCGTCAATCTTTAGATAAGCATAACTTATGTTATTTAACGACGGAGAAGAACATGATTAGACCAATGGTATCAGCGTGCTCATGCGTTCAGGATGTTACTGACAGCTTCACTGCCTACAAAACCATGCATTCAGAGTGTGTTATTTATCAAACATCACTTATGAGCGCACTCATAGGTGGCGTTTATGAAGGTAATATCACCATGAGCGAGTTGCTTAAATACGGTAATTTTGGATTAGGAACATTTAATAATCTTGATGGCGAACTGGTCGCATTCAATAGCAAAATTTATCAATTGCGATCCGATGGTAGCGCCCGCATGGCACGGCCAGAACAAAAGACGCCTTTTGCGGTAATGACCTTTTTCCAACCGACAGAAGAACGGCGCTTCGAACATAAAATGAGCCGCAAGCAGCTCCACGATGTCATCGACGACGTTGCCAAAACGGATAACCTGTTTTGCGCCTTACGCATCAACGGAAAATTCAGCCATGTTGATACCCGCACCGTCCCTTGCCAACAGCGTCCCTACAAACCCATGTTGGAGGCCATCGCCGAGCAACCTACGTTTGCATTTAAGCATCAAAGTGGCGTGATCATCGGTTTCCGCAGCCCCAACTATACCCAAGGTATTAATGTTGCCGGTTACCATGAACATTTTATTACTGATGACCGCAGCGGCGGTGGCCATGTACTGGATTATCAATTGGAAAACGGCGTACTCACATTTGGTACTGTCGCAAAATTGGTTATCGATTTGCCGCAGGCACCAGATTTTCTTCATGCCAACCTCTCTCCCGATAATCTTAATAACGCCATTCGCGCCGTAGAGAGTTAACCCCAGCACACAGCCGCTATCAGTGATAGAGAGGACAAAACATCATGACGAATAAACCGAATATTCTGGCGTGGAAATGCGGAGCCGATCTGGTTGTTAATCATTTAGAGCAGCAGGGGGTGAAGCAGGTTTTCGGCATTCCTGGCGCTAAAATCGACCGGGTATTTGATTCTCTGGAAGACTCCAGTATCAACACCATCGTGGTGCGCCACGAAGCCAATGCAGCCTTTATGGCCGGGGCCATTGGTCGTTTGACCGGTAAAGCCGGAGTCGCGTTAGTCACATCAGGGCCGGGTTGTGCCAACTTAGTGACCGGGCTGGCAACCGCCACCTCCGAAGGCGATCCAGTAGTGGCATTAGGTGGCGCGGTAAAAAGGGCCGATAGCCTGAAAATCACTCACCAAAGTATGGATACCGTCAGTATTTTCCGCCCGGTGACCAAATTCAGTGCAGAAGTCACAGCATCTGCAGCACTTTCGGAAGTGTTAGGCAATGCATTCAGAACCGCTGAGTTTGGCCGGCCGGGAGCCGCATTTGTCAGCTTGCCACAAGATATTCTCAATAAACCCGTCACCAGTCATGCACTGATTCATCAACCCTGCCCCCATAATGGTAGCGCCCCGCAGAAGGAAATCATTGCGGTGACAAAGCTGATTGAACAGGCTAAAAATCCTATTTTATTGCTTGGATTGATGGCGAGCCAGCCAGCAAATGCAGAGGCCATACGCCGTTTCCTGCACCACAGTAAAATACCGGTTACCAGCACCTATCAGGCGGCGGGGGTGGTCGATCAGGCACATTTTGACCATTTCGCCGGAAGAGTGGGTTTATTTAATAATCAGGCAGGCGATAAGCTGCTGCAACAAGCTGATTTGATTATAACTATCGGTTACAGCCCAGTGGAATATGATCCTGCACTGTGGAATAACGGCCAAACCACGCTGATACATATTGATATTTTACCCGCCGAAATAGAGGCCGCCTACCAACCAGAAAAAGAGCTACTAGGCGATATTGCCGCCACTCTGGATGCATTGGATCAACGGATAAATGGCCCACTAATATTGACTCCACAAACGCAGGAGATATTGAACGATCGTTGCCGCCAACGGCGGGATTTGGCTAATCGGGCAGAACAGATGAGTGGCTTTGCTATCCACCCTTTGCGTCTGGTTCGAGCGATGCAAGATATCGTCAACAGCGACGTGACATTATGCGTTGATATGGGGAGTTTTCATATCTGGATTGCTCGTTACCTTTACAGCTTCCGTGCGCGACAGATTCTGATGTCGAACGGCCAGCAGACAATGGGCGTAGCACTGCCGTGGGCCATTGCCGCTGCGTTGGTGAATCCACACCAGAAGGTAGTATCCGTATCAGGTGATGGGGGCTTTATGCAATCTAGCATGGAGTTAGAAACCGCTGTGCGCCTGAAAAGCAATCTGCTGCATATTATTTGGGTCGATAACGGTTACAACATGGTGGAAATTCAGGAGCAGAAAAAATATAAACGCCCATCAGGTGTCAGCTTTGGCCCCATTGATTTCAAAATGTATGCCGAATCCTTTGGTGCTAAAGGTTTTGCCGTCGAATCAGCCGATGAGCTAACCCGTAAATTGCATCAAGCGATGGATGTATCAGGCCCAGCAGTGATTGCTATCCCAGTGGATTACTCAGATAACCATTGTTTGATGGAAGAGCTTAATATCAGTCAGTTGTTATAGTCGGCCCCATTGGCAACCCGATTTAAACCGACTTTCTTCTGATAAATGAATGTAATGTTTATATAATGTATCACCACAGGTTGATGATGCATTATATATAAATGCACGAATTTAAATAATGATAATCTTGTTGTAAATATAATAAAAATCATTGAAATATAATAACTTTCCATCGTTCACGCTGGAAAATTGAACCTCGATGACGATTTGATTACATGAGGCGCGCCATCATAAGTTTCGCCTCCGACAAAGTGACCAAGTGTGGTTTCCCCTTATCTTATTTAAATAACCGTCTCAATCTTGAGTGATTTAATTAATAACCACTCATATACCTGCAAATTAATTTATCGGGATGATAACACACACTAATAATATACAGTTTAAAAAACAAACCTTCCTAGTATAATCCGCCGTTGGCTAATTACATTATTTCAACTCAGTGTAATTATGCGGTCAGTTGACGCAATGGTTGAAGGCCGGTGGGCAATAATTACCCTGGTAATAGCTAATGCAGCAATACTGGCATTGATATAGGTTTCGTTGGCCAAATCTAAGTGACTGGTCGCTTCATCCATAAACAGAATACCGGGTCGGCGATATAGAGCACGAGCAATTAATAATCGCTGCTTTTGCCCTCCAGATAAACTGCCCCCTAACTCACCAAGCAACGTTTCATACCCCATTGGCATTTTCATTATATCATCATGAATATTGCAATGACGGGCACAGCCCATTACCCACTCCATATCTAAAGACAGCTCAAAACTGGCAATATTCTCAGCGATAGAACCAGCGAACAGTTTGTCATCTTGTAAAATGCAGGCAATGCATTCCCGATAATTATTAATACCAATCGCGTGGATATCCAGCCCATTGGCTAATAAGCGCCCCGAACTCGGTTCCAATAATCCGCTCATTAATTTCATTAACGTTGTTTTTCCCACTCCAGATGGCCCTATAATAGCAACACTTTCCCCTGGTTTAATTTCAATATTAAGTGCATTAATAATAGCCTTAGATAGGCTGTCATACTGATAAGACAGATTACAGACCGAAAAAGCTACCGGCGCGTTGGGAGGAAATAATTGCCGGGTCGGCATTTCCTTTTCCGGTTCAGACAAAACAATATCTGCCACTCGCTCATTATGTAGGCTGAGCATACGTAATTGCAGCACCATATCAATCAGGCTACTGGCACGCACTGAGAATTGACCACGATAAGCATTGAATGCGACAAACATCCCCAGAGTCATCTGATTATCAATAACCCATGATGCCCCTAACCATAGAATAATGATCTGATCGCAAGCGGCGATAAAAGTATTCACGCCCCCGAATAACATATCTAATCGAGTAATGCGAATACCTGCGTTAGTAGTATCAATATTCAGGTTCAACCAGAATTGGGAACGCGTTTTTAACAATCCCAGCGCTTTCAGGGTGCCAATGCCATAGAGCGTTTCCATAAAATGTGAACTGGCTTTAGCGCCCTTAACCAGTAATGCTTCAGATGCTTGCCGGTAGTGATTATAAGTAATCAGACGCATGATGATATAAATAGTAGTAAACCCCAGCACCACCCAGACCAGCCAACCACCATATAACAACATCATGGCGAGTAAGCCGATAGACATAATGCAGTCGATAATCGAGCTAACAATACTGGTAGTAAAAGTAGTACGGATTGTATCCAGCGAGCCAAAACGTGACTGGATATCACCCAATTTACGTTTTTCAAAATAGGCTAACGGGAGCTTCATAAGATGGTCGAACATACCGGCCTTCCACTGCACATCTATCAGTGAATCCATCACGATAGTTATCCACGAGCGCAACATCGCGACAGCAGTTCGAAATATAATGAAGAACAGCAATCCAGTACAAATAAGCGCTAATAAGTGATGATCGCTGGCTTGAATCACATGGTCTAAAACCAGTTGGGTACCTACAGGCATTAGCAAACTCACTGCTTCAATAACCAGTGAGAGACAAAATATTTTGGTTAAAGCGCCTTTTAATCCACTTATATTGGATAATAAACGACGCAACTGTAACCGGCTTTGTTGAGTTGAAGAGGTAAAATCGCTGGCAGGCCATAGTTCCAACGCAATGCCGGTAAAATGCTGTGATAACTCATGCAAACTAATAACTCTACGTCCAAAGGCGGGATCGTGAATAATGATGCTATTTCGTCTTACCGCTATGAGTACGACAAAATGATTGAGATCCCAATGCAGGATACACGGCGTTTTAAGTGCGAAAAGTTCATCGATATCCAGCGATAAAGCGCGGGATTTAAATTTGAGTGAACTAGCTACATCCATTAATGTATTAAGCGTTGCACCGCGAACTGAAATACCAAACTGCTGACGTAAATTGAATAAATCAATATTCAGCCCAAAATAGTGAAACACCATCGATAAACTTGCCAACCCACACTCGGATGATTCAGTTTGTAAAATCTGTGGCACTTTTCTCCGCCATGCTAAATTTAACTTACTCATAATAGATGAGAAGAAAATGTTATTCATGGATAGGCCCCATCAGGCTTTTTTTCATGTCATAGAAAGGGGAGAACATCCATTGATAGAGGGGACGTTTTTCAAGGAAAAGAGTCGATTGTGCTTTCATTCCCCCAGTAAGGCGTAATGTTTTTTCTTGATAGTGGAACTGGGTTTCATCCAGAACTACCAACATTTTATAGTAAGATTCCGCGCTTAAATTTGAGTGATAACGTGGCGTGCTATTATAACTGGCCATCTCCTGAGTAGAGGCTGGCACAGAAGAAACAGTTTCAATGCGGCCAGGGAACTGACCAAACTTCTCGAAAGGAAAAGCCTCGTAACGCACATTTACAAAATCACCTACAGTTATATAAGGTATAGCTCCATTAGGCAGCCAAAGTACCAAGTAATACTGAGGTTCAGTACCTGGAATCAATTGTGCCAGGCTGTCCCCTATATTAACCATTTGTCCAGTTGTTACACTAAGTGATTCTATTCGGCCATCGACGGGCGCATTAATAATTAAGGTCCCTGTGGCATCAGTTTCGGCTAGTTGCCTTCGTAGGTCACCATATTGCAATTCATATTGTGAAATCTGATTATCGAAATCAGCTGCACGGGTAACAATCTCACTTTCCAAATTAGCTATTTGCAGTGCTTCCTGCATATTTTGGCCATATAGATTATGGGCGGCACTTTGTTGCTGATAGTAAGAATAGGTTTGATTATTGACTTGTTCTTGGGTAATAAGCCCCTGCCGTAGATATTCTCTATAATCATTCGCCATTCTACGCATAGACTCAACATTCTCTTGGCTATTTTTTACCAATTGAGAGGATTTTTCATAAGCTATCTCATACTTTATTTTTCTGTCTTGAATGTTACTCAAGGTGGCGAGTTTGTTCCCTTGTAGCTTTTTAATAATGTTCTTAACCTGTACCAACTGACGCTCAATGGCGTGCTGGTTATTCTTACTCACCACACCGGAATCAGTCACTTTACTTACATCTATTTGATAAAGTGCTTGTCCTCTGACCACCTCATCACCCACACTCACCAAACTTTGGGTAATAAAGCCTTGGTGAGAAGAAAAAATATTAATTGGACGAGGAAGTGTTGTGATTTCACCATAAACATTCACTCTCCGAGTATAATTACCAAAAATAATAAAAGTCAGAAAAATAATAATAATTACTGATACCCCTGATGCGATGACCCAAACGGGAAGACCAGAAATAAGTAGTGCCTTCCCTGTCCACTTTGCTTTCTGGTAATCAAAGGCTTCCTGCCTGAACATATATTATCCTGTTATATTTCACTAACTATCGCTTAGGGCCATTAATAAATACATGTCATGTTAAGCATCAATAACACATAATTAATTAGGTGTATCTTGTGGTTTCATATATCAAAGCCTACATATTAACTACAATTTAACCTTCCGGTCATTCTTCAATCAGAGCCACTCAAATAAGCCGTTCTACCCAGTTTGGCTGGATTATAACTCACTGCCGGAATAGTAATTTGGGGAGTGGTATTGATTACGTGAAAGATACCATCATAGGTTTTTCCTCCTGCGACCCCATCCAATGCACAATGCGGCTCCCCCTGCTCTGCTGCTATAGCCGTTTCCCCCACCGGCCCTCCAACGACAGAACCCACCAAGGAACCAGAAGCCTGAGCTAATTCTTTTCCAGCATCACTGACATGTTAGATTTCTAATACTGATGAATTTTTCATATGATGATTCCCCCGCAATGACCAAAACCAATAATATTAAGTTGAGGTTATTTACTTCTTATACTTAAAAAGGTCTTCATTCCATCAAATGATGGAATGAATGTACATAGCGTTGCGCAGCCAACTGATATAAAAACCTTACTCCCAACTTCCGGTAAATTACCATCTAACAAAAAACCAGACACATACAGCATGGCCATATAAAATAATATATAAAAAAAGATCTTTATCAGAATATTTATAATTCCAATAGCAAACCCCGCGCCATTCATACAACTCCCCTACCAGGTTAAATGCCAATACAGATCACGATATTAGACATTACAAAAACCATTTAGGTATAAAAGAAGATTACATATGCAGCTTTTATATAGTAGACAACAGATTATATGGATTTTTTATTCAAAAAATAACCACACTTACCCTCTTGGTAATGAATTATTAATAACTATTCTGGTTTCACTCGTCGCTAAAACATTATGACTATCTGTGGAGATGGTTATGTCAGGATTAAAAATAGACTTTGTGTAATATGCATTCACACTCATAATTTCGGCGGTTACTGGTGATACTGACGACCACGGCACCTTTCCAGCAGAAGCATTTAAAGCATAGGATGATTGCATTTCAGAATAACCACCGCTAACACTTTTAGTTTCATGTATAGATAAAATTTTCATATAAAAACCCCTTTCATTAAAGAGAAAAATAAGATAACAACACTCATCATTACTTTATCTAAATTGACCTTATATATTCACTATAAAGTCTGAAAATGGAACAAGGATGAAAATCATTTAAAATAATTCCGACCGATATAATTTAGTTAAAAACAGTAGCAATTAATAAATATAATTTATAGAGCACTTAAACTAAAATCACGATGAACAAGTGCCACGTTACAGTTAATCATTATTTTATTCAAGTCCTAATTTATCTTTTGTAATTTCATTTTCTGGTACGACAAAGCCATGCAACAACAAACCATTTCACGTTATTAACTAGGATGAATATATAAAAATTACTTTTATTAATTTAATGGGTTTTATTTAAAAAACATAATTTAAAATAATTAATACTATATATAAATTAACTATTTAATTAATTTATATTATAAAACAAAAAAGCCCTGACCATAAGGGACAGGGCTTTACCGCTATTATTTTAAATAACCGTTACAGCAAGATACGCAGCATACGGCGCAGTGGCTCTGCTGCGCCCCATAATAGCTGGTCACCCACGGTAAAAGCAGAGAGGTATTCCGGCCCCATATTCAGTTTACGCAAACGGCCAACCGGCGTATTTAAAGTACCCGTTACCGCTGCGGGGGTTAGTTCACGCATACTCAGCTCGCGGTCATTTGGGATAACACGAACCCAGTCATTGTGAGTTGCCAACATTTGCTCAATTTCTGACAATGGCACATCTTTTTTCAGTTTCAGCGTAAAGGCTTGGCTATGGCAACGCAGCGCACCAATACGCACGCACAGGCCATCGACTGGAATAACGCTGCTGGTATTCAGAATTTTGTTGGTTTCAGCCTGGCCTTTCCACTCTTCGCGGCTTTGACCATTATCCAGCGCTTTGTCGATCCAAGGAATCAGGCTGCCCGCCAGAGGTACGCCAAAGTTATCGGTCGGTAATTTGCCGCTGCGGGTTGCCGCTGTCACTTTACGCTCAATATCCAAAATGGCCGAAGCGGGGTCTTGTAACTCTTTTGCCACATCAGCATGTAACATGCCCATTTGGGTCAGTAACTCACGCATATGGCGCGCGCCACCACCGGATGCTGCCTGATAAGTAGCAACTGATGCCCACTCAACCAAGTTATTAGCAAACAAACCGCCCAGTGACATCAGCATCAGACTCACGGTACAGTTACCACCAGCAAAGGTCTTGATTCCTCTATCCAGCCCCTGCTGAATAACACTCTGGTTTACCGGGTCCAGAATGATAATTGCGTCATCTTGCATCCGTAGAGAAGAAGCGGCGTCAATCCAATAGCCTTGCCAGCCAGTTTCGCGCAGCTTTGGATAAATTTCGTTGGTATAATCTCCCCCCTGACAGGTGATGATAATATCCAATGCACTCAGCGCATCAATATCATAAGCATCTTGCAGCGTGCTTTGCTCACCGGTGAACGCCGGTGCAGCTTGACCGTGTTGAGAGGTAGAGAAAAAGACCGGGTGGATACTGTCAAAGTCGCGCTCTTCAATCATGCGTTGCATGAGCACTGAACCGACCATACCGCGCCAGCCGATAAAACCAACGTTTTTCATATTTACTGTCCTGCCTTGGAAGGTGACACCGATTAATGGATGCCTGTCTTGTATAACTGCGCGCTGTAAGGGTACGGCAGACTGACTAAGATAGACCTGATACCACCTTACAAAATATGAACAAAGTGGCAAGTGAATTTATTCGATACCAGAATGATTCAAAGCAATCTTCCTAATATGTGGCTTTGATTGGCGGGAAACGCCAGTCCCCTAGAGGTAATAATGACTGAGATGATTGCAGCAACTGTGTTGCTGTTTTTGATTATGGACCCGTTGGGAAACTTGCCGATTTTTATGTCGGTGCTTAAACACCTGGAACCTAAACGGCGGCGAGTGGTTTTGATCCGCGAATTGCTGATCGCACTCATATTGATGCTAATTTTTCTGTTCGCCGGCGAGAAAATCCTGGCATTTCTCAATCTGCGTACAGAAACAGTGTCGATATCAGGCGGTATCATTCTGTTTTTAATTGCTATTAAGATGATTTTCCCCTCGCCTGAAAGTACCGTGACCGGGTTATCTGCGGGGGAGGAACCATTCTTAGTCCCGTTGGCGATTCCACTAGTGGCTGGCCCGTCAATTCTGGCGACCTTGATGCTGCTGTCCCATCAATACCCAAATAAAATCAGCCATTTAGTTCTGGCATTGATGATCGCCTGGGGTTTGTCCGCCGCAATTCTGCTGATGTCGAACCTGTTCCTGCGGCTGCTGGGCAGTAAAGGCGTCAGTGCGTTGGAACGGTTGATGGGCTTAATTTTGGTGATGTTATCGACGCAGATGTTTTTGGATGGCGTGCGGGCGTATTTGACTCAGTAAGGTTAGGCCCGGCTACACAACCAAAGAGGTGCGCACGCCCTCTTTGGTATTGAATTATATTGGTTTTCAGTAAGGGATTTAAACGCGACCTTTCAATGCCAACACACAGCGCTGCGCCACTTCATCAATATCCGCATCAATATCGACACAAATAACATCCGGCTCTTCCGCTCCGGGTTCTTCCAATGCTTCAAACTGGCTTTTCAGTAAGTCGGTTGGCATAAAATGACCTGACCGCGCTTTGAGCCGTTCCATAATGACGTCAAAACTGCCTTTCAAATATAAAAATACCATCCCCTGATTGCCTTCCCGCAAACGGTCGCGATAGCGGCGCTTTAGCGCCGAACAGACAATAATACCGGTTTCATTTTTATGGTTAAGGCTATAAGCCGCATCGCTCAGGCGCTCTAGCCACGGCATACGGTCTTCATCATTAAGCGGGTGTCCGCTGCCCATCTTTTGAATATTGGCTCGAGGATGCAGGTCGTCACCATCAATAAATTTAGCGTGGATCTGACGCGCCACTGCTTCTCCCACCGTGGTTTTACCACTGCCTGATACACCCATCACGATAATGCTACGTCCCGCCATAATTTTGATCTCTATCTCAGAATGGGAATTTTACCGGTTCTATGGTTCCGTATTTTACCATGTTACCGGTATCATGATACCGGTAACAAATGAAGATGTGATTTTTATCACAAAGGCCACCTTCCTACCCTACTGATGATAAAAAGAAGCTGACCGCAAACCATAACAAAAACGAAATACCTGAAGTTATTGGAGAAACACTATGCCATTAGTCATTGTTGCGGTTGGCGTCGCCATGCTGCTGTTGCTGATGATTCGTTTCAAACTGAACGGATTCATCTCCCTGATACTGGTCGCGTTGGCGGTCGGTATTATGCAAGGAATGCCGGTCGATAAAGTCGTCGGCTCAATCAAAGCCGGGGTCGGCGGAACGCTGGGTAGCCTGGCGCTGATCATGGGCTTTGGTGCCATGCTTGGGAAATTACTGGCTGACTGTGGTGGCGCTCAACGCATCGCCACTACCTTGATTGATAAATTTGGTAAAAAACACATCCAATGGGCGGTGGTGCTGACCGGTTTTACCGTCGGTTTTGCGCTGTTTTATGAAGTGGGTTTTGTGCTGTTACTGCCGCTGGTATTTAGTATCGCCGCATCAGCGCGTATTCCACTACTTTATGTGGGTGTACCGATGGCAGCAGCATTATCTGTCACCCACGGCTTCCTGCCACCACATCCTGGCCCGACCGCGATCGCTACTATTTTCCATGCTGATATGGGCAAAACCCTGCTGTATGGCACCTTGCTGGCAATTCCGACGGTTATTTTGGCCGGCCCGGTGTTTGCCCGTTTTCTCAAAGGTATTGATAAACCTGTCCCGGAAGGATTGTATAACCCCAAAACCTTTACCGATGAAGAGATGCCAAGCTTTGGTGTCAGTGTCTGTACCGCGCTGGTTCCAGTTATCTTGATGGCACTGCGTGCCGTGGCAGAGATGATTCTACCAAAGGGCCATCCAATTCTTGCTTACGCAGAATTCTTTGGTGATCCGGTTATTGCTACGTTGATTGCGGTATTGATCGCGATTTTCACCTTTGGCTTAAACCGGGGCCGTTCAATGGAATCAGTCATGGAGACGGTGACCGATTCCATCAAAATTATTGCGATGATGCTGTTAGTCATCGGCGGTGGCGGAGCGTTCAAGCAAGTATTAGTCGATAGCGGTGTTGATCACTATATTGCCGGCATGATGAACAGCAGCGGCTTATCACCAATTCTGATGGCATGGTCAATCGCTGCGGTATTACGTATTGCGCTGGGTTCCGCGACCGTTGCAGCAATCACGGCTGGCGGCATCGTGGCACCATTAATTGCTACCACCGGTGCCAGCCCTGAGTTAATGGTGATCGCAGTCGGCTCCGGCAGTGTTATCTTTTCGCACGTCAACGATCCAGGCTTCTGGCTGTTCAAGGAGTATTTCAACCTGACCATCGTCGAAACCTTCAAGTCATGGTCAGTGCTGGAAACCATCATTTCCGTCTGTGGATTGATCGGCTGCCTGTTGTTAGCAATGGTGATATAACAGCGACTGTGATTTAAATACTGCCACCGGGGAGGATGGTGAACCCGACATCAACCATCTTGGGCGTCACCGCCTCTCCGCACAGCCGAGCCAATAAGCGCTCGGCACCGATTTGCCCCATACGCTCACGGGGTGTCAGTACGCTGGCCAGTTTCGGCACCATCGACTGGCCAATATCATGGCCGTGAAAACCGGCAATCGCCATATCATGTGGGATAGATAGTCCTTGACGCTGGCATTCAAATACCGCACCAATCGCCAAGTCATCATTGGTACAAAAAATACTATCGATCTGCGGGTAGCTCGCTTGCGCTTCGCGTAGCAGCTCAGCCCCTGCCGAATATGATGATGAGCGGCTGGTCATCACACTTATCGGAAGCAGACCTGACTCATACATTGCCTGCTCATAACCTTGCTGCTTAATCACCGTTCGTTCATCCTGACGCGCGCCGAAGTAAACCACATGACGATGCCCTTTGGCGATAATCTGTTGTGTCATCTGCCTTGCCGCTTCAAAGTTATTAAAACCCACGGCCAAATCAATACACGGCGAAATACAATCCATCAGCTCAATAACTGGAATCCCCGCGACCTCAATCATTTTCAATGTACGGGCTGTATGGTGGCGTTCGGAGAGGATTAAGCCATCAATATTATAAGAGAGTAACGAGGTTAGCCGCTGCTCTTCACGTTCTTTTTGATAGCCATAGTGCGCCAGCATGGTTTGGTAGCCATGTGCATCCGTCACACTCTCAATACCGCGCAAAACCTCGGCAAACACCTGATTAGTTAATGACGGCAACAGCACGCCAATCGCATGGCTGGTGGCATTGGAGAGAATATCGGGGGCACGGTTGGGGATATAACCCAGTTCATCCAACGCCAAGGCAATTTTTACCTGCAATGCAGCCGAAACCTGTTCCGGATTACGCAAATAGCGGCTGACGGTCATTTTAGTAACCCCCACCATATCGGCGACGTCTTGTAGCACTGGCCTTTTTTTCTTCATTATCAATGAGCTGAGGCAGGGTGGGTGGGATATGATTCTAGCAAAAAAAAGGGTATAACGCGATGCGTATACCCTTTATTACTCAGGACTATCAAACTTAAACTGGCGGTAAATCAAACAATAAAATTTCGCTGTCTTCATCCGCATGAATCGAAAGCGCAGTTTCATCCCAGATGGCGAAGGCATCGCTAGTTCCGGCCTGGTGACCATTGATAGATACTTTACCGCGCACCACCTGTATCCAGATGCGGCGCTCTGCCTGAATCTGATAAATCGACGTCTCTTCGCGTTTCAATGCCCAGCGCCATAATGTCATGTCCTGGAACACTTTCAATGAACCATCACGAGCATCCGGTGACAGCACCAGTTGACGGCCTTGTGGATTATCAAACATCTGCTGTTCATAACGCGGCTCAAGCCCAGTTTTATTTGGAATAATCCAGATCTGATATAGATGCAGCGGTTGATCGTCACGGCCATTATATTCTGAATGACGAATACCAGTACCGGCGCTCATAATCTGGAACTCACCGGCATGGATCTGCTCTTTGTTGCCCATGCTGTCCTGATGTTCAACAGTACCAGACAGCACATAGGTCAGGATCTCCATATCTTTATGTGGATGAGTTCCAAACCCCTGCCCGGCATCAATAACATCTTCGTTAATGACTCGCAGTGCTGAAAAACCCATAAATTCTGGGTCGTAATAATCGGCGAATGAGAAGGTGTGCCAGCTATCCAGCCAACCGTGATTAGCATGGCCACGTTCTTCTGCTTTGCGTAAATAGATCATGTTCAGTTCTCCTCAACGTTTTCTTTAGTCTAGATATCGCGTGAGAATATGAAAGCGCAAAAAACTCATCCCTCTATTCAAAAAATTCGACCGACTCGAATAGAGAACAATAAATGATTTGGATTTGAAGCTATTAGAGTGAAAATTATTGTGGAATTTAGCGATATCGCCGTTTTCGAATAGAGGATTTGAAGTAAAAATAGCAAAAAAAAAGCCAGCACCCGGCTGGCTAAGTAAACACTGGAAGCAATGTGAGCAATGTCGTGCCTTCGTCATGTGAACACCTAAACTCTGATGCCTCATCTGAAAGCACGGCAATGATAATCATTATCACTCTCACTTGTAAAGTGTTTTTTTTAGCCAATACCAATATTATTGACTCACGTAAAAAAATTGTTACTTTATTAGATTATTCAAACAGTAAGAGTAAGGGTATGTTTATGACAAATGTGCAGATACGCCATGTGGAATCCACCGATTATCCGGCTTTGCAGCAGTTATTTTCTCATCCACAGGTTTATCGCGACACATTACAGCTCCCCCTACCTCCTGAAGATATGTGGGCTAAAAAGATTAAGGACATTCCTGTGGGAATGCATAATCTGGTGGCTTGTATAGACGGGGAAATTGTCGGGCAACTTACTGTTGAAGCGAATCAACGAGCTCGCCGCCGCCATGTGGCAACTTTTGGTATTGCCGTTGCAGCAAATTTTTGCGGTAAGGGTATCGGCAGTCGTCTGATGGCGGCCATGATTGATTTATGTGATAACTGGCTGAATATACAACGTATTGAGCTGACGGTGTTTGTCGACAACGCAGCAGCGATCGCACTTTACCATAAGTTTGGTTTTGAAATTGAGGGCACCAGCCCGCGCTTTGCTTTCCGCGATGGCCAGCATGTTGATGCACATCATATGGGCCGAGTCAGGGTATCAGCCTGACCATTAGGGGATAGTGAATGAATCTATCCCCCTGCGGTTAAAACTAGATTCC
The DNA here is from genome assembly GCF_000834395.1 of Yersinia aldovae 670-83. Taxonomy (NCBI): domain Bacteria; kingdom Pseudomonadati; phylum Pseudomonadota; class Gammaproteobacteria; order Enterobacterales; family Yersiniaceae; genus Yersinia; species Yersinia aldovae. The sequence goes on along the minus strand of NZ_CP009781.1, from coordinate 2,886,249 downwards.
TGCGGTTTCTTTAATATAACGGCGTGCTTTTACTGCATACTCGAACGGGTTGGCAATAGCGGGATCCTGCTCTGCTTCAACCACCATCCAGCCCTGATAGCCTTTCTCATCCAATAGTTTAAACACCGGCCTAAAATCAATCACGCCATCACCCGGAACAGTGAACATGCCTTTTTTCACGCCATCAAGGAAACTGCGTTTTTTGGTTTTAACATCAGCCACGATTTCATCACGCACATCTTTTAAATGGATATGATTAATACGTGGCAGGTATTTCTCCAAAATAGCTAACATTGCTTCCTGGCTACCCTCAGAAACATAAGCATGGCCGGTATCAAATAGCAGATAGACATCATCATTAACCATACTCATATAACGATCTATTTCTTCGGTGGTTTGAATACCGGTTCCCATATGGTGATGCAAACACACTTGCATCCCTTTAGTGGCAGCTATTTTGGCTAATGCATTATAACCATCAGCAACTCGCTGCCATTCCACATCAGTAAAGTAAGGCTTTTCTTCAAAAACAGCTTTTGTAGTTCCTTGAATACTTTTACTTTGTTCTGAGCAACCAATCACTTTTGCACCCATCGCATGAAGGAAGTTCATATGATTAGTGAATTCATCAATGGTTTTAGCCTGCAGGTCATCGGCAAAGAAAGTGCTGAACCATGCATTACAAATCTGCATACCACGCAGCTCAAGCATGGGCTTAAGTATTTTAGGATCTCGTGGATATTTACTGCCGACTTCGCAACCAGTGAATCCGGCAAGCGCCATTTCACTGATACATTGCTGGAAGGTATTTTCTTTCCCTAACTCCGGCATATCATCGTTCGTCCAGCCAATAGGGGCGATTGCCAATTTCACACGTTCTTTATTCATAATAAACCTCTGCGATACATCTAATTTATACAGATGAATACAATTAAAAGGTGATTAATTGCCCGTCTTTTAATACAGAAAATAATCTTTATAGAAGAATAAGGTTTCTTTTTTGCCTAAAAATCAGATTGTTATACGGTCTTATTTACCCAGCAATTCACGCTCAATTCTCTCGCGGGTGGCGACAGCCTGATGCACCATTTTTTCCGGATAACCAAACAGTGAGGTCGCAATAATAGATTCTCCGCCAACTTTAAAAGTGCGGTTGGCAAAATCCATATCGCGCAGCGCCTGAAATAAAGCAGAGAAATCGACTTCCCCCTCACCAATACCAACATGTTGATGAATAACCGCATCCACACCCGGCGGATTGACAATATAACGGCAGTGTTTGGTGTGATTCATGGTATCGGCAACCAATACATGGGAGAGGTCGTCACCGGCATATTTCAGCATATTGGCAATATCGCCTTTGCCTTTATCGTAGAAAAAAGTATGCGGCACGCTATACAGATACTTCACGTTATCACTGCGGAGTGATTTAACCAGATCCACAGTTTCATTATTCTCTTCGCAGAAATCCCACGGATGCGATTGAATCTCTACGCGAATACCTTCGCGCTCGATAATCGGCAATAGCTCTTCCATCGAGCGATACCACATCTCTTCGCAAATTTCAGGTTCGTTTGGATCACCGGAAAGCTCGGTGTTAATGACTGAAACACCCATTTCAACAGCAATTTCAATCATTCTCTTCCAATTGGTTACCGCCGCCTGACGCCTCGCCTCTAGTGGCCCAGACCAGCGATAGACCACGATGAATGACGATATTTGGACACCGGTTTCTTTTAGTGCTTTCTTATATTCAGCAACGACTTCACGCCCTGCTTTGGGGTGTTTATAAAAAGGATTAAGCTGCGGATGTGGCGACTGCTCAATATAGTCATATCCCCAATCTGCTACCTGACGAACCATCTTGGTAATACCCAAGTATTTAATGACATCAACATCAAATGCAATCTTCATAACGCTCCCAGTTTAAGGTGAGAGATATTGACGGTTTACTCTCAACATGGGCCTTGCAATGCAATGCGACCACATAGAAGTGAGGCACAGGTAGCAGGTATTGATATCACTTGTCGTAAAAGACAGGCCGTGGCGGCAGACTCACAGGGACAATCTCACCGTTGCTTTGTGCTGCGATACAGGCATCTGCCGTAACAGCGGCAGCATAGCCATCCCAGGCAGAAGGCCCGGTGAGTTTCTCAGCCAGCACATCGTTGATAAAAGCTTGCAGTTCAACATCATAGGCATCGATAAAGCGATCTTTCCAATCGACCAGGATCTCATGTGATAACCGCGCGTCACTACGTAACAGAACCGATGAAGGCTCAGGTAGTTTTGCAATACCGCTATCCCCTACCACTTCACATTGAATATCATAGCCATATTGGCAGTTCACGAAGATTTCTACATCAATACGCGTTCCTTTAGCCGTTTCAAATAAAACGACTTGCGGGTCTCTTAGGTGCGCTTTGGCATGTTTGGCTTTACGTGGGAAAACTACCTGAACAGAGATATAGTCATCGTCCAATAGCCAGCGCAGCACATCGATCTCATGAATTAATGTATCGGTAATCGCCATATCAGTTTTATAGTTATCGCCCACCCTTGGGTTACGGTGAGCACAGTGCAACATTAATGGCTCACCAATTTTCCCGCTGGTAATGACATCTTTCAGCGCACGATAACCTTGATCATAAGGGCGCATAAAACCGACCTGAACCAGACGTTTCCCCTGTGCTGCTTCTGCTTCGACTATCCGTTTACATCCTTCAGCAGTAACTGCCAACGGCTTTTCGCAGAAAACATATTTACCTGCGGCGATAGCTGCCAGAACGAATTCTTCATGACTTGGCCCCCAAGACGTAACCAATACTGCATCAACTTCTTTTGCATTAATCACTTCATGACCATCGGCGTAAACATTCGCTTCGATACCCAAATCACGAATAACCTGCGTAGCCTGTTCTCGATTGATATCAGTAACCGCGACCACACGGCCACCCTGTAAAACCTTACTGCAACGGCGAATATGATCCTGACCAATAGCGCCCGTTCCGATCACACCAATATTTAGCGACATATTATTTTCCTTATGAAGTTTCGGTTTGCAGGTTATACCTGCTCGTTGTACGACTTCACATCCAGGTCAAACACACCCAAAAATTTGAATTTGTTGGGTATAATCTGTTTATTGCTTATTTAATCAGCACTAATAATCGCGGGCTTTAGCGATATTTTTTTCCAGTTCCCGAACAACAGCGTCAGTCCTTTTACTTTCAGAAACCTGAGCTACCCCGACTCGCCACCAACTCAGGTATTTATGTACCATCGTCTTTGGCAGCACTTTTATGTCTATCAAGGTAGAAATAGTCTGTAAACGAGCATCAGCCAGCGCGTCAATCAGCTGTTGCTCTGTGGAAACCCGATATGTTTTACAGCCATAGGCGGCAGCTAGCATTGCGAAATCTACTGGGACAAACCCACCATCGAGTTGACCCGTTTCCTGATTACGGAAGCGGAACTCGGTGGCATAGCTGTCCATGCCGTGTTCCATCTGAAGATTGTTTATGCAGCCATTCGTCATGTTATCGAACAAGACAACGTTGATTTTGCAGCGCTCCTGAATCGAAGTGACCAGTTCGGAGTGCAGCATCATAAAAGCACCATCGCCTACCAGTGAATAGACTTCGCGGCCCGGTTCAGCCAGCTTCACCCCCAACGCAGCACTGACTTCATAGCCCATGCAGGAATAACCATACTCAACGTGATAGCCATTATTCCCTTTCGTACGCCACACGCGTTGTAAATCGCCGGGTAAGCTACCTGCGGCCGCAACAATGACAGCGTCTTGAGGTAATTGATGATTTAGAATGCCCAGTACCTGGCTTTGTGTCAGGAATGAGCCGGTTTTATTGATAAACTCAGCAAACACCTGATCTCGATCCAGATGATCATTAATTTCAGGCGTGAAGCCTTCGCCACTGTACTCCACCTGATAAACCCGCCCAGTCTCCGCCAATTGTTCAGCGCGCATTTGGGCTATTTCTCCTTCCCAGCCAGCTTGATAGCCGGTGTGGGCTAACTCCTGATGTAGCGCTGCCAAAGCTTCACGAGCATCAGCCAGCAATTGCAAACCATCCAGTTTGCCGGCATCGAAAGCACTAACGTTAATATTCAGAAATGATACATCGGGATTTTGGAATAACCATTTTGATGAAGTGGTAAAGTCGGTATAACGTGTGCCAACGCCAATAACCAAATCGGCCTGTTTTGCCAAGGTATTGGCGGCCAGGCACCCTGTTTCACCAATACCGCCGAGATTCAATTCATGTTCAGAGCTGATAGTCCCTTTACCCGCCTGTGTTTCGACCCACGGCAGACCAAAACACTCTGCAAATTGTTGTAATGCCACACCTGCCTGCGAGTATTTCACCCCGCCGCCACACACCAGAATCGGTTTACGTTTGGAGGTTAGCAGTGCGATGGCATCGGCCAACATAGCTGAACTCGGTGGACGGCGATCGAGGCGATGGACTCTTTTTTGGAAGAAATAATCTGGGTAATCATAGGCTTCTGCCTGAACGTCCTGTGGCAGACTCAGGGTCACAGCCCCTGTTTCAGCCGGGTCAGTCAGTACCCGCATTGCATTAATACATGCACTCATCAGTTGTTCTGGCCGGACAATGCGATCCCAGTATTTACTAACGGGCCTGAATGCATCGTTGGTGCTAATGCTCAAATCATGGGATTGTTCTATCTGTTGTAACACCGGATCGGGTTGGCGTGATGCGAATACGTCACCGGGAAGCAGTAATAGGGGTATACGGTTGGCCGTCGCCGTAGCAGCAGCGGTGATAAGGTTGGCACTGCCTGGGCCGATAGAGGATGTGCAGGCATAAATTTGCTGGCGAAGTTTTTGTTTGGCAAAACCGGTGGCCGCATGAGCCATACCTTGTTCATTTCGCCCCTGATGGACCACCAGGTCGCCACAGTTCTGTTCAAGCGCCTGCCCCATTCCCAGCACGTTTCCGTGACCAAAAATCGCAAAAATGCCTTTGATAAACTTGATGTCCTGACCATCGACTTGCAGATATTGATTATCCAAAAAGCGGACTAATGCCTGTGCGGTGGTAAGCCGAATCTTATTCATTAACTCATCCTTTGCTCTGTTTACGCAGCACCACGGTGGCCAGGAGCCTTAGCCTTCCCCCTGATTGTGCGTGCCGGTGAGAAGTGGCAGACCTGATAGCTTGCGCTACGCTGACGACAGTAAGGTGGAACATTGCAGAGATTATAAACAAATATTTTTTTCATAAAACGGAATTACAGAAGAAATATTTCATTATGCGATGAAGATCAAATAATAAAGTAACAATAGAAAACAAAGAACATCTGATCACAAGCATAAGACGACCTGGATGCCACCGACCGAGGTAAGCATATAACATAATGATATTATTGGTTTATAACTTGCTTTATCTTACTACATCAGTCTCGATTCGCTTATCCATAAGCAGCCCATACATACGCCGAAACATCTATTTTCAGAGGTGATATAAGGCTTTTATCCTCATCACATAACTGGGCAATAAATTTCATTTAATCTTGAGTTTGAAATTTTTATTCCTCATACTACTTTCAGAAACGCGATTACAGGCACATCTCATTGGTCATTTTTCGGGTCGATACTCAACGTCATTAGAATTGCAGGTAGGCTGCAAGTAGACACATCCCGATAAGCTTACTCAAGGTAAGTGGTTCGGGTAGTAAATCTGCCGAGAGCAGATTTGAACGCAGCTAACACCCCAGCAACTTCAAGGACAAAGGGTATATTTAATACAGAAGGAAATGGGTATGGGTACACAACACAAAGTGCTGGATGTCATTTGTATTGGTCGTATTGCCGTCGATTTTTATGGGCAACAGATCGGTGCCCGGCTGGAAGACACCAGTACATTTGCCAAATATTTGGGGGGGTCGTCCGGCAATGTTGCTTATGGGACGGCAATTCAGGGCCTGAGGTCAGGTATGCTGGCGCGTGTGGGTGATGAACATATGGGCCGTTTCCTGCGCGAGGAGCTACAACGTGTTGGAGCCGATACTCAATTTCTGATTACAGATAAACATCGGCTAACTGGTCTGGTCATTCTTGGCATTAAGGATCAAGAGACTTTCCCACTCATTTTTTACCGTGATAACTGCGCAGATATGGCATTAACTCCTGATGATATTGATGAGTCTTATATCTCGTCATCGCGAGCACTGGCCATCACCGGCACACATCTTTCTCACCAGAATACCCGGGCCGCGGTGTTGAAAGCATTGAAATACGCACATAAGCATGGCCTGCGGACAGCGCTGGATATCGATTATCGCCCCGTGTTATGGGGCCTGACGTCACTTGGCGACGGTGAAACACGTTTCATTGAATCGCAGAAAGTGACGCAAGAATTGCAAGAAGTGTTGCATCATTTCAATTTAATTGTCGGCACAGAAGAAGAATTCCACATTGCAGGGGGCAGTACCGATACGCTGATCGCCCTCCAGAATGTACGTAAAGCCACGCAGGCCACACTGGTTTGTAAGCGCGGAGCTCAAGGTTGCTCGGTGTTTGAAGGTGAAATACCGTCCAGCTGGCAGTTAGTCAAATTGCACTCTGGTGTCCGTGTCGAGGTTCTTAATGTGCTAGGTGCCGGTGATGCATTTATGTCCGGTTTACTGCGTGGATACATGAATGATGAAGGCTGGGAGCAAGCTTGTCGCTATGCAAATGCCTGCGGTGCACTGGTGGTTTCACGTCATGGCTGTGCCCCTGCGATGCCAACAAAAATAGAACTGGATGATTACCTTAGCCGCGAGCATTCTGTTCCGCGACCCGATCGCGACCCCCGACTCAACCACCTGCATCGAGTCACCACACGTAAACAACAGTGGCCAGAGCTTTGTGTGTTTGCTTTTGACCACCGCAAACAGTTGGCTGATATGGCCCATGACGCCGGCGTGAGCGAAGACCGAATTCCTAAACTGAAGACATTGCTACTACGAGCGGCACAGCAAGCGGCCAAAGAGTCTGGGTTGGAGAATAATAGCGGGATTTTGGCCGATACCACTTATGGCCAAGAGGCACTGAATGCCATTACGGGTCAAGGCTGGTGGATAGGCCGCCCAATTGAGCTACCCAGTTCCAGGCCGTTACGGCTTGAGCATGGCAATATTGGTTCACAATTAATCGACTGGCCACTAGAACATGTTGTGAAATGCCTGGTTTTTTATCATCCACACGATAGTGCTGAACTGCGCCAGCAACAAGATGAACTGATTCTTGATGTTTATAGCGGGTGCTGTAAGTCCGGGCATGAACTGCTATTGGAAATTATTTTACCTGATGACGATAAAGATAAGGACGAGAGCTACTACATTGAAACTATGGAGCATTTTTATCAGCTTGGTATTCAACCAGACTGGTGGAAGCTACCGCCTTTGAGTGCAGAAAACTGGCAACAGGTGGGTAAACTGCTTGAAACCAATGACCCCTATTGCCGCGGTGTCTTAATTCTTGGTTTAGATTCACCACAAGCGCAACTTAAAGCCGGATTTGCCGCAGCAGCACATGCTCCGTGGGTCAAAGGTTTTGCCGTCGGCCGAACCATTTTCGGCCAGGCATCACGTCAATGGCTGCAAGGCGAATTAGACGATACCGGGCTGATGACACAAGTGAAACAAAATTACCAAACGTTGATCGGCTATTGGCGTGAATATCGCCCCGCAGTTTGAATTAAAACCTCACTATCGGCGCTGGCGTCATTCTGTGTCAGCGCCCTCATTATGCCGCCATCTGCACTGTTTATTGCTCATAAAGCCGTAAAAATCCTGATATCTATCAAATTTAATAAAGGAATATCTTTAGATTTCATCCATTTCTATTAATATGGTTTCGTAAATTAATTAAAGTTGCGATGAAATAAAAGCAAATACCAACATCAATAAATGAAATTTTCCAACCATCTGTTAGAATATCTAATAGATAACCCCTGAATTTTCCTCTGCCGTGGGCCGAATGGATGAATAACCCAACTCAACTTTCATTGTTACAAGACCAAATTCGTCAACGTTACGAGACACTAAGTAAGCGCTTAAAACAAGTTGCCCGTTATATATTGGATAATAGTAATAGCATTGCATTTGATACGGTTGCTTCCATTGCGGCTCAAGCCAGTGTACCGCCCTCAACACTCATTCGATTTGCTAATGCCTTTGGTTTCAGTGGCTTTAACGAAATGAAACAGGTATTCCGCCAGCATTTGATGGAGGAAACGGTTAACTATACCGAGCGAGCACGGTTATTCCGTCAAACCTCGACAGATGGCAACACCGCACCAGAAAGCCCATCTGAAATCCTGAATGTTTTTACTATGGTAAACTCACAAGCGCTGCAACAATTGGCACAACAAACCAGTGCAGAACAGTTAGAGCGCGCAGTTGAACTGCTGAAGAATGCTGAAAACATCTACGTAATCGGCCTTCGCCGCTCTTTTAGCGTCGCGTCTTATCTGGCCTATGCGTTACGCCATCTGGAACGTCGCGCTTTCCTGATTGATGGTTTAGGGGGAATGTTCGCTGAACAACTGAGCATGGTGAAACCAAAGGACGTTGTGATAGCCATTAGTTATTCACCCTATGCGCAAGAAGCCTTAGAGTTGGTGGAGCTAGGGGCTAAAAGTGGTGCGCAACAAATTGTAATCACGGATAGCCAAGTTAGCCCATTAGTTGCTTTTAGTGATGTGTGTTTTGTCATAAGAGAGGCACAAATTGATGGATTCCGTTCGCAGGTAGCCTCAATGTGCCTGGCACAGACGCTGGCTGTTTCGCTGGCACTGAATAACGCAAAAGCCTAAGGCACCAAGTAGTATGAATGGGCTTTTTGCATCTGGGAAGTGGGTAGGACTCTCCCTACCCATCCAATTAATACATGACAAAAACTACAGACTCCTCTCCACGGGATAGTGATCACTGTTGATCCAGGCGTGACCTTTCTCCCATGTAAATTTCCATAGCCGTACCGGCCCTGCCATCACATTTAAATAATAATTGTCGTAACCTGCCAAGGTTGCTACTGGGTGATAGCCTCTTGGTACTTTTACTACGTCACGGTCATAAACCGCCATACACTCATCTAACGAACGATCGTCAGTATAAACTCGCTGCATACAAAAACCCTGCTCAGGGTTCAGCCGATGATAATAAGTTTCTTCGAGGTAGGTTTCATCCGTCGCATTTTCCTGATCGTGTTTATGGCTAGGGTATGAGCTGGTATTTCCCTCATCTGTATATACCTCGACCACCAGTAAACTGTCAGCCGCCGCATTATCCGGTAAAATATTATGTACCAAACGCTGATTGCGCCCCTTGCCGCGCCGCTCGACCCCTACTTCAGCAGGGGTGATCAGGCGGGAAGGCAAATGCCCCTTACCGGGTGCACGGCATACCGCCAGCTCTAGATCCGTCTCTGCCACTACCTTCGCATGGTCATGATGCGGAACATACACAGAATAAGGTGGCGTTCGCTCAAACGGGCTCATGCGCTTACCGATATGCGGATATTCTGCTCGCAGAGTTGAGACCGAAGCAATCCCGGAAATCAGTACCAGACAAAGTTCATTATTACGGCAGTCCAGAGTCAGAGTCTTCCCTGCCGTAAGGCGATAAACATCGAACCCGACAAAACGCCAACCCGCATTCTCTGGAGAAATGTGCTGAATACGGCCATTCGCATCCGGTGACTGACATTTGGCAAGCAGTGAAGACATAATGACTCTCCTGTTAATAACATGAAATTATTCAGACCAATGCCATCAGACACCATTAGCCTAGCGTAGGCATACTGTATTCGGAAACAGTTTTCTGACCCGTTGGCCAACGGGCTGTGGTTGTTTTCATCCGAGTATAAAAACGCACGCCATCGGTGCCGTGGACATTCAGTGCACCAAATACGGAACGTTTCCAGCCACCAAAACTGTGAAACGCCATCGGCACCGGAACAGGCACATTGACGCCCACCATACCGGCCTGAACCTCATGAGCAAACAAGCGCGCATAATGGCCACTGCTAGTAAAAATGGCACTCCCATTGCCAAACTCATGGCTATTGACCGTCTCAATAGCGGTTTTGTAGTCAGGCACTCTCACAATACCCAGTACTGGGCCAAAGATCTCTTCACGGTAAATTTTCATCTCTGGCGTGACATGATCAAACAGCGTGCCGCCTACATAATAGCCATGCTCATAGCCATCAACCTTATAATTACGGCCATCCGTAATCAGTGTCGCCCCCTCTTTCACACCTTGATCAATGTAACCGAGGACTTTTTTCTGATGAGTTGCGGAAATCAATGGCCCCATTTCATTTTCTTCACCACCCTGCTGCAAACCTGGGCCAACACGTAAGCGGGCAATAAGTGGTTTTAGTTTTTCAATTAATTTATCCGCTGTGTCATCACCGACGACAACAGCAATGGGTAACGCCATACAACGTTCGCCCGCCGAACCAAATGCGCCGCCCATCAGCGCATTTACCGTCGCATCCAAATCCGCATCAGGCATGATAATCGCTTGGTTTTTTGCCGCTCCAAAGGCTTGAACCCGCTTGCCGTGTGCGCTGGCCGTGGTATAGATATGTTCTGCTACAGTGGACGACCCGACAAAGCTTACCGCCTGAATTCGGGGATCAGTGCAAAGTTGAGCGGCATTTTCATTTGCACAATGTATGACATTGAACACACCATCAGGTAAACCGGCTTCTGTCAGCAACTCAGCCAACCGCACTGATGCCGAAGGATCTACTACCGGTGGCTTCAGGATGAAGGTATTACCGCAAGTTAATGCCACAGGGAACATCCACATTGGCACCATTGCGGGGAAGTTAAATGGCGTTATCCCGGCCACGACACCCAACGGTTGCATCATTGAGAAGCTATCAACTCCCGTGCCAACATCTGCGGAATATTCGCCTTTCAATAAATGAGGAATACCGCAAGCAAACTCAACAACCTCCAGGCCACGGGTAATTTCGCCCAAAGCATCGGAATAGACTTTACCGTGCTCGCGAACAATCAATTCGGCTAGCTCGTCACGGTGTTGTTCAATCAATACTTTGAAATTAAACATAATACGGGCACGGCGCAAAGGCGTGGTTTGCGACCATCTAGCAAACGCCTGATGAGCAACACCAATAGCCTGACTGACCTCTTCAGCCGTACTTTGCGTAACCTGGCTTTCGACTTTACCGGTGGCTGGATTATGAATATCGGCTGTCTGATTGCTGGAACTCAGGGAATTCTTCCCGCCAATAAAATTGCTCACGATTTTCATGTCTAACCCTCTCTCAATAGCTGCAATCGCAAGGTTCGCTCAAAGTGGCTTTTACCAGACACCTCATTCCTAACGGACCATACGCTCAATCAATAAGGGCTATCTTGTTGTGGGACCAAAATAGCCAGCAAGGCGGCCAGCCGCCAAACGAGCAAGAAACCAGCCGATATGCAGATCTTATGCTATTGAAAAAAAAGTTTCAAATAACTTTCTTTGGAAATTTTGTTTTGTGCGATGTATCGCAAGTTCCTGCAAGTGCAATAAACAATAACCCAAAAAGCCAGATAGCCCGCGCAGTAAGCTTATCAGGCTGAAATGTCTTAGTACCTCGCTATAAATAAGCTGCTAATATTAAAAAAACAGCCTGACTAATGAGAATGAGAGCGCTTTTGCAGTCTGCAATTTGAGCTGAATCGAAAAATTAATATTTCGTTATTTAATATAAATGAAATAAATGTTTTCATTTGACGCGACACCAAGAAGAGACTTCTCACCCGGATTTACCACAGCAGGAGCAGACCACCATGTCCATCGCGCAAAGCCGTTTCTGTATTAATCGCAAAATTGCCTCAAAACTCAGCATTGAGAGATTTTTCCATCTGGTCAAAAAGTGTGGCTTGAATAAGGTTGAGCTACGTAACGATATGGCAGGTGGCAAAGTAACTGACGACCTCACCGTTGCACAACTCAATGCACTGGCAGATGAATACGAAATTGAAATCATTACTATTAATGCATTGCAATATTTCAACCTGCCTGAGCAGAAAATTACTCTGCTCCAAGAGGCCGAAGCCCTATTGAAACTGGCACGAGATATCAATTGCGGCGGGATCATTCTATGCCCAAACTGTAGTGCTAGTGACCGGCGTTCAGCAGAGCAAAAAGAACAAGATACGTTAGATGCGTTACTGCTGTTGGCCCCCCTGTTTAAAAAATATCAGGTCACCGGGTTGATTGAGCCATTAGGTTTCGGTATTAGTTCATTGCGTTCTCATCTGTTAACGCAAACCATTATTCGCAAATCGGCAGCCCCTTACAAAATAGTCTTGGATACTTTCCATTACTATCTAAGTGATATCGCTCAGGCTGAATTTGATGCACACATTGACGTCGATACCATTGGCTTGGTGCATATTTCCGGCGTCGAAGAAACACGCTTAAAATCCACGCTGACCGATGAAGACCGCATCATGCTTAGCTCTCAAGACAAACTTAACAGTAAACAACAAGTCGCTAATCTTGAACGACTTGGCTACAAGGGGATATATGCTTTTGAACCATTCTCATCACAACTGAACATATGGTCAGAGGCCGATATTGAGCGAGAGATTCATCAAAGCATTGCCTATTTGCAAAGTTGATAGCTCTGATTTAAATCCCGGCCCGGTGTATTGACAGTTAATTCCATCGGTAAATCTGGCCGACTAAAGAGTATGCACATTGTTGAATATTAACAAAGAAGGGATACTTTTGATGCGTTTCCCTTCTCTGCTAAGAATAGCAAAACATATAATCACCAATTGTTTTTATTATATTCAGTTGGTTATGAGTATTACCTTATATCTCCTTGTTGTTACCACGAATCGGCAAACCGCCTTGCTAAGTTGTGACCTTCTGAAATGGTAGCTATCGAGCGAACAACCAAAACGTAGCTAATACAAAGCTCCGGCATGTCCAACTCAAACTCTTTATCGCTCCCAAGTTTATCCATTATTACTGTGTAGTGACCAACTCATGCAGTACCCGCAGACAGTCAGCCTGAGAGTTTCATGTTCTGCGCTTCGCCAAAAGCTGTCATTTTCACCAGGTGTTATGGGTGAAATATTACGTTGTGCGCAAACTTTACTTTTGCTTCACAGTCGCCAATGCTTGCGCACAAGCCCATGCAGAACTCCATGCCCATTGGAAGTTATAACCGCCCAACCAACCGGAGACATCAACCACTTCGCCAATAAAATACAATCCTGGCACTTTATGGGTTTCCATCGTTTTGGAGGATAGCTCCTGCGTGTCCACACCGCCGATGGTGACCTCGGCGGTACGGTAACCTTCTGTTCCATTAGGTTGTACCCGCCATTGCTGAAGATTTGTCACCAGTACTGCCTGTTGCGGTGCATTTAATTGTTTCAGCGTGACATCCGGTAGTTGTTCCAATGTCTGTAGGCACTCCACCAACCGTTTAGGTAACAACTGTGCCAAAGTATTCTTTAGCGTCTGATTAGGATGCGCTTGTCGCTCATTATTGAGGAAGGCATCTAAATCGGTGTCAGGAAGTAAGTTAATGCTCACATACTCCCCAGCTTGCCAATAGCTAGATAGTTGCAAGATAGCTGGCCCAGAAAGTCCACGATGAGTAAATAAAATACTCTCACGGAAGCAGACACCATTTTCCGCAGTGACCACTGCCGGAACTGAAACACCAGAGAGCGTTTGCAAGTGGTCTAGCAACGGTTTATGCAGGGTGAAAGGCACCAATGCCGCGCGGGTCGGTAATACTTTCAAACCAAACTGTTCTGCCAGCTTGTAGCCGAATGGTGAAGCCCCTAATCCAGGCATAGACAAGCCACCAGAAGCAACCACCAGTGAGTTAGCGCTCACTTTCATATCATTAATATCTAATACGAAACCGGTGTCGCTCTTCTCAACCGACAGAATATTGCAACGTAACCGGACAGTGATTTGTCCCAGCTCACACTCTTTCAATAGCAGCTCAACGACTTGTTGAGCTGAGTCGTCGCAGAACAACTGCCCCAACGTCTTTTCATGCCAGGCAATGCCATAGCGATTCATCAGGTCGATGAAATCCCATTGGGTATAACGTGCCAGTGCCGATTTACAAAAGTGAGGGTTCTGTGACAGATAGGCCACAGGTTCGACAAACATATTGGTGAAATTGCACCGGCCACCACCTGACATCAGTATCTTACGGCCCGCTTTTTTGCCGTTATCCACCAACAGCACACGGCATCCAGCTTGCCCGGCTTGAGCTGCACAAAACAACCCCGCAGCACCCGCACCTATCACTACCACATCAAACTGTTCCACACTGGGCCTCATTGAGTAAAATCATCATCGCTGCAAAATTGCCCACTTTTAGCGGGTTATCGTAATATTTAGTACATTCAACCGACAAATTAACGGAGAGAGATTGTAAGTCGCGCACCGAAAGTAAACCATAGTAAGAAAATGTCTCATAGGGTAAAACCAAGTAACTTGCTGATATAAAATACATATATGGCTCGCAAGCACCATTTTATCTGCGGTCATGTCAAAAAAAGGTCATATTTTCCTTTTCCCCACCCCCCATTGTCACTGATAATGCGCCGCGTTCATGTCCACAAACTGGCGTAACACTTATGCTACATCTTTTCGCTGGCCTGGATTTCCATACCGGCCTAATGTTAGTTCTTGCTTTGTTGTTCGTGCTGTTTTACGAAGCCATCAATGGTTTTCATGATACAGCCAATGCGGTTGCGACCGTAATCTATACCCGTGCCATGCGTTCACAGGTTGCTGTGGTGATGGCAGGGGTGTTTAACTTCCTCGGCGTGATGCTGGGTGGCCTGAGCGTGGCTTATGCCATTGTTCATTTACTGCCTACTGATCTGCTGTTAAACGTGAGTTCGGCACACGGGTTGGCCATGGTCTTCTCGATGCTACTGGCGGCGATTATCTGGAATTTGGGTACTTGGTATTTCGGTATCCCGGCCTCCAGTTCTCATACGCTGATTGGTGCTATCATCGGTATTGGTTTAACCAATGCATTAATGACCAGTACATCTGTAGTGGATGCACTGAACGTTCCTAAGATGATACAAATCTTCCTGTCATTAATCTTATCCCCGATTGTGGGTTTGGTTATTGCGGGCTTGATGGTGTTCCTGTTACGTCGTTACTGGAACGGAACCAAGAAGCAGCAACGTATTCATCTGACCCCCGCTGAACGTGAAAAGAAAGACGGTAAACGTAAACCGCCATTCTGGACCCGTACTGCACTGATCATTTCAGCTATCGGCGTGAGTTTCTCTCACGGCGCTAACGATGGTCAGAAAGGGATTGGCTTGATCATGCTGGTATTAATCGGTGTGGCTCCGGCCGGGTTTGTCGTGAATATGAATGCAACGGGTTATGATATTGCACGCACCCGCGATGCAGTGACCCACTTGCAACAATTCTATCAGCAACACGGTGAAGTATTACCTCATGCCGTCGCGTTGAAACCACTGGTTCCTGCACCGGAAGCGCTGCCGGATACACCGACACAGTTCCATTGTGACAACTCACGAGCCATGATCGCTATTGACCATGCACAGGCGCTGCTGACGAATCTGCAAAGCTATGATGACCTTACGGTCGATCAACGCAGCCATATGCGCCGCTTGCTGATGTGCGTCGCAGAAACCGCAGGGACTGTTGCCAAGCTGCCAGAAACCAACGCGGAAGATCGCCGTTTCCTTAACAATCTGCGTAAAGATCTGTTGGAAACTGTGGAATATGCACCAACCTGGATTATCGTCGCCGTCGCTCTGGCCCTCTCTTTGGGTACTATGATCGGCTGGAAACGTGTGGCAGTGACCATCGGTGAGAAGATCGGTAAGAAAGGCATGACTTACGCACAAGGGGTTTCTGCCCAGATGACTGCGGCGGTCTCTATCGGTATTGCAAGTTATACCGGTATGCCAGTATCGACGACTCAAGTGCTCTCTTCAGCGGTTGCCGGAACCATGTTGGTTGATGGCGGAGGCGTGCAGAGTAAGACGGTGAAGAACATTATGTTGGCATGGGTCTTAACCTTACCAATCTCTATTGTTCTTTCCGGTGGATTATACTGGGTGGCACTGAAGTTCATCTAAGCCCGGTTAAACGTATTGTATCCCGTTGCGCCTTGGTGCGTAACGGTGATACAGCCAGGCTGTGATAAGTAAAAAGGCGGCCTAATCAGGCCGCCTTTTTTAACTCTTTTCTGCCGATAATTCATACTAATACCACAACATTAAAGCCACCAAACTAACGACTATCAAGCCACACAATGCACTGGTTAATATAAACTGGCCGCGTAATCTCTCACAACGACGGATAAATTCTGGATCATGATGATCAAGATAACGTTGCGCAAAGATATAACCGACCAATCTAATCTGTTTGCTTGGCTGGCCGTGAGAAGTGAAAAATCCGCCCCCATCGACATATTGATACAGCAACGGGTCACAGCCACGCAATACTACTAACAAGGCACGTAGAGATGAGAAATACCGTGCCATATTAATCACACATACCACACACAAAGCCCAAAAAAGCGCGACGGTACTGATCATAATCATCCTCCCAGCGATATCATACGCACCAGATCCATTGCTCTGAATCCTTGCGCTATCGCTCACTCTAGCCGATACAAACACCCCCAGGGCTTCAAAAGTCACCCCCTATCGTTCGTTTTGTTGACCGTGGATCGACGCGCATTTAATCGACACACTATTCGAACGTGTAGGACTCCCTTTATGAGTGTAGGAAATGAAATGGAAAATAGCCTGATAATCTCTAATTTAGGACTATTTCTTCTTTTGTTAAGCACCGATTAATTTTAACTTATAGATGAATTATGTAGCATATAATGGCTGGCAAACCAGAGAAAGACCGGTTAAATATTAATCTTCCTTAACTAAATTACATTTATGTTACTTACCAATCTTGTAATTTATATGTACATCGCAAATATGAAATTCCCTTAATCAGGTGGGTTTATCAGCGCTATACTTAATACAATGATCCGCGTTGAATTCAATCAGCCAGGTTTACTCAGGGGCAATTATCGATAGGATTTGGTCACTTCTTGGTGTAAAACAGCATAGAGTTACTTTAGTGATCATCATCAAAACAGTGTGTTGTGATCCATGAAACACTTCAGTTAGGGGTCATAATGATACTATGCAGATATCGCGTTAGCACCCGTTCGGCAGGTTGAATGTTTGCTTACCCATTAATTAACATTATGGAAGGAGTTTACTTATGGCTTACAAACACATTCTGATTGCGGTTGATCTCTCTCCGGAAAGCAAGGTGTTGGTGGAAAAAGCGGTTTCGATGGCCAGACCGTACAATGCCAAAGTTTCCCTGATCCATGTCGATGTTAACTACTCTGATCTCTACACCGGCCTTATTGATGTCAATCTTGGTGATATGCAAAAACGCATCTCTGAAGAAACCCACAATGCGCTAACCGAGCTTTCGCAAAATGCAGGTTACCCCATTGAGCAAACCCTCAGTGGTAGCGGCGATTTAGGGCAGGTATTGGTTGATGCCATTAAGAAATACGATATGGACTTGGTGTTATGCGGCCATCATCAAGATTTCTGGAGCAAACTGATGTCTTCAGCACGCCAGCTCATCAATACCGTGCACGTCGATATGCTCATTGTGCCACTGCGCGATGACGACGGTGAAGACGATTAAATTTCACGAATATAAACCTGTTTAGCTTAAACGCCCGCCCCTTGCGGGCGTTTTTAATGGTGGGTTCTCCCCGCCACTCATTGATAACCCAGCTAAGTTTTTGTCAAAATCCCTTGCTGTATGAATATAAACCAGTGATATAGTCGATGATGCACAACATCGTCTCCTCACTATTTTTATAATAATAATCGTTCGAAAGAATTGTCGGGAGAGTCTTAATTGGTACAAGGAATTCGTGATGAATGGTTTAACCTCTCTGGAGTCATTTTTAGAATCTTTACAACAACGTGATGCCAACCAACCAGAATATCTCCAGGCCGTGCGTGAAGTTTTTACGTCGCTTTGGCCCTTTCTGGAGCAAAACCCCCATTACCGAGAACAAAGCCTGCTGGAACGTTTAGTCGAGCCAGAGCGTGTGATTCAGTTCCGTGTCGCCTGGAGTGACGATCAGGGTAAAGTTCAGGTTAACCGCGCCTGGCGGGTGCAGTTTAGTTCAGCCATTGGCCCTTATAAGGGCGGGATGCGTTTCCACCCTTCAGTAAACTTATCAATCCTTAAATTTCTCGGTTTTGAGCAGACGTTTAAAAACGCCCTGACTACCCTGCCAATGGGCGGCGGCAAAGGCGGTTCTGATTTTAATCCAAAAGGAAAAAGTCAGGCTGAAGTGATGCGTTTTTGTCAGGCGCTGATGACCGAGCTTTACCGTCATCTCGGCCCGGATACCGATATTCCGGCTGGTGATATTGGTGTCGGTGGGCGTGAAGTGGCCTTTATGGCCGGTATGATGAAAAAACTATCGAATAACACCTCTTGCGTCTTCACCGGTAAAGGACTTTCCTTTGGTGGCAGCTTGATTCGCCCTGAAGCCACAGGTTACGGCTTGGTCTATTTCACTGACGCCATGCTAAAACGCCACGGTTTAGGTTTTGAAGGGCGGAAAGTCTCGGTTTCCGGTGCCGGTAACGTGGCGCAATACACCATCGAAAAAGCGATGGCATTGGGTGCGCGAGTGATTACGGCCTCAGACTCCGGTGGCACAGTGGTTGACGAAGCGGGCTTCACGCCAGAAAAACTGGCTCATTTGGCTGAGATTAAAAACAAACGTTATGGCAGTATCGAAGATTATGCCCGCGAACGTAATCTGGTCTATTTAGCCAACCAACAGCCGTGGAGTGTGCCGGTTGATATTGCCCTGCCTTGCGCAACTCAGAACGAGCTGGATCTACCTGCTGCGCGTCTGCTGATTGCCAATGGGGTTAAAGCCGTTGCCGAAGGCGCTAATATGCCAACAACCATTCAGGCAACCGATGCATTCCTCGATGCCGGTGTGCTGTTTGCACCAGGTAAAGCCGCCAATGCCGGTGGTGTTGCCACATCGGGCCTGGAAATGGCACAGAATGCTGCTCGCTTGAGCTGGAAGTCAGAAAAAGTTGATGTTCGTTTGCACCACATCATGCTGGATATTCATCAGTCATGTGTTGAATACGGCGGCGAAGGTAAGCAAACCCATTATGTTCATGGCGCGAATATCGCCGCTTTTGTCAAAGTGGCCGATGCCATGTTAGCTCAAGGCGTGCTGTAAATAATAAGACTCCCATATTCTTTGAGAAAAATATTGATAAGAGTATGGGAGGTTTATACCAAGTTATATTCATTCTTAACATACATAATAGTTAATATATTCATCTCAGAATTTCTCTTTAAGATTTCGCTTATGTAAAATATTCATCCTATCAGTAATATCACTCCCTCACATTAATATGCACCAAAATATATCACTTATAATCATTAAGGAATGGCTATGTCCAGGGACGAATTAAGCGAGAATATTAACACTATAGATAATGGTAAAATAATAGATATTAATAATAAATCAAAAAATATAAATCTCTCAGCGATAACCCATAGTGAGCAATGGGAGTATAAAGATCATAATGACATAACTATTGTAACCTACTCATTTAGTCAGAATATTTCACAAGAATATCATGGTTATAGACTTAAAAATGATGCTCCGATCTCTGCTCTTAATCAGTTTCAAAGATCTCAGACCAGAATTGCAATGCAGAGTATATCTGATGTCGCTGATATCAGGTTTATTGAAGTCAATGAAGGTATTAATGCTAATATTCCCATCGTAAATGTTCATCCCGCAGAGCCTATTAATGTCGCGGGTTATGCACATATCCCGAGTACAAGAAACCTCACCCCGGTATGTATTAATGCCGACTATTCTGAGAATCTCATACCAACTCAATCAAACTTTGGCGGTCATGTTTTTACTCATGAAATCTTACATGCTCTTGGCCTAAAACACACCCATGACACGGCTGGGTTGACACAACGGAGCAGCGTAATGAGCTATCGTTCTGAATGGTCTTCAGGTGCAGACTATGATGGTCATTATGCATCTATGCCACAACTGTACGATATCACCGCACTCCAATATCTTTATGGTGCCAATATGCACACCCGCACGGGTCATGATATTTATACCTATTCACACCACACGCCAATACTCTGTATATGGGATGCAGGTGGGACTGATATGCTTGATTATTCTGATCAAAACCAAGATCAAGTTATCAACCTTACCGCAGGGAGCTTTTCTAACGTAGGTGGATTAGCAGGGAATGTCTCTATTGCCTATGGCGTAGTGATTGAGAATGCCATTGGCGGTAGTGGCAATGATGAATTGCTTGGTAATGAAAGTGTTAATGTTCTGGCTAGCGGAGGCGGCGACGATAAATTATCTGGCGGCGGCGGTGCCGACCAACTTTGGGGCGGCAAAGGGCATGATACTTTTATCTACCGTCGTGCTGAGGATTCTTTAACCATATCATCTGACACTATTCATGATTTTGAAGTGGGCAAAGATAAAATCGATTTATCGGCTCTTTCTCTACAGGAGAATAAGATTAGGCTAGCGGATAAACTCAGCTTTAGCGGTTATACCGAGATAGTGCAGCAGTATGATGATATTTCTAATATTACCTATCTGATGATTGATTTTAATCCGCAAGTTAGCAAATGCGATATGATGATAAAACTAACGGGTAAACATCAACTGTCTTTAAATAACTTTATATTTACCCCACGACTGGCCCTATAGCGTTCAGATATATAATTAAATCAATATATGTTGCCTTGTTATTTACGGCAACATATACCAAACCACTTACCCTATATAACCCATAAAATAACAACAAAAAATATATCTAATAAACACAAAGTACAATACTAAACATTTTTTCATTATTATATTGAGGCATTCCATTAAACATACAATAGAGGCCACGATGGAAAACCATCAAGGAAAATACTTAGACACGACTAATATCGAACTAGAACCAACTTATATTTATAGGGATGAAGATATTATCACCCCTAGCTTGGGTAAAGAAAATGCCGTTAAAATAATGACCAGATATACCTACTTTAAATCTGACAGCAAACAGATAAAAATATTTTACTACGCATTTACCACACCAAAATTCAATAGGGTACTGCATGTAAATAAAGATAAATATTCTGGACTCGTCAGTATTGATGAGGGAAAACGAGAGTATATAAGAAAAGCATTACTACTCTGGGCTGAAGTAGCGAATATTGAATTCATTGAAATACCTGAGAATGAGATAAATAAAGGTGATATTACTTTCTCTGCTTTTAAGTTAGCGGCTACTCCACTAGAATTACGCGATAGTGAGAATGAAGAATATGGCAGTGCAGATAAAGAATCTGTTACCGTAGGATTTACTTTCTGGGGTGAGTCAGAGATATGGTTGAATGATGCTGGCAATATACTTGCCGATTTGTCACCACAATCGGATGCGCAAGTGACTGTACTACATGAAATCGGTCATGTTTTAGGTTTAAACCATCCGTTTTACGATAATAATGTATTGAAAAACAATACTAAGTTACCAATAACTCATTATGACAATACTATACAGTATTCCCTCATGTCATATACTTCAGAATATTTATCAACAGCATCTTTTCTAACTGATGAAGAAAATGAAGAAAATGGAAAAAAAATTGAGGAAGACGATCATCATGATTTAAAAGTTCGCTGTCCATCAGGGCCACAACTCTATGACGTTGCCACAATTCAATATCTTTATGGTGCAAACCATAAAACCCGTACTGGTGATGATATCTATGGATTCAACGGTAATACCGGACATTCATTTTTAACGTTGGAGAATGAAAAACAACAAATAGTGCATTGTATTTGGGATGCAGATGGCAATGATACTCTTGATTTTTCAGGCTATAGTGTAGACCAAATAATTGATCTTAGACCAGGCCATTTTTCATGTGTCGGTGGATTATATTATAATGTTTCCATCGCTTTTAATTCATTTATTGAAAATGCTATTGGTGGCAGTGGTGATGATTACTTAAAAGGTAATAAAGGAAATAACACCCTGAAAGGGGAAAGTGGCAATGATGAATTAGAGGGGGGCGCTGGGGCTGATGATTTATGGGGGGGTAATGGCTACGATATATATATCTATTCAAGTACTCATGATTCCACATCAACTTCCACCGATACCCTATATGATTTTGAATCAGGTAAAGATAAAATTGATTTATCTGAAATATTACTGCCTAACAGTGATGTTACCGTGGTGAAAAATGCTAGCTCTGGTAGCCAAACGGAAATTCTCCAAAAATATGATGATATAAATCATATCACTTATCTGATGATTGATTTTGACCAAAATAAATATGAGTGCGATATGATGATAAAACTCACGGGTAGACATCAACTGTCTTTAAATGATTTTATATTTACCCCGCAAATAATCGCATAATTTTATATTTTTAAAATAAAGAACTTAAGCTGCTGCAAGTTATCACAGCAGCTTGTATTAAGGACGATGGGTATAGAGATCAAAACGATGGCTTTTGGTGGTCACTGCGGCCTGAGCCGCAACACCTGCCAGCGGTTCGGCATAATCAGGGCGCTTAACCACCACCCGCTTAGTTGCCAATGCGCGTGCCGGGGCCAATAAACCATCCGCATCTTCATCGGCTCCTACCAGCGATTGAAACACCCGCATCTCCTTTTTGACCAAGGCACTTTTCTGCCGGTGCGGGTACATCGGATCGAGATAAACCACCTCTGGTCGCGGCTCAATATCAGCCAAGGCGGTTAAGCTGGAAGCATGTAGCAGTGTCAGCCGCTCACGCAGCCACGGGCCAATCTCACCATCCTGATAACCACGGCGCAAGCCATCATCCAGTAATGCGGCAACCACCGGATTACGCTCCAGCATCTGCACACGGCAGCCCAGTGCCGCCAATACAAAAGCATCTCGCCCAAGGCCTGCGGTGGCATCGACGACGTGCGGAAGGTAGCCTTTTTTGATGCCGACAGCTTTGGCGACAGCCTCACCGCGCCCACCACCGAACTTACGACGATGGGCCTGTGTACCGGAGACGAAATCAACATAAATACCGCCGAGTTTCGGCTCGTCCCGCTTGCGCAGTTCGAGACGTTCCGGCGTCAGTACCAGCGCCATAATAGCCTGCTCGTCTGACACCAAGCCCCAGCGTTCAGCCAGAATAGACAAGGCGCCGGGATCGGCGCCTGCTTCAGACAATAAACAAATACTTACCTGTGACACATTCTAGCCCTTAATACCGTAATGGCGCAGCATAGCATCCAACTGCGGCTCACGGCCACGGAAGCGCTTGAACAGAGTCATTGGCTCCTCGGAACCGCCACGGGATAGAATATTATCGAGGAACGACTGGCCGGTTGCGGCATTGAAAATACCGTCCTCTTCAAAGCGTGAGAAAGCATCAGCAGAAAGCACTTCTGCCCATAAGTAACTGTAATAACCCGCGGCGTAGCCACCGGCAAAGATATGGCTAAAGGCATGTGGGAAACGGCCCCAGATTGGCGATGGTACTACCGCGACCTGTTTTTTCACTTCATACAGCACAGGCAGGATCTGTGCGCCGGTCAGTGGGTCGAACTCATAATGCATCCGGAAATCGAACAGGCCGAACTCCAGTTGGCGCAGGATAAACAGTGCCGCCTGATAGTTTTTTGCCGCCAGCAGCTTATCCAGCATCTCTTGTGGCAGTGGCTCATGGGTTTCGTAATGACCGGAAATAAACGCCAGCGCTTCCGGCTCCCAGCACCAGTTCTCCATAAACTGGCTTGGCAATTCCACTGCATCCCACGGCACACCGTTGATACCCGAGACACCAGCAGTATCAATTTTGGTCAACATATGATGTAAGCCATGACCAAATTCATGGAACAGCGTAGTCACTTCGCTATGAGTAAACAGTGCCGGTTTGCCGCCTACTGGCCCGTTAAAGTTACAGGTTAGGTAAGCGACAGGTTTTTGTAATTGGCCATTCGCCAGCCGCAGACTGCCGACACAATCGTCCATCCACGCACCGCCACGCTTGTGTTCGCGGGCATACAAATCCAGATAGAAGCTGCCGCGCAGCTCACCGCTGGCATCATATAGCTCGAAGAAACGCACATCCGGATGCCAGGTATCTACATCGTGGCGTTCTTTGGCTGTAATACCATAAATGCGTTTAACCACTTCAAACAAGCCTTCCAGCACCCGCTGTTCCGGGAAGTAAGGCCGCAGTTGCTCATCGCTGATGGAGAACAAGTGCTGTTTTTGCTTCTCAGAATAATAAGTGACATCCCACGCGGCTAACTCACTGACACCATAATGTTTCTCAGCGAAAGCGCGTAATTGGGCCAGCTCTTCTTCTGCCTGTGGACGAGCGCGTTTCGCCAGATCGTTCAGGAAGCCCAGTACCTGTTGTGGGCTTTCTGCCATTTTGGTCGCCAGCGATTTATCGGCATAACTGTTAAAGCCCAGCAGTTGTGCCAGTTCATGACGTAACGTTAGGATTTCGGCCATAATTTCGCTGTTATCCCATTTGCCTGCATTCGGCCCTTGATCAGAGGCGCGAGTAGCAAAAGCGCGGTACATCTCTTCGCGCAGTTCGGCGTTATCGGCATAGGTCAGCACCGGCAAGTAACTCGGCATATCCAGCGTCAGCAACCAGCCATCTTGTTCTTTGGCTTCAGCCATCGCTTTGGCGGCGGCTAATGCACTTTCTGGCAAACCGTTCAGTTGCTCAACATCCGTTATCAGTTTGCTCCAGCCCATCGTGGCATCAAGTACGTTATTGCTGTAGGTAGAACCCAACTCAGACAAGCGAGCAACGATTTCGCCATAACGTTTTTGTTGCTCAGGTTCCAAGCCAATACCGGATAACTGGAAGTCACGTAGCGCATTTTCTACCGCTTTACGCTGTGGAGCGGTCAGAGCGTCAAACCCCGGCCCTTCTTTCAGGCTGACATAAGCCTGATATAAGCCTTTGTGCTGCCCCACCCAAGTGCCGTACTCAGACAGCAAAGGTAAGCTCTGTTCATAGGCGGCACGCAGCTCTGGGCTGTTTTTGACCGAGTTCAAATGGCCGACCGGCGACCAGATGCGCGATAAACGGTCATCCGATTCAGCCAGCGGCTGGCACAAATTATCCCAAGTGAAAGGCCCAGATTGGGCGACAACCCGCTCCACCGCTTGACGGCATTCATCCAGAGCGGATTTCACCGCAGGCACGATATCTTCAGGGCGAATAGCAGAAAATGGCGGCAGGGAGAACGGGGTCAACAGCGGATTTGTCATAGGGCAGTCCTGATTATCGTTGTCGGCCTGACGGCAGTTACTCATATCGTCAGGCCATAAATAGGGTTGAAAGATTAACATGAGGTCTGTTGCGCAGAAAATCAATGGCTGGCGGCATCAATCCCTTTGATAGATAATGCTGCCTAAGCCGCAGGAGAAGCCGCAAATGTTAAGTTACCGCCATAGTTTTCACGCCGGCAACCATGCCGACGTCCTTAAACACACCGTTCAAAGCCTGATTATTGAGTCTTTGAAAGAAAAAGAAAAACCTTTCCTTTATCTGGATACCCACGCCGGTGCCGGTCGCTACCAATTGAGCGGTGAACATGCTGAGCGCACCGGTGAATACCTTGAGGGTATCGGCCAACTGTGGCAACGCGATGATTTACCAGATGATTTAGCGCCGTACATGAGTGTAATCAATTACTTTAATCGCAATGAGAAACTGCGTTACTACCCAGGCTCACCGTTGATTGCTCGCCATTTACTGCGCGAATATGACAAAATTCATCTGACCGAACTGCATCCCAGCGATTATCCGTTGCTGCGTAATGAATTTGCCAAAGATGAGCGAGCTAAAGTGCAGCGAGCCGATGGTTATCAACAGATTAAGTCACAATTACCGCCGCTATCACGCCGTGGTTTTATCCTGATGGACCCGCCATATGAGATGAAAACCGATTATCAAGACGTGGTAAAAGGTATTCAGGAAGGCTATAAACGTTTTGCAACGGGCACCTATGCATTATGGTATCCGGTGGTTTTACGCCAGCAAATCAAACGCTTGTTACGGGATCTGGAAGCCACCGGCATCCGCCGTATCTTGCAAATTGAGCTGGCCGTGCGCCCGGATAGCGACCAACACGGCATGACCGCCTCTGGCATGATTGTAATTAACCCGCCGTGGAAGTTGGAACAGCAAATGAATACGCTATTGCCGTGGTTGCACAAGGCACTGGTGCCGTCCGGTCATGGCCATACACTGGTGAAATGGGTAGTGCCGGAATAACTCTTTCCTAAATGAATCACCTATCAGAGCCATTGATGCATAAAGCTTTATCAAGCGCTACACTGATAGGCAATTTTTTAAACGACTTGGAAACGACACTGATGACCAAACATTACGATTATCTGGCAATTGGCGGCGGCAGTGGCGGGATCGCATCGATCAACCGGGCTGCCATGTATGGCAAAAAATGTGCGCTGATCGAAGCTAAACAGCTCGGCGGAACCTGTGTAAACGTCGGTTGTGTGCCAAAAAAAGTGATGTGGCATGCCGCACAAATTGCGGAAGCCATTAAGTTGTATGGCCCGGATTACGGTTTCGACACCACAGTGAACCATTTCGATTGGAAAAAGCTGATTGCTAACCGTACTGCTTACATTGATCGTATTCATCAGTCTTATGAGCGTGGTTTAGGCAATAACAAAGTTGATGTGATTCAGGGTTTCGCTCGCTTTATTGATGCGCACACCGTGGAAGTGAACGGCGAGAAAATCACCGCCGACCACATCCTGATCGCCACCGGTGGCCGCCCAAGCCATCCGGATATTCCTGGAGCGGAATACGGGATTGATTCCGATGGCTTCTTCGAATTGGACGAAATGCCAAAACGGGTTGCCGTGGTCGGTGCCGGTTATATCGCGGTAGAAATCGCAGGTGTACTCAATGGCTTAGGCACAGAAACACACCTGTTTGTACGCAAACATGCACCACTGCGTACTTTTGATCCGTTGATTGTTGAAACCCTGTTGGAAGTGATGAACACCGAAGGGCCGAAACTGCATACCGAAGCGGTGCCAAAAGCGGTTATCAAAAATGCCGATGGCAGCCTAACGCTGCAACTGGAAAACGGCACGGAAGTGACTGTCGACCATCTGATTTGGGCAATCGGCCGTGAACCGGCAACCGATAACCTGAATCTGGCTGCCAGTGGTGTCAAAACCAATGACAAAGGCTATATCGAGGTCGATAAATTCCAGAATACTAACGTCAAAGGTATCTACGCTGTTGGCGATAATACCGGTGCGGTAGAGCTGACGCCAGTGGCGGTTGCGGCAGGCCGCCGCTTGTCGGAACGCCTGTTTAATAACAAGCCGGACGAGCATCTGGATTACAGTAATATCCCAACGGTGGTATTCAGCCACCCGCCAATCGGGACGATTGGCCTGACGGAGCCGCAAGCACGCGAGAAGTTTGGCGACGAGCAAGTGAAAGTCTACAAATCGTCGTTCACCGTCATGTACAGCGCCGTGACTCAACATCGCCAACCTTGCCGAATGAAGCTCGTCTGCGTGGGTGCCGAGGAGAAGATTGTCGGTATCCACGGCATCGGTTTTGGTATGGATGAAATTCTGCAAGGGTTCGCTGTCGCCGTGAAGATGGGCGCGACCAAGAAAGATTTCGACAACACCGTTGCTATCCACCCGACTGCCGCTGAAGAATTTGTTACTATGCGCTAAAGCCTGAGAAAGGCACGTCTAAGGCTATGAACTGCAAGGTTTATAGCCTTTTTATTGGGCATATCATCAGGCCAGAGCTAAGCTCTGGCCTGATGATAAACCCTTTACCTACTTTCGTGATTTAGAAGCTCACTTTCACACCCAGATTACCAGCGTAGCCATCCATGTTGCCGTCAAAGGCGCGTTGGTATTTCACATCGGCATAGATATCAACATTGCTGTTCACCTTAGCAGTAATACCCGCACCGCCCTGCCAATAGGTTTTGCTAAATTCAGGGCGCAGACTTACCGTATCAACCGTCACCTGAGGGTTTTTGCCCAACTGATATACCACATCAGTAGACAGATAAGGTTTTATCGCCTGCTGTTTGGTTGCTTCGCTAAACACACGGACTCCGGCACGCGCCTGACCAACAGAGTAAGACGTACCATTGACACCAGAAATCTCATCATTAAAGCTGTTCAGATTCAGGTATTGGTACTTTAGCTGCCCTTGCGGTTCTACTTTCCAGCTACCCACGATTGGATACGCCTGACCGACTTCGGCAGACATCGCCACACCATAACCGTTCTGGTTGGCATCATGTTGGCTCTGATAACTGTTGCGATAGAGCGTCCCTTGACCAACAAGGTCAACATAGCCACCTTGCTGCGTCATTAACGTGTAGTAACCACCCAGACCATAAGCATCGGTTTTAATCTTACCGGTATTCACCGATAACTCAGGGCGTACTGCCCGCGCCTTATCTTGTGTGTCAGTTTCCTGTTTACCCAACGTTATCATGATACCGGCTGTCGCCTGAGTTCCGGCGGAATTCTCAGCTTGATAGATATCATGGCCTAATTGAGCAAACCAGATGTCTGAATCATAACTAAAACGGCCCGCATCAAAGTTATTGTGCTGCCCGCTTACCCGCCCCCAGGAATCCTGATTAAACCCCTTCGCCGCACCTTCAGCCGAACCACGACGCTCGTGCAAACTACCCAGCGTTGTAAAACCGTAGAATGCATTTAACCACGGTGCAGCAATATAGCCCGGCACTTCACTGCGATAAGCGGTGTCAGGTGGTGTTGGTGGTAAGACAGGGTTGACTACATCAGGCTCACTCGGATCAACAGGCTTCACCACTTCAGGTTTATTCGGATCTACAGTAATAATATCACCCGGATCAGTTGGGCCAACAGGGGTCAAATTAGACTGCAAGTTCCAGCTATGTTCATCAATCTGGTATAAGAAATACTGATAAGCACCCGCGACCACTGAGTTGCTCATGGTGAATTGCCCATTACTGGTATCACCATCAACCGTAATCAGGTTTATCCCTGCGCCGGTGGTTAATGCCCCCAGCCCGCCTTGATTCACCACCCAAACATAATGATCACCGGTCGCATTCCCTGTCACATGCAATTTATCTGCGGGCGAGCTGTCATCACCTAAATACGCATTGAAGACAAAACTGCCATTGCCGGAGAGATTGCTATTAATGGTTAAGGTGCTGAAACTATTCCTCGGTGAACGTGTATTTAGATTACTGCCCGCCGGGATAAAATTCATCTGACCTAAAATATGCATCGACTCAACATCAGCATCGCCAGTCAGATTCCAAATACTGCTGCTATCAATATCAATACTTTTGGCGTTATGTGCCGCGCCGGTCCAAACCGAGCTGTCCTTCAGCGTTAAATTAACATTGTTATGTTCTTCCGCCTGAAGATCACCCACCAGTACCGCATGGTTATTAGCATTAAGATTAACATTACTAATGATATTTAACGGGGAGGCAACCGTTCCAACGTTAGTGCTGGCATTGACCAATAGTCCGTTGCCACCGGTTAACTGCGAACCGTTATTCACATCGACATTGATATTGGCACCATAAGCGCGAATGCCAGCACCGTTCTCGCTGATAACCTGAGCGTTATCCAACGTAACCTTGCTATAAACCGCATTAGAGCCTGTGGCATAAATCCCACCCGCATTCATACCGGTGGTCGTAATTCGGCTATCTTTCAGTGCGATAGAACTGCTGGTCTGAGTCCACAAAGCATAAGCACTGGCACCGGTTGATGTTGCGGTGACATTCTTGGCATTAATAGACGATCCCGCAAACGTGCCGAGAACCATGCCTGAAGCACCGGTAGTATCGATGGCCGCCCCGGTCAGATTAAGGTTACCGCCACGCGCAGCGGTCGCCCCAATGCTGCCAACCCCGGCGGTTGAAATGACCATATCTTTGGCATCGAAACTCAGTTCAGAATAGATACCATGCGAATTATTCCCTTTGGTGATTGCCGTCGTATTCTCTACAACCGCCGTACCACGGTTCTCAATAGCCGTCGCATTCGCCCCTTCAGTAACCACGACGGTATTCTTAGCCTTAAACGATGAGGTGTTATCGGGAATCCAAACCCCCGTCGCATTATTACCTTTTGAGTGATAGGAGCCGCCATTAACGGTGAGATCAGCGTTCATGTTCACGTTAAGCATCGTCGCGCCACCGCTGTTAGACACAGCATTGACGTTATTTAGTATGATAATGGCTTTATTACTAAGGCTGTTACCCATCGCCCGCAATACACCACCAGAAGCTAACTCGATGTTCGCATCGCTGATAGTGGCTTTACCGGTAATGTCGAGAACTTGAGCAATATTGCCCGTCGCGTTCAGGCCCTCCATGACAATAGATGAATCGCGACCAACAGTGACACCCGCGTAGGCATTATTCATATTAATAGAGGTATTATCTAAGGTAGCGTTGATACCACCGTAACCAATATAAATGCCAGTACCACTGGTACTATTGGTGTTATTAATGGTGTTGTTCGCTCCACTGAGAGTACTCCCCAGGTCATTCAGATAAATACCATAGCTACCACCGCCACTGGTATTGACTGTCGTATTATTAACCGTCAGATGAGTACCACCCGAACCCGAAATGCCATAAGCGGATGCGCCACTAGTAGAGATCACGGTGCCATCAATGTCAGCTCGGCTGCCCAAACCCGTCGAGGAAACACCGTAAGCTGAGGAGCCTGTCGTCGTTATCGTCCCCCCCCGTAAGATGACAGTACCTTTGCTATTGCTGATACCACTCGCAACCACACCCTCAGTCTTGATAGCGGCCCCATTCAGGTTCAGAGTACCGCCATTGGTCACATTAACGCCGTTGGCCCCGCGTCCCGTAGTATCAATAGTGACATCTGAAGCGCCCGTAATGGTGCTGTCGGTGCCTTGTACCAGGACGGGCGACAGGTTGTCACCGCCTGTACCATAGCCACCAGAAATAGAAACAGAGCTACCATCTGTTACACTAGCCGTCTGTGCCGCCCAGCTATGCAGCGGGCTTAAAAGTGGCACCAGTAAACTGGCCAACAGTGTTTTACTAAAACGTGGTGACAGGGTTGTTCTGTTTTTTTTCATGGTGATAACCTGAATTTTGACAAAATAATTCAAATAGAACAATTTCTTATCTGTTCGCTATTTATCGCTTCCGGTTGCATTATTTATATTTAATCGCGAGGTTTCATTTCAAGAAAAAAATTAACCCTACCGTACTTATTAATGTATTTATTTATCGGTAAACATGACATGAGATAAAGCCACCGCCCACGTAGGAACCTTCCCACAAAAATATAATTACATTATTAATCAATTAGTTGATGTTTGCATTTTCAGAATTTGTCACATCCATTCTAATACTTTAAAAATAGATTTATTATTTATATAAAAAACTCTCCTTATGAAGTGAGAGTCATTCTTATTAAGAGTAACCTATCGAAGATAGGTAAATTTAACTTCACTGGGACTTTTTATATTTAGGATTTTTGCCCATGACAATAATATTCATCTTAATATAATGAATAACTATATTTTCCATGAGAGGCCCCTGCTATCTCATACTCTGTTTAATTTATAACGCACATATGAAGGAATAAAGATGGGGTGTCAGCCACCCTCGATTTGTGATAGCCCGCGACTCTGCTATTATCAACAGATAACCCGCATTTGAATGTCATATTTTGTAGAATAATCATCTGCATAAGGCATGGATTAAGGCCACCGAGGAGAATTATGCCGAACGCACCAAGACCCCCCCTAATACCACGGGTTGCCAGCCTTGAAACTGGCAAAAAAGCTATTTCTCACCTAACGCGTCTGAGTAATCGCATTAAAGCGTATCCGGCTATTGCCCATATTATCCGCGCAACAGACCGCTTTAATGACCGGCTGGGTAGCCAGTTTGGGGCTGCCATCACTTACTTTTCTTTTTTATCACTCATCCCGATTTTGATGGTCTCTTTTGCCGCAGTTGGGTTTGTACTAGCATCAAACCCTGACTTACTGGCGGGGTTAATTAACAAAATTGTTAATACCATCAGTGACCCGACTTTAGCCGCAACACTCAAAAATACAGTGAACACGGCAATCCAACAGCGCACCACCGTCGGGCTAACCGGCCTGGCTATCGCACTGTATTCAGGTATCAGTTGGATGGGGAATTTACGCGAGGCGATCCGTGCTCAGTCGCGCGATGTGTGGGAACGTAATCCACAAGATCAGGAGAAATTCTATTACCGCTATGCGCGCGATTTTGTTTCACTGACCGGGTTGGTCATCGCGCTAATAATTACGCTCTCATTAACCTCGATTGCAGGCGCGGCGCAGTCTGCGATTGTTAATGCTCTGGGTTTAGGTGGTATTGAATGGCTGCGCCCGGTGATGACTCTGATTGCATTATCAATATCTATCGCAGCAAATTATCTGTTATTTTTATGGATATTCTGGATTCTACCGCGCCATAAACCGAAGAAGAAAGCATTGCTACGTGGGACACTGATTGCGGCTATCGGTTTTGAAATCATTAAGTTTATTATGACAATGATGCTACCTCGCCTTGCCAGTTCACCGTCCGGTGCGGCTTTTGGTTCGGTGATTGGCTTGATGGCTTTTTTCTACTTCTTTGCCCGTCTCACCTTATTCTGCGCCGCCTGGATTGCCACGGCACATTATACAGAAGATGAAACCTTGCCTCAGAAAGGCAGCAGCAACACGGCACAATAGCCTTAAAAGACCTTATTGTTTACCCAATAAACCCGCCAGAACGCCTCTAAGGGTAAAACCCCATAATGATAAATAAGCATTATCGGGTTTGCCCGCCCCTCGAGTTTATCACTACACTATTGGTTCATTACGATCATGGAGGGTCATCAATGCCTCGCTCTATAAAATGCCGTTGGTACTTACTGATATTACTTGCCGTTGTTGTACTGGCTGCCTTGCTGATATATCAATTTCGCTTCAGTAATGCTGATGCACTGTGGAAAATTGTCAGTCAGCAATGTGTTCCCAATATGGAGACAAAGCACAACCCGCAACCTTGTATTGAGGTCAACACGCAAGCAGGCTTTGTGGTGTATAAAGATATCCACGGCCCGTTGCAGTATCTGCTGATGCCGACCGCAAAAATCAGCGGTATAGAAAGTTCACAGTTGATGAATATCGATAGCCCGAATTACTTCTTTGACGCCTGGCAAGCCCGCCACTTTATGGCTGATAAATATGGCGCACCGATTGAAGATGCGAATATCTCGCTGGCCATTAACTCAAAGTATGGCCGCAGTCAGGATCACTTACATATCCATATCTCCTGCCTAAAACCACAGGTAAAAGCCGCTCTCGCGATACATAACCGTGATTTCCGTCAGCAATGGCAACCACTGCCCGGCGGCTTGCTTGGACACGATTATTTGGCTCGACGCACTACAGCCGACGAACTACAGCAATCGGGGGCGTTTCGTCTGTTAGCTGATGAGGTTGCGGGAGCAAAAGAAGATATAGGCCGTTATGGCATGGCAATGACCGTATTACCTGACGGGGATTTTCTGTTACTGGCAAGTCAGGCGAGCCTGGCGAAGTTGCATCGTGCATCGGTGGAAGAGTTGCAGGATCACGATTGTAAATTGCTATATCAACCACCGACACACTAACTTATCTCCCCTTGCGACTTGAAGCCGCCGGAGCCGGTATTAACTGCGGCGCCAATGACTTTGGGTCTATTTTTATTGCTCTATTTCTTTTGCTTCATTTTTTGCAGTAACGGGGTGCATTGATTCTCCGCCCCCTCACTGGGGGAAACCAACGCCAGCAATGCGGCCGCCGGTGTCAGGGCGACACCCAACACCGCGGCCACAGCACCACGGGCAATGAGTGGACCAGCTTTGACACCGGCATCCGGTTGCTTAAATGTCCCTTTCACATACAGCGGAGAGCGCAGTGTCAAAATGCGCAGCCCCTTGCTTTCCGGATCAATAGATAAATCCAGCCGCTCGGTGGCAAAATTTATATTCCCCGTGATATTGATAATGGCGCTTTCGGTATCGAGAACAAACAGACGTGGTACTGCCAATCCATTGCGCAACTGAATGTCAGCTGCCGCGCAGTTAATTTTTACCTCATCATCACCAAATAGCTTCGCCACCAGATAGTTACCGACATTTAAGCCAAGTAACTCCATCAAACTGCGGCTAATCAGCCCCTGGTTCAGCAGGAGCCGCAGATTGCCGTTACTGGTTGCCAGCAGTGCGGCCACCGAGTTACCCCTGGCGGTAAAGGAGGCGTCACCGTTCATTTGCCCCAGGCTTTTACGCATCGATTGCACTTGTGGCAATAGCTCTTTTAACTGTAAGCGACGGGCATGTAGATCAATTTTGCCACTCATCGGCGTGGTATTACCATTTAGCCGTAGAGTGGCATTGAGGTTACCTCCGGCCATGCCAAAACGTAGTGGATCGAGCAATAACTCGCCGTTATTCAGCATGATATGAGTATTTAAATCACTCAATGGCAGTGATTTATCTCGCTCAATTCGTTTGGCTAAATAAGTCACATCCGCATCCATAGCTCCCCAGCTTCGGGTATCGAATTTCTCGTTCGGCAATACCTTATTGCCCGGTTGACGGTTGCGCTCACCCCGATTAGCTTTCTCCTGATTGGAGTCTGCGCCGATCAACGGAGCCAAATCAGCAAAACGTAATTTCTCCGATAACATTTTTCCGGTTAATGTGGGCCGCGGTTGGCTGGCGGTATAGGTCAGGCTGCCGTGAATATCACTGTCACCAATTTTTCCGTTAAAGTTTTCATAGTGATAAACCGCGCCACCCGCCTGTTTAAGCCTGGCAATCAAGCGCCCGTCAGTGTTGTAAGGGGGGCTGGCGGGCAGTAACACCCCAATAAGCGGATAGAGATTATCCAAACTGGCTCCGGAAAACGTCAATTGCAGATCCAGCCCCGCCAAATTGCTGGGGTCACTTAACGTACCGGCGATAGCCACTCGGGTTGAACCAGAGCGCACATCAGCTTGTATTGGGAAGGGGATATCAACATCATTCATTGATAGCATTCCGCCAATTTTGCCACTCCCGGTCAATGGCTGACCTTGATATTTGCCGTCAACCTTCCACCCGAAAACATAATCAGGCATAGGATTTTCAACCAAATTCGCCGTTTTCCCCTTTTTCGCATCACTACGGTTACCGGTGACTTCGGCAAACGGCAGCGGTTTACCCAACGGATCGATCACCGCGTGCAGATCTGCTTTCAGGATAGCGTCTTGCAGATTTATCTCACCGCGATCAAAAACAATGTCATTGATATTCACCGACCAAGATGAAGGGGGTGAATTCTCCCCCTCCAAAGGGTGATTTGCCAGATTGAAAGTCCAGTTATTCTTGCCATTGGCCAGACGCAGCAGCTTGGCGTTAGGCTGTGTCAGCCAAATACGGGGGATGTACACCTCCCGGCCCAGTAACGCCAATAGCGCAATGCTGGCATCAACCCGTTTGAGCGTTACCATCTCCCCGGCGGGGAATGCCGCGGATTCAGATATCTCTTTGGCTGATTTATCACTGTTCGGTTTTGTATCGCTGACCAGATTAGTCGGATTGCCCAAGACCAGATTTTCTGCATGAATTTGCGGCCAGGGCACCCAGCGTCGCCAACCGGGTTCATCACCTTTGCGTGACCAGTCCACGCCTAAATTGCCGCGAATAGCAAAAGGCCGCTGCAACTCGGCAGACACTTTCTCATTGATGGTTGGCTTCAAACGGTTCCAGTCAAAGGTCATCACAAAAATCACCGCCGCTACCAGCAGCAGCACGATAAACCCACCCACACCAGCCAGCACTTTTCCGGTTTTAGTCATAATAGCTCCATGCCCATTTTAAAATAGCTAAACCCACAACCAAAACGAGTTTAAACGAGGGTTATTCGCAGTATTTTAATCGAATAATCAGTCTGGAAAATCCGTGACCGATTCATTGTGCGGATTTAGAACAGTACATTAACCATAGTCGATGCTGGTTTAGAGTCCATGATAGTGATGTTTCAAAGCCACCATTAATGGCAGCAGAAATCAGTGATGCAGGCAAGCAGCACGGGGAGGTAAGCGTCTATTTATCAGAAAAAATTAACCACAAAACAACATGGGGAGTGCCTGTAATCTATCAAATGAGGTGGGGCGGGAAAGGTAATAACCCTGTGCGGCGGCGGCATCAGAGCGTTGAACCATTGCCCACTCTTGCGAGGTTTCTACCCCTTCAACAATCACACCTTTACTGTAGCGATCCATTAAGGTGATCAATGTGAAAAACAGTTGGTTGCCGACTTCACTTTCTTGCAGCACGATAAACAGATCTCTGGCCACTTTGATGTATTCATAGCGCCAGCTAAGAAATGAAGTGAAATTTGCCAGTCCGCTACCGAAATCATCGAGCCATAGTCGGTCAGCTTCAGCAATGCGTGCAAAAGGTGTGTCCGAAGAGGTATCCACATGCTCCAGTAGTTCAAAGCGAATATATGGCATGGCATCGATAAGCCGTTTAGCCTCTATATCATCCTGCATGGCCATTAACGCCTGACCATCAATGTTGATTGAAACTAACACCGAATGATGGACAAATATCTGATGCCACTGCTTAACCATTTTCAACTGCTCCAGCACCACGTCCAGACGTGCGCGAATACTGATAGCGTTGAAATAGTCCTCCGGAGACAAGCGGGTATCCGGTGATGAAGGGTGAAAAACAGCCGTGAGCAACTCGATCGCCAACAACACCCCAGACGTGCGATAGATAGGTTGAAAAGTGTACCGGCGCTGACATTGCCGCCAAAAGTTCTGTCCTTTAGAACGATCCATAGCGGCAAAGGATGGCGCTAGTAAACCTGATACTCTATTGGTCATCATCAGTTTAGTCGCCATGTTTTAGGGCATCAGATAGCATTGGCAATAGTTATAAATAGCAATACATATTGCTGCCCGTCTGATGAGATCACTGTCGTGAACAGTTTTCCTTCTGGTGATGTTATCGACTCATGTGACCAGAACTTTATATCGCAGTACGACAGATTATTACGCCGCAGTATGCTGGCACCGCACATGAGAGCCATCTATAGTCATTAACCTGATAATGCTATTGATGTTAATGGAGACAAACATGCCTTACGTAAATATAAAAATCACTCGTGAAGGGGCAACTGCCGAGCAGAAAAAGCAGTTGATCGCGGGAGTCACCCAGTTATTGGTCGATACTTTGGGTAAAAATCCAGCCACCACGGTAGTGGTTATTGATGAAGTGGATACGGATAACTGGGGTATTGGCGGCCACAGTGTGACTGACCTGCGAAAATCGTCATAGTCCTGAGCGGCTGTTGTTATGATCAAATCTGCGGGAAACTTGTCAGTTTCCCAATCTATATCATAAAAAATATAAAACGTCGTTTTAATCCTATTGACTCTGATTAAGCCAGCAGTGAGACTAGTTCTATATCATCCCCATCACTGATACATATTCATAAATAGGCCAGCTTTCCATGACCAGCAAAAATATTGCCGTTATCGGCGAATGCATGATTGAACTATCACAAAAAGGTGCCGACCTGAGCCGAGGTTTTGGCGGTGATACACTGAATACAGCGGTGTATGTGGCGCGCCAGGTGTCAAAGCAGGCCCTGAATGTACATTACGTCACGGCACTGGGTATTGATAGTTTCAGTAATGAGATGCTGGCCGCCTGGCAGCAAGAGAATATCCAAACAGACCTTATTCAGCGTATGGAAGATAAATTACCGGGGTTGTACTTCATTGAGACAGATAGCACCGGTGAGCGCACCTTCTATTACTGGCGCAATGATGCCGCAGCCCGCTTCTGGCTAACCAGCCCACAGGCGGACCATATCTGCCAACGCCTGGAAAAGTTTGATTATCTGTATCTCAGTGGCATCAGCCTGGCGATTCTCGACCGTGCTTCACGCCAGCGCCTATTGAAATTGCTGCACGCCTGCCGTGCGAATGGTGGCAAAGTTATCTTCGATAACAACTATCGCCAACGCTTGTGGCAAAGCACGCAAGAGGCGCAGGAAGCCTACCGCGACATGCTGTCCTGTACCGATATCGCCTTCCTGACACTTGACGATGAAGATATGCTATGGGGCGTAACGCCGCTGGAGCAGGTCATTGACCGCACTCAGGCGCTAGGGGTGAGCGAGATTATTATCAAGCGTGGTGCCGACTCTTGTATCGTTTGGGTAAAAGACGGCTTTAAAGCGCAGCAGTATGATGTGCCTGCGGTTAAATTACCGAAGGAGAAAGTCGTCGATACCACCGCAGCAGGGGATTCCTTCAGCGCCGGTTATCTGTCCGTCCGCCTGACGGGTGGCTGCGCCGAAGACGCGGCGTTACGTGGCCACTTAACCGCCAGCACGGTAATCCAATATCGCGGCGCAATCATCCCTCTGGCGGCCATGCCGGCTGTTTGAACATTTGCGCAGCGAAGTTATTGCTACGAATAACGACACAGTCATCTCAGGCGTTGCGAGCAACGTCAGTTTAGGTACGGGCAGCGCACAGTCACCGGAACGTACGCATAGTACGTGGGGATGACGAGCACTGCCCAATCCTAATATGGCGAAACGCAATAACCGCCCAGGGAACCCTTTATTGCGCCGTTGTTGGTGTCATAGGTGCCGTTTCAGTTGCCAGCGTTGGCGCAACCTCTTCAGGCACAGGGCTGGACGGCGTCATAATCGCGTTATACGCATCCTGCAATGCCTTGACATTCACCTCTGGCTCGCCTTTGGGTTGCGTCAGGATTAGCGTGGTATCTTGCGATAACTGCTGCTTCAATTCCTGATTCAGTTCGGCCAACGTCAGGCCAGATAAGAATGCCTGACGCAGCTTCTGGTACTGCTCCGGTGCGATATCGACCACACCGCTTTGCTGCGAGCGCAGACGTTGGCTCATCAGGATATCGGTGTCAGTGCGCGCATAAGTGGCAAACAACTTACTCAGTTGATCGTTCTTCTGCACCATCAGCGCATCAAACTCCGCCTGACTCAGGCCATTAGTGCGTAAGTTCACCAACTCGCGGGCGACAAAGTTCATCCCCGAGGTCAGATTCTCTGTCGGCGTATTCAAGTGAATAGCACATTGAGCACGCTGATATTGCACCCGACAATCAAAACCTAGCTTCAGGTTTTTCTGATCGCCCTTTTCCAGCACTTGTTGAATATGCCAAAACAGCGCCTCACGGGCTAAATCACTGCGCCAGTAGCGGCTTAACGCTTGAGAATCTTGGATCGGGTGCCACGGGGTGTCCCACATCAACGACAACGTGTCCATTGCCGCCTGTTCGCTCATCAGGCTCACTGGCTGAGGTGGCAGTGGCGCTAACATCGCGATAGGGGCTGGTGTGGTGCGTTTCCCTTTTAGCTCAGAGAAGGTTTTACCAATTTGGGCAGAGATACTGCGGCTATCCACATTACCGACGATGTACAGCGTCATCGCATCTGGGGTATACCATTGATCATAAAACTGTTTTAGCTTCTCAACATCGACGGGGGTTGCCACAGGTTGGCCCGGATCATGGCCCATCAAAGAAGAACCTTTAAGGCGATAACGCCACCAGGGCTCCTGAATGTTTTGCGGGAAAGTGGCGATAGGATCAGCCGCAGTGTTCAGCGCGGCATTAATCGTTTGCTCATTCACCGCCAACTTGCCACTGGTATCCGACAACCAGGCAAGTGCTTCTTTCATCAGGTCAGGGCGGTTATTGGGCAGGCTTAAACTGTATAACGTGAAATCATAAGACGTAATCGCCGGTGGCAATGGGCGTTCGTTATCAACCCCTTGCTGCCATAGCGACTGAAGTTGTGCGGGAGTGAAACTCGCGCTGCTCATTAATGCCAGGCGTGGCAACAAATGGGCAAACCCCACTTGCTGCGTACTTTCAGATAATGAGCCAGTACTCACGACCAGGCGTAACTCGACGCGGTCGCTTGGGCGCTGCGGCGTAGCCAGCAACTGCCATGAGAACCCGTTTTCCAGCTTACCTTGCTGCCAGGCAGGATCGGGTTGTAGTGCTTCAGCCTGCACGTTACTGCTGGCAGCGACCAACAATAACCCACCAACTATAAGACGAATTCTGGTGCCCTGCATGTGAACCCCTACTTAATAAACTATCCAATTTTAACCCTTCTTACATGAAGTTACAGCGGTGTGAGCGGCTCTCGTTACTCAGCTCATCCACAAACCTCACTTCTATGAGGCCGCTGCAACCCCAATAACGTTGGGTATAAACAATACAATCCTTACGTGAACCATGCGTGTCTTCATGCAAATTGTCACAGTGAGAGCGGAACATGGGAGTGTACCATTCTGTTAGACCTCATGCTTTTGCGGATGTCACTCATCAATGTAAAAAATAGTATTGAAACGCCAAACTGTGCAAGAAAATGGGTGGTGAGATATGATTTTTTGGGCAAAACGCAGAGGTGCTACCGGTGATAGCAAGCCACCGGTAGCAAATTGGAAGGATAAATCGCCTA
Organism: Yersinia aldovae 670-83; assembly: GCF_000834395.1. Lineage (NCBI taxonomy): Bacteria > Pseudomonadati > Pseudomonadota > Gammaproteobacteria > Enterobacterales > Yersiniaceae > Yersinia > Yersinia aldovae. The sequence goes on along the minus strand of NZ_CP009781.1, from coordinate 2,845,449 downwards.
AAATGACCGATTCTGAAACAACCTATCAGGAAGGATAAACCTCTTTATTCAGTTGATTAGGTGGCGTTTTATTGGACAATACAGCCTGTAATTGGTCGTTATCCAATTGTTTACACCACTTGGCGACCACGATAGTTGCAACACCATTCCCCACCAGATTGGTCAGTGCGCGCGCCTCAGACATAAAGCGGTCGATACCCAAAATCAGCGCCAGCCCAGCCAAAGGTAAATGCCCCACTGCCGATATCGTTGCCGCTAATACAATAAAACCGCTGCCTGTGACCCCTGCGGCACCTTTAGAAGAGAGCAGTAGTACCACCAGTAATGTCACCTGATGAATAACATCCATCTGCGTGTTGGTCGCCTGAGCAATGAACACCGCAGCCATCGTCAAGTAAATAGAGGTGCCGTCGAGGTTAAATGAGTAACCGGTTGGAATGACCAGCCCCACCACCGATTTCTTACACCCGGCTTTCTCCATTTTATCCAGCATCCGTGGCAGCACAGACTCAGAAGATGAGGTGCCCAGCACGATCAGCAGTTCTTCTTTGATATAGCGGATAAATTTGAAAATATTAAAACCGTTGAATTTAGCAATAGAGCCCAGCACTACCACCACAAACAGGATACAGGTTGCATAGAAGCAGATAATCAACTGGCCCAACTGCACCAAGCTGCCCACACCATATTTACCGATAGTAAATGCCATCGCACCGAAAGCCCCAATGGGTGCCAGGCGCATGATCATATTGATGATACCGAAGATAACGCGCGAGAAGCTTTCGATAACATTAAAGATTAGCTGACCTTTTTCACCTAAACGGTGCAGGGCAAAACCGAACAAAACCGCGAACAGTAATACTTGCAGAATATTGCCACTGGCAAATGCACCCACCACGCTACCAGGAATAATATCCAGCAGGAACGGCACTATCCCCTGTTGTGAGGCTTGTTCGGCATAAAGTGCAACCGCCTTAGCATCCAGCGTCGCCGGATCGATATTCATACCCACACCGGGTTGCACCACGTTAACGATGACCAGGCCAATCAGCAGCGCAATGGTACTCACAATCTCAAAATAGAGCAGCGCGATGGCACCCGTGCGCCCAACCGCTTTCATACTCTCCATGCCCGCGATACCGGTTACGACGGTACAGAAAATCACGGGTGCAATAATCATTTTAATGAGTTTAACAAACCCATCACCCAGAGGTTTCATCTGAGCACCAATATCAGGGTAGAAATGCCCGAGTAGAACGCCCAGAGTAATCGCCGTTAACACCTGAAAATAAAGACTTTTAAAAATTGAAGCTTTCATAACATCTCCTTTTGGATAAATACACGGCAGCCTGTCGCATTGCTCTCTGTGTTGATTTAGTAACACTTCTTTTTTGTCCGTGCTTGCGCGGAAAATAACACCCTCATAACAATATGGAAATTATTAGTTGCGCTGGATTGTACCCTTAGCACGAAATTAAGAACTGAAACGCTTCAAGCGAAAGTAACAACAAGGAGAACCGTCAAATCAACTGGACATTGGCCGGGAATTAACCCAAAAGGATTAATCTGTAGGAGCATGTAAAATGGGGGTACTGGCAGCCAGAAGAGATCCAGAGCCAGGGGGGTTTTAGGTATTGAGGGGATTAATCAAACGGTTGGTTGGGTTAGGCGAAGAACAAGATATCCCCATCGAAATTGAAGGGTATTGCCAAATTAAGTAGCATTTTTCCTAACCCAGCGAGTGAGTTTCAACAATGAGGACGGCTAACAACGCTGTAGCATCAAACGCGCGGGATCGGGATATAGCGGGTTTCAAATTCTGCACGCGATAATGGCGGAGCAAACAAGAACCCCTGACCACATTGAATATCATGCGCAAGCAGCCATTGGCGCTGCTCCTCTGTCTCAACGCCCTCTGCCATCACCCGCAGCTTCAGCACATCGGAAATTGAGCTAATAATTCGCGCCATCGCGTCATCTTCTGGCAAATGTTTCACGAAGCTTTTATCGAGTTTGATCATATCGATCGGTAAGCCTTTCAAGCGGTTGAGATAGTGCAGACTTGAATACCCCATACCAAAATCATCCAGAGCAATAGACAGGCCAAGGCTCTGTAATTCACCGAACAGCGTCAGTGCGTTATCCAGATCTGGAATACGGGCCGTCTCAGTAATCTCAAGCAACAATCGATTGGCATCAATATCATAGCGTTCGATAATACTCGTCAGATACGGCAGGAATTGATCATTTTGCATCTGCAAACCTGAGATATTTACCGCCAGTGTCAGGGTTACCCCCTGCGCCTTCCAGTCAGCTAAAATGCGGCAAGCCTCTTCCAGCACCCAATTCCCTAGCGGCACCATCATGCCACTTTGCTCTATCTGAGGGATAAACTCTGAAGGTGAGCGATAGCTACCATCGGGTTGACGCCAGCGTAGCAGAGCCTCCGCACCGATAAGCCGCTGTTCTTTCATATCCCACTGTGACTGCAAAAACAGGGTGAAATCGCCGTTTTCAATGGCTTGTATGAGGTCATTCTCCTGCTCAAGGAGGGTCTTAAACAGCGTGCGATTGGCCAACTCAGCAACCGGAAAGCGTGCACTAACACGGCTCATGTCTGTATAAGCCTCTGCTAATAGCTGTTGATTGCGATTGTAATTATGCACCAACACTCCCAGCTCATCATCCTGATGATGGGCGGGTAAGGTGAGTTGATGATGCAGCACCCCCTGTTGACCAATATTTTCCAGCTCTTTCGCCATCGCCCGGAGTGGGTGAATAATCAGGCGATTAATACACCAGGCGATTGATACAGATAAAACCAATGCCAGCAGTAAATATGTCGACAACATGGCCGACAGGGTACTGAGAATAAACTGATACATGCGAAATGAGTCAGCACGCAAGACCAGATGCGCCAAGGGCTGTGGATTCGCCGAGACTCGCTCCAGCGAATACAACGGCACCGTTATCTCGACTGGCAAGGCGAAAATGCGTTTGGCCCAGCGAGGAACGGGGCGTTCGGTGGGAAAACTGGCGTGTAACACCTGGATTTGGTTCGGTAAAATGACATCGGCACGGCTAAGAATGCCTATCGGTAACAGGCTATTAAGGATTTTTTTAGCTTGTGGGATATCCACGCTAAGTATGGCTTCAGACAGCGGCTGGCGCACAGAATAGGCAATACTTTCCAGTTGCCTGGCGTAGTCATCTTTGCGCTGCTGCACAAAGTGGAATAACTGAAGGACGATAAAAATGCAGATGGTCACCAGTGCCACAACGGTCACCGCTGCCATTTGCTTAATCGTTAATGAACGCCTTACCCGCAAACTCGCTCTCCGCCAATTCCGACTGAATAGATTAAAATAGTTGCCACCGTGATTTGGCCACTGGTCGATTCTGTCTGAGTATACTCGATCGCTTACAGATTTTATCTTGCGATACCAAATCGGGGGGCAAGAATACCGTGGGTTTAGGTCTTTTCCTATCAGGATCGCAACGTCAGAGTGCTATTTCTCACTCTGACGTTGTTTTTTTATTCAAATCATTACGGCAGAGGCTTACTTAAAATCTGAATATGGCGCGAGCGGTTGTGGCGGCATATCCAAATCACCCTGCCAACCGGCCATTGAGTAACGCAGGTAAATCAACGCATGGCTTGGGGTATAGTCTTTTGCCTGCTGGATATCAACCCCGGCTCCCAGTGTCCAATGAGAACTAAGTCTACGTTCAATCAACGCGCGCAGGGTATAACCAACCCCATTGCTGCTGTCGCCGGAATCATAAGCATATCGGTCTGGAATGGGCTGAATACTATTGTTCAGCAAATTTTGCAGTGGATAACGCGCCTGATCACTGGTGGCAGCATGTGAAACGGAGACAGACCCTCCCAGCTCCCATGACCAGTTATCCGTCCGCTGGCGGTAGTTTACCGGAATCGCCAACGAGAGATATTGCTGCGGGCTGTAATAACCCCCCTGACCTAATGTGTAGCCACTGAGGTCTTTTTGATAGTGCCACCACATGCCATTTAGCCCGACCGTGAAGCGACGGTTATTTTCGTTGATAAGCTTGTAGTAGTAACCGGTCATAAAGCGCACTCGCTGGTTATCGGCTACATTTTGCCCCGTCAGATAATGGTAGCTTAAGTCACTCCAGACGCCGCTCGACTCACCACGGTCATAACTGGCCCCCAGACTAACGCCGTTAGCGCGCACGCCGCCCCAGGTCACATTGGTATTCGGATCTTTAGCACCGGCAAAGGCCAGTATCGAACTGGATATTGGCCGACGAGACGCGGTGGCTGTCCAGCCAATTTTATTCCAGCTATTGCTGTAAGCTAGCCCACCGACCACATCAACGATGTCAAATCCCATCGGCGTGGTGCCGATATCGGTTTCCCAGCGCTCATTTTGCCAGCCAACGGCAACACTGGTACCCGTTGCCCGTTGGTGCATATTCGCCTGGCAGGCAATTTCAGTTCGGTAACAAGTGCCGGCTTTATAGCGGGTGTTGGCATCGAAAGTCCCGGCATCCATGTGCACGGTATCCGTGCGGAAGAAGGCGCGACCATCGGCCAGCGAAGTATCCACCTGTAGCATGGTGTTGTAGGCGCTGAGGTCAGAAACCCCTTCCGTGCCGCTAGATTGTAGGTAGTCTTGATCGAGGGTAACGCGTGTATCCTGCTGGCGATAAAGGTCAGCAGCATCTGAACGAACCCCTCGCTTCAGCCAATCATCCGTGGCCTGGTTACGGGTTAACAAAGTATAGCTGTCGTTATCCGCCGGCAGGATTGGTGTAATACCACTCGCAACCATTGCGTGTTTATAATCCTCTTGTGCCGCCACCGGCTGGCCCTGCGACTGGGCTAATCGGGCTGAATCGCGCAACAGCAGCGCATTTTCCTGCGATACCCCCCCCTTGGCCGCGACGGGTTTTAAACGTTGGAAGATATCGGCCGCCTGCTGTGGCTCCCCCACATCACGCCAGGCATTAGCGACCCGGCGTTGGGTGTTAAGGCTCGCCCCCTCAGTAGAAAGTGGTTCAGTCTGCAAATGCTGGCGCGCTTCGCTGAGGCGACCTTCGGCAATATAGGCTTCAATTTCACCCAAACGGGCGTCGGGGTTTTGTGGCTCACGCGCCCGAACGTGTTGATAACCGGTCAGTGCTTCACTGTAATCGCCGCGCTCCAGTGCCCAATCGGCCAGCGTCAAATCAATTTGTGTGTTAGCCGGCGGTTGTTGATGCAATATAGCAATGGCACCGGCTTCATCACCGGCGGCCCGTTGCTGGCGGGCCTGTGTCAGTACTTGATCCAATTTCAGGCGCTTATCTAACTCGCGAATATTATCGTCCCACTGCGCCGTTGGTAGGGTTGCTAAATGCGCCAATGCCTGACTATCGCGGTTGGTGCTGGAGAGGTAAAGCGCGTAGGCATAAACCTGTTGTGGATCGCCGGGTTTAAGCTTTGCCAATTGGCGGAACTGAGCATCGGCCTCTGGCAAATGTTTGTCCTGCTCCAGCGCTTGTGCCAACCGGTAGGTTATCCAGACATCATCCGGTGCCATCTTTTGTGCCTGACGGTATTTCTGCGCCGCCTGATGCCACTGTTGTTGTGCCGCTAATGCCTCGGCCTGCTGTTTTAGGATATCCAGTTGCAAGCTGTTTGATGTGTCTCGCATGTTTGTCTGCTGACTGCGCGGCAGGCTATTCAGATAACTCAGCGCCTTCTGCGGTGATTCTCGCTGATAAATATTGGCCAGCCCGCGCACCGCGCTGCTGTTTGATGGCTCCAACCGTAGCGCCTGCTGATAATATTGTTCAGCACTTTTATCATCATGACGGGCTACCGCCACATCGCCCAGACCAATGAGCGCATAGCTGTCACTGCCATCAATTTGCCGCGCTTGTTGGTATTTTTGTAGCGCCCGCGCCGTATCACCCGCTTTCAGCGCTTTATCGCCTTCATCATTTAGCAGCCAGTAACGGTTGGTTTTTATCAGGCTCGTCCATTTATCACTATTCAGCCCGTCTTTATCTGCTTTCTGCGCCTGTTCAAATAGCCGCAACGCCTGAACACGGTCACCGCTACGTGCATAAGCTAGACCCAGCGCACCCAGTAGTTCAGGATCATTGGGGGAAGCAGCCAACGCTTGTTTCAATGCAGGAATAGCGGCTGTGCCGCCGCCGCTGTCTACTTTAGCCAAGCCACTTAAACGCGCCTGATAAGCAGGATCAGCCAACATAGCCTGTTGGTTCGCCAGCGTTTTACGCGCGCTATCAGCCTGAGGGCCGGAGGAGAAAACACCGAGAAAACGGGTCAATGCCGCGACACTTTGTGGGCTAACGGCCATCGCCTTGATCGTATTCATCCATAACTCTGCGGCATCCGCATTACCCACCGGGTCAGCGGCCACTTTTTCCAGCATGGCATAGCCCAGCGCGTCTTTTTGCTGGCCGAAATATAAACGCGCCAGCGCCATGCGCAGTTGAACATTACCGGGAAATTGCTGGTCAAGTGAGGCCAATTTCTGTGTAGCAAGTGGCTCTTGCCCCGGTAAACGGGCCACCAGCCGCCAGTATTCCACGGCCAAATCCGGTGTCGGTGACTGACCTTGCAGTAGCTGATCATATTGTGCTTTGGCTTCGGCCAAACGCCCAGCCGTTGCCAGCAGACGCGCCTGCTGCAATTGCTGCCTAACGTCCGGTTTGGTCAGCGCCAACAGCATTTTCGCTTGCTGATAAGCGGCTGAATCGGGAGCCAACTGTTGCAGTTTATCTAGCTGCTTTTGCGCCTCAGCCAAATTGCCCTGCCGTAGCGCCTGACGTATTCCTGCCGCGACCACGTCGGGGTTATTGGGGTCCATCATGTTCAGTCGATACAGCGATTGCTTCACTAACTCGTCTTTATTGGTCGCCTCGCCCAGACGTACCTGTTCGAGTAAAAACTGGGTAGGTGAGACTGATTCAGCCCCTTCAGCATGACAAATAAAAGCTTGCGGCAGTAACGCCAGACCTAACAGCCACTTTATTTTAATGTTGCGCATCGACCGTTCCATGAAGGTTGTAACTCACCCAGACGATTAAAACGATAACGATTCTGTGACCATCCTTGCCCAAAGAGTGTCAGAACCGCGCTGTAATAAGCATCATCACCCGGTGGTGAATCCTGCACCCGCTGTTGTTGCAGGGCAAGGGTCTGCTTATCAAACGGCATCGAGCTGCTGGCTAAAAAAGGCAGTAACGCAGCCGAAAACCCTACCGGCCCGTTACCACGGGTTTCACCGGTGTTAGTGTCAGTTTTTTCCGGTGGCAGCCCTTGTTGCTGAGTAATGGCCGCCATAGGCTGGAAGCGCTTGATCAACGCGCTTTTTTGCGGGCTATTATCGGATAACATGCCCGCCCACAAATAGCTGCGAATGGCATCGTAACTCCCCACATTCGGTTTTATCTCGTCCGGTTGCCAACCTTTGCCTTTTTGCCACACCACCCAATCCGGCGCAAAACCACGGGGGGCGGTTTCCAGCCATAGGCGCTGATTCACATCAATCATTGCTTTCCACGGCCCAGCTAAAGAAGCAAACCGTGCTAACAACTGTGGGGGCAAATAACTGGGGTTGAGCCGCCAGTAGTCGCTACCATTAAAACCAATTTTCCCCGGTAACAGCATCTTGCCAAGACCGGGGATACTGACCACGTCTTCTTTGGCAATACGCTGTAGTAACAAGGTGCCCATCGTTTGATAACGGCGGCTATCCCATAACCGCCCGGCTTCCAGCAGGTTGTATGCAATCCACAAATCGGCATCCGAGGCTGAGTTAGGGTCCAGAACACCCCAGTGATGTTGCGGATTTTGCCCCCACAACCAGGCGGGCAAACTGGCAGTAAGATCACCAGCCGCCAGATTATTTTCCGTCCAGTTCAATAACCGATCAAAGGTTGGCCGGTCGTTAGCAACCAAAGCGAAAAACAATCCATAACTCTGCCCTTCAGAGGTAGTGATTTTCTGCGGGCTGCTGGGGTCAATAACCCGCCCACTGTCGCTAATGTAAGCGTGTTTGAACTGCTGCCATGCAGGCCATTCACACGCTGCCGCACTACCAAAACTGGCAAGCAGCAGCATGGTGCATACCAGTCGTTTAAACATCACGACCATCTGCATCAATCTCTCTCATCGGGCGATAACCGACGGCGGCTTATAAGGCGTAACAAGCGCCAAGCCATCATCGCAGCCAGAATCACCACTAATACTGCAACACCGGCCAGCAGCACCGGATGCGTGGATAAGGTATGCCAGATACGCTCCCACCACGGCAAATGGCCAACCTCATAGGTGTCACCAACGCGCAAGCTGTTGACACCCGATTCACGAATAACCGCAACTGAGCCAAATATCGCCTCGCGTTTACCGGTATCCAACAGTGCGTTATTCAGCAGGTCATAACCGCGTGGGCTATCCGCTAACAATGCAACAATACTGCGCTGCGGGAAGTTAGGTGACTGCACACCGATGATGGCGGACATCACCCCTTCAGAACTAACGGTCGATTTGCTGTCTGCCACCCAGTCTGACTGTGGTGCTACCATGTCCGGCAAACTGCTTTGACGGTTGGGCATTTTCACCCAACTTTGGGTCTGATCCACCAGCAGGTTGATTTTCTGCTCGTCGCGTAATTCCGGCGGAATAGCACCGATAATCAGCACATCCGCATCTTTGTTTTTCGCTTGTGACCAGTCATCGGTGATATTGACGCCCACCGCAGGATAACCGACCTGCGCCCCTATATTCCCCACCGTATTAAGCAGCGTCGTTACTTGTGACGGTACCGGTTTTGGCGGCATCAGAACCAGCGTTTCGGAGAGATCAGCCATGCGGCTAAATGGGAAGCCTGCATTGGCAAACGCCCGTAGATCAGGCATTTCCATAAAGTGGCGGTAACCGGAGAAGTCGATAGTCGAGTCACCGTCGATAACCGCGTAGTTCGGTGCGGTGGAGTAGGTTTCACAGCGCCCTTCGGCCCCACTGGACAGCAACGTACTGTAATCGAAATCAAAGCGTAGTTGATTCGTTGCCCCTAACTTCAGGGCCGGAATCGTCAGCTTCCGTGCCGCATCCTGCAACCCCTGTAGCAATGGCATACGCAGGATTTTGTTGTCTTCTGGCATATTCGGCGACAACGGGTAATCCTGCACAAACTGATTATTCAGGCTGATACTTAAGCGTGAACCATCCATCAAACGAGTTGAGGTATAGCGATATTTCAAACGCATATCGATACCGGCACTGCGGATCAAGAACAGGTCGGGCGGCAAGTTCATCGATAGTGAAATCGGTGGCGGTAGCAACCCGCTGGTTTGCAATTGGTCCGGATATTGCTGCAATTCAGCAAGGGTCATTGGCCGGTCGGTACGCACCCAGTTTGGCGCGTCATAGGGCAGCCTTGGTGCCAGTTGCTCAACGCTATCCACTGTCACATTCTGTCCACGGAACAGAATATTGCCTTGAGCTATCCCTTGTGCGGCGGTAATCAAATCATTGTCATCGCGGCCCAGAATCAGCAATAGCTTCACATACGGGTTATCCGGATGGCTGATAATTTCCACCGTAGGCGCTTTCACCGCTGGATAATCTTTCAGGAAATCAGGGCGCTGCGCATTGGTGGCGAACACGACCGAATGCTGGTTGGGAAGTTGGTTATAAAACGCTGGGAAGTTCTGACCACGCCATTGCGCTTTGCCACCAAACCATGATGCCAGAATGGATGCCGCGCGCTGTTGCGCCACATCTGGCACCGCAGCAAAGACCACCGGTAACGTCAGTGGGCGGTTGTCCCTGGCATCAAAGAACGGTTCAGGGAAATGCGATAAATCACTTTTCACCGGCAGCGACTGATAGCGCAGATCCAGCGAGCTGGATTTACTGATATCCAGCCACAGCGCACTGCTGCCAGGATTCTCACAAACGCCGAGGTTTTGACCTACAAACACCAAACGCAGGCGGTTGAAGTCACTGATATAACGTGGGTCAATCGGCAATTGGATGCGGCTTGGCTTACCCAACTGCTCCTTGGTTATCGCGGTAACCCCCATCAGTTCGTCATTCAGGAAGATTTTTACCTGAGACTCTACCGGGGCCAGCGAGGGTGAGGGCGTAAATTCGAGGTTCAATGTCGCATGAGTGATTACCTCATCACTGCGCACCCCGAATTCAAGCTGCCCTTGCGGATTGGTGCCACGCAAAGAGAATGTCCCCGGTGGGGGAGCAATCTTCGCAAATGTGTATTCCACATCACGAACCGGCGCACCACCCGATGCGGCAGGAGGAACAGGCGTGACCGTCGCATCAGCGGCAATGGCCGAGGCCGCCGATTGAGGCAACGGCGCTGCGGGCGTTTCAGCATGGGTAAATGGTGTCAAACCCAAAGCCAGTGCGGTAAACCAGGTTATTTTTCTCGTCATCATATCATCATCAATGTTGAGCCACTGTTTGGCCCTGGCTACTCGGAGCCTGATTTTTACCCACGCCATGCGGTACAAATGACGCGATCCAGGCAATCAGGGAAGTCAATCCTACCAATACATTTCGAATTACCGGTGGCGCATAGCTCGCCATCCGAACATACCCTCTAAAGCCCAACGCCAGCACATCACGCAAGCTTTCAATCGGTTTATCTTCGGGGAAACCATCCTGCCACAGTGCCCATGTATCGGCGCGGGCAAAAGTACACTGTATAAAATCAATATGTTGCGCTACTGTCAGTTGATGCATCCGCATCCCCACCTTGGTGCCGAAGGCGCGGGTGACTTCGCATGGGAAGGTGTACTCCTGCGCGCCCCGTTTGAGCAACAGATGTACCGCCTCACCATCTTTCAATAATCCGGCTTCACGCATTTCAATCCCTACCCCACCATCGGAATAGTCGCGCAGGGTGCAAGAAAACAAGTGGCCGTCAGCACGCGCTACGGCGGCAGGCATCGCGATTTCAACCCGGTGAGACTGACGAACCTGCTTGGCTTCGACCGCGACTGCGACTGCTCCGCCCAAAATCGTCATGTTATAAATCACCCACACCAGGCTTATCACTACCGTCATGATTTCTGTCGCCGGGCCATACCCCAACCGCCATAATCCAGCAATCAAACCGGCCAGATTGAGCAGAACCAGCGCCATATAAGGACGGGTAATTACCCAGTCCACATGTTGTTCTTCCACCAGCCCGCCTTTCGCTGTGACGTTAAATGTCCCTTTATGAGGGTTGAGCAGCGCGATGGTCGTTGGACGAGCGATATACCAGGCCAATACCGTTTCATAAATTTCACTCCAGAAGGAGTGACGGTATTTCCCTTGCAGACGGGAGTTGGTCAGGCTGGCGTGGATCATATGCGGCAGCACATAGAGCGCGATGGCCAGTGCTGGCGCAAAAATAATGTAAGCATGTAGCAGCAGGAAGGCCAGTGGTGCCGTCAGGAAAATAAGCCGTGGGATGCCGGATAAGAAGTGCAACATGGCGTTGGCATAACACAGGCGCTGAACCCATTTCAATCCTTTACCAAACAATGGGTTATCCAAGCGGAAGATCTGCACCATTCCTCTTGCCCAACGGATACGCTGGCCGATATGTGCCGACAAACTCTCCGTTGCCAGCCCAGCGGCTTGTGGAATGCGGATATAAGCAGAGGTATACCCCTTACGATGCAAACGTAACGAGGTATGGGCGTCTTCGGTCACGGTTTCCACCGCGATGCCACCCACGGCATCTAACGCGCTGCGGCGCAGTACCGCACAGGAACCACAGAAGAAGGTGGCATCCCACATGTCATTACCGTCCTGCACCAAACCATAAAACAGCGTGCCTTCGTTTGGTGTCTGGCGAAAACGCCCTAAATTACGCTCGAAGGGATCAGGGGAGAAAAAGTGATGAGGCGTTTGTATCATCCCCAGCTTCTTGTCTTTGAAGAACCAACCGAGAGTCAATTGCAGGAACGAGCGTGTTGGAACGTGGTCACAGTCGAAAATGGCGACAAACTCGCCGGTGGCCTGTTTTAACGCATTATTGATATTACCGGCTTTGGCATGTTCGTGAGTCGGGCGAGCAATGTAGTTCACCCCCACTTCTGCGGCAAATTCTCTAAACGCAGGCCGGTTGCCATCGTCCAGAATATAAATATTAATTTTGTCTTTCGGCCAATCAATACCCAGCGCGGCATAAATGGTTGGCTTAACCACACCGAGATCTTCGTTATAAGTCGGCACCATCAAATCAATGGTTGGCCAGCTATTCATATCCTCTGGCATAGGTACTGGCTGACGATTGAGCGGCCAAATGGTCTGGAAGTAACCTAGCACCAAGACCACCCAAGCGTAAGTTTCTGCCAGTAACAACAGCAAGCCACACACCAGACTAACCGGATCATCCCAGTTGAGGGTTTCGGTATAGCGCCACCACAAATAGCGGCAGGAGACGGTCAGCGACAACACAATCAGCATCAATGTTGGCAAGCGGCCCGGCACTCGCCGCACTATCATGGCTATCGCCCACAGCAGCAATACAAACACGAATTGCGCCATCATGCCGAATGGCTGCGAAATACACAGCAGGGCTAATATGCCGGTGAAAATACCCAAAATAATAAACAGGATACGGCGAGTGCGCCGCGAGAGTTGGCTGAGTTTGTCGGCGAGCTGTTGTTCCAGCCGACGGAGTTCAAAACGCTCCGGCACGCTCCCCAACCAACTGATATAACCCTGCCTTTTACTTTGTACCCAACGTTTTCCCACCGAGGGCGACTCGCGTTTCTTCTCATGGCGCGGCTCAGGGTAGGTCAGCAGCAGCCACAACCCTTGCAGCAGATAACGCAGACCATCTCCTAACCGTGGGCGATGCGGGGAGATTTGTGGAAACCAGTAAGCCCGATGTTGTATGACACTCTGCCAACTGGGAGATTCAAGACGCAGAAACAGCCAACACAACGGCAGTGCCAGTGTGGTGAGAAAAGCGGTCAGAACGGTACAACCTTGCTGCATATAGTGATGATAGCGGCGACACATCCCCTGATAGACCAGGGCGAGGAATAACATCCGCATCAGGCGACTCATAGGCCAGATTCCGCCACATTGATCAGGCACCAGTTTGCCAGTGTTATCATTTCTTCTGCGGCCAGACTCTGCGGGCTGTACTCACCTAATGTCTGTTTGGCCGCCAACGCCTCCGCCATCGCTTCATCACGATGTATAAACGTCGGCAATAGGTTATCCAAACTCTGGAGCCAGAGTTGATGTAAATCCTGTTGCAAGCGGCTGCTGGCAGAAAATTGGTTTAGCAAAAAATGGCAGCCATCGGGGAGATTTTGTTGGTGCAGGCGAATGTGACAATTCGCATCAGCATGAATCAGTACCAACACCTTATCTGCCAGCGCCAGTGCCTCACGGGTGAAATCATTATCACCCGCAGGGATATCCAATAAAATCCAGCGGTGATCAGCGCTAGCTTGTAATGCAGACACATTATCGCGCCACTGGTTGGCGGTTTGTTGCAAGGCGGTATTTAGCTGTGCTGTTTCAGTGGGGGTTAATTGCCCGAACGGTAAAAAATCCAGCCCGTCGATATAACGCATTGCGCCGTGCTGCCAACCTTCACCATCAAGTTCCGCTCTGGCCCAGCCACGGGGTTGCTCAAACGGCATATTAAAATGTAGCCGCAATAGATTATCTGGTGAAAAATCAATCACCAGTACCGATTCATCTAATTGATGTAACGCCCACGCCAACGCAGCCACCACAGACGTGGTACCCATTCCCCCTCTGACCCCTTGTAACGCCATAACCGGCATAGACTATTCACTCCCTGTCGATTGCGCTAATTCTGCCAACAGCGGCCAGCGGGCCATCATTTGTGTTAATCGTTCCTGACGGACAATGTCGATATAACTTAATTTAGGTAATGAGAACGCTCGACTTAATGCTAGTAGATCATCTTGAGCTTCGAGTGAAGTTTTTGCATGAAATCGATTTATTATAGTCTTCATTTATTATCCGCCTTTGAAAAATAGGCTATGGTAATTAAGTATAGCAATTAAAAAAGTATACTTTCTCTGGCAGGACAAGTCTTAAATTAATATCAAGGCAAGAACATTGGTTAATGCTTACTGCAATGTTACAATTGTTCCCTGAATTTATCCAGCGGTTGGCCTAATAGCACTTTAACGAAAGAAGAAAAAGAATCTATGCCACGATCTTTCTCATTAGGCGTTCAAAAAATCTGGGATGAATTAGCCGTAATCCAGGCTCCCGGACTCTATTGGATCAATATTGAGCGCCAGATAGACGCCAATTTGTTTTGTCAGCAAATTATTAGAAATCAACCTGAGAAAACACGGGCAGCATTGATTTGCTCAGGGCAAAATCCTGAGAAATTACTGACAAATATCGTAGGATTCGGCCCAGCTAAATTACCGCTATTCACCCTTCCAGCCCAAAGAAAAGCCCTACAACATTTAACCAGCGATTTAATGCGTGCGTTGCGCCCGCAACAACGTTTATTCATTCTGTTGGCACCGGCCAGTTTGTGGCACACCCATACCCGTGAAGAGATGCAACAATGGCTGCAACATACGCAGCAATGGCTGGATGAGCAGCAATGTACGCTGATAGTGCTCTGTCACGGCACTGGCGTAAATAAAGTAAAAAATCAGTTAGTCAGCCAGCACCGTTATTTACAGGGGCTATCCAGCCTGCAATGGCAGCAAGATAACGCGCAGTATATTGTCTCTTGGTGGAACACTGAAAAAGGCGTGGCCGCTAACCAATCAGTGTTGCTGGAGCCAAACGAACAAGGCTGGAGTATGGCGGTGCAAGTGCAGGAAGCCCTGCCACAGTCACGCAATGACGAACATTTGTATTTGGCGGAAAGCCATGTACTGGAAGGTGCGCCGCCCCTATCAAGTCACTGGCAATTATTTGATTCTAATGAACTATTAGCACAGCGAGCAATAAACGCTCATGCATCAACTGTCATTTTTGCGTTGACTCAAAGTGAGCAAATCGACGAAATGGCGCATCAAATTCATAATTTGCGCAAGCAACGCAGCAGCACGATGAAAATTGTGGTGCGTGAAATGAATGCCAGCCTGCGTTACAGCGATGAACGTTTGTTACTGGCCTGTGGTGCTAATCTGATTGTTCCCCATGTCGCGCCACTATCACGCTTCCTGACCATGCTGGAAGGGATTCAGGGGCAGCGCTTCTCACGCCACGTACCGGAAGATATTAACTCCTTACTGGAAGCATTACGCCCGCTCCAGCGAAAGGGCTATCTGCCCCCGGCTGAATTCTGCCAGGCGGTGCTGCAACTGATGAATAACACGCTGTTGCCTGAAAATGGTAAAGGTGTGTTGGTGGCTCTGCGGGCCGTTCCGGGGCTACAAGCGCGGCAAGCACTGACACTGTGCCATCTGCGTCGCTACGGTGATGTGGTCACCGTCGCCGATAATCGGCTGGTTCTATTCCTTTCAACCTGCCGCATCAACGATTTAGATACAGCACTGAGCTATATTTTCCGTTTGCCGGTCGCAGAAGCGTTCAGTAACCGGCTGGTGTGGTATCAAGATCAGGAAATCATCTCTGAAATCAATCGGATGAATACCCCAAACGCATTGCAGGCAACGGGGGATAAAAAAGCGTACACACCTGAAGTCAGCGAGCGAGAAAAGTCGGAGGTCGCCCGTCATGTGCCGGTGCCGTTGACGCTCAATACGACTCACCGCAAGGAGCCAGCTCAATGAATATCAACGATATTTGGCAAATCCTGCTGCTTGGCGCAGTGATTTTCTTCCCGCTGGGTTATATGGCACGTCGCTGGTTTCCAGCATGGTGGCAGAAAAAACAGCACCTGATCTTATCCGCACGCTATTTAAAATCAGAAGGGGTCTGGTTACGTGATGGCTCCTCTTCACTGACTAAGAAATAACCATGAACGAAAAAAATAAACAGCAAGAATCGCAAAACCCTTGGCGCTACTGGCGCGGCCTTGGCGCGTGGAACGTCTATTTCCTGCTAAAATTTGCCCTATTGTGGTTTGGTTACCTCAACTTCCACCCTTTGGCCAACTTGGTGTTCCTCGCTTTTCTGCTGTTTCCGATCCCGGCGTATCGCGTCCACCGCTGGCGTCACTGGATTGCTATCCCAATAGGTATTGGCTTGCTGTACCACGATACCTGGTTACCGGGCATCAATAGCATTATGAGCCAGGGTTCTCAGCTAACGGGTTTTAGTACGAGTTATCTGATCGAGTTATTTGACCGTTTTATTAACTGGTCTATGATCGGTACTGCCTTCGTGATTCTGGTGGGATATCTGTTTATTTCACAATGGATTAGGGTGACCGTTTTTGTTGTGGCGGCAATTATTTGGCTGAATGTCGCTACCCTCGCTGGCCCCGCATTTTCGTTATTGCCCGCAGCACAAACTACCACGGTGGCAGCACCCGCAGCAGATACCGTACAACCGGCAAGCACGGCTCCAGGCAGTAATCAGGCCGTAGCCAGTGGCCCACCGACAGATGCTAACCTAACCGCCTATCTGAACGCATTCTATGAGCAGGAGAAAACCCGTCGTACGACGTTCCCTGCGTCACTACCGGCGGATTCACAACCATTTGATTTATTGATTATTAATATTTGTTCATTGTCGTGGTCAGATATTGACGCTATCCAGTTAGACAAACACCCGCTATGGAGCAAGTTCGATATTCTGTTCAAGAACTTCAACTCCGCGACCGCCTATAGCGGCCCGGCGTCGATCCGCTTGTTACGAGCCAGCTGTGGTCAACCATCACACAAGGACCTCTATCAGCCGGAAGGTCAGCAATGCTACCTGTTTGATGACTTGGCAAAACTGGGTTTCACATCACAGCTAATGATGGATCACTCTGGGGTATTCGGTAACTACCTGAAAGACATTCAGGAAGATGGCAATATGCGTACACCACTGATGTCACAAAAGGGCATCAGTAACCAGTTGGCCTCCTTCGATGGTGAGCCGATTTACAACGACCTGGAACTGCTGAATCACTGGCTTGAGCAGCAGAAGAAAGGCGGTGATACTCGCAGCGCAACCTTCATGAATATCATCCCGTTACATGATGGTAACCGCTTCATTGGCACCAACAAAACAGCCGATTATAGTACTCGCGCTAAAACCTTGTTTGACCAACTAGATACCTTCCTTGATGAGTTGGAGAAATCAGGTCGTAAAGTCATGGTGGTGGTGGTGCCGGAGCACGGTGCCGCGCTGGTTGGTGATAAAATGCAGATGTCAGGTCTGCGCGATATCCCAAGCCCAAGTATTACTCACATCCCAGTTGGCATTAAGTTGATTGGCATGAAAGCACCACAACCCGCCAGCCCGGTGATGATCAACACACCAAGTAGCTATCTGGCGGTTTCTGAGCTGGTGTCACGTATGGTTGATGGCAAAGTATTTACAGCAGCCAGTGTCGATTGGCAAACCCTGACACAGGGGCTACCGGAGACTGCTCTTGTCTCAGAGAACGATAATGCCATTGTGATTCAATATCAGGGTAAACCTTATATCCGGCTGAATGGTGGGGATTGGGTCCCCTACCCTCAGTAAATATCAGTACATTTATTGTCTGAATAGTTTGGCTAAGGGTGCATCTATTGCACCCTTTTTTATTTTTGTCTGAAGGTAAAATAAATGAAGCAGGATAATACTCACGTCAGGTAACAAATAATACTCTGAACTTTCCGGCCAAAAATGTGATGAAATTCACTTTACGTTAAATCTTGCAGAGTTAATCACAGATCTCGTTTGGCGCGTTATTTGAATTTACTTATGTCATACTGTTTACTATTGCATGATTATTTATTAACAAGGCAATTAATATATTTATAGCCCCATAGTTGACATAATTACGTTATAACTCGAATGAAAATAGCGTTGTTCCGATATAAAAAAACGCCGGATAACCGGCGTTTGGCGTTTAAAATGCTATATCTTGCCTATAAACACGTATTAGGCTTTTTCCGCCTCATCCTGATCGACGGCAAAACACGCCACCATCTGGTCACCATATTGCTTTAATTGCGGCTGCAACTGAGTACAAGTGCCAAACGCCCGCCGACAACGTGCATTAAACGCACAACCCGGCGGTGGGTTCATTGGGCTAGGCAGTTCGCCGGTCAACTTAATACGCTCGCGGCGCATATCCGGATTCAATCGTGGCGTAGCAGATAACAATGCTTGGGTATAAGGGTGACGCGGGTTATTGAAAATGGCCTCTTTACTGCCTTTTTCAACACAACGCCCCAAATACATCACCATCACTTCATCGGCAATATGTTCAACCACTGACAGGTCATGGGAAATAAAGACATACGACAGCCCCAGTTCTTGCTGTAAATCCATCATCAGGTTCAATACTTGTGCCCGCACTGATACATCCAGCGCAGAAACCGGCTCATCGGCAATCACAATATCGGGATTCAACATCAACCCACGCGCAATGGCGATACGCTGGCGCTGGCCGCCGGAGAACATATGCGGATAACGGTCATAATGCTCGGTTTTCAGGCCAACTTTTGCCATCATCGCCAATGTCTTTTCGCGGCGCTCTTTGCTACTAAGTTTGGTATTGATTTGCAGCGGTTCTTCCAGGATCTGCCCCACTTTCTTACGCGGGTTCAACGAACCATAAGGGTTCTGGAACACAATCTGGATTTTCTGCCGCCGCAGCTTTTCAGCACTCTCATCTGGCTTGAGCAAATCCTGACCTTGGTAGTAAAGTTCCCCACCAGTTGGGATTTCTATCATGGTCAGTAAGCGGCCGAGAGTGGATTTACCACAACCAGACTCACCCACCACCGCCAATGTTTTGCCGCGTTCTAAAGTGAATGAAACACCGTCCAGAGCTTTAACCAAGCGCTCCGGCGCAAAGAATCCTTTTTTGACCGGATAGTATTTCTTTAAATCAATGGCTTGTAACAGCGGCTTGGATACCTGTGATTCATTTTTCATATCAGTAGGTTGACTCATAGGGTCGGCCTCCCCGCATCATCGAGCGGTGTATGGCATTTAACCTGACGCCCCGCTGGCCCCAGCAGTTCTGGCTCTTCACGGCGGCAACGATCATTAGCATATGGGCAACGTGGGTTCAGCAAGCACCCGTCAGGACGGTCATATTTACCCGGAACCACACCCGGTAATGATGCCAACCGCGCTTTATCCTGTGCAAACTCAGGCAATGCACGCAGCAATGCCTGCGTATACGGATGACGCGGTGCGCGGAAGATTTCCGATGCTTTACCGGTTTCCACCACCTGACCGGCATACATCACAATAATATGATGAGCCGCCTCAGCCACCAGTGCCAGGTCATGCGTAATCAGCAGCAGCGCCATATTTTCGCGCTGTTGTAATTCCAGCAGTAACTCAATAATTTGCGCCTGAATGGTCACATCCAGCGCGGTTGTCGGCTCATCGGCGATCAGCAGTTTTGGCTTACACGCAATGGCCATAGCAATCATCACGCGCTGGCTCATCCCACCGGAAAGCTGGTGTGGATACACATCCAAACGCGACGCCGGGTCAGGAATACCCACCAATGTCAGCAAATCCACAGCCCGCTGATGACGCGTTTTACGATTGCCGCCCTGATGTACCTTCAGCGCTTCCATTATCTGGAAACCGACGGTATAGCACGGGTTAAGGCTGGTCATCGGGTCTTGAAAGATCATCGCCACTTCCGCGCCCACTAATTGACGCCGCTCTTTTTCAGAAATCTTGGTCAGGTCGCGGCCATTAAACTCCAGCTTATCGGCCATCACTTTTCCGGGGTAATCAATCAGCCCCATGATTGCCAATGAACTGACTGATTTACCAGAGCCAGATTCACCGACAATTCCGACCACCTGACCTTGCTCAATGCTGTAACTGATACGGTCTACCGCTTTGAACGGCGCACCTTCGTCACCGAAATGCACCGACAATTTATCTACATTTAAAAGTGCCATCTCTCTACCTCTGTTACTGCTTGAGTTTGGGGTCGAGAGCATCACGCAGGCCGTCCCCCATCAGGTTAAACGCCAGAACCGTCAGCAGAATCGCCACACCGGGGAAGGTCACGACCCACCAGGCGCTTTGGGCAAACTGCAACACATCAGAGAGCATGGTGCCCCACTCTGGTGTTGGCGGTTGTGCACCCATGCCGAGGAAGCCGAGAGCCGCCATATCCAGAATGGCGTTAGAGAAGCCGAGAGAAGCCTGCACGATCAACGGCGCAAGGCAGTTTGGCAAAATATTGATAAACATTTGGCGCATCGCACCCGCACCGGCCACTCTTGAGGCCGTGACGTAGTCGCGATTCACCTCAACCAGCACCGCGGCTCGCGTCAGTCGCACGTAGTGCGGCAAGGCGACAAAGGTTAGCGCCAACGAGGCATTCACAATGGAAGGGCCGAATACCGCCACCAACACCAGTGCCAGCAACAGGCTTGGCAGTGCCAGCATGATATCGACCACTCGCATGATGATGGCATCGACAATCCCACCGAAATAACCGGCCAGTAAACCGAAAACCACGCCCATCACCAGCGATAGAACCACCACCAGACAACCCACCAACAGCGAGAGGCGAGCACCGTACATCAGGCGGGACAAGACATCGCGGCCCACATCATCGGTACCGAGAATGAATTTCCAGCTACCGCCGGCTTCCCAAACTGGGGGCTTTAGCAATGCATCGCGAAATTGCTCTGCCGGCCCGTGTGGGGCAAGCCAGGTAGCACCTGCGGCAATTATTAGCATAATAATGATGTAAAACAGGCCGATTACAGCCCCTTTATTGCGCTTGAAATAGTGCCAAAACTCCTGCAAAGGAGTCATCGGCTTCGGCGCACTTTTTACTGTAGACTCAGTAAGTTGAGACATTCTGCGCCCCTTATTTCTTGTGACGAATACGCGGATTAACTACGCCATAGAGCACATCTACCAGCAAGTTAACTAAAATAATCATGATCGCGACCAGCAACACTCCACCCTGAACCACCGGGTAATCGCGGCGTTGCAAAGCATCCATCAACCAGCGCCCTAATCCCGGCCAGGAGAAGATGGTTTCCGTCAAAATCGCCCCCGCCAGCATGGTGCCGACCTGCAAGCCAATCACGGTCACCACCGGCAATAAGGCATTGCGCAAGGCATGGACCACAATCACTCGCATCCGACTCAAACCTTTGGCGCGCGCGGTGCGGATATAATCCTCGCCCAACACTTCCAGCATGGAAGAACGGGTCATACGCACGATAACGGCGAGAGGAATGGTGCCTAATACAATCGCTGGCAAAATCATATGCATCACGGCGTCTTTGAAATCGCCCGGCTCACCCCAAATAAGGGTGTCAATCAGCATAAAACCAGTCAACGGCAAACTATCGTCGAGGAATACGGTATCGCTGACACGCCCCGAGACGGGGGTTAGGTTCCATTGCACCGAAACCAGCATGATCAGCATGATGCCCCACCAGAAGATGGGCATTGAGTAACCGGTCAGGGAGATCCCAACGGCCGTGTGATCAAATATTGAACCGCGTTTGACGGCTGCCAACACACCGACCGGGATACCCACCGCGATAGCAAATAGCATCGCGCAGATACCCAGCTCCAGTGTCGCTTTGAAGCGGGGAACAAACTCTTCCCAGACAGCAATACGGCTTTTCAGCGAGATGCCGAGGTCACCATGTAATACGCCATTCACATAATGGAAGTATTGTTGATAAAGAGGCTTATCCAGCCCCATTTCCGCCATGATTTGAGCATGACGCTCGGTGGAGATTCCGCGTTCCCCAGCCATGATGGTCACCGGGTCACCCGGGATCATATGAACAAAAGCAAAGGTCAGCAAAGTAATGCCGATAAACGTTGGGATAACTAACCCCAAACGTCGGAGTATGAACTGCAACATATCCCGAACTCTCTGTGTAGAATGCCAGGCCGCTCGTGGGCAACCCAGCTTATTAAACCTCCCCAATAAGCTATTTTACTTGCCATTTTGACCTAGGGCAGTGCTCACCACCGTCACGTACTGCGTGTACGCTCCGGTGCTTGCGCGCTGTCCATGCCCAAAATTTCTGCGACAATAACACTTATTGGGAGAGCTTATATGGCTCACATCTGTATCTGTCTTAACCTAAATACGAAACCGGCGAATATGCTTTTACACACATTCACCGGTTGTCTACAAGGTTAAAATCAATCCAGGGACACGTTCTCGAAATGGTGTTTACCCAACGGATCAACCACATAACCCTTCACTTCTTTACGCACCGGCTCATACACGGTTGAGTGAGCCACAATCAGCGCTGGCGCTTGATCGTGCATCACAACCTGAGCTTGCTTGTAAAGTGCGACACGCTTGTCATGGTCAGCTTCAGCGCGTGCCGGCTGGATCACGTCTTCAAACGGCTTATAGCACCACTTGGAGTAGTTAGAACCTTGTTTGGCCGCATCACAGCTAAACAGAGTCGCGAAGAAGTTGTCCGGGTCCCCATTGTCCCCAGTCCAACCCATCATCACCGTTTCATGCTCGCCGTCTTTGGCACGTTTGAGGTATTCGCCCCACTCATAGGTTACGATTTTGGCTTTCACGCCCACTTTCGCCCAGTCAGACTGGATCATTTCAGCCATACGACGTGCATTTGGGTTGTACGGACGCTGAACTGGCATTGCCCACAGGTCGATGGCGAAACCATCTGGCAGGCCGGCTTCTTTCAACAGCTCTTTCGCCTTAGCCGGATCATAAGCATAATCCTTCACATCATCGTTGTAGCCCCACATAGTTGGTGGGATCAAGTTCTTGGCCGCCTGGCCAGCACCTTGATAAACCGCTTCGATAATCGCTTCTTTATTTACCGCCATCGTCAATGCCTGACGAACTTTGACATTATCCAGTGGCTTTTTCTCAACGTTGAAAGAGAGATAACCGACGTTCAGGCCCGGTTGCTCCATCAGATTGATGGTTTTGTCTTCTTTCATGCGAGCAATGTCAGCCGGGTTCGGATATGGCATAATCTGACATTCATTTTTCTGCAATTTGGCATAACGCACTGATGCATCTGGGGTAATAGAGAAGACCAGACGATCAATTTTCGGTTTGGTGCCCCAGTAGCCATCAAAGGCTTTGTACAGGATGCGAGAATCTTTTTGATACTGTTGCAACTGGAACGGGCCGGTGCCGATAGGGTTCAAATCGACTTTTTCCGGTGTACCCGCTTTCAGCATGTTGTCAGCATATTCAGCCGACAGAATTGACGCGAAGTCCATCGCCAGGTCAGCCAGGAATGGAGACTCTGGGCGCGCCAGTTCAAAGCGAACCGTGTTGTCGTCAACTTTAACCACGTTGGTGATCAAATCACCCATCCCCATACCCTGGAAGTATTCATAGCTGCCGCCAGACACTTTATGGTACGGGTGTTTGTCATCTTTCTGACGCATGAAAGAATAAATCACATCATCGGCATTGAGATCGCGGGTCGGTTTGAAGCCTTTGTTATCCTGCCACTTCACCCCTTTACGCAGGTGGAAAGTGTAGGTTTTACCATCTTCGCTAACATCCCACTTCTCAGCCAGGCTAGGTTCAATTTCGGTAGTCCCGAGTTTGAATTCAACCAGACGGTTGTAGATAGGAACTGAACTTGCGTCATAAGTGGTGCCAGAGGTGAAAAGCTGCGGGTTGAAACCTTCCGGAGAACCCTCAGAACAATAAACCAATGTCTTTGCTTGTACACTGGCCGCTACGGTCAGTGCAATCAGCCCAATACCGAATTTCAGTATCCCTGTTTTTCCCAAGGAAATCGTCATCGCTTGTGCTCCATTATGGTGATGTGTGTTGTGTATACGGCCAGACCCTATAATTTTTTAGTCCGCGGACTGTACCGTTTTGGCCCATTGGCCGTAGGGATGTGGGATTGAGATGCCGGATAAGAACCTATCGCGACCACAATATTGGATGTGTTAAATCAGCCAAACTGCTCTCGATTACTCCCCCTGAGGCTACCAATTTGGCAACTGTTGATGGCAACGTCAATACGGTCTGAGTGGATTTATCGAGACAATGAGAAACAGCGAGCAAACATAAAAAAAACCTCCCGTTAACATTATTAGCATGAAAAATTATGCTAGCGCTGAGTTACCAGTTCAATCGACTGGCTAACTTAAATAAAGCAGTGGCAACATCCAATGACAAACAGAAAAACTTTGTTGCCAAATGATGCATATCCGTTCGGATTTTTTTGTAGTTTCGACAGAAAACAGGAGGAAATGCTGCTACGACAGCCGATAAGTGACGTGAATGCTGTCACATTCAGCCATATCCGCCAACATCTTGCGTGCCGTTAAAAAAGCGAAAGTCAGATGTGGCTCCCTCCTCCAACCAAACTCTGGCAAGGCTTCATATGAAGTCGCACCAAAAGAGTGCCCATAATCTGTGCATTATGCCGGAAGAGGTATAAACAGATGATCCGCTCACCAAAAGGGGGCTGACTCAGCCGATGAGTAAAACAGGGTTGATGCGCAAATTTGCCAGAAAAAGGCGAAAAAAAACCCTGACTTGACAGTCAGGGTTCTTAAATTTGGTCGGCGAGAGAGGATTCGAACCTCCGACCCACTGGTCCCAAACCAGTTGCGCTACCAAGCTGCGCTACTCGCCGAATCGGGGCGCATCTTACTGCTACCACTCTGGGGCGTCAATCATTTTTTAACAACCCGCGAGTAACTGCTGTTAAAAACGCCACTCACGGTTAAAACCCCATCATGTCGCCTTGAATCAAGCTCTGACTGGTTTCAACTCAGGCGACTGCGCCCGCAAGAAAGGCAGCAAGAAGAAGGCAGATAAACAGGCCGCGACCGAAATCACCACAAAGAAGCCATTCCAATGCCAAACTTCCATCACACGAGCAATAGGATAGCCAGACAACGCGGCTCCTAAGTAGGCGAACAGGCCAACAAACCCCGTCGCGGCACCTGCGGCATCCTTATGAGAGCACTCAGCGGCAGCCATACCAATCAGCATCTGTGGGCCGAAGATGAAGAAACCGATGGCAAAGAAGCAACCTGCCTGCAATACATAACTGACGCCTGGCATAATCCACAATGACGCGACAGAGAGGAAGATACCAATAGCAAAAATCAGGTTCATCGGCCCACGGTTACCACGAAACCACTTATCAGAACCCCAACCGGCCACCAGTGAACCAATAAAACCGCCCACTTCAAATAAGGAGATCGCCGAGTTAGCGGTCATCAACGAATAGCCTTTCTCTTGCGTCAGATAGAGGTTGCCCCAGTCGTTGATGGCAGTACGCACGATATAAACCAGCACATAGGACACGGCCAGCAACCAGATATATTTATTGGTTAACACATAGCGTTTCACAATTTCTTTGTTCGATAAGCCCTGGCCTTCCGATTCCTGCACCAGCTCCATCGTATCATTACGCCATTTACCCACACTTGGCAGCCCCATCGTGCTCGGCTTATCACGCAACCGCCAGCACATCAGCAAACCAATCACCACACCAATAATTCCGGGGATAATCATGCCGTAGCGCCAGCTAAAATGCAGCGAAATAAAACCAACCAACAAGGGAATTAACGCACCGCCAAAGTTATGCGACGTATTCCACATGGCCCACCAACCACCGCGCTCTGAGCGTGAATACCACGTCGTCAGGATTTTGGAACAGGGCGGCCATCCCCAGCCTTGGAAGAAAGCATTAAGTATCCATAAGGCACCAAACACCAACAGCGACGAACTCATACCGAACAGGATATTGATAATCCCGGTCATAACCAGCCCAATCCCCATAAAGTAGCGCGGATTTGAACGGTCACTGATCATACCGGAGATGAATTTAGAGCAGCCGTAGGTGATATAAAACAGCGTGCCTAAAATCCCGACATCCGACATGCTCAACCCCAGATCACTGAGCATGGCAGGCATAATGAAGTTGAAGCTTTTACGGGTGAAGTAAAACGCAGCGTAGCCGATATACATCGTCCACATTAATTGAATACGCCAATATTTATAAGTCGAATCAATTTGCTTTTGATCCGTCACCGGCGGCACGTTATCGTGACTTTTGAGGAAAAACCACATGTGAACCTCAGAAAATTTTACAAGTAGAGTCATCATGTGCCTCGGACACACCAAACCAATGAGAAAAATACCCACAAAAAACGAGAATATTTCTTAGTTTTCATTAGCTGACAAAGAAACTGCGGGCAAGGTCACATTTAGACAGGTGCCATTATCAACACTGAGCGTAAAACTTCCGCCCAAAGCACTCACCCGTGACTGCATACCCCGCAATCCATAGCCCGGCGTTAAGCTGGCTAAATCGATGCCTTTTCCGTTATCACGGATGGTCAGAAAGATCTGCTGATTATCCTGCCGCGCGTTAATCTCAATCCGTTTAGCAGCACCATGACGGTAGGCATTAGTCACCCCCTCCTGACAGATGCGGTATAGGGTGATTTTCAGTGTCTCATCCATCGGAGAATCATCGAGTTGCCAGTTAAGCACCCCGACGACCGATTGATCCTGTGGGATTAGCTCACGTATCAATGCCGCAACAGCGGCTGACAGCGGCAGGTTATTTAATGCCGCAGGCCATAACTTGGCTAAAATATCGTGGACACCGTCGTAAACCCGTAACGCCAATGTCTCTATCATCTCAGCACTACCCAGAACTGGCGGTTGTGTCGTCAACCGCTTGATAATACTGGCCTGAGTACGGATGACAGTTACCGTTTGCCCGACCTCATCATGCAGCTCACGCGCAACATCACGGCGAGCATGTTCCTCGGCCACCACTAATGCTTTCGCCAGTTCACGATTCTCATTCAGCCGTATTTGCAATTGATGGTTTAACTCGCGCTGACGCTGGATTCCAGCCCCCAGCAATAAACCCGTTAAACTTTGTGCCAATAGAGACAACAATAGATCACGATGAGAATCCATGTGTACAGGCGCATTGATCAGCAGCACGATACCATTAAGCAGTGTCGCTACTAAAGCCCCTTGCCAACCATAGCGGTAAGACATAAACACGATAGGAATAATCAGACAGAACGGCACAAATAAGTGTAAATCTGTTTCTGTGACCTGATACTGCAACCAGATACTGAGTGCAAATAACAGCAAATACCAAATGATATGGCGCAAGCGGAGGTTAACCGGTTTATAAATCAGCCCCGGCTCCAGCGGCAACCAAATTTGGCGGGCCAGATAATGCCACAAAAGTAAGCAGGTTGGCGCGATGGTAAAGCCCCCCACCAGCCCCATCAATAGGGCCATTGCTCCTTTCCCTATGGCAATTTGCCAGCCCAGCGCCTGTATCAACGCAGTGATAAAAATGACCACACCTTGCATCAGTGGCCATTGCCATTCACTTTCACTCTGTTGATGGCGTAATAACCACGGAGACGCGACGACCGCGACTAACGTCGTCACCAGCAACAGGGGAATAGCAAACCACAACAGATGTAAGTAACCGAACTGATCGGTGATCAGCCACCACAGAAAGACATCTCCTAGCAGGACACCAGGCCAGTATTGACGTGGACTTTGTATTAAAATCCCTACCCGCAAACCAAACGGAAACAACAAAAGCGACTGTAGGGGCAAATCAACAAACTGTGTACCAATTGACCATAAGCAGAATGCAGCCGTGGTATAAATGAAAAATAGCGCCAGCAACATGAATAAACGCTGCATCATAGATTCAATACCTGCTTAGCCAGCTCAACATTATTACTAACACCCAGCTTGGAAAATAAGTTGGCGCGATGAACATGGACGGTTTTTGGCGACAAACCCAACGATTCCGCAATATCACGCACTTCCATACCTTGTGCCAACAATACGGCAACTTCACGCTCACGGCGGGTTAAGGGATCGACTGCAATGCGCGCCAGTTGTTGGGCAATTTCAGGCATCAGATACACTCCGCCACTGCCAACGGTTCGGACAGCATTAACCAAGTCTTCCGGTTTACAACGTTTGGAGAGGAATCCCTTAGCTCCGCGCTCCAGCGCCATTTCGACCAACGCCGGGCTGTCATGCATCGACAGCATAATAACGCCCATTCCAGAAGGGAGGTCTTTCAGTAAATCCAGCCCGCTCTCATCAGGCATGGAAATATCACAAATACATATATTAGCCTGTAGGCTCGGTAATCCGGCGCGTGCTTGTTTTGCTGAACTAAACTCCCCCACAACTTCAATATCATCTTCCAGAGAAAGTAGCTGGGCAAAACCTGAACGCACGATGTCGTGATCATCAATAAAGGCAACACGGTAAGTCATGGAAGACTCCAGCCAGTGAGGGATAAGGGCTGAAGTATACCGCAACCTAAAAAAGACGATGGGATTGGTATCAAAAATCAATCCATATCAGATTTTACTTTCAGATGTTAATTATATTGCAGGTTGAGTATTTCGGCCGGGGGCCTGACACCAATTATTTTGTGCATTAATCCCACCATCGGGTGAGGTGTAGCCTAAACAGCCGAGGATCGAGTCGAACAATTCAACCTGACGATGGGTTTTCCCCACCCGCTGCTCAGCCTGTAATTGTTCAAACGCAGTGAGGTGATCAGGTTGCGCCAAAAACTTATCCGATGCCCATACCATCAATGGCACGCGAAATTGCTCTGGTGGTGCCATTTCACGCGGGGTACCGTGGAAATGGGAGTTATCATCAATTGACTCACCGTGGTCTGCGGCATAAAACACCAGCGCTTTCTTATCCCGCATTTGGTCAATGACATTTGCGATAAATGAATCGGTATATAACACACTGTTATCAAACGCATTCACCAACTGCTGCTTACTACAGAAATCATCCACACCCATGCATTCCGGCTGGTAACGGGCATAACTGCGAGGATAGCGTTGGGAATAGAGATAATGTGAGCCTTTAGTATGTAAAACAACCAAATGTTTACCCGCCGGATAACGACCAAGCGACTCCTTTAACTCATCCACCAACAGCATGTCATCAACGGGTTTATCATCATTACGTTTCTCGGAAGCAATCAATTCACGAAATGAGTAATTATCAGTATTTGCATTGTTGTAGAACCACATTTCGCTCTGCATCGCGAATAACTCAGAGGTGAAACCTAATGATTTCATGACGGAAAATACATTTTGCTCTTTCAGTGTGCGTTGCGGGTTATCTTCTGTGCCGCCTTCGCGTACAAACATACAACGCAGGGAGAGCTTGGTAGAGGTATCACACGAGATACCGCGAAATGCGACTAAATTTTTCTCTTTACTCAGGCGCGGGGTGGTATCGCGTGAATATCCGAGCAGCCCCATATGATCCCAACGCGTTGTTTCACCGATAATAAACACAACATAGGTTTCATCAATGCCGGCTGGCGCGACATAAGTATGGTGTTCAGCAGGATCATACAGCGTTGCCGCGTCATACTTTTCATCGTATTGCGTGTAAGCATATAAACCCAATGCAGCCAACCAGTTAGAAGGCAAATAAGAGTGAGCAACTACACCGCCGTAACTGGGTAAATCCACGGTATTCAACTGTTCATCCGCGTGTTGTACTTTATCCAGATAGCGTAAAGGCAACCAAACCAGCCCGACCGCAACTATCATCAATAATATCGGTTTGATACGCTGTCCCGGCGTCAGGAATTGCTCCAGCAGAGTGAGTCGCAGGTTATTTTTCCAGATAAGTAACAAAGGCAAGGCGCTGACCAACACCATCCAGATAACAAAATGCAGCCCAATGACTTCTTTGGAAAGGTCTGTATCTGTGGTTAACACAGAAATCACAATGCCATAGCCGATCACAACATTGAAAAAAGTCATGTAATAGCTGGCAGCGACTGAGATTAATACCAATAGGGTGGCGATAACACGATAAAACCATCGTCCACCGAGGGAGATCACTCGCATCACAAAAAAGGTAAACAGAATAATGGCCATCACTTCTGTGATAGCTGACACCACTTTTATACCTTGGACACCTTGGCTAAATGAGTCAAAACGGCGATAAAAGACAGAGATATTCAGGAAAATACCAATATAAAAGGCCAGCAACAAAGAGATACTTTGCTGCGATAAAGATTTTACTCTGTCCATAAAACGCCAGGTCTCCAAAGACACTATTCACGGCTTGAATCAATCAGACAGTAAACCCGCCTCCAGGTTCAGTGCGGGGTCAGTAACTACGCCATTGATTTTAAATGCAAGAGTTATCTGAATCACTATTTGCGGGATAATTAGCGAATCAACACGGAATCGGAGGATGAGCTATCAGATTATTTTATTTAAAAATAAGGAGATAATGACGAAAGTCGAAGAAAAAGCAAGATTGCCCACAAGAAGACTCTCGCGGGCGACTGGAGACAAGACCTATTTGATGTTCAGAGTGACATCAATATTGCCGCGAGTGGCATTGGAATACGGGCAAACAACATGGGCTTTTTTCACCAGATCTTCTGCTATGCTGCGCTCAATACTTGGTAAGCTGATATCAAGTTGTACTTCAATACCAAAACCGGTGGGAATAGCACCAATACCGACAGTACCTTCAATATTGGCATCATCGGGTATTTTTACTTTCTCTTTTGATGCAACAAATTTCAGCGCACCAAGGAAGCAGGCAGAATAACCCGCAGCGAACAGTTGTTCCGGGTTAGTTACGGCCCCACCTGCGCCGCCCATCTCTTTCGGGACACCCAATTTCACATCCAAAACACCATCAGAGGATGTTGCCCGGCCATCACGGCCACCGGTAGCTTTCGCTTTGGCACGGTATACGACTTTTTCGATAGACATAGTATGTTCCTTTCTGGGTTAATAGACTTCAAAAACAATCTGTTAGAAAATTCACGATAAAATCGCGCACTTTATAATAATAAGCCAGATTTAGACGTTTATCCCTCAAAAGGCAAAAACCCCCAGTAAGGGGGCCTCTGAAGTACCATTACTGCACGGGTGCGTCTATCTTATCGTCTATGCGTTGCAACATGTAGGGATAGAACGGATTCGATGAAATACGCATCAATGAATCCAAACCTACCACCAGTACTGCGCGCTCACCACGAGCGGCAAACGTGCCCAGACTGATACCATATTGGTCACGCGGCTCAGGATAACGTCCATACAATGAGTCACTCATCGGGAATGGCAGTGCAACATGAGATAACGAGAAAATATCCGGTGGATAAATCAAGCCGGTAGGCACTGATGTCTCGTTAGTTTCCCCCGCCAAAGTCGTTAACGCCACTGTTTCATTACTTTGTGGTGAAACATTGGTGATAACTGTTGCACTGTAATTACGTGGCGGTGGCGGCAACAAACGCGCCAACGCGGTATAAGAAGAGGTTCTCAATAACGGGCCAAAACTGACGGCACGGTTCAGATCGAACAACACCACTTCACTGCCATTCTTCGGCAAATGATTATAAAGTGCAGTGACCACCGCCCGAGTACTGACCGTTGAATCCATAAGTGACTGGAAGGTCAGGATGGGTGGCAACTCTTCCATTTTATTATTGCGCGCATCGCGGGCGATTTGCTGTTGCAACACAGCGGTCAGCAAATAAGACTGGCGGGCTGCATTCACCGGGAACGAATTGTATTTGAAAGGATTAAACTCCGGTACGATCCCCAACCAGGCCGCTTTAGCAAAGGCTGGGAAGACAGCCGGCCAACCGGCAATACCCGCAAAACGGGCAAAGCTGGTCACGCCAATCATTGGTGATACCAATATAACACTCGCAGGTTTCGCCAGTGACGGGTCATCCATTGAATCCAGCGTATATTTCATCGCCAGTGCGCCACCATTAGAGAAACCAACGACATGCAGTGGCAAATCCGCACCGCTCAACGTTTTAGCTTCACGCACCGCCAGGCGAGTTGCCGCTAACCAATCCTGCCATTCAACATCGGTCAGGGCGGCAGGAACTGTACCGTGTGCTGGCAAGCGAATCCCCACCGCAACATAACCACGCTGGCGGTAATTTTCAGCAATATGCCGCAAGCTATAAGGCGTGTCGGTCAAACCGTGCAGCAATACCACCGCACCTTTGGGTTTGCCGTCAGGTTGCAGGATATAGGAGCGGTTCCAATCATTTTTAAAATGTGGTGGATAAATTGCGCTGCCAGAATAATAACGGTTTAGAGAAACCTGAACTCTTGGCTCCAATTTCTCTGTAACATTAGTGCGAACTTCATCAAAAACGTTATTTTCCGCTTTCATATAATCAGCCCAACTGGCTTTATCAATCTCAGCAGCACGCATTTCATGAGGGACGAAGGTATGCCAAAGTTCCAGCTTCGGGCCACGTTGTGTATCGTAAATACGTATTGCCAGTAGGGTAACGGACATCACCACCAAGACCAGAACAATCCGTTTTATCCACCGTTTAATGGCTATGGTAGGCATGGGCCGTTACTCCGTAGGTATATAAATTTCCGCAATTAAGATCAGTTTATCACTGTATTGTCATGGCTGTACTTTAAATGGAAATCATTATCTGGGTATACAGTGTGGTATCAATAAAACTAATATGTGGCTATTACTGCCAAAGAAACAACAATAAATAGCTTAATTCCTCTGTAACCCCTCTAATTTCATTAAACTGGCACTTAATTTCTCTGTGCAACCACCGCTGCCGTTGAAAGTAAATCAGGCCGCAGATCTTATTAAGAGCGGCCTGATTCAGAATGACTGTTTCTATGCTTCTATGCTTCGCTGCTTTCTACTTTCGAAATAATACGTGGCGGTGTTTTACGCACCCAAACCCACCAGGCCAGTGTCATTAATACGACCCACGCCACCCCGACATACATGGCTATACGGGTGTCAGGGAAATACCCCAACACCGCAATAATAAAGGCCATAAAGATAATAGTCAGGATAGGTGCCACTGGCCAAAATGGTACAGGGAATGTCAGTTTGGCAATATTTTCTTTGCTCATAGAGCGGCGCATCGCCACTTGTGAGATTAGAATCATTAACCATACCCAGACCGTTGCAAAGGTCGCAATCGAGGCGATAATCAGGAATACATTTTTTGGAATCAGATAGTTCAGTACAACACCGCATAATAATGCGATTGCCATCACTAAAATAGTCATCCAAGGCACGCCATTGCGCGTCAGGCGGCTAAAACACTTCGGTGCCAACCCCTCCTGCGCCATGCCGTACATCATGCGGCCCGCACCATAAATATCGCTGTTAATCGCCGAAATAGCCGCGGTAATAACTACCAAATTTAGGATATTAGCCGCAGAGCTGATCCCTAAACTACTAAAAATCTCCACGAAAGGACTGCCATTTTGCCCAATGCTATTCCACGGATAAATTGCCATCAGGACAAACAGGGTCAATACATAAAAAAGCAGAATACGTACAGGAACGGTATTGATGGCGCGTGGTAATACTTTTTCTGGGTTCTTCGCCTCACTGGCTGTTACCCCAATGATTTCTATACCACCAAAGGCAAACATCACTACGGCGAATGATGCAATTACCCCGCTGATGCCGTTGGGCATAAACCCTTGGTGAGACCACAAGTTACTGACCCCCGTGCTTTCGTGACCGGCTCCAAAGCCGAACATCATGATGCCCAGACCAGCGGCAATCATGGCAATAATCGCCGTCACTTTTAGCAGTGATAACCAGAATTCCATTTCGCCGAAAACCTTCACTGAACATAAATTCAGCGCACCAATAAAGAAGATGATACTCAGTACCCAGACCCACTGCGGTGCATCGGGGAACCACAGCCCCATATAGATACCGAATGCCGTCACATCCGCTAGTGCCACGATGATCATTTCAAAAGTATAAGTCCAGCCGGTCAGGAAACCGGCCAACGGCCCGAGATAGCGGCTGGCATAGTGACCAAAAGAGCCAGCAACCGGATCATGCACTGCCATTTCACCCAACGCGCGCATCACCATAAATACGGCCGCACCGCCAATCAAATAAGCAAGTAACACTGCTGGCCCCGCCAGACGAATAGCCTCCGCCGAACCATAAAACAGACCGGTACCAATGGCGGAACCTAACGCCATAAACCGGATATGCCGCGCGCTAAGGCCGCGTTTAAGCGTGGATGAATCATTCTTCATGGTACATTCTCGCAATTTATGCCTTTGCAGGCAGCGGTTCAGAGAGGGTGCCCCCGAATATCGGGGCCACCCATAGATCGGTATGATTTTTTGTTATTAATGGTTTTTTAGTTATTAATGGACCCGTCGTTATAACAGACTGGGTAGTAGATGTGCTGGCATTAACTCATTCATATGACGCTGGGCTATAAGCTGGCTTGCCGCTTCAATATCTGGAGCAAAGAAACGATCTTTATCGTAGTAAGCGACCTGTTTGCGTAATAGCTGGCGGGCGGGTTCCAATGTCTCTGAGGTTTTTAGCCCCTTACGCAAATCCAACCCCTGGCACGATGCCAGCCATTCAACAGCCAGAATCCCACGCACGTTCTCGGCCATTTCCCACAAACGCTTGCCAGCACGGGGAGCCATAGAAACGTGGTCCTCCTGATTGGCAGAGGTAGGGATGCTGTCAACGCTAGATGGGAATGCCAGCCCTTTATTTTCACTGGTTAACGCCGCCGCCGTGACTTGCGCAATCATAAAGCCAGAGTTAACCCCGCCGTTTTCCACCAGGAAAGGAGGTAACTGTGACATGTGTTTGTCCATCAACAGTGAGATACGGCGCTCTGACAACGAACCGATCTCTGCCAGCGCCAGCGCCAAGTTATCAGCCGCCATTGCGACCGGTTCAGCATGGAAATTCCCACCGGACAGTACATCGCCCTGTTCAGCAAAGACCAACGGGTTATCTGACACCGCATTAGATTCGATAGCCAAGACTTCCGCGGCCTGACGCATTTGGGTCAGGCAGGCACCCATGACCTGCGGCTGACAACGCAAAGAGTATGGATCTTGGACTTTGTCACAATTTCGATGAGACTCAGAGACTTCGCTGCGTTCACCGAGCAGGTGGCGATAAGTGCTGGCAGCATCAATCTGCCCGCGCTGACCGCGTACAGCATGGATGCGCGCATCAAAGGGGCTGCGAGAGCCCAGCGCAGCTTCCACAGTCAGGCTGCCAAAAACAGAGGCGGCGGCATAGAGATCTTCAGCTTCAAACAGGCCACGTAGTGCGTAAGCCGTTGAAACCTGAGTACCATTAAGCAGTGCAAGCCCCTCTTTGGCCGCGAGGGTCAGCGGTTCTAAACCCGCTTTTGTCAGTGCCGTTCGGGCATCCAACCACTCGCCCTGATAACGCGCTTTACCTTCACCTAACAGCAGTAAACTCATATGTGCCAGTGGTGCCAAATCACCCGATGCGCCCACAGAACCTTTCAGTGGGATATGCGGATAGACTTCTGCATTGACCAGCGTGATTAATGCTTGAATAACTTCCAGGCGGATACCGGAGAAACCGCGCGCCAGGCTATTGATTTTCAACACCATAATCAGGCGTACAATGGCATCGTCATTGGGTTCACCCACACCGGCTGCATGAGAAAGAACGATAGAGCGTTGCAGATTTTCTAAATCTTCCGTAGCAATACGGGTCGATGCCAATAGCCCAAATCCGGTGTTGATACCATACGCTGTACGATTCTCTGCCAATATCGCTTGTACACAATCCACACTTTTCTGAATGGGTTCGTAAGCGGTATCATCCAGAGAAATATGGACTGGATATTGGTAAACATGCCGCAGGTCAGCCAGTGTCATATGGCCGGGGCGCAATATCATTATTTTATTGCCTATTTTCATGATTTTATCCCTTGAGTCGCGGCAACCATCGGCAAGTTCAACCCCTGCTCTTGTGCACAGTTAATAGCAATATCAT
Source organism: Yersinia aldovae 670-83 (assembly GCF_000834395.1). Taxonomy (NCBI): domain Bacteria; kingdom Pseudomonadati; phylum Pseudomonadota; class Gammaproteobacteria; order Enterobacterales; family Yersiniaceae; genus Yersinia; species Yersinia aldovae. Next base: position 2,809,513 of record NZ_CP009781.1, on the reverse strand, counting down.
AGCCTGCATCAGCATGGCGCATCACGCCCGTCGCTGGGTCGTTATGCAATACTCTGGCAATGCGTTCAGCCGCATCATCGCTACCATCACAAACCACCACCATACCTGAGTGCTGGGAGAAGCCCATCCCAACACCACCACCGTGATGCAATGATACCCAAGTCGCGCCACTGGCCGTATTCAGTAACGCATTAAGTAGCGGCCAGTCGGATACCGCATCAGAGCCATCCTGCATCGCTTCGGTTTCACGGTTAGGGCTGGCGACCGAGCCGGAATCGAGGTGGTCGCGACCAATTACAATCGGCGCTGACAGCTCACCACTGCGAACCATTTCATTAAATGCCAAGCCTAACATCGCGCGCTGCCCTAAACCGACCCAGCAAATACGTGCTGGCAAGCCTTGGAAACTGATGCGCTCACGAGCCATATCCAACCAGTGATGCAAATGCTCATCATCTGGGATTAGCTCTTTGACTTTGGCATCAGTTTTATAAATGTCTTCGGCGTTACCGGAGAGCGCAGCCCAGCGGAACGGGCCAATACCACGGCAAAATAGTGGCCGAATATAAGCAGGTACGAATCCGGGGAAATCAAAAGCGTGGGTGACACCCATGTCTTGTGCCATCTGGCGAATATTATTGCCGTAATCGAAGGTTGGGATACCCATATTATGGAAAGCCAGCATCGCCTCAACATGTTCCGCCATTGATGTCTTGGCAGCATTAACCACCAGTGTAGGTTCGGTCTGCGCACGTTGGCGGTACTCTTCCCAGCTCCAACCTTTTGGCAGATAACCGTTTAGGGGATCGTGCGCACTGGTTTGGTCGGTCACCATATCCGGACGGACACCGCGACGAACCAGCTCAGGTAAGATTTCGGCAGCATTGCCGCATAATGCGATGGAAACCGCTTCGCCGGCGGCAGTATATTTTTTAATGCGCGCCAGAGCATCATCCAGACTGGTGGCTTGCTCATCCACATAGCGGGTTTTAAGACGAAAATCGATACGGCTTTGCTGGCACTCAATATTCAGCGAGCAAGCACCGGCGAGAGTGGCTGCCAACGGTTGCGCCCCCCCCATGCCGCCCAATCCTGCCGTTAGTACCCAGCGCCCTTTTAGGCTACCGCCGAAGTGCTGACGGCCCGCCTCGACGAAGGTTTCATAGGTGCCTTGCACGATGCCCTGGCTACCGATATATATCCAACTGCCCGCTGTCATCTGGCCGTACATGGCCAGCCCTTTGGCGTCCAGTTCGTTGAAATGTTCCCAGTTAGCCCAGTGCGGAACTAAATTCGAGTTAGCAATCAATACTCTAGGTGCATTGGTGTGCGTTTTAAAGACACCAACTGGCTTACCAGACTGAATCAATAGCGTCTCGTCATCGTTCAGATGAGTGAGGCTTTCGACAATCTTGTCATAGCATTCCCAATTACGGGCTGCACGGCCAATACCACCATAAACCACCAACTCTTTTGGATTCTCAGCCACATCGGGATCAAGGTTATTCATCAACATGCGTAACGGGGCTTCGGTCATCCAGCTTTTGGCGGTCAGTTTTGTGCCACGCGGGGCGCGAATCTCGGTATCACGGAATCTGTTTTGGGCAGTCACGGTAATTTCCTTCAACAAGTTTTTCTGGTATCAAACGACATTGCTTACCTTGTGTGTTTATTAACATATACTCGTATAGACAAGTACAATCAAGCACCAGAAAAACTGTATTAAACCCCGGTTTGCCAAGAAGATGAAAATATAAATGATCTTTATAATTAAATAGTTATATTTAATTGCGTTCTGCAATAAGAGCGGAAGAGAGGATTTTCGACGTGGATTAGCGGATAAAAACAGCATAAAATTGGTCTATTTTTGCGCACGGAGTCACATATATTTCACACTAATTTTACATTGTAATACCCGAAATGCGGGATATATCGCAGACGATCCAAGGTAATTTTACTGATTAATGATGAGTATTTACTGGCGTGGGCCATCAGGCAGAAAAAGAAGAAACAGCAATAATAAGAGAGCAATCACCGGTATTGCTCTCTTTAAGTTAGCTTATCAGAAGTTGTATTTCACACCCAGCATCACACCGGTATCGCTGTAACCTTTATTCCCGATCTGCTGGCCGATATTTCCCCACAAATTCAGCTGCTTATTGAGTTGCCCTTCAACACCGAGTTTCAGTTCACCGAGATTGGCAGCACCGGCTTGATTAACGGTTACATTATCCATAACTGTACCGAAATCCTTGGTGTTGTGAATCCAGTTAGCCTCAACAAATGGCTGGAATCTCCGCTCGCTGTCTTTATCCTGGCTGCTATAACCGTGCATAAAGGCTTTCACCCCAAGGCGGGTTTGAATATTACCATCGCCAACGCCAGAAACGAGGGTACCGTTGTCTTCTTTATGATCATCGGCTTTCACCCCCATCCAAATAGCCTGTACTTTTGGCTGAATAAAATAGGTGCCGTGCAAACTTTCACCCACTTTAAAGGTATACCCTGTCTCAACAGACGCTGTAACACCTTTGGATTTATAACTTTCTGCGGCCAAGTCTTGCCCTTCAACCCGGTTATTAAACCAACTGTATTGCGCCCAACTGTCCAGATACAGGCCAGACTTATCGGCTTCATTAGCATACCAGGTGCCGTATAGCCCCAGACTATAGCCATCCACTGAGGAGCGTGCGCTATAACCCGATATGCGGGAATCTGTCCGGCTTTTACTGTTACCGTAACCGGCCATCATCCCCAGATGGAAACGATCCATATCATTATGACTCCACTGAGCAATATCCCCCCCAAGTTGCAGTACATAACGGTTACTCTGGGTACCCAATTGATCATAACTATCTCTGGAACGGGTATGGCCGCCTTCGTTACGCATCCACAGGCTGGTCACTTTCTGTTCACCGGTTAGTGCATCAATATATTGAGTCTCACCCAAACGGTCATGCAAACGTGTCACAAACATATTGTTCGCCGCTGCCAGATTGGCCGCATAACCACTGGCTTCGGGCCGCTCGACTTTCTGCTTCTGACCAGGAACAACCGGGTCGGTGGGATCGATTGGAACCACAGGCTCCGTGGGTTCAGTTGGTTCCTTGGGTTCAGTTGGCTCCTTGGGTTCAGTTGGCGGTATGATCGGATCAGCAATATTGGTTAAATACCAGTGGCTGTTATCACCGCCATGACTGCGGCCTACGCTATTATCCTGCCCGCGATTGAGGCTGTAATCATAAGCACCCGCAACAATACGGCCTGACTGGATAAATTCACCATCGGAGTCGCCGTTTACCCGAATCAGCTCAATACCATTGAGCGTTTCATTACCCAGACCACCGGCATTTCTCACCACAACGTAGGTGGTTCCTGAAGTATTACCGTCGATCAAGAGCTTATCGGTTTCTGAAGTATCATCATTCAGCGCGGTATTAAAATAGATATAACCGCCATCACTGTGATAATTACCGGTGACAGTCAGTGTTTTGAAGGTAGCACTATTCTCAAGATAATTAACAATGGCTCCACTGGATAAATTCAGTGAGGTCAGACTTGAATCACCAGACATATTCCAAACACTGGAGCTTCCGCTCATCGCCAAATTAATGACACCATTATTACTGCTGGTGCTGCCAAGGCTTTTTGTTGTGCCATTAAAAATAGAACCATCAATAAATCTCAAATCTACTAAGCCATTTTTTTCTGCTATGATATTGCCATCAATACGAAAAATACCGGCAGTAGATTGATTATTTACCGCATCATAAGACTTTATTTCTGAACCAATTCCGGTGGCGTAAATGGCATTTGAATTACTGCCACTCACATTAATCGCCAAACCACCCAAAATATTAATAATACCGCCACGGGTATTCGTGAGTAATCCCGTTTCTGCATTTAAACCATTCGCGTTATTACCGGTGGTTGTCACCGTAGTGCCATCACCTAAATTGACGACACCGCTTTTATTGGCAAAAACCGCATCTGCGGCACTGCCAGAGGTCATAATTGAACTATTTTTACCGAGAGTTACACTGGCTGAACCCGTTTGCCCAGTGTCGCCCATTTCACGGTTACCGGCATAGACACCGTAACCTAAGCCATCAACCGTATTCGCGGCGGAGCCTTGCGTTGTGATATGCGCTCTATCACCCAGAACAATATTATTATACTGCCCTGCTGTATTGGTCAGGTTGGCACGCACGCCAATCCCATACTTGGCGAGTATTTCTGCATCGCTGCCAAGAGTAATGAGGCTTGAACCGGTATTATTACCGGCATTAATACCGTCGCCGGAACTCCCTAATGCATAAATAGTGGCATTGTTGCCAATAGTAATAATGGAAGGGTTATTGGCGGGTGCTCCTGATTTTATCTGTATCGCGTCAGCCTTGTTACCGGACACACTGATGTGGAGATTATTACCAAATCGCATTTCCCCAGCTTGGTTTTTATATAAGCCGACAACCGCATTAGTCGGGCTGGAGACTAAATCAAATGTATTAGTAATTGAGTAATTACCACCATAGACACCATCCCAGAAGGTAGTGTCAGTACAAATAGTTAAATTACATCCAGCATAAATCTGGCCGGAAAACAGGCCCAGCGCCAGTGAGATGACAATCGTTATTCTTTTCTTTTCGAAGACTCTAATCGGTATATTTTTCATATTAATGTCCTGGTCAATCGGTGCAAAAATTAAAATTAAAATTAAAATTAAAATTACCGACAGTTTTGAATTGCTGTCGTGAGATTATATTTATTTTTGTTAGTATTGCTTATCTACTCACCTAAAATAATTTTATGACTAGGTGTTAACTGAAATGTATCATGGGTCAATCAGACTTTAATGTAAGAACTCAGCACCATCACTTGTAAGAATATTCCTACAAAATAAACAAACCATAAACTATCTAATTTAAATTCAATGTATTGACTAAAAAACCTGTATTAGAAGACATAACATATATGAGGATTAGTTGATTAAGATCATTACCGTAGCGCAAAGTCAGAGCTGATTGATGCCCATCCCCGTAGTCCGGATGAGCAGTATGGCTCGCGACTTATGGTTGGAATGAGGCTATGTACCTGTTCGACGCCCCCTTCTATGCTGGAAGGATGTTATCTGGTTTATGTCAATTATTATGGTGGCAAAGATGACCGTGTGCTAACCATCACTAAACTCAGCATTGTGAGTAGTGAAAAAGGTAAAATATGAGATTTTATTATTCCGATACGTAACACTGGTGAAAAGCTTCAGTTCTTGATGAAGTTGGGATGCTCAATTGGCCAGTCTTGATTTTTTACGTTGACCAACGCGATGAAGCGGTGAGGCAGACGCAACTATCCCACTGACTACACGATAAAAATGCCTCAAGCCTAAATGATAAAAGCCCCGACTGTGGTAGTCAGGGCTTTTAAGGTACTACACGTTTAAAATTAAACATTAATCAACTTAATAACTTAATACTGCTCTTAGGTACTACATATAAAGATGTACATGTTTCTACAGGAATATTTGGTGCTTATAACTAACTTTACCCTCCAATATATTAACTGAATAGTAACACTTCCCGTTTATTTCATTTAGCCATGTTAATGATAACCTTGACTAAATGAGTACATCACCCTCGCGATATATACTCTTGCTACATGGCTTTACTTTCGTCGCGACATCCTCGACTTCATACTTGTGTACACAAATCGCGAACATTACTATTAACAACAAAGCCTTAACTCATCGCGTTAACGTCCACAACATGCGATTGTAAATATTTCCTACGTGGCCTTAAAGCATCATCGCACAAATTCGTTTTAAAAACTCCATTGCGACTCTCACATATAAAAATACTTCGTGGCCTTTATCGCACTATTTTGAATCAGCCTACATGGACACCGGCTAAATATAACGTGTTACTCAATGCACCGGTGTTAAATTCCAATCTACGTGTTCTGTAGTGGATGTCAATACTGTTTTTAATAACATGTCTTTATTATATAGATATGCTATCTCCGGCCAATCGGCGGTATCTCTATGGGAAACCGAGGATTCTCATCCACAGAAGAAAACCAGAGAGAAGTTAGCGGCGATTTGTAAATTCAGGGCGAAGCCGGTGATGTTGTAAAATGCCAAGTCAGAGACCCTATTTTTATGCCCCCAGCACAGGGTAGAAACCAGTAGACCACGGTAGATTCAGACAGACTGCTTTCGTTGCAACCATCGGATTATAAAAGGATTTATTGACGGAGAGAGAAAGCGGGAGATAGGCTTTGGCGGAGATCACAGGAATACTTAAAACATCATTATACATTGATATATAAGTAAAATTTTAAAATGGAAGTATGATTCTATACACTTTCCTATACACAATAATTAATGCGGTGATATTTTGAACAACTATTAGGGTAAGAACTCAATAGGTATATATTCAAATCAGCCAAGAAAAAAAAGATTTATAGAAAAACTGTTCACACTGTTCACTTTTTAATTTAATCATTTAAATACAATAAATTAGGTAGTGATTAGTTAGTGACGAGTTTATACAAACTGGTCACTTGCTGTGAACAGTCGCCATTGAATACAAAAACACCGGCCTAGGCCGGTGTGATTATTTTTGAGGTACCAAGATGTGTGAGACGAATTGGGGATAAAAAAGAAAGGCCTGCAAGCAGGCCCGAGTACACACTGATACATTGCTCCCCGGTGTTGGATGTATGAGGTTTGTACAACGCAACTATAAGTGTCGTAACTGATAGCGTCCAATGGGTTAGACAGATCAATGACAGCGTATTGATCGGCAGAAACGATCGTAAGACTTTTTACAAAATATATTTCATAATCGCTTAAGGCAACTATCTCTAGTTGTAACAGCACAGGCACTTACACGGGTTGCCCAGGGCAAGTGATACTTAATATAAGGTTTAATTATTAATTTTAGTATAAAATCCAGTTAAGAATTTTTACGCATATAATCTATTAATACTATTTAAATAACTGTGGGGTAACATGAACTATAATTCAATCGCATTATTTATCATGAATAATATTGGCTCTTTAACTATTGTAATAGCATTACTTGCCTCAGTTAGAGTAATTGCTAAAGGGAATTTCTTCTTTAAAGATAATGATGTAATGTCTACTCAGCGAGAAATTAAAGAATTAAGAAATAAAGTAAATGAATTAACTATTGCCGTTAATGGCGACGATGAATTAGTTGGTGTAATTGGAACAATTGACAAGCTAAAATCAGAATTAAGAAAAACAAACTCAATAAATTTAAATAATGATATAATAAATAAAGTTGAAAATGCCATATCTAAGATATCAGAAAATCTGTTACAAGAAAAAATAATAAATTCCGAGTTAATAAAATCAGAAGTTAATCATGAGTTTGAAAAAATAATAAAAAATGAAATATTCAAAATAACAAACAATAAAGATATGATAGGAAAGATAAGTTCTGATATAGATGAGAGCATTAATTTAAGTGCAAAAAAAGACTATGATTATTTGCTTGATGATGAATACAAAAACTCAATGAAGTTAAAGGCTATTTTGGTTAATTTATTTGTTTTTGTAAATATAACAATGCTATTGTTAGTTATTGCTTTTACCGGCGTAGTAATAAGCAGTAGTCAACAAAACCCTAGTTTCTTGTTTCCCACCCAACTAGCATTAACTATGTCGGGTCTCTACATCAGTTTTGCTGCATTTGTAATTTATGTTATTAAATTTGCGAATTCCAGAACATTAACCATATTAGCCCTAAGAGAAGACTGGTCAAAACAGAATCTTTTAATGAATCTTATTAATACAATAAAATTAAAAGAGACCTTAAACGAAAATGATGTGGCCATTATTAAATCCGTGATGACAAATAGAACACAAAGAGAGCAAAAAATAAAACATCCATATGAAATATTTTTACAGGGTATATCAGGGTCTAATATCCAATTTAAAGGAGGGAAACTTCAGGTAGGCCGAGATAATGATAATTAATTATAATAATTATTTATATTGATTTTTATCTACAATAACAAGGGGAACTAATCCAATCTTAAGTTGGTTTAGTTCCCCTTGTGTCTATTTATAAAACTTCACATTTAGGCAACCAGTCAGCCTCGCAGTCTTCACTTAATATCAGATTGGTTTGCATCCCCTGATTGGTCTTACGCTTCAACAAGGCTATTTCATATTCGCTCAAGGTTTGTGGCACAGCGCGCCCGAATGCGGTCAGGCTCATTGGCCGTTGGTGGCCGCGCGCCTCCATAAACGACAGGTAAGCGTGATACAGGTATTTACGCGGATTAGCCGGGATAATATTGGCATTCCCCATATACAGGCCATTGGGCGTATTAACCGCCAGCAGATAACCACAAAAATCGACCAGCGGGTCAGCACCGCGCTTAACCTCCAGCGCTTCATCTGAGTTCTGCTGTGCTTCGAGTAGCGTACGGGCATCATTGGGAACGGTAAAACGCTGCATCAGGTGGCGTACAATCACCGCCAGTTCACCGGTAATTTTCGCCAGTAATAGTGGGTCGCGCTCATTGGCCGGAATGACTTCAGGGAACGGCAGAATAACCCGGCGACGGGAGACACCGCCGCTGCGGTCACTGAACTGCATCGGGTTGTTATTGACGGCCAGAATCACCGCCGGAATATGAGTGGAATAGGCATCACGGTATTTCGGGTCTATGGCGACAGCATCACCGCCAGTGATGGCTTTAATGCCGGCACCGTCACCGCTCCAGCGCTCTTGGTCTGGCAGGATAATCAGTGAGAACCCCACCACAGAAGCACGTTCCCGCGACGATTCCAGCGTATCGATGGTGGCCGAGGTGGTATTGTCTTTCCCGGCCAGCAAGCTGGCGATAGAGGCCATCACGCTTTTACCACTGCCACCCGGCCCGGTCACCTCAAGGAACAGTTGCCAGTCATAGCGGTTCGCCAACACCATATAAAGCGCCGCGAGAATACGCTCCTGTTTCTCGTGTTGTTGCCCGGCGGCCCGCGTTAACCAGCGCCAAAAGTGCGGGGCATGGTCGGACAGATTTTCCCCGGCTTTGGGCGGGGTGTAATCCACGCTGTTCACGGTACGTAACCAGTGCGTTTTCTGGTGTGCACCGAATTGGCCGGTAGTGGTATCAAATACCCCGTTACGAAAACCTATCAAGTGCCGGGCGGGTGTTCCCATTTGTGGCACCATCAGCTTGAGCGTATCGAGTACGCTGTTTATCCCGGATGCTGAGAACGGGGCACGGATTTTCTGGAACAAGGCGGCAATCTCCCGGCTGAGTACCCGATATGGCAGTACCTGCCACGCCCCTTTTTCATAGCGGCACAGGTCTTCACCCACCTGTGGCACCGCCAATAAGTGCTGATAGTGCTCTGCTAATAGTTCGGCCTTTTCACTGGCGCTCATGGCTTTCAGGTCGGCGTCACTGAGCGTATCAAACGGGCTGGGCTGTTGCGGCTGATTGAATGCCTGTAACTGGGTCAGGGCGGCCAGTTTACCTTGCTGCTGATAAACGTCGTTCCAGTCGCCCACAACCGACGGCAACGCCAGCTTACCGCCGCTCAATTGGGCGGCCTCTGTTGCGCGGCTCTGGCCGGTGCCGTTCTCGTCATTATCGGCGGCCAACAATAGCAATGCATCCGGGTAGTGGGTACGCAACTGTTGCGCCAGTGCGGGCAGATTGTTAGCGCTGAGCGCGACACACACCGTTTCCCCGGTCAGATGATGTACCGTTAGCCCGGTAGCATAGCCCTCGGTCAGCCAGATAACGGCGTTATTCTGTCCGGCAAAAAAATGACAGGCGGCTTTCACCTGTCCCCCGGCCAGTGTGCGCTTGTCACCGTTGGCGTTAATCAACTGAACATTAACCACTTCACCGGCACTGTCGGTCAGGGGGAATAACAGGTCGCCGGGTTGATAGGTAATACCCCCAACACGCAACGGTTTATCGTGTAATGTCAGCGCCTCCAGTTCTGGCCAGCCTTTGGCGGTCAGATAGGCATTCCCGGTCTGTAGTCTCGCTGCTGTCAGCAGTTGTTTAGCCTGTTCTGCGGCCCGCTGCCGTGCTTGCGCTTTCTCCTGCGCTTCCTGACCGGCATTGTGTGCCGGTAATGGCGGGTTCGATGGTTCTCCTAACACCTCGGCCACTTTGCAGGCGGCTTCCTTGGTCGTGACCGCCAGCGCCTTTTCAACCAGATTCAGACCATCGCCGCCGCCGCACTGGTTACAAAACCATGTGCCACGCCCTTGCAAATTATCAAAGCGAAAACGGTCTTTACCGCCACACATCGGGCAGGGCTGCGCCCGGCCTCCGGCGGCGATATGAATACCAAGAGCGGGGAGCAATACCGGCCACTGGCCGGTGGCTGCATGTGAGGTTTTTGAAACGCTTAATAGTGTCATTCTCTGTTTCTCCTCAGTGCAGGGTGGTTTGACTGGTTGTGGTTATCTGCGCTTGGCACAGCTCATCCATCATTTTTTGCCCTAATACTGTCAGGCGCGGCGGAGCCAGCAAAATATCAGGCTGAACCATGTCACTGAGCATAGTGCAGGCCATATCCATACCGGCTTCTGGCCCGTGCTGGCGCACATAGTAGCCCTCAATATCCATCGCAATCGCCATTTGCAATTCATCCAGCGAGTAACCAAGGCTCACCCCGTGAGACACGCAAGTATCAAGGTAAGCATGGGCTAACGCACGGCGATAAACAGCGGTACGGACTTCAACGGGCAGACAGGATTGATTCAGGGTATTCATACGATAGGTGCCTCCATGCGGGATAAGATTTGTGATTCGCAGGTGTTCATCACCTGTCCGAGCTGGTCAGTCAGTAACGCCACCATTGAGGCGAACGATTCAGGCGACGGTGGGGTAATACCGTGTAGCAGGCTGCTTTGTGTTTCCAGCATATCGAGGAACGTCACGCCGACATTGTGTGCGTGCTGGAGGCGTAAAAAATCAGCGTGAGGGATACTGTACTGCGTATCACAGTCATAACGGGCGGCAAGGGTATTCATGCGACCGCCCCCAGTGGCAGACGGCCAGCAAACGACAGGATGTAGTCACGGGTTAAACGCAGGCGGGCATTCTTCTCACTGCTGGCGGTGGTACGCAACATGCAGGGACGCGCCATTAATTCAGTACGACGAACAGCAGCGAATAGATAGATAAATTGCGGGTGTAACGGGGTGAGGGATGTAGCCATAGTGGCAGCCTCCAATAAGTATTGGTTATTGCTACCACCGAAGTTTCCACGCTTATGGGTGGTAGCCCAGACGGGGGTGGAAATACCGGCCTTATTGGAAACCGGCCAGCCCGAAGGCTGCCCCGCCTGAGCCACCATTGCTTGATAGCGACAGCGGTGTAGAAACCACTGTGCAAAAAACTGGTAGGCCGAGGCCACGACATAAAAAAACACGCCTGGCGCGTGTTGTGTCGCCAATAAGTAACTCGGGTTTCCACGCCCGGCTGCCGATTTTGCGACAGCACGGCGACTATAACGCAAGGCCTGCAAAAAATGCAAGCCAGAGAAAAGCCCTTTTTGCGGGATGAGGGTCATCGGTTTAGCAATCAGTCTGAATATCAGGCTTGGGCTGTACGGGGGTACGGGCGTAGAAATTGGCCTGTGCTGGCGTGCCTGCCGCATTGCCCGACATCACTTGCACCACGCCGTTTAGCTGGCTGCGGTACTTGGGTAAAGCAAGGCCGGGTTGTTGCTGCGCAATCTGGAACGCCTCAGCGATGTATTGCACGTCTCCATCATTCAGAGTGAAGAATTGCTCGCCGATTTTTAGGGTGATCATGCTGATACCCCCTGACGGTTAGCAATGCGCTCTGCCATCCAGCCCTCAATCTCAGAGGCCAGCCATGCGACGTTCTTACCGCCAAGGGAAATTTGTGCGGGGAAGTGGTCACGGCTAATCAGTTCATAAATGGTCGAGCGGGATAAGGCGGTGGTGTTAATCACTTCAGGTAGACGCATAAAGCGGTCACGCGGGTAGTGTGTTGCCATTGGTGGTGGCGTATTGGATAAAGTCTGTTGTGTCATTGCAAGCATGAAAAGCTACCTTATTGGTTGTCCGGCCATATACCGCCGGGTTTGCTGGGATTCAGTTGGGTAGCCCCCTATTGTGAGAATATTTTTACCTGATGCAACAAGCCGTTGTTGTGTGATTTACCACAACAAACGCACGTAAAAATGACGGTATTTGACTCTCTGGGTCTATGTGGGTGTATTCGGGTATATGTGTGGAAGGGGTGTTTTTTTGTACTGAGTCGTTAAAGCCAAAAAGAATTAAAAGATATTGATTGATATTAAAATGCTCTAAAAAGAGTGGTGGTGGTTGAGCACAACAGTGAGGGTTTTGCCTGCTTTTTAAGCTAGCCAGAGAAAAAGCTCTTTTTAACCAAGTGAACAGTAGTGAACACTTGGTGAATAGTTTCAAATGAACTGTTCACCCTTTTATTTATTGATTATTAATACTTTTCTCCTAAAGTGAAGAGTAGTGAACAGTTTTTATAAAACTATTATTTTTATAGCCCTTTTAGTTTGATTTGAGAGTGTGTTGTATGGGAAATGGCACAACGGGCATTGATTGAGGCGTTGTGTGAGAGCTTGCAAAATGACTCCACCTTGACTGAAACGGAGTTATACCAATGAGCACGATCCCTGACATGACCCCTTTGGAACATTTTGAAGTGGCGAAAGCAGCACATCAGAAAAACATGCTAATACTGAATGAAGTTACCTCTGCAATTACTCGTTGCCATGAGCAACAACAAGAAGCAGAAATAAAAGGCAAGCAGGCGGAAAGTAGCTGGCGGAACTTGTTTCGTAATATGCGCGGTGAAATGACCGATGAGCTGAAAGAACAGCATGGTCAGCGAATCTCACAAAAAGAATTAGCTAAGGAGTTCTCAACACTAATCAAAGAGCTGGAGCTTGATAAAGATTCAGCGATGCTGGCATGTTGTTATTCAGCAAAAAAACTTGAAAATACCTATAAAAATAACTTTAAAATTTATGCTGAACAAGAATGGCGACAGGCTTTACTGGAACTTCCCTCCTCTCTGATAAGGGTTATTAAGTTGAAATTACGTGCTCTAGCACTAGCTGATGAGGGCAACGAAAATCAGCTTGGTTATGAAACCCCGGATAAGATAATGGAACGACAAGTAGGGCGGATATTAGTAGATGTTGCGGAGCATCATAAGATCTCAATATATCCAGACTCAACTTTAGATAAAATCGGCTGGAATAGGCCTAATTTAGATGGAGTGGACTGGAAGTTATACAATAGCCCGGCTTCTTGCTCTAAATTAGCCAAAGAGATAATTATAAAAAGAAAAAAATTACAGCAAGAAGAGGAAAGCTAATATGATGCGTTGCCCAGTGTGTAAACATGCGTCTCATACTCGCGCCAGTCGCTATTTATCAGAGCAGACCAAAGAGGCATATTATCAGTGTCAGAATATAGAATGTTCTTGTACCTTTAAATCGATTGAGAGTGTGGATAAAATAATCACTCGCCCTCCGGTTAAAGAGCCTGAAATAATACCCGCCGTTATTCTACCAGAGCGAAAAGTATTAAATCGCTACGGTTCTAACGCACGAATTCATTAATAATCCCACCCTGCCTGTAACCTCTCAAGGCAGGGACTTTTCCCCACTCTCGCCACTTTGCCCTTGCCGTTTAAGGGCTTTTTCTCTGGCTAGCCTGCCAAAATGAGCACTGCATGCATATAGTGCATGAATTTGCATGCAACGCCTCAGCGTCAAAACAGTTGAAACACCGCGCCACAAGGGTTTGTAGGCTCTCTATGCCATGCATGAAAAGTGCATGATAAAGTCAGAGCGCGTAGGCGAGGAGTAGTTGCGCGCGCGGGGTTTATGCTTAAAATCAAACTCAGCCTGACTCTACTCTTTACCTTGGTTCGAGGAGATTACATAATGTTCAATAAGCATATTTACATGGATTAAATGTTATGTCTGATATCAGTGTGGATTTTTGGGAAGAATTAGAAGCACTCAGAGAATCTAGTGAAGTTGAATGCAAAAAAGCGTCAAAAGCATTACCTAAAGCTTTCTGGGAAACATATAGCTCCTTTGCAAATAGCTATGGTGGAATTGTATATTTTGGTTTAACTGAAGAACTAGATGGTTCATTTATAGTGACTGGTGTCGACAATACAGACTTTCTATTACAGCAACTATGGGACTCACTTAATAATCCAGAGAAAGCCAACGTAAATATACTTACACCAGATGATGTAGAAGTTATAGATATCGATAATAAAAAAATTATAAAGCTCAAGATACCTAGAGCGAATCGACGTCAAAAACCTGTTTATATAAATAATAACCCTAAATTAGGAACATATATAAGACAGCACGGCGGGGATTATCGTGCAACAGAAGAAATATTACAAAGAATGTGGTCTGAGAGAGGTCATGAAGCTAGAGATGCACAAGCAATCCCAGGGTTTGATTTAGCCGACATTGATATTGGAACACTTAAAACCTACCGTCAAATGTTTCAAAACAGACAGCCGGAGCATCAATTTAATGCTTTAGAAGACATTGAGTTTTTAAGAGCTCTTGGAGCATGGAAAAGAGAACGGACATCTGGACAAGAAAGCATTACAGTTGCAGGATTACTTATGTTCGGAAAATATCAAAGTATTAGAGAACAATTTAGTAATTACCATTTAGACTACTTAGAAAGATCGGCAGCAGAGAAAGACAGTAGATACATCGATAGGGTTACTCTTGATGGTACTTGGTCTGGAAATTTATTTGAATTCTATTTAAAGATAATAAAAAAACTAACTATAGATCTTAAAGTTAGATTTCAATTAGAAGGAGACCAAAGAAAGGAAGAAAATAAGATTCATGAGTCACTCCGTGAAGCATTAGTTAATACTCTTGCACATGCTGACTATAGCGGAAGAGCATCTATTTTAATTGTTAAACGCCCAGATATGTTTGGATTCAGAAACCCCGGACTTATGAGAATACCCGTGGAACAAGCAATAGAAGGTGGCGAAAGTGACTGTCGGAATAGTTTCGTTCACGATATGTTCAGAATGGTTGGATTAAGTGAAAAACTAGGTTCTGGTATAAGAAAAATATTTGATAATTGGAGGGAAGAGGATTGGAAAAGCCCTAGGCTCCATGAAAAAAATGAACCGGAACAAACTCTACTCGAGCTACATATGATAGACCTCGTCTCTGAAAGGATTAAAGGTGATCTATATAATAGATTCGGTGATAGATTCAAAGAATTATCGGAACTTGAAAAAATTGTTCTTGTATCAGCAGCATCAGAAGGCTGGGTTAATCATGAGCGGGTTGCACTTTTAACAACGACACACTCACGAAATATTACTATCGCCTTACCTAGGTTAGAAAAGAATGGGTTTCTTGAGTCTAAAGGAACTCAGAAAGAAAAATTCTATCATCTACCGGGAGTGACCGTTGTTACACCAGATGCAATTTTTTCTGATTTAGATCATGGGCCTAATGCTAGCAATGTAGCGTTCAATTCCTCTATTTTGAGCTCGTTCATGAGCTCCGATACTAACGCTCCTAGCTCCGATATTAACGCTCCTAGCTCCGATACTAGCGCTCCTAGCTCCGATACTAACGGGTCAGATACCAGCTCCTTAAATTTTGATACTGGTGATAACAAAAATAATGGTTCAACTCGTGATATGTATGGACGATTAGTTTCAATATCCCTTAGATTACCAATTATTGATAACGTGAATAAGCTAAATGATGAATACTGCTCTCAGTTATACCAACTAGCAGATGAAGCTAGGAATAAATCACGAATGGCTAGACCAGCGATGCAAGAACTAATAATTAAAATATGCAGTGAGCACTTTATTACTCTTAATGCATTGGCTTTAATTCTAAATCGACGCCCTGATGCTGTAAGGCAACAGTATCTTTCAAGTATGGTAAAAGGTGAGTTACTTTTTCTTGCTTTTCCTCAAACACCAACTCATGAGAAACAAGCTTACACATCTCGACCAGAATAATAGTATTTGAGGATAGAAGGGAATTATTCCCTCTCTATCCTCCGACTATATTATCAATATAAATTATCAGAATACCACTGCAACATCTCTCTACGTTTTTCAAGATACTGCGCATGGTTGTAAGTACCGCGAATACTATTCTTATCAACGTGAGCCAATTGTAGCTCTATCCATGCACTATCATAGCCTTGCTCATGTAATATCGTTGACATGGTATGTCTAAATCCGTGACCCGTCGCACGGCCTTTATAACCCAGTAATTCAATGACCTGATTGACTGTTTCTTTACTTATAGGCTTTTTATGGTCATTTCGTCCAATAAAAATATAGGGGTAATGCCCGGTGATAGGTAAGAGCTGTTTAAATAGCGCTATAACTTGTGTAGACAGCGGCACGATATGGGGGCGGCGCATCTTCATTCGTTCTGCTGGAATCTCCCACAAACCGTTCTCAAGATCGATTTCCTGCCAAGTAGCAAAACGCATTTCCTTAGTTCGTACACCAGTCAACATCAGTATCTTTGCGGCGTTCTTGGTTATAATGCTGCCGGTGTAACCCTCTAGGTCACGAATAAAATATGGCATCTCCTCGGCGGACAGGAACGGGTAGTGCTGTTTCTTGGGCGTACTTAATGCGCTGGCAAGGTCAGGGGCGGGATTATATTCAGCACGGCCGGTAATAATGGCATAACGAAATACTTCACCACAGCGCTGGCGTACTTTGCGCGTTTTTTCTAACGCTCCACGCTTTTCGATACGTTGAAGCACATCAAGTAACTCCAGCGGTGTGATTTCTGCAATTGGCCGTTTACCAATATACGGGAATATATCCGCCTCAAAGGTACTCATGATTTCTTCCCTATAGCCCAATGACCAGCGATCGGCTTTGGCTTTATGCCACTCACGGCTAATAGCC
The DNA here is from genome assembly GCF_000834395.1 of Yersinia aldovae 670-83. Classification (NCBI taxonomy): domain Bacteria; kingdom Pseudomonadati; phylum Pseudomonadota; class Gammaproteobacteria; order Enterobacterales; family Yersiniaceae; genus Yersinia; species Yersinia aldovae. The sequence continues at coordinate 2,792,527 of NZ_CP009781.1, read as the reverse complement.
TCAAAAGAGTTTTCCGATGAAAGCCGCTGCGCCAACTTCTCAGCCTTTTTCACCTCTGCGGGATCTGTTCCATCTGCAACCTGTTTACGTGCCACATCTCGCTTAGAGCGAGCTTCAGCAAGGGATATCAAGTCATAAGTCCCTAATGACATTAATCGGGCTTTACCGGCAAAACGATAGCGAAAGCGCCACCCTTTGCTGCCGTTAGGTTCAATTAAGAGTGATAGCCCTTGCCCGTCACTCAGGGTATAGGCTTTTTCTTGTGGTTTAGCACGGCGAATCTGGATATCTGAAAGTGGCATGTGTATAGCTCAAAAAGGTATAGGGTAATTCTATACCCTTTACTATACACAATTGTTACGGATTTAGAGAGATAAGCTCGGACACCTACGGACAATAAAACGCTCTATCTATTGGTTTTACTGGGATTTTTAGGACTTTTGGGGAGTAATACGGAAGAGCTTTGGCGGAAGATCACAGGAGTCGAACCTGCCAGGGACCGCTGGCGGCCCCATCTGGATTTGAAGTCCAGCCGCCCCACCGGGGACGATGATCTTCCAGAGAAGATAGGAATGTAAGCCGGTGATTATAGCGTGTTTATTGTATGGTGCTAGCCATTCAATACAGGGGGGTAATAAATCCCCCATCTGGATAACAGTGAAAGAGAGATTATCGGCTCAGAACTGACTAATAGATCACTTCGCCGTACTTATCACGGTGCTCTTTTGGCGTAATCAAATAGCCTTTTTTGAACACCGAATAGAAGTATTGCAACGATGGATAACCGCACATCTGCGAGATTTCATTGATGGGCAATGAGGTCGCGGCCAGTAGATTTCGCGCACGATCGAGCTTTTCCTCATGAATGACGCCATGAATAGTCTGACCAATATCATCTTTGAAGCGCTTTTCCAGATTCGAGCGCGACATCCCAACCGCGTCTAGCACCTGTTCAACCTTAATTCCCTTACATGCATGATGGCGAATATAATGCATCGCCTGAATCACCGCCGGATCACGTAGCGAGCGGAAATCCGTTGAGCGGCGGGCCATCACTTTAACCGGTGGCACCAAAATGCGCTGTAATGGCGGAGTCTCTTGCTGTTTCTGGCGTTGGTTAAGGCGCTGATGCAGCAACTTGGCTGCCCGATAGCCCATCTGTCGCGTCCCTTGCACCACCGAAGAGAGTGCTACTCGCGATAAATAGCGAGTTAATTCTTCATTATCAATGCCAATCACACTCAATCTCTCTGGCACCGCAATATCCAGATGCTCGCACACTTGCAGCAAATGCCGCGCCCGGGCATCCGTCACAGCAATAATTCCCGTCTGATGTGGCAGAGTTTGCACCCAATCCGCCAGCCGATTTTGGGTGTATTGCCAATTAGCCGGGGCGGTCGCCATCCCCTGATAGACCACTCCTTGATATTGTTCTGCCGCCACTAATTGGCGGAAGGCATATTCCCGCTCCTGCGCCCAACGCTTATCGCTACTGTCTGGTAAACCGTAGAATGCAAAACGGTTTAACCCCTTTTCTTTCAAATGCATAAATGCCGCTTCAACCAGCGCCGCATTATCGGTCGCAATATAATCTACTGGTGGGTATTCTTCCTGTTGATGATAAGACCCCCCCACGCCGATAATAGGAACATCCACATTCGCCAGCAATTGCTCTATCTGCCGATCATCAAAATCCGCAATAACACCATCACCCAGCCAATCTCGAATATTATCGATACGGCAGCGAAAATCCTCTTCAATAAAGATATCCCAATCGCATTGCGATGCCTGTAAATACTCACCGACACCTTCCACCACCTGCCGGTCGTACACTTTATTAGCGTTAAACAGCAAGGTTATCCGGTAGCGTTTCTCAAACATGGGAATGGCTCCTGAAGTGGGTGGGATATCAAAGCTCAATAAGCTGAAAGACCAATGCAGATGACATTGATCTCTCAGCAAAGTGATAGGATTAAACCCGGCGTTTGGTGGCAGAGTCCATCCAGACTGCCAACAGTAAAATCGCGCCTTTCACAATGTACTGCCAGAAAGTCGGCACATCCAGCATACTCATCCCATTGTCGAGAGAAGCCATAATAAATGCCCCCATGACTGCACCCGCCACACTCCCGATCCCACCCGCCAGACTGGTGCCACCAATGACACAAGCGGCAATCGCATCCAGTTCGGCAATATTACCGGCTGAAGGTGAACCGGCCCCCAAGCGTGAGCTAAGAATCAAACCAGCCATTGCCACCATCAATCCATTGATAGCAAATACCGCCAGTTTGGTGCGTTCAACATTCACGCCAGACAGTCGAGCGGCGTCGATATTGCCGCCAATGGCATAGATCCGACGGCCAAAAGCAGTCCGGGTGGCCATAAATATACCGGCTAGCATCAAGGCTGTCAGGATCAATACTGGTGTGGGAACACCGCGATAATCATTCAATAAATATATCGCGCCAAGAACTATTACTGCGGTAATTGATTGGCGCGTAACATCTCCTTGTGGTGCGGCAACCGGCAAACCCAAGCGAATACGGTGATTGCGTTGACGCCATTGCCAGGCCACAAACAGCATCAGGCCAATAGCTCCGATACCAAAACCCAACCCATTAGGCAGATAACTTTGGCCGATTTGCGACATCGCGTTGCTGGTCGGTGATACAGTCGTACCGTTGGTGATACCAATTAAGATACCGCGAAAAGCCAGCATTCCGGCAAGGGTGACAATAAACGAAGGCACTTTACGGTAAGCAACCCACCAACCATTCCATGCTCCCAGTACCAACCCCAAACCTAGCGTAACCACAATCGTCAGCGGCAGCGGCCAGCCAAGCCACACATCAAAAATAGCCGCCACTCCGCCAAGCAACCCCATCATCGAACCGACAGAGAGATCAATTTCCGCCGAAATAATGACAAACACCATCCCCACCGCCAAGATGCCGGTAATCGCCGTCTGACGCAGTAAGTTCGAAATGTTTCTGGCGCTGAGATACGCCCCTTCGGTGGTGAAAGTGAAAAATAGCATAATAATGGCGATTGCTGCCAACATGACAAAAACTTGTAAATTAATTGATTTTAGCCGAAATAGCTGTTTTTTAGCGCCATTTTCTGACGTGTTCAGTTCAGACTGATTAGCTTGCGACATGGGTTTCACTCCTGAGTGCGGCTTCCATGACCTTTTCTTGAGTCAGGTTATGGTTAATAAGATCGGCTTTGATGCGCCCCTGATGCATGACCAACACCCGATCACTTAATCCCAAGACCTCCGGCAATTCAGAGGAAATCACAATGACCGCAATCCCCTGCTGGACCAATTGATTGATAAGTTTATATATTTCGTATTTTGCACCAATATCGATACCGCGCGTTGGCTCATCGAGGATCAAAATTTGTGGGTTCAGCAATAAACATTTAGCCAGAATCGCTTTTTGCTGATTACCACCACTAAGGCGAGCAATAGCCAGCTCTGACGATGAGGTTTTGACCTGCAGTCGTGCCAGCGATTGCACAATAGTGGATTGCTCTTTGGCATCATCCAAGACACTGAAATAATTGGTAAAATCACCCAGTGCCGCCAGTGTAATATTAGCCCCAACCCCCATTACCGGTACGATGCCATCTTTTTTGCGGTCTTCTGGCACCATCGCAATACCCAGTTTCATCGCCTGCTGGCAAGTGTTGATGGCAACAGGTTTACCCTTGATATAGATATCTCCCTGCCAACGGCCAGGATAGACTCCAAACAGGCATTGCACCGTTTCAGTTCGGCCCGAGCCAACCAATCCGGCAATGCCTAAAATCTCACCACGTTTCAACGAGAAAGAGGCTTCATCCACCCGGCGAATATGGCGATTGACCGGATGCCAGGCGCAGAGATTCTCTACCCGTAGAATTTCATCACCAATGTGGTGGGCCTCATGGGGGTATAACTCTTTGAGTTCGCGACCAACCATCATGGAGATGATGTCATCTTCGCTCATACTCGCTGCTGGGCGAGTACCGATATGGCGGCCATCGCGGATCACACAGATGTGATCTGATATCGCTTTCACTTCATTCAATTTGTGCGAGATATAGATGCAGGCAATACCGTGGTTACGCAGATCACGGATAATATCCAGCAAAATAGCGGTTTCACTTTCGGTCAGCGAGGCGGTCGGTTCATCCAAAACCAGCAACCGTACTTGTTTATTCAGCGCTTTCGCAATCTCAACCAATTGTTGCTGCCCAAGGCCCAACTCGCCCACCGGGGTATTAGGGTCGACTGCCAGCTTGACCTGTGCCAACATGCGCTGACAGCGTAAGTACATGCCATCGTAATCCATAATACCGAAACGACCCCATTCGGAACCGAGGAACATATTTTCCAGCACCGACATTTGTTTCACCAATGCCAGTTCCTGATGAATAATCGCGATGCCCTTTTGTTCTGTTTCGCGAATATTTTTGGCCTGAAGCGTTTCGCCTGAGAAAATTATTTCCCCCTGATAGGATCCTGTGGGGTAAATACCACATAACACTTTCATTAGTGTGGACTTTCCGGAACCATTTTCACCGCACAAAGATAACACCTGCCCAGTTTCTAATGTCAGGCTGATATTATCCACGGCTTTAACAATGCCGAATTTTTTAGTAATGCTTTTCATTTCCAGTAGGTAGGGCACAGTTCCCTCCTTAATGCCGTTGATCTTATAGTATTACGGCCATATTAAGTAACGGCCATGTCAATAACTTAATTAACTGACCGTTTATTACAAAAATCCGTCGGCATTATGCCAATCAATAAATATCTGATTTTTTGTGGAACCCATCAGTTATTATTGTGCTGTCAATATTACTTTTATCAACTTGAATCGGTGTTAATAAATAAGCAGGAACATCTTTTATACCATTATTTAATTTACTGTTCGCTTTCGGCTCCTCACCTTTACCCAGTATTACTGCAATTTCTGCCGCATCGTTGGCTAATTTACTGATAGGTTTATATACCGTCATGGTTTGCGTACCGGCAACAATACGTTTTATTGCAGCTAAATCGGCATCCTGCCCAGAGATAGCCACTTTCCCCGCCAGCCCCTGAGCAGCTAATGCCTGAATTGCACCACCGGCGGTTGCATCGTTGGATGCCACCACAGCATCAATATTGTTATTGTTGGCAGTTAAGGCATTCTCCATGATTTTTAAGGCATTTTCTGGCAGCCAGGCATCAACCCACTGATCGCCAACAATTTTAATTTTCCCTTCTTTTATCAAAGGATTAAGCACTGTCATTTGCCCCTGGCGGAACAATTTGGCATTGTTATCGACCGGCGAGCAACCCATCAGAAAATAGTTGCCTTGTGGCACTCGTTCAACCAGACTTTTCGCCTGTAATTCACCCACTTTTTCATTATCAAATGAGATATAAAAATCAATATCAGCATTATTAATCATACGATCATAAGCTAAGACCTTTATTCCTTCTCTTTTGGCCTCAGCAATAACATTGCTTAATACCTGTCCGTTGTAAGGAATAATCACCAAAACATCAACGCCGCGGTTAATCATATTCTCAATCTGCGACATTTGTGTTTCTTCATTGCCATTTGCAGATTGAACAAAAACTTTAGCGCCTAAAGACTCAGCTTTGTTAACAAAAATATCGCGGTCTTTCTGCCAGCGTTCAAGACGTAAATCATCTATCGCCATACCGATCTTAATTTCTTTACTGAATCCAGGCTGGCTGACCATTACCAGTACGGCACAAGCGGAGAGTAAAATGTTCTTAAATTTCATCTTTAAGTACCTTTATTATTGTAGAAGCAGGGTAAGAGAAACAGTAAACATCAACGGCAACAGGGATTGTTGACGCTTATTTGCACATCGGCAATTACAGATTTTCATCCGCCAATTATGTTTTTTGGTTTAATGTTAATTTTATGATAACGATCATGTTTTCTTTCCCAGGAAATGCATGATTCATGCAGTAAATGTTATCCGATCGATAAATATCCCAGAGTTTTTATAATTAAACTGTTATTTATGAGATCTACACCACAATTAATAATTCTCTGAATTTAAGTGTGAAATAACGTAATTGAGACAATTGCCGACAACTCCGAAGATAAAGGCTCATCTGCCCGGCAAAAGCGGGGCCAGCTTCCAAGGAGTATTTCATGCAATCTTATTTTGATGAATTAGAACAAGTGCGTTACGAAGGCCGCCAGAGCGTTAACCCGCTGGCATTTCATCACTACAATCCGGATGAAATTATCCTTGGTAAGCGAATGGCCGACCATCTGCGCTTTGCCGCCTGCTATTGGCATACGTTCTGCTGGGGCGGAGCCGACATGTTCGGAGCCAATGCCTTTGATCGCCCGTGGCAACACTCAGGAGATGCACTGGCGCTGGCAAAACGTAAAGCCGATGTGGCGTTTGAATTCTTCCATAAGCTGAATGTGCCTTATTATTGCTTCCACGATGTCGATGTCTCGCCAGAGGGCGCATCACTGAAAGAATATCTGAATAATTTCGCGGTAATGACCGACGTGCTGGCGGAGAAGCAAGAAAGCAGTGGCGTAAAATTATTATGGGGCACCGCGAACTGCTTTACCCATCCGCGTTATGGTGCAGGTGCAGCCACCAATCCAGATCCGGAAGTCTTCAGTTGGGCTGCAACTCAGGTCTTTACCGCCATGAATGCCACTCAAAAATTGGGCGGTGAAAACTATGTATTATGGGGTGGGCGTGAGGGCTATGAAACACTGTTAAATACGGATTTGCGCCAGGAACGCGAGCAAATTGGCCGTTTTATGCAGATGGTGGTTGAGCATAAACATAAAACCGGTTTCCAGGGCACACTGTTAATTGAGCCTAAACCACAGGAGCCAACTAAGCATCAATACGATTATGACGTAGCAACTGTTTATGGTTTCCTTAAACAGTTTGGGCTGGAAAAAGAGATTAAAGTGAATATTGAGGCTAACCACGCCACATTAGCGGGGCACTCTTTCCATCATGAGATAGCCAGTGCGATTGCATTAGGTATTTTCGGCTCGGTGGATGCCAACCGGGGTGACCCACAGTTGGGCTGGGATACTGATCAATTCCCAAATAGCGTAGAAGAAAACGCGCTGGTGATGTTTGAAATCCTCAAAGCGGGTGGTTTTACCACCGGCGGCTTAAACTTTGATGCCAAAGTACGCCGCCAAAGCACTGATAAATATGACTTGTTCTACGGTCATATCGGTGCGATGGATACAATGGCTCTGGCACTAAAAATTGCGGTCAAAATGATTGAAGAGGGTCAGTTAGATAAGCAGGTTGCTAAACGTTATGCCGGTTGGAATGAAGAGTTTGGGCAACAGATCCTAAAAGGCAAACTGTCGCTGAAAGAGTTAGCGCATTATGCCGAACAGCATAACTTGAACCCACAGCACCAGAGTGGGCATCAAGAGCAACTAGAAAATCGGGTTAACCGCTATATATTCGGCTGATGTTTAAAATGGGGCACTCGCTGTCCCAGTCTCACCTATAAGGAAGGCATATGTACCTTGGCATCGACTTAGGCACTTCCGGCGTCAAAGCAATCCTCTTGGCCGAAAACGGGCAGGTGATTGCCAGCCAAAGTGCCACTTTATCCGTCTCGCGCCCGCACCCTTTATGGTCAGAACAGAACCCATCTGACTGGTGGCAGGCAACCGATAAAGCCCTGCACGCATTGGCTGTAGAGCATGATTTACAGCAGGTAAAAGCCCTCGGACTGACCGGCCAAATGCACGGCGCAACCCTACTGGATAAACAGCATCAGGTGCTGCGTCCGGCCATTTTATGGAATGATGGCCGCAGTTTCTCCCAATGCCAGGCACTGGAACATGCGGTGCCCGAGTCGCGCCAGATTACCGGCAACCTGATGATGCCGGGGTTTACCGCACCGAAACTAAAATGGCTGGCAGAACATGAGCCAGACATTTTCAATCGTATTGATAAGGTGCTGTTACCCAAAGATTATCTACGTTTTCTGATCAGTGGTGATTTTGCCACTGATATGTCAGATGCCGCCGGCTCGATGTGGCTCGATGTGGCAAAACGCGACTGGAGTGATGAGATGCTGGCCGCCTGCGATTTGGGCCGCCAGCATATGCCAGTATTGTTTGAAGGCAACCAGATTACCGGCCATGTTCGTGCGGATATTGCCACGCGCTGGGGGATGGGTTCAATACCGGTGGTAGCCGGGGGTGGCGACAATGCTGCGGGTGCTATTGGGGTCGGCCTGTATCAGAGCGGTCAGGCAATGCTATCGCTGGGTACATCCGGTGTCTATTTTGCCGTGAGTGATGGCTTCCTCAGTAATCCGGCCAGTGCGGTACACAGTTTCTGCCATGCGCTGCCGGATACCTGGCATCTGATGTCTGTCATGCTCAGCGCCGCGTCATGCCTGGATTGGGCCTGCCAACTCACCGGTGCCGACAGCGTTCCTGCATTGCTCGCCGAGGTAGAAAAAACACCACCTGCGGCTACACCCGTGTGGTTCTTGCCCTACCTTTCCGGTGAGCGCACACCCCATAATAATCCTAATGCCAAAGGTGCATTCTGGGGCTTTACCCACCAACATGGTCGGGCAGATTTAGCCCGCGCAGTGCTGGAAGGCGTAGGATTTGCGCTCGCTGACGGCATGGATGCGCTACATGCCAGTGGGTTGCAGCCCGGTTCGATCACCTTGATAGGCGGTGGCGCACGCAGTGCATACTGGCGACAAATGCTGGCTGATATCAGTGGCAAAACGTTGGATTATCGTACCGGCGGGGATGTAGGCCCGGCACTGGGTGCTGCCAGGCTAGCCCAGATTGCCATAAATCCGAATGTACCTCTGGCCGACTTATTACCGCCGCTGATGCTGGAGCAAAGGCACTTGCCTGATGCACAGCGGTATCACTATTACAGTGGACGTCGGATAATCTTTAAAAAGCTTTATCAGCAATTACTGCCGCTGTGTGAGTGAATAACACAGACAACTAACTGATGGGCTGCGGCTATTTTTCCTCAGCCCAGAGACCTAATGCTAATATAAGCTCATCGGGATCGATTCAATTGCCCAACGCCCTGCATTTCGCACTCCAGCCGGTACAGGCATTATTTTTGCTCATTTAGCGACTGAATTTGGCAATTCACGCCAGAGCAGTTAAAGGTACGAATGACCATGCCACCAAAGTCATTTATATAACCAAGGCTATAACGGTTGCCGCGATAACCCGACGTTTTCACCGATTCAGTGCTAAAAGGTGCAATCATCACGCTATCAAAACCGGGGAAATTGCCGCGATGATCCTGACTCAAATACCCAATCGTAATGTAATAAGGCGTGGGATTATAAATCTTCACGCCTCCACCTTGCTTGCTGAGTTGTAACTTCTCCTGCCAGATACCGCTAGCACTCGCGTTGAGCGAGGCAGGCCGATAAAACAGTTTCACCCGGTTTTGAATCGCTATTTGCACCGTATTGGGCATATTACTTTTTGGCGGCACTTCCCGCACATTGAAATAGAATAACGTCTCGCGATCGGTTGGTAACTTGTTAGCCTCTGGCAACTTCATGATGCGAACCAGACCCTTTTGCCCAGCCTCTATACGCTGCGCTCGCGGCACAACAACCAGCGGGCTATCGACTTTCTGTCCGGCTACATTTTCCAGCCACGATAGCGCCAAATGAGGGAGTGTTTCACTTTTGTTTTTTAACACGACACTGGCAAACTTATCAGTACTATTAAAGATAATCCGCGTTTGATCCAGGCTGATTGCCGCCTGACTCATTAACGTGGTGAACAACAGCGCCATCCCCAATAGATTTTTTTTGATGTGCGCAATCGGAATAATGTTCTTAACGTCTTTCATGAGTTGTTCCGCTGTAAATTATTTTGTTTGCAGTGAATAAATATCTTCTGGTAAAGAATAGTTTTCGGCCAAAAAACCATTCTAATGAGTATTTTTTTAAAAAATACAGCATAACACACTGATATAAAGGTGATTTTATATGGTTTTATACCATAACTATTGGCAAGATAATCTTGCACTGCTTTTTACCTAATCGGGCGCATAAAACGCCGACACCGACGGCCTAACAAGAGTGTTCCTTTTTCCCCAATAATGGCCGAATTTGGTAATTCTGTGGTGAAACTACTGCGCGAATAGCCTCTGCTCTTGGGTACCCACTGAAGCCACCATGACTTTCCCGATGACACACCCAGGTGGTTTGATATTAAATAGCGAGGAATTAAAGCTGCACACTGAAACAGTGCTGATCGAGAGGCTTGCCACTATTCATACCGTAGCTTAAACATTACATGCGCTGGATGTAGGAAAGCGGGTATCGGTTACAACGAGCTGACAATCGCCATTAGACCTGACCTGGCCCTTCCGTCAGGGATGACACGTCGAGCACACACCGGCGCAGCCAACGGTGTGCGGGGTCAGCGTCCATACGTGGGTGCCACAGCATAGAGAGTGTGATGGGTGCTAACGTAAATGGAAGAGGGAAACTGTGTAATCCGATACGTAAATTGGCGGAGTGACGCTCAGGAACCGTCGCTATCAGGTCGGAACCTTTAACCAGGGCCAGTGCGGTAGAAATGCTATCAACGGAAGCTATCACATTCCTTTCAAGCCCCAGTAGCTGTAATGCTTCATCAATCGGCCCTTTATGGTTCTGACGGCGCGAGATCAAGAGATGGTTCTGCGCCGCATAACGATCTGCGGTGATATCCCCTTCGCATAAGGGGTGGCTGGCACGCACCACGCCAATAAAGTGATCGCGAAATAATGCACGCGTGCGTAACTCGGGGCTGGCCATCGCACCAACCACACCGGTTTCGAGATCGACAATGCCATCACGCAATAATGTGCTCTCTTTGTCCCGTTTTTGCATAAAACGTAGCCGAACATCAGGAGCCTCTTGGTGAATTCGCGCTAACAGCGCCGCACCGACGTTTTCGACAAAACCGTCACTGGTACGTAAGGTGAAGGTGCGCGCCAGTTGGGTGAGATCCAGCTGCGTCGCAGGGCGTAGAACCGCCGCCGCATTATGTACCAGTTGGCTGACCTGTTCACGTAGCTCAAGCGCTCTTGGGGTGGGTACCAATGCACGCCCTGCCCTTACCAGCAAAGGATCACCGGTAGTTTTGCGCAATCTGGCCAGCGCCCGGCTCATTGCTGATGGACTAAGCCCCAGCCGCTGGGCGGCACGTACAACACTGCCTTCCGCGAGCAGAACATCGAGCGTGATAAGCAGGTTGAGATCCGGTTTTTGCATAGAATGACTCTAGCACAAGTCATTGTGACATGGCGTTTAATGCACGAATAAACTGCACTCCATGCGTCTTCCGCTTGGTTATGCGATGCAATAGTCTCCTGAGCAGGTCTTTCAGGAGCGAACTCGCCAATGAATATCAATACGAAAAGCACCGAGTTAGGTGTTGCGGAGAATGTCTCGTTAAGAAAAGTGGTTGTCAGCCTTTCACTGCCGATGCTGCTTTCTTCTTTAGCCACCAGCATTGCAAATGTGGGGCTACCCACGTTAACACAGGTTTTTAATGCCTCATTTCAAGACGCTCAATGGGTGGTTTTAGCCTATTTACTTGCCATCACCACATCGGCTATCACCGTAGGTCGCTTAGGCGATATCATCGATAAGCGCCGGTTGTTAAAAGGGGGGATCGGGTTATTCATCGTGGCCTCTCTGGGTTGCGCGCTGGCCCCCACCATGACGGTATTGATTAGCGCCCGCGTTCTACAAGGATTAGGGGCCGCCGTAATGATGACCGCTACGCTAGCACTGGTAGGCGAGGTTATCAGTAAGGAGAAAACAGGGCGCACTATGGGGATGCTCGGCACGATATCGGCCATAGGGACTGCACTGGGGCCATCCCTTGGCGGGATGCTGATTGGTGGATTTGGCTGGCCAGCGATGTTCCTGATAAATATTCCTTTTGGATTATTGGCATTGCTGCTGCTGTCACGCTATCTGCCAGATACCGCGCCCCCATCTCGCCCGCACCACAGCGGTTTTGATCCCGTCGGGATACTGCTTTTGGGCCTGACGTTGACGCTATATGCGCTCTCCATGACTCTGGGGCAAGGTACATTTGGTGTTCTCAATGGGGGGCTGTTGCTGGGTTCGGTAATTGGTGCCGGGGTATTTGTCCTGTTAGAACAGAAGGTTGAATTTCCACTCATTCAACCGGCAATGCTACGGCATGTCAGTCTGCGCACTGGCCTGATCACGAGCGCATTAGTCACGACCATCATGATGGCAACGTTAGTAGTAGGGCCATTTTATCTTTTACACGCGCTGGGTTTGAGCACGGAAGGCATAGGGTTAGCCATGTCTATCGGCCCGATGATAGCGGCTTTGGGCGGCGTTCCTGCGGGCTATCTTGTGGATAGATTAGGTGCCCAAACGATGGTGACTGTGGGGTTGGCGGGGATTACCGCCGGTGCTACCGTGTTGTCGATGATATCGCCAATACAGGGAGTTTTCGGCTATGTCGCCCCGGTCTGCCTGATTACTGCGGGTTATGCTATCTTCCAGGCAGCAAATAATACGCAAGTTATTAAATCTGTAGAGGCCGAAAACCGTGGAGTAGCCGCAGGTATGCTGAACCTTTCGCGTAATCTTGGGCTGATTACCGGAGCCTCAGTAATGGGAGCAATTTTTGCATTCGCTTCAGCAACTCATGATATTCAGTGGGCAACCGCAGCTGACATAACGGCCGGAATGCAGTTTACTTATATCGTCGCGGCCCTGTTAGGTGGCGTTGCACTGAGTGTTGCGACAAAATTTAACCGGTAATAATGGATTGATCATGCAATGCAATGTCTATTTTCTCTTGCTGGTCGTACCCAGAGTGATTCACAACTCTACTTTTCTACCGAAACCGCAGCAGTCGTCCGCCGATTCCACCGTTTTTGGGAAGCCATACTTTTGTTGATCATTCCCTCTCCTGAGAGTGCGATTGATGTCGATACCAGGTTGCCTGGCTGATACTCGCTAAGGCGATGAAAAATTGACCGGCAAATGCGAATATCAGTACATTTATCTTTTGTGTTCATGTTGTGATGCAGGTAGCTAATTTAATTTTTCCGTAACATACAAGTATGACAGGTATAAGTTGATGCCCTGACAAAGCATATCTCTGCTGCAACAAAATTCTCGTACCTCAAGTGCCAACACTTTAAACACAAGCCCTGTCCAGCCAGACTTAACCCCATAAATTTAGTGGGTTTTCTTCATTTTTACCAAAGCGAATATTAAAAACACTATGTAAGCATTTGTTATTAAATAATTAATTGAAACAGTTTATTTCCCTATCAAATACACATACAAAACAATAGGTAAAAACTTAATATCAGGTTTATTTATCCATATTTATCATCATGATGAAATATTTTGTTTCGGCAAGATGATTGTAAATACGCACTGTTCTTGAAACCTTACGAATCCGTTCCTGATTAAAGGATAGCTCGCGCCATTAAAAGATATGTGTATAAAAAAGTATCACTTCATTTGCAGAAAACCAAATTTAGCTAGGAGTATTTTATGAATATAAATAATGCTTGGAATATTGATGATTTAAGAAAAATAGCCAAATCAAATGTGCCATCTATTTTTTATGATTATCTTATTGGTGGTGCAAATAGTGAATCAACATTAAAAAGTAACGTGGACGATTTTGCATTGTGGGAATTGAAGCAACGTGTTCTTTCTGGTATTACCGATGTCGATTTATCTGTTCACCTTCTGGGTAATACTCATAAACTCCCTGTGATGTTGGGGCCTGTTGGTTTCGCAGGCATGTACTATAAAGATGGGGAGATTGAGGCCAGCCATGCTGCGGACAAAATGGGGATACCTCAATGCCTTTCAACATTTTCAATATGCTCAATGGAAGATGTTGCCAGTGTAAGAAAAGGCCCTCTTTATTCACAATTGTATATTTTCAAACACCGTGAATTGACGCTGGACATGCTGGAGCGTTGTAAAAAAATTGGTATCGACACCATATTTATAACGATTGATACCCCCTACACTCCTGTGCGCGAGAGAGATGAGCGCAATGGGTTTCGTGCCAGCCCTGTCCCCTCAGCTAAAATGATCCTTTCCATGTTGAGTCATCCATTCTGGTCTGTAGGCGCTATTGCTCATGGCGTGCCAAAAGTACATCAGGTTGATAAATATGAAAAACTTGGCTCCTGGATCATGGAGCAATCGGTTAAACTCGGGCGTGAAATCGATCCAACCCTGACCTAGGATGATATACGTTGGTTCCGCGAACAATGGAAAGGGAAACTGGTCGTGAAAGGTATTCTGTCTGCTCAGGATGCCCAGTTAGCGGCTGACGCAGGTGCTGATGCCATTGTTGTTTCCAATCATGGCGGACGTCAGTTAGACCCTGCCTCATCAACAATTAGAAGACTGCCGGAAATAAAAAATGCTCTTGGGGATCAGATCGAAATAATATTTGACGGAGGAATACGACGCGGCAGTGATATTATAAAAGCAATCGCATTAGGGGCTAACTGTGTCTCTCTTGGCCGAGCATATATCTATGGGCTAGGTGCTGGCGGAGAGAAAGGGGTATTGCGTTCAATTGAAATCCTAAAAAACGAAATGGAACCCGCATTAAAAATGATGGGTTTTAAAAGTATCAATGAATTACGCGATGCTGGCCCAGAGGCGCTACATTTTTTACCCAACGATCTGGGGTATAAAATAAGCACCAAGTTGATCTGACGTGCGATAAATAACGGGTTAGAGTGAGATGTTGTGGATTATAGCAAATCGAGATGTAATTCTTTTTCACTAAATGAAAAGAAAACCAGATAAAGCAATCTTATAAAAGCCTACAGGGTTTGGGCTTGAACTTTTAAGATATCCCAAAATCACGAGAATTCGATGCATTCAACCAAGCTATGTAAAGCATGGTTGGCTATCTGCTCGCCTTTAGTACCCCAGCAGAAAACTTCTCCCACGTTCCTAATAATTTTTCCGCGCCGTGCGGATTTTTTGAGCCTTTCAAATTGCGATAGAGCTTATTTTTCTTAACAAAAGCCTGTTTTGAAACCCACACGGTGCGGGAAAGGCCTTCAAATGTTCCAACCATTTGTGCCAAAGTAACTAGGAGAGTTAGCACTGATTTGGTGTGATGACAACAAGGAACATGGTTTGCTGTTTATCACCATTCTCAGCGCCAGGGATACTATCAAATATCCCAGCGCTGAGAGCGATTCAGATTCTTAACCATGAACGCCACAGCGTGGTTTGACTGATAAATTAACTGACCAGACGCCGCCGGTCGATGCGTTGCAATCCCATAGACAATAAAGTGCTTAGCACTAGTGCTAAGGCAAAGACATAAAAAATATCCAGTACCGGGTAAGCGGTGAAATCGTAATTATGGGTGCGGATAAAGTGAATAATCAGCGCATGGAAACCGTAAATCGCCAAAGAATGTCCGGCGAGCCAACTGAGCCAGGCAACAGGCTGATTCAGGCAGTTCTTGAACCACACCAGCAGCGATACGGCTGCCACAAACACCAGTGGGCCACAGTACATATAGAATGTATCAGCAAAACTGCCATTAATTCGCGTCTGCTTTTCGGTTGATATGGCAATAAATATCACACTAACGATAAACAGCAAGGCGGCTCCCCAACTGATGGCCCGCCCCTGGGTTTCGAGCATACCAACTGCCCGCCCCAACAGCGCGTACAACAGGTAATAGAAGGTATCGCCGTAGATATAGAGATTCACGGGGAGCAAGTTGAAACCATCTAATGATTGTTTACTGGTTTGCGGGTTCGCCACCACAGCCAGTAGCAACACCACCACCGCCAGATAGCGGCCCGATACCGGTTTGACGTTAATCAGCGGTGAAACCAGGTAAACCACGATAATGGCGTAGAAAAACCACAAATGATAAAACACCGGTTTTTGCAGGATATTTTTTAACGATGCCCAACCGTTGATCGGGGTTAGGGTCGAAATATAGATAAGTGCTATCACGCTGTAAAACAGCAGGCACAGCCCGATGCGGGTAAAATGCTTTTGCTGTGCGCTTTTTTCACCAAAAAACAGATAGCCGGAGATCATAAAAAACAAGGGTACACAGGCACGGGAAGCCGAATTCAGCAAATTGGCAATATCCCAGTTAACCTCCCCCACCTGCGCCCCGCTAGTGACATAATAGGTCGTGGCATGAATCATCACGACCATAATGCAAGCCACTGCCCGCAAATTATCAATCCAGCCAATCTTATTGGTCATGCATACTCTCTATCACCTGTCTGTGGGCTTAAAAACGGCAATCCATTTATGGAACCAATAATCAGGTTGCAAACAATAACGTAAATTCGACTTATACCCAAAGTAAATGAAACAGCATCAATTCGTCAGCAAACTGTTGCTATACTTTAGTATCAGCGGCAAAATAGCCGTCCTAATGCGCTCTGACTGTACATCCTGCCTGAGCGCCTCCAGTTTTTTATTATTTATTATTAATAACTTAACCTATGCAAACTTCATTCTCACCCGCGACACGTTTAGGTCGGCGGGCGCTTTTATTCCCTCTTTGTCTGGTGCTGTTCGAATTCGCCGCCTAT
This sequence comes from Yersinia aldovae 670-83, assembly GCF_000834395.1. NCBI lineage: Bacteria > Pseudomonadati > Pseudomonadota > Gammaproteobacteria > Enterobacterales > Yersiniaceae > Yersinia > Yersinia aldovae. Next base: position 2,775,883 of record NZ_CP009781.1, on the reverse strand, counting down.
ATCGCCAACGATATGATTCAGCCCGGTATGCTGGCGGTAGTCGCCGATTTTAATGCCAGTATTGAGTGGGTTCCGACCTCCATGACTGCTTATCTGGCAGGTGGCATGTTCTTGCAATGGCTGCTCGGCCCGCTGTCGGACCGCCGTGGACGCCGCCCGGTGATGTTGGTTGGCGTGGCATTCTTTGTGGTGACATGCCTGGCTATCTTGCTGGTCAATACCATCGAACAATTTATGGTCATGCGTTTCCTGCAAGGCATCGGCTTGTGCTTTATTGGTGCGGTGGGTTACGCCACCATTCAAGAATCGTTTGAAGAAGCGGTATGTATTAAAATTACCGCGCTGATGGCAAATGTGGCATTAATTGCCCCATTACTTGGGCCTTTAGCCGGGGCAGCGATGATCCATGTTGCGCCGTGGCAGGCCATGTTTGTGCTGTTTGCCGCGCTGGGTGCGATTTCATTCGTCGGCCTGTGGCGTGCGATGCCAGAAACCGCCGCCCTGAAAGGGGAAAAACTGTCAGTTGCCCATATGTGGCGTGATTATAAGCTCGTGCTCGCCAACCGCCGTTTCCTGTGTGGCGCTCTGGCATTGGGCTTTGCCAGCCTGCCATTACTGGCGTGGATTGCTCAGTCACCGGTTATTTTGATCAGCGGCGAGCAGCTCTCTACTTTTGAATATGGTATTTTGCAGGTGCCGATTTTCGGCGCGCTTATCATAGGTAACCTGACACTGGCGCGGCTGAGTGGTAAAACCGGTATTCCACAGCTCATCCGCTATGGCGCAGGCCCGATGATTGTTGGCCTGATGACAGCAGCAGGTTCAACGCTGTATTCCTCACATGCCTACCTGTGGATGACCGCCGGGTTAAGCCTCTATGCCTTTGGTATTGGTCTGGCGAATGCCGGTCTGGTGCGGCTGACGCTGTTTTCCAGTGATGTCAGTAAAGGAACCGTATCCGCAGCGATGGGGATGATCAGTATGATGGTCTTCACCCTTGGCATCGAACTGGCCAAAGTCGCCTATCTGTGGGGAAACAGCGGTATTTTCAATCTGTTCAATCTCATCAGCGGCTTGCTGTGGCTGGGCTTGGTGATAATTTTTATTCGCCGTCAGCCGGAGGCGGTTACTGCGGAGTAGTTTATTAAGCGCTGGGAGGGATAGACCCTCCAGCGAATTTATAGCCTAAAATCAGTGTGTAATTGCGCCCAATGATTTCGTAATACGTGCTTATGAGCCTCATTCATGGGCAAAGAGGCCAACATTTCAGGCCATGTTTGACGCGCAATAATAATCGCATCGTCTAAATGGGCCTTAATAGCCGGGCAAGGTGCACTTATCCGCAATATTATTCGTATCTATTTGTATTGATTCTATTTTATCATGCGCGGAAAGTGCCCATAGGGGGATATCTCCCTTCATCAATGGGCGGGTTATCAATGCACCGGCGAGATTACCGCCAGCTCGCGCCAACAACGGAAATTCATTATCCTCATGAATTTTTAATTGCCCAACCATCATCTGCCGCAACGCCCCTTCAGGTAATAAGTTCGACAGTACCGGAGGTAGCTTTTGTTTATTAATCTGCGTCCTTTGCAGGTAACCGTGATCAATCTGCTGAGTTAAGGTAAAGGTCGGTCGCTGTGTATCCGGCATCGCGATATAATCAGGATCGAACGATAGAGCATTCCGACCGCCGGTATAGTGCACCACAACACCCACACGGATTTCCCCCAGATAAAGCGCCAGCCCTTCGACACTCTCAAGCTGTTGCGACATCGGCTAGTCCTCCAGATCTTTATATTTCTGTGTCCAGGGATCATCATTGAGCGTGATATCTTCCTTATTGACCACGCGTTCTGTCCCCATAGTCAAACGTATATCCTGCGCCTGTTCCCGGGTGAGCAGCAGCATTTCCAGATCGAAACCGGCCAATATCCGCAGAAAAGTAGAAAGGTGAATATCCCCCCCTTTCTCAAACTTGGAAACTTGCTGTTGCGTCATGCCATTGATAAGACGCATATCAGACTGTGTAAATTGTTTCTGTTGGCGAATTTCTTTTATCTGCTCGGCCACATCTAACAGCGATTTCATATCATCCCCCAGCTACATGTCTTTTGATGTATCTATAGCCAACAATGTATTTTAGGGATTAAACATCGGATATGATGTAAAAAAATCAAAATACACCTTATGAGATGTAATTTGACCACGTTACATCACTTTAGATGTATTTTAACCGAATTACACATTAGGAGATGTATTAAGAAATAGCCCACTGTCACGCAACAAATGGTCATTTCCCCGACGGCGAGTAAACCCACTGCGGTCAAAGAATTCCAGGATTTGAATCGCCAGCTTGCGGCCAATACCCAGCCGATCGCGAAAATCTGCTGCACTGGCACTGCCTTGACTGACATCCAATTCACGAATCAAATCAGCAAACTGTTCAATACGTTGGCTCAGATAGTAGCGGTCGGGAACAATTGCCGTGATGTGGCCCAGTTGTGCCGCTTTACGTAACAAACTGCGCATCTCACTTTCATCCACGGCCAATTCCACGGCCAAATCACGCACCCACCACGGATCGTCGGCAAAATAAGGGGTAACTTGTTGCCATCGTGTTTGTTCTTGTTCGGTGAATCCCAATCCATGATCGGGCAGATGCAACCAGCCTCGGGTATTTTTTAACGCACCCTGCGCCACCAGGTTATCGACCAAACGGAATACCAGCCCTTCGTCCAGTGTCGGCAGCGCCATGCGGCGCAACCGCGCCCGCCCTAATCCTAACTGATCACTATGCTGTTGATGGTAGAGACATAAAACATGCAATAAGGTTTGTTGTGCTTGCTGAGCATGGGGGCTAGACAGAGCAATATCACCGGCTACCACACAATCAGTAGCAGCCAGCAATGTTGCCATATCTTGCACATTAAGCTGACGTGCCCAACTAAACTGACGCAAAGAAATCGGCCCTTGTGCCAAATGCAACGCCAGCACCTCAGGATCGCTCTTCGCTTGCGCTAACGCGGTTAACCACGCCAAAAATGCCGGTTGCCGTTTCCCCCGTTTTGGCACCGCCAGATGAATAACACGCGCCCCACCCAATGTCTTTTTCGCGGCAATATCCCGCAGAATCAGCCGATCATTCTCAGCCAACCACAAGGGGCTATCCAGCAGTAGCTCAGCCAGTATCAATTGGGATTGGCAGCCCTCCGGTTGAGGGGGGCTAAGCAATGAAAAGCGCCCGGTAATATGGCTGGCGGCATGATGCAAATGCAGCGGTTGCCAGTGCTGTATGGGTTCATCTGCATCGACGACGACCAGCACTTTATCAACGAATTCCGGTGGCTGTTGGGCTAATAGCCAGTCACCACGATTGACCTGTTGTTTGCTAGTATCACCGGAGATATTCAGGGCAATGCGCTGACCAGCCTGCGCGTGCTGGGTATCCTGGTTTTGAGCGTGTATACCTCGCACCCGCACAGGGCAATTGCTGCCCGTGAGCCATAAGGTATCCCCCACCGCCACTTTGCCCGCTAACGCCGTCCCCGTGACCACTAACCCCGCGCCTTTCACACTGAATGCGCGGTCAATAGCCAGACGAAACCGCCGTGATAACCGGTGACTATTTTCATCTTGCTGCTGGCATTGCGTCAGATGCTCGCGCAATTCACTGATGCCCAGATCGGCCGTAGCCGCAGTGACAAACAGAGTAACTTGCTCGATTTCCCAGCCTTGGGCTAACAACTCAGCCATCACTTGCTGGCGTACTTGCGCAAGACGCTCGTCATCCACTTTATCGGATTTAGTCAGCGCCACCGTCAATGTCGGGCGGCCCGTCAGCCGCAGGACGGCCAGATGCTCGCGGGTTTGTGCCATCACGCCATCATCACAGGCCACCACCAGCAAAGCATGGTCGATACCACCGACGCCAGCCAACATATTGGCAAGAAATTTCTCATGTCCGGGGACATCAATAAACCCAATAATGCTGCCATCTGATTGCGGCCAGTAGGCATAACCCAAATCAATAGTCATCCCGCGCTGCTTTTCTTCCGGTAAGCGGTCTGCATTAACCCCGGTAAGTGCCTGTAACAGCGTGGTTTTACCGTGATCGACATGACCCGCGGTTGCAATAATCATGGTGCCAACTCCCTGAGCAACGCTGCCTCATCCTCCAAACAGCGCAAATCTAACCATACACGCCCATCGGCCACGCGGCCAATGATGGGTTTAGCCAATCCACGCCAACGCCTTGTGAGTGCTTCCAGAGCGCTTCCACGTCCCTCTTTAGGGGTAAATGTTACTGCCCAACTGGGTAACCGGTCTACAGGTAATGAGCCACTGCCTATCTGCGACCAGCATGGCTCTACCGCCAGTGTAAACTCAGCGCCATAGCTGTCATTAAGGGCGGCCAGCACCCGCTGCGCACTCTCGGCAATATCTTGCGCCGGACGCGTCAGCAGCCGCATTGTCGGTAACAATTCGGTCAAACGATCGGGCTGCTGATAGAGGCGCAAGGTCGCATCCAGTGCAGCCAGTGTCATTTTATCGGCCCGAAGCACCCGCTTGAGCGGATGTTGCTGCAATTGATCAATCCACTGTTTTTTACCGAGAATGATCCCTGCCTGAGGGCCGCCGAGCAGCTTATCCCCTGAAAAAGTCACCAAATCGACGCCCGCTGCAATTAACTGCTGCGGCATCGGTTCCGCCGGTAAGCCGTAGCGGGTCATATCCACCAGCGAACCACTGCCCAGATCTGTTGCGGTCGGAATCGCAAATTCATGCCCCAACGCAGCCAGTTGCTGCTCCGCCACCGAGGCCGTAAAGCCCTCAATACTGTAATTGCTGGTATGCACTTTCATCAGCAAACCAGTGTGTTCGCTAATGGCCTGACGGTAATCTTTCAGATGAGTTCGGTTGGTGGTACCGACTTCAACCAGCTCACAACCGGCCTGACGCATCACATCCGGGACACGAAAAGCGCCGCCAATCTCCACCAGTTCACCCCGGGAAACCACCACCTGCTTGCCGGCAGCCATGACAGTCAGCAGCAAAAATACCGCAGCAGCATTATTATTAACGATGCAGGCATCTTCCGCGCCAGTCAGTTCGCAGAGTAAATCGGCTACCGCGCGATCACGATGGCCACGACCTGCACCACTCAGGGAGTATTCGAGGGTAACCGCGCCGCGCATGGCATCAGTTACCGCAGCAATAGCGGATTCCGCTAAAGGTGCTCGCCCTAGATTGGTGTGTAAAACGGTGCCGGAGAGGTTAAAGACGGGTTTTAATGCGGGTTGACGTTGGTTCAGCCGCTGACGTAAAGCCGCAGGCCAGTCCGCACACCAATCAGCCAACGTATGGAATTGGCGGATATATTCACGGGCTTCAGCCTGCATCAAACGCAGGTTTTCAGTTAACAAGGCTGCGCCATATTCATCCAGCAAAGGGGCCATTTCTGGCGCTCGCAGCAAGCTGTCTATGGCGGGTAACTGACTGTAAAGATGATGGGGTTCTGCGCTCATAGCCACTCAAATCAGGGGTAATAAGGAAAAGTTATTCCCCAGGAAACAAAAAGGGGTTAATACTGCTACGGGCAAACCCTTCGCCTTCCATCTTAGCATCAAGAATCAGTGAGGCTAAATCGTCTGCCACCGCTTCCACCATCGGGTCTTTTTCCTGATATAAGATTTTCAGGTAAGTGCCGCAATCGCCACAACTTTCCGCTTTCACCGCGGCTAATTCGCTGTCCAGCGACCAGTAGTTCAAATCACGGGTCTGCTCGCAATTACTGCATTTAATCCGCACCACATGCCACTCACTTTCACACAAGTTGCAGTGCAAATAACGTAAACCGTTTTGCGTGCCGATATGTACCACACTGGATACCGGAATACTGCCGCACACCGGGCAGAATTGGCGATGTTCACCATATTCGGCCCGCGCTTTACCCGGAATTTGGCTCGCCATCTGCGCCCAATACAAGGATAGCGCAGCCCAGATAAAGGGCGCTTTTTCGCTGCCAACATCGGCAAATTCGCGATTTAACAGTGCGTCTGCGTACAATTCCAGCTCATGTACTGACGACTTATCCAGATTATCCAGCACCGCCACGATATGATCGGGGGCATCATGGCGTAATTCGGCAATCAATGCTGATAGTAGCTTGCGCCAGTGATCGGTGCGCGGAAAAACACTCAAATCTAGCGGCGGTTTACCGCTGGCCGCAGATTGTGCCAACTCAGCCTGCATATCCAACACCAGCGGGTGGTCATGCAGTGCTTTTTGCTGCGCTTGGGTAATTTTGGCAGCAAAATCCAGATAATCCGCTAACGGGTTATCCAGCGCTAACTGCTGTAAACGTTCGGTTCGCCGGGTATACAGGCTTTTTAAATTCGCGAAAAGTAACGGCGGGATATTCCCCGCCGTTGTACCTTTTTCGCTCTGTTTACCTAATTGATCTTTAGGGACAATGCGAATACTCATCAGGGTTTCTCTTCCTGTTTGTTCTGAAGCTGCCGTTTGGCATTGACCTCGCGATACCAACGCGGATGGTGCTTTTTAGCCCATGCTGCGGGTACCCAACCTTCTACCATCGCGGTAATGGTGCCTTTCACCCACAAGGCGGCATAAATATGCACCATAATCACGATAATCAATCCTACTGCGGCCAACGAATGCACCAGCAGCGCCAGACGAATCAGTGGGATCGGGAAAGAGGGCGCAAAATAAGGCCGCCAAATTACCACGCCACTGGCCAGCAATAACACCAGGCTGATAATAGCAGCCCAGAATACGCATTTCTGGCCAAAATTATAGCGCCCCGTGTCACCCACTTCCTCATTCATGGCAATTTTATGGATATTTTTAGCCCACTCCAGGTCTTCCTTGTTGATCAGGTTATGTTTCCAGTAACGGAAAAACATGATGAGGAAGGCTGCGAACATAATCACCCCGGCGAAGGGGTGAAGGATGCGCGCCAACTGTGGCGTACCAAAAATATTCATCAACCAGTTAAATGATGGGAAGAAGAACCCCAGACCACTGATGGCAGCTAATATAAAACAAAAAGCCACTATCCAGTGGTTGATTCGCTCCGGCGCACTGTAGCGCTGGATACGCTTTTCTTTTTTCATTTCCGCGTCTCCCCGTCGTCTGAGTGTTCAGCGGTGGTAGGCTCAGGAGCCTTGGCTGCGGTATCGGAAGGCGCGGAATCCGGTTTATCGTCTTCGTCCTCTTCTTCAACCCGGTTAGGGCCGACACCCACGTAGTGGAAGATACTGGCGGCAAAGGTCGCGGCAAAGCCAATTGCGGCCAGTGGTTTCCAGATGCCTTTCCAGAAGGTGATCGTCGGGCTGATGGTCGGGTTCTCCGGTAAGCCATGATAAAGCTGAGGTTTATCCGCATGATGCAGCACATACATCACATGGGTTCCCCCAACACCCGCTGGGTCATATAACCCGGCGTTATCAAAGCCGCGCGTTTTCAGTTCGCTAACCCGGCCTGCGGCCACCTCTTTCATCGCTTCTTTAGTACCAAAGTGAATCGCCCCGGTCGGGCAGGTTTTCACACAGGCAGGTTCCTGACCCACACCGACGCGATCGACGCACAGAGTACATTTGTACACCCGGTTGTCGTCTTTGTTCATGCGCGGGACATCAAACGGGCAACCGGCGATGCAGTAACCACAACCGATACAGTGCTCTGACTGGAAGTCGACAATACCATTCGCATACTGAATGATAGCGCCTTCTGACGGACAGGCTTTCAAGCAGCCCGGATCAGCACAATGCATGCAGCCATCCTTACGGATCAGCCACTCCAGCTTGCCGCTCTCTTCGTCTTCAACTTCAGAAAAACGCATTACCGTCCATGACTTGGCGGTCAAATCGGCGGGGTTATCGTACACCCCGACGTTATGACCGACTTCATCACGGATATCATTCCACTCCGAACACGCCACCTGACAGGCTTTACAACCGATACAGGTGGTGACGTCGATAAGCTTGGCCACCTCTTGCTGGTAGTTACGATCCTGTGGCGGCGGCGTAAGGGAGTTGGTGCCGGAGCGCCGGATAATGTCTTGGGTTTGCAGTGACATAGGTTCTCTCCGTTACACCTTTTCCACGTTGACCAGAAACGCCTTGAACTCTGGCGTTTGCGTATTGGCATCACCGACAAACGGTGTCAGGGTATTGGCCAGGAAGCCTTTTTTCGCCACCCCTTCGTATCCCCAGTGGATCGGGATACCAATAGTGTCAACTTCCTGCCCATGAACATTCAGCGTACGAATACGTTTGGTCACCACGGCCTTGGCCTTGATATAGCCACGGTTGGAGCTGACTTTCACGGTATCGCCCTGCTTAATGCCCTTTTTCGCTGCCAGTTTTTCGCCAATTTCCACAAACTGTTCCGGCTGTGCGATAGCATTGAGCAGCACATGCTTGGTCCAGTAGTGGAAATGCTCGGTCAGACGATAAGTGGTACCGACATACGGGAACTGCTCATGAGAACCCATTGCGGCCAAATCGTCTTTAAAGACACGAGCGGCCGGGTTGGATATCACATTCGGGTGCAGCGGGTTGGTGCCCAGCGGCGTTTCAAATGGCTCATAATGTTCCGGGAATGGCCCTTCCGCCATTTTGTCGATGGCAAACAGACGTCCCATGCCTTCAGGCTGCATAATGAACGGCCCGACATCGCTACCCGGTGCCGCGGCACTGTAATCTGGGATATCAACGCCACCCCATTTGGCACCATCCCACTCCAGTAACTGGCGTTTCGGATCCCACGGTTTACCCTGTGGGTCAGCAGAGGCACGGTTGTACAGAATGCGGCGGTTAAGCGGCCATGCCCACGCCCAGCCCAGTGTATTGCCAAGGCCGGATGGGTCAGCGTTATCACGGCGTGCCATCTGGTTACCGGCCGGTGTCCAGCTACCGGCAAAGATCCAGCATCCACTGGCGGTAGTACCATCATCACGCAGATGAGCAAAGGTACTGAGCTGCTCGCCTTTTTTGACCAGCACTTTGCCGTCAGCATCGGTGATATCAGCCAGTGCTTTACCGTTACTTTCTTGTGCCACTTCTTCTGGCTCTGGATTGTCTGGCGTCAGATAATCCCAGGTCATATTGAGCACCTGTTCTGGCACTGCACCACCTTCGCGGCGGTACATATCACGCAAACGACTAAAGATACCCGCCAAAATGGCACCATCGTTCAATGCTTCGCCCGGTGAATCAGCACCTTTCCAGTGCCATTGCAGCCAGCGGCTGGAGTTAACAATAGAACCGTTTTCTTCAGCAAAACAACTGGATGGCAAGCGGAATACCTCGGTTTGAATTTTCGATGGATCGACATCATTAAATTCACCGTGGTTTTGCCAGAAATTCGCGGTTTCAGTATTGAGCGGGTCAATAGTCACCAAGAATTTCAGTTTCGACAGTGATGCCACTACTTTGTTTTTGTTCGGGAACGACGCGACCGGGTTAAAGCCCTGGCAAATATAGCCATTCACTTTGCCCTGCGACATCATCTCGAAATACTGCAAGACGTCGTAGCCTTTATCCCACTTAGGTAACCAGTCGTAGCCCCAGCCGTTCTCTTTCTGGGCTTTATCACCGTAGAAACTTTTCATCAGGCTGACGAAGAATTTCGGGTAATTACTCCAGTAGTTAACCTGGCCCGGTAACAAGGTTTTCGGGGTATTGGCCTTCAGATAGGTATCAATATCCGGCTGCTTTTCTGACGGCAAATTCAGGTAACCCGGCAAGCTTTGTGACAGCAAGCCCAGGTCAGTTAAGCCCTGAATATTAGAGTGACCGCGCAAGGCGTTAATACCGCCCCCGGCCATCCCCATATTGCCCAGCAGCAACTGGATCATCGCCATAGTACGGATGTTCTGCGCACCAACCGAGTGTTGTGTCCAGCCCAGCGCATACAGGAACGTGGCGGTTTTATTGGACGCACTGGTTTCGGCGAGATATTCGCAAACCTGCAAGAAATCTTCTTTTGGCGTACCGCAAATGTTGGAAACCACCTCTGGCGTGTAACGGCTGACGTGTTCTTTCAGCAAGTTCCACACACAGCGCGGGTCTTGCAGCGTGACATCGCGTTTGGCAAAGCCGTTTTCATCCAACTGGTAATTCCAGGTGGTTTTATCGTATTTGCGGTTTTCGGCGTCATAGCCACTGAACAGGCCATCATCAAAGGTAAAGTCTTCCCGCACCAGCAAGCTGGCGTTGGTATAAGCCTCAACGTATTCGCGGTTAATTTTGTTGTTGGTCATCAGATACAACAACACGCCGGACAGGAACGCGATATCGCTACCGGAACGGATTGGCGTGTAGAAATCAGCCACCGATGCAGTACGGGTAAAGCGTGGGTCTATCACCAGCAACTTGGCATTGTTGTGGATTTTGGCTTCCATCGCCCAGCGGAACCCCACCGGATGCGCTTCTGCCGCATTACCGCCCATGACGATAATTAAGTCTGCGTTCTTGATGTCAACCCAGTGGTTGGTCATCGCACCGCGACCAAATGTTGGAGCAAGACTTGCTACCGTTGGTCCGTGTCAGACACGAGCTTGGTTGTCTACGGCAAGCATGCCGAGAGCGCGACTAAATTTCTGGGTCAGATAACCCGTTTCGTTACTGGATGCCGAAGCACACAGCATACCGGTGCTCAGCCAACGGTTGACGGTCACACCCGCCTCGTTGGTCTTAATAAAGTTAGCATCGCGGTCTTCTTTCATCAGCTTGGCAATGCGGTCAAATGCATCATTCCAAGTGATGCGCTGCCATTTGTCTGAACCTGGCGCGCGGTATTCCGGGTATTTCAAGCGGCTTTCGCTGTGAATAAAATCCACCAACCCCGCGCCTTTAGGGCACAGCGCACCACGGTTGACCGGATGATCCGGGTCCCCTTCAATGTGGAAAATACTCTCTTTGGCGTTTTTTGCGCCATCGCCGAGGCTATACATCAAAAGCCCGCAACCGACGGAGCAATATGTACAGGTATTCCGCGTTTCACGGGCACGCAGCAACTTATAATTGCGCGTTTCCGCCAGCGCCACCGACGGCGTAAAGCCGAGTGCCGCGACCGTGGTTCCTGCCATACCGCCAGCGCAGATCTTAAAGAACTGCCTTCTGCTGACCTGCATGGGTCTCTCCTTCATTCATTGTCACATTATTTCCAGTTCACGCTTCCCTCAACAAAACGGGAAGCGTTAAAATCGCTCATGCGATATCACGCTTTTCAGTGTGGGATACATTTCTGTAATAACGGAATATAGCCACACTATTCTTAATGTGAATGTTACCACATTGTGATTATGGGTTATAACTTTCAGGGCCGCATAGTGAGCCAGATCAAACCTTCAGATATTGACCTCTCCACCGAAATTTGCGGTGCCAGGCAACTTAACGTGCTACAGCGCCATCAAATGGCAAAGCCACAATTGGATTGGCTGGCAGAAGAAGTGCCGGTCGCTCTGGTTTATAACGGTATTTCCCATGTGGTGATGATGGCGACTCCTAAGGGTTTAGAGGCTTTCGCGCTGGGGTTTTCGCTATCAGAAGGCATTATCAGCGCACCACAAGATATTTATGCCATTGATGTCACGCCTGGTTGTAATGGCATAGAAGTTAACATTGAGCTATCCAGCCGGCAGTTTGCCGGTTTGAAAGAGCGGCGTCGGGCGATGGCTGGACGTACCGGATGTGGTGTCTGCGGCATCGAACAACTGGCCGATATCTTCCGCCCAATCGCCCCCCTGCCGTTCACCCAAACCTATAGCCTGAATCAATTGGATAGTGCGCTGGCACAGCTCAAACAGGTACAAACAGTGGGTCAACTGACCGGTTGTACCCATGCTGCCGCCTGGATTACCCCTCAAGGTGAGTTATTAGGTGGCTGTGAAGATGTGGGCCGCCATGTGGCACTGGATAAACTGCTGGGGATTCGGGCCAAACAGCCGTGGCAGCAAGGCGCGGTGCTGGTTTCCAGCCGTGCCAGCTATGAGATGGTACAGAAAACCGCAATGTGCGGTGCAGAGATTTTATTTGCTGTTTCTGCTGCAACAACCTTAGCGGTTGAAGTTGCCGAGCGTTGTAATCTCACCCTGGTTGGCTTCAGCAAACCCGGTAGAGCAACGGTGTATACCCATCCCCAACGGGTCAGTGAATAAAAAGACCACACAATAAGTACGGCATTGATAATCATTTTCAATATCATTTAATTAACTATAATGATCCGAATGCTTACGCGGTGCTTACTTTTTTGCGCCGCCCTACACCTACGGAGACGATGATTATGAGTTACTCACTGCCATCCCTGCCTTACGCTTATGACGCCCTGGAACCCCACTTCGATAAGCAGACGATGGAAATCCATCACACCAAACACCACCAAACTTATGTTAATAATGCAAACACGGTGTTGGAGAGCTTCCCTGAGCTGGCTAAATTCAGCGTTGAAGATCTGATTAAAGATCTGGACAAAGTCCCTGCTGAAAAACGCACCTTTATGCGTAACAATGCTGGCGGCCACGCTAACCACAGCCTGTTCTGGAAAGGCCTGAAACTGGACACCACGTTGACCGGCGACCTGAAAGCGGCTATCGAGCGCGATTTTGGCAGCGTTGACAGCTTCAAAGAAAAATTTGAACAAGCTGCGGCAACGCGTTTCGGTTCAGGCTGGGCCTGGCTGGTACTGAAAGACGACGGCAAACTGGCGGTTGTTTCGACTGCTAACCAAGACAGCCCACTGATGGGTGAAGCGGTTTCTGGCGCATCAGGCTTCCCGATTGTGGGCCTGGATGTGTGGGAACACGCTTACTATCTGAAATTCCAAAACCGCCGCCCAGACTACATCAAAGCATTCTGGAATGTAGTTAACTGGGACGAAGCAGCCGCGCGTTTCGCTCAGGCTAAGTAACGAAAGCCGCTATACCCCCATAGCTCCAAGTACAAAAGATACATGCCAGCAAGGCTACTTGCTGGCATTTTTATTGCTAAAGTTTAACCATTTTCTGCCGATAGATTATACAGAAGGCGGTTGGCATTCATGAGGTAAGCCCATGAATGTAGATTTGAAACAGCGCTCTTGCCAGGGCTGCCCCACATACCACCAATCTCGTGAAATCCTCTAATAACTAGACCTCCCCCAATTTACCTAAGCTGATTGATTTGCAGCAAAACACCACATAACGGAGAAGAACATGGCAGCATTTAGCAAAGTTTTTAGTCACTTTGAAAACGTAAAAGTCGGCAAAAAGCTAGGATTAAGCTTTTTCCTGATGTTGTTGTTAGTGGGGATCATTGCTGGCACCACCGCATATCATTTCTCCGTCATTGAAGAACATGCTTATAAAGTCAACTTGAGTTACAACATTAATGATGAAGCCAACCAAGCCAAATATAACCGTGCGCTATATGAACGCACCTATGACTTGAAATACATCAAGGAAAACTCAGGATATATCAATAAGATAAAAACCTTACTGATTCAAAGTGAAGAGCTTGACTGGTCGGAAAATAATCGTAAAACAATCAATAGCATTGCTGATGTGGTAGAAGAATATCTGCAACAACAAAGCAATTTTGTGAATGCTGTGGCCCATAAAGACGATGTACGTAAAAGTTGGAATATCTCTGAAACACAGAAGAACCTCAATGAATTACAGCAAAGTTTGCTCAATGAAGGCGCGGATACCCATACTCAAATTCTACTGGCAGAAATGAATCAAAAACTCATGACCGTGCGCTATAACGCGCGAGGTTTATTACTGGATCGCAACCAAGATGCAGAGTCTTCGTTAATTACCTCGATCAATATTGCCAACAGTGCGGCAAATGCTTTCATGCCAGTGTTATCAGCCGATCAGCAAAAACTATTAGCTCCGGTCATCTCCAGTCTCAGCGCCTATAAAGACAACGTATTAGCCTATTTACCGGCTTATCAGCAAGAGCTGGCAGTGGGTAAAGTGATGGAAGAGAATGCCAATGAATTGAATAGGTTGGCCACTCATTTGTTCACCCAAGAACTGCAAGGCACGCATGACGAAATCAATAATGCGCAGTTACAGTTAACCATTACGGCTATTGTCGCGCTGCTATTGGGTTTATTGATTTCATGGCGCATGACCCGTCAAATTACTGTGCCACTGCGCACCACGTTAGCGATGGCAGAGCGCATTGCCACTGGCGATTTAACTGCTGCGGCAACCTCAACTCGCACCGATGAACTGGGCCTGCTAATGAATGCCGTTGCCCGCATGAATGAAAACCTGCGCGCTATGATTGATGAAATTCGCGTCGGCGTTAGTCAGGTATCTCATGCCTCTGGCGAAATTGCGGCAGGCAATACTGACCTCTCCTCGCGTACCGAGCAGCAAGCCGCCGCCGTAGAAGAAACAGCCGCCAGCATGGAGCAACTGAACGCGACGGTGAAACAAAATGCAGATAATGCACATCATGCCAATCAGCTGGCAACAGAGGCTTCAGATACCGCACAACAGGGCGGCAAACTGGTTAACGATGTGGTGCGCACCATGAACGACATCTCCGGCAGCTCCAAACGCATCGCTGAGATTACCTCGGTAATTAACAGTATCGCTTTCCAGACCAATATTCTGGCGCTAAATGCGGCGGTTGAAGCGGCGCGTGCCGGCGAGCAAGGCCGTGGTTTTGCCGTCGTCGCCAGCGAAGTTCGTAATTTGGCACAACGCAGTGCACAAGCCGCCAAAGAGATTGAAGGGCTGATTGGTGAATCTGTAAGCCAGGTGAATAGCGGAACCACGCTAGTACAAAATGCCGGGCAAACAATGGAAAACATCGTTCGTTCAGTGACCCATGTGCGCGATATCATGGCGGAAATCGCCTCAGCATCAGATGAGCAAAGCCGTGGTATCACACAGGTCAGCCTGGCTATTTCAGAAATGGACAGCACCACTCAGCAAAATGCCGCATTAGTGGAAGAATCGGCTGCCGCAGCTAATTCACTGGCAGAACAAGCCATTTTGCTGGCGCAGGCGGTGGCAGTGTTCCGCCTAACTGATACCGAAACCGAAACTGTTGCTGCCCAGCATAAGGCTACACCTTCTCCCCGCACTGGCTCGCAAAGCAGCAGAGTGACCCAGCAAGATAATTGGGAAACCTTCTAATTACCCGGCGGGAATAGCCCTGACAGCTATTCCTGCACTTCCCATTACTTTTCTCAATCCCATCGATAACTCCTTTTATCTTGGAACCTTGTCATCGAGCAGGGTATTCTGACTCTCCCTTCCACACCCAGACAAGGAGAGCAAATGAAGTATCCACAGGTTTATATCGGTAAAATTGAACCCTACAGCGGCAGTTCCCCAAGTGCCATTGGTAAACGCCAGGTGCAGGGTGGCATCATGCTGACAACTCTGGGATTGGAAGGGGATCAGCAGGCAGAAACACGCTTTCACGGCGGGCCGGACCGCGCCTTATGCCATTACCCACGCGAGCATTACACTCACTGGGCACAGCAATTCCCCGCACAAGAAGATATTTTCTCTACCCCGGCCTATGGCGAGAACATTTCAACCCTCGGTATGACTGAACAAAACGTCTATATGGGGGATATCTACCGCTGGGGAGGTGCCATTATTCAGGTGACGCAACCGCGCTCACCTTGCTATAAACTCAATTTCCATTTTGCTATCGAGGATATGTCGGTGCTGATGCAGCAAACTGGCTACTGCGGTTGGCTATATCGCGTGATTTCCGCAGGCATTGTCAGTGAGGGCCATCCATTAGAGCTACTGGCTCGCACCAGTGACGTCTCCGTGGCACAAGCTATCGCCATTGCCTGGCACATGCCATTCGACGAAGAGCAGTATCGCCGCTTGTTGTCGGTATCGGGCTTATCGGCCAGTTGGAGTAAAACCATGCTGACCCGCCTTTCCCTGGGAAAGATAGAAGACTTTAATCGGCGGTTGCGCGGCTCTTGATAGATTAATTATCAAACGATAAAAATACGCTGTTGCCAAGGATGGCAAATTATCTGAAAAATCTTTCTAAAGAGAATTAATTAAATAGGCTATTAAAATTAGCACCCTGAATATATGGCTCCATTGTATTAAACTGTTTGTATTAGAAATAGTGGCTATTGAGTCCAATCTTCAATTCGTAGATTTTTAACTCGTTCAAACTCTCTAATATTATTAGTTACTAATATTGCTCCAGCAGAAACTGCATGTCCGGCTATTGCGGCATCATTTCCGCCAATTGGTGTCCCCTGCTTTGCCAGCTCAACTTTAATATTAGTCGTGGCATCAACAGCTACGGCATCCCACGGCAAAATAGCATCTAACCTTTTTACAAATTCATCAACTAAATAATTATGTTTCGGTGATGCCTTCTTACCTATAGCACCAAACCGCATTTCTGAGTATGTAATTGCTGAAACAACTATTTTATTCTGATGCTCAATACATTGTTGTAATTTTATAATTAATTCTGCTGGTCGTTCCCGCATAATAAAAGAACAAATATTCGTATCAAGCATATATAATTTTTTCATCATAACTCGAAGCGTCCTTCTTCGATAATATCCTGTCTTTCGGCAAGAAAATCATCATCTGCCTTATCTTCATCCATGAATGATACCCATGTCGGGCGTATGGGTCGTAAAATAATACTATCACCGTCTCTGAGTATTTCCAGCTCGGTCACGCCATCAAAATCCATATCTTTTGGCAAACGAATTGCTCGATTCTGCCCATTTTTGAAAATAGATACCGTTCTCATATTTTTACTCCTGATGCTCGTGTCATTAAAAACACTAGCATATGCCAAGCATATGTCAAGAGTGGTGTCAAAGCTAGAAAACAAGCCGGGCGGCGGCCATGCCACACACCCGGTTTTATCGAAGGCGTCAATCAGAAGGTTTTTTTAGCGTAACCGGTCACTTCTTTCAAGCCCATTTCACGGCCTAATGCAGTCATTGGGTGAACGACCACAATACCGCGCACTGCCTTCTTTAACGTGCCCATATCCGCCTGCTCTTTTTTGGTGATGGCTCGGCTAAAGGGCAATTGAGCCAGCTTCTGTGCTTCTACGCTCAAGTTTTTTACTCGCACTTCTTTCAGGCGCTGAATTTCAGCGGCCAGTTTCTCTTTTTCTTTCATGTGCTGTGCGATTAAATCCATATTACCCTGCTGGATCACGGTAGGGTCTTTGTGGTTCAACGCATCCAGCATATCGCTCAGACGTTTGATTTCTGCGTGTTCTTTCATGATATTTGCCCGTACATGCCGCTGATAGGCACGATGTTTCGCTAAAGTTGGAGATAGGATAGCACTGATTGCGCATCAAGATAGAGAGTGTATCACAGCAGACTCCTGTCGCGGTTGCCACTGCATTCCGGCAGGCAAGCCGCTGACTTCACAAGCGACTGCACCGAGCCTCGCCAATGCTTCGCTATAGCGGCTGTTGAAGGGGTAACAGCATGACAGCCGCAGCGCATTGCGATAGCGCCCACTGGGTGAATAAAGTGTTCCGGGGGTCAGGCAAATCTGCTCTTGTAGCAGTTGATGAAATAGCGCCACCGTATCTATGCTGTCAGGGAGTTCGACCCAGAAAACAAAACCACCGGCCGGTTGGGTCACTTGAGTACCGCGCGGGAAATATTGCGTGATCAGTTGCTGTGCCTGCTGCACCTGTTGCGCATAACGGCGACGCAAACTGCGCAAATGGTGATCATAGCCGCCAGATTCCAGAAATAGCGCTAAGGTTTCTGATAATAACGCCGATTCCGCCATCGAAGAAACGGCTTTTAGCTTGTGTAACGCCTCGGTGAAACGGCCACCATCAACCCAGCCGATACGGAAATCGGGGGCCAACGTTTTGGTAAAACTGGAGCAAAACAGCACCCAACCATCACGATCAAACGATTTCACCGCCGGAGACAGTGTGCTACCAAACTGAATCTCGGCATATAAACCGTCTTCAATTAATGGCACCTGATGATCGTTCATCAGCGTTGCCAACCGTTTTTTCGCTGCCAACGGCATCGTGTAACCCAAGGGGTTCTGCACTGTCGGCATGGCAATCAGTGCGTTTAAGCGCCCTTCCTCAAGCAGCAGTTCCAGCACATCGAGCGACAACCCTTGCTGCGGATCGGTCGGGATTTCCACGGCTTTCAATCCGAGGCTTGCCAGTAATGGCATCAGATAGAAATAGGTTGGCGACTCCAACCCCACACAGTCGCCGGGTTTAGTGGTGACGCGCAAGGCCAGTTGCAGCGCCTCCATACAGCCGTGGGTAATGGTGATATCTGACGGGTTGGCCAGCATCCCAAGCGTCATGGCACGGCGGGCGATTTGCTGTCGTAGCCGTTGGCTGCCAGGCGGCAATGCATATTGACTGATCAACTGCGGCTGACGGCGCAACAGCGAGGCCATTATGCGGCCCAACTTGGCGCTGGGATAGAAATCGCCGGTCTGCGGGCAGGCCAGCGAGATATTGGTAAAGTGCGGATTTTGCTGTGCAGCAAAAACCGTATCAATCAGATCCAGCACCTCATCCACCGGTTTCCCGACCGTGGCCGTTGGCACCACTGCCATTGACGGGCTACAGACATAAAACCCTGACTGCGGGCGAGCCTCTATCAGACCGCGGTCTTCCAACGTGCGATACGCCGCGACCACGGTATTGATACTCACCTGATGGCTCTGTGCGTAACCCCGTACCGAGGGCAAGCGGCTACCAGCCAGTAAACTGCCGTTCTTGATGGCCTGTGTCAGGCTATCTGCCACCTGCAAATAGCGAATTTCATTTATAACGAGGGACATGGTGACAGTTCTCCACAGCTTCAATGGGTACAGTTTAGAATCATGCAAACTGTACCCATTACAATAGATAACTTCTGCTTCTGACGCCATCACGGATTGATCTTTATGCTGAACATCTTGATAACATCAATAGGATCTACCGCCCATGTTGGACAGTGCCTTTATCAGTTACGTTACCGTGATGTCGATCACTCCCGGCCCGAACAACCTGCTATTAGCGGCGTCTGGCGTCAATTTTGGTATCCGCCGCACCTTCCCGATGATGCTGGGGATTACCTTTGGCTGCGCGTTGCAATGCGCGCTAATGACCACACTGCTGGCCTTAATTCTCAGTTGGGTGGGTGTCATTCGATTGCCACTGGTGACGCTGGGATGTGCCTATTTACTGTGGCTATCGTGGAAGATTTTTATCTCTGGCAGCCCGAATGCTAAAAACAGTCAACAACCGATGGGGTTTGTACAAGGGGCACTGTTTCAGGCTATCAATCCAAAAGCCTGGTTGATGGCAATGAATATCGCTATTTTATTCACGCCACGCGACGGTGCGACACTTAGCTATACCTTATTGATTGTTCTCGGATTTGCCTTACTGAATCTGCCTTGTGTTGCCGTTTGGGCGATTATGGGCGATCAGTTACGCCATGCCCTGCGAGTTAACTGGAAATTGCGGTTATTCAATGGCGTGATGGGGGGATTAATGGCTATCACCGCACTCTGGCTGCTGGCTGATGAGTGGTTAAGCGCGCTGGCGTAATCAGACGTGGCCTAACGGCGAGAGCCTGGAGACTTGTTTTAAGCTGATGCGGGAGAGTAATTCAGTAATAGACAACACCATCGTTGAGCGCACCATTTGCTGATAACGCTGGCGCTGCATGGCAATCAGTGAAGCATCTGCCTCATCCGGGCGCAGGAAAGTTGGCACCGGCGGCAAGTCAGCCACACAATGTAATTCACCAAATGGCCCGAGGATTTCGTCATCGGTAAAGCGATACTCGGTGCCATCATGGTTTAGCTCTTCACGCAGCGCCATCAATAGCTCGGCATCTTCATATTCATGGCGGGTAATCACCCCCAACGCATAAACCAGTTTTAGACGCACAGATAACTCACCCAGCGGCCCATCCCCGACCAATAAAGGCTCGACGGCATATTTCACCGCATAGTCATCTTTACGAAAAACCTGCACCACGAGAATATTCAATGCTTCTGCCAATAATTCGACAGCAGCCATCAAGAAACTCCGAACCGTCTTCCCGGCGTTCAGATGTTCCAGTACTCGATTCTCAAATGCCTGTGTCTTTTCAATCATCGCTTGTCACTGGGGTGGTTGGTGAATGCTGAATGCGTAATCATTGGCCCGATAGTAATACCAGGCCAATACTGAGAATCAGTGCGCCCGCTTATCCTGCATGGCGTTATACACATTCACCGCCTGTTCGACAACCTCGCCATCAACGGGTAGTCCTGAAATTTGCGCGAGCGCAGCTTTCGGCCCTAACTTCGCCAGTAATTCAACCCACTCCTGCGCTTGCGGGTCTTGCTCGCTGCGATAGCTCATCGCGGCAGCAATACCGGTGACTAAATTTTTGTGCGGCAACTTATATTCCAAAGTCCCCAACAGCGGTTTGATCAAACGGTCACCGGCACTCAGTTTACGCAGTGGCTGACGGCCAACGCGCTCAACATCGTCATGCAGATAAGGGTTTTCAAAACGGGAGAGAATTTTATTAATATAAGCGGCGTGTTTCTGTGGATCAAATGCATAGCGCTTAATCAGCACTGCACCGCTCTCTTCCATTGCGCCTTTGACAGTCTGGCGTACTGCTGGGTCAAGGATGGCATCACGGATAGTTTGATGACCGGCCAGTTGGCCCAGATAGGCGGTAATAGCATGACCGGTGTTCAGTGTGAAGAGTTTACGCTCCACAAACGCCATCAGGTTGTCGGTCAGTTCCATACCGGCAATTTGCGGCGGTGGCCCTTTAAACTGGGTACCATCAACAATCCACTCGCTGAATGTTTCAACGGTTACAGCCAGAATATCCGTGCTGCCCGCTTCCGATGGCGGCACAATCCGGTCTACCGCTGAATCAACAAATCCAACATGCTGCTCAACCCACGCCTGCTCACTTTCCGGTAAGGCGGCGAAGACATGCTGTTTTAACTGGCTGGTGCCACGCACCATATTCTCACAAGCAATAATATTCAGTGGGCGGGTATTACCTTGCTGATGACGAGCAACCAGGCCTTGTGCCACGGTGCCAGCGATGCGCGCCAGAATTTGTGGGCCAACCGCGGTGGTGACAATATCGGCGTTTGCAATCAGCATCACCACTTCCGGACTACCACTGTTGACGGCGCTGACATTGTTGACTTCTTCAACACGGGCTTGCTCACCGACCACATTCACTTGGTAACTTTTACGTTGGTTCAGTTCATCCAGCAGCGGTTGGTTAACATCGGCGAAAGTGAGTTGTGCACCGGCATCAGCAAGAAGTTTGCCGATAAAACCCCGGCCAATATTACCTGCGCCAAAATGTAATGCTTTCATATTCTTTACCTTTAACTGTGTGACTGTGAAAGGGCCGCGTTCTCCCCACGGCCCTATACTCGTCATACTGCAAGCTGCATGTGCGTTGGCTTCTCTCTTGCACCCGAATCATTGACTAGCGTCAACTCATCGGGATTTACTCGCTTGCCGCCTTCCTGCAACTCGAATTATTTAGAGTATATTTAGTATTACTGGGTTATTTTTACCGCTTGGTTACTTTTTACCGCCCAATAAATCCAGCACTTCTTGCACACTAGTGGTTTTGCTTAAGCGCTCAATGACTGACTCATCATCCAGTGCGTTGGTCAGGCTGGTAATGACGTGAATGTGCTCATTATTACGGGCAGCAATACCAATCACCAAGCGAGCCACTTCGTCTTCTTCATCGCCAAAGCGCACACCTTCAGGGTATTGGCAGAACACCACACCCGTCTTCAGCACACGATCTTTAGCTTCAATGGTGCCATGTGGCACGGCGATAGATTCACCCAGATAAGTGGAAGTCAGTTTCTCACGTTCCAGCATCGCTTCAACATATTCAGGCTCAACATAGCCGCCTTTGACCAACTGCTCACCGGCAAAGCGGATAGCCTGCTCTTTGGTAGCCGCATGTTGATTGAGGAAGATGTTCTCCGCCCCCAGTTTGAACAGATTGGCTTCCGATGGCTCAAAGCTATCATCCAGTGTTTCAATCACTTTCTGAGTGGTTGCCAACGAGTTGGCCGCTTCCACCAAACGTACTGTCAGGTTGGTATAAAGTTGGCTGTCGAGGAAGTTGCTCAACGAAATATGCTGAGCCTGTGGTGCATGGCGCATGGCGCGCTCAGTTAAATCACGGTGGGTAATGACCAAGTCTACGTCTTCTGGCAAGTTGTTGATGGCGCAGTTAGTCACAGAGATATGCTTCAGGCCCGCATCTTGTACTTTTTTACGCAGCACACCGGCCCCCATCGCACTGGAACCCATGCCAGCATCACAAGCCACGATGATTTTACGTACTGTGCTCAAGTCACCGGCAGCAGCGGCAGCATTGGCGGCTTGTGCACCTTTAGATTGCGCTTTCATATCTTGCATACGACGAGTGGCATCTTCCAGAGTGTCCTCCTCGTCATCTTTAACTTTAGAGGTCTTCAGAAGTATGGCTGATACGACGAATGACACCGCAAACGCAGCAGCAACCGCAGCAATGTTGGCAAAATAAGCACCTTTAGGTGTCATCGCCAGTACCGCCAGAATAGAGCCTGGAGACGCTGGTGATACCAGACCGCCGTTCAGCACAGTCAGCGTGAACACACCAGTCATACCGCCCAGAATCACCGCCAGCAATAAGCGCGGGTTCATCAGCACGTATGGGAAATAGATTTCGTGGATACCACCGAAGAAATGGATGATAGCCGCGCCGCCAGCAGATTGCTTCGCGTTACCTCTGCCGAAAAACATATAAGCCATCAACACACCCATACCTGGGCCTGGGTTCGCTTCAATCAGGAAGAAAATAGATTTACCGGTTTCAGTCGCCTGCTGGATACCCAGTGGTGAGAAGATACCGTGGTTAATCGCGTTATTCAGGAACAGGATTTTGGCCGGTTCGACGAAGATAGACGTTAATGGCAGCAGGTTGAGCTGCACCATGATATGCACGCCTTTCGCCAACACTTGGGATAACACTTCTACCAAGGGGCCAATTGCCATAAAGGCCAGAATAGCCAACAGCATACCGATGATACCGGCTGAGAAGTTGTTAACCAGCATCTCAAAGCCGCTTTTGATTTTACCTTCAACCCAGCGGTCAAAGTGTTTGATTGCCCAGCCACCCAGTGGGCCAACAATCATCGCACCGAGGAACATCGGCATATCGGCACCAACGATAACCCCCATCGTGGTGATAGCACCGACCACACCACCGCGATCACCCCCCACCAAACGGCCACCGGTATAACCGATCAGCAGTGGTAGCAGGTAGGTGATCATCGGGCCAACCAGTTTGGCTAGCGTCTCATTCGGCAACCAACCCGTTGGAATAAACAGCGCGGTAATAATACCCCAAGCAATAAATGCGCCGATATTGGGCATAACCATGTTACTGAGGAATCGGCCAAAATTTTGAATTCTGACCTTTGCGTCTGGTGAAAACATAAAACACCCCTATTGATACGCGCTAACAATAAGAGCGCGATATAATTGTTTTGTTGAAGCAGTTTTGCAAAACCCACCGATGTTACCGAATACGATTCAGTTACCGAGTGCAAATATGCTGTATGCAAAACAAACTCTAGCACGCTCTTTTAATCACGCGTAGCTCATGGCGTTTATGTGACTCACGTCACACTAAGCACCTGGGTATAGGGGTTCATTTGTTGATAGAGATCACACTACTTAGCTGTAAGAAAGGCACGGAGGATAATTTTTAAGCTGCAAACACTCATTACAGTGATTTGAGTCACACTTAATCGGCATCTCTTTGTTTTTAAAATGTGATGTTAATCACAAGTTATTTTTGTTCGCGGAAGCAGGATGAGACATTCACCCTGCTAATAACCTCTCAGACTCAACTCTTGGTAGAAATGTGTAATAAAATAACGGGGGGAAGGGGCACACTATTGGAGCGGGTTTTGGTTGATATGAGTTCATCATTGCTCACGATCGGATCTTGTTTCGGTTGATAAACGCTCAGAGGCCATTTTAGCTCAGTCGCCTCAACCGAGTTAAGGCCCATAAGCGTGGGCCTTAACAATCCGCGCTTACGCACGTATCGCTTGCCTGCTGCGCAGGTTCCCTGGGACGGCTTTATTCGCATCCCTGCTCATGACGCCTAAATCCGCCGTCCATGGCGGATTTCCCTGGCTTCATTCTTCACTCGGCAGCTCAAATGTGCTTTTAAACATCAAAACCTAAAACCATGGTTTTGACTTTGAGCGCAATCAGGAATATTGCCGACAAGGAGTGAAGGTAGAGTGAGCGGGCATGGACGCCCGCGAAAAGCGCGCTTGGGCAGGGATACCCATCGCGCTGGCTCGTCAGCCCGAAAGACGCTGACGGTTTACCCGCAGGGCAATATTTCGCGCAAGCGCGGGATTGCACAAGGGGCCACGCTTATGGCCCCTTTGCCGGTTGGTTCATCGCAGATTAAGTAAGCTCAGTTGCTTTAACAACCGAACTTATTCACTTATCAAATACCAGCCGAACCGATCACCAAATCAAATCAACCTAAATCAACCAAAACCATCACTGTATGACACTCGCAACACTCTTCTGTGCTGCCATCATCGCCGGGTACTTAGCGACCAAATTAGCCATCATCGTGTTGTACAGCGCAGCTTGCTGTGCCGTTTGGAATTGAATGCCGCCATTGTTAAAGGTGACCTGCGTACCCTGCTGTTGCAGGAAATCACCCACTTGCGCCAGATCCTGCACAAAGGCAGAAATCACCGGTACGGCGGGGATCAACACATTGGCAGGTTGAGTCACAATATTATCAAAGGCTTTATTAAATACGACTTTCAAATCATCAGGTTGCTTCAACGCAGCGACGGCGCTATCGGCCTGAGCTTTGACAGTACGAATCTGCTGCACCAACAGGTTCAAAGCACCTGCTGACTGCTGTAGAGCATCACGTTTAGCGAGATAATCCTGCGCTACACGAATCTCGTTAATTTGCGCCATAGCCGGCGTTAGGCTGGCATCAACAGATTTGGTCAGTTGTTGCGAAAAACTCACTAAAATTGCGTAATCGCTGACATAAGGGCCGAATTTCTGCTTTTGATCTTCACTCAGTGTTGGCAGTTTCATCCCGCTGCGCATCACAGTGTTTTGTAGATAATCAATAAAAGCCTTACGTTGCTCCGGCTCTTTATCCCCACAGGCGGTCAATTGGAATACCACCAGTAACGCCAATAATGGCGCGAACCAACGTGAATATCGGGTCGTATTCAGTGCAAAAGTCATGTGAAACTACTCCTGTAGTAAGTACTTATTTTCACAACATTCTATTCTTATCACTCAATTCCAGTATTAAGAATAGCTAAGGGGAGCGATATGCGCTCCCCTATTGCCAAGCAAGAGCAGGGTTACTGCAACAGCGAAATATCAGCAATCTGCAAGAACAATTCGCGCAGTTTACTCAACAATGTCAGTCGGTTAACCCGTACCGCATCATCTTCAGCCATCACCATAACATTGTCAAAGAACTCATCGACGGTTTCCCGCAGTGCAGCCAGTTCAACCAGTGCTTCCTGGTATTGACCTGCCGCAAACACAGGCTCGAGCTTATCGCGTAACACCACTAAATGCGTGGCCAGTTTCAGCTCTGCCGGTTCTTTTAACACCGAGGCTCGCACATGGTCATTCAGGGTATCAGTGGATTTTGCCAGAATGTTCGACACACGTTTGTTCGCCGCAGCCAGTGCCGCAGCCGCGTCCAATGTGCGGAAATAGGTTACCGCTTTTACCCGTGCATCAAAATCAGCCGGACGGGTTGGACGGCGCGCCAGAACAGCCTGAATGGTATCAACGCTATGACCTTCATCCTGATACCAGGCACGGAAGCGGCCCAGCATGAATTCAATCACTTCATCGACCACTTTGCTGTTGGTCAGCTTGCTGCCATATAGGCGCACAGCCTCTTCGGTCAGCGTTTGCAGATCCAGCGGCAAATTCTTCTCGACGATAATACGCAACACACCCAACGCCGCACGGCGCAGAGCAAATGGGTCTTTATCGCCTTTTGGATGTTGACCGATACCGAAAATACCGGCCAACGTGTCCATTTTATCGGCAATGGCTAATGCGCAGGCAACCGGATTTGACGGTAAATCATCACCGGCAAAACGTGGCTGATACTGCTCGTTCAGAGCAACAGCAACATCTTCTGCTTCACCGTCGTGACGAGCATAGTGCATCCCCATCACGCCTTGGGTATCGGTGAACTCAAACACCATGTTGGTCATCAGGTCGCACTTGGAGAGCAAACCTGCACGGGTGGCATGGTTAACATCGGCACCAATCTGTGCTGCAACCCAACCGGCCAGCGCTTGAATACGATCCGTCTTATCGCGCAGAGTGCCCAATTGCTGTTGGAACAGCACGGTTTCCAGACGCGGTAGATTATCTTCCAGGCGTTTTTTACGGTCAGTTTTAAAGAAGAACTCGGCATCCGCCAGACGTGGGCGCACCACTTTCTCATTACCCGAGATAATCTGCTGAGGATCTTTCGATTCAATATTGGCAACAAAGATGAAGTTTGGCATCAAGTTACCGGTAGCATCGTAAACCGGGAAATACTTTTGGTCACCTTTCATGGTGTACACCAGTGCTTCCGCAGGAACTGCCAGGAATTTCTCTTCAAATTTTGCCGTCAGCACTACCGGCCATTCCACCAGTGAAGCCACTTCTTCCAACAGACTTTCACTCAGATCAGCGATACCGCCAATCTGCTGCGCGGCCAGTTCTGCATCACGCTTAATGATAGTTTTGCGCAATTCATAATCAGCGATGACTTTACCGCGCTCCAGCAGGATTTGCGGGTATTGGTCAGCGTTATCAATGGTGAATTCAGCTTCGCCCATAAAGCGGTGACCACGGATAATACGGTCTGAATCGATACCTAATACCGTACCAGGAATGACTTCAGAACCTAACAGCAGGGTCACGGTATGAACCGGACGAACGAATTGGGTTTCTTTATCACCCCAACGCATCAATTTAGGTATTGGCAGTTTGCTCAGGGCGGTATTCACCATCCCCGCCAGTAACAACTGCGCTGATTGCCCTTTGACGTGCGCGCGATACAGCAACCACTCGCCTTTGTCGGTAACCAGACGCTCTGCTTGATCGACAGTAATACCACAGCCGCGCGCCCAACCTTCAGCCGCTTTGCTGGGTTTACCTTCAGCATCAAATGCTTGTGCAATCGCCGGGCCACGTTTTTCGACTTCACGATCAGCCTGAGCAGCACTTAAATTAATGACTTTTAATGCCAAACGACGTGGTGCGGCGTACCAAACCACCTCGCCATGCGGCAAATTGGCACTATCGAGTTCAACCGTAAAATTGGCGGCAAAAGATTCGGCCAGAGAACGAAGAGCCTTCGGCGGCAGCTCTTCCGTGCCGATTTCCACCAGGAAAGTCTGTTGAGTCATGACAGCCTCTTAGTTCTGATTCTTTTTGCACATAGGGAAGCCCAACGCCTCGCGGGAGGCATAATAAGCCTCGGCGACAGCTTTGGTCAGCGTACGAATGCGCAGAATATAACGCTGACGCTCAGTCACCGAGATGGCTTTACGGGCGTCGAGCAGGTTAAAGGTGTGGCCAGCTTTCAGAATACGTTCATAAGCAGGCAACGGCAGCGGAGTTTCCAGCGCCAGCAGTGACTGGGCTTCTTTCTCATATTGCTCAAAGCAAGAGAACAGGAAGTCCACATCGGCGTATTCAAAGTTATAGGTGGATTGCTCCACTTCATTTTGATGATAAATATCGCCGTAGGTGGTTGTACCCAATGGGCCGTCACACCAAATCAGGTCATAAACGCTGTCTACGCCCTGAATGTACATCGCCAGACGTTCCAGGCCGTAGGTTATCTCGCCGGTGACCGGTTTACATTCCAAACCGCCCACTTGCTGGAAGTAAGTGAACTGCGTCACTTCCATGCCGTTTAGCCACACTTCCCAGCCCAGGCCCCAGGCACCCAGCGTTGGGTTCTCCCAGTTATCTTCGACAAAGCGAATGTCGTGGATCAACGGGTCCAGACCCAGCTCTTGCAATGAACCTAAATAGAGTTCCTGAATGTTGTCTGGTGAAGGTTTGATAATCACCTGGAACTGATAATAGTGTTGCAGGCGATTGGGGTTCTCACCGTAGCGACCATCGGTCGGGCGGCGTGAAGGTTGTACATAAGCGGCAGCGATTGGCTCAGGGCCAAGTGCGCGCAGGCAGGTCATTGGGTGGGAGGTACCCGCGCCGACTTCCATGTCCAGTGGTTGAACAATGGTGCAGCCTTGGCGCGCCCAATAGTCCTGTAACGTCAGGATCAGGCCCTGAAAGGTCTTGGTATCAAACTTTTGCATGTTGGATTCGCACGCGATACAAGTGAATTAAAATGGAATGGGTCAGTATACCCGTTGACCGTAAGATATACAGCCAGAATCCAGTAAGATGCAACAATCAGCGAGGATTTGTTGATAAAACCTGCCGTTAAATTGAATACAAACGGCTAAATCGGCTCGATACCCGCCAAGGTAAAGAGTCCGTCGATAGGTTGCTAATCCGTCCATGAACAGCGATCATCCCCTGTTGAGACAGATAATAAAAAGGAAGAGAGTTATGAGTCTACAACGCTGCGGTTGGGTCACCTCTGATCCACTTTATCTGGCTTATCACGACAGTGAATGGGGCATCCCACAGACCGACAATCAGGCGCTGTTTGAAATGATCTGCCTTGAAGGGCAACAGGCAGGGCTTTCGTGGATAACGGTGCTGAAAAAACGTGAACACTATCGCAAGTGCTTCCATAACTTTGATCCGATTCGTGTGGCGAAAATGGGGCCAGAAGAGGTTGAAAAGCTGGTACTGGATAGCGGCATCATCCGCCATCGGGGTAAAATTCAGGCGATTATTACCAATGCGCAGGCTTACCTGGCGATGGAAGCTAACGGTGAAGATTTTTCGCGCTTTATCTGGGGTTTCGTCGATGGTGAACCCAAAATTAACCATTGGTGGTGTTTGGCTGAATCGCCAGCAACCACACCAACCTCTGATGCGATGTCTAAAGAATTGAAAAAGCGGGGTTTTAAGTTTATCGGATCCACCATCTGTTATGCATTTATGCAAGCCAGTGGGCTGGTGAACGATCATCTGGCGAGCTGCTTTTGCCACCCAGATAATGCAGCGAAATGATTAGAGCGTATCAACCCGGTGATCTTGATGCCGTGATGCAATTGTGGCTCACCAGCACTATTGCCGCGCATCCTTTTATTGCCGAACAATATTGGCACGAGAGCGCCCCGTTGGTACGAAACACTTACCTGCCAGCAGCAAAATCCTGGGTGTATTTACACCCAAAACCCACTGGCAATGAGAGTCAAATTGCTGGATTTATCAGTATCTTGGCAGAGCAACTGGTGGGGGCACTGTTTGTCGCCCAGCCGTTCTACGGCAAGGGGGTCGGTCAGGCGTTGATGAGTTACGCGCAACAACATTACAGCACTTTGACGCTAGAGGTTTATCAACGAAACCTGCGTGCCTGCCACTTCTACCGTAAACAGGGATTTACCGTAATAGGAAAAACGTATAATACCGAAACTAAAAATACGATTATGACCCTACATTGGCAGCGGCCAATTTATTAACATCGCTTGATTTCATCTATTACCTGACAAATTTTGATAGCGGTATCAAACAGACAACCGCATTACTCTATTCCCGAATCTATTTCTGGTAGAAATAAGTGAGGGATTTATTATGCCAAGGATATTGATAAGCACCCAAGTAGCGTTAATTCTCTTAATTGCATGGTCGCCGTTAGCCATTGCCGATAATTCTAACAGTGGATGGTCTTATTTACATCCTGAAGACCAATATCAAAGTGAAACCGGAATAACAGATCATAGTGAATACATCATTCACAGAAGAATTGAACGGGATGCCGCCAGAATATTAAGCTGTACCTTCATCCCTGCATTGGCAATTTATAATTATATCACTCATAGCCATTGTGATCAGGCGGAGAAATTATGGCGTCAAATATCGCATTGGTTTTCTGATGATAACAAAGACAACGCAGTATTGATCATCGGCAACTCGCCATTACTTGAACCACAACCTTCCCTCCCCAAGAATAGGGATAACGAACCCCACCCGATCACGCTAACATTAAGTAAACTCAATACGCAGTTACATCATCAGGCACTGACATTACCCGCCACGGCACGATTCTGTAAAAAACCAATCGATAATATCCTCGCTGCGCGCTATCCACGTAGCCCGGATGATAATTGTCCGCAGTGGGTATCACGTATATTAGCTGACTTTACGACATTATTCGGTC
Source organism: Yersinia aldovae 670-83 (assembly GCF_000834395.1). Lineage (NCBI taxonomy): Bacteria > Pseudomonadati > Pseudomonadota > Gammaproteobacteria > Enterobacterales > Yersiniaceae > Yersinia > Yersinia aldovae. The sequence goes on along the minus strand of NZ_CP009781.1, from coordinate 2,745,463 downwards.
ATTCCGTGCAGAGCTGGACACCACAGCAACTACAGGATGTTATTACACGGATTGATGCACAACAGGCGACCGGCTATGCCGGTCGCGATCAAGCCACTGAGGATCATCTGGTCGGTGAAGTCAGGCAAGCCGTAGAACGGCTGGGTTTGGTTGAAACAATTCGGCAAATCACTCATGCATTGGAATATGCACGCTTAAATTATGCCACCTTTATTGAGCATAACCCCACGACAATTACCCCACCAGATGCGGCGCAGAGCCTGCCATTAGGTCTCTACTCACTCTCTCTGGAATCTTATCAGTATCCTGCCGTGTTACCTCCAGTACGTATTCGCGAGAACGGTGAATGGGTGGCTCGGCCCGATTTACATTTTGAAGTGGAGATACTGAATGAACCAAATGAGTCTGCCGTTGCTGACATCCTGGCGGCAGTCAGAGAGTGGAGTCAGACCGATTTTTTACAATATCTCCATCTAACCCCGCACGACGATGAGCAGATAAGGCGTACTCAGCTAGGCACTCTCTTTGCCATGCAAGCAACCAATTCTATTCTGCTCCACGCATTGGAGGAGCCTAACGACCACCTGTTCGTTGTGGTGAGATTGGCCGGAGAAATCATTCATGTATTATCTGCCGTAACTTATTCTATTAACGAAGAAATATATAATATTCATGCCGCGATTACCGCACCCTCTAATGTGCTAAATCCAGCAGCAGAAGGGAGTATTCGTGGTGCGGGTACCGTCGCAGGACATGAATTAGCCCATTATCTGAAAGAAAAGGGGGTGAAAGTAATACGAGCGGATGTTGTTTCCCAATCAGCGGCAAAAATTAGTATAAATTTCGGTGCTCAACATAATGAGCTTTGATATTTAGCTTTTCACATTACTTTTCAATATAAATAGGGAATATATGAAGATATTAAAAAACTTAATTATTAAAACAATATTAATTAATTCAATAATATCATTTTTTGCAGAAGCCAATGATACTGACATTGACCACACTAAACCAATGCAGAACTTTCACACTAATAAAGAATATATTGATTACATTAACAATAGAAAGGTCTGTTTATATTCAGATGATAAGTTAGAGGGTAATTCAAGATGTTTTTTCAATGGGGATAAAATAGATCTTTATGAAACAGATGACACCCTGATAGGGAATGATAAAACCTCATCAATTCATATTCCAGATGGAATGCTAGCCACCATATATAAAAATGACGATTATAGCCCACCATATTTTAACTTAACTGAATCAATCGGGCAGAGAGATCTAGCTTATTTATATATGGATAATGCAATCAGCAGTATTAGTGTTATTAATGCTCCTATAGAAGGTTGTAGTGAACGCTGCGTGATTTTAAAAAGAAGGCAATTGCCGTTATCAGATATCTTTACACGAAAATGGGATAATCTCAACTACGCCAGCAAACAGGTTTTATTGAGTTTTGATATTAATGACCAGAGTGATTTTATGGTGGAATTATCGTCAGGCTCCATAATTTGGTTTTCTAAAAGAGAAGTTATCATTTTTAATTCACATAATAATGAGCCATTGATATTTCGTGTTCAACCAGAGACAGATAGATTTTCCCTATTATTCCATCTTAATAGAAACAGTATCGCACTGGACTTTATGGAAAGCCGTGGCACCGAACAGATAGCCTTATCCCCCACTATAACGATGGCTAAAGCGCCCTTTGATCGCCCAATAGAAACCTCAGCCATCATTATTAATAACACCAGTAAGCATCCGCTGGTCATCGACCAAATCGTGATGGCAGCCAATAATGAAGATATTCAGTCTGTACACCACAGAAGCGAACGGGATACCGCCGGAACATTAGGCTGTACATTTATTCCCGCACTGGCGATTTATAATTACGTCACTCACAGCCGTTGCAATCAGGGCGATGAACTATGGCATAAGGTCAAACAATGGTTTTCTGATGAAAATAAAGATAAAGCAGTCTTAGTCGCAGGTGATTCAGCGTTACTTAAACCACAACCCCATTCGTCCGATAATAGTCGCGTGGCACTGACCTTAACTCAAATCCAAACTCAGCTCCATAATCAGGCACTCACGTTACCGGCCACTGCACAGTTTTGTAAAACATCGATGGAAAAGATCCTCGCCGAACGCTACCCCCGTGATGTAGATATGCACTGCTCGCTATGGGTATCCCGCATATTAGCGGACTTTACCTTGCTATTTGGTGATTCAATGCGCGACTGGACTATTGATGTTCTGCGTCGGGTATTACAACAAATTTATGAGAATGATACGACAGGTTACGCAGCTAGCGATCCGGCAGCAGAAAGCCGTCTGGTGAATGAAGTTCGGGAAGTGATACGTAACCTGGGGCAGGACGAGGCCATCCGTCAAATCTCTCAGGCATTCGAATATACGCGCTTAAATTACGCACGCTATCTGACACACAACCCCACCACGGCGGCAGCAACTCCCGCGGCTGCCCAGCGCTTGCCATTAGGAACCTATTCACTCTCATTAGCTTCTTATCATTACCCCACTGACCGGCCCGCGGTGCGGGTTCGTGAAAACGGCGAGTGGGTGACCCACCCCGATTTATATTTTGATGTCGATATCCTTGATACTACAATTCCGGGCCAGCCAGGGATTGATGGCCCTTTGATGGACGATGCCAGGGCAGCACTGACTGCCTGGTCTGATATTTATCATGCAGTTCCTGTGCATTACTACGCCACCACCAATGAATTCTGGTCAGAGTCTGACAGGACTCTTGATGCGGGGCGATCCAACAGTTATTTCCTGTATAGCGAATTGCTCGCTCCTGAGGAGGACTATGTATATGTGGCTGTCCGGCTACAAGGAGATATTGTCAGTATTCTGGCCGCCAGAAGAGATGAATCTTTCGAAAACAGCCATGAAAACTACCGTATTGCGTTTTTTGTCACTGACCCAAACTATGTACTGGAACCGGATAATGAAGGAAGTGTACGCGGTGCTGGAAGCGCAGCATTACACGGGTTGGCGCATTATCTACAACAACACGGGGTGAAAATGATACGTTCTCGTGTTATTTCTCAGCCCGCAGCCCGGGTAAGCACAAAACTTGGCTTTCATCATGATGAGTTTTGAGAGTATCCCACCTCGATATAAAGCGCTTTTCTGTGCTTTTTTCGTCGATAAACCCAACATTCACGCTAAATACCTAACACTATGAGAGTTTTCTCAATGGTATTCGCCGCTATTTTGCCGGATAACGATGGCAGGTAAATACCTGCTACTGTACTTAACGCTGGTTAATCATTTTTATTATTTACTATTGGGCGACGTTATCCACTTTTCGCCGAAATAGAATGCCATTTAAGGGAAATTCAATGAAAAAACGCATTCTGGTCACGGTGACCGCCATTTCTGTCGCGCTGACACTCTCCGCTTGTACCACCAATCCCTATACCGGCGAATCACAGGCTGGAAAATCCGGTTACGGTGCCGGCATCGGTGCGGCCTTAGGTGCAGGGATCGGCATGTTGTCATCATCCAAACACGACCGAGGCAAAGGGGCGTTAATTGGTGCAGCTGCCGGTGCCGCGTTGGGAGGTGGGGCGGGGTATTACATGGATGTGCAGGAAGCCAAACTGCGTGAAAAAATGAGTGGTACCGGTGTTAGCGTCACGCGTCAAGGCGACAATATCGTATTGAATATGCCCAATAATGTCACGTTTGATACCGATAGCAGCAACCTAAAACCGGCAGGTGCCAATACCTTAACTGGCGTGGCGATGGTGCTGAAAGAGTATGATAAAACCGCCGTCAATGTGACCGGCTATACCGATAGCACCGGTGCCAGAGCGCATAACATGACCCTTTCGCAACAGCGCGCCGATAGCGTAGGCAGTACGCTCATCGTACAGGGCGTGGCGGCTAACCGTATTCGCACCAGTGGCGCTGGGCCGGACAATCCGGTCGCAACTAACAGCACCGCCGCCGGTAAAGCGCAAAATCGCCGGGTTGAAATCACCTTAAGTCCGCTGTAACACCAGCAGCCTCTATGCGGATAATACTTTTGGTTTTATCCGCATTCTCTTCATGGTGACAACCTTCCGGTCATCATAATTATTCCAGCTTGATACGATAAGTGCAGCGACGGGAGCCGGATAATATATGCTCCACACGCTCGACGGGCACCCCTAGTACCTGCTGAAACACCGCTAACTCCGCTCGGCAAAAACCCTGACAATGAGTGGCCGCCGCGCAAATCGGGCAATGATTTTCAATTAATAACAACGATCCGTCGGCTTCCACCTGTGATTCTGCCATGTACCCTTCACGACTACGGATAGCCACCAACCGCTCGACTCGCTCCGCGACATTGCTGATTCCCACCATCGCCTGACAATATTGGCTGCACGTTTCCTGTTCACGGCTATCGATCAGCGCATCCAAAGCACTCTCCCCCAATTGCGTGCGGATTAAACGCAACAGTTGCACGGTCAGTTCACCGTGCGCATCAGGAAAACGTACGTTACCGGCCTCGGTTAATCGCCATAGCTGAATCGGCCTGCCCACCCCGCGCGTTTGCGCCTCAGACACTACCAAGCCCTCTTTCGCCAGTTTAACAAACTGCTGGCGCGCCGCTTCGCCGGTGGTACCAAGGATATTTCCGGCATCACTCGCTTGCAGTGGGCCACGGGTTTTGAGCAGCATCAGCAGGCGTTCACCGACAGATTGCGGCTGACTGGTAGTATGGTCGGTATTCATATCTTCCCCGGCGTTATTGATGCGTTTTATCTCTGGTCAATGACGGTTCGCTCTCTATTTTCCAAGCATATGCTTGACTTATTATTGCTGACTGGCCTAAGTTATTCCAAGAATTAACTTGTTTAACTTTATCGTAACAATGAAACTAACTCAACAACCAGACTTCTGGCAGGAAAGAAACGTGATAATAAATGATGCAAGCCGTTGGCGTGACCTGTTTTCCGGTAAAAATGCGGCTTTTGCGATCGCACTATCCGGTGGCGTAGTGTTACATGCGATCAATATCTATATTGCTACGACCATTCTGCCTTCGGTGGTGTTGGATATCGGTGGGCTGAATCTGTACGCCTGGAACACCACATTATTTGTCACAGCATCCATTCTCGGCTCCGCCCTTTCCGCCCGTTTACTCAGTGGTTACGGCCCGCGCAGCGCCTATCTTGTGGCTTCATTAGCTTTTATGTTAGGCAGCGCCCTGTGTGCGCTGGCACCGAATATGCCGCTGATGTTGGTGGGCCGAACCGTTCAGGGATTAGGCGGCGGTTTCCTGTTTGCGCTTTCTTACGCCATGATTAATCTGGTTTTCCCGCAATCGCTATGGCCGCGAGCAATGGCGCTCATCTCCGGCATGTGGGGGGTTGCCACGCTGATTGGCCCGGCAATTGGCGGGATTTTTGCTGAATTGGATGCCTGGCGCTTCGCTTTTTGGACATTACTGCCCATCACACTGATTTATGCCATTTTTACCTGGCGCATTCTGCCAGCGGGCCGCGCCAGCACTGCCACGACCGCCACTCTGCCAGTGACGCAATTAGTGCTGCTGACGGCAATTGTGCTGACCATCTCAGCCAGCAGCATTGCCAATAGTGGGCTGACCAATATCGCGGGGATGGTGGTGGCAGCCCTGCTGCTGCTGCTGTTATTGCGTATCGAGTCCCGCGCCACCTCGCGTTTACTGCCAAGAGATGCCCTGCGCCTCAACTCCCCTCTGGCGGCACTTTATATCACTATTTCATTATTGGTGATCGGTATGACCAGTGAGATTTTTGTGCCTTATTTCTTGCAAACCCTGCACGGCCAATCACCGTTGATTTCCGGTTATATTGCTGCCGCTATGGCTGCGGGCTGGACAATATCTGAAGTAATGAGTGCCGGTTGGAAAAAAGCGGGTATTCGCTGGGCGATTATCAGCGGCCCCATCATTGTATTAGTGGGATTAGTGGTGCTGTCTATGCTGATGCCAGCAGGATCAGTCGGCGGTTGGGCACATATGGCCCCGATCGCAATCGCACTGACATTGGTGGGTTTTGGTATCGGTTTCGGCTGGCCACACTTGTTGACGCGCATTTTGCAAGTTGCTGCGGAAGAAGATAAGGATATCGCCGGTGCCTCAATTACGACGGTGCAGATGTTTGCCACCGCAGTAGGCGCAGCACTGGCAGGCATGGTCGCGAACCTGTCTGGCCTGAATGACCCCGGCGGTGTCATTGGCGCAGAGAATACAGCCCACTGGCTGTTTACCCTGTATGCCATTGCGCCAGCTCTCGCCATCATTACCGCGCTACGTTGTGCTGCTATCCGCTCAGAATCGGCTGTGGTTAACAGCAGAACCCGCAGCGACGCGCTATAAAACACGGCGGCCAACCTGCCAAAGTGAGTTGGCTTTTCATGCGCCATCACATGATGGTGCAGATTAGTGCTTGATCCCGCATTGGTATTCGCTGGTATGCTGGCTTTAAATCTTAATCTTATTTACCCAAAGTCATTGAGGTTGCAATGAAGCCATCTATTGTTCTGTACAAAAGTATTCCTACCGATCTGCATCAGCGTTTAGAACAACATTTCACCGTAAACAGCTTTGAGGGTTTAACACCGGATAATCAGTCGGAGCTATTGACTGCGCTGCAACAAGCGGAGGGGCTTATCGGTTCTGGTGGAAAAATCGATCACGACTTTTTACAGCTCATACCGCGTTTACGTGCCGTTTCAACCATTTCTGTCGGTTATGACAACGTTGATGTTGATGCCCTAAACCAACGTGGCGTACTGCTGATGCATACCCCAACCGCGCTGACGGAAACCGTCGCTGACACCCTGATGGCGCTGGTACTCTCTTGCGCACGTCGGGTCGTAGAATTAGCCGAGCGCGTAAAAGCCGGTGAGTGGCAGGATAGCATTGGAGATGACTGGTATGGCGTTGATGTTCATCATAAAACCATCGGTATCCTTGGTATGGGCCGGATTGGATTGGCACTGGCGCAACGCGCACATTTTGGTTTCAACATGCCAGTATTGTACACCAGCCGCCGGCCACACGAAGAAGCAGAAAAGCGCTTTGGTGCGCGCCATTGTTCATTGGATACCTTATTGGAGGAAGTGGATTTCCTTTGTATCACCCTGCCACTGACCAAGCAGACTTACCATATGATTGGCCGTGACCAATTAGCTAAAATGAAATCCAGTGCAATTCTGATTAATGCTGGCCGTGGGCCGGTGGTGGATGAGCAAGCGCTGATTGCTGCACTGCAAGATGGCACGATCCACGCCGCCGGGTTAGATGTGTTTGAGCAAGAACCGCTGGCGGTAGATTCACCATTACTCAAGTTACGCAATGTGGTTGCCGTGCCTCATATTGGCTCCGCCACGCGTGAAACCCGTTACAACATGGCAGCCAGTGCCGTGAATAACCTGATTGCCGCACTGACCGGCACCGTCACTGAAAACTGCGTGAATCCACAGGTGTTGAAGCAAGTTTAAACACATCCACGGGCCTGATCGCAGGCTAAAACCCCGCCACCGCAGCCCTCCTCCCTATAGCGGGGGTGTACTGCTTCTTGAGTCAGCCCGAACCCAACAGGCACGCCCTTTAGCGGGCAAAATGCCACCGTTTATTTTGCGCTATTCTATGGTGATGAAAGTGGTCGAGAGTTCGCCCCACCGGATCAGACTCCCCGTAAGAAACCCGCTCGGATATGAACTGGAACGAACTAACAGGAGAAAAAGGCGCACTGTTGACGCATTGGCAGAAAGTGAGCCAATTCAGCGACCATCACCCGGCGATCGGTTCAGGCATTCAAAACACTCAGCAACACACTGATTAATATGCCTTTACCCGTCCGTATCCAGCAGATAAAATAGTGGCAATTTGGGGTGGGGACAAAAAAGAGTAGCGCAGTGCATTATCCCGCAATAGTGTTTACTGTCGCTATTTTCACACGAAAGGAAGAAAAACTTCCGCATTGCGTCCGCTTTTATCTGCGAGTATGGTGCTTGTTCACTTACGGATAACAATAAATTTTCATTTATGAAGTTTTCACTTTTCGGCGATAAATTCACCCGCTACGCGGGTATTACCAGACTGATGGATGACCTCAACGATGGCCTGAGAACACCAGGCTCCATCATGCTTGGTGGTGGCAACCCGGCCCATATTCCAGAGATGGATGCCTACTTCCAGCAATTGTGTCAGGAGATGCTGGAACGCGGCCAATTGACCGAGGCATTGTGTAATTATGACGGGCCACAAGGTAAGGATTTACTGCTAAAATCGCTGGCAAAAATGCTGCGCGACGAGCTGGGTTGGCAAATTGAGCCACAGAATATTGCACTGACAAACGGTAGTCAGAGCGCATTTTTCTACTTATTTAACTTATTCGCTGGCCGGTACGCTGATGGCACCCGCCGTCGAGTGCTATTCCCACTGGCACCAGAGTATCTCGGTTATGCCGATGCCGGGCTGGACGAAGATTTATTTGTTTCTGCCAAACCGAATATCGAATTACTGCCAGAAGGGCAATTCAAATATCACGTCGATTTTGAACACCTCAACATTAGCGATGATATTGGCCTGATATGTGTATCGCGGCCGACCAACCCGACCGGCAATGTGATTACCGACGAAGAGCTAATTCGCCTTGATGCTATCGCCCAGCAGCATGACATTCCGCTATTAATTGATAATGCTTATGGCGTGCCGTTCCCTGGCATTATCTTTTCCGATGCAACACCGTTGTGGAATCCGAATATCATTCTGTGCATGAGCTTGTCGAAACTGGGTCTGCCGGGTTCGCGCTGCGGAATTGTGATTGCCGATGAGAAAGTGATTTCGGCTATCACCAATATGAATGGCATTATCAGCTTATCACCGGGCAGCATGGGGCCAGCGATTGCCGCCGAAATGATTGAGCGCGGTGATTTATTGCGATTATCCAACGAGGTTATCCGGCCATTCTATTTTGAGCGGGTACAGCAAACTATCGCTATTCTGCGCAAATACTTGCCACCAGAACGTTGCCTGATCCACAAACCGGAAGGGGCGATATTCCTCTGGCTGTGGTTTAAAGATTTGCCAATCAGCACCGAGCTGTTGTATCAACGCCTGAAAAAACGCGGCGTGTTGATGGTGCCGGGCCACTATTTCTTCCCCGGTTTGGGTTATGACTGGCCGCATACCCATCAATGTATGCGGATGAACTATGTTCCCGCACCAGAGCAGATCGAAAAAGGTGTGGCGATTCTGGCCGAAGAGATTGAGTTGGCATTTCAGGAAGCAAAGTGATTTTCTAACGAAATAAAACCATACCCAAAGGCATTGGAGTTGCAGGTAGGCAGCCAGCAAACACATCCCGATGAGCTTACACAAGTAAGTGATTCGGGTGGGTGCGTGCAGCTAACACCCCTGCAACTTCAAGGACGAAGGGGAGCTACAGTGTCCAAAACAGCACGGCGAGTATCTGCGGCGACATGATTCGTAAGAACATTGCCAGCGGGTAAACCGTGGCATAAGAGAGTGCCGCCGCGCCACTGGTTGGGTGTAAACCATTAGCAAAAGCCAATGCCGGTGGATCAGTCATTGAACCGGCTAACATGCCGCACAGTGTCAGATAGTTCATTTTGGCCAACATGCGCGCCAGAATCCCCACCGTCAGCAACGGGATACCGGTAATCATTGCCCCGTAACCAATCCATGCCAGCCCATCGCCGTTAACCAGCGTATTGATAAAATCACCGCCAGACTTCAGCCCAACCACTGATAAGAACAGCACAATCCCCAATTCACGCAACGCCAGGTTAGCACTCGGCGGCATAAACCAATACAGCTTACCGATACTGCCGATACGGCCAAGAATAAGTGCGACCACCAGTGGGCCACCGGCAAGCCCGAGCCGTAATGCCGCCGGAAACCCCGGAATAAACAAGGGAATTGACCCTAACAACACCCCCAGACCGACACCAATAAAGACCGGCAGCATCTGAACTTGTTGTAGTTTCTGATGTGCGTTTCCCACAACAGCAGAAACAGCCTCAATAGCTTCCGGACGACCGACCAGATTTAGAATGTCACCGAATTGCAGGCTGGCGCTGTTACTGGCTACCAGCTCGATACCCGCTCGGTTAAGTCGAGTGATCGCCACGTCATACTTCTGTTTCAGATTAAGATCGCGGATTTTTTTACCTAATACCGCTTCGTTGGTCACCACCACACGGGCGGTTTGTAATGCCGTGCCGGAGGTCGACAAGGTGACATCCACCTCTTCCCCCACCACCAGTCGCACTTTCTCCAAGGCTTCGCGCTGCCCGACTAAATGCAGATAGTCACCCAGTTCAATCACGGTGGCCGACAACGGCACCATCAGCAAGTCACCGCGCTTCAAGCGGGAACAGACCACTTCATCACTGTTTAGCAGCGGCACATCCTGCATCGATAATCCATGCAGATTGGGGTTACGTACCGCCACATTCATGGTTTGCAGCAACTCACGGTTCTGCCCATGACTGCTATCAAACTCTTTCGCTTCACGATCAACGTTGATTTTAAAGAATAAACGGATCAGCCACATTACCAGCAAAATACCGCAAATGCCGAATGGATAGGCCATCGCGTAGCCCATCCCCATCTGGCTGACCAACTGGGGTGGCGAACCTAAATCGGTCAAAATTTGCTGTGCCGCCCCCAGCGCCGGTGTATTGGTAACCGCACCTGAGAACACGCCCAAAATAATCGGCAGCGGCACGGCAAATAATTTATGAATAATTGCCGTCACCAACCCACCGACAATCACCATCAAAATAGCAAAGCAATTAAGCCGCAACCCCGATACCCGCAGTGAGGAGAAGAACCCCGGCCCGACTTGAATCCCTATCGTGTAAACAAACAGAATCAGGCCAAATTCCTGAATGAAATGCAGCATATCTCCGTTAAGAACAACGTCATAGGTTTGTGCAAAATGGCCCACAATAATGCCGCCAAATAGCACCCCGCCGATACCTAACCCCACACCATATATCTTCCAATTACCGATCCATAACCCCAATACGGCGACCAGCGCCAACATACTGACGGTGAGGGCGATAGCACTCATAGATCACTTCCTTGCCCAAGTTTAAAAACCGGTCGGTCACATATGTTGCTACAAAAACCATACGTTACGAAATTCACATGTGGCCTTAAATTCTTACAATTAGTAGGGATTCTGTCAGAAGGAGAGGCGGTTGAATGTGGGATACACCACAAAATGCACCGGAGAGTGGGAAAACTCTCCGGTGAAAAAATAAACACGGAAAAGTTTAATACTAATAAGGACAAAACAAGGAGAGGGGGATTCGTTACCGGCACCTCAGGCAGAGGCACCGGTCATCATAATTACTGCTGTTCTGTGTGCTCGGTTGCGGCCGGGCTATCCAATACCTGACGCTCCGCAGGTGCTGCATTACCGATAGTAATACGCTGAGGTTGCAGTGCCTCCGGCACCTGGCGCAGCAGATCAATGTGCAGCAAACCATTGTCAAACTGAGCATTATCGACATTCAGATGCTCCGCCAGCGTAAAGGTCAGTGAGAACTCTTTACGTACCAAGCCTTGGTGCAGGTATTCAACCTGTCTTTCTACTGGTGCAGGCTTACCGCGCACCGTCAGACGTGGGCCTTCCACTTCGATGTCCAGCTCGCTCTGTTTAAAACCGGCTAATGCCAGTGAGATGCGATAGTGGTTATCATCAGTTTTCTCAATATTATATGGCGGGAACCCTTGAGGCTCCTGACCGCCTTGCATTGAACTGGCCAGTTTATCAAAACCAATCCACTGACGAAGTAAAGGTGACAAATCATAATTACGCATAAATATAACTCCTTCCAGGAAGCGAGATAATAGAAAGCCGATCAGCCCCCGATTACGGCAAGCTTGGCTCAGTTATTAATAATGTGACTCGATCACATTATTGAAAAACATTTATTAACCTGATTATTTAATCTCAATACGCCGTGGTTTCATACTTTCAGGCACCAGCCGCTCGAGATCGATATACAGTAAGCCATTCACTAAGTTGGCCCCTTTAATTTTGATATGTTCAGCCAACTGGAATTTACGCTCAAAATTACGTTCGGCGATACCTTGATATAAATAAGTCCGTTGTACAGGTTCACCTGCACGAGAACCACGAATAATCAACAAGTTATCCTGGGTGACTATCTCCAGTTCTTGTTCTGCAAAGCCCGCCACCGCGATCGCAATGCGGTAGTTATTTTCGTCGACCAACTCGACATTATAGGGAGGATAACCGCCATTACTCTGGTTCTGGCCGGATTCTAATAGATTGAACAACCGGTCGAAACCGATAGCTGAGCGATACAATGGAGCAAGCTCGGAATTACGCATAAAAATTGCCTCCTAAATATATTAGCAAGGATGTTGTCATATTTTGTATTAAGCCTTCCACTCTGGACAGGCTGTTGGTCTGAATACCCTGTCGGCATATTCTCTCTGACCTGATAATAAAATGAGGTCGGTAATCTTCTTTTCAAGAGCAAAATCAAAAAAAGTTCACAAGAAAAATCTTAATAAGAAGTTTATTAATTTCATTATTCGATAAATGCGCTGCTATAACTTACACTTAGATAAATTTACCTCACAAGACTGAATCTTTCACCATAGGAACTGTCTGTAAGGTTGTGTAAAATCATGTCAAAACCTGGCATAGATGGTGGGTTGAAAGTTGTAACCTGTAACTCCCCGGTATAATGAGAGCTGAAAAGAACAATGAAAAATACAGTTATCCCTTTTGTTACCGGTTTTTCATTGCTGTTCGTTAGTGGTTGTTCAAGTATCATGACCCACACCAGCAGCAGTCAGGGTTATTACTCCGGCACTGAAGCCAATGTCGCCATGCTTAAAGATGACAATACCGGCTGGGCACTGCGCCCCTTGCTGGCGGTAGATTTGCCGTTATCCGCAGTGATGGACACCCTGTTACTGCCGTATGATTACTTGCGCTCGGACAGTGAGGATAAAATGGCCAGTTCCCCGCGTGAACGCATCCGCCAGTCGGAAGCACAAAATCAGCAGGCGGCACAGACGGTCAGCGCACCGATACAGTAAACCACCGCCCCACCAGCCTCTATAAGCATAACCTTAAGGGGCTAGCACACATTCACAGTGAAGATTTGCACCAAGCCATCTATTTCTCGCATAAATGCTACTTTATTACCATCGGGTGAGAACACGACCGCATCGGCCAACGGCGTAGCGACACTACGGGCCGTCAGGCGGTGCAATTGACCGGAGCGGCTATCACATAGCATCACACTGTTATCACACACAAATGCCAGGCAATCCCCCTGTGGCCGCCAGCTAAACGCAGATTGAATCCCCCCCTGGCACGATGTGAGCTGTCGCGGCTCGCCACCATTGGGGGAAACCAACCATAGCTGCGCTATTCCGTTATCGTCTTTCATCAAGCAGGCAATGGCGCTGCCATCCGGCGATGAGCGTAACCAATGGCGCGGGTGGGTCGTGAGGCCAGGAAAACGCCGTTCGGCGGTGTAGGTTATCCGCCGCTGAGTTACTCCCGTAGGTGGCGCAGGCAGTGTGGTTTCTGTTCCTTGCAGTGGTTTTTCACCTGCTCGGGCGTAGTCTCTGTCATGTTCGGGCAAATCAACAATAAAGATTTCCGGGACTTTCTCACCCTGCGCTGAGAGGGTGTCACCGATAAATGCCAATGCCCAACGCTGGTGGGTACCGTCTGCTTTCAGATAGCCTTGCGATCCAACCCACCCTTCTTCATAAGCGCGGTTTATCTGGTCAGTTCCAGCCTGAGGTGTCGGTGTGGTACTGCTGACCAAAACACAAAAGTGGCTGCCATTATATTCACGCGGATGTTGTTTTGGCGGATTGACACCATGCAGAGGCAGGGCTACACCGACATTGCGGCAATCCAACTCCGGATCTCGCTCGTGTAGCACATGGTCGTTATAGGTAAAGCTAAGGCGACTACCATCGGGGCTAAAAACATGCACATGGCTACCACCACGCAATGCGCCGGAAGTATAGGGCGGGCTGATATCCATCGCATCCAACGTGACGGCCAGTTCTCTGTCTGGTTCAGTGACAATCACACCTCGCCGGTGATGGAAATCATAATGCCAGTGGCTATCCGGGTGTTCTGGCCCGTGAATAAACACATAGCGCGCTGGCATATCAGGGCTAACGGTCACCACGCCAACATGAGCGCCATGCTGAGCGCGATAAATAACCTCAATCTCACCGGTTATGCAATTCACCCGCTCAATCGTTAATCCACTAAACGTACTGCCATTAGGCCGTACATCATAAGCCAGCCATTGGCTGTCCGGCGTCCAGACATTGATGTTGGTAAGCTGATGACTTCTGGGATCAAAGGTGAGTTGCTGCTCCTGTGTGAAATCGTGTTTTTGCATGTTCATGCTATCAACTCTTTTATGTTAGGTTGCAATAACGTTTTTTTGCTAAATCTGTATGTCATTATGGCATACAGATTCCCTGAGGGCTGCCCGCAGTTTGTTGCAAGTAATCTATTGAAAAATAAAACTATAAAGGAACCAAGATGACCACCTTATTCGATGCGATTAAAGAAGCTCACCAAGTATTACGCCCACAAGTGAGAGTAACGCCACTGGAATACAGCCCGTTGCTATCACAACACAGTGGCTGCGAGATCTATCTCAAGTGTGAGCACTTACAACACACCGGTTCTTTTAAGTTTCGCGGAGCCAGTAACAAGCTGCGTTTATTAACCGATGAACAGCGCCAAAAAGGGGTTATCACGGCCTCTACCGGTAACCACGGGCAGGCGATGGCGCTAGCGGGGAAACTGGCTGGGGTGAAATCCACCATTTATGCACCAGAGCAGGCGGCAGCTATCAAATTGGACGTTATTCGTGCACTGGGTGGAGATATTGAGCTGATACCCGGGGATGCCTTAAATGCGGAACTTGCTGCCAGTACTGCGGCGGATCAGCAGGGAAAAGTTTATATTTCCCCTTATAACGATCAACAGGTTATTGCTGGGCAAGGCACCTGTGGCATGGAGATAGTTGAGCAGCAACCGGATCTCGATGCTGTATTTGTGGCAGTCGGTGGCGGTGGCCTGATTTCCGGAGTTGCGACGGTTTTGAAGACGTTATCGGATAAAACAAAAGTGATTGGTTGCTGGCCTGCCAATGCCACCAGTATGTACACCTGCCTGCAAAATGGTCAAATTCAGGAAGTGGCTGAACAAGAAACCCTGTCCGACGGTACTGCCGGTGGTGTTGAACCCGGCGCGATTACCTTCGCGCTTTGCCAGACGTTAATCGACCAAAAAGTGTTGGTAAGCGAGCAGGAAATCAAAGATGCCATGCGCTTGATTGCCCGCACTGACCGCTGGATGATTGAAGGTGCCGCCGGCGTAGCCTTAGCGGCAGCGCTGAAATTAGCCCCCGATTGGCAAGGTAAGAAGGTCGCGGTGGTGCTGTGTGGTAAAAATATCGTATTGGAGAAATATCTGGGAGCCATCAGCGAATGCTAATCCTGAATAAACAACAGATTCTCGACAAATTCGATGCAGATGCCATCACCTTGCTGCTCAAAGAGGGCTTTATTGCCTATAGCCAGCAGCAAGTGCAAATGCCCCCAGTGCAACATTTGCTGTTTGAGCAAGCCAACGGCGATTGCTGTATTAAAAGTGGCTATTTGCAGGGTGATAACCAGTTTGTAGTGAAGGTTTCAGGCGGTTTTTATGATAACCCAGCCCAAGGGCTAGCCAGCAACCAAGGGCTGATGATGGCCTTTTCCGCCCTTACCGGCGAGGCTCAAGCGATATTGCTCGATGAGGGGTGGCTAACAGCTTTGCGTACTGCACTGGCCGGGCGTATCGTTGCCGAACTTTGCGCACCACAACATATCAACGCCATCGGTATCATCGGTACCGGTATGCAGGCACGGTTACACCTGATGTATCTGAAAAGTGTGATTTCATGCCGCCAGCTATGGGTTTGGGGGCGCAGTGAAACCGCATTAGAAGAATACCGCCAATATGCTGAAGAGGAAGGTTTTGAAGTCAATACCACCTTGGATGCTGCGGAGTTAGGCCGTCACTGCCAGTTTATTGTCACCACCACCCCTAGCAGGGAGGCTATTTTGCATGCTGCTGATATCCAGCCCGGCACTCACATTACCGCCGTCGGAGCTGATGGTGCAGGTAAACACGAACTGGCACCGGAGCTGGTGGCAAAAGCGGATAAAATTTTGGTAGATTCATGGGCGCAATGTACTGAATTTGGTGAAATTTCATCCGCATTTCAACAGCGGCTATTAGCGCATCACTCCTTAATCGAGATGGGTACAGCTTTAGCTCAGGGCGTACCTTTCAGAGACAATGATCAGCAGATTACCTTAGCGGATTTAACCGGATTAGGGATTCAGGATGTGCAAATAGTGAAAGGGATTCTGGGGTGATAAAAGAGAGGGTAGGCTTTTAGATTCTCTCTGTTGACCTTGAGCGCAATCAGGAATATTGCCGACAAAGTTTACAGGCCGCATGGACGCGGCGAAAGGTGCTGTCGAGCTGGGAGCGAGTCAGCACCGGTTCGATTAGCCGGTACGGAGGGTATGGCGAAGCCACAATATTTCGTGCAAGCCACAGGTGCAGGAGGGCCGGCCAGCCCTCTTGCTCGGTTGAGGCATCGGAAGTAAGCTGAGCGCCGATCTCATATCAACCGAGCCAAGCACCTAATTTGTAATAGAGCAGACCCAATCAAAACTCAGAGCACATACTTCTCAATAGCCATTGCCACACCATCTTCACTATTAGTACCGGTGACAAACTGCGCGATCTCTTTCAATTCAGGGATAGCATTCCCCATCGCAACCCCCACTCCGGCATAGTTAACCATCGCAATATCATTACCCTGATCACCCAGAGCCATAACATTTTCCTGCGCGATACCTAGATAGTCTGCCAACATTTTTACACCAGTGCCTTTATCAACCCGTTTACTCAGGATTTCAAGATAATATGGCGCACTTTTCATGATGGTGAAGCGCTCAAAAGCCTCTGCTGGCATCATTGCTAAGGCGCGATCCAGTTTTTCTGGCTCATCAATCATCATCACTTTCGGGAAACGTAAGGTAGGGTCCATCTCTTCTATTGCACGATATTTCAATGGAATACCGGTCAATAGCACTTCATGCAGCGTATATTTGCTAATGTCTTTGTTGGCGGTATACAACGTATCAAAATCAAAAGCCTGGAAGCTAACATCCATTTCGCGCGATAAAGCCTCGAAATAGAGATAATCATCAAAACTGAGGGTTTCCTGCAAAATACATTCACCAGAGGCCGCTTTTTGCACTAATGCACCGTTATTACTGATGCAATAATCGCCACTGTTTTCCATATTCAATTCACGTAAATAACGTTGAACCCCAATATAAGGCCGACCCGTGGCTAACACCACGCAAACACCTTTGGCCCGAGCAGCATCAATGGCTTGCTTTACCCGTGGAGTGATTTCATGCTGTGAATTCAGCAACGTGCCATCCATATCGATAGCGATTAATTCAATAGCCATAGGGTCCTCTGATTTATTTAACTAATACCTCATGCTAACGCGATTCAGCGCCCAAATACTAGTGAGTCCGCGTGCAGCACAAATGCCATCAGCCGTAATCAGGCAAAAAAAACCCAGAAGCAGCTTCCTGCTCTGGGCTTTCTATCTGATCAATAAGTTATCTGATTAGATATCAATATTCGCTGCACGTAACGCATTCTCTTCGATAAAGGCACGACGAGGTTCAACCGCATCACCCATCAAGGTAGTGAATAGTTGATCTGCTGCGATGGCATCTTTCACCATGACCCGCAACATACGGCGGCTGGTTGGGTCCATCGTGGTTTCCCACAACTGCTCTGGATTCATTTCACCCAGACCTTTATAACGCTGAATAGCCAGACCGCGACGCGACTCTTTAACTAACCATTCCAGTGCATCTTCGAAGCTTGAAACCGGCACACGGCGCTCGCCACGTTCAACGAAAGCCCCTTCTTCGATTAGGCCACGTAACTTATCACCCAACAGACAGATCTTGCGGTATTCACCACCGTGGACAAAATCAAAGTCCAGCTCATAATCGGTATCCACACCGTGGGTACGGATACGTAAGATTGGCTCGAATAACTGGCGTTCACGGTTTTCACGCACTACTGAACTGTAGCTGCTGCCATGCTGTTCTTTCTCGTTCAACAGCGCAACCAGCGAATCAATCCACTGCATCACCACCTCTTTATCGCTCAAATCCTCTTCTTTCAAGGTTGGCTGATAAATCAGGTTATTCAGCAAAGCACGCGGGAAGCGGCGTTCCATACGAGCAATCGTTTTCTGAACGCTATAATGTTCAGCAACCAGCTTCTCAAAATGTTCACCTACCAAAGGTGGTGCCTCAGCATTGATGTGCAATGCTGCGCCATCCAGTGCCAGTGTCATTTGGTACTGTTCCATCGCATCATCATCTTTGATGTACTGCTCTTGCTTGCCTTTCTTCACTTTATACAGTGGCGGCTGAGCGATAAACACATGACCACGCTCAATAATTTCCGGCATCTGGCGATAGAAGAAGGTCAACAGCAAGGTGCGGATGTGAGAACCATCCACGTCGGCATCGGTCATGATAATGATATTGTGATAGCGCAGTTTGTCCGGGTTATATTCATCCCGGCCGATACCACAACCCAGCGCCGTAATCAACGTTGCCACTTCCTGCGAAGAGAGCATTTTGTCAAAGCGCGCTTTCTCGACGTTCAGGATTTTACCTTTCAGTGGCAAAATGGCCTGATTTTTACGGTTACGGCCTTGTTTCGCCGAGCCACCCGCAGAGTCCCCTTCCACTAAGTAGAGTTCGGACAACGCCGGATCACGTTCCTGACAGTCAGCCAGTTTGCCCGGCAAGCCTGCCAAGTCCAATGCACCTTTACGGCGCGTCATTTCGCGGGCTTTACGTGCAGCTTCACGAGCACGGGCCGCATCAATAATCTTGCCAACAACAATTTTGGCGTCGCTTGGGTTTTCCAGCAAATACTCAACCAGCTTCTCGTTCATCAGCGTTTCAACCGCCGTTTTTACCTCAGAAGAAACCAGTTTATCTTTGGTCTGTGAGGAGAACTTAGGATCTGGCACTTTCACGGAAACCACCGCAATCAAGCCTTCACGGGCATCATCACCTGTGGCACTGATTTTCGCTTTTTTACTGTAACCTTCTTTATCCATATAGCTATTCAGGGTACGGGTCATTGCCGTACGGAACCCGACTAAGTGAGTCCCCCCATCGCGCTGTGGAATGTTGTTGGTGAAACAGTAAATATTTTCCTGGAAACCGTCGTTCCATTGCAATGCCACTTCCACACCAATATCATCTTTCATGGTGGAGAAATAGAACACTTTCGGGTGGATCGGGTTTTTGTTTTTGTTCAGATATTCAACAAACGCCCTGATACCGCCTTCATAATGGAAGTGGTCTTCTTTGTCGTTACGGTTATCTTTCAGTTTGATTGACACACCCGAGTTCAGGAACGACAACTCGCGCAGGCGTTTAGCCAGAATCTCGTACTGGAATTCGATGTTATTGGTAAAGGTCTGGAAACTCGGCCAGAAACGCACGGTTGTCCCGGTCAGCTCAGTTTCACCTACCATTTTCAGTGGTGCCTGCGGCACACCCATTTTGTAGGTTTGTTCGTGAACTTTACCGTCACGGCGGATCACCAGTTCCAGCTTTTCAGACAGGGCGTTCACAACCGATACACCCACGCCGTGCAAACCACCGGAAACTTTGTACGAGTTATCGTCAAATTTACCGCCGGCGTGCAATACGGTCATGATGACCTC
Organism: Yersinia aldovae 670-83; assembly: GCF_000834395.1. Classification (NCBI taxonomy): domain Bacteria; kingdom Pseudomonadati; phylum Pseudomonadota; class Gammaproteobacteria; order Enterobacterales; family Yersiniaceae; genus Yersinia; species Yersinia aldovae. Next base: position 2,725,537 of record NZ_CP009781.1, on the reverse strand, counting down.
TGCGGCTGATACCCCTTCCTCGTCATGCATACCGGTTGGGATACCACGGCCATCATCCTGCACAGAAACGGAGTTATCCGAATGGATAGTAACGATAATTTCTTTACAGTGGCCAGCGAGGGCTTCGTCGATAGCGTTGTCCACAACCTCGAATACCATGTGGTGCAGACCGGTACCGTCATCAGTATCACCGATATACATGCCCGGGCGCTTACGAACCGCATCCAGCCCTTTTAATACCTTGATACTTGAGGAGTCATAAGTATTCGACATCAACGTTTCTCGCTCATTTTTAATCCTGTGGTTGAACCTCTATTTTGCCATGTTCCACGCGGAACATCTTGCCCTTTTCACCTACCATGTCAGTCACTTGTTCAGCACTCACTGCGCTGACAAAAACCTGTGCCTGGGTAGCCTTGAGACGCTCGGCCAATAATCGACGACGGCCGGTGTCCAATTCGGAAGCAAAATCGTCAAGCAGATACAGGCAACGCCGCCCGCTCTGTCGGGTGAGAAACTCACCCTGCGCTAACCGCAGTGCGCACATCAGCAACTTCAGCTGACCACGCGATAGCAAATCTTCTACCGGCGTACCATCAGCCCGAATACGGAAATCCGCTTTATGTGGCCCGATGGCGGTATAAGTTAGCGCTCTGTCACGCTCAAATTGGCGTTCCAACAACTCACCATAGTCACTCTCTTTATCCCAGCCGCGCTGGAAAGAGAAACTCAGGGCGAACTCTGGCAGGAACAGGGCGCATGTGGCTGAAATATCTGCCGCAATTGCACCACTGTATGCCGCCCGCCACTCACTAATGCGTTCAGCCAACGGGATAATTTCCAGATCCCAAGGCCGAATTTGCGCATAGCGACTGACCTGGCGCAGCGCGGCGTTACGCTGCTTAAGTAATCTTTTTAGATTGCTCCAGGCCGTAAAGAAACCGGGTTCGTTATGAAAGCAACCCCAGTCTAAAAAAGCGCGCCGAAACTTAGGCCCGCCATTCAATAAGGTAAACCCTTCAGGGGTAATCAATTGCATTGGCAGCAGTTGCGCCAATTCAGCCACTTTGTGGCCGTCAGTGCCATCGATACGTACCTTACTATCACCCTGTCGGCTTTTACTCAGCCCCACAGAGGATTCACGTTCATTCACGTCAACCCGGCCATGTAGCACAAACTCGGCACATTCGTGACGGATCACTCTACCGGCTTGTAAGCTACGAAAAGCCCTACCATGACCAAGGGTATAAATCGCCTCCAGCACACTGGTTTTACCGCTACCATTGGGGCCAACTAAAAAATTAAACCCCGACGCCAGTGCCAAGTCTGCCGATTCGATATTGCGAAAATCTTTAATTAATAAACGCGTCAGAGCCATGCTTTACAAACGCATTGGCATGACAACATAAGCCGCAGCCTGACTGGCGCTGTCTTCAATCTGTACACTGGAAACCGAATCGGTCAATAACAGGCGCACATCCTCACATTTCAGGGCATTCAGCACATCAAGTACATAGCTGACGTTGAAACCGATCTCCATTTCCGTTCCCTCGTAGCTGACATCGAGGATTTCTTCCGCTTCTTCCTGTTCAGGGTTATTGGCGGTAATTTTAAGCTGATTGTGGCTGACATAGAGCCGAACGCCACGGAACTTCTCATTTGACAAAATTGCCGCACGAGCAAAAGCCTGTTTCAGCAAGTCACAACCCGCTTCCAGCGTTTTGTCCGGATTTTTCGGCAATACGCGGCGATAATCGGGGAAACGGCCATCAACCAGCTTAGAGGTGAAAATAAAATCACCCACATGCGCACGGATGTTATTACTGCCAATTTGTAGTCGCAGCGGTGTATCACCCCCATCGAGTAACCTGACCAGTTCCATCACACCTTTACGTGGCACGATAACCGAATGCGAAGGTAATGTTTGCCCGATTGGCATTGAACATACCGCCAGACGATGGCCGTCAGTTGCGACAGTACGCAGCTCTTCGCCTTCGGTCTCAAACAACATGCCGTTCAAGTAATAGCGCACATCCTGATGGGCCATTGAGAACTGTGTCGACTCAATCAGACGCTTCAATGTGGCTTGCGGTAAGGTGAATTCCACCTCACTTTGCCAATCATCCAGATTAGGGAAATCCGCCGCAGGCAAGGTAGACAGCGAGAAGCGACTACGGCCGGAGCGCACCAGCAGGCGATCACCGTCCAGCGCTACCGTGATTTCCGCCCCTTCCGGCAAACCACGCCAGATATCAAAAAACTTCCGGGCAGGTACGGTGGTTGCGCCCTGTTCATGGGGATGAGACAGCGCCACGCGCGCTACCATCTCCATCTCCAGATCGGTACCGGTCAGCAGCAAAGAGCCTTCCGTCACTTGTAGCAACAAGTTACCCAATATTGGCAACGTAGGGCGTCCACCCAGCGGGCTACTGACCTGTTGCAGCGGTTTTAGCAGATGCTCACGTTCAATGATAAATTTCATAGCGCTAGGAGGATAATGTTCTGATTAAGTTAGAGAAATCTTCTTTGATGTCGTGACTTTCTTCACGCAATTGTTCAATCTTGCGGCAAGCATGCAACACCGTGGTATGGTCGCGGCCACCAAACGCATCGCCGATTTCAGGCAGGCTGTGGTTGGTTAGCTCTTTTGCCAGCGCCATCGCCATTTGGCGCGGGCGGGCTACCGAACGGGAACGCCGTTTGGAGAGCAGGTCAGCGACCTTAATTTTATAATATTCTGCGACAGTCTTCTGAATATTATCGATAGTAACCAGTTTTTCTTGCAACGCCAGTAAGTCACGCAGGGCTTCACGCACAAAATCGATGGTGATAGCCCGGCCGGTAAAGTTGGCATTGGCAATAACACGGTTCAATGCCCCTTCCAGCTCACGCACATTAGAACGCAGACGTTTGGCAATAAAGAACGCAACTTCACCCGGCAAGCGAATATTATTTTCATCTGCCTTTTTCATCAGAATCGCAACACGGGTTTCCAGCTCCGGTGGCTCAATGGCAACCGTTAACCCCCAGCCGAAACGCGATTTCAAGCGATCTTCTACTCCGTTGATCTCTTTTGGATAGCGATCTGAGGTCAGAATGATCTGCTGATTGCCTTCCAACAAGGCATTGAAGGTGTGGAAAAACTCTTCCTGGGAACGCTCTTTATTGGCAAAGAACTGAATATCATCGATTAATAAAGCATCAACCGAACGATAATAGCGTTTAAACTCTTCTATCGCGTTGTTCTGCAAGGCTTTCACCATATCTTGCACAAAACGCTCGGAATGCATGTAAACCACTTTGGCATTGGCTTTACGCGCAATGATGCCATTCCCTACAGCATGTAACAGGTGAGTTTTACCCAAACCTGTGCCGCCATAGAGGAATAATGGGTTATACGCACCACCCGGATTGTCGGCAACCTGGCGGGCCGCAGCACGCGCTAATTGGTTCGATTTACCTTCAACGAAGTTATCAAATGTGTGCTTCGGGTTCACATTCGAGCGGTAAGAATGTTCAGGCTGAGCGGGTGAACTGTCCCAACTCGGGCGTACCGGCGCGCTGCGGGTAACCGGAGCAACAGGTGCGCTAACGCTGGCTGTAACTGGATGACTGTGTACTCTTACCGCCGGCTTACTCCCTACTTCAAAACGCAGTAAAGGAACCTCGGAACCACAGAAATCATTAAGCAAGCCATTGATATTGTTTAAGTACTTATCACGGACCCAGTCCAGAACAAAACGATTAGGGGCGTAAAGCGCCAGAGTATTGTCACTCAGTTCCGCCTGTAGGGGGCGTATCCACATACTAAATTCTGTGGCAGGTAACTCATCCTGCAATCGGGCAAGACACTGCTGCCAAAGCGAAAGTGACACGGCGGACTCCACTCGAACAAGATCAATAAAAGAAAGAAATCAGGATTTTTTGTAACTCATCGTTTTTGACACACGCCAACATGGCCTGTAGCAAGCCAAAGTGACATGCGAACCGTTTTTCGGTTGTTTTACGACTCACATCCCCCAAGATCCTAGAGTAGTGATCCCAGAGTAGCGGATGCGATCGGAATGGCGGATCATAGCGCAAAAGGAGCAATAGATCCTCCCCTTCCTCACAGATTAGATCCTTTTTATCCACAGGGCATAACTTCTGTTGGGAGTGTAACCCAGCGCACAGCTTTTCGTGCCCCTCATCGTCAATGATCGCGAAATATTTCAGGATTCGCTACTATCTCCCTCCCCTTTCCCTGCAACAGATCGCGATTAATCCGCAAGGATCTCACCGCGATCCTTGCGATTTGTCCGGGAGTCCGTATAATCCTCAGCCCTACGTGTGATGCCTGTGCTCTTGATGGCCTTGGCCAAAAAGAAACCAGCGGTGAACACGGGCAGGCTCTTGGTAAACTCCCGATACAGAAAACTTCTGTGCGGGCGGGCGCAATGTCAATTGACTCAGGACTGTACAATTATTACAATCCCGCTTCTTTATATGTTGCGATTGAGGCGTCGGTGTTTCACTCCGAGCAGCCAAACGCGTTTACTGAATCAGTAATTATTTTAAGTTTAGGTAGAAATCGCTATGAAACGCACTTTCCAACCGTCCGTATTGAAGCGCAACCGTAGCCACGGTTTCCGTGCTCGTATGGCCACCAAAAATGGTCGTCAAGTTCTGGCTCGCCGTCGTGCGAAAAGCCGTACTCGTCTGACTGTTTCTAAGTAATAAAAGCTAACCATCTCAGTGGTTAAGCTAGCATTTCCTAGGGAGTTACGTTTGTTAACTCCCAGTCATTTCACTTTCGTCTTCCAGCAGCCACAACGGGCTGGCACGCCGCAAATCACCATCCTCGGCCGCCTGAACGAGCTGGGGTATCCCCGCATCGGTCTTACCGTCGCCAAAAAACATGTCAAACGTGCTCATGAACGTAATCGGATCAAGCGCTTAACCCGCGAGAGCTTCCGTTTACATCAGCATACGTTACCGTCTATGGATTTTGTTGTGTTGGTGAAAAAAGGTGTGGCTGACCTCGATAACCGTGCGTTAACGGAAGCTTTGGAAAAATTATGGCGTCGCCACTGTCGCCAGGCTCCCGCATCCTGATCGGGCTAATCAGGGGCTATCAGCTCGTGATTAGTCCGCTGCTGGGGCCGCGTTGTCGTTTCCATCCGACATGCTCTCATTACGGAATTGAGGCATTGCGCCGGTTTGGTATGATAAAAGGCAGTTGGTTAACACTGAAACGCGTATTAAAATGCCACCCTTTGAACCCAGGTGGCGATGATCCCGTGCCGCCGAAACCCGACGATAACAGAGAACACTAACGATGGATTCGCAACGCAATCTTCTACTCATCGCTCTGCTGTTCGTGTCTTTCATGATCTGGCAAGCCTGGCAGGTGGACAACAGTCCACAACCAGCCGCTCAGACCACGCAACAGACTGCGAATACTGCTACCGGTGATAAAGCAAGCCAGGCTGTGCCAGGCAGTGGTCAGGGCCAATTGATTACTGTAAAAACTGATGTGCTGTCTCTGACCATTAATACCCGTGGCGGCGACATCGAGCAGGCTAACCTGCTGGCTTACCCGGATGCTCTGGGTTCAGACAAAACGTTCGAATTACTGGAAACCACCCCAGCGTTCGTTTATCAGGCGCAAAGTGGCCTGACCGGTAAAAGCGGCCCGGATAACCCAGCTAACGGCGAGCGCCCACTGTTTGAAACGCCTCAAACCAGCTTTGTATTGGCTGATGGTCAGGATGAACTGCGCATTCCATTGACCTTCACCGGTAAAGACGGTTCTGTTTTCATCAAGACCTTCGTGCTGAAACGTAACGATTACGCCATCGGCGTGGATTATCACGTTAAAAATGCCTCTGCTGCCCCGCTGGAACTGACGCTGTTTGGTCAATTGAAGCAAAGCATCAACTTGCCTAAACACCGTGATACCGGCAGCAATAACTTTGCGCTGCATACTTATCGTGGTGCGGCTTACTCTTCTGACGAAACTAAATATAAAAAATATAGCTTTAGTGATATCGAAGATAAAAGCCTGGACATCACCACCAAAGGCGGTTGGGTAGCCATGTTGCAGCAGTACTTTGCAACTGCATGGATCCCAACGGCTAACGAAACCAACACCTTCTACTCCGCTGACTTAGGTAATGGTCTGGCTGCCATCGGCTTTAAAGGTGCGCCGGTCGTTATTCAGCCGGGTGAAGCGAAACAACTGGGTGCCACCTTGTGGGTTGGCCCGGAAATTCAGGACAAAATGGCCGCTATCGCGCCCCATCTTGACCTGACTGTTGACTATGGTTGGTTATGGTTTATTTCTCAGCCACTGTTCAAACTGTTGAAATTCATTCACAGCTTTGTCGGTAACTGGGGCTTCTCCATCATCGTTATTACCTTTATCGTGCGTGGTATCATGTACCCGCTGACTAAAGCGCAATACACCTCGATGGCGAAAATGCGTTTGCTACAGCCTAAACTGGCTGCTATGCGTGAGCGTATCGGCGACGATAAGCAGCGTATGAGTCAGGAAATGATGGCGTTGTACAAAGCTGAGAAGGTTAACCCGCTGGGTGGCTGCTTACCGCTGGTCATTCAGATGCCAATCTTCCTGGCGTTGTACTACATGTTGATGAGTTCCGTTGAGTTGCGCCATGCGCCATTCATCCTGTGGATTCATGACTTGTCAGCACAAGACCCGTACTACATTCTGCCAATTCTGATGGGTATCACCATGTACTTCATTCAGAAGATGTCACCGACCACCGTGACTGACCCGATGCAGCAGAAGATAATGACCTTCATGCCAGTTATCTTCACTGTGTTCTTCCTGTGGTTCCCGGCCGGTCTGGTACTGTACTATATCGTCAGTAACCTGGTGACCATCCTGCAACAGCAGTTGATTTATCGTGGTCTGGAAAAACGTGGTTTACATAGCCGCGATAAGAAGAAACAGTCTTAACATGATAGATACTCCAGTCACTGGCATACGTCAGTAACTGGGGAGAGCAGCTAACAAACGCTGCGACTGCAATTAAGAAGGGTATATGAGGCGGTCATAGCTATATGACCGCCTTATTCTTTTAAAGAGAGAAATAACCATGAGCACCACTGATACTATCGTCGCTCAAGCAACACCGCCAGGCCGTGGTGGCGTGGGTATTTTACGTGTTTCAGGTCGTGCTGCCGCCACGGTTGCGCAAGCGGTTTTAGGTAAATTACCCAAGCCACGTTATGCCGATTATCTGCCGTTTAAAGATGTCGATGGCAGCACCTTGGACCAAGGTATCGCTCTTTACTTCCCTGGCCCGAATTCCTTCACTGGCGAGGACGTGCTGGAACTGCAAGGTCACGGTGGCCCAGTTATACTGGATTTACTGTTAAAACGCATTCTGGCCCTGCCAGAGCTGCGTATTGCCCGCCCAGGGGAGTTCTCTGAGCGCGCATTCTTAAACGACAAGCTGGATCTGGCGCAGGCGGAAGCCATTGCTGATCTGATTGACGCCAGCTCAGAGCAAGCAGCACGCTCGGCGGTGAATTCATTACAGGGCGCATTTTCAGTCCGTATCCATCAATTGGTGGAAGCACTTACTCACTTGCGAATCTACGTCGAAGCGGCAATTGACTTCCCAGATGAGGAAATCGACTTCCTTTCTGATGGTAAAATTGAAGGCCAACTGAACGGCGTAATGGCTGAACTGGAGCAAGTGCGCACTGAAGCCCGACAAGGCAGTTTGCTGCGCGAAGGGATGAAAGTGGTGATTGCTGGCCGCCCCAATGCCGGAAAATCCAGTTTACTCAATGCGTTAGCGGGGCGTGAGGCGGCAATTGTTACCGATATCGCGGGAACAACTCGTGATGTTTTACGAGAGCATATTCATATCGATGGAATGCCACTGCATATCATTGATACCGCCGGCTTACGTGAAGCCGGTGACGAAGTTGAGCGCATTGGTATCGAACGTGCGTGGAACGAGATAGAACAAGCTGATCGGGTGCTGTTTATGGTTGATGGCACCACCACAGATGCCACTGAACCGGCCGCTATCTGGCCCGAGTTTATGGCGCGCTTACCCGCGACACTGCCGATCACTGTAGTGCGTAATAAAGCCGACATCACCGGTGAAACCTTAGGTCTGACCGAAGTAAATGGTCACTCACTAATTCGCTTATCGGCCCGAACCGGTGAAGGTATTGACCTGCTGCGTAATCATCTCAAGCTGAGTATCGGCTTTACCAGCAACACCGAAGGCGGTTTTCTGGCCCGCCGCCGTCATTTACAAGCACTGGAAGCAGCAGCCCAGCATCTGGTACAAGGTCACGAACAGTTAGTAAGCGCTTACGCTGGGGAGTTGCTGGCGGAAGAGCTGCGTTTAGCACAACAGTCATTGAGCGAAATTACCGGTGAATTTAGCTCTGATGACTTACTGGGGCGAATTTTCTCCAGTTTTTGTATTGGAAAATGAGTGTGATGCTATAGAGCTGGAGCAGATTATCGCTAATTTTGATAATCTGGCTCTATGAGTCCGAACCGACGGTAGCTCGAACACTTAACTTTATTCATAAACTGAGGTATCCATGATTATAAAACCACGTGTACGCGGCTTTATCTGTGTGACTGCACATCCGGCGGGCTGTGAAGCTAACGTCAAAAAGCAAATCGACTATGTCACAGCAGAAGGTGCAATCGCTAACGGCCCAAAACGAGTATTAGTGATTGGTGCGTCAACTGGATACGGGCTGGCGGCTCGCATCACAGCAGCATTTGGTTGTGGTGCCGATACGCTGGGTGTGTTCTTTGAGCGCCCAGGTGAAGAAGGTAAACCCGCTACTTCCGGTTGGTACAATAGCGCGGCGTTCCACAAATTCGCCGAGCAGAAAGGCCTATATGCGAAAAGTATCAATGGCGATGCGTTCTCCGATGAGATTAAACGACTGACAATTGAGGCTATCAAGCAAGACTTGGGTCAGGTTGATCAGGTTATCTACAGTCTGGCCTCACCGCGACGCACTCATCCGAAAACCGGCGAAGTATTTAACTCAACACTGAAGCCAATCGGTCATGAAGTTAAATTCCGCGGTCTGGATACTGATAAAGAAGTTATCAAAGAGATTGTGCTACAACCAGCAAGCCAAACCGAGATCGACAATACGGTGGCCGTAATGGGCGGCGAAGACTGGCAGATGTGGATTGATGCTCTGTTGGAAGCAGGCGTGCTGGCTGAAGGTGCGCAAACTACGGCCTTTACTTATCTGGGCGAAAAAATCACCCATGATATCTATTGGAACGGCTCTATTGGCGCGGCCAAGAAGGACTTGGATCAAAAAGTTCTGGCTATCCGCGACAGCTTGTCTGCTCATGGCGGCGGCGATGCCCGTGTGTCTGTACTGAAAGCGGTTGTCACTCAAGCCAGTTCTGCTATTCCAATGATGCCACTGTATCTGTCATTGCTGTTCAAAGTGATGAAAGAGCAAGGCACTCACGAAGGCTGTATCGAGCAGGTTTATTCCCTGTATAAAGACAGCTTGTGCGGTAATGCGCCACACCTGGATGCAGATGGCCGCCTGCGCGCTGACTACAAAGAACTTGCCCCGGAAATTCAAAACCAGGTACAAGCGTTGTGGGATCAGGTGACCAATGACAATATCTACCAATTGACGGACTTTACCGGTTATAAGACTGAGTTCTTAAACCTGTTTGGTTTCGCCGTCGACGGTGTGGATTATGACGCTGACGTTAATCCTGATGTGAAAATTCCTCATCTGATTCAGGGCTAAACTTAGGTTTATACCCGCTGCGGATGGCTACGCGGCGGGTAACCCCATCATTAATAGCCCTTTCTTTACCCTCTTCTGATTTTTAGCATATCAGCCGTATATCATTAAACCTTAAAACCACTGATCACACTCTCCAACTGTAGCGTTTGATCCTGCATCGCCTGTGCCGCAGCGGCCACTTGCTCCACCAATGCCGCGTTTTGTTGTGTCGAGTTATCTAGCTGATTAATCGCCAAATTAACCTGATCGATGCCCAAACTTTGCTCGCGACTCGATGACATTATCTCATTCATTAACGTTGCAACATTGGACACCCCGCCCATCAGGTTATCCATTGTCGTCCCAGCATCGGCGACCAAACGGGTACCGGTGGCAATATCGGCCACCGAGTCTTCAATCAGCTTTTTAATTTCACGGGCTGACGTTGCTGAACGCTGTGCCAAATTGCGAACCTCAGACGCGACCACGGCAAAGCCACGGCCTTGCTCACCCGCCCTTGCCGCTTCTACCGCCGCGTTTAGCGCCAGAATGTTAGTCTGGAAGGCGATGCTATCAATCACACTGATGATATCGACGATTTTCTTCGATGAATGATTGATTGAACCCATCGTATCCACCACCTGTTTCACCACGGTACTGCCTTTCACTGCCACCGTGGAGGCATCTATCGCCAATTGGTTAGCATGACTGGCATTATCCGCATTTTGTTTCACCGTGCTGGTGAGTTCATCCATTGAAGCGGCAGTTTCTTCAATCGAACTGGCCTGATCTTCAGTTCGGGCCGATAAATCCAGATTTCCACTGGCGATTTGGCGCGAAGCCGAGGCAATAGCCAGACTACTTTCCCCAACCTGGCGCATCATTTGCTGCAAATAGTCGATAAAATCGTTGAAACTCTGGTTAATAGCATTGAACTCCGGACTACTGCTTTGTGGCAAACGTTGGGTTAAATCCGCGCCCCCCGCAGACAGTGCGGTAATATTCTCTTTCAATGCCGCTAAGCGCTTCATAAATACGCGGATTGAAAACACTAAAAATAACAGCAATAACAACATAATAGGAATCTGCACCAGACCTAAATGCAGCAAAATACCGTGGCTTTGCTTAGCCAACAGGCTGGTCGGCAAATCTGTCACCAGATACCACGGGCTATTGGCGATCGGGCGGATAAACAGAGTGTGGGAAGTCCCTTCAACGTCAAATTCACTTTCCAGTGATTTCTGGTCTTTCATCTGAGCCAACAACCGCTGTGTTTCAGTCGCCATTGGTGAGTTGACGGCAACGTCGGATAGATTTTTTAATTCGGCTTTACCGTCTGCCAGAGCACTACTACCAACAATCTTGCCATCGGCTTCGACAATCAGAATCGTGCCATTCACTTTCTGTTCCATCTCTTTAACCAGGCGATTAAAGAAGCCCAAAGTGACATCAATGGTAGATACACCATATACCTCGTCACCTTTATAAATCGCCATTGCGCAGTTAGTTCGCGGCTGCGGGCTGGCATCATCCTGATACGCTTTAGCCCAGGCACAGAAGCCTTTTGGGGCATTTAAACCCTCTTTGTACCACGGTTGTTCGAAATAATTTTGTGATTCTGGCGAATTCCAATGAGTGTTAACCGTTAACTTATTTTCGCCATTACGGGCAAAGAAAGTGCTGAACTTCATCACCCCTTGCTCACGCTTATTGGGTAATGGCCAAATACCGCCACCAAACACATTACTGTCGCCATACTGATCCACCAGCCCCGGTAATAGCTGATCGATAGTATTGCTGTCCATAACAGCGACCGCCTGCGTAATACTGCGCGCTTGCGCTTCCACTTTATTCATTTGCGCGGTGATTGCCGTTGCGATTTGGTCAACGCTATTGCCAACAATGGTACTTTCAGATTGTTTGAGTTGTGGTGTCACAAAAAGCTGAATAACCACCACAGTGATTATCAGTAACAGAATAAAAAACGCACTGACGAGTAAGGTAAATCGGGCTTGTGTGGTTTTTAGCATTATCGTGTCGCTCAGTGAAGGGAACTGGATAGCTCCACATCTATTAACGGCATTTCGCGCGCAGACTTGATAACGGCCAGAAACGATTTTTCTGTTTTTATCCTGTGATCACAATTTCAGTGCAATAAATCCACAACTGATACTTATTTAAGTGAAATTTAAAGGGATAACAGGAAAGACAGTTATTGTCTTATCGCACGCGTTTGCCCAGTGCTGGTGGTGCCCGTTGGGGCTTTCCTCTTCCCCCCGTACATGTTATCAATAGCCACTTTCTTTTGTGCGGATGCTGCTCGCTAATGGCCATTAAAATCACTGCCTGGCTTATCCTGACCCTGATATCCACTCTCTGGCTGGGCTGGTATGGGTTAAACGTGCAGCAAGCTGAACGCGAAGCTGATTTTCGTATTACTCACCGCGAATTGAGTCAGCAATTAGCCCAGCAGCAGGCTATTTTATTTTTGGCGCTCGAACCGAGCCAATTGACGCAACTTCAACGGCACTTCCCGCAGTTGGTCGCGATCAGCCAATCCAAAGCAGACACATCAACCGCAGGCCGGTTAACGCTGAAAATTCACGCCGGAGATTACCAACTCTCTAACTCTTACAATGGCAGCGGCTTGCAAATTAATGGCTTAAAGTTGTTACAGGCTGTTGGTTTACCTAATCATTTTGACAGCGTCACATTACGCTATCAGCAACATCCATTAGCGGTTCTGGGCGATGCAAATGCAAACAGCTTATGGCAATGGAAAAAGCCGCTGGGAGAGGGTGCCCAATCCTTCACTTTAACCGGCCAGGCCACCCCTCTTTGGCGCGATTTACCGTGGTTAACCGCTCTGCTGCTGTCACTCTTATGGGGAGCCGTTATCTATGGCTGGCAGCGTTGGCAGCAATTGGCGCAATACCGCAACCGCGCCGAACAACGGGCTAAATTCGCCGATCAAGCCAGACTTAATGCGATGGGTGAAATTGCAACCGGTATCGCCCATGAGCTGAACCAACCCCTTACGGCAACGCTGACCTATAACCAAACCGCTCTGCGGCTATTATCAGCACAAGACAAAAAAATCACCCCGCTGCTACTGGCTTCCGTTGAGCAAATAAAACGCATTTCGGCACTGCTAGAACGGCTACGCACCTTACTCAGTCGTGGGCAGGTAAATTTACAACCGGTGGTGGTAGCGGATGTCTGGTTACGCGTTAATACCTTATTAAGCAATGAGATAACGGCCAGTAAAGTCACTGTTATAAACAGTATTCCGGCGAATTCACCCCCTCTACAGGCTGATCCTTTATGGCTGGAGCAAATCCTGCATAACTTGCTCAGTAACGCGATCCATGCGGTACAACACACCCCAACACCACTAATTTATTTCACTGCCAGCCTGCAACCACAGCAATGGCTAATCCAGATAGAGGATAACGGGTCGGGGCTAAACAACCAGCAATTGGATAACCTGTTTACGCCATTTTTTACCACCAGAGAGAGTGGATTAGGGCTGGGCTTGACGTTGTGTGAAACATTGGTACAACGGATGGGCGGCGACATCAAAGCGGCGAATAGTGAATATGGCGGAGCCTGCTTTACCCTAACCTTTCCACTGACAACAGGAAGCGCACATGACTAAGCACATTTATCTGATTGACGACGACGACGGTGTGCGCGCCGCATTAGCAACGTTACTGGCAACAATGGGTTGGGAAGTTAAAACGTTCAGTAATGGCCAGCAATTCCTCGATACCTTGGCGGTCACGCAACCCAGTTGTGTACTGCTGGATATCCGCATGCCCGGTAAAAGCGGCATGGTGGTACTGGAAACGATTCAAAACCGTGATAGCACTCTTCCGGTCATCATAATGACTGGGCACGGTAATATTGAATTGTGCCGCCGGGCCTTTAAAGGCGGCGCTTTGGAGTTTTTGACCAAACCGATTGATGCCGATGTACTGATTGAGGCTGTCGGCATGGCGCTGGAACAACATGAGCAGTCGCTGACAGTAAAAAAGCAGCAAGTGAACTATCAACAGTTACTTAGCCACCTCTCGCCCCGCGAGCGAGAAGTCGCGGCGCTGATTATCCAAGGGGAAACCAGTAAACAGATTGCCCAGCTATTGTCGCTATCACCGCGAACCGTCGAGGCGCACCGCGCGAATATCTTTGCCAAACTGGAGGTCAACTCATTGGCCTTACTTATTCATAATTACTCATCTATCCTGCCAATAATATACCCAAAGTAATTGGTGTTGCAGGTAGGCAGCAAGTGAGCAACAAATTGGTTGTAAACCATTTTGAACAGCGCCTGCGCTGGCCCGTAAGGTGAGCCTCTGATTCGGGTGCGTGAACGCAGATAACAACCCTGCGGGGCCAAGTACGAAGGGAATAGGTAGAAGTACGGAGTAAAACGGGTAGTTAGCCGAATGTTTTTTCACCACTTTTCGCCGTAGCATAGCGTTACTGTGATGAATTCACGTCGCTAACAATAAGGATTTTATATGATCAAGCCCATTGCCCTGACCTCCGCCTTATTCATCGGCCTGATAACTCAAGCCTCTGCTGCGGGTCTGAATACTGAACGCAATATCTCTCTGGCGCTGGCCACCGATGTGGCAAGCCGCACCCTCGCGGTTTGCCAGGCGGATGGCTATAACGTTGCGGTTACCGTCGTTGATCGTGCTGGCATCATCAAAACTGTGCTGCGTGCGGATAATGCTGGCCCACATACGGTAAAAGCCAGTGAACAAAAAGCCTTTACCGCGCTATCGACTAAAACCCCCAGCGGGCAAGTGATGGAAAACAGCCAGAAGACGCCTGCGGCCAATAACCTGAAAGATATTCCCGGCTTCTTGCTATTAGGTGGCGGAGTACCGGTGAAAGCAGGCGATGAAGTGGTGGGTGCGATAGGTGTTGCTGGCGCGCCCGGTGGGCACCTGGATGCACAATGTGCCACAAAAGCACTGGAGCAAATCAGCGCTCAGTTAAAAGCATAAGATGATAACGACAACGCCCCCTGCCTCAGTGTCGAAAAAGGGGGCGTTTTGTGATCAGTTATCAGTGATCGACAAACGCAATTTTCAGCACAAACAGTAGCGCCACTACCACTACGCATGGGCTGATTTCACGCCAACGGCCCGTGCCTAGCTTCATCAGGCAATAAGAGATAAAGCCCAATGCGATCCCTTCAGTAATAGAGAAACTGAATGGCATCATCACTGCGGTAACAAATGCTGGCACGGCTTCGGTCAGGTCATCCCATTTCACGCGGGACAAGCTGGATGTCATCAGCACGCCAACATAAATCAACGCACCGGCTGCGGCATAGGCAGGCACCATTCCGGCCAATGGCGAAATAAACATCACCAGCAGGAACAAAATGCCCACCACCACGGCGGTTAAACCGGTACGACCACCGACAGAAACCCCAGAGGAGCTTTCGATATAAGCCGTCACTGATGATGTCCCAATAAAGGCACCGGCAACAGAACTGATGCTGTCCACATACAGCGCTTGTTTCATGCGTGGGAACTTACCTTTATGGTCGGTTAAACCGGCTTTATCCGTCACACCAATCAATGTGCCGGATGAATCGAACAGGTTAACCAGCATAAAGGAGAAAATGATCCCAGCCATACCAACATTCAGCGCACCGGCTAAATCCACCTGCCCGACCACAGAGGTCACACTTGGCGGCATGGAGAAGATGCCAGAGTATTGGACATCTCCCAACGCCCAGCCGATTAGGGTCGTCACCACAATCGATACCAGCACGGCGGCGTGGATATTGCGAGATGCCAGAACCGCGATAATAAAGAAGCCCAACGCCCCCAACAGCACACTGTGAGAGGTCAGATTTCCCACCGCGACTAATGTATCCGGGTTTGCCACCACGATACCGGCATTTTTCAGCCCCATCATGGCAATAAACAGGCCGATACCACTGGTTATCCCCACCCGCAGACTCAGCGGAATGTTAGCAATCATCCAATATCGGATGCGGAAAATGGTGAGCAAAAGGAAACCGATTGCGCCCCAGAAGATAGCCCCCATGCCGACCTGCCATGAAATGCCCATCGCGCCCACCACCACAAAAGCGAAGAAAGCGTTAAGCCCCATCGCCGGAGCCAGTGCTACCGGTAAATTAGCCAATAAGCCCATAAAGATGCTACCAAAGGCGGCAATCAGGCAGGTGGTGACGAACACCGCCTGCACGTCCATTCCGGCAACCCCTAAAATCTGTGGGTTAACGAAGACGATATAGACCATCGTCAAAAAGGTGGTGATACCGGCAATCAGCTCAGTGCGTGCCGTGGTGCCGTGCTGTTTTAGTTTAAATACACGTTCGAGCAGCCCCTGCTCAGTATCAAGATTTGGTTTACTCATTCGACGAGTTCCACAAAAGGGAGTAATTGTTGGGGATATCCTATAACAAAAAAACATTGTTTAGAGCGAGATCACACTCTTTTTGGCTATTTTTTATCTTCACTGTTGCGCAACAGGCGGTTTAATATTAACCATGTGTCATTCAACTTATTGAATTTTATTCAGTTGATATTAATGATATTACTAAACTGGTCATTAAACATCGCATTCTTACTCAGGATGATTAAAGTGGGATGAAAGACGAACGGTATGATTAAAGGGAGAATTGAGTGAACCAAATTGAATGTGTCATGTTCGATTGCGACGGCACCCTGGTAGACAGCGAAGTCCTGTGCTGCCAGGCATACGTGGTGATGTTTGCCCATTACGGTATTCACCTGTCGCTGGAAGAGATGATTAAGCGTTTTAAAGGGGTGAAACTGAATGAAATAGTCGCGTTGGTCAGTCAAGAGAATGGCCTGGATGAATCAATAGAAACTCTGGAAAAATTCTACCGCGCCGAGGTCGCTCGTTTATTCGATGCCGAATTGCAGCCTATTGATGGCGTAAAAGCGCTGTTGGAGCAAATCACCGTGCCGGTCTGCGTAGTCTCTAACGGGCCGGTGAGCAAAATGCAGCACTCTCTTGGCCTGACCGGGTTGCTATCATTCTTTGATACCCGCCTCTATAGTGGCTATGACATTCAGCGCTGGAAGCCTGATCCGGCACTAATTTATCATGCGGCAAAAGAGATGCATGTCGCGGCCGAGCACTGCATTTTAGTTGAAGACTCTGCCGCCGGCACCCATGCCGGAATAGCCGCAGGGATACCGGTGTATTACTACTGCGCCGACCCGCATAACCAGCCCATTCACCACCCATTGGTCACTATGTTTGATGATATGCATCAACTGCCCGATTTATGGCGTGACAGAGGTTGGCAGATCACGCGTAATTAACTTACCGATAATGCAGGTTTATTACGCCACCAGCGCCATGACCGTTTAATGGCGCTTTGATTTTTAATGGTATTTTTCGGGCTGAAACGGCGATTAAGGCCATTTGCCAGCAAGTCCAGCGTCAGACATAAAACAAAATAAACCAACGCGACAAACAAGAACACTTCCATCGGGTAAACCATGCTGCGGTTATTAACCTGAGTGGCCAAAAATGTCAGTTCATTCACCCCAACGATATAAGCCAATGAGGTATCCTTTATCAATGAAATCCATTGATTAATAAAGGATGGCACCATCATGCGTAAGGCTTGCGGTAAAACGACAAACCACAAAACCTGCCAGCGATTGAACCCCAATGACAAACCCGCCTGCCACTGACCTGCACCGATGGCGATAATTCCCGCTTTCACCGCATGAGCCAAATACGCCGATGCAATCAGTGCCAATGCGCACACCACCGTGGTGATTTCCGGAATATCCACACCAAATACCATCGGTAGCAGGAAATAAGTCCAGAAAATCAACATAATCACAGGAATAGCGCGGAAAAACCCTAAAACTGCCGCCAAAACCCCCGCCCAAACCCCACGGGACATCGCCAACGCCACGCCCAGCGCCGTGCCTAAAATTGCCGAAGCCACCCCAGCCAACAGACTGATCAGCAACGTTAATGCCGCCCCACCTAATGGGCCATCAGGGAAAGTACCCCATAACAGATAAGTCCAGTTATCGGAGATAATGGTAAAATCCATCTCAGAACCCCTTAGCAGCGGTTCGCTGCTGACGCCACATGCCCCAAGCCTCAATCAACGCAATAATCGCGATATACAACACCGTCGCGACACCAAAAGCCTGAAATGTTCTTAGCGTTTCGGTTTCAACCTGACGAGAGGCATAAGAAAGCTCAGCCACCCCAATAGCCATTGCTAACGACGAGTTTTTAATAATATTCATATATTGGCCCAGTAACGGCGGCATTGCTATCTTCAACGCCTGCGGCAACACCACATGGCGCATGGCCTGCCATCCCGTCAACCCCAATGCATGGGCAGCATACTTTTGCCCCTTCGCCACCCCGCTTATCCCCGCGCGCAACTCTTCAGCAATAAATGCCGTGGAATAACAGGTCAACCCGATAAAACCAGCTAAAAACTCAAAAGAGGGCCAACTGAGGGTCAAGCCGAAAAATGTTATCTCATGGGGAGTATTAAGCCAGGGTATCCAGGATGCGGGCAGTAACTGGCTGGCAGCGAAATACCAAAAAAACAGTTGGATCAGCAGCGGCGTGTTGCGAAATAGCGTGCTGTAACCTATCGCAAGCCATTGCAGCCCGTTGAGCTCACTGTCTCTGGCGGCAGCCAGCAAAAAACCTAATAATGTCGAGGCCACCACTGTGCAGGCAGAAATCCACAACGTCAGTAGAAAACCGTGCCACAGCCAGCCGAGATATTGCGGAGCCAGCAGCCAATCAGTGAGATGATGTAGATTCATATATCCTGATACCCATACCTGCTTAAAAGCAAACAGCCCTGCATCATAACAATGCAGGGCTTTGGTGTTTTCAACATCACATTGAATTACGCTTTAGGCTGTTGATCTAATGGCGCAAACTTAAACTCACCACGAGGTTGAGCGGCTTTGGTTTCTGGCCCGAACCAGCGGTTATAAATTTTTGCCGCTTCGCCATCCTTTTCCAGTTTAACCAGGGTTTCATTCACTTGGGTGGTTAAACGATCTTCGCCTTTAGGAATACCCACACCTTGATACTCTTTGGTAATGCTAAAGGGTGAGATTTCAAAATCTGCTTTTTGAGCCTCAGGCAGGTTACCCAACAGACCGACGAGTTTTGCATCATCTTGCGTGATAGCTTGAACATTGCCATTGCGCAGAGCGGTAAATGCTACTGGGGTATCATCGTAGGAAATGACTTTCGCGGTTGGATAATGCTCACGCAGGGTAATTTCCTGAACGGTTCCTTTATCAGCACCGATGCGTAATTTACCGATATCTTCTGGCGTTTTTAACACGCCTTTATGCGCAATAAATTTCTGGCCGGTGGCGAAATACGGCAAGCTGAAGTTCACTTCTTTAGCGCGATCGTCAGTAATGGTGAAGTTGGCAGCAATCAAATCCACTTTTTTGGATATCAGCAGCGGTATACGGTTAGCCGGATTGGTTGCCCGCAGCTCCACTTTAACCCCTAAATCCTGGGCGATAGCATTGGCGATATCCACGTCATATCCCACCAGTTTTTTAGTCTGCGGATCGATATAACCAAACGGTGGGTTACTGTCAAAAACAGCAATTCGCACCACACCAGCTTGCTTGATATCGTCCAGTTTATCAGCATGAGCTGCGCCAGAAAGCGTAGCCAGGCACGCTAGCAGCGTTAATACGATTGCGCTTTTTTGAGTGGAAAGAGACGGCTTCATAGAAAGCTCCTAAGGTAATTGAGGTCTTGCGATATCGATAAACTATCAATTTGCCGTTAGGTCAGGAAATAATATAAAACACTATATTTATAACTAATTAGTCTCAGTGAATGAGTCTCATTATATTGATAATAAATAACTATTTAAGGAAGGTCGGTGCAAAGGAGAGGGGGAAACACGCAAACCGCCCCCAATCACACCTTAACCTTCGGTATGATTGGGGTAGAAGAAGTTATTTTTCAGTCTTATTGGAAAGCAGATTTTCTAAATCATCGCCACCCAGATGGCGGAAATCCTGCCCTTTGACGAAATAAAAGATAAATTCACAGATATTCTGGCAGCGATCCCCGATACGCTCAATGGAACGCGCGCAAAATAGCGCCGTCAGCACACTGGGAATAGTTCGCGGATCTTCCATCATATAGGTCATCAATTGGCGCACGATGCCTTCATATTCCTGATCGACCTTCTTATCTTCACGATAGATGCGGATAGCTTCGTCCAAATCCATGCGGGCAAAGGCGTCCAGCACATCATGCAGCATCTGCACCGTGTGGCGGCCCAAAGACTCCAGGCTAACCAACAAGGGCTGATGCTGATGAGAGAACTTCTCCAGCGCGGTACGGCAGATTTTATCCGCCACATCACCAATGCGCTCCAGCTCAGAAATGGTCTTGATAATCGCCATCACCAAACGCAAATCACTGGCCGTTGGCTGACGTTTGGCAATGATGCGCACGCAGGCTTCATCAATCGCCACTTCCATCATATTGACCTTTTTATCACCGGCAATGACCTGTTTCGCCAACTCACCGTCCTGATTATGCATCGCGGTGATAGCGTCAGACAGTTGTTGTTCCACCAGCCCGCCCATCGTTAGCACTTGGGTGCGGATATGTTCAAGTTCCGCATTGAACTGGCCGGAAATATGTTTATTAAGATTTAAGTTATCCATAATACTTCCCGTACATGTAAATAGGCAAAATTACTATATACCCTAAATAATTCGAGTTGCAGGAAGGCGGCAATTGAGCGAATCCCCAGGAGCTTACTCAAGTAAGTGACTGGGGTGAACGAAAGCAGCCAACGCACATGCAGCTTGAAGTATGACGGGGATAGGCCCTTCAGCCATAACGACCAGTAATATAATCTTCCGTCTGTTTCTGCTGTGGCGCGGTAAACAGGGTATCGGTATCACTGTATTCAATTAACTCGCCCAGATACATAAATGCAGTGTGATCTGAACAGCGGGCCGCTTGTTGCATATTGTGCGTCACAATCACCACGGTGTAGTCTGACTTCAACTCGCTGATTAGCTCTTCAATGCGACCAGTCGAGATAGGATCAAGTGCCGAACAAGGCTCATCAAGCAGCAATACATCCGGGCGGATAGCAATACCACGAGCAATACACAGGCGCTGCTGCTGCCCACCCGACAAGCTATAACCGCTCTGATGCAGCTTATCTTTGGTTTCATTCCACAAAGCCGCTTTGGTCAATGCCCATTGCACGCGTTCATCCATATCGGCGCGAGACAAATTCTCAAACAACTTAACGCCAAAAGCGATGTTATCGTAAATAGACATCGGGAATGGCGTCGGTTTTTGGAAAACCATGCCCACTTTGGCCCGTAGTAATGCAATATCTTGTTTATCGGTCAGGATATTTTTCCCATCCAGTAAGATATCGCCTTCCGCACGCTGATCCGGATACAACTGATACATTTTATTGAATGTACGCAGCAACGTAGATTTACCGCACCCCGATGGCCCGATGAATGCGGTGACCTGATTTTTGGCAATATCCAGCGAAATATTCTTCAGCGCATGGAATTTGCCATAGTAGAAGTTCAGATCACGAACCTGGATTTTGCTGTTGTTGATGTCAGTAGCCATACTCATCAAGACTTCTCTCTTTTAGCCAATGCCGCCGTAGCCGCATTTTGAAATTTGTTGGCAATCAGTATTTTCTGCGCTAATCGCTGTTTTTTTTCAGCCGATCAATACTTTTTCTTTGCGAAAATAACCCGAGCCAGAATATTCAGTAACAGAACACACAGGGTTATCAACAGCACCCCGGCCCAAGCCAGTTGCTGCCATTCGGCAAACGGACTCATGGCAAATTTAAAGATGGTGACTGGTAAGTTGGCGATAGGCTGACTCAGGTCGGTGCTCCAGAACTGATTGGAGAGCGAGGTAAACAGCAGCGGTGCCGTTTCACCGGCAATACGTGCCACCGCCAGCAAAATACCGGTCAAAATACCGGAGATAGACGCTTTTAGCGTAATAGCCGATATCATGCGCCATTTCGGTGTCCCCAGTGCATAAGCCGCTTCACGCAGGCTATCAGGCACCAGTTTCAGCATATTTTCGGTGGTACGGATAACAATCGGCACTTGTAATAATGCCAATGCAATCACCCCAGCCCAACCGGAGAAGTGCTCCATCTTGGTAACCACGATGGTGTAAACAAACAAGCCGACAACGATAGATGGTGCTGATAACAAGATGTCATTAATAAAGCGGGTAATTTCCGCCAGCCAGGATTTACGGCCATATTCCGCCAGATAAATCCCCGCCATGATACCCAGTGGCGTACCAATGACGGTTGCCCATAAGATTAACAAACCACTGCCCGCAATGGCGTTTGCCAAGCCACCACCCGCGGTATTAGGTGGCGGTGTCATCTCGGTAAACAGCGCCAAAGACATACCGTCGATACCTTTGGTGACGGTAGAAAATAAAATCCACACTAACCAGAACAGGCCGAACGCCATCGTTACCATTGAAAGTATCAAGGCGATACGGTTCTTTTGGCGACGCCATGCTTGCTTTTTACGGCGGGTTTCCAGCAGCGTTGCATCACTTTGCATATCCATAGTCGCCATCTTAGCGCCCCTCTTTCTTAGCCAGACGCAAAATCATTAACTTTGATATTGCCAGCACGATAAAGGTGATAACGAACAGGATTAACCCCAATTCCATCAATGCTGCGGTATGTAAACCAGATTCCGCTTCAGCAAACTCATTCGCCAGCGCAGAGGTAATACTGTTGCCCGGCATAAACAGCGAGAAGCTGTCGAGCTGGTAGGTATTACCGATGATAAAGGTCACCGCCATCGTTTCACCCAAAGCGCGACCCAACCCCAACATCACGCCGCCGATAACACCATTTTTGGTGTAAGGCAGCACAATACGCCAGATCACTTCCCAGGTGGTGCAGCCGATACCGTAGGCTGACTCTTTCATCATTACCGGCGTTTGTTCAAATACATCGCGCATCACCGCTGCAATGTAAGGAATAATCATGATTGCCAGAATGATGCCAGCAGCCAGAATACCGATACCGAATGCCGGGCCGGAAAACAGCACACCAACAATCGGGATGCCAGACATCACGTTACCAACCGGTTCTTGGAAATAGCGGGCAAACAGTGGGGCGAAGACGAAAAGCCCCCACATCCCGTAAACAATACTTGGGATAGCGGCCAGCAATTCAATCGCAACACCCAGCGGGCGTTTTAGCCAGTTCGGGGCCAGTTCAGTCAGGAACAGGGCAATACCAAAACTGACTGGAACGGCAATAAGCAGGGCGATAACAGAGGTGACAATGGTGCCGTAAATCGGCACTAATGCACCAAACTGTTCAGCCGGGGCATCCCACTCTTTGGTCCACAGGAAGGCCCAACCAAATTTCTCAATGCTTGGCCAGGAAGCAACAATCAATGAGATGATAATGCCACCTAGCAGAAATAGCGTAATCAGCGCAGCCAGTTTAACCAGCGCACTGAAAATGATGTCACCGTATTTACTCGGTGCTTTGGTAGTCGGCTTATTCGCAGCCATAGACTCTCTTCTCATCCTACCGTCATACTTCAAGCTGCATGTCCGTTAGCTGCTTTCGCTCACCCCAGTCACTTACTTGAGTAAGCTCCTGGGGATTTGCTCAGTTGCCGCTTTCCTGCAACTCGAATTATTTAGGGTATATATTGAATCAATATTTTATAAATCACAGCTTGCCCGTAAATCAGAAGATTGGCTTACCGCTATTGTCTTTAATCTGAGTTTTCCAGGCAGCTCGAACCTGCTCAACCACTTCTTTTGGTAATGTGGCGTAGTCCAGAGCACTGGCTTGTTCAGCGCCATTTTTGTATGCCCAATCAAAGAACTTCAGGACTTCAGTGCCTTTATCCGCATTTTTCTGTTCTTTATGCACCAGAATAAAGGTGGTAGAGGTGATTGGCCAAACATCATCACCTTGCTGATTGGTTAAGTCTTGCGCGAAGGTTTTACTCCAGTCCACACCCTTAGCCGCAGCGCTAAAGCTTTGCTCTGTAGGGCTGACCGGTTTGCCATCGGCTGAAACCAGTTTGGTGTAAGCCAGGTTATTTTGTTTGGCGTAAGCGTATTCTACATAGCCAATGGAGCCTGGTAGACGCTGTACAAATGCGGCGATACCGTCATTACCTTTGCCACCCAAACCGGTTGGCCAGTTAACTGTAGAACCCGCACCCACTTTCTCTTTCCACTGCGCATTCACTTTAGCCAGATAGCTGGTGAATACGAATGAAGTACCTGAACCATCAGCACGGCGCACCACGGCAATATTTTGATCTGGCAATTTTACGCCCGGATTCAGCTTCACAATCGCCGGGTCATTCCATTTTTTCACATTGCCCAGATAAATATCACCCAGTATTTTACCGTCTAAGGTCAGCTCACCGGACTTAATACCTGGGATATTCACTGCTAATACCACACCACCAATCACCGTCGGAAATTGGAACAGGCCATCAGCAGCCAGTTTTTCGTCGGTCAATGGCGCATCAGAAGCACCGAAATCCACAGTATTGGCAATAATTTGTTTCACGCCACCTGAAGAACCGATCCCTTGATAGTTAACTTTGTTACCTGTTTCTTTCTGATAAGAATCTGCCCACTTGGCATACACCGGCGCGGGGAATGTCGCACCTGCACCTGTCAGGCTAGCAGCAGCGAACGCGGACACAGTGGTCATAGATAAAGTCGCTGCCACAATGCTGGCTACGGTGGTACGCATCAGTTTCATAATCCCTCCTAATGGGATATTAGAATTAACTCTAAAATTTTTCATCAGATTAAGTATGGTGCAGGAGAGAAAATAGGACAGTTTAATGACAGAAAAATGTACGAAATATGACAGTTATATGACAATCAAAAAAACAGAGGCATTCTGAGTCGAGAAAGATAGGACGAGACACTCTCTGTCGAATCACAACTTCCGGTATTGCTCACTCAGAGGCGATTCATCGTAAAGCTTAAAAAATATTGGCAGCAGAAATACTGTTTATGAAAGAAATTTGCAGATACTTGAAATATCTTTAGCTAGAGACTACGCAGATCTATACTTAAACATGGAATGAAATTTAATATGAACATATCTGAAATTTTAATAAAATACACCTTCCCAAAAATAGTTCAATCTGTAGAAGAACAAGGGAAGTTCACCAAGAAAAGTGCTACCGAGTTAAGTGCAGTTCTTAAATCACTGGGCAGTTCAACTCTAAAATTTTCGTGCGATGATGATAAGAAGTATTTACAAAAAGAATTGATCAGTATAAAAAAATACTATGGTTACAGGATTCTAACTCTTACATATCAAAACAAATGCCACTAGATGACTTACATTACAAAATATTAAATTCATAATTAACCGAAATTAAAAATAAACAGAGTAATTAATAAAAATAACTATAAAAATCATTAAACAAATAACCTACCATTATTAATGGTAGGTTATTTGTTATATATCAATACAGATTAAATCTGATCAGCATCAAAATCAGCTACTCAACTGTGACCGATTTTGCCAGGTTACGTGGCTGATCCACATCCGTACCTTTGATAAGCGCGACATGGTAAGACAGCAACTGTAGCGGCACGGTGTAGAAGATAGGGGCAATAATCTCTTCTACATGTGGTAACTGAATGATTTTCATACCTTCGCTATCAGTGAAACCTGCATCTTGATCAGCGAATACATACAGTAAACCACCACGGGCGCGCACTTCTTCAATGTTGGATTTCAGTTTTTCCAACAATTCGTTATTGGGTGCGACCACGATGACCGGCATGTCAGCATCAATCAAAGCCAATGGGCCGTGTTTCAATTCACCCGCAGCATAAGCTTCGGCATGAATATAAGAGATCTCTTTCAGTTTCAGCGCACCTTCCATCGCAATCGGGTATTGATCACCACGACCAAGGAACAATGCATTGTGCTTATCAGAGAAACCTTCAGCAAGCGCTTCAATAGTTTTATCCAGAGACAGCATCTGCTCAATGCGCGCAGGCAGTGCCTGTAATGCATGAACAATGTCGTGCTCCAGGCTAGCATCCGCCCCTTTTAGCTTCCCAATACGCCCCACCAGCATCAGTAAAACTGCAAGTTGAGTGGTAAAAGCTTTGGTTGAGGCCACACCAATCTCAGTACCGGCTTTGGTCATTAAGGCCAAATCTGATTCACGCACCAGTGAAGAACCGGCGACGTTACAAATGGCCAGCGAACCTAAATAGCCAAGCTCTTTCGATAAACGCAGAGCAGCCAGCGTATCCGCAGTTTCACCCGATTGTGACAAGGTGATAAGCAGGCTATTAGGGCGCACAGCAGATTTGCGGTAGCGGAATTCAGAGGCGATTTCTACGTCACAAGGCACACCGGCTAATGACTCAAACCAATAGCGTGAAACCATACCTGAGTTGTAAGACGTACCGCAGGCAATGATTTGGATATGTTGCACATCCGCCAGCAGAGCATCAGCCTTAGGGCCAAGCTCCGACAAATCAATCGCCCCGTGGTTTAAACGCCCTTCCAGGGTATTTTTAATTGCCATTGGTTGTTCATAAATCTCTTTCTGCATGTAATGGCGGTAAATACCTTTATCACCGGCATCGTATTGCACCTGAGATTCGATTTCAGGGCGCTCAATCGCATTGCCCTGCTTATCAAAAATAGCGATACTACGACGCGTCACTTCAACCACATCCCCTTCTTCCAGGAAGATAAAGCGGCGGGTGACAGGTAACAGAGCCAGTTGGTCGGAGGCGATAAAGTTTTCACCCACACCACAACCAATCACCAACGGGCTACCAGAACGAGCAGCGACCAAGCGGCTTGGATCACGGCTATCCATCACCACAGTGCCGTACGCGCCACGCAATTGCGGGATCACACGCTTAACCACATCCAGCAAAGACCCGCCTTGCTGCTGCTCCCAGTGCACCAGGTGAGCAATAACTTCGGTATCAGTTTGAGAACTGAAACGGTAGCCACGGCCAATCAATAACTCACGTAACGGTTCGTAGTTTTCGATGATGCCGTTGTGTACCACTGAGATATAGTCAGAAACATGAGGGTGCGCATTGTCCTCGGATGGTTCACCATGAGTCGCCCAACGGGTATGGGCAATCCCAGTACCGCCGTGTAAGGCGTGGTTTTCCGCCGCATCAGACAGCGCTTGTACTTTACCCACGCGACGTAAACGCGTCAGATTACCTTCAGCATCAACCACGGCTAAACCGGCTGAGTCATAGCCACGGTATTCAAGACGACGTAAACCTTCGATCAGAATCTCAGCGATATCACGCTGCGCTACTGCGCCAACAATTCCACACATCTGTTTTATTCCTATATAAGGTTCTTTTAGAACCTTGTCGATGTCAGTGACCTGATTTTCCGGATGTTCCGGGTTCCCCGAGCCTGTAGAGTTGGGGATTATTATGTTTTGTTCTGTGCTCTCAGCAAAAATATAGATGCCGAAAACACAGGGCAAAACATCCCTTCAATGCGGAATAACTAACGTTGAAGGGACTGTTTTATGTATTATTTTTTCTTAACCGGACGCTGCCATCCTTGAATATGGACTTGCTTAACACGGCTAAGCACTAACTCGTTTTCAGCGATATCTCGGGTGACCGTTGTCCCTGCGGCAATCGTCGCGCCGCTTGCAACAGTGACAGGAGCCACCAGTTGAGTATCAGACCCGACAAAGACATCATCGCCAATAATCGTTTTAAACTTATTAGCTCCATCATAGTTGCATGTTATCGTCCCTGCGCCGATATTCACGCCAGAGCCAATCTCAGCATCACCTAAGTAGGAGAGATGACCAGCTTTAGAGCCTTTACCCAAGCGGGCTTTCTTGATCTCAACAAAGTTACCGACATGCGCGCCTTCAGCTAATTCCGCACCTGGTCGCAGGCGGGCAAATGGCCCAACAGTACAACCAGCATCCAAACGAGAATCTTCTAATACACTGTATGGGCTGATTTCGGAATCATCACCAATCACACAGTTTTTGAGAACACACCCAGTTCCAATACGAACTCGATCACCTAAAGTCACATGGCCTTCAATGATGACATTGGTATCAATAGTGATGTCACGGCCATGTGTTAATTCTCCGCGCAAATCAAAGCGCGCTGGGTCCAGCAACATCACCCCAGCCAGCAAAAGTTTCTCAGCTTGCTCTGACTGATAAACGCGTTCAAGAGCGGCTAATTGCAGCCGGTTATTGACACCTTCAACCTCACTCAGACGAGCGGGATGCACCGTAGCTATCTTCTTACCATCGGCATGAGCCAGCGCGATAATATCGGTAATATAAAACTCACCCTGAGCATTGTTGTTATCCAGCAGTGATAACCAACGCTTTAAATCGCGCCCGTTAGCCACCAGAATCCCAGTGTTGACTTCATTAATCTCACGCTGCGCATCGCTGGCATCTTTATGCTCAACAATCCCGACGACATCGCCATTTTCACGCACAATGCGGCCATAACCACTAGGGTTATCCAGCTTCACCGTCAATAAACCAATCCCACCTTGTGGTTTGGCTGCTAGCAGGCGTTGCAAGGTATCTACAGAGATTAACGGCACATCGCCGTATAACATTAAAACATCTTCATCATCAGCAAAGTGCGGTGCGGCTTGTTGCATTGCGTGTCCGGTACCCAGTTGCTCTGCTTGCAGTACCCAGTTAAGGGAGGGATCGGATAATATTTTTTGCAGCAACTCGCCGCCATGCCCATAAACCAGATGAACATTTTGCGCACCCAGCTTCATGGCCGCATCAATCACATGCTGAACCATTGGCTTACCTGCCAGTGGGTGTAACACCTTAGGAAGGTCGGAATACATACGTGTCCCCTTACCTGCGGCAAGGATGACTACACTCATTGAGCTGTTAGACATAAGCAACCTGATAACTCCAATTTAATAGACGGAAGTAAACCTGTTTAGTGGAATAATTACTACATATTTCTCAGCGAAAAACTTACGCAGCCCGCGTGGTTACAGGCTTGTAGCAACTTGCCCTGTAGTGAAAAAATGCAGTGAAAAGTGTCGGCGATCGGCGACGTTTTCTGACCTTTCTTTATAAAAAACATTCATTCGTTAACGCTATTAACCACTTATTTTACGACAAGAAACAAGGTTTTTCAGAAACAAACGTGTTGAATAGTTTAGCGGGGGCTTAACTAAACAGCGTAAAAGCGGATTAAGGGGTAAAAAAAGGGTGAGTTCCGTTTTGGGAACAGGTCACTATCTGGCTTATAGGTAAAAAAAATGCCAATCAGTATTCTGACTGGCATTCTGTTTTTATAAAATAACATTATAAATCAATGAGTTTACTCATCAGACACAAACAACCCAGCGGCCTAAAAAAATAAACTCACCTCATATAAAATTACATCGCCTTCCTGGTTAACTCGATTACGCGTAATTTCGCAATCGCCTTAGCCAATTCAGCGGATGCCTGAGCATAGTCGACATCGCCGTGGGAGTTATTGATATGATCTTCTGCTTTACGCTTAGATTCCAGCGCCTTAGCTTCGTCCAGATCAGTTCCACGAATAGCAGTGTCTGCCAATACGATCACAACACTCGGTTGCACCTCAAGGATGCCGCCAGAAAGATAAATAAACTCTTCCTCACCGAACTGTTTCACGATACGTATCATGCCAGGCTTAATGGCAGTGAGTAGTGGGGCGTGACCTGGGAAAATCCCAAGTTCACCTTCACTACCCGTCACCTGAATTTTTTGTACCACGCCAGAGAACATTTTTTTCTCTGCGCTCACAACATCCAGATGGTAAGTCATTGCAGCCATGTCACCCTCCAGTCAACAGCGTTACAGTTTCTTGGCTTTTTCCACTGCTTCTTCAATGGTGCCAACCATGTAGAACGCCTGCTCCGGCAAGTGGTCATAGTCGCCGTTCATGATGCCTTTGAAACCACGAATGGTATCTTTCAGCGAAACGAACTTGCCCGGTGAACCGGTAAAGACTTCTGCCACGAAGAACGGTTGAGACAGGAAGCGCTGAATTTTACGCGCACGGGATACCACCAGTTTGTCATCTTCTGACAACTCGTCCATACCCAAGATTGCGATGATGTCTTTCAGCTCCTGATAACGTTGCAGAATAGACTGCACGCCACGCGCTACATCGTAATGCTCCTGACCAACAACCAGCGGATCAAGCTGACGGCTGGTGGAGTCAAGCGGGTCAACCGCCGGGTAAATACCCAGAGAGGCGATTTGACG
Organism: Yersinia aldovae 670-83; assembly: GCF_000834395.1. Lineage (NCBI taxonomy): Bacteria > Pseudomonadati > Pseudomonadota > Gammaproteobacteria > Enterobacterales > Yersiniaceae > Yersinia > Yersinia aldovae. Next base: position 2,695,418 of record NZ_CP009781.1, on the reverse strand, counting down.
GCTCAGAACGACGGTTGCATCCAAGTGAGCAAAGGTGGTTGCTGGAGAGGGGTCAGTCAAGTCATCCGCTGGCACGTAAACGGCCTGAACAGAGGTGATTGAACCCGTCTTGGTGGACGTAATACGTTCCTGCAACACACCCATCTCTTCTGCCAGTGTTGGCTGATAGCCTACCGCAGATGGCATACGACCTAGCAGTGCGGATACTTCCGTACCGGCCAAGGTATAACGATAGATGTTATCGATGAACAACAGTACGTCACGACCTTCATCACGGAATTTCTCCGCCATTGTCAGGCCGGTCAGTGCAACGCGCAGACGGTTACCCGGTGGCTCATTCATCTGGCCATAAACCAGGGAAACTTTGTCCAGAACGTTGGAGTCAGTCATCTCGTGGTAGAAGTCGTTACCCTCACGAGTACGCTCACCCACGCCAGCAAATACAGAATAACCTGAGTGCTCAATCGCAATGTTACGAATCAGCTCCATCATGTTTACTGTTTTACCCACACCCGCACCGCCGAACAGACCCACTTTACCGCCCTTAGCGAACGGGCAGATCAAGTCCATGACTTTGATACCGGTTTCTAACAAATCTTGCGAGCTGGCAAGCTCTTCGTAAGAAGGCGCTTCACGGTGGATTGCCCAACGCTCTTCTTCACCGATTGGGCCTTTCATGTCGATTGGATCACCCAATACGTTCATGATACGGCCCAGAGTTGATTTACCAACCGGCACTTCAATTGGGTGTTCCAGGTTGATGACTTTCAACCCGCGGCTCAGACCATCGGAAGAGCCCATTGCGATACAACGAACAACACCACCACCCAGCTGTTGCTGAACTTCCAGCACCAGCTTGGAAGCGGTGCCTTCAACCTCAAGGGCGTTGTACACTTTTGGTACAGCGTCTTGGGGGAATTCGACGTCCACTACGGCGCCGATTACCTGGATAATCTTTCCAGTAGCCATCTTGAATCCTCTACGTAATACGTTTACCCGTCATATTCCAAATTACTTAGGCGTTGACTGCCTTCCCGCAATCTGAACTATTTAGGGTAATAACCTGGTTAAACCGCGGAGGCTCCCCCGACGATCTCGGTGAGTTCCTGAGTGATGCTGGCCTGACGAGCCTTGTTGTAAACCAACTGCAGCTCTTTGATCAGACTACCGCCGTTATCGGTGGCGGCTTTCATCGCTACCATTCGCGCGGCCTGTTCGCTAGCCAGGTTTTCAACGACGCCCTGATAAACTTGCGATTCTACATAGCGACGCAGGAGAGTATCCAGCAGTGCTTTAGGATCGGGTTCATACAGGTAATCCCAGGATTTCTTCTTCAGCTCACCATCTTCCGCAGGCGGAAGCGGTAATAGCTGCATGATCCGTGGTTCCTGAGACATCGTATTGATAAACTTGTTATTAACGATATACAGTTTATCCAAACGACCTTCATCATAGGCTTGCAGCATCACTTTCACTGGCCCGATAAGTTCTGACAGCGAGGGGTTATCCCCCATGCCAGTAACCTGAGCAACAATCTTGCCGCCCACGGAACCAAAGAAAGACGCAGCTTTTGATCCAATCAGCGCTAAGTCACATTCAACGCCTTTTTCAGACCAACCTTTCATCTCAGCCAATAGTCTTTTGAACAAGTTGATGTTCAAACCACCGCACAAGCCACGGTCGGTAGAAACCACCAGATACCCAACACGCTTAACGTCGCGTTCTTCCAGGTACGGATGTTTGTATTCCAGATTACCTAACGCGAGGTGACCAATCACACTACGCATTGTTTCTGCATAAGGACGGCTGGCCGCCATGCGTTCTTGCGATTTACGCATTTTGGAGGCGGCGACCATCTCCATGGCTTTGGTGATCTTTTGCGTGTTTTGCACGCTGGCGATCTTGGAACGTATCTCTTTTGCGCCGGCCATTTCTGCTTCTCCTCATTGCCAGACGGCCTGCTTTCCTAATGAAAAGCAGGGCCGTATAGCGTTACCAGGACTGGGTTGCCTTAAATGTATCAAGGATGCCTTTCAGCTTGCCCTCAATCTCATCGTTGTACGCGCCAGTTTGGTTGATTTGTTGCAGAAGCTCGGCGTGCTCGCGGTCAGCAAACGCTAACAGCGCAGCTTCAAAGCTACCTACCTTCGCCAACTCGACATCACCCAGATAACCACGTTCAGCTGCGAACAGAACCAGAGACTGCTGCGCAACCGACATCGGTGCGTACTGTTTCTGTTTCAGAAGCTCGGTCACTTTCTGACCGTGGCTCAACTGTTTACGTGTTGCATCATCCAAATCGGATGCGAACTGGGAGAACGCAGCAAGTTCACGATACTGTGCCAGAGCGGTACGGATACCACCGGACAGTTTTTTCATGATCTTGGTTTGCGCTGCACCACCCACACGGGATACGGAGATACCTGGGTTAACCGCAGGACGAATACCGGCGTTAAACAGGCTCGATTCCAGGAAGATCTGACCATCGGTAATCGAAATTACGTTAGTCGGAACAAACGCGGAAACGTCCCCTGCTTGAGTTTCAATGATTGGCAATGCGGTCAAAGAACCGGTTTTACCTTTCACTTCACCCTTGGTAAAGGCTTCAACGTAGTCGGCGTTAACACGCGCAGCACGCTCCAGCAGACGGGAGTGGAGGTAGAATACGTCGCCAGGATAAGCTTCACGACCTGGTGGACGACGAAGCAGCAAGGAGATTTGACGATATGCAACGGCCTGTTTAGACAGGTCATCATAAATAATCAGCGCATCTTCACCGCGGTCACGGAAATATTCGCCCATAGCACAACCGGAGTAAGGTGCCAGATACTGCAATGCAGCAGATTCTGAGGCTGTAGCTACCACCACAATGGTGTTAGCCAACGCGCCATGTTCTTCCAGTTTACGCACTACGTTTGCAACAGTAGAGGCTTTCTGGCCGATAGCAACATACACACATTTAATGCCGGAATCGCGTTGGTTGATGATCGCATCAATCGCCAGAGCAGTTTTACCTGTCTGACGGTCACCGATGATCAATTCACGCTGGCCACGACCAATTGGGATCATGGCATCCACTGACTTATAGCCCGTCTGAACAGGCTCATCAACGGATTGACGTTCGATTACGCCAGGTGCGATAGCTTCAACAGCTGAGAAGCCGTCGTTTTCTACCGGACCTTTACCATCAATAGGTTCACCCAGAGTATTGACGACGCGACCCAACAGGCCACGACCGACAGGAACTTCCAGGATACGGCCAGTACATTTAACCTTCATGCCTTCGGCAAGATCGGCGTACGGACCCATAACGACAGCACCTACGGAGTCGCGCTCCAGGTTCAGTGCGATTGCATAACGGTTGCCTGGCAGTGCGATCATCTCGCCTTGCATAACTTCGGCCAAACCATGTACACGAATGATCCCGTCACTAACGGAAACAATAGTACCTTCATTGTGAGCTTCGCTCACCACATTGAACTGAGCAATGCGCTGCTTGATCAGTTCGCTGATTTCGGTGGAATTCAGTTGCATATGCTCCAGTCCCCTTAAGACTGCAAGACGTCCGCCAGGCGTTCTAGACGACCGCGAACGCTGCCATCTATCACCATATCGCCTGCACGTATTACTACGCCGGCCATTACGGACTTATCGATTTTGCAATTCAGCTTAACTTTGCGTGATAGCCGTTTTTCCATCGCAGCGGCAATTTTAGCCAGCTGTCCGTCATTCAGTGGGCTCGCAGAGCTCACTTCAACGTCGACGGTCGACTCCAGTGAGGCACGCAGTTGAATAAACTGCTGTAGTACCTCAGGAAGAACCAGTAAACGGCTATTCTCCGCCATAACTCGAATGAAGTTCTGTGCGGATTCATCGAGTTGATCACCACAGACGGCAATAAACGTCTTAGACATTGTTTCAGGTGCTACAGCACCGGAAAGCAATTCAGCGATCTGTTCATTGCGCGTCACTTGGGCAGTAAACGCCAGCATATCTTGCCAACGATCAACCGCCTGGTGCTCAACAGCAAAGTCAAAAGCTGCTTTGGCGTAGGGGCGAGCTACAGTGACAAATTCAGACATCAGCCCCTCCCTCCTTACAGTTCAGCGACCAGTTTATCAACGATGTCGCTGTTAGCAGCTTCATCCACGGAACGTTCGATGATCTTCTCGGCGCCAGCTATAGCCAACATCGCGACTTGCTTACGCAACTCTTCACGAGCACGCTTACGTTCGGCGTCGATCTCTGCCTGCGCTTGCGCCACGATTTTGTTACGTTCCTGTTCAGCTTCTGCTTTAGCTTCATCAAGGATCTGAGCTTTGCGTTTACTTGCCTGCTCAATGATCACCTGGGCTTCTGCTTTGGCTTTCTTCAGTTGGTCGGTCGCATTGGCTTGCGCTAAGTCCAAATCTTTTTTGGCACGCTCTGCAGAAGAGAGACCGTCAGCAATTTCTTTTTGACGCTTCTCGATGGCAGCCATAATCGGCGGCCATATATACTTCATACAAAACAGGACAAACAGGACAAACGCGATGGCCTGGCCGAGGATTGTTGCGTTAAGATTCACAGCACAATGCCTCTTTAAAAGTTAATAGTTTGGTGTAGTTCACAGTAGAGAAAACTCTACTTACGCGACAGCAAACATCACGTACAGACCCAGACCAACAGCGATCATAGGGATGGCGTCAACCAGACCCATGACGATAAAGAACTGTGTACGCAGCAGAGGAATCAGGTCAGGCTGACGTGCAGCACCTTCCAAAAATTTACCACCCAGGATGCCGATACCGATCGCAGCACCGATTGCCGCTAAACCCATCATTATAGCGGCAGCCATGTACAGCAGATCCATATTCAGGTTTTCCATGACAGTCTCCAGTTATTTCAGTTAAACGTAGTAATGTTATAAGAAAATCAGTGCTCTTCGGACGCCATCGACAGATAGACAATCGTCAGAACCATGAAGATAAAGGCTTGTAACGTAATAATCAGTATGTGGAAGATAGCCCAAGGTAAACTGAGCATCCACTGTGACCACCACGGCAACAGGCCAGCAATCAGGATGAAGATCAACTCACCCGCATACATGTTGCCGAACAGTCGCAGACCGAGTGAAACCGGTTTGGACAGCAGGCTGACACCTTCCAGAATTAAGTTAACTGGAATGAATATCGGGTGATTGAACGGCTGCATCGTTAATTCTTTTACGAAGCCGCCTACACCTTTCATTTTAATGCTATAGAACAGGATCAGGATGAAAACACCCAACGCCATGGACAAGGTAATACTCACGTCAGCAGTGGGAACCACGCGCAATGCAGGTAACCCAAAGACATGCTCGCCGATGTAAGGCAGTAAATCGATTGGCAGTAAGTCCATCATATTCATCAATAAAACCCAGACGAATACCGTCAGGGCTAATGGTGCGATGACTTTACTTTTACCGTGGTACATATCCCGAACGCTGCTATCGACAAAACCGATAATTAACTCAACAGCCGTCTGCAATTTGCCAGGCACGCCACTGGTGGCACCTGCCGCGACTTTGCGGAAAACAAACAGAAAAGCTAACCCCAGCACGACAGAGAAGAACAAAGAGTCAATGTTCAACGTCCAGAACGTTGCAGGGCCAGGTGAGTGGGGATTGACCAACTCAAAGGTACGCAGGTCCAACTGAAGGTTATTCAGATGGTGCCCTATGTAGTCCCTTGGAGTAGAGATTTCTCCTGATGCAGACATGATGCCTCTTACCCTTTTTGTAGTTAAATACGGTGATCGTTAAATACGATAACTGTTAAGTACGGTAGCCGCTAAGTATGGCCGGTGCCAATATCTGCACAATCAGCACCGCTAAATAGGTTAAACCGAGTGGTGCAAAAGCGGCTTTAAACAGCCCCAGAGCCACAATCAGTAAAATTATCGTTACGATAACTTTTAACCCTTCGCCAATGGCAAACGACCACGCAACACGACCTGGAGCTGCTGTTTTTGCCTGATGGCGGCAAGCAAACAACATAAATATGGCACTGGGCAACCAGGCTGCCAATCCTCCTGCCAAAGCAGAAACACTCCATTCAAGGCTCTTAAAGCCAAAAGCGGCGCTGAGAACAACAAACGTCATTAACTGCAAAAACAGCGACTTTCGTGCAATTTTCCCACTGTAAAGGGATACAGGCATGACGTTTGTTCTCTCCGAACCACACTAGGGCATGTTGAGTGAGGTATAAAACTGCTTTTTACCCCATAGAGTCAAGCAGCAAAAAACGAGCAAATTATACGGGCCACTCAAACGAATTCAATCGATAAGTAACGAAAAGGTGAACAATTATTCAATTTTTTTACTTTCGACCTCTTTTCACAAGATTACTCTCGGAATAAAGCCCAAATCTAATTGTCTGACGATTCCAATTATTATCAATAAAGCGTGAAATTGATCACAAAACTTAAAACAGACTAATTTATAGCCCATAACCCCAAGCTTTGTCTTTAACGAAAAGAGCGATCAAAAGCTTTTATAAATCATAATGTTAAAATAAAACTATTATTACGCAACTTATCTACTTAATAAAAACTAACCGTTGACATTTCAGATAATAACTCGGCAACAATTCAGACACATAAAAAAGGCAGCATTGGCTAAAAAATAATTACCATAGTGACTATTTTGTGGTTTCCGATACCGTTTTGTCATTTCTTGCAGTTGATTATGTAAGAAATAAGTAAAATAATTTAGGTCATACTAAGAGTTAGCGAATAAAAAGCAACCATAACTAAAAATAATTAAACTGATAAAATAGCTTACAGTTGCAGATAATTTATTGCTTTTTTTTGATAAAAAACAAAGTTAGTTTAGCTTAAGAATGACCAAGTGACGCTCACCTTCCAACTCAGGTATCTGCAACCGGATAACTGCTTTAAGCGTAATACCTGCTGGCAGTGTGGCTAACTCATCATCTGGCCTAACCCCTTTAAGCGCATAAAAGCACCCTTCAGGCTTCGCTGGCAAGTGATGGCACCAGGACAGCATATCTTGTAAGGAGGCAAATGCACGGCTTATTACGCCATCAAAAGGGGGTTCTGCGACAAAGTCCTCAACTCTGCTCTGTACAGGGTCAATATTGGTTAACCCTAATTCATGTTGCACCTGACGCAGAAAACGAACGCGCTTACCCAAGCTATCCAGCAAGGTAAAATGCGCATCAGGCCGCACAATTGCCAGAGGGATACCAGGCAGGCCAGGGCCGGTTCCAACATCAATAAACCGATTACCTTGTAGATGTGGGTTAACCACAATGCTATCCAAAATATGCCGCACCAGCATTTGCATTGGATCGCGAACGGAGGTCAAGTTATACGCTTTGTTCCACTTATGCAGCAACTCCACATAACCTACCAACTGGTATTTTTGTTGATCGGGAAGCGCAATACCTGCTGCGGTAAGCAGTGAGTTTAATTTTTTTAGCACAACATTATCCTGTAACCAGAAGATGCCTGGTCAGCCTATAAATGGGTTAATACGCAGAATGATAATCGAGCTTAACAGCGCTTTGAAGACCTGGCTGCGGGTTTGGCGGTTAAATCGCATCTGCCTGGCGGCTAAAAAGCACAACACAGGCAAACACTTTTAGAGTTGTACGATGTGGAAATTATGCACTGCGACGCAATAAGCCTTGTTTTTTCAACCAGACTAGCAAGATAGAAATAGCCGCTGGCGTGATGCCAGAAATGCGCGAGGCCTGACCAATTGAGTTAGGTTTATGATCATTCAGTTTAGCGATCACTTCGTTCGATAAACCAGATACTTGGCGATAATCAAGGTCTAGTGGCAATACGGTGTTTTCATTGCGTAATTGCTTTTCGATCTCTTCCTGCTGACGGGTGATATACCCTTCATATTTAACCTGAATTTCAACCTGGTCCGCCGCTTGTGGATCAGTCAATGCCGGGCCGAAAGAAGGCAGAGTGGTCAACAATCGGTAATCAATTTCTGGCCGACGTAGCAATTCTTCCCCATTGGCCTCTTTTGACAGTGGGGCTTTAAGTAACGCATTGATTTCAGAAACGTTATCAGAATATGGGTGTACCCAGATATCACGCAGGCGCTGGCGTTCTTTTTCAATTTGCTCAATTTTCTGGCTGAAGTGTGCCCAGCGAGCATCATTGACCAACCCTAATTTCCGCCCCATTTCAGTCAAGCGCAGATCTGCGTTATCTTCACGCAACATCAGGCGATATTCCGCCCGTGAGGTAAACATGCGGTACGGTTCTTTGGTACCAAGGGTGCTTAAATCGTCCACCAGCACGCCAAGGTAGGCTTCATCACGACGAGGTGACCATCCGTCTTCATCGTTGGCAAAGCGGCCCGCATTGAGGCCTGCAAGCAGCCCTTGAGCCGCTGCTTCTTCATAGCCCGTCGTACCATTGATTTGTCCGGCAAAGAACAAGCCCTGGATATATTTGCTTTCCAGGGTGGGTTTTAAATCACGCGGATCGAAGAAATCATACTCGATAGCATAACCAGGTCGAATAATTCGAGCATTTTCCAGCCCTTTCATTGAACGGACAATTTGCATCTGTACATCGAAAGGCAGGCTGGTAGATATGCCGTTTGGATAGATCTCGTTACTGGTCAAGCCTTCCGGTTCAAGGAAGATCTGGTGTGAATTACGATCAGCAAAGCGCATGACTTTGTCTTCGATCGATGGGCAATAGCGTGGCCCGATCCCTTCGATGATCCCGGCATACATCGGGCTGCGATCCAGATTATTACGGATCACTTCATGGGTTTTTTCATTGGTGTAGGTGATGTGACACGCCATTTGCTCAGGATGCTGGCTGGCATTACCCAGGAATGAAAATACCGGGATTGGGGTATCACCTAGCTGTGGAGCCAATTGGCTAAAATCAATGGTGCGTGCATCAATGCGTGGGGGAGTACCGGTTTTAAGACGATTAACCCGCAGTGGTAATTCACGTAGGCGTTGTGACAATGAGATGGATGGCGGATCACCGGCACGGCCACCACTGTAGTTCTCAAGGCCGATATGAATCTTTCCGTCCAGGAAAGTACCGACGGTTAAGACTACCGCTTTAGCGCGGAATTTCAGGCCCATTTGGGTAACTGCACCGACCACGCGATCGTTTTCAACAATCAGATCTTCAACCGGCTGCTGGAAAATCATCAGGTTAGGCTGGTTTTCTAATGCAGTACGTACCGCCTGGCGATACAGGACGCGGTCTGCTTGAGCACGGGTTGCTCTTACCGCTGGCCCTTTACTGGAGTTTAGTATCCTAAACTGAATACCGGCTTGATCCGTTGCCATTGCCATCAGGCCACCCAGAGCATCGATCTCTTTTACCAAATGCCCCTTACCGATACCGCCAATCGCTGGGTTGCACGACATTTGCCCCAGTGTATCGATATTGTGCGTCAGCAATAAGGTCTGACGTCCCATGCGTGCCGCTGCCATTGCAGCTTCGGTGCCGGCATGGCCACCACCGATGATGATGACGTCAAATTGATCTGGATAAAACATGGTACTGCACCTCGCCGTTATGCGAATTTCTGTGTTTGCCCTGAGGTGGGGGATTCTACTCAAGTTTAGACTTTCGACCAAGCGCCTTAGGATCGCCCTTAATTAAAAGAAGATCTTTTTATTTAAAGATCTCTTTATTAGATCTCTTATTAGGATCATGATCCTCTGTGGATAAGTGATTATTCACATGAAAGATCATAGGATTAACGAGGATCGTTTGCTGTGAATGATCGGTGATCCTATTGCGTATAAGCTGGGATCTAAATGGCATGTTATGCACAGGCACTTGGTGGGCCTAAGGTTGTTATGTGGATATGTACCGGTTTTACCCTGCTTTTAAGCATACTTACCCACATTCGTTTGCGTGATCTTTAAGCAAATTAGAGTAAATTAATCCAATTTTTAACCCAAACCTCTGCTGGATCCTCGGGAATTTCATGTTGGATGACGTCTATTTCTAAAATTTCACCCAAACGGCTGGCACCTTGTGCGATCAATTGTTGATCCAGTTGTCTGACTGCACCGCAGAAAGTGTCATATTCTGAACTGCCTAAACCGACGGCTCCGAAGCGCACTTGAGAAAGATCCGGCTTCTGTTGCTCGATTTGTTCTAATAAAGGCTGAAGGTTGTCCGGAAGGTCACCTGCACCATGTGTAGACGTGACAAGTAGCCACAAACCATTCAGAGCAAGTTCGTTTAATTCCGGGCCATGCAGCGTTTCTGTTGAAAAACCTGCTTCTTCTAATTTCTCAGCCAAATGTTCAGCAACATATTCAGCGCTGCCAAGTGTACTGCCACTGATCAAGGTAATGTCAGCCATAAGGAACCCAACCGATGTAAAGAACCGGTATTGTACGCTGTGAATCAGCTGGGATCTACCTGTGGATAATGTGGGTATAGTTATTTAAGGTTTAAGGCACGATGGTACGCATGATGGGGTTCTGCAAGGAGATTAGCGTCTCTGTTGACTGGATCTCATCAATCGTTTGGATCTTGTTGATAAGTACCTGTTGCAGCGCATCTATTGATTTACACATCACTTTGATAAAAATGCTGTAATGACCGGTGGTGTAATAGGCTTCAACAACTTCTTCTAAACTCTCCAACTTTTTGAGGGCTGAAGGGTAATCTTTAGCACTTTTCAGAATAATGCCGATAAAGCAGCACACATCATAGCCCAGCAGTTTTGGGTTAACATGAACACAGGCTGCTGTGATTATCCCTGCCTGACGCATTTTCTCTACCCGAACATGAATAGTTCCTGGGCTAACACCCAATTTTTTGGCCAATTCTGCGTAAGGTGTGCGCGCATTTTCCATTAATGCGTTCAGGATGCTGCGATCGAGATTATCGATCTGATAAATTTCACTCATATTATCTCTCTTTTTTTGCCGATTATTTAATTATAGTGATGTAAAAATGAATGATTAAAAGTGAAATGGCAATATTATTTGTTGGATATTGAATTTAACTACCATTTTGTTGCTTAATCGATGTCAAGCCAAACGGCATCACTCAATTAGCATAATAAACAATAACGAATCGAGAACACGGCAATGAAAAAACAATTTATCCAAAAACAGCAACAAATCAGCTTCGTAAAATCTTTCTTTTCTCGCCAGTTAGAGCAGCAACTGGGTCTGATTGAAGTGCAGGCTCCAATCCTGAGCCGCGTGGGTGATGGCACTCAAGATAACCTGTCTGGTTCAGAGAAAGCGGTACAAGTAAAAGTTAAAACTTTGCCTGATGCGACTTTTGAAGTTGTTCATTCATTGGCTAAATGGAAACGTAAGACCTTGGGTCGCTTTGATTTTGGTGCTGACCAGGGGATTTACACCCATATGAAAGCATTGCGTCCGGATGAAGATCGTCTGACGCCTATTCATTCTGTATATGTTGATCAGTGGGATTGGGAACGCGTTATGGGCGATGGCGAGCGTAACCTGGCTTACCTAAAATCTACTGTGAGCAAGATCTATTCAGCGATTAAAGCCACTGAAACCGCGATCAGTGCTGAATTTGGCGTGAAACCGTTCCTGCCAGAACAGATTCATTTTATCCACAGTGAAAGCTTGCGTGCCAAGTTCCCTGATTTGGATGCTAAAGGCCGTGAACGTGCCATTGCTAAGGAGTTCGGGGCCGTTTTCCTGATAGGCATTGGCGGTAAATTGGCTGACGGTCAATCTCATGACGTTCGTGCGCCGGATTACGATGACTGGACCTCACCGAGTGCGGAAGGTTTTGCTGGCTTGAACGGCGATATTATTGTCTGGAACCCCGTGCTGGAAGATGCTTTCGAGATCTCCTCTATGGGCATCCGAGTTGACGCGGATGCCCTTAAACGCCAGTTAGCACTGACCTGCGATGAAGATCGACTGAAACTTGAGTGGCATCAATCACTGCTGCGTGGCGAAATGCCACAGACGATCGGTGGCGGCATTGGTCAGTCTCGTTTAGTGATGTTATTGCTGCAACAACAGCATATTGGCCAGGTGCAATGTGGTGTGTGGGGGCCAGAAATCAGCGAGACAGTTGACGGTTTGCTTTAATTATCCAACCCGTGGTGGTTGCAACAGCCATCACGGGTTTTTAATCTATGCTGTAGTCATATATAAATAACTATATGCAAGGTTGCTGATGTTATGCTTCTATTTCATCCCGTTAGACACTATTTACATACCCGCCCAAGGCTGCTGCTCTCTGTTAGCGCTGGCGTCATCACCTACTTCCTATTACCGTCACATTTCACCGTATTATTGCGGCTAATGGTGAGTTGGAATGTATCCGCGTGGCTTTATTTGTTATTTTTATGGTTGCAGCTATTACGTACCGATCCGACGAGAATCAGAAAGATAGCCCGTGTGCAGGACGAAAGTGCCAGTATGGTGCTCAGTATTGTCAGCATGTCCTGTCTGGCCAGTATTTTGGTGATTTTATTTGAATTGAGTACCGCAAATCAGCTCTCTGACTCAGCCAAGGCGTTCCATTTGGTTCTGACCGGGATGACGTTGTTGGTATCATGGTTACTGCTACCTACCGCTTTTACCATGCATTACGCCCATCTATTTTATCTGCCACGAGATAAATCAGAAACGGTTTTACCGTTACTTTTCCCCAAAGAGATAACCACGCCTTCCTATTGGGATTTCCTTTATTTCTCATTTACTATCGGTGTGGCTTCTCAAACTGCGGATGTCTCGACTGGAACGTCTGATATCCGCCGAGTGGTGCTCTTACAGTCAGTTTTATCATTTATCTTTAATATGACGATATTGGGTTTGTCGATTAACGTTGGTGCAGGGTTACTTAACTAGAAATGCTAAATTAGCGTTTCCAGCGGCGCATTAAGCGGCTTTTTAAACCGGTATCAAAGCGCCAGATATGATCGAAAATACGCATGATACCGGGCTTGCCATAAGCTGACATGGCGACGGCATGAAAACGGTGCTGGTGGGCCTGTTGTTGAATTTTAATCTTGCGCACTAATTCATCCGGTAAGCGCTGGGCGATAAAGTCAGAAATGATCACTGCATCGGCGTCATACCACTCCCTGTCTTCCATTTTACTTAATGTACTGGCTAAACATGCGGCCAGATCGGTTCCGCCGTGAAAGTGCTGACTAAGAAAGCGAATTGCTTGTTCAATGCCGCTGGCTGCTGATAGCTCATAATGAATTATTTCGGTAGCAAATAGCATGATGTAACAGCGGCGGTTATCCGCCAGAGCGATTCGCAGCAGAGCCAGACAAAATGCTTTAGCACACTGCTCATTAAAGCCACCCATCGAGCCGGAAGTATCAACACAAACAATAAAAGGGCCACGAGGTTGTTCATCATGACTCTTAAGGCTAACGGGCCGCTGTAAGGTTTTTTCCTGCCAGTTATCTCCTTGCAAACGGTAAGTGAGCAAGCGCCGCTCCAGTAAGCGACGATAAAACTCAAACTCCAGTTCACTCATTCCTAGCATGACCAACTCGGTCGGCAATAATCGTAGAATATCATTGCTCTGGTGAATGCCACTGACCTCTTCTGGCACCGTATCGGGCTGACGCACTATCACGGTGTAAGGCTCGTAGCGGGCATCTGGCGTGGGCTGCGCTTTGGCTGAACGGCTGCGGCCGAGTTGTTCGGCCAATTGCTGTAATTCGGGTTGGTGTTGCAGGAAGTCACCGTATTGCAGTAACAATTGATAATCGCCACGCTGCAAATGCCCCTGACTCATATCCCACAAGCGCCCTGCCGCGCCATCGTTGGTTGCCAGTATCGGCTCTAACGCGCCACTGAGTGCCAAACGTTGTTGTAATTCAGCTAAAAGTTGTTCGCGTTCTTGCTCAAGTAACTGATGATGGATAGTGATGGTTTGTAAGGTCAGGCTAACGCGCCAGCGCTGTAAAAAGAGCGTTTGCAAACTCTCACCGGTTTGGGGGTTTTTGGCTAAATCAGCGGTTTGTAGCAATGTTTTGGCTTGTGTTGCAAAGGGGGAATGCAATGCCTGTAACTGCGCCACGATATCGGGCAAATGGGCATAAAACTGTGGGCTATCTTCCAACTGACGCTGTTGATATAAGAAAAATTCATTTGCCAGGCCCGGTGGGACTTTCGCCTCATGGATACGTTGTTGTAAGTTCTGCTTCCAGGCTGGAATATCCTTCATCAACGCCCGTTTAATACGCGGGAATTTTTCAAAAAATAAGGCTAACTGAGGTGATGCCAGCAGCCCAATCACCATTTCTTCAATAAGTTCGCCCTCACTTATTGATAACAGCAGATCCAGTGTGGCCAGGCTGAGCATCTGTCAGTGCCCGCACATTTTTTGTTGCTGCTGTTTTAGCTGTTCTACTACCTGTAATAAGCTGGCTTCAATTTTTGCCAGCCAGGATGATGGGGTGAACAGGCAAGGTTGGTGCTGACTGAATAGCCGCCGTTGCTCAGACAAACTGTTTTCAAGCTCGGTCAATGCCACCAGCAGCTCAGGGGGAACGCTGCTGGTGGTGGCTCCCGGTTGTGAGAGGAGGGATGGCTGGCGGCTAGCATCAAGAACAATTATATGTAACTGATCATCAATTTCCGCATCAATAGATTGGGCATAACCGATACCGTTTAATTTGGCGCGTAATGCTCCGCCCTTATTTAACCACTGCACCAGAGCATCTTTCTCTATTTGCAGATGATTAACCTGAATATCATGCAGATAGAGTGGTTTTTGCAGCAAGAGAGTCAAGGTGCTGTCAGTCAGATGGCCTGGCAGCGCATATTGGGGTTTGCGGCTGAACATTCCGCTTTGCCTTACCACCGTTAGCGCCTGATGGTCACTTTGTTGCTGTTGGTGCTGCAACCATTGGCCCTGAATATGCTGTAGTTTCATTAATAGGCTTTGTTGCTGGTATCCCTGTTCCGTTAACAATTGCTCAAGCTGTTGTTGCAGTAATTTGAGGGAGTTTAGGTCATGCCACAGGCAATCTTTCAATAAAATCAAATCAATAGGGGTTACTTCATCCCGTCCACTGAAAAATGCGCTAGCCTGGAGTAGGCGCAGTGCCTTTTTCCAGCGTCTATCTGATACATATGGAGCCTGTTCATGCGCGCTCAGCCGTTGACGTAGCTGAAAAATCAGCTCAAAGCAGTGATCCGGTAGAGCGATTTTGTCGATCAGCGGTTGCCACTGATAGAACTCTTCATCACTGATACTGAGATTTTCTGCCACCGGATTGTGATTTTCGTTTTGTCTGCTGAGCAGTAACGAACGGAAGTTCTGCTTCTCTTGCACGCGATCCAGCCATAGGCGGATTAGCATTCGGTCATAAAGCGCTTCCAAACTACTGTCTGAATCTGGCAGCTCGTTGGAGGCGGTAACCAGTAGCCGCATTGGAATGCTGTCTTCCCGATCACCATTACGAAAACGGCGTTCATTAATTGCGGTGAGTAAAGTATTCAATATTGCCGGGCCTGCTTTCCAGATTTCATCAAGAAAGACGATTTCCGCTTCTGGCAGATAGCCGCCGGTCATGCGTTGGTAGCGCCCTTCTTCTTTCAACGCCTGAATAGAAAGTGGGCCAAATACCTCTTCCGGTGTTGAGAATCGGGTCATCAGGTATTCAAATGCACGGGCATTGCGAAAAGCAAATTTCAGGCGACGAGCAATCAGGCTTTTGGCAATTCCCGGTGGGCCAAGCAGAAAGACACTCTCACCGCTGAGGGCGGCCAGCAAACAAAGGCGGATAGCTTCCTGTCGTTCATACAGGCCACTTTCAAGGGCACTGCTTAATCGGGATATTCTTTCTGCTAATTGCGATGATTGCGCCATAATTGTTCTATATGTTCCGTTAGATAATTGATTTTTACCTGATAGAAAGGAATAAATCCTCTTTTTTAATAAGATAGTTTGTTGATTAGTAAAAAATTATATTCTCTGATATTGGTAGCCAATCAATTTTAACCATTTTCATAGTATTTAAGAGTAGGCAATCTATTGAAATGGTGCATACTGTGCGCCTTTTGGTGGGCGTACTCAGAATACAGAACGCGCGATTGCGGTTCTTAAACGCACGCATCAGCTTATGGATGTTCTAGCAAAAAGAATTCAATGATGAGCACAGAACATAAGAAACAATCTTTATCGGCAGTAACCCTGGCAGCTATCGGGGTCGTTTACGGTGACATTGGTACCAGCCCACTCTATACCTTGAGAGAGTGTTTTTCTGGTCACTATGGTTTTGATGTCCGTCCGGATGTGGTGTTTGGTTTTTTATCGCTGATCTTCTGGATGTTAATCTTGATAGTTTCAGTTAAATACCTGACCTATGTGATGCGGGCTGATAACGCCGGTGAAGGGGGGATTCTTACGTTAATGTCCTTGGCTGGGCGTAATACGTCTTCCAGAGCCACCTCAATATTGGTGATCCTCGGGCTGATTGGCGGCAGTTTCTTTTATGGTGAGGTGGTTATCACCCCGGCCATATCGGTTATGTCGGCTATTGAAGGGCTGGAAATTGCTGCACCAGCGCTTGACCCCTACATTGTTCCCTGCTCCATTGCGGTGTTAACACTGCTATTTATCATTCAAAAACACGGTACTGGCAGTGTTGGTAAGTTATTCGCGCCGGTTATGTTGGTGTGGTTTCTAACGCTCGCTCTGCTTGGGCTGCGCAGTATTATCGCGAACCCGGAAGTTCTGTCTGCACTGAATCCCAAATGGGCACTAAGCTTCTTTACTGAATATAAAGCTGTTTCATTCTATGCCCTTGGCGCGGTCGTACTGGCTATCACTGGGGTGGAGGCGCTGTATGCCGATATGGGGCACTTCGGTCGATTCCCTATCCGCCTGGCGTGGTTTACCGTGGTGTTACCGTCGTTAGTGCTGAACTATTTTGGTCAGGGCGCGCTATTACTGAAAAACCCTGAGGCGATTAAAAACCCGTTTTTCCTGCTAGCACCGGATTGGGCGCTAATTCCATTGTTGATTCTGGCGACGTTCGCCACCGTTATTGCCTCACAAGCGGTTATCTCTGGTGTGTTTTCGCTTACCCGGCAGGCCGTGCGGTTGGGCTATTTGCCGCCGATGCGGATTATTCATACCTCTGAAATGGAATCAGGCCAGATATATATTCCTGTGATTAACTGGACACTGTATTTAGCGGTGGTATTGGTGATTGTCGGCTTCGAGCGCTCCAGTAATCTGGCTGCGGCTTACGGTATTGCCGTAACCGGTACGATGGTGATAACCAGTATTTTGTTCTGCACCGTGGCGCTGAAAAATTGGCACTGGAACCGCGTCTTTGTCGGTTGTTTACTGGTGGTGTTATTAATTATTGATATTCCGATGTTTTCTGCCAATGCCCTGAAATTGTTCTCTGGTGGTTGGTTGCCACTGTCGCTGGGCCTGGTGATGTTTATCATCATGACAACCTGGAAAAGTGAGCGTTTCAGCTTGTTGCGCCGTATGTATGAACACGGAAATTCACTGGAAGCGATGATTGCTTCACTCGAAAAATCGCCACCGGTACGGGTACCTGGTACTGCGGTTTATATGTCGCGGGTAATGAATATAATTCCTTTTGCATTGTTACATAACCTTAAACATAACAAAGTATTGCATGAGCGGGTGGTATTGCTGACATTGCGAACGGAAGACGCGCCTTACGTGCATAATGTGAAACGTGTGACCATCGAGCAGCTTTCTCCTACCTTCTGGCGAGTGGTGGCCAACTATGGTTGGCGTGAAACACCGAATATGGAGGAGATTTTCCACCGCTGTGGTTTGGAAGGCTTGCCTTGCCAGATGATGGAAACCTCATTCTTTATGTCTCACGAATCGTTAATTCTCACCAAGCGGCCGTGGCATTTGTTCTTGCGCGGCAAGTTATTTATTGCGCTTAGTCGCAATGCGCTACGTGCGCCGGACCAGTTTGAGATCCCACCCAATCGGGTGATTGAGCTAGGAACGCAGGTAGAGATTTAACTGAGAAGGCAGTTAACAACGTTGATAAGCGGGGAAATGTGCCGTAACGGCGTGAGCCGTCGGAGTGCCCATTGGTGCAGTCGCCCCGCCAGTTTCAGTGCGACAAAATAGGTTTGCCATCAACCTCAGGCCGTTAGTCATAACGGCCTTTTCCACCTCTATCATGACCACTTTTCATTTGTGCAGCGAAACGTTTCGATGGTGATCACAATTTCATCAAATTGGGTTTGCCTTCTGCGGCCATTTTTCTAAACTCTGTATCAGCGAAACGTTTCGCTGTCGGAGTAGAAAATGAAAAAAGGCGCATTACTGAATTCTGATATTTCCGCTGTTATCTCCCGTCTGGGCCATACTGATCAGGTTGTGATAGGTGATGCGGGGCTGCCGATACCGGCAACCACCACACGTATCGATCTGGCACTGACACAAGGCGTCCCTGGTTTTCTTCAGGTTCTCGAGGTGGTAACGCAAGAAATGCAGGTTGAAAGTGCAGTCTTGGCGGAGGAGATAGTTAAAAACAATCCGCAACTCCATGAAGCGTTACTCGCACAACTATCACAACTTGAGCAACATCAGGGAAACCATATTACGGTGCGCTATATCAGCCATGAGGCTTTTAAAGAGCAAACCAAACAAAGCCGGGCAGTGATTCGTAGCGGGGAATGTTCCCCCTTTGCTAACGTTATCCTCTGCTCCGGCGTAACCTTCTGAGGCGTTTATGCAACCTTTGCTGCAACTGAAAGGGATTGATAAAGCCTTTCCCGGCGTTAAAGCGCTTTCCGGTGCTGCACTCAGTGTCTATCCTGGCAGGGTGATGGCGCTAGTGGGTGAAAATGGCGCCGGAAAATCAACCATGATGAAAGTGCTGACCGGTATCTACCATAAAGATGCCGGCAGTCAGCATTTCCTGGGTAAAGAAGTGGTGTTTAATGGCCCGAAAGAGTCGCAGGAAGCGGGGATTGGCATTATCCATCAGGAACTTAACCTGATCCCACAGTTAACCATCGCGGAAAATATCTTTTTAGGCCGTGAGTTTGTGAATCGTTTTGGCGGCATCGATTGGAAAAAGATGTATGCCGAAGCGGATTTACTGCTGGCGCGCCTTAATATCAGTTACAGCAGCCACCGGCTGGTGGGTGAGCTTTCGATTGGCGACCAGCAAATGGTAGAAATCGCCAAAGTGCTGAGTTTTGAATCCAAAGTTATCATCATGGATGAGCCAACAGATGCACTGACTGATACTGAAACAGCTTCTTTATTTAATGTTATCAATGAGCTGAAGGCAGAAGGTCGCGGTATCGTTTATATCTCTCACCGGTTAAAAGAGATTTTCGAGATTTGCGACGACGTGACGGTATTCCGTGATGGCCAATTCATCGCCGAAAAGCCGGTTGATGGCCTGACTGAAAACTCGCTAATTGAGATGATGGTGGGCCGTAAACTGGAAGAGCAATACCCACGTTTGAATATCCCTCGTGGTGAAAAACGTTTGCAGGTCAAACAGCTCTGTGGCCCCGGTGTGACAAATGTCAGTTTCACGTTATACAGCGGTGAGATCTTGGGGGTGGCGGGTCTGATGGGAGCGGGTCGCACCGAGCTGATGAAAATCATCTATGGTGCATTACCGCGTAAATCCGGTTTTGTCATGTTGGATGGCCGCGAAGTGGTGACTCATTCTCCGCAGGATGGTTTGGCAAACGGTATTGTTTATATTTCCGAAGACCGTAAACGGGATGGACTGGTGCTGGGCATGTCAGTTAAAGAGAATATGTCTTTGACGGCATTGCGTTATTTCAGCCGTGCAGGAGGGTCGCTCAAACACGCCGATGAACAGCAAGCCGTCTCTGATTTTATTCGTTTATTCAATATAAAGACGCCATCTATGGAGCAGCCGATTGGTTTGTTATCCGGTGGTAATCAGCAAAAAGTGGCGATTGCGCGCGGTTTGATGACCCGACCAAAAGTGTTGATCCTTGATGAACCGACTCGTGGTGTGGACGTCGGGGCCAAAAAAGAGATCTACCAGTTAATCAATCAATTCAAACAAGAAGGGCTGAGCATCATTTTGGTCTCCTCAGAAATGCCCGAAGTGCTAGGCATGAGTGACCGTATTCTCGTGATGCATGAAGGCCAGTTAAGCGGCGAGTTCTCGATTGAACAGGCTACCCAGGAAGTGTTGATGGCCGCGGCTGTCGGCAAGCGCGATTTATTGGAAAAATAATTTATTTAGACTCTAAATAATTCAAGTTGCAGGAAGCCAACACACATGCAGCTTGAAATATGATGAGTAGAGCAGGAGTAATCAGATATGAGTTCCCAGACTATCCAGACCAAGCGCTGGTTCAGTAAAGAATGGCTATTAGAACAAAAATCACTGATTGCGCTGCTGGTGCTGATTGCTGTGGTTTCGTCACTAAGCCCTAACTTCTTTACCCTTAATAACATGTTTAACATTCTCCAGCAGACTTCCGTCAATGCCATTATGGCGGTTGGGATGACGCTGGTTATACTGACTTCTGGCATTGATTTATCGGTCGGATCGTTATTAGCGTTGACCGGCGCAGTTGCCGCCTCGATTGTCGGGTTGGAAGTGAATGCCTTGGTTGCCGTAGGCGCAGCATTGGCGCTGGGGGCATTTATTGGTGGCATCACTGGGGTGATTGTTGCCAAAGGCAAAGTTCAGGCGTTTATTGCGACGCTGGTCATGATGTTGCTATTACGCGGTGTGACGATGGTTTACACCAACGGTAGCCCAGTTAATACCGGTTTTACTGATGTAGCGGACACCTTTGGCTGGTTCGGTATTGGTCGCCCATTAGGTGTGCCAACCCCAATCTGGTTGATGGCGATTGTCTTTATTGCCGCCTGGTACATGTTGCATCACACGCGTCTGGGCCGTTATATCTACGCGCTGGGTGGCAATGAATCCGCAACACGTTTGTCGGGTATCAGCGTTGATAAAGTTAAGATTATTGTTTATTCACTCTGTGGGTTGTTAGCAGCACTGGCCGGGATAATTGAAGTTGCCCGCCTGTCCTCCGCGCAACCCACTGCCGGTACCGGCTATGAACTGGATGCAATCGCAGCCGTGGTTCTGGGGGGTACCAGCCTTGCTGGGGGGAAAGGGCGGATTGTCGGCACCCTGATCGGCGCATTAATCCTCGGTTTCTTAAATAACGGTTTGAATTTATTGGGTGTCTCCTCTTACTACCAAATGATCGTCAAAGCAGTCGTTATCCTGCTTGCGGTGTTGGTAGACAATAAAAAGCAGTAGGCTATTTTACTTGCCATTTTGGGCTTGGGCAGTGCTCAGAATCCTCACGTAGCCATGATTTACAAGGTCATGGTGTACGCTCCGGTTCTTGTGCGCTGGCTGAACCCAAACTGTCTGCGACAATAACGCCTACTAAATTGAATTTGCTAACCCCTACAGGAATTGCGACCATGAAAATGAAGAAACTGGCTACTTTGATCTCTGTTGTTGCATTGAGCGCTACCGTCAGTGCTAACGCGCTGGCAAAAGACACGATTGCATTGGTTGTTTCCACGCTGAATAACCCGTTCTTTGTTTCAATGAAAGACGGCGCACAAAAAGAAGCGGATAAACTGGGCTACAACCTGGTGGTATTGGATTCTCAAAACAACCCGGCTAAAGAATTGGCTAACGTGCAGGACTTAACGGTACGCGGCACCAAATTACTGCTGATTAACCCAACCGATTCTGATGCGGTGGGTAACGCAGTTAAAATGGCGAATAAAGCCAATATCCCGGTTATCACGCTCGACCGTCTGGCAAACTCAGGCACCGTGGTGAGCCACGTAGCCTCTGACAACCGTTTCGGCGGCAAAATGGCCGGTGATTACATTGCTAAGAAAGTCGGTAGCGATGCCAAAGTGATTCAGTTGGAAGGGATTGCTGGTGCGTCTGCTGCGCGTGAGCGCGGCGAAGGCTTCAAGCAATCAATGGAAAAAAACAAATTCCAGTTATTGGCGAGCCAACCGGCAGATTTTGACCGTACTAAGGGTTTGAACGTTATGCAGAACCTGCTGACAGCACACCCGAACGTGCAGGCCGTATTTGCACAGAACGACGAAATGGCGCTGGGTGCTCTGCGTGCGTTGCAAACCGCCGGTAAAACCGATGTGTTAGTGGTTGGTTTCGATGGTACTGACGATGGCATCAAAGCGGTTGAAGGTGGGAAACTGGGGGCAACTATCGCTCAACGCCCAGATCAGATTGGTGTGATTGGTGTACAAACCGCGGATAAAGTATTGAAAGGCGAGAAAGTCCAGGCCGTTATCCCAGTAGATCTGAAGTTAGTGACTAAATAATATCCTCATTCAATCAGTAGTTGTCATTCAATAAACCCAAGGTAATTGCAGTTGCAGGTAGGCAGCAAGTGAATGAATCCCGATGAGCTGATTCAAATCAGTGATTCGGGTGAGTGAACGTAGCTAACACCCCTGCAACTTCAATGACAAAGGAATAAATACGATGGAAACAGGTAAACTGGTGGTCTTGGGCAGCATCAATGCCGACCATATTCTGAACATTGAGCAGTTTCCACGTCCGGGTGAAACGGTGATCGGCAAGCAGTATAACGTGGCGTTTGGTGGCAAAGGTGCTAATCAGGCCGTTGCTGCTGGCCGTAGCGGAGCAAACATCGCGTTTATTGCCTGTGTGGGTGAAGATGATATTGGTGATCGGGTGCGTCGGCAGTTAGCTGGCGATAATATTGATACTGCGCCAATCGAGGCGGTTGCGGGCATGACAACCGGTGTCGCGCTGATTTTTGTCAATGGTGAGGGCGAAAATGTCATTGGTATTCATGCCGGTGCTAACTCAGCGGTAACACCTGACTACCTTGGCCGCTACCAGCAGCAGGTGATCGATGCAGATGCATTATTGATGCAACTGGAATCTCCACTTGAGACGGTTATCGCCGCCGCGAAATTGGCAAAGCAGCATCAAACACAGGTTATCCTGAATCCGGCCCCCGCCCGCGAACTGCCAGATGAGCTATTAACGCTGGTGGATATGATTACCCCAAATGAAACAGAAGCTGAGCGTTTAACCGGCGTTCATATTGAGCAGGATGATGACGCAGCGAAAGCCGCGCAAATCTTGCATGATAAAGGCATCGCTACCGTCATCATTACCTTAGGCAGCCGTGGTGTATGGCTCAGTGAGCAGGGTCACGGCAAGTTAGTGGCTGGATTCAAGGTTGAGGCTGTGGATACCATTGCTGCTGGTGATACGTTCAACGGCGCACTATTGACTGCTTTATTGGAAGGTCAGGTGATGGACTCAGCCGTGCGCTTCGCTCACGCCGCTGCTGCTATCGCGGTGACTCGCCCCGGTGCGCAGCCCTCCATTCCGTGGCGCGTTGAGATCGACCGTTTCTTACAAGGTCAGGGTTAACTTTGGCCACCATGAAAGACGTCGCCCGCCTCGCGGGCGTATCAACCTCAACCGTTTCGCATGTTATTAATAAAAACCGCTTTGTCAGCGATGCTATTCGCGACAAAGTGCTGGCCGCCGTCAAACAGCTCAACTATGCCCCCTCCGCGCTGGCCCGCAGCCTAAAACTGAAGGAAACCCGCACCATCGGCATGTTGGTTACCGCCAGTAGTAACCCGTTTTATTCCGAAGTGGTGCGTGGCGTAGAACGCAGTTGCTATGAGCGCGGTTACAGTTTGATTCTGTGCAATACCGAAGGCGATATTGACCGCATGAGCCGTAGCATTGAAACCTTGATGCAAAAACGTGTCGATGGTTTGCTGCTAATGTGTACCGAAAGTCACTGCCCGTCACAAGATATCCTGCGTTGCTACCCGTCATTGCCGATCATCATGATGGATTGGGCACCCTTCGAGGGCGTCAATGATGTAATTCAGGACAACTCGTTATTGGGTGGGGAAATGGCAACTTCATATTTGATTGCCAGAGGATATACCCGAATTGCCTGCATCGCTGGCCCACAAGATAAGACCCCGGCTAAAGAACGGTTGGAAGGATATCGTCAGGCCATGAATCGCGCCGGTTTAGTTATTCCCTCTGAGTATGAAGTGGTCAGTGATTTTGAATTTGGTGGTGGCCTGGTCGCGATGAAACAGTTACTTGCGTTACCGAAGCCGCCTGAGGCGGTGTTCACCAGTAATGACGCGATGGCTGTTGGGGTTTATCAGGCTTTGTATCAGGCAGGGTTATCGATTCCGCAAGATATGGCCGTTATTGGTTATGATGATATTGAAATTGCACAATATATGACGCCACCACTGACCACTATCCATCAACCAAAAGATTCCCTTGGTGAACTGGCCATTGATACTCTGATTCATCGGTTGAATAACCCGGAAGCGGAACCCCAAATTCTGGTTCTCACTCCCGAGTTAATGGAGCGTGGTTCAGTCGCGATCCGTTAAATTTCGCTTTCAGCGGATTTCGCTCCCTTTTTCACATTCCTGCCCTGAATCAAATTGTCGCCATCTCTTGGTTTTAGCAATAAGAACACCATAGAGGAGAGTAGTGTCACGATGCCCATCGTAATAAAGGTATAGTGGAAGTGATCGACGCTGCCGCCAAACGACAACCCATCATAAAACCGCAATACCACCGCGCTGATAGCCACCCCAAAACTGATAGCCACCCCAAAACTGATAGCCAGTTGCTGGGTTACTGCCAGAACACTGTTGCCGGAACTGGCATTATTATCGGTTAGGTCAGCCAGTGTGATTGTGTTCATTGCGGTGAATTGTGTCGACATTGCCATTCCCAGGACAAATAGCGGCAATATCATCATCCACGGCGACATGCCCGGTGATTGCACCGAAAATAGCGCAATTAATACCCCAATAATGGCAGTTATACCCACTAATACCTTACGGTAGCCCATCGAACGTAACAGTTGAGTCACCATCGATTTTGCCATCATCGAACCAATGGCGGTGGGTGCCATCATGCAACCGGCAATAATAGCGGAATAACCAAACCCGACTTGCAACATGAGTGGCATTAGGAAAGGTACGCAGCCAGTGCCTAAACGTGAAGCTACGTTACCCGCAATGCCGACGGAAAAGGTTCGGGTTTTAAACAGCGGTAAACCAATTAGCGGGTTAGGATGGCCTTTGGCGTGGAATATATAGAAGAGCAGCATTAATAAACCGCCCAACAGCACAGCGGCTGGCAGGTAGCTGGCAATATCTGGTCGCCCCATTATTTCCAGACTCACAGATATCATCACTAAACTGCTACCGAACAGCAGGAAACCGATAATATCAAAGGCGCGTTTCGGCATGGTGAAGTCGGGCATATATTTACGGGCATAAAAGATACCCAGTAAGCCGATGGGAATATTAAGGATAAAAATCCAGTGCCAGGTAGCGTAGGTGACTAATAACCCACCCAACAGCGGCCCCATAACTGGGCCGACTAAGCCAGGGATAGTGACAAAATTAAGAACTGGCAATAATTCACTGCGTGGATAAGCTCGGATAAGTGCCAGCCTTGCCACCGGCATCATCATTGCTCCACCTACGCCCTGAATAATACGTGAGGCGACCAAAAACGGCAGGGAACCTGACAGCGCGCACAGCAATGACCCCAGTGTAAATAAAGAAACGGCTAAAATGAAAACCCGGCGAGTACCAAAACGATCAGCCAGCCAACCACTTACCGGGATAAGCATCGCCACCGTTAGGGTGTAACTGATAATGGCTGACTGCATGGTCAGTGGCGAGCGGTTAAGACTTTCAGCAATAGAAGGAAGGGCTGTATTCAGTATGGTGGCATCCAAAGCTTGCATTAAAGAAAGCCATGGCAGCTATCCAAGGAAGACCTGCCATACTGCGCGCAGATTTTATCATTATCCGTCCTGGTTATATCAAGTGGGTCTGAGTACCCTTCTTTTTCGCTATAGAGAGGGATAGAAAACACCGGGTAGTTAATCTTTATCTCTTAATAACACCTGACAGGCCAGCAATGCTCCCTGGCTGTCACCGGCCAAAATCGTGTCGACAATATCCTGATGATGTTGCAGTTTAATCACTTCATCACCGGTAATGGCGCGGAAGTAACTGTGATAAACCGAACTGAACAAGTTAGCAAACGAGGTTAAAAACGGATTTCCGCTAGCCTCATAGATCAATTGGTGAAACTGGGCATCTACTTGTATCCATCGTTCACGATTAAAACGGGTATGTAACGCCCGCATCTCTGTCATTAAGGATGCAAGTAGCTCCCGTTGTTGTTCACTGGCTTGTATGGCAGCCAGTGAACACGCCTGGGGTTCGAGTGATGTCCTTAATATAAGGAAGTGTTGCATCACTTGATCGAAGTTTTCACGGTTCATCCACCAGGTCAGTAACTCCTGATCAAGGTAGTTCCAATTTGCTTGCGGCATAACACGGGTACCAATTCGGGGGCGGGGTAATAGCATCCCTTTTGCAGCCAACATCTTGACTGCTTCACGAATAGCAGTACGGCTAACACCGAATTGCTCCCCCAACTCTATCTCACCAGGCAGTATGCTGCCGGCTTCATATTCTCCGACGAGGATTCGCTGACCAATTTTCTCAGCCAGCAGGTAAGAGAGATTTCGCTGTGCGGCCTGTTGTTGGGTATTTAGTTGCATGGTGATTTGTCCTGTCTGTCCTCTTATCTATCTATTTTACTCTACTGTTTAACTCTGGGAGTGAATGTTTAGCTTAATAATTGTTTATAAAATGTCCTTTTACTGCTTTTTTGCTGAAATAAAACACGGTTGAAAAGTTTTTTGAAATTAGGGGTTGCAGGCTGCCAGGAACTCCCTATAATGCGCCTCCACTGACCGGGAACAACGAAACACACTTCGCCGGGTCAGGAAGCGAAAAGAACGATTTTGACTTCGAAAGAAACCAAATAAACTCTTGACTCTTCAGCGGGAAAGCGTATTATCTGCCTCCCGCGTTACCGTAAGATTCGCCGCAAGGCAAGCGGGTAACGAACGCTCTTTAACAATTTATCAGACAATCTGTGTGGGCACTCGCAAGACGATATCGACGCCTGTTTCGGCAGGCAGAAGAAATATCAAAGTCTTGAAGAGTGACCAAAGCAGTACACATTTGAACTTCGGTTCGAATGCATATTTGCAGAAAGTAATCTTTGAGCATCGCTATGTTAACTCATAGCAAATCAAACAAATCTTAAATTGAAGAGTTTGATCATGGCTCAGATTGAACGCTGGCGGCAGGCCTAACACATGCAAGTCGAGCGGCAGCGGGAAGTAGTTTACTACTTTGCCGGCGAGCGGCGGACGGGTGAGTAATGTCTGGGAAACTGCCTGATGGAGGGGGATAACTACTGGAAACGGTAGCTAATACCGCATAACGTCTTCGGACCAAAGTGGGGGACCTTCGGGCCTCACGCCATCGGATGTGCCCAGATGGGATTAGCTAGTAGGTGGGGTAATGGCTCACCTAGGCGACGATCCCTAGCTGGTCTGAGAGGATGACCAGCCACACTGGAACTGAGACACGGTCCAGACTCCTACGGGAGGCAGCAGTGGGGAATATTGCACAATGGGCGCAAGCCTGATGCAGCCATGCCGCGTGTGTGAAGAAGGCCTTCGGGTTGTAAAGCACTTTCAGCGAGGAGGAAGGCAGTCGTGTTAATAGCACGATTGATTGACGTTACTCGCAGAAGAAGCACCGGCTAACTCCGTGCCAGCAGCCGCGGTAATACGGAGGGTGCAAGCGTTAATCGGAATTACTGGGCGTAAAGCGCACGCAGGCGGTTTGTTAAGTCAGATGTGAAATCCCCGCGCTTAACGTGGGAACTGCATTTGAAACTGGCAAGCTAGAGTCTTGTAGAGGGGGGTAGAATTCCAGGTGTAGCGGTGAAATGCGTAGAGATCTGGAGGAATACCGGTGGCGAAGGCGGCCCCCTGGACAAAGACTGACGCTCAGGTGCGAAAGCGTGGGGAGCAAACAGGATTAGATACCCTGGTAGTCCACGCTGTAAACGATGTCGACTTGGAGGTTGTGCCCTTGAGGCGTGGCTTCCGGAGCTAACGCGTTAAGTCGACCGCCTGGGGAGTACGGCCGCAAGGTTAAAACTCAAATGAATTGACGGGGGCCCGCACAAGCGGTGGAGCATGTGGTTTAATTCGATGCAACGCGAAGAACCTTACCTACTCTTGACATCCACGGAATTTAGCAGAGATGCTTTAGTGCCTTCGGGAACCGTGAGACAGGTGCTGCATGGCTGTCGTCAGCTCGTGTTGTGAAATGTTGGGTTAAGTCCCGCAACGAGCGCAACCCTTATCCTTTGTTGCCAGCACGTAATGGTGGGAACTCAAGGGAGACTGCCGGTGACAAACCGGAGGAAGGTGGGGATGACGTCAAGTCATCATGGCCCTTACGAGTAGGGCTACACACGTGCTACAATGGCAGATACAAAGTGAAGCGAACTCGCGAGAGCAAGCGGACCACATAAAGTCTGTCGTAGTCCGGATTGGAGTCTGCAACTCGACTCCATGAAGTCGGAATCGCTAGTAATCGTAGATCAGAATGCTACGGTGAATACGTTCCCGGGCCTTGTACACACCGCCCGTCACACCATGGGAGTGGGTTGCAAAAGAAGTAGGTAGCTTAACCTTCGGGAGGGCGCTTACCACTTTGTGATTCATGACTGGGGTGAAGTCGTAACAAGGTAACCGTAGGGGAACCTGCGGTTGGATCACCTCCTTACCTAACGATACGCATTGCGTAGTGTCCACACAGATTGTCTGATGAATGTAAATGAGCAAGAGCACCTGTTGATAAGGGTGATGATTGTGTAATAAGACCTCGGCATCGAGTTTTTACTGCATCAGTCGTTCGAATGTGTCACCACATTCTCACCTTTACACAAAAATACTGAATCCATGATTCAGTAGCAATTTTTGTGTCCCCATCGTCTAGAGGCCTAGGACACTGCCCTTTCACGGCTGTAACAGGGGTTCGAATCCCCTTGGGGACGCCACTCCGATAATGTGTGAAAGACATTATCAACTGAATATCTTAAAGATGACTTTAACAAGTCGTGTTTAAGATATTGCTCTTTAACAATCTGGAACAAGCTGAAAATTGAAACAATACAGCTGAAACTTATCTCTCCGTAGAGGTACTGAGATAAGGATTACCCTGTATTAGAGTCTCTCAAATAATCGCAATGCCAATGTGTATTCTGATGAAGAGAGTCGCGTGAGCTAAGTGAAGGCAAGGCGTACGGCACAGAGGAAGCGGAGTGAACTGCATGTTCATGAGCATTCCGAGTACCGCACAACGCTGTATTCACGACGCGCAACCGACTTGAACATAAGAAACATTTTTGGGTTGTGAGGTTAAGCGACTAAGCGTACACGGTGGATGCCTAGGCAGTCAGAGGCGATGAAGGGCGTGCTAATCTGCGAAAAGCGTCGGTAAGGTGATATGAACCGTTATAACCGACGATACCCGAATGGGGAAACCCAGTGCAATTCGTTGCACTATTGCATGGTGAATACATAGCCATGCAAGGCGAACCGGGGGAACTGAAACATCTAAGTACCCCGAGGAAAAGAAATCAACCGAGATTCCCCCAGTAGCGGCGAGCGAACGGGGAAGAGCCCAGAGTCTGAATCAGTTCGTGTGTTAGTGGAAGCGTCTGGAAAGTCGCACGGTACAGGGTGATAGTCCCGTACACCAAAACACGCATTCTGTGAACTCGATGAGTAGGGCGGGACACGTGACATCCTGTCTGAATATGGGGGGACCATCCTCCAAGGCTAAATACTCCTGACTGACCGATAGTGAACCAGTACCGTGAGGGAAAGGCGAAAAGAACCCCGGCGAGGGGAGTGAAATAGAACCTGAAACCGTGTACGTACAAGCAGTGGGAGCCTACTAGTTGGGTGACTGCGTACCTTTTGTATAATGGGTCAGCGACTTATATTTTGTAGCAAGGTTAACCGAATAGGGGAGCCGTAGGGAAACCGAGTCTTAACTGGGCGTCTAGTTGCAAGGTATAGACCCGAAACCCGGTGATCTAGCCATGGGCAGGTTGAAGGTTGGGTAACACTAACTGGAGGACCGAACCGACTAATGTTGAAAAATTAGCGGATGACTTGTGGCTGGGGGTGAAAGGCCAATCAAACCGGGAGATAGCTGGTTCTCCCCGAAAGCTATTTAGGTAGCGCCTCGTGAACTCATCTTCGGGGGTAGAGCACTGTTTCGGCTAGGGGGTCATCCCGACTTACCAAACCGATGCAAACTCCGAATACCGAAGAATGTTATCACGGGAGACACACGGCGGGTGCTAACGTCCGTCGTGAAGAGGGAAACAACCCAGACCGCCAGCTAAGGTCCCAAAGTCATGGTTAAGTGGGAAACGATGTGGGAAGGCACAGACAGCCAGGATGTTGGCTTAGAAGCAGCCATCATTTAAAGAAAGCGTAATAGCTCACTGGTCGAGTCGGCCTGCGCGGAAGATGTAACGGGGCTAAACCATGCACCGAAGCTGCGGCAGCGACGCTTAGGCGTTGTTGGGTAGGGGAGCGTTCTGTAAGCCGTTGAAGGTGACCTGTGAGGGTTGCTGGAGGTATCAGAAGTGCGAATGCTGACATAAGTAACGATAATGCGGGTGAAAAACCCGCACGCCGGAAGACCAAGGGTTCCTGTCCAACGTTAATCGGGGCAGGGTGAGTCGACCCCTAAGGCGAGGCCGAAAGGCGTAGTCGATGGGAAACAGGTTAATATTCCTGTACTTGGTGTTACTGCGAAGGGGGGACGGAGAAGGCTAGGCTAGCCGGGCGACGGTTGTCCCGGTTTAAGCATGTAGGCGGAGCGACTTGGTAAATCCGGTTGCTTATCAACGCTGAGGTGTGATGACGAGTCACTACGGTGATGAAGTAGTTGATGCCAAGCTTCCAGGAAAAGCCTCTAAGCATCAGGTAACATTAAATCGTACCCCAAACCGACACAGGTGGTCAGGTAGAGAATACTCAGGCGCTTGAGAGAACTCGGGTGAAGGAACTAGGCAAAATGGTGCCGTAACTTCGGGAGAAGGCACGCTGGCGTTAGGTAATGGGACTTGCTCCCGGCGCCGAAGCCAGTCGCAGATACCAGCTGGCTGCAACTGTTTAATAAAAACACAGCACTGTGCAAACACGAAAGTGGACGTATACGGTGTGACGCCTGCCCGGTGCTGGAAGGTTAATTGATGGGGTCAGCCGCAAGGCGAAGCTCTTGATCGAAGCCCCAGTAAACGGCGGCCGTAACTATAACGGTCCTAAGGTAGCGAAATTCCTTGTCGGGTAAGTTCCGACCTGCACGAATGGCGTAATGATGGCCAGGCTGTCTCCACCCGAGACTCAGTGAAATTGAACTCGCTGTGAAGATGCAGTGTACCCGCGGCAAGACGGAAAGACCCCGTGAACCTTTACTATAGCTTGACACTGAACATTGAGCCTTGATGTGTAGGATAGGTGGGAGGCATTGAAGTGTGGACGCCAGTCTGCATGGAGCCAACCTTGAAATACCACCCTTTAATGTTTGATGTTCTAACTCGGCCCCGTGATCCGGGGTGAGGACAGTGTCTGGTGGGTAGTTTGACTGGGGCGGTCTCCTCCCAAAGAGTAACGGAGGAGCACGAAGGTTAGCTAATCACGGTCGGACATCGTGAGGTTAGTGCAAAGGCATAAGCTAGCTTGACTGCGAGAGTGACGGCTCGAGCAGGTACGAAAGTAGGTCTTAGTGATCCGGTGGTTCTGAATGGAAGGG
This sequence comes from Yersinia aldovae 670-83, assembly GCF_000834395.1. Lineage (NCBI taxonomy): Bacteria > Pseudomonadati > Pseudomonadota > Gammaproteobacteria > Enterobacterales > Yersiniaceae > Yersinia > Yersinia aldovae. The sequence continues at coordinate 2,663,645 of NZ_CP009781.1, read as the reverse complement.
CCATCGCTCAACGGATAAAAGGTACTCCGGGGATAACAGGCTGATACCGCCCAAGAGTTCATATCGACGGCGGTGTTTGGCACCTCGATGTCGGCTCATCACATCCTGGGGCTGAAGTAGGTCCCAAGGGTATGGCTGTTCGCCATTTAAAGTGGTACGCGAGCTGGGTTTAGAACGTCGTGAGACAGTTCGGTCCCTATCTGCCGTGGGCGTTGGAAGATTGAGAGGGGCTGCTCCTAGTACGAGAGGACCGGAGTGGACGAATCACTGGTGTTCGGGTTGTCATGCCAATGGCATTGCCCGGTAGCTAAATTCGGAAGAGATAACCGCTGAAAGCATCTAAGCGGGAAACTTGCCTCGAGATGAGTCTTCCCTGGGGCTTTAAGCCCCCTGAAGGAACGTTAAAGACTATGACGTTGATAGGCTGGGTGTGTAAGTGCAGCGATGCATTGAGCTAACCAGTACTAATGATCCGTGAGGCTTAACCTTACAACACCAAAGGTGTTTTGTGTTTGAGAGAGATATTTTCAGCGAAGTTCCGAGATTGGATTGGCTGGCTGTGCAGGGAACTGTGTAGCGGGTTAATTGAAACAGAATTTGCCTGGCGGCCATAGCACGGTGGCACCACCTGAACCCATGCCGAACTCAGAAGTGAAACGCCGTAGCGCCGATGGTAGTGTGGGGTCTCCCCATGCGAGAGTAGGACACTGCCAGGCATCAAATCAAGCCAAGACCCCATGCCAAAAGCGTGGGGTTTTTGCTGTGTGCGAAATAAAAAAACGATAGAAATAGTTTTTTTGCGTGGATTTTTATGTGTGAAAAACCAAATAAAAGAGAAGGCTACCCTGGCGGGTGGCCTTTTTTGTTTTATGGCTGTGATGGGTTCATTTGAAGCCAGCTACAAATAAATTCTGCAATTTGTTCAGGTTGATTAATATCTAATTGCTCCACAGTGATATCTATCGGTTTATCACTTGCCAAAGCAATAACATATTTATCAATCAAATCTGCGTAAGGCTTACCTACTGCCTCTCTATAAAGGGCAATTTTATTGATTGGTTCGTGCTTAAAACCCTCAACCAAAATCAGATCGATAGTTGAAGCGTCTAACCTGCTGGCAAGATAGTGAAGATCCAACGGTTTTTGCTCTGGCGTTTCTGTCATTAATGCCCAGCGGTAATCGCTAGCAACCAGGGTTTGGTGTGCACCCGCCTTACGCAACTCATAACTATCCTTACCTGGCGTATCAATATCCATATTGTGATGGGTATGCTTGATGAGGCCGACTCGAATTTGGCGCTGCTGTAATAAGGGGATCAGACTTTTGAGCAGTGTGGTTTTTCCTGTACCGCTATAGGCCGCTATCCCTAATAGCGGTGGTGTTTTACGGCTCATAACTCCCCTCTTTTACTCTGTTCCCATAAGTCACAGTCTGCAGGAGTATTCAGGTTACTGAATTGGTCTTTTTGCCCGCGAAACATTACGGGCTGAGCATTGACTCTCTCCATAAATATCATTAGCTTGCGATCGCCTTTTGCCAAATATTCTGCCAGAAGTGGTTTCAGACTAACATGCATGAGTACCAGTGTAGGGTGTGCCCGCTCACCATCGTAAACATAAGCTGCCAGAGCTTGCTGTTTTCCTTGCCAAAGTTGGGACACTAAATTGTCTGGCAGCGTAGGGACGTCGCAGGGAGCAAAAATAACCCATTCTGTAGCTGAATGGCTTAACCCTGAATGTATGCCTGCCAGTGGGCCGACAAAGCCGGTAATGATGTCGCTGATGACTGGAATGCCACTGTGTTGATAGAGAGCTTGGTTACGATTAGCATTAATCAGTAAATCTTCAACTTGAGGTTTTAGTTTATCGATTACATGTTGATACAGCGGTTTTCCATGAAGATATATTAATCCTTTATCATTTCCGCCCATTCTAGACGAACGGCCTCCCGCAAGAATAACGCCTGTAATATTAGGCCGCATTTCTATCACTCTCCTGTATTAAGCTAGCCTTAGGATTGTATCTTCAAATAGGTAAAGGGATCAGGATTTACTTTTATTGACAATAGGCTCTCTTTCCCTAGGTGAGTATCCCTGTTACTTTACTTGCATATTTTTTGAATAGGATAACGTTGCTATGAAATGTCATCGTGTTAATGAACTGATTGAGCTTTTACATCCAGCCTGGCAGCAAGAACCCGATTTAAATCTGGTACAGTTTTTACAAAAGCTGTCAGATGAGGCTGGTTTTGAAGGTGAATTCTCAGATCTCACGGACGATATTCTTATTTATCATCTGAAAATGCGTGGTTCAGAATCAACAGAAGTGATACCTGGCCTCAAAAAAGATTATGAAGAGGATTTCAAAACAGCACTATTGCGTGCCCGTGGCATTATTAAAGATTAGTCATATTCCTGTCTGCGTAGATAGGGGCTTTAATGATACTATTTCTTATTCCCAGCAAGCCGCTGTCACTTATATAGACTGAATGTTGTTATGAACAGCTCTGCTTTTAATTTTCAGACATTGTCTCCAGACCTGATTATGGATGCCCTTGAAGCGGTTGGGTTACGAGTGGATTCAGGGTTAACTGCGCTTAACAGTTACGAGAACCGCGTCTACCAGTTTATGGATGAAGACCGTAGGCGGTATGTGGTGAAGTTTTATCGCCCTGAGCGTTGGAGCCGCGCGCAAATTGTCGAGGAGCAGCGCTTTTCGCTTGATTTGGCTGAGTCGGAGATTCCCGTCGTCGCCCCATTGCAGTTAAATGGTGAAGCTTTGCATAATCATGGTGGTTTTTTCTTTGCCGTGTTCCCAAGTGTGGGTGGACGGCAGTATGAAATAGATAACCTTGATCAATTGGAGTGGGTCGGTCGCTTTCTCGGCAGAATCCATCAGGTGGGGAGTGATGAGATTTTTATTGCCCGTCCAACGATGGGGGTTGAAGAATATCTGACCGAACCTCGTGAGTTGCTGGCCAATAGTGTATTAGTGCCGGCGAAACAGAAAAATAAATTTCTGGCTGCAACTGATTTGTTGATTGCTACCATTAAACAGTATTGGCACACCGATTGGCAGTCTTTGCGGTTACATGGTGATTGCCACCCCGGTAATATTTTGTGGCGTGACGGGCCAATGTTTGTCGATTTAGATGACGCCAGAAATGGTCCGGCGGTTCAGGATTTATGGATGTTATTACACGGTGAGCGCCGCGAGCAATTAATCCAGTTGGATATCTTGCTGGAAGCTTATGGCGAGTTTGCTGATTTTGATCAGCGTGAGCTTGCACTGATTGAACCTTTACGCGCGATGCGGATGGTTTATTACCTTGCATGGGTCGCCAGGCGTTGGCAGGATCCGGCATTTCCTAAGAGTTTTCCGTGGATGGCGGAGTCTGATTTTTGGTTACAACAGACTGCACTTTTCACTGAACAGGTTAAGCTGTTGCAGGCACCCCCTTTGCAGCTGATGCCAATGTACTAAAGCTAAGATAATGGAGATTTTTATTGTATGAAAAATGTATGGTTAGCGCTTGTTGGCATGGTGATGGCATTCAGTGTCTCTGCCGGACAATTTAAAGATGGCACCCAGTACCAGACGTTAAATAAACCCATCACAGGTGAGCCTCAGGTTTTAGAGTTTTTCTCTTTCTATTGCCCACACTGCTATCAGTTTGAGGAAGTTTATCATGTGCCTCAGGCGGTAAAAAAAGCGTTGCCAGAAGGGACTAAGATGACTCGCTATCATGTTGAGTTCCTGGGGCCGCTAGGTAAGCAGCTGACTCAAGCCTGGGCTGTTGCGATGGCATTGGGTGTTGAGGAAAAAGTGACGCCACTGATGTTTGAAGGCGTACAGAAAACACAAACCATACAAACCCCTGATGATATTCGTAATGTCTTTATCAAGGCGGGTATTAGTGGTGAGGACTATGATTCAGCATTGAATAGCTTTGTGGTTAAATCATTGGTTGTTCAACAAGTAAAAGCGGCTGAAGATCTGCAATTACGTGGCGTTCCAGCGATGTTTGTTAATGGCAAATATATGATTAAAAATGATGGCATGGATACCAGCTCAATGGATGCTTATGTCAAACAGTATGCGGACGTTGTTAAGTTCCTGCTAACTCAGAAATAATGATATGAAAGAGGAGCGGGTTTTTTGCCTGCTCCTCTTTGTCTTATCTTAATCCGTTCCCGATATTTCAATTCACCTATTCTCCTTACTATCAAATCATCATCTTATCTAATGTGACAGTAATGCCTCGTGTGCCGATTAGATATTTATTTCAGAGCTGTTTTTGGTGAAACCATCTATTTAAGTGATAGGTAAATGGCGTTATTTGTGTCGCTAAAATGACAAATAAGAGTCGTGGAAAGTAATAAAAAGGTGGGTGATGTTTTTCTGCCTTAAAGTAAATTTATTAACCTTGTTGTAGTAACTGAATAAGTAATATCCACAAATCAGATAAAGAAATAATGACAAAGAAATAAAGAAACAATAATCGTAACACCATGATTAAACTAATTTAAAATATTGCATTATAGGAAATAACTTAGAAGATATAAATTCTACACGTTTTTACACACAAAGTTATCCACAGGTTAGATCTTAGGGATCTTCATGTAAAATGTTCTCTTTTGCACAAGAATGGACGCTAAGATTCGTCTCTTGGCGTCAGCTATGGCATTCTTAGCGTCAGACCTTGCTGAATAAAGATGAAGAAACTCTATGGCCCAGATTGCAGAAAACCCATTGATCCTTGTTGACGGTTCCTCTTACCTCTACCGCGCTTACCATGCTTTTCCACCACTGACCAACAGCAGTGGCGAGCCAACGGGTGCGATGTATGGCGTATTGAACATGTTGCGCAGTTTACTGCTGCAATATCGTCCAAGCCATGTGGCCGTGGTATTTGATGCTAAAGGCAAAACGTTTCGTGATGAACTTTTCGCTGAATATAAGTCCCATCGCCCACCGATGCCGGATGATTTGCGTGCGCAGATTGAGCCTCTTCATCAAATGGTTAAAGCAATGGGGCTACCTTTATTAGTGGTTTCCGGCGTTGAGGCCGACGACGTTATTGGTACGCTGGCGCAAGAAGCTGAAAAAGCAGGTCATGCGGTATTAATCAGTACCGGTGATAAAGATATGGCGCAATTAGTTACGCTAAATATCACTCTAATCAATACGATGAATAACGCCATTTTGGGGCCGCAGGAAGTGTGCGATAAATATGGCGTTCCTCCTGAACTGATTATTGATTTTCTCGCCTTGATGGGGGACTCATCCGATAATATTCCGGGTGTTCCGGGGGTCGGTGAAAAGACAGCTCAGGCTTTATTACAAGGTTTGGGTGGGCTGGATACGTTGTTCAGTAATTTAGATAAAATATCTACATTGACATTCCGTGGCGCTAAAACGATGTCCGCTAAATTGGAGCAGAATAAAGATGTGGCTTATCTCTCCTACCAATTAGCAACCATCAAAACGGATGTTGAACTGGATATTACCTGTGACCAGCTAACGGTTTCATCACCCGATGATGAGCAACTGCTTCAGTTATTTAGCCGTTATGAATTCAAACGCTGGTTAGTGGATGTGGAAGCCGGTAAGTGGCTGGACGGCAAAAAGGAGCGGCCAACGGGCCAAACCAGCAATAAGTCGTTTGTTGCTGCGGAATCTGCCCCTGCGGTGGAAGTGACAGCGGTGTTATCACAAGAGAACTACCACACTATTTTGGATGAAAAGTCCTTAATGGAGTGGATTGAGCGGCTTAAAAAAGCAGAGGTTTTCGCTTTTGATACTGAAACTGACGGTCTTGACACCCTCAGCAGCAATTTGATTGGTATGTCATTTGCTGTTGCACCAGGTGAGGCGGCTTATTTGCCATTGGCTCATGATTATCTGGATGCGCCAGCACAAGTTGATAGAGACTGGGTTTTAGCCACCTTAAAACCTCTGTTGGAAAATGAGAAAGCCTTAAAAGTCGGGCAGAACCTCAAGTTTGATCAAAGTATGTTGGCACGTTATGGCATTGAGCTGCGCGGTATCGCTTTCGATACCATGTTGGAGTCTTATGTTTTAGACAGTGTTGCTGGCCGCCATGATATGGACAGCCTTGCTGAACGTTACCTCAACCATAAAACCATTACTTTTGAAGAGATCGCCGGTAAAGGCAAAAACCAGCTAACCTTCAATCAGATAGCCTTAGAACAAGCTGGCCCGTATGCCGCAGAAGACGCGGACGTTACGCTTCAATTGCATCTGGTATTGTGGCCGAAATTACAGCAGAGTGAAGGGCTGAAGCGGGTATTTCAGGAAATCGAAATGCCGCTGTTACCAATATTGTCGCGTATCGAGCGAACTGGTGTATTGATTGACCAGAATATATTGGCTGCACATTCAAAAGAGCTGACTATCCGCCTGGATGAGTTAGAAAAGCAAGCTCATGAATTGGCTGAAGAGCCATTCAATCTCGCCTCGCCAAAGCAGTTACAGGTCATTTTGTATGAAAAACAAAAACTGCCTATTTTGAAAAAAACCCCAGGTGGTGCGGCTTCAACCAACGAAGAAGTGCTGGCTGAGCTGGCGCTGGATTACCCTTTACCGAAAGTGATTCTTGAATATCGCGGTTTGGCTAAACTGAAAAGTACCTATACCGACAAGCTACCGCTGATGATTAACCCGGTTTCAGGGCGAGTCCATACCTCGTATCATCAGGCAGTTACTGCTACCGGGCGTTTATCTTCCCGAGATCCTAACCTGCAAAATATTCCTGTACGTAATGAAGAAGGGCGTCGTATTCGTCAGGCTTTTATTGCGCCCAAAGGTTATCGCATTATGGCGGCTGACTATTCGCAGATTGAACTGCGTATCATGGCGCACCTGTCGCAGGATAAAGGGTTATTGGCGGCATTTGCCGCTGGCAAGGATATCCACCGCGCAACTGCGGCTGAAGTCTTCGGGATGCCGTTAGAGAGTGTGACCAACGAACAGCGTCGCAGTGCTAAAGCGATTAACTTTGGCCTAATTTATGGCATGAGTGCATTTGGTTTGGCGCGGCAGTTGAATATCCCGCGTGGCGAAGCACAGCGCTATATGGATCTCTACTTTGAACGCTATCCGGGGGTGCTGGAATATATGGAGCGCACGCGCAAGCAAGCTGCTGAGCAGGGTTATGTCACCACCCTGGATGGTCGCCGCCTCTATCTGCCTGATATTCACTCACGAAATGCTAACCGCCGCAAAGCCGCTGAGCGCGAAGCGATAAATGCCCCGATGCAAGGGACGGCTGCTGATATTATCAAGCGAGCGATGATTGCAGTCGATGCCTGGTTACAACAGGAACCGGAGCCGTTGGTGCGGGTTATCATGCAGGTACACGATGAACTGGTATTTGAAGTTCATGAAAGTGTGGTGGAAAGCGCTGAACAGAAAATCCGTGATTTGATGGAGCAGAGTATGCAATTGGCGGTGCCATTGAAGGTAGATGTTGGCGTTGGTACCAACTGGGATCAAGCTCACTAGTTGTATGGGTAAGTGGTGATTATTAAAGCATTTTATGTAATTAAGCTACATTTTGACGCGATATTGGTGGGAAGGTGGGCGCTGAATCGTGACAAGTAGTGTAACTATACAACAAAAAATTCTTTTGCCCTGCGAAAAAATGATGTAAAGTTACAGACGTAGGGTACAGAGGTAAGATGTTCTATCTTTCAAACCTTTTACTTCACGTAATCGGATTTGGCTATATATTAGCCGCCCCAGTCATTTATTGACTGGGGCGTTTTTTATTGGGCTTTTGCGGGCAAGATATGCGTGAGACAGCCCTTGCGGGCTGCTGATTACAATGAACTACTCGCCTTCGTCGTCATGCTCATCAGCCATGACTTCCGGTGGGATCTCGCTAAACCAGGTATCCAGTTTTTCTCGCAATTTATCGACACCAATCTTTTTCGGTGATGAGAATGCTTCCACCTGAATATCGCCCATAAAGGGAATAATGGCTTCTCGCACCATGTTCAATTGTGCCTTGCGGGCACCAGAGGCCAGCTTATCGGCTTTGGTCAGTAAGAGAAGAACCGGCGTGCCAACAGCGACCGCCCAGGTAATCATCTGCTGGTCTAAATCTTTCAGCGGATGGCGAATATCCATCAACACAACCAGACCTTTCAGGCAGTTACGCTTTTGCAGATACTCACCCAAGGCACGCTGCCACTTGAGTTTCATCTCTTCCGGAACTTCGGCATAACCGTATCCTGGTAAGTCGACCAGACGGATACCATCAACCACTTCAAATAAGTTGATCAGCTGAGTACGGCCAGGTGTCTTACTGGTTCTGGCCAGACCTTTCTGGTTAGTTAACGTATTGAGTGCGCTAGATTTACCGGCGTTTGAACGGCCAGCGAATGCCACCTCAATACCTTCATCGCGTGGCAAATGACGGATGTCCGGAGCACTGATGACGAAGTGGGTCATGTGATAGTTATAGTTTCTGATAGTCAAAATTTGTCGTCTCCGTGAGAGATAGCTTACATCCGGCGATTATAACTGCATCAGGGTCAAAAAAGGGGGTTTATCTTTTCGCGAATTTTTGATGGCTTTTCTACGTCAAATTACAGTTTTGTGAGTTGGCGGTCATTGTAGAGCAAAGGAATGTCCTATTATTGAATAATTGTTAAGGAAAGCTTTATATAATTTAGTTGTTATTATTAACCCTTATTGTTGTTTTTTGTTTTATTTTTTAAATAAAAACAACATGATATGCAGGTTGCTATCAGTGCGGGATGTGCTGGCAAGGAGCGCTATCACTTAGGATGAGGGGCTTATGCTTAAGAAGCGTGATGGATTACGATGAGTCAGGGACAACGGTCGGAGTGCTGTGCGAATCGCCTTCAGGGTAGGAGGGATGGCAAGGATGACGTATTGCAGGAGGGAGAAACCAGGATGTTACGTAAGTGCAGGGAGTGCGCTGTAAGGATATCCTTCCGCAGAAGGTGCGAAAAAAGGCGACAGGTTAATCTGCCGCCTTTTTTCTTTCTCTTCTTTCTGCTAGATTCCGGCCCAATCCTATACTCAAAAAATTTCAAGATGCAGAACGGCGGCAAGCGAGAGAAAAATCCTGCCAGGAGCAGAGATTTGAACGCTGCTTGTGGCGACCTCGTAGAGGTATCGCCAACACATCTGCAACTTGAAAGATGACAGGTATATACTAAATCCGATCCCACACTCATTTACCCATTTAAGAGCACAGGTTATGAAGCAGCCAAACAAAGCACCACACGCCAATATTGCGGCCCCGAAGAAAGGTACCGCGACACCAAAGCGTATTAAAAAGACCCGTGTAGAGCTTGATATTGAAGCCCGTGAGCGTAAACGTCAGAAGAAACACAGTGGTAATCGCTCAGGTGCCAGAACTAACGTCGATGAGAGTAATAAGAAGGGCCAGAACCAGACTCAAGAAAAAGATCCACGTATTGGTAGTAAAGTGCCTGTACCACTGGTGGTTGAGAGTAAGGTTAAAGCTAAGCCAACCCCTAAGCCGGTAGCTAAAGTTGAAGCCAAGCCACGTCTGACACCGGAAGAAGAGTTGTCCAAGCTAGAAAACGATGAGCGTCTGGATGCATTGCTGGATAAGCTTGATAATGACGAAGTCTTGAGCAAAGAAGATCAGGCGTATGTTGATTCGACATTGGATCGTATTGATACCCTGATGGAGAAATTGGGTATTGAGTTGGGCGACGATGAAGACGACGAAAAGCCAGAAGAGAAACAGGAAGATATCTTACAGTTACTGAAACGCGGTAATCCAAAAGACGCATTCTAAGTTATGGATTGGGTGATCCCGATAATAGCCTTACTACTTACATGTTATCTAGTGTGGTTATTGGGTAAACTATGGCGGCTGTCGCAACGGAAATCACGGTTGCGCGGTGCTACTGCGGCCAGACAACGAAAACTTCTGCCCTTTCACCGGCCGGGTAGGCGAAAAAATCGGAAGGAATGAGTATGTCTGAGCACGCTATGTCTGAAAACGCGATAGTTTGGGATCTGTCCCTGATTCAAAAGTATAATTATTCAGGGCCGCGTTACACTTCGTATCCAACAGCCCTTGAATTTAGTGAAAATTACAACGAAACCGCTTTTCAGCAGGCGGTGAAGCGCTACCCGCAGCGGCCATTGTCGCTGTATGTGCATATCCCGTTTTGCCATAAGCTTTGCTACTTCTGTGGCTGTAATAAGCTGGTGACGCGTCAGCAACATAAAGCAGATGAATATCTGGCGGTTCTGGAAAAAGAGATCCGTCAGCGTGCGGCATTATTTGTCGGGCGTCAGGTCAGCCAGATGCACTGGGGTGGCGGTACGCCCACCTATCTGAATAAAACACAAATTACTCATTTGATGAATCTGCTGCGTGAGAACTTTGATTTTCTGCCCGGTGCGGAGCAGTCAATTGAGGTCGATCCGCGTGAAATTGAGCTGGATGTGCTGGATCATCTACGTGCTGAAGGGTTTAACCGCCTGAGCATGGGAGTGCAGGATTTCAATAAAGAGGTCCAGCGCTTGGTGAATCGCGAGCAGGATGAAGACTTTATCTTCGCCTTAATTGCGCGCGCCAAAGCCCTTGGCTTTAATTCAACTAATATTGATTTGATTTATGGGTTGCCAAAGCAGACGCCAGAGAGCTTTGCTTTTACCCTAAAGCGGGTAGCCGAGTTAAATCCTGATCGCCTGAGCGTGTTTAATTACGCCCATTTGCCAAGTTTGTTTGCCGCTCAACGTAAAATTAAAGATGCGGATCTGCCGAGCGCCGAACAGCGGCTGGATATTTTGCAGCACACCATCAGCTTCTTAACCGAATCCGGCTATCAGTTTATCGGGATGGATCACTTCGCTCGGCCAGATGATGAGCTAGCTGTTGCCCAGCGGGAAGGGAAATTACACCGTAATTTCCAAGGCTATACCACGCAGGGCGAGAGCGATCTGCTCGGTTTAGGTGTTTCTGCTATCAGTATGTTGGGTGACAGTTACGCGCAGAATGAAAAAGATCTGAAAACCTACTATACCTGCGTGGAACAACGTGGCAATGCGTTGTGGCGTGGCCTGGCGATGACCGAAGATGATTGCCTGCGCCGTGACGTGATTAAAACGCTGATTTGTAATTTCCAAATCAGTTATCAGCCGGTTGAACAGCAGTATGGCATTCGTTTCGCAGACTATTTTGTTGAAGATTTTGCGCTGTTAGCGCCATTCGAACAAGACGGGCTGGTGGTGCGGGATGATAAGGGCATTCGGGTGACACCGCGTGGGCGCTTACTCATTCGTAATATTTGTATGTGTTTTGATATCTATTTACGTAAGCAGGCGCGTAAGCAGCAATTTTCCCGCGTGATCTGATAATGCTCCCCTCAGTGGTGATAATTGCCGTGAGGGGAATTCTAATGTCAGAATTACTCCATTCCCAACTCTTTTAGCTTTCGTGTCAACGTGTTCCGGCCCCAACCTAACAAGCGCGCAGCTTCCTGCTTATGGCCCTGAGTATGGCGTAATGCGGTGGTTAGCAGCGTGCGCTCCATCTCTGGCTGGGCTTCAGACAACAAATCCTGGTGACCCGACCGTAATGCGTGATCCGCCCATTGTGCCAACAGTGTGGCCCAACTGTCTGGTGTGCGTTGGCCAGCAACCTCTGGGGCACTGGTTTCAAACAGTTCGGAAGGCAGATCCTGCACCAGCACTTCCTGACCGGCGGCCATCACGGTTAGCCAGCGGCAGGTATTTTCCAACTGGCGCACGTTACCCTGCCAGGGCAGGCGGGTGAGTGCGACTTCAGTGTCAGGATGCAGGATTTTGGCCTCCACCCCCAGCTCTTTGGCGGCCACTTGCAAGAAGTAACGCGCCAGACGCGGAATATCTTCACGGCGTTCACGCAGTGGCGGCAAATGCACCCGAATCACATTCAGACGATGGAATAAATCCTCGCGGAATTTCCCCTCCTGAACCCGAAGCTCCAGATTCTGGTGGGTAGCGGCAATGATGCGCACATCCACCTTGACTGGCGCATAACCGCCAACCCGATAAAACTGCCCATCAGCCAGTACACGCAACAGCCGGGTTTGTACATCTAGCGGCATATCGCCGATTTCATCCAAAAACAGTGTGCCGCCGTCAGCTTGTTCAAAGCGGCCCTGACGCACCTGATTGGCACCGGTAAACGCCCCTTTTTCATGGCCGAACAGCTCAGATTCAATCAAATCTTTTGGAATCGCCGCCATATTCAGCGCGATAAACGGCGCTTTGGTTCGCGGGCTATGGCGATGTAAGGCATGTGCGACCAACTCTTTACCCGTGCCTGATTCGCCGTTAATCAGCACGCTGATAGAGGAGCGCGACAAGCGGCCAATGATGCGGAATACATCCTGCATTGCCGGTGCTTCGCCGATGATATCCGCAGTTGGGCCGCTGGCCGGTTGTGTGCGTGCCGGTTGCTGTTGTTCCTGATAATGACTGATAGCCCGCTCAACCAGCGCGACCGCTTCGTCAATATCAAAAGGTTTAGGCAGATAATCAAACGCCCCTTGTTGATAGGCGCTGACCGCAGCATCCAAATCAGAATGGGCGGTCATTATGATGACCGGGAGCATCGGATGGCGCTGTTTGATCTGCTTGAGCAGGGCTAATCCATCCATGCCAGGCATACGAATATCGGATAACAATACATCCGGCGTTTGCGTCGCCAGTGCATCCAACACCTGATTACCACTGTCGAATGTTGTACAGTTCAGGCCCGCTCCAGTCAGTGCGCGTTCAAGCACCCAGCGGATGGAGCTATCGTCATCGACGATCCAGACTATCCCTCGTTGCATAGAAACCTCACTGGCGAATAGGCAGGTAGACCGAGAATTCGGTGTGTCCTGGCCAACTGTTAAATTCAATTTTACCCGAATGCTGATCGATAAGACTGCGGGCAATCGACAGGCCAAGGCCGGTGCCACCTTCGCGACCACTGACCATCGGATAGAACACGGTATCTTGTAATTGCGTCGGTACACCAGGGCCGTTATCTTCAATATCGATGCGGGCGCTCAAACGGTAGCGCAGACCGTGCAGTGTTATCTGAAAAGCAGTACGGGTACGCAGTGTAATGGTGCCGCCAGCGTCACCCAGAGCCTGTAATGCATTGCGGGTGATATTGAGCAGCACTTGTTCAATTTGGTCGGGGTCGTGCGCCAGCTCTGGTAGGCTGGGGTCGTAATCACGGATTAATATCACGTTATCTGGTTTTTCCAGCGAGACTAACTGACAAACCCGCTCCGCCACCTGATGAATACTTTGCGTAACATGCTGGCCGGGGCGCTGTGGCCCTAACAGGCGATCAACCAGATTCCGCAGGCGATCGGCTTGCTCGATGATCACTTTGGTATATTCCAGCAATGCCGGATCAGGCAGTGCTTTTGACAATAATTGTGCCGCACCACGCAGGCCGCCAAGCGGGTTTTTAATCTCATGAGCCAGCCCTCGCACCAAGTCACGCGCGGCAACTTGCTGAGCATGTTGCAACTGCTCTTGGCTTAATCGGCGTTGATTATCCATCGGTGCCATTTCCATCAGCACAAACCCCTCCGGCAGTGACTGCGCCGTCAGAGAGAGAATATGTGCGCGACCATCAACGACTAATGTCACTTCATTATCGGTAAAACCTTGCCCCGCAATCAGGCTTTCCCGCATTAAGTCGATATTGAGGGAAAAATAACCTAATAAATCGGGCAGTGGTGTACCAAAAAGTTTACGGGAACTTTGCGCCAGAAGTTGCTGCGCAGCGGGATTGGCATAATGTATAGCCAAATCATCATCTAATAGAAGAATACTATTGATGAGAGAATTAAGTATCTGCCCAGCATCGGGCAGCGTGCCTGTTGCCATTACGCAGACTCCTGCACATGTTTGGTGCAATTATACCCTTTTTACTTGAATTATTTAGGGCACATACTTGTGGGCATATCCTAATCGGTTCAGTTGTAACTGAGCCAGAGGAATGATGACGAAAACGAAATATGGGGAAAAAAGCCCATCCGGAGATGGGCCAAAAGTTTCCACGGCAACAACCCGTCATCTTTCAAGTTGTAGGTGTGTTGGCTGCTTTTACTCACCCTGCGGGTCAGCGCTTACCGCCTTCCTACACCTTGAAATCTATTGGGTAAAATACAATTAAACGCTGTAGTACAGTTCGAACTCAACTGGGTGCGGAGTCATACGAACGCGGTCCATCTCTTCTTTACGCAGTTCGATATAAGCATCGATAGCGTCGTCGGTGAACACGCCACCACGGGTCAGGAACTCGCGATCTTCGTTCAACGCAGCCATTGCTTCGTCCAGTGAACCTGCAACTTTTGGAATTTCAGCTTCTTCTTCCGGTGGCAAGTCATACAGGTTTTTGTCCATCGCATCACCTGGGTGAATCTTGTTGATGATGCCATCAAGGCCAGCCATCAGCAGTGCGGCGAAGCACAGGTATGGGTTAGCCGCAGGGTCTGGGAAGCGCGCTTCAATACGACGCGCTTTCGGGCTGGAAACCACAGGGATACGGATAGAAGCGGAACGGTTACGGGCAGAATAAGCCAGCATGACCGGTGCTTCATAACCTGGGACCAAACGCTTGTAGGAGTTGGTGGTTGGGTTGGCTAAGGCATTGATTGCTTTAGCATGTTTGATGATGCCACCGATGTAGAACAGTGCCATTTCAGACAGGCCAGCGTATTTATCGCCGGCGAACAAGTTAGTGCCATTTTTGGACAAAGACATATGGCAGTGCATACCTGAACCGTTATCGCCAAACATCGGTTTTGGCATGAAAGTCGCCGTTTTACCGAATGCGTGTGCCACGTTGTGCACTACATATTTGTAAATCTGAATTTCATCGGCTTTTTTGGTCATGGTATTGAAGCGAGTAGCCACTTCGTTCTGACCGGCGGTTGCCACTTCGTGGTGATGCGCTTCGACGACCAGGCCCATTTCTTCCATGGTCAGACACATGGTAGAACGCAAGTCCTGTGAAGAATCGACCGGAGGAACCGGGAAGTAGCCGCCTTTCACTGCGGGACGGTGGCCTTTATTGCCGCCTTCGTATTTGGTGCTGGAGTTCCATGCGCCTTCGATATCATCGATAGAGACGTGGGAGCCACGGATGCTGCTACCAAAACGAACATCGTCAAACAGGAAGAATTCTGGTTCTGGCCCGAACAGCACGGTATCTGCGATACCGGATGATTTCAGGAAGTCTTCGGCGCGCTTGGAGATAGAACGCGGGTCGCGGTCATAACCCTGCATGGTGCCTGGCTCCAGAATATCACAACGGATAATCAGGGTCGCATCTTCGAAGAACGGGTCCATAACCGTGGTGCTGGCGTCTGGCATCAGTACCATGTCGGACTCGTTAATGCCTTTCCAGCCACCAATCGAGGAGCCATCAAACATTTTGCCTTCTTCAAAGAAGTCAGCGTTGACCTGATGAGCAGGAATAGTGATGTGCTGTTCTTTCCCTTTGGTATCGGTAAAGCGCAAATCAACAAATTTCACTTCATGCTCGTTCAGCATCGTCAAAACATGTTCAGCGGACATACTTATATCTCCTGGATTTGTCATAGTCGTCGTGGAACGATTATCGTTAGGGTGTTCGGTTATCTTTTTATTCAAGCTAACGCTCATGCTGATTTTTCATGGGCGTTATTCATGCTAAAATACATTGCGAAATCTATGCCAACTTTTCAAACCCCCCATTTATGCCATATCATGGGGGTCTGCTGATATTCAGTATGCACCAGGATAGTTATATTGCACTATTTTGGTGCTTCATTTGCGCCGTTGGGCACTGTATTGGTGCAAAAGTGGGCCAAGAGGCTGTTTTTGCACCGTGAAAGGGATCACAAACACACCGCCGTCAGGTTGTTTATAAGAGAAGTTTGTGATCTTGTTTAGTCCCTCGCTTAATACGTGTACAATAGCGCGCTATTTCTAAATGCCTGAGGCAAAAAAGCTGTGATCGAGAATCTGCGTAACATCGCCATTATTGCGCACGTTGACCATGGGAAAACTACCCTGGTCGATAAGTTGCTACAACAATCTGGTACGTTCGGTGAACGTGCTGAAGCAACTGAACGTGTAATGGACTCCAACGATTTGGAGAAAGAGCGTGGGATAACCATCCTCGCGAAAAATACCGCCATTAACTGGAAAGACTACCGCATCAACATCGTGGATACCCCAGGACACGCCGATTTCGGTGGTGAGGTTGAGCGTGTAATGTCTATGGTTGACTCTGTGCTGCTGGTCGTCGACGCAATGGATGGCCCGATGCCGCAGACCCGTTTCGTGACCAAGAAAGCCTTTGCTCATGGTCTGAAACCTATCGTGGTTATCAACAAAGTTGACCGTCCGGGCGCGCGTCCTGATTGGGTTGTGGATCAGGTGTTTGACCTGTTCGTAAACCTGGATGCAACCGACGAACAACTGGACTTCCCTATCATTTACGCATCTGCATTGATGGGTATTGCGGGTGAAGATCACAATGATATGTCGGCAGACATGACCCCGCTGTATCAAGCAATTGTCGACCATGTTCCTGCGCCAGACGTAGACAGCTCTGGTCCGTTGCAGATGCAAATCTCCCAGTTGGATTACAACAACTACGTAGGCGTAATCGGCATTGGCCGTATCAAACGTGGTGTTGTGAAACCTAACCAACAAGTGACCGTTATCGATAGCGAAGGCAAGACCCGCAACGGTAAAGTCGCTAAAGTGCTGGGCCACATGGGTCTGGAGCGTATCGAAGCGACTATGGCTGAAGCTGGCGACATCGTGGCTATCACCGGTCTGGGCGAGTTGAACATCTCTGACACTATCTGCGACGTTAATGCTGTTGAAGCATTGCCAGCACTGTCTGTTGATGAACCAACTGTAACCATGTATTTCTGCGTTAACACCTCTCCGTTCTGTGGTAAAGAAGGTAAGTATGTGACTTCACGTCAGATCCTTGACCGCCTGAACAAAGAGTTGATCCATAACGTAGCACTGCGTGTTGAAGAAACTGAAGATGCTGATGCATTCCGCGTATCTGGCCGTGGTGAACTTCACCTGTCGGTTCTGATCGAAAACATGCGTCGCGAAGGTTTCGAACTGGCTGTATCTCGCCCTAAAGTTATCAACCGTGTTATTGACGGTCGCAATCAAGAACCGTTTGAAAGCGTAACTTTGGATATCGAAGAGCAGCACCAGGGCGCAGTAATGCAAGCTATGGGCGAGCGTAAAGGTGACGTGAAGGACATGGTTCCAGACGGCAAAGGTCGTATTCGTCTGGATTATATGATCCCAAGCCGTGGCCTGATTGGCTTCCGTACTGAATTCATGACTATGACTTCTGGTACTGGCCTGCTGTACTCCACATTCAGTCACTACGATGATGTGCGTCCGGGCGAGATCGGTCAACGTCAAAACGGCGTACTGATCTCTAACGGTCAGGGCAAAGCTGTGGCATTCGCACTGTACAAACTGCAAGACCGCGGCAAGCTGTTCATTGGTCACGCGACGGAAGTGTATGAAGGCCAGATCATCGGTATTCACTCACGTTCTAACGATCTGACTGTAAACTGCCTGACCGGTAAGCAACTGACCAACATGCGTGCATCCGGTACTGACGAAGCAACCACTCTGGTTCCTTTCCTGAAGAAAACTCTGGAACAGGCTCTGGAATTCATCGATGACGATGAATTGGTTGAAGTTACCCCGCAATCGATCCGTATCCGTAAGCGTCATCTGACGGAAAACGATCGTAAGCGTGCAGGTCGTGGTCCTAAAGAAGGTTAATTCTTCTTGGTACTGCTGATACTTAGGGCGCTAGCTGCGCCCTGAGTTCTTTATCCCCTTCGTCTTGAAGCCGCCACTGTGTTAGCTTCGCGCACTAACCCGAATCCGTTACTTGTAGTTGGCCTTACATGAAAAGCTCATCGGGACTCTCTCCTTTACCGCCTTCCTGCAACTTGAAATCTGTTTGCTATATTTACTTACGGTAAAAATATTATTTTTCCTGCCTGAACCCTCCTTTTTCTTCCTCTCTCTGTTCAGCTTTCTTTTTTCCCGTTACAGTGAAACTCACCATCTAATTGGGAGAGCGCTATGCTGTATATCTTTGATCTAGGGAATGTGATTGTTGATATCGACTTTAAACGCGTTTTGGGTGTCTGGAGTAAGTTAAGCAGTGTTCCGCTGGCGACATTGAGCGAACGTTTTACTATGGGCGAAGTATTCCAGCAGCATGAACGAGGGGAAATCAGTGATGAGGACTTTGCGCGTCAGCTCAGTGATGAGATGGGGCTATCCCTAAGCTTTGAACAGTTTGCTGAAGGCTGGCAGGCGGTATTTGTCGCGTTGCGACCGGAAGTCGTCGCGATTATGCATAAACTGCGTGAGGAAGGGCATCGCGTTGTGGTGTTATCTAATACCAATCGTCTGCATTGCAATTACTGGCCACAGCACTTCCCTGAAGTTGCTGCCGCCGCTGACCACATGTATTTGTCGCAGGATTTGGGGATGCGTAAACCGGAAGCCAGAATCTATCAACATGTACTCCATGCTGAAAATGTTCCGCCAGAGCAGGCGGTGTTCTTTGATGATATTGAAGCAAATATTGTTGCCGCCAGAATTGAAGGTATGACCGCTATTCATGTCACTGACCGAAAGGTTATTCCTGCTTATTTTTCCTGATAAGTTCTTTCTCCTGACGTTAATGGGTTAGCCTTAAACATCACGCTGGCCCATAACCGAGTCTAAACATCGGTATTGACTGAGAGATAAACATGGCGAGTTTTCTGCGTTTTCGCTTATCTGCGTCTTTAAAACCCTTCATTACGTTCGGACGAATGCTTTACACCCGAATTGATAAAGACGGGTTAACAATGCTGGCTGGGCATTTGGCCTATGTATCATTGCTTTCTTTGGTGCCATTGGTAACGGTGATCTTCGCCTTGTTCGCTGCTTTTCCAATGTTTGCTGATATCAGCATAAAATTGAAAGCCTTCATCTTTGCCAATTTTATGCCTGCTACCGGTGACATTATCCAAAATTATCTTGAGCAGTTTGTCGCAAACTCAAATCGGATGACCGTTGTGGGGACTTGCGGCCTGATTGTCACTGCGTTACTGCTGATTTACTCAGTGGACAGCGTGCTCAATATTATCTGGCGCAGTAAAACTCAGCGTTCACTGGTATTTTCATTTGCGGTTTATTGGATGGTTCTCACACTGGGGCCGATTCTGGTGGGGGCCAGCATGGTCATCAGCTCATATCTGTTGTCATTGCACTGGCTGGCTAATGCGCAAGTGGGTAGCATGATTGATGAGGTGTTGCGAGTATTCCCTCTGCTGATTTCCTGGCTCTCTTTTTGGTTGCTATATAGTGTGGTACCTACAGTGCGGGTACCTGCACGCGATGCATTTATTGGGGCACTGGTTGCGGCGTTACTATTTGAATTGGGTAAGAAAGCGTTCACGATGTATATCACCTTGTTTCCCTCTTATCAGTTGATTTACGGGGTGTTGGCTGTTATCCCGATTTTATTCCTCTGGGTTTACTGGAGTTGGTGCATTGTGTTGTTGGGCGCGGAAATTACCGTAATGCTGAGTGAATATCGCACCGAACGCTATCAAGCAAAAACTGCGGAAAGCCGGAGTCAGGAGATATAAAGCATTATGATTGCATTGATTCAACGAGCGCTGAACGCAAGTGTCATGGTTGACGGGAATGTCGTCGGTGAAATTGGCCCAGGATTGTTGATATTACTGGGTGTTGAGCAAGATGATACTGAGCAAAAAGCGCAGCGTTTATGTGATCGGGTGCTGGGGTATCGGATTTTTGGTGATGAGAATGACAAAATGAATCTCAACGTCCAGCAGGCTGGTGGGAGTGTGCTGGTGGTTTCGCAATTTACACTGGTGGCCAATACGCAAAAAGGTATGAGACCGAGCTTTTCCCGCGGTGCCATTCCCGCAGAAGCTGACAGACTTTATCAGTATTTTGTTGCTCAGTGCCGCGAGCGTGGTGTAAAAACGGAAACGGGATTATTTGCCGCAGACATGAAAGTTAGCCTGGTAAATGATGGTCCGGTGACGTTTTGGTTGCAGGTATAGGGATAAACTCAGTCACTTGGGCTATGAAATATCCCCATCGCCCTTCAATATGCAGGGGTGTTGACTGCTTTTGCTCATCTTCAGTTACTGAATTATCTAAGTTCCTGGGGATAGGCTTTATTGATAATTTTAAAGAGAGATCGCTTCTATGTATCACTTGCGTGTACCCACAACAGAACAAGAACTCAAAGATTATTATCAATTTCGTTGGGAAATGCTACGCAAGCCGCTACACCAACCGATTGGCTCCGAAAAGGATGCTTATGACGCAATGGCCCATCACCAAATGGTGGTAGATGAACAGGGTAAACCTGTTGCCATTGGCCGTTTATATATCAATGCTGATAATGAGGCCGCCATTCGCTTTCTGGCGGTGGATCCGTCTGTTCGTGATAAAGGGTTAGGGACGTTGGTCGCCATGACGTTAGAGTCGGTGGCGCGGCAGGAAGGCGTGAAGCGAGTAGTGTGTAGTGCGCGCGAAGATGCGGTAGATTTCTTCGCCAAGTTAGGTTTTGTGAGTCAGGGCGAGATTACTGCCCCGCAAACCACGCCAGTGCGCCACTTCCTAATGATCAAACCGGTAGTCACGATGGATGATATCTTGCATCGCCCTGATTGGTGTGGCCAGTTGCAGCAAGCCTGGTATGACCATATTCCGCTCAGTGAAAAAATGGGGGTGCGCATTAGCCAATATACCGGCCAGCGTTTCGTGACCACCATGCCGGAGGCGGGTAATCAGAATCCTCATCACACCTTATTCGCTGGCAGCCTTTTTTCCTTAGCTACCCTGACCGGCTGGGGGTTGATATGGTTATTGCTGCGCGAGCGTCACTTGGGGGGCACGATTATTCTTGCTGACGCCCATATTCGCTACAGCTCGCCAGTTACCGGGCGGCCAAGAGCCGTTGCCGAACTCAGTTCTTTAAGTGGCGATTTGGATCGTCTGGCCCGTGGCCGCCGTGCCCGCGTGCAGTTAGACGTTAACCTATTTGGGGATGAAAATCAGGGTGCTGTCTTTGAAGGTACTTATATGGTGCTGCCTGTTGCCGCCGAAGAGCATACGGTGAGTTAATTAAATCTCGCTTGTCTAGCCCGCTCTTATTATATCATATGAGCGGATGCCATTCCATTCTAGTTGTTATTTTAATAAATTTTAAAATATTCTTTCTTAATTTTTTCTATAAACTGCATTTCAATACTTAGATATTCTACAGACTATTTGCAGTCTATGGCAGTAACTACTGGTTATATTAAATCTATTACATTTAAAATGAGTAATTAATGCACTGGACGATAGTGGGTAATCGTTATTTAATAAACTAACAGTTGCTGTTAATTACACAACACAATTAACGTTTGAATTTATTATTAAATGACTAACTATAAGTTAATCGGATTTTAGCTGATGTATCCAAGGCATAATAGATCATGCTATAACTTTATAGGAGTAAATTAAAATGAATAAGAATTGGCATAAACAAGATATTTTAGCGGCTATACGGAAAGAAAAAGGTTCTCTTTCAGCATTATCAAGAGAGAATGGGTTGTCGCCAAGTACATTATCAAATGCATTGACACGCCCGTGGCCAAAAGGTGAAATGATTATTGCAGATGCAATTGGAATCTCTCCCCAAGAAATATGGCCAAGCCGGTTCACCGATTATAGAGGGCGTATAATCATCAGAAGATTAAGGAAAAACTAAACGTAATAAGGAGAATGCAATGGAAAAAATATTATTAGACTCGCTTGAAGCATTAATTCGGTTTTGGGATAACAGCTCAGAGCCTTGGGCGGTAAAAGATAATCAGTCAAAGTATATCTATGGTAATCCTAGATTATATAAATTATTAGCTTTACCTAATCAATATAGTTTGGAAGGGCGATTAGATGGTGAGCTACCTACACCAATATCAGAATTTCAGGCTGAGTTTCAACTGCATGACCGCAAGGTTGAACTATTACAGGACCGTATAACCTCAGTTGATATACAGTTATATGATGGGTGTTCATATTTCACACCTTTCTTTTTTGATAAATACCCATTAATAGATGAAAATGGCGTATCACAAGGTGTTATTTGTCATGGAAGGCCAGTGCAAGATATAGTGTTAGCCCGTATAAGTAAAATAAAAGTACCCACAACACTTCTTTTCACATCGCCATCAGATACATTCACAAACAGAGAGTGGGAGGTGTTGTTTTATATTTTACATGCCATCCCAAGCAGTGAAATTGCTAAAAATCTTCATTTATCATCACGTACAGTCTGTAATATAACTCAAAGCATCTATAGCAAGGCGGGTGTTACCAGTAAAAATCAGATCATAGAATATTGTTGTGAGAATAAAATCAATAATTATGTGCCACAAAGCTTTTTCGAGTATTCAGGTTCATTCCCACTTGCAGAATAAGTGCGGATAAAACTTAAGGAGAAAACAGCAATGGAAAAAACACTATCAAATTCACTTGAGGTATTAATCCGGTTTTGGGAGCACAGTTCAGAGCCTTGGGAGATAAAAGATAACCAATCACGATATGTTTACGCAAATCATAGATTCAACAAATTTTTAGACTTACCTGATAAATACAGTGTCGAAGGGCGGTTTGATGGTGAACTTCCCACCCCAATCGCAAAATTTCAGGATGAATTTCAGCGGCAAGATCGTCAGGTGGAGCAATTACAAGACCGTATAACCTCGGTTGAGATACATTTACTTAATGGACTTTCCTATTTAACGGCTTATTTCTGCGATAAATATCCATTAATAGATGAAAACGGTGTGTCCCAAGGGGTGATTTGCCATGCCAGACCAGTGAACGATATAGTCTTAGCTCATTTGAATAAAATAAAAACCCCTAGCTCACTGGTCTTTACCCCGCCATCACAATTATTTACTAAAAGAGAGTGGGAAGTCTTGTTTTATATTTCACATCACTTCTCCAGCACTGAAATTTCTAAGAAGATACATTTATCACCTCGATCAGTCGATAATATAATCCAAAATATCTATAGGAAGGCCGGTGTTACCAGTAAAAAACAGGTTATCGAATATTGTTATGAGCAGAAAATTAATAATTATATACCACAAAGTTTTTTTGAATGTTCAGGTTCCTTTTCACTTATATGAGAGGGGGAGTTTAAGGAGAAAACGGCAATGGAAAAAACACTATCAAATGCACTTGAAGTATTTATACATTTTTGGGAGCACAGTTCAGATCCTTGGGTGGTAAGAGATAACCAATCAAGATTTGTTTATTCGAATCCTAGAAATCATAAATTATTAGGCTTACCGGATAATTATAGTTTGGAAGGGCGGTTAGATGGAGAAATGCCTACACCAATGGCGGAATTTCAGGATGAATGGCAAGAGCATGACCGTAAGGTAGAGTTATTACAAGACCGCATAACAACAGTTGAAATACATGTATGGGATGGGAGTTCTCACCTTCAGCCTTACTTTTGCGATAAGTATCCGTTAATCGATGAAAATGGTGTATCTCAAGGGGTTATTTGCCATGTTAGACCAATACAAGACATAATTTTAGCTCATTTGAATAAGATAAAAGTACCGACCTCACTTATCTTTACTCCGCCATCGGAGTTATTCACGCAAAGAGAATGGGAAGTCCTTTTTTATATATTACATGCTTTCTCAAGTTCAGATATTGCTAAAAAACTCCATTTATCACCCCGCTCAGTGTGCAATATCACCCAAAATATCTACCGGAAGGCCGGTGTTACCAGTAAAAAACAGGTTATCGAATACTGTTATGAGAAAAAGATTAATAATTATATACCTCAAAGCTTTTTCGAATATTCAGGTTCTTTTCCCCTTGCTGGGTAAAATAGTTTAAAATTAAGGAGAAAGTATCAATGGAAAAAACACTATCAAATGCACTTGAGGTATTAATCCGGTTTTGGGAGCACAGTTCAGAACCTTGGGGGATAAAAGATAATCAATCCAGGTTTATTTATGCAAACAATCGATTTTATAAATTTTTAGACCTACCTGACAAATACAACGTCGAAGGGCGATTTGATGGTGAACTTCCTACCCCAATCGCAGAGTTTCAGGATGAATTTCAGCGGCAAGATCGTCAGGTGGAGTTATTACAAGACCGTATGACCTCGGTTGAAATACATTTTCTTGATGGACTTTCCTATTGCACCGCTGCTTTCTGTGATAAATACCCTTTAATTGATGAGAGCGGCGTATCTCAAGGGGTTATGTGTCATAACAGACCGGTACACGATATAATGTTAACCCGATTAAATAAGATAAACGTGCCCACCTCACTGGTATTCACTCCCCCATCACAGCTATTCACCAAAAGAGAGTGGGACGTGTTATTTTATATTTTACATCACTTCTCCAGTAACGAAATTGCTAAGAAGATTCATTTATCACCCCGGTCTGTGTGCAATATAACCCAAAATATTTACCGGAAGGCCGGTGTTACCAGTAAAAAACAGATTATCGAATATTGTCATGAGCAGAAGATTCATAATTATGTACCACAAAGCTTTTTCGAATATTCAGGTTCTTTTCCACTTGCAGGGTGAAATAGTTTAAAATTAAGGAGAAAGTAGCAATGGAAAAAACACTATCAAATGTGCTTGAAGTATTAATCCGGTTTTGGGAAAAAAGTTCAGAACCTTGGGCAATAAAAGATAATCAATCAAGGTTTATTTATGCAAATAGTAGAGTTTATAAATTATTTAACTTACCGGATACATATAGCTTAGAAGGTCGGTTAGATGGTGAGATTCCTACACCATCAGCAGATTTCCAGGATGAGTTTCAACAACATGATCGTCGAGTCGAACTATCACAAGATCGTATAACATCAGTAGATATTCAGTTATACGATGGACGTTCATATTTCACACCTTATTTAAGTGATAAATACCCTTTAATTGATGAGGATGGTATATCTCAAGGGGTAATTTGTCATAGCAGACCGCTGCACGATATAATGTTAACCCGATTAAATAAGATAAACGTGCCCACCTCACTGGTATTCACTCCCCCATCACAGTTATTCACCAAAAGAGAGTGGGAAGTGTTATTTTATATTTTGCATCACTTCTCCAGTAACGAAATTGCTAAGAAGGTTCATTTGTCACCCCGGTCTGTGTGCAATATAACCCAAAATATTTACCGGAAGGCCGGTGTTACCAGTAAAAAACAGATTATCGAATATTGTCACGAGCAGAAGATTCATAATTATGTACCACAAAGCTTTTTCGAATATTCAGGTTCTTTTCCACTTGCTGGGTAAAAGAGTTTAAATTTAAGGAGAAATGGAAATGGAAAAATCACTATCAAATGCACTTGAGGTATTCATCCGGTTTTGGGAGCACAGTTCAGAACCTTGGATAGTGAAAGACAATCAATCACGATATGTTTATGCAAACCATCGATTTAATCGATTATGCAACTTACCTGATAGATATTGTGTGGAAGGGTTATTGGATGGTGAAATACCCATGCCATCCGCAGAGTTTCAGGATGAATTTCAGCGGCAAGATCGGCTAGCGGAATTATTACAGGATCGAATAATGACACTTGAAATCAATGAATGGGATAGCCTTTCTTATCTTACCCCTTTTTTTGCTGATAGGTATCCATTAATAGATGAGAACGGAGTGTCTCAGGGTGTTATTATACATGGTAGACCCGTGCACGATACAATTCTCACCCACTTAAATATAAAATTACCCATCTCAATTACATTCACCCCCCCATCACAGTTACTCACCAAAAGAGAGTGGGAAGTGTTATTTTATATTTTACATCACTTCTCCAGCAACGAAATTTCTAAGAAGGTTCATTTATCGCCCCGGTCTGTGTGCAATATTACCCAAAATATTTACCGGAAGGCCGGTGTTACCAGTAAAAAGCAGATTATCGAATATTGTCATGAGCAGAATATTCATAATTATGTACCACAAAGCATTTTCGAATATTCAGGTTCTTTTCCACTTGCTGGGTAAAAGAGTTTAAATTTAAGGAGAAATGGAAATGGAAAAATCACTATCAAATGCACTTGAAGTATTCATCCGGTTTTGGGAGCACAGTTCAGAACCTTGGGTAGTAAAAGACAATCAATCACGATATGTTTATGCAAACCATCGATTTAATCGATTATGCAACTTACCTGATAGATATTGTGTGGAAGGGTTATTGGATGGTGAAATACCCATGCCATCCGCAGAGTTTCAGGATGAATTTCAGCGGCAAGATCGGCTAGCGGAATTATTACAGGATCGAATAATGACACTTGAAATCAATGAATGGGATAGCCTTTCTTATCTTACCCCTTTTTTTGCTGATAGGTATCCATTAATAGATGAGAACGGAGTGTCTCAGGGTGTTATTATACATGGTAGACCCGTGCACGATACAATTCTCACCCACTTAAATATAAAATTACCCATCTCAATTACATTCACCCCCCCATCACAGTTACTCACCAAAAGAGAGTGGGAAGTGTTATTTTATATTTTACATCACTTCTCCAGCAACGAAATTTCTAAGAAGGTTCATTTATCGCCCCGGTCTGTGTGCAATATTACCCAAAATATTTACCGGAAGGCCGGTGTTACCAGTAAAAAGCAGATTATCGAATATTGTCATGAGCAGAATATTCATAATTATGTACCACAAAGCATTTTCGAATATTCAGGTTCTTTTCCACTTGCAGGGTGAAATAGTTTAAAGTTAAGGAGAAAATGGTAATGGAAAAAACACTATCAAATGCACTTGAGGTATTCATCCGGTTTTGGGAGCACAGTTCAGAACCTTGGATAGTGAAAGACAATCAATCACGATATGTTTATGCAAACCATCGATTTAATCGATTATGCAACTTACCTGATGGATATTGTGTGGAAGGGTTATTCGATGGTGAAATACCCCACGCAGCCGCAGCATTTCAGGATGAATTTCAGCGGCAAGATCGCCAGGTAGAGTTATTACAGGATCGTATAACAACGCTTGAAATTAATGAATGGGATGGTCTTTCTTATCTTACCCCTTATTTTGCTGATAAGTATCCATTAATTGATGAAAACGGCGTGTCTCAGGGGATTATTTGTCATGATAGGCCAGTACACGATACAATACTCACCCGCTTAAATAAAATGAAAGCACCCGACTCACTTATATTTACACCCCCATCGCAGTTATTCACCCAAAGAGAATGGAAAGTGTTATTTTATATTTTACATCAATTTTCCAGCAACGAAATTGCTAAGAAGATTCATTTATCGCCCCGGTCTGTTTGCAATATCACCCAAAATATCTACCGGAAGGCCGGTGTTACCAGTAAAAAGCAGGTTATCGAATATTGTCATGAGCATAAGATTAATAACTATGTACCACCAAGTTTTCTTGAATATTCAGGCTCCTTCCCTTCGGTGTAACCGATGCGGCTTGTGCCGATTACGCTAAATCTTACGTAATCGGCAGTTATTCTTAATTGTTCTCTCGCGAAGGTTGCATTAATCGTTCTTATTGTTTTGCCACGTTTTGCACCTCACCATGCTCTATTATCTGACTTACTTGCTGCCCGTGGCTGTCAGTGGCCTGTAGTGAGCCGTTAATCGTCGTTTTTAGTGCAGTATCTGTAGCTAGATTGCCTTTTATCTGCAATTTCAAATTGCCCAAACCTTGCAGTGGTAAGGCCGGCCAGCCCCAATTTTGCAAGATATCAAGATTGACCGCGCGGCCAGTCAGTATCAGTGATAACGATCGGGCTGGTGTTTGGTCAATACTGCCGGTCGCCTCCAACAAACCCTCTTTGGTAAAAGCACTTAAATCACTAAACGTAATATGTTGTTCATTCGCATTTAGGGCCAATGACGGGCGGCGAACATCATTTTTATTGAAGGTGGCATTACCGGCATTCAGCATCAGCGATCCAGACCATATCCCCCATTGATGGTTTTTTGCCAGCAGTAAGTGAGTGCCCGACGCATCCAGCGACGTAATCTGGAATGGGAAGTCAGGACTGATATCAATCAATAAATTGCGGTTAGCACTCAGCTTGCTAACATAGACCTCAGACAACCAGTTGGGGAGCGTTTGTTGCCATTGCTGTTTCCAGTTTGAGGGCAAGGTATAAACTAATGCCACGAGAGTCAGCTCATCCAACTGTAGACGATGAGTATCGCGTGCCCAATTCCCCTGAGCCCTTAACAGGCCATCTTGCCAGCGGGTTGAGAACTGATTAATTGCCACGCCAGCCGGCGATAAAGAAAATGTTGCGATGGGGTCAATCAGATGAATATTACCTTTGATAATATCGCCTGCATTGAAGGCCAGTTCGCCATCATCAGTTTGCCAATCACTTTGCTTAAAGGTGATATTTTTCAGTGTGAGATCTAAATCATTAAATGCCCAGTTTTTCCCTTCAACACGCGCATCAATCAAATCAAAGCGTTTTAATGTAATTGGCGGCAACTGTAAGAATGTCTGCCAGATATGCTCTAACGTGGCCGCGGTTTGCAGGCGGATATTGCTCAGACGTAACCTTTCAACCAGCCAGCTACCATCCGCTGACTGGCTGGCATTCCCGGTCAATTCCCCTTGTGCGATATTGGCTCCGAAATTAGTCAGGGTCAGGGCATTTTTCTCAATCGAACCTTGTAGATAGAGTTGTTGAGCGGTGATGCCGTTGACGGTCAGGGAACCGGCACTGAACTGAAATTGCGTCTTTTCGCCAAGGCTATTGCCCGGTTGCGGCTGCCACGGCACCAAGCCGCCATTCACTTTTTGAGCGGTAATCTGCCATTGACTAGCTGAATTTTTCGGCTCAATAGTCGTATTCAACGCCATATTGGTTAGCTGTAATGTATCGGCTTGTAGCGGCAGCGGTGATGCGGTGTTATTGAGGATTAAGCTACCATTTTGCAGTTGCAGATTGAGAAAATGGTGCGGCTCGGTGAGTTGCCGCCAGCTCAGGCCAAGCAATGCCTGCTGGGCGATAAGAAAGGGGGGTTGGTTGGCCTTCCCAAGCGTGATATTACTCAAACTGATTTGCCCCGGTGCTGACCATGAATGGTCTATTTTCCCCAGAGAGAGGCGATATTCGCTGTTATCACTCACCCAGCGGCTCAGCCAACTGGCGGCCCAACTGGTCTGGATCAATACGTAGCACAGCGCTACAGACAGCACCAGTAGCAGTAATAACGTTAACAGCACTTTCCCGAGAAATTTCATCCGGTTTTTCCACGCTTTCGGTGATACGGAACCCTGTTTATGCCGTAATTTGCCCGTTAGCTCAATAGACAATCCATTATCTATTGATAAAAAAATGGCCAGTATCGTTTACGACTGGCCATTTCATTGATGCATTAACCAAAGATTATTTTTCTTGTGGGAAGAGCAAGTTAAGCACAATGGCAGTAATACCACCGGCGGCAATCCCGGAAGAAAGCAGTGTTTTTATCCAATCTGGCGCAAATTGCAGAATCAGGGGTTGCTGCGCGACACCCATACCAACCGCCAATGACAACGCCATAATCATAATCGCGCGGCGATTAAGGGTTTCGCGTGACACAGTACGCACACCTGAGGCGGCAATCGTACCGAACATCACAAGGGTGGCCCCACCCAGCACCGGCTCTGGGATATGCTGCACAAAACCGGCAACGGCTGGGAACAGGCCCAGCACAATCAGCATCAGCGCGACAACAAAACCAACATAACGGCTGGCAACACCGGTCAACTGGATAACACCATTGTTCTGGCCAAAGCAGGAGTTAGGGAAAGTATTGAACACCGCTGACAGCATCGAGTTCAAACCATTCGCCAGCACGCCGCCTTTTAGCCGTTTCATATACAACGGGCCATGAACCGGTTGCTCTGATACATCTGATGTTGCAGTAATATCGCCGATGGTTTCCAGTGAGGTCACCATAAAGATCAACATCAGCGGCACCAGCAGGTTCCAGTCAAAAGAGAGGCCATAATAGAGCGGTGTTGGAATGGTAATCAGCGCGGTATCCACCACCGGGCGGCTTTCTGGCAACATATCCAGCGACCAGGCCAGCAGATAACCCACGGCCATAGCAATAACTAAAGAGGCGACTCGCAGGTACGGATTGCGCTGGCGGTTCAGCAAAATAATCACCACTAAGACTGCACCCGCTAATAACAGGTTTTTTGGTGCGCCAAAGGTATGATCACTTATTGCACCATAACCGCCACCAATAGATGTCAGCCCGACCTGAATCAATGACAAGCCAATAATCATTACCACAATGCCGGATACCAGCGGGGTGATAATACGGCGTGCCAAATGTAGAAAGCGGGAAAGTATAATTTCGGTACAGGACGCAATCATCAGCGTACCAAATAGTGCTGCCATCATGGTTGGGATATCAGCGCCACCATTTTTCAGCGCCAGGCCACCCATAATTAACGGCGCAACAAAGTTAAAACTGGTACCCTGAATCGATAACAAGCCAGAGCCAACTGGTCCCCAGGTTTTAATTTGCAACAACGACGCCAGGCCGGATGCAAACAGCGACATGCTAATAATGCGTTGGGTATCTTCCGCTGGTAATCCCAACGCCTGGCAAATCAATAAGCCGGGCGTTATCACTGCAACAAACATCGCCAATAGATGCTGGCAAGCGGCGAACAATGTTTGGGCGAGGGGAGGGCGGTCTTCTAAACGATAAATCAATTCGCTGGGGCGAGTGGTTGCCTGCTGTGGTGTATCAAGCTCGGCGGATTGCGTAGACATGGAGTGGCATTTCCGGATCGGCAAAGAGGGCATTTTAATGTTCTTCCTCACAAAAGCAATCGGTTGCGCAGTATTTCTTTAAATAATTCTATTCGTTACCGCTTCGCATTTTTCTACGACTAAACTTGTAATTGGCGGCGTTTTTTTTTCTAATCCCCTTCTTAACTGTTTTGGCGTTTTTAAGGAACTGTCTAACGTCATATTTTTATTCGATATTTCAATCGCATGGAGTACCAAGATGTTTCATCTCGATACCTATGGCACGCTAGTCGCGGCCTGTTTGGTTTTATTATTAGGCCGAAAACTTGTACAAACTGTCTCATTCCTAAAAAAATACACTATTCCTGAACCGGTAGCCGGTGGCTTGCTGGTCGCTTTTTTGATGCTGCTGATGCAAAAGACCCTCGGTTGGGAAATCAGTTTCGATATGTCGCTGAAAGATCCCTTGATGCTGGCATTCTTTGCAACTATTGGATTGAATGCAAATCTAGCCAGTTTACGTACCGGTGGCAAAGCCCTGAGCGTATTTATCTTTGTGGTCATCGGGTTACTGCTGATGCAGAATGCAATCGGTATAGCGCTTGCTAAATTGATGGGGCTAGACCCACTGATGGGGCTATTGGCAGGTTCAATTACCTTATCGGGTGGACACGGAACAGGGGCTGCGTGGAGTAAACTATTTACTGAGCGTTATGGCTTTGAAAACGCAACTGAAGTTGCTATGGCCTGTGCAACATTTGGTTTGGTACTGGGCGGTTTGATTGGCGGCCCGGTTGCCCGCTATTTGGTGAAGCACTCTTCTACGCCAGATGGCACACCAGACGATAGCGAAGTCCCGTCCGCATTTGAAAAACCATCAGCAGGCCGGATGATCACTTCGTTGGTCTTAGTCGAAACCATAGCTATGATTTCGATTTGCTTGATGGCAGGTAATGTTATTGCGGGCTGGTTGCAGGGAACGATGTTTGAGCTGCCAATCTTTGTCTGCGTGCTATTTGTCGGGGTTATCCTCAGCAATACGCTATCGGCAATCGGTTTCTATAAAGTGTTTGATCGAGCGGTATCCGTGTTGGGCAATGTTAGTCTGTCACTGTTTTTGGCGATGGCATTAATGAGCCTGAAGCTCTGGGAACTGGCTTCACTGGCCTTACCGATGTTGGTTATTTTGTCCGTTCAGGCACTGGCAATGGCGCTGTACGCTATTTTTGTTACTTATCGTGTTATGGGCAAAAACTATGATGCAGCGGTGCTGGCGGCGGGTCATTGTGGCTTTGGCCTGGGTGCAACACCCACTGCAATTGCCAATATGCAAGCGATCACTGACCGTTTTGGTCCGTCTCATCTGGCGTTTTTGGTTGTGCCGATGGTAGGTGCGTTCTTTATTGATATCGCCAATGCAATCGTCATTAAGCTTTATCTATTACTGCCGATATTCCCGGCGGTGGTGGGGTAACTGCATTTGGGGGGCTGGCCTGGCCCCTTATTGATTAAGCATTAGTGTAACGTACTCGCTCTGGCAGCCAGCGTTCTATCAATGCCTGCGCGTGTTCAGGATATTGCTGATGCAGATGGCGGGCAACCCGTTGCACTTCGGGAATCATCGCCTGATCACGCAGTAAATCGGCCACTTTAAATTCAGCACTCCCCGTCTGGCGTGTTCCTAGCAATTCGCCAGGGCCACGGATTTCCAAATCCCGCTGAGCAATAACAAAACCGTCATTACTGTCGCGCAGCACTTGCAAGCGCATTTGAGCCGTTTTGCTCAGCGGCGTTTTATACAGCAGAACACAGTGTGAAGCGACAGCACCACGGCCAACACGGCCACGTAACTGATGCAATTGCGCTAACCCTAATCGCTCTGGATTATCGATAATCATCAAACTGGCGTTAGGTACATCAACCCCAACTTCAATCACCGTGGTGGCAACCAGTAACTGCAATTCACCTTGTTTAAAGGCCAGCATAACCGCCTGTTTTTCTGGCCCTTTCATGCGGCCATGAACCAAACCGACTTTAATTTCTGGCAAAGCGATTTTCAATTCCTCACAGGTGACTTCGGCTGCTTGCGCTTCTAGCAACTCAGACTCTTCAATCAGGGTGCAGACCCAATAGGCTTGCCGACCCTCTTCCAGACAGGCATTTTTAACCCGCTGAACCACATCACTGCGGCGGGTATCAGGGATCGCAACCGTTGTGACCGGTGTTCTACCGGGGGGGAGCTCATCAATCACTGAAGTATCAAGATCAGCATAGGCAGTCATAGCCAGTGTTCTTGGGATTGGGGTTGCGGTCATAATTAACTGGTGCGGATGGAAGCCTTGCTCCTCGCCCTTCTCCCATAAAGCGAGCCGTTGATGAACCCCGAAACGATGTTGTTCATCAATAATAACCAGCGCCAAGCCAGAAAACTGTACCTGTTCTTGAAACATTGCGTGAGTGCCGACAACCATCGAAACCTGACCACTGGCGACGGCTTCTTGCTGTGCTATACGTGCTTTACCTTTTTGTTTCCCAGCCAGCCAGCCGACCTCCAGCCCTAGTGGTTCCAGCCATTGGCGAAACGTGGCGGCATGTTGTTCTGCCAGCAATTCCGTTGGCGCCATGAGTGCGACTTGCTTGCCGTGAGCAATGGCCCGCAGCGCAGCCAGCGCCGCAACCAATGTTTTACCAGAACCCACATCCCCTTGAATCAACCGCATCATCGGGAAGTTATGGGTCATATCCTGCTCAATCTCCGCCACTACCCGCCGTTGAGCGCCGGTTGGGGTAAATGGCAGAGCCGCCAGAAAACGTTGCTTGAGTTGTTTTTCGGCCAGTAACGGCAATGCGCGGTAGCTTTGTGCCCCCGCCCTAACAGCCAGCATACTAAGGTTGTGGGCCAGCAGCTCTTCCATGATCAACCGCCGCTGTGCCGGGTGTTTACCTTGCTCTAAATCCGCTAGCTGAATATCTGCTGGTGGACGATGTAGCGTATGAATTGCTTCCGGCAGGCTGATCAGTGAGCGGCTTAATTCGATGGGCAATAATTCGGCAATAACAGAGGTATCTAGCATTGCCAGCGCCTGATCGATTAGTTTGCGCAGCGTTGCCTGACGAATACCCTCAGTGGTGGGATAAATCGGTGTTAGCGACTCTTGTAATTCAACGCCAATATTCTCGCCATGCACCCGATATTCTGGGTGAATGATTTCCGGGCCGGTATTACCCCGTTTAGCTTCGCCATAGGCAATCACATGCTTACCTGGAGATAAGCTATTTTTCATCGCGGCATTGAAATTGAAAAAGCGCAGGGTGAGCACACCGCTACCATCGCTGATTTGGCAGGTCATCATACGGCGACGGCCAAAACTGATATCTGAACGGAGAACTTCCCCCTCAACAGTGACCGAAAGGCCGGGCATCAGATCGCCAATACGGTACAGGCGGGTGCGATCTTCATAACGTAGTGGCAGGTGAAGCAGCAGGTCTTGGATAGTTTCCAGACCCATTTTAGCCAGCTTTCCCGCCTGACTAGCGCCAACACAGGAAAGTGTACTCAGGGGTACGGCATCCAGTAGGCGACCTTTCATCTAAGACTCCGTGGATTGCATGGCAGACCACCATTGCGCATCGGCAATGACCTGACCCTGCTCATCAATATGGGGTTGAGCCAGCCCTTTACGTTTAGCAACGTGCGCCAATACTGGGTAGCCGCCCTCAAACAGTAGTCGCTGTTGTTCATCTTCTGACAAAACACTCTGGGTTCGCTGATACATGCCCGCATTTTGCCGCTGCCGTTGGGCTTCATATAAAATTAATGCTGAAGCGACTGAAACATTAAGCGATTGCACCATGCCGATCATCGGAATAATGATGTCTTGATCCGCCAGTGCCAGAGCTTCTTCAGAGATACCGGTTTTCTCCTGCCCCATCAAAATACAGGTTGGACGGGTATAGTCGATTTCACGGAAATCAACAGCTTTATCAGACAGATGAGTCGCCAGTATCTGCATATCTTGTGATTTAAGATGAGCAATGGCACCGGCAATATGAGTGTGTGTTTTGACCTGTACCCAACTATTGCTGCCAGCAGCAGAGGAGAGCCGCGTGTACATTTGAGTCGTTGGCCAAATAGCATGAACTTGATGGATACCAACAGCGTCGGCAGTGCGAATAATTGCAGAGACATTATGAGGTTTATGCACTTCTTCCAGGCAAACCGTTAGGTCTGGCTGCCTGGTCGTAAGCATTTCACATATACGCGCATAGCGTTGAGGATTCATAGGCGCTAATTGCGATTACGACTGACTTTAACTACATCGGGCATGATACGAATTTTACGCATAATGTTAGCCAGATGGACTCGGTCACGGGTAGTCAGGCGAATAAAGGCGCTGTATACCCGGCCATCTTTCTCTTCTGTATTCAGGCTCTGAATATTAGATTCGGCTGCATTAATTGCTGCGGTCAGGTTCGCCAGAGCCCCTTGCTGGTTGAACATATCGACTTTAATTTCAGCAATAAACTCTTGCTCAGTCTCTTTGTCCCACTCAACCGCCATAAACTTCTCAGGTTCTTTCTGGTAGCCACGAATATTACGGCAGGATTCGTGATGGATAACCAACCCCTTACCCGGGCTGATATGCGCAATAATAGGATCACCTGGAATCGGGCGACAGCACTTGGCAAAGGTGATAAGTACACCATCAGCACCTCTGATTGCCAGATTCCGCGTCCCGGACGTTGCCAGCGAGGATGGGTCACCCAGCAGGTTTTTAGCCACCACCACACTCATGGCATTACCTAAACCAATTTCTGCCAGTAAATCATCCAGTGTCGCCAGCTTCATGCGATCCAATTCATGTTTGATATTTTCTTCAGAAATATCAGACAATTTACGGCCATTTCCTAAGGCATGATTCAGCAATCGGCGGCCAAGGCTTACCGATTCGTCACGTTTAAGATTTTTCAGCAATTGGCGAATTTTGGCTCGCGCTTTAGAGCTAACAACAAAATTCAGCCAGGCGGCATTAGGCCGTGCGCCAGGCGCTGTAATTATCTCCACCGTCTGGCCACTGCTCAGTGCTTGAGAAAGCGGATAGGGCTGGCGGTCAACGCGCGCGCCGACACAGGCATGACCAATATCGGTATGCACGGCATAAGCAAAATCGACAGGCGTTGCACCGGCAGGAAGTTCGACAATGCGGCCTTCTGGGGTGAAAACGTAAATCTCATCAGGGAATAAATCAGATTTTACACTTTCGATAAATTCAAATGAGCTGCCCGCACTTTGCTGTAACTCCAACAAACTTTGCATCCAGCGCTGAGCGCGGATCTGTGCGGTGGTGCCGGACTCACCTTGCTCTTTATAAGCCCAGTGTGCAGCAACCCCCATTTCAGCCATCTGATCCATATCTTCAGTACGGATTTGCACCTCAACCGGCACCCCATGAGGGCCGATTAATGAAGTATGCAACGATTGATAGCCGTTAGCCTTAGGGATGGCAATATAGTCTTTAACTCGGCCAGGACGCGGTTTATACAGGCTATGAGCCTGACCCAACACCCGATAGCACGTATCGACTTCTTTGACGATAACCCGAAAAGCATAGATATCCATGATAGAGTGGAAACGCTGTTCTTTCAGGTTCATCTTGCAATAGATGGAATAAAGATGCTTTTCACGGCCACTGACGCGGCACGGAATCCCCGCTTCTGTCAGACGCCCTTCAATCTCCGCCAGAATTTTTTGAATCATCTCTTTGCGGTTACCACGCGCGGCTTTCACTACTTCTTTAATCACGCGGTAGCGATTGGGGTAGAGCGCTTCAAAACCCAGCTCTTCCAGCTCAGTTTTTAAATGATGAATACCCAGCCGATGGGCGAGTGGGCTATATATTTCAAGGGTTTCGCGAGCAATGCGGCGGCGCTTATCTGGGCGTAAAGAACCCAGCGTTCGCATATTATGGGTGCGGTCAGCCAGTTTGATCAAAATGACGCGGATATCCTGCACCATCGCCATGATCATTTTGCGGAAATTCTCCGCCTGGGCTTCTTTCTTATCACGGAAGTTCAGTTTATCGAGTTTAGAAACACCCTCGACCAGCTCGGCTACGCTTTTCCCAAACAACTGCTCCATATCTTGATATGTGGCAGGTGTGTCTTCAATGACGTCATGTAACAGCGCCGCCATTAAGGTTTCGTAATCGAGCCGCATCTCCGCGAGAATACAGGCCACAGCAACCGGGTGAGTGATATATGGCTCACCACTGGAGCGTGTCTGACCCTCGTGAGCATCACGCGCGACAAGATATGCCTGTTTGAGGCGCTTAATCTGCTCCTCTGGCAGGTAACGTTGAATCAGCAGATTCAGGCTTTCAAACAGGTACAAGGCAGACTCGCTGTCTAATTAACGACGACCTTCAGCAATAGCAGTTACCGCTTGGATCTCTGCGGCTTCCTGCTCTTGCTGCTCCTGGCGTTCACGCACATCGAGAATCTGATTAGTAATCAGGCCTTCTTCGATTTCACGCAACGCAATCACAGTAACTTTATCGTTTTCTTCTGGAACCAGTGCGTCTTTACCGCCGGACTGGATTTGACGTGCCCGACGAGCAGCGACCAACACCAGGTCAAAACGGTTACCAATTTTCTCTACAGCGTCTTGAACAGTTACGCGTGCCATAATTCTGCTACTCCACAGGTGACGAAATGACGGGGCATGATACTGAAACTCGGTTCAGTCTGCCAATAATTTGGTGATTAAAGCGTCATGCCGCTGTTTCTGGCGGCCTAAACGCAGTCTTTCCGCGCGAATAATGGTTTTCAGATCAGATAAAGCCAGATTGAAATCATCATTCACGATTAAATAATCATATTCTGCATAATGGGTCATTTCCGCGACAGCTTGCGCCATTCGTTTTGCAATAACCTCTTCACTATCCTGCCCACGGCCGCGTAAACGGCGATCCAATTCTTCTTTGGATGGGGGCAAAATAAAAATACTGCGTGCAGTCGGCATTTTTGCACGAATTTGCTGCGCGCCTTGCCAGTCGATATCTAAAAATACATCGACGCCGGTTGCAAGAACCTGCTCAATAGCCAGACGTGAGGTGCCATAGTAATTTTCAAATACTTTGGCGTGCTCAAGAAAAGCATCGTCATCAATCATCTGGCAAAATTCTTCTTTAGAAACGAAGAAGTAATGTTCTCCGTGATTCTCACCCGGACGTTTAGCACGCGTGGTATGGGAAATAGAAACCTGCGTGTCGTACAACGGTTGTGTTTTTAACAAAGCCTGAATCAGGCTTGATTTCCCTGCCCCACTGGGCGCGGAAACGATGTATAGCGTGCCTTGGACCATGATGACGTTTCAGTTGATTAGGTTGATATATAGAAAGCAGAAGTGTGAATCTCCGCACAGTATACACGGGTGCTGCGTGTCATGCAGCGTTACAACGCATTTCACCTGAATGTTTCGTCAGTAAACAGCCCTGTTTTGTGATTTTGCGGGGAGTATTGCGTAATTTCAGCTTATTACAGCAACGCTAAATGTATTTAGCGGCAGTCTACGCATTTTTCTCTTTTGGCCTTCGACGGATGAAGTATTTTACGTTTTACTTCCTGCGACCAAGGAAGGACACCAATGAACACACAGAATCTAAAGATAATAAGCCTACTTATTTTGGTTTGCATGACGTGGGGCGTCAGAGCGGAATCTGGTTGCCCTGAATGGACATCCGACAGGATGACACTGGAGATTAAAGAATTAACGAAACAGTTAGATAAGTGGGACATAGCTTATCATCAGCAAGGTCATAGCCCGATTGCGGATGATGCTTATGATCAATTGGTGGCGAAGTTACATCAATGGCAATTATGTCATCTGCCACATGGTCAGCAGGAGAATAAGCAGCCAATCCTGGGTAACGGGCAGTTTTCACATCCCGTTGCTCATACTGGGCTAAAAAAACTTAAAGATGAAGCTACGCTAGTTAGCTGGATGAAAGGGCGGAAAAATCTCTGGGTACAACCAAAAGTAGATGGTGTTGCTGTATCTCTGGTTTATGTCAATGGAGAGCTGACACAACTTATCAGTCGGGGAAATGGGTTAAAAGGTCAAAACTGGACTGACAAAGCGACATTTATTTCTGCCATTCCTCAATTCATTGTGGCTGCTCCCCCGTTGTTAACTCTACAAGGGGAGCTATTTTTGAAAATGGAAGGTCATCAACAAGCACAATCCGGTGGAGTCAATGCCAGAGCTTCTGTTGCGGGCGCTCTAATGCGTAAGTCTCCTTCTCTACTACTGCCCCAACTGGGTATTTTGATTTGGGCATGGCCTGACGGCCCTAAAAGTATTGTGGAGAAGGGGAGGCTATTACGAATAATGGGGTTTCCCCTGACTGCTGAATACAGTAAATCTGTTACTTCAAGTATGGATGTTACCCGATGGCGTCAGTTTTGGTTTAAATCACCACTGCCGTTTGTGACGGATGGAATCGTTATTCGGCAGGAAGAAGAACCCGCAGGTCGTTATTGGCAGGCAACGCCCGGCCCGTGGTCCGTTGCATGGAAATATCCACCTCAACAGCAAGTTACCGAAGTTGAAAATATTCATTTTACGATAGGCCGCACAGGTAGAAGCAGCGTTGTTTTACAGGTATCACCAATCAAAATTGATGATAAATGGGTTAGGCGAGTCAATGTCGGCACTATTGCTCGTTGGAAGCAACGGGATATTACGTTAGGTGACCAAGTCACTATTGCTCTGGCTGGGCAAGGAATTCCGCGGCTGGAAAACGTTATCTGGCGTGCCACCCAGAGAGATAGCGTAGTTCCGCCAGATTGGCATCAACTCCATCAATGGAGCTGTTTTCGGCCCTTACCGCAGGCATGTGAGGCACAGTTTTTATCACGCTTAATATGGCTCAGTGGCCCACAAGGGCTGGATATTAAAAATGTAAGTGGTGGGCTTTGGCAACCGTTGATCCAACAGGGGCTTGTTAACGACTTGGTGGGGTGGCTGTCACTCACAACCGAGCAGATTGCTGGCGTTCCGGGAATAGGGCATAAGCGGGCTGAAAAAATCTATCAGCAGTTTCAGCAAACGAGGCAGAAACCCTTTTCCGATTGGTTACAGGCATTAGGATTTCCACTTAAGGGGCTGAATGAGACCCAGTGGCAAATTTTACTGGAACGGAGCATGGCTGAATGGACCTCAATGGCCGGTATCGGGCAGGCTCGGGCAAAACAGATTAAGCATTTCTTGCATCACCACGAGGTACAAGTTATGTCTAATTTCTTATCAAAACAGCATATCGCAGGTTTTCATCCCATAGAGTAACAATCTCTATGGGAAAAGCTTAATGGTCCGGGTGCTCGTATTTGAATATCGGCAGGCCAAGCCGGAACCTTAAAGCAAGTAATCGAGCACTTAGTCCGGTCGCAAGTGTAATGATCACGACCCAGTTATGGGAAAGCGGCGTATATTGCAGTGCAATATAAATCCAGGCTGCGGCAAACGAGATACCGGCATAGATCTCTTTTTGAAAGACTAAAGGAATACAGTTGCAAAACATATCGCGCAGCACTCCACCAAAGACGCCGGTAATCACTGCGGCAATAGCGGCAATAATGGTACTGTGGCCCATATCGAGAGCAATCTGTGCACCAATAATCGAGAAAACAATTAGGCCGATAGCATCAAGTACTAAAAATAGGTGGCGTAAGTGTTTCATTAGTGGGGCCATCCAGGTTGTAACTATTGCGGCAATGGCAACAATCACAATATATTCAGGGTGTTTTACCCAGCCAAGTGGATAATGGCCCAGCAGCATATCTCTGACCGACCCGCCACCAATAGCGGTTGCTGATGCAATAATAATAACGCCAAACATATCCATTTGACGGCGACCAGCAGCCAGTGCCCCAGTCATGGCTTCAGCGGTAATACCAATAATATAAAGAACACTGAGTAGCATAATGAGTCAAATTTTAACCGACAACAAAGACCGCATGGTAATCACTAAGCCAGGCTGTCGCGACTGAGATTTTCTAAGTTATACAATTTAGATTAGTTAAACTAATCTTTTATTTTATTATCTTATTGATATATTTGGTTAATTTAATTTTATATAAACAATATAACATTATTAAAATTGCAAATAAATCACGTTTATTCGTATTGTAACCGCTTGATTATAGCCTGTAGTGATTATTTCTGTTCGATTGCAGAGTTAGTCAGTGGATGGTAATTTTTCTCTCTGTTTGTCTTTTATTTCGGTGAGTTTTTTCATGGTAAAACAGGTTAGTTATTTTCAATATAGAACGCTATTATTTACCGGTATTGTTATCTTCGGGGCGTTATTGAGTGGTTGTGTTGATCATGCGCACCATGAAATTACAGCCACTAAAGTACCGGCTCAAATATGTACTAAAGGCCAACAGATGACACAAACGATGCTCTACTTTGGTTTGAACCGGCCTCATGGCCCAGTTATTTCATCCACTGAATGGCGGTCTTTTGTTGATAATGATGTGGCTAGCCTCTTCAAAGAGGGCCTGACAGTTATTGATGCTAAAGGGCAATGGTTGGGAAATGATGGCACTGTAACCAAAGAAAACAGTAAGGCGCTGGTGCTTATCCATAAAGATGACAAAGAAACTGCCATTGAAACTTTGCGTACCCGCTATAAACAGTTGTTTGCTCAAGAATCGGTTATGCGGGTTGATACTCGTGTTTGTGTGGATTTCTAACCGTAGGTATTGAGCCAGAGCTGCTGGCCTTTTATCTCCAAAGGTGAGGTAAAAGGCCAGTGTTATCATTGTCTTTATGCGTTGCGAACAAGTTTGTTACAAGACAAGCCCTGTAATGGCAGCAGAAAGTAAACTAACTAATGTTGCACCGTATACCAGTTTTA
Organism: Yersinia aldovae 670-83; assembly: GCF_000834395.1. Lineage (NCBI taxonomy): Bacteria > Pseudomonadati > Pseudomonadota > Gammaproteobacteria > Enterobacterales > Yersiniaceae > Yersinia > Yersinia aldovae. The sequence continues at coordinate 2,621,811 of NZ_CP009781.1, read as the reverse complement.
ATCCGAATCGTGAGACCACATTGCCTTGCTGCTCATTCAGCCCTTTAATGGCACCAGCTACAATTCCAATTGAAGCAAAGTTAGCAAAAGAGACTAAAAAGACCGAAAGGATACCCAAACCTCGTGGCGACATCTCGGCTGCAACTTTTTTCAACTCGATCATGGCGACGAACTCATTTGCTACTAACTTAGTGGCCATAATACTACCAGCATTTAATGCATCCTGAGCTGGAATACCAATCAGTAAGGCCAGAGGATAAAATAGATATCCCAAAATTTCTTGGAAACTGATACTGAATAAAGCACTAAATAAAGCATTAACGGCAGAAATTAGAGCAATAAACCCAATTAACATTGCGGCTATAATCATGGCGATTTTAAACCCGGCCAGGATATATTCACCAAGCATCTCAAAGAAACTTTGATCTTCGTGGAGCTTATTTAACTTTAATTCAGGCTCTTCTGCCACCGGATACGGGTTAATAATAGAGAGTATGATAAATGTACTGAACATGTTCAGTATTAATGCGGCAACTACAAATTTTGGCTCCAGCATCGTCATATAGGCACTGACAATCGACATAGATACTGTCGACATTGCTGTAGCGGCCATTGTGTACATTCGGCGTGGTGAGATATCGGCAATAATCCCTTTGTAGGCAATGAAATTTTCTGATTGCCCCAGAATCAGAGTGCTTACAGCATTAAACGACTCCAATTTCCCCATACCGTTTACTTTAGACAAGAGCGTACCGACCACCCTGATAATCAACGGTAATATACGAAAATGCTGCAAAATACCAATCAGCGCGGAAACAAAAATGATAGGGCAAAGAACGTTAAGGAATATAAATGCCAAGCCTAGTTCATTCATGTTGCCAAAAACAAAGCTAGTGCCTATAGCAGCAAACTTCATTAAGGCTTCAAATAATCCAGCGAAATACTGTATGGCACTCAGCCCACTTTCTGAATGTAGAAAGAAATAAGCGAGAGTAATCTCTATAACTAATAACTGAAAGATAAAACGTAGTCTAATACTCTTACGATCACGACTGACAAGCAAGGCCAGTATTGCAATAGCGGCTAACGCCAAAAGAAAATGCAAAATTTGCAGCATAAAAAATCCATCAGGGATAAAACACAGTGAGTATTTATCCATAGTATTCAGTTTTTTTCATCATTTATCCATCGGGTGACTCACTATTTATCTGCCAGCCTAAATCAGCCTATCAGGGCCAATTTAGCTCTTCCGTAAGGGGGGAATAGGCAGAAATAGTTCTTTATGTGTTCAACTGACTCATTGGATGGAATATGAATATGATTAATTTGCCAAGTTGCCGCCCTTTCACCGAGGCCGGGCACTTATCTCAAATATCGGCTTATTATGAAGAAGATCGCCATACCCTATGGATGCTACTTCGTGCTAATCCACGCCCTTGTTTCAATCTGGAGCTAATCGAAAATATTATGACATTGGCTCAGGCCGCTAAGGAGTCGAAATTACCTTTTGATTTCTGGGTAACTGGCTCGGTGGTGCCAAATATGTTTAATGTTGGAGGTGATTTAAGCTTTTTTGCACAAATGATTAGGAATCACAAACGAGAGGCTCTAATGGCGTATGCACGCGCTTGTGTTGATTGTGTGCACGCAGCCTCTAGAGGGTTTGATACTGGGGCTATATCAATTGCGATGATTGAAGGCAGTGCATTAGGGGGGGGATTTGAAGCTGCGCTGGCTCATCATTTTGTTCTGGCCCAAACCACCGCCAGAATGGGATTTCCTGAGATTGCGTTTAATTTGTTTCCTGGTATGGGGGGATACTCGCTTGTTGCCAGGAAAGCAGGAATGAGAGTAGCTGAACAGTTGATTTGGTCTGGTGAATCTCATGCCGCTGAATGGTATGAGAGCCGAGGGTTAGTCGATAAGCTATTTCAGCCGGGTGATGCGTATATTGCAACCCGTACTTTTATCGATACGATCCGACCAAAACTAAATGGTATGCGTGCGATGATGAGAGTACGCCAGCGTGTTTTACAATTAACGCGTTCGGAGCTAATGGATATTACTGAGGATTGGGTTGATTCTGCTTTTTCAATTGAGCCAAAAGATATTGCTTATATTGAGCGATTAGTCCTGTTACAGGATAGGCATACTTCTGTTATGCCTAAAGCGATATAGCGTGTTATTTAAGCCGTTAAGCCGTTAAGCCGTTAAGCCGTTAATTCGGTGAAAGGTGTTGCGTCACCAGCCAATGCTCCAGTTCATCTGCGGGCATTGGTTTGGCGTAAAAGAATCCTTGTTTTTCATCAACACCGATAGAATCTAGGAATTGTTCTTCTCCTTTGGTTTCGACACCCTCCGCAATTACCCGCATCTTGAGTGCTTCAGCGACCACGATAATGGCTCTCACCAAAGATTGTGAAATAGGATTATTATCAATATCGCGAACAAAACTTTGATCCAGCTTAATAGCATCAATAGGAATACGAGCTAATTGTGATAGTGAAGAATAGCCAGTGCCGAAATCATCCAGATGAACCTGAGCACCCAAGTGCCGCAACTGTTTCATGATGTTGATAGCTGCACTTTCATCTTCAATTAAACAACTCTCAGTTAGCTCGACATCGACTAAACTGGACTCTAACTTACTGACCTCAAGTGATTCAATAAAGCTGGTTACGATAGCTTCATCAATTAATTGGCGGGCAGAAACATTGACTGCAACTCTTAGATTGATCCCACGTTCTTTCCAATCAACAGCTTGTTGCATCGCGGTTTGCAGTACCCATTTGCCTAATGGCCCAATTAATCCTGACTCTTCCGCATAAGAGATAAATTTACCCGGAGCAATTAAACCACGCTCAGGCGAATGCCAACGAACTAATGCTTCGACACTGTGTACTTTACCGGATTTGTTGGATATTTTGGGCTGATAGAAGACTTTTAACTGATGCTGTTCCAGACCTTTACGTAAATTGGTATCAAGCCATATATATTCAGAGACTTTTTTATTCATCTCTTGTGAGAAAATTGAGTAGGTTTGTTTTCCATGTTCTTTCGCGGTATACATAGCGGTATCTGCACTACGGATTATATTTTCCAATGTATCCCCGTGTTCCGGGCATAGTGCTATACCGATAGAGCAACCTGTATACACTTCTATTAACCCAATCCGGAAAGGTAATTTCATTCGGGTAAGAATTCGCTGTGCCGTTGCTTCAAGTTTACTTAAGGTAGCATTTTCGACCAGAACAATAAATTCATCACCACCCAGTCTGGCAAGCATTTCGTTATCATCTAAACAACTTAAAATAGCTAATGAAACATCTTTCAGTAACCGGTCACCGAACATATGGCCGTAGTGGTCATTCACTTTTTTGAAGTTGTCGAGATCGAGATAAATAATACCTACTGAGGTATCAGAGCGTGTCTGAATTGCACTGTTAATGCGCTCATGAATAGCGTGGCGATTCGGCAGGCCAGTAATCATATCGGTATTAGCCAAGATCCTGAGCCGCTCTTGGGCACGCCTTTCTTTCGTAATATCTGTACCTGAACAGATTAGATAACGCTCATTTTTTCCACTACCGCTGTGAACGAACTTATTACGGAATAAGAAGAGACGCTTTCCTTTTACGGTATTAACCCAACGTTCAACTTCATAAGATGCTCCTTGTTGGAAGAACCGTTCAATATTTTTGCGTGATGATGCGGCCTCTTTGGGCGTCATAAACAAGTCGTAGACATTTTTACCAATAACATCTTGTTCTTTTTTCCCAGTATATTCTTCGCTCAGGCGATTAAAACGTTGAACAAAACCATCTTTATCGAGAATAACAATAACGGAATTGGCTTCAGAAACCACCTGCTCAGCAAAGGAAAGCCCCATCACTAAATCGCGAGCGACCGCTTCGGTATCGGCATAGGCAGAAGCGGTGCCTCCCCACTCTTTGTCGTTAATTTTACGGCCAACAAGATGCAAATGTAGTGGATTACCATATATCTCAATCTCAACATGCAGACTGGAAGTAATACCAGTTAAGCTGCGGATTTTCATGGTTTGAACTGAATTAAGGGGAATCGCAATATTTGTTGTCCCTTTAATTGCAGACAATTCCAGAGCCTGGCTATCAAAAGCAAGCCGCCAAAAAGGGCTATGAGTACCAAAGTAGGTATTGAGGATCGACGTGTCTTGGTCTTGGAACATATGCGATCCCCTAAAAGTGTATATGTGTCTTTTACTTACCTTCGTCAGAGATTTAGAAAGGCTATAGCTGCCCTTCCCTGTGGTAATCATCATCCTGACCTATAGGGCATGACTCTATCCGGAGCGCCCAACGATTAAAGTATATGTGTAATTTATTCATACCTGATCGTAGATATTAGCGATAATCATATTAAATGCTCTTGGTACTTTCAGGTTGTTTAGGTATGGATGTGAATGAACAAAATCCCGCCGCGCAGAATTGGATGGTGAGGGGAGGCTCTTTTCACTATATCATTTGGCACAGGCCGAGTAATAAAAAACCCGGACTTCTCCGGGCTCACGTAAAACTGATGAGTAAATACAGTTACTCGATATTCTGGATCTGTTCGCGCATTTGCTCGATGAGTACTTTCAGCTCAATGGCTGAGTTGGTGACTTCGGCATTAATAGATTTTGATGCCAGCGTATTCGACTCGCGGTTGAATTCTTGCATCATAAAATCAAGGCGGCGGCCAACAGCTTCTTTCTTCTTCAGAATATTGTGCGTTTCTTTAACGTGCGCTTCCAGGCGATCCAGCTCTTCAGCGACATCGACACGTTGCGCCATTAGCACCAACTCCTGCTCCAGACGGGTATTTTCCAACTGAACTTGTGCTTCTTCCAGCTTGTTCAGCAGGCGCTCACGCTGCCACTGCAAGATGTTTGGCATATGAGCTCGTACTTTAATAACTTCGGCGCTGACACCATCCAAACGCTGTTCTATCAGTGCCTTGAGTGCCGCACCTTCGGTTTCACGAGAAACAATGAAGTCATCCAACACGATATCCAAAGCCTGCATTAGCTCGGTACTTATTGCGTCCAGATCTTGTTCTTCTGCGGCCATGACACCCGGCCAGCGCAGAATATCCACTGGGTTGATTTCGCCTTCATCACTTTGCATCTTGACCCAGTTACCGGCCTCAACTAATTGTTTTGCCAGTTTTTCATTAAGAACCAGCGAGCTTTGTGCGTTGGCATCCAGTTCAAAACGCAGGTTACATTCGATTTTGCCACGGGTTAGACGGTTGCGAATACGTTCACGGATGACCGGTTCCAAGCCGCGGAACTGTTCAGGCAAGCGAATATAAGTTTCTAAATAGCGTTGGTTAACGGAACGCAGCTCCCAGGCTGCGCTACCCCATTCACCCTTAATATCACGCCGAGCGTAAGCGGTCATGCTGCGGATCATTATTGCGTACCCGTTTTAAAGAAAAGATGCAGCGATTATAGCCTCCGAGTCGCAGGCAGGATAGGCATTACATCACTAAGGCCGTATAATGCGCGACCAATATCGATTTAAAGCCGGAGAAAGCCCATGCGTCCAGCAGACCGAGCAGCACAACAAGTCCGCCCATTGACCCTGACCCGTAATTACACAAAACACGCTGAAGGCTCAGTGTTGGTTGAGTTTGGTGATACCAAAGTCTTGTGCACCGCCACGGTCGAAGAGGGTGTTCCGCGCTTTCTAAAGGGCCAAGGGCAGGGTTGGATAACCGCTGAATATGGCATGTTGCCACGTTCCACCCATAGCCGTAACGCGCGCGAAGCCGCAAAAGGTAAACAAGGTGGCCGCACGTTAGAAATTCAACGTCTGATCGCGCGTTCTTTGCGTGCCGCAGTTGATTTGAAGAAACTGGGCGAATTTACCATCACTTTAGACTGCGATGTATTGCAGGCTGATGGCGGTACTCGTACCGCCTCAATTAGTGGCGCTTGTGTGGCTTTAGCCGATGCGCTGAATAAGTTGGTAGCCAGTGGCAAATTGAAAGCGAACCCGATGAAAGGGCTGGTTGCAGCGGTTTCTGTTGGCATCGTGAAAGGTGAAGCTCTTTGCGACTTGGAATACGTAGAGGATTCTGCGGCAGAAACAGACATGAATGTGGTGATGATGGAAGATGGCCGGATGATTGAGGTGCAGGGCACCGCAGAAGGCGAACCGTTCAGCCACGAAGAACTCTTGGCGTTGCTGGCTCTGGCTCGTGGGGGGATAGAGACTATTTTCCAGGCGCAGAAGGTGGCGTTGGCACAATAAATTAATTAAGGCGACTTGCTAGTCGCCTTTTTTTTGCCTGCAATTTGGGTATCGAATTAGTAAACAACGCAATTAACGAGAATCGTCATAATTCGGAGAGGAGAAGTACCAATGAAAGCCTATCAGCGCGAGTTTATCGAGTTTGCGCTTAACAAACAGGTGTTGAAGTTTGGCGAGTTTACCCTGAAGTCCGGGCGAATTAGCCCCTATTTCTTTAATGCAGGATTGTTTAATACCGGGCTGGATCTGGCAAAACTCGGGCGTTTCTACGCCGCTGCCTTAATGGATTGTGGTGTGGAGTTCGATCTGTTGTTCGGGCCGGCCTACAAAGGTATTCCTATCGCGACCACAACGGCTGTTGCCTTAGCAGAACATCATGAGCGCGATGTACCCTATTGCTTTAACCGTAAAGAAGCAAAAGATCACGGTGAAGGCGGTAGCCTGGTGGGGAGCCAGCTACAAGGGCGAGTTATGCTGGTGGATGATGTGATAACCGCTGGTACTGCTATTCGTGAATCAATGGAGATTATCAATGCGCAGGGCGCGACTCTGGCTGGTGTGATGATTTCATTGGACCGTCAGGAACGTGGCCGTGGTGAGATTTCAGCGATTCAGGAGGTGGAGCGAGATTATCACTGCAAAGTGATTTCTATCGTTACCCTGAATGATGTGATCGGTTACTTGGAGGAGAAACCCGAAATGGCGAGCCATTTGGCGGCTGTACGTCACTATCGCGAACAGTACGGCGTTTAAGGTTTCCTCAACCAAGAATACAAAAAAGGGCTGTTTGGCCCTTTTTATATAAGCTATCACAATGGCTTTGCAGCTTATTGCAATTGAGCCACAATCAGGGGCCAGCGGGCATCAAACTCTTGGGTTGGTCGATAGCGGAACTCGGAGCGGACAAAGCGTGAGAGCATCCCTTCACAAAACGCCAGCAGTTGAGTTGCCAATAACGCCTCATCATGGATAAAACCCTGCCCATCGCGCAGTTTTTTCTCGCGCAGAACCTGACGTAGCTGTACTTCAATTCGTTCAAACAACTGGTTAATTCGCCCTTGCAGACGATCTTGTTCAAACATCAGCGCATGGCCTGTCATGATTCGGGTTAGACCGGGATTCTTCTCTGCAAACCCTAACACCAGCAGCAGGATCAGTCGGAGGCGATTGAACGTCTCTTTTTCATCTTGCAGAATCAAATTAATGCGGGACATCAGACTATCTTCAATAAACTCGATCAGGCTATCAAACATCCGCGTTTTACTGGGGAAATGTCGATAAAGTGCTGCTTCAGAAACCCCCACATTCGCGGCAAGTTTAGCGGTGGTAATGCGTTGGCTGCCATCGCTGGATTCCAGCATCTGCGCTAAAGCCTGCAAAATTTCCTCGCGCCTGTTCCTTTTCGTATTTTCTTTTTCTGCCATGTCCGAGTAGACCCTTGCTAAAAATGACTTAATAACAAAAACCCAAATATCGGCCGCACTGGGTACCAACCCCCGGCGGCTTATGTGATAGCTTTTTTACGATATTTAGGTCTAGGGTAGGTTATTGGCGTCCAGAATGACCAAACCCACCGGTACCACGTTCACTTTGGTCAAAACTTTCAACCAAATTGAATTCTGCTTGTACTACGGGAACAAATACCATTTGGGCGATACGTTCACCTGGCTCAATGGTGAAAGGTTGTTGACCACGGTTCCATACCGATACCATCAATTGTCCCTGATAATCGGAATCGATAAGGCCAACCAGATTACCGAGTACCACACCGTGTTTATGCCCTAAACCAGAGCGCGGCAGGATGACGGCAGCCAGTTCGCTATCACCGATATGAATCGCTAAACCGGTAGGTAATAAAGTGGTTTGCCCCGGCAGTAAATCTACCGCTTCGTCTAAACAGGCACGCAAATCCAGCCCGGCAGAGCCTTCAGTAGCATAAGTAGGCAAAGGAAACTCGTTGCCAACGCGTGAGTCCAGAATTTTAATGTCGATTTTTTTCATCATAACGGCTGACAATCTCGTCTATTAAACGCTGACTGAGGAGACATTTATCGCTGAGCGGTAAACGTTTCTCGCCAGTCGGCCAAAAAAGGTGCAAAGCATTGGTGTCACTGTTAAAACCATGTTCTGCGAGCGATACATCATTGGCACAAATAAGGTCTAGTTTTTTTCGCGCCAGTTTTTGTCGCGCGTATTCTTCCACATTCTGGGTTTCGGCAGCAAATCCAACAACAAATGGGCGATTTTTAACCATTGAAGCGACGCCCGCGACAATATCTGGATTTTTCACCAGCTTAAGTGTTATTTCGTCGCCTTGTTTTTTTATTTTCTCGTCAGAAACGTGTTCTGCGCGGTAATCGGCTACTGCGGCACAAGAAATAAAAATATTCTGCTGCGCTGCCCGTGTATTGACCTCTTGCTCCATTTCGAGCGCACTAATAACATCAATACGGTCTACGCCCGCAGGTGTTGGTAAATTTACTGGCCCGGTAACCAGAGTGACAGCAGCCCCTCTGGCGGCAGCGGCTTGCGCAATCGCGAAGCCCATCTTGCCCGAACTTTGATTACTGATAAAGCGCACCGGATCAAGTGCTTCACGGGTTGGCCCGGCAGTAATCATAACGCTCAAATGTTGCAGGTCTTGTTTTGCAGAAAAATGATCATGCACCAGCGCGACAATTTCCAGTGGGTCCAGCATTCTGCCTGGGCCAACATCACCACACGCCTGGCTGCCGCTGTCTGGCCCCCATAATAACATGCCACGCTCGGCGAGCGTCTGTAGGTTTGCCTGGGTGGCAGCGGCGCGGTACATCTGTTGATTCATGGCGGGTACGGCCGCAATAGGAGCCGCTGTTGCCAGACAAACAGTGGTCAGCAAATCATTTGCCATACCCGCCGCCACTCTGGCCAGTAAATCTGCCGTGGCTGGGGCCATAATGATTAAATCAGCCCATTTACCCAGCTCAATATGGCCCATCGCTGCTTCTGCTGCCGGATCGAGTAAATCATCAGAGACGGGGTAGCCCGAGACGGCCTGCAATGTGAGTGGCGTAATGAACGCTTTTGCCGCGTGAGTCATCACCACGCGTACCTCTGCGCCTCTGTCGCGCAAGCGGCGTACCAGCTCAGGAGATTTATAGGCGGCGATACCTCCGCTAATCCCGAGCACAATATGTTTGCCGGAGAGTCCCGTCATCATAATTGTCCGAATGAAAGCCGTAAGAGGCAATATTTTAGCATAACCTCTGAGCAGATTAGCTATCAGGGCGTCTCCCTATGCCATCAATCGTCAAATTTGCGAGACGCTACGCACGATGTCAACCGCGATATCGTAGGGATAAACGCCTTATGGCATGATGCCGCGCTGTTCAAGGACAACAGGAGTCAAGGGATGGAAAAGTGGTATGGGCCGATTGCCCCAAGGGAGAAGTTGCTTAAATATGGTGCTGCTGTACTGACCGATGCCGAGTTACTCGCTATTTTTCTGCGTACGGGTATTCCGGGAATGCATGTCATGCGGATGGCTGAATATTTGATTGAAGAGTTCGGTTCACTTCATGGGCTGATATCTGCGGATTATCAGACATTATCTGCCCAAAAAGGGATTGGTACATCTAAATACAGCCAAATTCAGGCCATTGCCGAACTAGCCTGTCGCTGTTTTTCATCTCACTTGATGCGGGAAAGTGTTCTGCAAAACCCCGAAATTACGCAAAAGTTCCTACAAAATATTCTTTCTCATCGTGAACGAGAGATTTTTTTAGTGATGTTTTTGGATAACCAGCATCGTGTTATTCGCCATGAGGAGATGTTTACTGGTACCATCAGCAGCGTTGAGGTTCATCCGAGAGAAATTGTGCGTGAAGCGCTGAAGGTTAATGCCGCCGCGCTGATTCTGGCGCATAATCATCCTTCGGGTAAGGCTGAACCGAGCCAAGCCGACCGTTTGATGACTACGCAGGTGATAAAAGCCTGTTCATTATTAGATATTCGAGTGCTCGATCATTTAGTGGTTGGCCGGGGTGAATGTGTCTCATTTGCTGAACGCGGATGGCTTTAGAGCAATAATAATTGATCCTTTCGGGATCTTTAGCTGTTCGGGACTTGAGCACTTACGCTTCAGAGCGTATACTACGCCACCTTTGAGAATCTTGGGTTTGGCGTGAAGAGCCTATCTCAGCAGGTTTATAGCCTGGTGACAGGGGGGTTCTGACCTGATGACAGTGAGTCTTCTCAGTGAATTTGCTGAGATGGGCTCTAAAGCCTGACGAGGCGGCCAAATCCTATACGAAGCTCGAGCTGATTTGATTTTTGGAGAATAGACATGTCCCGAGTCTGCCAAGTTACTGGCAAGCGCCCGGTGAGCGGTAACAACCGTTCCCACGCAATGAACGCGACCAAACGCCGTTTTCTGCCGAACCTTCACTCTCACCGTTTTTGGGTTGAGGGCGAGAAGCGCTTTGTAACTTTGCGTGTATCTGCTAAAGGTATGCGTGTTATTGATAAGAAGGGTATCGAAACGGTCTTGGCCGAACTTCGTACCCGCGGTGAGAAGTATTAAGGAACTGAATCATGGCTAAAGGTGTTCGCGAGAAGATCAAGCTGGTTTCTTCTGCTGGTACTGGTCACTTCTATACCACTACGAAGAACAAGCGTACTAAGCCGGAAAAATTGGAACTGAAGAAATTCGATCCAGTTGTCCGTCAACATGTGATCTACAAAGAAGCTAAAATTAAATAATTTTAATTTTGGTGGATTAAGAAAACCCGGCCTCGGCCGGGTTTTTTATTATATAAAATCCAGTGAGATACGTTTAGGGAGGTGACATGCCTGAATTACCAGAAGTTGAGACCAGCCGACGCGGGATCGAACCCTATCTTGTCGGTCAGACCATTCTTTATGCCGTAGTCAGAAATGCTCGCTTACGCTGGCCTGTATCCGATGAAATTCTGGCATTGAGCGATCAACGGGTACTAAGTGTTCAGCGCCGGGCAAAGTATTTACTTATCGAATTGGTGACCGGCTGGATTATCGTCCATCTGGGGATGTCGGGCAGCTTACGGATCTTGTCTGAAGAAACTGAAGCTGCAAAACATGATCATGTCGATTTAGTGATAAGTAATGGCAAAATATTGCGTTATACCGATCCACGGCGCTTTGGAGCCTGGCTATGGGCAAAAGATCTTGAAACCAGTAGCGTACTCGCCCATTTAGGGCCGGAACCCTTGGGTGATGAATTTACTGCTGATTACCTGTTTGATAAATCACGCAATAAACGTACTGTGATAAAACAGTGGCTGATGGATAACAAAGTGGTGGTCGGGGTGGGTAACATCTATGCCAGTGAATCGCTTTTCACTGCGAGTATTTTGCCAGAACGTGCTGCTGGTTCGTTAACCAAAATTGAGGCCATCCAATTGGTGGCAACGATAAAAGCGGTGTTATTGCACTCTATTGAGCAGGGGGGCACCACATTACGCGACTTTTTACAGTCAGATGGTAAACCGGGGTATTTTGCGCAGGAGTTGCAGGTGTACGGGCGAGCAGGCGAGCCTTGCCGCCGCTGTGGGCATTTGATTGAGATTGCAAAGCATGGGCAGCGCAGCACGTTTTTTTGCCGTCACTGCCAGCATTAACCGTATACCCTTAGCACTTTAAGCCGTGGCTCGGGCCTCGTTTCTATGAGGCCGCTACCTGTAATGCCAATGCGAATAAAGAGTCAGGCCAGTTTGGCCATTAGCGCTTTGGTGACCGGTGCAGGGAGAAACGGCGTGATATCACCACCATGACGTGCCACTTCCTTCACCAGCGAGGAAGAGATAAATGACCATTTCTCTGATGGCATCAGAAAGACACTTTCTAGCTTTGGCATCAGGTGGCGATTCATATTTGCGAGCTGCCATTCATACTCAAAATCTGACACTGAGCGTAAGCCTCTCACCAAAATATTGGCGTCTTGCTTTTTGGCGAACTCAGCCATCAATTCACTGAATCCTAATACCTCGACATTTTTCAGCGGCGCGGTCACTTCTTTTGCCAGTGCCACTCGTTCCGCCAGTGTAAATAAGGGTTTTTTGCTGGCGCTATCGGCGATAGCCAGAATCACCTGGCTGAACATCGCCGAGGCACGCGTGACTAAATCCAAATGACCGTTGGTGATAGGGTCAAATGTCCCTGGGTAAATGGCTTTAGTGGTCATGGCTTCTCACTTTTCTGATCTTGGTGGCTCAATGCCCACAGAGCCGCATATTTATTAAAGGTATACTGTGCGTTGACGACCGCCAGCAACAGACCTTGTTTGCCATCAAGGAAACCGGCACGGAATAACCACGTTTTACAGAATGCCCCGAGAGTATGGCTGAGAATAGAGAAGTAGCTGCAACTTTTACCTTGCTGATGGCGTTGAGTGGCCCACGCTTCGGCATAACTAAGTTGTTTGCGTTGAAAAGCAAAGAAATCACGACAGGTCAGATGCAATAAATCACCATTCAGTGGGATGACTTTTGCGGAACCGCTGTTAAGTGATTCGTGGACTAAATTATCGTTGTATTGGAATTTATGATGTGGATATAAGCGAGTGACCCTATCGGGATACCAGCCACTGTGGCGCATAAATCGGCCTAAAAACAGATTACGCCGCGCACAGCTATAAACGGCACCGTCTTCTGGTGCCATCAGTACCGCGTCAATTGCGGCTTTAAGCTCGGGTGTTACACGTTCATCGGCATCCAGCATTAAAATATAATCGCCGCTGGCGTACTGCTGGGCTAATTGGCGCTGTTTACCATAACCCGGCCAATCGGTATTGCTGTAGACCTTGGCACCCTGCTGCTGGGCAATGGCGAGCGTTTCATCTTTACTGCCGGAATCCAGAACCACTATTTCATCGGCCCAGGCTACGGATGCCAAACAGTCGGCCAGCAGTGAGGCTTCATTTTTGGCAATCATCACCACCGAAAGACGTTTTTTGGCGCTCATTTAGTGGCTCCGTTGTGGCAGGTAAGGCTCCAGTAGATGTAATAACCGTTGCAAAGCGCCCTGATTTTCATGCAAAACATCAACCGCATGGCGGCCATAATAGAGGCGGCAATCTTCATCAGTCAGCAGCATGGTGACTTCTTTTACCAGCGATAACGTATCGGTGACAGTAATCAATCCTTCAGCCTGTTCCAGCTTGGCACAGATGTCTTTAAAGTTAAACGTATGCGGCCCCATTAGCACTGGGATGGCATGTGCTGCCGCTTCAAGTGGGTTATGACCGCCACGTTCAACCAAGCTACCACCAACGAAAGCTAAATCTGCGATGCCATAAAGCAACATCAGTTCACCCATCGTATCGCCAATTACCACCTGCGTGCTGCTTGAAGGCACTTCCCCTTTGCTACGTAACGTATAACTCAAGCCTGCTTTCTGTGTCAGTTCAATCGCCTTCGGGAACCGTTCTGGGTGGCGAGGCACAAGAATTAGCAACAGTGTGGGGAAACGCTGTAACAATTGACGATGTGCTTCCAGTAAGAGGATTTCTTCGCCATCGTGGGTGCTGGTGGCAATCCAGACCGGCCGATGAGGTGCCCATTGGCGACGTAATGTTACGGCTCTGGCGGCTAACTCAGGTGTTACCGAAATATCAAACTTTAGACTGCCCGTTACCGTGAGCTGTGAGCGTTTTAGCCCTAACTCAATAAAACGATCACCGTCTTCCTGATTCTGCGCGGCAATCAGGGTGATTCGTTGCAGCATTTGGCGCATGAAACTGCCGATTTTTTTGTAGCCTATGGCTGAACGGGCAGAAAGACGCGCATTGGCAATCACCAGCGGGATCTTACGGCGATGCAAGGCATTGATAAGATTAGGCCAAAGCTCGGTTTCCATAATGATAACCAGCTTAGGATTAACTTGATCAAGAAAACGATTCACGGAACCGGGAAGGTCATAAGGCAAATAAACGTGATGAACATCTTTGCCGAAGGCAGATTGGACACGTTCAGAGCCGGTAGGTGTCATGGTGGTGACAGTGATGGGCAAAGATGGGTAGCGGTGACGTAATGCCCTGACCAATGGAATGGCAGCCAGAGTTTCACCGACTGAAACTGAATGCAGCATGATGCCGCCTGCCACGACTTTACCGGCACAAAAACCATAACGCTCCCCCCAGCGCTTGCGATAAGCGGGGGCTTTACGGCTACGTAATAACAAACGCAGCCAAATCAAAGGTTGGATAAGGTAGAGTAGTACCTGATATAAACGCAGCAACATTCTATCAATTTCATTTATATGGATTATTAAGAATAATACCATATCTGAGCAAGAAAGGCTCTTTTCGGCATCGGGGATAGCGTGGTCAACATGCGGTCTGGCTATTCACCAAAAGAGTATAACTTGTTAAATGATTTCAGAAAGTTCGCGTGAATTTATTGAAACCCTGCATGACTAGATGAGAACTATTGTCGTTGTATTGATCAATTAATTAAGTAACACGAAAAAGAGAGTAATAGATCTTGGTAGAATGTAGGTATACAGGATGTCCTAATTAATTTGAGAATGATTAATTATATTTATGTATCCTCACTAATCTCAAATAGGAATATCCAACTGCAATGATATTCCCCCCGACAATAAGCAACAAAACACCCCATAGAACAATCGACTCAAGCATTAACCAGAGCCGATTTTCTTCCATTACCATTCTGTTTACGCTAAACAACGCTTGGCTCTATTTTTAAAGCCTCAAAATGGCTGAAAATAAATAACGATCACTTATGAAATGAGCACTTTCAATTTGGTCATAATAGTCTCAGCCGTAAGGCTATCCATACTTTTTTGCTCGGATATAACCGCAATCTGGTTTTGCCCATAACCCCCAATCAAGCCGGGATCTGTTGGGCCAAACAGCGTGATATTGGGGCGATCCAGTGCAGCGGTCAGATGGCTGAGTCCAGTATCAACAGAAACCACCGCTTTTGCACCTGCCAGGACTTCCGCAACTTGCTGCAACGTGAGTTTGGGTAATACCTCAACATGCGGGAATTGTTCCGCTAACCGCAAGGCTCGCTGATGCTCATGCTCCGCGCCCCAAGGTAACTTGATTTTTAAGCCGGTAGGTTGGACTTGCTCGATCAGTTGCAGCCAATGGCTCTCAGGCCAATGTTTGCTGTCTCGGGTTGTCGCATGGAGGAACACCAGATACTGGCCTGCATCGGCAGGTAACTGGTTTAAAAAGCGTTGAGCGATGGCATAATCACCGTAGCTTTCTGGCTTGTCATAACCCAAACTTTTGGCAAACAGTTGGCGTGTACGCTCAACCGCATGTTGTTTGGTGTCAATCTCATGGCGGCAGTTATAAAACCAACTGGCAAATGGCTCGCGGGCACTTTTGCAGTCTGGGCCATGTTTTGTCCCTTTAGCGATGCGGGTAATCAGCGCGGCACTTTTAATCAGCCCCTGCGCATCAATCACCACATCATAACTGCGTTGCTGCACAATACGTTTAAAATCACAGCGTTCCTGACGAGTATCACTGCCAAACCAGTTTTTGCGCCAACGGCGGATCGCCACCGGAATGACTTTATCTACCGCAGGGTGCCAACTGGGGATCTGGCTGAAACCTTCCTCGACCACCCAATCAAAGCGAATGTCTGGAATAGCGCGCATCGCGTCTGTCAATGCGGGCAATGTATGTAAAACATCGCCCATAGAAGAGGTTTTAACGATCAATACATGCATTAATCGGCCTCGCTGACAACGTGTTTTGGCGCGGATAGTTGCTTCTCAAGCGCTGCCATCACTTGTTCTGGCTGAATATCAATCAGGCTTTGATGATAACCCTGCGCACTATCGCCTTTGCGTACCTTGTGATAACCCGTAATCAGGCGGATAACCGTGGCTTTATCGGACAGCGGCGGGGTGAAGTCCGGGCTGCTTGGGCCATACAAGGCAACGAGTGGTTTATCCAAGGCTGCCGCGACATGCATTAAACCGGAGTCATTGCTGACCACCGCACGACAACCCGCGAGCAGAACTACCGCCTGTTCAAGTGAGGTCTGGCCGGCCAGATTAAGGCAGAATTGGCGCTCATCTTCGCTCAGTGTCTGGCGAATTTCTTCACCTGCTTCATTGTCTTTTGCTGAACCAAATAGCGCTACCTGATAACCCTTGTTTATCAGTTGCTGTGCCAGTGTTGCATAGTGGTAGTGTGGCCAGCGTTTTGCCGGGCCAAACTCTGCGCCAGGGCAAAAACCAACAATAGGGCGGCTGCCGGTGAGATTGAATGACGCGGTAGCCGCGACAATTTCGTCGTCATCCACCTGCAATTTGGGCCACAGTAGCGGCTGCGGTAAATCTGCCGCAGAGTGCACCTGCTCTTTATCATAGGCCAGTGCCACGTAGCGCTGAACCATCAGCGGGAAGGCTTCTTTATCCAGAATGCGCATATCATTGAGCAAGAAGTAGCGCATCTCGCCACGCCAGCCAGTGCGCTGTTTAATCCCTGAAAAATAAGGTATCAACGCAGATTTAAACGAGTTTGGTAACACGTAAGCACGATCATAGCCTGTTTCACGCAAGGCCAACCCTAAGCGGCGACGCTCCTCAAAAGCAAAAACCCCATGACCTAACGGCATCGGGACGGCATGGCGAACTTCCGGCATTCTGGCCAAAAGTGGACGGCACCACGCGGGTGCCATCACATCAATATCTGCTGTCGGATATTTGGCCTTCAGGGTGCGGTAAAGACTTTGCGACATCATCATATCGCCAACCCATGAAGGGCCAATGACCAGTATTTTCATACCGTTTATCAATTCCTTGCAGCAAGTGACTTAGACTGAGCGATTGAGCCAGGCCAAATATTCTTTTACGCCTTCGGCGACGGTTTTGAACGGCTTATCGTAACCGGCAGCGCGCAAATTTGTGAGATCAGCTTGCGTATATGCCTGATAGCGGCCTTTCAGTTTTTCTGGGAATTCAATGTATTCCACCGGCCCACTTTGGTGGAAATCCACCACTGCATCGGCAACCGCCTGGAACGATTCCGCCCGACCAGTACCGCAGTTGAAAATGCCGGAAACGCCGTTTTGCCAGAACCACAGATTCACGTCTGCAACATCGCCTACATAAATGAAGTCACGTTTAAAGTTTTCGCTGCCAGAGAACAATTTAGGGTTTTCGCCCGCATTGATCTGGTTATTCAGATGGAAAGCGACGCTCGCCATGCTGCCTTTATGACCTTCGCGCGGGCCATAAACGTTGAAATAACGGAAGCCGCAAATTTGTGATTCAGCTTGTGGTAACAACTCACGCACATACTGATCGAACAAGAATTTGGAATAGCCATAAACGTTAAGTGGCTGCTCGTATTGACGATCTTCGATAAAGTTATCGGTACGCCCGCCGTAAGTGGCTGCGGAAGAGGCATATAAGAATGGAATACTACGATCCAGACAGAAGTGCAGGATATCTTTAGAATACTGATAGTTGTTATCCATCATGTACTTGCCATCCCACTCGGTGGTGGAAGAACAGGCACCTTCGTGGAAAATAGCATCGATATCACCCATATCATCACCAGCAACAATACTGGCAACAAAATCTTCTTTATCCATGTAATCCGCGATATCCAGGTCAACCAGATTGACGAATTTGGTACCGTCTTTCAGGTTGTCAACGACCAAAATATCTTTATAACCGATATTATTCAGTGCCTTAACGATATTACTGCCAATGAAACCAGCGCCGCCAGTGACGATAATCATCAGGTTCACCCTTGCTAATTTTGTTGGTCGGACACAATGCCCCACACTCTATTTGGCGATATCATAACATTTCATAGGATAGCGCACAGCCGCAAGGGGGCTAATCTCTCTGTTTCTATGCGGCTTTAGGATTGTTCACCGTGATATGTGCTGCATTTTTCACAATATAAGACAAGGTTCCTCGTCAGTTCACCGACTAATCAGTAAAATGTCGTGTGAAATTGCCCATTCTGGAGATAAACGCATGTCCCTGCCATTTGATAGAGAGTCTTTTTATCAGCAATTAGAACAGCAACTCAAAACGACCCGTGCTGAAGGACTGTATAAAAACGAGCGGATAATTACGTCTGCGCAGCAAGCTGATATTGCTGTGGCGGATGGTCGCCATGTCATTAATTTCTGTGCCAATAACTATTTGGGTCTGGCAAACCATCCGCAATTGATCGCGGCGGCTAAACAAGGCATGGATACGCATGGCTTTGGTATGGCCTCGGTGCGTTTTATCTGCGGCACCCAAGATACTCATAAAGTTCTGGAACAGAAGCTGGCTGATTTCCTCGGTATGGACGATGCCATCCTTTATTCCTCTTGTTTTGATGCTAACGGCGGTTTATTTGAAACCCTGCTTGGGCCAGAGGATGCCATTATTTCTGATGCGCTGAATCATGCGTCCATCATCGATGGTGTGCGGTTATGTAAAGCCAAGCGCTACCGTTACGCCAATAACGATATGAGCGAACTGGAAACCCAACTAAAGCAGGCTAAAGCAGACGGTGCGCGTCATATTATGATAGCAACCGACGGCGTGTTCTCAATGGATGGCGTCATTGCTAATCTGAAAGGTGTTTGTGACCTGGCCGATGAGTATCAGGCATTAGTGATGGTCGATGACTCCCATGCCGTGGGTTTTGTGGGGGCTAATGGCCGTGGTACTCATGAATACTGCGAAGTGATGGGTCGTGTTGATATTATCACCGGTACCTTGGGCAAAGCGCTGGGTGGCGCATCGGGTGGCTATACTGCTGGTCGCAAAGAGGTTATTGAGTGGTTACGTCAACGCTCACGGCCTTATTTGTTCTCAAATTCATTGGCTCCAGCAATAGTAGCGGCCTCAATTAAGGTGTTATCGCTATTGGAAAACGGTGCTGAACTGCGTGATCGCTTATGGGCGAATGCTCGTCTATTCCGCGAAAGAATGAGTGCCGCCGGTTTCACCTTAGCCGGTGCCGATCATGCCATCATCCCTGTGATGTTGGGTGACGCTACATTAGCGCAAGAATTTGCCAATGCGCTGCTGAAAGAAGGGATTTACGTCACCGGGTTCTTCTATCCGGTGGTGCCGAAAGGTCAGGCGCGGATCCGCACCCAGATGTCAGCCGATCATACGCCAGAGCAGGTTGAGCAGGCTGTTGAAGCCTTCATTCGTATTGGCAAACAGCTTAACGTTATTGCGTAAGGAATGTTCATGAAAGCATCATCTATGAAAGTGTTGGCCAAACTGAAAGCAGAAGAAGGGATTTGGATGACTGATGTACCAGTGCCTGAGCTGGGTCACAATGACATCATGATCAAAATTCGCAAAACCGCTATTTGTGGTACTGATGTGCACATCTATAACTGGGATGAATGGTCGCAAAAAACCATCCCAGTTCCGATGGTGGTCGGTCACGAGTATGTGGGTGAAATCGTCGCTATTGGTCAGGAAGTAAAAGGTTTTAATATTGGTGACCGGGTGTCTGGCGAAGGCCATATTACCTGCGGCCATTGCCGTAATTGCCGTGGTGGTCGTACTCATTTGTGCCGCAATACGGTGGGCGTTGGTGTTAATCGTCCTGGCTCTTTTGCCGAGTATTTAGTTATTCCTGCTTTCAATGCATTCAAAATCCCAGACAATATCTCTGATGAATTAGCCGCTATTTTCGACCCCTTCGGTAATGCGGTGCATACCGCGCTGTCATTCGATTTAGTCGGTGAAGATGTATTAGTTTCCGGTGCCGGCCCGATTGGTATCATGGCTGCTGCGGTGTGTAAGCATGTCGGCGCTCGTCATGTTGTTATCACTGATGTGAATGAATACCGCTTGGACCTGGCGCGTAAAATGGGTGTAACCCGCGCAGTTAACGTCAGTAACGAGAATCTAAAAGATGTCATGGCTGACCTGGGTATGACTGAAGGGTTTGATGTCGGTCTGGAAATGTCCGGTGCGCCGCCCGCTTTTCGCACTTTGCTAAGTTCAATGAACCACGGCGGGCGTATTGCGATGTTAGGAATACCACCGTCTGATATGTCGATCGACTGGAATCAGGTGATCTTCAAGGGGCTGTTTATCAAAGGGATTTATGGCCGCGAAATGTTTGAAACTTGGTACAAAATGGCCGCATTGATTCAATCTGGTTTGGATTTAACCCCGATTATCACTCATCGTTTCTCCATTGATGAATTCCAGCAAGGCTTTGATGCCATGCGTTCGGGTAAGTCGGGTAAGGTAATATTAAACTGGGATTAAAATACCCTTCGGCCTTGAAGTTGCAAGGATGAAAGCGGGGCAGTCAGGTGATGACTGCCCCATTTTACGGATTGTTAGCTTTAGATTCATCGACTGTCGATTTCTCAACCGGAGTTACGGGTGCTGCTGGCGGGAAATATTGCTGCCAATGCTTCTGAACAAATGTCACGGCCGGGCTTTGCATCAGGCTCTCGCCTAAGATAACAAACATCTTATCGGCGTAGATTTTCTCCGGAACGTAACTGGCTTTGGCATTACATTGTTTGATGGCTTTCAAGCGCTGGCCTTTGGCCGGATCACGCGGTTTAGACTGGCCCGGTGAAACGGTACCGCTGCCACTATTATTATGTACCGGTTCATTCAGCAGCTCACTCGGTCTGACCAATACTATATCGGTAGGTAATTGAGGCAACATCTGTTGCAGCACTTTAATCGTGGCCGGATGCGGATGCCCAATCGCAATCGCTGAACCATTACGGCGTGCCAGCTCTACTGCGCGGTTAAATTGTTGGCGGATCGCGGCTTCATTTTGTGAATCATCTAAAAAGACTTTGCGCTTAATCACTTTGACTCCGGTGCCTTCAGCAGCGCGGCTAGCCTGACTGTTGCCGATGGTCACGCTGTCGAGGAAATAGAGCTGATAGTGTTCCAGCGCCTGCATGACTTTCTGCATCCCAGGCAAGCTGGAGGTCATGGCACTGCCCATGTGGTTATTCATGCCCTTCGCATAAGGAACGTTATTCACAGCCTGGCGAATAATGCGCTGAATCTCTTCGCTACTCATTGATGGTTGTAATGTATCGCGCTCCAGCGGTTGCTTGCTCAGCGGAGCCATTGGCAGATGAATCAGAATTTCGCGCCCTTGATTATGGGCTTTCATCGCCATTTCTTTGGCGTGAGGCGCATTGGGCAGGATAGCCACTGAAATTGGTAGGGGCATTTGTAAAATCTTGTTTTCGTTTTGGGGGCGGTAACCAAAATCATCAATAACGATAGAGAGTTTACCTGCCTGTGCGGCGCTGGCGAGAAGCAGGGTGCTTAAGATAATTAATCGGCGTGGGTTGAAATAATGCAATACGATTTCCCTAACGTTGTTTGCTATCGTCCTAACCAAGGTTGTGGGTTAACAGCTTGCCCTTGGCGGCGGATTTCGAAATAGAGTGATGGCTCGCCCTGGCCGCCACTGGTGCCAACCAATGCGATAGGCTGGCCGGCTTTAACCTGCGCGCCCACATTGACCAGCGCGCTCTGGTTATAGCCATATAAACTCATATCCCCTTTGCCGTGTTCGATAACCACCACCAGGCCATAGCCTTGTAGCCAGTCAGCCAGTAACACGCGGCCATCGGCGATCGCTTTCACTTCGCTGCCTTCCGGCGCGGAGATAACCATACCTTTCCAGCGCAACTCACCTTGCAAAGATTCACCAAAGCGATGAGTTACGTTGCCGCGAACCGGCCAGAGAGCCTGCCCACCAGGGCGACCCAAGCCACCGGTGCGCGCCATCAATGAGCGCTCACTTTCGCTCGGTTTATAGCTGGAACCGGTTTTCTTGGCTTGCTGTTCTTTGGCTTTCACCTGTTCACGCACTCGGGCCGCTTCTTTCGCCTCGCGCTCGGCGCGGGCTTTTGCCTCCCGTTCTGCTTTGGCGATTTGATCACGCAAACGGGTTTCGTTCAATTTTAATTCTGCCAGACCTTGCTGATCTTTTTCCAGCGAGGCCTCCAGCGATGTCAGTGTTTTTTTACGTGCGGTGCGTGCTTGTTCCAGCTTCTGCTGCTGAGTTTTTTGCTCATCCAGCAAGGCTTTTTGTTGATTCTGTTTTTGTTCTAGCGTTTTCTTCTCGGCAGAGAGCTTGAGACGGGTTTGCTTCAGCTCTTCAATGGATTTCTGCCGTGCTTCATTAAGATAACTGAAATACGCCAGAATTCGCTCACTGCGTTGGCTCTCTTCGCCGCTTAAAATAAGCTGCAAACCACTGTGTTGCCCTTGTTTGAAGGCGGCATCGAGTTGTTTGGATAAGATGTTTTTCTGTTCAGTTTGCTGTTTTTGCAGCTTTTCAATCGAGGTGGTGAGGCCAGAGACATCTTTACCCAGCTCCGTCAGGGTACCTTGGGTTTCACGCAGGCTGCGACTGGCCTGAGCGATGGTATTTTCCTGTTGTTTCAGTTGATCGAGTAGTGAGCTGCGTTGCTGTTTCTGTTGCTGAACACTTTTTTCTTTCTCGGCAATATCCTGCTGAATAGTTTTTAGCTGATTTTTGCTTTCTGCGGTTTTTGCCGTGGCGGGCGGCTCTGCTGCTATGCCGGATAATGGCAATAGCAATACGCCAGCGCAAAAAACGCTGACGTACAGTGCTGACCACGGGTGACGCACAAACTGACCTGACAGCCGAAAAATGGTATTTCGGCTGCCGGTGATGGCATCTTCCGTAATCATTGATTTTGCAAATGACGCCTTTTCCCTCATAACGAGGGATTATTCCACGATGAACAGCGGCTTACCAGTCATCTCTTGCGGGATTTCCATTTCCATCAGTGACAGCATGGTTGGGGCGATATCCGAAAGTTTGCCGCCTTCCACTGCTTTAACCCCTTTATTGCCGACATAAATCAGGGGAACAGGCAGGCTGGTGTGGGCGGTGTGAGCCTGGCCAGTCGCCGGGTCGCGCATCTGCTCGGCATTGCCGTGGTCGGCGGTGATAAGCAATTGGCCATCAACCGCTTTCACTGCTGCAACCACTTGCTCAATGCAATTATCCAGTGTTTCTACTGCTTTGATAGCAGCATCGTAATCACCGGTATGGCCGACCATATCGCCGTTTGGATAGTTACAAATGATCACATCATATTTGCCGCTGCCGATAGCGCCGAGCAGTTTTTCAGTCAATTCTGCGGAGCTCATCTCAGGTTGCAGGTCATAGGTTGCCACTTTGGGCGAGTTAACCAGAATACGGTCTTCACCTTTAAATGGTTCTTCAACGCCGCCGTTATAGAAGAAAGTGACGTGAGCATATTTTTCAGTTTCGGAGATACGAAGCTGGGTTTTGTCATGCTTCATCAACCATTCACCGAAGGTATTCTCCAGTGATGCCGGTGGGTAAGCGCAGGCCACTTTAATATCAGCAGCGTATTCGGTCAGCATGATAAAATCGCCGAAATTAACCACTTTTTCGCGTTTGAAACCGTCAAAATCGGCATTAACAAAGGTGCGGGTGATTTGACGGGCGCGGTCAGCACGGAAGTTCATAAAGATAAGCGCGTCGCCATCGTTCATGGCAGCGTCAGGTTCGCCTGCGGCCTGAACAACCGTGGGTTTAACGAACTCATCATTTTCACCGCGAGAGTAGGCGGCTTGCAGGCCCGCCACTGCATTATCAGCGGTAAACTCACCTTTGGCTTGGGTCATCAAGTCGTAGGCCAGTTGCACACGATCCCAGCGGTTATCGCGGTCCATTGCGTAGTAACGGCCAATAATAGACGCGATACGGCCTTTGCCTAGCGCGGTAAATTTATCGGTGAATCGTTTCAGTACGGGTTCAGCACTGCGCGGCGGAGTGTCACGTCCATCGAGGAAAGCGTGTAGGTAAATAGCCGTCGCACCGCGCTTGGCGGCCAGTTCAACCATTGCTAAAATGTGATCTTCGTGGCTATGGACGCCACCGGCAGACAACAGGCCCATGATATGAACGGCTTTGCCCGCTTTAACCGCTTTATCAACGGCTGCGGTCAGTGTCGGGTTGGTAAAGAAGTCACCGTCTTTGATTTCTTTGTCCAGGCGGGTCAAATCCTGATAAACAATGCGCCCGGCCCCCAAATTGACGTGACCGACTTCGGAGTTACCCATCTGTCCGTCCGGCAGGCCAACAGCCAAACCTGAAGCTGCAATCAAAGTATGAGGCTGTTGCTGCCATAAACGATCCATTACCGGCGTTTTAGCATTCAAAATGGCATTATCCTGCTGTTCTTCGCGATGACCGTAGCCATCAAGAATAGTCAGAACCAGTGGTTTTTTAGTGCTCGACATTGCATAACCTTCTTATAAGTATCGATGTTGAATGGCTGTAATTTACTACAAAACCGGCTAAAAATAGCCCAAAGAGATCAACATTGACGTGGGGTTTTGCGTAATTGTCATCATTTAGACGACAAAACTTTCCGAAATGGCTCGCAGTTTCTGCACTCGTGCTTGCTAATTGGCTGTATTTGCCGCAACGCGCAGGTATACTCTGTGACCTTGAATATTATCCCCTAACTAACGGGAGTTTTTACCCCCATGTTGCAAGAAATTATGCAATTCATTAGCCAGCATCCGGTTTTGAGTCTGGCTTGGGTGGCGTTGTTCGTCGCCGTAATTTTCACTGCATTCAAAAGTTCTCTCTCTAAAGTTAAAGAGATTACCCGTGGTGAAGCGACGCGTCTGATTAACAAAGAAGATGCGGTTGTGGTTGATATCCGCACGCGTGATGATTATCGCAAAGGCCATATCGCCAGTTCAATTAACCTGCTGCCGAGCGACATTAAAACCGGCAATCTGGGCGAGTTGGAAAAGCACAAAGCACAGCCTATTATTGTAGTTTGTGCGATGGGAACAACCTCCCGTGCGTCGGCCGACCTGCTGAATAAAGCCGGTTTTGAGCGTGTATTTACCTTGAAAGACGGTATCTCTGGCTGGAGTGGTGAGAATCTGCCATTGGCGCGCGGTGGTAAGTAGTAGCTATATTTGCTTTATCAATAAATTATAACGTTAACTAAGGTCTAATCATGGCGAAGATTGAAATTTATACCAAGGCTACTTGCCCGTTCTGTCATCGTGCCAAGGCACTGCTGAACGCCAAAGGCGCTGCTTTTCAGGAAATCGCAATTGATAATGCTCCGGCCAGGCGTGAAGGGATGATTACGCGCAGCGGGCGGACAACGGTGCCTCAGATATTTATTGATGGGCAGCATATCGGTGGCTGTGATGATTTACATGCCCTGGATGCACGAGGTGGATTGGATCCACTACTTTAACTCGTCAGTCGGCCCCATTGAATCAATGGAAAGAGCCTACGGCGGCAGTGATATTTTAATTAAAGACGTCTAACTAAGGGTATCTATACACATGTCAGAACAAAACAACACAGAGATGGCTTTCCAGATCCAACGTATCTATACCAAGGATATCTCCTTCGAAGCCCCTAATGCTCCGCAGGTTTTCCAGCAGGATTGGCAGCCAGAAGTTAAACTTGATCTTGATACTGCTTCCAGTCAGCTGACTGACGATGTGTATGAAGTGGTACTGCGTGTTACCGTAACCGCCTCTTTGGGTGAAGAAACTGCATTCCTGTGCGAAGTTCAGCAAGGCGGCATCTTCTCTATCGCAGGTATCGACGGTACTCAACTGGCACATTGCTTGGGTGCATATTGTCCGAACATTCTGTTCCCGTATGCGCGTGAATGCATCACCAGCCTGGTTTCTCGCGGTACTTTCCCACAACTGAATCTGGCACCGGTAAACTTTGATGCCCTGTTCATGAACTATCTGCAACAGCAGGCTGAAGGCGAAGGTGCTGAACAACGTCAGGATGCCTGATGAACACCACTTCTGCTTCAATGACTGTCATCGGTGCCGGGTCTTACGGCACCGCTTTGGCCATTACGCTGGCGCGTAATGGCCATAACGTCGTGTTATGGGGCCATGACCCTAAACATATTCAGGTTTTGCAACACGACCGCTGTAATCAGGCTTTCCTGCCTGATGTTCCTTTCCCTGATACCCTGCTACTGGACACCTCTTTGGCGCGTGCGCTGGCAGCCAGCCGTGATGTACTGGTAGTGGTACCCAGCCATGTCTTCGGGGCGGTACTAAACCAGTTGAAACCGCATTTACGCAAAGATGCGCGGATTGTCTGGGCGACTAAAGGGCTTGAGGCCGAAACAGGCCGTTTGCTTGCGGATGTGGCGCGTGAAGTGCTGGGTGAGACTATCCCGCTGGCTGTGGTTTCCGGCCCGACATTTGCCAAAGAACTCGCAGCTGGTTTGCCTACGGCGATTGCCCTGGCATCCACCGATGCGCAGTTCAGCGAAGACCTGCAACAGCTATTGCATTGTGGCAAAAGCTTCCGGGTTTATAGCAATCCTGATTTTATCGGGGTGCAACTCGGCGGTGCGGTGAAGAACGTGATTGCTATTGGTGCCGGGATGTCTGATGGCATTGGTTTTGGTGCGAATGCGCGTACTGCGTTAATCACCCGTGGCTTGGCTGAAATGACTCGTTTGGGTACCGCTTTGGGCGCTGATCCCTCCACCTTTATGGGCATGGCAGGGTTAGGTGATTTGGTGCTAACCTGTACCGATAACCAGTCCCGTAACCGCCGATTCGGCATTATGTTGGGGCAAGGGTTGGCGGTGCAGGAAGCGCAGGATAAAATTGGTCAAGTGGTTGAAGGCTACCGCAATACCAAGGAAGTTCTGGCATTGGCACAGCGTTATGGTGTTGAAATGCCGATAACTGAGCAGATTTATCAGGTGTTGTATTGTCACAAAAATGCCCGTGAAGCGGCGCTGACCTTGTTGGGTCGGACCAAAAAAGATGAAAAAAGCGGCATCTGATAGGTTAAGTTAATCGGTGGGATAAAATAATAATTACATACCTAACGTCATTGGCGTTGCAGCTAATAGTGCTGCGCTTCAAGACGTAAGGGTATAGCCGCTTTGGTCGTTCCCTGAAGTGGCTTATTTATGGGCAGGAGTGCGTAATGTCATCAGAAGAGTTAGAACTGGTCTGGAGTAGCATTAAATCAGAAGCAAGAGCACTGGCTGAGTGTGAACCCATGCTGGCTAGCTTTTTCCACGCCACATTATTGAAGCATGAGAATTTAGGCAGTGCGCTGAGCTACATTCTGGCGAATAAACTGGCTAATCCCATCATGCCCGCAATTGCCATCCGTGAGGTGGTAGAAGATGCCTATCGTGCTGATGGGCAGATGATTGTTTCCGCAGCCCGCGATATCCTGGCGGTGCGGTTGCGTGACCCTGCGGTTGATAAATACTCGACGCCGTTGTTGTACCTCAAAGGTTTCCACGCTTTACAGGCTTACCGTATCGGCCATTGGTTGTGGGCGCAGGATCGTAAAGCGTTGGCAATTTACTTGCAAAATCAAGTCTCAGTCGCTTTTGG
Organism: Yersinia aldovae 670-83; assembly: GCF_000834395.1. Lineage (NCBI taxonomy): Bacteria > Pseudomonadati > Pseudomonadota > Gammaproteobacteria > Enterobacterales > Yersiniaceae > Yersinia > Yersinia aldovae. The sequence continues at coordinate 2,594,116 of NZ_CP009781.1, read as the reverse complement.
TGTGGATATCCACCCTGCGGCGACCATCGGTTGCGGTATTATGTTAGACCACGCCACCGGTATCGTGATTGGTGAGACAGCGGTAGTTGAGAATGATGTTTCCATTCTGCAAAACGTTACCCTCGGAGGGACGGGTAAAACTAGCGGTGACCGTCATCCGAAGATCCGTGAAGGAGTGATGATTGGCGCGGGAGCTAAAATTTTGGGTAATATCGAAGTCGGCCGTGGTGCCAAAATTGGTGCCGGGTCAGTGGTATTGCAGGCCGTGCCCGCTCATACCACCGCAGCGGGGGTGCCAGCTCGAATCGTTGGTAAACCTGAGAGTGATAAACCATCGTTGGATATGGATCAGCATTTCAATGGGATGAGCCACGGGTTTGAATACGGCGACGGCATCTAATCTTATCCTTCGTACTTAAAGCTGTAGCTGTGTTAGCCGCACTTACTCACCCGAATCACTTACTTATGTAAGCTCATCGGGATGAGTTCGTTTGCTGCCTTGCTACAACTCCAATTACGTTGGATAGACACCTTTTTATTGAGTTGCCAGCCGACCGCCGACATATTTTGGTCAAAAAAACTACTCTTTCAGTAACGCACCCGGATAACCTAGTTGTCGCCAGGCTTCATATACCACCACTGACACTGCATTTGACAAGTTCATGCTGCGGCTGGCGGCAAGCATTGGAATTCTGATTTTCTGTTGAGCAGGTAATGCATCCAAAACAGTGGGCGGTAGGCCGCGGGTTTCTGGGCCAAACAGCAGATAATCATTTACCTGATAACTCACAGCACTGTGAGCTGGCGTCCCTTTGGTGGTCAGGGCAAATAAGCGGGCAGGCTGGGCGCTATCCAGTTTCTCGCTGTCCAAAAAAGCATGATAATCATGATGATGCTTGATATCGGCAAACTCATGATAATCAAGACCCGCGCGGCGCAGGCGTTTGTCATCCCAGGTGAAACCTAATGGTTTGATCAGATGGAGCTGGCAGCCGGTGTTGGCGCATAACCGGATAATATTACCGGTATTGGGCGGGATTTCGGGTTCAAATAAAACAATATTAAGCATATGTCCCCCAATAATAAGGGGCGCAGGATATCAGAAACCCGCTCTCAGTGCAGCGGTTGCCCGTCCGTCACTGTAAACAAGAATTTAAAAGCAAGGAGCGGAGAGCGAGATGACGGGGTGTTTTGTATGCTGTCGGCAACAGCTAGCAGTAATGGAGTATCCATCATGACATCAGTTAAGAAGCTTATAAGCAGTGATACCGACTCGCGCCACGCCGCCATGATTCACCGCGATAAAACCGCCGATGGTCAGTTTGTTTACGCCGTAAAAACCACTGGGGTCTATTGCCGCCCATCTTGCGCATCCCGTCAGGCTAAAGCTGCGCATATTGAATTTTTTACTGATAACACCGCGGCTGAATTGGCCGGTTACCGTCCCTGTAAACGTTGCCAGCCAGATTTGTTGCCCCTTGCCCAGCGACATATCCAACTAATTAGTCAGGCATGTCGATTAATTGAGCAAGCTGAAGCGCCCCTCAAGCTGGATGAACTGGCGGCACAATTGAATCTCAGTGCATTCCATTTCCATCGGTTATTTAAAGCCATCACCGGATTGACTCCCAAAGCTTACACCAGTGCTACCCGCAGTGAGCGTGTGCGTAAGCAACTGGCAACGGGCGGCTCGGTTACGGAGGCTATTTTTGCTGCGGGATATCACTCTAACAGCCGATTTTATGAACAATCCAATCAACTGCTGGGGATGACGCCAAGCCGTTACCGCAAGGGAGGGCGTGACACCCTGCTGTATTTTGCGGTGGGCGAAAGTTCTCTGGGTGCGATTCTAGTGGCGAGAAGCGAACTGGGTGTCTGTGCCATTTTATTGGGCGACTCACCGGCGCTGTTAGTGCAACAGTTGCAGGATAAATTTCCACAAGCCGATTTAGTTGGTGGCGATGCCGAGTTTGAGCAATGGGTGGCGCAGGTGGTGGGATTGGTCGAAGCGCCACAACTAGGGCTTGATTTGCCACTGGATATTCGTGGTACGGCCTTCCAGCAGCGGGTATGGCAGGCTTTGCGGGAGATCCCGGTCGGTGGAACTGCCAGCTATGCTGATATCGCCGCGAAAATTGGCTCGCCGAAAGCGATACGTGCTGTCGCCGGAGCCTGTGCTGCCAACATGTTGGCGGTGGCTATCCCTTGTCATCGGGTTATTCGCCAGGATGGGGCGTTATCAGGCTACCGCTGGGGCGTGGAACGTAAGAAACGGCTGTTGGAGAAAGAGGCGAAAAAAGCTTGAGGGCCAGCGTGCTACTCGATCGGTAATGATCGAGTAGCAGATGACGCATTAAGCTTTTAGCGGATGTAGCGGTAACCAGATGATAAGACGCAAACCACCGAGCGGGCTATCTTCGGCTCGCACCCATCCTCGATGCTGGTTTACGGCAGTTTCGACAATCGCCAATCCCAAGCCAGTACCGCCTGATTGCCGATCACGCGCTTCATCAGTGCGATAGAATGGCCGGAATATCTGTTCACGATCCTCCGGGCTAACGCCTGGGCCATCATCGTCAACAATGATTGTGATTCCCTGATTATCCGAGCTGAATGCTACCGCGATGTGGTGATTGGAGTAACGCAGTGCATTACGCACGATATTCTCCAACGCGCTGTCCAGGGCCGCTGGGTTGCCAAATAAGGTCCACGCCCCCGGCGGTGCGGTCACTTCTAGCGTTTTACCCATCTGATCGGCTTCGAATTGCGCATTTTCCAACACATCTGACCACAATTCGTCAGCGTTGATGGGTTCACGATGTAACTCATTTTTATGCTGGCTACGGGATAACACCAGCAAATCGTTGATCATGCTATCTAACCGCTGTGCCTCCATTTCAATACGTTCCAGCTCTTTCCCTTCACCATGACGACGGCGCATCAACGCAGTCGCCAGTTGCAAGCGGGTCAGCGGAGTGCGCAACTCATGAGAGATATCGGAAATCAGCCGTTGCTGGGCCACCACCATCCTATCAAGCGCACTGATCATCTGGTTAAAACTGGCTCCCGTAGCTAAAAACTCTTGCGGCCCAGATTCCAATTCAGGATGCTGTTTCAGGTTGCCTCGCGCCACATCATCGGCGGCATTTTTCAACTTGCGCGCCGGTTTCGCCAGGCTCCACGCCAGCCACAATAGCAGCGGCGCACTAATTAGCATGGTGGCAATCAGCAGCAGCAACGGGCGGTCAAACATCAGATTAATAAAATCAGATTGTGGGCTGCTGGCCGGGCGAATCAGATAGAGCTGATAGTTATCTTCTCCATCGCGGATAGAGAAGGGGCCGACTATCTCGACGCGGCCATATTTTTTCTTTTTCGGCTGATCCGAGTTATCCGATTGGCCGATAAAATTCCGTACAATCTGCATCTCGTGACGCTGGGCACCAATAACGCGGCCTTCGGTGGTCACTAATATGAGATGTTGGCCCGGCGGTGCCCATTTCTCGATGGCGCGGTAAAGTCTGCGCCACCACATGAGGTCATTGGCAGGATCGCTGGCCAGTTCTGCTGCGATATGTTGCTCCAGCATCGTTCCCTGACGCTGTTCGCTGTCGAGCAGAGTGGTCATTTGACGCGAATCGAGCTTGGGCACCATCAACACCAGCATCAGAACCAGCGCTAAGGTGAACCAGAAAATAGCAAAAATTCGCGTCGTTAAACTGTTAATCATGTTTCAGATACCATCAAATATCCACGGCCACGCAGGGTTTTAAACCACGGTAGCCCGTCTTTGCGGTCTGGTAATTTACGGCGTAAGTTTGAAATGTGCATATCAATCGCGCGGTCAAATGGTGTCAGCCGTTTCCCTAACACTTCCTGACTGAGATGCTCGCGTGATACCACCTGACCAAGATGCTGGGCTAGCAGGTAGAGTAAGGTAAATTCAGTTCCGGTCAGTTCCAGAGACTGCCCTTCAAAACTGGCTTCCTGACGGCCCGGATTCAATTGCAGGCAATCAACTTCCAGTGTTGGCGCACCCTGATCGACATTTTGCTGCTGTTCACTCCAATTGGAGCGGCGCAGGATGGCGCGAATGCGCGCCACCAGTTCGCGGTCATTAAACGGTTTTGCCAGATAATCATCAGCGCCTAACTCCAGACCCAGCACCCGATCCAGCTCGCTGCCACGGGCAGTCAGCATTATCACCGGTGTCTGATGGTGTTGGCGTAACTCTTTTAACGTTTCGATCCCGTTTTTACGCGGCATCATAATATCAAGTAATAACAAGTCGATAGAACTGTCCAGCAGGTTTAATGCTTGTTCGCCATCATAGGCAACAACAACATTAAAACCTTCCATTTCCAGCAATTCTTTCAACAGCGACGTCAGTTCACGATCATCATCAACTAATAGGATTTTATGCATGATTATTTCTCCTCTTGACGCAAAATACGTTATCAATTGCCGGTATTCCATGACTTTACTTAGCTTTACATGCCCTGACTCCAGTTTTACATCCACTGACGCTTGTTTGCAGCCGGGCAGATAGACTGCTTCTCATTGAATCGCATTGCAGCGAATTGAACAGCACTCAGAACCCTGGAGTTAAATGATGCGCAAAGCAACTAAAGTATCAACGTTAATCATGGCGTCAATGTTAGTTCTCGGCTCATCAGCCGCCTTCGCCATCGATAAGGCCGCGGACACTGAGGGTTGGTGCCACGGTGATGGTGCGATGATGAATAAGAAAGACGGTCGCGGTCACCATAACATGTTTGACGGCGTCAATCTGACTGAGCAACAGCGCCAGCAAATGCGTGACCTGATGCGTCAGTCTCGCCAAGATCAGCCTCGTCTTGATATGGCCGACCGTGAAGCCATGCACAAACTGGTTACGGCCGATAAATTCGACGAAGCTGCTGTAAGAGCACAGGCTGAAAAAATGTCTAAGCAGCAGATTGATCGTCAGGTCGAAATGGCCAAAGTTCGTAACCAAATGTTTAACTTGCTCACGCCAGAGCAAAAAGCTGTCTTGAACCAAAAGCATCAGCAGCGCATTGAGAAAATGCAACAGATGCCAGCAGCGCAACCCTCTTCTGCCCAGAAGTAAGTAGTACCCTGTAATACCCTGTTTTCCTTACCATAGACACCATCCCTGTCTTTCGCCCTCCATGATGGAGGGCTTTTTTTATTCCATTTCCGTTATACTAACAATCCTTAAATATCATTTGGAATGAGTTATGGATCCGCAATACGGGCGCTGGGTTAAAGCTGCCGCGCTTAGTGCTACGGTGTTGGCGTCAATTTTACTGATTATTAAAATTTTTGCCTGGTTGCATACCGGATCGGTGAGTTTGTTGGCGGCATTAGTCGATTCCTTAGTGGATCTGGCCGCCTCGATGACCAATCTTTTTGTGGTGCGTTACTCCCTGCAACCCGCCGATGAAGAGCATACTTTTGGTCATGGCAAAGCGGAGTCACTGGCCGCGTTGGCGCAAAGCATGTTTATCTCCGGTTCTGCACTGTTTCTGTTCCTGACCGGCTTTCAGCATTTGGCTTCACCGGAGCCGTTGCAAGACCCAGGTGTAGGTATCGGCGTCACGTTAGTCGCATTATTCAGTACAATGATATTAGTCACATTTCAGCGCTGGGTGGTGCGAAAAACGCAGAGTCAGGCTATCCGTGCCGATATGCTGCACTATCAATCTGATGTGCTGATGAATGGTGCTATTCTTATTGCGTTGGCACTCAGTTGGTATGGTTTTCACCGCGCTGATGCGATGTTTGCATTGGGGATTGGGGTTTATATTCTTTATAGCGCGTTACGTATGGGCTATGAAGCGGTGCAAGCCTTGCTGGATCGTGCATTACCCGATGACGAGCGGCAGGAAATTATTGATATCGTGACCTCATGGCCCGGAGTGATTGGCGCTCATGATCTGCGTACTCGCCAGTCGGGGCCAACACGTTTTATTCAGCTTCATCTTGAGATGGAAGATATGGTGCCCTTGATGGAGGCTCATATTTTGGCTGAGCAAGTTGAACGTGCCTTGCTGCATCGTTTCCCCGGCGCGGATGTTCTTATCCATCAGGACCCCTGCTCTGTCGTGCCAAAAGAGCGTCATGCACATTGGGAGTTATAATTGATTCATCAAATGCGGGTAAATTGTGGTTACATTATGGTTAGGCCACGAAGAAAATTCCGCTAGATGGCATGACTTGAATCAATTCAGCTTGGTGTTTTTGCTATAATATCCGATATTAAGCTCATAAAGCTGATTTTTTGTACTGACCCATGTGCAAGACATAATCGGCAGATAAAGAATTTTAAAAAATCGCATCTACAAGTTCAGAGGTAGTCATGGTCAAGAAAATCGGTGTACTAACAAGCGGCGGTGACGCGCCAGGAATGAACGCAGCCATTCGTGGGGTGGTTCGTGCCGCTTTGTCAGCAGGGTTGGAAGTTTACGGTATTGAAGATGGCTACCTGGGCTTGTATGAAAATCGCATGAGAAAACTGGACCGCTACAGCGTGTCAGACATGATTAACCGCGGCGGTACTTTCTTGGGTTCTGCGCGTTTTCCAGAGTTTCGTGACCCGGAAAAACGTCAAGTTGCTCTACAGAACATGAGAGAGCGTGGCATTGATGGCTTGGTAGTTATCGGTGGTGACGGTTCTTATGCCGGTGCAGACTTGCTGACTAAAGAAGGTGGTATTCACTGTGTTGGCTTGCCGGGCACCATTGATAACGATGTGGCAGGCACTGACTATACCATCGGTTTCTTCACCGCTCTGGGAACGGTGGTTGAAGCGATTGACCGTCTGCGTGATACCTCGTCTTCACATCAACGTATCTCTATCGTAGAAGTGATGGGCCGTTATTGTGGCGACCTGACACTGGCGGCTGCCATTGCCGGGGGTTGCGAGTTTATCGCTATTCCTGAAGTCCCGTTCAAACGTGAAGATTTAGTTGCTGAAATTAAAGCGGGCATCGCTAAAGGTAAAAAGCACGCGATTGTCGCCATCACTGAAAAATTGGATGACATCGATGAGCTGGCTAAATACATCGAGAAAGAAACAGGCCGTGAAACTCGTGGCACAGTGTTAGGCCATATCCAGCGCGGTGGTGCTCCGGTAGCCTATGACCGTATTTTGGCTTCCCGCATGGGGGCTTATGCGGTTGATCTGCTGCTGGAAGACCGCGACTATACGCAAGGTGGTTTCTGCGTCGGCGTACAAAACGAGAAAATGGTGCATGAATTAATCTCCGTTTGTATCGCGCCAGAGAATAAGAAAAGTAAATTTAAAGAAGATTGGTACGATACAGCGAAAAAACTGTTCTAAAACAGCCAGTCATTCGATAAAAAAGCCTCCGTTCGCGGGGGCTTTTTGCGTTTAGCAGGTGGTATATTTCATATTGATATAATCAAAACTTTTTTATTCTTTAATTGGATGAAAAGTTTCTGGCACGCTCAGTCTCAAGCTAACTAACGTGGTTAATAGCCCTTTAAGTTTATAACAACAAATCTGGGGAGCGGATCAATGCGTAAATGGGGTGTAGGTTTGTTATTGTTGCTGTTGGCATCAGGTGCGATGGCAAAAGATATTCAATTGCTGAATGTGTCGTATGATCCGACGCGTGAGTTTTATCAAGAATATAACCAGGCATTTAGTCAGCATTGGCAAGCGCAAACCGGTGACAAAGTGACGGTGCGTCAATCGCATGGTGGTTCTGGCAAGCAGGCGACCTCGGTGATTAATGGTATTGAAGCTGATGTGGTGACACTGGCGCTGGCTTATGACGTCGATGCTATTGCTGAGCGTGGTCGTATTGATAAAGAGTGGATTAAGCGCCTACCGGATAACTCCGCACCGTATACCTCGACTATCGTGTTTCTGGTGCGTAAAGGTAATCCTAAACAGATTCATGACTGGTCAGATTTAGTGAAACCAGGAATTTCGGTCATTACACCTAATCCGAAAACCTCGGGTGGCGCGCGTTGGAACTATCTGGCGGCGTGGGGTTATGCGCTAGAGCATAATAATAACGATCAGGCCAAAGCGCAGGAATTTGTTAAAACGCTATATAAGAATGTGGAAGTATTGGATTCTGGCGCGCGTGGTGCTACTAACACTTTCGTTGAACGTGGGATTGGCGATGTATTGATTGCCTGGGAGAATGAAGCTCTGCTGGCAGTCAATGAAGTGGGTAAAGATAAGTTTGATATCATCACGCCAAGCGTTTCTATTTTAGCGGAACCGACGGTATCGGTGGTTGATAAGGTGGTCGATAAGCGCGGCACCCGTGACGTCGCTGATGCATATCTGAAATACCTGTACTCACCGGAAGGCCAGACTATAGCGGCCAGGCACTATTATCGCCCACGAGATCCGGCAGTCGCCGTTAAATTTGCCAATGAATTCCCGCAACTAAAATTGTTTACTATCGATGACGTCTTCGGCGGCTGGACTAAAGCACAGCAGACACATTTTGCGACGGGTGGCACCTTTGATGAAATAAGTAAGCGATAATCTTTAGCCGCACAAAAACAATAAAACCGGGGCTGGTGATTTCACCCCGGTTTTATAACGCTTAACAATAGCTTAAAGCATTAATTAGGCTTTTTTAGCTTTTGCAGCCGCTTTCACGATAACGGCAAAAGCATCGGCTTTCAGTGATGCACCGCCAACCAGCGCGCCGTCGATATCAGGCTGGGTGAACAGTTCAGCGGCGTTTTTGTCGTTAACAGAACCGCCGTACTGAATGATAACTTGCTGCGCAATTGCCGCATCTTGCTTGGCAATATGGTCACGGATAAATTTGTGAACCGCTTGCGCTTGAGCAGGGGTGGCTGATTTGCCGGTACCGATCGCCCAAATGGGTTCGTAAGCGATAACCGTGCCTTCGAACGCTTTCACACCCAAAGTATTCAGCACCGCGTCCAGTTGTTTGGCACATACCGCTTCAGTTTGACCTGCTTCGTTTTCTGCTTCGGACTCACCGATGCACAATACCGGGATCAAGCCTGCGTCTTTCAGTACGCCAAATTTCTTGGCGATGAATTCATCACTTTCTTTGTGATAAGTCCGACGCTCAGAGTGACCGATGATGATGTATTGCGCACCGATATCTTTCAGCATTTCAGCAGAGGTTTCACCAGTAAATGCGCCAGACAGGTTCACGTCAACGTTCTGTGCACCCAGAGCGATACGGCTACCCGCCAGCTCATGTTTAGCCTGATTCAGATAGATAGCCGGTGGGGCAATGGCAACGCCACAGCCGTCAACCATGCTCAATTCTTTGCGCAGGCCAGCGATAAGCTCGTTAACCATGTGAGTGCTACCGTTCAGCTTCCAGTTACCCATTACTAATGGATGACGCATGTTACTTCCTCCAACAAGGGACGCGAGGGTCAATAATAATGACTGCCGACAGGCAGTTTACCTGTCCAACAGTATAGAGATGATCAGTGGCAATGGCTTTGCTTTTCGTCATTAATTGCAACGACATCACGAATCAGATAGTGACAGCTTAATCGGTTCAACCGCGAAGGTAAGCCCTTTTTCACCGTTGTCTGCCACAACATAGCGAATCGCACCGACCGTATTAACGTGGAAAGGTAACCCTTTGCCTTTTGCCAGCAGGCTTTGCACATTATCGAGACTTTGTTGTAGCGTTAGTGTCGGTTCAAACTGGCGCATCAGAGCCGCCATATAATTGACCGCCACCAGCCTGGCGGCTTTCTCCTCACTGCCTTTTATTGGTAAATAAGTGATCTGTATGGTTTTAATCTTACCGGTGCCTTTTTCCAGTGCAGTGGAAGCATAGAGATTCTCATTAATCTTACTGGCAGCGCGCGTCAGCGGCGGTAAGTCATCTTGTAGCGTAATTGCGTGAAACTCACTGATAGGCCGTGTTGGGTTGGCTCGGTTGTAGCTTTCGCGGAATTTTACCAGCGTCAAATCAAAGGTCGGTGCCCCGGAAAGCAGATAAGGCGCGGTTGGCTGAGCCTCTTCGACTGGCTGGCCGCTGTCATCAGCAGGATCGGCATGAGCGCGACTAACTGTTGCTATTAGCAGCAGTAGTGTCAGCATTGCGACTCTTTTTTTTCTCATGACTACGCCGTCGTTAGGTGTGTGTGTAGGGGATTAAAGCGGTTATAGGGGGTGATTGTCAAAATTCACTGCAAAGATTATAGGTTAGTTAGTGCCTTGAGGTACACTTTGGTCGAAATAATATAAGGTAAATGGATCGGGTCGTTAATGACAATACAGCAGTGGTGTTTCTCATTTAAAGGCCGTATCGGGCGGCGAGATTTTTGGATCTGGATGGGCCTGTGGCTCGCGGCCATGCTGGTTGTTTTCACCTTGGCGGGCAAGGATGTTCTGCCTATTCAAACCGCGGCTTTTGCTATCGTTTTTTTACTGTGGCCAACGGCGGCAGTGGTGGTCAAACGGCTACATGACCGCAATAAAGCGGGCTGGTGGGCGCTATTAGTGGTTCTGGCCTGGATGCTGATGGCTGGTAACTGGCAGATGATGGCACCTGTTTGGCAATGGGGTGTCGGGCGTTTTATCCCTACACTGATTATTGTCATGATGTTTATTGATTGTGGTGCGTTTGTCGGGAGCGAAGGAGATAACCGTTTTGGCCCAGAAGCTGAGCCAGTTAAGTTTTTAGCAGAGAAAGCGCAGTAGTTCCCTTACGCTTAATCGACGGGTAAACACGCCGTTAGGGCCGTGAACCGCCAAAGTGTTCACCCCCGTCACGGTGTGTTTACCAATACTGTTCGCTGGTCATATGACCAGGTTTGCGGCGTAAGTGTTTACGCATCTCACGTTGTTCTTTCAGCAATTGCTGGGTATCACGCACCATCTGCGGGTTGCCACACAGCATCACATGGCTGTCTTGTGCATCTATTTTAAGGCCGACCGCCGCTTCCAGTGAACCATTCTCAATCAGTGCTGGCACCCTGCCGGTTAACGAGCCGGGTGACTCTTCACGGCTGACCACGGTCTGGATGCGTAACTTGCCGTTATAGCGCTGCTCAAGTTGTTGCATCAGTGGTAAATAACTGAGATCACGGGTAAAACGTGCCGCATGGAGTAACACCACATTTTTGAAGCGCTCCAAATCACGCCCTTCTTGTAAAATCGACAGATAAGGGCCAATCGCCGTGCCGGTTGCCAGCATCCACAGCGTCTCGCAATCGGGGATCTCTTCCAACACAAAAAAGCCTGCGGCTTGCTTGGTGATCATCACTTCGCCGCCCACCGGCAGTTGATCCAGCCGTGGGCTGAGTTTGCCTTCCGGTACGGTGACCAGATAGAACTCCAGATTATCATCGCTCGGCGCATTGACGTACGAGTAAGCCCGCTGCACTCGCTCACCGTCAATATCTAATGCCAGCTTGGCGAATTGACCGGCAGTAAAGGGATCAATTGGCGCATTGACCCGAATACTAAACAACGAATCTGTCCAGTGTTCGATGTGAGTAATCTTGCCACTAACCCATTCAGCCATAATTCTGATTCCCTTTATTCAAATACTTATCGAAAGTAGTACCCAAAGCGATGACGGTATTTTAGGGCATTTGGTAGAAAAAAATTATCGATTACGTGTGCATCCTTCGTTCTGCCGTTGTTACACAGTATGGACAGTTTACTTTACGGCGGTGGTGGTTTTATCTGCCAGTCGGTCATTTGGCAATATGTCGTGCTGGCTCGCTAAAATTTCCAAATTTGTTAGCTTATGCGCCGATAGTGAGGTGTGCCACTTTTTGATCTCGGCGTGGCACGTATTGCGGCTAATCAATTAGTTAAGACAATGAGAAAAATAGAGAATTTCCACCTGCTGGTAATGTTAATTCTGTTGGTTGCGGTTGGTCAGATGGCACAAACCATTTATGTGCCGGTGATTGCGGATATCGCCCGCGATTTATCGGTTCGCACCGGAGTGGTACAGCGCGTCATGGCGGCGTATCTACTGACCTATGGTTTTTCACAACTGATTTATGGACCGCTATCAGACCGCGTCGGGCGTCGCCCGGTGATTCTGGCCGGTATGATGATATTCATGTTGGGGGCGCTCGGTGCGTGGCTGGCGGGCAGCCTGACTATGCTGGTGGCAGCCAGCGCCCTGCAAGGGATGGGCACCGGCGTGGCCGGAGTGATGGCGCGCACCATGCCGCGAGATTTATATGCAGGTACTGCGTTACGTTATGCCAACAGTATGCTGAACATGGGGATTTTGGTCAGCCCGCTCATGGCACCGGTTATCGGTGGGTTATTGGCAAGTCTATTTGGCTGGCGGGCCTGCTATGCATTTCTGCTGTTTTTATGCGGCTGTGTAGCATTTTGTATGTTCCGCTGGTTACCGGAAACTCGGCCACAGCAAACAGAAAAACGCCCAATGCTGGCCAGCTTTCGCCTGCTACTATCCGATGGCGCGTTTAGCTGCTATATGGTGATGCTGGTTGGGGCGCTGGCGGGGATTGCGGTATTTGAAGCCAGTGCGGGTGTGCTGATGGGCGGCGTACTGGGGCTAAGTGGGGTTACAGTGAGTATTTTATTCATCCTACCAATACCTGCGGCGTTTTTTGGTGCATGGTATGCCGGTCGTGACGGTAACTCCTTCCATAACCTGATGTGGCACTCAGTGATCAGTTGCTTATTAGCGGGCTTGATGATGTGGGTTCCCGGCTGGTTTGGCATCATGAATATCTGGACGCTGGTGATACCGGCGGCGCTGTTTTTCTTTGGCGCAGGCATGTTGTTCCCACTCGCCACCACAGGAGCGATGGAGCCATTCCCTTATCTGGCCGGTGCGGCGGGTGCCTTGGTCGGTGGGTTGCAGAATATAGGGTCAGGGCTGGCGACATGGTTGTCTGCCATGTTGCCGCAAACCGGGCAATTCAGCCTGGGATTGCTGATGTTTGCTATGGCGGTAGTGATATTGCTGTGCTGGTGGCCACTCTCCCATCGGATGCAACCGCAAGAGCATCGGGTTTAACCGCTATTTTGTGAACGACGGGGTTAACGCACCTGGGGGCGCTTCCCCTTCGTTTAACTTTATATCAGCCGCCAGTATTTTAACTTTTTTGCTAAATAATTCGTGAGCCGAATTACAGCAAGAACTCATGCAGTGCCGGGTCTTTGCGATCAAGGAAGTGGGTCGAACGGATACGGCGGATGGTACGGGATTTACCGCGAATCAGCAGTGTTTCCGTGGTTGCCATGTTTCCTTTGCGATAAATGCCTTCCAGCAGGTCACCTTTGGTTATTCCGGTGGCAGAGAAAATCACATTATCATTCCGTGCCATATCACCCAGCAGCAGCACTTTGCCTGCTTCAATGCCCATCGCTTTGCAGCGTGCCAATTCTGCTTCACCGATGCGACGGTTATCTTCGTTATCACCCTTCACCTGATGGCGTGGTAATAATCGGCCTTGCATATCTCCGTCCAGTGCACGAATAACCGCAGCAGAAATGACCCCTTCAGGTGCGCCACCGATGCAGTACATCACATCGACTTCACTTTCTGGCATACAGGTCAGAATCGAGGCTGCGACATCGCCGTCCGGAATAGCGAACACTTTGACACCCAGTTGCTGCATTTCGGCGATGATGCCGTCATGGCGCGGTTTCGCCAGCGTAATAACCGTTAAGTCTGTCAGTGGCTTATTGAGTTTAGTGGCGATATTGCGCAGGTTTTTTTCCAGTGGCAAGTTTAGGTCGATAGTACCTTTGGCTCCCGGCCCCACTACCAGTTTTTCCATATACATATCAGGCGCATGTAGAAATGTGCCTTTATCCCCCACCGCCAGCACTGCGAGCGCATTGGCCTGACCCATTGCGGTCATGCGGGTGCCTTCAATCGGATCTACCGCGATATCCACTGCATCACCGTGGCCGGTACCGACGTTTTCGCCGATATACAGCATCGGGGCTTCATCGATTTCACCTTCACCGATAACAATCTGCCCATCAATATTGACCTGATTGAGCATAATGCGCATGGCATGTACGGCAGCACCGTCAGCGGCATTTTTATCGCCCCGACCCAGCCACTTATAACCTGCTAGTGCAGCAGCTTCGGTGACACGGGAAAACTCGATGGCTAGTTCACGTTTCATGGTTAGACCTGTTGATTGCACAATGGAGGAGTTGGATATGGGCGAGAATTCTATCACTCTTCGTACTTGAAGTCGTAGGAGGTTAGTGGTGCTGGTTATTTGGCTTATGTGGGTTAATAAAAAACGCGCCATCGGGGGGCGATGGCGCGTTTTTGAGAACTGACAACAGGCGGTCTGTTACTCTTCGTGATCTTCCCACGCTTGAGCACGGGCCACGGCTTTCTTCCAGCCACGGTAGCGGACATCACGTTCGGTAGTTTCAATCCCTGGGCGGAATTCACGCTCAATCGTGGCTTTGCTCTTCACTTCGTCTAAATCATTCCAGAAGCCGGTCGCCAGACCCGCCAGGAACGCAGCACCCAGTGCAGTACTTTCACGGATTTCAGGGCGCTCAACGCGCGTGCCCAGAATGTCTGCCTGGAACTGCATCAGGAAGTTGTTCGCTACCGCACCACCATCAACACGTAGCGATTTGAGGCGCGCACCGGAATCCGCTTGCATGGCATCCAGTACATCACGCGTCTGATAAGCAATAGATTCGAGTGTTGCACGGATAATGTGGTTGCTGTTAACACCACGGGTTAGGCCGAAAATAGCACCACGCGCATACGGGTCCCAATACGGCGCACCGAGGCCGGTGAAGGCAGGCACCACATACACGCCGTTGCTGTCTTTCACTTTGGTGGCGAAGTATTCAGAGTCATCGGCATCGCTAATCAGTTTCAGCTCATCGCGCAGCCACTGGATGGAGGCACCACCAATGAATACCGCGCCTTCCAGCGCATAGTTAACTTCACCGCGTGGGCCGCAGGCGATGGTGGTCAGCAAGCCATGTGTGGACTGAACCGCTTCCGTGCCGGTGTTCATCAGCAGGAAGCAGCCAGTACCGTAGGTGTTTTTTGCCATCCCCGGTTGTACACAAAGCTGGCCGAACAGCGCGGCTTGCTGGTCACCAGCAATACCTGCGATTGGAATACGTGTCCCGCCTTTACCACCAATGTTGGTCTGGCCGTAAATTTCTGACGATGGGCGAACTTCAGGCAGCATTGAGCGCGGGATATTCAGCGCTTTCAGCATGCGCTCATCCCACTCTTTGGTGCGGATATTAAACATCATGGTACGCGACGCATTGGTGTAATCCGTTACGTGTACACGGCCTTGAGTCATGTTCCACACCAGCCAGGTGTCTACGGTACCAAACAGCAACTCGCCACGTTCAGCGCGTTCACGGGCACCTTCTACGTTATCGAGAATCCATTTTACTTTCGTGCCGGAGAAATAAGGGTCAACCACCAAGCCGGTGTTATAGCGGATGTACTCTTCCAGCCCCTCTTTTTTTAGTTTCTCACAGATATCGGCGGTACGGCGACATTGCCAGACGATAGCGTTATACACCGGTTTACCGGTCGCTTTATCCCAAACAATGGTGGTTTCACGTTGGTTGGTAATACCGATACCGGCGATTTCGTCAGAATTGATCCCCGCCTTCGCCAGCACTTCAACCAAGGTGGAGCTTTGTGTCGCCCAGATCTCCATCGGATCATGTTCGACCCAACCGGCTTTGGGATAGATTTGAGTGAATTCACGCTGAGAAACACTCACGATATTGGCATCATGATCTAACACCACGGCTCTGGAACTGGTTGTTCCCTGATCAAGCGCGACAATGTATTTCTTTTGAGTAGTATTTTCAGTTGTCATAATTAGCCTACTTATAAGTTTTCGTAAATCTATTGGGTAGTATCTATTATTTATGCTTTACGTTCTGTGGTCGTTGCCGTGGTTTCTTCTTCCTCTGCAACACACACATCACACGGCAAATGGCGGCCTATCAGAGCGCGATAGCCAAATGCGCCTAACAGCGCACCAACGATAGGGCCGAAGATAGGAACCAGGAAGTAAGGAATATCACGACCACCGGTGAAGGCGATTTCGCCCCAACCCGCTAAATAAGCAAATGCTTTTGGACCAAAATCACGCGCTGGGTTTAAGGCAAAACCAGTCAGTGGCCCCATTGATGCACCAATAACGGCAATCAGAATACCAATCAACAGTGGCGCTAGTGGGCCACGGGGAATGCCGTTGCCATCATCGGTCAGGGCCAGAATCAGGCACATCAAAATAGCGGTAATCACAGTTTCAACCAGGAAAGCCTGGAAAACAGAAATATGTGGATTCGGGTAAGTAGAGAAGATACCGGCCAAATTGAGGCTTTCGGCACTGCCACGCACCATCTGGTGGGTTTGTTCGAAATCAACGAACAGGTTGTAATACAGGCCGTAGACTAACGCTGCGGCACAAAATGCACCGGCAACCTGCGCCACAATGTAAGGGATAACTTTACGGCGATCGAAGCAGGCGAATAACCACAATGCGATGGTTACGGCCGGATTAAGATGTGCGCCCGAGATGGCTGCTGTCAAATAGATGGCCATAGCAACGCCCAGGCCCCAAATGATACTGATTTCCCACTGCCCAAAACTGGCCCCTGCCAACTTCAGTGCGGCAACACAGCCGACACCAAAAAAGATCAGCAGACCGGTACCGAGAAACTCTGCGATACATTGGCCCTTTAAGGTAGAACTAGCGGTTTGGCTCATAGTTGTGTCCTACAGACAGAGATTTATAGGGTATTTCTTATTTTTGCCCCTCAAGTAATCAGGGGAGTGATGTAAATTTATCGTTAACGAGCACAAACGAGAAATAGCGAAATCAAAATGTGTGTGGTCTGTCATAAAAATGAGCGCTTTCGCGTTATCCGCAGTGATTAAGGTACTTTCAAAGTGTGATCAGACCAGTGTTTTCCCATTGGGTTGTTAAATCCATGTATAAATCTAAAAGATAGGAGCGGAGGATTTTCGGCTTTTGCTGATAGTTACGGAAACGAAATTGCTACAGAGTGTGGTTTGTACCGGTATGCCGCTAGACAGGGGGGGGCTGGCTACATACAATCAGTTCAATAAGAGCATCACTTCCTTAAGCTGTGTCGCCTTTGCGATGGAACGTGTTGAGCATAGCGCTTGTTACACGAGTTTGATGCATATATAGCGCGATAAGTATTCACTGCAGTTTTATCTGTCGATTGTTGCTTTAGGTCATACAATGACTTTAGTAAATCATGATGGCTGCGACCAAAAGATGTACGCCTTGCGACTCATAAGGGGACCGAAGAATGTCATTTGAAGTATTTGAGAAATTGGAAGTAAAAGTTCAGCAGGCGATTGACACCATCACGCTGTTACAGATGGAAATTGAAGAGCTGAAAGAGAAAAATAACACCTTGTCCCAAGAAGTTCAGGATGCTGCTGGTGGCCGTGAAGCGTTAGTGCGCGAAAATGAGCAACTGAAACAAGAGCAGCATGTGTGGCAGGATCGTCTGCGGGCACTGTTGGGAAAGATGGAAGAGGTCTGAGTGCCAGTTGGCTAAAGCATCATCAGTACGTTGTTGAAAGCCGCTAGTCACGCAGCCACTTCGAGTACGAAAGGCAAAAAGGGCGATATCAATATCGCCCTTTCTAATCGGAATTATCTATAAGCCAGAGGGATGTTATTCAATATCCAGCGGTTCTTCTGACAAGATGATCCCGGTGTTATCAGCATACAGATGATCGCCGGAGAAGAAGGTGACACCGCCGAAATTCACGCGGATATCGCTCTCGCCCACACCTTCATCGGCTGCACCGACCGGAATGGCAGCCATTGCCTGAATACCGATATCTAACTCAGCCAGATCGTCTACCTGACGCACGGCACCATAAACAACAATGCCTTCCCAATTGTGCTCTAATGCCAGCTGTGCCAATTCAGCATCAATTAATGCACGGCGCACTGAACCACCGCCATCAACGACCAGAACACGGCCAAGACCGCCCTCTCCGAGTAAATCGAACAACAAGCCGTTATCTTCGAAACATTTTACGGTAGTAATCTTGCCACCAAATGAAGTACGTCCGCCAAAATTGGAGAACAGAGGTTCTACCACATTTACCTCTTCATGATAGATGTCACAGAGTTCGGAAGTATCATATTTCATAGGATTAACGTCTGGTTGCGGCTGGGATGGTAAGTATATCCCTTTCTGCCTACTGTTTGCAAAATCATCAATTGTTAAATTCATCCGGGCAGCCTTATTGGCAGCCACCCGGCGAGTATTTTAACGCGAACGGACAGGGCTTAGTTGAAGACCAAACCTACGGCGAACAGGATATTGGTCAGCAAGGCGGCTTTGACCATGTGCTCTAGCATTGGGCGCATACCCGTTGCTGTGGGGTCATGCAATACCAGTCCGACGTGTTTGGCCAACAAGGGAATGGCCAGAATAAAGAGCCAACCCGCCCAATTATGCAGATAAAGAATAGTGAATAATGTCAGGCAGAAGATAGCCGTGACAATCAGCAGGGTATGATAATAACGTGCGACTACCGGGCCTAAACGCACTGCTAGCGTATTTTTACCGTTGGCTTTGTCATTTTCGATATCGCGCAAATTATTAATATTCAACACAGCAGTTGCCAGTAAACCACAGGCGGTCGCTGGTAGCATGACGATACTGTCGAAATGCCCGGCTTGCAGATAATAAGTCCCGGCGACACTGAGCCAGCCGAAAAATACCAATACCGAGATATCACCTAACCCCATGTAGCCATAGGGTTTTCTCCCCACTGTATAGGTAATGGCTGCGAGAATGGCCATTAATCCGAGTAGCAGGAAGCCGAGGACGTCACTGGGTTTTTCACAAGCCACGCCAATCAGTGCTATCCCAGAAAGCACGGTGAGGGTTACGGTGATTATCAGTGCCACTTTCATCTGTTGGCGGCTAATCACCCCTTTCTGCATCCCACGCAATGGCCCGATACGTTCTTCGGTATCACTGCCCTTAATGGCATCACCATAATCATTGGCGAGATTGGACAAAATTTGTAACAGTCCGGCAGTTAATAAGGCGAGCAATGCGACTGCCGGCTTAAAACTATCAAGCCAGACAGCCAGAGCTGAACCGGTAACGATAGAGGCAAAGGCCAGTGGCAGTGTTTTTGGCCGTAGGCTTTCCAGCCAAGCCTGGGTCTGGCTGGTGCTGGTTAAGCGGGTATTAGTTGATTGGCTCATGTTCTGCTTCATTGTATAGGAGTCTGGGCCGCCCATATCGGCGAGTTAAAACCATCATATAATAAAAATAAGAGTGGGAGGCGATGCCTCCCACTCTTAAATTGGCGAACCATTTTATCCAGCAAAGGCATATAAAGCGAATTATAGGATAAAACGACTCAAATCTTCATCTGCTACCAACTCATCCAGATGCTTACCGACATATTCCGCATCAATAGTGATGGATTGACCATTACTTTCGCTGGCGTCATAGGAGATATCTTCCATCAGACGCTCCAGTACCGTATGTAAACGACGTGCGCCGATATTCTCGGTGCTTTCGTTCACCTGCCATGCGGCTTCAGCGATTTTACGGATACCTTCACGGGTAAAATCAACGGTGACACCTTCGGTCGCCATCAATGCTTTGTACTGCTCGGTCAATGATGCACTCGGCTCAGTCAAGATGCGTTCGAAATCATCGGTGGTCAGCGCCTGCAACTCAACACGGATCGGCAAACGACCTTGTAGCTCTGGAATCAGGTCTGACGGGCTGGATACCTGGAATGCGCCAGAAGCAATAAACAGAATATGGTCAGTTTTCACCATGCCGTGTTTGGTTGAAACGGTACACCCCTCCACCAGTGGCAGCAAGTCACGCTGCACCCCTTCACGCGACACATCTGGGCCTGACGTCTGGCCGCGTTTACAGATTTTATCGATTTCGTCGATAAATACGATCCCGTGCTGCTCGACGGCATCAATCGCCTGCTGTTTCAGCTCTTCTGGATTAACCAGTTTCGCTGCTTCTTCTTCAATCAGCAGTTTGAAAGCTTCTTTGATTTTGATTTTTCGCGGTTTTTGTTTCTGACCGGCGATATTCTGGAACATGGATTGCAACTGGTTCGTCATCTCTTCCATGCCCGGAGGTGCCATGATTTCAACCCCTACCGGTGACGCTGCCAAATCAATTTCAATTTCTTTGTCATCCAACTGACCTTCACGCAGTTTTTTGCGGAAAGCCTGACGGGTGGCCGATGGCTCTTGTGTTTCATCCGCCTGGCCCCAGTTATTTTTGGCCGGTGGGATCAGCACATCCAAAATGCGTTCTTCGGCCAGTTCTTCAGCACGATAGCGCATTTTCTCAATTGACTGCTGACGCACCATTTTAATCGCCGCATCGGTTAGATCGCGGATGATAGAGTCCACTTCTTTACCAACATAGCCCACTTCGGTGAATTTAGTCGCTTCAACTTTAATGAACGGCGCATTGGCCAGTTTCGCCAGACGGCGGGCAATTTCAGTTTTACCTACACCAGTTGGGCCGATCATCAGAATGTTTTTCGGAGTAACTTCATGGCGCAGCTCTTCGTTAAGCTGCATCCGACGCCAGCGGTTACGCAGGGCGATAGCCACTGCTCGCTTGGCTTTATCCTGGCCGATGATATAGCTATCAAGCTCGCTGACTATCTCGCGTGGGGTCATTTCAGACATGTCACTCTATCCTTACGCTTTATACGTTAATTCTTCGATGGTTTGGGTGCGGTTGGTGTAGATACAGATATCCCCCGCAATGCTCAAAGATTTCTCCACGATATCTTTGGCACCTAAATCAGTATTTTCTAACAATGCGCGTGCAGCCGATTGGGCATAAGGCCCGCCGGAGCCGATAGCAATCAGATCATCTTCAGGCTGAATCACATCACCGTTACCGGTAATGATAAGTGATGCCGTTTCATCGGCCACGGCTAGCAGCGCTTCAAGTTTGCGTAACATGCGGTCAGTGCGCCAATCTTTGGCTAGCTCAACCGCAGCTTTAGTCAGATGACCCTGATGCATTTCCAGTTTGCGTTCAAATAGCTCAAACAGGGTAAAGGCATCGGCAGTACCGCCAGCAAAACCGGCAATGACCTTATTGTTATAAAGGCGGCGTACTTTTCTGGCATTGCCCTTCATTACGGTATTACCCAGAGTGACCTGGCCATCACCACCTATAACGACATGACCATTACGGCGTACACTTACAATTGTTGTCACGAGCGGACCCTCGTTGCGGACTGAATGAGTCCCCGCCTGTCTGTCAAAAAACAGTACGGGGTATATTGAGTTTATAAATGGGGGAGGATTGCTACTTTTCAACCCCCAACAGCGAGGGGAATGCATCCTGATTGGCCTGCGCTTTTCAAACGCTGCAAGGTTTTATCTGCGGCAGCCTTGGTGCTGTAGGGGCCGAGCACCACGCGATTCCAGCCACCACCAGAGGTAATGCGGCTTTCGATCCCTCCAAATGCTAACTGCGCTCGAATAGATTCGGCCTGATCAACAGCCTTGAATGAGCCACATTGCACCATCCAACGCTGGGTTTGTTCTTTCTCTTTTTCCGCTTTAGGTGGCGTAACCGCCTGTGTTACCGGTGCAGTTGGTGCTGTACGTGGCACTTGTGCCGGTTTTGGTGCTGGTGTCTGTGCTGGCACCTGCGTTTGCACCGGTGTGAGTGCCTGACGTGGTGGCGTTAACGGTTGCTGCTGCATCGTTGTGACCGGTGGTTTGATAGTCACCGCAGATCGCGGTACTGGCATCCCTTGGTTATACGGCACCTCTGACAGTTGCGTTGGCTGCTGACGCATATCCGCCTGCATCTGTTCCAGCAGTTGGCGCTGCTCATTGGTCAGTTGTGTTTTAGCATTCACTTCACCACCCGCTGAAGGCTCAGTGGGTGTCTGAACGCCAATCTGGCGATTTTCCAGTTCTTTAATATAACGCCAGCGTTCTTCCGGTTTAGGGGGTAACCCATTACCGGTACGTGGATCATGACTGGGAAGTAGCGGAAGTTCACCCGGCTTATTGTGGGTGATGAAATAGAGGCCACCAACAAATACCACTAATAGCGCGACAGCCAGTGCTATCACGGTTTTAGATACTGCTGGAGCACTGCTTTTTTTCCGGCTAGTGCTTTTGCGCCGCGCTCCTGAGCGCCCTCGGCTTACATAATCTCTTTGTGCCACTATCGTTTCGCTGCGTCGTAATGATGGAATAAGTCCGTCATGTTACTGAACCTCTGAATATTTGCCTAGCGTTTAGGCGCAGCAGTACTTTCCCTGATGATTAACTCGGTGCTTAATAAGCGGGAGCCACTTTGTACTGGATGCCCTTGTAACTGCTCAAGCAATAGTAACATGGCTTGCCGGCCAATTTCATAACGTGGTTGTGCCACGGTGGTCAAGGGAGGATCGCAATATTGCGATAATTTCAGATTGTCAAAGCCCACCACCGAGACATCCTGCGGGATGCGTAGCCCCATTTTCTTTGCCTGCCACATAGCGCCTATCGCCATCACATCATTGTGACAAAATATTGCAGTGGGTGCGGGAGACTGCGCCATCAGTTTAATAAAGGTTTCAGCCCCTGCTTCATAGCTGAAATCACCACGGACAATATAGTCGCTGTTAACCGCAATACCATTACGGCGTAGTGCCTGGATATACCCTTGTAGTCGATATTGGCACAATGGAAAACTCTCCGGCCCGGCAATACACGCAATTCGTTCATGCCCCAATCTGTGTAGATAATCAACCGCTTCAAAGGCGGCAGTCAGGTTATCGATATGGACGGTGGGTAATTCTAATTCAGGCGAAAACTCATTAGCCATCACCATCGGCGGCAAATTACGTTGCTCTTCTTTGCTGGCATCAAAAGGCAGATTGGAACCGAGCAACAACATGCCATCTATCTGTTTGGTGATAATCAGATTGACAAAAGTGCGTTCTTGCTGAGTTTGTTGCGCGCAATCGCCAATCAGTATCAGATAGTCCTGCTGCGCTGCGGCGAACTCAATGCCTTGAATGATGTCGGCAAAGAACGGGTCACTGATATCTGGCACGATAACCAGAATAGTTCGCGATTCGTTACGTTTAATATTGCGGGACAAAGCATGGGGAGAGTAGCCAACTGCCAGTACAGCCTGTTCAACTTTCTGCCGGGTCATCGTTGAAACCTTTTCCGGGTTCATTAATGCGCGTGACACCGTTGCAGTAGAAACACCTGCCATTTCAGCAACGTCTTTCATGGTGGCCATCGTAAATTCTTTCTTATGTTCCAACGCCTTTCTCCTTGCTCTGGCTCCTAGCCTGCACCGATGCTTAATGCAGGCTTTACCTCATTCTATACAGATAGTGGGGGTAATTTGTTACCTAATTTGCATGAAAAGTGTGACATAAGTAGGTTTTTTCGAACTGGCTCGCAGAAAGCAGGGTAATCGATTGCCTTGTGGCACAGCTCAAACAATAACTTACCTTTATATCAGAGCATGGCGGAGGTTAGCTATCTATGGGATCGACATCCAACGTCCACTTAACCTTACGCGCTTGTGGCAATGTGTTAATGAGTGGTTGAGACGTTTTAATCAGCCGTTGCAGCAATTGCCGTGAGGGATGTTGCAACAATAATTGCCAGCGGAAACGCCCGCCGCGTTTGGCCTGCAATGCGGGCACCGGCCCCATAATCCACAGAGCGTCATCTTTGAGTGGGCTGGCTTCCAGCAAATTACGTAATTGTTGCAAAAACTGCGCCGATTGCTGGTTATCGTGATCTTCACTGCGCACGATGATATGGCTGGTGTAAGGCGGTAAAAATACGCTTTTGCGCTCTTCTAATGCCTGTTTGGCAAAGGCGTCATAGCCTTGCTGTAATAAAATTTGCAGCAAGGGGTGCTCAGGATGGTGAGTTTGCAAAATGACTTCACCCTGTTTACCGGCCCGGCCTGCGCGGCCTGAAACTTGAGTATAAAGCTGCGCAAAGCGCTCTGCCGAACGGAAATCAGCCGAAAACAGTGCGCCATCGACGTCCAGCAACGCCACCAACGTGACATCGGGGAAGTGGTGCCCTTTCGCCAGCATTTGGGTGCCAATCAAGATGCGTGCGCCGCCCTGATGAACATCTGCCAGATGCTGCTCCAGCGAGCCTTTGCGACTGGTGGTATCGCGATCAATACGGGTGATCGGCGTATCCGGAAACAGTGGGGCCAGCTCGTTCTCTAATTGCTCAGTCCCTACGCCGACAGAAACTAAATGCGTCGTGCCGCATTTGGGGCATTGCTGTGGCACTGGGCGCTGGCTATCGCAGTGATGGCAGCGCAACTGACGGTGATTCTGATGCAGGGTATAATAGTGGTCACAGCGCTGGCATTCCGCAATCCAGCCACACTCATGGCACAGCAATGCGGGCGCATAACCCCGGCGGTTGAGGAACAGAATCACCTGATTATCCGCCTGCAAATGGGTTTTCATCCGTTTGAGTAACGGCTGAGACAGCCCCACTTTTAACGGTAACCCTTTCAGATCAAGCAAGTGCTGTAGTGCCAATTTAGCATTACCCGCTCGTTTCGATAGCGTTAGTTGGCGGTATTTGCCCATTTGCACGTTATGTAAGGTTTCCAGCGCCGGTGTTGCCGTGCCCATCACGATAGGAATACCTTCTTCGCGCGCACGGAATACCGCTAAATCGCGGGCATGGTAACGCCAGCCTTCTTGCTGTTTATAGGAGCTATCATGCTCTTCATCAATAATGATGACGCCCAGACGGGAGAACGGCGTGAACAGTGCGGAGCGGGTGCCGATAACAATGGCGGCTTCACCGTTACGCGCTCGTAGCCAGACCGATAAACGCTCGCTGTCATTTAAACCGGAATGGAGCACCTCAACTGGTGCATTGAAGCGCTCGCGAAAACGGGCGATCGTTTGTGGTGTTAGGCCGATTTCAGGCACCAAAACCAGCGCCTGACGGCCTTGCGCCAGAATATTTCCCAGCACGCTCAGATACACTTCTGTTTTACCCGAGCCAGTCACCCCGGCCAGCAACCAGGCGGCAAACTGAGTATCTTCACTGCGAATCGCACCCACAGCGGTTGCCTGCTCGGTATTGAGCCGCAGGCGTTCACCCAGCACCGAAAAGCCATTACGCCAGTCAGTGGTTGCTACTTCTTGTGCCCGCAGGTCAATCAACCCTTTGCTGCGCAATGCTTGCAGTGCGCTTTCGGTTAATGCCATTTCGTTAACTTGATGACGATAAACCGGTTTTTGCAATAATGCGGCCAGAGCCTGTTGCTGCTTGGGCGCGCGTTTTAAGCTTTCCGGCGGTGTGGCACGGCCCTGTTCGGTGGCAAACCATTGCCACAAGGGGGCGGATTGCGCAGGCTTCCCCTGGCGCAATAAAATGGGCAACGCGTGGAACAGCACTTCCCCGATGGGGTAGTGGTAATACTCGGTAGCCCAACACAAAATACGCCACAGGCTGGGTGGGAAAAGGCTGTCGTTATCCAGAACCGCATCAATGGCTTTCAGTTGTTCAAGGGGGAAGGTGCTGGTATCACTGATACCCACCACGATCCCGATGGCTTTACGCTTACCAAACGGCACACTGACGCGAGCACCCACTACCGGGCAGGCCATTGTGTTGTCCAGACGGTAATCAAAGGTGCGAGCCAGCGGAACGGGTAATGCCACTTGAACAACGGACATGTGTTTTTATCCTGATATTCCCGTCATACTTCAAGCTGCATGTGTGTTGGCTGTGCTCAATCACCCCAGTCACTTACTTATGTAAGCTCCTGAGGATTTACTCGCTTGCCGCCTTCCCGCAACTCGAATTATTTAGGGTATAAATAAAACGGTCTAATTAAAGATTGAATAGTTTACACCGCAAGCGGCGAAATGTGCGGATTCGATTGCGTGGCTTGGTCAAATTCTGTATTATTCGCCGCCTTTGGTATAATTTGATATCAAATCCTGTTAACAGCCGTTGTTTGTTTTATCAACGCTTGTTATTTTCTAATCGTGTGGTGTCTGGCGGAACAGGGCTGGATAGCGACACGGCCTAATATAGAGGTTTCCATGAAACAAGGTATCCACCCTAAATACGAACAAGTTACTGCTTCTTGCTCTTGCGGTAATGTTATCAAGATCAACTCTACTGTTGGTCACGACCTGAATCTGGACGTGTGCGGCGAATGCCACCCGTTCTACACTGGCAAGCAGCGTGACGTTGCGACCGGTGGCCGTGTTGACCGCTTCAACAAGCGTTTCAGCGTGCCGGGTGCTACGAAGTAATTACTGCCCGTCAGACGAAAAAGGCGCCTTGGGCGCCTTTTTTCATGTCTACTCTTCAGGCCCACGTTGGGCCGTGAACCGAGTAGTTGCTGGAAATCAATATTCCCAGGTATCGGGATCAACACCCAATTCACGCATTAAGATCTTCGCGGCTTCCGGGATTTCATCGCTGCGCTCTTTGCGCAGGTCTTCGTCATTCGGCAGCGGCTGGCCCGTAAATGCATGTAAAAAGGCTTCACACAGCAACTCACTGTTAGTTGCGTGGCGCAGGTTGTTTACCTGACGGCGAGTCCGTTCATCGGTGAGGATTTTTAACACCTTCAGCGGAATGGATACCGTAATTTTTTTGACCTGCTCGCTCTTCTTGCCGTGTTCAGCGTAAGGGCTGACATACTCGCCGTTCCACTCAGCCATGGGACACCTTAAATTTGTCGGAAAAATACCAAGTTCTGAAAACCGGCCGATTATGCCCGATCTTCGCTGTTCTCACTAAATAAATGTCGATTTTACTAGACTAATGTCACTGAAATAACCTTTTTTGCTATTTATTGATAGCTATTACCTTTCTATGCCACTTTTGTGGTGAAACAAAGCACCACTGAAACCTGTCTGACATCATAAGGATATTTAAAACCTCTATAATTTTAGCGGTTATTATCCCATTGCTCAATCTATACGCAAAGAAGTTTAGATGTCCAGATGTATTGACGTCCGTAATTTGTGCGTCTACTCTGGCGTAACATTTTCTCGATATCCGGTTGGTGGAAATCCATATGACGCGTAAACAGGCAACCATAGCAGTCCGTAGCGGGTTGAACGATGACGAGCAATACGGCTGCGTTGTCCCCCCGATTCACCTCTCCAGTACCTATAATTTTATCGATTTTAATCAGCCACGCGCACATGATTATTCACGTCGTGGTAATCCGACGCGTGATGTGGTGCAGCGGGCATTGGCTGAACTGGAAGGGGGCGCAGGTGCGGTAATGACCAGCAGCGGGATGTCGGCGATTCATTTGGTTTGTACCACCTTCCTTAAACCTGGCGATCTGCTGGTTGCTCCGCATGACTGTTACGGCGGCAGCTACCGTCTGTTCGATAGCTTAAGCAAACGCGGAGCCTATCGGGTTCTGTTTGTTGACCAGGGCGATGAAGTCGCATTAAGTCAGGCATTGGCTGAAAAACCCAAGCTGGTTTTGATTGAAACCCCAAGTAACCCACTGCTACGAGTGGTGGATATTGCCGCTATCTGCAAAGCCGCTCATGCCGTCGGCGCATTAACAGTTTGTGATAACACTTTCCTTAGCCCAGCGCTACAGCAGCCGCTGGCTTTAGGGGCAGATCTGGTGGTGCATTCCTGCACCAAATATCTGAACGGTCATTCCGATGTGGTCGCCGGTGCGGTGATTGCCAAAGATCCTGAGTTGGCTGTCGAGCTGGCATGGTGGGCGAATAATATCGGCGTGACCGGTGCGGCATTTGACAGCTACTTGTTATTACGTGGGTTACGCACGCTGTCACCGCGTATGGCTCAACAGCAGCGTAACGCAGATGAAATTGTCCGTTATTTAGAGCAACAGCCTTTAGTGAAAAAGCTGTATCATCCTTCTCTGCCACACCATCCCGGCCACGAAATTGCTCGCCGTCAGCAGTCAGGTTTTGGTGCGATGCTCAGTTTTGAGCTTGATGGTGATGAGCAGGTATTGCGTCGTTTCCTCTCTGCCCTTGAATTATTTACCCTGGCAGAGTCTTTAGGGGGCGTTGAAAGCCTGATTTCCCATGCCGCAACCATGACCCATGCCGGTATGGCACCGGAAGCGCGCACTGCCGCCGGTATTACTGATAGTTTATTGCGAATTTCTGTGGGTATCGAAGACAGCGAAGATTTGATTGCCGATTTGGAAAATGCTTTCCAGTTGGCGAGACCGAGGTAAGTATGAATGCAACAGCGGTAGCAGCGGCGGTGACCGGCCGTCAACTGCATAAATTTGGTGGTAGTAGTCTTGCGGATGTGAAGTGTTACCTGCGGGTGGCCAATATTATGGCCAACTACAGTCATCCCGGTGACCTTATGGTGGTGTCTGCGGCGGGTAGCACCACTAACCAGCTAATTAGCTGGTTGAAACTCAGTCAAACTGATCGTCTTTCTGCCCATCAGGTGCAGCAAAACCTGCGTCGTTATCAACATGACCTGATTAGCGGTTTATTGTCGCCAGAAATGGCGGAACCGCTGATTAGTGAGTTTATCCATGACTTGGAACGTCTGGCTGGCCTGCTGGATAACAACGTCGACGAGGCAATTTATGCCGAAGTGGTCGGTCACGGTGAGATTTGGTCTGCCCGCTTGATGTCTGCGGTGTTGAATAAACTTGATATGAATGCCACCTGGCTTGATGCTCGCAGCTTCCTGCGCGCTGAGCGTGCGGCACAGCCACAAATCGACGAAGGCCGTTCTTATCCGTTGTTGCAGCAATTAATGGCACAACATCCACACCAACGTTTGGTAGTGACCGGGTTTATTTCGCGTAATAACACCGGCGAAACGGTGTTGTTGGGGCGCAATGGCAGTGACTACTCGGCCACCCAGGTCGGTGCGCTGGCGGGGGTCGAACGTGTCACTATCTGGAGTGATGTGGCGGGGGTATACAGTGCCGACCCGCGCAAAGTGAAAGATGCCTGCCTGCTACCGTTATTGCGTTTAGACGAAGCCAGTGAACTGGCTCGTTTGGCCGCTCCGGTGCTGCACACCCGCACATTGCAGCCGGTTTCCGGCAGCGATATCGATTTACAACTGCGCTGTAGTTATCAACCAGAACAGGGGTCAACCCGCATTGAGCGAGTGCTGGCTTCTGGCTTGGGCGCGAAAATCGTTACCAGCCACGATGATGTCTGCCTGATCGAATTACAGATTGCCAGCCACCATGATTTCTCGCTGGCACAGAAAGAGATCGATTTGCTGCTCAAACGTGCGCAAATCAAGCCGCTGGCCACTGGTATTCACCCTGACCGCAACCTATTGCAACTTTGCTATACCTCAGAAGTGGTCAATAGCGCATTAAGAGTGCTGGAAGATGCCACGTTGCCGGGGAGATTATCTCTGCGCGAGGGGTTGGCTCTGGTCGCTTTGGTCGGCGCTGGGGTCAGCAAGAACCCATTGCATAGCCACCGTTTCTATCAACAACTGAAAGATCAGCCAGTCGAGTTTATCTGGCAGGCAGAGGACGGCATCAGCCTGGTGGCTGTTTTGCGCCTTGGGCCGACTGAGCACTTGATTCAGGGCTTGCATCAGTCGCTATTCCGCGCAGAAAAACGCATTGGCTTGATGCTATTCGGCAAGGGTAATATCGGCGCACGCTGGTTAGAGCTATTTGCCCGCGAGCAGAAGAATATCTCAGCTCGCAGTGGTTTTGAGTTCGTACTGGCGGGGGTGGTGGATAGCCGCCGCAGTCTGTTGAGTTATGACGGGCTGGACGCTAGCCGGACGCTGGCATTTTACGATGATGAAGCCAGAGAGCAGGATGAAGAATCCTTGTTCTTATGGATGCGCGCGCATCCATTTGATGATTTGGTGGTGCTGGATGTGACCGCCAGTGAGTCACTTGCCGAACAGTATCTGGATTTCGCCAGCTATGGTTTCCACGTTATCAGTGCCAATAAATTAGCCGGAGCCTCCAGCAGCAATAATTACCGCCAAATCCGTGATGCTTTTGCCAAAACTGGCCGCCACTGGTTGTATAACGCCACCGTGGGCGCGGGTTTGCCAGTTAACCATACCGTGCGCGATTTGCGCGATAGCGGCGACAGTATTCTGGCGATCAGCGGTATTTTCTCTGGCACCTTATCGTGGCTGTTCCTGCAATTTGATGGCACGGTGCCTTTTACTGAGCTGGTGGATCAAGCCTGGCAACAGGGCTTGACCGAACCCGATCCGCGTGTCGATCTCTCAGGGCAAGATGTGATGCGCAAGTTGGTGATTTTGGCCCGTGAAGCCGGTTACGACATCGAACCGAATCAGGTGCGGGTAGAATCGCTAGTACCTGCGGGTGCCGATGTTGGTTCCGTAGATCAATTTTTTGAGAATGGCGAAGCATTGAATCAGCAAATGATTCAGCGCTTAGAAGCCGCCAATGAAATGGGTCTGGTGCTCCGTTACGTCGCGCGCTTTGATGCTAATGGTAAGGCGCGGGTGGGCGTTGAAGCGGTACGTGCTGACCATCCATTGGCCTCTTTGCTGCCGTGCGATAACGTTTTTGCCATCGAAAGCCGTTGGTATCGCGATAACCCATTGGTTATTCGTGGTCCAGGGGCAGGGCGTGATGTGACTGCCGGTGCCATTCAGTCTGATTTAAACCGTCTGTCCCAGTTGCTATAGCGAACGCGATATTAATCGGAGATAAACAAACGCCCGAGGTAATTAATCGGGCGTTTGTTGGCTTTGTTACTTGAACAATAACATATCAGCCAAATGAGTTTTTGGTGCGCTGTCCGCATACCTGGCTGGGTCGGTTAATAGTAATTCTACGGATTTATGGTGCTCGGGTTTTATATTCCCCTTCAGCCACGAGGTGAAGTATCTTTTGTTACTCTTATTCATTATACCTGTGTTATTATATTCTTCTTGGGTTTTAATTAATTTTTTTATAAATTTATATTTTTTCTGTTTGTCGCTGCATTGGTCTATATCATTGTTTATTCTATTAATAATTCCAACTCCCATGATATCAACTTTTGCATTCTTGATAGAAGACTTAAGCGCGTTATCTTTAGTTGTTGTAGCGATCATTGTCATAAGAAAAGCATATTCATCAGCAATTCTATGGGCGTAAGTTATAACTAATTGTTTTAAAATTGTTTTTTCCGGAGTTGTAGGGTCACTCCCATAAATATGGTTAACTAAACCCTGGGTTATATATTTAGGCGTAAGTATAACCTCCTTGCCATATATATTAAATACTGGATCGAAAAGTCTTGCTCTTTTATTTACGCTAATCCTATCATCAACATCAATAAAGTTAACTTGTTTACCATCATAAGCCATATTCCCTAGTTTTATATCTCTTAGATAAGTTCGTCTTTTATGCAGTTGCTTTAAGTCATTTACTGCATTTTTAAAAACGCTCTGTGGGAGAGGGGAGTTATTATTTAGATGATCAATTAAACAGGTCCCTGCATTGTGTGAAATCATTAGATCCGGGGCGACAACTAGTCCGGTTTTAATACTATTTAGACCTTTCAGGTCATGGAAATTATTTTCCGTGCTAAATTTTTCTTTTTTAGTAGGTGCTAAAGCGACGAAATTATCATCTTTACTAACAACATACTTTGAGGTTCCCTGTTCATTTTTAGGATGAACATAGGGGATATTTGGTTTATAAACTGGGGGGGGAATTCTTACTGATATAATAAGTTCTCCCTGTGGTATCCTCTTTATCTTCAAAATAAACTATTTCTGTAAATATGTTGTCTTTCAAGTTTATTACTTTTTCTTTAAGTATTTTCTGTAATTCTTTTTCTACAGTTTCACTGTTATCTATTTCAACCGTTTTTAGCGAAGGCATTTTTTCATTAATAACTGATGTTAATTTCTCCTGAATGCAGCCATTTGATTGTATGAATAGTTTCTCTCCGTTTTTATGGTTATGTGTAAAGTCGTATAAGTCACTCAGTCTTTTTCCTTTATTCATACAGATATACTGTATTTTCTTTACAAACCCCATCTGGAGTGCTGCTTTCTTATCCGGAGCATTATTGATTTTGTCTATTCTGGAATGAGATAAACGCAATGAAGTATTATTGAATTTAACAACTACTGTATTATTCAAAGTAATTTCCTTTAATTCTAGTAGTATGGTTGTTTTTGCCAGAAAACAGTAACATATCAGATAAATAGACCTTATCTTTTAATTCGGCATGTTTATCAGGGGCGGATAGCAATAAATCTACCTTGGATTTGTGCTCAGGTTTGACATGCGTGTTAATCCATGTTGTGAGTTCATCTCTATTTTCAGAATAGCTCATCCCTACGCTACTACTACTACTACTACTACTACTACTACTACTACTACTACTACTACTACTACTACTACTACTGCTATCAGTACTAATATCGGTATCGACAGAGTTTATAATATTATCTCTGAGTGCATCTGATGTGGTTGTTGTGGCTATGATTGTTAGTAAGAATGCATATTCATCAGCAGACTTTAGATAGTTTACAATATTCTCATTATTTGAAAGTCTAAAACCATTATTATAGATTTTATCTTTTAGATTATTAGTGATATATGCTGATGTGAATATTTTTGGCGCACCATGAAGTGTGAATTTTACTTTAGGGTCTTTCCCACGAGCATTGTCTGATACTCTGTCATCAACATCAATGAAATTAATGTTTTTGCCATCATAAGCCGTATTTTCTGGTTTTATGTCTCTGAGGTAAGTATTTATTTTATGTAATATTTTTAAGTCATTTGCTGCATTTTCAAATGCACTAATAGGAATGGGGTCTTTCTTTTCATCCTGTATATAGTCAAATACACACATTCCCGCATTGCGGGCAATAATAAGCGTTGTGCTAACAGCCAGGCCAGGTTTGACGCGGTGTGCACCCTTTATATCGTTAAAATTATTTGTTGTTGCGAATAGATCATCTTTTTCGGTTGGCTCTAGCGCGACAAAAAGGTCATCTTTTCTGGTGAGTTGTTTAAAACTCCCTTTTTCAGTGCCATCGCATTTCTTATTCGGCATATGTACGGAGCTATGTTCTTTATGGTGATAAAATTGTATATTGTGAAAATCTACTTTATTGCCATGATATGTTGTCTTTATAAATCCTTTATTATTCCTGAGGCCTTTAGAGTCCATGTTTTCCAGTTTCTCTAAATGATCACGAAAGTAAGATTGGATTTTTTTTGCTGCTGCATTTTTGTTTATGTCTTCATTGTTATTCCGCATAACCGGTTTAATATTATATTTACCACAAATTTTAATTATCCCTTCAGATAAGCGGAATCGAGCTTCTGGCCTTTTATCTGGCACTTTATTTTTTTGATCGATTACCGGTGAAGATGTTGCAAGACTATTATAGAAATTAATACGTTCTCTAACGTTCATGATTACTTCCTTTAAATATATCCAATAATCCATAGTAGTATTCCAGCATTACATATGGCCAGTATTCGTGAATATAAGAAAACGAGTATAGAGCGAGTAATTAGCCTCAATAAAGGAGATGCTTAAACGCCGCAGTGAAATAACTATGATTATAATGCATTGATAAATAAGGAACTGTTTTAAACGGAGCGATACATGAATTTTCCGCGTATTGCATGTGAAGATTAATCATCGCCTCTAACTTATTTAAAAGTTGACTCTTTAGCTAACTTCGGTCATTTTCTATTTAGACGTCTAAACGTATAGACGCTCATGAGTGAGCGGTAACAGATAACATAAGTCGTTGTAACGACAATGGGGTAACAGGGTATGAGTTTTTTCCACGCAAACCAGCGAGAAGCGCTGAATCAAAGTCTGGCGGAGTTACAGGGTCAGATTAATGTTTCTTTTGAGTTTTTCCCGCCACGCACCAGCGAGATGGAAGAGACTCTGTGGAGTTCGATTGACCGCCTAAGCACCCTGAAACCAAAGTTTGTCTCAGTGACTTATGGTGCCAACTCCGGTGAGCGTGATCGTACCCACAGCATTATCAAAGGCATTAAAGAGCGCACCGGCCTTGAAGCCGCGCCGCATCTGACTTGCATTGATGCTTCTCCGACTCAGTTACGTGAGATTGCCACCGATTACTGGAACAGTGGCATCCGTCATATCGTGGCGTTGCGCGGTGATTTACCACCCGATAGCGGCAAGCCGGAAATGTATGCTTCTGATTTGGTGGGTTTATTAAAAGATGTCGGTGATTTTGATATCTCGGTGGCAGCTTACCCAGAAGTGCATCCAGAAGCCAAAAGCGCGCAGGCTGACCTGATTAACCTGAAACGCAAGATTGATGCCGGAGCTAACCGCGCTATCACTCAATTCTTTTTTGATGTGGAGAGTTACCTGCGTTTTCGCGACCGCTGTGTAGCGACCGGTATTGATGTTGAAATTGTACCGGGTATCTTGCCGGTATCTAACTTTAAGCAGCTCCAGCGCTTCGCTACCATGACCAATGTACGGGTGCCACACTGGATGACCAGTATATTTGAAGGGCTGGATAACGACCCTGAGACGCGCAAAATGGTCGGTGCATCAGTAGCGATGGACATGGTGAAGATTTTAAGTCGCGAAGGGGTGAAGGACTTCCATTTCTATACCTTAAATCGGGCAGAATTAAGTTATGCGATTTGCCATACCCTAGGGGTCAGGCCGTAGTTTAGATAGGTTAAACCCGCCAGTTGGCGGGTTTGTTATATAAATCTGAAATAGGTTTTACAGGCCCGTATCCTGTCGATTAGATGAAGTGGTAGCAGAGAAGCCAAAACCAGATGTGTGATTTTCATAAGTTTTCATTAGATCGGCTTTTGTAGTATCACGTTCTTGTCTAGTTCTACCTATATCCTGCGGTTGACTATTATTTGATTCAATAACACCCTCTTCTTTAAGTAGATTATTCACTTGTGTCATCAATTTGCTAATTTTCTCAGACTTAGCCTCCAATTTTTTTGAACCCTGACTCTCAAGTGTGGTTTGCATTTTTGTGAGTTGTTTTTCTACCCATACTAACTTTTCTTGTGCTCCTGAAGTGGGAATCTGACCTAATGATTTGCTATCATTCTTTATATTCGTCAGTGCATTTTTCAGCTTTGATAAATCGACGAAATGAACTCGCGTTTCGCTGTGTCTAAATGCCTTTACTATACTGTCTTGGGTTGATCTTGAGATTTGCATATTGACTCCTAATAATTTTAATAAAAATGGTTTTATAAGGAATAATAATGAATCTGCAGGTCATAACAATCTTGCATAAACCGACTCTAAAGTTACAGATTATTAATTGAGCGAGTGTGACCCATTGATTTAGCAATAAAAAACGGGCACTTGGCCCGTTTTGTCTTTTTAGTCACGATAATTCTACTGGTGGCTAACCCGTATTGCGCATTCCCGCCGCGACACCGGCAATAGTCACCATCAATGCTTGTTCAACGCGGGCATCGGGGTGTTCTTGCTGACGTGAACGGTGCAATAGCTCCGCTTGCAGCACGTTTAATGGATCGGTATAGACGTTACGCAGCGCAATCGACTCGGCAATCCACGGCAAATCAGCCATTAAGTGGTCATCGTTAGCAATGGTCAGTACCACTTTAATATCGGCTGCCAGTTGGTCGCGTAATTGCTGGCCCAATGGCCATAATGATTTATCCACCAGACGCTGATCGTAATATTCAGCCAGCCACAAATCGGCTTTGGCAAATACCATTTCCAACATGCCGATGCGCGTTGAGAAGAATGGCCAGTCGCGGCACATGGTGGCTAATGCGTCTTTCTTACCGGCATCGATAGCTTTCTGCAAACCAGCACCGGCACCCAGCCAGGCGGGTAGCATCAGGCGGTTTTGCGTCCAGGCGAAAATCCACGGAATAGCACGCAGGCTTTCCACCCCGCCATTCGGGCGGCGTTTGGCCGGGCGTGAACCCAATGGCAGCTTGCCTAATTCCAGCTCGGGGGTGGCGGCACGGAAGTAAGGCACGAACTGCGGATTTTCACGTACATAACCGCGATACATCTCGCAGGAGGCATCAGACAGAATATCCATCACCTCAACCCACTCTTTCTTCGGCTCAGGCGGCGGCAATAGATTCGCTTCCAGAATCGCCCCGGCGTACAGCGCCAGGCTGCTGATGGTGACTTCCGGCAGACCAAACTTAAAGCGAATCATCTCGCCTTGTTCAGTGACACGTAAGCCGCCTTTCAGGCTGCCCGGAGGCTGAGAAAGCAGCGCGGCATGGGCGGGTGCACCACCGCGGCCGATAGAACCGCCACGACCGTGGAACAGTGTTAGGGAGATACC
This sequence comes from Yersinia aldovae 670-83, assembly GCF_000834395.1. NCBI lineage: Bacteria > Pseudomonadati > Pseudomonadota > Gammaproteobacteria > Enterobacterales > Yersiniaceae > Yersinia > Yersinia aldovae. Next base: position 2,557,789 of record NZ_CP009781.1, on the reverse strand, counting down.
GGCCTTCTCGCAGGTTTTGATTAATGCATCCTGCGCGCGATATTGCGCCCAGGATGCGGCCATTACACCGGCGTCTTTCGCTGAGTCAGAATAGCCAATCATCACCATCTGCTTGCCTTGGATCAGGCCGCGATACCAGTCGATATTCAGTAACTGGGTCATCACGTCGTCCGCATTGTTCAGGTCATCGAGTGTTTCGAACAATGGTGCGACTGGCAGAGTGAATGGGCAGCCGGCTTCTTTCAGCAGCAAATGCACCGCCAGCACATCCGATGGCACTTTCGCCATAGAAATCACATAAGCGGCAATAGAACCTTCTGGCGCTTCGGCAATCACCCGGCAGGTTTCTAACACTTCTTGGGTGTCTGCACTGGGTTCCCATTTCAGTGGCACCAGTGGGCGTTTTGAATTCAGTTCGCGGATCAGGAAGGCTTGTTTGTCCGCTTCAGACCAACTCTCATAATCGCCCAAGCCCAGATAGCGGGTCAGCTCAGCAATGGCATCGGTATGGCGGGTGCTCTCCTGACGCACATCGATACGCACCAATGGCACGCCAAAACAGCGCACACGGCGCAGGGTATCGAGTAACTGGCCGTTGGCGATAATTTCCATGCCACAGGCTTTCAGGGATTGATAACAGGCATACAGAGGGTTCCACAGTTGGTCATTGCTCACTAACAAGTCCGTTGGTGGCAACACACGTTCACCTTTCAGGCGGCCCTCCAGATAGGTCTGGGTATTGGTCAACTGGGTACGCATCTGTTTCATCAGCTCGCGATAAGGCTCGACCACCTCATCACCACCGGCCAGTTCACGCAGTTCTGGTGTACATTCCGACATCGAAAGTTCTGATACCAATACCTGAATATCACGCAAGAACAAATCGGTCGCTTTCCAGCGGCTGAGTAACAGCACATGGCGGGTAATTTCAGCGGTGACATTCGGGTTACCGTCACGGTCGCCGCCCATCCATGAAGTGAAACGGATCGGCACCGCTTCTACCGGCAAGCGGTAATCGAGCGAGTTTTGTAACTGCTCGTTAAATTCACGCAGGAAAGCTGGCACCCCTTCCCATAAGCTGTTTTCAACCACCGCAAAGCCCCATTTGGCTTCATCCACCGGGGAAGGGCGGATTTTACGAATTTCGTCGGTATGCCATGATTGTGCGACTAATTGGCGCAAACGACGCATGATCTTGTTGCGTTCGTAATCGGCTAAATCATTGTGATCCAACTGGCTCAGGCAGGTATTCACTTCGACCAGTTTATGAATCAGGGTGCGGCGGGTAATTTCGGTTGGGTGAGCGGTCAATACCAATTCAATGGATAGCTCATCAACCGCGCTGCGCATGTCTTGCTCACTCAGCTTTTTGTCTTTTAAGCGGGTGAACAGTTGGGCCAGAGCTTCCGGGTTACTGGCGGCTTCACCGTGCGGCGAAATGCTGTGGTATTGCTCTGCTGTATTCGTCAGATTGAGGAATTGGCTAAACGCACGGGCGACCGGCAGCAGCTCGTCATTGGATAAATTTTGCAGCGTGGTCAGCAGTTCCTGACGGCTTGCTTCATTACCAGCACGCGAAGATTTGGATAATTTACGGATGGTTTCTACTTTTTCAAGGATGTGTTCACCGAGCGCTTCTTTGATGGTGTCCCCGAGTAGCGTACCGAGCATACTGACGTTACTTCGCATTGCGGAATATTGTTCGTTCATATGATTTCTTTTAGTACCCTTCGTAACTTGATGAGTATGTAAATTAATTTCACCCAAGAAGCAGAGCTGGACAAATCCACTCGCTACGTTCAATTCCATACCCCAATTGACACTATTTTTAGCAAAAAAACATCAATTTTAGGGAGATTGCTGAAATTTAATTACCAGAGGCAGGTTATCAGTCTTCCTAATGGGCAAAATTGATCACCTACCCCCTAAGAGGTAACTATTGCTGGCAGAAATGATCCACTAACTGACCAATCAACTCACGAGTTGGCTCAATAAAGGCCATATCGATAAATTCATCCGGCTGATGGGCCTGATTGATGGAACCTGGCCCCAGCACCAATGTCGGGCAAATTTGCTGAATAAACGGGGCTTCGGTGCAGTAGTTCACCACTGCCGTGCGCTCACCCAGTAATTCCTCGATAACCCCGACCATATGATGATCTGTCGGACATTCATAGCCCGGAATCGGTGGATGCAGTTGGTCAATACTCAAGCGACCCGGCCAGCGGGCACTGACCGGTGCCAGTGCTTCGGTCATCAATTCATCCAGATCACTTAATGTCAGCCCCGGCAACGGGCGGATATCCATATGTAATTCACAGCAAGCACAGATACGGTTTGCCGCATCACCCCCATTGATATGACCGAAATTCATTGTCGGATAAGGAATAGCAAATGCCGGGTTGTTATAACGCTCTTGCAGGGTGGTACGCAGCTTCATTAGCTCGGTAATCGATTCATGCATTAAATCAATGGCATTAACACCGCGCGCCGGATCACTGGAATGCCCCGATTGACCGGTAATACGAATCGCATTGGAAATATGCCCTTTATGCGCGCGTACTGGTTGCAGCGATGTTGGCTCACCGATAATGGCAAAGTCAGGGCGTAATTGGGTGGACGCGGCAAAATAGCGCGCGCCTGCCATCGTCGTCTCTTCATCAGCAGTGGCCAAAATATAGAGCGGCTTGCTCAATGTACTGGCATCAATATCGCGCATCGCATCAAGAATAAAGGCAAAGAAGCCTTTCATGTCGGCAGTACCCAGACCATACAATTTATTGTCATGCTCGGTCAGAGTGAAAGGGTCGCGAGTCCAGCGGCCTTCATCAAAAGGCACGGTATCGGTATGGCCTGCCAACAGTAAGCCACCGCGACCTTCTCCGATGCTGGCAAGTAGATTAAATTTGTGGCGTGTATCCGGTACTGGTTGGATTTCGACGCGAAAACCCAGATCAGCAAACCATCCGGCCAGCAAGTTGATTAGCGCCTCATTGCTTTGATCAAGGGCGCTATCGGTCGCACTGATCGATGGCGTGGCGATTAGCGCCCGATACAGCTCAATAAATGGAGGTAATTTCATCTTCACTGTTGACAGCCTTTGGTTAGGGTAGTATCAATATTCATGCATTTATTGTGAATAAAAATACATTAAGCTTGAGCGTAAGGGAACTGAAAAACACCCTTAAATTTACGAAAATGTCAATGCTCAATCATATTGGGGAACAGTAAAACCTTGCTGAGAACCCAACTACTGGTTTTGACTACTTATGTTGTTATACCCATATTCATAATGAGGTATATATCTCGGTAAGAATACTCAGAAGGTATAAACGGAACCCATGTTAAATACGCTAATTGTTGGTGCCAGCGGCTATGCCGGAGCGGAGCTTACGGCTTACCTAAATCGTCACCCACATATGAACATAACCGGTTTAACGGTTTCAGCGCAAAGTGCAGATGCAGGAAAATTACTTTCTGATCTTCATCCGCAACTAAAAGGCATTATTGATCTTCCGCTGCAACCCTTGGTGGATGTGGCTCAAGCGGCAAAAGGCGTTGATGTCGTCTTCCTCGCCACCGCTCATGAGGTCAGCCATGATTTAGCGCCACAATTCCTGGCAGCGGGTTGTGTGGTGTTTGATCTCTCCGGTGCATTCCGGGTGCAGGATGCGGCGTTTTATAGTCAATATTACGGTTTTGAGCATCAACATGCCGATTGGTTGGATAAAGCGGTCTATGGGCTAGCTGAATGGCAAGCCGAAGAAATTAAGCTGGCTCAATTGGTAGCGGTGCCTGGTTGTTATCCGACCGCATCCCAGCTAGCGCTTAAACCGTTGGTTGATAATAAATTATTGAATGAAGCACAGTGGCCGGTGATCAACGCGGTCAGCGGTGTTAGTGGTGCGGGGCGTAAAGCCAGCATCGGCAACAGTTTCTGTGAAGTGAGTTTGCAGCCGTATGGTTTGTTTAATCATCGTCATCAGCCGGAAATTGTCGCCCATCTTGGTACGCCAGTGATTTTTACCCCGCACTTGGGGAATTTCGCTCGTGGTATTTTGGCGACCATCACCTGCCGTTTAAACGTGGGTGTGACGGCACAGGATATTGCTCAGGCATACCATAATGCCTATCAGGATAAGCCACTGGTACGGCTGTATAAACAAGGTGTTCCGGCACTGAAAGCGGTGGTCGGGTTACCTTTCTGTGATATCGGTTTCGCTGTACAAGGTGAGCATTTAATTATTGTCGCAACCGAAGATAACCTGCTGAAAGGCGCGGCGGCCCAGGCTGTGCAGTGCATGAATATACGTTTTGGCTTTGCGGAAACCCAATCCCTGCTGTAAGCAATAAAACGCTAAGCAACAGGGCCGGAACTGACATTTTTATCCAATTATATTGAGGCGAAACATGATGAACCCGTTGGTCATTAAATTAGGTGGCGTGTTGCTAGACAGCGAAGAAGCGCTGGAGCGTCTGTTTACTGCATTGGTGACCTATCGTGAGAAGCATGAGCGCCCGCTGGTGATTATGCACGGTGGTGGCTGTCTGGTAGACGATTTGATGAAAAAACTCGCGTTGCCGGTGGTGAAGAAAAACGGCCTGCGTGTGACGCCAGCCGATCAAATTGACATTATCACCGGCGCATTAGCAGGAACTGCCAACAAAACGTTGCTGGCTTGGGCGGTGAAGCATGATATCAATGCTGTTGGCTTATGTTTAGGCGATGGTAATACCGTGTCGGTCACCCCGCTGGATACTGAGCTGGGGCATGTGGGCAAAGCCGAAGCTGGCTCACCGGCTCTGGTACAAACCTTACTGGCCGCAAATTACATGCCAATCATCAGCTCTATTGGCATTACTAAAGAGGGTGGTCTGATGAATGTAAATGCTGATCAGGCGGCGACGGCTTTGGCGGCGACATTGGCAGCAGATTTAATTTTACTGTCGGATGTCAGCGGGATTTTAGATGGTAAAGGCCAGCGCATTGCTGAAATGACGGCGCAAAAAGCCGAGCAACTCATCGCACAAGGTATTATCACCGATGGCATGGTGGTTAAAGTGAATGCAGCACTGGATGCAGCGCGCACATTGGGCCGCCCGGTAGATATCGCCAGTTGGCGTCATGCAGACCAATTACCTGCATTGTTTAATGGTGAGCCGATCGGTACACGTATTTCGGCCTAATATTATTTACTATAAAGTTAAACCCAAAGTAGTTGGAGTTGCAGGTAGGCAGCAAGTGGACTCATCCCAATGAGCTTACTCAAGTAAGTGATTTGGGTGCGTGAGCGTAGCTAACACCGCTGCGGCTTCAAATACAAAGGGTATTTATTCAGACATTAGGGAAGCAAGATTATGGCATTGTGGGGCGGACGGTTCAGTCAGGCGGCAGATCAGCGTTTTAAGCAATTTAACGATTCCCTACGGTTTGATTACCGACTGGCAGAGCAGGATATTATAGGTTCTGTGGCCTGGTCGAAGGCACTGGTGACCGTGGGCGTTTTAACGGCTGCCGAACAGCAACAACTTGAGCAGGCGCTCTTTGTTTTATTAGAGGAAGTTCAGGCCGATCCACAGGCTATTTTGAACAGTGATGCCGAGGATATTCACAGTTGGGTAGAAACCAAACTGATTGATAAAGTTGGTGATTTAGGCAAAAAACTGCATACCGGGCGCAGCCGTAACGACCAGGTGGCGACTGACCTAAAGTTGTGGTGTAAATTCCAGATAACCGAATTAAAAACCGCCGTGCAGCAATTGCAACAAGCGCTGGTTATCACTGCCGAAGCCAATCAGGATGCGGTGATGCCGGGTTATACCCATTTGCAGCGCGCCCAACCGGTGACTTTCGCGCACTGGTGTCTGGCTTATGTCGAAATGCTGGCGCGTGATGAAAGTCGTCTGCAAGATACATTGAAACGTTTGGATGTTAGCCCATTAGGTAGCGGCGCACTGGCCGGTACTGCTTATCCGATTGATCGCGAACAACTGGCGGGTTGGTTAGGTTTTGCTTCCGCCACCCGTAACAGTTTGGACAGCGTTTCAGACCGAGACCATGTGCTGGAATTACTGTCTGATGCCAGTATCGGCATGGTGCATTTATCCCGTTTCGCTGAAGATCTGATTTTCTTCAACAGTGGTGAAGCGGCTTTCGTCGATTTATCTGATCGTGTTACGTCAGGCTCTTCCCTGATGCCACAGAAGAAAAATCCGGATGCACTGGAATTAATCCGTGGAAAATGTGGCCGCGTACAAGGTGCATTGACCGGGATGATGATGACGCTAAAAGGCTTGCCTCTGGCTTATAACAAAGACATGCAGGAAGACAAAGAAGGGCTGTTTGATGCGCTCGATACTTGGCTCGATTGCTTGCATATGGCAGCGCTGGTGTTAGATGGCATTCAGGTAAAACGCCCACGTTGTAAAGAGGCAGCGGAACAAGGTTATGCCAACGCCACCGAACTGGCGGACTATCTGGTCGCTAAGGGCATACCGTTTCGCGAAGCGCATCATATTGTCGGTGAAGCGGTGGTTGAAGCCATTCGTCTGGGTAAAGCGCTGGAAGCATTATCGCTGGCTGATTTACAAAAATTCAGTCCGGTGATTGGTGATGATGTCTATCCGATTCTGGCCCTGCAATCTTGCCTGGATAAACGGGCTGCTAAAGGCGGTGTTTCGCCACAGCAGGTCGCTTTAGCCATTACTGAAGCGAAAATACGGCTGTCTTAGTTCGTCGGGTATTAATATTGGGAACGGGCTACTTTTATAGTGGCCCGTTTTACCTATAAAGGTAGTTAAAATAATTTTTTTGTTATTTTTCTGACTCTTCTATTTTTAATCACGTTACAGTAATGATTATTTACTGATTTGTTTATTACTATTAAAACCAATATTTTCAGGATTATAAGGTTTTTATTTTAATATCACGTTGAGTTTGTACCCCTTAATGATTATGATAAGCATTATCAACTGCTGGCGTTGTAGTGAAACCTCTACTAAGATTAAAAATAAATTTTTCTCCCTATGGGAAATAGTCATGATTCTATTTTCCTCACACGTTACTTTATTTATTAATAAAGTGGCAGGGCGGCTATTGTATTTATAATTGCACTTATTTTTACTAAAAAACGTAACTCATTACGTTAATAGAGATTTTCACATTCTACAATTAACCAACGCCTCGGATTGTTCAGGATTGATTTTATTACTGGCTGCTGCAAGGTATGCCATTCAAGTAATATTATACAGTTAACTGGTTAATTATATTCCTAAGGATGAAATCTCATAAATGGATAATACAGGTAGAGATAAAAGAAGAATAATAGTCTCAATGAATAAGGTTGCAATAGGTATATTATTAGCACTGGCAGCACAAGGGTATTCAGGGAGGGTGTTTGCGGAGATAACGGCAGCAGCAACATCAGTAGTACCTGCTGAGAGTGATGTGGTGTTAGATCCACTCAAAGTTGAGGGGAGTGGTAACTATCATGATGATGATTGGGTCTATGATGAACCGCGTTCGGTCAGTGAAATTACCCGAGAGCAGTTGGATAATCGCCCCGCCCGCCATGCGGCAGATATACTGGAACAGACCTCCGGCGTCTATTCCAGCGTCAGTCAGCAAGACCCTGCGCTTTCAGTGAATATCCGTGGCATACAAGATTATGGCCGCGTCAATATGAATATTGATGGTATGCGTCAGAATTTTATGAAAAGTGGTCATGGTCAGCGCCACGGTGTGATGTATATCGACCCGGAAATATTGAGTAATGTCGTGATTGAAAAAGGGGCCACCAGTGGTATTGGTGGTGCCGGTGTCATTGGTGGGGTCGCCACCTTTAATACCATTAATGCCAGCGACTTCCTTGAACCGGGAAAAGAACTCGGTGGACAATTACGTGCCATGACCGGCGATAACGGCACTAATTTTATTGGCAGTGCTGCATTGGCTCTGGGTAATGAATATGGCGATATATTCATCGCCGCTAGCGAGCGAAATTTAAGCGATTATTGGCCGGGTAATAAAGGGACGTTAGGTGATATTCGTTTTGGTAGCGGCGCAGATATATTTACTTACGATATTACGAATAATAAAGTGGCATTTACCAATTATAAAATGTTGTCGCAACTGGTCAAGCTGGGCTGGAATTTGCCTGCTGATCAACGATTGGAACTCAGCTATCTGCAAACTAAAATACACAGCCCTAATGCCGGTTTTTTGACTGATATAAAAGAGGGTCCACGAAAAGGCAGACGTGGTTGGGTAAGTAGCAGTGTTAGTGATGTGATGAATCGCAATATTGGGCTGGATTATAGCCTCAAGCCGGAGCATATTACCTGGCTGGATGCGACGGCAAAAATCTATTACGTTGATACCGACGATAAAACTGATACTCATAATGCCAGTGTAGTCTTCCGCAGAAAGTTTTGGACGCAAACCCGCTTAACCACCCGTGGTTTACAACTACAAAACACCAGTTTATTTACCCTCGCCGACCACCATCAATTACAAATTAAATATGGCTTTGAGTGGTTTAGTGACCGCTCCACTGGCAAATCAACCCATAAATCGATGTTTGACCACGAATCAAAACTTGGTATCACCCCACCCGGTAAACGCACCATTACCAGCACCTTTGCCCAACTTAACTACAATTATGACGACTGGCTGCGGTTGGAAGGTGGCCTGCGTTACGATCAATTCCATTTACAAGGCGATACCTGGATGTTGACGAGTGGGTTCCGCGCCGCTTATAACAGTGAAAATCCGTGCAACAAAAAGATACATGAGCAATCTGAAACGATACAAACGCGCTGTTCATCCAACGTTCATCAAAAAATGACCTGGCAGGTGGATCGCCGTGAACAGCAGCTTTCACCCACGCTGGCCATCGGCATCAAACCCGCGGTGCAATGGCTGGAGTTTTTTGCCAACTACGGTAAATCCTGGCGGCCACCGGCGATTACTGAGGTACTGGCTACTGGCAGCGCACATGGCCACGGCTGGATTCTGCCCAATCCTTTTTTGGCGGCAGAGCATTCCAAAGCCTGGGAAGCAGGTATTAATATCCAACAAAGCAATCTGTTTAGTGAAGAAGATCGCCTGGTCGCCAAACTGGCCTACTTTGATACCCGCGTCACTGATTATATCAATCTTGAGTTATCCAAAATAAAACCACGGCGAGGCGGAAGTTCTTTTGCTAATGCCACTTATATTAATAATTTATTAGCGACCCGATTTCGCGGTCTGGAATATCAATTAAGTTATGATATGGGGGTGTTTTATACCAGTTTAAATTATACCAGAATGATTGGTATCAATACTATTTGTTCAAAAAAAGCTTGGTTAGGGGGGGTGCAGAAATCTGGATATAATAAACGGGGTGTGTATATTGTTGAGAATAATAAGATAAATGATCTGATTGATTGCCGTGCGACAAGTAGTTTATTTAGCTCTTCTGCTTATTTACCCGGTGATCGCGGTAGTTTAACTTTGGGTGGAAGAATTTTTGATAAAAAGCTGGATTTCGGCACTGTTATTCGCTATAACAAAGGTCATCAAGATCGCTCAGTTATTAATAAATATGGCGGAGTCAATACCGCTTATGTTGCAGATTGGCCCAAGTACACTCTATTTGATCTCTATGCCAGTTATAAGCTGACGAATAATTTTATCTTGCGAAGCTCAATAGAAAATATAACTAATCGTGCATATTTGGTCAGTTACGGTGATTCACTTTCATTTGCACCTAATCGTGGTAGAACTATTCAGGGTGGTTTTGAATATAAATTTTAGTTATTAATATTAAAACAGCATGGGTAAATATGCTAAATATTAGTATTTAATTTTAATCTTCAGGTTGAGTTATAACTTCACCTGTAGTCGCGGTGACTCAATGATGAGTCATATAATTGTTGTTAACAATAAGGAAATTTATGATGACAGTAAACTCAAATATGATGACAGTAAGTATTAAATATAATAGCCAATACGCTGATGATACTTTGACTTCTTATACCCAGCAATGGGCAGCCAGAAATGGTGATATAAGAGAGGCTCAAGATAAGGGATTCGTCAAGCAGTATGGGGATTTCTTTGGTGGACTGGGTTTTAATGGTACTCAATATGCCGTTATCAGTTCCCACCAGACAGGTACGGCAATGGTTGTAACTGGTGATTTACACTACTCATTTATGTTCGATCATACTTTCTACGGCAAAATAACAAGCTTGCAGTTGGGTGAATCCTTGAGCGATAATCCAGAGGGGGGCAAACAGCTTGACCAAGTGGAAGTAGAATTTGTCGGCTTAGATATTACTGGTGAATATAACTCTGCCCAGACTAAAGAGCAGAACCATCAGGGTGATATGCATAAAACAACTTATGGCTTGATGTGTGGTAATCCAACTCCATTCTTGGAAATACTTCAGGCTAAAGGTATTGAGGTAAATACCCCACTTAAAGATATGGCGATTGCCAGCCAGTTCGAGGTTATGGCATCAGATGCACCAATGATTGATATCGTTGGGATAGCTGAAAGCAGCTATATGCTGACGCCGATAGCTGCTTAAGTAAGATGACCGGAAAAGGATTTTCTGGTTAGCTCTGGCTGTTGTGTAATAAGTGTTAGTGTGTTTGTAATATTTAGTGTAAGTGCGCCACCGCTGTACTCTGGTCACATTATGATTACGGCGGTGGTTCATGACGGTTCATATCAAAATAATATATTCAAACATTAATTAAATTGTCCAGGCGAGATTATTAGATTACTTTCAGATGGATATGGATTAACAATAACTCATATCGTTAATTAAAAGGATTTTAATATGATAGTCACTATTAAATATCAGGAGAAATTTAAAGATGAAACTATTTCTTCTTATGCCCAGCAGTGGGCCACTGATTTTGGTGATATAGTTCAGCAATCATGTGAATGTCAATATGATATTTACTCGGCAGGCCCTAATTACCCTAATGCTGGCGTTAAGTTAGCTATTCAAAAAAATAGCCATTCTCAAACTCAAAGCAGTAAAGCAGCCATCGTGATGGAATCTAAGGGAATTAAATCGGCCGAGATTATGAAATCGAAAGGAATTGACGTATTTGAAGATTCCCCCCTGATTCCAGGAAATGAAGGTTTAGAGTTTGGTGATAGTTTAATTGCTATTTCTGATGTCGGTATTGCAGATCCTGAGTCTCATCAGCTCCAGCTTCAGAATGTACAGCTTAAATTTAGTGGGATAGATATTTCAAATGATATTGATGTGTCGAATATCGAGATATTTTATGCAATGTTGATGGATGATAACCATCAAGGTAACCCTAATCTTAGTATTTACAATTTACTAAGAGGCAACGCTTTACCTCTACTCGAGGTCCTTAAATCTCAAGGTGTTGATGTAAATACACCGCTTAAGGATATGGCGATAGCCAGCCAGTTTGACGTTATTTCTGATGCACCAATCATTGATACTTTAGGTTCAACTGTGGGGAGCGAGATATTATTAGGCGTTTAATTAATTACTAACTTAAAGATAAGTCATCGTCAATTAAAGGGATGTTAATATGACAATAACTATTAAATATCATGAAAAAATAGCTAATGAAACACTCACTTCTTATACCAGCCAGTGGGCCACCAATTTTGGTAACATTCTTTGGACGACCGAAGTTGATTACACATTTAATGCTTCTGGTTACTCTATTCCACCTGCGGATAGCATAAAATATGTCGCTGCAAGTACCCATCATAATCAGGCCGCGAGTAACGCTGCAATAGTGGTAGCACTTAAAAAAGTTGAAGAGAATGACCAACAACCCACTGTGGGTATCAGCGTCAGTTTGGAGTTCGGCGAAACGTTGGTTCCTATTGTTAATGATGGCATGAGTAAACAACCACATCAGCTTCTATTGCAGCAAGTACAATTGGATATCAGTGGCTTAGATATTCGGGCTGATGTTGAAAGTTCTATGCCTACCCTGGATTATGCCTTATGGCAGGATATTTACTATCAGGGAGGTAATGAGCTGGGAATATATAATTTGTTAAAAGGTAACGCGAACCCGCTACTCAATATTCTGAAAGCCCAAGGCATTAATGTGGATACACCACTAAAAAACATGGTAATTGCCAGCCAGTTGGAGATGACTACCGATACGCCAGTTATTGATACTGTCGGCATGGATAACAGTGATATGTTGTTAGTTGCCTAATTTATAACAGCATCAGTCTTTGAATTTTAAATATAAGCGTATTCAAGTGAAGATGAAAGTTCACTTGGTAGTTAATATGACTCAATGATGAGTCATAGTGTAATGGTCAATTAAAAGGATATTATTATGACAATAACTATCAAATATGATAAATCAATTAAAGATGAAACTATCTCTACCTATACTCATCAGTGGGCCACTGATTTTGGTGATCTGATTGAGGTTGCTCATACTACCAGATATTACGGTACTTTTTCTGGTAGTCTTGATTATAATAATAGAATCATCTCTGCTGAATTTGAAAGCCCCATTGAGGGTAGCAATACAGCCATAATTTTTAGCGGAACTTTATTTGGTAGCGATGGAGGCGCTATTTATAAAGATAATTATATTCAATCTTTGGAATTTGGTGTGTCGGTGATACCCGCTAATGCGGGTAACACTAATGAGGCTAAACAGCTTGAGCAGGTACAACTGAAATTTGAAGGCTTAAATATTGAAGGCGACTTTGGTTATTCACTGTGTTCGATATCCCGTGCATTGAATTCTGACCCCGGTAAGCCCTATCAGGGCGGAATAGATCATGGCACATACAGCTTGATAAGAGGTAAAGCAGGTGCGATGTTGGAACACCTTAAGGCTCAAGGTATTGATGTGGATATACCGCTTAAAGATTTAGCGATTGCCAGCCAGTTCGCCAGCAGTGAGGTTATTACTGATGTGCCAATACCTGTGATTGATACGGTTGGTGTGGTTGATAACAGTGACATATCGTTAGTTGCTTAATTTTCTATATAATCAGTCTGTTAAATATAAAGATGTTCAAGTGAATCGAATAATTCACTTGGTAGTCAATACGACTCAATGATGAGTTATAGCGTAATCGTCAATTAAAAGGATATTATTATGACAGTGACTATCGAATTTCATGAAAATATAAAAGATGAAACTATTGCATCATATAGCCAAAAATGGCTGGATAGTTTTATTCAGCCGACTGAAACAGGCCGTCATTTTGTCAATATTTATTATAATGACGCTGTAAGGGGGCAGTACAAACAATACTCTAATGTTAATAGTGCAAGTACTGGGGATAATACAGGGATAATTCTTAGCGGTGAGATTAACTTTCTACTGTGTCACATGACTCACTATGGCAAGATAGAAAGTCTGGAGTTTGGTGCTGGCGGGGTTACTCAGCATGAAGGTAATGAAAATGTACTCACAAAACAACTGGTAGAGCCGCAATTAAAAATAAACGAATTAAACATTGTCGCTGAGTATGATTATTTAAAATCAACCACCGAAAATCAGCAGAACATCATACATCAGTTTATATCCAGTTTGAAAAATAAAAATGGGACTACTGATGAAATCTTGTTGGAGGCTCTTGCCGCCCAAGGTATTGATATAAATATACCACTCAAAGATATGGCGATTGCCAGCCAGTTTGATGCTATTGCTGATGTGCCTGTCATTGATACTGTAGGGGCAACTGACGGGAGTGACTCATTATTAGCTGCATAATAAAGGTGGCCAGAAAATGATTTTCTGGTTGTATAAACAATACCACCGCTGCTCTATTACTTACCCACTACAGCGGTGGTTACGTGGTTATTTATCTGAAAATAAAATTGTCCTGAAAATTATTGTGTTCTGGTGAATAAAACAATTCTCACAAGTGAAAGTCAGCCACGATAGTTTTTATAATAATACTGCTTTCAGTATGGAAATGGATGTCATGGAATCAAGTAAAAACGCCAGTTCTTCATTGGTATCACCAACACTTATTTCGGCTCTGGCTCATCATAAGAAAAGCCTTTGGGGCATCGGCCTATTTACTGCTGTCATCAATTTGCTGATGCTGGCACCGGCTATTTATATGCTGCAAGTTTATGACCGTGTTCTGGCTTCGGCAAATACTATGACGTTACTAATGCTAACTATTCTTGTGCTAGCCATATTTGCATTTATTGGTTTATTAGAATGGGTGCGCAGCGCCGTGGTTATCCGTTTGGGAACACGTATTGATATGCAATTGAATCAGCAGGTTTTTAATGCGGCATTTGCTTCTAACCTCAATGGACAAAAAGTGCAGGCTGCGCAAGCGTTGAACGACCTGACCACTCTGCGGCAGTTTGCGACTGGCAATGCTCTGTTCGCCTTCTTTGATGCCCCGTGGTTCCCATTCTATTTGCTGGTGATCTTTATTCTTCACCCCTGGCTTGGTGTATTGGCGGGGCTGGGCGCGGTTCTACTGGTTTTCCTTGCCTGGATCAACCATGTGATATGCAAAAAACCATTGAAGGAAGCCTCAACCATCACCTCACAAGCGACGCAACAGGCGAATGCGAATCTGCGAAACGCGGATGCCATTCAAGCGATGGGGATGCTAAAAGCGTTGCGTGAGCGCTGGTTGAAGCAGCATTCACATTTTCTCTACCAGCAAAATATTGCCAGCGATAAAAGTAGCCGGGTGACGGCGTTATCTAAATCCAGCCGTCAGGCGTTGCAATCCATGATGCTAGGGCTGGGAGCGCTGCTGGTAATCGATGGGGCGATTACCGCTGGCGTGATGATTGCTGGTTCTATCTTGGTTGGCCGGGTGCTCGGGCCAATTGACCAGCTCATTGCGGTGTGGAAACAGTGGAGCCACACGCGGTTGGCTTACCAACGTCTCTCATCTCTGCTAGCGCAACACCCTCTGCCCGTGACCGGTATGATTCTGCCGCCGCCTCAGGGGAGATTGAGCGTGACACAACTTACCGTTTGCAAGCCGGGCACGCATACCCCGGTTCTGCAATCTATCAACTTTGAACTGCAACCGGGTGATGTTCTGGGGGTGTTGGGGCCGTCAGGCAGTGGTAAAACCACGCTGGCAAAACTGTTAGTCGCGAGCCAAACCGCGTTCAGTGGTTCGGTTCGTCTGGACAGCGCGGATCTTTCTCAGTGGGATAAAAGTCATTTAGGGGAATTTATTGGTTACCTGCCCCAAGATATCCAGCTATTTCGTGGCTCGATCGCTGAAAATATTGCGCGTTTTGGCCCGATTGATACTGCAAAAGTTATCGCGGCCGCACAACGGGCTGATGTGCATAATTTGATTCTACATCTGCCACAAGGCTATGACACCCCGTTAGGGGATGACGGCGAGGGACTATCTGGGGGGCAGCGGCAGCGAATTGCATTGGCGCGGGCCATGTATGGTATGCCACGGCTTATCGTGCTTGATGAACCCAATGCCAGTCTGGATAAGATTGGCGAAGACGCCTTATTAGCCAGTATCAGCCAATTAAAACAGCAAGGCAGTACCATTGTGATGGTAACCCATAAACCAGAACTGTTATCGGGTAGCGATTATTTGCTGTTTTTGAAAAATGGCCAAATGGAGTTATTCGGTAGCACTCAAACGATATTGCAAAGCTCTCAGACTAAAGCTAAGGCGGTAGCTCCTGCTGAGGCCACGCGTAAAACGTGGGGGAGCGGCATGTCATATGGTGTTGCCCCCATCCGCACTGCATCACAAAAATCATAATCATAAAAACCACGGACGGAGATAAATGATGTTACCTGATTCAGGTCATTCGACACCCCAGCAGCGAAGGGCACCTCGGCTTCAGACCAATAGTGCGGCTTACCTCAGTCTTGGCGGTGTCATGGTTTTGGCGGGTTTTGTGGGTTTTTTACTTTGGGCAGGTTTGGCACCGTTGGATAAAGGGATTGCCGTGATGGGAAAGGTGGTGGTCGCGGAAAACCGCAAAGTGATCCAGTCGCTGCAAGGGGGGCGAATCCAGCAGTTACATGTCGTGGAGGGGGATGAGGTTATTGCGGGTCAGTTACTGATTACACTGGATGATACGGTGATACGTAACCAGCGGGATAATCTACAGCATCAGTATCTGAGTGCGTTGGCACAGGAAACCCGTTTAGCCGCGGAGCAGAATGAACTGGCTGAAATTAGTTTCCCTCAGATATTGCTCGATCATCCTGAGCACTCTTTGGTTGAGCGTAACATTGTGTTGCAGCGGCAGCTTTTCCAGCATCGCCGTCAGGCTCAACTAAGCGAGATCGCCCGATTATCTGCACAAATTACTCGATACCAGGATCGGCTCAAGGGTTTGCAGGTGATGCGGAGTAATAATCAGCGCCAATCCGACTTATTCCAACGCCAACTACAAGGTATCCAATTGCTGGCGAAAAATGGTCATGTTGCCAAAAATCAGTTGCTGGATATGGAGCGTCAGGCTCTTTCACTACATGCACAGATAGATCAGGACACCAGTGATATTGCGGAGACTCATAAGCTGATCGATGAAACTGAGCAACATATTTCACAGCGACATGAGCAATATCAAAGTGAAAACCGCGAGCAATTGGCTAAAGCGCAGCAAAGTACACAAGAGTTCGCCCAGCGTTTGAGCATTACGGAATATGAATTGGAGAATACTCGTCTCTATGCACCGGTCAGCGGGGTCGTCATCGCGATTGCTCAGCATACCATTGGGGGCGTGGTCAGTACCGGGCAGACATTAATGGAGTTGGTTCCCAGTGGGCAGCCGTTATTAATTGAAGCCCAGTTACCCGTTGAGCTAATTGACAAGGTGGCGATCGGTTTACCCGTTGATCTGAATTTTTCTGCTTTTAATCAGAGTAATACCCCTAAATTGCAGGGTTCTGTTTTACATGTTGGCGCTGACCGCATCCAGCATCCACAGACCTTGCAGCCCTACTATCCTCTCACCGTCGCGATTGATATCGCTCAAACTGCACTGGCAATTCGCCCTGGTATGTCTGTCGATGTTTTCATTCGTACCGGCGAGCGCTCGCTGCTCAATTATCTGTTTAAACCTCTAACTGATCGTTTGCATATGGCATTAGCTGAAGAGTAGGAATCCAGGTTAGCGTGTTTAATTTGATTGAAATATAAAGGAATTCAGTGATTTTATTGATGAACAGATTACTACGAAACAGTAGCAACATTAGGCTTTGGTGGGGGAGTGCATTCTGCACTGGGGGAGTTCATATCTATTTACTTTGGTTGCTGAGTGCACCCTTTGTACCCGTTATCCTAACAGAAGATCTCCCTGCTGCTGTGATGCTGATGTTGTCGAGCGACCCCGAGTTTACCCCTAATTCTCAGCAAACTCCTGCTGTGGGGCTATCTCAGGATTTTAGTGAGCCAGAGATTGAACAACAGGAAAGCCAGCCAGAAGAGGTGAACGACTCTCTCACTGCGCCAGAACAGCCTGATGCGCTATTGATTGTTGCTAAAAAAGAGCCGATAAAGGCTGACCGCCCTCAACAGGAAGCGGTGAAAGCGCGCAAACCGGTGGTTGAGAAAAAACAGCAGAATCCGAGTAAGCCATCTCCCCCCGCAGTGGCAAGCAGCGCTACGCTGTCAGGTGAAAGTCACCACGTTGCCGCTGCGGTAAACAGCGATTCAACGCACAATCGGCAGGCTAAAATAAACTGGAGAAACCGTCTACAAGGGCACCTACTAGACTTCAAACGTTATCCACCGGGTGCCAGAAAGCAGCGCAGGCAGGGGTCAGCGACTGTTCGTTTTGTGGTCAATAAAGATGGGCATGTTCTTTCGGTTCAACTGATTAATAGTAGCGGAACCGCGATTTTGGATCGCGAGGCACTGGCTACCGTTCAGCGCGCCCAACCTTTGCCTAAACCGCCCGCCGAGATGTTAACGCACGGGCAAGTGAAAATAACCTTACCGATTGATTTTAATATTAAAAATACACGCTGAGAGTGTTTTCTGGTTTTACTAAACAGAGGGCTTTCGCAACGACGCCATAAATACGTTCATGTAGGTTCGCGCCGCGCCATCCTTGGCGCGGGCGCTTTACTCCCCGCCTATCTTCACCTTGCAAGACTGATTCGCCGTGAGCGGGTATAAAACCCGGTCTGGTCAGTCAGAAATGCCAGTTCGCCGGATTATTCACCTGGGCAACGTAGGCAGCGTTCAGCTTCATCAGCACCTAATCGTAATTTGGACTGCAAATCGCGCAGCGCAGTACGTAAACCCTCCTCAATCACCGGATGGTAAAACGGCATATCCAACATTTGATCGACCGTCATTTGTTGCTGATGCGCCCATGCCAGTAGGTGCGCGATATGCTCAGCACCTGGCCCCATCATTTCAGCGCCAAGGAAACGGCCGGTACCTTGTTCACCGTAAACTCGCAAAATACCTTTATTTTTCAGCATGACACGCGAGCGGCCCTGATCTTCAAAAGAGGCTTCACCAATCTCAAAGCACCCGCAGGCACTGAATTTTTGTGCCAATTCGCGGAAAGTGGAGCCTACCATTGCCATTTGCGGATCAGAAAACACCACGGAAATTGGGCTGCGGCGTAAACCGGGTACGACTTCGGGGAATCCACCGGCATTCACACCGGCAATACGAGCCTGATCGCTGGCTTCATGCAATAACGGCAATTGGTTGCTGGCATCACCGGCAATAAAGATATGTGGCACGCTGGTTTGCATCGTCAACCGGTCAGCTTGCGGCACACCGCGCTCATCAAGGGTCAGTGAGGTATTTTCCAGACCTAACTTATCCACATTTGGGCGGCGACCGGTGGCGGCCAGAACGTAATCCACCATAATCTCTTGTGATTTATCGGCTTTATCCCGATAACGGATAAAGACTTTGTCCCCTTCGCGCTGCATGATTTCAACGTTCACATCGGGATCAAGATAGAACTCTTCACCCAGCGTTTTTGCTGCGTAATTGCGTACAATGCTGTCGGTCAGAGGGCCAACACCACCACCAACACCGAACATTTTGACTTGAACGCCTAACCGATGCAGTGCCTGACCCAGTTCCAACCCGATAACGCCGGGGCCGAAAATAGCCACTGATTCTGGCAGCTCATCCCAGTTAAAGACATCATCGTTGACAATCAGACGGTCACCCAGCTCATTCCAGGCGGCGGGCCAGCTTGGGCGAGAACCGGTAGCAATCACAATGCGCTGTGCAATAATGCGTGTATTATCATCAATTTGTAGAGTGTTATCATCAATAAAACGGGCATACCCCTTAATTTTGTCAGTAGCAGGGATGTTATCGACACCTTCCAATACAAAACCGACAAAACGGTCACGCTCGCGTTTTACGCGATCCATTACTTCACCGCCATCAATCTTGGTACTGCCTTGTGGGTGAATACCGAACTCGTGGGCTTTTTCAATCTGATGCGCCGCTTCAGCCGCCGCAATCAGTAGTTTGGATGGCATACAACCGACACGGGCACAGGTAGTACCGTACTCGCCGCCTTCAATCATTACCACGCTAGGGGTTGATAGTTTGGCAGCGCGATAAGCGCCAAGCCCAGCGGTGCCGCCGCCAATCACGGCGACATCAACGTTTAAGGTTTTCATGTCTGCTCCATAACAGGAAAAAAAGGTAGGCCGAAGCCTACCAAGTTAAATCACTATATTTTCATTCTATTAATATTATTAAGCGGATAAGTAATTCTCTAAATCATCACTACCACCAATGTGGCGGCCACCGATAAACACTTGTGGTACGGTTCCACGGCCTGTCACTGCGCGCAGGCTGACGGTAGTTGCATCTTTACCCAGCACGATCTCTTCATACTGAATCCCACGTTCTTGCAACATCTGTTTTGCTTTGGTGCAGAATGGGCAGCCTGGTTTAGTAAAGACAGATACAGATTCCTGTACTTTAAAATCAGGGGCCAGATACTTCAGCATGGTATCGGCATCGGACACTTCAAACGGGTCGCCTGGCTTATTTGGCTCAACAAACATTTTCTCAACCACGCCGTTACGCACCAGCATGGAGTAGCGCCATGAGCGTGGCCCAAAGCCCAGATCAGCTTTTTCAACCAGCATGTTCATGCCTTTGGTGAATTCGCCATTACCGTCAGGAATAAAGGTGATATTTTCAGCATGTTGGTCAGACTTCCAGGCATTCATCACGAAAGTATCATTGACGGAGACACACAAAATGCTATCAACACCGTGCTGTTTAAATACACCGGCCAGCTCGTTATAACGCGGCAGATGGCTGGAGGAACAAGTCGGGGTAAAGGCACCCGGCAGTGAGAAAACAATCACTGTTTTGTTGCTAAATAGCTCGTCGGTGGTTACGTCAACCCACTGGTCGCCCTGACGGGTATGGAATGTCACCTGTGGGATTTTTTTACCTTCTTGGCGGGTAAACATCTGTAACTCCTTAATTGAAAAATGAAATATTCAGATTCTTCTGGGTATCGCTTCGTTGGGACACATTATTCATTTTATCACTTGATAGTTCTAATCACTGATTGCTATCTTATCTATCGTCAATGGCTATCATAAAGCGGAGCACCGATGAATATTCGTGATTTAGAATACCTGGTGGCGCTGGCTGAATTCAGGCATTTCCGGCGTGCCGCCGACTCTTGCCACGTCAGCCAACCCACATTAAGCGGCCAGATTCGCAAGTTGGAAGATGAACTGGGCGTGATGTTGTTAGAGCGAACCAGCCGTAAAGTACTGTTTACTCAAGCCGGGTTATTGCTGGTGGAGCAAGCCAGAACCGTCTTGCGCGAAGTGAAAGTGCTTAAAGAGATGGCCAGCTTGCAGGGCGAAAGTATGTCTGGCCCGTTGCATATTGGGCTTATTCCTACCGTCGGACCTTATTTGTTACCGCAAATCATCCCTATGCTGCATCGGGCCTTCCCGAAATTGGAGATGTACCTGCATGAAGCACAAACGCAGAATCTTTTGGCTCAGTTAGACAGCGGTAAACTCGATTGCGCTATTCTGGCGCTGGTCAAAGAGACAGAAGCCTTTATCGAAGTCCCACTCTTTGATGAGCCGATGAGCCTGGCTATTTATGCCGATCATCCGTGGGCGGATCGTGAGCGGGTGCAAATGCACGAACTGGCGGGCGAGAAGTTATTGATGCTGGAAGACGGCCACTGCTTGCGCGATCAGGCGATGGGCTTTTGTTTCCAGGCCGGTGCTGATGAAGATACCCATTTCCGCGCCACAAGTCTGGAAACTCTGCGCAATATGGTCGCAGCCGGGAGCGGCATTACTCTACTGCCATCGCTGGCGGTGCCGAATGAAAGAAAGCGTGACGGTGTATGTTATCTGGAGTGCTACAAACCTGTGCCTAAACGTACTATTGCATTGGTGTATCGCCCTGGTTCCCCATTGCGTGGCCGCTATGAGCAACTGGCCGAGGCGATACGTGAGCACATGCAACCGCGTATGAGTCAGGCAGCTATAACCGAAACGTTAGAACAAGCGGTTTAAGCCATTGAGTGCTGCCACTCGGTAGGCTTCAGCCATCGTCGGGTAGTTGAAGGTAGTATTGACGAAATATTCGAGAGTATTACCTTCACCTTTTTGCTCCATGATGGCCTGACCGATGTGGATAATCTCCGCCGCACGTTCGCCAAAGCAATGAATACCCAGAATCTGCTTAGTTTCCCGATGGAACAGGATTTTTAAGCTGCCGGTATCCATGCCGACGATTTGTGCTCGCGCCAGATGCTTAAACTGCGCGCGGCCCACTTCGTAAGGCACTTTCATCGCTGTCAGATCCTGCTCGGTTTTACCGACCGAGCTGATTTCAGGAATGGTGTAAATACCGGTTGGAATATCTTCAATCAGGTGAGTATTCGCTTCGCCTTTGATCATCGCTTGTGCTGCAATTCGCCCTTGGTCGTAAGCCGCAGAGGCCAGACTTGGGTAGCCAATCACATCCCCAACCGCATACACATGGGAAAGCGCTGTCTGATACATGCTGTTGACCTTCAACAGACCACGGCTATCCGCTTCCAGCCCAATCTTTTCCAAGCCTAAGCCACTGGTATTACCGGTGCGTCCATTGGCATACAGCAAACAATCCGCTTTGACCTTTTTGCCTGATTTTAGATGAACAATAACCCCATCAACCGTCCCTTCAATTTGCTCAAATTCTTCGTTATGGCGGATAACCACGCCGTTATTCCAGAAATGATAAGAGAGGGCATCGGACATTTCCTGATCGAGGAATGCCAGCAGACGGTCGCGGGTATTGATTAAATCAACTTTGACACTCAAGCCACGGAAAATGGAAGCATATTCGCAGCCAATCACTCCTGCGCCATAGATAATGACATGCTGTGGTTCATGGCTGAGTTGCAAGATGGTATCACTGTCGTAAATACGTTCGTGGGTAAAATCAACGTTTGCTGGGCGATAGGGGCGTGAACCGGTGGCAATCACGATGTTGTCAGCGCGCAATGTATCGCTGGTGCCGTCGGCATAACGCACATTGATGGTATTGGCATCTATAAAACTGGCATCACCGGAGAACATCTGGCAGTGATTGCGATCGTAAAAGCCTTGACGCATACGGGTTTGCTGGTTAATAACGCGGTCCGCATGGTTTAAAATATCAGCGAAAGAAGAACTGATGGTTCGGGCATTGTCGCTGTAAAGTGGGTTTTGATTGAATTCAATAATTCGGCTAACGGCGTGGCGTAAAGCTTTGGATGGGATGGTGCCCCAATGGGTACATCCGCCGCCCACATTGTTGTACCGTTCGATCACGGCAACGCGGGCACCTTGCTTGACCAACCCCATAGCGGCACCTTCACCGCCAGGACCCGAGCCAATAACAATGGCATCAAAATGGGAGTGCTGTTGCATGTAGGAGAGACCTATTTTTATACAAAATTACAACGCGATATTAACATTGTCCCGACTATAACCCAACCAACAATAGGTAAATCATCGTGATGTGTGCTGTAAAGCCACAATTCAGTGTTGTGAAAATGCGGTTGTATAACGGTTGTTACTATAAAGTTTGGTATATTGTTGACTATATGTCTTAGATTGAGAGTTTGGATATCCCTTGGGTACGATTATGGGCGTCAGAGCACAACAAAAAGAGCGGACTCGTCGTTCCCTTATCGAGGCGGCGTTTAGCCAATTGAGCGCTGAACGGAGTTTTGCCAGCCTGAGTCTGCGCGAAGTCTCTCGTGAGGCGGGTATTGCGCCGACTTCTTTTTACCGGCATTTTCGAGATGTTGACGAACTTGGCCTGACAATGGTCGATGAAAGCGGCCTGATGTTGCGCCAACTGATGCGTCAGGCTCGTCAACGGATTGCCAAGGGCGGCAGCGTTATTCGCACGTCAGTATCCACCTTTATGGAATTTATTGGCAATAATCCTAATGCATTTCGCTTGTTGCTCCGTGAGCGTTCCGGGACTTCAGCGGCTTTCCGTGCGGCGGTTGCGCGTGAAATTCAGCATTTTATCGCTGAACTGGCGGATTATCTCGAACTGGAGAATCACATGCCGCGCAGTTTCACCGAGGCGCAAGCAGAGGCGATGGTCACCATTGTCTTCAGTGCGGGTGCAGAAGCGCTGGACGTTGATGCCGAACAACGGCGGCAGTTAGAGGAACGGCTGGTGTTACAACTGCGGATGATCTCGAAGGGAGCTTATTATTGGTATCGTCGCGAGCAGGAGAAGCTCGCTGCATCCCGCGTTTAATAAGGTAAGGAAAATATGGAACAATCTTGCTCTAAAAAACAATCTTTCTCGGAAAAACAACCTCACCGCGAAATGGGCACGTTGCTACTGGCACTAATTACCGGGTTGGCAATAAACGGTTCATTTAACGTGTTATTCAGCGCCTTTGTGCCTTTTTCTATTTTTCCGCTGCTGACATTAATATTGGCAATCTATTGCCTGCATCAGCGCTATCTTAATTTTGCTATGCCGCAAGGGATACCGGTGCTGGCATCGGCGTGTTTTCTGCTCGGGATCTTGCTCTACAGCGCGATTGTTCGGGTTGAGCATCCAGCGATGGGTTCTAACTTTGTCCCTTCGATCCTCAGTGTCGTGCTGGTGTTCTGGATCATCTTCAAACTAAAAACCCGCAAATCGGCACAGACTGAGGTGGACACCGGGTGTTCGGATAATCCACCGTCGTAATGACTTAAAAACGGTCTGTTTCAGAAAGTGATATACCATCATCATGACAAAGGGCAACAGAGCGTTGCCCTTTGGTATTTTAGCTTCCCGTCAGTCGCGTTTTTCCAGCAATACCCCGCACTCCATATGATGGGTATAAGGGAACTGATCAAATAGCGCTAACCGGCTGATTTTATGCGTGTGCTGTAACTGTTCCAGATTGGCGCACAGCGTTTCTGGGTTACAGGAGATATAAAGAATACGCGGGTAACCTTGTACCATTTTGAGCGTTTCGTCATCCAGCCCACTGCGTGGTGGATCGACAAAAATGGTTTCGCAGTTATAACTGCTCAGATCAATACCTTTCAAGCGGTTAAACTCGCGTATTCCTTGCATCGCTTGGGTGAATTCTTCAGCCGACATACGGATAATCTGCACGTTATCGATATTATTAGCCGAAATATTATATTGCGCTGCTGCCACCGACGGTTTGGCAATTTCTGTTGCCAATACCCGTTCAAAGTTACGCGCCAGCGCCAGTGAGAAGTTGCCGTTACCGCAGTATAACTCCAGCAAATCACCGCTGGCGTTCTGGGTAACATCAATTGCCCATTCCAGCATATGGATATTCACCGCAGCATTAGGTTGGGTAAAGCTATTCTCTACCTGACGGTAGATCATATCGCGCCCGGCAACCGGCAGCACCTCATCTATATAGTCGTGATCCAACATGATCTTAGTTTTTGCTGCCCGCCCGATCAATTGCACGTCAAAGCCTTGCGCCCGTAGCTGATCGCGTAACACCAGCGCCTTCTGTTGCCACTCCTCATCTAATTGGCGGTGATACAGTAAAGAAGCTATCAGCTTGCCGCTCATCGTCGATAAGTAATCAATCTGGAACAGTTTTCGTCGTAACAGAGGCTCCGCACGAATAGCGGTCATCAGTACGCTCATCAAACGATTAATCAGCAAATTCGCTACCGGAAACTGCTCAACCCGAATGCGTTGCTTGGTCTGCTGGTCAAACATGATGTGGTACAGATCGTCTTCATCATGCCAAACCCGAAACTCGGCTCTCATGCGGTAATGTTCTACCGGAGAACGGAATATTTCCGCAGCAGGAGCCTGGAACGGCGACATCATCGCCTGAAGACGGGCAGATTTTTCTGCCAGTTGTTGGTCGTAGCTGTCGGTCGGCAGGATGTCGGGCGTCATGTTTCTTCTCGTCTGGGCATTATAAGAAAGGGTTACTGCTGCGGATTGTAGGGAAAGTGGGAGTGATGTCCAGTTTTGTCGTATTTATTCAGCGTAACAATAATGGAAGTCTAGATATCTATTTTACTTGATCGTAGCATTGCGGTCCGGCCTCATGCTGTTACTTAAACACTTAAGAGTTAAAAGGGAATCCGGTGTAAATCCGGAGCTGACGCGCAGCGGTAAGGGGAAGTCACGGCGATAGGTTTCAACCAGACACTGTCCGTAAGGATGGGAAGTCATCGCCCGCTCTGTTTTATTCATAGTCAGATAACAGAGATCCCAAGCCCGAAAACCTGCCGGTATAACGTCGCAATATTCGTGGTCGTCGCGTACCACCGGCCACGGCACTGCGGCATCCGCTAATTAAGCTTGGATGCTTTTCTAATGACAATTAAAAAATATACGCTGTTCACAGCCCTTTCTGTGACAGCCTTTTCTGGATGGGCGCAGGACAGTACCGCAACAAGTAATAAAGATGAAATGGTGGTTACCGCCAGCCGATTCAAACAACCGGTTTCTACCGTGTTGGCACCCACCGATATTGTTACTCGCGACGATATTGACCGCTGGCAGGCAAAAAGCCTCAATGAAGTGATGCGCCGGTTGCCTGGCGTTGATATAGCGCAAACCGGGGGATTAGGCCAAGGTTCTTCTATGTATATCCGTGGTACTGAAGCCCGCCATGTGCTGGTATTAATTGACGGTATTCCCCTTGCGCGTACCGGTATTGTCAATACTGTTAACTTCAATCAAATCCCTATCTCTTTGGTGCAACGGGTTGAATATATCCGTGGACCACGTTCTGCGGTATATGGTTCGGGTGCCATTGGTGGCGTCATTAACGTCATCACACAGACAGATCAAGAGGGCGCACAGATTAATGCGGGCGTTGGTTCTAAAGGTTACCAGCAATATGATGGCAGTGTTCGTCAGCGCTTTGGTGATACTTTGGCAACGCTGGCGGGCGGTTATCAAACCACCAACGGTTTTAATATCAAACCTGACTCACCCAATCCAGTCGATAGCGATCGGGACGGTTTTCGTAATAAAAATTTCTGGGCCGGGCTGGAGCACCAGTTCAATCAAGAGGTATCCGGTTTCGTCAGAGGCTATGGTTACACTAACAATACGGATTACGATGTGGGCAGCATCCCTTTCAGCCCAGCTTACAGCGGTGATGAAGAGCGGCTCTATAACCACACCTATGATGCTGGGTTGCGTTACGCCTCGGGGGCCTACTCCTCACAATTAATCGGTAGCTATCAGAAATATAAAGACTACAACTTTAGTCGCCAATATGGCCGTTATGGTGTGGCTACCACGCTGGACAATATGGACCAACGTAACGTGCAATGGGGTAACACTTACAGCTTTGAAAGTGGGACGCTGAGCGGGGGACTCGACTGGCAGCAACAGCGTTTGACCTCATCGAGCCAGACTATCTCTGATACTTATAAACGCGATAACACCGGTTTATATCTCAGTGGGCAGCAGAAATTCGATAACGTGACGCTAGAAGCCTCTGGCCGTGCAGACAAAGATGAGCAATTTGGCTGGCATGAAACATGGCAAACAGCGGCAGGCTGGGAGTTTGTTCCCGACTATCGCGCGACTGTGTCTTATGGCACGGGATTCCTGGCACCCTCCTTGGGTCAGCAATATGGCTCGCAGCGCTTTGAGATCATATCCAACAGTGACCTTAAGCCGGAAGAATCTCGCCAATGGGAAGCGGGCTTGGAAGGGCTGACTGGGCCACTTAATTGGCGCTTGTCTGCTTATCACTACAAAATTGAAAACCTGATTGATTACTACTCTGACCCAAATACTTACAAGGGGCAGTATTACAATGTCGATTCGGCAACAATAAAAGGTGTTGAATGGACGGGCAACTTCGATACCGGCATTTTCAATCATCAGGTCACATTACAATATATGGACCCACGTAATGATAAGAATAACGAAGTATTAGCCCGCCGTTCTAAACAGCAAGCCAAGTATCAGTTGGATTGGACGATGTTCAAACTGGATATGGACGTTTCGTATCAGTATTACGGTAAACGCTATGACAATAGTACCTCTGCTTATAGCTCGACTCAGCGTGAATTGCCGAGTTATAGCACGGTAGATGTTTCAGCGGCTTATCCGGTTACTTCTCATCTAACAGTTCGTGGTAGAATTGCTAACCTGTTTGATAAAGATTACGAAACGGCTTATGGCTATAAAACCGCTGGACGAGAGTATTACCTCACAGGAAGTTACAACTTCTAAGGCTGATACTGCTCCTCGCCCGACAGCGCTGATTTTCGACTCAGGTGTTGGTGGGCTGTCTGTCTATCAGGAGATTCGGCAATTGCTGCCGGATCTCCACTATATATATGCTTTCGACAACGTCGCGTTCCCTTATGGGGAAAAGTCGGGCGAATTCATCATTGAGCGGGTCGTGGAAATTGTCACTGCCGTACAGCAGCGCCACCCGTTGGCAATTGTGGTCATCGCCTGTAACACCGCCAGCACCGTCTCCCTTCCTGCTTTACGTGAGCGTTTTGCTTTTCCTGTTGTCGGTGTGGTCCCTGCTATCAAACCGGCGGTGCGGCTAACCCGTAATGGCGTGGTCGGTTTACTGGCGACCCGTGGCACAGTTCATGCTTCTTATACTCGTGATTTGATAGAGCGCTTTGCGACAGACTGCAAAATTGAGTTACTGGGATCATCTGAGCTGGTGGAGCTGGCGGAAACCAAGTTGCATGGTGGTGTTGTTCCGAAGGAAGCATTAAAGAAAATCCTTCATCCGTGGCTCGCCATGCGTGAACCGCCAGATACCATCGTTTTAGGTTGCACCCATTTCCCTCTATTAACTGAAGAGTTAGCGCAAGTATTGCCAGAAGGCACCCGAATGGTCGATTCTGGTGCAGCAATTGCCCGCCGTACTGCCTGGCTTATCTCTTCTCAAGAAAATGTCGTTTCTTCTCAGGATGAGAACATCGCTTATTGCATGGCATTGAACGCGGATACTGATGCTTTATTGCCCGTATTACAGGGGTATGGCTTTCCAACGCTGGAAAAACTGCCAATTTAACGGCGTTTTGACTAAAGATTCAGCGGTTGAAAAGTTTTTTGAAATTAGGGGTTGCAGGCTGTCAGGAACTCCCTATAATGCGCCTCCACTGACCGGGAACAACGAAACACACTTCGCCGGGTCAGGAAGAGAAATGATTGAGTTTGACTTCGAAAGAAACCAAATAAACTCTTGACTCTTCAGCGGGAAAGCGTATTATCTGCCTCCCGCGTTACCGTAAGATTCGCCGCAAGGCAAACGGGTAACGAACGCTCTTTAACAATTTATCAGACAATCTGTGTGGGCACTCGCAAGACGATATCGACGCCTGTTTCGGCAGGCAGAAGAAATATCAAAGTCTTGAAGAGTGACCAAAGCAGTACACATTTGAACTTCGGTTCGAATGCATATTTGCAGAAAGTAATCTTTGAGCATCGCTATGTTAACTCATAGCAAATCAAACAAATCTTAAATTGAAGAGTTTGATCATGGCTCAGATTGAACGCTGGCGGCAGGCCTAACACATGCAAGTCGAGCGGCAGCGGGAAGTAGTTTACTACTTTGCCGGCGAGCGGCGGACGGGTGAGTAATGTCTGGGAAACTGCCTGATGGAGGGGGATAACTACTGGAAACGGTAGCTAATACCGCATAACGTCTTCGGACCAAAGTGGGGGACCTTCGGGCCTCACGCCATCGGATGTGCCCAGATGGGATTAGCTAGTAGGTGGGGTAATGGCTCACCTAGGCGACGATCCCTAGCTGGTCTGAGAGGATGACCAGCCACACTGGAACTGAGACACGGTCCAGACTCCTACGGGAGGCAGCAGTGGGGAATATTGCACAATGGGCGCAAGCCTGATGCAGCCATGCCGCGTGTGTGAAGAAGGCCTTCGGGTTGTAAAGCACTTTCAGCGAGGAGGAAGGCAGTCGTGTTAATAGCACGGTTGATTGACGTTACTCGCAGAAGAAGCACCGGCTAACTCCGTGCCAGCAGCCGCGGTAATACGGAGGGTGCAAGCGTTAATCGGAATTACTGGGCGTAAAGCGCACGCAGGCGGTTTGTTAAGTCAGATGTGAAATCCCCGCGCTTAACGTGGGAACTGCATTTGAAACTGGCAAGCTAGAGTCTTGTAGAGGGGGGTAGAATTCCAGGTGTAGCGGTGAAATGCGTAGAGATCTGGAGGAATACCGGTGGCGAAGGCGGCCCCCTGGACAAAGACTGACGCTCAGGTGCGAAAGCGTGGGGAGCAAACAGGATTAGATACCCTGGTAGTCCACGCTGTAAACGATGTCGACTTGGAGGTTGTGCCCTTGAGGCGTGGCTTCCGGAGCTAACGCGTTAAGTCGACCGCCTGGGGAGTACGGCCGCAAGGTTAAAACTCAAATGAATTGACGGGGGCCCGCACAAGCGGTGGAGCATGTGGTTTAATTCGATGCAACGCGAAGAACCTTACCTACTCTTGACATCCACAGAACTTAGCAGAGATGCTTAGGTGCCTTCGGGAACTGTGAGACAGGTGCTGCATGGCTGTCGTCAGCTCGTGTTGTGAAATGTTGGGTTAAGTCCCGCAACGAGCGCAACCCTTATCCTTTGTTGCCAGCACGTAATGGTGGGAACTCAAGGGAGACTGCCGGTGACAAACCGGAGGAAGGTGGGGATGACGTCAAGTCATCATGGCCCTTACGAGTAGGGCTACACACGTGCTACAATGGCAGATACAAAGTGAAGCGAACTCGCGAGAGCAAGCGGACCACATAAAGTCTGTCGTAGTCCGGATTGGAGTCTGCAACTCGACTCCATGAAGTCGGAATCGCTAGTAATCGTAGATCAGAATGCTACGGTGAATACGTTCCCGGGCCTTGTACACACCGCCCGTCACACCATGGGAGTGGGTTGCAAAAGAAGTAGGTAGCTTAACCTTCGGGAGGGCGCTTACCACTTTGTGATTCATGACTGGGGTGAAGTCGTAACAAGGTAACCGTAGGGGAACCTGCGGTTGGATCACCTCCTTACCTAAACGATACGCATTGCGCAGTGTCCACACAGATTGTCTGATAGAAAGTAACGAGCAAATAAGGCCGGGCTGAGAGATTAGTCGGGCTTTAGTACCTTGTTGGGTCTGTAGCTCAGGTGGTTAGAGCGCACCCCTGATAAGGGTGAGGTCGGTGGTTCAAGTCCACTCAGACCCACCAACTCATCCTCATACTGCGTTACAGACACACGCGGTTATACCCATAAACGTCGCGTGACTGCGTCTTGTCTGAGAATGAGTTATGCCGATAAGGTATTTTGCTTTTTATATGGGGCTATAGCTCAGCTGGGAGAGCGCCTGCCTTGCACGCAGGAGGTCAGCGGTTCGATCCCGCTTAGCTCCACCATATAAAAAAACTATTTCAAAACGTACTGCGGTCGTAGACACAGTGGGTTGTGAAATATTGCTCTTTAACAATCTGGAACAAGCTGAAAATTGAAACAATACAGCTGAAACTTATCTCTCCGTAGATGTACTGAGATAAGGATTACCCTGTATTAGAGTCTCTCAAATAATCGCAATGCCAATGGGTTAATCCTTGTTGCAGTGTGAGCGAGAAGACACTCAGCAAGGCGTACAGCGCACAGCAACCGGAGTGAACTTAACGTTCATGAGGATTGCGCGCACTGCACAACATAGCAGAGTGTGTTCACAGCCACACCAATAACGAAAAACACCTTTGGGTTGTGAGGTTAAGCGACTAAGCGTACACGGTGGATGCCTAGGCAGTCAGAGGCGATGAAGGGCGTGCTAATCTGCGAAAAGCGTCGGTAAGGTGATATGAACCGTTATAACCGACGATACCCGAATGGGGAAACCCAGTGCAATTCGTTGCACTATTGCATGGTGAATACATAGCCATGCAAGGCGAACCGGGGGAACTGAAACATCTAAGTACCCCGAGGAAAAGAAATCAACCGAGATTCCCCCAGTAGCGGCGAGCGAACGGGGAAGAGCCCAGAGTCTGAATCAGTTTGTGTGTTAGTGGAAGCGTCTGGAAAGTCGCACGGTACAGGGTGATAGTCCCGTACACCAAAACACGCATTCTGTGAACTCGATGAGTAGGGCGGGACACGTGACATCCTGTCTGAATATGGGGGGACCATCCTCCAAGGCTAAATACTCCTGACTGACCGATAGTGAACCAGTACCGTGAGGGAAAGGCGAAAAGAACCCCGGCGAGGGGAGTGAAATAGAACCTGAAACCGTGTACGTACAAGCAGTGGGAGCCTACTAGTTGGGTGACTGCGTACCTTTTGTATAATGGGTCAGCGACTTATATTTTGTAGCAAGGTTAACCGAATAGGGGAGCCGTAGGGAAACCGAGTCTTAACTGGGCGTCTAGTTGCAAGGTATAGACCCGAAACCCGGTGATCTAGCCATGGGCAGGTTGAAGGTTGGGTAACACTAACTGGAGGACCGAACCGACTAATGTTGAAAAATTAGCGGATGACTTGTGGCTGGGGGTGAAAGGCCAATCAAACCGGGAGATAGCTGGTTCTCCCCGAAAGCTATTTAGGTAGCGCCTCGTGAACTCATCTTCGGGGGTAGAGCACTGTTTCGGCTAGGGGGTCATCCCGACTTACCAAACCGATGCAAACTCCGAATACCGAAGAATGTTATCACGGGAGACACACGGCGGGTGCTAACGTCCGTCGTGAAGAGGGAAACAACCCAGACCGCCAGCTAAGGTCCCAAAGTCATGGTTAAGTGGGAAACGATGTGGGAAGGCACAGACAGCCAGGATGTTGGCTTAGAAGCAGCCATCATTTAAAGAAAGCGTAATAGCTCACTGGTCGAGTCGGCCTGCGCGGAAGATGTAACGGGGCTAAACCATGCACCGAAGCTGCGGCAGCGACGCTTAGGCGTTGTTGGGTAGGGGAGCGTTCTGTAAGCCGTTGAAGGTGACCTGTGAGGGTTGCTGGAGGTATCAGAAGTGCGAATGCTGACATAAGTAACGATAATGCGGGTGAAAAACCCGCACGCCGGAAGACCAAGGGTTCCTGTCCAACGTTAATCGGGGCAGGGTGAGTCGACCCCTAAGGCGAGGCCGAAAGGCGTAGTCGATGGGAAACAGGTTAATATTCCTGTACTTGGTGTTACTGCGAAGGGGGGACGGAGAAGGCTAGGCTAGCCGGGCGACGGTTGTCCCGGTTTAAGCATGTAGGCGGAGCGACTTGGTAAATCCGGTTGCTTATCAACGCTGAGGTGTGATGACGAGTCACTACGGTGATGAAGTAGTTGATGCCAAGCTTCCAGGAAAAGCCTCTAAGCATCAGGTAACATTAAATCGTACCCCAAACCGACACAGGTGGTCAGGTAGAGAATACTCAGGCGCTTGAGAGAACTCGGGTGAAGGAACTAGGCAAAATGGTGCCGTAACTTCGGGAGAAGGCACGCTGGCGTTAGGTAATGGGACTTGCTCCCGGCGCCGAAGCCAGTCGCAGATACCAGCTGGCTGCAACTGTTTAATAAAAACACAGCACTGTGCAAACACGAAAGTGGACGTATACGGTGTGACGCCTGCCCGGTGCTGGAAGGTTAATTGATGGGGTCAGCCGCAAGGCGAAGCTCTTGATCGAAGCCCCAGTAAACGGCGGCCGTAACTATAACGGTCCTAAGGTAGCGAAATTCCTTGTCGGGTAAGTTCCGACCTGCACGAATGGCGTAATGATGGCCAGGCTGTCTCCACCCGAGACTCAGTGAAATTGAACTCGCTGTGAAGATGCAGTGTACCCGCGGCAAGACGGAAAGACCCCGTGAACCTTTACTATAGCTTGACACTGAACATTGAGCCTTGATGTGTAGGATAGGTGGGAGGCATTGAAGTGTGGACGCCAGTCTGCATGGAGCCAACCTTGAAATACCACCCTTTAATGTTTGATGTTCTAACTCGGCCCCGTGATCCGGGGTGAGGACAGTGTCTGGTGGGTAGTTTGACTGGGGCGGTCTCCTCCCAAAGAGTAACGGAGGAGCACGAAGGTTAGCTAATCACGGTCGGACATCGTGAGGTTAGTGCAAAGGCATAAGCTAGCTTGACTGCGAGAGTGACGGCTCGAGCAGGTACGAAAGTAGGTCTTAGTGATCCGGTGGTTCTGAATGGAAGGGCCATCGCTCAACGGATAAAAGGTACTCCGGGGATAACAGGCTGATACCGCCCAAGAGTTCATATCGACGGCGGTGTTTGGCACCTCGATGTCGGCTCATCACATCCTGGGGCTGAAGTAGGTCCCAAGGGTATGGCTGTTCGCCATTTAAAGTGGTACGCGAGCTGGGTTTAGAACGTCGTGAGACAGTTCGGTCCCTATCTGCCGTGGGCGTTGGAAGATTGAGAGGGGCTGCTCCTAGTACGAGAGGACCGGAGTGGACGAATCACTGGTGTTCGGGTTGTCATGCCAATGGCATTGCCCGGTAGCTAAATTCGGAAGAGATAACCGCTGAAAGCATCTAAGCGGGAAACTTGCCTCGAGATGAGTCTTCCCTGGGGCTTTAAGCCCCCTGAAGGAACGTTAAAGACTATGACGTTGATAGGCTGGGTGTGTAAGTGCAGCGATGCATTGAGC
This sequence comes from Yersinia aldovae 670-83, assembly GCF_000834395.1. Taxonomy (NCBI): domain Bacteria; kingdom Pseudomonadati; phylum Pseudomonadota; class Gammaproteobacteria; order Enterobacterales; family Yersiniaceae; genus Yersinia; species Yersinia aldovae. The sequence continues at coordinate 2,523,723 of NZ_CP009781.1, read as the reverse complement.
TAACCAGTACTAATGATCCGTGAGGCTTAACCTTACAACACCAAAGGTGTTTTGTGTTTGAGAGAGATATTTTCAGCGAAGTTCCGAGATTGGATTGGCTGGCTGGGTAGAAATACCGAGCGAGTTAATTGAAACAGAATTTGCCTGGCGGCCATAGCACGGTGGCACCACCTGAACCCATGCCGAACTCAGAAGTGAAACGCCGTAGCGCCGATGGTAGTGTGGGGTCTCCCCATGCGAGAGTAGGACACTGCCAGGCATCAAACACGCGTTATCAGAGTGACATCTGGTAAACAGACAAAATCGCCACGAGCGGTTTTGCACAGCGAGGAGCGCTGGTCCTGTAAAGGATAAGTATCAGGAAGATAAACGTAAAAGAATCGGTGGAGCGGTAGTTCAGTTGGTTAGAATACCTGCCTGTCACGCAGGGGGTCGCGGGTTCGAGCCCCGTCCGTTCCGCCACTTATTTAAATTATGCCTGCTTATCTTAGCAGGCATAATGTTAAGCATTATTTAGGGGCGTAGCTCAGTTGGTAGAGCACCGGTCTCCAAAACCGGGTGTCGCGAGTTCGAATCTCTCCGCCCCTGCCATATAAATAGCCCTTCGTGAAAGCGAAGGGTTTTTTTATGTCAAAAGTAACTATTTAGTTCTATTTTCATACAGTTCGTCTGCCTCTTTTTACGTATTATTCCCCGTTTAGCTAACATCTATTCAAATTGTTCACATCATAAATCCCCATTTATCCTGTCAACTCACAAATGACCATTACTCCACTAACAACTCTTATTAGTCATGTTTTTTATTAAGATCCAACTGCCTCATATAAGGGTAACGTTCCCAATCCATGTCTATTTAGCTGAATTTATGTACAAAATGATTGTTATTCTATGGTGTGACGTTGCTCATTATTACTTTCACGAAATGTACTAAAACTAATTAGCCTTTTAGCTATCAGGAAGCTCACCTTAAAAAACATCATATATTTTGAGAATAACATTCTCTGCAAATTGGCCGAAATTCAGCGCAATCAATGTCCTGAATGATCATATTAACTGTTCTTTAGAATAGTAATGAGTCAGCGGCTCGACGATGGCAAGTGAGGAGATAAATATGTACAGGCGTTTACTGTTAGCGGCTGCTGTGACAGCAGCAATGTGTAGTGCAGTCCAAGCAGCTCCATTAGTTGTAGGTTTTTCTCAAATAGGTTCCGAGTCCGGTTGGCGTTCTGCGGAAACCAAAGTTTCTAAGCAAGAAGCGGAGAAACGCGGAATAACATTAAAAATCGCGGATGCTCAGCAAAAACAAGAAAACCAAATCAAAGCAGTAAGATCGTTTATCGCCCAAGGTGTTGATGCCATCTTTATCGCCCCGGTGGTTGCTACCGGTTGGACACCGGTTTTACAGGAAGCAAAAGAAGCCCAAACCCCGGTATTCCTGCTTGACCGTATGATTGAAGTGAATGATCCCTCTTTATATACCGCAGCAGTGGCTTCGGACAGCGTATATGAAGGTAGAGTTGCAGGTGAATGGCTGCTGAAAGATGTAGCAGGCAAACCCTGTAATGTGGTTGAACTCCAAGGCACTGTCGGTTCCAGTGTGGCCATTAACCGCAAAAAAGGTTTTGCTGATGGAATTGCCTTTGCGCCTAATGTGAAAATAATTCGTTCTCAATCAGGGGATTTCACACGCAGTAAAGGCAAAGAGGTTATGGAGAGCTTTATCAAAGCAGAGCAAAACGGCAAAAATATCTGTGCTGTTTATGCACATAACGATGATATGGCCATTGGTGCCATTCAAGCTATTAAAGAAGCGGGCCTGAAGCCTGGCTCCGAAATCAAAATTGTTTCTATCGATGGTGTGCCAGATATTTTCAAAGCAATGAGCAGTGGTGAAGCTAATGCCACCGTTGAATTAACACCGAATATGGCCGGCCCAGCTTTTGATGCATTAATTGCATTGAAGAAGGACGGCACTCAGCCACCTAAGTTTATCCAGACAGAATCACGTTTATTACAGCCCGATACCGCTAAGCAGGAATATGAATCCAAGAAGAGCTTGGGTTATTGATTTAAAAGGCGGGATTTGTCCCGCCTGCTTTCGTCACCTGTATTTAGGCAATATCTGAGTCGTTTTTGAACATGGGTACATCTGATGGAAACACTGCTAGAAGTCCGTGGCTTGTCAGTTGAATTTCCTGGTGTTAAAGCATTGGATTCTGTTGATTTCTCTTTGCAACGCGGTGAAGTAGTGGCTTTGCTGGGCGAGAATGGTGCAGGAAAATCGACGTTAATTAAAGCATTAACCGGGGTCTATAAGCGGGCCACCGGCGAAGTCTATTTAGATGGTGTAGCCATTTGTCCTATTGATACAGCAGATGCCCAAAAAATGGGTATTGGTACAGTTTATCAAGAGGTCAATTTACTCCCTAATATCTCTATTGCAGCAAATCTCTTTATAGGCCGTGAACCATTGCGTTGGGGATTAATTGATCATCGCACGATGAATCAACAAGCAACAAAATTACTGAAAGGCTATGGCCTGGAGTTGGATGTTCAGCGGCCTTTGGCTGATTTCTCTATTGCAATACAACAGATTGTCGCGATTGCTCGGGCAGTTGATCTATCTGCTAAGGTATTGATTCTGGATGAGCCGACGGCAAGTTTGGATGCTAAAGAAGTCAGTATGTTATTGGATATTTTGCGACAGCTGCGTGATCAAGGTATTGGTATGGTTTTCGTGACACATTTCCTCGATCAGGTTTATCGGATCAGCGATCGTATTACCGTTTTGCGTAATGGCAAGCTCGTCGGCACAAAAAACACTACAGAACTCCCCCGCATTGAATTGGTTCAGATGATGCTAGGCCATAGCTTTGACGAACAATTATTAAAACGTGGTGAACATAATATTGCGGTAAGTAACCCATTAGTTGAATTCAAAAACTATAGTCGGCGAGGAGTGGTAGAGAACTTCGATTTATCTGTTTCTCCCGGAGAAATTGTCGGTCTGGCCGGGCTATTAGGCTCGGGTCGCACGGAAACAGCGCAGTTAATTTTTGGTGTCACCACACCTGATACTGGCGAAGCCAAAATTCAGGGCAAACCGGTTAAGATTAGAACGCCACGGAAAGCGTCGAAATATGGTTTTGGCTATTGCCCGGAAGATCGTAAAACTGACGGCATTGTGGGGGCCGCGACGGTACGAGAAAACATTATTTTGGCCCTACAGGCTCAACGCGGGTGGTTGAGGCCAATTTCTATACGTGAACAAACCCAAATTGCAGAGGATTTTATCCAGCAATTGGGTATTCGAACTCCTGGCCCTGAACAGCAAATTCAGTACCTCTCCGGCGGAAACCAGCAAAAAGTTTTGTTAGCCCGCTGGTTGGCCACAAAACCTCGCTTTCTGATTTTAGATGAACCGACTCGGGGCATTGATGTGGGGGCTCATGCTGAAATCATTCGGTTAATTGAAAAGTTATGTGATGAAGGATTAGCACTGCTCATTATCTCTTCCGAATTAGAGGAATTGGCAGGTTACGCCGATCGCGTCATTGTTTTGCGAGATCGTCGCCATATTGCACAACTCGGTCACGATGAGATTTCTGTTCCTGCCATTATGCAGGCGATCGCGGTGCAATAAGGAGTTACCTCATGGGAAACAGGAGCCTATCTATGCCGCAAAGGCCGCGTAAAGTTAAATGGGTCTTGCCGAGCGGTGCTACTCAATTTGGTGCTCTGGCGGTCATTTTATTGATTGATAGTTTGGTCGCACCACACTTTTTTTCAATTCATATTCAGGATGGTCGGCTGTTTGGCAGTGTGATTGATATCTTAAACTGGGGTGCTCCCGTTGCGTTATTGGCACTGGGAATGACGTTAGTGATCGCAACCGGAGGCATCGATTTATCAGTTGGAGCGGTGATGGCGATAGCCGGTGCGACTGCGGCCACATTAACCAGCGCAGGATATCCCTTATTGGTGGTATTGATCGCAGCACTTGCTGTCGGTGCGTTATGCGGTTTATGGAATGGGTTTTTGGTCGCGGTATTACAAATTCAACCGATTGTTGCCACCTTGATGTTAATGGTTGCAGGGCGAGGTATAGCTCAACTGATTACCGAAGGCCAGATTGTCACATTTGATAGCGGAGGGTTGGCAGAGTTAGGCAGCAGCACCTTGATGTATATGCCAATGTCTGTGGTCATCGCATTTAGTATGCTGATTATTGTGTGGCTATTGACGCGCAAAACGGCACTGGGGTTGTTTATTGAGTCTGTTGGTATCAACCTGCGTTCAGCACGTAATGCGGGGGTAAATACCCGTTTGGTGCTGATATCGGTATATGTCATTTGTGGTGTCTGTGCGGCAGTTGCGGGCATTATCGTGACCGCCGATATCCGTGGTGCAGATGCTAATAATGCCGGTTTATGGTTGGAGTTGGATGCTATTTTGGCGGTGGTCATTGGCGGTGCATCCTTGATGGGTGGGCGTTTTAATCTTTTGCTTTCAGTGATTGGTGCTTTGATTATTCAGGGTATGAATACTGGGATTTTGCTTTCTGGCTACCAACCGGAATTCAATCTGGTTCTTAAAGCCATTGTGGTGTTAGCTGTATTGGTGGTGCAGTCACCGATGATCTCATTGAGCCATATCTTCCGGAGGCGAAAATAATGTTAAAGCGTAATATTCCTTTGCTGATGACTATCGCCGTTTTTATTCTGGGATATGCCTTTTGTCTCAGTCAGTTTCCCAGTTTTTCTTCCTCTCGTGTTTGGTGTGACTTACTGACAGATAATGCTTTTTTGGGCATTGTTGCTGTAGGTATGACCTTTGTTATTTTATCCGGCGGTATTGATTTATCTGTCGGTTCAGTTATTGCGTTTACTGGCGTGCTGCTGGCGAAGCTAATCGGAACCTATGGCATTCATCCTATGTATGCTTTTGCCATTGCATTGATTATGGGGGCGATGTTTGGCGCTCTGATGGGTTGGATTATTGATTCCCTGAAACTCCCTGCATTTATCATCACCCTGGCTGGGATGTTTTTTGTGCGTGGCATGAGTTTTATTGTGTCTGAAGAGTCGATACCCATTGATCATCCACTTTATGCCACGTTGGCAAATTTCGCCTGGAAAGTCCCCGGCGGGGGGCGGTTCACTTTATTAGCTTTTATCATGCTAATAGTTGTGGCATTTGGCATTCTCTTGGCTCATCGAACACGTTTTGGTCATAACGTCTATGCCATTGGGGGAAATAGCGTTTCTGCCGGCTTGATGGGGGTTCCGGTCAGACAAACGACGATAAAAATCTATATGCTGTCGAGCACGCTAGCCGCGTTATCTGGAATTGTTTTTTCTCTCTACACGTCTGCCGGTTATGCCTTAGCCGCCAGTGGTGTTGAGCTGGATGCGATTGCTGCTGTGGTTATCGGTGGTACGTTGCTCACCGGCGGTATTGGCACCGTTTTTGGTACTCTATTTGGCGTCCTGATTCAGGGGCTTATCCAGAGTTATATCACTTTTGATGGCACGCTTAGTTCATGGTGGACCAAGATTGTCATTGGTATTCTGTTATTTAGTTTTATTGCCATTCAGAAGGCGATGAGCGCTTTTTATCTAAATCGTCGGGCACACCCTAAGTCGCCGCCACTTAATCCGGTGTAGCGCTTTGGGTTGTGTTATTTATTGGTGTTTTTAAGAGTTGCCGGATCAATGTTTGCTGGTCGCTGTTTTGTAACCAAACTGCATACAGTGGTCGTACAACAGGTGGAACGTCAGCATTGATAATGAGCTGGGGATATTCTTTTTGCCAATGTTCTGGTAGGAAGGCGCAACCGCCAGTGCTTTCCAGCAGTTGTCGGGTTAACTGTGCGGAGGTGGTGGTTAATACGGGCATTTGTTCACTGTTGAGCAATCTATTTTCTTGTTGATGGAAGTCAGCACCCCATTCAAGTTTGATATAGGGCGCTTCATTTGCATTATTATGCGCAACAGGCGCTGTTACTTCTTGTGATGAATCAAGCGGAATCATCGAATACAGCCGTAGAGAAAAATGCCCCAGTAGCTGGCTGGCCAGTTCGTCCATTTTCGGTGGTTCAGTTGTTATTAATAAATCCAGTTGCCGTTCGTGCAACTGCTTGACCAGTGACTGTCTGAGCGCTATTCGTGCTTCAAGGCGCAATGCTTCACGCTGTTTATAGAGTAGTTGTAACCACGGCGTCAGATATGCCTCCCATAGCGATGCGGTTGCACCGATGGATAACTCGGCGTGCTGTAGCGAGTGTGCAACCTCTTTTTTTGCCAACTGCCAGGTACTCATCAGCGATTCTGCGTAGGGAACCAACCGTTCACCCGCAGGTGTTAGGCGAATATTATTGCGATGGCGAGTGAATAAATTTGCACCTAACTGATTTTCCAATTGACGGATACGAAAACTCACCGCCGACTGTGTTAAGTACAAAGATTCAGCTGCGCGCCCAAAGTGGCGGGTTCTACTGACCTCCAAAAAGGTTTTCAGTAATTCGGTATCCAAACCTATCTCCAATTTATTTTGTCGTTAAGATTTAAATGTTTTGTTTTACACGATGTCAAGCCTATCTAATACTCCGCGCCATAAACAGCACGACCATGAGAGAATTAGGAGCGTGTCAGATGGCGGATAGCTTCATCACGACCAATCGTTTTTTTGATAATAAACACTATCCTCGCGGGTTCTCGCGTCACGGCGATTTCACCATTAAAGAGGCGCAATTACTAGAGCGCCACGGCTACGCCTTCAACGAACTCGACTTAGGTAAACGTGAACCTGCTACTGAAGAAGAGCAACTATTTGTTGCTGTTTGTCGCGGCGAACGTGAGCCGGTCAGTGCTGAGGAAAAGGTGTGGTCCAAATATGTGACCCACACTCGTCGGCCTAAGCGCTTCCACACCTTGTCTGGCGGCAAACCGCAGATGGATGCCGTGGAAGATTATACTGACAGTGACGATTAATATCTGCCGTACTTGAAGTTGCAGAGGGATTCTATTGTCTGCAACTTCAATGATTCCGGGTACGACCGGGTACGAATAGTGGTTAAAAATAGGAGGTTTTGCCTCCTATTTCACATCAGGTTTTTGTGTAACTGCGCCAGTAGGCGGTCCATACAACGATAGCTTAGTGCTTCCGCTAGGTGATTTTTTTGAATGTTTTTCTCCAGAGCAAGGTCGGCAATGGTCCGTGCGACTTTCAGAATATGATGCCAGGCTCGTACTGACAGACCTAACGTCAGTAATACCTGTTCAAGAAAAGCCGCATCCGCAGGTGCTAAATAACAATATTCCGTCACTTCATGGCTACCGAGCTGTGTATTGATCTTCCCCGCCCGTTCTAATTGCGTTCTTCTTGCCTGTAATACCCGTTGCCTGACGATTTCGCTACTTTCCCCTAGGTTTTTCTGCGCGCGCAGCATCCCAGCAGGCAGTAAAGGGACTTCTATTGATATATCAAATCTATCGAGAAACGGCCCAGACAGTTTTGCCAGATAGCGCAGAACCTGTTGTGGCGGTGTTCGGTTATGAACTCCCTGATAATGCCCACTGGGGCTGGGATTCATAGCAGCAATAAGTTGTACTTTAGCAGGGAAGCAAACTTTAGCTGCGGCACGGGAAATGATAATTTCGCCTGACTCCAGCGGTTCACGCAGCGAATCTAATACCCGTCGTTCAAATTCAGGCAGTTCATCGAGAAATAGCACACCGTTATGTGCCAGAGATATCTCACCAGGGCGAGGGATTGTTCCACCGCCCACCAGTGCGGCCATCGATGCGCTGTGATGTGGAGCACGAAAGGCCCGACAGCGCCATTGAGCGGGGCGTTCGTTACTGTGTAGCAAGCCATTGATTGCGGCTGCCTCCAGTGCCTCCTGATCTGTCAAAGGAGGTAATAACCCGGTTAAGCGATTGGCCAGCATGGTTTTACCGGTACCTGGTGGCCCAAGTAGCAATAAGTTATGCCCCCCCGCCGCGGCAATTTCCAACGCGCGCTTGGCTTGTGACTGGCCGATAATATCTTGTAGGTCAAGGCTGTTATCCCATGATTGGGAGGGGGCTAGCACCTGACCTTGGGCGAGCGTATTTTCACCCTGTAAGAAACCACACACGGCAAGCAGATGGTCCGCGACCCAGCTATCACCTTGTGGGATCAGGCCAATTTCCAGGTTGTTGGCGGACGGGAGAATTAACTGACGTTTGGCCTGGCTGCTGGCGAGTGCCGCTGGAATTGCGCCGCAAACCCGCCTTAGTGCTCCTGAAAGTGCTAACTCACCCAAGAACTCATATTGCGCTAATTGATCGGCAGGGATCTGTTCTGAGGCCGCCAATATCGCTAACGCGATAGGGAGATCATAACGCCCGCCTTCTTTGGGTAAGTCTGCCGGTGCCAGACTGACGGTGATTCGTTTGGCTGGAAAGGTAAAGCCGCTATTAATTAATGCACTACGAACCCTGTCACGCGCTTCTTTAACCGTTGTTTCGGGTAAACCAACCAATACCAGCCCTGGTAACCCGTTACTGATATGCACTTCTACCGTAACCGGTGGTGCCTGAATACCCAAGGTTGCGCGGGTATGGATAATTGCCAATGACATGATGCTTCCCTTTGTCGTGATGCGTCCTTGCCGCCAGTTGAGGTGGCCGTGGGTGATAGCCGCAACAGGGTGCCTCACGCCTCTTTTCAGTGCAGAAAAGAATGATGAGATTGCGAGCGTTCATGAGAAGTTTCGCTGCAATAAATGCCGTGCAATTGAAAGTTGCGCAGGGGATTGCAAAAAAAGCAAACTGCCAGTGCGGGTTTTAATGATTGATAATTAATATATTTGTGGCGTTTCGTGTGCGGGATTACAAAATAATCTTTTAAATAAATATTGTCAGACAACCGATAACTGTGATAACTCTGTAGGTATTCGTTCGACACTAGACAGATGAACAACCTAATTATGAAAGCGATTTTCCAAGTGATTAACCTAGTCCTAATTAGCGTGGTGGTGATTATTATCCCACCGTGCGGGGCTGCACTTGGACGAATAAAGGCATAAAAATCAAGCCTTAATCTCAAGAAAACCCCCGCACCGAAAGGTTCGGGGGTTTTTTTATTGGTACGTTAAACGACGTGAGGAACATAAAATGCACAACAGAATAAAATGCTGCTCCTTGCGGGAAAGGTCGGGGAAATAACTATGAATGGTGCTCAGTGGGTAGTTCAAGCGTTGCGTGCGCAGGGAGTTAGTACGGTATTCGGCTACCCAGGTGGTGCGATCATGCCCGTCTACGATGCTTTGTATGATGGTGGTGTCGAGCATCTGCTCTGTCGCCACGAACAAGGCGCTGCCATTGCTGCGATTGGCTATGCGCGGGCAACCGGTAAAGTCGGGGTATGTATTGCCACGTCCGGCCCCGGAGCCACCAATCTGATCACTGGTTTGGCTGATGCTTTACTTGATTCTGTACCGGTTATCGCCATCACCGGTCAGGTCGGCTCCGCGTTAATCGGCACTGATGCTTTTCAGGAAATTGATGTCTTGGGTCTCTCTCTGGCCTGTACCAAACACAGTTTTCTGGTCGAATCATTAGATGCACTGCCGGGTATCATGGCAGAAGCCTTTGCTATCGCTACCAGCGGTCGCCCTGGGCCGGTATTAATCGATATTCCAAAAGATATTCAGTTGGCTGTGGGAGAATTGACCCCGCACTTGATGCCCGTTGAAGAGCATCTGGTGGATTCCGCCGCCGAGTTGCAGCAAGCCAAAGAGATGCTGGCAACCGCGCAAAAACCGATGTTGTATGTCGGTGGCGGGGTTGGTATGGCGCAGGCCGTTCCGGCGTTACGCAAGTTTATCGAGGTGACCGGTATTCCTGCGGTGGCTACCTTGAAAGGTTTGGGCGCACCGGATACGGATCACCCGTTTTACCTGGGAATGCTGGGGATGCATGGCACTAAAGCCGCCAACTTTGCGGTGCAGGATTGTGATTTATTGATAGCCGTTGGCGCACGGTTTGATGACCGCGTAACCGGTAAGCTGAATACATTTGCCGCGAAAGCCAAAGTTATCCATATGGATATCGATCCGGCTGAATTGAGTAAATTGCGTCAGGCGCATGTCGCGTTGCAGGGGGATTTGAATGTATTGCTGCCTGCGTTGCAGCAGCCACTGAATATCCAGCCGTGGCGTGATGAGGTTATGGCATTAAAACAACAGCATCGCTGGCGTTATGATCACCCCGGTCAGGCAATTTATGCTCCGTTATTACTCAAGCAGATTTCCGAACGTAAAGCGCCGCAGACCATAGTGACTACCGATGTCGGTCAACATCAGATGTGGACGGCGCAGCATATGAGTTTTACCCGCCCTGAGAACTTCATCACCTCTAGCGGTTTGGGCACCATGGGTTTTGGCGTCCCCGCTGCTGTTGGCGCGCAAATGGCCCGCCCGAATGACATGGTTATCTGCGTTTCTGGTGATGGCTCGTTTATGATGAATGTTCAGGAGCTGGGCACGATAAAACGAAAACAGTTACCGCTGAAAATCGTTTTATTGGATAACCAGCGATTGGGTATGGTTCGGCAGTGGCAGCAACTGTTTTTTGATGGACGTTATAGCGAAACCAATCTTTCTGATAACCCCGATTTTATCACACTGGCCAGTGCTTTTAACATCCCCGGCCAACGTATTACCCGTAAAGACCAAGTCGATGCCGCCCTGGATGCGCTGTTTAACAGCAAAGGCCCTTATCTGCTCCAGGTTTCCATCGATGAACTCGAAAATGTTTGGCCGTTAGTGCCGCCAGGCGCAGGCAATGAAACCATGCTGGAGAAAATCTCATGATGCCAAATCAACCCTCTATCCAACATCAAATCTCTATCCAAGCCCGCTTCCGCCCTGAGATGTTAGAGCGTGTTTTGCGGGTTGTGCGGCACCGCGGTTTTCAGGTTTGTGCTATGAATATGTCGCCAATGATTGACTACGAAAATGTTAATATTGAATTGACCGTTGCCAGCGGGCGACCTGTCGATTTACTGTCTTCTCAGCTGAGTAAGCTTATGGATGTCGCCTGCGTCGAGATCTTACAACCTAATTCATTACAGATACGCGCCTGATGCGCCACAAGGAAAGAAAAGAATGACGAAGAAAGCTGATTTTATTTGGTTTAACGGTGAAATGGTTCCGTGGGCAGAGGCGAAAGTTCATGTGATGTCTCACGCGTTACACTACGGCACGTCAGTCTTCGAAGGTGTGCGTTGCTACGACTCCCACAAAGGGCCGGTCGTTTTCCGCCATCGCGAACATATGCAGCGTTTACACGACTCCGCTAAAATTTACCGTATGCCAGTTTCTCAGTCCGTTGATGAGCTGATGGAAGCTTGCCGCGCAACGCTGCGCAAAAACAATCTGACCAGCGCTTATATCCGCCCGCTAGTGTTTATCGGTGATGTCGGTATGGGTGTGAACCCGCCAGATGGCTATAAAACTGACGTGATTATCGCGGCGTTCCCGTGGGGGGCTTATCTGGGGGCTGAAGCACTGGAGCAAGGTATTGATGCGATGGTTTCTTCATGGAACCGTGTGGCACCCAACACCATTCCAACAGCGGCTAAAGCCGGTGGTAACTATCTCTCTTCCTTGCTGGTGGGCAGTGAAGCACGCCGTCACGGTTATCAGGAAGGGATTGCACTGGATATTCATGGTTTCTTGTCTGAAGGGGCCGGTGAGAACCTGTTCGAAGTCAAAGATGGCATTCTGTTCACGCCGCCGTTTACCTCTTCTGCTTTGCCGGGTATTACCCGCGATGCAATTATTAAACTGGCGAAAGATATGGGCCTGGAAGTGCGTGAGCAGGTGCTATCGCGTGAATCTCTCTATTTGGCCGATGAAGTGTTTATGTCCGGTACTGCGGCAGAAATTACCCCGGTACGCAGCGTTGATGGCATTCAGGTGGGTATTGGTAAACGTGGCCCAGTCACGACCAAAATTCAACAAGCGTTCTTTGGCTTGTTCACCGGTGCAACTGAAGATAAGTACGGTTGGTTGGACCCAATCAATCAATAATAAATAAAAACTGACAGACAGAATCAGCAGGTGGTTCGTTCGCCACCTGCAACACAGAATACATTGGAGTGAAGAGACAATGCCTAAGTACCGTTCCCATACCACCACTCATGGCCGCAATATGGCTGGTGCCCGCGCGTTGTGGCGCGCAACCGGTATGACCGATGATGACTTCGGCAAACCGATTATTGCAGTAGTTAACTCATTTACCCAGTTTGTTCCGGGCCACGTTCATTTGCGCGATTTAGGCAAGCTGGTTGCAGAGCAAATTGAAGCCTCTGGCGGTGTGGCGAAAGAGTTCAACACTATTGCGGTGGATGATGGGATCGCGATGGGCCACGGCGGTATGCTCTATTCACTGCCTTCGCGTGAATTAATTGCCGACTCGGTTGAGTACATGGTTAATGCCCATTGCGCGGATGCGATGGTCTGTATCTCTAACTGCGACAAAATTACCCCAGGGATGTTGATGGCGTCTCTGCGCCTGAATATTCCGGTTATCTTTGTGTCCGGCGGCCCGATGGAGGCCGGTAAAACCAAATTATCCGATAAAATCATCAAGCTGGATTTGGTTGATGCCATGATTCAGGGTGCAAATCCTAATGTCAGCGATGCCGACAGTGATCAGATTGAACGTTCTGCCTGCCCAACCTGCGGTTCCTGTTCCGGGATGTTTACTGCCAACTCGATGAACTGCCTGAATGAAGCGCTGGGACTGGCGTTGCCGGGTAACGGTTCACTGTTGGCGACCCATGCTGACCGTAAGCAACTGTTCCTCGATGCCGGTAAGCATATTGTGGCGTTGACCAAACGTTATTACGAACAGGATGATGTCAGCGCCTTGCCGCGCAGCATTGCCAACAAAGCCGCATTTGAAAACGCCATGACGCTGGATATTGCGATGGGCGGCTCGACTAACACGGTGTTGCACTTACTGGCTGCGGCGCAAGAAGGTGATATTGATTTCGATATTAGCGATATCGACCGTTTATCGCGTCAGGTGCCTCATTTGTGCAAAGTGGCACCGAGCACGCAGAAATACCATATGGAAGACGTGCACCGCGCGGGTGGCGTGATGGGGATTTTAGGCGAACTGGACAGGGCCGACTTGCTTAACCGCGAAGTGCGCAACGTGTTGGGGCTGAATCTGACACAAACGCTGGCAGCCTATGATGTGATGCTGACCCGCGATGAAGGCGTCAAGCAGATGTATGCCGCAGGTCCGGCGGGTATTCGTACCACTAAAGCCTTCTCGCAGGATTGCCGTTTTCCATCGCTGGATACTGACCGTGAAGAGGGGTGTATCCGCACTCGCGAACATGCTTATAGTCAAGACGGCGGCTTAGCCGTGCTGTACGGCAATATTGCTGCAAATGGTTGCATCGTTAAAACGGCAGGTGTGGACAAAGAGAGCCTGACCTTCCGTGGCCCGGCAAAAGTCTATGAGAGCCAAGATGATGCAGTAGCCGCGATTCTTGGTGGCCAAGTGGTGGCGGGCGACGTGGTGGTTATTCGTTACGAAGGGCCGAAAGGCGGGCCGGGGATGCAGGAAATGCTCTATCCAACCACCTATTTAAAATCGATGGGATTGGGCAAGAGCTGTGCCTTGCTGACTGATGGCCGTTTCTCCGGCGGAACGTCTGGGTTGTCGATTGGCCATGTCTCGCCGGAAGCGGCCAGTGGTGGTCTGATTGGCTTGGTACAAGATGGCGATTTTATCGATATCGATATTCCAAATCGCGGCATTGTATTGGATGTGAGTGAGTCTGAGTTGACTGCCCGCCGTGATGCAGAAGAGGCTCGTGGCGATGCTGCCTGGTCGCCTAAAGCTCGCGAACGTCAGGTCTCTTATGCGCTACGTGCTTATGCTTTACTGGCAACCAGTGCCGATAAAGGTGCGGTGCGCGACAAAAGTAAGCTGGGAGGCTAATTCTCATGGCGGTATCACAACCCTTATCTGCTGCCCCTTGTGGGGCCGAATATCTGCGGGCGATATTACGCGCGCCGGTATATGAGGTGGCGCAAGTCACCCCGCTGCAAGTGATGGAAAAAATTTCCGCCCGCTTGGGTAACACCATTTTGGTGAAACGTGAAGACCGGCAGCCGGTGCACAGTTTTAAACTGCGTGGCGCTTACGCGATGCTGGCTGGCCTGACAGAAGAGCAGAAAGCCTGTGGCGTGATTACCGCTTCTGCCGGTAACCATGCGCAGGGGGTGGCGCTCTCCGCCAGCAAGTTGAGGATCAAGGCGCTGATCGTGATGCCGGTGGCAACCGCTGACATCAAAGTGGACGCGGTGCGCGGTTTTGGCGGTGAGGTGCTGTTGTTCGGTGCCAATTTCGACGAAGCCAAAGGCAAAGCTATCGAATTGTCTCAGTTGCATGGTTACACCTTTGTGCCGCCATTCGACCATCCGGCCGTTATCGCCGGGCAGGGGACGCTGGCGATGGAGCTTCTTCAGCAAGACGCGCATCTTGACCGGGTGTTTGTTCCGGTCGGTGGCGGCGGGCTGGTGGCCGGTGTGGCGGTACTGATTAAACAGCTAATGCCGCAGATTAAAGTGATTGGGGTTGAAGCCGAGGATTCAGCGTGCTTACGTGCCGCATTGGATGCAGGGCAACCCGTCGATCTGGCCCGTGTTGGGCTGTTCGCTGAAGGTGTTGCGGTTAAGCGTATTGGTGACGAGCCGTTCCGCCTGTGTCAGGAGTATCTGGACGAGGTGATCACCGTCGACAGTGACGCTATCTGTGCGGCAGTCAAAGACTTATTTGAAGATGTACGCGCTATTGCTGAGCCATCAGGTGCTTTGGCGCTGGCGGGGCTGAAAAAATATGTCCAGCAGCATAATATCAAGGGCGAACGTCTGGCCCATGTGCTTTCGGGTGCTAACGTCAACTTCCACGGATTACGTTATGTATCAGAGCGTTGCGAGTTAGGCGAGCAGCGCGAAGCCTTGCTGGCCGTGACTATCCCTGAGCAAAAAGGCAGCTTCCTGCGATTTTGTGAATTACTGGGGGGCCGCTCGGTCACCGAGTTTAACTACCGATATGCTGATGCCGATAATGCCTGTATTTTCGTTGGGGTGCGTTTAACGCGCGGTTATGCTGAACGGGCGGAGATCCTGTCCGAGCTACAGGATAAAGGTTATCAGGTGGTAGATTTATCTGATGATGAAATGGCCAAGCTGCATGTGCGTTATATGGTGGGTGGGCGTCCTTCCAAGCCGCTGCGTGAGCGCTTATTCAGTTTTGAATTCCCAGAATCACCGGGCGCATTGCTGAAATTCCTGCACACTTTGGGCACGCATTGGAATATCTCTTTGTTCCATTATCGCAGCCACGGCACTGATTTTGGTCGGGTGCTGGCAGGGTTTGAGTTATCGGATTCTGAACCGCAATTTGAACAGCATCTGACCGCCTTGGGTTACGATTGTCATGATGAAACTAACAATCCGGCGTTTAAATTCTTCTTAGCGGGCTAAGCCTTAGACCGTGATATGGCTGTAAATACATATTATTGTCGACAAAAACTCAGAGTGAAGCTCTCTGAGTTTTTTATTGGTAATTTAATTATATTTATCTTCTTATATACTCTCAAAAATAAGTATTATAAATAAAATGCTGTGTTATTGCAGCGTAATATAATTATCGACATTGTTAATACTGATGAATGATGTCGTAGTTAATATTGCGTGATTGAATGATTTAATTTTTATTGAATCATCCAAACTTAAAATAATACAGTGGAGTTTATCTATGAGTGAGTTATTAGTACAGCCTCGAGCCTCTATACCTGCTGGCTTGTCATACTTTTATTGGGATGATATTTATCATAATACTACCGGAAGCATCTTTCAGACCCATGCTGATGATACGCCTTTTAGCGGTGAAACAAGATGTTTCACTCAAAAAGTCACTCAGGCAACTAAAGAGAATAAAGATTCGGGATATTACACTCGTTTTAGTAAAATGCAAAAGACAGTCGATCTGGACTCCATTTCTGCGAGTGATTCTGCCGGTAATATAATTTACTTTATCTCTGTGAACAAAAATAATACTAAAGTAGTTAGCTACTTCAGATATGGCTTAGACAACAAGTTAATCGAAAGCCAGTCGTTTAGATATTCGGGGGATAGATTTACTGGGCGCACAAAGTCTACCTACAACCCTCTCGGTCAGAAAACAGAGAAAGAGCAATTTAATATTCGTGACAAGTTAATAAAGTCTGAAAGTTTCAGCTATAAAGCCGATGGCTCCGTAATAGATGAAAAGATCTACAACCTAAATGGAGACATTAATTCAAGAACTAAATTACATTATGACTTCAGCGGCCGTGTTATTAAAAGTGATGAATGTAATTCAGACGGTAGCCTTATTGAAAGAACGGTATTTGAGTATAAGAGTAGAGGGCAGGGGCTGTGTAGAAAATTGATTTTCAATAGTAACCGTGATTTAACGAGTAAAGAGGAGTTTGGTTACCATAAAAATGGTGAGTTATCCTGGTCTGGTAAAATAAACTACAATAGCAAGAATGCCAAAGATGTTGAATCACGTCATTACTCTAATGGTAAAGTGAGTAAAATAATCAATGATGAGTATTCATTTGGCGGTAATCTTCGTCAACGCATTGAGAAAGAATACGATGTTACCAATAGTAAACTAATTAAGAAGACAGAATTAAATTATTCTATGGATGGAATACTAAAGAAAAGTACAGAGCAATATATTCATGCTAATGGCAAAGGGAGTAAACGTATTACTCAGTATTATAAAGATGGTATCAATTTAACGCGTAAGATTGAACTGAATTTCTCTACTATGGGTAAGATAACTGGAAAGATTGTAGAAGTATTTGATTCTACTGGTGAGATCACTAAAAAGGTCGTAGATGAGTTTGATACTAATGGTAATATGATTCGCACGATTGAAGAAAATAATGAAATAAGTTACGAAACAAAATATAGGCCGATTGATAAAAATATTACGAATAACTCGCTTAGTGATACCCGCCAGTTGGCCGATTCAATCAGCAGTTTCCCTACTCAAGAGAAAACACCAGCCCCTGAGGAAACTATTATTAGTGCTACTCTGGGGAAGAGAAGTCTTATCCCTGTTATGAATTATGTTTCACCTCATTAGCAGATGCCCTCTTTGCTAAGAGATATTCATTATGGAAACTATAATAGTCTCCAAAATGCGTCAATAAGCGGTTCATTGAGCCGCTTTTTCTGCACGCAAACTCCCAGCTCAAATGGCTCGACCAGCGAAACATCATCTAACAGAGAAATGCGATTACGCACCGGTTCCGGGCTGTTATCTACCACCACCGATGGAATAAGCGCCACCCCACACCCTAGTGCCACCATCGAGACAATGGCCTCATGGCCGGAAACAGTAGCATAAATCAATGGGTTACTGATGCGCTGGCGGCGGAACCATAAATCAATGCGTTTTCGCGATGGGCCGTGCTCGGGCAAAATAAATGGAATAGTGGCCCAATCGGGTTGTTCAATTGATACCTGTGAGCGCACTGCACAAGGCAGTGCGGGAGCAATCAAAACCAGCGGTATCTCGCCAATTTGAGTAAAGGACACGGTGGTCGGTAGCACTTCAGGGCGGCCAGCGATACCCAGATCAGCTTCATTAGATTGCACTTTATCGACTGCATCGGCGGCATCACCGGTGGTCAACTTGATTTCAACCAACGGATGGCGCGCCCGAAAGCGGTCGAGAATCGGCGGCAAATGGCTGTAGGCGGCGGTCACCGAACAAAATAGCCGTAGCTCACCACTCAGCGATGGCCCATGTTGGCCCAAGGCATGGCGCAATTGCTGATATTGCAGCAATGTTTGCTGAGCGAAGGCTTTCAATTGAGTACCGGCATCCGTCAACTGTACTGTGCGATTATCGCGTAAAAACAGCGGTTGGCCGATAGTCTCTTCCAGACGCTGGATTTGGCGCGATAGGGTGGATGGACTCACATGCATCGCTTTGGCGGTGCGACCAAAATGGCGGCTTTCAGCCAAATGTAGAAACAACTTCAGGTCACGTAAATCCATAACAGAGTGCCTCTGGGGTGAGAAGATGCAGTGTATTGTTCGAAAAATAGCCCACATTGCAGAATCTGCAATATCACATTGTTAATATATCAATTTCAGCAATGAGTTTCCTGTCATATAGTGAGTTCAAGGCAATCCCCGACACCGACAGGGGATGTGAGAAAACAGCAACACACAATAGCTATTAACAAACACAATATTCGTCACGCAAACACATTATTCGCTGGCAGTAACTAGAATAAATAGCTGCACCCATAAAACAGAACCCGAACGGAGTAATATCATGGCTAACTATTTCAACACCTTGAACCTGCGTCAGCAGTTGGCGCAATTAGGTCAGTGTCGCTTTATGACCCGCGACGAATTCGCCGATGAAGCAAGCTACCTGAAAGGGAAAAAAGTGGTGATCGTCGGCTGTGGCGCACAAGGCTTGAACCAAGGCTTGAACATGCGTGACTCCGGTCTGGATGTGGCTTACGCCCTGCGTAAAGAGGCCATTGCCGAGAAGCGAGCTTCATGGCGTAAAGCAACTGAAAACGGTTTTAAAGTAGGTACTTACGAAGAGTTGATCCCGCAAGCAGATTTGGTGGTTAACCTGACGCCAGACAAACAGCATTCCGCCGTCGTTAAGGCTGTTCAGCCACTGATGAAAGAGGGCGCGGCACTGGGTTATTCCCACGGTTTCAATATCGTAGAAGTGGGTGAACAAGTGCGCAAAGACATCACCGTGGTGATGGTTGCGCCAAAATGCCCTGGCACGGAAGTGCGTGAAGAGTATAAACGTGGTTTTGGTGTGCCGACATTGATCGCCGTTCACCCGGAAAACGACCCTAAAGGCGAAGGCATGGCGATTGCCAAGGCGTGGGCAGCAGCAACGGGTGGCCACCGTGCCGGTGTATTGGAATCTTCTTTCGTTGCGGAAGTTAAATCAGACCTGATGGGCGAGCAGACTATTCTGTGTGGTATGTTGCAGGCCGGTTCACTGCTGTGTTTCGATAAACTGGTTTCTGAAGGTACTGACGCCGCTTACGCTGAGAAACTGGTTCAATTCGGTTGGGAAACCATCACCGAAGCGCTGAAACAAGGCGGGATTACGCTGATGATGGATCGCCTGTCTAACCCAGCTAAACTGCGGGCTTATGCGTTATCTGAGCAACTGAAAGCGATTATGGCTCCGTTGTTCCAAAAACATATGGATGACATCATCTCCGGCGCTTTCTCCAGTGGCATGATGGCAGACTGGGCGGAAGACGACGTTAAACTGTTGAACTGGCGCGAAGAAACCGGCAGAACAGCATTTGAGAACGCGCCCCAGTTTGAAGGCAAAATCTCTGAACAAGAATATTTCGACCACGGCGTATTGATGATTGCTATGGTCAAAGCGGGCGTTGAACTGGCATTCGAAACGATGGTTGATTCAGGTATCATTGAAGAATCTGCTTATTACGAATCCTTGCATGAACTGCCATTAATCGCCAATACCATTGCCCGTAAGCGCCTGTATGAAATGAATGTGGTTATCTCTGATACCGCAGAATATGGTAACTATCTATTCGCCAATGCAGCAGTGCCATTGCTGAAAGGTAAGTTTATGGATTCTCTGCAAGCGGGCGATTTAGGCAAAAGTGTTGCCGGAACAGCGGTAGATAATGCCCAACTGCGCGATGTAAACGAAGCTATTCGTAATCATCCAATTGAAGCTGTAGGCCATAAGCTGCGTGGCTATATGACCGATATGAAACGTATCGCGGTTGCCGGCTAATAACCGACTGTAGTGTGTTATTTGATATTAAGCCTCCCAGTAACGGGGGGCTTTTTTATTTCAGATTAACTGCGTTTCGGTCAGGGGGATATTTCGTAAATTAATGCTATCACGGCCCGATAAACTCTTGCAAAGTGCTAATCGTGGTTAAACACCTCACCAATAATGTCTGCTTTTTGATTTTCTGAATTACAAAATAATTTTGTTGATAATAAATAGGCCTCGCTAATTAGTGAGGCCTTTTTGTTTTATGAAATTACTCTGTCTGATATTAATCTCATCATGAGAAGGATTTTAAATATAAAATGAGATAAGTAATGAGTGATATTCAAACTACTCTGGCCCGATGGGGTATTTGGGCCAGAGAGAGTTCCCATCTTAATTATCCGCATATTGCCAATGGGTTTAAGGGGTTGGTGGCAGGAGGCAAGGTTGCTGCTTCTTGCTGTGATAATGACGGATTAGCGCTTGATAATATCATTGGTAATTTACAACGAACTTCAAGAGAAAAAGAGCTGGAGCTTATTGTGCGCGGTCAGTCAACGTCTTCACTTGCCCGGATGGCAATAGAAGCT
Organism: Yersinia aldovae 670-83; assembly: GCF_000834395.1. Lineage (NCBI taxonomy): Bacteria > Pseudomonadati > Pseudomonadota > Gammaproteobacteria > Enterobacterales > Yersiniaceae > Yersinia > Yersinia aldovae. The sequence continues at coordinate 2,503,247 of NZ_CP009781.1, read as the reverse complement.
ACCTTTGCAGCAGAGCGATAGCGAGCAGTAGAAACAGTGGACCCCAGTTGTGGCGTGCTTGCCCAAATTGAAGTCGAAGCCGTCATTCGTAACGGTGTTTATACTTTTACCACCGACACTCTGCCGCCACGTACTTTCACCTTTACCCCGGCACGGTTATCAGTTCGGCCATGCCGCAGCCTGCCAGTACACCCGTTTTCCCGCAGCATACCGGCACTGATATCAAGATTCTGGCGACGAGGGGAACGCTGACTTTCCTTGCCCATGAGGAGGTGAGTTTCCACGATTACATCATCTGGTTCCCAGCAGAGTCGGGGCTGGAGCCGGTGTATGTTTATTTTAAAAGCCCACGGGATGAGCCGGGTGAGGTAACAGGTCAGGGCGAATGGATTTTTGGAATTTGGCTGGCGAAAGCAGGTAGAGGGCAGGGAGCTGCCATTTCTGCACAGATTGCGGATAAATTACGTGGCATGAAATTCAGTAGTTTTGATAGATTCAGGGAAGCGTTTTGGCGTGCGGTGGCGAATGATCCTGAGCTGTCTGAGCTGTCTGAGCTGTCTGGGCAGTTTAGCTTACGTAACATTACGTTTCTTAAACGAGGTTATGCACCATATCCTCAGGGGGAAAAGTCAGGTAGGTGGAAGGACTAAATTTGAGCTTCATCATGTCGTCCCAATTAAAGACGGCGGAGAAGTTTACGATATGGACAATCTACGTATAGTAACACCTAAGTTACATATTAAAATCCATTCATATAAAGGAAGAGAGTAAAATTGACGTAAAAATAAGCTGGAAGATTATACTGAGGCTGAGTTTTTAGCATTCGCTTGTAAAATATGTAATGTTGATTATGAAACTGAAGTCGAAGCCGATGACGCTGTGCGCGAATTTGTTCGGTTATCAGAACATCCAGATGGTACTGATATAATTTTTTACCCTAATTCTAATCAGGAAGATACTCCAGAAGGGCTTGTTAAAGAAATAAAAAATGGCGAGCCGAAAATGGTAAGCCGGGGTTTAAGGAATAAATAATATTGAGAGTAATAATATAGACCGCCTTTCTGGACGGTCGATTTTGATGAATTTTTTACTTCAGCTCGTAACTAAAAGGTTTACGGTTACCTAAATCATCAATTAAAACAAAATTGACGATTTTACTGCCTGGGACTGGTGAGCTGTTTAGCAGAAAGTCGAGCTTTGAATAGGGGGCAACCATATCCGGTAGCCCTTCAGCGGAACCGAATGTTAAAGACGCTAACGACGCATAATAAGGGGTCGGATTATTAACCTTAACCAAGGTGGTGTCGCCGCTACGTTCAAGCGTGAAAGCTAACGCTGTACCAAGAGTATTTCCCGGTGCTGGTAGGTTTTTAGGCCGGTAAAAAACTTTATATTGCAGCCGTAAGCCCAGCGTAACGAAAGATTCATCTTCGGCTTTAGGTGCCGCTTTAGGTGGGATCTCGTAAACATTGAGCCAAAATGCAGATTCCCGATCCACCGGTAATTTACTGGCACCCGACAAAATTAATCGTAGGCTGCGTTGTGCCTGTGGTTGTAATCGAAACAGTGGAGGTAACACTAATACGGCAGAAATCGCTTTCTCCGGTGTTGCCATCAAGTCGCCGTCGTCCACCCAAACCTGTACCGCCACCGGATAGCTATTGCTATTAACCAGTTGCAGTGATTCTTCAGTGTTGCCTTCACTGAAGATAACGCGTGTTTTTTCCGCAATCACACTTGCCTGCGCCGGTACACTACAGGCCATCATTAGCCAAAGCAGCAAGCCACTAAACTTGCGACTTTCACGTTTGAAAAAGCGATTATTGGACACGTATAACCACTTGCGCATGTGCATTCACTGCTCCTGGCGTCACGGTTTGCCCGCTGATTTTGCTTAACTCAGCCCGAAAGTTCTCAGTGTAACTGTTCCCGCCACTCACCGTACCGGTTAACTGCTGTGCGCCCTGGAAGATACCATACCAGCCACCGCTATTTCCGGTTTGAGTCACATTCTTTGATAGCAGATAAATCGGGTTATTGTTGCGGTAGATACGTATCCCCACGCCACTTGCCATACCCGCGGTGCCATAATTATCTGATACCAAATGGCTAATACCACCACTGCCGTTCATTAATCCCAAAGCCTGCGCTTTGGCCGCATTCGCTGCCGGCACCAGAAAGCCCATTGCTACAGCGCCTGCATTAACGCCGGAGGTGATACCGGTCTGGCATTGGAAATCCACATTAAACTCAGCCGAACTGGTATTGCCGTTATTGAGTTCTGCGACAGAAATCCTGGGTAATATGACGGTTGGCGTAAAGTTGGTTACCGCGCAAATTGTAGTGCGACGAAAAGTCACATAATTGTACAACCCGATAGAGGCAGGCCAGGTCGAATACCAACCGGGCCAGTTTGATACCGAGTCAGTTCCTTCAATCGGGCCACTAACACCCGGCCCCTTAAAGGCGATATAGGCATTTGGCTGAGTGTAAGCATAGGTATAAGATGCGGCATTGTTGGTGCTGGAACGGGCATAATCGATACGGAATAGCTCGGTATATAGGTTACTAAAGTTCTTAGCTTTGACCAAAATACGGCCAGTGCTGTCGGTATCCAACCCGGTTAAGCGTCGGCCTTTCCAGAGGCGTGAGTAATATTCACCCGTGGACAGGTTAGTCAGCCTGATAACCACATTACGGACATAAGTCGCAAAGCCGGAGGGTACATTGCCTGCAATCGCACCATCTTCATTCTTGCCGCCAAAATCGTTATCCCCGTTAGTGGCATACATCTCGAAAAGCTGATCGACGTCGGCTGCGGCACAGCGGAACAGTACCCGATCAGGGTCATAACCGGTATTCAGTGCAAAGGTGGTAAAGTCAGATGTCGCAGCGGCTAATAATGTGCCGTCGGGTTGAAAATTGGCCGCAGTACTAAGGTCAATAACACCCGGTAAGCCGAGTGATCCATTATTGTTATCCAGGGAGCCGGCCCACGTACCTGCCGTACCATCACCTGCACCTAGCTGATTCTGTGCTGTAATTCGAGTGCAAGCTGACCATGCTGATGGGCTAAATAGCCCAATAAGTAATATCATGCTTACCACCGTGCGCGCGCGGTGGTAACGGCAAGACTTGGTTAGCCGTGAGGTGTCGTAAGATATGAGTTGTTCTGTTGGTCTTAACATTATTGTTCTCATAATTGTTAACGGCGGCAACTGCCTGTGATATGGATGATCTCTTGCTCAGTATCCTGGCTACCCAAAGCATAAGGTAATTCACACTGTTCGTTGCTGTTTTCACCCCAGCGAACATGGAGCGAACCTTTGTCCTCTTTCACGCGTACGTAGATCTGATTCCCTTGGCCTACCATGCCGACAATTTCATTTTCACTGGTATACACATCTGCGCCCAGTGGTAATCCTTCACCTTCGGCGGTCTGGGTTTGGATTAATACCGCGTAGCCGGTCAAGGTTTCGAATTTCACTTTCACCGCGGCTCCGGCATAAGGGACGACGCGCCCCTGATTCTCTTTCAACTCCGTGTTGCGATTAATGCCTTTGGTATCCAAGCCAACCGTATTGTAATTATAAGGTGTTAATGCCGGTATTAGGGCAAAACCGTTACTATCAATTCTCGCGCCTTGCGCATTTCGTACTGTCGCACCTTGAGCGCCATCCGCTTCAATTAAACCAAAGGTTTCGCCGAGATATGGCCCGAGGGTCACGCCTTTTCGATGTATTACTGCCGCTCCGCGAGCGCCAGCACCATATTGGGTATAATTATTGCCACGAGAATAGCTGCCATTGACAGTCGCATTAGGGAATTGTTTTTGTATATTTGCCCCCCAATTATTTGAGCTGCCACTGATATTGCTGTCGTCATAGCCAGCATTCACAGAATAGTTCAACGTATTACGTTCACCGGCAGTACCGGATAATGACGTCTGATAGTTATTGCCACTTTTCGGGTTACGGTTGGCAGACATTGATAAATATTGATTCCTACTGCCAATATTCAGAGGAATAGACACAGTTAATGATGCAATGTTTTCAGTATCGCCATAGCGTGTTGTTGTCTCATTAGCATCCTCATCCTCCCAACTAAACTGGGTAGATGTATAAATAGTACGCTGGCGGCTGATTGCTACGTTATAACTGATATCCCGGTAGCTATTTGAATAATTTAGCTGTAACTGTGTATCTCTCTGCGTATCGTTATAATAATCACTGGTCGATGCGGAAGCTGCGAGTTGCCCATAACCACCCAAAGTTTGGTTTATTGTGGTGGTGAATTGGCTACGTTGTTTATAGGTCGATGAATCCCAGGTACCGCCATTTTGTTGCACTGAACGCACACCGAAAACATCATTTAAATCGCGATATCCTTTGGTTGAATAGCGATATCCGGCTAATGATAATGTCGTCCCAGTGTCACTAAATGTCTGGCTATAGGTGGCTTGTAGCCGCCAGCCATCTTGTGTTTGGTCATCTTCAACTTTGGCATAAGAATAGGTGGCATTAAGGCCAAACGCACCAACTGTCGTACCCAATACACCACCGGCGAGTAATGCCGTATAGTCTTGCGCTAAACGAAGGCCACTATTAGCCGTTAACTGATTGGTAAGGCCACGCTCATAGGTGAAATCAGTGAAATAGGTATCAATATTAGTGAAATCACGAGATTCCCCGACCACGGCATTATAACGGCTCACTCCTGGGCGCATTGAATCCGGCACGGCACTGAATGGCACAGTAAATGTCGAACGGCTACCATTTGCCTCAATAACCTCAATATTGAGGTCACCCTGGCTGGTGGTGCTATATAAATCATTAATAACAAATGGGCCAGGAGCAACGTTAGTTTCATATATTTCACGCCCATTCTGGCTAATAACAACTCTGGCATTGGTGCTGGCAACACCACGCACTTCAGGCGCAAAACCGCGCATTGACTCTGGCCACATACGTTGGTCGGTTGCCATTTTAACGCCACGAAATGACATAGTGCCAAATAGGGTACTGTCGGTAAACGTTTCGCCCAGCGTTAATTGACTATCTAATTGTGGGATAGGGCGCTGTATATAAGTGCGGATATTATTCCATTGGGTATCACTGTTATTACTATTACTGGTATAACGCACGTTTGATTGTTGGCGTAGTTGCCATAACCCAAGATTAAGGCCGCTTTTTAGGCCAATAAAGCCGTAGTCAGAGGTGCTATTTTGTTGCGACTGAGTGTCGCTACGATAAAAGTTGGAACTGTAGTTAATAAACGCGAGTTTTTCACCTTCCTGCCATTCACTCTGCTCGATATAGCCCCTGGGCCGGTTTTGCAGCAAAGCTTGTGGAATTGCCAGTTCTAAGCGCAGTTTTGCCTGATCAAAATGAAAAGATGCCCCTTTTACCCGCTCAGCCAATGGCCCGCATTGTTCTGTAGATGTCGCGGCAGCAGAATCTGAGACTGGCTCTGTCTCTTGGAGGCTGGGTTCGTTGGTGTCGGTACTGTTCTTGTCAATCAGTTCAATACCCATTGACGTTAAGAACTCATCGCTCAGGCAGGGGTAAACTTCGGATGAATCCGCATTCTTAACAAATTTAATGGCCGTGCGTTTAAACTGTTTGTTATTAACTAAGACATCTACGCCCTCGTAATTGCCAGCGGTAACCGAATTCTCTTTATTAAGCTGATTCAAACCTGAGGCAAAATTTGTCCCTAAAAAGAGAGACTCATCAAATTCGAGGCTTTGTGGTTCTTCTTGAGCCAGAACAACGTCAACATGTAATATTAAGGTAATACATAATGTTAATGCTTTCTTACGGGCAGAGAATTCTTTTTTGGCAACGACGCGTGCGAACTCCATAGATCTTCCTTTACCGGAAAGTTACTACTAAACACGGCATATTTATCAATTTTAAAGTTGCAGATGTGTTGGCTGTACTTAATAAATAGAATCACTTAATGATATCAGTGGTTCTAGCTCAATGAGAGCCTCATCTCTGCGAGGTAGCATAAATGCTTTAAAATCGGATTCTGTCCGATTTGCCTCTCATTTGCCGTGTTCCTGCATATTGAAATCTATGGGGTATAACTGCCGCTATCTTGTCCACCGAAATCATTCACTATCAGGAAATTAACAACAGCTTTAAAAGGTGCAGATGAGTTTGGAATAACCCACTTGGCTTGAGACATCGGAGGGATCATCTCTGATTTCATTTTAAGTTTTTTACCTGCCCCAACGACTTCCCCACTGGCGATGGTGGCATAGAAACCTGTCGGATTATTTCCCGTAATAACAACATCTTTACCTTGTTGGCGCACACTAAAAGTCAGTGCGTTGGATACCTGGTCAATACGACCAGTAATGCTTTCGGGCCGATAAAATATCTTAATGCGATTACGCATCAGCACTAACATTTTATTATTTTTCTCTGCTTTATTGACGGGAGGTACCTGTAAAAAATTAAGGTAGAACACAGACTCTCTATCAGTTGGCAGGCCGCTACCGGTATATTTCAGCCGCAATGTTTGCCCCGCATTTGCTTCAATACGAAAGAATGGAGGGGTGACAATAAAGGGCGCTTTACCCGTCTCTGGCGTTGATTGGGCATCGCCACTGTCTAGCCAGACCTGAACAGCATTAGGGAAGTTATCTTTATTGGTCAATTGCACACTGTGCTCTTTTTCCCCCGCCGAATATATAATACGACTGCCGTTCATGACCACGCTGGCTTTGGCAGAAGATATACCCATAAAAATTAATAAAGTGATTAACAGATAACGAGAACTGTAGCTTTGTATATTAAGCATGATGGGTATGTCCTCTAAAGGAAACTGGCCGAATGGTTCTTTTTGTCGGTACTTGACGCTGCGGGCTATGAAGGTCATCCGACTCACTTACTGCTAAGTTTATCGAGTTCTGACAACTTTGCCTGATTGCAGCGTCAATTAATTAGAGTATATCTACTCTGGGAGGGTAGATATTACAGATAAGAAACTGCGTATTGTACAGAGGCAATCACAGAACCAGGAGTTGCTATTCCGGTTGAGTAATATTGAACCGCAAAATCATGCTCTGCTGTTGTTTCGCCTGCTTTTAACACTATACCATCTTGTGGCAAGCCGCTATTCAAATCGATGCCGGCTATTGTTGTTGCGTCTTTCAGTAACTGAAGTTCAACGTTCGTGGCAGTGCCCGTATTTTTTAAGTTACCGGAAGTTGTTACCTGACTACCAACGAAAACTGTTTTTATATCAAGATCATCAGGGCCTATTGTGCAGCCAGATACGCCCAGCGTAAAGGTGGTTTTACCTGCTGTTTTGCCTGAGGTATTCAATTCGCCACTCGATACTGTTGGCAGCAATACCATTGGGTTTGCATTAAGTCCGTTGACAGTTACAGAGCAAGTTTGTGCTGTGACTTCCCCTTGGAAAGTAATCGTATTATTACTGGCTGCCAGTGCAGCAGTCGTGGACGCAGAGAATAACGCTATAGCCAAAGTGATCTTATTCATTTAAAACTCCAATATAATAATTAGAAATCAGCCAAATACTCAGTCATATTGAAATACGACTGAATATTTAGTTTAATTAATATGAAGTGGGGTAATGACTATATGTGCGAATGTTATTCGATTATACTTGTCAGCTTTCCACATGTTCTTTAATTAAGTCATTTAATGGTGTCTATTTTTCCACATCCATTACTTGATGCTGAGAGAATATAGAACTCTGTCTTAACTTTACATAGGATAAACTAACTGATTTGTGTAGGATAATTCCTACGAAAAATAATACCGCAGCAAAACTAATTTAAGCCATTGTTTTATTTATAATTTAAATTAACGTTAGAATTGCTAATGAGATCTTTCTTGTTGTTTTTTTTTGAAATACTCGTTTTAGTTAATATTTTCTGATGCCTGGAGTAAGAATTATCTAATGTTATTTTCGGGTGTATTATTCGTTTTAGTGAAATGTGAAGATATAGAAATAACTGTTACAATAGTGTTTATACTATTGTAACTGAAAGCATTAATCTGATGTGGATAACATAAAATGATAACCGATAGGCATAATACTAAATTATTTGCGCCGCCTAAAGGTGGCGCACGACTGATTTAGTTACGGTATAACACTTTAATAATGTGGTAACCGAACTGGGTTTTTACCGGGCCATAAGGTTGCAGCAATTCGCAACTGAACACAGCTTTATCAAATGCTGGAACCATATCCCCTTTATTGAATTCGCCCAGATCACCACCGTTACGTTTTGACGGGCAGTTAGAGAACTTTTTCGCTAACTCTTGGAAATTTGCACCGTTATTCAACTGTGCCAGAATATCGTTTGCCTGCTTTTCATCATCAACCAGAATGTGCAGCGCAGAAGCTTTGTTTGCCATAGTCACGATTACCACCCGTTGATAGGGTCTATTAGGGTTATTTGAACGAAGGTTATTTTCAAGGTGGCCTTGAAGCGCGTCAGTGTAGCGTATTTTGGTGGCAATGAGTGCCACTCTTGTTAGAGTTTTACAAATCAAAAGCGCAGGCAGTTTTTTTTCACTGGCGGCTTTCTGCTACAATCCTGTTCCCCTCGTCCACCCACAGAGTTTCCGAGTGCCATGCAATTAAATCCCAGCCAACAACAAGCCGTCGAATTTGTCACCGGACCCTGCCTGGTGTTGGCCGGTGCAGGATCGGGTAAAACCAGAGTCATTACAAACAAGATTGCCCATCTGATCCGCCAGTGTGGTTATCAGCCTAAACATATCGCAGCGGTCACCTTTACCAACAAAGCGGCGCGCGAGATGAAAGAGCGTGTGGCTCAAACACTCGGTCGCAAAGAGGCCAGGGGCTTGATGATTGCCACTTTCCATACTTTGGGGCTGGAAATCATCAAAAAAGAGTACAAAGCGCTGGGGATGAAATCGAACTTCTCCCTGTTTGATGCGCAGGATCAACTGGGCTTATTGAAAGATTTGACCCACAAGTGGTTGGAAGACGATAAAACGTTACTGCAACAGTTAATATCCCAGATCTCCAATTGGAAGAATGATCTGCTCGATCCGGCGAGTGCTGCGGCACAGGTACGATCTGAGCGCGATAAGCTATTCGCCCATTGCTACGGTTTATACGATGCTCATCTGAAAGCCTGTAACGTGCTGGATTTTGACGATTTGATCTCGCTACCGACGCTGTTGCTGCAAAAAAACCTCGAAGTGCGTGAGCGTTGGCAGAATCGCTTGCGTTACTTGCTGGTGGATGAATACCAAGATACCAATACCAGCCAATATCATATGGTTAAGTTGTTGGTGGGCAGCCGGGCGCGCTTTACCGTGGTGGGTGATGATGACCAATCCATCTATTCATGGCGCGGTGCGCGTCCACAGAACCTGGTTTTATTGAATGAAGATTTCCCACAGTTACAAGTGATCAAGCTGGAGCAGAATTACCGCTCATCTGGCCGAATCCTGAAAGCGGCCAATATCCTGATCGCCAATAACCCGCATGTTTTCGAAAAGAAACTGTTTTCAGCGCTGGAATATGGCGATGAGTTGAAAGTTATTACCGCCAATAATGAAGATCATGAAGCGGAAAGGGTGGTTGGCGAGCTGATCGCGCATCACTTTGTCAAAAAGACTCAATACGGCGATTATGCCATTTTGTATCGTGGTAACCATCAGTCAAGGTTGTTCGAAAAGCTGCTGATGCAAAACCGCATCCCTTATCGTATCTCTGGTGGTGATTCGTTCTTCTCGCGGCCAGAAATCAAAGACTTACTGGCTTATTTGCGGGTGTTGACCAATCAGGAAGATGACAGCGCATTCTTACGTATTGTGAATACGCCAAAACGTGAGATTGGTTCAGCAACGATCCAAAAACTGGGTGAATGGGCTAATGTGCGTAATAAAAGCCTGTTTCGAGCCAGTTTTGATTTAGGGTTGGGCGAACATCTCAAAGGCCGTGGTCTGGAGTCGTTACAGCGCTTTACCCATTGGATGGACGGTATTATTCGGTTAGTGGAACGTGAACCAGTGGCTGCGGTACGGGATTTGATCCACGGTATCGATTATGAAAGCTGGTTGTTCGAAACCTCTCCCAGCCCGAAAGCCGCTGAAATGCGCATGAAGAACGTGAATCTATTATTCAGTTGGATGACCGAGATGTTGGAAGGGTCTGAGCTGAATGAACCGATGACACTGATTCAAGTGGTTACGCGTTTTACCCTGCGCGATATGATGGATCGGGGAGAAAGTGACGAGGAGTTAGATCAAGTGCAACTTATGACGCTGCACGCCTCGAAAGGGCTGGAATTCCCTTATGTTTTCTTAGTCGGAATGGAAGAGGGGTTGTTGCCGCACCAAAGTAGCATTGATGAAGATAATGTGGATGAAGAACGGCGTTTGGCTTATGTGGGTATTACCCGCGCTCAACGTGAGTTATTTTTCACTTTATGCAAAGAGCGGCGGCAATACGGCGAGCTGATTCGGCCAGAACCCAGCCGTTTCCTGATGGAACTGCCGCAGGATGATCTTAATTGGGAAAACGAGCGCAAAGCGGTCAGCCCGGAAGAGCGGATGCAAAAAGGCCAGAGTCATCTGGCCAATATTCGTGCCCAGCTAGCGAATGCAAAGAAACAGTAACGGGCAGCGAAGTTAATGCAGCCGTCGCCGGTATCAAAGACGTTATTTGCATCATATGTTTGGTGGATCAATTCGTTGGCAACCACATTATGATTTTCCAGATTCGCCAGTATACCTGCGGTATAGAGGTGTTGAAGCAGTACATGCACTGTCATCCCTTTAAAAAACATCATCTTATAAAAATACATACGATGTTTATTTGTAAGACTGGGGGCGATTACAGTCTGATAGTTTTATCGGAATTTCAGTGCGAAGGAGGGAGATGGGGCGGCCTTGGCCGCCCAACAGCAAAGAATTTAGTTAAATTCTTCTAATAATAGTGGCCACTGGACATAGCTCTGCCAGTGACTTTCTTGCTCTAGCGCTTCAGCACGGTATGGATGCTGTTGCAACCAGCCTGGCGGCAGCAAAACAGTCAGTGTTTCACCCTTGGCCCGCAGCCTGATCGCTGGCAGAGTGTCATCGCGGCGGCGGCTGGAGAAAATAATCGCCAGACGCAGTAAACGACACAAGTGTTGTGCCATTGCCATTGGCAAGGCATTTTGTTGGTTTAATAGTGATAAATCGAGCGTATCGCTTTGATTTTGCAGCAGAGCAGAGAGCAGTAGTTTTTGAGCGGGAGTGAAACCGGGTAAATCCAGATTGCGGATCAGATAGGCCGCATGTTGCGGAGCACGCTTAAAATCGACGCTTAAACCAATTTCATGGATTAAGCAGGCATTTCGCAGTAACTCACGACATCGGTTATCGAGATGCCACTCTTTCTCCACTTGCAGTAAAAAGTTATCAGCCAGTTGACTGACACGCTTGGCTTGCTCAGTATCCAGCAAATAACGGCGCTGCAAATTACGTACTGTTCGGCTGCGAATATCCAACTCAACCGGCAGATGTAACATGCCATACACCAGCCCTTCGCGCAGTGCGCCGCCAGCTAACGTCATGCTTTCAATTGCCAGTTCCTGGAATATGGCGATCAAAATAGATAGGCCGCTGGGGAAAACCAGTGCTCGCTCCAGTGTTAAACCGGGGATTTCCAGCTCTTCCAGCTTGCCGCACTGAATTGCTCGTTGTTTGAGCTGCTGCAACTTGGCCAGCGTGATCAGTTCATCCATACCCTGAGCGACCATGATCTCTTGCAGAGCTTGCACAGTGCCAGATGCTCCGACACAAATTTGCCACCCGTGATCACGAAAACGCTTCGCGACCGGTTTGATCATCTCGCGGGCGGCGTGTTCAGCGCGTTCAAAATTGTCTTTTGCCAGATTGCGGTCACTGAAATAACGCTCCAGCCAGGTAACGCAACCCATTGATAAACTGACAAGTATATTGGCTTGAGCGCCGTTGCCCGTCACCAGTTCTGTACTGCCGCCACCAATATCGACCACCAGACGTTGCTCTGGCCCGCCAGTGGTATGCGCCACGCCATGATAAATTAGTCGTGCTTCTTCTTCACCACTGATCACCTGGATGGGGCAACCGAGGATCTCTGTTGCTGTGCGCAGGAACTCGTCAGCATTGGAAGCTAGACGCAGGGTTGCTGTTGCCACCACGCGGATCTGATCCAAAGGAATATCCTGCAAACGTTCTGAAAAAAGTTTCAGGCATTGCCAGCCACGCTCCATCGCTTCTTGCGATAAGTGGTTCTGCCTATCCAAACCGGCAGCCAAACGAACTTTTCGTTTAATGCGAGCCAACGTTTGGATACTGCCTGCCACCTCACGTACCACCAACATGTGGAAACTGTTGGAGCCAAGATCGATGGCAGCATAAAGTGAGGTGGAACTTAGCATTGTTTTATCAGCTCGGTCGCTTACGGTTATTCCGTGGTGCGCCACTACGACGTGGGGCAGAGTTACGTCGTGGACCATTCCCGGTGCGGGTGCGGGCCAAACGTTTTGGTGCCGGCAAGTCTGTTAATAGCGCATCGCTATTATATTTGCTTACTGGAATGCTATGACCAGTATAGGTTTCAATCGCCGGTAAGTTTAACGCATATTCTTCACAAGCCAGGCTGATGGAGTGACCACTTTCGCCAGCACGACCAGTACGGCCAATGCGGTGAACATAATCTTCGCAGTCATCTGGCAGGTCATAGTTGAAGACATGGGTGACCAGCGGAATATGCAGGCCGCGTGCAGCCACATCGGTGGCAACCAGAATATCCAAATCGCCTTTGGTGAAATCTTCCAGAATGCGCAGACGTTTTTTCTGTGCAACGTCGCCGGTAAGCAGGCCAACACGATGACCATCGGCAGCCAGATGGCCCCAGATTTCTTCACAACGATGCTTGGTATTAGCAAAAATAATGCAGCGGTCTGGCCACTCTTCTTCAATCAACGTCTGCAGCAGACGCATTTTTTCTTCATTTGAAGGATAGAACAGCTCTTCCTGAATGCGGTGGCCAGTTTTTTGTAACGGTTCCACTTCAACATATTCGGCGTTGTTCATTTGTTCGAATGCTAATTCACGTACCCGATACGAGAGAGTGGCAGAGAACAGCATATTCAAACGTTTATCAACGGAAGGCATCCGGCGGAACAGCCAGCGGATATCTTTGATAAAGCCTAAATCGTACATCCGATCCGCTTCATCCAATACCACGACCTGAATCGCACCAAGGTTGATGTAATTTTGTTTTGCGTAGTCGATTAAACGGCCTGTTGTGCCGATCAGAATGTCGACGCCACTTTCCAGCACTTTAAGCTGTTTGTCGTAGCCGTCGCCGCCATAAGCCAAGCCTAATTTCAGGCCAGTCATCTGAGAAAGTGATTCAGCATCGGAGTGAATTTGCACTGCTAATTCACGTGTCGGTGCCATAATCAACGCGCGCGGTTGATTGGTCTGACGACCCTCTTCAGCCGGGTGAGAAAGCAAATAATGGAATGTAGACGCTAAGAATGCCAGCGTCTTGCCGGTTCCTGTTTGCGCCTGACCCGCTACATCACGCCCCGAGAGGGTGAGTGGCAATGCTAACGCCTGAATCGGCGTACAATACTGAAATCCTTTGTTTTCAAGGGCTTCAATAACTTGCGGGTGCAGGGCGAAGTCGGAAAACTTCTGTTCGGTCAAGTGTGTTTTGCTCATAGTGTGGTAGAATATCAGCTAACTATTGCTTTACGAAAGCGTATCCGGTGAAATAAAGTCATCCTATTGTTGGTTAATGCTACACCAACGAGGTAGACACAATCCTTTGGAGTAGAACATGAGCGATAAAATTATTCACCTGAGTGACGACAGCTTCGACACTGACGTGCTAAAAGCCAGCGGCCTGGTTCTGGTCGATTTCTGGGCTGAATGGTGTGGTCCGTGCAAGATGATTGCTCCGATTTTGGATGAAATTGCTGACGAGTATGAAGGCAGACTGACTATCACTAAACTGAATATCGATGACAATCAGGGCACGGCACCAAAATACGGTATCCGTGGTATCCCTACACTGTTGTTATTCCGTGACGGTGAAGTTGTCGCCACCAAGGTAGGTGCCTTATCTAAAGGTCAGCTCAAAGCATTCTTGGATGCAAATCTGTAAGCGGCGTTAGCCGTCACAATACCCAAAGTCATTGAAGCTGCAGCAAGGCAGCAAACGAGCGAATCCCGATGAGCTGACTCAGGTCAGTGATTCGGGTGAGTAAGAGTCGCTAACACAGCTGTGGCTTCAAGGCCGTAGGGTATGTTTAGCGGCAGTTGTGATTTCTCACACTGACCGCTAGACGCCTGCAAAGAAGCGTGTTAAGTTTACTTCACTGCGTATAGAACATTCCTGTGTATTGAGTCCGGGTTTGTAGCATCTAGCTTATTCTTTAGTACCTAAGAAATAGTCTGTAGCATCTTAATAGTTTGAATCTAACGTTTTACTCTATGTCGAAATAATGTGTGTTGAGAATGATTATGAACTCAATCGGTTTTTTGACAGTCTGACGGCTTTACAAAATCAGTCTAAGGCACCTTCAATCTTTTTACCGTTGTGTCGCGCAATCTGGCGTAAGTCATTACTTACGTAGCTTGTCTAAGGCCGGTGATTGAATGTCCCATTAAACAGGCACGTATGACGCTGCCATACCATTCACGACCATAGTTCGAGACATACCCCGAGTTTAAGAACCCACCATTATGAATCTTACCGAATTAAAGAACACGCCGGTTTCTGATCTGATAACACTTGGCGAAAATATGGGGCTGGAAAACCTGGCCCGGATGCGTAAACAAGACATTATTTTCTCTATTTTGAAGCAACATGCCAAAAGTGGAGAAGATATCTTCGGTGACGGTGTATTGGAGATATTGCAGGACGGATTTGGTTTCCTCCGTTCAGCAGACAGCTCCTACCTCGCCGGTCCCGACGACATCTATGTATCCCCAAGCCAAATTCGCCGTTTCAACCTCCGTACTGGTGATACCGTTGCCGGTAAGATTCGTCCGCCTAAAGAGGGTGAGCGTTATTTTGCACTGTTGAAAGTTAACGAAGTTAACTACGACAAGCCGGAAAACGCCCGTAACAAAATCCTGTTCGAAAACTTAACCCCATTACATGCCAACTCTCGTCTGCGCATGGAACGAGGTAATGGTTCGACAGAAGACTTAACGGCCCGTGTGCTGGATTTGGCCTCGCCAATCGGTCGTGGCCAGCGCGGTTTGATTGTGGCACCGCCAAAAGCGGGTAAAACCATGCTGTTGCAGAACATTGCAACCAGCATCGCATATAACCACCCTGATTGCGTATTAATGGTATTGCTGATTGACGAGCGTCCGGAAGAAGTGACTGAGATGCAGCGTCTGGTTAAAGGCGAAGTTATCGCTTCTACCTTTGATGAGCCGGCATCGCGTCACGTTCAGGTCGCTGAAATGGTTATTGAGAAAGCAAAACGTCTGGTTGAGCATAAAAAAGACGTTATTATTTTGCTGGACTCTATTACCCGTTTAGCGCGTGCGTACAACACCGTGGTACCGGCTTCAGGCAAGGTATTGACCGGTGGTGTTGATGCTAACGCCTTACATCGTCCAAAACGCTTCTTTGGTGCTGCACGTAATGTTGAAGAGGGCGGCAGTCTGACCATCATTGCCACCGCGTTGGTTGATACCGGTTCTAAAATGGATGAAGTTATCTATGAAGAATTTAAAGGTACCGGTAACATGGAACTGCATTTATCGCGCAAAATTGCCGAAAAACGTGTGTTCCCAGCCATCGATTTCAACCGCTCTGGTACGCGTAAAGAAGAGCTGTTGACCACCACTGAAGAATTGCAAAAAATGTGGATTCTGCGTCGAATTCTTCACCCAATGGGTGAAATTGATGCGATGGAGTTCCTTATCAGCAAGCTGGCGACAGCAAAAACTAACGATCAGTTCTTTGATAACATGAGACGTTCGTAAGTTTAGAAAATCAGAAAAAAACGCCACGCTTAGCCGTGGCGTTTTTTGTTTTTGGGCTATACGATAGCGGAGTTTGTTATCCATTAAGTGGGCAACAGCACCAACCGATGCTTATTTTGGTATCCATTCTCAACACCGGAGAGAAAATATCAAAATAGAGTTGGGAATAACAAATAAGGCTGTCATCATATTCAGAAATAACTGAAAGCGTGTGGCGGGCATGGTAAGTGCCAAACCACATGTTAAGCTGTCATATCTTTTTGCAGAGAGCGGTTAAACGTGAACTTACTCACTATGAGTACTGAAATATTTATTATTTTCCTGTTTTCTCTGGCATTTTTATTTATTGCTCGCAAGGTTGCCAAGAAAATTGGATTAGTTGATAAACCTAATTATCGCAAACGTCACCAAGGTTTGATCCCATTAGTGGGTGGAATATCTGTGTTTGCAGGTATCTGTTTTACTTTTCTGATTACTAATCAACAAATTCCTCATTTCCGCCTCTATCTCGGTTGCGCGGGTCTATTAGTGTTTGTGGGTGCGTTAGATGACCGCTTCGATATCAGCGTAAAAATTCGTGCTTTTGTTCAGGCGCTAGTTGGTATTGCCATGATGGTAATCGGAGGGCTTTACCTACACAGTTTGGGGCACGCCTTCGGTCCGTGGGAGATGGTGTTGGGGCCATTTGGCTATGTTGTCACACTGTTTGCAGTCTGGGCGGCGATAAATGCTTTCAACATGGTTGATGGTATTGATGGCTTACTGGGCGGTTTATCTTGCGTCTCTTTCGGCGCAATGGGGATTTTACTGTATCAGGGCGGGCAGATGGCTCTGGCGTTATGGTGTTTTGCCATGATTGCCGCCATCCTGCCTTATATCTTGTTGAATCTCGGGTTGTTAGGGCGCAGATATAAAGTCTTTATGGGTGATGCCGGCAGTACTTTGATTGGTTTTACGGCAATCTGGATGCTGTTGCAAACGACGCAGGGGAATTCACGCCCTATTAATCCGGTTACCGCTTTATGGATTATTGCCATTCCTTTGATGGATATGATTGCCATCATGTATCGGCGTCTGCGCAAAGGGATGAGCCCTTTCTCTCCTGACCGCCAGCACATTCATCACCTTATCATGCGTGCCGGTTTTACCTCACGGCAGGCTTTTGTCTTGATTACGCTGGCCGCCGCCCTATTGGCCGCTGTTGGTGTTATCGGTGAACGACTAACATTTATCCCTGAATGGGTCATGTTGGCATTATTCTTGCTTGCATTTCTGTTGTATGGCTACTGCATAAAACGGGCATGGCGAGTCGCACGTTTTATCAAGCGTATCAAACGTCGGATGCGCCGGGCATCGCAAAATAAGCATGAATCTTAACCTGAGGCTTTTAGGCAGTGATGAAACCAGAATCTATGTCGACTGATAAAACAGGATCTACCCATAATGAGCCTGCTGTGGATAACGAGTTAGATATCCGTAGCCTGTTTCGCACCCTCTGGCGTGGCAAGGTGTGGATTATCGGGATGGCAATTCTTTTTGCTGCAATAGCGCTGGGTGTTTCCTACCTGGTGAAACAGCAGTGGAGCGCGGCGGCTATTACTGACAGGCCAACCGTCAATAATTTGGGCGGCTATTATTCCCAGCAGCAATTCTTGCGTAACTTGGACACCCGCATTAATAGCGGCGTTGCCAGCGAGCAGCCAGGTATTGCTGATGAAGCCTATGGTGAGTTTATTATCCAACTTGCGGCTTACGATACCCGTCGTGATTTTTGGCTACAAACTGATTACTACAAGCAACGTCTGGAAGGTGATGCTAAAGCCGATGCGGCATTACTGGATGAGTTGGTGAACAATATTGTTTTCACGCCGCGCGATGATAAAAAAGTTTTGAACGACAGCATTAAGTTGACGGCGGAAACCGCCTCTGATTCAAATAAACTACTGCGTAGTTACATCGATTTTGCCAGTCAACGTGCGGCCAGCCATTTGAATGATGAAATTCAAGGCGCATGGGCTGCTCGTACTCAGTCAATGAAAGCCCAAGTCAAGCGGCAGGAAGCGGTGGCCCAAGCGGTATTCAACCGTGAAGTCGCTGCGGTGACGCAGGCATTGAAAGTGGCAGGGCAGCAAGGGATTAACCGCAATCAAACGGATACCCCTGCGGAGCAGTTGCCTGATTCTAAAATGTTTATGTTGGGTAAACCGATGCTTGAAGCCCGCCTGGAAACATTACAGGCGACTGGCCCGAGTTTTGATATTGATTACGATCAGAATCGCGCCATGCTGGCAACTTTGAACGTCGGCCCGACACTGGATAAAACATTCCAGGCTTATCGCTATTTACGTACCCCGGAAGACCCGGTAACGCGTGATAGCCCACGTCGTGTTTTCCTGCTGATTATGTGGGGCGCGATTGGAGCCTTGGTCGGTGCTGGTGTAGTGTTGGCACGTCGCACTGCGATACAATCGTAATCGGGCGCATTCTATAAATTACAGTATGGGTACATCGTGTACCCACTTGCAGGCGTTGTCTGCGGCTAACTGACCTAAAGAGATTCACTGTGAAAGTGTTGACTGTTTTTGGCACCCGGCCTGAAGCCATTAAAATGGCTCCTCTGGTGCATGCTTTGGCTCAGGATGAAGCCATTGAATCAAGAGTTTGCGTAACCGCTCAACATCGTGAGATGTTGGATCAGGTATTACGTTTATTTGAGATTCAACCGGACTATGACCTGAATATCATGAGGCCGGGACAAGATTTGACGGAAATAACCTGCCGTATTCTGGAAGGGTTAAAGCCTGTTTTGGCGGAGTTTAAGCCGGATGTCATCTTGGTACATGGCGATACCACGACCACGTTGTCGACCAGTCTGGCCGCATTCTATCACCGCATTCCTGTTGGTCATGTTGAAGCGGGTTTACGTACCGGGAACCTCTATTCTCCGTGGCCAGAAGAAGCCAACCGCCAGTTGACCGGTCACCTGGCAACGTACCACTTTGCTCCGACCGAGAATTCGCGCCAAAATCTATTGCGTGAGATGGTGCCGGATAACCACATCTTCGTTACCGGCAATACGGTGATTGATGCGCTGTTCTGGGTACGTGATCGGGTGATGAATAACCCAGATCTAAAAGCGAGCCTGGCACAGAATTATCCGTTCCTCGACACCAATAAGAAAATGATTCTGGTTACCGGCCACCGTCGTGAGAGCTTTGGCGGTGGTTTTGAGCGAATTTGCAGTGCGTTAGCTGAAATTGCCCTTAAACACCCTGATGTGCAGGTGGTTTATCCGGTGCATCTCAATCCGAATGTCAGTGAGCCGGTCAATCGTATTCTGAAGGGTATCGATAATATTATTCTGATCGACCCGCAAGATTACCTGCCGTTTGTTTATCTGATGAACCACGCTTACCTGATCCTGACGGATTCCGGTGGTATTCAGGAAGAGGCCCCTTCGTTAGGTAAGCCGGTACTGGTGATGCGTGATACCACTGAACGCCCGGAAGCAGTCGATTCCGGTACGGTTTTGTTGGTTGGCACTAATATTAATAAAATTGTCGATGCAGTGACCCGTTTGCTGACTGATGAAACTGCCTATCATCAGATGACACGGGCACATAATCCTTACGGTGACGGCCAGGCCTGTCAACGCATCCTTGAAGCTTTAAAGAATCATCAGGTGACGCTATGAGTTTTGAAACTATTTCTGTTATCGGTCTTGGGTATATTGGCCTGCCAACGGCTGCTGCTTTCGCCTCGCGTAAGAAGAAAGTCGTTGGTGTGGACGTCAACGCCCATGCAGTTGAAACCATTAATCGCGGTGCCATCCATATTGTGGAACCGGATTTAGATAAAGTGGTGAAGCTTGCTGTCGAAGGCGGCTACCTACAAGCCGTAACCAAACCACTGGCAGCAGATGCGTTTCTTATTGCCGTACCGACACCGTTTAAAGGCGATCACGAACCGGATATGGTTTATGTCGAATCAGCCGCTAAATCTATCGCTCCGGTGTTGAAAAAAGGTGACCTGGTCATTCTGGAATCCACCTCTCCTGTGGGTGCCACTGAACAAATGGCGCAATGGCTGGCTGAAGCTCGCCCTGATTTGAGTTTCCCGCAGAACGCCGGTGAAGAGGCCGATATCAACATCGCCTATTGCCCTGAGCGCGTATTGCCAGGCCAGGTGATGGTTGAACTGATTCAAAACGACCGTGTTATCGGTGGGATGACGCCGAAGTGCTCTGCCCGCGCCAGTGAGTTGTACAAAATCTTCCTCGAAGGCGAATGTGTGGTGACTAACTCCCGCACCGCTGAGATGTGCAAGCTGACTGAAAATAGCTTCCGCGACGTTAACATTGCTTTTGCCAACGAACTGTCGCTGATTTGTGATGAGCAAGGAATCAATGTATGGGAGCTGATTCGCCTGGCGAATCGTCATCCACGCGTCAATATCTTGCAGCCAGGCCCGGGTGTTGGCGGCCACTGTATCGCGGTTGATCCGTGGTTTATCGTTTCGCAAAACCCACAACTGGCTCGCCTGATTCACACCGCTCGTTTGGTGAATGATGGCAAACCGCTGTGGGTAGTAGATCGTGTTAAAGCGGCCGTTGCTGATTGTTTGGCAGCCACTGATAAACGTGCGTCTGAAGTAAAAATTGCCTGTTTCGGCCTGGCATTCAAACCTAATATTGATGATTTGCGTGAAAGCCCAGCGGTTGAAATCGCCCATCTGATTGCAGAATGGCACACCGGTGAAACATTGGTGGTTGAGCCTAATGTGGAACAACTGCCGAAGTCGCTGGCAGGCCATGTCACCCTAAAAGATACCGCCACTGCCTTGCAGCAAGCGGATGTGCTGGTGATGCTGGTGGATCATAGCCAATTTAAAGCAATCAAACCTGAAGATGTGAAGCAATCCTGGATTGTTGACACCAAAGGAGTATGGCGTTGAGACGTATTCTGGTCACCGGCGGAGCCGGTTTTATCGGCTCCGCCGTGGTAAGACATATTATTGATGGCACCTCAGATAGCGTGTTGGTGGTGGATAAGCTCACCTACGCTGGCAATCTGGAGTCACTGGCGGTTGTCGCTCACAGTGAGCGCTACGCTTTTGAACAGGTTGATATTTGCGATCGTGCTGAACTGGATCGTGTTTTTGCGCAATATCAGCCAGATGTGGTAATGCATCTGGCCGCAGAAAGTCATGTTGACCGCTCTATAGATGGCCCGGCTGCTTTTATCGAAACCAACGTGGTCGGTACTTACCAGATGTTGGAGGCCGCGCGCCATTATTGGCAACCGCTGGATGCTGAGAAAAAATTGGCGTTTCGCTTCCATCATATCTCAACGGATGAAGTGTATGGCGATCTGCATGGTACGGATGACCTGTTTACTGAAACAACCCCTTATGCACCAAGTAGCCCCTATTCAGCCTCTAAGGCATCCAGTGACCATCTGGTGCGCGCCTGGCAGCGAACTTACGGTTTACCGACTTTGGTGACCAATTGTTCCAATAACTACGGCCCATATCATTTCCCTGAGAAATTGATCCCACTGGTGATTTTGAATGCGCTGGCGGGCAAACCGCTGCCAGTCTATGGCAATGGCGCGCAGGTTCGTGATTGGCTGTTTGTTGAAGATCACGCCCGCGCCTTGTACCAAGTGGTGACCGAAGGTGTGGTGGGGGAAACCTACAATATTGGCGGCCATAACGAGCGCAAGAATATTGAAGTGGTGGAAACCATCTGCGCGTTATTGGATGAATTGGTTGCGGAAAAACCGGCAGGCATTGCTCACTATCGCAACTTGATTACCTTTGTCAAAGACCGCCCAGGCCACGATATGCGTTATGCCATCGATGCCAGCAAAATTGAGCGGGAGCTGGGCTGGCGGCCACAGGAAACCTTCGAAAGTGGCATCCGCAAGACCGTATTATGGTATTTGAATAATAAATCTTGGTGGCAGCGTGTTCAGGATGGTTCTTACGCCGGTGAGCGTCTGGGCTTGAGTGACTGATACTCTTCATCTTTCAAGTTGCAGATGTGTTGGCTGCGCTCGGTCACTCGAATCACTGACTTATGTCAGCTCATCGGGATTTCCTTGCTTGCCGCTTTCCTGCACCTTGAAATCTATAGCGTATTTCGTTGGGTGATTGACGATAGGTTCGAAGTTTATTAATCATTGGGATGGCATCATTCAATATTTTGCATGATGTTTTCAAGACATTGTATGTCTCAGGAGATCGAATGAAAGGCATAATTCTGGCAGGTGGCTCCGGTACGAGGCTGCACCCCATCACCCGTGGCGTCTCTAAGCAACTGCTTCCGGTGTATGATAAACCGATGATTTACTATCCGCTGTCAGTTTTGATGCTGGCCGGAATTCGTGACATCCTGATTATCTCTACTCCTGAGGATTTGCCGTCCTTCCAGCGCTTGCTGGGTAATGGTGATGAGTTTGGTATCAATCTGAGTTATGCCGCGCAACCGAGTCCAGATGGGCTAGCGCAGGCTTTTATCATCGGTGAAGAGTTTATCGGTAATGAACCTTGCTGCTTGGTGCTTGGTGATAATATCTACTTCGGTCAGGGCTTTAGCCCGAAACTGAAAACTGTTGTGGAACGTAAGCAAGGTGCGACTGTTTTCGGCTATCAGGTTATGGATCCAGAGCGTTTTGGCGTAGTGGAGTTTGATGACAACTTCCGCGCGCTATCTATCGAAGAAAAACCGAGTCAGCCAAAATCTAATTGGGCAGTTACCGGGCTTTATTTTTACGATAACCAAGTGGTTGACTTTGCAAAACAAGTTAAACCATCTTCCCGTGGTGAGTTGGAAATAACCAGCATCAATCAGATGTATTTAGAGCGTGGTGAACTGACGGTGGAATTATTAGGCCGTGGCTTTGCCTGGCTGGATACCGGCACTCATGACAGCTTGATTGAAGCCAGTACCTTTGTGCAAACCGTTGAAAAACGTCAAGGTTTCAAGATAGCCTGTCTGGAAGAGATCTCCTGGCGCAATGGCTGGTTAGACGACGACGGTGTAAGACGTGCTGCCACGGCGTTAGCGAAAACCGGTTACGGCAAATATCTGTTGGACTTGCTCCATGCCCGTCCACGCCAGTATTGAGCCGCTGGCCTGGGAAAGTGAATTTTTCCAGCGCCACAGTGCAAAACTTCATTTCTCCGACTCAGCCCCGCAACTTAACCCGGCTGAGTTGGATACTTTTACCCTTACCCAAGCCAAAGTCCCGACCCATCGCCTTGACCTCATTGACTCCCTCGGCCAGCTTGGTTTCAAGTTAGTTGAAGGTGAGGTTGATCTGGCGCTACCAGTTGAGGGCAAGACTGTAGTTGGCACGAAAAATGCTACATCTGAGACAGATAGTGGAACCTATCAACAGCGGCTGGCAACAACCGCCGATATCCCGCTTCTGCGCAGCGTGGCTGCTCGCACCTTTGCATTAAGCCGTTTTCGTGCGCCGTGGTATGACCCACAGGACAGCGGACGATTTTATGCCTTATGGGCTGAAAAGGCTGTGCTGGGTACTTTTGACCATCAATGCTTGTTGGTGATGGATGTATGTGGTCAGCCTGCGGGGTTTGTGACATTACGCGACTTGCAAGATGGCAGCGCGCGTATTGGCCTATTAGCGGTATTTCCTGACGCACAGGGTAAAGGCATAGGTTCATTATTAATGTCGGCGGCAAAGCAGTGGTGCCAGCATCATGGGTTACAGCGGTTACGGGTAGCCACACAGATGAGCAATATTGCTGCTTTGCGCCTCTATATTCGCAGTGGTGCTTCGATTGAGAGCACCGCGTATTGGTTATGCAGGGGATGAGATGATTCCATTTAACGCTCCACCGGTAGTAGGCACAGAACTGGGTTATATGCAGGCGGCTATGACCAGCGGTAAATTATGTGGCGATGGTGGCTTTACCCATCGCTGCCAGCAGTGGATGGAGCAGCGCTTCAACTGTCCAAAAGCATTATTGACGCCATCTTGCACTGCCTCACTGGAAATGGCCGCGTTGCTGCTGGATATCCAGCCTGGCGATGAAGTTATCATGCCAAGTTTCACTTTTGTGTCGACCGCCAATGCCTTTGTGCTACGTGGTGCCAAGATGGTGTTCGTTGATATTCACCCGGACACCATGAATATTGATGAAACCAAGATTGAAGCCGCCATCACCGATAAAACCAAGGTTATTGTACCGGTTCATTATGCAGGCGTAGCTTGTGAGATGGACACCATCATGGCGCTGGCGAAAAAGCATGATTTATTTGTGGTGGAAGATGCCGCGCAGGGCGTGATGTCGACTTACAAAGGTAAAGCGCTGGGCACGATTGGTCATATTGGCTGCTTTAGCTTCCACGAAACCAAAAACTACACCGCGGGCGGTGAAGGCGGGGCGACACTTATCAATGACCCGTCACTGATTGATCGGGCAGAAATTATTCGCGAGAAAGGCACTAACCGCAGCCAGTTCTTCCGTGGTCAGGTTGATAAATATACCTGGCGTGATATTGGCTCCAGTTATTTGATGTCCGATTTACAAGCCGCATATCTATGGGGGCAGTTGGAAGCAGCACAACAAATTAATGAACGTCGTTTGGCGCTGTGGCACACCTACTACAATGCGTTCAAGCCACTGGCAGATGCCGGGCGCATCGATTTGCCAGTGATCCCCGGTGATGTGGTGCAAAATGCGCATATGTTTTATATCAAACTGCGCGATATTGACGATCGTTCTAATTTTATCAGCTACTTAAAAGAAGCTGAGATTATGGCGGTATTCCATTATATTCCGTTGCATGGTTGCCCGGCAGGTGAGGCATTTGGCCGTATGGCGGGTGAAGACCGCTTTACCACCAAGGAAAGTGAGCGTCTGGTGCGTTTGCCTATCTTCTATAACCTGACTGATGTGAATCAGAGAACGGTGATTAACACTGTTCTGAGTTTCTTCGCCTGATATGTCTCTGGCAAAAGCATCGATTTGGACTGCTGGCTCTACGCTGATTAAGATCGGCGTAGGGCTGTTAGTGGTTAAACTGCTGGCGGTGACCTTTGGCCCTAGCGGTGTTGGGCAGGCGGGTAATTTCCGCCAGCTAATTACGGTATTAGGCGTGCTCTCTGGCGCGGGTATCTTTAACGGCATTACTAAATATGTTGCTGAATACCATCAGCAACCTGAACGTTTGCGAGCCGTGCTGGGAACTTCATCGGCGATTGTGCTGGGTTTCTCAACCCTGTTGGCACTGATCTTCCTGCTGGCGGCCAGGCCGGTCAGCATCGCATTATTTGGCCATGCTGATTACCAGAATGTGGTGCGGGCAGTGGCGCTTATCCAGATGGGAATTGCCTACGCCAATCTATTCCTGGCTATTCTCAAAGGTTATCGCGATGCGATGGGGAATGCGCTGGCGGTGATTGGCGGCAGCCTGATTGGTGTGGTGGCGTACTATATTTGTTTCCGCTTCGGCGGTTATCCCGGCGCGCTGGTGGGCCTGGCATTAGTTCCTGCGCTGGTGGTTATTCCTGCGGCAGTGATGCTAATTTGGCGCAAAACCATTCCGTTAAGCTATCTTAAACTTAGCTGGGATAAAGCGCTGGCCAGTCATTTAGGCAAGTTTACCATCATGGCGCTGATTACTTCGGTGACCTTACCAGTGGCTTATGTGATGATGCGTAACCTGCTGGCTGATCGTTATGGTTGGGATGCTGTCGGGATTTGGCAAGGGGTAAGCAGCATTTCAGATGCTTATCTACAATTTATTACAGCGTCATTTACGGTTTATCTACTGCCGACACTTTCAAGGCTCAAAGCCAAAGCAGACATTTCCCGTGAAATTCTGCGCTCACTGAAATTTGTGTTGCCAGCGGTTGCCACCGCAAGCTTGGTCGTGTGGTTATTACGTGATTTCGCCATCTGGCTGCTATTCTCGCACCAATTTATCGCGATGCGTGATCTTTTCGCCTGGCAACTGGTCGGTGACGTACTGAAAGTTGGGTCGTATGTCTTTGGTTATCTGGTGATTGCCAAAGCCTCTTTACGTTTTTACATTTTGACGGAAGTGAGTCAGTTCTTACTGTTGACCGGATTTGCACATTGGCTGATCCCTTTAAATGGCTCACTGGGCGCGGCACAGGCTTATATGGCCACTTATATCGTCTATTTTGCGCTCTGTAGCTGCGTATTCATTATGTATCGTAGACATTCATCACCGTAGACACTCTTTACAGTAGAAAAAAATGACAACCCTGATTCATGTATTGGGATCTGATATCCCGCACCATAATCTGACTGTATTGCGCTTCTTTAATGACGTGCTAAGCACGCAAGTGCCCGCTGAACAGGTGCAGCACTTCATGGTAGCAGCAAAAGAAACTGCACCATTTTCGTCTTTCCCGCTGTTGGATATCGAAATCCACGGCAATAAAAAAACCTTGGCTGACGCGGTGATCGCCCGTGCACAAGCAGACAGAAATACGCGCTTTTTCTGGCATGGGCAGTTTAATGCCACGTTATGGCTGGCGTTGTTAAGTGGGAAAATCAAGCCACAGCAGGTCTATTGGCATGTTTGGGGCGCTGATTTATATGAAGATGCCAAGAGCTTGAAATTCCGCCTGTTCTATTTGCTGCGCCGTTTAGCGCAAGGGCGGGTCGGGCACGTTTTTGCGACCCGTGGTGACTTAATGCATTTTCAGCAGCGCCACTCTCGGGTGCCAGCGTCACTGCTCTATTTCCCAACGCGAATGGATCCGGCGTTAACCGGCCTCAACATTGATAAGCCGTTGGCCGGGCCGATGACGATTTTGGTGGGTAACTCCGGTGACACCACCAATCGCCATATTGAGGCGCTAAAATCGATTCATCAGCAATTTGGCCCAGATGCCAGAGTGATTCTGCCGATGGGGTATCCGGCCAATAATGCGCTGTATATTGAGCGGGTTAGGCAGGCGGGGCTGGCGTTGTTCTCGCCAGATAACCTGCGCATTCTGACAGAACAGATCCCGTTCGACGATTATCTGAATATCCTACGCGAATGCGATTTGGGCTATTTTATTTTTAATCGTCAGCAAGGTATTGGCACATTGTGTTTATTAATCCAATTTGGCGTGCCCTTCGTTTTAAGCCGTAAAAACCCATTCTGGCAAGATTTAGCCGAGCAGCATATTCCGGTACTTTTCTATGGCGACTCATTGGATGAACCGTTGATTCGTGAGGCGCAGCGGCAATTACTGGGGCTGGATAAGCATGGTATTGCGTTCTTTAACCCTAATTACATTGAGGGTTGGCAACAAGCACTGGCGCTGGCGGCAGGAGAACACCCATGACGTTGGGGCAATTTGGCGGTCTTTTCGGCGTTTACCTGCTCGCCGTTATTTTTATCCTGATATTGACATATCAGGAGTTTAGGCGCGTGCGCTTTAACTTTAACGTGCTGTTTTCAATGCTGTATCTGCTGACGTTCTATTTTGGTTTCCCGCTGACCTGCATGTTGGTATTCCAGTTTGACGTCGCGGTGGTGCCGGTTGAGTACTTACTGTATGCCATGCTTTCTGCCACGGCATTTTATGGCATTTACTATATCAGTTACAAAACTCGCCTGACCAAGCCGCGCAGTCAGCCACGGGCACCAATATTCACGATGAATCGGGTAGAGACTAATCTCACCTGGATACTCTTGGCGCTGGTGGCGATGGGTACTGTCGGTATCTTCTTTATGCAAAATGGTTTCCTACTGTTTAAGTTGGACTCTTATAGCAAAATCTTCTCCAGCGATGTTTCGGGTGTCGCCCTGAAGCGCTTTTTCTACTTCTTTATCCCGGCGATGTTGGTGGTCTATTTCCTTAAACAGGATATGCGGGCTTGGTTTTTTTTCCTCGCCAGCACAGTAGCGTTTGGCATATTGACCTATGTTATCGTCGGCGGAACGCGCGCTAATATCATTATCGCGTTTTCATTATTCCTGTTTATCGGCATCGTGCGCGGTTGGATAACCTTGTGGATGCTGGCTGCCGCAGGTGTGTTCGGGATTGTCGGGATGTTCTGGCTGGCGCTGAAGCGCTATGGTTTGGATGTGAACGGCGCTGAAGCGTTTTATACGTTCCTTTACCTCACTCGCGATACCTTCTCGCCGTGGGAAAATCTCGGATTATTACTACAAAATTACGATAAAATAGACTTCCAAGGGTTGGCACCGATTATTCGTGATTTTTACGTATTTATCCCCAGCTCCTTGTGGCCAGACCGCCCTGATCTGGTACTTAATACTGCTAATTACTTTACCTGGGATGTGTTGGATAACCACTCTGGGCTGGCTATTTCGCCAACTTTGATAGGCTCTTTGGTGGTGATGGGTGGGGTGGTGTTTATCCCTCTGGGTGCCATCGTGGTGGGGCTAATCATTAAATGGTTCGACTGGCTGTATGAACAAGGCAAAGCAGAGACGAATCGTTATAAAGCGGCGATTATGCAAAGTTTCTGTTTTGGTGCGATATTTAACATCATCGTGTTAGCACGGGAAGGGTTAGATTCCTTTGTCTCGCGGGTGGTATTTTTCTGCGTGATTTTTGGTGCCTGTTTGATACTGGCGAAATTGTTGTACTGGCTGTTCGATACGGCAGGTTTGATAACACAACGTGTACAGCGTCGTGTGGGTAAATCAACGCGGCTATCAACGCCTCAAACGAACAGTCAACTGTAAGGATCGTGATGGAACCGAATACGGCTATTCCTAAATCTATTGATATTCCAAAATACAGTGTCCGTGGCTTTGACATCTGGGGCTTTCGTGACATGAGTCAGACGTTGGATCATCTGCTGAGCAGCGGCCCGGTCAAGACTGGCACGCTGGTGGCGATGAACGCAGAGAAGCTACTGAAGGCCGAAGAGGATGCTGCGCTGCGTGAACTGATTAACGAGGCGGAATACTTATACGCTGATGGTATCAGTATGGTGCGTGCCATTCGCCGTAAATATCCGCAGGCGTTGTTGTCACGCGTGGCGGGAGCAGACTTATGGGAAGCACTGATGCAACGCGCCGGGCAGCAAGGGACACCGGTATTTTTGGTGGGTGGCAAGCCGGATGTACTGGCAGAAACTGAAGCGAAGCTGCGCGCGCAATGGAATGTGAATCTGGTGGGCAGTCAGGATGGTTATTTCACACCAGAACAGCGTGAAGCTTTGTTTGCCAGGATTGCAGCCAGTGGTGCGGCTATCGTAACTGTTGCGATGGGGTCGCCAAAGCAGGAGTTATTTATGCGTGATTGTCGTAAGTTCTATCCTGATGCACTGTATATGGGCGTAGGTGGGACTTATGACGTCTTTACCGGCCATGTGAAGCGTGCGCCGAAGATTTGGCAGAACATGGGGCTGGAGTGGCTATACCGCCTGCTGGCGCAGCCTAGCCGCATTCGCCGCCAATTCAAACTGCTTAAGTTTGTTGGTTATTATTACAGCGGTCGCTTGTAATCATCTCGCTAAGCAGGGCCAGATCTGGCCCTGTGATTGTAAAACCCCATCTATTCCTCCATTCAATATTAAAACTCATTAATTCCATTATGGAATCGATGTATTAATTTTTATTCCATAAAGTTTTACTTTCTTGTTTGCTAATCTGCGCCAGATGCGGAAGGATACTGGCCGATTAAAAAACGGATTACTTAATAAAAACAACCGGGAATCCGGAGCGGATACACACCATCAGGTACAGA
Organism: Yersinia aldovae 670-83; assembly: GCF_000834395.1. Classification (NCBI taxonomy): domain Bacteria; kingdom Pseudomonadati; phylum Pseudomonadota; class Gammaproteobacteria; order Enterobacterales; family Yersiniaceae; genus Yersinia; species Yersinia aldovae. The sequence continues at coordinate 2,473,513 of NZ_CP009781.1, read as the reverse complement.
GGATATATGGCAGACATCGAACAGAAAAAAGGACTACACCGTGGGCTGGAAGCCCGGCATATCGAACTGATAGCGTTAGGCGGGACGATTGGCGTCGGGCTATTTATGGGGTCTGCCAGCACATTGAAATGGGCGGGGCCATCGGTCTTACTGGCTTACATAATTGCGGGTTTATTTGTCTTTTTCATTATGCGGGCAATGGGCGAGATGCTCTATCTGGAGCCGGTAGCGGGGTCGTTTGCGGTATATGCGCATAAATATCTTAGCCCCTACTTTGGCTATCTGACCGCCTGGGGCTATTGGTTTATGTGGATTGCGGTAGGGATATCTGAAATTACCGCTATTGGCGTGTACGTTCAGTTTTGGTTCCCCGAAATTCCACAGTGGCTGCCAGCGATAGCTGGGGTGGCTATCGTGGCACTGGCCAATCTGGCTGCGGTCAGATTGTATGGTGAGCTGGAGTTTTGGTTCGCAATGATCAAAGTCACCACTATTATTGTGATGATTCTGGTCGGTCTGGGTGTGATCTTCTTCGGCTTTGGCAATCATGGCCAGGCGATTGGTTTTGACAACCTGACGGCTCATGGCGGCTTCTTTGCCGGTGGTTGGAAGGGATTCATGTTTGCGCTGTGTATTGTGGTGGCGTCTTATCAGGGCGTTGAGCTGGTGGGGATTACCGCCGGTGAGGCCCGAAATCCACAGGTCACACTAAAGCGAGCCATTAATAACATCTTATGGCGTATTCTGATTTTCTATGTCGGTGCGATATTTGTCATCGTCACCATCTTCCCGTGGAACGGTATCGGTACTGAAGGCAGCCCGTTTGTACTGACCTTTGCCAAGATAGGAATAGTTTCAGCCGCCGGTATTATTAACTTCGTGGTACTGACCGCCGCGCTATCTGGCTGTAACAGCGGTATGTATAGCGGCGGGCGTATGCTGTATGCGCTGGCAAAAAACCGCCAGTTACCGGCCTGCCTGACTAAACTGTCTACCAGTGGTGTACCGGTTTACTGTATTGCGGTAACGATCCTGTGCCTGTTGCTGGGTTCAAGCCTCAATTACATTATTCCGAATCCGCAGCAGGTGTTTGTCTATGTTTACAGTGCCAGCGTGTTGCCAGGCATGGTGCCGTGGTTTGTGGTACTCGTCAGCCAACTGCGTTTTCGTCAGGTACATAAAGAAGCACTGAAGCAGCATCCGTTCAAATCCATCATGTTCCCGTATGTCAATTACCTCACTATCGCTTTCCTGATATGTGTGTTGGTGGGGATGGGGATTAATCCGGAGACGAGGTTATCTCTATTGGCGGGGGCCATTTTCTTAGGATTGGTGAGCCTGTGTTATTTCGGGCTGGGAATGCATAAACAGACCGTCGCTGAAGTATCCCCAAATTAATTGGCGTGACAGATAGGTTGCTAAAGAGCAACAAATCTGTCGGCAACCGGTTTAAACAGCATTTATGCTAGCCAGTAGGGTGGGCTTCAAGGATGAGCCTCACCCGGTGGTTTCAAGTACGAAGGTGATAAAACGGCTATAAATCCAGCGGATCGGGTGCGGCGGGGCTAATCAGTGGCTGATTTTGCGGCATAGTGTGCAAAGCGTAAGCAAACACACCATTTCTTCTAAAAAAGCACTAGACAGCCAAGTATTAAAACCGTAGTATCCTCACCCGCAACGGCGCTAAGCGCCCGTAGCTCAGCTGGATAGAGCGCTGCCCTCCGGAGGCAGAGGTCTCAGGTTCGAATCCTGTCGGGCGCACCATTAATTTTGTGTGCAAGAGCTGCGGTGGTAAGATTGCCGCGTACGACGAAGTCGAAGTAAGCTGTGTAGTAAGAAGTTATGGTGGCTATAGCTCAGTTGGTAGAGCCCTGGATTGTGATTCCAGTTGTCGTGGGTTCGAGCCCCATTAGCCACCCCAAATTTTGTGGAACATGCGATGGTGGCGGAATTGGTAGACGCGCTAGCTTCAGGTGTTAGTGTCCTTACGGACGTGAGGGTTCAAGTCCCTCCCTTCGCACCACACAAACATGTAGATTTTGTTAATATTTACATGGACATAGGTCGAAAGACCATGTAGAGTAATCAGTAAGAAATCGGCGAGTAGCGCAGCTTGGTAGCGCAACTGGTTTGGGACCAGTGGGTCGGAGGTTCGAATCCTCTCTCGCCGACCAATTTAAGAAGAAACCCCGCAATGCGGGGTTTTTTTTCGTCTCAATATTCTCTCTTTTTTACCCAACTCGCCACGTCATCTCTTCCCTGCCTCCTTAAAAGCACACAACTTACAGATTCTCCCTTAGCTACAGCCATTGTTGGCGCACTTTGATCAAATCTTGCCGTTTGCACAGTAAAAGCCTTATTTAACATACGTAAAATGTGGTGTTGGTTTTTTGCGACAAAAAGCGAAGGCATTGTCGTTAAATGGAGACAGGTAATAGTCTGAATAATATAGGGAAAAATAATAAGGTGTTTTAACGTCGTTTTGTAGCGACAGATCACATCTCATGCTCTGGCATCTATATGACGGTGGAACCAAGTTGAGTAGAGTGAACAGATAAAAATAAATCTTTTATGAATCAGTTAACTAAAGTTATTTATGCAGTCCTACTGAATTAAATTAGGGTCAGATATTCGAATTGGCATACTAAGTGCATTATCTATTCTGTAGATGCTCATCCCACTTCTTATGACAGTTTGGTTTTATAGCCTCTTCATAAACCCAGGGATGATGCAGAGCCGATTTTAGGGTGCCTATTGTCCATGTAAACGATGTTGAGTCTCTTCATCACATACCGGGCATAACGTTGAGTGAGGCACCGACATTGTTGTCTGTAGACCTGAAATTTTAGACGCTTGCCCTTCTCGGCAAGCGTTTTTTTTTGCATACCCTTCGTCCTTGAAGCCGCAGGGTTGTTAGCTGCGCGCACTTACCCGAATCAGGGGCAAAGAAAAGGCTCCCGTAGGAGCCTGAGGTTAATGACAAAGTGCCAGCAGTGGTGAGGACAGGCAAGACCGTAAAGACGCCGTCAATACATCCTTGTAGGCTCGACCCCCGCCATTCCTGGCGCGGACGCTTTACTCCTCTGCCTGTCCTCACCTTTATATGACTAATGAAGCTGAACCAAGGGGAAACGTGCCGTTGGGATCACTTTTAGCTTCAAACACAAGTAGGTAAGTCGCCAAAGTGCCCCTAGGTGCGGTTGCCCCTTGGCTAATAGATTGACTTGTGTACCATCAAAGTGATTCACCATTCTGCCGTAGTGTGAGCAATAACCCCTCACGGCGCGCCTGAGCCGCATCCTCAGGGCGATGCAGTTTATCGCAGGCATCAGCCAGCCATGCGTAATCATAACCGTCTGGACGCTGTGCCAGTGCGGCTTTAAAGGCTTCGCTCGCCTTCTCCCACTCGCCATGTTTCAGCATCAGTTGGCCCAAGGTGCTATTGAGTAGCGGGGTTGCTCCGTGCTGTTTGATATGTTGGCGTAATGATTTCTCCAACGGCTCTGGATTACCTGATTTCAGGCGCGGGATCAGCAGTACCAGACGCTCATCGTACTGGCGTTTCAGGCTGTCGAGAATGATTTGCTGGGCCACATCATGATCGTCACACTCAATCAGATGTTCTGCTAAAGCCACTTGCAATGGGATCTCATTACGCACTTTGCGGCTTTGATCTTTCCACCAGCGCTTCAAGCCATCACTGCCTTCTTCTGCCATGCACTGATTCATCATGCCAATATAAGCTTGTTGCTCCAGTGCTGCGAGTTCCTCCGCGGTGTGGAGCTGTACCTTGCCCATTGCGGGTAATACTTCCAGCAGCGAGCTGTAAGCGCCGGAGCGCAGATAAGCAAGCTCAGCCAACCGTAGCACTTCGGGGTGGCGCGGAGCTTGGTCCAACAGGCGATCAACTCCGTGACGTGCGGCATGGATATGCCCTTGTGCCAACTGAATGCGTACACGGGTGATATCGACGGGCAGTTGGTCGGTATCCGCCACTTCTGCGGCCCGCTCCAGATATTGGTTAGTGCGGAATTCATCACCACGTTGCTGCGCCGCTTCTGCCGCCAGCAGGTAGTTAACCATCGGTTGCTCGGCATGATCCGCGTTGCGGGTTAGCAGCTTTTCAACTTGCTTGAAGTCACCTTCAGCCAGTTTGATAAGCGCCGCTTTGGTCTGTTTACGCGCACGGCTACGTTTACGCCCCATAAACCAGCCACGAGTACGGGTTCCGGTGCGGAAAATACGGCGCAGTATCCATTCGATAATCAGGAATGTAACCAAAAATAGCACCAGCATAATGACCAGCCCGGTCACACTGGTCTCGACGTTATAGTTGTCAGTCTGGATAAGCACATAACCCTGATGCCCAGCCAGCATTGGGCCAAGTACGATCCCGGCGGTCAGAATGAGGAATAACAGTAAGACTCGTAGCATACTTATTCCCCTTGAGCGCTAACAGGCGCTTGTGCCAGTAAGTTGCGAACCCGCGTTTGCATCAATTTTTCCAGCATTGGCTGGCTTTTCAATTGATCAGGCATGTCCATCGATATTGACTGTTGGCTTAACTCTTCCAGCTCATCAAGGAAAGCTTTAGTGCTTGGGTCATCGATATCAAAATAGGCGCGAACCCAAGTGGAAACGATCTCAAGAGATTGTTTATAAACTTCATTCTGATGGCGAGGAACGGCTTGTGCGGCCACCAGCAGGCGGGAGCGGATATTCTCACGCAGATAAATATCCTGATTCGGTGCCAGCAGCGGTTCGGCAGTGCTATCACGGCGGCGAATAGTAATAAAGTCAGACATAAAGCTGTGCCAGCTCTTGCTCAGGTTTTGACGCCATTCAGAGAGGGAACTGGATAGCTCATCGCTGTCGGCATCCATCGGTGAGTCATCGGTATTGTTATCCGCCAGACGCAGGTTATCCACTTGATTGGATAGCTGATTCAGCTTCAGGATGATCCCGTCAAAATCCACCTGACTGACGGCAGAAAGGGTACTGATATCTTCCGTCAATGCACGTCGCACATCAATAAGGCTCGGATCGTTCATATCCGCCAAGCTGGCATCCGCACTTTTCAGTAATGTGGCGGCAGTGGTGACATCCTGATCGTTCCACAATTTGCGGCCAGCCATTTTTACCAGAAAATCAGCCTGTGCCAGCAGCCAGGTTTTGGCATCACTTCCTGAAATGGTGGCAACTTTTTCTTGCAACTCATTCAGTTGGCGCGCGAGTGATGTTTGCTGGCGGTCTGCTGCTTCCAGTGCTTTGCCTTGCTGTTGTAATAATGATTCAAGTTGCTGTTTTTCCTGCAACTGACTCTGTTTCAGCGCGGCTAATTGCTCTTGTAGTGCGATATTGGCTGCATTTTGTAACTGAGCCTGCTGGTGTCCGTGATAATAAAGCCCGGCACCCAGCGCGATGGCCAATGCAATAGCAATGGCTCCCAGAATAGGACCGGTGCGTTTCTCCCGGTGTCCTTTAGGTTCTGGCTGTTGGTGCCTCTCAACCGCGGTGGTTGTCTCTTCCACTGGCGCGGATGGGGTATTTTGTTCCGTCATATTGGGCATCCCATAGTCAGGTTTCAGGTTTATTGAGAGTCTTGTAGCGCGCGGATCAGCGCGTCGTTATCGGCATTCTCTGCCACCCGGATATCACTCCAGCCCATTTGGGCTGCCAGAGTAGCAATACGATCACTGACAACTATCAGGCGGCAGCGCAGTAACCAAGAAGAACGATAGTAATCAGGAACTAAAGTATAGATCTGTTGTAACATTTCACCGCTGGTTATCACCAGCATATCGACGCCAGCACGTTGCCAGTGAGCACTTTGTTCGCTGCCATCATAATAGATGGGGCTGCGTTGGTAGCATTCACAGAACGTTACTGACGCACCGCGCTCGGCAAGGCTTTCACCTAGTAACTCCCGCCCACCATTGCCGCGCAATAGCAGTGCCTTTTTACCGGACAGATTTTGCAAATCGGGCAAGGATAGCAGCATCTCGCTAGTCTCCCCCATCGGTGGATAAGTGACATGCAAGCGGCTGGCAGTATGCAGCGTCAAGGCGGTGGTACGGCCAATAGCATAATAAGATAACTGTGCAGGCCATGACAGGTTATTTCTTTTTAACAGCGGGTTAGCGTAACGGATAGCATTTTGCGACAAGGCAAAAACCAGGTCACCCGCCTGCATATCGTGCAGTAATGTTGGCAGTTTTGGCAGGTCATCGCCGGGAGAGAAATCAATCAACGGCGCATGATAGGCAACCCGCCCCAGCGCACGCAGGCGACTGACTAACTGTTCCCCGGCGGGGGACGGACGGGTGACCAGAATCGTCATAGCGGAGGGTTATCCTGATAAACGTCGGCTAATATTTCCCGAGCACCCCGTGATAGCAGCTCATCGGCCAGTTCAATCCCCATTTGCTCGGCATTTGCCACCGGCCCTCGGCGTTCACCGCGAATAATTTCACTGCCATCCGGTGCGCCGACCAGCGCACGCAGCCATAAGGTATCGCCGTCTAATTCAGCATAACTGCCGATGGGTACCTGACAGCCGCCTTCAAGACGGGTGTTCATGGCGCGCTCGGCAAGCACCCGTAATTCTGTATCGCGATGATTGAGTGGGGCCAGCAGTTGGCGGGTAAAATCATCATCCAAACGGCATTCAATGCCCACGGCACCTTGGCCGACCGCAGGCAAAGACTCCTCGGCTGGCATGGCATAACGGATACGTGTTTCCAGCCCGAGACGATTAAGCCCCGCGACGGCCAGAATAATGGCGTGATATTCGCCTTTATCCAATTTGGCAAGGCGGGTGCCCACGTTACCGCGCAAATCACGGATAACCAAGTCTGGGCGGCGTTCACGCAACTGACACTGACGGCGCAGGCTGGAAGTGCCAACGATGCTGCCCGCCGGTAAGTCATCCAGATGGGCAAAGTGTGATGACACAAAAGCATCGCGCGGATCATTGCGTTCGCAAATGGTGACCAGCCCCAGCCCGTCAGGGAAAGCGATCGGCACATCTTTCATGGAGTGAACGGCGATATCCGCCCGCCCTTCCAGCAGTGCCAGTTCTAATTCTTTGACAAACAACCCCTTGCCACCGACTTTTGCCAGTGGCGTGTCCAAAATGATATCGCCACGAGTGACCATCGGGACCAACTCGACTTGCAGGCCAGGGTGATTGGCTTGCAGTAAATGTTGAACATAATGTGCTTGCCATAAGGCGAGCGGGCTTTGCCGTGTGGCAATTCGAATAATTTTGTCTAACATTGCTTGTTACCGTTTTTATGTTTTGCGAACCATCCTACCATCGACCGGTGAACGCTGTCAGTGAGACAGCCACATGAACAGAACGGGCAACAGCATAATAAAGCCACTATTGTAACAAATGCACGCCAAGTAAGAAGGGTATACATAGACGTGACAATTGTAGGGATAGCTTTACGGTCAATCGGCAAGGTGTTAGATTGATCACGTTTCCAGCAATAATTCGTTAACTGTAATTCAAACAAAATGTCTTCAAACAAAATGTTTTTTGGTCAGTTCAACAAAAAGTACATTTTCGCTGAAAGTCAAAAAAAGCCATAAGCGAATCGGGAACACGGGTTTTTTTCTAAGCACCGGAACAATTCTAAGCACCGGAACAACCAGGCGAGACGTCTTGTACCTCTACATCGAGACACTAAAACAGCGACTGGATGCGATCAACCAATTACGAGTCGATCGCGCCTTGGCGGCCATGGGGCCAGCCTTCCAAAAGGTCTACAGTCTGCTGCCAACCCTATTACATTGTCATCATCCACTGATGCCGGGCTACCTTGATGGTAACGTTCCCCACGGCGTCTGCCTTTTCACGCCAAATGAAATCCAACAAGAGTATCTTGCCGAAGTCGAAGCCAAGTGGGGCGAGCCTTTGCAACCGAGTGTCGGTGGCGAACTGCCGATTACTGGCGTCTATTCGATGGGCAGTACCTCCTCTATTGGGCAGTGTCATACCTCGGATCTGGATATTTGGGTGTGCCATCAGGCGTGGTTGGACACTGAAGAGCGTAATCGTTTACAGCAGAAATGTAGCCTGTTAGAGAAATGGGGTGCATCAATGGGTGTTGAGGTCAGCTTCTTCCTGATTGATGAAAACCGCTTCCGCCATAATGCCAGCGGCAGTTTGGGCGGTGAAGATTGCGGTTCCACCCAACATATTTTGTTACTCGATGAGTTTTACCGTAGCGCGGTTCGTCTGGCTGGGAAGCGTATTCTGTGGAATATGGTGCCAGTTGACGAAGAAGCGAATTACGATGATTACGTGCTGTCGCTATATGCGCAGGGCGTATTGACGCCGAATGAATGGCTGGATCTGGGTGGCTTAAGTACTCTGTCAGCCGAAGAGTATTTTGGTGCCAGCTTGTGGCAGTTGTATAAAAGTATTGATTCGCCGTATAAAGCGGTGCTGAAAACCCTGCTGCTCGAAGCCTATTCCTGGGAATACCCGAATTCCCAACTATTGGCGATGGAAATCAAACAGCGCTTACATGCGGGTGAAATTGTGTCATTCGGCCTTGATGCTTACTGCATGATGCTCGATCGCGTTACCCGCTATCTGACTCAAATCAATGACACCACCCGTCTGAATCTGGTGCGCCGTTGTTTCTATCTAAAAGTGTGCGAAAAGCTGTCTCGCACGCCAGCAAGCCAAGGCTGGCGGCGTGAAATCCTCAGCCAACTGGTCAGTGAATGGGGCTGGAGCGATGAGAGTCTGGCGGTGCTGGATAATCGCGCCAACTGGAAGATTGAACGGGTGCGTGAGGCGCATAACGAGCTGTTGGATGCGATGATGCAAAGCTATCGTAACCTGATCCGCTTCGCTCGCCGTAACAACCTGAGTGTCAGTGCCAGCCCGCAGGATATCGGGGTGTTGACCCGCAAACTGTACGCCGCTTTTGAAGCGCTGCCGGGTAAAGTGACGCTGGTTAACCCGCAGATTTCACCAGATTTATCGGAAGAGCACCTGACCTTTATTCATGTTCCGGCAGGGCGTGCCAACCGCGCGGGCTGGTATTTGTATAATCAGGCACCGTCGATGGAAGCTATCGTCAGCCATCAGCCGCTGGAATATAACCGCTATCTCAATAAACTGGTGTCTTGGGCCTATTTCAATGGTTTATTGACCAGCAAGACGCGCTTGCATATCAAGAGCGCCAATCTGTGCGATACCACCAAACTGCAAGAGCTGGTGACCGACATTTCTCAGCATTTCCCACTGCGCCTGCCGGCTCCGACACCTAAGGCGCTGTACAGCCCGTGTGAGATTCGCCATTTGGCGATTATCGTCAATTTGGAAAACGACCCAACTGCGGCCTTCCGCAATCAGGTGGTGCATTTCGATTTCCGTAAGCTGGATGTGTTTAGTTTTGGCGAGCAGCAGCAATGTTTGGTGGGCAGTATCGATTTACTGTATCGCAACTCATGGAATGAAGTGCGCACGCTGCATTTCAGCGGTGAGCAGGCGGTGTTGGAAGCCCTAAAAACCATTTTAGGCAAAATGCATCAAGATGCGGCTCCGCCAGAGTCTGTGGATGTGTTCTGCTATAGCCAGCATTTACGGGGTTTGATTCGTACCCGCATTCAGCAGTTGGTTTCTGAGTGTATTGAATTGCGTTTATCCAGCACCCGTCAGGAGCCGGGCCGCTTCAAAGCGGTACGTGTATCCGGACAGACCTGGGGCTTGTTCTTTGAACGCCTGAGTGTGTCGGTGCAGAAATTGGAAAATGCCGTCGAATTCTATGGCGCTATCTCGAATAACAAACTGCATGGGTTATCGATTCAAGTTGAAACTGATCAGATTCATCTGCCGCCGGTCGTGGATGGCTTTGCCAGCGAGGGGATTATTCAGTTCTTCTTCGAAGGCACCGCAGATGAAAAAGGCTTTAATATTTATATTCTGGATGAGTCAAACCGTGTTGAGGTTTATCACCATTGCGAGGGCAGTAAAGAGGAGTTGGTGCGCGATGTTAGCCGTTTCTACTCATCTTCCCATGACCGCTTTACTTACGGCTCCAGCTTTATCAACTTCAACTTGCCGCAGTTCTACCAAATTGTGCAGCTAGATGGCCGCACACAAGTCATTCCTTTTCGCAGCAATACGTTATCTCATCTGTATATTGCCGATAAAGAGCCAAGCCAGCCAGCGCAGCAGTTCCAACTGCATTAATTACCCCTGCACCCTTGAAACCGCAGCGGCGTCCACTTACCCGAATCACTTACTAATGTAAGCTCATCGGGATGCGTTCATTTGCTGCCTTGCTGCAACGCCAATGACTTTGGGTAAACCCTGTGCCTTGAAGTCGCAGGGGCATTAGCTGCACGCGCTTACCCGCTTGAGCTACTCGATAAAACTCACGTCCTCACCCGCCTGCGCGCTGGCCGCTTCAGATAATTTGGCCAAGAACTCTACTCCGCTACGAGAACAAAACCACTGGCCGTCGCGGTAATCAAAATGATAACCGCCCGCTTTGGTCGCCAGCCATACCTGATGCAACGGCTCTTGGCGATTAATCACAATCTTGCTGCCATTCTCGAACGTCACGGTCATCACCCCGCCATTGGTTTCATAATCGATATCGCTATCGCCGCTAAAACCATCCAGTGTCTCTTCAATATAAAGCATCAATTGATCGGCTAACTGATGAAACTCGCTATCGTTCATATTCAATTCCTATTGCTTTTCATGATCCACCTGCGATTATAGAGACCTTGGGCGCATGAAACACAGGTATTAATAAATGAAAAAAGAATTATGTTGGCCGATGACTGCGATGATGGTACTTGCACTTACCGGTTGTGGCCTGAAAGGTCCATTATATTTCCCACCGGCGGACAAACCAAAAGTAGAAACCGCGCAACCGGATAGTGGTCAGGTAGAGAAAAACCAGCAGGATGTGTCAGGTAAGAACCAGACAAAATCTATCGCCGGGCCGCAGTAATTGCGCTTATCACAGCCAGATTAAATCAGTACCGACATTAGCCAACACCGAATTTGCCAGTACCGAATTTAGCCAGTAAATGAAAGTCAGCGGAGTTTGATATGCAGTTCTCCAAAATGCACGGTCTTGGCAACGACTTTATGGTTGTCGATGCAGTTACCCAAAATGTTTACTTTTCGCCGGAGTTAATCCGTCGATTAGCAGACCGGCACACTGGCGTGGGCTTTGATCAGATGTTGGTGGTAGAACCGCCTTATGATCCTGAACTGGACTTTCACTACCGGATCTTTAATGCCGATGGCAGCGAAGTTTCCCAGTGTGGTAATGGCGCACGCTGCTTTGCCCGCTTCGTGCGGCTGAAAGGACTCACTAATAAACGTGAAATCAGTGTGAGCACCCAAACCGGTCGCATGATCTTGAGTGTCACAGAAGATGAACTGGTGTGCGTCAATATGGGTGAACCTAATTTTGATCCGCAAACAGTGCCTTTCAAAGCGATCAAAGCGGAGAGAACCTATATCTTTCGTGCGGCAGAACACACGGTATTGTGTGGTGTGGTTTCGATGGGCAATCCACATTGTGTCATGCAGGTTGATGATGTTTCGGTTGCCAACGTTGCATTGCTGGGGCCAGTATTAGAAAACCATGAGCGTTTTCCTGAGCGCGCCAATATTGGCTTTATGCAGGTGGTTAGCCGCGAGCATATCTGTTTGCGGGTGTATGAACGCGGCGCGGGTGAAACTCAAGCCTGTGGCAGTGGTGCGTGCGCGGCAGTGGCGGTTGGGATTCAACAAGAGCTATTGGGCGAAGAGGTTCATGTTGAGTTGCCGGGCGGCAGTTTGCATATTAGTTGGAAAGGGCCGGGTCACCCGCTGTATATGACCGGGCCGGCAACCCATGTGTATGATGGCTTCATTCATCTATAGTATACCCGTCATACTTCAAGCTGCATGTGTGTTGGCCGCCTTCGTTCACCCCAGTCACTTACTTATGTAAGCTCCTGGGGACTCGCTCAGTTGCCGCCTACATGCAACTCGAATTATTTAGGGTATAAATATTCATTATGACGGGTGTGACATGAAAAGTTCTGAGGAGCAGGCGCTAGCAGGCATCGAGTTAGACGATGATGCTGTGATGCAGTACTTATTGCAAAATCCCGACTTCTTTATCCGCAATGCTCGTTTGGTTGAACAGATGCATATTCCCCATCCGGTTAGAGGCACAGTCTCACTGGTGGAATGGCAACTGGGGCGTCAACGTAACCAGATAGGTCAGTTGGAAGAAGAGATAACCTTGCTGATGGAGCAGGCGGGCCTGAACGAAGTGCTGTTTAACCGTTTGTTGCAACTGCAAAACAATCTGGCGGCGGCAAGCAGCCTGCAAGACCTGCTCAACCGTTTGCAGCGTTGGGCCAGAGATTTCGGTCTGTCTGGTGCTCATGTTCGCTTATTCAGCGACCGCTGGCATATCGGCGCGCCGTCTGATTTCACTCATCTGGCACTCTCCCGTCACGCTTTTGAACCGCTGCGCATCCAACGGTTGGGAAGTAACAACCACTATTTGGGGAGTTTGAACGGTTCGGAATTATTGCTGTTATTGCCTCAGGCGAAGCAGGTTGGCTCGGTAGCGCTGTCATTACTGGGCAACAACGGTGAACTGGGGGTTATTATCTTCAGTAGCCGCGATATGCAGCATTATCAGCAGGGCATGGGCACCGTGATGCTGGAGCAGTTATCGACGTTTTTGCCAAGTCTGCTGGAGCGTTGGGTTGAGCCGATATGACCGAATTTAGTGCCTCGCTTGCCCCACAGGTTGAGGCTTTCCTGCGTTACCTCAAAGTTGAGCGCCAACTTAGCCCGCTGACTATCACCAGCTATCGGCGTCAGTTACAGGCGCTGATGGGGTTGGGTGAACAGATGGGGTTGGCGCACTGGCACACACTGGACGCCGCTCAGGTGCGTTCGCTGGTTTCCCGCAGTAAACGCGCCGGTTTGCACGCCTCCAGCCTGGCTTTGCGGCTTTCGGCATTGCGCAGTTTTCTTGACTGGATGGTCAGCCAGGGCGTACTGCAAGCTAACCCCGCCAGGGGGGTCAGCACCCCACGTTCAGGCCGTCATTTACCAAAGAATATTGATGTTGATGAAGTCGATAAGCTGCTGGATATCGATTTGAACGACCCGCTGGCAGTGCGTGACCGTGCGATGCTGGAAGTGATGTACGGCGCGGGGTTGCGTTTATCTGAGTTGGTCGGTATGAACTGCAAACACGTAGATTTAGCCAGTGGTGAAGTTTGGGTGATGGGGAAGGGCAGTAAAGAGCGTAAACTGCCGATCGGCAGAACCGCAGTGAAGTGGTTAGCGCACTGGCTGGAGCTGCGTGAACTATTTGAACCACAGGATGATGCCATCTTTTTAGCCAATACCGGCAAACGTATTTCGGCGCGAAATGTACAAAAACGTTTTGCCGAATGGGGCGTCAAGCAGGGTGTCAGCAGCCATATTCATCCGCATAAACTGCGCCATTCTTTTGCCACTCATATGTTGGAATCCAGCGGTGATTTGCGCGCGGTACAAGAACTATTAGGCCACGCTAATCTGACCACCACACAAATTTATACTCATCTCGACTTTCAACATCTGGCAACAGTGTATGATGCCGCTCATCCACGGGCCAAACGAGGCAAATCCTGATGCATTTTTATCGTCCACTTGAGCATATTTCCGCCATTAGCTTCGATTTGGATGACACCCTGTACGACAATCGCCCGGTGATCACCCGAACAGAGCAAGAGTCTGTGGCATTCTTGCAGCAATACCACCCTAATTTGGCGCAATTGCAGGCGGCAGATTTCCAGCATTTTCGCCGTGAATTACTGCAACAAGACCCGGATATTTACCACGATGTCACTCAGTGGCGTTGGTATGCCATCGAGCTAGGTTTGATTCGACATGGCTTGAGCAAGTCAGAAGCGCAATCTGGGGCCGATGCGGCAATGGAAAACTTCGCCCTATGGCGTAGCCGTATTTATGTGCCACCGGCGACACACGACACCTTGAGCGCACTGGCTGAGCACTATCCACTGGTGGCTATCACCAATGGCAATGCTGACCCTAAAGCCTGTGGCCTGGACCGCTATTTCCAGTTCGTGCTGCGTTCCGGCCCGCATGGTCGTGCCAAACCTTTCCGCGATATGTACCATAAAGCGGCGAATCATCTGGATATTCCGCTGAAAAATATCTTACATGTCGGTGATGACTTGACCACCGATGTGGCCGGCTCGCTACGTTGTGGGATGCAGGCCTGTTGGATTAACGATCGCCAACAAAGCCTGATGACCGCCAGTGACAGCCGTTTACTGCCACATATTGAAATTTCGCAGTTGGCTTCCCTGACAGCATTGCTATAATCCCCGGAATAAATCTGTATAAATTCACAGTGGAATGGTGGCAAAATACCCGGATAACCGGCTACTTGCCATTTTCCCTTACCCGATAAACGGTGCCTATGGACGTTTCTGATCTGCTCGACAGCCTGAATGAAAAACAACGCGAAGCCGTGGCCGCGCCACGCTGCAACCTGTTGGTACTGGCCGGTGCAGGCAGTGGCAAAACCCGCGTGCTGGTTCACCGTATTGCCTGGTTGTTGTCAGTAGAAAACGCCTCTCCTTACTCGATTATCGCGGTGACTTTTACCAATAAGGCGGCAGCAGAGATGCGCCACCGTATTGAACACCTGATTGGCACCAGTCAGGGCGGGATGTGGATTGGCACTTTCCACGGACTGGCACATCGCTTGCTGCGCGCTCACCATATGGATGCCAATCTGCCGCAGGATTTCCAAATTCTGGACAGCGACGACCAACTGCGGCTATTAAAACGCTTGGTCAAGGCACTGAATCTGGATGAGAAGCAGTGGCCGCCGCGTCAGGCGATGTGGTACATCAACGGTAAGAAAGATGAAGGTTTGCGTCCTAAGCATATCGAGAGCTACGGTAACCCGATAGAAGCCACTTGGCTGCGTATCTATCAGGCTTATCAGGAAGCCTGTGACCGTGCCGGGTTGGTGGATTTCGCCGAGCTATTACTGCGCGCCCATGAGCTGTGGCTCAACAAACCGCACATTCTGAATCATTATCGCGAGCGCTTTACCAACATTCTGGTGGATGAGTTCCAGGATACCAATAACATCCAATATGCATGGATTCGCCTGCTGGCAGGGGATCGCTCTAATGTGATGATCGTCGGCGACGATGACCAGTCAATTTATGGCTGGCGCGGGGCGCAGGTGGAGAATATCCAGCGCTTCCTGAAAGATTTTCCCGGCGCTGAAACCATCCGATTGGAACAAAATTATCGTTCGACCAGCAACATCCTGAAAGCCGCCAATACCTTGATTGCCAATAACGATGGGCGGATGGGTAAAAACCTGTGGACCGAGGGCGCTGAGGGCGAACCTATCTCACTCTATTGCGCATTTAACGAGTTAGATGAATCGCGTTTTGTGGTTAACCGCATCAAAGCCTGGCAGGACAACGGTGGCGCGCTAAATGATTGCGCCATTTTGTATCGCAGCAACGCCCAATCGCGGGTGTTGGAAGAGGCTCTGCTGCAAACCGCGATGCCGTATCGGATTTATGGCGGTCAGCGCTTCTTCGAACGGCAGGAAATCAAAGACTCACTGGCTTATCTACGACTGATTTCCAACCGCAATGATGATGCGGCTTTTGAGCGGGTGGTGAATACCCCAACCCGTGGTATCGGTGATCGCACGCTGGATGTGATTCGCCAAACCGCGCGTGATCGCCAATTAACCTTATGGCAGTCAACCCGCGCCATGTTGCAGGAAAAGGTGCTGGCAGGCCGTGCTGCCTCTGCGTTGCAACGTTTTGTCGAGCTGGTGGACTCCCTTGCCAATGAAACCGCCGATATGCCGCTGCACGTCCAAACTGACCGCGTGATTCGTGATTCGGGCTTATGGTCGATGTACGAACAGGAAAAGGGCGAAAAAGGTCAGGCGCGGGTCGAAAACCTTGAAGAGCTGGTTACGGCAACGCGCCAATACAGCTATCAGGATGAAGATCAGGATTTGATGCCGCTACAGGCGTTCCTCTCTCATGCCGCACTGGAGGCGGGTGAAGGGCAGGCTAATGCTTATCAGGATGCGGTGCAACTGATGACACTTCATTCTGCGAAAGGCTTGGAGTTCCCGCAGGTATTTATCGTGGGAATGGAAGAGGGCATGTTCCCAAGCCAGATGGCTCTGGATGAAAGCGGGCGTCTGGAAGAAGAACGGCGGCTGGCTTATGTCGGTGTCACCCGTGCGATGCAGAAACTGACACTCTGTTATGCCGAGAGTCGTCGTCTGTACGGTAAAGAAGTGAATCATCGGCCTTCGCGTTTTATTGGTGAGCTACCGCAGGAGTGTGTTGAAGAAGTGCGACTGCGTGCCACGGTTTCCCGCCCGGTGAATCACCGCAGAATGGGCACGCCGATGAACGAAAATGACAGCGGCTTTTCACTGGGGCAGCGGGTGCGCCATCCGAAATTTGGCGAAGGCACGGTAGTTAATCTCGAAGGCAGCGGCGAACATAGCCGATTGCAGATTGCTTTCCCCGGCGAGGGGATTAAGTGGTTAGTTGCGGCTTACGCACGGCTGGAGGCTGTCTAAATTTACCCTGCGGCCTTGACGCCGCAGCGGTGTTAGCGGCATTCACTTACCCGAATCACTTACTTATGTAAGCTCATCGGGATGTGTTCATTTGCTGCCTTGCTGCAACGCCAATGACTTTGGGTAAACCCCGTGGCTTGACGCCGCAGCGGTGTTAGCGGCATTCACTTACCCGAATTACTTACTTATGTAAGCTCATCGGGATGTGTTCATTTGCTGCCTTGCTGCAACGCCAATGACTTTGGGTAAACCCCGCGGCCTTGACGCCGCAGCGGTGTTGGCGGCATTCACTTACCCGAATTACTTACTTATGTAAGCTCATCGGGATGTGTTCATTTGCTGCCTTGCTGCAACGCCAATGACTTTGGGTAAACCCCGTGGCCTTGACGCCGCAGCGGTGTTAGCGGCATTCACTCACCCGAATTACTGACTAATGCGGCTCTCATCTTGGGCCGCCTGTTTTGCATCGGTTTCAGCCTGCAACAGAATCGCTTTACCCATCCATTGCGTCACATCCTGAATACCGGCATCGTCCAAATGCCAGATATCTTTCAGTACCATAAACACTTCTGACCCATAAATTAACGAGAAAGCATGGATCACTCGTTGCAGCGCTTCTGGCGACAACTTTCCTTCCAGCGGTTCGACGGCCAGTTTCAACAACCGCTTACGATTGCCTCGCACCAACTTTTCTTCATTATTTGGATTACTACGGTTATCGGCCCATTGTTGTAACGATAAATGCAACGCGGCTCGCAGCACTCCTTCATGTTGCAACATCCGCGGATAAGCAAAAGACAATAATTCAGCAATCCGCTGACGGGCATCCGGCTGAGTGGGTTTCCACGCCAATATCGGGCCAAGGCTTTCATCGACCATCGCGGAAACCAACGCGCTTTGTGTTGCGAAATAGCGATAAGCCGTTGCACGGGAAAGCTGGGCCGCATTTGCCACTTCAGTTATTGATGGAAATGCGCCCTGTTCATACATCGACATGGCCGTGTCAATCAGTAACCGCCGGGTTCTGGCCCTGATAGTGGTTAATGATGGGGAGGCGCGTTCCTTTTTATCTGGATTATTCACAGTCATGGTTTATGAGTCATGTCGTATGTTGATTATATCTATTCTTACTATAACAAACCGTTTGCACAAATCGCCATGAATGCGTGTTATAGCAATATAAGTTATGAGACGGCAGTCTCATTTATAGCTAATACCCTTTGCAGAGATGATACTCTAGTCTCATTATGACTCTATCTTAACCCGTTCGCTTCATCGTCAAAGGGTAATGAACACAAGATAACCCATTAAAACAAACAATTGTTTTAATGGTTGATTAGAAATAAACGGTGAGCTGTTTAAATTTTTGGTGACATTCCGCATTCATAGAAGGATGTTCAGATGCCTCGTCATATTTTTATCGCGACTACCACAGATACCAAAGGTGAAGAGCTGGCTTATGTCAGTAAATTAATTAAAGCCACTGGCCTGACGACGGTCACGGTTGATTTATCAACCAAAGAAGGCAAGCGAGCCAGTCAGTCAGATATCAGCGCTGAAACCGTGGCAGGGCATCACCCTGACGGGCGTCAGGCGGTCTTCTGTGGTGATAGAGGGCGAGCGATAAATGCGATGGCGGTGGCTTTTGAGCATTTTCTTGCCAGCCGTGACGATGTAGCGGCCCTGCTAGGCTTGGGCGGCTCCGGTGGTACGGCGTTAATAACCCCCGCGATGCAAAACTTACCTATCGGTATTCCTAAGCTGATGGTTTCAACGATGGCTTCGGGTGATGTTTCCGGGTACATCGGTGCCAGTGATATCGCCATGATGTATTCGGTCACGGATATTGCCGGACTTAACCGTATTTCTCGCCGTGTACTCAGCAATGCCGCTTATCAGATCGCCGGTGCGGTTTATTTTTCTCAAGAAGAATTTGTCAAAGAAGAGTGCGCCACGGATGACAAACCCGCGCTCGGTTTGACCATGTTTGGTGTTACCACGCCTTGCATCCAGGCGGTCAGTGAACAGCTTTCAAGTGAGTATGACTGCCTGGTGTTTCACGCGACGGGCAGCGGCGGTAAAGCGATGGAAAAGCTGGCTGAAAGCGGGTTATTGGCCGGAGCCATTGACCTGACCACCACTGAAGTCTGCGACCTGCTGTTTGACGGTGTATTAGCCTGCGGGCCAGAGCGGTTCGATGCCATCGCACATACCAACATTCCATATGTTGGCTCCTGTGGTGCGCTGGATATGGTCAATTTCGGCAGTCCGGCAACCATTCCGGCTAAATATGCCGACCGCTTGTTCTATAAACATAACGCGCAGGTCACGCTGATGCGCACCACCGAGCAAGAGAATATTGAAATGGCGCGCTGGATTGGTGAAAAGCTCAATCGCTGCGAAGGTGAAGTGCGTTTCTTAATTCCAGAGGGCGGATTTTCAGCGCTGGATGCGCCGGGCCAACCCTTCTGGGATGAAAAAGCACTAAAAGCCTTTATCCATACACTGCAAGAAACCGTGATTCAAACTGAAACACGCCGCCTGGTGTATTATCCGTTCAATATTAATGACCCACAGTTTGCTCAGGTCGCGGTCGAAAACTTTAAAGAAATAGCAAAAAGCCCATCAAATTACACCCTAAATAATTCAAGTTGCAGGAAGGCGGCAACTGAGTAAATCCCCAGGAGCTTACACGAGTAAGTTACTGGGGTGAGCGAAGGCAGCCAACGCACATGCAGTTTGAAGTATGACGGGTTTAGGGCCATAAACTATCTGGAGAAGTGACATGCCAAAATTTCAACGCCAGGCCATTTTGGCCAAATTTCGGGAAATGATTGCCCGCCGTGAGCCGATTATCGGTGGCGGTGCGGGTACAGGGCTGTCTGCTAAATGTGAAGAAGCAGGCGGTATTGATTTAATCGTTATCTACAACTCTGGCCGTTATCGTATGGCGGGCCGTGGTTCGCTGGCAGGCTTGCTGGCCTACGGCAACGCTAATGAGATTGTGGTTGATATGGCTAAAGAAGTGCTGCCAGTGGTCAAACACACGCCGGTACTGGCTGGGGTTAACGGCACCGATCCGTTTTGCCAGTTTGATCACTTCTTGGATCAACTGAAATCACTAGGCTTTTCTGGCGTGCAAAATTTCCCAACGGTTGGTTTAATCGACGGGAACTTCCGCGCCAACCTGGAAGAAACCGGCATGGGCTATGGTTTGGAAGTGGATATGATCCGCCTGGCTCACGAGAAGGACTTACTCACCACACCTTATGTTTTCAGCGCCGCTGATGCTGTCGCCATGACTCAAGCGGGTGCCGACATCATTGTGCCGCATATGGGGCTGACCACTGGCGGCAATATCGGTGCAGATACCGCGCTGAAGTTGACGGACTGCGTACCGCTGATTAACGAATGGGCTGCTGCTGCAAAAGCAGTGCGCGAAGATGTAATTGTGCTGTGTCACGGCGGGCCAATCTCCTCACCAGAAGATGCTCAATACATCATGGATAATTGCCCGCAATGTGACGGTTTCTATGGCGCAAGTTCTATGGAACGATTGCCGACAGAAATTGCGCTGACGGCCACAACCAAACAATTTAAAAACATAACGCGTTAATATTTCGCCAATACCAAAGGGAAAGCCTGCTGTGTGAGTTTGGCCGATTTTTGGCTAAATGAAGATGCAGGGTAAGCAAAACCGAAGTCGAAACTGGCTTCGGTTTTTTTTGTTTTTTACTGGCACATTAGCCTGAATAGTTCTCACCCATACTTGCAACGGCGTACCACGCCAGAATATTACTGACCTCCGCCTCACCCTCTGCGGGCGACCAACTCGCAAAATCTTCAGCGGCAACAGGCTGGTATGGGCCGTGTTTTACCTCAAAGATGACCGCACCGGCTTCCAGTGATAACACCCCATGCCAGACATTGGCGGGGATCTCTAAAATAGCGGTTTCCTGACCCAATATCGCACGGTGTATCACCTTTCCTGCCTCATCAAACAGCAGCACAATAAAGCTGCCATGCAGGGCGGTGAGCAGTTCCCAAGTGTGGGGGTGGCGGTGAGGGCGAACATAGGTCTGCGGTTCCATTGCAATCGCCAGGCGCTGTATTGTGTCGTCGAGCTGCGGATGAAAATTGAGATTGGCCCGCAGACGAGGTGATTGCTGGGCTTGCTGGCTCAGTTGAACAAGAGATTTTATGGTAATTTGCTTCATTCTGGCTGAATATCCTTAAGAGTGGCTAGCGTTAATTTAGCGTAAATAACACCAGGTTATAAGAGGAGCGGTGGTGGATTCTGCCCACTTTATGACAGCGCCTAACCTGAGAAAGAATCCAGCACATCAAAATAGAGAATCGCGCTCACGAATTAACCCCTTTTAACCGGTTGACAGACTTTTTCTTCTCGGCGTAACATGCGCGCACTATTCTTAATGAGGACATTCGCCTTGGACACACCCAGTAGATACTGGCTCAATAACCTGTTAATAGGGTGCAACCACGAAGGCTATCCTCATATTTGCTGATAGCCTTCGTGGTTGTCAGCAGCCCCGCTAAACTGCTGCTGTGAGTCAGATCTCCTTATGGTCTGAAACATTCGGTATTTATCAATACTCACCTGTTTCTGTGCTTCAATGCGTATCCCCTATCCATCACCGCAAGGGAGTTTTGGCACATGCTGAGCGCATTTAAATTAAGCAACAATCGCTTATCCCGTTTGGAGCTGGATGAATCAGACGACCTGACCTCCTCACTTTGGGTCGATTTAGTCGAGCCAGAAGAAGGGGAGCGAGAACGAGTCCAGAATGAATTAGGGCAAAGTCTGGCAACACGGCCAGAGCTGGACGACATCGAGGCTTCCGCACGGTTCTTTGAAGATGAAGACGGCCTGCATATCCACTCCTTCTTCTATTACGAAGATGCAGATGATCACGCCGGCAACTCGACCGTGGCATTTACCATTCGCGATGGCCGCCTTTATACGCTGCGTGAACGTGAGCTACCGGCATTTCGTTTATACCGTATGCGCGCCCGCAACCAGACACTGGTTGATGGCAACGCTTATGAGTTGCTGTTGGACTTATTCGAAACCAAAATTGAACAGCTGGCAGATGAAATAGAGAATATTTACAGTGATTTAGAAGCGCTGAGTCGTGTCATTATGGAAGGTCAGCAGGGCGATGAATACGATGCTGCGCTGTCCACGTTGGCGGAGCAGGAAGATATCGGCTGGAAAGTGCGGCTGTGTCTGATGGATACCCAGCGAGCGCTGAACTTCCTGGTGCGCAAAGCCCGCTTGCCGAGTGGTCAGTTGGAACAGGCTCGCGAAGTGTTGCGCGATATCGAATCTTTGCTGCCGCACAATGAATCCTTATTCCAGAAAGTTAACTTCCTGATGCAAGCGGCGATGGGTTTTATCAACATCGAGCAGAACCGGATCATCAAGATCTTCTCAGTGGTTTCGGTGGTGTTCCTGCCGCCGACGTTGGTGGCTTCAAGTTATGGGATGAACTTTGAGTTTATGCCGGAATTGCGCTGGTCATTTGGCTATCCGGGGGCGATCAGTTTGATGATTATTGCGGGTTTGGCACCGTATCTCTACTTCAAGCGCAAGAACTGGCTCTAACCTTTATACCCGTCATACTTCAAGCTGCATGTGCGTTGGCTGCTTTTGTGCACCCCAGTCACTTACTTGAGTAAGCTCCTGGGGATGAATGAGCCTCATCCTTGAGGCTCACCCTGCGGGCTAGCATAAATGCTGTTCAAATCGGTTCCCGACCGATTTGTTACTCAATGGCCGCCTTTCTGCAACTCGAATTATTTAGGGTATGGATGAATAAAAAAGCCCGGTAACTCAATGTTATCGGTTTTTTTTTAAGCATTTTAACTGTTAAGCACGTAACTTGCGTTGGGTATAGAGCGCATCCAGTGTGAACAACAATAATGCCGCCCAAATAAAGGCGAAAGTCACCATTTTATCGTTGCCGATAGTCTCGCCGTAGAAGGTTACCGCCAAAATAAACATCAATGTTGGGCCAAGATATTGGAAGAAGCCCAGAGTCGACAGTTTTAAGCGTGTGGCGGCGGCAGTGAAGAACAACAACGGAATCGTGGTAATCACCCCTGCGGCGGCCAGCAGCACGTTTAGCGACCAGGCATTGGCACTCATGTGGCTGGTTGGGCTATCAGCAATAAAGAACAGATAGACCGCAGCAATGGGTAATAGCCACAGGGTTTCGACCAACATACCGGTTTGCGCATCAATCCCCAGTTTCTTGCGAATCAAGCCATATAACGCGAAGGTAATCGCCAGACCTAAACCAATCACCGGCAGCGAACCAAACTGCCACAGTTGGATTAATACCCCACCAAAGGCCAACGAGACTGCCACCCACTGCATACGACGAAAACGTTCCCCGAGAAACAGCATACCGAATAACACATTCACCAGCGGATTAATAAAATAGCCCAGACTGGCTTCGAGCATATGATTGTGGTTGACCGCCCAAATGAACAGCAGCCAGTTGCTGGCAATCAATACGGCGGTTACCGCCAGCAATAGCAGGCGCTTACGATTTTGAATGGCACTGCGCACCTGCGGCCAATTGCGGCTGACGGTGAGTAAAATCAGCATAAAGAAAAATGACCAGATAATGCGATGCGTCAGAATTTCATCCGCTGGCACCTGTTGGATGAGTTTGAAATAAGCAGGTGCAATGCCCCATATAAAATAGGCAGCCAGAGCAAAGAAAATGCCCTGACGGGTTCGTTGTTTATCCATAAGATGGTGTTGCTCGAAACCAGAAAGGTGATGCGGTGAGTGTACTTAAGTTTGCGCTACGAATCATCACCGCTGTTGGTCATATCAGCCAACCAAATAGGTCGCCGTCGCGCTGGCAATGTGCATTTGGCTTTCATTATGCAGCTCAACTCGGGCTACCGACACCTTGTTACCGCTGCGTAAGATACTGCTGCTGGCGATAAAATGCTCGCCACGGCCAGGGCGCAGGTAATCGACACGCAGGTCGATAGTGCCCATTTTAGCCAGCTTCATTTGCAGTTGCTCTTTGATCAGTGGTTCATGACGCACCAGGCTATTCCCTACGCACACCAGCCCGGCAGCCACATCCAGTACTGCGGCGATCACACCGCCATGCAGAATGCGCTGTGCAATATTGCCGACCAGTTTGTCATTATTATCGAAGGTTATTTCAGCGTAATCTTGCTCAAAACGGGTTAATCTCAGCCCTAACTCGCGATTAAACGGCATGTGATACACAAACACGTCGCCGATCATGCGGCGGGCATCCTCCAACGTTAACGTTGTCACTGACATTTTCCCTATTCTCTTTGCCGTTGCATGTATAGCCCGGCAACAAAAGTTAATGAATTGTTTATTTTATGCTTCTATTTTGTTGTTTTCCAGTCGTTAATTCATAAATATAAACAAGTCTAATCCCAGAGATCATTTGTGTGTAGAATGAGCTGTTTCATTACAAATAGAAATAATCCGTAAGATGATGGGGGGAATGATGGGCAAATTTTGGCGGGTTTTGATTGCATTATTACTCGCGCCAACGTTGGCGCAGGCAGAAGACGCGGCAGTTGAGAAGATTCATGATGCGCCTGCGGTGCGTGGCAGTATTATTGCGGCAATGTTGCAGGATCACGATAATCCATTCCTGCTGTATCCGTATGAAACGAACTATTTATTGTATACCTATACCAGTGACATTAACAAAAACGCTATCAGCTCGTATGATTGGGCGCAGAATGCCAAGAAGGATGAAGTTAAATTCCAACTGAGTTTAGGCTTCCCAATCTGGCGCGGTATTGCCGGTGACAACTCTTTATTGGGTGCCTCTTATACCCAGCGTTCATGGTGGCAAGCATCCAACAGCGATGAGTCCTCGCCATTTCGTGAAACTAACTACGAACCCCAAGTCTTCCTGGCATGGGCAACAGACTATGAATTGGCGGGCTGGACATTCCGTGAAGTGGAATTCGGTGTTAACCACCAGTCCAACGGTAAAGCAGACCCCACTTCACGCAGTTGGAACCGTGTATATACCCGTCTGATGGCTCAACGTGGTAATTTAGAAGTCGATCTGAAGCCTTGGTACCGTATGCCTGAAAGTGACAGCAAAGATGACAACCCCGATATCAATAAGTACATGGGTTATTATCGCCTGAAAGTGGGTTATGCGTTGGGCGATAGCGTGTTCAGTATTGATGGTCGTTATAACTGGAATACCGGTTATGGTGGCGCTGAAATGGGCTGGAGCTACCCAATTACCAAGCATGTTCGCTTCTATACTCAGGTGTTCAGTGGCTATGGTGAGTCAATGATTGACTATAACTTTAGGCAAACACGGGTGGGTATGGGTATCATGTTGAACGATGTCCTTTAACGTCATCCGGCGTTAGAAAAGTTTCAGACACAGGCCGGTTCACCGGCCTGTGCAGATCTCATAGTTGGGGAAAAGTGTGTCAACCGCTGCAGTGATAAACAGGGAATTACTGGCCGTTCAGGTATTGCGCGATACTTTCGGCTATCAGCAATTCCGGCCAGGGCAACAGGAAATCATCAACGCCACTCTATCCGGGCAAGACTGTCTGGTGGTGATGCCAACCGGTGGCGGTAAATCCTTGTGTTATCAGATTCCTGCACTGGTGACGGACGGGCTGACGCTGGTGGTTTCTCCCTTAATTTCCTTAATGAAAGATCAGGTTGACCAGCTACTGGCTTATGGCGTTGGGGCCGGGTGTTTAAACTCGTCGCAAACGCGCGAACAGCAGTTGGCCGTGATGGACGGGTGCCGCAGCGGTCAGATTAAGCTGCTGTATATCGCGCCTGAACGGTTGGTGATGGAGAGCTTTCTTGATCAACTGCACCAGTGGCGTCCTGCGCTGTTGGCGGTGGATGAAGCGCACTGTATCTCCCAATGGGGGCATGATTTCCGCCCGGAATATCGCGCTCTCGGTCAGTTAAAACAGCGTTTCCCTGATTTACCGGTGATAGCACTCACCGCCACGGCTGACGAAGCGACGCGCGGTGATATTTTGCGTTTGCTCAATCTGTCACAGCCATTGGTTCAGGTTAGCAGCTTTGACCGCCCCAATATCCGCTACACCTTGGTGGAAAAGTTCAAACCGCTCGATCAACTGTGGCGTTTTGTCCAAGACCAACGTGGTAAAAGTGGCATTATTTACTGTAACAGTCGGGCCAAAGTGGAAGACACCACCGCCCGCTTACAAAGCCGTGGTTTAAGTGTAGCGGCCTACCATGCCGGTCTGGATAACGAACGCCGCGCGCAGGTGCAGGAGGCTTTCCAGCGTGACGACTTACAAGTGGTGGTCGCGACTGTGGCTTTCGGTATGGGCATCAACAAGCCCAACGTGCGTTTTGTGGTGCATTTTGACATTCCGCGCACTATCGAGTCTTACTATCAGGAAACCGGCCGTGCCGGGCGCGATGGTTTGCCCGCTGAAGCTGTGCTGCTGTATGACCCGGCCGATATGGCGTGGTTACGCCGCTGTTTGGAAGAGAAACCGGCAGGTGCGCAACAAGATATCGAGCGGCATAAACTTAATGCGATGGGGGCGTTTGCCGAAGCGCAAACTTGCCGCCGTCTGGTGCTGCTGAACTATTTTGGCGAAGGTAAACAGCAGCCGTGCGGCAACTGCGATATCTGTCTTGATCCACCGAAGCGTTACGATGGTTTGGCTGATGCGCAAAAAGCGTTATCGTGCGTTTATCGCGTCGGGCAACGGTTTGGCTTGGGGCATATCGTCGAGGTGCTGCGTGGGGCGAATAACCAGCGTATTCGCGAAATGGGCCATGACAAACTTTCTGTATACGGCATTGGCCGCGAGCAAACTCATGAGCATTGGGTCAGCGTATTACGCCAACTGATCCACCTCGGATTGCTGAGCCAGAATATCGCGATGTTTTCAGCCTTGCAGTTGACCGAGGCCGCGCGGCCAGTATTACGCGCTGAATTGCCGTTGCAACTGGCGGTGCCACGTATCCAAAATCTGAAAGCACGCAGCAGTGCGAATCAGAAATCGTATGGTGGCAATTACGATCGCAAGTTGTTCGCTAAATTGCGCAAATTGCGCAAATCTATCGCCGACGAAAGCAATATTCCGCCTTACGTGGTGTTTAACGATACCACGTTGCTGGAGATGGCAGAGCAGATGCCAATTACTGCCAGCGAGCTGTTGAGTGTGAATGGGGTTGGGCAACGCAAGCTGGAGCGCTTTGGTGCGTCATTTATGGCGATGATCCGTGACCATGTGGATAACAACGACGACTAACCGGTCACCTTTCCTGTAATGAGAGCCTATTTATGCTAATGCTATTTCTGACTGTCGCGTTGGTTCATCTGGTGGCGTTGATGAGTCCGGGGCCAGATTTCTTTTTTGTCTCGCAAACTGCCGCCAGCCGCTCACGTCGTGAGGCGATGCTGGGAGTGGTAGGGATCTCGCTGGGGATTGTGGTCTGGGCCGGTGTGGCATTAATGGGGCTGAACCTGATTTTGCAGAAAATGGCCTGGTTACATCAGATCATTATGGTCGGTGGCGGGTTATATTTGTGCTGGATGGGGTGGCAGTTGCTGAAATCTGCCCGTGCTAAACGTAATCCAACCGACGGTGATGTTAACGTTGAGCTGCCTGCCCGTGGGAGGACTTTCCTGCGTGGTTTTCTGACGAATTTGTCTAACCCGAAAGCCGTTATCTATTTTGGCAGCGTGTTTTCACTGTTTGTCGGCGATGATGTCAGTGCTGGCGCGCGCTGGGGCTTATTTGTGCTGATTGTCGGCGAAACCTTCGTCTGGTTCAGTATTGTGGCGTGCGTATTTGCGCTACCCGTGATGCGCCGTGGCTATCAGCGGTTATCCCGATGGATTGATGGACTGGCTGGCGTGCTATTCGCCGGGTTTGGTATTCACCTGATATTGTCTCGCTAGCAAATTCCCAACCGATTAGTGGCGTGGCTGGGGGGCATGTCAGCGCGTTTTATACTTTTCTGGCGGTAGCCAGCAGTGTGCCAATTAGCATAAATAACCCGCCAAATATCCGGTTCAGCAATTTCATTTGTTGTGGTGATTTAATCCAGCCAGCAATTCGCGTGGCAAGAGTCGCGTAACCTATCATCACGATGATATCAACAATCACACTGGTGCTACCAAGAATCAGATATTGCGCCACCTGTGGTTGATGTGGCAGCACAAATTGCGGGAATAATGCAGCCAGAAAAACAATACTTTTCGGGTTGGTCAAATTGACGAACACCGCGCGTTTAAACAGCTTACGTCGTGGCATACTGTTAGCTAACGCATGTAAGTCTAACGCTCCCGCCGCGCGCCATTGTTGAATACCCAGCCAGATTAAGTAAGCCGCACCCAGCCATTTTAAAATTTCAAAAGCCAGCAAAGATTGAGAAATCAGTGCGCCCAAGCCGACGCCAACTAATACGATATGGACTGACAAGCCTAACTGTAACCCGCAGATTGACGCGATGACACCCCGTGTACCGTGGCTGATGGTGGTGCTCATGGTGTTAATGGCACCCGAGCCGGGTGAGAGACTGAGGATCAGTGTTGTCAGTAAATAGGTTAACCACCAGTCTAAGCTCATCGGCAAAACTCCCTGAACGCGTAAATTTATGCCACAATACGCTATTGCTAATCGTTGCGCTATGGCCCACATAATGACCGGGTTTACCCAAATTTCAGGTTTCATCGAACATTAAGCAACCTCGGCCAAAGGATGTAATCAATCAGGTTATGCCGTTAGATAATCACATGAATAGCTGGTTAACCCGCGAAGGGCAGTTTGCTGCTTTTGTTAACGGGCCGCTGTTGGATTTCTGGCAGCTAAGGGATGAAAATGAGTTTATCGGTGTTGATGGTATCCCGATCCGCTACGTTCGTTTCCGTGCGCCACAGCATAATCGCGTAGTTGTGGTTGTGCCTGGCCGTATCGAAAGTTACGTTAAATATCCTGAAGTGGCCTATGACCTGTTCCAACAAGGTTATGACGTCATGGTGCTGGATCATCGCGGGCAGGGGCGATCCGGGCGGATGCTGGACGATCATAACCGTGGGCATGTCATCAAGTTTGATGATTATATTGAGGATTTTGCGCAGTTGGTGCAGCGCGAAATCAGCGACAGCCATTATCAACAACGTTTCGCACTGGCGCATTCAATGGGCGGGGCTGTCCTGACACGATATCTGGCCAGAGATCCCGATACATTCAATGCGGTGGCGCTATGCGCGCCGATGTTTGGTATCCATTTACCGATGCCGGGCTGGTTGGCGCATCGTATTGTGGACTGGGCCGAGAGGTCTCAGAAACTGCGGGATTACTATGCCATCGGAACCGGCCATTGGCGGCCAATGCCGTATGTGGTCAATATGCTGACCCACAGCCGCGAACGCTATCGTCGCTACTTACGCCAATATGCGGATTCGCCAGAAATCCGTGTTGGTGGGCCAACCTACCATTGGGTACGCGAAAGCCTGTTAGTGGGTGAGCAAATTATTGCCCAGGCAGACAAAATTACCACACCGGTTCTGTTGCTACAGGCCAGTGAGGATCGGGTGGTACATAACCCGGCCCATAATGCATTTTCTCAGGCAATGGCTCTGGCGGGGCACCCTTGCGAAGGGGGGCAGCCTAAAGTCATTCAAGGCGCACGCCATGAGATCCTGTTCGAGCGGGACCCGCTGCGTGCCGAGGCGCTAAGCGCCATATTGCGCTTTTTTGCGCAACATCAATCATCAGTCGGCCATCCAGACCCCGACACCACCAGAGGTTAGAACATACCGCTATGTATCATGTTGTTGCTTCCGATTTAGATGGCACGCTGCTATCGCCTGATCACCTTTTAACTCCTTATGCCAAAGAGACACTTAAGTTGCTGACGCAGCGTGATGTGCACTTTGTGTTTGCCACTGGACGTCATCATATCGATGTTGCGCAAATCCGCGATAGTCTTGAAATCACTGCTTTTATGATCACCTCCAACGGTGCGCGCGTGCATAACACTGCGGGAGAACTGATTTTTAGCCATAACCTTGATGCGGATATTGCCCGAGATCTCTATAACATCGAACATCACAATCCAGATATTCTGACCAACGTCTATCTGAATGACGAATGGTATATGAACCGTGAAAGCCCGGAGCAGAAAGCGTTTTTCCGTGAATCGGTGTTCAACTATCAGGTGTTTGAGCCAGCACTGCTGCCAACTGACGGGGTGTGCAAGGTCTATTTCACCTGTGAAGATCATGACAAGTTATTGATTTTAGAAGAAGCGATCAATGCACGTTGGGGCGATCGGGTCAATGTCAGCTTCTCTTTCCCAACCTGCCTGGAAGTGATGGGCGGCGGTGTTTCGAAAGGTCATGCGCTTGAGCAAGTTGCTAAGATTATCGGTTATTCACTGAAGGAATGTATCGCGTTTGGCGATGGTATGAATGACCTGGAAATGCTGTCGATGTCCGGCAAAGGCTGCATTATGCGTGATGCGCATCAACGGCTGAAGGATATGTTACCGAATCTGGAAGTGATTGGTTCTAACGCTGATGATGCGGTGCCACACTATTTACGTAAGATGTTTTTAGGCACAGATAACTAACTGATTATTATGCTAAATAAAAATTAGCAGTAAAAATGGCGAACGGTAGATGAGTTCGCCATTTTCTTATTTTCAGTTATTTCAGATAACTCACTTACTGGTGCTGACTCTGTTTTTGCAGGAACTGCACACCTTTATCCGGGAAGTCAGTAAACACTCCGTCAACTCCGGCCTGATTGTAGATAATATCAAACAGTTGATTCACGTTAGTGGCGTATTTCGGTAGCTTATCCGCGCGGATAGTGTACGGATGAACCATCATGTTATTGGCATGTGCATCTTTGACCATATTGGTCAGCTTGATGTTCTCTGGCGTCGAGGTTTCAACGACCAGCATATGGTAATCAGGCCCAATGCCGTCGGCATACTGCGCGACTTGCTTCATTGCACCTGGCTTGAACATCCAGTCATAGCTGTAGTTCACCCATTTACCGTCAGGTTTCTGCTCGTAGGTTTCATTCCAATCGGTATAAGCCACCAGTTGAACCAGCTTCAGGTTCATGCCCATCTTCGGTTCCAGCTCATTTTTAATGCGTTTTAACTCATTGGCATCAAAGCATTGCAGATAAACCTTATCGCTCTTAGTGGTGTAACCGTACTGTTTCAGTACTTCCAACACTTTGGTTGAGATGTCTTTCCCTTCCTGCTTATGGAACCACGGCGCTTTGATTTCCGGGTAAATACCGACATTTTTACCGGTTGAGTGGTTCAGACCTTGAACAAATTCAATCTCTTCCTGGAACGTGTGTACACGGAAGTCAGATTTGCCCATTGGGAAGCGGCCCGGATAGCTCTGCACTTTTTTACCGTCTTTATCAATATCAAAGCCTTCGGTAAACTTCAGTGACTTGATTTCCGGCAGTGTAAAGTCGATAGCGTAATAACGACCATCTTTACGGGCGCGATCAGGGAAGCGATCGGCAACATCGGTGACGCGATCCAAGTAGTGGTCGTGCAGCACCACTAACTCATTGTCTTTGGTCATAACCAAATCTTGCTCAAGATAATCAGCACCTTGCGCGTAAGCCATCGCTTTAGCAGGCAGACTGTGTTCCGGTAAATAACCACTGGCACCGCGGTGCGCGATAACCACTTTATCGGCTGATTTATCTTTAGCTAAGGATTCTGTCGCGTGTGCCATGCCTGCGACTGAGGATGCCAGAATCATACTCGCCAACAGGGTTTTGATGTGGGTTTTCATTGTTTGCATTGATAGTGCTCCATTTATCAATTTCAGGATATGAAAAAGGCTGTGTCGCTATTAATCCATAGATAACGGCACAGCCTGTAAGCTACTTAATACGCTGGGTATATTTATAATGAAATTATAAACCCTGCTTTCTTGCCAGTTCTGCGTGATGCTTCTTCTCACTGAACATGACAACTATCAGTAACAGAACCGCAATAATGCTACCGCCGATCATCACCATAAAGCCGCCGTCCCAACCGAAGTAGTCAACGGTGTAACCGACGATGGCGCTGGCAGCAACCGAACCACCGAGATAACCGAACAGACCGGTGAAGCCTGCCGCAGTACCGGCTGCTTTTTTCGGTGCCAATTCAAGTGCATGTAAACCAATCAGCATGACCGGACCATAGATCAGGAAGCCGATGGTGATCATACAGGCCATATCAATACCTGGGTTACCGACCGGGTTCAGCCAGTAAATAATGGTAGCGATAGTGACCAGTATCATAAAGAACACACCCGTTGCACCACGGTTACCTTTAAACACTTTGTCCGACATCCAACCGCACAGCAGCGTCCCTGGAATACCTGCGTATTCATACAGGAAATAAGCCCATGAGGATTTATCCAATGCGAAGTGTTTGACTTCTTTCAGGTAGGTCGGTGACCAGTCGAGGATGCCGTAACGCAGCAAATAAACAAAAACGTTAGCAATCGCGATATACCACAACAGCTTGTTGGGCAGAATATATTGCATGAAGATTTGTTTCGCGGTCAGTTCTTCTTCCGCTTCTTCACTGTAATCGTCTGGGTAGTCGTTTTTGTACTCTTCAATCGGTGGTAAGCCCACGGATTGCGGGGTATCACGCATCAGGCCGAAGACAATCAATGCCACCAGAATGGCACCAAAAGCAGGCATATAAAGCGCGGCTTTCCAGTCGTTAAACCATGCCATCCCTAACAGGAATAGCAGTGGTGGTAAGCCGCCACCCACGTTATGGGCACAGTTCCAGACTGACACAATACTGCCGCGTTCTTTCTTCGACCACCAGTGCACCATAGTTCGGCCACATGGCGGCCAACCCATTCCCTGGAACCAGCCGCACAGGAATAGCAGCACGAACATTACGGCGATACTGGAGGTTGCCCACGGCACGAAGCCCATAAACAGCATCACGGCCGCCGAGAGAATCAAACCGGCAGAAAGGAAGACCCGTGGGTTTGAACGGTCAGAAACCGAACCCATGATGAACTTTGAGAAACCATAGGCGATAGAAATACCGGATAGAGCGAATCCCAGATCTCCGCGCGAAAACCCTTGTTCGATCAGATACGGCATGGCCAGAGTAAAGTTCTTCCGCACCAGATAGTAGGCAGCGTAACCGAAGAAAATACCCATAAAGATTTGCCAACGTAAGCGGCGGTAGGTTGGATCAACGCGATCTGCGGAAAGCCGTGCCTGATGTGGCGCGGGCTTAAAAATGCTCAACATGAGTGCCTCCGATGGCTTTTTTGTCGTTTTTGAGTCTGATATAGCCTGGTGTCTATCTGTTAATAAAATGTAGCCGTTAGTTAAACGTAGACAGTGGTTAACCCGTTAACCCGCTGTCGTTTATGTTCTATAACGAACGCCATGCTAGATAAAATCTGAGGTTTTATCTGTGAGTGAAGGCGCATTTGTTACAGTTTTATGAAAGCAGCGGCGATTTTGAGCGATTGGTTAACATTTTGAAACCCATAATGACAAATCACTTGTGACTTTGATCACAATCATGGTTTTTAACCACCATATTAGTTTCGTTTTTGGTTCGTTTTTGGTTCGTTTTTGTTCCTTATCAAACAATAACCTTAAATATTGTGGCTCAATAGACTCATAATTAGCCGCCAGCGGCTGTCTGATAATGTGGGGTCTTGCATGACGAACACTTCTCCGTACACAGAAACTGATGTCATCATCATTGGTGGTGGTGCGACCGGTGCCGGGATCGCCCGAGACTGCGCCCGCCGTGGTCTGGCATGTACATTGCTGGAACGGCATGACATTGCCACCGGCGCGACGGGACGTAATCATGGCCTGCTACACAGTGGCGCACGCTATGCCGTGACGGACAGTGAATCAGCCCGTGAATGTATTGAAGAGAATCGCATTCTTAAACGCATTGCCCGCCACTGTATTGAGCAGACCGACGGCCTGTTTATCACGCTGCCGGAAGATTCGTTGGAGTATCAACAGCAATTTATCGCTCAATGTCGTGATGCCGGAATTGAGGCTGAAGCTATTGATCCGAAACTGGCACTGCGTTTGGAACCGGCGGCTAATCCATCATTAATCGCCGCCGTTCGGGTTCCGGATGGCACAGTCGATCCCTTCCGTTTAACCGCCGCTAATATGCTGGATGCCCGCGAACACGGTGCGAATGTCCTGACCTATCATAAAGTCGTTGGTTTACTGCGCAGTGCTGATCGCGTGAGCGGCGTGCGTGTTTTCGACCATAAAAACCAGCGGAAATATGATATTCATGCGCAGATTGTCGTGAATGCTGCCGGGATCTGGGGGCAACACATTGCGGAATATGCCGATCTTCGTATTCGCATGTTCCCCGCTAAAGGTGCGTTGTTGATCCTGGGTCATCGGATCAACAACATGGTGATCAACCGCTGCCGCAAACCGGCCGATGCTGACATTCTGGTGCCAGGCGATACCATTTCATTGATCGGTACGACCTCAACCCATATTGAGTACGATCAGATAGATAACATGGTCGTCACGCCACACGAGGTCGATACCTTAATTCGGGAAGGTTCGAAACTCTCACCACGGCTGGCGCAAACCCGCATTCTACGAGCTTACGCTGGTGTGAGGCCGCTGGTTGCCAGTGACGACGACCCGTCGGGGCGAAATGTGAGCCGTGGCATCGTGTTGCTTGATCATGCCAGTCGCGATGGGCTGGAGGGTTTTATCACCATTACCGGCGGCAAGCTGATGACCTATCGGCTGATGGCGGAATGGGCGACGGACAAAGTGTGTGAGAAATTGGGTATTAGCGCCGCGTGCACTACCGCTCAAGAGCCGCTGCCCGGTTCGCAGCAATCAGCAGAACAAACGTTAAGCAAAGTGATCTCTCTGCCCGCCAGCATTCGTGGCTCGGCGGTTTATCGCCACGGTGACCGCGCAACACAATTGTTGGCCGGTAATCGGCTGGATAACAGTTTAGTGTGTGAGTGTGAAGCGGTAACCGCCGGTGAAGTGCGCTATGCGGTTGAATCGTTATCGGTCAATAACCTGCTCGATTTACGCCGCCGAACCCGCGTGGGCATGGGAACCTGTCAGGGGGAACTGTGCGCCTGCCGTGCCGCCGGTTTACTCAATCGTTTCAACGTGACCACGCCGCAACAATCCCGTGAGCAACTGACGCAATTCCTTAATGAGCGCTGGAAAGGTGTGCGCCCGATAGCCTGGGGCGATGCGCTGCGGGAAAGCGAGTTCACTCACTGGGTTTATCAGGGGCTGTGTGGCTTGGATGATAGCCCGCCTACAGCATCCGCTGAGGAGAAACACGATGAAATTTGATGTCATAATCATCGGCGGTGGTTTAGCCGGGCTAGCCTGTGGTATCAAGCTGGCCGAACAAGGCAAATATTGCGCGATTGTCAGCGCTGGTCAAAATGCGCTGCATTTCTCCTCAGGCTCGCTGGATCTGCTGGCAAAATTACCTGATGGGCGAGCTGTTAGCAAACCGCTCTCGGCACTCAGTGCGTTGGCCGAACTCGCGCCGGAACATCCTTACAGCAAAATGGGGCAAGTGGCGAAACTGGCGTTGGACGCGGAGTCTCTGTTACAGCGCTGCGGCTTGAAATTGGTGGGAAGTGCGGCTCAGAACCACCTGCGCCTTACTCCATTGGGTGGCTGTCGCCCAACATGGTTAAGTCCTGCCGATATTCCGGTTGCACCATTAGACGGCCCTCTGCCGTGGCAAAAATTCGCGGTGATTGGAATTGAAGGTTTCCTCGATTTTCAACCGCAGATGGTCGCCAGTGCCTTGCAGGATCAAGGTGTTGAAGCCACAGCCGATTATCTGCACTTACCGGCACTGGATCGCTTGCGGGATAATCCCAGCGAATTCCGCGCGGTGAATATCGCCCGTTTGCTGGATCTACCGGAAAACCTGCAACCGTTGGCTGATGAATTATCGCGCCTGTCCTCTGCGGCTGACATGATTTTACTGCCGGCCTGCATCGGGTTGGAAGCCACCGCCCCACTGGACGCACTGCGCGCGGCGGTAGGTAAACCTATTCAACTGCTGCCAACACTGCCGCCTTCACTGCTCGGTATGCGCCTACACCAGGCTCTGCGCCACCGTTTCCAGCAATTGGGCGGCATTATCATGCCGGGTGATGCGGTATTACGGGCTGAGTTGGTGGGTGACCGAATTACCGGACTGTATAGCCGCAATCACGGGGATATCCCCTTGCGTGCGGCACATATGGTTCTCGCCAGTGGCAGCTTCTTCAGCAACGGGCTGGTTGCCACTTTTGAGCAGGTTTATGAGCCGATACTGGATCTGGATATCTTATCGCTGCCGAACCGCGCCGACTGGAGCCACAGCAACATGTTTGCACCACAGCCTTATCTGCAATTTGGTGTTAAAACTGACAACCGCTTACGCGCCCTGCGTGGTGGTGTTGCATTGGATAACCTACATGCTATCGGTGCGGTACTGGGAGGATATGATCCGCTGCAACAAGGTTGTGGCGCGGGGGTTTCGCTGACCAGCGCGTTATTTGTCGCAGAACAGATTGTCGGCGCTATGGAGGTCACATTATGACGTGGTTGCCAAAGCACGATGAGAGTAAAACCTTACCTCAGGAGCATCATCTGCCGCGCGATAACAGCTTTGAAAGTTGTATCAAATGTACGGTTTGCACCACCTATTGCCCGGTGGCGAAAGTTAACCCACTCTATCCGGGGCCGAAACAGGCCGGTCCAGACGGCGAGCGGCTGCGCCTAAAAGATCCGGCGCTGTACGATGAGGCACTGAAATATTGTACCAACTGCAAACGCTGCGAAGTGGCGTGTCCGTCTGATGTCAAAATTGGTGACATCATCCAGCGCGCTAAAGCTAGTTACAGCAGTAATAAACCTAAATTACGCGATGCTATCCTCAGCCATACCGACATTATGGGCACACTTTCGACGCCGTTCGCGCCAGTCATCAATGCGGTCACGGGGTTAAAACCGGTGCGCGCCTTGTTGGATAAGGCGCTGAAGATTGATCATCGGCGTGAATTGCCGAAATACTCCTTCGGGACATTTCGCCGTTGGTATCGCAAACAGGCAGAAAAACAGCAGCAATATGCTGAACAGGTCGCATTTTTCCACGGTTGCTTCGTTAACTACAATCACCCGCAGTTGGGTAAAGATTTAGTCAGTGTTTTCAATGCAATGAACATTGGTGTGCAACTGCTGAAACGGGAAAAGTGCTGTGGCGTACCCTTGATTGCGAATGGCTTTATTGAGCAGGCGAAAAAGCAGGCGCGAGTCAATCTGGAATCACTGACCGACGCAGTGATCGGGCGGGATATTCCGGTGGTGGCAACCTCTTCGAGCTGTACCTTCACCTTGCGCGATGAATATCCGCACTTGCTCGATGTTGATACCGCGCCGGTGCGCGATAAAGTGGAACTGGCGACACGTTACCTCTATCGCTTGCTGGATCAGGGTCGTGAGTTACCACTAAAACCGTTATTTTCTTCGCAAAACAAGCCGTTGCGCATTGCTTATCATACGCCTTGTCATATGGAAAAAATGGGTTGGACGGCTTATACCCTGGCCTTGCTACAGCGCATTCCTGGTATCGAGTTGGTGGTTCTGGACTCTCAGTGCTGCGGTATTGCCGGAACTTATGGTTTTAAATCAGAAAACTACGCCACAGCGCAGGGAATAGGTGCATCGTTATTCCAGCAAATTGAGGATAGCGGGGTGGATTTGGTGATTACCGACTGTGAAACCTGCAAATGGCAAATTGAGATGTCGACCAGCAAAAAGTGCGAGCATCCGATTACCTTATTAGCGCAAGCATTGGCTTGATAATATCGACAGAGCACGATTTATCTGTGTTTCCAGACGGCTGTAAAGTCAAATGAAGGGGAGTCGTGCCGTTGGGGTCGTAACGGTGTAAGCCGTCGGAGTGCCTCTGGTGCGGTAAACCGTGCTATCAGCAGTATTGTCATTAACTCTTAGAGCGCGGATAAACCGCGCTCTATTGCAGGGGGGTTACTTCAGCTTCAAGGTACTGATAATAGATTCAGCTTCGGTTTGCGCTTGCTGCTGATTATCGGCAGGTAGCGTAATTTGTATCGTCATCAGATGGTTATCGATGTTGCCCATCAACACTGACGAATAAGCTTTTTGGCCGCCGCTGGTAATAATGCTATCCAGTTGCTGGAACGGTTGCCCGTCAACTTTAATTGCTTTATTGGTTACTACTTGCAGGTTGGCGTCGCGAGCGCGTTGCTGGTCGGCTAAACGGGTTGTCAGCACATCCAGCGCTTCATTGGTATTATCACCTAAAATCACGATAACTGCTTTATCGCCGGTTTTATTGGCGTAAATGTGCATGTTATTGGCTTGATTGCCCATTTTCCCGCTTTGGTCAGACAGATCCGCTGGCAAGCTGAAGGCCACTTTACCTTCCAGCAGGCTGATCGGTTGGCCCACGTTGTTATTGCTATTGCCATCACAGGCGCTTAATCCCGCAACCAGCAGGCCAACAGCAAGAAATTTGGTTATTTTATGCATGGGAATCCCTTATCAATGATTAATATCCCCTTCGTACTTGAAGTCGCAGAAGAGCTGCAACACCATCTACTTTGGGCATAACCTTATCGCACCTTATTCAGACGCCAAAAGCAATCTATTGTTCAGTGGCCGTCACTTGCTTTAGTGTTTGCTGCTCGGTCTGCCGAGCGAAGTATTTCAGTAACACGTTGAGCATTACGCCATAGACGGGCAGGAAGAAAAACATGCAGATCAGTAGCTTAAAGCTATAATCCACTAAGGCAATTTCCACCCAATTTGCGGCCATGAAGGGATCGGTACTGCGATAGAATGCAATAAAGAAGAACGCCATTGTGTCACTGATATTGCCAAAGAACATCGCGGCAGTCGGGGCAACCCACCAGGCGCTGCGCTGACGTAGACGGTTAAACACCTGAACATCCAGAATTTGACCCAGCACATAGGCCATAAAACTGGCCACAGCGATACGAGCCACGACCAGATTAAAGCTGGTTAATGCCGGAAACCCTTGCCAGCTTCCCTGATAAAACAGTGCTGAGATCAGATACGAAATCAACAAAGCAGGCACCATGACGGACAGAATAATCCTACGCGCCAATGGAGCGCCAAAAATTCGCACGGTCAGATCAGTAGCAAGAAAGATGAACGGAAAGGTAAACGCCCCCCAGGTGGTGTGAAAACCGAAGATAGCGATCGGTAATTGTACCAGATAGTTACTGGAGGTAATGATGACAATATGGAATAGCGCCAGCCATACCAAAGCGGTCATCCGCTGTTGGGCAGTAAACGAAAACATAGATGTGACCTTTTTGGTTATTGGGGTGAGGGAACCCAAACTAAATGTGCCGCAATTCCTACGACGCGGCGGCATAATACGCGTTTGCGCAACGAATGCAATGGCTAATTTTAACGCAAACGATGGCTTTTTACGTAAATTATCGTGTTACTTGCACCAGAAAATTGACGGGGTAAACTATGCAGCTTCGAAACTAAGCAGGCTTACGTTTATCCGCTGCCACACCGTATAACGGCTAACAAGAGAATCACCATGATCGATATTTTTGCTAATCCGGACAAAACACTTGATGCACTTGGTCTGCGCTGTCCAGAGCCGGTGATGATGGTACGTAAAACGGTCCGGCATATGGAAGACGGTCAAACCCTGCTGATTATCGCCGATGACCCAGCGACTACCCGTGATATTCCTGGCTTCTGCCGTTTTATGGATCACCAATTACTGGCCCAAGATACTGAACAGACGCCGTACCGCTATTTGGTGAAAAAAGGAGTAAAAGCATAACCACCTGCTGTTACTCCTCCGCTGACGGACATACTTTAAAATGGCAATGTCAATTTATTCAAGTAGTTAGATGTTCAACTGTCTCGCTTGCGTAACAACCTCAGCGCGTTGGCGGTCACCAATGCAGTTGCACCCGAATCCGCTAATACTGCGAGCCATAAACCGGTTAGACCCAGCAGTGTGGTAATCAGGAAAATCCCTTTTAGCCCCAACGCGATAGTGATGTTCTGGCGGATATTGGCGTTGGCTGCCCGCGATAACAGAATGATTTCTGCCAGCCCAGTCAGACGGTTATGTGTCAATGCAGCATCGGCTGTTTCTAGTGCGACGTCCGTGCCGCTGCCCATAGCAATACCAATGCTGGCCGCTTTCATCGCAGGAGCATCGTTAATGCCATCTCCCACCATCACTGTTGGGTGTGACGCATTCAATGACATAACCGCCTGCACTTTATCTTCAGGCAGTAATCCGGCGCGATAATCTATCCCCAACTCACTGGCAATTGCCGCCGCAGCGCGTGGGTTATCACCGGTTAACATCACACCTTGAATACCTAACTTTTTCAGGGCATCAATGGCTTTTTTGGCATCTGTCCGCAGGGTATCGCGCAGTGCCAGCAAACCGATAAACTTCTCACCTTCCAGCACGGCAACAGCGGTTTTACCACTGCTTTCCAGTTGGTCAAGCTGTGTTTGCCATTCTGTTGTGAGTAACGCCGGTGGTAACTTACTGGGTGCGCTAACACGCACAGTTAACCCATTTACCTTGCCTTCAACACCGACACCGGCCAGCGCACGCCGTTCTTCGGCCAGTGGCAGCATCGGGGTATTTTGTTGTGCCCGTTGCGTGATAGCGATCGCCAGTGGATGGTGTGATCCGGTTTCGACCGCCCCAGCCAGCGCTAACAGGCGAGTTTCGCTCACATCTGATACGGGCAGAATATCGGTCACTTTGGGTTTACCCTCAGTCAGAGTACCCGTCTTATCAAAGGCAACCGTTTGAATCCGGCCCAATTGTTCCAGTGCCGCACCGCCCTTGATGAGCGCCCCCTGACGGGTTGCTGCTGCTAGCGCTGAGGTTATCGCCGCCGGTGTGGAGATAACTAACGCGCATGGACACCCAATCAGCAATAGCGTCAAACTGCGGTATATCCAGGTCTCCCAGGGTTCGGCGAAAGCTAATGGTGGCACCAGCATCACCAGCAAGGACAACAGCATAATCGCCGGTGTATAAACGCGGCTGAAACGGTCAATAAAACGTTCGATAGGTGCGCGCCGTTCTTCTGCTAATTCAATAAGTTGCAAAATACGATCGATGGCGTTATTGCCCGGTTCAGAAACCACTCGCATTTCGGTGGCGCGATCAACTGATAAACTCCCGGCCGCAACTTTTTCCCCTTTCTGGCGCTCAACAGGAATGGACTCACCGGTTAGGGCGCTTTCATCGAAGCTGGCAAA
Organism: Yersinia aldovae 670-83; assembly: GCF_000834395.1. NCBI lineage: Bacteria > Pseudomonadati > Pseudomonadota > Gammaproteobacteria > Enterobacterales > Yersiniaceae > Yersinia > Yersinia aldovae. The sequence goes on along the minus strand of NZ_CP009781.1, from coordinate 2,432,462 downwards.
TGGTGTGACCAGTTCAGCATCGGCTGGCAGACGGCCACCCGGTGAGATTTCAATGATATCGCCGGGGCGCAAGCTGGCGACCGGTACGGAGATCCGTTCGCCATCTTTTAATAGCAATGCCTCTTCAGGTACCAGCGCCATTAGTGCCGTTACGCCACGACGTGCGCGGTTTGCCGCATAGGATTCGAGTAATTCACCGATCATAAATAGCAGCAATACCATTGCCGCTTCAGCGGTGGCCCCAATAAACATCGCTCCGATTGCCGCAATACTCATTAAGGTTTCAATAGCGAAAGGTGTGCCGGAGCGGATGAGCTTCCAGGCCTTGGTCGCAATCGGGATAAGCCCGACAATTGTGGTTGCGATAAATGCTAATTCACTTAGCTCAACACTGAATAGCGAAATCCCCCAACTGATAAGCATCAGCGTGGCTAATAGGGCTAACGGCAAGTATTCATTAAAGCGTGATACTGGCGGGGCCATTTTTTGCGCGGATGTGGCTTGGGTATCCATCAGGCTGAACCCGGCTTGCGTTACCGCGTACTGGACTTGAGGGCGGATATCTGTGTATGCATCGACCACCAGTTTTTCGGTGGCAAACAGGACTTTTACATTTTCAACACCTGTCAGGTTACTGACGGCATTTTCAATCTTGCGGGCGCAACTGGGGCAGTCCATCCCTTTGACTTGCCAGCTAAAACGCTGACTACCTGAAGGTATCGCTGCTGTAAGTAAATCACTTTCTTCGTCACCTTCATCAGGAGGGTTCTGACTACAGCAACCTCCATCTTGATGTGAGTGCTCACTCTCTGAGCTGGTACTGCTATTACTGGCAGTCGTTGCTTGTTTGTTGCTGCAACCTGTTTGTTGTTTGGCGTGAGTATCGCCACAGCCGCAATCGCTGTGTTTAGCGGTTGAATGTGTCTGTTCAGAATGTGAATGCATGATGCCCCCTGGATGAGTTTTAGCAGATATAGCGGCACTCTACACCTTGGAGCCAACTCCAGAGTCAAGACCTAAATGAGAATAATTGCTAAACAGTGATTAAGTTTATGCGCAGCGAGGAGCAAAACTGCTGGGATATAGCGTGTGAATGAGTAAAACGAGGATTTAAGCTCCATCCTTGGAGCCACATTAATGAGATCAACCCATGGAATCACGGTGAGTTATAAATATAGCGATCTGACAATCAGGAAATGCCCGACAAAATAGCATCCGGCGACAATGGCATCTGAAGCACGGAAGGAGAAACGATAGCGGTTCAGCAGCCAGATACTGTGTGATATCAATAGCAAGACTGTACCGGTCAGCAGTGAGAAGCTCAAATCAGTACTGCGGGCAAAGTACTGCTCACCCGCCATCCAGACCATCAGCAATGTCATGCCGACGAAGGCCACCACCGGCCAGCGCATCTCTTGCAACTGCGTCCAGATAGTGGCTAGCAGCAGTGCGCCTATTATTATCAAAACCACTGGCAATGGCCAGAACAGCGTAAGTGTCATCTGGCTGGCAAAACTGATGGTGTACAGTAAATGCGATAGGAAGAATGCGCCTAGAGCATAAAGTAAGCGCTCACTGGGTAGCAGTAATAAAGCATCAGCTATCAATGTTGCCAACAAACCCAGAACAATCAGATAACCGGCAGGGCCAAGGATCGGCGCTTGCCAGGCCAATAAAAGTAAGAGTAATAAAGTGACCGGTTTGAATACCCAACGCTGCCAGCGCGGGCCGCGATAAGTGGCATCGACAAACAACCAACCAGAAAAAAATACAGCAAGGAATGGCCAGCTCATGATTTATCCTTTTTCTAAGCAGGGTTCGGTGAGGACACCTGTGTGATAATGATAATCTGTAGTTAATAGCAATCTGTAATTAATAGCTGCAATCAATTAATAACTATTCGCGGCCAGTGTACGTCTATTAAGTGTAAGGGATGAGAGCAAAGAACGATAGCGACACTTAAGCGACTTGCATAAGTTGTAGCGCTTAATGCGTAAGAGTGCGCAGAATCAGATTAAGGGCGAGGAGTAACCGGTTGAGCTCTTGGCCTTGTCAGATTCACATGCTATGTTAACGCCGATTTCCTTTCGCTAAATCAAGGGATAGAGGCATATAGCATCATGGCCAGTGAACAACTGCTTTATCGTATTCAGTTTATAAATAACGGTAAGAATTATCAGCTCTATGTCCGTGAAGTCGGCCCAAGCAACTTGTTTGGATTTATCGAAATTGCAGATTTTGTTTTCGATAGCCAATCAACGTTATTGGTCGATCCATCCACAGAAAAATTGAAAACTGAGTTCTCGGGCGTTAACCGTAGCTATATCCCTCTCCATTCGGTGATTCGTATTGATGCCGTCACCGAAAAGGGCAGCGCCAGAATCTCTGAACTGGGCAGTAATGTGATGAGTTTCCCTTATCTGCCAGGTCATAAACCTTAAATATATCCCGCAAGATAGCGCGACCACGTAATATTATTATGAATAAACCCCCATTGTTGTTTATTGCTGTCGTTATAGTCATTGTTGTATTGGCGAGTCGCCAATATTGGCAGAAAAAACAGCAGGAAACTGAAAACGACCGCGCGGCTGTACGTAGTCTACAAGTAGACGTGTCGGATAAAAAAGAGGTGCTGGCTCCGAATCGCCGTTCGCGTCAACGCGAGGAGATCGTGGCAGAAGAAAAGCGCTATGAGGTTTATTTCCGCCCATCGGTAAACAGTATGGATATCAAGAATGGTATTGATATAAAGGGGGGTAATGAAGCGAAAAACGGCAGTGGAATCAAAATGGTACTGCCGCAGCAGGAATATAACCGGATTGAATTAGGGGCGCAGGGAACACTACAGTTACAAGGCAACCGCTATATCGCCTTTACCCCAAATCCAGTGGCTAAATAAATACCCATTACCATGATAGTTAACGATATATAGCAGAATCTGTCATGATGGCGCGGATATTATTTTTTAAGCAGGGGTGGCTGTTTCTTCTGCCAGACCAGTAATTCAAAGACACCAAAAACAAAGATTTTGAGTTGTTGCCAGCCACTGATCGGCTGATCTTTGGGTTGTGTCGACTTGAGTAGTACCAATTGCAAACCATGCATTAGAACCATAAATATCATGGCAACATTAATAAAGTACCTCAATGGCTTAGGGAACGGCTGGAATAGGTTCAACAGTAAGAAAAACCATACTCCTAACATCAGTAACCGGCCGAGATTAATCCACATGGTGTTGCTCCTGTTCTTCCGCTGAAACAGCGTGTTGGCGAATCTGTTTATTTCGAATATAAAGACGATAGGCTACTTGGCCGGCAATTTTCTCACGATGTAATTGCCAACTGGCGGGGACATCAGTAGCGGCGCTTTCTGCCTCGGCCTCAACGTAAATCCAGGCTTCGTCGGTTAGCCAGTTATGTTGCTCCAGCAACGTGATGGTTTCAGCCAACAAACCTTTACGGAAAGGAGGGTCGAGGAATACCAGGTCGAAAGGTTGCCCCGGTTCGGCAAGCCATTGTAAAGAATTGGTATTCACCACCAACCCGTTCTCGGCTTGCAGTAATGTCAGGTTACTGCTCAGTTGTTTAGCAACATTGCGATCGGCTTCGAGCAACACGGCTTCATTGGCGTAACGGGATAGCGCTTCCAATCCCAAGGCACCACTACCGGCAAAGCAATCGAGACACCGCACACCCTGAATCATTGGCGCGAGCCAGTTGAACAGTGTTTCTCTTACCCGATCAGTGGTAGGACGCAGCCCTGGGCTATCAGGCACCGGCAGTTTGCGCCCACGCCATCTGCCGCCAATGATACGGATTTGTCCTGCTGACTGTGATGAACTCTGTTTTGCCGTGGATCGCTTGGTTGTAGACTGTGTTGCTATAGGTCGCTTTGCCATAGATTGCTTGCTTGAAAGTTGGCCAATATTGCAGCGCTGAATAAAAGAGTGAGTCGCTATTCTACCTACGACTGTGGTGTGGGGGAAACGTTAAACCTTTGTTGACTGAATTCACATTAGAAAGCAGCATCGTGCGCGTGTTGCTGTTCAGGGGAAAGTGTTAGACTTGCGGACTATTATCTTATTTATGCAGACCCGAAGTCATCAGGGTAAAGCCATGATTAAACCGCGAGGAGTGTAGTCGCAAATGGCAAAAGAAAAAAAACGTGGGTTTCTTTCCTGGTTAGGTCTTGGCCGTCAGAGCGAAGAACAAACAACAGAGCCGCTGGCGACTGAAAAAGAAAGCGTTACTGAGCAAGCTGTAGAGTACGGCATCAGTGAAAAACAGGCTGAAACAACATCAGAACATACGCTTGTCGATCCAGAACCGGTAGAAGAGTCTGGTACCGTTACACTGGGTGAATGGGATAGCAGCGCTGTCAGTGAAGCTGCGGCTGAAACGTTGCCAGAGGTGGATGCCACGCCTACTGTACAGGCCATTGAAAAACCTGTTGATATCTCTTCAAATCCACAATATTTACAGCATCATTTTTCACAGCATCAGACCGCAGACGATAATATTACTGAATGGGATGAAGGTTCTATCAGTGCGCCAGAATTACCGTTAACAGAAAATAATATCGTTATCGATACACCTGCCCTGCAAGATTTCGCGGAGGAGGCACCGGTTGAGGTTGTCGAAGAATCTGTTGTTGAAGAAGTTGAAGACGAATTCGAACCAGAAAAAGCGCTTGAAAACGAAATCGTAGCGGTAGTTGCTCAAGAACAAGAGCGGCCAACTAAAGAAGGTTTCTTCGCGCGCTTAAAACGCAGTCTAATCAAAACCAAGCAGAATCTTGGCTCTGGTTTTATGGGGCTGTTCAGCGGTAAGAAAATCGACGACGATCTGTTTGAAGAATTAGAAGAACAGCTCCTGATCGCCGACGTTGGTGTCGAAACTACCCGTAAAATCATTACTTCTCTGACCGAACATGCCAGCCGTAAGCAGCTAAAAGATGCCGAGGCACTGTATGGTAAGCTCAAAGAGGAAATGTCTGAAATTCTGTCTAAAGTAGACAAACCATTAGATGTCAGTGGTAAAAATCCCTTTGTCATTTTGATGGTTGGCGTCAATGGTGTAGGTAAAACGACGACTATCGGCAAGTTGGCACGCCAGTTCCAGGCTGAAGGTAAATCTGTCATGTTGGCTGCGGGTGATACTTTCCGTGCGGCGGCGGTTGAACAGTTGCAGGTATGGGGTGATCGCAACAAGATTGCGGTGGTCGCACAGCATACGGGTGCAGATTCAGCTTCCGTTATTTTTGATGCGATTCAGGCAGCTAAAGCTCGTGGGATCGATGTGTTGTTGGCTGATACTGCTGGGCGTTTACAGAATAAAGCCCATCTGATGGAAGAGCTGAAGAAGATTGTCCGGGTAATGAAAAAACTGGACGGCGATGCCCCCCATGAGGTTATGCTGACGTTGGATGCCAGTACCGGACAAAATGCGGTGAGTCAGGCGAAGTTGTTTAATGAAGCGGTGGGCCTGACCGGGATTACCCTGACTAAACTTGATGGCACCGCCAAAGGTGGGGTGATTTTTGCTATCGCCAATCAGTTCGGTATCCCAATCCGTTATATCGGTGTAGGGGAAGGCATAGAAGATTTACGGCCATTTAAGGCTGACGATTTTATTGAGGCTCTTTTTGCCCGAGAGGATTAAAACGGATGATTCGCTTTGAACAGGTCAGTAAAGCTTATCTGGGCGGACGACAGGCACTGCAAGGGGTAGACTTTCATCTGCGCCCAGCGGAAATGGCGTTTTTGACCGGCCATTCAGGTGCGGGTAAAAGTACTTTGCTGAAGTTGATTTGTGGTATCGAGCGGCCCAGCGCTGGCCATATTTGGTTTGGCGGTCATGATATTAGCCGTCTGAAAAACCGCGAAGTGCCTTTTCTACGCCGCCAGATCGGGATGATCTTTCAGGATCATCATCTGCTGCTCGACAGAACGGTATACGACAATGTCGCGATGCCACTGATTATCGCCGGTGCCAGTACCGAAGATATTCGCCGTAGGGTATCGGCAGCACTGGATAAAGTTGGGTTATTGGATAAGGCGAAAAATTTCCCTATCCAGCTATCGGGTGGTGAGCAGCAGCGAGTAGGCATTGCCCGCGCAGTGGTAAACAAACCTGTGGTATTGCTGGCAGATGAACCGACCGGTAATCTGGATGATGCTTTATCTGAAGGCATATTGCGTCTGTTTGAAGAGTTTAACCGTGTGGGCGTCACTGTATTGATGGCGACCCATGATACGTCGTTGATTGCCCGGCGGCGCTACCCGATTCTGACCCTGAGTCAGGGGCGGATGTTAGGAGCGCATCATGGCGAATAACGCACAGAAAGCAAAAACTAAGGCGCTGAAAGGCGGCTGGCGTGAGCAGTGGCGTTACTCGTGGGTCAATGCCATCGCGGATATCATGCGTCAACCCTTAGCCACGCTGTTAACGGTGATGGTGATAGCCATCTCCCTGACGCTGCCAAGTGTGTGCTATATCGTGTGGAAGAACGTGAGTCAGGCAGCAGATCAATGGTATCCAACGCCGCAATTGACGGTCTATCTGGATAAAGCTTTGGATGACAGTGCGGCTGAAAATGTGGTTATCACCCTGAAAGCAGAAGCTGGCGTTGAAAAGGTGAATTATCTGTCACGCGAAGAAGCGATGGGAGAGTTCCGTAACTGGTCCGGTTTTGGTGGTGCGCTGGATATGTTGGAGGAGAATCCGCTGCCGGCGGTCGCGATTATCACGCCTAAGTTGGATTTCCAAAGTTCCGGCACGCTCGATACGCTGCGTGAACGTGTAAGTAAGGTTGAAGGTGTTGCCGAAGTCCGTATGGATGATAGCTGGTTCGCTCGCCTGGCAGCGCTTACCGGGCTGGTAGGGCAGGTCGCGGCAATGATTGGCGTTCTGATGGTGGTCGCAGTCTTCCTGGTCATTGGTAACAGTGTACGTCTGAGCATCTTTAGCCGCCGCGATACTATCAATGTTATGAAATTAATTGGTGCAACAGATGGGTTCATTCTGCGGCCATTCCTAAATGGCGGGGCGATGCTGGGATTTGGTGGTGCGGTGTTATCGCTGATACTCTCCGAGGCGTTGGTGTGGAAGCTTGGTTCTGTTGTCACGCAGGTCGCAACGGTATTTGGTACGCACTTTACTCTACATGGTTTGAGCTGGGATGAGTGCCTGCTGTTGGTCTTGATCTCTGCCATGATCGGCTGGATCGCCGCTTGGCTAGCAACGGTTCAACATTTACGTCGATTTACACCGCAGTAAAAAATGTTTGTTATACTGTTTCCCTGCAAGTGTGCATATCATGCAGGGAAATAGTGATTTCCTACTGATTCTACTGCTGAATCCCAACTGCTTTTCCTCTGATATATGCTGCGTTAATTGCTATGCTCCGTTGGCAAAAAGTGCGTTCCCGTTGGAACTTTCACAGCAATAACCGGTCGAAAAATACAGTGAAATGATAAGGTGTCCAGTGCTTGAATCTGTTTAAACAGATGCTAAAATATGCGCGCTGAGAGATTTGCACTAAACATGCTGAGAGGGTTTTGAATGACCAAAGAAATGCAAACTTTAGCCTTAGTACCGCAGGGCAGTTTGGAAGCCTATATTCGGGCTGCCAATGCCTATCCGATGCTGACCGCAGAGGAAGAGCGTGAGCTGGCTGAACGGCTGCATTACCAGGGCGATCTGGGAGCGGCTAAACAGCTTATCCTGTCTCACCTGCGCTTTGTCGCTCATGTTGCCCGCAACTATTCTGGATATGGTTTGCCACAGGCTGACCTTATTCAGGAAGGTAATATTGGCTTGATGAAAGCGGTTCGCCGTTTTAACCCTGAAGTTGGGGTTCGTCTGGTGTCCTTTGCTGTACACTGGATCAAAGCAGAAATTCATGAATATGTGCTGCGCAACTGGCGTATTGTGAAAGTCGCAACCACTAAAGCCCAGCGTAAGCTATTCTTCAACTTGCGTAAAACTAAGCAGCGGCTTGGTTGGTTCAATCAGGATGAAGTTGAACTGGTTGCCAAAGAACTGGGTGTAACCAGTAAAGACGTTCGCGAGATGGAGTCACGCATGTCCGCTCAGGATATGACGTTTGATCCCTCTCCCGATGATGAAGCTCGCGATGGTCACTCTATGGCCCCGGTTTTATATCTACAGGATAAAAGTTCTGACTTTGCCGATGGCATTGAAGAAGATAACTGGGATAGCCACGCAGCAGACAAACTGTCTTATGCGATGGAAGGGTTGGATGAGCGTAGCCAGCATATTATCCGTGCTCGCTGGCTGGATGATGACAATAAGTCAACATTGCAGGAACTGGCCGATCAGTACGGTGTATCAGCTGAACGCGTACGCCAGCTTGAAAAGAACGCGATGAAAAAATTACGTATGGCAATTGAGGCCTGATGCAGCAATAAGCAATGCAGATGCTGTAACGTAATATGACAGAAAGGGCGATAGCGATATCGCCGAGAGCGTTCATAATTCTGTGTCACGTTAAAAAATCATTACAACGTCATCACTTTATCGAGGCGGCCTTCAAAATAAATCGCCAACTGGGACAATGTCAAATTCCAGCTCTGGATCGGCATTGTCCATTTTTCCTGCGCATTCATTAATCCCAGATACAGTAATTTCAACAGACTGTTTTCATTCGGGAACGCGCCTTTCGTTTTTGTTAGTTTTCTGAACTGGCGATGCACCGATTCAATGGCGTTTGTCGTGTAAATGACCTTGCGGATCGTTGCCGGATATCGGAAGTAACACGACAGATTGGCCCATTTTCTCCGCCACGACTGAAGTACCACTGGATATTGTTGGCCCCATTTTTCTTCCAGTTCGTCCAGTGCGATTTCCGCTGCCTCTTTTGATACCGCACGATAAACTGGCTTTAAATCAGCCATAAACACCTTGTGATGCTTCGATGCGACATATTTTATCGAGTTACGGATCTGGTGGATGACGCACAACTGAACTTCTGTATCGGGGTAAATGCTGTTTATCGCTTCCGGGAACCCTGTCAGACCATCCACACAGGCAATCAGAATATCGTTCACACCACGATTTTGTAGGTCGGTCAGTACCGACAGCCAGAAATTAGCGCCTTCACTTTCAGACAGATACAGGCCCAGTATCTCTTTTTTGCCCTCCAGATTCAGGGCGAGAACAGTGTAGACCGCTTTGCTCTGATAACGCCCGTCTTCGCGGATTTTATAGTGGATAGCATCCAACCAGACGAAGGGGTATACCGCTTCCAGCGGGCGTTGTTGCCACTGTTTCAGCTCAGGAATAACTTTATCGGTGACCGCGCTGATGGTGGCACTGGACACGCTGAAAGCATATAAATCCTCAATTTCCTGGCTGATATCTTTGTAGCTCATGCCAAGTGCGAACATACGGATGATCTTGCGCTCGATCTCATCGGAAAGTGTGGTCTGGTGCTTCTTCACCAACTGAGGTTCAAAAGTACCATTGCGATCGCGGGGCGTGGCCAGTTCAAAGCTGCCAGTGGGTGTTTTAACGGTCTTTTTGCCTGAGCCGTTTTTACGGTTGGCTTCAACGTCCTGAGCCAGATGTGAATCGAGTTCAGCAGCTAATGCAGCTTCGGTTAACTGTTTGATTAATGGCGTTAAGATACCATCTTTCCCGGTTAATGCCTGACCGGACTGGAGTGCCTTAAGCGCTTTGTCGAAATCGAAGGGTTGGGACATGTGTCATTCCTTTTTGATTGCATATTACTGGAATGACACAGAATTTCTAACACTCCCATATCGCCCTTTTGCTTTTAACCACCGTAGCTAGCGTTGCCAGCCCTGAGTGGCGTCGCTAAACCCACAAACATGCATAAACGCTCCCATCTCTGCTCTATTTATCGCATTCACTTGCTTATAAGCCAGATGCCAGTGCTTCACTTCTGGTAGCTGACGCAGCGTTTCTTCCATCAGATATGATCCGACTCCACGGCGACGCGTCACTTCTCTGACACATAAATCCACTAGCTCCGCTCGCTGACCATGAACAACCACTTTGACTGCACCCAACAGACGATCATTGAAACGTGCTGCAAAGAGCGGTTTACCCTCGTTAATCCACCGTTGCCAAGTGGCTTCCCGAAGCTGTCCAGGATGTTGTTGTCCAGGAAAATGTTGTTCAGGCCAGATTTTAGCTAAATCTATAAGATCCTGATGGGTAAGGATTGTTAATCGTTCAATAGTCAGTTTCATCGCAGAGAGACCATAAAAAGATAAGGGAGAAGGGCTATGGTTTATTGTACTAGATCACAGGTCAGAGTGTTGTGTAAGTTTTTCTGTACGTTTACGGCGGAAAATGTTTTTTCGCTATTGCATTTTCCGAGTTTTCACGGAGTAAATGATCACATAACCAGCACAACCCACTATCATTTGAGTAAAACCCATTCAATTTAATCCTAATTTTATGCTGTTTACACCGCTTGTTTCTGCTTGTGTTAGTTGATTTACAGCATAAAATTCCTGTTTAATGGTATGAAAAATAAAGTCTTATTAGAAAAAGCTACCTCTTTTGAGACTAAACCATTCTTACTTATGAATAAAACGTTACGTTAGTGATAAAACGTTCAGGTAAACACAACAAGCACGTTCACAATGACAGATGGGGAATTCGCGGATGAAATTAACGAAAGGTAAAGTGTTGCTGGCTGGGTGTATAGCAATGGCGATGAGCCACTCTGTGCTGGCGAAAGACATAAAAATCGCCATTGTGGGTGCGATGTCCGGCCCGGTTGCTCAATATGGCGACATGGAGTTTACCGGTGCGCGTCAGGCTATTGCTGATATCAACGCCAAAGGTGGAATTAAGGGCGATAAACTGGTCGGCGTGGAATACGACGATGCTTGCGACCCGAAACAAGCGGTAGCGGTTGCTAACAAAGTCATTAACGACGGTATCCGTTACGTTATCGGCCATTTGTGCTCCTCTTCAACTCAGCCAGCTTCGGATATTTATGAAGATGAAGGCGTGATTATGATCACTCCTGCGGCGACTAACGCTGATCTGACCACCCGTGGTTATAAAATGATTATGCGCACCACAGGCCTGGACTCCGACCAAGGCCCAACGGCAGCTAAATATATCCTTGATACTATCAAGCCTAAACGTATCGCTGTGGTACACGATAAGCAGCAATACGGTGAAGGCTTGGCACGTTCTGTTCGTGACAGCTTGAAACAGCAAGGCACTGAACCCGTGTTATTTCAGGGGGTGACTGCCGGGGATAAAGATTTCTCCACACTGGTTGCTCGCCTGAAGAAAGAAAATGTCGATTTCGTCTATTTCGGCGGTTACTACCCAGAGATGGGCCAAATCCTGCGTCAGGCGAGACAAGCTGGCCTGACAGCTCGCTTTATGGGGCCGGAAGGTGTGGGGAACTCTTCACTGTCTAACATCGCGGGTGCAGCCTCTGAAGGTATGCTGGTGACATTACCTAAGCGTTATGACCAGGTTCCGACTAACCAGCCTATCGTTGATGCGCTGAAAGCGAAAAAACTGGACCCGACTGGCCCATTTGTCTGGACCACCTATGCTGCGCTGCAATCATTGACGACGGCAATGGAACGAAGTGGCAGCCAGGCGCCGGCTGATTTGGTCAAGGATCTGAAAACCGGTAAACCGGTCGAAACTGTGATGGGACCATTGAGCTGGGATGAGAAAGGTGATCTGAAAGGGTTTGAGTTCGGTATTTTTGAATGGCACGCGGACGGCTCTTCTTCCGTAGTCAAATAACAATAATATTAGAATCATCAAGTTGTAGGGTTGCTCTTATTGCAATCCGGCCCCTTTACCAACTCGTATCCCCTCTTTCGGGGGGATTTTTCCTCTCTGCACACAGCAGAATAGATACAGTTGACTAGGGCAGCCAGGCAAGCGAATCAAAAGGTTAGAGTATGTCAGAGCAGTTTCTGTATTTCCTGCAACAGATGTTCAACGGCGTTACGTTGGGCAGCACTTATGCGCTGATTGCCATTGGTTACACAATGGTGTACGGCATCATCGGTATGATCAATTTCGCTCACGGCGAAGTGTATATGATAGGCAGCTACGTCTCATTTATCGTGATCGCCGCATTGATGATGGTGGGGATTGATGCCAGTTGGCTACTGATCGGCTGCGCATTCTTAGTCTCGATTGTGATCGCGAGCGCTTACGGTTGGAGTATTGAACGGGTGGCTTATAAGCCTGTTCGTAGCTCTAAGCGCTTGATCGCGCTGATTTCGGCGATCGGAATGTCTATTTTCTTGCAAAATTATGTCAGCCTGACGCAAGGTTCGCGTGATTTAGCATTGCCGAGTCTGGTTACCGGGCAGTGGACGTTGGCTGAAACCAATGGCTTTGCGGCGACGATCAGTACCATGCAACTGACAATCTGGATTGTTACTTTCCTGGCCATGTTAGCCCTGACTCTGTTTATCCGCTATTCCCGTATGGGGCGCGCTTGCCGTGCTTGTGCCGAAGATTTGAAAATGGCCAGTTTGCTGGGTATTAACACCGATCGCGTTATTTCGCTAACCTTTGTGATTGGCGCGCTGATGGCGGCTGTGGCAGGTGTGCTGCTCGGCCAATTCTATGGTGTTATTAATCCTTATATTGGCTTTATGGCCGGCATGAAAGCCTTTACTGCCGCAGTATTAGGCGGCATTGGGAGTATTCCGGGCGCGATGATTGGGGGCTTAATTCTGGGTATCGCTGAAGCCTTGACCTCTGCTTACCTCAGCACTGAATACAAAGATGCTGTTTCATTTGCTCTGTTAATCGTTGTGCTGTTGGTGATGCCAACCGGGATCTTGGGCCGTCCAGAGGTTGAGAAAGTATGAAACAACTCAACTTCGTCAATGCCATTATTTCGACCGTAGTTTTATTCGTCCTCGCCTCATTTGTGATGGGATTGCAGTTGCAGTTAGATGGCACCAAACTTATTGTGCAGGGTGCGGCTGAGGTCCGTTGGCTGTGGATTGGGGCGGGCTGTGTGGTGGTTTTCTGCTTTCAACTGGTTCGTCCGTACATCCAGCAAGGGATTAAAAAAGTCTCCGGCCCGGCATGGGTATTACCCAGCTTTGACGGTACGACTGTGCGCCAGAAACTCTTAGCCGCTGTCATTATTATCGCTGCAGTCGCCTGGCCATTTTTGGTTTCCCGAGGTTCAGTTGATATCGCGACGCTGACACTGATCTATGTCATGTTGGGTCTGGGGTTGAACGTCGTTGTTGGGTTATCAGGCTTGCTGGTTCTGGGTTACGGTGGTTTTTATGCCATTGGTGCTTATACCTATGCTCTGCTGAATCACTATTACGGTTTAGGTTTCTGGGAGAGTTTACCACTGGCGGGGATAGTCGCCGCGTTGTCCGGTTTCTTGCTGGGTTTCCCGGTATTACGTTTGCGCGGTGATTATCTGGCGATCGTGACGTTGGGCTTCGGTGAAATAGTGCGTATTTTGTTGCTCAATAACACCGAAATCACCGGTGGGCCAAATGGGATTAGCCAAATTCCTAAACCTACTTTGTTTGGTTTGGAGTTTAGCCGCACAGCGAAAGACGGTGGTTGGGATACTTTCCACAATTTCTTTGGCCTGACTTATGATCCAAGTGACCGTATCATTTTCCTGTATTTGGTGGCGCTATTATTGGTGATCCTAACGTTATTTGTGATCAATCGATTGCTGCGTATGCCGCTGGGTCGGGCATGGGAAGCGTTGCGTGAAGATGAAATTGCTTGCCGTTCACTGGGCCTTAGCCCAACTAAAATTAAGCTGACTGCATTTACTATCAGCGCCGCTTTTGCTGGTTTTGCGGGGACATTGTTCGCTGCCCGGCAAGGTTTTGTTAGCCCGGAATCTTTCACTTTTGTCGAATCGGCTTTTGTGTTGGCGATTGTCGTATTAGGCGGCATGGGATCACAATTTGCAGTGATTCTGGCCGCCGTGCTACTGGTGGTTTCGCGCGAATTAATGCGTGATCTCAATGCTTACAGTATGTTGCTGTTAGGTGCATTGATGGTATTGATGATGATCTGGCGTCCACAAGGTTTGCTGCCAATGAAACGCCCACAACTGAAGCTGAAAGTTGCTGATATAAAAGCTAAAAAAGGGGATCAGACATGAACACACAACCTTTGTTAGCTGTTGAAGGGCTGTCGATGCGTTTTGGCGGATTACTGGCAGTCAATAATGTTGGTCTGACCTTGAATCAGGGGGAGATAGTCTCCTTGATTGGCCCAAATGGTGCGGGTAAAACCACTATTTTTAACTGTTTGACCGGTTTTTATCGTCCGACCGGCGGCACCATTAAGTTACGTGATCGCCATCTGGAAGGGTTACCCGGCCAGATGATTGCCCGCATGGGGGTGATTCGTACTTTTCAACATGTGCGTTTGTTCCGTGAAATGACGGTAGTCGAGAATTTGCTGGTGGCTCAACATCAGCACCTTAAGAGTGGCGTATTCGCTGGTTTGCTGAAAACGCCGGGGTTTCGGCGTGCAGAGGCAGATGCATTGGAACGTGCGGCAACCTGGCTGGAGCGTGTAGGTTTACTCGAGTTGGCGAACCGCCAGGCAGGAAATTTGGCATATGGTCAGCAACGACGGCTGGAAATTGCGCGTTGTATGGTTACGCGCCCTGAACTATTAATGTTGGATGAACCCGCCGCAGGCTTGAACCCAAAAGAAACAGAAGAGCTGAATCAGTTAATCATGGAGCTGCGTGACCAACATCAGGTTTCAGTATTGCTGATTGAACATGATATGAAACTGGTGATGGGGATTTCTGACCGTATTTATGTGGTGAATCAGGGAACGCCGTTAGCACAAGGTACACCAGCGGAAATCCGTAATAATCCGGATGTGATCCGGGCTTATCTGGGCGAATAATGTTATTTGGGGTAAATGAAAAGTGGGCGAGGCACAAATATAACATGTTGTCATTTAATAAGGTTTCAGCCCATTACGGCAAAATTCAGGCATTACATCAGGTTAGCCTGCACATTCAGCAAGGCGAAATCGTTACACTGATTGGCGCTAACGGTGCGGGTAAAACTACGCTGCTCGGGACATTGTGCGGTGAACCGAGAGCGACTGAGGGCAGTATTGTTTTCGGTGATCAAGATATTACTGGCTGGCAGACTGCGCGCATCATGCGTGAAGCGATAGCGATCGTGCCAGAAGGGCGCAGGGTGTTTTCCCGCATGACGGTTGAAGAGAATCTGGCGATGGGGGGATTTTTTGCTGATCGCCAGCAATATCAACAGCGTATCGAGCGGGTGTACGACTTGTTTCCACGTTTATTTGAACGTAGAACCCAGCGGGCTGGAACCATGTCAGGTGGCGAACAACAGATGTTGGCGATAGGCCGCGCACTGATGAGCCAGCCAAAATTGTTACTATTGGATGAGCCTTCTCTGGGGCTGGCTCCGATTATTATTCTACAAATATTTGATACTATTCAACAATTAAGAGAAGAAGGGATGACGATCTTCCTGGTTGAGCAAAACGCAAATCAAGCGTTAAAGCTGGCAGATCGCGGTTATGTACTGGAGAATGGGCGTATCGTTTTGGAGGATACGGGAGCTGCTTTGCTGGCGAATGAAGCGGTGCGTTCCGCTTATTTGGGCTGCTAGCTGTCGGTCTCTTAATCAGATTGTAATTTAAGGCCCATATTTGGGCCTTATTATTTATTATTTTATGCTAGAGGCATGATAGTAAAGTTCAGCGTGTCGCTATAGCTGCCTTTATCGGTCGTCTCGGTACTGAAAAGTTGTATTTTAGGTGTCCAACACATTTTTTTTACATCTTTGTCTAAGTAAGTAAGGTAATAATCCTCTGGTAAGAAAAAGTCAGAGGAACTATATTCAGTTATCAATATGACTTGGTAATTAATTACTTTTTCTTTGTCTTTTAATTGGAAGTGATTTCTATCTTTGGATAATCCGTTCAGATTATTGGCTTGAATACGATGTATCACCCTTTTTACGCCCATAGGCTGATAATGAATACAAAAACGGTTGGCTTCTGAATTATCTAATGGAACGTTTAAACCACTACCATTTTCTGTGTTATCGAGTAATAGGTCTAAATCGACTGGTTTTAATTTCCATATAGCCGAGGATAAACGGAATTTAGGATCAACTTTGATTGCCTCCGGAGCAACTGCTGTCTGAGGCTCAAAATTTTCACATTGTTTACCTGTCGAGCCAAAAGAAACACCTTTTAATGAAAGCAAAGAGTGCTGTTGTTGATCCCTATTGAGCACACCGCCCACAGTTGCACCTATTCTGATAGGTGGAAGAGCATGAGAGGAAACTTTGAATGACACGTCATAGTATGTATTATTTAATGCGTTGGCACCGCTATTGAAAGTGATTTTTTGAATATTATTACCACTATTATTATGACTAACGCCATTGAGAGAAAGGCCACTAATAGCATTAAGTGTAATGTTAATTTCGGGTGAGCCATCGGCTTTATAAAAATAAAGTGAGAGTAAGGCGTGTTCCGGACTTAATGTAATTGACTCACCATTGGATGCGTTAATTAGCTGTTCCCACTGTTCAATATGTGAGTTTTTATCAGCAAATAGGTCATCAACCAGATGGGCGCGAAAAGAAACCTCTACACTATTATCTTCATCATCTAATATTGTTATGGAACAATTAGAGTAACTCTTGATATAGGGATAAAAATAAGTATTGGCCATAGCTATTGGTTGTATTATTAATAACAATAACCCCATAAAATATATTTTTGTTTTAACATTCACTTGATTGTCTCTCCATGACTGTCAGTTAGTCGTCTCAGCTATTTGTTTCAAACAATAATGTTAGCTGGCCATGATATTTACCGGTTATATCCAACCCGCTGGGGGCCTGCGCAGAAATCCGCAGTAAATAGTCTGTACTGATCTGGCTTGATGTATCTTTAGCTACGCTGAATGTTTCCGGTTCTGCCGATAGCTGGCGCATATTGGTACGATCCGTTCCCCAGCTTATTTCAGCAGGAGAGAACTCCTGAGCTGAGGTATACATAACACCTGAGTGACGGGCGAGTATTAGCGGTTTTTTCACGGAGATACGGTAACTTTCTTGTCGGCGTAGCTTTACGGTTATCGGGACTTCGGCCTGATAAATAGAATGATTTTCCGGGGTGTTTTTGAGTTTAATACTGCCGTACCAGCCACCTTGCGGTTTTTCAACCTCTATTCTGGGCTGTGCAGTAACGTCTAGCGTAACATCGATATCCCCTAGAGGAATAGGATCTGCTCTGACCTGCAAAGGGAGTAAGAGTAATATCAGTGCAATTTTTATTGTGTTCATAACCTTCCTTATTCTTAACCGATAGGGCAACGCAAGTTGAACACTTTATCCTCGACCATGCCCTGAATATGGCTCACGCCCAGTTGACGCTGCTGATCGGGATAAAGATTAAAGTCTTCAATAACCTGCCCCTGAGTTTTTAGTTGATACCACTGTAGGCGGGTATTACCGGTATTGTGTAACTCTACCTTTCCTGCAATACAGCGGTGTATCCATTGGTACTGTTGTAAGGCTGGCAAGTGCCTGACTAACCCCATATAACTGAGTTGCACGCCAAGGACGACGCCATTCCCGCTGATACTGCGGCTATTCACCGGTATGACGGCTAATCGATATACCTGTTCTTTATCTGGTGTGCGGAGTGTTTTAAGGAATATCTTTCCGCTCTGTTTCGGGCCTAATGTCAGTTTTGCTGGGGCGGCAAACAGCGCGGGTTGTGATTGTTCGCCCACTGACGTTAGTGACTCCCGCTCAGGCGGTTCACCGGGATTATTGAGCCGATAGAGCTGTACAGAGATGTACTCAGGATCTGAACCGTGGTTGGTCACAGTTACCACTGCACTGTCCTGCTGTATTTCCAGCACATGTGGCTGAATATCTATGGCACCAAAGGTACTGAGTGACAGGACGCTAGCCACAATGAACAGTAAACGTTTCATTATCCGCCCTACCGCTAAGTTGTTTAGCTGACAGCGTGACAGGTGTGCCAGGGTATAGATTCAGGCTGTCTGTCAGTGTTGGATTATCACCGGACTTTAGCTGATCGAATTTACTGTGCACGGTACCGGTGGAATTGAGTGTAATAGTGCCATTAGGTGAGCATTGATGCTGCCAGTGACGAGTTTGCACAGCCAGAGATGGAACATGATGAATGAGTACTCCGTAACCAATGCTGATGGTCACTGGCGCATGAATTTTCTTATCATTCTCTTTATTTTTGACTGCCTTGATGTCGACTACTGGATTGATATACAAACGATAAAGTGTTTCCTGAGCTGGCGCTTTCAAGGGTAATAACCTAATGTCACGCTTTTGTTTCGGCCCTAAAGTAATACGGTTAGGATTAAAAATCATTTCAGGCTGAGTGATGTCACTGATCAGTGTCTTTTGTTCGGAATTCACCCCAGGGTTATCGACACGCTGCAATGTGATATCCAGATAAAGCGGTTTATCACCGCTGTTATAGACCTGAATTGTCCGATGTTTATCTAGTGCTTCAACTGTAGTGCGGGTAGGGATCGCCATTAGTTGCCCATAAGCTGTGGTTATAGGAGCTAAGAACAATACTAAAGTGGAAAATAAATAAGCATATTTCATAACCAATCCTGTCGGTATTAATCCAAATAACAAAGGTAAATGTGACCGTGTTGCTGGCGCATATCGCAGCGGTAACGTGCTAAGTGTGCTTGAACGGTAATACTCTTTAGCATGACGCCAGAATGTATGGAAAACAGCCCATTGGGATGAACTGTGTCACCGGTTTCTTCAATAACCCCGCTAACAGGTTGCCCCTGCGAGTCTTTAAGGAAACCGTTGTAAAGTAGATCTAAAGTGATGTTTGCCTGGCTGGAAAAGACTTGGCCGGGATGAGCGCGCACGATATTGACCGGCAGCTGAATATTCATATCTAGATCACTGCGGCCACTGTGTGTACGGACGAAGAAACGATCCTGATAACGTGGAATCGGTATGGCATACACACCACTGCCACCTATTGGATGGCCCTCGGCATGGAAACTGTAAGGGGTGTCTGCCAGATCCGGTGTTTCTATCAGCAATGCAACTCCGCTGTAGCTGCTGCGGCCTAATGCTATGCCTTGTGGGCTAATGGCCAACATGCCGTTATAGCTGATACCGCCATTGGCTATTTTGTTATCGACCCCTGCCCGTGCCGACACATCACCACGGCTACCGCTGCGATGAGCAAAACTGCCGAAACTGTTTGTTTTTCCACTGGTGCTGGCATCAATTCCAATGGAACTGGTGCCATAGTTATCACTAAACTCTTTTTGATAACTGGCACCGGTGGTCCACTGCTGGCTAACATAGGCACTGTTGATGCTGGCACTTTTTTTGAGGAATGACAGCGTGGTATTCAGGAATACGCCGTAATTACTTTGGCTGTTCCATTGCCCACCTTTTTGTACGCCGAGGGATAAAGCAAGGCCATATTGCGGCTGCTGCCAGTCCCAGCGGCCTTGAATTCGATGTTGCCGACCATTTTTATATTGATTGAATTGATAACTGAGTTGGGTTGGACCAAAACGACGGCTATAAGAGGCGGACGTGCTACCCGCATTAGGTGCGTATATCGAGACATCTGGTGTTTGATAACGGGCGACCGATGCATACCCTAAACCCGCATTTCCACCGGTTAAGCGCATATACCCACCACTGCTTTTTTCGCCAGACATCAGCCCCAGTGTTGGGGTGATATTCAGACTGGAAGTTCCTAATGGATGTGAGGCATTGCCTTCGGCTGCCCAATGGTTGGCTGTATCTTTAAGTAGCGTGATATTGGTTTGTAGGCTTTTCATATTTATGCTGCGGCCAAACTGCACCAAGTGAGGGTGATTATTATCAGGTGCTGCGCCTCTGCCCACGGTCAAGAACCAGCCGTTATTAGTCTGAGTGCCAATATTACTGATGGTCTGACTCTCCTGATTGACCACTCTGCCGGTTCGATCCACTAAACGAATCTCAACGTTGTAATAGCCTCCTGGAAGTTGGCTATAATCAATTTCGTTACGCCCCAGTTGTGCAGGGATACGGCGGATAAGCTGATTATCACGATAGATTTCGAAATCGCCATCGCTTGTGGCATATAGCACCAGGCTACCGGCGGAGGGTTTATCAATAGCCAAATAGCTTTGGCTACCCAGAGTTACGAATTGGTCTAAAGCTGGATTGATTAGGGTATGAATACTACCCGCGCTGTTATCGAGATTGTTTTGTCGGCCAGCCCGTAAATAGTGAGCCTGAAAATTCTTTTGCAGGTACCAGCTACCGATGCCCATCTGGGTTTGTTGCTGGTATCGTGATTGATTTGCAAATGAGTAATTATTTTTTGTGCGAGTAGTGTTATAAAACCAATGGGCAAAGGCAAAAGATTGAAATGGGAGGCCAAGGTATCCTTGCCCACGCGCTGAAACGGCACGATAATTTTTGGCGGTCAATCGCAGGTCAAAGGATTGGTTGTGTACCAATCCCCAAGTGGTAACCGGTATTAAATACCGATTGTTGTTATTGGTTATCGTTACAACATGATTTACGTTGTCTATGGTGACGCGATGGTTTGCTAAGTTGTAGTCACAGCCGTTTTTGCACTGTAAATAAGGTATTTGAGGTAAGATTTCTTCTAATAAAGCAATGGATATCTCATCAACCTGATTATTACGATAGAGTGATTTATCGAAACTTAACTGCTGTTGTTCTTCAGAGAAGAACAGCGGACTGGGTAAGGTTTTTCCGTCTAATATACCCAATAATTGCCGTGCATTACTTTCTTCTGCTGCGGAGAAACCGGCTGGGACTAAATGTTCAATAGTAATATCCTCGGCCCCAGCCGAGTTAAGCATGGAAAATAAGCAAATAAATAAAGTGACTTTGTTAGTTATTACGTTATTTGTCATGGGATTCCATTCCATTATTAATAATGGCAATATGCGCGCTCTTATAAATATATTTTATATTGATGGTTTGATTAACACTATTGGGCTTTATTTTTTACTGGAATTGGCATACAGCCAAGGGAAACCCCTGACTGTATGTATTAACTATAAGGAAATTATAATGTTCTTATCAGGCTGATGGTTCCATAACAAGTCTAACCGTACCAGCGTATACTTCACCATCTAAGGCATCAACGCTTGCTTTACCAGCCACTGTTAGTATTTGGTTTGTTTTTCCATTGGCTAAGTTAATCGTTTGGTCAGTGGTATGATCTATAGTTAAACCGCCCACCATAACTCCAACTTTTGTAAACTCTTTACCCGTGCCATTGCTTTCTTCTAACTTAAACTCCTCTGCAAGTCTAAGTTTAACTTTATTGTATCCATTAATTGAGGATATTTCTATTGGCTGAGAAATATTGTAATTACCATCACCCAATGCTGTATCATAATCCAACTTCAATTGCTTAATTTCCACACCAGTAGGACTGGTCATTTTTACTGAGGATAAGACTTCAACTTCAACATCAATATCTTTGTTTACAGATGCAGCATAAACACTGCTGCTAGCTAATATAGCCATAGTAACGATAGAAAGTAGTGTCTTTTTCATGATAAATACCCAATAGTCCGTTATATATAAACCCTATCCGAATGGAGGGGAGTTAGTGGCTTTCTCTGCTTATGAGCATATATTGAAAATGATAACGAGGGTGTTAAATTGTCACGTTAATATACCTCCTCATAAGCTGGGAGGAACACTAACATTTTAATTGTCATTGTTTCAAGCAAGAGTTTGTCCTATTTTATTATACTTGATTTCTTATATTTATATATATTATTAATAATATCAATTCATGGTATTAAGTTATAGGTTTAGGTCTGTTTATTTTTTATGTTTAAATTTTAGTTGTCGTTGTTTCTATTTTTAAGGTGAATAATGTAATTAAATTAGTTGTTGGTGTTATTTAATCACTTTATGCATCATGATCGACTCTTTATTTTCATCGTTCATTCATACCTTTGTCATGTTTCTGTCATGTCGGGGTTATATTTCTGTAATGAAAAACTGTCATGTTTGCTTCCGAACAAAAACTGATTTATTTCGCTCATCCACAGAAATTCATTGAGATGAGCCATACAGATTTATTCAGAGGCCAGATATGTTTAACAATGCTATTGGTAAAACGTCGATTTGTGTTGCGCTGACCTTGGCATTCAGTGCCAATGCGATGGCGGTAACTGAAATTCCTTTCTGGCACTCGATGGAAGGGGAGTTAGGTGTAGAAGTTAACTCGTTAGCTGATCGCTTTAACCAGTCGCATAGCGATTATAAAATTGTGCCGGTCTATAAAGGTAACTACGAACAAAGTCTGGCGGCAGGTATTGCTGCTTTCCGTTCAGGGAAAGCGCCAGCTATTTTGCAGGTTTATGAAGTTGGCACCGCCACAATGATGGCGAGCAAGGCGATTAAGCCGGTTTTCCAGGTATTTAAAGACGCCAATATTAATTTTGATGAATCGATTTTCGTCCCGACGGTTGCGGGTTATTACACTGATGCCAAAACCGGTCACTTATTATCTCAGCCATTTAACAGCTCCACGCCGGTGTTGTATTACAACAAAGATGCTTTCAAAAAAGCAGGTTTGAACCCGGATCAACCACCAAAAACGTGGCAGGAACTGGCTGCAGATACAGCAAAATTGCGCGCTGCTGGCTCAAGTTGTGGTTACGCCAGCGGGTGGCAGGGATGGATTCAAATTGAAAACTTTAGTGCCTGGCATGGTCAGCCCATTGCCAGCCGTAATAATGGTTTTGATGGCACCGATGCGGTATTGGAATTCAATAAGCCTTTGCAGGTTAAGCATATTCAATTGCTGTCTGATATGAACAAGAAAGGTGATTTCACCTATTTTGGTCGTAAAGATGAATCGACTGCCAAGTTCTATAACGGTGATTGTGCTATTACCACCGCCTCTTCCGGATCACTTGCGGATATTCGCCATTACGCCAAATTTAATTACGGTGTTGGCATGATGCCTTACGATGCGGATGCCAAAAATGCGCCACAAAACGCCATTATTGGCGGAGCCAGCCTGTGGGTGATGGATGGTAAAGACAAAGATACTTATAAGGGCGTAGCTGAATTCCTACAATTCCTGACCCAGCCGGAAATTGCTGCTGAATGGCACCAGAAAACAGGCTACTTGCCTATCACCACCGCTGCTTATGAGCTAACCAAGCAACAGGGCTTCTATGACAAGAATCCAGGTGCTGATGTCGCCACTCGCCAAATGCTGAACAAGCCGCCATTGCCGGACACCAAGGGCTTGCGTCTGGGGAATATGCCACAGATTCGCACGGTGGTAGACGAAGAACTGGAAGGTGTATGGACGGGTAAGAAAACGCCACAGCAAGCATTAGATACCGCCGTATCACGAGGCGATGTGTTGCTGCGTCGTTTCGAGCAAACCAACAAGTAATATTATTTGGCTACTTTACTTGCCAGTTTGAGTGAGATGTTTTGGCACCCAAACTGGCCGTATTCGTCAGTCCAATGACTCTGTGTTGCCATTAGCATCTTGTTCGATAAACGGTTAATTTTATGTCATCTTCCCGTCCCGGTTTTTCCTGTAGTTGGTTACCTTACCTGCTGGTATTACCGCAACTGGCTATTACCGCTGTTTTCTTCCTGTGGCCCGCCGGTGAAGCGCTGTGGTATTCGGTGCAAATGCTCGATCCATTCGGCCTTTCCAGCGAATTTGTTGGGCTGAGTAACTTTATTGCGCTGTTTCACGATGAATATTATTTAGCTTCATTTTACACCACACTGATTTTTAGCTCGCTGGTGGCGGGAATTGGCTTAGTGGTGTCGCTATTTCTGGCGGCGATGGTGGATTATGTGCTGCGCGGCAGCCGTATCTATCAAACTTTAATGATTCTGCCTTATGCCGTAGCCCCTGCCGTGGCGGCCGTGTTGTGGATTTTTTTGTTCAATCCCGGTCTGGGGTTGATCACTCATTTTCTGGCCTCACTCGGCTACAACTGGAATCACGCCCAAAACAGTGGGCAGGCGATGTTTCTGGTGGTATTGGCGTCGGTGTGGAAGCAAATCAGTTATAACTTTTTGTTTTTCCTTGCTGCACTGCAATCCATCCCGCGCTCATTAGTTGAAGCCGCAGCCATTGACGGAGCCGGGCCAGTGCGCCGCTTCTTCAATTTGGTCTTGCCGCTGATTTCACCGGTGAGCTTCTTTCTGCTGGTGGTGAATCTGGTCTATGCCTTCTTCGATACTTTCCCGGTAATTGATGCCGCAACCGGCGGTGGCCCGATGCAGGCGACCACCACTCTGATTTATAAAATTTACCGCGAAGGTTTTGCCGGGTTGGACTTATCCAGTTCAGCGGCTCAGTCGGTTGTCCTGATGTTGCTGGTGATTGGCCTGACGGTTATCCAGTTCCGCTTTGTTGAGCGTAAGGTGCGTTACCAATGATTGAGAATCGCCGTGGGCTGGATATCTTTTGCCACGTCATGCTGATTATCGGCGTGCTGTTGATTCTGTTCCCGCTGTACGTGGCTTTTGTGGCGGCGTCTCTGGATGATACCCAAGTGTTCCAGGTGCCAATGACGCTGATGCCTGGCCCGCATTTATGGCAGAACATCAGCCATATTTGGCATGCTGGTGTGGGCAATAACAGCGCACCTTTTGGCTTGATGCTGTTTAATAGCTTTGTAATGGCATTGGCGATTACCGTCGGCAAAATCACGGTATCGATGCTGTCTGCCTATGCCATCGTCTATTTCCGCTTCCCGCTACGTAACCTGTTCTTCTGGCTAATTTTTCTCACTCTGATGCTGCCGGTGGAAGTGCGAATTTTCCCGACGATTCAGGTGATTGCCAACCTGAATATGCTAGATAGCTACACCGGTCTGACTCTGCCGCTGATGGCATCCGCTACCGCCACTTTCTTATTCCGCCAGTTCTTTATGACCTTGCCAGATGAGCTATTGGAAGCAGCGCGCATTGATGGGGCGGGCGCTATGCGCTTTTTCTGGGATATCGTTTTGCCGCTATCAAAAACCAATTTGGCAGCGCTGTTTGTTATCACTTTTATCTATGGTTGGAACCAATATCTCTGGCCAATCCTGATTACCAGTGATGCTTCTATGGGGACGGCGGTCGCGGGGATCAGAAGCATGATTTCCAGTTCAGGCGCTCCAACTCAGTGGAATCAGGTGATGGCAGCAATGATTTTGACTTTAATTCCACCGGTCGCGGTGGTCCTTCTGATGCAGCGTTGGTTTGTACGCGGCCTGGTAGACAGTGAGAAGTAATCTGATATGGCATGTTTAAAGCTTCAGGCAGTAACCAAATCTTATGACGGCGTGACGCCAGTAATAAAGCAGATTGATTTAGATGTCGCTGATGGTGAATTCATCGTGATGGTCGGCCCGTCCGGTTGCGGTAAATCGACACTGCTGCGGATGGTGGCAGGGCTGGAACGCACCACCAGCGGGGATATCTATATCGATAATCTGCGGGTGACGGATATGGAACCTAAAGATCGTGGCATCGCTATGGTGTTTCAGAACTATGCGCTATATCCCCATATGAGCGTGTTTGACAATATGGCTTATGGCTTGAAAATCCGTGGTTTTGGTAAAGAGCAGATCCGCCAGCGCGTGGATGAAGCCGCTCGAATTTTGGAACTAGAGCCACTGCTCAAACGCAAACCGCGCGAGTTATCCGGTGGCCAGCGCCAGCGAGTCGCAATGGGGCGCGCGATTGTGCGCGAACCGGCGGTGTTTCTATTCGACGAGCCGCTGTCCAATCTGGATGCCAAGCTGCGGGTACAGATGCGCCTTGAGCTGCAACTATTACACCGGCGCTTAAAAACCACCAGTTTGTATGTCACTCATGATCAGGTTGAAGCCATGACGCTGGCCCAGCGGGTGATTGTGATGAACAAAGGTGTGGCGGAGCAAATTGGTACGCCAAGTGAAGTATATCAACGCCCTGCGACCCTATTTGTTGCCAGTTTTATTGGCTCACCGGCGATGAACCTGCTAGCCGGAACGGTCAGTTCGGACGGGCACGCCTTTATTTTAGCCGATGGTATGACTTTGCCGCTGGAGGTGCCACGGCCACAATGGGCAGATCGGCGCTTGACCGTGGGTATCCGTCCGGAGCATATTCAGCAAACGGTATCTCAGCAAAAAACGCCAGCGCAGGGGGTGCCGATGGCTTTATTAACGCTCGAATTATTGGGGGCGGATAATTTGGCGCATGGGCTGTGGGGTGGGCAGAGTGTGATTGCTCGTTTATCCCATGAAGAGATGCCCGCAGCGGGCAGTACGTTATATTTATATCTGCCGCCTGCGGCGCTGCACTTTTTTGATTCAGAAAGCGGACTACGGATGGAATCATGAGTAAAAACTGGCCTTACCCAACGATTGTTGCTCATCGCGGTGGCGGTTCGTTAGCGCCAGAAAATACCTTGGCGGCGATTGATGTGGGCGCGCGTCACGGCCACAAAATGATTGAGTTTGATGCCAAGTTATCGCAAGACGGCCAGATATTTCTGCTGCATGACGACACACTGGAGCGCACCAGCAACGGCTGGGGTGTGGCCGGAGATTTACCCTGGGAGAAGCTGATCCAGTTGGATGCCGGTGATTGGTATAGCACCGCATTTCGTGGTGAGCGCCTGCCATTGCTCTCTGAGGTGGCGGCCCGCTGTATCCAGCATGGCATGGCGGCAAATATTGAAATTAAACCGACCACCGGGACTGAAACTCCCACCGGTCGGGCCATTGCTTTAGCCGCCCGTCTGTTGTGGCAAGGTCAGGTGATTCCACCGTTATTATCCTCTTTTTCGTATGAGGCATTAGTGGCGGCGCAGCAGGCAGCACCTGAGTTGCCACGCGGTTTATTGCTGGATAAATGGGATGATAACTGGCAGGCGATGACGCGCGAATTGGATTGCGTTTCTTTGCATATCAACCACAAACAGCTGACAGCCGAGCGGGTGGCGTTACTCAAAGCCGCCGGGCTGCGTATTTTGGTTTATACCGTCAACCAACCCGCGCGGGCGCAGGAATTGTTAAATTGGGGCGTTGACTGTGTCTGTACTGACTGTATAGATTTGATATATCCTCGTCCTTGAAGCTACAGGGGCGTTAGCTGCGCTCACTCACCCGAATCACATACTTGTGTATGCTCATCGGGATGTGCTCGTTTGCTGCCTACCTGTAACACCAATGACTTTGATATAGTATCCTCGTCCTTGAAGCTACAGGGGCGTTAGCTTGCTGCCTACCTGTAACTCCAATGACTTTGATATAAACAGAACAGGAAACAGAGCGGTCAGCCACTCTTACATGTACGGGCTGACCTGGCCCGGTTTGACAGGAAGTGAACCATGCCCGCCTTTGTTATTTCGCTCTGGCACCAGATTGTGTTGTCTTCACCGCTGTTTGTTCTGCTCGCGCTGGGCTACGGTTTGGTTCGATTGGGTAAATGGCCATCCACGATTACTGATGGCCTGACCCGCTTTGTCTTCTCCCTCGCGTTACCTGCCATGCTGTTTCGTATGATGTGCGATTTCTCTGAGCGCCCGGCGGTGGATGCCCGCTTGCTGATTGCCTTTTTTGGCAGTTGTCTGGTGGTGTTTGTTATCGGGCGAACCATCGCCAGCCGGGTATTTCATCTGGATGGTGTATCCGGCTCGGTATTTGCCCTCGGGGGGATTTTTTCCAACAACGTGATGCTGGGGCTACCCATTGCCACCATTATGCTGGGGGAGAAATCTATTCCCGCAGTGGCGTTGGTATTGGTATTTAACGGATTGATCTTGTGGACATTAGTCACTATCTCCGTGGAGTGGGCGCGCAATGGCTCACCAACGTTAGCCGGGTTTGCGAAAACCGCTCGCAGCGTACTGACTAACCCACTGATTATCGGGATTATATCCGGTACTTTATTTAGCCTGACCGGTTTGCAATTGCCGCAATTTATCGACCAACCGGTCACGATGTTAGGGCAGGTGGCTCCGCCGCTGTCATTGATTGTGCTGGGCATGGGGTTAGCGGAATACCGCGTGAGTGAGGGCTGGCAAATCAGCAGTGCCATCTGTTTTTTGAAGCTAATTGTGCAGCCGATGGTGATATGGGCGCTGGCATGGGCAATGAATTTACCCGCGCTGGAAACGCAAGTTGTGGTATTGCTCGGGTCAATGGCAACGGGTGTAAACGTTTATCTGATGTCGCGCCAATTTAATGTGCTGACCGGCCCGGCCGCCGCGAGTTTAGTGATGTCCACGGTGCTGGCGGCGGTGACAACCCCACTGATTCTGACCATTATTGGTGTCGGGATGTCTTAACCGCAGAAGATGAGTTGTTCCAGCGAATGATATCCCTGATAGTGGATATCATTCGTTTGGTTTATTATTACTCATATGTAAACCTACTTCGCTAATGATTAGCGTCCAACTTCCGCTACAATTGCGCTTTATCACCTCAAAGAGCCAACTATTGTGTTGTTACTGGTCATTACCACCATCTTATGAGCGTTCTCTTTTAGCCTGATTGGCGAATATCTGGCCGGACAGGTGGACAGCTGGTTCTCTGTGCTAATGCGTGTCGGGCTGGCGGCGCTGGTTTTTCTGCCTTTCCTGCGTTGGCGCAATATCAATTGGCGGGTGATTGTGCTGTATATGACGGTGGGCGCAATCCAGCTAGGTATCATGTACTTGTTCAGCTTCCGCGCGTATCTCTATTTGACGGTACCGGAGTTTCTGCTGTTCACCGTGATGACGCCGCTGTATGTCACATTAATCTATGATTTGCTGCGCCGTCAGCGCTTGCGGTGGGGCTATGCCCTCAGTGCCTTGCTGGCTGTGGCTGGGGCGGCAATCATCCGTTATGACCATCTCAGTGAACATTTTTGGTGGGGATTGGTGCTGGTTCAGGCGGCAAATATCTGTTTTGCCATCGGGCAGGTGGGCTACAAACGGTTGATGGAAGTCCATCCTATCCCGCAGCATGTGGCCTTTTCATGGTTCTATGTTGGTGCTTTGATTGTTGCTGTCATTGCCTGGTTTGCTTTCGGCAATCCACAAAAACTGCCCACCACGCCGTTGCAGTGGGGGGTGCTGGTTTGGCTTGGTGTCGGGGCTTCGGCCTTGGGCTACTTCATGTGGAACTATGGTGCGACACAAGTTGATGCCGGCACCCTGGGTATCATGAATAACGTGCATGTTCCGGCTGGGTTACTGGTGAATCTGGCCATTTGGCAAGAAAAGCCCCATTGGCCCAGCTTTATCATTGGGGCAATGGTGATAATGGCTTCGCTATGGGTACACCGGCGTTGGGTCGCTCCGCATTCTTTACAAACGGCAGACTCTCGCAAGCGTGTTGCCGGGCCGAACGAATAAAAGCTTCAGTGACCGGTTGGCGCTGTTCCCCGTCTCGGACGGCAGCGTATAACCGGCTCCACAAACCATTTCCCAGTGTTTTCGTCACCACCAGCCCCTGACGCTCGAAGCTCTCAACTACCCAGTGTGGCAGGGCGGCGATCCCCATTCGTGCTGAGACCATTTGGATCAGCAGCAAGGTGTTATCAACATTTTTCAATGCGGGATTAACCCCCGCCGGTTGCAGAAAATGCCGCCAGATATCCAACCGTTGGCGCTGCACCGGGTAAATCATTAACACTTCTTGCGCTAAATCTTCCGGTTCGATACGCGCTTTATTGGCTAATGGATGGTCAGGTGCCAATACCAAGCGCACCTCAAAATCAAACATCGGCGAATAATGCAGGCCACTGCGCGGCAAAATATCCGATGTCAGCACCAGATCCAACTCCCCTTGCTGCAAGGCTGGTTGTGGATCGAAAGTCACGCCTGATTTGAAGTCCATCGCCACTTGTGGCCAGCTTTTGTGGAAATTATCCAGCGCGGGTGTCAGCCACTGAATACAACTATGGCATTCGATGGCGATACGCAGCGCGGTTTGGTGTGGTTCGTTACAGGTTTGCAGCGCTTGCTTGATTTGCGGCAGCACTTGTTCCGCTAATTGCAACAGGATTTCACCTTGTGTTGTGAAACGTAACGGCTGGCTTTTACGCACAAACAGACGAAAACCCAGGCGCTGTTCCAGATCACTGAATTGATGGGACAACGCCGATTGAGTCTGATGAAGCTGTGTTGCTGCCGCCGCCAGTGAGCCGGTATTACGCAGAGCTTGCAGGGTGCGTAAGTGTTTTAGTTCGATCATGAGAGTCCTTCACAGTGACAGTGAACAAATTGCGCTTGTGATTAATACAGTACCTGCTGATTATGGATGTGTAAACATCTGGACGGCTAAATGGGAAATAAGACGATGACAATTTTAAATCACACACTGGGTTTTCCGCGTGTAGGTCTGAAACGTGAACTGAAAAAAGCACAAGAAAGTTACTGGGCAGGCAACTCCACGCAAGAAGAATTGCTCAATGTGGGTCGTGAATTGCGCGCCCGCCATTGGCAACAGCAACAGCAAGCTGGCGTTGATTTAGTGCCAGTCGGTGATTTCGCCTGGTATGACCATGTCCTGACCACCAGTTTGCTGCTGGGTAATGTCCCGGAGCGTCATCAGAATGCTGATGGTTCGATTGATTTGGATACCTTGTTCCGCATTGGCCGTGGCCGCGCACCCACCGGTAAACCGGCGGCAGCGGCAGAAATGACCAAATGGTTTAATACCAATTATCACTACATGGTGCCAGAGTTCCAACAAGGTCAGCAGTTCAAATTGGGCTGGACTCAGCTGCTGGATGAAGTGGATGAAGCACTGGCATTAGGTCACAAAATCAAGCCGGTACTGCTTGGCCCGGTAACCTATCTGTGGCTGGGTAAAGTGAAAGGTGAGCAGTTTGATCGCTTGTCATTATTGAAAGACATTCTGCCGGTGTACCAGCAAGTGTTGGGCGAATTGGCCAAACGCGGTATCGAGTGGGTGCAAATTGACGAACCGGCATTGGTGCTGGAATTGCCACAAGCGTGGCTGGATGCTTATCAACCGGCTTATCAGGCGCTGCAAGGTCAGGTTAAATTGTTGCTGACCACCTATTTCGACAGTATCGGTCATAACCTCGACACCATCCGCGCTCTGCCAGTGCAAGGGCTGCATGTTGATGTGGTTGCCGGTCAGGATGATATTGCTGAGCTGAATGCAACATTGCCGCAAGCGTGGTTGCTATCACTGGGCGTTATCAATGGCCGTAACGTATGGCGTGCCGATCTGAGTCACTGGTTTGAGCGCTTGCAACCGCTGGTGAATAGCCGCCCGCTGTGGCTGGGGAGTTCTTGTTCCTTATTGCACAGCCCGATTGATTTAAGTGAAGAAACGCGTCTTGATGCCGAAGTGAAGAGCTGGTTTGCTTTCGCCCTGCAAAAATGTGCCGAACTGGCGCTGTTGACCCAGGCATTGAATGCACCAAGTGAAGCCAAACGGGCTGAATTAGCGGCTTACAGCGCCCCAATCCGCGCTCGTCGCGCTTCCAGCCGTGTGCATAATCCGCAAGTAGAACAGCGTCTGGCGGCGATCACCGCGCAAGATATTGAACGCCAACGGCCTTATGAGGCGCGTGCAACTGCCCAACGTAAGCGCTTTAATTTGCCGGCCTGGCCGACCACCACCATCGGCTCATTCCCACAAACGACCGAGATCCGTGGCTTGCGTTTGGACTTCAAACAAGGCCGCCTGGATGGTAAAAACTACCGCACCGGTATTAGCGAACACATCAAACAAGCGATTGCTGAACAGGAACGTTTGGGGCTGGATGTGTTGGTTCATGGTGAAGCCGAACGTAATGACATGGTGGAATATTTCGGCGAGCATCTGGACGGTTTTGTCTTTACGCAAAATGGTTGGGTACAGAGCTACGGTTCGCGTTGCGTTAAGCCGCCGGTCATTATTGGTGATATCAGCCGCCCTGAAGCCATCACCGTTGAATGGGCGAAATATGCTCAATCACTGACCGATAAACCGGTAAAAGGCATGTTGACCGGGCCGGTGACTATTCTGTGTTGGTCATTCCCACGCGAAGATGTCAGCCGCGAAACCATCGCGAAGCAAATTGCGTTGGCACTGCGTGATGAAGTGGAAGATCTGGAAAAAGCCGGTATCGGTATCATCCAGATTGATGAACCCGCGCTGCGTGAAGGCCTGCCTCTGCGCCGTGCTGACTGGCAAGCTTATCTACAGTGGGCGGTTGATGCTTTTAAATTGAATGCTGCGGTTGCGCAAAACGATACTCAGATTCACACCCATATGTGTTATTGCGAATTCAATGACATCATGGATTCTATTGCTGCGCTAGATGCTGATGTAATTACCATCGAAACCTCCCGCTCAGATATGGAACTGTTGGAATCATTTGAAGATTTCGCGTATCCGAATGAAATTGGTCCCGGTGTTTATGATATTCACTCGCCGAATGTGCCAAGTGTGGAATGGATTGAAGCTTTACTGCGCAAAGCGGCCCAACGTATCCCGGCGGAACGTTTGTGGGTTAACCCCGACTGTGGCCTGAAAACCCGTGGTTGGCCGGAAACCCGTCAGGCGCTGGCAAACATGGTACTGGCAGCACAACGTCTGCGTGAAGAACAGGTCTGATTAATAACGGTTTACTCTGTGTTGTGAAACTTTGGGCGCATATCTTGCGCCCTTTTTTATGGCGGTTATTTATCATCTTCGTTAATAGGATTCGCTGCGACTCCGTGCTGCGCAAACCAGTCAAGCATGCGCTGCCAGCCATCAAGAGCCGATTCTTCATGGTAGCTTGGGCGGTAATCAGCATTAAATGCGTGCCCTGCATCTGGATAAACAATGATTTCGGCATCAGCATTTGCTGCTCGTAATGCCTGACGCATGGTATCGATATGCTCCTGCGTGATACTACCGTCTTTACCGCCATACAGCCCCAGCACCGGGGCGTTAAGGTTGACGGCAATATCAACCGGATATTTCGGTAGTAGCAAGGTTTTCTCCCCGACCAATTTACCATACCAGGCCACTGCGGCTTTCAGTTGCGGATTATGGGCGGCATATAACCATGCAATGCGCCCACCCCAGCAAAATCCCGTGATGGCTAATTTGCTGGGGTCACCACCGTGAAGGAATGCCCAGTGGGCGGTATGATCAAGATCGACCATCACCTGTCGGTTAGGTACTTTACTGACTAAGTTTCTCACTAATGCATTGATATCATCGTATTCTTTGGCGTCCCCTTGGCGGAAAAACAGCTCAGGAGCAATGGCCAGATAACCCTGCTTTGCCAATCTGCGGCAGATATCTTGAATGTGCTCATGCACACCAAAGATTTCTTGCACCACAATCACCACCGGATATGGCCCCGAGTGTTGCGCTGGCTTGGCAATGTAAGCCGGCAACTCATCGCCTTGAGAAGGGATGGTGGTTTCTATGCAGTGAATACCTTGTTGGTCGGTATGACGTATCGTCGAGGCCAGAGGATTTACTGCGGGTGTGAATCCGCTTGTCGCCTGCCTGAGAGTCATAGATTGATCAGTTTTCACGGTGGTCTCCTTATGAAATGAGGAAAGTATGACTCGGTAAACCGTATTGGGTTGAGCTATCCATTGCCCTTGATATTTGCTATTGACGACTTTAACTATAGGTAATCTTTGGGATTAATGAGATGAGGTTTACAGTAATTAAGCATTTTATTGCGACATGAGTACGGTAGATAAGTCAGTTGCTGATAACAAGATATTCATCCAACATTGCTCAATGAGTCCTACTATTGATATTCATATATAAATCACTACTGCGGTGGACAGTGTTTGCATGAAGTTCAGGCTAGATAGCCTTAGATTGTGATTTAAGTCACATTTTTAATGTATTTGTATTTATCATTTCTTTTATCAAAGTGATTGTCGTCACGAAATTATGTGATGATTTTGAGTAAAGTATTCCTTTGTACCTCCCTATATTCCTAAATAATGCGAGTTGCAGGAAGGCGGTAAGTGAATGACAACTCGGTGAAAACCGATTTGAACCGCATTTATGCTAGCCCGTAGGATGATCCTCTTTGAGGCTCATTAATCCCGATGAATTTACATAAGTAATTGATTCGGTAGGGTTAAAAGTAGCCAGCGCACATGCAGCTTGAAGTATGATGGACATAACATCTCTCATGACAGAGGAGTCTCACACATGGCTAAATCCGACGTTTTTCATCTGGGCCTGACTAAAAATGATCTGCAAGGGGCGACTCTGGCGATCGTTCCGGGTGATCCACAGCGTGTTGAGAAAATCGCTAAATTGATGGATAACCCAGTACATCTGGCTTCACATCGTGAATTTACCTCATGGCGTGCCGAACTCGATGGCAAAGCTGTGATTGTCTGCTCAACCGGTATCGGCGGCCCGTCAACTTCTATTGCAGTTGAAGAGTTGGCACAACTTGGTGTGCGGACGTTTCTGCGTATTGGTACTACTGGCGCTATCCAGCCACATATTAATGTCGGTGATGTTTTGGTCACCACCGCAGCGGTGCGTTTAGACGGTGCCAGCTTGCATTTCGCACCAATGGAATTCCCGGCGGTGGCTGATTTCGATTGCACCACGGCATTAGTTAACGCGGCTAAATCAGTCGGTGCGACGACTCATATTGGCGTTACCGCGTCTTCAGATACTTTCTATCCAGGGCAGGAACGTTACGATACCTACTCTGGCCGCGTAGTTAGCCGTTTTAAAGGTTCTATGGAGGAATGGCAATCTATGGGCGTGATGAATTATGAAATGGAATCTGCCACTCTGCTGACAATGTGTGCCAGCCAAGGATTGCGTGCCGGTATGGTCGCAGGGGTGATTGTTAACCGCACTCAACAAGAGATCCCGAACGAAGAAACCATGAAAGCAACTGAAAGCCATGCAGTAAAAATTGTCGTTGAAGCGGCTCGTCACCTGCTGTAATACAGACGGCTTATGGGTAAAACCCGCAATAAGCGAATCAATGAATACCAAATGAGCGGGTCAGTTTACTGGCTCGTTTTTTATTTCAGCGCTTTATCTGGTAAGGTCATCACTCTTATAACGAGCAATAATAAGAGGAAAATATGACGACACCTGCTCTATCTCATCCTTCCCTATTGCCACTGGATGGTGGTATTAACTTTCGTGATCTCGGTGGTAACATCGTTGCAGATGGTCGGCGTATTAAGCGCGGGCTATTGTTTCGTTCAGGATCACTTGACCGTTTGAGCACCAAAGATTGTGCTGTTCTTAGCAGTGGCTCTGTCGCTCAAATCCTTGATTACCGTGATGCAGATGAAGTTCAGGCTAAGCCCGATATCGTGTGGCAAGGTGCCAGTTATCACAATATTCCAGCCAACCCCCTCAGCAGTGAAGTTAACGCCAATCTGGAAAAACTGACTAACGAGACGTTAGCGACATTTGATGCCAGAGCTTTCATGTTAGAGCTGTACCGTCGCCTGCCATTTAATAATCAAGCTTATAAACAGTTAGTCTGTTTGCTACAAAATAGCGCGTCACCAGAGCATGCCGCTGCTGGCGTGGTACAGCATTGTGCCGTCGGGAAAGACCGTACTGGAGTGGGTTCGGCTTTGGTGCTGTTTGCTTTAGGTGCCGATGAATCGACGGTATTGGAAGATTATCTGTTGACTGAAACAACACTGGCACCTTTTCGTGAACACATGCTGGCGGAACTGGCACTAAAACTAAATTCTCAGGCGCTAGGGCAGTTTGCATTTGTTTTATCGGCCCGTGAAGAATTCATCCAAACCGCACTGCGCAGTATTCAAGAGCGCTATGGTAGCCGCGAGCAATGGCTACAGCAGGAATTTGGTCTTGGCAGCATTGAGCGCGAAAAGTTGCAGTCATATTTCCTGGAATAATTATTTCCCAAGAGAGTAATCTTCTCATTTCTTCTGTATTGAGCCACCACTAAGTGGCTCTTTTTAACCGCTTAATGATGCAAACTACCGCTTAACCAGTTCGCTGATATTTCTCTTAGGGAGCAAGCGTATGTTAACGCCTGACAAATTCCCTGGAGAGAATGCTCATGCAACATGCGATTACCTTTGTTATCGCCTCCGCCTGTATCCTTACGATCTGCTACCGTTTATACGGTATCTTTTTTGTTCGTAAGGTTCTGCGCGTCGATGACAGTGAAGTAACACCTTCCCACACCTTTGAAGATGGTAAAGATTACGTTCCAACTAAAAAATGGGTGAACTTTGGTAGCCACTTTGCAGCCATTGCTGCGGCTGGCCCCTTGGTTGGCCCTGTGTTGGCGGCCCAGTATGGTTATTTACCCGGCTTCCTGTGGTTATTGATTGGCTGTGTTATCGGCGGTGCCGTTCACGATACCGTTGTTCTGTTCGCTTCGATGAAACATCAGGGTAAATCTCTATCTGAAGTGGCTAAATCAGAACTCGGGCCAGTCGCGGGCTGGTGTACCGGTCTGGCAATGCTATTTATCATTACGATTACTATGGCCGGGTTATCAATGGTTGTAGTACATGCGCTGGAACGTAACCCTTGGGGTACTTTCGCGGTGTTCATGACAATCCCTATCGCGATTTGTGTTGGCTTATGGGAACGCATGACCGGCAGCATGAAAGGGGCTTCTTATGTCGGTATCGCCGCCATTATGGTGTGCGTGTTCGTCGGCCCTTATATTGAACACACCTGGCTTGGCGAATGGCTCATGCTGAAAGCCGATACCGTCAGTATCATTCTTCCAATGTATGCTTTCTTCGCGACAGCCCTACCTGTCTGGATGTTATTGACCCCTCGCGGTTATCTCTCCAGCTTTATGAAAATTGGCGTATTCGGTGCCCTGATTGTGGGTGTTGTGTTTATTAACCCTGAGATTCAATTCCCAGCAGTAACACAGTTTATCCACGGTGGTGGTCCTGTACTGGCTGGCCCCGTTTGGCCGTTTATTTCTATTACTATTGCTTGTGGCGCTATTTCTGGTTTCCACGCCTTTATTGGTTCAGGTACTACACCAAAACAGATCGATAAATGGAGTGATATCTTACCCGTTGGTTTTGGTGCGATGCTGGCCGAGTGCATGGTTGGGGTTATGGCTCTGATCGCTGCAACCTCGCTACATCCTGCTGATTACTTTGCTATTAACTCATCTGCCGAAGCCTGGAGCGCACTCGGTATGGATGTGGTTAATCTGCCGAAACTGAGCGAAGAAATTGGTTTGGACTTGTATGGACGTACCGGTGGTGCCGTGACTCTTGCCGTCGGTATGACAGATATTTTCATTCGTGTACCGTGGTTTAGCAGCATGGCCGCCTACTTCTTCCAGTTTGTCGTGATGTTTGAAGCGGTGTTTATCCTGACAGCAGTTGACTCAGGTACTCGTGTTGCTCGCTACCTGCTGCAAGATTTCCTGGGCGATATCTGGGCTCCACTAAAACGTACTGATTGGTTACCGGGTACACTAGCATGTAGTGTTATTGCTTGTGCGCTGTGGGGTTACCTCCTTAACTCCGGTGATATCAACTCAGTCTGGGCGCTGTTCGGTGTATCAAATCAGCTAATGGCTTCTGTTGGTTTGATTATCGGTGCCACTATTATTCTGCGTCTGGCAACCAAACGGATTTACATGCTGACTTGCGTGATTCCATTGGCTTACCTGTTTGTCACCGTAAACTATGCTGGTTACTGGATGATCACCCATGTGTACTTCAATTCAGCAGCGAAAGGTTACAACCTGTTTAATGGCATCATCTCTATCATCATGATGACACTGGGTGTCATTATCCTGATATCAGCACTGAAGAAATGGCGTGAGCTGTGGATTCGCAGATCAGCCGAGATGGCAGGCAATAAGGTAGTCACTGCCAACGCCTGATATCTCTGACATTCCAAATTCAGAGCATTAACCCTTTCAAACGGCCAGAATCTTCTGGCCGTTTATTTTTTGTTGAGCCAAGACCGCGACACATTGAGTATGCTGGTAGCCACTTTTATCAAAAACAGGAAAACGCGTGTGACTTTGAATGACGTCATTACTACCATTACCGATTTTGTGCGCAACCATGAAGTGTGGGCCATGCCAATTGTGTTTTTTCTGGCTTTTGGCGAATCTCTCGCCTTTCTTTCACTGTTATTGCCCGCAACGGTAATTTTGCTTGGTCTGGGAGCATTAATTGGCGAAAGTGGTATTCCTTTCTGGCCAATCTGGGGCGCTGCCGCCGCTGGCGCTTTCTTTGGTGACTGGCTCTCTTACTGGATTGGTGTCCACTACAAAGATCGTGTCGGTACCCTATGGCCACTTTCTCGCAACCCGCAATTACTCGTGCGCGGACATGCTTTCTTTGAGCGCTGGGGGTTCTTTGGCGCATTTATTGGTCGTTTCTTTGGCCCTTTACGTGCGGTTGTCCCTTTAGTTGCCGGCATTTGTGCAATGCCTAAGCGTTATTTCCAACTAGCTAATATCACCTCCGCCTTAATTTGGGCATTTGGTATTTTGGCTCCGGGGGCATTTGGTATTCAATGGCTTTCTCACTGGATGGATTAAACACATGAGTGCCACGCTGGTTGCCAACAGATGCCTGTTTTAACCTATTTTCCGATAGGGAAGTGAGTGAATTTTGAACTGCGTATTATTTATGCGAACAGCTTCGCAATGTGGCATGTAACGGAAAAACACTCTGGACATCCATACAGTATCCCCTTACCTTGACTGGCAGTAGGTTAATGGGGAGATAACCGTGGATATCAGTTTATTTTATGGCCTCGGAGGCTGCCTGGTTGGTGGGCTTATAGGTTGGCTAATTGCCAGTCTGTATCAACAGCGGGCTAGAGCACAACAAGATATCGAGCGGCGTTTACTGGAGCAGGCTATGCAGCAGGCTCAACAGAATGTCGCAGAATTACAGGCAGTTCAGCAGCGCAATGAACAGCAATTACGGCAAAATGAATTAGAGCAGCGCAATTTGCACAGCCAGCTAGCGGGAAATGCCGAGAAACTCCAGCAGCTAGCGCATTGGCGCAATGAATGCGACCAGCTTAATCAGGAATTACGTGCGCAACGGGAAGTGAATAGTGCTCAAGAGGCTGAATTGCGCGAAGTGACTATTCGCTTGGAAGAAACGCGACTGGCCGCAGAGGAAAAACAGCGTCTGTTGCTTAACAGTGAACAGCGTCTGACCGCTCAATTTGAAAATCTGGCGAACCGCATTTTTGAACAAACTGGTCGCCGGGCAGATGAACAAAATAAGCAAAGCTTGGATCGCTTACTGTTACCTCTACGGGAGCAGCTAGATGGTTTCCGTAGACAGGTACAGGATAGCTTTGGGCAAGAGGCTCGTGAACGCCATACTTTAACCCATGAAATCCGTAGCTTACAGCAGCTCAATGCTCAAATGGCGCGGGAAGCTCTAAACCTGACCAAGGCCCTCAAAGGGGATAATAAAACCCAGGGAAACTGGGGTGAAGTCGTTTTAGCTAAGGTACTTGAAGCTTCGGGGTTACGCGAGGGTTATGAATATCAAACCCAGGTTAGTGTAAAGATTGATACTAATAGCCGTATGCAGCCAGATGTCATTGTGCGCTTGCCGCAGGGTAAAGATGTTGTTATTGATGCCAAAATGTCACTGACAGCCTATGAGCGCTATTTTAACAGTGAAGATGATATTGAGCGCGAAGCGGCATTAAGTGAGCATTTATCGTCACTACGTGCGCATATCAGGATGCTAGGTCGCAAGGATTATCAGCAGCTTCCCGGTTTACGTTCTCTCGATTACGTATTGATGTTTATTCCTGTTGAGCCTGCCTTTTTGGTGGCAATTGATCGCCAACCGGAATTGATAAGTGAAGCGCTACAACACAATATTATGTTGGTTAGCCCGACAACATTGCTGGTGGCTCTACGCACTATTACCAATTTATGGCGATACGAACATCAAAGCCAGAATGCACAGCGAATCGCTGATAAAGCAGCCAAACTTTATGACAAACTGCGCTTATTTGTTGACGATATGGAGTCATTGGGGCAAAGCCTCGATAAAGCACAACTAAGTTATCGTCAGGCAATGAACAAACTGTCGCAAGGCCGTGGTAACCTGATTGGGCAAGTAGAAGGTTTTCGCACTTTGGGGGTCGAGGTAAAACGGCCTATCAGCCCTTTGCTGGCAGAAAAAGCCAGTGCGGAGCATCAACCAGAGGGTGATTTGACTCTATCCGATGATGCAGAATCAGATGATCCTGCACCGCTGAAGTATCAGAGTTAGTTGCACGTTCCTCTTCTGCATGATGTTGGGAAAGCTGCGATTAAGCAGTTTGCTTAATGCCAGGTGAGGTGGGGCTTTCATCGGAGTTCTGGTACACTTCCTCGAAAGATTGACTGAAAAGCAGGCATAGAAAATGGTAGATCAGGAGAAGGAAACCACTCATTTTGGTTTCCGCACCGTAGCCAAAGAACAAAAAGAAGGCATGGTGGCAGAAGTTTTTCATTCCGTAGCAGCTAAATACGATCTGATGAATGACCTGATGTCGTTCGGCGTCCATCGTATTTGGAAGCGTTTTACCATTGATTGTAGCGGCGTGCGTCGCGGTCAACGGGTCTTGGATCTTGCTGGTGGTACAGGCGATTTGACTGCCAAGTTCTCCCGTTTGGTAGGTGAGCAGGGTGAGGTGGTTCTGGCGGACATCAACGAATCTATGTTGCGTATGGGGCGTGAAAAGCTACGTGACAAAGGTGTCGTTGGTAATGTTAGTTATGTTCAGGCCAATGCCGAATCTTTACCTTTCCCTGAAAATTACTTTGACTGCATTACCATTTCATTTGGTTTAAGAAACGTTACTGAAAAAGAAAAGGCACTGCGCTCAATGTTTCGGGTATTAAAGCCCGGAGGCCGCTTACTGGTTCTTGAGTTCTCTAAGCCACTTCTGGAACCTTTAAGTAAAGCCTATGATGCTTACTCCTTCCATATTTTGCCTAAGATTGGTGAGCTTGTGGCACAGGACTCTGAAAGTTACCGCTATTTAGCTGAGTCTATTCGGATGCACCCCGACCAAGAAACACTGAAGGGCATGATGATGGATGCCGGGTTTGAAAACGTAACCTATTCCAATTTAACCGGTGGCATTGTTGCGTTACATCGGGGCTTCAAGTTCTGACAGGAATATGGCTATGCCGCTAAAATCACTGATATTAAAACCTTTTTTATTGAAGCCAATGCAGCTGGCACCACTCATAACGGCTGTATTAGAAACGTCGCTAAATAGTGTGCTATTTCGCGATAACAGTATGAAAGCCGCGCGGTTGCGTCTGGTAGGGAAAGTTCTACGCATCGAATTGAATGAGATGAATTTTCCCTTGCTATTAGTATTCAGTGAACGGCAGATCGATATTTTGACCCAATGGGATGGTGAAGCAGACTGTATCGTTAAAACGAATGTTGCGGTGTTAGCAAAACTGCGAGATCGCCAACAGCTTTCACCTTTGATGCGTTCTGGCGAGTTGATTGTCGAGGGTGATATCCAGGTCGTTCAGCAACTCGTTGCGCTCTTGGACCTTGCCGAGTGGGAGCCTGCGGAGTGGTTAGCGCCGTATATTGGCGATATAGCAGCAGAAACCGTCGGGCAGGCAATTCATAACAGTGGCCGTTTTTTAAGGAAACAGGTATGCCAGCAGCAGCATTATCTGGCCGAAGCTATCACTGAAGAATGGAAAATGGCCCCAGCCCCACTTGAGGTAGTGTGGTTTAACGAAGAAGTTGATGCCACTTCCCGCGCAATAGAAGTTTTGAGCACCAGATTGGCAACTATGGAGACAAAACAATGACGCCAGGAGAACTTCGGCGCCTGTATCTAATCATTCGGGTTTTCTTAAGCTACGGACTGGATGAATTAATTCCGAATATACGTTTGACGTTACCTTTACGTATTGGTCGTCATCTATTTTTCTGGTTGCCCAATCGCCATAAAGATATGCCTTTGGGTGAGCGTTTGCGCCTCGCCTTGCAGGAGTTAGGGCCTGTCTGGATCAAATTTGGCCAAATGATGTCAACCCGACGTGACCTATTTCCGCCAACTATTGCTGATCAACTGGCTTTATTACAGGATAGAGTTGCCCCATTTGATGGCGCACTCGCGCGAAAACACATTGAGATAGCAATGGGTGGGCCATTAGAAACATGGTTTGACGATTTTGAACAAGAGGCTTTGGCCTCCGCCTCTATTGCCCAGGTACATACGGCACGTTTAAAAGAGAATGGTCAGGAAGTTGTGCTCAAAGTGATTCGTCCTGATATTCTGCCAATTATTAAAGCTGATGTGCGGTTGATGTATCGCCTGGCGGGATGGGTGCCGAAACTATTACCTGATGGCCGCAGATTGCGGCCGCGGGAAGTGGTGCGTGAATATGAAAAAACGCTATTGGATGAGCTAAATTTACTGCGAGAAGCGGCGAACGCCATTCAATTGCGCCGTAATTTTGAAGATAGCCCAATGCTCTACATTCCCGAGGTTTATTCCGATTATTGTCGAGAAAGCGTATTGGTGATGGAGCGGATTTACGGTATTCCGGTATCTGACATTGCAGCTCTTGAAGATCAAGGCACCAATATGAAGCTGCTGGCTGAACGCGGGGTCCAAGTCTTCTTCACTCAAGTTTTCCGTGACAGTTTTTTCCACGCAGATATGCACCCTGGAAATATTTTCGTCAGCTATGAGCATCCCCATGATCCACTCTATATCGGTATTGATTGTGGTATTGTCGGTTCACTGAATAAAGCCGATAAACGTTATCTTGCGGAAAACTTTAT
Source organism: Yersinia aldovae 670-83 (assembly GCF_000834395.1). Lineage (NCBI taxonomy): Bacteria > Pseudomonadati > Pseudomonadota > Gammaproteobacteria > Enterobacterales > Yersiniaceae > Yersinia > Yersinia aldovae. Next base: position 2,389,623 of record NZ_CP009781.1, on the reverse strand, counting down.
TGCTTTCTTTAATCGGGATTATCGGCGGGTTGCAGAGCTGCATGTTGATTCTGGCTGGGTTCCTCGTGATACCAATGTTGAAGATTTTGAATTCGCTATCCGTACCGTCTGTGAACCTATTTTTGAAAAGCCGCTAGCCGAAATATCCTTTGGCCATGTGCTATTGAATCTCTTTAACACCGCCCGCCGCTTTAATATGGAAGTGCAGCCGCAGTTAGTTTTGCTGCAAAAAACTTTGTTGTATGTCGAAGGCTTAGGGCGTCAACTTTATCCTCAGCTTGACCTTTGGACGACAGCCAAGCCTTTCCTGGAAAGCTGGCTGCGAGACCAAGTCGGGTTGCCTGCGGTTATTCGTGCATTGAAAGAAAAAGCACCATTCTGGGCTGAAAAGTTTCCTGAGCTGCCAGAGCTTGTGTATGACAGTTTGCAGCAGCACAAATTATTACAACAAAGTGTCGATAAACTCACAACTCAAATGCAAGGCCAGCAGCAACGCCAAGGCCAATCACGGTATTTGTTCGGCGTTGGCGCTACACTATTAGTCAGTGGTACTATTTTCTTTCTGGCTGGTGCGATGGAAGCCTCTACAGGGCTTGTCATCGCGGGTGTATTGGCTTGGCTTCTCGGTTGGCGGCGAACAAGCTAACTTATTTATTGTTCGTAATTCCGAGTTTTGAGTTATTACATGACTTAGGTGTGATGTAACAATTCTTCAGGAAGAGATAATTTTCATGAAGAGCTATGCGTTAGTTCATAATGCGGTAAGTTAGATCAGTATCCATAGAGCCAGTATGCCGTATAATGCGCTCCTCTGTGGAATAACCCTTTTATATAGAGGTGAATGTAATGGGCGGTATAAGCATTTGGCAGTTATTAATCATTGCCGTGATCGTTGTTCTGTTGTTTGGCACTAACAAACTGCGGACACTAGGGTCAGATTTGGGTGCATCCATCAAAGGCTTTAAAAAAGCGATTGGCGATGACACACAAACTCCTCCAACCAATGTCGATAAAACCAGTAATGATGCTGATTTTGCGAAATCGATTACTGAAGTACAGCAGCCGGTCGTGAAAGCTGAAGAGTCTAAGTCTAAGAGTCACGACAAAGAGCAGGGATAAGCTGTGTTCGACATCGGGTTTAGTGAACTGCTACTGATTCTTGTGATCGGTCTGGTCGTCCTTGGGCCGGAACGGTTGCCCGTAGCGGTAAGAACTGTCGCAGGCTGGATTCGTACATTGCGTTCACTTGCCGCAACCGTGCAGAATGAGTTGGCGCAAGAATTAAAGCTGCAAGAATTGCAAGACAGCTTGAAGAAAGCAGAGCAGGCAGGTTTACAAAATCTAACGCCGGAATTAAAGGCGTCAATGGATGAGCTTAAAGAAGCCGCTGAAGCGCTTAAACGCTCTTACAGTGCAGATATTGGCTCGAAAGACCCCCATACTATCCATAATCCATTAGTGACTGAACCTGAAGCGATTCATGATGGGGTTACGCCAGCCGAGTCTGCAACTCAGGTTTCTGCCGCGCCACAAGTTCCCGGTACTCATTATGTCGAAGCTGTTCAACCAATTGCGGAGGCAGTTTCTGTTCATGTCGAGCAACCTGCGGTTGAGGCTGGTGAGTTGATTAAACCTACTCCTACCGCCAAAAGGGAGCCTGTGCATATTGTGGATATCTCTGTCATCAAGCCGCAATCGGCTGCAACTGATGCCCGTGGCACCGAGTCTCTCAGTGCTGACAAACCTCGTATTCACCCAACTGGCGGCGATCGGTAAACATGGCTGTTGATGATACCCAACCTCTTATCACTCATTTGATAGAACTGCGTAAGCGGTTATTGAACTGCATAATCACCATTTTGGTGGTTTTTCTGGTATTGGTGTTTTTTGCCAATGATATTTATCACCTGGTATCAGCACCGTTAATCAAACAGCTGCCTGCTGGCTCCAGTATGATCGCAACTGATGTTGCATCACCTTTCTTTACTCCGATTAAGTTAACCATGATGGTCTCGGTGTTTGTCTCTGCGCCGATGATCCTCTATCAGGTTTGGGCATTTATTGCCCCTGCGTTGTATAAACATGAACGTCGCCTGATGGTTCCGTTGTTGATATCCAGTAGTTTGTTGTTTTACCTGGGGATGGCCTTTGCCTACTTTATTGTTTTCCCGCTGGCATTTGGTTTTTTCGCCAAAACCGCGCCGGAAAGCGTGCTTATCGCAACGGATATCACTAAGTATCTTGATTTCGTCATGGCGCTCTTTATGGCTTTTGGTATCTCTTTTGAAGTGCCAATCGCGATAATCCTATTGTGTTGGGCGGGTGTAACAACGCCAGAGGCATTAAAGAAGAAGCGTCCTTATGTGTTTGTGGGGGCTTTTGTGGTCGGGATGCTTCTTACGCCTCCTGATGTATTGTCGCAAACACTTTTGGCTATCCCAATGTATCTGCTATTTGAGATAGGGGTGTTCTTTGCTCGTTTCTATACCGGTAAACAGCGCCGCGTAGATATTGAGGAAGAGGATGAAGAAGCAAACAACTATCCGAAAGTGCCATAAATAGAGACCTTGCTAGATCTACAAAATGTAGGGAATAAGCATACGACAGTATGTGATTGGCGCGACTTAAACACTGTTTGCCGCAGCCTCATAGAGGCAAAATCTATTGATGGGTCGAGTACTGCAAACCGTCAGCAAATCAGCAACCTGAACGATGTCAGGTATATGCTTTGATGTTTTAGCCACCTGGTAGGGCGGCTTCTGTTTTGGAACGCATATGTTTGATATTGGTGTGAATTTAACCAGCTCACAGTTTGTAAAAGATAACCAGTTGGTGGTTGATCGGGCAAGAGATGCAGGAGTTACCGGTATGCTGATTACCGGTACTGATGCTGAAGAAAGTCAGGCCGCTCTTGCCTTGGCTGTTAAATATCCAGGTTACTGTTGGTCGACTGCCGGTGTTCATCCCCATCAGGCGAGCAGTTGGCAAACCAGTGTTGAGCAGCAGGTTCGCGCTCTGGCCGCCAACCCCTCGGTGGTTGCTATTGGTGAATGTGGGCTGGATTTTAACCGCAATTTCTCTACTCCCGCAGAACAGGAAATAGCTTTTACTGCGCAGCTAGCCTTGGCTGCTGAGCTTTCCTTGCCGGTATTTTTGCATTGCCGGGAGGCTCACGAACGCTTCATCACTCTACTTTCGCCTTGGCTAGATAAAATCCCTGCTGCTGTCGTGCATTGTTTTACCGGTTCAGGTGATGAATTAGATGCTTGCCTGGCATTAGGTTTATCTATTGGTATCACCGGTTGGGTTTGCGATGAGCGCCGTGGTCTTGAACTGAGAGCATTGCTGCCCCGAATTCCTGTCCAGCAATTGTTGCTGGAAACTGACGCACCCTATTTGTTGCCAAGGGATTTGCACCCTAAACCTGCATCTCGTCGCAATGAACCCTGCTTTTTGCCCCATATTGTCCAGCAGGTGGCTGTCTGGCGAGAAGAAGACCCTACATGGCTGGGGCAGAAGAGTGATGAAAACGCCCGCCGGATCTTCCGGTTGGTTTGAGTTAGGAGAACAAGATGAGTTATGCATTTCCGGGCACCTTTCCTGGTCGCCGTATGCGCCGTGTGCGTCGTCATGATTTCAGCCGTCGTCTGGTTGCTGAAAATCAACTGACCGTAAACGACCTGATTTATCCGGTTTTTGTCATGGAGGGTGTTAATCAGCAGCAAGCTGTTTCTTCCATGCCGGGCGTCTCACGCATGACAATTGACCTGCTAGTGAAAGAGGCAGAGGCCATTGCCAAACTTGGTGTGCCGGTTATCTCGTTATTTCCGGTTATTGAGTCTGGCTTGAAGTCATTACATGCGGAAGAAGCTTACAACCCAAATGGTCTGGTGCAGCGAACCGTTCGTGCCTTAAAAGATGCAGTGCCGGAGCTAGGTATTTTGACCGATGTTGCTCTCGACCCTTATACAACACATGGGCAAGACGGCGTCATTGATGCTGACGGTTATGTCATTAATGACATAACTAAAGAGATTTTAGTTCGCCAGGCGTTATCTCATGCTGAGGCCGGGGCAGAGATTGTTGCTCCTAGCGACATGATGGATGGCCGTATCGGGGCTATTCGCGATCAGTTTGAACTGCAAGGGCTGGTTAACACGCAAATTATGGCGTATTCAGCGAAATATGCCTCTTGCTACTACGGTCCATTCCGCGATGCGATTGGTTCCAGCAGCAATTTGAAAGGAGGTAATAAAAAAACCTATCAAATGGACCCGGCCAATAGTGATGAAGCGTTGCAAGAAATCGCTCAGGACTTGCAGGAAGGGGCAGACATGGTAATGGTCAAGCCGGGTATGCCTTATCTGGATGTGATCCGCCGCGTGAAAGATACCTTTGGTGTGCCTACTTTTGCCTATCAGGTGTCTGGGGAATATGCCATGCACATGGCGGCTTTCCAGAATGGTTGGTTGCAAGAGAAACCGACGGTGATGGAGTCATTATTGTGCTTTAAGCGGGCAGGTGCGGACGGGGTGTTAACCTATTTCGCCAAACAAGTTGCGCAATGGTTGCATGACGATAAAATGCAGCGTTAAGTCAGCAAAGTAAATAGCCCCGAGGTCAGTGCAACAGGTATCTCGGGGCTATTTAATTGTTTATTGCTCTTCAGTTTCTTGCAGCTAATATATTAGTGTTTTTCAAACTGACGATTATCCAGACTTTGCATAATCTGGCTATTTAGCATATTTAGCAGCAGCATTGAGCGCGCTTCGCCGTCGGGTTCTGTATATATTGCCTGTAGTCCGGCAAAAACCCCCTCTGTAATAGTAACGATATCGCCGGTTACAGGGACTTCTGGGGCAATTATTTTATCCGCAGCATGAGACTGCATATCTGTAATGACGATGGCTGGGATCACGGCAGGTTGTGCACCAAAACGGACGAAATGGCTTACGCCACGGGTAGCACTGATGGTTGTGGTATGGATATGTTCTGAATCAAATTCCACAAACAGATAATTTGGGAATAAAGCCTCAGTCGTCTTAATTCGTTTTCCACGCACTATCTTTTCGATAGTGGCAATTGGTGTCCAGCAGTTCACTGCTTGTCGTTCCAAGTGCTCTTTAGCGCGCAGAAGCTGACCGCGTTTACAATATAATAAATGCCAATGTTTCATAATCTCACATACCTTTAAGTGCTACCCGGCAGCATATCAAAAGCAGGGGGATATATATAGTGAGCCGAAATGTATCATTTGGTATATATAGTTTTTTATACAAAAGGTTAGTTCATGCTTTCGCAAAAAAACCATATTTAAGCTGATGATAAATAGCCGCATGATATTTTTTTAGAGTGAACCTGCGTCAATTTTAACAAAAAGACAGCAACTGCTATAAAGACAGCCTATAATGGCGCATCCCTTAGCCGACGAAATGATCAGCATGAAATACCGTGACTTACGCGACTTCCTCTCGTTGCTGGAACAGAGGGGCGAGCTTAAACGTATTAGCCAACCCATTGATCCTTATCTGGAAATGACAGAAATTGCCGACCGTACCTTGCGTGCCGGTGGGCCTGCGTTACTTTTTGAGAATCCAAAGGGCTACAGTATGCCTGTGCTGTGCAATCTGTTTGGTACTGCCAAACGCGTTGCTATGGGGATGGGGCAAGAAGATGTCAGCGCACTGCGTGATGTTGGTAAATTGTTGGCTTTCCTAAAAGAGCCTGAGCCTCCAAAAGGTTTCCGTGATTTATACGATAACTTACCGAAATTTAAGCAAGTATTGAATATGCCGACCAAATGCGTTAGCTCGGCCCCCTGCCAGGAGCAAGTCTGGCAAGGTGATGATGTCGATCTAAGCCGCATTCCGGTTATGCATTGCTGGCCTGAGGATGCTGCTCCATTGGTATCCTGGGGGTTGACTATTACCCGAGGCCCGCACAAAGAGCGGCAGAACCTGGGTATTTATCGCCAACAGGTGTTAGGCAAAAACAAACTCATTATGCGCTGGTTATCCCACCGTGGTGGTGCCCTGGATTATCAGGAATGGTGTGAAACTCACCCCGGTGAACGTTTCCCGGTAGCGGTAGCGCTGGGAGCTGATCCTGCCACCATTTTAGCGGCGGTCACTCCGGTACCCGATACACTGTCTGAATATGCCTTTGCTGGTTTGTTGCGTGGGCATAAGACTGAAGTGGTGAAGTGTCTTTCCAACTCACTTGAAGTTCCCGCGAGTGCAGAAATTGTATTGGAAGGATATATTGAGCAGGGTGATATGGCACCGGAAGGCCCTTATGGTGACCATACAGGCTATTACAATGAGATTGATAGTTTCCCCGTGTTTACCGTCACACATATTACACAGCGTAAAGACGCAATTTATCATTCTACTTATACTGGTCGCCCGCCGGATGAGCCTGCTGTGCTCGGGGTTGCACTTAATGAAGTGTTCGTGCCCATCCTGCAAAAGCAATTTCCGGAAATTGTTGATTTTTACCTGCCGCCAGAAGGGTGTTCGTATCGGCTGGCTGTTGTGACCATCAAGAAGCAGTATGCGGGCCATGCCAAACGCGTGATGATGGGCGTTTGGTCGTTTTTACGCCAGTTTATGTATACCAAATTTGTTATTGTTTGTGATGATGATATTAATGCTCGTGATTGGAATGACGTTATTTGGGCGATTACTACCCGCATGGACCCATCCCGCGATACGGTATTAATTGAGAATACCCCGATAGATTATTTGGATTTCGCCTCACCGGTTTCCGGTTTAGGATCGAAAATGGGGCTGGATGCCACCAATAAATGGCCCGCTGAGACTCAGCGTGAGTGGGGGCGTCCCATTAAAATGGATGAAGCCGTTCGCACCCGCATTGATGCTATTTGGGATGAACTCGCCATTTTCAGTGACAAAGAGACGAAACGCTAACCGGCGTCGGCTTTGTCCTTAGTTTTGCATTTGATGACCCGACAGAGGGAAGGCATGACAACTTTAAGCTGTAAAGTAACCTCCGTAGAGGCCATTACCGATACGGTGTACCGGGTGCAATTAGTCCCTGCATCTGCTTTTTCTTTCCGTGCCGGGCAGTATTTGATGGTAGTTATGGATGAGCGTGATAAGCGCCCATTCTCTATGGCATCCACGCCGTTGCAGCAAGATTTTATTGAGCTACATATTGGAGCCTCAGAGCTAAATCTCTACGCAATGGCGGTGATGGACAGGATTTTGAAAGAAAAAACGCTGGATGTGGACATCCCTCATGGTGAGGCGTGGTTCCGTGAAAACAGCACCCGGCCATTGGTTTTGATAGCAGGCGGTACGGGTTTTTCCTATGCGCGCTCTATCTTGCTGGCTGCATTGGCAGAGCAAGCCGATCGCGAAGTCTCCATCTATTGGGGGGGGCGTGAAGCGGTACACTTATACGATTTAAGCGAGCTTGAAGCGCTGTCGATTCAGTATCCGCAGCTAAAAGTCATTCCTGTGGTGGAGCAACCGGAAGACGGTTGGCGTGGCCGAATCGGCACCGTATTGAGTGCGGTGTTACAAGATTATGGCTCGCTTGCTGAGCAGGATATCTATATTGCCGGTCGTTTTGAAATGGCGAAGATTGCCCGAGAGCGTTTTTGTGCCGAGCGCGGTGCGCTGGAAGCGCATATCTATGGTGATGCTTTCGCTTTTATCTAAGTAAAACGGCAGATAAAAAAGCCCGCCCCTGACAGGCGGGAAAACGGCAACTAAACTCCGGTAACAGGGCCTGTATTCAGGCCCTTAATATTTTGCAGATTCGTTATACACGTTCAAAAACAGTCGCGATGCCCTGACCTAAACCAATGCACATGGTTGCCAGGCCGAATTGCACGTCACGGCGCTCCATCAGATTGAGCAATGTGGTTGAGATTCGCGCTCCTGAACAGCCTAAGGGATGGCCGAGTGCAATGGCTCCCCCGTTCAGGTTCACTTTGTCATCCATGCTCTCCAGCAAACCCAACCCTTTCAGGCAAGCCAGTGATTGAGCGGCAAACGCTTCGTTTAATTCGAATAAACCAATATCTTCGAGCTTAAGACCGGCACGTTTTAATGCCAGTTGGCTGGCCGGTACTGGGCCATAACCCATAATCGATGGGTCACAACCAACGACTGCCATTGAGCGAATTCGGGCACGCGGGGTTAAACCCAATGATTTTGCGCGGGATTCGCTCATGATAAGCATCGCAGAGGCACCATCGGAAAGTGCTGATGAGGTTCCTGCCGTCACAGTACCATTCACTGGATCAAAGGCTGGGCGCAGAGCGGACAAACCAGCAATATTGGTTTCAGGGCGAATAACTTCATCAAAATCAAAACGTTTCAGTATGCCATCAGCGTCATGGCCATTGGTGGCGACAATCTCTTTGGAAAAATGGCCCGCCTGAGTCGCAGCATAAGCGCGCTGATGGGAGCGCACCGCAAATTCATCTTGCGACTGGCGGCTGATATTGTGGATTTTTGCCAACATTTCAGCGGTCAATCCCATCATTCCAGCAGCTTTAGCCACCGTTCGGCCCATGCCCGGATGGAAATCCACGCCGTGGTTCATCGGCACATGGCCCATATGTTCCACGCCACCAATCAAACTGACTTGCGCATCACCCACCATGATAGCTCTGGCACCATCATGCAACGCCTGCATTGAGGAACCGCACAGGCGGTTAACCGTAACCGCGGGCACGTTATGGGGAATTTCTGCCAGTAAAGAGGCATTGCGGGCGATGTTAAAGCCCTGCTCCAGAGTCTGCTGCACACAACCCCAATAGATATCGTCGATTTCGGCGGCATTCAGCTTAGGGTTACGGCTTAAGACTTCACGCATTAAGTGAGCGGAGAGATCTTCAGCCCGAACCTGACGGAATGCGCCCCCTTTGGAGCGGCCCATCGGTGTACGGACGGCATCAATAATGACTACATTTTCCATATTTTCAGACCTCATGCCGGTTGACGGGTAGAAACATCAAGCAGCGCTGCTGCCACAGGATAATAGGTTTCGTTATGTTCAGCTTTGGCTCTCAGCCCTGCGGGGACGTGGTACAACGCGCCAAGGTGGGCATACCGTTGGGCCATTTCGACATAATTTGTGCTACCGATCGTATCAAGATAACGGAAGATACCGCCGTGGAACGGCGGAAAACCAAGGCCATACACCAGCGCCATATCGCCTTCAGCCGGGCTGGCAATAATGCCTTCTTCCAGGCAGCGCACCACTTCATTGATCATCGGGATCATGGTGCGGGCAATGATCTCGTCGTCGCTAAATTTCTGTGTGGGTTGGCTGACGGTTGCCAGTAAGGTATCAACCTGCTCGTCGTTCTCTTTGCGCGGTTTACCTTTTGCATCCTGCGTATAACGATAGAAGCCCTGGCCGCTTTTCTGACCAAATCGTTGGTTATCGAACATCACGTCGACCGCATCGCGATAATCTTTATTCATGCGTTCAGGGAAACCGATGGCCATGACCGCTTGTGCATGGTGTGCGGTATCAATCCCCACCACATCCAGCAGATAAGCAGGGCCCATCGGCCAACCAAACTGTTTTTCCATCACTTTATCAACTTGGCGGAAGTCCGCACCGTCTCTGACCAACATGCCAAACCCTGCCAGATACGGGAATAAGACGCGGTTAACAAAGAAGCCTGGGCAATCATTCACTACAATCGGCGTTTTACCCATTTGTGTAGCGTATGCCACTACAGCAGCGATAGTCTTATCTGAGGTTTTTGCGCCCCGGATAATCTCAACCAACGGCATCCGGTGTACCGGATTGAAGAAATGCATTCCGCAGAAGTTTTCTGGCCGTTTAAGTGATTTTGCGAGTTGGTCGATCGGGATTGTAGAGGTGTTGGAGGCTAAAACGGTATCTTCACCGATTAGTGCTTCAACTTCAGCCAGGACCGCCGCTTTCACTTTTGGATTTTCTACCACTGCTTCCACGATGATTTGAGCGCGTTCAATACCCGTGTAATCAAGCGTTGGTCGGATGGTTGCCAGAATGTTAGCCATCTTCATGCCATCCACTTTGCCACGTTCTAACTGCTTATTCAGTAATTTGGCGGCTTCATTCATTCCCAGAGTCAGGGATTTATCATTAATATCCTTCATAATGATCGGCACACCTTTCAGCGCCGATTGATAGGCAATCCCTCCGCCCATAATTCCGGCACCCAGCACCGCAGCCTGCTTAGGTGCGCTGACCCCTTTGGACAGTTTTTTAGCCTGCGCTTTAACAAACTGGTCGTTGAGAAAAATGCCCACCAATGCGCGAGCTTCATTTGAACCTGCCAATGGCACAAAACTGTTAGTCTCCAGCTTCAATGCCTCAGTGCGGCCAAGTTTCGCAGCGGCTTCAATGGTTTTAACCGCCGTCATCGGTGCAGGATAGTGTTTTCCTGCCACTTGCATGACCATGCCTTTGGCAATGGTAAAGCACATCGCGGCTTCTGTTGAGTTGAGTTTCAGTGGGTCAAGTTTCGGTTGACGGGCTGCCTGCCAGTCAAGTTTACCGTCAATGGCCTGTTTCAACATGATGAGTGCGGCATCGGCCAGCTTCTCTGGTGCCACAACGGCATCAACCAGCCCAACTTTTAACGCCTCTTTGGCAATAATATCTTTGCCCGCAGCGATAATTTCCAACGCACTGTCAGCGCCTAACAATCGCGGTAAGCGAACTGAACCGCCAAAGCCCGGCATAATACCGAGTTTGGTTTCCGGTAGGCCAATACGTGCCTCTGGTGAGGCCACGCGAAAATCTGTTGCTAAAATACATTCACATCCGCCACCTAGCGCGTAACCATTGATTGCGGCAATAGTTGGAACCGGCAGGTCTTCCAGTCGATTGAAAATATCATTGGCGAAAACCAGCCACTGATGCAGTTTTTCTGGCGGGGCATTAAACAGGGACAGAAACTCGGTAATATCGGCACCGACAATAAAGGCTGCTTTGGCGGAGCGCAGTAACAACCCTTTGAGTTCACTTTGTTTTTCTAATACAGAAAGGGCTTCACCCAAGTTGGCTACGGTTTTGGTATCCAGCTTATTAACTGAACCCGGCGCATCAAACACCAACTCGGCAATACCATCTTCCAACCAGTGAAGCTGTAGTGTTTCGCTTTGGTAGAGCATATCTATCTCCTGAATAAGCGCATGTGATCTGGTATGACCAGATATTCAGGAAGTGTGATTATTTTGTTAATGAATTGCAAATAAGAGATTGTTTTTTTGCGGAGAAGATCACAGTCAATAGCGAGTACTAATTGATTATTATCATATTTATTCGTGGCAATTTGAGTAGATGAATATGAGGTTCACCACCGGCCGCAACGTATTTGATTGATCGATATATGGTCGTCGAAACATGCTTTCAGCGACTATGATAAGATGAAAAAAACTAAGTTCTAATAGCAAAGGGTACTGTGATGGAAACGCTGGCTTCTTTATATAACGAACATTTATCCACCCTACAACAGCGCACCCGTGATGTGCTGGAACGTCATCAGTTGGATGCGATGCTGATTCACTCTGGTGAATTACAACGAATTTTCCTTGATGACCGTGATTATCCCTTTAAAGTGAATGCCCAATTTAAAGCTTGGGTCCCGGTAACCCAAGTACCAAACTGCTGGTTATGGGTAGATGGTGTAAATACACCAAAGTTATGGTTCTACTCTCCCGCTGATTATTGGCACTGTGTTGAGCCGCTACCAGACAGTTTCTGGACTCAAACGATTGATATTCAACCATTGGCAAACGCTAATGATATTGCACAACTGTTACCGACACAGCGTGATCGTGTGGCCTACATTGGCTATGCACAGCATCGTGCGCAGGCTCTAGGTTTCAGTGCTGAAAACATTAACCCGCAGCCTGTGTTGGATTACCTTCACTATTACCGCTCCTATAAAACTGATTATGAGCTGGCGTGTATGCGCGAAGCACAAAAGACTGCGGTTGTCGGCCATCGTGCTGCGCATGAAGCATTCCAATCTGGGATGAGTGAGTTCGATATCAATTTGGCCTATTTGATGGCTACCGGTCATAGAGATACTGATGTCCCTTACGATAATATTGTTGCTCTGAATGAACACTCGGCCGTACTCCACTACACCACCTTGCAGCATCAGCCTCCAGCCGAACTACGCAGCTTCCTGATTGATGCGGGTACTGAATACAACGGCTATGCTGCTGACTTGACCCGTACCTATGCCGCAGATAGTGAAAACGACTTTGCTGCATTGATCAAAGACCTGAATACTGAGCAGCTTGAGCTGATCAAAACCATTAAAAGTGGTGAGCGCTACACCGATTATCATGTTCAGATGCATCAACGTATTGCGAAGTTACTGCGCACTCATAATCTGGTCACCGGTATCAGCGAAGAGGCGATGGTTGAACAAGGCATCACCTGTCCGTTCCTGCCACACGGCTTGGGTCATCCGCTTGGGTTGCAAGTGCATGACAGTGCTGGTTTTATGCAAGACGACAGAGGAACCCATTTAGCTGCACCAGCCAAATATCCTTATCTACGTTGTACCCGCATTCTGCAACCGCGTATGGTGCTGACCATTGAACCGGGTCTGTACTTCATCGAATCTCTACTTGCGCCGTGGCGTAGTGGCGAGTTCAGTAAGCATTTCAATTGGGATCGTATTGACGCGCTGAAGCCTTATGGTGGTATTCGTATAGAGGACAATATCGTTATCCATGATCATCGGGTTGAGAATATGACGCGTGATCTGAAACTGGCCTGATGCAGCCTTATTTGATACCTGCGATACCGGTGACGAGCAGCGAAGAGATTAAAAAAAGTCGTTTCATCACCTTACTGGCTCATACCTGTGGGGTGAATGATGCGAAAAGTTTTATTCAGCAGGTAAAGCAGCAGCATCCCACAGCCCGGCATCATTGTTGGGCTTTTGTTGCCGGAGCACCGACAGATTCACAACAGCTCGGTTTTTCCGATGATGGTGAGCCATCCGGGACGGCGGGCAAACCCATTCTGGCCCAATTAATGGGCAGTCATATCGGTGAAGTTACCGCTGTTGTGGTGCGTTACTATGGGGGTATCAAGCTGGGTACCGGTGGGTTGGTTAGGGCATACGGTAGCGGTGTACAGCAGGCGTTAACGCAGATTGAAGTAAAATATAAAGTCCCACAGTTAGAATATACTTTGCAGTGTGACTATGCGCAGCTTGCGATGGTAGAGATGTTATTACAGCAGGTTGACGGCCAGGTTTTACAGAGTGAATATGCGGAATTCGTGACGCTTCATCTCTCTTTACCAGCAAGGCAGGCCAGTCAGGTCGGTGATAAATTGCGTGATCTCAGCCGTGGCACGTTGCAATTGGCGCCCATTTCGCAATAATCCCCATCCAAGTGAATTGCTAAGGAACGTGCCGGAATGCATTTTCGTGCCATAACCCGTATTGTTGGTCTGCTGGTCATCCTATTCTCCGGAACAATGTTTATTCCCGGACTGGTGGCATTGATCTATCGTGATGGCGCTGGACGTGCCTTCAGCGAAACCTTTTTTGTTGCTCTGGCGATTGGCCTCTTTCTTTGGCTACCGAATCGAAAGCAGAAGCATGAGCTAAAACCCCGTGAGGGCTTTTTAATTGTCGTGCTCTTCTGGACGGTGCTGGGCAGCGTGGGAGCATTACCTTTTTTATTCTCAGAGCGCCCGAATCTTTCATTAACTGATGCCTTCTTTGAATCATTCTCCGGGCTGACCACTACCGGAGCGACCACGTTGGTGGGGCTGGATTCACTGCCTAAAGCAATACTATTCTATCGACAAATGCTGCAATGGCTCGGTGGCATGGGGATCATTGTGCTGGCGGTGGCAATCCTGCCTATTTTGGGCGTTGGGGGAATGCAGCTCTATCGGGCGGAAATGCCCGGCCCGCTGAAAGACAATAAAATGCGGCCTCGCATTGCTGAAACCGCTAAAACGCTGTGGCTCATCTATGTCTTGCTGACCATTGCCTGTGCGCTTTCTTTGTGGGGCGCTGGGATGTCAGTATTTGATGCTATTTCTCACAGTTTCTCAACAATCGCGATTGGCGGTTTTTCTACCCATGATGCCAGTATCGGCTACTTTAACAGCCCGACCATCAACACCATTATTGCTGTTTTCTTACTGATTTCTGGTTGTAACTTTGGTTTGCACTTTGCGGTATTGAGTGGGCGCAGTTTAAAAGTCTATTGGCGTGACCCCGAATTCCGCATGTTCATTGTTGTGCAATTGACGCTGGTTATCGTTTGTACCTTGGTGCTTTGGTACCATAATGTCTATAAATCCGGTTTAGAAACGGTGAATCAGGCGTTTTTCCAAGTAGTATCAATGGCGACGACGGCGGGCTTCACTACTGACAGTATTTCCAAATGGCCGTTGTTCCTGCCGATACTCTTATTATGCTCTGCTTTTATAGGCGGCTGTGCGGGTTCTACCGGTGGCGGCCTGAAAGTCATTCGTATTCTGTTGCTCTACCTGCAAGGTTCGCGCGAGTTAAAACGATTGGTACACCCGAACGCGGTCTATACCATCAAACTAGGGCGGCGAGCATTGCCGGAGCGGATACTGGAAGCCGTGTGGGGGTTCTTCTCCGCGTACGCTCTGGTATTCATTATCAGCATGTTGGCGATTGTCGCGACTGGTGTTGATGAGTTTTCTGCTTTTGCGGCGGTGACCGCGACACTGAACAACCTTGGCCCAGGTTTGGGTGTCGTCGCGGACAACTTCACCTCAATGAACCCGGCCGCCAAGTGGATATTGGTGATAACAATGCTATTTGGCCGGTTAGAAGTTTTCACCTTGCTGGTTCTTTTCACCCCAACATTCTGGCGTGAATAACTCTGCATAAGGAACATTGCAATGAAAGCCCTTATTCTTTACTCCAGCCGAGATGGCCAAACGCAAGCCATTGCTTCTTATATAGCTAAACAATTATCGGCGGTGGCCACCTGCGAAATACAGGATCTATCGCAGGTGGGGCAAATCGATTTAAGCCAATACCAACAGGTCATGATTGGTGCCTCTGTGCGTTATGGCCACTTCAATTCGGTATTGAGTAAATTCGTCAATAAACACGTTGAACAGCTAAATCAGATGCCGAGTGCATTCTTTGCAGTGAATCTGACCGCGCGTAAGCCAGAAAAACGTTCCCCACAAACGAATGCCTATGTTCGCAAGTTCTTACTCAGCACGCCGTGGCAACCCACGTTATGTACGGTATTTGCGGGAGCTCTGCGTTATCCTCGCTATCGTTGGATAGATAGAGTCATGATTCAGCTTATTATGCGCATGACCGACGGAGAAACAGATACCAGTAAAGAAGTTGAATATACGGATTGGCAGCAGGTAAGCGGTTTTGCTCAGGATTTCTCTGCATTACAGTACGAAAAGTAGCATTAATGCTGATTATCACAGCAAATCGTTGAAATAAAACACGGTTGAAAAGTTTTTTGAAATTAGGGGTTGCAGGCTGTCAGGAACTCCCTATAATGCGCCTCCACTGACCGGGAACAACGAAACACACTTCGCCGGGTCAGGAAAAGAAATGATTGAGTTTGACTTCGAAAGAAACCAAATAAACTCTTGACTCTTCAGCGGGAAAGCGTATTATCTGCCTCCCGCGTTACCGTAAGATTCGCCGCAAGGCAAACGGGTAACGAACGCTCTTTAACAATTTATCAGACAATCTGTGTGGGCACTCGCAAGACGATATCGACGCCTGTTTCGGCAGGCAGAAGAAATATCAAAGTCTTGAAGAGTGACCAAAGCAGTACACATTTGAACTTCGGTTCGAATGCATATTTGCAGAAAGTAATCTTTGAGCATCGCTATGTTAACTCATAGCAAATCAAACAAATCTTAAATTGAAGAGTTTGATCATGGCTCAGATTGAACGCTGGCGGCAGGCCTAACACATGCAAGTCGAGCGGCAGCGGGAAGTAGTTTACTACTTTGCCGGCGAGCGGCGGACGGGTGAGTAATGTCTGGGAAACTGCCTGATGGAGGGGGATAACTACTGGAAACGGTAGCTAATACCGCATAACGTCTTCGGACCAAAGTGGGGGACCTTCGGGCCTCACGCCATCGGATGTGCCCAGATGGGATTAGCTAGTAGGTGGGGTAATGGCTCACCTAGGCGACGATCCCTAGCTGGTCTGAGAGGATGACCAGCCACACTGGAACTGAGACACGGTCCAGACTCCTACGGGAGGCAGCAGTGGGGAATATTGCACAATGGGCGCAAGCCTGATGCAGCCATGCCGCGTGTGTGAAGAAGGCCTTCGGGTTGTAAAGCACTTTCAGCGAGGAGGAAGGCAGTCGTGTTAATAGCACGATTGATTGACGTTACTCGCAGAAGAAGCACCGGCTAACTCCGTGCCAGCAGCCGCGGTAATACGGAGGGTGCAAGCGTTAATCGGAATTACTGGGCGTAAAGCGCACGCAGGCGGTTTGTTAAGTCAGATGTGAAATCCCCGCGCTTAACGTGGGAACTGCATTTGAAACTGGCAAGCTAGAGTCTTGTAGAGGGGGGTAGAATTCCAGGTGTAGCGGTGAAATGCGTAGAGATCTGGAGGAATACCGGTGGCGAAGGCGGCCCCCTGGACAAAGACTGACGCTCAGGTGCGAAAGCGTGGGGAGCAAACAGGATTAGATACCCTGGTAGTCCACGCTGTAAACGATGTCGACTTGGAGGTTGTGCCCTTGAGGCGTGGCTTCCGGAGCTAACGCGTTAAGTCGACCGCCTGGGGAGTACGGCCGCAAGGTTAAAACTCAAATGAATTGACGGGGGCCCGCACAAGCGGTGGAGCATGTGGTTTAATTCGATGCAACGCGAAGAACCTTACCTACTCTTGACATCCACGGAATTTAGCAGAGATGCTTTAGTGCCTTCGGGAACCGTGAGACAGGTGCTGCATGGCTGTCGTCAGCTCGTGTTGTGAAATGTTGGGTTAAGTCCCGCAACGAGCGCAACCCTTATCCTTTGTTGCCAGCACGTAATGGTGGGAACTCAAGGGAGACTGCCGGTGACAAACCGGAGGAAGGTGGGGATGACGTCAAGTCATCATGGCCCTTACGAGTAGGGCTACACACGTGCTACAATGGCAGATACAAAGTGAAGCGAACTCGCGAGAGCAAGCGGACCACATAAAGTCTGTCGTAGTCCGGATTGGAGTCTGCAACTCGACTCCATGAAGTCGGAATCGCTAGTAATCGTAGATCAGAATGCTACGGTGAATACGTTCCCGGGCCTTGTACACACCGCCCGTCACACCATGGGAGTGGGTTGCAAAAGAAGTAGGTAGCTTAACCTTCGGGAGGGCGCTTACCACTTTGTGATTCATGACTGGGGTGAAGTCGTAACAAGGTAACCGTAGGGGAACCTGCGGTTGGATCACCTCCTTACCTAACGATACGCATTGCGTAGTGTCCACACAGATTGTCTGATGAATGTAAATGAGCAAGAGCACCTGTTGATGAGGGTGATGATTGTGTAATAAGACCTCGGCATCGAGTTTTTACTGCATCAGTCGTTCGAATGTGTCACCACATTCTCACCTTTACACAAAAATACTGAATCCATGATTCAGTAGCAATTTTTGTGTCCCCATCGTCTAGAGGCCTAGGACACTGCCCTTTCACGGCTGTAACAGGGGTTCGAATCCCCTTGGGGACGCCACTCCGATAATGTGTGAAAGACATTATCAACTGAATATCTTAAAGATGACTTTAACAAGTCGTGTTTAAGATATTGCTCTTTAACAATCTGGAACAAGCTGAAAATTGAAACAATACAGCTGAAACTTATCTCTCCGTAGAGGTACTGAGATAAGGATTACCCTGTATTAGAGTCTCTCAAATAATCGCAATGCCAATGTGTATTCTGATGAAGAGAGTCGCGTGAGCTAAGTGAAGGCAAGGCGTACGGCACAGAGGAAGCGGAGTGAACTGCATGTTCATGAGCATTCCGAGTACCGCACAACGCTGTATTCACGACGCGCAACCGACTTGAACATAAGAAACATTTTTGGGTTGTGAGGTTAAGCGACTAAGCGTACACGGTGGATGCCTAGGCAGTCAGAGGCGATGAAGGGCGTGCTAATCTGCGAAAAGCGTCGGTAAGGTGATATGAACCGTTATAACCGACGATACCCGAATGGGGAAACCCAGTGCAATTCGTTGCACTATTGCATGGTGAATACATAGCCATGCAAGGCGAACCGGGGGAACTGAAACATCTAAGTACCCCGAGGAAAAGAAATCAACCGAGATTCCCCCAGTAGCGGCGAGCGAACGGGGAAGAGCCCAGAGTCTGAATCAGTTCGTGTGTTAGTGGAAGCGTCTGGAAAGTCGCACGGTACAGGGTGATAGTCCCGTACACCAAAACACGCATTCTGTGAACTCGATGAGTAGGGCGGGACACGTGACATCCTGTCTGAATATGGGGGGACCATCCTCCAAGGCTAAATACTCCTGACTGACCGATAGTGAACCAGTACCGTGAGGGAAAGGCGAAAAGAACCCCGGCGAGGGGAGTGAAATAGAACCTGAAACCGTGTACGTACAAGCAGTGGGAGCCTACTAGTTGGGTGACTGCGTACCTTTTGTATAATGGGTCAGCGACTTATATTTTGTAGCAAGGTTAACCGAATAGGGGAGCCGTAGGGAAACCGAGTCTTAACTGGGCGTCTAGTTGCAAGGTATAGACCCGAAACCCGGTGATCTAGCCATGGGCAGGTTGAAGGTTGGGTAACACTAACTGGAGGACCGAACCGACTAATGTTGAAAAATTAGCGGATGACTTGTGGCTGGGGGTGAAAGGCCAATCAAACCGGGAGATAGCTGGTTCTCCCCGAAAGCTATTTAGGTAGCGCCTCGTGAACTCATCTTCGGGGGTAGAGCACTGTTTCGGCTAGGGGGTCATCCCGACTTACCAAACCGATGCAAACTCCGAATACCGAAGAATGTTATCACGGGAGACACACGGCGGGTGCTAACGTCCGTCGTGAAGAGGGAAACAACCCAGACCGCCAGCTAAGGTCCCAAAGTCATGGTTAAGTGGGAAACGATGTGGGAAGGCACAGACAGCCAGGATGTTGGCTTAGAAGCAGCCATCATTTAAAGAAAGCGTAATAGCTCACTGGTCGAGTCGGCCTGCGCGGAAGATGTAACGGGGCTAAACCATGCACCGAAGCTGCGGCAGCGACGCTTAGGCGTTGTTGGGTAGGGGAGCGTTCTGTAAGCCGTTGAAGGTGACCTGTGAGGGTTGCTGGAGGTATCAGAAGTGCGAATGCTGACATAAGTAACGATAATGCGGGTGAAAAACCCGCACGCCGGAAGACCAAGGGTTCCTGTCCAACGTTAATCGGGGCAGGGTGAGTCGACCCCTAAGGCGAGGCCGAAAGGCGTAGTCGATGGGAAACAGGTTAATATTCCTGTACTTGGTGTTACTGCGAAGGGGGGACGGAGAAGGCTAGGCTAGCCGGGCGACGGTTGTCCCGGTTTAAGCATGTAGGCGGAGCGACTTGGTAAATCCGGTTGCTTATCAACGCTGAGGTGTGATGACGAGTCACTACGGTGATGAAGTAGTTGATGCCAAGCTTCCAGGAAAAGCCTCTAAGCATCAGGTAACATTAAATCGTACCCCAAACCGACACAGGTGGTCAGGTAGAGAATACTCAGGCGCTTGAGAGAACTCGGGTGAAGGAACTAGGCAAAATGGTGCCGTAACTTCGGGAGAAGGCACGCTGGCGTTAGGTAATGGGACTTGCTCCCGGCGCCGAAGCCAGTCGCAGATACCAGCTGGCTGCAACTGTTTAATAAAAACACAGCACTGTGCAAACACGAAAGTGGACGTATACGGTGTGACGCCTGCCCGGTGCTGGAAGGTTAATTGATGGGGTCAGCCGCAAGGCGAAGCTCTTGATCGAAGCCCCAGTAAACGGCGGCCGTAACTATAACGGTCCTAAGGTAGCGAAATTCCTTGTCGGGTAAGTTCCGACCTGCACGAATGGCGTAATGATGGCCAGGCTGTCTCCACCCGAGACTCAGTGAAATTGAACTCGCTGTGAAGATGCAGTGTACCCGCGGCAAGACGGAAAGACCCCGTGAACCTTTACTATAGCTTGACACTGAACATTGAGCCTTGATGTGTAGGATAGGTGGGAGGCATTGAAGTGTGGACGCCAGTCTGCATGGAGCCAACCTTGAAATACCACCCTTTAATGTTTGATGTTCTAACTCGGCCCCGTGATCCGGGGTGAGGACAGTGTCTGGTGGGTAGTTTGACTGGGGCGGTCTCCTCCCAAAGAGTAACGGAGGAGCACGAAGGTTAGCTAATCACGGTCGGACATCGTGAGGTTAGTGCAAAGGCATAAGCTAGCTTGACTGCGAGAGTGACGGCTCGAGCAGGTACGAAAGTAGGTCTTAGTGATCCGGTGGTTCTGAATGGAAGGGCCATCGCTCAACGGATAAAAGGTACTCCGGGGATAACAGGCTGATACCGCCCAAGAGTTCATATCGACGGCGGTGTTTGGCACCTCGATGTCGGCTCATCACATCCTGGGGCTGAAGTAGGTCCCAAGGGTATGGCTGTTCGCCATTTAAAGTGGTACGCGAGCTGGGTTTAGAACGTCGTGAGACAGTTCGGTCCCTATCTGCCGTGGGCGTTGGAAGATTGAGAGGGGCTGCTCCTAGTACGAGAGGACCGGAGTGGACGAATCACTGGTGTTCGGGTTGTCATGCCAATGGCATTGCCCGGTAGCTAAATTCGGAAGAGATAACCGCTGAAAGCATCTAAGCGGGAAACTTGCCTCGAGATGAGTCTTCCCTGGGGCTTTAAGCCCCCTGAAGGAACGTTAAAGACTATGACGTTGATAGGCTGGGTGTGTAAGTGCAGCGATGCATTGAGCTAACCAGTACTAATGATCCGTGAGGCTTAACCTTACAACACCAAAGGTGTTTTGTGTTTGAGAGACAGATATTCATTTTCAGCGATGATTCCAGATTGGATTGGCTGGCTGTGCAGGGAACTGTGTAGCGGGTTAATTGAAACAGAATTTGCCTGGCGGCCATAGCACGGTGGCACCACCTGAACCCATGCCGAACTCAGAAGTGAAACGCCGTAGCGCCGATGGTAGTGTGGGGTCTCCCCATGCGAGAGTAGGACACTGCCAGGCATCAAATCAAGCCAAGACCCCATGCCAAAAGCGTGGGGTTTTTGCTGTGTGGGAAATATAAAAAACTATTTCTATTGTTTTTTGCGTGGAGTGTGGCGTGGATTTTTATGTGTGAAAACCAAATAAAAGAGAAGGGCTACCCTAACGGGTGGCCTTTTTTATGGTTAGAATTCAGAGATCATAAGGGGATAAGCATTTAATATAGGCGTAAAGCCAATTCGCATTAGCCGAAGGTGTGCTAAGTTTGTTTTTTTCAGTCTTTATATAAAACAAATACAACCTGAGTATTATGATCGGTTAGACTAGCAACAGAGTCAGTCAGAATGAGTATCTAAAGTAATGTCGAGCCAACTTTCCCCGCTAAAACACCTCAATACATTCGCATTACCAGCCTATGCAAGTAATGTCATCAGTGCCAATTCTTCTGAAGAATTAATAAGCGCATGGAATGAGTCAGTATCCAAGAGTCAGCCAGTTTTATTGCTTGGCGAAGGTAGTAATGTGCTATTTATTGAAGATTTCTTTGGGACAGTGCTACTTAATCGCATCAAGGGTATTACTTTCTCTGAGGATAGCGTGGCTTGGCATTTACATGTTGGAGCCGGAGAAAACTGGCATGACCTGGTATGTTATACATTAGAAAATAATATGCCAGGATTGGAGAATTTGGCGCTGATTCCCGGCTGTGTCGGCTCTGCACCAATCCAAAATATTGGAGCCTACGGCGTTGAATTACAGAAGGTATGTGAATACGTCGATCTGCTTGATATGAACAGCGGCTCTATCCAACGCATCTCAGCACATGATTGCCAGTTTGGCTATCGTGACAGTATTTTCAAACATCGCTATGTTGATGGGTTTGCTATCGTAGCGGTGGGTATTCAGTTGATGAAAGCATGGATACCTACACTCGGTTATGGTGATTTAACTCGCTTAGACCCATTGACCGTAACGGCACAAGATATCTTCAAGTCAGTCTGTGCGATGCGGCGTAGTAAGTTACCTGACCCAACTATCACCGGTAATGCGGGGAGTTTTTTCAAAAATCCGATCGTGGATGCTGCGATAGCTAACGATCTTGTTAAGAATAACCCTGGTATTCCTCATTACCTACAATCAGACGGATCAGTAAAACTGGCCGCAGGTTGGTTAATCGATCAATGTGCTCTCAAGGGATACAAAGTTGGTGGTGCGGCGGTACACCAGCAGCAAGCTCTAGTACTCATTAATCTTGCAGAGGCCACTGGAGAGGATGTAATAGGCCTTGCGAGTTATATTCGCCAGCAAGTGGCACAGAAGTTCGGGGTCTGGCTGGAGCCAGAAGTGCGCTTTATTGCGAATGATGGTGAAGTTAATGCTGTGGAGCGTTTGTCGTGAAAGATATTAAAATCCCTTTACGGTTAATTAGTATATTAGCTGATGGTGCTTTCCATTCAGGGGAGCAATTAGGTGAAACCTTTGGGATGAGCCGTGCTGCGATTAATAAACATATGCAAACACTCAGAGAGTGGGGGTTAGATGTTTTTACAGTTCCGGGTAAGGGCTATAGCTTGCCTTCAGCGATTCAATTGCTCGATGAGCAAGCAATATTAAGTTATCTCCCCGCGGGTCAAGTGACTGTTTTGCCGGTAGTTGACTCTACCAATCAATACTTGTTGGAGCGCATCGCTGAATTAAAATCTGGCGACGCTTGTGTGGCTGAATACCAACATGCTGGCAGAGGGAGACGAGGGCGTCACTGGGTATCTCCCTTTGGTGCTAATCTCTATTTATCTATGTTCTGGCGGTTGGAACAAGGCCCTGCTGCTGCAATGGGGTTAAGCCTCGTTGTTGGGATTGTTATGGCCGAAGTTCTGC
The DNA here is from genome assembly GCF_000834395.1 of Yersinia aldovae 670-83. Lineage (NCBI taxonomy): Bacteria > Pseudomonadati > Pseudomonadota > Gammaproteobacteria > Enterobacterales > Yersiniaceae > Yersinia > Yersinia aldovae. The sequence goes on along the minus strand of NZ_CP009781.1, from coordinate 2,366,548 downwards.
GTAAACTCGGTGCCGAACAGGTTCGTGTTAAGTGGCCAAATGACCTGTATTTAAATGATAAAAAACTGGCAGGCATACTGGTTGAGCTGACAGGGAAGACGGGCGATGCCGCTCAGTTGGTTATCGGTGCAGGTATTAATTTGACAATGCGTGAGTCGACCACCAACGTTATCAATCAACACTGGATCAATTTACAAGAAGCTGGTGTTAATATTGATCGTAATAAACTCACGGCAGAGCTGCTATCTGAATTAAGACTTGCAGTCGTTAAATTTGAAAATGAAGGTTTATCCGCCTTTATTTCCCGTTGGCGAGAAATGGATAATTATCTTGGTCGCCCTGTAAAATTGATTATTGGCGACCAAGATATATTCGGTATTGCCAGGGGTATTGATGAGCAGGGTGCATTATTACTAGATCAGGATGGTATTATAAAACCTTATATTGGTGGTGAAATATCCCTGCGCGGCGTTTAATTAAATAATAAATGGGAGGTTAAATCCTCCCACTTTTATTATTTCCGTAAACGTACATTTTCCACTGCGTGATTGGCACTCTTAGTCATAATCAAACTTGCCCGCTCACGAGTTGGTAATATATTTTGCTTTAAATTCAATCCATTAATTTCTTTCCACAGCTGGGTGGCAATTTTAACCGCCTCAGTCTCGGGTAGTTTTGCGTAATTATGGAAATAGGAGTCAGGGTTTGAAAATGCACCTTGTCGGAATTTAAGAAATCTATTGATATACCAACTTTGCAGCAAGTCCTCAGGGGCATCAACATATATAGAAAAGTCGACAAAGTCAGAGACAAATACATGATGAGGGTCGTGAGGGTAATCCATTCCGCTCTGTAATACGTTTAAACCTTCTAATATAAGAATGTCAGGTTGCTTAATGATTTTATTACCATCAGGGACCACATCGTATATCAAATGGGAATAAACAGGCGCGGTCACATGGTCTGCGCCGGATTTAACCTCAGAAACAAACTTTACCAGATTATGCATATCATAGGATTCAGGGAATCCCTTTTTCTTCATCAATCCACGTTCATTCAGCACTTTATTAGGATGAAGAAAACCATCGGTGGTAATGAGTTCTACACTCCGGTGCTCCGGCCAGCGGCTGAGTAATGCTTGCAGCAAGCGTGCAGTGGTGCTTTTACCGACAGCGACACTCCCTGCAATACCGATGACATAGGGAATGCGTTGGCCATCCGTACCCAAAAATTGCTCCAGGACGGCCTGACGACGCAAATTAGAACTGATATAAAAATTAAGTAAGCGCGACAGTGGTAGATAAATCTGTGCCACTTCGTCTAATGAAAGGTCTTCGTTAATCCCTTTAAGTTTAACGATTTCTTCTTCTGTCAGTGTCAAGGGTACTGAGTCACGTAGAGCAGCCCACTGAGTACGATCGAACTGTAGATAAGGCGTCGCTAAAGATTGATCTCTTTTTGTCATAAGCCAAATTCTGCCTGTTAACGCAGGTTGGGAAAGGCGCTGGACGCCAACTCCAGATAAGAAACAAGCTGCATATTATAGGCAGCTTGGTTTTTGGCGTAGACATTTTTGTGCTTAGTAAGTGATTTCTTTGATATGCGTAACTATTCCATATAATTAAGGACAATTACGGTATGCGATGGAGTGATTATCGGACTATGGCTGTATGCATCTGATTAATAGTAAATAAACGCTTAAAATAGATGGCTGTAGGATGATAGTAACCGTCGGGCGAACAGGCATAATCAGGAATCTCGCCTATATAGCGATAACCTTGTGAGCGGTAAAAAGATTCGGCGGCAGAGCCTGCCTCGGTATCGAGATACAATAGCCCGCGCGACAGTTGTAATGCCTTGCCCTCCATCGCAATTATTAACTTATGTCCAATACCGGAGCGACGGCTGCGGCTGTGTACGAGTAGTTTCTGTACTTCTGCCCGATTCAACCCATTCGGTTTCTGGCAAAGATTAAGCTGGATTGTACCGACAATGCCTTGTTCGTCGCGGGCAATCCACAGCAATAGTGTACCCTTTTCCATGTCCGGGCGCAGACTATGAAAATAACGTTCAGCAGCGTCCTGCGGCAGGCTGTGCGTGTCGTAACCTACGGACGCGCCGTGGGCCACGGCATCAATTAATAAGCTTACCAGTCCACTTTGGTATACTGGCATTGTTGCTGTATTAAGTTGTACTATTTTCATAGTGATGTTCCTCATCTGTAGCCGCGTTGGTCTAATATCCATAGGCCATATATTGCTTATATTTATGTTTAAGCAATAAACAAGCCAAACATACAGCGATGCGAATACGACGATATTCCAATAATTTTTAGATAAATTTGCACTCTCCTGGGGACTGTTTCACCGTTTTGGGGCGTAAATCTCATTCCAGGGCGAGCGTACGTTTATCCGGCAATGAGATCTGACACTGCTTTTAGAACGGATTTTGATCAACAGAATGGTTACAATACTTAGCGCCCTGGTTGCTAATTGAGCGAAGCGAGTTTAATAATCCACCATGCATTTGAAAAGTGGTGGTTTTATGAGCGAAAGAGCAAAATATGCGATTTTTTTGTTGCATCATAGCCTCGGTCTACCTAGAATGCGCTGCACTTGATGCCGGCATAGCTCAGTTGGTAGAGCAACTGACTTGTAATCAGTAGGTCCCGAGTTCGACTCTTGGTGCCGGCACCATTCAAGTACTAAAAATTAGGTGGGGTTCCCGAGCGGCCAAAGGGAGCAGACTGTAAATCTGCCGTCATCGACTTCGAAGGTTCGAATCCTTCCCCCACCACCATTTTTAACCTTGAGTCTCAAGCCGATTCAAAATAGAGAATCCAAATGAGGCCCTTCAAGGGAAGGTGAAAACCTTCGCGAAGTTTCGAGTCGTGCGTAGTGAGTCAACAACGCATAGCGGCGGCCCGAAGGTCGAGGAACGAAGTGATTAATAATCCTTCTCTCACCACCATGTTTGACCTTGAGTCCCAGGGTGATTCAGAAGACCGAACCTCCCAGTCAACACTCAAGGCGAGAGCTGTGCTCTCGATGAAGAGTGAAGTGGCAAAGCCCTTCCTTTCAAATTTCTGCAGATTAAGTCAGGTAGCCGAGTTCTAAGACGCGGGCATCGTATAATGGCTATTACCTCAGCCTTCCAAGCTGATGATGTGGGTTCGATTCCCACTGCCCGCTCCAAGATGTGCTGATATAGCTCAGTTGGTAGAGCGCACCCTTGGTAAGGGTGAGGTCGGCAGTTCGAATCTGCCTATCAGCACCATTTCTCATCTTCTCGTCCCCTGATTTTCTTTCTGCGTTATGGATTCAGCAAGCATATGCTTGGTTGATGTGGTGAAACCACCGATTCCGTGTCTTAGAGGGACAATCGATGTCTAAAGAAAAGTTTGAACGTACAAAACCGCACGTTAATGTGGGTACTATCGGCCACGTTGACCATGGTAAAACTACCCTAACTGCTGCAATCACCACCGTTTTGGCTAAAACCTACGGCGGGAGTGCTCGTGCATTCGACCAGATTGACAACGCTCCGGAAGAGAAGGCGCGTGGTATCACCATCAACACGTCTCATGTTGAATATGACACCCCATCTCGTCACTATGCGCACGTTGACTGCCCAGGGCACGCCGACTACGTTAAAAACATGATAACCGGTGCTGCTCAAATGGACGGCGCTATCTTGGTTGTTGCTGCGACTGATGGCCCAATGCCACAGACGCGTGAGCATATCCTGTTGGGTCGTCAGGTTGGCGTTCCTTACATCATTGTCTTCATGAATAAATGTGACATGGTGGATGACGAAGAGTTACTGGAATTGGTAGAAATGGAAGTGCGTGATCTTCTGTCTACCTACGATTTCCCTGGCGATGATACACCGGTTGTTCGTGGCTCAGCACTCAAAGCGCTGGAAGGCGAGCCTGAGTGGGAAGCAAAAATTATCGAACTGGCTGGCTACTTGGATTCTTACATTCCTGAACCAGAGCGTGCTATCGATAAGCCGTTCCTGCTGCCAATCGAAGACGTATTCTCTATCTCCGGTCGTGGTACGGTAGTTACCGGTCGTGTAGAGCGCGGTATTGTTAAAGTTGGCGAAGAAGTTGAAATTGTTGGCCTGAAAGACACCGTTAAATCTACTTGTACCGGCGTTGAAATGTTCCGCAAACTGCTGGACGAAGGCCGTGCAGGTGAGAACGTCGGTGTTCTGCTGCGAGGTATTAAACGTGAAGAGATCGAACGTGGTCAGGTTCTGGCTAAACCAGGTTCTATCAAGCCACATACCAAATTTGAATCAGAAGTTTATATTCTGAGCAAAGATGAAGGCGGCCGCCATACTCCGTTCTTCAAAGGCTACCGTCCTCAGTTCTACTTCCGTACAACTGACGTAACCGGTACCATCGAATTACCAGAAGGCGTTGAAATGGTGATGCCAGGTGACAACATTCAAATGATTGTTAACCTGATCGCTCCTATTGCAATGGATGACGGTCTGCGCTTCGCGATTCGCGAAGGTGGTCGAACTGTCGGCGCTGGCGTTGTTGCTAAAGTCATTGAATAAGATTTGACGCGACATGCGATAAAAGGGCATCATTTGATGCCCTTTTTCTACGTTGTCATGCTAGAACCTATCTCATCAGTGGTTTTTTAATCATAATTACTGGTGAGATGGGCTCTGGAAGTACGGCGAATAGTGCTGAATGGTGCTGATTAGAGAGTCTCTAGAGCATCTTTCAGCTTGGTTTGCTTTGCGATGCGAAGCAAAGTTGTTGTTCTGAATCATAGTGACAGGTTGGTTTATGAGTGCGAATACCGAGGCTCCAGGGAGCGGACGTGGCCTGGAAACGGCTAAATGGCTAATCGTTGCTGTATTGTTAGTTGCAGCTATTGTCGGTAATTATTATTACCGTGATTTCAGCTTGCCGCTACGTGCGTTGGCAGTTGTAGTAATTATCGCGGTTGCCGGTGCTGTTGCATTGATGACGGCAAAAGGCAAAGCCACTGTAGCGTTTGCTCGTGAAGCACGCACGGAAGTGCGTAAAGTGATTTGGCCTACCCGTCAGGAAACGCTGCACACGACATTAATCGTTGCGGCGGTAACTGCTGTAATGTCACTGATTCTATGGGGACTGGATGGTATTCTGGTTCGCCTGGTCTCATTTATTACTGGCCTGAGGTTCTAAGATGTCTGAAGCACCCAAAAAGCGTTGGTACGTCGTTCAGGCGTTTTCCGGTTTTGAAGGCCGCGTAGCTCAATCGCTACGTGAGCATATCAAGTTACATGACATGGAAGAGCTGTTTGGCGAAGTCATGGTTCCAACGGAAGAAGTCGTCGAAATTCGTGGCGGTCAACGTCGTAAAAGTGAACGTAAATTCTTCCCAGGCTATGTGCTGGTGCAGATGGTGATGAACGATGCCAGCTGGCACTTAGTGCGTAGCGTGCCGCGTGTCATGGGCTTTATCGGCGGTACATCCGATCGTCCTGCACCCATCAGTGATAAAGAAGTTGATGCGATTATGAATCGCCTTCAACAAGTGGGTGATAAACCACGTCCTAAAACACTGTTTGAGCCAGGTGAGTTGGTTCGTGTTAGCGATGGTCCGTTTGCAGACTTCAACGGTGTTGTTGAAGAAGTGGACTACGAAAAGAGCCGCTTGAAAGTGTCTGTTTCCATTTTTGGCCGTGCAACGCCGGTTGAACTGGATTTCAGTCAGGTAGAAAAAGGCTGATTCATTTTTCGCCATTGGTTGAAATTTGAGTCTTGTCTTAGGCGTGAAATTACAATATAATTTCGCGCCTTTTGTTTTTAGATGTCTTGCTTTTTGTCATCCGTGACAACTTATTTCATTGTAAATAATAGCGAGACAAAACACGGGGAGCCTCGAACGCGAGGCGATACTACCCAAATCGAGGAAATCGTAAATGGCTAAGAAAGTACAAGCCTATGTCAAGCTGCAAGTTGCAGCTGGTATGGCGAACCCAAGTCCACCAGTTGGCCCAGCATTGGGTCAGCAGGGTGTTAACATCATGGAATTCTGTAAAGCGTTCAATGCTAAGACTGAAAGCATTGAAAAAGGCCTGCCGATCCCTGTTGTTATTACTGTTTATTCTGATCGCTCTTTCACTTTCGTTACTAAAACCCCGCCAGCAGCAGTTCTGCTGAAAAAAGCGGCAGGTATTAAGTCTGGTTCCGGCAAGCCGAACAAAGACAAAGTAGGGACTGTGACCAGTGCTCAGGTTCGTGAAATCGCAGAAACCAAAGCTGCGGATATGACTGGTGCTGACGTTGACGCTATGATGCGTTCAATCGAAGGTACTGCTCGTTCCATGGGCCTGGTAGTGGAGGGTTAATAAATGGCTAAGCTGACCAAGCGCATGCGCGTGATCCGTGACAAAGTTGATGTTACTAAGCAATACGATATCAACGAAGCTGTTGCCCTGCTGAAAGAGCTGGCTACTGCTAAATTCGTAGAAAGTGTGGACGTTGCCGTTAACCTCGGTATCGACGCACGTAAATCTGACCAGAACGTTCGTGGTGCAACTGTGTTGCCACACGGTACTGGCCGTTCAGTCCGCGTTGCTGTTTTCGCTCAGGGTGCAAACGCTGAAGCTGCGAAAGAAGCAGGCGCTGAATTGGTAGGTATGGAAGATCTGGCTGATCAAATCAAGAAAGGCGAAATGAACTTCGACGTTGTTATTGCTTCCCCAGATGCAATGCGCGTTGTAGGTCAATTGGGCCAAATCTTGGGCCCACGTGGCCTGATGCCTAACCCTAAAGTGGGTACTGTTACTCCTAACGTTGCTGAAGCAGTTAAGAATGCTAAAGCAGGTCAGGTTCGTTATCGCAACGACAAAAACGGTATTATCCACACCACCATTGGTAAAGTTGATTTCGACTCAGAGAAGTTGAAAGAAAACTTAGAATCTCTGGTTGTTGCGCTGAAGCGTGCTAAACCTGCTACAGCGAAAGGCGTTTATATCAAGAAAATCAGCCTGTCCACCACTATGGGCGCCGGCGTTTCTATTGATCAAAGCGGCCTGTCAGCAGTAGTGGTCTAATCACTATTTGCTTTTATCGCTTTACGTGGGCGTAAGGTTTGTCTAGAATCTTACGCCCATGCTTCTGTTGATGGGTTTGACTCATTATCAGAACACCAGAATTTATCGGTTGGAGCTTGGCCTTATCCAAGCCTCCGTCCAAGACCGCAGGTGTGTTGTAAAAAACACTTAATTCCCTGCGTAGACGGTGACAGAACCTAAAGCATTTTTTCTTCTTCTTTTTATTTATAAAAAACAAGAAGTGCCTTTGCTGGATTCTGCTCACCGTGTTTCAACGCCCTTTCATTGCATTTTGTAGTGGATTGGGTGACGTGAGTTCCGGGGAATTACTCCCCGGTTAATCCAGGAGCAAGAACTAATGGCACTAAATCTTCAAGGCAAACAAGCGATTGTTGCTGAAGTTAAAGAAGTAGCCAAAGGTGCGCTGTCTGCGGTTGTTGCGGATTCTCGTGGCGTTACCGTTGATAAAATGACTGAACTGCGTAAAGCAGGTCGTGAAGCTGGCGTTCACATGCAAGTTGTTCGTAACACCTTGCTGCGTCGCATTGTTGAAGGCACTCAATTCGATTGCCTGAAAGACACGTTTGTTGGTCCAACCTTGATTGCATTCTCTTCTGAACACCCGGGCGCAGCTGCTCGTTTGTTCAAAGCATTTGCTAAAGATAATGCGAAATTTGAGGTTAAAGCAGCAGCCTTTGAAGGCGAGTTAATCCCTGCGGCTCAGATCGACCGCCTGGCAACTCTGCCAACCTACGAAGAAGCAATCGCACGTCTGATGGGAACCATGAAAGAAGCCGCTGCCGGCAAATTGGTTCGTACTCTGGCTGCACTGCGCGATCAGAAAGAAGCTGCTTAACTGCCTTTTTTCTCCATCGTTGCTTTTTAACGTATAAACTATTTCTGTATTTTAGGAACAATTGTTATGTCAACTATCACTAAAGACCAAATTCTGGAAGGCGTTGCAGCTCTGTCTGTAATGGAAATCGTTGAACTGATCTCTGCTATGGAAGAGAAATTCGGCGTTTCAGCTGCTGCTGTTGCTGCAGGTCCTGCTGCTGCTGCTGAAGCTGTAGAAGAACAAACTGAATTCAACGTTGTTCTGACTTCATTCGGCGCTAACAAAGTTGCAGTAATCAAGGCTGTTCGCGGCGCAACTGGCCTGGGCTTGAAAGAAGCTAAAGACTTGGTTGAATCTGCACCGGCAGTTCTGAAAGAAGGCGTGAACAAAGACGAAGCTGAGTCACTGAAAAAAGCTCTGACTGAAGCTGGTGCTGAAGTTGAGATCAAGTAAGTTAAGCTTTGAGTTTGCAGCCTAACTTATAGGCTGATGGCTGGTGACTTTTTAGTCATCAGCCTTTTTGCGCTGTAGGGCGTTAGTCGCATTTCACACTGTTTAGCGGCTGGCTGACCCCAAATATTCCTTTCTATTGACGACTTAATATACTGCGTTCTCAGCTACGACCCACTCGGGTAGCTCGGTAGTCAAAGTAACGCGATGAAATGGTTTAAGAGTGATAGAAAAGAGTATTCCGAGAAGTGTTTCGACTTCTCATTCTAAATAATAGTGTTGCACGACCTGTCCTGGTTTCAGGGCAGACAGAGTGGGTCGACTTTTCAGCGAGCTGAGGAACCCTATGGTTTACTCCTATACCGAGAAAAAACGTATTCGTAAGGATTTTGGGAAACGTCCACAAGTTTTGGATATCCCTTATCTCCTTTCTATCCAACTTGACTCGTTCCAGAAATTTATCGAGCAAGATCCCGAAGGACAACACGGTCTGGAAGCAGCATTCCGTTCTGTTTTTCCTATTCAGAGCTACAGCGGCAATTCGGAGCTGCAATACGTTAGCTACCGTCTTGGTGAGCCAGTATTTGACGTCAAAGAGTGCCAGATCCGCGGTGTGACTTATTCCGCACCACTGCGCGTTAAACTGCGCCTGGTTATCTATGAGCGTGAAGCTCCGGAAGGTACGGTCAAAGACATCAAAGAACAAGAAGTCTACATGGGTGAAATTCCACTCATGACCGAAAACGGTACCTTTGTCATTAACGGTACTGAGAGGGTTATCGTATCTCAGCTGCATCGTAGTCCTGGTGTATTCTTTGACAGTGATAAGGGTAAGACCCATTCATCGGGCAAAGTGCTGTATAACGCACGTATCATCCCTTACCGCGGTTCATGGTTAGATTTCGAGTTTGACCCGAAAGACAACCTGTTTGTCCGTATTGACCGTCGTCGTAAATTGCCTGCAACCATCATTCTGCGTGCATTGAGTTTCACCACGGCACAGATCCTGGATCTGTTCTTTGATAAAGTGGTCTTTGAAATTCGTGACAACAAGCTGCAGATGGAATTGGTTCCAGAGCGCCTGCGCGGTGAAACGGCATCCTTTGATATTGAAGCGAATGGCAAGGTTTACGTCGAGAAAGCGCGTCGTATTACTGCACGTCATATTCGCCAGCTTGAAAAAGACGGCATTGATCGCATCGAAGTTCCGGTTGAATACATTGCCGGTAAAGTAGTTGCAAAAGACTATATCGATACGAACACCGGCGAGCTTATCTGTGCAGCCAACATGGAGCTGTCACTGGATTTGCTGGCTAAGCTGAGCCAGTCTGGCCACAAGCACATCGAAACATTGTTCACCAACGACCTGGATCACGGTGCTTATATCTCCGAGACCCTGCGTGTTGACCCAACCAGCGATCGTCTGAGCGCTTTGGTTGAAATCTACCGCATGATGCGTCCTGGTGAGCCACCAACACGCGAAGCCGCTGAAAACCTGTTTGAGAACCTGTTCTTCTCTGAAGACCGCTACGATTTGTCAGCGGTTGGCCGGATGAAGTTCAACCGTTCTCTGCTGCGTGACGAAATCGAAGGTTCCGGTATCCTGAGCAAAGAAGACATCACCGAAGTGATGAAAAAGCTCATCGATATCCGTAATGGTCGCGGCGAAGTGGATGATATCGACCACTTGGGCAACCGTCGTATTCGTTCCGTTGGTGAAATGGCTGAAAACCAGTTCCGTGTAGGTCTGGTTCGTGTTGAGCGTGCAGTTAAAGAGCGTTTGTCTCTGGGCGACCTCGACACTCTGATGCCTCAGGACATGATCAACGCCAAGCCGATTTCGGCGGCGGTGAAAGAGTTCTTTGGTTCCAGCCAGTTGTCACAATTTATGGACCAGAACAACCCGTTGTCTGAGATTACGCATAAACGTCGTATCTCTGCATTGGGCCCGGGCGGTTTGACCCGTGAACGTGCTGGCTTTGAAGTTCGAGATGTTCATCCGACTCACTACGGTCGCGTATGTCCAATCGAAACGCCAGAAGGTCCAAACATCGGTCTGATCAACTCCTTGTCCGTGTACGCACAGACCAACGAGTATGGTTTCCTGGAAACCCCTTATCGTCGCGTGCGCGATGGTGTGGTGACCGATGAAATTAACTATCTGTCTGCTATTGAAGAAGGCAACTTCGTTATCGCTCAGGCGAACTCCAACCTGGACGAAGACGGCCGCTTCATCGAAGACTTGGTCACTTGTCGTAGCAAAGGCGAATCAAGCCTATTTAGCCGCGATCAAGTTGACTACATGGACGTTTCCACTCAACAGGTGGTGTCCGTTGGTGCTTCTCTGATTCCATTCCTGGAACACGATGACGCCAACCGTGCCTTGATGGGTGCGAACATGCAACGTCAGGCGGTTCCTACTCTGCGTGCTGATAAGCCGTTGGTGGGTACTGGTATGGAACGTGCAGTAGCGGTTGACTCAGGGGTAACCTCTGTAGCCAAACGTGGCGGTACTGTTCAGTACGTAGATGCATCCCGTATCGTGATTAAAGTTAACGAAGACGAGATGTATCCGGGCGAAGCAGGCATTGATATTTATAACCTGACCAAATACACCCGTTCTAACCAGAACACCTGTATCAACCAGATGCCGTGTGTGAATCTGGGTGAGCCAATTGAGCGCGGCGACGTGCTGGCAGATGGCCCATCAACAGACCTGGGCGAACTGGCATTGGGTCAGAACATGCGCGTAGCGTTCATGCCTTGGAACGGTTACAACTTCGAAGACTCCATCTTGGTCTCCGAGCGCGTGGTACAAGAAGATCGCTTCACCACCATCCACATTCAAGAACTGGCATGTGTGTCCCGTGACACCAAGCTGGGGCCAGAAGAGATAACGGCTGATATCCCGAACGTGGGTGAAGCTGCACTGTCCAAACTGGATGAGTCCGGTATCGTGTATATCGGTGCTGAAGTGACTGGTGGCGACATTCTGGTGGGTAAGGTAACACCTAAAGGTGAAACCCAACTGACGCCAGAAGAGAAGCTGTTACGTGCGATCTTCGGTGAGAAAGCGTCTGATGTTAAAGACTCTTCTCTGCGTGTACCAAATGGTGTTTCCGGTACGGTTATTGACGTGCAGGTCTTTACTCGCGATGGCGTAGAAAAAGACAAACGTGCGTTAGAAATCGAAGAGATGCAACTGAAGCAGGCCAAGAAAGACCTGACGGAAGAGTTGCAGATCCTGGAAGCGGGCCTGTTTGCACGTATCCATGCAGTACTGGTTTCTGGTGGCATCGAAGCTGACAAGCTGAGCAAGTTACCTCGTGATCGTTGGCTCGAACTGGGCCTGACCGACGAAGACAAGCAAAACCAACTGGAACAGTTGGCAGAGCAGTACGACGAAATGAAATCCGAATTCGAGAAGAAGATGGATGCCAAGCGTCGTAAGATCACCCAAGGCGATGATTTAGCACCCGGCGTACTGAAGATAGTCAAGGTGTACCTGGCGGTTAAACGTCAGATTCAACCGGGTGACAAGATGGCCGGTCGTCACGGTAACAAAGGTGTTATCTCTAAGATTAACCCGATCGAAGATATGCCTTACGATGAAAACGGTACGCCGGTAGACATCGTTCTGAACCCGCTGGGCGTACCATCGCGTATGAACATCGGTCAGATTTTGGAAACCCACTTAGGGATGGCAGCGAAAGGCATCGGCGAGAAAATCAACGCCATGCTGAAAAAGCAGGAAGAAGTTGCCAAACTGCGTGAGTTCATCCAGAAAGCCTACGATCTGGGCGACAACGTTTGTCAGAAAGTTGATCTGAGCACCTTCACCGATGACGAAGTATTGCGTCTGGCTGAGAACCTGAAAAAAGGTATGCCAATTGCAACACCCGTCTTCGATGGTGCGACAGAGAAAGAGATCAAGGAACTGTTACAGCTAGGTGGTCTGCCAACTTCTGGTCAGATTACTCTGTTTGACGGCCGTACCGGCGAGCAATTCGAACGTCAGGTTACTGTCGGCTACATGTACATGCTGAAACTGAACCACTTGGTTGATGACAAGATGCATGCGCGTTCTACCGGTTCTTACAGCCTGGTTACTCAGCAGCCGCTGGGTGGTAAGGCTCAGTTCGGTGGTCAGCGCTTCGGTGAGATGGAAGTGTGGGCGTTGGAAGCTTATGGCGCCGCGTACACATTGCAGGAAATGCTTACCGTCAAGTCCGACGATGTAAACGGCCGTACCAAGATGTACAAAAACATCGTGGATGGCGATCACCGTATGGAACCAGGTATGCCGGAGTCCTTCAACGTATTGTTGAAAGAAATCCGCTCGCTGGGCATCAATATCGAGCTGGAAGAAGAGTAATTCTTCACCAGACGGCAAGCTCTTATAGCCGGGAGCTTGCTGGTGGTTCGCACTGGTCACAGGGGCGCTCAAATTTCGTTTTGAGCGCCTATCAGGTCTAACTCCGACAGGAGCCAATCCGTGAAAGACTTATTAAAGTTTCTGAAAGCGCAAACTAAGACCGAAGAGTTTGATGCGATCAAAATTGCTCTGGCCTCGCCAGACATGATCCGTTCCTGGTCGTTCGGTGAAGTTAAAAAGCCGGAAACCATTAACTACCGTACGTTCAAACCAGAACGTGACGGCCTTTTCTGCGCCCGTATCTTTGGCCCAGTAAAAGATTATGAATGCCTGTGCGGTAAGTACAAGCGTTTGAAACACCGCGGTGTTATTTGTGAGAAATGCGGCGTTGAAGTGACTCAAACCAAAGTACGCCGTGAGCGTATGGGTCACATCGAACTGGCTTCTCCAACTGCGCACATCTGGTTCCTGAAATCGCTGCCATCCCGCATCGGTTTGCTGCTGGATATGCCATTACGTGACATCGAACGTGTACTGTACTTCGAATCCTATGTGGTTGTTGAAGGCGGTATGACCAACCTGGAACGTCGTCAGATCCTGACTGAAGAGCAGTATCTGGACGCGTTGGAAGAGTTTGGTGATGAGTTCGACGCGAAAATGGGCGCAGAAGCGATCCAAGCCTTGTTGAAAAACATGGATCTGGAAGCGGAGTGCGAGATCCTGCGCGAAGAATTGAACGAAACAAATTCTGAAACCAAGCGTAAGAAGCTGACCAAGCGTATCAAGCTGCTGGAAGCGTTCGTACAGTCTGGCAACAAGCCAGAGTGGATGATCCTGACCGTGCTGCCTGTGCTGCCGCCAGACTTGCGTCCATTGGTTCCGTTGGATGGTGGTCGTTTTGCGACTTCTGATCTGAACGATTTGTATCGTCGCGTGATCAACCGTAACAACCGTTTGAAGCGCCTGCTGGACTTGGCGGCTCCTGACATCATCGTGCGCAACGAAAAGCGTATGCTGCAAGAAGCAGTAGATGCATTGCTGGATAACGGCCGTCGCGGTCGTGCGATTACCGGCTCTAACAAGCGTCCGTTGAAGTCACTGGCTGACATGATCAAAGGTAAGCAAGGTCGTTTCCGTCAGAACTTGCTGGGTAAACGTGTTGACTACTCAGGCCGTTCGGTTATTACCGTTGGTCCATACCTGCGTCTGCATCAGTGCGGTCTGCCTAAGAAAATGGCTCTTGAGCTGTTCAAACCGTTCATCTACGGCAAGCTGGAATTGCGTGGTCTTGCTACCACCATTAAAGCCGCCAAGAAGATGGTTGAGCGTGAAGAAGCTGTGGTTTGGGATATCCTGGATGAAGTTATCCGCGAACACCCAGTGCTGCTGAACCGTGCACCCACCCTTCACCGTTTGGGTATCCAGGCGTTTGAACCGGTTCTGATCGAAGGTAAGGCAATCCAGTTGCACCCACTGGTTTGTGCGGCCTATAACGCCGACTTCGATGGTGACCAAATGGCTGTTCACGTACCGCTGACACTGGAAGCTCAGTTAGAAGCGCGTGCGTTGATGATGTCTACCAACAACATCCTGTCACCAGCGAACGGCGAGCCAATCATCGTTCCTTCTCAGGACGTTGTATTGGGTCTGTATTACATGACCCGCGACTGTGTTAACGCCAAAGGCGAAGGCATGGTTCTGACTGGCCCGAAAGAAGCTGAACGTATTTATCGTGGTGGCCTGGCATCTTTACATGCCCGCGTAAAAGTGCGTATTACGGAAGAAATCCGTAATGTCGAAGGCGAAAGCATTACGCGTACCAGCATCATCGATACGACAGTTGGCCGTGCTATTTTGTGGATGATCGTCCCGAAAGGCCTGCCTTACTCTATCGTGAACCAGCCGCTGGGCAAAAAAGCTATCTCCAAGATGCTGAACACCTGTTACCGCATCCTGGGCTTGAAGCCAACGGTTATCTTTGCTGACCAGATCATGTACACCGGTTTTGCTTACGCAGCACGCTCAGGCGCCTCTGTAGGTATCGATGACATGGTTATCCCAGAAGCGAAAGCAGGGATCATCGAAGAAGCTGAAACTGAAGTTGCCGAGATCCAGGAGCAGTTCCAATCTGGTCTGGTAACCGCAGGCGAACGTTATAACAAAGTGATCGATATCTGGGCCGCGGCTAACGAACGTGTTGCCAAGGCGATGATGGATAACTTGTCGGTAGAAGATGTTGTCAACCGTGACGGCGTTGTCGAACAGCAAGTGTCATTCAACAGCATCTTTATGATGGCCGACTCCGGTGCGCGTGGTTCTGCTGCACAGATTCGTCAGCTTGCCGGGATGCGTGGTCTGATGGCCAAGCCAGATGGTTCGATCATTGAAACGCCAATCACTGCGAACTTCCGCGAAGGTTTGAACGTACTTCAGTACTTCATCTCAACGCATGGTGCGCGTAAAGGTTTGGCGGATACCGCATTGAAAACTGCGAACTCCGGTTACCTGACCCGTCGTTTGGTTGACGTGGCACAGGATCTGGTGGTAACCGAAGACGATTGTGGTACCCATAACGGTATCGTGATGACCCCGGTTATCGAAGGTGGTGATGTTAAAGAGCCACTGCGCGATCGCGTTCTGGGTCGTGTGACCGCAGAAGAAGTTATCAAGCCGGGTACGGCTGATATTCTGGTTCCGCGTAACACCCTGTTGGACGAAAAATGGTGTGATCTGTTAGAAGAAAACTCCGTCGACAGCGTTAAAGTTCGTTCAGTTGTAAGCTGTGAAACTGACTTTGGTGTGTGTGCAAACTGCTATGGTCGCGACCTGGCTCGTGGTCACATCATCAACAAAGGTGAAGCGGTTGGTGTTATTGCAGCACAGTCCATCGGTGAGCCGGGTACCCAGCTTACGATGCGTACGTTCCATATCGGTGGTGCGGCATCTCGTGCGGCGGCAGAGTCCAGCATCCAGGTTAAGAACAAAGGCAGCTTGAAACTGAGCAACGTCAAGTTCGTTACCAATGCAGCGGGCAAGCTGGTTATTACGTCTCGTAATACCGAGCTGAAGCTGATCGACGAATTCGGTCGTACTAAAGAAAGCTACAAAGTGCCTTACGGTGCTGTCATGGCTAAAGGCGATGGCGCAGAAGTCCAGGGCGGCGAAACCGTTGCTAACTGGGATCCGCACATCATGCCAGTTGTGACCGAAGTGAGCGGTTTCATTCGCTTCGCGGACATGGTTGACGGCCAGACCATTACCCGCCAGACCGACGAACTGACTGGTTTGTCTTCTCTGGTAGTACTGGATAGTGCAGAGCGTACCGGCAGCGGTAAAGACCTGCGTCCGGCACTGAAAATCGTTGATGCTAAAGGCGACGATGTATTGATCCCAGGTACTGATATGCCTGCTCAATACTTCCTGCCAGGTAAAACGATTGTACAGTTGGAAGACGGCATTCAGATCGGTGCAGGTGATACCCTGGCGCGTATTCCTCAGGAATCAAGCGGTACTAAGGATATCACCGGTGGTCTGCCACGCGTTGCTGACTTGTTCGAAGCACGTCGTCCGAAAGAGCCTGCAATCCTGGCTGAAATCAGCGGGATCATCTCGTTCGGTAAAGAGACCAAAGGCAAACGTCGTCTGGTTATCTCACCGTTAGATGGTAGCGATGCATACGAAGAGATGATTCCGAAATGGCGTCAGCTCAACGTGTTCGAAGGTGAAATTGTAGAACGCGGTGACGTGGTTTCCGATGGCCCAGAATCTCCACATGACATTCTGCGTTTGCGTGGCGTTCACGCGGTTACCCGTTACATCACCAACGAAGTGCAGGAAGTTTACCGTCTGCAAGGCGTTAAGATTAACGATAAACACATTGAAGTTATCGTTCGTCAGATGCTGCGTAAAGGCACCATCGTTGACTCTGGTAGCACCGACTTCCTGGAAGGCGAGCAGGCAGAAATGTCTCGCGTTAAAATCGCTAACCGTAAGCTGGCAGCCGAAGGCAAAATTGAGGCTACGTTCACCCGTGACCTGCTGGGTATCACCAAGGCATCCTTGGCGACCGAGTCCTTCATCTCTGCGGCTTCGTTCCAGGAAACCACGCGCGTTCTTACTGAAGCGGCGGTTGCCGGTAAACGTGATGAACTGCGTGGCCTGAAAGAAAACGTTATCGTCGGCCGTCTGATTCCAGCCGGTACCGGTTACGCTTATCATCAGGATCGTGCACGCCGTAAAGCACAAGGTGAAGCTCCAGTTGTACCGCAAGTGAGCGCGGATGAAGCAACTGCTAACCTGGCTGAATTGCTTAACGCCGGTTTTGGTAACAGCAAAGACTAATCTCTTTGTTCGTCACCAACGTAAAAACCGCTCCTCTCGGAGCGGTTTTTTTTTGCTTATTTTTCAGAATGAAAGCACGAAATTTATTGGGATATGCGCCCGAAATGACGATCCCAATCCTTCCACACCGGTTGCAGCCCTGCCAGCGTTAATGCCTGAGCCACCTGTTCAGGCGTTCGATTATCATGAGGGGCAAATTGCTCAAGTTCAGGATGATTATCGGCATATCCGCCCGGCTGAGTTTTGGAACCCGCACTGACATTATTAATCGCGACCGGAATCACGTTATCGCGGAAGAAAGGCGATTCACGGGTTGAGAGTGACAGTTCTACATCCGGAGCAAACAATCTAAAAGCACAGATCAATTGCAGCAGTTGTGGTTCGCTCATCAGAGAAGCTGGCTCAATTCCCCCGGCACATGGGCGCAGACGTGGGAATGAAATTGAGTAGCGACTCTGCCAATAGGTTTGTTGCAGGTAAAACAGATGCTCCGCCAGCATGTAGCAGTCGGTGCGCCAACTGCTCGACAAGCCAATCAACGCACCTAATCCGATCTTGTCGATCCCAGCCCGACCGAGACGATCAGGGGTTGCCAGCCGCCAATGAAAATCCTGTTTATGGCCGCGCAAATGATGTTGCTGATAAGTCGCCGGATGATAGGTCTCCTGATAAACCATCACGCCATTCAATCCCAACGTTTTTAGCTCTGCATACTCTTCTTGCGCCAATGGCTGAACTTCCATCATCAGCGAGCTGAATTGATTGCGAATAGTTGGAAAATGACGGCGAAAATAGTCCATTCCCACTTTTGCCTGATGCTCACCGGTGACCAGCAGCAAGTGTTCGAAGCCTAATGCTTTGATGGCTTCACACTCACGGATGATTTCAGCTTCATTCAATGTTTTGCGCTTAATACGATTGCTCATCGAGAAACCGCAGTAAGTACAATCATTGGCGCACAGATTAGAAAGATAAAGCGGCACATAAAAACTGACGGTATTGCCAAAACGCTGGCGCGTCAGTTGCTGCGCCTTCTGTGCCATCGGCTCCAGATAAGCCAAAGCCGCCGGTGAAATCAATGCCATGAGATCTTCACGGCTGGGTTTGGCCGCGTGAATCGCTCGCTCAACATCGGCGGCGGTTTTACTGTTGATGCGCAGCGAAATATCATCCCAATTCAATTGCTGCCAGCGCTGGCTGAACCCTTCAGACATGATTTTCTTCCTCAAGCTGGCTGAGAAAGCCAGTCAGTGGGCTGGTGGCAATGGCCTTGCCAAACTGTTGGTTGCCAAGCCCAGCCTGACGCGCCAATTCACCGGATTCAACCGCCAAACGGAAAGCATGCGCCATGTGCACCGGTGAGCGCGCAACAGCTATCGCGGTATTCACCAGAACAGCATCAGCGCCTAGTTCTATAGCTTCAAGTGCATGGCTTGGCGCACCAATTCCAGCATCGACCACCACGGGTACTTTGGCCTGCTCGATAATAATTTGCAGAAAGTCGCGAGTACGTAAGCCTAAATTTGATCCAATCGGTGCCCCCAATGGCATGACGGCCGCACAGCCGACTTCTTCCAGCCGTTTGCACAATACCGGGTCTGCGCCGCAGTAAGGCAGAACCACAAATCCCTCTTTCACCAGTATTTCGGCAGCTTTCAGGGTTTCTATTGGATCGGGCAGTAAATACTTCACATCCGGATGAATTTCCAATTTTACCCAATGGGTACCCAGTGCTTCGCGCGCCAGACGGGCAGCAAATACAGCTTCTTGCGCAGTTTTAGCCCCCGAGGTATTAGGCAGTAAGCGCACGCCTAGCTGGCGCAACGGCGCAAGAATGGCATCGTTACCCGCCCGTAAATCTACTCGTTTCATCGCCATCGTTATCAGTTGTGAACCGGAGGCGCGTAGTGCTTCCAGCATCAATTCAGCCGTGGCAAATTTGCCCGTACCGGTAAATAAACGTGAGGTAAAAGTGGTATCGGCGATCTTCAGCATGTCAGCCTCCGGCAATGGCTTGGAATAGCAAAATTTTGTCACCTTGGTGCAACTGACATTTGTCCCAGTCAGTGCGCGGGATGATGACCTGATTAACCGCCAGTGCCGTGCCCGGCTGGTGGTGGTTCAGTTGTTGGAGCAACTTTTCAGCGGTTATGGTGCATTTCACCTCAAGCGGCTGATCATTAAGCACAATGTTTATATGGTCACTCTTCACTGTGAGCCTCCACAGACAAGGCAATGCTGCGCCCGCGTCAGTTGCAAGGTGCTCCAGCTTTGCTGCTTGCCATCGAATAAGCGCAGCTTCCCGCTCAATGCAGACAGAAGACCGGCCAACATTTTGATGGCTTCCAGCGCTTGTAAGGTGCCGATAACGCCGACCACCGGCCCCAAAACACCAGATGTACGGCAGTTGCGCTGCGGCAATTCTTTATCGGGATAAAGGCAGGCGTAGCAACCGTGGGAAAAAGGCGGTTCAATCACCAGTAATTGTCCGCTAAACCCCACAGCACTGCCGCTGATTAAGGGTTTTTGTGCGGTGATACAGGCGGCGTTCACCTGATGGCGGGTTTCCATGTTGTCACTGCAATCGAGCACCAAATCAGCGTTCGCCACCGCATCAGCCAATGCCGCATCAGCCAGCCTGGTATCGAAGGCGACAATCTCAATCAGCGGATTAAGATTTTGCAAATGACGCTGGGCTAACCGCACTTTAGTTTGGTTGCTGGCAGAGGTCTGGTTGATATCGGTGGTACGGTACAGGATTTGGCGCTGTAAGTTGCTCAGATCCAATTGGTCATCGTCAGCCAGTAACAATTTACCGATACCAGCGGCCGCCAAATAGAGTGCGGCAGGGGAGCCAAGGCCACCCAGACCGATGATCAACACACGAGCACTTTTCAGCTTCAGTTGGCCCTCCGGGCCAATATCTTCCAGCAACAACTGGCGGCTGTAGCGCAAGAATTCACTGTCACTCAGCTCATGCTTGTTTATCATCGCTCAGCTCCTTGCCCTCAATCAGACGTAGCAATTGTGCCGTGGCTTGCTGCCAATTCTCAGCTTGAGTAATGGCGCTAACGACAGCCACACTGCCCACGCCGGTTGCTAATACCGCGGGAACGCGCTCAATGCTGATGCCACCGATGGCAACGGTGGGGTAGTCCGGTGTGTTTTCCACCATCTGCTTGAGCACCGCCAGCCCCTGAGGGGATGACGGCATTTGCTTGGTTTGGGTCGGGAAGATATGGCCTATGGCGATATAAGAAGGCCGCACAGCTTTAGCTATCGACAGTTCGTGCTCATCGTGGGTAGATACCCCGAGCCGCAATCCGGCTTGTTGTATGGCGGCCAAATCAGTGGTCTGCAAATCTTCTTGCCCCAGATGTACACCGTAAGCGCCATGCTTAATCGCCAGCCGCCAGTAATCATTGATAAATAAGCGCGCCTGATAGCATTTGCCCAATGCAATTGCTGCGGCAATATCCTGCTCTACTTGTGTGTCATCTAACGCCTTGATGCGTAACTGGATAGTGGTTACTCCTGCCGCCAGCAGGCGCTCTATCCACAGCACGGAATCGACGACCGGATATAAGCCAAGGCGCGGTTCAGTCGTCGGAAAACCCTGCTGAGCCGAGAAGAGCGGTGTATCAGATGGTTTCATTATCGGCCTCCGCTTTTAGATTTGCCGGGCTGTGATACAACTCACTGCCACGGGAGCGGAACTCGGCTGACATCTGCTCCATACCCGATTGCAGCACTTCAATGGGCTGAGCGGCGGCCTGTTCTTGCCTGGCTGCATAATCTCTCACTTCTTGCGAAATCTTCATCGAACAGAACTTCGGCCCGCACATAGAGCAAAAGTGAGCGACTTTGCCAGATTCTTGTGGCAGGGTTTCATCGTGATAGGCCCGCGCGGTTTCTGGGTCGAGAGCCAAATTGAACTGATCTTCCCAGCGGAATTCAAAGCGGGCTTTTGACATGGCGTTGTCACGGATCTGCGCACCGGGATGGCCTTTGGCTAAATCAGCGGCATGAGCGGCGATTTTATAAGTTATAAGCCCTTGTTTCACATCTTCTTTATTAGGAAGCCCAAGATGTTCTTTCGGTGTGACATAACACAGCATCGCGCAACCGAACCAGCCAATCATCGCGGCACCGATGCCGGAGGTGAAATGGTCATAGCCGGGGGCAATATCGGTGGTCAACGGGCCTAAGGTATAAAATGGCGCTTCGTGGCAATGTTCCAACTCTTCGGTCATATTGCGGCGAATCATCTGCATTGGCACATGCCCTGGGCCTTCAATCATCACCTGCACATCATATTCCCAGGCAATTTTGGTCAATTCACCCAAGGTATGCAATTCGGCAAATTGGGCTTCATCATTGGCATCCTGAATAGAACCGGGGCGCAGGCCATCACCCAGTGATAATGAAACATCATAAGCAGCACAAATCTGGCAAATCTCGCGGAAATGTTGGTACAGGAAGTTTTCCTGATGATGAGAAAGGCACCATTTCGCCATAATCGACCCGCCACGAGAGACAATACCGGTCAGTCGTTTAGCGGTCATCGGCACGTAGCGCAGCAGCACGCCAGCATGAATGGTGAAGTAATCGACACCTTGCTCGGCCTGCTCTAGCAAGGTGTCACGGAACATTTCCCAAGTGAGGTTTTCTGCCACCCCATTCACTTTTTCCAGCGCCTGATAGATAGGGACAGTGCCAATAGGGACTGGGCTATTACGCAGTATCCATTCACGGGTTTCATGGATATAGCGTCCAGTGGACAAATCCATCACGGTGTCGGCACCCCAGCGGGTAGACCACACCAGTTTTTCCACTTCTTCCTCAATGGAGGAGGTCACGGCAGAGTTACCGATGTTGGCGTTTACTTTCACTAAAAAGTTGCGACCAATAATCATTGGTTCAGATTCGGGGTGGTTAATATTTGCTGGAATGATGGCCCGCCCTGCGGCGACTTCCTGTCGGACAAATTCTGCGGTGATATTTTCGGGTAAGTTAGCGCCAAAAGCCTGCCCCGGATGTTGCTGGCGTAAGACTTCACCGCGAATACGTTCACGCCCCATATTTTCTCGCAGCGCGATAAACTCCATTTCTGGGGTGATGACACCTTGACGGGCGTAATGCAATTGGGTGACACATTTACCTGCAATGGCTTTTTTCGGGCGTGGCAGATGCTCAAAACGCAAATGATCCAAACCTTCGTCAGCCAAACGTTGTTGGGTAAAACCAGAGCTAACGCAGTTGAGTGCCGCGGTATCCTGACGATCGGCTATCCAGCTATTGCGTAATTTGGGCAAACCGACATGAACATCCAGTTTGGCGCTCGGGTCGCCATAAGGGCCGGAGGTGTCATATACCGGGATGGCTTCGTTATCTTCATAGCGAGGTGAGTCTTTGCCGCCGCCGATCAACGTCGGGCTGAGTTGGATCTCACGCATCGGCACTTGAATATCAGGCCGTGAGCCTTGCAGATAAATACGTTGTGAATTGGGGAAAGTGACACCTTGCAAGGTATCAATAAATTCTTGAGCATTTTCACGTTGTTGCTTACGTGGAATGGGTTTACGTGAGTATGATGAATTTTTAGCAGTTGTATTATTAGACATAGCAATTCCTACCGGTGCGGTTTATAGGGAAAATTGCTTGTCTGGAGCTTGGCGGGAGTAACGATGTTGGCCAGTGACCGGCAGACACCTGTCAAGGGAATGCCGGGCCTGTAGCGATAAATTACTCTTGTTCCCTTCGCGGGTATTAACCCGATCAGGTTCCGCGGATCCCGAATTAACGGTCTCAGCCTGCGTTTGCTTTCTTAAGAAAACAGGTGCTAGGCACTCCGACAAGAGTCCTTACTATACGAGGTTGCATTAAAACTACAAGCCCGCATTGATCACTGGGCTATTCTACTGGCCCCTTTTTGCCTTCTGACTGAGCGGCTTGCCATGACTCAGCCGCCCATTGAACTAATTGATCTTCCAAGCGAAAACGGGCATCCAATGCCTCGCCTATATCGGATAAAGCCTGTTGAAACTCGCTACAGCTATCGTCATCGATCTCAATGTTTGTATAACGATCATGGAATGCCATGATAGTTTGAGTGTTATTTTTTAACGCAGGATATACTTTGGTGGTCAGCGCCATTTTCGGGCTGAACGCGCCTTCTACCTGTTTGATAATTCTGTCATAGATATGGAAGTGACCCGAAGAGAGATAGTCCACTAAATTATGGCAAAAGTTCTCCAACGCTTTTTCATTAAGCGGGGTATGCTTTTCTTTTTGCGGCTTAATACCGATCACTGTGCAATACGAAACTAAAAGTTCTTTACGCGCATGAAGCCATTGATCAATTAATTCATTACTGCCGCCAACGCGTTGAGTCAGGCTTTCCAGTCGGTTTAGCATGAGATCGACTCCGTAAAGTAATAATGGGTTACAAAAATGTAACAAGCCGGATTCTAGATTGCCAGTGAAGTCGAGGTTGTGCAACAACGATATGGAACTACAACTTACAGGTAAAGAAAGTGGCTGGTGGATTGTCAGCCATGAAAACAAATTATGGTTACCTAAAGGGGAGTTACCACAAGGTAACGCGGCCAATTGGTCATTACAGGGTGCGACCGCAAGGCAAATTGGTGAATGGCAAGGGCAGGCGGTTTGGCTTATTCGCCAGATGATGTCTGCGGATATGGGTTCTGTACGGCAATTACTGGATGTCGATCGCGGTTTGTTCCAACTGGCGGGGCGCGGCGTGCAATTAGCCGAGTTTTACCGCTCTCACCGCTATTGTGGCTATTGTGGGCATCAAATGCATGCCAGCCGTACCGAATGGGCCTGTTTGTGCAATCACTGTCGTGAACGCTATTACCCACAAATCGCCCCGTGCGTGATTGTTGCCATTCGCCGCGGTGATGAGATTTTATTGGCGCAACATGTTCGTCATCGTGGTGGTATTAACACGGTGTTAGCCGGATTTGTCGAGGTGGGGGAGACGTTGGAACAGGCAGTGTCCCGCGAAGTGCTGGAAGAGAGCAATATCCACATTAAGAACTTGCGCTATGTGACGTCACAACCCTGGCCATTCCCGCATTCACTGATGATGGCGTTTATGGCGGAGTATGACTGCGGTGAGCTGCAACACGATCCTAAAGAGCTGTTAAATGCCGGTTGGTATCGCTATGACCAATTGCCATTACTGCCCCCGCCAGGCACCGTGGCACGCCGGCTGATTGAAGATACCGTGGTGTTATGTCGTGAAGAGCAGTTCGACACGGGAGAGTAGCTAAAAAACCACCTTTAGCCACAACAGGAAAGTATTATTTGTCATGCTACAATGCGTGCAGATAACTAAGGGAGCCTCACCATGACTGAGTTGAAAAACGATCGCTATCTGCGTGCCTTATTGCGTCAACCGGTTGATGTTACACCGGTTTGGATGATG
This sequence comes from Yersinia aldovae 670-83, assembly GCF_000834395.1. Taxonomy (NCBI): domain Bacteria; kingdom Pseudomonadati; phylum Pseudomonadota; class Gammaproteobacteria; order Enterobacterales; family Yersiniaceae; genus Yersinia; species Yersinia aldovae. Next base: position 2,342,023 of record NZ_CP009781.1, on the reverse strand, counting down.
CGTCAGGCGGGCCGCTATTTGCCTGAATATAAAGCTACCCGTGCGGTTGCCGGGGACTTTATGTCACTGTGCAAAAACGCAGAGTTAGCCTGTGAAGTGACGATGCAACCATTGCGTCGTTACCCGCTGGATGCCGCGATTTTGTTTTCAGACATTCTGACTATTCCTGATGCGATGGGGCTGGGACTGTACTTTGAAACCGGCGAAGGCCCGCGCTTCCAGTCGCCGATTACCTGTCGTGCCGATGTTGAAAAACTGCCCATTCCCGATCCAGAACAGGAATTGGGTTATGTGATGAATGCGGTGAGAACCATTCGTCGTGAGTTGGCCGGTGCAGTGCCATTAATTGGTTTCTCCGGTAGCCCCTGGACGCTGGCGACTTATATGGTCGAAGGCGGTAGCAGCAAGGCTTTCACTAAATTGAAAAAAATGATGTACGCCGAGCCGCAGACGTTGCATTTGTTGCTGGATAAACTGGCCGATAGCGTCATCTTGTATCTCAATGCTCAAATCAAGGCCGGTGCCCAATCCGTGATGGTTTTTGACACTTGGGGCGGTGTGCTGACCGGGCGCGACTATCTTGAATTCTCCTTGAATTATATGCATAAAATCGTCAATGGCCTGATCCGTGAAAATGACGGGCGTCGGGTGCCGGTTACCTTATTCACTAAAGGCGGTGGGCAATGGCTGGAAGCGATGGCAGCGACCGGTTGTGATGCATTGGGGTTGGATTGGAGCACGGATATCGGCGACGCGCGCCGCCGTGTGGGGGATAAAGTTGCTCTGCAAGGCAACATGGACCCTTCTGTTCTTTATGCACCACCGGCACGTATTGAACAGGAAGTTGGCACGATTCTGGCCAGCTTTGGTCAGGGGGAAGGGCATGTGTTTAACCTGGGCCACGGCATCCATCAGGATGTTCCGCCAGAACATGCCGGTGCTTTTGTTAAGGCGGTACATGCGTTATCAAAGCCTTATCACCAAAAGTAATCAATCTATAGACAGGGTGGCAGATGGTAGACACCAAAGCGTTACGGGCAGAACAGCGTCAACGCGCATCTGAAATTAGTCTTCAAGATGATATCGCAAGTGAGTCCGTGCGCTTTATCGCGGGGGCCGATGTCGGTTTTGAGCAGCAGGGGGAGGTGACCCGTGCTGCGGTTGCCGTTTTACGTTATCCGTCGCTGGAATTGGTGGAATATCAGGTTGCCCGCGTGGCAACTTCACTCCCGTATATCCCCGGTTTACTCTCTTTTCGCGAATATCCCGCATTATTAGCCGCTTGGGAGCAGTTACAGCAACGGCCCCAATTGGTTTTTGTTGATGGGCAGGGTATTGCGCATCCCCGCCGTTTCGGGGTTGCCAGTCATTTTGGCCTGTTGGTGGATGTTCCGACTATTGGTGTTGCCAAAAGCCGCCTGTGTGGGCATTTTCAGCCATTGGGCAGTGAGAACGGTGCATTACAGCCTTTGATTGATGCCGATGAGCAGCTAGGTTGGGTATGGCGTAGCAAAAACCGTTGTAATCCGCTATTTATTTCACCCGGCCATCGGGTGAGTATGGGCAGCGCATTAGAGTGGGTTCAACATTGTATAGCGGGTTACCGTTTGCCGGAGCCAACTCGTTGGGCGGATGCTATCGCCTCAAACCGCCCGCAATTTCAGCGCTGGGTGCGGAAAAGTCCTGATTTGCTTGGCAAGCATAGGGATATGATTTAATTTCGGGTACACTGCCGCGCAGATAATGAATAATGAGAACTCATAATGATACGTAATCCGATTCATCTACGCCTCGAAAAGCTGGAAGGTTGGCAACACCTGACTTTCATGGCGTGTTTGTGCGAGCGGATGTATCCCAACTATCAGCAATTTTGTCTGGAAACTGAATTTGGCGATCCGGCTGTTTACCGGCGCATTCTGGATCTGATTTGGGAAACTTTGGTCGTAAAAGACGCAAAAGTGAACTTTGATAGTCAATTAGAGAAATTGGAAGAGGCAATTCCTTCCGCTGATGACTATGCTATCTACGGTGTTTATCCTGCTATCGATGCGTGTATTGCATTGAGCGAGGCTATTCATTCACGTTTGAGTGGTGAAACACTGGAACATGCTATCGCGATCAGCGAAACGTCGATCCGCACTGTTGCGATGTTGGAAATGACGCTGGCCGGTAAAGAAATGACCGATGAAGAACTGAAAATCTTGCCTGCGATTGAAGAAGAATGGGATATCCAATGGGAGATTTTTCGCCTGTTAGCAGACTGCGAAGAGCGCGATTTGGATCTGATCAAAGGGTTACGATCTGACCTACGAGAAGCGGCAGTTAGCAATATTGGCATAAATTTAACGCAATAAGGCAAGAAAACGTGATTTAACGCCTGATTTGTCACGTCTTAAGGCTTCACATCTGCCCCCTGTCTGTTCTACATTTGGGGGGCGAAAAAAAGTGGCTATCGGTGCGTGTATGCAGGAGAGTGCTGTCAATCGGCATATCCGTCGCACTTGATGCTTTGCAAACGATAAATACACTGTAAGGATAACTTATGAATAAGACTCAACTGATTGACGTAATCGCGGACAAAGCGGACCTTTCTAAAGCACAAGCTAAAGCGGCTTTGGAATCGACACTGGGTGCAATTACCGAATCTCTGAAAGAGGGTGATGCAGTACAATTGGTTGGTTTTGGTACCTTCAAAGTAAACCATCGTAATGAGCGCACTGGCCGCAATCCACAAACCGGTAAAGAAATCAAAATTGCTGCAGCTAATGTGCCAGCGTTTGTTTCTGGTAAGGCATTGAAAGACGCTGTTAAATCTTAATAGTGTGTCAGTGAAAATAATAAACAGGGGGGTGGCAAAGCCCCTTTTGTTTATGCAGCGGGTGCTGATGACCTTGGGTTTAGCCTTTGGTCTCAGTGCCTGTAGCAGTCAATCCGGCTCCCCTCAATTCAGTGCCAGCGGATATATCGCCGATAACGGTGTGGTTCGGTTATGGCGTCAGGATAATGCACAACAGCAGCCACTGGTGCTGATGAGCGTCTACAGCCCCTACTCTGGGGATAATACCCGCGTCACCTTCTATGAATACCAGAATGGTTTTTTGCGGGAAATTCGGCGCAATGATTTGGGCCACGATGCGCAAAGTGTTGCGTTACGTTTTGATAAGCAAGGGCAGGTTAGTTTTATGCAACGCCAACTGGCAACACGGCGTGAGCAACTCTCTGCGGATAATATTGCGGTTTATCAGCTAGAAGCTAAACGTATTCTCGAACTGAGCAATGCACTCCGTGCTGGGAATATCACATTAATCCAAGGGCAGTGGCAGGATGGTATTGTGACAACCTGTGCTGGGAAAACGTTACGCCTAAGCCTGGATAACGATTCGCAGGCGTGGGTGAACAAGCGGGGAGCAAATAGTGCGCAGCCGCTAGGTGTGGCGTGGTTGGACTCACCAGAAGGCCAACAATTACTGCTGGTGGCGAATCAAGACTTCTGCCGCTGGGAACCTAAAGCCGGTAGTCTGTGAAATTAGGGGCACGATAAACCGTAGCCCCTTGAAAGAATTGAAGACTTACTTTACCGCGAGTAATTATTTTTCACGAGCAATCGCCCGATAGCCAATGTCTTTACGGCAAAACACCCCTTCCCACTGAATGTTTTCCGCTAACTTATAGGCATGTTGCTGTGCCTGTGCAACCGTTGCCCCGAGTGCCGTCACACACAATACGCGCCCACCGCGGGTCACCACATTATTATTACTGTCTAGCTTGGTTCCTGCATGGAACACTTTGCCATCAGCCACTTCTTGCTGTGGCAACCCATGAATGACATCACCCTGACGGTAATCCGCGGGATAACCACCTGCGGCCAGAACTACCCCCAGAGATGGGCGTTCATCCCAGTCAGAGGTTTTCTCATCCAATTTACCTTGTGCACCGGCTAAGCAAAGCTCAACCAAGTCTGAACGCATACGTAGCATAATTGGCTGGGTTTCAGGGTCGCCAAAGCGGCAGTTGAATTCAATAACCTTGGGTTGCCCATCGGCGGAGATCATCAAACCTGCATAGAGGAAACCGGTGTAAACATTGCCTTCTGCGGCCATACCGCGCACGGTGGGCCAGATAACCTGACTCATCACGCGCTGATGGACTTCATCCGTGACGACAGGTGCCGGAGAATAAGCGCCCATGCCGCCGGTATTCGGGCCGGTATCACCATCGCCAACGCGCTTATGATCCTGGCTGGTGGCCATCGGTAACACGTTTTCACCATCAACCATCACAATAAAGCTGGCTTCTTCGCCATCGAGGAACTCTTCCACCACGATACGATGGCCGGCATCACCAAACGCATTGCCAGCCAGCATGTCATGAACTGCGGTTTCTGCCTCTTCCAGCGTCATTGCCACAATCACGCCTTTACCGGCCGCCAGTCCATCAGCCTTAATCACGATTGGCGCACCAATTTTGCGCACATAAGCTAAAGCGGGTTCGACCTCGGTGAAATTCTGGTAAAACGCGGTTGGAATATTATGGCGCGCCAGGAAATCTTTGGTGAAAGCTTTAGAACCTTCCAATTGAGCAGCGGCTTGTGTTGGGCCAAAGATAGTCAGACCCGCCGCGCGGAAGGCGTCAACCACACCGATGACGAGTGGTGCTTCTGGGCCGACGATAGTCAGGCCAATATCGTGGCTTTGCGCAAATGCCAGTAAACCGGCAATATCGGTGGCAGCGATATCGATATTTTCTAGCGTGGGTTCCAGCGCAGTACCGGCATTGCCCGGTGCGACATAAATTTTATCGGCTAAAGGTGACTGTGCTGCTTTCCAGCCCAGCGCATGTTCGCGCCCGCCATTGCCAATAATCAAAATATTCATCAGGTGACTCCGTTAAGCGGGTTAATTAATGGCGGAAATGACGCATATCGGTAAAGATCATGGCGATACCATGCTCATCAGCCGCAGCAATAACTTCATCGTCACGGATTGAACCACCCGGTTGGATAACACAAGTGATCCCGACGGCTGCTGCCGCATCAATACCGTCGCGGAATGGGAAGAAGGCATCAGAAGCCATGGCAGAACCGGCTACTTCTAAACCTTCATCTGCCGCTTTGATTCCGGCTATCTTGGCTGAGTACACGCGGCTCATCTGGCCCGCACCTATGCCGATAGTCATATTGTCGCGCGCATAAACAATGGCATTAGATTTAACAAACTTAGCCACTTTCCAGCAGAACAGCGCATCACGCAGCTCTTGCTCGGTCGGCTGGCGTTTGGACACCACACGCAGATCCGCCTCAGTCACCATACCCAAATCACGGTCTTGTACTAACAAACCACCATTAACACGTTTGAAATCCAGGCCGACAGAACGTTGTTGCCACTGACCACAAGTCAGAACACGCACATTCTGTTTGGCAGCTAATAGCGCTAAGGCTTCAGCACTGACGTAGGGGGCAATAATCACTTCAACAAATTGACGGCTGATAATGGCGCTGGCTGTTGCGGCATCCAACTCACGGTTAAAGGCGATAATGCCGCCGAAAGCTGACGTTGGGTCAGTTTTATAGGCTTTGTCATAGGCGGCCAGCAGAGTATCAGCAATCGCCACGCCGCATGGGTTGGCATGTTTGACGATCACACAGGCAGGTTCACCGAACTCTTTCACACATTCAAGTGCAGCATCGGTATCGGCGATATTATTATAGGAGAGCGCCTTGCCTTGTAATTGCTGCGCGGTAGCTACAGATGCTTCTTTCACATCTTCTTCTATATAGAAGGCCGCTTGCTGGTGGCTGTTCTCACCGTAACGCATATCCTGTTTCTTTATATAGTTAAGATTCAGGGTGCGAGGGAAGCGGCCTGATGGCTGTTCGGTATCACCATGATAAGCTGGAACCAGCGCACCGAAGTAGTTGGCAATCATGCTGTCGTAAGCGGCGGTGTGTTCGAAAGCTTTGATCGCCAGGTTGAAACGGGTTGGGTACGTCAATGAACCGTCATTCACGTCCAGCTCGGCAATAATTGCTGGGTAGTCGCTGCTCTTAACCACAATAGCGACATCTTTATGATTCTTGGCCGCAGAACGCACCATAGTTGGGCCACCGATGTCGATATTCTCAACGGCGTCTTCCAATGAACAATCCGGGCGGGCCACGGTTTGGGCAAAGGGATATAAATTCACGGCTACAATATCAATTGGCTGAATATCATGTTGAGCCATGATTCCATCATCCTGGCCGCGACGGCCTAAAATGCCGCCATGTACTTTGGGATGCAAAGTCTTAACGCGTCCGTCCATCATTTCTGGGAAGCCGGTGTAGTCAGACACTTCGGTGACAGGTAGACCTGCATCAGCCAGCAGGCGGGCAGTCCCGCCGGTGGAAAGTAACTCGATACCACGCTGAGAAAGTGCGGTGGCGAATTCGACGATACCGGCTTTGTCAGACACACTGAGTAGAGCACGGCGGATTGGGCGGCGTTGTTGCATGGTTTTATCCCTTGGCTTTGGAGTCGCAGTTGTTCTTCACATCAATCAATAGAGCGTTACGTGAATCTCTTCTATCTATATAGAGATATAAAGAGAAAAACAGATTCAGATAACGTCCCAGCAGAGGGCGATACTAGCTAATGGTGACTTTTATGTGGCAATAAGCCCTTCACACCACCTAAATGCGCTTTATCGCGCGCTGCATTTGCCCATTTTATAAAAAATCACTTCAAGCCAGCGCTATTTTGCCAACAAGGTCACTCTTTTTCTACGCGGGGAATTGTAGCGAAAACGATTGCGCGGCGCTCGTCAATTTTGAGTTCAGTTTCAATCTGTGGATAAGTTTGTGCACAACAGGGTATAAAGTGGGGTTTTGCTGTGGAATACAGCAAACAGTCATTTTTATTGAAATTAGCGGTTGCGGCCCGCTGAGAACTCCCTATAATGCGCATCCATCGAGACGGCACACAACGAATCAAGTAGTTAAGTGACCGGCAAAGAGAACAGAGAAATTCAACGAAATAAAATGTTGACTCTGAATGAGGAAAGCGTAATATGCGCACCTCGAGTTACCGACCGGAAGGTTGCTAACTCACTGCTCTTTAACAATTTATCAGACAATCTGTGTGGGCACTCGCAAGACGATATCGACGCCTGTTTCGGCAGGCAGAAGAAATATCAAAGTCTTGAAGAGTGACCAAAGCAGTACACATTTGAACTTCGGTTCGAATGCATATTTGCAGAAAGTAATCTTTGAGCATCGCTATGTTAACTCATAGCAAATCAAACAAATCTTAAATTGAAGAGTTTGATCATGGCTCAGATTGAACGCTGGCGGCAGGCCTAACACATGCAAGTCGAGCGGCAGCGGGAAGTAGTTTACTACTTTGCCGGCGAGCGGCGGACGGGTGAGTAATGTCTGGGAAACTGCCTGATGGAGGGGGATAACTACTGGAAACGGTAGCTAATACCGCATAACGTCTTCGGACCAAAGTGGGGGACCTTCGGGCCTCACGCCATCGGATGTGCCCAGATGGGATTAGCTAGTAGGTGGGGTAATGGCTCACCTAGGCGACGATCCCTAGCTGGTCTGAGAGGATGACCAGCCACACTGGAACTGAGACACGGTCCAGACTCCTACGGGAGGCAGCAGTGGGGAATATTGCACAATGGGCGCAAGCCTGATGCAGCCATGCCGCGTGTGTGAAGAAGGCCTTCGGGTTGTAAAGCACTTTCAGCGAGGAGGAAGGCAGTCGTGTTAATAGCACGGTTGATTGACGTTACTCGCAGAAGAAGCACCGGCTAACTCCGTGCCAGCAGCCGCGGTAATACGGAGGGTGCAAGCGTTAATCGGAATTACTGGGCGTAAAGCGCACGCAGGCGGTTTGTTAAGTCAGATGTGAAATCCCCGCGCTTAACGTGGGAACTGCATTTGAAACTGGCAAGCTAGAGTCTTGTAGAGGGGGGTAGAATTCCAGGTGTAGCGGTGAAATGCGTAGAGATCTGGAGGAATACCGGTGGCGAAGGCGGCCCCCTGGACAAAGACTGACGCTCAGGTGCGAAAGCGTGGGGAGCAAACAGGATTAGATACCCTGGTAGTCCACGCTGTAAACGATGTCGACTTGGAGGTTGTGCCCTTGAGGCGTGGCTTCCGGAGCTAACGCGTTAAGTCGACCGCCTGGGGAGTACGGCCGCAAGGTTAAAACTCAAATGAATTGACGGGGGCCCGCACAAGCGGTGGAGCATGTGGTTTAATTCGATGCAACGCGAAGAACCTTACCTACTCTTGACATCCACAGAACTTAGCAGAGATGCTTAGGTGCCTTCGGGAACTGTGAGACAGGTGCTGCATGGCTGTCGTCAGCTCGTGTTGTGAAATGTTGGGTTAAGTCCCGCAACGAGCGCAACCCTTATCCTTTGTTGCCAGCACGTAATGGTGGGAACTCAAGGGAGACTGCCGGTGACAAACCGGAGGAAGGTGGGGATGACGTCAAGTCATCATGGCCCTTACGAGTAGGGCTACACACATGCTACAATGGCAGATACAAAGTGAAGCGAACTCGCGAGAGCAAGCGGACCACATAAAGTCTGTCGTAGTCCGGATTGGAGTCTGCAACTCGACTCCATGAAGTCGGAATCGCTAGTAATCGTAGATCAGAATGCTACGGTGAATACGTTCCCGGGCCTTGTACACACCGCCCGTCACACCATGGGAGTGGGTTGCAAAAGAAGTAGGTAGCTTAACCTTCGGGAGGGCGCTTACCACTTTGTGATTCATGACTGGGGTGAAGTCGTAACAAGGTAACCGTAGGGGAACCTGCGGTTGGATCACCTCCTTACCTAAACGATACGCATTGCGCAGTGTCCACACAGATTGTCTGATAGAAAGTAACGAGCAAATAAGGCCGGGCTGAGAGATTAGTCGGGCTTTAGTACCTTGTTGGGTCTGTAGCTCAGGTGGTTAGAGCGCACCCCTGATAAGGGTGAGGTCGGTGGTTCAAGTCCACTCAGACCCACCAACTCATCCTCATACTGCGTTACAGACACACGCGGTTATACCCATAAACGTCGCGTGACTGCGTCTTGTCTGAGAATGAGTTATGCCGATAAGGTATTTTGCTTTTTATATGGGGCTATAGCTCAGCTGGGAGAGCGCCTGCCTTGCACGCAGGAGGTCAGCGGTTCGATCCCGCTTAGCTCCACCATATAAAAAAACTATTTCAAAACGTACTGCGGTCGTAGACACAGTGGGTTGTGAAATATTGCTCTTTAACAATCTGGAACAAGCTGAAAATTGAAACAATACAGCTGAAACTTATCTCTCCGTAGATGTACTGAGATAAGGATTACCCTGTATTAGAGTCTCTCAAATAATCGCAATGCCAATGGGTTAATCCTTGTTGCAGTGTGAGCGAGAAGACACTCAGCAAGGCGTACAGCGCACAGCAACCGGAGTGAACTTAACGTTCATGAGGATTGCGCGCACTGCACAACATAGCAGAGTGTGTTCACAGCCACACCAATAACGAAAAACACCTTTGGGTTGTGAGGTTAAGCGACTAAGCGTACACGGTGGATGCCTAGGCAGTCAGAGGCGATGAAGGGCGTGCTAATCTGCGAAAAGCGTCGGTAAGGTGATATGAACCGTTATAACCGACGATACCCGAATGGGGAAACCCAGTGCAATTCGTTGCACTATTGCATGGTGAATACATAGCCATGCAAGGCGAACCGGGGGAACTGAAACATCTAAGTACCCCGAGGAAAAGAAATCAACCGAGATTCCCCCAGTAGCGGCGAGCGAACGGGGAAGAGCCCAGAGTCTGAATCAGTTTGTGTGTTAGTGGAAGCGTCTGGAAAGTCGCACGGTACAGGGTGATAGTCCCGTACACCAAAACACGCATTCTGTGAACTCGATGAGTAGGGCGGGACACGTGACATCCTGTCTGAATATGGGGGGACCATCCTCCAAGGCTAAATACTCCTGACTGACCGATAGTGAACCAGTACCGTGAGGGAAAGGCGAAAAGAACCCCGGCGAGGGGAGTGAAATAGAACCTGAAACCGTGTACGTACAAGCAGTGGGAGCCTACTAGTTGGGTGACTGCGTACCTTTTGTATAATGGGTCAGCGACTTATATTTTGTAGCAAGGTTAACCGAATAGGGGAGCCGTAGGGAAACCGAGTCTTAACTGGGCGTCTAGTTGCAAGGTATAGACCCGAAACCCGGTGATCTAGCCATGGGCAGGTTGAAGGTTGGGTAACACTAACTGGAGGACCGAACCGACTAATGTTGAAAAATTAGCGGATGACTTGTGGCTGGGGGTGAAAGGCCAATCAAACCGGGAGATAGCTGGTTCTCCCCGAAAGCTATTTAGGTAGCGCCTCGTGAACTCATCTTCGGGGGTAGAGCACTGTTTCGGCTAGGGGGTCATCCCGACTTACCAAACCGATGCAAACTCCGAATACCGAAGAATGTTATCACGGGAGACACACGGCGGGTGCTAACGTCCGTCGTGAAGAGGGAAACAACCCAGACCGCCAGCTAAGGTCCCAAAGTCATGGTTAAGTGGGAAACGATGTGGGAAGGCACAGACAGCCAGGATGTTGGCTTAGAAGCAGCCATCATTTAAAGAAAGCGTAATAGCTCACTGGTCGAGTCGGCCTGCGCGGAAGATGTAACGGGGCTAAACCATGCACCGAAGCTGCGGCAGCGACACTTAGGTGTTGTTGGGTAGGGGAGCGTTCTGTAAGCCGTTGAAGGTGACCTGTGAGGGTTGCTGGAGGTATCAGAAGTGCGAATGCTGACATAAGTAACGATAATGCGGGTGAAAAACCCGCACGCCGGAAGACCAAGGGTTCCTGTCCAACGTTAATCGGGGCAGGGTGAGTCGACCCCTAAGGCGAGGCTGAAAAGCGTAGTCGATGGGAAACAGGTTAATATTCCTGTACTTGGTGTTACTGCGAAGGGGGGACGGAGAAGGCTAGGCTAGCCGGGCGACGGTTGTCCCGGTTTAAGCATGTAGGCGGAGCGACTTGGTAAATCCGGTTGCTTATCAACGCTGAGGTGTGATGACGAGTCACTACGGTGATGAAGTAGTTGATGCCAAGCTTCCAGGAAAAGCCTCTAAGCATCAGGTAACATTAAATCGTACCCCAAACCGACACAGGTGGTCAGGTAGAGAATACTCAGGCGCTTGAGAGAACTCGGGTGAAGGAACTAGGCAAAATGGTGCCGTAACTTCGGGAGAAGGCACGCTGGCGTTAGGTAATGGGACTTGCTCCCGGCGCCGAAGCCAGTCGCAGATACCAGCTGGCTGCAACTGTTTAATAAAAACACAGCACTGTGCAAACACGAAAGTGGACGTATACGGTGTGACGCCTGCCCGGTGCTGGAAGGTTAATTGATGGGGTCAGCCGCAAGGCGAAGCTCTTGATCGAAGCCCCAGTAAACGGCGGCCGTAACTATAACGGTCCTAAGGTAGCGAAATTCCTTGTCGGGTAAGTTCCGACCTGCACGAATGGCGTAATGATGGCCAGGCTGTCTCCACCCGAGACTCAGTGAAATTGAACTCGCTGTGAAGATGCAGTGTACCCGCGGCAAGACGGAAAGACCCCGTGAACCTTTACTATAGCTTGACACTGAACATTGAGCCTTGATGTGTAGGATAGGTGGGAGGCATTGAAGTGTGGACGCCAGTCTGCATGGAGCCAACCTTGAAATACCACCCTTTAATGTTTGATGTTCTAACTCGGCCCCGTGATCCGGGGTGAGGACAGTGTCTGGTGGGTAGTTTGACTGGGGCGGTCTCCTCCCAAAGAGTAACGGAGGAGCACGAAGGTTAGCTAATCACGGTCGGACATCGTGAGGTTAGTGCAAAGGCATAAGCTAGCTTGACTGCGAGAGTGACGGCTCGAGCAGGTACGAAAGTAGGTCTTAGTGATCCGGTGGTTCTGAATGGAAGGGCCATCGCTCAACGGATAAAAGGTACTCCGGGGATAACAGGCTGATACCGCCCAAGAGTTCATATCGACGGCGGTGTTTGGCACCTCGATGTCGGCTCATCACATCCTGGGGCTGAAGTAGGTCCCAAGGGTATGGCTGTTCGCCATTTAAAGTGGTACGCGAGCTGGGTTTAGAACGTCGTGAGACAGTTCGGTCCCTATCTGCCGTGGGCGTTGGAAGATTGAGAGGGGCTGCTCCTAGTACGAGAGGACCGGAGTGGACGAATCACTGGTGTTCGGGTTGTCATGCCAATGGCATTGCCCGGTAGCTAAATTCGGAAGAGATAACCGCTGAAAGCATCTAAGCGGGAAACTTGCCTCGAGATGAGTCTTCCCTGGGGCTTTAAGCCCCCTGAAGGAACGTTAAAGACTATGACGTTGATAGGCTGGGTGTGTAAGTGCAGCGATGCATTGAGCTAACCAGTACTAATGATCCGTGAGGCTTAACCTTACAACACCAAAGGTGTTTTGTGTTTGAGAGAGATATTTTCAGCGAAGTTCCGAGATTGGATTGGCTGGCTGGGTAGAAATACCGAGCGAGTTAATTGAAACAGAATTTGCCTGGCGGCCATAGCACGGTGGCACCACCTGAACCCATGCCGAACTCAGAAGTGAAACGCCGTAGCGCCGATGGTAGTGTGGGGTCTCCCCATGCGAGAGTAGGACACTGCCAGGCATCAAATTTAGTATGCTGATATGGCTCAGTTGGTAGAGCGCACCCTTGGTAAGGGTGAGGTCCCCAGTTCGACTCTGGGTATCAGCACCAGTTACATGGGTTTAAAGTTCGGCAGTAATAGAAAAGAATTTACCTGGCGGCAATAGCGCGGTGGTCCCACCTGACCCCATGCCGAACTCAGAAGTGAAACGCCGTAGCGCCGATGGTAGTGTGGGGTCTCCCCATGCGAGAGTAGGACACTGCCAGGTATCAAATCAAGTAAAGACCCCATGCCAAAAGCGTGGGGTTTTTGCTTTTCTACTATTCAGTAAATATCTCTCGGTAAGGCTCAATGGCTTAACAGTCGGCGGCGTATCCTCATCACAATAGCAGTCATGCTGCCTATATTATGTTATTAATCATATTAATATCGCCTCCTTAACATACTGCATCAACCTGGTTTTTGCATTCCTACAAGTATAGAAAATTCATGCCTACCATTTGCTACACTTTATATGCTGAAATTTCAGCAATGAAACATTTTCAGGTTGTCTCAGATCTCTCGACTTTTTACTCAAAATCCGCTATCTTCGGGCATCTAGAAGTCTAAACGTATAAACGGACATATTGAGGATATAGGCATGCCAATTCGGGTTCCCGATGAATTGCCCGCAGTGAGTTTCTTACGCAATGAGAATGTTTTTGTCATGACCTCATCGCGTGCGAAAACTCAGGAGATTCGCCCGCTGAAAGTGTTGGTTTTGAATCTAATGCCTAAGAAAATTGAGACGGAAAATCAATTCCTACGTTTACTCTCTAATTCACCCCTACAGATCGATATCCAATTGCTACGCGTTGATAGCCGTGAGTCAAAAAATACGCCGACGGAGCATCTGAACAACTTCTATTGTGACTTTGACGATATCCAGGACCAGAATTTTGACGGGCTGATCGTAACGGGTGCCCCTTTGGGGTTGGTCGATTTTTGTGACGTCGCCTATTGGCCACAGATCGAGCGTATTATTGCTTGGGCAAAGGAGCATGTGACCTCAACCTTATTCGTGTGTTGGGCGGTACAGGCGGCATTAAATATCTTGTATGGCATTCCTAAGATGACCCGAGAGGTGAAGCTGTCCGGTATTTATCAGCATCAAACGTTGGAACCGCTGGCGCTGCTGACGCGTGGTTTTGACGAGACATTTCTGGCTCCTCATTCTCGCTATGCTGACTTTCCACTTGAGGTACTCAAGCAATACCCGGATCTGGATATTTTGGTTTCATCAGAAGAGGCTGGAGCCTATCTGTTTGCCAGTAAAGATAAGCGGGTCGCCTTTGTTACCGGCCATCCTGAATACGATGTTGGTACGCTGGCAGGTGAATATCAGCGTGATTTGGCTGCGGGCCTTAATCCACAGGTGCCTCTCAATTATTTCCCGCATAACGATGCATCTTTGCCACCCAAAGCGTCCTGGCGCAGCCACGGACATTTGCTATTTGCCAACTGGCTAAACTATTACGTGTACCAAATCACGCCATTTGATTTACGCCACATGAATCCTACTCTCGACTAATCTATCCCCGTTCTGAATGTTAATAATGGCGGCTGAATCGAGGCCGCCTGCCCATTTCCCCTTTCTTTTATTCTAATTACCCACCCTTAAACTGGTCTGATCTCTTTGCTAAACAAGGAGTTATCTCGATTTTAATCATCTAATGGAATCTCATTCCTGTTATTTGAATTATTGATATTGTGTTAACATAATGATAAATAAAGATTAAAAAAGTATTTTTAATAAAAATGGAAATCGTTTTTGATTTTAATAATTAATTGATTATTCTTAGTGCTGTCGGGTTAAAAAATAACGATGAAATCCAGTCTTTAATTTCCAGCCGGAATGCATTACCCGATGAGAATCCAACAGTGACGCTGCGTTAGCGTTGATGTAAACGTCGTGAGATGGGTAAGGGGAAGGATAATGACACAACAGTTAGTTAGCACGGAGTTAGTTTTTACACAGCATTTTAATGCTGCTGAGAGGCAGGTTTTGCCAGAAGAGGCGATTGAATTCTTGACCGAATTGGTGGTGAAATTTGCTGCTTCTCGTAGCAAACTCCTTGCTGTACGGGCATCCTGTCAACAGGTGATCGACCAGGGTGGGTTGCCTGATTTTATTTCGGAAACCAATTCCATTCGTGAGTCTGACTGGAAAATTCAGGGGATACCTGCTGATTTACGTGATCGTCGAGTTGAGATTACCGGGCCGGTTGAGCGTAAAATGGTGATTAATGCTCTCAACGCCAACGTAAAAGTCTTTATGGCGGATTTTGAAGATTCTCTGGCACCGAGCTGGGATAAAGTTATCGACGGCCAAATTAATCTGCATGATGCGGTGAATAGAACCATTTCTTATAAAAATGAATCCGGCAAGATTTATCAGCTCAAACCTAACCCTGCGGTACTGATTGCGCGAGTTCGTGGCCTGCATTTACCGGAAAAACATGTTAAATGGCAGGGCGAAGCGATTCCTGGCGGCCTGTTCGATTTTGCTTTGTATTTCTACCATAACTATAAGCAATTACTTGCCAATGGCAGCGGTCCTTATTTTTATTTGCCGAAGATGCAGTCTTATCAGGAAGCCGCGTGGTGGAGTGATGTTTTCAGCTTTACCGAGCAGCGGTTTGATCTTCCGCAAGGTACGATTAAAGCCACCGTATTAATTGAGACGTTACCTGCTGTCTTCCAAATGGATGAGATCCTCTATCACCTGCGCCATCACATTGTTGGCCTGAATTGTGGTCGCTGGGACTATATCTTCAGTTATATCAAAACACTGAAAAATCACGGCGATCGCGTACTGCCAGATCGTCAGTCAGTCACCATGAATAAACCGTTCTTGAGTGCGTATTCCCGTTTACTGATTAGAACCTGTCATAAACGCGGTGCTCTGGCGATGGGGGGTATGGCGGCCTTTATCCCGAATAAAGACCCAGAGAAAAATGCGCAGGTGTTGGATAAAGTCCGTGTAGACAAAGAGTTAGAAGCCAGTAATGGTCATGACGGTACTTGGGTTGCCCACCCAGGGCTTGCTGATACGGTGATGGAGGTGTTTAACAAGGTGTTGGGCGATAGGCCAAATCAGTTAGAGGTGAGCCGCGGGCAGGACAAACCGATTACTGCCACTGAATTACTGGAGCCTTGTACTGGCGATCGTACCGAAGAGGGAATGCGGGCCAATATCCGCGTGGCAGTGCAATACATCGAAGCCTGGATTTCTGGCAATGGTTGTGTGCCGATTTATGGCCTGATGGAAGATGCGGCGACGGCTGAGATATCCCGTACTTCTATTTGGCAATGGATACATCACCAAAAAAGCCTGAGTAACGGCCAGACGGTGACCAAAGAGCTGTTTCGCAGCATGTTGAGTGAAGAAATGCAGGTCGTGAAGCTGGAACTTGGCGCACAGCGCTTTGATGGCGGGCGGTTTGAAGAAGCTGCGCGCCTGATGGAGCAGATTACAACACAAGACGAGCTTATCGACTTCCTGACGTTGCCGGGCTATGCATTACTCGCCTAGGCCTGCTATTTGACCCTACAAAATTAAATAATAAGGAATATCGCCATGACGACCTCTCGTGCTCAACAGATTCAGCAATTGAAAGATGAATGGAAATTACCGCGCTGGGAGGGCATTACCCGCCCATATAGTGCGGAAGACGTGATCAAACTGCGCGGTTCAGTGAACCCAGAATGCACGCTGGCACAGCACGGTGCGGACAGACTGTGGGAATTACTGCACGGTGGTGCGCGTAAAGGGTATATCAACTGTCTGGGGGCGTTAACCGGTGGTCAGGCTCTGCAACAGGCAAAAGCCGGTGTCGAGGCGATTTATCTGTCGGGCTGGCAGGTTGCCGCAGATGCTAATACCGCCTCCAGTATGTATCCGGATCAGTCTTTGTACCCGGTGGACTCGGTTCCAGCAGTGGTAAAGCGTATTAATAACAGTTTCCGTCGTGCTGATCAGATTCAGTGGTCGAATAATATTGAACCGGGTAGCAAGGGTTACACTGACTATTTCCTGCCCATTGTCGCGGATGCTGAAGCGGGTTTTGGCGGCGTGCTAAACGCGTTTGAATTGATGAAAGCGATGATCGAGGCCGGTGCGGCGGGCGTACATTTTGAAGACCAACTGGCGGCGGTGAAGAAGTGTGGTCATATGGGCGGTAAAGTGTTGGTGCCGACTCAGGAAGCGATTCAGAAGTTAGTCGCAGCACGTCTGGCCGCAGATGTGTTAGGTGTGCCAACATTGCTGATTGCCCGTACCGATGCTGATGCGGCTGATTTGCTGACCTCTGATTGTGACCCATATGACAGCGAGTTTGTGGTCGGTGAGCGAACACCAGAAGGCTTCTTCCGCACTCATGCGGGTATCGAGCAAGCCATCAGCCGTGGCCTGGCTTATGCCCCTTATGCCGATTTGGTGTGGTGCGAAACCTCCACGCCGGACTTGGCATTGGCTAAACGTTTTGCCGACGCGGTTCATGAAAAGTTCCCAGGAAAATTATTGGCTTACAACTGCTCACCGTCGTTCAACTGGAAGAAAAACTTGAATGACCAAGAGATTGCCAGCTTCCAGGATGAACTGTCTGCGATGGGTTACAAATACCAGTTTATTACCTTAGCGGGTATCCATAGCATGTGGTTCAACATGTTTGATCTGGCCCATGCTTACGCGCAGGGTGAAGGTATGAAGCACTACGTTGAGAAGGTGCAGCAGCCCGAATTTGCCTCGGTTGAGCGCGGCTATACCTTCGCATCACATCAGCAGGAAGTGGGTACTGGCTACTTTGATAAAGTCACCAATATCATTCAGGGTGGCGAATCATCAGTCACTGCACTGACCGGTTCGACGGAAGAACAGCAATTCTAAATGCTGTTTGACTGAACGCGTGTCTGATCTGGAGCCTGCATATGCAGGCTCTGTTCTGTAGAGCAGGAGGTGAGCATGGCGGTAAAACTGGAGCAACTGATCGCTCAGACAATTTTGCAGGGATTCGACGCGCAATATGGCCGTTTTTTAGAGGTCACCGCCGGCGCTCAGCATCGTTTTGAACAAGCGGAGTGGCACGCCGTACAACAGGCGATGAAAAAGCGTATTCATCTCTATGATCACCACGTTGGTTTGGTGGTTGAGCAACTAAAGCACATCACTGATCAGCGCTGTTTTGATGCGGAATTTCTGGCGCGAGTAAAAGCGATCTACACTGAGTTGTTACCAGATTATCCACGTTTTGAAATTGCGGAGAGTTTTTTTAATTCGGTTTACTGCCGCTTGTTTAAACATCGTGATTTAACACCGGATAAGTTGTTTGTGTTCAGCTCGCAACCTGAGCGGCGCTTTCGTGAGATCCCACGTCCCTTAGCGCGCGATTTTTCCCCAAAAGGGGCCTTGAGTGGCATGTTGCAGGTGGTTCTGAGTGATTTACCGCTGCGTTTGCCGTGGGAGAATCTGGCGCGGGATATTGATTATATTACAGTTGCATTGCGTCAAACCTTTACCGATGAACAACTCGCTAATGCGCATTTCCAAATCGCTAATGAACTGTTTTATCGCAACAAAGCGGCTTGGTTAGTGGGTAAATTGCGGCTGGCTGAGGATGTCTATCCATTCTTGCTACCAATCCATCACAATGAATCTGGCGCGCTATTTATTGATACCTGCTTAACCAGTAAAGCAGAGGCCAGTATTGTATTTGGTTTCGCCCGCTCTTATTTTATGGTTTATGCCCCTTTACCTGCGGCGATGGTGGAATGGCTGCGAGAAATATTACCGGGCAAATCGACGGCTGAATTGTATATGGCGATTGGTTGCCAAAAACACGGTAAAACGGAAAGCTATCGTGAATATCTCACTTTCGTCCATCAATCCAGCGAACAATTTATCATTGCTCCTGGCGTCAAAGGCATGGTGATGCTGGTATTCACATTGCCGTCATTTGATCGGGTATTTAAAGTGATTAAAGATGAGTTTGCGCCGCAAAAAGAGGTGACTCAGGCGCGGGTTTTAGAATGCTACCAATTGGTTAAAGAACACGATCGTGTCGGGCGCATGGCGGATACCCAAGAGTATGAGAATTTTGTCATTGATAAGCATCGCATCAGCTCGGAATTACTTACTGAATTACAGCGGGAAGTACCGGAAAAGCTGGAAGACTTAGGCGATCAGATCATCATTAAGCACCTGTATATGGAGCGGCGGATGACGCCATTGAATCTCTATATGGAGCAGGCAAATGATCAGCAGTTGAAAGATGCTATCGAAGAATATGGCAATGCCATTAAACAATTGGCAGCGGCGAATATCTTCCCCGGCGACATGTTATTTAAGAACTTCGGGGTAACCCGTCACGGCCGTGTGGTGTTCTAC
Organism: Yersinia aldovae 670-83; assembly: GCF_000834395.1. NCBI lineage: Bacteria > Pseudomonadati > Pseudomonadota > Gammaproteobacteria > Enterobacterales > Yersiniaceae > Yersinia > Yersinia aldovae. The sequence goes on along the minus strand of NZ_CP009781.1, from coordinate 2,322,949 downwards.
GATTATGATGAAATCTGCTATATGACCGAGGTGAATTTCCGCGATATTCCGCCACCGCGCTACCCAGAAGATGAGATGGCCAGCGAGCCGTGGTATAGCGTGTCACCCAATGATGTCTTTCCAGAAGAGTTCCGCCACTTCCTATGTACTGACTTGAAAATACGGCATTATTTCGAGGAAATGCACAGTGACTTGTTCCATGCCAGTTACTGGCGCGGTTTGCAGCAGCGTATCCGTGATGGGCATGTGGAGGATGTTTTTGCCTATCGCCGAAAACAACGCTTCTCCCAGCGGGCTTTAAATTAACGGCTACTGCGCGTTGTCATTTTAGGATTGGGCAGTGCTCACAAAATGCATGCATTTTGAACGCCCTTTAGGGCGGCCCGCAGGGGGAGCAATCGCGACTAAAATCCTCACGTACTTCGTGTACGCTCCGGTTTTTCCGCGCTGGCCGCACCTAAACTGACTTAGCTCGCTACGCCTTGAGCGGGAATGTAAAGAAACACTGTTGTGAGTAATTAGTTCTCGATTCAGAGAGGTGAGAGCAGGCTGAAGAGTAAAGCGTCCGCGCCAGGACGGCGCGGCTCGAGCCTACAGGGAAGTATTTACGGCGTCTTTACGATCTGCCTGTTCTCGCCGAACGACAAAGTTTTAACTAATTAACTCCGATTCCCGCCGCCATATGATTGAGTGATTTCTTTCGCGGCATGAATAACCAATGCGCCAAGCTCTGTGACACGATCGTCGGTAATGCGCGATACTGGGCCGGAAATAGAGATTGCTGCAAAAGCCTCGTGGTGTTCATCAAACAGGCAGGCGGCGATACAGCGCAGTCCGAGAGCATGTTCTTCATCGTCGAATGAATAACCTTGTTTGCGAATTAGCGCCAGATTCTCTTTCAAACTGGCAGGGCTGGTGCGGGTATGCTGTGTGTAAGCATGTAGCCCTTTCTTATGCAGGAGTTGCACTAATTGCTCGTCTGGCAGGGTGGAGAGAAACGCCTTACCTGCCCCAGAGGCGTGCATCGGCAGCTTGCCGCCAATCGGCGCAGACATTCGCATCAACGCGGTACATTGCACCTGATCGATAATAATGGCCTGATAGTCGCTATGGTCAAGCACCGCCAGATTCACGGTTTCGCCGGATTCATCCATCAATCGGCGTAACATCGGGTGAACCATCGCCAGCAAATTGCGGCTTTGCAGAAAGCTGCTGCCGACAATAAAGGCGTGAGCGCCCATCGTCCACAGCCCTAAATCCCCCACCTGACGGACAAAACCTTGCTGTTGCATGGTGGTCAACAGACGATGAGTGGTGGAATTGGGTAAACCTGCCTGTTGCGCCAAATCTGTCAGTGCCACACTTCCCTGCGCTTCGGAAATATATTCCAGTAATTTAAGCCCGCGGGTCAATGACTGAACCTGACCGGTTGCTGCTGTGGTAGTTTGCGCAGCCGCCTTGGGTTTCTTTCCCCGTTTGATCGGAATCGGTAACGCCATAAATTAGCCTCTCAGATATTTTTATGGAATTCATTTTCGTTTTTCAATTATGCATGTAAACCCCAAGGAATGCTCATCCGATGAGTCAGCTTTTCAACCTGAAAAAGTCTCAACTGTGAGTGGACTCATTACGTTGATAACTTGTGCTAGGATGATTGACGAGTTTGTCGAATGGCTTATTTTTGTAGCAGATTAGTTTTGCGACATATCGAAAGGTGCGCACGGCAAAAGATGCATCGGGTGATGGCAAGGCAACAGGGCAAAGAGGCGGTAGTGGTGGATACAGTAATAAGTAACAGAGCATTTACGAAAGAAAATGTTAAAGAGTTACACCAGCAGTTGGCACAACGTATTTTAGTGCTGGATGGTGGTATGGGTACCATGATCCAGAGCTATAAGTTGGAAGAGGAGGATTATCGCGGGGCGCGTTTCGCTGATTGGCCAAGTGATCTTAAAGGTAACAATGACTTGCTGGTGCTTTCTCAGCCGGATGTGATTATTGCTATTCATAACGCCTATCTTGAAGCCGGTGCTGATATTCTCGAAACCAATACATTTAACTCCACCCCCATTGCGATGGCGGATTACCAGATGGAGTCGCTATCCGCTGAAATTAACTATGAAGCAGCTCGTTTGGCGCGCATTTGCGCCGATGAATGGACGGCTCGCACACCAGATAAGCCACGTTATGTCGCCGGGGTGCTTGGCCCTACCAACCGAACCGCGTCTATTTCACCTAAAGTTAATGATCCGGCATTCCGTAATGTCAGTTTTGATCAGTTGGTTGAGGCTTACCGTGAATCGACCCGCGCGCTGATTGAGGGCGGTGTCGATCTGATTATGATTGAAACGGTCTTTGATACCCTTAATGCCAAAGCTGCCACCTTTGCGGTCGAATCTGAATTTGAAGCGATGGGCGTGCTGTTGCCGGTGATGATTTCCGGCACCATTACCGATGCTTCTGGCCGCACCTTATCTGGCCAAACCACGGAAGCGTTTTATAACTCTCTGCGCCATGTTAAACCCCTTTCTTTCGGCCTCAACTGTGCTTTGGGGCCAGATGAGTTACGCCAATATGTGGCTGAGTTATCACGTATTTCTGAATATTATGTCAGTGCGCATCCGAATGCTGGTTTGCCGAATGCCTTTGGTGAATACGATCTGGAAGCCAAAGAGATGGCTGATCAGATTGGCGAGTGGGCGCGGGCGGGATTTCTAAATATCGTCGGTGGCTGCTGTGGTACCACGCCACGGCATATTGCTGCGATGGTCAAAGCGGTGGCGGGTGTGCCTCCGCGCCAGTTGCCGGATATTCCGGTGGCTTGCCGCCTGGCCGGTCTGGAACCGCTGACTATCGATGCCAATTCGCTATTTGTTAACGTTGGTGAGCGTACCAACGTCACCGGCTCGGCCCGTTTTAAGCGGCTGATAAAAGAAGATAAATATGATGAGGCGCTGGATGTAGCGCGCCAACAGGTTGAAAGCGGCGCTCAGATAATCGACATCAATATGGATGAAGGGATGCTGGATGCTGAAGCCGCAATGGTACGCTTCCTTAACCTGATTGCCGGTGAACCTGATATCGCCCGCGTGCCGATCATGATCGACTCCTCCAAGTGGGATGTGATTGAAAAAGGGCTGAAATGTATTCAGGGCAAGGGCATCGTGAACTCTATCTCGATGAAAGAGGGTGAGGCTGCCTTTATTCATCACGCCAAACTGGTTCGCCGTTATGGTGCGGCGATGGTGGTGATGGCATTTGATGAAACCGGGCAGGCTGATACTCGCGCCCGCAAAATTGAGATTTGCCGCCGTGCCTATAAGATATTGACCGAAACCGTGGGTTTCCCGCCGGAAGACATTATCTTTGACCCGAATATTTTCGCGGTCGCAACCGGGATTGAAGAGCATAACAACTATGCGGTCGACTTTATTGAAGCCTGTGCTGATATTAAAGCCGAACTGCCACATGCCATGATTTCAGGCGGCGTATCCAACGTTTCTTTCTCCTTCCGTGGTAATGATCCGGTGCGTGAAGCTATTCACGCCGTATTTCTTTATTACGCCATTCGTAATGGGATGGATATGGGTATCGTCAATGCCGGGCAGTTGGCTATCTATGACGACCTGTCGGATGAGCTGCGAGACGCGGTTGAGGATGTCATTCTTAACCGCCGTAGCGACAGCACCGAGCGCTTGTTGGATCTGGCCGAAAAATACCGCAGCAGCAAAAGTGGTGAAGTGGCGATTCAGCAAGCGGAATGGCGTGGCTGGGAGGTAAAAAAACGGCTGGAATACTCACTGGTTAAAGGGATTACCGAGTTCATCGAGCTGGATACCGAAGAAGCCCGCCAGCAAGCTGATCGGCCTATTGAGGTGATCGAAGGGCCGCTAATGGCGGGGATGAATGTGGTGGGTGACCTGTTCGGTGAAGGGAAAATGTTCCTGCCGCAGGTGGTGAAATCTGCCCGAGTGATGAAACAGGCGGTCGCCTATCTTGAACCGTATATTGAAGCCAGCAAACAGAAAGGCACTACCGCCGGTAAGATATTGCTAGCGACAGTCAAAGGCGATGTGCATGACATCGGTAAAAATATTGTTGGCGTGGTTTTACAGTGTAACAACTACGAGATTATCGATCTGGGCGTGATGGTGCCAACCGAGAAAATCTTGCGTACCGCACGGGAAGAAAAAGTCGATATCATCGGTTTATCTGGCCTGATAACCCCATCGCTCGATGAGATGGTCAACGTGGCCAAGGAGATGGAGCGTCAGGGCTTTACCTTGCCGTTGCTGATTGGGGGAGCTACCACCTCTAAAGCGCATACGGCGGTTAAAATCGAGCAGAACTACAGCGGCTCGACCACTTATGTGTCTAATGCCTCGCGCAGTGTTGGCGTAGTTTCAGCGTTATTGTCTGATACGCAACGCGATGATTTTATAGCGAAAACCCGCAAAGAATATGAAACTGTCCGTATCCAACATGCACGTAAAAAACCGCGTACCCCACCGGTTAGCTTAGCGGCGGCACGAGATAACCATACGGTTATCGATTGGGAGAATTACACCCCGCCAGTGGCGCATAAATTAGGTGTGCAGAGCATCGAAGTCAGTATCGAAACTTTGCGTAACTACATCGACTGGACACCATTCTTTATGACCTGGTCGCTGGCGGGTAAGTATCCACGCATTCTGGAAGATGAAGTGGTGGGTGAAGAGGCCAAACGTCTGCTTGCCGATGCCAATGAAATGCTGGATAAGCTGTCAGCACAAGACTTGCTGCATCCGAAAGGTGTAGTGGGGATATTCCCGGCCAACAGTGTTGGCGATGATATCGAAATTTATCGTGATGAGCGGCGCGATGAGGTGCTGGTGGTCAGCCGCCATTTACGTCAGCAAACCGAGAAAACTGATTTCGCGAACTACTGTCTGGCGGATTATGTTGCGCCTAAATCCAGCGGTAAAGCCGATTACTACGGTGCTTTCGCTGTTACCGGTGGGCTGGAAGAAGATGCGCTGGCTAATGCCTATGACGCTCAACATGATGATTACAACAAAATCATGATTAAGGCGCTATCAGACCGTTTGGCTGAAGCTTTTGCAGAATATCTGCATGAGCGGGTGCGCAAAGTCTATTGGGGATTTGCGCCCCATGAAAATCTGACCAACGAAGAGTTAGTGCGCGAGAACTATCAGGGGATTCGCCCGGCTCCGGGGTATCCTGCCTGCCCAGAACATACAGAGAAAGGCCAAATCTGGCAGTTGCTGGATGTGGAAACTCACACCGGCATGAAACTGACCGAATCCTACGCCATGTGGCCAGGGGCCTCAGTATCGGGCTGGTATTTCAGCCATCCGGACAGTAAATACTTTGCTGTGGCACAGATTCAGCGTGATCAGGTTGAAGACTACGCCGCCCGCAAAGGGATACCGGTCGCGGAAGTGGAGCGCTGGCTAGCCCCGAACCTGGGTTATGATGCGGATTGATCGATGCTTGGATGAGATGTTGCAGAAGGCGCTTATCACCTGCCTGCAACACTACATTCTTTAACTATCAGATAATTATCTATTTTTTCTCTTTGTTGACCGGCTTACCCGACCAATAACCCGCCAGCAGTGAGCCAGATAAGTTATGCCAAACAGAGAATAGCGCGCCGGGCAGAGCGGCCAGCGGTGAGAAGTAAATTTTACCCAGCGTGGCTGCTAACCCTGAGTTTTGCATCCCGACTTCAATCGCCAGCGTGCGGCAGGTCGATTCATCAAAGCCGAACAGCTTCCCGCCCCAGTAGCCGGTTAACAAACCAATGCCGTTGTGCAGAATAACCGCAATAATCACCACGAAACCGACTGAAGCGATATGGCCTTGGCTACCCGCAACGACTGCGCTGATGATAGCAACAATACAGACCATCGACATCGCGGGCAGATATGGTTCGATACGTTTCACCGTTTTGGTGAAGGTGTGATGGACAATCAACCCCGCGGTAATTGGGATCACCACGATTTGCAGAATACTTTTCAGCATTCCCATCACATCAACACTGATAGTCGCATCGACATATAACCGAGTCAGCAGTGGGGTGGCAAAAACCCCGACCAGCGTAGAAACAGCAGAGATGGTGACTGAAAGCGCCACATCACCTTTCGCTAAATAGATCATCACGTTAGAGGCCGTGCCGCTGGCGACGCTACCCACCAGAACCATACCGGCAGACAAGTCCGGCGGCATACGAAACAGCATTGCCAGAATCCAGGCGGTGAGCGGCATGATCAGATAATGCAGGAATGTCGCGGCAGCCACGGGTGCCGGGCGCGAGAGTACACGTTTAAAGTCATCCAGCCGCAGAGTGACCCCCATAGCAAACATGATCAGCATCAATAGCGGGCCGATATAAGGCCCAATGCCAATGAACGTAGTCGGGCGGAAATAGGCGGCGACAGAGAGCAGCAGTGCCCACAGTGGGAACAACCGGGTGATTTTTACTAACATGAGGCGAGAATCCTTAATCGTCAGTGTCAGAGATATGAAAAACCGGACGAAATCGCCCGGTTGGTTATCTGGTTATAGTGAGTTTTTACTGTGACTTAAACTGCGGGTTATTTGAATCGCTTATTGCGTGAATAACTTACAGTTCAAACAGATTGTGATGCAGGGTTTGCACCACTTTTTCTGCATCGTGACCCGGCACTAAGAAGCACAGATTATGGCTGCTGGCTCCGTAGCAAATCATACGGATATTGAATGGATCGAGCACACCGAACACTTCCTTACCGACACCACAAGCCTGTGACAGGTTGTTGCCGATAATTGCCACCAATGCCAGATCCTCTTCCACTTCAACCCGACACAGCGACGAAAGCTCCGTCAGTAGCGAGCTGGTGAGCAGGCTGCCCGCCGTTGATGTCGAGCCTGTGGTATCCAGTGTCAGTGCCACGCTCACCTCAGAGGTGGTTATCAAATCGACCGAGATATTGTGGCGTGCCAGAATGTTAAACACTTCCGCCAGGAACCCGCGTGCGTGCAGCATATTCAGGCTATGCAGTGTCAGCAGTGTCTGTTTGCGGCGTAACGCCAGCGCACGGAACAGCGGCGGGTTCTCCGTTTCATTACACACCAGCGTGCCACCGGCGGCGGGATCTTTGCTCGAACCGACGAATACCGGAATATCACTACGAACCGCGGGTAATAAGGTGGCCGGATGCAGCACTTTGGCACCAAATGTCGCCATTTCAGCGGCTTCTTCAAAGGCAATTTTATCAATACGTTTTGCCCCCGGAACCACGCGCGGGTCGGTAGTGTAAATCCCTGGGACATCGGTCCAGATATCGACACGGCTGACATTCAGCGCTTCACCCAGCAAAGCGGCGGTGTAATCGCTACCGCCACGGCCAAGAGTGGTGGTGCGACCTTTACTTTCACTGCCGATAAAACCTTGTGTGACAACAATGGCCTGCGCGATACGCGGGGCCAATTGCGTTTGGGCTAATTCAGACAGCGCATGGGTATCCGGTTCCGCACGGCCAAAACGGTCATTGGTTCGCATGATTTTGCGCACATCAAACCATTCCACCGCCACCTGACGCTGGCGGATTAGCTCGACAAATAGCAGAGTGGACATCAATTCACCGTGGCTGACCAGTTCATCGGTCAGGGCCGCAGAGGTCGCGAGACTGGCCGCTTCAGACAGCATGGACATATCTTCCAACATGCGATCAATCTTATCGCGAATCACCACCGGATTGCCGAGTTTTGTCAGAATATCGTATTGAATGCGGCGAATATCGGCTAAATGAAGTTCACGTTTTTCAGGCTCACAGCCATCGGCAAGGGCGACCAACAGATTGGTAATACCGGCAGAAGCCGACAAGATAACCAAGCGAACATCCGGGTTCGATAAAACCACATCGGCGCTGCGACTCATGGCATCAAAATCTGCCACGCTGGTGCCACCAAATTTGGCCACCACCATTGTGGAAGGGGCGCTACGGCTCTGTTGGGGTGTTATCTGTTGATGTGAAGCGGGAATCATCTAAAAAAACCTCGTGTCGGGGATGCCATCTGGGTAGGTATCTGAATTTTTCTCTGTACAAGGAAATAACGGGTTATCCACTTTCTGTCAATGAAATGGCTATGAGGTATTTTCATCTTTAATAATGTGCGCTGTGATATCACTAAATTGATTGGATGCTGGCCCGAATGTGAGCGGCCACTATACTCGTCATACTTCAAGCTGCATGTGCGTTGACTGCCTTCGCGCACCCCAGTCACTTACCTCATGTAAGCTCCTGGGGATTTACTCTGTTGCCGCCTTCCTGCAACTCGAATTATTTAGAGTATCTGATTGAAGGTCTCCAGATTATGATTAGAAATCTTAAGATGAAGCGACATATTGAGAAAACAGGGATGAGATCAAATGTTGTTTCGAGAGATAATACCTATCGCAAGAAAAGAGATCTCAATCACAGGGTTACAGGATACAATCAAGGTATTCGTTTCATTATCCTTAAGCCTAGAAGAGCGCCGCTATGAAAAATATCAATCCTAGTCAAACCGCTGCCTGGAAAGCGTTACAGCAACACTTTGAACAGATGAAAGATGTCACTATCAGCAGTCTGTTTGCCAAGGACGACCAGCGTTTTAGCCAATTTTCAGCGACTTTTGACGATCAAATGCTGGTGGATTTCTCCAAAAACCGCATTACCAGCGAAACCTTAGAAAAACTGCAAGCTCTGGCAAAAGAAACTGATCTGGCCGGTGCAATTAAGTCCATGTTCTCTGGTGAGAAAATCAACCGTACCGAAGACCGCGCAGTACTGCATATTGCTCTGCGTAACCGCAGTAATACGCCGATTGTGGTGGATGGCAAAGATGTGATGCCAGAAGTAAACGCGGTACTGGCTAAAATGAAGCAGTTCTGTGACCGCGTGATTGGTGGCGAGTGGAAAGGCTATACCGGCAAAGCGATTACTGATGTGGTGAATATCGGTATCGGTGGTTCAGATCTCGGCCCTTACATGGTGACCGAAGCGCTGCGCCCGTATAAAAATCATCTGAATATGCATTTCGTTTCTAACGTTGATGGCACCCATATTGCTGAAACGTTGAAACCGCTGAACCCGGAAACCACACTGTTCCTGGTCGCATCAAAAACCTTTACCACTCAAGAAACCATGACCAACGCCCACAGTGCGCGCGACTGGTTCTTGTCGACGGCGAGTGATGAGAAACATGTTGCGAAACACTTTGCCGCATTGTCGACCAATGCCAAAGCGGTAGGCGAGTTTGGTATTGATACCAACAATATGTTTGAGTTCTGGGATTGGGTCGGTGGCCGTTATTCCCTGTGGTCTGCTATCGGCTTGTCTATCGCGTTATCAGTGGGTTTCGAAAACTTCGAACAACTGCTCAGTGGCGCACATGCGATGGATAAGCATTTTAAGGAAACCCCGGCTGAACAAAACCTGCCAATTTTGTTGGCGCTGATCGGTATCTGGTACAACAATTTCTTTGGCGCAGAAACCGAAGCCATCCTGCCATATGACCAATATATGCACCGTTTCCCGGCTTACTTCCAGCAGGGCAATATGGAATCCAACGGTAAATATGTTGGCCGTGATGGTAAACCAGTTGATTACCAGACTGGCCCAATTATTTGGGGTGAGCCAGGCACCAATGGTCAGCATGCGTTTTATCAATTGATCCATCAGGGCACCAAATTGGTTCCTTGTGATTTTATCGCGCCGGCTATCAGCCACAATCCGCTGAGTGACCACCACGCGAAACTGCTGTCTAACTTCTTTGCACAAACCGAAGCGCTGGCATTTGGCAAATCACTGGCAGAAGTGGAAGCCGAATTCGCTGCGGCCGGTAAAACGCCTGAGCAAGTGGCTCATGTCGCACCATTCAAAGTGTTTGAAGGTAACCGCCCGACCAACTCTATCTTGCTGCGCGAAATCACACCGTTCAGCTTGGGTGCATTGATTGCGCTGTATGAACACAAGATCTTCACCCAAGGGATTATCCTGAATATCTACACCTTCGACCAATGGGGTGTAGAGCTGGGTAAACAACTGGCTAACCGCATTTTACCAGAGCTGGCCGATAAGAAAGATGTCACCAGCCATGACAGTTCTACCAATGCGTTGATTAACCGTTTCAAGAGCTGGCGTTAAGCTAACGGGCTAAGCTCTTTGATCCGTGCTTATTAGCCCCTTACCCAGTAAGGGGCTTTTTTTCGGCCCGGATTATTTCACCTACTTTCAATAGGAGTATTTATGGCCAAAAATTCGCGCTCACAGTGGATAGCCAAAAATCTACAGCGTTTACTGAATGTGGGGTTGATCGCATTGGCCGCTATTTTGGTGGTCTTTTTGATAAAAGAAACCTTCCATCTTGGCAAGGTTTTATTCGTCAATAATCAGGATGCGTCTTCTTACATGCTGATTGAAGGGATTGTAATTTACTTTCTGTATTTCGAGTTTATCGCATTGATTGTTAAGTACTTTGAGTCTGGTTATCACTTCCCACTGCGCTATTTTATTTATATTGGGATTACCGCAATTATCCGGTTGATCATTGTCGATCATGAGAATCCAATTGATACGCTGATTTATTCCGGCTCGATATTATTGCTGGTGGTGACTTTGTATTTAGCCAATACCGAGCGGCTGAAAAGAGAATAAAAATGGCGGCCATTACGGCCGCCCTAAAGACACAGTACCAGAGGGAAAAAATACCCTTCTTACTTGAAATTGTAGCGTTGTTTACTGCACTCTCTCACCCGAATCACTGACTTGAGTCAGCTCATCGGGATTCACTCGTTTGTTGCCTGGCTACAATTCCAATTACTTTGGGTATTGGGTGATGAAATTTTGAATCTTTAACCTTTCACTCCACCTGCCGTTAAGCCACCGACCAGCCAGCGCTGTGCCAGTAAGAAGACGGCGGTGATCGGAATGGCGGATAGCACCGCAGCCGCGGCAAAATCGCCCCACAGATAGTTTTGTGGGTTCAGATATTGCTGCATACCCACTGCCAGCGTGTAGCTGTTCACATCACGTAATAGCAGTGATGCGACCGGGACTTCGGTGATAGCGGCGATAAACGACAGAATAAACACCACGGCTAAAATTGGCACTGACAGCGGTAAAAGCACTAGCCGGAAAGCTTGCCACGGGGTCGCGCCATCCAGTGCTGCGGCTTCTTCCAGCGAGTTATCAATGGTTTCAAAATAGCCTTTGATGGTCCAGACGTGCAGGGCAATACCGCCCATATAAGCAAAAATCACCCCACCGTGGGTATTTAGCCCAATAAATGGCAGATACTGGCCGATGCGGTCAAACAATGCATATAACGCCACCAGTGACAGTACCGCTGGGAACATCTGGAAAATCAACATGCCTTTCAGCAGGGTACTTTTACCGCGAAAACGCATCCGGGCAAAGGCGTAAGCGCAGGTGGTGGACAGCGTAACAATGCCCATAGCAGTAATTACCGCAATTTTGATAGAGTTCCACAGCCACAGCATCACCGGGAACGGCGGCGGAGTCACGCTGCCGTCGGCATGGGTCACACTCATGCCCAGAGCCAGTTTCCAGTGTTCCCATGAAATCTGATCCGGGATCAAGCTGCCGGTGGCAAAGTTACCGGGCCGCAGCGAAATGGTAATCACCATCAGCAGCGGGAACATAATCAGCGCAATAAAGCACAACATCAGAAAATGGGTGCCCCATAGACGCAAACGCTGGGATTTCGGTTGAACCATTGCCATTTGCCTCTCCTTCTTAATCAAAGTTCATTTTGCTGGCTTTCAAGTTCAGTATCGCGAGCGCACCTACCAGAATGAAAATCAGGGTTGCGATCGCAGCCGCTAAACCAAAGTCCTGCCCGCCGCCGCCTTCAAAGGCGATACGGTAGGTGTAACTGACCAGTAAGTCGGTATATCCCGCGGGTGTGGTGGTGCCAATCATGTCCGGGCCACCATTGGTTAGTAACTGAATCAGCACGAAGTTATTAAAGTTAAAAGCAAAACTGGCAATCATCAACGGCGTTAATGGCTTAATCAGCAGCGGCAAGGTGATGCGGAAGAAGTTCTGGAACGGGCCAGCCCCGTCCATCGCCGAGGCTTCATATAAGTCCTCAGGGATGGCTTTCAGTAACCCCATGCACAGAATCATCATGTAAGGGTAGCCGAGCCAGGTGTTGACGATCAGAATCATGCTTTTTGCGGTAATCGGATCACTAAACCACGCCGGTTTGATACCAAACAGGTGACTCAGCATTAGGTTGATTTCACCAAAACTCTGGTTAAATAACCCTTTGAAAATCAATATGGAAATAAAGGCTGGCACGGCATAGGGCAGGATTAACAGTACCCGATAGACTGCTTTCCCTTTTAGGGAATCCCATTGCACCACACAGGCCAGAATCATACCGACGGCAACGGTGAGCACGACGGTCAGTAGCGAGAAGATGATGGTCCAGATAAAAATTGAGACAAAAGGCTTCTGAATACCCTCGTCATGCAGCACCCGCAGGAAGTTTTTCCAACCGATAGTGACAGTAAAACCGGGACTGAGTTTTTCATTTTGCCACTGGCCGTCGGCATTAATGGCCTGATAGAAACCGACATCAGGATTTGGCCGATAGACCACGCCAGTTTGTTGATTGATAAGCTCTTTACCGTCAGCGGCCAATTTATACAGTGGGCGGGTAGCGGAGAATTGACGCAGCGAACTCATGCGCAGCTCGCCACCGTCCGGCAGCAGGGCGACCAGGCTACTGAGTGCCTGACGATTTTGGGTAATGATGCGTAGTGAGGCGCGCTCACCGGTCTGTCCTGCGTTGGCGGGTGCGACTTTAATTCTTTGCTCGCCGGTGGCATCAAAACTGAATGGTTCTGAAATCAGGACTGTACTGTCATCTGGATTAGTGAGCTGCAAACGCCATTGGCTATCACTGGGATAAAGACCAAAGGTGAGTGTTTTGCCGGTCTGGAACTGCCGGTCCATCAATACGGACTGGGCACGCTCAAAGGTTAACTGGTTGGTGCTGCTGTAGTTGGTAAAAGCGATAGCGATAGTGCAAATCAGTGGGAACAGCACAAACAGCCCCATACCTGCCACGCCGGGGTAAACATAGCGCCAGGCATAGGCTCGACGATTAGCAAAAACATACAGCCCCAGACTCACCAGAGTTAACGTCACTATGGCAAAAAGATATTCACCCTGAGCATACATCAAAATGATTAAATAGCAGGTGAATAGGCTTAATACGCCGATAATCAGCCACTTAAGCGCATCACTCTGCCACCAGGTGGTTTTCTTTTTACGGCTTTCAAACTCGGTGTGGGATAACGGCATAATGTTCCCTTAAGCTCATTCTATTAGCGACTTCTACGACTGAAAACGGTGTCAGGGCACGGTGAACCGCGCCCCTTTTGCAAGTTAAACGGTTATTTGGTAATACGCGTTGCTGCATCGTTCAGTGCAGCTTCTACCGTTTGACGCCCGTTGATGGTATTTAGCACCGCGCTGCGGGTTGCATACCAGAAGGCGGCCATTTGTGGAATATTTGGCATAATCTCACCTTTGGTCGCGTTAGCCATCGTTGCCGCAATACGTGGATCTTTTGCCAGTTGCTCCTGGAATGATTTTAGAGCTACCGCGCCGAGTGGTTTGTCTTTGTTTACTTCCGCCAATCCCTGATCGGTTAACAGATAGTTTTCCAAAAACTCGGTCGCCAGTTCTTTGTTCGGGCTGGCGGCGTTGATACCTGCTGTCAGCACGCCAACGAATGGCTTGGAGGGTTGGCCGTGAAGAGTGGGCAGCAAGGCTACGCCGTAATTGATTTTGCTCTTATCAATGTTAGACCAGGCCCACGGCCCATTGATGGTCATCGCAGTTTCGCCTTTGTTAAAGGCCGCTTCGGCGATGGAGTAATCGGTATCAGCATTGATGTGTTTGTTCTTCACCAGATCGACGATAAATTGCAGGCCCGCTTTCGCGCCGGCATTATTGACACCGACGTTTTTCACGTCATACACGCCATTTTCAAATTTGAAGGCATAACCGCCATCTGCGGCGATAACCGGCCAGGTGAAGTAGGGTTCTTGCAGGTTCCACATGATGGCACTTTTGCCATTGGCACGCAGGGTTTTATCCAACGCCGGAATTTCTTCCCAGGTTTTCGGTGCTTCTTTGATAAGGTCTTTATTGTAAATCAGCGACAGCGCTTCGACGGCCACTGGGTAACCAATCAGTTTGCCGTTAAAGCGAACGGCGTCCCATGTGAATGGGAACAGTTTTTCCTGGAACGCTTTCGACGGGTGCAGCTCTGCCAATAAGCCCGATTGTGCATAACCGCCAAAGCGGTCATGTGCCCAGAAGATGATGTCCGGGCCATCGCCAGTGGCGGCTACTTGTGGGAATTTTTCTTCCAGTTTGTCTGGGTGTTCGATAGTCACTTTGATGCCGGTGTCTTTTTCAAACTTTTTACCGACTTCTGCCAACCCGTTATAGCCTTTATCGCCATTGATCCAGATAACCAGTTTACCTTCTTCAATCTTGGCAAAAGCAGAGGAAGAGAGCACCAGCGTGGTTAGCGCCGAAATAGCCAAAATACGAGCGGTCTTACTCAGGCCGGATTTTGTGAAGCTGCGAGTCATAGTCCAATCCTTTTATCCAAATTTGTGGGTACCGACTTTTGGTGAATCATAAGCTGTAAATGAATACGCTGACATAGTGAGTCACAACCTGACATAGACCATCCTCCCCCTCTCTACGCCCCCCTGCGAGTTATTGTGACCCACTTAACACTGCGACCTATTCTGTGGTGTCAGGCACGATAATGCAGGTCGAAATTTGTAAGCCAGATCACGAATTTGTCTTTGCAGTGGAACTTATGCCCACATCGGTCGTTCTCTCATCCTCCTATCTCCTCCCCCATGAAAAGTTTTGTTACGGATGATTACCGGATAAGCACAGTCGCGCACTATCACCGCCATTGAAGGGCAGCTTCGCCATTGAAGCAGGGCTTATCCATTAAAGGGTGTTGTTCGATTAATTATTACCCAAATAGATCAAGACATTGACGCGTTAACTAACGTGCAGCCCTATACTCAGGCCGCGACGTCGTCCGGGGCAACCTTGCGAAGCATGGCGGTACGGCGCGCAGCAGAGAGTCATTAGGGTGGGAAGTTATCGAAGGGTCATGCCGGGATTTGCTTCCGCCATTTTCTTTATTCAGGTCCATATGAAGAGTTGTTTGCGCGAGCAAAGGAGTAACAGATGGCTAATGTGACGCTGAGCGGCGTTTATAAAGCCTTTGGTGAGGCTGTGATTTCCAAAGACATCAATTTGGAAATCGATGACGGTGAGTTTGTAGTGTTTGTCGGCCCATCAGGGTGTGGCAAGTCGACGCTACTGCGGATGATTGCCGGTCTTGAGGACATTACCTCCGGTGAGCTGCTGATTGGTGGCAAACGGATGAACGACGTGCCGCCGTCTGAGCGTGGTATTGGCATGGTGTTTCAGTCCTATGCGCTTTATCCCCATCTTTCAGTGGCAGAGAACATGTCGTTTGGCCTGAAATTGGCCGGTGTGAAGAAAGCGGAAATCAACCAACGGGTGAATCAGGTTGCTGAAGTGCTGCAATTGGCCCACCTGCTGGAGCGACGACCAAAAGCGCTATCCGGTGGCCAGCGCCAACGCGTGGCGATAGGCCGCACTCTGGTCGCCGAGCCGGATGTATTCCTGCTCGATGAACCTCTTTCCAATCTGGATGCCGCGCTGCGAGTACAGATGCGCATTGAGATATCGCGCCTCCACAAGCGTCTACAGCGCACCATGATTTACGTCACCCACGATCAGGTCGAAGCCATGACCTTGGCCGACAAAATTGTGGTGCTGGATGCCGGCAATGTGGCGCAAGTCGGTAAGCCGCTGGAGCTGTATCACTACCCCGCCAACCGCTTTGTCGCGGGCTTTATCGGCTCGCCAAAAATGAATTTTTTACCGGTAAAAGTGACCGCAGTTGAACCTCATCAGGTGCAGATAGAACTGCCAAATCCCAATGGTCAGCTAGTGTGGCTGCCAGTGGAGGGAGAGAGGGTTCAGGTCGGTGCAAATATGTCTTTGGGTATTCGCCCGGAACATCTGCTACCAAGCAGTGCCTCTGAAGTGACGCTGGAAGGCGACATTCAGGTGGTGGAGCAATTGGGTAACGAAACGCAAATACATATCCAAATCCCGGCAATTCGTCAGAACCTGGTTTACCGCCAGAACGACGTGGTGCTGGTAGAAGAAGGTGCAACATTCGCGATTGGCCTGCCGCCACAACGCTGTCATCTGTTCCGTGAGGATGGCACAGCGTGTAAACGGCTGTATCAAGAGCTGGGCGTTTAGCCAACGCCGAATGTAAAGCACGCATGCCGACAGGCAAATATAACAGGAGATTACTGATGATTACTCTGCGCAAGTTACCGATAGCACTGGCTGTTGCCGCTGGTGTTCTTTCCACTCAAGCTATGGCTGTCGATTTCCACGGGTATGCACGTTCCGGTATCGGCTGGACGGGAAGTGGTGGCGAACAACAATGTTTCAAAGCCACCGGTGCTCAAAGCAAATACCGTCTGGGTAACGAATGTGAAACCTATGCGGAAATCAAGTTAGGCCAGGAATTGTGGAAAGAAGGCGACAAGAGCTTCTACTTCGATACCAACGTGGCGTATTCCGTTTCACAGCGCGATGACTGGGAATCTACTTCACCGGCTTTTCGCGAAGCCAACGTGCAGGGTAAAAATCTGATCGAATGGTTACCAGGCTCCACCATGTGGGCCGGTAAACGCTTCTACCAACGTCATGACGTCCATATGATTGACTTCTACTACTGGGATATCTCAGGCCCAGGTGCAGGTGTGGAAGCGATTGATCTGGGCTTTGGCAAGTTATCTCTGGCAGCAACCCGTAACTCAGAAGCGGGTGGGTCAAGTGCCTGGATCGACAATCAACGTAAAGATGCTGATCACACCGTTAACGACGTCTTTGACGTGCGTTTGGCTGGTTTAGAGACCAATCCAGGCGGAACGCTGGAATTTGGTGTGGATTACGGCCGCGCCAATGCTCAGGATGATTACTCTCTGGCTCCGGGGGCTTCTAAAGATGGCGTGATGCTGACCACCGAACATACCCAAAGCATGATGGGTGGTTTTAACAAATTTGTTCTGCAATATGCCACAGATTCAATGACCTCCTACAACAGTGGTCATTCCCAAGGGACATCAATCAATAATAACGGCCATATGTTACGAGTGATTGACCACGGTGCCATTAATCTGGCTGAGAAGTGGGACATGATGTACGTTGCCTTATATCAGGATACTGACTGGGACAACAACAACGGCACCACCTGGTACAGCGTGGGCGTGCGCCCGATGTACAAATGGACGCCAATCATGAGTACCTTGCTGGAAGTGGGTTACGATAACGTTAAGTCGCAGCATACCGGTGACCGTAACGGCCAGTACAAACTGACGTTGGCACAACAGTGGCAAGCGGGCGACAGCATCTGGTCACGTCCGGCAATTCGTGTATTCGCAACTTACGCCAACTGGGATGAGAAGTGGGGCTATAACAACGCTACATTGCCAAATGGTGCCAACGGCCCTGATTACGGCTTGGCACAGAACGGCTCCGTAGGTACTGACAGCCGTGGTAAGAGCAATGAAGTGACCTTTGGTGCGCAATTCGAAGCCTGGTGGTAACAGCAGTGACGCAGCCGTCCTTTGGGGCGGCTGTTTGATTTTTTAAACAAGAAAAGTGAGATGCCCTAAGTAATTCGAGTTGCAAGAAGGCGGCAAGCGAGAGACAAATTGGTTGTAAACCATTTTGAACAGCGCTTGCGCAGGCCCATAGGGTGAGCTGAGGCTCATAATCCCGATGCGCTTACAACAAGTAAGTGAGCCGGGTGATGGAGTGCAGCCAACGCCCATGCAGCTTGAAATACGACGGGTAGATTGGTTAACTCTGCCGACCTTGCCTGTGCACAGTTAGCGCTGACGCTCAATGTATGAGGTATAACAATGAAAAAGAATCTTCTGTCACTCTGTCTGGCATTGGCTATGGGGGTGATTGCACCTCTGGCGGTGCAAGCCGAATCAACGATTTCTCCGGCAAATGTTTCTATCGCGCCGACAATCAGTACAGCCACGTTACAGCATGTGCCGTGGCAGCCATTAGTGCCACCGGCGACGCAAGATATCAAACTGACTTCTGCCAGCCCGCAAATTTCGCAGGGCAATATTACAGGGGCGGTTGCGGCTTTTGCTTTACCTGCTGACCGTGGCTCAATGGAGATTACACTTAGCAGTTTAGTGATCGATAATCAGCTTTATTCTCCTAGCGTATTAGTGTTGGATGAGCAAATGCGCCCCGCAGCGTACTATCCGTCCAGCTATTTCACTTATGAAAAAGCGGGTATTATGACCAGTGACCGCCTGCAAGGGGTGATGAAACTGACGCCAGCGCTGGGTCAGAAACAAATTTATCTGCTGGTCTACACCACCCGCGATGATTTGGTCAAAACCACCAAACTGTTGGATCCTGCCAAAGCTTATGCGATGGGCGTGGGTAATGCGGTGCCTGATATTCCAGACCCAATGGCTAAACATACTCCAACCGGCAACTTGAAAATCAAAGCCACTGCCGAACAGGGCATGGGCAATGTGATGATTGGTTTGATTCAGTCAGCGCCAAATCCAACGCCAGTTGTGGTCGGTAATACTCCTCAGCCTGCTGCTGTAGCCGCAGCGCCACAGCCGACAAAAGTGGCAGAGCCAATGCTGAGTGAGACTGAAAACTACTTCAACCAGGCGATTAAAGATGCGGTGAAAGCCGGTGATGTCGATAAGGCGCTGAAACTGTTGAATGAGGCAGAACATTTAGGCTCAACTTCAGCCCGAAAAACCTTTATTAGTAGTGTAAAAGGCAAGGGTTAACTCCCGGCACTGCTGAATATGGCTGGATGATTGGTGCGCTTTGGCGCACCTTTTTTCGTTGGGTTTAATATACGGCTACTGCGCCTTGCTTAACTACTCTCCCACCTCATTTAAATATCATATGGCTTATATATTCGTCGAAGGCATCTTGGTTAATTAGCTGTTGTGGTTATGATAATCAGATGCCGCTAACTGTCTAATCTGCGCTACAATGCCACCCTATTTACGACTTAGCGGGATAGATGTTTTATCCTCGTCAGGGAGCGAGTTGTATGTCTACCGGCGATACATCAATTATAAAACCTATCCAATGGTCTGCCATTGAGCAGCCGAATTTGCCAGCCGCTATTGCCGATTGGCTGATGGAGTTGGGGTCGATGACCCGGCGTTTTGAGCAACATTGCCAACGAGTTCATGTCGAACCCCAGCGAGAACGCTTTATTACGCGTAATGAGTTAGGGGAAGATGCAGAGTATCTGCCGGTGAGTGAGCGCTATTGGCTGCGGGAAATCATCTTGTGCGGTGATAATGAGCCGTGGCTGCTGGGGCGCACTATCATCCCCGAAGAAACACTGTCTGGGCCTGATCGGGCGCTGGTGGATCTAGGCACACTCCCCCTTGGGCGCTATTTATTCGGTGGTGACAATCTAACCCGAGACTATATCCAAGTAGGCCGCCAAGAGGCGCAGTGGGCGCGCCGCTCTCTACTGCGTTTGTCGGGCAAACCCCTATTATTGACGGAAGTTTTTTTACCAGCCTCGCCGCTGTATTCAGTTTAAGTGGTGGTGAGATTTTGGAGACTGATAAATTGAAGGGAAATACTGTTCATACCAAATGGCTAGCGTATTGCCGTTTGATGCGTCTTGATAAACCTATTGGTTCATTATTGCTGCTGTGGCCGACGTTATGGGCCTTGTGGCTCGCAGGGCAAGGGATTCCCGACACCAAAATATTGATTGTTTTTGTCTTGGGTGTTCTTTTCATGCGCGCAGCCGGTTGTGTCGTCAATGATTACGCTGATCGACATATTGATGGCTTTGTAAAACGCACTGCATCACGGCCCTTGCCCAGCGGCCTTGTCAGTGAGAAAGAAAGCAAAATCCTGTTTGTGGTCTTGGTATTGCTCTCGTTTGCTTTGGTGCTAACCCTCAATAGCATGACCATCGGGTTATCGCTAGCGGCACTGGCGTTGGCCTGGATTTATCCGTTTATGAAACGGGTAACTCACCTGCCGCAGGTGGTGCTAGGTGCTGCGTTTGGCTGGTCAATCCCGATGGGCTTCGCTGCGGTCAGCGAAAGTTTGCCACTGGTTTGTTGGCTGTTATTGTTGGCAAATATCTGTTGGACGGTGGCTTATGACACTCAATATGCGATGGTTGACCGTGATGACGATCTGAGAATTGGTGTCAAATCTACCGCAATTTTGTTTGGTCAGCAGGACAAACTGATCATCGGATTGCTGCAACTGGCAACTCTGGTGCTGATGGTGGCGGTTGGCTGGTTGATGAATCTTGGCGGGGCGTTTTATTGGTCAGTCTTGCTGGCGGGTGCGCTGTTTGTCCACCAACAGAAGATGATTGCCGGACGTCAGCGTGATCCCTGCTTTCGGGCGTTTTTGAATAATAACTACGTCGGGTTGGTGCTGTTCCTTGGGATTCTGATCAGTTATTGGCAGTAAATAAGCCTCTGGAAAACAGTCAAAAAAATGGCCAGATGATGAATCCGGCCATTTTTGTTTATTACTTTTGCTTAAAGCTGTGAGTAATCAACCTTCCGGTTTATCCTCTGCTGCGGGTTGAGGCAGCAGATTATTGGTTTCAGCCGGCATACTGACGCTCTCGATGGTCAGCTTCACTTCCGGCGTCATTAACACACTCAGCATGTTGTAAACCTCCAGTGTATGCTCTTGCACGGCATCACCGGTGTCACTGATATAGCCCTCTTCTCGCAAGGTGGCGACCAATGTTGAGAACACCGCCTTATCAAAGAATTCCGGTGCGTTAATTCCATGCAGCACAGACAAACGCTGCGCCATAATGCGGCTCTCTTTCTCCAGCGCACCCCGATTGATGCTTGGGTTCGCACTGAGTAACGAAAGAGTAATCGCATAACGTTGCAGGGTTTCCCGCACACCGGCTGCCAGTAATTGCAGTGGGCGGATGCGGGCCGGGTTCAGTACTACTTCAGTCCCTTTATCGCAGATCAACTGCTGGCGAGCGAGTTCATCAATCAGCGTATCCAACGTTTGTGGCAACTGTTCTTTACTGTAATGCAGGAACAATTCAGCTTTCAACATGGGATAGATCATGCTGACCTGACGTAACAATTCGGCGCGTGTGATGCGCCGCTGGTACATCACCATACTGGCAATCAGTGATGGCAGGATCAGCAAATGCTGGATGTTATTGCGATAATAAGTCATCAGCACCGCTTGTTCCCGTGGCAGGATAATGATGTCACCAATGTTATCTTTCTCCACCTCAAATTTATTCATATTCAAGGCGTGATTAAGCAACTCTTCGGGTGTTTTATCCGGCACGGTGACGTCTTTCGCATAAGGCACGTTACGCAATAATTGCAGGTAGCAATCGAGTTGCTCAAGCAACTGCTCGCGAGTGAGTGAACGCTGACGTGAAGCCAATAATGCGGTTGAACACAGGTTCATGGCATTCGCCGCTGCCGCATTATTGATTCTGACCATAATCTTACCGGCCAAATCATTTACTACAGGCGTCAACCAACTTGGGCGCTGTGCTTCAATCGGATCGATAGCATCGCGCCATTGCGGCACGTTGGTATTCAGATAGGTTGTCAGCGGAATGGGTTCGCCAAAGTTCACATAGCCCTGACCGAGATTACGCAGTTTGCGCAAGCCACGCAGCATCTGCAACAGGCTCTCTTTCTCTTTGGTCGCCCCGCGCAACTCTTTAGCGTAAGTACCCACTTCCATTACATGCTCATAACCGATGTAAATCGGCACCAGCGTGATTGGACGTGAGCCACCCCGCAGCATGGCCTGAATGGTCATCGACAGCGTGCCGGTTTTAGGTTCCAGCAGGCGGCCGGTACGTGAGCGCCCACCTTCAACAAAGTATTCCACTGAGTAGCCACGGGTGAACAACTCACCCAGATATTCACGGAATACCGTTGAATAGAGTTTGTTGCCCTTAAAGGTACGGCGGATAAAGAACGCACCCAAACGGCGGAAGATTGGGCCGGCAGGCCAGAAATTAAGGTTAATACCGGCGGCGATATGCGGCGGCACCAGCCCTTGATGATAAAGCACATAAGAGAGCAGCAGATAATCCATATGGCTGCGATGGCAAGGCACGTAGACGATTTCATGACCATCTTGCGCCAACTGCCGCACGCGCTCTGCATTGTGGACGTTAATTCCCTGATACAAGCGGTTCCACGTCCAACTCAAAACCCTGTCAGACAGACGCACGGCTTCATATGAAAAGTCTGCGGCAATCTCTTCCATCAGTGTAATGGCGTTCTGCTGTGCTTTCTCGTGGGAGATTTTTTTGGTGCGCGCTTCATCGGCGACCGCTTTTTCAATCGCTTTGGAGGTCAAAAGCTTCTTGAACAGGTCTTGACGCGCCGGTAGGCTTGGACCAACCGCGGCCAGACGCTGACGTGAGAAGTGCATTCTTGCTACGCGCGCCAGTTTGTGGGCAATCGTTTTATCTGTACCATGCTCACTGGCCATACGGCGCAGTGAAACCGTGGTAGAGAAACGCACAAAGCTATCGCGCCCCAGCCACAATACGGCAAAAAATTTCTGCACGCCGTTCAGTACGCGCAGATGTGGCGTACCGTGGCCTTCACGCCCTGGAGAGCGGCCAAACATCACGGAAACCGGCAGCATTTGGATATCCAGCGCCGGATTATTGCGATGTAAATCGAGATAATCGTGGAATAGCTTTACCGATTCTTGTTTGGGTGCATAGTAACGAAACACCCTTGGGCCGTTATCGATAAAGACATGGCTGGGCAGCTGCACACCATCGATTTCCAATGGAATCAATGGGTCGGGCAGATCCTGTGCCTGACACTGCGCTCGCAAAGTCAGTAAATCAGCCTTAGAATTGTAAGGCAAAACGTACAGAATGGGACGAGAAGGGTCTAACCCTAACTCAGTCACAGGATCTGCCGGAATAACCTTGCTTTTTACCAACAGTTTAAGTGGTAAATTCAGTAACTTATAATATATTTTACGCCAACCTGACATAACTACATGAAGCCTCTTGTTAGCAATTCGTCGCAAGGATACCAGAAACTGGTTTTGAGATCTGTGGTGATGAGACAACATAAAATGGCAAAAATCATCATTAACTTAAGATAAAGGCAATAAAACATGGCGAATCAATCAACAGGATTAACCCGAATCTATAAAGCGGCCGGTTATTCTGTTAAAGGGTTAATGGCAGCCTGGAAAAACGAAGCCGCCTTTCGTCAGGAAATCGTCACCGCTATTGCTGCCATCATACTGGCTTTCTGGCTAGATGTGAGTGCCATAGCGCGTATCTTACTTATTTCCAGCGTGATCTTAGTTATCATTATAGAGGTAATAAACAGTGCTATCGAGGCTATCGTCGATCGTATTGGTAGTGAGTTTCACGAACTTTCTGGCCGGGCAAAAGATATGGGGTCAGCCGCAGTGTTTTTAGCGATTGGATTAGCACTATTTGTATGGATAACGGTACTTTGGCAGCATATTGGTCAATAAAGGCTCGAACAGTGCTGTCGATGTAAACAGTGATTAATCCCTGTTTTTATTCACTCTTTGGTTCCCAATGCTCGCTTACCTGTATATACTCACAGCAAGACTGTATAAACAAACAGGGGGCGGAATGAAAGCACTAACTACCAGACAGCAAGAGGTTTATGACCTGGTTCGCGATCACTTAGCGCAAACCGGTATGCCACCGACCCGTGCCGAAATCGCGCAGCGTCTGGGGTTTCGCTCTCCAAATGCCGCGGAAGAACATTTAAAAGCACTGGCCCGTAAAGGCGTGATCGAGATTGTTTCCGGCGCTTCCCGTGGCATTCGTTTACTGATGGAAGAAGAAGACGGTTTGCCGTTGATTGGCCGAGTTGCCGCAGGTGAGCCATTGCTTGCACAGCAGCATATCGAAGGCCACTACAAAGTAGACCCTTCCATGTTTAAACCGAGCGCAGATTTTCTGCTGCGGGTAAACGGAATGTCGATGAGAGATATCGGTATTCTGGATGGCGACTTGCTAGCGGTACATAAAACGCAAGATGTGCGTAATGGGCAAGTGGTTGTCGCACGAATTGATGATGAAGTGACGGTCAAACGCTTGAAGAAACAGGGTAATATCGTACAACTTCTGCCAGAAAATAGTGAGTTCCAGCCGATTGTTGTCGATCTGCGTGAACAAAGCTTCACTATTGAAGGATTGGCCGTTGGTGTCATCCGTAATGGCGACTGGATCTGATATAAGCGTTTATTTAGGGTATAAATTAATCGGCTTTCTTATTTTCATGAATGTTTTAATTAAATAATACCTTCTTGTTAGTGTGATAATATATAATTGACAATGAAGTGAGTGAATATATTTTAATATAATCCATTCTAACTGTCTGATTTATATCGCTATAGACACATGGATGTGTCTTATCCTGAAGAATGCTACCCACACTCTATTTATATATCAGTATTTACGTCTATTGCACTGGGGTAAATCTGTTTGTATTGCTCAAAGCTGTCTAATACTGCCGCCTTTTAGCGACAGTGTGATCTTTATCGCCAGGTATCTACTTCTTTCTCGTCACAATTGAGTGGTCGTGATCACAGTGATCATGGCTTTCACATGCTTCAACTACCCCACATTCCGCACATAAACCGTGTGCCTCTACTACGCTGTGACGCAGTGCAAAACCTGATTGCTTTGCCAATTGCGCCAAGGCCTCTTCAATCCCGACGGTAGTGCGCTCGGTCACTATCTTGCAGCGGTCACAGATAAATAGCGCTGAAGTATGAGTCGGCTCTTCAAAATGATGGCATAACACATAGCTATTAGCTGACTCGACGCGATGAATAAACCCTTGATCCAACAGAAAGTCCAATGCGCGATAAACTGTAGGCGGTTTGGCTTGCGGCTCAGAAACTCGTAGCAGATCCAGTAAATCATAAGCGCTGATAGCACCGGGCTGCTGGGCCATCAAACGTAATACCTCTAGACGTTGCGGGGTCAACCGGACGTTTCGTTGTAGGCATAGGCTTTCAGCCTTAGCGAGCAGCGTTTCCTCATTGATCGGTTTCATGATTGTAATCTCGCAACGTAGTCATCAATAGATTCTACCATGTTTGCGCGAGACGTCATATTGACAGGTGTTTGAATTGAGCAATGTTTTTCATCTCACAAAAATATCTCACAGCATATTCTCATACAGTGATCTCATCGAGCATTAGGAATAAGTTGTATTATATTACAGATTTAACTGCGTAGTTTCCTTCGCGGATAACTTGTTAATATGATATAAATCAACTGGTTGCATTAATGCGTTTACCTGTGTAAATACTTCTGTATATAATTGTTTTTTGAAAGAAGAAAATAAAAACTCATTGTAATATAGAGAATTGTATGTCCCACAACACGAGATATAGAACTGAGTTGGATGGATTACGAGCCGTCGCTGTTTTCGCAGTCGTTTTTTATCATGCAAAATTGTCTATTTTTGGCTATGAACTATTCAGAGGAGGCTTTTTAGGCGTAGATATATTTTTTGTATTATCCGGTTTTTTGATAACATCTATTATATTTTCAGACTTAAAAAAAGGTAATTTCTCAGTAAGTGATTTTTTCTTAAGAAGATCCAAGCGAATTCTACCTGCATTAATATTTGTCTTATTATTATCTTCTTTTCTCGCCAGCGAGATATAACGACATCACTACTATCAGCTAAACCAGTTATCTTTATTGGGGCAATATCCTATTCTATTTATCTTTGGCACCAGCCGCTGTTTGTATTCTATAGAATAAAAGTGGGGAGCATAGACACTCAAACATCGCTAGTACTTATTATGATCTCTGTAATTCTTGCCATCATATCGTTCTATTTAATTGAGAAACCATTTAGGAAGAAACAGCTTGCTCTATGGAAATGGGCTGTGATGGGGGTATCTGCATTTATTTTGATACTTTTCTCTGGGGTGACCATAATTAAAAACGGTTTTGCTGATTCTGCAGGTGAACGTTTATCACCCTTGGCAAAAAAGATGTATGAAGATTTTAAAGTTCCTGAATTCCGTAGATTGGAGAGTGTAACCACCGGCCGTAATTACCTTTCAGGCAAACCTACACATCTGTGTGGGAATAGAGATCCATCAGGGGCGTGCAAGTTTGGTGATGAAAGTTGGGTTGTCATAGGAGATAGCTACGCTGCTTCTTTTGAATATGCTTTGCAAACAGAATTAGCAAAAAAGGGAAAAGGAATAATATCTCTAACTTATGAACAATGTTCTTTTGTCTCTGACAAATTATGGTTCGGAACGGCTCCCGAGTGCCCTGATATTAATCGCCGACGTTGGGGGGTTATTAATGCGTTCTCAAGTAAAAAGACATTTTTAATTGCAGCTAATTATGCACAATTTAAAGATACAAAATTGGTTGAGGGTTCACCAGGTAAAGCCCTGAGTATGAATGTAGTATCTGAACCTGCTGCGCCTGACGAGTTGGTATGGGTATCTTTAGCCAGCAACATTAATAAATTGCTCTCTATGGGGCATCGAGTTGTTTTAGTTTACCCAATCCCTACGGTTCGAACGGATGTTAAACGAGACTATTTTAGATTGCTTAATATTAGTAATGGTAACGTCGGGAAAGTCTATGATAAAAGTACTAAAGGATATAATGCAGCAAGTGCATTGAGTGAAAAGTTGAATGCCTATATAAAACCAAGCCCTAACTTAATGATTATTAATCCTGTGGATAGTCTTTGTGAGGGGCATAACTGTCTGATTATTAATAAAAATGGGGGGCTATATAATCAAGGAAGTCATCTTTCTAATGCAGGTGCGAAGTTAGTGTTAGGCCAATTACCTATTATGGACGTGCCAATAGACTTAATTGACGAAAAGTAAGTTATCGCAATAGGGGGAGTGCTATCTGTAATTCAAATTACGGTCGATACATCTCCCCAGATTGACTGATACATTTTTATGCTATCATTAGGGCCGTTTTCCGTAATTCTCGTTCAGCCTTAGCCTCATTTTTGGGTCTGTATCGGGGTCTATCAAGAACAAACTCAACGAATGTATCAAGAAAATACTTTGGCAGACTTAGCCATGAAAAAAAGTGAATCAAGCCTGTTAGCACGCTACCCCCTACAGCGTTTCTCTGTTGCGCCGATGCTCGACTGGACCGATCGCCATTGTCGCTACTTTCATCGGTTGTTAACTAAGCAAGCGTTGTTATATACCGAAATGGTGACGACGGGAGCCATTATTCACGGTAAAGGGGATTATCTGGCTTATAGCGAACAGGACCATCCGGTGGCCTTGCAACTGGGGGGCAGTGATCCTCTGGCTTTAGCGCATTGTGCTAAATTGGCAGAATTGCGCGGCTATAATGAAATCAACTTGAATGTGGGTTGCCCGTCGGATCGCGTGCAAAATGGCCGTTTTGGTGCCTGCTTGATGGGGGAGGCCGAGCTGGTTGCTGATTGCATTAAAGCGATGCGCGATGTGGTTTCTATTCCGGTGACAGTAAAAACACGGATTGGTATTGACCAGCTAGATAGCTATGAGTTTTTGTGCGAATTTGTGCAAACCGTGGCAGAACGTGGCGAATGCAACATTTTCACTATTCATGCCCGTAAAGCCTGGCTCTCAGGATTGAGTCCGAAAGAGAACCGTGAAGTGCCGCCGCTGGATTATGAGCGGGTGTATCAGCTCAAGCGCGATTTTCCGGCACTGACCATTGCCATTAACGGTGGTGTAAAAACACTGGCAGAGGCCAAAGAGCACCTAAAACACCTTGATGGCGTCATGATGGGGCGCGAAGCGTATCAGAATCCCAGTATCCTGACACAAGTGGACCGCGAACTGTTTGATCCCAATGCTCTCGTGGTGGATAGCGTTAAGGCCATTGAAGCGCTTTATCCTTATATCGAACAAGAGTTATCACGCGGTGCTTACCTTGGCCACATAACCCGTCATATTCTGGGTGTTTTCCAGGGAATTCCCGGTGCGCGTCAATGGCGTCGCCATTTAAGTGAAAATGCTCATAAGCCCGGTGCTGATGTCTCCGTGGTGGAACAAGCGTTGGCAATGGTCACTCGCCCACAGGTTAGTTCTCTGTAATAAAGTTCGCTATAAGTTAGTCAAATTGACCATGCCTGCCAGTCTCACTGGTAGGTTTTCTTATTAAATAACGAAAATATTCAGTTGGTTAACGTAATTTTTTTGTTGGCATGTTTCTTGTAATACTCCTTATAACCCCCCGATTTGATCGTTATATATGATGATGTGGTTGTGGGAAATAAACCCTTATTTAGGAGCCAGCCATGTTCGAAATTTTCTTTGTTATCGGTTTTTTTATCATGCTGATGGTGACCGGTATATCTTTGTTCGGCATCTTTGCTGCGCTGCTGGTTGCGGCTGCCTTTATGATGTTGGGCGGCTTATTTGTCATGATGATTAAACTGTTGCCTTGGTTAATCTTGGCCATCGTGGTGGTCTGGATATGGCGTTCAATGCAAAAGCCGGTAGTTAGACGTTACTAAATTTCACTTTCTTGCGGCAGCGATCACAGCCTGAAAGATTAGTAAGACGAATCTGGGAGAAAACGTGTTTTTTCTTGGATGTGCTTGCTAGGATGCTTACCGATACGATTTGGTATCACATTTTCATCCCTGTCAGAGCTAAAAATAGCTGTATAAATGGCACTCGGTTCTGGCGGACTACCCTGTAGTACCCCTACGCTTGCACTAAAAGAAAACAGTGTAACCAGGGCTTCTGATTGTTAGAAGCCCTGGTTATTACTTTCGGTATGAGACTCGGCGAGCAGAACCTCCGGTAAGTAATAAACTAAATAGTGATATTAAAGATTAGAAAATAATCGATCATAGTTGGCAATCATATAAGAAATTTGTGCATCAAAAGCTTCTTTTGCTAATTTATTATCTTCGTCGTTTTTACATTTCTTTTTGATATCAAAAAAACTCTGCTGCATCAATTGGACGGTGACATCCATAGACTTCTGTAATGCAGATAAGTTATTGTTTTCACCATAGCTATTTAATAGGAAATCAAACTTACCATCAGCGAAGTCCCGTAACTTTTGAAACTCTATGTTGTTTATTTTATTATCATGATAAATGTTACTTAGCAATTCATTTATGTCCCTATTACTTACAGAGTGACTCATTGTTTAAACCTCAGTGTATGTGATTGATGATGGCAGTAATCTGGATGTGACGTTTTGAGGATATATATTTCCTTGCAGGAGGGCAATTAGGATATATTGAACTACCGTCTTAAAGTAATAGGAGATAATATTTTTAATAAGTTATAACTGTAAGTAATGGATAGTGATAATTAACTATCCATTATTAGTCTGAGTTATTAAGGAATAAGTAAGCTTGAGCCGGTTGTTTGGCGACTTTCTAATATTTGGTGTGCGCGGTGAGCATCACTTAACGGGAATTGCTGCGCTTTAGCGACATCAACGTTAATTGCTCCACTGCCAATGAGTGAGAATAATTGTTCACTGGCATTTTCCAGCTCTTGCCGATGAGTAACATAAGCGTTGAGGGACGGGCGGGTAACATACAGCCCGCCTTTTTGGTTCAGGATAGCAAGGTCTACTCCTGTCACCGGGCCGGAAGCGTTGCCAAAGCTAACCATTAAACCTCTGCGCCTAAGGCTGTTGAGCGAGTCCAGCCAGGTGCTTTTGCCAACGGAGTCATATACTACGCCTACTTTCTCGCCGTTGGTCAGTTCTGCAACCCGCTCGGCGATATTTTCTGTACGATAGTTAATGGTCGCCCAAGCTCCTTTAGCTTTTGCTAATTCAGCTTTTTCATCAGAGCCTACCGTACCAATCAGCTTGGCTCCCAGTGCTTTTGCCCATTGACAGGCAATCAGCCCAACTCCCCCTGCTGCGGCATGGAACAGGAATACTTCGCCCGGTTTAATTGCGTAAGTTTGGCGCAACAGATAATGGACGGTCAGCCCTTTGAGGAATGATGCCGCAGCCTGCTCGAAAGAGATATTATCAGGGAGTATGGCAATTTTGTCAGCGGCGACATTATGGACTTCGCTGTAAGCGCCAAGAGCAGATTGGGCATAGACCACTCGATCACCGACGTTTATCGCACTAATCTTGGCCCCGACTTTGGTCACAATTCCGGCGGCTTCTGTTCCCAACCTACTCGGGAGATGTGGCGGTGCATAAAGCCCGCCACGGATATAGGTATCAATATAGTTAATACCAATTGCCTTATTTTCGACCTGAACCTCATGTGCAGCAGGGTCAACAGGTGTAAAATCAAGGTATTGCAATACGTCTGGCCCGCCGGTGGTGCTAAATTGGATATGCTTTGCCATGTCAGTTCCTTCGCAATAGATGTATTTTCACCCTACAGGGATCTGCATGGTGTGCCAAGTACCGGCTGAAACCCATTGCCGTGACTGATATCATCATCAATTCCCTTGGTACTTGAAGTCAGTTGCATCTACTCACCTGAATCGCTGATTTCTTTCCGCTCATTGGGATTTATTCATTTACTGTCTATCTGCAACTCCAATTACTTTGTGTATATACTAGGTCGTTATATTTTCTATTCGATATTTTCCTATCGCAACAAAGGTAAAGAACACTTTTCATGGCAGCAAAAAAACCAACCAACAATATGACCGCGCCACGAGACCGCCAGATGGAAGGGCTGAAGCTCCCGCCTCATTCGCTGGAGGCAGAGCAGTCCGTGTTGGGCGGTTTAATGCTGGATAACGAACGCTGGGATAACGTGTCTGAACGCGTTGCCAGCAATGACTTTTTCAGCCGCCCGCATCGCCGGATCTTTACTGAAATGCAGCGTTTGCTGGAGAACAGCAAGCCAATCGATTTGATAACATTGTCTGAATCGCTGGAACAAAAAGGGGATTTGGATTCGGTAGGGGGGTTTGCCTATCTGGCCGAACTCTCAAAAAATACGCCAAGTGCGGCGAATATCGGTGCTTATGCTGATATCGTACGCGAACGTGCCGTTGTTCGTGAAATGATCTCGGTGGCCAACGAGATTGCCGATGCCGGTTATGATCCGCAAGGACGTAGTAGTGAAGACCTGCTGGATCTGGCTGAATCCAAAGTGTTCCAGATTGCCGAAAGCCGTGCCAGCAAAGATGAAGGGCCGAAAAGCGTCGATCAGATCCTCGAAGCTACGGTCGCGCGAATTGAACAGCTCTATCAGCGGCCTCATGATGGTGTCACCGGTGTTTCTACCGGTTTTACTGATTTGGATAAAAAGACTGCCGGCTTGCAGAAATCAGATTTAATTATTGTCGCCGCGCGTCCATCGATGGGGAAAACCACCTTTGCGATGAACTTGTGCGAAAACGCCGCGATGATGCAGGAAAAACCGGTATTAATCTTCAGTTTGGAGATGCCCGGTGATCAGATAATGATGCGTATGCTGGCATCCTTATCGCATGTGGATCAGACGCGTATTCGTACCGGTCAGCTTGATGATGAGGATTGGGCGCGTATTTCGAGCACGATGGGTATATTGATGGAAAAACGCAATATGTACATCGATGACTCATCCGGCCTGACCCCCACTGAAGTGCGCTCTCGTGCGCGGCGTATCTTCCGTGAACACGGTGGTTTGAGCCTGATCATGATCGACTACCTGCAATTGATGCGGGTGCCGTCCTTGTCAGATAACCGAACGCTGGAAATCGCGGAAATCTCTCGCTCGCTGAAAGCGCTGGCAAAAGAGCTGCAAGTGCCGGTAGTGGCGTTATCACAGCTTAACCGTAGTTTGGAGCAACGTGCTGATAAGCGGCCAGTTAACTCCGATTTACGTGAATCAGGTTCTATCGAGCAGGATGCTGACTTAATCATGTTTATTTACCGTGATGAGGTTTATCACGAGAACAGTGATGAGAAAGGGATCGCACAAATCATTTTGGGTAAACAGCGTAATGGCCCGATCGGTTCTGTCCGGCTGAAATTTAACGGTCAGTGGTCGCGCTTTGATAATTATGCAGGCCCGCAATACGACGACGAATAATATCCCCTTTATCCTTGAAGTTGCAGGTTTTTTCACTTGCGGCCTTGGCTTTGGGTATAACCTCTATTAAGGATAAGAAATGAAAGCGGCAACAGCAGTAATCGACCGCCGCGCTCTGCGACATAACTTGCAACAGATACGGCATATCGCGCCACAAAGCCGCCTGATAGCAGTTGTGAAAGCAAACGCTTATGGCCACGGGTTATTAGAAATAGCACACACGCTACAAGATGCTGATTGCTACGGTGTGGCGCGTATCGGCGAAGCACTGATGCTGAGATCTGGCGGGATTGTAAAGCCGATTCTGCTGCTGGAAGGGTTCTTTGCCGCAGAAGATTTGCCAATTCTGGTGGCTAATCGTATTGAAACCGCAGTACACAGCATTGAGCAATTAGAAGCGCTGGAAAACGTGCAACTGCCTGCTCCGATTAATGTCTGGATGAAACTTGATACTGGAATGCACCGTTTGGGGGTTCGCCCTGAACAGGCGGAGGCTTTCTATCAGCGCCTGAGTGCCTGCGATAATGTTATTCAGCCAGTCAATATCATGAGCCACTTTAGCCGCGCAGATGAGCCGCAAGTGGAGACCACTCGTCAGCAACTAAGCTGTTTTGATGCCTTTACTGCCGGTAAACCGGGGATGAAGTCTATCGCCGCATCTGGCGGTATTTTGCTGTGGCCAGAGGCGCATCGTGACTGGGTTCGGCCAGGCATTATTCTGTACGGTGTTTCACCTTTGGATTCGCCCCATGCCAGCCATTATAATTTATTACCGGCAATGGCACTGAAATCCAGCCTGATTGCTGTTCGTGAGCACAAAGCCGGTGAGCCAGTAGGGTATGGCGGCACCTGGGTCAGTGATCGCGATACCCGTTTGGGTGTGGTGGCAATTGGCTATGGTGACGGTTATCCGCGCAGCGCACCATCAGGCACTCCCGTGCGGATCAATGGCCGCGAAGTGGGCCTTGTCGGACGAGTCTCTATGGATATGATCTCAGTTGATCTTGGGCCGGATGCCAGCGATAAAGTGGGTGATGAAGTGCTGTTGTGGGGTTCCGAATTGCCGGTTGAGAAAATTGCGGCTTACACCGGTATCAGTGCTTATGAGTTGATCACTAAGCTGACCTCCCGCGTAGCGATGGAATATCTAGGGGAATAAGGTAAGCTGCCTAATAAAGGCATAGATAATGACTATCGATAAAGGAGAGCAGCACCGTGTTCCAGAATGTTGACGCTTACGCAGGTGATCCGATCCTGTCGCTGATGGAAAGTTTTAAAGCTGATAGCCGTGCGCATAAAGTAAATTTGAGCATCGGGCTTTATTACAACGAACAGGGTGAGATCCCGTTGATGCAAGCGGTTCAAGCTGCGGAAGCACAATTGAATGCGCAGCCGCACGGGACCCCGGTTTATTTGCCGATGGAAGGGTTGCTCGCCTACCGAACGGCTATCCAGCAGTTATTATTTGGCAGCGATCATCCGATGCTGACTCAGCAACGGGTGGCGACGATTCAAACCGTGGGTGGATCGGGTGCATTGAAAGTCGGTGCTGATTTCCTGTATCACTATTTCCCTGACTCACAGGTCTGGGTCAGTGATCCTACCTGGGAGAACCACGTTGCTATCTTTAGTGGCGCAGGGTTCAAGGTGAATACCTATCCGTATTTCGATAACGACAAGTTGGGCGTAAAGTTCGACCAAATACTGGCAACATTGCAGCAATTGCCTGCCAGAAGTATCGTTTTACTGCATCCTTGCTGCCACAACCCGACGGGTTCTGACCTTACCAATGCGCAATGGGATCACGTCATTAAAGTGGCTAAAGGGCGTGATTTGATTCCGTTCCTCGATATCGCTTATCAAGGTTTTGGTGCTGGGCTGAACGCAGATGCTTACGCCATTCGCGCGATGGCGGCGGCTGAACTGCCCTGTCTGGTCAGTAACTCTTTCTCCAAAATCTTCTCTTTGTATAACGAGCGGGTCGGTGGCCTGTCAGTGGTATGCGAAAGTGAAGAAGCGGCGGGGCGGGTGTTAGGCCAACTGAAAGCGACAGTGCGTCGTAACTATTCCAGTCCGCCAAACTTCGGCGCGCAGGTGGTCGCAAAAGTCTTGCATGACAGTGAGTTACGCGGTCAATGGCAGGCAGAAGTAGAACAGATGCGGCTGCGTATTATTGAGATGCGTAGCTCGTTGGTTGACGCCTTAAAAGCCTCTTTGCCAAGCCGTAATTTTGATTACCTGCTACAACAACGCGGCATGTTCAGTTACACCGGTTTTAGCGCAGCACAGGTGGATCGCCTGCGAGAAGAGTTCGGCGTGTATCTGATAGCCAGCGGTAGGATGTGCATGGCTGGCGTCAATCACAGTAATGTTCAGCGTGTTGCGGCAGCTTTTGCTGCGGTACAGTAATCTGATATTGATGTGATTAAAATTAAGGCGATAGCAATATCGCCTGAGGTTAATGACAAAGTGCCCGTAACGGTGAAAACAGGCAGATCGTAAAGAGGCCGTAAACCCTTCCCTGGTGGCGCGGACGCTTTACTCTTCTACCTGTCCTCACCTTGCAAGATCGAGCCGTTAGGGTTTATCAGCAGTCTGAGGCGATAGCAATATCGCCTTTTTTGTTTATTTTTTTCGCCACCTTTCCGTGAGTTACCTTTATCTTCTACTTGTTTAGTCCAAGACCGATGGCTGTAAATCGATTAAAGAATATACTAATTGATGTGGTTGATACATGCCAAACGATCATTCATTGCTCACAGTAAATCTGTTGTCAAAGGTGCAAACTGATGCTTCAGCATGTGTCACTGTTCAATGAAGCCTTTATGGAATAAATAGCTTATGAGGCCGTTTCGCGAGACCGTACCGGCCCATTACAGGAGATATCCACATGAATAATTCAGCATTACTGGAATACTGCATGTCCAAACCTGGGGCAGAGCAGAGCGACCATGAGAAGTGGCAGGCGAATCAGATTAAAGTCGCAGATGTGATGTTTGCTATGGTAGGCGAGACGGAAGGACGCCCCTTTATCTCATTGAAAACCAGCCCTGAATTGGCAGAAAGCCTGAGAGAGCAACATCCGGAGATCGTGCCGAGTGAACACTTGAACAAAGCGCACTGGAACACGGTGTTTCTGGATGGCAAATTACCCAACTCACAGTTTTATTCGTTGATTGACCGTTCTTATCAATTGGTTTTGCAGGGATTGCCCGAACATCGGCGGCAAGAGTTAGTTGTCTGAAGGCTAAAATAGCACTCCAGGACAACTGACTGATTGCCCCGGAGCGCTCATTTAATGGCTACTTACGCTGCAACATCGGTTTGAGGAAGCGAGCTGTATGTGACGCAGCACACTCCGCAACGGTCTCTGGCGTGCCTGATACCAAAATCTCGCCGCCGCCGCTGCCGCCCTCTGGCCCCAGATCGACAATCCAGTCTGCGGTCTTAATCACATCCAGATTATGCTCAATCACCACGATGGTATTGCCCTGATCGCGCAACTGATGCAACACCGCCAGTAGTTGCTGGATATCAGCAAAATGCAGGCCGGTAGTGGGTTCGTCCAGAATATAGAGTGTCTGGCCGGTGCCACGTTTTGACAACTCGCGCGACAGTTTCACCCGCTGCGCTTCCCCACCGGACAGCGTGGTCGCGGATTGGCCCAGGCAGATGTAGGACAGGCCCACATCCATCAAGGTTTGCAACTTACGCGCCAGTGCCGGTACGGCGTCAAAGAACTCACGCGCCTCTTCGATAGTCATCGCCAGCACTTCGTGAATGCTCTTGCCTTTGTATTTTACTTCCAGCGTTTCACGGTTATAACGCTTACCTTTACACTGGTCGCATGGCACATAGATATCCGGCAGGAAGTGCATTTCGACTTTAATGACGCCGTCACCCTGACAGGCTTCACAGCGCCCACCTTTAACGTTAAAGCTGAAACGGCCCGGCGTATAACCACGGGTACGAGACTCAGGTACACCGGCAAATAACTCGCGGATTGGCGTAAAGATGCCGGTATAGGTCGCAGGGTTAGAGCGTGGGGTACGGCCGATCGGACTTTGGTCGATATCAATGACTTTATCGAAATGCTCCAGCCCTTGAATCTCACGATACGGCGCGGGTTCATTACTGGTCGCGCCGTTTAGCTGACGCTGTGCGATGCAATATAAAGTATCGTTGATTAGCGTCGATTTACCCGAGCCAGAAACACCGGTAATGCAGCTAAATAACCCAACAGGCAGCGTCAGAGTGACATCTTTCAAGTTATTACCGCTGGCACCAATCAGTTTCAATACTTTGGTCGGATCGCCGGCGACACGTTGTGCTGGAATAGCAATTTCGCGTTTACCGCTGAGGAACTGGCCGGTCAGTGACTTCGGTTCCGCCATGATGTCATCGACAGTCCCTTCTGCTACCACCTCACCACCATGCACACCGGCACCGGGGCCGATATCAATCACATGGTCAGCGGCGCGGATAGCGTCTTCATCGTGTTCCACCACAATCACGGTATTACCCAGATTACGCAGATGGATCAGTGTTTCCAGCAGACGTTCGTTATCGCGCTGATGCAAACCGATGGACGGTTCATCCAGCACATACATGACACCCACCAAACCGGCACCAATCTGGCTGGCCAGACGAATACGCTGCGCTTCACCACCGGAGAGGGTTTCCGCAGAGCGGGACAGTGACAGATAGTTTAGCCCGACGTTAACCAGGAACTTCAGCCGATCGCCAATTTCTTTCAATATTTTTTCGGCGATTTGCGCCCGCTGACCACTGAGCTTCATGTTTTGGAAGAAGCTCAGCGCATGGCCGATGCTCAGTTCTGAAATCTCTGGCAACGTGGTATTTTCTACAAACACATAGCGCGCTTCGCGGCGCAAGCGGGTGCCGTGGCAGGATGCACAAGAGCGGTTACTGATAAATTTAGCCAGTTCTTCACGCACCGCACTGGATTCCGTTTCTTTATAACGGCGCTCCATATTGTGCAGCACACCTTCGAATGGATGGCGGCGAACGGTGGTGTCACCGCGGTCATTTATATATTTGAATTCAATAGTATCTTTACCGGAACCGTACAATACCGCTTTCTGTGTTGCGGCATCCAGCGAGTTAAACGGTGCTTCGATATCAAACTTATAATGATCAGCCAGTGAGCGCAGCATCTGGAAGTAATAGAAGTTGCGACGATCCCAGCCACGAATCGCGCCACCGGCCAGTGACAGCTCAGGGTTTTGTAGCACGCGGTCTGGATCAAAGAACTGCTGGACACCCAGACCATCACAGGTCGGGCAGGCACCGGCCGGGTTGTTAAAGGAGAACAGGCGCGGTTCCAGCTCACTCATGCTATAGCCGCAAATCGGGCAGGCAAAGTTGGCGGAGAACAACAGTTCTTCGGCGTGAGGGTCATCCATATCGGCGACCATAGCAGTCCCACCGGAAAGCTCCAATGCGGTTTCGAACGATTCTGCCAGCCGTTGAGCCAGATCTTCGCGCACTTTAAAGCGATCGACCACCACTTCAATGGTGTGTTTCTTTTGCAGTTCTAATTTCGGTGGATCAGACAGATCACAAACCTCACCGTCGATCCGCGCACGGATGTAGCCCTGCATAGCAAGGCCTTCCAGCGTCTTGGTATGCTCGCCTTTGCGATCTTTTACCACCGGTGCCAGTAGCATCAGGCGGCGGCCTTCGGGCTGGGTGATGACGTTATCCACCATCTGGCTGACGGTTTGGGCCGCCAACGGTACATCATGATCCGGACAGCGTGGCTCGCCGACACGGGCGAACAGCAAACGCAGGTAATCATGAATTTCAGTGATGGTGCCCACGGTAGAACGCGGGTTATG
Organism: Yersinia aldovae 670-83; assembly: GCF_000834395.1. Classification (NCBI taxonomy): domain Bacteria; kingdom Pseudomonadati; phylum Pseudomonadota; class Gammaproteobacteria; order Enterobacterales; family Yersiniaceae; genus Yersinia; species Yersinia aldovae. The sequence goes on along the minus strand of NZ_CP009781.1, from coordinate 2,284,828 downwards.
AGAAGTCGATTTTTGCTCGATGGAGATGGCCGGAGACAGACCTTCAATATGGTCGACATCCGGTTTTTCCATCAGCGATAGAAATTGGCGCGCATAGGCGGAAAGAGACTCAACATAGCGGCGTTGGCCCTCGGCATACAGGGTATCAAAAGCCAGTGAGGATTTGCCTGAACCCGATAGACCGGTGACCACGATCAGTTTGTCGCGCGGGATAATCAGGTTGATATTCTTAAGATTATGGGTGCGAGCGCCCCGAACTTCGATATTATCCATTCAAACATTTCCCGGATGTAAACTGAGCCTCTCACCATGCCCTTTTTTACTCTTCGTACTTGAAGCCGCAGGGTTGTTGGCTGCGTTCACTCACCCGAATCACTTACTGGTTGTAAGCTCACCGAGATTTGCTCGCTTGCCGCCTACCTGCAATTCCAATCACTTTGAGTAATGTATAGACGCATTTTGCAACGCCAAAAAAGGACACAGCCAGTACGAAACGGATAATTATGACACAAAAAAACCTGAATGGATATCCAGTATCCGGGTGCAATTAAGGCAGTTATTGCAATAAATTTGCAATGCATTGCGCAGTGATGATCAGTTGTGCCGTTTACCCGCTAGCGTGTTAAACTTACTCGCTTATACTCGTCATACTTCAAGTTGCATGTGCGTTGGCCACGCTTAATAACCCGAATCACTTACTACAGTAAGCTTATCGGTATTATCTCGCTTACCGCCTTCCTGCAACTCGAATTATTTAGGGTATGTACCGTACAAAATTTATTTCATCAGGAGAGTTCACATGGCCAGCAGAGGCGTAAACAAAGTGATTTTGGTCGGGAATTTGGGCCAAGACCCGGAAGTCCGCTACATGCCTAATGGCGGCGCTGTTGCCAATATCACCCTGGCCACTTCCGAAAGCTGGCGTGATAAGGCAACCGGCGAGCAGAAAGAAAAAACGGAATGGCATCGTGTGGTGTTGTTCGGCAAACTGGCAGAAGTTGCTGGTGAATATCTGCGCAAAGGCTCTCAGGTCTATATCGAAGGCGCATTGCAAACCCGTAAATGGACAGATCAGGCTGGTGTTGAGAAATATACCACTGAAGTTGTGGTTAACGTCGGCGGCACCATGCAAATGCTGGGTGGTCGTCAAGGCGGTGGTGCTCCGGCGGGTGGTGGTGCATCACAAGACGGCGGCGCGCAAAGCGGTTGGGGTCAGCCTCAGCAACCACAAGGTGGCAGCCAGTTCAGCGGTGGTCAGCAGGCTTCACGCCCGGCTCAATCAGCACCAGCTGCGCAACCACAAGGCGGCAATGAGCCACCAATGGATTTCGACGACGATATTCCGTTCTGATCTACGCAAATTAGTAATAGAAATCAAACCAACCCAGTGTAATAGCTGGGTTTTTTTATACTTAAATTATTCATCTTCAAGGCATTGCAGCTATTTTTTTGCACTGTCGATCAAGGCCTGCAAGGATATTATCTGCTAAGTCAGCAGGAAAATTAGCCGGAAGTTGGGCTTGTACTTGTGTGATAACCCGTGGGGTTGCGGCAATTATTTCATCAATAATAGTGTCAGCTTGAATCGCTCCTAGTCCAACAAATTCTGCCTGTTTTCGCCAATGACGGCGTTGAATCTGGTTAATCAAATAGTAATTTTCACTCCCTCTCACCGCCATCGCTAACTTGGCTTTTTGGGATGCAATTTGATAACGGCCCGAACCAATAATCGGGTGGGTCGATAGCACATCGTAAAGCGGGGTGAGGTGATAATGATTCCCAGGCAAATGCGTAATGCTAAAGTTTTTTGCATGTCCATCAGTTGCGGCCAATAACCAGAAAATAATCTGCGTTTTAAAGAAAGCATTTCTGTCCTCACTGGCATTATCCGAACCACTCAAAATCTCCATTATGGTGGTAATACCGGGGCCACCATCCATTTGATATTTTTTTAAGGGGGAAGTCCCTGTGGCCTGACACATATCTTCTTGCGGCAATCTGACGATCCAACTCTTGTCACGCGATAACCGTCGGTCAAAACGCTCAACAATCAATGCCTTTTGATCTTCAAACTGGCCAATTTCACAACGGGCAACCGGCAAGTTATAACTTGCCAGAATTTTTGCACACAGCCATTCATTTTCAACCGAGGTCCTCATATCAGCTTGCATATTGCCGACTAAACCCAACGGAAGTTTGAATATATGGGTGGTGGGAGTGCTGCCCAATGGGAGGCACCATCGGTTGTCGTGAAACAAAAGGGCTGTTTTTTCTTGTGCTCCAGCAATAGATAATCTGAGATCCTCATCGTGTTCAGGGTGCACAAATGCATTGTCAGATAATGAGTTTCGTAGGATGCGAGCCACATCGCTTTCTGTTAGTGGTTGTTGTTGAATTGAGAATAGATCAGAGGGAGGAGCATCATCAGCCAGCAATTGTATTGCACCGACACAATCTCTCCCTAATTCAACGAGTAGATCAAAAGGGCTGATGCTGTCAGCGTGATATTTAGTTGCCAGCCGCCGCCGGATATCATCGCTATCGGGCAATAAATTATCAAAATAGTCCCGGACAATATTACCTCTATAAACCTGATTATTGGCAGTGAAAGGCAATGATAACGATAGCGGGCGACCTTGTTCGTTTGCTAACCATTCTTGGGAATAAACCAGTGATTCTTCACCTCGATTTTTTTCCCAATAGCCAACATGCTGACCATTCATCCAGATATTGAGCCGTTGAATGCGACGAGCCATATTACCAATCCTCTTGTTTTGACGGTAAATCTATCGTCTGGCTTTGTTCTGGCTGGTGGGTTTTACTGGGATACGAGTTGGCGTTTTTTTTCTCACCAAGGATCAGTTCTACGTCTAAAAGTTGTAATACTTTAAAAAGCCGTTCAACACTGGCCGAGGCGGGATCAGCTTCAAGCTTTGCATAGGACTGCTGGGTGATACCTAACAGTTGTGCCAGGCTGGCCTGAGTCAGCCCTTTATTTTTTCGAAAACCAATCAACGTCGGGCGTAATTGACTCAAAATTTTAATGGGATAGTCCATCAAGACCTCTCAGCAGAGAATGGTGCACAGTAGCAAAATACAGTGTATAAACTGTAATTTAACAATACAATGAATAAGCTGTAAAAGCAAAATACAACTCTTAAGCTGTTATTGGAGTTTACAGTCTAAAGACTGTTTTTTACGGTGATATCAGAATAGTAAAGCGCTATCCGTGACTCAACTATAATCATGTATCAATAGTTGCAACTCATTCTGTCACTTACCATCTGGAGCTTAGCTATGGTCATTGTTCACCATCTGAATAATTCACGTTCACAGCGGATCTTGTGGATGTTGGAAGAATTGCAAGTACCTTATGAGTTGAAGCGCTATCAGCGCGATCCTGGCAGCTTGTTGGCACCATCTGAATTGAAGAAAATCCATCCGCTGGGTAAATCACCGGTGATTACTGACGGTGACTTAACACTGGCGGAATCGGGTGCCATCATTGAGTATTTGCAGGAAGCCTATGATGCACAAGGGCTGCTTAAACCCACCGGCCATTATGATCGTCAGCAGTTCCGTTATTGGATGCATTATGCCGAAGGTTCACTGATGCCATTGCTGGTGATGAAACTTATTTTCAGCCGCCTGGGTGGGCCGCCAGTACCGTGGATTATCCGTCCGGTCGCCAAAGCATTGGGTGATGGGGTACAGAAAAGTTACCTGAATAAGCAAATTGCCACTCACCGCGATTATCTGGAACAGCATTTAGAAAAGAATCAATGGTTTGCTGGCAGCGATTTTAGCGCGGCAGATATTCAGATGAGTTTTCCTATTGAGGCAATAAATATGCGCGGCGGTTTTGCGGGGTTCCCGAAACTGCAAGATTTCTTAGTGCGCATCCATCAGCGCCCAGCTTACCAACAGGCGATTGAAAAGGGCGGCGCTTTTAAATTAGAAAGCTAATAATCCATCATTAGCTATTAAGAATTACGCAAACAAAACAGGTGTGAGGCTGCTCACACTTTGATTTCCCCTGAGAATAAATGCGTCCAAACAAATTAATGTAAAAAAATGCAGTAAATGTGGCTATCTGGTGTTGATTAGTCGCTGTGAATAGCTAGATAATCGTTTGCCTTGAATTTCATCCACCTTAAACTTCGATTTTTTTCAGTCATGCGTGTTCCCAACTAATCGTTTGCTATTCTCTTCACCATTTGCGTAATGGCGGAGTTGATGAGTTAATCGGCAGCAACGGAAACGATTACGTATGGGAAAAGCGTGTGACTTGCTGACTATTTTAAAAATGACACACAGGGGACATCACCATGTCTAGCACCAATCCTCAAGCGAATCAGGCATTAAAGCCGAAGAGTTCGCTTGATGCGTTTTTCAAGTTGAGTGAACGTGGCAGTAATGTACGTCAGGAAGTGCTGGCTGGCCTAACAACCTTTCTGGCTATGGTTTACTCGGTGATTGTTGTGCCGAGCATGTTAGGTAAAGCGGGCTTCCCACCAACGGCGGTGTTTGTTGCAACCTGTCTGGTGGCGGGCCTTGGCTCTCTGCTCATGGGCTTGTGGGCAAATCTGCCAATGGCAATTGGTTGTGCTATTTCACTGACTGCATTTACTGCGTTCAGTTTGGTATTAGGCCAACACATCAGTATTCCCGTGGCATTAGGGGCGGTATTCCTGATGGGGGTGCTGTTTACCATTATCTCCGTCACCGGTATCCGCTCGTGGATATTGCGTAACCTGCCGATGGGCGTGGCGCATGGTACGGGGATTGGGATTGGTCTGTTCCTGCTGCTGATTGCCGCCAACGGTGTCGGCCTGGTTATCAAAAACCCTATCGAAGGTTTGCCGGTCGCATTGGGCGCATTTACTTCTTTCCCGGTGATTATGACCTTGCTGGGTCTGGCGGTGATTTTTGGCCTGGAGAAACTGCGGGTGCCGGGTGGCATTCTGCTGGTGATTATCGCCATCTCAGTTATCGGACTGATTTTTGATCCCAGCGTGACTTATCAAGGGCTGTTTGCCATGCCAAGCCTGGCTGACGCTGATGGTAACTCATTGATTTTCAGTCTTGATATCATGGGTGCTTTGAAGCCGGTGGTGTTGCCAAGTGTATTGGCATTGGTGATGACCGCCGTATTTGATGCCACCGGGACTATCCGCGCGGTAGCAGGGCAGGCAAATTTGCTGGATAAAGATGGCCAGATCATCAGTGGCGGTAAAGCGCTGACCTCTGATTCCGTCAGTAGCATCTTCGCCGGTTTAGTGGGGGCGGCTCCTGCGGCGGTTTATATTGAATCTGCGGCCGGTACTGCGGCAGGCGGCAAAACCGGTCTGACAGCAACCGTCGTCGGTATCCTGTTCCTGTTGATGCTGTTCCTCTCACCGCTGTCCTATTTGGTTCCCGCTTATGCCACAGCACCGGCTCTGATGTACGTCGGTTTGCTGATGCTGAGCAACGTTTCCAAACTGGATTTTGAAGACTTCGTAGATGCCATGTCGGGCTTACTGTGTGCGGTGTTTATCGTGCTGACCTGTAATATCGTGACCGGTATCATGCTGGGCTTCAGCTCACTGGTCATTGGCCGCATCTTTTCTGGTGAATGGCGTAAATTGAATCTCGGTACGGTGATTATTGCGGTAGCGCTGGTGGCATTCTATGCTGGCGGCTGGGCGATTTAAGTTCACGCTATTGCAGATTTATACTGGCATCAGCAGTCAATGCGGCCCTGATGCCAGACTATTCTGAATAACCTTCCTATCTTTGTTTTTCCTACCATTTGTAACAGCTTTTTTCCCCATTACATGAAAAAGTGATCTACTATCAAAAGCTACACTTCAGCCCTGGTGATGGGCGGGTATGTCAGAACGAATGTCGTGTTGAGTCTAAGGAAAGCATGGAAATCTTTTTTACAATCCTCATCCTGATTTTGGTGGTATCGCTTTCTGGCGTTGTCACGCGGATGTTACCGTTTCAAATTCCCCTTCCTCTGATGCAGATTGTCTGTGGTGCCTTATTGGCCTTTCCCCACTTTGGTTTGCATGTCGATTTTGATCCGGAATTATTCCTGGTGCTGTTTATTCCGCCGCTGTTATTTGCCGATGGCTGGAAGACGCCGACGCGGGAGTTTATTCACCACGGGCGCGAGATCTTTGGTCTGGCACTGGCATTAGTGCTGGTCACGGTGGTGGGCATCGGCTATCTGATTTACTGGATGGTACCGGGGATTCCTCTGGTGGCGGCCTTTGCGCTAGCGGCAGTACTGTCGCCAACCGATGCTGTGGCGTTATCCGGTATCGTGGGGAAAGGTCGCATACCGAAATCAATTATGGGCGTACTGGAAGGGGAGGCATTGATGAATGACGCCTCCGGTCTGGTGGCGCTGAAGTTTGCTATTGCTGTTGCGATGGGCACGATGGTGTTTACAGTGTCTGGTGCAACGCTGGAATTCTTGAAAGTGGCGATTGGCGGCCTGCTGGCCGGTGTCGCCGTCACCTGGCTATACAGTAAGTCGCTGCGCCTGATGAGCCGCTGGAGCGGTGATGATCCGGCAACACAAATCGTCTTGCTGCTGCTGCTGCCGTTCGCCTCTTACTTGATTGCAGAACATATTGGTGTCTCCGGCATTTTAGCCGCCGTCGCAGCGGGTATGACCATCAGCCAGTCAGGGGTTATTCGTAATGCGCCGTTGGCGATGCGGTTACGTGCTGATAGCGTGTGGTCAATGTTGGAGTTCGTGTTTAACGGCATGGTGTTTATCCTGCTGGGCCTGCAACTGCCGGGGATTCTGGAAACCTCTATCGTGCAGGCAGAACTGGACCCGACCATCCAAACCTGGAACCTGTTTGCCGATGTTGCCATTATTTATGGCGCGTTGCTGGTGCTGCGTTTTAGCTGGTTGTGGGCGATGAAGAAAATCAGCAAGCGCGTGTTGACCAAGCGGCCACTGGAATTTGGCAATTATACCACCCGTGAGTTGTGGGTTGCTTCATTCGCCGGGGTGCGTGGAGCGATTACGCTTGCCGGTGTTCTGTCAATTCCATTATTCCTTAGCGATGGTTCCGCTTTCCCATCCCGTTATCAGTTGGTATTTATCGCCACCGGCGTCATTTTGTTATCGGTTATTGTTGGGGTGATTGCTTTGCCGCCGTTACTGCGTGGCGTGAGAGTTGCAGATAAGAGTGCCAGCCGTGAAGAAGTGCGTTTTGCGAAGGCGGCGGCGGCGGAAGTGGCGATTGTCAGCTTAAACAAGATGGAAGAGCGTCTGGCGGCCAGCAGCGAGGAGAATATCGATCCCGAATTGCTGAAAGAGGTCAGCTCTCGCGTTATCGGGACTTTGCGACGACGCACCGGCAGTAAAGATGAAATTGAGAACACTTTACTTATCGAAAATCTGGAGCGACGCTTTCGCTTAACCGCGCTGCGGGCTGAACGCGGTGAGTTGTATCATTTGCGCGCGACGCAGAAAATCAGTAATGAAACACTGCAAAAACTGTTGCACGATTTGGACTTGCTGGAAGCATTGTTGATCGAAAAAGAAGGTTAATATCAGACGGCTGACAAACCCCGACGACTCGATCTTGCAAGGTGAGGACAAGTAGAAGAGTAAAGCGTCCGCGCTAAGGGATGGGTTTACGGCGTCTTTACGATCTGCCTGTTTTCACCACTACAGGCACTTTGTCATTAACCTCGGTTAATATCCCCTAATCCGGCCACTGATCAGTGGCCGGTTTTATTTCCACCAACGAACCATTGGGCCAAAATTCCCGGCAGCGGCTAATCCATGCCTGCGCGCTGTGAGAAAGATAGCTGCCCTGACGCCAAATAAGCCCCAACTGCCACGGCATCAGCGGTTCTAATGGTAGCCATAATAGTGCGTTCTTATCCAGCCGCTGACAGATAGGCTCTGGCAAGATGGCGATACCAATATTGGCTTGCACCATCGCGGCCAGAAAGTCCCACTGGCCGCTGCGCACGGCGATTTGCGGCGTAAATCCCCCAGCGGCAAAAGCATCCATTAACTGGCGGTAGAGGGCAAAATCCTCGTTATAAATCAGAATCGGCTGGTCAGCTAACTCAGGAATAGTGAGGGTGGTGCGGTTAAGCCAGAATGCGGTGCGTGGCACCACCACACATAATGGATGGCTAAACAGCGGCAATGATGTCAGCGGCAAATCGGCGTCAGCGGGGAGGGCGGTCAGGGCTAAATCCAATTCACCGGAGAGCACCGCCTGTTGCACGGTTAAACCACCAAATTCGGCAATTTGCAGTTCTACGCCGGGGTAACTGCGGCGAAATTCGCTGATAAGTACTGCCATTTGCGTGCCAACCATCGGCGGAATGCCGAGTCGCAGCTTACCTTTCTTCAATGAGCTGATATCTTCCAGCTCCGCTTCCAACTGCTGAAATTGATCGAGGATAGCCAGCCCGCGCTGATAAACCGCCTGCCCGCTGTCGGTCAAATGCAGGCGTCGCCCCTCACGCGTGAGTAAGCTGCACTCCAATTCATTTTCCAGATTACGCAGCATTTTGCTAATGGTGGGTTGGGTAACAAACAGCTTTTCTGCCGCGCGGGTGAAACTTTGCTGGCGCACCACTTCGACGAAATAACGCAGTGTTCGAATATCCATTATTTTTCCTGTCGGCGAGCGGAGAAGTATGCCATTTAGGCATGATAACAATGATTTTAATTCATTTTTAGCAATGTTACCTGCGGCCTATACTAAACACTGTCAAAATTTCCCATTGGGGTTTCTCATGTCGTTGGCGTTACACAGTTTTGCGCCGTCTGTTCTCACGCGTTTACAAGTACCGGTTCAGGTCGCGTTGTATGCTGGGATATTTATTATTTCTGATCAACTGGTTAACGTACTCCACTTGCCGTTACCGGCTAATATCGTTGGGATGTTATTGCTGCTGGCTATGATTATGTTGCGCATTTTACCGGTGCGCTGGGTTCAGGCCGGTTCACGCTGGCTGTTGGCTGAAATGCTGTTGTTCTTTGTTCCAGCGGTGGTGGCGGTGGTGAATTATGCCCAGTTAATCATGGTGGACGGTTGGAAGATTTTCGCTGTTATCGCGGTCAGTACCTCACTAACCCTGGCGGCAACGGGTTTGGTGGTTGACCGGGTTTACCGTTTTGAGGTGTGGCTACAACGCCGCAAGTCTAATCATCATGAATGATTTTATTATCAGCATCGCGTGCTTTCTTGCCACGCTGGCACTGTATTTTGCCAACAAAAAACTCTATCGCCGCCGCCGGTCACTATTGTTGATGCCCTTGGTATTGACGCCGCTGGTGTTGGTGTTGCTGCTGGTGGTTACCCATATCTCTTATCAGGATTATATTGGTGAAACGCATTGGTTATTGTGGCTATTGGGGCCAGCAACCATCGCGTTTGCGGTGCCGGTTTATGAGAATCTGTCGATTATTCGCCGTCACTGGTTGTCCCTGACTGCGGGGGTTATCACCGCGATTACCGTGGCGGTGGTCAGCTCGGTGTGGTTGGCGAAGTTATTGACTCTCTCAGAAGAAGTACAGCGCAGCTTGGCGGTGCGCTCGATTACCACGCCTTTTGCATTGGAAGCGGCCAAGCAGTTGGGGGGGCAACCGGATTTAGTGGCGCTATTTGTGGTGATTACTGGGGTGTTTGGCATGGCGGTAGGGGATTTGCTGTTTTTACGCCTTTCTGTGCGCAGTGGCCTGGCAAAAGGCGCGGGCCTGGGGGCTTCCTCTCACGGTGCAGGGACGGCCAAAGCGTATGAAATGGGGCAGCAAGAGGGGGTGGTATCCAGCCTGGTGATGATGCTGGCGGGTATTATTACGGTTATCGGTGCACCGCTGATAGGGCATTTGCTGTGGTAGTTATCATCATTGATGCTGGTTTTTATTTGGCATCATATTAATGTAAAAGAGCCTGTGGATTCGAAGAAGCTTTGGGGAATATAGTTATTGATTTTTTGTTCATAACAATAATCTATAATTTGTCGTTTACTGGAAACTCCTGCTTTATTATAGATGGCTTGGGTGATATTACAGGCAATCCTTGTCGATAAACCCAGTTTGTTGGCAATATTTTTACTTTGGAATGAATATAAAATAACACTTCCCATTCTCTGTTGGAGAGTGTTTATCAGGTTATGATAATAATTTATAGTATCTATTGTTTTCATGAATAAATCTTGATTTATTATCTTTGGCCCCGGCAGTTCTTAGCTGTTCGCCCAAGATTGTATTAAAGCTTTAAGTGGTGCGGGTGATTTTTCCATTTTTTCATCTCCCGATACTAATTAATTATTAGTATGGTTAACGTTTATTTCCTATGATTTTAAATAGCAAGTTACTTTTACCTTGCAGTGCATTATTGACTCTGTCATACGTAAGGAGATGTCATATGATAAACTTCGCGGGTTTTAATGATAATAATGCGATAGAAGATACTCAGGTTGGAATATCAATTATCACGATGTTTAAAAAGTAGGTTTACAGGCCTATGGAGCCAAGGTTACGCAGGGGGAATGCGTAGGATGCCACAGTCATAGCAAAGGTGAAGAATGGTATAGGAAAAGGGGCTATCTGGACTGCGGATGTTATTGCTGGGGCGTTAAAAAGTAAGCGCGTAGATGAGTTTGCTAAAGGTTCAGTATTCTGTATTTATCCTGATACAACCCATCAACTGGCCGCAACAACCGATGTTAAGTTTGTATTTTTATGTCCAGAGTCGCATATCACTCACGACCGAATTCTGTTTGACAATATTGTGGGTGAGTAAGGGTAAAAAAGGGTGAGGATGCCCTCACCTATAAGTACACAATGAAATTCCCAAAGTAATGAATTCGTAGTGAATAACCTGTGCCAAAAAAAAACTGGGTGCGCTCTGATTTTGGGCTGGAGAAGCATTCGCTTGATCAACTATTTCCCCCGCGATCCATAAAAATCACCCTATCGATGATGACCAGACGGGTATCTTTAAACCGTGCTATCCCGACTTGGATCACTGGTGCCTTCGGTCATAAATAGCGCGTTTAACAGCAAACTGAAGCTTTTAGCGCAGAAAATCTTATGTTCAGGGCGAGTGGGGAATAAGGGGGATTGGCGCTATTCACCGTATGTATTTTGGAACGGTAATATCATAAAAAACGCTAGATACAGGTGAAATTCGGATTTTTTACATCTCTGATTCGTTATCTAATCTTCTTGAACGTGTTTTAACCGAAACACATGACAGAAAAGGATAGGGATGATGCCTCGTTATATAATTGCTTTGATTTTGGTGCTTGGGTTGCCATTGTCGTCAATGGCCGGTTGTTTAGCATCAACGGATGCCAAATCAACAACATGCAGCAATACAGATTTTACGCAGGTTCTCGCCTGTTACCGGGAGAAGCTGGCAGCAGAACCGCTTATCTACAATTTACTGAGTCAGGAGAGCCTGCCGGGGTTGGAGTGGCGGCGCTACCAACTCACTTCACAGAATTGGTCGCCCGGCAATCTGGTATCACCTGCGGCGTGGCAGCACGAAGTTGAAGTCTTTATACCCGAGACCAGCACATCAAAACGCGCGTTAGTGGTTATCAACAACGGGACTAACCACGGCACCGCCACCATTTCGCCCTCTGCCCCAACGGATTTTTCGATAGATACTTTACAAGCGATTGCGCGTGCCACAAATACGGTCGTGGTATCTGTCAGCACTGTCCCTAATCAATATCTTGAATATCAAGCGGATGGAGAGCCACTTAAAGAAGATTATAGCGTCGCTCGTAGCTGGGCTTTATTTATGGATGCACCAGAGGCACGCTCTATATTGCCACTGCATGTACCTATGGCGGCGGCTATTTCTCAAGCCATGACGATGGTGCAGCAGGAGTTACCAGATAAAGCATTAAGCGGTTTTATGGTCACTGGCTTATCTAAGCGCGGTTGGGCCACCTGGCTCACCGCCATTGCTGAACCGCGTGTTGAGGGCATTGTGCCGTTTGTGATTGACCTGCTGGATACCCGTGTCGCGTTGGAGCATATGTATCAATCTTATGGCGGTAACTGGCCGATTGCGTTTACCCCCTACTATCAGCAAGAGATTGATAAAAAACTCGATAGCACAGGTTTTGCCAAACTGATGCAAATATCTGATCCATTGCAGTATTTGGGTACTGAGTATCAATCCCGCCTTGATATTCCCAAGTACATCATCAACGCCAGTGGCGATGATTTTTATGTGCCTGATAATACTGATTTTTACTACGATAAATTACCGAACAGCAAAGCACTTCGCGTCGCGCCTAATACCAGCCACTATGGTATCAAAGCATTCAGCGAACAATCATTGATTACCTTTGTTAATCGCTTTCAGCAATCGATACCCATGCCGCAACTGAATAGCAGTATTGGCATGAAAGATAAGGTGCAAACACTGACGGTCAGTTTATCAGAGGTTCCAGAGAAGGTACTGCTCTGGACGGCGATTAACCCCCATGCCCGCGATTTTCGTTACGCTTGTGATGTGCGATATAACGCCTTCCCGTTGGCGGTAACCCCGTCGAATACCCTTGAAGTCGCACTCAGCGCCCCAGCCACGGGCTGGCAAGCGACCTTCATTGAAGCTACTTTCAGCGATGGCTTTGTGGCCACCACACCGGTGTACATTTCGCCGAAAGAGGTTTACCCCACCACCGCACCACCTGAGGGGGGAGCCGCATGTAAAACCTTACCGGGGCGTAAGCTTACCGCAGCAGTTGCCGATGTTGCTGAGATAGATGCTCTGGTGGAAGCAGAAACCAGTCAAAATCAGGCCGTAATTGAGTAGATTTTAGGGAATAAAAAACCCGGTTTGAGGGCCGGGTTCTTGCTATCTGAAATTCACTTAATACAGTGACGGTGCCCCAACCGGGCGGGTCTTAAAGCGGCGATGTAACCACAGATATTGCTCAGGTGCGCGCATGATCTCTTTTTCGATCACTTTATTCATATAGCTGGCAGCGGCTATCTCATCATCAATCGGATAGTCCTCTAGCGCAGGCTGGATCAGCAGGTCATAGCCACTGCCATCAGCTTTGCGTAGTAAAACCAACGGCAGCAGTGCTGGTTTTGCTAACCGGGCTAACATAAAGGTCCCGCTGGTGGTCGCGGCCTGATCCACCGCGAACAGCGGCGCAAATACGCTCCCACGCGGGCCATAATCTTGATCCGGTGCAAACCAAACGGCCTCACCTTTTTTCAGTGCTTGCACCATGCCACGCAGGTCTTTGCGGTCTAGCATCGCTTTATTCGAGCGCATACGACCCCAAGTCTGTACCAGTTCCATTACTTTATTGTTGTGTGGGCGGTACATGGCCATCATTGGTTGGCACTGCCCCATCACGCGGCCACCCAGTTCCAGCGACATAAAATGAACACCAATGACCAGAACCCCCCGATGACCTTCCTGTGCTTTTTTCAGGTTATCCAGGCCGGTAACGGTAAACCAGCGTTTAATTCTGGCGTCAGGCCAAAACCACGCCATACCGGTTTCCAACAACCCCATGCCCAAAGATTCGAAATTACCAACGATGGTGCGCTCCAGCGTCTGTTGGTCCATATCAGGAAAACACAGCTCCAGATTGCGTCGTGCAATGGAAACACGCCGTTTAAGGAAGCGCATCGAAGTACGACCCAGCCAGATGCCTAATTTATTCAGGAGTGGATAAGGGAGCTGCACCAGTAAAAACAGGACACCAAGGCCAAACCAGGTTAGCCAATAGCGTGGACGGAGTAGGGAAATATGGAATTTCTGCGGCTTTATCATATGAACTCTATCATTTTGCGTTAAGTGCGAATGTGTAACGCATAAGGACATAACTCGATAGCGGTACATATCTTCAGACACTGATGGTCAACTATTGTTTTGCTGAATACTATAATTGATGCAATTTTTACATTAAAAGCGGGGGTCGCGTAGTGATTTGGCATAAAAGGCAGGCTATCTGTAGCGAAGACGCTTTTAATTAATTATATCATAACCGTAATAAATGAAAGAAAAAGATCAAAGGCAAACGCGATACTTGAGTTGTATCGATACAAATAACGCGTTTTTTTACTGTAAAGACAGTCGTTAATAGTGAAAAGTGTGCAGAGTATTTCCCAACCAGCAGGGGAGTGAGAGCTTTATCCCAATTTTGGATAATTGTTATCGCGAAGATGAATGTCATGGAGATATCTGCGTGCTACAGAAAGATAATATCGTCTTTATTGTTTAATTTATGTAAATTAATCTAGTCGTTTTTGCATTTATTAACTTATTATCTGATCACTTACATTCATTTACTTAGATAATTAACCAAAATTTAACGTATTAACTCATTAGATTTAACCTTTTTGGGCTTGCATCACATCTCGCGACGACTTGTCGCGCAGCCTCTTGTGTTCCTTTGTTAACCTCCGTTATGTGAAAAGCAGTCACATGAAAATAATACCGTCACGGTACAACACCACGGACTCTTCACCCTGCAACTAACCCGTTACCTGAAAAAAACAAGAAGGTATTGCTATGAAACTTAATCTCGCATTACTGAATGCATGTGTTGTTTCTGCATGTATGCTGTTCACCACGCAAACGATGGCGGAGAAAAAATATGAAATTGCTGTCGTCGCGAAAGTTACTGGTATTCCCTGGTTTACCCGCATGGAAGTCGGTGTAAATGAAGCGGCAAAAAAACTGAATATTAATGCTTATCAGGTTGGGCCAGCAACACCAGATCCTGCGCAACAAGTTAAAGTAATTGAAGATCTTATCGCTAAAAATGTGGATGCCATTATTGTGGTACCGAACGATGCCAAAGTGCTGGAGCCGGTGCTCAAAAAAGCACAAGAGAAAGGTATCGTGGTACTCACTCATGAATCGCCCGATCAACGCATCGGCCAGTGGGATGTTGAAACCATCGATAGCGAGAAATATGCTCAGGCCAATATGGACGAACTGGCAAAAGCGATGGGTGGCAAGGGCGGTTATGCCATTTATGTAGGCTCGCTGACTGTACCATTGCATAACGCTTGGGCTGATTACGCCATTAAATATCAGAAAGAAAAATACCCGGATATGTTTGAAGTCACCCCACGCCTGCCCGTGGCCGAGAACATTGATAAATCTTACTCCACCACGCTGGATCTGATGAAAACTTATCCGCAAATGAAAGGGATCATCGGTTTCGGTTCACTGGGGCCAATCGGTGCCGGTCAAGCGGTAGCCAAGAAACGGGCTAAAGATCATATTGCTGTGGTCGGTATTGCGATGCCAGCACAAGCAGCACCTTATCTGATGCGCGGTGATATCAAGAAAGCATTGCTGTGGGATCCGAAAGACGCCGGTTTTGCGGTCGTCGTGATTGCCGATCAACTGCTGAAAGGCCAGAAAATCACACCAGATCTGACCGTTGACGGCTTGGGTAAAGCTGATGTGGATAGCGAGAAAGGCGTGATTCGTTTCAACAAAATTCTCGAAGTCACCAAAGATAATGCGAAAACGTTAGGCTTCTGACCTTCAGTCGCCATATCTGGGGATTACCGGCTGATTAGCCGTGTTAGACAGTAAATCAGGCCGCGGGAAATCAGCCCCGCGGCCCTCACCATCATCACCAAATGGTTGCAAACATAGCGCCATGCTAATGGCGTTAGGGAAGGTATTGTCATGACTCAGGCTAACGCATTTATCACTCTTGAAAATATCAGTAAGCGGTTCCCCGGTGTACTGGCGCTGGATAATGTGAATCTCACGCTGAATAAAGGAGAAGTGCACTGTCTGGCAGGTCAGAACGGCTGCGGCAAGAGCACCATTATCAAAGTGATTTCAGGAGTTTATCAGCCAGAGAAAGGCGCGAGTATCTTGATCGACGGCAAACTGTTTCATCAGTTTACGCCGCAACTCTCATTCTTCTACGGCGTGCAGGTGATTTATCAAGACCTGTCATTATTCCCCAATTTAACCGTATCCGAGAACATTGCCGTCCACCGCTATTTGCCGGGTGGCGACTTTTGGGTGAAACGCAAAAGTATGCGTGAGCGCGCCTTGGCCGCTATGCAGCGAGTCGGCGTGACTCTCGATCCCGATAAAAAAGTTGAACAGCTTTCCATTGCCGACCGCCAGTTAGTGGCGATTTGCCGCGCCATCGCTGCCGATGCCCGCTTGGTGATTATGGATGAACCCACCGCCTCGCTGACCAGCCAGGAGGTGAAAGGTTTGTTGAACGTGGTACGTGACCTCAAATCACAAGGCATCTGCGTAGTATTTGTCAGCCATAGGTTGGATGAAGTGATGGAAGTGGCCGACCGTATCAGTGTGATGCGCGATGGTAAGTTAATTGGCACCTGGCCTGCCAGCGAGTTAGATAGCCATGAGTTGGCATTCCTGATGACTGGCCAACGCTTTACTTATAGCCCGCTACCACCGCTGGCAGCCAAGGCTGTACCTTTGCTGGAAGTGAGAAAACTCAGCCGTGGCACGCAGTACCGTAATATCGATTTGACTCTACATCAGGGTGAGATTGTCTCTATCACTGGCTTACTTGGCGCAGGCCGAACCGAGTTGTGTCTGAGCTTATTTGGCATGACCCAACCCGATAGTGGTGAGTTGCGGGTGGCCGGTGAGCCGGTGCATTTTCGCAATAACCGCGATGCTATCCGCCACGGGATCGGCTATGTCTCTGAGGATCGTCTAACGCAAGGGTTGATCATGGAACAGTCGATCTATGACAACACTATTGTCTCGGTTTTCGACAAATTGCATACCCGCAGTGGATTGCTGGATCACACCAAAGCTAGCGCGCTGGTGAAACAGCTGGTGTTGGATCTGAACATCAAAGTATCCGATACCGCGCTGCCGGTGAAAACACTGTCTGGTGGCAATGCACAGCGTATTGCCATTGCCAAATGGGTGGCAACGCAACCGCGTATTTTGATCCTCGACTCCCCGACGGTAGGGGTGGATATCGCCAACAAAGAAGGGATTTACCACATTGCCAAGGCGCTGGCAGAGCAGGGAATGGCGGTATTGATGATTTGTGACGAGATCCCGGAGGCTTACTACAACAGTCACCGGATATTAGTGATGCGCAAAGGTGAACTGGTGGCCGAGTTTTATCCGCATCAATGCACCGAACAACAGGTAGCCGAGGTGGTCAATGGATAAGCTAAAACTACGTCAACTAACAGGGCGGCATGAGTTTTATCTCGGCCTGCTGGTATTGCTGTTGGCTATTGGCCTGAGTGTGAAAAGCCCGGAGTTCCTGACATTGGGGAACCTAACCGATGTCGCGACCAGTTATGCCATCTTGGGTATTCTGGCTTGCGGGCTGTTTGTGGTGCTGATCGCCGGTGGGATTGATATCTCGTTTCCGGCAGTAACAGCAATCGCGCAATACGTGATGGCATCATGGGTGATTACCCACGGTGGCAGCTTCCCACTTGCATTCGTTCTGGCTATGGCCGTTGGTTTGGTACTGGGGCTGGTAAATGGATTGCTGGTGTATTGGCTGAAAGTGCCGGCGATTATTATCACCATTGCCACGCTGAATCTGTTCTACGGGCTACTGGTTTATTTCACTAACGGCACCTGGCTGTACGGCTTCCCAGATTGGTTTATGACCGGGATTAACTGGTTCTCGTTTACCGGCAGTGACGGTTATGACTATGGCCTGACATTACCGCTATTTTGCCTGGCTGCCACCATTATCTTTACCGGTGTGCTGATGAATTATACCCGTCTTGGGCGGCAGATATTTGCGATGGGTAGTAACAAAGATGCGGCTTCCCGTTTGGGCATTAATATTCTGCGGTTGCATCTGTATGTCTATGGCTATATGGGGTTGCTGGCGGGGGTTGCGGCGGTGGTTCAGGCGCAGATTTCTCAATCAGTTGCACCTAACTCATTGATGGGATTTGAGCTGACGGTACTGGCCGCGGTGGTACTCGGTGGCACCAGTATGAGTGGCGGTCGTGGCACATTAACCGGCACTGTGCTCGGTGTCATGTTGCTGGCATTTTTACAAAACGGCCTGACGCTACTGAGTGTCTCCTCTTACTGGCATACGGTTTTCAGTGGCGCGATCATTTTGGTGAGTATCAGTAGCACCGCATGGAATGAAAAACGTAAATTGCTGAGGGAGCACTGATATGACCTGGCTAAACCGAATGATTCCTGACGACCGCATTATCCGCCTGCAATTGCTGATTTTGATTGCAGTGATGTTGGCCTTCTCACTGACCTTGGGGCAACGCTTTTTCAGTTTGGGTAATTTCCAGTCTATTTCCTCGCAGTTGCCCATTTTAGGCATGTTGGCGCTGGGAATGGGGCTGACCATGCTAACTGGCGGCATTAACTTATCGATTATTGCCGGAGCCAATGCTTGCTCATTAGTCATGGCGGCCATCATTGTTAGCCATCCAGATCAACCGTTGTTCCTGCTGTTGGCTTTAGTCGCCGGATTGCTGGTGGCGGTGGCGATTGGCACCTTAAACGGCATGTTGATTTCGGTGATTGGTGTATCACCGATTCTGGCCACACTGGGAACCATGACGCTGATTACCGGCCTGAATATCTTGTTGTCCAACGGGGATGTTATCTCCGGATTCCCGCCAGTAATTCAATACATTGGTAGCGGTGTTATTGCCGGTATTCCTGTGGCGATGATTCTGTTCTTGCTGGTTTCGGCAGGGTTATGGGTGCTGCTCGAACATACTACGCTGGGGCGCAGTATTTATCTGGTCGGCTCTAATGAGCAGGCGACTCGCTTTAGCGGTGTGAATACCCATCGGGTTCAGATTGCAGTTTATATCCTGTCAGCCTTATTGGGTTGGGGGGCGGCCATCCTGATGATGGCAAAATTTAACTCCGCCAAAGCCGGTTACGGCGAATCCTATCTGTTGGTGACCATTCTGGCCTCGGTGCTGGGTGGGATTAACCCGGATGGTGGTTTTGGCCGCATTATTGGTCTGATTTTGGCATTGGTGGTACTGCAATTACTGGAAAGTGGCCTGAATTTGCTGGGGGTGAGTAGCTACCTGACTATGGCGTTATGGGGTGGGGTGCTGATCCTCTTTATCGCATTACAGAATCGTAAGGCTTAAGAATTGAGGGATAAAACAATGGCAAGTTACTTTATCGGCGTAGATGTAGGAACCGGCAGTGCAAGAGCGGGAGTATTCGATTTGCAGGGCCGTATGGTCGGGCAGGCTAGCCGTGAAATCACCATGTTTAAGCCTAAGGCCGATTTTGTGGAGCAGTCTTCCGATAACATCTGGCAGGCGGTGTGTAATGCGGTGCGCGATGCGGTTAATCAGGCCGATATCAACCCGATCCAGGTGAAAGGGATGGGTTTTGATGCCACCTGTTCGCTGGTGGTGCTGGACAAAGAAGGCAATCCGCTGACGGTCAGCCCGTCGGGGCGCAGTGAGCAAAACGTGATTGTCTGGATGGATCATCGCGCGATTACGCAGGCGGAACGGATTAATGCCACCAAACACCCGGTGCTGGAGTTTGTCGGCGGGGTGATTTCACCTGAAATGCAAACGCCAAAGCTATTATGGCTAAAACAGCACATGCCAACCACCTGGAGTAATGTCGGTCATCTTTTTGATTTACCGGATTTTTTGACCTGGCGTGCAACAAAAGATGAAACCCGTTCGCTCTGTTCCACGGTATGTAAATGGACCTATCTGGGCCATGAGGATCGCTGGGCCCCGTCCTATTTCAAATTGATCGGGCTGGCTGATTTGCTGGATAACAATGCGGCGAAAATCGGTGCTACGGTTAAACCAATGGGGGAGCCATTGGGACGAGGATTAAGTCAACGGGCGGCGTCAGAAATGGGCCTGATCCCCGGCACTGCGGTCAGCGTCTCGATTATTGATGCTCACGCGGGCACCATTGGTATTTTAGGTGCCAGCGGGGTTACTGGCGAAAATGCCAATTTTGATCGGCGAATTGCGCTGATTGGCGGCACCTCCACTGCACATATGGCGATGTCCCGTTCTGCGCATTTCATTGGTGGCATCTGGGGGCCATATTATTCTGCCATTCTACCGGAATACTGGTTGAATGAGGGCGGGCAGTCGGCAACCGGAGCCTTAATTGATCATATTATTCAGACACATCCGTGTTATCCGGAGTTATTGGCTCAGGCTAAAAGCAAAGGGGAAACCATCTATGAGGCGTTGAATCACATTCTACGCCAGCTTGCCGGGGAGCCGGAGAATATCGCCTTCCTGACCAAGGACATTCATATTTTGCCATATTTCCACGGCAACCGTTCGCCGCGGGCTAACCCGAATCTGACCGGTATTATTACCGGATTGAAGCTCTCGATAACCTTCGAGGATATGGCGTTGCGCTATCTGGCGACCATTCAGGCGCTGGCGTTAGGTACGCGACATATCATCGAAACCATGAATCAGAATGGATATAGAATTGATACCATGATGGCCAGTGGCGGCGGCACCAAGAATCCAATTTTTGTGCAGGAACATGCTAATGCTACCGGCTGCGCCATGTTGTTACCGGAAGAGAGTGAAGCCATGCTGTTGGGCAGCGCCATGATGGGCACGGTGGCCGCTGGTGTATTTGAGTCGCTGCCAGAGGCGATGACGGCCATGAGCCGAATTGGTAAAACGGTCACGCCGCAAACTAATAAAATCAAAGCTTATTACGATCGCAAATATCGGGTGTTCCACCAGATGTATCACGACCATATACGTTATCAGGAATTGATGCAGGAGGAGGCATGAGCCAGAGTGATGAATGGCGGATGGCCAGTGATGCATGGATGACTTACAGCCGTGAGCTGGCAGCATTAAAGGATAATGTCGATCAACGAGTGTGGTTACAAGTGCTGGGGATGCTGGCCGGGTGCCGTGGCAAAATTGCGGTAACGGGCGTGGGTACATCAGGTATTGCGGCGCGAAAAGTGGCTCATATGTTGGCTTGTGTGGAACAACCCGCGATTTACTTGAATGCCACCGATGCCGCGCATGGCGATTTAGGATTTCTGGGGCCACAGGATATCATTATCCTCATTTCCCGTGGCGGTAACTCAGATGAGTTGACTCGTTTGTTGCCGACTCTGCAACGCAAACAGGTGAAGATTATCAGCGTGACGGAGAATGAGCAGTCGGCTATCGCGCAGGTTTCTGCTTTAGTGCTAAAAACACATGTGCAGCAAGAGATAGACCCGCTGAATATGTTAGCTACGACATCCATTGTTTTAGTGTTAGCACTGTTTGATGCCATTTGTGTTTGTCTAATGGCTCGCAGTGGTTTTAGCAAAGAAACATTACTGGCGGTACACCCCGGTGGGGATGTGGGTATTGAATTGCGCAAGTCACAGTAAGCGGTTGGTGCCATACAAAAACAAAAAAACCGCACTAAGGCGGTTTTTTTTATTCAGAATAACTTAACTGCTCAGGGCTATCACCTTCATCGCTATCGTAAGTTATTCTAATTATTGGCTTTACAGCACAACAACGTTTGCCGCTGCTGGGCCTTTAGCGCCGCTCTCGATAGAGAACTCCACTTTTTGGCCTTCATCTAAGGTTTTGAAATCATTGCTCTGGATAGCAGAGAAGTGAACGAACACATCTTTGCTGCCGTCAGCAGGCGTGATGAAACCGAAACCTTTATCAGCGTTAAACCATTTTACTAAACCAGTCATTTTATTAGACATAGAGATACTTCCTTCAATTTTTTTATATTGCTGCCATAGGCGAGCGGAGAGGCTTGGGCACAACTTATGGGGGCACTTAGAAGGAATTTCGCGGAGAAGAGGTATCTGTCTGATAACGCTAATACGGAGAACTGCTTTACTAAAACTGCTTGCATAAATGTTACTGTCAACCGGGTACGACTTTCATACTTTACTTGGGGAGCTGGCTACACTGCTCGGGTCTGGCCGTCATCGCTATCGGCAGCCTGCTCCCCTAATCACGCTGTATTACAGAGCGACTACGTTTACCGCTGATGGGCCTTTAGCGCCGCTCTCGATAGAGAACTCCACTTTTTGGCCTTCATCTAAGGTTTTGAAATCATTGCTCTGGATAGCAGAGAAGTGAACGAACACATCTTTGCTGCCGTCAGCAGGAGTGATAAAACCAAAACCTTTACCAGCGTCAAACCATTTTACTAAACCAGTCATTTTATTAGACATAGAGATACTTCCTTCAATTTTTTTGCCACAATAGTGTAGCGAACGTGGTCTGTTTTCAGAAGGTAACTTACTTAGGCACTTAGGAGGAGACTCACGGAGAAGGGATATCTATGGATAGCGCTTGAACTGAGGACTGCTTTACTAAAACTGCTTTCATAAGGTCTGTGTTCCAAACCGATGACGCATTAAACCACAACACATTCATCGTGGCAACCTAATATTCAACTGATGTAATCAATATGAATGGTTTTTTCATCTATTTTCTGGCGTGAGTACGGTGTTTGATGTGATAAAACAGCTTGTTACGCAGATGCGCGCTGGTGGTGAAATAAAGTGAAGATATTAATGATTTTGTCGTAAAGGCCGGAGGATGGCCCCCGGCTTTTGGCTTTAACGAGGAGAAACCGTCACGGTGCCGCTACGATCACTGGCAATAATGACGCGTTGACCGGCACTGAAGCGGGTTGGCCCCTGCGCCTGAACCACCACAATACTGCTGCCATCATCACGGCGGATTTCTAACTGCACACCATCACTTCTGTTCATGGCACTTTGGACGCCCTGGCCTGCCATCCCACCAGCAACCACCCCACCCGCGGTTGCCAGGCTATTACCACGGCCCCCACCGATGGTATTACCTAAGAACCCGCCAACAACCGCGCCGCCAATAGCACCCGCGACGTTATTTTTATCGCCACCTTGGATAGTGACCGGCCGTGCAGAAACCACGGTGCCATAAGTGACGGTCTGTACTTGTCGTGCCTGAGAGGCAGTGAAAGTATCACCAGACGCCGTTCTGTTATTCGCACAACCACTTAATACGGTGGCTGCGAGTGCTACGACAATGACCAGCTTGTTCATAATCAACCCCTATTATCAGTCCAAGTCAGACTTCCGTCAGCAATCCACTTCCTGCAACGTCAATTACTCTGGTATAGATAGTTGTTAATAATGACTATAGCGTGAGAACGATTAATCTGAGCAGATAAATATGATATCACGGTCGATATAGGCGGATTCTCGGCTTATTTTCGTGTTACCGTCAATGCTATACATGGCTATTTATCGTCTCAGGAATGCTGTCTTGTCACGCTCTATTATTTCCAGCAAAATTTTCCGCCTCGACTTAGGTCGCTTAATCCTTATTCTGGCTGTGATGAGCGCGTTTGTGACGTTGGCGAACAGCTTTTATGCCAGTTATCGAGTACAGCGGTAGTTACTGATTGATAACACGCTGGAGGCTAATCGTGTTTATGCGACTAAGCTGGCGTCCAGTACTGAAATCTTCCTAAGAAGTGCGCAAAAGCAGCTTCATTACAGCAGCATGATCGCCGCTAAGCATTTTGATGATCAGGCCGTTCTGCAAGCAGAAACCGCGCGGCTAAAATACCAGACTGACAGCTTTAACTCGGTGGTGATAACCGATGCGCATGGGGTTATACGTGCAACATCCCCAGACAGCCTCCAGTTATTAGGCCGCGTCTTGTCATCCCCAGGTTCGGTGGAAGCATTAAAGCTGCGCCGCCCGATAATCAGCAAACCCTATATATCTGCTACAAATAATCTCGTTATCAATATATCGACACCTATCATTACGCCGGATGGACGGTACCGTGGTTATATCGGCGGGACTATTTATCTGCGTAAGCAAAGTATTTTAAATGAGTTATTGGGTGAGCATTACTATCGTGATGGTTCCTACATCGTGGTGCTCGACCGTGATCGTCGCATCCTTTATCACCGGGATGTGAACCGTATCGGGGAGATTCTGGAACCAAGGCCCATCACTGAGGTAGCCAAAGCCGCGACCAATGGGAGTTTGATGGTCACCAGTACTGGTGGTGAGTCGATGTTGGCGGGCTACGCCATTGTAGAGCCATCAGGTTGGGAAATCATTACCCTGCGGCCGGAGGCATCAACCTTAAAGCCGCTGGAAGGGCTAATGCTTAAGGGATTGGGCCATATCACGCCGCTGGCGATACTCACGTTGCTGGGGGTTTGGCTGCTCTCCCGGCTGATTGCCCGCCCATTATGGCTACTTGCGGGCAGTGCCAATAACATGGATAAGCCAGATATTGCCAACAGTATCAAAGAGATCCCATCTTGGTATTTTGAATCGACGCAACTTAAGCGGGCGTTATTGATAGGCATTAGCCTATTACAAAAGAAAATTGGTAAGTTGAAATTTGAGGCACAAACCGATCCGATGACGGGGCTGTATAATCGCCGTGGGTTGGCAACCACCCTCGAACCTATTTCACAGCTCGGGCAGCATTTTTCCGCCATTGCGCTCGATATTGACCACTTCAAAATGATCAATGACTCCTACGGCCATGATGTGGGTGATGAAGTTATCAAACAACTGGCGTTGCAAATACGTGATAGCTCTCGTGATACCGACATTCTGTGCCGTAGCGGTGGGGAAGAGTTTCTAATGTTATTACCAGGTATATCACGGGATGTCGCTGGGCAGGTCGCCAGCAGGCTACGTCATAATGTCGAAACGATGGTGATAGCGGATGTTCGCCCCATTACGATTTCATTGGGTGTAGCGCACTGGGATGGTGAGAATGGCTCGCCAGAAGATGCCCTGAAACAGGCGGATGAAGCGTTGTACCGGGCGAAACAGCAGGGGCGCAACCGGGTAGAAATGGCCTAACAAAAAAGGCGCGCTCCGTGTGGAGTACGCCTTTTTAAACAACAACTTAACTGACTAGTATCAGTTCATGCCGTATTTTTTCAATTTCTTACGTAGCGTGCCACGGTTGATGCCCATCATCAGGGCAGCGCGGGTTTGGTTGCCACGGGTGTATTGCATCACCATGTCCAACAATGGCTGTTCAACTTCAGCCAGTACCAACTCATACAGGTCACTTACATCTTGACCATTCAGTTGAGCAAAATAGTTCTTCAGTGCTTGTTTAACCGAGTCACGCAAAGGCTTTTGAGTCACCTGATCTTGTGAGTTTACGGTTGCAACGGTCAGTACGTCAGAATTTACGCGTTGTTCGAACATAGTTCTGTCAGCTCTTTTTTCTGTTTACGCAAGATTTTCGAAATATGCCTCCAACGCCTCCAGCTGTTCGCTGGCATCCTCAATGGCGTTGAATGTGCGCCGAAACTGGTCGTTAGGGGCGTGCTCCTGGAGATACCAAGAGACGTGCTTACGTGCAATACGAAATCCCTTGCCTGGACCATAAAAGTCGTGCAATTCCCGTATATGCCCGTTTAACAAGCGCTGTACTTCGCCAAGTGGCATCGGTGGCAGCAGCTCCCCTGTGTCCAGGTAATGCTGGATTTCCCGGAAGATCCAAGGTCTTCCCTGAGCGGCACGTCCTATCATCAGAGCATCAGCTCCAGTGTAGTCGAGCACCGCTCTGGCTTTATGCGGGTCAGTGATGTCACCATTCGCGATAACGGGAATGGAAACAGTCTGCTTAACTGCCCGAATACTGTCGTACTCCGCCTCACCATTAAACAGGCAAGAACGGGTTCGGCCATGAATCGTCAGGGCTTGTATACCACAGTTTTCGGCTAGTTGGGCAATTTCTATACAGTTACGGTGTTCTGGCGACCAACCCGTCCGGATCTTCAACGTTACTGGAACATCTACCGCATTAACCACAGCGGAGAGGATCTGTTTGACCAGTTCAGGATGCTGCAATAATGCTGATCCTGCCAGTTTGCGATTCACTTTCTTGGCCGGGCATCCCATATTGATGTCAATGATTTGAGCACCATTCGCCACATTGATTCTGGCGGCTGCTGCCATCTCATGCGGGTCGTTACCGGCAATTTGCACGGTACGAATCCCCGGCTCATCACTATGAACCATGCGCAAACGCGACTTATCTGTCCGCCACACTTCTGGATTAGAAGAGAGCATTTCAGATACAGCCATCCCAGCCCCCATGCCATGACATAGCGTTCTGAAGGGGCGATCTGTGATACCCGCCATCGGAGCGGCAATCAGGCAATTTGTAAGCTGGATGTGTCCAATGCGCATAGACAAAGAATGACCACACTGTGTCCGTAAGGGCGCGTATATTACGCATTTTTGCGCTCAGATGAAAGGCCAAACTTTGACCAATTAATTAAAAAAGCGCAATAAAGAATAAGATAATCTGGGTTAATTAATTATTTATTCATATATAACATGATGTTAATTCTATTTGGTTAAATGATGCGCTTTGATATTTTCTGCTAAACAACATCATTATCGACTGGTTATGCAGTATGAATGCGGTCAATAGTGCTGATTTATTCATCAAATCAACGATAAAGCACAGATATAAATCAGTCGTATATCAAATTTCGGACAAAAAAAGTTGTCTTGGGTTGCACTCAATACTCATTCGATATGGACAACCTTGCCCCCCGCGCTGGTGTACTGTGTTCGCGAGGGCAGTTCTTGCATTTTTACTTTTTGATACCGGTGATGCGGCACCATTCTTCTTTCTCAGCGACCGCATCGAGGGTGAACTTATCCTCATAAGCCTGCGCGACACCCACAGCTTGAGTTGCCAGCACGCCGGATAAACCCAGATGCCCGCCTGCAACGGGCAGGACGCTTATCAGCGGAGCCAGTTCTCGCAATGGGCCAGCCAGAATATTAGCGACGACCACGTCAGCAGATAAGTCTGCCGGCTGGTCTTTGGCGAGATATAGCGCCAAACGCTCTGAAACGCCGTTACGCTGCGCGTTATCACGGCTGGCTTGAATGGCTTGAGGATCGATATCGATGCCAATAGCGTGCGCTGCACCGAGTTTTAGCGCCGCTATCGCCAGGATGCCAGAGCCACAACCGAAATCGATAACCGTCTTGCCGGTCAGATCCAGGCTATCGAGCCATTGCAGGCATAATGCGGTGGTCGGATGGGTGCCGGTACCAAAGGCCAAACCGGGGTCGAGTATCACATTGACCGCCGTTGGGTCGGGCACATCACGCCAGCTCGGGCAAATCCATAAGCGCTCGCCAAAACGCATTGGATGGAAGTTATCCATCCATTCACGTTCCCAATCTTTATCTTCCAGTTGCTCGATTTTATGGACAAAACCTTTACCGAGCTGCGGATTGTATTCCAGCATGGCAATCACGTCTGCCATATCGGTTTCAGCATCATATAGACCGATGACATCGGTATCACCCCACAGCCGGGTTTCCCCTGGTAGCGGCTCAAACACCGGATTATCGTGAGTATCTTGAAACGTTACCGATACTGCGCCGCTTTCGATTAGCGCATCCCCAAGGGATTCGGCCTGATTGCCGGTAGTGTTTAATTTTAGTTGAATCCAAGGCATAACTTTTCTCTCAAAAGCTCAATTCCCTTAATCTTTCAAGTCGCAGGGATGTTGGCTGTGCTCACGCACCCGAATCACTTGACTGTGTAAGCTCATCGGGATGCCCTCGCTTGCCGCCTTCCTGCATCTTGAAATCGATTGGGTATATAATTGAGCTGATATAAATTAATCGTTTCTAATCAGCGTTAACTACCACGGGCTGTCGCGCTCTAGCCCGGTCGCCAAACTGATTACCGATATAAAACGCCAGTAGATTGAGCACCAGCGACGGCACTATCGGGTGCAGACCGGCTATTTTAAGGTTGAAACTGGCCAGTACGGTATAGCATACCGCACCGACAATCATCGCGCTAAGCGCGCCGTGAGCATTGGCCCGCTCCCAGTACAGCCCCAGCACCAATGGCCACAGGAATACCGCTTCCAGGCCGCCAAAGGCCAGCAGGTTAAGCCAGATAATCATTTCTGGTGGCCGCCAGGCGGCAAGCAGCAGTAATAGCCCAAGAACCAGTGTCGATAAGCTGGAAATTCGCGCCAACTTACGTTCATTCTTCAACTCATCTGGCCACAGATTGAGATATAAATCTTTCACGATGGTGGCAGAAGATTGCAGCAACTGAGCATTGATGGTGGACATGATCGCCGCCATCGGTGCTGCCAGAAAGATCCCCGCAGCAAACGGTGGCAGCACGGTTATCATCAGCGTTGGGATCACCTGATCGGGAACCTTCAGATCCGGTAGGATCGCCCGCCCCAATGCGCCAGCCAGATGCATACCAAACATCAGGATTGCCACCACAATGGTGCCAAGGATAATACCGCGATGTACCGCTTTGCTATCACGATACGAAATACAGCGCACGGCGGTATGTGGCAGGCCAATGACCCCAAAGCATACCAAAATCCAGAATGATGCCATAAAGGGCAGATCGAGGATCTGATCGCCCCCTTGCGGGGAAACTAGCGCTGGATCGATATGTTGCAGGGTTTCGACGGCTTTATGCAGCCCGCCTGCGGCATGGATTACCGCCACTAGTAGCAAGATGGTGCCAACCAGCATTACCAGCCCTTGCAAAGCATCATTCAGCACACTGGCGCGGAAGCCACCAAAAGAGGTATACAGCGCGATACTGATACCAAATATTAATAAGCCGGTATCGTAAGGAATACCTGCCGCGGTTTCCAGTAAACGAGCGCCACCAATAAATTGTACCGTCATGGCTCCGACAAACGCCACCAACAGGCTAACACTGGCCAGCCACACCAGTAACCGGCTCTGATAGCGGGCATACAGCATATCGTTGAGGGTTACGGCGTTATAGCGACGGGCTAAAATGGCAAATTTCTTACCCAGAACGCCCAGTGACAGCCAGACCGCAGGTAACTGGATCATCGCCAATAACACCCAACCAAGGCCATATTTATAGGCTGCACCCGGCCCGCCGATAAATGAGCTGGCACTGATATAAGTGGCGGTTAGGGTCATTGCCAGTACGAATCCCCCCATCGAGCGATTGCCGATAAAGTATTCGTTGAGAAAATTTCCTGTTTTGCGGCGGGTATAGGCATACACGGATAAGCCAAATACCATGACCAGATAGCCCACCAGTGGCAGGACAACATCAGTTTGCATTATCGTCCTCCAGTGAGATGTCGCGGAAGACAAAACGCACCATCAGAACGCAAAATACAATAAACACCAGTGGCAGCGCGATACAGGCGGCTTCAAACCAGACCGGTAGGCCGCTTATCCCAGCAATGTTACCCGGTAAATACGCCGTTATTATCCACCCAGCCAGATAAGCCAGCGTTAAGCCAAAGGCCCAGCGCGCTTCTTTATTGGCTTGTAGAAATCTTGTATCCATGTCTTTTCCCCATACCCTTGGTACTTGGCACTACAGTGTTGTTAGCTGCTCTCACGTACCCGAATTAACTTATCGGATTTCATTAGATTGCCGCTTTGCTACAACGCCAATGACTTGGGTATAAAAGCATAAACAAAGTTTAAAAAGAAAAAGGCCGATGATTAACCGGCCCTGATATAAAAGGTAAAACTCATGAAAGGCGAAATATTAGGTTTCTTGCAACCCGAGTTTTTTCTCCAGATAGTGGATATTGGTGCCACCGTGCTGGAAGTTTTCGTCGTTCATGATGCGTTGCTGTAACTCAACGTTGGTCTTGATGCCATCGATAATGAGTTCTGCCAGCGCATTCTTCATGCGGGCAATAGCAACATCACGGTTTTCACCGTAAGTAATCAGCTTGCCGATCATGGAGTCATAATATGGCGGCACGGTATAACCGGCGTAAATATGAGACTCCCAACGCACACCAAAACCGCCCGGCGCATGGAAACGGGTAATTTTACCCGGACTTGGCAGGAAGGTGTTTGGATCTTCGGCGTTGATACGGCATTCCACTGCGTGGCCGTGTACCTTCACTTCATCTTGTTTGATAGAGAGAGGTTGGCCCGCCGCGATGCGCAGCTGTTCTTTGATCAAATCGACACCGGTAATCATTTCGGTAACTGGGTGTTCAACCTGAATACGGGTGTTCATTTCAATGAAATAGAACTCGCCGTTTTCATACAGGAACTCAAAGGTTCCTGCACCGCGATAACCGATATCCACACAAGCTTTCGCGCAGCGCTCGCCGATATAACGGCGCATTTCGCTGGTAATACCGGGGGCTGGTGCCTCTTCAACCACTTTCTGGTGACGGCGCTGCATAGAGCAGTCACGTTCAGCCAGATAGATAGCTTTACCCTGACCGTCAGCCAAAATCTGAATTTCGATATGGCGTGGGTTTTCCAGGTATTTTTCCATGTAAACCATGTCGTTATTGAAAGCCGCTTTGGCTTCCGCACGGGTCATGTTAATGGATTGTTCAAGATCTTTGTCGTGACGAACTACACGCATACCACGACCACCGCCACCGCCAGATGCCTTGATAATGACCGGATAACCGATTCGTTTGGCAAAGGCTTTGTTCTTGGTAGTGTCGTCATCCAGTGGGCCATCAGAGCCTGGTACGCAAGGTACACCGGCTTTCTTCATAGCATTGATCGCGGAAACCTTGTCACCCATCAGGCGAATGGTTTCGGCGCGTGGGCCGATGAAGATGAAACCTGAACGTTCTACCTGTTCGGCAAAATCAGCATTTTCAGACAGGAAACCATAGCCGGGGTGAATTGCCACCGCGCCGGTGATCTCAGCAGCAGAAATGATTGCCGGGATGTTCAGATAGCTTTTAACAGATGGCGCGGGACCAATACAGACGGTCTCGTCAGCCAGTAATACGTGTTTAAGATCACGATCCGCAACAGAGTGAACTGCCACAGTTTTGATCCCCAGCTCTTTACAAGCTCGCAGGATACGTAGCGCAATCTCACCGCGGTTAGCGATTACGATTTTATCAAGCATGGAACGCCTCGTTACTCGATGACGACAAGAGGCTCGTCGAATTCAACCGGTTGACCATTTTCAACCAGAATGGCTTTTACAGTACCGGATTTATCTGCTTCGATTTGGTTCATCATTTTCATCGCTTCAACGATGCAAAGAGTGTCACCAGCAGAAACTTTCTGACCTACTTCAATGAAGGCTTTCGCATCCGGGCTCGGGGTGCGGTAGAAAGTACCGACCATTGGGGAGCGCACTATATGGCCACTGATAGCAGCCGGTGCTGCGGCTTCAGCAGGTGCTGGAGCAACGGCTGCTGCCAGCGCTGGCTGTTGCTGTGGTGCAGCAAACGCATACGGCTGTTGCATCATTGGGTAGTTTGGTGCGGCGGGAGCACGACTGATACGTACTGACTCTTCGCCTTCTGAGATTTCCAGCTCTGAAATGCCGGACTCTTCAACCAGTTCGATCAGTTTCTTAATCTTACGAATATCCATGAGTGTGATTCCGTACTCTTTGTGTGTTGCATTAGTTGGATTTTGACAAGCGATTTACCGCTGCCTGTAAAGCAAAGTTGTAGCCATCTGCGCCAAGTCCACAGATTACGCCAACCGCGATATCAGAGAGATATGAATGATGACGGAAAGGCTCCCTGGAATGCACGTTAGACAAGTGGATCTCGATAAACGGGATCTGCACACCTAGCAATGCATCGCGCAGCGCCACGCTGGTATGCGTAAACGCTGCCGGGTTGATCAGGATAAAATCGATATTACCCCGAGCCTGATGAATTCTATCGATCAGCGCATGTTCTGCATTCGACTGCAAATGGGACAGCGCCACATCCATTCCCTGAGCTTGAGCCTCTAACTGGCTGACAATCTCAGCCAGTGTGGTGTAACCGTACTTTTCCGGTTCACGCGTTCCAAGCAGATTCAGGTTTGGGCCATTTAGAAGCAAAATGTGAAACTTATCCGACATTGTGCAGGTATCTCCGGCAATTAGTCCATCATCGTAAAAAATAACCTGATGTCACCGATTTGTCACCTTTTTACGACGAAATTGACACTGCGATCGGCACTAAGGTCGGGCATTATAATGATATCGTAGCAATTAGCAGCTAAATACTGGTCTTATCAGCGAAGATATTCAATAGAAAAAATAGCGAACTGTGCGTTTGGCATTATTTATGATGGGGAGAACGATGATAAGTTCAGGCAGTTAGCGGCACCATTGGCGGAATTTTTTATAACGCAGCGCCAGCAAGATGATTGCCGTTATTGCGTACAAAATAGGCTGTGGAGACAGCGTTTTAACCGACCAAAGATAATGAATTGGTGCAAGAATGGCGACAACATACACCAAATTATGCAGTTTTTGCCAGTTGGGTCCCATTTTTCGTTGCGCCCACAAAGTGGATGTTACGGCTAACGAGAGTAACAATAGCCAACTGATAATGCCCAACGTCAGGTAGGGGCGGGTAACCAGTTCTCGCCCTAACAGGCTGATATTACTCAATCCTAACTCCAGAACAGAATAACTGACCAGATGCAGCGTGCCCCAGGCAAAACACCACAATCCGAGCAGGCGACGGCAGCGGATCAGCAATGGCTGCTTGCCGTAGCGTGCCAGCGGCGTGACCAACAATGTCGCCAGTAACAATTTCAATGTCATGCGGCCGGTAAAGTGTTGAATGTCTTTGGCGGGATCAGCGCTGAACCAACCCTGATCGACCGATAAAACCAGCCACAGGAACGGTAAGGATGCCGCCAGCCAGATAGCCACTTTTAGCCATTTAATTTGCCGCAAGCTGAGTCGCATCAGAAATTCACCCTTAAGTCTAAACCACGATACAGCGAGGCAACCTGATCGGCATAACCGTTAAACAGTAGCGTCGGTTGGCGCTGTACATCTAAAATGCCGCCTGAACCGATAAAACGCTCGGTAGCCTGCGACCAGCGTGGGTGGTCAACATGCGGGTTTACGTTGGCATAAAAACCGTATTCGTTAGGCGCACTCAGGTTCCAGGTGGTGGGCGGCTGGTCATGAGTCAGGCGAATATGAACAATGGACTTTATTCCTTTAAAACCGTATTTCCACGGCGTGATAAGCCGCAGTGGTGCACCATTTTGTGGCGGTAGGGCTTTGCCATACACACCTAAAGTCATAAAGGCCAGTGGGTTCATGGCCTCATCCAAGCGTAATCCTTCGACATAAGGGTATTTCAGGCCGCCGCCAATAAAGCGATCTTCCTGCCCTGGCATTTGATCCGGTGCGTAAAGTGTCTGAAACGCGACGTAGCGGGCATTACTGGTGGGTTCAACCAGTTTTAGCAATTTGCCCAATTCAAAACCGATCCACGGCACCACCATTGACCAGGCTTCAACGCAGCGCATCCGGTAAATGCGCTCTTCAAGCGGGAAGCGTTTCATGAGATCATCAATGTCGAGTGTCATCGGTTTAGCCACATCTCCATCAATCCGTATTTGCCAACCTTCTGTCTTTAGCGTGCCCGCATTGGCCGCAGGATCGGCTTTATCCAGACCAAACTCATAGAAGTTATTGTAACCGGTCACTTTGTCTTCTGGCGTCATTGCCAGATCGGGGTGATAAGCCGTTGATTGGGTAAACGTCAATGGCTTGCCTGACGGCGCTTTAGGGCGGCCATTACCTTTAAACCAGGCCAGTAAATCCGCCTGCGCTGATGTGGGTAACGCCAGTGTGGCAGCGGTGACGCCCAATGCCTGTAATATCTTACGGCGCTGGTAAAAAAGGCTTTCCGGTGTGACATCCGCTTCAGTCAACTTGGCTGGCTTTTTAGCCTGATGACTTAAATGAGATAAAAAATTGCGCATAGCATTACTCCATTGGTCTGGGGAGTCATACGGACAGTGAATGTATCAATCATGGCGGCTTATGGGGGGAAGTGCGAGGGAATGAAGAAAAATATGAAATTTCTGAGGAGGGGAAATACGGGTGACAGAGATAGCCACCCGATGCCTGTTTTTAGTAAAACAAATATTAGCGAATCTTAACCAACGTCCGGCCGGTAACTTTATTGGCTAGCAGGTTTGCCGCCGCATCTGGTGTATCAGCCAGCGTGATGGATTGTGATGCTTGCCGATAGAAGCTTTCAGGTAAGACTTTCAGCAGCCGCTGCCAGGCTTGTTGGCGGCGCGGTTGCGGTGTCATCACCGAATCCACGCCCTGCAAGCGCACATTGCGCAGAATAAAGGGCATCACGGTGGTAGGGAGCGAATAACCGCCAGCCAAACCACAAGCTGCGACGGTGGCGTTGTAACTCATCTGTGCCAGCACTTTAGCCAGTAACTTGTCGCCAACCGTATCAATGGCACCGGCCCACAATTGTTTCTCCAATGGACGCGAAGCATCAAGATAATCGTTGCGCGATAGCACCCGATGCGCGCCCAGACTCTTCAAATATTCGCTGTTACTGTCGCGGCCAGAAATGGCAGCAATCTGATATCCCAGCGCGCAGAGCAGGGCGATTGCGGTGCTGCCGACACCGCCACTGGCCCCGGTGACCACCACTTCGCCGCTTTCTGGCGTCACACCACCTTCCTCCAGCGCCATCACACACAGCATCGCGGTAAACCCGGCGGTGCCGATAATCATGGCATTACGTGGGTCCATCCCTTCAGGCATCGGCACCAGCCAGTCACCATTAACGCGCGCTTGTTCCGCTAAACCACCCCAGTGGTTTTCGCCAACTCCCCAACCGGTCAGTAACACTGACTGGCCGACATGAAAACGCGGATCTTCGCTGCTATGAACGGTTCCGGCAAAATCAATGCCTGGCACCATCGGGAATTCGCGGATAATTTTCCCTTTTCCGGTGATCGCCAATGCATCTTTATAATTCAGACTGGACCAATTGACGTCAACCGTGACATTACCCGCAGGCAGTTGTGAGGGTGAGATGTTACGTACTTCGGCGGTAGTACGACCTTCAATTTGCTCAAGGACAAGCGCTCGCATATAACACTCCTAATACCCTGCCGGCTTCACGTTGCAGCGTGGTTATCATCGATACTTACTGGCTGCAACGCCAATGAGGTGAGGTATGCATTATGAGAAACACAGAAACGTATGGGCTAAGAGTGAGCCAATATAGTGTTAACGGCAACTTTTGAGCCTGATCAAGGACAAAAATCATGTCGATGGTTTTTGTCAGCAGCTATTCTTTAACCAGGGATTGCACGAACGTCAGGGAAAAAGAGCAAATTATTGTGTATTTATCGCATCATGAGGTAAAAAATCAGCGTTGCGCCCGGTTTTTGTCATATAGTGTTCTCCCCAAGGAGCTGAGGGCTTTTTTCCATTTAATTGCACAACGCAAGGCTAAGGGATGCGATTTACAACCAAACTTTCTGCGTTTATGACGCTGCTGGTCGTATTGGCGATGTGTTTAGTGTTACTGGGCAGTACCGTCAGTTTCTTCTATTTATGCCAGAAAAAAATGGAGCACCGTCTCCAGAGCATCGTGACGGCTTATGATCAGTCACTATTACAGCAACCGGCAGATAAACAACGTGAATGGTTGCCGCTGATGATGCAGGCCATTGGTGTGGTGGAACTCAGTGTGAATAACCAGACCAGCACCTTGTATCATCTTAAACTCCCAGCGATTTATGCTCCCTGGAATCAAGCAAGCCGCTATCGCACTTTGGCGCTGCCGATGCTGCATCAGTCGGGGGCGACTATGCATTTTACCTATATCGACCCCCTCAAAAGCTATACCCGCTCCCTTTATGCGGCGGCAATTCTGTCACTGGTCGTTGTGCTGGTGGGATTGACGCTGCTACTGAGCTTCCGCTGGCTGCGGGATCAAACGGCAGGGCAGGAGAAACTTGAGCGACGAGCCAAGCGTATTCTCAATGGTGAACGCGAATATGCCATTCGTAGTGAGGATTATGAATGGCCTCCTTGTGCGAGCCGGGCCATCGACCATCTATTGGCGGAGTTAGCGGAGGTTCGCGAAGAGCGTAATCGCGTTGATACGTTAATTCGCACGTTTGCTGCTCAGGATGGCAAGACCGGGCTAAACAACCGCCAGTTTTTTGATAACCAACTGACGACTCAGTTGGAGGAACCCGGCGCGCATGGTGTAGTCATGGTGGTGCAGTTACCGGACTTTGATAGCCTGAATGACACGAGAGATAATCAGCAAGTACAAGAATTGATGAGTTCGTTGATTAACCTGCTGTCCACATTTGTCGCCCGTTACCCCTCGGCCTTGCTAGCCCGTTATCTAAATAGTGACATGGCAATCTTATTGCCACACAAAACACTGAAAGATGCTGAGGTTATGGCCGCTCAGTTGGTCAACGCCGTCGGATCGCTACCAGAACCACATATAATTGACCGTGAGTCACTGTTGCATATTGGAATTGTGGCTTACCGCCGTGGAGAATCGGCAGAACAGATTATGGATAATGCTGGACAAGCGACTAAAAATGCGGCGTTGTATGGGGGTAACGGTTGGTATGTGTATGATACGCAGGTACCCGAAAGTGGCCGTGGTAGTGTTAAATGGCGTACTTTGCTGGAACAAACACTGGTAAACGGTGGCCCACGGTTATATCAAAAACCCGTCATTACTGTAGACGGTAAAGTTCATCATCGTGAAGTGATTAGCCGTATATATGATGGCGAGAAAGAGTTACTGGCTGCTGAATTCATGCCATTGGTACAATTGCTCGGATTAGCGGAACGCTATGACCGTCAGAAAATTGATCGGATAATTCCTTTATTAGCTTTATGGCCGGACGAAACTCTGGCATTTTCTATCTGCGTTGATTCATTATTACAGCGTCCTTTCCAGCGCTGGCTGCGGGATACGCTATTGCAATGCAGAAAATCTGACAGAAAGCGTATTATCTTTGAACTTGCAGAGGCAGATGTGTGTCAACATATCGATCAAATCCGCCCGATGATCCGTTTGCTGCTCGGTGTAGGGTGCAAAGTGATGGTTTCACAGGCTGGATTGACGGTTGTCAGCACCTCTTATCTTAAGTTGTTGCGGGTTGAAATGATAAAGCTTCATCCCGGATTAGTAAGAAGCATTAATTTACGTTATGAAAATCAGCTATTTGTCGAAAGTTTGACCGGTGCCTGTGCAGGAACACATGCGAAAGTTTTTGCGGCAGAAGTTCTTACCCGTGAAGAATGGCAAACGCTACAGGCGAAAGGTGTTCATGGCGGGCAGGGCAATTTTTTTGCTCCGCCGATGCCTTTGAACGCCGGAAAGAAAAAATATTCGTAATAGGGCCATGTTTAGCCTGATCGTTGAGCAAAAATTAACGTAGAATGTGTCAACCATTTCCGTAAATCGTTGGTGGGCGCTTACTTTCAACGAGAATCAGGTTAAATGTTAGATTTTATGTGCTGTGTTACGCCAGTCGTTACACAGAGTCCGTGTTGTGTCGGGGCGGTTATTCAACCTTTACTGGCAAGATGGGCTTTGATTGCAACGAGATGTGAATAACGCAGCTACTTTTTCACCGAATCAGGACGTTTTTGCGCCTTGTCGCTGCTTCGTGTGGTTGGTAAAGTAGGCGGATTTTATTTTCCGCCCCCAGCTTGCAGGATTATCCTTTCGTTATGTTTAAGAAATTTCGTGGCATGTTTTCCAACGACTTGTCCATCGACTTGGGTACCGCCAATACCCTTATTTATGTTAAAGGACAAGGCATTGTACTGAATGAACCTTCAGTGGTTGCTATTCGCCAGGATCGTGCCGGTTCACCGAAGAGCGTTGCGGCTGTGGGCCATGATGCCAAGCAGATGCTAGGGCGTACCCCTGGCAATATCGCAGCTATTCGCCCGATGAAAGACGGCGTTATTGCCGATTTCTTTGTCACTGAGAAAATGCTGCAACACTTTATCAAGCAAGTTCACAGCAACAGCTTTATGCGCCCAAGTCCGCGTGTCTTGGTGTGCGTACCGGTCGGGGCAACTCAGGTTGAGCGCCGTGCGATCCGTGAATCTGCTCAGGGCGCAGGTGCGCGTGAAGTGTTTCTGATTGAAGAACCAATGGCCGCAGCGATTGGTGCTGGCCTGCCTGTTTCTGAAGCAACCGGTTCAATGGTTGTGGATATTGGTGGCGGTACCACAGAAGTGGCCGTTATCTCTCTAAATGGCGTGGTTTACTCTTCTTCTGTTCGTATCGGTGGTGACCGTTTCGATGAAGCTATCATTAATTATGTGCGTCGTAACTACGGTTCATTGATTGGTGAAGCCACGGCTGAGCGTATCAAGCACAGCATTGGTTCTGCTTATCCGGGTGATGAAGTTCTGGAAATCGAAGTCCGTGGCCGTAACCTGGCTGAAGGTGTACCTCGTGGCTTTACTCTGAACTCCAATGAGATTCTCGAAGCGCTGCAAGAGCCACTGACCGGTATTGTTAGCGCGGTTATGGTTGCGCTGGAGCAGTGCCCGCCAGAATTGGCTTCCGATATCTCTGAACGCGGTATGGTATTGACCGGTGGTGGCGCATTGTTGCGCAACCTGGATCGCCTGCTGATGGAAGAGACCGGTATTCCGGTGGTGGTAGCAGAAGATCCATTGACCTGCGTAGCACGCGGCGGTGGTAAAGCGTTGGAAATGATCGACATGCATGGCGGCGATTTGTTCAGCGAAGAATAATAGTCAGCCAAAAAAGAGGAGGGCCAGATCAGATTGTTTGGCACCTCCTTTTGTCGTCGAGGAATACGCATAACTTATGAAGCCGATTTTTAGCCGGGGTCCATCCCTGCAACTGCGACTTTTTTTTGCCGTTCTTGCAGCCATTGCGTTGGTTATCGCCGATAGCCGGTTGGGTACGTTTGTTAAAATACGGACCTACATGGACACCGCCGTCAGTCCTTTCTATTTTCTGGCCAACGGGCCACGAAAAGTTCTCGACAATGTTTCCGAAACTCTGGCTACCCGTGGGCAGTTGGAGCTGGAAAACCGTGCATTGCGCCAAGAGTTGTTACTGAAAAATACTGATTTACAGTTACTTGGGCAATTTAAGCAGGAAA
Organism: Yersinia aldovae 670-83; assembly: GCF_000834395.1. Lineage (NCBI taxonomy): Bacteria > Pseudomonadati > Pseudomonadota > Gammaproteobacteria > Enterobacterales > Yersiniaceae > Yersinia > Yersinia aldovae. Next base: position 2,245,902 of record NZ_CP009781.1, on the reverse strand, counting down.
ATAACCGCTTACGTGAATTGCTTGGTTCTCCGTTGCGTCAAGATGAGCAAAAAATGGTGACTCAGGTGATGTCCAGTGGGACAGATCCCTATAGTGATCAGGTTGTTATCGATAAAGGTTCTAACAATGGCGTGTACGAAGGCCAGCCGGTTATTAGTGACCGTGGTGTCGTAGGCCAGGTTGTCGCGGTGAGTAAGTTAACCAGCCGCGTATTATTGATTTGCGATGCTTCCCATGCGCTACCTATTCAGGTACTGCGCAATGATATTCGGGTGATTGCTGCCGGCAGTGGTTGTACTGATGACCTATTACTGGAGCATTTGCCTAGCAATACCGATATTCGTGTTGGTGATGTATTGGTCACGTCTGGCTTGGGTGGTCGCTTCCCCGAAGGGTATCCGGTGGCCGTAGTGTCTTCTGTCAAAGTGGATAACCAGCGTGCTTACACCGTGATTCAGGCACGCCCAACCGCTGATTTACAACGCTTACGTTACCTGTTGTTATTGTGGGGCGCTGATCGTAATGGCGATGTTCCGTTACCCGCGGATGAAGTGCGTCGCGTGGCGAACGAACGTCTGGCACCAATGATGTCACAGGTGCTACCTGCTGCTGACGCGATGGGGCCACCGGCTCCGCCTGCGATGGTGGCTCCCGCCACAGTCACTACGCCGGGAGTCTCGCCATGAACCGTTACAGCAGTAATGGACGTTGGGTTATCTGGTTATCATTCCTGATTGCTATGGTGCTGCAAATTATGCCGTGGCCGGAACAGATTTATATGTTCCGCCCCTCTTGGTTGGCATTGATATTAATTTATTGGGTGATGGCGTTACCGCACCGGGTGAATGTAGGTACCGGATTTATTCTTGGGCTGATTATGGATCTCATTTTAGGATCAACCCTTGGGGTGCGTGCGCTGGCACTGAGTATCGTGGCCTATCTGGTGGCGTTTAAGTTTCAGCTTTTCCGCAACATGGCACTGTGGCAGCAGGCGCTCATCGTCATGCTCCTTTCGCTGACAATGGATGTCGTGGTGTTCTGGTCTGAGTTTTTAGTGATTAATGTCTCATTCCGCCCAGAAGTTTTCTGGAGCAGTGTAGTAAACGGTATTCTATGGCCTTGGCTATTCTTATTAATGCGTAAAATTCGCCGTAAATTTTCGGTGCAATAAGGACTGAAGACCCATGACCGCCCTGTATCTTGCCTCCGGTTCCCCGCGTCGCCGCGAATTACTGACTCTGCTTGATGTGTCCTTTGAGGTGTTACAAACCGATGTTGAAGAACAACGTCGCCCTGAGGAAAGCCCGTCAGAATATGTACAACGCCTGGCGCAGGACAAAGCACGAGCAGGTGTGATGGTTGCACCACAGGATTTGCCGGTATTAGGGGCAGATACCATCGTGGTGTTAAATGGGCAAGTGCTGGAAAAACCACGAGATAAAACACATGCACAGCAAATGTTGAGTGCATTATCCGGCAAATCGCATCAGGTCATCACTGCGGTGTCGCTCGCTGACCGGCAAGACGTATTATCTGTCATGGTGGTGACAGATGTGACATTTCGTGTGTTATCCCAATTAGAAATCAGTAATTATATTGCTACCGGTGAACCCACGGACAAAGCGGGCGCTTACGGTATTCAGGGGAAAGGTGGTTGCTTCGTCAGATCCATTGCTGGCAGTTATCATGCCGTGGTGGGGTTGCCGTTAGTTGAAACCCATGAATTACTAAGTAATTTCATTGCGCTACGTAATGTGAGAGGAATACATGACAGCTGAATTACTGATCAATATCACACCGTCTGAAACGCGGGTTGCCTATATTGATGGTGGCATCCTGCAAGAAATACACATTGAGCGTGAAGCCAAAAGAGGGATCGTCGGCAATATCTACAAAGGCCGTGTCAGCCGGGTGTTGCCGGGGATGCAGGCGGCTTTTGTCGATATAGGTCTGGATAAGGCAGCCTTCCTTCATGCCTCCGATATCATGCCCCACACCGAATGCGTGGCTGGGGATGAACAGAAAAATTTCAATGTGCGCGATATCGCCGAACTGGTCCGTCAGGGGCAGGATTTAATGGTACAGGTGGTGAAAGATCCACTTGGCACCAAAGGCGCACGTTTGACGACCGATATCACCCTGCCTTCCCGTTATCTGGTGCTAATGCCCGGAGCGGCACATGTGGGCGTTTCTCAGCGTATAGAGAGTGAAGCTGAACGCGAACGGCTGAAAAAGACCGTGGCCGCGTATTGTGATGAGCAGGGTGGATTTATTATTCGCACCGCTGCGGAAGGTATTGGTGAAGAGGAATTATCTGCCGATGCTGCCTTCCTTAAACGTTTGTGGACTAAAGTTCAGGAACGTAAGAAGCGCAATATCACCAAATATAAGCTGTATGGCGAGATGGCGCTGGCGCAACGTGTGTTACGTGACTTTGCCGGGGCTGCGCTGGATAAAATCCGCGTTGACTCCAAGTTGACTTACGATTTGCTGGTAGAATTTACCAGCGAATATATTCCGGAAATGACCGCGAAGCTGGAGTTATATACCGGCAAGCAGCCGATTTTTGATCTCTTTGATGTCGAAAACGAAATTCAGCGCTCGTTAGAACGGAAAGTTGAGCTAAAATCAGGCGGTTACCTGATTATCGATCAGACAGAAGCCATGACGACGGTGGATATTAATACCGGTGCTTTTGTCGGCCATCGCAATCTGGACGAAACTATTTTCAATACCAATATTGAAGCCACGCAAGCCATCGCCCGCCAGTTGCGGATGCGTAATCTCGGTGGAATTATCATTATTGATTTCATTGATATGAGTAATGAAGAACATCGCCGGCGTGTATTGCATTCACTGGAACAGGCTCTCAGTAAAGATCGGGTAAAAACCAGTATTAACGGTTTCTCTCAGCTAGGCTTAGTTGAAATGACCCGCAAACGCACGCGGGAGAGCATCGAACATGTGTTGTGCAATGAATGCCCGACGTGTCGTGGCCGTGGCACGGTGAAATCGGTTGAAACGGTGTGCTACGAAATTTTGCGTGAAATTGTCCGTGTACACCATGCTTATGATTCTGATCGCTTTTTGGTTTATGCGTCACCAGCGGTAGGGGAAGCGCTGAAAGGCGAAGAATCTCATGCGCTGGCAGAAGTGGAAATCTTCGTCGGTAAGCAGGTGAAAGTTCAGATTGAGCCACTGTATAACCAAGAACAGTTTGATGTGGTGATGATGTAAGCACTCCCTGGCCTTACAGGGATATACCCGTCATCTTTCAAACTGCAGGTGTGTTGGCTGCGTTCAATCACCCGAATCACTTAACTGATGTAAGTGATTCGGGATTCATTCGCTTGCCGCCTTCCTGCATTTCGAAATCTATTGGGCATGGGGTCTATCAATACCCGCTGCCACATTTGTAGCGGATGCCAAGGAGAGAAGTGTGAGGCGACTGCCCAAGATAATGTTCGCAACAGGCGTCACAATAGTTGTTGTGGTGGCGCTGTTGGTCAGTGGGCTACGCATGATGTTGCCGCTCATCAACGATTATCGCCCGCAAATAGTGGCTAAGATCCAGTCCGTCAGCGGTATCCCTCTGGAAATAGGGTTCATGCAAGGGGCGTGGGAATCTTTTGGCCCGACGTTAGAATTACGCGATATCCAGGTGAAATTGCCGCACGCCGATTGGCAGGTACAACGGGTAACGCTGGCACTGGATGTATGGCAATCGCTGCTGCACTGGCGCTGGCAATTGCGCGATATGACCTTCTATCAGTTGCAGTTGAACCTCAACACCACACTGGATATGCAGCAAAATAACAGCCGCAATCTTGAAGCGGGTAATCTGGCCGATATCTTCTTGCGTCGGTTAGACCATTTTGACCTGCGTGACAGCCGTATTTCGTTTCTCACTCCCTCTGGCCCGCGTGCCAAATTAGATATACCACAACTGACCTGGCTTAACTCCCATAACCGGCATCGTGCTGAAGGCGAAATCAGTCTGTCCACCATTAATGGCCAGCATGGTGTAGTGCAGGTGCGGATGGATTTGCACGACAATCAGGGCATTCTTAATAACGGCACAGTTTATATGCAGGCCGACAATATCGACCTGAAACCGTGGATCAGTCGCTGGCTACGGGCTAATACCGGGTTGAATAGCGCAGAATTCAGCCTGGCGGCGTGGTTAACGATTAAAAGTGGCGAAATCTACCACGGCAATGTGCTGCTCAGCGAGGGGCAGGCTAACTGGACTGTGGCGGGTAAAGCACATCAGCTAGCGGTGGATAATTTTGTGCTGGAAGGCCGCCGACAGGGCAATGGTTGGCAAATTGATGCGCCGGAACTGAATCTGAAAACCGATGGTCAGACATGGCCTAAAGGGTATTTGTCCGCACTGTGGCTACCTGAAAATACCCAATTCATCGGCCCGGATCAACCTCAAGAGTTACGTATTCGTGCTACCAATATTCAGTTGGAGCGGGTGGGACCATTGTTACCCACCCTGTCACTTTTCACACCGGAACTACTCGATAGCTGGGCTGACTTACAACCACAAGGCCGCGTGGATGCACTGGCATTGGACATTCCCATTAGCCAGCCGGAAAAAACCCGTTTTCAAGCTAAATGGCACGATGTCAGTTGGCAACACTGGAATCTGCTGCCAGGGGTGAATCATTTTGCCGGTGCGCTGAGGGGGTCGGCTGAAAATGGGCGATTGGATATCAACCTCAAAGACAGCACATTGCCCTATGGTGATATGTTCCGCGCGCCGCTGGAAGTGAGTCAGGCCAGTGGATCACTGAACTGGCAGGTGGATAATAAAGGCTGGGAGCTGTGGAGCGACCAACTGGATGTGCGGGCTAAGTCTTTGTGGAGTACCGGCAGTTTCCGCTATCAGCAACCGGATACAGGGCAGCCTTGGCTGAAAATTCTGGCCGGTATCCGCCTGTATGATGCGACCGATGCCTGGCGCTATTTCCCTGAGCCGCTGATGGGTAAGAAGCTGGCAGACTATCTGACCGAGGCGTTACAGGGTGGGCAGGTAGACAACGCCACGCTTATCTATAACGGCAATCCTCATGATTTCCCTTACAAAAAGAAAGAGGGGCAGTTTCAGGTTTATGTGCCGCTGCGTAACGCCACCTTCCAGTTCCAACCGGATTGGCCCGCGCTTGAAAATCTGGCTATCGACCTCGATTTCCTCAATGAAGGGCTGTGGATGGACGCCCCCCACGCCATGCTGGGGAATGTCACGGGCCGCAATATCACGGCGATTATTCCGGATTATCTGAAAGAAAAGTTATATGTCGATGCTGAGGTTGTCGGTGAGGGGAGCGATGTCCATGACTACTTTACCGAGACGCCACTTAATGATTCGGTCGCGGCAGCACTGGAAGAGTTGCAGGTGGGTGGTGAAGTTAGTGGGCGCTTACATCTAGATATTCCGTTGGAAGAGAATCGCATCACTCATGCCAGTGGTGAAGTGACGCTGCATAACAACAGCCTGCTGGTTAAGCCGTTACAGAGTCAGTTAGAGAATATCAGCGGTAAATTCCGTTTTAATGATGGCAATCTCGATAGCGATACCTTATCCGCCAACTGGTTCGGGCAGCCGCTGGTGGTTGATTTCACTACACAAGAGCAGCCGAAGAACTTTCTGGTCAATGTAGGGCTGCGCGGCGACTGGTTACCCGCGAAGTTACCCGGCGTACCGGATGAAGTGGCGAAATTACTTAATGGCAGTGCCAACTGGCAAGGTAAGGTCGCGGTACAATTGCCTAAGAATGGTAAGCCAAATTACAAAATTGATGTCAACGCCGACTTGAAAAAAGTGAGCAGTCACTTACCACCACCGCTGGATAAAACAACGGGTCAGGTGTTACCGTTACATGTTCAGGCGGTAGGGGGACTGGGCGATTTCACCCTCTCAGGGACGGCGGGTAACAATAGCGCTTTCAACAGCCAGTGGTTACTGCAAAAAGAGAACGTAGAGTTGGCGCGAGCCATTTGGCAAACCGACAGCAAAAAAATACCGCAGCTCCCTGAAAGCAACGGTCTGGTGCTCAAATTACCCGCCCTTGATGGGGAACGCTGGCTGGCATTGTTGGCTCCGCAATTTGCGGTGATAGCCGCCCCTTTCGCTTCAGCGGATCAAGCGAAAATCAAAGGCAGCAGCACCAATGTCATTTTGCCGAAACGCCTGACCTTGCAGACACCACAGCTATTCGTGGGTGGGCAGGCATGGCACCAATTGACCTTATTGATCGAGCCGCTGCTAAGTGGCACGAAACTGACAGCCAAAGGGCAAGAGGTTGATGGTAGCTTGCTAATGGCGGCCCATGCCCCGTGGCATGGCGATATCAGTTACCTCTATTACAACCCGCAATGGGGCGGCAGTGAGGCGAAAAATCCGCTCAAACAAGCGGCCTTGCAGACGCCAAAAAGTGCCAACACAATCTCGTTCCATGATTGGCCAGCACTGCAATTGCGTTGCAAAGAGTGCTGGATTTTGGGCCAGAATATTGGGCGGGTTAATGCAGATTTAACACCGAAAGGCTCGGTACTGGCGCTGACTAACGGATTGATTGAAGCGGGTAATGGAGGAGCTAAAGTTTCCGGTCAATGGCAGCAAGATGGTAATGGTGATAAAACGGCGTTTAACATTACGCTGAATGGGCCAAAAATTGATGAAACTATCTCGTTCTTTGGGTTATCAACCCCGATCAAGGGCGCATCTTTTGATATCAACGCCGATGTAAGCTGGCACGGTGTTCCCTGGCAGCCACAGATAAATACCCTGAATGGGACATTAATAACTAAATTGGGCAGAGGCCAACTGAGTGATCTCGGTGGTGGACGCGCGGGGCAGTTACTGCGTCTGGTGAGTTTTGACGCACTATTACGTAAGCTCCAGCTCGATTTTAGTGATACGTTTAGTCGTGACTTCGCATTTGACTCAATTCGCGGTACTGCCGACATTAAAAATGGCGTGATGCATACCAATGACTTAGTGGTGGATGGCCTGGCGGCCGATATTGCTATGAACGGCAATGTCGATTTGGTTAAGCGGCAGATAGATATGGAAGCGGTTATCACCCCCGATATTTCAGCTACCGTCGGTGTCGCGACCGCCTTTGCAATTAATCCAGTGGTTGGCGCAGCCGTCTTTGCGGCATCTAAGATTTTAGGGCCGTTATGGAGTAAGGTTTCGCTGATTCGTTACCAGATTACCGGCAACATCGATCAACCGAATATCCATGAAGTATTACGCCAGCTAAAGGAGAGTAAGGCGCCATGAAAAATGCCAATGTTGCATTATTGCAGTTATGCAGCGGTGAAAATATCCGTGACAATCTGGCTCAAATTGAGCAACAGATCAAACAGTTAAGCTCAGGTATTAAACTGGTTATGACGCCTGAAAACGCATTGCTATTCGCCAATGCAGCGTCTTATCGAAAGAATGCCGAGCCACATAATGATGGGCCATTGCAACAGGAAGTGCGTGAAATGGCGCGTAAGTATGGTGTCTGGATACAGGTTGGCTCCATGCCGATGGAAAGCCGCGAGTCACCTGATTTGATCACCAGCAGCAGCTTGTTGTTTGATGATCAAGGTGAGTTGAAAGCCCGCTATGACAAAATACATATGTTTGATGTGGACATTAACGATACACATGGCCACTACCGTGAGTCTGATACCTATCAACCGGGCCAGCAACTGACCGTGGTGGACACGCCGGTAGGTCGCCTTGGCATGACCGTTTGCTATGATTTGCGTTTCCCTGGTTTGTTCCAGGCTTTGCGGGCGCAAGGTGCTGAGATTATCTCTGTTCCAGCAGCCTTTACCAAAATGACCGGTGAAGCGCACTGGGAAATATTATTGCGCGCACGGGCGATTGAAAACCAGTGTGTGATACTGGCCGCAGCACAGGTCGGGCGGCATGGTGCCACTCGCCGCACTTGGGGCCACTCCATGGCGGTTGATGCCTGGGGTAAAATCATTGGGCAGAATCCAGATGCGGTTGCTGCTTTAAAAGTCAAAATTGAAACCACAGGTTTGAAAAATATTCGTAACCAGATGCCGGTGTTGCAGCATAATCGCTTCCTGCCGCCGCTGGTGCCGTCGTTGAATAAACCATCTAATTAAGAGTGAAAATTATGAGCCTCTCGTTTGTCAGTGAGCAGTTACTCGCTGCTAACAAGCTGAACCATCAGGACTTGTTCTCAGTGTTGGGGCAGTTGGCTGAACGCCGCCTCGATTATGCTGACCTGTATTTCCAGTCCAGCTTCCATGAGGCATGGGTGTTGGAAGACAGCATCATTAAAGATGGCTCTTACAATATTGATCAGGGCGTGGGCGTGCGTGCGGTCAGCGGTGAAAAGACCGGTTTTGCTTACGCGGATCAAATCACTCTGAATGCTTTGCAGCAAAGTGCCCATGCCGCGCGCAGCATTGTACGTGACACCGGTAACGGTCAAGTGCGTACCTTGGGTGAGATTGGCTATCAGGCACTCTATCCGCTGCTCGACCCGCTACAAAGTTTGTCGCGCGAAGACAAAATCGCTTTACTGCATCGCGTGGATAAAGTCGCGCGCGCTGCTGATAAGCGCGTACAGGAAGTCAGCGCCAGTTTGACCGGTGTCTATGAGCAAATCCTGGTCGCCGCAACGGATGGCACACTGGCGGCAGATGTGCGCCCACTGGTGCGGTTATCGGTTAGCGTATTGGTGGAAGACAATGGTAAACGCGAACGCGGTGCCAGTGGTGGCGGTGGCCGTTTCGGCTATGATTACTTCCTGGAAACTGTCGACGGTGAAGTGCGTGCCGATAACTTTGCCAATGAAGCGGTTCGTATGGCGCTGGTGAATCTATCTGCTGTCGCAGCACCTGCCGGTGCAATGCCAGTTGTATTGGGCGCAGGCTGGCCGGGCGTGTTGCTGCATGAAGCGGTCGGTCATGGTTTGGAAGGTGACTTCAATCGCCGTGGCAGCTCGGTATTTAGTGGGCAAATGGGTCAATTGGTCGCTTCAGAACTCTGTACTGTGGTGGATGATGGCACCATGCAAGGCCGTCGCGGATCGCTGGCGATCGACGATGAAGGTGTACCGGGCCAATACAACGTATTGATTGAGAACGGTATTCTGAAAGGCTATATGCAGGATAAACTGAATGCGCGCCTGATGGGGGTTGCACCGACCGGTAACGGCCGCCGTGAATCCTATGCACACTTACCCATGCCTCGGATGACTAACACTTATATGTTGGCCGGTAAATCGACACCGGAAGAGATTATCGCCAGTGTGGAGTATGGCCTGTATGCACCTAATTTTGGTGGTGGTCAGGTGGATATCACTTCCGGTAAGTTTGTGTTTTCAACCTCTGAAGCGTATTTAATCGAAAAAGGCAAAATCACCCGCGCGGTAAAAGGGGCCACTTTGATTGGCTCCGGTATTGAAGCCATGCAGCAGATTTCGATGGTCGGTAACGATCTGGCGCTGGATAAAGGTGTCGGCGTTTGCGGAAAAGAGGGGCAAAGCCTGCCGGTGGGTGTTGGTCAACCAACCCTGAAGCTGGATAATCTGACAGTAGGCGGTACAGCGTAAAAGTGGTTAGCTGGGTGCTTAGTTTAGAATTAAATTAAGCACCGAATAACTATGATGTATTCAGCGATAGCCCTGATATACCTCTGCAACCCGTTTAAAATACTCGATCAAATAATCGATACAGACCTGAACCTTGAGCGGCATTTTATCTTTCTCGGTATATAGCGCATATACCGGGCGGGGATCGGAATGGTATTTTTTGAACAGTATCTCCACCTCGCCCCGCTTGATTTCTTCTATTACCCACATCAATGGCGCATAAGCAATGCCCGTACCAGCGTTGAGCCAACGGATCATGGTTTGTGAGTCGTTCGTGACAAAGCGACCTTGGGGGGATATTTGCGTGGTAATGCCTTCCGGCGCGATCAATTCAAAGTTACTGTCAGGCCGCACGCTGTATTCCAGCCAGGAGAAATTGGTCATATCGCTGGGTTTTTCTGGCGTGCCATGTTGCGCTAAATAACTTTTAGCGGCGCAGACCACCATCGGCATAGAGCCGAGACGGCGCGAAAATAACCCTGAATCCTGCAACGCGCCAACGCGGATCACCACATCTAAACCATTAGCAATTAAATCGGGCGCGGGAATGCCGGTGACTAAATTAACCGACAGACCGGGATACTCTTTGAGCATCTCTACGGTCATGGTGGCCAGCACATTTTGCGCCATCGTTGAGGAACATCCGATGCGTAAGGTGCCGGTTGGCGTATTGTTAAAAGCATATAACTGCTCATGAACTTCCTGCACTTCCTGCAACATCCGCCGACAACCCTGATAATAAATCCGGCCTGCTTCCGTTAAACCAATACGGCGAGTACTGCGGTTAAGCAGCTTAACATTCAGCTCCGTTTCCAGCTTTGATACTGTTTGGCTGATGGACGACACACTCATCTCCAACTGCCGGGCTGTGGCAGTAAAAGACCCACACTCAACCACTTTGGCGAATACTGACATCCGTTTTAATCTTTCCATTATTCACCTTGAGTTGATTTTTTGCTCTGTATCAATTGTTAACGTGTGATTGATTGTTAACTCTGGCTTAAAAGTGATTTAGATCACGCATTGTAGATAAGTTTATAATAAGCAGGCTAATATACAGCGGTCGGGAGAATCGTTTTAGGTTTGAAAACCGCGCAGTCGAAGTGTTATCTCACCGGGTTCACGTTGCAGTCGCACTGATCAATCAAGTTTAACCTATAAGTCAGCCATTTGGCTGATGCTTTGGTAGTGGTTTCTGGTGATTGGATGAGTTCACTCGTGCGTTTTATTATTTATTCAAGCTGGTTCACTGGCACTTATATATAGAAAGGATCTACAGAATGACGTTGCTTCCGGTGATGGTGATATTTGGTCTCTCGTTTCCGCCAATATTTTTTGAGCTGCTCCTTTCGCTGGCGCTGTTCTTTGTTTTGCACCGTGTGCTGCAACCCACTGGCATTTATGAATTTGTTTGGCATCCAGCTCTCTTTAATTCCGCGCTGTTTTGTTGCCTTTTCTACTTAATATCCTGTTTTTTTTCCTGAGGTCGCCGTGAGTACTTTTTCATTAAAAATAATCCGTATCGGCATCACCTTATTGGTGGTTTTACTGGCGGTTATCGCTATTTTCAAAGTCTGGGCTTTTTATACCGAATCACCGTGGACTCGTGATGCTAAATTTACTGCCGATGTGGTCGCTATCGCGCCAGATGTCAGTGGGCTTATCACCGAGGTGCCAGTAAAAGATAACCAACTGGTGCAAAAAGGCCAGATCTTATTCGTTATTGACCAACCCCGTTACCAGCAGGCATTGGCAGAATCTGAAGCGGATGTGGCTTACTACCAGACGCTGGCTGCGGAAAAACAACGTGAGTCCGGCAGACGGCAGCGCCTGGGAATTCAGGCCATGTCACAAGAAGAGATTGATCAATCCAACAACGTATTGCAAACCGTAAGACATCAGTTGGCTAAAGCCATCGCAGTTCGTGATTTGGCCAAACTTGATTTAGAGCGAACTACCGTGCGGGCACCTGCGCAAGGTTGGATTACAAACCTGAATGTCCATGCCGGAGAGTTTATTAACCGTGGTGCCACCGCCGTTGCATTGGTTAAAAAAGATACTTTTTATATTTTAGCTTATTTGGAAGAGACTAAATTAGAAGGAGTTAAACCGGGATATCGGGCGGAAATCACCCCATTGGGCAGCAACCGTATCTTGCACGGTACTGTCGACAGCATCTCGGCGGGGATCACCAACAGTAGCAGCAGTATTGATACCAAAGGATTGGCGACGATTGATAACAATCTGGAATGGGTTCGCTTGGCGCAACGCGTGCCGGTGAAGATCCACCTCGATAGTGGAGATCAGCAGCATTCGTATCCGGCGGGCACGACTGCGACAGTCGTTATCACTAGAGCGAATGACCGCACTCCAAACCAAATTTCGCCGATCGTCAAACTGATGCATCGTCTACGCGAGTTTGGCTAAGATGACCAGCCCGACCTTTATCCGCCTGCGCTTTGCGTTCAAACTCAGTTTTGCCATTGTGGCCGCACTGTTTCTGGGTTTTCACCTGCAATTGGAAACGCCACGTTGGTCGGTGCTGACCGCGGCGATTGTCGCCGCAGGCCCTGCTTTTGTCGCCGGTGGTGAGCCATTCTCCGGTGCTATTCGTCACCGTGGTTGGTTACGTATTATCGGGACATTCATTGGCTGCATCGGTGGCTTGGTTATTATAGTTCTGACTATCAGAGCGCCGGTATTAACCCTGATGCTTTGCTGCCTGTGGGCCGGGGTTTGTACCTGGATCTCTTCACTGGTACGGGTTGAGAACTCTTACGCATTCGGTCTGGCGGGTTACACCGCGCTGATTATCATTGTGACCACCAGCGGAACACCGCTTTTAACACCGCAGTTTGCGGTTGAGCGCTGTAGCGAGATTGTGCTGGGGATTGTCTGTGCGGTGATGGCGGATCTGCTGTTTTCTCCGCGATCGATCAAACAGGATATTGATCGGTTGGTCGATAAAGTGCTGGTCGATCAATATACGTTATTGCAGTTATGTATCCGTCCGGCAGAAAAAAATGATATCGATCGTGCCTGGAATGATCTAGTCAAAAATACTTCTGCACTCAATGGGATGCGCAGCTATCTGATGATGGAGTCTTCCCGTTGGCAGCGTTGTAACAGCCGTTTGCGGGTATTGCATACCGAGTCACTGGCGCTTATCACCCAGGCATGTGAAAGCTATCTGGTAGGGCTTAATCACCCTGACATGCTGAGCGCTGAGCTGAAAGCAATATTAAGCGAACCGGCCAAAACTCCGGCTGAAATTCATCAGCGGATGAAAATATTGCGTGGCTATATCGGTGCCAGTCACAGCAAGGCTATCCCCCCAACGATTAGCCGTTGGGTCGGGGCGGCGACACGCTATTTATTGCTGTCAAAAGGGATTCATACCAACAGCAGTATCAGCCGAGTGGAAGAAGAAATTCTGGCCTCGGATGTCCCGGTCAAATACGTTTCAGCCGAAGGCCATCATGCGATGATCAATGGCCTTAGGACCGGTATTGCCACGGCGATTGGTGGGCTGTTCTGGTTGTGGACCGGTTGGACATCCGGTGCTGGCTGCATGGTGATGATTGCAGTGGTGACCTCACTGGCAATGCGCACGCCTAACCCACGCATGGTCGCGATGGACTTCCTGATGGGGGGCATCATGGCGCTGCCCATTGGCGCGCTCTACTTTATGTTTATCATTCCATCGACTCAACAAAGCATGTTGCTGCTGTGTATCAGCCTCGGGCTATTGGCTTTTATTATCGGTATCGAGGTGCAAAAGCGGCGGCTAGGATCACTTGGGACACTGGCCAGTACTATCAACATTATAGTGCTGAGTAACCCAATGGAATTTAATGTCAGCATGTTTCTCGACAGCGCTCTGGGCCAGATTGTCGGCTGTTTCGTGTCGTTGATTGTACTGTTGTTGATCCGTGATAACGCCAAAGACAGAACGGGCAGAACCTTACTGAACCGCTTTGTTTATAGTGCAGTATCGTCGTTGACCACCAATAAAGCCCGCCGCAGCGAGAATAATTTACCGGTGTTATACCAGCAACTGAATCAGCTCATGATGATGTTTCCCGGTGATATTGATAAGTATCGTTTGGCCTTGACGCTGATCATTGTGCATCAGCGGCTCAATAATACTGAAATCCCGGCGAACCCCGAATTGAGCGCTTTCCACAAACAGATCCGCTATACCGCCGAACGGGTTATTAATGCAAAAAACGATCAGAAACGGCGCAATTACTTCGCCTGCTTGCTACAGGAAATGGATCAATATCAACAAAAACTGGCAGATTATCAATCGCCTGACACATTGACTCACCCGGTTAGACTGTTGGCTAACATACTACACAAGTACCAGCGTGCGCTTATTTAGTGAGCGTCTTAATAGGGCTAAACTGTTCCCATAACCTTATCCGGGGTTATACTGAGTCTGGAGCCGTCCTTCCTCGCCCTCTACCAACAGAGGGCACCATTCCCCTCAGGAGGTTGACAAGATGTTTGCACAAAGCCCATCACACCATCGATTACACGACCCATTACAATCCCAACGACACCACGACGGTGTATACCATATCGGCTATTTTGTCGCAGGATGTTGGCATCAGGGCGAAGAGACATTCGAGGTGCATAACCCTGCGACCGGCGAGCTGGTGGCAAAAGTGGCGAAATCCGGTAAAAAAGAGACTGAAGCGGCTATCAACGCAGCCAGTGAGGCTTTTCCCGCCTGGCGCAGGATGCCCGCTAAACAGCGCGCTGAGATTTTGCAACGGTGGTATTTGCTGATAATGGAAAACCAGCAATCATTGGCTGAAATAATGGTTTCTGAGCAAGGTAAACCATTGAAAGAAGCGCTGGGCGAAGTTGTTTATGCCGCCAGCTTTATTCAATGGTTTAGTGAGCAGGCCAAACGGGCCAACGGTGAAATCATTCCGCCAGCCAAAGAAGGTGCGCGCATTTTGGCAACTCGCGAGCCGATCGGCGTGGTAGCGGCCATTACGCCGTGGAATTTCCCGCTGGCGATGCTAACCCGCAAACTTGGGCCAGCACTGGCCGCCGGTTGTACTGGGTTGATTAAGCCGGCTAATAACACTCCCTTATCGGCTTTTGCCTTGCTGGCGCTGGCTCAACAAGCGGGTGTGCCTGCGGGGGTGCTCAACGGGGTTGCCGGTGATACACAGGCTATCAGTGATGCCATTATGGCCAGCTCTAAAGTACGTAAAATTTCCTTTACCGGTTCGACCGAGGTCGGCAAAACATTGATGCGTAATGCGGCCGCCACCATGAAGAAAATCTCGATGGAACTGGGTGGCAACGCGCCTTATATTGTGTTTGATGATGCTAATTTGGATGCAGCGGTTGCCGGTGCTATGGCATGTAAATTCCGTAACGCCGGCCAGGTGTGTGTGTGCGTCAATCGCTTCTATATTCAGGATGGCGTGTATGACGAGTTTGTCACCCGTCTGGCTGCTGAGGTTAAAAAACTGAAGGTCGGCAACGGCATGGATAAAGACGTACATATGGGGCCGTTAATTAATATTGCCGGAGTGGAAAAAGTAGAAGATCACGTCAAAGATGCGCTTGAGAAGGGAGGGCGTCTGCTAGTCGGGGGGCATCGTCATGCGCTGGGCGGGAATTTCTACCAACCCACCGTGATTGCCGATGCAAATGAACAGATGAAAGTGGCATCGGAAGAGACGTTTGGCCCACTGGCAGCCTGTTTCCGTTTCAAAACTGAAGAAGAAGTGATTCAACGGGCAAACAGCACCCCGTTTGGGTTGGCGGCTTATTTTTATACACAGAATCTGCAACGCGTATTCCGGGTTTCTGATGCGTTGGAAAGCGGTATGATTGGTGTCAATGAAAGTTCGGTGTCTACCGAACTGGCTCCCTTCGGCGGCGTGAAAGAATCCGGTCTTGGCCGTGAAGGTTCGGTATTAGGGCTGGATGAGTTTATGGAAGTCAAAACTCTTCATTTGGGTAATTTATAAATTAGATTGATGAGCCAACAGTGAGCGTGGGTTATCGTGATGATGAATAAAACCGTTATTGGAAGTTTTAGGGTTAAGGAAAACCATGAATAAAAAGCTTATGGCCATTCTGAGCGGGGTATTGTTACTGGCGCTAGCGGCACTGCTGGGGGTTGGCGGCGTCACTGCACGAGATATCGGTCAATCGCCGGACTTGGAGCGCTCCCCGATAACAGCTCAAACCATCACTGGCTCTGCTTCCATTGAGCAATTAACCCAGCTCAAGCCGGTAGTAAAATACTTGCAAGCGCATCATCGCTTGCCGGATTTTTACATCACTAAGCAGCAAGCCCGTGCACAGGGCTGGGAACCAAAGATAGGCAATTTGTGTAACATATTGCCAGGTAAAGCGATTGGCGGTGATCGATTTTCCAACCGTGAGCGTCAGTTACCGGAAGCCAAAGGCCGTAATTGGCATGAGGCTGATGTGAACTATCGTTGCGGGCACCGTGGTAGTTACCGTTTGTTGTATTCGAGTGACGGCCTGATTTATCTAACTCAGGATCACTATAAGCATTTCATTCGGGTGGAGTGAGAAGATGGTAAAAGTGGTATTCGATTTCGACCATATACCGGACTTTCCCGCATTCTATGCCACATTTCGCCAGAAGTTTTCGCTGAGCGAAGAGTTTGGTGCCAATCTGGATGCATTGTGGGATGTTGTTACCGGAGAGATAGCATTACCGGTAGAGATTGAATTTATTCACTTCAATCCCCGCCACAAACGCCGTTTTGGTGCAATAGTGCTGCTATTTGAAGAAGCAGAAGAGGAGCTGGCGGGTAGCTTACGCTTCAATATCACATGATAGTCGGTGCATGTGAGTCGGGAGCCGGGTTAGACCCGGCCCCGCCCGATTAACGCTGTTTCTCTGCCAATTCACGCAGATACTGAAAGATCTGGCGATAGGATTTTGGTGGTTTATTGGTGGCTTTCTCTTTCTGTGCGTTACGCACCAAGCTACGCAGTTGCTGGCGATCAGCATCTGGGTACAATTCTAATACCGTTGGGATCGCCTCATCACCTTCTTCAACCAAACGATCACGCAGCATTTCCAGTTTATGGAACAGCGATACTTGCTGGTTATGGCGGTTTTTCAGTTTATCCAACGCAGTCTGAATCGGTTCTACATCGCGGGCGCGCAACATCTTGCCGATCAACTGGATCTGACGGCGGCGGCCTTCTTTTTTGATCTTCTGTGCCAGCTCAACGGCGGCCAGCAGATCTTCATCCAATTGGATCCGTTCCAGTGCGTTTTTACCCAGCTCAACCAGCTCGGTACCGAGGTCTTTCAGTGCTTCGGCATCACGTTTAATTTCACTTTTACTGACCCAGATTATCTCATCATCATCTTCGTTTTTATCTTCTGGGACTGCATCTAGCCAGTCTTCGGGCTGTTTGTTCATGGTCAAATTCCTTAAAAAGAGGCTAATCCTAGCAGGTTGTTGGCTTTCTGCGAAATTGTACAAAGATCTCTGATAGACTCAGAACTAAGGCATTCTCTATTTTATCCGTGAAAGCCGTCGTATTACGACACTTTCCTGAACGATTATCTCATTAATTATGGCAGACTGATGAAAGTAGTCACTCAAGTTGCAGAACAGCGTAAAACGCTGGAACAAGCGGTTGCACAGGCGTTAGAATTGGCTCGTGCTGGCTCTGATGCGGCCGAAGTTGCCGTCAGCAAAACCACCGGAATTAGCGTCAGCACACGCTTTGGTGAAGTGGAAAACGTGGAGTTCAACAGCGATGGTGCGCTGGGAATTACCGTTTATCACCAGCAGCGCAAAGGCAGTGCGTCTACTACCGATTTAAACCCAGATGCGGTTGCCCGCACCGTTCAGGCGGCGCTGGATATCGCCCGTTATACCTCACCGGACCCTTTTGCAGGGCCGGCTGAAAAATCGCTGCTGGCATTTGAAGCACCGGATCTGGACTTGTTCCATCCGAGCGATTTAGATGCTGAGCAAGGTATCGTGTTGGCCGCTCGCGCGGAACAGGCGGCATTGCAGGCAGACAAGCGGATTACCAATACCGAAGGCGGCAGTTTCAACAGCCATTATGGTATTAAAGTCTTTGGCAACAGCCACGGTATGTTGCAAAGCTATTGCTCCAGCCGTCATTCGCTTTCCAGCAGCGTTATTGCTGAGCACAATGGCGACATGGAACGGGATTACGCCTATACCATTGGTCGGCGCATGGAGGACTTAGCCAGCCCGGAATGGGTCGGTGCAGAGTGTGCTCGGCGCACGTTGTCGCGCCTCTCGCCACGTAAACTGCCTACGATGCAATCGCCGGTGTTGTTTGCCGCTGAAGTTGCGACCGGCCTGTTTGGTCACTTGGTTTCGGCTATCAGTGGCGGCAATATTTACCGCAAATCCACCTTCCTGCTCGATCATCTGGGAAAACAGATTTTACCTGAATGGCTGACCATTGAGGAGTACCCGCACTTATTGCGTGGCCTGGCGTCAACGCCATTCGACAGTGAAGGTGTGCGCACGGTACAACGTGAAATCGTTAAAGATGGAGTGCTGCAAACCTACCTGTTGACCAGCTATTCTGCCCGTAAATTGGGGCTACAAAGCACCGGCCACGCGGGTGGTATCCACAACTGGCGCATTGCCGGTCAAGGGCAGGATTTTGCCGGAATGCTAAAGCAACTGGATAAAGGCTTGGTGGTAACTGAGTTGATGGGCCAGGGGGTTAGCACCGTGACTGGTGATTATTCCCGTGGCGCGGCAGGCTTCTGGGTTGAAAACGGTGAAATTCAGTATCCGGTTAGCGAGATAACCATTGCCGGAAACTTGAAAGATATGCTGCGCAATATTGTCAGTGTAGGCAGCGATATCGAAACCCGCAGTAATATTCAGTGTGGCTCAATCTTATTACCTGCGATGAAGATTGCGGGAGAATAATAAATTGTTGCTGTGAATCTAAGGCTGGCATCTGTTGCCAGCTTTTTTTTGGCCTCAATCTAACCGCACCTCATTTCTCAACCGATTACACAAAATCATTGTCAGTTTTTGCTCCCATTGCCTATGTTAAATAGGAGCAATGTACTAATACACACTATTTCAATAACAATAATCCGCCCAAACTGGGTATTGCTGCAAAACGTGGCAACGCCGAATTTGAGGGGGATAGAAGGAATGTGAGCATGGGTAAGAAAATGATGGCGTTAATGGCGGCAGTATTACTCAGTGCCAGCACTGTAGCGATGGCGGCGAGTGTGGCAGACAACATGGAGACGATTGCTGAGAATTATGGCAAGGTGCTGAAGTCTGCGTCAACAGATGTGGTTAAACAAGGCTTAGAAGCGATGCGTGCGGCGGCGCAGGATGCGCAGAAGGGCATCCCTACCAAGCTGAAGAGTAAAGGCGAGGGTAGCGCTGAGGTGAAGGATTTTCGCCACGGCCTCGACTTACTCATCGGGCAGATTGATGGCGCGTTGGCTTTAGCGAATCAAGGCAAGACCGATGAGGCTAAAAAAGCCGCGCAAGACTTCAAACTTACCCGTGATACCTACCATAAAAAGTACCGTTAATAGTATCCCCTGTCCTTGACGTTACAGCGCGCTTCGCTAGCTGGCTGTAACGTCAATCGCTTTAGGTCTGGTGTTTAGCGGTGATATTCACCGGCGGCTTCCGGCTGGTAAAGCAATTCCAGTACGGTTATACGCGTCTCATCGCCACCTGGCAGTTGCCAACTGATTTCGTCATTGACGTGCATTCCTAGTAATGCCGCACCCAGCGGTGCCATCACTGAAAGTTGCTCGTTGCTGTCTTTTAGCGATGCCGGGTAAACCAATGTGCGGATATGCTCTTCCTGACTGTTCAAATCACGAAAACGCACGCGACTGTTCATCGTCACCACATCGGCAGGAATGGCGTTAGGTGGCAGAATTTCTGCACGATCCAGTTCTTCGTTGAGCGCTTGTGCGACCACCGTACCGGCAAAGGCCGGTTGTGCCAGTAATGCATCCAAACGTTCAGCATCCAGCTCGTTAATCGTGATGGTTGGCTTGGTCATACCACTCTCCAATTCAATTTCAGCAAAACATAAAAACAACACCCCCGCGCCATAGGAGAGGGGGTGTTAGAAAATAATCTATTATTACTCTGATATTAGGCGCTTCCGGCTAGAAAAGAAAGAGATCCGGATCACGAACTTTTTTTCGCTACAAATGAACTCTACGTATTTATAGCGAAGTTATTTTGTTGTTAATGATTAAGTTAGCGATGTCATTGTGCATTTTTGCGAATGTGATCCCTCCGGTACATTACTTTTCCACTTTGAACTGGAAAAAAAGCCGCTACACACCCATTCCGCGAGCAGGTAGGGTGATGTCATAGCGCAAAGGCAAGGGAGGGTAGATAAATCACTGAACTTATCTTTGCAGTCATAAATTTGTTATAGCAAGGAATAGAGGATTGCCAGCGTGAATGATATAGCCGCAGTGAATGCAGCCGAGGTCCCAGGAATGGAGGAAGCAAATATCATCACCGAGCGGGTATTAGCTGAAATTACCGCGATGTTAAATGCTGAAAATATTTTTACTAATGACGTTCAGCAGCAAATGTTGACATCACATATTCGGGCAATGGTATTACGCTCAATTACTGGTGAGCCGTTACCTGAAGTGGATAAGTCATTATTTGATGAGATTTCAGCACATTCGATGCAAATGGCACAGCAAGTCGTCGATAAGTTTGTTAGTTTGCCGATTGAAGAAGCTTACCTGTTGTCTGTCCATTTTGAAGTAGCGAAAGATAATAACCCATAAATACTGATCTGGAGAAGAAACTATGAGTCAAATTACCGTTGTGATTGGCGACCGTTTAGGAAAAGGCCAGAAAGTAGGCCAAGGTGTTGAATTAGCGGGTGGCCGTGTTGTCGTTATTCCTGGCGTTGCCGCAGACATGAAACTGGGTGATATGATGAATAGCGAAAAAGCGGATTTCGGTATTTCATTCTGTGGTAGTGGTGGTGCCGGTGCCATTACAGCACAAAACAAATATGGCTATAAAGCAAAATACGGTATGCGTTCAGTTGAAGAAGGCGTAACGGCAATAAATGAAGGCTACAAAGTATTGGGTTTTGGATTTATGGATAAAGAAGAGTTAGGGCAGAAATTAGTTGAAGCCTATATTAAGAAATACGGCCAACCGTAATGAAAGAGCAATATACCACACAGGTTAAGGTAAAAGGCAAAGGCGATACTAAAGGTAAAGCTTTCGCAAACGCACTGGGTAATGTCCAGAATACGGTGTTGAAATCGACACAAAATATTCTACTAAGGATTGAGCCACAAGACGTAAAAGTATTAAGTGCAGAACTATCCGTTAAAAATGAAAAATTTTTATATTTTTTTCTGCCTCGGGAAAGAAAGACATACAGCGTTGAGTTAGATATTACCGTGAACGTGACAATCATTAATACAGATAAGGTCGTTTTCGTTTCTAAATAAAAAGGATATCCCCTTCGTACTTGAAGCCGCAGGGGGTTAGCTGCAACTCCAATTGCTTTGGGTATAGCTTATAGATGAAAAGGATATACTGATGTTTTTAATCATTCTTTTTAAGTCGATTATTATCGGCGGACTGGTTGGTGTGGGGGTCGGTGTTGGGGCCGCCCGTATGTTCCATGCACCGACAATACAGGGAATGGGCGCGTTTCGTACCTTGGGCGAGTTAAACTCGTGTGAGGGGGATCCAGCATCGCACTTCTCCTTTGGTTTAGGATTCTTCTTCAACGCCTGGGCCTCTTCGGTCGCGGCAGGTGCATTTACTCAGGACGTTGACCATCGCATTATTCCTAACTGGGGTGCCGCAGCATTGATGATCAAAAATCGCAATGTAGCGGAAACTATGCATAACCCGAAAAAGATGGCCATCGCCTGTGGGATTATTGGGGTTATTGTTGTCAGTTTCTTGAATACCACTGCTTCTGCGGTGCCAGCAGCATTGCAGGTAACGGCAATTAAAGTGTTAGTACCTGCGGCAAATATTCTGGTTAATACGGTGATGCCGGTTATTTTCTGGTTAGCCGCAATTGACGCCGGGCGTCGCTCCGGGTTCTGGGCCACTATTTTCGGCGGTTTAGCACAGTTAATTATGGGTAACGCCGTTCCAGGTCTGGTTCTGGGCATTTTAATTGGTAAAGGTGTTGAGGAAAGCGGTTGGAATAAAGTCACCAAGATCATGATGACAGTCATTGTGCTGTTATTTGTTCTCAGTGGTTTCTTCCGCGGATTTGACATGAAATTCCTGGAGTCATTCAGTCTGGGTGTGCCCGTCTGGCTCGATACCATTCATAACGCATTGAGCGGAAAATAACACAGCAATAGGAGCTTGATGATGGATGAAAAAACCAAGAATGATTTTTGGTATGCCGACTGGTCATTCCCAATCTTTGTAGGATTATTATCCTCCGGCGTATTTGCTGGTACTCATATGTATTATTTATATGGTATCGGTGCATTTAACGAAGTGGCATTTGTTTCAATGTTGCGTGCTGGGATGGATACCGGTGTTTATGGTGCGGTTGCCGCATTTGGTGCCAGTTTCTTATTTGCCCGTATTATTGAGGGTTCGCTAGTTGGTATTTTGGATATCGGTGGTGCGATTCAAACCGGTGTGGGGCTGGGTGTGCCAGCATTATTACTGGGGGCTGGGTTTGTCTTCCCGGTTGCTAATTTTGCCGCATCACTGGTCACCGGCCTGATTATTGGTTTAGCTATAGGTTATCTGATTATTTTGGCGCGTAAATTTACGATTAACCAAAGTAATTCAACTTACGGTGCTGATGTCATGATGGGGGCAGGTAATTCCTCTGGCCGTTTCTTAGGGCCATTGATAATCCTGTCTGCTATTACTGCATCTATTCCGATTGGAATTGGCTCTTTAGGTGGTGCACTACTATTTTATCTGTGGAATAAACCTATTACCGGTGGCGCGATTTTGGGTGCCATGATTTTAGGTTCTATTTTCCCAGTCGCTATTTAATGATGTACAGGGTAAATATTAAAATTACCGATATTTACCCTGCTAACACCACTGCGGCGTCAAGTAAGAAGGGTATAAGATAATGTATGACTTTATTATCAAACAAGCAGTATTAGTTGACGGTCGTCAGGTTGATATCATAATTAATGATGGAAAAATAGTTGCAGTCGATGCAGCTATTACTGCTGAAGAACATAATAAAACCGAACCTTCGGTTTATTCCGCCAGAAAGGTGTTGAGTCTCGCTGGGAAATATTACATCAGTGCCGGCTGGATTGATTCTCACGTTCATTGTTATCCCGCATCTCCTATTTATCATGATGAAGCTGATTTGGTTGGCGTTGCCAGCGGTGTGACGACAGTCGTGGATGCAGGCAGCACTGGGGCTAATGATGTTGATGATTTTTACCGCCTGACCCGTGAGGCTAAAACCCATGTCTATGCTTTTTTGAATATTGCGAAAACTGGCATTGTTACGCAAAACGAATTAGCTGATATGGCGCAAATTGATAAACAGAGTGTTAGCGAGGCGATTGCCCGTAACCCCGGTTTTATCATTGGTATTAAAGCCCGGATGAGCGGCAGCGTAGTGGGTAAGAATGGCATTAAGCCGCTAGTCCGTGCCAAAGAAATTCAGCAGGAAAACAACCAATTACCGCTGATGGTACATATTGGTAATAACCCCCCGGATCTGGACGAAATTGCTGATTTGCTCATGCAGGGTGACATCATTACCCACTGTTACAACGGTAAACCCAATCGTATCCTGACGCCCGCCGGTGTTTTACGTGAATCTATCCAGCGGGCATTGGAACGCGGCGTGTTACTGGATGTGGGGCACGGTAGCGCCAGCTTCAGTTTTGATGTCGCAGAGCTTGCCATCAAACAAGGGATTTATCCGCACACCATCAGCTCTGACATTTATTGTCGTAACCGCATCAGTGGCCCAGTGCACAGCCTGGCAACGGTGATGTCCAAATTTTTCACCATCGGTTTGAACCTTGAGCAGGTGATCGCCTGCGTAACAGAAAATGCGGCGCAAGCCTTGCGTTTAACCGATAAAGGCGTGCTGGCGACGGGCTATGACGCTGACCTGACGATTTTTGAGCTTAAGCAGCAACCTCAGGTATTCAATGATTCAGAAGGTAAATCGGTAACCGGTGAGAAGTACCTGGTGCCGCTGGCTGCCGTGGTAGCTGGTGACGTAGTGTTAACTGACGAAGGGAAGTCTAAAGATGTCTTCAGTCTATGAGAAATACCAGTTAAAACATGTAATTAATGCTTCTGGTCGCATGACGATGTTGGGTGTTTCAACGCCACGACAAGATGTGGTTGAAGCGGTAGAGTTGGGTTTAAACCATTACTTTGAAATGAAAGATTTGGTGAATAAGACCGGTGCTTACATTGCTAACTTGCTAAATGTTGAGAGCGCAGTCGTTGTGTCCTGCGCTTCCGCCGGGATTGCCCAGTCGGTCGCCGCGGTGATTGTGAAAGATGACGCTAATTTACGGGTTAATCTTCATGCTGCACCCCGCACGGTGCCGCATGAAATTGTCTTACCAAGAGGCCACAACGTTAATTTCGGTGCGCCAGTTGATACGATGGTGACGCTGGGGGGCGGAAAAGTCGTCGAAGCTGGTTATGCCAACGAATGTTTGCCTGAACAGCTAGAAGCGGCGATCACGCCAAATACAGCCGCGATCTTGTATATAAAATCGCACCATTGCGTACAAAAAAGCATTTTATCAGTCGAACAGGCGGTGGTGATCGCACGTAAACATCAATTGCCATTAATTGTCGATGCAGCAGCAGAAGAAGACTTGCAGTGTTACTACCAGATGGGCGCTGACTTGGTGATTTACAGCGGTGCCAAAGCCATTGAAGGGCCAACCAGTGGGCTAGTTTTAGGCAAAAAAACCTATGTTGAATGGGTGAAATTGCAATCAAGCGGCATTGGGCGGGCGATGAAAGTGGGCAAAGAGGGTATCCTCGGTCTGACCCGTGCCATTGAAAGTTATATGACGCTGGAGAAGGAAACTGGCCAGCAAATGATAACCAAAATGACGCCGTTTATCAGCCAGCTAAATACCGTTGATGGCGTATCTGCCAAAGTAGTTTGGGATGCTGCCGGGCGTGATATTGCCCGTACCGAAATCAGTTTTGATGAAGCCAAAATTGGCCGCTCGACACCGGATTTGGTGGACGCGCTGCAAAATGGCGATATCGCAATCTATTTCCGCGCCTATAAAGCTAACGAAGGTAAGATTGAAGTTGATGTGCGAAGTGTTACCCCGCCACAGCTTGACACTATTTACCGTTGTATTAACCACTTGGTTAAAGGAGCCTGACCGATGAAGTTAACCCCGAATTATTACCGTGACCGTGTCTGCCTGAATGTGCTGGCCGGTTCGAAAGAGAATGCGCGTGAGATTTATCAGGCGGCTGAAGGCCATGTCCTCGTCGGCGTGTTATCGAAGAATTATCCCGATGTTGATAGCGCAGTCAAAGACATGCGCGAGTACGCGGCGCTTATTGATAATGCTTTGTCAGTTGGCCTGGGGGCCGGTGATCCGAAACAATCGACTATGGTCAGCCAGATCTCACAACAGGTTCAGCCGCAACATGTGAATCAGGTTTTCACCGGTGTCGGCCCAAGTCGTGCGTTACTGGGGCAGCATGATTCTGTAGTGAATGGTCTGATTTCACCCACTGGTAAAGTGGGTTACGTAAAAATCTCCACCGGCCCGCTCAGCTCACAGCAAAAGGACGCGATTGTTCCGGTTACTACCGCCATTGCGATGTTGAAAGACATGGGGGGAAGCTCGGTGAAGTTCTTCCCGATGAATGGATTGGATTCGATTGATGAGTACCGTTTTGTCGCTGAGGCTTGTGCGGCGACCGGTTTCTGGTTGGAGCCAACCGGTGGTATCGATCTGGATAATTTCGAACAAATTGTGCAAATCGCACTGGATGCCGGGGTGACCAAAATCATTCCTCACATCTACAGCTCGATTATTGACAGCAAAACCGGCAATACCCGCCCGGCTGATGTGAAAATCTTGTTGGATATCGTGAAAAAGATAGTGCCGTAACAAACTGATTTACTGGCAGAAACTGAGTTAAGGTGGGATGTGAGACTGCGGCGATGATCGGCGCAGTCTCAGTGTATTGAGATAATCTGTAGCCCGCCGGTGATTGCATCGGGTTTTTAACCGGTTTTTCTCAACAGCCCCAGGCTTTCAACTTGGTCTTCCAAGCTTTACGTTCTGGGGAGGGAAGGCTGATGCGGAGTTTGAAAAATTTAACTGAGTACTTTTCCGGTTTCGCCTTAATTAAGAGGTCACGTAGCATGTTATGGAGCCACGGCGCGTTGCCCACATGTTCAAATTGTTTGGTCTTTTCTAATTGAGGCACTAAATCTTGCAAACTAGTCAGTTTATCTATCATTTTTCGGCTATTTTCCTGTTGTCTGGCTACTTGAACAGGGGAAATAAAACGGATAAATCGAACCCATAAACTCTGAGGAGGACTTTTTAAGTTATCTATGGCTTGTTGAATAATGTCCGGTACCGGTGATGGCAGTATTGCTGTTTTTGGCGTTAAGTTTGACAGTAGTGTCATATTTTCTTTGTACTGCTCTTCATGCGATTGGATAGCATTGTCTAGTTTTGTATACTCGGATTTCAATAGATCGCAATCGTTATACGCCAATATTCCTTCTTTTCGTAGTAGAGGTAAATTTGAACCATTTGTGTTTATCGGTGATAAATACCCAAACTGTTGTATATACATCAACAACAACTCATTGAGGAGTTTGTTACAATGGGCTAACTCAATATATGGATCGTACTTTTTTTCAATCTCAGCTTTTAGTTTATTGATATCTACCTGAGTTGATTTATCCTCAGGTCTGGGGGCTGGAATGCTACTTTTTACGGATTTGATGCTAGGGGAAGCTGTTGTTTGATTGTTATGTATTTCGATTTTTATATTTTTACCAATAATTACATGAGCAATCTTGGTAACTATGCTTGAAGATTTATCAACGCTGAATAATTTTCCTAAGGTGTGTTCTGATGTCATGACTTTTTTAAGTTCTTTATACAAAGAACCGTTCTTGCTGTGACCCTCTAGTAATTGCTTGATTAAGTTTGTTATTTTTTTAGTGTGTCAGGTGTTTCTTGTATAATAACAGTGTCTTTTTCATGCATAGATTCTATCTTAATATATTGGCCTATATCTTCTTTTTTTGTGTAGCCATTCAGATAGTTTTTATGCTTGCTTGAGGAATCCATATAATTTTGTAGCCAATTGGCAATATCCTCCTTTACACCTAGGATAACGCCAGGAGAGAGTTGCTTATCGATATCTTGCGTTGTTTTAATTGCAGTTTCCGCTAATTTAGATTTAGCTAATGGGTGCAAAAATGAGAGCATTCTTTGTTTAACTTTTTTGATAGGTACTGAGGATTTATTCTGTGTTGTATCTACGGGCCTTATTAGCTGGGAATTAGATTTTACGGATGATGAGATGCAAATTGGCATAATAATTCTCTCCTTATCATTAGTTATTAAAATACTCTACTGAGTTATAGGCGGTGATACTTTCAAAAAAAGCATGTCTTACATTAGTTTTTAGTAAGTATTGCCGTTGGATCACCGACCAGCCAGTAGGTGCGAAGAATGGTATCAACCGGATAATGCAAGCGTTGAGCTGTTTTTCGAATTAGACTTATGATTGACTTTTGTACCAGGTTATAGCCCAGTTGGCAGCCCATCGTAAAACCGCGGGGGCACCAAAAGTACCCTTAATAACGGAGTGGAGCGGTGAGATTTCCCTATCAACGTCTGGCCTATATGTTCGATGCGCTGCAATCGGAAACGCTGCCTCAGAATGAGTTGGCGAAACGCTTTGCGGTTTCTACTCGTACAGTGCGGGCTGATATCACGGCGTTGAATGATATTCTTGAGCATTATGGTGCGCACTTCGTCCATAGCCGGGGTTTTGGTTATCGTTTAATGATCGATGATGCGGAGCGTTTTCGTGGTTTACAACAGCAAAATCGTAAAACGCACCTGACTCCCCGTACCGCCAATGAGCGGGTACACTATTTGTTAATCCGTTTTCTAACCTCTGCTTTTTCGTTGAAGCTGGAAGATTTAGCCGATGAATGGTTTGTTAGCCGTGGCACATTGCAAAATGATATGGCTGAGGTGAGAGAAAGGCTTAATCGATACCATCTGACCATCGAAACCAAACCGCGCTATGGGATGAAACTGTTTGGTAGCGAGCTGGCAATTCGCACCTGCCTGACGGATTTGTTGTTCCAATTACAGTTACAAGATGCCGATAATCCGTTATTGAAAAATGAGCTACTCAGTATGCAAACCATTCCGGAATTGACTGGATTGCTGCATGATCTATTGGCTCAATATACCGTGCGTTTAACCGACGAGGGCGAGCAATACCTCATTTTCTACTGTGCGGTAGCCATCAAGCGTATCACCGACGGTTATCCTTTATCTGATTTCGACGCAGAAGATGTGGATGAGGCAGTCAAACTGGCGTCAGGGCGTTTGGCAAGCGAGCTTAGGTTATTGTCAGGTAAAGATATTTCGCCAGCAGAAGAGGCGTACTTACGGGTTAATATCGCGGCCCGTCGAGTGCAGGCCAGTCAGCCCGCCGATGCCAGTCGCCCCAGTGAAATCAATGCCGATGATGAAGAGACGCTGGTGGATTACATCCTTTCGTATATTAACGCCCACTATAACTACAATTTGCAGGGTGATAAGCAGTTACGAATTGATTTACTTACCCATATTAAAACCATGATAACACGGGTTAAGTATCAAATAACCATCCCTAACCCACTGTTATCTAATATTAAACAGCATTATCCGATGGCCTATGACGTGACATTGGCGGCGGTATCCAGTTGGGGTAAATATAGCCCTTATAGCTTGAGTGAAAATGAGATCGGCTATTTGGTGCTGCATATCGGGGTTGGGCTGGAGCGCCATTACAATATTGGTTATGAGCGCCATCCACAGGTGATGTTGGTGTGTGATACCGGTAATTCCACCACCCGGATGATTCAGGCGCAGATTTCACGTAAGTATCCGCAAATTGTGATGACTCAGACTATTTCCCTACGCGATTACGAAAATCTCGACTATATCGACGAAGATTTCATTATTTCGAATTCGCGGTTGGTAGAAAAAAATAAGCCAGTGGTGGTGATGTCACCGTTTCCGACTGAATATCAGTTAGAGCAACTTGGTAAGCTGGTCTTGGTTGATCGTACCCGGCCCTATATGCTGGAAAAGTTTTTTGATAGTAACCACTTTATGATAATCGACCAGCCGATGACGCAAGAGCAGTTATTCAAAAAAGTGTGTAGCCAACTGGAAGAGGAAGGGTTTGTCGATGCAGACTTCTACCCCTCCGTGGTTGAACGCGAAGCGATTGTTTCCACCATGCTGGGGGAGGGGATTGCGCTGCCACACTCACTGGGCTTGTTAGCCAAGAAGACGGTCGTTGTCACTTTGCTGGCGCCCAATGGCATCGTCTGGGGGGAGGGAGAGGTGGCCTATGTCATCTTCCTGTTGGCCATTAGTAAAACCGATTATGAAGAAGCAATGGCAATTTACGACTTGTTCGTCACCTTCGTGCGCGAGCGTTCGATGAGCCGTTTATTGAGCAGCCAGCATTTTGATAGTTTTAAGGCAATCGCGATTGATTGTTTAAGTCGAATTTAAATGGCAATTTGCTTAGTGATTGAGCTTGTTTATCCAAAGATTAGTTCGGTTGTTAGTGCAGATCGGATCATTGTTATCGGTTGATCATCGTTCCGTGATGACCTGGCCATTACCGGCCACAACACCTGTGGCTTGCGCGAAATATTGCCACCGCCACCGCCTGCGTCTTTCGGGCTGACGAGCCCGCGCGAATCACACCACTCAGTCAGCGAAATGATGAGTGCGAAGCGCGGGATTCCATAAGGGGCCACGCTGATGGCCCCTTTGGTGGTTAAAGCATCGGAGGGCAGATGAGCACTAAACTCATGTTAACCGAGCCGATAACCAAATCAAATCACTGCCACCCATATCTACGCACAAACCATCCTTTCACTAACTGCGTCGTCACCATATAGCCGGTCAGAATCACAATCAGCCACGGGAAGTAAGCGAGTGGCAGCGCCTGCAATTGCAAGAATCCGGCCAGTGGCGAGAAGGTCAGCCCGATACCGACCACAACGACTGCCAGCGTCATTAGACACAGTGGCCATGACGCACGGCTCTGAATGAACGGGATTTTGCGTGTGCGAATCATATGTACAATCAATGTCTGTGACAGCAGCCCTTCAATAAACCAGCCGGACTGGAACAGCGTCTGCATCTCCGGTGTATTGGCTTTAAATACCCACCACATCAGGCTGAATGTCAAAACGTCAAAAATTGAACTTATCGGCCCAAAGAACACCATAAATCTCCCCAGATCGCCGGCGTTCCAGCGTTGTGGCTTGGTGAGTTGTTCTTCGTCTACGTTATCGAACGGAATGGCTATTTGCGAAATGTCGTACATTAAGTTCTGGATTAACAGATGCAATGGCAACATTGGCAGGAAGGGTAAGAATGCACTGGCAATCAGTACGCTGAAGACATTACCAAAGTTAGAACTGGCCGTCATTTTGATGTATTTCAGCATGTTAGCGAAGGTGCGGCGGCCTTCAATCACGCCCTGCTCCAGTACCATCAAGCTTTTTTCCAGCAGAATGATATCGGCGGCTTCTTTGGCGATATCTACCGCTGAATCCACCGAAATGCCGATATCGGCAGCGCGCATGGCTGGCGCGTCATTGATACCATCCCCCATAAAACCTACTACATGGCCAGCACTGCGCAGGTTCTGCACGATGCGTTCTTTGTGCATTGGGGTGAGTTTGGCGAACACCGTGGTGGTACGGGTGGCTTCCGTTAGCTCTGCGTCGGTCATCGGTTCGATATCGCTGCCACGCAGAACGTGTTCAACCGATAATCCGACCTCTTTACACACTTTACGGGCGACTAACTCATTGTCACCGGTAAGAATTTTTACCGTTACGCCATTTTTCTTCAATGCCCGCAGTGCGGGTGCGGTGCTTTCTTTGGGCGGGTCAAGGAAGGCAATATACCCCTCCAAAATCAAGTCATACTCATCTGCAACGGCATAATCGCGCTGATAATCCGGCATGATGCGAGTCGCCACCGCGACCACTCGCAGCCCTTGTTGATTTTGTTCATCGGTGATGCGGCGGATGCGGGTCAGCAGCGTGTCGGTCAAGGGGATGACGTCATCGCCCTGGCGGACATGGCGGCAGATGGAGAGCATCTCCTCCAGCGCCCCTTTGCAGATAAGCTCGTGATAGCCAGATTTACCGCTGACTACCACTGACATGCGGCGGCGTTCGAAATCGAATGGGATCTCATCTATCTTGTGATAACCCGCCAGCGTAGCAGCAGCTTGAGGCTCCACCTCTGTTGACTCAGCCATTGAAGATAATACAGCCACATCCAGCAGGTTTTTTAAGCCAGTTTGGTAGTAACTGTTAAGCCAGGCGTAGTGCAGTACTCGTTCACAATTAGCACCAAATACGTCGGTGTGGCTCTCCAGCACGATTTTATCTTGAGTCAGAGTGCCGGTTTTATCGGTACACAGAATATCCATCGCCCCAAAGTTTTGGATGGCATCCAATCGTTTGACGATCACTTTTTGTTTCGACAGTTTTACCGCCCCTTTCGCCAACGTCGAGGTGACGATCATTGGCAGCATTTCCGGGGTTAAGCCGACGGCAACCGATAAGGCAAATAGTGACGCTTCCCACCAGTCACCTTTAGTAAACCCGTTGATTAATAACACAATCGGGGTCATAACCAGCATAAAGCGAATCAGCAACCAGCTAACTTTACTGATACCGCTTTGGAAGGCGTTAGGTTGCTCATCCTGATGTGTCACACGTTCCGCCAACAGACCGAAATAGGTCTGGTTACCGGTGCCGATGACGATAGCCAGTGCCGAACCGCTGACGACATTGGTGCCCATAAAGCACAGCGTGTCCCGCTCTAGTGGGTTCTGTTCTTCACATTCACGGCATTGCGCCACTTTTTCAACCGGTAGCGATTCACCGGTCAGAGCGGCCTGGCTGATAAACAGGTCTTTCGCCACCAGAATGCGTAAATCTGCCGGGATCATATCACCCGCAGACAACTTGATGATATCGCCAGGAACCAACTGAGATATGGGTAACTCACGATGACCGCTTTTACCGGTATGGGCATCACTGCGCACCACTGTGGCGGTATTGCTGACCATCGCTTTTAGCGCATCTGCCGCACGGTTGGAACGGGCTTCTTGAATGAAATGCATCAGAGTGGAAATTAGCACCATTGCGCCAATCACCAGTGCGGCGGTGAGGTCTTCGGTAGCATAGGAAATTAGGGCCAGCAGGGTCAGTAGCAAGTTAAACGGATTGCGATAGCAATGCCACAGATGGACCCACCAGCGAGTTGCCTGCTGATTCTCAATCAGATTACTGCCAGTTCGCAGGCGGATAGCCTCGGCTTCCGGTTCGGTTAGCCCCTCAGGGTGACTCTGAAAGCGCTGGTAAAGCTGTTGTGGCGCTTCATTAGCGCATTGCAAACGTTGTTGAGTCAGCGCGATAGGCAGATCTTTAGCCGCACTTCCTTGCGGCAGACCTTCTAACATGGTTTCCCGGCGAATCAGGCGGCGGGGCAGGTTACGGCTCAATACATTGAGCAACTGCCGGGTGAAATTTTTAACTTGCATGGTTCAAACCTTACTGTCATGCCATGAACTATCTTCATGTTGCGCCCACGGCAAACCTGCCGTAGAGATGGCAAAAAAATGTAATCAGCAGAGATCAACGCGGGGAACGTGTGCGCTATGACCGCCTACCAGATTGCTCTTCATCCGGTAAGGTTGCCACTTCAGAGGGGAATGGCCTTACCGGGTACACCAAAAGGTGCGGGGTGAGGGAACGGGGTCCATTGGGTAATCCACCTCCGGTAAATTAAAAGACAGGGTAGGCGCTATGCGACATCCACCCAGAGACTAACCAGTATCGCTGTTCTTGCCGCGTCAAAAAACCACCCTAACGGTGAGATAACCTGGTCAGGGTAGCTGTATGCCGCGTGCTATGGGGATATCATGCGCTGAGTCTGATTCTTTGCATGATAAACTTCCCACAACTGCGTTAAATATAAATAATCCATTTATTATATGTTTCCAAACCTAAACATTAGGTAAACCATGCAAAACCGTTTGACCATTAAGGATATTGCCCGCATGAGTGGAGTTGGAAAATCCACGGTTTCACGGGTATTAAACAATGAAAGCAGTGTCAGCCCACAGACTCGGGAGCGAGTTGAGGCAGTGATCCGCCAGCAAGGATTTACCCCATCAAAATCAGCCCGCGCCATGCGGGGGCAGAGCGATAAAGTGGTCGGTATCATTGTTTCACGTCTCGACTCTCCCTCGGAGAATCAGGCTGTTCGCACCATGTTGCCCCTGTTCTATCAGCAAGGTTATGACCCTATCTTGATGGAGAGCCAGTTTGATCCTGAATTGGTCAGTGAGCATTTACATGTTCTGCAACAGCGTCATGTCGATGGTGTGATCCTGTTTGGTTTCTCCGGGTTAAGCGCTGAAATGCTTAACCCGTGGCAGGACAAAATGGTGGTACTGGCGCGTGAATATGAGGGTTTTTCTTCTGTCTGCTACGACGATGAGGGGGCGGTGCGCCTGCTGATGGATAACCTGCGCCACGCCGGACATCGCCATATCAGTTACATCGGTGTACAGCCTTCCGATGCCACAACCGGGATGCGCCGTCACCAATCTTATCTCGATTATAGCCAACAGCATGGCCTGACTGCGACGGTCGCGCTGGGGGAGCTGAGTTATCAGAGTGGCTTCTTGTTAGCGCCTCAGGTAATAAAACCCGATACCTCGGCGCTGGTATGTGCCTCTGACACCATCGCGATGGGTGTGAGTAAGTATTTACAACAGCAAAGCCAGCAGCATATTCAGGTATGCGGTATCGGTAATACGCCGCTGCTGCATTTCCTGTTTCCCAATACCCTGTCCGTTGAACTGGGCTATGGCTGCGCAGGTATGAAAGCTGCGCAGCAACTGCTTGAACAGCTTAATAATAGTAATCAAATTCAACAAATTATAATTCCAGGGAAGCTTGCCTGAACCTCTGGTAGCATTATTTTTCGTCACGGCCATCCTGTTGCCTGAGGTGGGGTTATACCGTTGCTAGTTGCTGTGTGACACACCATTCCACGATGAGTTGACCACAAAAAACAGTACCAAGCGCTGCCAAATTGTGATCGTCAACGCAAGTTGGGAACGTTCCCATTCCATAATAATTAATATCTGGATAATATTTAACAGGCGACTATTTAATCAGCTACTAGTTTGACTTTGTCGTTAATAACGACCTTAGCGCTTTGATTAAGCACACCTTACAACTCGCACGCTATCCCACCTTTACGAAAGGTAAGATTAAATGAGCAAAGTAAAACAACAAGATATTGATCAATTGATCGTACTGGTGGGCGGCAGAGAGAATATTGCCACCGTCAGCCACTGCATTACCCGGTTGCGTTTTGTGTTAAATGATCCGTCGAAGGCCGCGCCAAAAGAGATCGAAAATCTATCGATGGTCAAGGGCTGTTTTACTAATGCCGGTCAATTTCAAGTGGTTATCGGGCCAGAAGTGGATGATTACTATCAGGCGCTAATCGCTAAGATTGGCCGGAATGAGGTAGATAAAGAACAAACCAAGCTGGCGGCACGGCAGAACATGACTTGGTTTGAGCGCGGTATTTCTCACTTTGCCGAGATCTTCTTTCCGCTGTTACCGGCGCTGATCAGCGGAGGCTTGATCCTTGGCTTTCGTAACGTGATTGGCGATATTCCGATGTCCGACGGTAAAACGCTGGCGCAGATGTATCCGGCGTGGAAAACCATTTACGACTTCCTGTGGTTACTGGGTGAAGCCATCTTCTTCTACCTACCGGTGGCTATCTGCTGGTCGACCGTGAAGAAAATGGGCGGCACTCCGGTATTGGGGATTGTGCTGGGTATCACGCTGGTATCACCGCAATTGATGAATTCTTACCTACTGGGGCAACAGACCCCAGAGGTCTGGAACTTCGGTTGGTTCACTATTGAGAAAGTGGGTTATCAGGCGCAGGTTATTCCTTCCATTTTGGCGGGGTTGGCACTGGGTTGGATTGAAACTAATCTGAAGAAAATTATCCCCGCATACCTCTATTTGGTGGTGGTACCAGTGGTTTCACTGCTGCTGGCGGTGTTCCTTGCCCATACACTGATCGGGCCGTTTGGCCGCATGATTGGTGATGGTGTGGCATGGGGCGTGAAAGCGGTGATGACCGGCAGCTTCGCTCCGATTGGTGCGGCACTGTTTGGCTTCCTCTATGCGCCGTTGGTGATTACCGGAGTGCATCAGACTACGTTAGCCATTGATATGCAGATGATTCAGAGCATGGGCGGAACCCCCGTTTGGCCGCTGATTGCGCTGTCTAACATCGCGCAAGCCTCTGCGGTACTGGGCATTATTATCATCAGTCGTAAGGTCAATGAGCGTGAGATTTCAGTCCCCGCAGCGATTTCGGCTTATTTGGGGGTTACCGAGCCGGCAATGTACGGTATTAATCTTAAGTATCGCTTCCCGATGCTGTGCGCAATGGTCGGTTCTGCGTTGGCGGGCCTTATCTGTGGGCTGACCGGGGTGATGGCGAACGGTATTGGTGTCGGCGGCCTGCCGGGTATTTTGTCGATCAAACCGCAGTTCTGGGGAATTTATGCTCTTGCGATATTAGTGGCGATTGTGGTGCCGTTAGTCCTGACCATTTTGGTTTATAAACGTAAAGACCGCCGCGGCGAATTACCGGTCTGAATCACGCTCCTCCGCCAGCGGCTATCTTTTGGCGGAGCCTTATCTCCATTTTTCTATTTTTTCTATGAATAAGAGCCTGCGATGAATAATCCTATCCCTTGGTGGCAAAACGGCGTCATTTACCAGATTTACCCGAAGAGTTTTCAGGACAGCACCGGTAATGGTTATGGTGACCTGGCGGGGGTGACGCAACGGCTGGATTATCTGCAAAAGCTCGGTGTCGATGCTATTTGGCTGACGCCGGTTTATGTCTCACCACAAATAGATAACGGCTATGACGTTGCGGATTACTGCGCCATTGACCCCGCTTATGGCACCCTCGATGACTTCAAAACGCTGGTTGCTGCCGCCCATCAACGTGGTATTCGTATCGTGATGGATATGGTGTTCAATCATACGTCCACTGAACACGCCTGGTTTAAGGCCGCACAACAACGCAATAGCCGATACCGTCAGTTTTATATCTGGCGTGACGGTGAGGGCGAGAATGCCCCGAATAACTGGCGCTCAAAGTTTGGTGGCAATGCCTGGCAATGGCACGCAACAAGCGGCCAATATTATCTGCATTTATTTGCCACCGAGCAGGCTGATCTCAACTGGGAGCACCCACCGGTACGCGATGAATTGAAAAAAGTGTGCGAATTTTGGGCTGATATTGGTGTGGACGGCTTGCGTCTGGATGTGATTAATCTGGTGTCCAAGCAGCAAGATTTCCCCAGTGATTTAGACGGAGATGGCCGCCGTTTCTATACCGATGGCCCACGTATCCACGAATTTTTGCAAGAAATGAGCCGCGATGTGTTTCAGCCGCGTGGCTTGATGACGGTGGGCGAGATGTCCTCTACTCGCCTTGAACATTGCCAGCGTTATGCCGCATTGGGAGGGGATGAGCTGTCGATGACCTTCAATTTCCATCATTTGAAAGTGGATTATCTTAATGGTGAGAAATGGTCGCTGATGCCGCCGGATCGAGTGGAACTCAAGCAGATTTTTAATCAGTGGCAACAAGGGATGCACAACCGTGCGTGGAATGCGCTGTTCTGGTGCAACCACGACCAGCCGCGCATTGTGTCACGCTTTGGCGATGAGGGCGCATTGCGTCTGCCAGCGGCCAAGATGCTGGCAATGGTGCTGCATGGAATGCAGGGCACGCCGTATATCTATCAAGGTGAAGAGCTTGGTATGACCAATCCCAACTTCACCTCAATTGATCAATACCGTGATGTTGAAAGCCTGAATATGTTTGCTGAGTTGAGCGCGCAAGGGCGCGAACCGGACGAATTATTGGCGATTTTAGCGGCTAAATCCCGTGATAATAGCCGCACTCCGATGCAATGGAATAGTCGCCACAATGCCGGATTCAGCCAAGGAACACCGTGGATTGCCCCATGCAGTAACTATGCTGAGATTAATGTTGATAGCGCACTGGCTGATGCCGATTCGGTATTTTATGCTTATCAATATCTGATAGCCCTGCGCAAGCGACATGATGTGTTCACCTTTGGCGACTATCAGGATCTCTGCCCACAACACCCTAATTTGTGGTGTTATTTACGTTACTGGCAGGGTAAGCAATTGCTGGTGGTGGCTAACTTGAGCAGTGAACCGCAACAATGGCAGCCGGAGGGGATAGAGCGGGATGGCCATTGGCAATTGCTGATGAGCAGCTATGGTGAAAGCGCCTTCCAACCACAGGAGATGGTTTTGCGAGAGTATGAGGGCGTTTATTGGATTCGGGATTGATAGCGGCAAAAACGGCTGACAATAGTCAGCCGTAGACGGTTTATATCGGAATTAACGACGTACCGCGATAGCTTCGATTTCTATTTTCACATCTTTTGGCAGACGTGCAACTTCAACACATGAGCGGGCAGGGAACGGTGCGTTATGTTCATTGAAGAAAGCTTCGTAAGTGGCGTTTACGGTGCTGAAATCGTTCAGATCTTTCACGAATACCGTAGTTTTCACGATATCGGCAACCTTTAAACCTGCCGCTTCGACGATGGCTTTCACGTTTTCCAGTGATTGACGAGCTTGAGCGGAAACGTCATCGGCCACCAGACCGGTTTTCGGATCAACCGGGATCTGACCGGACGTGATGATCATACTGCCCAGATCAACACCCTGAACATATGGGCCGATGGCGGCAGGGGCTAGCTCAGTGCTGATAATGCGTGACATATTGACTCCTGGTTACGTAATGCGAAAGGAACCTGTCATCTTTCACATTGCAGGAGTGTTGGCTGCGCGCTACTTGGCCCATCCTTGGGCCTTGCCCCTACGAGGCCGCTATAATCCGCTTTCCTGCACCGTGAAATCGACTGGATTTAATTAGTTCTATTATAAAGATGGGTTGGATTACAGCAACCCAGGCACGTTAAGTTTGCGATGTTCCACGATGGAAAATATTGCCACTAGTGTAAATGTTACGTGCGCCAATATTCGCTTGGGCAGGACATTACCCTTTTGCAGCATTTAATCTGCCTGTAAAACCACCTGATGGTCGAACTCCTTCTCGCAATATTTGCATTTAAGGTGGATTTCACCTTTTTGTGCTTTCACTTTAAAGCTGGAATTAACCGGTTCGTTGTGGCTGATGCAGTTACTGTTGGGGCAGGTAAGTACGGCGTCAATATGCTCTGGCAGGCAGAGGGTCAGCTTCTTTACCACTTCGTAGTTATCAATGCGGTTAACAGTTGCATCGGGGGCATACATGGCCAGTTGGTTAGCTTGCTGCTCAGTCAGGAAGGTATTTTCTATTTTAATCAGATCCTTACGGCCAGAGCGTTTTGACGGCAAATTCAATCCAATAGTGATGCGTTGATCCGTTGCCGTGAGTTTGAACAGCGATAACAATTTAAAGCCGATTTGCGCCGGAATATGGTCAATCACGGTACCGCATTTAATCGCTTCAACCTGTAGTTTGTAATCCTGAGTCATGTTCAATCCCCTTAAAGAGCCAAATCTGCGTTTAATACCAGCGCCAGCAGCGCCTGACGTGCAAAAATACCGTTACCTGCCTGTTGGAAATAGTAGGCGTAGGGGGTTTTATCAACATCGGTGGTGATCTCATCAATACGTGGCAGCGGGTGCAGCACTTTAAGGTTGTCCCGTGCGTTATTCAAATCTGCCGCACGTAAGATGAACTGCGCTTTGACGTT
Source organism: Yersinia aldovae 670-83 (assembly GCF_000834395.1). NCBI lineage: Bacteria > Pseudomonadati > Pseudomonadota > Gammaproteobacteria > Enterobacterales > Yersiniaceae > Yersinia > Yersinia aldovae. Next base: position 2,207,072 of record NZ_CP009781.1, on the reverse strand, counting down.
AGCATATTCAGAGGGGTCAAGGCGCTCTTTCTGCACGCGGGTCATATAGAGAATATCTAACTGCGGCACCACTTCTTCTATGCTTTGATGCAAGCTGTATTCAATCCCCTTTTCTTCCAGCATTTGCAAGATATAAGTAGGCATTGCCAGTGCGTCTGGGGCGATAAAGAAGAAGCGGTTACCATCGAATTTGGCCAGCGCTTGCGTTAGTGAATGTACGGTTCGGCCATATTTTAGGTCGCCAACCATCGCGATATTGATGTTATCCAGCCGCCCTTGGGTTTCCTGAATAGTAAACAAATCGAGCAGAGTTTGCGTTGGATGCTGGTTGGCACCGTCGCCCGCGTTGACCACCGGCACATTGCCTGAGAATTGGGCAGCCAGCCGTGCAGCGCCTTCCTGCGGGTGGCGCATCACAATGGCATCCACATAGGTGCTGATGACCGACATAGTATCGGCTAGTGTTTCGCCTTTCTTACCCAGCGACGTATGGCTGCTATCGGAGAAGCCAACCACTGATGCGCCCAAGCGGTGAATCGAGGTTTCAAATGACAAGCGGGTACGGGTCGAGGCTTCGAAAAAGCAACTGGCGATCACTTTGTGTTTTAACAACTCGGGTTGCGGGTGGCTTTTCAAACTGGCGGCTGTGCGCAATACCAGTTCCAGCTCCTCGCGACATAAGTCGTTAATTGAGATGATATGCTTGTGATACAACGGGTTGGCCATTTTCGCTCTCCTGTGTGACCCGTTATACTTCAAGCTGCATGTGCGTTGGCGGCTTTCGCTCACCCCAGCCGCTGACTTGTGTAAGCTCCTGGGGATTTGCTCAGTTGCCGCCTTCCTGCAACTCGAATTATTTAGGGTATATATTTTAATTAGTGATAATGCTTAATTTGGCTCCGATCAGCAGACAAAAAAAAGCCCCTCAATGAGGGGCTTTACGAGATCGGTTTAGCAACGGGAGAAAGAATGGCAATTGGCTGCCTGCTAGCAGTCTATTTTGTCGACCGTCGATCGGGTCATTTTCAACAAAACGACGATGTTTAGCAAAATTCAAGCGGCTTTTCATCATTTCTCCCGGCAAATTGTGGCGAATTATACTCGCGTGGGATTTCTCTGCAAGAGGGAAAAGCCGTATTTTTTATGATTAGCAAACGATTACTAATGGGAGTTAGTTCGAATTTGCTTTCAGTGAATCATGAACTGAAACCTCAGTCCTCATCAAACCCGGAATTAAACAACTCAATCACTGCCGCCAGCGCCTGAATCTCATCAGGGCCGGTGGCTTCAACTTCAATCTGACGACCTTTGGCAGAATCTAGCATCAGCAGTGCAATCACACTGCTGGCTTCAGCCTCGGTACCACTGTCATTGCGTAACATTACTTCTGCATCAAAACTTTGGACCAGCTCAAACAGTTTCATGGCTGGCCGGGCGTGCATCCCCAGCTTGTTTTTGATCTCAACAGTTTGTTTGACGGTCATTGTTTACGCTTTTCCAGAGTTCGGTGGCGTGATTGGACATTTTTACCGCGAGCGCGGAAATAATCTGCTAATTGCTCAGCAACATAGACCGAACGGTGCTTACCGCCGGTACAACCAATGGCAACCGTCAGATAACTGCGGTTATTGGTCTCCAGCATCGGCAGCCACTGTTCCAGATAGCTGCGGGTCTGATAAACAAAGTTATGCACTTCAGTATGGCGATCGAGGAAGGAGATTACCGGTTTATCCAAGCCTGTCATCGGACGTAATTTGGGGTCCCAGTGTGGGTTTGGCAGGAAACGAACATCGAAGACATAATCGGCATCAATAGGAATACCGTGTTTAAAGCCAAAGGACTCAAACACCATCGTCAGCTCGCGCTCACGTTTACCCAACAGGCGGGTACGCAGCATTTCGGCCAGCTCATGTACTGACATTTCCGAGGTATCAATAACCAGATCAGCCCGTGAGCGCAGAGGCTCCAGCAGGATACTTTCTTCATCGATAGCACTTTCTAATGACAGATTCTTAGCCGACAACGGATGCAAACGACGAGTATCACTGTAGCGGCGAATCAGGGTATTACGGTCAGCATCCAAAAATAGCAACTGTGGTGAGAAGCTGTCCGGCAGTTGAGTCATCGCGAGTTCAAATACCTCAGGAGATTCCGGCATATTGCGCACGTCTATGCTCACCGCGGCCGAGATATTCCTCCCGGCAAGTGTATTCGCCAATTGTGGCAGCAGAACCACGGGCAAGTTATCGACACAATAAAAGCCCATATCTTCCAAGGCACGCAAAGCAACAGACTTCCCTGAACCGGAACGGCCGCTGACAATCATCAGCACCATGTGAGTGACTCCCCTTGGTATCTCATTGGCGTTTATCGCCACAATTAGGAACCTGCATTCTGGCTATAAGAGCCGGACATAGCGAACAAAACAGACGCTATTTGCCAAGTTACGCTGTTTCTGACGGCACTTCTGTCATTATCTGATAAAGCTCTTCATCACTTTGCGCTGCACGTAAACGCCGACACACTGTTTTATCAGCTAATCTCTTGGCCACTAAAGACAAAGTGTGTAAATGAGTTTTACATTGATCTGCCGGAACCAACAAGGCAAATAATAGATCAACCGGTTGGTTATCAATAGCATCGAAGGCTATTGGTTGTTCCAGACGGATAAATACACCCACTGCACGCAGTGTATCTTCTTCCAACTTGCCGTGAGGTATCGCGATACCGTTACCAATACCGGTACTGCCCATGCGTTCGCGTGTTAGTACCGCATCGAAAACGACCTGTGATGGTAGGTTTAGCTGCCTGGCCGCTAACTCGCTGATAATTTCCAAAGCCCGTTTTTTACTGGTGCAATGTACGGCGCTTTTGGTGCACTCGATATTTAATACCGAGCTTAATTGCAATGCTGGATCGTTGATCATCTCATCTTTCACTTAAACGCTGTTTTACACCTGAAACCGGTGGTGGAGATATTTCCTACTACCGGTTCAGGCTAAGTAGCGAGTGTAAACCTTGGTTGGTGAATAATAGCCGCAAAGATTCTTAATGCTGTTTCAATTTATCTTTATGTTTGTTCAACTGGCGGGCCAGTTTATCAACCAAAATATCAATTGCGGCATACATATCTTCTTGGTCCGAGCTAGCGTGCAACTCGCCTCCATTCACATGCACCGTTGCTTCTGCAATTTGTTTTACTTTTTCGACACTTAAAACCACATACACCTGGTTAATGCGATCAAAATATTGCTCAAGTTTGGCAAATTTTGTGGTAACAAACTCGCGTAATGCTTCGGTTATTTCTACATGATGACCGGTAATGTTGAGCTGCATAGTGTCTTCCTTCTCAGTTCAGGTCAAACCAACTGTTTACGCTGATTTGACGGCGGGATGGATAACGACTCTCGGTACTTCGCAACAGTGCGCCGCGCCACCATAATGCCTTGTTCACATAACAGTGTGGTGAGCTTGCTGTCACTCAGTGGTTTGGCTGGGTTTTCTGCCGCAACCAATTTTTTCACCAGTGCACGAATAGCAGTGGAAGAGGCTTCGCCCCCGCTATCGGTATTGACGTGACTGGAGAAGAAATATTTCAGCTCGAAAATCCCCCGAGGACTGTGCAGGAATTTCTGCGTGGTCACGCGGGAGATCGTCGATTCATGCATATCTACGGCTTGGGCAATATCAGCCAGCACCATAGGTTTCATAAATTCTGCCCCATTTTCAAAGAATGCGACCTGTTGCTCAACAATGCAACGCGCCACTTTGAGTAGCGTTTCATTACGGCTTTCAAGGCTTTTTATCAGCCATTTCGCTTCTTGTAGATTGCTACGGATAAACTGCCCGTCGCTATCATTGCGCGTACTGCTGCCCATCGCCGCATACTGTTGATTAATCTTCAGACGGGGAATGCTATCGGCATTCAGTTCGACCACCCACTGGCCTTTGTCTTTGTGTACCAGCACATCGGGGATGACATATTCAGACTCCCCGGTATTGATAGATTGGCCAGGACGCGGGTCCAACGACTGGATCAAGGCGATCGCTTCTTTCAGTGTATCTTCTTTTAGCCGACTTAAACGGATCATCGTGCGGAAATCATGGTTGCCTAGCAAATCCAGATATTCGCTAATGACCAGGCGTGCTTCAGCCAGATAGGGGGTGTCTTTGGCATATTGCGATAACTGTACCAGCAGGCATTCACGCAGATTTCTGGCGGCAACACCAATGGGATCAAAGTGTTGGATTCGCTTGAGTACCGCTTCGACTTCATCTAGTGCGACATTTTCATCGCCCATGCTTTCTAAGATGTCTTCCAGCGGGACGGTGAGATAGCCCGTCTCATCCACGGCATCGACGATAGAGGTTGCGATGGCGGCATCGGTATCAGAGAACGGCGTCAAATCCACTTGCCACATCAGATAATCTTGCAGCGTTTGGGTAGTTTCCCCCTGATAGACCGGTAATTCGTCCTCGCTGTAATCATTGCCCATACCTGATGGCGTTCCTGCGGTGTAAATTTCATCCCAGGTGGCATCAAGCGGCAACTCTTCCGGCATATCTTTTTGTTCCAGCGCCTCGCGGGTATCAAGCGATTCACTGTCTACGACTTCTTTGGCATCAATCTCTTCGTGAAGATCAGTTTGCTCAAGCAGGGGGTTACTCTCCAACGCTAATTGAATCTCCTGCTGGAGTTCAAGCGTAGAAAGTTGCAACAAGCGAATGGCCTGTTGAAGCTGCGGAGTCATCGCCAGTTGTTGGCTGAACTTGAGTTGCAAACCTTGCTTCATAATGCGGTATTAATTTTCCTTTATGGATGACAAGCGTCTTACCCAGTTAATCGTGCGGTTAGAGGCGGAACTCTTCACCGAGATAAACACGCTTAACTTGTTCGTCAGCCAAAATTTCCTGTGGTGTACCGTGAGCGATTAAGTGCCCCTGGCTTACAATATAAGCCCGCTCACAAACGTCCAGCGTTTCACGCACGTTATGGTCGGTAATCAGAACGCCAAGGCCACTGTCGCGCAGATGTTCAATAATTTTCTTGATATCGATAACAGAAATCGGGTCAACCCCAGCAAACGGCTCATCCAGTAGAATGAATTTAGGATTTGCAGCCAGTGCGCGGGCGATTTCAACCCTGCGACGTTCACCACCGGAGAGTGATTGGCCCAGGCTGTCACGTAAATGAGTAATATGGAACTCTTCCATTAATTCATCAGCCCGTTCCTGACGCTGTTCAGTTGACAGGTCTTTACGGATTTCCAGCACCGCCATCAGATTGTTAAAAACACTCAGGCGACGAAAGATAGAAGCCTCTTGTGGCAAATAGCCAATACCACGGCGTGCACGTTCATGCAGAGGCAACAGGCTGATATCTTCGTCATCAATCACAATACGCCCGGCGTCACGCTGGACAATGCCGACGACCATATAAAAAGTGGTGGTTTTACCCGCGCCGTTCGGCCCAAGCAGGCCCACAATCTCACCGGACTTCACGTTCAGGCTGACGTCTTCGACTACTTTACGGCCTTTGTACGCCTTAGCCAGCTTTTCTGCGATTAATGTTGCCATAAATGATTACTTACTCTTCTTTTGGCCTGACGCTGCTGGCCCTTTGTCTTGTAATTGGGACGGTAACAGTACCGTTGTCACGCGATTGCCTTTATCACTGAAGGCTTCCATCTGCTGTTTTTTCACCAGATAAGTGATGCGGTCGCCTTTGATATTACTATCAAGTTGCTCCAGGTAGGCATTACCGGTCAAGACGACAAAATCATTAGCGACTTCGTAACGCAATTTCTGCCCGTGCCCCTTGACCGGCTTACCGCTGTCCTGCATCTGGTAGAAAGTCACTGGATTACCATAGCCTTCGATGACCATTTTGCTCTGATCACCGCCAGGGCGGGTAACAACCACTTTATCAGCCTTAATCTCAATGGTACCTTGCCTGATAATCACGTTGTCGGTGAAGGTGACGGTATTCGCCGCCATATCTAACGCTTGTTTGACTGAGTCAACGTTAACCGGTTGATCGGTATCGCCGGTTAACGCCAGAGCAGGCAGGCTTGCGGCCAAAAGTGAGCTGGCAAGCAAAAGATGACGAATTTTATTTTTGGATTTCATAAGAGGTTTTAACCTTTTCAATCAGCTCGGCGGTTTTATCCCGCAAGTTCCCACGCATTTTCATGCCGTTAGATGTAAATCCAACACCAAAGAGGGTAACTTCATCGTCTGAGGATACATCCTGAGTGATCAAATTAACCTGGGCGTTATCGGTTTTAATTTTTTGTAACTGTGCGTCCGGGGTCAGGCTATCAACTTCAACATGACCATACAAATAGAGCATTTTATCATCGGTCAACTTGGCGCGATCAGCCCGCACAGTCCAGGTCGCAACCGCATTATCACCAAACAGAGTCATAACCGGTTTGGTAAACCAGGTTAATTCCTGAACACTGAAGTTCTGAACGTCTTCCGCCACCAATTTGTAATTTAATTGCCCGACTGGATTAAAAACCACGGTCACAGTATGTTGGCTCTGCGAAGACGGCTCAGTGTCATCCGTCACTTTTGGGATGCTCTGCTGATTAAAACCGGACATATTCCAGCCAATTAGTGCCAAAGCAACCAGTGCCAGAAATATTGTTATCCAGCGTCTTGTTGTACTCATATCGACAATCCTTTGGCACCGTCAAGCTTATCTTGAGCCAATAATATTAAATCACAGACTTCACGTACCGCACCGCGCCCGCCATTAATCTGTGTGACGTAGTGCGCTTTTGGCAGCAGCAATGGGTGAGCATCAGCTACGGCGACCGATAACCCAACACGGGCCATTACCGGCCAATCGATCAGGTCATCACCAATATAAGCCACTTGTTCAGGCTCACATCGTAATGCCGCTAATAATTCATTATAGGCGATCAGCTTATCAGATTGCCCTTGATAAAGGTGGGTAATGCCCAATGTGTTAGCGCGGTCTTCCAATAATTTGGCCTGGCGACCAGTAATAATCGCCACTTCAATACCTGAGGTTATCAGGCAGCGGATGCCATAGCCATCACGTACGTTGAATGCTTTCAGCTCTTCGCCCTGATTACCCATATAAATCAGGCCATCGGACATCACGCCATCAACATCACAAATCAGCAGGCGAATTTTCGCCGCGCGCTGCATCACGCTGCTTGCGACTGGCCCATAGCATGTGTCCAGATAAGGGGTGCTCATAATTTACCTTTTATTAAACTACACCGGCTCTCAGCATGTCGTGCATATGCACCACACCCAGCAATTGATCGCCATCGGCCACTAACAATGCGGTAATATGGCGTGACTCCATCAGATTGAGAGCATCCACCGCCAGCATGGTTGGCCGCACCCGGATACCTCCGCCGGTCATGACATCCGCAATTTTCGCGTTATTCAGATCAATTCCCATATCAAATACTCGCCGCAAGTCGCCGTCGGTAAAGATACCTTTAATCATCATCAAATCGTCACAGATTACGGTTAAACCCAGATTTTTCCGAGTAATTTCCAGTAGGGCATCTCGTAATGAAGCATCAGGGCTGATGTGAGGAATATCTGCACCGGTGTGCATAATATCGCTGATCCGTAACAGCAATTTGCGGCCCAGCGCGCCGCCGGGGTGAGAAAGGGCAAAATCTTCCTGAGTGAAACCACGCGCTTGCAACAACGCGACCGCCAGCGCATCGCCCATCACCAGCGTCGCGGTGGTGCTGGTGGTAGGGGCTAAACCTAGCGGACAGGCTTCTTGTGGCACTTTAATGCACAAATGGATGTCAGCGGCTTTACCCATCGTGCTTTCAGGGTTATTGCTCATGCAGATAAGCGGGATTCTCTGGCGCTTAAGCACCGGAATCAACGCGAGAATTTCGTTGGATTCCCCTGAATTGGAGATGGCTAACACAATATCCTGGCGTGTCACCATGCCAAGGTCACCGTGGCTGGCCTCGCCCGGATGAACAAAGAATGCAGGCGTGCCTGTGCTGGCAAAAGTGGCGGCAATTTTGCAACCAATATGCCCAGATTTGCCCATCCCCATTACCACGACTTTGCCATGACAGTTAAATATCGTCTCACAGGCTTTGGCGAAATCGTCATTAATGTATTGATCGAGTTGTGCCAACCCTTCGCGCTCAATGTGTAATACCTGTTTACCCGCCTGCTGGAAATTCACTCCTCGCTGTAAATCAAGATCCGGCTGTAAATCAAAAGTAGACATATTTGGTTCCTGTATACGGCATTGTTTATGTTATGCCGCACTGAATGGAGCGAAAAACAGCACCGCAAGATAAGCGATAAACCCACATAATAACAGAGTGCCAGCCATACGGTTGATTCGATGTTTGCGCCCCAGACACAATAGCGTGAATACCACGCTGACGCCGAGCATCACCCAATAATCACGCTGGAAAGCCTCGGGATTGATTTCTCCCGGTGATAGCAGAGCGGGTACACCGAGAACAATCACGATATTAAAAATATTTGAGCCGATGATATTGCCGACAGCCATATCATCTTCCCCTTTCAGCGCCCCGGCGATAAACGTCGCCAATTCTGGCAGGCTGGTGCCGATAGCGATGACCGTCAGGCCAATAACCAACTCACTGACTCCCGCGACTCTGGCAATCACTGTGGCATTATCGATAATCATTTTGGCTGACAGGGGTAAAATAATGAAGGCCAGAACCAGCCACAATAATGCGACGGTATTGCTACTATCCTGAGGTAATTCAGCTAATTGCTCACGGGTCAGGATATCATTGCCCTGAGCGTGTGCCAGCCGCGCGATTTTTAGTATTAAAATGATAAATATCGCCGCTGCCAGCAGCAAGACAACGCCATCTCCCCGGCTCAGATGATTATCAGCCAGCAGAAAACCACACAATACCGTGACGACCAACATCAACGGCAGTTCGCGCCGCAGGATCTCTGAGCGTACCGTCAGCGGGCGGATAAGGGCCGCGCCCCCCACAATCAGCAACAGATTGGTAATATTCGACCCCAGCACATTCCCCACCGCCATATCGGTTTGGTCGTTCAGGGCCGCTGTCACTGAAACAATCAACTCCGGCAGTGACGTACCGATACCGACGATAGTCATCCCAATAATTAATGGGGGGATGCCGAAAGAACGGGATAATACCGCAGCGCTATAGACTAATCGATCAGCGCCATACACTAATAAAACCAATCCAATGATTAATAGTGTTATTGCAAGAAACATGCAGAGTCCTTTATTGGGTATACCCTGTGTCCTTGAAGTTACAGGGGATCGTTCGCTTGTCGCCTTCCTGCAACGCCAATGACTTTGGATATATAATCTTGATCCGTTGGTAGCAGTTTTCGCTGTTGGTACATGTGAGCCGTCAGGCAACAATGACTGAAAATACACTTTTTTTACTTTCCCTCTAATTTTGACTGTGAGAACCAGAAAAGTAAAACTTATGGCAACTTTGGCGACAAAAAAGCGTCAATAAATTGCCAAAATACTTCCAATTGCGCTCATTGCTGCTATTTGATGTAGCATTGGTGTCAAAATGAGTCATAAATGGCCTTAAGGGACGAATAATAATGAACCAACTGGCGTCGAATTTGATAGAAATTCGCGGGATGAGTTTTACCCGTGGAGAGCGCCCTATATTCACTGATATCAATATGACGGTTCCACGCGGCAAGGTGACTGCGATTATGGGGCCTTCCGGGATTGGTAAAACCACATTGTTACGCCTAATTGGTGGACAATTGACACCTGATACCGGTGAAATCTGGTTCGATGGTGATAATATTCCAGCGCTTTCGCGTCAGCGTTTGTATGATGTGCGTAAGAAAATGAGCATGTTGTTTCAATCGGGGGCACTGTTTACTGATTTAACCGTATTTGAGAATGTGGCTTTCCCATTACGCGAACACAGTCATTTGCCGGAAGAGTTGCTACACAGCACCGTCATGATGAAGCTGGAAGCTGTCGGTTTGCGCGGCGCTGCTAACTTGATGCCAGCCGAGCTTTCCGGTGGTATGGCGCGGCGTGCTGCATTGGCGCGGGCGATTGCTCTTGATCCTGAACTGATTATGTTTGATGAGCCTTTTGTCGGGCAGGATCCGATTACGATGGGTGTACTGGTAAAATTGATTGATGAGCTGAATCATGCGCTGGGAGTCACTTGTGTGGTGGTCTCCCATGATGTGCCTGAGGTGCTTAGTATTGCTGATTATGCCTATATCGTTGCTGATCAACATGTTATCGCCGAAGGGACGCCTGAGCAGTTACAAACGAATGGTGACACGCGGGTGCGCCAGTTTCTTGATGGCATTGCCGATGGGCCGGTACCTTTCCGTTTCCCAGCCGGGGATTATAAAACTGAGCTGCTTTACACCAAGTAATTGGCGTTGCAGGACGGCCGCAAGCTAGCACGCGTGCAGGTTCAAATACGAAAGGTATAGGCTGATGGAGTATTCATGTTAGTACAGGCGTTAGCGTCTTTAGGGCGCAGAGGCATTAATGTCTGCGTATCCTTTGGTCGCGCAGGTTTAATGCTGTTCAATGCCCTTATCGGGCGGCCCGAACCGCGAAAACAGTGGCCATTGCTCGTAAAACAGCTGTATAGCGTTGGAGTGCAATCGTTACTGATTATTGTGGTTTCTGGCCTGTTTATCGGCATGGTTTTGGGGTTACAGGGCTTTTTGATCCTCACGACCTACAGTGCTGAGGCCAGTCTTGGCATGATGGTCTCCTTATCGCTGTTGCGTGAACTGGGGCCTGTGGTGACCGCACTGCTGTTTGCCGGCCGCGCCGGTTCCGCGCTGACCGCGGAAATCGGTTTGATGAAGGCTACCGAGCAGATTTCCAGCCTGGAAATGATGGCTATCGACCCCCTGCGGCGGGTGGTTGCACCCCGCTTCTGGGCGGGGCTTATCAGTATGCCACTGTTGACCGCTATTTTTGTGGCCGTCGGTATTTGGGGCGGTTCAGTGGTCGGTGTTGATTGGAAGGGAATTGATGCGGGTTTCTTCTGGTCAGCGATGCAAAATGCCGTCGAGTGGCGGACAGATTTACTGAATTGCCTGATTAAGAGTCTGGTATTTGCGATTACCGTGACCTGGATTGCGCTGTTCAATGGTTATGATGCGATCCCAACGTCTGAAGGGATTAGCCGGGCAACGACCCGTACCGTGGTGCATTCATCACTGGCGGTATTGGGATTAGATTTTGTGCTGACAGCACTGATGTTTGGGAATTGAGTCGATGCAAACGAAGAAAAGTGAAGTCTGGGTAGGGGTGTTTATACTGATAGCTATTCTGGCTGTGGTATTTCTCTGCCTGAAAGTTGCGGATATCAAGTCAGTAGGCAATCAACCGACGTACCGCATTTATGCAAATTTTGACAATATCGGCGGGTTGAAAACCAATTCACCCGTCAAAATTGGCGGCGTGGTCGTAGGCCGGGTGGCGGAAATTACGCTGGATACCAAAAACTATACGCCGCGTGTTGCGATGGATATTCAGCAACGTTACAACCATATCCCGGACACCAGCTCACTGGCTGTACGCACTTCGGGTTTATTGGGCGAACAATTTCTGGCATTGAGTGTGGGTTTTGAAGATCCTGAAATGGGGACCGGTATCGTGAAAGATGGTGGCATAATTCAAGACACCAAATCTGCGCTGGTTCTGGAAGACCTTATTGGTCAGTTCCTGTACAAGAGTGGGGGGGGCAATTCCGATACACCAACTGGCGAGGCAGCTCCAACGGCTGCGGCACCCGTACCTGCTGAAAATGGCAGCTTACCTGCAACGCAACATCCTTAAGAGGGTATTTGAATGTTTAAACGTTTACTTATGGTCGCCTTGTTGGTCGTCGCACCTTTGGCTAATGCGGTCGATCAGACCAACCCATACCGCATGATGGATGAAGCAGCGCAAAGAACCTTTACGCGACTGAAGAACGAGCAGTCGCAGATTAAGCAAAATCCCGATTATTTGCGTACCATCGTGCGTGAAGAGCTGCTGCCATTTGTTCAAATCAAGTATGCCGGTGCATTGGTGTTAGGCAGCTACTATAAAGCCGCGACGCCCGCCCAACGCGAAGCCTACTTTAATGCTTTCAGCCAATATCTGGAGCAGGCATACGGTCAGGCATTGGCGATGTACCACGGCCAGACTTACGATGTTGCCCCAGACCGGCCGTTGGGTGAAGACAATATCGTTGCCATTCGTGTCACTATTCTCGATCCGAATGGCCGCCCACCGGTTCGACTCGATTTCCAGTGGCGTAAAAACAGCCAGACCGGTCACTGGCAGGCTTATGACATGATAGCCGAAGGGGTGAGCATGATCAGCACCAAGCAAAATGAGTGGGCCTCTATCCTGCGTCAGCAAGGGATTGATGGCCTGACGCTACAGTTGTTGAGCGCTGCGAAACAGCCTATTACCTTAGATAAACCCTAATTATGGCAGACAAACTAAGCTGGCTGTCTCAGCAGGAGACCTTGATACTACAAGGTGAATTGGATCGTGAAACGTTGCTCCCGCTTTGGCAGCAACGTGAGGTGTTGCTGGCGGATAAGACGCATATCGATGTCAGCCAATTACAGCGCGTCGATTCATCCGGTTTGGCATTACTGGTGCATTTTCGTGAACTGCGTGCCAGGCAAGGTGTCTCATTAACTGTCATCGGTGTCAGTGATCGGCTTTCGACCTTGATTGAGCTGTACAATCTCCAGCACATCATCCCGGTGGAAACGGCCCTCTAGAGAGTTAAGTGAGCGGTTATTTGTGCCGTCGTTTATCTAAAAGATAACGTTTTTCAGGCCCCTGTGAGTATTTATGACGCAGGGGCTTTTCTTTAGTTTCGGAGCAAGCCGTATTCCACTAATATGTTTGGCTGGCTATGCTCCTCTTAAAATAGACTGAATCTTATGGATACTAACGAAATTAAAGACGTGCTGATGAATGCATTAGCACTGCAAGAAGTTCATGTAACGGGTGAAGGCAGCCACTTTCAAGTGATTGCTGTCGGCGAGCTGTTTGCCGACATGAGCCGGGTAAAGAAACAGCAGGCTGTTTATGCGCCGCTGATGGAATATATCGCTGATAACCGTATCCATGCCTTATCAATCAAGGCTTATACGCCGCAAGAGTGGCAACGGGATCGCAAGCTAAACGGTTTTTAATACTGTCGGCTGATGGGCTGTCCGGACGTGTCGTAAACAGCTTATCAGGCGGGCAGTGAATTCGAATTTGACACTAGTATTTTGACAACAACTGAGAGTGGTCATAATGGATAAATTTCGTGTAGAGGGGCGGACTTGCCTGAGCGGTGAAGTCACTATTTCTGGTGCGAAAAACGCCGCGTTACCCATATTGTTCGCCGCTTTATTGGCGGAAGAACCGGTAGAATTGCAAAACGTCCCAAAGCTTAAAGACATTGATACCACTATCAAGCTACTGAGCCAATTGGGTACTAAAATTGAGCGTGATGCTTCCGGCTCTGTTTTTGTTGATGCCAGTGGTGTTGATGAGTTTTGCGCGCCTTATGATTTGGTAAAAACCATGCGTGCCTCTATCTGGGCACTGGGGCCGCTGGTGGCACGTTTTGGTAAAGGGCAAGTTTCCTTACCGGGCGGCTGCGCTATCGGCGCACGTCCGGTTGACTTGCATATCACCGGTTTGGAACAATTGGGTGCAGAAATCAAGCTGGAAGAAGGCTACGTTAAAGCATCCGTTAATGGGCGCTTGAAAGGCGCACATATCGTCATGGATAAAGTCAGCGTTGGCGCGACCGTCACCATTATGAGTGCTGCGACACTGGCTGAAGGTACTACCGTAATTGAGAACGCGGCCCGTGAACCGGAAATCGTTGATACAGCGAATTTCCTAAATACGCTGGGTGCCAAAATTAGTGGCGCAGGTACTGACCGTATTACTATCGAAGGCGTGGCTCGCTTGGGTGGCGGCGTATACCGCGTGTTACCTGATCGTATCGAAACCGGTACTTTCCTGGTTGCCGCGGCCATTTCAGGTGGCAAAGTCGTTTGTCATCAGACTCGCCCTGATACTTTGGATGCGGTATTGGCTAAGTTGCGTGAAGCTGGTGCGGATATTGAAGTTGGTGATGACTGGATTAGCCTCGATATGCGCGGTAAACGCCCTAAAGCCGTTACCTTGCGCACCGCGCCGCATCCGGGGTTCCCGACTGACATGCAGGCCCAGTTTAGTTTATTGAATCTGGTGGCTGAAGGTACGGGTGTTATCACTGAAACAATCTTTGAAAACCGTTTCATGCATGTACCTGAGCTTATTCGTATGGGCGCACATGCAGAAATCGAAAGCAATACCGTGATTTGCTATGGTGTCGAGCAGCTTTCCGGAGCGCAGGTGATGGCGACCGATTTGCGAGCTTCTGCCAGCTTGGTATTAGCCGGTTGCATCGCGGAAGGGGTGACGATTGTTGACCGGATCTATCATATCGATCGCGGCTATGAACGCATTGAAGATAAACTGCGCGCACTGGGTGCCAAAATTGAGCGTATTAAAGGCGAGTAAGTCGTCACTGAAGCGCTAAAAGACAGATGCCAGCCGATGATACCGAGCTGGCATTTTTTTAAGCCGATGAACCTTACCGCTGTGACGTTGGCTGCTGGCCCAGCACGGCATTCTGATCTAACTCACTGATAATAATCTGCGTTGTGAGCTGCTGACCATGGCGTAATAACAAAACAGGAATTGTGGTGCCAGGGCGGATTTCTGCCACCTGATCCATAGTTTCTATAACGGACGTCGCTGGCTTATTATTAACGCTAAGAATGATATCGCCAATTTGTAGACCCGCCTCGGCCGCCGGACCGTGTTCTGATATGGCATTGACCTTAATTCCGTGTATCCGATCTGCACTATTTCCGCTGGCATTGAAAGGCGGATATTCCTCACCGGTAATCCCGATATAACCACGGATAACCCGCCCGTCACGGATGAGTTTCTCCATCACTTTAGTCGCCAACGCGGTTGGAATCGCAAAGCCAATACCTTCCGGTGTCTCACCATTGCTACTTTTATCAAACGAGAGGGTATTAATCCCCATCAGCTCGCCCAATGTATTCACCAGCGCACCACCGGAATTACCCTGGTTGATCGAGGCATCTGTCTGAAGGAAATTTTGTCGCCCTGAGTCACTTAAACCAATACGCCCGGTGGCGCTGATAATCCCCTGAGTCACGGTCTGGCCAAGGTTATAAGGATTACCGATTGCCAGTACCACATCACCAATGTGCGGCGTGCGGTTAATATTAATGGGAATAATTGGCAGATTGGTGGCATCAATTTTCAGAACGGCTAAATCAGTCAGGCTATCTGAGCCAACCAGTAATGCTTCGTATATGCGGCCATTTTGTAATGCCACAATGATCTGTTCTGCATTATTGATAACGTGTTTATTGGTAAGGATATAGCCCTTATCACTCATAATCACGCCAGAACCTAGCGTTCGGATGGCCAGCCCCTCCTGCGAGGAACCCAGACTGCGGTTGTACACATTCACTACCGCAGGTGCTGCGCGGCGTACTGCCTGGTTATAACTGGCAGGAACCTCGTCATCTAAACTATTGCTATTGCCAGAAAATAAGTGGCCAGGATTGCGAAGCATAGGCATTGCGACCAGCAAGATACCGGCAACAATTAGCCCCAAAATAATAGAACGCAATAGCTTAAGAAACATAAGGTTTAAGGCGTGAATGGATAGATGACAGGAGAATAGCATGAGTTTGGCGGACACAGCATTGTGCTGTGTCCGATTTTTCTGCAAATTACCGTATTAATAGGTAAATATTCTCTTCACCGCGCACGATATTCAGCGCGATGACAGCCGGTTTCGCTTCGATAGCTTTGCGTAACTGGGTAATGTCCTGAACACGCTCACGGTTTACAGCAATAATTACATCGTCTTTTTGTAAGCCAGATTGCGCTGCTGGTGAGCCTTTGATGATGCTCTCAACTTTGATACCTTTGCTGCCACCTTTGATCTCGCCATTGCTCAGGGATGCGCCCTGTAACGAGGGTGATAAGGTATCCGCGCTGGTTGAGGTTGGGCTGCTGTTTTCCAGTGTGACAGTCACCTCAAGCGGCTTACCTCCGCGCAGCAAGCCTACTTTAATGGCTTTGCCCGGCCCGGTGGTGCCGACTTTGGCGCGCAACTCAGCAAAGCTGCTGATTGGCTTGCCATCGACAGAAATCAACACATCACCTGATTTGATACCGGCTTTAGATGCCGCAGATTTTGGCAATACTTCACTGACAAAAGCGCCACGCTGCGCATCAATATTGAAGGCTTTTGCCATATCCGCAGTCATTTCAGTACCACGAATCCCCAGCAGACCGCGTTTGACTTCACCAAATTCGATCAACTGCTGGCTGAGGTTCTGTGCCATATTGCTTGGAATTGCAAAGCCGATACCGATATTACCGCCGCCCGGAGCTAAAATGGCGGTGTTAATACCAATCAAATCACCATTGAGGTTAACCAGCGCACCGCCTGAGTTACCGCGGTTGATGGAGGCGTCAGTCTGGATAAAGTTTTCTAACCCTTCCAGATTCAAGCCACTGCGACCCAATGCAGAAATAATCCCTGATGTGGCCGTTTGCCCCAGACCAAATGGGTTACCTACCGCGACTGCAAAATCACCTACGCGCAAATTATCAGAATCAGCCATTTTGATCGCAGTCAGATTTTTGGCATCAGTTAACTGCAATAACGCGATATCGGTTTGCTCATCACGGCCTAACAGTTTGGCATCATATTCGCGACCATCATTGAGCTGCACACGAATTTTATCCGCGTTATTGATAACGTGGTTATTGGTCAGCACATAGCCTTTTTCGGCATTAATAATCACACCAGAACCCAGCCCCTCGAATGGGCGGTTAGTCTCTTTCCCCGTTGGCGCATTTGGGCCAAAGAAGAACTTGAACTCTTCGGGTAAACGTTGTTGCTGAGCCTGGGTGCCAGAGACATGCACGCTGACAACTGCGGGTAACACTTTCTCCAGCATCGGTGCCAGACTCGGTACCGCCTGACCAGCAACCGCTGCGGGAAGTGCTGCTGCGTTCACCATTGGGGCAGCAGCGAAGCCTAAGGCGACGCTCATTGCCAGCGCACTAAGAAATAATGATTTCTTCTTCATTGGTTTAAACTCTCTCAATACCTAACGGTGAATGAATAGGGTGGATAGCTGCTACAGGCTATTGTAAATTCAGACTCTGAATGAGCTGAAAAATTCACTTATTTCAAAAGGCTACTGTTGCTTTAACATCAGTATATAACGTACCGCTTGATATAAGGGCCAGGATAAGGCAATTCAAGGAGAGGTAAGTATAGAAGTGTAAATGTGCTGGCCACAGTTCTGTAGCCAGCATGATGGTATGTGTTTAATCGCGGGTTTGGTGTTCCGGACGCAGTAAACCTGATGCTCCTTCCGAGTAATCACGCGGTGGCATTTTTACCGGTGCTTGATCGTTATCGGCTTCAGATTCAGTCACACGGTAGCGGAACGGATTATCCTGTAATGGTAAGTCAGGCAATAAGTTATTGGAGCTTTTCGCCATATGCTGATAGAGCTGGCGATAATCACGAGCCATGTTATCGAGCAATTCAGCACTGCGGGCGAAGTGCCCAACCAGTTCTTGACGATACTCTTCCAGATCTGTTTTGCTCTTCTCCAGCTCATTTTGCAGCACTTGCTGCTGACGCAATTTGCGGTTGCCAAAGCGCATAGCTACCGCGCCAATCACAACACCAACAACCAACCCAATAAGCGCGTACTCCCAGGTCATGATGACTCCTTATTTTGACTTCATTGTTCAGCAGGACTTTTTCACTTAATAATACCCACTATAACCGTTAACCTTGTCTGAGTGGAATCCTGATGCAACATTGCCTATGGTTATCAGGCTTTTTTCACAGCAACAGAGTCGGTAAATGCTGCGATTGCCCGATAAATCAGCAAGAAAGTACCGCAAAAAGTAGCTAACTATTTTATCAGGGATTGTTGATAAACATGCAACCGAGCACACCTACAGCACTTTACCAGCAGGCACTTGATGCTGGCGACTACCAACCTGACGAGGTTCAACGGCGCACCGTGGCGCGGTTGGAGACTCTTTATCAGGAATTCATTCAGCGCCCAAATACGCCACCGGCCAGTGTGGGCTTACGCAGGCATCTGCATCGTTTGATTGGCAAGCCAACGCCGCGCGCACCCGTACGCCCGATTCAGGGCTTATACATGTGGGGCGGGGTCGGGCGGGGGAAAACCTGGCTAATGGACCTGTTTTTCCACAGCTTGCCGGGTGATCGTAAGCTTCGTCTGCATTTTCATCGTTTCATGCTACGGGTTCATCAAGAGTTAACCGAGCTGCAAGGCCATGAAAATCCATTGGAAATTGTTGCCGATGGCTTTAAAAGCCAAACCGACATCCTCTGCTTTGACGAGTTTTTTGTCTCAGATATTACTGATGCCATGATACTGGCAACATTATTGGAAGCCCTTTTTGCGCGAGGCATCACGCTGGTGGCCACGTCCAATATTCCGCCAGATAACTTGTACCACAATGGCTTACAGCGCAGTCGCTTCTTGCCAGCCATCGCGTTGATTAAGCAATATTGTGATGTCATGAACGTGGATGCCGGTATCGACTACCGGCTGCGCACGTTGACTCAGGCAAACCTGTATCTGACACCACTGAATGCGCAAACAGAGCAGATGATGGCGCAGATTTTCGTCAAACTTGCGGGTAAAGAGGGCGAACGTGCGCCGATATTGCAGGTAAATCACCGGCCTTTGCCTGCGATCTGTGTGGCACAAGGGGTTCTGGCGGTTGATTTCCATACATTATGTGAAGAGGCTCGCAGCCAGTTGGATTACATTGCTTTATCCAAACTTTATCACACGGTATTGCTGCACAACGTCCATAGTATGGCGACGCGAGATGAGAATACGGCGCGGCGTTTTCTGGCTCTGGTGGATGAATTTTATGAGCGGCGAGTGAAGTTGGTTATTGCTGCGGAGGCACCCATGTTTGAAATTTACTGCGGCGAGCGGCTTAAATTCGAATATCAACGTTGTCTGTCGCGGTTGCAAGAGATGCAAAGTGAAGAGTATCTTTCGTTACCCCATTTGCCGTAATCGCGGTTATCTGCGCCGTTGTGGTTCACTTTCTGGCGGTAGAAATGTTATTCTACTTCGGGCGATTTTCCTTCGCCCTTACTTAACATGTTTAATTTATACTTTTCTCGTCAAAAACAGTTCGATCTTTAACGTCGACTTCTCTATAATCTTGCGACCCCACGTTACAACAAAGTTTTTTTCCCAAAAACTTTGATAGTGCCAGCATTGGCTATTCGAAGGGGTAGGTTTGCTGGACTGATGGTCGTGTGAGCCTCAACTGTTTTTGAACGTTTGGGTGTTCACCAACGTGTAACTTATTAATTGGGTAAGCTTTTAATGAAAACTTTTACAGCTAAACCAGAAACCGTAAAACGCGACTGGTATGTTGTTGATGCGGATGGTAAGACCTTAGGTCGCCTCGCAACTGAACTGGCAAGTCGTTTACGCGGCAAGCACAAAGCGGAATACACCCCGCACGTCGATACTGGTGATTACATCATCGTTCTGAACGCAGAAAAAGTTGCTGTAACCGGTAACAAGCGTACAGACAAGATCTATTACCGTCACACCGGCTATGTCGGTGGTATCAAACAGGCGACCTTTGAAGAGATGATTGCCCGCAGTCCTGAGCGTGTGATTGAAATCGCGGTTAAAGGCATGTTGCCGAAGGGGCCGCTGGGCCGTGCTATGTTCCGTAAACTGAAAGTTTACGCGGGTACTGAGCACAATCATGCGGCACAGCAACCGCAAGTTCTGGACATTTAATCGGGATTATGGCAATGGCTGAAAATCAAAACTACGGCACTGGTCGCCGCAAAAGTTCTGCTGCACGCGTCTTTATCAAGCCGGGTAGCGGTAATATCGTTATTAACCAACGTACCCTCGAACAGTACTTCGGTCGCGAGACTGGCCGCATGGTCGTTATGCAGCCTCTGGTACTGTTAGATATGGTTGGTAAGTTTGACCTGTACATCACTGTTAAAGGTGGTGGTATTTCTGGTCAAGCCGGTGCTATCCGTCACGGTATTACTCGTGCACTGATGGAATATGACGAGACTCTGCGCCCTGAACTGCGTAAAGCAGGCTTCGTAACGCGTGATGCGCGTGAAGTTGAGCGTAAGAAAGTGGGTCTGCGTAAAGCACGTCGTCGTCCGCAGTTCTCCAAACGTTAATTTTTTGCCTTTACGGTATCAGATTAATGGTAAAAACCCGGTGTCTCACCGGGTTTTTTTATGCCCGAAAAATACCTTTCTACCGTTCTATTTACTTTCTTTTCGCCGTTAACTTATTGTCAGATAGACAATTGATCATCAAATCGTGCCTCCAGCCCCACAAAACATGCAAAATCTGGTAAACTATTATCCACTTTTGTGCCTGTTCGGTGAACTGTTGGCGTCCGTATCTCTCCCTGGCTGAATTCTTATCTCACCCAAGGTTTATTTACGGTAACGGCGGTCAAGATTGCGAACCGGCGGTAAAACGACTCAGGATAGCCACCTCACCGTGGGCTATTCGCACTGTTTTCTAGATAATCTTGGAGGTTTTCATGGCTGTCGCTGCCAACAAACGTTCGGTAATGACGCTGTTTTCCGGCCCGGCCGACATCTTTAGCCATCAAGTACGTATCGTACTGGCGGAGAAAGGTGTCAGTGTTGAGATTGAGCAGGTTGAAGATGATAATCTGCCGCAGGACTTGATTGACCTCAACCCCTACCGCACCGTCCCTACTTTGGTTGATCGTGAGCTGACTCTGTATGAATCCCGCATTATCATGGAATATTTGGATGAACGTTTTCCTCATCCGCCATTGATGCCGGTTTATCCTGTCGCGCGTGGTAGCAGTCGTTTGATGATGAACCGCATTGAACAGGATTGGTATTCCCTGCTGGCGAAAATTCAGAAAGGGAATGCGCAGGAAGCTGATGCGGCCCGTAAGCAGTTACGCGAAGAGCTTCTGTCTATCGCACCGGTATTTAATGAAATGCCTTTCTTTATGAGCGAAGAGTTCAGTCTGGTCGATTGCTATCTGGCTCCGCTGCTGTGGCGTTTACCGCAGTTAGGTATTGAGTTTAGCGGTGCGGGTTCTAAAGAGCTTAAAGGCTATATGACACGCGTGTTTGAGCGTGATGCGTTCCTGGCGTCACTAACTGAAGTTGAGCGTGAAATGCGCCTGTCAACTCGGGGTTAATCATCATGGAGATGTCGGATATGTCTCCGCGCCGTCCTTACCTGTTGCGCGCATTTTACGAGTGGTTGATTGATAACCAACTGACGCCACATCTGGTCGTGGATGTTACCCGGCCAGGCGTTTCGGTGCCGATGGAGTTTGCCCGCGATGGGCAGATTGTATTGAATGTGGCACCGCGTGCCGTGGGTAATCTGGAACTGGGTAATGATTGTGTGAGTTTTAATGCCCGTTTCGGTGGTGTACCTCGTCAGGTTGTCGCCCCTATGGGGGCTGTGATGGCAATCTATGCGCGTGAAAACGGCTCCGGCACGATGTTCGAGCCAGAAGCTGCGTATGATTCTGATGCTGATGGTAATTTTGACAGTATCGAACAAGACGATAACGAGAATATGCCAGCTGATAATCTGGTGCTGGTCACCGATGACATCAGAACGTCACAGGACGATGATAACTCACCGGATGATGAACCGCCGCAACCGCCACGCAGTAGTGGCCGTCCGGCTTTGCGGGTTGTTAAGTAACGCACCGCAGTTATTTTCCGGTCAGTATTACCTACCTGATAAGGGCGGCATTTGCCGCCCTTATCATATCAACTGAACCATTAAGATAACTTTTTCAATTCAGCCAGGCAGCTATCACGCTGACTCATCATATCGTTGTTTTTGATAGTCGATAAGGTATGAGAAGCGCGTTGTTGGAAGCTGGTTTTTGCCGCGCTATCTTTGGCATCTGCCGGTGCAGTGCAAATCTCTGATAATGGCAATGTTTTGCTGTTACTCACGGCTTTTAACACCGCGGCCGGGTTATAAATTAGCGCAGAAGAGAGAGCTGATTTGACCTCTGCGGTAAACTTCGCATTACCACCATCAGCCAGTTTGGGTGCCATTGCAATCCAGTTATCATCACCTAACTTGATATTGTTCTCGAGCGCCGGTAGTTGCCCCGATTTTGCCAGTTCCGCCACCACAGCCCGAGCACCTCGAGCCTCAATGTTATAACCAACTTCTTGATAATTAAGCGACATTGCTAATGCACTGCCGCTGATCGCCAGCAAGCCACCAGCAATAAAAAGTAAGTGAGATTTCATAACAGATAATCCTTTATTTAAAACAAGGCGTAATAATAATAATAAGACCAGCCATGAGATTCGGCCAACAGCCTAAGAAAATACAAACTTGGTCTTTACTATAGCGCTTAAAGCATAAAATGCTGCAAATAAGGCGACTGAGATTGTTACAAAATCTTGAATGAGAGTGGATATGCAGTGGAAAATAGCAATAAAAAGGGCTGGATAACCAGCCCTTGATGTCTTTGGATGTATATGACAGGATTTTTGGTATCAGACTTCCAAATAATTCATGATGCCTTCAGCGGCTTTGCGGCCTTCAGCAATGGCGGTCACCACTAAATCAGAGCCACGAACAATATCACCACCGGCAAAGATTTTTGGGTTGCTGGTCTGGAAGGCATTATCAGTGCGCTCTGGTGCCACAACACGGCCTTGTTTATCCAATGCTACGTCATGAGCGGCCAGCCATTCCATGCTGTGCGGGCGG
The DNA here is from genome assembly GCF_000834395.1 of Yersinia aldovae 670-83. Taxonomy (NCBI): domain Bacteria; kingdom Pseudomonadati; phylum Pseudomonadota; class Gammaproteobacteria; order Enterobacterales; family Yersiniaceae; genus Yersinia; species Yersinia aldovae. The sequence continues at coordinate 2,184,140 of NZ_CP009781.1, read as the reverse complement.
AAGCCAAACGCCATAACCACAGCATCTGCTGGCAGAACATGTTCTGAGCCTGGGATTTGCTCAGCCATGCGACGCCCCTGTGCATCAGGTGCGCCCAGTTGGGTACGAACCATCTTCACGCCACTGACCTTGCCATTACTGTTCACTTCAATGCTCAACGGTTGCAGGTTGAATTTAAATTCGACCCCCTCTTCACGGGCATTTTTCACTTCCCGCTTGGAACCCGGCATGTTGGCTTCATCACGGCGATAGGCACAAACGACGTCAGTAGCCCCCTGGCGAATGGAAGAACGCACACAGTCCATTGCAGTATCACCCCCACCCAGCACCACGACACGCTTGCCTTGCATATTGATATAAGGCTCGTGAGGTGCAGCGTCGTAACCCATCAACTGTTTGGTGTTAGCGATCAGGAATGGCAGCGCATCATACACACCAGATGCATCTTCGTTTTCCAGACCACCCCGCATGGATTGGTAAGTACCCACACCGAGGAACACCGCGTCATATTCTTGCAGCAGCGCATCCATCGTGATGTCTTTGCCAACTTCAGTATTCAACTTAAATTCGATACCCATCTCAGAGAAGATTTTGCGCCGCTTAATCATCACTTCTTTTTCCAGCTTAAAGGCCGGAATACCAAAGGTCAGTAAGCCACCAATTTCTGGATGACGGTCAAACACCACCGCTTGTACACCGTTACGCGCCAATACATCGGCACAGGCCAGCCCGGCAGGGCCAGCCCCAATCACCGCCACACGTTTACCGGTCGGGTGAACATGAGACATATCAGGTTTCCAGCCCATCTCAATGGCTTTGTCACTGATATAGCGCTCGATGTTACCGATGGTCACCGCGCCGAACTCGTCATTCAGAGTACAAGACCCTTCACACAAGCGGTCTTGCGGGCATACGCGGCCACAAACCTCTGGCAAGCTATTGGTCTGGTGCGCCAGATCCGCCGCTTCCATAATTCGCCCTTCGTTGGCCAGTTTCAGCCAGTTAGGGATGTAGTTATGCACCGGACATTTCCATTCGCAATAGGGGTTACCGCACGACAAACAGCGGTCGGCCTGTGCTTTAGCCTGTGTTTCCGAGAATGGCTCGTAAATCTCAACAAATTCAATTTTACGGATCTTTAGCGGCTTTTTCGGCGGATCTACACGCTGTAGGTCGATAAACTGATAAACATTCTGACTCATTTCAACCCCTTACTGCGCTTGAACCCGCAGCTCAGCTGCGGAACGGCTACGGTGGCCCAACAGTGCTTTCACATCGCTGGATTTCGGTTTAACCAAAGCAAACTTGGTCACCCATTCCGGCCAGTTAGCCAGAATTTCTTCACCACGGCTAGAACCGGTCAACTGAACATGTTCAGTGATCAGACCGCGCAGATGCTCTTCATGGATTGCCAATTGATCAACATCCAGAACTTCAACCAGCTCAGGGTTAACACGTTTACGGAATTCGCCATCTTCATCAAGAACATAAGCGAAACCACCGGTCATGCCAGCACCGAAGTTAATTCCGGTACGGCCCAGTACGCAGACAATCCCACCGGTCATATATTCACAACCGTTATCGCCGATACCTTCCACGACGGTAATCGCCCCGGAGTTACGTACCGCGAAACGCTCACCGGCCCGGCCAGCAGCGAACAACTTGCCGCCAGTGGCACCATACAGGCAAGTGTTGCCGACAATGCTGGCTTCGTGGCTGCGGAAGTTAGAACCCACAGGAGGGCGCACCGCAATGCGGCCGCCGGCCATGCCTTTACCGACATAGTCGTTGGCATCGCCTGTTAGGGTCAGCTCAACGCCACCGGCATTCCACACGCCAAAGCTCTGACCGGCAGTGCCGGAGAAGTAGGCTTTGATCGGGTCAGTTACCATGCCCTGATCGCCATGTTTGGTGGCAATCGCGCCGGATAACGCCGCACCCACGGAGCGGTCGGTGTTGCGGATATCAAAGTAAAACGTCTTGCTCTGTTTGGCTTCAATGTAGGGTTCAGCTTGCGCCAATAACTCTTTGTTCAATAAGCCTTTATCGAACGGCGGATTATTTTCGGTGCAATGCAGCGCTTTGCCCGGATGTGGCGTTGCGGTTTGCAGCATTGGCGACAGATCCAGTTTATTTTGCTTGGCAGAGATACCATCAAGTTCCAACAGCATGTCGGTACGGCCAATCAAATCAACCAGTTGGCTGATACCCAGCTCGGCCATGATTTCACGGGTTTCACGCGCGATAAACTGGAAGTAGTTCACTACACGCTCAGGCAAGCCGTGGTAATGGTCACGACGCAGCTTTTCATCCTGGGTTGCTACACCGGTGGCGCAGTTATTCAGGTGGCAAATACGTAAGTATTTACAACCGAGCGCCACCATAGGGCCAGTGCCGAAACCGAAGCTTTCTGCACCCAGAATCGCCGCTTTAACAATATCAACGCCAGTTTTCAGACCACCATCCACTTGCAGGCGGATTTTATGGCGCAGGCCGTTGGCAACCAGTGCCTGTTGTGTTTCAACTAATCCCAGCTCCCACGGGCAGCCGGCATATTTCACTGAGGAGAGTGGGCTGGCACCGGTACCACCGTCGTATCCTGCAATAGTAATCAGGTCGGCATAAGCTTTTGCCACACCGGTGGCAATGGTGCCAACACCGGGTTCAGATACCAGTTTCACCGAAATCAGTGCTTTTGGGTTGACCTGTTTTAAGTCGAAAATGAGCTGTGCCAAGTCTTCGATTGAATAAATATCATGGTGCGGTGGTGGGGAGATCAAGGTCACACCCGGCACGGAATAACGCAGTTTGGCGATATACGGTGTGACTTTATCACCCGGTAATTGGCCGCCTTCACCCGGTTTCGCCCCTTGTGCCACTTTGATCTGGATAACATCGGCGTTCACCAGATACGCCGGTGTGACACCGAAACGGCCTGATGCCACCTGCTTGATGCGAGACACCTTATTAGTGCCATAGCGCGCAGGGTCTTCACCGCCTTCACCGGAGTTAGAGAACCCGCCAAGGCTGTTCATGGCGATGGCTAATGATTCATGGGCCTCCGGGCTAAGTGCGCCGATGGACATGGCCGCGGTATCAAAGCGCTTGAACAGTGATTCAGCCGGTTCAACTTGATCGACTGGGATCGGGGTGCCTTGCGGTTTGATGGCTAACAGATCGCGTAACGTGGCAACCGGGCGCTCATTCACCAGCTTGGCGTAAACCTGATAATCACTGTATTCGCCGCTATGAACCGCAGTTTGTAAGGTGCTGACCACATCCGGGTTATATGCATGGTATTCGCCGTTGTGAACAAATTTCAGTAACCCGCCCTGATCCAGTGGTTTGCGTTTCAGCCAGGCGCGTTTGGACAGATTCTGTAAATCCTGTTGGAAATCACTGAAACTGGCTCCGCCGATGCGGCTAACCACGCCCTGGAAACACAAGTCGGTCAGGTCACGATGAAGGCCAACGGCTTCAAACAGTTTGGCGCAACGGTATGATGCCACGGTTGAAATGCCCATTTTGGACATGATTTTGTACAGCCCTTTATTGATACCGTTACGATAGTTCAGCATCACATCGCGATACTTCTTATCAATAGCTTGGGTATCAACCAATTTAGCCAGTGTTTCATAAGCTAAATAAGGGTAAATCGCAGTAGCACCAAAACCGAGCAATACCGCGAAGTGATGTGGGTCGCGGGCGCTGGCGGTTTCAACAATAATGTTGGCATCGCAACGCAGATTTTTTTCTACCAGGCGAGTCTGGATAGCACCCACTGCCATAGGAGCCGGCACCGGCAGGCGGTTAGGGGCAATGGCGCGGTCTGACAGCACCAGCATCACGGCACCATCACGCACTTTACGTTCTGCTTCTTCGCATAACGCCAGAACCGCTTGTTCCAGGTCAGTTTCAGCCGGATCAAAAGTCAGATCCAGCCGATCAGCGCGGTAGTATTCCCCTTCCAGCGTGGTTAACTGCTGGAAGTCAGAATAGAGCAGGATCGGCGATTTAAAGCTCAGACGGTGCGCCTGACCTTCGGCTTCGCAGAATACGTTCATTTCACGGCCAATACTGGTGGCGAGTGACATGACGTGCGCTTCCCGCAGCGGATCAATTGGTGGGTTGGTGACCTGCGCAAATTGCTGGCGGAAGTAATCGTAAATAATACGTGGGCCGCTGGAAAGCACGGCAAACGGGGTGTCATCACCCATTGAACCGGTTGCTTCCTGACCAATTTCACCCAGCACGCGGATGACTTGATCCAGCTCTTCGCTGCTGTAACCAAATTGCTTCTGATAAGTTTCCAGCGTCGAGTCATCTAACTCGCGGCTACCTACTTGATCTTCAGGCAGATCTTCGAATGGCACCAGACGCTTAACGTTCTTCTCCATCCACTCTTTATACGGGTGGCGGCTTTTCAGATCGTTATCGGTTTCGGCGGAATGCAGGATTTTACCGCTGCGGGTATCGATAACCATCAATTCACCCGGCCCAACACGGCCTTTTTCCACCACTTCATCGGGCTGGTAATCCCAGATACCGACTTCAGAGGCGCAGGTGATGAGTTTATCTTTGGTGATAACGTAGCGCGCAGGGCGCAAGCCATTACGATCAAGGTTACAGGCAGCATAGCGGCCATCTGACATTACAATCCCGGCCGGGCCATCCCACGGCTCCATATGCATGGAGTTGAAGTCAAAGAAGGCGCGCAGGTCGGTATCCATATCCGGGTTGTTTTGCCAGGCCGGTGGCACTAACAGACGCATGGCACGGAGCAGGTCCATCCCGCCGCTGAGGAACAGTTCCAGCATGTTATCCAGTGAGCTGGAGTCCGAACCGGTCTCATTGACGAAAGGAGCCGCATCCTGCAAATCGGGGATTAATGGTGTTTTGAATTTATAAGCACGCGCCCGCGCCCATTGGCGGTTACCGGCGATGGTATTGATTTCACCATTGTGCGCCAGATAGCGGAATGGTTGAGCCAGCGGCCAGCGCGGTACAGTGTTGGTTGAGAAGCGCTGATGGAACAGGCAGATAGCCGACTCCATGCGCAGATCAGCCAAATCAAGATAAAAACGGGGCAGATCCGCAGGCATACACAAGCCTTTGTAGATCGTGACCAGGTTAGAGAAGCTACAGACGTAGAAATCTTTATCTTCTGAAATACGCTTTTCAATACGGCGACGCGCGACGAACAGGCGGCGCTCCATATCGCGTGGACGCCAGCCAGCAGGGGCGTTCACAAAAATTTGTTCAATCCGAGGCAGGGAGGAGAGGGCAATTTCACCGAGAACATCCGGGTTAGTCGGCACTTCGCGCCAGCCGATAATCGACAGCGTTTCGTTTTGCAATTCTTCTTCTACAATGCGGCGGCTTGCCTTGGCGAGTTCTTCATCCTGGCTGAGGAATATCATACCGACGGCATAATTTTTGGCCAAACGCCATCCGCGTTCTTCTGCGACCATTCGGAAAAAGCGATCCGGTTTTTGTAATAACAGGCCACAACCGTCGCCGGTCTTGCCATCAGCAAGGATCGCGCCCCGGTGTTGCATTCGGGCCAGTGCGTGTATAGCGGTACGCACGACCTTATGGCTAGGTTCGCCTTCTATGTGGGCGATTAGGCCGAAACCACAGTTGTCCCTCTCAAGGGATTTATCGTACAACATATCAGTGAACCTCCCCAGGCTCTGCGAGACTCTCACAAACCGACTCCAGAAGGACATGGTTACATCAGACGGGGTGGGCTGACAGGCGCGTATTTCGCGACAAATCTGCTTTTCCGCCCTCCGCCAATGGCCTCTTGTGACGGTTCTCACAAGTGGTATAAGACTTGTTTTAAGAGGGAGTCTTAAATTACTGCATAATTATGACTAGACGTTTGCCCGTCTAGAAAGCTTCCAGCGGACTTCCAACTTAGCGAGAAAGAATACTCAGGTCAAATATAGGCTTAAGAACTATCTTTAAGGTAATAAATGATTACATCATTATGATAAATATAATTTTATTGGTGTTTTTTCTTGATCCTGGACGGGTAGTGTTAGGTCCTAAAATGTGAGCTGTCTCACTATAGGGCAATCGTCAAATCTCTGCACCATGCTAGTGCTGGTGGTGATGTTGGAGTTATATGCTGTTATTTGTTTATTTATTGGAATTTAAAACTATTTTTCACTGAATTGTAATGGAAGCACTATGAGCTTGGCTGAAATAAGAAAATTTAATCATCGGTCAAGTGATTTTATTTGCGTTTATAGTGAATGATTATGCGGAGTTGCACCCAAGGGTGTGGGAGTTGATCTCTGTCATCGCGAATTGTATCGCTAGCGGGTAGCCTTAAGCTCTTTTTTGACAGGCAGTGCCAAGATTATGCAGTTGCAGAAATTAGTCAATATGTTTGGTGCGGATTTACAGCGTCGCTACGGTGAAAAGATCCATAAACTCACGCTGCACGGTGGGTTTAGCTGCCCGAACCGCGATGGCACTCTTGGGCGTGGTGGTTGCACCTTTTGTAATGTGGCCTCATTTGCCGATGAGCAAATGCAGCAACAGGGCATTGCGCAGCAACTGGCAGAGCAGGCTAAAAAAGCCAATCGTGCAAACCGTTATCTGGCTTACTTTCAGGCTTATACCAGTACTTATGCAGAAGTGAATACGCTCGCGGCGATGTATGAGCTGGCGTTGGCCGAGGCGGATATTGTCGGTTTGTGTGTCGGGACGCGCCCCGATTGTGTGCCAGATGCGGTGCTGGATTTACTCAGTGGCTATCAGCAGCAGGGTTATGAAGTTTGGTTGGAACTGGGGTTACAGACCGCCAATGATAAAACCCTCAAACGTATTAATCGCGGCCATGATTTTGCCTGCTACCAACAAACAGCCCGTCGTGCTCGTGCCAGAGGGCTGAAAGTATGCTGCCATCTGATTGTCGGTTTGCCCGGTGAGAGTCAGGCTCAGTGCATGGAGACTCTGGATAATGTGGTGGCAACCGGTGTTGATGGGATAAAACTGCACCCACTGCATATCGTTGAGGGCAGCACGATGGGCAAAGCGTGGCGAGCAGGGCGTTTGTCAGAACTGGCGTTGGAGGACTATGTGCTGATTGCCGGTGAAATGATCCGCCATACCCCGGCTGAGATTGTCTATCATCGGATTTCTGCCAGTGCGCGCAGGCCGACGTTGCTTGCGCCATTGTGGTGCGCCAATCGCTGGACCGGTATGAATGAGTTGAATAATTATATGCTTGAACATGGTGGACAAGCCTCTGCTTTGTGACCAGCTACTGCGCGTTGTTTCTCAATCTCTCATTGTGATTTGCAATCTTTTCCACACTTCTAAGCAAGCCATCTTATCTCGGCCCAGTTTTGCGGTATGATTTATACCCTTCGTACTTGAAGTCGCAGGGTTGTTAGCTGTGCGCACTTACCCGAATCACTTACTTGTGTAAGCTCATCGGGATTCGCTTGCTGGCTGCCTACCTGCGACTCCAATGACTTTGGGTATAGATTCCAAGGGATATCCAGAAACACAGACAGGAGTTGCTATGAAGCAAATCAGGGTATTAGCCCAGTACTACGTTGATTTAATGGTTAAGTTAGGGCTGGTCCGCTTCTCGTTGCTATTGGCATCGGTGTTGGTGTTGCTGGCGATGGTGGTTCAGATGGCCGTCACGTTAGTCTTGAGCGGTTCTGTCGGGATTCTTGATCTGGTGCGCTCTATCTTCTTTGGCTTGCTGATAACCCCGTGGGCGGTCTACTTCTTATCGGTGGTGGTTGAGCAACTGGAGGAGTCGCGCCAGCGCCTGTCACGGCTGGTCGAAAAGCTTGAAGTGATGCGGTATCGCGATCTGGAGCTGAATAAGCAATTGACGGAAAATATTGCGCAACTTAATCAGGAAATCGTCGAACGGGAAAAAGCCGAAAAAGCGCATCTGCAAGTGGTCGACAAACTAAAAGAAGAAATGGGTCACCGTGAACAGGCTCAGGTTGAGCTAGGGCAGCAGTCGGCCTTATTGCGCTCTTTTTTGGATGCCTCACCGGATTTGGTCTATTACCGTAACGAAGACAATGAGTTCTCCGGCTGCAACCGGGCGATGGAACTGCTAACCGGTAAGAGTGAGAAGCAGCTAGTCGGATTGACGCCAAAAGATGTTTACGCCCCCGATATCGCTGAAAAAGTGATGGAAACCGATGAGAAAGTCTTCCGCCACAATGTTTCCCTGACCTACGAACAGTGGTTGGTGTATCCCGATGGCCGTAAAGCCTGCTTTGAGCTGCGAAAAGTGCCGTTTTATGATCGTGTAGGCAAACGGCATGGGTTGATGGGCTTCGGGCGCGATATAACCGAGCGTAAGCGCTATCAGGACGCGCTGGAGAACGCCAGTAGGGATAAGACCACCTTCATCTCAACTATCAGCCATGAGCTGCGGACCCCCCTTAATGGCATTGTTGGCCTGAGCCGTATCCTGCTGGATACTGAATTAGACGCAGAACAACTGAAATACCTCAAAACCATTCACGTCAGTGCTATCACACTTGGGAATATTTTCAACGATATCATTGAGATGGATAAACTTGAGCGACGGAAAGTTCAGCTTGATAATCAACCAATTGATTTTACTGGTTTTATGGCGGATCTGGAAAACCTCTCTGGCCTGTTGGTTCAACCGAAAGGGCTGAAATTCATTATGGAACCGCAACTGCCATTGCCGGAAAAGGTGATTACCGATGGCACTCGCTTGCGCCAAATCCTATGGAATCTAATTGGTAATGCGGTGAAGTTTACCCAGCAAGGCAAAATTGTGGTACGGGTACACCGTGAGGATACCGACCGCCTGACTTTTGAAGTAGAAGACTCTGGCATGGGTATCCCTGAAGAAGAACAAGATAAGATTTTCGCCATGTACTATCAGGTGAAAGACCGCAATGGTGGTCAGCCGGCTACCGGTACGGGTATCGGCCTGGCGGTTTCTAAACGTCTGGCACAAAGCATGGGAGGCGATATTACCGTGAAAAGTCGGCAAGGTGCCGGTTCTTGCTTTACGCTGACTATCCAGGCTCCCGCAGTGCCGGAGGCTTTCAGTGTGCCGTCAAGCGAGGAGATACCACTACCTGCTCTGCACATATTGCTGGTGGAAGATATCGAGCTGAATGTCATTGTAGCGCGCTCTGTATTAGAAAAATTAGGTAACAGTGTTGAAGTGGCGATGAACGGCCACGATGCCCTGACGATGTTCAAGCCCGATGATTTTGATTTGGTGCTGCTGGATATTCAATTGCCAGATATGAGTGGGTTGGATATTGCGCGGAAAATTCGTGCGGACTATGGCCAGCAATCGTTACCACCGCTGGTCGCGTTAACCGCTAACGTTCTAAAAGATAAAAAAGAATATTTAGATGCCGGAATGGATGATGTGCTGAGTAAGCCGTTGTCAGTTCCCGCTCTTACGGCGATGATCAAGCAATTCTGGGATCAGAAGCCCTTAAACGCGGCAAAAAAACAGGAGCATAAAGTGATGCAAACCCACGAATCGTTACTTGATACAGCCATGCTGGAACAATACATCGACCTGGTTGGCCCACAATTGATTTATCAAAGCCTGGAAATGTTTGAACAAATGATGCCGAGTTATTTGGCGGTGCTGGATTCGAACATGACGGCGCGGGATCAAAAGGGCATTACCGAAGAAGCACATAAAATTAAGGGTGCGGCGGGGTCGGTAGGTTTACGCCACATACAGCAGCTTGCACAACAAATTCAAACCCCGACACTGCCAGCATGGTGGGACAACGTGCAGGATTGGGTTGATGAATTAAAATTAGAATGGCGCAATGATGTGCAGGTGTTACGTGAGTGGGCGGCGAAAGCTGAAAAAAAATAACCCCTACCGAGGCCGGGGTGCGCGAATACTGCGCCAACACCAGGGAAATCGTTAACCTGCGACACTCGTCATACTCCAGGTTACATGTGCGTTGGCTGCTTTCATTCGCCCAATCGTTTACCGATTGGGGATTCGCTCAGTTGCCGCCATCCTGTAACTCGAATTATTGAGAGTATATTATTTCGATTTCGAGTGAATTCGCAGATTGTAAGGATTCGTCCATACATCATACAAGCAACAACATAGCAAATGTAAGCGCTCTTGTTACAAGATTCATTAAAATTTGTGATAGAGACACATCTTTGTTACTCGAACGTATTAAGCGATTGACATAGTGAGAAAAGGAGAGGTGAGATGAAAACAGTCGGTGTGGTACTCAGTGGATGTGGTGTTTACGACGGTGCCGAGATACATGAGTCTGTCTTAACCATTCTGGCATTGGATCGTGCGGGTGCACGCGTATTGTTCTTCGCGCCAGATAAACCACAACTTCATGTTATTAATCACTTTAATGGTGAGGTGGTTGCGCAGGAGCGGAATGTTTTAGTGGAGTCTGCGCGGATTGCCCGTGGACAGATTGCTCCGCTCTGCGATGCGGACTCAAACCGACTAGATGCCCTGATTGTCCCTGGGGGTTTTGGTTCGGCAAAGAACTTGAGCGATTTTGCAATACAAGGTCCTGAATGTGTTATTGATCCGGATTTAGTTAAGTTGACGCAATCAATGCATAAGTCAGGTAAACCAATTGGGTTTATGTGTATTTCTCCGGTAATGCTGCCCAAACTGCTGGGTAAGCCAGTACGCCTGACTATTGGTAACGATCCCGACACGATTGAGGCAATTGAAATTATGGGCGGAGAGCATATTATTTGCCCTGCTGATGATGTGGTGGTTGATGCTGAAAATAAAGTGGTGACAACACCGGCTTACATGTTGGCAGGGTCAATTTCTGAAGCAGCAAAAGGCATTGATAAATTGGTGACTAAGGTGCTGGATTTAACTCAATGACGTCAGTCAGGCGCAAATTGAATTGGCTGTGGTATTGGGGGAAACGGGGGATTATCGGCATCGTCGCGCTGTGGTTGGCGGGCATTTTGATTTTCGCCTTTTTGCCGGTTCCTTTTTCTATGGTGATGATCGAAAGGCAACTGGGAGCCTGGCTTACCGGTGATTTTTCTTATGTTGCGCACTCCGACTGGGTGCCGATGGATGAGATCTCACCTTATATGGCGCTGGCGGTTATGGCGGCTGAGGATCAAAAATTCCCCGGGCATTGGGGCTTTGATGTTGGTGCTATCGAGTCGGCGTTATCCCATAACCAGCGTAATCAAAATCGTATCCGTGGTGCATCCACCCTGTCACAACAAACCGCCAAAAACCTGTTTCTCTGGGATGGCCGTAGCTGGGTGCGTAAAGGTCTGGAAGTGGGATTGACCGCAGGTATTGAGTTGGTGTGGACCAAGCGTCGTATCCTGACAGTTTATCTGAATATTGCGGAGTTTGGCGACGGTATTTTTGGCGTAGAAGCGGCGGCTCGCCATTTCTTCAATAAACCGGCCAGTAAATTGAGCGCATCAGAAGCCGCTCTATTAGCGGCAGTTCTACCCAATCCACTGCGTTTTAAGGTGAATGCGCCATCGGGTTATGTCATTTCACGCCAACAGTGGATATTGCGCCAGATGCGGCAGTTGGGTGGGAAAGAGTTCATTCAGGCGAATGATTTAGACTAATGGTTTGATGTTTTGGATAGTTAAAAATGGGCCTGGATTTCTCCTGGCCCATAATAGGATTGCTCTTTCTAACTAACGGATTATTTCACGAGAGTAAACGCTGTAGTGACATGCTTAACGCCACTAACCTGGCTGGCAATCTGTGCCGCTGATTGCCCTTCTTGCTGAGTTACCAGGCCCAGCAGGAACACTTCGCCGTTTTCAGTGGTCACCTTCACATTAGAGGATTTAACCGAGTCGGCGGTCAGTAGCTGTGACCGGACTTTAGTGGTGATCCAGGTGTCCATTGATGCGGTGGTCAGATCAACCGGTTTACCCAAGCGCATCTCGTTGTACACTTCTGTTGCACCGTCGACACCCGCTGCAATCTGTTTCGCGCGGCTAGACAGCTCTGCGTTTGGTGTTTGGCCCGTGAGCAGGACTTTCCCTTGATAAGCGGTAACCACAAATCGCGTCTGACTTTTTATCTGCTGATCTTTACTTAATGCGTTAACGACTCGGGCTTCCAATGTACCGTCATCGACCTGAGTACCGACCGAACGTGGGTCCGTGACGGATTTGGTTGCAACTGCTGCGGTGCCAACCACCACTGCGCCGACACAACCTTGCAACAGCAGGGCGCTGAATAGCAGGGCAAATATGTAACCAACCTTCATTCGTGCTCCTTTAATCGTCCTGATGAGGAAATAGGGTGTTATCAATTAAGTCACACAGACAATTCACTGTGAGCATATGTACTTCTTGAACTCTGGCGCTGCGGTGTGAAGGAATGCGGATTTCGACATCCTGCTGACCCAACAAACCGGCCAGTTCACCACCATCGTAACCGGTAAGTGCGACGATGGTCATATCTCGGGTGACTGCCGCTTCGACAGCTTTCACAATATCACGGCTATTGCCGCGAGTGGAAATGGCGAGCAAAACATCACCGGCATGGCCGAGTGCCCGCACCTGTTTGGCGTAGACTTCATCGTGCAAACGGTCGTTAGTAATGGCGGTCAGCACAACATTATCAACATTTAAAGCGATGGCAGGCAGACTTGGCCGCTCCGTTTCAAAACGGTTTATCATACTGGCCGCAAAATGTTGCGCGTTAGCCCCAGAGGTGCCGTTACCACAGCAAAGAATTTTATTGCCGTTGAGCAGTGACTGAACCAACGTCATCGCTGCACGAGATATGGCGTCAGGCAGTGCCTCTGCCGCGGCAATCTGGGTTTGAATACTTTCAGTAAAGCAGACTTTGATTCTATCCAGCACGTTGATTTAACTCACTCAGTAAGATATCGCCCGGCATCAGACCGGAGAAAATTGTCAATCCGCATTGAAGGCATTAGGCAGCCACTCTGTCTGGCTACCCGTGATGGCAAATACATCAAAACGGCACGGTGTGGTGGCAAAACTGGCGCCCCGCTGTGCCAGCCAAACGGCGGCGGCACGGAGTAGCCGTTGTTGCTTGCTAAAGGTGATACTGGCCGCAGCACCACCAAACAGGGCATTGCGTCGAAAGCGAACTTCCACAAATACCCAAGTTGCCCCGTCACGCATGATGAGGTCAATTTCACCACCACGGCAGGTCACATTGGCTGCCTGAAAAGCTAAACCTGCCCGCTCCAGATGGTGGCGGGCCTGAATTTCATACTGTTTGCCAATACTCCGTTGGCTCATTTTTCTTTCGTCCTTGAGGTTGCAGGGTGTTAGCTACGTTCACTACTCGGCCCGTCCATGGGCCTCGCCTCTGCGAGGCCGCTGCACGCAGCGTTCAAATCGGTTCCAGACAGATTTGTCACCCGAATCACTTTATGCTGCTGGCACCACCATCCCCTGACGATATTGCAGCCAAGGCAGTTTACGGGTGATCACGCAATCTTCTGATGCGGTCAAATCACCGGTAGTACCGCTGACCTGGAAACCAGGAATTTGGCGCATTTGGGCAAAGTGATTCGACAATGCCCATGCATCAATCCCCATCGCGTACAATCGCACCAGAGAATAGTCGTTGGCATATTTAGCCGATGCCTGTTGCATCAGTGCTGGATTAGACCCTGCCATTAATGGAATGTCGCTAAACTGCACGCCTTCCATTTCCAGACGGTAATCCGGGCCAGCACCGGCCTGATAGCTGCGTGAGCTGGCAAACAGCGATGGTTTGCTGCGGGTGGTGGTCGCCATATCAATCATCGGTTTAATCAGTGTCAGTTCGGCTGGTGTGGCAATGATATAAACCGCATCAATGTTACCACCGACAGACGTTGAAACCACAGGTGCATCGACCGGCGGTGCGGGAATAGTCAGGCCCGCAATGGTAACAGATGCTGGTGTTGTGGCAGGTGCGCTTGAAACACTCACCGGTTGACCGGTCAGGCGGATGCCCGCACCACTGTTGATGGCTTGTTTCAACTCAGCCGTTGAGCCAAAGTTTTGCTGCAATACCGTCTGCCCACCTTGCTTCTGCCACTCTTCTGCGAAGGCTTTGGCGACGCGATCACCAAAGGCACCACGCGGTGTCAGCAGCAACGGCATTCTCTTTTCCTGACTCCATAAATGATGAGCCGCATCGCGCGCTTCATCTTCTGGAGACAGGGCGAAGTAACAGATATTCGGATTGTTTTTGCTTACTTCCGGCTGATTCAATGCCAGAATATTGAGCGTACTGGGTGTTGCACTCAGTTGTTCTACATCCGGTTTCAATAACGGGCCGACCACCAGCGTCGCGCCATCTTGTTGAGCTTGTGCAAGCAATGCTGCGATCGGTTGAGTCGTCGTGTCGTAGACTTTTACCTGTGCATTGCTGGTGGCAACAGGGGTTGCCACTGGCGCTGGCGTGGCAATATCAGTCACCGGTGTTGCAGTGGCATCAGTTGGTGTCGTGGCCGTTGCATCTGGTGTCACCGGAGCCGGGGCATTCACTGGCAAGCCATTTTGCGCGGCAGTAAAACCTTGTTGGATGGCATCGGCAAACACCTGTGCTGGGCCACTTAATGGCAGCAGTAGGGCAATTTTTGCAGTGGATGCCTGGCTAAAATTACTGATTTGCGTTAACGCTGTCGGCAGGTTTTTCGCTGCCGGATTTTGTGGATAACGGTTTTGCCAATCTTTAATGCCAGCTTTCAGCATATCGGGGTCTTGTTTGTTATCCTGATAGACGTGCAGTAAATCCAACCAGCCTTGCAGCACGTTTTCGTCCGCGTTAATCACAATGTTATTTAATTCTTGTGGCGTGAGCTGCGCCAGCGCTTGCCAGGTGCCATCGATATTGTCCTGATGGGCCTTATCTTTCAACAGCGGCTCCTGAGCGATAAACGCACGAATCAGCGGCAGAGTCGCTTTACCCTGATTGGCGGCGATTTGCGCCTGATAGAAGCGAACTTGCTGATTTGCTGAGAGCTTGCTGGCATCGAGCTTGCTAAGAACATCGGCTGCGGCAGGGGTATTTTTCTGCGCAATCAGCAATTCTGCGGTCAGCAATTGTTGTTCCTGACGCTGAGTATCACTCAGGTCCGCTGGCAAAGTACCGAGCTGTTCCGCCGCTTGAGGGATTTTCCCTTCGCGTAACAGGGCACGAAGGGCGAGTAATTGCCAGTCAGCCTTGTTATCATCACTGCTCTGTTGCAACTGTTGCAGATAATAATCAGAGTTAGCGCTTGCTTCGTCCTGTATATTTGCAGGTGGCAGCGTTTGTGGCGCTCTGCCTGAACAGGCTGCCAGAATCAGTGCAGCCAGAACAACAGGGACAAGCCCTGCTTTGGAACGAACGAATGTTGAGGAAAGCATACTGTATCCAGTGATGTTTTTTTCAAGATGCTCAATATTAAATCGGTAATTCGGATGAAACAATGAATCAACACGATCGAGCAGTGATTTCTGCATCTACGCTTTATGTGGTACCTACCCCAATCGGTAATCCAGGGGACATTACCCACCGGGCGCTAGAGGTACTGAAAGGCGTTGATTTGATTGCGGCAGAAGATACACGCCATACGGGGCTGCTGTTACAGCACTTTGCGATTAGCGCCCGCCTGTTTGCACTTCATGACCATAACGAACAACAAAAAGCTGATGTATTGCTGGCAAAACTGCAAGCAGGCCAGAGTATTGCACTGGTTTCAGATGCAGGCACGCCGCTGATTAACGATCCGGGCTACCATTTAGTACGCCGTTGCCGTGAAGCGGGCATCCGCGTTGTGCCATTACCGGGCGCTTGCGCGGCGATTACAGCACTTTCTGCCGCAGGTATTGCTTCTGATCGTTTTTGTTACGAAGGCTTCCTGCCTGCGAAAACCAAAGGCCGTAAGGATACTCTGCAAGCGCTGATTGAGGAACCTCGAACACTGATCTTCTATGAATCAACCCATCGCTTATTGGAAAGTTTACAGGACATGGTAACCGTACTTGGCCCACAACGCTATGTGGTACTTGCCAGAGAGTTAACCAAAACCTATGAGTCTATTCACGGTGCGCCGGTTGGTGAGCTACTGGCCTGGGTTCAGGAAGAAGAAACCCGCCGTCGGGGTGAGATGGTCTTGATTGTTGAAGGGCATAAAGTGCAGGCTGATGATGCTTTACCGGCCGCTGCATTACGTACTTTAGCATTATTGCAAAAAGAGCTGCCACTGAAGAAAGCCGCCGCGCTGGCTGCTGAAATCCACGGCGTGAAAAAGAATGCGCTCTATAAGTATGCACTTGAACAGCAAGATAGTGCTCAAGAGCAAGCGGAAGATGACATTCAACAGTAATGTGATTATAATCCGCCGCGGAGTTGACTAGACAGTCGCCGCTTCGCTGCCGTCCCTTTCGGGGGAGACAGGTGAAGGGGAGGAAAGTCCGGGCTCCATAGGGCAGGGTGCCAGGTAACGCCTGGGAGGCGCAAGCCTACGACAAGTGCAACAGAGAGCAAACCGCCGATGGCCCACGCAAGTGGGATCAGGTAAGGGTGAAAGGGTGCGGTAAGAGCGCACCGCGCGGCTGGCAACAGTTCGTGGCAGGGTAAACTCCACCCGGAGCAAGGCCAAATAGGGGTTCACATGGTACGGCCCGTACTGAACCCGGGTAGGCTGCTTGAGCCAGTGAGCGATTGCTGGCCTAGAGGAATGACTGTCCACGACAGAACCCGGCTTACCGGTCAACTCCACTCCTCTTTAAAAACAATGAGTTGGTGTGTCCCGTCTGCATTTCACATTGAGTGGGATACATGATGGGATACATCAACTTTTGTTCTCTTCCTTATACGTTCCGTCGCAATGGTACTTTCTACCTCTACTTTCGTTTACCAGATAACCGCTTTTTTAAATCATCTTTGGCATGTACTGAGATAAAAAGGGCGAGATTTCTCACATCCAGACTGATGTTTTTCATTTCATTGCTGAAACTTGGTAGGATAGAAAACAGCCAGTTACAGACGATTGTGAGAAAAATGAGACAGTTAACGCAAAATGATATTGATGATTATCTACTAGAAGTTCAAACAGAAATCTATGAAGAAGCCCGTAGGACCAAATTTGAGGCTAGGGAAGAGTCTACTTCTGGATGTAAGCCAATACCCGTCGATTTAGCTAAAGGATTCTCAGAGTTCGCAGGAGAGCACCTAGATGATACTCTTTACAATGGAGCTAAACCATTTTCCAATGATCATATAACCGATTATTTCAGTGCTCAATTTGATGTAACTGGAATGGAAAATCAGCTTACGGAAGCATCTGTACAGTACGACTATTTCCTCAAACAATGGCAGGATGCCAGAACTGCTTTTTTCAGCAGGAACCTAAAAGACTATGACGATATTGTTCAGTCTTTAAAACCTCCAACACTTAATGTTCCTATTTATATCACTGCACCAATGGCTGACGGTTCCAACAGCGAGAATCAGCTTACCTTGGTTGAGGCTTGGAATGATTTTGTAGCATTTACCTCACAGAAGAAGAAATGGACACTTAAAACCCAAAAAGATAATGAAGCGAATTTTGAGTTCATAAAATTTGCACTTGGGGCTGAAACACGGGTGGTATCAATTACCAAGAGAAATATAATCGATATGCTGGATATAGCGGAGTCCTTACCGCAGAGGAATAAAGGGAAGTACAGGAATATGTCATTTCAGGAATGTCTTGATACAGATATTCCTGAGGAGGATTTGATTTCCTCTAGATCTGTTAATGGGTATTTGAAAGTATGTCAGTCATTTTTTTCAGGTTATTTGACACGGGAAGTTGATGTCTTAACTAGCTCACCAACGACGAATGTTAGGTATCCTGCAAAAAGTCAAAGTTATGGTTCGTACTCTCGTAAGGAAATGGCAAAGCTCGTAACTCATTTCCTGAGCCTATCTGGTTGGGAGAAATGGGTGTTTTTATTATTATCCTACACTGGTGCACGTAGGGGAGAAATAGCAAAGTTAAATGCGGAGGATATTAAGTTTGATGATGATTCCCAACGCTATTTCATATATATAAAAGAAAGCAAAACTGAAGCTGGGATTCGGAGTATTCCTTTACATCGTAAGCTAGTAGATTGGGGCTTTCTAGGTTTCGTTGAAAGTAGAAAAACCAAAAGCCAAATCAATGATCTTTTTCCTGAAATTGGTTATGTGAACCGAATCAGCAAAACATTTATCCAGATTAGGGATCGCCTTAAAATTCCCCCTGTGAGTTTTAAGGGTAATCGAAGGGTCGTGCATAGCCTAAGGCACACATTTATAACGAACGCACAGAGTAAAGTCGGGAATGTTAACCTTATTCAGCAAGTCGTTGGGCACGAGCATTCTAAGATTGGGCAAACACAAGTGTATACCACTACATTTGAACTATCTGCCCTATTGTCTGTAGTCGATAGTATCGAATGGATTTGATAATAAAAGTCTAACGAAATATCTTCTTACTGGGGCAACTACCAGCCGGGAGTGTTAGAAATTCTGTGTCATTCCAGTAATATGCAATCAAAAAGGAATGACACATGTCCCAACCCTTCGATTTCGACAAAGCGCTTAAGGCACTCCAGTCCGGTCAGGCATTAACCGGGAAAAATGGCATCTTAACGCCATTAATCAAACAGTTAACCGAAGCTGCATTAGCTGCTGAACTCGATTCGCATCTGGCTCAGGACGTTGAAGCCAACCGTAAAAACGGCTCAGGCAAAAAGACCGTTAAAACACCCACTGGCAGCTTTGAACTGGCCACGCCCCGCGATCGCAATGGTACTTTTGAACCTCAGTTGGTGAAGAAGCACCAGACCACACTTTCCGATGAGATCGAGCGCAAGATCATCCGTATGTTCGCACTTGGCATGAGCTACAAAGATATCAGCCAGGAAATTGAGGATTTATATGCTTTCAGCGTGTCCAGTGCCACCATCAGCGCGGTCACCGATAAAGTTATTCCTGAGCTGAAACAGTGGCAACAACGCCCGCTGGAAGCGGTATACCCCTTCGTCTGGTTGGATGCTATCCACTATAAAATCCGCGAAGACGGGCGTTATCAGAGCAAAGCGGTCTACACTGTTCTCGCCCTGAATCTGGAAGGCAAAAAAGAGATACTGGGCCTGTATCTGTCTGAAAGTGAAGGCGCTAATTTCTGGCTGTCGGTACTGGCCGATCTACAAAATCGTGGTGTGAACGATATTCTGATTGCCTGTGTGGATGGTCTGACAGGGTTCCCGGAAGCGATAAACAGCATTTACCCCGATACAGAAGTTCAGTTGTGCGTCATCCACCAGATCCGTAACTCGATAAAATATGTCGCATCGAAGCATCACAAGGTATTTATGGTTGATTTAAAGCCAGTTTATCGTGCGGTATCAAAAGAGGCAGCGGAAATCGCACTGGACGAACTGGAAGAAAAATGGGGCCAACAATATCCAGTGGGACTTCAGTCGTGGCGGAGAAAATGGGCCAATCTGTCGTGTTACTTCCGATATCCGGCAACGATCCGCAAGGTCATTTACACGACAAACGCCATTGAATCGGTGCATCGCCAGTTCAGAAAACTAACAAAAACGAAAGGCGCGTTCCCGAATGAAAACAGTCTGTTGAAATTACTGTATCTGGGATTAATGAATGCGCAGGAAAAATGGACAATGCCGATCCAGAGCTGGAATTTGACATTGTCCCAGTTGGCGATTTATTTTGAAGGCCGCCTCGATAAAGTGATTACGTTGTAATGATTTTTTAACGTGACACAGAATTATGAACGCTCTCTTCAAAGTTGGGGCTTAGGCCCCAGCTTCCCCTTAGAACCTTTTTAGCGAAAGTCTTTCATTGTGTACCTGTAAACCTCCGCTGCGGCACCGCCACAAATTTCTCCCGTAGTTCCTAGGGTGAACTACCAACTTCAGTATCTGAGACAGATGATGGGTGATATTTGAGAAAGATCGGAGCTAGGTTTTATACTCTATGAAAACTGCTTAGCGACACTGAGTTATTTCCTTCAAATTTGTAGTGGGTTTGGGAGAACGTCAGCGCTGGGGGCCGTTTTTATTGACTACTTTTTTATCAAAAATACATAACCACTGACCGACACAATACCTATTGGATACTCTTAAATAGAGGCAATAAAACATATTTTGAGAGATGCTCAATAGCAGGAACACATACAGCATCACCCATCGCAAAATAGCCTTTATTAAGATTATCGGGTAGCAGGAAAGTATCACGTACACCCTGTAACCTTGCGTATTCTCTGGGGGTTAGGAGCCTTACATCCCAAGAGCCTCCTCCAGCTCTCACTAAAATTTGTTTGCTCGATCCTCCTCTTGGGGTTCTAAGGCAGCCAGCTACACCATCAGTTCTCAACTCAGCCATAGATGAACCAGCACGCATCCTACGGAAAACCGTCCCGTAGACATAAGATGAGCTTTGTATCATGACTGATAGTTTTGCTTGATGATTGGGGTTCATCTGGGAATAAAGATGTTGTTTACGAGTTTCATTCCACCATAATTTTGAATCGTCTTGGATATCAATATCAATAATATCAGCGAGTTCGCTTGTTCTTTGGGCTGGAAGAGGGACGTCAATCAATCCCCAGTTAAGCCCTTCGTTTGAAGCTATTATTCTCTTCAGTTTATTCGAACGTAAGCTAGGTTGTTCATCAAATTTTTGCCACCAAGCATCGAAAATATTATCTGTCTGCTTAATATGCATTACTGATGAAGCAATATCTCTAAGAACTGCAATCACAAAAACCCGTGGTCTACTTTGAGGGGTGAACAAAGCTGCATCTAGTTCTATAATATCAACGATATAATTGAGGTTTGATAAAGCCCTTACAGTTTCGGCAACATCATTTCCATTATGTGAAGTAAGAAAACCACTTACATTTTCAAGCATCACGACCTTCGGGGAATCCCCAACAGACTGCTTATACTCGAGAATCTTGAGTAATGCATTAAGAGTCCCAGACTCCACTCCCGCTAGCCCAGCTCTAGCTCCAGCAACAGATAAATCAGTACAAGGAAACGAGGCCGTGTATAAGAAAACTCCTTCAGGGAGAATTGCGCCCGGGTTAGCTGCTACTTTCCATATGTCTTCTAAATGAAAATGTTCTTCACCATAGTTAGCCACGTAAGTAGCCATTTTATCAGCTGAAATATCGTTGGCCCACACGCATTTCCATCCTGAACTTGATAGACCTTCACGTATAAGGCCTACCCCGGCAAAAAACTCTGCAAATTTCATATCCAACTATATTACCAAGCGATTGAACTCTTCCAAGAGACTATCATTTTTACTGTACATAATACCACCCCTAACCTCTAAGAGCGTACGTCCATTTTGCTGTACAAAGCCAAACGGAATCGCTTTTCTAAAGCGCTGACGCCTAGCGGTACTTAATGCCGTTCTATCATAATTAGTTAGATACTCTGGAAGCCAAACGTCAAAAAACCTTTCTTTTAACTCAGGGCCTGGAATTACTTTGACTACGACCTCTCGATAATCTGGCGAATAAGAACAGAATAGATGATTAACGACACAGTCTTCATGAAGTTTATGCTCTCCAGTGTTCAAGTGGTACTGGTACTCAAAAGAACCACCCCAAGTAGAAGATTTAACTTCCCATCCCTGAAGATCGGCCCCTGTTATACCGTTACCTTTTCTTCCTGTAAGTATTGAGCCAAAAAGCTCCCAGATAACTGAAGGAACATGGCCTGCAACCTTAAGATTATGTTGTTGAAGTAAATTGATTATTTCTTCATCATAGATGTGATTGGCATAGAATGAATATGCATCATCAAGAGTGCTACTACTCATTGTAATCTCCTAGATTGGCTAGGAGACTGTCTGGCGAAACATCCAACGCTGTTGCCAGTTTGTAAATATTCAGAAGGCTAATATTACGCCGACCACGCTCAACAGAACTAATGTAAGTACGATCGAGTTGAGCAAGTTCAGCTATTTTTTCCTGACTCAACTTTCGTTCTATTCTTAGACTGTTAAGCTTTCTGCCAAAGGCCTTAAGGATCTTCTCTTCTGACATCTCAGTCTCCCATAAATGTGAGAGACATGATTAGTTTTATGATGACTATGAGTCCACGGACTATAAGTCACATAAAAGCTAAATAACTCATTAGCATTATTTAGCGATAAAACGTATTGCATAGTACGAGTGACCTATCCTCAAGTTCCTTTAACTACATATCTAGTAGAATAATTTGGATACAGTTAGCAGAGCCGAGGAAGCCCTAGCGACAGCGCCTAGTTATCTATAAAATGGGATACAAACTGAGATACACACTAACCTTTAACTACGTGTAAATGCAGCGGGAAACGGCCTTTCATTTGGCTAGTTGCCTTACCGGTCAACTCCACTCATTCCATAAAACCCCGCTTCGGCGGGGTTTTGTTTATGTGATATATGGTTGAGAGGAATGACTGTCCACGACGCTTTTCACCAAAAGAAAGCGGCTTACCGGTCAACTCCACTCATTTCGCAAAACCCCGCTTCGGCGGGGTTTTGTTTATGTGATATATGGTTGAGAGAAATGACTGTCCACGACGCTTTTCACCAAAAGAAAGCGGCTTACCGGTCAACTCCACTCCTTTTTAAAAACAATGAATTGGTATGTCCTGTCTGCATTTCATATTAAGTGGGATACAGGATGGGATACATCAACTTTTGTTCTCTTCCTTATATGTTCCACCGCAATAGTACTTTCTACCTCTACTTTCGTTTACCAGATAACCGTTTTTTAAATCATCTTTGGCATGTACTGAGATAAATTGTGGCGTTCTATTACTCAAAGGGGGATAAATATCCACCCCGAGTTATGACGTTACAATTTCCTCGCTTTAAGCAGTGTGTAGCATTTCAAAAACTCAGAGGACAATAGCAGGAACACGTTTAGAACTATTATTTGCAACCCAGTAATTGAGAGGAATGTAGGAATGAGTGATATGGATGGAACGACTAAGAATAGGCGAAATGGCTCTTGAATCCATGCTACGGTGATGGCATATTTGCTTTTCTTTAGGAACAAATACGCAGTGACTATTGTAGACAATGTGAGTAGCATCGAACATGAGAAAAAAATAATATATTCAATATGTTCATCTCCTCCTAAAAAAATGAAATTTTTTATATCGCTGTATATAGGTATTCTACCGTCAAACACACTGACGTATATAAACCTTAAAATATAATAGGTATCCATTATCCCCCATAGCAGGAACACTTTATTTCTGAAATTCATATTCATCATCCATTTGTACCGGTTGCCAGTGCCAAGACTTCCCTTCAACTTGCCAATTATCATCACCTTCAAGATAATTTTGCTTTATCTTTCGTATCTCTCCGTATTTTCTAATAACAGAGCGCGAGGCAATGCTATATGCAGTTCCTGTGGGGATCGGTCGCCATTCTTGTATTTTATCTTGTACGGTATGCATCAGATCTTTTCCATCAGAGCCAAAAAACCGTCCTTCTTCCCCGACACTAAATAACCGGTTAAGGGCCATAATGCCGGTATTTCTCAGACCTCGTTTATTGTTATCTATCGTGACCCAATGCCCTGGCCCATATTGAGGAGTTTGTGGCATTTGACCGGCGGTATTTGTTGATCTTTCCGGGATGCCAGAAATAGCTACTTGGGCGTTGTATTTCTGGATTATGTAATCTTTACCAGAAAACCCTTCAGAGGTTCCGATCTGAACCAGAGATCGGTCCTCAACTATCAAGAAAGGATTATCTCTATAGCTCCACGGAATGTTTTGACTTACAACGACGATATAACCAGAGTTGATAAGTTGAAATAGGGGGTCTAAGCCACCACAGCTCTGACTGCTCGATGGGCCAGCCGTTAATGTGTAGCCTGGCAATGGGCCAAATGTAACACCCGGTGTTTGGCACAGACTGTATTCTCTTAACAGTAGCCTTTTAGCGACTGAAGGTGACATGATCAAATCATAATAGTTTGTCGATAACTTCTGACATCGTAAGTCAATAATTCTCATTTTCTGCCCCTGAAATAAGCCTGTCGCTTAGGAAACTCTATCTTCCCACAGACTATAGCCACTGGTGCCGGCGGCATGATGATTCCAGATAATACTCTTGTATTTGAAAGCAACATTCTCTTGCGGCTGGGATTCGTTATGTGTCAGTGAATGGGGATAGAATACTGATAGCTCGGTAATGGTGGCATCGGTGAGTTGCAATGTGTAATACAGCTCCAGGTGCCATTGGGATTAGTGCGGTAAAAATTAAAAGCGCAATCCAGAGATTCATTATCCGAAATGGCAACACCTAACAGCGGGGATGATTTATCGATAGGCTTTTGGATAATGACCGGGTGATGGCTGGAATTCTGCTCTCTAGTTATAGAGTGGCTCAGGCTATATATCAGTATTTCATTAACATGATCAGTTTGGCATTTATTTCCTATTGAATCGAGAGAAGAACACCCCGCAGATATAAGACCCTGCTTCTTTCCCTTGAGTGTTAGATAAATTAAATTCGCCATTTCAATTCCATTATATCATGAGTGAATTTATGAAATTACAACAATTATTGCACAAATGACAGTAACAGCTTTCCTAAACTTGAGTTAAATCAGGATATAGATAAGATTTGGCCTATTTTATTAAGACATTCTTATTAATACTTACCATTAGTTACTGCTTACTTCTCTGGCTATATCCCAACTGCAAAATTTAGCGCAGTAGTAAAGCCATTATCGCCAATAGTGTGTGACTTGGGTAATTAAAGGTTGTGAGGCTGGCCACCGTCTACTCTTTGACATACAAGGCCAAGGCATTAATACAAAATATCTATATGTGGCCCTTTCTGAAGGGGTGCAAACAGTAGCTGTATTTTCATTCTCAGCATGTGAGATAGTACTATGATGGGATACAAGCAGAGATACACTAAGACCTTTAACTACTTGAAAATTAAGCTGGAAACGGCCTTTTCTTTGGCTGGCTTCCTTACCGGTCAACTCCACTCATTCCATAAAACCCCGCTTCGGCGGGGTTTTTGTTTGGATTAACACTGATAACGTAAGGCGTCGACAAACAACGAAAATGCGGTGGTGTGTTGTCTGCGGCTTGGATAATAGAGGTAATAACCGGGGAACGGTTCACACCACTCCTCCAGTACTCTGATTAAACTGCCATCGGCAATCTCTGTTTTTACCGTGTCTGCTGGCACCATTGTTAGGCCAAAACCGATGGTTGCGGCGTCAATACGTTGTCGTAAACTATTAAACGTCAGTTGTCCGTCGACTCGCACTTTTAGCTCTCTGCCCGCTTTTTCAAATTCCCATGCATATAGGCCACCCATCGTTGGCAGGCGCATATTGATGCAACGGTGATTCTGCAAATCAGCCGGTGTGACAGGGATGTCGTATTTAGCCAGATATGATGGTGAGCCAACGACGGCCATACTCATGTCCGCGCCAATTCGCACCGCAATCATATCTTTTGCGACTTGTTCTCCAAGGCGGATACCTGCATCAAAGCGGCCAGTCACAATGTCGGTTAAGGTGTTATCCACCGTGATTTCCACATTAATATCAGAATATTCCACCAGGAATGATTTCAGCACTGGCCAGAGAATTGAATCGACAGCATGTTCTCCGGCGGTGATGCGGATGTTACCTGCGGGCCGGGCGCGCATTTCACTTAACGCATCCAGTTCACTTTCAATTTCGGCAAAACGTGGCCCAAGGCTGTTTGCCAGCCTTTCCCCTGCTTCGGTTGGCGCGACACTGCGGGTAGTTCGGGTTAGTAAGCGAAGTTCAAGGCGCTCTTCCAGCCCGCGAATAGAGTGGCTTAACGCTGATTGCGAAACGCCTAATTTAGCCGCCGCTTTGGTGAAGCTACGTTCTGTGACCACCATGAGAAATGAAATTAAGTCGTTAAAATTCTCTTTTAACATCAGGAATGCCTGACCGATTAGCGAATGGTATTTTCGAGTATAGCTATATTTATGAATTAAATTCATATACCCATGCACATTTATCCCTCTAATACTCAGCCCAGGCATTTGCTACCTTTTCTGCAACCGATATTCATTTGGCGAATGCCTTGTGATGGTAAATAACAACCGATAGGGGTAAAGACAATGCAAAAGCGCAGACTAGGTCGCAGTAATCTGGAAGTATCAGCAATGGGTTTAGGCTGTATGGGGATGAGTTTCGGTTATGGCCCGGCTGCGGATAAGCAGGAGATGACGTCCTTACTGCATAAAGCGGTAGATCTGGGGGTAACATTCTTTGATACCGCCGAGGTCTACGGGCCTTACACCAATGAAGAATTATTGGGTGAGGCGTTGGCTCCATTGCGTGACAAAGTGGTGATTGCCACCAAATTTGGCTTTCAGGCCGATCCTAACGGCGGGCCGAAATGGATCGGTTTGAATAGCCGACCAGAACATATCAAAAGAGTGGCAGAAGCGTCACTTAAGCGCTTGAAAACCGATGTTATTGACTTGTTCTATCAACATCGCGTCGATCCGAACGTGCCGATTGAAGATGTGGCCGGCGCGGTTCAGGATTTAATCAAAGAGGGCAAAGTAAAACACTTTGGCCTATCCGAGGCTGGAGCGGCAACAATTCGCCGTGCCCATGCTATTCAGCCGGTGAGTGCATTGCAAAGTGAATATTCCTTATGGTGGAGAAAGCCGGAGCAGGAAATCATTCCAATGTTGGAGGAGCTTGGGATTGGTTTGGTGCCTTATAGTCCACTGGGTAAAGGCTATCTGACCGGTAAGATAAGTGAGTCAACGCAGCTTGCCAGTGATGATTTTCGTAGCACGCTGCCACGCTTCACACCGCAGGCATTAAAAGCGAATCAGGTATTGATTAGCTTGATTCAGGAAGTGGCCCAGCAAAAGGGCGCGACACCGGCACAAATCGCGTTGGCATGGTTATTGGCACAAAAACCGTGGATTGTTCCGATCCCCGGTACGCGTAATTTGCATCGGTTGGAAGAGAATCTGGGGGCGATAAATGTAGAATTGAGCGCTGCTGACTTGCAAGAGATTGATAGTGCGGCAGCAAAAGTGACCTTAACCGGTGAGCGCTATCCTGAAGCTCTGGAAAAACTCACTGGATTGTAATCTGCCCGCTGGGTTAACTCGGGTGGAACCTCGTGTTCCTCCCATTAAGTATTGACCGGATTTACCGCCCTCATTCACTCAGGCAAATCAATCAGCAGCGCCCGCAGTGGGGTTTCAGCTTTAATCACCAGATGCTGCTCTTCTCGCACAAACGCGCCGTCACCGCAGGTCAGTCGCTGTGGCTCATTGCTTTGAGGGCCTGCCACGGCGACGGTTCCATGAATGGATTGCAGATAAGCTCTGGTACCGTGCAAATGAATCGTATGTTGTTCGCCGGCGGCTAAATCCAGATGATGTACCCATACTTGCTGGCGCAGTGTCAGGCTGCCGTGCTCACCATCAGGCGAGGCCAAAAGCCGTAATGGTTGTGTACATAATGACAGCCGCTGAGCTGGATTATTTTCCTGTTTAGGACAAGCATTCAGCCATAATTGCATTCTGGTCAATGGCTTATCACTGTTTAGATTATGTTCGCTATAGCTGACGCCGGGCTGGGTGGAGAACAGCAGTACATCACCAGTTTTAGCGCTCACATGGTTACCCAAGCTGTCCCGATACTCTGCATCACCTTGTAAAATCAGGTTCAGAATATCGACAGGTGGGTAGGTTTTTGGTTGGAAGGCCGCACCCGGTGCCAGCACTTCCTGATTCAAAACGCGCAGTGAAGCGTAACCTAATAATTTAGGATCAAAATAGTGGCCAAAAGAGAAAGTATAACGCGCCTGAAACCAACCATAGTCAGCTTGCCCGCACTGTTTTGCTGTTCTGCATGTGATCATGATTGTTCTATCCCAATATTAATCGATAAACAGATGGTAATCGTCTGGACGCCGGATTGTTAGCCAGTTAATCTGGTCGCAATATTCAAATTTCCTGATTGAGAAGAATAATGGCTAAAGATCGGGCGCTAACGTTAGAAGCATTAAGAGTGATGGATGCCATTGATCGCCGTGGCAGTTTTGCGGCAGCGGCCGATGAGCTGGGTCGTGTGCCTTCTGCGTTGAGCTATACCATGCAGAAGTTGGAAGATGAACTGGATGTGGTGTTATTTGACCGGTCAGGGCATCGCACAAAATTTACCAACGTCGGGCGCATGTTATTGGATCGCGGCAGGGTGCTGTTGGAGGCGGCTGATAAGCTGACCACGGATGCCGAGGCATTGGCACGCGGTTGGGAAACTCACATCACTATCGTCAGCGAGGCGTTATCTCCGGCGTGGAAGTTGTTCCCCCTTATCGACAAATTGGCACTTAAAGCCAATACCCAAGTGTCTATTTTTACTGAAGTATTAGCCGGTGCATGGGAGCGACTAGAGCAGGGGCGTGCCGATATCGTGATTGCACCAGATATGCATTTTCGCGCATCTTCGGAGATTAACAGCCGTAAACTGTATAAAGTGACCAGTATTTATGTTGCCAGTCCGGATCACCCCATTCATCTGGAACCAGAGCCGCTCTCTGAGCTTACGCGGGTAAAATATCGCGCCGTTGCTGTGGCAGATACGGCCCGTGAGCGCCCCGTTATTTCGGTACAACTGTTGGATAAACAGCAACGGCTCACTGTCAGTACCATTGAAGATAAGCGGCGGGCATTGTTAGCGGGCCTGGGGGTTGCAACCATGCCGTATGAGATGGTAGAGAAAGACATTGAAGCGGGGCGCTTAAAGGTTGTCGGGCCGGAATATAGCCGTGAGGCCGATATTATTATGGCATGGCGGCGTGACAGTATGGGTGAGGCCAAGTCGTGGTGTCTGCGCGAGATCCCCAAACTGTTTGCGAATAAGTGAGCGGCGACAGTGTGTTAACCTGTTACTAAGCAAAACGGGTATCTCGGCCATGCGGCTCCAGCAGGTCTTGCTGTGGGCCGATGGAAATAATACCGTAAGGGTTGATGGTGCCGTGGCTGCGATAGTAATGATGACGAATATGGGCAAAATCTACCGTTGCGGCGATTCCAGCTATCTGGTAAATATCGCGTAAAAAGCCATATAAGTTGTGATAATCGCTGATACGGTGCTTATCACACTTAAAATGCGTGACATACACTGAATCAAAACGCACCAGCGTAGTCCATAAACGCAAATCGGCTTCAGTTAACTGCTTGCCGGTCAGATAACGTTGTTTTGCCAGAATTTGCTCTACTTTGTCCAATGCATCGAACAACACATTTACCGCTTCGTCGTAGGCGCTCTGCGTGGTAGCAAACCCCGTTTTATAAACACCATTATTGACTTGATCGTAAATCCAACCATTGATGTCATCAATATATCCACGTAATACAAGCGGATAGTAATCACCCGCTTTTGCCCCTACGCTATCGAAAGCACTATTGAACATGCGAATAATATCGGCAGATTCATTACTGACAATAGTTTGCTGCTGTTTATCCCATAACACCGGCACTGTCACGCGCCCACTATAATGGGGGTCTGCGCGCAGATAGAGTTGATACAGATAATCAAGCTGATACAGCTCATCGCCAGTGGCTGCGGGGAAGTCGCTGTCGAATGTCCAGCCATTCTCCTGCATCAGCGGATGCACCACTGATACTGAAATCAGTGATTCAAGCCCTTTCAAGCTGCGCATTAATAAGGTGCGGTGCGCCCACGGGCAGGCGAGAGAAACATATAAATGGTAACGATGTGCCTCGGCTTTAAAACCGGCGTTACCTTGCGGGCCTGCTTGACCATCAGCGCTAACCCAATTGCGGAACTGTGATGTGGAACGTTTGAAGTGGCCGCCGGTAGATTGGGTGTCATACCAGATGTCTTTCCACATGCCGTCTATGAGCTGCCCCATTCTATCCCCTTCGTGCTAGCTGATCTCGTTTACCCGAATCACTGACCTGAGTCAGCTCATCGGGATGCATTCGTTTGCTGCCTTTCTGTAACGACAATGACTTTGGGTTAAAGCCGTGTTACCACTTCTTACCCAGCAGGCGGTCGATACTGAAACCACCTGGGCCGGCAACAGCAAGGATGATGAAACCACCCGCGATGGTCAGATTCTTCATGAACATCAGTTGGTTAACGCTTTCCGCAAAGTTAGTATGGAAAATCAACGCGGTCAGAATAGTGAAACCGGCAGTAAACAGTGCGGTAGTACGGGTCAGGAAACCGAACAAAATCGCCAAACCACCGCCAAATTCCAACAAAATAGTCAGTGGCAGGAAGAAGCCGGGAACGCCCATTGCCTGCATATACTGTTGGGTGCCAGCGTAGGCATCACCCATTTTGCCGTAACCGGCCACAATAAACAGAATGGGTATCAGAATGCGTGCTACCAACAGGCCAGTATCTTGTAATTTGTTCATCGAGACTTCTCCAAAAAGTTTGTGTGTATTAATGCCTGGCATCTGCGGGCGCTAATTTTTTTTGGTTACTTGCTGGTGTTATCCCGCAAGCTCCCTGGGTTGATAAGTAAGAGTTGATGAGGGAATGTTAGTGGAGAAGTTGGGAAGTTGTTAGCAAGTAAAACTGTCGTTTTTTATCAAAAAAACTGAAGTGACAGCGTTGAAGCTCTCAGAGGTGATATTCGACGGGCCGCACGGTGCCTTAAGGCGATAAACCGTAAGGCAATACAAACAGGGGAATGGGTAAGCAGAAACCGCAAATTAGCGCGAAGAAAAAGTCCGTCGAAACAACTGGATAGTACCCCATGCACTGACTGCACGTCGGGACCAGCGGATAAGTTTGCTTGGATGACGAACACCGTACAGAGCCACTAAGCTGGAGCCAATCATCAAATATTTTCGCATACCGACAATCTGCGCCCAGCCACGATCGTATGGCGCGGTAACGTCAATCCAATGTGCAGTACTATTCGCGAGATCCTCTCTTTGCTGTTGGATCTTGCGTAACAACGCTTCCTTTTCTTGTGCTAATTGGCGGCGGCTCAATGGTCTTTCTCCAGTAGCTCGCGGTCTGTTTCCAATTGCTTACGGGTAGAACCCAGCAATGTGGAGCGGCGCGCCTTGGTGAGTGTCCAGATAACACCTATCAATGCCAGTGATAGTAACACCGCGGTGGTTGTGGCTAACGCCATTAAACGATAGGCGGGATCAATAGCCCAGATGACCAATACCAGTAGGCTCATTAAACCAAAAGCGGTAAACAGCAGGGTAATACCCGCCATTATCAGCAACTGAATCAGTGTTGCTTTTTCCTCTTCCAGTTCAATAATGGCCAGTCGGACACGGGTTTCAACCATCCCGACCACGATAGTGGCAATGCGATGGACAGTATCGAGGACCCCTTTACCGGGGCCCTGCACCTTAGGAATTTCTGCCATAATCAGCGACGGGACAACAGAACGCCCAACACCACACCAACCGCAGCACCAATACCTACGCCAGTCCACGGGTTGTCACGAACATAAGTGTCAGCTTTATCAGCAATTTCTCTGCTTTGAGCCGCGATTCTGTCACCGGTTTCGCTCAAGCGCTCGCGCGTATCTTTCAGTGCATTTTCCGCTTTGGCGCGTAATTTTTCTAACTCAGCTTTTGGCTTGTCGGTTGAAGATTGCAGCACTTCTTCCAAAGTATCTGCCAGTGACTTAAGTTCAGCACGTAAATGTTCAGAGGTTTTATCTTGTGGCATGTTATAGCTCCTTAACATAACTGAGATGAATAACAAACGTAGCGGATTTTCTGATGAGTTTAAAGGTTAAAAATCCGAAAAACTCACCGGATAATACAAGTATCTCGTATTTAAAGACGGTTGCTCGAACGTGATGCGGTACTTAAAACTGGCGCTGTTACTTCTGTGCCTTGGCTTGTTTCAGTTCAGCTTGTGCTTCAGCTAACTTCTTCTGTTGCTTGGCAATTTTACTGGTATCGCCTTTTTGCTGAGCCTCTTTTAACTCTTCCTGACGCTCAGAGACTTTTTGCTGTTTTTGTCTGATCTTTTTCTGCCGTTCAGCTTTCAGGCTTTCCACCGTACAATTGCTTTTCACTTCTTTTAACGCCGTTTCCAGACCTGCGGCGCGGTTTGTATTGCCATGCTGTTTGGCATAATCAATCTGTTGTTGGATTTCTTGGGCTTTGATATCGCATTCATTAGTGGCGGCAGCTTGGGCAAAGCCACAAAAAGCAATAATCGGTAAAACCAACAACAGAGAACGACGTAACAACATAGTAGAGCTTCCTTTTACAACGGGATTCAAGGGTGAGACAGGTTGCCGTGGATGTTTAATCATAGCGCTGAATTATGTGATACCCAAGTTTACCACTGGATTTTTTATATATTAATCAGATATCAGCAGAATTAATATGTAGGGATGGGAGGTGTGTCCTCCCCTTTATGACCGCTACCCCAGATTTTGCATACTACTTCTAAAGGCGGGCAGCAGACGTTGGCGTTTCTTCGATTCACTCGAAATAATCACATAGCCGCTTGGCAATATGTCTTGCAGCGCCTCTATAGCTTTCTGCTGCTGCTCCGGTGACTCCAGACTTACCACCAGACTTTCATTCTCCGGTGTGATGCTCTTGATGCGGATACCGCGTTGATCAAGATGTTGGTATAGATAAAACCCATCTGGTAATGACAGCCCTTGCTGGTTTGGCCTGATTTTCAATGCACTCTCGGTACACATGATAAGCGGCGTAAACAACAGGGCTACCAATAAAAAAGCGGCAGTTGGGACGAGAAAATAGTACCAGACTGGGCGACCAATACGGTCCCTGAGGTTAATCACTCTGGGTTACCTTTGTTCTTATCATCGCCGACTTGAGCCGGGGCCGGATGTTTTTTTCGCCAAAGTACATACAAGGAACCCACCAGTCCGATGACCAGTAATGCCAGTGGCAATAACATCAGGAAGAACATCACTTCGTCTTCGTATTTCAGGAATACCGGTGTTTTGCCAAAGGCAAAGCCCATCGTGGTCAGAATCAATACCCACAGTAATCCGCTCATCCAGTTAAAGAATTGAAAACGGGCATTACTCAGGCCAGAAAGACCGGCAATTGTTGGTAGCAAGGTACGCACAAACGCCAGAAAACGGCCCACCAGCAATGCCGATAAACCATGACGGTGGAACAAATTATGCGCACGCTGATGGTAGTGGGCCGGTAGATGCGCCAGCCAGCCTTGCACAATTTTAGTGTTGCCCAGCCATCGCCCTTGAATATAGCTGAGCCAGCATCCGAGGCTGGCTGCGGTGGTTAGCACGACAATCGTGACAGGGAAACTCATCGCACCTTTTGCAATCAGCACTCCCACCAGAATCAGCAGACTATCGCCCGGTAAAAAAGCCGCAGGAAGCAAGCCGTTTTCCAGAAAAAGTATCATAAACAGCAGGATATAGATGGCCCAAACCAGAGACGGGTTCGCCAGTGTCTCATAGTCTTGTGCCCACAGAGCATGTAAGAGTTCTTTAATGATATCCATCTGGTATTCCTAAAACGTCATTGTTATATGCCCTTAGTACTTGACACTACACAGGGGGTAGCGGCTTTTACTCACCTGAACCACTTACTCGTAGTAGACCTTACTATAAATAAGTTTATCGGGGCTAATGAGCCTCTTTGAGCCTTACCCTACGGGCCTGTGCCAGCGCGGTTCAAAATGGTTTACAACCAATTTACCATTCGCTTGCAGCCTACCTGTAACACCAATTACTTTGGGTATATCTGTTAGTTTATAAACACGATCCACGATGATGTCCGGTAGTTTCGTGTTTTAGCGATGGTTTTGATAAATGGATTCAGGGCAAACCAATTCGCTGATATCTAAAGGTAAGTTCACTTTCTGTTATAGCCGCTTCAGCACGACAACAACATAGAACTCATCACACCGTCATGGTGGTAGGTCAGCATCCCGCTATATTGAATATTACTCTCTTTCCAGCCGCCCACACGATTTTGCTGTGTCGATGCATGAAATATCCAGTTGGAATAGTTAAGCAGTGGCTGTGATTGCCGCGGCTGTTTATAGATTTCATCTGCCCGGCGGGTATGGAACATCCCGTGATAAGCAGCGGGCCAGGGCCAGGTATTATTGGCTGATGAGGGATTCACCAAACCGGTAAATTTTGTCGCACCCAGTCGGTTTTTTATCGCCGTTTTTTTGACGGGAACACCCAGCAGGCGCAATTGAGGATGCGCGGCCTGGTTTTGTAGGTTCAGATAGGGTGGAAACGAACTGAAAGACAGTGTGCGATGGCTTGACGAGTCGCAGTCAGGTGAAATCTGGCTCAGCGCAGATAACGACATACCTGTTGAGAGAGGATGCACGGGCAATAGCAATTTGCCTGAGACCGCATTGGCCCAGCAAGATACGGCAATAAGCAGAGCAAACAACCAGCGCATATATTTGCGTTTCGCTCCCAAAGCATCCGAATAAAAAAGTACTGCCACTTTAGCAAAATAGCGGGATATGAAACAGGGAAATATAGATATCTATTGGGTGGTTATTGAACAAGAGTTTAAAAAACAGGCGTGAGGCTGACATTTTCTGACAGAACTCAACATTTACTGACTGTAACGCGGGATAATCACACAGTGAAGTGAATGAATAGTGCCAATTCCCTTCCTGCGGATTATCTATTAGTGGGCTGCGCTCAGTTTTTGCTGTCGGTAGCCATGTTGTTATTCATCATCAGGTTATCGAGATGAACCACCGGGTTCTCTGTGAACAGGTAACGATCGACATTAAATTCAAAATCATCCGTTGTGGCGCGGAACAGCATCTGCTTGGTGTTTTCCAGATGTTGCCACATGGCAAGCTTACTGGCGTAAGGATCTTTACGCATCAGCGCCTCAAGGATCCGGTCGTGATCTTCGCACCAGCTCTCGATCGACTTATCATCAATGTGCTCGTGCAGTTTAATCCAGTAAGGGTTATGTACCCGCTGGCTCCACATCTTCTCGACAATCGTGGCCATCGCGGTATTCTGCGTTGCCAGTGCCACTTGTACGTGGAATTTGAGATCCCATTGCGAGTCGCGAAAACGATCTTCCTGCCGCGCATGTTTTTGAATTTCAATTAATTGTACAATATCTTGCCGGGTCACTTGCGTGGCGGCGAATTCCGCAATATTGCTTTCAATCAACTGGCGCGCCTGCAACAGCTCAAACGGCCCTGCGGTGGCAAATTCAATGCTTTGGTTGGGCATCACCAAATGTTTTTGTTGATTCGACATCACATGGATGCCGGAACCCTTGCGCACTTCTACATAACCTTCCACTTCCAGCATGATTATCGCTTCACGAACCACGGTTCGGCTGACATTCATTTCTTCGGAAATGTAGCGTTCTGCTGGCAATTTATCACCCACCGGATAAACACCCGCTTCGATACGCCGTTTCAATTCTGCGGCTAATTGCTGGTACAACCGTCTGGTTTCTGTGAATTCCATGATTAAGGCTCTTGGGATCAATTGAGGCGGCAAAATTAGCGGCTCATTTTGTCTGGAAGGCATGATATCCCGCAGGGGATACAATAGGACTTGTTATACCACTTATCCCTATTGGGTTCTAGTTATTGCTATCACAGTTATGATGGAAAAGGTGCGGTAAATCGATGACGTTTAGACAGTAAAAAGCCCGGTAAGTGTCTACCGGGCTGCTAGCATTTATAGCTTAATTATGGTGATTGGAATTAGTTCTGCCCGGCTGGCGTTTGTTGCACCGGATCGGTGGCCGGTTCTGCTGCCGGGCGGTTTTGTAGCACCGTCCAGATGACCACCACTGCGAGCACATCAAATACAGCCAATGCAGCAAACAGTGGGCTGAAGCCCATCGTATCGGCCAATGCCCCGACCACCAGAGCGAACAACGTACTGGCAGTCCAGGCCGCCATGCCGGTAAGACCATTCGCGGTGGCAACTTCGTTACGGCCAAAGACGTCAGAGGACAAGGTGATCAGTGCGCCGGACAGGGATTGGTGGGCAAACCCGCCGACACACAGCAAGGCGATAGCCGCATAAGGGCTGGTAAACAGGCCAATAGTCCCTGGCCCAATCATCAGCAACCCCCCCATTGTTACCACTAACTTACGAGAAACAATCAGATTAACTTTGAAGTGTTTTTGGAACAAAGGCGGCAGGTAACCACCCAGAATACAACCCAGATCAGCAAACAGCATTGGCATCCAGGCAAACATCGCAATTTCTTTCAGGTTAAAGCCATAAGCTTTGAACATAAACAGCGGGATCCAAGCATTGAAAGTACCCCAGGCAGGTTCTGCCAGAAAACGTGGGATAGCAATGCCCCAGAACTGACGGTTACGGATAATCTGCATTGCAGACATCTTTTTGGCGTTCGCTGTCGAGTGCTGTGCTTCCTGACCACTGAGGATGTACTCACGCTCTTCATCTGACAGTTTTTTCTGGTCTTTCGGGTGTTTGTACAGGATTAACCAGGCAATGGCCCAAATCAGACTGAGCACGCCGGTGATGATAAATGCCATCTGCCAGCTATGCATCACGATTGCCCACACCACTAATGGAGGCGCTATCATACCGCCGATAGAAGAACCTACGTTGAAGTAGCCCACGGCAATGGAACGTTCTTTTGCCGGGAACCATTCACTGGTCGCTTTCAGACCCGCAGGGATCATCGCCGCTTCTGCCGCACCTACTGCACCACGAGCGATAGCTAAACCACCCCAACTGCTGGCTAATGCGGTACTCATACAGAATATGGCCCACATCACGGCAAACATGGCATAACCGACTTTCGTCCCCATTACATCCAGGATATAACCGGCTACTGGTTGCATTAAGGTGTAAGCGGCTGAATAAGCAGCGATAATATAAGAATATTGCTGTGTTGTGATATGTAACTGCTCTTGCAACGTCGGTGCAGCAACTGCAATCGCATTACGTGTTAAGTAACCCAATATTGTGCCGACGGTGACCAAAGCGATCATATACCAGCGTAAGCCTTTAATTTTACGCACCATTTCTAACTCTCTCCCAGTCTAAGATTACTGCTATGAAACGCGTTCTGTCGTGGCGTTTCATGGCGCAATTTGGTTCACCCGACATTGCTGTGCATGAGCTAGCCACACACTGAGTAATACCTTTTTATTCGAGTTAAAGCCGCAGTGCTGTCAGCGACTCTTATTCTTGCTTATTCCCATCCAGGCCAAATCTGCACAATCAGTAAGAAAATTCGTACGAGATGACTGAGGGCGACGCAACAATAACTTGTCATACAGATTTAAAAGTTGAGTGATATCACAAAAACCACTTTTCAATTAGGGAATAATAGAAGCCAGCAGACTTAGTGCCGCAAGGGACTATATGGACTATAAATGTTGAGTATTTGTTCTTTTTGTTAGGTTTTTGCGATCAATCTCTATAAGAAAGTACTGGACGATAGATGAAATTGGTGTGATAACTTTGCGATAAAGAAAGCAGAACTCAAGATGTACTCATGTGAGGAACATAATATGTCGCAGTTTTTAACCGAAGACTTTTTACTGGACACTGAATTCGCTCGTCGTCTGTACCATGACTATGCTAAAGATCAGCCTATCTACGATTATCACTGTCATTTACCGCCGGAGCAGATCGCCGAAAACACCCGTTTTAAGAACCTGTATGACATCTGGTTGAAAGGTGACCACTACAAATGGCGGGCAATGCGAACTAACGGTGTTGCGGAGCGTTTTTGTACTGGTGATGCCAGTGACCGCGAGAAGTTCGAGGCTTGGGCGGCAACGGTTCCTCACACTATTGGCAACCCACTATATCATTGGACACATCTTGAACTGCGCCGCCCATTTGGTATTACAGGTAAGTTATTGTCCCCAGCTACCGCTGACGAAATCTGGCAGCGCGGAAACGAACTACTGGCTCAGGATAGCTTCTCTGCTCGCGGTATCATGCAGCAGATGAATGTGAAAATGGTCGGAACCACTGACGATCCAATCGATGACCTGCGCCACCATAAAGCGATTGCCGCTGATGACAGCTTCAATATCAAAGTGTTACCAAGCTGGCGTCCGGATAAAGCCTTCAACATTGAAGCCGCCGGTTTCAACGACTATATGCAGCGTCTTGAAGCTGCCGCTGACACTTCAATTAGCCGCTTTGCCGATTTGTGTACTGCGCTGAATAAACGTATGGACCACTTTGCCGCCCACGGTTGCAAAGTCTCTGACCATGCACTGGATGTCGTGGTTTACGGTGAAGCTGATGAAGCCACGTTAGACGCAATCCTGGCGCGCCGTTTGGCTGGAGAGCAACCAACTAGCCAAGAGATCGCGCAATTTAAAACCGCAGTATTGCTGTTCCTGTCTGGCGAGTATCACCGCCGTGAATGGGTTCAGCAGTATCACATTGGTGCACTGCGCAATAACAACAGCCGCATGTTCAATCTGGTAGGGCCGGATATCGGTTTCGACTCGATTAATGACCAACCGCTGGCACAGCCTTTATCTCGCTTATTGGATGCACAGGGCCTGCGCAATGCACTGCCAAAAACCATCCTTTACTGCTTGAACCCCCGCGACAACGAAGTGATCGGCACTATGGTCGGTAACTTCCAAGGCGAGGGAGCTGCGGGGAAAATGCAGTTCGGTTCTGGCTGGTGGTTTAACGATCAGAAAGATGGGATGCAGCGCCAAATGACCCAATTAGCACAACTTGGTTTACTAAGCCGCTTTGTTGGGATGCTGACCGATAGCCGCAGCTTCTTGTCTTATACTCGTCATGAATACTTCCGCCGCATCCTATGCCAGATGATTGGCCGCTGGGTGGCCGACGGCGAGGCTCCGGCA
The DNA here is from genome assembly GCF_000834395.1 of Yersinia aldovae 670-83. Taxonomy (NCBI): domain Bacteria; kingdom Pseudomonadati; phylum Pseudomonadota; class Gammaproteobacteria; order Enterobacterales; family Yersiniaceae; genus Yersinia; species Yersinia aldovae. Next base: position 2,145,263 of record NZ_CP009781.1, on the reverse strand, counting down.
GATATTGAGCTGCTGGGTTCAATGGTGAAAAACATCTGCTTTGATAACGCGAAGGAATATTTCGCCATCGAACTGTAATCGCCGCACTGTTTTAGTGATGAATAGATAACAATAATCACGGGGCTGCATATCAGCCCCATATAATATTAACTCATTGTTTATTTAACGCCCGGCGGCGTTATGAGGTAAACCCTGATGCAAACCCTGAATCGCCGCGACTTCCCCGGCCGCAGCCATCCTGACAAGATTATCCAATTTGGCGAAGGCAACTTCCTGCGTGCTTTTGTGGACTGGCAGATTGACTTGCTGAATGAACACACTGATCTGAATGCTGGGATCGTGGTGATTCGCCCAATTGATAGCGATTTCCCACCTTCGCTCAGTACACAGGATGGCCTATATACTGCGGTGATCCGTGGTTTGAACGAGCAGGGTGAAGCGGTGCGTGAATCCCGCCTGATCCGCTCAGTTAACCGTGAAATCAATATTTACCATCAGTTCGATGAATATCTGGCGCTGGCGCGTGATCCTAATATTCGCTTTATGTTTTCGAATACCACCGAAGCCGGTATTGCCTGGAATGAAGCGGATCAATTCAGTGATGCACCGCCGAGTTCTTTCCCCGCCAAACTCACTCGTCTGCTGTTCGAACGTTTTGAGCATTTTGACGGTGCCGCCGATAAAGGCTGGGTGCTGTTGCCTTGCGAACTGATTGATTACAATGGTGAAGCGCTGCGCGAACTGGTGCTGCGGTATGCCAGTCAATGGCAGTTGCCGGCGGCATTCACCCAATGGCTAACTGAAAACAACACGTTCTGTTCAACATTGGTAGACCGTATCGTGACCGGTTATCCGCGTGACGAAGTTACTGCTTTGCAAACTGAACTGGGCTATCAGGACAGCTTCCTCGATACCGCTGAATACTTCTATCTGTTTGTTATTCAAGGGCCACAATCGTTGGCGCAAGAACTGCGTCTGGATCAATTAGATCTGAATATACGTATCGTTGATGACATAAAACCCTATAAAGAACGCAAAGTTGCCATTCTCAATGGTGCTCATACTGCATTAGTACCGGTCGCTTATCTGGCGGGGCTGGATACTGTCGGCCAGACGATGGATGACGCACAAATCAGCCGCTTTGTGGAAAAAACCATTACCGAAGAAATTGTTCCGGTACTGGATCTGCCGGAAGACGAGTTGTTGTCATTCTCTCAGGCGGTACTGAGCCGTTTCCGCAACCCGTTCATTCAGCATCAGCTATTGTCTATCTCATTGAATAGTATGATAAAATTTCGCACGCGTATCTTGCCACAACTGCTTACTTATCAGCAGCAGCAAGGCAAGTTGCCGCCGCGCCTGACTTTCGCGCTGGCAGCACTGATCGCCTTCTACCGTGGTGAGCGTGATGGGCAAACTTACCCATTACAAGATGATGCCCACTGGCTGGAACGTTATTCCACCCTATGGAATGGGGTAAAACACGGTGACAGCACTTTGGCGGCGTTGGTGAACAGCGTGCTGTCTGACCGCGACCATTGGGGGCAGGATTTGACCGCAGTGCCACAGTTGGCGGCTCAGGTGACAGAACAACTGCAAACCATTCTTGACCGCGGAATGAGAGCGGCAGTAGCGGCATATAGCTAAAGGTTTAACTATGCAAAGTATTATAAAAATTCATCCGCTGGATAATGTCGCTGTCGCGCTGCAAGATCTGGCCGCAGATGAGGTGATTGAGACCGGTGAGTTCAGTGTCAAGCTGGCTCAACCTGTGGCTCGTGGTCATAAGTTTGCTTTAACGGCTATCGAGCCGGGCCAGATGATCGTTAAGTATGGTTTGCCGATCGGCCATGCTTTAACGCTGATAGCGGCAGGCGAACATATCCATTCGCAGAATGCCAAAACCAATCTGAGTGATTTGGACGAGTATCAATATCAGCCAGAATTCAGTGAACTGCCACCGCAAATGGCGGATCGTGAAGTGCAAATCTATCGCCGTGCCAACAGCAATGTGGGCATTCGTAACGAGTTGTGGATAGTTCCGACGGTGGGTTGTGTGAATGGCATCGCCCGTCAGATCCAACAACGTTTCCTGAAAGAGACGCAAGACGCTGAAGGTATTGATGGCGTTTATCTGTTCAGCCACCCGTTTGGTTGCTCACAGTTGGGTCAGGATCATGAAAACACCCGCACCATGCTGCAAAACATGGTACGCCACCCCAATGCAGGTGCGGTGCTGGTGATTGGTTTGGGTTGTGAAAACAACCAGGTAGACGTTTTCCAAACGACTTTAGGCCCGGTTGATGAAAATCGCGTGCACTTTATGGTTTGCCAGCAGCAAGATGATGAAGTTGAAGCGGGTCTTGAGCATTTACATGCGCTGTATCAGGTGATGCGCCATGACGTTCGGGTGCCGGGCAAGCTAAGTGAACTAAAATTCGGTCTGGAATGTGGCGGCTCCGATGGCTTATCGGGGATTACCGCCAACCCTCTGTTGGGGCGCTTCTCCGACTATGTGATTGCTAATGGCGGCACCTCAGTATTGACCGAAGTACCCGAAATGTTCGGTGCGGAACGTATTCTGATGAGCCGTTGCCGCGATGAAGCAACCTTTGAAAAGACTGTCAGTATGGTCAATGACTTCAAACAGTACTTTATTGCGCACAACCAACCGATTTATGAAAACCCATCGCCGGGCAATAAAGCCGGTGGTATCACCACACTGGAAGAGAAATCGCTCGGTTGCACCCAGAAGGCGGGTCAGAGCAAAGTGGTCGATGTATTGAAATATGGCGAACGCCTGCAACGCCCTGGTTTGAACTTGCTCAGTGCGCCGGGTAATGATGCGGTCGCCACCAGTGCGTTGGCGGGGGCGGGTTGCCATATGGTGCTATTCAGTACTGGCCGAGGCACACCTTACGGTGGCTTTGTACCGACAGTGAAACTGGCGACCAACAGTGAGCTGGCGGCGAAAAAGCCCCACTGGATCGATTTCGATGCGGGCAAGCTTATCCACGGCACCTCAATGGACAGCCTGTTGACTGAGTTTGTCGATCTGATCGTCGATATTGCTAACGGCAAACCGGCGCGCAATGAAGTGAATGACTTCCGTGAACTGGCTATCTTTAAAAGTGGCGTCACCTTGTAAGTATTGTGTCTTTTGATTAATATGAAACGGCGTTTTATTTTTATGAATTAAATGCCGTTTGCTTATTAATTTGTACGGTCACCGTACATCAGGATTTTCCACCATGACCCTCTATTGGTTTGCTCAAGCCATTGGTGTACTGGCATTTTTTGTCGGTATTACCATGTTTTTCAACCGCGATGAGCGGCGTTTCAAACTTCAACTCTCTGCTTACAGCACCATTATCGGTTGCCATTTCTTCCTGATGGGAGCCAGTGCTGCCGGGAGTAGCGCTATGCTTAATGCGCTACGAAACCTTGTGGCCGCCAAAACCCGCAGCAGTATTGCCATGATGGTATTTATCCTGTTGACGTTGGCTTTTGGTTTCTGGCGTATGCAGCACGCAATCGAGATATTGCCGATTTTTGGCACCGTTATCAGCACTTGGGCACTATTTCGCACCACGGGCCTGACCACCCGCTGCGTGATGTGGGTATCTACCGTCTGCTGGGTTATCCATAATGTCTGGTTGGGTTCTATCGGCGGCTCATTGATTGAAGGCAGTTTCTTACTGCTTAACGGCTTCAATATTATTCGTTTTTATCGCCTGCAACTGAAAGGGATAGACCCATTCCTGACGGAGAAGAAAGGGGAAAAAGACATAGTGAAAAAAGCAGAAGTCGCATAGTGAAAATGGGGGCAATAAAGCCCCCAACGCTTATCTTTGTGACGCGATTTAGACCGATTTACGGCTCGCCAATGGGTCTGGGTTAGCCAGTCTGGCATCGTCAGCCTGGCAGGCTGCGGCGGTAAACAGCACGTCGGTTGAGGAGTTCAGCGCGGTTTCAGCTGAATCCTGCAATACGCCGATGATGAAACCTACAGCAACTACTTGCATGGCGATTTCGTTCGGAATACCGAACATGCCGCACGCCAGCGGGATCAGTAACAGCGAGCCACCGGCTACGCCAGATGCACCACAGGCACAGACTGCCGCGACTACGCTCAGCAGCAGAGCCGTTGGCAAATCAACTGGAATACCCAGTGTATGAACTGCCGCCAGTGTTAGCACGGTAATGGTAATTGCCGCACCCGCCATATTGATGGTGGCACCCAGCGGAATGGAGACGGAGTAGGTGTCTTCATTCAGATTCATCTTCTTGCACATTTCCATATTAACGGGAATGTTGGCGGCAGAACTGCGGGTAAAGAAGGCGGTAACACCACTCTCACGCAGGCAGGCAAACACCAACGGATAGGGATTACGGCGGATTTTCCAGTAAACAATCAGTGGGTTAACTACTAATGCCACCAGTAACATACATCCAATCAATACCACTAATAACTGTGCATAGCTCACTAACACGCCAAAACCTGTCTCTGCCATCGTGGACGCCACCAGGCCGAAAATACCCAGCGGAGCGAAGCGAATAACCACTCGCACCACTTTGGTCACCGCATCAGACATATCATTTATGAGTGCTTTCGTTGTATCCGCAGCATGGCGTAAGGCGATCCCCAGCCCCACGGCCCAAGCCAGAATACCGATATAGTTGGCATTAAGCAGCGCATGGATTGGGTTGGCAATTATGCTGCTCAACAAGCCTTTAAGGACTTCGACAATTCCACTTGGCGGGGTGATTTCGGCAGTATTCGTGGCCAGAATCAGAACCGATGGGAATATAAAGCTAACCACCACGGCAATAAGCGCGGCTGAAAAAGTGCCTAACAGATATAAGAACAAAATAGGGCGGATACTGGTCTTTTGGCCCTGTTTATGGTTGGCAATAGAAGCCATTACTAGCATCAATACCAATACTGGTGCGACGGCTTTCAATGCGCCAACAAATAATGTGCCTAACAGACCCACAGCCATTGCAGCTTGAGTTGAGACTAATGCTAAAACGATGCCGGCGATCAGGCCAACAAGTATCTGTTTAACTAAACTGCCGCGAGCGATAAGCCCGATAAATCCAGATGGTGTCTTTTCCATAGTTTCCGGTGATACCTCTTCCCAAGTTAAACTTGTTTTATTTTTTGCTATTTATCACCCAAGCCGGAACGGGGCTGAGTGGTTATTCTTCACACCTGTAACTTAATATTATTTGTAACTGGGTGTATTTGCTTTGTCAGTATAAGGGAATCTATTGAGCAGGAAAGAGCCAATCAGCAAAATACAATGCGGATCAATATTTCATAACATTTTGTTTACATTTGTGTGATCGCAATAACATTTGGCTGTTAAGGTGATATGCGAGATAAATGCGGGGCAAGACTTACCCCGCATAAGAGATTGTAGCGTTGGAGTGCTTATTTATGGGCAGATTTATCCGCTACGGAACGGCGGTCCGCACGATGATTCACCCAAGCGTTAATCAGTAATGTCAGGGCTAAAATACCCGCCACGACGCCTAATGAAATGCTGATCGGGATATGGAATAGATCGATAATCATCATTTTGGTACCGATAAACACCAGAATCACGGCCAGACCATATTTCAGCATCGAGAAACGTTCGGCCACATTTGCCAATAAGAAGTACATGGCACGCAAGCCAAGAATCGCAAACAGGTTAGAGGTCAGTACGATAAACGGATCGGTGGTCACCGCAAAAATAGCCGGGATACTGTCGACGGCAAAGATAACGTCACTCAACTCAACCAGAATCAGCACCAGCACCAGCGGCGTCGCGTAGATCAAGCCATTTTTGCGCACAATAAAGCGGTCGCCATGCAGCTCGTCGGTCATGCGCAGATGATTGCGGATCCAGCGAACCAACGGTTTCTCGCCAATCGGCGTATCGTCTTCTTTCGCCAATGCCATTTTGATCCCGGTAAACAGCAGGAAAGCACCGAACAGATACAGAATCCAACTGAATTGTGATACCAGCCAGCTACCTGCAAAGATCATAATGGTTCTTAGCACGATAGCGCCCAGAACACCGTAAATCAGCACTCGACGCTGTAAATTGGCAGGAACGGCGAAGTAGCTAAACAGCATTAGCCAGACGAAGACATTATCGACCGCGAGCGCTTTTTCGATCAGGTAGCCGGTCAAAAAGGCGAGAGCTTGTTTGTCGGCAATTTCGCGACCGACTGTCTCTGCCAAATACCACCAGAAGCCGGCGTTAAACAGCAACGATAAGCTAACCCACACTAGCGACCAACAGGCAGCCTGACGCAGTGTCATGGTTTGCGAACCACGCCGTCCCTGTGCCAGTAAATCGATGGCGAGCATAATTGTCACTACGACAGCAAAACTACCCCACAGTAAGGGAGTACCCACGGTATTCATCATTTATAAACCTCATAAAAACAAAACGGCCAACGTCGGAAGACGCCAGCCGCTATGTCTGAGCTGCAAGCAAACCTCGCCTTCCGGCAAGGTCTCACTTACAACATCTGATGATGTATTAGCCCCGAACAGGTGCCTGTACATCATGAGGTTGCCCGGTAACCGGGTGCTTTCGCACCGTAATGACGGCTGACCGGCAATGAAGTTACTCCCCTTTGCCGCGCAAAAATAATAGAAAATGGGCTGTTGGTCAATCACTGAAAGCAAATTAACTGACAGCCGGTGGCTGGGTATCGGCCGGGAAGGTAACACCGGTTTGGCGGCGGATGTCAGTTTGGATACGTGATGTCAGCAATGATAGCTGTAATCCATCGTGTTCCACCTGATTGTTTTCCACCAGATTGGCAAAAACCTCAGCTTCATACAGCATAGTATTAATGTGCTGTGGCTGCGTCAGATCTTGGGAATGGCTGTCGCGTGGAGTAAAAGCAACAGACAGGCATTCAGAGATACTTTCGATAACCAGTGAACCGGCTTCCCCCTGAATTTCACTTGGGATATCTGACTGACTCACTTTTGAGTGAATAATAGCCACATCGAAATCACCGTAATTCAAGATGACGGTACCGTGCGCATCGACACCACTTGGCAGCAGACTGGCGCTTGCCAACACGGATTTCGGCTTGCCCCACAATGCCAATGCACTGGCCAGACAATAATAACCAATATCCATAATTGAACCGTTGGAAAATGCCGGATTAAAGGTATTGGGGTTTTCGCCATTCAGATAACGCTGATAACGCGATGAATATTGGCAAAAATTAATAAAAGCTTTGCGCATTTTCCCTATGCGCGGTAGCGATTTTTTTAACTCAATAAAGTTAGGCAGATAGGCGGTTTTAAAGGCTTCAAACAACACCACTTGATGCTGGCGGGCGCAGGCAACCAAGGACTCAACTTCAGCCAGATTTGATGACAGTGATTTCTCACAAATAACGTGCTTCTTATGGCTGAGGAAGAGGTGTGCCTGAGAGTAATGCAGTGAGTTTGGGCTGGCAATATACACCGCGTCAATCTGATCGCTGGCCGCAAGTGCTGCCAGATCAGTGAAGCATTCAGTGACGTTATAGTCATCACCAAACCCTTGAGCTTGCTCCAGCTTGCGGGAATAAACCGCCACCAGTTTCATTTTCCCACTTTCATGGGCAGCATCGACAAAGCGTGCCGTGATCCAGTTGGTGCCAATAACAGCGAAGCGAATCATAGTGAACTCCATTCCTATAGAATAAAAACACGGTGAATCGCCAAATGGCATACTCCGTAGAGCCACTGTTTGCTTTCTTGGCGAATATTATTTGTAAATCAAATACTAGTAAATTGTGCCAAATAGATCCAAGTGTGTCAGATAGAGGCGCGTATCAAATTCTAACTGATGATATTGCGGCTCCATATGGCAACACAAACTGTAGAATGCTTTGTTGTGATCTTTCTCTTTCAAATGCGCTAACTCATGGACCACAATCATTTTCAGGAAGGCTTCTGGCGAGTTTTTAAACACTGTTGCTACGCGGATCTCTGCCTTGGCTTTCAATTTACCGCCTTGCACTCTGGAAATAGCCGTGTGTAGGCCGAGTGCGTGCTTCATCACTTGAATTTTACTGTCATAGGCCACTTTACTCAGTGGCTGGGAATTGCGTAGATATTGGTTTTTTAAATCAATCGTATATTGGTACAGCATTTTATCCGTTTTGTAATCATGTGGTTGCGGATAGCGCTGACGTAATACATTGCCCAGCCGCTGCTCAGTGATGAGCTGACGCACCTGAGATTGTAAGTGTTCGGGGTAGCCTTGCAGATAAGTCAGTTCCTGCATATGCGTTTGTTCTACCTAATTTAATGAAGTTATTGATGGTTGTATTAGGACGATAATAGCGTTTTCCTACTGTTTAGACAAAATCCTATTGTTTAGACAGAACTCACTCCTTGGATAACCTCTAATCGTTAGTTACAAAGGCTCAATACCAACATCATTAAACTTGAATGAGTTTCTTCTCGTTCATACTTAACCCTTAACCCTTAACCCTTAACCCTTAACCCTTAACCCTTAACCCATTTAGAGTAACTCTCCAGAGGATAATATTTGTGTTGCGAAACGTTGCTAAGGTGCCCTGGCTAATCTGAGTTTTTAGGAAATGGTTTACCCATATTGTTCAAACCAATAGGCAGATACCTGCAATATATTTGCAGGTATCTTTTGTTGCTCTTAGAAAGAGTACTTTATGCCGACTAAGGCATTAGTGTCGTTTGTATTATCATGTCCTATTTGATGATTTACATTTGCCCAAGCATGTAAATTTTGGTCAATTTTACTCTCTATACCAATCTTAAATTCAGCACTACTTTTGTTGTTGTCTTCAACACTTTTACCAGAAAGTTGTGTGCCGGTATTTTTATTTTGGTGAAGCCAGTTAACAGCAATAAATGGCATAAATTGTTTGTTCGGGTTATTAATGGTTTTCAGGTAAGTTTTCGCACCAATGCGAGTAATTAACTGACCTTTATTGTCATAAGTTATTACATCTTTATTGGCTGTAGTATGAGTTTTAGCATTTATACCCACCCAGGTAATTTGTGCGCTGGGCTGAATGAAATAACTCAGTTGCTCAGTGCTGCCAATATTAAAGGCATAACCGCTTTCTACTGAACTGGTGAAACCAGACGATTTATATTTCTCTTCTATCTGTTCCTGACCATTTACCTTATTATTAAACCAACTATATTGTGCCAAAGTATCAATATAGAAGCCGATGCTCTCTTGCTGGTCAGTAAGCCAGGTTGCATATACACCAAGGTTATAACCATTAACAGAACCATTAGAGTAATAGCCTGTGACCTTAGATTGGCTGTAGTTAGTTGCTTTGCCTAATCCGGCCAACACTCCAATCCGCCCGCTGCCTTGAGTACCGATATCCCACTGAACAAGATCCCCGCCAAGTTGAATAGAGTGGTATTTACCTTTGATATTCAATTGGTCAATAGTGTTACCAAACTGTTTTCTTCCGCCTTGAGTATGCATCCACATGCTGGAAACACGCCATTCGCCGGTAATAGCATCCTTATAGTGATAATTGCCAGAGCGATTTTCTAAGCCTGAAGTAAACAGATTTCTCGCCATTGAGATATTGGCAATATAACTGCCATTTTCTGGCCGATAAACTGGTTTATAGGTTTTTTGGGGGATTTTTGTGCTGTTCTTAACGTTAGCTGGCGTTGCTACAATAGCCGTTGGCAGAGCTTTGGCTGGCGTCTCTGTGGGGTTAGGCACTGGAGTGCTCTCGGGTTCAGCGTTGGTTGGCGTTGCTACAATAGCCGTTGGCAGAGCTTTGGCTGGCGTCTCTGTGGGGTTAGGCACTGGAGTGCTCTCGGGTTTAGCGTTGGTTGGCGTTGCCACAATAGCTGTTGGCAGGGCATTAGCTGGAGTCTCTGTGGGTTTAACAACTGACGTATCCTCCGACTCTACTGGTTTAAATGCCATTTCTAGTGTAGTCAGGAATGCATCTATACGATTTGCGGGGTAATGACTCTTGCTGGAGGCTTTTATGACCTCATGTGGTGAACTGTATGGTTTAACTATTTTATCATCTTTTTCAGGTATAACTTCAGCCTTATCTTTTTCTTTTGGTGCGAATTTGTCAGTATTACTGGTCAGGTACCAATTTTTGTTACGGGCCGCCTCACCACGACCTAGCTTATATTCATAAGCACCGGCGGTAATACGGCCAACTTGTTTAAAGTCTCCATTAGATTGACCTTTAACCTCAATTAATAGAATACCTAAATCAGTTTGCGCACCTTCCCCCATTAAATCAATGACTCGCACGTTAGTGTGACCCGATGTATTGCCTTCAACCAGCATAGAGTCAGTCTCGGAATTATCCCCTGCTAACTTACTATAAAAAGTCAATTCACCACCGCTGCTGTGATAATCTCCGTTAATGGTCAGTTTGTTACCTATCCGGTGATGGCCGAATAATTTACTACTAAGATTGAGCTGGCTATTTTTTGAAGTATAAAGTCCATCAACACGAGAATCTCTAGTTATATTCCATATGCTTTTCTCATTGAGAGCCATACGACCACCGTTAACACTGGTCTCGAGTAAACTATTAGATAATACGAGTTCAGCACCTGCCTGACCTATAATTGGGCTAGAAGAAAAGTTTGTTTCTGATATTTGTAATGTACCTGCTTGTATATTGGTTAGACCTATATATATATATTCTGCACCTTGTAATGTGAGTGTTTCTTCAGGACTGTCTATGGTTAATGAACCATCGCCGTCCATATATGAATATACTGCTATTTCGCCACCAGTGCCTTCGAAAATAATATCGCCATTATTCGTAATGCTATAGTTATTGCCTTTTAATACTGAACCGGGCAAAAATACAGTTTTGCCATTTAGTATTACATCACTCATTTGTAACTCTAAGGTACCTTCAACTGTGGTGTCTGATAGCGTTGGGTTGTCTTCCCCTTTAACGACTAATTCTCCTCCTTTTTTTATATGCGTTTTTTCCATAATTGCATTACGATTGAGATCGACTTTGCCATGCATTCCAACTGTGGTATTTGTGACTTTCTTGGTTGTGGATATATCCATTTTTATCGTTGTTTCAGAGCTTACTGGTTGCTGCTTATTTTCCTCTTCAGTTAAACCGACAAAAGTCTTTGAAGCAGTGGCATTGCCTGTTACCGACATAGTACCCTTGCGAATTGTAGTGGTATCAGCGTGACTTTCGTTCTCTAATGCAAAAAATGACCACTGATTATCGGTATCAACTAGAGTATTGACCGCTTGGGCGTTACCAATGAGCGTTAATGAACCTGAGTCATTGAGGACAGCATTCTCCGCTTTTTGCGTTACTCGTATTTTATACTTATTCACTACTCCCTCATGAGTGGGAGATATGTCTGCATTTACATTTGTAGATGTACTCCCTAATTTATTTTCAGATTTATTTTTGACTGTTTCTATGGCGCTAACCTCTGGTTTAGCAGTAAACAATATATTAGAGAATACAGCCTGGCCGAGTTGATCAATCTCAGTAAAAACATCATTTACTTCTGCGGACATTGTATCTTCAACAACTTTATTTGAAGTCGTTACATTTTCATCTTTTGTCGATTTCTTACGTTGTTCTTCCTTATCCGGGAATTGTTTATTATTTAACTTATCAATGTTTTGTTGCAAAGCCTTTATTTGTGCCATTCTTATAATTTCTGCGTCGACTCTTTCTTTCACTGCTGGCTGGGCCATGAGTAAATTAGTGAAAAGTAATGGCACTATTTCCGACCGAGTAGCAGTTGCAATCGTTCTGTTTCTTCTTGTTTGTATATCCGCTCGTTCTTCTGTTGTATATTTTATAAATTCTGGTATGTCTGCTGCTATTTCAACCACTTCGATAACGTTCATTACGATATCGGTAATTTCACGATACGGTAATTTAGATTCAGATGGTGTGGGCTTTGTTGATGGGGACAATGGTTGTGGCTTATATGTATCATCCTCGGTCAGCAGACGGGGATTTCGAGATTCGATTAACTGTTGTAGTTGCCGCTCATGAGCATCATGTTGCACTATCTGCCTCTCCAGATACTTCTTCTTATCTTCCAGGTTGCTCACTTCTTGGATGGAAAGTGGTTTAATATCAGTATATAAGTTCTTGTATTGATCAAGTTTTGTCATTACCTCCCTAAGATCGATTCTCAGATGCAGGGAGTGACTTTGCATTTCACGTATCCGCTGCTGTAGCCTGTGGTCTTCTGTATTTTCAATTCCCTGTATATGTGTTTTTTTTACAGCATCAACATTGGCCCACGCGGCGGTGCTGTTCAGAATAAGCAACAAGGCACCGATGGCCTTGGCGCATGGAGATAGGCGATGATTTGAAGATATCTTCCGGGTAAGGGTATGACCACCCGGCTGAGTAATATTTGATATATACATTATTGATTTACCTTCCTGGTAATTAATATTAAAACTTTATGAATGACGAAAAATATAACGGTTAGTCCGAAAGTTTATTTTTGATATAAAAATAATTTCAGGTGCAATTAAATGATTTATTATTTAATTGGTTTTATGAATGACTCATCATATATAATTAATAACCTATTGAGATTCGTCTGACGGGAAATTCTATGTTGATCCAACAGAATTTGAATCAATTGATAATGAATTAGCATGAAAACAAGGTTTTGTAATGATTGGTGTCGGGGTAAAATACACGCTTCATTAAGCATTTTTGAGGCGTTTGTTAGCCTGATTTCCCAGCCATGCCCTAGTTATCTCCCCCTTTTAGCCGGCCTTGGTTTCGATAAAACAGCATTTAAGTAAAAAAACATTTTACTGATCGCCCGTTTTAGGGGATAAACAGCCCAAATTTATTATTCAGGAGCGGTGATGAGCCAACTCTTACTGGGAACGCAGAGCCTTGAGCTGGAACGTTTCCCCCCGCAGGAAAATTCCACGACCCTACAGGCGTGGGAAGCAGCAGATGAATATCTGCTACAAAACATTGACTTAGACCAGATTGATGGCCGCCCTGTGCTGGTGTTTAACGATCAATTTGGCACGCTGGCTTGCGCATTACACGCCCATCGCCCGTTCAGTGTCAGTGACTCTTATATGAGCCAACTGGCGACGACGCATAATTTGGGTTTAAACCATCTGGATGAAGATGCGGTAACGTTATTGAGCTGCATGGATGCCTTGCCGCAAGCACCTAAGCTGGTGGTGATTAAGATCCCTAAAGCATTAGCGTTGCTCGAGCATCAATTACATGCTCTGCGTCGTGTGGTTGCGCCAGATACGGTGATTATCGCCGGTGCGAAATCGCGCGATGTTCATAATTCCACCCTACAATTATTTGAAAAAATTCTCGGGCCGACAAAAACCACGCTGGCGTGGAAGAAAGCGCGCTTGATCCACTGTGAAGTGGCGGATATCCCTCTGGCAGATGCGCCGGAAACGGTCGACTGGCCACTGGCTAATACCGAGTATGTTATCCATAACCACGCTAATGTATTTTCCCGCAATAATCTGGATATCGGCGCGCGCTTCTTTATGGAGATCCTGCCGTATGATGTGAGCGGTAAGATAGCGGATCTGGGCTGCGGTAACGGGGTTGTCGGGTTAATTGCGCTAGAGCAAAACCCACTGGCAGAGATGCTGTTTGTCGATGAATCCTACATGGCAGTGGCTTCGAGCGAGCTGAATATCACCTATAACCGCCCACAAGACTTGTCACGCTGTGAATTCATGGTGAGTCATGGTTTGGCGGGGGTCGAACGTGAGAGCCTGCAATTGGTGCTATGCAACCCTCCGTTCCATCAGCAGCACGCGGTTAGCGACCATGTAGCATGGCAGATGTTCTGTGATGCCAAGCGCTGCCTGAAGACCGGTGGCGAGCTGATGATTGTCGGGAACCGCCATCTGGATTACTTCCACAAACTTAAACGTTTGTTCGGTAACTGCGAAACGCTGGATTCAAACCAGAAGTTTATGGTGCTGAAAGCGGTGAAAACGGCCTCATCTCGCTCTGAGGGCGGTGGTAGTGGTAGCCTGGATATGTCATACAGTGACTTTTAATCGTAGTCTGACAGGGGGCTTCCACCTCCTGTCAGACTACTGACAAAGCCAAATGAAGGGGAAACGTGCCGTCGGAGTGCCCCGAGGTGCGGTCAACCCTTCACTCACTAAGCTATAAGTCACTTTGCCGTTAACCGCACACCCTATTTTCTTATTTCTACTTATATTGCCAGCGCCAGACGTGTCCCTTGATCAATCGCTCGACGGGCATCCAGCTCGACCGCCACATCTGCGCCGCCAATTAAATGTACGGTTTTACCCATCTCCAGCAGTGGCTGATGTAATTCTCTGCGCGGTTCCTGACCGGCGCAAATAATAATGGTATCGACTGGCAGGCAACTGTGTTGATCGGCACGGGTGATATGTAAACCTTCATCATCAATTGCCTCATAGCTGACACTATTGAGCATTTTTACGCCGCGCATGGCCAGGCTGGTGCGGTGGATCCAGCCAGTGGTTTTACCTAAGTTTTCGCCGACCTTGCTGGGTTTTCGTTGTAACAAGAAGATCTGCCGTGGGGATGAGTGTACTTTAGCGCCTTCCGGTGCCAGCCCGCCACGGTGTTCCAGCGCTTGATCGATGCCCCATTCGCTGCTGAAGGCTTCGCTGTTAAGGCTGCTGGACTCACCCGACTGACTGAGGTATTCGGCGGTATCGAAACCAATCCCGCCCGCCCCGATAATTGCCACACGGTCACCGACCGGTTTTTTATCGCGCAGCACATCCAGATAAGTCAGTACCTTAGGATGGTCAATACCGCTGATATCCGGTAAGCGTGGCTGGATGCCACAAGCGAGGATCACCTCATCAAACGCAGCCAGTTGTGCCGCTTGCACCCGCGTATTCAGGTGTTGTTCCACGCCGTGCAACACTAACTGGCGGCGGAAATAGCGCAGTGTCTCGTAGAACTCTTCTTTGCCAGGGATCTGTTTGGCGATATTAAACTGACCGCCGATATCGGCGGCAGCCTCAAAGAGCGTGACCTGATGCCCGCGGCTGGCGGCAGTGACGGCAAACGCTAACCCAGCAGGGCCGGAGCCTACGACGGCCAGCCGTTTCGGGATCTTAGTGGCTACTATTGGCATTTCAGTTTCACGGCAGGCACGCGGATTAACCAGGCATGAGGTCAGTTTGCCATCAAAAATTTGGTCCAGACAGGCTTGATTACAACCAATGCAGGTATTAATTTCATCAGCTCTATTCTGTGCCGCTTTTTGTACAAAAGCCGCATCAGCGAGGAATGGGCGTGCCATCGATACCATATCGGCGCAGCCGTCTGCTAATACTTGTTCGGCCACTGTGGGATCATTGATGCGGTTAGTGGTGATAAGAGGAATGGTTACTTTCCCCATCAACTTGTGGGTGACCCAGCTAAACCCAGCCCGTGGCACCATTGTGGCAATGGTTGGAATGCGCGCTTCATGCCAGCCGATACCGGTATTGATCAGCGTGGCTCCAGCCTGCTCAATAGCTTGTGCTAACTGAACAACCTCTTCCCAACTTGAACCCTCTTCCACCAGATCAAGCATCGACAGGCGGTAAATTAGGATGAAATCAGGCCCGGTCGCCTGCCGTACTGCCCGCACAATTTCTACCGCAAAACGCATTCGGTGAGTGAAATCTCCCCCCCATTCATCATCGCGCTGATTGGTTCGTGCGGTTAAGAACTGATTAATCAAATACCCCTCAGAACCCATCACCTCAACACCATCATAACCGGCTTGTTTCGCGAGCTGTGAGCAGTGAGCGAAGTCGGCAATGGTTTGTAGCACTTCATCGCCGCTCAGCGCTTGCGGTGTAAAAGGGTTGATCGGCGCTTGTAATGCAGAAGGGGCCACGGGGTATTTCTGATAGCTGTAGCGGCCTGCATGGAGAATTTGCAATGCGATTTTACCGCCAGCCTGGTGAACTGCATCGGTTACAATTTGATGATGCGGGAGTTGCGCTACGTCATTTAATACTGAGGCACCTTGATACACCACGCCTTTGCTATTGGGGGCAATTCCACCGGTGACAATCAGGCCCACCCCCCCCGTAGCTCGCTCAGCATAGAATGCGGCCAGGCGTTGCGGGCCATCGGGTAACTCTTCCAGCCCGGTATGCATTGAACCCATTAATACGCGATTTTTCAGTGTAGTAAAACCAAGATCAAGGGGGGTGAGCAGGTGAGGGTAAGCTAACATTGCAGTCTCCATCGGGTGTACTTCTGGCGGCATGACACTGCATAAATCAGTGTCATGCCGCCAAACCGTTATTGTTATTTCTCCGCCGCCACCACTGAACTGGGTAAGTGGTCGGATGAGATTTTTATTCAAATTTAGACGTTGCTGTACAGCTTGGGAAATCGTTGTGTGCTGATTGTGATAGCCGTCATGAATATGGCATGAAGGAATAGACTGTGGGCAATAGCGAAGGGATCTACTGTGATGCACGCATTCCCTTCGCTTATCAAAGTAAGGTAATTGAATCAGTCACCGAATGCCCACCGGTGGGGCTCAGCGCAACACTGCTAACTGATAGCGGCGTAGGGGTTAGGCGTTGCGTTTATATAAACCTGCAACCATAAAGCAGCTAAATGAACTGAACAGCATTTCAATCCCGACCAAGGTGGTTACTATCGTGATTGACATCAATGGCCCTGCGCTAACCAACAAATAGGTGATCACCAAATCCAGCACTCCAAGCAAAATTTGCAGCCATGCACCTGGCATCCCCCATATTTTAAAGCCAGTAATCAGCCGGATGACTCCACCAAAGGCAAACAGAACTGCCAGCACTATCGCCAGACTGATCATTCCCACCGCAGGGTTGGTGATAAATACATAACCCATCACGATATAGGCCACACCCAGCAAAATACCGGTTACCATTGGCCATATGTCGTGGGAACGGCGGTTAGTCACCATACCGATGACCAGCGCGATACCACTAAGCAGGAGCAGTGCACCGATGATTTTACTCAGCACGACGCCGGATGCTAATGGGTTAATAAGGCAAAAAATCCCACCTAACAGCAGTAGAGCTGCAATGGTTCGCATGATCAGCCGTTGCTTTTTTAACGCACCTTCATCAAGGTTCATCAGGTATTTCTGATTTATATTCAGCATGATTGTTACTCCTGTATTATCTGAACTCAGCTATCAATAACTATTATGAGTATAGTTCGAACAACATAGTTATAAATAAAATTTATGATATTCAAATGATTACATCATGGAGTTTTTCCTGTACGTCAGCCGTAAAAATAACACTCGAAAGGCCTTTATAACCGGTAAATAGGGTTAATAGCTCAAATCACTGCCACCGGGGCCAAGTCAGACGGATTACGTGATAAATATTCCCCTGTGATCGGATAACTGAGCTTCCAAACTTGTATTAACCAAGGTCGGTACTAAGGTGTTAGTCGTGTCTTCTAAATGGAATCTAGAAAAGATGAAACTCACAAATCCAGAAAAATTAACTTTGATAATGCTGAGTGAGATATATGAAAAACTAGGTATTAATGGTGGTGATAAAATCGATCCAGATTTCGTCAAAGATGCCATATACAGTGATAATACGTGGGCATTCGAATGGAAATATAGTGGTATTTTCTCTGATAATACTGACCATAATCCTCCAGAAGTTACTGAGGTTGTAGATATTCTGGATATGTGGGATTTTATCGAGATGTCTTATGAAGAGCTTTCAGCTGCTGAGAAAAGTGGATTGGCAGTCAAAGCCGAACCATTCGGTAAGAATGTAAGGTTTAAAGGGTTTGATGGAAATAATGAAACAGAACATTTAGGGATTGCTGATTTCTTAATTAATAAATTAGATCGCTTCTCTCGATTTGAGGGGCGGGATTTAAATTCACATGCTCAATCTCTGGCCGTTTATGCACGAATGAATAAGGTCTTTGAACCAATCCGTAAAGATTTGGATGGGCGCGATTTAGATGTTGATGAGTTAGCCGCTATATTAAATGCCAAAAGATATTCTTGATCCGAGAGTTTAAACCTGCCGCGCGCGGGCTTTTTTACACCCATCTAAAAGCACTGCCAGTAGCCCGACACGCTACGCAATAAACCCATCATCATACCGCATACCCAAAATGGATCACGCCAGCCACGGCCCGCACACGCAGCATAACATGCCACGGAAGAAACGTAATCATGACGGAAACTATGAAAGTCTAGCCGTTACCTGAGTGAACAAACGAAAGAACGTTATCACCAGTGCACAAATATAAACTGTAGTTGCACCTTTGCTACTCATGAAACGGTTGATCGGATAATTGTTAAACCGGGGGAAAAAAACCAGCGCCGCCCCATCCGAGTCGTAATAATCAAGCCGTGTTTTGGTATTAAAAGAAGCCTGCGCAAGCGGTTTTTTTCGCCCCAACTAAACGATCACCAAAATATCCAGTGGCATTTTAACTAGAAAAAAAGCCAACTCGAAAGTTGGTTTAATATTCGGAGTGCAGACTTTATACAGTAAAAATGATATAAATAGACCAACAGACAAAGGGAATATAAGCAGCAAAGAGACTATTTTTATATCAGTCTATTTTTGATAGAGCTGCTTGTAATAAATGGAAAAGGGATATGTATAACTCAATAATCATTAGTAAAATGCAAGCCGATAAGATTTTTGCTCTGCGGCTTGAGCAGGCATTGCAAGGAGTTAAAAAGCAGGTTTTAGAGCAGGCGAAACTCTTAGATATGGGGGTAACTCGACTGAGCTTTTACGCGTCGTGTTTTGCCTCAAATTATCAAGATGTATGTGCCAGTCAGAAGCAAGAAGACATTCGCTTCATGGAAGCTCTAGTCCAGTTGTTAAAGCATAATGATATCATTCGTGAAATGGTCGCTATCTATGTAGATCAGTTTTTAAAGGGTGTTAAAGAAGAGCGCATTCCCAAAATCCAAAGATTGCTCAGTAAAATGGGGGCTGATATTGCTTCCACATCAATGAGTAATCAGGCATTCAGCAGCGCTATAACTGCATCAGTCTATTACAGCGTGAGTATGAGGTTATCAATAGATAGCAAGCTGAATAAGATTTCTGCCATTGCAGTAACTGCTACGGGATTGTATGGACATGTACAACAAGCTGCCAGTGCTGCTCAACGACTGAAAATGCGGAACAAACCTTATTATTTGGCGTTATATAGCCTGAAACTGGAAATGTTATATTTTCTTATCGAACCTGTCATAAGCAGAAATGACCATTTTTTTAGACCATCAATGGCAACAGATAGTGAAGTAGCCTCAGCAATTATGGGGATGATTCGTTAATGAAAAAGTTCTTCAAAGATTGGCTGGGAAGACAGCTTCGATATTTTTTCACTGCTTATGTGCCAGTTATTTGCATCATTATTTTTGGCATGTTGGCGGTGTCATACTGGCCTGATTATGCTTGGGGTTCTACAGTTACTTTCGCTATTGCCGTGCTGGCAGTGACGTTCTGGCTTGTATAGGCAATAATTCACGTCAGGCAGGTTAACGATACTCTAGCATTATGCTTCCTTCTTAGCGCTATCCTCCTGTTTCAGATTCTTCAGATTTTCACTTAAAAGCAGTTTTACAGCTAGCTGCATCGCCATTCTATCGCCATCGCCATTTCAATCAACAAAAAAGCCAACTCGAAAGTTGGCTTAATGTACTGATTTAACAGCTAAAATTTGGTGGCCCCTACTGGACTTGAACCAGTGACCAAGCGATTATGAGTCGCGTGCTCTAACCAACTGAGCTAAGGGGCCAAACTTGGACGCTGATTATACGGTAGTTTTTATCCTGCGGTCTAGGGCTGATAAATCAGATGGATGTTTTCTGTACAAATTTAAGGTTTTTTAAGTATGTAGTAGAAAATAGTCAGTTAATATTGGTATCAGAGTCTGAGCGGAAGGCAAAAAAAAACCCCGGTATGCCGAGGTTTTTTGTGTGCTTATTGCTGCAACTGACAATTAATCGTCGAGGAAGCTGCGCAGCACTTCAGAACGGCTTGGGTGGCGCAGTTTACGTAATGCTTTCGCTTCGATCTGACGAATACGCTCACGGGTGACGTCGAACTGCTTACCCACTTCTTCCAGAGTGTGGTCAGTGTTCATATCAATACCGAAACGCATACGCAGAACTTTCGCTTCACGCGCGGTCAGGCCAGCCAACACGTCGTGAGTCGCAGAACGCAGGCTCTCAGAGGTAGCAGAGTCCAGCGGCAGCTCCAGCGTGGTATCTTCGATGAAATCGCCCAGATGTGAATCTTCATCATCACCGATCGGCGTCTCCATCGAGATAGGCTCTTTGGCGATCTTCAGCACTTTACGAATCTTGTCTTCCGGCATCAACATGCGTTCAGCCAGCTCTTCCGGCGTTGGTTCACGGCCCATTTCTTGCAGCATCTGGCGTGAGATACGGTTGAGTTTGTTAATTGTCTCAATCATATGTACCGGAATACGGATGGTACGTGCCTGGTCCGCGATAGATCGGGTGATAGCCTGACGAATCCACCACGTTGCATAAGTTGAGAACTTATAACCACGGCGGTATTCAAATTTATCTACTGCTTTCATCAAACCGATATTACCTTCCTGAATCAAATCAAGGAATTGCAAACCGCGGTTAGTGTATTTTTTCGCAATAGAGATAACCAGACGCAGGTTAGCCTCAACCATCTCTTTCTTGGCACGACGCGCTTTCGCTTCACCGATAGACATACGGCGGTTGATGTCTTTTACTTGCTCGATGGTCAGACCGGTTTCTTCTTCGATCTGGCGCAGTTTCTGCAAGCTACGTTGTACATCATCCGACACATCTTTCAGCTTTTCTGACCACGGTTTACCCATCGCGATCGCTGCTGCGAACCAGGTATCACTGGTTTCATTGCTGGCGAACAGGGTAACGAAGTTTTTCTTCGGCATTTTACACTGCTCAACACACAGCTTCATGATGATACGTTCTTGCGTACGAACGCGATCCATCATGGCACGCATGTTATTGACCAGATAGTCGAACTGCTTCGGTACCAAACGGAACTGTTTGAACACCTCAGAAAGATTCAGAATCTCTGCTGCAGCACTGGCGTGGCTGCGGCCATTTTTCTTGATTGCCAAGCGTGTGTTTTCATACTGGTCACGCAATTCACTGAATTTCTGACGTGCCAGCTCAGGATCGATGCTGTTGTCGTCTTCTTCTTCTTCTTCGTCTTCTTCTTTGTCGTCTTCATCCATTTCTTCAGTGGATAATTCAGAACCAACGTGAGTCGCTGTCGGCGCAATATCTTCTTCGGCATTGGGATCGACAAAGCCATTGATCAGGTCAGATAAACGGGCTTCACCCGCTTCGACGCGATCATATTGTTCCAACAGATAAGTAATGGCTTCAGGGTATTCAGCAACAGAGCACTGAACCTGGTTGATACCCTCTTCGATACGTTTGGCAATATCAATCTCGCCTTCACGCGTCAATAGCTCAACGGTGCCCATTTCGCGCATGTACATACGCACCGGGTCGGTTGTACGCCCGATTTCGGATTCAACACTGGACAACACCTGTGCCGCAGCTTCAGCCGCGTCATCGTCGGTATCCGTGGTATTCTCGGCCAGCATCAAATCATCGGCATCAGGCGCTTCTTCCAGCACCTGTATGCCCATGTCATTAATCATCTGGATGATGTCTTCGATCTGATCGGAATCGACGATATCTTCCGGCAGATGGTCATTGACCTCAGCATAGGTCAGATAGCCTTGCTCCTTACCACGGGTGACAAGTAGCTTTAGCTGTGACTGCGGGTTTTGCTCCATAAGACGGTATCCACACTTCAGAGTATTTGGGTTGGTGTCGGTCGGCGAAACCGCCAACAATAGCATTTGGGGCCTTTTTTTGTCGCCGCTGCCCGCTATGGCGGCATATTGTGGGGAGTCGCCCCCACATTTATCGGCAATTAAGCCGTTGGGTGTTTCATTTTTTTCTGGCTAATGCCAGATTCAAAGACCAAAGCTCTTTACGTTCTTCGGCGTTTAATCCATGTGTTCGCTCACGCGCTATTAGGGTTTCCTGGCGTTGCTCCAATATGGAGTCATACAGGCTGGTTAGCGTGTCGACAAAAGTCTGTTCTACTCTATCCTCAACAATCATGTGGTTCCATGTTGCGAGAGTTTCAAGCTGTTGGCTGAATTTATTATCACGATACAGTTCTAATAACTGCCCGGTGGTCAGCCCTGGTTGAGCTAAACAGGTCTCAACCAACTCAATAAATAACGGTAAACCCGCTAGCTTGGCTTGTTCTACCCCTTGTAATGAGGGGATAAGTGTAGCCAGTTGTGGGTTTTGTACCAATAGCCCTATAAGTATACGCATGGTTGTGCGTTTTAGCTGGGGCGGCTGGTAGGTATTCGCATTTTCGGCCTGTTTCGGCATCAGCTTGTCGAGCTGACTATCATCAAGCAACCCTAGCTTATTACCGAGCTGCTGGCGTAGATAAAGGCGCAAAGTCTCACCGGGTACTTGGGTAATTAAAGGTAATGCCAGTGTACTTAACTTGGCGCGCCCGTCGGGGCTGCTCAAATCCACTTGTGGCATTAACGTTTCGAACAAGAAGGTTGAGAGTGGCTGCGCCTTCTCCATCCGCTGTTCGAATGCGTCTTTCCCTTCTTTACGTACCAGTGTGTCTGGATCTTCGCCATCGGGCAAAAACATAAAGCGTAGCTGACGCCCGTCATTTAGATAGGGCAGTGCTGTCTCTAATGCTCGCCAGGCGGCATCTCTGCCGGCCCGATCACCGTCATAACAACAGATTACGTTATCGGTGGCGCGGAATAACAATTGAATATGTTCCGCTGTGGTCGCTGTTCCCAGCGAGGCAACGGCATAATCAATACCAAATTGCGCTAATGCCACCACATCCATATAACCTTCTACGACAAGTAGCCGTGTCGGGTTGGGATGATTCACTTGTGCTTCATACAAGCCGTATAACTGGCGGCCCTTATGAAAAATTTCTGTTTCTGGTGAGTTGAGGTATTTTGGCACTCCATCACCCAGAATTCGCCCGCCAAAAGCGATTACCCGCCCACGTTTATCGCGGATAGGGAACATGACGCGTTCACGAAAACGATCATAAACCCGCCCTGTATCATTAGTCACCAGCATTCCGGCATCGTTCAGCGCGGTACGGCTCTCACCATCACGGCCAAAACGTTTTAAGGCGTTGTCCCAACCAGAAGGGGCAAAACCGATAGCAAAATGTTGGATGATCTCTTCACTCAAACCGCGATGTTTAAGGTATTCGCGTGCCTGATTGGCAGTCTTGCCCTTGAGTGACTGTTGATAGAAGCCGCTGAGACTTTCCATCAGTTGATAAAGACTTTGTCGTTGATGGCGTTCTAACTGGGTGGTGCCGGTTCCTGCCTCGTAAGGCACTTCCAGCCCGTGCATAGTGGCTAATTCCTCGATACTCTCGACAAACTCGAGTCGGTCGTAATTCATCAAGAAATCAACCGCATTACCATGCGCGCCACAGCCGAAACAGTGATAAAACTGCTTTTCGCCGTTAACGGTGAATGAGGGTGTTTTCTCATGATGGAACGGACAGCACGCATGATAATTTTTGCCTTGCTTCTTCAGCTTTACCCGCGCATCGATCAGATCGATAATATCGGTACGAGCCAGCAAGTCATTGATAAATACGCGTGGAATTCGTCCAGCCATAAGCCCCTATTCGGTCAGTCCATAAACGAGAACAAGCCGCGCATTCCTTTCGGAAAGCACGGCCTTCGTATGCAACTACTCGATCTGCGCGTTCTTAGAACATAAAAAACTACGCGTTGGGGTTACCCCCGAAGAATTAATACAGACGAGTGCGGCGTGCGTTTTCGCGAGCCAATTTCTTCGCGTGACGTTTTACAGCAGAAGCTTTAGCGCGTTTACGTTCGGTAGTCGGTTTTTCATAGAACTCACGACGACGAACTTCAGCTAAAACACCTGCTTTTTCACAAGAGCGTTTGAAACGACGAAGAGCTACGTCGAATGGCTCGTTTTCACGTACTTTAATTACCGGCATGTGCCTCTCACCTCAATAGAAATCGGTTTGCTGCTGGCCAATCGCCAGCCTTCTCAAAATGGTGCGGAATTTTACTTCAATGGATGCTGCTTTGTAAAGCACCACAGCAAATTGAAACAGGCACGCTCCTGTGATGTCGCCCTCGTTCTTTACAAGAAAGTGGTGCCGAGAGTGCGACGGCCGCTGATTATATACTAAACAGGGCTGTTAATCGAATTAATCAACACTCTTTTCAAATATGACAACTATCGACCACATTTACATGGCTCAGTCGCGAAAATGCGGTCGATAGTTGTCAGAAATCATAACTCGTGGCGCTGTTATGCTAAACTATCGGCCGCACGCGAATGATGGGAAATGTAATGCGAGTTTTGGGTATAGAGACGTCCTGCGATGAAACCGGAATTGCAGTCTATGACGATAAAGCCGGTCTATTGGCTAACCAACTGTATAGTCAGGTTAAATTACATGCTGACTATGGTGGCGTAGTGCCTGAACTCGCCTCACGCGATCATGTGCGCAAAACGGTGCCGTTGATTCAGGCGGCGTTGAAAGAAGCTAATTTGAGCGCTCAGGACATCGATGGCGTGGCTTATACCGCAGGCCCTGGCCTGGTGGGGGCATTGTTGGTTGGCGCTACTGTGGGCCGCGCATTGGCGTTTGCCTGGGGTGTTCCGGCGGTGCCGGTCCATCATATGGAAGGCCACTTGCTGGCCCCGATGCTGGAAGAGAATGCACCAGAGTTCCCGTTCGTTGCTCTGCTGGTTTCCGGTGGTCACACTCAGTTGATCAGTGTGACCGGTATTGGCGAATATCTGTTACTGGGCGAATCTGTCGATGATGCGGCAGGTGAAGCTTTTGATAAAACAGCAAAATTGCTAGGTCTGGATTACCCCGGTGGGCCAATGTTGTCACGTATGGCTGAATGTGGAACGGCGGGGCACTTTACTTTCCCGCGCCCAATGACTGATCGCCCTGGGCTGGATTTCAGCTTTTCTGGCCTGAAAACTTTCGCCGCCAATACTATTCGAGCCAATGGCACTGACGACCAAACTCGCGCCGATATCGCCCGCGCATTCGAAGACGCGGTGGTTGATACCTTGGCTATCAAGTCGAGACGTGCATTGGATCAGACTGGTTTTAAACGATTAGTTATTGCCGGTGGGGTTAGCGCCAATAGAACCTTGCGTTCGAAACTGGCAGAAATGATGCAAAAACGCGGCGGTGAAGTGTTCTACGCCCGGCCAGAGTTTTGTACCGATAATGGTGCGATGATCGCCTATGCTGGGTTGATCAGGCTGAAAAGTGGCGTGAATAGCGAGTTGAGTGTGTCGGTTAGGCCGCGCTGGCCTTTGAGTGAGTTACCGAAAGTCTGAGCGGGGCTGCGGCTGTGTTGCTGCGTCATCTCGCGATGCTCACATACTGATGTATGCTCCGCTCTCTCGATTCCTGGCGTCTTGCCTCGCTCCCGCTCAGTCATTCTGGATTGGTGTCGAAAGTCTGAGCGGGGCTGCGGCTGTGTTGCTGCGTCATCTCGCGATGCTCACATACTGATGTATGCTCCGCGCGCTTAATTCCTAGTGCCTTGTCTCGCTCCCGCTCAGTCATTCTGATTGGGCGGGAGAGGTAAACTAATCTTCTTCCTCTTCTAACTCTGCGGCTTCTTCAGCAGGGGTTTTCTGTTTTTTCTTTCTGAGTTTGTCCCAGATTTTACTCTCTTTACCGCGCCATAAACGCTGAATATTATCGTGATGACGCATCAGGATCAGGCAAGAAAGCATGGCGACCGGGAAGGTGAATTGCGGTTTGAACCACCAGACGTAAAAGGGGGCGATCAGCGCGCTGATAATTGCGCCCAAAGATGAATAGCCGCTTAATAAAACCGTCAGTAGCCAAGTGCCCGTCATCAGGCCAGTCAGGTCCCAGCCAATCGGTGCGATGGCACCAAAGGCTGTGGCGACACCTTTGCCACCTTTAAAGTGGAAAAACACCGGATAAATGTGGCCAAGGCAGGCGGCAATGGCCGTCAGGCCGAGATAAAACGGGGAAAGGTGCAGCAGGTAAGCAATCCAAACGGGCAACATCCCTTTCAGTACATCAAAAACCAGCACTGTTGCCGCGGCGGTACGGCCACCGATGCGCAATACGTTGGTAGCACCGGGGTTACCGGAGCCATGCACTCGCGGGTCTGGCAGCTTAGCAACCCTACACACCAGGACTGCACTGGAAATTGAGCCACACAAATACGCGAAGATAATCATGCCAAGCGCGATAGCACTCATAACACCGCCCTGTCGAATAATGATCGTTTTAATCGCAACATCTGTGGATAATACGCATATTCGGCTGGAAGTGGTATCCGGCAGGCACAAAAACAGAGAATGACGTGATGGACATCGTATTTATTGAAGAACTCAGTGTCATAACTACCATTGGTGTTTATGACTGGGAACAGACCATTCAGCAAAAGCTGGTGTTCGATATCGAAATGGGCTGGGATAACCGTAAAGCGGCAGCCAGTGATGATGTAAATGATTGCCTGAGCTACGCTGATATCAGCGTAGCGGTGATAAAATATGTGGAATCACAGCGCTTTGCTCTGGTTGAGCGGGTGGCAGAAGAGATAGCCGATCTACTATTGCAGCGTTTCAAATCGCCGTGGGTGCGGATTAAGGTCAGCAAACCGGGGGCGGTTGCACAATCACGTAATGTTGGTGTGATTATTGAGCGTGGTCAGCGGCCTAAGTGATTTTTATGCAGTGATGACATAAAAATGCAACCCTGCATTGATAATGTGGTCTGATTGCATCGAATGGCGTGATAACTTTAATAAATATCGAATTTGAACGGCATTATTTTAGAAACCCTGGGGCTTTCAATATTGCCGTTTTTTGTGATTTTCTATTACATGGCATTGGGTATCGTAGATGACGGATATGTATTCGCTGTTTGTAGCTTTTGTTTTAGGCGTGGTCGAAGGGCTGACTGAGTTTTTACCGGTGTCATCCACCGGACATATGATCATTGTCGGCGAGTTGTTGGGCTTTACCGGTGATAAAGCGAAAACCTTTGAAGTTATCATTCAGTTAGGTTCAATCCTGGCCGTCGTTGTTGTGTTCTGGCGGCGGTTGTTTGGCCTGATTGGTATCCATTTTGGCAAGGTGCCTCATGAAGGGAAAACCAGCGGCCATCTGACATTAGGCCATATCTTACTGGCGATGATCCCGGCAGTTGTTCTGGGGTTGGCTTTCCACGATGTTATCAAGTCGCTGTTTGATCCAAGGAATGTCATGTACGCCTTGGTTGCGGGCGGGGTACTTTTGCTGGTAGCGGAATGGTTTAAACCTAAGAATCCAAAATCTATAGGATTGGATGACATTACTTACCGTCAAGCCTTCGCCATTGGCTGCTTCCAGTGTCTGGCATTGTGGCCGGGTTTCTCCCGTTCAGGCGCGACGATTTCCGGCGGTATGTTGGTCGGTGTGAACCGTTATGCCGCATCCGAGTTCTCCTTCATCCTGGCGGTGCCGATGATGATCGGGGCCAGTGGGTTGGATCTCTATAAGAGCCTGCACTTCCTGACATTGGGCGATTTACCGATGTTTGCGGTCGGATTTACCACCGCATTTATCGTCGCACTGATTGCGATCAAAACCTTCCTGTCATTGATTAAACGTATCTCTTTTGTCCCGTTTGCCATTTATCGCTTTATTGTGGCGGCAGCCGTGTATTGGGTGTTTATGTAGTAAAATACTCGGCGGATACAATAAAAAAGCCCTGATTAATCAGGGCTTTTTTATATCTTAGATAATATGGATTTATCCAGAAACCTGTTCCTGTGTTTGTTTCCACTCAGCCAATGCTTGTTGACGGCGGCGTTTCAATTCGTCGCGGATAGCCAGCCCTTGCAACCCGCTGGCAACCACTTCTTGTACTGACACCCCGCTTGCAACATGGAATGCAGCTCGCAAATAATCGCCTTGTGGATAAGGATTTTCTTCAAATCCGGTACGGCCACGGGCATCCGCTTCACTGGTCAGGATCATCTGCTCAAGGCGTTCTGGCTTGCGCCATACATCAATGGCATCAAACAGCTTCAGCAGGGTTTCGGGGCGTAGTTTATTCACCGTATGAATGAGATCGTGATATTCCGCCACCAGTTTTGCCAAATCACGTACCGGATTGGGTACACGTAAACGCTGGCACAGTTGTTGGACTAATTTCACACCTGCTGGGCCGTGGCCGTGATGATGTGGCCAAAGCTCTTTTGGTGTCAGCCCCTTGCCTAAATCATGGCATAGAGCGGCAAAGCGCACATCGATGTCAGGGCTGAGTTGAGCGGCGATGGTCAATGTCATCAGAGTATGAATGCCGGTATCAATTTCTGGATGCCATTTTTCTGGCGCAGGGACACCGAATAAGCGCTCAATTTCCGGGAACAGTACCGCCAGCGCACTACAATCGCGTAGCACTTGAAAATAGATTTGTGGGCTTTGTGTTTTCAGCGCTTTCTCAGTTTCTTTCCATACTCGTTCCGGAGTCAGTGCTGAAAGTTCGCCGCTTTGTGCCATTGTAGTCATCAATGCTTGTGTTTCGGGCGCAACGGTAAAGCCCAAATGAGCGAAACGGGCGGCGAAGCGGGCGACACGCAGAACACGTAATGGATCTTCACCGAAGGCGTCAGAGACATGACGTAATACTCTGTTTTCTAAATCTTGTTGACCGTGGTAGGGATCGAACAACTGGCCATCCGCGCTACGGGCAATGGCATTGATGGTCAAATCGCGGCGCAGTAAATCTTCTTCCAACGTGACATCTGGCGCGGCATAGCAGGTAAAGCCAGTATAACCAGAGCCCGATTTACGTTCGGTGCGCGCCAGTGCGTATTCTTCATGACTGACCGGATGCAGAAAGACCGGGAAATCTTTACCGACCTGTTGGTAACCCTGCGCGAGTAGCTGTTCTGGCGTAGCACCTACCACTACCCAATCCTGCTCGGTCACGGTTAGGTTTAATAAGCTGTCGCGTACGGCACCGCCGACCAAATAGGTTTTCATATAAATCCTTCGTTCTTGACGTTGCAGCGTTGTTAGCGGCTCTCACTCACCCAAATCACTTACTTATGTAAGTTCATCGGGATTAATGAGCCTCAAAGAGGCTCACCCTGCGGGCTAGCATAAATGCTGTTCAAACGGGTCTTCGACCGATTTGTCACTCGCTGCTGCCTGGCTGGAACGCCAATAACGTTGGATAGGCTCTTCGTTCTTGACGTTGCAGTTTTATTGAACCGCGATCAGTTCATCCAGCGGTTGTTCTTTTTGCGGCTTGGGATCAGATGTGGCAATACCAGGCCAATCAGCAGGCCGATACCGGCAACACCGCCGCCGTACATGAACCATTGCAGAATGATAGTGCGCTGTTTGTCATCCAATTGCAGATTTACTGCACTGACTTTCTTTTGTGCCACCACTAATTGGTTTTTCAACGATTCGTTTTCTTTTTGCAGCTCGGAAATTACGCTATCGCTGGCAGCCACTTTCTGCTGCATTTCTGCGGTGCGTTGGTTCCAGCTATTATCAATATTGGCCAGCTTGTCAGTCAGTGTTTTGACCTGTTGTTCCAGATCAGGCACGCGAATGCGCAGACTGGGCATTTCACTCAATTGATTCAGTGGGATCCAGGTGGTTTTCCCTTTACTGTCGCGGATTTGGCCATAATTGGTGCCATCATCAACGCTTATCAGGGTGACTTCATCCCCACCTTTCAGCGTGCCCACAATACGGTATTGGTTACCGGGGCCGCTATGAACGTAGGTATCCAGCTCATCAGAGATGTAGCGTTTTTCTTCAGCGTTGGCACCCCATGAGAGGCTTAAACTGAGTATCGTGAGGCAAATTAGGCGTAATTTCTGCATTAGGGAGTCATTTGTGAGTGAATTTATGGAACGATAGTAGTGTGTTCAGTTTGCCGACGCAACGCATAAACAGGAATGAGAACTATCTTACTCTCATAGCCTGCGCGGCTTGAGCCACATTACTGCTCATTTTAACCGCGCTGAAAATTTGTCTAATGAAGCCTTAGGGCAGACCTGTAAAAACAGGTTAAAATAGGGTTTGACTTGGGGCAGTCGCGTGCGTGGTTTCTTGTTTTAAACGAGAGAAGTTTGTCTAAAACAGGCAAATCACCGCAAAAAAGGCATAATGTCCGTAATCTCGTAACATACCGGTGTGAATGAAATTATGACCGTTGAAATCGAACTAAAATTTATTGCGACTCCTGTGGCGATCGCTGCGTTGCCGGAGCAGCTTGCATCATGGCAAAGCCAGCATTTCGCCCCACAGACGTTGACCAACATCTATTTTGAAACTGCCGATAACCGGTTGCGCCAGCATGATATTGGCTTACGTATTCGTGGTTATGATGGCCGTTATGAAATGACAGTGAAAACCGGTGGCAAAGTGGTGGGTGGTTTACATCAACGGCCAGAATATAATGTCGATATTGATAGCGACAAATTAGATCTGGCTCGTTTCCCGGCTGATATTTGGCCAGAGGGTTGGGCTATTGACACGCTGCAAGCCGAGTTACAGCCATTATTCCGCACGGATTTCACCCGTGAGAAGTGGGTAATCACTTACGGGGAGAGCGAGATAGAGCTTGCTGTTGATCAGGGTTCTATCAGTGCAGGTGAGCTGTCAGAACCTTTGAGTGAAATTGAGCTGGAGCTAAAAAAAGGCAATCAGAACGATTTACTGGCGTTGGCGGCTGAACTGGCACCCATCGGCGGCTTACGTCAGGGTAATCTGAGCAAAGCGGCGCGTGGTTATCATTTAGCTCAAGGTAACTTGCCGCGTGAGCTGCGGCCGTTACTGGTATTGCAACCTGCGGCGAAATCCACGGTTGAACAGGGGATGGTCGCCGGATTGGAAATGGCGTTGGATCACTGGCAATACCATGAAGAGCTGTGGTTGCGTGGCGAGCCCGCAGCCAAGGGCATGATTATTGAAGCATTAGCGATGGTGCGCCAATCATTGGCTATTTTTGGTGGTTTGGTACCACGCAAAGCCAGCACGGCACTGCGTGCCGGGTTGCTGGCGCTGGAGCCACAGTTAGAGCCGAAGAACGTTGATGCCGAGCAGCTTTGCTATAGCGCAGATTATCTAAAATGTAAGTTAGCGCTCACATCGTGGCTGGTCACTTCTGGCTGGCGGCCCTTTATGGATGCCAAAGCCCAGACCAAGTTTGAAGGTTCGTTTAAGCGTTTTTGCGACATCATGCTCAGCCGCAGTGCTGCCGATTTGAAAGAAGCCTTTGGCCATAATCTGGATGACGATGGTTATGTGGCGCAACTTCCTCGCCTCAATCGGCAGATTATAGCCTTCCAGTTGCTCTCTGGTTTCTATCCACAGAGTGAATGGCACCCGTATATTGATGGGTGGTTTGGCTTGCAGTGGGCGATTATGGAGCGTCAAGGCCACTGGCGTGATACCGCTCGTAAAGAAGCGTTGTCCCAGCCCGCTTTTTGGCTGAACGGTGCTGCCAGTTAATTGATAGTCGCTTGAGGAATGCTTTATGTTGCCACTCTCTTCGGAATTACAGATTCAGGCTCTGAATATACAGCAGCGCTTTAATGAGTTACCGACTTCGCCTGAGCTGCGAGATGAAGATATCGCGGTACTGGCGTTGAGTGATTTTGTCAGTGACATGTTACTGATTCACCCTGAATGGCTGGAGGCGTTGCATCAGCAGCCTCCGCAGCCGCAGGAGTGGCAACATTATTCAGAATGGCTGAGTCAGGCGCTGTCAGCGGTGCAGGATGAAGCCGCATTATTCACGGCGCTGCGGCTGTTTCGCCGCCGCGTAATGGTGCGCATCGCCTGGTCACAGGCACTGCAAACCAGTTCGACCACGGATACCTTGCAGCAACTGAGCTGGTTGGCTGAAACCGTAATTATCGCTGCCCGTAATTGGTTATACCAAGCTTGTTGTCGTGAGTTTGGCACCCCTTGCAATGGCGATGGGGTTGCGCAGCCATTGCTGATTCTGGGGATGGGTAAACTCGGTGGTGGTGAGCTGAATTTCTCGTCGGATATCGATCTGATTTTTGCGTATCCGGAAAATGGCCAAACGCAGGGCGGGCGGCGTCAACTGGACAACGCCCAGTTCTTTACCCGATTAGGCCAACGGCTGATTAAAGCCCTGGATCAACAAACCATTGATGGTTTTGTCTACCGTGTTGATATGCGTTTGCGCCCATTTGGTGACAGTGGCCCGCTGGTGCTGAGCTTCGCCGCACTGGAAGATTACTATCAGGAGCAAGGGCGCGACTGGGAACGCTATGCGATGGTGAAAGCACGCTTGATGGGCGGTGCTGAAGATCATTACAGCCAAGAGCTACGCCAGACGCTGCGGCCATTCGTCTTTCGCCGTTATATTGATTTTAGTGTGATTCAGTCACTGCGAAACATGAAAGGGATGATTGCCCGTGAAGTGCGGCGGCGCGGCCTGAAAGACAATATTAAGCTGGGGGCGGGAGGGATTCGTGAAATTGAATTCATTACGCAGGTCTTCCAACTGATTCGAGGTGGCCGTGAGCCTCGCTTACAAGAGCGCGCTTTGCTACCCACATTGCAGGCCGTGGCTGAGATGGGTTTGTTACCCGAACAACAGGTGGCAGATCTCAGTGGTAGCTATCTGTTTTTACGCCGTTTAGAAAACCTGCTGCAAGCGATTGCCGACGAGCAAACCCAGACGTTACCCAGTGATGCACTAAATCAGGCCCGTTTGGCCTGGGGAATGGGCTACAGCGATTGGGCCGCAATGAGTGTTGTGCTTGAACAACACATGCAGGCGGTTAGGCTGGTATTTGACGACCTGATTGGCGATGATGCCCCTGACATTGGCGAAGATCCCTGCCATTCACTGTACAAAAGCTTATGGCAGGATGTGCTGGAAGAGTGCGACTTAGCCCCGCTGACACCGCATTTGGATGAAGCTGCTCGCCGTCAATTACTAATCACAATTAATGGTTTTCGCCACGATGTTGATAAACGCACTATCGGTCCCCGTGGCCGTGAGGTGCTGGATCAACTGATGCCCCGGCTGTTTGCCGAAGTATGCCCACGGGCAGACGCTAATATCGCCCTCAGCCGCCTGATTCAATTGTTGCTCAGTATTGTCACCCGCACCACTTATCTGGAGCTGCTGGTGGAATATCATGCCGCGCTCAAGCATGTCATTCGTTTGTGTTCAGCCTCGCCGATGGTGGCCAGCCAGTTGGCGCGTTACCCCTTGTTGCTGGATGAATTGCTTGATCCGCAATCGTTATACCAACCGCTGGAGCCAGGTGCCTATCGCGATGAATTACGCCAATATCTGCTGCGAGTCCCGGAAGATGATGAAGAGCAGCAACTAGAAGCGTTGCGCCAGTTCAAACAGGCTCAACAGTTACGCATTGCCGCTGCGGATATCACTGAGGCGCTGCCGGTAATGAAAGTGAGTGACCACTTAACCTATCTGGCGGAGGCCATCATCGATGCGGTTATCCAGCAGGCCTGGAATCAGATGGTGGCTCGCTATGGTCAGCCGAGTCATTTGCAGCAGCGCGAAGGCCGTGGTTTTGCGGTGATAGGTTATGGCAAATTGGGTGGCTGGGAGCTGGGTTATAGCTCTGACCTGGATTTGGTCTTTCTGCTTGATTGCCCGCTGGATGTGATGACCGATGGCGAGCGCAGTATTGATGGTCGCCAGTTCTATTTGCGGCTGGCACAGCGGATAATGCACTTATTCAGTACCCGCACCTCATCCGGTATTTTGTATGAGGTCGATGCCCGCTTGCGACCATCCGGTGAGGCGGGCATGTTGGTCAGTACCGTAGAGGCTTTTGCTGATTATCAGCATAATGAAGCCTGGACGTGGGAGCATCAGGCGTTGGTGCGCGCCCGCATTGTCTATGGCTGCCCTGAGTTACATCAAAAGTTTGACGCCACCCGCCAGCAAGTTTTGTGCCGCCATCGAGACGATGCGCAATTACAGCAGGAAGTGCGCGAGATGCGCGAGAAAATGCGCAATCATCTCGGCAGTAAACAGCGCGATGTGTTTGATATTAAAACCGATAAAGGTGGGATCACTGACATTGAATTTATCGCGCAATATCTGGTGCTGCGCTATGCCGCCAGTGAACCGCGCCTGACCCGCTGGTCTGATAATGTGCGAATTTTCGAGCTGATGGCCTATTACGACATCATGGAGCCACAAGAGGCCGCAGCACTGACCCATGCCTATGTCACCATGCGCGATGAGATTCATCATCTGGCCTTGCAGGAGCAATCAAGTAAAGTCTCTGCTGATTGTTTTATCCGTGAAAGAGAGCAGGTGGCTGCCAGTTGGCAGCATTGGTTGGCGTGAGCTTGTGATATTATCAGCCGCAATATAATGACGAGTTTGGAGCTAAGGGATGAAAGTTACACTGCCTGATTTTTGCCGCGCCGGTGTCTTGGTCGTTGGGGATGTCATGTTAGACCGCTACTGGTACGGGCCTACCAGCCGTATTTCGCCAGAAGCACCCGTGCCAGTCGTTAAAGTCGATACCATTGAAGAACGCCCGGGTGGTGCAGCTAACGTGGCGATGAACATCGCCTCCCTTGGGGCTATTTCACGTCTGGTCGGGCTGACCGGTATCGATGATGCCGCGCGTGCGCTGACCAGCAAGTTGAATGAAGTGCATGTGCGCTGTGATTTTGTCTCGGTGCCCACTCACCCGACTATCACCAAGTTGCGGGTACTTTCGCGTAACCAGCAGTTAATCCGTCTGGATTTTGAAGAAGGCTTTGACGGCGTTGATCCGCAGCCGATTTTTGAGCGCATTCAACAGGCGCTGCCACAGATTGGCGCGCTGGTATTATCTGATTATGCCAAAGGCGCATTGAGTAGCGTGCAGCAGATGATCCAATTAGCGCGTAAAGCCAAAGTGCCGGTTCTGATCGATCCGAAAGGCAGTGATTTTGAACGCTATCGTGGTGCGACCCTGTTAACGCCTAATTTGTCTGAATTTGAAGCCGTGGTGGGGCGCTGCAAAGATGACGAAGAGTTGGTCAGCCGTGGTATGAAGCTGGTGGCCGATTTCGAGCTTTCCGCTTTGCTGGTGACCCGTTCCGAACAGGGTATGACCTTGCTGCAACCGGGCAAACCGCCACTACACCTGCCAACACAGGCGCAAGAAGTGTTTGATGTGACCGGTGCTGGTGATACGGTGATTGGCGTGCTGGCTGCCGCACTGGCTGCGGGGAATACACTGGAAGAGTCCTGCTTCCTGGCGAATGCTGCCGCAGGCGTGGTGGTCGGTAAGTTGGGAACATCGACTGTCTCACCGATTGAGCTGGAAAATGCGATCCGTGGCCGTGCTGAGACGGGTTTCGGCGTGATGGATGAGCAGCAACTGAAAAAAGCCGTTGCGCAGGCGCGTCAGCGTGGTGAAAAAGTGGTGATGACCAATGGTATCTTCGACATTCTCCACGCAGGCCATGTTTCTTACTTAGCCAATGCCCGCAAACTGGGTGACCGCCTGATTGTCGCCGTGAACAGCGATGCCTCCACCAAACGTCTGAAAGGCGAAAAGCGGCCAGTCAATCCACTGGAACAGCGCATGATTGTGTTGGGCGCTCTGGAAGCGGTAGATTGGGTGGTGCCGTTCGAAGAAGATACCCCACAGCGTTTGATCGCTGACATTCTGCCAGACCTGCTGGTAAAAGGGGGTGACTATAAGCCTGATGAGATAGCAGGCAGTGCAGAAGTGTGGGCTGCGGGTGGTGAAGTTAAAGTGCTGAATTTTGAAAACGGTATTTCGACCACCCGTATTATTCAGTCAATTAAGAATGGCCTTGGCTAAATACCCTCGATCTTGATCGTTGCAGGTAGGCGGCAAACGCGTGATAAAGCGGTCAGCGCCGGTTTAAACAGCATTTATGCGGTGAGCCTCAGCAGGCTCATTAATCCCGATGCGCTGTCTTGAACCAGTGATTCGGGAGATAAATCTACCGAGAGCCGATTTGAACGCTGCGGGCAGCAGTCTTAACGAAGGGCGCATACTAATGCGCCCTTGTGCGTAATAACGTCTTACCCATTATTATTCGCCCGTTTTATCATCACTCACGGCAGGCGCGTTGTTGAATTTGGCTTCAAGCTCCCCTACGCGTTGTTCCAACAACGCCAGTTTTTCCCTGGTGCGCAGCAATACCTGAGTCTGCACGTCGAATTCTTCACGATTAACCAAATCCAAACGGGTTAACTGCGATTGCAGAACCAGACGGATTTTCTTTTCAACGTCGCCCCCGAATTCGCGAATGCCTTTTGGCATAGACTCATGCACCTGGCGGGCGATTTGTTCAATTTTTTTCGGGTCAATCATGATATTTCCCTAATTAGCTGTGTGATGATTCCCTCTAGTGTAATGCCTGATGGCAATTGTATAAACCTTCACATATCACCATTTTGGTAATTGCTCCGATGAATCAATAGCGCTATAGTCGTAAGGCTTATTCTCAGGGCGGGGTGCAAGTCCCCACCGGCGGTAAATTGTGTTGCGGCATTCCTGTGTCGTGGTGCAAAAGCCCGCGAGCGCTCACGTTGCCTCTCCTTGGAGAGTGTAAGGTAGAGGTCAGCAGATCCGGTGTGATTCCGGGGCCGACGGTTATAGTCCGGATGGGAGAGAGTAACGGTATCTGATGAGCTTATTTATTGTATTAAATAACTCGCTGCGTTATTTCGGCTATTTTTATTATTTATATAAATGAATGGCCTTTTACTCCTCAAAGACCGCCCTGATTCTGGTAATCCATAATTTTAATGAGGTTTTTTACCATGAATCAGACCCTTCTATCAGATTTCGGCACGCCTGTTGAGCGTGTAGAACGTGCTATCGACGCTCTGCGTGATGGCCGTGGTGTTATGGTGTTGGATGACGAAAGTCGTGAAAACGAAGGTGATATGGTTTTTGCTGCCCAAACGATGACGGTTGAGCAAATGGCTCTGACCATCCGCCATGGTAGTGGGATTGTGTGCCTGTGTATCACCGACGAACGCCGCCAGCAGCTTGACTTGCCAATGATGGTCACCAATAACTCCAGTCAGTTCCAAACCGCGTTTACCGTGACTATCGAAGCGGCTCAAGGTGTAACCACCGGTGTGTCTGCGGCTGACCGTTTAACGACTATTCGCGCGGCAATTGCGGATAACGCGAAACCTGCAGACCTTAATCGCCCAGGGCATGTATTCCCACTGCGTGCTCAACCGGGTGGCGTATTGTCTCGCCGTGGTCACACCGAAGCCTCTATCGACTTAGTCACTCTGGCCGGTTTTAAACCCGCAGGTGTGTTGTGTGAACTGACCAATGACGACGGCAGCATGGCTCATGCACCGGAAGTCGTTGAGTTCGCCAAATCGCATGAGATGCCGGTAGTGACAATTGATGATCTGGCCGCCTACATTGAGGCTATCCAGCCTCAGGTACAAAAAGTCAGCTAATCAGATAGCGATGATATCATCTGTTCATCGCGCGGTGTAAACACCGGGTTGCCTCTATTTTCCTGAATAGACTGTGGCCCGGTTATTTCTTTTTTGTCTAATTTTCTTACTGCTTCCTGTGCTGTTTCCCCCCTTCAAATTTATTGAATATCTTCATCATTGTTATCCGGCTGTGTCATAAAAAGAAAGCGCGTAATCTACTGTTTAAGGTTTAAACGCCGCTCTGTTTCTTAACAGTAAATGACTTAACAGTAAGGATTTGCAATGAAAACCTCTCGTATGCCTGCACTGTTTCTTGGCCACGGTAGCCCGATGAATGTGCTGGAAGAAAACAGTTACACCCAAGCTTGGCGTGCGTTAGGTGTAACTTTGCCACGGCCTAAAGCGATTTTAGCGATTTCCGCCCACTGGTATACCCGTGGAACTGCGGTGACAGCTATGGATAAACCCCGAACTATTCACGATTTTGGTGGCTTCCCGCAGGCTTTGTTTGATACTGAATACCCCGCACCAGGCTCGCCTGCGTTGGCGGTACAAATCCAACAATTGTTGGCACCTGTCGCGGTGCTGGCTGACACCGGTGAGTGGGGCCTGGATCACGGGAGCTGGGGGGTATTGATTAAAATGTATCCGGAGGCAGATATTCCCGTGGTGCAATTGAGTATTGATGGCACCCAACCGGCGGCTTATCACTATGAGTTAGGCCGTAAGCTGGCGGTGTTGCGTGAGCAGGGTGTGATGATTGTCGCCAGTGGCAACGTGGTACATAACTTGCGAATGGTGAGATGGCAGGGAGAAAGTAGCCCGTATCCGTGGGCTGAATCTTTCAATCAGTTTGTGCGAGATAATCTGAGCTATCAGGGCGATAATCATCCGCTGGTGAACTTTATGCAACATGAAGGAGCCGCATTGTCTAATCCGTCGCCAGAACATTTCCTGCCATTGTTGTACGCACTGGGGAGCTGGGACGGTAAAGAGTCGATCTCGATCCCAACGGATGGGATTGAGATGGGGTCGCTTAGTATGTTGTCGGTTAAGCTTGGTGTTATAAAAACTAAAATCAGCGAGCCAAGGGTTGGCCACTCCTACGGGCGCTTCGGCGGCATAAGCCGCTACGGCCCCAACGGAGTGTTTCCCCTTGGTTTAGCTTTATCAACAATTTTAAGGTGTTAGCTTTTCAGCTTATTCTTTCGCAACCTTAACCTAAAATGATATGTGGGTAAAAACGTGACAGATCTTGGGTGATCAATTCGCGGTCTTCACGCAAACCAATACCGCATGGTTGATCATTCACCAGCCAGCTACCAATTAGCGTGTAGCTGTCGCCGAATTTAGGCAGTGGATGGAATTGCTGAACAATCATGCCTTCTTCGCCGTATGGCCCATCAACGCGCGCGACTTCTTTGCCGTTTTCCACGATCTGGATATTGGCACCTTCCCGCGAGAACAGCGGCTTGGTGACATAGTGATCCATCTTGGGATGATCATCTTCAGCAAAATAAGCAGGTAACAGATTCGGGTGATTGGGGAACATCTCCCACAGCAGGGGCAACAAGGCTTTATTGGAGATAATGCTCTTCCACGCCGGTTCCAGCCAACGCACGCCAGCGTCTTCCAGTTTGGTGGAAAACATTTCGCGGAACATAAATTCCCACGGATAGAGCTTGAACAAGTTACTGATAACCTGATTATCCAGATCAGTAAATTGCCCCTTCTCTCCCAAACCGATCTCTTCCATAAACATGAACTCGGTCGGCAGGCCGGCTTCCAGCGCGCAATCTTGCAGATATTGCACGGTGCCGCGATCTTCTTCACTGTCTTGACAGCAGGCCAGATGCAGTAAGCTAAAGCCGTGGTTATCGCGCAAATCAGCAAAACGCTCAATCAGCTTCTCTTGCATACTGTTGAACTGATCAGACTCTGCGTTCAAATTACCCGCATTGATCTGGTCTTCCAACCACAGCCACTGGAAGAAGGCGGCTTCATACAATGAGGTCGGAGTATCAGCGTTGTTTTCCAGCAATTTAGCTGGATTTACGCCATCGTAGGCTAGATCAAGGCGTGAATAGAGCGAAGGCTGATTGGTCTTCCATGAGCTACGTACAAAATCCCAGCAATGTTTTGGAATGCGGAATTTAGCCATCAATTGATCGCTATTTACTACTTTCTCAACCACTTGCAGACACATCTGATGCAACTCAGCGGTGGTTTCTTCCAACTCTTCAATTTGTGCCAGTGTGAATTCGTAATACGCATCTTCACACCAGTACGGCTCGCCATGCATAGTGTGAAAACGGAAACCAAATTCGGTGGCTTTTTCACGCCAGTCCGGGCGTTCGCTAATTGCTAAACGTTTCATTAAAGACCTTAGCCACCCATGCTGCGCGTACTGGTTTTGGATGAGGTAGCGGCACTACGCTGCATCGTAGACTGCTTAGCAACCGATTCACCAAAACCGCCACGGGTGATGGTATTGGTTACCGCGGGTTTCGGTGCCATAGCGGTTCTTGGCACGGTCATGGTGCGGCCTGTGGTGGCGGAGCCAAAGTTTTTACCGGTCGAATCGACAAATTTGCCGTTAGCCGGGCTATTAGGGGCTTTTGAGGTAAACAGTGGCTGACTTGCACCGCCACCCATCATGCGGCCCATCATGTAACCGGCCATCAATGGCATCCACATGCTGCCGCTTTGCTGCGGTGCTGCGGCTGTGGTTTCAGAAGATGATGACGTTGGCACCATGCCTGCCTGAGCAGGGGCTTGAGTACACTGGGACTCACCAAATTCAGCCACACAATCTTCACGCGTTGCGTACTTCGGCGCTGTTTTAGCCGCTTCTTGCAACGCAGTATTATAAGCGGTGGTACATTCCGCGCTCTTCGATGGATTCGCTTGTGAGCAGTCATCGGCATTTTGATACAAAGAGACGGTTTCATCGGTTTTTTCGCAGCCAGCCAGCATAAATACAGCACTGACCGCCAAAGCTACGGGCGCAAGGCGGTAATTGCGCCAGGATTTACGGAAAGTCTCTTGATTGATGTTTTTAGTCCGTTTCATCATTTATTGTCTCATTTCCGGGCGTTTGATGCCCATTCCCAGTAAGTACGCTCTAGAATAGGGGAAATATGTATAAAATTAAAGCGTAGGGGCTAGCAAGCGGCAGACTTTACAAAGCTATACGAAATGCTGCCAGCAGACTCACTTTTTTCATTGACGAAAAATGCTTTGCGGTGAAGAAATTGGGGGGAACTGAAAAATAAACCGGGTACGCTTGCCGCTGTACCCGGTGAGTTAGCGCTGCTTAAAATCAGTTACG
The DNA here is from genome assembly GCF_000834395.1 of Yersinia aldovae 670-83. Lineage (NCBI taxonomy): Bacteria > Pseudomonadati > Pseudomonadota > Gammaproteobacteria > Enterobacterales > Yersiniaceae > Yersinia > Yersinia aldovae. Next base: position 2,104,313 of record NZ_CP009781.1, on the reverse strand, counting down.
GAATGGGTTGCCATTACGTGCTGGGGTAGCAGGTGTTGTTTGCGTTTGGCTTACCGGCGTTGCTGTTGGCGCTGCGGCCTGAGTGCTGTCGCCATCGGCGTAAGCATTCTGGTTGGCGTTATCCGGTGCCAGACTGGCCGCTGAGGTTGGGATGGGTTTATCCAAGACCTGATTCAGTGACGTCAAATCATTCATGTTCAGCGTACCCAACGCATATTGAATATTTAACTGATTGATTAAATAGTCATAACGGGCATTGGCCAACTGCTGTTTCGCGTTGTATAAGGTGGTGGTCGCGTTCAAAACATCAAGAATGGTACGCGTACCAACTTGATAGCCAGCTTCCATTGCATCCAATGAACTTTGTGCAGAAACAACCACTTGCTTATAAGCATTGATGCTACTGATAGATGCTGAGATGTTATTGAACGAAGAGCGCACGGTTTGCACCATGCCACGATGCGCGCTTTCCAGTTGTTCGCTGGCACCCACAAAGTTGTACTGCGCTTGTTTCACCGCAGAATTGGTGGCACCCCCGCTGTACAGCGGCAAGCTCAATTTCAGGCTAACCTGGTTTTGGCCTGAATCATTGTTAACTTGCTGACTACTCGGTGTCCCACCGCTGTAACGGGTATTGGTAACGGAAGATCCTGCCGTCAAATCGATGGTTGGCATATAACCGGTTTCAGCTGATCTTATTTGCTCACGAGCCAAATCTTGGCTCAAACGGGCAGAAAGTAAAGAAAGGTTACGTTTTTCAGCTTCTTTCAGCAGGTTATTGACAGCCTCTGGGCGTTTAGTCTTTAAACGATCGACGCTCAATGATGCCAATTCAGGGTAGTAAACACCCGTCACCTGACGCAGATTCTCCAGCGCATTATCCAGATTATTACGCGCAGTGACTTCGTCAGCCAGCACGGTGTCGTAGCTGGCGCGGGCATTTTGCACATCAGTGATAGCAACCAAGCCCACATTGAAGCGTTGAGTGGTTTGATCCAACTGGCGGTATACCGACTGTTTCTGGGCTTCGGTGTAAGACAACGTATCAATCGCTTTTAACACGTTAAAATAGGCCGTGGCGGTGTTCAGAATCAGCGTTTGTTCGCTGGTCTGGAATACCACATCCTGAATGCCCGCAGTTTTTTCCTGTAAGGTCAGGATACGCCATTTAGACATATCAAAAATGGTCTGGGTCAGTTGCAGCGAGCCAGACGTGGCATTGCTATCCGGGCTATTAGACGCATCGCGGAAACCATTGGTATAGGTATAACCTGCGCCTAAACCAAGTTGTGGTAGCAGCGGGCTGCGTGCTTGATTAATTTTTTCATATGCAGCATCGCGATCAGCAGCCGATTTGCGTAAGTCCGGGTTACTATCCCTGGCTTGCTTATAAACTTGCAGCAAGTTCTCTGCCTGGCTCATGGTACTGAAACCAGCCAGACTCAGCCCGATAAGAAGGGGGAGCAGTTTCTTCATTTGCAGTCCTTGTTGTGCAGCAGTTGTGCGGCAATATTACTATGGTAGCTGTCGATAGACGAATTGTTGCCGATTCTATCAGAGTCTGCCAATGGGATAAGGTGGCTGATTGTGCCATCCTGCCTTAATTTACTTAAATCTAACACAAAGCTAAATGAGTATTGAGACAACTAATCGGTATCGGCCATCTTTGTCAAATAATCTTTATCAAAAGCATTTCTATCCGCTAACTCTATGCCTGCTATTTTAAAATCCTGTAGCCTGTGGCGTTCGGTTGTCATCAAAAAGTACAATTCAGGCTTGATACTAATGTTAGGAGAGAAGTCTATGTCATCACTACAACCCTCACCGGTGACTTTCAATCAGAACGATGTGGAAATTATTGCACGAGAGTCATTGTATAAGGGCTTTTTTTCGCTGAATTTATATCGTTTTCGTCACCGGCTGTTTAATGGCGAAATGAGTGGTGAGGTCACGCGCGAGATTTTTGAACGCGGCCACGCTGCGGTGTTATTACCTTATGACCCGCAGCGTGATGAAGTGGTGTTGGTTGAACAACTGCGGATTGCCGCCATTGACAGCAGTGCGTCACCCTGGTTATTAGAAATGGTCGCGGGAATGATTGAGCAAGGCGAAACCGTAGAAGAGGTGGTTCGTCGCGAAGCAGAAGAAGAGGCCGGGATTCACATTGGCCGTTGTAAGCCGGTGCTTAGCTATTTGGCAAGCCCAGGCGGAACCAGTGAGCGTTTGTCGATTATGGTGGGTGAAGTTGATGCCTCTACCGCAGCCGGTATTCATGGACTGGCAGAGGAAAACGAGGACATTCGGGTGCATGTGGTGAGCCGCGAGCAGGCTTATCGTTGGGTTGAAGAAGGTGCAATTGATAACGCAGCTTCAATCATTGCATTGCAATGGCTGGCGTTGCACCATCAATCGCTGAGAGCGGAATGGCAATCATAAAGAGAAGCGAGAAACAGTATGAGTAAGCGCTATACACCTGATTTCCCTGAAATGATGCGTATCTGCGAAACTAACTTCGCACAATTGCGTCGTTTAATACCCCGCATCGATGAAGTGGGTGAAAGTGTGGCTTATCAGGTTAAAGGCGTAAGTTATCGGCTGACAATTATCGAATCGACCCGTTACACTTCGGTGGTAGACATTGTGCAGACTGAGCCTGCGGTGAGTCACTGGAGCCTACCATCGATGGTCGTGCGCCTTTATCATGATGCCAAGGTCGCGGAAGTGTGTGCCAGTCAGCAGATCTCTCGCTTCAAAGCGAGTTATGATTATCCGAATAAAAAGTTGCATCAGCGGGACGAAAAGCATCAAATTAACCAGTTTCTTGCTGACTGGTTGCGCTATTGCATGGCACATGGCGCGGTGGCAGTTCCAGTTTGTTAGACAGACTTATAGTTTCACTGGTAGAACCTATCTGGTTGGTGAAGTGGCAAAAACAAGGACACCATTTGGAAAGCCTGTTTAAACTGCCTATGGCGAGTGGGGCCAAGGTCAGAATTTTACAAATAACAGATACTCATCTCTTTGCGGGGGAACATGAAACCTTGCTGGGTGTGAATACTTCCCGCAGTTATCGCGCTGTGCTGGAAGCGATTATCGCTGAGCAGCATCCCTTTGATCTTATCGTTGCCACTGGCGATTTGGCGCAGGATCACTCTGTTGCAGCCTATCAGAATTTTGCCAAGGGCATTGCTCGCCTGTCAGCACCTTGTGTTTGGCTACCGGGTAATCACGATTTTCAGCCCGCGATGGTCGATGCCTTAGCCGATGCCGGTATTGCGCCATCAAAGCAGGTTCTGGTAGGGGACAACTGGCAGATTCTGTTATTGGACAGCCAGGTCTTCGGCGTTCCCTATGGTGAATTGAGCGATTATCAACTGGAATGGATGGAGCGTTGCTTAGTTGCGCACCCAGAGCGTTATACGCTGATATTGCTACACCATCACCCGATGCCGTCAGGCTGTACCTGGCTGGATCAGCATAGTTTGCGCAATGCCCATGTGCTGGCGGCGGTTCTGACGCGTTATCCACGGGTAACCACCTTACTGTGTGGTCATATTCATCAGGACTTGGATCTGGACTGGTATGGCAAGCGCCTGCTGGCCAGCCCTTCTACGTGTGTGCAGTTTAAACCGCATTGCACTAATTTTACGCTTGATACTGTGGCACCGGGATGGCGCTACCTCGATTTACTGTCTGATGGAACGCTTGAAACTGACGTTCGTCGATTAGCGAGTGATGAATTCTGCCCGGACATGGACTCGGATGGTTATTGATGAGTACTCTTTTATACATTCACGGCTTTAATGGCTCTCCCGGCTCGGTTAAAGCAACGACATTCAAAAGCTGGTTGCAGCAACATCACCCTCATATTGAGATGCTGATACCTCAATTGCCGCCTTATCCGGCGGAAGCCGCAGAAATGCTGGAAAGTATCGTAATGGATAAAGCCGGGCAATCCGTGGGTATTGTTGGCTCTTCCCTTGGCGGCTATTTTGCAACCTGGCTTTCCCAGCGCTTCAGTATTCCCGCCGTGGTGGTTAACCCGGCAGTCCGGCCATTTGAGCTGCTCGGTGATTACCTGGGAGAAAATCAGAACCCCTACACCGGGCAACAATATGTGTTAGAGTCACGGCACATCTATGACCTGAAAGTCATGCAAATTGAAAAGTTGGAATCACCGGATTTACTCTGGTTATTGCAGCAAACTGGGGATGAAATCCTCGATTACCGTCAAGCGGTGGCCTATTACACCCCTTGCCGGCAAACGGTAGAATCCGGTGGAAATCATGCCTTTGTTGGCTTTGATCACTATTTCTCACCGATTGTAACTTTTTTAGGGCTAGCGACCACCTGATATCAGGCGGTGTAAGCGCCACCGCCAGCCTTCCAACCATTAGCCGAATATTAATCAACCATGACTGAATCCAGCTATAACGCTGATGCCATTGAAGTACTCAGCGGTTTAGAACCAGTGCGTCGTCGTCCGGGAATGTACACGGATACCACGCGGCCAAACCACCTTGGTCAAGAGGTGATTGATAACAGCGTCGATGAAGCGTTGGCGGGTCATGCCCGTCGTATTGACGTTATCCTTCATGCCGATCAATCACTGGAAGTAATTGATGATGGCCGCGGGATGCCGGTCGATATCCATCCGGAGGAGGGCGTTCCGGCTGTTGAACTGATTATGTGTCGTTTACATGCCGGCGGTAAATTCTCCAATAAAAACTATCAGTTCTCTGGTGGTTTGCACGGTGTCGGTATTTCAGTTGTGAATGCCTTATCCAAGCGGGTAGAGGTCACGGTACGCCGCGATAGTCAAATTTATAGCATCGCCTTCGAAAATGGCGATAAAGTGCAGGAATTACAGGTCATCGGCACTTGCGGTAAGCGCAATACCGGTACCAGTGTGCATTTCTGGCCAGATGTCTCGTTCTTCGATAGCCCGCGTTTTTCAGTTTCACGCTTATCGCATTTGTTGAAAGCCAAAGCCGTGTTGTGCCCCGGCGTGGAAATCGTCTTCAAAGATTTGGTGAACAATACTGAACAGCGTTGGTGCTATGCCGATGGCCTGACTGACTACCTGATGGAAGCGGTTGATGGCTTGATTACCCTGCCAGAAAAGGCGTTTGTTGGCTCTTTCGCCGGGGATACCGAAGCCATAGACTGGGCGTTGTTGTGGCTGCCTGAGGGCGGAGAACTGCTGACAGAAAGCTACGTCAACTTGATTCCGACCATGCAGGGCGGTACTCATGTGAATGGCCTGCGTCAGGGCTTGCTTGATGCCATGCGCGATTTTTGTGAATACCGCAATATCCTGCCACGCGGTGTCAAACTCTCAGCAGATGATATCTGGGAGCGCTGCGCTTACGTATTGTCAGTCAAAATGCAAGATCCACAATTTGCTGGCCAGACGAAAGAGCGGCTCTCCTCACGTCAGTGCGCGGCTTTTGTCTCCGGCGTGGTAAAAGATGCTTTCAGCTTGTGGCTAAACCAAAATGTGCAGGCCGCAGAGCAACTGGCTGAATTGGCCATTTCCAGTGCTCAGCGCCGTATGCGTGCGGCCAAGAAAGTGGTGCGTAAGAAACTGACCAGCGGCCCGGCATTGCCCGGCAAGCTGGCTGACTGTACTTCGCAAGATTTAAGCATGACCGAGCTGTTTCTGGTGGAAGGGGATTCCGCAGGTGGCTCCGCCAAGCAAGCGCGTGATCGTGAGTATCAGGCGATCATGCCGCTGAAAGGTAAGATCCTAAATACCTGGGAAGTCTCCTCTGATGAAGTATTGGCATCACAAGAAGTACACGACATCTCAGTAGCGATTGGGATTGATCCCGACAGCGAAGATTTGAGCCAGTTGCGTTACGGCAAAATCTGTATCCTGGCGGATGCGGACTCCGATGGTTTGCACATTGCTACCCTGCTGTGTGCGCTATTTGTGCGCCATTTCCGTGCGCTGGTGCGTAATGGCCACGTTTATGTAGCGATGCCACCGTTGTATCGTATTGATTTAGGGAAAGAAGTGTTCTACGCGCTGGATGAAGAAGAGAAAGCCGGTGTCCTGGAGCAACTGAAACGCAAGCGCGGTAAACCTAACGTTCAGCGCTTTAAAGGGCTGGGTGAAATGAACCCGCTGCAACTGCGTGAAACCACCCTCGATCCTAATACGCGCCGCTTGGTGCAATTGACTATCAGCGATGATGATATCGATAAAACGATGGCTATGATGGATATGTTGCTGGCGAAGAAGCGTTCTGAAGACCGCCGCAATTGGTTGCAAGAGAAAGGAGATACCGCTGAGATTGAGGTCTGATCGATGAAGGTCACCTTAGAGGAGTTGCAGGCGTTTACCTCGGTAGTTGACTGCGGCTCCATAACGGCGGCGGCGGAGCAGCGCAGCCAGACCACATCGGGTATCAGCCGTGCATTGAGTCGGCTGGAACAGAAGCTGGCGACCACCTTGCTGCGCCGTACCACTCGGCGGTTGGAATTGACTGAAGAGGGCGAGTTGTTCCTCAGCCATGCGCGGCAGATTCTTGGCGCGGTAGATGATGCTGAAGAGCAAATCGCCCTGCGGCGGCTAAAACCGGCCGGTCGCTTGCGGGTGAATGCCGCGGCACCCTTTATGCAGCATGTGATTGTGCCGATGATCAGCGGTTTTCGTGCGCTCTATCCGCAAATCATTCTTGAGCTGAATACCGACGATCTGAATATCGATTTGCTGGAGCAACGTACTGATATTGCGATTCGTATCGGTGCGCTGCGTGATTCCACCATCCATGCCCGTTTATTGGGGGCCAGCCGGGTACGCATCCTCGCCAGCCCTGATTATCTGCATCGCCACGGCACTCCTCTTACCATCGATCAACTGGCCGATCACAGCTTGTTAGGATTTACTCAGCCGGAATCTCTCAATCAATGGTCATTACCTCATTTACCTGCCGGGCGCTCTGCTATCATTCCCAATCTGGCTGCGTCCAGTGGTGAAACACTGCGGCTGCTGGCCTTGCAGGGGGAAGGGATCGTCGAATTATCCGATTTTATGACCCGAGAAGATCAACTGGCGGGCCGTTTGGTCGAGGTGATGGCCTCCCAAACGCTGGAAACCTGGCAGCCGATTAACGCGGTGTATTATCGTAATACTCAGCTTGCAGCGCGGATTACCTGTTTTCTGGATTACGCGAGTGAGCAGATCAAGTTGCAGGGTAGTCACTGGCTAAAAGATCCCCTTCGTTCTTAAAGCCGCAGGGGTGTTGGCGACTCTCACTTACCCGAATCACTTACTTGAGTAAGCTCATCGGGATGCGTTTGCTTGCCGCCTACCTGCAACTTCAACTACTTTGGGGATAGGGCGATTAAGCGTTATCTAAAATGTGAATATTCACATCCAGCACATCATCCTTAATGATTTCAAGGTGTTGGTGCATATGTTCCATCTGCAAATGTAATTCCAGATGGTGAACACTTTGCCATTTTTCCAGCATGAAAATAGAGTCCGGCGAGCTTTTTTGCCAGTCAAGCTGGGTGGGCAAGTCAATCATCGGCACATAGCCACCGCAACCTTCCTCTGCCAACACAGCAGGGAGTAACGTCTCAATTGCGGCCAATACCGCCTGACGACGCCCCGGTTTGACTTTTATTTCTGCAAAAACGGTAATCATAACTGCCTCTGTTTGTGTCCGAGATACAATCAAACCGCCTGATTGTTAAAGTTATCGGCCAAATGCTGACGATAACGGCTGATATCGCCTTCAATGTCCGGTTGCTTAATCACATCATTACACATAAATGTGGGCAATGGTTTCATGCCAAGGAACTGGTTCGCTTTATGGAAATGCAGGTAAACACCGTCAACGCCGACGCCTTCAAAGAACTGATTCGGGTCAGTAAATGCTGCAATAGGTGCATTCCAGGTTACTGAAAGCATGTAGGTTTTACCCTGAATCAAGCCACCGGAACCATAGCCTTTGGTGACATCAGAGCGGGTACGACCATCGCTTTGATACAGGCGGCCATGACCTTCGGTAAAAACCTCATCAATATACTTTTTCATGATCCACGGCTCACCCATCCACCAGCCGGGCATTTGATAAATCACGGTATCTGCCCACAGATACTTTCCAATTTCACTTTCAATATCATAGCCTTTGTCGACTGTGGTGATTTTCACCTGATGGTTATTTTCACGCAGAAAATCGGCAGCGACATTAGTGAGAGTGAGATTAAGCGCCCCTTTGGAGTGTGCAAACGCTTTCATTGCGTTAATAATTAATATGTTACTCATTGATATTACCTTTAAGAGACGAAGAAGCTGGTGTCAGCCAATCGGAATGATGAGTATGCTAATAGTTTTAACGCCAGAGAAAAATGGACCATAATGCATAACACTGTTGCTAAATAAGCAACAAAAGGGATGGATTAGTGCTTTCTTTACTGGGGTTAACATTGCCGCTACCAAGATGGAAAGAGTGAGATTATCTGTGGGCTGTGACAGTAACCCCGCAGATGAGGTACTATCGCGGGCAGAAATTGACAATGAACTTACGGTGCCGATCTGTTGAAGCCCAGCGATCGTCATTCCAGAGTCTGAGGATAATTGAGTAATGAGTGATTTGACTCATGACGGTGCAGAACGCTTACCGCTGCACACCTTTACTGAAAACGCCTATCTGAATTACTCCATGTACGTCATCATGGATCGGGCGTTGCCGTTTATCGGCGATGGTTTGAAACCGGTACAGCGGCGCATTGTCTACGCGATGTCCGAACTGGGGTTAAACAATAGCGCTAAATTCAAGAAGTCAGCCCGTACCGTGGGTGACGTGCTGGGTAAATATCATCCACACGGCGACAGCGCGTGTTATGAAGCGATGGTATTGATGGCGCAGCCATTCTCCTATCGTTATCCGCTGGTGGATGGGCAGGGAAACTGGGGGGCACCGGATGACCCTAAATCCTTTGCGGCGATGCGTTACACCGAATCTCGCTTATCCAAATATGCAGAAGTACTATTGGGTGAGCTGGGGCAAGGAACTGTCGATTGGGTGCCAAACTTTGACGGCACCATGCAAGAGCCGAAAATGCTACCTGCACGACTGCCCAATATCTTGCTCAATGGTACTACCGGTATCGCGGTGGGCATGGCCACGGATATTCCGCCGCATAACGTGCGTGAAATTGCGCAGGCGGTGATTGCACTGATCGATAAACCGGCGACTTCCCTCGACGAGCTGCTGGAGTTCGTACAAGGGCCAGATTTTCCTACGGAAGCCGAAATCATAACTCCGCGTGATGAAATCCGTAAGATTTATCAAAATGGCCGTGGCTCGGTACGGATGCGCGCGCTGTGGAAAAAAGAAGACGGCAGCGCCGTGATTACAGCACTGCCGCATCAGGTTTCCGGGGCCAAAGTGTTGGAGCAGATTGCCAACCAGATGCGCGCCAAAAAATTGCCAATGGTTGAAGATTTGCGCGATGAATCTGACCATGAAAATCCGACTCGCCTGGTAATAGTTCCACGCACCAACCGGGTCGATCTGGATCAAGTGATGAACCACCTGTTCGCCACCACGGATCTGGAAAGAAGTTACCGCATCAATATGAACATGATCGGTTTGGACCACCGCCCGTCAGTAAAAGGGCTGCTAGAGATCCTGACCGAATGGCTGGTATTCCGCCGCCAAACTGTACGTAACCGATTGAATTACCGCCTGGAAAAAGTCCTCAAGCGGCTACATATTTTAGAAGGTTTATTAATAGCCTTCCTGAATATTGATGAAGTTATTCATATCATCCGAACTGAAGATGAGCCTAAGCCGCTGTTGATGCAGCATTTCTCTATTTCAGAGACACAAGCTGAAGCCATCCTCGAACTGAAACTTCGCCATTTAGCCAAGCTGGAAGAGGTGAAGATCCGTGGTGAGCAGGACGAATTAGCCAAAGAGCGCGATCAATTGCAGGCGTTGCTGGCCTCAGAGCGTAAACTTAATACCCTGATCAAAAAAGAGATTCAGGCTGATGCTGCCGCTTATGGCGACGATCGCCGTTCACCGCTGACCGAACGCGGTGAAGCTAAAGCCATGAGCGAGCACGACATCGTGCCTTCTGAGCCGGTGACCATTGTGCTGTCTGAGATGGGCTGGGTGCGCAGTGCCAAAGGCCATGATATTGATCCGAGTGGATTAAGTTATAAAGCGGGTGACAGCTTCCGTGCCGCAGCGCGTGGTATGAGCAATCAGCCGGTGGTGTTTATTGACTCGACGGGGCGCAGTTATGCGTTAGATCCGCTGACACTGCCCTCAGCTCGTGGGCAAGGGGAGCCACTGACCGGTAAGCTGACACCGCCACCAGGTGCGGCCATTGAACAGGTATTGATGGCTCCGGACGACCAAAAACTATTGATGGCATCAGACGCCGGCTACGGTTTCGTATGTACTTTCAATGATTTGGTTGCCAAAAACCGTGCGGGTAAAACGATGATTACTCTGCCGGAAAATGCCAAAGCGTTACCGCCATTAGAAATTCACGGGCCGGATGACATGCTGCTTTCCATCACTGCCGCTGGCAGGATGTTGATGTTCCCGGTTGCTGATTTGCCTGAGTTATCCAAGGGTAAAGGCAATAAGATTGTTTCGATTCCAGCAGCACAAGCTGCGGCGGGTGAGGATCGTCTGGCCTGGTTATTTGTCTTACCACCTCAGACGTCGGTTACTTTGCACTTTGGCAAACGTAAGCTAACCTTGCGCCCAGAAGATTTGCAGAAATTCCGTGCTGAACGTGGCCGGAAAGGTTCGCCGCTCCCTCGCGGGTTGCAACGTATTGATCGGGTTGACATTGACGCGCCGCCACGGGTGATACCAACGGACAGTGAAGCGTAATATCATACATACCCAAAGCTATTGGCGTCACCTTCAGGCATCAGCAGATAGAATGTAACAGACAACGCAGGCAATTTGCGGGCGTTGTCGCGTAACATAATTATGGCAAGGAATCTGCGCGGTATTTTACGTGTGAGCCGTTATACTAGCGTCGATTGCGTGTCTATGAGTAAGTGTTTAAGAGGTTGTTATGCTATTAATTTTACGCACGGTGCTGGCAGTTTTATATTGTATTCTGGTGTGTGTGTTTGGTTCGATTTATTGCCTGTTTAGGCCGCGAAACCCCCGTAATCTCGCGACATTTGCGCACCTGTTTGGCCGAATGTCAGTGCTATTTGGTATTACTGTCGAGCAGCGTATTCCGCAAGAGGCCGCCAACTACGGTACGTGTATTTATATTGCCAACCATCAGAACAACTACGATATGGTCACCATGTCGAATGTCGTTCAGTCTGGCACTGTGACAGTGGGTAAAAAAAGTCTGCTGTGGGTGCCCTTATTTGGCCCGTTATACTGGCTGACGGGCAACCTGCTGATTGACCGCGACAATCGCGCCAAAGCGCATGGCACTATTGCACAAGTGGTTGAACAGGTTAAGAAAAGAAATGTCTCGATCTGGATGTTCCCGGAAGGCACCCGTAGCCGTGGCCGAGGTTTGCTGCCCTTTAAGACGGGGGCTTTTCATGCGGCTATCGCAGCGGGTGTACCTATCGTGCCTATTTGTGTTTCCAGCACTAATCACATCAACCTAAACCGTTGGTCAAATGGCAACGTTATTGTAGAAATTATGCCACCGGTAGATACCACCGGTTACAGTAAAGAGCGTGTTCGTGAGTTGTCCGAGCATTGCCGTAATTTGATGTTAGCCAAAATAGCGCAGTTGGATGCGGAAATCGCCCAGCAAGCACAACGGGCCGTTACAGAGAAGTAATCATTATCCCTCTGCGGGCAAGATACGGTGTTGGTTGGTGTTATTGATTATTATTATTAAAGCAAGTTTTTGTTTCTTTTAAGCGACGCAAGTCGTGAGCGTTTTGCCGTCCTTCAGCGTTATTCGCAGTCAGGCAAAATTTTGCAGTAGGTTTGATTGTGGTTTTCACGGAGAAGATATGTCACTCAGTCGTCGCCAGTTCATTCAGGCTACGGGTTTAGCGCTAGGCGCAGGCTCGTTGCCATTGAGGGCACAGGCTAATAGTACCCAGCAACCCCCATTACCTGTTCCTCCGTTACTGGAATCCCGCCGTGGTCAGCCGCTGTTTTTGACTTTGCAGCGAGCGCACTGGGCATTTAGTCGCGGCCAGAAATCTGCTGTTTGGGGGATTAACGGCATGTATTTGGGGCCAACGGTTAGGGTGTATCGCGGTGACGACGTCAAGCTCATCTACAGTAACCGGCTGACGGAACCGGTATCAATGACAATCAGTGGGTTGCAAGTTCCCGGCACCCTGATGGGCGGGGCGGCACGCATGATTTCCCCTGGTGTGGATTGGTCACCAGTGCTACCCGTGCGTCAACCGGCAGCTACCTGCTGGTATCATGCCAACACGCCTAATCGCATGGCTCCTCATATCTATAACGGTCTGGCTGGGATGTGGCTGGTGGAGGATGAAGTCAGTAAAGCGATGCCGCTGCCGAGCCATTACGGTGTTGATGATTTCCCGATTATCATCCAGGACAAACGGCTCGATAGTTTTGGCGTGCCACAGTATGACCCGCCAGCCAAAGGTGGTTTTGTCGGCGATACCTTGTTGGTTAACGGTGCGCAAAGTCCGTTTGTTGAAGTCTCTCGTGGCTGGGTTCGGTTACGTTTACTGAACGCTTCTAACGCCCGCCGCTATACCTTGCAGCTCAGTGATGGTCGCCCTTTGCATGTTGTCGCCAGTGATCAGGGGTTCTTGCCTGCACCGGTCGCAGTACAACAGCTCTCATTAGCACCGGGTGAACGGCGTGAAGTGGTGATTGATATGTCGCAAGGCAATGAAGTCTCCATCACGGCGGGCGAATCTGCCGGTATCATGGACAGGCTACGCGGGCTGTTCGAACCATCAAGTATTCTGATTTCTACTTTGGTACTGACATTAAAACCAACCGGTTTACTGCCACTGGTGACAGACAACCTCCCGATGCGCTTACTGGCGGATCAAATTTTGGACGGCAATGTGATCCGTTCCCGTGAATTCCGCTTGGGTGATGACCTGCCGGGAATTAATGGGGCCATTTGGGATATGAATCGGGTTGATGCTCAAGCGCAGCAAGGGACTTGGGAGCGCTGGACAATACATGCTGACATGCCACAAGCATTCCATATCCAGGGCGTTTCGTTTTTGGTGAAAAATGTGAATGGTGCGCCGGCGATGGCCGAGGATCGTGGCTGGAAGGATACCGTCTGGGTGGATGGAGATGTTGAGCTGCTGGTGTATTTCAATCAGGTTTCCTCTGAACACTTCCCATTCTTATTCTACAGCCAGACGCTGGAGATGGCAGATCGCGGTTCGGCTGGGCAGTTGGTGACACAGGCCATACCGAGCTAAGTTACGCGTGAATATTGGGTGTTTGGCGTTGCCCACCAGATATCCAGTATTCAAAGACAGATAATTCTCCCATGCAGAAGAATTATCCTAAATTATTGATTTATATATAATATAGTCACAGTAACTGTTATTTTCTTACAACTAATAATAAATATCGAATGTATGCTCCGTTGGCGATGTATGCGATCTCTATGCGCAATTAATCAGAATTAATGGAGCTACTCATGTTTAAGAAAATCTTGGTTTCTGTAATTTTTGCTACCGCGGTTGTCTCTTCTTTTGCTCAAGCAGCAGATCAGCAAACGGAACAGGCAAAAAAGAGTTTTGAAGAGCACTTGATCAAACCTTGCGCAGGCAAGAAGTCTGGTGATCAAGTTCAAGTGACAACGCCTCGCGGAGCAACCGTAATGGCAACCTGTAAAATGACAGCAGTAATCAATATTAAGTAATTGTTTCTATTCCCAAAAGGGCCACATAAATTGTGTTCCTTTTGGGAGCGTAACAGGTTCAATTATCGACTGACTCATCAAAGCGTTATTTTTCTAATACAGTAAAAAAACTAAAAGCTGTCTATATCCTTCCTCTTTTCATGGATAAATGCGTATAATCGCCGCCCGGTGATGATTTCTTAACCCGAACCACCTCAACCTTCCCCAATTCAAAGAGTGTTGCCATGAGTACCAGCTTGATCCAGCCAGAGCGTGACCTATTTTCTTATCAGCCTTATTGGGCTGAATGCTATGGCACTGCGCCATTTTTACCGATGTCTCGAGCAGAAATGGACATTTTGGGCTGGGATAGCTGTGACATTATTGTGATTACCGGCGATGCTTATGTGGATCACCCCAGCTTTGGTATGGCTATCGTTGGCCGAATGTTGGAGGCTCAGGGATTTCGCGTCGGGATTATTGCCCAGCCAGATTGGACCAATAAAAACGATTTCATGCGCCTTGGCGAGCCAAATCTGTTCTTTGGTGTGACCGCTGGCAATATGGATTCGATGATTAACCGTTATACCGCGGATCGAAAATTGCGCCACGATGATGCTTATACACCGGATAACCAAAGTGGTAAGCGGCCAGATCGGGCCACATTGGTGTATAGCCAGCGCTGCAAAGAAGCCTATAGCCATGTGCCGGTACTGCTGGGGGGGATTGAGGCCAGCTTGCGTCGCATTGCTCATTATGATTATTGGTCGGATACCGTGCGCCGCTCGGTTATTGTGGATGCAAAAGCCGATATGCTGGTGTATGGCAATGGCGAGCGCCCTTTGGTTGAAGTCGCACACCGTCTGGCTGCGGGTGAGAAAATTGCTGATATTCAGGATGTTCGTAATACCGTTGTGATGCGTAAAACCGCATTACCGGGTTGGAGTGGTGTCGATTCAACGCGTCTGGACAAGCCGGGCCGTATTGAAGCGATCCCTAATCCTTATGGTGACGATCTGCCGTGCGCGACTGACAGCATTCCTGAACCGGATGCTAAGCCGATTACGGTGCGTGCGGCTAAACCCAAGCCGTGGGAGAAAACTTACGTTTTACTGCCTTCCTACGAAAAAGTGAAAGCAGACAGAGTGTTATATGCTCACACCTCGCGGATTTTGCATCATGAAACTAATCCCGGCTGTGCGCGGGCTTTGATGCAAAAACATGGCGATCGCTACATCTGGATCAATCCACCAGCTATTCCGCTGAGTACCGAAGAGATGGATAGCGTCTTTGCGCTACCTTATCAGCGTGTGCCGCATCCGTCCTATGGTAAGTCGCCGATACCCGCTTACGATATGATTCGCTTCTCAATCAATATTATGCGTGGCTGCTATGGTGGCTGTTCATTTTGCTCTATTACTGAGCATGAGGGGCGTATCATTCAGAGCCGTTCAGAAGACTCCATCATTCGTGAAATCGAAGAAATTCGCGACAAAGTTCCTGGTTTTACCGGCATTATCTCGGATCTGGGTGGCCCTACGGCAAACATGTATATGTTGCGCTGCCAGTCACCACGGGCCGAGCAAACCTGTCGCCGTGCATCGTGCGTTTATCCTGAAATCTGCCAGCATATGGACACCAACCATCAACCGACCATTTCCCTGTATCGACGAGCGCGTGATCTGAAAGGAATTAAAAAGATCCTGATTGCATCTGGAGTGCGTTACGACTTGGCCGTTGAAGATCCACGTTATATCAAAGAGTTGGCGAGTCATCATGTCGGCGGCTACTTGAAAATTGCCCCAGAGCACACAGAGGAAGGGCCGCTTTCCAAAATGATGAAGCCAGGGATGGGCAGCTATCAGCGCTTTAAAGAGCTGTTTGACACCTATTCCAAACAAGCTGGAAAAGAGCAGTATTTGATCCCTTATTTCATCTCTGCCCATCCAGGGACGGAAGATAAAGACATGGTTAACCTGGCGCTTTGGCTGAAGAAAAACCGCTTCCGTTTGGATCAGGTGCAGAACTTCTATCCGTCGCCACTGGCTAACTCTACCACTATGTATTACACCGGTAAGAATCCGCTGGGGAAAGTGGATTATAAAAGTGAAGACGTTGTGGTGCCGAAGGGGGATCGCCAACGGCGGTTACATAAGGCGTTATTGCGCTACCACGATCCGGCTAACTGGCCGATGATCCGCAGTGCGTTGGAGGAGATGGGGCTGCAAAATCTGATTGGCAGCCGCCGTGAATGTTTGGTTCCAGCACCGACGTTGGAAGAGCAACGTGAAGCACGCCGTGCGCTGCGCTATCATACGCCAGCGTTGACTAAGCACACCTCAATAACTCGCCAGCGTCAGCCGGGTGGTAAAACCAATACTGCGTCAACAGGCAGAAAGCCACTGGTTGCCAGTGGCACACCTGCGGCTAAACCGTCGGCAAACAAAGCCGGGGCGAAAAAATCCCCGCTAAATAGCGCGACAGCCGGAGCAAAGGGGAAAGCAAAACATCATTAAATGGATGTTAATAGTTTAAATTGCTGTTATCTACCTGATATTAGGCGTCAGATCCGAAAGCATCCGGGTCTGGCCCCAGCCGCTTGCCGCTATCCAATTTAGCTATCGTCGTCAGTTCATCTTTGTGCAGTTTAAAATCAAACACGTCAAAGTTTTCTCTAATACGCGCAGGTGTCACGGATTTAGGGATAACAATCAAACCGTTATCCAGATGCCAGCGAATGACGATCTGAGCCGGTGATTTATTATATTTGTGTGCCAATTGATGAATGATCGCTTGGTCAAATACCCCTTCTCCCCCTTGAGCCAGCGGACTCCAGGATTCTGTCGCAATATGATGCGTAGCATTCCAGGAGTGGAGCTGGCGCTGTTGCAATAATGGGTGCAACTCAATCTGATTCACCGAAGGAGCGATACCAGTCTCATCAATCAGGCGTTGTAGATGTGGGATTTGGAAGTTACAGACACCGATACTGCGCGCCAAACCTTGCTCTTTCAATGCGAGCAGCTCACGCCATGCGCTGACATAGCGGTTCTGTTTTGGGTCCGGCCAATGGATCAAATAGAGATCGACGTAATCGAGTTGGAGTTTTTCCAGGCTGGTTTCCAGAGCTTGCTTAGGTAAGTGCTGATCGTCATTCCACAGTTTGGTGGTGATAAACATCTCTTCACGGGCGATGCCTGCTGTTTTCAGCGCTTTACCGACACCTTCCTCATTTTTATAAATAGCTGCGGTATCAACTGACCGATAACCAACTTCAAGAGCGTTGCTGACCGCAAATTGCGCTTCTTCAATACTCGCCTGCCAAACGCCAAGGCCGAGTTGTGGCATCAGGTTTCCATCGTGCAATTTGATAATGGGTTGTGTTGCCATGTCTATCTCCTTAGCTTACAGATTGGGCGATATATGCCCTGTTTACCGGTAATGTAAGTTTAGTCGTGATCATTCTATTTATGATCTTACTAGCGATTAATTATGTGTGTGAGAAGTATAAATATGTGCACAGATCCGCAGCCGATCTGCCACTGAGATATGAACAGCGCAATGCGTGGCGACAGGCTAAAGCCTAGCACTAAATGACGATAGCGCCTCTTTTGTAGTAGGCGAAAAGAGTAAATAAATATTGAATGGAAGGCATTCTGTTCGGTAATGTCTCCCATCCTGAAATGCATAAATTCATTCAGTCTTAAGATTAGACCGCGGCTTCGTAAATACGTTTGCTATCGGCTAAAGTGATGTCTCTGTGTTCACCCAGTTGCGTCATGCCGTGCTCTTCCAGCTTTTTAATCAGATGCGGAATTGAGCTACCATCGAGTCCATAGGCTGACAAGCGAGTAGCAATCCCCATGTCTTCGAAGAATTTGCGAGTGGCTTCAATCGCTGCCTCAATACGCTGCTCTTCACTACCGTCACGTAAGCCCCATACACGATCTGCGTATTGCAGTAATTTGGCGTGTTTCTGCTCTTTTTTCGCGGCCAGCAGCGCGGGTAGCACGACCGCCAGTGTTTGCGCGTGGTCAAGGCCATGACATGCTGTGAGTTCGTGCCCCAGCATATGGGTTGCCCAGTCTTGTGGCACTCCGGCACCAATCAGGCCGTTTAAAGCCATCGTAGCGCTCCACATAATATTGGCGCGAACATTATAGTTTTCTGGTTCGGCTAATGCCTTCGGGCCTTCTTCAATCAGCGTTAATAGCAACCCTTCAGCAAAGCGATCTTGCACTTTCGCATCAACCGGATAAGTCAAATATTGCTCAATGGTATGAATGAAAGCATCAACGACACCATTGGTTACCTGGCGCGATGGCAAAGTGTAAGTGACAACGGGGTCCAGCACGGCAAATAGTGGTTGTACATGTGGTGAGAAGAAGTGTTGCTTGTCACCGGTGCTCCGGCGGCTGATTACCGCGCCATTATTCGCTTCGGATCCGGTCGCGGGCAGGGTTAGCACCGAACCCATTGGTAGCGCTTGTTTAATATCACGACCGGTCGTTTCCAGAATATGCCACGGATCTTGTGGATAACTAACGGCGGCTGCAATGAACTTGGTGCCATCCAGCACGGAGCCACCACCGACGGCCAGCAGGAAGTTAATTTTTTCTGTGCGGCAAACCTCAACGGCTTTCATTAGCGTTTCATAGGTTGGATTCGGTTCGATGCCGCCAAATTCGAGGAAATCAAAACCTTTTAGTGCCTGATGGACTTGATCCAGCACGCCATTTTGTTTGATGCTGCCGCCGCCATAGGTAATTAAAATGCGAGCATTTGCGGGAATTTCTTTACTCAGTTGCGCTATTTGACCAGTACCGAACAGCACTTTAGTTGGGGTATGTAGGGTAAAGTTTTGCATGATTTGTCTTCCAGCTTATGAGTGATGAACATTGATGGTGAATAAAAAATAGGAACAATGAATATTACCTTTCGACGCTACAGTTAATTGTAGCCGTATCATTGGTTGCCATTGTCGGCAACTTGGCGTGATACCTCAATGCACATTCCTGCCTTGCTCTTGCCTATTTCTCTAAATCTTTGTAGGAAACTTGATAAATCAGACATAATTTATGCCAGATTGATTTAGATGATAGTTTACTTTAGATAATAGAAGTCGGTAATTGGGTTACGGGGGATGTACGCGAGAATAAAAACGGGCAGGAAATTATTTTCCTGCCCGTTTAACTGATTGTCACTAAAGTTGATATCTTTTGCTTTCTATCGCTAACAATTAATTACTAATACTGATATCTACTTTCGCAGCTTGCCCATTAACAGTATAAATCTTGTTTAAATATGATGAGCCGGAGGGGACCACGTATCCGCATTCAGATATGCCATTACCCTGTGCTTTAGATTCCGTATACTTACCGGCACATAAGCCAGGTATATTGGTATTTATTTTACGTGCCAACTCAGTTGTCCAGCGATGACCGGCAGTGCGGTATTCATGATCTGGCGTATAAGTGACTTCTTTATGCGTTCCATCTTCGAACGTGACCGCTAATCTAACTGTCTGACCAAGTTGGATGTTTGAACCGGAAATATAGCCAACTTCAAGATATTTATCGATAATTTTGGTGGTGTAAGTTGCAGCCCCGCCTTCAGTGGTATAAATATTGTTTAAATAACTTGACCCCTTTGGAGCCATAAATTTACAGCTATTGTCAGTCATCACTTTGCTGGTAAGTACCCCGGCACACGCCCCTTTTATTTTCTCATTAAACAAGGCAGTCAATTTTGCCGCCCAACGATGGGTGGGGTAATTATCTTTTCTATCGGGCGCATAAACTACAAATTGAGATGGATAGCCGTCAACTTCAATATCTAACCGCGCCAGTTGGTTATCTTTCAGCTCTTTGCCACTGATATCACCTACCTTTCTCCATAATGGAATCGGTTTTACTGCTAACAAAGCCGTTTTATCCGCAGGCAGACGTTCTTTGGCGATGGAAATATCCACTGACTGAAACTCTTGAGTCACCACCGGCGTTTGATCAGCATAGCGATTATTCGCTTCTAAAAATTCACCGTGCGTACTACGCCAGGTACCACTAATACGTTTAGCTGCTTGATCTTCAGCGATAAATAAATTATCGAAGACAACAAAGTTTTTCGCGTTTATGTAGTAGTCATCGCTGTCTTCAAAGTTCTGCCAATAACCGATCATGGTATCTTGTAATGTATTATTAAATATGAAGGTATTATCCATATTTCGTTTTTCGCTGTGATCGTAAGGTCTGGCATTGAACTCAGTTTTATTGAGGTAATTACCGGCAAAATATAGGTGTGATGCATTACGGAATTTTAATTGACCTGCGGCATCAAGTGGCCAGCCACTAAAATAGTTATTAACTACATCAACGTTATTATATTGTTTTATATAGATAACGTGGTCTCTGGTCATTGCACACTTAGCTTTCTCTGTTTCGCCACTAACATCTAAACAATCCAGAGTGTTACCTGAAACGATATTATTACGGAAAACAGAGTCTTTTAAACCATCGGTAGCATACCAGCCTGCGATAAAGTAGCCCTGCTCATCCAAAATCTCTAGCTGCTTGTCTCTGGCTGCTTGTTTTATTTTTCTAATTAAATTATAGGTTCCAACATCATAATAATTCATGGTCAAGAGGATGTTTTCGTCAGAGATATCACCAATGACATTATTTTCAACTTTTGTTTTAGTATTTCTGTAGGTACTAATACCCAGTCCTGGATGGTTTTTATCTCGTAGGAAGAT
This sequence comes from Yersinia aldovae 670-83, assembly GCF_000834395.1. Taxonomy (NCBI): domain Bacteria; kingdom Pseudomonadati; phylum Pseudomonadota; class Gammaproteobacteria; order Enterobacterales; family Yersiniaceae; genus Yersinia; species Yersinia aldovae. The sequence goes on along the minus strand of NZ_CP009781.1, from coordinate 2,083,729 downwards.
ATTACCATGAATAGTAAAAGGATGATGTGATACAGTCAGTTGCTCTTTTTCAGAAACAGTATTAACAAAAGCATTATTTGTGATTGATATGTTTTTCTTATTTCCATAAAAATTAACTGTTGCATTATCAAAAATAATATTTTTGATTGTTAATTGATTGACAGGAATGCTGTAAGTTTTATTACCAATAGATATGGAACCATCTGGTTTTACACCACGAAGTATTGTTACTCCGGACTCAGAACCCACCAAACTATTTTTTCCATTCAAGATAATATCGCTACCAATAAGATAGCTGCCGGCTGGCAAGAATAGTGATTTACCATCAGATAAAGCAGCAATGACTTCGGCTGATAGATCTATCCCCTGGTTAGGATTAATACCCAAGTCGGTGGAACATGTCAGTACAGTACCGCTTAACGATGGTATTGTTTCACTCGCACAATTCTGTCCTACTGCATTGGCGCTTAATGATGTAATAGATAGCGCTCCTGTAATCATTAAGCTTAATAACGTTCTGGAATACTTCACTTCATTGCTTCCTTATCAAATCAATATAACGTATTTTTTCTGGTGGCCTCCAATCCTAAAATTATCGATGAGCGTAATACCATGCCTATGGATTAGGGCATGTTCATAAATTCACGAAAAGTTACGATAAGTGCTTACGTATATGTAAAACCGATCCAGAAAAATCATTTGATAGATAATAGTTATATATTAATATTATTAATATCATAAAACGATTATTAATAATTTATATCTTAACTATCTTGTTGATTAATGGGTTGTATTTGTTATGAGATGTACAGATAGGTATTGACTAAAACTCAATCTATCCGTCGTCAATAGGTACATTCCTGCCTTGGTCTTGCCTATTTATCCAAAACACTGTAGGAAACTCGATAAATAAGGCACAATCTATGTCAGATTATTCTGCAAAATATATGATAAGTCAGATTTCAGGCTGGTAGGGGAAATTGGGGGCATAATGGTTGAGGCTAATGATATTCAGGCGCAGATGGCCGCGAAGATTACCCGATTGGCTAAAGGCAATAGCGTAACGCCTTCAGCTGTACCGCGGGTAAAAGTTTTTTATTCCACGGTGCATCAACCGCGTACTCCGGTAATGTATACCCCGAGTGTAGTGATTATATTTCAGGGACATAAGGTGGGTTATCTGGGCAGTAAAGTGTTTCAGTATGACCCGAAAAATTATCTTATCCTGACCGTGCCGCTGCCATTTGAATGTGAAACTTTTGCCAGCCCTGAGATTCCTCTGGCAGGAATATCCATTCATATAGACAGCCAAATGCTACAGGATTTACTAATAGATATTGGTGATGATGAAGTGGGTAAACCTTTGGGCAATTCGTCAGGTGTGAACTCTGCTGCCCTCACCAACGAGATGCTGTGTGCCACTGAACGGCTGCTGGATGTGATGTCCAAACCGCGCGATGCAAAAGTGCTCGGGCCACAAATTGTAAGAGAGATTATCTACTACGTGTTATGTGGCCAATGCGGCGGGGCATTGCAGGCGCTGGTTAACCGCCACGGGCACTTTAATCAAATCACCAAAACGTTACGGCGAATCGAAAACCATTTTGCAGATAACTTAACTGTTGAACAGTTAGCCGCTGATGTAAATATGAGTGTTTCTGCATTCCACCATAATTTCAAAGCCGTAACCAATACCTCACCGTTGCAATATCTTAAGTCTTATCGGCTGCATCGTGCACGGATGATGATGTTACATGATGGGCTAAAGGCCAGTACGGCTGCTATTAAAGTAGGATATGAGAGTGCTTCACAGTTTAGCCGAGAATTTAAACGTTATTTCGGCCATACACCGAGTGAGGAAGTTGCCAAGTTGAGAACCAACTGATTGTGATACCGTTTAATTTCAGCAACGAAACGGCGTATTGAACGCCGTTTTTGCTTGAATAACGGTAAGTATCGGGATCGGAAAGACCGCCTACTCTGTCACGCTTTTACGTTTGCACCACACTAAAATCAGTGTGCCGATCAAGCCTGCCAACAGTAACACGAGAGGCAAAATCATCAATACTGTCATTACCTGATTTTCATAGTGTTTAACGAGTGGAATATGGCTGAGGGCGAAGCCTAACCCAACGACGCTACCGACCCATAACAGCCCACTGAGCCAGTTAAAGAATTGAAACCGCGCACTATTCAGACCGGAGATACCGGCAAGCGTCGGCAGTAAGGTGCGTACAAATGCCAGAAAACGGCCAATGATCAGAGCCGCTAACCCGTGGCGCACAAAGAGGGTATGGGCGCGTTGCCGATACTGAAGAGGGAGCTGCAACAGCCACTTTTTGACCACTTTGGTATCCCCTAACCACAACCCTTGCAGGTAACTTAACCAACAGCCCAGGCTGGCTGCTGCGGTTAGAATGATTATCGTCGGCAAAAAGCTCATCACACCTTTGGCTATCAATGCTCCGGCTAATAACAGCAAGCTATCGCCGGGAAGAAAAGAGGCGGGGAGCAGGCCATTTTCTAAAAATAACGTGGTAAAAAGTATGCCGTAAATGACCCAAATCACATTGGGGTCTGCCAGTTTACTAAAATCCTGCTGCCAAAGGGCATGAAGGATTTCGCGTAATACATCCATTTCTCTTCCTGTGTGCCTATCGTGTGAGGATATCGTTGGTCGGAACTGCTGCTAGTGTATCTGCAATGACGCCAATCCACATTGATCTTATCCTCATTAACCAAATTTTTGCGGGGCTATATACGTGCGGTTGATGTTTTTATGTAAGCAGTAATAAATGCGCGGGGAGTGTTGCCGCGCATTCAAGGTATTCGCTGCTTAGTTTTTGGCGCTTTGGATACGTTCAAATCCAGCAGCTAAATCACTCTGCAAGTCTTGCACATTCTCCAGACCAATATGTAGGCGAATTAATGTTCCTTTGATGTCAGCACGGTCATATTTGCGTATAGCTCGGATGTCTTTGGGTTGATAGCCTAAAATCAATGATTCAAAACCGCCCCATGAGAAGGCCATACTGAAGTGAGTGAAGTTATCAAGATAAGCCTCGAGCTGCTGCTGGCTCAATGCTTCTTTTAACTCGAACGAAAATAAACCATTACAACCATTGAAGTCTCGTTTATAGAACTCATGACCTTTGCAATCGGGCAATGCCGGGTGGTAAACCGCCGCGACTTCAGGGCGTTGAGCGAGCCACTGGGCAATCTCGAGACTGCTTTTCTCATGCTGTTTCAGCCGGACGCCTAAAGTACGCAAGCCGCGGCTAGCAAGATAGGCGGTATCCGCATCAACCATTTGCCCCATCAGATAAGAGTCTTCCCGCAGTTGCTCCCAACAGCGGGCATTGGCAACCGCTATCCCCAGCATGGCATCGGAATGGCCAATAATATATTTCGTTCCTGATTGGATAGAGATATCGATATCAAAATCCAGCGCTTTAAACAGCACACCTGCCGCCCAGGTATTGTCCATCATGATAATCACTTCCGGCGCAACCCCACGGATAGCGTTCACTATTGCGGGAATATCTTGTATTTCCATCGTGATGGAGCTGGGAGATTCAAGAAATACCACGCGAGTTGCCGGCGTGATGAGGGAGGCTATCTCAGCCCCAATCATCGGATCAAAATAGGTGGTAGTGACATTCAGACGCGATAAAATTTTGTCGCAGAAACTCTGTGCTGGCTCATAAGCTGAACCGGTCATCAGCACATGGTCGCCTGCGGAGACAAACGATAAAATCGCATTGCTGATCGCGGCGGCTCCACAAGGATAGAGCACACAACCCGCGCCGCCTTCCAGCTCAGTCATTGCTTCTTGTAAGGAGAAGTGGGTCAGCGTGCCTCTGCGGCCATAAAATAGTTCACCTTTTCCGCGATTGATGGTGGCCTGTTTTTTCGCTTCAAGTGAGTCGAAAACGATCGATGATGCCCGTTGGATCACGCTATTCACCGAGCCTTGGGTGAATTTCTTACGTCTACCCGCAGTCACTAATGTAGTTTCCAGCTTTTCTGTGCTTTTTTTGTTTGCAGACATATAGCGTTGTCACCTTTTTATAAGCCTGGCCTATCGTTTATTAGCCAGATGCATTTTGGGATATATTCCTTACGTTAGCATGATGGTTGTTGTGTGGGGGCCGCTTTCATCATGAAAAAAACTAAAGAGGGTGACCCGCTGTTTTCCACCGGTTAGCGTTGGAGAAATTCTGTTTAAGCCGTGAAACGAGGAATATATTAAGGAATAAAAAATGAGTTATTCAGCTCAATCAATGACTTCTTATCCTCATATTTCATATGACTTCAGTTACACGGCGGAAGTTATTATCTATTCCATTAGGTTACACAATTGTTTCATCAGGAATAATTAGTCAATTTTCTTAAAAAATCAGCCCAAATACTAATGATAATTACTATCAATCCGCCATTTGTTTGATATGATCAGCAACTGATTTGGTCTTTAAATTGCAATACACATTAGGGTGGAGGCACAGCGTGAAAATAGCTGGCAAAGAAATTAAAGATAAATCATTCGCACAGAATCGGATGATAAAAGGTGCGATGGCACTGTTACTGGTGGCCGGTTTAATCGGTCAGGTACAGGCCGCACCGGGTAATAGCAACAGCATTGCTACCACAGTTGCCGCACCAACAGCGGCAACTTCAACACCATTACCTGCACCAGAGATTACATCAGTCGCGGCGACATCAGCCGAGGCAATCGCACCGGCAAGCCCGGCACCGATGATTCAACCTGTGCCACAAGGGTTGGCGATGGACTTATCTGTCTGGGGTATGTATCAGCACGCAGACGTTGTGGTTAAAGGGGTAATGATTGGTTTGGTGTTAGCATCCATCGTGACCTGGACCATTCTGTTCTCAAAAGGCACTGAATTGTTCCGTGCGCGCCGCCGTTTGCAGCAAGAATACGAAGTGATTGGTGCGGTTACCGATCTTGATACTGCATCAGAACGTGCTGAGGCGTTTACCGCAGATAGCATCAGCGGATTGCTACTGCGTGAAGCACAAAATGAGCGTCTGCTATCGGCAGAGTCTGACGACAATAATGGTATTAAAGAACGTACCGCGTTTCGTTTAGAACGTCGCGTGGCGGCAATTGGCCGGCAAATGGGCAAAGGTAATGGTTTCTTGGCTACGATCGGTGCTATCTCACCATTTGTCGGCTTGTTCGGTACGGTTTGGGGCATTATGAACAGCTTTATCGGTATTGCTCATTCACAAACGACCAATTTGGCTGTCGTCGCTCCGGGTATCGCTGAAGCTCTGCTGGCAACCGCATTAGGTTTGGTTGCGGCAATCCCAGCGGTCGTTATCTACAACATTTTTGCCCGCTTGATTGGCAGTTACCGTGCTCAAGTAGGGGATGTTGCGGCTCAGGTGTTACTGCTGTTGAGCCGTGATCTGGATTTGTGCAGCAGTGCAGAAGCAAAGTCATCAAAACATCCTCACCAATTGCGTGCGGGGTAATTTATGGCCATGCGGATGAATGACAACCTCGATGAAAGCGGTGAATTGCACGAAATTAATGTAACCCCCTTTATCGATGTGATGCTGGTGCTGTTGATTATCTTTATGGTGGCGGCACCATTAGCAACGGTAGATATTAAAGTCGATTTACCTGCATCCTCTGCGGTGCCACAACCACGGCCAGAGAAACCGGTATTTCTGACAGTTAAAGCTGATAACCAGTTGTTCGTCGGTGACCAGTCGGTGGATCGCGACTCACTGGCTGCTATGCTGGACAAGGCGACTCACTCTAATAAAGAAACCACCATCTTCTTCCAGGCAGATAAAGTGGTGGATTATGAGACACTGATGAGTGTGATGGATGCACTGCGTAAATCGGGTTATCTCAAGGTTGGATTAGTCGGAATGGAAGCGGGCGGTGCAAAATAGTCTGCAACAGGCGCGGTTGTGACAACCGCGCCTGACATTAATTTTTAGGGATATTGCGGCCCACCTCACTGGCTTCTATTGTCTCTAATGCTTGCCGTAGGTCAGCTTCCAGTTCATGGGCATTTTGCGCTTCATAATAATTCCTCTTACCGACGCAGTCTTCCCACTCAATCTCTTTAACGGTATACGCAATGCCAATAAATACCATTCTGATATTATTTTCCTTTATTCTTTCACACATGCCTTTTTCTATAAGTGTTTTGGTTATTTTCTCTTGAGTAAGGTCTGAAGAAATCTCCTGATCATTACCATCAGAGATAATAATCATTAGTTTATCTTTATTCTTACTGTCTTTTCTAAATATGTCATTCGCAACTAATATTCCTGAACTTATTAATGTCAACCCATTGACATCATGTTCTATATTTTCTTGAATATTATCATTTGTTATATCATCAGATCTTAAAGTGTAGGCATCAGAACCTTTTAAACAAAAAGAACTAGGTTTAATATCATCTATAGGTATGTTAATAAAGTTATAATTTGCAGTTATAGACTTAATAGTTGCATCATAATCAATATTGTTTTTTACCGCATCAGTTAATTCTTTCGCTGGGTTATAACTGTTTAAATCTCCCAGATAATAGCTAGGTGGCATGGGTATCTTAGGAACAAAAGGAAAGTGACAATATATTTTTCTATGTATACCTTTCCCGATCATTTCCTTCGTCCCCCATGAAAAAGGAACAAATCCAATAGTGTGAATATTATTATTTTTCAATATGGTATTATTTAAATCTTCAAATATTCTTCTTAATTCTTGTATTTTAGTTGTTTTTTTTTCATCACCAAAATTACCATCCATTGAGACGGAGTAATCCACGACAAAAACCACATCAGTTATTTCTCCAGGCGATGTGAATTTATTCTTTATGGCTACACCATTATCTGCCACGATTATTCTTCCATCAATATTAGTAATAAGTTCTTTGGTCAAGAATTTAGGTGTATAATTCAGGGTGGTTGCTGCCCGATATTCTATATGATTGGGGTGAGAAATGATATCAATCACCGGAGCAGAGAAGCTTTCAGATGGAAGGTAAGCTCTAGCATAAGCATTTACCAATGAAATATTCTTCTCAGTTTGAGTCTCATCTGGATTATTAGTGTTATTTTCTATTGTTAGTGCTAATGTTGCTTGCTCAATAGCATCTGAAAGCTTAGCTGCTTTTTGCAAATAATGTGAAATCTCAAAAGATAAGTATAATAGCCCAATAAAAAGTGGTAGAAATATAATAAATGGCCATAAAATGGCACCTGTTTCATCTTTTATAAATATTCCCACTGAATATTGTTTAAAACGAATAGCCTTATTCTTGAACATAAATTCCCTTTAATCATGGATTATCTAATCAGTATTCCTGACTGATGATCGTTCGATAGTTATAGCAGATGATGTCATCGTGGGAATTGTTCCTCCCAGGCGATACCACTCAGGTGCAGGTAAGCATAATGTCACCTGATATAGCGGCATCCAGCGGCCACGATTACTGTAGGGCGATAAATTGGCCATTTCACGTAATGATCTGGCTGGGTGACAGGTTCCGACGCTAAGTTCCAAGCTATGAGCATTATCGATAGTTTTATCCCCAGATGCAGCAGAACTTACTGGGTTAAAATGTAATGTTTCTATAGTTATCGCCAGATCTCTAGCAGATACACCTGAACCGGATAGCATGTGGTTCGCTAAACTTGCTAACTCATTAACGTTATTTTGTGTTAATAGAGTGCTGTTATCATATAATCTCTCTCGTTCCCGTACGATTCCAGCAATTGAATATGAAATACGATCTAATTTACCGACAGTTGACTGGTATTGTGTTATTGAAATCAATAATTTAATAAGTAGTGCAATAATTGAAACAACAAGTATAAACTCGATAATAATCTGACCGTTATTGTTCTTTATAAAAGTATTATAATTATTTTTCCTGTACAAAGATCACCTCACGCCGCAGTAAAGTATCAGTAAAAATAGAATTAAAAGGAAGAAATACAGGTTGGTAAGTATAATTCACTGTATAACGAGCCAATATTTCATTGTTGTATATTGTATTTATTCTATTAACGGATGCATTTGAATCGGAGTTAATTATTCCTGTGATACTGTTACTGAAATTAATATCGATAACGGCAGAGTTATTGTTTGTTATAAATGAACAAAACACCCCCTGTTGAGATATTAACTTTTCCTGGAATGCCTCTTGATAAGTTGTGTTATCATCTTTCTCTTTATTTTTAGCCGACTTGGCAGCTTCTGAAACGGCCAGATCCAGACTGGCAGAGATATATAGCAAACGTGCTATTTCCGCGCAAGATAGTAAGGTAAATAAGAATAAAATGATTACAATTGAAAACTCAATGTGAATAGCCCCTCTATTTGAACGAATAAAATATAATTTCACTCTACTCATCATAGTCCCTTGTTGGTAGTTTCTGCTGACTAAGATTATCTACCTGACTTAGTGCTAATATTAACTCATCTGGATCTTTTGCCATTTTTTCCGCAATAATAATCTTTTTAGCATACTGTTTATCACCTAATTGAATTAGCGAAAAAACCAGATTATGCAACATCAAAGGATTTCGCTTTCCCGCCAGATAGTCTGGCAATAGTATTCTTATAGCATCGCTATAGCGGTCATCAAACATTGCAGCAACAGCGAGATTATTCATTGCTATTTCATCGGGTATAAACAAGGCTCGTGACTTTTCAAAAGCTGTTTCAGAATTACTAATTTCACCACTATTAGCGAATACAATACCGATTAAATTATATGCTTCAGCATTATTTGGTGAGATAGCCAATAACTTATTAATAACTGCTGCTGCACCTATATTGTCATCTTTATTAATCAAGTTTTTCGCCTGCAATATATATATTGATTCATCGTCTTTGTGCGCGATTGGCTGCAAATAATACAAAGATGATTTAGTGTCACCCGTAAGATAGTAGGCGTTAGCCAGTTTTAGCCTAACGGCATCATCTTCTTTTTGCTTCAATTTATCCCGATATAAGGTAATTAAACCTGCATGATTATTCGCCTTTAGTAAAATACTTTCACGATAATAAAAATCCTTGTTACCAATTCTACTATTCCAAGAACAACCGCTGATAACGAAAATAAAAATTAAAACAGTAATATTTGCATTAAATTGTTTGTACATACTTAAGTAACTCCAAAACACTGGGTGATATAACCAACGCAACAAAAGGGATAAGAATAAAAACGAATAAGGGCAAAGTAAGCTTTGAAGATAATTTACTATTTTTTTCCTCTGTAACTAACAACTGCATTTCTCTCATATCTTGAGATAACTTAATCAGCTGATCATAAACGGTAGAACCGAAAATAATACTGTATTGAAGTGCACTACAGAACATTTTTATCTCTGTCTCCGTAGAGTATTGCTGAAACTCCTTAATTGCATTTTCTAAGCCATTGATTTCCGCTCTCTTGGTAATCTTTAACATTATTAGACTAAGATCAGCGTTGATTAATTTGAACTTTTTAGCTGTATAACTCAATGAACTGTCAATTGTCATCCCTGATTGAACACATGCAGCTGTAATGTCAATAAAAAAAGGTAGCGATTGCAGTAAGGTTCTTATTTTTTTACTTACAATATTTCTTATTATAACTCGAGGAAAGTATATAACTACTATTAGCATAATAAAACAAAAGTAAAGTAAGGTGACAGAATTAGTGGCTATAACATCTGTTGCTATTAATATGCATGAAATTGTGAAGAGTATCATAAATAATAGCATCCTGAGATAAGTGATATTATGAATCATATAAGGTAGTTTTATAAAACAAGATAAATCATTTTCTTTTTTTGTCTTTGTTTTTTTACTCTCATGACTATCTTGTGATACATCTTTATCATTTATTTTTTTGTATATAATAGTTTTATTTGATCTTTTATTGGTTATCAGAAAAGTGCTCAGGCCAAATAGAGCTACTACCATAAATAGTATTATACTCATAGTGCTTTCCTTAGCATTGATCTTATTAAGATTATCCCAGTAGTTTCACTTGCAAGAATATAGTAAAAAATATTCCTACCTATAGGATGGTTCCACATGGATTCCATAACTGTGGGGTCCATAAAATAAAGCAAAAGAGAGAATGCAAACGGCATAATAGATATGATATTTACTGACATTCTTGTTTGAGCCGTCATAACGGCTTTTTTCTGTTCGGAGGTTTTGCTTTTCGTTATCACTTGAGAAAGACGGCTGGTGAGTTCTCTTAGTTGCCCTCCTTGTTGTAGGTTAAGTAAAATAATAGTAATCAAAAAATAGAACTCAGGAAAATTAAATCTTTGATAAGAATCATAAAAAACAGTTTCAGGAGATTCACCAACATTTAAGCGACGACAAATCAGGTTTAGCTCATTGCCTAGTGGGCCACTGACTTCTTTCCCACAACGTTCTAATATTTGATGAATGCTTGCACCGCTGCTGGCCGCCATATTTATCATCAATAGCACCTCAGGGAAGTCTCTTTTAAAAAGTGTATGATGATTCTTTCTGGCAAAGCGTATTTGGTAAGCGAGGATGCTGAGTAAAATGAAGGCCAGTACGGCAATAATATTTATGTTGAACCAGATATTATTTGCTATATAAACACATATGGCATAAATTATAGATATGACTATATGTTTTTTGTTTTTATTTATGGTTAGAAAATAACTTACCCATTCATTAAATATTTTTTTTGTAGTATATGTAAGAAATAAATCGTAGTTAATCTGTCTTTTTTTTGTTGTATTAATGGATTTTTTAATTTTTATCCATTTCATATTGATGAGTAAAAGTAGTAGTAGCCCGGATGAAAGTATTATGTAATAAATCATTATTTTACCACAGAAAAAATGCTATTTAATTCAGTTGATAAACCGTATATATCAGAGTTTACCCTGACTGATGAACGATTAAATAAACCGTGATTAATAAAGTCACCCTGAATTTTCCCTTTCTCATCACGTTGTTTTGATGGTTCAAATGAGAATATGTCTTGTAGTACCACATTCTCACCTTCCATTCCCATAATTTCGCTGATATAGCGTACTTTACGAGAGCCATCACTCATACGAGAAACTTGTACAATCAGATTAATCGCAGATGCAATATTGCGGCGAATGGTAAATAAAGGCATGTTTACTTGGCCCATCATAATCATACTTTCAAGTCGAGCAATTGCGTCACGGGGGGAATTAGCATGTAGGGTTGACATTGAGCCATTATGGCCGGTATTCATGGCCTGTAACATTTCAAATGTTTCCTCACCCCGGCACTCACCAATAATGATCCTATCGGGGCGCATTCGCAGTGAGTTTATCACTAGGTCACGCATAGTAATTTGCCCAGTATTTTCCAATCCAGCTAATCGTGTCTCCATTCTAACAACATGTGGTTGCTCCAGATTTAATTCTGCGGCATCTTCCAGAGTAATCACTCTTTCGGTTTCAGAGATATATTTTGATAAGGCATTTAATAGCGTTGTTTTTCCTGACCCAGTACCACCAGAAATAATAATGTTGACTCGGCAGCAGGCGGCAATGATTAAAAAATTAGCCATATCGCTACTCATTGCTCCCATATCAACCAGATCTTCTAGCTTTCGTTTGTTAGTACTGAACTTTCGGATAGAAAGTACTGTACCGTCTAAAGTTATGGGGCTAATTACAACATTGATTCGACTACCGTCAATTAAACGTGCATCTGCTAGCGGCCTACCTTCATCAATACGGCGATTGACTCTTTGCATTAGGCGTTTGGCAATATCTGTCAATTGACTATTATTGATAAAACGATGTTTAGTTAATGTCAGTAACCCATAGCGTTCAACAAATATTTTTTCAGGGCCATTAACCATAATGTCACTAATGGAATCATCTTCCATTAGTTCTCTTAATGGGCCAAAACCAGTGATTTCATCAGCTATCATTGAAATAATATATTTCTGATCCTGAGTAGTTAACTTATATTCGTTATCATTGAATAAAGAGTAATATGTTTGTGACAACAGACTGATGAGTTTTACATAATCATCAACTAAGTCTTCAACCTTATCTATATCAATATTGGCGAGCATTTTCTCTCGAATGTTTTCCTGTATAGCTAATGATACTTTCATATTTTACCTCTTGTCTTTATGATTTTACTAATCCATGACCCCCTATTATGGGATAAATCAGCACTGATACCTAAGGTATGCTTGGCTAACTCGATGATTATAGTTTTCTTTCGGCCAAAATAATTTTGGTCACTTAATGATTCTTTTGTTTTATGCATGTAAGGGATGCGTATATTTATCTTACGCCCCAGCAATGAGGGAATATCTGAAGTATCCAGCATATCTCTTGTTATCGGCCTGCTTTCATTTAGACAAACTAATAACCTGGTAGCTTGTCTATTATCTCGCTTAAAACGGTCATATATGTCAATGAAGTTTTTGGCGACACGTACTGACATCATACTATTGTCAAGTAATAATATAATACAATTAGAATACTCAATATAATCAGTGAGTCTTTCTTTTGATGTGTTGTGGATAGGTTGATCAAATACAATAAAGTTATGTTTATTATTTATATTTACATCAATATTATTTATTTCTTTCTCTTTACAGAACATGATAAAAAAATTCTTTTGTAATTCGGTTATATCTGTAACCATTTTTTTTTCTGTGACAAGGTCAAGATCCTGAGAACCTTGATTACCTTGTAATAACAGTGTTGGTAATTGTTTGATCTGAGTTACTGTGCTGGCTAGATGATAGCTAAGCAACGTGGTCCCAATACCTCCTTTGCAGCCCAATATACTGATGAAGAATGCTTTTCTCTCTGACTCTATATTAATACCTTTAAGTAAGTGTTGTGTCAGTTCAGAGAGTTGTGATTGTATATTTAAGTATAATATTCCGCGGTGAATAAATTGTTGAGCTATGCTAATTGAGTCAATATCTCCGATTAGGATACACCAACAATTCCGAGGTACATGACTTTTTATTACGTTCAATGTACTTATGATTTCATCATTACTTCCAATGTCAATAATAGCTCCGATGATTTGATCAGATAAGTTTATCTTTGACATGGTGAAGATATTTTCTTCAATTACTTTGATATCATTAATATCTGCCAGACGCACTTTCTCCGAGGTATCATTAGATAACCATTTTCTGTCGGAAATTATAGCAATAGTATTTTTTGTTTTATTGTCTTTTTTATTTATTATATCTTTGTTGAGAATTAATTGCATATGTCACCATATAAATATATTATCTGTTTTAATTATGCTGTTTTGAATTTATTTCATTTTTATTTATAGCACACCCCACTTCGTTATTTCTCTCAGTGCGATAATCAATGAGTTGATATCTGCAATGTATTTCTTTTTTCTTCTGAGGTTTTTCTTTATATGTCAAACTATTTTTTGAATCTTGTGTTTTTAAAAGGTAGGCACGATCTTTATTATTAGGTTCGATAATGAGTGTGGCATGGCAAAAAGTAGATATAAAAAATAGATTTACTAACCAGAGAGTTAATAACTTCATTTGATAAAACCTCCTTTACGCAAGAATTCTTTTGCAACCTTCTTTCTTTTTACTTCAATAATTCGGGTAAAATTAAACAAACGCTCTAACGTTGAAGTGTTCATGAAGTCAGGTAATTCTACTTCTGTTCCAGCTAGCGGTTTTACCAGGCTGACCGTTGCTACCACTACCAACTCAGTTTGTTTGTTCTCAGTTTGTGCATTACGAAAAAATGCACCCAGAATTGGAATGTCACCAATAAATGGGATTTTTTTAAGCGACTCTCTTTCCGATTTAGTGATCAAACCACCAAGAATAAAACTCTCACCATCAGCCAATTCTAATGTAGTCGCTGCTTTACGTGTTTCCAGTGTTGGATAGGCATTTCCCCCTTCAACATTAAATCGCTTACCTATATTACTGACTTCTTCATCTACTTTAATTCGTATTTTACTATGCTCATTGACTTTGGCAGAAATACTCAGTTTGATACCGTAGGGCTTATATTTAATAATAGTACTATTCTGTGTCGTATTATATAAAGGTATTTCACCACCGACTAAGAATGAGGCACTTTCACCGGATAAGACTGATAGATTAGGTTCTGCTAAAACACGGGCAATAGAGTCATCATTAATTGCATGAACTAGTGTACTAATCCCTGAGGCATTAAACTTTAAAAACTGAAAGGAGCCAACAGACTCTCCTATGCTGCTCCAATCTATTCCGATATTTTCACTAAAATCTTTGGTAACCTCTGCTATGGTTAATTTTACATTGACTTGATTAGGTCGAGGTAATTTAATCTTATTAATGATGCCTAAATAGTTATGATTGTTAAGATATTGGTCTTTATGTTTTATCTCTCTTCTATTGTTTACTGCTTCCCCAACCATACTGGCAATAGTATCTTTAGCCTCTTCTGATTCTGCTTGCCCGGTTAGAATGTAGCTGTCACCTATTTTATTTATTTCTATGTTACTATCAGGATATTCTACTTTTATTCTTTGGTACACAAGATTGATGATGTTATTTACCAGAACCACTGTTTTTATCATCGGTTGATTGTTTCTATTGAACAAAATAAATTCAGCTATCCCTTCCTGTTTAGCGTAAACGATTACACTATTCTTACCAACCAGTTCATAATCTGCAATGGCTGCGGCGGAGACAAAAACAGTGTCAATCTCTTCGGGTGTCTTTAGAATATAAGATTCACCAGCGGATAAATAGACAGGTTTGGCATGGCAGTGATTAACTGTAACCTGCATAACTATAATTATAAGTGAAAAGAATAGGACATTCCATTTGGTATATCCTGTCCAGAGTATTATCATCCTCTTAGCTCTCTTGTTGTACGTAGTTTGGGTATAACATCATATAAATTTATAATTTTGTTTTTTTCGTCGTTCGAACTTGGTGTCAGAAAGGTATCACCGGACTTTTCTGTTATATGTATGATGTCAAGTTCATCTCTTTTAACTATGACTTCGATAAAACCAGTTAATAACTCTCCGGTCTTTTGGTTTTTTTTGTTTTTTTCTGATAATTCATCTTCTAAATATTTTTTTATTCTTACAATTCTCATTGCGGGAATTATTTTATTTAACGAGTATATTTGATTTTTTCTATCGTTTATGTCCTTGGTATTGATTGATATACCATTGTCCATTCCACTCTTTTTATCTGTTTCAAGTAGCCTCAATTGAAATGCAAGTACATCACCGACCTGTAATGTATCTAATAAGTATTCATTATGCTGTTTGATATTAAATTTATAAATAACATCACCTTTACTTAAATTCAGACGAAGAAACTCATCACTATCGGGTGAGACCAGGAGATCTTTTGTTATATAAGATCCAGCCAGAAGATTACTTTTCAATAAATTATTATTAATATTGGTGCTGTTTGATATATCACTTCTTATTAGTGTGCTTGACTCAGGTACGATGATTGTTTTTAAACTATAGTCATCTTGGGTCAGTAGTGTTCCAGAGGCAATATCATGGGTTGATTGTGCCAGCACGATGCTGACTTCCTTTTCTTTTTTCATATCGACAAAACCATTGGGAATATCTTTATCATCTCCGATATTTATCAGAATTCCGGTAGCTCCTATTGCGACAATCAAAAGTGAAAATAACAGGAGAAACTTACGATTCATTAAAATAACCTTTATGCTATTACTTTTATGGTGACTTTTTTAAGTGATTTTTACTAACAAAAATCCCAAGCTGATCGCAACAGCATAGGGGACACCTCTCTGTTGAATATCTTTTTTGTTAACAAACAGGCCTATTATCATCACTGCGCCACCCATAATTGCGGTATAGAGAATGAAATCCAGTGATTGTGTGGCAGTTAGTGCCAATAATAATACGGTGATTAACTTTACATCGCCGCCTCCAATAAGTTTTAAATGAAAAATAATATAGCCGATCAGTAACGAAAATAGTGGAATTATGACGTTAACAGTATTGTTAACTGCAAATCCCAGACCGATGCTGTTGAGTGCAATCGTAATAATAATTCCATTGCTGATAACCCTATAGCGAATGTCGGTATAACATATTAAAAGAAATTGAAATACTAACAATGTGGTTAGTAGTATTTTAAGGATGTCCAATTTGAAATCCTGATAGTCTATCTTAATTATGGCAACTTAATGTTGCCATAATTATTATTTAAGTTTACGCTCCAGTTACGGATTTTTTAGCCGCGGCTACTAGTTCAGTTACAAGGCCATTTAATGGTGATTGAACTGACGCAACAAGAATACCTGCTAACGCGATGACCATTACATATTCAATAACTGAACCTCGATTATCTTTCAGGAATTCTTGGGTTTTAAGTTGTACAGTTACATAACCTTTAGTCATCTTGTTCATCATAATAGAGTTTCCTTTTCAATGATTATTGGGAGTTGTTCCCATTTTTATTAAGATATTTAGTCTTTATATTGCTACTTTCCGAATTGAATTATTAACTCATCGCCTCGTTCGTAGTGGTAGCTATTAAACCGTTTATCAGGTAGGAAATCCTTTTTTCGTTATCATTTAGTCTTTTTAAATTACTCTCAGCTTAATTTTAGTATTAAGACTACGGGGTATCACCGTTTAATAATATTATAATGATCAATGCTGAGAGGAATGAGAGCCAACAGAATGAGAAAAATGCTAATAAAGAAATCAATTTCTTCCAGCGATAGCTTTGCAGAAAGCTTTGCCTAACTACCCGCTTTGACACCGGTATAACTGTGCTATTGAAGGGGGCGGTTGCTACACCAACCTGATGCATATCTGGTTCCATAGTTTTTTGCTCTTTACTGTGCTGCTGTATTTCAGGTTGTTGGTTAATAGTCACTTGAGTGACTGAACCGGTATAGCGCACACCCTTGCGTGGAATGGTATGAATAAGTGACTCTTTCAGCCCCACCTGCACAAAGGCCTTACGCAACATATACAATTGCCCATAATAGCTACTTTCACTGATGGCTCCGCGCTGCTCTTTCCAGACCTGATTGATAATTTGTTCTTTTTCCGTCACACCATTAAGCAACAACTGTAAAAATCTAAGATTATTTTCAGTTAATATTGCAATTGAACCGTTAGGACCATTTAAACAACGTTGTGCGGGAGAGAATAGCACCGTTCCTTCTAATTTAAACACAATCTCATTTATCTCCATATTGGTGGCTACCTGTCTTGTATAATGTGTCTGTTTATTCTTAAATTGTTTTAAATTTTTCTGCTATGATTAAACCCTGTTTATATCACATGATGTTTTAGGTTTTGACCTTGCTAGTGCTTAATGTAAATTCTTTGCTATGAAATGATAGTTGTAAGATTATTAAGATTTACGTGTTTTGTCTTTATTTGATCCCTTAATCTTCGTTAAAGGTTATTCGTGACTATTTTTGCATTTAGCAATTATTCTTAACAAGCGGTTATTTGTTTTTGTTGTAGTATTGTTTATTACTTTTCATTATTAGCCCTTACGTTCAATGTATGCTTAATTAACTTTAAAAATATTAAATTCATTCTTTAGGTTCACATTCTTCTGTTTTTATTCATTGTTTTTTATATTTATGTGTTTGTCTTGTTAAATATGATATTTACTTTATTGCAAATAGTGGGCAATAAACAACAGGTTAGCAGTGCAGAGTTTATCAACTTACATTATAGATATTCTGTTAATCGATATGCTTTGAGAACGAGTGACGGTCTGTGTTCCAGGTAAGTACTGAGTTAACCGTAAGATTCTTAATCGCTAAAGGGGATGGCTTGGGGGGATATATTGTATAACGCTGGGTTTATTTGCTCAGCAGCCCAATATGCCCTGGTGCAAAAATGTAGGGGATAGGGGCATTTCGTTTGAGTTATCACGGTATGCTACTGCTTGGCGTGAGTGAGGCGGCGGTACATTGGGTTAACTTAACCTTGGGTACATTAAGAAATTATGAGATTCTAATAAGAAAGCCCTCAATCAAGTCAGTCAGGAAAACAGGCCAGAGTGATGTTGCTGAGGTTTACCGTTGCTAAGCCTCTTTTTTATGCAGCAACATATATCCCGCTGGGCTAACTAATATTGAAAGTAGCGACACGCTGGACATCCCGCCGATCATCGGCGCAGCAATACGTTGGTAACCCTTAAAAGTGCGAACATCTGCTGTATCGTTCAGCTTTATACTGCGGTTTGGCCAGATGTCGCTATAAACGCTGGCATGTTTTTACCTGAATAAAAAATAGTGTTAAATGACCAGCTAACGAGTATAGGGCCATCTCTCTGTTTTTAGAGTGGTTTCGTGGGGTTGCGCAGGAGTCAATAAGGGTTAGTTCGCTGAGTTTACTTGATTAATTTTAAAGGTAAGTCTTGAAACAAGCCGAATTGAGGCGAGAATTTACTTTTCTTTAATTTATCATTTGCACGTTACTGGGTTAAAACCCGCGCCAGCCCAATAAACTGGCGCGGTAGTGATATTAAACCACAGGGTACTTACCAGGAGTAGCTGACTGTGGCGGTAGCGACACGGCCACTGCCGTAGAAGCAAGCCGCTGTCTGGGCGCAACTGGCAACATATTCCTTGCTGAATAGGTTGTTGACGTTAACCTGTAAGCTGGTGCCTTGCAGTGAAGGCAATGCCTGGCCGAGTTCATAGCGCATCATCCAGTCATACAGCGTAACCGCCGGGACTTTAAAACTGTTCTTCGCATCCCCCCAACTGGTACCGATATAACGGACACCAATACCGGTGGATAAGCCATCGACCACACCTTTATCAAAGGTATACATACCCCACAGCGAAGCCGAATGGTTTGGTGTCCGCGCGGGCATTTTACCCCGTTCAGTTGCTGTTTTGGTTTCGCGTACTTTACCAATAGTGTAGGTATAAGCGGCAATCAGGTTGATATTATCGTTAATCTCACTGTTTAATTGGCTTTCGATACCCTGAGATTGTATTTCCCCGATTGGCACGTTATAGGCCAGAATCTGATCATATTGGCTGATATTTTTCTGGCGCAAATCATACAGCGCAGTGGTCAGCAAGGTGCTGCTTCCCGGCGGCTGATATTTGATGCCGATCTCCACCTGACGGGCCGTTACTGGGTCCAGTGCGCCGGTTCCGGGTGCGCCTTTGGCCGTGCTTGGCTCAAATGAGGTGCTATAGCTGACATAAGGCGAGATGCCAGAATCAAAAGCATACAATATGCCACCGCGCCCTGTGAAAGCGTGATCGTCTTGTTGATCCTGCATGGCGTTTTTGCGGCTCAGGGTTTTCAACTGTGACCAGTCGTAACGGCCGGATAACAGGAGGTTCCACCTATCCAGTTCGATCTGATCTTGTAAATAGACACCCACCTGATCAAGTTTGGTCAGATCATTACTGTTAAGTGATAAATCACTTTCCCGAATGTTCAGGCCATAAACCGGTGACACCCAATCCAGATTATATTTATTTTGCACGGTACCCATATAGAACTGACTGTCGATACGGCTGCGTTTGTAATCCAACCCGGTCAGCACGGTATGGTTCAGTTGACCGGTCCAGAAATCGGCTTGTAGCTGATTATCAACGGCGAATTCAGCCGTTGTTTGGCGCTCGATTTGTGGGCGGCGGGTCATGGTACGGTTATCAGCCAGTAAATTCATAAACACCAGATAGCTATAATCTTGTTTGTTGTAGCTGTAGCGCAGGTTCTGGCGGAATTTAAAGGTGTCATTGATGTAATGCTCGAGCGCATAACCGACCGAGGTCTGCTCGCGCTCTGAGTGGTCAAATGACGGATCACTGACGTTAAAATCGTATGGAATATAACCATAAGCAGTACCAAATACGGTACCGGTGGCCGGCAGAAAATTACGTGAACCTGCTTGCGGTTCTTTCTGGTAGCTGGTCAGTAAGGTGAACGTGGTGTCTTCATTGGGAATAAAGGTCAATGCCGGTGCAATAGCAAAACGTTCCTGTTTGAAGCTATTAACGGCGTCATCTTGTGTTCTGCCTAGTCCGTTCAGGCGATAAAGGACTTTACCTTCATCATCCAGCACGCCACCAAAATCAAAAGCAGCAGCTGCCAGGCTATTGTTACCGGCACTTACCTGCACCTTATGAATGCTTTCTGCTGTTGGGCGTTTACTGATCATATTGATCAGGCCGCCGGGATTTACCTGCCCATATAATACCGACGCTGGACCACGAACTACTTCAACCCGCTCCAACAACCAAGGGTCAATTTGGCCGCCGCGCCGCGCCCCGCCCAGAGAATTATAGCTTAGGCCATCAAGAAAACGGGGGGCATAGCCAAAGCCACGAATGATCACTTCATCATTCATATTGGAGCCGCCGCGATACTCCGGTACCACGCCTGCGGTATAGCGCAGCGCTTGTGCCACCGAGGTTGCGGCTTGATCTTGTATTTGCTGGCGGGTGATGACTGAAATTGATTGTGGCGTTCGAATCAGTGGCGTATCTGTTTTGCTGCCAGTGGAACTGTTTTTGGCGACGAAGCCTTCATCTTGCTGCCCGTTATCAGGCTTCGCGACAACGACTAATTTGTCTTCTTTCGCCGCATGAGTCTCTTTAGCTGTGGTGGCAGCAGAGGCAGGCAGTACCGGTATTAATATCAGTGTGGAGGTCAATAATAAGGTCTTTGAGGCTGTGGTGCGGAATGGCAATTTCCTTGGCAAGGTATTGCCAGAAATATCAAACATGATTTATCCCTACCTGAGAACACAGTAATGAAAAATATCGGAACTTGATAAAGGCAAGTTCTTGATGCCACCCGGACTTAGTGTTTGCCACGGTATGGCTTATTGAACTATTTGTACGTTAATTGTTTGTGCGCGAAACATGTTATTGCAAACAGTAATACTTCTCAATACTATTCGCTTTCGTGTATTAATTTTAAATACATGGAGTTTTTGTATCGGGCTGCCATCAGTGATAAACAGGCTGTTATGGTCAGTCGTTCGTTGGCCTGAGTGATAAAATGAAGGGGCTGAAGTGACAGTTGCGAGTGAATATCCAGATAGCCGGCGTTTGTTACAAGACCCATCGGCGGGCCATGAACAATGGTGGCAGCAAATAGCACAATGGGGAACACCGCTAATGGAGCCAATGGGTACTGGCAAAGTAAAGCTGACATTTCTATGGCGCGACCGGCAGGGCAAAGCGCGTGACTCGGTTTATAGTCGAGTCTATATCGATGTCAACGGTGTAACGGACCATCACAGTATTAACCCTGAATCACTCCAGCGATTGGGCCAGAGTGATATCTGGTATTGGCAGACTGAGGTGGAATCTGATTTTCGCGGCAGCTACAGCTTTATTCCCGCGACAGCCGAAAACTGCTTACGGCTGCGGCCGGGTAGCCCACAAGAGCAGTATCTGGCTCAACGCAATTGGTGGATCTCGCTGATGGGGCTGGCAGAAAGCGATCCGTTGAATCACACGGCAGCTCATCATAGTTATCGCGGGATGCCGCTCTCTGCCATTCATTTAGCTGATGCTTTGCCTCAACCCGCCTGGCAGTCTGCCGACAGCGGCCAACCTCTGCCAACTGATCCCCGGCGGCTGCAACTCATTCGCTGGAATAGCCTGTTATTGGGTAATAGTCGCAATGTATGGATTTATCACACTGCGGGTACGGAGGATTTAGCTAATCGCCCGCTGGTTATTCTGTTGGATGGTCAGTATTGGGCGCAACATCAGCCGGTATTTGGTGTATTGGATAACGAAACTGCCGCCGGTAAGTTGCCCGCCAGCGTATATGTCTTAATAGATATTATTGACCAATCGCATCGCTCGGAGGAACTGCCCTGCAATCAAGATTTCTGGCAAGCACTGCAAACCGAGCTATTAGTTCAAGTATCTGATTTTCAGCCATTTACGGATCAGGCATCGCGCACGGTAGTGGCAGGGCAGAGTTTCGGTGGCCTGGCTTCCTTATATGCCGGGTTACACTGGCCGCAGCGATTTGGCTGCGTGCTGAGTCAGTCCGGATCATTCTGGTGGCCGGATGTTGATAATTTCAAGGCATTGACGGCAGGCACTGCCGAACGTCAGGGGTGGCTGACTGAACAGGTTTATCAGGGATTGGGCGCTGCGCATCCGTTGCATATCTTTATGGAGGCAGGCCGCCGAGAAGATGTAATTTATCAAGTGAATCAGGCGATGAGTCAGGCGCTACGTCACTCTGACCACCGACTTCATTACCGGGTTTATGCCGGTGGACATGATTCACTGTGCTGGCGGGGTGGATTGATTGATGGATTAGCGTGTTTGTTGGGGTGATAGATTGCTGGGAGCGGGTTATAAACCAAAACCCTGCTCCGATTTTGTTTGATCTGAAATTAAAACCGCCCCTTTGGGATCACCAACGGCGTATGCGAAACCGGATCGTCAATAATTAAACAGGGCATTCCAAACACCTGTTCCACCAGATCAGCGGTGATCACCTCTCTGGGGTGGCCTTGTGTCACTATCTTGCCATCGCGCATGGCGATGATATGAGTGGCATAACGGCAGGCATGATTAAGGTCATGTAGCACTGCCACCAGAGTATGATTATGTTGCTGATTAAGATTGCTGAATAACTCAAGTAAATCAATTTGATGGGCGATATCCAGGTAGGTCGTAGGTTCATCCAGCAGCAGCAACGGTGTCTGCTGCGCCAGCACCATTGCTATCCACACCCGCTGGCGCTGTCCACCTGATAATGCATCGACGGATCTGTTGGCCAGTTCACTGATTCCAGTGGCTTGCATTGCATGGTTCACCGCCAGTTTATCGGCTTGGGTCCATTGCTGTAATAACTTTTGGTGAGGGTAGCGGCCACGGGCAACCAGATCCAACACACTGATGCCATCCGGCGCTTGGGAGCTTTGCGGCAATAGGCCCAAGTTGCGTGCTACTTCACGGGTGTCATAGCGGGTAATGTTTTTGCCATCTAAAATTACCTGACCGGCCAGCGGTTTCATCAAACGACTTAGCGCGCGCAGCAGGGTCGATTTACCGCAGGCGTTAGGGCCGACAATCACCGTAAACTCACCATCGGGGATTGTAACACTCAGATTCTTGCTGATTATCTTGCCGTCATAGCCTAAGGTCAGCGCATCGGCTCGCAGGCGAGGCGAGTGTGTGGCGGCGGAGTTAACAATACTCATGAACGACCAGATTCCCGGATTAAAAGCCAGATAAGATACAGCCCGCCGATACTGATCGTGACCACTCCGACGGGTAACTGATTTGGTGAGAAAAGATGTTGTGCGCCAAGATCCGCTACGGTTAACAGCAATGCGCCCATCAGTGCGGAAGCTGTGAGTGTGACTGACGAGGTTCCGGTTAGCCGCCGTGCGATTTGTGGTGCTGCCAGTGCAATAAAGGATATTGGCCCAGCCGCTGCCGTCACTGCTGCGATTAGAATCACACCAACGGCCATCAGGCTCAGGCGTGTTTTCTCCACCGGAACACCCAAAGCACCGGCGGCATCATCGCCCATTTCCAACAATGGCATACGACGGCTGAGCAGTAGGGCAACCAGCGTCGCAATCATAATAAAAATCAGCGAGGGTATAGCCTTAGCCCAGGTCATGCCATTTAGCGAACCTGCACCCCAAGCGGCAGCTGTCATCGCGGCCTCCAGAGAGGCGGTGATGGTCAGCCAGGTATTGAATGCGGTTAGCATAGCACCTATCGCAATACCGACAATAATCAGTCTAAACCCTTGAATCCCCTGACGATAAGCGAGCAGATAAACGGCGATGGCTGCCAGCAATCCTCCTCCCAGGGCGCTACTGGCAATCTCAAAATAGCTGCCATTAAATAAAATGATCGCCACCAGAGCACCGGTATAAGCACCGGCATTGAAGCCGATAATATCTGGGCTACCCAGTGGGTTACGTACCAACGACTGAAATATTGCGCCACTGACTCCCAGTGCGGCACCAAATAGCAATGCTATCACTGCACGGGGGAGCCGCCATTGATTGACGATAATATTCGCCGCACCGTTCACTTGGCCAAACAATGCCGCGAGCACCTGCTGAGGGGATAGTGTCAGAGTACCAATCATTAATGCCAGCAGCGCACCTGATAAACAGGCAAGCAGGAGTAATCCACTGACAATCAGGCTGCGTGGCTGGATGCGCAAATTTATCGCGCCATTTGACCGACCCAATAGCCATGCGGTGGCCGCCGCTGGTTTCATAATGCACTCATCCTTTTGTGACTTCGAACTAACCAGATCAGTAGCGGCGCACCGATAAACGCGGTGACGATAGAAACGCGTAACTCACCCGGCACCAGAAAACGGCCAATAATGTCAGATACCAGTAATAAAATAGGTGTCAAAACCAGGGTGAAGGGCAATATCCAACATTGGTTCGGGCCGACAATCCAGCGAGCAATATGGGGAACCATCAGGCCAACAAAAGCGATAGGGCCAACCGCAGCGGTAGCGGCACCGCACAGTAGGGTTATAGTGATAACCGACCAGAATTGAGTGCGCCCAATACGGGCACCAATAGCTGCCGCTAAATCATCACCCATATGCATGGCATTGAGTGACCGAGCGAGTAACAGAGCGATCAGGCAGCCGATAAGGATAGCCGGTGCTACAGCCAACACCACGGACATATTTCTGATATCCAGTGAACCCGCTTGCCAGAAACGCATACTGTCGTAGATCTGTGGATGAGTTAGCGATATCCCTGAGGAGATCCCCATCAACACCGCGCCGATGGCGACACCGGAGAGGGTCAGGCGTAAAGGGTTTACCCGGCCACCGCCCAGTGAACCGACCCAATACACCACTAAGGTCGTGACCATTGCGCCGATAAAAGCAGAGAGCATATAACCATAAATGGCATTAACGCCGAAAACGAGGATACCGATAACCACAGCAAAGCTGGCTCCAGCATTGACACCCAGAATACCGGGGTCGGCCAGCGGGTTGCGGGTCAATGCCTGAATCACGGCACCCGATAACCCCAATGCCGCCCCCGCGAGTACACCAATCAGTGTACGGGGCAGGCGTGATTCCAGAATTAAAATGCTGTCTGCATTGCTGTGTTCACCCAGCAAGCTCTGCCAAACCACTGAAAAGGGAATCGCTTTGGCACCGAGTACCAGGCTGGCAGCCATAACAAATAACAGTACTACCACGCTGAGTAACAGTAAAAAACCACGCCTGCGCACTGTTTGAGCACCTGAAATGATTGCTGATGACGGCGATTTTATTGACGATGGATTTGAGGCGTAAGTTGCTGGCATCGTAACTCTTTTTTAATCAATACGTGTTTTTAGTGAACGCGTTTTAGTAAATGATTATCATTATTAATCCAAAGCATATTAGCACGAATTATGACGAGAATGCATCGGTAAAAATCTACCCTTATCGGAGCTAGATCATTGTTTTTATTACCAGATTGACTCTCGCTTTAACCTAAGCAGGGGGCTGGCCTGGTTTTAAGCTATAACCAGACCAACCTCACTGTGAGCCTCTAAACATCCTCTCAATCCTGGTGAGCAAATTACTCGCACTGTAATAATCCAGGCGGAAAGTATCGTAACCGGCCGCGTAGACACGGTGGTGCTCAATGGCCGGAATATGGGCTAGAAACTTATTACTTTTCAAAGCATCAACAGCCGGTTGCTGACCTGAAAACAGTAAAACAGTTTCACCATTCAACCCCTCAGCCAACTTCTCCCCGCCCAACTGAATGATATCTTTACGGTGCCCCATGCTGGTATTCCCTTTTACGGCATCCGGCACATTGGCTAGCGTGAAACCCAATTCTTGCAGCAGTTTTCCCTGTGCCGAGCTGTCAGTCCACAGGTTGGCGGTACTACCAGCGGCCTGATAAACGAAAGCAGAAACCGGCTGTGGTGGCAGAGTAATATTTTGCTTCACTTCATTCACCCGACGAGTAAATTTCGCTATCACTTGTTCAGCATCGGCCTCGTGACCGGTGGCCTGCCCCAGTAATATCGCCAGTTGCTGCCAACTTTTATCATCGTAATTTATCACCAGCGTCGGCGCGATGGCAGATAACTGTTCGTACAACTTCAGCGCGGAATCTCCCCCGGTGGCGGAAATAATAATCAAGTCAGGATTCATTCCGGCAACTGCTTCAGCATTCGGCTCCGTTTGATAAATAGGAACCAGATGCCTGGCTTGTGCGACGTCTGACCATTGCGTAAAGAACCCTTGAGCATCGGCCACCGTGGTATTAGGCATTGTGGCACCACTGGCAATGATGGGGGCGTTAATCGCCAGCAAGGTACCAGTGATAGTAATGCTTGTAGAAACAATACGTTGCGGCTGATGAGTGAGTGTGACCGGCCCTTTGGCTGTTTCAACCGTACGCGACCAGGCTGATGTATTTTCGCTCGCAGTAGAGATGCTGCTTTCTTCCGCTGGTTTACAGCCGGATAACCCTAAAATAAGGCATAGGCAGGCGAATATGGTGAGTAGGAAACATGATGTTTTATGCGAGATCGGGAGCATAACGACGTGTTCTCTTCCTAATTTAAAAATACTGAGACGTAATTTATCACGCCAAACATTAAATGGTAGTAATTATTATTTGCATTTACACTTTTTCCCACTGTTTTATGATGAAAAAAGTTACGGTTCCTGACTGCTCCGTATCCCATTGCCAGTTATGCAAAATACCCGCGGTATTCTATGAATAAAACGGATCCTCACTCACCATTTTTTTCGGATGAAGCAAGAGATGAGCAATAAAAGAAGATAAGTAGATAAGTTTTGTAGTAAATCACCTAATGATGGTTTGATATGAATTTTTGTTATTATTTTATTTTTTACGTCAAATCTAATTTAATTCTGTTATTATAATTTTTGGTAATCTCTGTTCTGTAAATAAATAGATTAATTTTTTAGCTTGTAATTCCACCCGCTAATGGGAAAGGTTATGCCGTATTTATATTCAGAATAAATACATATCTAATTGAAACTAGCGAGAGTTGTTAATCATTTATCTATCAAATAAAGTGATCGTTCATTACACTTTAATAGACTGGATCAATCAATTTATTATTATCGCTCGGTTGTGCTGATCTTTTGCTGTGGTTTTATGCTGTTTTTGCAGTTAGTCTTGGTAATTAATGACTTTTGCCATAGAGATTATCAACGATAAACACCTTGAATTATTAGGGGAATAAATTAAAAAATAAGAAGTAGGGGGATTGCCGTGAGTTTCCTAAAACATATCACCATCAGGATGGCGTTATTATTATTTCTTGTTATATTTTTGTTGTTATGGGGCGACGTCTCAATATTTACATTATTTTCACTTAATCAATTAACTCATTCTTTGCAGGTAAGCGCCAATCAACAGAAGAGTGTGAGTATTATTAATAAAGGTAATAACCAATATTTTCGTGTGGCTACTCGTTTAATCCGAGCGGCAATATATCGTCAAAATGGGGCAACGGCAGATGCTGATCGTGAACTGACTTCGACAGGTGCGGCGCTTAAAAATACCCAAGAGGATTTAGCAAGATTTAAGCTGCAATCCCATGTAGCGATAGACCCCTTACTGGCAGATAAAGCGATCCAAAGTTGGTCTGAATTATTAAGTAATAGGGGGCGAGCCTATGTTTAAGGCGGTCAAAGAAGATCGCTATGAAGATTTTCAACGTGTGTTTAACCACGACTATCCCTCCCTTAGCCGCGAGTTTGGTAGTGCAGTAGAGGGGGACAATTCCGCCGTCGATAAAGCAACCGACGCTGCCAGCTTGCGGGTCGCATTATTGGTTACATGGTGTCAGCAGGCACTACTGGCGGCATTGGTCGCAACCATGAGCAGCATTACTGAAAGCTCACGCCGTATTGCAGATATTATCGGCGTAATAAACAGTATTGCCTTTCAGACAAATATTCTGGCGTTGAATGCCGCAGTTAACGCTGCTCGAACCGGTGAGCAGGGGCGTGGTTTTGCTGTGGTTGCGAGTGAAGTACGTAATTTGGCATAACGCAGTGCGCAGGCTGCTGAGGAAATTGAAGGGCTGATCAGTGATCGGTGTTGCGGGTTGATGTTGGCTCACGACAAGTTGCTGAAGCAGGAGAAACGATGAACAGAGTGACTAATGTAACCGACATTATGGGAGAGATTGCCTCTGCTTCAGATGAACAAAGTCGTGGTATCAGCCAGATTGGTCAGGCGGTGGCAGAAATGGACGGTGTTACCCAGCAAAATGCTTCATTAGTACAAGAGTCTGCTGCTGCCGCCGCTTCGTTGGAAGAACAGGCTCGCCAACTGACAGAGGCTGTTTCTGTTTTTAATCTATCGGATAATAAGCAAGTCGCTTAATGGTGCTCTAAATCTACGATTAATTTTGAGTTATTGAGATTATTTTAATAATAAATAGAAGTATATCCTAAATGATTCGAGTTGCTGACCTCCTGCAACTCGAATCATTTTAGATATAAGTGTAATATCAAACGCGAAATATGAAAGATAGATTATAAATATATGCCATAATTCCCTAACTATAATGAATGTATATTAAGTGATTTTGTATTCAGCAGGGTTATGTTTGTCTTGTTGGGTTTATTTATATGTGTCAGTATCTTAATGTGTATTATTAATTAACAATTTTGGTTTTTTCTATAAATAGTTGAGGGGATTATGATATTTATTAATTTAAACGAAGCGCGTATTTTTGCTCATCGGTGTCAGCATCAGAATGAAATCAACAGTCAAGATGTTATTGACGGTTCTGCATTACAAAATCCGACTAAAGAAGAATTCCCCTTAGCTCAAAAAATGATAGCAGCAACTAATTCTCATATTCAACTGCGTGATCCCACGGGTATTAAAAAAGTGCTCGTTTTTGGTGATAGTCTTTCTGACTCTAAGGGCAGAATGTTAAATAAAACTTTTGGTTTACTTCCATCTGCGTCGCAATATCATCAAGGCCGATTCACCAATGGATTTACGTGGGTTGATTTTCTGACGTCACCACTATATATGAATGTTGAAGTTATCAATAAAGCTGAAGGTGGTGCTGTTTCTGCAAGCTACAGTAAATTAAATCCAACGTTCTGTTTTATGTCTAATTTGTCTAAACAAATTAAAGGGGTTAAGTTTAAAAATGATGATTTAGCTATCATATCCCTTGGTTCAAACGATTATATGACATTCCATAAACGAGATGTTGACAAAGTTATCCGTAGTCAGGAAAAAAATATTAATAGAATGATAAAAAAAGGAGCAAAAAACATAGTGGTTATGGGGATGCCTGACCCTTCAGTTACGCCGGGTGTAAAAAAGATAAAAGATAAGCAGTTCCAAAAAGATATTTCAAATATCGCTAAATCTCATAATTTTAGATTGGAATTCTTGGTTGATAGACTTAATATTGAAAATAAGGATTTAAATATATATTTTTATGATATTAATAAAGACTTGATTGATATCTTGGCTGAAGCGGAAGAGCTGGGGTATGAGAATGAAATGTCATATCACTCGGGATATATTGAATTCGGGAGGAAAAGTAAGTTGAATATTCAGCATGGTTTTTCTTTTAATGATAACTCACACCCATCACAAGAGTTGCATCATGTTTTTGCCACCAAGATAGATGATTTTATAGCTGATAAATTCAGTAAGTCAAATCTCTAACATTATTTATGTAATTGCCTGATATTGTTTTCTCTACAATATCGACAGGCAATTACGTGCAGTAACCATTTGTCTCTCTCTATCGCGCTGAATACTCTGATGCTAGTGGTAAATTGTCATTATTCACTGCCGCTTAACACAAGGGGCAATCTGAAAAGTGGTATTCAGCGTACATCGGATATCGGCTGATTAGAACAGGCGGTATTGTTATACATCTCCTGTTTTTTTTCGATAGTGGGATATTGTGGCCTCTCTTGTTGTTGCAGTAATAAATAGCTGAAGCTGGTAATAATTATGATAACTAACAACAAACTGGCTGACAGACGTCTGCTGTTAAAAATGCGTTGTAGGGAATGGGTTGCACCTGGTATAGGCACCACAGCGTGATTATTCTGAGCTAGTATTGTCACTTGTGTTGCCGCAGTATGTTCATTTTTAGGTGAATTAGCCGCCAGCTCTGCTGCTTCCACTATTTGTCGTGGAGCGGTGGAGGAAAATAGTGCCTGATCGCCGGTCATTGGTTCTGTGGGAGACTCAAGTTCTGCTTCGGCGCTTTTTTCAATAAGTTCGCAAAAGGAGGTGTCCAATAGATAACCCATTTTAGG
This sequence comes from Yersinia aldovae 670-83, assembly GCF_000834395.1. Lineage (NCBI taxonomy): Bacteria > Pseudomonadati > Pseudomonadota > Gammaproteobacteria > Enterobacterales > Yersiniaceae > Yersinia > Yersinia aldovae. Next base: position 2,053,437 of record NZ_CP009781.1, on the reverse strand, counting down.
GATAGTTTGAATAATACGCTGTTGCTTATTTTTGTCGCCCAGTGCCATACGTAAAGTGTGAATAGCATTCGGCAGACTGTTATTGCCAATAACCCGGCGTTTCCATACTAAAGTGGTTAATTGTTCGCGGGATAAAATCTGACCGGCATGTTCCAGCAGCACAGAGATCAGTTTTAATTGGTATTCACCCAAGCGTTTCTGTTCTTGTGTCACTTGGTGAGTGATAAAACCTGAAGTCAAGTCAATTGACCAGTGATTAATGATATAAGTGACGTTTTTCATATTATTCTTTGCACCATCCCAGGGTAAATAGTTGTGGAAATGCTCATCATTATCGGGGGCTAAATGTGTTTTCATTTTGTGAAAAGTAAAGAATAAATCATGGTGGCTTAAAGTGTCTTTAATAAACTGGAGAAGTTGTTGGTTCTATCGGTGATATTGATCATGTGGAAATATTTTAGCGGGTATCTCTCTGCCAATCTCTGCTGCTGAGAGGGCCATTTTTGGTTGTTTTAAAATATTTTTTATTATCAATTTGTTAAGTATTGGCACACATCTTGCCAAATACTGTAGGTGATGACAGTACGGTTCTAATAACTGTATAAAGGACTATCAATGAACAGGAAGAAAGTAACATTTCCGTTGAAAATATGGTTGTTTCTATTGTTAGCCATATTAGCCACTATAACTTTGTTGGGGTGTAATACGTTCTGGGCGAAGTTAAACCGTGAGTTAGTAACGACTGGCAAGTCTTTTGTTCGAGGCGAAAAAACGGTTCAGTTTGTCGAAATTAAGAACATGATCATTACGCTGGACGATAATAAATCGGAGCGTTATTTACAGTTGGAATTAGGGATTGCCACTGGTGATGATGATGATGTTAAGAGAGTGATCGCGATGGTGCCGGTTATTCGTGCAGCGACGGTGAATTTGCTTTCCAATCGCGATTATCAGACAGTTCGTCAAATATCTATTACTGATTTGCGCCGCCAGCTAATGGACGAATATAGAAAAGAATTTGAATATTTAAATTCAGAAATGCCATTTGACGGTGTAGTAATCAGCCGAATGGTGTTCCAGTAATCACTGGAGATAGCCGGGAGTCACCTTAATCCTTTTTTGCTAATCAAGAGGATGTGGTGAAAAATGTCAGAGAGCTATTTTCACCGTCCAGTCTGATCTGCCCTTGAACTTTACAGATTGAGCGGTAGTTTTTGTGCGACTAAAATATCAGCATGGTGTGATAGTGACCGTATTACCTTGTGTTGTGATCGTAACCCATTGACTAGTATGGAGATAGGTCACCCCTTTTAGTATATAACTGATTGAATATTAATCGGTAAATTAAGCATGGCACGACTTGCTTCGCCATAAATTGATTCATGCACAAAGTACATAATTAACTCATTATATTTCAACTGTTATCCCATGATGATCCGTTTTGTAACATTGATATGTGCTACTAAAAAGGGTAAAAACACCGGTGACAAATCTTCAAACTGAATGAAATTGATAAAAATCTGATGGCTGCCAGATTTAACAATTCATATTAGTGCTGCTGTTAAATTAATTATAAATTGCCATGTCAGATTTATATTTACGAATTTTTCTCATTTCATTTTTTATGAAAGTGAAATTTTTGTTTCTAGTTAAGTAACTAAAAAAACTAATAATTAATTAAATTAATTATGGCGAGCCACTCTATTGAGCCTAATGATATTCAATTGTATTAACCCGCGTCATATTGCTACCTGACAGGTTTTTAAATTTCTGGCAAATGAAATAGTTGCTGAAACGGTTTTAGTTCACAGATATTTCCCCTGTCTGCACTCAATCAATTTCCATTGATAAAGATCAACTTAATTAAAAACTCAAAGTTACAAACTATTAACAGAAACCATTCTTTTTATAGGGATATACCCGTTGTTAATCTCGGGTATGTGAACAATAGAATAATAATGACAGGGGAAAAAAACATGCTTTCCCAGCATGGCGTTAACCGTCGTGATTTTATGAAGCTCTGTGCCGCATTGGCGGCCACCATGGGTCTTAGCAGCAAAGCGGTTGCTGAAATTGCCAACACAGTCAGTTCACCCCAGCGCCCGCCGGTTATCTGGATTGGCGCTCAGGAGTGTACTGGTTGTACTGAATCACTGTTACGTTCAACTCACCCGACCATTGAGAACCTGCTGTTGAGTGTTATCTCAATGGAGTATCACGAAGTGCTCTCTGCTGCCTTTGGTGAGCAAGCGGAGGAGAATAAACACCGGGCTATTGAGCAGTACAAAGGAAAATATGTGCTGGTGGTGGATGGGTCGATTCCACTGAAAGACGGTGGAATTTACTGCATGGTGGCGGGTAAACCGATTGTCGAGCATATCCGTGAAGCTGCAGAACATGCGGCGGCCATTATTGCTATTGGTTCCTGTTCCGCCTGGGGCGGTGTGCCAGCGACCGGTGGCAACCCGACTGGTGCGGTGAGTTTGCAAGCAGCACTACCGGGCAAAACCGTGATAAATATCCCCGGCTGTCCACCCAATCCACATAATTTCCTGGCAACAGTGGCCCATATCATTACCTTCGGGCGGCCACCGGCATTGGACAGCAAAAACCGTCCGACCTTTGCTTATGGCCGCTTGATCCATGAAAACTGCGAGCGCCGACCCCACTTTGATGCTGGCCGTTTTGCCCGCCAGTTTGGCGATGAAGGTCATCGGCAGGGTTGGTGCCTTTATCATCTCGGCTGCAAAGGGCCGGAGACCTACGGCAACTGCCCGACACTGGAGTTCTGCGATGTTGGCGGCGGGATTTGGCCGGTAGGGATTGGGCACCCTTGCTATGGCTGTAATGAAGAAGGGATTGGCTTCACCAAAGGCATCGCCCAACTGGCGAATGTCGAGAACCCGACACCGCGTGCTGAAAAACCCCTGATTCATAATCCAGAAGGCGGCGAGATTTCGACGACCGCGACGGCACTGCTGGGCGGCGTGGTGGGATTGGTCGCCGGTGTCAGCCTGATGACGGTACGTGAACTGGGGCGGCAACAGAAGCAGCGCCCTAAAGATGACGATCACTCATCGCGGGAGGAATAGCCGTGAACCGACGTCACTTTTTCAAATTAGCGTCCGGCGGCGTGCTGTTGGCGGGGCTTTCCCCCAGCAGCAAAGCTGAGGTACAGAATCGACCACCGATCCCCGGTGCGCTGGGCATGTTGTATGACTCGACATTATGTGTGGGCTGTCAGGCCTGTGTGAGCAAATGTCAGCAGGTTAATCACAACGAGATCTACGTCAGTGGTGAAGCCCTTTGGTCTGATAATGACAAACTCAGCCCCTATACCAACAATATCATTCAGGTCTGGACTAGCGGTGCGGGTATTCATAAAGATCAATTAGAAGACGGCTACGCTTATATCAAAAAGCAATGTATGCACTGCGTTGATCCTAATTGTGTTTCCGTCTGCCCGGTTAGTGCGCTGCGCAAAGATGCTAAAACCGGCATTGTTCACTATGACCCGGATGTCTGCACCGGTTGCCGCTACTGCATGGTCGGCTGCCCGTTCAATGTGCCGAAATACGATTATCACAACCCGTTTGGCAAGATTCATAAATGTGAATTGTGCAACCAGAAGGGCGTCGAGCGGCTTGATAAAGGCGGTTTGCCCGGCTGTGTCGAGGTCTGCCCGACTGGAGCGGTGATATTCGGCACCCGCGAAGAATTGCTGTCAGAAGCACAACGGCGGCTGACGTTGAAACCGGGCGAGAATTATCGCTTCCCGCGCCAAACACTCAGCGCCAACGACACCTACGAGCATCCGGTCGCTCATTATGATCAGCATATTTATGGCGAGAAAGAGGGCGGCGGCACTCAGGTATTGGTGCTGGCTGGCATTCCGACCGAGAAACTCGATTTACCCCCTCTGGCAGAACTGGCGACCGGCGCGCGCTCTGAGCATGTCCAGCACACCTTGTACAAAGGCATGATCCTACCGCTGGCGGTCTTGGCGGGGGTCACCGCGTTGGTGCATCGCAATACCCGTGATGAGCGCAAAGACAGCGATTCTGACAAGCACGATAAAAAGGACGGCCATGATGACGATGCATAAATCCAGCCCACTGGGTGGGCGGCTGGTCAGTTGGCCGGTGATGCTGTTAGCGCCTTTTGTGGTGCTGTGCGCGCTGTTGATTGTCAAACGTTTGGTGCTGGGCTTGGGGTCGGTCAGTGACTTGAATGGCGGCTTCCCGTGGGGGATCTGGATTGCTTTCGACTTGCTGGTCGGCACCGGTTTGGCGTGCGGCGGCTGCGCATTGGCCTGGGCGGTTTACGTGTTCAACCGAGGCGAATATCACCCGCTGGTGCGCCCGGCGCTGCTCGCCAGTTTGTTTGGTTACGCGCTCGGTGGGCTATCCATCACCATTGACGTGGGCCGTTACTGGAACTTGCCTTACTTCTTTATTCCCGGCCATTTCAACGTCAATTCGGTGCTATTCGAAACCGCCGTCTGTATGACCATTTATATCGGCGTGATGGCAGTGGAGTTTGCTCCGGCGCTGTTTGAACGCTTGGGCTGGAAAGTTTCGCTCAAGCGGCTGAACAAAGTGATGTTTTTTGTTATCGCGCTCGGTGCGCTGTTGCCGACCATGCACCAGTCTTCAATGGGATCATTAATGATCGCCGCCGGTGCCAAGATCCATCCGTTATGGCAAAGCTACGAGATGTTGCCGCTGTTCTCCCTACTGACCGCCGCCATTTTGGGCTTCTCGATTGTTATTTTCGAAGGCTCGCTGGTACAGGCCGGATTACGGGGGCGGGGAGCCAATGAAGCGCCATTATTCACACGATTAACCACCATCATCGACATCTTTTTACTGCTGTTTATCGTGTTTCGCCTCGGTGAAGTTATGGTGCGCCATAAGACGGAATACCTGTGGCATTTTGACCGCTATGCCATCGCTTTCTGGGCTGAAATTGTCCTGATGGCCTTGCCGCTACTGATCTTCCGTATTCGGCGGGCCAGAGAAGATAGCCGCTTACTGTTTATCGGGGCGCTTTGCATGATAAGTGGTGGGGCGCTGTGGCGGCTCAATTACTCACTCTTAGCCTTCAACCCCGGCGGCGGCTACAACTACTTCCCTACCACCAGTGAAATCCTGATCTCCATCGGCTTCGTTGCCATTGAGGTCTGTGCCTACATTTTATTGATTCGACTGTTGCCGGTGCTTCCTGCTCACGGACAGTTACATAAGAATAATCAGACAGAGGTAAAGCATGAGCCAACGCATCACCATTGATCCCGTCACCCGTATTGAGGGGCACCTGCGGATCGACTGCGAAATTGAGGACGGCAAAGTCATTAAAGCCTGGTCCTCCGGCACCATGTGGCGTGGCATGGAAGAAATTTTACAAGGTAACGATCCGCGCGATGCCTGGATGATTGTGCAGCGCATTTGCGGCGTCTGTACCACCATTCATGCCATTGCTTCAGTGCGGGCAGTGGAAAATGCATTAGGGATGGAAGTGCCGGTTAATGCGCAGCATATCCGTAACTTGATTCTGGCTGCGCACAGTATTCATGACCATATCGTCCATTTCTATCAACTCTCGGCGCTCGATTGGGTGGATATCACCTCGGCGCTGCAAGCCTCGCCACAAAAAGCGGCGGCGATGCTGAGTGGGTTGTCCAGTTGGCCGTTGAACAGTGCTGAAGAGTTCACCCGGGTACAGCAGAAAATCAAAGATTTGGTCGCCAGCGGGCAGTTAGGCATTTTCGCCAACGGCTATTGGGGCCATCCGGCGATGGCATTGCCGCCAGAGGTCAATTTGATTGCAGTAGCGCATTACCTGCAAGCGCTGGAATGCCAGCGTGATGCCAACCGTATAGTGGCGGTGCTCGGCGGTAAAACACCGCATATTCAGAATCTGGCGGTGGGCGGGGTTGCCAACCCAATCAATCTGGATATGCCAAGTGTGCTCAATCTGGAACGCCTGATGTTGGTGAAATCCTTTATTGACCGGCTGGGCAGCTTTATTGAGCAGGTTTATAAGGTCGATACCGCGGTGATCGCTGCTCACTATCCGAACTGGCTCAATCTGGGCAAAGGGGCGGATGACTACCTTAGCGTGCCGGAGCTGCCAACCGATCGTAAAGGGGAAACCTTCCTGCTGCCGGGCGGTTATCTGGCAAAGGGGGCTTTCCGCCCGATAGCCAATCACAACGATCCGTATTTGATAGAAGGTATCGCCGAGAGCGGCAAACACGCTTGGTATCAGGACGACGAACCGCTGGCCCCGTGGGAGGGGAAAACCAACCCGAATTACACCGGCTGGCAGGAAGACGGCAAATATTCGTGGGTAAAAGCGCCCACTTTCTATGGCAAAACCGTGGAAGTGGGGCCGCTGGCGTGGCTGATGTGCGGGCTGGCCGCCGGACATGCACCGACTAAACAGCATTTCACTGACATCGGTGCGGCTTACCAAAAACTGAGCGGGCAGGCCATTACCGCCGAACAGTTGCCCTCGACTCTGGGGCGCATTATTGGCCGTGCGGTGCATTGCTGTGTGCTGCATGAAACCCTAGCCCAGCAATGGACCGCGCTGGTCACCAATATTGGTACTGGTGATGTCGAAACCTTTATCAAGCCGGATATTCCGTTAACCGGCGAAATTCGCGGTGTGGGCTTTGAAGAAGCGCCACGCGGCATGTTGTCGCACTGGGTGGTTATCAAGGATGGCAAAATCGCCAACTATCAGGCGGTGGTGCCATCAACCTGGAACGCTGGCCCACGCAATTATAACGATGAGCCGGGGCCATACGAGCAAGCGCTGGTGGGGACACCGGTTGCAGATCCGGCCAAACCGCTCGAAGTGGTGCGAACCATTCACTCATTCGACCCGTGTATGTCCTGTGCTGTACATATTGTTGATACAACGGGCAACGAAGTGACCAAAGTCAAGGTGCTGTGATGGGGATTTTGGTATTAGGTATAGGTAATTTATTACTCAGCGATGAAGCTGTCGGTGTGCGAATTGTTGAAGCGCTGGAGCAGCGCTTTCACATCCCACCGGAGCTTGACGTACTGGATGGTGGCACGGCTGGGCTGGAACTGATGGAAGCGATGGCGAATCGCGAACATTTGATTGTGGCTGATGCGGTGCTCACCGGGCAACCACCGGGTAGTGTTGCGGTACTGCGCGATAAAGAGATCCCGGCGATGTTTAGCCGCAAAGTGTCACCGCATCAGTTGGGGTTATGTGATGTGCTGATGGCGCTGCAATTGACTGATGAGTTCCCGCGCCAGCTCACTCTGGTGGGGGTGGTGCCCGAATCACTGGCACCGAATATCGGCCTGACGCCGACAGTCACGCGGGCCATAGAGCCAGCGCTGGAACAGATTCTGGCGGCATTACAGGCCAGTGGAGTCACACTCAAGGCACGAGAAGAAAGTCATGTCTGATGTTATTGCCGGTCATGAGCAAAACCCAGCGGCATTGCTGGAACAGGTTTTCGGCCAGGTGGCTGCCGATGAAATGCGCGGCTTGCCCTTTTACCGTGACCACATTGCGCTGCGCGCCTGCGGATTTCAGTTATTTGAGCAGCAATGGATTGGCGCGTTATTGACCCCGTGGATGCTGAGTTTAGTGGTATTACCAGGGCCGCAGCAGAGCTGGCAACGTCGTGCGGTGGGGGAGCGCCTGATGTTGGCACTTCCTTGCGGTAGCATTGGTTTTATTGTCAGCGAAATCACCGGTTGCGGCCAGTATTTGAGCCGCTCATTGATGTCACCGCTGGACACCTCGCTCAGTGCTGAGCAGGCGTTACAACTGGCGGAGCAAAGTGCGCGTATGGCGCTCTCACTGCCGGTAGTGGATGCCGATGCTCCCGCCAACCCACGGCGGCGGGCGTTGTTTAACAAAGTTAGCCAAATCAAGAATCAACATGCATGAAATCAGTTTGTGTCTCAGCACACTGGAGCTGATTGAAAAACAGGCGCGGCTTAACGGTGCCAAAAGAATAACCGCGGTCTGGCTGGAAATTGGCGCGCTCTCCTGTATTGAAGAGAGTGCCTTACGCTTCAGTTTTGAGGCCGCCAGCCGCAAAACACTGGCAGAAAATTGCCAATTGCATCTCAGCACCTTGCCCGCAGTGGCCTGGTGTTGGGAGTGCAGTAACAGTGTTGCCATTGAACGGCATGATGCCGGGTGCCCGCATTGCGGCAGCCATGCTCTGCAAGTAGAGAGTGGCAGCAATTTGCAGGTGAAACAGATAGAAGTGGAATAATTCTGAAGGAGTGAATTCCTATGTGTACGACTTGTGGTTGCGCCAGCGGCGAGAGAACGATCGAGGGCGACGACAATCATCAACATGATGATCACCACCACGACCACCATGACGATCACCATCATCATCATCACGATGACGGCCACCACCATGATCATCACGAAAGTGATGCCCCGGCGCAAAAGATTCAGCATAAACATAAACACAAATATGTTGCCAAGGGGATGCAGCCGGTGATTGTTCACCACCACTACTATTACCATCAGGGTGATGTTCACCATCACTATCATGGCAAAGCGCCAGAACCGATAGCGATAACTGAACCCGAGGACACAGACGCCCCCGCCGCTGAGCCTTTCACCCCGCAAGTTCATGCTGACAAGCTGGGGCTGCATTATGGTCAGGGTGAAGCCGGTAGCCATGCGCCGGGCATGGGGCAGCGCCGTTTGTTGCAAATCGAGCAAGATGTGCTGAGCAAAAATAATCAGTTAGCCAGCCATAACCGTGAGCATTTTGTCGAGCAACATATTCTGGCGCTGAATTTTGTTTCCAGCCCCGGTTCCGGCAAAACTACGCTGTTGACCACCACTTTGCAGTTGCTGGCTGGGCAAGTGCCTTGCGCGGTGATTGAAGGTGATCAGCAAACGACCCATGATGCCGAACGCATTCGCGCCACCGGTGTCCCGGCGATTCAGGTCAATACCGGCAAAGGCTGCCATCTGGATGCGCAGATGGTGCATGATGCCGCGCACCGCTTGAATCTCAGCAATGACAGCCTGTTGTTTATTGAGAACGTGGGTAATTTGGTGTGTCCGGCCAGCTTTGACCTTGGCGAACGGCATAAAGTGGCGGTGCTTTCGGTAACAGAAGGCGAAGATAAACCGCTGAAATATCCCCATATGTTTGCCGCTTCCACACTGATGATTATCAATAAAATCGACCTGTTGCCCTATCTGGATTTTGATATTGAGCAGTGTATTAATTATGCCCGTCAGGTGAATCCTGAAATTCAGGTGATTGCGCTGTCAGCCAGTAGTGGCGAGGGAATGGAGTTGTGGCTTGAATGGCTGGAGGCACAGCGATGTGCTTAGGCGTACCTGGCAAAATAGTTGCGGTGGGGGAAGATATTCATCAACTGGCATGGGTGGAAGTGAGTGGCGTCAAACGTGAAATCAATATCGCGTTGGTGTGCGACGAGTCACCGTCTGACCTGCTCGGCCAATGGGTATTGGTGCATGTCGGGTTTGCTATGAGCTTGCTTGATGAAGACGAAGCCCGGCAAACACTGGCGGCATTAGCCCATATGCAAGCCGTTGGGCTGGATCTGGATGATGTCGCCAGCGAGGCTAATGATGCGCTACGTTGATGAATTCCGCGATCCAGCACTGGTCAGTGCATTATTACAGCGGATCGAAACCTTACTGCCACAACTTGCCGATCAACAACGCTTGCCGCTGCAAATTATGGAAGTGTGTGGCGGCCACACGCACGCGATCTTCAAATTTGGTCTGGATCAACTGCTGCCAGAGGGTTTGGAATTTGTTCACGGGCCGGGTTGCCCGGTGTGTGTATTGCCGATGGGCCGTATCGACAGTTGTTTGGAAATTGCCGCTCACCCACAGGTGATTTTCTGCACTTACGGCGACGCCATGCGGGTGCCAGGGCGTAATGGCTCAATGCTGGATGCCAAGCGGCGCGGGGCAGATATTCGTGTGGTTTACTCGCCGCTGGATGCCCTGACATTGGCACAGCGCCATCCTGATCGCGAAGTGGTATTTTTCGGCCTCGGTTTTGAAACCACCATGCCTGCTACCGCCTTAACACTGCAACAAGCCAAACGGCTGGGGCTGACCAACTTCACCGTGTTCTGCCAGCACATCACTATCATTCCTACCTTGCGCAGCCTGCTACAACAACCCGATGTGCGCATTGACGGTTTCCTCGCACCCGGCCATGTCAGCATGGTGATTGGTACTACGCCATACGACTTTATATGCAGCCAATTCAATAAACCGCTGGTGGTCACCGGCTTTGAGCCGCTGGATATTTTGCAAGGGCTGGTGATGCTGCTGGAGCAGATGGTCAGTGGGCGTTGTGCGGTGGAAAATCAATATCGGCGCATTGTGCCCGACAGCGGCAACCTGCTAGCGCAACAGGCGCTGACCGAGGTATTTGCCACCAAAGAGCGCAGCGAGTGGCGTGGCTTGGGCGAAATCGCTGATTCCGGTGTACAGCTTAGCCCGGCTTATCAGGCGTTTGATGCTGAACGGCGCTTCACCCCGCAGCAGCAGCAAGTGGCCGATGATCCGCGATCCCGCTGCGGCGATGTATTGACCGGGCGTTGCAAACCGGATCAATGCCCGCTGTTTGGTGGCGAATGCACGCCAGATAATGCATTTGGGGCGCTGATGGTTTCCTCCGAAGGGGCTTGCGCCGCCTATCATCAATACCGATAGCCCTTCGTACTTGAAGCCGCAGGGGTGTTAGCGGCGCTCACTTACCCGAATCACTTACTTGTGTAAGCTCATCGGGATGCGTTCGCTTGCTGCCTACCTGCAACTCCAATTACTTTAGGTATTATTTTCAATGGGTCACAACTAAATGAATAAACAAGAGATTACCCTGGCACACGGTAGTGGCGGGCGGGCAATGCAGAGCTTGATAGAATCTCTGTTTTTGGCGGCGTTTTCTAACCCGGCTCTGAATGAGCGGGAAGATCAGGCGCGTATTGCGCTGGCGGATCTGGTTGCACAGGGGGATCGACTGGCGGTATCGACCGACAGCTATGTGATTGATCCTATTTTCTTTCCCGGCGGCGATATCGGCAAACTGGCGGTGTGCGGCACGGCCAATGATGTGGCGGTGAGTGGCGCGACTCCGCGCTATCTTTCCTGTGGTTTTATTTTGGAAGAAGGGCTACCGATGGCTTCTCTTGAGCGCATTGTGCATTCAATGGCGGCCACCGCACAGCAAGCGGGCATTCAGATAGTCACCGGCGACACCAAAGTGGTTCAGCGCGGCGCGGCTGATAAGATCTTTATCAATACCACCGGCATCGGCGTGATCCCAGCAGATATCCACTGGGGAACCGCGATGATCCGCGCGGGCGATCGGATCGTGGTCAGTGGCACCTTGGGCGATCATGGCGCAACTATCCTAAATCTACGCGAAGGTTTGGGGCTGGAGGCGGAACTGACCAGTGATTGCGCGCTGCTGGCACCGTTGATTGCGCCACTACGCCATATTAGCGGTGTGCGGGCGCTGCGTGATGCTACTCGTGGTGGCGTCACGGCGATTCTGCACGAATTTGCCGCCGCCAGCGGCTGTGGTATGGAAATCAACGAAGCGGATTTACCCTTAAAACCGGCGGTACGCGGCATTTGTGAATTACTCGGGCTGGATGCGCTCAACTTTGCCAATGAGGGCAAGCTGGTGCTGGTGGTCTCACCTGAGGCGCAAGATGCTGTTTTAGCTGAATTACAACGCCACCCACTCGGCCGTGCTGCCGCCGTTATCGGGCAGGTGACCGAGAATAAACAGGTGCGGTTATGTGGCGCATTTGGCGTTTCACGTAAACTGGATTTGCCGTTGGATGAGCCATTGCCCCGTATATGCTAATCCCATTTGTCCTTGAAGCCGCAGGGGTGTTAGCTGCGTTCGCGCACCCGAATCACTGACTTGTGTCAGCTCATCGGGATTTGCTTACTTGCTGCCTACCTGCAACTCCAATGGCTTTTGGGATCCCATTTGTTCTTGAAGTCGCAGGTGATTAAAAAAGTTGATAGGCGGGGAAATGTGGCGGATGGGTCGTAGCGACGTAAGTCGCCGGAGCGCCCATCGGTGCAGTCGCCCCGCGATCTCCAAGCTATAAAATAGGTTGCTGGCAGCCTTGCGAAGGAGTTTTTGTGGATAAAAACGGTCTCAGTCTGCGGATAAAAGGTAAGGTGCAAGGGGTGGGTTTTCGCCCCTATATCTGGCAACTTGCCCACCGTTTTGGCCTGCAAGGGGATGTTAGTAACGACAGTGCGGGGGTGACGGTTCACCTATGGCAAGCCCCAGCGGTGGCAGATTTCTTGCAACTGTTGCCACAAGATTGCCCACCATTGGCGCACATTGATAGCATTGATACCACACCATACCATTGGGTACGGCCGCCGCTGGATTTCGTGATTCAGCACAGCGGGGCCGGGCAGATGGACACCCAAATTGTGCCGGATGCCGCGACCTGTGATGCTTGCCTGAGTGAAATGAATAACCCTGCTAACCGTCGCTACCATTATCCTTTTATCAACTGCACCCATTGCGGCCCACGTTTTACTATTATCCACCAAATGCCGTATGACCGGCCCTATACTGCCATGAGCAAGTTCCCGTTGTGTGCGGCTTGTCAGGCCGAATATGACCACCCCGCAGACCGTCGTTTTCATGCCCAGCCCAATGCCTGCGCGGATTGTGGCCCGCAACTGTGGCTAACGGGAGCGGATGGGCAGGCTTTAGCGCAGGGCTTCTCCGCATTAGAGCAAGCCGCTGCTGCACTGTTGGCGGGCGAAATTGTGGCCGTCAAAGGGCTGGGTGGTTTTCATCTGGCGGTGGATGCCACCAATGCTATCGCCGTGGCCCGCTTGCGTGAACGCAAACATCGCCCCACCAAGCCGCTGGCGGTAATGTTACCAGATGCCGATTGGCTGCAAAGCTGTGTACAAGGTGCTGATCATGCTGCGTTGCTCGGTTTGCTACGCAGCCCGGCCGCCCCGATAGTTCTGGTGGCGAAACAGCCGGAAAGCCCACTTTGTGCGGCGGTTGCGCCCGAGTTACCCGAAATTGGCGTGATGCTGCCGGCTAACCCACTGCAACATTTGCTGCTGCAACAGGTGGCGCGCCCGTTGGTGATGACCTCCGGTAATGGTAGAGGTAAGCCGCCCGCTCTGAGTAATCAACAGGCCCTGAGTGCCTTGAGTGAAATTGCCGATTACTGGCTGCTGCACGACAGGGAAATCGTGCAACGCGCAGACGACTCATTGGTGCGCCTGACGCCGCGCGGGGCTGAAATGCTGCGCCGCGCCCGAGGTTATGTACCAGACGCTTTCGAGTTGCCGCCAGGGTTTAGCCAGCAACCCGCTATTTTGGCGCTGGGGGCCGATATGAAAAATACCTTTTGCTTGCTGCGAGACAGCAATGCGGTACTAAGTCAGCATTTGGGTGATCTGGACGATCGCGATATTGCGCAGCAACAGCAGCAGTTACTCGCGCTGTTTTGCGATATTTATCATTTTACCCCGCAGGCGGTGGTGGTAGATGCGCATCCCGCTTATGTCAGTCACCAATTTGGCCGAGAATGGGCGGCGCAACACAACATTCCCTGCGTGGAAGTGCTGCATCATCATGCTCATTTGGCGGCTTGCCTGGCAGAGCATGGTTGGCCGCGTCAAGCTGGAGCGGTGATAGGCCTGGCGCTGGACGGGCTGGGCTATGGCGCGAATGGGCAACTGTGGGGCGGCGAATGCCTACGAGTGGATTATGTGAATTGTGAATACGTTGGCGGTTTGCCTGCGGTGGCTTTACCCGGTGGGGATTTGGCCTCGCGCCAGCCGTGGCGTAATTTACTGGCGCAGTTTCAGCGTTTTGTCCCGAATTGGCAAAACGTGCCCGAGGCAGCAGCGATCCCCCAACCGCAGGGTGAGGTACTGGCGCGGGCGATTGCGCGCGGTATTAATGCGCCATTAGCTTCATCGGCGGGGCGGTTATTTGATGCGGTAGCGGCGGCGCTAAATATTATACCGCAGGCCATCAGCTGGGAGGGAGAAGCTGCTTGCCTGTTGGAGGCACTGGCATGGCAAAGTTCCAGAACAGTTCCACCCGTCACTATGCCACTGCGCGATAATCAATTGGACTTGGCCACCTTCTGGCAGCAATGGCTGGCTTTTGATGCTGCACCGGCTGAACGGGCTTATGCCTTTCATTTTGCTCTGGCACAGGGGTTTGCGACTTTGGCGCGGCAGGCAGCACAGCGCTTTGGTATTGAAACTATTGCATTTTCTGGCGGCGTGCTGCATAACCGATTGCTACGTGAATTACTTAGCGAACAATTGCACGACTTCCAGCTATTGATGCCCCAGCGCCTGCCTGCTGGTGATGGTGGCTTGGCACTGGGGCAGGCACTGATAGCGGCTGCGTCAAAATGCGATAAGTGCTGATTATGCCTAAGGGTGTTTGATTACTGCTAATTGTGTTAATAATAAAGCTCGTTGACTCGGGGTGCCTGGCGCTAAATAACGCAATGGCTGAGATCTTACCCGTATTACCTGATCTGGATTATACCAGCGGAGGGAAGTCGCGGTATCCTTGTTGAGTTCATAAGCAACGGTACCCCTTCTTGTTCGCTGGTGGGGATATCATGAACACCACTCACTCTGACATTTCAATCACACCGTTCCCTGATGCACTGGCCGAAGCCGGTTTACAGCAATTTTACCTCACGCCACCGTTGGTTCATTGCCTGACTAACGAGGTGGTGCAATCGTTTACCGCTAACGTATTGCTGGCATTGGGTGCTTTCCCGGCAATGGTGGTTGAGGCACAAGAGGCGGCACAATTCAGTGCTGCGGCTGATAGTTTACTGATCAATATTGGTACGTTGTATCGGGCACGGGCCGAATCCATGCTGGCGGCGATTACGGCTGCCAATCAATCAGCAACGCCGTGGGTGCTGGACCCCGTGGCGGTCGGTGGATTGAGCTATCGCACTGATTTTGCCCACCATTTACTCGTGCTGAAACCGGCAGCGATACGCGGTAATGCCTCGGAAATCATGGCTCTCAGCGGCCTGACGGCTATGGGGCGCGGGGTTGATAGCCTGGATGACTCACGGGCAGCACTGCCAGCGGCCCGCCAATTAGCACAGCAAACCAGGGCGATAGTCGCGGTTACCGGTGCGGTAGATTATATCACTGATGGCGAACGTGTTTTTGCGGTGAGTGGTGGCGATAAGTTAATGACACGGGTGGTCGGTACCGGTTGTGCACTTTCTGCCGTTGTGGCTGCATTTTGTGCGTTGGAGGGAGATCGCTTGCATCATGTTGCCACCGCCTGCTGGCTGATGTCACAGGTTGGTGGGCAGGTAGCGCAGCAGGTTGCCGGGCCGGGGAGCTTTATTCCCGCCTTTCTGGATGGTCTGTATAACCTTCGTTGTTGAAGCCGCAGCAAATATGTTTAATGGCTTCTGCCAGAGGCTATTACTCTTTCAATATTATATTCAGCAAATGTTTTTACATCGTTTACGCTTAAAATAGAGCACGTTTATTGCTCTATTTTGCGTTTAGGTATTCTCGGTGTTTTCTACATCCCCGTTTTTTATTATCTAATAAATAGGAAAATCTAATGGCTAGAGTGAGTAGTTATAAGATAGCGGCACTGTTCGCCGTCGGGATATTAGTTGCAGGATGTGCGTCAAATGTAACAACTAACGCGCAGTTTTCGGGTTTTCTGTCTGATTACAGTAAATTACAAGAAACGACGTCGGCCAGTGGTCAGCCGGTGCTCCGTTGGATTTCGCCTGATTTTAATGTCGCCAAATATACCGGGGTTTATTATAAACCGCTGGTTTATTTCCCCGGCCCGACACCGACACCCCGTGTAAGCCAGAAAACGCTAGATCAAATATTAGCTTACGCCAATAAACGACTTAAAGAAGCCGTTAGTGAACAATTACCGTTAGTCAGTTCACCTAAGAAGCGCAATATACTGATTGTCCGAGCCGCTATTACCGCCGTTTCTGCCGAAGATAAAGACCTGGAAGTTTATGAAATGGTCCCCATCGCCGCAGTTGTTGCTGGCACGATGGCTGCCACGGGTAATCGGACACAAAAGACGGCACTTTATTTAGAAGTTCAGGTTATCGATTCCAATACCGGTAAACCGGTGATTGTTGTCGTGCGCAAGGCTTACGGTAAGGATGTCAGTAACAGCGGTGAGCCGATTACGGCTGATGAAGTGAGAAGTACAATGGATACATTGGTTTACGATATTGTTAATTTCAAAGCAAAAAGCCAGCCAACGCCTTAAATATATGCCCCTCGTTCTGCTTCTTTTGCCAATGAGATGAGGGGCTGAACGGTATTTTATTTGTAGCGTTCGTTGAGCATAAGTGCTGATAAATCATCTAATTGCATCGGTTTTCTGAGAAAGTAGCCTTGTACTTCATCGCATTTTAAGTTTCGCAGATACCCGAGTTGTTCTGCTGTTTCAACACCTTCGGCGGTGACCGTCATGGTGAGTGCATGGCCGAGGTTGATAATACCTTCAACAATTGACTGACCTTCGTGTGATTCGGCCAGTTCATCGATAAAACTTTTATCAATCTTCAGTGCATCGAATGGGAAACGGCGCAGATAATTAAGGGAAGAGTAGCCAGTACCAAAATCATCCATTGCCAGACGTACACCAAGTGCTTTCAAAGCGGTCATGATTTTGAACGCGCCATCAGCATCTTCAATCATAATGCGTTCCGTTATTTCCAGTTCCAATCGATGGCTGGGTAAGCCGGTCAGTCGTAATACTTGACGCACCCTTTCTATCAGGTGTTGACTCCTAAATTCAACGGCAGAGATATTGACTGAAACAATCAGAGAAGGGTGCCATGTAATGGCATCTTTACATGCCTGCAACATGGTCCAATCACTTATTGAGGTGATAAGACCCGTCTCTTCCGCTAATGCGATAAATTGGTCTGGCATCAGTAGCCCGAGCACTGGATGATTCCAGCGTACCAGCGCTTCTGCTCCGGTCAGTTGTATGCCTTCTATGCGATAGCGCGGCTGATAATAAAGACTGAATTCACGGTTTTTTACGGCCTGACGCAAAAAACGCTCCAATTCACTGCGTTGCATCAGACGCTCGTTCATCTCACTGGAATAGAAGCTCCAGCAGTTACGGCCATTGCTCTTGGCTTCATACATGGCGATATCGGCGAAACGCAGTAGTTCCTCAGCCTGTATGGAGTCCTGAGGTGCCAGCGCAATGCCAATACTGGCACCAATATAGATGTCCTGAGCATCTACCACATAAGGCGCTTCGATGCGGGTAATCACTCTGGCGCACAACTGTTCTATTTCTTTCACTGATGAAAGACCTGTAATAATCAGAACAAATTCATCCCCACCGTGGCGAGCGACCATATCTTGGTCACGCAAACAGCTCCTTAAACGTTCGGACACCTGATGTAGCACGGTATCGCCAGTGACATGACCATAGGTATCATTGACTGGTTTAAATTTATCCAGATCAACATTTAGGACTACCAGCGGATGTTGCGCCACCGGCAGATTTCGCAGTTTGTTCTCAAGGAATTCTTTCATCCGAATTCGGTTGGGTAAACCGGTCAGCGCGTCATGCATTGAAAGATGCTGGATACGTTCCTGCGCTTCTATTTCGCTGGTGATATCCGATGCGGTGCCGCGATAGCCGATAGTTTCATCATTATTGATAATGGGTTTAGCGTAAATCCGGCAAATCCGTCTGTCGCCTTTGGCGGAAAAGTAAGTGCATTGCAGTTCATTGCGGGATTCCGCCAGATGCGTGTGCTGTAACCAGGATCGTAGCGGAATAATGTCACAATTTAACAGTGAGTCGA
The DNA here is from genome assembly GCF_000834395.1 of Yersinia aldovae 670-83. NCBI lineage: Bacteria > Pseudomonadati > Pseudomonadota > Gammaproteobacteria > Enterobacterales > Yersiniaceae > Yersinia > Yersinia aldovae. Next base: position 2,035,531 of record NZ_CP009781.1, on the reverse strand, counting down.
GATTGCGCCCCATCCAATGTTCGATACTTAGCCCGGTGATAATTAAAAAACGCTGTGACAGATAGGTGATACGCAGCTCGGTATCCGTCTCCCATAACCAGTCAGTGGCGGATTCTGCGACATGGCGAAAACGCTCTTCGCTGGCGGTCAGTGCCGTTTTATTGTCATCCGCGACCTGAGCCTCAGCGATAGCGCGGCGGATAACCAGCCAGCCGGTCAGCCCAAGAATCAAGGCGACCAGCGCTAATAAGGGTAACAGAAGATGGAGCAGTTGCGCGCCAGGCATGTTCTGATCCCAACCTAAACGCTGAATACGATTATCGCTGGAAGAAATCAGTATTGAGGCACCTGACGAGGTCTCGTTGTTATTTTGCTGGGCGTGCAGGTTATTGATGCCATAACCCTCGCCCAATGCCCCCAGCTCAGGTTGCGTCAGGATATCGACAAAGACCAGCACGGAATCGGTGCCAGCAACATTCTGTACCCGTGGATCGCCTCCAGTGGTTAATTTCGCTGCGGCAATTAAGGTTGGCTGGCCTGAAATCATAAGCGTTTGTGTGGCGATATATTGCATCGAGGTGCGCTGGCGTGCCGTGTCAATTAATGGCGTAATATCTTGGGTTAGCCAACTTCGCAGGTCAGTATGTACCAGTTGCCCGTTGATAACGGAATAACGGGTATTGCCCCGTCCATCAATAACGAAAACGCCTTCATAGCTAAAATCTTTATAAAGTGATGGCCCCAGGTTTTGGCTGACGTAGGCCCAGTCAGTATCGACGGTGACAGAGAGGTGCTGGTAAGCGTCGCCCCAAAAAGCATTATCTTTAATTCTGGCTTTTATCGCGTCCTGACGCATGTGCCAAGCTTTTTCGACTAAAAAGCGGCTTTGTGATAGTGCTTGTTCGTTTAATTGAGAAGCAATAAAGATAATGCCAATAGCGGCAATCATGATGGTAATCCCAATCAGCAAGGCCATAGCCTGCAACGTCCGTTTGGCAAAGAAAAGATTTTCCCTTCTCACGCGTGACGTTGTTTCTGGCTGGTTGGCGTCGGTCATCGTGAATTCCCTTAGCGCTTGCATAATTGGGCTGATACACCGGATAGACTTAGTCTCTGTTTAATCAGCAGTTAGTGAGACTCTGAGGCCATATAAACTACCATAGATCTGTTTAGTTATAATCTGAGCTTAGGCTAAATAACCGAGTAACTAGTTATTTCTATACGATAAGGATTGAAGGTGTGACCACCACGACGGCCAATTCTGTCTGAAATGTAAGTATAAATGATTACACTCAGTTTCGTATTTATGGCGAGTTTAAAAACTTATATCGATTGATTTCAATCATATCATCAGAGTTATGCGCTGAATTACCTGGCAGTGCCACCTTCTCTCTGGCTCTTGTGGTGATGGTCGCAGATTATTACCTCAATTAATTATTTTGGTCATTAGGTGTAATCGGCGTTTTTGTCCGTAAAACATTAACGTGGCACCAGAGTATGGCTAATCCCTGCCTTGATGAAACCCTATCTTAATTAAGCCCTGAACATAAAAGCCTCGTTGGCGACTACGAGATTTTCGCTATTTCGGTCATGTGCTGGTTAAGGGGAGTGATGTCAGAAAATCTCATATTAAGCTGCACTTATGCTGGCTGAAACAGGGTTTGTTTTAATTTCACATATAACTGAATTTAAATATAAAAATCATGTAAATAGCGATTTTTTTTACAGGTTTTCTCCACGTAAATATGATTTATTGAGTGTTTTCAGTTAACATATCTAATGTTTGTAGGCCAGTTTGGTCTACACACCTCCCCGTATTACAACTATTCATGTAAATATCTCACTAAATTTGAACGTATTACGGGTATGACTGCACGTCATCATTTTAAGCTTTATGCAGTGGAGCTATTGAGCACATAAGGAAGAGAAAATGGGACTACGAAGAAAGAGTGTTAAACCAATGCAAATCAATGATATAACTATCATTGATGATGCCAAACTGAAGAAAGCAATCACCGCAGCCGCGTTGGGTAACGCGATGGAGTGGTTCGATTTTGGTGTGTATGGTTTCGTCGCATTCGCACTGGGCCAGGTGTTTTTCCCCGGAGCCGATCCTGGTATTCAGATGATCGCAGCACTGGCGACCTTCTCCGTTCCTTTTTTGGTCAGGCCGTTGGGCGGTATATTCTTTGGCGCATTGGGTGATAAGTATGGGCGGCAAAAAGTTTTGTCGGTCACGATTATTATTATGTCGGTCAGCACCTTCTGTATTGGTTTAATTCCCTCTTATGCCTCGATAGGTATCTGGGCCCCCATCTTGCTGTTACTGGCTAAATTAGCGCAGGGCTTTTCTGTTGGCGGTGAATATACTGGCGCGGCAATATTTGTAGCTGAGTATTCACCAGATAGAAAACGTGGCTTCCTGGGAAGTTGGCTGGATTTCGGTTCGATTGCTGGTTTTGTCCTTGGGGCTGGGGTCGTTCTGCTCATCTCCAGTATTCTCGGTGAAGCGAGTTTCCTTGAATGGGGCTGGCGTATTCCGTTCTTCGTTGCTGCCCCATTGGGATTAATTGGGATCTATTTGCGTCATGCGTTAGAAGAAACTCCGACCTTTCAGCAACATATAGATAAAATTGATAGTGATTCACGCCATAATATTGCCCAGCCCCCGAAAGTCTCTTTCCGCGAAATTTTAACCAACCAGTGGAAGAATCTGACTATCTGTGTGGGGATGGTGATTGCCACTAATGTCACCTATTACATGCTACTGACCTATATGCCGAGCTATCTGTCGCATAGCCTGCATTACTCTGAAGATCACGGCGTATTGATCATTCTTGCCATTATGTTGGGTATGTTATTTGTTCAGCCGGTTATGGGGCTAATGAGTGATCGATTTGGTCGAAAACCTTTTGTTATTGTTGGTAGTGTGGGGCTATTCCTACTTGCTATTCCTAGCTTTATTCTGATTAACAGCGGCATTATTGGTCTGATATTTTGTGGTTTGCTAATTCTGGCAATCTTGCTGAACTGTTTTACCGGTGTGATGGCCTCAATATTACCCGCGATGTTCCCAACACATATTCGTTACAGTGCATTGGCTATCGCTTTCAATATCTCTGTACTGGTGGCAGGGTTGACCCCCACCGCTGCGGCATGGTTAGTTGAAACCACACAGAATCTGTATATGCCTGCTTATTATCTGATGGTGGTCGCAGTGATTGGGTTAGTCACCGGCATATTTATGAAAGAGACGGCAAACAGGCCATTAAAAGGGGCTACGCCAGCAGCATCTGACCGGGCAGAAGCAAAAGAAATACTGCAGGAGCACCATGACCATATCGAACAGAATATTGAAGATATTGATCAACAAATAGCGGATCTGGAGAAGAAAAGGAAGAATCTGACGGCCCAACACCCTGACATTAACTAATCAGGATTGGAGGGCATCGCTTGGTTCTAATCTGATTTAGATCAATAAAATGTATTTCTATACAATGGTTTACCTTTCTATTCAAATCTGTCTTTGACCCTTCCCTAAGGGGAGGGTTTACATTTATGCGTAATTATTCCTATTTCTATAGACATTATTACTCTTATCGAAAGGACACCATCACAATGAATAAGATATTCGCTTCGGCAGCACGGCTGGCAATTATTGCTCTGGCCGCAGCTACCTTCAGCCAGTTTGCCTCAGCGCAGCCCATATCTGCTGCTGAAACTGAATTCCTGACTCAACATGGTTTGGTGGGGAAAACGACTGAACAAATGATTGATACCATCGATCAATCGAAGCAGGAGCGCCCTCTGGCTTATTCCGCATCAGTCACAGGCACAGAATTAAAACTCTCTGATGGGCAGCAGGTATTCTCTTATCCGCTAGGCGATAAGTTTTATTTGTCATTTGCCCCCTATGTGAACCAAACACATCCTTGCTTTAATCACAGTTTGTCTGGATGCCGTGGCGAACTGGCAAATGCGGCTTTCGATGTGAAGATTACTGATAAAACTGGGCAAATCATTATGCAAGATAAGATCACTAGCTATCAGAACGGTTTTATTGGCGTGTGGTTGCCCCGCAATATTGAAGGAACCCTTGAAGTGACTTACCAAGGGCTGACAGCTACGTCACCCTTTGCGACTCACACAGAAAGCCAAACCTGCATGACAACACTGAAATTAAAAAAATAAGTGAATATTAGCCCATAAAAAACCAGCTTAACGGCTGGTTTTTTTTATGGGCTAAATACGAAACATTAAAATAATGTAATGATTATCGTTTCGTAGGCTAGTAGATTAATAAAGTTAAAGATTAATAATATTAGTCTTTAACAATTAATGAGTTTCTCATGACTCAGGTAAGTACAGTTGGTGCTGTCGTTGTGTTATTACGGTCATTCAGTCTATAAAAGTACCATTAGTTTTTTTTGCAAAAAATCCTAAATGCCGTATTTGCTTCGGTGCCTCCTTTGTTTCTTATAATGATAGATTAAGCTAAGACTGCATAACTCATTTTGTAGGATTTATCCTATCAGCTTGTAGGCGAGTTCTTTTTTTGATTGTAATAAGAAATAAGATATATGCCTGCCAATCCTTGCTGTTTCAGGTGTTTTGTGCTTATTTTCTTATTTTATTGGTTTTTTATTTATTTTTTTATGTTTTTTGTGGTTTTTAATTCTGTTTAATTTAATTAGTTCAAGATATTCGACCATCGGATAAATCTTGTCTAATATTAATAAATGAGTATAAATCCCACTTAATTAATTGAGGTGCTTTGATACTTATTTATCATTATTTAAATGTGTTCAGATGGCTATCATATTGATTAATATAAAAATCCACCGGCAGTACAACTTGCCACTATGATTAATGATAGCTCGTTTTTTTAATGGGGCGCGATTCATTAAGTGATTAGTGAATAACATTGGGTTCGCTATCTAAATCTGTATAGCGCTAATCCTGCTAATAATTAACGTTTTAATGAATATGTGACTCCATTGAAGGTATATATATGAATGCAATTTTTAAAGTAATTTGGAACTCAACCTTAAACACATGGATTGTTGTGAGTGAGTTGGCTAAAGGCATAGTGAAAACCAGAAGTGCTGGCAATTCATTGACTAATGCTGGGCAATCAAGCGTCGTTGAACAAGATGCAATCTGGAAAAATTTCAGAAAAAATCTTTTAGCCATATCTATAGGTAGTTTCGGTTTCTTTGGAATGCATTCAGCGTTTGCCTTGGATATTACGGTCACAGACCAAGCCGGTCTTTCAGCAGCCTTATCCAATGGTAGTTACGATAAGATTATTCTGGGTGCAGATATTGCGCTTACCCAATTATTAACCGTCAACATGGCGAGTCAAAATGTCGTGATTGATGGTAATGGCCTGTACGGTTTGACGGTTGCCAATACCGTAACCAATGGCTTGGCGGTATCATCCGGTACTGGGACATTAACGCTCCAAAATATGTCAAAAATTGATTCTGCTAACTATTACAGCATGGTCTATTTGACGGGTGGCAGTACTGCGGTCAACGTGGTTTATGACAATATTGGCTATCTTGGCTCGTCACAGCTCATTTTTATGGGCGGTAATGGTGGGGTTACCAACAGTGTGATGACGTTTGGCAATATATTGTCAGATGTGGTTGTTAACGATAGAGGCCAGGAAATTGGTGAAGTTAATAAACTTAGGTATACCGGCCGGTTCCATGTTACGCATTTAGGCGGAGCTGTATCTTTCCAAAACGCCAGCGGAGCAAGTAATACCTCAACCATGGATTTCCTCAGTGGTGCGGATGTAAAAATTGATAGAACAGGGTCAACTGCAAACCTGACAAATACAGGTACCAACGCCTTTGCCTACGATTTTGCCGATAACTCTGCCTTCGAACTCATCGCCAATCAGAACGTTTTCAGTGGAACCAATACGAATAGAGGCTTGAAAATTGGCAGTTACGATGCTCTAACTGGGTTCGGTGCTGGAGCAAAAATTATCTTGCGAGCGCGGGCGACTGGCGGCGGTATTATTTCAGGTAATGCGATTGATAACGCCACCACGAATACTGCGGGTATCAATAATGGTGCCACGGGTACTACAGATGTGATTTACAACCTGGCCACCGGTTCTATTTTACAGGCGACCGGTTCTGGGATTGTCGCGACCAAAAATGCGGGCAATACCAGCGGAATTTATATCAGCTCTGGTGCCGCTATTAATGCCGCTACTGCGGGTATTTCAGCCTCACATGCCGGTAGCGGTAAGATCCTATTAGAAAATAAAGCTGCGGGTAACATTACATCTGCAACGGGGATATCAGCGACCAATACCGGCACCGCAACTATCGACGTTGCGAACAAAGGCACCATTAACAGCACCACCGCTGGGATTGCATTATCCTCTAGCTCAACGCAAACCGTTAATGTTGATAATAGCGGCGGTATAATTAATGCCACCGCAGGAACCGGTATTAATGTTCTGACGAATGCGCTGTTAAATATGGTTGGCGGCACTATCAATATCACTAACGCCGCAAATGGCTTAACTTTCGCGGGCACCGGTAATCATGCTCTGGCTGATTTGATCATCAATCTGGGCGGTACAGGGCTTGCTTTTTCTAAAGCTGCTGCGACCAATTTGACGCTAAGCCACGTCACACTCAATACCGCGAACAGAACGGCGTTAGATACGCTGGCGGGGCTGACATTTGCCAGTAGTGCTAATGGCCGCAATACCATTAATGTCACCGGCACTGGCACCGGGATTGCCACCACTAACACGGCTTTGAGCGCACTGAATCCGGCAGCATTAGATATAAATGTTTCAGGTGCGGGTACAGGAATAAACGCCAGCGGTGGTGGGGTAGATTTCTCTGGTGCAAATCTCAATATTAATGTCACTAACAGCGGTGGCACTGGGTTGCTGATAACCGATGGTACTGCTATTACCACGATTGGGGCTAATACCCACATCAATGCAGCGGGTGCGACAGCCATCAATTTCACCGGTACCGGCGCGAAAACATTAAACAATAACGGTACTCTGAATGGTGCGGTCATATTTGCAGGGATTGCTGATAAGACTATTAATAACAATGGCATATTGAATGGTACATTAACCACCGGTTCGGGTAATGACTCTTTGGTTCTTGGCAGCACGTCACAAAGTAACGGTTCGATTGATCTGGGTGATGGCAGCAATAACGTGACTATCCAGAACGGTGCTCAAGTGTCATCCATTACCACGGGTACCGGTAATGATACTTTCAATATCAATAACATGACGGTAGGAAGCACTTATTTAGGTTCTTTGAATGCCGGTTCTGGTACTAACACCTTAAACTTCAATACCTCAACTGATGCTCTGGCTGCGAGCACATCGTTGCAAGGTTTCGCTAATATCAATCTTACTGGTAGCCATATAACATTGGTTTCTGGCACTAACGTGGGTAGTGGTGTCATTAATATTGATGGCGGCAGTGAACTGCTTTTTGGTAGCACATTTAATAGCGCCCTGAATGCATCTCTAGGCCATGTCGCTGGTGGTGATGGTTCAGCTATCGTTAATAACGGCGCTAACGTAACACTAAATCAGGCCAATGCTTTTGCTGGCGACTGGAAGATTAATCAGGGTGGAACCCTGACAGCCAGCAACAGTAATCAGCTGGGTGCAACAACTATTGCGCTGAACGGCACGTTAAACCTGAACGGTGTAGCAACATCGAATAATGCCCTGACCGGCAACGGGTTATTGAATATCGATAACGCCAATAACACGTTCAATTTTGGCGGCACTACCGGCACGGCATTTGCCGGTACGGTTGATATGAGGAACAGTAACTTTTCTCTGAACGGCAATAATACTGGCGCATTGCGTAATGCTTCGTTTATCGCGTCTACCGGTGCATCGGTCGGGGTTGATAGCGGCAATCAGGTGATAGGTAACTTTGCCCTCAACGGCGGAACTGTTGGTTTTGTCAACGGTAGTTTGATGAGCACGGGTACGCTGGCGGTAACGAGTAACAGTACCGTCAGAGTCGATCCCACCATCACGACCGGCGGGAATTTACTTGATCAAGATACCGGCAGTTCATCTCGGTTAATTAGCAGCGTTAATACGTTGTTGGCGGGAGAACTAGCGCAGCTGACATTACGGGATACCTTAGGCAATAGCATTGGCACTGATACCGCCGTGAATGTGACTCAAAACGCAAACACTGTAGCGCAAGCCATCTATAACTACGCATTATCTGGTGTAGGAGGCGGCTTAAGTCTTACCTCGGTACTGACAAAATTAGCATTGATCTCTGGTCAGACATTAACCTTAACCTCGCAAGGCGCACTTGATGCCAGCAGATTACTCACCGCACAGTTGATGGGTAGCGGTAATGTGGCTGTTGGTGCTGATAACACTGAAATAACGCTGAGCAATATTGCCAATGATTACATCGGTACGACCACGGTGAATGGCGGTATTTTGAATCTGGGCAGCAATAACGCGCTGGGCCAGACATCCGCGTTAATCACCGCGGCGGGCACTAACACCAATATCAACGGCCACAGCCAGACGGTGGGCGCGTTGACTAACGCCGGCACGGTGACGTTGGGCAGTGGCGGGGTGCTGAACAGCGGCCTGCTGACCAACACCAGCACGGTTAATCTTACCGGCGGCACGCTGAACCTGAGCGCCGGCGGGACTTCAACGGCGACCGGCGGTTTGACCGGTGCCGGTACGTTGAATGTTAACGGTGGCAATCTGGCTATCAGTGGTGCCAACAGCGGCCTGGCGGGTCAGACTAACATTGCCAGTGGCGCGGCGGCGACCCTGAACGGGGCCGGTACGCTGGGCAACAGTGCGGTCAATGTGCTGGGCGACCTGACCCTGAACGGAGCCAATGCGGCGCTGGCGAACGTGCTTAGCGGCAACGGGGCAATCAATACCAACGCGGCGGTCACGCTGACCGGCAATAACAGCTTTAGCGGCGCACACCATATCGGTGCGGCGGGGGCATTAACCGTGGGTCAGGCCAGCAATCTGGGTTCTGCTGCGGCGACGGTCAGCCTCGACACTGCCACCTCACGGCTGGTATTGAACGCGCTGAGCGGCAGCATTGCCAACGCACTCAGCGGGGTGAGCGGTTCAACCATTGCTGTTGTCAATGGCTCCAACACGACACTGACAGGCAATAACAGCGGCTTCTCCGGCCAGTACGCTCTGGCAGGGAACAGCACACTGACGGTTGCCTCGACGACCAATCTGGGCGCGGCATCGAACATTGCGCTGGCGGGCGCGCAGGACATTCTGGCGCTGAGTGGCTTCAACGGCACCTTTGGCAACACAGTGAGCGGCAACGGTAAATTGCAGGTCACCAATGGCTCGAACGCCACGTTGACCAGCAGCAACGGCGTGGGCAGTGCGGTCACGGTGGATATCGCCAACGCGACGCTGAATCTGGCGGATATCGCGCTGTTCAATAATGCACTGACCGGCAACGGGCTACTGAATATTGATACCACCAATAACGCGTTCAATTTTGGTGGCACCACCGGCACGGCATTTGCCGGTACGGTTGATATGAAGAACAGCCAATTTGCGCTGAATGGCAACAATACCCGCGCATTGACCAACGCCAAATTGGTTGCCTCTGCGGGCACGGCGATGGTCGTGGGAAGTGGTAATCAGGCGATTGGCGATCTGACCCTCCATGGGGCCACCACCACATTCAATACCGGCAGTCTGATCACCACCGACACATTGGCGGTGACCGACAACAGTACCGTTCGCGTTGATCCGACGCTGAGTACCGGTGGCAATTTACTGGATCAGGATACCGGTAACTCATCTCAGTTAATCAACAGCAGCAATACGCTGTCAGCGGGCGAGTTGGCGAAACTGGCTCTGGAAGACACCACCGGGAACGGTCTGGGCAGTGGCACCACTCAGAACGTTATTCAGGGGGGCAATACGGTAGCGCAGGCGCTGTATAACTATGCATTATCCGGTGACGGTGGTGGCCTGAGTGTCACCTCGATGCTGACCCAACTGGCGCTGGCGAGCGGGCAGAGCCTGACGCTGACCTCACAAGGCGCGCTCAATGCCGATAATACGCTGGTAGCGAAACTGACCGCAGCCGGTAATCTGATTATCGGTGCTGATAATGCTGAAATAACGCTGAGCAATATTGCCAATGATTACATCGGTACGACCACGGTGAATGGCGGTATTTTGAATCTGGGCAGCAATAACGCGCTGGGCCAGACATCCGCGTTAATCACCGCGGCGGGCACTAACACCAATATCAACGGCCACAGCCAGACGGTGGGCGCGTTGACTAACGCCGGCACGGTGACGTTGGGCAGTGGCGGGGTGCTGAACAGCGGCCTGCTGACCAACACCAGCACGGTTAATCTTACCGGCGGTACGCTGAACCTGAGCGCCGGCGGGACTTCAACGGCGACCGGCGGTTTGACCGGTGCCGGTACGTTGAATGTTAACGGTGGCAATCTGGCTATCAGTGCTGCCAACAGCGGCCTGGCGGGTCAGACTAACATTGCCAGTGGTGCGGCGGCGACCCTGAACGGGGCCGGTACGCTGGGCAACAGTGCGGTCAATGTGCTGGGTGACCTGACCCTGAACGGAGCCAATGCGGCGTTGGCGAACGTGCTTAGCGGCAACGGGGCAATCAATACCAACGCGGCGGTCACGCTGACCGGCAATAACAGCTTTAGCGGCGCACACCATATCGGTGCGGCGGGGGCATTAACCGTGGGTCAGGCCAGCAATCTGGGTTCTGCTGCGGCGACGGTCAGCCTCGATACCGCCACCTCACGGCTGGTATTGAACGCGCTGAGCGGCAGCATTGCCAACGCACTCAGCGGGGTGAGCGGTTCAACCATTGCTGTTGTCAATGGCTCCAACACGACACTGACAGGCAATAACAGCGGCTTCTCCGGCCAGTACGCTCTGGCAGGGAACAGCACACTGACGGTTGCCTCGACGGCCAATCTGGGCGCGGCATCGAACATTGCGCTGGCGGGCGCGCAGGACATTCTGGCGCTGAGTGGCTTCAACGGCACCTTTGGCAACACAGTGAGCGGCAACGGTAAATTGCAGGTCACCAATGGCTCGAACGCCACGTTGACCAGCAGCAACGGCGTGGGCAGTGCGGTCACGGTGGATATCGCCAACGCGACGCTGAATCTGGCGGATATCGCGCTGTTCAATAATGCACTGACCGGCAACGGGCTACTGAATATTGATACCACCAATAACGCGTTCAATTTTGGTGGCACCACCGGCACGGCATTTGCCGGTACGGTTGATATGAAGAACAGCCAATTTGCGCTGAATGGCAACAATACCCGCGCATTGACCAACGCCAAATTGGTTGCCTCTGCGGGCACGGCGATGGTCGTGGGAAGTGGTAATCAGGCGATTGGCGATCTGACCCTCCATGGGGCCACCACCACATTCAATACCGGCAGTCTGATCACCACCGACACATTGGCGGTGACCGACAACAGTACCGTTCGCGTTGATCCGACGCTGAGTACCGGTGGCAATTTACTGGATCAGGATACCGGTAACTCATCTCAGTTAATCAACAGCAGCAATACGCTGTCAGCGGGCGAGTTGGCGAAACTGGCTCTGGAAGACACCACCGGGAACGGTCTGGGCAGTGGCACCACTCAGAACGTTATTCAGGGGGGCAATACGGTAGCGCAGGCGCTGTATAACTATGCATTATCCGGTGACGGTGGTGGCCTGAGTGTCACCTCGATGCTGACCCAACTGGCGCTGGCGAGCGGGCAGAGCCTGACGCTGACCTCACAAGGCGCGCTCAATGCCGATAATACGCTGGTAGCGAAACTGACCGCAGCCGGTAATCTGATTATCGGTGCTGATAATGCTGAAATAACGCTGAGCAATATTGCCAATGATTACACCGGTACGACCACGGTGAATGGCGGTATTTTGAATCTGGGCAGCAATAATGCGCTGGGCCAGACATCCGCGTTAATCACCGCGGCGGGCACTAACACCAATATCAACGGCCACAGCCAGACGGTGGGCGCGTTGACTAACGCCGGCACGGTGACGTTGGGCAGTGGCGGGGTGCTGAACAGCGGCCTGCTGACCAACACCAGCACGGTTAATCTTACCGGCGGTACGCTGAACCTGAGCGCCGGCGGGACTTCAACGGCGACCGGCGGTTTGACCGGTGCCGGTACGTTGAATGTTAACGGTGGCAATCTGGCTATCAGTGCTGCCAACAGCGGCCTGGCGGGTCAGACTAACATTGCCAGTGGTGCGGCGGCGACCCTGAACGGGGCCGGTACGCTGGGCAACAGTGCGGTCAATGTGCTGGGTGACCTGACCCTGAACGGAGCCAATGCGGCGTTGGCGAACGTGCTTAGCGGCAACGGGGCAATCAATACCAACGCGGCGGTCACGCTGACCGGCAATAACAGCTTTAGCGGCGCACACCATATCGGTGCGGCGGGGGCATTAACCGTGGGTCAGGCCAGCAATCTGGGTTCTGCTGCGGCGACGGTCAGCCTCGATACCGCCACCTCACGGCTGGTATTGAACGCGCTGAGCGGCAGCATTGCCAACGCACTCAGCGGGGTGAGCGGTTCAACCATTGCTGTTGTCAATGGCTCCAACACGACACTGACAGGCAATAACAGCGGCTTCTCCGGCCAGTACGCTCTGGCAGGGAACAGCACACTGACGGTTGCCTCGACGGCCAATCTGGGCGCGGCATCGAACATTGCGCTGGCGGGCGCGCAGGACATTTTGGCGCTGAGTGGCTTCAACGGCACCTTTGGCAACACAGTGAGCGGCAACGGTAAATTGCAGGTCACCAATGGCTCGAACGCCACGTTGACCAGCAGCAACGGCGTGGGCAGTGCGGTCACGGTGGATATCGCTAATGCGACGCTGAATCTGGCGGATATCGCGCTGTTCAATAATGCACTGACCGGCAACGGCACGCTGAATGTGGCGAAGAATGATGCCAGCACCGCGTTTGATTTTGGCTCCTCAGTGGGCGGCGCGTTCAGCGGGATCGTGAATCTGACCAACTCGACCTTTGCGTTAAATGCCATCAACAGCGCAGCACTGGCGAATGCCACGTTGAAACTGTCGGCGAATAACGTGACCACGGTTGGTACCACCGATCGTACCTTGCACGGGGTGGATCTGAGCGGCGGCACCCTGATCTTTGACGGTGCGGCACCGCAGTCGCAGGCCAGCGGCGTGGTTACGGTGACTGATCTGGCACTGAACAGCGGCACGGTCAGCGTAACGGGCACGAGTAGCTGGGATAACAGTAATCCGGTTGTCGCACCGAACCTGTCGATCCTCGATCAGGATCGTGGTGGTGTGATGTTGGAATTGATCAACGCCAATAACGTCACGGGTGACGCAGATAATCTGGATCTGATGATCAACGGCACCTCTGTTACTTCTGGCTCGCAGGGGGTGTTGTCCACCATCCAGCAGGGCGGCAGTACGGTTGCCAATGCGACCCATAACTACGGTCTGACCAGTAATAACGGTGCTGGCGGCAACGGTTTGTATGTCAATTACAGCCTGAGCGCACTGGAGTTGTTAACCGACGGCGCGAATGGCTTGTTGCTGGCGACCGACAGTAACGTTTCGTCTAATAAAGAGCTGAACGCACTGGTCTCCGGTGTGGGTGGTTTGCAGGTTGATGCCAGCAACGGCGCGCTGACACTGGCGAACGGCAATAACACCTACCGCGGCGAAACCCGCGTTAATGCCGGTGAGTTGATCCTTGGTGCTAATAACGCCTTCGGCCAGACTGCTTTGCTGAATGTGCTCGGCGGGGCAAGTGCCAATATCAACGGCCACAGCCAGACGGTGGGCGCGTTGACTAACGCCGGCACGGTGACGTTGGGCAGTGGCGGGGTGCTGAACAGCGGCCTGCTGACCAACACCAGCACGGTTAATCTTACCGGCGGCACGCTGAACCTGAGCGCCGGCGGGACTTCAACGGCGACCGGCGGTTTGACCGGTGCCGGTACGTTGAATGTTAACGGTGGCAATCTGGCTATCAGTGGTGCCAACAGCGGCCTGGCGGGCCAGACCAACATTGCCAGTGGTGCGGCGGCGACCCTGAACGGGGCCGGTACGCTGGGCAACAGTGCGGTCAATGTGCTGGGCAGCCTGACCCTGAACGGAGCCAATGCGGCGCTGGCGAACGTGCTCAGTGGTAACGGGGCAATCAATACCAACGCGGCGGTCACGCTGACCGGCAATAACAGCTTTAGCGGCGCACACCATATCGGTGCGGCGGGGGCATTAACCGTGGGTCAGGCCAGCAATCTGGGTTCTGCTGCGGCGACGGTCAGCCTCGATACCGCCACCTCACGGCTGGTATTGAACGCGCTGAGTGGCAGCATTGCCAACGCACTCAGCGGGGTGAGCGGTTCAACCATTGCTGTCGTCAATGGCTCCAACACGGCACTGACAGGCAATAACAGCGGCTTCTCCGGCCAGTACGCTCTGGCAGGGAACAGCACACTGACGGTTGCCTCGACGGCCAATCTGGGCGCGGCATCGAACATTGCGCTGGCGGGCGCGCAGGACATTCTGGCGCTGAGTGGCTTCAACGGCACCTTTGGCAACACAGTGAGCGGCAACGGTAAATTGCAGGTCACCAATGGCTCGAACGCCACGTTGACCAGCAGCAACGGCGTGGGCAGTGCGGTCACGGTGGATATCGCTAATGCGGCGCTGAATCTGGCGGATATCGCGCTGTTCAATAATGCACTGACCGGCAACGGCACGCTGAATGTGGCGAAGAACGATGCCAGCACCGCGTTTGATTTTGGCTCCTCAGTGGGCGGCGCGTTCAGCGGGATCGTGAATCTGACCAACTCGACCTTTGCGTTAAATGCCATCAACAGCGCAGCGCTGGCGAATGCCACGTTGAAACTGTCGGCGAATAACGTGACCACGGTTGGTACCACCGATCGTACCTTGCACGGGGTGGATCTGAGCGGCGGCACCCTGATCTTTGACGGTGCGGCACCGCAGTCGCAGGCCAGCGGCGTGGTTACGGTGACTGATCTGGCACTGAACAGCGGCACGGTCAGCGTAACGGGCACGAGTAGCTGGAATAACAGTAATCCGGTTGTCGCACCGAACCTGTCGATCCTCGATCAGGATCGCGGCAATATTATGCTGGAACTGATTAACGCTAATAATGTGACCGGAAATGCCAACGATCTGGATCTGATGATCAACGGCACCTCCGTTACTTCTGGCTCGCAGGGGGTGTTGTCCACCATCCAGCAGGGCGGCAGTACGGTTGCCAATGCGACCCATAACTACGGTCTGACCAGTAATAACGGTGCTGGCGGCAACGGTTTGTATGTCAATTACAGCCTGAGCGCACTGGAGTTGTTAACCGACGGCGCGAATGGCTTGTTGCTGGCGACCGACAGTAACGTTTCGTCTAATAAAGAGCTGAACGCACTGGTCTCCGGTGTGGGTGGTTTGCAGGTTGATGCCAGCAACGGCGCGCTGACACTGGCGAACGGCAATAACACCTACCGCGGCGAAACCCGCGTTAATGCCGGTGAGTTGATCCTTGGTGCTAATAACGCCTTCGGCCAGACAGCTTTGCTGAATGTGCTCGGCGGGGCAAGTGCCAATATCAACGGCCACAGCCAGACGGTGGGCGCGTTGACTAACGCCGGCACGGTGACGTTGGGCAGTGGCGGGGTGCTGAACAGCGGCCTGCTGACCAACACCAGCACGGTTAATCTTACCGGCGGTACGCTGAACCTGAGCGCCGGCGGGACTTCAACGGCGACCGGCGGTTTGACCGGTGCCGGTACGTTGAATGTTAACGGTGGCAATCTGGCTATCAGTGGTGCCAACAGCGGCCTGGCGGGTCAGACTAACATTGCCAGTGGCGCGGCGGCGACCCTGAACGGGGCCGGTACGCTGGGCAA
This sequence comes from Yersinia aldovae 670-83, assembly GCF_000834395.1. Lineage (NCBI taxonomy): Bacteria > Pseudomonadati > Pseudomonadota > Gammaproteobacteria > Enterobacterales > Yersiniaceae > Yersinia > Yersinia aldovae. The sequence goes on along the minus strand of NZ_CP009781.1, from coordinate 2,019,538 downwards.
CAGTGCGGTCAATGTGCTGGGCGACCTGAACCTGAACGGAGCCAATGCGGCACTGGCGAACGTGCTCAGTGGCAACGGGGCAATCAATACCAACGCGGCGGTCACGCTGACCGGCAATAACAGCTTTAGCGGCGCACACCATATCGGTGCGGCGGGGGCATTAACCGTGGGTCAGGCCAGCAATCTGGGTTCTGCTGCGGCGACGGTCAGCCTCGATACCGCCACCTCACGGCTGGTATTGAACGCGCTGAGCGGCAGCATTGCCAACGCACTCAGCGGGGTGAGCGGTTCAACCATTGCTGTCGTCAATGGCTCCAACACGGCACTGACCGGCAATAACAGCGGCTTCTCCGGCCAGTACGCTCTGGCAGGGAACAGCACACTGACGGTTGCCTCGACGGCCAATCTGGGCGCGGCATCGAACATTGCGCTGGCGGGCGCGCAGGACATTCTGGCGCTGAGTGGCTTCAACGGCACCTTTGGCAACACAGTGAGCGGCAACGGTAAATTGCAGGTCACCAATGGCTCGAACGCCACGTTGACCAGCAGCAACGGCGTGGGCAGTGCGGTCACGGTGGATATCGCTAATGCGGCGCTGAATCTGGCGGATATCGCGCTGTTCAATAATGCACTGACCGGCAACGGCACGCTGAATGTGGCGAAGAATGATGCCAGCACCGCGTTTGATTTTGGCTCCTCAGTGGGCGGCGCGTTCAGCGGCATCGTGAATCTGCAAAACACCACCTTTAATCTCGATGGTTTGAATACTTCTGCGTTGACGAATTCCACCCTGAAGTTATCCAACGGTAGCTTTGCTTCGGTGGCTGATGGTGTGCAGAATATCGGCGCACTATCGATGAACGGCGGTACTATTCTGTTTAACAATCTGGTTGATAATTCAGGTGTCATCAGCTCCGAAGGGACTATCGCGGCGAATAACATCAATACAACCGGTGGGGGTACTGTTCGGGTTAATTTACCTGCGAATGTGACGCCAAGCCTGGCGGGTTTGTCGGTAATGGAATTGGATGAAGGTGAGATTATTGTGACGCTGGGCACCGGTACGGCCACCGGTACTGGGCACGAACTGACCTTAACCGATGAGAACGGCGATCCAATAAGCTCTATTTTCTACCAGAATATTTATAACACTGGCGGCAGCGCTCCGGCTGCGCTCGGTTCGTTTAATTACGGCATGACAACTGGCAACAACTATGACGGTTTGTATGTCAATTATGGGCTGAAAGCGCTGGAACTGTTAAGCACCGGTAATGACGCCCTGATCCTGACGGCGATATTGGCGAATAACGGTAAGCAGTCAAATGACCTCTCCGCTCAAGTGACTGGCAGTGGCGATCTGGCTTTTGATTCTGCTAATGATGGCAGTACTGCATCATTATCGAACTCAACCAACAGCTACACCGGTGCGACGTGGGTTCGTTCAGGCAATTTACGTCTGGATGCTGACTCTGCATTGGGGCAAACCTCTTTGCTGGCGATGAGCAACCTGACCAATGTGGATCTCAACGGAACTCAGCAGACTGTGGGTGAACTCGCCACGGAAACCGGCAGTACACTGAATTTCAACGGCGGCAAATTGTCGGTCACCGGTGGCGGCCAGGTTGATGGCGCACTGGTTGGTAATGGCGAGCTTGCCTTGACCGCAGGCACACTGAGCGTTACTCAGGGGAATAGCGGCTTTACTGGCAGCACTGATATAGCCAGTGGCGCGACGGCTCATCTGTATCAGGTTCAGGGGTTGGGCAGTGGGAATATTAATAATAACGGCCTTCTGAATTTGGATAGCAGCGCTGGGGTATTGTCGAATGTACTGACGGGTAGCAGCGGTAATGTATTGTTGACCAACAACAGTAATATCCAGTTGGCGGGTAACAACAGCGGCTATTCTGGTTCATTTAGCACGGATGCCGGGACAGTACTGACTGCCAATAATGCCCAGAACCTGGGCGCTAGCAGCGTTGTAAACAGCGGTGAATTAGTGCTGGATACAGCATCACAGTGGAGCTTAACCAATACCATTAGTGGCAGCGGTACGCTGGTTAAACGTGGCAGTGGTACAGTTATTGTTGAAGGTAGCACTGTCAGCGCTGGCCTGACGACGATTGAACAGGGTCTGTTGCAGTTAGGCAGTTCGGCGGTAACATCGACACTGTTATTGGATGAAGTGCCATCAACCGGTTCACTGGTTATGACCGTGGCTTCGAATGTCGTTAATCTGGCCAGTAATGTGCTGGTTACAGCAACTGGCTCCTTGGGCGGATATGGTCAGGTCACGGGGAATGTGGAAAACCGTGGCAATCTGATTATGCCTAATGCATTAACCGGTGGTGACTTTGGCACCTTTACCATTGATGGTAATTATACAGGTGTGAATGGGACGGTGGTCTTCAATACCATTCTGGCTGGAGATTCATCCGTAACGGATCGACTGTTGATTACAGGTGACACCGCAGGGCAGAGTTATGTCACGGTGAACAACATCGGTGGCAATGGTGCGCGGACGTCTGAAGGCATTAAAATCATCAATGTCGGTGGTAATTCAGCCGGTGAGTTTACCCTGAATGGGCGTGCAGTGGCCGGTGCTTATGAGTACTTCTTGTATCAGGGGGGCGTAAGCTCGCCAACTGATGGTGATTGGTATCTGCGTACTCAAGCCGATGATCGTCGCCCAGAACCGGCAAGTTATACCGCGAACCTGGCAGCAGCGAACAACATGTTTGTCACCAGCCTGGCTGATCGCGCAGGTGAGACACTGTATACCGATGTCTTTACCGGCGAACAGAAAACCACCAGCTTGTGGTTACGTAATGAAGGCAGCCATAACCGTTCTCGTGACAATAGCGGCGAGTTAAAAACTCAGGATAACCGTTATGTCGTGCAACTGGGCGGTGATGTGGCGCAATGGAGCCGTAACTCGCAGGACTTGTGGCGTGTCGGTATGATGGCCGGTTATGCCAACAGCAGCAGCTCTACCGTTGCACAAGGTACGGGTTATCGTTCTACCGGTTCAGTCAACGGTTACAGTGTGGGTATGTATGGCACATGGTTTGCTGATGGTGAGGATAAGGCCGGTGCTTACGTTGATTCGTGGCTGCAATACAGCTGGTTTAACAATCAGGTTAATGGGCAGGATTTAGCGGCTGAAAAATACGATTCAAAAGGGTTTACTGCTTCAGTTGAGAGCGGCTATGCCTTTAAAGTAGGTGAAAATGCTAACAGTAGTTACTTCATTCAGCCAAAAGCACAAATAACCTGGATGGGCGTGAAGGCAGACTCCCATACCGAAACTAATGGTACGGTTGTCACCGGTGACGGTAATAACAACATTCAGACCCGTTTGGGTGTGAAGGCATTTATCAGCCCGCAACTGGGTGCTGATAAAGCCAAAGGGCCAGTATTTAAGCCTTTTGTTGAGACTAACTGGATTCACAATACCAAAGATTTCGGCACTACATTAGACGGCATGACCGTGAAGCAAGCGGGTGCGGCAAATGTGGCTGAAGTCAAACTGGGTGTTGAAGGTCAGATGAATAACAAGCTGAACTTGTGGGGCAATGTCGGCCAGCAAGTGGGTAATAACGGCTACAGCGAAACCAGCGTAATGTTAGGGATTAAATATAATTTCTAACTGAGATGGCTAACCTGTGAATCATCGCGGCGCATATCGTAAGGTATGCGCCGTTTTTTTATGGTTTGATGATGGATTGTTTTTGCTTTCGGGCTATCTGCTGCCTGCGACAGAAATAAGCTGCGGTGAAAGCGTCAATAAGGGGACGTTGTTATTACCTTTCTAAATGCTGCTCGTATTGCCTTAATCCAGCGCGTCTTCCTGCACTTCCAACACATGATAGGCTGTTGAACAGAACAGTGAATTCAGGCGCTTCATATCCCCTAACAGCCCCATATGCAGACTACTGGTTTCAATACTTTGCACATTTTGTTGGTGTAAACGTTCAACATGGGTGTGAGAATAACGGCGATTGAGCAAGCGGAAACGGTGCTTGGCACGGCGCAGACGTTTGGCGTTATTGATATCGCTCGATAGAAATACTGACATCCCCAGATCTAAATTTGCAATCAACCGGGTATGTAGGGTGTTCAGCTCTTCAAACCCTTCAGCGGAAAAAGGCTTACGTGCATTGAGTGATTTTGCGGCCACATCTGCGGTCATCCGGCCAATAATATCCCCTGCTTGCTGAAGGTTCATCGCCGTATCAATGATTTCTGCCCAGCGGCGAGAATCTATTTCACCTAACTCATCTTGTTGAATTTGCGCCAGATACAATTTTATCGCGCTATACAGCATGTCGACTTCATCTTCTAGCAAGCTTACTTCATGTTTTTGTTGTTTATTCCCCTCCAGCACTTCTTTAAAACGCAGTAGCATTTGTTCCAGCACATCCCCCATCCGTAGGGTTTCGCGCACCGTGTTGGCGAGGGCCAGTGATGGGGTATCGATGGCGGTAATATCAAGATAACGAGGGGCTGGAGGCTGTAGGCCGTTTGGGGCATCTTTGACTAATCGGGTACAGACTCGCGCCATTGCTTCAACAAACGGCAGCATCAGCAGGCAGCGCAGCAGGTTGTAGAAGACGTGGAAGTAGATAACCACTTCGGCGGCCGGTAATTTATGGCCAGCCAGCCATTGTGCCAGTGGATTGATCCACGGCACGACTAAAACACAGCCAATCACTTTAAACAGCAGACTGCCCAATACCACCTGACGCGAGATAGCGTTCTGCCCACGGCTACTGATTAACGCCAACATGCCGCTGCCAAGGTTCGAGCCAATAACAATGCACAGCGCGATGTTCAGCGGAACCAAGCCGGTTGCCGCCAGAGTTGCGGTCAGCAATACCGCCGCCAGGCTGGAATAGCTGATCATGGCAAACAGCGCCCCAATCAATAGCGCCAGAATGGTATCGCCGGTCAGTGAGGAGAAAATGGCCTGGACCGCAGTTGCCTGTGTGATAGGCCCTGCGGAGGTGACGATTAATTGCAGCGCTAAAATAATCAACCCAAGGCCAATTCCCACTCGACCCATTTGGCCGACTCGCGTTTTGCGCTGACCGAGGAAGACGATCACCCCGCTTAAAATTAACAGTGGCGATAGCCAGGAGAGGTCAAAGGTCAGTACTCGCGCCATCAGTGCGGTTCCGACATCAGCTCCTAACATAATCACCAATGCCGGTGATAATGAAATCAGCCCTTGTGATACAAAAGAGATAACCAGCAATGCAGTCGCATTACTGCTCTGTACCAGTGCAGTCACGCCAATCCCGGCAACAAATGCCGTCGGTTTTTTCTGGATACTGGCGCTTAACACTCGGCGCAGGTCAGCACCATAGACGCGCATAATACCGGTGCGAACTATATGTGTCCCCCAGACCAGCAGGGCGACGGAAGAGAGCAGATGGAGCAGTGTCAGCATAGTTAATCTCAGTTGTGGTGAGGCTTGCGGCCTTACACTGATGTCAGTCAGATCCTATTTAAGCTGGGGCTGCCCGACAGCAAAAAAGCCCCATGATGGATAGATATGATAGCTGATGCCTGCCTAACAGGTGTTCAGCCAGACTAATGATAACAACTCAGGGAGTGATAAAGGATATCCAGGAGTTTTTTATTATCAACAGTTTGCAGTATGGTGACCGGTTTTCCCTGCGGCGGCGGAATACCCACGTCCAAACGGAGCTTTTCTGGGCTGAAACGCCAGGTGCTACCGCGAGTTAGTGCACCTTCCAGTACGACATCAACATAGTCCTGGGTGATGGTCACTATACTCTTATCGATCAACCAAGCGACCACCAAGGCATCATGAACCCAGCAGCCAGGCAGGTTGCGGGTTTGTATCGAATAATCAATCCACGGCCGGATTGTTTCCACTAAATAGCGGCTAAGGGGGGAGTCAATTTGGGCAATGCGGTCCAAATCTTGATGGAGCAGTTGTGTCTGAGTGGTGACATCTAAAGGGGCCAGCGTGATATTGGCTCCGCTGGTTAGAACCACATGTGCCGCTTCGGGATCGATCCCAAAATTAGTGTCTTTAAGATAGCCATCGACATTAAATACGCCGCCCATGATGGCAATTTCGGCTACCGATGATGCCAATTGCGGATAAAGTTGCATTGCATGGGCGATATTGGTTAACGGGCCGATGGCAACTAAGGTGATTTCACCGGGATTGTTGCAGATTAACTCACCAATCGCATGAGCTGCCAACGGTGCACTGGTGTTGATAACTTGCGGTGTCGGGACGTGTTGCCAAAGTGCAGATAGCCCAAGCCTTGCGGCTCCGTTATCCAGTTTATCGCGCCACGGCGCAGCAGGCTCGACCAGCGCCCGTGAGGCCCCGCGCCGAATGGGGATGTCCAGCCTTAGGCGGGTCACCAGATCATGGGCAACAGAATATCCCACCTCGCTGGGCGTATTACCCGCCACGATAGTGATCAATTCCAACTCTATTTCCGGGGCTGCAATGGCAAGCGCCAATGCTAGGCCATCATCTATATTGGCGCCGGGCACGCCATTTCCTGGGTCACAATCAATAATCAAACGCATATTTTTATCTTTTTATATTGGGAAGTTAATCTTTTTACTGCTGCAACAGCCGCAGGATTCACCGATTTGCAGCGAAAAATCGAATTCGCGAATTATCGGCGTACCATCCCCGTTTTTTAGCATATCGATAGCGGTTTTCGCCATCGCATCTACCGGTTGTCGTACTGTTGTCAGGGAGGGCACGTTATATTCAGATTCAATGGTGCCGTTAAAACACACTAACGCCAGATCTTGCGGTGCGCTCAGATGGTGTTCTGCCATCGCCCGCAGACAGCCAAATGCCTGTAATTCATTGGTTGCAAACAGGGCTTGTGGCAATGGCCCTTTGAGCATCTGCTGCGCGGCCAGATAGCCACCGGGGCGAGTATAGGAGGTGGAGAATATCCACTCGTTATGTATGGCTAAATCTGCCAGTTGCAAGGCATCGCGCCAACCATTGACCCTATCCTGAGTATTAAGCATATCCAGCGGACCGCAAATAATGGCGATATCGCGATACCCGTGTTCAATCAAGTGTTGGGTTGCCTGGAAAGCGGCGGCACGCTCATCGACACGGATGGTATTGATTTTTAGAGCCGGATCGACTCTATCCAGCATGACAAACGGGGTGCCAGAAGCCTGAATGAGTTCAATATAAGGGTGTCGGTCAACACTGGTGTACAGCAAGCCATCCACCTGGCGATGCAGCAAATTGTTGATGAGTTCGAGTTCACGCTGACGAGAGTCACCCGCATCACCTAACAACAGCACTTGCCCACGGCTAAAAGCTTCACGTTGCAGGGCATGAGCCATTGAAGAAATGAATGGATTTGAGATGTCTGGCACTACCAGTCCATAGGTTTGGGTGGTGCCAGATGCTAACGCTCTGGCTATCCCATTAGGGCGATAACCGATTTTTTTGATGGCATCCAGTACACGTTTTTTGGTTGCCTGGGCTACCGGGCGCGGCCCATTATTGATGACATAACTCACTACTGCCACAGAAGTGCCAGCTTCTCGTGCAACATCAGAGCGCGTAATACGATGGGGCTGCTTTTTTAACAAGGTGACCTCAGATGCCTGAAATAGAGGCTATACATAGGGAAATTTCCAGTAAGATCTCACTTTACTGAGAATAACAGGCATTCACTTTACAAGACTTATTATACTTCAAGCTGGCGGAGCGTTGGCTACACCGCCCTCGCTGCTAAACCGTTTTATCACCCGATGAGGCGACATAAATACTGCTCAAACCGGCCATTGACCGGTTTGTTTCTGACTTACTGCAACTTGATTTATGTAGAGTATCAACCGGTGCTTTCGGTACTAAATCGCATCTTCCGGTAAGTTCAGGTCACGCCCACGCGTCTCTGGCGCGAAGAAGGTCGTAACAAACCCAATCGCTGCCATCCCTGCAAAGTATAGTGCGATAGGCCACCAGTGGCCGGTGAAGGTCAACATGGCGGATGCCATCAGCGGCGCAGTGCCTCCGGACAGTATTGAGCCTAGCTCTTTTGCCACGGCCATCTTGGTATAACGGTTAGTCACACCAAACAGTTCGACCCCCCAAGCTGCCTGTACCCCGAAGATGCCCAGTGATGCCAGACCCATACCAATAATGATAGTCCCCATCACAATAATTGGCTCGCGGGTTTCAAGTAACATAAAGGCCGGGAAGGCATAGATAATCAACAGCAGGCAGAACCAGCGATAAGTGATACGGCGACCAAAGCGGTCGGATAGATAACCGGATAATGGAATAATCAAGAAGCCAAGGCAGGAGGCAATGAATACCGCCATTGTAGGCACTGACTTATCCACCATCAGCACTTTGGCGACATAACCAATCATAAAGCCTTGTGCCAGATAAGAGGGGCCATTTTCGCCGATACGCAGACCAACCATGATCCAGAATGACTTACTGCGTTGCCAGAAGGTGCGGTTATCCACTTCGGCTACGTGTTCACGACCCAGTGCCAAAGCGTGTTGACGCTGCTGTTCCAGTACCCGTTTTTGCCGCTCAAATACCGGGCTTTCACGCATATGACGGCGAATAAACAGTGCAGCACCGGCGATTAAAATGCTGGAAAGGAACGGAATACGCCAGCCCCAGTCAAGTAGGCTCTGTTTGTCCATCTGCAATACCAGCAGCCAGACTAGCGCTGCCAGTAGTGTACCGCTGTTAGAGCCTAAGGCGATGATTGATGAAACCAGACCGCGCTTTTTAGCCGGAGCATACTCGCCCAGCATCACCGCACCGCCGGAGAGTTCAGCGCCAGCGCCCAATCCTTGCATAAAGCGTAAAAATACCAGACAGGCGGGAGCCCACAAGCCAATGGAGGCGTAACTTGGGATCAGGCCAATCAGGGTTGTTGATGCCCCCATCAGGGTGATGGTGGTTATCATGACAACTTTCCGGCCCTTGCGGTCACCTAGTCTGCCAAAAAATAGCGCACCAATGGGGCGAGCAATAAAACCGACAGAATAGGTCGCAAAGCTGGATAACAAGGCGATCGCAGGTGTTGCTTCAGGGAAGAATACATCACCAAATATAATGCCAGCGGCTAAACCATAGAGTGCAAAATCTGCATATTCCATAGCAGTACCCAGCCAACAAGAAAAGGTTGCGCGCCAAAAATCTTTACGACCTTCGGGCGTAGCCAGACGCTCTTCGGCAGCCATGCTCTCTGATGGAGCATTGTCTGTTTCAGCGCTATTCAGTGACGTCATTTAAAAGTTTCCCCTGGTGTTGAAGCATCATGTTCACGCATTAACCTCAGTGTGTTTATTACTCTCTCACTCAACAACCGGAGCAACCGGTGAAGAGGTGTTTGAGGCGTAAACATTAGCAAAGGTTAATGTTGGTCCTTTCTTTTAGTGTATCTACCCGCGTAGATAGGTCAATTTAATTATTTTATCTTTAGAGATTGTTCACAAAACTATCACAATTCTGTTGATGATTTATACGGGGTGTGCGAATGCCAACAACGGAGAGATAAATGGGATATTCTGATTGATATAAAACATGAATTTAAAGAAAAGCACTGACGGCCAGTTTGTACCGTGGTGCAGAAAGTAACTAAGGTTAACGATATGATTATACAGGATATCTTTTATTCTTTGTTATTAGCTTCCCTCTGTGTTGCTCTTCACTCAGTCGGAAGTGCCAGAATTTGGCGCGTTTATATCCACGCGTCTCATTCGGGGGTGGCGGTTCCAGCCAGATTATTTTGCGTGTTGTTGCTAATGCATTTTGCGGAAACGGTGCTTTTCTCGTTATTTTATGTCTATCGCGAAGCATTTACTTCTTACGAAGATGCACTGTATTTCTCACTTTCAAGCTATACCACTATCGGCTATGGCGATCTGTTATTGCCGCCGCAACTTAGGCTTGTGGGGGCTTTTGAGGGGTTAATTGGCACGTTGCTTTCAGGATGGTCAGTAGCGTTATTAGTCGCTTTTCTGCAAAAAAGGTTAAGTAAATAGTATCGTGATACGTCTGACGATTTAGTCAAACGCTGAAACTGGCACAATAGCAGAAACCCCAATATAATCTGTTCAGTCATTAACCAACACTATTTAAGGAGGCTCCTATGTTGACTCGTGAATTATTTCTTTATTCACTCGTCTTTAGTGATCGTGATTGCTCAAGCATTACCGGTATCGTGCTGCGATAACCTGCTTGAGCGAAGCTAACTAACAATCCGAGAACTTCCCTCCAGCTTACTGGTTATCGTCAGTCTTTTTGACGATCGGCATTTCTATGCCTGTAAAACTTGAGTAAGCCATGACCACATTACTTTCTGCACAATCTGTCTGTTACGACAATACTTTCGGCCCGCTGCTGGCTGACATCTCTTTCGGCCTGAAAAAAGGTGACCGCATTGGCCTGATAGGTCATAACGGCAGTGGCAAAAGCACGCTGCTAAAAATCCTCAGCGGCGATTTGTATGCCACCTCAGGCACTATCACTACCGCCAATCAATGTCTGATGGCACGGGTTGAGCAACATCTGCCCGTGGCACTGGCGGGTTACACCCTATTGGATGCGGTACTTCATCATTTGCCAAACAGCCTGTACCCCCCCGAACGCTGGCAAGCTGAGGTCTTGCTCGTTAGTCTGGGCTTTGATGAAGCGGCTTGGGAGTTAACCGCCGGTACTTTGAGCGGAGGGCAGCACACCCGGCTGCTATTGGCCCGGGCGCTGATTCGCCAACCTGATTTACTGCTGCTGGATGAACCCAGCAACCATTTAGATTTACCTACGTTGCTTTGGCTGGAGCAGTTTCTGCTGGAGTGGGCGGGCAGCTTTGTGCTGGTTTCACATGACCGCATCTTGATTGAACAAAGTTGTAATCGTTTTTGGTTAATCGATCAACAACGGCTGGAGGAGTGGCATGACCTGACGCCGGTTTACGCTATTTTGGCGGATAAGTCAGCACCAGAAACGCCCCCAAGTGCAGTATTGAGAGCAGCGCCGATAACGCTCGTAGAAAGCGAAGAGGAACGTCTGTTGGCGACTCTATTGGCGTTGGAAAGCAAGCTGGAAGGCGATCTGGCGCGTAAACCCAGGCATCAGAAGCCAGAGTTGCAGCGCCAGTGGCAACAGAAGATTACACAACTAAATACCCTGCTAGGGTTGGTGTAAGACGCAGGCTGCAAGGATGCGGCCTTCGTTCGTCTGGATGGTGCTATTGCTATACCAGCAGCCACAACCAAGAGTTGGCCGCTGGTATAAAATATGCTTACGCTTCGATCGGTGCACGCCAATCATCGGCACCAGAAGTACCGGCAGTTGTGTGCTCCCAGTTGATCTTACGGTATGCCAAAGAGACACGAACTAATTGTGTAAACTCAGCTTTTGTCGAATCCTGACAATGAGGCATTTTGCAGTCGATATCGATAATGGTGGCATCTTCTAATTTAGTTGTGAAGAAGTGTTCTTGCTTACCTTCAATTGAGGTGCGATACCATTTTAATTCAACTTCTGGCAACATTTCTCCAGATGCCAGGGCGTTATAAAGCAACGGAACGGCTTTATTATACGCAACGGTGAAACGTAATGGTTTATGCGCACGTTGACCTGAAGGCTGCCCAGATTGAGGATCAGTTGGCACAGTAACGATATGCTCAAACTCTTGAACTAGCATTTGGTCTTCATGACCTTGAACGAAGATATTTCCTACCGATTCGGCAGTGAAAGCACCAGCAGTAATATTGCCCTGAGTTTTACCTGTGATTGAGATATAAGCCGGAGTTGGCATCTTAATTATCCTTGATAGTTTGCTTCACATTGCTCAAACGCGAGTTACTTCGGCGGTCAATATTAATCAACCCAGAAGGTAACTCGCTCCATTACTTCACTTTCCAGCATTACTATAAGCAGGTCTCTGAGCGGTTCCAAGTTATCTTCGATATGTGATTTTTATTCTCCAACTAAAGTAGAAGAAAAAATTATAATATTTGCATAATTAGTGTTTTGTATTGTTATGATGTTTTGTTATGACAAATTTATTTAACAGTGACCGGGGGGTTAGTTGCTGATTTTTTTCATAACACATTGTTTTGTATTTAATAGTTATTTTTAACAAAATTATTTTCTTTGATCATATACAAAATGGTAACACCATCACAAGAATTGGGTCGACATCAAACTATACAGAAAAATTTATGGATTTTGCCATGAAGATAGTGGACGATATATTTATTGAAATTAGGGTAATAATCGATAGTTCCTATTTTCCTGTAAGATTTTTCTTATTTCAAGAGAGGTGAGTATCTTTTTGAATGACTCATTTTTTAACTTTAAGATACTTATTGTTACCATTTATTAGGGGCTGAAATTTGCAGTAAGCGTACTAATTTAACCCTACCAAAAATAGACGGCAGCGCTAAGTCTACTGACACCGATGATATCTAAATTTCATTTACGGTGAGTGTTTGTGATGTCCAAAATAAGGGCGTTGGCCAGCATCACTTATAGTAACTAAAAGGACGAATTATGAGTAAGAATAATCAAAGCAGTGTTGCGCCGAAGGAAAGGATTAATATCAAGTATGTCCCTAATACTGGCGATCAGGTTGCAGAAGTTGAATTGCCGCTTAATCTGCTGGTTATTGGTGATATTAAAGGCACTCGTGAAGATACCTCGATTGAAGAGCGACAAGTTATTTCGGTAAATAAAAATAACTTTAACTCAGTAATGAACGAGGCGAATATCAATTTGACTTTCAATGTTCCTAATCGTCTGGAAGGTGAAGACGATATGTCGGTCGCATTATCCATCAATTCATTGAATGATTTCTCACCAGACAATGTGGCAAAAGAAGTTCCAGAGCTTAGAAAAATTCTGGAATTGCGAGAAGCGCTGGTGGCATTGAAAGGGCCACTGGGGAATATCCCCGCTTTCCGCTCTCGTCTACAGGATTTGCTTGGCAATCAAGAGAAGCGTGAGCAGTTGCTAAAAGAGCTGGACATTCTTAATCAAAAGTAATTAGAGCGGGTAAGAGGGAGTTTTACGTATGTCGTTACACGAAGAAAATACTGTTTTAGCCACGGAACCTGCCAGCGCAACATTCTTGCTTGACGAAATTATGTCTCAAACGCGTATGACTCCGGGAAATGACGGCTATGACGTTGCTAAACAAGGTGTTGCCGCTTTTATTGCCAGTATTCTGGATACTGGAACTAACGCTGAGCCGATTAACAAACTGTTAGTCGACAAAATGATTATTGAACTCGACAAAAAGTTGAGTGCTCAGATGGACGAAATTCTACATGCCCGTGAGTTCCGCGAGATCGAATCATCATGGCGCTCATTGAAATTGCTAGTTGATCGTACCGATTTCCGTGAAAATATCAAAATCAATATTATGCACGCAACGAAAGAAGAGTTGCTGGAAGACTTTGAGTTTTCGCCTGAAATTATTCAGTCTGGATTCTATAAACACGTTTACTCCTCGGGATACGGCCAATTTGGTGGGGAACCAACCGCGGCTATTATTGGCAACTACGCGTTCAATAACAGCTCGCCTGACATGAAGTTATTGCAATATGTGAGTGCGGTTGGCGCAATGGCTCATGCGCCATTCTTATCCAGCGTTGCCCCTGATTTCTTTGGTATCAACAGTTTTACTGAATTACCCGCCATTAAAGATCTTAAATCTGTATTTGAAGGGCCAGCCCATACTAAATGGCGTGCTCTGAGAGAATCTGAAGACTCACGTTATCTTGGTTTGACGACACCTCGCTTCTTGCTACGGCTGCCTTACTCCACCGTTGAGAACCCAATCAAGAACTTCAACTACTACGAAGATGTGAGCCGCGATCACGAGCATTTCCTGTGGGGCAATACCGCATTTCTGCTCGCATCTAGCTTGACTGACAGTTTTGCCAAGTACCGTTGGTGCCCGAATATCATCGGCCCTCAAAGCGGTGGTGCGGTTCATGATCTCCCGGTTCATCTCTATGAAGCGATGGGGCAGATCCAGGCGAAGATCCCAACAGAAGTGCTTATCACCGATCGTCGTGAATTCGAACTGGCGGAAGAGGGCTTCATCACCCTGACCATGCGTAAAGGCAGCGATAACGCCGCGTTCTTTTCTGCCAACTCGGTACAAAAACCGAAGGTATTCCCGAATACTCGCGAAGGGAAAATGGCAGAAACCAACTACAAGTTGGGTACACAACTGCCCTATATGTTCATCATTAACCGCCTTGCGCATTACATCAAAGTTCTTCAGCGCGAGCAGATTGGCTCATGGAAAGAGCGTCAGGATCTTGAGCGTGAACTCAATATTTGGCTGAAACAATACATCGCCGATCAGGAGAATCCACCGACCGATGTTCGTAGCCGCCGCCCGCTGCGTTCAGCTCAAATCCAGGTGTTAGATGTTGAAGGTGATCCAGGCTGGTACCAGGTTGCGATGCAGGTACGCCCGCATTTCAAATACATGGGTGCAAGTTTTGAGCTGTCACTGGTTGGTCGTTTGGATAAGGAATAACAGTCATGGCTGCGCTTCTTAATTGGTCTAGAGGGAGTTCTGCCAGCTTGTTTAACCGCATCCAGGGGAAGGGTTTTAGCCCTTCCCCTCGTAGCCGTGTTCAGGACTTATTGCATTCAATCAAACAGAATTTGAATGAAGTCCTTAATTCTCGTCCTGGTGCTTGCCAGAGTGCCGTAGAGCTTGGGGTTATTGACCTTAATGATGCTACGGCCGCTTCGTCCGATTTCCGCAAAAGTATTGAACAAGCCATCAAGCATTGTATTGAGAATTACGAGCCAAGAATCTCTGCCGTCACTGTTCAATCCTTAATAAATAGCGGCGATCCGCTGTTATTGAGTTTCCATATTAGTGCGCGGGTCAATTTTGACGACATGGCTGATGTCGTTGAATTCAATATTCAGTTAGACACTAACCGTCGTTACTGTTTTAACCAGGAAGCATAATGTCGTTCGAAAAGTACTTCAGGGACGAGCTGGATTACCTCCGGCAATTAGGGCGCGATGCCGCTGTTGAACGGCCTCATCTCGCCATGTTTCTCTCTGAGCAAGGTTCTGATCCGGATGTTGAACGCTTACTGGAAGGTTTTGCTTTTCTAACGGGTAACTTGCGAGAGAAGATTGATGATCAGTTCCCTGAATTAACTCACGGTTTATTGAACATGCTGTGGCCTAATTATTTGCGGCCAATCCCTAGCATGACCATCATAGAATATACACCTGATGAAAGTGTGATTACTGAGGCAACCCTGATTAAACGGGGTTGTCAGGTGATGAGTACGCCTATTGTACAAAACGGCGGGCACAGTTCATTTACGAACAATAATACCCAGGCAGGGCCACAGTGTATTTTTACGCTGTGTCGTGATGTTTGGCTGTTCCCAATGTCCATTCGGGATATTTCAGCAAACAGCAGCAACGAGCAGGGAATTTTAAGTATTCAGTTCGCCTCGAAAGCGGAATTGAATCTACAAGACTTGCGTCTGGATAAATTGCGTTTTTATTTGGGCGAAGACGATTACACCAGTACACAACTCTATTTCTGGATTAATCACTATTTCGAGCGCGCCGAATTGGTTGTCAATGGGATAACCATACCGATGCCCGATTTCGACTTTAAACCGGTGGGTTTTGAGCGTGATGATGCCTTATTGCCGTACCCGAAAAACGCTTATATGGGTTACCGCATTTTGCAGGAGTATTTTTGCTTCCCTGAAGGCTTCCTGTTTTTTGATGTTGAGGGTTTTGTTGATTTTCCGCCCCATTTAAATGCCAACGCATTCACATTGAATTTGTACTTTTCTCTGCCATTGCCGCCGGAAGTGAAAGTCCGTTCGACCACGCTTAGGCTGAATTGCTCTCCAGCCATAAATCTGTTCCAGCATGACAGTGAAGCGATTGATCTGGACGGCACGCAAACGGAATATCCACTCAGCGCCAGTTACCATCATCCGGATCACTACGACATCTTTTCAGTTGATCGGGTTGATAGTTGGCTTAATGAAAAAGGCACCACTCAGGGGCGATCGCGTGGGCAGGCCCGTGTTTATACCTCTTTTGAGAGTTTTCATCATCAGATTGAACATGCGCAAGAGCGCACCGCACTTTATTACCGTTTACGCGTGAAAAACTCATTGTTTCGTAAGGGATTTGAGCACTATATTTCTTTTGTTCGTAGTGACGAATCGAAGCTAGCTCTGGCTGAAGAGAATGTCTCTGTTAGCCTGACATGTACCAACCGTGAACTGCCACTGTTACTTCGTGTCGGCGATATTAATCAGCCAACGAAGGAAAGCCCTTCATTTGCGACTTTTCGCAATATCACCCGGCCTTCAGTCCCGTTGTATCCGGTGATGGATGGCAGTTTACATTGGTCGTTACTTTCCAATATGTCTTTGAATTACATGTCTTTACTCGATAAAGATGCGTTAAAACAAATTCTGCATACCTATGATTTCCCAAGCCTACACAATCGGCAATCAGCCCGTGCGTCACAAAAAAGGCTAGATGCTATCCAGCGTATTGAAACGCAACCTATCGACAGACTGTTTCGCGGATTACCCGTCAGAGGGTTGCAAACCACACTTTGGCTAGAGCAACGAGCATTTAGCTCTGAAGGTGAGCTTTATCTCTTCAGTACGGTATTGGCTCATTTCTTTTCACTCTATGCCAGCGTAAATGCGTTTCACCTTTTGAAAGTCGTCAATCTTGATAATCAGGAATGTTACGAATGGCCGGTACAAACAGGTCAACATGCATTGATGTAGATGTTGTTGAAGCAGCACCAGAAGGGCAGGTGCTGGATGTGTCACGTTATAACTTTTATCAATTGGTCGAGCTGCTCAACCAATTGGCGGTAGCGTGGCAAAATTCCGCCAGCACAGCGATGCCAGCGAATGAAGCTATCCGCTTTAAATCAACGGCTAGCCTGGCATTTCCTACCCGAGATGTAATTGCGCTGGATACCTCTGCCCGTGGCCAGTTTGAGCTGGAAGTTTCCTTTCTCGGTTTGCATGGCAGCCAATCGCCGCTACCAGGGTATTACCTCGATTCGTTAGCCTGGGAAGATGCACAGAACGAAAATCGGCTGACAGATTTCCTCAACGTATTCAATCACCGCTTACTCACACTGCTGCACCAGATTTGGCGCAAATACCGTTACTACATCTGTTTTGACAATGGGGGCGGCGATGCTTTTTCGCAGCGGATGTTTTCGCTGGTGGGGTTGGGCTGTGAGGTGGTTCGCAACAAATTGCAAATTAACCACAGCAAGATGTTGGCTTATGCCGGGCTGTTGGCCAGCCCCGGCAGAGCACCGGAAGTCATTTGCAGCCTGGTTTCACACTGTTTCAACTTGCCAGATATCACATTACACAGTTGGCAACTGCGCAAGGTTGATATCGCGCCTTCGCAGCAGAATCGGTTGGGCACAAAAGTGAAAGTGCGTGGCAAAAAATATGATGAGAAATCGGTGCTGGGTGTCAATTTTTCGATTGGTTCTCGTGTGGCGGATCGCAGTGGGAAGTTCTTGTTATGCATAAATAAACTGAGCCGAGAACAGTTTCTCTCTTTTTTGCCCAACGGAGCCAATTATGCGCCGTTAGTGATGTTTGTTGCCTTCATTATGCGCGATCAGTTCGCATGGGATTTACGCCTTGGATTGGCGGAAAAACAGGTCGGCGGAATGGTTTTGGGCGTTAAGCAGAATACCCTGTTGGGTTGGACCAGTTTCCTTGGGCACCCGGAACAAAAACCCCACGTCACCATCAGCGTTATGGAATGACAACCAGTCTTCAGGAATAGATATCATGGATAAAAAACAACCAACGCTGTCATTGCGGATAGTGAACAGCGATAAATTGGAAAGTGGTAAACAAGCCAGCAGCCTGTTTCACACCCAAGGGGGGATTGTGGGGAGTGATGCCGGCCATCATTGGTCGATTCAGGATCAAAGCGGCAATATCAACCCCTCACAGTTTACCGTTGAATGGCGTGACGGTTCTTTTTGCCTGCGGATGTTGAGCGGCTCCCTGCATATTAATCAGTCGGTACTGACACCCGCTTCAGGGTTTGTTCGCCTACAGCAGGGGGATGAAATGACGTTAGGGAGTCTGGTTATCAAGAGCCATATCAGCCGTTCTGCCGCTGATATGCTTGATCCGCTGATGGTATCGCCGGAATCATTGGTATCAAGTTATAGCAACCCGATGGATGCCATGATGGCCGAGGGTATCAAGGCGGCACCGCACAACCCTCAAGACAGCCGATTAGCGCCCACTGTCGCCAATAACTTCAGCCATGACCCATTGCGGGTACTGGAAACCGAAAGCCTAACCACACAAGGCCACGCCACCGCGGTATCTGATGCTGATCACTCGTTGCAGCAAGACCGATATCGTAACCCGCTTTTCGCTTCCCCACTTTCTGATAACACCAAGGACAGTGCCATGGATCAGGCATTTATCGATCTGCCACAAATCAGCACTTTTCTTAACGGCAAGCAAGATGAACCCGACGGAAAAATGGATCAACAGCATGTCGCCATCACCCCACTGATGCGCGGTTTTGGTGCTCAACTCCCGATTCGAAATAGTCAGGAAGCTAATGATTTTCTGGAAGAGGCCGGAAAAACCCTCAAGGCGGCCATCGAAGGTCTGCTTGCGTTACAGCACAGCCAAAATGGGTTGCGCGATAAACACTTACGGCCAATTGAAGATAACCCATTGCGCCTGAATATGGATTACGACACCACCCTCAGCTTGATGTTTGCTGATCAAAAAAGCCCGGTACATCTTTCAGCTCCTGCTGCGGTGGCGGAAAGTCTGGATAACCTGCGTTTACATCATCAGGCCAATCAACAGGCGATCGCACAGGCACTTAACACCATGTTGGAAGCCTTTTCTCCTGAGCGCCTATTGACCCGCTTTACGCATTATCTGCGCAGTAATGAACGCCAGGAAAGGGATTCAGCCTGGGCTTGGGAGATGTACAAAAACTACTACAACGAGCTCGCGTCCAGCCGTCAGCAAGGCTTTGAAAAGTTATTTGGTGAAGTGTACGAACAAGCCTATGACCGGGCATTGCGTCAAGGCATGAAGGATAGCGAGTAATGCGCAACGCCAGAGGTTGTCTCCTGACATGTTCATTGTGCGTGATGTTCCTGCTATCAGGGTGCGGTGGTGCTTGGGAAGCCACTAAAAAGGTCGGCAAAGTGGTGATGGACCCCGATATTCCGGTTGGGCAGGCATCCTCTCAACCCTCAACCGTCCGGCTGACACTGTTGGCTGAACCGGATATCAACCCTAATGAGAAAGGGGAAGCGACACCGACGGAGATTGTGGTGCTGTACCTCAGTGAGAACTCCAAGCTGCTGGCGGCTGATTATGATCAACTCAGTAGCGAAACCTTGGAGAAAACCTTAGGTAAGAACTACATCGACCACCAGGAATATACCTTATTGCCTGCGCAATTTAAGCCGCTGGAGCCAATCAAGCTGGAAGAGAAAAACAGCTATTTGGGGGTTGTTGCGCGCTACGCCGATGCCAATCGCAGTGAATGGAAGAAGATCATTAAGGTGAAAGGAATCGGTCATAACTATAACGTTTTGGTCCATGTCAGAGCGAACGATATCGAGCTAAGGAAAGAGGAAGAGTAACCATGCCAACCAAGAATCGGGTGATTTGGCGCGAAGGATTGTTTATCAAGCCACAGCACTTTCAACAGCAGCAGCGACATAACGATTACTTGCTACAACGGCGGGTAGTTGCCCTAGAGGGTTATAGCTACGGTTTCAGTTCGCTCATCCTCAATCAGGAATTATTAAAACTGGGGCGCATCGGGTTATCTGCCGCCAGCGGCGTTATGGCCGATGGCACCGTATTCGACATTCCTTATCAAGACCATTTACCCAAGCCATTGGATGTCCTGAATTGTAATGATGCGGCAAGTCGCGACATTTATCTGGCGCTGCCAATGCTCAATGATGCCATTAATGAGGTTGCAGGGCAGCAAGGGCAGATGCCAGGTGCGATTCGTTATCGTGAATACAGTGAAGATATTCGAGATTTGCATACCGAGGGTGGCGATGTCAGCCAGCTAATATTGGCGCAGTTAGCACCACGTTTGATGCAAGGCTCAGAAGATCTCAGTGCTTACTCCGTGTTGCCTTTGTGCCGCGTCAAAGAGAAAAGACCCGACAGTTCGTTGATTCTGGATGAAGAGTTCATCCCTACCTGTACTACGCTCAGTGTATCAAACCAGTTGAAAACCTTTATGGACGAAGTGGAAGGCACCTTGGTTGAACGTGCTCAACTGCTGGCAAAACGGATTGGATCACCGGGGCAGCAAGGTATTGCCGATGTCGCTGAATTTATGATGTTACAGGTCTTCAACCGTGCGCAGCCATTATTTACCCATTTAGCACATCAGGCGGTGATGCATCCGCAAGACTTTTACCGTCAACTGGTACAAACCTGCGGCGAATTACGCACTTTTACCGATGAGTCGCGTTTGGCCGGGGTATTTCCAGTTTATAACCACGACAACTTAACCGACAGTTTCCAGCCGCTGTTTCTGGCGATGCGTCAGGCATTGAGTACCGTGCTGACACCGCGAGCCATCTCCATTCAGCTACATATGCAGGCGCATGGCATCCGCGTGGCGACCATTAATGATCGCGACTTGCTGCGCAGCGCTGATTTTGTATTGGCAGTACGCGCCCAAATACCTCAAGAGCAGTTACGTCGGCAGTTTGTTCAGCAAACAAAAATCACCTCACTCGAAAAAATACGCGATCTGGTCAGTGTACAACTGCCCGGAGTACCGTTGGTGGCACTGTCTGCTGCGCCACGGCAACTCCCTTACCATTCAGGATACACCTACTTCATGCTGGACTTGCAAAGTCCGGCATGGAAAGAAATCCAGCAAAGCAATGCCATTGCCTTCCACGTTTCGGGTGATTTCCCTGATCTGGACATGCAATTCTGGGCCATCAGGAGTAGCTAATGAAAATGGATGTTGCGAGCGACAGCACCGCATTCCCCGCACAGGAAACCGTTACCTCCTATCGGCAGTATCAGTTGCCACTGCGTGGCGAAAGCCTAAACACGATGATAGACGCCGCCACGCCGTTGCTTGGCATGGTCTTGCGGCTCAAAGATATGGAAAACCAATCTTTACCAGAGCAACTCTATCAGCAGGTGGTGACGGATATCCGTGCCATTGAACAATACCTGCAAACCAAAGGTTATGAACCGGGAGCCATCATCTCTTTCCGCTATGTGCTGTGTACATTCATCGATGAAACCGCATTAGGACATGGCTGGAACACACAGAACGGTTGGTTACAGCAATCGCTGCTGGTGCATTTTCATAATGAAACCTGGGGTGGCGAGAAAGTGTACGTCTTGCTGGAACGTTTGATGGGAGAACCCAAACGTTATCAGGATTTGTTGGAGTTTATCTATCTCTGTTTTTGTTTGGGCTACCGTGGCCGCTACAAAGTGACATCACAAAACAGTGATGATTTTGAGCGACTGTTTCGCCGACTGTATCACCAGTTGCATCAGTTACGTGGTGATGCGCCGCCGACGGTGCTGTTTCAGCAGGGGAGCCGCCTAAGTAGTCGTTATCACCTCAATAAGCGTTTGACCATTAAACATCTGCTATGGGGTGGCGTGGGGTTGCTGGTGGTGATTTATCTGTTTTATGCCGTCCATCTGCACAACCAGACTCAGGATATTTTGCAACAGCTAAACAATTTATTGAGCTAGGGACGCACTGATGATTCAAATTGACTTGCCCACACTGGTAAACCGCCTTAATCCTATCGCCCGCCACGCGCTGGAAGCGGCGGCTGCACATTGCGTCAATCAGCAAGAAGCTGAAGTTACCGTTTCTCAGGTCTTGTTCCAGATGATCGCTACACCGCTATGTGATGTCAGATTGATACTGAATCATGCTGGGGTTGAAGTGGATGAGCTGCGAGAACTGCTCGACCAACGCGTTTCAGGCTACCAAGCTATCACTCAAGCCTATCCGAGCTTTTCCCCATTATTGGTGGAGTGGCTACAGGATAGTTGGTTGCTGGCATCAACCGAGATGGAACATAGCCAGTTACGCAGTGGCGTGATGTTACTGACATTATTGCTCAGTCCACTGCGCTATCTCATACCCACGGCCAGTCGATTATTATCGCCGGTTAATCGTGAGTTATTGCGCCAGAACTTTAGCGACTGGACGGCAGATTCGGCAGAAGCACCACAGCGGGAAAAAGGTGCGGATGCGAGCAGCAGCACGGCAATTAATGGTGAAAGCCTACTCGCACGCTACACCAGCAATATGACTGAACAGGCGCGTAATGGCTCGCTGGACCCGGTGTTGTGTCGCGATGAAGAGATCGATCTGATGATCGATATTCTGTGTCGCCGCCGTAAAAACAACCCGATTGTGGTGGGGGAGGCAGGTGTCGGCAAAAGTGCGTTAATCGAAGGTTTAGCCCTGCGCATCGTGGATAACCATGTGCCGGAAAAGCTACGTAACAGTGAATTAATGACACTGGACTTAGGGGCGCTTCAGGCCGGTGCTGCGGTGAAAGGGGAGTTTGAAAAACGCTTCAAAGGCATTATGGCGGAAATAGCGCAATCTACTACACCGATTATTCTGTTTATAGATGAAGCACATACGCTGATCGGCGCGGGGAATCAGCAAGGCGGGTTAGACATTTCAAATCTGCTCAAACCCGCTTTAGCGCGGGGTGAGTTAAAAACCATCGCCGCAACCACCTGGAGCGAATACAAAAAATATTTTGAGAAAGATGCCGCGCTGTCGCGTCGTTTTCAGTTGGTTAAAGTCGCCGAACCCAGTGCGGAAGAGGCAACGATTATCATGCGCGGCCTGCGCACGGTATATGAACAAGCGCACGGCGTACTGATCGATGATGAAGCATTGCAGGCGGCAGCCATGCTCAGTGATCGTTATATTTCTGGCCGCCAACTGCCAGACAAAGCTATCGATGTACTCGACACCGCCGCTGCGCGTGTCGCTATTAACCTCACTTCACCCCCGCGTCAGGTTTCGGCGCTGAAAAACCAGTTGCACCATCAGGCGATGGAAATAGAGATACTGGAGCGCGAATTGCGCCTGGGCTTAAGCTGCCCGGATGAGCGTTTAACCGTACTAAAACAGCAGCGCATGGCTATTGAACAGCAGCTCACCGAACTGAATGCGAGCTGGGAAAAACAACAAGACTTGGTGCAGCAGATTATCGCACAACGCGCGATTCTACTGGCACAAGATGCGTTGGCAACGGATGAGCAAGTGGTTAGTCTGGCCGCGCTGGGTGATGAGCTGGCACAGTTGCAGCAACATCAGACGCTAGTGTCGCCACATGTGGATAAAACTCAGATTGCGGCAGTTATTGCAGAATGGACCGGTGTTCCGTTAAATCGCCTTTCTCAGAGTGAGTTGGCGGTCGTTACCGAGTTGCCAGCTTATCTGGGTCAGCAAATCAAAGGGCAAGATTTGGCAATCCATTGCCTACACCAACACATGCTGACGGCAAGGGCAGATTTACGTCGCCCCGGCCGACCGATGGGCGCTTTCCTGCTAGTGGGGCCAAGCGGGGTGGGTAAAACAGAAACGGTATTACAGATTTCTGAATTGCTCTACGGTGGCCGCCAATATCTCACCACCATCAATATGTCTGAATTTCAGGAAAAACATACAGTTTCCCGTCTGATTGGTTCGCCACCGGGCTATGTCGGGTATGGCGAAGGGGGCGTTTTGACGGAAGCTATCCGTCAGAAGCCCTACTCGGTGGTACTACTTGATGAAGTAGAAAAGGCGCATCCAGATGTGCTGAACCTGTTCTATCAAGCCTTTGATAAAGGTGAACTGGCTGATGGCGAAGGCAGAATCATTGATTGTAAGAATATCGTGTTTTTCCTGACCTCCAATCTGGGCTACCAGACCATTGTTGATAATGCCGAAAACCCCGCATTGCTGAATGAGCAACTTTATCCTGAATTGGCTGAATTCTTTAAACCTGCTCTGCTCGCCCGGATGGAAGTTATCCCTTATTTACCGCTTGGCAAGGGAACGCTGCAAACCATTATCCACGGCAAACTGAACCGTTTGGATACGCTGTTGCGCCAACGTTTTAACGCTGATGTGGTGATTGAACCTGAGGTAATTGACGAGATATTACAGCGTGCCACCCGAGCGGAGAATGGCGCACGTATGCTTGAGTCAATTATTGATGGTGCACTGTTGCCGCCAGTTTCGCTGCTGTTATTGCAAAAAATGGCTGCCAGCGTCGCTATTAGCCATATTCGGATTGCGGTTGAGGGGAATGTGTTTACCGCACAAGTCGAGGAAGCGACATGAGACAACGGCTAAAGAGCGCACTCACTCTGCTGGACAATGACTCTGTCGAACAACTGATCCACTGCTTTCTTGAGGTTAACCATCGCCGGCAAAGGTTCAGTGCCTTGATGGTATCGATGTTTAACGCCAGTGAAGGGCGTCTTGATTGTTATCATTATCCCGATAAAAATCAACGTATCTCATTGAAGTTAGACGCAAATATTGAAGATGTTAATCATCCGTTAATTCAAGTTTTGCGCAATGGCTTACCCGAAACCTGGGACAGTTTGTATCAGGGGGTGCGGATTGAAGATGATGATTTCCGTGGCTTTATTCAGGAATTACCCACCGGATGCGGCTTGTATGCCCTGCCACTGTTTGATTTTCAGGGGCGCGCATGTGGTGTGATTGCGGTTTTTGCCGAGAACATTGAGCGCTTCGCTGATACCCGTGGAATATTTGGTATTTATTGCCACATATTTCAGCATCGTCTGCATAAATTGCAGGAGATGGAATCACTGAGATCACAATTAAGCCAGATTCGCAGTGTATTTAAGCAGCAGCGGCAACGTGAGAAACAGTTAGATGAGTTGCTGGTGTCGCTAAGCACGTCTGATAGCAACGCCTTGCCGGGTTTATCTCAAGATTACAGCAAGATAGATGATCTGACTGAAGCCGTAGAGGCATTGGAATGTGCCGTATTGACGCAGCGCCAGCGTTTATACGGTAAGGATAAAAACCGCATTGCTGCCAGTTTGGGGATAGCACCGCGCACCTTAGCCTATAAGTTGGCGAAATACAGGTGCCAGATATGAATACGTGGTTATTGATAAGTCTGTTGCTCTTCTCCAACCCGCATACGGGCGCTTTTTTGGACATGCGAGTAAGCCGCCCTGCGGAAGATACCAGCAAGCTGGCGATAGTGATGCGCTGTCGCAGTGAAACCTCGGCATTGGTGCGGCTGGATTGTTATGACAATGCGCTCTCCTCACCATCAGACGTCGGGCAACGTTCGCAGAACACCGGCCCTGCGTGGCAACGAGCCATGAATCAGGAAAAAGGGCGCACTGACCACTCCACCGCATTCCTGGTGACACAAGGTGAAGGTGTGAATCCGATGGTGCTTATTACCACCCCGGCGATTGGCGTTCCGCCACCGCGACCGGTGCTGATGTTGAGCTGTATTGACAATATCACTCGCCTACAAGTTGCCCTGGTGGGGCCACAGAAAGAGGGTGAAGTCACGTTGGCTGCTGATAATACCCGTTTTGACGTGCATTGGTTTTTACGTGAAAACGGCTACTTGCTTGAGTCCAGCCGTGGTCTGGCGGGGATTGATGAGATTAAGCGCCTGATGTCGGCTGAGACACTGACTATCGAGAGCACTCATGGCAACTTCCCTCGGCTGACATTTAACATTTCCCAGTTAACGCAGGCATTGAAACCGCTGCGTAACGCCTGTCATTGGTAAGGTCTATGGATATTACATCACAGCATCCGTGGCATAAATTACTGCGGATGCCTTTGTCACCAGAACAGACCGCACAGCCATTGGCCGATGATAACCCGCAGTGGGAATACATTGATGGCCAAATGGTTAAGTTAGGTTCGCTGGCCCATACCACGCTGAATATTGATGATATTCAGCAACAGGCGATGGCACTGCTGTCTGAGGAAAGCAAAGATTTCCGCCTGATGGTACATCTCCTTCGCACCTTACAACACGCAGGGCAGCCGGATGAACTGATGCTGGCTATCTCATTACTGACCGAATACGTGCAACTTTTTTGGATTGAGGCATGGCCGCAAAACCCATCCCATAAACGGCGTTTTGCCCAACAAATTCTGAAACGTTTCGACAGTGCCAGCAGCAGTTTTAGCCAGCGGGCAAATGATGCACAGCGCGAGAGTGTGCAAGGGTTGCTGGCTCATTTAGCGCAGGTTTGGCATAGCAGTGAACCGAGTCTGGCAAAAGAGGTGGATGGATTACGTGCGCGTTATGCGCGAAAACCCGAACGGTTTGTTGAAGCAATTACAACTGAGCAGCCGCACCCACCCCATTCGGTCATCGCGGCAACAACCCCGACCACCGCGACCACGCCGACGATGAGCATTGATAACTCTAGTGACAAAGCCTGGCGGCAAACATTGCTCAAAATGGCCGATTTGTTGTGTGAGCTTCAGCCCGATGTGGCGATAGGATTTAGATTGCGACGTCATGCGGTGTGGGGAACGTTAACGGCTCCGCCGATGGCGCAGAGTGATGGACGTACCCCGTTGGCCGCAGTTTCAGGAGATCGAGTCGCTGATTATTTAGCGCAGTTGCCCAATGCCGATTTGTCATTGTGGCAGCAGGTGGAACAGAGCCTGACACTCGCACCCTATTGGTTCGACGGACATGTACTTTCGGCGCAAATTGCAAAACGGCTTGGTTATGAACCCGTTGCACAGGCTATCAATGACGAACTCAACACTTTTTTAGCCCGAATTCCCACACTAAGAACCCTCTTTTTTACTGATATGACACCCTTTATTTCCGCTGAATCCACCGTCTGGTTACAGCAGGATACCGGGCATCAGAGCGGCAGTAGCACTCTTGAACAGGATGAAATTTGGCAATGCTATCAACAGCAAGGATTGGAAGCCGCATTACAGGTTATCGACAGGCAACCGCAGCAATCCGAACCACGGGACCGTTTTTACCATCAATTGCTCAGTGCACAGTTATTGGAAAAAGCGGGTTTAACTGCACTGGCGCAGCAGCAATACCACAGCTTATTGCAGGTCGGACAGCAATTGCAGTTAAGCGAATGGGAGCCTGCGTTGATGGCGTTGCTGACAGAAAAACAGCGACAGCTCAAACCATGATGATCTTGCCCTGGAACAGGAGCGTTAGTGCATGAAACTGCCCTTTTTTATACGCATTGCCAAGCCCGCAATTCCTCGGCTAAAAGCGTCAGTACCGGTGGTATTGATCTTATTGGCTTGCGCGGCATTAATTTGGGTGTGGATCTACGGCCCCGCGTGGCAGCTTGGGGAAGATCACCCGTTTGAGACACGGTTAAGCCGTTGGTTGGTGACTGCCATTTTTGTCCTGGTGGCTGTTTGCTGGCTGAGTCTGAAAGTCATGAAGCGGTTACAACAATTGGAAAAACTCCAGTTGCAGGTAAAAACGCAAATTGATGACCCTATCAGTGCTGATATTGAACAACAAAACCACTACCTGAATGTCTGGAAGCAGCAACTTCAGCGTCACCTGAATACCCCGTCATACTTGTATCGCTTACCGTGGTATATGGTTATTGGCGCACGCAACAGTGGTAAAAGTACGCTGATCAAAGAGGGGTATAAGCTGACAGAAATCGCCCCCTCAGCGCGAATTAATATGGAGGACGCGGCGGATCTGCGCGTCAGATGCTGGTTAGGGGAGCAGGCGGTCATTATTGATCCCGCCGGTGAGTTGATAGAACAACCTGTTACCTCCATAGCAGGAAAAACGTCACTAAACAGCCGCTTATGGCAGAGTTTACTGTCCTGGCTGGTGGCGCAGCGTCAACGTCAACCGCTGAATGGCATTATTCTTACGGTTGATCTCCATCAGATGATGACCTCGAATAAAACCCAGCGTGAGACTTACGTTGCCGATATCCATCAGCGTTTGCAGGATATCCGGTTGGCATTGCACTGCCAGGTGCCACTGTATGTCGTTTTCACCAAAATGGATCTGTTGTATGGGTTCGAAGCAATGTATCAATCGCTGGATAAAGCCCAGCGTGAAGCGGTATTGGGGGTGACGTTTAGCCTAAATGCCGTGAATCCAGAAGAGTGGCGCACGGAGTTACAACAGTTTTGGCAGCAATGGGTCACCCAACTCAACAGCGCGATGCCAGATATGATGCTTAACAGTGTTGATGCAGGCCAACGCAGTCAGTTGTTCAGTTTTACCCGCCAGGTGCAAGGGCTGCATGAGTACGTGGTGCAATTGCTGGAGGGGATTTTGTACAGCGGGGATAATGCCCAGCCATTGCTTCGCGGTATTTATCTCACCTCCGCCCAGCAGCGTGGGCAAATGGACGATATCTTTACCCAATCGGCGGCTGTGCAGTATCACCTTGCGCCGCAGGCATTCCCGACCTGGCCGGTTGCCGATACCGCTCCTTATTTTACCAAGGCGCTGTTTAATCAAGTGCTGCTGGCCGAGCCTAACTTGGCGGGAGAAAATAGTATCTGGTTGCGTCATGCCAGAAAGCGCATGATCGTTTTTTCCTGTATTGGCGCGCTGACAGCCCTGATCCTGTGGGGCTATTGGCACTATTACTACCAGGCAAACTACCGCGCTGGGCAAGAGGTATTAGCGCAAGCAAAAACCTTCTTATCGATCCCGCCACCCAAAGGTGATGATCGCTTTGGCAATTTACAACTGCCCTTGCTGAACCCCATTCGTGATGCCACGCTGGCTTATGGCAATTACCATGAGCGAAACTCTCTCCTCGCTGATATGGGGCTGTATCAGGGCAATAATATCGGCCCATACGTTGAAAGCACCTACCTGCAACTGCTACAGCAGCGTTTTGTTCCGGCGCTGATGAGCGGCCTGTTGGAGCAGTTGAATGCCGCCCCAAAGGGCAGCGAGGAGAAGCTTGAGATCCTGCGTGTGATGCGGATGTTAGAAGACGGCAGTGGGCGAAATATACCGCTGGTTGAACAATATATGAGCCATCGCTGGAGTCAGCAATTCAATGGTCAGCGCGAGCTGCAACAGCAATTGCTGGGTCATTTGAACTATGCGTTACAACATACCGATTGGCACGCTGCGCGGGAAGATGGCGATCAATATGCGATTAAGAGTTTTGTACCTTATCTGAAGCCGATTCAGTTAGCGCAGCAAGAGTTAAGTAAACTCTCTATCTATCAACGTGTTTATCAGAATCTGCGCATCAAAGCGCAAGATGCATTGCCGCCAGCGCTCGACCTACGTGACCAGATTGGCGCAAGTTTTGATGATGTATTTGTCTCCAGTAACGATCGTTTGTTGGTTATTCCGCAGTTTCTGACACGTAACGGTTTGCAGAACTATTTTGTCAAACAGAATGATCAACTGGTTGAACTGACCGTGATGGATAGCTGGGTGCTCAATCTCAGCAAGAATGTTGAGTATAGCGAAGCTGATCGTAAAGAGATCCAGCGGCAGGTTACCGAACAGTACCTCGGCGACTATACCGCCACCTGGCGCGCTGCCATGAATAACCTGTCAGTCGGTGAGTTTGAGGATTTACCGCAAGCGATCAGTGCGATTGAACAGGTGATCAGCGGCGAGCAGCCTTTCCGCCGCGCATTACAGACGCTGAGTGATAACACGCGCTTACCCGCCATACCTGATTCAATAGTCGCTAAAGAGCGTCAGGATCTGATGCAGAAGTCAGATTACCTGCTGCTGGCACGTATCAATCGTGAGTTTGCGCCTGAGACGGCGATATTGGTTGAGAATGGCGACAAAGGCAGCGTGATCCAGAGCGTTTACCAGAAATTGACCGAATTACACCGTTATCTGTTGGCGATTCAGAACTCACCTGCGCCAGGGAAAGCGGCGTTGAAAGCGGTTCAATTGCGTTTGGATCAAAACAACAGTGATCCTATCTTCGAAGTACAGCAGCAGGCAAAAAACTTGCCGGAACCCCTGAATCGCTGGGTGGGCGACCTGGCTGAACAAGCCTGGCGGGTGGTGATGATGGAGGCTATCCAATCACTGGAAGTCGAGTGGAATGAGACTGTGATCAAACAGTATCAAACCTATCTGGCTGGCCGTTATCCGTTCGATCCTAACTCAAAACAGGATGTGCCATTGAGTGAGTTTGAACGCTTCTTTGGGCCAAAAGGCACCCTTGATGCGTTCTATCAACAAAACTTGAAGCCCTTTGTTGAGAACAACCTGACCAGCGGCAGTGATGGTCAATTGCTGATCCGGCCTGATGTTTTACAACAACTGGCGCAGGCGCAGAAGATCCGCGACACCTTCTTCTCGGCACAAAATGGTCTGGGCACGCAGTTTGCGATTGAACCGGTCATGTTGAGTGGTAATAAACGGCGCAGCGTATTGAATCTGGACGGGCAACTGCTGGATTACGCGCATGGCCGCAGCGGTGTGGTGAATCTGGTTTGGCCAAACTCCATGCGTGCGGGTGTCGAAAGCAAGTTGACCTTGGTGCCGGATGAAAGCGGCAAATCGCCGCGATCCCTGAGCTTTACTGGCCCGTGGGCACAATTACGGCTGATTAATGCCGGCGAGCTAACCAATGTTGGCAGCAACTCCTTTGATGTCCGCTTTATGGTCGATGGTGGTGAAATGACGTATCGCATCTCCGTTGATGAGTCAGATAACCCATTCGCAGGTGGGCTATTTAGTCAATTCAGCCTGCCGGACACCCTGTATTAATCGTTGTCATCGAGTCTCCCTGCAACGCGCAGGGAGATAGCTAAAGGATGAGTACGCATGAGCGAAACCTCGCAAGATATCATCATTCAAATCGGTACTGATCCGCGACACAGGCCGGAGTTCAGTGCTATTCGTGAAGAGATCAACAAGATCAATCACCCAGCGCGGCCAGAAGTAAGTTGGCGTCTCATCGAATCATTGGCGCTAACCCTGTTTCGCACCAATGGGGTGGATCTGCAAACGGCGGTGTATTACACCCTGGCGCGCACGCAGAGAAATGGATTGGCCGGGTTTACCGAAGGTTGTGAGTTGCTGGCGGGGATGGTTATCAGCCAGTGGGAGCAACTATGGCCGGAGCAACCGCAGGCTCGCACTGAAATATTGGAATGGTTTAATGCCAGAGTCGGTAGCCAACTGCGTCAGCACGATTTTAGCCGTGATGATTTGCGCCTGGTGTACCGCGCTGAGCGGGCATTGCAGTTGCTTTGTGACAAGCTGCAACAAGTCGAGCTAAAGCGGGTTCCGCGCTTGGAAAACTTGCTTTATCTGATGCAGAACACCGCAAAAAGGCTTGAAGCGGAGAATGAAGCGGCAAAACAGCCCGCGTCAGCTCCTCTCAAAATGCCCTCACTGGTGTATCTATCTGTTGCGGATTCAGAGCCGATTCGCACCGCATTTTCTGCCGCAGAACGCCAATCGACACAAGAGTCGTCCACCAACATTGAAGTCCGTTTTGCCGCACCGGCCAAAAAACGTATGCCAGCCTTGTGGGGCTTTGCCACCGGTGTGTTGCTCAGCGTTCTGGCCGCTGGCGTGGTTTATTTCGTCCATATCAAGCCCATGCAGCAGCAACTTGCGGCATTGGCAGCGAAACCTGAAGGGGCGGCGTTGTTATGGCTCAGCCACCCGCAGGTGGCCACTTATGGCAACCAACTGAGCAGCCTGGAAAATATCTCTCCATTGGCCGGGTTACGCACAGCCGATATCTCGGTGGCACTGGCCCGCCAGCTTTGGCCAGCAGACCCGAATCAGGTGGCTGAAAGTGAACGTTGGGCGCAGTTGTTACAAGCTCGTATTGGCACGAGAGTCGCTGAGAGTAGTTATTTCCAAATACAGCAACGGCTGCAAGCGCTCTCTCAGAAATTGATCGAACAGGAGCAATCACGCGGCAGCCTGACTATCTCTTATTTGAAAACGGCGGTTTACCAAATGCAAACCGAACTGAACCGAGAAATACCACTGGAAGAGTTACTGCGACAACTGGCCGTGACCCGTGAGCAACACCAACCGGCGTCACCGGTATTAATCAAACAGATAGATGAGCGCTGGAACGCATTACTCAGCCGTTATCACCAATTAACGCAGCAGACCAACTCTGCACGTTAACATCCTGGAAGGAGCAAATATGTTTGCTGATGATAAAAAAGCCAACGTGAAAGGCAGTGTAAAGCCAAATAATACGGTAACGCCAGATGCCGCCGCGACGCTCAGTGGTGAACAGGTTGTGGGGATGGCAGGTGGTTTGGGTGACGTGGTGGGCGGAACCGCAGGCAAACGCGTTAATCAGGCTGCGGACTTGGCAAAAACAGCGCTGGACGCCAAAGCCAAAGTGCTGGATGGGGGGATTGTACCCACGAATGCTATTGCCGGTAAGGCACCCACACTGAGCGGTGGAACAATGGCAGGCATGAGTTCTGGTGTGGGTGCTGCACTACCGGGGGCATCTGCGCTTGCTGCTGCGATAAAACAGCCCTCCGGCCTAC
Source organism: Yersinia aldovae 670-83 (assembly GCF_000834395.1). Taxonomy (NCBI): domain Bacteria; kingdom Pseudomonadati; phylum Pseudomonadota; class Gammaproteobacteria; order Enterobacterales; family Yersiniaceae; genus Yersinia; species Yersinia aldovae. Next base: position 1,986,918 of record NZ_CP009781.1, on the reverse strand, counting down.
AATTTACGCTGACCACCGCCGGTTTAGCGCCGCAGACATTTGTGGTGGTAGACTTTTCATTAAGTGAAATGCTCTCATCGCCGTTTGTACTCAATGTCGGGCTGGCAAGTGCTGACCCTTCAGTGGATTTTGCGGCGGTGCTGGATGAAGATGCGACACTGTTTGTCTGGCGCGATGGCGTGCTGCAACGCAGTGTGACCGGCATGGTAGCCAGCTTTGAGCAAGGGGATACCGGGTTTCATCAGACCCGTTATAGCATGGTCATTCGCCCGGCGCTGTGGCGCACCAGCTTGCGGCGTAACTCACGTATCTTCCAGCAAGAATCGATTGAAAGCATTACCACCACGCTGCTAAAAGAAAATGGCATTAATGATTTTGCTTTTGGCTTTCGCAATCCACATCCCGCGCGCGAGTTTTGCGTGCAATACCAAGAATCTGATTTTGATTTTATCCAGCGCCTGACGGCGGAAGAAGGGATTTTTTACTACTTCGAATTCAGCGCTGGCAAGAACACGATAGTGTATGCCGATGACGTTGGCTCCCTGCCTAAGGGCGCATCACTGCCGTATAACCCCAATGTGGCGGCACAAGCGCAAGAGTTGTGTGTGACCACCTTTACCCGCAGTGCGCAGGTGCGCCCGGCAATGGTGCAGTTAAAAGATTACACCTTCAAAAATCCGAATTGGTCCGCCGCATTTAGCGAACAATCCGGTGAACTGCAAAACCAGCGCCCAGACTATGAACACTTTGATTTCCCTGGGCGGTTTAAAGACGAACAGCACGGTCAGGACTTTACCCGTTATCGCCTGGAAGCGCTGCGTAATGACGCCAACCTTGGACAAGGTGAAAGCAACGATTTTACCCTGCAACCGGGGCAATTATTCAGCTTAACCAACCACCCGCGCAGTGATTTAAATCATTCATGGCAACTGCTTGGTGTTCAACATACTGGCAAACAGATGCAGGCGCTGGAGCAAGAGTCCGGTGACCAAGGTACGGTGCTATTCAACCATTTCAGCTTTATCCCACCAACACAGACCTGGCGGCCAACGCCATTGCCAAAACCGGCGATGGATGGCCCGCAAATAGCGATGGTTGTCGGGCCGCCGGGGGAAGAGATTTACTGTGATGAGTTTGGCCGTATCCGCCTGCAATTCCTGTGGGATCGCTATGGTCAAAGTAATGATAACAGTTCGTGCTGGATACGCGTGACACAACCGTGGGCCGGTCAGGGCTGGGGAATGCTGGCGATTCCGCGTATCGGTCAGGAAGTGGTGGTTGATTTCCTGCATGGCGATCCAGACCAACCTATCGTCACCGGGCGCACCTATCACGCCAACAACATCCCGCCCGGATCATTGCCCGCCAGTAAAACCCAGATGGCGTTCCGTTCGAAAACCCATAAAGGCGAAGGCTTTAACGAGATGAGGTTTGAGGATGCCAAGGGGGGGGAAGGGCTGTTTCTTCATGCCCAGAAGGATATGACCACCACGGTAAAAAATGACCAAAACCTCACCGTTGAGTCAGGCAATCGAACATTAAATATTCTTGCGGGTAACGAAAGCAAAACGGTGAAGCAAGGGGGGCTGTCAGAAAACGTCTGCACCATGAGAAGCACTGACGCCAACCAGGTTCAGGTTAAAGCGAAAGCCGGTAAAAGTGGGGCGGGAACACAGCTTTATGAAGCATCGGATGATATTACGCTGAAAGTCGGAGCCGGTGAAATAAAAATGACTACCTCAAGTATTGTGCTCAAATTTGCTGGCTCAAGTATTCAGCTTGATGCCGGAGGGATATTCATTAATGGCCCGGTTATTAATTTGAATAAATAAATGCATTACTAACGGTGCCCGAATTGATTGGGCACCCAAGTCATATTATTAATCAGGGATCACCTATGTCTAATCCGAATGAACTTTCGCCTTTTCATTTTAACGAAGGCTCTATTGAGCTACCTGCTGCCTGGAAAGATCTCAGCGTATTGGTGCTGAGTGCGGCGGATAACGATAAGAGTGGTATTAGTTTCACTATATCCAGAGATGTTATTGCGTGGGGAATGTCATTTAATCAGTTTGGTGAAAGCGAAATTTCCAGCTTATCTAACCAACTGAAAGATTATCAGCAAATAAATAAAGAAGATCGAGAACTCAACGCCCGTAAAACCATTATTTCCGAGTTCAGTTGGTCATCACCACAAGGGCCAATCCATCAATTAATGATGCTGCTGGATCTTACCCCAAAAGTCTTAGTATTTACCGCTACCATCCCCGGAAATATGACTGATGAACAGCGACAGCAAATAGGTCTGCTGATGAATACATTCCAATTACGGGATACCGCCGCGGCAGGTACAGCCGAAGCACAGTAATAGGAGAGGATGATGAGTATTGGGCAAGGAGTATGGACAGGTGCCGGTGCTGCGGGTGGCCGGTCGGCTGTTCGTCAAGAAGTGATGGATCAGCAACGTGGTGCATCGCCACCCAACACCAATGAAGGCGGTGCTGAGTCTTTTAATGAACAAGCCCTCAACTTTATGGAAAGTGAAGGGGTAAACAATACGGTTACCGCAGGCATGGGCGCTTATGCCATTGCTACTGGCGCGGGGGCACCCTTTGCCGTGGGGTTGGCCGCAGGTTATGTCGGGGCCAAGGCTGGGAGCTATGTCGGTGAAAAAGCAGGTGACGCCATTGCTGAGTCACTGGGCTGGAAAAAGGTCGCAACAGATGGCGATGCTCCGGCTCGTATGGGTGATTTTATTGCGCACCAGAAAAAAGATCTCGGTTCTTGGGGGGCACTGGGCGGCATACTGCTGGGGGCGGTTGCCGCTGTCGCTGTCGGGGCACTGGTGGTCGCAACCGGTGGTGCCGCGCTGGTGGTGGTGGCCGCCGCTGCTGCCGCAGGTGGTTTTGTAGGAGCCGGTGTTGCCGTGGCCGGAGCGGTGATGGGGCAGTACGGTGATAATAAAGGTACGATTCTTAGCGGTTCTCCTGACGTGTTTTTTGAGGGCAAACCCGTCGCGCGAGTGGGCGATCCCATTATTTGTAGCGACCATCCCGGAGCGCCGCCGGTTATCGCTGAAGGGGCAAAAACGGTTTATGCCAACGGCAAGCAGATTGCCCGTTTGGGGCACCGTACCACCTGTGATGCCAATATCAATAGCGGTGCTGCCACTATCGCTGAAACTAAAGAAACAGCACAAGTCTTTGCCGTAAAAGACAGCCGTAGTTCAGCCTTACGTTGGGTGACAATTGTTGCCAGTTACCTGCCACTGCCAAAAGGGAAAAAAGGCGAGAAACCTAAAAAATCCGTTGAAGCAGAAGGGTGTAGCAACAATAAATGTACCAGACCGGGTGAGCCGGTAGATGCGGCCACAGGCGACTTCCTGCAAGTGTGGCCGATGATTGATATCCCCGGATTACTGCCACTCAATTTGACCCGGCTCTACCGTTCCAGCGGGACATTATCGGGCAGTTTTGGTGCTAAATGGGCCGATAGTTGGTCACAGCATCTTATTATTGAGCAGGATATTATTCGTTTTCGCAACCATGAAGGCGTGTTGCTGAGCTATGATGCGCCGCAAGATGACGATGATGTTCAAGCGGTAAACCTGCATGAAGGCCAGTACCTGTTATACGGCCAACGTAGCGGTGTGCTGCATATCTTCAACCGCCAAACCCAACAGATCCTGAGTTTTGCAGAAAGACAGGGTGATTCTCGCTGCTTATCGGCAATCAGCGACCGTTTTGGTAACCAAATTCGTTTTCGTTATTCTGTTGATCAGCAGCTTTCCCGCATTGAGCATAGTGTGGGTTATGCGCTTGAACTGAGCTATCAGCAGCAGCAACTGACCCTGATTGAGCTGGTCACTGCGGCTCAACGCCAATGGCTGGTTAAATGTCGCTATGACGAAAATGGCCTGTTGGCTGAATGCGACACCTTCCAGTTCACCCACCTTTATCATACCTATAATGCCGCCGGCCATATGACTCGCTGGCATGATACTGACAAAACTGATGCCTATATTCATTATGACCAACTTGGCAGAGTGCTTTCTACCCGCACCGCCAGCGGACATTATCAGGATCGCTTTAGTTATGATGATGTGGCCCGCTGTACTACCTATCAGGATGCCGAAGGGGGATTCACTCGCTTTTGGTATAACACTGATGGTCAGGTGATCCGCGAAGTTGACCCATTGGGGCGCGAGCACCTGACGGAGTGGGCATTCAGCAATAAACTTTCAGAAACGGACGCCTTAGGGCGCACTCTGGTGTTCCAGCGCAATCCGCACAGTGAATTGCAGCAGGTGGTTACCCCCGCAGGTGATACCTATCGCTATGACTACAATGGTTTTGGGCAAATCACGCAAAGCACCTTACCTGATGGTAAGTGCTGGCAATTTATCTACGGCGATAACGGTGAATTGTGCAACGTTGTTGACCCACAGGGGCGGCGGCAGGAATACCGTTATGGTGAGCAGGGTGAGCTGGTGCGGCAAATCTTGCCCGACGGCATTGAATGGCGTTATCGCTATAACACTCAGTATCAAGTTAGTGAGATTATCGCCCCCGATGGCGGCGTAACCTTGCTGAATCAGGACATTTTTGGCCGGATACTCGATACCCAAGACCCGTTAGGTCAGACGACCCGCTCTATCTACAGCCCACAACATGCCAGTCCCGCTGGCAGCGTGAATCACGTCTATCTCCCCGATGGCGTGGAGCAGGCGATAGCCTATGACAGTGAAAAACGAGTCGCGGCTCTGACCGATGGTGCAGGCAAAACCACGCGCTATGAGTACGGTGGTTTTGATTTACTGGTTGGCCTGACGCGCCCCGATGGGCAACGACTGCAATTTGGTTATGACAAGCTGACGCGATTTAATCAGGTGACCAATGCATTAGGGGAAACATATCGTTATAGCCATGATTTAGCCGGACAAATTGTAGCTGAAACGGATTTTACCGGGCGCACCCTTCACTATCAATACGATGCCGTTGGCCGACGCATTTGGGCGCGCTATCCCGATGGCCGTCTGATCCGCTGGCACTATTCAATCCGTGATCAGGTCGTGGAGCAACAGACCTGGCGCTGCGATGAACTCAGCTCCTCGCTGGTTGCCCGTGTCAGTTATAACTATGACGACAGCGGCCGTTTGCTTAAAGCGGAGAATGCGGCTGCGGTGGTTGAATTCGACTACGACGATTCAGGCCAGCTAATCGCCGAACGGCTCAATGGCCGTGAAATACAGCATCAATGGGATGCGTTAACCGGCACACCGAGCGCCCGTCGGGTGGGTGAACTGGGGCTGGAATTTGTTTACGGCTCACTGGGGGAACTGACCCAGCTACAGCTTGCCGGTCATCAGCCCCTGCGTTTGCAGCACGATAAGTTAGGGCGGGAAACCGTGCGCGAAAGTGCGGCCGGGTTTATTCAGGCGAGCAATTATACCCCGACCGGGCTGTTGGCTAATCAGGCTGCGGGGCGCAACTCTGCGCTATTCCAACAACAGTTGGCGGCACCGGAGGGCGCGGCAACTCCCGCGTTGTACGGCAGCGCGGTCAATCGCAGTTGGCAGTATGATCGTGCGTATAATGTGGTGGGGATTGATGATAGCCGCTGGGGGAAAACCCGCTATCAGTATGACCTTAACGACCAGATAGTGCGTGCTGACTTCGGTGGCTTCCTGCCGTTGCAGGAGCAATTTAGCTATGATGCAAACCACAACCTGACCTGGCAGGCGCGTTTACCGCGGGGTGCGACGGCGGTTTTAGAACAGGATGCGCAACATCAGTTAGCGGGGCGGGTTATTTCGCGCGGTAACAACCAATATCACTACGATAAAGCGGGAAGACTGAGTGAAAAACGTGAACTTAAGGACGGGTTCCGGCCACAGGTGTGGCGCTATCACTGGGATGAACAGGATCAGTTATCCGAGTTGATGACCCCTTCCGGTGAGCGTTGGCGCTATGGTTATGATGCCTTTGGGCGGCGAATTCGGAAATTGCGTTTGGTCAGCAACGCGCCAGCCGCTTCAACTCAAGGTGATGAAACGGCGGCATCAGAGAAAACCGGCCAGGTGGGTTATGAATACCTGTGGAGTGGTGATCAGCTGATTGAAGAAGTGCCGATCTATGCTGATGGCACGGCGGCTTATGATCAAAGTATTCACTGGCTATATGCGCCGGGGGCATTAACGCCCGCGGCCCGCTATGAAAACGGTAAATTACATTATGTGGTAGCCGACCACCTTGGCACGCCGCGCGAGCTGCTCAATGAGCAAGGCAAAGTGGTGTGGGCGAACCGCCTGAGCACCTGGGGCCGCGCCGAGTTATGGCGGCAAGCGGCGAACGATGAAGATAATGTCACCTGCAACCTGCGTTTTGCCGGTCAGTATGCGGATGCGGAGTCCGGGTTGCATTACAACCGTTTCCGCTATTATGATGGTGAAACAGGGCAATATTTATGCCCAGACCCGATAGGGCTGTTGGGGGGGATGAACCCTTATGCATATGTTCCAAACCCACTGACGTGGACTGATCCGCTAGGGTTAGCAAAATGTGGCGTTGGCGAATATAAAGATGTTGGTGGCCATCACGTACATGCTAAAGCAGGGTTTAAAAATAACGTCAAGTATGATCCTAAAAAAGGATTTTCAATTAGCCAAGATTATATGGATAAGATGGGATTAGACCATCAGGCTATGACCTCATATCAAAGACAGGCGTTCAAAAATCTTTATAATAGTGGGCGTTCTAATTCTTTTAGCGAACACACGAAAATAGCAGTCAATGCATTAGAGGCAGGGGGCGCAACAACACAGCAAGCAAGAGACCTTGTTGCTCAATCATTATGGAATTTACGTTCTCAAGGCGCACTTTCCCCCTCAAATATTCCTTGGTATCAATAGGGTGTAACTATGATGAATAAAGAGATTTTGGATGAGTTTGGTTGTGCTGTTATGCATATGGTTCGTGATCGTTCCATTGATAGATTTGATAAAATCCAGTCAGGGACGTTAAAATCACAAAGAGCTTTAGAACTACATAATTTATTATCAACGTTTGATGATAAGCAGAAAGATGTAATTAAAGATTTAATTACTGAGTGCATTGATAATACTATATTTAATTTTCTTTTTATGTTTGAAGAAGATGAAGATAAAAAAATATTAATGTCAGATGTTAATGTTATAGAAGTAAGTGACGGGTTATCAGGTGAGTTGTTTACAGAAGATGGATGGATAAGTCGATACAGTAATAAAAAATAATATAAAAGCCCGTAAAGATCCTCTCTGGATTTTTACGGCTATTTTTATCTATTGTTACGCTAATATATTACCCTGCTGCACCCGGATCACCACCTTGCCGGGTATCACGCTGATTGCCCGGTAAGTCTACACTGCGTCAGCCAGTCCCCCGCCAGATACAGCCCATCGTTATCCCGTATCCAGTCCGTGCTAATATGGGGGGGCCACCTCCAATAATAGCCGCGCAATCTCTGCCTCATTAGAGACTAACATTATTATCAATCCATTCTGACTTGACTCTATTTTAAATTCTACATCTGTGAAAAAACAGATATTTATAATATTCCGCCATTGATAATTATCGCCGAAATAAACCCGCCGGTAGTTGCTGTAGAACAATTATTCTTCCATTAGATATATCCCTCCTTTTTATTATTATATAGTTTGGTGAATATTATCACGTTGTATTAACGTCTAATATTTTATAAAAACCACTTACCAACCTTCATCTGGATCATTGCACAATATGGCGTTGGCAAAAATATACGCAATGTATACGGTAGTTTTGATTTATTCGTTGGCCGACGCATTTGGGCGGCGAATTAGGAAATTGCGTTTGGTCAGCAACGCGCCAGCCGCTTCAACTCAAGGTGATGAACCGACGGCATCAGAGAAAACCGGCCAGGTGGGTTATGAATACCTGTGGAGTGGCGATCAGCTGATTGAAGAAGTGCCGATCTATGCTGATGGCACGGCGGCTTACGAGCAAAGTATTCACTGGCTATATGCACCGGGGACATTAACGCCCGCGGCCCGCTATGAAAACGGTAAATTACATTATGTGGTAGCCGACCACCTTGGCACGCCGCGCGAGCTGCTCAATGAGCAAGGCAAAGTGGTGTGGGCGAACCGCCTGAGCACCTGGGGCCGCGCCGAGTTATGGCGGCAAGCGGCGAACGATGAAGATAATGTCACCTGCAACCTGCGTTTTGCCGGTCAGTACGCGGATGCGGAGTCCGGGTTGCATTACAACCGTTTCCGCTATTATGATGGTGAAACAGGGCAATACTTATGCCCAGACCCGATAGGGCTGTTGGGGGGGATGAACCCTTATGCATACGTGCATAACCCGTTGGGATGGGTGGATCCGCTGGGGTTAACCGGTACAGATGCTTCAGGGCGACCACTATCTAGTCTTAATTATAGCGTCTGGCATCAAGCAGAAATTCCTGCTGATATTCAATCAGGAACCAGAGCACAGCATTTTAGAAATGCAAACCAACAATTATACGAAGCAATACAGAAAAACCCTGATTTAGGTCAGTCATTACCCCCGGAAGTTGTTGCTCATGTTCAACCAAAGCCGAGAGGTGGTTTTAGTGATAAGAGTCCGCCGGATCAAAATTGGCATCATAATGCCCAAGATCCAACGAAAATTGAATTAGTGCCTAGGTCACAACATAAAGCACCGGGGCCAGTTCAGGCGAGTTTACACCCTAATCAAGGCGGCAGATTTAAAGCACTTCGTAGCAAGTGTGGTTAACGTATTATCAATTGAGGAATAAGGTATGGAACTAGTTACTATTCGTGAGTTTTTAACTCATCCAGAAAATTATCTAACTGGTTGGTTTTATCTTCCTCCGGATAAATCTAGATGGAATTTAGATACACAGGGTGTTTTTTCATTAGATAGCTCAGATTTTCCACCGGACTCTGATGATTATTTGCCTATTCAGGTTGAAAATGATGGTTGGGTCGAGACCCTAGACGGTGCAAGCGTTGAAGATATAATTGACAATGTAGGTTATCAGCTTGGTGATCCTAAAATAGAACAATTATTTGAAGCATTTATTTTTTATTATGAAAATGATGCCTTTATAGAGTTTTAAAAAAATAGCCGGAAAGTCTATCCGGCTATTTTAATATTTACTAGTTATCCAAACCCCGCGATCTTCCTTTACCCATATTTAGATTTTTTTAAAAGTAACTAAGTCTACACTCCATAACTACAAGGTTGAAGTTATTAGATAATTATTCATTTTTATTATTCTGTTGTTCAGCAGGTTTATGGAATTGAGTATGTAAAGGCACCCGTTTTAGTACCCCACACTTTTTGAGTTTCCAGCGTGAAAATTCAGCCGTAGGTATTCTTCCAGAGTCAGGTTATTCAGGAGCTAATATGGACGCTTAAAGTTATATTCGCTCAGATATTTCTCTGTGATGTCCCATACTCCATTAAACGTCTTGAACAGATAAACATCCAGTATCTCTGTCTGATATATCCGGTTGAGGCATTCAATAAAAACGTTTGCGTTGACTTCCTTGGTTTAAGAAACTCCGCTCTGAGGGCGCTATAGCTATGATGCCTTTGGGTAGTCTATCTGGCAATTAAATTTAGGGAGTAATTCGTTAGCAGTTTTAGAGAGTAATAACCTTCCCACTACCTCTCCTACATCCGCAAAGTTATATTGTTTATTTATCCTAATACAACCTTCCTTATAAAAAGGAAGGTTGTTTGAGTGTTAAATATATTACACAAAAATTTCCAGATTGCCAGAAGCTTGCAAATGGCTAGTGTTTAGCGGTGCTAGCTCTTTCTTACTATGCGATGGAACCTCCGGTAGTTCACGATTTTGGATTCGACTATGATGATTAATAATTGCAGCTAGGAAGTTTTCAATAATTTTCGTTTGTGCACTTATTTCTTTCATTTCTTTCATTTGGTCACCTTTCCCAGGTTCCAACGTTGCTATGCGTGGTGCTAATACCATAGCTATATTTTGTGCGTCCATCTTGTTTATTTCTTTGTTTTTATCAATGTTTATTAACAGAGGCATCAGTTTCTGCAACGATAATGGCAGTTCCATTATCGATGGGAGGCGATAATTACTGTCATTTTTTGTGTTTTTATAATTTATTGAGAGATTACATATTCTACTTTTTTCCAATTCAGTTAATGCCAAGCCAAGCTGATTTTTCATTGTTCCAAAAATATCATGGTGACTATCATTATTCATTAAAATATCTTTTATCTCTTTAACACTACCTTCCTTCATGGTCTCGGTGATGTTTTTTATTTTATTATTATTCCCAGGCACCCTGAATATTCCTTTCTCTTGTAACCATTCGGGGTTGCTATTGATTTTATCACTAAGCATTATAATATTGTTAATGGCTCTAAGTTGTGATGGTTCAAGCTCTATTTTAGGCTTTATAGCGGTCACTGATATTTTTTCTAGCTCTAGTGTGTTAGCTAGCTTTTGGATCTCTACTGATGCGGGTAAACCACTATCCAAATATAAGTTGGCTAATTTATTTTTTGCTTCTACTATTTCATGTAATTTATGTAGTTTTGCTGTTTGTTTGTTTTTTTCTAGCGTTTCAGTCTGAATAATATATTTATCTAAGGACTTACTCAGCTTAGAGATTTCTTTAGTGAAATCACGATCTTTAGCTGTGGTGTTATGACTGGTGATGCCCATTAATTTTTTTGCGACTAAATTCCAATCGTTTGGGCTATTTATAATGTCCGTTCTATTGCGGAGTTTTATTTCTCCATAAGTGTTACGTTCAATTATATTGCGTTTGTAAGCGTGCCCCTTAAGTATATTCTCAACTTTGTCTATTTTATTTTTTAGGTGTGCTTCTGCTTTCGTGCATTCAGCAATCGTGGGGTTACTCTTCTTAGCAAATAGACTGAAACTGTCCACTGGTTTAAAAAAATTAATCAACATAGTGTGGCCTATCTGGGAGATGTAAAAACTAGAGTCTGTCATCCAGTCAGAATGCGTGCTTTCACTTTTCGAGGTGCTGGGCTTATTTATGCTTATTTTCTGAGGCAAAATAGTCACGTATCAACTGCTGCCATTGCTCACGGGCGATGGGTTTTTGTAGCAGGTAATCCATACCGACTTCGCGTGCACGCTGCGCATCTTCTGCTTTTAATGAAGCAGACTGACCGATAATCAGTACCTGTTCAGGAGTGCCTTGCATCAACTTTCTCAGGTGACGAACCAGTTCAAAACCGTCGCTCTCATCTAGCCGGCAGTCGGTAATAATAATAGTATGTTGGTGCTGCAACCAGCTCTGATAAGCCTGCTGAGCGTTCGCTACGGCATCAACCTCAAAGCCCATACTGCTAAACAGCTCATGTTGAACTTCCAGCAGCAGTGGCTCATCCTCCACCATCAATAAACGCCGTGACTCTGTAATAGCGCAGGGTGAGTTGATCTTGGGAGTCTCATTGGTGCTCTCCAGCGATTGCTCCTCATTGCACAAGTCGCTGATGGCAAGATAGAGCGCTGAGGCGTGCAGCGGGCGGGTAACGACGACCGATTCACCCTCTTGATTGCTCAGTTGCCAATGGTTCTGCGGCAGATCCAGTTGCAAGTGGAGTGCAGGCCCACGGGCGGTAGTGAGGAACGGATCTGCGGCGGAATAATAAGGTAACTCGCAGCCATCAAGAGCCTGAGTGATTTCACCGATTAGTGAGGTGGGGATCTGTGCAGGCATCACCACATACAATCCTTCAGGTAGCGGGTTTTCGATAGCATAGTGAGCGGGCGTTGCGGGTAAGGCAATGGTCACCCGTGAACCCACCCCCGGCTGACTGGCGATAGCCAGATGCCCCCCGGTGAGATGCATGTTTTTCTTGGCGACGAATAATCCCAGCCCGGTGCCCTTAGGACGTGGAGCGTCGCCATCCGTGCGAGAAAATTTACCCTGATAAAACGGTTCTGAAAGCCGTGCCAATACCTTGGGGGGCATACCAGTACCGGTGTCGATCACCTCAATACTGAACATGTTTTTGCCGTCCACTTGCAACAATGAGCACTCAATCAATACCATGCCGGCATGAGTGTGCTTAATGGCATTGCTGACAACATTATTCAGTGCCTGAGAGAGCAGGGTGCCATCGATCAGGTGGGGCAGAAAATACTGTTTTGACAGGTAACGGACCTGAAGTGTGGTGGTGTGTGTTTCGGCAAAACTGATAAACAGTTTGACCGTGGTATCGCACAATTCAGCCAGTAAATGCGGTTGCGGATTCTGCGTGACCGAACCGGCATTGATTTTGGCGTTATCCAGTGACAGGTCAAGATTGTCCAGCAATTCGCGGGTGACATGAATGACGTTTGCGAGCCTTTCCCGCTGGCTGGTTGATGTTATTTTGTGTACCAGCCCTTCGCAGGCGGTCAGGATGCCAATGAGTGGCGTGCGCAACTCATGTGCCAGCACCGACAGTTCCAGGTTGTTTTTCGAACCCAATCGGATTAACTCCATTTGTAAGCGTCGGTGGCGATAAAAAATAAATATCAATAGGAGTAACAAAGTAGTGGTCAGGCTATAACAGTACCAACCCGATCGGCGATTGTCCGACAGTGGAATAATGTCGCTGAGCATCCATTTTCCCATGAGTTCAGCTTGCTGTTTAGCGGAAATAGATGCGATGACTTTGTTAATAATATCGATCAGGAGCTGGTCTTCGGGGCGCGCACTCATCACTCTGGGAATCTTGGTTTTATGGGGAGGTGACATTTTTAACTGCCCCGGATGAACGACATTCATATAATAAAGGGCGGTGGGCGAGAGGACGACGGCGGCTTTAGCCCGCCCATGTATCACCTCACCGATGGCTTCCTCGGGTGAACGAGATATTTTGTAATCAACATTTGGAAATCGTTCAGTAAACCACTCAATTAGCGATAAATAGTCGGTGATGGAAACATATCCCTCCAAGAGGTCATCCGGGGTGACGATATTCCGTGTGGCTTTGCGCGTAACAGTGACCGGCCAGGTGGCAAACATCGGAACACTGCTTGCCAGCCCTTTGGCCTGTGCAAATGCGCTGGATGTACTGGTGAGTAGCGAGACGTGACCAGATTGTAGATTAGCAAAAGGTCTATTGTTATTGTTACTGAATACCGGCTGAAATTTTATTCCAGTGGCGGCAGAGATTAAATCAATATAATCCCGCGTCAATCCAATATGCTCTCCGGTGCTATTAAAATTTTCAATAGGATAAAAATGTGGAGAAATACCGTATTTTATAACCGGGTGAGCCTGTATATAACGCAGCTCTTCCGGCGTAAATATAATGTCGCCCGCAGCATAACCGGTCGCTGATGAAAGCAGGGTCAGCGCCAGTATTTGATATGTTTTATAGAGAAAGTTCATGGGCATATTGGAAAAAATCGGTATTTGAAGTAAGCCCCAGCTTTTTGAAAGCGCGCGTTTTAGTATTGGATACGGTTTTAAAACTGATATTGAGACGCACGCTGATTTCTTTCTGCTTCACACCATTGAGCAGCATCCTCAGCACTTCGGTTTCACGGCCGGTTAAAGTATGGTGTGCGTTTTGCTGCGTGGCCTGAGACAGTGCTGCCAGCTCAATAGGGAAAAATTTCTTACCTCGGGCGACATACGAAATAGCAAAAAACAGCTCCTGAATATCGCTGCTTTTTTGTACAAATCCCCATGCGCCTGCTTGCCAGGCGAGACGCGCGACTGCCAAGCTTTTATGAGCGGTATGGACAATAATTTTCAATGTAGGATGTAACTGAAGCAGGCGCTTGATCAGCCCAACGCCATCCTGAGATTGCGATGCGTCCTCGTCTATTTCACTGGCTGCAAGTGAATAATCTAGCAACAATACTTCGATCTCAGGGGCGCTTTCTAGTAGCGTAATGAGTTCGGGCGTATTGCTGACACAGCCGACGAGCTGGAGCGAAAAGTCACTGTAAATAAGCTGGAGCTGCGGTTCTTTATGATGGTAAGGATACTTTTTTAAGATTTCCATCAGTGCAAGGCGACTGAAAGGCTCGTCTTCGATCAATGCTATCTTTAACGTTTTCGTCATAATGGCCCCGATCAAGTGGGGCAAGTACTAACTGTCATTCACTGTCAGTATTAGCCTTTCACCTGATTGACGTAGGAACGGTGTGAGCTTGTCACTCATCATAATCAATTCACCCTCTTTCTCAACTCTGACGCTGATATTAAGAGGCTGTGGGGATAATGATAACTCATTCGGCATCTGCAAGCGAAATGGAATTGTAAAATTTTTCGTTTGGTTCATAAAACTATATTCATGAAGTGTGTATTCTTTCTCTCCAGAGGCCTTATTTTGGGAAATTGAGAGCGTAATTTTAACATTTTCAGGTATAATCCTATTATTGCTTTGAATATTTCCCTGAAGATAATCCCTACTATAATTGTTGTTAATACCGTTACGATGACTGCATCCGGATAAGACCAACGTCAGAAATAAGACAAAGCAACAGGAATAAAAATTTTTGTGGGTATTTAAAAGAGATTTCATCTGTTCATCCTGCAGTAAAAATATAAAAATAAGAACAACTGGCGGCGATAGCGAGCGTACAGGTCGTAATAGCTGCATCGATGATACCTTTTTGACGTACCGTTTTACTCTGTACGGGAGCAGGCAACGTCGACTCATCAGGCAGTACTTGCTTGGTGCCCGTGTATGAAATCCCGATCCTCGGTAAGGTAGCGATCAGGGTTTCATCCAGGTTGGCTTTCTTAAATGAACAGCGTAATTGTCTCACCAGTTTATAATAACTACTTTCCGTCACAATAACGCCACGTTTTTCCCAAATAGCGTACATGACTTCTCTTTTACTACATGTTTTTGCCAGCAGCATTTTTAACAGGCAGGACTCGCTTTCTGAAAGCACGACGACGGTTTCTTTCTTAGTTAATGTTCTCTTCCAAGAATTAAAAATAACGCCTTCGCATAAAATGACACTTGGTGGAGTCAGTTCATTATTAGTCATAATATTTTCCCTTTCATATAGGATTGTCTGTAATCGAGGTGTGTTTTATACATCCTCAATGACAGGTTCTCAACAGTGGAAAGGGTTAATGGGTATAATAAAGAATACTCTCCATGCGTTTGGAGAGTGCTCTCTATGTGTTTGGGGATTATTCCTCTTTTTTATGCTTAATATTAAGAAGTGGGAGAGGATATTAATAGCGATGCGTTCCGTTGGGCAAAATCAGGGCCGGAACTGACAATTTTCATAATTTTACTGGCGTACTTATCTCTATAATGGGCTGTTTCTGAATGATATGCACCAACAGCACGCCAGCTATAGCCATATTTTTTAAACTTCAGACTCAGCAAATAGGCCCCTGCCTCAATGTTGGTGCAAGGGTGCATTAGCATCCGTTCATTCTGTATTATTCCTTTAGATTTTAGTGGCTTGACATTAATGGTGTTAATCTGCATCAGACCATAATCATGGCTACCATTCTTATTAATGTTACGGGCATCTGGTTGACCGCCAGATTCATGAAGAATAATCGCTTCAAGAATGATTTCTGGCACATCCCAACGTATCGCCGCATTAGATAAACAAGATGCCTGAGCGACCACTGGGCTGAGAAACAACAGTATTGATAAATAATAAATAATATTTTTCATAGAGGTATAATTTTAAATTTCGTCTGGCTCTTCATCATCTTCATCAGACACTTTGCCCATTTTAGAGAAGAGTTCTTCCTTCATTTGGTTTAGGAACATGTCGTTGGCAATATACATTGCATAAGCCGGATTAAACTTTTCTTTCAGTAAAGCGTCATCTCCCGGCACCTCGGAGCTTTTGATTGTCATGTCCAATCCGGTAAGAAATTTTACGCGTTCTGCTGACGACAAACTCATTAGCTTCTTATTAAGCAGACCAAATAGCGCCTTCTTATCTTCTGTGGTGCGCAGACTTTCAACAAAATCATCGATTGCTGATTGCTCTTTTGCCGAAAATTGTGGCGCAGATTCCTGTTTCTGCATCGCAGGTGTTTTCCCCGCCGGATTGCCCTGCCATGCCTGTGCGACCCGCTGTTGTACATTGTTACTGTGGGCCACAGGTTTAGCGTCGGTGAGCGCTGCTGCCATTTTCAGCGTAGAGTTAATCATCGAAATTGTCATGTGTCTCTCCTGATTGACTGAATTGTTCGGAAAATTTGTGGTACAACGCCTTTTTCGACTGCAAAATAGTGCAGCGTGCAGGCAGGGATAAAATATGTGGCAACGTTCGTTGTGCCGCACTCTGTGGCGAGAAATGGAGGATTTCATTATTCACCTCCAGCGCAATACTCCCCTCTGTACCACCGAGCACACTGATGTGCTGAATTTCCGCCAGCGCGGGTTTTAGCTTTTTCAGCATTGAGGGGGGAAGATGCATCTGAATCTTTGTGGATTCAGGGTGTTGCCGGATAAGATGGTCACTGACAATTTCATAGGTTCGTGGGTCACTAAACATCTCTTCCAACAGCGTCTGCAAGCGGGCTTCACTACTCGCCACTGCCTGTTGATATTGGCGCTGGCTTGACTCCAACCCGAACAATAAATCGGCTAACAGTTTTTGCAGCCCATCCTGATAGCCTTGCTGATAAGCAATACGTTGTATTTCCTCTGCTTCTTGCTGAGCTTGCTGACAGTGTTCCGTGGCCTGTTTTCTGGCCTGTGCGGTCAGTATTTTTTGATAGCGGTTCGCTTTCATGGCTTGATGTTTAATCAAGACTTTTTCAACTGCGGTTTGCCGAATATCCGGCTCAGATTGTGGTGACATAGCGGCAAGCTCCTTCTATCACATTCCACGGGAGGGCATTTTTCACCGGCGTTTCCATTAACTGTCGGGTTATGGCACTGAACATATAGCTGGCGCGAACGGTATAGACGCGGCCAAAAGGTGCCAGACCCGTCAGCAGTTGTGCAGCCCCTGTAGCCAGAAGTATTTGTGGCGATGATGGTACTTCCTGCGATTGGCGGAAATTATCGTTCGTGCGTTGGTGTAGCCCAGTATATTTGGATGTTTCCACCCACCACGGCAGAGGGGCTGGGTGCAACAACACTCCCAGCGCCCAGGCAACCTTGGGTAATTGTGACCAATGCTCAACAATAAAGTCGGGCAACGGCAGGGTGTTTCTATCAGGCATGGGCAGTTGATACTGCGTTAGCAAGCGCTGATTATGAGCTTGCTGTAACACCTGAGGTAGGGCAGGGTAATCAATGCCGCTGTGTTCTGCGTGAAAGTAGCCACCCGGTGCCAGCAAAATTTTATGCTGGCAAGCGAAACTAAACCTGCCGGGATTGGCTATCATGGTTTTTGCTCCGTACTGTTCGAGGGTGATTCTTTCTTACTGTTTTGTTGCTTACGACGCCAAAGTAACAAAATTGCGCCGGCACCCGTCATCAGAGCGGCAGCAACGCCAATCAATAACACCGGTGGCACCGGGAACTCAGGTTCATTTCTGACCTGACGCTGCAATGGCGGGCGTTCGACGACCACCACCGAAACATTGTCAAAGCTGGCTTCAGCAAAACTGTTGGTGAGAAATAACTTAATTTTGCTCATCATCAGTTTAGGATCTTCATTCCCAGCGTAAGTCACCAGACTTGAAACCTGCTGTGGCTGCTTGACCCGATTATTGCCACTTAAGGGATAACTGACATGGACTCTGGCGTTCACCACGCCGGGAATAGTCAGTAGCGATTGTTCCAGCCGCTGCTCAATTAAGGACAGCAGGCGTGAGCGTTCCGCTTGGGGCGAGGCCACCAGTGAATCCCCTGGGAACGCCTGAATAATTTCCACTGACTCTTTCGAAGGCAGGTTGTACAGGCGTAACAAATCCACTGCGGTAACAAAATCACTGCGCGCAACTTTAATGGAATTGCCCAGTTTGCCATTTTCCCTGCGTGTGCCTTCCACGCCATTTTCCTGTAGGACTGCCAGCACTTCATTGCTCTGGCGCTGGCTAAGTTCCGTGAGTAGCACTTGGTTATCACAACCAGATAGCACTTATCAGTAGAAGTTTTGTCAGCTTATTCATGATTTACTGCGCTTTTAAGACAGAGTCGATCGCCGAGGCACTCTTATGGGTTAGCGTACTGATCAAATTGATGCCAAGGCTATAATTACCCATCCGATTCTGTAATTGTAATAACTCAGCGGGGTTAGTCGCATCGCCACTATTTACCTGATTAATAATCGCGGCTTTCTCCTGACTGGCAGCAACACTGTAGTTGGCAAACTGGCTTCTAACCCTGTCTTCTACAGAGCCACCCGCAGCCATCGCCGGAATATTTTGTTCTACCATCGGCTGAACAGCCGGAGAGATATTAATAAACATTGACATAACTATCCTTAATAGTGACGCAATATCACCTCCCCATAGTTCTTGAGATTACAGTGGTTAGCTGTAATTCCAATGACTTTGGGGATATGAGTTAATAATAAAATTACAAGTTACGAATAATCGCCTGAGAGGTATCTTTAACAGACTTCATAATATTACTTTGTGCTTGACGCACACTATTGTAATGCCCATTAAGAGCAGAGATCTCTGCCAGTACAACCGGGTTATCCATTTCAATTGTTTTATCTGCAAGCTTTGTATTCAGTTTGTCAGCCAGCGATTTAACACGGTCGCTTAGTAATCCACCGGTACGGTACATCATCCCATATGGTGAATTGGCATCAAACTTTTCATAGTCATTGGTGCTCCATGCGCCGCTAGGCGTTTGAGCTGGTGCAACTGTATTAGGCATAATATATATCCTTGTTATTTAGTATTAGTTTTAAAATGACACTGGATTAAAGTACCAGTGGTTATTATCCAATAGAACATAGCCGTTCGGATTATTGACGAGCGACTTTCCTGCCAGATGATTCGTGCTCAAAGATATAGAGAACTGTATATGACGTACTCCATATCTCTTTGTGAAATGTTTGGAAAAATCAATTGCCGACAGCGCCTGCTTATCGTTCAGACTGGCATTAATAATAAAAACAGAAGTTCCGCTTTTATTACTCACCCGCCACGGCACATTACTTTCGGTCAGGCCTTGCTCTGCTTTATGCATCAGTTCGGTCGCGCTGTAACTCTCTAACTGACTTTTTACCGGGCAACCGAGAAAACGTGTCAGTGTCTGCAAAACCTGTTTATTATCTGGTGCGGGATAGTCGCCTTTTAACCAGCGAATTACCGGCTGACAAGGAAGAGTTAAATCCACTTTCAACAGACCAGGTATTTGCTTGCCAAGCTGAGTTTCGATCTCTTCTTCTAAACTGGTGATTTTTTTCAATGTCACCGGTTCTTGATAATGCTCCCGCAATAAACGCTGGGTACTCCAGTCCAAATCACGCTGTGTTTTTACCAATACCAAACTCTGACCATTTTCACCGGTCGTTACCGTCAATGGAGAGCTGCTACCCTGAAGTAGGGTTTCCAGTGTTTTGACCTGTCGCGCTTCACTATTGTAGTTCAGTACCTGCCAACCAATAAATGTCGCAAGTACGGTAAGCATAATTCCGGCCACATAAACCGAATTAAACTTACGCTCTGCGGATTGGCTGGTGCGGATATCACTTACTGCATTTTCTACATCAGTTGTTTGCACGTTAAGGGGTAAACTCTCCTCACTATTCCACGGGGTGTTCAACATTTTAATCACCACAGGAAACTGCTCAGCCAACATCACTTCTTGAAATATCACCGGTTGTTTAATATCAGGGCAATCACCGTTTAAAGTGAGATACCACTGGTCAACACTCTCAGTTTCCTGCTCTGAAATTACATCATCGTCGCAGACGATCGCCAGTTCATAATTACCCTGTTCACCAGGCAAATAATAGGTGGTGAAGCCGTCACTATCTGTTTCAGTTGAATAGCTTTGCTCAGGGCCAATGACTATCCGGTGGCTACCCGCTTTGAGCATTAATTCATTACCGCTTAGAGGCCCACTGGCAATCCTCATTATTAAGACGCGGTTGTCTGTGTCCCTCATAATATTTTCTCGTTGTACCAAATTGGTGCTAAGTAAAGCCGAGTACGATTTTTTTGTCAGCGGAATTGACCGGACTATTTCTTACCGGGGGGATTTCTAGCGGGAGTAATGGCTATTCCGAGTGATTCCGTTTAATAAATCGACGTCATCGGTCATTGTGTTGCAACTCAAATAACGAGCTGGAGACGAAGAGCGATGACAGCAATAAATAATGATTCTAAGCCGGTAACGCAATCGGCCCATTGTTTATCCTTGGAGGATAGCCTGGTGTTGGCTGTACCTGATGATCAGGCGCTGGCGTTGACGTTTCGCTCTGTTTATTCGGGTAAAAACGTCGTAATTACTCAACCTTCACTGTTTATTTGCAACAACCCCGACAAGATTGAGGGAGATAAAACTCACTGGTTTTTACACAGTATCACGTTAGCCAACCTCACTGAGACTCTCGCAACGATTGATTCTGCATTGGGTAAATCATTTTTGGATACTGGAGAAAAAGCATCTGTAGCGGCACGTCCGTGGCCAGAGGTGATTTCCATCGATACAACAAATTGTACGACCAAAATGTCAGTAAATAATACAGTGATTGATTTAATTCTGCGTAACCAAATGGAATTCAATACTTGGTGCGATCTATTAAGGAAATATGAAGCCTACGGAATGATGTGCTTTCTATTATCGTCTTCGGAACAAAAAGATAATGTCAGTATTAATTATTTAAGTCAGCGATATGGCGTCTCTGCGGCCTATTTCAGGCAATTGTATAGAGAGAATTTTAAGGCAACAGCCAAGAAAAAAATGATGAGTGTGCGTATGGCATCTGCCGTATTACAACTTATCGAAAGTGAAGGTTCAATCCTTGATGTGGGCCTTGACGCCGGATATTGCTCAGCTTCGCATTTTACTAATGATCTCAAGAAAGAGTTGGGGTTAACACCCTCAGAAATAAGACGTTTGGAGTCTATTTTATATGAAAGTTAAATTTAGAGGAGTGATCTATTTCTCACTCTTTTTGTTAGCGGGCAATATGAGTCATCTTAATGCAGAGGTAATCACGGCATTACCCGTTGGGCAGGAAAAAGTGAATGACTCCTTTGTCGCTAATAATGTCATGGTCGGTAAGCTGTTTGATGCCGTAGCCGAGCGGCTGGATAAGCCGATTATTCTCAGTAAGTTGGCGGCACAAAAGCGTGTTACCGGGAACTTTAATCTGGCGAATGCTGATGAGATGTTTAAAGCATTGTCCCGACGTATGGCACTGGTGTGGTACGACGATGGCGCTGGAATTTATGTTTATGACAACAGTGAGATGCGCAGTGCCATTGTTCACACCCAGGCTGCTGGCAGTGGGCAGGTGCTTAATTATATTCAGAAAACCGGAATTTATGATAAGCGTTTTCCAGTGCGTACCCAAGGCGATAACCGTTTACTGTTTGTCTCAGGGCCACCGCTTTATGTGGAGTTGATTAGTGCCGCTGCGGCGTATCTTGATGAGCGCATTAAGCAAGAGGATTTGGCCAGCGGCGGTGAAGTCGCGGTGATCCCGCTAAAACACTCATCAGTTACTGACCGTACCTATAACCAACGTGGGCAGAGCATTACTATTCCCGGCATGTTAACGGCACTGAATGCGCTGTTCAAAGACAACAATGGTACGGCGGAAAGTACCTTGACGATACAGCCGAGAGAAGGGGAACCCAATATTGAGTCAGGGTTTCCAGTACCACCATCAGTTACCGGGCCACTCAGTAGTGCAGTGAAGCCCGCGACTTACTCTAAACGTAGCAGCCCGTTTTCACTGGTGGCGTATCCCGACAGCAATAGTTTGGTAGTGAAAGGCAGTGCAGAACAGATTCGCTATGTCCGTCAGTTAGTACATACCCTAGATAACAGTCGTAGCCAAGTGGAGCTATCACTGTGGATTATCGATGTGACGCAAAGCAAAGTGGACGATCTGGGGGTGCGCTGGGAGGCGGGGAATATCGGTGTGGCTGGCGGCTCAGTCACCTTTAACCGCAGTACGTTAAGTGATAGCAAAACGTTTCTGGCTCAGATAGACGCTATCAGTAAAACCGGTAATGCCCGCATTGTGTCTCGCCCGGTCATCTTGACACAGGAGAATGTTCCCGCGCTATTTGATAACAACACCAGCTTTTATGCTCGGGTGGAGGGGGATCGGGTCGCGACACTAGAACAGGTGACCTATGGCACCATGATCAGTGTACTGCCGTGCCTCTCCGGGGGGAGCGGTGTTGAAATGGAAGTCAATATTGAAGACGGTGGATTAAATCGCGATAACACCGGTAAGGTTGCTGATATCGGTGGGCTGCCGGAAGTTAATCGCACCAACATTAATACTGTAGCCCGCATCGGTCGCGACAAAAGTCTGCTGATTGGTGGATATACCCGAGATCAAGTTGAAGAGGGTGAAACGCGTATTCCTCTGTTAAGCGATATTCCATTGCTGGGTAACTTATTTAAGTATCGTTCGCATAACCAGCAGAAAATGATCCGTATCTTCCTGATTCAGCCACGTTTGCTGGATGAAAATGAAGCCTGGGATGGTCGCCAGTTCTCTGATAATGAACGTTTGACCCGACACGATGGCCAGTTACGTGGCACCGTTGAGTTTCTGAAAAAGTATGCGAGTCAGCCGTGGCAATAGGGCCTGTTGGCGGTAACTCACGCTTTTTAGTGGGGCAACGTGACAAAAGTACCTCGGCAGCACAGGCCAATGATGATGCTGACGAAGCGGCGCGTGGGCAGGGAGTCATTGATAACAGTAGCGAATATGCCTCGATGTCTATGTTGGCGGCCAGCCATGTGCGCCGCCGAGGGCCGACGACTGATCACAAAGAAGAATGGATGCGTTTTTCTGAACGTATTCTGGATAGTGAGGCGGATGAAAAAATCCTGCGAGTTGAGGGTGCGCTTAACGGCAAGTTGATGACGCCACAGCAGCTACGCACTTTTTTGCTCCAGTATTTTACTGATACCAGCGATATGCTGATGGCGTTGGCTGCATTGATTCACCGCAGCCGCTTAAAGCGTAAGCAGCTCGAACAACTGGAGGCATTACGCGAGCAGCTAGAGGCGGAAGACCTCGATCGCCGTGCCCAGGCCGGTATCAATATTGCTCTGGTGGCAAAAGCATTTGCGCAGAAAATGCAGCAATCGGCGGGCAATTTGAGAATGCTGTATCGAGAGTTTCTCAGCTATGACGGCCCGGCAGTTTATCTCTATGAGCAATGGGTAGAGGAGCTGGTGGCCCACGAGCGTGAAAATATCATATGTTACCTGGCACGAGCCTTAGCTTGTGACTTACAAGTATTACCGTTGGGGAGCATTAATGTCAGTGAATTTGGTGCTCTGTTTAATCGTATCAGTCGATTAAGAGAGATGCAGTCACTGGAAGGAATCTTCCGCCAACGCTTTGCGCAGACTGATTTTTCCTTTATTGGTTTGAGCGATGAGAAACTGCTCAGCAAATTATTTACCAGTGGCATTCGTGGTCAAGAGAGTTTTAACGATAACTTGCTCACATTTTATTCACAGCAACTTGGTGCATTAAGCACGGATATGCGCGCACGTTTTTTGCAGATTTTAATTATTGCCTTTTCCGTATTGCCGATAGGTATTTTCCCATCGTTAGAAGAGCGCGAGCATCTTATTGACGGATTGAAGGAAAGTATGAGCCATCTTATGGATCAAGAGTTTGCTATGGCTCGACGGGTATTAAATGACAAAGAAGAGAATATTCCATGAATAAGATTAGCGGGCTATTATTAAATATTCGCAATCGTCCTGAATTATTAGTATTGGTCATCATGGTCATGGTCATTGCCATGTTGATTATACCGTTACCGACGATTTTAGTAGATCTGTTGATTGGCCTGAATATTATGATTTCAGTGCTAATTTTTATGGGATCTTTTTATATTACCAGAGCACTGGACTTTCGTTCATTTCCCTCAATTTTATTGATTACAACCTTATTCCGATTAGCGTTATCGATCAGTACCAGTCGCCTTATCTTACTGGAAGCTGATGCCGGCGACATTATAGCCACCTTTGGCGAGTTTGTTATTCAGGATAACTTGGTGGTTGGGATGGTGGTATTTGCCATCGTAACTATCGTGCAGTTTATTGTTATTACCAAAGGCTCAGAACGTATTGCTGAAGTGGCTGCACGTTTCTCACTCGATGCCATGCCGGGTAAACAGATGAGCATTGATGCTGATCTGCGTGCCGGTGTGATCGATGAGGAAACAGTAAAACAGAAACGCAGTGATATGGAAAATGAGAGCCAACTGTACGGTTCTTTTGATGGTGCGATGAAATTCATTAAAGGCGATGCTATCGCTGGGATTATCATTATTTTTGTCAATCTGATTGGTGGTATCTCCGTCGGAATGGCGCAATTAGGCATGGATATGTCTACGGCACTGAATACTTTTACCTTGCTGACCATTGGTGATGGCTTGGTAGCGCAAATTCCAGCGCTGCTTATTTCCATTAGTGCGGGCTTTATTGTGACTCGCGTGGGCGGCAATGATAAAAACCTCGGTGAAAATATTGTCTCTGAGTTATTTGCCAAGGATTTCACTATCTTGGTTACCGCTATTATCGTCTGTAGTATCGGTTTCCTGCCAGGGTTTCCTACATCCATTTTCTTATTCTTATCCGGTTTAATGGTGGCGCTGTTGTGGTATCGCCATCATCAGAAGCGCAAGGATAAAAAACGTGTCTCCGGTGAAGAACAGAGTGACGCTGAAGTCAGCTCTGAAGTGGCGGAAGGCGAAACGCGACGAGAAAGTCAGGTATCCGAAGATGAATATGTACCGGAAACGCTGCCCATTATTATTTCGGTGAGCCAGGTACATAAGTCATTGCTAGAGGAAAATAGTTTTCTCTCACGTATTAAGAAAGATATTTTTGTGCGCTATGGCTACCGTATTCCTGATATTGCTATTAACTATTCGTCGGTGGTGCCAAACGACAAAATTATTGTTCTGATTAATGAAATTCGTGCGGGAGATTATAACATTTGCTTTGGTGGTTTACGTCTTCTTACTATAAATGATGAGCTGGAATATCTGGGGCTGGATTTAACCCGTTTTACTGATGATCATGGTGCCATCAGTACCTGGATTGCCAGTAAACATAAGGAAGAGATTAAACAACTAGGCTTAATGGTGCGTGATGATATTAGCGAAATTATCGACTGTATCGGAACTTTATTATTGCATCATATTAATGAGTTCTTCGGGATTCAGGAAACTAAAAATCTGCTCGACGATCTGGAAAAGAAATACCCTGAATTATTAAAAGAGTGTTATCGCCACGCGACGGTACAAAAGATTACTGAAGTATTTCAACGTCTGCTGATGGAAAAAATCTCCATCCGTAATATGAAACTGATTTTGGAAACTCTTGTGCAGTGGGTGCCAAAAGAGAAGGACAGCATGATGCTGGTGGAATATGTACGTGGTGCGATGGCCCGTTATATCTCATCTCGTTTTGCGACCGACGGTCGATTGAATGTCCTGATGATTAATGATCAATTTGAAGACATGGTTCGCCAAGGGATTCGTCAGGCTTCTGGCGGTGGTTTCCTCAGCCTTGCGCCAGAAAAAACCGATGACATTATTCAGGCATTCGCTCAGGCAGTGGAAAACAGTTATCTCTCTGTTCGAGATATGAATGTACTGGTGCCTGTAGATATTCGTCGTTTTGTGAAAAAAATTCTTGAAAGTCGTTTTCCTGAACTGGAGGTGCTCTCATTTAACGAGATCTCCGAGACAGTGAAAGTGAATGTAATTAAAACCGTGTAAGGAGAACTACCATGAAATACCGTTTTGTTGATGCATTGAATTCTTTTTTATCCACCGAAGGGCGTCAGGATCTCATTAACTCGCAACTCGACTGTCATTCAACTATTCAGTTAGAGCTGAATGAGGCACCACCTATTAATGTTGATCTGTTAACTAACGATATTATTTTATGGAGCAACTTGTCTGAATGCCAAATGGGGCATCTTGAAGCGCTTGGCCACACATTATTGAGTGAATTGCTGGAATATACCCCACGTAATTTTCAAATCGGGCAGCCCGCATTGAGTTTCATGGATAACACTTTGGTGCTTTCCGCCGTGATGCGTGAGGAAGCGATGAATGATTCACAGTTATTTGCTGACAGTCTAAATGAGTTTTATGAGCGCAGTCATCGACTAACCACGCTGCTGACTGCCTGATTTATGAATCTCTTTGATATCTGCGCGCACCCATCGCGTATCCACGGTTGCTTGATTGAGGCTCCGCTACACGGAGTCTTTATTGGCGAAATTTGTCTGATCGAGCGTGATTTGTGTCAGCCGGAAGTGATTGCTAAAGCTCAGGTGGTGGGTTTTAGGGGAGGGCTTACCATTCTCAGTCTGATCGGGCGAGCACAAGGGCTGACGCGTGAAGTGGTGATCCGTCCCACAGGCCAACCTTTTGTCTTTGTGATGGGAGAGCACTTGGCGGGCAAAATTTACAATGCCGCAGGAGAAGAAGTGGGGGTGCTGAGCAATGTTACTGCATCGTCAGAACCACCACTCACTACTCTGTGTCGAGTTGATAGCCCACCAGTC
Organism: Yersinia aldovae 670-83; assembly: GCF_000834395.1. Classification (NCBI taxonomy): domain Bacteria; kingdom Pseudomonadati; phylum Pseudomonadota; class Gammaproteobacteria; order Enterobacterales; family Yersiniaceae; genus Yersinia; species Yersinia aldovae. Next base: position 1,960,230 of record NZ_CP009781.1, on the reverse strand, counting down.
AGCGTCAATTTACGCCGCCCGGTTACTACTCCGCTGGTGACCGGGGTCAGAGCTATTGATGGCTTGCTCACCTGTGGTCAGGGGCAGCGTATGGGGATTTTTGCAGCGGCGGGTAGCGGCAAAACCTCCCTGATGAGCATGATAATGAACCATGCGGTGGCCGATATTTGTGTCATTGCGCTAATTGGCGAACGTGGCCGTGAGGTGACGGAATTCATTCATGAATTGCAGGCTTCCCCGCGTGCAGCGCAAACCATTTTGGTGTACGCCACGTCAGACAGCCCTGCGGTTGAGCGTTGTAATGCGGCTCTACTGGCGACGGCGATGGCGGAATATTTTCGCGATCAGGGCAAAGATGTGCTGCTGTTTGTCGATTCCATGACCCGGTACGCCCGCGCCTTGCGAGATGTGGCATTGGCGGCGGGGGAACTTCCAGCACGGCGCGGTTATCCGGCATCGGTCTTCGAGCAACTTCCACTGTTACTGGAACGGCCCGGCGCATTGCTGAAGGGTTCTATTACGGCTTTTTATACCGTACTGCTGGAGAGCGAAGAAGAATCCGATCCGATTGGTGATGAGATTCGCTCGATAATCGATGGCCACATCTACCTTAGCGCACAACTTGCCGGGCGCGGTCACTACCCAGCGATTGATGTTCTACACAGTATCAGTCGTGTTTTCTCAAAGGTTACCACACCACAACATCGTCAGGATGCGGCCAAAACGCGCGATATGCTCGCACGACTGGCACAAATTCAGCTCTATCTCGATCTTGGGGAGTACCAGCGCGGTGAGAATACCGACAACGACCATGCATTGGACAACAGAGAAGTGATCGAGTCTTTCTTGCAGCAGCAGATGGAAGAACCCGGCGAATTTTTAGCTACTCTCAATCAACTCAGTGAGTTGGCAGACTGATGGTAAAGAATCTGCTGAGCCTCACACAACGGCGGCTGGAGCGGATCAAACATGATCAGCAGATGTTACGGCGCTCAATCTTGGCGCTACAGCAGCAGCAGCATGATATCCGCACGCGCATCCAGGTTATGGAAACTCAAAGCAGCCTGTATGACCAGGCTGCGGAACTAACCCGTGAAGCTTTCTTTGAACGCCAGCGTCATAAGGCGACCTTATTGTCTGAAATTGCCCGTCAGTTATATGACTTGGAAAATGTCCAGACGGAACAGAAGGCGCAAGAGCAGAGGCAAAGGCAGATGCAGCGCCAATTACGAGATACCAACAATCGGTGCGAGAAATTCCGAACTTATCTGAAGCGGGAAAGTACCAGAAGACGTTTAAATAGAGAGCTTCAACAGCAATACGAAATTGAGGAATTATCAACATATGGTGGCGATAAAACAGGTAGCGAATAACGCCCTTCCTGATATCCGAAAAGATGAACCTGCCGCTGTATCCCGGCCAGAAACATTGCGTGGCGATAATGGGCAGGCAGTGAAATCAGTTCAGCAGGAGGCGCAAAAAAAAAATGGCGGAGTTGCTGGCTAAAGCAAAGCTGCGCAAAAAGCAGGGCGAGGAGCAGTTATCGGCCTCCCAGTTTACGCCGATGATGACAACAAAAAGTATGCCGTTAAGTAAACAGATGGCGTTACCGAATATTGCGCAACAACCAGACGCGATGCCAGTACAAAAACAGGGTGTTTGGGTGCCAGCACATAAGGGGGCAGAACGGCCACCGGTTTTAGAGGAAACGCGAACAAAACCTGTTGTGGATAAAGCGAGTGGTGCGGTGGCGACAGAAGTATTGACCAAACTGACAGAAACATTGACGCAGTCGCATGTTGTCCCGAGAGGTAACGGCGAGCAGCCACAGCCTCGTTTGGTTTCAGCAAGCAGAGAGAAGCCGGAGATGTCGACAGTCTCTGCCGCTTCTGTTCCAGGGGCGGGGCAGAAAGAAGAGATGTCTTACACCTCTGTTTCGCAGGAGATGCCTCGTTTTGCAGTTGAACAGCCGATGGTGGCCTCATCTGAGTCTGCACCTGAATTAACATCTTCTTTGCCGCTGGCGGAGAAAAAGGAAAGCACGCTAAACGATAACCGAACACAAGTGCTGACTACGCCGCAATGGGCGACTCAGGCAGCCACCATCACTCAGCCTGATGAGGTGAAAACAGCGCCTTCGGCATTGACGGCGGCGTTACCTGAGTCTGCCGCGCCAGAGGGTGATGCGATCGCAGGGCGTCGAACCTTGAGTTACACCTTTACTCAGTGGAAAAACAGCCCGGTGGTGACATTTGAATTATCCAAAGCGGGCGAACTGACCGCCATGACCAACAGTGCTGAAGTTCAGCAGACTTTAGAGAGTCATCACCATTTATTGGAGTCGGAGAATCCGCTGCATTTTCGCGATGAGCGCCATGATGAAGAACGCCGTGGTCAGCAACAGTCAGAGCAGGAGGATGAAACATAATTATGCTGAATATCCGTCGACTCAGTACGCGTCAGGTTCAGGTTACGCGCTGGCAGCAGCGCTATCAACCAGACAGAAACGCCATCACTCCCCAAGCGGGAGAGCGTTATTTCCGACTGGAACTGAGCAGTGTCACTGAAAACATTTCAGCACTGGTTGCGGTTGAAGATTGGTGCCGCTTCTGCTGGCCCGAACTGAACAGTTGTGCCTGGCAGGGGCTGGATAACCAAAGCCTGGTTGACATTTTTACTCAAGAAAACAGTAAGCGTACTTTTTTCTCTGACACATTTCGCATAGCAAGTTTTGGGATTGTCGATGGTGAAGAGGTCAATCAGCCTTGGTTAACCGTGGTAGAACCCACGCTGGGTACGGTACTAACAGCTTCTCCTTTCAGCCAACTTACGGCACTGCCCGCCGGGCAGCAGGTATGGAAAGGTGTCACTCAGCAGATTGACTGGGTGTTGGGATACAGCCACATCAGCGCCGGATTATTACAATCATTAGCGTTGCGCGATGTGCTCCGTATCCAACAGTTGCAATTGCACTTAATAGTAACGGGCCGCCCGGTGGCCCGCTTTCAAAAACAGCAAGAGGGCGCGTTCGTGATAGAAGAGAATATTGACAATATAGAGGAAGTGGAAGAAACGGTACCCACACTAGATGAGGTGCTGCCTGAAAACTTACCAAGTCACTTCGATGTGAGCAAACTGACCGTGAAGTTGACCTTTGTACTGGGCCACAGTGAGATTCCGCTGGAAGAGTTGGCGCATATCCAGCCAGGAGCGGTGTACTCACTGGGGGCGGATAAAGACCGGGAAGTGAAGGTTTACGCCAATAAACAATTGGTGGCTGAAGGGGAGTTGGTCTATATCGGTGATGACGAAGAACTGGGTCTGGAGGTCACAAGGTTGGCGTGCCAGGGCAGCCTGGAGGCATAAGTATTATGCCAACGATACCAGGGGATATCCCGTTACTGGCGATTATCGCATTTTCGACGTTACTGCCTTTTATCATCGCGGCGGGAACCTGTTACCTGAAAATCTCAATCGTACTCATCATGGTGCGCAACGCTATGGGGGTGCAACAGGTACCATCCAGCCTGACGCTCAACGGGATCGCACTATTATTGTCACTGTTTGTAATGATGCCAGTGATCCAGGATGTAAATCAATATATGCGCACCGAACAGGTTGATTTCAGCAATGTTGATTCGGTGGATAACTTCGTCGAAGGCGGACTGGGGAGTTACAAAGCCTACTTAAAGAAGTACTCCGATCCAGAATTGCTCAATTTTTTCGAGTCGTTGCAACAAGGGCGTAGTGAAGAACAGGCGATGGACGAGGCAGATACTCGTGAGCCAACACTGTTTTCCCTACTACCGGCTTACGCGCTGAGTGAAATTAAATCGGCGTTTGAAATTGGGTTTTATATTTATCTGCCCTTTGTGGTGATAGACCTGATTATCTCCAGCATTCTGCTTGCATTGGGGATGATGATGATGAGTCCGGTGACTATTTCTGTTCCGGTAAAACTGATCTTGTTCGTGGCAATCGACGGTTGGTCGCTGATTTCTAAGGGGCTGATTATGCAATACATGGAGCTGGCACAGCATTAGCCAGGTAACAAACTTATGGAAGAAATTATTTACGCCAGTAATAAAGCCATGCTTCTCATTGTGCTGCTGTCGGCGATTCCGGTGATGGTAGCGACGGCCGTGGGCCTGCTCATCGGGCTGATTCAGACCGTGACCCAGCTACAAGAGCAGACACTGCCTTTTGGTATCAAATTACTCGCGGTATTTGGCACGCTCTTTATGATTTCAGGTTGGTTGTCGGACAAGATAATGAACTACGCCACAGAAGTGCTGGCCATCGCGTTATCGCCAGCAGGAGTGGGGTGATGAATCAGGATATGCTGACTTTTTATGTATCGCTCTATTCTACATTTCAGACTGGGCTGATGAAGTTAGCGTTGGCTTGGGTGCGGATTGCGCCGGTATTCTTTTTCTTGCCTTTTCTCAGTAGCAAGTTACTTAACAGCGGCATGATCAAAAACTGTGTTGCCATCTTTCTGGCTCTGGGGCTGTGGCCTTTTTTCTCCGCCCGTGAAATTAACTGGGAAGAGACCAGCCTTGGCGAAATAATTATTTATGAACTGGCAATCGGTTTGGTATTGGCTTTTATCCTGAGCCTGCCGTTTCTTATTGCAAATATTATCGGTGAACTGATCGATAACCAGCGTGGAGCGACCATTAGCGATACCATCGACCCTGCTAATGGTGTGGAATCCTCAGAGATGTCGGTGTTAGTTAGCCATATTGTAGTCATGATTTTCCTGGCGCAGGGGGGGATGTATCAATTGGCGCAGACCCTTGCCGAGAGTTACCGACTGCTGCCGTTTGCGGGTGGATTCACTCATTTTGACAGCCTGCCATTGGGGCGTTGGCTTAACCAGTTAGTGGTGCAGGGCATTATATTAGCCGCCCCTATTCTGGTGACGTTATTTATTACTGAGGTAGCGCTTGGGCTATATTCCCGTTTTTGCCCGCAGCTTAATGCCTTTTCATTATCATTAACAATTAAATCTGTTGTTGCATTTATGGTCTTCCTGCTCTATTTCCAGAATGAGGTTCCCTCTATTCTGGCTAATATGATCTCCTTGAGTCCGTTGCACGACATCTTTGGTGTGACGCAGTAATAATCGTGGGGAGACGTTATGGCTGAAAAAACAGAGAAGCCCACAGACAAAAAGATTCGTGACTCGGCGAAGAAAGGGCAAAGTTTTAAAAGTAAGGATATGGTTGCCGCAGTGGTGCTGGTTGCCGGGGCTTTTGCAGTATCGGGTTTTTCCAGTTTGATGGGCTTGGGCAGTTTACTGCAAAAGATTTTGCTCTCACCCTCAGCAATTGGTGTCGAGGCATTACTGGATAAGCTTTACAGCTTGTTTTTATTGGCGGTTGTCCCAGTACTGTTGGCCTGTTTTTTACCGGGTGCCATTATTTCGTTGCTACAGAGCCGCTTTCGTTTAGCGACTGAAGCATTAAAAATTGACTTTTCTCACTTAAATCCGATTTCTGGATTTAAAAAGATCTTTTCACTGCGCTCATTAAAAGAGTTGGTGAAAGCGTTTCTTTATTTATTAGTGTTCGGTGCTTCGGCGGCGTTATTCTTTATTTTCTGGCGGCAAGAGATATTTATGCTCTACCGTACGACAATTAATGGGATGATCGGCCAGTGGGGGCACTTGTGTATTACTTTTATTATCGTTTTTTTGGCTGTGGCATTGTTGATTTTGTTAATTGATACCTTGACTGAGTTTTTCCTGTTTATGAAAGATTTGAAAATGGAAAAACAAGAAGTGAAAAAGGAACACAAAGATAACGATGGCGATCCGCATATTAAGAGTGCCCGTAGAGGGTTGCATCAGGAATTATTGTCAGAAGAGGTGAAAGCGAATGTTCGTGACTCAACCTTTATTATGGCGAACCCCACGCATATCGCGATGGCAATCTATTTTAATACGGATATTGCACCGCTGCCATTTATTATGATGAAAACTAAGGGGTCACAGGCAAAAGCAGTGGTTGCCTATGCCGAAAGCCAGGGTGTACCGGTGGTGAGGGATATTCCTTTAGCACGCCAGCTATGGCGACATTATCGCAAAGACAGCTTTATTGATGAGCAGGGGCTGGATGATGTGATGCATGTCATTAACTGGCTGATACGGGTGGAGTTGGAAAAAATGGGCATTGATGTGGATGCCGCGCTGGAGCTGCTTGAGGAAAACAGCGCTGCCAGTAAGCAGGCACAGCAAGAAACTAACGGCAGTACACCAAGTTAGATTGAATCGCTTTTTATAAGAACCAACCGTTCTAACTATTTATGATGCAAACATCAGCATTGCATCATATTCAAATATTATTAATTAGGAAAATATATGAACAAGAAACATGATGCAGAACAAAATCAGACAGAAAATATGGATATTGTTTTTGATGAACTTTGCCAGGCATTAATGGATGGAACCAGTTATAAAGATATTCATGGTATCCCACAAAATACTATGGACGGACTTTATGCTTATGCCTATGAGTTTTATCAACAAGGTAAATTGAGTGAAGCCGAAACGTTTTTCCGTTTCCTCAGTATTTATGATTTTTATAATACTGATTATGTTATGGGGCTGGCAGCGGTTTACCAGCTGACAAAACGTTATGAAAAAGCGGCAGAACTTTATTCACTGGCTTTTGTTTTGGCAAAAGATGATTACCGCCCATTATTCCATGCCGGACAATGTAATTTAATGCTGAAAAAAAGTAGTGCTGCGTTGCATTGTTTTGAAAGTACCTTTAATAAGAGTAATGATTCGGAGTTACAACAAAAATCCTCCGTATATCTAACCGCATTAAAGAAAAACCTGACAGAGAATGAGCCAGCAGAAGAATAACTCTGATTGAATAAGGTAAATATATAATATGGCCGATATAACGCAGATTAACAGTGATCGAATTAATAATATTCGCGCCTTTACTCAAGGCGTGAATATTAATGCGATACGTAATGATAGCACCAAAAATCTTCTGGCACTGGAGGATGCTTGCCGCGAGCTGGCTTCCACTGAACAAGAGCGGCGTTCTGCCAAAGAGGGCGCGCCACGACTTACGGCACCTAAGATGACCTTGGCGCAGGCTAAAGCTGAGGCTTCAACTTATCAGCAGCCAGCAGAAGAAGCAGGTGCCTCCGCTGCTGCGGGTGCCGCAGGGATGCTTGGCTCAGAGGCAAGCAGCAAGGCTTCTGGCTTTAATGCTACAGCATCGCTGATAGGCTCAATAGCAACACTGCGCCAGATATTAAGTAGTGGCAATCTGGCAGAGTTGCGCGGTCGTCTACAAGTGATTAACGCCGAATCCTCTGCCCTGCGCGCACAGGGAGAGGTGCTGTTGTCGGCACTGGAAAGCAGTACCAATGAGTTACAAATTGCCACCGATAAGGTTGAAAAAGGCAATCAGGCCTGGCAACAAAGCAAAGAGACGGTGACAGAGCTGAAGCAGCAGCAGCAAGGCATGAAAACACAACTTGTTAGCGCTGAAGATAAATTAAGCAAAACTCAGCAGAAGTTGGCTCAGGCTACGTCGGAACTGAAGGCACTTCCTACACCACCGCAAACCCCGGCCCAGCAGGCGCAATTTGAGTCGCTGACGGCTGAGATAACCTTACTGAGCAGCGGACAACGTACATTACAAACAACAGTCACGCAGGTGTCCAATAGCCTCACGGCACTGAATGGTAAGCTGAGCCTGGCCGAATCTGACACAGCGCAGCTTCAGGATAGTTATGAGCAGGCCCTGCTGCAGTCGACGGTTGTCGGGCTAAAGACAGACAATAATCGAAAAGAAATCAATAACTTTATTGAAAATGCGCCCCGACCGCCAGAAGTTGACGGTGAGCGTTGGGAGAGTTCACTGGCGCTACTGACGCTGTTGACCGCGCAACTGAAGAAGGCGTTGAACGACGACTCAATTAAAAATATGCGTCAACAGCAGGAAGTGATGGCAACCATCAATGAAGCCACACGTAAAGATTCAGAGAAAAAAGCTAAAGAAGCAGAAGAGGCTCGGGCCAAAGCTGAGGAAGGAAATAAAGCGGCTTCTTGTGCCAGTAAGATTTTTGGTTACATCATGCTGGCAGTGTCAGTTGTGGCAACCATCGCCTCCTTTGGCACTGCCGGGCCGCTGATGTTGGCTGTCGCTGCGATTGGTATTGCCATGACGGTGGCCGATATCGTGCTGGAAGAGACTGGCCAAAGTAGTCTGATGCAGATGCTATCCACAGAAATCTCCAAGGGTATTACCAACATGCTGATTGCCTGTGGTGTACCGGCAGAAAAGGCTAAAGAGATTGGCGGCATTATAGGAATGGTATTGGCGGCCATTGTGTTCCTCGCGATTTCTCTATTTTCGATGTCATCTTTTGCCAAAAATATAGGTCAGACCGTGACCAATGTCGCGAAAAATGTCGGCAAACAAGTGGCTGGTCTGATGAAAAGCGCAGTGAAAGCGCTGCCGCGTGATTTCATCAATGCCGCAGGAAAAATGGGGAGCAAGGTGGCTAACCTCAGCAAGCCATTGACGAATATGGCTGGCAAAGCCGGCAACATGGTTAAAGTCAGTGATGTAACCGCACGTAAAATAGAAATAGGCCTTAACAGTACCAATATGGTGCTTGGGGTGACCAATGCGGCGGTCAGTGGCGGGCTGAGTGTACATGCCAACTCTTTTATCCGCGATATGAAAGAGATGCTGGCGGGCATGATGCTGAACACTGCTTTTATCCAGGCGCTCGATGAATTATTAAAGGCGTTAATTAAGTCAATGTCTAAAAGCCATGAACAGCTCAATGAGATGTTTGAGGGCATGATGGCAGCATTAAATGAATCCGGCGCGGCGAAAGCCAATATGATGAAAAGCAGCAGCTTTGTTTAATTTTAGGAGAAACTATTTATGAATGTACAAATTAATAACCCAACTCTACATCGTTCTGCCATCAATATTGAGCCGAATCAAGAACTGCTGTCGCTGTTACAGGGACCAGAGCAAAATGCTACCGGCAAGCTGGCCCTGCAAGATGTCGAGATGGCAACCAGAGAATTTGGCAGTGCTGGTGGTAAACCGCAATTGCCGCTTCCTACTGTGGCGATAAATCTTGACCAGATGTCGACACAGATTGGTGAACTGCTTACGGATGTAAAAACCAGTCGTTCGGATAATTCTTCCGTACTATCGCGACAGCAACAAGTACTGACGGCGGTGCTGCAACGAGAAAACGCTAAAGTCGATATGAGTGCCAGTGACCGCATCCAGTTTGATGCACTGGTAGCAGATCCTGAGCAACAGCGTCAGTTGGCGGTATTTGCTCAGGCGATGCTGGCCGATTTCTTACAAGAAGAAGTCAAAAAAGTCGGCACCGGACAGGAGGGGGGGATCAATAAAATTGAATCTGCGGACTCGGCAAAACAACTCAAATTTATCGGTATCCAGTCTAGCGACATGATGCACTTTTTGCTGAGTATGCTACGTCAGGTAATGGCTGAACTGAATATCGCTGAGCGTAATATTCATAGCATGTTCAATACGTTGAATGCTGAGATGACTCAGATGGCCGCGGATTCAACTATTCGTGAAGGCAAAGAGATTTACCGAAGTGCCGTCATCGGTTTCTGTACCAGCTTTGGGGTTACTCTGGCAGGATCTGCCGTGCAGACTGGGATCACCGTTAAGCAACATCAGGCAGTTAATAAACATCTGAAGCCCGCCAATCAGCACCATGCAAATGCAAATGAACTCAAACTTGCGATGCATCAAACTGGCGCGTCAGCCAAGAGTACCGTCAGCCACACTGGCGCGGATGGGAAAACCTTGACACAAGTTGCGACACCGAGCAAAACCGAACAGGCGCGATTTAAGCAGCAACAGCAGCAAAGAGTGAATGAAGCAGAGAGCGCGGGTGATTTGCAGCGACAGAAATTTGATCAGAAAAACGCTGACCTTAGCACTGCAAAAAGTGTGGCGGATCAAAGCACGCGCTTGTCAGATAACATGGGGCAGATGGCCAGTGCTTCTAATACGCAGGAAGTCAAACGGGCTGAAGCGGATAAAATGATGGAGAGTTCCGCGTCAGATGCGGCCCGTGGTGTTGCTAATGATAAAGACAAACAGATTGATAAGTTATTGCAGGATCTGAAAGAGATTCTGGGGATTTTGAGTGGCCTGGTTAATGATACCGGATCTACCCTTCGCAACATTGTTATGCGGGGTTAAGGAGGAATTAATATGGGACTTGATATTTCATCCATGCAACATACTGCGGAACCCTGGCTCGCTATGAACAGTATGGGGGCTAGTGCCCCCGAAACGAGCACCCAGGAGATACCCGTGAAAGATATGAACCTCTCTGCCTTGTATCAACTTGGGGACGATCCTTATACACAAGCACAACAGATTATAGACAGCAATCCTAAAGCGTTCACCCTCCCAGAGTCACCTAAGTTACCGACAGATATGGAAATGAAGGCGCGGGAGATCATCCGCATGGGAAAAATGAGTAGCGACGGCTACCAAGCTAAGCTTAGAGAGTTTGCCGCGCAAATGAAACAGGCTGAGGCAAAAGGATTGAGCGCCAAGAAAAATGATCAAGGGACGCCAGCCCATATCAAGGCGCTGGAAAACATGATTGGCAATATTCATGATAATTATCAGAAGACTTATGCCAAAATTAACCAGAAAGCCGCGGAGTATATGAAAGATGTTAATACTGCGTTGGGGAAAATAAGTGACTTTATCAAAGCCGGTGGTGATGGAAAAATAAATTTCAGACCCAAGGATTTTTTAGAATCACTGGATAAAGTTTTTAAACAATATACAAGCTATGAAATAGGTAATGATTATAAAGCTGCTTATGAAAACTGGTCTCCTGATAATAGTGCCACATTAGCTATTTATACGTTTGAGGGTGATCATAGCACGAAAGATTTCTGGCAAAATAAGCTGGGTGATGGTTTTATTGTAAAGCAGAGTGATGATGGGAAGAATATTCTGGTTCTGCCTAATTTAGACCCTATTAGAAGTATTTATAGCAGCATCGCTCATAGTGAAGCCGATTGGGAGGGGGGGGACACAAGTTCGCAAGCATTTCAGAGTTTGCAAGCCTCTATCGATAGCCAGAAAAATACCGTCAATAGCAGTGTGTCACAATTGCTAGAGCGATTTCGTCAGGATAATAGTACCTTTGAAACCTTTATTCAGTTGCTGGTGCAAATGACGAAAGATTTACACCAATATAATCTAGGTTATATACAATAAATAAATGGTGGCAGGGTTTATGGCCTGCTACTTATTCAGGCAGCGTGACGCAAATCCGTAATAATATAATCGTCTTAAAATATTTAGACAGCGGTATGCCGCAGAGTGCTGGATATTTTTTTTGAAACCGGTGCGCACTGTTGTATTGCAAATTTTTTAAACTGTTTATAAAAGGTAGGTTATTTATGATTGCGCAGCCGACTTTACAACGCTCTCAATCCTGTATGCCACGAATTGGTCTTGGTAAATCTTCTGCCCCGAATCAGAATACTGTGGCGGGAAACCTCTCTGGGATTTCAGTGACCAATTCACAACCTTGCCCAGTTTCCTTCGAAGAAGGGGGGGTTAGTGGTAGAGTTTTCTATTTCGAATCAAACTCTGTTAATGGTCAACCATTAAGGGAGGTGAATAGTGCCATCCATATAGAGACCTTTTTCAATAGCTTGCAAGAAAAGGGTGTCAAAATCGATAATTTAGATGAATTCACCAAGGTGATGAATCAAGGTGGCGATAGTGGTTTAAAAAAATCAACATTAAAATATGGCACCAAAGTGGCGCTAACATTATTTAATGCTTTGCCTACAGAAAAGCAAAATGATGCATTGATGGATAAGGCACAGAGCTTCTATAATGCGATGGATAAGTTATCCCAAAACCCTGATTCCACCGCAAATAAAAATTCAGCATATAATGCGTTAAAAATATTTACTTCTGATATCTATAACGAGATAGGTTTCTCTGAGAAAACTGGACAAGAAGCTAACTTGGAAAAGTTTTGCTCAGACTATCTTGAACGTTCTGTTTATTCGGATGTTATTGCTAAGCTGGCGAGTGTATTGTCACCTGAGCGTCTGGAAGAGTTAAAAAATAATCCAGAGAAGGTCGTTGAGCATCTTTATGTTGACCAAAATAGATCTAACGACTCTATAATTAAGGAGTTGAAGAAAGAGTTTTTTGGGCACAAAAATACAGGCGATCAAATGGTGGTAATGTCTTCACTGATCCAGGCATTGGAGCAAAAAACGCAAATGATTGCGGGGCTTATTACAAACGCTGAGGCCCAGGATGCATCACCCCCTGCCGAGCTTGCCGCCGACAATGATATAGGGCCGTCACATCCAGTTGATGGTAATAAAGCGGCTAGTCCTGGGCCTGCCGCGTCTAATATTACTAATATTACTAATAATTATTATATTACTTATAATGCGCCGCCACCGACCTCAAATAATGTTTCGACCATTAATATTAATTTGTCAGGCACGACGGCCACCACTAAACCTGAGAATGGCAAGTCGCAGAGTACAGCGACCAATCAAACACAAGCAGATATGGCGCACTCTTCTACTCAATTCGATGTAGTTGATAGCTCGCCAATGCCGTCATCAGAATTTACCACTGGCGGTACGGGTAAGATTGAGCAGGTCAAGCAAGATGCGTCTCAAGTGATTGATACGCAGGGTTTATCCGCAGCAAAAGATATTCCTGTGTCGGATAATACGTTGAACTCAGAAGAGGTGTCGGGAGGCGCTGGCGATACTAAACAGATGCCTCCGGCTAAGCTGGTGACGGGTAAGTCTTATAATGCTCAGGGGACTTTATTCGGTATGGATGCATTGGCACCATCTAATCTACACACAAGTTCTGATGTGATAACGACGTCTGGTGGGCAGGTTTCCGGTCTTGCTGGAAAACAGCGTTATGCGAAAGGAAATGTTGAGGAAAAACAGCCTAATGTAGTCAATAAATTTGGGACTGCATTTCAAGGGATTATGCCACAAAGTTCTGTGGCCACAGCATTACGCGGCGTGGATAAGACTGAGCAGGATGCGCCACAAGTGAGTTATAAAGCGGATTCACTCGTAGCAGTAAAAAAAACTAACTTTATTACTACGCTCGATATTCAAGTGAATTCAGACGGAACATTGCAACAAACTGCGGATGGTATTTATCATGCGGTTCCCGCTATGGTCGAGGCTGAGAGCCAGCTTAATAAGGAGACGGCAAAACCGAACCCTGCGACAACAGCCGCCCCCGATGCGACTAAGATTCAGCAGAATGTGCCGCCCGTGAGTTATAAGGTGGATTTAAACGTACCAGCAAAAAAACTAACTTTATGACTACGCTGGATATTGAATTAAATTCAAACACAACAGCCAATCACGCTGATGGTGTTAATCCAGTGGTTTCCGCGACTAAAGTAACGGCTGACAAGCGTGTTAATCCGTGGGGGGCTGAGTTGAGTACTAATAAGCCAGCACCATCCAAGCTATACACCAGTTCTGATGTGATAACGACTTCTGGTGGGCAGACTCGCGATCCCGCTGGGAAAAAACGTTACCAGTTGGGGGGCTCGTCGCAAAAAAATGTCTCTTCGGTCAATGCGTTTGGTAATCAGTTTGTTGGAGTTGGAAAAAATACTCCGATCCCTGAGTTGACACAATCCTGGAACAATAACAAGGGTGCTAGTGTGGTAATGACTCAAGAGGGGGCAGGGACTCGCGGTCTTACTGAGAAAGATCGATATCGCGCGGGTAAATTCACCAATAGTAGTTCACCCAATAACCCGCAAGAGGCTAAGTGATGCAACCAGAGAACCCTCAAGAATGCTGGCTCAAGTCAGAGTTAACGCAGATTCGCGCCTATGCAGGCGCGATACAAAGTTGGGATTTGCAATCGCGCCTGATTATCGATCTCCACCTAGATTCGCTGGAGATGTTGGAGTTGGTATCCGCAGTGGAAAAATATACGGAACAGCCTCTGGATGATCAAACCTGGATGAAATGGCAGCGAGTACAGGACGTGCTGGATTATTTGCAACAGGTAAGCAGGCCGCAAGTGGCCACACCGTAACGCTTTACAACAGCCAGGGAAGGCTGTTCAGTTATAGTCAGTTGGTCAATACCCTGATGTCACCCAACTGTGGATACGCTAATCTTAATGAAGTAAATAGAACCATAATTAATTATATCATCGGTTATTAATGCCAGCTCAGACCCCGCCAATATAACGCTGGATTAACACCTAAGGAATCAGAGCGTTTGTATTGGGAAAACTTTAAAACCGTGGCCAACTTTTGTTGACCACGTCAGTTTCTGATCAGCGATATGGGCAGGTAACATCAAAAAAACAATGCGTTACCTGGCGTCGCCTTAATACGACAGAGCCTTACATAGAATATAATGTGTCAATTGAGTCGTGTAACTTAGCAGCTAATGCTGAAGTGACATATTTCTCCGTCACCACCTCAATATAGACACCACAATCACATGTTTCTGCATACTCAATGGCGTCATTCAATTCTTCGCATGTCGTGACACGAATGCTGTACCAGCCTTCACAACCCATTGCCTCTGGCAATTTACTGTATTTCCATTGAGCCAAATCGTTGTAATAAATATCACTGTCTTTACAGAGTAAACGCTCGATCAAATAACCGTCATTATTCAGCACGATAATAGTAGGTTTGAGGCCATAACGATGGAACTGGCTGATCTCTTGAGCTGTTAACTGGTGGGAGCCTTCTCCTGTGACCAGAACGGTTCGCTTTTCTGGTGCTGCGATGGCTGCACCTAACGCTGCTGGTGTTGCCCAACCAATGGAACCCCATAACGTTTGATTATGGAATGTTGCACCTTGTGGCAGCAGCGCAAAGCCCATCCCCATAGATACAGTGCCAGTCTCTGCAACGAGGATATCGTCAGGTTTCAGCATTTCCTGCCAGCGAGAATAGAGGTAATCAGCGGTTATCTTTCCTGTCTCTGAAACCAATGGTATCGCGGTAGCGTGAGGCATGGAGGTTGTTTCTGTTCTTCTTGCCACTTTTCCGACCAGAGACGTCAACACATCTCGCATCATCACGTTGTTATAACGTGTCTCGCCGATCTGCACAAATTCGGGTTCGATGTTAAGGGTATCGGCACGGGAAAAATCTGCGGTAAAAGCACCGGTATTAAAATCAGATAACATGGCACCTATCTTCAGGATACAGTCACACCCTTCAACAAACTCACTCACGTCATCATTCAGCAAGTGGCCATTGTAGATCCCGACATAGTTAGGGTGTGATTCATCCAGGACGCTCTTATCCATAAACATGGTTGCAAACGGGAGATTGGTGCTGTTAACTAACTCCAATGCCTCTTGGCGCAAGTTATGGCGCGCAATCGATATCCCCGGCAAGATACAGGTTTTCTGGCTGCGGTTCATACGCTCTGCGATAGCGTCTACAGCCAAGCTCAAGGCCGCCGGGTTACTTTGTGCTGCCGTGGCTTGTGGTACGTCAGACTCGATAATTGGCATCTCAGCATAATCACTCGGAAAGCCCATATACACAGGCTTACGGTAACGGAGAGCCGCTGCGATAAGGCGTTCTGTTTCAGCCACACAGTTTTCCGGTGTCATGATGGCGTGAGCACAAACAAAGTGTTTGGTTGCTTCATAAAATGCGGTGAAATTACCATCACCCAGCGTATGGTGAACAATCACACCTGATGCCTGAACCGTGCTTGATGGCATACCGACCAAATGAAAAACAGGTAAAGACTCGGCAAATGCCCCTGCGACACCGTTCAGAGCGCTCAGCTCACCAACAGCAAAGGTCGTATTTAGTGCAGCCATACCGCGGATACGAGCATAACCGTCGGCAGCATAAGCGGCATTTAATTCGTTACAGTTCCCAATCCAACGCAGTCGTGAATCTTCACACACCGCATCCTGAATAGGGAAGGCAAAATCGCCTGGAACACCAAAAATATCGCTGATACCTAAATCATACAAACGTGAAAGTACATGTTGAACAACTGTCTTAGTCATGATCTTTTCCTAACTTACTGATAAGTAGTGTGGGTGTTTTTGTAGTATTCCTCTCTTACCCTGATAATGGAAATGCCTTATAATTATGCAACTCATAACAAATTGTTATCCAAGTGAGGATGTATGAAGTTACGAGAACTGCATTACTTCGTCGAAGTTGTTCGTAATAATGGATTTGGCCGGGCAACCGATAAACTGTATGTGACACAACCAGCAATCAGCCGTGCGATTAAGCAACTGGAGGGGGAATTAGGAGGGGAGTTATTGATACGTGACCCCAAAGGGGTACGTTTAACAGAAAGAGGGCGTATCTTATTCCGCCATGCGGAAAATATGCTCCAGCAAGAGCGCAATTTGCATAGAGAACTGCTCGACATCGGAGACGAGATCACCGGAACATTACGTGTAGGGTTACCACCGGTCATCAGCTCTACCTATTTTCCACAAGTCATACTTTACTTCCGCAATCGCTGTCCACTGGTTGAATTAGAGATCATCGAAATTCCGACGACTGAATTGGAAAGAGCGCTACAAGAAGGCAAAGTTGATATTGCGGCAGGCATATTGCCACTTGAGTCGCAGAATTATAAAACGCAGTTATTTGCAACAGATTCTCTGGTTTTAGTCGTCCCTAATACACACTTATTAGCTAATAAGAGTAGTGTCACCTTGCCTGAGTTTGCTAATGAGCCCTTCATACAATTCACTGAATCATTCAAAATCAATGAGTTGATATTATGCGCATTTGGCTTATATGGATTAACTCCTAAAGTTGTCGGACGCAGCAGTAACTTTGACTTAGTCACCGCTATGATACATTCGGGTATGGGGGTTTCTTTACTTCCTGGTTCAATTTGGAAAGATAATACAGCGTCTGTTTTTACTACTATTCCTGTTATTCAACCCCCCCTATTGTATGATTTAGCCCTGATCCGTCGCTCGGGGAGTTTTGTTAGCCGTAGCTGTCAGGCTTGGATTGATGTTTCAGCTGAAGTGATAGGTTTTACACCTGAACCTGATTTTGAACAGTAGCCTGCCTCAGGCAATAATGATGAATTCACCTGTGCGGTGATCAATGCCGCCAGCGCATAATTAATTTCAGCATCAAAGTTACGCCGAAAATTCATTTCAAGCCCAGATGGATATACACCAGCCCAGCGGACTCGGGTAGAGGGCTGCCGTGCCGTGTTCTATGCGATAGCTTAACTATCATCGCTGGTATTGCGGGAATTTTTCTTTAATTACAGCCAATTAACCTGCCAGTTTTGACTGATGTTATTTTCTCTGACAGACTCGTTTTATTAAGGTAGGTGCAATGTTAGCGGAGAACACTATGACTAACCGTTATGATACGGATTTCTATGGTTGGACTCAGGATCAGGCTGATTTGCTGCGCTCTGGTAGTCTAAATCAGTTAGACACCCAAAACCTTTTGGCGGAAATAGAGAGCATGGGGAATAGCCAACGAAGCGAGCTGGAATCCCTTCTTGAGGTATTGTTCCTCCACCTCCTGAAGTGGGTATTTCAACCTTCGCACCGTGGTCGTAGTTGGCAACTCACCATCGCTGAACAGCGACGTAAAGTTGCTCGTCGGTTCTCGAAAAATCCAAGTATTAAACGAGAGCTTGATGAAATGACAACGGATGCTTATGGCGATGCCATTTTATCGGCAGCCAGAGAAACCGGCATGGATGACAAGGTATTCCCTAAATCCTGCCCGTGGACATTTGATCAAATCATGGATAGTGACTTTTATCCTGAATAGTATTGATGTGGTGTTCTTTTCTTACGGGGACTTTTTTTACAATATACTTGGTTAGCTAAGGAGGTGTTTTATGACAGTCCAGGCAAGCATGCATGAAGCAAAATCTCGCTTGAGTCAGCTTGCTGACAAAGCCGCAGATGGCGAAACAGTCATTATCGCCAAGGCAGATAAGCCCTATGTTCAACTGGTTCCCATAATGCAAAGAGATCGGATACCAGGTGGATATGAGAATAGAATCATTATTGATCAACGCTTTAGTGAAGCAGATGTAGAAATCCAACGGATGTTTGAGGCCGGTGAATAAAACGCCTCCTGATTGATACCCATGTATTTATCTGGTAGTTGACAAATGATCCTTCACTTGGCTCTTTAACCCGCAGTGTGATTTCTAAGGGCGGCAATATTGTCTATGTGAGTGCAGTTACTCCATGGGAAAATCATTGATGAATTACATGCTACAAGATGGCGACGCTGCTACCCCGAAAACTTTTATCTGGGAACTGGCCCGTCGTTCGCCACAGCACAAGGAGCTACTTATGCTGTGGCGCAAAAACTGAAACAAGAAGGCCGAGTGGAAGGAATACAGATCGGTGAGGCTAACGGGCTTAAGAAAGGCAAATTGGAAGTTGCCCGTACTATGCTGGTCAATGGCCTTGACCGTGCCACAGTAATGAAAATGACGGGGCTGAGTGATGAAGATCTAACGCAGATCCACCATTAATCATTCACTATGCTCGGTGTGGAAAGTGAAACTCCATCAGAACTCCGCCTCTTTCCGAGTGTGTTATCGGTTAAAATAACTAAGTTGAATCAATAAAACTCTCGCAATTTATATATCAATGCGTTCTCTTAAATTCTATTTTTTTGCTTACACATACGCTATATAGCATTGCTCTATAGCTAGGCGTTGTATATACTTTAGCCATAATTTATATAGAGGAGGCTCAACATGTCACAGGGCACCATTTTTACAAACAATCGTACTCAAAATGTACGTTTACCGGTGGATATGCGCTTTCCAGAGAATGTTAAATCAGTGACGGTCAGAGCTGTAGGGAATGAGCGTATCTTGTCACCCGTTGAAAACTCTTGGGATAGTTTCTTCTTCAATAGTCCGCGTGTTTCAGACGATTTTCTGACGGAACGTGCAGAACAGCATCAATCAGAGCGTGAATTATTTTAATGCATAAGTACATGCTTGATACGAATATCGTTATATACGTCATTAAACGCCGGCCTATAGAAATGTTAGGTCGGTTTAACGCTAATGCGGGCAGAATGGTTATTTCTTCCATCACACTTGCTGAGTTATTGCATGGCGTAGAGAAAAGCGCGGCACCTGAACGCAATTTGAGTATTGTTGAGGACTTTATTTCACGTCTTACTGTACTGGATTATGACGATAAAGCCGCAATTCACTATGGTTCGATACGTGCGAGTCTGGAGCAAAAAGGAACACCCATAGGTGTTAATGATTTGCATATCGCAGGTCATGCCCGAAGTACTGGATTGATATTAGTCACAAATAACCGCAAAGAATTTGATCGCGTGCCTGGACTGATTGTCGACAATTGGTTAGGAAAATAACTCGAATCAGAATAATTGTGGTTTCCATCAGCCACAAAAATAGTACTTTGAAATTATTGATGGTAATAACCGCTGTAATTGCAATGCCCTGAAAATGCGGGAACACCTTCAGGACTACAGGCATATCCCGCGCCGTTCGCTGGTCTGATGTTCCGTCATAACATAACGCACCAGCTCACGTTTTTCAGGCACCGTTAAAGTTTTTTTGCTACAACATCCTTAAGAATTTCATGGTCTAAGCTTAGAGAGGCATACATCTGCTTTAACCGACGATTTTCCTCTTCCCGCTCTTTCATTCGTTTGATATCAGAGGATGTCATGCCGCCGTATTTGGATTTCCAGTTGTAATAGCTGGCTTCGGACACACTGTTTTCGCGGCAGCCATCCCTCACATGCCGATCCCCTTCAACTTCTTTCAGAGCTCGTAGGATTTGAGTTTCAGTGAAACGCGCTTTCTTCATGATGAGCCTCCGCTGGTTGTATTTTAACCAGAGAACGCCATTAAGCTGTAAGACTAAATTCAGGAGGGACTACAGCACCATTTTTATCGATAGTGACCACTTCAGGTTTGCCGTGGTGTCGAATGGCTTTGCGAAAGAAGCGTAATGCCGCTGTAGTATCTCGTTTTGCGGTCAGCAAAAAGTCGATGGTTTGGCCTGAAGTACCCACCGCGCGGTACAGATATTTCCACTGGCCTTTGATTTTGATGTAGGTCTCATCCATGCATTGCCGACGTCCCACGCTGCGTTTATGCCGACGGAAAGCCTTATCCAGCAAAGGTACCAAGCGGATAACCCAGCGGTGTAACGTGGAATGGTCAACGGCAATACCGCGTTCAGCCATCATCTCTTCGAGATTGCGCAGGCTCAGGGCGTAAGCCAGATACCAGCGAACACACTGTGCGATAACATTGACGGGATAATGCAGGCGACGGAAGGCTTTTCTTATTAGAGACATGGTCAGGTAACATCAGAAAAAAACAGCATGTTACCTGACGACGCCTTAAGGCGACACAACCCCTCAAAGGCCTATATTATACGTCAAATCCAACTAATTGGATGCACTACCTATAAACGGCATTTCATTTCAAATGAGAATTGTATTGATAATCATTACCATTATGTATAATAATGCATTCAACATCTATTAGGTTGGAGGTAGAAGGTGTCAAATACAGATAATTTAATTACACCTTCACCTGTAAGGGTAAGAGCGGATATAGCACAGCTCTTTGAGCAAACCTTCGCTCATTTTTCTGTAACGTTTAAAGTGGATTCCTATAATATCCCTTCCAAAAGTATGAGTTTCAATCATTGGTCAAATGATGATAATTTTCCGTCACTGATGGAAATTTATCAAAATGAGTATTACGGCAGTAATAATATAAAACCGAATCAGAAGGCACTTTATTCGCTCTGGACACAATGGTATTTCGGCCTGGTTATTCCTCCAATGATGTTGTTATTAATGGAATATCCGCAGGAAATTGACTCCGACTGTCGAAACTTTAAAGTAGCATTTCATGATAGCGGCAGGCCAGATATTATTTACTATCAGCTAAAATGGAAAGATCAGGGCGCGGAAAATTTACTAGAACGTTATTATGCACTGATTAACAACCATGTTATTCCAATAGCTAATAAAATTGAGTCCTATCAAGGTATAAACGGGCGATTACTGTGGAATAATATCGGATACCTGATGTACTGGTATCTGGGTGAGTTTAAAAAACGCATGAAAGAAGATGTTTATCAGGCTGTTATTCAAGGTCTTTTTATGACTATGATCCTGCCTGATGGCCGCGAAAATCCGCTTTATCGCACAGTTATACTACGTAATGGCACCCTGCAGCGCCGTAGCTGTTGCCAGCGTAATAAGCTACCGGGTGTGGGTAATTGTCATGATTGTCCGCTAGAAATAACGCTATAAAGGCATTATTTATTCTGAAATAACCTCTTGCTTCTGGCTGGTGGTTTTTTGTAGTGACTATTTAACTCTCTCTTAGAGTTGTCGTCTATATATCCAGTAATCATTGCTTATAATAAAAATATCATGGAACAGTAATCTGAGCGCATCTATATATATTATAAGGATATATCATGTACGAAGTAGCCCATACTGAAACCCCTTTTTTATCAGGGAGTGATGATATAAGTGAAGTGCTTTATTTAGGAAATTTCCTAAATAAACAAAGTGCCGACAATTATCAGGAAGGAATCAATAATATCACTGAAAGAATTAAGGGTATATTAAAGGTTGTTGATAAACCCTTTAGCGGGATATTACCGAATGAATTGTCACCGCATATTTCTGGAATAAACCTGGATAATCCACTGACCTCACTGGATTCTGCGCTGGATGAATTACAACAGTTGTATATTAAAGATGCTGTTTATTTTCATCATCCTAAATATGTAGCGCATTTGAATTGCCCTGTGGTGCTGCCGGCGGTGCTGGGGGAAAGCATTATTGGTGCGATTAACTCCTCTTTAGATACCTGGGATCAGAGCGCAGGTGGCACGCTGATTGAACAGAAAGTGCTGGATTGGACCCGAGATAAAATAGGGTTAGGTGAAGAGGGAGATGGGATTTTCACCAGCGGCGGAACTCAATCTAATTTAATGGCTATGCTACTGGCTCGCGATCATTTTTGCCATCAGCGAGATCCCGCCCATAAAAATCAATTACAGGGACTCCCAGCCGATTTTCACAAATTCCGCATTTTCACATCGGCGGTTAGCCACTTCAGCACGCAAAAAGCGGCCGCATTATTAGGCTTGGGTTACAACGCAGTGGTTCCTATTCCCTACGACAGTGAATTCATAATGGATACTCACGCCTTGGTGTTAAGTATCGAAAGCTGTCTGGCGCAGGGAAATATCCCTTTAGCGGTGGTGGCGACCACGGGAACCACTGATTTTGGCAGCATAGATCCTTTACGTCCTATTGCAGCTTTAGCTCAGCAATATGGCCTTTGGCTGCATGTTGACGCGGCCTACGGTTGTGGCTTGCTGGTTTCTTCCCAGCATCGGCAACTGCTCGCCGGTATTGAGATGGCGAACTCTGTGACCGTGGATTACCATAAATCCTTTTTCCAGCCGGTGAGCTGTAGCGCCTTCTTTGTCAAAGATAAACAGCATTTTTCCTATTTGACCTATCACGCCGAGTATCTCAATCCGTTAAGTGCATTACAGGACGGAACGCCCAACCTGGTGAATAAAAGTATCCAGACCACGCGGCGATTTGATGCCCTAAAGATGTGGCTGACGTTGCGTATTATGGGCGCAAAGCAATTGGGCCTGGCTTTCGACCGATTAATGGAGACCGCGCAGGTCGCTTATCAATTAATGCGGCCGAACCCATATTTTGAACTGTTGCATCGACCCACGTTGAGCACGCTGGTATTCCGCTTTATACCGCTGGATTCCCGCAGTGATGCGGAAACTGATCTCACCAATGCTTATATTCGTAAGGCGTTATTCCGAGAGGGAAATTCGGTCATTGCCGGAACCAAAGTAAATGGCCACCAGTATTTAAAATTTACCTTTCTGAACCCGACTACTGGGATTCAGCATTTAAATGAAATTATTGATGCCATTATAACCCACGGGCAGAACTATGCGAGTCAGCATCATGTCGCCGCGCCAAACAAGGAATAATTATGTCCATGCGACCTTATGATTTTATTGCCATCGGCATTGGTCCTTTTAATCTTGGATTGGCATGTTTAACCCAACCGCTGAACGATGTTCATAGTTTATTCATCGATCAAAATCCAGGTTTTGACTGGCATCCAGGGATGATGCTGGAAAGTGCTACTCTGCAAACACCCTTTATGTCGGATCTGGTAACTTTAGCGTCGCCAACGCACCCGTTGAGCTTTTTAAATTACATCAAACAGCAGGGCAGAATTTATTCCTTCTATATTCGGGAAAATTTCTTTCTGATGCGTAAGGAATATAACCAATATTGCCAATGGGCCGCCGCGCAATTGCCTAACCTGCGTTTCAATACTCGGGTTGAAACCCTGGAGTATGATGAGGAAACCGCACTGTATAAGCTGCGTTGTCTGGACTTGCGCACCGGCGATTATCACGAATATCAATGTAAAAAATTAGTGTTAGGGACTGGGCCATCGCCGTGTATTCCGGAATGCTGCCGACCTTTCACCGCGAAAATGGTGACTTCTGGCAATTATCTGGATAACAAAGTGGCCTTGCAGAAGAAGGCCTCTATTACTGTGTTAGGCAGCGGACAGAGTGCGGCGGAGATTTTTTACGATCTACTCAGTGATATAGATCGCTTTGGTTATCAACTCAACTGGCTCACGCGTTCCCCCCGTTTCTTTCCACTGGAATACACCAAGCTGACGTTGGAAATGACATCACCGGAATACGTCGATTACTTTTATAACCTCCCGGCAGAAAAGCGCGATGAGCTGAATCTGACTCACAAACAATTGTACAAAGGCATTAATAGCTCGTTGGTCAACGATATTTTCGATCTGCTGTACACCAAGCGTTTGGACGGTGTCCTAAATGTGAATTTGTATACCAACAGCGAATTACAACAGGTGGAGGAAAATCGTAATGGCAAAGGGCTGAGTCTGTCTTTATTACAGCATGAACAGAATCAGCCGTTCACTTTGGCGTCCGAAGGCGTGGTATTGGCTACTGGGTATCAATATCAGCCGCCGCCGTTTATCGAAGGTATTAGCCAGTTAATCCGTTGGGATAATAAAGGCCGATACGACGTTCAGCGCAATTACAGTATTGATCGCCACAACAGTATTTTTGTGCAAAACGTCGAGCTGCATACCCACGGTTTTGTTACGCCGGATTTGGGAATGGCCTGCTACCGTAATTCCTGTTTGATCCGCGAAATAACCGGGGTTGAACATTATCCTATTGAAGAAAGCATTGCTTTCCAGCGTTTCAGCGTGCCAGCACAGGGAGTCACACAATGACGCAGGCAACGGCGAAAATTAACCCACTGACGCCAGTGGAAAGCGGCGGGTTCACACTGCGACCTTTAGATTTGATGCAGGATATTAGCTGGCTGAGTAATTGGGTCAGTCGCGAATATGCCCAGTACTGGGGAATGCAAAATCATCGCGAGTCACAGGTACTGGCGTTTTATCAGGAATTACTCGACCGGAAGCCGGGCAGCGTATTTGTTGGGATGAAACATCAGCAACCTGCCTTTTTGCTGGAACGTTATCTCGCCAAAGAAGATGTAATTGCTGAATATTATCCGGCGCAGCCGGACGATGTTGGTATGCATATTTTGGTCGCTCCACCGATAAATAAAGTGGCAGGTTTCACTTGGCGCGTATTTCAAAGCATTATGGCGTTTATTTTCAGTGATCCACTGGTGGCGCGCATTGTGGTGGAACCGGATGTACGAAATGAGAAAATTCATCGTCTGAATAGGCTCGCCGGTTTTGTTTATCAGCAACGGTTAGAAATGCCTCACAAGACGGCATGGCTGGCTTTTTGCACCAGAGAACAACATCAACTTGCGCTTCAGTCTGCGCGTCAACTGGAGCGTCAATTATGATAGCCGATTCCGTCGCTGCCGTTCAGCCCCACGGATTAGCCGTGGCGCATTTGCAGCCGTCACTATGGCAAAAAGTGAATCGTTTGCACTTGTGTAAAGCTATTTCCGAGTTTTCCCACGAGCGCTTATTCGCTCCTCAGGCATTGATGAGTCGACAGGACGGTGAGGGTTACCACCCTTACCAACTGGTTACGTCAGATAACCGGCTTCGTTACGTTTTCCGTGCCCGCCGGTTGGCGCTGGATCACTGGCTACTGGATCCTTCGTCTTTGCAGAAAACCGTTGATGGGCGACTGGTCGATTTGGATTCGCTGTTATTTATCATTGAATTCAAAGATGAACTTGGCATTAGCGACGCGGTGTTACCGACTTATCTGGAGGAGATTACCAGTACCTTATACAGCAGTGCGTATAAACACAGCCGGGTGGGTATTAGTGCGTCTGAACTGGTCAACGCCAGCTTCCAGCTATTAGAGCAGGAAATGATGGAAGGTCATCCTTCCTTTGTCGCCAATAATGGGCGTATTGGTTTTAATGGGCAGGATTTCCAGCAGTTCAGCCCGGAGGCCGCTTCGGACGTTCATTTGGTCTGGCTGGCCGCGCATAAAAGCAAAGCGCATTTTGCCAGCATCGAACAGCTAGATTATCGGCAACTGATGCTGCAAGAGTTGGGCGAGGAAGCGCTGGCAGAATTTGAGCAACGGTTGATCGCCAAAGATCTCAATCCGCAGGATTATCTGCTGATGCCGGTGCACCCATGGCAGTGGCTGAGCAAAGTGTCTTCGGTATTTGCTGCGGATATTGCTAACCAAATGCTGGTGTTCTTAGGGGCGGGGAAAGATGTCTATCAGGCTCAGCAATCGATTCGGACTTTTTTCAATCGAAGCGAACCGCTACGATATTACGTAAAAATGGCGCTATCTATCCTGAATATGGGCTTTATGCGCGGATTGTCACCTTATTATATGGCTACTACTCCGGGCATTAATGAATGGCTGTTTGAGCTGGTGGAAAAGGATGAGACGCTGCGCAACTACGGTTTTAAGATTTTACGTGAAGTCGCCAGCGTGGGTTTCCGCAACAGTTATTACGAACAGGCGGTGAGCGGGGATACGCCGTACAAAAAAATGGCCGCAGCCTTATGGCGAGAAAACCCGCTGCAATTGATTCAGCCGGGTCAGCAGGTGATGACTATGGCGGCATTGCTGCATCTGGATCAGCAGGGAAAGGCGTTTTTGCCTGAGCTCATTACTGCCTCAGGATTGTCCACAGAACAATGGATAGCTCGTTATTTACAATGTTATTTATCACCGCTATTGCACTGTTTGTATGCCTACGATCTGATGTTTATGCCCCATGGGGAAAATATCATTCTAGTGCTGGAGAACGCCGCACCTCAGCATATCTTTATGAAAGACCTGGCAGAGGAAATTCTGGTGATGAACCCTGCCGCAGATTTACCGGAAAAGGCGCAGCGGATCAAAGTGGATATGCCGGTGGATATGAGAACCCTGACAATTCTTTCCGATGTGTTTGACGGCGTATTTCGCTATCTGGCGGCGATCCTCGATCAGCAGGGGAATTATTCAGAAGGGCGTTTCTGGTCTGCGGTGGCGAACTGCATTTGGGAATATCAACGGCAGCATCCTGAACTGGCCGGGCAATTTGCACGTTATGAACTGTTTACTCCCGAAATTAAGCGTTGTTGCCTCAATCGGTTACAGTTGGCCAATAATCGCCAAATGCTGGATTTAGCCGATCCGGCACAGAGTCTGAAATTTGCCGACGATTTGATCAATCCATTAGTTACCTTTGGCATACCTGCCGTTTAGTTATCAGGGACATCAATACTACTGTGCCCCGGAGGCAATTTCCCGGGGCGTTAACTCTTGGTTGAGGGCCGGACTAGCGAGGGCGATAGCGAGGAATAACTAAGTGTTTTCCTGATTCAGGGTCGGTAATAATTCGGCAACTTAGGCCGAATACTGCCTCAATACTTTCTTCAGTCACTATGGCTTCTGGCAATCCTTCGGCAAAAATCTTCCCTTCTTTTAGCATGATAAGGTGAGTGGCATAGCGTAGAGCCTGATTAATGTCGTGCAAGACCAGCACCAGCGTTTTGCCCTGCTGATGCAATTGTTGACATAAATCCAGTATTTCAATCTGATGGGCGATATCCAGATAGGTAGTCGGCTCATCCAGTAACATTATTGGAGTATGCTGCGCCAAAGTCATGGCAAACCACGCACGCTGCCGCTGCCCACCGGATAATTCACTGACCATCTGTTGCGCTAATGGCTCCAGGTTGACCGCCTTAATAGCTGCGCGAACGATATTATCGTCTGCGGCAGACCATTGACGGAAAAAGGATTGGTGGGCATAGCGGCCCCGTGAAACCAAATCGAAGACCGTCAGGGCTTCGGAGACGCCAGCACCTTGGGAAAGTAGCGATAGCTGGCAGGCTAAGGCTTTAGCTCTGATATGCTGAATATTTTGCCGATCCAGTTTGATACAGCCACTTTGTGGCGATAAACCGCGACTTAAAGTGTGCAATAGCGTCGATTTCCCACAACCATTTGGCCCAATAATTACGCTAAAAGACCCGTTTTTAATGCCAACGCTGAGTTTATCGACGATAGTCCGCGGGCCGTAGCTTAAGGACAATAAGTGAGTCGTTAAACGTGGCTCATCGGTGTGGTACGGCGTTGCGGCCAATGACTCCGAAGATAACGGCGTAGAAAGGAAGTCTAACTCGCGTGGGGACGTCATTTTATTCTCCTGACTTCAGCGTACAGCAAATACATCAAATAGATACCGCCAACGGCTGCGGTGATTACGCCGACCGGAAGCCGGGAAGGCGTGGGCAGCAGCAGAGTGATAATATCTGACGCCAGCAGCAGTAGCGCGCCCATCAACGCGGTGCACAGCAGCGCGATTCCTTTGGAACGGAGCAGATGGCGGGTAATTTGCGGCGCAGATAAAGCGATAAATGCAACCGGGCCAACCACCAATACCGCTGCGGTAGCCAAAGCTATTGCCAGTAACAGACTCAACAGATGTGTCAGACCAATGTTGACGCCCAATGACTGGGCAACCCCGCTCCCCAGACTCAGAAAGTTAAGTTGACGACTGAGATACACCAACCCCGGTGTTACTACGCTTAACGTTAGGCCGATAATCCATACGTCGCACCAGTTTTTCTCCGCCAGGCTGCCGCTGAGCAATGCGGCCATCTGGTTTGCCTGTTCGAGCCGTACTTGCGAAATGGCGAAGTTGACGAAAGCCATGCAAAGCGCACCGACGGCAATACCTGAAATAACAATTTTCCCCGAATGAGATAGGCTGTTAATACTGCCTGCGTAGACCAATGCGACGGCGCAACAGGCACCGAGGAAGGCACCTACGGGGACAGGAATGATGCCCGGCCAGAGCAACAGGGTTGCCACTACGCCAGCGGAGGCACCGGCGGTAATGCCAATAATATCCGGGCTGCCTAATGCGTTACGGGTAGTGGTCTGGAAAATAGCGCCAGAAATTGCCAGTGCGGCTCCCGCTCCTAATGCGACTAAAGCGCGGGGAAGCCGCAATTGCAGCAAAATAAAATGTTCAAATTGACTGCCTTGCCCGGAGAGGACATTGAGTGTTTTTACCCATTCAAACCCGTTATGGCTCAATACCATGGCGACAAGCAGGCATAACAATAGAGTAGGTAACATCAGCAGCAGATAACGCTGCGTAGCGGGAACCGGAGCCAAAAATACCCAAGATCCCAGCGTTAGCGTTTTACAGGAATTAGTGGCAGGCATCGGCAAATCCTTTTTTACGATTGGCGACCGCATAAAGCAATGGGCCTCCCACGGCGGCGGTAATCACGCCGACCATCACTTCGCCTGGAGCAATAATCACTCTGGCGATGATATCGGCAGTTAACAGTAGAATTGGCCCGACCAACAGGCTGTAGGGCAACAGCCAACGGAAATCACTGCCAATCATGGCACGAACCAAATGAGGTGCGGCCAGACCGATAAAGGTGATTGGGCCTGCCAGTGCCGTTGCCCCTGCGGCCAGCATGGTCGCGCCAATTAAGGCCATCCACCGGGTTTGTACCGTATTGGCACCCAGCGCAGTGGCGATATTCTCACCGAAAACCATGATGTTAAGGGACGGCGCAATAGCGAGAACGAGGGCTAATCCGCCGATAAAATAGGGCACTACCGGCAGCATAGCCGTCATCGACATACCCGACAGTGAGCCAAGCACCCAGAAGCGATAGTTCTCTAACACGGCGGGATGGAGTAGCACCACGCCTTGCACATAGGCGAACAGGCAGGCATTGATCGCCGCACCAATCAGTACCAGACGGGTTGGATTGCTATTATTTCTGCCACCGCCTAATAGATAAAACAGCAGGGTTGCTAGCGCAGCACCGATCAATGCAGGCCAAAAGCGAGGAATAGCGGCCAGCGCAGGAAAAAAGGCAAAGCTGACGATGATAGCTGATGCGCCCGCGTTGACGCCCAATAAACCGGGATCGCCGAGTGGATTACGTAGCAGTCCTTGCGTAACGGCTCCGGACAATGCCAGCGCCGCACCGGCCATCAGACCAATTAAGGTTCGGGGCAATCTGGCATCTATCACCAAATCGTTATAGTTACGGTCATCGGCGCTGAAATAGTGCCAGACCGCGCTGAGAGGTAAGGGTTTGGCTCCTAACGTCAGGCTGGCAAAAATGCAGAGTAGGGCGAGCAGCAAGAGTCCTATCCAGCCCCAAATGCGGCATGCTCGCTGCCGCCGATGAATCTGCTGAGTCATGGCGGAGTCTCCGAAACGGCAGCCAAATGGCGCGCTTTCTCTGCGATCAGTGGCATAAAGCGTTGCAATCCCCAGTCGACGCTTAAAGGCGTGCCGTAGGACATTGCCATCACTATTGCCTGATCGGTCATCGGGATGTAGCCACCGTGGCGCACTGCCGCAATTGCATTAAATAATGGCTGCTGTTCTACTCGCTGGCGCTCCTGCTCGCTGTTGTACCAGGTCACTAGAATATCCACATCATTCAGTCGGTCAGCATTTTCCAGCCCAAGATTTGAGGCGAAACTGCCTCGGGACGCGGTCAGGTTTTTAATTGAGGGAGCCAATTGCAGGCCGGTTGCAGAGAGCGTATCCACGCGAGGATCGCCCGCGACATATACCGATAGATTGGCATTGTTAGCCGCCGCTTTAATGTAAGCGAAGCGCAGTCTCGCTATGCCCGGCACCGTTTTTCCCGCATCGGCCAGAGTGCTTTCTAATTGCTGTAGTAAATCCTGAGCCTGTGCTTCTTTACCCAAAGTATGGCCGATCAATTCAATCTGCTGGCGAGTAGATGTCAGCCAGGGCAAACCGGGATAGGCGACCACCGGCGCGAAGCGCGACAGCTGATCGTATAGGCTTTGGCTAATACCTGACTGAGTGGCAATAATCACATCGGGCTTCAGGTTAATTAGCTGCTCAATATCCAATTCGGGATACATGTGCAGAATTGTCGGTAGAGTTTGTCCTTGCTGTTCCAGCGCCTGACGAAACCAGGGCAGATAACCCTGCTCGTCGCCGCCCCAGCGATGGGATTCAATGCCAATCGGAACCTGCCCCAGGGCTAGCACAATATCCTCCGATCCGGCTCCCAGAGTCACGATGCGTACCGGTGGACGCTCAATCACCGCAGTACCGAGAGCGGTCGCTACCTGCCGTGGGAAGCCTTTTTCACGAGCCGCTGTTACGCCGTCTGGCGCAGAAGCGTTATCGCAGCCGGAAAGCAAAAAAACCAGCGCAAACAGGCCGGTTAATACAGCGACTATTCTCCCCGTGCGATGACGGGCGAATCCATAGGGACTTCGGGAATTATTTATCAATAACATTTGGGGCGAAAGTTTTTCCTTAGCGTTATCACAAGCAGCCACGGAGCCGAAAATCTCGCTCCGTGGTGTTGGCGGTATTAACAATAATCAGAAGGTGTAACGCATGGTGGCATCCACATTACGCGGCTTGCCCATCAGGTATTGGCTGTACTGACCAATTTGCGAGTAATAATGCTGATTGAATAGGTTATCCAGATTCACCGTAAGCGACAGTTGCGGAGTGAACTGATAGCGGCTCATCAGGCTGTATACCGCAAAACTATCCTGACCCACGCGCTGCACGCCGGTCGGGCTGGTTACATCGCTGTAGGTCTTGCCTTGCCAGTTGACACCGCCGCCGAGAGTCAGGTCTTTCATCGGCCCTGGCAGGGTATAGGTGGTGAAAACTTTCAGGACTTTTTGCGGAGTGATCGGAGTGAAAGTTTGCCCATTTGGCCGTTGCACATGATATTGGGTGTAACCGGCGAACAGGTTCCAATTTTCAGTGACTTTCCCGCTGATTTCCGCTTCAAAACCACGGGTTTTAGTCCCGTCTACGGCATAGTAAGGGCTACTGTTATCTGGCAGGCGCGGCGCGGTGGTATCCGCTACCGGCATGTTGTCCTGACGAATTTCAAACACCGCTAACGAGTAATCAATGCTGTTGTCGAAGGCGACGCCTTTCATTCCCACTTCGTAGTTTTGCCCACTGATCGGGTCCAACAATTGGTTATCGCGATTGCGGCGATTTTCCGGATTAAAGATTTCGGTGTAGCTGGTATAAACCGAAAAATTGCTGTTGATGTCGTAAATCAGGCCGCTGTATGGCACGAACTGATTTTTATATTTGGCATTTTGCGGCGTGCCAAAGTTATCGCCCTGGGTTTCCCAAGTGGTCAAACGGCCGCCGAGAATCAACGTTAACGGATCGTCCAGAGAAAGCTGAGTCACCACATATTGCGCGGTTTGATCGTTGCGCCCTTTAGAACCGTAGGCGCGAGTATTGCTCCAGATCGGTTTAGGATACTGCCAGCCCGGCTGAGTAAAATCCCCCAGACCGGGGCAAGTACTGCGGGTGCTGCAATTGGCAGGATTGTAATAGTCGTTATCAAAATTCTGGCGCTGGTGGTTCCAGCCAAAGCCAAGCTGATGCTGACGCCCAAACAGACTGTAGTGACCGTTAACCTGAATATCATAGTTTTGCTGACGGCGAGTTCCGTCAATAAGCGACATACTCCCTGGGCGCATGCCGATATTGGTCGTGCGATCCGGATAACCATCGGCCCACATCACGTTTTGCAGCAGTTTATCATTATCAAAAGTAAAGGTGCCCTTGATGTTCCAGCCGTTATCGAACTGGTGTTGCAGGCTGCTAAACAGCGACTGGGTTCGAGTTTCGGAAGAAGCCCAGTCCGGCGCGGTGCTGGCCGATCGACCATAATGAGTTCGGCCACCGTCGCTGTAAAACAGCGGCAACCCGCCAAACATGCCTCCTCGGGTCATATTGCGTTGAGTATCGGCACCCAAGGTCAGCAGGGTGTCTGGCGTCAGATCCACTTCCAGAATGCCGTAAAATGGATTGCTGCTTTGGTTGTATCGGTCAACGAAAGAATGGGTATCCTGATACGCCGTAACAAAACGCCCGCGGACGCTGCCATCGTTATTCAGCGGACCAGAAAGATCCAGCGTAGTACGCCATTTATCCCATGAGCCAGCGCTGGCAGAAACGCTGCCGCGAAAATCCTGAGTCGGGCGTTTACGTACCAGATTAATCACAGCCGATGGGTTTCCCGGCCCGGTCATTAAACCTGCCGCGCCTCGTACCACTTCAATCCGATCGAACATATCGGTATCCAGCGTATTATCGCCGTAATTAAAACGGGTATCGTAAAAAGTTGCGACGCCATCGCGCATAATATTATTCACACTCATGCCGCGTGAGGTAAAACCGAAGCGATCGCTATCAAACTGGCGAACGTTCAGGCCGGTAATATTATTGACCGCGCTTTCTACGCTGGTCAGGTTTTGATCGCGCATACGCTGTTTCGTCAGAATACTGACCGACTGTGGCGTTTCGCGAGCAGAAATATTCAGGCCGGTGGCCGTAGACATTGAAGATGTATTATAACTGCCGCTGTCTTCCGTTACGCCAGCGTGGTTTAGCGCCGAGGCAATTACGGTCATAGTCGTTTCTTCAGCGCTGTTTTTCGGCGATGACTTCTCGCTGTCATTATTATTATCGCTGGCGGCATAAGCGCTACCCAATAGCGATAAATTAGCGGCAAAAAACCATGCCACGGGTTTAACTCTGTGCGAAGATTGCAGGCGAATCTGGTTCTTGCCGTCACTTCTTTTCATTATTCTTTTCACCAAATATAAGGTTGTGCCACTGGGGTAGGCTGCGACCCACGCCGCTGCCGTAATTAATTAACCTGCCGTTTTAAAGGCATGAATCGGGTTTGCTAAGGTGCCGGCAAATTTGAGATTCTTCTCCCGATCGTCGAGATCGATCATTTGCTGGTTATTGGCCATTTGCAGGCGATTCAGACAGGTGCGAACAAAGTCGGCTTTAAACAGATCGAATTGGTTATATTTATCGGCCAGTGCCGGATACTGGGCCTGATAGGCATAAATGCAGTCCGCTATCAATTTCCAGAATTGGTGTTCGGGCAGTCCCAGGTCTTTTTGTAGAATTGGCGTGAGATAACGGAAGAAACAGTCAAAAATATCCAGAAAAATATAATTGATCTTCATATCGTCCTCGACAGTGACATGCAGATCTTTAATCTCCTCGGGCAGTATTATATCGCCGTTAAGAATGGCAATTTCTTCTCCGATATCTTTCATTAACACATGTACTGGAACGTTATTCTCCAGTACCAACATCAGGTTTTCCCCGTGAGGCATAAAGACCAGATCGTAGGTGAAGAAGGCGTGCAATAACGGAGAAAGATAGGCATCCAGATATTGTGCAATCCATTTATCTGTGGCTAAACCAGAAGAATGAACTAATGCGGCCACGACCGAGTTACCGGTATTATCTCGGTGCAACAAAGAGGCCATGGTCATTAAACGCTGATGGTTGGCGAGTAAGGGAATTGGGCTTTCTCGCCATAGCGCTGAAAGCATTTTCTTATGCGGGTTGTCTTTAATCAGCGCGGTTTCAAAATAATCATTGAAATAACCCATTGCTGCGCGTTCCCGCAGTATGGTGAATTTTTTCTGTTGAAAGAATGGGTCTTGGGAAACCAGCGTTGCCAGCCATTCATTCACTCGCGGCGTGGTGGCCATACTGTGTGGGGAAAGCCCACGCATAAAGCCCATATTCAGAATCGACAGCGCCGTTTTAACGTAATTCTTTTGCGGATTAGAGATATTAAAAAATGTGCGAATTGACTGTTGAGCTAGGTAGCTATCCTGCCCTTGACCCAGATAAACAATGTCATTGCGTGCTATATCGGCGGCAAAGCTAGTGGCAATTCTTTCGTACCATTGCCACGGATGCAATGGCATAAAGAAATAGTCGTTAGCGTTCAGGCTACGAGAAGTTAACTGACGGAGGAAATCTTCTGTCTGGTAATTCCCCAGTTCTTCCTGCATTAACTGCTGATAACTAAGACCAGTTAAGCTGGCAAAAACGGTTTTATTTTTGTGTACCGCAATCCAGATAAGTTTGATCGAATGAGCACTTTCCGGCGCAAAGTGAGCATAATCTGCAATATCAAACCCAATGCGACCATTATTAGCAATAAAAACTGGATGCCCTTCGCTCATCGCTGTTTCTACGCTTTGGTAGTCTGCCTGAGTTAACTGTGTCGAACTCAGATTATTATGGTGATATTTAAATGCGTAACCATAAAGGGTGCTGGAGATCTCATCTAAATAGAGTGGCAGCATCTTTTCGGAAATACAAAGCAGGCTATTTAATTCAATGATAAGTTGTAACGCATCCAGCGGTTGCTGTTTACCCTCTACGGTTTTGATTAACGTATCTGTTTCAATATCCAGATGATCTAGCTGATAAGGGGAGGCACTGAAGCGATATTCTATTTTGTTGTGATTGGAGCTAACGCTGTCGGGGCAAAAACTATAGCGAAAAAGGCCATTCGCCTGCGTTTCCAGACGGGTTGGCGCAATCAATTTCTCATGGCTTAATTCACGCAGTATTTTCCCAACTAAATGGGTATTCGCACGAGACCAGTTCTCGCCATTAAGATGTTGGATATAGTTATCATTGAATTTCCGCATTGAAGCCATCTCTATAGTGTCCCTATTGAAGAGTAGAATTTCAGCGAATAATAAGCCCAGATATACCTGAGGGATTAATATCCATGCTCTAGGTATTCCTATTTGTCATTTGGCTAACGTTAAAAGAAAAACGATTATTATTCCGTCCAAGGCGGGATATATATAGCATTATAAATTTTTTGATGCAAATAATTATCATTTCGATATTGATAATTACTCTTGTTGGCTTGTGTTGGGTATGTACTTGAATATTATATGTTTTATTTCATCTGGCTGTTGCGTGTCAAACTGACTTGAGGACTGTTTTAGCATGTTTCCAGTAAAATCTGATCAGCCATTTTCCAGATATATATCCAGTTAAAATGTCATGATATAAGTGGTAATGACTCCAATTAGTAGAACATATACTTTTCGATAAAGGCACCCTAGTTTTGGTAGTGCGTCCAATTAGTTGGATTTGATGCATAATATAGGCTTTTGAGGTGTGCTCATGGCCAGCGTTGATGTTCATTGTTTCCGTAGTGATGATTCTGTCGCATTAGCGTAGGCAACCAACAGATAAAATTGTTCCACCGGTGACAATGCGGATCCAGTTGGGTGAGCAAGCTGCCCTTTGCGTATCATGTGGATCAGCTCGATGCTGGCCAGGAGCGTCTGTGTCCGAAACGGTTTGAACCCCAGCATCGGTCGCGTCCGTCGTTTGATATTCCGGTGATCTTGCGCAACCAAATTATTCAGATATTTGTTCTGCCTGATGGCGATGATTTCTTCATCGGGTTTGTCGGTGTTGAGTGTAGTCAGCGCTGCTCTGTTAGCACCACTTTTATCGATAGTGACCACTTCAGGTTTGCCGTGGTGTCGAATGGCTTTGCGAAAGAAGCGTAATGCCGCTGTAGCATCCCGTTTGGCGGTCAGCAAAAAGTCGATGGTTTGGCCTGAAGTATCCACCGCGCGGTAGAGATATTTCCACTGGCCTTTGATTTTGATGTAGGTTTCATCCATTCGCCACCGCCGACCTACTGTGCGCTTGTGTCGGCGGAAGGCTTTATCCAGCAAGGGTGTCAGCCTGATAATACAGCGATACAGGGTGGAATGGTCAACGACAACGCCACGCTCAGCATCATCTCTTCGAGGTTGCGTAGGCTCAGTGAATAGGTGAGATACCAGTGAACACTCTGGGCAATAGTATCGACGGGATAATGCAGACGCTTAAAGGCTTTTCGGATAAGAGACAGAGGTAGGCAACATCAAAAAAACAGCATGTTATCTTCCTGCACCTTAATGCGACAAAGCCCCGACGAAAGCTTAATTCAACAAAGCCCAATTCTTCCGGCATACCCCGGCAAAGCGGGGTGTTACAAGATTTAATTACAGCCAGCCGAATAATCCTCAGATATCAGAAACGCCAGATGGCTGAAAGATTACCCGCGACCGAGTCATAGCCAGAACGAAATACGTCGCTTTCAATCCCGATGCCCAGCTCGACATCGGTGTTGATTTTATAGCTCATTCCAGCCTTAATCCCCATTGAGTCACGTCCAGATACCTTATTCTTGGCACTAAACCCTGTGCTACGATAGTTGGCAAAAGAGGCTTGTTGCATCACATCGCCATCCAGCAGTTCATGATCCCAAGTAATCTGCAGATCGGCTGAGATTGCAGCCCCTGAAGCGAGCGGTAAATTCCAGTGACCATTCACCCCGATACTCGAGCGCAAAGAATCGAAGGTCTCCGAGCCTAGTATCAGCCGGCTACCGTCATTGCCGCTTTCCGTCACGCCTGGGCGATGTAATGTGGTGTAATTTAATGAAGCTACCGGTCCGGCGCTCACATTATTATTCAGCGCCCAACGATAGCCCCCCCCGGCCATAAGGGAGCCTGTCAATCCAGTCCAACTGGCATGGTGGCTTGCTCCGTAGGTTTCGACATGAATGCTTCGATCCAGCCAGCTGTCTTCAATGCCGAATCGAGCACTGCCGAATAAATACATCCCTTCGGGCCTTTCAACACCATAACGCGCCTGGATGCCCAGATTGAAAGCGGTGGTTTTCCCATTTGCGGTTTCTGGTGATTTCACCGTCACCGATTGGCCGCTGACTGCACCATGAAGGCCATAAACCCAGTTGCGGTCCTGCTCGTTTTGTTTTTCGGCGCCAAACACCATGCCATAACTGCGAGCGTCGTACCCTACACTGCCACCCTGGCGCTGTTGCCAGAAGCTGCCGCCAAAGGGGATGGCAAAGCTGTGCCATTCGCCTTCCGCCAACGGTGCCGGCGTAGCGACAGGATTAGGCCCACTGATGATCCGCGTTA
This sequence comes from Yersinia aldovae 670-83, assembly GCF_000834395.1. Lineage (NCBI taxonomy): Bacteria > Pseudomonadati > Pseudomonadota > Gammaproteobacteria > Enterobacterales > Yersiniaceae > Yersinia > Yersinia aldovae. Next base: position 1,922,785 of record NZ_CP009781.1, on the reverse strand, counting down.
TCTGCTGTTCACGATTAAGGGAACTGCCGAACATGGCGCTGTAAGCGGCTGGGGAAAGTTGCTGCAAGACATTGCTGATACTCCCGCCATCGGCGGATGAGAAATCCAGCGTACGATACAACGGCTGTATATCCGAATCGGCTATCGACACAATTTTATCCAACGCCTGACCCACCTGCCGCGCATTGTCATTCGGCGCATACTGGCTGTAAGCGTTGGAGGCGCGCAGCATCGAGAGCTGCCAGCCATCCTCTCCCAAAGACGTTGTCTGTAGCGTCAACGTGGGTGAGCGGAGCAAGCTGTTCACCACACTGAATTCACCGCTGTGCGAGGCGGTTTTTAGCAAATTTTGCGAATCCAGTCGCCAGTTTGCCGCATACCAATCCGGCTGTGGCACAAACGTCAGTTGGCCGTTGAATTGTGCGTGGCCGTCAACCACCAGGGTGTCATGCCCACCGCGCCCATCGACTTCCAACAACAACTGCCCGTTATCGCTCTGTTGATAAGCGCCTGTTACATTGATTTGCCCGAGTGAATTGCCCGGCGCGAGAATGCCGTCATTTACAAAGCGACCTTCCTGATTGAGGGTGTAGCCACCGTTGCCGGATAATGTGGCCCCGGGGGCGATATACATGCTGTAAATCTGATGTTCGCCGTTAAGTGAGGTTTTCCCCCCGCGAGAGCTCAACGCCAGATTATTGATACCTTCAATATTTCCGCGGTAATTCAAGCTGAAATTGGGGTCCGGCAGATCCGTCGCCAGCCCTTGCGCATTGGCCATCCGCCCGAAAGAAAGCTGCGTCAATCGCTGCTGGCCATAGGCATCCCGCTGGTTATAATCCGAGTAAATATCACCTTCCAGTCGGGCACCATTTAATATATTGATATTGCCGACCAGCGCATTTGGCGATATATAAATCGCCGCGCCTTTACCGGCAACCCGCCCGCTAATGTCGGCATTATCTACCAGGGCACCCTGCACCTCGGGTAATAATGCGGCGACATACCAGCCCACAGCATGGATCCAGGAGCCACGATAGTCCGTTTTGTTACCTAAGAAGTTATTGCCAAAATCAAAGCTGATGGCGACGCCATTGGCTCCCAATGCCTGAATATCGCCGCGCTGAAGAAGGTTATGCTGTTTGCCGTAAGCAAACATGACACCACGGCCATTAAGCCCATCGGCGTAAACGCGTGTTCCTGGTTCTATGTTCAGCGTGTTATTTTGCCCATCAATACGAATACCGGCACCGCCAGCCCCTTGCGTCAACAGATCTGCTTGCTGAAAGATTCGGTTATTGCTGCCATAAACATGCAGCCCTAGCCCCAGCATCGCGGTATTATATTGGCCCGCCAGATAGCCATTGCCCTGCTGATTACGCAAAAAATAACCATTTCGGTTAGTCAGCGTTTGTCCATCACCATATAGCGAAAAACCGAAGAAGTTACGCCGGTCAATCTGATACCCCATGTCCTGCAGCAACGCCAGTTCCGCTTCCATAAAAGTTGTGTAATTGCGGTAGTTCTGATGGCTCATCATGCTGTTCTTAAACTCGATATGGCTCATATAGTTATTATCGACCGAACCATTGTCCCCTAACGTTTTCACCGGTACGCCAGGCATGGCGCCAGCGAGTACTTCATCTACGTATCTACCGGTGAAATAACCTTTATCGAGCCGTACATCAAAGCCTTGCGGATCCCATGGGCTACTGCATCCATGACACAGTATTACCTGCCCTGGTCGGGCCGGATTGCCATGATCATCCCGTAGATGGCTGGTCCAGGAACCGAAAGGCTGAGTATCGAAGGTCGGGGTGAATGTATCCTTCACCTGCGGGTCGGAAACCATATTGGAGATGCCCAAGCCATGGGCCAGTTCATGAACAGCGACGCTGGCCAGATCCATCCTTCCAGTGCGCGGCAATTGCGAAGGCATATAGGGAACGTCGTCAAAATCCAGTTTCCCCATGATGAACTGGGCATGAGAACCGAAGGTCAACTCTCCGGTATCAATGCCGTTCAAAGCCCCCTGCAACTGCGTCAGACTGATAATGCCATCAGATACTGAATCGCTGGAACCCGCGGCATTATCATCATTAAACGTACCGACATTGATAATGGTGGGCAATTGCCCTAGCTTGGGGGTGATAATTTCAGCCCAGTAACGCATAGCATCGAGTATCTTTTCTTTTTTTTGCTGGCCCAGATCCCAAGTTGACTCAGAAGGTTGTGGCCAATCCGGCATAAACGGGCCGTCGCCAACATCAAAGAAACTCACCTGAAATACAGCAATATTTTGCGGGTTATAGACCAGATAACTTTCTCCGGCATACGAATTATTACTGGCTAATAAACCGGTTAATGCAGCCGTCATGAAAAGCTTTTTCATATCAATACATCCTTGTGCGACAAAAGGAGGAACAATTTCCTACGTCAATTTAACTTCACTTCTGGCCTCAATAAATCATAACCAAATTGGATGATTATCGATGTGACATCTAAATAAACTCGGGGCTGTCATCACAATATGTCAGCTCAGATAAAAAAGTTGATTGAGTCTCCTAACCATCAAGCCGATTTTTATCAGTGAACACGAGACTGGTAGTAACAGAATCTTGGGATGAGGCCGTGGGCAACATCCTTTTCGAAGGCACAACCTGGATGCTAGATCAGGAGCCTGATGATTCTTGCGCTATGAGTTTTGGCGGTTCCTGTGTCGCCCCTGAGTAAAGAAACCAGCCAGCCTCTTTCACTTAACAAGTGATAAGCGTGACAACGTTTTCGGCAGTGACGGCATTGAACCCCATAATTGCAGTAAGCGTTGAGTAATATTCATTAAGACTGGGTTTAAGTTTTATCCCGTAATCTGGTTGCGGGATAAATCACCCGTTGTTCATAAAGGAGTTTGTAATGAAAAAATTATATACGGTTCTTCTTTCTTCGCTTGTTTTACTTTCATTTTCTTCCGTAGCAGCAGAAGATTTACATAATAAACTAACCATCCAGGCCATTCCCTCCTCAGAAGGTACGGTGGTGGTTGAAGGGCAGCCGAAGTATGAAAAAACATTTAAGGTTGTTGTATATAATGGAATGAAACAGCCAATTGAATTAACCGGTTTTGTCGGCTGCTATAAAGCGTTCGATGAAAAAGGCAAAGAGTTTAATGAGCGGACGGTTCAAGCTGACCTACTGGGAACGCTAAAGGAAGGCGTGAAAGAGGGTAAAGTCTCGTTCGTCAGTGACGATGACTCTGTCTATAACGCCAAATTCGTAAAATGGTCTTCGCAGTGCCCACATCTGGCTAAGCGCCCGCAATAAGGGGTTCTGAACCCAAACTGACGGAATTTATCCGACTTAAAGCCAGTTGCCACAGTTCAACAAGTTGGTAGCCCAGATAATATTGAAAACCACCGTTGGTCGCAGTGGTTTTTCTTTCCAGCGCAGGCTATGTGTAGTAACCCGCGTTTATAAATCATCCGACCTGCATTTACCCCTGATTTTCAGCCCACATTAGACGTTTATCGCCCTGTTTTCTGTTCGACAGTTTATGTTGTAACCAGTCGTAGTAAGGTAGCATGAAAAACCGTGGGGCAGTCACCAAATGAGTTGCCCACTGGGGCTAGAATAACCTGCATTCATAACAATCCCCGTTATCCAACTATGAAGATCTACGTCATCAAAATCGCTGTTCGTGGAGTTAGTCCTATGGTCTGGCGTCGGCTAAGAATCGCTGCTGATACGTTGCAGACCGCGCTTCATTTCCTTTTCCAGATCGTGCAGGGCTGGGGTGATGACTACCTCCATCAGTTTCATATTTACGGCAAAGATTACTGTATCTCTTACGATGGTGGAATTGGCTTTCCGGATAACCTGTTCAGGATCGTGATTGATGATTTTAGTTTTGATGTCGGCGATCGCTTTACCTACGAATACAACGTCTTTGAGCACTGGCTTCATGACGTTCGTGTTGAGGCTATTTATGAAGACTCAACGCTGAAAGCACTATTTTGTATTAGCGGTCATGGCTTGTGCCCGGAGCAACCCGCGAGGATGAAGCAGATAAGACGCTGGTGTTTCTGGAGGCCAGCGTTAATGCGAATGATGCAACAACGGTCGGTGATATCCGGGTTTTTATTGATGACCTGGATGCAGTCCGGTTCAACCGCAATAAAATTAATAAGCAGCTGAGCAAACTCAATCTCGAATCACCAGCGTTGGAACCGGAAGTGATCTGGCTGGGTCGCCGTCGTTGACTGATGTCTATAAAGGTATACATCTTCATAATCGAGGACTAATTGTGCGGCTTCAAGTTTGAATTCTGGGCTGAAATTACGTTTGTTACTTCTGGTCATTGTGTCACCTGTTTTGACTATGAGGCGATGATATTACCTCTATTCAGGTGGCCAAATTTAGTGTGCCACTACATCCACTTCATTACTTCTTTTTATAAAGACACTAAGTTGTGCAGCAATAGCCTTCGAATAAATTAAAATAAACATTTTTGTAAATAAGTTGTGGCGAATTTCATAAAGATAAAATAAATAATTCAGTCTGAACCTCCAATGTTTTTGAATGATAGAAATATAGCTTCCATAGTTCGATACAAAACTGTTAGATATTAATAATAAAAAAGTTGCGTCCCTTCAGTGCAGCGACGCAACTTTCTTGTCACTCAGGAGATAAAAATTTAAATGGTTTTGAATTTTTAAAATCAGCAGATACTTCGCCGGTAAATATTTCGCCATGCTCAATGGTAAGCTTTTTAACCTCTGCCCCGGTAGCAAGGTTTAGCTTCTTAAGATCGACCCAAAATGTATTCGGTCTTGTCGCCGAGTCGAAGTAGTACATTAGATTTTTTTGATCTGCAACAGTACGCCATATCGTAGATGAAATATTAGGTTGATCTGGTGTTGTTATTCCGAGAGGAACACTTACCGCGCGTTGAACACTTAATACGCCAGCAACCGCCTGATAACTAAACGATTGATTAGGTACTCCTTTGATGTAGTTGTTATCACGTTTTTTTGGTATTGCGTTAATGAGAAATGAAGCTCTAGCATACCGATCAGCTGCGCGGTTTGTTCCGGGTAAGAATGTTAGACCACCTATTTCCGTCCAGTACTTATTCAATGCTAGCTGTTCATCGTAGGTTGGTGAATTGGTCATTACTGTATACTGCTTACCATGGTGTATCACTAGCTTACCGTTGATATACTCAAAAATAGCAGAATCACCAGACCGATCTGAAATAGATAAATGCAGTGAAGCCTTGGAGCCATTAGGCAGTGTCGGAGCAACAATCTTAAAGGGTTCTTTGCGCAAAGCGTCTACAGCATCTGTAACTGTCGCAAAATTGTCTAATACATACTGTGGCCATACCGAGATTGACATGAGCATTGGCGCATCTTTTGTTTCACCGTAGTCAGCTTCTGCCAAGTAAAGTAAATTGGCGACTAAGCCTTTTTCGTTCATTCCATCTGTTGTGCCTGCATCATACCCTGATACGCCGACACTTCCATATTTTGCTATCCACTTGATGGAGTGTTCACCCGCGGCACCGTCTCGATGTATACCGGCTGGAAACACCCATAAATTAGAGGACATATCCTCTTTCCAATCCATATTTCGTCCAGTAATGACAGTATTATCCTCACCGACATAAAGGGTACGTGTACAAGCTGACGAATTTATCGAAATTGAGAAGATGCACCCACATATGATAGAACTAATAATGTTTTTTTTCATATACAACCCCATTTATTTGGAACTTTTTATTTAAGAAAATATCATCATCAGTGATGAAGTATTCTTTACTTTGCGCTCATGTTTTTATTTGGGTATCGATACAATGAGATTTTCCTTACATTAAATATGACTAATATGTGTTGACGTTATACAATATAGCTCATCTGGATATACCCTAAAAATGAGACATACATAGAAAATGATAAGTAAATTGCTATCTGTGAGCATATAATGCAATCCATTATAGTAGGAAAGATTAAGAGTGAGATATGAAAGTTATTGCATTGATCGGTATCCCATTGTTGTGTTTATGTTCCATTTCCCTTACTGCAAAAGCCGAAATTGTTGTTAACAAAGGGGGTATTGATGGATTTAGTGTACAAAAGCCCTATATTACAAGACCACATATATCAGGACCCAGTGTGAAAGTCGGTATCAACGGCGTTAAAGTGGAAAAGTCTCACATTGAGAAACCAGGTATCCATAAAGCTAAAGTACGGAAACCTCATATCAGTACACCTTCAATGACTATAAAACCTTAACTCACAAATAACTGTCTTATCTGAGCATTTGCATACAATTTTGCGAGGCTATAGGGACGCAGTAGAATGTGTGATGCTGGAGCGTGGGAGCTTGTCCGTAATTCTGTGTAACGGCCAGCGTATTAAAGGTGATCGTTGAGACGGTCACCGAACTCGATAATAAAACGGCTCATTGCCAACCGCCTGTCCTGGATCGGCATATTCCATTCTTTTGACGTATCCTTGACCGCCAGATAAATAACTTTTCGCACCGAGTCGTCTGTCGGGAACGCTTTGCACTTTCTGATAGCCGCACGGATCACGCTGTTCAGCGATTCGATGGCTGTTAAATATTGTGCAAAAGTAGACCAAGGGATCGGGGAATTATGGTGTAAAAGTGCACCACCCTGATTATTGATAAACTCTCCGTTTTTACGGAGATCTCCTTGGATGCTGTGCATGGAAACCATACTTAAAGTCAGAAGGCTTTCTCTTAAACAGGGGCTCTCTCAGAGGGCCATACCCTGAGCCGAGTCTTGTCTGGTCGCACCTTCTGTCACCAACTGGGCCTTATTGTTAAACATAAGCTCAATAATACTCCGATAGTTAATCACCGAATTGAAGTATGTGACTATATTGTTGTTGGACTAATAGAAATCCCCAATGACTAGGAGTCGTTAACCATGAAAAAATACACGTTATTATTGTTGCCTTTGTGTCTGATGTTTTCCTCACTTTCTTATGCGGGCACAGTACATGTCTGTATTAAAGACAAGGTGACAAGTCAAACATATTGTGGCCCTATAGATGATGGAGAGTGGGGGGGAGAGGGGTAACAGGGTTTTGTCGCATTAACAGATCGAGGTCGACAAAATAGCACTATCTACTTTTCAAGCTGCCAACAGATAAAATTGTTCTGCTGGTGACAATCCGTCGCCAGCAGAATGATGAAGTTGTCCTTTGTGTATCCAAAGCCAGTGTTGCCGGGATTTGCTACCAACGAAATTCCATTGCTCATCGAGTTCACAGATAAGAGCGACATCAGCGTGGGCTACTGGCGAAGACGTTATTCGCTTTGTCGCGAGTTTTTTAACTGTGCTAATACCTATTTTCAGCGTTCTTACGCTATCGCGAACCCCGGCGGCGTTGAGGGTCATATCAACGATTTGCTCTTTAACGCTGGGCTTCCTAACTTGATAAGTATAGGTCAGCTAGAATACAGAGTAGCATTCACGACAGCGGAAACTAGGGTTCTGACAATGACGGTAGACTAGAGCAGAATTACACCGGGGACAATGAACATTCTCGCTGACCATGAACAAACCTAAAAGGCTCATATTGTACATCAGATTCAACCAATTAGAGGTATCACCGTTTATAGTACCTTGCTCAGTTGTCGGTTGATTTTATTGCGATTGAACCGAACAACATCAAGGTCGTCAATAAAAGCCCGAACATTACCCACCGTTGTTGCATCATCCGCATTAACGCTGGCTTCCAGAGACGTCAGCGTTTTATTGGCTTCATCCTCAGTGTTGCTCCGGGCATGCAATGACCGCTCATACAAAATGGTGTTTTAAACATTGAGCCTTCATAAATAACCTCAATACAAATGTCGTGAAGCCATTGCTCAGAGACGTTGTATTCGTAGGTAAAGCGATCACCGACATTAAAACTAAAATTATCAATCACGATCCGAAACGGGTTATCTGAAGATCCGATGCCACCGTCGTATGAGATGCCGTAATTTTTGCTGTAAATATGAAACTGATGGAGGTGGCCATCTCCTCAGCCCTACACGATCTGGAAAATGAAGTGAAGCGCGGCCAGTGAAGTATCCGCAGCGATTCTTAGCCTATGCCAGACCATGGGGCTGACTTCACGAACGAGGTATTTATTTTTTAATTACTAATAAACCTTACAAGACTCTGCAAAAGAATACCTTAACCCATGCGCCACGACCTGGTGGCATGAATTTAACTTTTGCTTGGCTGGCCGCATCAGCTTCACTATTAGCATTAAGAATACCATCCCACAGACCTGAGCCCACCGCATCACTATGAGAGCCGCTACAAATGTATTGCTGAGATTTAGCCACGACTGCATGAGAAGGTAATATTGCAAAAGTGGACAATAGAGAAATAGTGGGTACCAGAAACTGTCGAATTTCGGTAAATATTTTTATTTATCCTTATTGGCTTCATGTAATGGACGGAATTTTTATAAAAAAATATAATATCATTAGAATATTTTTTTATTTAAACAGCAAGTAAACAAGGCTTGGATAAATACTATTATTTATTGGTTGGATTTTTGGTCTCCAATTACTGCCGCGCCAATAAGTAATTAAGAGTCACCAATTGTAATTGTTTATTTCTATATGAGAGTGGTATCAGCCAACTTACAGATATATCGTTGTTTTTATTTATTTTTGATGAATTCTGCTTTCCTAATGAAAATTAAGAATTTTCCTAGTTACTCAGAATAATTTTGATCGAATCCGCCGATCAATTAGCCAGTAATGAATGCTAAAAACGATCAATAAGGCTTAATTGATCGTTTTTGCTGATTAATTGTGTTTGTGCTTTAATTAGTTCGTTCTCGTGACTAACTACTTCCCAATAATTACGTGTGATTATCCCCGCGTTATTTTTTTGGGCTACATTGCATTTGTATCAGGTGCAGGTTTTATATTATGGAGCCAGACAACCCATGTTTCCCTCACTTCATTGCAATACACCATCACCGTTGATCAGGTTGTTCTCTGTTTCGCCTTTTTTTTCAACTGGCCTCATGACACTGCTTCCTGAGGCCGATTGGGACATCGTGACTTTATCCTGTGACTTTGCCCATTACCGTGTGGAACACGCGACTTATTACGCTATCGCACTGACAGGCTGCTCTCCGATTGATATTGCCCGCAGTCTTCAGTGGCTGCAAAACGAGTTTTATCAGTTGAGTTTTCCCACTCTGCTTTTGGTGGATGAAATGACGCCCTTGGTTCGCCAACAAACAGTTGGAACTAATACGGTCGTCATTGATGCAAAAATAAGTTTGCAGGAGATGCGGGATACATTGCTGTTATGGCTGTATGGGAAATGACGCCCAAATAAAGCAGGTAATACAGACTCACAATTATTCGCTAATAACATGGAGTATTTTAAAACGCCATATTCTGGTTCACGATATATACATGCTTTCAGTATGGATTAATATTTCGGTTACAGTCGCTTAATACTGGCGTAATTGTGCGTTCAAATAATATCAGTTACCCATCCCAAAAATAAAATCACACCCTCGATTAGGTTCGAGTTATTTCACTCATGACATAACGATAGAGCGAAGCAATATAATGGATTCAAACTCTATTCATACCCAGCATAATGGGCACGCGACTAAATACCCACACCACATCAAACTTTTGGCATGGTTGAATATCGTCACTCAAATTGCTTTCCCACTGGCTGGAGTATTCACCCCTATGATGGCAGGGGCAGGCAGCGACAAGCATTTTCTGGCAAATACGAATGACCTTACAACAATGCGAACACAGGTATATACCCTGTCATCAGGAGAAAACATTGAGTCGGTAGCAAAAAAGTACAATATAACGTTATTAACGTTGCGCCAACTGAATCAGCTACGTACTTTTTCGCACGGTTTTGACCACCTGCAACCCGGAGATGAGCTGGATGTCCCTTACGCCCCATTACCCGACGTCATATGGGATGGACATAAAAGTGGTTCGGCGGAGTCATTTGGCACTGAGCACAGCGACGTGCCAGCACAAAAACTGGCCGGAATAGCTTCGCAGGCTGGAAGTTTCCTAAGCCATAATCCAAACGGTGATGCCGCGGCATCGATGGCGAGAGGAATGGCGACAGGCGCAGCTGGTAGTGAAATCCAATCATGGCTGAGTCGATTTGGAACGGCTCGAGTGCAACTGGACGTCAGCAAAAACTTCTCACTTAAGAACTCTCAATTTGACTTGCTTGTCCCTTTGTATGAACAAAAGGACAGTCTTGTTTTTACGCAAAGTAGTCTACACCGTACTGATGACCGCACTCAGTCAAATCTGGGGATGGGATATCGTTGGTTCACTGACACATGGATGTTGGGTGGGAATACGTTTTTGGACTATGACCTGTCGCGTGACCACGCCCGTATGGGGATGGGCGTTGAGTACTGGCGTGACTTTCTGAAATTGGGCGTAAATGGGTACCAACGTCTGAGCAACTGGAAGAATTCGCCGGATGTTACCGATTATGAAGAGCGCCCGGCCAACGGCTGGGACATTCGTGCGGAGACATGGTTACCCGCGCTACCGCAGTTGGGCGGCAAGCTGACCTATGAGCAATATTACGGTCAGGAGGTTGGGCTGTTTGGCAAAGACCATCGCCAGCGTGACCCCTATGCTATTACGGCAGGGATAACCTACACACCGGTGCCATTAATTACGCTAAGTGCGGAGCAACGGCAGGGAAAATCGAGTGAGAATGACACCCGGTTCGGGGTAGAAATAAACTATCAGTTGGGCATGCCGTGGCAACAACAGCTTAATCCTGATGCGGTGGCGGCAATGCGGAGCCTGGCGGGGAGTCGTTATGACCTGGTTGAGCGCAACAACAATATCGTTTTGGAATACCGTAAGAAAGAGGTCATACGCCTGAAGACGGCTGACCTGGTGACGGGCTATACCGGGGAGCAGAAGTCTCTGGGGGTATCCGTCAACAGCAAATACGGGCTGGAGCGCATTGACTGGTCTGCTTCGCCCTTCATCGCTGCAGGAGGTAAAATCGTGCAGAGCGGTGAGGACTGGACGGTGGTGATGCCGGTTTACCGTTCTGATGTCAACAGCTATACCGTGAAAGGTGTGGCGGTGGACAGGAAGGGAAACCGCTCAAGTCAGGCTGAAACTCAGGTGACGGTACAGGCTCCGCAGGTTAGCGCTGTGCAGAGTACATTCACTCCAACCTCAACCGCGCTCCTTGCCAACGGCAGGAGCACACAGACCCTGACCCTGAGCGTGAAAGATACGAACGGACATCCCGTTAACATCCCCGTCAGTGACGTTGAAATGAAGGTGGGTAATGTGGCAGATGCCAGCGTATCCGCCCTTGTCAGTAAAGAGGCTGGCGTGGCAGAGCTGACGGTTACTGCCGGTATGCAGCCGACAGCACTTTCTCTCACGCCGGTGGTACAGGGCGTCAGTCTGCCTGTCGCGAAGGTAGTTATCAGCGATAACGCGCCGGATGTGGAGCACTCATCATTCAGCGCGTCACCGGATACCATTCCGGCAGATAACGTGGCCACTGCCGCCCTGACCATCACGCTGGACAGTAAAGACGGCCTGCCGGTGACGGGTGTGAAGGACACACTGTCCCTGGCGTTGAGCCAGAATAACGTCAGGGCCCGCAGCACTGCACCGGTTACTCTCAGCGATATCACTGAGGAGCAGGCCGGACGATACACGGCGACCCTGAAGGGGGCGCGTGCGGGCGTTTACATGATTGTGCCGCAGTACAACGGTACTCCGCTGGGCAGCCTGTCTGCAACGGTGACACTAACGACAGGCAGCGCGGCACAGGCTGCATCGGAGGTCTCGGTGAACAGGGCGTCGTACGTGGCGGGCGATGACATGACGGTGACGGCGGTGCTGAAGGATGCACAGGATAACGCGGTGACGGGGGCTGCGGCGCAGCTCACGTCGGGGACCACCGGGGTTGCGCATGCGACGCTGAAGGCGGGCAGTGCATGGACGGAGGGGGCGACGAAGGGCACCTATACCGTTGTCTACACGGCGACGACGGCGAGCACCGGGAATAAAGCCTCGGTGAAAATGTCTGGCTGGAGCACGGCGAAGGAGTCCGGCGGCTATGTCATTACCCAGGGCAGCGCGGCACAGGCTGCATCGGAGGTCTCGGTGAACAGGGTGTCGTACGTGGCGGGCGATGACATGACGGTGACGGCGGTGCTGAAGGATGCACAGGATAACGCGGTGACGGGGGCTGCGGCGCAGCTCACGTCGGGGACCACCGGGGTTGCGCATGCGACGCTGAAGGCGGGCAGTGCATGGACGGAGGGGGCGACGAAGGGCACCTATACCGTTGTCTACACGGCGACGACGGCGAGCACCGGGAATAAAGCCTCGGTGAAAATGTCTGGCTGGAGCACGGCGAAGGAGTCCGGCGGCTATGTCATTACCCAGGGCAGCGCGGCACAGGCTGCATCGGAGGTCTCGGTGAACAGGGCATCGTACGTGGCGGGCGATGACATGACGGTGACGGCGGTGCTGAGGGATGCACAGGATAACGCGGTGACGGGGGCTGCGGTGCAGCTCACGTCGGGGACCACCGGGGTTGCGCATGCGACGCTGAAGGCGGGCAGTGCATGGACGGAGGGGGCGACGAAGGGCACCTATACCGTTGTCTACACGGCGACGACGGCGAGCACCGGGAATAAAGCCTCGGTGAAAATGTCTGGCTGGAGCACGGCGAAGGAGTCCGGCGGCTATGTCATTACAGCCCCTGTCATATTAAAAGAAATTTCTGTAAACGGTCATACCTTTGCGAAAGATGCAAAATTCCCTACTACGGGATTTGAGGGGGCGGTTTTCACGCTAAAACTGGATGGTGGTAAACCTTCAGATTTCACCTGGACGTCAGATGCCAGGTGGGCATCGGTAGTTGACGGCGTGGTGCAGTTTACCGGAATGGGCACCGGTAACAAGGTGACTATTACGGGGACTCCGAACAGTGGTCAGGGAAAACCCATCACGTTTAGCTTTACACTTAACTTATGGTTAACAGATATGCAAGTCACCACTTCCTACGCGCCAGCAGTAAGTGTTTGTTCAAATCGTGGCTTAAAGTTACCATCCGCTTCAGATGTTTCGAATGTAACAAGTTCTTCCGGAATTAGCACGCGAAGTTTAGGGAATGCTTACGGTGAGTGGGGGGATTTTGATGCTTATTCTTCTGGTTGGCAGCAAGTTTACTGGACTTCAACTGCAGGCCCTGAGGGTGGGCACAAGAAAATATTCTTGAGCAGTAGTAATGCTGGCCTTCTTAGTGACGGTGCCCAGGAGAGTTCGGATACTGGTCAGATAAATACCGCGTGTATTAAAGTCTTATAAGAAAGGCTATCACAGCTTCCCGGTGCATAGGTTGTACTGGGGGCTGTATGTGATGGAAGGGCTCTGTCGCATTAACGCGCTGTTCGGTAACATGCTATTTTTTTGTGATGTTAGCTACTCATGTCTCTGATCCGAAACGCTTTCAGTCGCCTACATTATCCCGCCGATATATGGCTCAGTGTATCCGCTAGTATTTGGCTTACTCACTGAGTTTACGCAACCTGGAAGAGATAATGGCAGAGCGCGGGATTGTCGTTGACCATTCAACGCTGCATCGTTGGGTTATCCGTCTGATTCCCTTGCTGGATAAGGCTTTTCGCCGACACAAGCGCACAGTAGGTCGGCGGTGGCGAATGGATGAAACCTACATCAAAATCAAAGACCAGTGGAAATATCTCTACCGCGCGGTGGATACTTCAGGCCAAACCATCGACTTTCTGCTGACCGCCAAACGGGATGCTGCAGCGGCATTACGCTTCTTTCGCAAGGCCATTCGACACCACGGCGAACCTGAGATAGTGGGCATTGATAAAAGTGGCGCTAACACGGCAGCGCTGACTACACTCAGCGCCGACAAACCAGAAGAAGAAACCATGACTGTCAGGCAGAACAAGTATCTGAATAATCTGGTTGAACAATATCACCGCAATATAAAACGCCGCATACGCCCGATGCTGGGATTCAAATCGTTTCGACGGGCACAGACGATCCTGGCCGGCATTGAACTGCTTAACATGATACGAAAAGGGTAATATCAACACCCGCAAAGTGAGGGATTGTCAGTCGCGGAACAATTCTACTTGCTGGCTGCCTAAATAACCAACAACGCAACTTTTGCCAACTTCATGTCACTAATGCGACAGAGCCATTCGAGCTAAGGGAGCCAAATCGTCGCCACTTTAAGTTTAAAAGAAATAACGCAGAGTGCACTGATCCGCAAGATTTTTTTCAGAAGACCCCAAGTGCTTTATCATTCGAGCTCTTGCTTCTGTCTGTGGATTGTTAATCCTCTTCTGCAGAATAGATAACATATTCAAATGGCTTAGCATTATAAATTGGCGCTGTGTTGTTAGCTTTTCCTGATGCAGGCGTTGGGCTAGCGTTTAACGTTCCCGGCATAATTTCGAAGTTTGGCGTGAATTTAACCAGAGTGCTTTTGAGCTTCTCATAAGCGGTACGATCACCCTCAAATTTGGCCTTGCCTGCCGTTTCCAATGCTTCGAATGTGTTTGCCCCCATCATGACACTATTGAGATCCGAACGGTTGACGGTAATGGTTAGTGTCGGTTTTTTAGCCTGATAGTTAGCAATGTTTGTCAGCGTTGCATTGCTCATCTCTATCAGAAATTTCTCATTATTATCCGGGGTGACCAGGTTGATGGTAAAACTCATACCATCGGCCCGCGGGCTATCCATGCTGATCGCCAGAAAATCGAGCCAAAGTGCTGTTGGTAACGCCCTGATAACATCGGGACCGGTTGGTCTGGGAGCTAAAGCGTTAGGTAGACCGCTTCGCAATTCATACGCGGCTTGCAGGAAACTGTTGCGCACCCCTGTGCTCTCTTTCTGGTAACCAAGTTGTTCAAACGCATCAGCCAGCATATTTCTGGCCTCCTGATTTTTGGGTTCCGCATAAACCAGTTTATTGAGTATTTCGGTAGTTTCCAGATATTTACCCTGGTCATTCAACTCCTTGCCTTTAGCCAGGATCTTGGCTGCTCCTCCCATCATCTCAACATAGAGCGGTGCCGATTCACGCGGGGACAAGGGAACCAGTGTGGCGGGGTTACCATCCCAATATCCTAGATAACGGTTGATGATACCCCGAGTATTATGACCTTCTGAGCCATGGTAGCTACGCGCGGCCCATTGGCGTTGCAAACTGGGAGGAGCCTGGTAGACATTTTGAATTTCGTTGATAGTGACACCTTGGTTGGCATAGTGCAGTACCTGATTATTCATGTTGGCATAGAGATCCCGCTGTGCCCTCAACACTTCCTGGATACGCTCATTGCCCCAGCGTGGCCAGCTATGAGAGGCAAACATGACTTGCACATCATCACCGAATTTATAGAGTGCGCTGTTGATCTGCTTTGACCAGTTAAGGGCATTGCGAACTTCAGCACCGCGCAATGTATAAATATTATGAATGGTTCCCGTGACATTCTCTGCCGCCCAGAAAGCTTTAAACTGAGGGAAGTAGGTGTTCATTTCCGCTGGAGCTTCCGTATCGGGGGTATTCTGGAACACCATCTTGACCCCATCTATTGTTAACTCTTCAAAGTCTTTGGTAATAAAACGGGTCGGCGCAATCAATCCGGTATTACCGTTAGCGACATTCTTACCTATCGCCTGATCAACATGCCCAAATGGACTACGATCAAGTAACACACCGTACTGATACTGAACTCGTCTTGCCATGGCGTTACCGGCAAAAACGTTCTCAGAGATGGCTGCTTGCATAAAATGTTCTGGGGCAATAATAGGAACTTTGCCACTTTGCACCTCTTTTTCATCGACCACGCCACGAACCCCGCCAAAGTGATCGACGTGTGAGTGGGAGAATACCACTGCTACTACAGGACGTTTGCCCAGTTTCTCATTCGCAAATGCCAGTGCTGCTGCTGCGGTTTCTTTTGCCGTCAGCGGGTCAAAGATGATCCAGCCAGTGTCGCCTTTAATCAGTGTCATATTCGCCAGATCAAATCCTCGGACCTGATAGATACGACCGGGAACCACTTCATATAGGCCATAGGCCATGTTGAGCACAGCTTGACGCTGCAGAGAGGGGTTAATACTGGTAAAATCTTTACCTTGCAAAAGAAACTCATAACTACCCATATCCCAGGCTACATTTCCAGCGTCTGCCATAATTTGTTTAAAAGGGGGTTTAGCAATGAGTCCTTTTTGCGACTCTTCAAAATCACGAGTGTCTTCAAAAGGCAAAGATTTCTTTACTTGGTTATACAGTTCAATAGTAAATTTTGACGGTGGCTTCCCTTGTGGATGGAAATGCTCATGGGCGCTATCGGCGTTAGTATTAACACTATCGTCAGCTGCATGAGCGAGGCTGAGGGTATTAGCCGCGATGATGATGGCTGTAAATTGTGCAATTTTGCTTAATTTCATAGAGGTATCCTTAAAAAAGCTAACAATTGGTAATGTGATTTGCGATTGATTTTGTTGTCTGTGTTTACCAAGTAACGCCGACCCCGGTATAAAAGCCTGAAGTTGCCACATCATAGATAAATCCATCGTTCTGATAATTGATGGAGACATAGCGATAACCCAGCTTACCAATCACGTTGGGACGAAAGGCATAGTTAACCCCGCCAAGGAGTTGCCATGTCAAGTTCGACCCTGAACTGGCACCGCCAATATCAGCATAGCCGACAACACTCCATTGCTGATCAAAACTGTGTGTAATCCGTACTCCAGCATAGGGATCTACCCAGCGCTTACGCTCTGAAAAATTCCGGGAGATAGTGGTACCAGGGAACAGTGGTGAATTAAGTTGAGCGTTTATATCCCAACCAACGATGTTATAGCGAAGCCCTGCCAGGGTATCCACGGTAGTTTGACCATCAATGGCACGGTAATAACCTGCAGCAGAGTATTGCTGTTGCGTAATGTTGCCGTTTGCAGAAAGGCTGACTAATCCATTGGGGCCTGAAATTCCGCCATGATCAGAGACTCTAAGATAAATGCCATCCAGCAATAACCCCCATCGGTTATAGCGAGCCTCAAAAGCAGCCATTCCCCCGATATCCATACGATCCCAGATATCAGAGAAGCTCTGATCGAATGTCTGGCCGTTGCCGGGGCCTTTATCTAAGCCTAGGGTACCGCGTTGGCCAGTGGCCCAAATGTAGGGCGTAAATTCATAGTGCCATTGATTGGCATTCACATCGTTTACTGCGGCTTGAGTGAGGGGGATAAATGAATAGGTGAGTCCTAAAATCAGCGTAAAGCAACTTATCCTTTGACGATAATTATCTTTATTTCTCATCTGACTTTTCCT
Organism: Yersinia aldovae 670-83; assembly: GCF_000834395.1. Classification (NCBI taxonomy): domain Bacteria; kingdom Pseudomonadati; phylum Pseudomonadota; class Gammaproteobacteria; order Enterobacterales; family Yersiniaceae; genus Yersinia; species Yersinia aldovae. Next base: position 1,905,360 of record NZ_CP009781.1, on the reverse strand, counting down.
GTTTTAAACAATTCCCAGAAGCAAAAGGCACGCTATCTTTGAGATTTTTTTGAGGCGAAAATAAGTAGCCCGTGAAACCCCAGTCCTTTCTAGGGGGCCAAGTTGCCATCCGTTGATGGCATGCGATTTGTCGTTCCTGTGAGAATAGTACATGTGGACCAAATCCCTAATATTTCAAGAAGGGATGAGGGGGCACCTACTTAGCCGCTCAGGTCAGCCACAGAAAAAAACATGATTAAAATCAGGTGGGTAGATACTACGACAGCAAGTGTGTTGATCGCCAGTATTGGCACTGGACATGATTTTAAGAACGGTGGCCAGCTTGCAGCTTGGCTGGGTCTGACACCATCACAGCACAGCAGTGGAGGTAAGGCCCGGCTGGGGGAAATAACGAAAGCAGGTGACGCTTATTTGCGCACTTTGCTGGTTTAGGACGCTAGGTTTGTAATGATCGGCGTGGAGCATAAACAGGATCCCTTCAGTCGGTGGGTATGTTCACTGATCAACCGCCGGGGTTACTGGCGTGCAGCCGTCGCAATTGCTGCAAAAAACGCCCGATTATGCTGGGCATCATTGAGTTATGGCGATGGATTTAAGCTGTACTCATCACCAAATAGCTGAAACGGCTCTGTCGCATTAAGGCGCTGTTCGGTAACATGCTATTTTTTGTGATGTTACCTACTCATGTCTCTGATCCGAAAAGCTTTCAGTCGCCTACATTATCCCGCCGATATATGGCTCAGTGTATCCGCTGGTATTTGGCTTACTCACTGAGTTTACGCAACCTGGAAGAGATAATGGCAGAGCGCGGGATTGTCGTTGACCATTCAACGCTGCATCGTTGGGTTATCCGTCTGATTCCCTTGCTGGATAAGGCTTTTCGCCGACACAAGCGCACAGTAGGTCGGCGGTGGCGAATGGATGAAACCTACATCAAAATCAAAGGCCAGTGGAAATATCTCTACCGCGCGGTGGATACTTCAGGCCAAACCATCGACTTTCTGCTGACCGCCAAACGGGATGCTGCCGCGGCATTACGCTTCTTTCGCAAGGCCATTCGACACCACGGCGAACCTGAGATAGTGACCATTGATAAAAGTGGCGCTGGCACGGCAGCGCTGACTACACTCAACGCCGACAAACCAGAAGAAGAAACCATGACTGTCAGGCAGAACAAGTATCTGAATAATCTGGTTGAACAAGATCACCGCAATATAAAACGCCGCATACGCCCGATGCTGGGATTCAAATCGTTTCGACAGGCACAGACGATCCTGGCCGGCATCGAACTGCTCAACATGATACGAAAAGGGCAATATCAACACCCGCAAAGTGAGGGATTGTCAGCCGCGGAACAATTCTACTTGCTGGCTGCCTAAATAACCAACAACGCAACTTTTGCCAACTTCATGTCACTAATGCGACAGAGCCCTCGCTGGTCAGAGGTAACAGAAAAGCTGTTGGCTTATTTATCAGGAAATAAAGCTGCTAGTGGAGTACTTCATGCTGCTGTCAGCGAAGCCCGGCAAAAATGCGGCCTCCAATCTTCCAATTTTACTGTGGTTTCCGCACGACATATTCCTGTCTCAGACAGTCCTGCTAATAACAACCTCTCTGCCAAACTTCAAAGTGAAGGGGCGGTTAACACTGAAATACCGGAAGAATCTTTCTGGCATTGGCTGGTTGCTTCGGTGGCCGATGGCCGGCTCACAGTTAACGCCCGGGATAGTTTGGTACATATCATAAAACAGCATGTTTTTGTTCAGACGCCAGACTGTTTTTATCGTTATTTAGCCGCGGAGCCTAATTCTGAAATAGATAAGAATGATATTCAGAAGAACTTTGAGGCACTAAACCGTCATTATTCCCGTAACGACAAGGGTATCTATATTTACCGTAAATATGAAAACGGAAAAAAGGATGGCCGATTTATCAAATCATTCGGTTATATGATCCCGCTCACTCTTATTTTTACTCATGGAATTTTCCCCAATGACAGTAAGTGGCTGTCGCCTAATAAATAGAGTGTTAATAACGTATTCAATAAATCTATATGGAGATAGAAATGAATCCGGCTAATTACGATGATATTCTTCAGGACTATTTTTTTAGTAAGTCATTAAGACCTGCAACTGAATGGAGTTATCGCAAGGTAATCAATTCGTTCAGACGTTATACGGGTGATAATCTGTTACCCAGTGAAGTAAGTCGGCTAACAGTTCTGAACTGGCGACGGTATGTTTTAAATGAGCAGGGACTTTCATCAATAACCTGGAATAATAAAGTGGCGCATATGAGAGCTATTTTTAACCATGCGCTTTTACATGATCTTGTTGAACTCAAACATAATCCGTTTAATGGAGTGATAGTCAGACCTGATGTGAAACGTAAAAAAACACTGACTCAATCTGAAATTAAAAAAATTTATTTGATTATGGAAGCGAGAGAAAGGGAAGAGCATGTTGGAATAATGGATAAATCACGATCTGCATTAAGGCCCGCATGGTTTTGGCTCACGGTGGTTGATACATTGCGTTATACCGGTATGAGACAAAATCAACTCCTGCATATACGCTTGGGGGACGTCAATCTAAATGATGGATGGATAAATCTACGGTCAGAGGCCTCGAAAAACCATAAAGAACATCGGGTACCGATAGCCCGAGTGTTACGTCCGAGACTGGAGCGGTTGGTTGCAGCGGCGATAGACAAAGGGGCTAATCAGGTGGATCAGTTATTCAATATCAGTCGGTTTGACGGGAGAAAAGAGTCTGTCACTGAAAATATGGATAATCCACCATTACGTTCTTTCTTCCGCAGGCTTTCAGTCGAATGTCGCTGTACGATTAGCCCACACCGATTCCGGCATACGATCGCCACTGAGATGATGAAATCACCGGATCGTAATCTGAAAGTGGTTCAGACCCTGCTAGGGCATTCAAGTATTGCGGTCACGCTGGAATATGTTGAGGGAAATATAGACAGTCTTAGATTGGCATTGGAAGAGGTTTTTTCAGGTTAGAAAATGTTTTTAAGATGTTTTAAGTATTGAAGGTAGTAAATTACCGTTTTCCTTAATAGGAAATCGACAGTTACGTTAAAAAACTGCCAATATCTGCAAAGAATTGACATAAAAAAACCGAAGATGTATTAACATTCTTCGGTTTCTTCGTACTCTATATTCAACCAAGGTGTAGCAGTTACAGCCTACTTTCACGATGATGATTCGGGCACTTTACCATGCTTGTTAAGAATCTCACTTCTTAACAAGCAGGTTATGAATAGTGGTGCCCGGACTCGGAATCGAACCAAGGACACGGGGATTTTCAAAACTCGTGCTTAAATTGGTCACGATTAAAACAATTCATGATTAATTTGTCGCGCTTTCTCGCGTCCTTCAGTAAGTTGCTCAGATGTCGAGATAAAAACTGACAGTGTATGTCTCCATTGCCCTATACCCTCGAAGTCGAAGTGAATCGCCACGGGTTCATAGCTCCTTCCTGAATCTGCCATCTGGCGATGATTTATGCCGCTATAGCTCAAATGTTGACCGGTTGATATTTTCCTGATTCCTCTAGCGGTCTCTGTTCCTATTTATCTTTCAAAACTACTTTTTTATTAATTTGGTAATTCTGACGGTAAAGGCCAGTCTTCTGGTACCAGGGCAGGGGGCTTGGTCCAGGGAAGCTCGGTTAAAGCATCCTGGAACCACTGGTCGCGAAGATTTGCGTGTTCTGTCACGATAAGCTGGAAGCCTGGGACTTCTTCTTGTGTAAACTTCAGCAGTAACTTAAACAGCCTACGTACTGCTGCTAAGTCAGCATCTGCTTCCGTTTTCTGAACAGTACCATCAGCCTCCTGGTAAATTTTTTCAGAAGGGAAATAAACTTGGGTAGGCTGATCAATTAGAAGAAACTGAGGAATGGGGCAATTGTTCTTTGAGGCAAAGAGATGAAGAGCTAACAATGCAGACAGGTGATAAGCGAGATGATTTTCGCCACCGCCAGTTCGACTCATCGGTACCGGACGATCTGTACGATCAAAGATAATAGTCATTTGGCTTAGATCAAACCGTGCAGGGAGCCCCTGAAATTCTGCATCAAAAGCCAGGATGTAGCGTGTAATCTGTGACGAAATGTTATTCAGAATAGATATGAGCCTTTCATGGCTGCTATCAGCTCCAACTTTCCTTTGTAGTTCTTCGACTTTGAGCTTGAGACGACGGTTTTCTGCTTCATATGTTGCCAGCTCTGAGTTAGGTACAAGGTCTTCCAGAAACAAACTAATACGACCAATTACTCTTGCAGCAGCATTATTGCGTGTGCCTAATTGCTCAATAACTTCGTTTGCCGCGATTGCCGCAGCAAGCTCCACTTCTTTGGCTCTTATCGTACTTACAATGGTCTGAACCTCATCTTCTAGTTCAGTAAGATAAGCATCCATTTTAGGGCGTTGACCAACTACAATGCTCATTTCAGCGTCGAGAGTTGTTAGTTCGCTCAGGAGTGCTTTTGCAATTGGAGATTCCAGTGCTAAATTTGCTTCACAGAATGGCCATTGCCATTCGCCAGTTTCCGGATTTTTCGGTAGTGCCTTGATAGAAGATAATCGGTCTTGCTGTTCTAAAACTTCGTTTTCAAAATTACCTGATTGCTTGGCATACAACCGAGCAGAATCAATTCGGGACTGGATCTGACGTCTGTCTTGTCGTAAACACGCAATTTCATTTTCAAGAATGGATATTCTATATCCATCGTCTTCAGGTATGGATGACGGAATCCATTGCATTGCAGAACGCAAAGCATTAATTACTTCGTCAGTTCCGATTCTGTCTTTGTCTTGTGTGATGATACCTACGGCTCTGGCTTCAGATAAAAGTCCAGAACCTTTTAGCAGTGATGTATCGATTGTATCGCGAGCTTGTTCAAGACGTTTGGCGTTGATTTTCAGATCTCGCTGCGCTGTACGGAGTTTGGCCTCAAGTTCATAGCGGTCATTTGATGAAATGCCTAGAAGAATCGGTAATGTGTCGCGAATAGCTTGTGGCTGAAATGCCTCATTTTGTCGATAAAAAAGTTGATCTTTATTTGCTACAAGGCCCTGCTTTTGGAAAAGGTAATAAAAAGTATGCTTGATGTTTGCATCAAAGCTTTCTCTGCTGTGCCCAATTGCCACATCTGTACGGTTCTCGCGGATGCCAAGTAATCGTGACAACAGTGCGACTACCGAATTATCATCGGTGTTAACCGAGAGGTCTTTGAAATTCGGTGCGGTCAGTTCATTTCCTCGTCGCAGCATAACGGTGCCACAGCTTGTGGCTCCTGCATTTGGTGTTGGTTTCGCGATCAGTACCTGTTCCTGTGAAAATTGATAAATGACTGCGAACCATGACACTTTATCGCGAATAATACCTTCTGGTACGTTAAAGGTAGAGCGACCCATGCAGTATTCAATGATCTCAGAAAGAGCTGATTTACCGGTTGAGGAACGGCCAGTAATGACATTTAAACCATTAACCTTAAATTGCAGGTCCCGACGTTGGCCATCATGGCTGTAGACATGAATCGACTTAATTTTCATGGGCGTATTCCAAAGGTCGTGTACACCGTAACGCGATCTGCAATACGGGCAAATTCTTTTCCTATATAGCGCGCGACACGCTGGCATGAGATAGATTCTTCAGTCCCTATGATCGATTTGCGAACTTTATTAGGTACAGTTTTCAATCGGCCGTCTTGCGTTACAACAAAACATCCTCGTTCCATGAGCACTCCAAAAGCTTCAAGCGTAAATGGAAGCATATTATTGACGCGGTTAGCAAAATTAACGAGTAATTTGGGGTTGTTTTCTATAGTTTTCAAAAGGTAGCGGCGAGGATTTTCAGCAAACACTTGGCGAGAATCTTTTTGCAGACATAATGGTAAAACTAAAAGAGCCAGAGAAAATGGTATGCCCTGTGAGTTTTCCTCTTCGTAGCTCTGCATTGCTCTGAATAGTACAACACCACAAAATGCAGGATTGAAAAGATTCCTTATCTCGAATGGACGCTGATCCCATTGCTTCATGCTTGGGCTCCTAACAATTGACCAACTCTATTTAGGAAGTGGGGATGCCAGAAAATTTTGGGTAGTGGTCTGCTGTTCGCAAGGATGTGAAATCCTCCTCGAACTACATAAGGCTCAGTCACTCGTTCTCGGATACGCAATGAGTGAATATTACCACTTTCAAGATCGGCCCATTGATACAATGCTTTTCCCGCAGTAATAAGTACTTCGTCAGCTGAATTTTCATCTAATTCTTCAAAAACGACGTCTTTATAGCGACTCCATTCATCAACAAGGCGGTCTTCATAATCTTCCATCTCTCCTGTAACCAAAAGGTTTTCACGAGCCCATGAAGAACGCTGCTCAAACGCTCGGTAGTAGTCGAGAATAGCGTTTCGGATACGATTAGAGGAAACCCCTATTTCACGGAGCTGCATAACAAAGAGCCTGGAATCATTCATCGCGTCGATTTCTCCAACGGGCATTTTTCCTCTGAACGTAATCGGCAGATTATCCGATTTGTACTCTTCAGAAAATGCTGCAAGTTTGTCGGAAATCTCATAACCAAAAATCGCCTCTTTACGTTTCCCTGTTAGCAGATCGACTATGGTGTTATTCCACCACCCTTCAAGTCGTTCAAAAATAGCGTCTCGGTTATCGCGTCTAATTATACGCATGTGCTGATTTTTAATAATTGCTGGGAGGTCTTCAATGCGAGGCCCACCATCAAATATGACTATCCGTGATAAGAAGTCATCTTTTTGCTCATCAGTCAGTTTATTGAACTCATCGGCTATTGCCGTGATCAGTTTTGACTTGCTTCTAGCCAGAGCTGTGTTGGCGAGGTGAGTTATTGATACTGAATTATCGTCTTTTGTTGGCGGTTCGACTAAGAGGTGTTGCAGGAACGAGGCGTTTGAGATAGTTCCGGTCGTAAACAGAAAGAAACGAAGATTTGCTTCGGTTTTACCATCACGATTATAGCGGTCAAGCCAGATACGGACTGACTTCCAGAAATCGGTAGACAGGTCGGTTAGAGTATCCCCATCCCCCTTGTGTTTGAGCGATGCCAGTGTTTTGACACCATCAGAATTGACGAAGTCTAGGTCATCATCTTTTTCGATCAAAACAGATGTATCTTCTGGCCACTGTAGAAGCTTAAGTAGCGCAAAACGAGGCTGATAGATATACCCTAAGCCCTGTTCACCAGCAGCGTATTGATCGCTAGATACTCCGGTCATTTTTAGTCCCTGCGTCGATTGCGCTTTCAGCTGTACGGCAAAATGACTCATGAAAGCAACAAGCTACCATCCAATGTTCGGCGGTACGTATCACATCATCGATATTAGCTTAAAACAATACCACTGTGTTTCCTGCGCGAATAGAAAAAGTAAGTACTTGGGGATGCTAAATGTGAAGTGAATAGCCTTCCGTGCCGAGGTTTATCGTGCTGATGAGGCACTTTGTAACCTGAATGGAAAACGGCGTTCGGTCATGTGAAGGTTTTCGTTGGAAAAACGCTTCTTCATGGGGTCCCTCACGTTGCTGATGAAGACATTACTAACATCGGGGTGTACTAATCAACGGGGGCTGGTCATGCTAACAGCGGTATTAGTTTAAGTCTAACTTTCGATTTAATACGCAACGTATAGTAAAAGTAAAAAAACAGCAACGTAAGCAAATGGTTTTATATGGTAGGCTAACTTAGATAGGATATGTAATAGGTCTTCTCCTATGTAATTCTTACGTTCGTCGACCATTGTGGGTGGTGCGGATGAAATAATAAGAGGAAGCCAGTACTTTGATGAAAATGAAACTTCATTTTGTTTTTCTTTAGTGTAAAGATCATGGCCACCATTGAAATATCTATTTAAAAAAATTGCTGAGTTATCATAGTCAAATCCACTTTTCCCGGCATCTCCTAAACCTAGAACTAAGCACTTAGATGCTACTAAGATATAGTCTTTGGTACCGCATTCATTCACTGTTAGTTTTGCTGATGATATAAAATGCTCTATGTTAAATGATGAAGTCAGCGGGCTTCCACAAAGTATTATATTCTCAATTTTACAATCATTATTTAGCTCTTTTAGAGCATCAGATAAAATAATTGTACCATAGCTGTGAGCAATGATAGTAATATCTTTGTCTTTATTGGTGATGATGTTATTCTTTAATCGTTTTGCGATCTGCTTAGTTTTTCTGTTTCTTAGTGGTGGGAAAATAAATGATACCAAATCGAAAAAACCATATTTCATTTCTATGAAATCGAACGATTTTGAATGGGATTTTATTTCATTCGCTAAATTCCCCTGCCATTTACCAAATGTTCTTATCCCATGTATAGTAATTAATACTTTGTCATGAATTAATTGAGATGCCTTTCTCTTGGATTCTAAAGCTGTTCTTATTTGCTTAATAATGGTATTTAACCAATCATGGTTGCTAAGACTTCCATCAAGGACTATAGATGCATTTTCATAGAAAGTATTTCTATAGTTTCCAAGTTCAGATGTATCCGCTGTCAACCCAATAATTAAGCTCGGTCTAATATATTTTTTTTGTGAATTTGATATGTCAGTTAATAAGTTAAAGCTGTGAACCGCCTGAGGAATACCGTTTAATTTCTTTGGTATGAGAACATCGAGTATTAAAATATCGGAAACTTCAAGCAGGCACTGCCTGGCTTTATCTGCAGTTTCTACATAGCTTAAATCGAGTTGAGTAAAGAATTCACATTCAGAAAGAGTCTTTTTGATGAGATCGACTCTTTTTTCTGAGTCATCGACTACAATTATCTTTAGCAATTTAAATTCCCTATAATTTCCTTAAGATTTTCCTGCCATAAAGTTTCTGATGAATTGAATAGAATACATCCTTTATAGTTATCACCAAAGGTGGAAAGTAAGTCATGTATTTGCTCAAGGCTTAGGTTTTCTGTATTGATGCTAAAATCTTTATAACCAGTAAGAACAACAAAAGATGGCAGTTGCCCAAGCTTATTCAATTTTGTAGCAATTTCTTTTCCAGCAATCGAACGAAATCTACCTCCTTGTGTGGTTTCACTTCTGTCAAAAGTGGGCATGCTCATGTCTAAAATTAAAAAATCAAATGTTGAATCACGCGCTGCCGAAAGACCACTGTTGTACGATGCTGCTTCAACTATATTAGCTGTATAGAACTCATTTAGGAAATTAACGATTTTTTCACGCTTTAATAGATTGTCTTCTATGATTAAAATATTCATTTTTCAACCTAAATATTGATATGAAATAATTGTCACTTGTTTCAATATCGAAACAAAAACCGTCTGAAGAGTTTTTTAGTGTGCTATATATTTTATATAATCCACTCCCACCTTCTTTTGTGTTTAGGCTAGAATGTTTCTCATTCCATTTGCTTTTCTCTCTGGTTATTAATTGACGGGCTTCATCTTGGGATATTATATTAAGCTTGTTAGTTATTCTTATAGTATTAATTCCTCCACTGTTATCATGGGATACATAGACTTCAGTATTGGGATGAGCATATTTACATGAGTTTTCTAGTGCGGTAAAAAGAGATATAAATAAAGAGCGTGATTCTCTGTAATTTAAGATTAAGTCATTCTTGACGAATTCATATATAGGGGGGTGATATTTATGCCCATAAATTTCTTCAAATGAGGACATTGTTGCTTCAAGAACGACTGAAAGTTTTTCATAATTATTTATATCATCAGAGCCTACAAAACGGAACCAGTTCAAAACTAATTCTATTTCTTTTTTGAACAAGGTTCTTGTGTTTTTTATTTCCTGCGTAAGTTCAATAATTGCTGCGTCTCTTTTAACTGAGTTAATGCCTTCTTCAAGCAGGTCTAGAGCATTTAATATTTCAGGTGCAAGGTAATCATTGAGTTTGTCTTGTGCTGAGCGAGCGTTCTCAGCAGTTATTTCCCACATATAATCAATAAGATTGCTAAAGAATTCTTCATAATCGGAGGCGTTAGTTATTATTTCTGAAACTCTTACCAAACGATGATGATATACTATGTAGTTAAACACATGTTTAGATTTTAAATCGGATATTTCTACACGGAAGTTCTCGTTAACCTCATGTAGTAAATTATCGATTTTTTCTGAAAAATGGCCGAGTAATTCATCAAATTTTCTGACAATATGATTGTTTACATAGGAATACTTGTCAGTCCAATAGACATTAGATAGATATTTTCCTTCCTTTTTTATAGTGACGAGATGCGTTTTTTCGAAACATGATCTAATTTGTGTCGTAAATACAATATGCCTAATTTCAGCGCTTAAATACTTATCTAAGCCATAGTTCTCATCAAGTGCAAAATCGGCGACTATGTTTCTGAAAATTGTAAAGAGCATTTCCATTTTTTTACTTGAGGCAACTGCATTTCCCTCAGCAATCTCGAATAAATCTTCGGAGTTAATTCCTTTAGACTTATCGAGTGGAGTAAGCAAAATACCCCCTTTTGTTTCGATAGCCTGCTCGAATAAGTTCTGATAAAAGTGTTTTCTTTTATTCACCAAGGAGTGGACATCGACATATAATTTCCCAGACTCAATTTTCGCCCTAAGTTTCTCAGAGAAAAGATTTTCAAGCACACTATCTTTCTCCTTTTTTATTTGTTCCTCATTAATGCTTTGTGCATTTATTAGTAAATCTAAAATTGCAATTCTCTCATGCACTACATCATCGTTTGAAACGTAATCTGTAAAATTATCTAATTGCGATGGAATACATATATATTTTAGAAAGTATTCTTCTTTAGCACTGAATTGATTGGTTTCGAATATTTTGGAAGGTCTATGGGTTTTATTGAAGTCCATAAATTCTTCGAATAAATCCGTTTTGATATCTTCATAGTTATTGTTTATTACCCTGGCCATAATGTCATAGATAACTAAGGCGCTGATAAATATATCATTATCATTTTTATCGATACCAGTTACTAACCTACATAATGTTGCGATTGGCAGGTAGAGCGATGTAAAAGTATTAGATAAATAATTTTCAATGCAAAAATCTATAGCTTCTGTAAATTTATTGTTTTCTATAAAGTAGCGGCATTGAGTCTTTATAAAATCAGATTTTATTGGAATGATAGAGCTATCTACTAGAACCTCACTGGTGTCATTTTTACCATATTTTAAAGCGCGATATTCTGGCAGTTGTCCACACTCTGAAAGACTTGGTTTAGGAGAGTAATTTTTTATCCTTGCTTTTGAAGTGTTTAATTCTCCAAGAATACGAGTTTGTGTTCTAGCTGACTCCACATCATCTAAGTCAACAATCTCCTCTAGTGTTGATAGCAGATGAAATGTAAGGGATTTAGCCCAACTTTCTAATTTGAATTTAAAACAAATGCTCTTTAAAAAATCTAAACTGTCTAAAGTATTTTTGTCACACTGTAAGATTCGTGAGAAATTGGCGGTTATTTTATTCAGTAGAGTATCTTCTTGGGATGTTTCATCTAAGTATATTTTTGTTCTTGTTAATATTTCAATAAGTCCATAGTATTCATCGTTAGTATTTATTATTAGACTGTCAATGCTTTTCTTCGCATCTTCATAGCAACCCATTGTATATAGCTTTGTTATTTCTCGGATGTTTTCCTTTGTTGTGTTATCATCATTTATAAGTGTTCTTAATTCATCATCTTCAACCAACTCAGATAGTTCTAATAACAATGATTTTAAATCAATAGGTATTGAATTAAGAACATTATCTTCCAAGATAATTTCTTTTAGAAAGATATATTGATCAATCAGTGATTCATAATTTTCGATTTTTATTAAATCTAAAGATAATGTTCTCTTGCTATCCATGTAGGGAGGTAGATATTTTAATGACTCTACTGCACCTGCATCAATCGCTGATTGAACGCATGAGCTTCTATACTCATCCATTCGTAATAAGAATTCTCTTGTAAATATCTCATATGAGCTACTTTCTGAAATTAATAGTAATTCGCTTATTTTGTTTTTGATGTTTGCCCGAGGAAACATTGTGGGCAATTTCTCAAGATAATCACGTGTATCTCCTAGGTTAAATTCTTTAAGAATATGAAGCTTAATCTGTACGGCCCACCAGCTTTTGCATCTAATATTTAAGTCGTCAATTAATGTTAATGCTTTTTCAGGGGTTCCGTTTAAAATACTGCTATTTATTTTTTTTCTTGTATTATTAAATGCCTTTAACAAATCGGCATTGCCGAAAAAAAGACCAATCATCCAATATATATAATTTTTTGAGGTGAGTAAATTACTTGCATTACTAACATCATAATGCTCTGTACTGGAGTCATAAATTGGTATAAAAAACCTAGGTAATAAATTGCTTGAAGCTAATTGGAATATTGGTGTGGTTGCATTATAAACATTGAATTTCTTTATTTCTTCAATGATCCTATTATTCAGTTCTGTTGTTGAGGTCCATCTGTTTACATTAAAGATCTTTGGATCATAAAATAATTTACTTGATCGTATTGGATTTCTGCGCACATGTTCACCTTAGTTGCGATTATTTTTTATAAAAAATAAGAACGCTACCGCCCTCAGTTGTAACACTGATGTGGTTTACTCCATATGTTTTAACCTTATGTTACAGCACGTTAGTTGTATCTGGAAGTTTTACGTATATACAAATTTCGATGATTGATGGAAAAGCATATAACTATCAACGAAATGTGTTTTTGAGTGGTTTTGCCTATGGAACTTAGCTAGAAGCATACTCGATTTGTTGTAGATTGGGTTGTTTCCAAATTGGTGAGTCTTATATCTTTAGACTTTCCATTATTGGCGTGTAGAAGTTATGTTGAGCAACATATGGGTAACATAATGTAATGTGCTCGGATGGGAATATTGATAACGTACTGTTTATAAAGGATATGATTGGAAGTTATTCAGCTTCAGTGCTGACATTACACATTGATTTTTAAACTTGTTGTGATTGTATGAGTTGACAGGTTAAGTCTAAAAGCGAATCCTGCATGTAAGTATATGAGTAAAATCATTTATTTATTTTTTAAAGCTGATTTATAAGTGGACGTAACCTGTCTAATTGACCGTTGAGAATTCGCATTCAGTTTTTAAACCTCGAATACTCAGATGAATAGACACGACAAACTTGGATATCGACTTGGATTGATACTGACGCGCCTCAACAATGGCGAGTCATTGACCGTCAGGGGCCTTGCTGACGAATTTAACGTTTGCGAAAAAACAATACGGCGCGATCTGACAGAACGTCTGGCTTACCTGAACCTGCTCCGACAAGGAAAGCAGTACCGCCTGCCTAAAGGTATTCTGGGGCAACGCAGCAACACGGATTTGCGCCGTTTTACCCGTATTCTCGGTATCGAAGGGCTGTTCCCCCGCAGGGAAGATCGCCTGCTGAATGTGTTGCTGGGTGATACCGAAAACAATCCCTTCCAGATCAAGCAACGCCCTTATGAGAATTGCGGTGCTTTCATGTCCACCCTGAATGCCATTTCCGGGGCGATTCAGGCATCCCAGAAGATTGCGTTTACCTATAAAGACAAGACGTTTTCGGGCGCTGAACCTTATCGTGTCGTGAATGACAGAGGGCTCTGGTATCTAGCCGCCCGCCACGAAGGAACGTTGAAGAGTTTTGCAGTTTCTACGATGACCCATGTACAGGTCAGCAATATGCGATTCAGTCCTGATCCCGTTGTCAGTCAGCAAGTGGAACTTGCGGAAAGCATCTGGTATGGCGACGAACTCACCGAAGTGCTGATCTCTGTCTCAGCCCGTGCGGCATCATATTTCTCTCGCCGCAACCTTTAGCCGGGCTCAGTTTCGAAGCGGACTGTTCTCTTGGACGGCCGCATTTTGCGCTTGGGCTGGATGTAATAGCGCAGCATGGAGCGTCCACCGGTGTACCCCATCGCTTTAATTTCTGCGAGGATGATCTCGCCATTCCAGACATTATCGGCCAGGCGCGTGTCAATATAGTCCATGAACGACTTCAGCTTGGCCATTTTATGACGTGTTTTTCTGGCAGGTGGCTCAGGATATTTAAGATAGCGTCTGACGGTGCGCTCCGAACACCCCACCTGAGTCGCTATATCGACAATGTACGCACCTTGCTTACGCATTTGCTTTATCATGTAAAAGTCCTCTCTGTTCAGCATGTTGATGTCCTTTCTGGTGTCAGAACCTTAAGAAAACAACATGTTGGGTGGAGCGGACAATCCAAATGGTGAATTACAGTCTTATATCATTGGCGCTAACAGTTTTTAATAAAACTGCGTTGATGTTGAGCAACACACTCGCTATCGACAATAATTTTAATTTCTGTTGCGGTCGTTTTTAATGTCACTTTCTTAGTTTACTCTGAACTTAGGGAAGGAGCGAACAGGTTCTTGATATAAGAGTGTAGCGATGACGCCCGGGGTGTTTAGTTAGCAGTAATAAGGTTTTCATTATCTGCCGAACGCGGTATCTAATACTAATACATTTCAATAATGGTGAGGAGTTACGGTGAATTTTTGATATGACAGGTTGTGTCAACGACTATTATTAGAGAGATATACTTAAGTAATCTATTGAATTTAACTGATTAATATTTATGGTTATTCTTTTATTCCTCGACACAACCTGTCTTGACCTTCCCGGATAATTCTTTTTTTACTGAATTGGGCAGGTTATTGGCATGGATCGACACGACAAGTTGGGATATCGCCTTGGTGTGGTGCTGACTCGTCTCAATAATGGTGAGTGCCTCTCTTTGGCAGAATTGTCGGCAGAATTTAATGTATCCGAGCGTACCTTGTATCGGGATATGCATGAGCGTTTGGCATACCTACATCTTGAAAAAAAAGGTAAAAACTATTATCTGGCTCGAGGGGCATTGGGGCAGCGCAGTAATACTGATCTACGGCGTTTCACCCATATTCTCGGGATCAATGGGTTATTTCCGCGCTGGGATGATCCATTATTAACGTTACTGCTGGGAGCGACAGATAATAATCCTTTTCTGATTAAGCCGCGTGCCTTTGAGAATTGCGCTGTCTTTCTTTCCACGCTAAATGCACTGGCTGAGGCGACCCAGCAGTCTAAAACCGTTTCTTTTACGTATAGTGACAAGAAACATTGTGACGTTGAGCCGTATCGTTTAGTGAGCGATCGGGGAATTTGGTATCTGGCTGGCGTGGACAATCATCTCCTCAAGAGTTTTGTGGTCTCGGGTATTAGCGGATTGTTGGTCAGTCAGGTGGAGTTTACCTCTCAGTCGAATATTCATGCCCGTATTGAGAAGGCTGACAGTATCTGGTACGGCGAAGAACATTTCGAGGTATTACTCTCTGTATCGCCACGGGTAGCACATCACTTTCGCCGTCGAGCCTTTTACCCACAGCAAGAAATAATCCATACGTCCCCGGATGGGGGGATGTTGTTGATTTCTCAGGTCCACCATTTGAACCAAATTATCCCATTAATTAAGTACTGGCTACCGCATGTTGAAGTGATACAACCTGCTTCAGTGCGACAACGTATATTAAGTGATATCCAAGAGGCCCTTAATGGGGCAAATCAAGCGGATAATTGCATCGATTTTAAACAAGGGCGTGATAGTGATAAATAATATTGAGAATGATTACGAATCAGAGGTGATAAGGCTCATTAGTGATACTTTCGGTGCTTACATGAATGAGGAGAATAAGACTCTCCAAGTATGGCTGGATGCCCCTTTCAAATTCGATAAAGAGGCTATTCTTGCTCACGCTGCGTGGGTACGAGAAGGTTTTCAGGCTAGTGATGATGCTGCATTGCTTATGCCAGAATTGGATGTTCTCCTCGATTTTATGCAACTCTCACGCGATGACCGAGACAGACAAGGGGCTAAGGCTCTTCTTTATGGCAGTAAAATTAATGAGATGAACGCATTGTTAAAGGTTCTCATGACTTATTATCAGGTTCAGATTAAGGCCTTAAAGAAAGAAATGGATTGATGACAATTCTATTCTATTTCAGACAGCCTAAACTTTTATTTTCATGTGACACACTTTTGCTATGTATATAATGAAATCCCTCGACAAGAACCTTCACGCTGTCAAAAAGCTACTGGGGCATGTCAGTATCCAATCGACACTTGATTATATTGATGAGAACGTAGGATATTCTGGAAAAAGAGTTGAGGTGAAGGCTCATGACCTTTGCTGATTTGCAGGCCTCCATGTTCCTATAGGAATATGAGTAAATCAGCTCGGGTGTTCCGTTCCGTGTTGCCAAACAGCTAGTACTGCACTTGTATATTGGGTGATACTTGGACACCTATGTGAGTGCCGATGTAAGAATGAACCACATATTGTGAAGAATTTCCTGATTTTTAAAATAAAAAATGAGTGACCAATATTGGCATTAAAGAAACGGGAGCCTGAGCTCCCGTTTCTTATTTCTCGATACTGACCAGTGTGGGGAGTCCCGCCGACCCACAGGCTCGCCATGCTACTTTTCGGGTTTCTCCGGGAGTGATCAGTCTTGGTAGATAGCTTTTGAGGTACTGAGGCAGTTCTCCTTCCAGGTCTGAAATATCAAACTCTTTCACATCGGCATTGGGTGATGCTGCGGTGAAGTGCGTTACGGTACGGCTGACCGGGGTGACGTTCTTGATGGTCATACGCTGTGTTACCGGAGTATCACAGCCATCCCAGGCCATCTCATCATCAGGGGTTGCCAGTAATCCTGCTAGCGTGGTGCTGTCTAATTTTCCTGCCATTTTCACGGCGATGCCGCCCATCGACTCATACCCTTTGGGCAGTTTTGGGTTGGGCCGCGTGGCTTGTGGCGTGATAGGCGCAGGTTGCACCCCTGTGACAGGGCGGGTCACGTTATCACACAACAGCGTCAGAACGTCAGTGAGGTCCTCTTCACTGGTCGGTTGTCCGTTAATCAGTAAGCGAGTTGCCATAAAGCTGTCACCGTTGACGGCAAACTGCAGTGTCAGACTGACCGGTTGCTGGTCCAGTATGGCCTTTCCACTGACGTCGACTTGTGAGGTGGGAATATGACTCTTCGACTGCAGCCACTGCGGTGAGGCCAGAAAGTGATTGATTTGTTGTTCCACGGTGACAACCGGGCAGATATCCATCACCCCGTCTTTGACAGTGTTGATTGGGGATGCCAGTGCCGATGTGCTCAATAATAAACCGGTAGCTATCAACAACGATTTTTTCATGATGTAGCCCCTTTCATGGCATTCAGGCAGGCTTCACGCCAACGTTTCCTTCCCCACAAACTCAGGCGATAACGACGGTCCTGTTTGACGGAAATTACCAGCGCATTTGGCATGAGGGGGATAAATCCCAGAAGTTTGGTCCAGCCCGTCTCCACACTGAGAATATCACTCAGGGTAATGGCTGTTTGCCCGGTTGCCACATTGAATTTTCCAGACTCAAAGATGAGGCGCTCGGTGGTCAGGTAAAGTCGACCGCCGGTGGTTTCCAAACCACGTTGTAGATTGACACTTCCTTCGCGAAGCAGTGTTTCATTGGGCATCAGTACAGTTTTCATAAAGTTCCTTGTTTTAAGGGGATTCTCCAGCGCCAAGCATATCGGTGCTGCCTGACAGGTTGTGTCGGGACAAAATAAAAAAGAGGTTTATTTAGCGAAAGGTTTGGCGAAGGAGAGGGGACAATCGGTAGTGTCCGGGCCGGGTTTGCTCTGTAATGCGGGCAAGCCGGGATAAATCACGTTGTGCGGTTCGTTCTGAGATACCAAATCGTGCACACAATACCGCCGTCGTTAAAGTGTGGCCCTGACAGAGCAGAATGACACATTGACAGAGTCGTTCGGCCAGTTTTTCGGCTTGAAGCCCCATTATTTCTCCCAGACTCGCCAGTCATTGCCCCGTTGCAGGGCCGAAAGGTGGCGGTGAAGAAAAACGCCTGGATTTATTTTCCCGGTAACGCATTCTGCTGTGAAACGATGACAATTGTTATTGAGCAAATGGTAGCGGCGATGGATTCCCACCTGGCTTAGCGCCCGTTTTGAAGCATTGGTGTTACCCACAGGATGCGTGCCGTGACAGTCGGTATACAGCGACAAGGCGGTGTTGTATCCCTCGAGTCGGTTAAGAAAATCATATCGGTTACTTAACAGCACGTCACCGCTGCCAGACAGATGCACAATCCGCTGATGGCCCACATAGATACCACTGTGCGTTGTGGTTCCTCCCGCCAGTTCACACCAGACCATGCCGCCAATAGCAGGCTCATCAATGGTGGCTCTGATGACATTGTCGGTAAAACTTTCCAGCAAACGGAGGAGGGGGTAGCACAACAGCAGGCGAGAGACAGTCAACAACATGTTTATTTCCTCTCTGCACGGGGTCAGTCAATGGTCATGCTGACAGTGAAGACGTCCATCTGGCAATAATGGACAAAGTTTTTCTGCCAGAGTGTCCAGAAATCGCGACGTTCACGGTTATCAAGTAAATCGCCAAAGAGGCAGTGCCAGACGTAGCCTTGTGACCAGCAGACATCAAACTCTTTTGCCAGTTCGGGCCAGGCACTCCCTTGCCAGCTGAAATCCGTCAGATAATCCAGGGACCAGCCAGCATCATGCGACGTCCGGTAAACACGGATTTCGATCGGATGCCAGCCTCCGCTTTCTGCGCTGTAATGTGGGTCACGAAAGTGAAGAATAGCGTTATCGGCTTTCGATGGAACCGATGACAGATGTGTCATCATCAGGTGAATGAATGTCCGGCTCAGGGGGAGTTGAAATGCGGATTGTTGCAGTGATGGCGTGATTGGGGACACAGAAAATCTCCTTATGGTTTTGCAGTGTGAGGATAAAAGTCCATCGCGGGGGAGAAACAGAGGGGGGAGGGTGGTTAGTCTTTTGGTGTGGGGGTCAGTTGCATCAGTTTATCGATACGTTTTTCCCAGTCGGTATAGCAGCGGTGAGAAAATACCTGCCCCGTAGTTTCTTCGGTCAGGCAGATATCGGAGGAGCGCAGTATCGCTGCAAGAAAACCGGCATTGTTCCTGCTGGCACTGCTGAACAGGGGGCGCAGAACCGTGGAGTGAAAATCCGTTTTTTCCACCTCTTTCAGTAAAGTTCTGATGGCACTCAGGGCCACCCATTCACGAGAGAACAGGCCTCCACTGTCATTGGCCGTGATACGCAACCAGCGTTCACCAGATTTTATATCGGCTGCCAGTTCCCAGTGCAGCATCCCAGTGGCGTGCGGATTGATTTTCTCAGCCTCACCGATTAGCAGGCGGGTATAGTCATTCTTGAGTGTCACAGGGAGATTTTTCTTCATGTCAGACTCCAACATTTTCTGCAATGGATATCAGTGCGTCAGCGCCCTTGAAGGTCGCGGTAGGGGAAAATAGCAGGTAGAGCCCTTGCCCTGAATCACTGAGGATAGCGAGGGCCAGAAACAGGGTGTCATCAATGCGAATGACATACTCGGGGTTACAGATGAGAAATTGCAATTGTGTGGTCAGCGCGGGTGTCAGAGATGCCTCATCTCCGTCAATCAAGTAAAGTAGTGAGGTTTCTGTTTCAGACCATAAATCACAGGTCAGGGTCAGACTGCCGTGGGTGCATTCGGTCAGTGCCTGCAGTAATGTTTGATGTTGTATTAATGAGATGGGGAGTTGGGTGACGTCACCCGGTGTGCGTATAAGTTGCATGATTGATGTCCTTAAGGTTAATGGGCATCAGAATAATATGTAGTTGAGTAATGTTTTATGGCGCTTTATTTTTAATCGTATCGAGGGAGAATAACATGATAGATGATGAATTAAATGGATATTTCAATACTCTTGATAAAGACAAAGATATACAATATTTGAAAGGGGTGACATTAGCTACGCTTTTTCGTTTTTTGAATGGGAGTGTTTATCTCACTAATATAGAGGAGTCTGTTGTTCATTCTGTATTGTCTGAGTTTCAGAGTGTAGAGAAAGCTCAGTTTATATTGTCATTCTTTTCAGATGTTCGTTATAGAGAAAAAGGACTTAAAACGGATGAGTTCAAGAAAAGTCTCTTGGGGAATTATCTTCGCATATACCATCCTTGTCACGTAAAAGTGAACTTGTATCATGATGCCTATATCATTGAACAAATAGGCGTTTTGAATAGATACATAGAGAGAATTTCTTATTTGGGTAGTCTTAATAATGGTTCTCAGTGTGAGCCATACTATGAAAATATCAAAAGTCTTGATGGTTATTCCTTTTTTCCCACAAGGAGAGCGATGGGGGAGGGTGAAATGAGAGACTATAATCATGCCATCGATATTATCATGAATAAAGGGATGGATTCGTTAGGTTTACTTGATGAGACGTTAATGAGGGTTTTATACGATTCGGTTTTAGATGGTATCGAACAAGTGATGTCACTCTATACTCCCGAGCGTCCCGCTTCTGTGTTTTTAGTGCTATTCTATGCGTTAAATTTATATGAAGAATGTCAACGTGATGCTGTTGAGTTTGCCGATAATTTTGATTCTAATGTTTATAATAAAAAAAGAAAGGAACTGGAAAAGAAAATAGCATTTGATACTGTTTTTGTGTACTTGCTTTTATCTCAATTTAATGAAATCGATTTGCTTAAGAAAAATGTCAGTCAACCAGTCGGTCAGTTAGAGACAAAAATTAAATTAAAACGTCCTACGCTCCATTATCTGAAAAGACGATTTAATATGAGCAGTAATAATGTTCTAAAATTACAAAAGAAAATTATACTTAAATGCATTCTGTTCTCGATAATCAAAAGAATGAAAGAAGATAACAGTAAGACTCATTCTTATATGGATGTTCTCATCAACGTTAAGGATAATTTTGTCTGGATAGATACCAATGAGCACCGTAGAGACAGAGCTATCTACAGTATTCTGGTAGATGAATCGAAATGCTGTACGGACATGCTAGCAGATAAAAAAACCACCCCATAAAGAAACCACCCCATAAAGAAACCACCCCATAAAGAAACAATAATCTTCAAGGTGATTTGAATTTTCTGGTACCCTTAGCGGTGTATTGCTGCGGGTACTTTTTTTGCCTTAACTGCCAATCCGACATCTCATTCTCACACCAATCCCCCTGCCAATTCTTTACTGTAACATATTCATCTAATTGTTTTTTAATGATATTTTCTTTATGGTGGTGGTGTTTTCATGTAAATGGATTATTTACGGGCATGGGGATATCGGCTAACTTTATCCCCGTGTTGAGCTCACTCGAAGGGTTGGCAGAAGAAGCCAACAAACAGAATACAAAATATATCAGGAGGAAAATGTGAAAACAGTGTATGCCAGCATGATTTTTACCCGAATAAATGACGCTGGCTGAATTCGTCATCATATACCTTGAATATTCCAAGGTGTATAAAAAGTCTTACCGTACTGATTGTTCAAAAATCTCGAAATATATTATCCCTGTACTGGGCGGCTTACGGCTATCTGAAATAAGTCGAAAACATATTCAAGATTATATTAATGGATTGGTGAACCTGAAATTTTCGACCCGTAACAGGCATCTGGCATTGCTGAAAGCAATATTCTCGTATGCGGTCGATTATGGATACAGGGATGTGTCACCTGCGGCTGGAATGAAAGCCTTTCGCGAGCCTGCCTCAATGCGAAGGGCCATGGAGCCAGCGGAGTTTCAACGTTTCATCAGCGTGCTTAGGCAGGAAATTGTTAAAGAAGCGCGAGATACATTGTGTCTCCTCGAGTTTCTGGCACTGACAGGAATGCGGCTCGGAGAAGCGCGTTCCGCACTGATACAAGATGCAGATAGGGGGCGGATGACCTTGTTTCTTCGTGATACGAAGTCCGGTGATTCTCGACTGGTCCCCCTTTGTCAGGCTGCCATCGTACTTATTGATGTACAACGAGAAAAATATGGCATGGAGGGATTGTTATTTCGTTCCTCTTCCGGGGAAAAGGTCTCAGAGCCCCGGCGTCTGATGGCGGCCTTGTGTGAAAACGCGGGTATAACGCGATTCACCATTCATGAGCTTAGATATACCGCGGGTTCAGCAATGCTGGCTGCCACACGGGATATTTATGCGGTGAAACAGTTTTTGGGGCACAAGCAAATAAGCACGTCAGAGCGATATGCCCGTTATTTTGGCGGCCAGCAACATGCCGATGTTGAACGGGCCATGCAATTAATGATGAACGAATGAGCATTGGCCTGCGTTCATATAACCACTAAATAAGTGAGACCGAAAAATGAATTCTGAAAATAATAGTCAAACTCAGCCAGTGATGATGCCAGAAGGCTTTACAAATACCCTGGACGGATTGTGTTTTAGCGGAACTGATAAGGGTCAGGCTGATGAAACTATCTCTCCTCAGAGAATAACGCCCATAGCGATTGTCTGTAACCGAGATAAAAACAAGAACATTCATGTCAGGCTGGAATGTATCAACTATGCCAATATCACTGTTATCGTCAACGTGAACCTTCAGGCGCTGAAAACCGGTGAAGAGCGTATTATCCCAGAATTGGCGGGGCAGGGGGTCTTTATTAACAGCAAAGGGAAGCTTTTTACTCGCTTTATTGAGGCGTGTTGTCAGTTACCTTTGGTGGAGTATCGTCTTGTGGAACGCCCTGGTTTCCAGGAAAACGAATTTATCTTTTTGCATGGTCATGACGCATTGTTCATGCCGGAGCGGGAGAATATTGATGGCGTATGCCTGTCGAATTCGATGGATGTTCATGGCGCGGCTCAGTCAAAAGGCACCGCTGAAGAATGGTGCGATAATGTCGCACGAAAGCTTCAGGGGATGCCGCAAATTTTTGCTGCCCTTTCTGGCTTCAGTTCGCCGTTATTGTCTTTGCTGGGGCAGAGTGGCGGAATGTTCCACTTGTTTGGTGGCAGTTCTACCGGTAAGACGCTGGCGCTACAAGTTTGTGCCAGTGTGAACGGTCTGGCGGGTGAACCCGGTGCTGGGGAAAATACGTTGATTGCTCGCTGGCGAACCACCGTGAATGGACTTGAATTGCTGACCGCTCGTAGTCACGGCATGACCTTACCTCTGGACGAGTTGGGCAGTTTTGCTGAGCGGAGTTTTGCCCCAGTTCTGTATGACATTGTCTCGGGCATGTCAAAAGTCAGGATGGATGGCGAAACGGGTGGTGCGTTTGCTCAACGGCTCTGGACACTGTTTATTTTATCCAGTGGGGAAATCTCTCTGGAAGAAAAAATTCATAGCCTGAAAGAAGTGTCGATGGACGGGATGCAACATCGCGGTTTGTCCATTGAAGTCCGTGCTGAGGACTCCTGGATGCCTGAAGAGAATGCGGATCAAGCCCGGCGACGAATAGACCAACTGAAATCGGCGATGTGTGACAATCACGGCAGTGTGGGGAAAGCGTTCGTTCGTCAGTTAATCAGTCAACGTGATGCTGAAGGCCGATTACTGAGTCAGGAAGAAACGTCATGCTGGTTGAAAACAGAGTTTGATAGCTTGCATGAGGAAATGCAGAGACGTATCCACAGCACAGATACCGAACTGAATCAGGTTGAATCACGTGCTTTACAGCGTTTTTCCGTCATTTTTCTTGCAGGGGATCTGGCTCGTCGATGGAGTCTGGTCCCATGGGGACATGATATGATTTCAGATATTGTCTATGAGGCCTATCGCCGTTGGCTGAATAATCATCGTTATGGCTCTGGCAGTTCACGTGGTCTTCTTGTCATGCTACAAAATCAACTGTCCAGGATATACGGTGCACTTGTTGATTTTAAGGCTACTCGGTCATCTGGTGAGGGGCGAGATATCGGCGGGTATCGGGTAAACGAAGACATCTTCATCATGCCTGACACGCTGGATAACTGGGGGAAAGCGGTTGGGATGACGGCAAAAAGACTGGCGGCCTTACTGGATGAGCACCACTTTCTTACGCGTAAGGAACGAGACCGGTTAACGACGCGCATAACTATCAATGGCGTGTTAGCTAATGGTTACTTGATTCGTCATGAATTTTTGACAGCTAAACTGTAATCATACCTTTAGAGGCAGCCAGACCGGCTGCCTTTTTTCGATGTCAGTATAATAATGGGTCTGGTTCTCTGGTGTTGAGAATAGCCCGCCCGATATGTTTTTCAATCAACTGCCCAGTCGCTTTCAACCTGTGTGGATGCAGATGCGCATAGCGTTGAGATGACTGAATGCTACGGTGCCCTAATTGTGACTGAACGTCATACAGTGTCCCTCCTCGTGACACAATCAGTGCGGCGACAGAATGCCGACAGGTATGAATGCAGACGTCCTTATCGGGTATGCCTGCGCGTCGTATAATGCGTTTGAAGGCTTTGGTGACGTTACAAACGGGCTTTCCAGGTAAACGTCCACCAAACATCCACAGATTTCCGCCATATCGGGGGAGTTCGCTTATCAAATTCAGTGCCCAGGTATTGAGGTGAACCAGACGGCCGACGCCATTCTTGGTTTCCGGTAGCCAGAGTGTCCCTTGTTGTTCACTGTAATGTTCCCATTTTGCCAGTCTGAGCTCATCCCTGCGCAGGCCGGTGAGCAAAAGCAGGCGAATATAGATACCTGCGACTTGGTTGTTGTCCTGCGCAGCCGCATCAAATATTTTACGGATCTCATTTTCTGAGAAGTACCGTTGCCGGGCATTATTTTCCCGCATTAACGGGATATTTGTCGCGGGGTTGAGGGGAATAAGTTCCTGTCTCTGGGACCATCTGAACAGGGCTTTGAGCAGGGCGATGACCCGGTTATTGGTCGCAGGCTGGCAGGTGGCACAGAGTGAGGATTGAAGTTGGGTGATATGGCGAGGGGTAACTTCATTTAACAACAGGTGGCCAAGGAGGGGAGCAATATGGTCCCGAAAGCGTTGAACATCTTTATTCCAGCTTTTTTTGTGGACTTTGGCCCAGGGAAGATAATAGTCATTAAACGCCTCATCCAGGAGGGGGATGGCTTTATGGCCCTCCCGCACCTGTCTGGGGTCAGTTCCAGTGGCAATCTGGCGTTTCATTTCTGAGGCAATACGCCGTGCTGTGGCAATATCCAGTTCGGGGTGATGACCAATACTGATGGCGCGCTTGCGTCCTTGCCAGAGATAACGTAGCAGAAATTTCTTTTTGCCTTCTCCTTTTCCAATCAGGCATTTTAGGCCGCTTATCTCGGTATCACTGTATTCAGCTTCCCGTGACGGCGCATCGGATGGATTGGGTGGCAAACTCTCTATGAGCCGGTGAGTAAATTTAAAACGACGGGGTACAGGCATGCTGAAGTCTCCTTATGCCGGTGTGGATTAATGGGGTAATACGCGTAACAAGTGAGACAGGGAGGTAAGAGTCCCTGACCTCAGTCGGTGTTGAGAACTGATATGAGCAGATGAACAAGGGGTATGAAGTGGGTGGATCAATGCTGATGAGATAAGGCGACTGGGTGAGTAGGGTTCCGGTCTATTTCTGGTCTTCCCCGGTTTTCTCCCGGTGTTTTCCCGTTTTTTGGGGGGCCCGAAAGCCTTCTCATCCTATGACTTTTGGGTTTTTTCCCCGTTTCCCCGTGAGTTTGAGGCGTGGGGGCAGGGTAATAATATGTATTTGAAGAACGAGGCTGATGCTGCATGGGGATAGGGTTATTCTGTTAATCTCAGATAAAATATAAAAACAACATGTTTATTCAGTTTTCATGACTGTGCACTCTTCTGTTGCCAACTCAATGATGACTCACTCATCACATCTTATGCTTTCTGAATGGCATACATGTCTTGGGGAGAGGAATATGACTTTTTCACTCCCCTCCCGTAATACTTTCCATATCTTATGGGTTTTATTTAAATTTAATAATTAATAAATTGATATATTACAATGAGTTAATTTGAAGTTAATTGACAGTGAGGTGTTATTGTAATTTGTCTAAAAAAATAGATTTTTAGACAAATTACCTTCATGAGTCATCACAATACTGTGACATCATTTTTTGAATAATGAGAAATATAGAATAGAGGAGGCCCCTACTGTGAAATAAACGGGAAAACGGGGAGGTGGGTAAATTAACGTTGTATAACAAGGGTTTTACGCGCAAAGATTTCGGGGGATTTGCGGGGAAAGCACGGGAGAGTCACGGGGAGACCGGATCAGGACCGGAGTCTTTCTGCTTTTTGTGGCGTGATAAAGGGGGCGTTAATAAGGATGAGGACGATTATATGATGAATGGGGGCTCTGGCTGTATAGGTCAGAGTACATGACTATGATGGGATGTGCAGGGGGAAATGGGAGATTGCGTGTTGAAATAGGGGTCGCAATGAGTCAAGTGTCAGACAGGAAATAGACCAGAATCCAGATACGAAAAAGCCCCGCTTTGCAGCGAGGCCTTATAAATAGTGGTGCCCGGACTCGGAATCGAACCAAGGACACGGGGATTTTCAATCCCCTGCTCTACCGACTGAGCTATCCGGGCAACGGGGCGCATTAAACCGTATTGGCACCAAATCGTCAATGAGTTTCTTATATAAAGCCGACCACTTGCTCTCTTTTCATTCAAAAGTATCTAAAAACTGTCGCTCTGCGTGTTTTTCCGAGCCAAAAATAATGTAGGTAACAACCATAGTGGAGAAGATTGCCATCATTTCAAAAATGGCACAGCTTGGGGCTGTGCCATTTCAATTAATGCCTGTACTAACACTAGCTAGTAACGACGGTAGCTCTTCTGTGCACCGTTCACCTTAACCAGATAACGGCGAGACTCACCGGATGGGTGTTTGGTGGTCAGTGTTTGGAACACATCGCCAGGTGCCATATTGTTGATTATCTTCACTGCTTGATTCTTATCGCTGGAGAATACTCGCAGTACGCTGCCCGCACCGCCATTGTAGGAAGTAATGACGGCATAGCGCCGCGAGGTGGTATTTTGAATCCCCCCCAAATAGGTATTTTGCAGGATAGACAAATAGGCGGTCCCCGCATCGATATTATTTTCAGGATCAAAAAGATAGCTACGGCTAGGCTGGCCACTTTTGCCTTTCATCTTGAACACATCCCGACCGGCGGTATGCTGTACCACTTGCATCAGGCCCAGAGCATCAGATCCACTGACCGCATAGGGGTTGAAGCTTGATTCTGTTTGCATAATGGCCAGAATCAAGGATTCCTCAACGCCATACCGTTCAGCAGACTTTCTCACCAGAGGCAGATATTTATGGGCACGTTTATCCAGATGGTTAGGCACCAATTGCAAGGTGACAGACCAGATGACATGCAGGCCAGAGGTGCGTTTTTGCATTTTATTTTGCAGTAAATAATCAGCGAAATGTGCGGCTCGCCATTCCCAACGGATCGGCTGGCCGTTGTTATCGAGCACCTGTCCATAAAGGAACGGTTCTTTACTGATCTGAATATCGTTTACGTCAGAATAGAGGTCGATCGAACCGGGATCATCGCCCATTAACAGCGTAGTGATAATAGCTTGACGCAAGTGAGCCGCCGGATCGGTCGTGGCAATGGTTTCAACCGTAATCGTACCGGCATCAAAGTTGATATGGCTGCGGGTTTGATATTGATCCGTGTACTTAACATAATCTTTCGGACCCGCAATGAGGACTTCTTTTAATCCCCAAATGTTTTCAATGTTATGGGCAAATTGGCCCATTAAAATCTCAAATCCATTGGTGTCTTTGACATAGGCTTCTTTTTCTGCCTGATTTTTATTGCCTGAGCAAGACACTAACAAGGGTGCAATTATCAGCAAAGCTAAAATTTTCTTCATCTTACAAGCCATATCTTGATGAGGAACATTCCCATGAGGGAATAAATAACAGCGGGGCCAACGCCAGCCCCGTGTGGTTACTGACTCGGTGGAGTATAACCTTCAATATGTACGTCCTGCCCTTCGAACAGGAAGTTAACCATCTCTTGTTCCAGCAGTTTACGGTCTTCTACGTTCATCATGCTGAGCTTCTTCTCGTTAATCAGCATGGTTTGTTTAGTTATCCATTGTGACCAGGCTTCTTTTGAGATTTCGTTATAGATCCGTTTGCCAATTTCGCCGGGATAGAGCTGAAAATCTTGCCCTTCAGCCTCTTTCTTTAAAAACGTGCAAAAAATCGTTCTACTCATGATAAATCCTCTTCTGTGGCGCAATTGCCAAATAAAGCTGTTTGGATAGGCTGGTTATTGCTTAGCCAACTGGTGTAATAAGCGCTCAACTGGGGCGGCCAGCCCTACTGACGGTGGCTGTGCTAAGTTATACCAGAGACCCGCACTATCATCCATGTATCCAGCGGGGGATGCCTCATTCAGCCACATCGGGACAATATCCAGATGGAAATGACTGAAGGTATGACGAAACGCAGTCAACTGCTGCAATCCACT
Organism: Yersinia aldovae 670-83; assembly: GCF_000834395.1. Lineage (NCBI taxonomy): Bacteria > Pseudomonadati > Pseudomonadota > Gammaproteobacteria > Enterobacterales > Yersiniaceae > Yersinia > Yersinia aldovae. The sequence continues at coordinate 1,876,964 of NZ_CP009781.1, read as the reverse complement.
GGATTTGATCCCTTGTTGCTGTAGCCAGCGGTTAAGATCTTCGGCTTCGGCAAATTGTGGGAAACAAAATAAACCGCCCCATAAACCTACGGGGGGGCGCTGTTCGAGCCAGACTTGCGAGCCATTTTGCATTAACAGAAAATAGGCGGTCTTCTCTGGTAAGGTTTGTTTAGGTTTTTTGCCCGGATAACGCGCCCAACTGTGGTTAGCATATGACATGCAGCCAGTATTTAGCGGGCAAAGCTCACACTTGGGTTTAGAACGGGTGCAAACAATTGCGCCTAAATCCATCATTGCCTGATTAAACTGACCCACACCCTTGGCTGGGGTAACATCCTCACTTATTTGCCACAAACGGCTTTCGACTTCCTTTTTACCCGGCCAGCCCTCAACGGCATAACAACGAGCCAGCACACGCTTAACATTACCGTCTAAAATCGGGAAATGTTGCCCTAAAGAGAGCGACAAAATGGCACCAGCGGTTGAGCGCCCAATACCTGGCAGCGCGAGTATTTCGTCAAAAGTGGTGGGAAACTCACCTTGATGGCATTCAACAACTGTTTGAGCCGCTTTATGCAAATTTCGGGCGCGAGCGTAATAGCCCAATCCTGTCCATAAATGTAAAACTTCATCCAGCGGAGCGGCCGCCAGTGCACGGATATCAGGGAACCGCAGCATAAAACGCTGGAAATAGGGAATGACGGTCGCAACCTGAGTTTGTTGCAACATCACTTCTGACAGCCATACTTGATAAGGTGTTTTATCCAATTGCCAGGGCAAGGTTTTGCGGCCAAAGCGTTGGTACCACTCAAGTACCATGTGCGCGAATTGTTGCGCTTGCATCATAAGCAGGTATCGATATCCGGCAGATAAATAAATTAGGGCTGGATTGCAGCATAGAGTTTACGTGCTGTAAACCGGAACTTTCTGTATCCCCTTCGTCTCTGGCGCTACAGCGGTGTTGGTTGCTTGTAATTGACTAGTTTGGGCATTAATAGGTTATTTACCGCTTAATTTTGTGCTTATGGCGTTCATAGTTGATAAACTGGCGTATCTTTGCATAATGCGCGTTCACATGCGCAACCAACAGACAGAAAGCACCATGATAAATGACGTCATATCTCCGGAATTTGATGAAAACGGCCGCGCACTGCGCCGTATTCGTAGTTTTGTTCGCCGTCAGGGGCGTCTGACCAAGGGCCAACAACTGGCGCTGGATAACTACTGGCCGGTGATGGGCGTGGAGTATCAGGCAGCACCGGTTGATCTGAGTTCCTTGTTTGGCCGTGAGGCCCCAGTAGTACTGGAAATCGGTTTTGGTATGGGCACGTCCTTGGTGACGATGGCCGCCAGTAATCCCCAGCAAAATTTTTTGGGTATTGAGGTACACTCACCGGGCGTCGGAGCCTGTTTGAGTTCAGCACACGATGCTGGGCTGAGTAACCTGCGGATTATGTGCCATGATGCGGTTGAAGTGCTGGAAAATATGATTCCAGATGCGTCACTGGATATGGTGCAGCTATTTTTCCCTGATCCGTGGCACAAAGCGCGCCATAATAAGCGTCGTATCGTCCAGACTCCTTTTGTTGAATTGGTAAAAAGTAAATTAAAAGTGGGTGGCGTGTTCCACATGGCGACCGACTGGCAACATTATGCGGAACATATGCTGGAAGTGATGTCGGCGGTAGAGGGTTATCACAATCTTTCAGCGCAACATGATTATGTTCCCCGTCCGGACTCGCGTCCGCTGACAAAATTTGAATTACGTGGCCAGCGTCTGGGACATGGCGTTTGGGATCTGATGTTTGAGAGGAAAGAATAATGGCTAACAATCGCAGTCGTCGTTTACGCAAAAAGATGCATATTGACGAGTTTCAGGAATTAGGTTTTTCCGTACAGTGGGCCTTCCCTGAGGGAACTGGCGTTGACGTAATCGATAAAACTGTCGATGAATTTATCGATGAAGTCATTGAAGCTAACGGCCTGGCATTTGATGGTAGCGGCTATCTGCAATGGGAAGGTCTGATTTGTCTGCAAGAGATCGGCCATTGCACCGATGATCACCGTGCTCTGGTGACCAAATGGTTGGAAGCTCGCAAGTTAAAAAATGTAGAAACCAGCGAACTGTTTGATATCTGGTGGGATTGATCTTCTGTTTTAACGGTAGATAATCGATAAGGGCGCCTATGCAGGCGCCTTTGTTTTTATCTGGCGCTTTTAGCGTAAACCGTTACTGGTTTTTTGTTGGGAGTTTTGTTGTGGCAACAGCCTTAGATAATGCCTTGCTGAGTGATATCTTGCAGCAGGTTCGCCCGCTAATTGGGCGGGGTAAAGTCGCTGATTACATTCCGGCTCTGGCCGAAGTCTCGGCTAATAAGTTAGGCATTGCCGTCTGCACTCTGGATGGCACGATATTCCAGGCTGGAGATGCCGAAGAGCGTTTCTCTATCCAATCCATTTCGAAAGTATTAAGTTTGACACTGGCCTTATCCCGTTACAGCGAGCAGGATGTGTGGCAGCGTGTCGGCAAAGAGCCTTCCGGTCAGCCCTTTAATTCATTGGTTCAGTTGGAGCTGGAAAAAGGCAAACCGCGCAATCCATTTATCAATCCGGGAGCGCTGGTGGTGTGTGATATGTTGCAAAGCCGCCTGAGTGCGCCAAAACAGCGAATGCTGGAGGTGGTGCGCCAATTAGTGAGCGATGACAGCATTAGCTATGATACCCGTGTGGCCCGTTCGGAATTTGAGCATTCAGACCGCAATGCGGCGATTGCCTACTTGATGAAGTCTTTTGGTAATTTCGACAACGATGTGCTGACGGTACTTCAAACCTATTTCCATTATTGCGCTTTGCGCATGAGCTGTATCGAATTGGCTCGCTGTTTTGTCTATCTGGCAAATCGGGGGCACGATATCGCAGGACATGATGCTTTAATTACGCCAATGCAGGCGCGGCAAATTAACGCGCTAATGATTACCAGCGGTATGTACGATGGCGCGGGTGAGTTTGCCTTCCGCGTCGGTATGCCCGGTAAGTCCGGTGTCGGTGGGGGGATCATTGCCATTGTGCCGGATGAGTTGTGTATTGCTGTTTGGTCACCTGAATTAGATGGCGCAGGGAACTCTCTTGCAGGAACCGCTGCCTTAGAACTATTGGCACAACGCATTGGTCGTTCCATTTTTTAAAAAGGTCTGTTGGGAGTCTTATGTTACATAAAATGAAAGCGTTACGAACGGCGGGTCTGGCGGTATTGATGCTGACCGCAGGGCAGGCACAGGCTGAATATCAGTGCAGCGTAAAGCCGCAGGATGATGTGATTATCAGCCCGCAGTCGGTGCAGGTGGTGGGAGCCAGTGGTAATTTGCAGATTTCACCTGATGGCGACATTATCCGTAATGGTAAAACATTAACGCTGACTGATACCCAGCGCCAACAGGCGTTCCGCTATCAGACGGCGCTGCGTAAAGATTTACCCTGGATAGAGATGGGTGCGCAGCAACATCTGGAAAAAGCACGCGTTTCTTTAGATAAAGTGATTGTTAAAGAGTTAGGCAGCAACAGCAATGTACGTAACCGCCTGACAACCCTTAATGATCAGCTTAGGCAACAAATGAGCCGCATTATTGAGAAGCGCAGTGATGGTTTAGCCTTCCATCATCAAGCTATTGATCAGGTCGAAAAAGATGGCCGCCAGTTGGTGCAGCAAAGCATGGGTGGTGTGTTGCAAGATAGCCTGAATGAGATGGGTGTCAAACAGGCAACCAGCGGCAGTGCGGGTAATAACCCGTTACAGGCCATTATGGGCAATCTGGGCGGGTTACAGCAGGCTATTCAGAACGAATGGAACAATCAGGAGCAGGAGTTCCAGCAATTTGGTCATGAAGTGTGTGGCCGGGTGACATCGTTGGAACAGCAGCGTAAGGATTTATTGCAGGCGCTCAAATAGTCAATTAAGCAGGTTTAGACTTGAGGCGTTATCTAAACCTGCTGTTTAAAAATTAATGCTATAAAAACAGTTCTAACAGCGAGTTAAGAAATAATTTGCCTTTCTCGGTAATCTGCCAATATTCCGCTGTTTCGATTAAATACTCTTTTGCTAATGCCTCATCCAACTGCGGGCGGATAGTGCTTTCAGCTAACCCGGTAAAGTGAGTGAAATCGGCGCGCGGTGCGGCCTCTAATAAGCGGAAACGGTTCATAAAGAACTCAAAAGGCCGGTCGACTGCCGCCACTTCGTATTGCTTATCCAGATATTTACCCTGCATAAAACCGCGTGGATGTTTGGTTTTAATGGTTCGTAAAATACGCCCATCGCTGAAGGTGATTTTACCGTGAGCGCCGCAACCGATTCCCAGATAATCACCAAAGCGCCAGTAGTTCAGGTTGTGCTGGCATTGATAACCCGGCTTGGCATAAGCGGAGGTTTCGTATTGCTGATAACCGGCAGCGCTGAGGAGTTGGTGGCCCTGCTGGAAGATATCCCATAACGCATCATCATCCGGCAGCAACGGCGGGCGTGAACTGAAACCGGTGTTCGGCTCAATAGTCAGTTGATACCAGGATAAATGCGGTGGATTGAGCGCAATTGCCTGACGCAAATCATCCAGTGCCTCTTCCAGCGTTTGATCTGGCAACCCGTGCATCAAATCCAGATTGAAACTGCGTAGATTCAGTGAAGTTGCCAGCTCTGCGGCCCGTATTGCCTCATCCGGCCCGTGTATCCGCCCCAGACGCGTTAGTTTCTGCGCGCTAAAGCTTTGCACGCCGATGGAGATGCGATTAATACCGGCACGCTGGTAGCCGCTGAAACGATCAGCTTCAACCGCACCGGGATTGGCCTCCATCGTGATTTCTGCATCAGTAGCGACCGGTAACCTTGCGCGCACGCCGTCAAGCAACTGCTGCATCGCCTCGGAGCTGAGCAGGCTGGGTGTACCGCCACCGATAAAAATTGTGCTGATTTCACGGCCATTAACCAAAGGAACATCAGCATCCAAATCCGCCAATAAATGCTCTACATATTCCTGATGAGGAACATCGCCTTTCAGCGCATGAGAGTTGAAGTCACAGTAAGGGCATTTCTGTACACACCACGGAATATGAATGTAGAGACTCAGCGGGGGTAATTTAAGCATTGCGCAGCGCATCCAACATCAATTTCAGCGCCTGACCACGGTGAGATACTGCGTGCTTCTCTTCACGAGTCAGTTCTGCGGCAGTTTTACCCAGTTCTGGCACATAAAAAATAGGGTCATAACCAAATCCGGCCTCACCTGCGGGTTGGTGAGCAATCACTCCCGGCCATTGACCGTGGAATACCAATGGCGTTGGGTCTTGGGCATGGCGCATATAGACCAACACGCAATGGAATTGGGCGGCCCGCTGTGCCTCAGGGACATCTTTCAGTGCTACCAGTAGCTTCTCCAGATTTTCCTGGTCGCTGGCATCTGTACCCGCATAGCGCGCGGAATAGATACCCGGAGCACCGCCTAATGCATCAACCGCCAAACCTGAGTCGTCAGCCATAGCTGGCAAACCGGTGATTTGTGCTGCATGGCGTGCTTTTAAGATGGCGTTTTCGATAAAGGTTAAACCCGTCTCTTCGGCGGATTCTACACTCAGTTCGGTTTGCGCTACCACATCCAAACCAAAGTCGGCCAGCAAGTTTGCCAGCTCACGCACTTTGCCGGGATTGCCGGTCGCTAATACTATTTTTTGCATGGAGGGTCCTGAATTTTATGTGAGCAAACAGTTATAGCGAAATATCTGCTACTCAATCAGTGCCGCAACTTCTGGCGGAATCTGCTGCGGGTTAATGATTTTGATCTGTTTATGCCGCCCTAGCTCGCCTTTTTCGAGAATTACCTGACTTTTGGCGACCCGGAATTGTTTGGCGATAAACTTGATTAAATGGGCATTGGCCTGACCATCAACGGGTGGGGCGGTAATGGCGACTTTAAGTTCATCGCCATGTAAACCGACTATCTGGTCACGGCTGGCTTTCGGCTGAATATATAGCCTGAGCACCAGCCCGTCCAGCAAGGGAGTAACTGCACTCACAGCACGAACCAAAGCTCGCCTAGCAGATCCATACCTAAATAATTGATCAGATACAAAATAAGGATAACCACCATTGCGGAGAAATCGATCCCTCCCATCGCCGGCAGGATGCGGCGGATCGGGGCCATTAGCGGCTCAGTTAGCTGAAGCAACAAATAATCCATCGGGCCGCGCCCCTGGCTTATCCAGCTCATCAATGCGCGGATAATCATTACCCAGAAAATCAGATAACCGGCGGCTTTTACTAATGAAATAACACCGAACAGAAGGTTATACAAACTGAGAGACATCGAACTGCTCTGGATAAGCACCAATAGCGGATACTTAATGGTCATTAGCAAGAACGCCAACAGCAACGATGCACTGTCGATCGGCCCCATTGACGGGATTATACGGCGCAGTGGGCCAATAATCGGCTGGGTTATTTTGACGACAAACTGTGAGAACGGATTGTAGAAATCACTGTGAACCCACTGCATCCAAATACGTAACAGCAGTACCATCACGTACAGGTCAATGACCGTTTTGGCCAGAAAAGTCAGCGTTAGCATGAGTCGCTTTTGTCCTTAATAAAATGAGAATGTATTCGTCTATTTTAACTGCCCCTATCTTAACGAGAAAGCCTCGGGGCCAGTGTCGGATTTTGTAAATTTCGCGCGGCTAGAACAGTTTTTCCATCTCTTTAGCTCGCTTAATGGCCGCTTGCATGGCATTAGCAACGATTTCCGGCAAATGCTGTTCATTAAAGATACGAATGGCTTCGGCGGTGGTGCCACCTTTAGAGGTGACTTGTTCACGCAATGTCGACAGTGGCAATTGTGGGTTAGCCTCCACCAGCGCCGTTGCCCCTGATGCTGCTTGTTGCACCAGTAAACGGGCTGTTTCACTGTCAAAACCTAATCGCTCAGCTTCTTGTTGCATCGCTTCCATAAACAGGAAGAAATAGGCCGGAGCGCTACCTGCGGCGGCAATAATACTATTGATACCGTTTTCATCATTTACCCAGCAAACTTTACCCACCGAACTCATTAGCTCAGCAGTAAAATCACGATCACTTTGCGAAACCTGCTGCGGTGCATACAAGCCGCTCATGCCTTTGCCCACTAATGACGGCGTGTTAGGCATAATGCGTACCAGATTCAGTTTATCGCCCAGTAACTCATCGAAACGGGCAACCTGCACACCGGCGGCAATGGAAAGCACCAGCTTGCCGTTAAAATCGATATATTCCTTTAAAGGCTGGCAGACATCCGCCATTAACTGCGGTTTTACTGCTAATACCACCACTTGGGCCTTTTGTGCTTGGGCAATATTATCATTACTACTGATAACGCCGAACTCAGCAGCCAGTGCATCACGATGCTTCGCCGAAGGAGCACATACACTGATTTTGTTGGCCGGATAACCACCAGCCACTAAGCCGGCAATAATAGCGCGCGCCATATTGCCCGCGCCGATGAATGTTATGTTGCGATGTTGCATCAAATTCTCCTGTGCCCTTCGCACTAGTATGTTTAAGCGCGGGAGCCAAAAATGGCCGTACCAATGCGCACTAACGTGCTACCGGCGCTAATCGCCGCAGCCATATCATCAGTCATACCCATAGAAAGCGTATCCATCTGAGGGTAGCGGGCTTTTAAAGTCAAGAACGCCTGATGCATTTGCTCAAATACTGCCAGTTGCCGCTGATAATCACTTTCTACTGCGGGGATTGCCATCAGCCCACGTAAATTCAGATTAGGCAACTCGCTAAGGCTATCGGCTAATGCAGGTAACCCGGCTAAGGCAATACCCGATTTACTTTCCTCATCGCTGATATTGACCTGTATTAACACATTCAATGGTGGCATTGCCGCCGGACGTTGTGCGCTCAGGCGCTGCGCTATCTTCAACCGATCAACGGTATGGCACCAGGCAAAGTTTTCTGCCACTAATCGGCTTTTATTGGATTGTAGCGGGCCGATAAAGTGCCATTCAAGATTAGCGTTATTGGCAAAATAGTGGATTTTATCCACGCCTTCCTGCACGTAGTTTTCACCAAAGGCGTATTGCCCGGCAGCGATAGCTTCTTCGATGGCTGTCACAGGTTTTGTTTTACTGACAGCAAGTAAGATAACTTCTTCTGGAGAGCGTGCGCAATTGCGTGCAGCCGTTGCGATTTTTGCTCTGACATCCTGTAGATTGTGCTCAATTGTGCTCATATGGACCCAGGAGTTTGATATGGATTTCACCAGTCTGGATGACAGAAACACAGACCCGGATAACCCAGCCTTTAGTTGCATAGCAGCCAAAAGCATTGATTTAGAAAAACCTGATCTTACCGGTGAGGGTTTTAATGAACAGGACTTTATTAATAAGGTGGTGGCTAGTGTAAATCATAATGCCTCGGATCTGCACCTTTGTACCGGTTATCACCCGGTATTGCGTATTGACGGTGAGTTACAAACTTTTACTCACTGGCCGCGAGTCAGTAAACATTGGCTAAACGGGCTAAGTCAGTATCTATTAAGTGAGGTGCAACAATATCGATTACAACAACAGGGGCAGGTTGATTGCGCTTATAGCACCCCCGATGGGCAACGATTACGGGCTAATGTTTTTCATCAAAGGCTGGGGCAATCTGCCGCTCTTCGACTGATCCCCACAACCAGTCCGTCGCTGGTGGCATTGGATGTGCCGCCAATTATTAATCAGCTTATTCTACAAGTGAATGGACTAATTCTGGTGACGGGTGCAACCGGTAGCGGTAAATCTACTACGCTGAGCGCCATGATCAGTGCCATTAATCAGCAGCAGGCACGTCATATCATTACCCTCGAAGACCCCATCGAATTTATTCACTCCAATCAGTCATGTTTGATACAGCAACGAGAGCTAGGCTGCCATACTCGCTGTTTCAACAGTGCACTACGTGGCGCGCTGCGGCAGGATCCCGATATCATTTTGCTTGGTGAGTTACGGGATTTGGATACTATTCGATTGGCGCTTACGGCTGCGGAGACTGGCCATCTGGTATTGGCAACACTGCATACCCGCACCGCGACGCAGGCAATAGACCGATTAGTCGATGTTTTTCCGGCAGAAGAGAAGGCAACGATTCGGGCGCAGTTGGCGGCCAGTTTACGCGCTGTAATTGCACAAAAGTTGTGTCATAAGGCGGGTGGGGGCCGTGTGGCACTGTTCGAAGTTCTCACCCAGACTACGGCGGTAAGCCACTTGATTCGTGAAGGTAAAACCTACCAATTACCCACAGTGATACAGGCAGGCCAGCAGTGGGGGATGCAGACGTTTGAACAAAGTATGGAGCAGCGGAGAGAGCGGGGTACTTTAGCCGTAGCGCATTGATTCGGTCATTCCAGGCAAGGCTAACACCGCTGCGGTTTCAATTCGACGAATGATATGGCCTGGTGGGTTATCCGGGCCATATCAAGTCGATGCTATGGGCGTAATTAAGCCGCTGGGATCTGCTGAGTAATACAGTGAATATTGCCACCACCTAACAAGATCTCTCGAGCAGGAACACCGACAATCGCGTAGTCAGGGAACATCTGCTGCAACAGATCGTGCGCCAGCCCGTCAGTGCGGCTATCCAACAGCGGATAAATAATTTGTTGATTGCTTATCAGGAAGTTGACGTAAGAACCCGCCAGACGCTCACCGGCAGTTCGTGGCACAGCATCACTGGATAACACGTCGAAAGTCTCTTCTTCGGTGTTATACAGCGGGCCGGGTGCGGGTAACTTCCAGATTTTCAGCTTACGGCCTTGGGCATCAACCGCTTTGGATAACACCTCAAAAGCAGCAACAGATCGGGCGTACTGTGGGTCTTGCTGGTCGTCAGTCCAATGCAGAGCAACTTCTCCTGGGCGAACGAAACAGCACATATTGTCGATGTGACCATCGGTCTCATCGTTATAAACGCCGTCTTGTAACCAGATGAAATGGCTGACACCCAGGTATTCACGCAGCAACTGTTCAATCTGTGCCTGATTGAGATGCGGATTGCGGTTTGGATTGAGCAAACATTCAGCGGTGGTTAGTAGAGTACCTTCACCATCGGTATGGATAGAACCCCCTTCCAGTATCAATGGTGCGCTGTAATGGGTGCAATGCAGATGCTCACAGACCTGGACTGCCACTTTCTCATCCTGTTGCCAGTCAGTATACAGGCCACCGTTAAGGCCACCCCAAGCGTTAAATTGCCAATCAACCGCGCGGCGTTCACCGGCAGCGTTGATGACCATTGTCGGGCCAGTGTCACGCATCCAGGCGTCGTCACTGGCCATTTCGACCAGCGTGACGCTGGCAGGTAGGGTTGCTTTGGCCTGTGGCATAAATTCAGCGGGCACGCCCATAAATACTGGCGTTGTACGGCTAATCGCTTCGGCAACTTTGGCAAATGTTTGTTGAGCAGGGATACCTTTACCGCGCCAGTTATCCTGACGATATGGCCACAGCATCCAGACGGCATCTTGCTTTGCCCATTCAGCAGGCATAAAGAAGCCATCCTGCTGTGGTGTGCCTGCTAATGCCTGGGTTGGTAAAATCGTGTCTTGTGCCGCCATCATTATCTCCGGGTCTTGCCGTCAGAAGTGGCTAACACTTGATACATTTCTGGGCGGCGATCGCGGAACAGGCCCCATGAAGCGCGTTGGGCTGCAATTTCTTGTAAATCAAATTGATGCACCAAAACAGTTTCGTCGGTTTTGTTGGCCTGAGCCAGTAGCGCACCGGTTTGATCAGCAATGAATGAAGAGCCGTAGAAGGTCATTTCTAACCCATCGATATATTTACTTTTCTCGGTGCCAATACGGTTAGAGGCAATCACAGGCACCAGATTAGCGGCAGCATGGCCTTGCTGAACACGAGTCCAGTGCGGTTGGCTGTCAATGTCGGGGTACGCGGGTTCGGAGCCGATAGCCGTCGGGTAGAAGATTACTTCAGCGCCAAGCAGTGCCAGACTACGGGCAGTTTCCGGGAACCACTGATCCCAACAAATACCGACACCCACTTTGGCATAGCGGGTCTGCCAGACTTTAAAACCGGTATCGCCCGGAATAAAGAATTGCTTTTCTTGATAGGCCGGGCCATTAGGAATATGAGTTTTGCGGTATACATCCAATACTAAGCCGTCAGCATCAATCATAACCAGCGAGTTATAATAGGCGTTGTTGGCTTTCTCAAAGAAACTCAGTGGCAATACCACTTCCAGCTCGGCTGCCAGCTTGGAAAAATGTAGAATAAGTGGGCTATTGTCCAGCTCTTGGGCCAGCGCATAGTGTTCCGGGCTTTGATCAATGCAGAAATAAGGTGCCGCAAACAGCTCCTGAATCAGAATTATCTGCGCGCCTTTGGCGTGGGCTTGTCGCACCAGTTTCTCGGCATTTGCAATGTTCTTAGGCAGATCCCAGGAACAGGCCATTTGAGTCGCAGCAACAGTTACTTTTGTCATGAGAAAACCTCAATAAATGTAAAAAACACCCGCAAGGGGGGCGCAATATTTTGAGCCGCTGATTGGCATAGGTTCAGTATACAATTCTGTGGGTATGGGTGTCATGTTATGCAAAGATTGTAGTGGTTGGCCGCGGAAACAGTAAATGGAAAATAGCAGATATGAAGGTTAAATTAGTGTGTTCAAGCCTGCCTGTTCGTCAAACCAACTTTCCAGAATAATCACCGCAGAGGCGGCATCAACACTGCCTTTATCCAGCGCACGGTAACCGCCGCTGTCGAATAAATTAGCGCGAGCCTCCACGGTACTGAGGCGCTCATCCTGTAAGGCTATCTGTACACCAAAACGGCCATGAAGACGATTGGCAAACCGGCGAGCACGCGCTGTTAGCGGTTGCTCGGTACCATCCATATTCAGTGGCAGACCAACCACAACTAAATCAGGTTGCCACTCTTTCAGCAGTTTTTCGACTTTCTGCCAATCCGGTGTGCCGTCTTGCGCTTTAAAGGATGTCAGGGCGCGAGCCGTTCCGGTCACTTCCTGACCGATAGCCACGCCGATACTTTTGGTTCCAAAATCAAAGGCGATAATGGTGCGGTTAGACATTATGCGTGTCCTGCCTGCGGAGCAATATTAAAGATATTAATACCCAATTTATTGGCAGCGGCCTGCCAACGTTCAGCAATCGGCGTGTTAAATAGGATATTGGTGTCTGCTTCAGTGGTTAGCCAGGCGTTATCCAGCAATTCCTGTTCCAATTGCCCTTGCTGCCAGCCCGCATAACCGAGTGCTACCAACAGATTTTTAGGCTGCTCTGATGTACCAAATGTCTCTAACACATCTTTAGAGGTGGTTATCATGGTTTCAGGAGAGATAGGAATACTGGAGCCAAACCCTTCTCGTGGCGAATGCAGAATAAAACCACGGTCTTCTGCCAGTGGCCCGCCCGCTAATACTGGTTTATCCAGGCGTATTGATGGGTCACGAGGCGTTGGCGTGATATTCAGTTTCTTCAATACGGTTTCTACCGTGAACTGCTCCAAGGGTTTGTTAATGACCAACCCCATCGCCCCCTCATCATTGTGCTCGCAGATATAGACAACCGAGCGCTTAAATTGAGGATCCTGAAGTGAAGGCATAGCAATAAGAAAATGATGCTGTAAATTCATTATGTTATAGAGAGGATTCGCTGAGTTAATGAATGAAATACTGCCAGTATGCGGATAAATGCGGATAAAGTCACGGCTCCCCTTCGTCCTTGAAGCCGCAGGGTTGTTAGCTGTGCTCATGATTCGGCCCATCCTTGGGCCTTACTTTTATGAGGCCGCGGTAAGCGGCGCTCAAGTCATTTTTTGGTTATTTGTTTGCTAACCGCACTTCGATGGCATCCATCAGCATGCCGGTAATCGACACATCCGGGAAGGCGGCTTCAATTTCACGAATGCAAGTCGGGCTGGTGACGTTAATTTCCGTCAGACGATCGCCGATGATATCCAATCCGACAAAAATTAAGCCTTTTTGCTTCAGTACCGGTGCAACCGCGCGAGCAATTTTCCAGTCACTTTCACTCAGTGGGCGGGCTTCGCCACGGCCACCGGCTGCCAGATTGCCGCGGGTTTCGCCTTGCGCCGGAATTCGCGCTAAACAATAAGGAACCGGTTCACCATCGACCACCAGAACACGTTTATCGCCTTCTTTAATGGCCGGCAGAAAATTCTGCGCCATACAGAAACGGCTGCCCAGCTCTGTCAGTGTTTCAATAATAACCGACAGGTTAGGGTCATCCTGCTTCACGCGGAAGATTGAGGTGCCACCCATACCATCTAGCGGTTTTAGAATAATATCGCCGTGTTCCTGATGGAACTTGCGGATATGGTCTTTACTGCGGCTGACCAGTGTGTCTGGTGTGAGTTCAGGGAACCACGCGGTAAACAGCTTTTCGTTACAGTCGCGCAGGCTCTGTGGCTTGTTGACCACCAGCGTGCCTTTATCTTCTGCACGTTCCAGAATATAGGTGGCGTAGATGAACTCAGTATCAAATGGCGGATCTTTACGCATCAGAATGACATCAAGATCATGCAGCGCGATGTCTTGCTCTGTGCCAAAACTGAACCAGTCGTCTTTGTCCTGTTTTACATTCAGCAGGCGGGTGCGAGCGCGGCCGTCACCACCACGCAGGTAAAGGTCACCCATCTCCATATAATGCAGTTCCCAGCCACGCTGCTGCGCTTCCAACAGCATAGCGAAGCTGGAGTCTTTCTTGATATTAATGGACGAGATTGGGTCCATTACGATGCCGAGCTTGATCATTCTTTTCTCCTAACGGGAACGAATTTTATCCCAGATCGCCAAACCGCACCTGTAAAGCAGTGATTGCGGTAAGGGCGGTAGTTTCGGTACGCAGCACTCGCGGCCCTAGCAGGATATCAGTAAATCCAAGGCGTGAGGTCATGGCAATTTCATCGGCGGAAAGGCCGCCTTCCGGGCCAATCAACAAACGCACTTTGTTGAGTGACGAGGGGAGGGTGTTAATGCTGTTGCTGGCGCGGGGATGCAGATTCAACTTAAGGCTGTCATCTTGCTCTGCACACCATTCAGATAGCTGCATTGCTTCGCGGATCTCCGGGATCTTATTGCGCCCGCATTGCTCACAGGCCGCAATAGCAATCTTCTGCCACTGCTGAATTTTCTTTGCCAGACGCTCACCATCGAGCTTAACGCCGCAGCGTTCGGAAAATAGCGGAGTAATCACATTGACACCCAGTTCAATGGATTTCTGGACGGTAAACTCCATTTTCTCGCCACGAGAAATTACCTGACCTAAATGCAGATTTAGTGGTGATTCGCGGTCTTCCAACAGCCCTTCAGCGATGCGTACAATCAGGTTTTTTTTATCGGCGCGGATAATTTCGGCGGTGAAAACCTGATTGCTGCCATCAAAGAGTTGCAGATTTTGACCTTCAATCATGCGCAGCACTCGGCCCACATGATTGGCCGCTTCATCGCTGAGTGCCAGTTCAGTATTTGCTTGCAAAGGCTGCGGATGGTAAATGCGGGGTATACGCATGAGTTGATCGACGTCCTGAAACGAAAACATACCGTGTGGCAAATGGCACCACACGAAATAAATAAGTGCCTAAGGATACCAGAGGCAGGGATGTCTCAGCCAATATACTAGATTAGCCTTTTTGCTGCTGGCAAGCGCGTTGTACATAAGGGTTATGATTCCCTTGTGCTTTTGCGACGCGCTCATCATGTAGACATTCCCATTCTGTTACCGGATAGAGGCGGTTCCAGGCATCAAACAGCTTGCTTTGCTGGCTGGAAAGCCGCAACTGGTACTGGTCGCGCATATAAAAATAGGTACGCGCAATCGTCCCGCGTGCGCGAACCGGAGGCTCTGCCAGCTTGTTTTTGAAATCAACTTTCATCGCACACTGACCATATTGGCCGTCGCCGCCATTCCATTGGGAATACATAAAGTTGTTGCGATCACCATTCACTTCACCGATAGCCGGTTGCAGATTATGCAGGTCAGTCTCTATCTGACGATAAACAGGATCTTTTGTGCAGTTTTTGCGACCACCTTCCTGCCAGCATTGGCGCTGATGACCAAATTGCCAGGCGGGAACCACATGCTCCCATTCGATTCGCGCAGCTCGTTGGGCATTTTTTCGCGGCTGATAGCCACAACTTTGTAGATCCGGGATACCCTTTTTACCTTGCCAATCAATGCGGCAACCACAGTAGAAACTACCGGGCGCATCCTGATTGATTTTGGCAGCCACCGCTTTTGCCTGAGAAAAGTTATTGATACTTTGGCTGTAGCCGGGGAGCGCAAGCAGTGGGGAGAACAAAACCAGCAGGAATAGAAGTTTGCGTAACATATCTCAAAACAGCCCGATGATGAAAAACAGGCAGGTTATAGATAATATTTATGGATGGCAAATTAACGTGCTGTTTTATAACAGGTAACGTTAATTACTAACGGCTTTTTACCACCGTAAATTGCAGTTTTTCGCCACATTGACGGCAGCGATATTCGCTCTCACCACGTTGCACTTTATTGTGGCGACGAATGGTTAAGGCGTGTTGCTGGCACTTGCATTGGTAATTGAAAGTCTTACTGCGCACAGAGGTGACTTCAAACTGATGAGTGCGGCTGGCTGGGACTTGCAATACCTGTTCCATCATCCAGCGCCACTCTTTACCATGCGGAGGAACGCGACCAAATTGGCGATAAACCAGCAAATGGGCCAATTCGTGGGGCACAACTTCATCAATAAAAGGCTGCTGATTTTCCAGCAATAATACCGGATTAAGGCGAATTTCGAAGGATTGCAGATAAGCGCTGCCCGCGCTGGTGCCGCGCTGATGGTAGTTAATTTTTGGCTCCGGATAGTCGGTGCCAAGATGCTGATTTGCCAGCTGTAATTTGTGGCGCAGACAGCACATAACGGCTTGCTGTAACGCGATGGGGATTCTAAATGCACTCATATCGCGGAAGAATAAAACGGCAGATAACCAGATGCAAGCCAGTAGTTTGGTCTATTCTTAATGAAATAGTATATAAAAAAATATAATATGAAAATATATAATGAAATTTCAACACCTGAGATACACATGAATAACAATAAAATGATCAGTATGACTCTGATGAGGCATGCAGCAGGGCAAGCCTGTGATGTGCTGCGAATATTGGCGAATGAGGATCGGTTGTTATTACTGTGCCAACTAAGTCAGGGGGAGAAGGCCGTTGGTGAATTGGAAGCGGCACTAGGCATTCACCAACCGACACTTTCGCAACAGCTCGGTATTTTGCGCTGTGATGGGTTGGTAAACACCCGCCGAGAGGGGAAACGCATATTTTATTCCATCGCTGATAGCAAGATATTGACGCTGCTTGAGGTGTTGTATCAGCTTTATTGTCCACAACAAGAGGTGAGTGATGACTATTGATTGGGCTAACTTTACGCCCTACAGCGCACTGGCTGGTGGGGCTATTCTCGGCGGGGCTGCTGCTATTTTTTTGTTATGGAATGGCCGTATCGCAGGTGTCAGCGGTATTTTAGGTGGTTTGCTGCCGCCGAAAATCGGTGATGTTTTTTGGCGTGTCGCGTTTGTTGCCGGATTGATGGCCTCTCCTTTGGTTTACTCCCTGTTTACCCCGCTACCTATCATCCAGATTGATAGCAGTTTACCTGTTCTGGTTCTGGCCGGATTGCTGGTCGGGATTGGGACTCGCTATGGTGCCGGTTGTACCAGTGGCCACGGTGTTTGTGGGTTAGCCCGATTATCACCGCGTTCATTGGTCGCCACCTTGAGTTTTATGCTGTCCGGTTTTATTACGGTGTGGTTGGTTCGTCATCTACTGGCTTAGGAACAGATTATGAATATATTCTTCTCATTGCTGGCGGGGCTGCTCTTTGGTTTGGGGCTAATAGTGGCCGGTATGACTAACCCTGTGAAGGTTCTGGGGTTTCTCGATATTGGCGGCCAATGGGACCCATCACTGGCTCTGGTGATGATGGCGGCTGTGGTTGTCGCGACACTGGCCTTTCGCTGGGCAAAAAAACGTAACGCCACTTGGCTAGGACTTCCTCTTAACATACCAACGTCTACCCGCGTGGATCGGCGTTTAATGGGCGGTAGCGTGTTATTTGGTATCGGCTGGGGGTTGGCAGGGATATGCCCGGGGCCTGCGTTGGTGCTCCTGGGCGCGGGGATGTACAAAGGTGTCATCTTTGTCGCCGCGATGCTGGCAGGAATGGCAATATTCAGCTTGATTGAGCGCTATCGAAAGTCATAAAAAATCAAGCATAAAAAAAACCCGGCTGGCGGGGTTTTTTTATTGAGATCTTACCGTCTGAAAGTTATTTCAGGCCAGCAGCTTCTCGCAACAAGTCGGCTTTGTCGGTATTTTCCCAAGGGAACTCTTCACGACCAAAGTGACCGTAAGCGGCGGTTGCTTTATAGATCGGGTGCAGCAGATCCAGCATCTTGATCAAGCCATAAGGGCGTAAGTCGAAGAATTCGCGCACCAGAATAATTAACTGCTCGTCTGAAACTTTCCCGGTACCGAAGGTTTCCACCATGATCGAGGTGGGTTCTGCAACGCCGATGGCGTAAGAAACCTGAATTTCACAACGATCGGCCAGGCCCGCGGCGACGATATTTTTTGCTACGTAACGTGCGGCATAAGCAGCAGAACGGTCAACTTTGGATGGATCTTTACCAGAGAATGCGCCGCCACCATGACGTGCCATGCCGCCGTAGGTATCAACAATGATTTTACGGCCGGTCAGACCACAGTCACCCATTGGGCCACCGATCACGAAACGGCCCGTTGGGTTGATATGATATTTAGTACTTGCAGTGAGCCACTCGGCGGGCAAAATCGGCTTGATGATTTCTTCCATCACCGCTTCTTGTAAATCTTTCAGACCGATATCTTCTGAATGCTGAGTTGACAGGACTACCGCATCAATCCCGACAATGTTGCCGTTATCATACTGGAAGGTGACCTGGCTTTTTGCATCCGGGCGCAGCCACGACAACGTGCCGTTTTTACGCACTTCAGCCTGACGTTGTACCAACCGGTGAGCATAGGTAATGGGGGCTGGCATTAAAACGCTGGTTTCGTTGGTGGCGTAGCCAAACATCAAACCCTGATCGCCCGCGCCTTGCTCCAGTGGGTCTGAGCGGTCAACTCCTTGATTGATATCAGGAGATTGCTTACCAATCGCACTTAAAACGGCGCAAGAGTTGGCGTCAAAACCCATCTCAGAATTAACATAACCGATTTCGCGCACGGTATTACGGGTGATCTCTTCGATATCTACCCACGCGCTGGTGGTGACTTCACCACCCACCATGACCATACCCGTTTTGACATAGGTTTCGCAGGCAACACGCGCTTTCGGGTCTTGTTCAAGAATCGCGTCAAGAACTGCATCAGAAATCTGGTCCGCAATTTTATCCGGATGCCCTTCAGAAACTGATTCTGACGTAAATAGGTGTTTAGCCATTATCTTCTTTACCTTGAAATACAAGTGAAAAGTCACTGCATAGCGCTGAGTTTCAGGTAACAGAAACCTCACTTAATGAAGTATTCTGATACGTTGATATCTCGCAACGCCTCTTTAGGCAAAGCCTTAGCAGTTTATCCCATTCGTACCTGGCGCCGCAGCTAACAACCTTGCAACACCACGTTTTTGGGAATATCAATTTAGAAGCCTTGCATGATTTGTCGCATACTCAGCATTCTGGCAATTAGAATCTTTGGATGTATTAACATCTGGACGTCTATTTTAGGTCAGCTTTTACCCTTAATGCCAGCCCTTTTTGCATCAAGATATTTCTTGCTTTAGTTGTCAGTTGATTTATTTACCGCTTGATACACTTGCAGGCCATTTTCATTTTGCATTTTGCTCGCATTATAGGTATAAACTGCGCGCGCAGCTTATTTGATATGCAATGATGAAGATGGCAGAAGATGACATTAGCTCATTGTGAGATTCGCGGAGTTTTACACTCAGGCGCTTAACGGCGATGAGCACTAAAATAGCGGCGTCATCGAACTGTTACTTAATTTGTCTATTATCTATTAATAAGGTCTTGTCCGTTCATTGAGAGCGGCATGCGTGGAGGTGGTTGGATTAATGATCCGTTGTCTACTGGTTGCTGCACATCAACAGCTGCGTCGTTCTGACGTTCAATCTCCCCTTGCAACCTTCCTTTCTTGTACACCATCAAGGCGATGTTACACCCACATGGGTGCGACTCAGGATTCGCGGGCGGGTTAATCACCGTCTGAAGCACTGAATCCGGCTAGCTTGAGGACTTTGCGGCTAATCCGATTCACAAAATCTCAATACGTATTTACAGTCAAACGTATTTTACATTTAAACGTGTTTTACCCTGTTTTGGGTAATGAATAGCTGAGATAAACCGCTTGTGGGGCGCGCTTTTTAGTGCAATCTTCTGCCAGTTTGGCATTCACGCGGCTTGTCCTTGCAGGTTGTGGCTGCGATAGTGGCTGACTTTATCGTCAGTATCGCAATAGAGGCGAATTATGTCTGATGATAACTTGATTGGCCGTCCGGTAGCTGCGGGCGCACATGTTTCTTTACGCTCCATGCAGGAGGTTGCCATGAATGACCGCGATGCCAGCAAAATGCTGAGCACATATAACGTCGCCTATTGGGGTGGCAACTATTATGACGTCAATGAGTTGGGTCATATTAGTGTTTGCCCTGATCCAGATGTCCGTGAGGCGCGTGTCGATTTGGCACAACTGGTTAAAGGAATGCAGCTTGAACAGGGGCAACGTCTGCCTGCGTTATTCTGTTTCCCACAAATTTTGCAGCACCGTTTGCGTTCAATCAACGGTGCATTTAAGCGTGCGCGTGAGTCTTTCGGCTACGAAGGCGATTATTTCCTGGTTTACCCGATTAAAGTCAACCAGCATCGTCGGGTGATTGAGTCACTGGTGAACTCCGGTGAACCGTTAGGGCTGGAAGCGGGTTCTAAAGCTGAAATGATGGCAGTGTTAGCTCATGCTGGCATGACCCGTTCGGTTATTGTTTGTAACGGCTATAAAGACCGTGAATATATTCGTCTGGCGTTGATCGGTGAAAAACTGGGCCATAAGGTTTATCTGGTTATCGAAAAGATGTCAGAAATCAAAATGGTACTGGAAGAGGCTGAACGTCTGAATGTTGTGCCGCGCTTGGGTGTGCGTGCGCGTTTGGCATCACAAGGCTCCGGTAAATGGCAGGCGAGCGGCGGTGAGAAATCTAAATTCGGTTTGTCAGCAACTCAGGTGTTACAACTGGTTGATATGTTGCGTAAAGCCAATAGCCTGGAGAGCCTGCAATTACTGCATTTCCATTTGGGATCTCAACTATCCAACATCCGTGACATCTCCACAGGTGTGCGTGAATCTGCCCGCTTCTATGTGGAATTACACAAACTGGGTGTCAATATCCAGTGTTTCGATGTGGGTGGTGGTCTGGGGGTGGATTACGAAGGGACACGCTCCCAATCCGATTGTTCGGTTAACTATGGCCTGAATGAATATGCCAATAACGTTATCTGGGGTATCGGTGATGCCTGTAACGAGCATGGCTTACCACATCCCACCGTGATTACCGAGTCTGGTCGTGCTGTAACTGCGCACCATACTGTGCTGGTATCCAATGTTATTGGTGTGGAACGTAATGAGTTCAGCGAACCACAGGCACCGGAAGAAGATGCACCTCGTGCGTTGGAAAGCCTGTGGGATACCTGGCAGGAGATGCAGGAGCCTGAAAATCGACGTTCACTGCGTGAATGGCTGCATGATAGCCAGATGGACTTACATGATGTGCATAGCCAATATGCCCACGGCATACTGGACCTGACACAACGCGCTTGGGCAGAGCAGATGTATTTGAGCATTTGTAATGATATCCAGAAGCAACTGGACCCAAGCAATCGCGCGCACCGGCCCATTATTGATGAACTACAAGAGCGCATGGCTGATAAGCTATACGTGAATTTCTCGTTGTTCCAATCCATGCCTGATGCATGGGGTATCGATCAGCTCTTCCCGGTATTACCGCTCGAAGGCTTGAATAAGCCGCCAGAGCGCCGCGCGGTATTGCTGGACATTACCTGTGACTCAGACGGCACTATCGACCACTATATCGACGGTGACGGTGTGGCAACCACCATGCCGATGCCGCCGTATGATGCAGAGAATCCTCCACTGCTGGGCTTCTTTATGGTGGGTGCGTATCAGGAGATTCTGGGTAATATGCACAATTTGTTCGGTGATACTGCCGCAGTAGATGTGTATGTGTTCCCTGACGGCACGGTTGAAGTCGAGCAGACTGACGAAGGTGATACCGTCGCAGATATGCTGGAATATGTGCAGTTGAATCCGAAAAAATTGCTAAACCAATTCCGCGATCAAGTGAAAGAAACGGATCTGGATGCAGAATTGCAAACTCAATTTATGGAAGAGTTCGAAGCGGGTTTGTACGGTTATACCTACCTTGAAGATGAATAACGGCTAGCGGGTTATCCAATATTGACGAAAGGGCAAACGCAAGTTTGCCCTTTTTGTTTGTGCTGTTACTGGTTATTCAGCGGATATCAACCACACTAATGTTAGTGATTTATGGTGACAATCTGAGGGGGCTTTAATGGGATGGGTTAGTGTTTGTAAGGCCAATTACGTCAAGCCGGACTCTCCTTTCTCCGCTCAGGCTGAGGGTAAAAGCATCGGTATCTATCTGGTGAATGGTGAATATTTTGCGATGGAGGATATTTGCCCTCATGCCAATGCATTGTTAAGCCAGGGGTTTATGGAGGGTGAAACAGTCGAATGCCCATTGCACGGCGCATTGTTTGATGTACGAACCGGATACTGTCTGCGCGAACCCGGTGATCGGGATTTAGACACCTACCCGGTGCGCATCAATGGTGACCAGATCGAGGTCAATCTGAGTATAGATCTTCAAGGATGACAAATAAGCAGTGACGAAGGTTCAGCAGTGAGTCATAACGCCCGCATAATCACGAGCGTTATAATTATAAGCTACTTGGATTTACTTCCCGGCAGCGATACGTTGGCGGATATGATCGGCGCGCCCTTGTGATGATGGATGATCATCAAACATGCTGCTGGAGCGGCCAGCCTCCATCGTTGCCAGCTTCTCAAAGCTGGTGACCAAACCATTTGGATCGATACCGCGTTTTTTCAGCAAATCAAATGAGTAATCATCGGCTTCGCTTTCTTGCTTTTGTGAGAATTGCGCATTAACCAGTTTTTCACCGATATCGGCCAACTGAGACTGGGACAACTGACCGGTAACACCGCCAGCAGAGGCTGCGGCAGTGCGCAGGGCGGTGGTGCCGTAAGCCACTTGCATCGCTTTACGGGTATGGCCTAACGCCACATGGCCCATTTCATGGCCGAGTACGCCTTCGACTTCATTGTCGGTCATCATGTCCATCAGGCCGCTGTAAACACGAATACAGCCATTTGCCATCGCCCAAGCGTTCACGTCTTTAGTGACATAAACCTTATAGTTAGCTGGCGTACCATTGATGTTATCCCCCAATGCGGCTGAGATTTTGGCCAGACGTTTTGCATAGGTGCTGTCTGCCGGTGCTATTTGAGCCTTCTGATCCATTTCTACGCAAGATTTATCACTGAGCGTTTTGACATCAGCATCGCTCAGGGTTGCGGCCTGAAACGCTTGTGCGCCCGATTGCATCAAGCCATCAGCACTCATATTCTGGCAACCGCTAAGCAGTGCCGTAAGGCTTAGTGCAATCATTGAGGTACGAATTTTCATAACACTTTCTTCCTGTGGTCATGCCATTTTTATCATTAGATAAGGCAATTTTGCTGGCGATAATAATTTATTAAGGGCGAGGATCTGTTTACCCTCATTATCCCTAAGTCACTATCACATT
The DNA here is from genome assembly GCF_000834395.1 of Yersinia aldovae 670-83. NCBI lineage: Bacteria > Pseudomonadati > Pseudomonadota > Gammaproteobacteria > Enterobacterales > Yersiniaceae > Yersinia > Yersinia aldovae. The sequence continues at coordinate 1,853,983 of NZ_CP009781.1, read as the reverse complement.
ATTGCCAACTATCGCATTAATAGCTGTTGAATCGACGACGGTTGTTCTACTCTGTCGGCAATAGGTCTTGCCCGAAATAGTCGTTGCAACGTATGGTTTGTATCGGTCTATTTGCAAAAACGAATACTTCCAGCCGCACCGAGCGGTTAATTTGCTCATTGTTTGGCTAAAAACGCAGCGAGGTTAGCGCGCCTTGGGCGTTACAGCTATAGCTTTATTCTGAAAATCAGCAAATTCCATTGGTCATTAATATGGAAGTTATAGCTTATTTGGTTTTAGTGATTGCCGTTTCAATGTCGAGTCTGAGAAAATGGTAACCTTGAACGCTTTTTTTATTTTTTAATCCGACCTGGAGTAAAACATGTCCTCTCGTAAAGAGCTTGCCAACGCGATCCGCGCATTAAGCATGGACGCCGTGCAAAAAGCGAATTCCGGCCACCCCGGTGCCCCAATGGGCATGGCAGATATTGCAGAAGTTCTGTGGCGTGATTATCTGAACCATAACCCGACTAATCCACACTGGGCTGATCGCGACCGTTTCGTCTTGTCGAATGGTCACGGCTCCATGTTGATCTACAGCTTGCTGCATCTCACCGGTTATGATCTGCCGATGGAAGAGCTGAAAAACTTCCGTCAATTGCACTCTAAAACACCAGGGCACCCTGAGTACGGCTATACCGCTGGGGTAGAAACTACCACCGGGCCGCTGGGTCAGGGCGTTGCTAATGCGGTTGGTTTTGCCATTGCAGAACGCACGCTGGGCGCACAGTTTAACCGCCCTGGCCATGATGTTGTTGATCACCACACCTACGCATTTATGGGTGATGGCTGCATGATGGAAGGCATCTCGCACGAAGTTTGCTCACTGGCTGGTACCATGAAGCTGGGCAAATTGACCGCATTTTATGATGACAACGGCATCTCTATCGATGGTCATGTTGAAGGCTGGTTTACTGACGATACCGCTGCACGTTTCGAAGCTTATGGCTGGCATGTGGTTCGGAATGTTGATGGTCATAACGCTGATTCCATCAAAGCCGCCATCGAAGCCGCCCATAAAGTTACCGATAAACCATCACTACTGATGTGCAAAACCATTATCGGTTTTGGTTCACCGAAGAAAGCCGGCACTCATGATTCACATGGCGCACCATTAGGTGCTGACGAAGTTGCCGCTACCCGTGAAGCCTTGGGTTGGAAATACGCAGCATTTGAAATTCCACAGGATATCTATGCCGCGTGGGATGCTAAAGAAGCAGGTCAGGCAAAAGAATCGGCCTGGAACGAGAAGTTCGCCGCTTACGCTAAAGCATATCCAGAACTGGCCGCTGAATTCAAACGCCGTGTTAGCGGTGAGTTGCCAGCAAATTGGGCGACTGAATCCAAGAAGTTCATCGAAGAGTTACAAGCCAATCCGGCCAAAATTGCTAGCCGTAAAGCATCACAAAATGCGCTGGAAGCTTTCGGTAAAGTGTTGCCTGAATTCTTGGGTGGCTCCGCCGACCTGGCACCCAGCAACCTGACTATCTGGTCTGGTTCTAAGTCTTTGGGTGACGATCTGGCGGGTAACTACATTCACTACGGTGTGCGTGAATTTGGTATGTCCGCCATCATGAATGGTATCGCTCTGCACGGTGGTTTCATCCCTTACGGCGCAACCTTCCTGATGTTTGTGGAATATGCCCGTAACGCAGTGCGCATGGCTGCGCTGATGAAAATCCGCAGCATCTTTGTTTACACCCATGACTCTATCGGTCTGGGCGAAGATGGCCCAACCCATCAGCCGGTTGAGCAGATGGCAAGCTTGCGTGTGACACCAAACATGAGCACCTGGCGTCCATGTGATCAGGTTGAGTCTGCGGTAGCGTGGCAATATGCGCTGGAACGTAAAGACGGCCCAAGCGCACTGATCTTCTCTCGTCAGAACCTGGCACAACAGCCACGTGCTGCTGAGCAGTTAGCTAATATCTCTAAAGGCGCATATGTGCTGAAAGATTGTGCAGGCCAGCCTGAACTGATCTTTATTGCTACCGGTTCTGAAGTTGAATTGGCGGTTGCCGCTGCTGACCAACTGACTGCTGCTGGCCGTAAAGTCCGTGTTGTGTCTATGCCATCAACCGATGCATTCGACAAACAAGACGCGGCTTACCGTGAATCTGTATTGCCATCGGCTGTTAGCGCACGCGTTGCGGTTGAAGCCGGTATTGCAGATTACTGGTACAAATACGTTGGTCTGAATGGCGCTGTTGTGGGTATGCATTCCTTCGGTGAATCTGCCCCTGCGGAATTACTGTTCAAAGAGTTTGGTTTCACCCTGGAAAACGTAGTGGCTCAGGCTCAGGCGTTGTTGAAATAATTTTTGTTCAAACCGCAGGACGTTACCAGTGCTATCAATCGCTGTAAATAGTGATGAGAACCCCGGTAATGCACCTGTTAAAAGACCGCTTCGGCGGTCTTTTTTTTCGCCGATTGATGGATGAATTGTGCCCTTTATCAGGCAGATATTCCTTTTATGATTAGTTTGGTTTATTCTGGCTGAAGCGTTTCAGTCATAATTCACTTTCTCTTTCAGCACATTTCGCTGAGGAAAAAACCGGAAGTATTCTGGCCCAATTGTGATAAGACGATTAACATCTTAGGGTGCGGTGCAGTACGCTATGGGGTTGCATGATAATAACCAGCAGCAGGGAGTAACATGACAATCCGTATAGCGATAAATGGTTTCGGCCGCATTGGCCGGAGCGTTTTACGCGCATTGTATGAATCAGGTCGGCGGGCAGAAATTTCAGTGGTCGCAATCAATGAGTTAGCTAATGCAGAAGGGATGGCCCATCTGTTGAAGTATGACTCCAGCCACGGCCGCTTTGCCTGGGATGTTCGTCAGGAATGTGACAAATTATACGTTGGGGACGATATTATCCGGCTGATACATCAGCCAGAAATTGGGCAGTTACCCTGGGGTGAGTTAGGAATTGATGTGGTTCTGGATTGCAGCGGCGTTTATGGTAGCCGTGCCGATGGTGAGGCGCATTTAACCTCCGGTGCCAAAAAGGTGTTGTTTGCCCATCCCGGTGGTCATGATTTGGATGCGACGGTGGTGTATGGGGTTAATCATCTGGATTTACAGGCGAACCACCGAATTGTTTCCAACGCTTCCTGTACCACCAACTGCATTATTCCTATTATTCAGTTGTTGGATGATGCCTATGGGATTGAATCCGGCACGGTGACGACCATTCATTCATCAATGAATGACCAACCGGTTATTGATGCTTATCACCAGGATTTACGTCGTACCCGAGCCGCAAGCCAGTCGATTATTCCGGTTGATACCAAACTGGCAGCAGGGATTACCCGTATTTTTCCGAAGTTTTGTGACCGGTTTGAAGCCATCTCAGTAAGGGTGCCAACCATCAACGTCACGGCTATCGATTTAAGCGTCAGTGTGACAAACCCGGTTGGTGTCGCTGAGGTTAACCAGCTTTTGCAAAAGGCAGCAAGAGGTTCATTTCGTGGTATAGTTGACTATACGGAATTACCATTGGTGTCGACCGATTTTAACCATGATCCGCACAGTGCGATTGTCGATTGCACGCAGACGCGGGTCAGCGGGCAGCACCTGATTAAGACCTTGGTATGGTGCGATAACGAATGGGGTTTCGCCAATAGAATGTTGGATACGACATTGGCGATGGCCAGAAGTGGTTTCTAGTATGGCACGTTAACGTATTGATTTTTCGTGTTTTATTGCGATTTTATCAACGTTGATGTGCAGCTTATGCAACTTTAAAGAGAATCAACAAGAGGATTCACCATGTCTGTAATTAAGATGACCGATCTGAGTCTGGCAGGCCTTCGCGTGCTGATCCGTGCGGACCTCAATGTTCCGGTAAAAGATGGCAAAGTGACTTCTGATGCGCGTATCCGTGCATCTCTGCCGACGATTGAAGCGGCATTGAAGCAAGGCGCTAAAGTAATGGTTACCTCTCACTTGGGTCGCCCGACCGAAGGCGAGTACAACGAAGAGTTCTCCTTGCTGCCAGTGGTTAACTACCTGAAAGACAAATTGTCTGCTCCGGTGCGTTTGGCGAAAGACTATCTGGATGGCGTTGAAATTGCAGCTGGCGAGTTAGTGGTGCTGGAAAACGTTCGCTTTAACAAAGGCGAGAAGAAAGACGACGAAGCGCTGTCTAAGAAATATGCTGCACTGTGTGATGTGTATGTGATGGATGCGTTTGGTACTGCGCACCGTGCACAAGCCTCTACTCATGGTGTGGGTAAATTTGCCCCGATCGCCTGTGCTGGCCCGCTGTTGTCAGCCGAGCTGGAAGCCTTGGGCAAAGCACTGGGTAACCCAGCGCGTCCAATGGTTGCCATTGTAGGTGGTTCTAAAGTTTCAACCAAACTGACTGTATTGGGTGCTCTGTCTAAAATTGCAGACCAACTGATTGTTGGTGGCGGTATTGCCAATACCTTCGTTGCCGCTCAAGGCCACAATGTGGGTAAATCTCTGTATGAAGCAGACTTGATCCCAGAAGCAAAACGCCTGCTGGAAACGTGTGATATCCCCGTTCCTACCGATGTGCGTGTTGCAACCGAGTTCTCTGAAACTGCCGCTGCAACCCTCAAGCCGGCTAACCAAATCAAAGATGACGAGCAAATTCTGGACTTGGGCGACGAATCTGCGGAGCGTCTGGCTGAGATCCTGAAAAACGCCAAAACCATTCTGTGGAATGGCCCGGTTGGTGTGTTCGAGTTCCCTAACTTCCGTAAAGGGACCGAAATCGTGGCTCGTGCCATCGCAGAAAGCGACGCATTCTCTATCGCAGGCGGCGGTGACACTCTGGCAGCAATCGATCTGTTCGGTATTGCTGACAAAATCTCTTACATCTCCACCGGCGGCGGTGCATTCCTTGAGTTCGTAGAAGGGAAAAAACTGCCAGCGGTTGTGATGCTGGAAGAGCGCGCCAAGCAGTAATTTAGATAACGGGGGGCGAGAGCCGCCCGTTTCGCTTTTAGCTAATCGAGCCTGCGGGCTTTAGCTGGCGAAACCGATTTACATTTAGGGCCTATCCTCCCGGATAGCTGCTATCTTCAGTCGACGAAACAGGACAACGTACATGTCTAAAATTTTTGATTTCGTAAAACCAGGTGTCATCACAGGTGATGACGTTCAGAAAGTGTTCGCAGTAGCAAAAGAAAACAACTTTGCTCTGCCAGCAGTTAACTGTGTCGGCACCGACTCTATCAACGCAGTGCTGGAAACAGCAGCCAAAGTGCGTGCGCCGGTTATCGTGCAGTTCTCTAACGGTGGTGCTGCATTTATCGCAGGTAAAGGCGTTAAAGCAGAAGGTCAGGGTGCTGCAATTCTGGGCGCTATCTCTGGTGCGCACCATGTGCATCAGATGGCTGAACACTACGGTGTTCCAGTGATTCTGCATACTGACCATTGCGCCAAGAAATTGCTGCCTTGGTTAGACGGCTTGTTGGACGCAGGCGAGAAACATTTCGCAGCGACCGGCAAACCGCTGTTCTCTTCTCACATGATTGATTTGTCTGAAGAGTCCCTGGAAGAAAACATCGAAATCTGTAGCAAGTACCTGACTCGCATGGCGAAAATGGGTATGACGCTGGAGATCGAACTGGGTTGTACCGGTGGTGAAGAAGATGGCGTGGATAACAGCCATATGGACGCATCTTCACTGTACACTCAACCACAAGATGTTGATTATGCTTACGAAAAACTGAACGCTATCAGCCCACGTTTCACCATCGCTGCCTCTTTCGGTAACGTACACGGTGTTTACAAGCCAGGTAACGTGAAACTGACCCCAACTATTTTGCGTGATTCTCAGGATTATGTTTCCAAGAAACACAATCTGCCGCACAACAGCTTGAACTTCGTATTCCACGGCGGTTCAGGTTCTACTGCTGCTGAAATCAAAGAAGCGGTTAGCTACGGCGTAGTGAAAATGAATATCGACACCGATACCCAATGGGCAACGTGGGAAGGTATTCTGGGCTACTACAAAAAGAACGAAGCTTACCTGCAAGGCCAACTGGGTAACCCAGAAGGTGCTGACAAGCCGAACAAGAAATTCTACGATCCGCGTGCGTGGCTGCGTGCTGCACAGGTGACTATGGTCGCTCGTCTGGAAAAAGCATTTGAAGAACTGAACGCGAAAGACGTTCTGTAATTCAGCTCCGCTTTAAAAGACTAAAAGGCCCTGCGGGGCCTTTTTTCTTGTCTGAACTCTGCGATTAATCACGGCTATTTGTGCCACTATTTGCAGAATTGTCTGATATTTCAGAATTTAACCCTTTCTTCGAATTGGCAACGTTTCCTATTGTTCGTTACCCTAAGCAGGTTGTCTGGAGTGTTAGTCGGCATTTTTTATTCATTTTTATGTAATCTCTCCCGCTGGGAGCTTTTTGTAGGATGGTTTAAATGGAAGAATTAAACGTAGTTGATGGAATCAATAATGCGAGCACTTGGTTGGTGGATAACCAGGATCTGCTGATTCAATATGCGGTGAATGTCGTGGCCGCACTGATGATACTGACTGTCGGTTCAATTATCGCTAAAGTCGTATCACGGATGCTGGGCCGTGTCATGAAGTTACGTGGCATTGATGTCACCGTAGCTGATTTTCTGGCAGCAATGGCGCGCTACAGTATTCTGGCATTCACTATTGTTGCCGTTCTGGGGCGTCTTGGGGTGCAGACCGCGTCAGTTATTGCGGTTATCGGTGCTGCCGGTTTAGCTGTTGGTTTGGCGCTACAAGGCTCACTGTCCAACTTTGCCGCCGGTGTGCTGCTGGTGGCCTTCCGTCCGTTCAAAGCGGGCGAGTATGTTGATCTGGGTGGTGTCGCGGGTACGGTAGTGCAGGTGCAGATCTTCTCCACCACACTGCGGACGGTTGATGACAAAATCATTGTAGTGCCAAATGGTAAAATCATTGCCAACAACATCATCAATACCAGTCGTGAGCCGAACCGCCGCACCGACATGGTTATTGGTGTTGCCTATGACGCTGATATTGATGTGGTGAAGAAAGTGCTGGGTGACATCATTGCCGCAGATAAGCGCATCATGCATGACAACGGTGTCACGGTGCGTCTAAATGAGATGGCCGCGTCTTCCCTTAACTTCACCGTGCGCGTCTGGACAACTAATGGCGATGCGATGGAAGTGTATTGGGATCTGATGGAAAACTTCAAGCGCGCGCTGGATGCTCACAAAATTGGCATTCCTTACCCACAGATGGATGTGCATTTGCATCAGGTTGATAAAGCAGAATCTGCTCCGACAGCTTAGCTGCTGATAGCTAGTGAGTGAAGGGGTTACCGCACCTAGGGGCGCTCCGGCGACTCCGTCGCTATGACCCCAACGGCACGATTCCCCTTCAGTTGACTTTGCCAGTGGTCAATACGGGCTATTTTTAGCCCGTTTTTTCTCTTTTTCATTTATTTTTCTCCCGCATGAGCTTCAGTTTATTAATTATTAGTTTTTCTTATAGTAGATAAGAAATATCAATTTCCTCTGATGATTTTATCCCCGTACTATGCTGCTAATTGCTCTCATTTTCTCTCAGTTAGTTCTGAGTATTATTTAGAGGTAACAGTATGTTAGCTGTGTATTTACAGGGTTTTGTGCTTGGTGCTGCGATGATTTTACCCCTTGGGCCACAAAACGCTTTTGTGATGAATCAGGGCATAAAACGCCAGCACCATCTGATGAGTGCTTCTTTGTGCGCGTTGAGCGATATTATCTTAATTTGTGCCGGAATTTTTGGCGGTAGCGCCTTACTGAGCCGTTCCCCCTTGCTGTTGGCATTGGTTACCTGGGGTGGCGTAGCATTCTTGCTGTGGTATGGCTGGGGCGCGTTGAGGGCGGCATGGCGGGGAGCTGATGCCACATCAATGCTAGCCACCGGTGCACAGGGCCGCTGGCCGATAGTGATAACACTGCTGGCAGTGACCTGGCTGAATCCTCATGTCTATCTTGATACTTTCGTGGTGCTGGGCAGCCTGGGTGGGCAGCTTTTACCTGATGTGCGGCCGTGGTTTGCTTTTGGTGCGGTGAGCGCTTCGGTTACCTGGTTTTTTGCGCTGGCGTTGTTGGCGGCGTGGTTATCGCCGTGGCTTAACCGGCCAACCTCACAGCGAGTCATTAATTTACTGGTCGGCGGCGTGATGTGGTTTATCGCTTTTCAGTTAGCACGACAGGGATTGAACCTGTGAGTTTTTATCATTAATCCGAATCCCTAATTCAGTAAGATATGCTACGGTTGTCTTAGTTTTATTATGATTATCTTAGGAGGCACCGTGAAGTTGAAGACATTGGCTTTGGCCGCAATGATGGGATTAGGGACGTTACCTTTGGCGCTACAAGCTCAAGCTGCCGAAGTGCCAGAAGGGCCGCATGTTGTCACCTCCGGAACTGCCAGCGTTGATGCGACACCGGATATCGCGACCATCGCAATTGAAGTTAGCGTATCGTCCAAAGATGCTGCGGATGCGAAAAAACAGGTTGATACGCGGGTAGCGCAATATTTTGATTTTCTACGTAAAAACGGCATTGAAAAGAAAGATATCAATGCGGCTAACATTCGTACCCAGCCAGAATACGATTACCAGAAGACCGGCGAAGCCGTGCTGAAAGGCTACCGTGCGGTGCGTCAGGTGCAGGTAACACTGCGCCAACTGGATAAATTGAATGATTTACTGGATGGTGCGCTGAAATCGGGCCTAAATGAGATTCGTGCGGTGGAATTAGGAGTAGCAAACCCTGATGTTTACCGCGAACAGGCGCGTAAAAAAGCCATTGAGAATGCCATCACTCAGGCCGGTTCGTTGGCTGATGGATTTAAGGTGAAGTTGGGACCGGTATACAGCATCCGTTACCATGTTGCTAACTACCAGCCAATGCCGGTAGCCCGTATGTTCAAAAGTGCTGAAGCCGCTCCGGCAAGTGATGCAGCTCAAACCTACGAACAACAGACCATCCATTTTGATGATCAGGTTGACGTAGTATTTGAGCTGAAAACCAGTGCCAACACGCCTGCTACCGCTGCGAAATAAGCTAGTCTTGCCGTAATACCTGACGCCCGTGAGATAACAGGGCGTCAGTCACCTTTCTCATCGTCCGGCTTTCTGGTGCGAATCGATGCCAGAACAGCATTCGCCGCTGCAATAGCCCCGGCGTCAGATTAATCAATTCGCCAGATGCCAACTCTTTTTCAATTTGCAGATGCGGGATCATACAGCAGGTGGTTCCCTGCCTTGCTAACTGCACAAAGGCTTCGGAAGAGTTAACAATATGGCAGGGTACGCTGCCCGGTGACAAATCGAAATTCTGCTGTAAAAACGCCTGATGCATATCATCCAAATGGTCAAAGGCTACGGCTGGCGCTTTCAGCAATGCCGAGCGGGTCACGCCATTGGGGAAATAACGATCTGCAAACGGTTTTGATGCAACAAACAGGTAATCCAGTGCGCCGAGTTGATCAACCAGGCAACTTGGCAGCGGTTGTGGTTGGATACTGACAGCCCCCACCACTTCACCCCGACGTAACCGCTCTTGCGTTCGGGTCTCATCCTCGACTTGCAAATTCAGCCGAATAGGGGAGTCTACCAGCACCGGTTTCAGCGCAGGGAGCAGCCAGGTCGCCAGACTGTCGGCGTTGACTGCCAATGACAGTAACAGCGGCGTATCGCCACCGTTATCATTGCCAAGCCACTCTTCTTCCAGCAGTTCAACCTGATGCAGCAAAGCGAGCAACTTCTGCCCCTGTTCAGTCGGGCGGGGAGGCACCGTGCGCACCAGTAGCGGTTGACCGAACAGATTTTCCAACTGCTTAATGCGTTGAGACACTGCCGATTGGGTGATGCAAAGTTTTTGTGCCGCGCGTTCAAAGCCGCGCTCACGGATCACCGCGTCCAGCGCTTGTAGCGTTCGGTAGTCTGGGCGTTTCATCGGAGTCATCTCTCCAAATATTTAAGTTAATACCGCACTATGCCACATTTTGATCATTTTTCTATGTTGGAATGCAGATAGGCCCGCCACAAATAAACTGACGAAACTGTGATCCAGCTAAAATTAACCACCCCGCAGGCAGGCTTTATTGCGACGTTTTATCACGTATATGCTCTATAATGACGTCAGGTTTTCTTTCACATCAAGGCGTGAACTTACCATGACTCAGGATGAACTTAAAAAAGCAGTGGGCTGGGCTGCGTTGGAGTATGTCACACCCGGCACTATCGTTGGGGTGGGTACTGGCTCCACTGCGGCACATTTTATTGATGCTCTCGGCTCGATTAAACATCAGATAGAAGGGGCTGTTTCCAGCTCGGATGCCTCTACCGCTAAGTTGAAAAGTTTAGGTATTCAGGTATTTGATTGCAATGAAGTCGATGTACTGGATATCTATGTCGATGGCGCTGATGAAATTAACGGCCAGATGCAGATGATCAAAGGCGGCGGTGCGGCACTGACCCGCGAGAAAATCATTGCCGCCATTGCCCGTAAGTTTATTTGCATCGCAGATGCATCGAAACAGGTTGATGTGCTGGGCAGGTTCCCGCTGCCGGTTGAAGTTATTCCGATGGCGCGTTCTTATGTTGCTCGCGAACTGGTGAAATTGGGTGGGTTACCGGAATATCGCCAGAATGTGCTGACCGATAACGGTAACGTTATTTTGGATGTGCACAATCTGACTATTCTGGATGCCATTGCGCTTGAAAATAAAATCAATGGTATTGCCGGGGTGGTCACCGTTGGGCTGTTTGCTAATCGTGGCGCTGATGTGGCACTGATTGGTACTGCTGATGGCGTTAGAACCATCATAGCAAAGTGATCGGTTAAATGGCTTCAGGATGAGGTTTAGACGCTTTATCCTGATGATTTTTTGCCTTTAAGTCTCTTTTCTTTAAATGGCTAAATTTGGTGATATATATCACATTTCGCCATTTCATTTCATTAACCTGCCATTAACGCTATTTTTGTCAGTCTTTTCTTCCATAAATTAACATCCACACTGATGGTTATGCTGACAGCCAGGCAATCGTTTGTATTGCTGCCGGCGTAATATTTGTTATGTTGACAGGGTGCTGACCGGATTCATTCGATAGCGGCAGCCACATCTGAAGTCTGAAAATAGGGTCGGGGACATGGCAAAAGTATCATTGGAGAAAGACAGAATTAAGTTTCTGTTAGTGGAAGGGGTTCACCAGAGCACGGTTGATAATCTGCGTGCAGCCGGTTATAGCAATATTGAATACCATAAAGGTGCCTTAGACACCGAATCACTGAAAGCATCGATTAAAGATGCTCACTTCATCGGCATTCGATCGCGCACGCATCTGTCCGAAGAAGTCTTTGCGGCAGCAGAAAAATTGGTCGCAGTGGGTTGCTTCTGTATCGGTACCAATCAGGTTGATTTAAATGCCGCGACCAAGCGTGGCGTGCCGGTATTCAACGCGCCTTTCTCCAATACCCGTTCAGTGGCCGAAATGGTGCTGGGTGAGTTACTGCTGATGTTCCGTGGCATTCCATCGGCAAATGCTAAAGCGCACCGTGGTGAGTGGAATAAACTGGCCGTCGGCTCCTATGAAGCTCGCGGTAAAAAGCTCGGTATTATCGGTTACGGTCATATCGGGACTCAGTTGGGGATTCTGGCTGAAAGTGTCGGGCTGAAGGTGTTTTTTTACGATATTGAAAACAAGTTATCCTTGGGCAATGCGCAGCAGGTTCGCCACCTGTCAGACTTATTGAATATGAGTGATGTGGTTAGCCTGCATGTGCCGGAGAATCATTCCACCAAGAATATGATTGGCCGTGAAGAATTGGCATTAATGAAGCCGGGTGCCCTCCTGATTAATGCCTCACGCGGCACGGTGGTTGATATCGCGGCGCTGTGCGATGCTTTAGCGAGTAATCACTTGGCTGGCGCGGCCATTGATGTGTTCCCTGAAGAACCTGCCACCAATAAAGATCCGTTTAATTCGCCGTTGTGCGAGTTCGATAATGTGTTATTGACTCCGCATATCGGTGGTTCTACTCAGGAAGCGCAGGAAAACATCGGTGATGAAGTGGCTGGTAAACTGGCGAAATATTCCGACAACGGTTCAACGTTATCGGCGGTGAATTTCCCTGAGGTTTCTCTGCCCGCGCATGGTGATAATACCCGCCGCCTGCTGCATATTCATGAAAACCGTCCGGGTATTCTAACCAGTATTAACAAAATTTTTGCTGAACAAAACGTCAACATTGCGGCGCAATATTTGCAAACCAGCGCTGAAATCGGTTACGTCGTTATTGATGTTGAAACGGATGATGCAGAAAATGCAGAGAAAGCATTACTGGCGATGAAAGCAATTCCAGGAACTATCCGTGCGCGTTTACTTTACTAATGAGTAAAACATCACTGGCGAATGGTGCCTGATAACCCGGTATCTGCGGATACCGGGTTTTTTATTTATTATCGCGGGACTTTAATTAATCCACTGCCACACTTTGGCTGGTGTCACAATTTCAGGTAACGGCACATCCCACAGCTCAGATGGTAAGTGATCTACCCATTGGCAATCATGGGCCAGGCCAATAGGATATGGGCCATCATGTTGCCAGTGTTGCAGTGTACGGTCATAAAACCCTCCACCCATCCCTAAACGTTGCCCGTGGCTATCAAACGCCACCAGCGGGGTTATCACCACATCTAACCGGTTTAGGGGCAACACGTCGCGTACATCTAATGGTGGTTCAAGAATTTTAAGGCGATTGCGAATGAGCGGGCTATCAGGCTGATAACGCAGGAACAGCAAATTACCGGGGCTGAAGGGATGAAGTACGGGCAAATAAACCTGTTTTTTCTGCTGCCACAATAGCTTAATAACCGGGCCGGTATCTAACTCGCCATCAAAAGAGAGAAATACGGCAACAGTGTTGGCCTGCTGAATTCGGTAATGGGAAGCAATGCGTTTTGCTGCGAGATTGGCAGAATGCTGTTGTTGTTCTGGAGTTAAAACACGCCGACGCTCACGTATTTCGCCGCGAATTCTTTGCCGTTCAAGGGCATGTTGCGGATTCAAATGCATGTTATCGATTCAAGAGTATATAGTTGATTCATATGACATGTTATTGATTAAGGTAGGCAAAGAGCTGCCACTAGTCAGACTGAATGTAATAACCGTTGGAATACAGGTTATCCGTTAAAGAGGGGATCTCCGAGATGCCGCCGCAGGCTGTAACCCTTGAACCCATGGTTCAAGGTGAACGCAGCGTCGCAACCTTAAGGCTTCTCGGCGGACCGAGCATGCGCACCAGTTACGGAGTCACTACATTCTGTTGGTATTAAATATCGGCTCAGGGGACTGGCCCGCTGGCAAACACCTCAGAGAAATTTTTTACTCACTGCTGAATCTATCACTCAACAGAGATTTATTCAAACTGTGCATCCTGACGTTCAGAGATGCGACCCTGTTCAAGCAATGCTTGTTCAATGGTCTGTTGTAACATCCGAATACGTTGCTCCATATTGGATGCATAGTCACGGGTTTTCAACCTTTCCTGAGCCAATTCGTGACACACATTCAATGCCGCGATAAAAACTAACTGCTCAGTATTGGTGACTCTAGTGCGAACTTTAAGATCTTGCAACCGTTGGTTAAGATCTTCTGCAGCCATGTTCAACGCATCTTGTTGTTCTGGCGGACAATTGACTCTTAACGAGCGACCAAAAATTTGAATATCTACCGGTTGTGCAGACATGCCACCTTCCTGACTAATTTTCGCGCCAGCCCTGCAAACCAGAGGCAAAATGCTCGTAGCTACAAAGCGGGCGTCACTATATATACCTTGATACCAAGATTCAACCCCTAATCCCCATAGGGTATAGCGTGTTGCGTTTTCTGGTATAGCGACCTTTCTTGGTGGTAGCATAACACGAACTTATCCTGCCAACGATGACCAATACGCATGTCTATAGAGAATACATTACCAACTTACCAATCACTTGCCCTGGCATTGAACCAGCAGGCAGAGTGGCACTCACCCCTGCTGAAATGCATGGCCTGATCAGCGGTATGCTGTGTGGTGGCAGTAAAGACAATGGCTGGCAGACGCTGGTGCATGATCTGACTAACGAAGGTGTCGCCTTCCCACAAGCGCTCAGTTTACCGTTACAACAGTTACATGAAGCAACACAAGAAGCATTGGAGAACGAAGGTTTTATGTTCCAGTTGCTTCTCCCTGAAGGGGAAGATGCCACGGTATTTGATCGTGCAGATGCCCTTTCTGGCTGGGTAAATCACTTTCTGCTGGGGCTGGGGATGCTGCAACCCAAGCTGGCTCAGGTGAAAGATGAAGTGGGCGAAGCCATTGATGACCTGCGTAATATTGCCCAATTAGGTTACGACGAAGATGAAGATCAAGAAGAACTGGCGCAATCCTTAGAAGAAGTTCTCGAATATGTACGTGTAGCCGCGATTTTATGTCATATCGAATTCACTCGACAAAAGCCGACAGCTCCAGAAGTGCGCAAGCCAACGTTACATTAATTTAAAGCGTGTAATATATTGAATTCAGGTGATTAAATTCGGCAATTTCAGGAGGGTGTGATGACTCAACAAGAATACCAGAACCGCCGTCAGGCGTTGTTAGCGAAGATGGCGGTGGGCAGTGCAGCCCTGTTTTTTGCCGCGCCTGAGGCTACGCGCAGTGCGGACTCTGAATATCCTTATCGGCAGAACAGCGATTTTAGCTATCTGACCGGGTTCAATGAGCCACAAGCGGTATTGATTCTGGTAAAAAGCGATGAGAGCCATAACCACAGCGTGCTGTTTAACCGGGTGCGGGATTTAACCGCTGAAATCTGGTTTGGCCGCCGTTTAGGGCAAGATGCCGCCCCCGCTAAGTTGGGTGTTGACCGCGCACTCCCTTTCGATGAAATCGACGAACAACTCTATTTACTGCTTAATCGCCTTGATGTGATTTATCACGCGCAGGGGCAATATGCTTATGCGGATAAAATCGTTTTCGCCGCGCTGGAAAGATTACGTAACGGTTTTCGTAAAAATCTGCGCGCACCTGCAACCTTAACTGACTGGCGGCCCTGGCTGCACGAAATGCGCCTGTTTAAGTCAGAAGAAGAAATTACCATGATGCGCCGCGCTGGTGAAATAAGTGCGCAAGCCCATACCCGCGCGATGGAAAAGTGCCGCCCTGGTATGTTTGAGTATCAATTGGAAGGGGAAATTCTGCATGAATTTACCCGCCACGGCGCGCGTTATCCCGCCTATAACACTATCGTTGGTGGCGGTGAAAACGGCTGTATTCTGCATTACACTGAAAATGAGTGTGAACTGCGCGATGGCGAATTGGTGCTGATTGATGCGGGTTGTGAATATCAGGGCTATGCCGGTGATATCACTCGCACCTTCCCGGTTAGCGGTAAATTCACGCCAGCTCAGCGCGAAATTTATGACATCGTACTGGCGTCAATTAACAAAGCTCTGGAATTGTACCGGCCTGGCACCAGTATTCGCGAAGTGACCGAACAAGTGGTGCGCATCATGGTTGCCGGTCTGGTGACGCTGGGTATCCTGAAAGGGGATGTCGAGCAGCTCATTGCCGAGCAAGCACATCGGCCTTTCTTTATGCACGGCCTGAGCCACTGGCTGGGGTTGGATGTGCATGATGTCGGCGATTATATCAATAGTGACCGTGGTCGTATTCTGGAACCGGGTATGGTGCTGACCATTGAACCGGGTCTGTATATCGCGCCAGATGCTGATGTGCCGTCGAAATACCGTGGCATTGGTATTCGTATTGAAGATGATATTGTTATCACTGCTGATGGCAATGAGAACCTGACCGCCAGTGTGGTCAAAGATCCCGATGCCATTGAAGCACTGATGGCGGCGGCGAGATAACGGATGAGTGTAATCATTGTGGGTGGCGGCATGGCCGGTGCAACACTGGCGCTGGCTATATCCTCTCTTACTCAGGGGAGGGTTCCCGTTGCTTTGGTTGAAGCACAGTTGCCTGCAAGCCGGCAACATCCGGGTTTTGATGCCAGAGCGATTGCACTGGCGCAGGGCACCTGTCAGCAATTGGAGCGCATCGGTATCTGGTCGTCGCTGGCTGACTGCGCCACCGCGATCAAACATGTGCATGTCAGTGATAGCGGCCATGCCGGTTTTGTGAACTTACGCGCGGCAGATTATCGTGTTCCGGCGTTGGGCAATGTTATCGAGCTGCATGAGGCAGGGCAGCGGCTATTTACGTTGCTGAACAACGCGCCAGGAGTGACACTGCATTGCCCGGCAACCGTGGTTGATGTGGTTCGTCGCGCGGAATCAGCCAGTGTCACGCTGGATAACGGGCAGCAACTAAGTGCCAAATTACTGGTGGCCGCTGATGGTTCTCACTCGGTGCTGGCGCGCACCTGTAATATTCAATGGCAACAGCAGGACTACCAGCAGGTTGCGGTGATAGCCAATGTCACCACCGCTCAATTGCCTAATGGACGTGCATTTGAGCGCTTTACTCGCCACGGGCCGTTGGCATTATTGCCGATGTCTGAAGGGCGCAGCTCTCTGGTCTGGTGTCATGCCAAACAAGACCAACAACGGGTTGACAGTTGGGATGATGCCCGCTTTGTCGCGGAGTTGCAGCAAGCCTTCGGTTGGCGGTTAGGGAGGATCCTCCATGCGGGTAAACGCCATAGCTACCCGTTGCAGTTACTCACGGCCTCACGCCATGTCAGCCACCGTTTGGCGCTGGTGGGCAATGCCGCACAAACGCTGCATCCGATCGCCGGTCAGGGCTTTAATCTGGGCCTGCGCGATGTAATATCGTTAGCTGAAACAGTTGCTCAGGCAGAGCGTGATCCCGGCGATTATGCCGTGCTTGCCCAATATCAGCAGCGCCGTCAGCCGGATCAACAAGCGACTGTTGGTGTGACCGATGGTTTAATTCGCTTGTTTGCCAACCGCTATGGGCCGCTGGTGGTTGGCCGCAATCTTGCGCTGATGTCAATGGAACAGTTGCCTGCAATACGTGATACTTTTGCGCGGCAGACATTGGGGTGGGTTAAGCGTTAGTTTTACCCGTCATCTTTTACGTTGCAGGTGTGTTGGCTGTGCTTAATAACCCGAATCACTTACAGGTGTAAGCTCTGCGGGATTAATGAACCTCATCGCTGAAGCTCACCCTGCGGGCAGTATAAATGCTGTTCAAATCGGTTCTCGACCGATTTGTATCTCGCTTGCCGCGTTCCTGCATCGAGAAGTTTATAGGGTAAATGAAGTTCATATTTTTATGGGATATATCTCGGTATGCAATCATATGACGTGGTAATCGCCGGCGGCGGAATGGTCGGTCTGGCACTGGCCTGTGGGCTACAAGGCAGCGGGTTGCGCATTGCTATTATTGAGCATCAGCCGATAGTGGAGCCGTTATCTGCACCGGTAGCGGGGGCGTTGGCGCTTCGTGTCTCGGCGATCAATGCTGCCAGTGAGCGCTTACTGCAAAAAATTGGTGTATGGGAGAATATCTTAGCCCTGCGTGCCAGCCCTTATAGTGGAATGGAAGTATGGGACCAAGACAGTTTTGGTAAAATTGCTTTCCATGCCGATGAATATGGTTTCAGTCATCTCGGTCATATCATTGAAAATCGGGTGATCCAGCAGGCGTTATGGCAGCGTGCCAGTCAACTGGCTGATGTCACCCTGCTGGCACCTGCGAGCCTTAAACAGGTGGCTTGGGGTGAAAGCGAAGCCTTTATCACTTTAACAGATGACCGAATGCTAAGTGCCAAACTGGTGGTGGGGGCAGATGGGGCTAACTCCTGGTTGCGCCAACATGCGGATATCCCGCTGACATTTTGGGATTATGCCCACCATGCGTTGGTAGCAACCATTCGCACGGAAGAGGCTCATCAAGCCACCGCTCGTCAAGTCTTTCATGGTGATGGTATTTTGGCTTTTCTGCCGTTTAGTGACCCACACCTTTGCTCGATAGTTTGGTCATTATCCCCTGAGCGCGCCGCCGAGTTATCCGCGCTGCCCGCCGAGCAGTTTAACCGCGAGTTGGGAATGGCATTTGATCTGCGTTTGGGGCAATGTCAGCTTGAAAGTGAGCGGCAGACTTTCCCGCTGGCGGGGCGTTATGCCCGCAGCTTTGCTGCACACCGACTGGCGCTGGTGGGGGATGCCGCCCATACCGTGCATCCGTTGGCCGGGCTGGGGGTTAATCTGGGCTTTATGGATGCCGCTGAGCTGGTTTCTGAACTACGCCGCTTGCAGCGTCAGGGCAAAGATATCGGTCAGCATCTTTATCTGCGCCGCTATGAGCGCCGCCGTAAACACAGTGCCGCGATGATGCTAGCCAGTATGCAGGGTTTCCGCTCCCTGTTTGCGGGCAGTAATCCGGCTAAAAAACTACTGCGTGATATTGGCTTAACGCTGGCTGATAACTTGCCAGGGGTCAAACCTCAATTGGTGCGCCAGGCGATGGGGTTAAGTGATTTACCCGATTGGCTCGACGAATAATCTTGTACCCGCTAACACCCACCTTCAGTTGAAATAATCTAATTTCAACCTGCTTTTCGCATTAGTTTTTTTCACTCATGGCCAAAACCTGATAAGTTGAATCTGACAGGGTTTTGGTTATTCGGTTATATAACATCGCTATTTTTACGGTTTAATTGTTAATTATGTGCCTCTGTGCGCAGTTTTACAGTGGAAAACTCTGCACAATACCCTTGTTTTTTGCCTGCTGCCTGCGTGTTATCGCCTATTTTAGCTTATGGTTCCCTGATGGATTCGGTGATAACGTTGGGCAAAGGGTATCGTTTGCGTAGGCCCGTCATACTGCAACCCGAATTATCGAGGGTATAAGCCTGTTTATGGTGAGTTAGCGTACTGATATCAGACACTCATGACATGTTATTCCTAACGCAATTGGCGTTGTGGGTGAGCGTAGCTAACGCCCCTACGGCTTCAAGTGCGAAGGGGACTATTGAGGGAGAGTAGATGGCTAAGCAGACCCCGTTGTATGACCAGCACGTAGTATGCGGTGCTCGGATGGTAGATTTTCATGGTTGGATGATGCCATTGCATTATGGCTCCCAAATCGACGAACACCATATCGTGCGTCAGGATGCCGGTATGTTTGATGTTTCTCATATGACCATCGTCGACTTACACGGTGCCCGTACCCGTGAATTCCTGCGTTATCTGTTAGCCAACGATGTCGCCAAACTGACCCAACCGGGCAAAGCCCTTTACACCGCAATGCTGAATGCCTCCGGCGGTGTTATCGATGATTTGATTGTTTACTTCCTACGTGAAGACTATTTCCGTTTAGTGGTTAACTCCGCCACCCGTGAAAAAGATCTGGACTGGATCATTCAACATGCTGAGCCATATCAGGTTGAAGTGACGGTGCGTGATGATTTGGCGCTGGTGGCAGTACAAGGCCCGACAGCACAACAGAAAGTGGCAACCTTACTGACTCCTGAGCAGCAACAGGCGATCGCAGGAATGAAACCGTTCTTTGGTATTCAAGCTGGTGATTTGTTTATCGCTACCACCGGTTATACCGGCGAAGCGGGCTATGAAATTGCGCTGCCGAAAGAGCAAGTGGTTGAGTTCTGGCAGCAATTGCTGGCAGCAGGCGTAAAACCTGCGGGCCTTGGTGCTCGCGATACTTTGCGGCTTGAAGCCGGGATGAACCTCTACGGGCAGGAGATGGACGAAGGTGTTTCGCCATTAGCCGCCAATATGGGCTGGACCGTGGCCTGGTTGCCGGAAGAGCGTCAGTTTATCGGCCGTGCAGCACTGGAAAAGCAGCGTACGGGGGGTACTGAACACTTGGTAGGCTTGATCATGACGGAAAAAGGCGTATTACGTAATGAGCTGCCGGTACACTTTTCTGATGCCTCAGGCAACCCAAAAGTGGGTGTTATCACCAGCGGTTCATTCTCGCCAACATTGGGCTTTAGCATTGCGCTGGCCCGTGTCCCCGCAGGGATTGGTGAAAATGCGGTGGTACAGATCCGTAACCGTGAAATGCCGGTTCGGGTGGTTAAACCGGGTTTTGTACGGGCAGGTAAGCCGGTCACGCTGTAATTATTGAGAGTAGATCGTTATTGCGAATTCTATGAGCCACACCCTTTTGGCTCTATCACTATTTAAGGAGCATCAATGAGTAACGTACCAACAGAATTGAAATATGCGTCATCTCATGAGTGGGTTCGTGCAGACGGTGATGGTGTTTATAGCGTCGGTATCACGGAACATGCGCAGGAACTCCTCGGCGACATGGTTTTCGTTGATTTGCCTGAAGTGGGTAGCGACGTTTCAGCCGGTAGCGATTGTGCCGTTGCCGAATCAGTTAAGGCCGCTTCCGATATTTACGCACCGATCAGCGGCGAAATCATTGCGGTTAATACCGAACTGGAAAGCTCACCAGAGCTGGTGAACAGTGCGCCGTACACCGATGGCTGGTTGTTCAGCATCAAAGCGTCTGATGAAGGCGAATTGGCAGATTTGTTGGATGCTGAGGCTTATCAGGCGACGATCGACGAGTAAATGAGTTTAGGGCTATTTTATTTGCCATTTTGAACCTGGGCAGTGCTCGAAACCCTCACGTAGCCATTATTTACAAGGTCATGGTGTACGCTCCGGTTTCTGTGCGCTGTCCGAGTCCAAACGGCCTGCAACAGTTACGCCCTACAAAATACGCTTTATGAAATAAGTCCAACTTCCCGTCCCATGCCCTATTCAGGAATTTGTAGCACATGACTCAGAATCTCAGCCAGCTTGAACATAACGATGCTTTTATTCAGCGCCATATTGGCTCTTCAGCTCAACAACAACAAAAGATGTTGGAAGCCGTAGGTACCCGCTCGTTAAGTGCATTAATCCAACAGATTGTTCCGGTAGATATCCAGTTGCCAAGCCCACCACAAGTTGGTGATGCTGCCACGGAACATCAGGCGCTGGCGGAACTTAAAGGGATTGCCAGCCAGAATCAGCGCTATAAATCCTATATTGGCATGGGCTACAGCCCGGTGCTGACCCCGCCGGTTATCTTGCGCAATATGCTGGAAAATCCAGGTTGGTACACCGCCTATACCCCTTATCAGCCAGAAGTTTCTCAGGGCCGCCTTGAAGCGTTGTTGAATTTTCAACAATTAACCCAAGACCTGACAGGGTTGGATCTGGCCTCTGCTTCTTTGCTTGATGAAGCCACTGCTGCTGCCGAATCGATGGCGCTGGCCAAACGTGCCAGTAAACTGAAAGAGGCGAACTGCTTCTTCGTCGCCGATGACGTGCATCCGCAAACCTTGGATGTGGTGCGTACCCGCGCTGAAACCTTTGGTTTTGAAGTGATTGTTGGTCGTGCTGAACGTGTGCGGGAGCTGGACGGCGTGTTCGGGGTGCTGCTGCAACAAGTGGGCACCACCGGCGAACTGCATGATTATTCAGCGCTGCTGGCTCATCTGCGAAAACGCAAAATCATTACCAGCGTTGCCGCCGATATCATGGCGTTGGTACTGTTGACCGCCCCTGGAAAACAAGGTGCCGATGTCGTATTTGGCTCCGCTCAGCGCTTTGGTGTGCCAATGGGCTACGGTGGCCCACATGCCGCCTTCTTTGCCTGCCGCGATGAATTTAAACGCTCAATGCCGGGCCGTATTATCGGGGTATCGCGTGATGCAGCGGGCAACACTGCGCTACGTATGGCGATGCAGACCCGTGAGCAACATATTCGCCGCGAAAAAGCCAACTCCAATATCTGCACTTCTCAGGTTTTACTGGCCAATATTGCCAGCTTGTATGCGGTTTATCATGGGCCGCAAGGCTTGCAGCGTATCGCTGGCCGCATTCACCGCATGACCGATATTCTGGCTGCCGGTTTGCAACACGCGGGCCTGACGCTGCGCTTCAAAAATTGGTTCGATACCCTGACGGTTGAAGTCGAAGATAAAGCCACCGTGCTGGCCCGTGCATTGAGTTTTGGTATCAACCTGCGAACTGATATTGATGGTGCGGTGGGTATTACGCTGGATGAAACCACCTCGCGCGAAGATATTCAGACTTTGTTTACCCTATTCGCCGGTGATAATCATGGTCTGGATATTGACCTGCTTGATGCCAAAGTCAGTCAGAACAGTCAATCAATTCAAGATACTATGTTGCGTCGTGATCCTATTCTGACTCATCCGGTATTTAACAGTTACCACAGCGAAACCGAAATGATGCGTTATATGCATCGTTTAGAGCGCAAAGATTTGGCGCTGAATCAGGCGATGATCCCGCTGGGATCCTGCACGATGAAGCTAAATGCCGCCGCAGAGATGATCCCGATCACCTGGCCGGAATTCGCCGAGTTACATCCCTTCTGCCCACCAGAGCAAGCGGCTGGTTATCAGCAGATGATTGGTCAATTGTCACAATGGCTGGTGCAACTGACCGGTTATGACGCGGTTTGTATGCAACCAAACTCAGGCGCGCAAGGTGAGTATGCCGGTCTGCTGGCGATTCGCCGTTATCATGAGAGCCGTAATCAGGCGAATCGTGATGTCTGTTTGATCCCAAGCTCTGCGCACGGTACTAACCCCGCATCGGCGCAAATGGCGGGGATGTCCGTAGTGGTGGTGGCCTGTGATAAACAAGGCAATATTGACTTACATGACCTGCGCCAGAAGGCCGAGGACGTGGGGGATAAATTGTCCTGTATTATGGTAACTTACCCGTCGACTCACGGCGTGTATGAAGAAACCATTCGTGAAGTTTGCCAAATTGTGCATCAGTTTGGTGGTCAGGTTTATCTGGATGGCGCGAACATGAATGCACAAGTGGGGATTACCACGCCGGGCTATATTGGCGCGGATGTTTCTCACCTGAACTTACATAAAACCTTCTGTATTCCACACGGCGGTGGTGGCCCAGGTATGGGGCCGATTGGTGTTAAAGCACATTTAGCACCGTTTGTTCCGGGCCACAGTGTGGTACAAATCGACGGTATGATAACCCAACAAGGCGCGGTTTCGGCGGCCCCATTTGGCAGTGCGTCAATTTTACCTATCAGTTGGATGTACATTCGCATGATGGGGGCAGATGGGCTGAAACAGGCCAGTCAGGTCGCCATTTTGAATGCCAACTATATCGCGACCCGCCTGAAAGAAGCTTATCCGGTACTGTATACCGGCCACGGTGGCCGCGTGGCGCACGAATGTATTCTGGATATCCGCCCGCTGAAAGAAGCGACCGGGATCAGCGAGATGGATATCGCCAAGCGCTTAATCGACTTCGGCTTCCATGCGCCAACCATGTCCTTCCCGGTGGCGGGCACGCTGATGGTGGAACCGACTGAATCAGAAAGTAAAGTTGAGTTAGACCGCTTTATCGACGCCATGCTCGCTATCCGCGCGGAAATCGAGAAAGTGGCTCGTGGTGAATGGCCACTGGAAGACAACCCGTTGGTGAATGCGCCGCATACTCAAGCTGAGCTGGTCGGTGAGTGGCAGCATCCGTACAGCCGTGAGTTGGCGGTATTCCCGGTGGCTGGTGTGATGGAGAATAAATACTGGCCGAGCGTGAAACGTCTGGATGATGTGTACGGTGACCGTAATTTGTTCTGCTCATGCGTACCTATCAGTGATTATATCCTTCGTTCTTGACGTTGCAGCTGTGTTAATGATGCTCACCCTGCGGGCGAGCATCAATGCTATTCAAATCGGTTGCGCGCAGTCTTGCCGTAACGCCAATGACTTTGGATAGACGAACAATCCTTACTGTAAATAACAAAGGGTCGCGCAAGCGGCCCTTTTGCCTGGTTTATTATTTTGTCGCCGGGTGTGTTAATTTGGGAAAAATACACCGCTAAGTATGGAGCAGGGATATGCATAAGAAAGTTGCATTAGTGACTGGTGGAAGCCGGGGAATTGGTCGCGCGACTGCATTGCTGCTGGCAAAACATGGCTATCGGGTTGCGGTGAATTATATCAACGATGAGCAGGCGGCGCGGCAGGTGGTGGCAGAGATAGCCGCCGCAGGGGGGTTGGCGATCGCGCTACAGGCGGATATTGCCGACGAACTACAGGTTGTGGCGCTATTTGAACAGCTTGAAGCCCAACTTGGGCCAATCAGCGCACTGGTGAATAATGCCGGTATCCTGTTTCCGCAAACCTGCATTGAAGGGCTAACCGCCGAGCGCATCAATCGGGTGCTATCTACCAATGTGACCGGTTACTTCTTATGTAGTCGTGAGGCGGTCAAACGTATGGCATTGCGTCATGGTGGTCGTGGCGGTGCGATTGTTAATGTTTCTTCTGCGGCTGCACGTTTGGGCGCGCCGGGGGAATATCTTGATTATGCTGCCTCTAAAGGTGCTATTGATACTCTGACCACCGGTTTGTCACTGGAAGTTGCTGGCGAAGGCATTCGAGTTAATGGCGTGCGGGCAGGCTTTATCTATACCGATATGCATGCCAGCGGCGGGGAGCCTGGGCGAGTTGATCGGGTACAAGGTTTGTTACCGATGAAGCGGGGCGGGCATCCGCAAGAAGTGGCAGAAGCGATTGTCTGGTTACTTTCAGATAGCGCCTCTTACGTGACTGGCAGTGTGTTGGATATGGCAGGGGGCAAATGAATAGGGGCGGTATTGTCCCGATATTCACTCTATATCGTCGATATCGGGTATATGAAAGAGAAACAGTAGCACTCTGATATCAATGTGATAACGCGATTACCATCCCACCAGGTGCCTATTTAACTATCACTTTCGCGTTCTCACCTAACATATTGATCCGCAGACATGGCGGGTTACATCTACTGACGGAATATTTAAGCTTACACGTGTACACTGGAATCATTCTCAGTTAACCTGAGTGTGGTTTTTTTGTGCGATTAGCAAGCCGCAGTGCCGCTCATCGGGTGAGATAATAATATATATGCAGGATAATCAGTATTGAAGAACAAATCAGTGTCATCGGCTACTTTGGTCGCGCCAACGCTTGCCACAACACCGGTTTATCCGTGGGCGGAAGAGATAGCAAACAGTATCAGCCACGCAATTGGTGTGGTATTTGGCATTATCGGGCTGGTATTACTGCTGGTACAAGCGGTTGATAGCGGAGCCGATACGAAAGCACTGACCAGTTATAGCCTGTATGGTGGCAGTATCATCTTGTTGTTTCTGGCTTCAACGCTGTATCACGCGGTTCCACACCGCAAGGCGAAATTGTGGTTACAAAAGTTTGACCATTGCGCCATCTACATTCTGATTGCCGGAACATATACACCGTTTCTACTGGTTGGGTTGGATTCGCCACTCGCCCGTGGTTTGATGGCGGTTATCTGGGGGCTGGCGCTGTTCGGCGTGATATTTAAACTGGCTTTCGCGCACCGGTTTGAAGTGCTGTCGCTGGTGACTTATCTGACGATGGGCTGGTTATCGCTGATTGTGATTTACCAACTGGCGGTAAAACTTGAAATGGGTGGGCTGGCATTGCTGACCCTCGGTGGCTTGCTGTATACCTTGGGCGTGGTTTTTTATGCCTCTAAACGTATCCGCTTCGGCCATGCCATTTGGCACGGTTTTGTGTTGGCTGGCAGTGTTTGCCACTTTATGGCGATCTATTTATACGTTTGATGCTTTTGTGACATGAATTAAGGCCGGATAACCGGCCTCACTGTATTACAGGCAAATATTATTTATCTTCGGCCAGTGAATAAGGCAGCGGCTGGATAGTCAGCACACTCTCGACATCATCGCGCACCCGCAGCACACTGCCTGCATCCAGATCGTTATTCAATACCGCCTGCACCCACACGGTGCCATCACTAAGTTGAGTCGCTGCCAGTACACTACCGGTACGTCGCCAGTTTTCACCCAACTGCCATTCTAAATCCTCACCCGCGGCGGGGACACGATTGGCATGACCTGCCAGCCAATAGAGCGCACGCTTGTTTGCGCCACGGTATTTTGCCCGCGCAACCATTTCCTGCCCCGAGTAACAACCTTTACTGAAACTAATGCCATTCAATGCCTGAATATTGGTCGCTTGGGGAATAAACTGCGCGCTACTTTCGCTATCAATAATTGGGAAGCCCGCCTCAATATCCAGCGCCAGCCACTGTTTACTGTTGTTAAATTGCGCACGACCAGATAACGTCGCCACTAATTGCTGTGCTTGTTCTACATCGGTTACCAGTAGAAAACGCTCGGCGGGCAGTGAGAAATGCAACAGCGTACTCTGCCCCTGTTGCACTACCGGGTGTTCGGTACTTGGCAATTCGGTGAACACTTCTGCCAGCGCCGTTTTAGCTGCTGTACCGGCAATACCCAACAGTACGGCATCGGGCTGTGGTGCTATCACCACCTTGGAGAATACGGCGTATTTCTTTAGCTCGCTCAGTTGGCTATCCAACAGGCTGCGTCGTTCAATAAAGGCTAAACCTTCGCCGCGATAGAACAACCGTAAGTTGCTCCACATCTTCCCTTTGGCATCACAATGGGCGCAAAGGACATGCTGGTCAGCAGGCAGGGCGTCTATATCTGCGGTCACCTGACCTTGCAGATACTTGACTCTGTCAGCGCCGGTTAAGGTGACCAACGCCCAGTCATCGAGAGAGATTAGTGTTAATGGCAACCCGGAAGAGGCGACCGGTGGTTGTGCAGTGAACTGAGTATTATATGTCATGCTATACCTGCCGATAAATAGCACCTGCTAATGAGGTGCAGTGAGCTGATACCCCAATGGTAAAATAGCCGGTTAGCTTTGCAAGCAGTTATTCCATTGATTCAGTAATGTTTGCCAATATCTGAGGTACAATAACCACATACTCCGTGGCAGGGTGTAGATGATGCTTAAAAAAGCAGCGCCTGTTACGCATTTAGCGCCTTAACCCTGCACTTTGGCGGGGTAATCTTTCCGTTAGCTACAAGGCATAATAACGCGCTGAGTCGGGTGCAAAATACCGGCCCGATTTGGACAATATCCTTACATTGAGGAGTCAATCAGGACATGGAAATTGATAATAAAGCCCGTATCCATTGGGCGTGCCGCCGTGGGATGCGTGAATTAGACATCTCTATCATGCCATTTTTTGAATATGAGTATGATGGCTTGAGTGAACATGAGAAATGTGTGTTTATTCGTTTGCTTGAGTGTGATGATCCAGACTTATTCAACTGGCTGATGAATCACGGGGAGCCGCAGGACAGTGATCTGCGTCAGATGGTCAAACTAATTCAAACACGAAATAAAGCCCGTGGCCCAGTGGCGATGTGACCTGCGGGTATCCTGGCATACTCAACTCTTCTCTTTATTAGCACACGGTGTATTGGTCATATTAACGTTGGTGGCACCCTGGCCGCAGGGGTACATCGCTTTATGGCTGGTGTTACTGACGCTGGTGGTGTTTGAGTGTATCCGCAGCCAGAAGAAAATCACGTCCTGTCAGGGCGAAATCAGGTTAAAATCCGGCAATTTAGTGCTATGGAAAAGGCACGAATGGAAAGTGACCAAACAGCCGTGGATCACCCATTATGGCGTGTTGTTAAATTTACAGCAGGTCAGTAGCTGTTCGACGCGTAAACGTTTATGGCTGGCTGCCGACAGCATGTCGGAAGATGAGTGGCGGCAGTTATGTGTGCTGCTACGGTATTCATTTGGCTCTGATGACGGAGAAAGTCTATGAAGCCATTAATCTGGCTGATAGAAGATGAGCCAAGTATTGCTGACACGCTAATTTATAGTTTGGAAAGTGAAGGTTTTACCCTTCGATGGTTTGACCGGGGGGAACCTGCACTTGCTGCTCTGGCTAATGGCCCACCGGCCTTAGCGATAGTTGATGTCGGGCTGCCTGATATTAATGGTTTTGATTTATGTCGCCGTATATTAGCGTTGGCACCGGAGTTGCCGGTGGTGTTCTTAACTGCTCGCAGCGAAGAACTGGATCGAATTGTTGGTTTAGAAATCGGGGCTGACGACTACATTGCCAAGCCTTTCTCGCCGCGCGAAGTGAGTGCCAGAGTGCGTACCGTGCTGCGCCGCTTACAAAAATCCCAAAGACTACCTGCGGCTGCCTCGCTGCATCAATTCGGTGATTTCACGCTGGATGAAGCTGGCGTGCGGGTGACTTACCATCAACAAGTTTTAGGGTTAACCCGCTATGAATATCTGTTGCTGAAAACATTGTTATTGGCTCCCGAGCGCATATTTTCGCGCCAGCAACTGATGGATATTGTTTGGGCACAAGCAGAAGAGAGCCAGGATCGCACCGTCGATACCCACATCAAAACCCTGCGTTCAAAACTGCGTATGATTCACGATGAAGAGTCGCCAATCCTCACCCATCGCGGGCTGGGCTATAGCCTAAGTTATTCGCTATGAGCTGCGGTTAATGAAGATTGGCATCCGTTTACTGCTGGGTTACTTCCTTATCGTCGCCATCGCCGGTTACTTTGTTATTCGTATTTTCGTACAAGAAGTTAAACCCGGAGTGCGGCGTGCAACCGAAGGCACGCTGGTGGATACCGCGACGTTGCTGGCACAGTTTGCCCGGCAGGATATGGTGCGAAATAAAGTGGCGGTTGGTCAATTGGCACAAGCCTTTTCTTCACTTAATTTGCGGCCAATTGGTGCCAATATTGAGGGTATCCGTAAGGATCGTAATGAATATCGGGTTTATCTGACTGATGCCGATGGGCGGGTGATATTTGATTCATCAGGTAAAGCTGTCGGGCAAGATTATTCGCGCTGGAATGATGTTTGGCTGACGTTGCGTGGTGAGTATGGCGCACGTAGTACCCGTACCAACCCCAATGATGAACAAAGCTCGGTGATGTATGTGGCCGCTCCGGTCATAGTTGAGAACCGAATTGTTGGCGTGCTCAGTGTGGGTAAACCCAATATCTCAATGGCACCGGTGATTAAGCGCAGTGAACGTAAAATCTTGTTGGCTGGCGGCGTATTACTGGGTATTGCTCTGTTGATTGGGCTGGTATTTGTGTGGTGGATTAACCGCTCTATCGGCAAGCTGGTGGATTACGCTGAGCGAGTCGCCGAGGGGCTGCCGGCGTCGTTGCCAGCGATGGGCAGCAGTGAACTGAGTGATTTAGCCCATGCGCTGGAAAGTATGCGCCTGAAGTTGGATGGTAAAGCCTATATTGAACAATATGTTCACACGCTGACTCATGAGCTAAAAAGCCCGCTGGCCGCCATTACGGGGGCCGCAGAGCTACTGCGCGAATCGCCGCCACCCGCTAGCGCGCAACGTTTTCTAACGAATATTGAGCAGCAAAGCGTACGCATTCGGCAATTAGTCGATAAAATGTTGGTGCAAGCGCGGCTTGAGAGTCGGGTCGATTTACAACTATTGTCTTTGGATATCAGTAATATACTCAAACAAGCCTTCAACGCTAAAGAGGCGCAGGCGGTCAGCCGTGGCATCACCTTGCGATTAGTCTGTGCTGACCGTGCAGTATTATTAGGGGATGGGTTATTACTTAGCCAGGCGTTGACCAATCTGATTGATAATGCACTGGATTTCACCCCCATTGGGGGGGATGTGATCCTGAGTGGTACGCGGCAGGATCACGAATATCTTATTATCGTTGAAGACAATGGCAGTGGTATCCCTGTTTATGCCCAAGATAAAATTTTTGACCGTTTTTATTCCTTACCGCGTGCCAATAGCCCAAAAAGTACCGGGTTAGGGCTGAATTTTGTGCGTGAAGTTATCGCTATCCATCAAGGGAGTATTCAGTTGGAAAACCGCTTGCCACAAGGGGTTTGCGCCCGTTTGATGCTACCTATTGATGCCCCTTGAACGGCTGACTTCACTTTCACTTCACATAACCTCATTCTCCTTTCACTTCACTCTCTTAAGCTGTTCTCCTGATCTTAAAAGGAGTGCATATCATGTTCAAATCTGTTCTGTTTTGGAAACTTGCCACGTTACTGGGCTTAATTTTGTTGATGATGATCCCCAAAGAGATGCTGCTGAATGCCATCTATGAACGCAGCGGTTATCGTCAGAGTGTGATCGATAAAGTCAGTGACAGTACCAGCCGATCACAGAAGATCCTCGGCCCGTTGATTGTGGTGCCATACAGCGAATGGGTTGAAAGTGAAGTTGATGGCAAGAAGCAAGGGCAACGAGTCAGTCGTCATCGTTATTTATTGCCTGAAGTCATGACGGTAAAGGGTGCGCCGGATGTTGAGGTTCGCCAGTTAGGTATTTATAAAGCGCAGGTTTATCAGGGCGAACTCTATTTCCACGGGCAATTTGAACCCTCTTCGCTAAGTGATTTACACCGTGAAGGGGTGATTATCGGTACGCCATCTCTGGTGCTGGCGCTAAGTGACTCTCGCGGCATTCAACAGATTTCACCACTAAATATTGGCAGCACTAAAATTAATTTCGAGCCAGGGGCTTTTCTTGGGCGGGCAGCTCAAGGTGTCCATGCGCCACTGACATTAGAGCAGGTGCAGCAGGGTAAGTTTGATGTTGATTTTAACATGACCCTGACCGGCACTAACAGCCTGTCGGTAGTTCCTGTTGGGCGCAGCAGTGAGCTGACATTGCAAAGTAACTGGCCACATCCGAACTTTGTCGGTGAGTTTTTACCAATGCAGCGCAAGGTTGATGAAAACGGCTTTAGCGCGCACTGGAGCAGTAACTGGCTGGCTAACAGCATGAACATTAATTTTGCCGCTGATAGTGTGCGTTTCGATGTTGATGAATTACCAGCGTTCACGACCAGCCTGATTGAACCGGTTGATCATTATCAATTGACGGCGCGGGCTATCAAATATGCCATTCTGTTTATCGGCCTGACGTTCTTTAGCTTCTTCCTGTTTGAAAGCCTGACGTCATTACGCGTGCATCCCATTCAATATCTGTTAGTCGGTGCAGCGCTAGTGCTGTTCTATCTCATGTTACTGGCGTTCTCCGAGCATCTTGGTTTCACAATGGCTTATGTTATCGCCAGTTTGAGTTGCAGCAGTTTGATTGCCATCTATTTGAGTGCGGTATTGGGGGGCTGGCTGCGTGGTGCGCTGTTTGCCTGCGGTCTGTTGTTATTGTACGGCGTATTATATGGGCTGCTGCAATCCGAGGATAACGCGCTGTTATTAGGCTCAGGATTGCTGTTTATCATACTGGCGGCGGTGATGTTGCTGACCCGAAGGCTGGATTGGTATCAGGTGGCAAATCCGCAGCGTTTCACCGCGCAGACGTGTTCCGAACCCAATATTGAACCGATGTTAAACGCATCGATATCTGCCGAGAGTAAGGCCACAGGCGCGTTCCGTTTATGGAAATAAGATAAATTTCAGCAACAAAAACGGGCATATCAGGTGCCCGTTTCGCTAACGACAGCGATATTATCTGGGTTGCAACGCTATATTCGATTACAACAACGCATCCATCTCTAACAAAATCTGATCACACCATTGTTCGATACGTTGTTCGCTTAAATCGTACTGGTTAACCTCATCTAACGCTAACCCGACAAAATGTTGGCCATCAGCACTGAGCGGTTTTGGGCTGGTAAACTCAAACCCTTCGGTTGGCCAAAAGCCGATAAACTTCACACCCAGCGGTGCAATATGGTCATGCAACATGCCCAGAGCATCCAGGAACCATTCGCTATAGCCGAATTGATCACCCATGCCATACATAGCAACAATCTTTCCCTTCAAATCAAGCTGCGTTAACTGCGGCCAGACCGCCTCCCAGTCTTCTTGTAGCTCGCCGAAATCCCAGGTGGGGATACCCAGAATCAAGATGGCGTACTCTTCCATCAGGCGAGGGCTGACATCTTTCAGGTTATGCAAATCAACCAGTTCTTCACCAAGAATGTCGCGGATTTTTTCTGCCACCATTTCGGTATAGCAGGTACTGGAGCCGTAAAAAAGACCAATCTTCATGATGTATAGCCATAACATTACTAATAAGGAATAGCATCGAGTGTACCAGATTTGTTCTGTCATCAGGCATAATGGCTATTGAGATCAATCAAAGAGAGAAACAGCCATGCAACAGCAAAATAACCCGCTGATTGAGCAGTTTCTTGATGCCTTATGGCTGGAAAGAAACCTGGCCGAGAATACACTGGCGTCATACCGTCTGGATTTACATGCTTTAACTGGATGGTTAGAATGTCACGGTAGTGATTTATTGCGCGCAGTACCGCAGGACTTGCAATCCTTCCTTGCGGAGCGCATTGAGGGCGGTTATAAAGCCACCAGTTCGGCCCGTTTGCTGAGCGCCATGCGTCGTTTGTTCCAATATTTATACCGTGAAAAGTTGCGTGAGGATGATCCGACCGCGCTGCTATCGTCACCTAAATTGCCGCAGCGCTTACCTAAAGATTTAAGTGAGGCGCAGGTTGATGCGCTACTCAACTCGCCCAATGTTGATATCCCCTTAGAATTGCGCGATAAAGCCATGCTTGAGGTGCTCTATGCCACCGGCTTGCGAGTGTCTGAACTGGTTGGGCTGACTATCAGCGATGTCAGCTTGCGTCAGGGTGTGGTTCGAGTCATTGGTAAAGGGAATAAAGAACGGCTGGTTCCGCTGGGCGAAGAAGCGGTGTACTGGATTGAGAACTATATGGAACACGGGCGTCCGTGGCTGATTAATGGTCAGTCGCTGGATGTGCTGTTCCCCAGTAACCGTAGTCAGCAGATGACCCGGCAGACTTTCTGGCATCGCATTAAACACTATGCGATCCTTGCCGGTATTGATAGTGAGCGGCTTTCCCCTCATGTATTACGGCACGCTTTTGCTACGCACTTGCTGAATCACGGCGCAGATTTACGGGTAGTACAAATGTTACTGGGTCACAGTGATCTGTCGACAACCCAAATTTATACACATGTAGCTACAGAACGTTTGAAACAGCTACATCAACAGCATCATCCACGCGCATAGTTTTTTTGCTTTGTAGAAAATACAGGTTTTGCAGAAAACAGATGTAATGTGGAAAGAGATAGGATTAATAAATGAAACGAAGTTTATTGCTGCTGCCGATGTTAATCGCTGCACTCACGGGGTTGGCTCATGCAGATGATGCCACTATTCAACAGACACTGAAAAAGTTAGATATTCAGCAAGCGGATATCCTGCCATCACCCATTCCGGGCTTGAGCACGGTGATGACCGAAAGCGGTGTGCTGTACATCTCGGCCGACGGTAAACATCTGTTGCAGGGGCCACTGTACGATGTCAGTGGTCCCCAGCCTGTCAATGTCACCAACCAGATATTGCTGAAGAAATTAGAAGCATTGAGCGGTGAAATGATTGTGTACAAAGCGCCGCAGGAAAAACATGTTATCACCGTGTTTACCGATATCACCTGTGGTTATTGCCGTAAAATGCACGAGCAGATGAAAGACTACAACGCGCTGGGCATTACCGTGCGTTATCTGGCATTCCCGCGTCAGGGCTTAAGCTCTCAGGCAGAAAAAGATATGCGTTCTATCTGGTGCATGGCTGATCGCAATAAAGCTTTCAGTGGTGCCATGAAAGGCGATGCGGTTTCCCCCGCAACCTGCAAAATCGATATCAGCAAACACTATCAGCTAGGTGTGCAGTTCGGTATTCAGGGCACTCCAGCTATCGTGCTGCAAAATGGCACTATCGTTCCAGGATACCAGGGGCCGAAAGAGATGTTGCAGATGCTTAATGCACATCAGGCTTCTTCAAAAGCGGCGGGTTAATCACTCGTGACGTTGAAAACTCAACTTCGCCGCCGTGAGGCGGTGGATGATAGCCATTTGCCCGCACACTTGCCCCCGTTGCTGCGTCGCCTCTATGCCAGCCGGGGTGTAAAAAGCCCCGAAGAGCTGGAGCGGGGTGTCAAAGGCTTGTTGGCCTGGCAGCAACTGGATGGCATTGATGCCGGTGTTACTCTGTTGCAGCAAGCGTTGGCTGACCGGCGGCGGATTGTCATTGTCGGTGATTTTGATGCCGATGGTGCCACCAGTACCGCGCTGGCAGTGCTCGCATTACGCAGCATGGGCGGCAGCAATATCGACTATCTGGTACCCAACCGCTTTGAAGATGGCTATGGGTTGAGTCCTGAAGTGGTTGAGCAGGTGGCTGCCCGTGGTGCGGAACTGATTGTCACGGTGGATAATGGCATTTCCTCTCATTCTGGGGTGGATTTGGCACATGCCTTGGGTATTCAGGTGTTGGTCACTGATCATCACCTGCCAGGGGAAACCTTGCCTGCGGCTGAGGCTATCATTAACCCCAATCTGGCTGGTTGTGATTTTCTCTCCAAATCACTGGCTGGGGTGGGTGTCACCTTTTATCTGATGCTGGCATTGCGTGCCCGCCTTAGAGATTGCGGTTGGTTTGAGCAACGTGCGTTAGCTGTGCCGAATTTGGCTGAATTGCTGGATTTAGTCGCGCTAGGCACCGTGGCAGATGTGGTGCCACTGGATGCCAATAACCGGATTTTGGTGCATCAGGGGCTAAGCCGTATCCGGGCGGGTAAGTGTCGGCCGGGTATTCGCGCGTTGCTGGAAGTGGCTAACCGCGATGCGCGCCAGCTAGCAGCAAACGATCTGGGTTTCTCTCTCGGCCCGCGCCTCAACGCAGCCGGCCGTCTGGATGATATGTCCATTGGGGTTGCATTGCTGCTAAGTGACGATATTGCTCAAGCACGCGCACTGGCAATCGATCTCGATTCATTGAATCAGACACGGCGTGAGATAGAGCAGGGGATGCAGGTTGAAGCCTTGCAGCTATGTGATCAATTAGAGCGCACCAGCACTGAATTACCTTACGGTATCGCGATGTATCACCCCGAATGGCATCAGGGTGTGGTGGGGATTCTGGCTTCTCGTATTAAAGAGCGTTTTCATCGGCCGGTTATTGCTTTTGCCCCGGCGGGCGACGGCTTACTGAAAGGCTCCGGGCGCAGTGTGGCGGGCTTGCATATGCGTGATGCACTTGAGCGTCTCGATACATTGAACCCTGGGTTGATGCTGAAGTTTGGTGGTCATGCAATGGCGGCGGGGCTATCGCTGGAACAGGATAAATTCGATGAGTTCCGCCAGCGCTTTGCTGATTTAGTCGGTGAATGGATGGACGCTTCGCAATTAGAAGGTGTGATTTGGTCTGATGGTGAGCTGAAAGGCAACGAATTATCACTGGAAACGGCAGAGTTGCTGCGCGATGGTGGCCCGTGGGGGCAATCCTTCCCTGAACCGACATTTGATGGCAAATTCCGCATCTTACAGCAGCGATTGGTGGGTGAACGCCACCTGAAACTTATGATTGAACCGCTAAACGGCGGGCCTTTGCTGGATGGTATTGCTTTTAATATTGATACCACCTTATGGCCGGATAGCAGTGTGCGTGAAGTCAAGCTGGCTTATAAACTTGATATTAATGAATATCGCGGTAATCGTAGTGTCCAGTTGCTGGTTCAGCATTTGTGGCCTTATTAATCTAAAGATTCACCTCAGGGTAAATGCAACTTATAGCGCTATTCGTCGAGATAGCGCTATAAATACAGCCAACTTGCTATAAACCGTCGTACAGATCCGTTAGAATTACCAATTCTGTGCCCTAAATAATTTGAGTTGCAGGCAGGTGGCAACTGAGTAAATCCCGATGAGTCTATTTATTTTAAGGTCAATAGGCAGTCAATGATTCGGGTGAACGAAGACAGCCAACACACATGCAGCTTGACGTATGACGGGTATAATGACATTCCGTCATCTACGACTTAACGTAAGACTCAAAATCATGTTTGAAATAAACCCGGTAAAAAACCGAATTCAGGACCTGTCTGATCGGACAGCCGTTCTCAGGGGGTATCTTTGACTATGATGCCAAGAAAGAGCGACTGGAAGAAGTAAACGCCGAGCTGGAACAGCCCGACGTCTGGAATGAGCCTGATCGCGCACAAGCGTTGGGCAAAGAGCGTTCAGCGCTGGAAGAGATAGTCTCGACTATTGATCAATTGGATCAAGGTATGGAAGACGTTTCCGGTCTGCTGGAGTTGGCGATTGAAGCTGACGACGAAGAGACTTTTAACGAAGCTGTAGCTGAGTTAGATACTCTCGATGGTAAGCTAGGCCAGCTCGAATTCCGCCGTATGTTCTCTGGTGAATATGATAGTGCCAACTGTTATCTGGACTTACAAGCTGGCTCCGGTGGTACAGAAGCTCAGGACTGGGCCAGTATGTTGCTGCGTATGTACCTGCGTTGGGCGGAAGCCAGAGGTTTCAAAACTGAAATCATTGAAGAGTCGGATGGTGATGTTGCTGGCTTGAAGTCAGCCACCATTAAGATCATCGGTGATTATGCGTTTGGCTGGTTACGCACTGAAACGGGTGTCCATCGCCTGGTACGTAAAAGCCCGTTTGACTCCGGTGGCCGCCGTCATACTTCTTTCAGTTCTGCTTTTGTCTACCCAGAAGTTGACGATGACATTGATATTGAAATCAACCCGGCAGACCTGCGTATTGACGTTTACCGCGCATCTGGCGCGGGTGGTCAGCACGTTAACAAAACGGAATCGGCGGTACGTATTACCCACCTTCCAACCAATATCGTGACACAGTGCCAGAATGACCGTTCTCAGCATAAAAACAAAGATCAAGCCATGAAACAGTTGAAAGCAAAGCTGTATGAGTTTGAGATGCAAAAGAAAAATGCTGACAAACAAGTTCTGGAAGATAACAAGTCTGATATCGGCTGGGGTAGCCAGATCCGTTCTTATGTACTGGATGATTCCCGTATCAAAGATTTGCGTACCGGTGTGGAAACACGTAACACGCAAGCGGTACTGGATGGCGATCTGGACAAATTCATTGAAGCAAGTTTGAAAGCCGGGCTATGAGGAACTGAGATGTCAGAGCAAAAACCACAAGTCGCTGAGCAAGCGCAAGATCTCAATAATGAGTTACAAGCTCGTCGGGAAAAATTGGCTGTACTGCGGGAGAAGGGGATTGCATTCCCTAATGATTTCCGCCGTGAGTACATCTCTG
Source organism: Yersinia aldovae 670-83 (assembly GCF_000834395.1). Lineage (NCBI taxonomy): Bacteria > Pseudomonadati > Pseudomonadota > Gammaproteobacteria > Enterobacterales > Yersiniaceae > Yersinia > Yersinia aldovae. The sequence continues at coordinate 1,816,940 of NZ_CP009781.1, read as the reverse complement.
ACCAGCTGCATACTGAGTACGGCGATAAAGAGAATGAAGAGTTAGAAGCACTGAACATCGAAGTGACTGTTGCTGGCCGTATGATGACCCGTCGTATCATGGGTAAAGCATCATTCGTGACGCTGCAAGATGTCGGCGGCCGTATCCAACTGTACGTTTCTCGCGATGACCTGGCGGAAGGCGTATATAACGAACAATTTAAAAAGTGGGATCTGGGCGATATCCTGGGTGCGCGCGGTAAGCTGTTTAAAACTAAGACCGGTGAGTTGTCTATCCACTGTAGCGAACTACGCCTGCTGACCAAAGCACTGCGCCCACTGCCGGATAAATTCCACGGTTTGGCGGATCAGGAAACCCGCTATCGTCAGCGTTATCTGGATCTGATCGCGAACGACGATTCCCGCCATACCTTCAAAATCCGTTCACAGGTTATGTCTGGTATCCGTAGCTTCATGGTGGAAAAAGGCTTCATGGAAGTCGAAACCCCTATGATGCAAGTGATTCCCGGTGGTGCTTCCGCCCGCCCGTTTGTGACTCATCACAATGCGCTGGATATCGATATGTACTTACGTATCGCGCCAGAACTGTACCTGAAACGTCTGGTTGTCGGTGGTTTTGAACGTGTGTTCGAAATCAACCGTAATTTCCGTAATGAGGGTGTTTCACCGCGTCATAACCCAGAGTTCACCATGATGGAACTCTATATGGCGTATGCGGATTACAAAGACCTGATCGTGCTAACTGAAGAGCTGTTCCGCACGCTGACTGAAACCGTATTGGGTAGCAGTGTGGTGCAGTATGGTGAGCAGACCTTTGATTTTGGTAAGCCTTTTGCCAAATTGACCATGAGAGAAGCCATTTGCAAGTATCGTCCTGAAACCAACGTGGCTGATTTAGACGATATGGATAAAGCGGTGGCTATCGCTGAATCATTAGGGGTCAAGGTTGAGAAGAGCTGGGGCTTGGGCCGTGTTCAATGCGAAATTTTCGAAGAGACCGCAGAGAGCCACCTGATTCAACCAACCTTCATCACTGAATACCCAGCAGAAGTTTCACCGTTGGCACGTCGCAATGATGACAATCCGTTTATCACTGACCGCTTCGAGTTCTTTATCGGTGGGCGTGAGATTGGTAACGGTTTCTCCGAGCTGAATGATGCTGAGGATCAGGCACAGCGCTTTGCTGATCAGGTTAGCGCCAAAGAAGCTGGTGATGACGAAGCGATGTTCTTTGATGAAGACTATGTTACTGCACTGGAACATGGCTTACCGCCAACAGCAGGCTTGGGTATCGGTATCGACCGTATGGTGATGTTGTTTACCAACAGCCACACCATCCGCGATGTTATCTTGTTCCCGGCGATGCGCCCGGTAAAATAAGTCAATCCGGCTAACGGTAAATCTATTAGGGCGCTTTAGCGCCCTTTTTACTGAGCAAAAAGAGTAGTGGTAATACTTTGTTTAATCTAATCGCTTAAAATACCAACGCTTAGGCTATATCTTCGCTTGCCCACGAGGAAGAACCGGTTATAATGCAAACCGCACACCGAAGCGGGTGTAGTTCAATGGTAGAACGAGAGCTTCCCAAGCTCTATACGAGGGTTCGATTCCCTTCACCCGCTCCACTGTCTCATTTAGCTACACTACGCAGCTAAATCAACAAGTTAGAAATCCATAGTCTCTCTAATTGTTGCCATTGAACTACACGAACACCTGTCGCGTTTTGGTGTGTGGTTAATTTGGGTAGCATATCAAACCGCTGGCGGTCGTTACAAGATTCTTACCGCGATAGCACAACAAGATAATCTATGCCGCACAAACCATGTAGGCTCTAAACTCTATCCAAAAACACTACACAATAAGCATTTAAGCCCGATGTGCTGTCTATGATAGCCAAAACAGGTTTATGGTGATGGTACTTGCCACCTCACGCAAGCTCTATCTGCGTCTCGCCCGCGCTCCTCTATTGGTACACAAGGCATCCTGATAAGTTATTGTGTAATGAGAATACTGATGAAGTCGCTACGCTCCGCTTATGCTTGTTGTATCACCAACGGGGCTTTATGGCTTCTATTGTCTACAGTTCTACTCCCCCCCCTTCTGGCCTCTTTTAAAAGGGACTACTTTCTATCTTTTCTTGCCTTAAAATATTGCCTGCTCAGTGTCCGCACTGCTTGACACTTCACCACAGGCGAGAATCATTCGCATTATAATCCTAAAATATCGTTAGCTGTTTACAGCGTGTCGGAAGGCGCTAGCATGGTGCGATTAGATGATGAAGGAAGTGTAAGTACTATCAACTGTTTGTTGGTCTAATCCGATATAACGCATAGTGATAGCTGGGCTGCTGTGGTTAAGAACCTTGGCAATTGTTTCTATGTTTATCCCTGAATTGTACATCACCCATCCTCTCGTTTTCCTCATGCTGTGAGTGCCTAAAGCAATACCTATAATCTCACCTATCTCTTTGAACTTTCTAGATACGTTCTCCCTACTTATAGGCTTCCCTTTAGCTCTATTAGTAGAGACTTCAAATAGATATACATGAGTAGGGTTGGCAGCTTTGCGACGCTCTACGATGGCTTTAGCCTTGTCGTTTAACACGATGTGACGAGGCTTGCTGGTCTTCCCTTCAATGATAGTCAACCTGTCCCCTTGTACGTCTGCATAAGTCAGGGATAGCAGGTCAGATATGCGTAAGGCTACCTGTAGGCCAAAGTTCCAGATATCGGCATAGGTTTGATTACCATGCTTTAGGAGTAGTTCGCCTACCTGTTCACATTGTTCGCTGGTTTTTACTGCATCAACGAGTTTCATCTAGCCACTTCCTTTTGTTTACTGGGTTTTCTAAGTCACAGAATATTTAGTATGAAGTCAGTTTAATCTAAATGATGGGATAGTCAATGATTACGCATGTTTTCTATATCACAGAATAATAATGTGTGACTTAGAAATAACATCTAAACACCTCTTTGTTAGGTGTTAAACATGAGAATGCATATCAAAAACAAACAATAATGATAATTAATAAAAAATTTCATTTGTAGTTCATTTTTTGCATGGTTTTGAGAGTTAAGAGGGATATTCGCTTAGTGCCTTTTTTCCTACAATATTATGTAGGCCAGAACAGGGCGGGGCTTACAGAGGTATGCAGATGTCTATGCACTGTGTAATCACTACCTAACCAGGCAAATCATTACCGGTTATTTAAGGGCTATATAAACCCTAGATTAACTGTTGTTTTTGATCAGTATAAGCAATCAAATAAGTAAATATGATAGGTATAAACGATAGATTTAACCGATCGATTAAGAGAGTTCGATCGACACAACCAGTTTTCAAAATGACTAATAGTTGTTTACCCTATACGAAAGAAGTCTTGTTTTTAACTTATTGATTTAGATCATTTTTATTAGGGGTGATAATGCGCTGGATACTGTTAAGTGGTGTAGATGGTGACTTCATGAATGCTCCTATCTGGGCCAAACGGCTAGTTATCATTGATGGTAAAAAGGTTTTTTGGGATGGGATGAGGAAGTTCCAAGATGAAGGGGGTAACGAATCCGTGCTTAGTGACAGATTCGAAGATGACTATAAGTTAATTGCAGAACGTAGGCTTGTTCCAATAAAATCAAACAAGAGGATATCTGGTTAATATCATTTCTTGATATTGGGATAGATTACTTTTAATGCTCACACAGCAATAAGGATAAAATAATGCCTAAGTATAAAGTTGAATGGTCAGCAAAAGATGGTAGTGGTAGCTTTGAATATGACACTACTAGTGCAGACTTAACCAAAGGTTGTCAGGAAGTTATTTTAGCTTCTATTGAGAATGCAGGGCTTAAAAACAAGCTTAATGGTGATGCACCGAAAGAGGGTAAATGGACACCTGGATGGTATACTCATAGAACGGGGCTTATTGTTGAATCTGTTGATCCTATTACAACAAAGATAATAGGCGTTTCTAACTAAAAATAAAACGACATACTTATAGTAGTTATCGGTGTGTCGTTACTCACTCCTTAAATATCCCATTCTTACATCGATAAAACGATCTACTATAGACTCTGTAAGAGTCAGGAATAAAAGCCACTACTATAAGAGTAATGGCTGAAAGAGTGATACTCACTCGGTTAGAGTGTTCTCAGCCATAACAGATAATGTGTTCCAGTAAACGCTGTACCAGCTATGTACAATCTAACTGGAAAGTATGTAATAGGCTTTTAGAAGAACGTTTTTAATAAACAGAGAAAGAAAAAGAATAATCTTAAGCCTATAAGGGCTCAAAGAACAAGGTCAACACCAGTAAACCATGCAAGACCTTAATATATACATATATTGTGCAACCTATGGTTAGCTAACAGCTTGCACAAGTAAATAGAAGAGACACGAGACCAAGAACATTGCAATGTGTAATATCTTTATCATTACATATGTGATGGTTTGGTTATCGAGTGTTACCTTATCATTAAAAGAGTAAGGGACATGGGGTTGTCGTGTTCATTAATCATTTAATTATACGGTTACAGTTAGTAGGGTGTTCGGTGTGAGCGTAGCGAAAGAAGACCCTATATATTAGTAGTGGGTTTTATAAACATGAGTCTGAGGTTAGCATGAGAAGCGATAAGCTTAGAGTGATTAACTCAGTAAACGAATGTTAGAAGTAATCGATAGTCAGAGTGTCAGAAAGACAGTCGGGATGTCGATTTATTCTTATCTCTTATAGTAGTGGCTTTTATAAATGACCTACAGCCTATCTACATGAAGGGCTAAAACAAAGGGGAATTACAAGAGATATACAGAGAGATTAAACTGTGCAAGGTTTTACCTATTAATTAGGTAGACCACTTGTAAAACGGTTTTATTTCTGTTATTGTAATATTGGATATATATAACAAAAATAATATGACTTATATATTGACATTATTCCAAATCTGATGTATTATAATAGTAGGAGCAAGAGAGTTTGTTTCTAAGCTAGAAAGATAGTCAAATTAAAATAAATTAATTGTCTGAGGTCACCCAATAGAGGTGGCCTTTTTGCATTGAACAAAAGGAAAAAATAATGAAGAAAACTAAACAAACAGTTCGCAATACCGCAGAAGAAACATTAGCGGATATCCTTTCAGGGAAACTCGCATACTCAGCACTTCGAACTTACATTCAACCTAGATCTGGTCTTAGTGCTTCGCGCAGGAATATGTACTCACAGGCCATCGTACTTTATAAAATGCACGTGTTAGAACAAAAGTTAAAAGAATTGCAAGAAGAGGCTAAACAATAACAATAAATAGGAGGAAGATTGGCAAGAACTAAGGGTAGCGTTATTACTGTCTGCAATAAAGAAACAAAACATTATTTAAATGATTACTGGGATTATGAAGAGTTACCTGATTGGATTGATGATTGTATTTGTGGTGCATTAGGTCAGGCGGGGAAAGATACAAGATTATCACCTTATCGATTCTTTCGTGCCTTACAAGCACTTGAAACACTATCCACTATTACAGTAAGAAGTTACTTTGATAGAAAAAAGGTAATGTTTGATGATGATGAGAAAGGCTATTGTGATACAACGATAAAGAACTATACAAATGTGCTCAAGGTTGCATCCAAGGCTATTGCTCATCACAGACTAAATCCAATTAATAATAAATTTCGTGGTAGTCGTGGCTCTATTCTTGAACAGCAAGCTATTACACCACCAGAGATTGCTATGCAACAGTTAGTAATTTCTTCTGTTAAAGCCTCTGATGTGCAGAGGCAGCTGTGAAAGAATTCCAAGATGAGTTAACAGGGCTGGGTAATATTCTTGCATAAGAAGAATATTAAAATAAATAATAAATAGTCAAGAAAAACCACTGCAATATATTGTAGTCACCCCTGAAAAATGTTATAATATGAATATAGAGGAATAATTTGAAACTCATTACCACGAATAATAGCCATAAGAATTCCTCTCCTTAGATTATTAAAGTATTGTGCCATCAAACTTTAATTACAATAATGCCTCATCTTCTGGACAGTTCCTTGTGATTCAGCACCACATTGCCAGTAGGTGACATTTCTTAAGGTCTTTTCATAAAAGAGACGTTAATAAATGATCGCTCTTCACGCTCATTTCTCTGATAATCTGATTTCATTGTTTACTTCCTTGTTGTTTGTGTTGTAAGAAACCCTGCTTTTCTGGAGTGGGGTTTTTTATTAATCCTCACCCATAATATATTGTGGTCTAATAAATTGGAGTCTTACTTAAATCATTTTCAAAGTCATTTTAAAATAGAATGACTTTCAAAGTGCTAATAATATTTTAGCATCACCAAAAGAAGGAAATATAAAATCATGTCAACAAGTGACAAAAAGTATAAGATTACCTATTACTCCGATGATATGGAATTGCTCAATAAGATGGCTTTTATTGCAAAGCAATTTTCTATCAAAGCGGAAGAACACAATGAAGAAAACATTCTTAACACATCCGCTGTAGTCCTGAATTCAGATGCTGAAATAAATAAATCAGAACGACAAGAAGAAAATGATTTAAATGAATTCAATGAGCTAATTAAAATAAAATATAAGGGGTCTAACTAAATGACTATTGCTGCATACAAAGAAATAAAGAATGAAGGTGACGTTTTAAGTTATTTTGCGGATGATGTATTCTCGAAAACAGCCGTTGTATTTTCCACATTAGTAGTAGACCTTGAACCGGGGTCAGTAGTGAAAAGTGACGGTAGCGCTTTGGTAAACTCCAGTACTACAGGCGAGGTATATGTTAGCTTGGATTATGCAGATAAAGGTTCCAATGTGCGGGTCAGGGTAGTTGGTCTTTTGGCTGTAGTAAAAGAGGCTTCTCTTATAGTAGCGGATAGTGGCTTACAGAAAGCTAAGGAGTTAATTACAAACTCTGGGTTTATTCGAATTCAATAGTAACCTGTACAACAAATTATAAAACTATAATAATAAAGGAAGGGTGATGACAATTTTAAGTGCTAACAATAATCCTAATCAACTTGTAGATTTAACCGAGAGTTTTAAACTAATCCCTAGTCAAAACTATCTATTACAAAATTTAGGACTATTTAATTTTAAGCCGAGCGCAACGCGCAGCATTGCAGTTGATTATCTGGTTTCAGATAATGCTATTATTAATACAGAAACTATGCGCTATGGGACTGATCAGAATACCACTATTTTAGATCGTTACAGCTCATATAATATAGAGATCCCACATTTCTACCGTCAGGATGTTGTAACACCTGAAGCATTCCAGTCACGCCGCGCCATGGGGACGGATTCTGAACGGACTGTAACCAGTGTAATCATTGATTATCTAGATAAACATCACACAGCGTACCGCCGTACAACAGAGCAATTACTTGCAAAATGCCTGTTTAAAAACACTGTAGATGCAACTAAAACGGAAAACCCGAATATCAATTGGGTAGATACGTTCGGATTCTCCCAACAGGTAGCTACTGTTGATCTCGCTTCTGCTTCGACTGATGTCCCAATGTGGCTCGATGATGTAATGGTTAAGCTCAGAAATGTTCAGGGGAATCTATCAACAGCAATGCAGGATACTATTGTGTTTTGCGGCAGCAACTTCTATAGCAAGTTACGCTTCCATGCCAGCGTAAAAGAGCTTTTCACTTTTACAAGCGCAGCCGATAACAGCAACAATATTATTACCACCTACAAAGAATCTGCAAATTTGCCTGGATTCAGTATGTTCCGTTTTATGGACATGACGTTTATTCGTGTAGAAGATGCAAGCTATGGTATTGACACTAATGAAGCATATTTTGTACCTAAGTTTTCACCCAATACTACTCCTTATGTAGGTTATTTCGGACCAGCTTCTAGGAATATGGATGTAGCACAGATGTCACCGCAACGTGTTTATTCATATCGGACTTACACAGATATGCAGATGGTAAACGTTCATAATGAACATAGCTTATTGCCAGCCTCTCTTCTACCCAATGTGGTTCTAAAAGCTACCAACACAGCAAGCTAAATGGATTTTAGAGAGTTTGTAATAGCTCTCTATTTTTATCTATGGCTAATGCTACTAATTAACTGGGGGGTATATCTTCCTCCAGTCTTTATTATAATTTTATTGTGCTTTATAGAAAAATAGAGGGTAAGTTTATGCAACTAAAAATAGAAGACAATTCAGGACGTGTAATTAAATGTATTCGTGGTGATGAAACTATATTGAACTTATTGAATGTACGGCAATTAGCGCGTTTTCTTAAAATTAACGAATCTACGCTTAATTGGCGACTTAAAAATGGGTATAGCTTGTTTCAAGCAATAACAGAGCCTGTATCTAAATAATAAAAGCTCAGTCTTAAAAAGACTGGGCTTTTTATTTATCTGAGAAAAATAATAATAAAAGGAAGATAAACAATGATTATAACAGCCGCCACGTTACGTAACGTCATTAAATTTGATACTGATATCCAAAGCTTAAAGAAAGTAAAAGAACAAATGAAAAAGCTGAGGAAAGAATCAATAGGGACAGTAGGAAGCATTTCTCCAGCCTCTGCCAATAAAGCCGTAGCAAGTGCAAAAGCCGTAGCCAATCAACAGATGGCAGCTATTTCAAAAGTCTACAATCAAGCAAACAAAGTTAAGTCAGGTTTCGGCACAGGTATGGTGGGGAAAGCATCAACCAAGGATTGGGCCGCGGTAACCGCCGCTCAAATGAAACAAATGAATAGTGTGGGGAAAACCCAGTCAGAAGCCACCCGTCAGGCAAAAGAGGCAGCATTAGCAGAGAAACGTCGTTTACAGTTAAAGAAACAATCAGAATTAGCACTGAAACGGGAAATTAACGGGACAATGAAACTCCGTGATGCCACGTTTACTATCAGTAGAATGGAGAATCTGGGGGTCGGGCAACGTTATAAAGCTATTGCACAGGCTAAAGCTTTAGCTAATGAGTACAAGAAAGGAAATCTTGATTTATCTGAAATGAATCAGCAGATGAAGTTCCTCATCGCCAATACGAGAAAAGCTGAGGCACAAGCCAGACGATTGAAAAGAGAGACAGCCAAAACTAAAGCAGCAGAGGGCCGTAAAGGTGGTGGTGCTCTGTTAGGTGTGGGCTTGGGTGGGTATGCTGTTGCAGGGGCTGTAGGTGGTGCTTATGCAGCGTACAGCAGTGCGTCTTCCTCCGTTGACCGTGCTAAACAGATTAACAAGCTAGGAAAAGCCGGTGTAGATAGCTACGAAGCTCAGGCATTGCAGAGACTTGTTCAAAATAAGGGGATCGACGCTAATCTAGAAAATGTGTTTCAAGACCTACAAGAAAAGATTGGTGAACTTACCAGCCAAGGTACTTTTGACAAGAAAACACATAAGCTGAAAGGCGGGGGTGAGCTTACGGACGTCTACAACGACCTATTTGCCCCATTGGGATTTACATTGAAAGATATCGCTAAAATGTCCTCTAGTGAGTTCATTGTGCAAATGAAACTTAATGCAAAAGCCTTGAATAAATCAGCCGAAAGCCAACGCTATTATGAGGAAACGGTTAATGATTTATCTCATATATCAGGGCTTTATGCAGATAATGGAAAAGAAATTATAGATACAATCGGTCAAATGATGGATTCTGGACAAATGTTGAATGAAGAGCAGTTAGCGAGCCTTACCCGTTTAAGAGAGTGGGGAATAGCGGTCTCAAATTCAGCACAAACCCTAAGCGATAGATTCTCAGTAGCCCTTAGTAGTGCGATGGGCGGGGCCGATGGTCTAGCGGAAGCTATGCGCCAATTAACCCCACTAGTAGAAGCTTTAGGGAAAGCCGTGGCCCACATTATTAAACTTACTGGTTTTTCTGTTAGCCAACTTGCCGAGCCAAAGACACAGAATGAGTTAGTTCAGAGCGTCAAAGAGCCAGTAAGGAGATTGAATTCCAACTCTAGTTTAATCATGGGGCTTTCAGCTTGGGAACTATTGAAGAATCAGTTTAAAGATAGTAAACCCGTTGCAAACAACATGACTCCACAGGCAATGATTCCATCTGCGGCAGCAATGCGACCACAGCCATATCAAGTTAGTAGTCAGTACCAAGCACCAGTAAACCATATAACTGTGAAACCTGCGGATGTTAAATTGAACATAGATTCAGGAAAGCTTGAGGGGGTGTTTAGTGTGATAGCTTCAGAGCATGTTAGTAACTACAACGAGCAGGTACTTAACGATATCAACACTAGCTACCTTAACCGTTAAAAACTAAGGGACAAGGCTGTATTATGGCTGCACTTGCTGGATAATTTATGTGCAGTCATGTTGACGAGTCGGTCAATTAGAGTAGAATGCTTACATAAGTAAACAAGATCATTTATTCAATAGTGCATATAGGAGGTATAAATGGCTATATCAAGTACTATGTTTGGCCGTACCGTCCTTACAGGTAAAGATGCTGAACAAATGCTCAAGCAGATGAGCAACAGTAAACCAAACGAAAACGCGAAGCGTTCTCTGCAAAATGCTCGTGAGTTACGCCAGAAACTAGCAAAACGAGCATAATTTATTACTGGAAAATAGGTTGTGAAACAAAATGGATGAGGTTTTACAACCTGAATTGCTTATCCTACCTTTAAATAAAAATCACTCCCATAAAAAATTCAGTAGCGGTATGCTTGAATTTCAGCCGCTAAAAAGCTTTCTTCAGAATGACGCCTTAGTTTTCCAGAATGGTTGCATTGCTCAAACCTATGTTGTCGTTGATGATAATTTTCGAGTAAATAAAGCTATTTCAAAAGATGATTGTGCATACAAAATTTTAGGGTACATCACACTAACTTGTAGTCAGGTCAATTTAAAAGACTATGACTTAGGTGAGTGTGCTGGCGCACAACGATATGAATACCTGCCTGCCTTAAAAATTGCACGTTTAGCTGTTGATTCTAAAACGCGCGCGCGGCGAATTGGTTCAATGCTGTTTGAACATGCATTGATGACAGCGCTAGATGATATTCTTCCCTTAGCCGGTTGTAGATTTTTAATAACGGATGCAAAGAGAAGTGCTATAGATTTTTACCACAAAAAAGGGATGGAGCTTCTTAATACAAAAGAAAACCAAGAAGCAGAGCATCCCATTATGTTTATTGATCTTCTAAGATTACTGTAAAGTTAACTATTTCAATATACCCCAGTAACTCCTTCAAATCAGAGCCTTGAGAGTAAGTTTTGAAACTTTCAGTCTTGCCTCTGCCATGACCTACAATCATTGCTATCCTGTTTTCAGCTACACCCTTTTTATCTAACGCAGTGATGAACATCCCCCTCAAACTATGAAAGCATTGTCTATCAGTCGCTAAAGGTAAAACACTATTCCTAAGTCTGGTAAACTTCTGGCTGTAATACGGGCCTATCTTGCCGTCTTTACGTTTAATCTGATTTGCATGTGTTAACAGATACTCTCCATTAGCCAGGGAAAGATACTTATCCACTATATAAATAAGTTTTGAATGGATAGGTACGCACCTTATTGCTGATTTGGTCTTGCCCTTGGTGATGTTAAAGCAGGTTATACCCTCGATAGTAATGATTTCAGTTCTTTTTAAACTACAAATCTCGTCTAATCTCATTCCTGAATATAATCCGATAAGTATCACGTCCCTTATTTCTTCTTCTGCTTCCTGCAATAGACTATCAATCTGATGTAATTCAAATGGTTCATAGCTGATTACCGTTGCTTTTGCTTCCAGTGTGTACCCTATGAAAGGGCAATCTGAAGGTATGCAGTCATATACCTGTCTTGCATAGGTGTAAATGGCTGATAAGGAAGATAAATAGTTCTGTATTGTTTGTGGTGACTTGTCTTTCCTTTGTTCTCTGATAAATGCAGCAACTTGAGTCCGCTTTATGCTGTCCATTGGCACATCAATAATGTTAGATGAATCCAAATATAAGTTAACTGCTAAAAGTGTTTTAGATAACGTTGATAGTTTTCTTTTGTCTTTATACTCAGATAGATACTCATCTCTTATCTGTGAGAGTGTCGGACAGATTACAGGTGTGATGTACTTACTATTATCACTGTGATTATTACTAATATTGTTAATACACAATCTACTATTATTCTGTTTTTCAGATTCTTTATTTATCAGGGCATGTAATGCAGTAATGCCCCTTTGTATCTTGATTTGATGAGTATCGGGTTTAAGCTGGTTCTTAATTTTATTAAATTCAATAATCATATGGTCACGAAAGTTCTGTGCTCGCTGTAGCTCTCGTTCTCCAGATGAACGCCTAAAAACCCTCTTCCCCTCAGTAAGGTGTCTCATATACTTTGGCACAAATACCTGAAAAACATAGATTCCATCATTTCTCTGGAAAAGGTACATATTGTTCTTGATCGACATCATATTAATCCTCTAAGATGCCGCAATCAGGTACTTCATTTAGTTACACTGGTGAGATAGAGTGAACGAGAGCTTCCCAAGCTCTATACGAGGGTTCGATTCCCTTCACCCGCTCCAGAACCTTTCTTAAAGCAATCTATCTAATTGAATCCCAAGGGATATGGCTTATAGCCGTCTCACAGAGTTACTCACTGTAACCTACTGTGTAACCCTAACAGGGCATGCAGATTCATGATTCAGCTTGCATCACCACAACCTGTCACAAAACATCAAACTTATATCTATCAACGCAATGGCGTCTATTACTTTCGTCTTAGAATACGTAAAGCTCGAATCATTGATAGAATGACTTCAGTTTCTTTACGCACCAAGGACAGACGAACAGCAATGGCTACTGCAAGACATATCAAATCAGCTTTAAAGGCGATACATGCTGATAACCCAGATGCTTCTTATGAAGAACTGCGCGAGCACCTTAGGGACATAGCGGAGGGGGAGCTTTCTACTGGGCGTTCTGATCTCTTTGAACCGCACATGTGGGGTATCTATCATGAGCAGTATAATGAGTTAGGGCAGAATCTTACAGATGCTGTCGCCAGCGAGCCGCTTACCGACATCCAACATCGTTATATCAATGAGGCCTTTGGTGTACTGAAGGCTTGTATGAAGCGGTTGGAAGGAAATAGCAGGCCACTCTTGGAGTATCTGGATAGTTTCGATGACAACAATGGTACTAATGATAATGAATCACCAAATAAGAATGGCAGTCTGCTTCTATCTGTAGAGCCAAAGGTGATTACTTTTCTTTCTCTTGTTGAGCAGTATGAGAAGGAGAACTCTCAGAGCTGGAAGCCTGCAACGTTAAGTGAAAACCGGTCAGTTCATTTGACCCTGATTGAGATATTTAACTATCTGGGTCTGAATGATGTTAGTAAGGCAACCCGTGCGGATATGCTGAAAGTTCGTGAAGTTCTCCAGAAGTTACCTAAGAACAGAAAGCAGCGTTTTAAGAACATCTCATTATCTGAATTACTGGCGCGAGAAGATCAATCTGATGGCTTGGATGTTGTGACCATCAATAATAAATATCTAATTAAAATGGCTGCTATCTTCAAGTGGGCTTTGAAGAACGATTTGATTGAAAAGAATTTAACTGAAGGGCTTGAACTAAGGGTTCCCTCACGTAAAACTTCAGATGCCCGTAAAGCCTTTAGCCAAGAGCAAGTGGCTAAATTACTTAATGCATCTAAAGCATACTCGTTGAAGCACTCAGGGAAGCCTTATCATTACTATGTGCCAACTCTTGCTGCCATAACAGGTGCGAGACTCAATGAAATAGCCCAACTTCAGGTCAAAGATATTAGAGCCACCGAAGCTGGAACTACTTACATTCATATCAACGAAGACGGCAGTAACCTAACAGGTAAATCCATCAAGAATGCGCATAGTGATCGCTGTGTGCCTCTGGTTGATGGTGCTTATGGTTTCGTATTGGCTGACTTTATGAAGTTGGTAGCAGACCGTAGAGAAACAATGGGGGATACTGCAATGGTGTTCGATGGTCTCCGCTTGATGAAGAATGGCTATGGAGAACAAATTAGTAAGTGGTTTAATAGAACATTATTACCTAAAGTCATTGCTGACCGTGACGGCTTGGCGTTCCACTCACTCAGGCACTCAATAGCAACTTTGATGAAACAGCATGGTGTTGAGTTAGCCTATGCTCAGGCTATTATGGGCCATAGCTCAGGGTCGATTACTTATGATCGATATGCAAAAGATGTTGAAGTTGATAGGTTAGTTGAAGTGTTGGCTGAGGTCTACAGAGAGAGATTCTAATGGTTGATTTCGTACCGCCTGAGTTTGGTGAGAACGCTTTTAATTGTCCAAGCTGTGGTGCTTATGCTCAGCAGTCATGGGAGAAACTTGCGTATGGGTATCAGGGGCATGGTTCAACTCCAATAAGTAGTGCTCAGTGTGCCTATTGTAGTTCTTACTCATATTGGCATGGGAAGACTATAATTCTTCCTCTAATTACCACTATTGAAATGCCAAACCCAGATATGCCAGAGGATTGTAAGGACGATTATATAGAGGCTCGTAATATCGTTAATTTGTCATCTAAAGGGGCTGCTGCGTTATTGCGCCTTTGCCTTCAGAAACTGATGGTTCATCTTGGTGAACCGGGCAAGAACATCAATTCCGATATTAGGTCCTTGGTTGATAAAGGTCTACCACCGATGATTCAACGGGCTGCTGATATATGTCGTATTGTAGGTAATCAGGCAGTCCATCCCGGAGAGATTAGTCTTGATGATGACCCTCAATTAGCTCGCAGTCTCTTTAAGTTGTTGAATATTATCGTTATTGACCGTATTACTCGCCCTAAAGAGATCGAAACTATGTTTAATAGTATGCCCGAGAATCAGCTAAAAGGAATTGAAGGTAGAGACAAGAAGCCTGCTTAGATATAGAGAATAGGGTACTGATATCAATAGTAGTTAACTCTCCGCAGGAGAAGAGGAACTTAGTTGTGAATCATAGGATGTCTGACGTGTGTGCCACAGTGCTATTGATTAAACTATTATTATAGGAAGAGGCTATGAAAAGGTTTTAATTTAAGTGGTCAACAAAAAATTGCCGATCACAGCTATAGCTAATCAGAGATATTGGGTCTTACTACTGGTGTTCGTATTGGTGAACTTACTTAATTAACTCCTTAAACTGTTAAGCAAGTAGAAGGGGAATAGTTCTGTCAATATAATAGTTACTGATAGGTTACGACTCACTATTGGGGGAACACATTCACCGTAACTTATCGTATCCTTTCAGAGGGTCTGATGACCATTATCAGACAATCAGCGACCTTTATCGTTGCTTCTTGTGTCGCTCAGAGTCAGTCGATGAGTGAATAGCAAAGATATGAATGGCTAATATTAATTTATGGTCATCATCTCGACAAGGACTTACTTAAATGCCATTAAAGATCACTCAGAGTTTTAACATAGAGATATTATTAAAAGATATTAGCCCTAAGAATACTTATATAGAACATTCAGAGAGAGGCCAGTTTTAGCCAAATACTACAAAGATGATAAAATACCTTTTAGGAAAGGGAACTCTTGAAGACATATTGAATCAATACGTTGCCGAATCTCTTTATCATCATCGGAATGTTTGGCAAGGCACAGGTAGTAATTTTTCTTGTTATAATTGGCATATATAATCCAATGACCAGTTATCTTTTTTTCTTCGACACGTCGTTGAAAGTTAGTTATTGTAAATTCATTAGCAATTTTATATGCATCTTCTGGCTCAAAGTATTTCTTCATACCTGCCTTTTCATTTTCTGCGATTTCTGCGGCTAATTTGGGTAGACCCGAGCCGAGATTCTTTTGGTTAAGCTTAAATTGATTTCGCAGATTGGTCATAAGAGATTGTATTCCAGTACCTTCATAATGTTTGTGCCAAAGATTTTTAAGATATTTACCTCTGTACATGGTCGGGGGCTTTGTTCTACTGGTAGTGGGGTCATTCTCTAATAAATTAAGTTCACGAATAGCTTTAAAAGGATTCTCCATACCAGACATGACTGTAGCGTGGAGTTGTAAGATAAGAAAGATACTACAGCGGTTCATAATGTCAGGGGATAATCCCAGTTGGGAAACCGATGTACGTATGCTGTCTGTGACATCTTCACCATTCATAGTTAGTAAAAATTTCTTTTTCATATATTATGACTGCTCTTTGTCTTTTTATTGTCGAGAGAAAACATATTTAATACGACTCACTAATAGGGAATGGTATAGAAAGATAACTATCAGACTCTCAAAGAAAACGGATTGATCAAAACCCAAATGTTAGCAGGTAGACTCCTTATGGTTTTTTGACCTTCACATATTATATCTCCGTTAGTGCTAAGAGGTCTCATTGATAACTCTGTGTTGATTTTTTTGAACACTCCCATTATACCATCACCTGCCTTTTGGTGATTAAGAGAAAGTAAATCGGAGGAAATTAATACCATTTCTGGTAGTGACTCGTAGTTGGAGTAACCTTGTCCATCAATGTAGTCAATACGTCTTATGATTCTGAGAGCTTCGCGACGTAATGAAGTAAATAAAATGTACTTAGAGATTACCAGACCTGTGTAACCCCCACTTATAATTCCTGTCATTACCCCAATGATGATATTTTCAATCATATAGTTCCTTAGTGCTGCATTACTGTAAGTGATCTTTCAGTATCTTATATTACTTCCTTTATTAATTACAGATAATATTTATTGACTTTAGTAAATAGGTCTTTATGTGAATAGTGCAAACCGATGAATAGAGTTAACAAAAACCTTGTTAAGAACAATACCATAATCGTAGTGTAAGTATCCCACTAAAAAGAACCATTCACTTTTAGCGTTCTCCGACAGACAGAATATGTTCCCGGAGGAGAGTGCCATGCGTAAGACCCGATTCACTGAGCACCAGATCATCGCCGTTCTGAAGTTTGTTGAAGCAGACGTATGGAATATTTAACCCAAAAATCAGGTAATTTGATGCTGGTGGATGCAGACCATTTTAAGTCAGTTAATGATAAGCACGGCCATCACAAAGGTGATGAAGTATGGGTATTACTGGCGAGAGCTTTAGAGTCCAGAACGCGTGAGAGCGATAGGGTTTTCCGCTGGGGAGGCGAGGAGTTTGTTATTCTCTTGCCACTGACCAATCTGGAAGGGGCAGTGAGTGTTGCGGAGTCAATTCGGCAGAGCGTTTAGGGAATTAGTTATCCTAACCTGCCACAATTTACCGTTAGCATTGGCATGGCGTAACATCAGGTGGGTGAAGATTCTGATAGTTTGTTTAAACGCATGGATGAGACACTCTATCGCACCAAAGCTTCCGGGCGAAGTAGAGTATTGGCTGCGTAGATAAGGAGATAAAAGGCATCGGTTGATATCTTTTGGTGTGAGTTACTCCAGTGGCAAATGATCCAGCGGTTTGACTTCGCGCAGCACAAATGTTGTTTGCATCTCTTTAATCCCCGAAAGTCGGCGGATAACCGACATCGCGAAGGTGGAGAAACTGTCGAGGTCTTCGGCAACCACTTGTAGCAGGAAGTCGGCATCCCCCGCGACGGCATAGCAAGCAATCACTGGTTTTAGCGCACCAACCTGCATTTCAAACAGCTTCGCTTCCTCTTCGCTGTGGCTGTCAATTTTTACCCGAATAAAGGCTAAAATCCCTAAACCTATTTTTCGGCGATCAATATTGGCCTGATAGCCGGTAATAATGCCGCTTTCTTCAAGTTGCTTGACTCGACGCCAGCAAGGGGAGGTTGCCATCCCCACTTTTTCGGCCAACTCTTGGTTAGTCATCCGGCCTGCACGCTGTAGTTGCTTTAGAATTTTTATATCTGCCGATGTTATCAATGGTGATGGCATTTTCTACCTGATTATCATTTGTTTTGGGTATGTTTTACCTATACTAGCGGAATGATGCTGATAAAAGAAAGCACTTACCGTCAAGGGCGGGATATGATCTTTTGCACATTATTTATAGCAAAAGGGTATGGCTATGGCAGAACAAATACGGATTGCAATTATTGTTAATCCTGAGCTTCCTGTTGGCTTAATTGCCAATACCAGCAGTGCTGTAGGGATTGGTTTAGCAGCAAAATTTCCGCAATTAGCGGGGACGGTATTGTCTGACTCGGGGGGGAATGAAATTGATGTTAGCTCAAAATTACCAGTACCTATTTTGCAGGCGGATGCTGCGCAGATGAGAGACGTATTGCTGAAAGCTTTAGCGGCCACTCATGAGCGGGCGATTGTGCCTTTCCCTGCATTTGCGCGCTCGATGCACAGTTTTCAGGATTATGAAGCGGTATTTCCGCTACGTTCCCTGGCTGATGAACAACTCGATGGTTTGGGATTGGTTGGGCCGGAGAAGTGGGTGCGCTCATTGACTGGTGCATTAAAACTCTTGCGCTAAATCGTCAGTATTATCATGTGAAAAATAAACCATGTGAAAAATAAGCGGGTTCTGGAATAGAACCCGCTCTGGATTATTGACGCTACATTTGGTCACCGCTCATTGCATTAACTAATTTGATTTATCTGCAATTTATCACTGGCAACGCCATTGATGTATAACTCGCGATGTTCATGTTGTGGCAAGTTAATCGCCAACTCATGCCATGCGGGTTGATAGCTTCCCGTGCGTTCAAAAGTGATATCAATGCGGTGATTATCGGTCGTCACTTGCCAGCTCAACCACAATGCGCCCCCTTGCTGCCAACGGTGGCTCTCACCATCATCTTCAAATAGCATCCCGCTGGATTGGCCGCCTCCTTTGGTGGGATAAAGCGCCAGTTCGCGTTGGGTATCTTGCTCTGCATTCACGAAAGCAATACGGCGTGACAGTGGCAATGCCGCACCCGCGCGCACCAGCAGAGGCAACCGCTCCAGCGGCGCATCTAAGGTGATTGTCTGCCCACCGCTGTACCACTGCCCGGTGTGGAAGCAGTACCAGCCGACGTGATTATCTGGTAAGTAAACCTCACGCAGGCGTTGCCCGGACTCCACCACACTGGCGACCAGTAAGTCACGACCTAACATAAAGTCATCATTTTCTTTAAACGTGTTGCTATCATGCTCATGATCGAGGAATGTTGGGCGTAACATCGGTTCATCGTCATGGCTAGCCTGCCATTGCAGTGTATAAAAATAGGGCAGCAGGCGATAGCGCAGCGCCATCGCATCGCGGATCATCGGAGTGGCAGCCGGATACATCCACGGCTCATTGACGGTGTTATCGTCATTCCATGAGTGGATGGTAAAGCGTGGATGCATTACGCCGTTTTGTACCCAGCGAATAAACAGCTCGGCTTCAGGTTTATCTCCGGAAAAACCACCGACATCATGACCCAAGTTGTATAACCCAGACAGGCTCATGCCCAGCCCCATGCGGATGTTATAGCGCAAGGTTTGCCAACTGGTGCGGTTATCGCCACTCCAGGTTTGGGCGTAGCGCTGCATTCCGGCACAACCGGAACGAGATATCAGATATGGGCGTATTTCTGGTGCGAATGCCTGTTGAGCTTCCATTGAGGCGCGCATCATCAGCAAAGGCATCACCGGTCTGATGTGTTTGATGGCAATGGATTCACCAAACCCATGACAACGCGCTTCGCCATCCCACACTTCATATTCGTTATTGTCATTCCAGGTTGAACCAATCCCCATTTCCAGCAATTGTTTGGTGACATTCTCCTGCCACCAATCCACGGTGTCCGGGTTGGTAAAATCAAGGTGAGAGCCTTCGTCATCCCAGAATGAAGAGCGTTCGGGTAGCCCGCTTTCACCATCGCGAATAAAGAGTCCGCGCTTGGCAACTTCTTGATACTTAGGGTGGTCTTGCAATAGACAAGGTTTGATATTGGCGGCCAACTTGATACCGGCTTGCAGGAATGTCTGACTCATCACTTTCGGCTGCGGCACCTTGTCGTAGTTCCAGTTAAAGACATAACGCTTATTGTTGATCGAGGTATAACCAGACGAAAGCTGGAACGAATCACATGGAATATCATGCTGTTGGCATAAAGTAATGAATTTTTGCAGTTGTACCTGCGCATCAGGAGCATCGGTGTAATGCATGGTGGAACCGCTGTAACCGAGGCTCCACTTGGGGCCAAATTGGGTTTTTCCGGTCAGGCGAACAAAGGTTTTGGTGACATCCAGCACTTTCGGGCCGAGGAACATATAGTAATCGAGATCGCCAGCTTCGGCCTGATAGCGGCGATAGGCCAGATGGTAGTTATCGATCTCATTGCCCAGGTCTAACCAGCAACTGCTGAGATTGTCATAAAACAGGCCAAAACTGACATCATTACGGCGGGTGATGGTAAACGGAATATGCTTGTAAAGTGGATCGGTGCTGGCGGCGTTATAGCCCATCGCATCTAAATTACGCATTTCAAAGCGACGGCCAGCACGGTTAAGATCGCCGGCTTTTTCACCTAATCCATAGTATTGCTCATTGGGATAACGGCGCTGATAGTGAGCAATCGCTTCTCCTTGCGGGCTGAGTAGATAAGCACTGGTTGGTCTATCCGCTGCCAGTGGTTGCCATTCGCCTTGCTGATTTTTATATTCCCATTCTAAATATAACGGCTGGTGAATGGTGACTCGCAGACTGTTAGTGGTCACTATCAACCGGCTTTCGTGCTGCTCTAGTTGATAACCCGGCACAGAGAAGCCAGCCAAACTCAGGCGATCACGGCCAGACCACGGAACATCACCCTCTGGTGCGATGCTCCAGGTGCGGTTCAGTGCCAGCTTACCCTCTTTTTTAATCAATACCCGGCAGAGATTTGGCTCTAATACATATAGACAAAATATATGTCGGTCATCGACCAGCAGTTCCAAATGGTCGGGGTATTTATTGATTAACTTCCAGTTTTTTAATGTTTTCATCACAGCTCATCTTTTGTTCTGGCAACAGCACCAGTGTACTGTCGCCGGGTTAATAGCATTAAGTCGCTGGTTGGGACTTGTTACGGCGTTCAGCGAACAGGGCAATCAGGAATACAGCACCAATCAAATCGAAGAAGCCCATCGCGATAAACAGCGGGTTAAAGCCGATGGTGTCGGACACGGCACCAATTAATAAAGTAAACAGGAAGCTGGCAATCCAGGCGGAGGAACCGCGTAGTCCATTGACGGTTGCTACCTGATTTTTATCAAATGAATCAACGACTAATGCACTTAACATGCAAGAGATAACCTGATGACCAAAGCCGCCAATAGAGATCAATGCAATCGCCAGATACGGGTCTTTAGTGATGGCCACAAAGGCCAGTGAAACCATCATAAAGGCACCGGTGACTGAACTGGCCACCACCGAGTTGGTGCGGCTGCAACCAAACCATTTTTGATAAAGTTTGGTTAAGTAGCCACTGGCAACGCTGCCGATATCCGCCGCCAGGAAGGGCAACCAGGCAAACATGGCGATTTGTTTTAAGTCCATGCCGCGTTCGGTCGCTAAATAGAGAGGAACCCAGAAGCTAAACACCGCCCAGGCGGGTTCCGCCAGAAATGCAGGAATAGCAATGCCGTAGAATTTCTTGTTTTTACTGAGAATAGCTAATGATTTAAGGAACGGTAGCCGTGGCAATACTGGCTCATTGTCCTGATGAATTAGTTCAAACTCCTCTTTACTCAGATTGGGGTGAGTATCCGGAGAGTGATAAAAACGCCACCACAGCAGAACCCAAATCATCGCCAGCGCGCCGGAGAATAAAAATGCCCCTTGCCAGCCGAGGGCCACATGCGCGAGTACGATAATCGGTGGGGCCAGCATGGCACCGATAGAGAAGCCGACCCCTGCCCAGCCAGCAGCTATTGGCCGTTCTTTTTTCGGGAACCAGTCAGAAATCGCTTTGGCGTTAGCGGGGGTTGCGGCGGCTTCGGCGCTCCCCATAAAGAAGCGCAATACCGCTAATTGGAACCAGGTGCCCGCTCCGGCGTGCATCATACACACCACGGCCCAAATACTGGCACAAATCAGGAACCCCATTTTTAAGCCAATGACATCGATCAACCAGCCACAGAGGGGTTGGAACACGGTGTAAGCTAGCTGAAAGGAGGCAACAATCCATGAATATTGCTCGGTGGTCATGTTGAGGCTGGTTTTTAGCTCAGGAGCCAGAATACCCAGTGAGTTGCGGGTAATATAGTTAACGGTCACCCCAAGTAAAAATAGCGCCAGCATCCACCAACGTAATGATTTTATTTTGCGTCGCCCGACAACTTTAGCCGATTGATTAATCTCAACACTCATCCAAGCCTCCTGGTGTTAGTCGGTAACAAATTAAACGGACTAACATATTGTTTTGGTATGATCTATTTTCAGTTATTAAGATTACGCTGAGTTTTAATGTGACTCCCTTCACAATAAAACGGCTATAAAAATATCAACTAATTGAAATTATTTAATTTTTATATTTTAATCTACATTAACTGGACTGATAAGTTTTTAAAATTGGTTTACCAAAACAAGGTAACTAGCTTAAATTGGCTTTAATACGCGTTTTTTTGAAAAAATTTTCATAAGGCGGATAATATTTCATCATTTATATTCAGAAACCGCCTGAATAGGCTATTCAGTAACAATGAAAATTTTTTCATTTGCTAATTTGAGAGAGATCACAAAATGAATGGAAAGCTAAAAATACAAGAAATAGCCAATCAAACCGGTCTTTCAATTAGCACTGTTTCACGCGTTTTAGCGGGTAAAGCGAATACCAGCGTGAAAGCCAAACAGCAAGTTATGGCTTATGCGCAGGCGCAGGGGATTTTGCAGAACTTATCCAGCGGGCGGTTGATGCTAAATAACATTATGGTGTTCGCTCCCCATCGGGCTTTTGATGTACGAACCGATATTTTTTATTACAAGGTAATACAAGGGATTACGCAGGCAGTGAGCCAACATGAAGTGATGGTTCGCTACTGCGGTTTGTCGGAAACTCACAGTGATATCGCACTGTTTTTAGAAAAAATAACTAATCCGCAAACTGAGGCTGCGATCATTGTGGGCATTGATGATCCACGGATCCATGCGTTAGCCGCTGGAGTGAATAAGCCATCGGTATTAATCAATTGCCGTGATAATGAGATGTCATTGGATAGCGTTTCGCCCGACCATCAGTTGATCGGTGAGTTTTCTGCCAACTACCTGATTCAGCAAGGGCATCGGCGGATTTTGACCTTACAGTGCCTGCGTCGTAACACTATGGAACTGCGGGTGGTGGGGATTAAAGAGGCATTTGCTAGCCATAATATGAGTTTTGATGATAGCCAACATCTGGCCATCACTAATACCTTTGGCGCTGAAGAGTCAGAACAGGCAATCACCCAATTCTTCACGGCTTGCGAGGATAAAAGCCTGTTACCCACGGCGATTTTAGCCGGTGGCGATTATATGGCAGTCGGTGCAGTAAACGCATTGAATAAATTGAATATTAATGTACCTGATAGGGTATCAGTGATGAGTATGGATGGTTTTAATCTGGCAGAAATTCATGATGTCCCACTGACAGCCGTGCATGTTCCCCGTGATGAGTTAGGTGCGGAAGCTATTCAGCTATTGCAGCGGCGTTTATTACGCCCTGATGCGCCATTCAGCAATACTTTATTGCAGGGGAAGCTGGTGGTGCGTTCCTCGGTAAAACAAATCAATCAGAAGAGAGTAATGCCTGCCGCGAATAAGTCGACTGATCAGTTGTATGATTTGTAACACTGTAATAGTAGTAGCGAAAGTAATGAATATGTCCCTCATAAAGAGGCAGTTACCGCTATAGTTTACAGTTAGGTTTGTGCAGCTTACGACGCGCAAAAAGAGAAATAGGTATAAATGGGTTTTATATAAGACAAATGGGGATATCTTATACCTTATAGCACATTGAAATTAAGGATATTGCCGCATGGAATTTAAAGATTACTATGCCGTTATGGACGTGGAGCCAACCGCCTCTTTGAAAGAAATCAAGACGGCTTATCGCCGCTTGGCACGTAAATATCACCCAGACGTCAGCTCGGAAGTTGATGCCGAAAACAAGTTTAAGGAAGTTGCCGAGGCTTACGAAGTATTGAAAGATACCGAGCGGCGTGCAGAATATGATGAGCTCAGACTGCATCGTAACGACCCTCGTTTTTCTCAGCAACAAGCCGCCTATAACCCCGGTGGACAGCAGTGGCACAGCGCAGGTGGCGATACTCACGACTTCTCAGATTTCTTTGAATCCTTCTTTGCCAACCGTGGATCGGCTGCGAATCATTCAACTCGACAATCTCGTGGTGTTCGCGGGCAGGATCTTGAGATGGAACTGCCAATCTTTTTAGAAGAAACGCTAACCGAGCAGACTCGTTCAATCTCTTACAAGATACCGAGTTACGACGCAGCAGGCCGTCCAGGGGCCGAAACAGCCAAGACCCTCAAAGTGAAAATTCCAGCCGGGGTGGGGGATGGCGAACGTATTCGGCTCAAAGGGCAGGGTGCTCCGGGATTGGGTGGTGGAGCCAATGGCGATCTGTTCTTGATTATCCGCATTGCACCGCACCCACTATTTGATGTTGATGGGTCGAATTTGCAATTAGTGGTGCCGTTAGCCCCGTGGGAAGCGGCGTTAGGGGGCAGTATCGAGATGCCAACCCTGAGCGGGAAAATCACCTTAACCATTCCGGCAGGTAGCCAAAGTGGTCAGAAATTACGCATCAAAGGCAAAGGGCTGGTCAGCAAAAAAGGAACCGGCGATCTGTACGCAATTCTTAAAGTTGTGATGCCGCCGACGCCGGATGAGAAAACGCGTGAACTCTGGAAGCAACTGTCCGAGCAAGTATCATTCAACCCACGGACTGGATGGGAGTAACAGATTATGGCTGAAGTAGAAATCACTTACACCGTGACTGAGTTATGCCAGTCCACGGGGATATTAGAAGATGAGCTTGTTGAGGTGGTCGGGCTGGGGGTTATCGTGCCACTAGACTCTGGCGCTACATGGTGGATTTTTGATGCTGATGCATTACATTGTCTGCAACGCGCTCAGCGGCTACAAAATGAGCTGGACCTAGACTGGTCTGGTGTTGCAATGGCGCTGACTTTACTGGACCAGATTGAACACTTAAAGAAAGAGAATGACCAGTTACGCAGGCAGTTAGATCGCTTTTTACATGTCTCTTAGCGCATTAATCGGGTTGGTTTTTCGCTCCGGCCAACCCGATTCAGATGATAAATCTATCGGAAACCGACTGAGTATTGCTGCTCTTATTGCGTCTGTGTATCGCGGTTCCCCCTCTTCCCCTTATCTATATTGAAAACAACGTATATTGAAAACACTATGTTGAGCCGCGGGCTAATACATTTATAAGCTACTGACCCCACCATCGACCCGCAATTCTGTTCCGACGACAAAACTGGACTCATCTGAGGCTAGAAAAACGGCTGCATGTGCCAGCTCAGTAGGCGTTCCCATCCGTTTAATCGGCACCAGTTGGCGAATTTGCTCAAATAATTTTTCGTGTTCGCTACCCGATAGCCCAAGTTTTTGCAGCGCAGGTGTTTGGGTCGGCCCAGGGCTTAGCCCGTTCACACGTATCCCTTTCTCAGCCCATTCCCCCGATAAGGTACGAGCAAGAGAGAGTAAACCCGCTTTGCTGGCCGCATAGACACTACTTTGAGGCAAACCGATATGGACACTGGCGGAGCCACAAAGAATTACGGAGGAGGGATTGGCTAATAGTGGTAACAATGATTGCAAGAGGAAAAAAGGGCCTTTCAGATTGGTTGCCAGCACGCGGTCAACGCTCGCTTCATCCCAGTCTTCTATTGAATGGTGAGTAACATCACCTGCGTTAATATAGACGATATCCAGACGTGGCCATTGGGTTGAGAGTGTGGCAGCTAACTGATATTGATCGGTGATATTGCTGGCGTCACTGTTAAGCAGCAAAACGTGCCCCCCGAGTACGTCTTGAGCAACTTGCAAGGCCGAGGCATTTCTGCCGGTAATCGCCACGGTAGCACCTTCAGCGATAAACTGGCGGGCAGTTTCCAATCCTATACCGCTGGTTCCTCCGGTAATTAATGCATATTTATTCTTCAAACGATTCATTGCCAGCCTTCCTATTGATAGAAATGGAAGACCATTTTTAATGCAAAAGTATCTAAAGTATAGTAAGTTCCAATTTGATACTAATGATGCAACAGGAAAGCAATGACAGTCCATCAGCCCTCCCTCCTTAAAAATTTATCGTCACCAGCGACTTTATTGCCCGAAGAGAAATGTCCAATGGTGCAATTTGTTGAGCTTATTGCTGGCAAGTGGGCGATTCCAATCCTCTATCGCTTGATTGTTACAGATGCCCCCATTCGGTTCGGTGAGCTGCAACGTGCTATCGCCCCTATCACTCAAAAAGAGCTAACTCGCCAATTACGTGCGCTTGAACGGCGTGGTTTGGTGTATCGCAAGGTTTATGCAGAAGTCCCCCCGCGCGTTGAGTATGAAGTTACGGCGCTGGGCAAAACGTTGCGAGCGACACTCGATTCATTGGCGCTGTGGATGAGAGAACATCACGAAGATCTCAGTCGTGCGGGGTAACCTTGTATCAAAAGGCTGGGGCAGGATGCTTAATTTTAGCAATTACGTTATCACTATCCGGATAAGGCATGTTATTTATACTACTTTTAAAAGGCTGTTCACTAAATAGGCAGTATCAATTGCTATATTAATAACCTCTGGAGAAAGTATGAGTAAATTAACGGATTGCTGTTCAAATAACGACCACCCAAATGGACGTCGTGCTGTCCTAAAAGCGGCGCTGGGCATTACAGTAGCAGGTGTTATTGGAGGGGTTGGACTCGGGTTACCTCAAATAACCTATGCAGCCGCAATGACTCGAGAAGAACGAGATAAATTGACGCCAGATCAGATAATCGAAGGATTAAAAGAAGGAAATAAGCGTTTTATCTCAGGAAAAATGCAACAACACGACTATCTGGCACAAAAGCGGGCCAGTGCTGAAGGGCAATTCCCTACGGCAGTGATATTGAGCTGCATTGACTCCAGAGCGCCGGCAGAGATTGTTCTGGATACCGGGATTGGTGAAACATTTAATGCTAGGATTGCTGGTAACATCGCAAATGATGATTTATTGGGGAGCCTGGAATTTGCTTGCGCAGCAGCAGGGGCAAAAGTCATTTTAGTCATGGGTCATACAGCTTGTGGTGCGATAAAGGGCGCGATAGATAACGTGGAACTTGGAAATCTCACCGGCCTACTGCATAAAATTAAACCAGCTATCGACGCGACTCAATTTGAGGGGGAGAAAAGTAGTAAAAATGGGAAGTATGTTGATGCCGTAGCGATAAGTAATGTGCAAAACACAATTGATGATATACGAAAAAATAGCAAAGTAATCAGTAAATTAGAAAAAGAAGGCAAGGTTAAGATAGTCGGGAGCATGTATAACTTAAACGGTGGGAAAGTAGATTTCCTTATATAATAAACCCTACTTCTCCCCTTGATGTATTTCAGGGGGGAAAGTAGGGATATTTTCAGTTGCGAAGTTATTCTATGTATCTTGTTATTTTTTTTGTTTGTTCCTGAGTGTTGGCGATAATTAAAAGTTGTGATTAGATAGTTTAAGTCAAAACGCATGATAATGCGGACATTGAACAACCAAGGTGACTGATAAGAACCTCTTAAATATAGTAGTTTGGAATATAACTCTGATAAAGCAATAAGTGAGTAATATGATTAATTGTAAAGCTAACGATATATAAATGTTATTGTTTTGCATTAGGTTTGAATATTATATTTTCTGCCACTAAATAATATTTATCGCTTGAGTTTTTTTGTTATTATTGTACTTTATTAAAACTGATTATTTGTTGTTTTTCAAATGAATAGAATTTACTTAAGCATTATAAATTATAATAACATTTTTTTAAGTATTATTTCACTACTAATATATTGTATGTTTGTATGGTTATTTAAGGTTTGTTATCTTGATGTCGATATTATCTTTGGGTATCTCATTGAAACACCAGTGCAAAATTTAAATTAAAAGGCTATTTAACCATTAAATATAATTAAAATATATAATTTAATTTGTTTTATTCATTAAGTAAAAACAATAATAATCACTTGTTCCCTTATCACTTCTTTATTGTGATTAGTGTTATAAATCGGATGAATATTGTTGAGGTCTCATATATGTATGTTGATACAGTCTCTGTTGTCTCTGGTAGTAAATTTATTGATATCAATGGGAAGGGTGTTATTGATTATGAAAAAGAGATGTCCTTAGACTGCTGTATGAACAAAATTCACTTTCATACACAAAAGTTGACGATCGATATTAATGAAAAGCAAAAAAGATTGGTTATGTGCTTATTCAATGATGTAAATAGAAAGCAGGACATCATAAAGGTTGTGTGGTACGAAAATCATAAAAGCATCTCTGATAATAACTATCATCAGCTAATTCATAAGTTTAGGGTGCATTTGAAAAACTCAGGCATTCCAGATGGAATTATAAAAACAATAAATAGATACGGACTAAGGTTAGACTCTGGAATATTGCGGACAGTAATGTCAAATAATACAAATGAGCGATTTGCAGGGTATGTCTAGTGTGCCATATTTTATTGTTCGATTTTTTTGATTTTTCCTGACTATTTTTGAGAGGAAAGAGTGTTGTATTTATCAAGAGATATACCTATAACGCTCTTTCGTTTCTTTATTTTTAATATAAAATATTTGATTGAATGGCTAATTATTTTTATTGTTATATATAATGTAGGGATTGGGTTGAAAGGATTGCTGGTTAAAGATGAGTTTGTACTTCCTGTATTATATGAGGGCAATGTAGAAAGTACTGAAGAGAAGGGCGAGATAGTTTCCGCTGTTGAAAGAATAAAAAAATTCGGAATGTTCACTAAAAAAATAGTTAAAAAAAATGATAATTTTAATCGAGTGACTCCAGGTGACTACACGGGTGGAATAAGGCTGTTAGGGACAGTTAGACATAGTGAAGAGATCAAGTCTATGGCTATTTTAGATGTGAATGGAGAGCATGAAACATATTATGCCCACGATATTTTTGACGAGGGTACGACTAAAATAGTTAGGATATTATCCGGCCAGGTTATTATAGAGAGGGATGGTTCATACTATTCACTAAATATCCCATAATAAGGGCTATAGTATGTTTTTATTAAAACTTAACGTGGTTGTATTAACATTTATTTTTTCAATGGGGATAAAGTGTGCTGAGTTCTCTGTTTCATTTCGAGATGCAGATATAAAAGATTTTATTAATACGGTAAGCAAAAATACTAATAAGACCATTATCATAGACCCTCATGTTCAGGGGGTGGTTAGTGTTCGAAGTTATGAGTTATTGGATGAGGAGAAATACTATCAGTTCTTCCTCAATGTACTTGATGTTTATGGTTATGCAGTGGTTGAAATGCCACATAACATATTGAAAGTAATACCAGTAAAACGTGCGAAAGGATCAGTAATCACGAAACCAAAAGAAGATGGCGAGCCACGCAGTGATGAGCTAATAAATAGAGTTATTCAACTTAAATATATATCATCAAAGAAAATTGCACCACTTTTACGCCAATTGAATGACAGTGGAGAACCCGGTGGTATTATTTACTATGAATCTTCTAATGTTATATTAATAACAGGTCGTGCCGCAGTGGTAAACCGTTTATATTCAATAATTAAGATGTTTGATCAACGAGATGATAGTGATATTGAGTTATACAAACTAAATTATGCCGTCGCCACTGATGTTATTAAATTGGTTAATGAAGTAATCAATCCAATGCATTCTACAAAGCAAGAACAGTATAGTCTTGGTAAAGCAATTGCCGACGAAAGAACTAACTCAATATTGGTGAGTGGTGATATTCATATTAGGAAAAAAGCCATTCAGTTGATGAAACAACTTGATCAACAGCAGAATTGTTATGGAAATACCAACGTCATCTATATGAAATATGCTCAGGCATCAAAGTTAGTGGATGTACTTAATGGCATTAGTCAGGGATTCCAAGGCGAGAAAAGAGACAAGTTAACGAATAAGCAAAGGGCGGGGGGATTTACAATAAGGGCACATGAACAAACGAATGCACTGGTTATTACCGCAGCGCCAGGGCTAATGAAAGAACTGAGCCAAGTCATCGATAAGTTAGATGTCCGGCGTGCTCAAGTATTGGTTGAAGCTATTATTGTTGAAACTCAAAATGGAGAAGGGCTTAATCTTGGCATTCAATGGGCTAACAAATTCTTAGGCGGTGTCAATTTTATCAATAATTCTGGGGCTACAGCCAGTAGCAGTGAGAAAGGGATACCAATGATGATTGCCGGATTAACGGCAGGTTTCTACAAAGGAAACTGGAATGGCCTATTTAGCGCATTAGCAACTAATTCAAATAATAATATTCTTGCTACACCCAGTATTGTTACTCTTGACAATATGGAGGCTGAATTTAACGTAGGTCAAGAGGTTCCGGTACTGACATCAACGCAAACAACGGCGACAGATAAGGTATATAACTCGATATCAAGACAACCTGTAGGTGTAATGCTAAAGGTAAAACCACAGATAAATCAGGGTGATTCAGTCTTGCTTGAGATTAGGCAGGAGGTATCAAGTGTTGCTGATAGCACCGATACCAATACCAATAACTTAGGTTCTGTTTTTAATAAACGAGTGGTAAATAATGCCGTGCTAGTAAGAAGTGGGGAAACTGTTGTCGTTGGTGGATTATTAGATAAAAAAACCAATAGAATAATAAATAAAGTTCCATTTTTAGGCGATATTCCCTTGATTGGTGGTCTTTTTAGGCAAACTAAAGAAAAAGTTGAAAAAAGTAATCTTATTCTATTTATTAAGCCTACGATTTTAAGAGAGGTAGATGACTATAGTCTGGTAACCTCTGGTAAATATTCGGAATATAACGTAAGTAATAATAAAAAGTATTCTATAGCAGATGATATGAAATTAATTGATACGGCATTAAATTATGATATGGGCGTAAACTATGATGCTCTAACTGAACTTAGCAAGGATATAACTGATTTTTATACGCCGAGATGAGATTATGAACGATGAAAAGTATAACGATATTGCATTACCCCTGACATTTGACTGGGCAAGAGACAATGGTATTGTGTTACTTCCGATGGAACGAGGATGTCAACTACTCTGCCGCCATTCCACTTCTCTGGATGCTATACTTGAAGGTAATAGGGTTGGCCAATATCCTATTGAATTAAAATTAGTTAGCGATGATGAGTTTAATAATAATCTTATTTTTTTATATCAAAAGAGTGCTGCGCAGTCATACCAAATTATAAATTCTATACATGATGATATTGATCTTTACTCTTTCGCGGGCGAGATATCTGCCCGGCAGGACTTGCTGAGCACAGATAATGAAGCACCTGTAATTAAGTTGATTAACACTATACTGATCGAAGCAATTAGAGAGCTGGCATCAGACATCCATATGGAATCTTTTGATAAAAAAATGATTATAAGGTTTAGGATCGATGGTGTATTAAAAAAGATATTAGAGTTGCAGCATCAGGTGGCGCTATTATTGGTTTCACGAATTAAGGTGATGGCAAAGCTAGATATTGCAGAAAAACGTATTCCGCAGGATGGTCGTATTACACTCAATTTAGTCAACAGAACTTTAGATGTGCGAGTTTCAGTTTTGCCGTCAAATCATGGAGAGCGTGTTGTTATGCGCTTATTAGATAAGAATAGTATCAAGTTGGATTTACACTCTTTAGGTATGTCTCTTGCCAATTGTACTGCCATGAAGGAGCTAGTTATTCGCCCTCACGGGATTATTCTGGTTGTCGGCCCTACTGGTGCGGGAAAAAGTACTACCTTATACGCAGCTTTAATGGGAATTGACTCGAATGAAAGAAATATTATGACTGTAGAGGACCCCATAGAGTTCGATATAGCAGGTATATCTCAGACACAAGTCAATTCAAAAATAGATATGACATTTGCACGCTGTTTGAGAGCGATATTGCGGCAAGATCCTGATGTCGTGCTTATAGGAGAGATAAGGGATGTAGAAACCGCCCAAATAGCGGTACAAGCTTCACTTACGGGGCATCTGGTATTGTCAACGCTACATGCGAATAGTGCGATAGGTGCAGTAACCAGACTCAAAGACATGAATGTAGAGCCATTTATGTTATCAAGTTCATTACTTGCGGTTTTATCACAGCGGCTAGTGCGGAAATTATGTATAGCGTGTCGACAAGAATATGTATTTACGTCAGATGAACTACAACGTTTGAACGTTATCCGAGAAGGAGGTCTGACGGTTTCGGGATACCGAGCCTCCGGTTGTAATAAATGTAATTTAACAGGTTATCAGGGGCGAATTGCTTTGCATGAACTCCTTATTATCAATAAAAATCTTCGAGAGGGTATTTATAAAGGATGCGGCGAGATAGAACTGGCTAATTTAGCACAAGAATCTATACGCAGTATCCAGCAAGATGGCGTAAATAAGGTTATTGCTGGGTTAACGACAATTGAAGAGGTGATAAGGATTAGTTTAGAGGACGAAAATGGCAGTATTTAAATATATCGCAATAGATAATAAAGGTATGGAGGTAAACGGTAATGTTGAGGCTGGAAATATACGAATAGCAAGATGTCTACTTTATCAAAAGAAACTATGCATTATAAAAATAAAGTTGTATTCTGATAATTCAATTTTAAAGTTTAATAAACCCGTCAACAAAGAGGGCTTGGTACTTATAACGAGACAAATGGCTACATTAGTCAGTGCTAGTATGCCTTTAGATGAAGTGATGGATGTCATCGTAAAGCAGAACCCTAACAGTAAATTGACTAAAGTAGTTTGTGAAGTAAGAAAGAAAATCATTGAGGGGTATGCTTTCTCAGACGCATTGTCGCAATTCCCTGCTATATTCAGCCCAATCTATAAATCGTTGATTACAGCCGGGGAGTTATCAGGCCATTTAGGCATAGCACTTTCTCAATTAGCTGATTATATTGAGCAGAAACAGCAATTACAGAGGAAAGTAACTCAGGCACTCATTTACCCAGTTATTCTAATTTTAATGTCAATAATTGTTTCTATAACACTACTTGCTTTTGTTGTGCCTAATATAATCGAGCAGTTCGTATCTTCAGAAGAAGAATTACCTTTGTCCACCAGAGTGCTAATATTAATAAGTTATACTGTGAAGGAAAATCTCCTTGCAGCCTCAATAACTTTTTTTTCTTTTGGTGTTGGTATTAATCGTGTATTTAGAGTAAGTGAAGTGAGTTATCTTTGGCATCGATATTATTTAAAATTACCAGTTTTAGGTAGGCTCAGCCTTGCTTTAAATATGTCTCGTTATTTAAGAACTCTAAGTATCCTTATTTCTAATGGGGTGCCTTTAGTAAAATCAATGAATGTGAGCAGTGCATTGATAAGTAATTATTATCTTAAAGAAAAATTACTTATCTCTACCCGATTGGTCAGCGAGGGATGCAGTCTTTCCTTTTCTTTAGAACGCTGTAGAGTTTTATCTCCTATGATCGTGCATATGATTATTTCAGGGGAGCGTAGTGGGAAATTGAATTCAATGTTAGAAAGAGTATCTCTTATTCAAGAAGATGAATTAACTGTGAGAATTAATTTTTTCATTGCCCTATTAGAACCTGTAATAATATTATTCATGGCGTCCTTTATATTTTTTATTATTCTGGCAATAATTCAGCCAATAATAGAAATTAATAATTTAATTATATGATTTTTAGAGGGATTATGACTGCTAAACTTGAGCATGGATTTACTTTGTTAGAAATTATGGTTGTTATAGTCATATTGGGTCTTCTTGCCAGCTTGACCATACCTAGTCTCATGTCTAATAAAAATAGAGCTGATCAACAAAAGGTATTAAGTGATATCGCTGCTATAGAGAATGCATTGGATATGTATAAACTAGATAATGGACATTACCCATTAGAGATACAAGGAATCAAGGCTTTGGTGTCAAAGCCTACAATATTACCGGTTCCAAGGGACTATCCTCCTCATGGATATATTAGGCGTTTACCAAAAGATCCGTGGGGAAATGACTATCTAATGGTTAATCCAGGCAAGCATAGTCAAATTGATCTGTATTCAGCAGGTCCAGATAGGATTATGGAAACGGCTGATGACATAGGTAATTGGTAATTTATATTAACTTTTAATTATAAATAGGTTTTCTTTGCGCAAATACACTGGATTTACTCTGTTAGAGGTGATGGTTGCTCTGGCTATATTCGCCGTCTCCGGGATTAGTATTATGTATATTGTTAATGAGCAATTAATAATGGTCAGAAACTTGGATAAAAAAATGATATGTTATTGGGGGGCAGATAACCTTCTAACTGAAATAAAAATTAATGGAGTTAGACAGTCAGGAGAATGGTTGAAAGGGCGGGGAAGTATGGCTAACAGACAGTGGTATTGGCAGTCGAAAGAGGCTATATCCCATAATGAAAAGATCGGTATAATCATAATTGAAGTTCGTGAGTATGAGGGGGACGTTCCGCCATGTTCTTCACTTATGGGATATAGGGTTATTGATGGTTAGTCGTTTTTCCTATGGTTTTACTCTATTAGAGGCTTTACTGGCTATTATCATATTTACATTGATGAGTCTTACTGTCTACCAGTCCCTTTTGATTGTAACGAAAAGCAGTGCTACGATTAAAAATAAAACACATGAAACAAGAAAAATATTAGAAGTGATCGATACTATTGAACAAGACATTACTCATGTTACGAAATACTATCAAAAGACAAAGAGTCAGAACAAAGAAACTCATCCTATTTATTTAGGGAGTGATAAGATAAATGAGGGTGTTAATGTTTATCTACTTAATCGTAAAAAAAACAGTATTGATTTTATATCCCAATCCCAGACTGAAACTATCAGTTATAGATTTAAAAATAAAACATTAGAGAGAGTTGTTTATGTAAAATCAGAAAGGTTAAAACCAGATAAAGAGAAGGTTTCAATATTACTGGATGGCGTTACTGAGTTTAATATGCGAGTATATTATAATGGAAAGTGGCTTAATGAGTGGCGTGGTGGCGATGTTATACCTCAGGCTGTAGAGGTGATAATTAAGTTGAAAAATTACGGGTTATTACGGAGGGTGATTATTCCATTGAATTATAAGGAGGAAAATGAAACAGTATGGCATGGCCTTGTTTTTTGTTCTTTCCATCATTTTCTTAATGAACTCACTGGTTTATATATCACATAATTACTTATTTGACGTTAAATATTTCTCTGAAATATATAGACGTAAACATGAAAGTAAATGGCCACTGTTGGCAGTTGAAAATATTTTTTTAAAGAGTGCAGTTAAAGATTTATCAACAAAATATTATTATAATCGGTTGTTACGGTTATTTAATTCATCTGATGTCATGAAGTTAAATGATAAAGATTATAGAATAAAAATGGTAGATGATACCAACTGTTTTAATACCAACTCTTTACCACTGAGTTTAACGGGTAACAAGACACTTATCGAAAGTTATCATTGGAAGGTTTTTAATAAATTGTTATTAGCCAGTGGCGTAAGTGATAAAAAAACAAAAGACATTATTACTTTCATCATTGAACATGTTTCTTTAATTAAAGAAAGTAATGATTTCTCGTTGGAGACAAGTGAATTAAGTAAGGGGAATATAATATATTATCTATCCTCGCATAATGATGATATATATTCAAAGGTAGTGCCTATGCTATGCCATCGTAAGGATGATGATCTTTTAATTAATATTAATAGCTTGGACATACGACACGTTAAATTTGTTAGGGCCATGCTGTTGAATATTATTAGCGAAAAAGATATTGAAAATTTAATCTTATCAAGACCTGATGATGGTTGGAAAAGTAATTTATCTTTGTATAACTTTATTCATAATAGCTCATCAATATCAAAGGACGATATGAAAATTTTACAGAATATTATAATATCTGTATTTTTATCGGATAGGTATTATTCACGATTGTTATTATGGGCAGATGACTATGGTCATTATCAGTTGGTGAGTGATTTGCTCATTACTCGAGACGATATTACTGTTCTATCTCGAAGCTATATGAGAAAAGGATTATATCCTTGAGGAGGCATGTCTTGCTTACAATTAGGTTAGGGAATACAGAACATGATCCTGTCTATTGGCGAGTGGATGCAAAGAGTGATGATGAAAGCAAATATGGTATATTGAGCAGTATATCAGAAATAAATAAACTTAATATATATTTAAAAAATTCGGTAAAAGTATTGGTATCTTCAAGGGGAATAATTTTCCGTAAACTTACAATAACCAATGCCAAAGTTATAAGAAGTATTAGGTCCATTTCATTTGCCATAGAAAAGTCTATCGCAGATGATATAGATAAGTTTCATGTTAGTATCTTAAAATATGATGAGGAATTTCTGTATGTTGCTATTGTTGAACATGAAATGATGGAGTTATGGTTATATTGGTTAAAAAAAAACGGTGTAATTATTAAAAATTTAATACCTGATGTTTTAGTATTGCCATTTATTAACGGCGAGTGGAGTGCAGTTAAGCTAGATCAGGAATGGATAGTAAGAAATAATGAGGTGTCAGGTTTTCTAGTTAGCGATGAACTGTTTGAGAAAATATATTCATCTTGGTATTCATCAACCCTAGTTAATATCATGAATGATTGTGATGTTAAAAATGTCAATTGGCGAGTTATACGAAATAAAGATCCACTGCATTTCATGGCTAAAGATATACAGAGCTGTAATAGTAGTTTACTGACTGGTAAGTATAAATTTCATGATGGGGCGGGTATCACTCATAGATATATATCCAGAGTTACGGGTTGGGGAGTGTTATTGTCGTTAATCATATGTTTGAATACATGGCATGACGGTTATAAAATAGCTCAAGCAACTGATATGTTAGATATTTATTCTAATTTTTATTATAGCCAATTTCCTATCGTAAATGAAATAAATGCAAGTGGAGATCTAAGTCGTAACGAATCTTCAGTGGACTTTATTAATCTGTTGAGTTATTTGCTCGGTTATTTCGATGATAAAGACTTGGATATTGTTAGCTTTCATTTTAGTAAAGAAGATAAAACGATTTTTTTCAATGTTGACCGTATTGATCCGGGTATGAAAATGGATTTTCCAGGATGGGAAGGTAATGAAAATGAAAGAATTAAAATATCTCAATCATATAATGAAAGTGGTAAAGATAGGGTGGTTTTTAAGTATCCTTAGAAAATAAAGGAGGAAGGTATTAAATATCTTGTTATTAAAAATAGAAAGTCACTATTTATCTTGATTCTAATTATAACAGTTATTTTATTGTTCATGGTTAGTTTTTTTATGGATAACAATAATAATAAATTATTACAAGGTTATGATTTGTTAAATAATGAAATGATAAGACACTCAACCAGAGTGGAAAAGTTTAAACTAAAACCTATCTGCAATATCTACTTAGATGATGAGAGAAAGTACAGTATTCAGAAAAAAATATCTGAGTTACTTAGTTATCATAAGGTTGCATTCGAGCTTATTTTTATATCCAGAAATAAGCTATCAATAAATATTGAATCTGCAATATTCTCTGACCTGTTAGATATGCTAGAAGTTATTCTATATGACAAAGGAGTAGAACTTTATAAAGCAGATGTATATTGGCATGAAGACAGGGAGAAAGGGCATGTTATGGCTGATATCCTCTTGGATATAACAGCATGTTAAAAAGCTATGTGTGATAGTAGGTTGTTATATTAAACTATGTATTAATCATGTTGTTAATTGACTCTGTTTTGAGTGGTGATTAGATATATTTATATAATTACTATTATACTACTTGAATGTTAATCTAATAAATATATCTCTAATGCTGCCATTTTAGAAAGGCTACTATTCGGTATTTATACCCTGTAATAACGTATTTTCGCTATTTATACAGTTATTTGATAAAAAGGATAACATAAATATACAAAATATTTTATGGCTGTTATTGTCAGGGGGGATAGTGTCGTCGTCGAACGATAATCTTTTACTGTATTGTTATTTATACCACCATATCTGATTTTGTTATAAAAATGCTATAGTAATAGGCTTTGCTATCTTATTTTTATGATGATTATATCTGGTTTTTTATTCTAAAATTCTTCTTTAAAATTGAAACCAACTTTCTGTTTCACTCGTGCTGATGGCTGTGAAATAACCTCTGCTATGAGGGCGCGAGCTCCTCTTTTCTTTAAATATCGCGCCAGATGTCTTGCTGCTACAGTTCCTCCTTCGCGAATAGTATTATCTGCATTAGGGTTTAAAACATAGTGTGGGTTTGTTGCGGTGGCAACTAATTCGACATCATGACTGCTGAGAAAACGATCGGCTAAGGCAATAGTAATAATTTCTCCACGTAGCTTGACGACGACATAAACTTCACCTCCTCTGCGGACCTTCAAGCGCCGCTGAATTATACCGGTGACGATTCGCCCTGCATGGGTAATGCTAGTATATTCATCGATTTCTTTATCACTTGGATCGGTTGGCATTTGGCTTGATTCATAATATGAGGCCCATAAAGCGGCCGTCCTACTTATATGTTGGTAAACAGATTCATTTTGCACAGGGCTCACGTCTGTGCCAGAAGCAGATGCAAGCTCTTGCTCTATTGGGGTGGGTATTTCAAAAATCTCCACTTCAAATGTTAATTCAGGATGAAGAACCCAATGGCCCTGCTCAAGAATACGTGGCATAGTTTCCTGATACGTATAATTATCGAGGTCTAACTCATATATACCAAGTGGCAATTGTTCTACTGCTTGTGGTGGCGATGCCGCTAATGGACTATCGTTACGGGTTAGATAATTAGCATAACTGAGTTGTGCATAATCAAATGCAGTTTTGAAATGTGTGGCGCTCTCTTGAGGGGATTGTAATGCCACTTGAGTGGTAACGCCTTGAATGAGTCGAGTCTCAATTTCTTTGTCTTTTACCTTACTGCCTGTATTGCCATTCTGAATTATTGAGTCGATGACC
Source organism: Yersinia aldovae 670-83 (assembly GCF_000834395.1). NCBI lineage: Bacteria > Pseudomonadati > Pseudomonadota > Gammaproteobacteria > Enterobacterales > Yersiniaceae > Yersinia > Yersinia aldovae. The sequence goes on along the minus strand of NZ_CP009781.1, from coordinate 1,777,869 downwards.
TTTCCAAAAAAATCAGCATTCCAAGTATCCAGATTACTGCCAAAAAGTAAGGTGAAATCTGTCAGTACTTCTAATGTCCATGTAATACAGGCTGGACGAATTTGTCTAAGCTGGCGTGCTGATATGAGTGGATAGATTGGAACTTTACATGCTTTGGCTGTTGCTGGTAGCGAGATGGATTGTTTATTAAGGTTACTATAAATATAAATGAGGGACAGTTGATCAGTCGTATCTTGTGGCATTTCGGCTGTTTTAATTGGGGTTATTGGTACCGCTTTACCTGCAACATGTAAGGACTTTCCCTTATGATCATCTTGAAAATATTTAGATATATTATTTATAATTCCGTCTAACTGATTACAATTTCCCTGTACAATGTAATTGTATACATTTAAAAATGGATTAGACCAACAAGCAATCTTGCCAAGTCCATCTCTTTTAGACCAACTTTGCCCGCTATCTGCCATCGCAACTGCCTTGTTAATTATCAATGGTTCGTTATTGTTTAAGTTTTTAATTGTAAGGGTCGCTGTGGTTTCATTATCGGTATCAAAGTTATAAGATATCAAAGGTGTTGTATGAATAGCCATTTCATTCAATATTTCCATGTGCATTATCTGTATTTGATTGCTGCTTATTTGAAGTATCATTGCCAAGTTTTCAGTGCTATTATTTCTGTAGAACGATATTTCACTTTTTTCTTCTAAGTTATCGATGATTACTTCATTGTTACTTACTGATATAATTAACTGACTTCCGATGGTGACAAGGAACTCTTCATTTTTAGCTCGGGTATCAAAACTAAGTATTAACTGCTTATTAGGTAGTCGTTCTTCATGCCAAATATCTCCAAATATAGTGGGGAGACTGAGGTGCTGAACGTCTATTATTATGCAGTTTAAATTGCAGTTTAGTCCTGACCATTCACTTGTTTTTATACTGCTTATCTCCGCGGCCATTCCTATTTTTAATAATATATTGTAATCTATACTTTCTGTAACCTCATAGGCGTTACCTCCAAAACTATCACTTTCGTATATTGTTACTTGGTTTTTTTCAGGAATACTTATGGATTCGATATTGTCGTTTAAAACTGGAATGACTTGAATGTTACTTTCCATCCTTGATTTGTTTTCATTGTATATGTCTAATTCTCTTCCCGTGGATAAACAGATACTGTCTCCAGTAAAGTTAGACAGTGAATAGAAACAACTGGCTGGCATTATTCTAAATGAACTGATTTCATCATTAAGATCGAGTTTGGCTAATTCTCCTACATTCATGTTTCTAGTCAGTTTGGATTTTATTCCAGAGTATTGATTGTCTTTGTACACAATTACTTCCATTCCAAAAGGAATGCTTATTGACGAAAATTTATCATTTAAGTTCATGGGTAAATTTTTGATGTTGTCGCCTTGGTTCATGCATATGTGTTCACCATGATAGTTATCATCTTCATAAAAACAGATCTTGGGTTCATTAGATGATGCATTCTTTGATGTAATAATGATAATTAACATGGATATTTCTAATATTTTCATTGTCATATATATCTCGCTATTGGTTTTATGTAATAACTATCACTTCTAGATTTATTTATGTTTGTGAGTGAGTGTCTTTTGGTGTTTTTTTTGTTACTTTAATTTATATAGCGATGATATATGAGAGGTTAAATGAGTGAAATAATAATTGGTGATATTCTATTTACACCAAAAAAGAGAGTGGTTAGTCGGAGTGGGAATGATACAAAAATAAGAAATAAAGAATCTGAAATTCTCACTTTACTTTGCCACCATTATCCTGACTCCATATCTCGCGAGGTAATTGAAAGGGAGATATGGACAGGAAGTTATGTGACCGATAATACTTTGACCCAAACGATCAGTAACTTGCGTAATGCCCTTGATGACAAAAACCATGAGTTAGTTATTACTATTCCCAAAAAGGGGTATAGTTTGGGAGTGAAACCTAATTTTTCTACCAGTGATACTCCTATCATTAAAAACGTAGTGTTAGGCAATGTTACAGGTGATAGACGCAAATCGTTTCTCCGTGGTATTGATTTTTTTGATCTTAAGGTAACTCTGGCAACGCTATTATCTTGCTTCATTATTTTATTTTTATTGTCATATGATCATCATCAAGTGAAAGTGGTCGATGTTAAATCTTTACCCATCTTAATAAATTTGGATAAGGTTATTGATGCAAAGTTTTTGTCTTCTTATCAACGTGAACCTTATGTTTTGTTAAAAAAGAGGGAGAATGGTGATTATATTGTTTGTCAGGTTTATGAGGGGGCTTTAGCATGCGAGAAAATATAATTGCACGATTTTTTGTGTGCGCTTTCATTGGTTGTATAACAGGGTGGGGGAGCGGGGCCTATTATTCATATTTACACCCAATGAAAGATATTGAAGGGTATTGGGAGATTAAGCATGTTTTAAATACATTAAAAGGTAAGTATCATATCTTCTCTCGGGTCAGTATTATGAGTCGAGACATAAACTCATCGGCTGATGTTTATGACAGTAATAACCTACTCGTTGCAAGACGCCATATTTTATTTAGTGTTGTCGATATTAAGAAAAACATTTTTGTTGGTAAGGTGTTATCTATGTCGATAATCAACGCAAATGATCAGCGTTTAAACTATTCTCTGAATACGCCCTATGATGTGAGCTATCCTATTTTTTATCGTTTAAACGCTAATACTCTTTTTTTGCAGCAATCCTTGGGGCACCCAGTGGATAGCCCCCGTTTGCTAACACGCGTTGGTACATGATGTGTCCATTAGCACCTCTTTCCACCCGGCTGGGTTACCGTAGTAGTGATTCGCTGGCAGAACACTTAATTTCCCTTGCGCGTCCTGCAATAAAAATGTCGGGAAGCCGTGTCCTGACACTTTTGCGAGCAAAGCGCGACTTTCAGCAATATGTTCTGCTGAAGTTTTTAGAGCCGCATTAAAGTTCTCGATAAACGTCTGGCTATCCAGTCCGATCTCAGTGGCAATGTCGACCAGAATAGGAACATCAGCAATACGGCGGCCTTCTATATAATGAGCTGTTTGAATACGATGCAGCATACTCACTCCGCGTCCGGCAAGCGCCTCCGCCGCCAGAATCGCGGCGATCGGTGGTGTAGAGTCCATGATCGCGGAGGTATCATTTAGTAGACGGTTAAAATAGTTGTCACCAAAAACCTGCCCGGTCAGTTCAGCAATACGTTTATCGTGCGGCATGACATAGCCACGCCACTGGCTATCGATCTGGCGGCGGTTCGGCCCCGACATCATGCCACCTGCGTGTAATTTAAGCGTCAGGTTTGGCATGTTTTGTGCCGCTTTTACCAATGGTGCTGCGCCATAACACCAACCGCATAGCGGGTCGAAAATATAGTGCAAAATTATACCGGACATCATGTGTTCCTTAATTCTTGTGCTTAAAGTGAAACTACTGCGGCCATTTCATTTCGTTTTTTAATACTTTGGCGCTGAGTTCCAAACTGGACTCATCTTTCAGCTGAGGATAATGTTTTTTCATCGCAGCAATAAGTTCAGCGGAATCTTTGGCTTTAGGAATTTCTTTATTTAATGTAGTTAAATAGTTCTGGGTAAATGTCACTGATGCCAATGTTTGCGGTGCGTTATCCAGATAATGGCCTGGTACAACTGTCACTGGTTTTAAGGCTTTGATTTTTTCCAGTGTCGTCAGCCAATGCTGGCGTGACTCTGCTGTTTGGGTATCAGCAACCCACAGGTGGATATTACCGGATACCGCGACACCGCCAACCACCGCTTTTAATGAGGGTATCCAAACAAACGTTTTCTCAGGCGATGGCCCATCAAGGCCTTCGACTTCAATTTTTTGCCCATCGACGGTGAAACTCTTACCTTGCAATGCTTCAGGAACAATCACACTGCTCGGTGCATTTTCTTTCAGAATCGGTCCCCAATAGGCCAATTTTCCCTCTTTTGTTGCTTTAATTTCTTCAATTGTTTGCGGTGTTGCGATCACCTTGGCTTGAGGGAATGCCTTGGTGATGACATCCAAACCAAAATAGAAATCAGGATCAGCCTGACTGATATAAATAGTGGTGAGTTTTTTACCACTTTGTTGGATTTTTTTAATCAGCGCTTCAGCGTCATTGCGTTGAAATTGTGCGTCAATTAAGGCGACTTCAGTTTTGCCACTGATGATTTCAGACGAGACAGGGAAGATACTCTTCTCGCCCGGATTATAAACTTCCATTTTCAGTGGTTCAGCCGCGCTGGCGGTTGAGACGGCGGCGAATGTCGCCAGGCCAGCAAAGGTCATTTGTAATAGTGTTTTGTTAAACATATCGGTTTTCCTGAAGAGTGATTGGGTATGGGGTAGATAATAGATTGCATTAATTGATAGAAAAACCGGATAATAAGCAATTGTTTGTTGCTTAAATCGAGCTAATCATGGATAGAGTCACGGCTGCTGAGGTGTTTGTCGCGATTGTTGAACGCGGTAGTATGATTGCCGCTGCTGATGCATTGGCGATGTCACGGGCGATGGTGACCCGTTATCTGGCTGAGATGGAGCGATGGGCGGGAGCGCGGTTATTGCATCGGACAACGCGAAAACTGAGCCTGACCCATGCCGGTGAAGCAACTCTGGAACGCTGCCGCCAGATGCTTGAGTTCGCTCAGGATATGGCGGAGGGGCTTGAACATGATGTGCTGAGTGGTTTGCTGCGTATCAGTTGTTCTCAGTCACTCGGGCAGAGCGCGCTGGTGATTGCGGTCACTGATTATTTGCGCCTTTATCCGCAAGTTGCTGTGGATTTGCAGATGAATAACCGTGCCATCAATCTGGTAGAGGAACGTATTGACCTCGCATTGCGCATCACCAATGAGTTAGATCCTAACCTGATAGCCCGGCCACTTTCGACTTGTCATTCAGTGGTCTGCGCTGCGCCTGCCTACCTGTCACGGCAGGGTATTCCGCGAACACCCCCTGATCTGGCGGTACACAACTGCCTGACTTACTCTTATTTCGGCAAAAGTCTCTGGAATTTTGATTTGCAGGGAGAGAAATCAGTGGTCGCAGTGAGCGGCAATCTGTGTGCCAATGAGTCGGTGGTTTTACTGAATGGCGCTCTGGAAGGGGCGGGTATTACTTTGCAACCCTGTTATTCTGCCGCACCCTATATCGCGAGCGGGGATCTGGTTCGGTTATTGCCGGATTATCAACCGCAGGCGATGGGTATTTACGGCATCTATACTTCGCGACGACAGATGCCAGCAGCATTGAGGACAATGTTAGATTTTCTGGTTGAGTGGTTTGCAACCAATCCCGGCTGGCTTAACTCTGCTTATCTGAAGCTGTAGCTGCTATGCCACTTGAAGTATGGCGGAATATAGGGTTATTGCTGCGTTATCCGCCAGCTACGATATAATCTTTTTCCTCTTTTTCTACCAACTGCATCATGTCGGTTAATTAATCGTAACTGGCATTCTTTTGATCTGCCTGGGAGCTTGTATTATGCCTGTTGCGCTGCTGGCGTTGGCACTGTGTGCCTTTGCTATTGGGACTACCGAATTTGTCATTATGGGATTATTGCCTCAGGTGGCCGGTGATTTGCAGGTATCAATTCCAACGGCGGGTTGGTTAATCAGTGGTTATGCGCTGGGTGTTGCCATTGGTGCGCCGATTATGGCGGTTTTGACGGCAAAACTGCCGCGTAAAAAGACACTGTTATTGTTAATGGTGATCTTTATCATCGGCAACCTGATGTGTGCGTTAGCCTACAGCTACGATTTCCTGATGTTGGCTCGGGTCATTACCGCCTTGTGTCATGGAGCCTTCTTTGGTATCGGTGCGGTGGTTGCTGCGAATCTGGTTGCACCCAACCGGCGGGCTTCTGCGGTGGCCTTAATGTTTACCGGTTTGACGTTGGCAAATGTGCTGGGTGTTCCGTTGGGGACAGCGCTAGGGCAGGCTTTTGGTTGGCGTTCCACATTTTGGGTGGTATCGGTTATCGGCCTGTTTTCACTGGCCGCGCTGTACAGTAAGCTGCCATCGTCGCAACAGGAAGCACCGACCGAGTTACGCAAGGAGATAGCCGCTCTGCGTGGTGGTGGGATCTGGCTCTCTTTGTTAATGACGGTTTTTTTTGCTGCCGCGATGTTTGCTCTGTTTACCTATATCGCCCCTATTTTAACCGAAGTGACTCATGTATCAGAGCATGGTGTCAGTTGGACCTTGTTGTTGATGGGTGTTGGCCTGACGCTCGGTAATATCGTCGGTGGCCGGTTAGCCGATTGGCGTCTTTCCGTCAGCCTGACCATGACATTTTTGTTGATTGCTCTCTTTTCTGTGCTGTTCAGTTGGACCAGCAGCTCCTGGCTGGCGGCGGAAGTGACGTTGTTCTTATGGTCAGCAGCGGCGTTTTCAGCAGTACCCGCTTTGCAAATCAACGTGGTTACTTATGGCAAAAAAGCGCCCAATCTTGTGTCGACGCTCAATATTGCTGCGTTTAATGTCGGTAATGCTTTGGGCGCATGGGTAGGCGGGGTGGTCATTGCTCAAGGGTTGGGGTTAACGGCTGTGCCGCTGGCGGCCGCCGCACTGGCGGTTATCGGCTTGTTGCTGTGCCTGTTTACCTTTTCCCGCGCTCGAGGGAGTAAGGTTAGTGTGGCCGAACTTTAGCAAGGAATAAATGCTAGTGGGCAATCACCGCCGCCAGACGATTCTGGAAAGTGACTGCCTGCTGTTTTAAGTGTTCGATAAAAGTATCGACTAATGCCGAGGATGGGCGGTGTATCGGTTGAATCAAGCTGATTGTAAAAGGAATTTCGATACTGAATGGCCGCACGCACACCCCTTCGCCAGCCCCTTTACTAATGTAATCCAGTGCCGTTAGTGGGTTGACTATTGAGACACCAACGCCTTCGCGTACCATGGCACAAATTGAGGCCGCACTGTGGGTTTCCATCACTAAGCGGCGATTGATCTTTTCATCGGTAAACAGGCTATCTAGTAGCTGCCGGTAACTGTCGGTGACCGACAAGCTGATAAAATTCTCCCCTGCAAAATCCTGTGGTGTCAGTACCGATTTGCTCTGCAATGGATGGTCATGGGGTAATACACAAACTTCATTAAGGGTCATCAGGGGATGGCGCACGGTTCCCGCCGGCGTCTGGGCGTTTTCCGTCAGGCCAAGGTCATGGCGCTGGGCCGAAAGCCACTCTTCCAATAAGGGGGACTCCTGCGGAATCACGTTCAGGCTCACTTCCGGGTATCTGTCCATAAAGGGCTTACATACCGCAGGCAGCAATGATTGAGAGAATACCGGCAGGCAGGCAATAGAAAGCTGTGCATGTTGGAATTGGCGAATCCCCTGTGCGGCCTGTTTAATACGATCAAGTCCGTAATAAGAGCGTTGGACCTCCTCAAAGAGCCGCAGCCCTTGCACCGTCGGATAAAGGCGGCCACGTACCCGATCAAACAGCCTGAGTTGCACCAATTGTTCAAACCGCGCCAACTCGCGGCTGACGGTAGGTTGTGACGTTTGCAGCAGTAACGCGGCTTCTGTCAGATTGCCGGTGGTCATGACACCATGAAAAATCTCGATTTGTCGTAGGGAAATGGCGGCCATCACAACACTCCAGCGTGGGCGACTGAAAAATATAACCCATATCATAAATGAATAGACTCAGGGTAAATAGATATTTTCATAACCCGCCACCGGTGGCTAATACTACGGTATCTGCGAAATCACGTTGGTTCGCCAAACATATTGATAGCTCGATTATGAGGGAATACCCATGCCGCGCGCACTTAACGATACCTCGACTGCACTCACCGCTCAGAATCTGATGGCATTACCCGCGCGTTTTGGCTGCCCGGTTTGGGCTTATGATGGCGATGTGATTGCTGAACGTATTAACCAATTACGCCAATTTGATGTTATCCGTTTCGCGCAAAAAGCCTGCTCGAATATTCATATTCTGCGATTGATGCGTGAGCAGGGTGTCAAAGTTGATTCAGTATCGCTGGGGGAGATTGAGCGAGCTATCTGTGCTGGCTTCCAACCGGGGCAGGAGCCTGCCGAGATTGTATTTACCGCCGATCTGCTGGATGAAGCGACGTTATCACGGGTGACGGCGCTAGATATTCCGGTGAATGCCGGTTCCATAGATATGTTGGACCAATTGGGGCAAACAAAGCGCGGTCATCCGGTGTGGTTACGGATCAATCCGGGTTTTGGTCATGGTCACAGCCAGAAAACCAATACCGGCGGTGAGAACAGTAAACACGGTATCTGGTATAAAGACTTGCCACAAGCCATTGAGAAGGTTCAGCAATATGGTTTGACACTGATAGGTATTCATATGCACATTGGTTCTGGTGTGGACTATCAACATCTGGAACAAGTCTGTGATGCGATGGTGCAACAAGTGATCGCCCTTGGGCAGGATATCAGCGCGATTTCTGCTGGCGGTGGGTTATCGATTCCCTACCAGTTTGGTGATGCCGATAAAATTGATACCCAGCATTACTATGGCTTGTGGAATGATGCCAGAGAGAGAATTGCTGCTCATCTCGGCCACCCAGTCAGCCTTGAAATTGAACCGGGCCGCTTTTTGGTCGCAGAGTCAGGGGTGTTAATTGCACAGGTGCGGGCGGTGAAGAATATGGGCAATCGCCACTATGTGCTGGTCGATGCCGGATTCAATGATTTGATGCGTCCTGCGTTGTATGGCAGCTACCATCATATTTCACTGCTGCCTGCCGATGGGCGTGATCTGAATTCTGATCCATTGATTGATACGGTTATTGCCGGGCCGTTGTGCGAATCGGGTGATGTGTTCACGCAGGAAGCGGGGGGCGCACTGGAGACGCGTCAATTGCCAAACGCCCACATTGGCGATTATCTGGTCTTTCACGATACTGGCGCTTACGGTGCATCTATGTCTTCCAACTACAACAGTCGCCCACTGTTACCGGAAGTGCTGTTTGAGCGAGGAGTGCCGCGCTTGATCCGCCGTCGCCAAACTATCGAAGAGCTTATTGCCTTAGAATTGGTTTAATTTTACCGTCAGCTTTGACCGTAATATGGCCCTGGCACCACGGATTCGCGCAGTTTCAACTCGCCGACAAACGGTGCCAGTGGGTGTACTTCTTGGCCAGCAATCAGCTTCAACGCTTGGGTAATGGCCGCTTCAATCATCGCATCAATCGGCAGGTAAACGGTTGAAAGCGCGGGTTGTAGGTAGGGTGCGCTGGGTTCGTCATCAAAACCAAATAACGACACATCCTGCGGTAATCTTTTACCTGCCTGATTGAGTGCCTTCATTGCTCCGATGGTCATATCGTCATTGTTGGCAAACAGCGCGCTGAACGGGATATTGCGTGCTAATAACACCTGACATCCGTCATAACCCCCTGGCACGCTACTATCACCGTAGGCTATGAGATCCTTATCCAATGTAATCCCCTGCTCTGCCAGCGCCTGCTGATAACCGGCAAGGCGCGATTGTGCCGTCGGCGTGGTGATAGGGCCGGTGATACAGGCAATATCACGATGGCCTTGCTGGATAAGATAAGTGACGGCGTCAAAGGCGGCTTGTTGCTGTTCAAAAAACACACAGCGCTCGCGCAGTTGTGGCAAATCGCGGTTAATTACCATCAACGGTGTTGGCAGGCTGGAAAGTAACTGCATTAAATCAGTTTCAGACATAAAACGGGTGTAGAGGATAATGGCGTCACAGCGTCGATCAGCCAACAGCCTTACTGCTTGCTGCTCACCTTCCGGCGTATCATGGCCGTCGGTAACGATAAGATGTTTACCACTGGCTTCAGTCAGTTTTGCCGCACGGCGCAGCAGGCGGCCAAAATAGGGACCATCAAAATTGGAAACCACTAATCCAATGCTATTAGAGCTTTTATTCGCCAGCGATTGCGCGAGAAAATTCGGGCGATAACCCAGTTCATCCATCGCGTTGAACACCGCTTTTCGGGTGCTTTCTTTGACCTGACCGGTGCCATTGAGCACGCGGGAAACCGTGGCTTTTGAGACACCTGCACGCAAAGAGACATCCAACATCGTGACCATCAATGGTAAACCTCTTAGCTGGGTCGTAACTACCGGATATAGCGGCAGTTTAGCATAGCGCAGGCTGGGTTATCTTTGTTATCGATATATCTCAGTCATCTGTTGAGGGTTGTGGGCTGGCAACCGAGTGGCGGCGTACCAGTGTCGGGCTAAACATATTGGTAATTTCAGGCAGCGGCGTTTTATTGGCAAGCGCCAATGCCAGCTTTGCAGCTTGTGTTGCCATCGCCACCACGGGATAACGGATCGTGGTTAAGCGCGGGCGTAAATAACGCGAGATCAATACATCATCAAAGCCTATTAGTGAGATCTCCTGTGGCACTTCAATGCTGTTATCACTGAGAACAGAGAGTGCGCCGGCTGCCATTGAGTCGTTATAGCAGGTCACTGCGGTGAAATGTTTGCCGCGACCAAGTAGGTCGGTCATGGCATGTTCCCCGCCAATTTCATCCGGTGTGCCGTAGGCAATTAAACGATCATCGACTGGGATATCAAACTCTTTCAGTGCATCCAGATAGCCTTGCAGGCGATCAATGGCATCAGAAATCTGATGATTGGAGCAAATAATTGCGATTCGTTTATGCCCTTGCTGAATCAGATGCCGTGTTGCCAGCCAGGCACCATAGCGGTCATCCAGTGCCACACAGCGGGTTTCGAAACCGGGCAGGGTACGGTTAATCAATACCATTCCAGGGATTTGCTGCATTAATGAGGTCAGTTCTTCATCGGAAAGCTTTTTGGCGTGAACCACTAAAGCTGCGCAGCGATGGCGAATCAATTGCTCAATGGCCTGACGCTCTTTCTCTTCGTCATGGTAACCGTTACCAATTAGCAGGAAGTTACCTGTGGCATAAGCCACCTGTTCAACCGCTTTTACCATCGAACCAAAGAAGGGATCGGAGACATCAGAAACAATCATGCCGACGGTTTCTGTCGATTGTTGAGCCAGCGCGCGGGCATTGGCATTCGGGTGATACTGCAATTGTTCCATAGCGTTACCTACCGCCATGCGTGATGCTTCACTGGCCTTGGGGGAATTATTGATAACACGAGATACCGTCGCGACGGAAACACCCGCCAGCTTGGCAACATCCTTAATAGTGGCCATTTTTCTTCCAGAGATTTTCAGGGTAATCGCTTACATCACTCAGTTTTGCGGAAAAGAGCTGCGCCCGCAAGGGGGGAAGATCGCAACTTGATGAGAAAAACCAAAGAAATGGAAAATAGGGATATCACCTGTGGACGCGCGTTAGTATAAGTCGGTTACATTCAGTCGACATGGTGCTTTGGTTTTATGGTGCAGTGAATACTATTTTAGGGGCGGTTAAATTGACAAAACTATATCCATCCCTTGGTTTGCCCACCGGCACTGCCAAGTTTGGGTGAGCAACTTACGCGGTAATAACGGTAATATAGCCTAATGAATTACAAACCTATTTCGCCATTTTGACATTGTTCACCACTGGTTACACTTTGCACGTAAATGTTGCGATTCAACGCTGGCTGTGATTTGGCTGAAACCGCTAAAGTGGTCATCCCAGAGGTATTAATTGGTGAATAATCAACATACGCTGTGTGTTTGAAGCCAGTTTTTTATTTGCACCGACCTACGCAGATGCGTAGGTTTTTTTTTATTTCCGTTTTCTCCCCTCGTTCTCCGCGTGATCTTAGCGATAAAACAGCCTCTCTTATAGTATTCTCTCCTTATCATATTCATCGATTTATAGAGAAATAGACATGGCTTACCGCTTGCTACGCACTCTTTTTCGTGGGTTATTTCGCGTCACCATTAAGGGGGTAACTGATCAGTTTTCCCATAAAAAACTGCTAATTACTCCTAATCATGTCTCTTTTCTCGACGGCGTATTACTGGTGCTTTTTCTGCCGATTAAGCCGGTATTCGCGGTCTATTCCAGTATTACTGACAGTTGGTATATGCGCAGGTTACGGCCTTATATCGATTTTGTCACACTGGACCCGACCAAGCCGATGGCCATTAAACATCTGGTGCGGATGGTAGAACAGGGGCGGCCGGTAGTGGTTTTTCCTGAAGGGCGTATCACCGTGACCGGATCATTGATGAAGATCTATGATGGCGCGGCATTTATTGCTGCCAAGTCAGGCGCAACCGTGGTGCCGATTCGCTTGGAAGGCCCAGAGTTCACGCACTTTGGCCGCTTGAAGGACGTGCTCAAAGTGCGTTGGTTTCCAAAAATAAGTATTCATGTGTTACCGGCCACCACCTTACCTATGCCACAAGCTCCACGCGCCCGCGATCGCCGGGTGCTGGCGGGTGAGCGCTTACATGCCATTATGATGGCGGCACGCATGGCTATCGTGCCACGCGAAACGCTATTTGAAGCATTGCTAGCCGCACAAACGCGCTATGGGCGCTTTAAACCCTGTATCGAAGATATCGCATTTAAAGAAGACAGTTATCAAACGCTGCTGAAAAAAACGCTCGGTGTCAGCCGAATACTGCAACGCTTCACCGCGCAAGGTGAGCATGTAGGGATGCTACTGCCGAATGCCACCATCACTGCGGCGGCGATTTTTGGTGCTTCGCTGCGGGGGCGTATTCCTGCGTTGCTAAATTACACCTCTGGGGCCAAAGGGCTGAAGAGTGCGATTACCGCCGCCTCGTTGAAAACCATTGTTACATCACGCCAGTTTTTAGAAAAAGGTAAGCTGACACATCTGCCAGAGCAAGTCACTGAGGCAAATTGGGTCTATCTGGAAGATTTAAAAGATACGGTTACGCTGGTTGATAAATTATGGATTTTACTGCATTTATGCTGCCCGCGTCGGGCAATGGTGCCACAACAAGCCGATGATAGTGCTTTGATTTTGTTTACCTCCGGCTCAGAAGGTAACCCAAAAGGCGTGGTACATTCTCACGCCAGTTTATTGGCAAACGTTGAGCAAATTCGCACTATTGCAGACTTTACACCGCGTGATCGTTTTATGTCGTCACTGCCGCTGTTTCATGCTTTTGGCCTGACTGTCGGTTTATTCACACCATTAATGACCGGCAGCCGGGTATTCCTTTATCCTAGCCCACTGCATTATCGCATCGTTCCTGAACTGGTGTATGACCGCAACTGTACGGTGCTGTTTGGTACTTCAACCTTCCTCGGTAATTACGCCCGCTTCGCCCATCCGTATGATTTTGCCCGCTTGCGTTATGTGGTTGCCGGTGCGGAAAAACTGGCCGACAGTACCAAACAGATTTGGCAGGATAAGTTCGGGATTCGCATTCTCGAAGGGTATGGTGTTACCGAGTGTGCGCCGGTGGTGGCAATCAATGTGCCTATGGCGGCGAAAGTTAATACCGTTGGGCGAATTCTGCCGGGCATGGAGGCACGGCTAATTAAAGTACCGGGCATCGAGCAGGGTGGGCGTTTGCAATTACGTGGTCCCAATATTATGCGTGGCTACTTACGGGTTGAGCATCCGGGGATATTGGAACAACCGGTGGCGGAGAATGCGCAGGGTGAACGCGAAGACGGTTGGTACGATACCGGCGATATTGTCACTCTTGACGATCAAGGATTCTGTGCGATTCGTGGCCGGATGAAGCGTTTTGCTAAGTTGGCCGGTGAGATGGTGTCGTTGGAAGGTGTCGAACAACTGGCACTGCGAGTCTCACCGCAGGGGCAACATGCCGCGGCGGCTAAAACTGACAGTGCAAAAGGTGAGGCTTTGGTGCTGTTTACTACCGACAGCGATATTACCCGCGAGCGCTTAATCAAAACGGCGCGCGAGTGCGGTGTGCCGGAATTGGCGGTTCCCCGTGATATTCGGTTAGTGAAAACTTTGCCGTTGCTTGGCAGTGGCAAACCTGACTTTGTGACGTTAAGCAAGATGGCGGAAGATCCGGAGATGAGCGTATGAGTCAGCAAATATTAACCGACAAACCTTTGTTATCCCGAGGGATGGTTGCCGTCCTCTGCGCCCAGTTTTTTTCTGCTTTTGGCGATAATGCACTGCTATTTGCCACTCTGGCACTGATTAAGCAGCAGTTGTATCCCGACTGGAGCCAGCCGATTTTACAAATGGCGTTTGTCGCGACTTACATCATTCTTGCGCCGTTTGTCGGGCAAGTTGCTGACAGCTTTGCCAAAGGGCGGGTGATGATGTTCGCTAATGGCCTGAAATTGGCGGGGGCATTAGTGATCTGTTTTGGCCTGAACCCGTTTCTTGGCTACAGTCTGGTGGGGATAGGTGCTGCGGCCTATTCACCGGCTAAATACGGTATTTTGGGGGAGATTACCTCCGGCGAGCAGTTAGTGAAAGCTAACGGCATGATGGAAGCCTCCACCATTGCTGCCATTTTGTTGGGTTCGGTGGCCGGTGGTGTGCTGGCAGACTGGCATTTAATGGCAGCACTGGGTGTTTGTGCGCTGGTTTATGCCATTGCCGTGCTCGCTAATTTGTTTATTCCTCGGCTGAGCGCTGCACGCTCAGGTCGCTCATGGCGGCCGCGCGCGATGACAGGCAATTTCTTCTCCGCGTGCCAGATCCTCTGGCGGGATGGTGAAACGCGTTTTTCACTGGCGGGCACCAGTCTGTTCTGGGGCGCGGGGGTTACACTGCGCTTCCTGCTGGTCTTATGGGTGCCGGTGGCGCTAGGAATTGCTGATAACGCGACGCCAACCCTGTTAAATGCCATGGTAGCTGTCGGGATTGTGTTGGGGGCAGGGGCTGCGGCGCGCTTTGTCACACTCAAAACGGTGAAGCGTTGTTTACCGGCAGGGGTATTGATTGGTGTCGCTGTGGCTATTTTCTCACTGCAACACAGTATGCCAATGGCGTATTTGTTATTGATCATTATCGGGATCTTGGGTGGCTTCTTTGTGGTGCCGCTAAATGCCTTATTGCAGGAGCGCGGTAAAAATAGTGTCGGTGCCGGTAATGCCATTGCGGTGCAAAATCTCGGTGAAAACACCGCGATGTTGCTGATGCTGGGGTTGTACTCCGTGG
Organism: Yersinia aldovae 670-83; assembly: GCF_000834395.1. NCBI lineage: Bacteria > Pseudomonadati > Pseudomonadota > Gammaproteobacteria > Enterobacterales > Yersiniaceae > Yersinia > Yersinia aldovae. Next base: position 1,762,800 of record NZ_CP009781.1, on the reverse strand, counting down.
TCGTCAAACTCGGTGTGCCAGTGGTGGCCGTCGGTATTGGTTTTGGCGTGATATTCGCTTTGGCAATTGCCTTGCTGTGGGGCTGGCAGTGGCGGCAACAGCGGCGTAAAGTCGCTAAATGATCCAGCAACATAAACGGAAGGCCGCATTAGCGGCCTTTGTGCTATTTAAATAGGGACAGAATTAAGGTGCAGGGAAGGTAAAGCGGGTGTGGATCTCTTCCAAGGCAGTGAGCACTTCCTGGCTGAGAATGACATCCTGACTATCAATATTACTTTTCAGTTGTGCCATCGAGGTGGCACCCAACAGAGTGCTGGCAACGAACGGTTGCTGGCGTACAAAAGCCAGTGCCATTTGAGCCGGATCCAGCCCGTAGCGTTGCGCCAGCGCAACATATTCAGCCACGGCTAATTGCGCTTGCGCGCCGGTATAGCGAGTAAAGCGGCTATACAACGTATTACGCGCGCCAGCGGGTTGTGCTCCATTGAGATATTTGCCACTCAGAGTACCAAACGCCAAACTGGAATAGGCTAATAGCTCAACCCCTTCGTGCTGGCTGATTTCCGCCAAACCCACTTCAAAGCTGCGGTTAAGTAAACTGTAGGGGTTTTGAATCGAGACGATACGCGGTAAATCATGTTTATCGGCCAATTTCAGATAACGCATCACGCCCCAAGGTGTTTCATTTGATACGCCGATATAGCGGATTTTACCGGCGCGCACCTGCTCGTTCAGCGCTTCCAGTGTTTCCAGTAAGGTGACAGGTACCGTATTCTCACTGTAACGATAATTAAGCTTACCGAAACAGTTGGTTTCCCGTTGCGGCCAATGTAACTGATAAAGATCGATATAGTCGGTATTGAGGCGTTTAAGGCTGTCTTCCAGCGCTTTACGGATGTTTTGTCGATCTAGTGCCATATTAGGGCGAATGGGTTGATCGTTACCCCGTGATGGCCCGGAGACTTTGCTGGCTAAAATGATTTTATCTCGGCTACCACGGGCTTTGATCCAGCTACCGATGTATTGCTCGGTTAAGCCCTGGGTTTCTGGCTTTGGCGGAACCGGATACATTTCTGCGGTATCGATCAGATTAATACCGGCTGCAATGGCATAATCCAGTTGCGCATGGGCATCGGCTTCACTGTTTTGCTCACCAAACGTCATGGTGCCCAGACCCAGCAGGCTGACTTCTAATGTACTGTGGGGGATACGATGATATTGCATTGCCGACCTTCCTTAATGTCTGAAATTGTCAGGCTAAGTCCAACCGCCTTACCCGACTATAACGAAGCGCTGCGGCAGGGGGAAGAGTGCCTGACAAAAGTACAGAAAAAGTGAGAAACGGGTGCAGTGAACCGCACCCGGTGGTCATTATGCTTTTTTATCAGTAGGTTTATTCTTTTTGCCGCGCATCAGGTTCAGGGTTTCAACACCCATTGAGAAGAACATGGCGAAATAAATGTAACCTTTTGGAATGTGGATCTGGAAACTTTCTAACATCAGCGTAAAGCCGACCAGAATCAGGAAAGAGAGTGCCAGCATCTTAACTGACGGGTGGCGATTGACAAACTCACCAATCGGCCTGGCAGCAAACATCATCACACCTACCGAGATAATCACCGCCGCCATCATAATAAACAGATGGTCTGACAGCCCAACCGCGGTTATCACAGAATCAAGGCTGAAGATGATATCCAGCAGCATAATTTGCACAATGGCGGCAAAGAACGAGTTAACATTACTGGTGTGTTCAGTATCGCTGCCCTCAATCGTCTCATGAATTTCTTTGCTGGCTTTCCAGATAAGGAACAGCCCCCCCAGCAGCAGGATTAAGTCCCGCATGGAGATACCATGACCAGCCACAGTAAACAGCGGTTCGGTCAAGCGGATAACCCAGGCAATCGAAGCCAGTAATGCCAAACGCATCAGCATCGCACCAGCCAAACCAATACGGCGGGCTTTGTTTTGCTGTGCTTTAGGTAATTTTGCGACCACTAAAGAAAGGAAAATAATATTGTCTATGCCAAGAACGATCTCGAGGATAGTCAGTGTACCTAGCGCCAACCAGGCATTTGGATCGGCAATCCATTCAAACATTGCGCCTTTTACCTTACGGAAACCCAGAAATATAAAAAGTGATTATACGCGTTTATTCATTAATCGGAATAACCCGATTTGTCTGTTAAAGCAAAAAGTGCCTAGCCAGCATCGGGCCGGTAAAGGTTTTCTTCAGATAAAAACCACGCGGTAAGGTTATGATCGGCTGACCGTGCTCGCCGATAGCCTCTGTCAGTGCGCGGCTATTAGCGGCTTTGGGCCTTAATTGTAGAACTTCGCCATGACGGGCTGTGATGCTTTCTACTTTGCCTAAAACGATAAGATCCATTAACTCTTCCCAATCGCGGCGCAGCAGCTCCTCTTCTTGCGCGCTGGGGCTCCACAGCAAGGGAGCACCGACCCGCCGTTGTGCTAAAGGAATCAGCCGCTCTCCTTCTACCGGCACCCATAAGACCCTGGCCAGCTTATGTCGTACATGGCTGCTTTCCCAAGTCACGCCGCTATTACCGGTTAGTGGGGCGACACAAACGAAAGTGGTTTCCAGTGGTTTGCCCTGAGCGCTGATAGGGATGGTTTTCAGCTCAATACCGATATCGGCAAAATCCTGTTCAGGTTTACTGCCCGCGCTGGCCCCGAGATAGAACTCCAGCAGCATACCCACCCAACCTTTTACCCGTTTTAAATCCGCCGGAATGTTCCAACCCGCTCTGGTTGCCAATTCGCCGAGAGTAAAACCTGATAATGCCTCAGCACGTTGAAAAAGTTGATGTTCATTAGTGGGTGGGGCTGGAGGCAGTGAATAAACAGACATTTGTCGAAACCTGTTAAAATCGGTTAAAAAACGAGCTGAATTAAAAGTGATGGTATATGTATTGTTGTTTAGGGCAGTAGAAACTAATAATAGCATGATTTAACGTAAGTTTTCTGTCCTTTGGCTGGGGAGATCTTTTTATTTTGATTATCTTGTACACCTGCTGACAGTAACAATGAACAGGATCTTACACCTATTTATCCACAGATTTATGGGATAACCTCAGTAAATTGCGATCACTGGTTCAATTTACAGCCTTGACGACCGCTTTTTTTGCGAGTTTTACTCTTTTTTGCATAACTTCGACGCATTATCTGTGGATAAAAACCGCATTGCTGGATCTTTAGCCAACGTCAGATCCTAAACGGATATAGATCACATTTTTTCTCTGTGGAAACCTGTGGGAAACCTGTTACTTTGTTGAAATTAATCATTTATTTTCTCCGTTATTTTTTTAGTTTTTTAACTTTAGAATGAGTTTTACCCGCCTTTCCCTGGAGTTCTGCACACCTATATCCACAGAAAAAGTGAATAAAATGGCGTGTGTAATCCTTTGGGTGTTCATAACTTTGCTAATATCTGTGAGTTATCCCAAAGTTATCAGGTTTAGCTGGCTGATAACCAGTGGTTTACCGCCTGTTGCTAGTGTGAAACAATCAGAGCATCTTTAAGTTTTAAGTTTTCGAGGTAGTCCGGTGATCGATGATGATGGCTACCGCCCGAACGTGGGTATCGTAATTTGTAATCGGCAGGGAGAAGTGTTGTGGGCGAGGCGTTACGGTCAGCACTCTTGGCAGTTTCCTCAAGGGGGGATAAACCCCGGTGAAACACCAGAACAGGCAATGTACCGTGAACTTTTTGAAGAAGTTGGACTGAATAAAAAGGACGTCCGAATTCTGGCTTCAACCCGTAACTGGTTGCGTTACAAATTACCCAAGCGTTTGGTGCGTTGGGATACAAAGCCGGTATGCATCGGCCAAAAACAGCGATGGTTTCTACTACAGTTAATGTGTAATGAAGCCGATATCAACATGCAGCGTAGCAGTACCCCGGAATTTGATGGCTGGCGCTGGGTCAGTTATTGGTATCCGGTGCGTCAGGTGGTCTCTTTTAAACGTGATGTTTATCGTCGTGTGATGAAAGAGTTTGCTGCAACCGTAATGCCTGTGCAGGAGGTCGCTCCGCCACGAGTGCCGCCTGCGTATCGCCGTAAAAGAGGTTAAGTTAAGCCGATCATGCTGACGCGTTTGCGAGAAATAGTTGAGAAAGTGGCGATGGCAACCAGCCTAACGGATGCGTTAGAGCTATTGGTCAATGAAACCTGTCTGGCGATGGACACGGAAGTTTGCTCGATTTATCTGGCAGATAATGACCGCCGTTGTTACTACCTGATGGCGACACGGGGTTTGAAAAAGCCCCGTGGTCGCACCATTACATTGGCTTTTGACGAAGGGATCGTCGGGCTTGTGGGGCGTTTGGCCGAGCCAATAAACCTCGCTGATGCACAGAGCCACCCCAGCTTTAAATATGTGCCGCAAGTTAAAGAGGATCGCTTCCGGGCGTTTCTGGGGGTGCCTATTATCTATCGCCGCCAGTTGCTTGGTGTGCTGGTGGTGCAGCAACGTGAACATCGTCAGTTTGATGAGAGTGAAGAGTCGTTTATGGTCACGCTGGCAACACAGCTGGCAGGCATTCTTTCTCAATCTCAGCTTAATGCTATTTTTGGTCAATATCGTCAAACACGAATTCGCGCACTGGCTGCGGCTCCTGGTGTTGCGGTGGCTGAAGGCTGGCAGGATACTTCGCAACCTTCCCTCGATTTGGTTTACGAGGCTTCAACCCTTGATACCGCCCAAGAACGTGAACGCTTAACCCAGGCTTTGGAAGAGGCCGCGGCCGAATTCCGCCGCTTCAGTAAGCGCTTTGCTGCCAGCTCACAAAAAGAGAGCGCGGCGATTTTCGATCTCTATTCCCACTTGTTAAATGATGCTCGCCTCAAGCGTGAACTTTTCGCACAAATTGACACCGGTTCGGTCGCTGAATGGGCGGTAAAACAAGTCGTTGAGCAATTTGCTGCACAATTTGCCAGCCTGCAAGACACTTACATGCGCGAGCGTGCCAGTGATCTGCGGGCCTTAGGGCAGCGTTTGTTATTCCACCTCGATGACAGTACTTCCGGTGCCAGCCAATGGCCCGCACGTTTTATTCTGGTGGCTGATGAGCTGACTGCCACCCTATTGGCCGAAGTACCACAAGATCGTCTGGCCGGTGTGGTGGTACGCGACGGTGCGGCTAACTCGCACGCCGCCATTTTAGTGCGTGCAATGGGCATTCCGACCGTGATGGGGGCGGATATTCAGCCAGCGTTGCTCAATCAGCGGTTATTGATTGTTGATGGCTATCGTGGCGAGGTTCTGGTTGATCCTGAACCGGTGCTGGTCAAAGAGTATCAACGGCTGGTCACGGAAGAGATAGAACTTAGTAAACTGGCTGAAGATGATGTTGAACAGCCCGCAGCACTGAAAAGTGGCGAGCGGATACAAGTGTTGCTGAACGCCGGTCTTAGCCCGGAACATGAACAACTGTTGGGTGGGCGGGTTGATGGTGTGGGTCTTTACCGCACCGAAATCCCGTTTATGCTGCAAAGCGGTTTCCCGTCAGAAGAAGAGCAAGTTGCGCAGTATCAAGGCATGTTACAGCTATATCCTCACAAGCCGGTGACATTGCGAACGCTGGATATCGGCGCAGATAAGCAACTGCCTTATATGCCTATCAGCGAAGAAAACCCGTGTCTGGGATGGCGGGGGATTCGAGTCACTCTCGATCAGCCTGAGATCTTCTTGATTCAGGTCAGGGCGATGCTGCGTGCCAATGCGGGAACCGGTAATCTGGGTATTTTATTGCCGATGATTACCAGCCTGGAAGAGGTCGATGAAGCGAAACGCCTGATTGACCGGGCAGGTCGTGAAGTGCAGGAAGTCCTCGGTTATGAGCTGCCACAACCTAAATTGGGCGTGATGATTGAAGTGCCCGCGATGATCTTTATGCTGCCTTATCTGAAATCTCGGGTCGATTTCATCTCGGTCGGCACCAACGATTTAACGCAATATCTATTGGCCGTGGACCGCAATAATACCCGTGTCGCTTCACTGTATGACAACCTGCACCCGGCAATGCTACAAGTGCTCAAACATATTCTGACACAGGCAACCCAATCGGGTTTACAGGTGAGTCTGTGTGGCGAAATGGCCGGCGATCCGATGGGCGCATTGCTGCTGGTTGGTCTGGGGTATCGTAACCTCAGCATGAACGGGCGCAGCGTGGCACGCATCAAATATCTATTACGTAATATAGAGTTGGCCGATGCTGAGGCATTAGCCGAGCGAGTCTTGGCCGCGCAAATGACCACCGATGTGCGTCATTTAACCGCAGCATTTATGGAGCGTAGGGGATTAGGCGGCTTGATCCGTGGCGGGAAGTAATGTTACAGAACTTTACCTAAGGGTGCTCCCCTGAGTGGCCCCAGCCTATGCTATTATGCGCAACCTATAGCCCTAACGGGCAGGAACAATAATTTCCATAAAACAATCAACATCGTGGTGATAGATGATCAATAGCTATCTGGCGTTTCCTAAATTCGATCCGGTCATTTTCTCGATTGGCCCGGTTTCACTCCATTGGTATGGCCTGATGTATCTGGTGGGTTTTGTCTTCGCGATGTGGTTAGCGGTTCGTCGGGCGAATAAACCCGGCAGCGGTTGGACCAAAGAAGAAGTCGAGAATCTGCTGTATGCTGGCTTCCTTGGCGTCTTTGTCGGCGGCCGTGTCGGTTATGTCTTGTTCTATAACCTGCCGATGTTCCTCGATAATCCACTTTATCTGTTTAAAGTATGGGATGGCGGCATGTCATTCCACGGTGGCTTGATCGGTGTCATTTGCGTCATGTTATGGTTCGCCCGCCGCACTAAACGTAACTTTTTCCAGGTGGCTGATTTCATTGCTCCTCTTATTCCTTTCGGCTTAGGGGCTGGGCGCTTGGGTAACTTTATTAATGGTGAGTTGTGGGGCCGGGTCACAACGGATACGCCGTGGGCGATGCTGTTCCCAACCTCCCGTAGCGAAGATATTGCGATGGTTGCGGCTGATCCGGCTAAATGGCAGGCGATATTCAATCAATACGGTGTATTGCCGCGTCATCCTTCACAACTGTATGAAATGATTCTTGAAGGGGTGGTGCTGTTTATTATCCTGAATCTATTTATCCGCAAGCCGCGTCCAATGGGCAGTGTTTCGGGCTTGTTCCTGATAGGTTATGGCGTGTTCCGCATTGTTGTGGAGTATTTCCGCCAGCCAGATGCACAACTCGGCTTGTTCGACGGCGTGATCAGCATGGGGCAGCTCCTGTCTGTGCCTATGATTCTGGCCGGTATTATTATGATGATTTGGGCGTATCGCCGCCCTGCGCAACAACTTTCGTGAGGTAATATGAAACAGTATCTGGATTTGATGAAAAAAGTGCTGGAAGAAGGCACCCCTAAAGCAGACCGTACCGGGACTGGGACGCTGTCGATTTTTGGGCATCAGATGCGTTTCAATTTACAAGACGGCTTTCCGTTGGTGACCACCAAGCGTTGCCATTTGCGTTCAATCATTCATGAGCTGTTATGGTTCCTTAATGGCGATACCAATATTGCTTATTTGAAAGAGAATAACGTCTCGATTTGGGATGAGTGGGCTGACGAGAACGGCTCCCTTGGCCCGGTTTATGGTAAGCAATGGCGCGCTTGGGGCGCTGCTGATGGCCGCCAGATTGACCAACTGAGTAACGTGGTCAAACAGTTAAAGCAAGATCCAGACTCTCGCCGTATCATCGTTTCGGCGTGGAATGTGGGCGAACTGGACCAAATGGCTTTGGCACCGTGTCATGCCTTCTTCCAGTTCTATGTTGCTGATGGAAAGTTGTCTTGCCAGTTGTATCAACGCTCTTGTGATGTGTTCCTCGGCTTGCCATTTAACATTGCCAGCTATGCCTTGTTGGTTCATATGATGGCGCAGCAATGTGATTTGGACGTTGGTGATTTCGTCTGGACGGGGGGCGATACGCACTTATACAGCAACCACATTGAGCAAACTCATCTGCAACTAAGCCGTGAGCCACGGGCATTGCCGAAACTTATTATCAAACGTAAACCCGATTCATTGTTTGATTATCGTTTCGACGATTTTGAAATTGAAGGGTATGACCCTCACCCTGGTATTAAAGCGCCGATTGCAATTTAGTCCTACACCGGAGCCACAATGGCTCCGGTTTACTTTTGAATATAATAACCTGCTGTTTCATTGCTAATATATTTCTCACCGCAATCTATTTCTTACGGCAATCTTTGACACGATAAAATATGCGAACCATGCCGCATAGAGTTTTGCATTTATGTATTTGTAAATAAAATTTTGCGTAACCCTTCCAGCTCTCGTTATTAGCCTATCGACCTAAAAATCCAGCCACGTAAACTCGTGGCATGAAAACGAACATAAGATTAAATAGAACACCTCTTACACTAGGTTATTCTATTGTAAAACAACAAGGTATCACCTTGATTGAACTGCTGTTGGTTATTGCTCTGGTTGGCAGTATGGCGGTATGGGCATCACAAAGTTGGCATCATTACCGTCAACGGGAAAGGCTAGCTGATAGCGCACGTCAATTACTGGGTTTCTTAACGCACTTACAGGCACAAGCTCATCGTAGTAACCGTACTGCATTATTATGGGTACAACAGAGTGGGCAAGGGTGTTTAGGTAGCGGAGATAAACCGATATTGCCCTGTTCTTTAACAACAAACACCGTATTTACTCCTCCTTATCCTGATGTCGTTATCTCGAGTTTGATGCAAAAAGAGATGGGTTTTTATGGTGTGCGTCACACTGCGCAAGCAGGCAGCATCATACTGAGTAACCCGGTAGGGAGAATCCGTCTGGTAATCTCTGCCCGTGGGAGGATGAGGTTGTGTAGTGAGGGGAAAACACTTGGCGGAATTCGTTTATGCCAAAAATAGTCAGAACAGTTGGAATTCCTGCGATGGGTTTTTCTCTACCAGAAATGATGCTGGCATTAAGTATTGGTAGTTTGATCGTGTTAAGTGCTACTCAGGTTTTTCCCAAATTACTCAAGCAAGTATCGATGCTACAACACCACTATCGTCTGGAGCTGGTGATGAGGCAGGTGATGGCGGTATTGGAAAAAGACATACACAGGGCGGGGTTTTGCCGCGGCGAGTGTTTGGGCAATGCTGTGACAACGGGAAATTATTTGGGCGAAATGAAGGATTCTTGCGTGATCGTAGCTTATGACCTCAACCGTAATGGCCGATGGGAGGGCGCGAAACATAAAGAGTCCGAATATTTTGGCTACCGCTTGCGTAATCGGGCATTGGAAGGCCAGCGCGGTGAGTTGAATTGTCATGGCAGTGGTTGGGAGCGGTTATTTGACCCGCAGGAAGTGACTGTAACGCATTTTTCAGTCAACTATCTATCCAGGCAACTTTCAGACACCGACACGTTTTTCAGCATTAGCCTGGCTGGGCAAAAGACAGGTAATCCTGCCATTCGTCATCAGATTACCCATCTCGTGCGCGGTAATAACTTGTGAGTCAGCAGCATGAGCGGGGGAGTAGTTCATTGGCTGCGGTGGTGGCACTTTTCACTCTTGGCCTGTTTGTGCTATCAGCCTCACAGCGTCAGTTAGATAACATTCAGAAAATTACAATGGAAGAACAGCAGCATTTACGTGCTTATCAGCAGGCTGCTTCATCACTAAATTGGGGGATGAGCCAACATTGGGCGGTGACAATACCTTGGCCAGCGGGTGCTGCATGGCATTGTGTGGTACATCGGGGATATGGCTTAACCGCCTGCATTAAGCCTTCATCACTGGCAAATTCTTTTATCCTAAGGGGTGAGAGCCTCCCCTTTGCGGGGAACTCACCTTTAATACTTTATCAACGCGTCAGCATGGATGCGGTCATCGAGCGTAAGGGTAGCTATCAATTAACTAAAGTGCCTAATGGATGGCTGGATTTTTGCCCAAACAGGGACGAACAATTTTGTCTTTATTAATCATCGCAACTCGAAACCAGCAACGGCCAGTGAGAAGGGGGATTAAATGCCAGCGGTGTCATCAATACGGATTTAGCTTACCTGAAGCCTTAGTTGCAGCGCTATTTTTCTCCATTTCGTTACTGGGGTTGTTGCAATATCATCAGGCACTCTTACAGGGTTTTTCATCGTTATGGCAACAGCGTCAAGCCTGGACACTGCTTCATCAGCATATTGAAAGTGTGGTTTATGGGCGACCTGAAAAGGCGTTCAACGCTGAAATGAATCCTGATTGGCAGTACCGCCAGTCGATTGGCAGAACCGATGGTGAGTGTACTGAATTTAATTTTTCTCTCACCTTTAGGCAAAACCCGCGAGCGGAATTAAGCCGCTGGTTTTGTTCTGTGAGAGAGTGAATTCTCGGTTTTCCTAATGTTCGCTTTATTCAATCATTCACCGAAACTCCGTGTTTTGACATGATTGTTGCCGTAATCAATTCAATTTATCGCTGTATTCTTTGCTAAAGCGCCCAGCGAAGGTATGCGTTTATTTATAGGATGTTGCTTTACTATTCGGCCTGCTGCTTGTGTGGTGTTTTACACCTTAGCGACGTGTGCCGTCGCTAAGGGTGCTATTGCTTGCCAAGGTGCTCGCTGGCCCCTGGCTTCACCGGTTTATTCTCCGGCGCATTTGATGGATAACCGGCTTTTTATAGCCTCATTGGATTTGAAGCTTAAAATGCGACATTTAACTTTTTCTAACGTTCTTAGTAGAAATTATCTGGCTGTGAATTATTTACAACAAATATGTCTCATCTATACGCAAGTCCGCATTCTCCGCGGGGAGAGAGGCTTTTGCATGGCTGATTTTCCAGGAAGCATCTGCTCCTGATCATAATGTAACCCCGCCCTCTGCCAACGACTCAGAAACTCCTCAATAACGTCGGGGTGACTGCCCAAGTGCAGACGGACAAACGGGATTTTCTCTGCTTGATATTGGTTGAATAGGGATGCAGAAACCAGCGTACCTGTGGCGTAGAAGAGGTCATCTCGAAACTTATCAATACTGCTTAGCGAGCCTTGATATATCTTCGGAATTTTGATCAACATGTAAGAGGTCGATGGCCCGACACATACACCATCATCCGGCCATCCCAGGGTTTCTTTCAGGTACGTTTGAACGAGCTTTTTCTGGCGCGTATAAAATAAGCCAGTCTCAATCGTCCAATCAGCCGCATCTGGCGTCTCAAGCCAGGCACACATAATCTCGGCGTTGTGGGTATTGGTATGGTAGCGATTTACCCACGATTCCCGGTTGAGTTGTCGTAACAACTTGGGCGATGTCGTGATAGCGGCAACCCCCATAGAATTACAACTAAATTGCTTGCCGAACGGTCTGGTCGCTATCCAGCGTTCGAACATCCCCGACTCAGCCAGCGCATTAATACCGCTGTTTTGATCAAAACTATTGAGGATCGATTTAAGATGATTAACAACAGGTACGCGTGGGTCGTGTACGCAATAGTAGGCATCGTCCAACAACAGATAGGCATCTTCTTGTAAGCACAGGTTTAATAAATATTGGGTGACCGTGGTTGGCCACTGTTTTCCTGTCGGGTTGTGTTGTGGGTTTGAGACGGCAAAAGCAATATGCTTGCCAGCGGCGCAAAGTTCATTAACGATATGCGCCCATTGTTCAAGGTCTGGAAGCCACCCATTTTTGGGTTCGATAGGTAAGTAGGCGACTTCAAAACCGACATCTTTAAGAATTCCACGATAATCCCAGCCTGGGGTAGGAACAAGCGCTACTGGCGATAGATGGGGGTACTTCTCGCGTGCATAACGTATAGCCACCTTGGCCAGATCGTACATCGCCAGCCGTGTTGTCGTAGCAAAACAGCCAACATCAATGTCCAATTCACTAGGTGAAAGGCGGTCAGTTAGATGATGTTCACGCTCAATGAGTTGTCGCATAAAACTACGGTGTTTCTGGATTCCATAGCCACATTCCGCATATCCCATTTGCTCGCGTGATAATTTGAAAGTATTAATAAACTCAAGGAATTTTGGTGACACCCCGTTCCAGTGCTCACCTTTAGCAGCATACAAAACCGGGCCATGTGGCGCATTAGCATTTTGGTATTCGCCATATAGAATTTGTTCTGGCGAGCATTGACGTAGTTCATTTGAATCATTTTTTAGATGGTCTTCAGCGCCTTGGATATGACTGCGCAAGTGGGACGTGTAATCCGGAGAGTTGAACTTATCAAATGTTTTCGTAGGATTGATCATAGGAGCGCCTTGTATTGGGTAAAGGAACATTCAGCGAAGTAAAGGTAATATAAAGAGTAGGTGTGTATTTCGCTCAATGTGTTCACTAATGTCACTAACCTATGCCTAATTTTTATTGGTGTTAGTGAGAATTTATAAATTAATAGAATATTCAATATGTTAACTGAGTATCAAAAATATAATTTTCGCTCAATAAATGTGCCGATAATAATGTTATGCAGTTCAACTGACACTGTTGTAAATAATAGATAGTGATAAGTTTAGACCTCATTTTTGCTGAGGTGAAGGGAGCATTCAAATCGGTAGGAGACGCCATGATGTCAGGCTGTATTGATAATAATATTAGTCATATTGATGAGTATCGGTGATTGCATTAACTATGGGATCTTGGTTTTTCTGAGAATCAGCCTTTCAACGGTCTAATTCTGAGAAAAGAGTTGGACTATGGTCATCTTTTATATCCCTCTGGCTAGAGCGATTTTCTTTCAGGACTTGATATAGCGGGATAGTTTTGGCGAAATATCATTAATCGATAACATCATTGAATGGCAATAATTGTCCATCCAATTGTTGACCGAAGGCTGTCTGCCCCTGACTTATCAACGCCAGCGCCAGCACATCTGAATTCTCTTATAGCACGTTCAAACTGTTCAATTGCGGTTCAATAGAGTGCGTATTTCGCGTTCCTATCGGATCTGGCTGGGTGGCACTTGGCTGGCACATAACCACCACTCAGTGGCAAGGGGTATGCCGATCCCGCCTCCCCACGCAGTAATAATGGCATCCCATCGGGTCAAAGACTGAGCGGAAACGGTTGATTAACGCATAAAAATAAAACAGTGTTTTATAAAATTAGAGATATTGATCGGCCAATCCTTTTTATCTTTGCCACAGGTGCGCAATAACTGGCAAAAACACAAAGGTGTTCCCTCAGTCATGGCGGTATGTTGCAGATATTCCCAGCATATTGCGGGGAAGATAACACGTGATGTCTGTGGCTATGGGGATGGCAACAATGAAAACACGTAAAATAGGCTTATCCAACTATCTTGCCTACGGTTCTGGGGATTTTCTCGGTGCGGGTACCACGGCACTTACTGCTGCCTGGCTACTGTATTTCTATACTACGTTCTGTGGGCTAAGCCCAATCGAAGCTACCTTTATCTTTGCGATGGCAAGGGTGCTCGATGCCATTGTCAGCCCGTTGATGGGGTATCTGACGGACAACTTTGGTTCTACCTGGCTGGGTAAACGCTTCGGCCGTCGTAAGTTTTTTATCCTGCTCGGTATTCCATTGGTCTTTAGCTATAGCCTGATGTGGGTCGGCGATATGAGTTACTGGTACTACCTGCTGACCTACCTTTTCTTTGATGTGGTCTACACCATGATCCTTGTGCCATATGAAACACTGGTGCCGGAGATGACTGATGACTTCAAGCAGAAGACCAAATTCTCCGGTGCGCGTATTGCGTTGGCACAATTATCGGCCATTCTTGCCGCGTTTTTGCCGGGTATTCTGCTCAGTTACTTTGGCAAAGATAATGCCGTTTCATTTTTCTACTCCAGCTTAGTGTTTTCGATCATCTGCGCCATTGTGTTGACGCTAGTCTATTTCTTCACTTGGGAACGGCCTGCGGAGCAAAAATCTGCCGCTGCGCTGGAGGCCGAGAAACAGAAACTCACGCTGATCCAGAGCCTGAAACGGCTGTACGTTGAGCTGTCTTCCACCCTGCGTATCCGTATTTTTCGTCAGCATTTGGGGATGTATCTAGGTGGTTATATTGCACAGGACGTTTTCAATGCGGTATTCACCTATTATGTGGTGTTCGTGTTGATGCAAAGTGCCTCCACTGCCTCCAACCTGATGGGGGTCATGGCCATCATGCAATTCGTCGCGGTGATCGCCATGATCCCGCTGTGTATCCGCTTTGGTCCCGCCCCTTCTTACCGCATGGTGGTTGTACTGTTCGGGATGGGAACCCTCTCCTACGTCGTGCTGTATTACGCTAACCTCAGTGATGTGTTCTCTTTGTTGTTGCTGGTTTCTGGCCTTGCCGGTTTAGGGCGTGGTGGTATCAACTACGTACCCTGGAACATCTATACCTATATCGCCGATGTTGACGAAGTGGTCACTGGCCAACGTCGTGAAGGCATCTTTGCCGGCATAATGACTCTAACCCGTAAGGCATCGCAGGCCGGTGCGGTGATTCTGGTTGGCATCATCTTGCAACTGTCAGGGTTTGTTTCCGGTCAAGGCCAGCAGACACCCGAAGTTAGCCAGTCCATTTTGATGATCCTAAGCATTGGTACTCTGGCCGTTTTGGCAGTTGGTTTCACGGTCTCGCTACGTTTCAAACTCAACCTGGCCACCCACAATGTGCTGCGTCAGGAAACTGAAAAAATGCGTATTGCGGGTAATGTCGTACCCGCCAACATCACGCCACAGGCGCGTGCTACTGTCGAAATGTTGGCAGGAATGCCCTATGAATCGCTGTGGGGGAACAACAATATTGGCTACCTTAACCGCAATAAACCTGCTGCATTGCCATTACCTAATGGTATTCCAGAGCAACAAACGGCGGACAGCCTGACACATTAACCTTAACGTTCAAGAGGACATCGCTATGTTGGTATATCCCGTAAAAGACAGCCCGTTACTGCGCCAGCCAGCGCGTTTTATCAGCCGTCAGGCGTTACATCAATTGATTGGCCGCTTGGTGGATAATTTGATCAATATCACGGATGAAACTGGTGAGTTCCTGCTGCGTCTTGACGATGGTCGTGTGATCGATACCAAAGGTTGGGGCGGTTGGGAGTGGACGCACGGTATCGGCTTATACGGTATTAACCAGTATTACCGCCAGACCGGCGACCTAAAAATGCGAGCCATTATTGACGACTGGTTCACTGCGCGCTTTAGCGAGGGCACGCCCACTAAAAATGTCAATACGGTCTGCCCGTTTCTTACTCTCGCCTACCGTTATGAGGAAACAGGCGATGCCCGCTGGTTACCTTATCTGGAGCATTGGGCAGATTGGCTGATGTACGACATGCCACGAACAGAGCGAGGGGGGATGCAGCACGTCACTTTGGCGGAAGAGAACCATCAGCAACTGTGGGACGATACACTGATGATGAGTGTGTTACCGCTGGCCAAAATAGGAAAACTGCTGAACCGGCCGCAGTATGTGGAGGAGGCCAAGTATCAGTTTTTGATCCACGTTCAGTACTTGATGGAACGAGAAAGCGGTTTGTGGTTTCACGGATGGAGCTTCGAAGGGAAACATAACTTTGCCAACGCCCGTTGGGCACGCGGTAACAGTTGGCTGACCATCGTAATCCCAGAGTTTCTCGAACTGCTGGATCTACCGGCACACGATGCCACACATCGCTTCCTGATCCAGGTATTGGAGAGCCAGGTGGCGGCGTTGGCGCAATGCCAGCACCACAGTGGCTTGTGGCACACGCTGCTGGATGATCCTGAATCATATCTGGAGTCCTCCTCCTCCGCCGGTTTCGCATGCGGTATCCTAAAGGCGGTACGCAAACGCTACATTGATGGTAAGTATCTGGTGGTCGCGGAGAAAGCGCTACAGGGCGTGGTTAAACAGATCAATGCTGACGGTGAGCTGATGCAAGTCTCGTTCGGTACTGCAATGGGCAAAAACGCAGACTACTACCGCCAGATACCCCTCACCTCCATGCCTTATGGCCAGGCGATGGCCATTCTATGCTTGGTGGAGTATCTGCACGTTTATTTGTGACAGCAACGAGGGCCGTTACCGTAGCCGCACGATGGGAAAATAGAAAAGACTTAAGTCGTGAAGACTTTTTTAACTTGCCCGTGTATCTGTGGATGCTGAATCCTCGATGACAACCTCTTTGACGGGGAGATTAATTACTCCCTTGGAGGGCCAATCTCTTAAGCCGGGTGAATTGAACAAGGCCGGAACTGCCGGTCACCAAAGAACCCGGAGCCTCTTGCGATGCTCTGCCTCGTTCACCATTGCTTACTTATTATTACCAGAGCCACTGTGCCCGCGGCATGATTGCCGTGTCTACGATCGTGCGCTTTGGTCAATGCCAAGCGGCTAATCCCTGCAACGGATTTTGTCACCTCGGCGTGACGATAACCCTGCGGGGCTTTGTCGTGCAAAATTAGCCCGCCTCAGGTTGATCTTTTTCTGTAAAAATAAGGCGTTATCGCGGTGATGCTTTCAAGAAAAAGGAATGGATTAAATGATAAGTCAGATAGTCAATAGCACCAATATACGACGTTTAAGTAATACCTATCGCTAACGTGTTATCTATTTCGCATGACCTCAGCATAAAGCAATACAGCCTCTTGTTGGTTAACACCAAGATCAGCAAATATATTTTCCTTTCTAATCATTCCTCACACTGATTTAAACACATTGTTTAATCGCCGCTCAGCTTAAAAAACTGTCGATATCACCATCTATAAATATTGTTAATCAGTTAAACCGACTATGACATTCCTGCCATAAAAAGCCCGTCCCTGGCACTGAGAGAAAGGTATAAAACGCTCAAATGCGTAACATTGCTATAAATTAACAAAATACAACCCATTAATTAACAAATGGTGCCCCACAACATCTGCGGAGAAATATTCCATGACAATAATAAGAAAATCTATGTATATCAACGGGAAATTTATTGCCCATGACAGTGATAAATGGATTGACGTGTTCAATCCGGCCACTGAGCAGCGCTTGGCGCAGATCCCTGAAGGTACAGCAGAAGAGGCTGAAGCGGCTATTAAGGCCGCCAAAGCAGCCCAACCGGCCTGGGAAGCACTACCCGCCGTGGAGCGCGGTGTCTGGCTGCATAAAATAGCATCGGCTGTCAGAGCGCGTGAGGCCGAACTGACTCAAACCATTATCGCAGAAGGCGGGAAAACGCATGGATTGGCACAAACCGAAGTGCTCTTCACCGCTGATTATTTGGATTACATGGCTGAATGGGCGCGTCGTTATGAAGGTGAAATAGTACAAAGCGATCGTCCAAATGAAAATATTTTTGTGTTTAAAAAAGCCATTGGCGTCACTGTTGGTATTTTGCCGTGGAATTTTCCGTTCTTCTTGATTGCGCGCAAAGCCGCCCCTGCCTTGATCACCGGGAATACCATTGTGATCAAACCTAGCGAATTAACCCCGCTGAGTGCCATTATTTTTACCGAGATCCTACATGAAATCGGCCTGCCAAAAGGTGTCTTCAATTTGGTTACTGGCTATGGCCCGGTGGTGGGGCAAGCCCTGGCATCGCATGAAGATGTCGGCATGATAAGTTTAACCGGCAGCCTTACCGCTGGCGTCCAGACACTGCTTGCCAGCGCTCCAAATGTCACTAAAGTCTCTCTCGAATTAGGCGGTAAAGCGCCGGCTATTGTGATGGCGGATGCTGATCTGGATTTGGCCGTAAAAGCTATTGTCAGCTCGCGAGTGATTAACACCGGGCAGGTCTGTAATTGTGCTGAACGTGTTTATGTCCAGCAGGGGGTCTACGATGCTTTTATGTCAAAATTGCTGGTTGCTTTCAAACAAGTGAAATTCGGTGATCCGTCACAGCAACGTGAGCTTGATATGGGACCATTGATCTCTGAAGCCGCCCTTCAGCGGGTCGAAGAAAAAGTGGCTAAGGCCGTCAGTGAAGGTGCTCAGGTTGTATTCGGTGGCAAGCGAGAGCAACGAACAGGCTACTTCTTTCAGCCAACAGTATTGAGCCACGTCCGCCAGGAGATGGCTATCATGCATGAGGAGATCTTCGGCCCGGTATTGCCAATCACCACCTTCGATACTCTGGATGAAGTGATTGGTATGGCAAATGACAGTGACTATGGCCTGACATCCTCTATCTTCACGCAAAATATTAATGTCGCCATGAGCGCGATCAAGCATCTGAAATTTGGTGAGACCTACGTTAATCGTGAGAATTTTGAAGCCATGCAAGGTTTTCATGCCGGATGGCGCAAATCGGGTATTGGTGGGGCTGATGGTCGGCATGGCCTGGAAGAATATCTGCAAACGCATGTCGTTTATATGCAATACCAATAAACCACACTCTTTGATACCCCGTTAATTGCAACAAATTAGCGGGGTAAACAGGAAAGGTCGGAAATGAAAGTTGCCCTGTTTATCCCTTGTTTTATCGATGCTTTTTACCCAAAAGTGGGTATTGCCACACTCGAATTACTTGAGCGTCTGGGCTGTGAGGTTGATTATCCTATGCAACAGACCTGTTGTGGACAGCCGATGGCCAACAGTGGCTGTGCCAGTGATGCTGCGGGTGCTGAAGCCTTATTTGTCAGTAATTTTAGCGATTATGATTATATTGTTGGCCCTTCAGCCAGTTGTGTACACCATATTCGCGAGCACCTTACTGCAATTGAACAAAGCCCTGAAACACGCCGCGTTCGTCGCAATGTCTGGGAGTTGGTTGAGTTCTTACATGACGTACTCAAGGTGCAAGACTTTCCCTGGGCGAATTTCCCTCACAAAGTCGGGTTACATAACAGTTGCTCGGCACTGCGTGGCATCAAACATGCCAGCATTTCTGAAGTTGACGATGTGCATTTCTCCAAGCCAATGGCGCTACTGAACAAAGTCAACGGTATTGATTTCGTGATGCCAGAAAGACCTGATGAGTGCTGTGGTTTTGGTGGGACTTTCAGTGTCACCGAAGCCCCCGTCTCCGCGAAAATGGGCTATGACAAAGTGACTGACCACCACAATGTCGGCGCTGAATATATTGTGTCAGCAGACATGTCTTGCCTTATGCACCAAAACGGGTGTGCAAAGCGTATGGGGCTAAATATGAAATTTATCCATATTGCCCAGATTCTCAATGGCGACAGTGCCTGAGGAGTGACCATGAAAGCAATTGATCATGTCAAAGGTTCTCGCGTATTTTTGGCGACCACTGAACATCAGGCATTTCTTGATAACCGTCTGTGGGGTTTGCGTAAAAAGCGTGATGCCCAAATGAAAGCCACTCCTGAATGGCAGACCCTGCGTACATTGGCATCAGAAATAAAAGAGCATACGCTGACTCATCTTGATCATTACCTTGAGATGTTTGAGCGCAACGCATTGGCTAACGGAGTGAAAGTTCACTGGGCAAAGGATGCCGCATCACACAATCACATCGTCCACCAAATTCTCTCTCAACATCAGGTAAAAACGCTGGTAAAAAGCAAGTCGATGCTGACTGAAGAGTGTGAGATGCGCCCGTATCTCGAACAGCGCGGTATTGAGGTGGTTGAAACTGACCTCGGCGAACGGATACAGCAGCTGGATGATGAAATGCCGAGCCATATCGTTATCCCGGCAGTACATAAACTGGCGCGAGATGTATCCAAAGTATTTGCCCGTACTTTGCACACTGACCCGAATAATACCGACCCTTACTATCTTGCCGAACAGCAACGTGAAACCACCCGGCCACTGATTTTAAGCGCAACAGCAGGAATGACGGGCTGTAATTTTGCGGTTGCTGAAACCGGCAGTATCACGGTATGCACTAATGAAGGTAATGCAGACCTCAGCGCAAATGTGCCGAACCTGCATATTGTCTCAATGGGCATTGAGAAAGTGGTGCCTCGGATGGACGATCTGGCTGTTTTCATACGGTTACTGTCACGTAGCGCACTGGGTTCGCCCATTACCCAGTACACCTCCCATTTCCGTGGGCCGCGTCAAGGCGGTGAGATGCACGTTATTTTGGTGGATAATGGCCGTAGCGCGCGGCTGGCAATGACGGATTTCTGGTACTCGCTAAAATGTATCCGTTGTAGCGCTTGCATGAATACCTGCCCGGTATATCGTCGCAGTGGGGGGATCAGTTATGGCGCAGTCTATTCCGGGCCGATAGGGGCTATCATCAATCCAAGTATGGATCTGAAGAAATACAGCACGTTGCCCTTTGCTTCGACACTCAACGGCAGTTGTACTCAGGTTTGCCCCGTTCGTATTAACATTCATGAACAGATCTATAAATGGCGTGAAATTGTCGCCGCAAATAATAAGCTCCCCTTTGCCAAGAAAAGTGCCATGAAAGCGGCGGGTAAAGTCATGGCTAATCCAGTGCTTTACCGCAAAATGCTCAATACTGCCAACACTCTGCTGCCTAAAATCCCTCGATTCATTCTCTATAATCCACTAAATGCTTGGGGGGAGGCGCGTGAAGTGCCCGAGTCTCCACAGAAAACATTCCATAGTTGGTTCGCCGAACGACAGAAACCAGGAGATAAAAATGAGTGATCGCAGCGAAATCTTGAACGCGGTGAAACAACATATGATCCCGGCAACGCCACTGCCTGCTATTCCCACATTTTCGCCAGACACACTTGGTTCATCTCATGAATTTGGTGAAATGCTCAAAATCATGGGGGGAATATGGGATACCACATTTATTCATACACAACCGGATGATGCCGCTTTAACTCGCTATATTACCGAATTGTTTGCCGCAGACGCTTCCGTTTGCTCTGCGGTTGCCGGTATCACGGGAAATCGTGAAATTACTATTAATACCGTACCTTCATCACTCAAAGATATTGATGTAGCGATTGTTCGTGGGCGGTTTGGTGTCGCTGAAACGGGGTCAGTATTTCTCAGTGAGGAGGAGTTATGTGTGAACTCACTGGGGTATCTGGCTCAACATCTGGTGGTGTTACTGGATATTGCCACTATTGTCCCTGATCTGCATGTAGCCTATCGTAACCGCGCATTTTTTGATGCCAAATATGCCGTATTAGTGACTGGCCCTTCGGCAACCGCCGATATTGAAGGGGTATTAATTTTCGGTGCTCAAGGTGTAAGAAGCTTGCGGGTGATCGCCTTAGGTCACGATGCGATAGCCTAATTAACCAGGCAACGCGATATTTCCCCTCCACCTTTCGCCAATATCCATAAGACTCAGATGGATATTCCGATAACCCCATACCACTTCACACCTCAGCCACGTTTGTTATCAATCCAGTCAGGCGAGATACCGCCTGCCCGGTTGAGAGCACACTCCAATGGTTACCGCCGCAACTGCCGCTGATTAACACCTTTCGTCGTCTTTGGCACCGCCCTCGAAAGGCCGCGGAAAATGAAGTGTACAAATATATCCAAGGCAATTGGCGTTAACTCATTATCACGTTAGAGTATTAACCGTCAGGAACCCCGCTCAACGTCATTGGCGTTGTCGGTAGACAGACAACATCGCTGCTTCAAGTTGGAAGGGGATATGTGTAAATAAGTTAACTGAATTATTGGTGGATATTTTCCATCGGGTCTCAAGGGAGTCACAATGTTCACGGTTTATCATTCTAATCAATTGGATTTACTCAAAGCGCTGACGACGGCACTGATAGAAAGAGAACCGTTGGATAACCCTTTCCAGCAAGAGGTGGTGTTAGTTCAAAGCCCTGGTATGGCGCAGTGGCTACAAATGCAACTGGCACAACAATTTAGCATTGCAGCCAATATTGAGTTTCCTCTGCCAGCAACATTTATTTGGGATATGTTTACCCGTGTTTTGCCCGGAATCCCGAAAGAAAGTGCTTTTAGCAAAGATGCTATGACATGGAAACTGATGTGGCTGCTGCCGGATTTATTGGAGAATCCGGTATTTTCCTCAATGAAACGCTATTTAAGTGACGATGACGACAAACGCAAGATTCACCAACTTGCAGCACGGGTCGCAGACCTTTTTGACCAATATCTGGTCTATCGCCCTGAATGGCTTGATAGCTGGGAGCGTGGGCAACTGATTGACAATCTCGACGAAGCCCAACAATGGCAGGCTTTGTTATGGGTGGAGTTAACGCGCTATACCCGCCAGTTAGAACAACCTGAATGGCACCGTGCCAATCTCTATCAGCGTTTTATCCGCACGTTGCACGAATCAGATGTTTGCCCCGTAGGTTTACCTAAACGGGTGTTTATTTGTGGTATCTCGGCTCTGCCCCCTGTTTATTTGCAGGCGCTACAAGCATTGGGTAAACACATTGATATTCATTTGATGTTTACTAACCCCTGTCGCTATTTCTGGGGCGATATTCAGGATTATGCCTTTCTCGCTAAACTACAAAGCCGTAAACGCCGCCACTATCGTGAATCGATTGAATTAAACCTGTTTAGAAACCCGGAGCAAGCAGAGCAGTTGTTTAATGCTGATGGGGAACAGGATCTGACTAACCCACTACTGGCTTCGTGGGGGCGGTTGGGGCGTGATCATATGTTTTTACTGTCTCAGGTTGATGATATTCAAGAAGTTCATGCTTTTGTCGATATCGAGCCAGATAACCTGTTACAGGGGGTTCAGCATGACATTTTGGAGCTGGAAGACCACGCGGTTATTGGCACCTCGCCGGAAACCTTAGCCCACAGTGGGGGAAAGCGCCTGCTGGCGTTATCCGATCGCTCTCTCAGCCTGCATGTGTGTCACAGCCCTCAGCGGGAAGTCGAGGTGCTACAAGACAGTCTGTTGGGGCTACTGGCGGCAAATCCTGAACTGACTCCACGCGACATCATTGTGATGGTCGCAGATATTGACAGTTATACCCCCTATATTCAGGCCACATTTGGCAATGCAAGCGGTGAGCGCTATCTGCCGTTTACAATTTCTGACCGCAAAGCCAGTCAGGCACATCCTGCTTTGCAGGCATTTATTACCTTGCTTGACTTACCTCAGAGCCGCTTTACCTCTGAGCACGTTCTCGCACTTTTGGAAGTCCCTGCTTTAGCGAATAAATTTGGTATTGCTGAAGATGACCTACGGCGTTTACGGCACTGGGTTGGTGAGTCAGGCATCCGCTGGGGGCTGGATGATGACAATGTACGGGAGTTGTCCCTGCCCGCGACTGGGCAGCATACCTGGCATTTTGGTTTAACCCGTATGCTGCTGGGCTATGCAATGGACAGCACCGCTGGGGATTGGCAAGGCGTGCTGCCTTATGATGAGTCGAGCGGCCTGGCGGCGGAACTGGCCGGGCAATTGGCCGATATGCTGATGCAACTGAGCCAATGGCGGCAGCGGTTAAGCGAACCCCGCGTGCTGAGTGAATGGTTGCCCTTGTGTCGCCAACTATTGGATACCTTTTTTGAACCTGATAATGATACCGAAGCGGTGCTGGTGTTGATTGAACAGCAGTGGCAGAAAGTGATTAGCTACGGTATTGCGGCGCAGTATCCAGACAGGGTGCCGCTAAATTTATTGCGAGATGACTTAGCGGGCCGGTTAGACAATGAGCGTATCAGCCAGCGTTTTCTTGCTGGCCCGATTAACTTCTGTACTTTGATGCCGATGCGTTCGATTCCATTTAAGGTGGTTTGCTTATTGGGCATGAATGACGGTGTATACCCACGCACGTTGCCGCCACTGGGATTTGATCTTATGGCTAAACAGGTACGACGTGGGGATCGTAGTCGCCGTGATGATGACCGTTACCTTTTCTTGGAAGCACTTATTTCGGCGCAGCAGCAGCTCTATATCAGCTACATTGGCCGCTCTATTCAGGACAACAGCAAGCGCTACCCTTCCGTCCTGGTGAGTGAATTAATTGAATACATTTCGCAAAGTTATCGCTTACCGGGGGATGAATGCCTCAGTGCCGATGACAGTGCCGGTCGGGTTATCGAGCATTTGTTATGCTGGCATCCACGTATGCCATTTGCGCCAGAAAATTTCATTAAAAATAGCGAGTTACAAAGTTATGCTGCGGAATGGCTGCCTTCGGCTGAATCCAAAGGGCAGGCGCATCCTGAGTTTAATAAAGTACTCGCCCCTGAGCTTTTGTCTGAAGTTACCCTGGATGAGTTAATCCGTTTTTATCGTCATCCGGTGCGCGCCTTTTTCCAGTTACGGCTGGGGGTAAACTTTGTTATTGAAGAAACCGAGCTGTCCGATGAAGAACCATTCACCTTAGATAACCTTAATCGCTATCAATTCAATACGCAGTTGTTGAATGTTTTGATAGATGAAGGTGATATTAATACGGTATTCACCCGGGCCAGAGCCGCCGGTAGCCTTCCTTATGGATCTTTTGGTGAGCTTTACTGGGAAAGTCAGCAAGAAGAAATGGTGCCATTAGCTGAGCAAATTCGCGCTGAACGTAAAGAAAATCACAGTATTGAGCTAAATATTGAGTTTGGTGCTACCACCCTGACAGGGTGGATGCATCAGATTCAAGAGGATGGCTTAGTGCGTTGGCGTCCTGCGGCCCTGACCGCAGTGGATGGACTGTTATTATGGATTGAGCACTTAGTTTATTGTGCCACGGGGGGCGCGGGAGAAAGTCGCATGTATGGCCGCAAAGGAACCGCATGGCGCTATGATGCTCTTGGTCACGATGATGCTCGCCACTATTTACAGCAACTTATCGCGGGTTATCAACAGGGTATGTGTGAGCCGCTATTACTGTTAAGCAAAAGTGGCTGGGCGTGGTTGAGCCACTGTTTTGATAGCGATTCTGGCCAGATTTTGTGGGATGAAGAAACGCAAACTAAGGCGCGGATGAAGCTGCTACAGGTTTGGCAAGGTGACCAACGTGTTGCGGGAGAGGGGCAAGACCACTATATCCAACGGGTTTTCAGGCTGATGGATAACCAAAATCTCGACATGATTTTACACGAAACGGAACGTTATTTATTACCGATAGCCCGTCATAATAAGGCGTAAAACTGCATGTGTCAGGCCATACAACCGTAAGCGTGTTATACAAGAGAGCATGAGTAAGTGCTTTAGCGGCAATTTTAAGGGGTTAAGGGAGAAACGGAATGCATAAACAGTTGGCGCGCATTATTGGCATATTTTTCTTACTGGGTTTGTTGGCTCCATTGAGTTGGGCGGCGGAACCGGGGTGGCAACCACTGGCAGAAGCCATTCACAAAAGTGAACATGACCTGCGTAAATATCAGGCAATAAAATTGCCTAATGGTATGACGGTGTTATTGGTTTCTGATGCACAAGCGCCTAAGTCTCTGGCGGCATTGGCACTGCCCGTCGGATCACTGGAAGATCCGAATAACCAACTGGGTTTAGCCCATTATCTTGAACACATGGTGCTGATGGGGTCTAAACGTTTCCCGCAACCCGGTAGTTTCTCTGAATTCTTGAAAAAGCACGGCGGTAGCCATAATGCCAGCACCGCTTCTTATCGCACCGCTTATTATCTTGAAATTGAAAATGATGCTTTGGCACCCGCGGTTGAACGCTTGGCCGATGCCATTGCCGAACCCTTGTTAGACCCGATTAATGCTGATCGTGAGCGTAATGCGGTTAATGCTGAATTGACGATGGCCCGTTCCCGTGACGGTATGCGCATGGCACAGGTTAATGCCGAAACGTTAAATCCCGCGCACCCCAGTGCGCGTTTCTCCGGCGGTAATCTGGAGACGCTGAAAGACAAGCCCGATGGCAAATTACATGACGAGTTACTGAGCTTCTACCATCGTTATTACTCGGCCAACCTGATGGTGGGAGTGCTGTATAGCAACCAGTCACTGGAACAGTTAGCGCAATTAGCGGCAGATACTTTTGGCCGAATTCCAAATCGGGATGCCACCGTGCCGCCGATTACCGTGCCAGCAGTGACCCCGGTTCAAACCGGTATCATTATTCACTATGTTCCCGCCCAGCCGCGTAAGCAGTTAAAAATAGATTTTCGCATTGCGAATAACAGCGCAGAATTCCGTAGTAAAACAGATACCTATATTAGCTATCTGATTGGTAACCGTAGCAAAGATACGTTGTCTGATTGGTTACAAAAACAGGGCCTGGCCGATGCTATCAATGCGGGTGCTGACCCGATGGTGGACAGAAATGGAGGGGTATTCTCCATCTCGGTATCACTGACCGATAAAGGATTAGCCAAACGTGACGTTGTCGTCGCTGCCATCTTCGATTACATCAATATGTTGCAGAAAGAGGGAATCAAAAAGAGCTATTTTGATGAAATTGCTCATGTTTTAAATCTTGATTTCCGCTACCCCTCGATTACCCGCGACATGGATTACATTGAGTGGCTGGTGGACATGATGCTGCGAGTGCCTGTTGCACATACACTTGATGCCCCTTATTTGGCTGACCATTATGACCCTAAAGCGATTGCCGCCCGGCTGGCCGAAATGACAGCAGAAAATGCCCGTATCTGGTATGTCAGCCCGGAAGAGCCGCACAATAAAGTCGCCTACTTTGTCGATGCGCCTTATCAGGTGGCTAAAATCAGCCCACAGGAAATAAAAACGTGGCAGCAACTGGGTAAAAACATGGCACTGAGTTTGCCTACACTTAACCCCTATATCCCTGATAATTTCACGTTAATCAAAACAGATAAAAATATTACCCGGCCACAAGATGCCGCCAATCAGCCGGGATTGCGGGTGTTTTATATGCCGAGCCAGTATTTTGCTGACGAACCGAAAGCCGATATCGCGTTAGCTTTCCGCAATCCACACGCGCTGGATAATGCCCGTCATCAGGTGTTGTTTGCTTTGACAGACTATCTGGCCGGCATTTCACTCGACGAACTGAGTTATCAGGCTTCAATTGGCGGTATCAGCTTCTCAACGGCTGCGAATAATGGTTTGTATGTGAGCGCTAATGGTTTCACCCAGCGTATGCCACAGTTGTTGGCCTCATTGGTTGAAGGCTATTCCGGTTTTACACCGACAGAAGATCAATTGGCCCAGGCTAAATCCTGGTATCGGGAGCAACTGGATGTTGCCGAAAAAGGCAAAGCCTATGAATTGGCGATTCAACCCGCGAAAATGTTATCTCGAGTGCCTTATTCGGAGCGTAGCGAACGGCGTAAATTGCTCGACAGTATCAGCGTAAAAGATGTCGTGACTTACCGCGACAGCCTGCTGAAACAATCGGCGGTGGAAGTGTTAGCGGTCGGTAACATGACAGCTCAGCAAGTCACTGAACTCACCGAGGCGCTGAAAAAACAGCTTAGTCTGACCGGTACTACTTGGTGGACAGGCGAAGATGTGGTGGTGGATAAAGCACAGTTAGCCAATATGGAACGCATTGGCAGCAGCTCGGATGCCGCACTGGCGGCTGTTTATGTACCCACCGGCTACAACGAGATCAGTAGCATGGCCCATAGCGCCTTACTTGGGCAAATCATCCAACCGTGGTTCTATGACCAACTGCGCACTGAAGAGCAGCTAGGCTATGCGGTGTTCGCCTTCCCGATGCCGGTTGGGCGGCAGTGGGGGTTAGGTTTCGTGTTGCAAAGCAACAGCAAGCAACCAGCTTACCTTTATCAACGTTATCTCGCTTTCTATCCGCAAGCTGAAAAGCGCCTGCGTGATATGAAACCTGCTGATTTCGAGCAGTATAAACAAGCACTTATCAATCAGTTGATGCAACGGCCACAAACGCTGGATGAAGAGGCCGGGCGTTTTAGTAACGATTTCAATCGTAATAATTTCGCCTTTGATAGCCGCGAGAAAATGATAGCTCAGGTGAAACAGCTTAACAGCACCGCGTTGGCTGATTTCTTCCAGCAAGCTGTCATCAAACCGCAAGGTTTGGCGCTGCTTTCTCAGGTTAAGGGGCTGGGGCAATCTAGCGGCGGGTACGCTGTTGTTGATGGATGGACAACTTATCCCACAACATCAGCCTTGCAAGCGACCTTGCCGCAGAAGGTCTTGGCTCCATGACATCAATCACTCCCCAGCGGCTTGAGCCGCTGACGCTGCCCTTGTACGGCGAGAGGCTGATTGAAGCCTCCGCCGGCACGGGTAAGACTTTTACCATCGGGGTACTTTATCTCCGGTTGTTGCTGGGGTTAGGGGGCAATGCTGCATTTCGTCGCCCTCTGATGGTAGAGGAAATCCTTGTGGTGACCTTTACTGAAGCGGCAACAGAAGAGTTGAGAGGGCGAATTCGCGACAATATTCACGGGTTGCGTATCGCCTGCGTGCGGGGAGTCAGTGTTGACCCAATGCATCAGGCTTTGTTAGCTGAAATTGCCGATCTGAGTGAAGCGGCTGCCCAATTGCTGGCAGCGGAGCGCCAGATGGATGAAGCAGCGATTTACACCATTCATGGCTTTTGTCAGAGAATGTTGGCTAATAATGCTTTTGAGTCTGGCATTTTATTTGAACAAACTCTGGTGCAGGACGAGCTACCGCTACGACGGCAAGCGTGCGCCGATTTCTGGCGGCGTCATTGCTATCCGCTTCCTCTGGCGGTGGCCCGTGCCGTTAGTCAGGAATGGAGTGGGCCAGAGGCATTACTCAAAGACCTTTCCACTTATTTGCAAGGCGAAACGCCAACGTTTCGCCAAGCCCCTGGTGATGATGAAACGATACTGAGCCGGCATCAGCAAATCGTGGTGAAAATTGATGCGGTAAAAACACAGTGGCGTTTGGCCGCTCATGAGCTGGAAGTATTAATTAGTGGTTCGGGTGTTGATAAACGCAGCTATAGCGCCAGATATCTTCCTAACTGGCTGGAAAAAGTGGGTGAATGGGCAAACCAAGAGACGGGTGATTATCAGTTGCCTAAAGAACTGGAAAAATTTCGCCAGTCAGTGTTATTGGAAAAAACTAAAAAAGGTGCCGCCCCGCAACACGCACTGTTCAGTGTTATCGACACGATATATGAGCAACCGCTGACACTTCGGGATCTGATTTTAGCCCGTGCTATCAGTGAAATTCGCACCTCTGTGCAGCAAGAGAAACGTCAGCGGGCACAGTTGGGGTTTGATGACTTGCTCAGTAAACTGGATGCTGCATTACAGCAACAGGGCGGTGAGTTATTGGCCCAATCCATTCGCTCTCGTTATCCGGTTGCGATGATTGATGAGTTTCAGGATACCGACCCGCAACAATACCGTATTTTTCATACGCTCTACGGCGGGCAAGGTGAGTGTGGCTTGTTGTTGATCGGCGACCCTAAACAGGCAATTTATGCTTTCCGTGGTGCTGATATCTTTACCTATATTCGCGCTCGATCCGAAGTAAGCGCCCACTACACATTAGAAACTAACTGGCGTTCCTCTTTCCCGATGGTGCGTTCAGTGAACCGGCTATTCAGTCTGGTGGATAGCCCTTTTCTGTTTGAACAGATTCCTTTTATTAATGTGGCGGCAGCCGGAAAAAATAGCGGCCTGTCTTTTGAAATTAAAGGGAAAAAACAGCCAGCCATGCACTTTTGGCTACAATCGGGCGAAGGTGTTGGGGTTAGTGAGTACCAACAACTAATGGCGCGACAGTGCGCCGCCCAAATTCGTGACTGGCTAACGGCCGGTCAACAGGGGCTGGCGAATTTAGTCACCGCAACTGGCTCAAGGCCAGTTCAGGCATCGGATATCACTATTCTGGTACGCAGCCGGGCAGAGGCGGCCTTGGTGCGCGATGCACTGAGTGCATTAGCCATTCCATCGGTTTATTTATCCAATCGTGACAGTGTATTTGATACGGCGGAAGCCAAAGACCTGCTGTGGTTATTGCAAGCTGTATTGGCACCCGAGCAGGAGCGCGCCTTGCGCAGTGCGATGGCGACCGGGATGTTGGGGTTGGATGCACAAATGCTGGATGCATTGAATCACGATGAGCGCGCCTGGGATGCTCTGGTCGATGAGTTTGACCGATATCGTCAGCATTGGCAGCGCCGTGGTGTGCTGCCTATGTTGCGAGAGATTATTGCGCGCCGTCATGTAGCCGAAAATTTGTTAGCCACTGCGGGAGGAGAGCGCCGGTTGACAGATTTACTGCATCTGGGGGAGTTGTTACAAGAGACTGCGTCACAGCTAGATAGTGAGCACGCACTAATCCGCTGGCTAGCGCAGCAAATCGCGCAACCCAATCATCAGTCAGATAACCAGCAGTTACGGCTGGAAAGTGACCGCCATTTGGTTCGAGTCATCACTATCCACAAATCGAAAGGGCTGGAATATCCGTTAGTCTGGTTGCCTTTTATTGCTAATTTCCGCCAGCAGCAAGACGTGTTGTATCACGATCGCCACAGCTTTGAAGCCTTACTTGACCTAAACGCCGATGTAGAGAGCCAGGCTCTGGCGGAAGAAGAGCGGCTGGCGGAGGACTTACGATTACTCTACGTGGCACTAACGCGTGCGGTCTATCATTGCAGCATTGGTATTGCTCCGCTGATTAAGGGTGGGCGCAAAAAACAGGGCGAAAGTGACATGCACCTCAGCGCATTAGGCTATTTGGTGCAGCGGGGGCAAGCGGGTGATGCCCAATATCTGGCTGAAAAGTTAGCTGAATTGGCCGCGTTACAGGGCGGTGAGATCTCCGTTTCACCCGCAGGGCATTTGGATGATACGCCCTGGCAGCCAGCGCCAGAAACCTTACCGGAACTTGCCGCGCGTCAGTTTACCCGACAGCTACAAGATCATTGGCGAGTGACCAGTTACTCCGGTTTGCAGCAACATGGCTCTACCAAAGGTGGTGTGGTACTGATGTTGAATACTGCACTTCAGGAACTGTTACCACGGCTGGACATCGATGCCGTGGGTGAGCAGGTATTAACGGCTGAGGCACGTCTCACTCCTCATAGTTTCCCGCGTGGGGCTGCACCAGGGACGTTCTTGCACGATTTACTCGAACCACTCGATTTTAGTCAGCCAATTGACGCAGGCTGGCTGGCGGAGCAACTTCAACAACAAGGCTTCGGCGAACAGTGGTCAGTGATGTTATATCAGTGGCTAAACAACATTGTACAAACGCCTCTTAATGAAACCGGTGTGACATTGGCGCAATTGACGCCGCACAGCAAACTGGCGGAATTACAGTTCTATCTGCCCATCGACACGCTGTTATGTGCCAATGAATTAGACGCTTTAATCAAGCACTATGACCCACTGTCTCGCCAATGCCCGGCACTGGATTTTCAGCAAGTCCGAGGGATGCTCAAAGGGTTTATTGACCTGGTTTTCTGCTGGCAGGGCAAGTATTACTTGCTGGATTACAAATCCAACTGGCTGGGTGAAGATAGCAGCGCCTATACCTACGATGCGATGGCTCAGGCGATGGCTGAACATCGCTATGACCTGCAATATCAGCTTTATACGCTGGCATTACACCGCTATTTACGCCATCGTCTGGCTGATTACGATTATGAACGCGACTTCGGAGGCGTGATTTATCTCTTCTTGCGTGGGGTCGAGCCGCAAAATCCAGCTAACGGTATTTTCAGTTGCCGCCCTGAGTGGGAGCTGATTGAAGGAATGGATCGCGTATTTAGCGGTAAGGCCCATCGTCAGGAGGCGGCGTCAATATGATGGCTTTATTGGCTCAGGCGGTTCGTGACCACTTACTACGCCCGTTGGATCTACAGTTTTCGCGCATGATTGCCGGTGATGATGACCCACAACTCCAACTGGCTGCGGCAATACTTAGCGCAGAAGCCGGGGCCGGGCATGTTTGTCTGCCGATAAGTTGCCTGCAACCCGCTCAGTTTTTTGGTGGGCGGCAACCTGATTTATCTCAAGCACTGTGGCAGGCCGCCGGTGCCCCTGATAAGCCGCGCTGGTTACAGGTGTTGCAACGCTCACCGGCCGTCAGTGATGGCTCGCAGCCCACACCATTGGTATTACAAAATGAACGTTTGTATCTGCAACGGATGTGGCAATACGAAGGGGATGTGGTGCGGTTTATCGCCAGCGATAGCCTGATCACGGCTACCAATGAATCCCTACTCATTGATGAGCCGTTACTCAAGGAGACGTTGGACCGCTTATTTGGTGTGGCAACGCGTGAGGTCGACTGGCAAAAAGTCGCCGCCGCCGTTGCAGTTACCCGCCGGATTTCGGTTATATCTGGTGGGCCAGGAACCGGTAAAACCACCACCGTTGCCAGGCTATTGGTTGCACTGATACAACTTAACTCGGCTCAACGGTTACGCATCCAGCTTGCTGCCCCGACAGGGAAAGCCGCCGCGCGTTTGACTGAATCATTGGGTAAAGCCATCCGCCAGCTCGCCCTAAATGATAATGAGCGAAAATTGATTCCAGATCAGGCATCAACTTTGCACCGTCTGTTGGGTGCTCAACCTAATAGCCAGCGGCTGCGCTTCCATCAAGGTAACCCGTTAAGTCTTGATGTGCTGGTGGTGGATGAGGCTTCTATGGTGGATTTGCCGATGATGGCGCGATTAATTGCGGCATTGCCGGCTAAAGCGCGGGTGATTTTCCTTGGCGATCGCGATCAACTGGCATCGGTTGAAGCGGGAGCTGTACTGGGCGATATCTGCCGTTTTGCTGAATTGGGTTATAGCGACTCGCGAGCTGAACAGCTCACACGGCTGACAGGATATGCACTAAGCGGAGAGATTCCGGTTGGACGTAGTGATAAAGATGCGACCAATGTGCGCGATAGCCTGTGCCTGCTGCGTAAAAGCTATCGCTTTGATGAGAAATCGGGGATCGGTCAACTGGCTTTGGCGGTTAACGCCGGTCAGTATCGCGAGGCATTATCCGTCTTAAACGGTACTTATCGCGATGTTGAACGCTTTCCATTAGTTGATACGGATGATTATCAGGTGTTGCTGGAGGCCAGCATGACGGGTTATCAGCATTATCTTCAGTTGGCTGCTGCGGGTATGGATGCATCTGAAGTGCTGGCGGCATTTGGCCGTTACCAACTGCTGTGCGCATTACGCACCGGGCCATTTGGTGTTAGTGGCTTAAATGAGCGAATTGAGCAGTTGTTACATCGCAACAGGTTGATTGATCGTGCGCCGGGGCCATCTGGCCGCTGGTATGTTGGCCGGCCGGTGATGATCGGGCTTAATGACAGTGCGCTTGGCCTGTTCAATGGGGATGTCGGCATCGCCTTGCTAGATTGTGAGGGGGAGCTGCGGGTGCATTTCCAGTTACCCGATGGCACGATAAAATCGGTGCAACCCAGCCGCCTTCCCAGCCATGAAACGGCTTATGCCATGACCGTGCATAAATCGCAAGGTTCGGAGTTTGAGCATACCGCGTTGGTATTACCTGGCACCTTTATGCCAGTATTGACGCGTGAATTGGTCTACACCGCCATAACGCGTGCTCGCGAGCGATTAACCTTATATTGCAACGATACCGTGTTGAGCAGTGCGATTCGGACACCAACACAGCGCCTTAGTGGATTGGTCGATCGTTTGAATGAAATAAGGTGAGTCACGAAGTAAA
This sequence comes from Yersinia aldovae 670-83, assembly GCF_000834395.1. Taxonomy (NCBI): domain Bacteria; kingdom Pseudomonadati; phylum Pseudomonadota; class Gammaproteobacteria; order Enterobacterales; family Yersiniaceae; genus Yersinia; species Yersinia aldovae. Next base: position 1,729,385 of record NZ_CP009781.1, on the reverse strand, counting down.
ACCAAGGGGCGGTTAGCCCCTTGAGGTCATCACAGATCAGCCAACAGGATCTTAGAGCGTCGCTGATAGTTATACAATTCCTGCTTTTGAATCGGTAAAACCTCCACTTCTGCCGGCGTGAAGCCTCGCTCCTGAAACCAGTGGATACTGCGGGTGGTCAGGACAAACAGTTTCTTAAGCCCCATTTGGCGAGCCTGATTGGTGACCCGCTGCAACAGCATTTCGCCGCGTGAAGAGCTGCGATAATCCGGATGCACTGCAACGCAGGCCATTTCGCCTATCTGTTCTTCGGGGAACGGGTAGAGCGCGGCACAAGCAATGGTCAGGTTATCCCGTTCAATAATAGTGAATTTATCAATTTCCATTTCCAACTGTTCACGCGAACGGCGCACCAATATCCCTTGCTGTTCTAATGGTCGAATCAATTCCAGTATTCCACCAATGTCATTGATGGTGGCGCGACGCACTTGCTCGGCGCTCTCCATAACAATCTGTGTACCGATACCGTCACGAGAGAATAGCTCTTGTACCAATGCGCCATCTTCCTGATAGCTCAGTAAATGGCTGCGGCGTACACCACTGCGACACGCTTTTACCGCGCCGCGCAGAAAACGGACTGTTCCTGAGTTGTAATCTCCGTCTTGTTCCAGATCTTCAATGCGCTTTTGCGCATCATTTGGGAACAGTTCTGAGATAATATTGCCTTCGCTATCGGTCACCCCTTGGGATGAGCAGAAGCCAATCATTTTTTCCGCTTTTAGTTTAATCGCTAACTGGGTAGCGACTTCTTCTGACGTAAGGTTAAAACTCTCACCGGTGACCGATACGGCAACTGGCCCCAGTAATACGATCGCACCATTATCCAATTGACGATGAATGGCCTCTTCATCAATACGGCGGATGCGGCCACTATGGCAATAATCCACACCATCATCGACACCCAGTGGCTGAGCAATAATAAAGTTACCGCTAACTACATTAATATGCGCACCTTGCAGCGGTGTATTATTCAGGCTCATCGATAATCTGGCCGTAATATCCAACTGTAATAAACCCGCTGCCTGCTTCACCATTTCCAGTGTTCGGGCGTCAGTAACTCGGGTATGTTTATGATAAATAGGCTCGTAATGGTGTTGTGCCAGATTGCTGTCAATCTGTGGACGTGCGCCGTAAACCACGACCAGCCTGATCCCAAGGCTATGTAGCAAGCCGATATCGTTGACGATACTAGAGAAATTCTCATGTTCAATCGCCTCGCCACCCAGCATGACTACAAATGTTTTGCCACGGTGCGCATTGATATAGGGAACTGAATGGCGAAACCCTTGAACCAGTTCGGTACTACGTTCCTTCACGGCAGACCTCTTTGAATTTTTATTCGCTATTTTTGTATTTTTATTCTTTTTTGGTCAGGATGGCAAGCAACAAATTGCTAATGAATGCATATGTATGGCTCACACTCATTAATAAATTGAATAACATAAAAATGTTTTTCTAATGACAGCATGGGATTGATTCGTTAAAGTTTTTACACATAAACTTTTTTGGTCGTTTTTTCTTCATATATTGGTAGTTACTTTGGAGTTACATGGCAGATTCGAATCATAATTCTGGGCGTCGCCGTCTATTGCAAGGTGCCGCGAGCGCCTGGATGCTGAGTGTCAGCCGGGTTGGGTTTGCTGCTTCGTCACATATTATTGCTGTCCGGGTGTGGCCTTCTTCAACCTATACCCGCGTAACGCTGGAATCCAATACCCCGCTGAAATACCGTCAGTTCAACCTGACTAATCCTGATCGCATCGTCGTTGATATCGAGGGGGTACATCTAAACAGTGTGCTGAAAGAGATCAGTAATCAGGTGCAGTCCGGCGATCCTTATCTAAAACAGGCGCGGGTAGGGCAATTTGATAAGAATACTGTCCGCCTGGTATTGGAACTCAAGCAGAGTATCAGCCCACAACTATTTACCCTGAAACCTTTTGCAGAGTTCCGTAACCGTCTGGTGGTCGATTTATACCCGAAAGAGGGCGGAAGCTCAGCAGAAAATGACCCACTGTTGGCATTATTGGAAGATTACAATAAAGGGAACGTTGAGCGGAACCTACCGGCAGAGACACCTAAAGCGGGTAAGGCTGGACGTGATAGACCGATTGTTATCATGCTAGACCCTGGGCATGGCGGGGAAGATCCCGGTGCGATTGGTAAAAATAAAACCCGTGAAAAAGATGTTGTGCTGCAAATTGCTCGCCGGCTACAGGCGCTCATCCAGAAAGAAGCCAATATGCGGGTATTTATGACCCGCAATGAAGATGTGTTTATTCCGCTAAAAGTTCGAGTGGCGAAAGCCCGTAAGTTGCGTGCCGATTTATTTATTTCAATTCATGCCGATGCGTTCACCAATCGCGCGGCCAGAGGCTCGTCGGTATTTGCGTTATCAACCAAAGGGGCAACCAGTACCACGGCACGTTTTCTGGCTCAGACACAGAACGAAGCAGACCAGATTGGTGGGATCAGTAAAAGTGGTGATCGCTATCTGGACCATACCATGATTGATTTGCTACAAACGGCGACGATTAACGATAGCCTGAAGTTCGGCAAAGAAGTGCTGAATCGGATGGGTAAAATCAATAAGCTGCACAAGAATCGTGTTGACCAGGCTGGTTTTGCTGTATTAAAAGCCCCCGATATTCCATCTATTCTGGTTGAGACCGCTTTTATCAGTAATTTGGAAGAAGAGCGAAAATTGCGAACCAGCAGTTTTCAGCAGCAAATTGCTGAATCTATTTTTGCTGGCATCAAAGCTTATTTTGCCAATGGTGGCGCGATGGCACGGTTGTAACTGGGAAGGGCATTGATATATAGCAGGGGCAGGATTGCCCTTGCTTAACCGAATTGTTGTAATTTATTGAATGCCAGAAACAAAAAAACACCCTGAAGGGTGTCTGATGTTGATACGAAAATAATTAAGAATTGGTTGCGGGGGCCGGATTTGAACCGACGACCTTCGGGTTATGAGCCCGACGAGCTACCAGGCTGCTCCACCCCGCGTCCGTCTTAATACTATTTTCTATCTTGCTACTACTTTTCATTACTTAATGGTGTAATTGGTTGCGGGGGCCGGATTTGAACCGACGACCTTCGGGTTATGAGCCCGACGAGCTACCAGGCTGCTCCACCCCGCGTCCGTCATTACACTATTTACTTCGACTGCTATTCTACCTAATTCATCTTAAATTTCAAGACTATCGAACCACATTTGATACTGCTGGTAGCCAGTATCGGTTGGTTGCGGGGGCCGGATTTGAACCGACGACCTTCGGGTTATGAGCCCGACGAGCTACCAGGCTGCTCCACCCCGCGTCCGATTCAGCGCACTATACTCTGGATGAGATCTGTTGCAAGTAGTTTTGCCACTTAATTAGGGTAAATAGGTTTTTTCGATTAATTTATCAACTATCTGTTTCCTTTTTCCCCATAACGGCGTCAGGGGATTTTTTTCCACCTGCTGATTCCTTTCTCTATAGGCGTTTGTTATCGTTCGCCGGTAGATAAAATAAGTAAGAGAAGGCGTGAAATGACGAGTCGTTGGGGTAAATACCTACTGAGTGGAATAATGATTGCTGTTTTGGCAGGTTGCCAGTCGCGGCCAACGGATCGCGGGCAGCAATATAAAGATGGGCGTCTGGAGCATCCACTGGAGTTAGTGAATGAACCACACGCAACAGGTAAGCCAGTCAACGCAAAAGATTTCTCTGATCAGGTGAAAGTGATTAACCAATCCTCACCGGGTCTGTATAACCGCAATAGTAGTACATTCAATGCAGTAGAAAATTGGATGCTGGCGGGGGCTGATCCCAGTAAGTTGAGTTTGTTTGGTCTGAATGCCTATCAGATGGAAGGGGTAGATAACTTTGGTAATGTGCAATTTACCGGTTACTACACACCGGTGCTTCAGGCCCGTTATACACCGCAAGGTGAATTCCGCCATCCACTGTATCGTATGCCCGCGAAAGGGAAACGCCGTTTACCAGATCGCGCTGCGATATATGCAGGCGCATTGGATAACAAAAATTTAGTTATCGCTTACACCAATTCTCTGGTGGATAACTTTATGATGGAAGTGCAGGGCAGCGGGTATGTGGATTACGGCGATGGACGGCCACTGACCTTCTTCGGTTACGCCGGGAAAAATGGCCATGCCTATCGGAGCATCGGCAAGGTGCTGATTGATCGCGGCGAAGTGGCAAAAGCGGATATGTCGATGCAGGCTATCCGTCATTGGGCTGAAACTCACAGTGAATCGGACGTTCGGGAGCTGTTAGAACAGAATCCGTCCTTTGTCTTCTTTAAACCGGAAATGTATGCGCCGGTAAAAGGCGCGAGTGCGGTTCCATTAATTGCCAAAGCCTCTGTAGCCTCTGATCGCTCGCTAATCCCTGCGGGTAGCACGCTATTGGCGGAAGTGCCTTTGCTGGATAATCAGGGTAAATTCACCGGCCAATATCAGATGCGCCTGATGGTGGCATTGGATGTCGGTGGTGCAATTAAAGGCCAACACTTTGATATCTATCAAGGGATTGGCCATGAAGCAGGGCAAGCTGCCGGCTTCTACAACCATTATGGCCGTGTTTGGGTGTTAAAAAATGCGCAAAGCAGCGGGCCGCTGTTTACCGCTTATCAAGGTGGTACTAAAACTACCATCACGGGTAATAGTTCGTTATTAGTGAGCAATCAGAGCCAGTAAACGGGCTATTTTGCCGGATAGACTCTACTCTTTGTCAGGCGGCCAACTGGCCGCTTTTCCATTCATATAATCGATATAATTAAAGCATTTCGACGCAATTAAGGTAATAAATCCATGAACACAACCTTTTCCGATGCTTACCAACAGCGATTTGGCGGCATAGCGCGTCTATATGGTCAGCAAGCACTGGAACTGTTTTCGCAGGCCCATGTCTGCGTCATTGGAATCGGCGGTGTAGGTTCTTGGGCTGCGGAAGCGTTGGCTCGTACCGGTATTGGTGCGATTACTTTGATTGATATGGATGATGTTTGTGTGACCAATACCAATCGTCAGATCCATGCCTTACGCCACCATGTTGGGCAGGCTAAAACGGATGTGATGGCAGAACGTATTCGGGCAATCAATCCTGAATGCCGTGTGACCTGTATTGATGATTTTATTACTGCGGATAATGTCGCACAGCTTTTAAACAATAATTTCAGCTATATCATTGATGCTATTGATAGTGTACGCCCAAAAGCGGCGCTATTATCTTATTGCCGCCGCTACAAAATCCCGGTAGTGACAACGGGAGGCGCTGGTGGGCAGATCGATCCCACCCGAATTGAAGTGGTTGATCTGGCGAAAACTATTCAAGATCCGTTGGCGGCCAAGCTGCGTGAAAGATTGAAAAGTGATTTTAACGTGGTGAAAAATAGTAAAGGCAAGTTGGGGATTGATTGTGTGTTTTCCAGCGAACCACTGGTTTATCCGCAGGCGGATGGTTCGGTGTGTGCATCCCGCAGTACCGCCGAAGGGCCGAAAAAGATGGACTGCACTTCAGGTTTTGGTTCAGCCACGATGGTCACCGCCACCTTTGGTTTTGTCGCGGTATCTCATGCGTTGAAGAAAATGATGGCAAAAGCCGCCCGTCAGGGGAAATAGCCCTACCCTACATACTGAGCTGCGATAGCCTTCACCCCTTGCGCCAACGCCTGTAAACCGCTGGCGCGTGAGCTACTTAGCTGTTGGTGTAATCCTAGTTGTTCAAACAGAACCAAGGGATCTTCTTTCAGTATCTGCTGTGGGGTTTTACCTTCCACCGCGGTGAGAATAACTGCTAGTAACCCACGTACAATCCGGCCTTCACTGTCACCGTAGAAATGTAAACGACCATCCGGTAGGTGCTGATGCCCCAGCCATACTCTATTTTCGCAACCGGTCAGCTCCAGTTCATTGTGCTTTAATGATTCGGGTAACGGTGGGAGCTGTTTGGCCAGTAAAATCAACTGACGGTAGCGATCTTCCCATTGCTTATGGGCGCTGAATGTTTCAAGCAGTGTTGTCGCAGTTAGGCTGTGACCAAAAGGGTGTGGTGCAATTATCATTTTCTTCTCTTATTAGCGGAATTTTAATCTGCTGGCGCTTAATCTTGTAATAACTCCAGAGCGTTAGTGATCGCCTCACATAAGACTTCAACATCGTTAGCGGTATTATAAGGCGCAAAAGAGGCGCGCAGGCTACCGCTGACACCCAATGCTGCCATTAAAGGCTGTGCGCAATGTTGCCCGGCACGCAATGCGATGCCTTGTTCGGCCAGTAAGGTCACTAAATCGCTGTGATGAATGCCGTTGAAAGTAAAGGCTAACACACTGGATTGCTGGCAACGGAAGCTGCGAAAACCGGCCAATTTAGCCAGCTTATCTTCTGCCATTGTAGCCAGGTGTTGGCTATATATTTCTGCTTCCTCCAGATCAATGCGCTCCAGCCAACGAAGCACTGCCGAGAAACCAATGACTCCCGCAATATTTGGCGTTCCCGCCTCAAAGCGATAAGGCACTTCATGGGAAGTAAAGCCGCCAAAGGAGGCATGGGTCAGCATTTTACCGCCGCCTTGCCAGGCTGGCATCTCTTCCAGTAATTCGGTTTTACCGTAAAGCACACCAATTCCGGTTGGGCCATAGAGTTTATGGGCGGAAAAAGCATAAAAATCAATATCAAGCGCTTGAACATCTGCCGGATTATGTACGACACCCTGTGCGCCATCCACGACCACCACACAAGCGTATTGATGGGCGAGTGTAATCGCCTGCACCAGGTCCGGGCTGCCACCGGTCACATTAGACATCTGCCCCAACGCCAATATTCGTGTTTTCTTATTAAGCAATTGGACTAATTGCTGTAAATCGGGTTGATAATCAGGGCCGATAGGCAGTTTTACTACTGTGGCACCGGTTTGTTCTGCCACCATCAACCAGGGGATAAGGTTGGCATGATGCTCTGCTTCGCTGACAATTATTTCATCCCCCGCTTGCAGGCGAGGGCGCGCATAACTTTGTGCTACCAGATTAATCGCTTCGGTCGTTCCTTTGGTCCAAATGATATTTTCTGCTGCGGGCGCATTGATAAAGTCAGCAACCTGTTGGCGGGTTTCTTCAAAACGAACCGTCAATGACCATGCTGACTGATGCTGGCTACGGTGTACCGTTGCCCCATCCTGCTGATAAAACTGTTGTGTTGCTTCAATCATTGCACGCGGCTTCAGAGCCGTTGCTGCACTGTCCAGATAGATTATTTCATCGCTAAGTGCAGGAAATTCCTGACGAAAATTCGTTGGCTCAAAAACCTTCATACTGTTTATTGCATCCTTTGGGTCACTTCGGAACTGTCTCAATTTGATACATTTTGTTCATAAATCACCCGCTTACAGCCCTGAACGCTGGAAATATGTCAGAAGCGGGTTATGCTAAATAGTAATGGACATAACAATTTGTCTGGTAACTAAAATGAGTTTTTTAGCATTTTAATCTGCAAGGAGTCACCCATGAAAAAGATCGCAGCCGTAATTTCTGCACTTATGCTTACTTTTACTTTAGCCGCTTGTTCAAGCAACTACGTTATGCACACCAATGATGGTCGCACTATCGTTGCCGATGGTAAACCTAAAGTAGATGATGATACCGGAATGATAAGTTACATCGATGCCAATGGCACCGAACAGCAGATTAACCGCTCTGAGGTGAAAGAAATGGCTGAGGGTAACTAGTTTAGCGTGCAGGCAGGTTGTTTATTGCTGAGTCAATACTGAAAAGAAGCCTGATCACCGTTTTGAGTTTATCAGCAACAAGTTAAATTTAAGCTTTATCGATGTGCAATGCGTGGTGACGCTTACATTTAGTTTCTGAATATTTAGCTTCTTAATAGAGATAAGCTCTGGAAATCAGGTAAAAAAAAGCACCGCAAATTAGCGGTGCTGCATAAAATCACTATGGACAGACAGGGTAAATGTACAGGAAGTGAAAAAACAGTAGCTTAGCTACTATGTCTGGCATACCAGACCATTTGCAAACACAACATCACAACCACAAAGCCAAAAGCATTTCAGTACCTGGATACTAAACCTACTTTTCGTTCCGGCTCGGGAAGTGCCGCCACTATAGGTATTTGCTGGCGCATCATCAACGGACAATTTATAATGGCTCGGATTATAAAAACTAATAAGTAAACAAAGGGTTTCATCTGAAGATGAGCCGTTATAAAAAAGTATCCAATTAATGTCAAAACGATTGCCACCCCTGAACGCTTTGCGGGTTTTCGATGCGGCCGCACGCCACCTGAGTTTTACTAAAGCAGCCGAGGAGTTATTTGTTACTCAAGCTGCTGTCAGTCACCAGATAAAGTCGCTGGAGGATTTTCTTGGACTAAAACTCTTCCGCCGCCGTAACCGCTCTTTGCTTCTGACCGAAGAGGGGCAGAGTTACTATCTTGATATCAAAGAAATTTTCACCTCAATCAACGAAGCTACCCGCAAGTTACAGGCCCGCAGTGCAAAAGGTGCGCTAACTGTTAGCCTGCCCCCCAGTTTTGCCATTCAATGGTTGGTTCCTCGTCTTTCAAGTTTTAATACGGCTTATCCCGGTATTGATGTCAGGATTCAAGCGGTTGATCGGGAAGAGGACAAACTGGCTGATGATGTGGATGTCGCGATATTTTATGGCCGTGGCAACTGGAGCGGCTTGCGCACTGAACGTTTATATGCCGAATTCTTATTGCCGGTTTGCGCCCCCAGCTTGCTGATGGGAGAACATGGATTAAAAGTACCGGCAGATCTGGCTAATCACACTCTGTTGCATGATACTTCCCGCCGTGACTGGATGGCGTATACCCGACAACTGGGGGTTCCGCAGATTAATGTGCAGCAAGGCCCGATATTCAGTCACAGTGCGATGGTGGTTCAGGCGGCCGTACACGGGCAAGGTATTGCGCTGGTGAATAATGTTATGGCGCAATCAGAGATTGAGGCTGGACGTTTAGTCTGCCCATTTAATGATGTATTGGTAAGTAAAAATGCTTTTTATCTGGTTTGTCATGACAGTCAGGCAGAACTGGGTAAAATAGCCGCCTTTCGTCAGTGGATACTGGCCAAAGCTGCCAGCGAGCAGGAAAAGTTGCGCTTTCGCTATGACGGCTGATCAATCACAGTATCTGCGTAGTAATGACAACCCATTCATGATGGTAATCCACTACGATAAAATGGGTTATTGTCGGGCGATGTAACGACATACCTGCTATGAGGGTATATACCCGTTGCCCTTCAAGATGCAGGGGTATTGGCTGCGCATACTCACCCAGACACTTAGCTATCTAAGTGTCTGGGATTTGTTCGGTTGCCGCCTGCCTGCATCTCTAAGTAACTTGGGTGTAACGCTATCTAATTTAAGGTTAATAACGATGAATGGTCGTTTAATGCTGATATTTGCCGCCCTGAGCGGTTTCTTCTATGTAGCTTTCGGTGCTTTTGGTGCTCATGTATTGAGTGCCGCTTTGGGGCCGAATGAGATGGCCTGGGTTCGTACCGGGTTGGAATACCAAGGGTTCCATACGCTGGCAATTTTGGCGTTGGCCATTGCGATGCAACGGCAGATAAGTATTTGGTTTTACTGGAGCGGAGCCTTGTTAGCGCTTGGTATTCTGCTCTTTAGCGGCAGTTTATACTGCCTGGCTCTATCACACCTGAAACTGTGGGTATATATCACGCCAATCGGCGGAGTATGTTTTCTGGCGGGATGGATTTTGATGTTGATTGGCGCGCTGCGTCTAAGAAAAAGGGCCGAACGCCATGAATAATAAAATTGCTTTATATTGCCGCTCAGGTTTTGAGAAAGAGTGTGCGGCAGAAATTACTGCCAAAGCGGCACAGCTCGAAATATTTGGTTTCGCACGGGTAAAAGATAACAGCGGCTATGTTCTGTTTGAGTGCTATCAACTGGAAGATGCTGACCGTTTGATCCGTGAAGTGCCGTTTCGCGAATTGATTTTCGCCCGCCAGATGATGGTGGTGGGGGAATTATTGAAAGATTTGCCACCGGAAGATCGCGTATCGCCGATAGTGGGTATGTTAGTTGGTGTTGTCGAAAAAGCAGGTGAGTTACGCGTTGAAGTCGCTGATACCAATGAAAGCAAAGAGTTGCTCAAATTCTGCCGTAAGCTGACGGTGCCGTTGCGTAATGCTATGCGCGAACAGAAAATTCTTTCTGCTCGTGAGAATTCCCACCGGCCGGTAGTTCATGTGTTCTTTATTGCATCGGGTTGCTGCTATGTGGGTTATTCCTATAGCAATAATAACTCCCCATTCTATATGGGTATCCCACGCCTTAAATTCCCATCAGATGCGCCAAGCCGCTCAACGTTAAAACTGGAAGAGGCTTTCCATGTATTTATCCCGGCCGATGAATGGGAAGAACGCCTGGCAAGTGGGATGCACGCTGTCGATTTAGGCGCGTGCCCCGGTGGTTGGACTTATCAGTTAGTACAACGCAGCATGATGATAGAAGCTATCGACAATGGCTCAATGGCACAAAGTCTGATGGATACCGGGCAGGTAACCCATCACCGTGTTGATGGTTTTAAATATGAGCCAACGCGCAGTAATATCTATTGGTTAGTGTGCGATATGGTCGAGAAACCGGCCAAAGTGACGCAACTTATCATTAAATGGTTGGTAAACGGTTGGTGCCGTGAGGCGATTTTCAATCTGAAATTGCCAATGAAGAAACGTTTTGAAATTGTTTTGGAAAATCTGGAAATAATGGATGAGCAACTGAAAGAAAACGGTATCAATGCCCATATCCAGGCTAAACAGCTCTACCATGACCGTGAAGAAGTGACGGTACATGTGCGTCGTATCTGGGCGGGTGTGCCGGGCCGTCGCGATGAGCGATTTTAATCAGCCGCCATCTATTGCTATGTCTAAGGGGCCTTTTGGCCCCTTGATTTTTATACTGAAATTATTTTTTCAGTCGAAGTTGCTGTAAATTGCCACTTAATAGCAAATCGGTTTTCAATGTGGCAATCTGCTTGCAGATAAACGCCATTTCTTGGTGTTGTTGCAACTTTTTACGCCATTTCTCCGGTATGGATTCCAGGCTTTGATACAATTCCTCCAGACTGCTGACTTGCTGCAATAGCAGTGCGGCGGTTTTGGCACCAATACCCACGACCCCCGGAATTTTGCTGCTACTGATGCCCGCAAGCCCCCAATAATCAGGTAACTGGTGTGGTAATACCCCAAATTCCTGCTTCACAAATGGCATATCTAGCCAGCGTTTTTGAAAATAGTCACGAATCTGCACATTGGGAGCCAATAGCTGGCAATAGCCTTTATCGGTAGAAACGATGGTGGCCTGATGACCCGCCCCACTAATTTTTGCTACCAATGTCGCGGCCAGATCGTCAGCTTCATTGCCCGGTGAGTGCCAGCAGGCAACCCCCAGTGCATTGAATGCTTCGCGGATGTGCGGCATTTCCTGTTGCAGATTATCTGGCATCGGTGAGCGGCCTGCTTTGTAGTCCGGCAAGCATTGATGACGCCAGCTATCGGAGCGGTCATCCTCATCAAACACGGCAACCGCATGAGTAGGCTGGCTATGTGAAATAAGCTGTTGCAACGCATGTTGGCAGGCATTTATACAGGGTGAACCCTGCACCGCATGGATGCGACGAATAAGATTAAGGGCATCGACGATAAGAAGGTGGATTTGCATAGCCTGTCTTATATGAGGTTAAGCCAGATTAATGTCGGGCAGCGTTAGCCGATGCACTGAGTGCTAATGCTGCCCGGAGAAGGTGGTTTAGCTGCAAATTTCATAACAAGGCGTATAAGCAGTACCCGGTAACTTCATGCGATGCTGCGCAATAAAGCCTTGCAGCAAGCTATCCATTTGTTTCATCAATTGCGGATCGCCATGCAATTTGTAAGGCCCGTGCTCTTCAATGGCCTGAATCCCCACTTCTTTAACATTACCCGCTACAATGCCCGAGAATGCACGGCGAAGTGCTGCCGCCAGTTGTTCTGGTGGTTGGTTATGAGACAAATCGAGGTTCGCCATATTTTCGTGGCTCGGTTCGAACGGATGTTGTAAATCTGGTGCAATACGGATGGACCAGTTGAAGCTATAAGCATCACCGGTGTTGCGGCGGTTCTCTTTCACCAGCGGCATCGTTTGTTTCATCTGGCGGGCAACTTCATTCGGATTATCGATAATGATTTGGTAATATTTACGCGCATCATCGCCCAGCGTATTCATGATAAATTCATCCACAACACGGAAGTAATCAGCACTCTCTTTTGGCCCCGTCAGGATCAGTGGTAATACCTGTTCACTGTTCTCCGGATTCATCAGAATACCTAACAGATAGAGTAACTCTTCCGCTGTCCCCACACCGCCTGGGAAGATAATAATGCCATGTGCGATACGAACGAATGCCTCAAGCCGTTTTTCAATATCCGGCATGATAATTAATTCATTGACCAGCGGATTGGGTGGCTCAGCTGCAATGATTGAAGGTTCGGTCATCCCGATGAAACGGCCATTTCTGTAGCGTTGCTGGGCATGGCCCACTGCGGCACCTTTCATCGGTGCTTCCATCGCTCCTGGCCCGCAGCCGGTACAGATATTCAACTCTCGTAAACCCAGTTGGCTACCTACTTTGCGGGCATACAAGTATTCGGTTTCATTGATTGAATGGCCGCCCCAACACACAATCATATTCGGGTCTTCATCAAGATGCAGGGCGCGGGCATTACGCAAAATAGAAAAGACCAGATTGGTCAAATGGCTGGAGCTTTCCATATCAAGATGTTGGAAGCGCCCAGCATTAACGATCTGGCCATTCACAAACAGAATGTCACGTAAGACCGCAAACAGGTTTGCCTGCAACGAGCGGATGATTTTACCATCGACAAAGGCATGTTCTGGCGGATTGACCAGTTCGAGTTTTACGCCACGTTCGCGCCGCAGAACGTTGATATCAAAGCCTTCATAGCGAGATAAAAGCTCTTTACTGTTATCGGTAAGGCTACCTGAATTGAGAACAGCCAATGAACAGTTGCGGAATAAACGATACAGGTCGCTGCTGGCGGTTCGTTTGAGCATATCCACTTCGAGCTGTGACAACAGATCCATTGAACCAAGTGGGCTGACATGTGTAATCAAAGTTACTCCTTTACACCTCTAAGGGGGGTGGTGTCCGTGTATATCCTTCGTTCTTGAAACCGCAGGGGTGTCACCCGAATCACTGACTTAATGTGAGTTCATCGGGATTTGTTTGCCGCCTACCTGCAACGCCAATGACTTTGGGTATATCAGAATGCTGCTTTCTGTTTTGCCGTGGAATATCAAACAGATCATTCTGTATCACTCACTGATTTATTTACTGAAAATCGTGTGGAGATACTGTAATTAACCTTAACGTTGTCTCTTGATTTTTGCTAATACTAACGTGCGCAAAGCGCAATGTTGCGCAGACGCGCGCATTTATTGCCGTGCCAGGCGGCCAGTTGCGGGCACAAAATCGGTATTAGAGCGCCACGGGTTGATATCCAGCCCACCACGGCGGGTATAGCGTGCATAAACCGATAATGTTTCTGGCTGACAAAAACGCATGATGTCGTTGAAAATACGCTCTACGCACTGTTCATGAAATTCATTATGATGGCGGAATGAAACCAGATAACGCAGCAGTGCCTCACGATTAATCTGTGGGCCACGGTAGCGTATTTGCACGGAACCCCAATCCGGCTGGTGGGTTATCAGGCAGTTGGATTTGAGCAGGTGGCTTACCAGACTCTCTTCCACATGATGTTGACGGGTTGAGTTTTGCAGATAGTCTGCACTGAATTCATAACTCTCAATGCGAATATCCTGATGATCCAGGCATTCACCGCTGAAATTAGCGATGGGTTGTTCGGTTATATCATCAAGGGGGAATATCCGAACGCTGACCTCACCCTGCGCACAGACGGCCAAGTCCTGTTGCAGCGTGGCCTGCACGCTTTCCCAGTCAGCAAAAACGGTTTGGTTGAAGCTGTTGAGGTAAAGTTTGAAGCTTTTGGACTCGATCAAATTAACGCTTTTCGCATTCAGGCTGATTTCCCCCACGGCAACTTGTGGCAGGCCATTACTGTTCAGCCAGGACAACTCATATAATGTCCAGATGTCCGCGCCATGAAAAGGCAAGTTATCTGGATATAAACCGAGAGGCTCGCGGTTCATACTGCGCGGCACGGCCTGCAACAGTGTTGCGTCATAGTGGTCGCGATAAGCTGTGGGTTTACCCAGCGTCAGTTGCGCCAGAGCCTTGTTATCTTGATATGAAGACATGCTGTCCCCTTGATGAGAGAAAGGTACAATAGCCGTAGTTTATCAATTTATGCCGCGTTTAACTGCATTTCTAAGGGGGAATCCGCGCCCCTTAATCTTGCAGAGTCACTCGCCGCAATACTGAGAGTCAGAATGGACCAGAATGTTTCAGCGACACTGAGCAGTTTCACTCAACGCTATATAGAGCAGTGGCAGCAACACACCGGACACCCACCCGCCAGTGAGGAGCTGTATGGCGTGCCTTCACCATGCATTGTGGAAACCCGTGATAATCAGGTGCTTTGGTTGCCCCAGCCATTTGTGGCAGAGGCGACGTTGATCAATGTTGAACGTGCGTTGGAGATTAAGCTGCATCCAGATATTCATACTTTTTACACTCTGCAATATGCAGGCGATATGGTGGCTGATTTGGGTGACCACCGCTTCACATTGTTGCAGGTATGGAGTGACGATGATTTTATTCGTTTACAGGAAAATTTGATTGGTCATCTGGTGACACAAAAAAGACTAAAACTCTCGCCAACCCTATTTTTAGCCACCACAGAGTCGGAAATGACGATGGCTTCTCTGTGTAATGTCAGCGGTAACGTGGTGCTAGAGCAGTTTGGCAGTGGAAAACGCACGCTGCTTGCCGCAACGTTGGCCCATTTCCTTGATGCGTTACGCCCAGTATTACCTGAGTAATGTAACGGTTATTATCTATTTCGGCGCAGTTGGTGTGAGATATCTCGCACATCAGCTGTGAGACATCACTTCTATTATTTTTATGTAAAATCTCCGTGTTACATTTATCTTCAATAAAATCATTTTGTTATAAAAATTCATATTTTTGTATGTAAAAGTGTTTGTCGCATTCTTGCTACAGTACCTTGTCTCATTTTGTCGATTAAGCGATCCTTTACCCGCAGGATAGGATCCGGCGGAGAAGGAAGACATCGGGATGGTGTCGCTTCAGGATGAAGAACACAGGGACTGCTTAGGACGAGTGAAGGGACGTTTCAGGATGAAACAAAGGACACCTCCAGGATGGAGACTGAGAGCCAGTTCAGGATGATTGGTGGGTTAGGATAACCGTAGGATTAGCACCGGTATGGTGTAGGATAACGCGACGGATTGCCGGTTAGGATAACCACACGGAAAAGTTTTCAAGGATTGAGCAGGGAGCATCACTTTTAGCTGGATTGCTATGAAACGAATAGAGGGGTACTGGTAAAACAGTACCCCTTTTTTTATCTACATTTTGCTTAAACCAAATCGGTTGTTTATGGTGTTAGTTGGGCATCGTCGGCTTCAATGGTATGCTTTGCCGCCGTTGAGCCAGCCCGGTAATGGGCCGTTTTTGGGTTGAGAACATAATCATGAGTACAGAAAATAAGGTGCGTCAGAACCTACAGGATATTGAGCTTGCTATGCGTACCGTTGATCTCTGGCAAACTTTCCCGCCGCCAGTTGAAGCTTTCGCAAGTAACGAGCCGTTCAGCATTGATACCATGTCAGCAGAGCAGTGGTTGCAATGGGTATTTATTCCCAGAATGTATGCATTATTGGAATCTAATGCCCCGTTCCCCACTCGTTTTGCCATTACGCCGTATTTTGAAGAAGCGCTGACTGGCGAGGGTCGCCCGGATTGCACCTTACTGCTGGTAGAATTACAGCGTCTCGATGACCTGCTGAATAAAGAAAGTCACTAATGCTGGAAATACTCTATCAAGATGAACATATTGTCGCGGTAAATAAACCTGCCGGATGGTTAGTACACCGCAGTTGGCTGGACAGTAATGAAACGGTATTTGTGATGCAGACGGTGCGCGACCAGATTGGTCAGCATGTGTATACCGTCCATCGGTTAGACCGGCCAACCTCTGGCGTACTGCTAATGGCGCTATCTAGTGAGGTAGCCCGTACACTTTCCTTGCAATTTGAACAACATCAAATCCAGAAAACATATCATGCGGTGGTTCGTGGTTATGTGCTGGAAAGCGGCACCGTTGATTATGCGATGGCTGAAGAGCTGGATAAAATTGCCGATAAACGGGCCAGACAAGACAAAGCGCCGCAGCCATCCGTGACCCATTATCAGCCGGTGGCTCAAGTGGAAGTACCATTAGCTATTGGGCGCTATGAAACCGCCCGCTACAGTCTGATGGCACTCAAGCCAGAAACAGGGCGTAAGCATCAATTAAGGCGTCATATGGCGCATATTCGCCACCCTATCATCGGTGACACCGCGCACGGTGATTTGCGCCAGAATCGGGGAGTGGCGGAGCATTTTGCTTGTCCGCGGCTGATGCTCCATGCCAGTCATTTACAACTAAACCATCCGGTAACCGGTGAAGCACTTTTGCTCACCGCTCGCTGGGATGCGTCGTGGCAAGGATTGATGTCACACTTTGGTTGGTCTGGTATTGCTCCTGATGTTGAAAGGGTTGAGTTTTCTGCTACTGCGGGTCAGGATAGTGAGTAATTTTTTTAGTTAAAAAGGAATGTTATTTATGGCTCAGGTCGGGATCTTTGTCGGCACTGTTTACGGTAATTCGTTGTTAGTGGCGGAAGACGCCGAGAACATACTGAAAGACCAGGGGCATAAAGTAAAATTGTTTGATGAGGGTACGCTTGAAGCCTGGCAGTACTACCGTCAACATTATGCATTGGTGGTGACATCAACCACTGGACAGGGTGATTTCCCTGACAGTATTGCCCCTCTCTTTGTCGCTGTTCGCGATCAGGTCGGGTTCCAGCCAGAGCTGCGCTATGGCATTATTGCCTTGGGTGATAGTAGCTATGATAATTTCTGCGGCGCAGGGCGCGCATTTGATGCACTGCTGCAAGAGCAGGGGGCGACACGGATTGGCGAAAGACTGGAAATTGATGCGATGGAACACCCAGAGCCAGAAGTGGTTTCAGCGTTGTGGGTAGAAAAATGGGGGCGTTTGCTTAATCTTTAAATACTTAGCTCAGCCACTACATTGAAAGCGACCGTATCTACGGTCGCCATACTCCACGGTGATTATCTCTGATAGCTATACTTTCTTAATAAGTAATCTCTGCTCTGGGAAATCGATTAGTACGGTGAATCTGTCGAGGAAATTCTTACCGATTAATCCATCTGTATCCATCTGCTGGAATGTTCCATCTAACAGTACCGCATTTAGTTTTATATCTTTTGGGCCAATTCCGTTCAGTCGAAACTCTGATGATACGCAGCCTTCATGATCCATTTCTGCCATCACGGCCCGGCAAGAGATATCAATAGCAGGAGATTTAAGTCGCTCTTTCCAGAAAACTGACACTGATGCTCCAGTGTCCAAAACCATGTTGTATTCCTTTGAATTCTGCGAAACGTTGACTGTAATTCCTTCTTGTGTAACCTGTAGCGGTAATGAAATCCAGCCATCGGTCATGTTGATACCCAGTGCTTGGGTGTTGTCCGCAACCGATAGACGCTGATTTTTATAATCAATAAGTACAGCCTTTTCCTTGAATAAACCTAGACCAATCATCATCGTGTTTGGGAGGTTGCTGTCGGGAGTGAGGGGCATTCCCCGAGGGGAACTAATAGACATCCCCTTAATATCTTCAAATATCATTCCATTAATCGAAAGTCGAGGAATCTGGAATTTGTCATTGAGGAAAACCTTTCCAGTCAGATCAGTTGTGCGTTGTTTTCCTGTATTAAGCACCAAACCGGAGAGTTGTATCATAACATCTTTGAATAAGTACAAAGCAAAGGAGGCTCCTGTATCGATCATAAATGTTTGACGTTGACCGTTTATTTCAACAGTGGTCATTGGTATAGAAGCACTATCCAACTTAAAAGGCATATGCATGACAGCTTCGGAAGTGATTGGCTGCTTTTGTTGAGCGCTACAAGGGACAATAAATACGATTGCAGTGGATAAGAGACCGAATGCAATAAAGCATTTATTCAGTAAAAAATACATGAGAATTTTCCTTTTCCATTTCAGCGTTGTTGCTGAGATCAAATACCTTATCCGCCATTGCGATCATGGTTGGGCGGTGGGCAACAAAAATTCGTGTTATCTTCAGCTCGCGTATTGAATCATTAATTCGGGCTTCGTTATCGATATCGAGATCACTAGTTGCTTCATCAAGAAAGAGTATCCGAGGGCGTTTGTACAAGGCGCGAGCCAGAGAAATACGTTGCCGTTGCCCACCTGACAGGGCACTGCCCATATCACCCACCATTGTTTCATATTTCATTGGCATGGCTTCGATTTCCGTATGAATCGAAGCAAGACGTGCGCACTCAAACACCCATTCATTATCAGGGTGAATATCGAAAGAACTGATGTTAGCCTGTAAGGACCCTGCAAATAGTCTATCCTCTTGTAAGACACAAGCGATATGTTTGCGGTAGGTACCAAGACCTAACTGCCGAATGTCTATGCCGTCCAATAAAATAAGGCCGCTTTCTTGTGGTATTAACCCCCCCATTATTTTAAGCAGTGTAGATTTACCACAGCCTGATGGCCCTACGATGGCGAGGCTTTCGCCAGCTTTGATAGACAGGCATATATTCTCTAATACCGCGGTTTCACCTTCGCCATAACGATAACTAAGATTTGTGACTTTAATACTTCCAGCGATTGTATTTGGTGTGACTAGAACTGTACTGCCCTCATTAGGTTCGGGCGTGGCTAGAGCTACCTCTGACAGGCGTTCGCTATGCATATCGATCAGGCGGAGTTTGATAATAGAGTCAACGGCGCGTATGGTTCTGGTGACATACATGTCTGAGTAAATCAAAAAAGCAAATAGCATACCTGTGGTAATGGTTCCCCCATCTATCAGTTTTGCCCCTAGCCACAAGGTGACTACAGAAGACAGCCCGATTAATAATAGTCCTACTGTCTGTGTTATCAGATCGATCTTAAAAAGATAGATTTTTGCATTGGCTTCATCAGTAACCAAATTGAGCCAATCGGATCGTCGGCGTTCTGCCAAATCAAAGATTTTAATGCATGTGATCGCTCGTACTGTTTCAAGGAAATGTGACTGTTGCTTTGCTTCATGAGTAATCGCCTCTAGGTTGGCAGATCGGTAGGTGCGAAAAAGAAGGAATTTTATAATCGCATAGACTAATGATATTGAGACAACGACTGTCGCCAGATAGTTATTGTAGGCCCACATCAAAAAGATGAGTCCAAACACCACTACGACATCTAATAGTGATGCGACCATATCTGCTGTAAAAGCGTCCTGCACCGCCGACAATGAACTAAAACGCGAGGTAACATCACCGATATAACGCTTTTCGAAATATGAGACAGGTAAGCGGATTAGGTGGCTAAAAAGCCCGGAGTTCCATTGAATACTCAGCGTGTATTTAACTGACATAACAGTCCAGGATCGAACAATACTGAGTAACGCCCTGAGGATTAATAAGACAACAATTCCACACACTATCAATGAAACCAGATCAATATCGCCAGATATTAAAACCATATCGATAGTGAATTGAGCGGACATTGGAACCGCTATAGCAAGAAGTTCAATACAAAATGATAAAACCAAGACCTGAGTTAAAACCCGCGACAAGCCGGTAACGCTTTTGAACATGTCCAGCAGCCGAATGGTTTTCTTCTCAGAGCGTCGCTGAAAGCTTTTATTCGGCCAAATCTCAAGTGCGAAACCAGTAAATTGTTGAGATAACTCAGCTATTGAAATCTCTCTCTCGCCTTTTGCAGGGTCATGGATGAGAACCCCGTGGCGAGAAAATTTCTTTAATACCACAAAATGGTTAAATGACCAGTGCAAAATGCAAGGCGTCTTTAGCTGACGGATAGAGTCCAAGTCAGCCCTAACTGGGCGTGAACCCAATGAAAGACGATCAGCAAGCACGATAATATCTCGTAGACTCATTCCCTTCAGGGACATCATATTCCAGGCAGGCTCGCTGAAAAAAACCGATCAAGTGATTAATATTATTACCAGAAATTCTGGCTGGATTGTCATTAGCGTCAGAGTTTCCTTTATTGAATACGTAGCAGTAGTCACAATTAATATTGCAGCGTTCACTTATTTTTAATATTATTTCAAGATGTTTAATACTGTTTATTTTTAATTGGCTGTCCATAGCTTCACACTCCTTCATGATTGAAACTTCTGGGCTATAGGATAAATTCAATAGGGGCCACAAAAATTGTGGCCCCTTATATTAGACATAGATGTTAAAAGCTTTTGGACCAGTTTAAGAAAGCATTGACCCAACCGCCAGCAATCTGATCAATGAGATCATCGGTTAGACGCTGAGGTTGATTTATTCTAGCTTTGTTAACATCAATTACGGTTTTAGTATCAATGATTTCCTTCTGCAATCTAGACATTATCGATTCCTTAATTAAGTTGTAAATATCAATATTTTGAATTGTTCTGTTAAGGAAGTTGCTGTTAATAAATGCTTTGATTATGTTAAGCTTTTAATTATATAAATTTAATCTATCATTATAGTATAGGTATGGATAGCTGCAAAATATGTAGTATTAACTGCGCTTTCCGTTATTAGGAGTATCATTTAATATGACTTGGCGTCAATGGATTGTTTATGATTTTTAGGCGTCGCAAAAAAGTGTATAAATAATGATTGTTTCAAATTACTAAACTTAAGTAAGTTATTGAATGTGGTTAAGTGATTGGGTTGAATATACATTTAAAAAATATAAATTATTATAAATTCATTTAGAATGGTAAGGCTGTTTTTGATATTTATTATTCAGATGAATACGTATTGTGGCGTGCAGTGTGCTGCCACAATACTTGTTCAGCTAGACTTAACGCCCGCTGGTCAGTTTTTCCAGATCAGATTCAATTTCAGCAATCTTATTGGTAACCACACTCTCTAAATGACGTAAGTCATCCAGAATTTTACGTTTCAAATCCACTTCAATTTGATCACGTTTACAGAGTTGATCCAGTTCATCAATAACATAGCGTAGATTGGGATTAATTTCGTTGATTTCTTTATAGCCGTGACCGGCATTATCAGCCACCACCGTTTTGCGTTGGCGTGGATATTTGAATTTCACACTTTTGGCAAAAAACTCGCCTTTATCTTTGCGGAAATAAATTTTCAGAATGTCGTTGTTGGCCTCCTGACGCAGGCTATAGCGATCAACATCTTCTGGTTGTGTGATTCCTAAGCTTTTCAGATTGTCGTACATAGCGCCACCCTTTTAGTTTTATATTCCACAATTTATGATTATGACGGTAAATTTAGCCAAAGTATGTGATTGCAGGCGATAATGTCACAACGCAAGAAATAGCGGGTGATTAGCCCGCTATTTATCATCTTAGTCGATGGTGCGTAATAACTCATTAATACCGACTTTACCGAGGGTTTTCGCATCAACTTTCTTCACGATAACCGCACAATACAGGCTGTAGCTGCCGTCTTTTGATGGCAAGTTACCTGAAACAACCACAGAGCCTGCGGGAACGCGGCCATAATGGACTTCGCCAGTTTCACGGTCATAAATACGGGTGCTTTGACCGATAAATACGCCCATTGAGATAACTGAACCTTCTTCGACGATAACCCCTTCGACCACTTCTGAACGCGCGCCGACAAAGCAGTTATCTTCGATAATGGTTGGATTGGCTTGCAGCGGTTCCAGAACACCACCAATGCCAACGCCGCCGGACAGGTGAACATTCTTACCAATTTGCGCGCAAGAACCCACAGTTGCCCAGGTATCGACCATGGTGCCTTCATCAACAAACGCACCAATATTCACATAAGAAGGCATCAGCACGGTATTACGCGCAATAAATGCCCCTTTACGCACGGTGGCTGGGGGGACGACACGGAAACCTTCACGTTGGAAACGGGCTTCATCATAACCAGCGAATTTCATTGGGACTTTATCGTAGTAACGGGTTTCAGCGCCTTCCATGACCTGGTTGTCATTGATGCGAAAAGATAGCAGCACGGCTTTTTTTAGCCACTGATGGGTAACCCACTGACCGTCAATTTTTTCGGCAACCCGCAGAGCACCGGTATCCAATAGATCAATCACATGGTTAATCGCTTCGCGCGTGACGGTATCAACATTCGCCGGAGTGATATCTGCACGGCGTTCGAAAGCGGTTTCAATAACGTTCTGTAGTTGCTGCATCCTGTTCTTTCCTGATGTTATACCCTTCGTACTTGAAGCCATTGCGGTGTGGGCAATAACGTCAATGATCTTGGGGGGTCGATTGTAAGAAAATTAATGACTAAAAAGATATTTGTATCACAGTTTATCGTTCGGATTGAGGGTATCTGTCAACCGCTGTGCTAATTCGTGACGGGTTTCAATGCTCAGCGCGCGGCGATCTTTATCCGCTAACACAAATAAATCCTCCACCCGCTCGCCGATAGTGGTGATGCGTGCGCTATGCAGTGATAAACCTAAATCAGCAAATATCTCACCCACGCGCGCCAGTAAACCCGGTTGGTCAAGAGCGATTAGCTCCAGATAGGTGCGGCGCTCGTTGTGCGTCGGTAAGAAATTGGCTTCGGTGGGTACACTGAAATGCCGTAGTTTGGGCGATAACCGCCTGACGCGTGGAGGCTGGTAATTAGGTTGAGTCATGGCTTGTTGCAATGCCTGGCGGATGATTGGGTGCCGGTCTTGCGCCAATGGGCTGCCATCGGGTTCTAACACGATAAAAGTGTCCATCGCCATACCATCGCGGTTGGTGAAGATTTGTGCGTCATGAACACTCAGATTGCGGCGGTCCAATTCACCGACAACTGCGGCAAACAGTGATGGGCGATCAGGGCTCCAGATAAAGATTTCAGTGCCGCCACGGGTCGCCTGTCGGCTCACCAAAACCAGCGGCTGGGTTGAGTCGTGCTCTAACAAGTGACGGGCGTGCCAGGCGAGTTGGTTTGGCGAGTGACGTAGGAAGTAATCTGCTCGGCAGCGGCTCCAGATACGGTGCAACGCCTCTTCATCGATATTATCCATCCGCAGCAGTGCCAAGGCTTGCAGGCGGTGATGACGCACGCGTTCGCGCAGATCAGGGCTGTTTAGCATCCCGCGCCGTAGTTGCTTTTCGGTAGCAAAATAAAGTTCGCGCAGCAGGCTTTGTTTCCAACTGTTCCACAGGTTCTCATTGGTCGCGCAAATATCGGCTACCGTCAGGCTGACTAAATAGCGCAAGCGGGTTTCACTTTGTACTTCGGCTGAAAATTGTTGAATCACCGCCGGGTCCTGAATATCACGACGCTGAGCTGTCACTGACATCAATAAGTGGCAACGCACCAGCCAGGCAACAAGCTGGGCTTCGCGGGAGTTCAGTCCATGCTGCTCGGCAAACGCCAATACATCCTGTGCGCCAAGGATGGAATGGTCGCCACCGCGCCCTTTGGCGATATCGTGAAACAGTGCTGCCAGCAGCAATAATTCAGGTTGAGGCAGGCGTGGATAAAGTTCGACACAAAGAGGGTGACGTGGGCGGGTGGTTTCATCGGCAAAACTTTCGAGTTTCAGTAACACCCGAATGGTGTGTTCATCGACGGTATAGGCATGAAACAGGTCAAATTGCATCTGCCCGACAATGCTGCCCCATTGCGGCATATAAGCCCACAACACGCTGTGACGGTGCATTGGCAACAACGCACGGGAAACTGCCCCCGGATGGCGCAAAATGGCCATAAATAGCTTACGGGCTTCAGGAATGTGGCATAAAGGTGTTTTCAGATGCCTGCGAGCATGACGCAAGCGCCGCACTGTGGTGGAATAGATGCCTTTGATGTCCTGATTGCGCACCATCAGATAAAACATACGCATAATGGCTTCAGGATGCTGAACAAACAGGTTTTCATCACGTAAATCTATTAAATCGCCGCGCAATTGAAACTCGTCGTCCAGCGGGCGCGGTTTCTCGTTAGTCTCCAGCGCCAATATGGCTTCATCAAATAGCTGCAACAGCATATTGTTCAATTCACTGACCCGACGCGTCATACGATAAAAATCTTTCATCATACGTTCGACCGGTTCATTGCCCTCACCCTGATATTGCAAAAGCTGGGCCACACTCAGTTGGCGATCAAAGAGCAGACGATTATCATAACGCGTTAATACCAAATGCAAGGCAAAGCGTATTCGCCACAAAAAACTTTGGCTTTCAATTAGTTCGTCACGTTCGGCTTTAGTTAGAAAACCGAAATCAACCATCTCACTCAACGAGGTGGCACCAAAATGGCGGCGCGCAACCCACAATAAAGTATGGATATCGCGTAACCCTCCGGGGCTGCTTTTGATATCCGGCTCCAGATTATAACTGGTGCCGTGATAGCGTTTATGGCGTTCTTGTTGTTCGGCGATTTTGGCATGGAAAAAGAGAGGTGATGGCCAGAAACTGTCGCTAAAAATGTGTTTCTGCATTTGTAAGAATAAAGCTACATCGCCACAAATTAGCCGTGATTCGATCATATTGGTGGCAACGCTGAGGTCAGCCAGCCCTTCCAGTAAGCACTCTTCTAACGTACGTACACTGTGACCGACTTCCAGTTTTAAGTCCCATAGCAAGGTAATCAACTGACCAATCCGCTGGGCGTGCTCCTCACTCAGGCGTTGCTTACTCAGCACCAGAACGTCAATGTCAGACAGGGGGTGCAGTTCACCGCGGCCATAACCCCCGACGGCAACCAGCGCGGTTTCCGGCACCTCATCAAAGCCTGAGAATGTCCACAGCCGTTGCAACAGGCGATCGATAAAATCGCTGCGTGCCGCAATCAGTGTCTCGGCACTGATGCCACCGTTGAAGGCTTGAGCCAGCCAGTGCTGAAAGGCTTCGAGCTTTTGCTTAAGTTGTGGGCAATCAAGCTCACTATCAAGATAGGTACAGGGAGGTGCGGGCTGCTCAGGAATAACCGGGGTGAGTTTTGGTGACAGAGAGTGATCGGTGTGGTTGTCAGACATATATTCCCCGTTGATAAACAGTCCGATTAATGTAGACCTGATGAGAAGACGCAGCCCATAAAAAAGCCGGCGGTTGCCGGCTTGCGATTATTACTCGTGCGTTATGATGTTGGGGAGGGTGTCATCCTTGCGCAACGTCATTATTTCGCAGCCGTTATCAGTTACCACAATAGTATGCTCATACTGCGCCGACAAGCTGCGATCTTTAGTTTTTACGGTCCAACCGTCTTTCATGGTACGGATGCGGTAATCGCCTGCATTTACCATTGGTTCAATAGTGAACGCCATACCCGGTTGCAGAATGACGCCATTGTCATCGGCATCGTAATGCAGCACTTGTGGCTCTTCATGGAAGCCTTCGCCAATGCCGTGACCGCAGTATTCACGTACCACAGAGAAGTTCTCGGCTTCAACAAATTGCTGGATAGCCTTGCCCAGAGTGCGCAGACGGATACCCGGTTTCACCATATTGATCGCCAGATACAGGCTCTCTTGGGTCACGCGGCACAGACGCTCACCCAAAATGGTTGGCTTGCCGACGATAAACATTTTTGAGGTATCGCCGTGGAAACCCTCTTTAATCACAGTAACGTCGATATTGACGATATCACCCTCTTTCAGGATTTTCTCATCACTTGGAATACCGTGGCAGATAACCTCATTTACCGAGATACAGACTGATTTCGGAAAACCGTGATAGCCCAGGCAGGCGGAGATGGCTTGCTGGTGATTAGTGATATGATCGTGACAGATACGATCCAGTTCACCGGTAGTCACACCCGGTTTTACGTGTGGTTCGATGATTTCCAGCACTTCAGCAGCCAGACGGCCAGCAACGCGCATTTTTTGAATATCTTCAGGTGTTTTGATTGAGATTGCCATGCAAAAGTGTCCGTAGGGGCTGTGAGTACTGACCAGCCGCCGTGATATGAATAAGCAGGTAAATAAATATCATATACCCTAAATAATTCGAGTTGCAGTATGACGGGTATAAATAAAAAATCTGTCGCTAATGGTATCAGCCCTGCAATTTGCTGCCAAACTTTCCTTTGCAGCAACGCCACTAAATGCAACAAAAGTTGGTGTGTCATTGCTGTTTATGGTATAAAGCGCGCCGGCGAACCGCACTGTGTTTCAGGTCAAGATTTCAGGTCAAGTCCTGGTGGCAGGTAGTGATTTAGCTGAGTAATACAATCGCACTCATATGTGTAAATAACACACACGTGTCGACACATACGCCGGGGTGCCCTAAAGTTTTTGATGATTATCAATTGCTTATGGGGTCGGCGTTATGGGACATGTGGAGGCATAACCCCAACTGATACTATAGAGGTTTTAATCATGGCAACTGTTTCCATGCGCGACATGCTCCAGGCCGGTGTTCACTTTGGTCACCAGACCCGTTACTGGAACCCGAAAATGAAGCCTTTCATCTTCGGCTCACGTAATAAAGTTCACATCATCAACCTGGAAAAAACTGTACCAATGTTCAACCAAGCTCTGGCTGAGTTGACCAAGATCTCTTCCCGTAAAGGTAAGATCCTGTTTGTTGGTACTAAACGCGCAGCAAGCGAAGCGGTAAAAGAAGCTGCCCACAACAGCGACCAGTTCTTCGTGAACCATCGCTGGTTGGGTGGGATGCTGACTAACTGGAAAACCGTTCGTCAGTCCATCAAACGTTTGAAAGATTTGGAAATCCAGTCTCAAGACGGCACCTTTGACAAGCTGACCAAAAAAGAAGCGCTGATGCGTACTCGTGAACTGACCAAGCTGGAAAATAGCCTGGGCGGTATCAAAGACATGGGCGGTTTACCTGACGCACTGTTTGTTGTTGATGCTGATCACGAACACATCGCTATCAAAGAAGCTAACAACCTGGGTATCCCGGTATTCTCTATCGTTGATACTAACTCCGATCCAGATGGCGTTGACTTCATCATCCCTGGTAACGATGACGCAATCCGTGCAGTAAAACTGTATCTGAATGCTGTTGCTACCGCCGTCCGTGAAGGTCGTTCTCAAGACTTGGCCGTTCAAGCGGAAGAAAGCTTCGTAGAAGCTGAATAATAAGTCAGGCTCGTCGTGAGCCCTTATTAACCAGGTATTGAAATATGTTGGTTAGGGGGCCTTTTATAGGCCCCCTTTGCGTATCTAATGTGAGATCTTGTTTTCACAAGAGAACCGAGGAAATTGAAATGGTTGCTATTACCGCTGCTTTGGTAAAAGAACTGCGTGAGCGTACTGCCGCAGGCATGATGGAATGTAAAAAGGCGTTGGTTGAAGCTAACGGCGACATCGAGCTTGCCATCGACAATATGCGTAAATCTGGTCAGGCTAAAGCTGCCAAGAAAGCAGGCCGTATCGCTGCTGAAGGTATCATCCTGGCTAAAGTTTCAGCCGACGGCAAATTCGGTGTGATTTTGGAACTGAACTGCGAAACTGATTTCGTTGCTAAAGATGCTGGCTTCAAAGCATTCGGCGAAGAAGTGATCAACGCAGCTCTGGCTGACAAAATTACCGATATCGACGTTCTGAAAGCTAAGTTCGAAGAACAACGCGCAAACCTGGTTGCTAAAATCGGTGAGAACATCAACATTCGCCGTATCGCAGTGCTGGAAGGTGATGTTCTGGGGACTTATCTGCATGGCGCACGTATCGGCGTTATGGTTGCGGCAACTGGCGCTGACGAAGAGCTGGTTAAGCACATTGCTATGCACATCGCTGCAAGCAAGCCTGAATACGTTAAGCCAGACGACGTTCCTGCTGAGGTTGTTGCGCGTGAGCACCAAATCCAGTTGGACATCGCTATCGAATCCGGCAAACCGCGTGAAATTGCCGAGAAGATGGTTGAAGGCCGTATGCGTAAGTTCACCGGCGAAGTTTCTCTGACCGGCCAGAACTTCGTGATGGACCCAAGCAAAACTGTTGGCGATCTGTTGAAAGAAAACAACGCTAACGTAGTAAACTTCATCCGCTTTGAAGTGGGCGAAGGCATTGAGAAAGTTGAGACTGACTTTGCTGCTGAAGTTGCAGCAATGAGCAAACAGTCTTAATGCTAAAAATGGGGCCGCCAGCAGGCGGTTCCATTTTATTCACTCAATACCCGTTATATTTCAAGTTACAGGTGCGTTGACTGCCTGAGTTCACCTCAGTCACTTACTGATGTAAGCCCTGAGGATTCGCTCCGTTGTCGCCTTCCTGCCACTCGAATTATTTAGGGTATAAACTTAGTCCGTGCAGTTTTCAATGTGCAATGCCATGTTGACTCTCTGGCGGTCAAGTCTCCAAACTATTACTGCTGCTTAGGACAGAACACCATGGCAACCAATGCAAAACCCGTATATCAGCGTATCCTGCTTAAGCTTAGTGGCGAAGCCCTGCAAGGCGCAGAAGGTTTTGGTATCGACGCAAGCGTTTTGGATCGCATGGCTCAGGAAGTGAAAGAGCTGGTCGAATTGGGCATTCAGGTCGGTGTGGTCATTGGCGGTGGTAACTTATTCCGCGGTGCCGGTTTGGCACAGGCTGGGATGAACCGTGTTGTGGGCGACCACATGGGAATGCTGGCGACCGTGATGAACGGCCTGGCAATGCGAGATGCACTGCACCGTGCCTATGTGAACGCCCGCCTGATGTCTGCTATTCCACTTAATGGTGTGTGTGATAATTACAGTTGGGCCGAAGCTATCAGCCTGCTGCGCCACAACCGTGTAGTGATTTTTGCTGCGGGTACGGGTAACCCTTTCTTCACCACCGATTCCGCTGCTTGCTTGCGCGGTATCGAAATTGAAGCTGATGTGGTGCTGAAAGCCACGAAAGTCGATGGGGTTTATTCTGCAGATCCGGTAAAAAATCCTGACGCGACACTGTACGAACAGCTAACCTATCAGGATGTTTTAGAACGTGAACTGAAAGTGATGGATCTGGCGGCCTTCACTTTGGCCCGTGATCATAACTTGCCCATTCGCGTCTTCAACATGAATAAACCCGGCGCACTGCGTCGCGTGGTGATGGGTGAGAACGAAGGCACATTAATCACTAAAGAAGTGATACCAACAGCTAAATAAGCGGCAGCCCGTATTGTCAGGGGCATGTGGATTTCAGATGTGCCCCTTTAACCAGCAAATGTTGGTTTGTATATTCACCGGCTATACTCAAGCTATGGCCTGCCAAGTAACCAGTTTCCAAGGGTTTACAACGTGATTAACGAAATTAGAAAAGATACCGAAGTGCGCATGGAAAAATGCCTTGAAGCCTTCCAGAATCATATCAGTAAGATTCGTACCGGTCGTGCTTCTCCAAGTATTCTTGATGGTATTCAGGTTGAATATTACGGCACTGCAACGCCATTGCGCCAGCTGGCGAACATTGTCGTTGAAGATTCACGCACTCTGGCGTTGACCGTGTTTGACCGTAGCCTGAGCGCTGCTGTTGAGAAAGCGATCATGACTTCAGATTTGGGCCTGAACCCTTCTTCTGCCGGTACTGTCATTCGTGTTCCACTGCCAGCATTGACCGAAGAGCGTCGTAAAGACTTAATCAAAGTTGTGCGCGCAGAAGCAGAGCAGGGCCGTGTTTCGATTCGTAACGTGCGCCGTGATGCTAACGAAAAAGTGAAAGCTTTGCTGAAAGACAAAGAAATCAGTGAAGATGAAGATCGCCGTTCTCAGGACGACGTGCAGAAACTGACCGACGCTTTTATCAAAAAAGTGGATGCGGCACTGGCTGCGAAAGAAGCTGAGTTGATGAATTTCTAATCCTCGCTTGCAGTAACAGGGCGTCGCTTAGGCGGCGCTTTGTTTTTGGTTAGGTTAGTGGTTTGGATTTGGCTAATGTCAATTTAAAATCAATGACTTGGCGGGGTTCGTGTTTTATTGCATCAATGCTTATCAGACCAATGCTTTATTCGGTCAATGCTTTATCGGCAGCAATACGCCATAAAATTGGGTATGAGGTTATTTAAAGTACCGTCTGTCAGGCGGGTGGTTTGATGCCTCACCTATCATAAAAACAGTTATTCAGAGCACCCTCATGAAGCAACTGACTATTCTTGGCTCTACTGGTTCTATTGGCAACAGCACTCTGGCCGTTGTCCGCGCTAATCCTGAATTATTCAAAATTACTGCATTGGTTGCGGGCCGCAATGTCGCACAGATGGCGCAGCAATGTCTTGAATTTACTCCCCGTTATGCGGCGATGTCTGATGAGGACTCGGCTAAAGCGCTGCGCCTGGTATTAGCAGATAAGGGTTCAAAGACGGAAGTCTATTCTGGCGTTAAAGCCGCTTGCGAATTAGCCGCTTTAGATGGCGTTGATCAGGTGATGGCCGCCATTGTCGGCGTCGCCGGTTTGCCCTCGACACTGGCGGCTATTCGCGCCGGTAAGCAGGTATTGCTGGCCAATAAAGAGTCACTGATTACCTGTGGCAAACTCTTTATGGATGAAGTTGCCCGCAGCCATGCGCAATTACTGCCTATCGACAGTGAGCATAATGCGATTTTTCAGAGTTTACCTGAAAAAGTTCAGCGGCAACTGGGCTATTCTTCATTACACGAAAACGGTGTTTCACGCATTATTCTGACTGGCTCTGGTGGCCCACTGCGTGAAATCCCACTCGCACAATTTGCGGATGTAACACCGGATCAGGCTTGTGCTCACCCTAATTGGTCGATGGGGCGTAAAATCTCAGTCGATTCAGCAACCATGATGAATAAAGGGTTGGAGTATATCGAAGCCCGCTGGTTATTTAATGCCAGTGCCGAGCAAGTTGAGGTTATTTTACATCCTCAATCGGTGATCCACTCAATGGTACGCTATCATGATGGCAGCGTATTGGCGCAGATGGGAACCCCCGATATGCGCACGCCAATTGCCCATGCGATGGCTTATCCGACGCGAGTTGACTCTGGTGTCGCGCCATTGGATTTCTGCAAGATACGCGAGCTGACTTTTTCTGAGCCGGATTATCAACGTTATCCGTGCCTAAAACTGGCAATAGATGCCAGCCATGCCGGGCAGGCTGCAACCACCGCGCTCAATGCGGCGAATGAAGTATCGGTGATGGCATTCCTGAATTCGCACATTCGTTTCACTGATATTGTAGCGGTTAACTGTACAGTGGTTGAGCAATTGGCATTACAAGAGCCAATTAGTGTTGAAGAGGTTCTGGTGATTGACCGCAAAGCCCGTGATGTGGCGGCTCAGGTCATCGCAAAACTGAGTCGTTAATCTACATTGGCCGTTGTGGGAATTTGTGAGGTTAGGGCTGAGATGGTATAGTCTGCACCGTCAATGGACTGATAGACTGTTGATTAGTGGCCCAATAGGTATTTTAACCGTCTATTTTGGCTGTCGCTTAAGAAGCCGTGACTGGGTACACGGCTTTTTTTGTGCGTATGCTGCCTAATGTTCGGGATGAACAATTGATTTCTTGAGGAAATGAGTTCGCATTATGTCGTCTTTAAATGAAGATAGGGCTAACTTGTCCCCCCTGAATCCACGCCATGTTGCTATTATTATGGATGGCAATGGGCGTTGGGCTAAGAATCGGGGTAAATTAAGGGTTTTCGGTCATAAAGCGGGAGTGAAGTCGGTTCGTCGTGCGGTCAGTTTTGCCGCTACTCATCATTTGGATGCACTCACGCTTTATGCTTTCAGTAGTGAAAACTGGAATCGCCCTGCTCAGGAAGTCACTGCACTGATGGAGCTTTTTGTTCGCGCACTGGACAGTGAAGTAAAAAGCCTGCATAAACATAATGTTCGTTTATCGGTCATTGGTGATATCAGCCGCTTTAGTGGGCGTTTGCAGGAGCGGATACGCCGCTCAGAAGCATTAACTGCAAACAATGACGGTCTGAGGCTCAACATTGCTGCTAATTATGGTGGTCGTTGGGATATTATTCAGGGAATGCGCCAGTTAGCTGCTCAAGTGCAGCGAGGGGAATTGCAACCCACAGATATCAGTGAAGAATCGCTAAACTCGCATATCTGCCTGCATGAGCAATCTGAGGTGGATTTAGTGATCAGAACCGGTGGTGAACATCGCATCAGTAATTTTTTGTTGTGGCAAATTGCCTATGCTGAACTTTACTTTACTGATGTACTCTGGCCTGATTTTGATGAACATGTCTTTGAAGGTGCGCTGAATGCATTTGCACAACGCGAGCGTCGCTTCGGGGGAACAACACCTATCGATGCACCTGCATCCTAGGGGGAACTTTTGCTGAAGTATCGTCTCATAACTGCTTTGATTTTGATTCCGGTTGTCATTGGTGCACTCTTCCTGCTTCCGCCGGTGGGTTTTGCTATTGTTACTCTGGTTGTTTGTATGCTTGCAGCCTGGGAATGGGGGCAATTAGCCGGCTTTGCCAGTCGCTCTCAGCGTATTTGGCTCGCGGTACTCTGTGGCTTTTTACTTGTCCTGATGCTGCTTAGTTTGCCTGCGTACCAACATTCAGCTCATCTTTTGCAAGTGAGTGGCCCGCTTTGGCTCTCTATGGGGTGGTGGATTGCCGCATTGCTGCTGGTGTTGACTTACCCACGCTCTGCTGCTTTTTGGCGTGATTCACGTCTGCTGCGCCTCATTTTCGGCATTCTGACTATTATCCCGTTCTTCTGGGGAATGGTTGCTCTACGTCAGTATGGCTATGAGCATAATCACAATATCGGTGCCTGGTGGCTGTTGTATGTGATGCTGCTGGTGTGGGGAGCTGATTCCGGCGCTTATATGTTTGGCAAGTTGTTCGGTAAGCATAAGTTAGCGCCTAAAGTCTCACCCGGTAAAACATGGGAAGGATTAATTGGCGGTTTACTGACGTCAGCTCTGATATCATGGTTGTTTGGTCGATACGCACCGTTGGATATCATCCCAGAAAAACTGTTAATCTGTTCCGTGGTCGCTGCATTGGCCTCGGTACTCGGCGATTTGACCGAAAGTATGTTTAAACGTGAAGCGGGAATCAAAGACAGTGGTCATTTGATTCCTGGTCATGGTGGGATACTGGATCGTATCGATAGCCTGACCGCAGCTGTGCCGGTATTTGCCTGCTTAATGCTGTTAGTGTTTTAATCCGTCACTGACGGGGAGTTTAGGGAAATATGATGAGCATACTCTGGAGCCTGGCCGCGTTTATTGTCGCACTGGGGATCTTAATTACAGTGCATGAGTTCGGCCACTTTTGGGTGGCGCGGCGCTGTGGTGTCCGTGTTGAACGCTTTTCCATTGGTTTTGGCAAAGCGTTATGGCGTCGCACAGATCGTCAGGGAACCGAGTATGTTATCGCCCTTATCCCACTGGGCGGCTATGTTAAAATGTTGGATGAGCGCGTAGAAGCGGTTGCTCCGGAACTACGTCATCAATCTTTTAACAATAAAACCATTTTACAACGCGCGGCAATCGTCAGCGCGGGCCCTATTGCCAACTTCCTTTTTGCTATTGTTGCTTACTGGCTGGTATTTATTATCGGCGTGCCAAGTGTGCGTCCGGTTGTGGGTGATATTTCGCCACAATCCATTGCTGCACAAGCCAATATTTCTCCTGAAATGGAACTTAAGTCTGTCGATGGTATCGAAACGCCTGACTGGGATTCTGTTCGTTTGGCACTGGTCGGTAAGATTGGTGATAAGCAAACGCAAGTTGGCGTTGCTCCATTTGGTTCTGCTAATGTGGTAGAAAAAACCTTGGATTTGCGTCAGTGGCAATTTGAGCCTGACAAACAAGATCCGGTGGTCGCACTAGGTATTATCCCACGCGGCCCGCAAATTGAATCTGTCTTGGCAGAAGTCCAGCCTGGGTCAGCGGCAGAAAAGGCGGGTTTACAAGCAGGGGATAGGGTAGTTAAAGTTGGCGGTCAGTTATTAGATCGTTGGCAGACATTTGTTTTGCAAGTACGTGATAACCCCGGTAAGCCGTTGGTTTTAGATATCGAAAGGGGAGGTACCCCCTTGTCTTTGACCCTGATACCAGATACAAAATCGGTTGGAGAAAACCGCAGTGAAGGTTTTGCGGGTGTAGTTCCGAAAGTTATACCGCTTCCGGATGAGTATAAAACGATTCGCCAATATGGTCCGTTTACGGCACTCTACCAAGCTGGGGATAAAACCTGGCAGTTGATGCGGTTGACGGTAAACATGTTGGGTAAACTGATTACTGGCGATGTAAAACTGAATAACCTGAGTGGCCCGATATCTATTGCACAAGGCGCTGGGGTTTCAGCTGAGTACGGGTTGGTGTATTACCTTATGTTTTTGGCGTTAATTAGCGTCAACTTGGGCATTATCAACTTGTTCCCATTACCGGTATTAGATGGTGGACATCTGCTCTTCCTGGCGATAGAAAAGCTGAAGGGTGGGCCGGTTTCTGAGCGAGTACAGGACTTCAGTTATCGCATCGGCTCGGTTTTGCTGGTGCTATTAATGGGGCTTGCACTTTTCAATGATTTCTCCCGCCTTTAACGGCAGGGGATAGGTTAGGAAGAACGCATAACAACGATGGCGATGAAAAAGTTGCTCATAGCGTCGCTGCTGTTTGGCAGCGCCACCGTATACGGTGCAGACGGGTTCGTAGTGAAAGATATTCATTTCGAAGGCCTGCAACGGGTCGCCGTCGGTGCGGCGTTACTTAATATGCCGGTTCGCGTAGGCGATACCGTCAGTGATGAAGACATCGGTAAAACTATCCGTGCGTTGTTTGCTACAGGCAACTTCGAGGACGTTCGTGTCCTGCGCGATGGTAATACGCTGATTGTTCAAGTCAAAGAACGCCCAACGATTGCTAGCATCACTTTCTCCGGTAACAAAGCGGTGAAAGATGACATGCTCAAGCAGAATCTGGAAGCCTCTGGCGTCCGGGTTGGCGAGGCCTTGGACCGAACCACTATATCCAGCATTGAAAAAGGACTCGAAGACTTCTACTACAGCGTGGGTAAATACAGCGCTTCAGTGAAAGCTGTCGTTACGCCACTGCCACGTAACCGTGTTGATCTCAAACTGGTCTTTACCGAAGGTATGTCTGCAAAAATTCAGCAGATTAACATTGTCGGTAACCACAGCTTCACTACTGATGAACTCATCTCTCGCTTCCAACTGCGTGATGAAGTGCCGTGGTGGAACGTGGTGGGTGATCGTAAATATCAGAAGCAGAAACTGGCAGGCGACCTTGAAACCTTGCGCAGCTTCTATCTGGATCGCGGTTATGCACGATTTAACATCGATTCTACTCAGGTGAGTCTGACGCCAGATAAGAAAGGCATCTATATCACCATCAATATTACCGAAGGCAACCAATACAAGCTTAATAGCGTGATTGTGAGCGGTAATCTTGCAGGCCATCAATCAGAAGCCGAAAAGCTGACGAAGATTGAGCCGGGTGAATTGTTTAACGGCAGTAAAGTCACACGCATGGAAGATGACATCAAGAAGTTGTTGGGTCGCTATGGTTATGCTTATCCGCGTGTGGTATCTCAACCAGAAATCAATGACGCGGATAAAACCGTCAGCTTACATATTAACGTAGATGCAGGTAACCGTTTCTACGTTCGAAATGTTCGTTTTGAAGGTAACGATACCAGTAAAGACTCGGTATTGCGTCGTGAAATGCGTCAGATGGAAGGCGCATGGTTGGGTAATGATCAGGTTGAAGCGGGTAAAGAACGTTTGAACCGCTTAGGCTATTTCGAAACCGTTGATGTTGAAACGCAACGCGTTCCGGGGACGGCTGATCAGGTAGACGTGACTTATAAAGTTAAGGAACGAAACACCGGTAGCTTAAACTTTGGTATCGGTTACGGTACTGAAAGTGGCGTGAGTTTCCAGGTGGGTGTTCAGCAAGATAACTGGCTCGGTACCGGTAATACAGTGGGTATCAACGGTACGAAGAATGACTACCAGACCTATGCTGAATTTACTTTAACTGACCCTTACTTCACCGTTGATGGTGTGAGTCTGGGCGGTCGCATCTTCTATAATGATTTTAAAGCGGATAACGCGGATCTATCGGGCTATACCAACAGTAGCTATGGTCTTGACGGTACTTTAGGTTTCCCAATCAATGAGAATAACTCATTGCGTGTGGGCCTCGGTTACGTCCATAACGATCTGTCTGATATGCAGCCGCAGGTTGCCATGTGGCGCTACCTTAATTCAGTTGGGGAAAATCCTAACTTAACCGACCGTGCTAGCTTCACTGCTGATGATTTTACCTTGAACCTGGGTTGGACATATAACAACCTGGATCGTGGTTTCTTCCCGACGTCGGGCACGAAATCCTCGGTCAATGGTAAAGTAACGGTACCAGGCTCGGATAACGAGTTCTATAAAGTGACTTTTGATACCTCATCTTATCAGCCGTTAGATCAAGATAAGACATGGGTGCTCTTGGGGCGTGGACGCTTAGGCTACGGTGGTGGCATTGGCTCTAAAGAGATGCCATTCTACGAGAACTTCTATGCTGGTGGTTCAAGTTCTGTGCGTGGTTTCCGCTCTAATAACATCGGCCCTAAAGCGGCATACTACAATGCTAACGGAAGTGTCTATAATTCTACAGACGCCGTTGGTGGTAATGCGATGGCGGTGGCCAGTCTGGAATTGATAACACCGACACCGTTTATCAGTGAGAAATACGCAAACTCAGTACGTACCTCATTCTTCATTGACTCCGGTACAGTATGGGATACTAATTGGGAAAATACGGCAGCAACACAGGCCGCAGGTCTTCCTGATTACAGTAAGGCGAGCAATATTCGTGTCTCTGCCGGTGTATCACTGCAATGGATGTCTCCATTGGGTCCACTTGTGTTCTCATATGCTAAACCGGTTAAAGATTATGAAGGTGATAAGTCAGAGCAATTCCAGTTTAACATTGGTAAGACTTGGTAATTGATTGGTAAAGCAGTACTGAATTTTAAAGACAGCACTGATACTGGAAGAGCCTGATGTGCGTTGGCGCAGGTTAGCGCTACATCAGGTAAGATTCAGTATCAAGTGCACTTCAAGGTGTCTCTGACACAAACAGGTAATGGTGAGGAGTTTATAGTGAAAAAGTGGTTGTGTGCCGCAGGTCTTGGTTTAGCATTGGCAGCTTCTGCCAGCGTTCAAGCCGCTGACAAGATTGCTATTGTTAATGTTTCCAGCATCTTCCAACAATTACCTGCGCGTGAAACCGTGGCTAAGCAGCTGGAGAATGAATTCAAAGGCCGTGCAACCGAACTGCAAGGAATGGAGCGCGATCTGCAGACTAAAATGCAGAAGCTGCAACGTGACGGTTCTACCATGAAGGCTAGCGATCGTACCAAGCTGGAAGGCGAAGTAATGAAGCAGCGCGAGACTTTCTCTACTAAAGCCCAGGCTTTTGAGCAAGATAATCGCCGTCGCCAGATGGAAGAGCGTAACAAAATCCTGAGCCGTATCCAGGATGCTGTTAAATCTGTTGCTAGCAAAGGCGGTTATGACGTAGTAATTGACGCGAATGCGGTTGCATACGCTGATTCTTCTAAAGATATTACTGCTGACGTGCTGAAACAGGTTAAATAAAACATGCTTTCAATTCGACTGGCTGATTTAGCCCAGCAGTTGGATGCACAGGTGTTCGGTGATGGCTCACTTGTCATCACCGGCATCGCTTCTATGCATTCTGCCGAGCCTTCGCAAATCACGTTTTTGTCAAATAGCCGCTATCAGGAACAACTCACAACCTGCAATGCCGGTGCTGTAGTGTTAACTGAGGCAGATTTACCTTTTTGTAAATCTGCGGCTTTAGTGGTTAAAAACCCTTATTTAACCTATGCGCGCATGGCGCAGATAATGGATACCACTCCTCAGCCGGCTCAGGATATCGCGCCGAGTGCGGTGATCTCCCCACAGGCAACACTGGGGGAACGAGTTTCTATTGGTGCAAATGCAGTGATAGAGTCCGGTGTCATACTGGGCGATAATACGATTATCGGGGCGGGTTGCTTTATTGGCAAAAATACTCACATTGGTGCTGGTAGCCGTTTATGGGCCAATGTCTCCGTTTATCATGACGTTATTATCGGGAAGAGTTGCCTGATTCAATCCGGTACGGTCATTGGTGCAGATGGTTTTGGTTATGCAAATGATCGCGGCAACTGGATAAAAATTCCACAGCTCGGCTCGGTGCATATTGGTGACCGTGTTGAGATTGGCGCCTGTACCACGATTGACCGTGGCGCGCTGGATAATACGATTATTGGCAATGGTGTCATCATCGACAACCAATGTCAGATTGCACATAACGTTGTTATTGGCGACAATACCGCAGTTGCAGGTGGTGTTATCATGGCCGGTAGCCTCAAAGTTGGTCGCTATTGCATGATTGGTGGTGCCAGTGTGATCAATGGTCATATGGAGATCTGTGACAAAGTCACAATCACCGGAATGGGAATGGTGATGCGGCCAATCACTGAACCTGGGTTATACTCCTCCGGCATTCCATTACAACCCAATAAAGTGTGGCGCAAGACAGCGGCTTTAGTGATGAATATTGATGGAATTAATAAACGCTTAAAAGCAGTAGAGCGTAAAATCGATAAAGAATAGCCACTCAAGCCCGACACTCTGATCAAATAATCAAGCTTATTGGCAGTTGATGCCAAAAGTAGATACTCAAAGAAATTGGAGTTTGCAGGGAGGTACCAAATTGGTTGTAAACCATTTTGAGCAGCACTTGCGCTGGCCCGCAGGGTGAGCTTCTACTGAATCTCATCATCCTGATGAACATACTCAGGCAAGTGATTCGGTGTATATGCGCAGCTAAACTGCTGTCACTTCAGGTTCGACGGATATACAGAGTTCTTAATTTGCGGCCTGCCTAATGCCTCCCTTTTGGGGCAGCGCAGGCCGTGTTGTTGATAGCATTATTTTTTAGACAGGAAGAGTATTTTGACTACTAACACTCATACTCTGGGCATTGCAGAGATTTTGGATCTACTCCCGCACCGTTTTCCGTTCTTGCTGGTGGATCGCGTCCTTGATTTCGAGGAAGGAAAATTTCTGCGTGCAGTGAAGAATGTCACGTTTAACGAGCCATTTTTCCAAGGCCATTTCCCCGGTAAGCCTATTTTCCCAGGCGTGCTGATTTTAGAAGCGATGGCGCAGGCTACTGGTATTCTGGCGTTTAAAAGCGTGGGTAAACTTGAACCGGGTGAGCTTTATTATTTTGCTGGTATTGATGAAGCCCGTTTTAAGCGCCCAGTAGTGCCTGGCGATCAGATGATTATGGAAGTGACTTTCGAAAAAACACGCCGTGGACTGACCCGCTTTAAAGGTGTGGCTACTGTCGATGGTAAAATTGTTTGTGAAGCGACTATGATGTGTGCTCGTAGCAAGGAGTCCTGATACGTGATTGACAAAACCGCCATTATCCATCCAAGTTCTATCGTCGAAGAAGGTGCCATTATTGGTGCCGGTGTTCGTATTGGCCCCTTCTGCTTTGTAGGATCTCAGGTGGAAATTGGCGCAGGCACGGAACTAAAATCCCATGTCGTTGTTAATGGTATAACTAAAATCGGCTGTGACAATCAGATTTACCAGTTTGCCTCTATTGGTGAAGCAAATCAGGATCTGAAATATGCTGGCGAACCTACTCGCGTTGAGATTGGTGACCGCAACCGCATCCGTGAAAGTGTCTCTATCCACCGTGGCACTGTACAAGGTGGTGGATTGACTAAAGTAGGCAGCGATAATTTGCTGATGATTAATGCCCACATCGCCCATGACTGTATCATTGGTGACCGTTGCATTCTTGCGAACAATGCAACTTTGGGTGGTCATGTGGAAATTGACGATTTTGCCATTATTGGCGGAATGACTGCTATCCATCAATTCTGTGTGATTGGTGCGCATGTGATGGTGGGGGGGTGTTCTGGCGTTGCTCAGGATGTACCGCCTTATGTCATTGCTCAGGGTAACCATGCAACACCATTTGGTATCAATATTGAAGGGTTAAAACGTCGCGGTTTCGACAAAGAATCTCTCCATGCTATCCGTAATGCATATAAGTTGTTGTATCGCAGTGGCCGGACGTTGGATGAAGTGAAACCAGAAATTGCTGAACTGGCGGAACAGTCTCCGGCAGTGAAGGCATTCAGTGATTTCTTTGCCCGTTCTACCCGCGGTATTATTCGCTAATCTATGCAAAATAACCCATTAGTTGTTGATCGCCCGTCGAATAGCGGGCGTCGCTTAACCATCGGTTTGGTCGCCGGGGAAACCTCCGGCGATATCTTAGGTGCAGGATTGATTCGTGCGCTGAAAGCTCAGGTTCCGGATGCCCGCTTTGTTGGGGTTGCCGGGCCTCTGATGCAAGCCGAGGGATGTGAAGCCTGGTATGAGATGGAAGAGTTAGCAGTGATGGGGGTTGTGGAAGTATTAGAACGCCTGCCACGCTTATTAAAGATCCGAAAAGATCTGACTCAACGCTTTAGCGAACTCTCGCCAGATGTTTTCGTCGGTATCGATGCGCCAGATTTCAATATCACCCTTGAAGGGCGCTTGAAGCAACGTGGCATCCGAACCATCCATTATGTCAGCCCATCAGTTTGGGCCTGGCGACAAAAGCGTGTTTTCAAAATTGGTAAAGCAACCGATATGGTATTGGCTTTTCTTCCTTTTGAAAAAGCGTTTTACGATCGTTTTAACGTTCCCTGCCGTTTTATCGGTCACACAATGGCAGATGCCATGCCGCTGACGCCGGATAAGCAGGCTGCAAGAGCAGAGCTTGGAATAGCGCCACATGCACCTTGTTTAGCGTTATTGCCGGGTAGTCGCCACTCAGAAGTGGAAATGCTCAGTGCCGATTTTCTGCGCACAGCCGTCATCCTGAGGCAGCATTTACCTGAGTTGGAGGTGTTGGTTCCTCTGGTCAATGATAAGCGGCGCGATCAATTCGAACGCATTAAGGCTGAGGTTGCCCCTGGCTTATCGGTACATTTATTGAATGGCCAGGCTCGTGTGGCGATGATTGCCAGTGATGCCACTTTGCTGGCTTCCGGTACTGCCGCGCTAGAATGTATGTTGGCCAAGTGTCCGATGGTGGTTGGTTACCGCATGAAGCCCTTCACATTCTGGTTGGCCGAGCGGCTGGTCAAAACCCCTTACGTCTCGTTGCCTAATTTGTTGGCTGGCGAAGAGTTAGTCACCGAACTGTTGCAGCAAGAGTGTCAGCCGCAAAAATTGGCTGATGCACTTTTACCCTTATTACAAGGTAGCGATGCCGTTGAGGCGTTAAAAGCGCGTTTCCTGATTTTACATCAGAGCATCCGCTGTGGTGCAGATGAACAGGCAGCGCAGGCCGTATTGGAGTTGGCAGGGTGATGAACGATATCTTTATATATCCACAGGCTAATCTGATTGCGGGTGTGGATGAAGTGGGTCGTGGCCCTTTAGTCGGGGCGGTTGTGACTGCGGCGGTCATTCTCGACCCTAAACGGCCAATCGTGGGTTTAGCTGACTCAAAAAAGCTAAGTGAAAAGCGCCGTTTATCTCTTTATGATGAAATTACCGACAAGGCTCTCTCATGGAGCCTGGGCCGTGCTGAACCTGAAGAAATTGATCAACTGAATATTTTGCACGCGACAATGCTCGCAATGCAAAGAGCCGTTGCAGGGCTACATATTGCACCTGATTATGTGCTGATTGATGGCAACCGTTGCCCAAAACTGGCTATGCCATCATTGGCAGTAGTCAAAGGAGACAGCCGTGTCGCAGAGATCAGTGCCGCGTCTATTTTGGCTAAAGTGACGCGAGACCGCGAAATGACTGAATTGGATCTGAGTTTTCCTGGATATGGTTTCGCACAGCACAAAGGTTACCCAACCGCCTTTCATCTGGAAAGACTAGCGGCTTTAGGGGCCACCGAACATCATCGGCGTAGCTTTGGCCCGGTCAAGCGTGTGCTGGGTCTGGTGTAAATCACCAAGCAACATCCATAATATATGGGTATGACTCCTTGGCAATAAGTTGCTCAGGATATGATTCAATCCACTAATTTCTGGTATCTGGATATGGCCGAACCTCGTTTTGTCCACCTGCGTGTTCACAGCGATTACTCCATGATCGATGGATTAGCCAAGATTGGGCCCTTGGTGAAGAGAGCTGCTGCATTAGGTATGCCCGCTCTGGCCATTACCGACTTTACCAACTTGTGTGGTCTGGTAAAATTCTACGGTAGCGCCCACAGTGCAGGGATTAAACCCATCATTGGCGCAGATTTCTATGTGCAAAGTGAAATTCTGGGTGATGAGTTGGCTCACCTCACCGTATTGGCCCGTAATAATGACGGTTACCAAAACCTCACCTTACTGATATCCGAAGCTTATCAACGTGGTTATGGCGCTGCTGGCCCGATCATTGATCGCGACTGGCTTATTAAGCATAAAGAAGGGCTGATTCTGCTCTCCGGTGGCCGGATGGGGGATGTCGGCAAGTTTATGTTGCGTGGCAATCAGGTGCAGGTTGACCTGTGCCTTGATTTTTATCAAGAGCATTTCCCTGACAGCTACTATTTGGAGTTAATCCGTACCGGTCGGCCAGACGAAGAGAACTATCTTCATGCCGCAGTCGCATTGGCGACGGAACGCGGCTTGCCGGTTGTAGCCACCAATGATGTGCGTTTTATCGATGAATCTGACTTTGACGCTCATGAGATCCGCGTTGCTATTCATGACGGTTTTACATTGGTCGATCCTAAGCGACCTAAAAACTATAGCCCTCAGCAGTTTATGCGCGATGAGGCGCAGATGTGCGAGCTATTCGCGGACATTCCTGAAGCGCTGTTCAACAGCGTTGAAATCGCCAAACGTTGTAACGTGACCATTCGCCTTGGGGAATACTTCTTACCACAGTTCCCGACTGGCGATATGAGTACGGAAGATTTTCTGGTTGAGAAATCGAAGCAAGGTCTGGAAGAGCGTCTGGAGTTGCTCTTCCCTGATCCTGAAGAGCGAGCACAAAAACGGCCAGAGTATGACGAACGGCTCGATATTGAGCTAAAGGTTATTAACCAGATGGGGTTCCCCGGTTACTTCCTGATCGTTATGGAGTTTATCCAGTGGTCGAAAGATAATGGTGTACCGGTCGGGCCGGGGCGAGGGTCAGGTGCAGGTTCTCTGGTGGCTTACGCGCTAAAAATTACCGATTTGGACCCGCTGGAATTTGACCTGCTGTTCGAACGTTTTCTCAACCCCGAACGTGTTTCAATGCCGGACTTTGACGTTGACTTCTGTATGGAGAAACGCGATCTGGTGATAGAACATGTGGCCGAAATGTATGGCCGCGACGCCGTTTCCCAGATAATTACCTTCGGTACAATGGCCGCGAAAGCGGTGATCCGCGATGTGGGCCGTGTGCTGGGGCATCCTTACGGTTTCGTCGACCGCATCTCAAAATTGGTGCCACCGGATCCGGGGATGACGCTGGAGAAGGCCTTTGCGGCTGAACCGCAACTGCCTGAAATCTATGAGGCAGACGAAGAGGTCAGGGCGCTTATCGACATGGCGCGTAAGCTGGAAGGTGTCACACGTAACGCCGGTAAACACGCCGGTGGGGTGGTTATTGCACCGACCAAAATTACCGATTTTGCACCGCTCTATTGCGATGCTGAAGGTAAAAACCCGGTTACTCAGTTCGATAAAAATGATGTGGAATATGCCGGCCTGGTGAAGTTTGACTTCCTTGGTTTGCGCACCTTAACCATCATTAACTGGGCGCTGGAGATGATCAATGCCCGGCGTGCCAAAACCGGTCTGGAACCGATTGATATTGCTTCCATTCCGCTGGAAGATAAAAAAAGCTTTGATATGCTGCAACGTTCGGAAACGACGGCGGTATTCCAGCTTGAATCCAGGGGCATGAAAGATTTGATCAAACGCCTGAAGCCTGACTGCTTCGAGGATATGATAGCACTGGTGGCGTTATTCCGCCCAGGCCCACTGCAATCTGGGATGGTAGATAACTTTATTGACCGTAAACATGGTCGCGAAGCAATCTCTTACCCAGATATTGAATGGCAGCATGAATGCCTAAAACCAGTGCTGGAGCCAACCTATGGCATCATCTTGTATCAGGAACAGGTGATGCAGATTGCACAGGTTCTGTCGGGTTACTCACTCGGTGGCGCAGATATGTTGCGTCGTGCAATGGGTAAGAAAAACCCGGCTGAAATGGCTAAACAGCGCTCGGTATTTGAAGATGGGGCGAAAGAGCAGGGGATTGACGGAGAACTGGCGATTAAGATCTTTGATCTGGTGGAAAAATTCGCCGGTTATGGTT
The DNA here is from genome assembly GCF_000834395.1 of Yersinia aldovae 670-83. NCBI lineage: Bacteria > Pseudomonadati > Pseudomonadota > Gammaproteobacteria > Enterobacterales > Yersiniaceae > Yersinia > Yersinia aldovae. Next base: position 1,684,788 of record NZ_CP009781.1, on the reverse strand, counting down.
TTAACAAATCTCACTCCGCCGCTTACGCTCTGGTTTCCTACCAAACGCTATGGTTAAAAGCCCATTATCCGGCTGAATTTATGGCAGCGGTTATGACTGCGGATATGGATAACACCGATAAAGTGGTTGGCTTGGTGGATGAGTGTTGGCGTATGGGGCTGAAAATACTGCCGCCAGACATCAACAGCGGCTTGTATCATTTCCATGTAAACGATGAGGGTGAAATTGTTTACGGCATCGGCGCAATTAAGGGCGTCGGTGAAGCGCCGATCGAGGCCATTCTGGACGCGCGTAAAGAGGGCGGCTACTTCAAAGAGTTATTTGATTTATGCGCTCGCGTTGATACCAAAAAACTGAATCGGCGAATCTTAGAAAAACTGGTCATGTCAGGTGCCTTTGACCGCTTAGGGCCGCACCGAGCTGCCTTGATGAGCTCGCTGGGCGAAGCGCTGAAAGCAGCGGATCAACATGCTAAGGCCGAAGCCATTGGTCAGGCAGATATGTTTGGCGTATTAGCGGATGCACCTGAGCAGGTTGAGCAATCTTATGCTAATGTGCCGCCGTGGCAAGAGCAGATAGTTTTAGACGGTGAGCGGGAGACGCTGGGGCTGTATCTGACCGGTCATCCGATTACCCAATATCTGAAGGAAATAGAACGTTATGCCGGCGGGCTGCGTTTAAAAGATATGCATCCGACGGATCGGGGCAAAATGACCACTGCGGTGGGGCTGGTCATCGCTGCAAGGGTTATGGTAACAAAACGTGGTAATCGTATTGGCATTTGTACGCTGGATGACCGTTCTGGCCGTCTGGAGGTGATGCTATTTACCGATGCGTTGGAAAAATATCAGCATTTATTGGAAAAAGACCGTATCCTGATAGCCACCGGGCAGGTCAGCTTTGATGACTTTAGTGGTGGACTTAAAATGACCGCCCGTGAGTTAATGGACATCAGTGAAGCTCGTGAAAAATATGCCCGTGGGCTTGCTATATCGCTGACCGACAGGCAAATTGATGACCAGCTTTTGAACCGTCTCCGTCAGTCGTTGGAACCCCATCGAGCGGGGACGATCCCAGTGCACCTTTATTACCAACGGGAAGATGCTCGCGCCCGGCTGCGGTTTGGAGCCACATGGCGCGTGACGCCCACCGATCGCTTATTGATAGATTTGCGAACGTTGGTAGGTAATGAGCAGGTAGAACTGGAATTTGACTAAAATAGGAATGTTATGAGTCTGAATTTTCTTGATTTTGAACAGCCGATTGCAGAGCTGGAAGCGAAAATTGACTCGCTGACCGCAGTCAGCCGTCAAGACGAAAAATTAGATATTAATCTGGATGAAGAGGTCCAGCGTCTGCGTGAGAAAAGTGTTGAGCTGACGCGGAAGATTTTTTCGGACCTCGGCGCATGGCAGATTGCCCAACTGGCACGCCATCCTCGTCGTCCTTATACCCTGGATTATATCGCTAATATCTTTACTGATTTCGAAGAGTTGGCAGGCGACCGTGCTTATGCTGACGATAAAGCCATCGTTGGCGGTATTGCTCGTCTGGATGGTCGCCCGGTGATGATCATTGGTCATCAGAAAGGCCGCGAAACCAAAGAGAAGATCCGTCGTAACTTTGGGATGCCTGCGCCGGAAGGTTATCGCAAGGCATTACGTCTGATGGAGATGGCTGAGCGCTTTAAGCTGCCAATCATCACTTTCATTGATACGCCAGGAGCGTATCCGGGGGTCGGCGCGGAAGAACGTGGTCAGTCTGAGGCGATTGCACGTAACCTGCGTGAAATGTCGCGTCTGAATGTACCCATTATTTGTACCGTTATTGGTGAAGGCGGCTCTGGCGGCGCATTGGCAATTGGTGTGGGCGATAAAGTGAATATGCTGCAATACAGCACCTATTCCGTTATCTCCCCAGAGGGTTGTGCCTCAATTTTGTGGAAAAGTGCCGATAAAGCACCATTAGCCGCAGAAGCAATGGGCATTACGGCTCATCGTCTGAAAGAATTGAAGATGATCGACTCGGTTATCCCTGAGCCTCTCGGTGGCGCACACCGTGATTACACGGCAATTTCGGCTTCACTGAAAGCTCAATTGCTGGCTGACCTCACTGATCTGGATGTATTTAATAATGAAGAGTTATTAAATCGTCGTTATCAGCGTCTGATGACTTATGGTTATTGCTGATTAATCATGCCCGTATTACCGGGCGATTCAGTGAGATATTGAAATCCGATCCTTATATTATGGGTCGGATTTTTTGTTTATAAGCCGCGAGTAATAATATCTAACTTCATAATACTTTTGGCAAAAATTTAATTTTCATGTTGTTATAGATAATTGATGAACAATATGAGGATTACAGATGAACATCATCGCTATCATGGGGCCGATGGGGGTTTACTATAAAGATGAACCCATTCGTGAGCTAAATGATGCCCTGCTGACCAGAGGTTTTCAGTTGGTCTATCCTCAGGATCGCGGCGATCTGCTCAAGTTGATCGAACATAATGCGCGGATTATTGGTGTGATTTTCGATTGGGATCAGTACAGTGCTGATCTTTGTGCTGAAATCAATGAGCTAAATGAATATCTCCCGATTTATTCATTTATCAATACCACTTCCTCACTGGATGTCAGCCTGCATGAAATGCGCATGGCGCTTTATTTCTTTGAATATGCATTGAGTGCGGCAGAAGATATTGCACAGCATATTGAACAATATACCGCTGAATATTTGGATAGCATTACGCCGCCTTTAACCAAGGCATTATTTAATTATGTCAAAGAAGGGAAATACACATTCTGTACCCCTGGTCATATGGCGGGGACTGCATTTCAAAAAAGCCCGGTGGGCAGTTTATTCTATGACTTCTTTGGTGCTAATACCCTCAAGGCTGATGTTTCGATTTCAGTCACTGAACTCGGTTCATTATTAGATCACAGTGGGCCGCATCTGGACGCTGAAGAATATATCGCTCGGACATTTAATGCGGAACAGAGCTATATGGTGACTAACGGGACATCAACGGCAAATAAAATCGTCGGGATGTACTCCGCACCTTCCGGTAGCACCGTGCTGATTGACCGTAATTGCCATAAGTCGCTGACTCATCTATTGATGATGACTAATATTATTCCTATTTATTTGTGCCCAGCCCGTAATGCTTACGGTATTTTAGGCGGCATTCCCCAGCGTGAATTTACCCACGAAAGTATCAGCGAGAAAGTGGCTCAGACCCCCAATGCGCACTGGCCGGTACATGCGGTGATAACCAATTCGACCTATGACGGGTTACTCTATAATACTGATTATATTAAGCAGACGTTGGATGTTCCCTCCATTCACTTTGATTCTGCTTGGGTGCCCTACACGAACTTTCATGAAATCTATGAGGGGAAAAGTGGTATGAGTGGTGAGCGGATGACAGGAAAAGTATTCTATGAAACGCAATCGACGCATAAATTACTGGCCGCATTCTCTCAGGCATCAATGATTCATATTAAAGGTGACTACAATGAAGGCACTTTTAATGAAGCTTATATGATGCACACCACCACTTCACCGAATTACGCTATTGTTGCGTCGATGGAAACGGCCGCAGCCATGATGCGTGGTCAACCGGGCAGGCGGATGATTATGCGCTCAATTGAGCGGGCAATGCATTTTCGCAACGAGGTGCGGCGTTTACGCTCGGAAAGTGATAATTGGTTCTTTGATGTCTGGCAGCCGGATAATATTGATGAAATAGCTTGCTGGCCGCTACAGCCAGGGCAAGAGTGGCATGGTTTCAGTGATGCGGATGCTGATCATATGTATCTGGACCCGATCAAAGTGACCATCCTGACACCGGGTATGAGCCGCCAGGGGGAGCTTGAAGAAGAAGGCATTCCCGCAGCATTGGTGGCTAAATTTTTGGATGAACGCGGTGTGGTGGTGGAAAAGACCGGCCCGTATAATTTGCTGTTTTTATTCAGTATTGGTATTGATAAAACCAAGGCAATGAGCTTATTACGCGGCCTGATGGAGTTCAAGCGTGCTTATGATCTTAATTTGCGGGTTAAAAACATGCTGCCAGACCTGTTTGCAGAAGATCCTGATTTCTATCGTCATATGCGTATTCAGGACTTGGCCGCCAGTATCCATAAATTGATCCGTCAACATGATTTACCGCGTTTAATGCGCCAGTCTTTTGACGTGCTGCCAGAGATGAAACTGACGCCATACGATATGTTCCAACAACAGATCCGCGGTAACATAGTAGCCTGTGAAATGAGTGACTTGATAGGTAAAGTGGTTGCTAACATGATCCTGCCTTATCCACCGGGCGTTCCGCTGGTGATGCCGGGGGAAATGATCAGCAAAGAGAGCCGTGCGGTATTGGATTTCCTGCTGATGCTGTGTGCCATCGGCGCGCATTACCCTGGATTTGAAACGGATATTCATGGTGCCAAACGCGACGATGATGGCCGTTATTGGGTCAATGTGCTGAAGACTAATGATTAAATTGGAGTAATACATGCTAGCAATACGTCAGATTCATCATATTGCGATCATTGGCTCAGATTATCAGGTCAGCAAAAGATTTTACTGCGAGGTGCTGGGGTTCACGCTGATGAGTGAGGTTTACCGCGAAGCGCGAGACTCGTGGAAAGCAGATTTAGCTTTAAACGGGCAATATACGGTTGAGCTATTTTCCTTCCCTTCCCCAGCAGGACGGCCTAGCCGCCCTGAGGCTTGTGGCCTGCGCCATCTGGCTTTCCAGGTTGATGATATCGAGCTGGCAGTCAACAAACTGGCGGCTGACGGTGTGATTTGCGAAGCGGTTCGCATTGATCCCTATACCCAATCACGTTTTACTTTCTTTACTGACCCAGATGGTTTACCTCTGGAGCTATACGAAATGACGTTGGAATGACATGAACTCAGCCGCCCTTATGCCTAATGTGTTACTTAACCCGCTATTCGCGCAATTGGGCGATCATCGCCATGTATTGGTGGGATTCAGCGGTGGGTTGGATTCGAGTGTATTGCTACATTTGTTGGTTTGTTTACGTGAGCAGCTGATTCCGGAGCTAAAAGTACGCGCGATTCATATTCATCATGGATTAAACCCATTGGCAGACAGTTGGGTAAAACATTGCCAGCGGCAGTGTGAACAATGGCAAGTTCCGCTTGAGGTGGTGCGGGTGAAAATTGACTCGCGCCAAAATGGCGTAGAGGCGGCCGCCAGAACCGCGCGTTATCAGGCATTCTCCTCTCATATGGCAGCAGACGAGGTGTTACTCACCGCTCAACATTTAGATGACCAATGTGAAACCTTCCTGCTGGCTCTCAAACGGGGCAGCGGCCCGGCGGGGCTATCTGGCATGGCGGCCAGCTTGCCATTTGCTCACAGCCAATTGTTGCGGCCATTGCTGGCTTTTTCCCGCGAGATGTTAGAAAACTACGCCTGTGCGCAACAGTTATCGTGGATTGAGGATGACAGCAATCAAGACGATCGTTTTGATCGCAACTTTCTGCGTTTAAGAGTCTTACCTTTGCTTTATCAGCGCTGGCCTCATTTTGCTCAATCCACAGCGCGCAGTGCGGGGCTATGTGCCGAGCAGGAACAACTGTTGGATGAGTTACTGGCCGATAATCTGCAACAACTGCAACGTCCTGATGGCTCACTCTCTATTGAGGGGTTATTGTTGGCATCAGAGGTGAAACGGGCTGCCTTATTACGCCGTTGGCTGGCGGGGCTGGGGGCGTCAATGCCGTCACAGAATCAGTTGCAACGTTTATGGTTGGAAGTCGCAATGGCACGGCAAGATGCCGAGCCGCAACTGATGCTTGGGGCGTATCAGGTTCGTCGCTTTCGGCAATATTTATTTCTATTATCTCCTTTGACGGAGATAAAAACCCCGCATCTGCCTTGGGAGGTAGTTAAGGCCACCGATGTATTGCCGCAGCCGTTAGTTTTACCGGCTAATCTGGGAGTACTGAGCTTTGTTGCTGATGGCGGGCAAACCGTCAGGGCGGCGGCGGTCGGTGAGGTTATCAGCATCCGTTTCGGTTTACAGGGTGAGATCAATATTGTCGGGCGGCACCATTCACGTCAAAGCAAAAAGATATGGCAAGAGTTGGGGGTACCGCCGTGGCAACGGGAACGTATTCCGCTGCTCTATTTTGGCGAACAATTGATTGCTGCTGCTGGGGTATTTGTGGCTCAGGCAGGCCAGGCTAAAGAAGGTGAACCGTGTTGGCATCTTAATTGGGCCAAATCGGAATAATAAAATAACAATAAATAAAACGGTCTATTTTGAGGAGCAATAATGAAACTTGTCGTGAGTCTAGTGGCATTAAGTTTGTGTAGCTTTTCGGTATTGGCAAAAAATGACATTGAGGCCGGGCGGGTTAAATCCGCCAGTTGTGTGGCTTGTCATGGTGCTGAAGGCAAGGTTTCGGTACCGATGTATCCTAATCTGGCTGGGCAAAATGCTATGTATCTGGAACAGGCATTGGCAGCGTATAAGAAAGGGGGGCGCACTGGTGGGCAGGCTGAAGTGATGCGGGCATATGTTTCTAATTTGTCTGATGAGGATTTTTCAGATTTGGCAGCTTACTATGCGAGTTTAAAACCTTAAACACGACGGCTGCGAGAAGTCAGACGAGTCAATGCAGAACGGGCCACTTTTCAGCGGCCCGTCGTCAATATCATGGAATAGAAACTATGATGCACTCACCACGACAGTCCCAATCTCGGGGTGACTGAAGCTGGCGATATGGTCCAGACGCAACTCGCGTACTGCCCCTTCTTGTTCGACAATCAGGTACTCGACCTTTTTTCTTAGCAGCAGATCACTGGCCTTCCCTTCTACTATCTCACCGCCTCTCAACTTCAACGTCAGTATCAGGTGATGTTGGCAGGCGAGCTCTAGATTATCGTAGTCATCACAATTGATGGGTTGATACTCTTCACTCATCGACATAATCGCTCACCAATAAGTTAGCGGCGGCAAAGGCCGCCTGTTCCCTAACGGAGGACGGGAGTGCGTCGTTAGCCGCAACTTCGTCCAATGTTTTCAATACACAACCCAGTGCATCTGACACGTAGCCCTGGTCACCACTCGCAATTTGTGCATAAAAACGGCGTACTAATTCACAGTATTGCTGCACAGTAATCCTCCTGGAAAAGTTTAACCCAGTAGATTCTCAGCGGAAGCGGCACACTGTCAACCTACGAAGATAAACTCTGAACTTATAAGGACTATAGCACAGGAGTGATAGAGATATTAGAGACAGAACAAAGCTTTCTTTTTAGTATTGATGTCACGAATAATCCTCTTTATACCGCGCTGGCTGTTGACTGACGTAATCAAGTACACTGTCCACCAGATAATTAAGAGGTCACACATGGCACTAAAAGCAACCATCCATAAAGCTGCGGTTAATATTGCAGATATGGATCGTAATTTTTTTCAGGATATTAACCTGACTATTGCACAACACCCGTCTGAAACTGACCAACGTATGATGCTGCGTTTACTGGCATGGATTTGCCATGCTGACGAGCGTTTACAGTTTACTAAAGGTTTGAGCGCTGACGATGAGCCGGAAATTTGGCGGCATAATGACCATAATGGCATTGAATTGTGGGTTGAATTGGGGCTGCCGGAAGAGAAGCGTCTGCGCAAAGCCTGTAATCAGTCACAGCAGGTCGTGTTATATGCTTACAGCGAACGTGCCGCTAAAGTGTGGTGGCCACAAGTTCAGGGTAAATTATCCGGGCACCGTAACCTGCGGGTGCGTTTCCTTGATGATGACCAGATGGCTAAGTTGGCAGCACTTTCTCACCGTAATATGTCACTACAGGCGACGCTGCAAGAGGGGACTATCTGGTTATCAGATGCCCAGAATAATCTGGAAATTAGTTTTGCCGAATGGCAAAATAATGGGCAATAAGTGTGCTGATTATATCGAATAGTGTCAGTCTACCCGACAGCGAGATTGAGCTGACCGCGATCCGGGCGCAGGGGGCGGGAGGCCAGCACGTCAATAAAACCTCAACAGCTATTCATCTGCGCTTTGACATTAAGGCCTCAAGCCTGCCAGAGTACTATAAAGAGAGGTTGTTGTTATTAAATAGCCATTTGGTAACTGCCGATGGTGTCGTTATCATTAAAGCGCAAGAATATCGCAGTCAGGATATGAATCGCGAGGCAGCTTTAGCGCGGCTGGTGGCATTAATCCGTCAGGCAATGGTAGTGGAAAAGGCTCGTCGGGCGACCAAACCAACCAAAGGCTCAAAAATAAGGCGAGTCGAGAGTAAAGTTCGTAAAGGCGCGACCAAAGCGTTGCGTGGAAAAATTCATCAGGAATGATGCCGATAGCTGTCTTGAGCCTCATTGTATTGCGGCTCAGGCGTCTTCGTTCCTTATATGTCGCACACAGTATGGGAGAATAACTGTGAGAAAATTAACGATAACGCTGTTTTTGGCAGTAGGTACGCTGTCATTACTTGGGTGTAATAATCGCTATCAGCCGGTTGAACAGGCTTTACAACCTATGCAGCAAAGTTATCAAGGGGTGTTGCCCTGTGCCGATTGCAGTGGTTTAGAGACTTCACTGTTCCTTGATAGTGATGGAACATTTGTCTTGAAAGAAATTTATCGGGGCGTTGTGCATTCAGCTGACAACCAAGAAGGCGATAAAGCCTTTGCCGAATATGGTCAGTGGACGCGTACGGCGGATAAATTAGTGTTAACCAACGGCCAGGGCGAGAAACGTTATTTCCTGCCGGTCGGTAAAAATTTGGTGATGCTTGATCAACAAGGGCTGCCGATTAAATCTACCCTCAATTACCAGCTTACGCCGAGTAATCAGCCATTACCCAAAACACCGATGCCGTTAAGTGGTATGTATAAGTATTTTGCTGATGCAGCAGTATTTACCGATTGTGCAACCGGTAAAACTTTCCCGGTTGAAAACAATATCGCCTTGGAAAGGGGGTATTTAAACGCGCGTAAAAATGTCGGTGAGCCGGTATTCCTGACGCTCAATGGTCATTTTGATATTCGGCCATCAATGGAAGAAGGGCAGTCCGATAAGACGCTGATTCCGGCAGGTGATATTCAGTTTAATGCGAACAAGAGCTGCGACAGTAAATAACGGCGATTGTGACGGCAATAAAAAACCGCTGGTAGCTATTCACTCGCCAGCGGTTTTGTGGTGATTCAATTAACTGCTAATTAGCGTTTGATTTGGCTCAGTAGGAACTCAATAATCTCACTGGTTTTAATCATCTGCTTCTCACCGATGCGACGGTTTTTGTATTCCACTTCTTCGCTATCAAGATTGCGGTCACCAATGACGATATTGTGTGGCACGCCAATCAGCTCCATGTCGGCAAACATCACCCCTGGGCGCTCTTTACGATCGTCAAGAATCACATCAATACCGTGTGAGCGCAGGGTGGCATACAACTCTTCCGCCAGCTCTTTGACACGGAAAGATTTGTGCATATTCATCGGCAGAATGGCAACCTGGAATGGTGCAATCGCATCCGGCCAAATAATACCGCGCTCATCATAATTCTGTTCAATGGCCGCAGCGACCACGCGGGAAACCCCGATACCGTAGCAGCCCATCGTCATGACCTGATTACGGCCATCTTCGCCCTGAACTGTGGCTTTCATCGCTTCCGAGTATTTAGTACCTAACTGGAAGATATGACCCACTTCGATACCGCGTTTGATTTGCAGCGTGCCTTTACCATCTGGGCTGATATCGCCTTCCACGACATTACGCAGGTCAGCCACTTGGGGTAACGGCAAATCACGCTCCCAGTTGATGCCAAAGTAATGTTTATCATCAATATTTGCGCCAGCACCGAAATCGCTCATCACCACAACACTGCGATCAGCTACGACAGGCAACTGTAAATTAACTGGGCCTAATGAGCCTGGCCCTGCGCCAATTACTGCGCGGATCTCTTCTTCCGTGGCGAAAGTCAGTGGCTTAGCAACTTGTGGCAGTTTCTCTGCTTTGATTTCATTCAGTTCGTGATCACCGCGCACCAGCAATGCAACCAACTTATGGCCACTCTCTTCGTGAGCATGAACCAATAAGGTTTTCACAGTTTTCTCAATCGGCAGTTTGAACTGCTCAACCAATTCAGCGATGGTTTTTGCATTTGGCGTATCAATAATACGCAGTTCTTCTGTCGCACCGGTGCGTGGTTCAGACGGTGCGAGTGCTTCAGCAAACTCGATGTTAGCGGCATAGTCTGACTCGGTTGAGAACACGATATCGTCTTCACCGCTTTCAGCCAGCACCTGGAATTCGTGGGATGCACTGCCACCAATTGAGCCTGTATCTGCCAGCACCGCACGGAAATTCAGATCCATACGCGCAAAAATTTTACTGTAAGCGGTATACATCGCATCGTAAGTTTCCTGCAACGATTCCTGAGTAGTGTGGAAAGAGTAAGCATCTTTCATTAGGAACTCACGGGCACGCATCACGCCAAAGCGTGGACGAACTTCATCACGGAATTTGGTCTGGATTTGGAAGAAATTCAGCGGTAACTGTTTGTAAGAGTTGATCTCACCGCGAATCAGGTCAGTAATGACTTCTTCATGAGTTGGGCCAAGTACAAAAGGGCGCTCGCCACGATCGACAAAACGCAACAGCTCAGGGCCATACTGCTCCCAGCGGCCACTCTCTTGCCACAAATCAGCCGGTTGTACCACCGGCATCGAAACTTCGATTGCACCGGCGTTATTCATCTCTTCGCGCACGATGTTTTCGACTTTTTTCAACACCCGAACTCCGGTCGGCAACCAGGTATAAAGACCTGAAGCCAGTTTGCGGATCATCCCGGCACGAAGCATCAGTTGGTGGCTGATCACTTCAGCATCGGCAGGTGTCTCCTTCTGAGTGGAGAGCAGATATTGGCTAGTACGCATGATGTTTTGGTTCCATTAGCGCTGCAACAAATAGAGGCAGCCAAAAAAGTAAAAAGTGGTTTAGTTTACCAGTGAGTACCGGTTGTCAAAAGAGAGCAGGGTAAAATTTAGTGTGGGTCGAGTGATAACACTTCTGTTTGGCTTCCCATCACTCGCCAGCACACGTTAAATTCCAGCAGTAGAACAGCATACTCTCGGCTTTCGTGGTCACCTTTGCGGTAGGCAGGACGTGGATCTTGCGCCAGAACCTGGCTGATAAAACGCCGTAATTGTGGATAACGCTGCTGCTGGTCTGCTAACTGTTGTTCTGCACGACTCGAAAAACAGACCTGCATGTCGGCATCCGGTACTGATTGAGCAAAACCCGCTCGTGCCTGAGGCCGGCTCTCAGCGAAGGGCAAGTAGGGTTTGATATCAATCACCGGTGTGCCATCCACCAGATCCAAACTGCCCAACTCTAGAATCACCTCTGCGCCCTGGCAACGTATCCCTTTCAGCTCAATCAACGACATGCCGATAGGATTTGGCCGGAAAGTGGAGCGAGTGGCAAAAACGCCCATCCGGGTATTGCCACCTAAGCGGGGTGGCCGCACCGTCGGACGCCAGCCCCCCTCCATCGTCTGATGGAAAATAAATATCACCCATACATGACTGAAGTCAGATAAACCGCGTACGGCTTCGGGCTGGTTATAGGGCGGGATGAACTGCAATTCACCGCCGCCATCTTCAATCAGACCGGGTTGGCGTGGTACCGCAAACTTCTCTTTATAAGGTGAGCGGATAACCCCAATCTGATTAAAGGAGAAAACACTCATTTTGATGAAACGTTCAATGCAGAGCCTTGGCACACGGCTTGTTGATAGCAGCCGGGAACACCACTTTGGATTTCACATTGATGCAGCAAGACCGCATTGGCCTTCATATAAGAGGCGCGAATCTGCATTCGCTTGCGGGCCGTTGAAATGCTCGGTGGAGAATCCTGCATGGTTGTCTGGCAGGACTCACCTGACACCTCACCTAAATCGCGGAAAGGCTTGCCAACTAACTCTTCAGCGCTTTTATAAAGCTTTACCGGTGCCGGACGTGGCGCTGGCGTAGGGCTGGTTTTGACAACCGCAGTCGGTTGTTTAACAGGGCTATCTGTGGTGGATGGCTTTGATTGAAGCATGGAACATCCAGTTAGCGAAAGGGCTAACAGACACAGAGGTAACGCACGCATAGAAATTCCTCAGCCTTTTTATTTAAGAGGCGCTATTGAAGCAATCTATTATGCAAATAACAAGACGGGCTTTAGCCCGTCTTGCAATATATTTAGCAAACATTGAATTTAGCTAACGCTGTGTTCAGCAAAATAGTTGATAAACCATTACCAACCTTTAACTGCACCACCGTTGAAGGCTTTGTTTGCTGCATCGTAAACTTCATCAGATTGATAAGCCTGAACGAATTTCTTCACATTTTCTGCATCTTTATTATCTTCACGGGCCACGATCAGATTAACGTAAGGTGAATCTTTATCTTCAACAAACAGGCCATCTTTAGCCGGTGTCAGGCCGATTTGGCTAGCGTAAGTGGTGTTGATAATCGCCAGCGCGATTTGTTGGTCATCCAAAGAGCGTGGTAACTGAGGTGCTTCCAGCTCAACCAGTTTCAGATTTTTAGGATTCTCAACTACATCCAGTACGGTTGGCAGCAGGCCAACACCGTCTTTCAGTTTAATCAAACCTACTTTTTGCAGCAGTAACAGAGAACGCCCCAGGTTCGTCGGGTCATTTGGCAGTGCTACCTGAGAACCTGGCTGTAGCTCTTCCAATGATTTGATTTTTTTAGAGTAACCCGCAATTGGGTAAACGAATGAGTTACCAACAGAAACCAGTTTGTAGCCGCGATCTTTAATTTGCTGATCCAGATAAGGTTTATGTTGGAAAGCATTCAGATCAATATCACCTTTACTCAGTGCTTCGTTCGGTAACACATAGTCATTGAACGTGACCAGCTCAACATCAAGACCGTATTTGTCTTTTGCCACTTTCTGAGCGACTTCAGCAACTTGCTGTTCAGCGCCGACAATTACGCCGACTTTAATGTGGTTTGGATCTTTTTCCGCAGGGCCGCAACCCACCAGAGCCAAGGTACCAATCAGTGCGCTGACAGCCGCGATAGACTTGAATTTTAAAGACATATCTCTTCCTCTATAAACATTCGTTAAGATGCGCCGCTGTGTGAGGCAGTCGCTATACCCTTCGTACTTGGGGCAGCAGGCTTATTAGCTACGTTTACTCACCTGAATCATTTACTTGCGTAAGCTCATCAGGATTCATTCGCTTACTGCCGGCCTGCTACCTCAATTTCTTTGGGTAATCTATATGTTAATACTATTTGTGGGTAACGGCTTTTACGATCCGATCGCCACTCAGCTGAATCAGGTAAACCAGGACGACTAATAATACTAATACTGTATTCATTACTGTGGCGTTATAGCCGATGTAACCATACTGATAACCGATCTGGCCGAGGCCGCCGGCACCTACTGCCCCCCCCATAGCGGAATAGCCTACCAGGGTAATTAGTGTAATAGTAGCGGCATTGACCAAACCCGGTAGGGCTTCTGGCAATAATACCTTTTTGATGATTTGCATCGGTGTTGCGCCCATCGCACGCGCGGCTTCAACCAGACCCGAGGGGATTTCCAGTAGCGCATTTTCTACCATGCGAGCAATAAAAGGTGCTGCGCCGACAGTCAACGGCACAATCGCCGCTTGTAAACCAATCGAAGTCCCGACAATCATCCGAGTAAATGGAATCATCCATACCAATAAGATAATAAAAGGTATGGAGCGGAAGATATTCACCACTCCGGACAGCGTGCGATAAATATTTTTGTTGGCAATAATTTGCCCCGGACGCGTGATATACAGCAAAACGCCAACCGGCAAGCCTAAAACAAAACCAAAGAAACCAGAGACAAACGTCATCATTAGAGTTTCCCAGACGCCGCGGCCCATTAACCACATCATTGCCTCAGACATAACCCAGAACCTCTACTTTTACATGATGATCTTGCAAGAACTTGATGGCAGCGAGGCCATCCTGATTATCGCCATGCAATTCTGCCAGCATGACACCAAATTTGACGCCGCCGGCATAATCCATTTGCGAGCTAAGGATACCAATATCGATATTGAATCGGCGCACCGCTTGCGAAATTAACGGTGCATCAACTGACTGGCCGGTGAACTCTAATTTCAGTAGTGGAACGCGATCCGCTGTTGGCTCCTGCGTCATACGTTTGGCGTAATCTTCTGGAATATCCAAATGCAGGGTGGATTGAATAAATTGCTGCGCCAGAGGCGTTTTCGGATGAGAGAACACTTCGCTGACGCTATCTTTTTCAATCAATTTGCCTTCACTTATTACTGCAACTTGATCACAAATGCGTTTCACCACATCCATTTCATGGGTGATAAGCAAAATAGTCAGCCCCAAACGACGATTAATGTCTTTAAGCAGTTCCAGAATCGAACGCGTGGTGGCAGGGTCTAACGCGCTGGTGGCTTCATCACACAGCAGAACTTTAGGATTGCTGGCTAAAGCACGGGCAATTGCCACGCGTTGTTTCTGGCCACCAGACAGATTCGCTGGATAAGCATCTTGCTTGTCGGCCAGACCAACCAAATCCAATAGCTCAGTCACTCTCTTCTTTATATCTGCACGAGACATATTGTCCAGTTCAAGTGGCAGCGCGATATTGCCATACACTGTGCGGGAGGAGAGCAAATTGAAATGCTGGAAAATCATGCCAATCTGACGACGAGCACGCGTCAGTTCGCGTTCAGATAAGGTTGTCAGATCTTGCCCGTCCACCAGAACCTGACCGCTGGTAGGGCGTTCTAACATATTGGCGCACCGAATCAATGTGCTTTTACCGGCACCAGAGGCACCGATGACGCCATAAATTTGCCCGGCAGGGACGTGCAAACTCACGTCGGAAAGCGCGGTTATGGTGCGTGTTCCTTGCTGGAACAGTTTGCTGATGTGAGAAAGTTTAATCATATTATTCTTATTTTATCGTTATTTCCGTGGCTAGATAAAAAGTAAACTTCAGCAGAACCAAAGTATAGATCGGATGTTAAGGCGTCTAGACGGCCAAGTCAACCGGCAGCACTGATTCTCTTCCATTCTCAATCGGTAATAAAACATGCGATACTAATGGGGTTTACAGCCCTCAGGAGCAAATAAGTGACTCAGCCCGTTCCCGCAATATTTTTAGATCGTGATGGTACAATTAATGTCGACCACGGTTATGTCCACGAAATCGATAATTTTCAATTTATAGACGGCGTTATAGATGCGTGTCGTGAATTGAAAGAAATGGGTTTTGCACTAGTACTGGTGACCAACCAATCGGGTATTGCCCGTGGCATGTTTACTGAAGATCAGTTTTTAAGTCTAACCGAATGGATGGACTGGTCGCTGGCTGATCGCGGTGTTGATTTGGATGGCGTCTACTTCTGTCCTCACCATCCAGACGCGAGTGTAGCGGAGTTCCGTGAAACATGTGAATGCCGCAAGCCATTACCGGGCATGTTACTGCAAGCACAAAGTGAATTGAACATCGATCTGGCTTCTTCTTATATGGTTGGTGACAAAATTGAAGATATGCAGGCCGCATTAGCGGCAAATATCGGTACTAAAGTGTTAGTTCGTACCGGCAAGCCTGTTACGGCAGAAGGTGAGGCAATCGCTGATTGGGTGCTAAACAGCTTGGCAGAGCTACCAAAAGCGATAAAAACGCGTTAGAAGTAATCTTTATGTTCAAACATCAAGCAGTCAGAAAAAACTTTAAGATAAACCCTTGCCATTCTGACGCAGCTCCCTATAATGCGCATCCATCGACACGGCGCTGTGAGCAACTTCACTGAGTAGCCGAGAAGAACAGAGGAAATTAAGTGATTGACTCTGTAGCGGGAAAGCGTATTATCTGCCTCCCGCGTTACCGTAAGATTCGCCGCAAGGCAAACGGGTAACGAACGCTCTTTAACAATTTATCAGACAATCTGTGTGGGCACTCGCAAGACGATATCGACGCCTGTTTCGGCAGGCAGAAGAAATATCAAAGTCTTGAAGAGTGACCAAAGCAGTACACATTTGAACTTCGGTTCGAATGCATATTTGCAGAAAGTAATCTTTGAGCATCGCTATGTTAACTCATAGCAAATCAAACAAATCTTAAATTGAAGAGTTTGATCATGGCTCAGATTGAACGCTGGCGGCAGGCCTAACACATGCAAGTCGAGCGGCAGCGGGAAGTAGTTTACTACTTTGCCGGCGAGCGGCGGACGGGTGAGTAATGTCTGGGAAACTGCCTGATGGAGGGGGATAACTACTGGAAACGGTAGCTAATACCGCATAACGTCTTCGGACCAAAGTGGGGGACCTTCGGGCCTCACGCCATCGGATGTGCCCAGATGGGATTAGCTAGTAGGTGGGGTAATGGCTCACCTAGGCGACGATCCCTAGCTGGTCTGAGAGGATGACCAGCCACACTGGAACTGAGACACGGTCCAGACTCCTACGGGAGGCAGCAGTGGGGAATATTGCACAATGGGCGCAAGCCTGATGCAGCCATGCCGCGTGTGTGAAGAAGGCCTTCGGGTTGTAAAGCACTTTCAGCGAGGAGGAAGGCAGTCGTGTTAATAGCACGGTTGATTGACGTTACTCGCAGAAGAAGCACCGGCTAAACTCCGTGCCAGCAGCCGCGGTAATACGGAGGGTGCAAGCGTTAATCGGAATTACTGGGCGTAAAGCGCACGCAGGCGGTTTGTTAAGTCAGATGTGAAATCCCCGCGCTTAACGTGGGAACTGCATTTGAAACTGGCAAGCTAGAGTCTTGTAGAGGGGGGTAGAATTCCAGGTGTAGCGGTGAAATGCGTAGAGATCTGGAGGAATACCGGTGGCGAAGGCGGCCCCTGGACAAAGACTGACGCTCAGGTGCGAAAGCGTGGGGAGCAAACAGGATTAGATACCCTGGTAGTCCACGCTGTAAACGATGTCGACTTGGAGGTTGTGCCCTTGAGGCGTGGCTTCCGGAGCTAACGCGTTAAGTCGACCGCCTGGGGAGTACGGCCGCAAGGTTAAAACTCAAATGAATTGACGGGGGCCCGCACAAGCGGTGGAGCATGTGGTTTAATTCGATGCAACGCGAAGAACCTTACCTACTCTTGACATCCACAGAACTTAGCAGAGATGCTTAGGTGCCTTCGGGAACTGTGAGACAGGTGCTGCATGGCTGTCGTCAGCTCGTGTTGTGAAATGTTGGGTTAAGTCCCGCAACGAGCGCAACCCTTATCCTTTGTTGCCAGCACGTAATGGTGGGAACTCAAGGGAGACTGCCGGTGACAAACCGGAGGAAGGTGGGGATGACGTCAAGTCATCATGGCCCTTACGAGTAGGGCTACACACGTGCTACAATGGCAGATACAAAGTGAAGCGAACTCGCGAGAGCAAGCGGACCACATAAAGTCTGTCGTAGTCCGGATTGGAGTCTGCAACTCGACTCCATGAAGTCGGAATCGCTAGTAATCGTAGATCAGAATGCTACGGTGAATACGTTCCCGGGCCTTGTACACACCGCCCGTCACACCATGGGAGTGGGTTGCAAAAGAAGTAGGTAGCTTAACCTTCGGGAGGGCGCTTACCACTTTGTGATTCATGACTGGGGTGAAGTCGTAACAAGGTAACCGTAGGGGAACCTGCGGTTGGATCACCTCCTTACCTAAACGATACGCATTGCGCAGTGTCCACACAGATTGTCTGATAGAAAGTAACGAGCAAATAAGGCCGGGCTGAGAGATTAGTCGGGCTTTAGTACCTTGTTGGGTCTGTAGCTCAGGTGGTTAGAGCGCACCCCTGATAAGGGTGAGGTCGGTGGTTCAAGTCCACTCAGACCCACCAACTCATCCTCATACTGCGTTACAGACACACGCGGTTATACCCATAAACGTCGCGTGACTGCGTCTTGTCTGAGAATGAGTTATGCCGATAAGGTATTTTGCTTTTTATATGGGGCTATAGCTCAGCTGGGAGAGCGCCTGCCTTGCACGCAGGAGGTCAGCGGTTCGATCCCGCTTAGCTCCACCATATAAAAAAACTATTTCAAAACGTACTGCGGTCGTAGACACAGTGGGTTGTGAAATATTGCTCTTTAACAATCTGGAACAAGCTGAAAATTGAAACAATACAGCTGAAACTTATCTCTCCGTAGATGTACTGAGATAAGGATTACCCTGTATTAGAGTCTCTCAAATAATCGCAATGCCAATGGGTTAATCCTTGTTGCAGTGTGAGCGAGAAGACACTCAGCAAGGCGTACAGCGCACAGCAACCGGAGTGAACTTAACGTTCATGAGGATTGCGCGCACTGCACAACATAGCAGAGTGTGTTCACAGCCACACCAATAACGAAAAACACCTTTGGGTTGTGAGGTTAAGCGACTAAGCGTACACGGTGGATGCCTAGGCAGTCAGAGGCGATGAAGGGCGTGCTAATCTGCGAAAAGCGTCGGTAAGGTGATATGAACCGTTATAACCGACGATACCCGAATGGGGAAACCCAGTGCAATTCGTTGCACTATTGCATGGTGAATACATAGCCATGCAAGGCGAACCGGGGGAACTGAAACATCTAAGTACCCCGAGGAAAAGAAATCAACCGAGATTCCCCCAGTAGCGGCGAGCGAACGGGGAAGAGCCCAGAGTCTGAATCAGTTTGTGTGTTAGTGGAAGCGTCTGGAAAGTCGCACGGTACAGGGTGATAGTCCCGTACACCAAAACACGCATTCTGTGAACTCGATGAGTAGGGCGGGACACGTGACATCCTGTCTGAATATGGGGGGACCATCCTCCAAGGCTAAATACTCCTGACTGACCGATAGTGAACCAGTACCGTGAGGGAAAGGCGAAAAGAACCCCGGCGAGGGGAGTGAAATAGAACCTGAAACCGTGTACGTACAAGCAGTGGGAGCCTACTAGTTGGGTGACTGCGTACCTTTTGTATAATGGGTCAGCGACTTATATTTTGTAGCAAGGTTAACCGAATAGGGGAGCCGTAGGGAAACCGAGTCTTAACTGGGCGTCTAGTTGCAAGGTATAGACCCGAAACCCGGTGATCTAGCCATGGGCAGGTTGAAGGTTGGGTAACACTAACTGGAGGACCGAACCGACTAATGTTGAAAAATTAGCGGATGACTTGTGGCTGGGGGTGAAAGGCCAATCAAACCGGGAGATAGCTGGTTCTCCCCGAAAGCTATTTAGGTAGCGCCTCGTGAACTCATCTTCGGGGGTAGAGCACTGTTTCGGCTAGGGGGTCATCCCGACTTACCAAACCGATGCAAACTCCGAATACCGAAGAATGTTATCACGGGAGACACACGGCGGGTGCTAACGTCCGTCGTGAAGAGGGAAACAACCCAGACCGCCAGCTAAGGTCCCAAAGTCATGGTTAAGTGGGAAACGATGTGGGAAGGCACAGACAGCCAGGATGTTGGCTTAGAAGCAGCCATCATTTAAAGAAAGCGTAATAGCTCACTGGTCGAGTCGGCCTGCGCGGAAGATGTAACGGGGCTAAACCATGCACCGAAGCTGCGGCAGCGACACTTAGGTGTTGTTGGGTAGGGGAGCGTTCTGTAAGCCGTTGAAGGTGACCTGTGAGGGTTGCTGGAGGTATCAGAAGTGCGAATGCTGACATAAGTAACGATAATGCGGGTGAAAAACCCGCACGCCGGAAGACCAAGGGTTCCTGTCCAACGTTAATCGGGGCAGGGTGAGTCGACCCCTAAGGC
The DNA here is from genome assembly GCF_000834395.1 of Yersinia aldovae 670-83. Classification (NCBI taxonomy): domain Bacteria; kingdom Pseudomonadati; phylum Pseudomonadota; class Gammaproteobacteria; order Enterobacterales; family Yersiniaceae; genus Yersinia; species Yersinia aldovae. The sequence continues at coordinate 1,664,993 of NZ_CP009781.1, read as the reverse complement.
GAGGCTGAAAAGCGTAGTCGATGGGAAACAGGTTAATATTCCTGTACTTGGTGTTACTGCGAAGGGGGGACGGAGAAGGCTAGGCTAGCCGGGCGACGGTTGTCCCGGTTTAAGCATGTAGGCGGAGCGACTTGGTAAATCCGGTTGCTTATCAACGCTGAGGTGTGATGACGAGTCACTACGGTGATGAAGTAGTTGATGCCAAGCTTCCAGGAAAAGCCTCTAAGCATCAGGTAACATTAAATCGTACCCCAAACCGACACAGGTGGTCAGGTAGAGAATACTCAGGCGCTTGAGAGAACTCGGGTGAAGGAACTAGGCAAAATGGTGCCGTAACTTCGGGAGAAGGCACGCTGGCGTTAGGTAATGGGACTTGCTCCCGGCGCCGAAGCCAGTCGCAGATACCAGCTGGCTGCAACTGTTTAATAAAAACACAGCACTGTGCAAACACGAAAGTGGACGTATACGGTGTGACGCCTGCCCGGTGCTGGAAGGTTAATTGATGGGGTCAGCCGCAAGGCGAAGCTCTTGATCGAAGCCCCAGTAAACGGCGGCCGTAACTATAACGGTCCTAAGGTAGCGAAATTCCTTGTCGGGTAAGTTCCGACCTGCACGAATGGCGTAATGATGGCCAGGCTGTCTCCACCCGAGACTCAGTGAAATTGAACTCGCTGTGAAGATGCAGTGTACCCGCGGCAAGACGGAAAGACCCCGTGAACCTTTACTATAGCTTGACACTGAACATTGAGCCTTGATGTGTAGGATAGGTGGGAGGCATTGAAGTGTGGACGCCAGTCTGCATGGAGCCAACCTTGAAATACCACCCTTTAATGTTTGATGTTCTAACTCGGCCCCGTGATCCGGGGTGAGGACAGTGTCTGGTGGGTAGTTTGACTGGGGCGGTCTCCTCCCAAAGAGTAACGGAGGAGCACGAAGGTTAGCTAATCACGGTCGGACATCGTGAGGTTAGTGCAAAGGCATAAGCTAGCTTGACTGCGAGAGTGACGGCTCGAGCAGGTACGAAAGTAGGTCTTAGTGATCCGGTGGTTCTGAATGGAAGGGCCATCGCTCAACGGATAAAAGGTACTCCGGGGATAACAGGCTGATACCGCCCAAGAGTTCATATCGACGGCGGTGTTTGGCACCTCGATGTCGGCTCATCACATCCTGGGGCTGAAGTAGGTCCCAAGGGTATGGCTGTTCGCCATTTAAAGTGGTACGCGAGCTGGGTTTAGAACGTCGTGAGACAGTTCGGTCCCTATCTGCCGTGGGCGTTGGAAGATTGAGAGGGGCTGCTCCTAGTACGAGAGGACCGGAGTGGACGAATCACTGGTGTTCGGGTTGTCATGCCAATGGCATTGCCCGGTAGCTAAATTCGGAAGAGATAACCGCTGAAAGCATCTAAGCGGGAAACTTGCCTCGAGATGAGTCTTCCCTGGGGCTTTAAGCCCCCTGAAGGAACGTTTAAGACTAAGACGTTGATAGGCTGGGTGTGTAAGTGCAGCGATGCATTGAGCTAACCAGTACTAATGATCCGTGAGGCTTAACCTTACAACACCAAAGGTGTTTTGGATTTGAGAGATTGATTTTCAGCGAAGTTCCGAGATTAGATTGGCTGGCTGTGCAGGGAACTGTGTAGCGGGTTAATTAAAACAGAATTTGCCTGGCGGCCATAGCACGGTGGCACCACCTGAACCCATGCCGAACTCAGAAGTGAAACGCCGTAGCGCCGATGGTAGTGTGGGGTCTCCCCATGCGAGAGTAGGACACTGCCAGGCATCAAATCAAGCCAAGACCCCATGCCAAAAGCGTGGGGTTTTTGCTGTGTGCGAAATATAAAAAACATTACAAGTGTTGGTTTTTGCTTATAGAATTATGTACTGAGAGATAAATTAAAGGTAACTCTTGGGGGCGGGCTTTATCGTTCTTATTATTCCTTTCTATCCACTCAGTGAGGTTTAAATACGCTACTAACTATATGACGTCTTAGTTTGATTTAGTGCTGAAGTCACGTTAGTTAACTGCTTGGTAAAGGCTATAGCCAGTCACCGCGCCTGCAACATCCCAGGCAAAATCTTTCCAACTCCAACCAGTACCACCTTGGCGGCTATCATATAGCTCCTTACCTGCGCCGATACCTATCGAAAATAGCAGACCGAAATTGCGGCTTCTTGCATCTGACCAATTCTGGTGTTCGCCATAGGCGGTGCCCGCAGCGGCAAAAGCTGCGGAGGCAAAGAAATGTTGGGCTTTATCTTTCCCCGTCCAACTGTCATTGGCAATATGGGTACATGCTGAACTGGTGAAAAGTAGCGGGGCAATAATTAAAAGGCGAAGATAAGGTGAGCACCACATGCAGCCTCTCCTTTGGCTTGATACAAAAACCCGCTCTATAGATCGGGTTTTTATGTTTTAGATATTAAAGAATACGGCTAATAAGCCGATCGATACGAATTCTGCGTAAGCGGCGGATAAGTTTGCGTACCTTGACCGGATATTGCTGAATATTTTCCAGTTCAAGGTAGTGTGAAACAACTTTAGTATGAGTTCGAATACATTCCAACTCTTTTGCGCGCTGCTCATGCATCTCATGCTTAGGATCGTGGATCAAAATGGCATTTTCCAGATCTAAACGCCATGCTCGTGGGTTCAGGTTATTACCGGTAATCAACTGCCAATTGTTATCTACCCACATTCCTTTCAGATGGTAGGTATTATCACCGTCTTTCCACAGGCGCACCACTAATTGCCCGCTATCGACAAAACGCTGTAAGCGACTAAGGAAACGACGTAGATTGATTTCATAGAGATAAGGCAGTGCGCCAATAATTTTAAACGGTTGATCTTCTGGAATATAAAAGTCGTTCGCAGTTTTGTCGCCGACAATAATCTCAACCTGTTTACCTTCGCGCAGCAGATAAATGATATTACGAACCAGCAGTGCTGGCAGGTTAAAATATGGCGTACAAATAATCAGCCGTTCATCCGCAGAGGCCATCAAGTGATGGATTGTTTTGTTCAACTGACTCTTTTTGCCTAAGCCGACCAATGGTGTCACCGTCAATTCATCGTTGCCAGCTTGCGCCGAAAATTGATAGCCAATATCACGCAGTGATGAGCGGAACTGCCGCGTCTCATTTTTGATCTCAGGATTGGTTGGTCGATCTACACGATCAAGGCGTTGAACCGCTCCAGCACTGAGTACTCGCTGTTTCACGTAATCGACCATAACGGCTGCCAGCGCAGGGTTGGTGATTAGCTGATAGCGATCATAACGATATTTATCATTTTGATAGAGATAGACGTCATTGATACTGGCTCCGCTATAAATCACGGTATCATCAATGATAAAACCTTTCAGATGCAAAACGCCAAGCGCTTCGCGGGTATTGACCGGAACACCATAAATAGGGACGCAAACATTTGGATGTTTGGCCGCCATCTCGCAATACCAATCTGCATTGGTATTGACCGCCGCTGCGCCAATACGGCCACGTTGAGCACGGTGCCAGTCAACTAACACGCAAATCTCTAGATCAGGGCGCAGGAGCTTGGCCTGATAGAGGGCGTTCATCACATCACGACCTGCATCATCCTGCTCAAGATAAAGTGCCACCAGATAAATACGTTGCGTTGCCAAACCGATTAAATCCAGCAGAGTAGAGCGGAAAACCTTAGGACAATAAAGTGTTTGGACATCTTCAACTGACTGGGGGAGTTTGGGCAGTTGGGCAAGGTGTTGTTGATGTTTACTACGTTTGAATTTTGACAACATCACAGTGCGCTTCTTCTCTTGTTATTTGATGGCAGAACCGCCATATCCTAAAAACACTAATCCATTGAGTCGGGCGATAATACCACTACTTTTCCGGATTGTGCGCAAGTTTTGCCTGGCTATAACCGAATCACTTCGCTACGTGGGCGATATCACGGTGATTCATGTAACGTAAATTACAGTGTTAGCTCCAGATTAACGATTCCATCCTCCATTTGTACATCAATACTAAAACCGAGTTTTCTCGCCAAACCAATCATGCCTTGGTTGTTTGGCATAGTGACCGCGGTTAGTCGGGCTAACCCGTGGCTGCGAGTGTATTGGATCATTTTCTCAAGTAATTCCCGCCCCAGGCCAAGTCCTTTTAGATCTGAACGCACCAACACAGCAAATTCAGCATCGATATTATCTGGATCAGAGAGTGCCCGTGTGACACCAATGATTTCCGGCCCTGCTGAAGTTTGGCGTACAGCAACGAAGGCCATCTCCCGATCATAGTCAATCTGCGTCATATTCGCCAAATCATCATGGCTGAATTCGTTGATTTCACTGAAATAGCGATAGTAGAGATCTTCTTTAGTGACTTGATCAATAAACAGTTTTAGCAGTGGTTCATCTTCCGGCAAGATGGGGCGGAATAAACAATGAGAGCCATCTTTAAGTACCACAGCCTGTTCCAGCTCATGCGGATAGGGGCGAATTGCCAGCCGTGCCTGCGGGTCGCCAATCATCGGGGCTAGCTGCATTGACACATCCAGTAGCGTGAACTCACTGCCAGACGCAAGCACTGGATGAATATCTAAACGGGTAATTTCAGGGCAATCAAGAATCAGGTTGGAAACTTGTACCAATAAGTGGCTAAGGCCTGGGATATCGAGAGGTTGCAGCGCCCCGCGACTGCGAATTTTACCACCTTTGACTGCTTGTAAGATCAGATAGCGGGCTAACGCCATGTTCAGCGGCGGTAGCGCGACCGCCGCTTGTGTCTCATGATGCCACTCGACGCCACCTTCACCCAGCATAATCAGTGGGCCGAAAATCGCATCTTGTTCTACTGCAATCCGCAGTTCCTGTGCTCCCGCCCGGTTGGCCATACTTTGCACCAGCAGCCCCTGAACTCGGGCTTGGGGGAAAGTATGTTTCACTCGATCGAGAATATCATCCGCTGCCCGTTGCACTTCCATTGCGGTACGCAGGTATAACATTACCCCCTGAACTTCTGATTTATGCACAATATCGGGTGAGCGCAGTTTGATTGCTACCGGGTAACCTAGCTGCTCGGCGATATGCACGGCTTCCGCGCTATCACTGGCAATCCAGGTTGGTAGCGTGCTGAGGCCATAAGCTTCGAGGATCGGTTGTACTTCATGGGTGTCGAGCTGAGTAATGCCTTCAGCCAGTGCCTGACGGATCAACTGATGCACATGGGCGGTATTCGCGGTGAGGCCCACAGGCAGCGATGGCGTTTCTTTCAACTGTTTTTGGTTGCGGCGGTATTCCACCATATGCATAAATGCAGTGATAGCCCCTTCCGGGGTGCGATAAGTTGGGATACCGGCCTCAGTGAACAAACGGCGGGCATCTTGTGATGAATATTCACCGCACCAGTTAGTGAGCAGGGTGATACGTTTGCCACGCGGATGCTGGCGAATAGCCGATATCAATAACTCAGCAGTTTTACTGCCTGGAGCTGCCGCACTGGGTGAATGTATTAGCAGCAAGGCATCATAGTCGGTACTGTCCAGTAGGGGTTTTAGCGCCGCCAGATAGCGCTCAGAGTTGGCATCATCCCGCAGGTCTAATGGGTTACGTAAGGAGACAAAAGACGGTAACGCCGCGCTCAGGGCGGATTGAGTGGTATCCGCGAGTATTGCCAGCTTACCGTTACGGCTAATCAGTTCATCGAGTGCCATCGCTGCGGGTGCCGCGCCATTGCTGACAATTAATAGTCGTTCTCCGCGCAATGGGTGCATATGGCTCAGTGTTTCGACCGCCGAAAAGAGTTCGTGAGTATCCTGCACCCGCAACAGGCCAGCTCGTTGAATTGCCGCATCATAGGCGGCATCCAGCCCTTGCTGTCCCCCCAGTAACTGCTGGGCGCGCTGGCTGCGGCCACTTTTAACCACTAAAACAGGTTTATTGCGCGACGCACTGCGTGAAGCCGATAAGAAGCGACGCGCATCGCTAATATGCTCGATATACAACATGATAGCGCTGGTTTTACCGTCTCGGGCAAGGAAGTCGAGCAAGTCATCGACATCAATATCGAGGCTATCGCCCAGTGCAATAAAATATGAGAAACCCACCTCCCGCTGCTGTGCCCAATCGAGGACGGTGTTAGCTACAGCGGCGGATTGAGAGATAAACGCCAGCCGCCCTTTCTTGATAGGTACTGGCGAGAAACTGGCATTTAGCCCTTGCCACGGAGCCAGTAAACCCAGGCTGTTTGGGCCAAGTAGACGCATGTGGTGGCGTTGCGCGCAGGCTTTTAGTTCCGGAAATTGCTCCGTTGCCGCAGACAGGATAATCACCGCCTTACAGCCACGGGTACCCAAATCTTCCAACAGTGATAGATTACGGCGGTCATGGGTGCACAAAATGGCTAAATCAGGCGTGATGGGCAGGCTGGCGATATTGGCGTAAGCCAGTACACCGCAAACTGCTTTATGAGACGGGGTGACGGGGAGAATAGGGCCGTTAAAGCCGCCATCCAGCAAATTGCGCATCATCAGGAAACCGGCGCGCTCAGGCTTTTCGGACGCGCCAATAACCGCAATAGACTTCGGGCGTAGTAGGGCTTCTAGTCCACGTTGACTCATAATTTATCCCCGTCATCTTTCAAATTGCAGGTGTGTTGGCTGCGTTCGCTTACTCGGCCCATCCATGAGCCTCGCCTCGTTGAGGCCGCTGTAAGCCACGTTCAAATCTGCTCCCAACAGGTATGTTCCCAAATCACTGACTGATGCCAGCTCATGTCGCCTTTCTGTACCCGAAATCTATTGGGGAGAAGTCAACGGCTGCTTATCTGATTTTATGCGATTTCTTCGATACTTGCTGTGACTCGGCCCACTGGATGATGAGGTTTTCCGGCTAAATATTGCTGACGGAAATAATGGAAATGTGCGGTTAATCCATCCGCTGCCTGAATATCACCGGCTTGTTGCAGCAGAGCGGCGGCAATCTCTACGGTGCAATGTTGTTCCGGCCGTGGTGCTTCGCGTAGCAGATAATCTGAAGTACCCGCCACATTGAGCGATAGCATCGGTAGACCGGCCAGATAGGGGCTTTTGCGGAACATTTTTTTAGCTTCGTTCCAGGTACCATCCAGTAGAATAAATAATGGAGGTTTATTGCTAATGGGTAATTGATTGAGCACTTGGCGTTCGGGTTCGGCGTATTTTTCCGGAAATACCACATAAGGCTGGCGAGAAGGATCGCGAATAGCGGTGAGTAGCGCAGGTTCAACTTCTGTGCGCGCCCAGAGAAAGGCTTGGGTATCCGGCAGAATATCAGCAATCAGGCGGCCAGTATTACTGGGTTTTAGGGGTTCGGTATCAAACATGATAAGGCAAAAACGGCTGTTGGCTGGTTGTGGCTTGATGGTATCACACAGACAAAAACGCTCAGTCAGCAAGCAGCCTTGGCAGCGAATGGCGCGACAGCCACGGGCACGATAAGCGCGGGTAGATGCGGCTAAACGCTGTTGGCGTAAACGCAGTACGGCATTTTCCGTCGTTATGACCGTAGGCAAAACATGGTCGATATCAGATGATTCAGTCACGACGGACTCCTGAAGAAATAGCGCTATTCTAATTAACCCTTGTACTCAGTCATACCACAAAAGAAAAAACAACGCCCTAACAGAAAACTGTCAGGGCGTGGGCTTTATCGGGTATTTGAGCGCAGCTAAAACACATGCAACTTGAAGTATGGCGGGTATAAATGAGTTAAACTACCCTAGCGGGCAACCGGCTCTACTGATAATTGTTCATCTAACCAATGATCAAAAGGAGCTTTTGGCAATGCGCCGCTTAGCATATCGACCATTTTCCCGTTTCGGTACAGCATAATAGTCGGAATGCTGCGGATACGGAAACGGGCGCTGAGCTCGGGTTCAGCCTCAGTATCTATCTTGACGAAGCGAACTTTTCCGGCGCGCTCTGTGGCTGCATCTTCAAAGATAGGCGCAAAGCTGCGGCAAGGGCCGCACCACGTTGCCCAGAAGTCGATGACCACCGGCAAGTCATCTTGCAGCAGTTTATCCAGTGTTTCGGCGGTGGCGTTAATCACTTCGCCATCAAATAAAGAGTGGCCACAGCGCCCACATTTAGCGCCGTCATCAATACGTTCTTCCGGTAGGCGGTTGGTCGCCATACAAGCTGTACATACCGTATTCATAAATTAGCCTTTATTTAGTATCTCAATAGATAGAAGAGAAACCAGACAGCCAAATATCACTGAATTGTTTCGTTGATGTTATCTATTATGGAGATAAACGAGATAAGTGCCAAAAAGGTTTATTCGATGAATACGATAGTTGTTAGCTTTTAGCGCTTGCTTATGGCTAACCGGGCGGACATCAGGTAATCTTCGCGCCCTGCGCGTTGGTGGAGAAGACAATGAACGATTCATTTAGTGGCAAAAACGGCAAAGTTAAAGTGATGTACGTCCGCAGTGACGAAAACAGCAGCGACGACCGTAACAGCAATAACCGGGGTAAAAACCCGCGTCCGGCAGGCAAAGGTCGTCCGGGTGATAATGCGGGTCGGGGCAGTTCACCGCGTAATAATGACTCACGTCGTAACGATTCCGGCCGTAATGAACGCGTGAGTCCGAGTCGTCCGGCGCGTTCTGATAGCAGTGGCCCTTACGATTCACCGTGGAAAACCGTGTCTCGTGCGCCATCTGAAGAACCTGAGTTTGATCACGGCGGTATCAGTGGCAAAAGTCATGTGGATCCTGCGCAATTGCGTCGTCAACGGGCTGAAGAGACACGCGTTTATGGCGAAAATGCCTGTAAAGCGCTGTTTGAAAGCCGCCCTGATGCTATCGTGCGTGCCTGGTTTGTGCAGTCCGTGACGCCACGTTTTCGCGACGCGCTGAAATGGATGGCGGCTAACCGCAAGGCTTACCATGTGGTTGAAGAAGATGAACTGGCAAAAGCGTCTGGCACTGAACACCACGGTGGCGTGTGCTTCCTGATTAAAAAACGTCAGGGCTTGGATGCAGAAACTTATCTGCAACAGCAGACTCAGGCGAAAGATTGTGTTCTGGCACTGGAAGACGTGGGTAACCCACATAATCTGGGTGGCATTATGCGTACTTGTGCGCACTTTGGTATTAACGGTGTGTTGCTGCAAGACCCGGCGATGCTAGAGTCAGGTGCGGCAGTTCGTACCGCAGAAGGCGGTGCGGAGCATATCAAAGCAATCAATGCTGATGATTTCCTCTCGGTGCTGGATACCTTCCGTAAAGCCGGTTACACCATCGTGACGACCTCAAGCCATAAAGGTGTCAGCCTGTCAAAAGCTGAACTGCCAGCCAAAATGGTGCTGGTATTAGGGCAAGAGAGTGATGGCCTGACCGACAGCGCCTGGCAGCAGGGTGATGTGAGTGTGTCTATCGGTGGTACGGGCAAAGTCGAAAGTTTGAATGTGTCTGTCGCGACCGGTATTCTCCTGGCAGAGTGGTGGCGTCAAAATACCCTGCGTCCTTGAAGCCGCAGGGGTGTTAGCGGCGCTCACACACCCGAATCACTTACTTGAGTAAGCTCATCGGAATGTGTTTGCTGGCTGCCTACCTGCAACTCCAATGACTTTGGGTATATATAACTGAACCATAAAATAAAAAAGGGCGCTGATGATAAGTCAGCGCCCTTTTTGTTGCTCAGCATTGCCCTGTTAGTGGGCACCGCCGCCGCCTCCACCGGAGGTAAATGGCGGTTTTGCAAACCACACCAGAGCCAGAAGCAACAGGAACACTCCAGCCGAGAGCCAGAAGATCTCATTGGCAGAGATAATCAGCCCCTGATTGGTAATTTCCCGCGCCAAATAAGCCGACGCTTGCTGCTGGTTCATCCCCAGTTTTTCCAACTCATGATAAGTCTGCGTGGCATTTGGGTTGAATGGATTAACAAACTCCGTCAACTGCGCATGGTGCATCGATTCTCTTTGCGTCCACAAGGTGGTGGTGATTGAGGTACCAATCGACCCGGCCAGTGTTCGCAGGAAGTTAGACAAACTGGATGCTGCCGCCATTCGTTCCGGTGGCAAGCCAGATAATGTAATAGCGGTCAACGGCATAAAGAAGCAGGCTATCGCAAAACCTTGTACAAACTGCGGCCACGCCGAGGCCCCAAAATCCATTCCCGGTTCGAATGTGTAAGCCCGCCAGTAGAAACAAACCGCATACATAATGAAGCTGAATGTGACTAGCTGTCGCATATCAATTCGATGCGAGAAACGCCCAATGATGGGTGACAGCAACACCGGCAAGATCCCCACTGGTGCTGACGCCAGGCCGGCCCAGGTGGCGGTATAGCCATATACCTCCTGTAGTAACTGGGGCAGTAATACAATTGCGCCAAAGTACAACATATAGGCCAGGCTGATACATAAACAACCGATGGTAAAGTTTCTCGATTTGAATAATGACAAATCGATAACGGGGTGGTCGTCGGTCAGCTCCCACACGATCAGGAAGGTAATAGCAATTACGGCAATCACTGTCAGGACGATTATCTCGGTCGAGTTAAACCAATCCAGCTCCTTGCCTTGGTCGAGCATGATTTGCAACGCACCGATACCCACTACCAATAACACCAATCCCACGGTATCAATCGGTTTGATTTCGGTTTTAGTCTCTCGCCCTTTCAACGTACTGCCCGCCACTAAAATTACTAGCAGCCCGATTGGGATGTTGATAAAGAAGATCCAGCCCCAGTGATAGTTGTCACTGATATAACCGCCGAGGATCGGCCCAAAGATGGGGGCGACAACAATGGTCATCGACCACAATGCCAGGGCCATACTTCGCTTGGCGGGCGGGTAGTTATTCAGAAGCAAGCTTTGTGACAACGGGATCAATGGCCCGGCAACCAGCCCTTGAATGACGCGGAAGAAGATAAGCATCCCCAGACTGTTGGAAATACCACACAACCATGAGGCCAGGGCAAATAACCCGGTTGACCACAGGAACAATCTGACCTCACCGATGCGTTTTGCCAACCAACCGGTGATCGGGATGGAAATCGCATTTGCCACACCGAATGAGGTGATAACCCAGGTGCCTTGGGAGTTGGACGAACCAAGATCTCCGGCAATCGTCGGAATAGCCACGTTAGCAATGGTGGAATCCAGCACCTGCATGAAGGTCGCTAATGATAGCGCGACCGTCATCCAGGCGAGTTGGGCACCTTCAAGCGGTTTTTGTGCCACACTGGCCTCCGGCGCGCTTAACTTGCATTTGCATCAACATTAACCCGCATTCGCATGAACAATGTCGCTAATCATTTGATTCACCGGCGCTAAATCCAGTGACAACGCATTAGTGACAAATGCCGGTTTTTTACGCACGTTTTGCGCTAACACTTGGCCATCTGTATTGGCGGTATCTACCCTCACCGTGGTAGAGAGGCCAATACGTAGCGGATGTTCAGCCAATTGTTTGGCGTCCAGTGCGATACGAACCGGCAAGCGCTGCACCACTTTGATCCAGTTACCGGTGGCATTCTGTGCCGGTAACAGCGAGAAGGCACTGCCCGTTCCCATATCCAGACCCACCACTTTCCCCTGATAAACCACCTCATCACCATAGAAATCAGCGATAACGGTAGCGCTTTGACCGATACGCATATTGGCTAATTGTGTTTCTTTAAAGTTGGCGTCAACCCACATTTCGTTCGCCGGAATCACTGCCATCAATGGCGCACCATTGGCAATTTCAGCACCCACCTGCACACTGCGGCGTGAAACAAAACCGGTGATCGGGCTGACAACCTTGGTGCGTTGCAGGGCGAGCCAGGCATCACGTAGCTTAGCCGCCGCTTGTTCAACCGCCGGTTGTTTTTCCAGCGGTGTATTGAGCACCAGCGCCTGATTACCATTGTATTGTGCAATTGCTACGTCCAATGAAGCCTGTGCTGCATCTACGGCATCACGCGCATGTTGCAGTTCTTCGCGGCCAATAGCATCAACTGAACCCAGTACCACACGGCGTTTCAGGTCATTCTGTGCTTTGCTCAGCTCCGTTTTCTTCAGCGCAATATTGGCCTGATACTGTTTACTATTAATCATAAGCTGGTGGGTTTGGCGCACCGTGTTTGCCAATGCGGTTTTTGCCTGCTCGTAAGCTTGCTCGGCATCGGTTGGATCAAGAGCTAACAGTACATCACCACTTTTAACCCGGTCAGTATTCTCGAAATTGACACTGACGACACTGCCAGGAACCTGCGACATGATCTGCACCTGATTGCCAGAAACATAAGCATTATCAGTCTCTTGGTGATGGCGTAGCACCAGGAACCAATAAATAAGGTAAGCCACCCCAATAATGATAAAAATAACCGTCAGTAGTAGCAGCACGCGTTTACGTTGCTTCTTTTTATTCTGCGGTTGTTGCGGGATTTGAGCTTCCGCGCTTGTACTCATGGTTTTCCCCACATTTATAGTGTTTTATTTTGTGAACTATCACTGACGGGGGCTTGATAGCCGCCACCCAATGAACGGATCAATCCAATCTTGGCCTGCAATAAATTGCTACTGGCGGTAAGCTCTGCTTGCTGCTGCTGTAGATATTGTGATTCGCTGATCAACAGCTCATCACGGCCAATAATCCCTGCCTTATAACGCGCATCGGCGACGCCATAAACCTTCTGCATGGATTGCGATGCTGATATGGCTTGCTGTAGCTGGCGTTGGCTGCTTTGCTGAATCGTGATGGCATCGGCCGTTTCCTGCACCGCATTGAGGATGGTTTGATTGTAGGATTCAACCGCTTCATCATAACGGGCTGATTCCTCGCCTAACTGACTGCGCAGCGCGCCTGCATGGAAAATAGGCAATGAAATAGCCGGAGCAAAGTTCCATGCCTGGCTGGCGGCTTCCAATAAATTAGGGTTGGTGCCCTGGAAGTTGGTGGTAGATAAACCTGCAAATCCGCTAATCGATAGGCTTGGGTAAAACTCTTTACGTGCCGCTTTCACTCGTTGATCATAAGATTCAACCAGTTGGCGCTGGGCGGTAATGTCCGGGCGCTTGCCGAGTAAGTCGGTAGTTAGCTCGCCTTTCGGGGCTAAACGGGTGATTTCAGGCAATGGTATTGGGCGCAGATTTTGCGTACCACTTGGGCCTTGGCCTGTCAGGGCTGCTAACTGATGTTTTAGTTGTTCACCTTGAGATTGCAGTTGAATAATTTGTTGTTTGGCCGTGTCAGCCTGAGCTTGCGTTTGCTGTGGAATTTCAATGCCATAGATACCGGCTTGATATTGCTTAGTGCGCAAATCAGCCAGCCGCTGGTTGTTATCCACTTCCTGCTGCAACACTTTTTGCAGTGCAAAGTTGCTCTGCAACTGGTAATAAACCGATGCCACTGAACTGGTAAGCGTCAGCGCGGCCTGTTGCTGTTCGGCACGAGCGGCATTCACTTGGGCATTAGCGGCATTGACCCGATTGCGATATTTTCCCCACCAATCAAACTCATAGCTGAGATTCAGGCCAAGCTGGTTGGAGGTTTCATACAACGGTTTATTAGGATAAGCCTGCAAAAACGGCTGCAAAGTATTTTGCGAGACTTTTTCCCGTGTGCTGCTGCCGTACAAATCCAGATTTGGGCCATTGGCCGCGTCAGCCTGGCCCATCACACTCTGCGCTTCCCGTACCCGTGCCGCCGCTTGTTTAAGCGAGGGTGAGGTTTGCAGGCTTTGTGTCATCAACGCATCGAGTTGGGCATCTTCCAACACCCGCCACCACTGAGGACTTAATGCCAGCGAGCTGACTTTGGGCTGTGCCAGTTGCAGTTGCTGGTTATCCAACATTTGAGACTGAGGAGCAATATTGTCGCTTGAGGCGCAACCTGCCAGTATTAGCACGGCGAACAGGGGCGCGAGTCTCCAGCTATGTGGGGATGACATAGTGATTTACCTGGATAAAGTTATGTATCTGGATAGAACCGGTGGAATTACTGTTCCGGAACTTCCATTTGATCTAAGCGGACCAGTAACTTACGCGTGAGCGTTTCAAGCTGCTGCTGCTCGTCGGCATCGAGCGTAGACCAGAGAAAGTGCAGACATTTATGTTGTGGTGGAAGGAGTTGATTTAAAAACTCAACACCCGCCTCGGTTAAATGCAAATGCAAGCAACGGCGGTCATTGTGGCTTTCACGGCGTTCAATCCAACCTTTCTTTTCTAACTCGTCAGCAATGCGGGTGGCATTGGTGCGCGAAGAACCGAGTGCAGCACTCAATTCTGACGGTTGAATACTGTGACTTTCCTGAGCATCCAGCGTAATTAATGCCATAAACAGGGTCTCGTTGATCCCTTGTGCTTTAAGCATTTTGTTACGGTTTTCGAGTAATTTACTGTGCATATGCATACACAAACGCGTCAACAGAATCTCTTGATAAGGGAAATCTTTCTGACGTTTTGCACGAAAATTAAGCATTTGTTCGATGGGCGTGAACGAACTTTCCATTATAAGGAGCCTCATTAGTTTCAAACGGTACAGTAACGATAGTTACTAATAATGTAAACGGTATAATACGATAAAAATTTAGCAATTCGTGTTATTCAATCGTGGTGTGTGAGCAATTAGTATTAATAAATGTAGGGATATTGTGTTTTTGCTCATAATTCGGTCAATTTATTAGCCAAGAATCATTAGTAACTTGAATGTCAGGCCATAACTGAGTGCGCCGAATAATGTGGCGAAAATGATACTGTTGGTTTTGTAAAAGTATCCGCAGATAACCAAAAAACCAATTAATGTGGGAAGTAATTTCTGCGGGTTATGCACGATTTCCGGTGCGCTGGAAACCACCAATAATGCGCAAATAGAGGCAATGCCAATGCTGTCTAGCAACAGCGAGATTTTCCCCCGTGGCAATCCGGCTTGCTTGCGCGCTGGCCCGAGTCGCAGCGGTAAATAGCGAAATAAGTAATTTACCGTTCCCACCACTAGGCCAATGATCAAAACCTCACTGTTCATGGTGTTGGCTCCTGTTCGTTATTCTCATGTTGTTCTGTTACTGCTTCAGGAGCGGATTGCAGCAGGGTGGCTAGGCAACCCCCCCCGATCCCGGCCAAAATAGCCACTGGAATAGAGAACAACAGTGCGCCCAACAAGGCTCCGGTCAGCGAGGCAATGACGGTTAGGCTGTATTGGCGCTTAAATGAGGCCAGCAGGAAGCTGAGAAATAACGCCGGTAGCATAAAGGAGAGGGAAGCTTCGATAGCCGGATAATTATCCAACGGCCCATTACCAAACATCGCACCAATAGCTGTGCCTGCTACCCAGGATAGCCACGAAGTGAACGCGATACCGAGCATCCAGTTCTCGCTCCAGCGTCTTTGGTCTTTCATTAGCTTGGTGGTTGCAGCGGCAAACACTTCATCGGTCAAGCCGAAAGCCCACAGGGCGGTTTTTTTGCCAGATAATTTTGCCAGAATGCGGTGTTTAAGTGCCGGCCCGTACAAAATATGGCGAACATCCATCGCCATCACGGTCAAGGCGGAAACCCACAGTGACATTCCCGCGCTGAGCAGGGCGGTGATAACGAATTGGCTGGCTCCGGCATAAATAATGCAAGAAAAGAAAATGCTTTCCAGCGGTGTAAACCCCAGCTTTACTGAACTCAAACCAAAGGCGAAAGCCACAGGTAAGTAGCCGATAACAATGGGCAGGCTATCGGTAACGCCCTCGATAAAGGTGGCAGTCGACCGCGTCGCTGGCGGGGCGTTGGTGATTGGGTTTGGCATAAGATTTTTGGGTTACAGGGCGAAATAATACGTAAGGTAACATTACCAGAGTGGTTATTGTCTTAATACCCTACAACCCAAATTTATATCTATATTGATTATTAGTTAGGTAATTAATAATTATTCGACTGGCTGATCTGCCGCAGGATCAAAGCGTTTACCGGCCAGCCAAGTGATGATATTCAGTATGCACAGGACTAAACCTGCCAGCGCCACACCATACCAGCCTGCATGTTGATATGCGGCGGCTGAAATCATCGAACCTAATGCACCGCCGATAAAATACGTAGTCATATAACCGGCGGTTAACCGATTGCGGGCTTCCGGCATCATACGATATATCACGCTCTGATTGGTGACATGCACCCCCTGTACCGCCAGATCCAGCACCACAATTCCGATAATCAGCGCGATAACTGAGTGCTGACCAAGCGCTACCGGTATCCATGACAGTAGTAGTAAGCCCAAGCTAACGCTGGTGGTAATACGTGCTTTACCTTTATCGGCTAATTGACCGGCTTTCGTCGCCATTAACGCACCGGCGGCACCGACCAAACCAAATAGCCCGATGGTCGCTTCTGAGTAGCCGAATGGGGGAGAGGCCAGTAAGAAGGCCATTGAGGTCCACAACACACTAAAGTTGGCAAACGACAACGCACCGAGCAAGGCGCGGGTGCGCAATACTGGCGTGCGGATAAACAGTGAGAATATCGATCCCAGCAGTTGGCCGTAATTCAAACCGGTATGTTGTTTATAGCGTGGCAAGTAGCGCCACAGGACTAATGCCATCACGAACATCAATGCACTGGCAACCCAATAAATTGTGCGCCAGCCACCAATAGAAGCTAATGCGCCCGCCACCGTTCGCGCCAACAAAATTCCCAGTAGTAGGCCGCTCATGATAATCCCGACCACTTTGCCGCGTTTTTCTGGGCTAGCCAGTGTTGCCGCCAGTGGAACCAACAATTGAGCCACCACTGAGAACAAACCGGTGAGAGCGGTGCCGATAATCATCATGGTGAGGTTTTGCGACATGGCAGTAATCAACATGCCGCCTGCGGCCAGCAGAGTCATAGCGACAATCAACCCGCGCCGTTCAAACATATCACCCAGTGGCACCAGAAACATTAGCCCCACCGCATAACCTAACTGGGCGGCCGTGACGATAAAACCAGCCTGATTGACCGAAAGATTAAAGGCTTGTGCGATGGTTTCCAGTAATGGCTGGGCGTAATAGTTACTGGCAACCGCCAGCCCGGTAGCGACCGACATCAACACGATCAATGCCGGACTTAAACCGGCGTTTTCAGCTTTTTGCATCATGGGAGAGACTGTTCTTATTTGAGAAAAGCGACAGGCGATAGTATTAGATAATTAATAATGATAATCAAAGTTATTATTTTTAGTTGATGAATTTTAAATAAGCGGCTGGCGGTAGCAAATACGACCTGGTCCCTGAAGGGCAACGTGCCGTATCGGTTGGTTTTTACACCAATAAAAACTTGTCGCCATCCCGCCATGCGGGGAATGCTTTCCGATAACTCAGCAGTGCTTTCAATGATAATTCCGCATCCAGTCGTGCCGCTTGCCCCGGTTCTGTCTGGGCCAGAATTTCGCCTAGGGCATCCAAAATCACACTATCACCCTGATAGTAATGACCATTATCATCATCACCAACCCGATTGCAGCCAGCGACATAAGCCTGATTTTCTATTGCTCGCGCCGCCAGTAGAGTTTGCCAATGTTTAGCTCGCGCGGCAGGCCAGTTAGCGACATACAGGGCTAAATCATAATCTTGCTGATTGCGCGACCACACCGGAAAGCGCAGGTCATAACAGACTTGCGGCAGAATTCGCCAGCCGCGCCACTCTACAATTTTTCGCTCTTTTCCCGCCTGATAGTGATGGTGCTCACCAGCCATGCGGAATAAGTGGCGTTTGTCATAGTGATGGATTATCCCATCCGGCTGCACCAACAGAAAACGGTTAACCGCGCCGTCAGGGGTATTCAGTGCTACGCTGCCGCCAATCAGGGCATCGGTGCGCACCGACCAATGGCGTAACCAATCAATGACCTCAGTTTCTGGCAATGCATTTTCAGCGGCATTCATGGCAAAACCGGTGGTAAACATTTCCGGCAATATAATCACATCACGCTGCTGTATGGGTTCCAGCAGCATGGCAAAGTGACGTAGATTCGCCTGAGCATCCAGCCACACCAGCGGTTGTTGCAGCAGAGTCAATTTTAAAGTTGACACAATCGCTCCGCAGCGGCATCCAGCGTGGCATCCTGTTTGGCGAAGCACAACCGGATCAATTTATGCGGGAACGGGCCTGCGCAGAATACTGATAACGGTATCGCGGCCACACCTACGTGTTCGGTGAGCCATTGGCAGAACTCAACATCGTCGAGATCAGAAATAGCGCTGTAGTCGGCCAACAAGAAATAGGTTCCTTCACTGGGCAGAATGTTGAATCGGCTGGCAGACAGCGCCTTGACGAATCGATCGCGGCGCGCGCGGTAGAATTCCGGCAATTGTTGCCAATGTTCCGGTTCGCTATTAAGCATGTCCGCCAGTGCTAACTGGACTGGAGTGCACACCGAAAATGTCAAATATTGGTGAATTTTGCGCACTTCGGCACTGATCGCGGCGGGGGCGATGCAATAACCTGCTTTCCAGCCGGTCATATGAAAAGTTTTGCCGAAAGAGGAAACCGCAATGGCCCGCTGGCGTAATTGTGGGTGGGCCAACACACTGGCATGGCCTGCCGCGCTGAAACAGATGTGTTCGTATACTTCATCACTGAGAACATAAATATTGCGTTCAGCAATCACTTGCCACAATTGTTCAAAATCTGCTGCGCGCCAAACTGTCGCCGAGGGGTTATGTGGCGTATTCACAATCACCAATCGGGTGCGTTCAGAGATCAAATCGGCAAACTCGGCCCAGTCGGTGTTGAATGCGGGAGGTTTAAGCGCAATGCGTTTGAGTATTCCGCCAGCCAATTTAACCACTGGGGCATAACTGTCATAGCTGGGATCAAAGCAAATCACTTCGTCGCCTGGGCGTACCAGCGCGGTAATGGCGGCAAATAGCGCTTCACTGGCACCGGTGGTCACGGTGACTTCGCTTTCAGCATCGGGCTGCCAGCCATAGATTTTAGCCGTTTTCTCAGCAATAGCATGGCGCAGCGGAGCCACACCAATCATCGGGGCATATTGGTTTGCGCCCTGGCTGACATGATAGGCCAATCGTTGTTTCAGGTAATCAGGGCCATCAAAATCAGGGAAGCCCTGCGACAGGTTAATTGCCTGATGTTTTTGCGCCAATGTACTCATTTGCGTAAAGATTGTGGTGCCCTGTGCAGGTAATTTACTGTCTGGAATAAAAGATAACGTGCTCATGGCGGATGAATACTCCCGACGCTGTTATGTTGCCGTTAATATAACACGATGTTAATATTTGGCAATCGAGACGCTTAGATGGTTAAACGGCTAAACGACGAAGTTGACTAAGCATGAGTGAAAAATGTGCTTAGAATAATCGTCTGGCTGATTGCAGTGGCAAAATGCGCTGGCATACCAACACCACAACAGGGATATGCAATGACAGAAAATGTACAACTCGGCGCGCTGCTAGCCGCCTGCCACTGGATTGGCGAGAAGGGCTGGTGTCCAGCGACCGGCGGCAATATGTCCCTGCGACTGGACTCCGCTCAATGCTTGGTTACGGAGTCGGGCAAAGATAAAGGGAGTTTGACCGCTGATGATTTTTTGCTGGTGGAGACGGGCAATAACCATGTCCCCAGCGGGCGCACCCCGTCAGCGGAAACGGGTCTGCATACCCTGCTTTATCGGTTGTACCCTGAAATCAATGCGGTATTACATACTCACTCGGTGAATGCTACGGTGCTATCGCGCGTCGAGCGTAGCAATGAGTTGGTATTGCACGGCTACGAGATGCAGAAATCCCTCTCAGGGCAACGCAGTCATCTGGATAGCGTGGTGATCCCGATCTTCGATAATGATCAGGATATCCCGGCCTTGGCACAGCGAGTTGCCGCGCTGGCTGATAATCATCCATTACGTTATGGCTTTTTGGTCCGTGGGCATGGTTTGTATTGTTGGGGAAATAGTGTGTCTGAAGCCCGCCGTCATTTGGAAGGGCTGGAGTTTTTGTTCCAGTGTGAACTGCAACGCCGTCTATTGGATGCCAATTTTAAACTGGGGGCAAAATGATTCAGGCAATAGTGACCGATATTGAAGGCACCACTACCGACATCCGCTTTGTCCACCAAGTGTTGTTTCCCTATGCTCGTGAGCGGCTGACGCCTTTTTTACGTCAACATCAGCAGGATGAAGAGGTTGCGAGCGCATTACTCAGCTTGCAGCGCGAGATTGAGCAACCGGATGCAGATAGTGAAACGCTGATTGCCACATTGCACAGTTTTATGGATGAAGACCGCAAATCTACTGCGCTAAAAGCCATTCAGGGCATTATTTGGCGCAGCGGTTATCTGCAAGGTGATTTTCGTGGCCATCTGTACCCCGATGTTGCGCCGCAACTGGCTGATTGGCAGCAGCAAGGGCTGAAGTTGTATGTCTATTCATCCGGTTCGGTTGATGCTCAGAAATTATTGTTTGGTTACAGTGATGCCGGTGATTTACAGCCATTATTCAGTGGTTATTTTGATACCCATGTTGGGGCAAAGCGCGAAGTGAGCGCTTACCTGAATATTGCCAATCAGTTGGCTATTACCCCGCAAGCATTGCTGTTTTTATCTGATATTCGCCAGGAATTGGATGCCGCACAGCTTGCCGGTTGGCAGACTTGTCAGTTTATTCGAGATCTTCCCGACAGCGAAAGCCGTCATCCCCAGGTCAGCCGTTTTGATGAAATAGACATAGAGGGTTTTACAGCATGAGCGGATTAACCATTTTTAGTGATAAGCAGCCAGAACAGCCGCTGTGGCAAAGCCGCGATGCTGAGGAAATTCAACAGCAATTGACCGCTATTGGCGTACGATTTGAGCGCTGGCAGGCGGATCGCGAACTGGGCGAGAACCCACAACCGGACGCGGTGATTGCAGCGTATCAGCATGAAATTGATCGATTGGTCGCGGAAAAGGGCTATCAGAGCTGGGATGTGATCAGTATGCGTCCTGATAATGCGCAGCGTGAAGTCTTGCGCGAGAAATTCTTATCCGAACATACCCACGGTGAAGATGAAGTGCGTTTCTTTGTCGAAGGAGCCGGGTTATTTTGCTTGCATCTCAATAACAAAATTTACCAAATTCTTTGTGAAAAGAATGATTTACTGTCAGTTCCAGCGGATACACCGCATTGGTTTGATATGGGGTCTAAACCGAATTTTACCGCTATTCGGGTATTTGATAATCCAGAGGGTTGGGTGGCGCGTTTTACCGGCGATAAGATTGCCGATGCCTACCCGCGCTTAGACTAAAATACAAAACCTATATTAGTTAGCACGGGGACTGGCGGGGTGACTGCACCGATGGGCGCTCCGGCGGCGCACGCCGCTACGACCCATCCGGCACATTTCCCCGCTTATCAATATTGTTAACAGGATAAAATTTCAAATACGGCTAATTCTTGGGCTGGAAGAATCCTGTGGTGACTTGTTCTGGCGTGATAACACCGCTATCTAGCACCCAGCCACTGATTAATGCGGCTGGGGTAACATCAAACGCCGGGTTATACACCGGCGCATTCGCAGGCGCCCACTGGCAATGGCCGAAACCGCCGGATACCCCTTTGACTTCGCTGGCATCCCGTTGCTCTATGGGGATGGCCGCGCCATTCGGGCAGTTAGGATCATGGGTGGTATGTGGGGCCGCTACATAGAATGGAATACGGTGATAATGCGCCAATACAGCCAAACTGTAGGTGCCTATTTTATTGGCTATATCGCCATTCGCCGCAATGCGATCAGCGCCCACCCAGACAGCATCAACTTTGCCCTGTGCCATCAGGCTGGCGGCCATCGAATCACAAATTAATTGATAGGGAATCCCTAATTCGCCGAGTTCCCAAGCGGTTAAGCGGCCACCTTGTAGCAATGGGCGGGTTTCATCTACCCACACCTGCTTGATCTTACCTTGCTGATGCGCTTTCAGTAGCACGCCGATGGCCGTACCAATGCCCGCAGTGGCGAGCCCGCCGGTGTTGCAGTGGGTGAGTAAGTTGCTGCCAGGCTTAACCAATTGCACCCCATGTTGGGCAATCTGCTCACATAACTCGCGGTCTTCCTCGACCAGACGCAATGCTTCGTGAGTCATGGCTGCGACCCAATTAGCTTGCAATAACGCCTGTTGCATCCGCGCCAGATTATTCATTAAATTCACGGCGGTTGGACGCGATTCCCGCAGCGCAATCAGTGCTTGTTCAAGCTGGGCTTGCGGCAAACCGCGATCGGCCAACAAAGCCAACAGCAGGCTGGCAGATAAACCAATCAATGGTGCGCCACGTACACGCAGTGCTTGAATATGCTCAATCAGCAATTCTACCGTATTGGCAGCTAGCCATTCCTGGCGCTGTGGTAAGGCCTGTTGGTCAAGTATCCACAGCTTCCCATCAACAATCTTTAAGCTGGTCGTTTGTAAATCAAGCGTGTTAAGCGTCTGCATTGTCAGTTAAATCCATGTTGCGTTATTGCATCTGGTTTCTTATTCTGCCAACATAACTTACGGATGTATGGACGTCTACATGGTTTTACGCCTAAATGCGTTTTTTTGCTCGAACAGGGAATGATTTCACGGCTAAGCAAATGACTGGCGGTGAGTGAATCTGAATCAGATAAAGAATAATGAGGTTAAAGATGTCGCGCTACCATACATTTACTGCTGCGGATGCCGTTGAATATGCTCGCCAATTTGGTCAGGTAGCTGACCCGCAATCTTTAGTCACTGCCGATGAGATTGGCGATGGGAATCTCAACCTGGTATTTAAAATCCGTGATGCTACCGGGATTAGCCGGGTGATTGTTAAACAAGCACTGCCTTATGTGCGTTGTGTGGGCGAGTCTTGGCCGCTGACCTTGGATCGCGCCAGAATTGAAGCAGAAACTCTGTTAACCCACAGCCAATTTTGCCCACAACATACGGTTACTGTTCTGCATCACGATGCAGAGCTGGCGGTGATGGTTCAGGAGGACTTATCTGATCACGAAATCTGGCGCAGTGAATTGATTCAGGGTAAATATTATCCTCAGGCCGCAGCACAACTGGCTGAATATTTAGCGCAAACCTTATTCCATACATCCGATTTTTATCAGTCGGCCCAAGCTAAAAAGGCCGCAGTCAGCCGCTATACCAACCCGGAATTGTGCCAAATTACCGAAGATTTGTTCTTTACTGATCCCTACATTGATCATGATCGTAATAATTTCGATCCGGCGTTATTACCTGAGGTGCTGGCATTACGTCAGGATAATGCACTCAAGTTGGCGGTCGCTTCGCTAAAACACCGCTTTTTGAGCAAAGCCGAAGCATTGCTGCACGGTGATATTCACAGCGGTTCTCTTTTTGTTGCTGAGGGGCGGCTGAAAGCCATCGATGCCGAGTTTGGTTTCTATGGCCCGATAGGTTTTGATGTGGGCACCGCACTGGGTAATTTACTGCTTAACTACTGTGGTTTACCGGGGTTAGCTGGCCCAAGGGATGCAGCGGCGGGCCGTGAACAGCGGTTGAAAGATATTCATATTTTGTGGGAAACCTTCGCCCACCGTTTTCTGGCATTAAGCGAGGAAAAAACACAAGATTCAGCGCTCGCAACGGCGGGTTACGCCCAGCTATTTCTACAGCAGGTTTGGCAAGATGCAGTGGGATATTGTGGTAGTGAATTGATTCGACGCACCATTGGGTTGGCCCATGTGGCTGATCTGGATAGTATCGCTGATGATGAGATGCGCAGGACATGCCAGCGCCACGCACTAAGTTTGGGGCGAACCTTGATATTAGCCGCATTACACATTGATGGTATTGATGATTTAATTGCTCGCATTCGACAGAATGGATGATAAATTTATTAATGTAATAGCATGATTAATAATATTAAAGATAATATAAGAACCCCGTTCAGTCATGCGGGTTTTATTATTATTTGTCTGCTGCATGGTGCTTTTTATAACGTCTTGTTTGGCTTTTTGGTAGGTTCTCGCGTGACCATAGAGTTGGCTTATCTGTTAATTTTTTATATTTCACTAACTTATGTTATGGGATTTGCATTTCTGTAGTATATGGCTATTTGAATAATTATTTTATATTTAAAGTAATTATTCTTTCATGTCGATAATACTATATCAACCATAAATAACTATTTGTGACAAATAAGCTGTGGCTACTAGGCTGAAGCAGCAAAGAACGACTGTTTTGATGTTTATTTCTATCTCTCGATCTTATTGGGATTTATTTTAATGTGCTTTCATAAAAGTATTTACTTGCTAATTAAAAATAACTAACTATGCGGGCCAGTATTAAACAACAAGGGTTTGTATTGTTTTAGCTGGCGTTTTAATCATGTTAAGCAGGCATGTTTTATGCGATATCTTTATTATCCAGCAGTGCTACGGTGCCAGTTCCAATTGAAATTCTGTGTAATATTGTTTGTTCTTTTTTTTTGCTCACAGTTAATTGCTGCCCCTCGGGTAATACGTGTGCCAAATGCTGGTACGATTAGTAATGAAATACGGCAAACAACAATAGAACCATTACGTGCACCAGAAGAGGCGGAAATTAATCTCCCACCTTTGGCTTCTTCTGTGTTATCAGAACGCTCTAATACGTCTGGCACCATCATTTTACGTGAGGTCAAGTTTGAGGGGGATATCCAGTTATTGCACTCGGGTAACGTAAATAATAAAGCCTTACCAGGCGTGATTAAGCCTTGGATCGGCCAGCGATTAACCTTTAATGATTTACAGGCTATGACGTTGGCTGTAACTCGTTTTTACCGACAGCAAGGCTGGGTTGCTGCTCAGGCTATATTACCGCCCCAGGCAGTTCATGGGGGCATTGTTGTCGTGCGTATTATTGCTGGCAGATTAGATAAACCAGAAGTAAATAATCAGAGCCGGTTGAGCACCCGATTTGCTACTGCTGTGATTGAAAGTAATAGTTGCAGCAAAGAAGTCGGTTTTTTAGGTGGGAAAGATTGCACGGCTTCTCTGGCTGAATTATCCCGCCTGGAACGTACAGCCCTCATACTTAATGAAATACCCGGAGTTGATGCTTCTTTAGCATTAAAACCGGGCACTCAATCAGGAATGACTCGAGTGTATGCTGATATTACCCCCGGTCAAACTGCGATGGGTTATCTCGGTGTAGATAATCAGGGGAATGATTACTCTGGTCACAATCGCTTATTAGCAGGTGGTGCGCTAAATAATATGACTGGTTGGGGTGATCAATTACGGGCCGATTTTATTTTATCCAGTTCGGCAGATGTTTTTAGCGGTTTGCTGGATTACAATTTTCCTATTAATAGTTACGGTACGCGTGCAGCACTTAATTATAGTCATCTAAATTATACCCTAACAGGGCCGTTTGACCCATTAGATGCTCATGGTTATTTCGATAGCTGGGGGATTAATTTACGTCATCCGTGGATACGTAATTCGGCGGTGAGAATTGATGTGAGTGCTGGTTATTATCAGTCGAGAATGCGTGACTCACTCATTATGTTGCCAGAACAAAAACGCAATCTGAATGCCGGTGAGTTTGGTATTGATGGAACTTTTGCTGCGGTATCCCGTGGGCTTAGTAATTTCAATTTGCTGGGAACAACGGGTCACTTGACGCTGGATGACGAATTCAGTCAAAGCATGAACTCCTTGACGGGCATTGACGGTACTTTTGGCCGCTTTAATTATCGTGTTGGTCATGATCAGGGCTTTGGCTCTGACTTCTCTTTCTTCAATCAATTCACTGGCCAAATGGCTAGCAAAAACCTCGATAGCTCGCAAAAACTGTTGCTGGGTGGGCCACTCGCAGTTCGGGCCTATGGCATCGGCGAGGGTGCGGTGGATAAAGGCACATTTTTCACCACTGAATTACGTGCCCGTTGGTTGCCTCCACTGCCACTCTGGGCTGGGGCAGGAAATCAAGTCACGTTTGCCGCATTTTTTGACCAAGGTTGGGGGAGTTATTATCGCCAGCCTATCGAGGGCCTGGCAGGAAATAATATCAACCTGTCTGGTTTTGGTGCCTATATCACTCTCTCTCGTCCGGCAGATTATTCCCTGAATCTGACCTGGGCACATCGAACCGGCCAGGCCGCAACTCCTCAACCGGATAACGATCAATTATGGCTTAGCGCTTACAAGATGTTCTAGCGCTGATCGGCATATTTGTCAGATTGAATGGATACGAATAATGAACAGTACATTATACAAACTTATTTTCTGCCGCCGGTTGGGATGTTTGATTGCCGTCAGTGAATTTACCCGATCTTATGGCCGCTCATTTTCGTCTGCCAGTGGAAAACGAGTGAATGATCACAAAACAAAAGCAAGAATATTAAGCCGTCTGGCCATGTTGATGGGAATAGTGCCAGGTACATTACCCTCGTTGGCATTCGCCCATCCTTCACTGCCAGCTAACGGTAATATCGTAGTCGGTCAAGGTGTATTGGATGTTAATAACACCACCCTCACGGTAATGCAGCAAAGCGATAAGCTGGCAATCAACTGGGGGAGTTTTGATATTGCTCAGGGCAACAGTGTTATTTATAACCAGCCAAGGGCGCAGAGCATTGCGCTAAATAGGGTGCTAGGCCGTGATGCATCACAGATATATGGCAACTTAAAAGCGAATGGACAGGTCTTTTTGCTTAATCCGAATGGCATTCTATTTGGTAAAGGTGCGCAAGTTAATGTTGGTGGTTTAGTTGCCAGTACTAAGTCGATGTCTAATCATGATTTTATTAACGGATCCTATACGCTGACCAGCCTAAAAAGTGAAGGCCAAGTGATTAATCAGGCCAATCTGAGAACCACTGCGGGCGGTTATATCGCGCTGATTGGCCAGCAGGTTGATAATCAGGCATCAGGTGTTATCAACGCGCCGCAAGGGAAAGTGGCATTAGTGAGCGCGAGCCGTGTCACGCTTAATTTGGATCACGGTAGCTTGCTGGGTGTGCAAGTTCAGGGCGAACAAGTTAGCGCTTTGCTAAAAAACGGTGGGCTGATTCAGGCTAATGAAGGGGTTATCCAACTAACAGCTCGCGGCAAAGAGATGTTAATGAATACCGTGATTGATAATACCGGTATTTTGCGGGCTCAGGGTTTGTCTGAAAAGAATGGGGTTATTTTTCTTGATGGCGGCAGTGAGGGGGGGGTTGTGCGCCAGCAGGGGCTGATGGATGTCAGTAGCTCGCAGGGCTATGGCGGGTACGTTATCCTGCAAGGTGAAAATATACATTTGGTTGCCGGCAGCAAAATAGATGCACAGGGGAGCATTGGCGGTGGCAATGTATTGGTCGGAGGAGGTTGGCAGGGCAAAAATAGTCGCATAAGAAACTCTCGCTCAGTTGTCATGGATAAAGGTGCGAATATTAATGTTTCTTCATCAAACAAAGGCGCGGGGGGGACTGCGGTGTTATGGTCTGAATATTACACCGGTTTTTATGGTGATATTCATGCCCGTGGTGGGCCGCAGTCGGGTGATGGTGGGCAGGTTGAAACATCCAGTAGGCGTAATTTACAGGTCTTTGGTCATGTTGATACTGCGAGTATTCATGGTCGTAGCGGCCGCTGGTTGCTCGATCCGGCAGAGGTAAATATTGTTAGTCGCGGTGCTGAGATTGGGGTATCAGTTCAGATAGACAATATTCCGGCCGGATATGCCACCAACACACAGGTTTTCACGCCAACCGCCAATGTTGCCCAAATATTAAATAGCAGTATCAATGCTCAGCTTAATAATGGCACCGACGTGACAATTACCACCAGTAATAGCAGTCTATTGAGTTGTCGCTGGTGCAATATTACACTGCAAGCCGATATCAATAAAACCACTGGGGGTAATGCGACGCTGACGTTGCACGCTGATGGCAATATTGTGAGTGATAGTAATATCACTTCTACTTCGGGGCGACTTAATCTGAACTTATTGGCGGGTAATACTACGGTAGATTCGGTTATTACATTAAATAATAGTCATATCTTATTAAATGGTGGTGACCTACTCGCAAAGCATGCTAACGAAAATAATACCGCACGTATAGAGTTAATTGGAGGACGGTATGATGTCGGCAACCTTACTCTTAATGGAAATACAGGGGCAGCATCTCAGGTCGGGGTGAATATTAGCCACGCGGCTAATATTACAGCGGCAGGGGAGGTACATATATCCGGTGAAAGCAGTAATGCTAATGAGCAAGGGTGGCGTGGTGTTGATATATCCGATGGTTCATCCATAGTCAGTGCTGGTGATATGATCTTCGAAATAAACTCTAACTCTAAAATAGCATGGATGGGAGCGTTCAATAATGTAAGTATTGTTAGCGGAAAAGACCTTGTATTCAAGGCTAATGGTAATGCATGGGGTGGGATAGTATTCAAGAATAGTAAGATAACCGCTAATTCTGGTGATCTTTCTTTTAGTGTTAATGGCGATATTATCAGTGAAGCTAATAAAGGTATTTACTTAAATGCGTCACATGCTAGCGGGAAAAATATTAATATTAAAAGCCATGTTGCTGGCGCTGACGCATTTTTATTATTCGATGGGAGTATGACGGCAACCTCTGGTAATATTAATGCGAATGTCACTACAACGCATAAAGGTATCTGGATCTCAGGCAATAGCAGTGTAAATGCTCATAAAGATATCAATATGAACGGTATCACAACGGGAATGCAAGCAGATGCTGATGGTATAAATATCAGTGGTAATACCAGTAACTATGTGAATATTAAGGCTGGCGCTAATATAGCGATGGTGGGGAGTCATTCCGGTCAGGGGGCTGGAGCCAGTATTGTTGTCGATTATGCCAATATCGAAACGGGTAATGGTAATTTCACCGCCAATGCTCATGGTGTAAAGAGCATGTTATTTAGCAACGCTAATGTAACCGCCAATGGTATTGAAGTAAATTCTGATGCTACTGGCGCTGATGGAGTTGTATTAGAGGGGGTCAATTTCACCTCGACAGCCGGTAGCATTAATTTTAATGCTACAGCGATGAATAATGGTGTTTTTATTAAACCAAACTCATCATTGAATGCACAGAAAAACATTACGTTAATTGGTGTTGGGGAGGCGAATGGCGTTATTATTCAAGGTGATTCAGTGGGCGCACGCAATAATATTACGGCGCAAGGAGATATCACTCTATTAGGTAAGAATAGCACCGGCAGTCACTCATCAATTAATTTATCAAACCTGAGTTTGATATCTGAGAGTAAGAATATTGACATCAATGGCTCATCGGTTGGTATGGGGAGTATTTACATAAATAATATTGATTTTAACGCCTCGCTAGGTAATGTTTCCATTTATGCGGAGACTAATTCGCCATTAGCCTCTTCGCAAAGTGCAGCATTAATTCTAGAGGGAAATAACACGTTGGTTGCTAAAAATGGTTCGTTTACCGGTAATGCACTTAATATAACCCAGGGCGTAGGTATTGGTTTTAGATCAGGCAATACATTTTCAGTCGACGGGAATGTCGCTTTTCACGGTGTGACAGACGGTGTGGATACAGCAAGCCGAGGGATTGATTTTCATGGTAGTAATACATTCAATATTGCTAAAGGTAGTCAATTAGCTTTCCTTGGTGAAAATAAAGGCGCATCAAATACTACTGGAGGAGATGGCATAACCCATTCAGGTGCGACGATGTTAACCATAAATAATAATGGTTCTTTAACCATGGAGGGCCGCTCCAGCAGCGGTACGGGAATTAATTTCCCTACCAGTAATAATACGGTGATATTACATGGCGAGGGTGACACGTTAATTAAAGGCAGTAGCATTGCGGGAACGGGTGTTTCTCTTTCTGGCATTGTTAATAACAGTAGCGGCCCCGTGACGCTTGTCGGAGCCAGTACCGACGGCACCGGTGTTCATCTCTTCAGTGCAGAACATCAAATTAATCGCATTAATGTCACAGGACATTCGGCTCATGCCGAAGGGCTGAGAATTAGCGGTAATACCACAATTACCGATACTACTCTGACCGGTAAGTCAATTAATGGCAGTGGTGTGACGGTGGATTCATTACCGGGTTCCCGTGGGGTTGCTAACACGATTTTGGATAATACAACGCTCAATGGCCGCAGTAATAACGGCATCGGAATGGAAATAACCGGTGATATCAATGGCATTAATCAAAGCACCATTAACGGTATTACTGATGGAACTGGTTATGGCGTTAACATTAAAGAAAATATAAATGTCACGGGTACCAGTCAGGCTGATTTGCTTACCATAAACGGTATTGCAATAACTGGCTCTGGTGATGGTATAAAACTCAACGGAAATAATGACTTAAGCAACACTAGCTTATATGGCTCTGCTGTGGACGGCATTGGGTTAGATATCAGTGGTTCGCTAACCGACGGTATCAATACGGGATTAACCGGTACGGCTTCCGGTGCAGGTATTGGTGTGCAGGTTAATGGCTCGCTTAGCGAAAGTGTGGTGAATGGTACCTCAGCCAGCGGTATTGGTGTGCAAGTTAGAGGCACTCTTGACGATAGCCGTATCAACGGTGTCTCTGCCAGTGGCAGTGGGGTGAAAGTCGATGACGAAACGGTTCTTAACAATACCGTGCTGATGGGGAATAGTGCGGAGGGTAAGGGCGTGGAGATTTCAGGCGATCTCATTGGTGACTTTGGTAGTACGGTGCATGGCGATACTGTAAACGGTACGGGTGTGTATGTAAGCCACGATCTCAATCTCACGAGTGATGGAACCGGGGGGCTGCTGATTATCAGCGGTAATGCGACCGGTGAGCAAGGTAGCGGCGTCACGCTGATGGGTAATAATACCCTTGATAATATCAAGCTGAGTGGTAATGCCACCGCTGGCATTGGTATCAATATCAATGGCCCGTTTACTCACAGCGGCAATACTACTGTCGACGGTAAAGCCACTGATGGCGATGGTATTCAACTAAACGGGGCTGTCGCAGGCGGTAGAATTGAGGGTGGGTCGACCAATGGCCGTGGTATTAAGGTGAGCGGTGACTCCAGCCTCAATAACGCCATCTTGAACGGTAACAGCATCAATGGCAAAGGTGTGGAAATCGCCGGTGACCTTGCGGGTAGCAATGGGAGTGCGGTGTATGGTGATACCGTCAATGGCACCGGAGTAGAGGTTGATATCAGTACCCACCTTAACGGTGGCGATGGTGTTGATTTATTGGTCATCAGCGGCAACGCCCACGGTGAGAAAGGCACTGGCGTTACATTGGATGGTTTCAATATCCTCGATAATACCTCGCTGGCAGGCAATGCCACTAACGGGACGGGGGTTGATATTGGTGGCTTGCAGCAAAATGAAGGTAATACCACGATTGTCGGTAAGGCGGTTGGCGGTAACGGTGTACAACTTGCCGGTGCTGTCAGTGGCGCAACGGTCAGCGGTATATCAGATATGGGCAGCGGCATCAAAGTTGACGGGAACACTCAACTGCATAACGCCACATTGAATGGCAGCAGCACGGATGGCAGGGGGATAGACATCGTCGGTAATTTGTCTGGCGCTCACGGCAGTGTGGTGCAGGGGAATACCACCAACGGCATAGGTGTTTATGTGGGTAAAGATGCCACACTGAGCGGTGGCGGCGAGGATGACTCGCTACAGGTGAGCGGCAATGCCCACGGCGAGCAAGGTATCGGCGTTACATTGGGCGGTTTCAATATCCTCGATAACACCTCGTTAAATGGTAACGCCACCGATGGTCATGGTGTGGAACTGTCCGGGCCGGTGACTAATAGCGGTAACACTACGGTCAATGGCATAGCCTCTAACAGCGGTCATGGGGTACACGTCAATGGTACCGTCAGCGGTGGCGCGATAAGCGGTAATTCTGGCAATAACCACGGCGTCCTCCTCAATGATGCGGCTATTGTTAGTGACATTATGATTGGTGGCAGCAGCACCATGACCCGCAAGCTTTCTGTCTTGATAACCTTGCCGGAAAGCGTCGGTGAGAATGTCACTATTAACGGTCAGGCGGTTGATAAAAATAACCTGGATGATTACACCGTGGCTGATAGCATTGTCACCACCAATACTTCGGTCAATACCACTGTCAATACCACTGTCAATACCAATACGGCTGCCAATACCCAAGCTGCTCTTATCTCACCTGAGCGAACAACAACAGTGGCTGGTGCTACAGTAATGCCGCTTCAGGAGGGGAGTCAGCCGGATTTGTTATTGATAAAACGAAACCAGATCCTCAGTTCTCTTGAAGGGCATACCTCACCCGCGCCTATCGTGACCGAGTCTGAACATGATATCTCAGCCAATATCAGTGTCGCCGTTTGTCTCCCTGAAGGTGTTAACACGCCACCGCAACCTTGCGATACGCATGTTCTAGGCCGCTGGAAGCCTCTACCTGCTATCTCAGATCTGAAGTGACAAATTCTTAACTAACTAAATTTGCTAGAGAAGTCGGAATGTCGACGTGACAAAGAGGACGGGCAATGGTGGACAAAACGGTTGAATTAACACCCGCAGTAGATACGCCGGTAGACTTTTCATTACCTTATTTCGAGTTTCTCGTCTGTGTGCGGCGCTATGAGGAGGCCGGGCGATTATTACTCTTGGTATTGGAGCAACTGGACACCCAATATGGCCGCTGGGATGTTTTTTCGCTTAATCAACAATCGGTACAGCAGCAGGAGCGTTTCTGTAATCGTTTAGCTGCGGCCATTAGCAACCTGTTTTCTGATCCTGATTTTGTGATTTCAGATAAAGGCTTTTTACAACTGATCAATTTCCACCGCTGGATTGCGTTGATATTTGCTGCATCACCTTTTGTTCATGCGGATCATGTTATTACTAATCTTAACCAGGCGGGGGAGGGGTGCGCTCACCCTTTACGGTTTGAGCACAATAATTTCCTGAAGTTTTGTCTGATGTATTTACCCGAATCGGGTATTCCGCTTCAGCCGGATTTATTGTGGCAATTTAATCCTCATGCGGCGGCGGCACTTTTTTTGGCATTATTGTCACCGCGCATTTTACCCCGTGCGGCGGGCCATGCGAAACGTGAGCTGTTATTAGCGTGGTTGCCTGAAAAACTGTTAACCCTAGAGAGCCTTGAACACTTACCTGAGCGCATCCTCCACGATGTGTACATGCATTGCAGTTACGCTGATATAGCGAAAAAACATGCCATAAAGCGCAGCATTAATTTTCATCTGCGTAATGCGCTGCTACACAATGGGTTATCTGATAATGACTCTCGCCCCCCACCACGCAGCAAACCCTTGATGCTGGTTATTTTAGAATGGTTTAACAGCGGGCATTCTATTTATCGCACTCACTCCAGCACTCTGCGGGCCGCTCGCCAGCAGTTTTCTACTCATGGTGTTACGATAATGGAGGCAACCGATGCCACAACTCGCGAGGTTTTTGATGACTTCACCGAGGTGCTGCGGGCGGGGGCGGTTGAAGCTATAGCCGCTCTGGCACAGCAACTGCGCCCGGATGTTATCTATTTTCCCAGTGTCGGGATGTTTCCACTTACCATTGCTTTGAGTAACTTGCGCCTGGCACCTTTGCAGGTGATGGCATTGGGGCATCCAGCAACGACCCATTCCGATT
The DNA here is from genome assembly GCF_000834395.1 of Yersinia aldovae 670-83. NCBI lineage: Bacteria > Pseudomonadati > Pseudomonadota > Gammaproteobacteria > Enterobacterales > Yersiniaceae > Yersinia > Yersinia aldovae. The sequence goes on along the minus strand of NZ_CP009781.1, from coordinate 1,631,442 downwards.
ACATCGACGCGGTATTAGTGGAAGAGGATTATCTGGGCGATAGTGGCTGCTTTTCTGAAAAAGTCGTTTCATTACCTAAAGATTGTTTGCCATATGTGCCGCCGATAAATATCAGCCAGCCGGAACCTATACATCAATTTGATGAGCGGCCTGTTGTCCATATTGCTGTTTGTGCATCGGCGATGAAAATTAACCCCCGTTTTCTCGCGACCTGTGCCGAAATAGCTGATCAAGCGGCGACTCCGGTGGTATTTCATTTTTTAGTCGGTTTCTGCTGGGGGATTACCCATCGGGTGATGGAAAAAGCGGTCATTGATATGGTTACCGAAGCCAGAGTTTACGAGCATTTGAGTTATCCCGCTTATTTACAGGTGATTAACCAGTGTGATCTGTTTATTAATCCGTTTCCCTTTGGCAATACCAATGGCATCGTCGATACCGTGCGTCAGGGGCTACCGGGCGTTTGCCTCAGTGGATCGGAAGTTCATGAGCATATTGATGAAGGGCTATTTCGTCGTTTGGGGCTGGCTGAGGAGCTGATCACGCATAATATAGCAGAGTACATCGCAGCCACGGTACGTCTGATTAATGACACCGATTGGCGCAATAGCTTACGGCAGCAGTTATTAGCGATTCAACCTGACAGCGTGTTATTTACCGGTAAACCGGAGCAATTCGGGCGGATTGTCCGTGGCCTGCTTGATGAGCGCCAGAGCGAGTAATCAGGTGAATATGTCGAAATGACTGCTAACTAGATGAATAATAAGAAAAGCCTCCTTAAGTTGACGGAGGCTTGAGTAGACACTTACATCAATGAGACTTATTTACTATGCAGCTTCAATTTGCCGTGGTTTAGCCGGCTGCTTTACGGCGGGTTTCGCTGCCAAGGCATCGGCTTCAAATTCATCGACATTAATTGAACGCAAACGGCTATTTTCTGCTTTGGTCAGAATGGCCGCTTCTTCGGCATTGATTTTACCTTCAGCTAATGCCTTTTGTGCCAGTATATCCAGGCGGGTGAATGGCAAACCTCTACCTGCTTCTTTGCTCAAACGCTTGTGGATAGGCTCCGCCGCAATCACATCTTGCAATGCTTCTTCCAGCAAACCAACTGGGTTAAATTCACTCGGTGTCAGGTACTGACCACGACCAATACGGCTGCGAGTGGCAGATGGGACTTGTAATAGTTGTGCTAACTGATGGTCCAGACGGTCTGACGGCGCTTGATGTACGCGACCAAATGGGAACACCACGAACCGCATCAACCCGGCGATAAGGCCATTGGGGAAGTTACGCAGCAAATCATCCAGTGCTTGTTCCGCCTGATTTAGCGCATCCTGCACCCCCCAATGCACCAGTGGTAAGTCCTCTGTCTGACGACCTTCATCTTCATAGCGTTTCAACGTGGCTGAGGCCAGATACATTTGGCTAAGAATATCCCCCAAACGGGCAGAGATACGCTCACGGCGTTTCAGACTGCCGCCCAGCACACCCATTGAGACATCTGACAGCAATGCCAGATTAGCGCTCAGGCGGTTCAACTGCTGGTAATAACGGCGGGTACTGTCTTTAGTTGGTGTGGCACTGGTGCGGCCATTGGTTAGGCCCAACCATAAGCTACGTACCTTGCAGCTACCGACATGGCCCAGATGACCAAACAGCGCTTTATCAAAGGCAGAGACATCATTAGATTGCGCCGCCGCCATTTCATCCAGTACAAACGGATGGCAGCGGATAGCGCCCTGGCCGAAGATGATCATGCTGCGGGTCAGGATATTCGCGCCTTCCACCGTGATACCGATTGGTGCACCTTGGTAACCACGCGCCACAAAGTTGGCCGGGCCAAGGCAGATGCCTTTACCACCGGCGATATCCATCGCATCCATCACCGCACGTTGACCACGGTGGGTACAGTGATATTTAACAATGGCAGATAGCACCGCCGGTTTTTCACCCAGCATAATGCCGCTGGTAATTAAGGTGGCAGCGGCATCCATCACATAAGCGTTACCGGCAATACGTGCCAATGGCTCTTCAATCCCTTCCATTTTACCGATTGAGATTTTGAATTGACGGCGAATATAGGCGTAAGCGCCAATACCCATTGCCACACTTTTCAAGCTGCCTGTGGCGTTGGACGGCAAGGTAATGCCACGACCAACCGACAGACATTCCACCAGCATCCGCCAGCCCTGACCGGCCATTTTTGGCCCACCGATAATGTAATCAATGGGGACAAAGATATCGTTACCACGCGTTGGGCCATTCTGGAACGGCACGTTTAGCGGGAAGTGGCGGCGGCCAATTTCTACCCCTGGAGTGTTGGTTGGGATCAGCGCACAGGTAATGCCCAAATCAACGGTGTCACCGATCAGATGGTCAGGGTCAGACAGTTTGAATGCCAGCCCTAGCACCGTGGCGATGGGCGCGAGAGTGATATAGCGTTTGTTCCAGGTCAGCCGCATCCCGAGAACCTGTTTACCTTGCCATTCACCCATGCAAACTGTACCGGTATCCGGAATCGCACCGGCATCTGAACCCGCTTCGGGACTGGTTAGGGCGAAACAAGGGATCTCATCGCCACGGGCCAAACCCGGCAGGTAATGATTTTTTTGCTCTTCAGTACCGTAATGTTGCAGTAATTCGCCGGGGCCAAGAGAGTTAGGTACGCCGACGGTGATGGCCAATATGCCAGACACGCCAGACAGTTTTTGTAGCACTCGTGCCTGAGCATAGGCTGAGAACTCAAGGCCGCCGTACTCTTTCTTAATGATCATCGCGAAGAAGCGATTCTCTTTCAGATAGGCCCACAGCTCTGGCGGCAGATCAGCCAACTCATGGGTAATCTGGAAATCATTGGCCATACGACAGGCTTCTTCGACCGGCCCATCAATAAAGGCTTGCTCTTCTGCGGTTAATTGCGGTTTTGGATAGTTATGCAGTTTTTTCCAGTCAGGTTGGCCCTGGAACAAATCGCCTTCCCACCAGGTGGTGCCCGCATCAATCGCTTCTTTTTCGGTGCGAGACATGGCTGGCATGACTTTACGGAAAATGCGTAACGCTGGGGCTGAGAACAGAGACTGGCGCAGTGGAGTCAGGGTCAGTGGCAGCAAAACAATCACCAGAGGCAATAATGCCCAGTATGACCATAACTGCACCGCACCGATTGCTGCGGTATAAACCACAAGAATCAAACTACTGAGGTAAAGGTTCACCTGGTGATAGAACAACACACTAATAAGAACCAGCAAGGCAACAATGCTTAGAATCATCATAATGAAGCTCCTGAGATGTAGGAGGTCTGACCTGTTGAATGATACATTTGTTGTAGTTCATTCCATTATTTTTATCAATACCATTACATGTTATTTACAACTAATCTCACAAACTGACCGCATTAAAGGTTAAAAGCCTGCGGTCAAATTCATCACAGCGCTTCTCGCTGTTTATGCGATCCGGTACACTGGCAACGGACAAATATTGATGGCATAGAACGATAAAGAGGCTCCCATGTACCATGATTTAATCCGCAGTGAACTGAACGAAGCCGCAGATACATTGGCAAACTTTCTAAAAGATGATGCCAATATTGATGCCATTGAGCGCGCAGCCGTGTTGCTGGCTGATTCTTTTAAAGCTGGTGGTAAAGTATTGTCATGCGGTAATGGCGGTTCCCATTGTGATGCTATGCATTTTGCCGAAGAGTTGACTGGCCGCTATCGTGAGAATCGCCCAGGTTATCCTGCGATTGCGATTTCCGATGTCAGCCATCTCTCTTGTGTCAGTAATGATTTTGGTTATGACTACGTTTTCTCTCGTTATGTTGAAGCGGTAGGCCGCGAAGGTGATGTATTACTGGGCATTTCCACCTCAGGGAATTCTGGTAATATCATCAAAGCGATTGATGCTGCTCGCGCTAAAGGCATGAAAGTCATCACGCTGACCGGCAAAGATGGTGGCAAAATGGCCGGTTCTGCTGATATTGAAATCCGAGTTCCTCATTTCGGTTATGCCGATCGTATTCAGGAAATTCACATCAAAGCAATTCACATCTTGATTCAATTAATCGAAAAAGAGATGGTAAAAGCCTGATGTACTGAGGTGATCAACGAGTGTTGATCACCTTGAATGTGGGTGATCGGCATGGCGATTGGCCGGTATCAATCGTGGCTTAAAGGTTTATACCCAAACTCATCGGTGTTGCTGGTGGGCAGCAAAAAAGCAAAGCCCGTAGAGCGGATTTAAGTCAGTGATTCGGGTGACGGCCACCGGTGCAACGTCAACAACAAAGGGTATATGCGCGGAGGAATATATGTGCGAACTGCTCGGGATGAGCGCGAATGTGCCAACAGACATTTGCTTTAGCTTTACCGGCCTGGTGCAACGTGGTGGGGGAACTGGCCCACATAAAGATGGCTGGGGAATTACTTTCTATGAAGGTAATGGTTGTCGCACGTTTAAAGATCCGCAACCGAGTTTTAATTCACCCATTGCCCGTCTGGTGCAGGATTACCCGATAAAATCTTGTGCGGTGGTTTCCCATATCCGTCAGGCTAATCGCGGTGAGGTGGCGTTGGAAAATACCCATCCGTTTACCCGCGAAATGTGGGGGCGCAACTGGACTTATGCCCATAACGGCCAGCTCAAAGGTTATCGCCAATTGGACACCGGGACTTTCCGGCCGATAGGTCAAACAGACAGCGAATATGCATTCTGCTGGTTACTTAATCAACTGGCAAAACGCTACCCTCGCACCCCAAGTAACTGGCCGGCAGTATTCCGTTATATCGGCACCTTATGCGAACAGTTACGGGCAAAAGGGGTATTTAATATGTTACTGTCGGATGGCCGTTTTGTGATGGCATTTTGCTCGACCAATCTCTATTGGATTACTCGCCGTGCGCCTTTCGGCAAAGCAACATTGCTGGATAGGGATGTAGAAATTGATTTCCAGCGCCAGACCACACCCAATGATGTGGTTACGGTGATTGCCACAGCGCCACTGACCGCAAATGAAACCTGGCACAAAATTGCACCAGGTGAGTTCGCATTATTCTGTTTTGGTGAGCGAATTTGATTGGGTCAGTACATATTGTGTTGCTGGCGCACTGGAGACCGGAGGGCGGCTCAACACATACTGCCCATTGATCACCGCAACTGACGGTGGCATCCGGTTCTTGGCAAAATAAGCATATCCCGGCTGCAACTGACGCCAAAAGTTATAATCAGATGAGTTACGGTGGCGCTGCATGTTCTGTTCTGTCATGCGGAAAGGATAAATACTGATATCCACCTTTTCCTGACCGAAGATAAATGCCGTCTGTACGTAGTTAAATATCTCGTCCATATAGGCATCAGTCATGGCATAACAGCCGATTGATTTACATGCGCCGTGGATCATCAGATATTTCCCTGAATAGCCCTGCGATTTATCATATTCATTTGGGAAGCCAATATTGATTGCCCGATAAAACTTACTATCGGGTTTCAAATGGCGCATATCAACAGTGTAAAAACCTTCCGGACTCTTAAAATCCCCTTCACGGCGTTTCGGCCCAAGGCCACCGGAGAATTCACAGATACGATAGCTTTGTACCAAACGATATTCGCCCTGTAATCTGGCATATAATTCCAGAGTACGTTCTTCTTTGAAGATCTGAATATAGACTGATGAACCGAGTAATTGCTGTTTTAGCTCTTTGGATACCGCCACAGGCTCACTGGCTGAGCTAATGAACGAAACCGCAGGCAAACAAATTATCGCTGCAAACATTATCGTTGCAAACATTCTCGCCGCAAACGACGGCGCAATTTTGCCCATTTATTATTCCTACTTATATTATGTAAATTATGCCACTGCATCTTTTGATTTATAGGCGCAGATTATCAGTCAGAAAATTTTTAGCAATATATGTTTGTATAAAATAAACACAAAGTCGGTAAAGGTGAATTAGTGATACGGTTTTACCGAGTATATACACAAATTAACCGTAATTTATTTGTGTTTGCTTGACCTGGGTCACTGCATTTGTCAGACACTGCGAGATGGAAATGCTAAAATCATGCGCTTCTGGTCACCCACATCTGTCATGCTATTTCAGTCTATTTTATCTTCAGGCATTCAATTCGGGTATCAGTATTAATTTCCGAGATTCTTTCAGCTAAAACCACGATGATAGGATGGTTTTGTAGTAAAGCGCCGTTTAACTGTACTGTGAATGGATCTCATTTTTACGCCGCTGTACGCTGTTGGCTTATGTACAGCATCTGATATAACTAATGAAGTCGTTTAAACCTATGATTAAAATAAAGAAAGGGCTAGACCTTCCCATCGCTGGAGCACCTGTTCAGGTAATAGAGGAGGGGCCTGCTATTCATCATGTAGCGCTACTCGGTGAAGAGTATGTCGGTATGCGGCCTTCAATGCTGGTGCAAGAAGGTGATTGGGTTAAGAAAGGCCAGCCGCTATTTGAAGATAAAAAAAATCCCGGAGTGCTGTTTACCGCGCCCGCCAGTGGCAAAGTGAGTGCCATCAATCGTGGCGAGCGTCGGGTATTGCAATCCGTTGTGATTGATATTGACGGTGATGAGCAGGTTCCTTTTGAGCATTTTGATGAAGCCACCCTCAATCAACTGAGCCGCGAACAGGTACAACGCCAATTGCTGGCTTCTGGCTTATGGACTGCACTACGAACCCGTCCTTTCAGCAAAACACCGGTACCAGGCAGTAGCCCGCGGGCTATTTTTGTCAGCGCAATGGATACCCAGCCACTGGCGGCCAACCCGCAGGTGATTATTGCCACTGAGTTGGCGGCTTTTAACCACGGTTTAACCGTTCTTACCCGGCTGACTGAAGGTAAAGTGCATGTTTGCCATGCGCCGGGGCAGGCTACTGCTGGGCATACCAGCGCTCAGGTGACGTACAATGAGTTTTCTGGCCCACATCCCGCGGGGTTGGTTGGTACTCACATTCATTTCCTCGAACCGGTCAGCCTGCGCAAAATGGTTTGGCATGTAGGCTATCAGGACGTTATTGCCATCGGTAAACTGTTTACCCGTGGCGAGCTGTGTACTGACCGTATCGTCGCTCTGGCAGGCCCGCAGGTAAATCAACCGGTGTTACTGCGCACCCGCTTAGGTGCCAGTTTATCTGAACTGACCGCCGGTAAGCTAAAAGAGGATGATAACCGCATCATTTCAGGTTCGGTGCTCAGTGGCACTGCATCTTCAGCTACTCATGGCTATCTTGGGCGTTTTCATCAACAAGTGTCGGTTATCCGCGAAGGGCGAGAAAAAGAGCTATTCGGCTGGGTGATGCCGGGCCGTGATAAATACTCAATCACCCGCACCACGCTAGGCCATTTCTTCAAACATAAGCTGTTTGCATTCTCTACCGATATGCATGGCGGTGAGCGCTCGATGGTGCCAATTGGTAACTATGAGCGAGTGATGCCACTGGATATTCTGGCCACCCATCTACTGCGTGACCTGCTATCTGGCGATACTGACAGTGCGCAAGCGCTGGGATGCTTAGAGTTGGACGAAGAAGACTTGGCTTTATGTACATTTGTTTGCCCCGGCAAGTATGAATACGGCCCAGTACTGCGCGACATACTGACCAAGATTGAGCAGGAAGGATAACTGATGGGCTTGAAAAATTTTCTTGAGAAAATCGAACACCACTTTGAAGCGGGTGGCAAATTAGAAAAGTACTATCCGCTCTATGAAGCGGCTGCCACTATTTTCTACACACAGGGTAAAGTCACCCCCGGCGCTTCTCACGTTCGCGATGCTATCGATTTAAAGCGGATGATGATTCTGGTGTGGCTGGCGGTATTCCCCGCCATGTTCTGGGGTATGTATAACGTAGGGTTACAGGCTATTCCGGCCTTAAATCAGCTCTACAGTGGCGCGCAGTTGCAACAGGTTATTGCTGGTGATTGGCATTATCGCCTGGCGCAAATGTTAGGAGCATCACTGACGCCAGACGCTGGCTGGATAAGTAAAATGGTGCTCGGGGCTGCCTATTTCCTGCCGATTTATGCGGTGGTGTTCTTGGTGGGTGGCTTCTGGGAAGTGGTCTTTTCCATTGTCCGTAAGCATGAAATCAACGAAGGCTTCTTTGTTACCTCAATCCTGTTCTCTCTGATTGTGCCACCGACATTGCCATTATGGCAGGCGGCGTTGGGGATCTCTTTCGGTGTGGTTATCGGTAAAGAGATCTTCGGGGGGACCGGGCGTAACTTTCTGAACCCGGCACTGGCGGGGCGTGCTTTCCTGTTCTTTGCTTATCCGGCTCAGATATCAGGTGATTTGGTTTGGACTGCGGCGGATGGTTTTTCCGGTGCGACCCCATTGTCGCAATGGAGTGTCAACGGTAGCCACAGTTTAATTAACAGCATCACTCATCAACCTATTACGTGGATGGATGCTTTCCTCGGCAATATTCCCGGTTCTATAGGTGAAGTTTCCACGCTGATGATCTTGATTGGCGGTGCCATTATTCTGTTTGGTCGTGTGGCATCTTGGCGGATTGTGGCCGGTGTGATGATCGGGATGATCGCAACGGCTTGTCTGTTTAACTGGATAGGTTCTGCCACCAATCCGTTATTTGCTATGCCGTGGTATTGGCATCTGGTTCTGGGCGGTTTCGCTTTCGGCATGATCTTTATGGCCACCGATCCGGTATCCGCTTCCTTTACCAATAAAGGTAAGTGGTGGTATGGCGGCCTGATTGGTGCAATGTGTGTGTTAATCCGCGTTGCGAATCCGGCTTATCCGGAGGGAATGATGCTGGCGATTCTGTTCGCCAACCTGTTTGCGCCACTGTTTGATTATGTGGTTGTTCAGGCCAACATCAAGCGGAGGAAAGCCCGTGGCGAGTAATAAACCAAGAAATAATGACAGCATCGGCAAAACGTTGCTGGTGGTGATTGTGCTGTGTCTGGTGTGCTCAGTCGTCGTGGCTGGCGCTGCGGTTGGCTTGAAAGCCCGGCAACAAGAACAGCGGCTGCTGGATAAGCAACGTAATATCCTGGCGGTAGCCGGTTTGCTGCAACCAAGAATGCCGGCAGAAGACGTTCAGCGAGAGTTTGCAACACGAATTGAACCTCGTTTGCTTGATTTACAAAGTGGCGCGTTTATTCAACAAGATCCGGTAACATTTGACCGTACTCAGGCATTGCGCGATAACCAAATGAGTATCGCGCTGACGCCAGCGCAAGATATCGCCGGTATTCGTCGTCGCGCTAACGTGGTTGAAATCTATCTGGTGCGTAGTGAAAGTGGGCAAGTTAACAAGATAGTTCTTCCTATCTATGGCTCAGGTTTGTGGTCGATGATGTATGCCTTTGTCGCGATTGACACTGATGGCAAAACCGTACGCGGCATCACCTATTATGATCAAGGTGAAACGCCAGGGCTGGGTGGCGAAATTCAGAACCCAATCTGGCGTAACCAATGGATTGGTAAGCGGCTATTTGACGATCAAGGGCAACCGGCTATTCGTATTGTTAAAGGGCGCGCACCTGAGGGCGATCCTCATGCAATAGATGGTTTGTCAGGAGCGACGCTGACCTCCAACGGAGTGCAAAACAGCTTCGATTTTTGGCTCGGTGAAAACGGCTTTGGCCCGTTCCTGAAAAAAGTACGCGAAGGAGCGTTAAAAAATGGCTGATACCAAAGAGATTAAGCGGGTTTTATTCGGGCCGTTATTTGATAACAACCCGATCGCATTACAGATTCTAGGCGTGTGCTCAGCGCTGGCGGTGACCACCAAATTGGAAACAGCCTTAGTGATGACACTGGCTGTTACCTTGGTGACCGCGTTTTCCAGTTTCTTTATCTCATTGATTCGAAATCATATTCCAAACAGTGTGCGGATTATCGTTCAGATGGTGATTATTGCCTCATTAGTCATTGTGGTCGATCAGATCCTGCGCGCTTATGCCTATGAGATATCCAAGCAGCTATCCGTATTTGTTGGCCTGATTATTACCAACTGCATTGTGATGGGGCGTGCTGAAGCTTATGCGATGAAATCCCCCCCCATCGAAAGCTTTATGGATGGCATCGGCAATGGCTTGGGCTATGGCGTGGTGCTAGTACTGGTCGGTTTTGTTCGCGAACTGATTGGCTCCGGTAAGTTGTTTGGTGTGTCGGTATTGGAGACAGTGCAGAACGGTGGCTGGTATCAGCCGAACGGATTGTTCCTGCTGGCACCTAGTGCATTCTTTATCATTGGTTTGCTGATTTGGGGTCTGCGCACCCTGAAACCTGCGCAGATTGAGAAGGAGTAATTGACGATGGAACATTACATCAGTCTATTTGTCCGCGCAGTGTTTGTGGAAAATATGGCATTAGCGTTCTTTTTGGGCATGTGTACTTTCCTGGCGGTTTCAAAGAAAGTATCAACCGCTTTTGGTCTGGGGATTGCGGTAACCGTGGTCTTGGGCATCGCAGTGCCGGCTAACAATTTGGTTTATAACCTGGTGTTGCGTGATGGTGCGCTCGTTGAGGGCGTTGACCTCAGCTTCCTGAATTTCATCACTTTTATCGGCGTCATTGCCGCTATCGTACAAGTGCTGGAGATGATCCTCGATCGCTACTTCCCTGCACTGTACAACGCGCTGGGCATTTTCCTGCCACTGATCACCGTGAACTGCGCCATTTTTGGCGGGGTATCATTCATGGCACAACGTGATTACAACTTCCCTGAGTCAATTGTCTATGGTTTTGGCTCCGGTATTGGTTGGATGCTAGCCATCGTCGCGTTAGCGGGTATTCGCGAAAAAATGAAATATGCCAATGTGCCTGCGGGCTTACAGGGGTTAGGGATCACCTTTATCACCACCGGATTGATGGCATTAGGTTTTATGTCTTTCTCCGGCGTGAACCTATAAAGGCAGGAATAATTGATGGAAATAATTCTGGGTGTAGTGATGTTCACCCTCATCGTGCTGGCATTGACGGTGATGATTTTATTCGCCAAATCAAAATTGGTGAATACCGGTGAGATTACCGTTGATGTTAATGACGATGCGGATAAAAGTTTTACCGCGCCAGCAGGCGATAAACTGCTGAATATGCTTTCCAGTCAGGGCATCTTTGTGTCTTCAGCCTGTGGCGGTGGTGGCTCTTGTGGGCAGTGCCGTGTGACAATAAAAGAAGGTGGCGGTGATATTCTGCCAACCGAACTTTCTCATATATCCAAGCGTGAAGCGAAAGAGGGTTGTCGATTGGCTTGTCAGGTTAACGTGAAGCAGAACCTGAAAATTGAGTTGCCGGAAGAGATTTTCGGTGTGAAGAAATGGACTTGCGAAGTTATCTCTAATGATAATAAAGCCACATTTATCAAGGAATTGAAGCTGAAAATTCCTGATGGTGATGTTGTTCCTTTCCGTGCCGGTGGATTTATTCAGATTGAAGCTGAACCGCATACGGTCAAGTACACAGATTTTGATGTGCCGGCGGAATATCGTGGTGACTGGGATAAATTTAATTTGTTCCGTTTCGAGTCGGCGGTTAGTGAGCCAACCGTGCGTGCTTATTCTATGGCAAACTATCCCGAAGAGCGTGGCATTATTATGCTTAACGTGCGTATTGCCACACCACCACCGTCATTACCCGATGCGCCTCCGGGGATTATGTCCTCGTATATCTGGTCATTAAAACCGGGTGATAAAGTGGTTATATCGGGGCCATTTGGTGAGTTCTTTGCCAAAGATACTGATGCAGAAATGGTCTTTATCGGTGGGGGCGCGGGGATGGCACCGATGCGTTCACATATTTTTGATCAGCTCAAGCGGCTACATTCGAAACGTAAAATCAGCTTCTGGTATGGTGCACGTTCGCGCCGCGAAATGTTCTATGAAGAAGATTTTGACCAGCTACAGGCTGAGAATGAGAATTTCCGTTGGCATGTTGCGTTGTCTGACCCACAACCCGAAGACAACTGGACGGGTTATACCGGCTTTATTCATAACGTGTTGCTAGAGAATTACCTCAAGAATCACCCCGCGCCGGAAGATTGTGAATTCTATATGTGTGGCCCGCCGATGATGAATGCGGCTGTTATCAAAATGCTGAAAGATCTTGGTGTGGAAGACGACAATATTATGCTGGATGATTTTGGTGGTTGATTTGCCACCACTCGGCTTTTTACAGTAATTGGGGATATTGTGCAGAAATATATAACGCATTGGCTAATGGCGGTGGTCGGGGTTTTACTGCTCTCAGGGTGTGGTCCTGAGCAAATCAATCTCGAAGGTAAAACGATGGGAACCTCATATTCAATTAAATATGTCAGTGACTCATCCACCCCCGGCGCAGAGCAATTACAGCAGGAAATCGACCTGGAGTTGGAACGGGTTAATGATCAGATGTCGACTTATCGGCCTGACTCGGAACTGAGTCGTTTCAATAAAAGTCGCGAACTGAACACACCGTTCCCGGTTTCAGCTGCGACCGCTAAAGTGGTGCGTGAGGCTATTCGTATAAACCGTCTGACTGATGGTGCACTGGATGTCACCGTTGGGCCGTTAGTCAACTTATGGGGTTTTGGCCCTGAAGGGCGGCCAGATGTTGTTCCAACTGATGCGGAAATAGCCACTCGTCGGGCATGGGTTGGTATTGATAAGCTGGCCGTGGAGCAGGGGGCTTTAGTCAAACGGCTCCCTGAGTTGTATGTCGATCTCTCATCAATTGCGAAAGGATATGGGGTTGATGTGGTTGCCGAATATTTGGAAGCACAGAATATCACCAACTATATGGTTGATATCGGCGGTGAGGTGCGGACTCGCGGTAATAATGGGGAAAATAAACCCTGGCGCATCGCCATTGAGAAACCAGTTGCTGGCTCAGCACAAAGTGCTCAAGAGATTATCGAACCGGGGCGAATGGCAATTGCAACCTCAGGGGATTATCGTAATTACTTCGAGCAGAATGGTGTGCGTTACTCACACACGATTGATCCAGAGACAGGGCGGCCAATTAATCATCGGCTGGTATCAATAACTGTGTTAGATCCAAGCTGTATGACAGCAGACGGTCTTTCTACCGGTCTGGATGTCCTTGGGCCTGAACGCGGGATGGCCTTGGCCAACTTGCTGGGGATTCCGGTATTTATGATAGTCAAAACAGACGAGGGATTTGAGGAGCGTTATTCTGATGCATTCAAACCCTATCTGCAAAAAAGGCCATAGCAGGAGGGGATATGTTGACAACTTTTATCGCATCTTTTGTCTTTTTTCTCTTGGTCATCGGCGGGATGTCGTTAGGTTATATCGTAAAACGTAAAACCTTGCAGGGCAGTTGCGGCGGAATTGGGGCTTTAGGGATGGAAAAGGTATGTGATTGCCCAGAGCCTTGTGATTCTCGTAAGAAACGGTTGGCTAAAGAGGCTGCTCGTCAGAAGAAGCTAGAGCAATATCGTATCTTATAAAAGATATTATAGATCACGATATGGTCAATACAGTGGTAGTTGTGTATAAAAATTAGTTATATACGACTGGATCATATACAGAAGAAAACCGGGAGTGTTAGAAATTCTGTGTCATTCCAGTAATATGCAATCAAAAAGGAATGACACATGTCCCAACCCTTCGATTTCGACAAAGCGCTTAAGGCACTCCAGTCCGGTCAGGCATTAACCGGGAAAGATGGAATCTTAACGCCATTAATCAAACAGTTAACCGAAGCTGCATTAGCTGCTGAACTCGATTCGCATCTGGCTCAGGACGTTGAAGCCAACCGTAAAAACGGCTCAGGCAAAAAGACCGTTAAAACACCCACTGGCAGCTTTGAACTGGCCACGCCCCGCGATCGCAATGGTACTTTTGAACCTCAGTTGGTGAAGAAGCACCAGACCACACTTTCCGATGAGATCGAGCGCAAGATCATCCGTATGTTCGCACTTGGCATGAGCTACAAAGATATCAGCCAGGAAATTGAGGATTTATATGCTTTCAGCGTGTCCAGTGCCACCATCAGCGCGGTCACCGATAAAGTTATTCCTGAGCTGAAACAGTGGCAACAACGCCCGCTGGAAGCGGTATACCCCTTCGTCTGGTTGGATGCTATCCACTATAAAATCCGCGAAGACGGGCGTTATCAGAGCAAAGCGGTCTACACTGTTCTCGCCCTGAATCTGGAGGGCAAAAAAGAGATACTGGGCCTGTATCTGTCTGAAAGTGAAGGCGCTAATTTCTGGCTGTCGGTACTGACCGATCTACAAAATCGTGGTGTGAACGATATTCTGATTGCCTGTGTGGATGGTCTGACAGGGTTCCCGGAAGCGATAAACAGCATTTACCCCGATACAGAAGTTCAGTTGTGCGTCATTCACCAGATCCGTAACTCGATAAAATATGTCGCATCGAAGCATCACAAGGCGTTTATGGCTGATTTAAAGCCAGTTTATCGTGCGGTATCAAAAGAGGCAGCGGAAATCGCACTGGACGAACTGGAAGAAAAATGGGGCCAACAATATCCAGTGGTACTTCAGTCGTGGCGGAGAAAATGGGCCAATCTGTCGTGTTACTTCCGATATCCGGCAACGATCCGCAAGGTCATTTACACGACAAACGCCATTGAATCGGTGCATCGCCAGTTCAGAAAACTAACAAAAACGAAAGGCGCGTTCCCGAATGAAAACAGTCTGTTGAAATTACTGTATCTGGGATTAATGAATGCGCAGGAAAAATGGACAATGCCGATCCAGAGCTGGAATTTGACATTGTCCCAGTTGGCGATTTATTTTGAAGGCCGCCTCGATAAAGTGATTACGTTGTAATGATTTTTTAACGTGACACAGAATTATGAACGCTCTCTATACAGAAGAAAAACCCCCAGCCAAATAATAATTAACTGGGGTTTTTGTATTTACTTAGTGAAGAGTTCATTACTTATCTGGTTTTTCTGGTCTGCTTTCTTGGCTTACGGCGTTAAAGCTATTATTCATCATGTTCTGATTTGTCGCTATACCCGTCGTGTTAATTTTTGCTTATACATTCTTATTTGTTAGCTATATCTTTAAAAAGTGCAGGGGAATCAACCATGACACCATTTATCTGTAGTTCTTTCGCTTTCTTATAGTCTTCAGAGGTATTTATCCCGAAGAAAATGATATGTGCATTACTGTTTCTTCTAAAGCAGTCCATCGCTTCTTTGTCCCAGCTTAACACTGCGTCAGAACTTGCTGTACCCAAGGTATATTCTTCCACAACTTTTACTTTGCGATGCAGCTCTAAACCATACCAACGCTCTTTATCATCTGCCGGTAATTCACACTTGTGATCCATCGTGATATTCGCTAATTGAGTACGAGTGTAGTTACGGCTTTCGAAAAGTTTGACTTTATGTGAAGCATCGCTCTCTTTATTAACCTCATTCAACGCGTTTAGATAGTTATCATCCGTAGAGTAAACTCGGGTACGCGCAAAGCGGTTTTTCTCACCTTTAGAGGGAGTTGAAAGCGTTTTTTGCAAGGCTTTGGCGAATGTTTCAGGATTGGCATCAGGTGATTTAATATCCAGATAAAATGTGGTGTCAGGATATTTTTTTAGCACTTCATCAAGAGTAGGAATGCCAATATGTGAATCAGGTTTGCCCTGAATATTATGTTTCTTATTAAAGGCAACGCTGGCATCCACTTTAGCGAGTTGTTGGGCGGTATAACTGGAAACCGCTCCTGACTTATCCGTTAATTCTTTAAGATCCGAAGGGCGATAGAGGACAGGAATAATATCTTTAGATAACTGTAATGTGATCCATATAGCATTCGCACCATTAGACAACGCCTTATCGATTGCCGGTAAGGTATTTTCAGGAGCATCGGCGGTCCCTGCACGGTGTGCAATGATTTGTGGTGCAGGGAGTGTGACTGATTGAGCGTTAACGATAAAAGTAGCTGTGAGCAGTAAGGTAGCCATTATATAATTTCGCATGATATATAGTTTCCATTCATTATTTTATAATGAATTTGTGAGATGAAGGGTAATCATATAACTAACTTTTTTCGACACTGTCGAATTTAATCGTTTTTTATTAAAAATAAATAACAAAATGCTAAATTAAGCCAATAACAGAATTCAATTCTGTTATTGGCTTAATTTGTTGTCATTTTGATTAGGAAAATCACTAAATGTATCTTACTTCACTTTCGCGGTTCTGCCACTTGATATCGCTAATCATTGGGGAATTGCGTCTAAATTGATATTCTTACTCAGATTAATCTCCTTTGTGTGATGAGAGATTTCTGCTTAAATCTTAAAAACCATTAGTTAAGCATGATGTCATTGGTTTAGTGTTATATCGGATTCTATCCGGTTATGCACCTCTATGTGCCAGATTTTAAGAAGGAATGTTGCGTGTCGAAATTGCGGGTTGGTGTGATCTTTGGTGGTAAGTCGGCTGAACATGAAGTGTCATTGCAGTCGGCCAAAAACATCGTTGAGGCGATTGATAAAGAAAAGTTCGATGTCACGCTATTGGGGATTGATAAGCAGGGTCAATGGCATGTTAACGATGTATCCAACTACTTGTTAAATGCAGAAAATCCGGCGCTGATCTCGCTAAATCACTCAAACAAAAATGTCGCATTGATTCCAGGCCAACAACGTCAGCAACTTATCGCTGCGGATAATGGCAGCGCACTGGCTCAACTGGATGTTATCTTCCCGATTGTGCATGGCACGTTGGGCGAGGATGGGTCATTGCAGGGCCTGCTGAGAATGGTAAATATTCCGTTTGTCGGTGCTGGTGTTGTGGGGTCTGCGGTTAGTATGGACAAAGACATGACCAAACGCCTGCTACGTGATGCTGGGCTGAACGTTGCGCCATTTATCACGCTGACTCGCACCAATAAAAACAAATACCGCTTCGAAGCGATAACCGCAAAACTGGGTTTACCCCTATTTATCAAACCGGCAAATCAAGGCTCGTCAGTTGGCGTGAGCAAAGTACGCAATGAGGACGAATATCATCAAGCCATTGCGTTAGCGTTTGATTTTGACCATAAAGTGCTGGTGGAATCTGCCATCGTTGGGCGAGAGCTTGAATGCGCAGTTTTGGGTAATGATGATCCACAAGCCAGTGTCTGCGGTGAGGTAGTGATCAGTGATGAGTTTTACTCTTACGAGACCAAATACATCAATGAAACCGGTGCGCAGGTGGTGATTCCTGCGGCGATAGACAATGCAGCCAGCCTGAGAATTCGCACTGTGGCGCTAGAGGCTTTTCGCGCGCTGGAATGCCTTGGTATGGCGCGAGTTGATGTCTTTTTAACACCGGATAATGAGGTTATTGTTAATGAGGTCAATACGTTACCAGGTTTTACCAATATCAGTATGTATCCCAAATTATGGCGTGCCACGGGCGTGAGTTATACGCAACTGATCACCACACTGATTGAGTTGGCCTTGGCGCGTCATCAGCAAGATAAGTCACTGAAAAATTGCATTTTTAACCACTGTTGAGTGTTGTGATCTCCGCCATATTGAGGTTGCCTGTTCCGCCGTCTTACCCCTGCATTTCAAGTTGTAAGACGGCGGGGGACGCTGAAGATGGCCCCATTAGCAATCTGTTACGACGATATTACTCAGGCTCACCAGTGCCTTATCGAAGGGCCGCTTTGGTCTGGCTGTAAATTAGGATAATCTTGAATTCCCCCTGCGAATAACTGTATACTTGTACAGTTGTTTTGGCGGGGGGGAAAGATAACATGCGAAAGATTATTCATGTCGATATGGATTGCTTCTTCGCGGCGGTTGAAATGCGTGACGACCCCAGCCTGCGTGATATCCCCATTGCGATTGGTGGTAGCCGAGATCGGAGAGGCGTTATCAGCACGGCTAATTATCCGGCCAGACGATTTGGTGTGCGCAGCGCGATGCCAACGGCAATGGCGCTCAAGTTATGCCCACAACTCAAAGTGATCCCCGGCAGAATGGCGGCTTATAAAGAAGCCTCACTGCATATCCGTGAAATTTTCGCCCGCTACACCCCACTGATTGAGCCGCTGTCGCTGGATGAAGCCTATCTGGATGTCTCTGATTGCACCTTGTGTAGTGGTTCCGCTACCTTGATCGCACGAGAGATCCGCCAGACCATTTATGATGAGCTGAATCTTACGGCTTCTGCCGGTATCGCCCCGATAAAGTTTTTGGCCAAAATCGCTTCAGATTTGAATAAGCCGAATGGTCAGTATGTGATTACGCCTGACCAGATCTTACCTTTCTTATATGAGCTGCCGCTGAGTAAAATTCCCGGCGTCGGGAAAGTGACCGCTAAACGCTTACAAGAATTGGGGCTGGCAACTTGCGGTGATGTACAAAACTATTCACAGGCTGAATTACTAAAGCGATTTGGCAAATTTGGTCGCGTGCTGTGGGAGCGCAGCCACGGCATTGATGAGCGCGGAATATCGCCAGACCGGTTACGTAAATCGGTCGGCGTTGAGCAGACGCTAGCCGAGGATATTCACGATTGGGAAAGCTGTGAATCATTGATTGAGCAGCTTTATGTTGAATTGGAAACCCGCTTACGCAAGGTTAGGCCAGACCTGCATATTGCACGTCAGGGCATTAAATTGAAATTTCATGATTTTCAACAAACTACGCAGGAACATGTCTGGCCCGAGCTGAATAAAGCAGATTTACTGCAAGTGGCACGCATGGCCTGGGATGAACGACGCGCCGAGCGCGGTGTGCGGCTGGTGGGGCTGCATGTCACGTTGCTCGACCCACAACTTGAACGGCAATTGCTGTTAGATTGGGAATAGTGCTGCCAATAAAAACGGCGGGCCTGAGCGCCGCCGTTATAACATAAAAAAACAATCAGATTGGCTTATGCACGCTCTGGAATGGCCTTCAGCAGTGCGGTCAGTAACTGCCAATATTGACCCACACTTTCGATATGAACCTGTTCATCCGGTGAATGCGGGCCGGTCATGGTTGGCCCAATGGAAACCATATCCATATCCGGGTAAGGTTTTTTGAACAAACCACACTCCAGACCGGCATGGATCACCATGATATTGGGTGTTTTATTAAACAGCTTCTGGTAGGTTTCGCGCACCAGCGCCATCACCGGCGATGTTGGATCAGGCTGCCAACCAGGGTAGCCCCCTTTCGGTGCCGTTTGCGCGCCCGCTAACTGACCAATGGCAGTTAACATGCTCACCACATAATCTTTGCCGCTGTCGATCAGTGAACGAATCAGGCAGACTATCTCTGCTTCGTTCTCACTCATGGTCACCACACCGACGTTCAGTGAGGTTTCTACCACGCCCTTAACGGCATCACTCATGCGAATGACACCGTTTGGTGTGGCGTTCAATAGTGCTACCAGACGCTGTTGCGTCTCTTTGGTTAGCGCTTTTGCCTCGCTAGAAACTGGCTCAAGCACAATGGTCAGATTCTTTTCAACCGCAGCCAGTTCGTTTTTCAACGTTGCCAGGTACTCTTGGCTCAGGTTTTTTAACTGATCCACTTTGTTTGCGGCAATCGCCAGGGTGACAGAACCTTCTCGTGGAATAGCGTTACGCAGCGTGCCGCCATTCAAATCCAATACCCGCAGGTCCAGATCTGTTGTGTGTTCAAACAAGAAGCGCGCCAGCAGTTTGTTCGCATTGCCCAAACCTATATGGATATCGGCACCAGAATGGCCGCCTTTCAAACCCTTAATCGTGAGTTTCAGCGTCTGATAACCGGCGGGGATTGCTTCGCGCTTTAGGGCTAAGGTGGTAATAAAATCAATACCACCGGCACAACCCATATAGATCTCACCTTCCTGTTCGGAATCGGTATTGATCAGAATATCGGCTTTCAGCCAGTTGGGTTGCAGGCCGAACGCACCGTCCATGCCGGCTTCTTCGGTCATGGTCAACAGCACTTCCAGCGGGCCATGTTCAACGCGTTCATCAGACAGCACTGCCAGCGCAGAGGCCATTCCAATGCCATTATCCGCCCCTAATGTGGTGCCACGGGCTTTAACCCATTCACCGTCGATATAAGGCTGGATGGGATCTTTGGTGAAGTCATGTACCGTATCATTATTTTTCTGCGGCACCATATCCAGATGCGCTTGCAGCGCCACAGGCTTGCGGTTCTCCATCCCTTTGGTGGCGGCCTTACGCAGCAGGATATTACCGACCTTGTCGCGTTCGGCGTACAGCCCTTTTTCCTTGGCCCAAGTCATAATATGTTGTGCCAGCGCTTCTTCATGGTAAGACGGATGGGGGATAGAGCAGATTTTTGCGAAAATATCCCACAACGGCTGAGGCGAAAGTTGAGACAGTTCAGACACTGTAAGTCTCCTGTAACAGCATACTCATATCGGCAGCCTCGCAAGGGAGGTGTCAGAGGTGCTATTGGGTTGATGACTAAAGATTTTAAGGGTGATGACAAACCGCCATCGGGATGGCGAGATAGTTTGAGAATATCACTTTCATTGGCATCGTGCGCGTGCCGCCGCACGATTACCGCATTCGTTTCGATTAATTAGCCCGATAATTGCTGGTTTTTATCCGCCTGCCTCACTATAATCTCGCGCAACCTTTTTTCCCCTTTTGATTCATGGCAAGCCACTTCTTATACTGGCTGGGATTACACTTTATGAGCGAAAAATACGTCGTTACCTGGGATATGTTGCAAATTCACGCCCGTAAATTGGCGCAGCGTTTACTGCCTGCGGATCAATGGAAAGGCATCATCGCGGTTAGCCGTGGTGGCTTAGTACCGGCGGGTATTTTGGCGCGTGAGCTGGGTATTCGTTATGTTGACACCGTTTGCATCGCCAGCTATAACCATGATAACCAAGGCGAACTTAAAGTTCTGAAACGTGCCGAAGGCGATGGTGAAGGCTTTATCGTGATTGATGACTTAGTTGATACTGGCGGCACGGCGAGAGCTATTCGCGAAATGTATCCTAAAGCACATTTTGTCACCATTTTTGCCAAACCCGCAGGTAGTCCATTGGTTGATGACTATGTAATTGATATCCCTCAGGATACCTGGATAGAACAACCGTGGGATATGGCGGTAACCTTCGTTGCCCCACTCAGCGGTAAGTAATTTAGTTCGCTTTCAATGCCCGGTGCTTACCGGGCGTTTCATTTTTCCCGCAGTATGAGTACACTTGACCCCATCTGACCAGCCCTTAACGGGCCTGAATCACGGCTTATGGAGGCTATTGTTATCATGGCACAAGCCAACCTTTCTGAAATTCTGTTCAAACCAAAATTTAAACATCCTGAAACCTCAACGTTAGTGCGGCACGCGCATTGCAACAATGCAATGAATGTTCATTCGGCACTGGATGGTGATACTACCAGCCATTGGTACCGCATGATCAACCGCCTAATCTGGACCTGGCGTGGTGTTGACCCCCTTGAAATTGAAGAGGTTTTATCGCGCATTGCCTGCTCGAAAGCAGAACACAGTGATAACGAATTGCTCGATACCGTGGTGGGTTACCGTAACGGTAACTGGATCTACGAGTGGGCGCATCAGGGAATGTTGTGGCAGCAAAAAGCCATGGAAGAGGCTGAGCCGATAAACGCGGGCCAATATTGGCTGAATGCGGCTAACTTATACAGTATTGCTGGCTACCCACATCTGAAAGGAGATGAGTTGGCCGAGCAGGTCGAGGTGATGTCTAACCGCGCGTATGAAGAAGCGGCTAAATATCTGCCTTACACCTTGAAAGAACTCAGTTTTGATATCTCAGATGGCGGTACGCTTACTGGGTTCTTGCATATGCCGACGGTCGGCAGCGCCCCCTTCCCGACAGTATTGATGTGTGGCGGGTTGGATACCTTGCAAAGTGACTATCATCGCCTGTTCCGCGACTATCTGGCCCCCAAAGGGATCGCGATGTTGACCATTGATATGCCATCGGTCGGGGCTTCATCACGCTGGAAACTCACTCAGGATACCAGTTTCCTGCATCAGCAAGTATTGCAGGCATTGCCGAATATTGCGTGGGTTGACCATCAGCGCGTCAGTGTATTTGGTTTCCGCTTTGGTGCCAATGTGGCGGTGCGTTTGGGGTATTTGGAGCCGCAACGTGTGCGCGCTGTGGCGTGCCTGGGGCCGATCGTTCACCACCTTTTATGCAACGCAGATAGTCAGCGCAAGGTTCCCGACATGTATATGGATGTGATGGCCAGTCGCTTAGGTATGGCGGATGCTGCGGATGAAATACTTAGAGCAGAAATGAACCGCTATTCTTTAAAAACTCAAGGGTTATTAGGGCGACGCTGCCAAACGCCAATGTTGGCGGGTTTTTGGGAGAATGATCCGTTTAGCCCGAAAGACGAAGCTAAACTTATTTGTTCTTCCTCTGCCGACGGTAAACTGCTGCCTATACCATCAACGCCGCTGTATGACAATTTCCACCGTGCATTACTGCAAACCAGCCAGTGGTTAGAAGATAAAATGCGTTAATGAGTTGCTAATTTTTAGCAGTTTGCTACAAAGGATCTTCTACATAAGGAGATTTAAGAATGACGTCAACCAGTGCTCATCCTAAAAGTAAGCTTATGAAACGATTTGCAGCTTTAGGGCCATATCTACGTGAAGGGCAGTGTCAGAACGACCATTTTTTCTTTGACTGTTTGGCGGTGTGCGTCAATGTGAAGCTTGCTCCAGAGAAGCGTGAGTTCTGGGGATGGTGGTTAGAGCTGGAACCGGCGGCTGACCATTTTACCTATGTTTACCAGTTTGGCCTGTTTAATAAAGACGGTAACTGGAAAGTAGAAAAGATTAAAGATTCTGAAGTACAAGAGAAACTGGAAACTACATTGCGCGGTTTCCATCAACGTCTTAAAGAGATGCTTACCTCGATTGAAATGAGGCTGGAGCCAGCACAAGATTTTAGCGAGCAACCCGTGAAGTTGTCGGCATAAGAATAGGCCTGTTTAACTGGCATTGCAGGCTTGTACCCTAAATAATGCGAGTTGCGGGAAGGCGGCAACGGAGAGACAAATCGGTCGGGAATCGATTTGAACAGCATTTATGCTAGCCCGTAGGGTGAGCCTCAAGGATGAGGCTCATTAGTCCCAGCTTACTCAGGTAAGTGATTCGGGTGAACGAAAGCAGCCAACGCATATGCAGCTTGAAATATGACGGGTATATCCAACCTGCAATGCCAATTAAGACGCTGATCTGCAAAGTGCTTGGCATAACGTCGCCCACCTGCTAAAAAGACCCCTATACCCTTTCTTTTATTCTTCATCCCAACGGCAGAAAAATTATGAGTGGCAGCCAGACATTGGTTGTGAAATTGGGGACGAGTGTTCTGACAGGCGGTTCCCGTCGTCTTAATCGTGCCCATATTGTTGAATTGGTGCGCCAGTGCGCCCAGCAACACGCAAAAGGTCATCGTATCGTTATTGTTACCTCCGGGGCGATTGCCGCCGGGCGTGAGCATCTGGGCTATCCCGAACTCCCCGCCACCATTGCATCCAAGCAACTGCTTGCCGCAGTCGGGCAGAGCCGGTTAATTCAGCTCTGGGAACAACTGTTTTCCATCTATGGTATCCATATCGGTCAGATGTTGCTGACTCGCGCCGATTTAGAAGATCGTGAGCGCTTTTTGAATGCCCGCGATACCATGAATGCTTTACTGGATAACCGCATAGTGCCGGTTATCAATGAGAATGATGCTGTTGCCACTGCTGAAATCAAAGTGGGCGATAACGATAATCTCTCTGCGCTGGCAGCGATCCTCGCCAGTGCCGATAAGCTGCTGTTGTTGACTGATCAGGCTGGGTTATACACCGCCGATCCTCGCAACAATCCGCAAGCTGAATTAATTCGTGAAGTGCATGGCATTGATGATACTTTGCGCGCCATTGCCGGCGATAGCGTCTCTGGCCTGGGCACCGGTGGTATGGCGACCAAGCTGCAAGCGGCTGACGTTGCGTGCCGTGCGGGTATTGATGTGGTGATCGCGGCGGGCAGCCAGGTGGGTGTGATTGCTGATGTGATTGACGGCACGCCAGTCGGCACTCGATTCCACGCGCTGGAAACACCGCTGGAAACCCGCAAACGCTGGATCTTCGGTGCGCCACCGGCGGGTGAAATCACGGTAGATGATGGTGCCGTAGACGCAATTATGGCGCGTGGCAGTTCACTGCTGCCGAAAGGTATTCGCAGCGTAAAAGGCGATTTCTCGCGTGGCGAGGTGATTAGAATTCGTAATCTTGATGGGCGCGATCTGGCCCACGGCGTGTCACGCTATAACAGCGATGCGCTGCGCATGTTGGCGGGGCACCACTCGCAACAAATCAGCGAAATTCTCGGGTACGAATATGGCCCGGTGGCGGTTCATCGTGACGATATGATTGTCAGCTAAGGAGCAAGTATGAGCATCCTGGAACAGATGGGGAAAGCTGCAAAACAGGCTTCCTGGCAATTAGCCGTATTGAGCACGGCCAAGAAAAATCAGGCTCTGGCAGTAATAGCGAACCTGCTGGAGTCGGAAAGTGATGCCATTTTACAGGCCAACGAACAAGATATGACGGTGGCGCGCGCGGCGGGTATGAGCGAAGCACTGCTTGATCGACTGTTATTGACGGCTCCGCGTTTAGCCGCTATTGCCAATGATGTGCGTCAGGTATGTCGCCTGAATGACCCTGTGGGCCGTGTTATTGATGGCAGCTTGCTGGACAGTGGCTTGAAACTAGAGCGCCGCCGCGTCCCGCTGGGGGTGATTGGTGTTATTTATGAAGCTCGCCCCAATGTTACGATTGATGTCGCTAGCTTATGTTTGAAGACCGGTAATGCGGTCATTTTACGTGGCGGTAAAGAGACTCACCACACCAATCAGGCGACAGTCAAAGTGATTCAGCGGGCGCTGGAACAGTGTGGTCTGCCTGCGGCAGCGGTCCAGGCCATCGAAAGCCCGGATCGTGAGTTGGTGAATGAGTTGCTACGTATGGATCGTTATGTGGATATGTTGATTCCGCGTGGTGGGGCTGGTTTGCATCGGTTGTGCCGCGAGCAATCGACTATTCCGGTTATCACCGGTGGGATTGGTGTTTGCCATACCTTTGTCGATGACAGTGCTGATTTTGAAAAAGCGCTATTGGTGATTGAAAACGCCAAGATCCAACGGCCAAGTGCCTGTAATTCGCTGGAAACATTGCTGGTTCATCAGGCAATTGCCGAGCAGTTCTTGCCGCTATTGAGTGCCAGAATGTATGCGTTCGGGGTGACATTACATGCCAGCCTACAGGCAATGCCTTATCTGGCAGAGGGTAAAGCGCAGGTCGTGGCCGTCGATGCGGCGAATTACGATGATGAATGGTTATCACTGGATCTGAATGTCACTATCGTGGCTGACATCGATGCTGCGATCGATCATATTCGCGAACACGGCACCAGCCATTCGGATGCCATCCTGACCCGTTCCCTTAGTAGCGCTGAACATTTTGTGCGAGCAGTTGATTCATCAGCAGTTTATGTTAATGCAAGCACTCGTTTCACCGATGGCGGTCAGTTCGGTTTGGGAGCGGAAGTTGCCGTGAGTACGCAAAAACTCCATGCCCGTGGCCCGATGGGATTAGAGGCGCTGACAACCTATAAATGGATTGGCTATGGCGATGATTTAGTCCGTAGCTAATTTATTTTGAACAGATGCAATTCAGTAAAGCGATATTCGGCACCTGTCGGTATCGCTTTATATCTAATATTCGGGCTGGGATGACGGGTAAAAGTGTTTGTCGGCATCATGTAATTGATTGAGATAATAAGTCTTATCGTTAGAGGTGATATTTGATTGACTGGCAATCGCCTGTGGTGCTCGCATGGTTTTAAATTCTGATGCCTTGGTAGAACTGTTTAGATAATTATTATCATGCTTGAGGTTTTTGCTGATAATAAATGTTCCACAACCCTGTTGCTGCTCCAGTAAACTATCCTGAATTAACACATCCAAAAAATAAATCGTTAAAGTTATGCTTTCACCTGCCGATAACACCGTTACTATTTCTGTTCATTTTGATAATAATCTGGCTTGCCAGAGCGATAAATTAAAGATGGGGATTGGCAGATGAGCGAAACGTCTAAAGAGAACTTTGTTAAAACGAATAAATTAGCTATCTGTGCAATTCTTCGCGATTTAAAGAAGAATGATACGGCAGTGATGGTCGTTCATGCTCGCGGGCAGTTTATTAGCCGTATTCTGGATGTGCTGCCTGAGACTAATCAATTTATTTTTGATTTTGGCAGTGTGGAACATGAAAACATATTAGCGTTGGCAGCACAACAGCTCACCATCATTGCCGAACCTACCGGTGCCAAAATTGAGTTTATTTGTAATGCACTGAAAGATATTCAATATTTATCATTGCCTGCTTTTAGCACGGCGATTCCGGATCAGCTCTATTTCATTCAGCGGCGGGAATATTTCCGCGTCAATATACCGCAATGGCCTGCGTATTATTGCACTGGGAAATTTGCTGATGGCAGTAAGTTCTCTTATACACTGGCTGATATCTCTCTGGGAGGCATGGGGTTGTATGCCGCGAAAGGCAGTGAGTTCCCACTCCAGGGGTGCAGTATTCTGTGTGATGTTTCGGTAGATTTATGTGGCTTTGGTATTTTTAAAGTGGATCTGCAATTTATCCGAGCCATTGATAAACAAGTGGTAAATAACAAAGGTGAAACCCTCACCGTGCAACGTTTGAGTTTTAAATTCCCTCGTTTAAGTCCTATTCAGGAAAAAGGGTTACAACGTGCTATTTTTGAACTGGAAAAACAGCAAACGGCCAAAGCGCGAAAATTTCAGTAAGATACTGAGTCACTGAAAGTATGGGGTGAATACCTGCGGTCGGTGTCATAGTGACCAGGTAACAGGTATTTATTTTCTATGCTAGCTGCTACTGTAACCTTCTGATTTATCTCTCTCATCTCGCGCCCTGATCCATAATTTCTCTTTTAGGCTATATTTAATATTATTCAGCTTTTTTGCTGTCGTATGCTTATTGCGTATTGTCAGCCTTTACTCGCCTCATTTTTGACTGAACGCTTTGGCGTATCAGGCTTTTGCTTTTCACCTTCATTCTGCACTTTGGCAGCATTCAGCCTACTAGGGTGTTTTCTGTTCAATGTCACGCGGCTCGCACGGCTCAGGAAACATACCTGAGGCTCATCTGGATGCGCTTTTCTCACGCTATCCCTGACTTTTGTTATGCAGATTGCCCTAAGACTGTATGAGCAACCCGACCAGAAAGGTTATCTATGAAATCATTGCTACAGGCTATCCTCGGACCGCGCAAGAGTGCGGCACCCTGGCACGATTCTGCTCCGGTAAGAGAAGAGCTGTTCAGTGTCGAACGGTTAGAGCAGCACGCCGAAAGCCTTGCCAGAGCACAGTCAGTCACGGCCCAGCCACCCAAAGTATCTACCTTACATACACGACTGAGTAATAACGCCGATAGATTATTGACGGCATATCGGGCCAGTGCCACAGAGTTAGAAAGGGGGCGGGCGGTTGTTCCCGCCGCTGAGTGGCTGTTGGATAATTATCATCTGGTTGAAGAGCAAATTCGCGAGATCCGTGATGACTTGCCACCGGGCTATTATCGTCAGTTACCGAAACTGGCAGACGGGCCATTTGCTGGTTACCCACGGGTATTTGGCATTACCTGGGCATTTGTGGCACACACCGACAGCCATCTTGATCCTGAAGTTTTGTGTCGCTTCATCATGGCTTATCAGCGTGTTCAACCGCTGACGATAGGTGAACTGTGGGCGGTGGCGATTACTCTGCGTATCGTGCTTATCGAAAATTTGCGCCGATTAGCGGATCAGATAATGCTGGGCCGTAAAGCGCGTATGGATGCCGAAGCATTAGCGGCTCGTTTACTGAGTGCTGGCGGTAATCCGTTAGCGTTGGAATCTGACGACGTTATGCATTCCAGTGAGCCGCTTTCTGTGCCGTTTGCTTCCCATCTGGCGAAAAATTTGCGGGATCAAGACCCCAGTACCACACCGGCGCTCGGGTGGCTGGAGGATCGGCTGAAGTTACAGGGCGTGACCGTTAGTGAGGTGGTGCAACAGGCGCAATTACGCCAGGGGGCATCTAATGTTTCGGTGCGAAATGTCATCACCAGTATGCGTGTGATCTCTGATATTGACTGGGCTGATTTGTTCGAGAGTGTCAGTCTGGTGGATGCATGTCTGCGGCAGCAGGGCACTTTCGCCCGTATGGATTTTCAAACCCGTAATTTATATCGCAGCGCCATTGAGCAACTATGCCGTGGCTCAACGTTCACTGAGCTGGAGGTGACTGAATATGCTTTGCAGGCGGCGCAGCAGGCCGCAGCAACTGTTACTGCGGAAAATGTTGAGCGCTGTCGTGATCCCGGCTACCACCTAATTGGTGCCGGAAGGCGTGAATTAGAAAACCAGCTCAGATTCAGCCCTTCAGCCCGTTTATGGTTCAGCCGTTTGAGTGTTCGGCTGGGAATTGGCGGCTATATCAGCGCTATTCTACTGGTGACCAGCGCTTTACTGGCATTGGCTTTGTGGCTGCTCTCCTACCCCGGTCTGGATATGGGCTGGTGGATCTTATTTGCCGTGATCGGGTTCTTACCTGCGACCGAAGTGGCCACCGCATGGGTTAACCGGGTTATCACATGGAGCTTTGGCGCCACGATTTTACCGGGGCTGGAGTTAACCCAGGGTGTACCGGAAGAGCTGCGCACATTAGTGGTAGTCCCTACGTTACTCACCGGAAAAACCGAACTACTGGAGCAAATCGAGCAGCTAGAGGTTCATCATTTATCCGGCGCGGGTGGCTCGTTGACCTTTGCGTTACTGTTAGATGGCGTTGATGCCGATCAACAAGTATTACCGAGTGATAGCCTGTTGCTGGAGATTGCCGCAGAGGCTATTTCAGCACTGAATCAACGATATGGTTCCGGTTCAGCAGGCCCGCGTTTTCTGCTGTTATACCGCCAGCGTATGTTTAATGAGAGCGAAAATCGCTGGATGGGGTGGGAACGCAAGCGAGGGAAGTTACATGAGTTAAATCGCTTGTTGCGCGGGGCGACAGACACCTCGTTTATTGCCACCGCCGCCGGTGAGCCACAGGTGCCTGCTGATGTGCGCTATGTCATCACGTTAGATGCCGATACTCGTCTTGCGCGAGATGCGGTTATTCGCCTGATCGGTAAAATGGCACACCCGCTCAACCAGCCACGTTTTAGCGCAGATAAACAACGGGTTATTGATGGTTATGGCATTCTTCAGCCCCGAGTCACACTGGCGCTACCGACGGGGAAGGGAGGGTCGCGGTATCAACGGGTATTCTCAGGCCCAGGTGGTATGGACCCTTACGCTGCCGCCGTTTCAGATGTTTATCAGGATATGTTTGGCGAAGGCTCTTATACCGGCAAAGGGATCTATGATGTCGATGCCTTTGAAGCGTCAATGGCCGGTAGGGTGCCGGAAAATACCCTACTCAGCCACGACCTGTTTGAGGGCATATTTGCTCGTGCGGGTTTAGCCTCTGATATCGAAGTGGTTGAAGAGTCGCCAGCCCGTTACGATGTTGTGACCAAACGCCAGCATCGTTGGACCCGTGGCGATTGGCAGTTACTCCGTTGGGTGGTCAGCAGCACCAAAGACAGTAAAGCGGTTCCGCTGCTGGGGCGCTGGAAAATGGTCGATAACTTGCGGCGTTCATTGATTGCTCCCCTAATACTGCTTTTGCTGGGGATCAGTTGGTTGTTACCTATGCCCGTTGCGTGGTGTGGGGTGTTGCTGGTTATCTTGTTGATAGCAATCCCCTTCTTCTTGCCCGTGTTGTGTTCTTTATGGCCTGCCCCGAATATTCGCCTTAGCAACCATCTGCGTGCCTTATTGGATGACGTTAAACGGGCAGGCAACCAAACGCTGCTTTCCGTGGTTTTTTTAGCCGATCATGCCTGGCAGATGGCAGATGCGATTGGCCGCACACTGATTCGCCTGTTTATCACGCATCGCCATTTGCTGGAATGGACTACCGCAGCCCAATCTGCGGGTAAACCGCGCCCCGGATTAGCTGGTTTTTATCGTCATATGGCCGGTGGTACACTCTTTGGTTTACTGATGGCGGCCATCGCTTTAAGGGGGTCTCCTACCGCGTGGCCGCTGATTCTGCCGTTTGCAGCATTGTGGTTATTTGCCCCAGCAATTGCACTCTGGGTCAGTCGTTCCCGTCAGGTTGCACGACGTAACTCAATGACGGAGGACGATATTCCTGAGTTGCGTCTGATTGCCCGCCGCACCTGGCGTTTCTTCGAAACTTTTGTGACTCCTGGCGAAAACCTGTTGCCACCGGACAACTTTCAAGAAGATCCAAAACCGGTGGTGGCGCACCGCACATCGCCTACCAATATTGGGCTTTACATTCTCTCGACCGTGGCCGCACGCGATTTTGGCTGGGCAGGCACCTATCGCACATTGGTGCGGCTCGAAGCCACCTTTGAGGCAATGAATAAGCTGGCTCGTTTTAGAGGGCATTTCTTTAACTGGTATGACACACAAGACCTGCGTGCGCTGGAACCGGCTTATGTTTCATCCGTTGACAGTGGAAATCTCGCCGGTCATTTAATTGTGCTGGCCAATACCTGCGAGGAGTGGGTGACACAACCCCTGGCTGCCAATGGCGCAAACGGGTTGATGGATAACCTGTTGTTGGCCGAGGAGGCATTTCGACACTTACCTGCCGGAGATAAAGATTTTAAGCGCAAACTCTGGGCGGTATTGGAACAAATACGCATGGATTTAAAAAGTGTGAGTGATGCAGAAATGCTGCCACTGACGCTAAAGCCGCTACTGGTCAAGGCATCAGCGATGGTACATGGCGTTGCCCGTTCGATTGAAGATAACGCATTTATTGATCTGAGCTATTGGATTGAAGCGTTGAATCTGGCTGCGGCTGAACATGAATATGACCAGCAACTGACTCAAGAGATACAAGAGCAGGTCAATGACCGATTGCTGAAACTGGCCGCTGAATCGCGTCATATGGCGTTAGCAATGGATTTCGCTTTCCTGCTCGATGCTGAACGCAAACTGTTGTCCATCGGTTATTCACTGGTGGATAACAGCCTTGATCCGAGCTGTTACGACTTACTGGCTTCTGAGGCCCGTCTTGCCAGCTTATTTGCTATTGCCAAAGGTGATGTCCCGACCCGCCATTGGTTCCGCTTAGGGCGGGCTGCCACACCGATTGGCCACGGCGCAGCCTTGATTTCATGGTCTGGCTCGATGTTTGAATATTTGATGCCGTCACTGGTGATGCGTGCACCGGCGGGCAGTTTACTGGAGCAAACCAACCAGTTGGTTGTTGAGCGCCAACAGGCTTATGGGCGTAGTTTGAATATCCCGTGGGGGATCTCCGAGTCAGCATACAGTGCGCGTGATATCGAGTTTACCTACCAATATTCTAACTTTGGTGTGCCGGGCTTGGGGTTGAAGCGCGGGTTGTCAGAAAATACCGTGATTGCACCTTATGCCACCGGGTTGGCAACGATGATTGATCCGCATGGCGCACTAAGAAATTATGAGCGGCTTGCCGAAATGGGCGCATTGGGGCGTTATGGCTTTTATGAGGCTCTTGATTTTACCCGTTCACGTTTGCCGGAAAATGAGCAGATGGTGATTGTGCGTAATTATATGGCACATCATCAGGGCATGACCATTGTGGCTATTGCCAACACGTTGCATCAGGGGCGGATGCGTAATCGCTTTCATCATGAACCGATGATTCAAGCCTGCGAATTGTTGTTGCAGGAACGGATGCCGCGCAACGTCGCCATTAGCTATCCACGCACTGAAGAAGTCCTGCTTTCCACGGTCGCTGACAGTGCTCTACCGACGCTACGTCGCCTGTCATCGCCGGTTGCCGTGGCACCGATTACCCATCTGCTCTCCAATGGCCGCTATGCCGTGATGCTGACCTCTGCTGGCGCGGGTTATAGCCGCTGGTTAGATGTGGCGGTGACCCGTTGGCAGGAGGATGTGACTTGTGATGATTACGGCTCATTTATTTTCTTACGCGATTTACGCAGTGGCCGTAGCTGGTCTGCGGGATCGCAATTAGCGGCCAGTGAGAATGCGCATCGTGAGGTTGTCTTTGGTGAGGATCATGCTGAATTTATCTGCCGCGACGGTACCTTAACCAGTACCATGAATGTGCTGATATCCAGCGAAGATGATGGTGAAGTGCGGCGCATCTCATTGCTCAACACCGGTCGCCGCGCCCGTGAGATTGAACTGACCTCTTATGCTGAGGTGGTACTCACCGCACCATCAACCGACAACGCTCATCCGGCATTTGCCAAAATGTTTGTGGTCACGGAGTTTCTACCTGAGCTGGGCGCATTAATTGCGACCCGCCGTCCACGGACAGCGCAGGAGCCTGAAGTCTGGGCGGCGCATTTCTGCGTGGCTGATGGCCTGGCGGTGCGTGAATTGCAATATGAATCAGATCGCGCCAAATTTATTGGCCGTGGTAACCGGGTGGCAACGTCTGCTGCCATGCAGGTAGGAAAGGACTTATCTAATACTGTTGGCACGGTGTTAGACCCGATATTCTCGCTGCGCCAAAGCCTGTTGGTTCCGGCCGGAAAGACGGTGACGGTTTCTTTCTGGACGCTGATTGCATCATCAAAAGAAGCGTTGCTGGATATGGTGGATAAACACCGCGACCGCAGTGCTTATGACCGGGCCAAAACACTGGCGTGGACACAGGCACAGGTGCAATTGCGCCATCTGGAAATTAAAGCCGATGAAGCGGCCGATTTTCAACAACTGGCCGCCCCTATCTTGTATGCCGACTCCCGCTTCCGTTCGCCTTCGGCAACGATTATACGTGGTGCCGGTGTTCAGTCCGAGCTATGGGCGCAATCAATCTCTGGCGACCTGCCTATCGTTTTAATACGTATTGATGATATTGAAGATATCGAGCAGGTGCGGCAGCTACTGCGCGCGCATGAATACTGGGGCATGAAGCGTCTGGCGGTTGATCTGGTTATCATCAATGAGCGGGCATCCTCTTATGTACAGGATTTACAAATTGCCATAGAAACGGCGGTACGCAGTAGCCAGTCGCGGCCACGTATGGGGGATGAACTAAGGCAAGGTTCGGCTTATGCCTTGCGCGCCGATTTAATGAGTGCCGATACCCGCGCCTTGTTGCAATCGGTCGCGCGCGTGGTGCTTTCTGCCCGCTATGGCCGGTTAGCCAATCAGCTTAATCACCTGTTGTTCACGCTGGATAAAAAAGTGGTTCGGTCGGACAAAAAACTGTTCGCCACAGATAAGCGACTCCTCAGCGCGGATAAACGGCTATTAGCTCAGAATAAAAAGGCGCTGGCACCCGATCGAAAAATGCCGTTTACCTTGGTTAAATCAGCCAATACCTCAACCGCAACGTTGTTACCCCTACCGGATGATCTGGAGTTCTTTAATGGGCTGGGGGGTTTTGGTCTGCATGGACGGGAGTATGTGACTTACCTGAATGACGGAGAGAATACCCCGGCACCGTGGATAAATGTTATTTCTAATCAGACCTTTGGTTTTCAGGTTTCAGCCGAAGGCTGCGGTTATAGTTGGGCTGAAAATAGTCGCGAAAATCAGATAACTCCGTGGTTTAACGATCCGGTCATCGATCCTTGTGGTGAATGTTTATATCTGCGTGATGAAGAGTCAGGCCAACTGTGGGGGGCTACTGCGCAGCCGATTCGTGATGGCGGTACGTATATTGCCCGCCACGGTCACGGCTACAGCCGGTTTGAACATCAGGCCAACGGTATTGGTTTATCGCTGTTGCAATATGTACCGCTGGCTGATCCCATCAAGATATCTCGCCTGACGTTGCACAATATGTCGGATAAACCGCGGAGAATCTCCGTTACGGCCTATGCAGAGTGGGTTCTGGCCAGCTCCCGTGGTGCTACGGGGCCGTTTATTATCACTGAGATGGATGATTCAACAGGTGCGATGCTGGCCCGTAATCCGTGGAGCACCGCTTTCCCCGGTAGAGTCTCGTTTGCCGATTTAAATGGTCAGCAAAGTCACTGGACGGCGGATCGTAGTGAATTTCTCGGCCATTATGGTAACACCAGTGGCCCAGCCGCACTGTTGAGTAAGACGCCGCTATCTGGGGTGACGGGAGCCGGGTTTGATCCGTGCAGTGCATTACAACTGACGGTAGAACTGGCGGCGGGCGAGCAGCGCGAGGTGGTGTGGTTTATCGGTCAGTGCGCCACTGTCATGAAAGCACAGGATCTCATTACGCGCTATCGCGATGCAGATTTAGATGCCGTCCTGACGGAGGTCACCGATTACTGGCGTAATCTATTGGAAACCCTTCAGGTAAAAACACCGGATCGGCAGATGGATATCATGCTCAATGGTTGGCTGCTCTACCAGACGCTGGCATGTCGTGTTTGGGCGCGATCTGCGTTCTATCAGGCCAGTGGCGCATATGGTTTTCGTGATCAATTACAAGATGGTATGGCACTGACCTTTGCCCAACCTGATACTACCCGCCATCATCTGTTGCGTGCCGCTGGACGGCAGTTTGTCGAAGGCGACGTTCAGCACTGGTGGCTCCCCCATTCCGGGCAAGGGGTGCGAACGCGTATTTCTGATGATCGGGTTTGGCTCGCTTTCGCCACCGCAACTTACATTCTTACCAGCGGTGATGCTGGGGTGTTGGATGAAATAGTGCCCTTCCTTGAAGGGCCGATATTGCATCCGGGCGAGCATGATGCTTTCTTCCAACCGCTGGTGGCTGAGGAGAGTGCTTCGTTGTTTGAGCACTGCGCCAAAGGGTTGGATCAATGTATCGAACTGACCGGCGAACTTGGCTTACCACTTATGGGCACCGGCGACTGGAATGACGGCATGAATCGGGTCGGTGAGGAGGGGAAAGGAGAAAGTGTTTGGCTGGGCTGGTTGTTGGTGAAAACGCTGAAAATGTTTATCCCACTGGCGGTTGAACGTGAACCCCGTCGCGCTACGCTATGGCAAGATCACCTCACGGCAGTCATTGCCGCGCTGGAACGTGAGGCATGGGATGGTGAATGGTATCGTCGTGCAACCTTTGATAACGGCACTTGGCTGGGTTCTAAAGCCAGCGATGAATGTCAGATTGACTCGATTGCACAGTCATGGGCAGTGCTATCCGGTGGTGCAGATTCGCAACGAAGAGCGCAGGCGATGGCCTCGCTGGAGCAGTATCTGATTCGCCCTGATGATGGTTTAGCATTACTGTTCACCCCACCTTTTGATAAAACGCAGGATGATCCGGGTTATATCAAAGGGTATCCACCGGGATTAAGGGAGAACGGTGGGCAATATAGTCATGCGGCTATGTGGGCGATTTTAGCGTTTGCGGCGTTGGGGGAGGGAGATAAAGCCCACCGGCTGTTTGCATTACTCAATCCGGTCAATCATGGTAATACCGCAACAGGAATCGCGCGTTACAAAGTTGAGCCGTATGTGGTTGCCGCCGATGTATATTCGGTGGCACCTCATGTCGGGCGCGGCGGCTGGACTTGGTATACCGGCTCTGCTGGCTGGATGCATCGTGCGGGGATTGAAGGCATTCTGGGTATTCGCCGTGAGGGAAAAGAACTGGTACTTAATCCTTGTATTCCCGCCAGTTGGCCTGGTTTTGAGGCGACGGTTAATCTGGAGAACACCCGCTATGTTATTCGCGTCGAAAGCCCTGCTGAACGGGGGCAGGGGATTAGCACCGTCACACTGAATGGCTGCGTTATTCCATCTCAACCCAATGAGTTACGGGTAGCGCTGGATGGCGGTGAGTATGAATTGATTATTACTTTGTAGTACGTATCGGCTTGGTCGGGATAGTCAATCAGAGTTATCCCGACTGTATAAAATAAAGCTAAAAAATATGTTGAATTATCATGCAACTGCCCCAATATTATAGAGACAATTAACCAAGAGAATTGAGAAGATAAAGTTTCGCCAACAAGGAGGATTAAGTATGGGGATCAGTGAAGAAGAGAGTATCCGCCGTTTGACTGACGAAAAAAGCTCTATTGGTCATTCGGCTAAATGGGTAGCAATTATTTCTGCTCTCTATTTCGTTATTATGCTGTTTTATCAGCATGAATTAGGTGTATTAACCCTGGCAGGCGGAATTTTCGTCGTATCATTTTCTATTTGGATGAAGAAACGCCAGAAAGTGAAGTCGTACAAAAATAAATTGCAACAGATGGATGAGGATAAAACGCTTTAATTTCCATTCAACTTTGTCTTAGGCTGACTTATCAGAGGAACAGCGGGTATCACGCTTCAATCACTGTTCGTCCGGTTGTCAGGCTTTATTTTCTCGTTTGCAGTTCTGTGAGCGTCCTATGAATATTGCCATTACCCGTAATAAGAGGGTTGTCGTGGCTATTTGGGTTTCAGCGATTTGGACATATTAAATCCCGTCACTACAAAAGCCATCTGTTCATATAATCGTTTTGCTTGTGGGTTATCTGCCGCCACTCTTAGTTTTATCTCAAATATGCCCTGAGCAATGAGCAATTGTTCCAGTGCCTGCATACATGCCGAACCATAGCCCTTGCGTTGATAAGCGGGCAATACATAGAAGTCTTTAATAAAGGCCGCAGTATCATCCTTACCTAAGCTATACCATAAATAACCTACCCGTTGGTCATCATCACTCATCTTATCTTTATTCTGGATGCAATACAGATAATCGCCGATGCTATTAACGCCCTCAGGCAGATAACCATCAAAGAGCTGTGCTGCATAAGTCAGTGCTTGCTCGGCACTATAACCACTGTTGGATGATAAATCTTGCGCATACTCAGTTATAAAGAGATTCCGATAATCATAGAGTTCCTCAGTACGCATTGCTCTGAGCGTTGTCATCATATTTACCTTAATAAAACCGCGCTATTGTGATGTTCTGGCCTACTTACCCTTCTCATTATTTAGGGTATAGTAATTTTGTCTCAGAGTTTACATTGATTAATGTCTGATACTCGCTAACTTAAACAGTTAAACCATAGGCTGGGCCATAATGACAGTAAAAAATAGCCATAAAGATGCAGTGGAGCGGCAATTTGGCGATCAAGCTAATGCCTATCTGACCAGTGCGGTCCATGCTCAAGGTAATGATTTACAGCGCCTGATGGCACTATTGCAACCTCATGGTGATGCCCGTTTACTGGACCTGGGGTGTGGTGCAGGACATGCCAGTTTTACCGCCGCTGCGGTGGTGAAAGAAGTCGTTGCTTATGACCTTTCGGCACAAATGTTACAGGTGGTGAGCCAGGCCGCGGCAGATAAAAAACTGACTAATATTAATGTGCAGCAAGGGCTTGCAGAATCATTGCCTTTTGCTGATAACAGTTTTGATATCGTGATCAGCCGTTATTCCGCTCACCACTGGCATGATGTTGGCTTGGCATTACGCGAAGTCAAACGGGTGTTACGCCCCGGAGGGAACGTTATTTTTATGGATGTAGCGTCTCCCGGTAACCCGGTGCTGGATATCTATTTGCAAACGGTGGAGGTATTACGTGATACCTCGCATGTGAGGAATTATTCACCTGGCGAATGGCTGTCACTGTTTACTGATGCCGGGTTAGTCATAAATGAGGTCACGTTAGATCGGCTGTTTTTGGAGTACAGTAGCTGGATTGCCCGAATGCGCACACCACTGCACTTTGCTACGGCTATTCGTGAGTTGCAAAAATTGGCGTCAGAGAGTGTTATTCGACATTATGAAATTCGGGTAGATGGCTCATTTACCAGCGATATAATAATGATTGTTGCAAAACGAGACTAA
The DNA here is from genome assembly GCF_000834395.1 of Yersinia aldovae 670-83. Classification (NCBI taxonomy): domain Bacteria; kingdom Pseudomonadati; phylum Pseudomonadota; class Gammaproteobacteria; order Enterobacterales; family Yersiniaceae; genus Yersinia; species Yersinia aldovae. The sequence continues at coordinate 1,593,603 of NZ_CP009781.1, read as the reverse complement.
TTATTTCTAAAAACAGGTGTCGGTGATAATATACTGACGCCTGCATTCAGTATTGTTCATTTTTTATTTTATGGTAGCGGCAGGATTTGACACAAATTCATGTATTTTCTCCTTACTCCCCTCACAATGATTGAACTTCTTTACATTGCATTACGTCTCCTTGCATTGCTGCACCCATAATTGACGCCTACAAGATGTTACAGATAACCTGTCAGTTGGAGCATATTATGAAACTATTACCTGTCATCGCAGCAACGCTTATTGCTACCGCTTCATTTACCACTATGGCTGCACAAGAAGTTAATTCAACTCAAGCCACTAAGCTGCAAAGCATGGGGGTGATTTCGCTGTCTAATATTAGTGGTTCACCGATGGATGTTGAGTCAGCTCTGGATGCTAAAGCGATGGCGAGTGGTGCTGGTTACTATCGGATTATCGGCATGAGTAACCCTGGTGATTCCAGCAGGTACATTGCCAGCGCCGAGATTTATCGTTAATTGTTATGATAAGAGCTAAATAACGAAATATTTAGATACAGTATTAGTATATAAATATATTTTTATATGGTTCGTCTATCACATAGATTCTTTTTCATTCATACCACAAGCCTGTTAGTGACAGCAAAGTATCCTCGTTAACAATGGGCTTGTTCATTTCATTTTTTCATTCGCATTGAAGCCATTATTTTTTTGATGGAAATAATCAATTTTTAGAGCAATCTTAATGAGAACTTAAGAAATATAAGGTGTTATTGTAGTCCATTCGGTTTTCCGAGGAGAGGCTATGTTAAACACTGTCCGGCGTAATTTTAAAAGTCAGTTTTCCTATTTACAGCGCTTTATTGCCTCACCCCGCACCGTGGGTACATTAGCCCCCTCATCGCCTTGGTTATGCCAGGCGATGTTGAATCAGGTTAATTGGACACAGAATCTCAATATTGCCGAATTAGGGGCTGCGGATGGGGTACTGACTAAGCGTATTTTATCGCATATGTCGACTAACTCACGTTTGCAGGCTTATGAGATTCAACCCCATTTTGTTCATGCACTGCATCAAATTAAAGATCTGCGTTTACAGGTGGTTGGCCGTTCTGCTGAAGCACTGGATCAGGATTATGACGCTGTATTTTGCTGTTTACCGCTGTTATCGATTCCAACCAAGGTCAGTATCAGAATATTACAACAGGCTCAACAGCGTTTGCGTGCAAACAATGGGGTGCTAGTCCTCTTTCAATATAGCCATCTTTCTGAACCGTTACTCTCCCGTTATTTTACCTGGAAGAGAATTCGCGTCGTGCGTAATTTCCCCCCAGCACTGGTCTATATTTGCCAGCCTCGTTAATATAATTCCTTGTCAGCCTTTGCTGATTAGCAGTGCCATAACCTCTGGTTTGCCAGAGGATTATCGGGCGTAAAACCAATATTATTCGTCAACGAGAGAATTGAGAGAGCCTTCCTGAAGTTTCGCGCTCTCAGCGCAACTCCCTACATAATACAATTGAAAATAACAATCATTATCACACGCGACTTATTTATGATTATGTGAAATGTATGCGATATTTTCAAGGTCTACTGATTTTTGTCTGTTTAGCAGCGCTCTTAACAGGACGGCGTGCATTCAGTGCTAGCGCTCAATCCAGTGTAAGCCGTCAGGCTGACGTCACCGCTAATGCTGTGAGGCGGTGCAGTTGACATTAATGGGTGATCTTGGTTTAGTCGGCGTCGGTCATCAGATATTGGTGGGTTTTGATTTTGAAGATAATCGAACTTATCGCGGTGACATGGTTCGGGGCAAAAAGAACTCGAACTTTAATATCTATCATCCGATATATGGTTTGATGCCGCCTTCAACCGCAGTCAGTGCCAAAGACAGTGATCAGCGTGAAAACCTTAAAAGTTATGGCTGGTTTATGCAGGACTCAATTGAGTTGACCGATAAATGGGGTGCACTGGCAGGTTTACGTTACGATCATTTTGATATTTTCGCCGGTAAAGGGCGGTCTTTAGTCACCAATACCGACAGTTCAGACAGCAAATTGATTCCGCGTACCGGCGTGGTTTATAAACTGACACCGGAAATCTCGTGGTACGGCAGTTACAGTGAATCCTTCAAATCCAATTCATCTATCGCAACCCAAATAGACTCATTGCCACCAGAGCAGGGGCAATCATGGAAAGTGAGCAGTAAAGTGGAATGATCCGATGGGGCGACGGGGACGCTGGCGCTATTTGATATCGCCAAACGAAATGTCATGGTCAATGAGTTGGTGGATGGTGAGGCTGTCACCCGTACCGCAGGGCGCGTGCGTTCACAAGGGGTTGAGGTAGATGTCTCCGGGCAACTGACGGGCAATCTGAGTGCGATTGCCACTTATGCTTATATTGATGCGCGTGTTAGCTAAGATCCCGAGAATAAAGCCAATCAGATGGCTAATGCTGCCCGTAACCGTGCTTCGCTATTCTTGACTCAGACGCTTGGCTTTACCGGCTGGCGGAGTGGCGATAACCTACGGATTGGCGCAAGGGCGCGTTACTTCGGGCGGCGAAATAGTTTTACCTTAGATGATTATACCGCCGCTGATACCTTCATTTCTTACTCATTGCCGGTTAATCATTATTGGGTGAAATGGCAGCTCAATGTGAAAAACCTGTTTGATAAAACCTATTATCTATCAAGTGGTGGTAATCTGCGGGTGGCTGTAGGAGAGCCTCGGTAATTTATTTTGCGGGCCAGTGTTGATTTCTGATTATATTATCAACCTGATATGGATCTCAGTCCCCTGTCAGGTTGTAAAACAACACCACAGTTGAGGGTGTATCGTAATTTTTACATGTCCGTAAAGTTTGCACTACTCTTAATTATCGGTATGATTTGCCTCTACAGCGTGGCGCTGTATTTAGCCGGTCAACATAATGGTCGGTTTTTTGATGTTGAGAATTTATCCTCAGAAGTTGATGAGAAAGGACGTTCAAGTAATGACACAAACTATCTTCATGGTAGGTGCGCGTGGTGCGGGTAAGACAACGATAGGGAAAGCGTTGGCACAGGCGTTGGGATATCGGTTTATAGATACGGATTCGTTTATGCAGCAAAGTTTGCAAATGACGGTTGCCGACGTGGTTGCACGCGAGGGATGGGACGGTTTTCGTCTGCGTGAAAGTATGGCATTGCAGACCGTAACAGCGCCTAAAACGGTGGTTGCTACTGGTGGTGGCGCGGTGTTGGCGCGTGAAAATCGTACATTTATGCGTAATCATGGGTTGGTTCTTTATCTGCGTGCATCAGCCAATGTGCTGGTTGAACGGTTAACTGAAGAGCCAGAAGATGCTCAGCGGCCAAGCCTGACCGGTAAACCCATTGTTGATGAAATACGAGACGTATTGGCTAGCCGGGAAGCATTATATCAGGAAGCAGCCCACCATGTATTGGATGCGACTCTGCCACCAGAGCATGTTATCGAGCTAATTTTGCAAGTTTTGGCCAATGAAACGGTGAAGTAGTTTTGTAGTGAAATAGCCGGAGGATTGTAAGTTCGATTTGTAATATGACTTATTTGTAATTCAACTTATCTGTGACGTAAATAGTCGGCCCATCTGATTGCCTGATAATTATGCGGGGAGTACAATTATCACCCACGTAATCATTCTAACGTAAATCCTTTGCGTTCATCCAATGCCGTTTAAGGCAGGGCCATTCAAGGCGGGCCGATGAAAAATTTCAAGTTATTTATCCATCAACACACTAATTTTATGCCAGCATTCTGGTCAATAATGATCATACTTTTTGAAGCGTCACTGGCATTATACATTCTACGTAACCTCTAAACCCACTCTCTGTTTCTGTCAATGAGCCTTCGTCTGTGTTGTGAAGGTGTTTAGGTCATGCCATTTTTATCGCAACAATCTGTTTTATTCGCTGGGAAAAGCACTATCCGCTGCCAAATCGTGCGTTTTATCCGCTACTTTGGCAACGATCCCGATTATGATCCCATTTCGTCATAATAATCAGTGACAGAACATTTATAGTGACTCTAATATGAAAGCTCAATCTTGATTAAGACGCGGGTGCAAAACTATGCTGAAATTTAATGAGTATTTTACCGGAAAAGTGAAATCTATTGGTTTTAACAGTGACAGTATTGGGCCAGTTAGCGTTGGGGTGATGGAAAAGGGCGAGTACAATTTCAGTACAGCGAAACCGGAAGAGATGACGGTGATTACCGGTAGCTTAAAAGCGCTCATTCCTGGCTCGCCAGATTGGCAAATATTTACACCAGGTGAAAAATTTTATGTTCCGGCGAACAGTGAATTTACTCTGCAAGTTGCGGAAGCATCATCATATTTGTGTAAATATTTATCTAAATGATCCGGTATGAGTGAAAATTTCGCCCTCTCATCATGACAGGGCGATGTTGTTTTTTGCGCTTAAATTAGCGTTGAGCTTCGCCACCCAATGCTTCAATCAGATTCTTAATCAAGGCGGCCAATTCACTGGTCATCAGGATAAAATCGGCATCAAAACGCCGGGCAAAATCTTCCCGATCAATATCATCATTTTGCTCGCGCAGGGTGTCAGCAAATTTAAGGCGCTTGAGCGATCCATCGTCAGACAGCACCAACTGAACGCGTTCTTGCCAGTCCAGTGCTAATTTGGTGACCAGCTTACCCGCTTCAATATGTACTGCAATTTCATCACTGAAGAGATCCTGTTTTTTGCAGCGGATCACGCCACCATCTTCCAGAATCGCTTTTAATTCGGCTTCATCCATCAGCGCAAAGCCAGCAGGCAGCTCTTTGCTACGCACCCACTCGGTCAATGTCAGTTCGATAGGATTTTCTAAGGTCAGCGGGACAACGGGCAGTGAGCCGACACTCTTACGCAGCAATGCTAGCGTATCTTCAGCCCGTTTAGCACTGGCGGCATCGACCATAATCAGGTCATTGACGGTATCAATCCACAGATAGGTTTGATTAAAGCGACTGAATGCACGCGGCAATAAACTGTGCAGCACTTCATCTTTCAATGCGTCTTTTTCAGTTTTTTTCAGTTTGCGATGTTGTTCACCTTCAAGGCGTTCAATTTTTGCCTGCAACTCTTGCTTAATCACCGGTGACGGTAAGATCTTTTCTTCTTTGCGGGCACAAATCACGATTTGGCCATTAACCGTATGAGTTAACGCATCGCTACGTGAACCCATCGGTGATACCCAACCGGTTTTCGCCATATCCTGACTGCCACACGGCGTAAAACTTAGGGCGCTTAACTGTTTCTCCATTTCATCCGCAGACAGCGAAACTTCCCGGCTCAAACGGTAAACCATCAAATTCTTAAACCACAGCATAGTGTTATCCCTGGCTCGGGCGCGCTTGGAGCGCGCGAGTTAATCAAACGCAGGGCGGCATGATAACGAATTGGCGCGAGTGTCCCTAGTAAAAAGAATAAGAAAAAAATAGCATAAGCCTGTTCTTCATTGGATTTCGTTTTCATCGAAATACCAGTAAACCCGTTGAAATTTAAAATAACAGGCGACAAAGATTGTGCCACAGCGCGGTATTGTCCAAACTGGATAGATGAGATTTTTTTATCACCACCGCTTAACTGCCGAGTACGCTTACAGCAGAAAGCGTTTGGTAAACCGGAGATTCATCGCTGAAAATAGTTGGCGCTAAAGGCTCTTAGTGGAAACAACGAATAATCCTGTCAATGAGGTGAGGCGCTATGCGCATTGGTATAGATCTAGGTGGCACCAAAATAGAGGTTATCGCACTGGCCAATGACGGGCAGGAGCTTTTCCGCAAACGGATCGATACACCGCGCCATGATTATCAGAAGACTTTACAGGCTATTGCTACTTTAGTTGCAGATGCAGAGGCGGCTACCGGTGAGCAGGGCAGTGTTGGCGTTGGAATTCCGGGCACGCTTTCGCCCTTTACTGGCAAAGTAAAGAATGCCAATTCAGTGTGGCTGAATGGTCAGATGTTCGATAAGGATCTGTCGGGGTTACTATCTCGTCCGGTACGGCTGGCAAATGATGCTAATTGCCTTGCGGTTTCCGAGGCTACAGACGGTGCCGGAGCGGGCAAACACCTGGTTTTTGCAGCCATTATCGGCACAGGTTGCGGCTCAGGTATTGCTATTGATGGGAGGGTACATGCTGGTGGTAATGGTATTGCCGGTGAATGGGGGCATAATCCATTACCGTGGCAAGATGAAGAAGAGCAGCAATATCAACAAGATGTATCCTGTTATTGCGGTAAAAGAGGGTGTGTCGAGACGTTTGTGTCCGGTACCGGATTTGCCACGGATTACTTTCGTATGAGTGGAAAACCACTAAAAGGTAACGAGATCATGGCGTTGGTTGAGCAGGGCGATGTAATTGCTGAACGAGCAATGCACAATTATGAGCGGCGCTTTGCCAAGTCGCTGGCTCATGTCGTTAACCTGTTTGATCCGGATGTAATCGTACTGGGTGGGGGAATGAGCAATGTTGATCGTTTATACCAAACACTACCAAAGTTAATTCGTCCGTGGGTATTTGGCGGTGAGTGTGAGACACCCATTTGCAAAGCATTACACGGGGATTCGAGTGGGGTGCGTGGTGCAGCCTGGTTGTGGCCAACCCTTCGCCCTTGACGCCACTGCGTCGTTAGCAGCTCTCGCTTACCCGAATCACTTACTTGAGTAAGCTCATCGGGGTGCACTCGTTTGCTGCCTGGCTGTAACGCCAATGACTTTGGGTAAATGCCCTGTTCGATTTACCCAAATCATACTACTTCACCTGAAAAATACTGTCTAAACGGCTGACTCCCAATCCGTTGACCTTTTTAACTTTTATCTGCACCGGAATTCGCTCTTTCATCGCCTCCACATGGCTAATAACCCCGATAGTTTTACCTGAAGCGTTCAGACTATCCAGAGCATCCAAGGCAATATCCAGCGTTTCTGCATCCAGAGTACCGAAGCCTTCATCAAGAAATAGTGAGTCAATACTGGTTTTATGGCTGACCAAATCAGATAACGCCAATGCCAGTGCCAGGCTGACCAAAAAACTTTCCCCACCGGAAAGTGTGCGGGTATCGCGTATTGCATCCGCCTGCCAGGTATCCACCACTTGTAACTCCAGAGCGTCACTGGTTTTTCTCTGTAACTGGTAGCGGCCATGTAAACGGCTGAGTTGGTTATTTGCCAGATAGACCAGATGGTCGAGCGTCAAACCTTGCGCGAATTTGCGGAATTTATCGCCTTCTTTGGAGCCGATTAATTGATTGAGATAACTCCAGTCATCATATTGCTGTTGGCTACGCTCAATTTGCTCAAATAGCGCGTGCTGGTTGCTGCGGCGAGCTGTATCCGTTTCTAGCTGGTTACGTAATTCGCCTTGCCGTAGTGTATTGGCTTTCAGTTGTGCCAATAATTGCTCCAATTGCTGCTGTAATACTGCTAATTCAGTGGTTTGATCGACTCCGATTGGACAGGATTGTAACTGTTGCTCCAGTGCTTCACTGGCTTGCTGCTGACGGATATTGGCTTGCTGTTGACGCTCACCCAATTGTTGTTTCAATTGCTGCAAACGTTGCCTTTCATCTTCGCTCAGTAATGCAGCGGTTAAAGCCGCCTCATCGTCAAACTCACTGCTTGCCAGTGCTTGCTGTAATTCAGCCTGCGCGGTGATTGCGCGTTGCTGATTTTGTTGATGTTGTTGTTCTAATCCCGCCAGTTCACCCGATAGCAAGTTAAGTTGAGATTGTGCCTGTTGCAGGGCTTCGGCTGCATTCTGCTGCGCCAGCTCGATTTGTTGCTGTTGCTGGCGCAATAACTGGCGTGCTTCGGCAACGCTGGTGCTACCAAACAGTGCCTGACGTTGCTGATTCTGCTGCTGTAACAGGGTTTCAGCTTGTTGATGTTGTTGAATGAGCACAGATAACTGGTCAATACATTCTTGTAAATGGCGACGCTCATCCTCAAGCCGTGTTTCCAGAGTTTTTTGCCCCAGAGCAAGCTGCTGTTGCTCTTGTAGGTGCTGCTGCCAACGTTGGTTTTCCTCTTCCCGCTGTGCCAGCCAATTCTGCTGCTGGTCTGTTTCAGGTATTGCTAGCGATAATGCAACCAGTGCGTTACTGAAATCTTGGCGCATTCTTGCCAATTCATCTTGCTGGCGTTGATGCTGTGCAAGTAACTGTTGGTGGGATTGTTGGGTATCCTGCTGGCGCTGAGTAATTAATGCCAACTGTTGCAGATATTTTTGCTGCTGTTGTTCTGCTTGAGTCAGAAGCTCTTTAGCTTGCTGGTGTTGTTGATTGAGTCGTTCATATTCTGCCAGTTTGAGTTGGCAGTTTTGTTCTGATTGTTCCTGTTGTTCCAGCCAATTCGCTAATACAACGGGTTCATTTAATGCAAATGTCAGTGCTAATGGGCGCACCAGAAGTTGCCAGCGCTGTTGATAATCAGCTAATTGCTGATTGCTGTGCTGTAATTCTTGTTCCAGATGTTTGAGCTGTTGTTGCAAACTTTGTGTCTGGGCATTGAGTTCCGAGCCTTCGGTTGATAGCCGTTCAACTTGTTGGCGCTGTTTATCAACGCGCAGGGCTGTTTCAGAGGGTTTTATTGCCTGATATTCGGTAATCGCTGGATGATCCAGCGCGCCACATAGCGGGCAGGACTCTCCTGGTTGCAGTTTGGCTCTTTCCGCTTCCAGTCTGACTATCTGATTCTCGCGTTCCAGCAAGGTTTCCAGATCCATCAGATGCTGTTTTTGTTGTTTATATAACTGACGTTTTTCCGCTAGCTGTTGTTCGAGTTGTTTTAGTTGTTGCTGCTGGTTGGCTAATTGCTGCTGTTGCTTATCATGCAATGCCTGTACTTGCTGTGCCAAAGGCGATAACGAGGCTAATTGTTGCCGGACTGAGCGTTTTTGTTGGAGTTCATCAAGTTGCTGGCGCAGTTGGGCCGAGGGCTGCTGCTGTTCTAATTCGGATAATTGCTGCTGGATGCTGGCTGCTTGCGAGGCCGCCTGTGCTAATGCTATTTGCTGCTGTTTATCTTGATCATTCAGTGTTGCGGCTTGTTGTTGCAGTGTATTCAGTAGTATGGCTTGCTGCTGTAATTGCTGCTCGCTTTCAACCGATTGCTGTTGCTGTATTTGCAATTGGCGGAACTGTTCGCGCCACAACGGCAGGTTTTTTTCCCAGTGTTGATGGTGGGCATACTGGTGGCTGTACTCAGCCAGTTGTTGCAGACGCCGGTGAGTTTGTTTTAGTTGTTGCTCATTTAGTTCAAGTTGTTGTCTACCTTGTTGTTCTTTGCCCCGCAATTGCTGTAATTGGGTGGCAAGTTGTGCCAGTGAGTGCTGTTGCTGAGCAATAAGGTTATCCAGCGGAGCCACTTTTTGTTCGATCAGTGTTTCTTGCTCATGCTGTTTTACCGCTTGTTGTTGGCGGGCGGTATTAGCGTGTTCCAGTGCCTGAGCCAAGGGGGTTAGGCGAGTCTGAAGTTGCTGCTGCTGTTGGGTCAATGTGGTGATGCGTAGTTGTGTCTGTTGCAGATCCTGCTGGCTTTTTGAGCACTCGCGTAGTAACGGGCGCAATTTTTCTGCCGGTTCACTACGGGCCAATCGTTGCAGTTCGGGCAGTAGCTGTTGATACTCTTGCTCGATGAGTTGCTGTTGCTGCTGATATTCCAGTAGATTTCTTTGCTGCTGCTGCCAATGAGTAAGCCAATTTATTTGATTTTGATACGCCAGTTGCTCTGCACTGAGCTGTTGTTCTTGTTGGCTGAGGGTATCTATTTCTTGGCTCAAAGCTAAACGTTGTTCTTCATTGAGCAGTTCAATGCCACTGGCTCGCTGATGCAATGCATCCAGATGGGTCTTCGCCTGTTTATGTTGCTCAAATACGTGTTCAGATAGCCGACCATAAATATCGGTACCGGTTAATTCTTCCAGTAGTTCAGCCCGATCATTGGCATCGGCATTGAGGAATGCTGCAAACTGCCCCTGTGATAGCATCATGGACTTGGTAAAACGGCCAAAGTCCAGGCCAGTGAGTTCTGCAATCATATCCAGCTTGTCGCGCACTTTATCGGACAGAATTTTACCGCTCTCGCACAACGCCAGTTCGACTTTAGGTGCTTGAAGATTCCCCTCAGGGCTATTTTTAGCGCGCCTCTGGCTCCAGAAGGCACGATAACTGACGCCTTTCACTTCAAATTCAACTTCTGCCAGTGACTCAGCGGTGTGGCGTGTCATCAGTTCATTCTGGCTGGGAGTGACATTCAAACGTGGCGTTTGGTGATACAACGCCAGGCAGATGGCATCCAGCAGTGTGGTCTTACCCGCTCCTGTTGGCCCGGTGATGGCGAACAAACCGCTACTGAGAAACGGTTCGACGGTGAAATCAATCTTCCATTCACCTTGCAGGGAGTTAATGTTTTTTAGCCGCAGGCTTAAAATCTTCATGCGGATGGCTCCTCTGTGGCATCTTTGCCTAAGGTAACGTCATTCACCACCTGATTGAACATTTGCCACATCCTCTGTTGGCGTGGTTCGACGAGATCCACCTCCAATGCCAATCTGCGTTCAAAGACATCAGAGACACTCAGCTCGTTGAGTGTCTCTTTTTCATGTTGTTGAATGCTGGTATTACGCTGTTCTTTGCTACGGCGCAGTAACACCACTTCAACAGGTAAGTCTGCGGCTAATGCCTGAATTCGTCGTTGAATATCGGTGAGATAATCCTGTGTGGCGACTTCGATATCCAGCCATACCGGTAAGCCCTGATGATGAGAGAATACAGCCAGTTGCTGCTCTATCTGTATTAAGTCACCTTTGATTAGCTGCATGGGTTGGAATTGTGGTATGAAAAGTGGGGTTACTGACGCCAATGTTTGTTGCGAAAATTCAACCAGATAAACACTTTTCTCTTTGCTTAACTCATCAAAACTGAGAGCGATGGGTGAGCCGCTATAGCGGATATGCTCAGATTTAGCCACTTGCTGGGCACGGTGGATATGGCCTAAAGCAATATAATCTGCTGGCGGAAAGGCTTGCGCGGGGAAAGCATCCAATGTACCGATATAGATATCACGGACCGAGTCAGTAGTGGTGACGCCGACGGTGGTCAGATGGCCTGTGGCAATAATGGGCAGTGGCAGGCCAAGCTTGGTGCGCAGTTCCACGGCCTGTTGGTAGAGCACCTGATAGTGGTTTGCGATGGCTTCTTGTAATGCCAGTTGCTTTTGCCCACCGGATTCACCCGCCTGACTGGTGACCAAATCACGAGGCCGCAAGAACGGAATGGCGCAGAGTATGGCTGCCGGTTGCTGTTGCCTGTTTTTTAGAATAATAATTTGTTGTTCCAACCGGTTGCTGGCACAGGAGATTACGGTGGTATTCAGGTATGAAAGCAAACCGCGCGATTCATTCAATGTTGCCACTGAATCATGATTACCGCCGAGCACGACTAACTGACAGCCAGTGGGCTGGAGGCTGACAATAAAGCGGTTATACAGCTCGCGGGCATAGCTGGGTGGAGAACCTGTGTCAAATATGTCGCCGGCAATGATCAGCGCATCTACCTGATTTTCTTCGATCTGCTCAATGAGCCAGTGCAGAAATGCCTGATGTTCGGCAGCACGACTTTTGGTATAAAAATGCTGCCCCAAATGCCAGTCAGAGGTATGAATAATACGCATAAATCTCCCGCGATGGCAGGTTATCGGTCAAAGTGAATGGCGCTGATTATAAACGCTGGTAACAGGATGTCGCGGCTAAAAAAATATGATGAGATAAATCTTCGAGACGTCTCGCAACGTTGGCTACTGAATTTTGCAAATTTCATGAAACTTATCACTATGCTTATTGGTTGCGGATGTGTGATATTTTTCATAAATCTGTCACAAAAGTGACGCATAATGGCTTCCGAACTCAAATAGTGACCACTAACATACTGGCAGGGTTGATGATGGCAAGACGCATACTGGTGGTGGAAGATGAAGCACCTATCCGTGAGATGGTGTGCTTTGTGTTGGAACAAAATGGTTACCAACCGTTAGAAGCCGAAGATTATGACAGTGCGGTAATGCGCCTGTCGGAGCCTTTCCCTGATTTAGTGCTGTTGGACTGGATGCTGCCCGGCGGCTCGGGTATCCAGTTTATTAAACATATGAAACGTGAAGCATTAACACGGGATATACCAGTGATGATGCTGACCGCCCGTGGCGAAGAAGAAGATCGGGTGCGTGGGCTGGAAGTGGGCGCGGATGACTATATTACTAAACCTTTTTCGCCAAAAGAGTTGGTGGCACGTATTAAAGCTGTGATGCGTCGAATATCGCCAATGGCAGTCGAAGAAGTGATTGAAATGCAAGGGTTAAGTCTTGATCCTTCATCGCATCGTGTCATGTCTAATGAACACGCGCTCGATATGGGGCCGACCGAGTTCAAACTGCTGCACTTCTTTATGACTCATCCCGAGCGGGTATACAGCCGTGAACAGTTGCTTAATTATGTCTGGGGCACTAACGTTTATGTAGAAGACCGCACGGTTGACGTGCATATTCGTCGGTTACGTAAGGCGCTTGAAACTGATGGCCATGATAAAATGGTACAAACTGTCCGGGGAACCGGATACCGTTTCTCAACGCGCTACTGAGTTTTCAGTGCCGGAGAATTCGTTGTGTTAGAACGCTTATCATGGAAAATGCTGGCTATAGAGCTGGCTCTTTTTTGTTTGCCCGCACTCTTGTTAGGTGCTGTCATCGGCTATTTGCCGTGGCTATTATTAGTTTCGGTCGTCGCAGCACTGGTCTGGAATTTTTATAACCAACTCAAATTATCCCACTGGCTATGGTTAGACCGCAGTATGACCCCGCCTGCTGGCCGCTGGAGTTGGGAGCCGCTATTTTATGGTTTATACCAGATGCAACTGCGTAATCGCAGGCGTCGGCGTGAACTGGCATTGCTTATCAAGCGTTTTCGCAGTGGGGCGGAATCACTGCCGGATGCAGTGGTTATCACCACCATCGAGGGCAATATTTTCTGGTGTAACGGCCTGGCTCAACATCTGCTGGGGTTCCGATGGCCAGAGGATAACGGTCAGCATATCCTCAATTTATTGCGTTATCCGGAATTTAGCCAATATCTGCAACAGCAAGAGTTCGCCCGTCCGTTAACCCTGCAATTGAATAATGGTTATTTCGTGGAGTTCCGGGTGATGCCTTATACCGAAGGGCAATTGCTGATGGTGGCCCGCGATGTGACCCAGATGCGTCAGTTGGAGGGGGCAAGGCGCAATTTCTTTGCTAATGTCAGCCACGAATTGCGCACGCCATTAACAGTATTGCAAGGTTATCTGGAAATGATGCATGACCAAGCGTTGACAGGGCCGTTGCGCGATAAGGCTTTGGGCACAATGCAGGAGCAGACCAAGCGGATGGATGGGCTGGTGAAGCAGTTGCTGACGTTATCGCGTATTGAAGCCGCGCCGAATGTGGATATGAATGAGCGGGTAGATATCCCCTTGATGTTGAAAGTGTTGCAGCACGAAGTGCAGGCATTGAGCAATGGTCGTCACGAGATTACTTTCAGGGTCAATGAGCAACTAAGAGTTTTTGGTAATGAGGATCAACTGCGCAGTGCCGTATCAAATCTGGTTTATAATGCGGTGAACCACACGCCAGAGGGGACTAAAATTGAAGTCTGCTGGCAGCAAACCCCTCAAGGCGCGCAATTCCAGGTGAGCGATAATGGGCCGGGGATCAGCCCTGAACATCTCCCACGCTTGACTGAGCGCTTCTATCGGGTGGATAAGGCGCGATCTCGCCAAACCGGTGGCAGCGGGCTGGGGCTGGCGATTGTGAAACATGCATTGAGTCATCATGACGCGCGGCTGGACGTGATAAGCGAAATCGGTTTGGGCACCCGTTTTATTTTTACCTTACCGAACCGGTTGATTGTTCCGTCGGTTTTAGCTGAGAATGCAGTCAAATCTTAGAAGGCTCGGACATTAACCTGATGAAATGGGGAAAACTGGCGCAATTGTCTGCCATATTATGGTTTAGTTGTGCGGCGTTAGTGTACGCTGTGGCGGCAGTCCCCCCCGTGGTGACAGGTGATAACGTCATACCTGCCTCGGCTGCGAACACGTTGTCAGGCAACCTCTCCAGTGTCGGTTCTGATACTCTCGCCAACCTGATGTCCCTGTGGGGCGATGATTTCAATCATCACTATCCTGGTGTTAATCTACAAATACAGGCGGCGGGTTCCTCTACCGCGCCTGCGGCGCTGGCGTCAGGGGCAACTCAACTCGGGCCGATGAGCAGGCCGATGAAAGCTGGTGAGATTAACGCCTTTATTCAACGCTATGGCTACCCGCCGTTGGCAGTACCGGTGGCGGTTGATGCGTTGGTGGTGTTTGTGCATCAGGATAATCCGTTGAATAAACTGACTTTATTGCAGCTTGATGCCATTTTCTCTCAGAATCGCCGCTGTGGAGAACCTCGCCCGATTCGGCGTTTCGGCGAGTTAGGTCTAAGTGGCGATTGGGCTGAGCGATCGTTGCAACGTTATAGCCGTAATTCAGCCTCCGGAACTTATGGTTTTTTTAAGCATCGGGTACTGTGTGATGGCGATTTTATGAAAAATATCAATAAATTGCCGGGTTCTTCATCGGTGGCGCAAGCCGTGGCAGGTTCATTAAATGGTATCGGTTATGCCAGCATGGGCTTTCGCCATAGTGGAGTGAAAGCCTTAGCTCTGGCCGCCGTTGGGCAGGATTTCGTGATGCCGACGGCTGAGAATGTCAGAGAGGGGCGTTATCCGTTGTCGCGCTATCTGTATATTTATATCAATAAGGCACCGGGGCAGCCATTGGAGCCATTGACTGCGGCATTCCTTGAGCGGGTGTTATCACCGGAGGGGCAAAGATTGGCTACCCATGATGGCTACCTGCCGCTTCCCCCTGAGATGCTGATTCAAACGAGAAATACCGTGGGTTTTACTGATTAGTTCAAGTGTGAATTGACGGAGTTTGTCAGAGCCGATTGGCTGCTAATTGTTAATGTTTGGCTATAAATGCTACAAATCATATGGCGTGTATTTATCTAAATCTGGCATTATTTGCTGCTTTTACAATAATATCTGGATGATCACTCTGCTTTTATGATCCTGACTTGCCTTTCTCCGCTATAAACGGTCTACTTAGCGCCGTTGTTGGCCTATTCCACCTGCAAATAACTTCAAAAACACTGCATACTGTCGAAATAGATTGCCTATTAACCGCCGGAGTTTGCGTTTATCAGAGCTTTGTATCGTTTCGAACACGTCGGAAAGACCACAACTCAGCACTTTTTCTTTTGGTCATTTTAACTAGGCAACACACATCACTATGAGTCATCGTTTATCATCTAAAGATATTATGGCATTAGGTTTTATGACCTTTGCCTTATTTGTTGGCGCGGGCAATATCATTTTCCCGCCAATGGTGGGGTTGCAATCAGGTGAACATGTCTGGTGGGCTGCAATTGGCTTTCTGATCACTGCCGTTGGGCTTCCGGTCATTACTGTTATCGCGCTAGCCCGCGTTGGTGGCGGTATTGATGCATTGAGCACCCCCATTGGCCGCAGTGCCGGTTTGGTGTTGGCAACGGTCTGTTATCTGGCGGTTGGCCCACTGTTTGCGACGCCGCGTACGGCTACCGTGTCCTTCGAGGTGGGTATCGCCCCGCTGACCGGTGACGGCCCATTACCCCTGTTTATCTATAGCGTTGTCTATTTCGCGCTGGTAATAGGTATCTCGTTGTATCCTGGTCGCCTGCTGGATACGGTTGGTCATATTCTGGCTCCGCTGAAGATTTTAGCGTTGGCAATTTTGGGTATCGCGGCGTTGATTTGGCCTGCTGGCCCCTTGATTCCGGCCACCGATGCTTACCAGCAAGTGCCTTTCTCCTCTGGTTTCGTCAATGGTTATCTGACGATGGATACCTTGGGGGCATTGGTCTTCGGTATCGTTATTGTTAATGCTGCCCGTTCTCGTGGCGTTGTATCCTCACAATTGCTGACCCGCTATACCATCTGGGCCGGTTTGATTGCCGGTATTGGTCTGACACTGGTCTACCTGAGTCTGTTTAAATTAGGCTCAAGCAGTGGCAGCCTGGTGCCAGAGGCGCAAAATGGCGCGGTGGTATTACATGCGTACGTTCAGCATACCTTTGGTGGTTTAGGCAGCGTGTTTCTGGCAGCATTGATCTTCATCGCGTGTATGGTTACTGCGGTGGGCCTGACCTGTGCCTGTGCTGAGTTCTTTGCACAATATTTGCCGCTATCGTACCGCTCGTTGGTGTTTATCCTCGGTATCTTCTCAATGCTGGTATCGAATTTGGGGTTGAGTCATCTGATTCAGATTTCGATTCCGGTTCTGACGGCGATTTATCCGCCTTGTATCGTACTGGTTCTGATGAGTTTCACTCTGCGCTGGTGGCGTAACGCGTCACGTATCGTCGCTCCGGTGATGTTGATAAGCTTGATATTCGGCATCCTTGATGCGGTAAAAGCCTCTACACTTGCTCATTTCTTGCCTGCGTGGACTCAGCATCTGCCGCTGGCTGAGCAAGGTTTGGCATGGTTATCACCTTCCTTGCTGGTATTCGTCGTCGTAGGGTTGTACGATCGCATCTGCTGTCGTCAGGAAATTGCTGCCAAGCAATAACGACACAGTCAGGAAGTATTCTTAGCCACGGCTCACCCCCGTGGCTTTTTGCTGAAAAAAGACGGGGCAATGTTCATGGATTTACCAGTCAAAAATAAGCTTAAACGTGGCCTGACAACGCGCCATATCCGTTTTATGGCATTGGGTTCGGCAATAGGTACTGGCTTATTCTATGGTTCGGCTGATGCAATCAGAATGGCAGGGCCAAGTGTATTATTGGCGTACCTGATTGGTGGCGTGGTGGCATTTATCATCATGCGTGCCTTGGGTGAAATGTCGGTCAATAACCCGCAGGCCAGCTCTTTTTCACGATATGCACAAGACTATCTTGGGCCAATGGCGGGTTATATTACGGGTTGGACCTACTGCTTTGAGATATTGATTGTCGCTATTGCTGATGTGACCGCATTCGGTATCTATATGGGGGTCTGGTTCCCAGATGTTCCTCATTGGGTATGGGTACTGAGTGTTGTTCTTATTATTGGCGCAGTCAATATGATGAGCGTGAAAGTCTTCGGGGAACTGGAATTCTGGTTTTCATTCTTTAAAGTCGCCACCATCATCATCATGATTCTGGCCGGGGTCGGTATTATTGTCTGGGGTATCGGTAACGGGGGGCAACCGACCGGCATTCATAATTTATGGACTAACGGTGGCTTCTTCAGTAATGGTTTTGTTGGCATGATGTTGTCATTACAACTGGTGATGTTCGCTTATGGCGGGATTGAAATCATCGGTATTACGGCCGGTGAAGCTGAAAATCCGAAAGAATCCATTCCGAAAGCGATTAACTCTGTACCGTGGCGTATTCTGGTGTTTTATGTCGGTACACTGTTCGTCATTATGTCTATCTACCCGTGGAATCAGGTGGGGACTAATGGTAGCCCGTTCGTCTTAACGTTCCAACATATGGGGATAACCGTTGCGGCCGGTATTCTGAATTTTGTGGTGATTACCGCTTCGTTATCTGCAATTAACAGTGATGTGTTTGGCGTTGGCCGCATGTTGAATGGGATGGTAGAACAGGGCCATGCGCCGAAAGTGTTTGGTGCGATTTCCAAACGTGGTGTGCCGTGGGTCACGGTGTTGGTGATGATGTTTGCCATGCTGATTGCGGTTTATCTGAACTACATCATGCCAGAAAATGTCTTCCTGGTGATTGCATCACTGGCCACATTTGCCACGGTGTGGGTCTGGATCATGATCTTGTGCTCTCAGATTGGTTTCCGCCGTTCGTTGAGCGAAGATCAAATTAAAGCGCTGGACTTCCCGCTGCGAGGTGGGACATTAACCTCAGTGCTGGCAATCATTTTCCTGGTATTCATCATTGGCCTGATTGGTTGGTTCCCAACGACGCGGGTTTCGCTGTATGTCGGGTTAGTGTGGATTGTGCTGCTATTGGTGGGATACTACTTCAAGGTCAGCCATCAGAAGAAACAGGCAGTAGCAGTGAAAGAAGCAGAGTAAAATATTAATAACAACGCCGCTGATAGCTCAGTGAGTGAGGGGTTACCGTGTTGAAGAGCACGCCAGTGGCTCATGTAGCACGATTCCTCTTCAGTTGATTCTGTCAGCGGTTTGAGCCGGGAAATATCCCGGCTTTTTTGTCTCTTTCATTTAGTCATTCAATAATCCTCTCCGCCCCCGTTCTCATCCCTGATATTTATGCTAATAGATGAGGGGGTTTTCTGCACAACATGGCATTGTTGATACCGGTTTATTTATACAGGTGAATGTGTCGCGGCGTTAATGTCTGCACCAGATAGCCTTAACAGCAATCGTTTGGGTTAAAGCAGGAGAGTTCTATGCTTAGTGGTTGGCATCTTCCCGTCCCGCCGTTTGTCCGTCAGCGCGGTGACACATTCCATATTACTTTATGGCTGCATGGCGAAGCGTTGCAGAGCGATACATTACCCACACAGGTGTTTTTACGCTGTGAGCCAGATAATGAAGAGTGGTTGCTCACCATGAAAGGCGAGCTGCATCATGGCTTTTGGCGTTATCGCGCAACGTTGCCGTTACACGAAGGCCAGCCTACTCGGCGCTACTGTTTCAAACTGTTATGGGATGATAATCAGCAGTGGTTTGGCCCGTTAGGATTTTCGGTCGTTCCACCCGCACAGTTGGCACAGTTTGCGTTAGCGTTCCCAGACCGTGGGCCTGATTGGGTTGCCGATCAGATTTTTTATCAAATTTTCCCCGATCGTTTTGCCTCGAGTCTGGGTGAACATGGTGTGCAAGATGGCAGCTATTTTCATCATGCTGCGGGTCATGCGGTTGCCCGCCGTGAGTGGCAATACCCACTGGATGATGTGAATGCGGCTTCAACATTCTATGGTGGTGACCTGACCGGCATCAGCCAAAAAATCCCTTATTTGCAACAGCTTGGTGTTACAGCGCTGTATCTTAACCCCATTTTTACCGCCCCCAGTGTGCATAAGTATGACACACAAGATTATTATCAGGTTGATCCCTACCTTGGCGGTGAGCGTGCTTTTCTGCAATTACGCGCGGCGACTCAGGATGCAGGAATAAAGCTGATACTTGATGGTGTATTTAATCATACCGGTGACTCGCATCATTGGTTTGACCGCCATCAGCAAGGTGAAAATGGGGCTTGTCATCATGAGGACTCGCCGTATCGCGGCTGGTTTAATTTCTTCCCGGATGGGCGGGCGCTGAATTGGAAAGGGAATGCGAGTTTACCCAAACTCAATTTTGCCCATCAAGATGTGGTGAATAAAATTTATCGCAGTGATGATAGCGTCGTAAGGTATTGGTTGCGGCCCCCTTACAGTATTGATGGTTGGCGACTGGACGTGGTGCATATGCTGGGCGAAGAGGGCGGTGCGAAAGGTAATTTACGCCATTTGGCGGGTATCTATCAGGCCGCCAAACAAGAGAACCCACAAGCCTATATTCTGGGTGAACACTTTGGTGATGCGCGTCATTGGTTACATGCCGGGGTAGAAGATTCGGCAATGAATTATATGGGATTTGCGCTGCCCGTTCGTGGCTTTCTAGCCGGTCTTGACGTGGCTTATCATCCGATAAAACTGACGGCTAAGGATTGTGCTTACTGGATGGATGAATACCGCGCTGGGCTGCCTCATAATCAGCAGCTTAGACTATTTAATCAGTTGGACAGCCATGATACCGCCCGATTTATAACGCTACTAAATAATGATAAAGCGCGTATGGCGATGGCGTTGGTGTGGTTGTTTAGCTGGATTGGCGTGCCTTGTTTATTCTATGGCGATGAAATCGGCCTGGATGGTGGCAATGATCCCTTTTGTCGCAAGCCGTTCCCGTGGGATGAGTCACAGTGGGATAACAACCTGCTAAAACTGTGTCAGCGTATGGCGGCTTTGCGCCATAAGAGCCTGGCGCTCAGGCGTGGCGGTTGTCAGGTGATCCATGCTGATGGCGACTCTCTGGTGTTTATACGCAGTTATCAGCGTGAGCGGGTACTGGTGGCACTGCAACGTAACAGTGATGCTGATATCCAACTGCCCTCATCCCCTTTACTCAATGTTACTCAGTGGCGCTGCCTGGAGGGTAAATCCGCGTTGAATGTCACTGAAGTGGGAGCCAATCTACAATTGTTGGGTGAAAGTGTGACGCTATGGCGTGGCGTTGGTGAGCGCTAACTAAATAGTTACCCGATAGAGATTAAAAGCAGCCAGGTGCTGCTTTTTCTTTTGTTGAGATACTGTATATATATGATAGACCACTGGTTAACCGGCAAACTCAGCGAAGGAAAGAACACATGAATACCATTAAAAGAAAGGCATTGATTATCGGCGCTTCACGGGGCTTGGGCCTCGGGCTGGTTGATGAGCTTAGTCGCCGTGGCTGGGCGGTCACTGCGACAACCCGCGGTGCGGCGAAAGAGAGCGGAGCACATGCTGCTCATTGGTTAACATTGGATATTAATCAATCAGAAAGTATCGAGCAGTTCTTGCCGCAAATTAAAGATGAAAAATTTGACCTGATATTTGTTAATGCGGGTATTTCCGGCCCTGAGCATCAATCTGCTGTTGATGCCACGCCGCAAGAGATCCTCGAATTGTTCCAAACGAATGCGATTTCGCCAATTCGTATCGCCCAGCGCTTGTTGGGGCAACGAAATCTGGCTCACAGCGTGCTGGCTTTTATGTCTTCTCAACTGGGCAGCTTGGGCCATAATACTTCCGGCCATAAACCGTTATATTCAGCCAGTAAAGCCGCACTGAACATGATGACGCGCAATCTGGTCGCTGAAGTGGCTGACCCGACATTGACTATATTATCCCTTCATCCAGGTTGGGTGAAAACGGATATGGGCGGCGATGCTGCACCGCTGACAATCGCGACCAGTGTGAAAGGGGTGGTAGATCAAATCGAACATGTATCAGGCAAGGGTGGGCACGCTTTCATCGATTATCAAGGCCATTCATTGCCGTGGTGATATGACTTATCCTGATAAATATCCCCTATCGATACCTTGATGGGGGATTTATCATTTTACATTATTAATAACCGACGGCGGCCCCTGCCGGGCGGCGAACATCATTAGCACCGTACAAGTAGCCCTCTCGTACTTTCCCTGAGACAGCAGAATCATTACCCGAATTAGCTGGGCTAACACCTTCGATACCCGCCAGACCGACCAGAATCAATTCAGCCGCGCCCCACGGATTCTGTTCAACCATTTTGTATCCCATTTTTGTCAAAAGGTTAAGGCTATCAGCCGAAACACCGCGCTGTTCGTAATAAACCTCATCCGGTAACCATTGATGATGAATCCGTGGTGCATCTACCGCCTCTTGCGGAGCCATACCGTGGTCAATCACATTCAGAGCAGTTTGCAGGGTAATAGTGATAATGCGTGAACCACCCGGAGAGCCTAACACCATAAATGTCTTACCGTCTTTGGTCACCAATGTCGGGCTCATAGACGATAGTGGGCGCTTACCGGGGGCAATGGAGTTGGTTGCACCTTGCACTAAACCATACAGATTCTGTTCACCCACTTTGACGGTGAAATCGTCCATTTCATCATTCAGGAAGAAACCGGTGCCGGGCGCGATGACCACCGCACCAAAGCGGCCATTAACGGTATAAGTGGTCGAAACCGCATTACCCTCATGGTCGACAATGGAATAATGGGTTGTTTCAGGTTTTTCATGGGGTTGCATACCCGGTTGTACTTCTACCGAGGGGGTCGCCTGGTTCGCGACAATTTGTTTACGGATATCGGCGGCGTAGCTTTTACTCAAAAGGCGGTCAATCGGATTCTTAACAAATTCAGGATCGCCGAGGAAGGTGTTGCGATCCATATAGGCATGGCGCATGGCTTCGGTCAGGGTATGGATATAAGCCGCAGAGTTGAAACCCATGCTTTTCAGGTCATATCCTTCCAAAACATTTAGCGTTTCACATAATGTCACCCCGCCTGAGCTGGGCGGTGGTGATGAAACGAATTTATAGCCACGATAACTACAGGTGATCGGTGCAGTTTCAGTTATTTTATAATTGGCAAAATCAGCAGCGGTCAAAATACCGCCGCCTTTTTTAGCTGCTGCTTCAACGGCTTGTGGTATTTTGCCCTGATAGAAAGCATCTGGCCCTTCTTCAGATATTGCAGTCAAGGTATCAGCCAAATCTGTTTGAACCAGGCGATCCCCCGGTTGCAGAGCTTCGCCGTTTTTACGCAGGAAAATACGAGCAGATTCAGGATCTTGACGGAAACGTTTAACTGTTGTGTCAAGAATATCCGTGTCAGCACGAGTTAACACAAAGCCTTCCCGTGCCAGTTTGATTGCCGGAGCCATCACTTGTTGGCGAGTTAATTTGCCGTATTTCTTTTGTGCGCTGTCCATACCCAGCACTGTTCCGGGGACGCCGGCGGCCAGATAGCCATACAAACTGGCATCTTTGGTGACTTTGCCCTCTTTATCCAGATACATATCAGCACTGGCTGCGGCTGGCGCGGTTTCACGGAAGTTTATAAATGTGTCGGTTCCATCGGCAAGATGAATGGTCATAAAGCCGCCGCCGCCGATATTGCCACAACATGGGTTCACCACGGCTTGCGCGTATCCCACCGCGACGGCAGCATCCACTGCATTTCCGCCCATTTTTAAGATGTCAGTCCCCACTTGTGAAGCGAGGTACTGTGAGGTGACTACCATGCCATTTTTTGCTTCTACTGCGGGTGTAGAGGCGGCATGAAGTGTGCCGCTGACCAGTAAGGCCAATACAGTGATAGGTTTGTTCCATTTTTTAAAAAACATTCTGACTCCTGTTATTTCCTGCTCGCCAGGGATTACCTGATCATTTTTGTTTGGCAGCTTAAAATTGCTGCTTATGAAATGTGCAGAATACACATCAGTAATAATTAATAGCAGAATTAATGTTTATGTTTGCTAATTAATTGGCAGCGCAAGGAAAAGAAGTCAGTTGTTGCCAGACAGGGAGGTATGTTTTGTTTGAGTGGAGTGAAGATAAATAGAAATAACTTATTGAAAATAAGTAAATATTCCTAAATTGCATAAGCTGGGAATCGAAAAGATTATTATATAGACTCTGCGGCGGGTGCTTGAGGCTGTCTGCTTTAAGTGCTTATGTTCGGCTGAAAGCAGGCAGAGAAAAGCCCCGTATTAAAATTAATCAATACGAGGCTCTCTGTAACGCCAGACAACGTTACGGTAGCCTTATACCCGCCGAAAGGCAAGGCAAGGAGGCTGAATATGCCACAAAAAACGTTTGTTCTATGCCTATTAATTGTTTGTATAACAGTACTGGCATTTACATTGATTACGCATAAGTCACTGTGTGAATTACGCTTAAAAGATGGAAACAAAGAGGTTGCGGCCATTTTAGCTTACGAATCTGAACGGTAAGGCAATCGGGCGGGGAGCAATCCCCGTCTTTCGTTGTCAGGTAGCAGTTTTCAAGCACCCATTTGCAAATTTTACAAAATAAAAAAAGCCAGTCAGCGTGAACTGACTGGCTTGATACCCCCGAATAAATCAGGGGTGGCATAAACTGTTATTACAGTTTAGAGGCGTTTTCAGACAGGTATTTAGCGACGCCATCTGGAGATGCGCCCATACCTGCTTTGCCTTTTTCCCACTGAGCAGGGCAAACTTCGCCGTGTTCTTCGTGGAATTGCAGTGCATCAACAGTACGGATCATTTCGTCGATGTTACGGCCGATTGGCAGGTCGTTAACGATTTGGCTGCGAACAATACCATTTTTGTCGATCAGGAATGAACCGCGCAATGCAACGCCAGCTTCTGGGTGTTCAATGCCGTAGGCTTTCTGAATTTCACGTTTGATATCAGCAACCATTGGGTATCTAACTTCACCAATACCGCCATTATCAACCGGGGTTTTACGCCAGGCGTTATGTACAAACTCGGAGTCGAAAGAAACACCAACAACTTCAACGCCACGTTTCTGGAATTCTTCGTAACGGTGGTCGAAAGCGATCAACTCTGAAGGACAAACGAAAGTGAAGTCCATTGGCCAGAAGAACAGGACGGCTGGGCGACCGTTCAGGTGTTTTTTCAGGTTGAAGTTTTCAACGATTTCGCCGCTACCAAGAACAGCAGCTGCTGTAAAATCAGGGGCTTGACGAGTTACCAGAACCATAAATTACTCCTGTTAATAGGGATGGATTAACCAGTTGTCTTAAAAGTATCGGCACAGCATAGGTATTTAATCGCTATGAATAAAGGGATAAATACCAATCGCTGTGATAGCTTTTGCCTATCGTTATAACGATTTTAGATTCGTAGTCTTGTTAAGATACCCATTCTGACGAAAAGCGCAAGTGACTTAGTCTTTATAACCATGCTAATTGAGTGGTTTTGTCTAGATTTGTTTGCGTTGCGCTTCCTGCATCATCTCAGGATAAAACGTCAAAAAAAGATTTTCTAACGGCTGATAGTGTTGTTCTATGTCGCCAAAAGAGCCAGCAAGTGCCACCAGTTTTGGCCGGCGGCTTGCCATACCTTGTAACACATCCGCTATAAAGGGGAGTTCAGCGTAGCGTTCCAACCAACGCTCTGACCATAGATAGGCATTCAGGTTCTGAAAGCGCGGCGGTGTTTGTGGTAAATGGGGTAAAATCTGGCTTTGCGCATGTAGGATAAAATCGGGCAAGGTGCGGTCTGGCATTAATTGATCCCAGTGACGAGCCAAAAAATGGTCCCATAAAACATCCAGTGTTATAGGTGCAACTCGGCGATAATCGGCACTGAAATAAGAACGGGCTTCTTTGACCAACGGCTGCGTATCGGTCATGACATCAACACGGCGATGCATCATAATGCCAGCGACTATCTCAGGGGAGTATTCCCCTTGTGGATTACCGCGCACAAAATCGGCCAGCAAATTACCCAATAAAGAGCTGTCAGCCAGTGTTGCCAGATGGAGGTGAGCAAGAAAATTCATGCGTTGAGTATAATGCAAATAGCCGCTAACTCTCCTTATTTCTTGCAGCCAGCCCTTGAGGGCTCTAGACTAGCCGCCTGTTTTTGTGAACCTGCCCATCATCTGTGCTGGTCGGGTCTGTTTTGATATGAAGTGGAAAGCCATGCGTGTTGCCGATTTTTCTTTTGAGCTGCCGGAATCTCTGATTGCCCATTACCCTCAGCCCCAGCGTAGCGGCTGCCGTTTATTGTCTCTGGATGGCCCAACGGGCACACTAACGCACGGCATTTTTACTGATTTGCTGGATAAACTACTACCTGGTGATCTGCTGGTATTCAATAACACGCGGGTTATTCCGGCGCGTTTATTTGGCCGTAAAGCCAGTGGCGGCAAGCTTGAAGTGTTAGTTGAACGCGTTTTGGATGATCACCGTGTACTGGCTCATGTCAAAGCCTCTAAAGCGCCGAAACCCGGTGCAGAGCTGCTGTTGGGCGATGATGAGAGCATCCAAGCCACCATGCTGGCACGCCATGACACGCTATTCGAGCTACGTTTTGACGATGAGCGGGACGTTTTCACTATCCTTAATGCTGTCGGTCATATGCCTTTGCCTCCTTATATTGATCGCCCTGATGAAGATGCTGACCGTGAATTGTATCAAACGGTGTATAGCCAACGTCCGGGCGCAGTAGCTGCACCAACCGCTGGGCTGCATTTTGATGAGCCAATGCTGGCCGCACTGCGCGAAAAAGGCATTGAGATGGCTTTTGTCACTTTGCACGTTGGCGCGGGAACATTTCAGCCCGTGCGAGTGGATACCATTGAAGAGCACATTATGCATTCCGAATATGCAGAAGTGCCGCAAGATGTCGTCGACGCGGTTTTGGCGTGTAAAGCGCGTGGCAACCGAGTCGTCGCGGTGGGCACCACCTCAGTGCGTTCACTGGAAAGCGCTGCCAAGGCCACCGATAACGGCCTGATTGCCCCCTTCTTTGGCGATACCAAAATCTTTATTTATCCCGGTTATCACTATCAGGTGGTGGATGCATTAATAACCAACTTCCATTTACCTGAATCAACATTGATAATGCTGGTTTCTGCTTTTGCTGGTTATAAAAATACCATGAATGCATACCAACAAGCTGTGGCAGAACAATACCGCTTTTTCAGTTATGGCGATGCGATGTTCATCAGCCGTAATCCACGGGCA
Source organism: Yersinia aldovae 670-83 (assembly GCF_000834395.1). Lineage (NCBI taxonomy): Bacteria > Pseudomonadati > Pseudomonadota > Gammaproteobacteria > Enterobacterales > Yersiniaceae > Yersinia > Yersinia aldovae. Next base: position 1,567,269 of record NZ_CP009781.1, on the reverse strand, counting down.
CCGCAAGAGACGGTTAACCCGTAAATTTCAAGTCACATTTATTGTGTGATCAGGCAATAACAACATTAGACTGTTTCTCTAATGCTGGAGGTTATGTGAAGTACGAATTACAAACAACGGATGGGCGTGCTCGTCGTGGTCGTCTGGTCTTTGAGCGTGGTGTGGTAGAAACGCCAGCATTTATGCCGGTTGGTACCTATGGCACGGTTAAAGGCATGACACCGGAAGAAGTAAAAGAGACTGGCGCACAGATTTTGCTGGGTAATACCTTCCACCTGTGGTTGCGTCCAGGGCAGGAAATTATGAAGCTGCACGGCGACTTACATGATTTCATGCAGTGGCATGGCCCGATCCTGACTGATTCCGGCGGCTTCCAGGTGTTCAGCCTGGGGGCAATGCGCAAAATCAAAGAAGAAGGGGTGACGTTCCAAAATCCGATCAATGGCGATAAAGTCTTCCTTAGTCCAGAAAAATCAATGGAAATTCAGTACGATCTCGGTTCTGATATCGTCATGATTTTTGACGAATGCACGCCATACCCAGCAGATTGGGATTATGCTAAGCGTTCGATGGAAATGTCATTACGCTGGGCTAAACGCAGCCGAGACCGTTTTGATGAACTGAACAATAAAAATGCATTGTTCGGTATTATCCAAGGTGGTGTTTACGAAGATTTACGTGATGTGTCGGTAAAAGGGCTGGTAGATATCGGTTTTGATGGTTACGCTGTGGGCGGCCTGGCGGTAGGCGAGCCAAAAGAAGATATGCACCGCATTCTGGAACATGTCTGCCCGCAGATCCCGGCGGACAAACCACGTTATCTGATGGGCGTGGGCAAACCAGAGGATTTGGTTGAGGGTGTGCGTCGCGGTATCGACATGTTTGACTGTGTGATGCCAACCCGCAATGCCCGTAATGGCCATTTGTTTGTCACTGACGGAGTCGTAAAAATCCGTAATGCCAAGCATAAGAGTGATACAGCAACACTGGATGAACATTGTGATTGCTATACTTGTCGCAATTATAGCCGTGCCTACTTGCATCATCTTGACCGTTGCAACGAAATACTGGGTGCGCGACTCAACACGATTCATAATCTGCGGTACTACCAACGCTTAATGGCGGGTTTACGGCAGGCTATTGAAGAAGGTAAATTAGAAAGCTTCGTTGAAGATTTCTATGGTCGGATAGGGAAACCTGTTCCACCATTAAGCGTTTGATTTTAAAATTATTGCCTTTGTATTTATAGCGCTAACAGTTACGATTGATCGTTTCTGTTTTATCGCACTGATTTCACACTACTGATATTGATAACAATGAGGGAATTTTAATGAGTCTTTTCATTTCCGATGCTGTCGCATCCGCTGGGGCTCCGGCTCAGAGCAGCCCGTACTCCCTGGTGATTATGCTGGTGGTATTTGGTCTGATTTTTTACTTCATGATCCTGCGTCCACAGCAAAAACGTGCTAAAGAACACAAAAAACTGATGGACTCTATCGGTAAGGGTGATGAAGTATTGACCACAGGTGGTTTACTGGGTCGTGTTACTAAAGTTGCGGAAACAGGCTATATCGTTATCGCACTGAACGACACCACTGAAGTGATGATAAAGCGTGACTTCGTTGCTGCCGTTTTACCGAAAGGCACAATGAAAGCCCTGTAATTTTTGATTTTCCCGAAGGGAATTGCCGTGTTAAACCGTTATCCTTTGTGGAAGTATCTGATGCTGATCGTTGTGATCTTCGTCGGTCTGCTATATGCACTTCCCAACCTTTATGGTGAGGATCCGGCTGTTCAAATCACTGGTGCGCGAGGAATCGCCGCCAGTGAAACAACGCTGGTCCAAGTCCGTGACGTTTTAGAAAAAGACAACATAGCGAGCAAGTCTATTGCGCTGGAAAACGGTGCAATCCTGGCTCGCTTTAGAGATCCCGACGTCCAGCTACGCGCCCGTGAAGCACTGATGGCTGCGATGGGGGACAAATACGTTATCGCGCTAAATCTCGCTCCAGCAACACCGACCTGGCTTGCCAGGTTAGGCGCAGAGCCGATGAAACTGGGTCTTGACCTGCGTGGTGGCGTCCACTTCCTGATGGAAGTGGATATGGACACCGCACTTGGCAAACTGCAAGAGCAAACGATGGATACCTTGCGCTCTGACTTGCGCGAGAAGAATATCCCGTATGCCACAGTGCGTAAGCTCGATAACTATGGTGTTGAAGTGCGTTTTCGCGACGATAAAACTCGCGACGATGCTATCAGTTACCTTTCTCCTCGCCACCGTGATCTGGTTATTGGCTCCAATGGTAGCAATACCTTAAAAGCGGTGATGAGCGATGAACGTCTGCGTGAAGCGCGGGAATATGCTGTTCAACAAAACATTACGATTCTGCGTAACCGGGTTAACCAGTTGGGTGTGGCCGAACCATTGGTTCAGCGCCAGGGTTCAGATCGTATCGTGGTTGAGTTACCGGGGATTCAGGATACCGCGCGTGCCAAAGAGATTCTTGGTGCCACGGCAACGCTGGAGTTCCGTCTGGTAAACAGCAATGTTGATGCTACCGTTGCTGCGTCTGGCCGTGTACCGGGTGATTCAGAAGTCAAAAACACGCGTGAAGGCCGCCCGGTTGTCTTGTACAAACGCGTCATCCTGACCGGTGATCATATTACCGATTCAACCTCCAGCACCGACGAATATAACCAGGCTCAGGTTAATATCTCGCTCGACAGTGCCGGTGGTTCTGCGATGTCTAATTTTACCAAAGACAATATCGGCAAGCCGATGGCGACTCTGTTCGTAGAATATAAAGACAGCGGTAAAAAAGATGCCAATGGCCGGGCGATTCTGGTTAAGCAGGAAGAAGTTATCAACGTGGCGACCATTCAATCGCGCTTGGGTAACAGTTTCCGTATCACCGGTATTGATAATCCGGCCGAAGCTCGTCAGCTTTCCCTGTTACTGCGTGCGGGTGCGTTGATTGCCCCGATCCAGATTGTGGAAGAGCGCACTATCGGGCCAACATTGGGTTCTCAGAATATTACCCAAGGTTTGGAAGCTTGTTTGTGGGGCTTGGCAGTATCCATCCTGTTTATGGTGGTTTACTACCGTAAGTTTGGTGTGATTGCCAGTATTGCTCTGTTGGCTAATCTGGTGTTGATCGTGGGCGTGATGTCCCTGCTACCGGGGGCGACATTGACCATGCCGGGTATTGCCGGGATAGTCCTGACGCTGGCGATAGCTGTTGATGCTAACGTACTGATTAATGAGCGAATAAAAGAAGAGTATCGGAACGGGCGGACGATCCAGCAAGCGATTCATGAAGGGTACAAAGGTGCCTTCTCCAGTATCGTCGATGCCAACGTCACGACGCTTATCACAGCGATTATTCTTTATGCTGTGGGTACTGGTTCGATTAAAGGCTTTGCTATTACAACCGTCATCGGCGTTGCAACGTCAATGTTTACGGCAATAGTCGGTACTCGTGCCATCGTCAACCTGCTTTACGGCGGCAAGCGCATTAACAAGCTGTCTATTTGAGGAGTACGTTGTGGCACAGGATTATACTGTTGAACAACTGAACTATGGCCGTAAAGTCTATGACTTTATGCGCTGGGATTATGTTGCTTTCGGCGTTTCGCTGCTGTTATTGATAGCATCTATTGCGGTTATGTCCACAAAAGGGTTCAACTGGGGTCTGGATTTCACCGGTGGTACGGTGATTGAAGTTAGCCTGGATAAACCCGCAGATCTTGATCAATTGCGTGACACGTTGGAAAAAGCGGGCTTTGAATCACCAATACTACAAAACTTTGGTAGTACCCGTGATGTGATGATACGGATGCCACCTGCCACCGGGACTGCCGGGCAGGAGCTGGGTAACAAGGTCATCTCTATTATCAATGAGTCAGTTGATAAGAATGCCTCAGTGAAACGTATTGAGTTCGTCGGGCCAAGCGTGGGCAGTGATTTAGCCCAGGCAGGTGCTATGGCGTTGCTGATAGCGTTGCTGTGTATTCTGGTTTATGTCGGTTTCCGTTTTGAATGGCGTCTGGCGCTGGGGGCGGTTATCGCTCTGGCCCATGACGTGGTCATTACTCTGGGTGTCTTGTCGTTGTTCCATATTGAGGTTGATCTGACTATCGTGGCTTCATTGATGTCAGTTATCGGTTACTCACTCAACGACAGTATTGTGGTTTCAGACCGTATTCGTGAGAATTTCCGCAAGATCCGCCGCGGTACGCCTTACGAAATCATGAACGTGTCTCTGACCCAAACCTTGAGCCGAACTATCATGACCTCAGCAACTACGCTGATGGTGGTATTGATGCTGTTTATCTTTGGTGGTGCGATGCTGCAAGGCTTCTCACTGACAATGCTGATCGGTGTTTCCATCGGTACCGTTTCATCCATCTACGTAGCCTCTGCGCTGGCGTTGAAATTAGGTATGAAACGTGAACATATGTTGCAACAAAAAGTTGAGAAAGAAGGCGCAGATCAGCCTTCAATCCTGCCGTAATCGTTAGTCTGCGGTAGAACAAAAGATAAGCCCTGATACAGTATGTGTCAGGGCTTTTTGCTTATGTATGAATCGGTTTCTCATCTATTGGTTCAGGAGAAGTCAGAAAATACGCGTTTGAACCGATATTTCACCGCGTTGAGGTGAGCTATTATATCCACCCTTTGTTGTCAGGGCAGTTCGCGGTAAACTGTGCCCAAGTTTAGGCTCACTCATCAGGAAGCGCTATGCATTGCCCGTTTTGTGCCGCAGTGGACACCAAAGTGATTGACTCCCGTCTGGTGAGCGATGGCTCCCAAGTGCGCCGTCGCCGCCAGTGTTTAGATTGTAATGAACGCTTTACTACTTTTGAAGTGGCCGAACTGGTGCTGCCACGCGTGATTAAAAGTGATGAAGTACGCGAACCGTTCAATGAAGATAAATTGCGGCGTGGGATGCTAAAAGCATTAGAAAAGCGCCCGGTCAGCTCGGATGATGTCGAAACGGCAATCAGTCATATCAAATCTCAGTTACGTGCCACCGGTGAGCGCGAGGTGCCTACCAAAATGGTCGGTAATCTGGTGATGGAAGCGCTCAAACGCTTGGACAAAGTGGCTTATATCCGCTTTGCGTCGGTTTATCGCAGTTTTGAAGATATTCGCGAATTTGGTGAAGAAATCGCCCGTTTGCAGGATTAATCTGCGCCAAATCGTTATTTACTGGTTATCGAAAGATCTATTGCCGCGCAAGTCTATTTTTGCGAACAATAAAGCGCCGCGATAAATATTAAGGAAAGCCATGCAGCCCGATGAATTCTATATGGCCCGCGCTTTTGAATTGGCGCGGCTGGGGCGTTTTACCACGTCACCTAATCCCAACGTCGGCTGCGTGCTGGTACGTGAGGGGGAAATAGTCGGTGAGGGCTATCACCTGCGTGCTGGGGAACCACATGCCGAGGTTCATGCCTTACGCATGGCGGGTGAGAAAGCGCGCGGTGCCACTGCGTACGTCACGCTAGAGCCTTGTAGCCACCACGGGCGTACACCGCCTTGTGCCGATGCCCTGGTTGCCGCAGGGGTGGTACGCGTGGTAGCTGCCATGCAGGACCCTAATCCGCAGGTCGCCGGGCGTGGGCTGTACTTACTAAAGCAGGCAGGCATTGCTGTTGATCATGGTGTGATGCTGGCGGAGGCGGAGGCCGTTAATCGTGGCTTCCTAAAACGGATGCGCACGGGGTTCCCTTACCTGCAACTGAAAATGGCCGCGTCGCTGGATGGCCGCACCGCAATGGCTTCAGGTGAAAGCCAGTGGATTACCTCACCACAGGCGCGTCAGGATGTGCAGCGTTTTCGTGCACAAAGCGCCGCTATCCTCAGCACCAGTGCCACGGTATTAGCTGATGACCCTTCGCTTACTGTGCGCTGGCAGGAATTAGATGCACAAACCCAGGCGCTGTATCCTCAAGATAGATTGCGCCAACCCGTTCGAATTATACTCGATAGCCATAACCGTGTGACGCCAGAGCATAAAGTCATACAGCAAGATGGCCCATGCTGGCTCGCTCGGGTTGACGCAGACGAACAGCCGTGGCCTGACAATGTCGAGCAACTGCTGCTACCACGCCATAATAACGGTGTGGATTTGGTTTTATTGATGATGCAATTAGCCAGGCGGCAGATTAATTCAATTTGGGTTGAAGCTGGGCCGCAATTGGCCGGAGCCTTGTTGCAGGCAGGTGTGGTTGATGAGCTAATTCTTTATATTGCGCCAAAATTGTTAGGTAGCGATGCGCGCGGGTTATGCCATTTGGCAGGGTTAACACAGCTAAGGGATGCCCCCGAATTCGTATTTAGTGATGTTCGTCAGGTTGGCCCTGACCTGCGATTGCGCTTAAAACCGAAGTGCTAGCGGCGTTTGCGGGCTGAAATTCCCGACGCTCAATTATAGTCTTGTCAGGCGTTTTACAAATGCGCAGGGGCAGGGCGTGAAAGAATATGATAGAATCCGCCCCCCTGCGGGGTATGAACCCATATTGAGGAAAGCTATGAACGTTATCGAAGGTGTTGTTGCTACTCCTAATGCCCGCGTGGCGATTGCAATTGCGCGTTTTAACAACTTTATCAACGACAGCCTGCTGGAAGGTGCTATTGATGCCTTAAAGCGCATTGGTCAGGTATCTGATGACAATATCACTATTGTCTGGGTGCCGGGGGCTTATGAGTTGCCGTTAGTTGCAAATGTATTAGCAAAAACAAATCGTTACGATGCGGTGATTGCACTGGGTACGGTTATCCGTGGGGGCACTGCGCACTTTGAGTATGTTGCTGGTGAAGCGAGTTCTGGTTTGGCAAGTGTTGCCATGAACAGCGATATTCCGGTGGCGTTTGGTGTGCTGACCACTGAAAGTATTGAGCAGGCAATTGAGCGTGCTGGCACTAAAGCGGGTAATAAAGGCGCAGAAGCTGCCCTGACCGCACTTGAAATGATTAATGTAATCAAAGCTATTAAAGGCTGAATTTAGTTAAGTTAAGGGGAATTCCGTGAAACCTGCTGCTCGTCGCCGCGCTCGTGAGTGCGCTGTTCAAGCGCTTTACTCTTGGCAGTTGTCTAAAAACGACATCGCTGATGTTGAATTACAGTTCCTGTCGGAGCAGGATGTCAAAGATGTCGACATCGCCTATTTTCGCGAATTGCTGTCTGGGGTTGCCGTTCACGCCGCATCTCTGGATGCGCTAATGGAGCCATTTCTTTCCCGTCAGCTCGAAGAATTAGGCCAGGTTGAGAGAGCGGTTCTGCGTATTGCGCTGTTTGAACTGAGCAAACGTCAAGATGTCCCTTATAAAGTGGCAATCAATGAAGCGATCGAACTTGCCAAAACTTTCGGTGCGGAAGATAGCCATAAGTTCGTCAACGGCGTGCTGGATAAAGTGGCTCCCACAGTACGTAAGAAAAAGTAAATCGTTATATTAACGACTTGAATTAAGGCCGGTTTCCGGCCTTAATTTATTGATCAGTTAACCTTTCTGGAATTGTATTATGGCATGTGGCGAATTTGACCTCATTGCTCGCTACTTTGACCGGTGCGAAAGTCATCGCCGGGATGTAGAGCTGGGTATTGGAGACGACTGCGCACTTCTTACAGTGGCAGAGAAACAGCTGTTGGCCATCAGTACAGATACACTGGTGTCGGGTGTTCATTTCCTTGCTGATATCGATCCGGCCGATCTTGGATACAAAGCGTTAGCGGTAAACCTTAGCGATTTAGCCGCTATGGGAGCCGCTCCCGCCTGGCTATCCCTGGCACTGACCCTACCTAATGTTAATGAAGATTGGCTGCAATCATTCAGTGATAGCTTGTTTGAACAGCTAAACTATTACGGTATGCAATTGATTGGGGGTGATACCACCCGTGGGCCGCTGAGTTTGACGCTGACTATCCAAGGATTAGTACCCGCAGGGCGGGCATTGACGCGCGCGGGTGCCCGGATTGGTGACTGGATTTATGTGACCGGTACATTGGGAGATAGCGCTGCTGGCCTGGCTATTTTGCAAAATGAGTTGCAGGTTGATAACGAGGCTGATCGGGACGCGTTAATTCACCGTCATTTGCGGCCACAGCCGCGTATTTTGCAAGGGCAGGCATTGCGCTCGCTTGCCAGTTCAGCGATTGATATTTCTGACGGGCTTATTTCTGATCTGCAACATATCCTGAAAGCCAGTGGTTGTGGTGCCAGCATTGAGCTGGAGGATTTGCCGTATTCTGATGCACTAAAAAATCAGGTTGATGCGGATCAAGCGCTACGCTGGGCCTTGAGTGGGGGGGAAGACTACGAACTGTGCTTTACCGTGCCAGAAATAAACCGTGGGGCGCTGGATGTTGCTCTCAGCAATACGGGGGCCGGTTATACCTGTATTGGTCAGATAGGGCCACAATCGGAGGGGGTTAAATTTCTTCGTGAAAAGCAGCCTGTAGAGCTGAATTTTCGTGGTTTTGATCACTTCTCAACGGATAAATCTCATGGATGAAGCCAAACGCCGTTTGCAGTTAACTAACCCCTGGCACTTGCTGGCAACCGGTTTTGGTAGTGGTTTGTCTCCGTGGGCACCCGGTACGATGGGATCAATTGCAGCCATTCCCTTCTGGCTGTTATTGATTCAGCTACCGTGGCAGCTCTATTCTCTGATAGTAATGTTCAGTATCTGCATCGGCGTTTATATCTGCCACCGTACCGCCAGAGACATGAAGGTGCATGACCACGGCAGCATTGTCTGGGATGAATTTGTCGGGATGTGGATCACCTTGATGGCTTTGCCAGTTAATGATTGGCAATGGATAGTCGCTGGTTTTGTGGCATTTCGTATTTTTGATATCTGGAAGCCCTGGCCGATCCGTTGGTTTGATCGCAATGTTCACGGCGGCATGGGGATCATGGTGGATGACATCATTGCTGGGGTGATTGCTGCTGCGATTATTTTTGTCGTGGGGCATTACTGGCCAGCAGATCTATTTTATTAAATAGCTATTAAAATTAAGGCATAACTAAGAAGTTATGTCAGAGATTAATAACAAAGTGCTCCATAGCGGCGAAAACAGGCAGATCATAAAGACGCCGTAAACCCATCCCTGGGGGCTCGAGCCGCGCCGTCCTTCTGCCTGTCCTCACCTTACAAGATCGAGTCGTTGGGGTTTGTCCGCAGTCTGAGGTATAGCCAGAGGTTATGCTTCAGATAGTGTTATCACTCCAGCCACGTTTCAATCTGACTCTGTATTCCCGCGGCATCCAAACCAAATTCTGCTCGCATTTCATCTTGCTCACCTTGTGGTACAAAGCTATCCGGTAAACCGAGATTTAATACGGGCACTCGCTGGCGTTTTGCCATCAGTAACTCATTCACGCCACTGCCTGCGCCACCCATAATGGCATTCTCTTCAATAGTGACCACTATCTCGTGGCTGGCCGCCATTTCTAACACCAACTCTTCATCCAGTGGCTTCACAAAACGCATATCCACCAGTGTGGCATTGAGATTGTCGGCCACAATTTGCGCCTGAGCGAGCAATGTGCCAAAGCACAGAATAGCCACTTTTTTACCTTCGCGGCGCACGATCCCTTTACCCATCGGTATTATTGCCAATGGCTCTAGCCCCGTGCCAGTTCCATTACCACGCGGGTAACGAACCGCCGCAGGGCCGTTGTGGTGATAGCCGGTGTGCAGCATCTGACGACACTCATTCTCATCACTTGGAGTCATGATGACCATATTTGGAATGCAGCGCATGAATGATAGATCAAATGCGCCCTGATGGGTTTGTCCATCAGCACCCACCAAACCACCTCGGTCAATGGCAAACAGTACTGGCAGATTCTGGATGGCTACATCGTGGATTAACTGGTCATAAGCCCGTTGCAGGAAAGTGGAGTAGATAGCAACGATAGGTTTATAACCACCAATTGCCAGACCAGCAGCAAAGGTGACCGCATGTTGCTCGGCAATCGCCACGTCGAAATATTGCTGTGGGTATTCACGCGAGAAACGCACCATCCCTGAGCCTTCACGCATTGCCGGAGTAACGGCCATTAGTTTGCTGTCTTTAGCGGCGGTTTCACACAGCCATTCGCCAAAGATTTTGGAGTAAGTCGGCAAACTACCCTGACTTTTCGGCAAGGTGCCGGAGGCGGGATCAAACTTAGGTACTGCGTGCCAGCCAATGGGATCTTTTTCAGCCGGTGCGTAGCCTTTGCCTTTTTTGGTCATGATATGCAGCAGTTGCGGGCCTTTCAGGTCGCGCATGTTTTTCAAGGTTTGCGTCAATGCCTGTACATCATGGCCATCGACCGGGCCAATATAATTAAAGCCTAACTCTTCAAATAAGGTGCTGGGTACCACCATCCCTTTCAGGTGTTCCTCAGTCCGTTTCAGCAAGTCTTTAATCGGTGGTAAACCGGAAAATGCTTTTTTGCCACCTTCACGCAAGCTGGTGTAGAGTTTGCCAGATAATAGTTGAGCTAAATGATTATTCAGGCCGCCAACATTTTCTGAAATAGACATTTCGTTATCGTTAAGGATAACCAGCATGTCTGAGTGAATATCACCTGCATGATTCATAGCTTCAAAAGCCATACCTGCTGTGATAGCACCGTCACCAATCACACACACGGTACGCCGCCCTTTGCCTTCACGTTCTGCGGCCACGGCCATACCCAGGCCTGCGCTGATCGACGTAGAGGAATGCCCAACAGACAGTACATCGTATTCGCTTTCACCGCGCCACGGGAATGGGTGCAACCCATCTTTCTGGCGAATGGTACTGATCTGTTCGCGGCGGCCAGTTAATATTTTGTGCGGATAAGCCTGATGGCCGACGTCCCACACCAGATTATCAAATGGCGTGTTATAGACGTAATGCAACGCGACAGTTAGCTCGACCACACCCAGCCCGGATGCAAAGTGCCCACTGGAGCGACTGACAGAGGCGAGCAAATATTGCCGCAGTTCATCACATAACTTCGGCAGGCTCTCTTTTGGCAACATGCGCAGTTCTTCAGGATGCTGTGCAAGGGCCAATGTCGGGTATTTGGCTATATCAAGACTCATTCGATGCTCATATCAAAAGTGTTAAGTAGGCATTCACGGACTGCCAGCAGAGTTCTAATTATCACGCTCAATAATAAAACAGGCTAACGCCTGCAACGGCGCTGTGTTATAGGATTGCTCTGACAAGGCATTCAGGGCGCTGATCGCTTCCTGATAAAGATCCCTTGCCTTGGTTTTAGCGCAATCCAGCCCGAGAAGTGCCGGATACGTGCTTTTTCCGAGTTGTTGGTCTGATCCCTGACGTTTACCAATGGTTGCGGTATCACCGATGACATCTAAAATATCATCCTGCACCTGGAAGGCCAGGCCGATGGCTTCACTGTAACGATCAAGTAACGTAAGTGCCTTGCGGCCCTGTTCACCTGCGGCGAATGCGCCAAGACGCACGGCTGCGCGAATCAATGCACCGGTTTTATGGCGGTGGATACGCTCAAGATCTTCCAGTGATATTTGACGCGCTTCGGCCTCCAGATCCAATGCCTGACCACCGCACATACCGGCGACACCGCTGGCATGGGCTAATTCTGCAATCATCGACAGGCGATCTTTATCCGCCACATCCGGCATCGGGGCTTGCGCCAGAATAGAAAATGCTAACGTTTGCAGCGCATCACCGGCCAAAATCGCATTGGCTTCACCAAATTTTACATGACAAGTCGGCTGCCCACGGCGTAAATCGTCGTCATCCATCGCCGGCAAATCGTCATGAATCAATGAATAGGCATGGATACATTCAATGGCCGCTGCCGGGGCATCCAGATTGGTGGGCGACAGACCAAACATTTGGCCGGTGGCATAAACCAGATAAGGGCGCAGCCGTTTACCGCCGAGCACGGCACCATAACGCATTGCTTCGACCAAATCACTGTTACCGAATGGCAGTGGCGCAATAAAGTCCAGCAGGGCCTGATTGACCCGTTGCTGATGCGCCGCGAGTTGCTGGCTGAAATCAACTGAAGAGTGGGTGTCAGACATAGGGCTACTCGGCATCCGGGGTGAACGATGAAAGCGGCGCAGTGGCGTCGTCGCTAAGGAGGATCTGCACCCGCTGTTCAGCTTGTAGCAGGGTTTGTTGCCCGATACGTGCCAGTTGCACACCCCGTTCGAATTCGTTTAACGCCTCTTCCAGCGGTAATTCACCGGATTCCAGGCGGGTCACAATCTGCTCCAGCTCGTTGAGCGATGTTTCAAAACTGGCAGCTTTGGTTTCAGGTGATACGGCTTTTTTCGGCATAATTTTTATTCGACTCGATATTTTTTATGAAACGTAACCTTAACGGCGCGAAACGTATTCCTGCTTATGCAAGCGGTGCATCAGATCAAAAGCATTCAGGCCAAAATTTATTACCGGCTATTCTAGCGGATAATGACGGGGAAATCGTGACGTTTAGGTCTGGTTTTTAGTACGCAGCCGCACATCATATAATGATATACTCCACGGCTTGCCTATTTTTGCTAACGGCTTTGACTGTTGCTATCGATAGCGACGCCATCACTCCATAACCAGACAACTAAAAACCGCCATGAAGTTTATCATTAAATTGTTCCCGGAAATCACCATCAAGAGTCAATCTGTGCGATTGCGCTTCATTAAGATCCTCACAACCAATATCCGCAACGTATTGAAAAACCTTGAGGATGATACCCTCGCGGTGGTTCGCCATTGGGATCATATTGAAATTCGTACCAAAGATGACAATCTTGGCCCACAGATTTGTGATGCTTTAACCCGTGTACCGGGCATTCACCATATTCTCGAAGTGGAAGATCGCAGCTACACCGATATGCACAATATTTTTGAGCAGACATTGGAAGCTTATCGCGAAACACTGGTCGGGAAAACATTCTGTGTTCGGGTGAAGCGTCGTGGTAAACATGAGTTTTCCTCTGGGGATGTGGAGCGCTATGTCGGTGGCGGGCTGAATCAACATATTGAAAGCGCTAAAGTTAAACTGACCCATCCGCAGGTAACGGTGCATCTGGAAGTTGATCAGGAAAAACTGACGCTTATCAAGGCGCGTCACGAAGGGCTGGGCGGTTTCCCGATTGGTACGCAGGAAGATGTTTTATCTCTAATTTCAGGCGGTTTTGACTCCGGTGTATCCAGCTATATGCTGATGCGCCGTGGCTGTCGTGTGCATTATTGTTTCTTCAATCTTGGTGGCTCAGCCCATGAGATTGGCGTTAAGCAAGTGGCTCATTATCTGTGGAATCGTTTTGGTAGCTCCCATCGGGTGCGTTTTGTTGCCATTGATTTTGAGCCGGTTGTTGGCGAAATTCTTGAAAAAGTCGAAGACGGTCAGATGGGCGTGGTATTGAAGCGCATGATGGTGCGCGCAGCATCTCAAGTGGCAGAACGTTACGGCGTGCAGGCTTTGGTGACCGGTGAGGCGCTGGGGCAGGTGTCCAGCCAGACACTGACCAACTTGCGTTTAATTGATAATGCTTCTGACACCCTGATCTTGCGCCCACTGATTTCTCATGACAAAGAGCACATCATCAATTTGGCGCGTGAAATCGGCACTGAAGATTTCGCGAAGACCATGCCAGAATATTGCGGTGTGATTTCAAAAAGCCCAACGGTAAAAGCGGTTAAGGCCAAGATTGAAGAAGAGGAGTCTCACTTTGATTTCTCTATTCTGGCGCGGGTAGTCAGCGAAGCCAAAAACGTCGATATTCGTGAAATTGCCGAACAAAGCCGTGAGCAAGTGGTGGAAGTTGAAACGGTGGCAGAGTTAGCGGATAGCGATGTGTTGCTCGATATCCGTGCGCCGGATGAGCAAGATGAAAAACCGCTCAAGCTGGAAGGTGTTGAAGTGCGGGCACTGCCATTCTATAAACTAAGTTCGCAATTTGCCGATTTGGATCAGAGCAAAACCTATTTGTTATATTGTGATCGTGGTGTGATGAGCCGTTTGCAGGCTTTGTATCTGCGCGAGCAGGGGTATACCAACGTGAAAGTTTACCGCCCTTAACGGTGATAAGTTAACGGCTACTGTGCGTGTGGATTTTGGGATTGCGCGGTGCTCGAACTCCTCACGTACTACCTGTACGCTCCGGGTTCTGCGCGCAGGGCGCACCCAAACTGCTTTCGCTCGCTACGCCTTGTTGCGGGATGTTAACGGCTACTGCGCTTTGCCATTCTGAGCTTGCGCAGTGGTTGCTATGATCATATTCATTATATACCCAAAGTAATTGGAGTTGCAGGTAGGCAGCCAGCAAACTCATCCCGATGAGCGCACGACGGTAAGTGATTCGGGTGAACGCGCGTAGCTAACAACCCTGCGGCTTCAAGTCCGAAGGGTATAGTTATAAATCCCTGGCGGTAGTACTAGTTGCCAGGCAACCTCTGCGGCTTTTTCTCGTCCGAGCAGTAAAAAAACAATCTTTAGTGCGAAATCAATGGATGTGCCTGGCCCCTGGCTGGTAACCAGATTGACTCGACGGTCATAAACAACGCGTTGATTCATCCATTTAGTCGGATCAATTTTATCTTTCAATGCCGGAAAACCGGTCATATTGCCAACCGGGAATAACTTGTGATGCTCAAGCACTAAAGCGGGGGCGGCACAAATAGCAGCTACTAATCGGCCCTCGTTATGGGTTTGGCGTACCATTTCTACCAGTATAGGGCTGTCGCGAAAACACTCAGCCCCCTTAATACCACCGGGTAGCACTACCACATCAAACTCTAGATCCGTGACATCCACCAGTCGGACATCGGCCAATAAACGGACGCCGCGTGAGCACACTATTTCTAATGCCCCATCACTGGCGACACTGGCTGTCGTGACCTTAATACCGGCGCGCACCAGAATATCAATCGTGGTGACGGCCTCGGTTTCTTCGCTACCAGGAGCCAGGCAAACCAGCGCCGATACGCTCATACTCATTTTCCTTACGTCTAATTAAGTCATACAACCGGGTATTCTCGGGTAAAACCATACCGTGGTGGCGGGCACGTTGCAGTAAATAACCGGTAATGTAGTCGATTTCGGTATGCCGCTGACAGCGCAAGTCTTGCAGCAGTGATGAGATATTATCTGCCGTACTCTGGATAACATCATTAACATAGCCGAGCAGGCTTTCTGTTGAGGTATGGTAGCCCTCCATTTCCATCACACTGGCCACTTCAGCACATAATGTCTCAATGAGTTCAGGATAACGCTGCAAGTCACCATTGCGGCAGTTATACAAGCCGGTAAGCGGGTTAATCACGCAGTTTACCGCCAGCTTATGCCAACAGGCCGCTGAGATATCGTTATGCCAGGCCACATCCGGTAGCGCCTGATGCAATACATCGGCCAGATGGCTGATATCGGTTGCGGTAGGTGAGGTTGGGCCGATATGAGTAATCCCACTGGCGATATGGACAATCGTGTTACCGTCATGACGTGCGGCATGGGTGGTGACACCTTGCAGGATAGTGAACTCATTGCGCGGTAATTCTTGATCCGCCCCCATGCCATTATGCAACAGCAAAATTTTGCATTTAGGGTTAAGTTTGGGCAGCAACACCGTGACCGCGCTGGACACCTGCCACGCTTTTAGGCACACCAGCAAGAGATCACTTTCCCACAGATGCTCTGGATCATTGGTGGGGAGGTTCTGATTGAATGCCTCACCATTGAGTGTGATGACATTGACGGAACAAAAGGGGCGTGGTACTCGAAGCCAGCCTTGTACATCGTGGCCTTGTTGGTATAACGCGGATAACCATAACTGCCCGAGAGCTCCGCAACCAAGCACAGTAATTATCATTGAGACCTCCTTGGTATCAGCGGACAACACACGGTTTATTTCTAAGTATTATGCCTTGATTATAGACTTTTTAGTCATTAAACGTAGGCTTAGCTGCCATATGGCGTGAGTTAAGTCATTATCAACGGCTTGGCTTTGTCTACGGCGATAAAGCGGTTATTATGCTCACCATTCATCTTATCAGGAGGAGGGAACATGCCATCTTTCGACATCGTATCTGAAATTGATATGCAGGAAGTGCGTAACGCAGTTGAGAACGCCACCCGTGATCTGGCGAACCGTTGGGATTTTCGTAATATTCCGGCAAGTTTTGAGTTAAATGAGAAGAACGAAAGTATCAAAGTCACCAGCGAATCTGATTTTCAGGTTGAGCAGTTGCTGGATATTCTTCGGGCGCAATTGAGTAAGCGCGGCATTGAAGGTGCGGCACTGGAAATACCAAAAGAGATGGATCGCAGTGGTAAAACCTACAGTGTGGACGCCAAACTAAAGCAAGGTATTGAAAGTGCGCAGGCTAAAAAGCTGGTTAAGCTGATTAAAGACAGCAAACTGAAAGTTCAGGCTCAGATTCAGGGCGAACAAGTTCGGGTTACCGGCAAAGCGCGTGATGACTTGCAGGGCGTGATGGCATTGATTCGTGGCGCTGATCTGGGCCAGCCGTTCCAGTTCAATAACTTCCGCGATTGATTTATAGCTAAGGCAGGTACAAAAGCCTATATCACTTTTGTACCTGCTTTTGTTTATATCGCGTTGACTAGCGCTTCTAGCTGGTTACGATTGGTTTTTTTGGTATCGACTTTAACGTAAGCACTGCGCTCGTCTCTCACCACGACTGCTTCCGTGACACCCGGTTGCGCCTTGATTCGCTCCTCCAGAGCCGAGTCTTTTACCGCCAGCTCAGACAAGGTAATTCGCAGGCTACTGACATAAGGGGGTTCTTGCATGGTGGCACTCACGCCAAACCACACCAGCGCGATAGCCGCACCGCCAGCAAATACCATACTTGCCCCTTCCATACCAAACAGCCAGCCACCCAAGCTGCCACCAATAGCCACACCAATAAACTGGCTGGTGGAATAAATCCCCATTGCCGTACCTTTATAACCGGCTGGCGACTCTTTACTGATCAATGAGGGGAGGATTGCTTCCATCACATTGAAAGCAATGAAAAATAGCTGTACACCTGCAATAATAATCCACAGTTGTTGCCCCGCAGACCACAATACAACTTCGGCGGCAAACAACACGGCGACGCAGCCCATAAAGACCTGCTTCATGCGGCGTTTAACTTCAGCATAAATAATAAACGGCACCACGGCGGCGAAGGAAACCAACATCGTCACCAGATAGACAACCCAGTGTTGGGCTGGGGCTAAACCGGCACTGTCCATCATTTGTGGCAAAGCCACGAAGCTCGACATCAATAAAATGTGCAAGCACATGATGCCAAAATTGAGTTTGAGTAGCCGGCTGTTGTTGAGCACTTTGCTCACACTGCCTTTGACGATACTGGATTCGCGATTAAGCACATGGTTATCGGCGTTCGGCACCACTGCCAGAGTGATGACGATGCCTAACAAGGCCAGAACAGCAATTCCCCAAAACAGCGCCTGTAGGCCAAAGGCGTGAGTCACGATTGGCCCAAGCACCATTGCGATAGCAAAGGTGATGCCGAAGCTTACGCCAATAAAAGCCATCGCTTTGGTTCGGTTTTGCTCACGAGTCAAATCAGACAGCAACGCCATGACTGCGGCGGCGATAGCCCCAGAGCCTTGCAGCGCGCGGCCCAGAATGATGCCCCAAATGGAATCACTCATGGCTGCAATCACACTGCCAAGAGCGAAAATTAACAGGCCACCGACGATCAATGGCTTGCGGCCTATGCGATCAGAAACCAATCCGAAGGGAATCTGGAAAATGGCCTGGGCCAGCCCGTAGATACCGATTGCAATGCCGATCAGCGCTTCGCTGGCACCGGAAAGCGCCATACCATAAGTGGTGAGAACCGGCAAAACCATGAACATGCCAAGCATACGCAAAGAGAATACCGTACCCAGCCCCCAAGTTGCCCGAAGCTCTAGCGGGGTCATTTTATTGTCGTTCATTACCACCTCAAAAAAACATTCTGCGCCATTGTAATGATGTTAGGGCCAGTGGGTAAATCTATTGATGTTTAGAATGTATTACAGGGGCGGTTTAGCAGGGTAGGGCAGAAATAAAAAGTGGCTGATAAGACAGCCACTTTAATATCAATACGAATGGTGTTACCCGATGTAAGTCAGTAATCCAGCCGAGGAAGGAACATTGAAATCAACCGACATCATGACGCTCAATGACGTAATAGCAATGATTGAGAAGACAAAGAGTTTTCTCGCCCAAACGCTGTCATTGGTCGCTTTGTAGCCGCGCAGCGCCATACCCAACCACCAGACACTTACCGCAGCAGCGACAACCAGGTATTTGTAACCGGCATAGCCACTTAAGGTCAGCATCAAGGTGGCGACCATAAATGCCAAGATATAAAGGGTAATATGGTTTTTGGTGACCGATATGCCTTTTATCACTGGCAGCACCGGAATGTTGGCGGCTTGATAATCCTTAAAGCGGAAAATCGCGATGGCGTAGGAGTGCGGCATCTGCCACAGGCTGAAAATCAGCAGTAAAATCAATGCACCCATATCGAACTGACCGGTGACTGCACAGTAACCAATCACCGGTGGAGCGGCACCTGACAGGCTGCCGATCAACGTACCGTAGACTGATTTACGTTTCATGTAGAGGCTGTAAACCCCAACGTAGATAACGAAACCGATGACTGCCAGCCACATGGCTAATGGATTGGCAGCCACGTAGAGCAGTAACATGCCAGCAATACCCAGTACGGATGCGTAAATCAGGCTCACTTTCGGATCAATAAGCCCTTTGACCAGGACACGATTCTTCGTTCTCTCCATGATGCGGTCGATGTCACGATCGATATAGTTGTTAAATACGCACCCGGAGGCAACAACTAACGAGACACCGAACAGGGTGGCGAGAAAAAGGGGGTAATCAATCACGCCTTTGGAAGCGAGGAGAAATCCCCCAACGACAGAAATTAAATTGCCGAAAATAATTCCTGGTTTAGTTACTTGCAGGTATTGCTTAATCATCACATGCAGCTCTTCAGTCAACCATCATATTGATGTTGAGGTTGTACATAATCCAGAGTGAGCCCACTACAACGATTGCGATAATCATAGCGGTGAACAGGAACGCCACCAGATTCCAGCGTTCTTCAGACGATCCATTCATATGCAGGAAGTACACTAAGTGAACGATAATCTGCACTACAGCTAAACCGACCACCGTGGCCAGAATAGTGGTATGAGAAGCGGTACCGCTCATCACCATCGCAAATGGAATCACAGTCAGAATGACCGACAGAATGAAGCCGATAAGATATGACTTCAAGCTACCGTGGCTGGCTCCACCGTGAGTCGTTGTTGGATGACCAGATGTTTGGTGACTCATTATATGGCTCCTAACAGATAGACAACGGTGAATACGCAGATCCACACCACGTCCAGGAAGTGCCAGAACAAGCTCAGACACATCAGGCGGGTACGGTTAGTTTCATTCAGGCCGCGTTTTGCAACTTGAATCATCATAATGATGATCCAAACCAGGCCAGCGGTAACGTGAATACCGTGGGTGGCAACCAGTGCGAAGAAGCTGGACAGGAACGCACTGCGATCCGGGCCATAGCCTTCAGCAATCAGGTGATGGAATTCATAGATTTCCATTGCCACAAAGCCCAGGCCGAACAGGAAGGTCAGACCTAACCAGGTGTTAACCTGGTTTTTGTGGCCTTTGTTCATGCCCAGCATAGCGATGCCGTAAGTAATACTACTGAACAGCAACAGGAAGGTTTCAACCAGAACAAAGTTCAAGTCGAAGATATCCCGGCCTGAAGGGCCGCCAGCGGTTCCGTTTACCAGCACTGCATAAGTTGCGAACAATGTCGCAAACAAAATACAGTCGCTCATCAGGTAGATCCAGAAGCCAAAGACTTTCGTCGCTCCTGCATCGTGATGCCCATGCTCTGCATGGGCGACGTTATGGTTAGTCAGAGTTTCAGTTGACATGATTCACGCCTGCTTTGCTGATTTGTTCATGATGAAGATCTTCAATGCGCTCCACTTCTGCAACCGGCACATAGTAATCAACATCCTCGTCGAAGCTTTTCACAATCCAGGTCACAATCATGCCGACGAAGCCAACGATGGCCAGCCACCAGATGTACCAGATCATGGCAAAGCCGAAGATCAAGCTGAAGCCAGCAATAATCACACCTGCACCGGTATTCTTCGGCATGTGGATTTCTTCGTATTTCGCTGGGCGTTTGTATGCTTCGCCTTTCTCTTTCATATCCCAGAATTCGTCACGGTCAGTCACTTCAGGTACAACGGCGAAGTTATAGAACGGCGGCGGGGAAGAGGTAGACCACTCCAGCGTACGGCCACCCCACGGGTCACCGGTCAGGTCACGATTCTGCTCGCGGTCACGAATACTGACGAACACCTGGATAACCTGGCACAAGATACCGCAGGCAATCAGTACAGCGCCCCCAGCGGCCACCATCAACATTGAGTGGAACTCAGGGTTGATATCCTGGCTCAAACGACGGGTCATGCCCATAAAGCCCAGTACGTACAGCGGCATAAAGGCAACGAAGAAGCCGATAATCCAGAACCAGAAGGCACGGATACCCCATTTCTCGTTTAGCGTAAAGCCAAAGGACTTAGGCCACCAATAAGTCAGACCAGCGAAGCAACCGAACACCACACCACCAATAATCACGTTATGGAAGTGGGCAATCAGGAACAGACTGTTATGCAGCACGAAGTTTGCACCCGGAACCGCCAGCAGAACCCCGGTCATCCCACCGATAGAGAAGGTGATGATGAAGCCAATGGTCCACAGCATTGCTGAGTTAAGCTGAATACGGCCTTGGTACATAGTGAACAGCCAGTTGAAGATTTTCACCCCGGTTGGGATGGAAATGATCATCGTCGCGATACCGAAGAAGGCGTTAACGTTGGCACCGGACCCCATAGTAAAGAAGTGGTGTAGCCAAACAATAAACGACAGAACGGTAATCGCGATGGTGGCCCACACTAAAGAGGTGTAACCAAACAAGCGTTTTCTGGAGAAGGTCGCGGTCACTTCGGAGAACACACCGAACACCGGCAGAACCAGAATGTACACTTCCGGATGGCCCCAGGCCCAAATCAGGTTGATGTACATCATCATGTTGCCACCCATATCATTGGTAAAGAAATGGGTGCCAAGGTAGCGGTCCAGCGTCAGTAACGCGACGGTCACAGTCAGGATCGGGAAAGAAACGATAATCAAAATGTTGGTGCAAAGTGCCGCCCATGTGAAGACAGGCATCTTCATCATCGACATGCCAGGGGCACGCATTTTCAAAATAGTGGCGAAGAAGTTAACACCGGTCAGCAAGGTACCTAAACCAGAAATCTGTAGACTCCAGATCCAGTAATCGACCCCGACACCTGGGTTGTACTCTTTACCTGACAGTGGCGGATAGGCCAACCAACCGGTTTGCGCGAATTCACCGACCCCCAGAGAGATGTTAATTAACACCACCCCGACCACAAAGAACCAAAAACTCAGGGAGTTAAGGAACGGGAAGGCAACGTCACGAGCACCGATTTGTAGTGGTACGACCACGTTCATCAAGCCCACTACGAAAGGCATCGCCATGAAGAAAATCATGATAACGCCGTGAGCGGTGAAAATCTGATCATAGTGATGAGGCGGCAAGAAGCCTGCCTCACCAGCAGAAGCAAGTGCTTGCTGACTACGCATCATAATGGCATCGGCAAAGCCACGCAACAGCATGACCATGGCGACCAGAATGTACATAATACCGATTTTTTTATGGTCAACCGAAGTCAGCCATTCGCTCCATAACCATTTCCATTTGCCAAAATAGGTCAGAGCGGCGACTAATCCCAGCCCACCCAGAACAATCGCAGCAACGGTAACCATAACGATTGGTTCGTGTAGCGGAACCGCATCAAGTGTTAATTTTCCCAACATCGTTTATTCCTCGGCTCCGGCGTGAGCGGCGTGTTCGCCCATATCCATGCCCTGACTCATATCCATGCCTTTATGCATGTCATCGCCTTTTTGGTGCATGTTCATATCGCCCATAAATTTGCCAATGATTCCTTTAAACATCTCCGGCTTGACGCTGGAGAAATACTCAACCGGGTTATTTTCGCTCGGTTCAGCCAGTTTATTGAAATCCTCAGTGGTATTCAGGGTATTTGGCGATTTTTTCACTTGTGCAACCCACTGGTTGAAGTCTTCCTGCGTCGGTGTTGCGATTGCAGTAAATTTCATACCAGAGAAGCCCTTACCGCTGAAGCTGCTGGAAATACCATTGTATTTACCGGCTTCATTGGCAATAAGATGCAGCTTGGTTTGCATCCCGGCCATCGCATAAATCTGCCCGCCTAACTGGGGAATAAAGAACGAGTTCATTACTGAATTAGAGGTGATTTTAAAATTCACCGGAACATCAGTAGGGAAAGCCAGTTCATTTACTGTAGCAATACCTTGTTCTGGATAAATAAATAGCCATTTCCAGTCGAGAGAAACCACTTCAATGGTAATCGGTTTTTTACCGGCCACTTCAATCGGTTTAAACGGGTCAAGTTCGTGGGAGGTTTTCCAGGTTATCGTTGCCAAAATGGCGATGATAATGATTGGAACAGCCCAGACAACAAGCTCAATTTTGTTGGAATGGGACCAGTTTGGGGTGTAGGTCGCACTTTTGTTGGACGCGCGGAACTTCCATGCAAAAGCGAACGCCATAAAAATAACCGGAACAACGACGATCAGCATCAAACCGATAGCAGTAAGTATCAGTGTTTTCTGTTCGACTCCGATTGCGCCTTTGGGGTTCATCAATACCATATCGCAACCACTGAGCATTACCGTGGCGGCTAATAAAGACAACATCCCCATATTTTTAATGTATTTCTTAAGTCTCATCTAACGACCTCAATTACAAAAGGGCTCTATTGTCGTTTCATGTGTGCGGGCATTTTACGGGAAGGTTGCAAGACTGTAAACATGCTTAAGATTGTGTCAGCGGCTTGTTGACACTTTATGTTAAGGGGGTCACAGATGTTACTCTACGTGACAATTTACTAATGGCAACAATATGTTGGCGATAGTGTCAGGTATGGAAACCGTGGATGTTAAGGAAAAATAACGTTAATTACGCTTTTATTCGTGGTAAATACTGATTTTAAATTGAGACGTCAGCTTATTTTCTGTAAATAATATGTGATGCAGGGGTTAATTAAAAATAATTCCGAGGCGTCATAAATAGGCACCTCGGAATCACTCAGTTAGAAATTATATTTAATTGAGTAAATGATGCCATCTTGTAAAAAATCTTCGCCTAATTTGTTATAGGCATAACGATACTGAATACCGGTAGTAAATTGCTTAACTGGTGTCCACCAAAGCGCGATGGCACCATTTACCCCATTACGGCCACCATTACCTGCGGCATAACGCTCTGCACGGTTGAATTCAAGCTCGTTCCAGTTGGTGATACTGAATTTTTCTTCAAAAGCGGTAAAGTCATAACCGGCAACCCAACCGACCACATAACCGTTGTTACCTGAATAGTAAGTCTGGTCAACATAGTGCAGTGCGACGAAAGGCTTCATCCACACGCCAGCGACGGTGGCGTTATAGCCGATCCCGTACAGGGTATTTACTTCGTGGAAGTTGCTGTAATTGTTGCCTTCAGCGCTGGGCAGTGAGTAAGTGCCGTAAACATGACCATACAAGTTGAAACCACTATCGCCTAAATAGTAACGACCCGTCGTTTTGAAGGTATAGCGTTGATTATCACCCGGTTGTGCTGTCTTTGAGTTGAATGGGTTTTCCAGGTCAAAGAAACCGTAAACCTCGCCCCAGCTAAAGCCAGCGCCGCCTTCCAACTCGATATAGGCGAAGTCATCTTTATGTGAAGAATCACCTGATTTATGCGTAGTGCTGCGGGTCCAGTCAAGATAGTTCATGCTGATATTACCAAACCCCCACTGGTACTCAGCTTGAGCTGCCGGAGCCAAAGTGATTGCAGTCAGTGCGAGCGCACCGATAAGAATTTTACGCATAAATGCCTCTGTGTAGTTAAAAGATGTCAGAAGAAACAAAAGGACACAGTCCTTAACAAAAAGTGCGCTCATCATAGTCTCACAGCACGAAAGGATAAATAGTTCAGAGTGATGAAGATCTCGTTTTATGAATAATAATTTGCAAGGGTTACTGAAATTTGTGATGTGGCTCAATAATTGAGCGGTGATGTATTTGGCAGGTTTATTCATCAGGTATAAAAAAGCCAGTACAAGTACCGGCCTTATGTTGTCAATATGGTGTATTACGCGAGTTTTTCCCGCCTGAGCGCCAGATAATCCAGTATCCCGCCTAACACCATGCCCACCACGCTGAGCTGAATTCCGCGCAATAGCAAGATATCGGCCACTTCTGTTGCAGAAGTCCAATCCAGTGCATTGGTGATAAGCAAAATTAGCCATGCTGCAAGTAATGCACAGCCGATGGTTAAGAAGCGCAGCGCCCAACGGTAGGCATTTTTAAAGGCGGTTCGAGGTAGAAATTCATCCGTTTTCTGGGTGTGTTCCAGTGTTTGGCGACAGATATAAAGCAGTATTAACCCTGGAATGGCTGCTGCAATTGAGAATAAATAGAAAAGAGGCCAGCCATGAGTCTCAACAAACCAACCCGCAATAGGGCCGACATAAACTCGTCCCACAGCCGAGAGTGCTGAGAGCAAGGCAAATTGTGTCGCGGAGAACGATTTATTACACAGTGTCATCAGCAAGGCGACAAAAGCGGCAGTTCCCATGCCACCACACAGGTTTTCCAGGAAGATGGCGCTGCCCATCGATAAGATATTTTTATCCGTGATGGATAGCAGCCAATAACCCACATTCGAGATTGCCTGCAAAATACCGAATATCATCAAAGCACGGAATAAACTCAGCCGCTGCATTAACAGGCCGCCATATAACGCACCAATAATGGTAGCAATCAGCCCCAGAGTCTTGTTAACCAGCCCCACTTCGCCCGCATCAAAACCAACGCCACGGATTAAAAATGTGGTGCTTAAGCTGGCCGCAAAAGCATCACCCATTTTATACAATATGATCAATAGCAGGATCAACCAGGCATTGTTGCGACCAAAAAAATCACGTAATGGTGCGACGATTGCCTCTTCCAGCGTTTTTGGCGGAGCAATTCGAATGTCGGGTTCAGGAGCGAAAATGGTGGCAAAGACCCCAATTAACATCAAACCAGCCATCAGCCAGTAAGTGGATTGCCAGCCAAGATAGCGATCGGCAATCCATAGCGCCAACCCGCCAGAAACTAACATCGCCAGTCGGTAGCCTAATACTGATATGGCAGCCCCTGTGCCGCGTTCTTCTGCCGTGAGTAAGTCGGTCTTATAGGCATCAAAAACAATATCTTGCGATGCAGAACAGAATGCAACCAGCACGGCGATAGCGGCCAGCCACCATAAATGTTTAGCCGGTTCCATAAAGCCCATCGCGACAATGGCGACGATTAATAACAGTTGGCTGATGATCAACCAGCCGCGCCGTCGCCCCAGAAATGAAGGGGTGTAGCGGTCCATCAAAGGGGACCAGAGGAACTTAAAGACGTAGGCTTGACCAACCAAAGAGAAAATACCAATGGTCTTTAGGCTGACGTTTTCAACCGTCATCCAGGCTTGCAACGTACCACCGGTCAGAGCTAAGGGAAGGCCCGAAGCAAACCCCAACAATAAAAGTACCAGTGAATTACGTTGGGTAAAAAGGTTCGAATAGCGATTGGACATGTGTAACCTACATGCTCCGCCCTATGGTCGCAGCAGAGCATTCTGTTAAGCAGAAATAATGATATTAAGCTAACACCGGATTAACGGGCGTTTTGTTTGATAAAGCTACTGACACTGGTATCTTGCGCCATATCCGCGATCACATCGCTCAACACCGTGTTAACAGCATTGGTGATTTTTTCGTTAGTGGCGGTAAATGCGCCCTGAACGTTGTAAGACGCACGGTAGTTTTTAACCTGCTTGTTGCCGTTTTTCGCCGTAGCAGTGATAGAAATATCGG
The DNA here is from genome assembly GCF_000834395.1 of Yersinia aldovae 670-83. NCBI lineage: Bacteria > Pseudomonadati > Pseudomonadota > Gammaproteobacteria > Enterobacterales > Yersiniaceae > Yersinia > Yersinia aldovae. Next base: position 1,541,183 of record NZ_CP009781.1, on the reverse strand, counting down.
CTTTGGTGGTGATGTTGTAGCGAAGGTTGCCTTCTTGCACATCAGCGAACAGTTGATTCACAACAATTTGTAGATCAACGGGAGCATTAGTGCCAATCATATAACCACGGGTTGTCATTTGCTTTTCGAGCACTTCTTGTAACAGGAAACGCAGATCACGAGACGGTGTTAATACGACCAGTTGGCCATCACGATTCACTTTAGCCAAGGCAGAATCCTGGCGCTGATCGGCGCCATTAATGCTGATAGTCACCCCCATCAGCGTTGGATCTTGCGGTGGCAAGACCACTTTCGGGGTAACGTTCAAGGTGTTGTTACTGGCCGCACAGCCCGCCAGTATAAAAACAGCCAACAGCGGGAAAAGAATTTTTTTTAGCATGTTCACTTTCTCAATAGTTATGGAATTCTTTAATAAACAGAGCGGGATAGCTGCCATATTATTTTGCGAATTTGCAGTTGCAACATCATAACACTGCCATTGGCTGGGGGAAGATCCCGATGGAGAGAAATTCAGCAAAAAAGCGTTTTCCCTTCGGTCATCTTCCATTCTCGCGAAAGACCTTACAAGTTAACCTTTCAACTGGCTATCGGATTTGCCTCATAGCACTGCACCTATAAGGTGGAGATGTGCAAGATATTTTGTAGCTTAAATGTTATAAAACAGCGAAAATCAACTACTATTGCAATAGTAGTGTGGGCAGTTTTTTTGCCTCAGTAGTAAGGAGAGTTAAGATGATTTTGATTCGGGAACAAATTGAAGAAAAACTAAAATTGGCATTCGAACCGGATCATCTGGAGGTGATTAATGAAAGTTATCGCCACAATGTTCCGGCCGGTTCTGAAAGTCATTTTAAAATAGTGATCGTCAGCGATAAATTTCAAGATCAACGCTTTTTAAGCCGTCATCGTGCGATTTATAGTGTGTTGGCTGATGAACTGGCGGGCAGTGTCCATGCGTTGGCATTGCACACTTATACCCAAAAAGAGTGGGAGGGGTTGCAAGATACGGTACCTCGCTCGCCGTCTTGTCGTGGTGCAGGTACATTGGCTTAATTTGTTCATTTTATCGGAAATAGAGTGAATAGCAGTAGTAATTCTGACCTAATTTAGGGTATTAAGTAGATGAGAATTTTGCAAACGGCCTCAGGGCCGTTTGTGTTTCTGTATAGGCGACACCGTTGTTTCATTAGTGTGCCGCAGGAGTTTTAGCCGAGGGATCAACTCACGCGTGAATTTTACCGCGACAACATTCGCTTGCTTTCCTCGACTCATACCCTGCGCACCGCTATAATGTCGCGTCTTATTTTTCCGGAATGGTTTCGGGACGCTTCTGACATCTGGGATACTCGGTTCTGTTTAATGCGGCCGTCCCGGTTCTTAGAAGGTGTTTTCAGAGTTCGCATCATTCCTGAAAGGGGAGTGGTGGTGCTTCGTTTGCAGCTTCTGGAGTTGACCGAGCACTGTAATTTTTTTGAGGTAACAAGATGCAAGTTTCTGTTGAAACCACCCAAGGCCTTGGCCGCCGTGTAACAATTACCGTTGCTGCTAACAGCATTGAGAAAGCCGTAAAAAGCGAATTAGTGAAAGCCGCTAAAAATGTTCGAATTGACGGCTTCCGTAAAGGCCATGTGCCTATGAACATCGTTGAACAACGTTACGGCGCTTCTGTTCGCCAGGACGTTTTAGGTTCCCTGATGCAACGTAACTTCGTTGATGCGATCATTAAAGAAAAAATCAACCCAGCTGGCGCACCTAACTATGTGCCGGGCGAGTACAAAGAGGGTGAAGATTTTACTTATTCCGTTGAGTTTGAAGTCTATCCAGAAGTTGAGCTGAAAGATCTGGAAAGCATTGAAGTAGAAAAGCCAGTTGTTGAAGTAAACGACGCTGACGTTGATACCATGCTGGAAACGCTGCGCAAGCAACAAGCTACCTGGAAAGAAACTGATGCTGTAGCAACGGCTGAAGATCGCGCAACTCTGGATTTCACCGGTTCTATCGACGGTGAAGAGTTTGAAGGCGGCAAAGCGACTGATTTCGTACTGGCAATGGGTCAGGGTCGTATGATCCCAGGCTTCGAAGAAGGTGTTATCGGCCACAAAGCCGGTGAAGAATTCACCATCGACGTAAACTTCCCAGAAGATTACCACGCAGAAAACCTGAAAGGTAAATCCGCTAAATTCGACATCGTGTTGAAGAAAGTTGAAGTGCGTGAACTGCCAGAACTGACTGAAGAATTCATCAAACGTTTCGGCGTTGCTGATGGTTCAGTTGCCGGTCTGCGTGCTGAAGTGCGTAAAAACATGGAGCGTGAGCTGAAAGGCGCAGTACGTAACCGTGTGAAAACTCAGGCAATCGACGGTTTAGTTAGCGCGAATGAAATCGACGTTCCAGCGGCACTGATCGAAGGTGAGATCGACGTTCTGCGCCGTCAGGCTGCACAGCGTTTCGGTGGCAACGAAAAACAAGCTGCTGAACTGCCACGCGAATTGTTCGAAGAACAAGCTAAACGTCGCGTTGTTGTCGGTCTGTTGCTGGGCGAAGTTATCAGCCAGCATGAACTGAAAGCTGATGAAGATCGTGTTAAAGCATTGATCGAAGAAATGGCTTCTGCTTATGAAGATCCACAAGAAGTTATTGAGTTCTACAGCAAGAACAAAGAGCTGATGAACAATATGCGTAACGTTGCTCTGGAAGAACAAGCGGTAGAAACTCTGCTGTCTAAAGCCAAAGTTACTGAAAAACCAACGACCTTTAGTGAACTGATGAATCAGACCACGACGGCGTAATAGTTTTTAGCGCATCAAACCGGATATAATCTATCTGGTGTATTGAAAAAGCCCGTAGCCCTCTGGTCACGGGCTTTTTCTTTTAGTAACAATAATCCCTCAATAGTATGATTAATCTGGCATGTTTCTGAGTAATCTGCGCTATATTTGAAAAGTGAATGAAGTGCTTAACAGATAATTAAACTATAGGGCGTCGGGATTACGGCAGAGATAACGAAGGTCGGCTGAAAAGAGCATTGTTGGGTTAAAAAACGTGATTAGGCTAAAAAGATGTCAGTGGGGCTTGAAAATGAAGAGTAATCCCCCAATTAACCTAACAGACGTTCATATAAGGTGTTGATGAAACACTGGCTGATTGCCACGGTCGAACGTATCTGGATAACCAGACTGTTCGCACGCATGAACATAGTCATCATTACTTATCTCAAGTAGAATCGGTTATGAATGGCGCCAAAGTAAATTCTATTAGGAGACGGTAATGTCATACAGTGGCGAACGAGATCAATTTGCACCTAACATGGCTCTGGTGCCTATGGTGGTTGAGCAGACTTCACGCGGGGAACGTTCTTACGATATTTTCTCCCGTCTGTTGAAAGAGCGCATTATTTTCCTGACCGGCCAAGTTGAAGACCATATGGCCAACCTGATCACTGCACAGATGCTATTTTTGGAAGCGGAAAATCCAGAAAAAGATATCTTTTTGTATATCAACTCACCAGGTGGGGTGATCACTGCCGGGATGTCAATTTATGACACCATGCAATTCATTAAGCCAGATGTGAGCACGATTTGTATGGGGCAGGCGTGTTCAATGGGGGCATTCCTGTTGACGGCTGGCGCTAAAGGTAAACGTTTCTGCTTGCCGAATTCACGGGTCATGATTCACCAACCGCTGGGTGGTTTCCAGGGGCAGGCCACAGATATTGAAATTCATGCCAAAGAGATTTTGAAAGTGAAATCACGCATGAATGAACTGATGGCACATCACACGGGCAAATCTCTCGAAGAAATAGAGAGAGATACGGAACGTGACCGTTTCCTGTCTGCGCAGCAGGCTGTAGAATACGGATTAGTTGATTCCGTGTTTACCCGTCGTGACTAACGACTTATTTCTGTGAGCCGATATACTATAGTTGTAGGTAAACAACCGTTGTAGGTAAACAACAGTGGTATGGAAATAGAACAATTCGTGTAATCGAACCGCTGTATTGCACCGTGTTGAGTGCCTGCCTGATATATCGGCTGCCCGCTGAACGTTAGCGTGGTGTCCAGAAATAGCGAGAATAGTCTCACTGCCACCCTAGTTTCCGGTATGGCAGATACTGAAGAAGAGGTTTACTGATGACAGATAAGCGCAAAGACGGTTCTGGAAAGCTGCTGTATTGCTCTTTCTGCGGCAAAAGCCAGCATGAAGTGCGTAAGCTAATTGCCGGGCCGTCAGTGTATATCTGCGATGAATGTGTCGATTTGTGCAATGACATTATTCGCGAAGAGATCAAAGAAGTTGCCCCGCACCGGGAGCGTAGCTCGCTGCCAACGCCGCACGAAATTCGCCACCACCTTGATGATTATGTCATCGGGCAAGAACCGGCGAAGAAAGTGCTGGCCGTTGCTGTGTACAACCACTACAAACGTCTGCGTAACGGTGATACCAGTAATGGTATCGAGCTGGGTAAAAGTAACATTCTGCTGATTGGCCCGACCGGTAGTGGTAAAACGCTGTTGGCGGAGACATTGGCTCGCTTCCTGGATGTGCCATTTACAATGGCAGATGCGACCACGCTAACTGAAGCAGGTTACGTGGGCGAAGATGTTGAAAACATCATTCAGAAGTTATTGCAGAAATGTGATTACGATGTGCAGAAAGCACAGCGTGGTATCGTCTATATCGATGAAATTGATAAGATTTCTCGTAAGTCTGATAACCCATCTATCACCCGTGACGTGTCAGGTGAAGGTGTGCAACAGGCTTTGTTGAAATTAATTGAAGGGACGATTGCCGCTGTGCCACCACAAGGCGGGCGTAAGCATCCACAGCAGGAGTTCTTGCAGGTTGATACCTCAAAAATTCTGTTTATCTGTGGTGGTGCTTTTGCGGGCCTGGACAAAGTTATCGGCCAGCGCATTAACACCGGTACCGGTATTGGTTTCGGGGCGACGGTAAAAGGCAAGTCAGAAAAGGCAACTGAAGGCGAGTTGTTGAGCCAGGCTGAACCAGAAGACTTGATTAAATTCGGTTTGATTCCTGAGTTTATTGGTCGTCTGCCCGTGGTTGCAACCTTGAGTGAACTGAGCGAAGACGCGCTGATTCAGATCCTGAAAGAACCGAAAAATGCGCTGACTAAACAGTATCAGGCGTTGTTCAATCTTGAAGGTGTTGAGCTTGAGTTCCGTGATGAAGCGTTGACCGCTATTGCCAAGAAAGCGATGGCGCGTAAAACAGGTGCTCGTGGCCTGCGCTCTATCGTGGAAGGTGCCTTGCTCGATACCATGTACGACTTACCGTCAATGGACAGTGTGGAGAAAGTGGTGGTAGATGAGTCAGTTATTGCTGGTCAATCTGCGCCAATGCTAATTTACGGTCAACCGGAAGCGCAGGCTTCTGGCGAATAATTAGCCAAATAATCCAGGTGGTTAGTGTGACAATGGGGGATTTTATCCCCCATTTCTTTTTCCTCGCATTGTTATCGTTGAATGTAAGACATTCGTCCCCATATACTCAAATACCTATTTAGTGAAACTCGTGATGACTCGTGTTTCACGAGATTCCCAGTAATCTGGCGGAAGCTAAACTAAGAGAGAGCTCTATGAACCCTGAGCGTTCCGAACGCATAGAAATCCCCGTATTGCCTCTGCGCGATGTGGTGGTTTATCCGCATATGGTGATCCCACTGTTTGTTGGCCGGGAGAAGTCGATTCGGTGCCTGGAAGCGGCAATGGACCATGATAAAAAAATCATGCTGGTTGCGCAGAAAGAAGCCTCGACGGATGAGCCTGGTATCAATGATCTGTTTTCAGTCGGCACTGTAGCCTCGATTTTACAAATGTTAAAGCTGCCTGATGGTACGGTAAAAGTGCTGGTTGAAGGGCTACAGCGTGCGCGTATCACCACGCTTTCCGACAGCGGCGAGCATTTTGCGGCCCAGGCTGAATATCTTGAAGCACCCGTGATGGATGACCGTGAGCAAGAGGTCTTGGTTCGCACGGCGATTAATCAGTTTGAAGGCTACATCAAACTGAACAAAAAGATCCCACCAGAAGTTCTGGCTTCGTTGCACAGTATTGATGATGCAGCGCGTCTTGCAGATACTATTGCAGCGCATATGCCATTGAAATTGAATGATAAACAAGCTGTTCTGGAAATGTTCGATATCACCGAGCGTCTGGAATATCTGATGGCAATGATGGAATCCGAAATCGATCTGTTGCAGGTCGAGAAGCGGATTCGTAATCGTGTCAAAAAGCAGATGGAAAAGAGCCAGCGCGAGTACTATCTGAATGAGCAAATGAAAGCCATTCAGAAAGAACTGGGTGAAATGGACGATACGCCGGATGAACATGAAGCGCTGAAGCGTAAAATTGAAGCGGCTAAAATGCCGAAAGATGCGCGCGAAAAAACGGAAGCGGAACTGCAAAAACTGAAAATGATGTCACCGATGTCGGCGGAAGCTACCGTGGTGCGTGGTTACATCGATTGGATGTTGCAGGTGCCGTGGAACAGCCGCAGTAAAGTTAAAAAAGACTTGGTAAAAGCGCAGGAAGTTCTGGATATCGATCACTACGGTCTGGAACGCGTTAAAGATCGCATATTGGAATACCTCGCAGTCCAGAGCCGAGTCAGCAAGATTAAAGGGCCAATCCTGTGTCTGGTTGGGCCTCCTGGGGTGGGTAAAACCTCGCTCGGGCAGTCTATTGCTCGGGCAACAGGCCGTCAGTATGTGCGTATGGCGCTGGGTGGTGTGCGTGATGAAGCGGAAATCCGTGGCCACCGTCGTACCTATATTGGCTCGATGCCGGGTAAATTGATCCAGAAAATGGCGAAAGTTGGGGTGAAAAACCCACTCTTCCTGTTGGATGAAATCGATAAAATGGCCTCCGATATGCGTGGTGATCCGGCGTCTGCCTTGTTGGAGGTGTTAGATCCAGAGCAAAACGTGGCGTTTAACGATCACTATCTGGAAGTGGATTACGATCTGTCGGATGTGATGTTTGTTGCGACCTCTAACTCCATGAATATTCCAGCACCGTTGCTGGATCGTATGGAGGTGATTCGTCTGTCCGGCTATACCGAAGATGAGAAACTCAACATTGCCAAGCAGCATTTGCTGCCAAAACAATTTGAGCGCAACGCCATTAAGAAAGGCGAGCTGACCATCGATGACAGCGCCATCATGAGCATTATCCGTTATTACACCCGTGAAGCTGGGGTGCGTAGTCTGGAACGTGAAATCTCCAAACTGTGTCGTAAAGCAGTAAAAAATCTGCTGATGGATAAAACGGTTAAACACATCGAAATCAACGGTGACAACCTGAAAGATTTCCTTGGCGTGCAGAAAGTCGATTATGGCCGTGCTGATACTGAAAACCGTGTCGGTCAGGTGACTGGCCTGGCATGGACAGAAGTGGGCGGTGATTTGCTGACCATCGAAACCGCGTGTGTACCGGGCAAGGGCAAGCTGACTTACACCGGTTCACTGGGTGAAGTGATGCAAGAATCCATCCAGGCTGCGCTGACGGTAGTGCGTGCGCGTGCGGATAAATTAGGGATTAACCCTGATTTCTACGAAAAACGTGACATCCATGTGCATGTACCTGAAGGTGCCACGCCGAAAGATGGCCCAAGTGCCGGTATTGCAATGTGTACCGCGCTGGTTTCTTGTTTAACCGGTAACCCGGTGCGTGCTGATGTGGCGATGACCGGTGAAATTACCTTACGTGGTCTGGTATTGCCAATCGGTGGTTTGAAAGAGAAATTGCTGGCCGCTCACCGTGGTGGCATCAAAGTGGTGCTGATTCCAGATGATAACAAACGTGATTTGGAAGAGATTCCAGACAACGTTATCGCCGATCTGGAAATTCATCCGGTTAAACGAATTGATGATGTTTTAGCCATTGCATTGCAAAATCCCGCCTTCGGGGCACAGCCGGTAGCGTCAAAATAGTGATGGATCGCAAGAAGTATTGATAAAACTGATGCTGGTAAGTGAAATGCTACTTGCCAGCTATTTTTTGTGCCGCTAAGTTAGTTCGGCTGTCCGGCAAAAGTTTAAGTCTTTGGGCTGCTTGCCAAGGCTGGGCAGGATTGATATAACAGCTGCGCTGTCGTGTTGTCCGTAGGGATTTTCGGCGCGACGATAGAATTCTAAAGGGGATGAAAGAGTGAATAAGTCACAACTGATCGACAAAATTGCCGCAGGTGCTGATATTTCCAAAGCGGCCGCTGGGCGCGCATTAGATGCAATTATTGCTTCTGTAACAGAATCCTTGAAAGCAGGGGATGATGTAGCTCTGGTTGGTTTTGGTACTTTTGCAGTACGTGAGCGTTCTGCACGTACTGGCCGTAACCCTCAGACAGGCAAAGAAATCAGTATTCCAGCAGCCAAAGTACCAGGCTTCCGCGCCGGTAAAGGTCTGAAAGACGCTGTAAACTGATTGCCGCGTCAATACTCAGCGGTGTTTGTGTTAAACAATAACCTGACGCAATTGAGTTGGTAAGGTAAGATACAAGGCGCATCGTTAATGATGCGCTTTTTTTTCGTTTAGTTGCCGCGCTGACATCATTTATGGGCCTGGCGTAAGTCTGCCAACGGCTGAGCGTTGATAAGTAAAGTAAGATAAGTACGGTAACAAAAGACAGTAAGCAGTTTTAACGCGCAGCAGCACAATGGGCTGTCGCAAGGAATGCTGGGTTTATTTAGACCTGCGCAACAGTTTTAATCCACATTACAGCGGAGTATTGTCACATTATGATGGACAATTTACGCGCGGCTGCTAATAACGTCGTGCTCAAAATCATTCTGGCCCTGATCATGTTGTCCTTTATCCTGACCGGGGTTGGCAGCTATTTGATTGGAGGCTCCAACGACTATGCAGCCAAAGTTAACGGCCAAGACATTAGCCGTGCCCAGCTAGAACAAGCTGTGCAGAGTGAACGTGGCCGCTTGCAACAGCAATTGGGCGAACAGTTCTCCGCGTTGGCCGCGAACGAAGGTTACATGCTGCAACTGCGTCAGCAGGTGCTCGGGCAGTTGGTCAACAATATGCTGCTTGACCAATATGCTCAAAAATTGGGTCTGAGTGCCAGTGATGCACAAGTGAAAGAGGCCATCCGTCAGGCACCTTATTTCCAGACCGATAATAAGTTCGACAATAACAAATATCTCGAACTGGTTAACCGGATGGGATATACCCTCGAGCAATTCGCGCAATTACAGCGTCAGCAGCTTATCAATCAACAATTGCTGCAAGCCTTTGGTGATAGCGGATTTGTCCTGCCAATCGAAGCACAGGCGATGTCAGAGCTGATTTTGCAGCAACGCGACGTTCGTCTGGCCACCATTGACCTTAAAGCTCTTCAAGCACAGCAGAAAGTGACCGATGAAGAGCTGAAAGCGTATTACGAGCAAAATAAAAATAGCTTTATTGCACCGGAACAGATGAAAGTCAGTTTCATTGCGATGGATGCTGCCGCGATGCAAGACAAAATCACGGTAACTGAAGAAGATATCGCTGCGTATTACGAGCAACATAAAAGCAGCTATACCCAACCTGAACGCCGTAACTACAGTGTCATTCAGTTTAAAACAGAAGCTGAAGCCAAAGCTGCGTTGGATGAACTGAAAAAAGGTGCTGATTTTGCTGCGATGGCAAAAGAGAAATCGACTGACATCATTTCGCGCAAAAACGGCGGTGAGTTGGGTTGGTTGGAGCCTGAAACGACCGCTGATGAGCTGAAACAAGCGAATCTTACGGAAAAAGGCCAGTTATCTGATGTGGTTAAATCCTCTGTGGGTTATTTGATTGTTCGTTTAAACGACATCAAACCAGAGCTGGTTAAGCCGCTGTCAGAAGTGCATGAAGCACTGGCTAAGCAGGTTAAGCAGGAAAAAGCGGTTGACGCATATTATGCGTTACAGCAAAAAGTGAGTGAAGCTGCAACCAGTGATAACGAGTCACTGGCGTCAGCAGAAGAAGTCGCTGGCGCTAAAGCCCAGCAGACCGGGTGGTTTACCCGTGATGCGGTGCCAGCTGAGGTTAATTTCAAACCTGTGGTTCAGGCAATCTTTGGCGGTGGTCTGGTGGGTGAGAATGGCGCACCCGGCAGCAACTCAGATGTCATTACTGTTGATGGCGATCGTGCTTTTGTTATCCGCATTGTCGGTCACAAACCAGAAGGGATAGAACCATTTGATCAAGTTCGTGATCAGGTTGCGGAATTGGTAAAACGTCAGAAAGCAGAGCAAGAAGCCCGTCTTGATGGCGAGAAGATTCTGACGGCACTGAAACAAGGTAAAGGTGAAGAGGCCATGAAAGCCGCTGGCCTCACCTTCGGCGAGAAGAAAACCTTGTCACGCGCGCCAGATGGTGATCGATTAGTACAAACTATCTTTGCGCTGGCTCATCCGCAGCAAGACCAACCAGTATATGGTTTGTCTCAGGATCGCCAGGACAATATCGTATTGATCGAACTGCTGTCCGTGACGCCGGGTAAATTACCGGAAGGCGAAATGAAGACCTTTACCGCTAAAATGGCCGAAGGAGCAAGCAATGTTACCTTTGATGCGTTGATGGCAAATCTGCACAAACAGGCAACCATCAAGATGGGGCCTGCGGAGCAACAACAAGCGCAATAACGTCATTGCCGCAATAAGGTTCGCATTGATTTGCAAACCGATGTAACAACGAAAGGTCGCTCTGGCGGCCTTTCGCATATCTGGAATCTGCCCTTTGCGATGAAGCAAAGGCTGCGGCAAGGTAGTCATGCTGTCAAACACAAGGAGGATACAGCATGAAATTCATAGGAAAATTATTTGTAATCACCACATTACTTGCCAGTCTTAATATCCATCAGGCAGTGAGCGCGGCTCCTGTTAGTGCTGACAGCCGTTCTCAGGAGAAAGTACTGAGTCAGCCCCTTAGTTCAGTAACCGATAACATCAGCAAAAAGTCTGCAAAAGTGGCTGAAGGTAAATCTGAGAACCCTAAAACAATCGCTGCTCACCCAACAGAAAATCAGACGAACCAAATCAATGTAAATAGTGCCAGTGCAGAACAACTAGCACAGTTTCTCAGTGGTATTGGCAGAAAAAAAGCTGAAGCAATCGTTAATTACCGCGAACAGTTTGGCCCTTTCTCGGATGCAGAACAACTCCTTGAGATTCCCGGCATTGGCCCTTCATTTTTAGAGAGAAATAGCAATAAGCTCAAAATGTGATTCTGGTTTGCCATAAGTCGATGTACTGGTCAGGCGGATATTAATGAGTATTTGCCTGGCCCTTTCGTCACAAATTGTTGTTTAGAAAATCGATGTTTAATTAACGATCCTCTGTTGCTCACCATGCAAGACAACAGAGGCATTAACGTAAAACTGTGACTCTGATCGAGATTATATAGCGGGCTTGCTATGGAGTGATTTTCCTCTGCTAATCTTGCCATGAGGTCTAACCAGTAGCGTTAGTGACCCTATAAACTTCAATGATTAGACTGGAGAATCTCGTCGTTATGCATACTTATATTAAAGTCCGGGGATTCCATATTGATGTATTTCAACATGTTAATAATGCCCGCTACTTAGAGTTTCTTGAGGAAGCACGTTGGGAGTGGTTAGATGGGCAGCCAGCATTTGATTGGATGACTGAGCGCCAGATTGCTTTCATTGTGGTGAATATTAATATTAATTACTGCCGACCGGCAGTGTTGGGTGACCTGCTGCGCATTGATAGCCAGTTACTGAAACTAAACGGTAAAAGTGGTGTGATGAAACAAACCGTAACACTGGAACCCGCAGGAGCCGCAGTTGTTGATGCCGAGTTGACATTTGTGTGTATCGATTTGCGTAGTCAGAAGGCTTTACCATTGGAAGGTGACTTACGTGTCAAGCTGGAAGAACTGGTCAATCGGGTTAGTTGAGGTTCGCAAAACGCACTGAGATTAACAAAACAATGGGGTTGCCTTATTTATATAAAATCAGGCAACCAAACTATCAGCGTATCAAACCAAACCGGTCTTCTTTTTCAGGCTCAATAGCACTTGTGCCTTATTCGCCAAATAGTGTGACAACCCTTTAGCCCGTAGATGGCAAGCCGCACATTGGCCGCAGCCCTCACCCTGAATCCCGTTATAACAGGTCAGTGTATGATGGCGAACAAGGTCCAGTTGTTGATAATAATCGGCTAAAGCCCATGTTTCAGCTTTATCCAGCCACATCAGTGGGGTAATAAACGCAATATCACGGCCAATGCCTAAATCGATAGCGTGGTTGAGTGCTTTGACAAATTTATCACGGCAATCTGGGTAACCGGAGAAATCCGTCTCGCAGACACCGGTTATCACCGCTTCAGCCTGCACTTGATAAGCATAGATAGCTGTCAGTGTCAGAAAAAGGATATTGCGGCCAGGGACAAAAGTGCTCGGAACGCTATCTTCATCCTCCTCGTCAAAGGTTGGCACGGGGATGCTGTCGCGGGTCAGGCTACTGACAGCTAATTCATTAAGCATCCCCACATCGAGCACTTTGTGGGCTTTTGCTCCAAGTTGAATTGCAAGCTTACGGGCAACATCGATTTCTGCACGGTGGCGTTGCCCATAATCGAAAGTGATGCAATGGACTTCATCATATTGCTGTAACGCCTGGATCAGACAAGTGGTGGAGTCCTGCCCGCCACTAAAGACAACTACGGCACGTTTCATAAAACTACCTCATACAGCTACGCGGTAGTGATATTCATCAAACCGGCAGCAAAAATTAATAACTGCCGGTATGTTACCCAGTTAGCAGACTAAAAGGTAGGTACCTGTCGTTCGGTAGCTCATCGCGCGGGCTGTGGCGCTCTGCATTGATCAGGTTGTTGTCGGGGGTAACCAAGCCTGACAGAAATCGAACCAACCGTAAGCGGTTAACATTACGCCGTTAATTCGCGGTGGCGCATTGACCTGATATTGATAATTAAACAGCGGCAATATTAAGCCTGCTTGCATCAGATGATTGTAATATGCCTGCAACTGACGAAAACGCTCCGGGGTATTTTCTATCTGTTGAATGAGCACTAAAGTCTGTTGCTGCTGTAGCCACTGTTCAGAAGAGAGGATACCGCGCCATAATGGATCAAGTCGCAACCAGCTTTCCATTGTCGCCTCTGGAGATTCGCCAACTAAATGATCTGCCAATAATAAATCGGCTTCTTCAATCTGGTGAGTATCTTTCCAGTGTTTGTCATGGCTGGCTCGTATTGTTAGCGTGCAGCCATGCGCAGCTAACACTGTTTTGAGCCGTTGGGCAACCACTTCAAGTTCCATTGGTGGTTGATAGGTCAATATCAGATGAGCTGGAAGTGGTTGATCTTCATCCGCTGTAAATTGAGGAATAGGCCAACCGGGTAGCATTTCATGACTCGGTGTGACCACGCCGTGGCTTATTGATAGCTCTTCTAATATGCCAGAAGTTTGCATTAACATCAGTAACCTGGCTGCTTGTTGTGGTGAGATTTTACTGAGGTGATGATTAATAGCCAGATAGCAAAAACCGAGGCTCATGCTGCGCTGAACGGGGCGAGCTTGGGGGAAATCCTCTTCCTGACCGATAGTAATGCGCACCGGATGTTGGCAACTGCTGTCAGTCGGGTGTATCGCCGCTTTGGGCGTTATCCAGTATTCGATAATTTCCAGATAAGGGTGCTGCAAATGGTAAAACTCGTGTTGCTCCAGCCGCACCAGGCGTTTATCAAATGTGGCCAGCTTAAATGGGCCAGCCCCCAGTGATGGTGAGTCAGGATGAAACAATCGGCATGGCAAATCTGCCAGACGGTGTGCCAGCCAATAATCAGGTTGGGCAAGCGTAAATTGCAGACACAGTGCATGGGGCAGGGTGATAGCCAAAACATTGGTAAAGCTGGGTTGGCTGCGTGGGTTTGCCTGTAAGAGTATCAGTGTTTGCAGTAACTGTTTGCCGTGGATGGGGTCACCATTGTGCCAACGTAATTGGCTACGTAAGAAGAATTGCCAGGTTAGACCATCTTCGCTGACCTGCCAATGATGTGCGAGATCGGGTTTGGGCTGTGGGTCACCGGTATTAAACCGGGTCAGGCCAGCATACAAGGTATAAATTAGGTGCTGCTCCGCCCGGCCCGCCACCATCATTGGATTTAAGGGTTCCAGTTCGCGATAATAAGGAATTCGCAGAATTGGGCTGTCAGCTTGCCATTGCCCGCCCATATGCGGGTTAAGCAAGGCTTGTAGGCGTTCTGGCTCCAGTTTTGCCAATTCGAGTGCGGCTTGATGATCACCTCGTTCAAGGAATAGTTTTAGGTAAGTTGCGCGCAATAGATCAGGGGTTTTCAGGCATTGCAACTGTGCGCGTTTGCCCCGGCCAACCTGCGAATGCCAACTTAACCACTCATTAGCCTGTAGCTGCTGAATTAGGGTGCGGGTATGTCGTTCGCTGCAAAAAAGTAAGCCGGCGAGTTCACTGACAGTCGTGGCAGCAGGGTGATCACCGAATTTCTGATATAAACGCTGATATTGGGTTAGCCGGTGAATAATGCGCATAATTAAGAATCTACCCATTAGGACTATTTTATTTGCCATTTTGAACTCGGTAGTGCACAGAATCCGCATGTACTGCGAGTACGCTACGGTTCTTCCGCGCTATCTATGTTCAAGCTGCCTGTCACAATGACACCTACTGAGATAGGCTCTAAATCAGGAATAGTTTAAATTATTTGTTCACTATTAGTTCCGTAAATACTACGTCATAATTTTATCCATGCTACTAATTTCACATTCTTCGAGGTTTTAAATGTATCGCCTGGCCGCTTTTGATATGGACGGAACCTTGTTGATGCGTGATCATAATATTGGTGGTGCCACATTGAGCGCGCTCCATCAACTTGTGGATAGCGGAGTGATACTCACTTTTGCAACAGGCCGTCATTATATTGATATGAAAGGGATTTTATCTCATTCTTCCCTGAGCGGTTATCTGATTACTGGCAATGGTACTCGGGTTTGTGACGCGCAGGGTGAAGCGCTGTATGGCATGGATTTAGCGGCGGAGCTGGTGGCGTTTGTGTTGCGTACTCCTTGGAAGACCACGGCTACTCTCCATATATTCCGTGACGAGGGGTGGTTTACCGATTGTAATGATCCGTCGCTACTGGCAGCCCATAAAACCAGTGGTTTTCATTTCCATCTCACCGCACTGGATACATTACCGCTGACCGGAAACCACAAAATTTGTTTCATTGCACCCCATCAGGAATTGGTGGCGCTCAAGGAACAGTTGGAGCAGCAGATGGGCAATGAGGCCGATTTCTGTTTCTCGGCCATCGATTGTTTGGAAGTCTTGCCGCGTGGATGTAACAAAGGAGCGGCTTTAGAACGGTTGAGCCATCACCTCGGTTTAACGCTGGCAGACTGCATGGCATTTGGTGATGCGATGAATGACAAAGAGATGCTGTCGCGCGTTGGGCATGGGGTGGTGATGGGGAATGCATTACCTCAATTGAAACAAGAGTTACCTCATTTACAGGTTATTGGTCGCTGCGAGCAACAAGGCGTCGCCCACTATTTGCAACATTGGCTAAGTTCACCACACCTCACCTATTCCCCCGAATTCTGAGGTTATATGCCCTTGGTTCTTGATATTGAACTTTGGGGATAGCTATTAGCCAGCCGGATAACCATCCGGTTTTTTTCTTCAGAAAGGCGGTTTTCCCCATTATCGATTAATACGGGAAAACCGCTTTTTATCATGGGATTATAGGTTAGCTAATTCATTGCTGAATGGGGTCAAGTCACCAATATTGTTGCTGACCCATTCAGTGTTGTAATAAGTATCCAGATAACGTTCGCCACTGTCACACAGTAAGGTCACGATGGCACCGGTTTTACCTTGCTCACGCATCTGCTTGGCTAACTGCAAGGCTCCCCAGACGTTAGTGCCAGTTGAAGCCCCAACTTTGCGCCCCAGGATACCTTCCAGCCAATGAATCGTTGCCACACTGGCGGCATCAGGCACACGCAACATGCTGTCGATCACTTCCGGAATAAACGAAGGTTCAGCCCGTGGACGGCCAATCCCTTCAATGCGGCTACCACAACTGCCGGTTACCGTGCGATCACGATTGCAAAAACAGTCATAAAATACCGAATTTTCCGGATCAACTACCACCAGTTGCGTATCATGCCCTTGGTAGCGAATGTAGCGGCCCAATGTGGCTGAGGTACCGCCAGTGCCAGCACTCATCACGATATAGTCGGGGACCGTGAACGGTTCTCGCGCCATTTGGCGGAAGATGCTATCGGCAATATTATTATTGCCGCGCCAGTCGGTAGCACGTTCGGCATAAGTGAACTGATCCATGTAATGGCCGTTTAGGTCATGTGCCAATTGTTCTGAGGCGGCATAAATCTGCCCGGCGCTCTCAACAAAATGGCAGCGGCCACCGTAGAAGGTGATCTGTTCAACTTTGCGCCGTGCCGTGCAGCTTGGCATAACAGCAATGAAGGGTAAGCCTATCAACCGGGCAAAGTAGGCTTCAGATACCGCAGTGCTGCCGGATGAAGCCTCAATGATGGTTGTCCCTTCGGTTATCCACCCATTACATAAGCCATATAAAAACAGTGAGCGTGCCAGACGGTGTTTCAAACTGCCCGTCGGGTGGGTGCTTTCATCTTTTAAATAAAGATAGATGCCGGGAAACGCCGGTAAATTTAAGCGGATCAGGTGAGTATCAGCGGAGCGTTGAAAATCAGCTTCTATTTCACTGATAGCATTTTTTACCCAAGTATTGGTCATATTATGGCCTGCGATGTCGGGAGTTAACTAATGATGACTAGAGTAACGGTTAGCAAAGAAAAAAACGTTGCCATTTTTACTTCTTTATCGCCAAATGGTAGAAATTTATTCTATCGGTGATCGATATGTTAGATAAAACAGACCGCAAGTTACTCCGTATGCTGCAAGAAGACTGCACGCAATCACTGCAAGTACTGGCTGAAGCCGTTAATCTGACCTCGACGCCTTGCTGGAAACGCTTGAAACGCCTGGAGGATGAGGGATTTATTCGCGGGCGGGTGGCGTTACTGGATAGCGAAAAGTTAGGATTAGGATTGACGGCATTTGTACTGATCAAGACGCAGCAGCATAATAGTGGCTGGTATCAGGAGTTTGTTGAATTTACTAAGCAAATGCCTGAGGTGTTAGCATTTTACCGTATGGCAGGTGAATTTGATTATCTTATGCAGGTCGAAGTTGCTGATATGAAAAGTTACGATAGTTTTTACAAACGTATGGTGAACGGCGTACCGGGGCTGATTGATGTGACATCGAGTTTTGCGATGGAGAAGATTAAATACACCACGGTACTACCTGTCCCCGAGTGAATACTGTTTTAGCAAGGGTATTCTCGTTTAGCGGGAAGAACATCCCTCTAATTTGTTGTTAGACCAGGAATAAAACCGAGTGAGACTGTTTGCACAATTAGGCTGGTATTTCCGCCGAGAATGGCGTCGCTATGTAGGTGCGGTGCTGTTGCTGATTATTATTGCAGTTCTGCAATTATTGCCACCTAAGCTGGTAGGGGTAATTGTGGATGGCATTAGCGCTAAACAGATGTCCGCCGATAGGTTACTGGTGTGGATTGGTGTCATGCTAGTGACTGCGGTGGTGGTTTATCTGCTGCGTTATGTCTGGCGAGTGCTCTTATTCGGTGCGTCTTATCAATTGGCCGTGGAGTTACGGGCTAATTTCTATCGCCAACTTAGTCGGCAGGCTCCTGGCTTCTATCAGCGTCATCGCACTGGTGATTTGATGGCCCGAGCGACCAACGATGTCGACCGCGTGGTTTTTGCCGCAGGCGAGGGGGTGCTAACGTTGGTTGATTCACTGGTGATGGGCTGCGCGGTATTGATTGTGATGAGTACCCAAATTAGCTGGCAATTAACCCTGCTATCACTGTTACCGATGCCTGTGATGGCGGTGGTGATCAAATATTACGGCGACCAACTGCATCAACGTTTCAAATCAGCCCAAGGCGCTTTCTCAATGCTCAATAATCAGGCGCAAGAAAGCCTCACCAGTATCCGCATGATTAAGGCCTTTGGGCTGGAAGAGAGTCAGTCGCAGCAGTTTGCGCAGGTGGCATCAGAGGCCGGTGCCAGAAATATGTATGTGGCACGTATTGATGCCCGTTTTGATCCGACTATTTATATTGCTATCGGTGTTGCCAATTTATTAGCCATTGGCGGCGGTAGTTGGATGGTGGTTAACCACAGTATTACCTTGGGGCAATTAACCAGTTTTGTGATGTATCTGGGGCTGATGATCTGGCCGATGCTGGCATTGGCCTGGATGTTTAATATCGTGGAACGCGGGAGTGCCGCCTATAGTCGCATTCGCAGTTTGCTCGAAGAAGCGCCGGTGGTTAAAGACGGTGATATCGAATTATCTGACGGGCGCGGCACATTAACGGTAAATATTCGCCATTTTCATTATCCTGCCACTGAACAACCGGCATTACATGATGTGGCGCTGAAATTGGTTCCAGGCCAAATGCTGGGGCTGTGCGGGCCAACTGGTTCAGGTAAAAGTACCTTATTGGCACTGATTCAGCGGCAATTTGATGTAGATGATGGTGCCATTTGTTATCAAGGGCATCCGCTGGCGGATCTGCGTTTAAATGATTGGCGTGGCCGTTTATCGGTGGTCAGTCAGACCCCTTTCCTGTTCTCCGATACTGTTGCTGGTAATATTGCTTTGGGTAAACCTGACGCCACACCAGCGCAGATTGAGCGGGCCGCTCGTTTAGCCAGTGTGCATGAGGATATTTTGCGTCTGCCCCAAGGTTATGACACCGAGGTTGGTGAGCGTGGCGTGATGCTCTCTGGTGGGCAGAAACAGCGTATTTCTATTGCCAGAGCACTGCTGTTAGAGACCGAAATCCTCATTCTTGATGATGCTCTTTCCGCCGTTGATGGCCAGACCGAATATCAAATTCTGAAAAACCTGCGTGAGTGGGGAGAGTATCGCACGGTGATTATCAGCGCGCATCGTCTCTCCGCGTTGACCGAGGCCAGCGAAATTCTGGTGATGCAGCATGGCACGGTGGTGCAGCGCGGAGCACATAACTTATTGGTCAATCAATCCGGTTGGTACCGGGAGATGTACCGTTATCAGCAATTAGAGGCCGCACTGGACGAGGGTGAGCCAGAGGTGCCAGCAGATGAGTAAGGTTCAGCAACTTTGGCCGACACTAAAACGCCTGCTTTCCTATGGTTCCGCATACCGTAAGCCGTTGGGGTTGGCGGTATTGATGTTGTGGATAGCGGCGGCCGCAGAAGTCAGTGGCCCGCTGCTTATCAGCTATTTCATTGACCATGTGGTGGCAAAAGGCACTCTTCCGCTAGGGTTGGTTAGTGGTTTGGCATTCGCTTATCTGTTGCTGCAACTGTTGGCGGCAGCATTGCACTATTTTCAAGCATTGTTGTTTAATCGCGCGGCCGTTGGTGTGGTGCAACGCCTGCGAATTGAAGTGATGGATGCCGCTTTGCGTCAACCACTCAGCGCGTTTGATACTCAACCGGTAGGGCAATTGATTTCCCGTGTAACCAACGATACCGAAGTTATCAAAGATTTGTATGTCATGGTGGTGTCGACGGTATTGAAAAGTGCGGCATTAATTGGTGCGATGCTGGTGGCGATGTTCAGTTTGGATTGGCGCATGGCGCTGATTTCTATTTGTATCTTCCCGGCAGTGCTGGTGGTTATGGCGATTTATCAGCGCTACAGTACGCCGATCGTGCGCCGTGTAAGGGCTTATCTGGCTGATATTAACGACGGTTTTAATGAAGTCATCAATGGGATGAGCGTCATTCAGCAATTCCGCCAACAGGCCCGATTTGGCGAACGGATGGCATCAGCCAGTCGCGCCCACTACGTTGCGCGTATGCAGACACTGCGGCTGGAGGGCTTTTTATTACGCCCATTATTAAGCCTATTTTCAGCACTGGTGTTATGTGGTTTATTGCTGTTATTTGGCTTCAGCTCGGAAGGTTCGGTTGGGGTTGGTGTCCTGTATGCCTTCATTAATTACCTTGGCCGCCTGAATGAACCATTAATTGAATTGACTTCACAGCAATCAGTCTTGCAGCAAGCCGTGGTTGCGGGCGAACGCATTTTTGACCTGATGGATCGCGCTCAACAGGGTTATGGCACCGATGATCGCCCTCTGACCAGTGGCCGTATTCAGGTTAATAATGTCAGTTTTGCGTATCGTAGCGACAAGATGGTGCTGCAAAACATCTCTCTTGATGTGCCCTCACGCGGTTTTATCGCGTTGGTGGGGCATACCGGCAGTGGCAAGAGTACGTTAGCTAACCTGCTGATGGGTTATTATCCGGTCGTGCATGGTGAGATATTGCTCGATGGGCGGTCGTTGTCGGGGTTATCTCACCAAACTCTGCGTCATGGGGTGGCTATGGTGCAGCAGGACCCAGTGGTATTGGCTGACTCGTTTTTTGCCAATGTGACGCTGGGGCGTGATATCAGTGAGCAGCAAGTGTGGGATGCACTTGAAACGGTGCAATTGGCACCGTTAGTTCGCGCCTTACCTGACGGTTTGCACAGTTTGCTGGGTGAGCAAGGCAATACGTTGTCTGTGGGGCAAAAGCAGTTGCTGGCGATGGCGCGGGTGTTGGTGCAGACGCCGCAAATCCTGATCCTCGACGAAGCAACCGCTAATATTGACTCTGGCACCGAGCAGGCGATACAGCGAGCGTTGCAGTTGATTCGCCAAAATACCACGCTGGTGGTCATCGCCCATCGCCTTTCAACCATTGTCGATGCTGATACTATTTTGGTGTTGCATCGCGGTGTCGCGGTTGAACAAGGTAAGCATCAGGCATTGCTGGCTGCTCATGGGCGCTATTATCAGATGTACCAATTGCAGTTAGTCAGTGAAGACTTGGCCGCAATTGATCAAGTTGAAAGCGCGGTGGGTTAACAAAATTCCGTTGGGGCTGAAGGTCATGGCCCCATCTTTCCCATAACCCTACGGCTACGATGCTATCGCTCTATTAATGCACATCTATGATGACTGGAGCACCCTAATCAGGCAGAGCAATTGTGCAGCGAAGGGCGCACGCACTTTTGTGACGCATATCGCACTCTTTTGGTGCGCAAAAACTGCTCACTGCCATCGCTAATCTCATATCTCCTCTGAATCAGTCCGTTTGACCTGCCTGTATCTGCCATTTCGACGCTAAATCATGGTCTGCTCAATTTGTGGCATAGCCTTTGCTTTATTTGTTTTGTGGCAGGCATGTGTTGGTGGCGGAGATAAATTCGACTTAACTCGAGAAGGGGAAAATATGAAGCTGGTTACCGTGGTGATAAAACCATTCAAACTCGAGGATGTGCGTGAAGCCTTATCCTCTGTGGGTATTCAGGGGCTGACCGTAACCGAAGTCAAAGGATTTGGTCGTCAGAAAGGACATGCAGAACTCTATCGGGGAGCGGAATACAGCGTCAATTTCTTACCTAAAGTAAAAATTGATGTCGCGATTGCCGACGACCAATTGGATGAAGTGATTGATGTGATCAGTAAGGCGGCCTACACCGGCAAGATTGGTGATGGCAAAATTTTCGTTGCTGAATTGCAACGTGTTATTCGCATCCGTACTGGCGAAACAGACGAATCAGCACTGTAATTTGTAGGCTCAAATTGAGTGAATAGGGATGGGTTGATGATGAAAAAACTTTTATCCATGTTGGGCCTGAGTACGGTAGCGATGCTGCCTTCTTTGGCAATGGCCGCAGCCCCGGCTGTGGCTGATAAAGCAGATAATGCTTTTATGATGATCTGTACCGCTTTAGTTTTGTTTATGACTGTCCCCGGTATTGCCCTGTTCTACGGTGGCCTACTGCGCTCTAAAAACGTGTTGTCGATGATGACGCAGGTGATGGTGAGTTTTGCGCTGGTGTGCGTTCTGTGGATTCTCTACGGTTACAGCCTGGCATTTAGTGCCGGTAACGCTTTCTTCGGTGGTTTTGATATGGCAATGCTGAAAGGTATTGGCCTGACCAGCTTGAGTGGCACCTTCTATCAATATATCCATGTGGTATTTCAGGCGTCATTTGCCTGTATCACGGTGGCATTGGTGGTGGGATCATTCGCTGAACGTATTCGTTTCTCTGCGGTATTAATCTTTGCGGCGCTGTGGTTCACCTTCTCCTATCTGCCAATGGCGCATATGGTGTGGGGCGGCGGTTTCCTGGCAATGGATGGTGCGCTGGACTTTGCTGGCGGCACCGTTGTACACATTAATGCGGCGATTGCGGGCTTGGTCGGCGCTTATTTACTGGGCAAACGCGCCGGTTTCGGCAAAGAAGCATTCAAACCGCATAACTTACCGATGGTGTTTACCGGCACTGCCATTTTGTATATTGGCTGGTTTGGTTTCAATGCCGGTTCAGCCAGTGCAGCCAACGAAATTGCGGCACTTGCCTTCCTAAATACCGTGGTCGCCACTGCCGGGGCTATTTTGTCCTGGGTATTTGCCGAATGGATTTTACGCGGCAAGCCTTCATTGTTGGGCGCATGTTCAGGATGTATCGCAGGTTTGGTTGCGATCACTCCCGCGGCAGGTACGGTGGGTGTCGGGGGCGCACTGATTATCGGCTTGGTCGGGGGTGTTGCTGGTCTGTGGGGCGTGGTTCTGCTAAAGAAATGGCTGCGTGTAGATGATACCTGTGATGTGTTTGGTATCCACGGCGTTTGTGGGATTATCGGCTGTATCTTAACCGGCGTTTTCACCTCTGCTTCATTGGGCGGTACAGGTTATGCTGCGGGTGTCACGATGGGTCATCAGGTCGGTGTCCAGTTATTCAGCGTCGGTGTATGTCTGGTTTGGTCTGGTGTTGTTGCCTTCGTTGCCTTCAAAATCGCTGATTTGGTTGTGGGCCTGAGGGTGCCAGAAGAACAAGAACGCGAAGGGTTGGATGTTAATAGCCACGGCGAAAATGCTTATAATCAGTAAGTTATAAATGTCAGGAAATAAATAATAAGAAAGTAAAAGGGGCGATGAAGAGATCGCCCCTTATCTATTTGGCCGGTATCAACGATGTAATCGGATAACCCCTTCCTGCACTGTCGAGGCCACCAATACACCTTTACGGTTGTATATCTGCCCGCGAACAAAGCCGCGTGCGCCAGAGGCTGAGGTGCTTTCTACCGCATAAAGCAGCCAATCATCCAAACGGAATGGCCGGTGGAACCACATAGAATGGTCAATGGTGGCAATTTGCACGCCTGGCTCAAGGAAACCGATGCCGTGAGGTTGCAAGGCGGTAGGCAGGAAATTGAAATCTGAGGCATACCCCAGTAAATATTGATGAACCGATAAATCATTTGGCATGGTGCCGTTAGCACGGAACCAGACAGCGCGATGCGGTTCGGCCACTTCGCCTTGCAGCGGGTTGTGGAACTTTACCGGGCGCATTTCAATGGGCTGATGGCCAATAAATTTTTCCCGCACTTTTTCAGGAATTAAATGAGCAAACTTATGGGCAATGTCAGTTTCAGACATCAAACCTTGAGGTGGCGGCACATTCGGCATGGTGTTTTGGTGTTCGAAACCGGCTTCCTGGCTTTGGAATGAGGCCGTCATATAGAAGATGGGCTTGCCATTTTGAATCGCGCTGACCCGACGGGCGCTAAAACTGGTGCCATCGCGCAGGGTTTCTACATCATAGATTATGGGTTTGCTGCTGTCGCCGGGGCGCAAAAAATAGCTGTGGAAAGAGTGGGCATCGCGTTCTGCGGGCACCGTCTGCTTGGCTGCATAAATAGCCTGACCCACCACTTGGCCACCAAAGACCTGACGCAAGCCCAAGTCTTCACTTTGGCCACGGAATATCCCTTCCTCAATCTTTTCCAGAGAGAGTAGTTCGAGCAGTTTTTGTAATGGCTGGCTCATGTTGTGGCCTCTGATAATTGAGTTCATACACAGTGTGCTGAATCTGCTGGTCAGTCGTCAATATATTGCGGTGAAAGCCAAATTTGTTGCTGATTTTCTGATAAGGAATCGTCTGATAAATAGCTTAATCGGGTATGAACTGATAATAAATAGCACTTTGTGCTATAATTAGCTTGCTAGGTGGTTGAAGCCACTTATTAAACGCAAGCTTATGTCAATAGCCTGCATCTTAATAATAAGAAGGAGTGCGACCTATGAAACCTTGGCAACCAATGAAATTCTGGCAGATAGTGGGTGGTGCAGCCGTTGTGGTCAGCTTGGCCGGTTGTGTTCATCAAGGGACTCATGTTGCGGAACCCGCGCCCGCAGGCTCATCAACGGCGAACGCCGCTATTGCACAACCGGCGGTGAAGGGGACCGTGAATATCCGCGAGCGCGTAGCATTACCACCCGATGCGGTAGTGACCGTCACGCTGTCGGATGCTTCACTGGCTGATGCACCATCACGGGTGATTAGTCAGAAAGCGATGCGCACTGAGGGTAAGCAGGCACCGTTTAATTACATTTTGCCGTTTAACCCAGCAGAGATTCAGCCAAATGCACGGATAATCGTCAGTGCAGCCGTTACCCATAACGGGCGGCTATTGTTTATCACTGATACCATTGCGGAAGTGATAAACCGTGGTGCAGGCACCCAGGCTAATTTGTTGCTGGTTCCTGTTACCTCTGTCGCAATTGAGACAACGCCTCTGGCAGCATCGACACTGGGCGCTGCGACCATACAGTAATCCCCCGCACGCATAAACTGACATAGCACCGCAGGCTACTCGTTATCCTGTGGCGCTATTTTGTTCGGTTTTTCCAACGATACTGTGGTAAATCAACCCGGCCAGCCGCATCCATTTCTATTCCTTCGGCCTGTAGCGCCTTCTTTTGCCTCAGGTAATCTTCGCCGGTTAGCGATATTTCACCATAACGGTTGATCACCCGGAACCAAGGCAGCGTCGAGCCTTCAGGTAAGCGTTTCAATACGCCACCCACCTGCCTGGCCGCTCTGGGGGAGCCGATGAGTTGCGCAATATCGCCATAAGTTGCTACCTGACCATGAGGAATAGCCGCAACCACATAGAATACCCGCTGACGAAAGCTGTCCTGATGGGGCGGAGTGTCTTGCCGGGCGGCGTCAGACCCATTTTGATCCACGCTAGCGTATTTTGATGGCATCACCGCCTCCTGTTACTTGCCATTAGCCGTTACCTGCATAAAGGCTATCATCGGCGATTTTAGTGTCTGAGGAAAATAGATTTAGCGCTAAGCTGATGAAGGCTGGACAAGAAAGCACCGGTCAGCGCGTGTTGCCTTGCTATTTGCTGGCTCATGGTCGATAATGCCCACCGCTCCAGAGTTTAGGGGCCGTCAACGTCAATGGAGGCCCTGTTGGTTCTCCCGCAACACTAACTTGTGAACTCGGTCAGATCCGGAAGGAAGCAGCCGTAGCAGGCGAGGTGTGTGCCGGGATGTAGCTGGCAGGGCCTCCACCATTTCTGTAGCTTCATTTATTAACCACTCAGTGCCACTCGCACTACTATTACCTCCTTTTGTTATCTATTTGATGGGTACCTTGACCTGTTTAACTGTTGTATTGCTAACTGTCTGACATGCTTTGCATCAATATCACCCGATGGGCGTTATTCTTATCCTCTGGGATTTTATTTTATCGATAAGACATTGTTGTGGCATATGTTAATGCATCGGTAAATTGTAACCGGGAATGGGATTTTTCTTATTATGTAATGAAGTATGTTTCTATGTGGGTTTTTAGTAAGCTAAATATAACGGACTAATAATATGTTTCAATTATCGGCTATTAACTAAAATTGAATAAATTGGAAAGTTCCTAGCTACTTTACTTAAATGCTCTTACATAAGTCTGATGACTCAGGTGTTTTACCTAAACTCGGGGTACACAATAACGCAGGATTGAAATTTGCTTTCAATACCGTCACTTAATCAATAAGTCATCAAAAATTAAAACACTTACTCACCACCGAACTCATTGAAGCCGATAGCGATTATCGGCTCAACGTTGTGTGTCTTAACCAGCGTTAAGCAGACTATTTCACATGTTGCCAGACAGTAGGTGGGATTTTATCATAAAGCTTATTCATTGTTAGCTCAGCCAGACGGTGGTCCGCAGCAGAGTAAAACAATTCCAACTCATCATCAGAAAGCTCATACTTATTTTTTTCAATTACACGTTCCAGCGTATCAATAGTCGTACATTTTCTTAAACGCATCAGGTAGTCAGTTTTTGTCATGGTGGTTTTTCTTCTCGATATACAAATTAATATAGGGAAACTATCCCTTAAGTTTTCATCAGGGTACAGATGTATTCCCCTGAGAAAAGTCTGAATAAACGCTCTTTAGTTTTTTGCCAGCGGTGCAATTCGGGATCATTGATGCCATAACTACTAAACAGAGTATAAGTATCGTCTAAATATTCTTCCACTAACTCTGACAAATCGCCGTCATCTGGGTATTTTATTTTAAAACTCATCACAAATGAAGCTATATGCTCGATCAAATCATTAAGCTGAAGGTTTACCGCAGATGTAGGATCATTTACCCAGCCATGATGGCTATCGCCAAGGGTTGCAATGCCTTCATCATACAGGTTTTCGCATAAAAATTTCAACTGGGCAATGTCATGCCGCTTAGGCGAGTACTCATCCATATCATCCCCTCCGTAAAGACTTAATTCGGTGTTGATAACACAATGTGAGTAGATTGATAATCGTATAAACGCAGAGGCTTATCTTTAAACTAAATAAACTTGCCATACTATGAATATAAATCATTTCTCCACTCGCCGCGTAACTTTATTACTTAATCTTACAATTCATCTGCGGTTGAAGGTCTGTCGTTGTTAATTATATCAAAGAGAATTCTTTTGGGATGTACAATAAATGTTACAGCGTTCGTTAGAAGTTCTTCAGTATTGATATCCAGACATGCGTTAAAGATATACCACTGATATCGGTAAGTCATTGAATAACGGTTATCTTCGATATGCATAATCTCAAGGATCTCTAATGAACCCGGTGTATAGTGCGCATCTTCCGAATAATACATTAACCCGGAAACAAAACTTTCTTCGATTGTATGGATATTATTTCGGATAACATTTTTCAGTAATGAGATCGGGTAATGACCTGAAGTGAAGTCGCCAGCTATTTCATTGTTCATTAATTGTCCGTTTATGATAGTGGGAATAATTCATTTTCGCCGGGCAATACTCAAAAGAATGTACTGTTTTTTTCGATAGTAACTACTTACATGATTTAAATCAGAAAACTCAAGATAAATGAGATTTTCAACACATGCTGCCATTTAAGCCATCATGGCGTTATTTGAGCCATCATTCCTCGATAAAATAACATCCTATAAATAGGATTTCCCATATTAAAGTCTATTACTAACAGTAAATCTAACATTTCGCTCTATTAAGCTAGAAGGCATTGTGGGTTTGGTCAAGAAGGGGCGGTTTTGCATCCGTTCATGCAAGCTGTAACGATACGGTTTGCTATGTTTAAAGTCTGACAAATACTCAGGGCCACTTGAATTTGGTTATCTTATGTGATGTTATAATGTATCACTTAATGTTCAATCATTTTCGCTATGAATAAACAGGCTTTCCTTACCCGATTAAATTCTCTGCCTTATTGGACGCTATTTTCACTACCCTCATTGCAGCGTGTAGCAGGAGTCGCTTTACTGTGCCTGCTGTTATGGTGCGCCATCATTTGGGCGAATGTATTACCATGATAAATCTGGAAAATATTGCACTGGGTTATGAGCGAGAGGCTCTGACACCCCCGTTAACGGGTTGCTTTAGGAAGGGGTCATTGACTGCGGTTATTGGTGCCAATGGTACCGGTAAATCGACATTACTTAAAACGTTGGCCGGGTTACAGCCTGCGCTCTCAGGGAAAATGACGTTCACTTGCGGGAAATCGCCTCAAATTGCCTATCTTCCTCAACAGGCTGAATTGGATAAGCAGTTTCCGATCGTAGTGCAAGATGTGGTGGCGATGGGGTGCTGGCCGCAATGTGGGTTACTCGCTGGGCTGAGCCACCTATCACGACAACGTATCGAGCAGGCGTTGGATACCGTTGGGATGGTTGATATGGCACGCCGACCTGTTGCCGAACTGTCGGGGGGGCAGTTGCAACGGGTATTATTCGCGCGCGTATTAGTACAGCAGGCGCAATTGATTTTGTTGGATGAACCTTTTAGCGGTATTGACAGCCAGACGGTGCAACTTTTACTCGCAGTCATCCATCAGTTACATACTGAAGGCCGCACTATTATTGCGGTGTTGCATGATATGTCGATGGTTGCAGATCATTTTACAGAGGCATTGTGGTTAACGCCCCAACACTATGATTGGCAGCAATCGGCCCGGGTTCTTGCGCGGTTACATCAATCACAGCATACCTCTTGTCCCCTTTCCTCAGTATTGCGTCAGCCCGAATCTCAGGCGGTTATCAATTTATGATGGTATTTCATTTGCTTACCGATCCTTTTGTTGACTTCGGTTTTATGCGACGGGCGTTGGTTGCGTGTCTGGCATTGTCACTTAGTGCAGCGCCACTTGGGGTTTTCTTATTATTGCGACGAATGAGTCTGGTAGGCGATGCTTTGTCTCACGCGGTATTGCCCGGTGCGGCTATCGGCTATTTGATCTCCGGCATGTCGCTGGTGGCGATGGGGATAGGGGGGTTTATTGCTGGTTTGGCGGTGGCTATGATGTCTGGTTGGGTGAGCCGCCGGACATTATTAAAGGAAGATGCCAGTTTTGCGGGTTTTTATCTTGGTTCACTGGCGTTAGGGGTCACATTGGTTTCGCTGCGCGGTTCCAATATGGATCTGCTACATGTTTTGTTTGGTTCTATTCTGGCGGTCGATAGAGAAGCCATGACGCTGGTCGGCGCGATTACCACCGTGTCGATGCTGGTTTTAGCGGCTATTTATCGTGCGCTGGTGATTGAGTCATTTGATCCGGTCTTTCTGCGCGTCAGTATGGGCCGCTGGTTGATGGTGGTACACGCCTTGTTTCTCTCATTGGTGGTTATCAATCTGGTCGCCGGATTTCAGATCCTTGGTACGTTAATGTCAGTAGGATTAATGATGTTACCGGCTGCCAGCGCCCGTTTCTGGGCAAAAAACCTACCAAATACGCTGGTTGTCGCCATGTTGATTGGTGTGGCTGCTAGTGTTATCGGCCTGCTCTGGTCGTATTACGCATCATTACCCGCCGGGCCTGCCATTGTGCTCAGTGCCAGTTTTATCTTCTTTTTGTCTATTTTATTTGGAACGCGTGGTGGTGTTTTGACTGCCGCGCGCCGTTGAGAAGTGCCTGTTATTAAAGGAGAGTTAAATGAAACGTTTACCTATTGGTTTGGCGGTAGCTGCCCTGCTGTCAAGCCCGTTGGCAATGGCTAAAGTCGTCGAAGCGGTAGCCAGCTTTTCTATTTTGGGTGATATCGTCCAGCAGGTGGGGGGCGAACATGTCAATGTGGTCACACTGGTTGGGCCGAATGGCGATCCGCATGGTTTTTCACCGTCACCGAAGGACAGTAAGCAGATAGCGAAAGCGGATGTGGTATTTATCAGTGGTTTGGGGCTGGAAGGGTGGCTGGAGCGTTTGGTTACCGCATCTGGCTATAAAGGTCAGGTCATTACGGCTTCACATGGGGTTGATAGCCGCAAAATGGATGAAGAGGGTAAAACTGTCACAGACCCTCATGCATGGAACAGTATGGCGAATGGTATCAAATATGCTAACAATGTAATGAATGCTTTGATTGCAGCAGATCCCGCAGATGCTGATTATTTCCGCAAACGTGGTGGAGAGTACATTCAGCACTTGGAAAAGCTGGATGCTTTTGCGAAAGCGCAGTTTGCCGCAATTCCCGCACAACAGCGTAAAGTGCTGACCAGCCACGATGCTTTCGGCTATTTCGGCCAAGAGTATGGGGTTACTTTCTTGTCACCTGTCGGTTTCTCAACTGAAGCTGAAGCCAGCGCTAGCGATGTGGCTGGCTTGATCAGGCAAATCAAACAAGAAAAAGTAAAAACCTATTTTATTGAGAATCAGACCGATCCCCGCCTGGTAAAACAAATTGCCGCAGCCAGCGGTGCTCAGGCGGGAGGCGAGCTTTATCCTGAGGCATTGTCCCTAGCCGATGGCCCGGCAGCGACATATACCGACGCTTTTAAACACAATGTGGATACTCTCGTGAAGAGCATGAAGTAATGGTGTAAACATGAGTGCTGGCCTCTGATTTGAAATGAGGCCAGTTTTCACTGACATTTCTGACAGGCAAAAAAAGCCCCGTTGGGCAGCAACAGGGCTTTGACTTACAAATAGCTTCACCAGCAATATCACCGCTTTTTATGGGTTCCCCCCTGAACTGCTTTAAAACGCGGGTTACTTTTACAAATCACATAGACACGGCCACGGCGACGGACGATTTTGCAGTCTGGATGGCGGTTTTTCGCAGAACGTAATGAACTTAATACTTGCATGGTTAATTCTCTGGGTTAGCTGGTTTTTTTGGTTAGGAAACTGCCAAAGCGTTGGTTGAAGCGTGCAGTACTGCCTTCTTTTGCATACTCTTTTTGTTTTCCGGTGTAATACGGATGTGACGCCGAGGAGATATCCAGTGTGACATAAGGATAGGTTTGACCATCACGCTCGATAGTGCGGCTGGTCGCGATGGTTGATCCGACGGTGAAATAGGTATCTGCACTGGTGTCATGAAAAACCACCGTACGATAGTTAGGATGGATGCCCGTTTTCATAAGAATCTCATATGTTATGTTATAATATAACATTAATTATGCACTCTTCACTTGGGGGTTTCAAGCCTAATAAAAAGAAAAAAGCCCACAAACTGAAGTTCGCAGGCTCTATGAATGGAGTTCGACTGCTGGCGTTGTATCAGGCGACGGGGTGTCATCTCGGTATGTGTGGCTTCATTACCTAAGGTCACAGGGTTACTACGTTCAATCAGTTGCGGGGTTCAGCTAACTGCTTCCAGAAAGAGCGGCCATTCTGTGGTGCCTTGGCTGCGAAAAATTCGCATACCGTTGCGCCAATGTCTGACATTGTTTGGCGTATGCCAAGCTGTGTTGCGGTTTGATTGATGCGATAAACCAGTACCGGGACGTGCTCGCGGGTATGTTTACTGTGGCCGATAGTGGGATCGTTACCGTGATCCGCCATCACGACCAGACAATCATCGATTGTCATGGCGGCCATGATTTTGCCTAACATGCTATCGACCAATTGCAGACGTTCTGCGTAGCGCTCCACATCCTGCGCGTGTCCTGCAAGGTCAGTTTCCTGAATATTGGTACAAATAAACGCACTCTTAGGGCGCTGAACTTCTGCCAATGTGATATCTAAAATGGTTTGCGAATCAACCCGCTGCGGGTAACTCCGCCCAGCACTATTGGCCACGATATCAGCAACTTTGCCAACCAATATCGTTGGTACTCGAACTTGCTCAAGTTGATGAGGTACCTGAACATCGGCATCGACACCATAACCGAGATGAATAACCTGAAATCCATTATCATAAACACCAGACTTCGGGCTATTAATGCCAATATATTGCTGTTGTTTAACTTCAGCTGATCTTATGATTTCATGGCTATCCATCAATAGCCCGCCATAGGCAATGACACGGTTTACCTCCACGTAACGGCGCACAATGCGCCCCATGTTTTCTACCTGCTCAAAATTGATGGCATTTAAATTAGCACAAATATTAAACACCTGGCCTAAGTCTGCCTCAAGATTGTCACCGATGGCGACAGCATCGTTTACCCACAGAAAGCGTAACTTGCTGCTATCGTCAGGCGCACCGCGCTCCTCAACCTGATAACCTTGCCGGATCAACGCATTAGCCACACGCGCTTTTACCCTGGAAAAGGGCATAAGACGTGGGGCGCACGGCAGGGTTCCCATAATTTCCTGATGCCCCATAAAGGTATCGCCGCCAACATGTTGTAATCGGGCAACACCAAAGCAGGCTTGTGGATTCTCCTGCATGACGCTATCAGTGAAATGGGGGGCTGCCAGATGTAAGGCATTCATCAGACCTAGCTTTTCCAGGTGGGGCAAACGCATTTGCGGATAGGTTTGTAAAATATGACCACAGGTATTAGCTCCGACATCTTGTGGGCGAACCTGTGCAGCATCAGGCATAGCACCAACCCCAAAGCTATCAATCACCAAAATGATGAATTTACTCATAACCCCTCCTAATGTGTGGATGGTGGAATGGTATTTCCCTGGCTATCAAAAATGCCGAGGAGCATGGGCTGGCCTGACTGGATGCCGGTTACCAGAGCCACATCACTGCGGGTAACAAAAATTTGGGTACGAAAACACATAATGACCGGGCTGCCGACAGGGAACACTTCAGCCAGGCCGAGGGTATAATCAATGCTGTCATTATCGTGGCTCAATACGTTGCCTGGCCGCCATTGTTGGTCATACACCAGAGCGTGATTGAGGTGCCCGCGCCGATAGTACCCACCGCCATAGCAGTAACTATGGTTCTGATAACAATGAGAAATCTCAGATAGATAGAGCATTGCGATATGTTCGGGCTGCTCACCTTGCTGATTGGAAGGCATCGTGCCGGTCAATGAATGGCCGGGTTCGGCATGGGTAATGCCGTAGTGTGCGAGTATCGGGATACTCTCGACGCTGGTTGCCGATGGGCCATTGACCTGATCGACACAAATCCCCTGATGCTCAAGAATACTTTTTGCCTGAAGTAGCGTATTGAGGTTCGGGCTGGGTAAGGTTTTGCCTTTTTCACTGTCAAAAAGCAGGCAAGGGAAGTGGGTGACGCCCGCCAGTCGCACACCGGCTAGCATTTTTATTTCACTAATGACCTCAGGCAGTTCATCTAGCGAGAATCCGGCTTCCTGTCCCGGATAAATCAAGTCATCGGGATGGCAGACTTTCAGCAGCAAGGCTTGTTTTATTCCCAGACGTGTCGCGGCGGCGGCGATTTCCTTTGCTTTTGCCACGCTGTAGACCGTAATGACCTCCGGTTGGTGGGCAACTATCTCATCCACCATTCCGCTTGGGATCTGCACCAAGTGGCCGATATGAGCGACGGGCAGATGGTGCCGATAAAGCTGGCGTGCCTCTTTATAATCGACGGCGACAATACCTTTATAGCCGCATTCCAACAGGATTTTGCATAGCTGTGGATTGCGGCCAAACTGCTTGCTCATCAGGTAAAGGGTAATGCCATAGCGTGCTGCGGTTTCCAACAGTAAACGGGCATTGTCTTTGACCTGATCGACGTCAATGACGTAAGTATCAGGCTTAATGGCTCCCCGTTGCCACAATGTGAGCGCCGCATCTATGAGTGCTGGATTCTGTTTTTCTAGTGCTTTCAGTAGCATATAAATCCCTTCGCGATTCCCTTCTTGCTTGACGTTGCATCGTTATTCGCCGCCCAGCGGCAACCTCAATAGCGTTGGACCGATATTATATAATTTCATTATTTTGAATATTTAACCTGAGCATAAGACGAATTTGGTGTGGCAGTCATATTATAGCTCTACTGTTATAAATACTCAGGTGTATTCGCTGTGTGGCTACTCTCTTGGGTTATATTCATTTTTATGAGGGTTTTCATCTTAGTAACTTATTACCTGACTGTAAATGCGTAAGACGCTATTTGATAGACTGATCACAATATAACCCTACGAATGCAGCGGATGACTGAATAATAGTGATAGCGTGCTGTTTTATCTGGTCTAAAGTGGGGCCGGTGAGCCAAAAGAAAAGGCCGCTGAGCGGCCTTTATAGTAATACATGAACTCGGTATCTAATACCTATACGATTTACTTCACCGTATGGTCAACCGCATGAGTATGCTCTATATCTTCATTTTTTCTACTGAAGCGGCGACGAACCACCACAAAGAATACCGGAACAAAGAAGATAGCCAATACGGTCGCGGTGATCATCCCGCCCATAACACCGGTACCTACCGCGTTCTGTGCGCCAGAGCCTGCACCACTACTGATAACCAGTGGCAGAACCCCAAGGATAAAGGCCAGTGAGGTCATCAGAATTGGACGCAAACGCATACGAACCGCTTCCAGTGTTGATTCCACCAAGCCTTTGCCTTCTTTATCCATTAAGTCCTTGGCGAACTCAACAATCAAAATGGCGTTCTTGGCCGATAGCCCGATAGTGGTCAATAAGCCCACCTGGAAGTAAACGTCGTTATTCAGACCGCGTAAGGAAGCGGCCAGTAACGCACCCACGACACCCAGTGGTACCACCAACATTACGGAGAACGGAATCGACCAGCTTTCATACAACGCCGCCAGACACAGGAACACGACTATCAGCGAGATGGCATACAGTGCCGGAGCCTGATTACCAGACAGACGTTCCTGATAGGACATCCCCGTCCAGTCATAACCGACGCCGCTTGGTAATTTAGATGCCAACTCCTGCATCAGGTCCATTGCCTCACCGGTACTTTTACCCGGTGCAGCCTGACCCAGGATTTCCATTGATGGCAACCCGTTGTAGCGTTCAAGTCGCGGTGAACCGTATTCCCATTTCGCGCTGGAGAAGGTATTAAACGATACCATCTGACCGACGTTGTTACGGACATACCACTTATCAATATCATCCGGTAACATGCGGAATGGTGCAGCAGCCTGGACATAGACTTTCTTCACACGACCACGGTCGATAAAGTCGTTTACATAGTTGCCGCCCATAGCTGAACCGAGCGTAGTATTGATGTCAGAGATAGATACTCCCAGAGCCTGGGCTTTCTCCTGATCCACTTCCACTTTGAACTGCGGCGTATCTTCCAACCCGTTCGGCCGCATCCCGATCAGCATATCCGGATGTTGTGCCGCCATGCCAAACAGTTGGTTACGTGCTTCGGTTAATTTCTGATGCCCGACGTTACCCTGATCAATCAACTGGAAGTCGAAACCGGTAGCCGTACCCAACTCAACAATGGCGGGTAAGTTAAAGGCGAACACCAAACCGTCTTTAATTTGCGAGAAGGCTGCGGATGCACGATCTACAATTGCCGGAACCTTGTTTTCAGCCCCCGGACGTTCGCTCCAGTCTTTAAGACTGATGAATGCCAGACCGGTATTCTGCCCCTGACCACTAAAACCGAAGCCGTTAACGGTAAACACCGAGTTAACGACATCTTTTTCTTTGTCGAGGTAATAGTCAGTCACCTGGTTCAGCACTTTCTGAGTACGTTCTTGTGTCGCACCTGCTGGCATCTGCACCATCGTTAGGAACACGCCCTGATCTTCTTCTGGCAAAAATGAAGAAGGTAAACGCAGGAACAGCACGCCCATACCAACTACAATTGCCAAGTAGATCAACAAATAACGGCCAGTGCTGCGCAGAATGTTGGCTACGCTGTCAGTATAGTGGTGAGTGCTTTTTTCGAACATGCGGTTAAACCAACCGAAGAAGCCGGTTTTCGGCCCATGTTCGCCTTTGGCGATAGGTTTTAGCATGGTTGCGCACAGCGCGGGTGTCAGAATCAATGCCACCAGAACCGAGAGCACCATTGCCGAAACGATAGTAATAGAGAACTGACGATAAATCGCCCCGGTTGCACCGCCGAAGAAGGCCATCGGGATAAATACCGCCGACAGTACCATCGCGATCCCCACCAATGCGCCCTGGATCTGCTCCATCGACTTCTTGGTGGCTTCTTTCGGTGGTAACCCTTCTTCCTGCATGACACGTTCGACGTTTTCTACCACGACGATGGCGTCATCCACCAATAGCCCTATCGCCAACACCATCCCGAACATCGTTAGGGTGTTTATCGAATAGCCAAAAACAGAAAGTATGGCAAAGGTGCCCAGCAATACTACCGGCACTGCAATCGTTGGGATCAAGGTTGCGCGGAAGTTTTGCAGGAACAGGTACATTACCAGGAACACCAGAATAATAGCTTCTATCAGCGTCTTAACCACTTCGTGGATTGAAATCTTAACGAATGGTGTGGTGTCGTACGGATAAACCACTTTCAACCCGGCTGGGAAGAATGGTTGCAATTTTTCCAGTTCGGCTTTAACCGCCGCAGAGGTGTTCAGGGCGTTAGCACCGGTTGCCAGCTTAATACCAATACCCGCAGCAGGTTTACCGTTATAACGGGCGATGACGTTATAACTTTCAGCACCCAGTTGAACGATAGCCACATCTTTCAGGCGCACCTGAGAGCCGTCAGTATTGACTTTCAGCAAGATCTGGCTGAATTCTTCCGCGTTAGTTAAACGGGTCTGCGCAATGATTGATGAGTTCAGTTCCTGACCCGGTACTGGTGGCGTGCCGCCGAGCTGACCGGCTGCTACCTGGTTGTTCTGCACTTTGATAGCATTGATAACATCAACCGGCGTCAGGCCGAAGTTATTCAGTTTGTGCGGGTCCATCCAGATACGCATTGCGTATTGGGAACCGAATAACTGAACATCCCCCACCCCAGCGGTACGGCTGATAGGATCTTTGATGTTAGAGCCTACATAGTCAGCGATATCTTCTTGTTGCATGGTGCCGTCTTCAGAAATAAAGCCGGCTACCATCAGGAAGCTACTACTGGACTTTTCAACACTCACACCTTGCTGCTGCACTTCTTGCGGCAGCAATGGCATGGCCAATTGCAGTTTGTTCTGGACCTGAACCTGAGCGATATCCGGATCAGTGCCTGAGTTAAAGGTCAACGTCAACTGCACGCTACCGGATGAGTCACTGCTGGAAGACATATATAACAGGTTATCGATACCGTTCATGTTCTGTTCGATAACCTGCGTTACTGTATTCTGCACAGTGGTCGCATCGGCGCCTGGATAGTTGGCGGAGATTGAAATTGCCGGTGGCGCGATGGTTGGATATTGCGCAACGGGTAATTTCATTATCGCAAGGGCACCCGCCAACATGATGATGATGGCGATAACCCATGCGAAAATAGGGCGATCTATAAAGTACTTAGCCATGAATTACCGGCTCCTTTTAAGACTTCTTCGCTGTTTCAGCCGGGGCTGGTTTTTGCGCCGGGTCAGTAACTTCCTGCACTTTAACCTGTACGCCCGGTTTGATTTTCTGCAAGCCGGAAACAATCAGGCGATCACCTGCTTTCAATCCGTCAGTAACCAACCACTTATTACCAATAGCCTGATTAGCGGTCAGCGTGCGCATTTCAACTTTGTTATCTGCACCAACCACCATTGCCGTTGCTTCACCACGCGGGTTACGGGTAACACCTTGTTGCGGCACTAACAGCGCATCAGGTCGCACACCTTCATCCAAACGGGCGCGAACGAACATTCCTGGCAGCAGCGCTTCATTCGGGTTAGGGAAGATAGCGCGGATAGTAATTGAACCGGTGGTTTCATCGACGGTCACACCCGAGAACTCCAGTGTCCCGGTTTCAGCATATTCAGTGCCGTTTTGCAGCAACAAACGAACCTTAGCTTTACCGTTTTCCTGCTTGAGCGTGCCATCAGCCAGCTCTTTTTTCAGACGTAGGAACTCGTCACTTGATTGCGTTACATCAACGTACATTGGATCAAGTTGTTGAACCGTGGTCATTGCTGTCGCCTGACCACTGGTTACCAGAGCGCCTTCGGTAACTGAAGATTTACCGGTACGGCCAGTGATAGGCGAGGTTACTTGAGTATATGCCAGGTTAATGCGGGCAGTTTCCACTGCGGCTTTCGCTGCCAGAACCGCAGCATTGGCCTGCATAGAATCAGACACCGCCTGATCATACTCTTGTTTACTGATGTAGTTGGTACCCAGTAATGGTTTGTAGCGGTTTACCGTCAGACGCGCAATTTCAGCGGCGGCTTGTGCTTTGGCTAAATCACCTTTAGCGCTGTCATAAGCGGCCTGATAAGTCGCCGGATCAATTTGATAAAGGGATGTTCCGGCGGTGACATCACTGCCTTCAACATAGTTACGTTTAAGGATAATACCGCTAACTTGCGGACGAACTTCTGCAATACGGAATGCGGACGTGCGGCCCGGTAGTTCGGTTGTGATATTCAGCGGTGCTGCTTTCAATGTCACAATACCAACTTCAGGAGCCTGTTGAGCATGGGCTTGTGCCGCATCTTTATCATTACATCCTATAAGTACTAAGCTGCCTGAAAGTACCAGAATTGCAGCCAGAGGCATTACCCCTCTGTTTTTGCTCATAGATAAACCTCAAGTGTCCGATTTTTAATTTAATTCAATGGATCACAAGCTTTAAAACCCATTGCTGCGTAAATTGTATGTGCGTGCTATGGTACATACATTCGTGAATGTATGTAAATCGCACCCCCTCGAAAAAACAACCCTATGGCACGAAAAACCAAACAGCAAGCCGAAGAGACCCGGCAACATATTCTGGATGCCGCAGTGCGGGAATTCTCCGCGCATGGTGTTTCCGGCACCTCTCTTACTGATATTGCTGTCGCCGCGGGCGTAACCCGAGGCGCTATTTACTGGCACTTCAAAAACAAGGTAGACCTGTTTAACGAAGTTTGGGAGTCATCAGAGTCTAAAATTGATCAGCTCGAGTTAGAGTATCAGGCAAAATATCCCGATAATCCACTCCGTATATTGCGCGAAATCCTTATTTATATTCTGGTTTCCACCCGCGAGGACCACCGACGTCGTGCTTTGATGGAGATTGTATTCCATAAGTGTGAGTTTGTCGGTGAAATGACCTCTGTCCATGACGCGCGTAAAGTCCTTGATTTAGCTAGTTATGAGCGAATTGAGCTGGCTTTGCAAGGCTGTATTTCGGCCAATCAATTACCAGCAGATCTTGATACGCGTCGTGCTGCGATTATCATGAGAGCCTATATTACCGGCTTGATGGAAAATTGGCTTTATATGCCAGAAAGTTTTGATATAAAACAAGAAGCTCCGGTATTAATCGATGCCTACCTGGAAATGCTGAACTATAGTCTTTCATTGCGCAAAGAGGCTAATAGCAAGCTATCGGATTAACTGGAAGGAAAGTGATATGAATACAAATATGAGTGAAAAGATGAGTTCGCTGGTTGTGATTGCCAATGGTGCCGCTTATGGCCATGAATCTTTATTCAATGCGCTGCGTTTATCTATTGCTTTAAAAGAACAGCAAGCTTGCCTGGATTTGCGCCTATTCCTGATGTCGGATGCGGTAATTGCCGGTTTGAAGGGGCAGCAGCCACGCGAAGGTTATAATTTACAGCAAATGCTGGAAATTCTGACTGCCCAGAATGTGCCAGTTAAATTGTGCAAAACCTGTGCCGATGCCCGTGGCGTGAGTGGGTTAACATTGGTTGAGGGTGTAGAGATTGGTACGCTGGTGGAGCTTGCTCAATGGACTCTGGCGGCAGATAAGGTTTTGACGTTCTAAACCATTAGAGGCTTACTGTGATTTCGTTTACTCATCAACTGATATTGCTAGCTGTTACATCCTCTTCAATCACAAGTGCGTAACGGCCCGCATTCTTACAGCCATTCATGCTCTGAAAGACTTTTCTTATTATGGCCCGAGACTGAACGTAATAGGATTTCAGCCTCTCTGTTGAAATGAAGTTCAAATATGAACAGCAGATTTCATGCACAATCTTCTTTAGTACTGTCTTCACGCTTTTCATTGCCATTGACCGCGTCATCGGGCGTATTTTTATTACGCCAGTGGATGATGCTTACCATGCTTATAATTAGTTTAATTTGCATGTCGTCGGTATTTGCGGCGGGAATCAATATTGATGTACCGACTCGCAATGAAGTGATGAGTCAGTTAGATGCGTTATCCAAACAAAAAATATTGTCGCCAGCGGAAAAGCTGTCGCAGCAGGATCTCACCAAGACGTTAGAGTACCTTGATACCATTGAACGCACCCGGCAGGAAGCCAATCAGCTTAAACAGCAATTAGCACAAGCTCCGGTGAAGCTACGTCAGGCCACTGAGGGGTTGGATGCACTTAAGAATAGTTCAGCAGATACATTAACGCGTGAGTCACTGGCAAACTATTCTCTGCGCCAATTAGAGTCGCGTTTGAATGAAACCCTGGACGATTTGCAATCCGCTCAGGAAGACCTCTCAGCCTACAATAGCCAATTGATCTCTCTACAAACTCAGCCCGAACGGGTGCAGAGTGCGATGTATAACGCATCTATGCGTTTAATGCAGATTCGCAATCAACTGAATGGATTGTCCCCAAACCCGGAGGTTTTACGTCCTAGCCAGCAACAAGAGCTGTTAACTGAGCAGGTAATGCTCAATGCGCAACTGGATTTACAACGTAAAAACCTGGAAGCCAATACCACGTTACAAGATTTACTGCAAAAACAGCGGGATTACACCACCGCTCACATTAACCAACTGGAGCGTTATGTTCAGTTGCTGCAAGAAGTTGTTAGTGGTAAACGGTTGATTCTTTCGGAAAAAACAGCCAAAGAAGCTCAGGTGCCGAATGATGCCACCGATATCCAGAATGACCCGCTCGTCAGCCGTGAATTGGCGATTAACAAAGAGTTGAGCCAACGGCTAATTAACGCCACGAAAGAAGGTAACACACTGGTTCAACAGAATATCAGAGTAAAAAACTGGCTGGATCGTGCGCTGCAATCTGAGCGAAACCTCAAAGAGCAAATCACGGTATTGCGCGGCAGTTTGCTGCTATCACGTATTCTGTACCAGCAGCAGCTAAACTTACCCGCCTCCGGTTTGATTACCAATATGGGGCCGCGCATTGCTGATTTGCGGCTAGAGCAATTTGAAATTAATCAGCAGCGCGACCAGCTATTCCAGGGGGATGATTACATCCAAACCCTGATTAATGAGAGCAAAGAAAAGATTAACTCAGACGTAGAAGATGCACTGGGGCAGATTGTTGATATTCGTCGTGAGCTGCTGGATCAACTCAATAAACAGCTAGGTAACCAACTGACACTGTCGATTAATCTGCAAATTAATCAGCAACAGCTACTGAGTGTTAATGAATCGCTACAACACACGCTAACACAGCAGATTTTTTGGGTTAGCAGCAATAAACCGATGGATTGGTCCTGGCTGAAAGCATTGCCAGGTGCTCTCAAAGCCGAACTGAGCAGCTTCAACTTTACTCTGTCACTGGGTGATGTTTTGACTGGCCTCATTAATTCGCTGGTTTTCCTGATACCAATGCTACTTGTAGCTGGGGTAATCCGCTCCCGTTATGGTGTCATTAATAAGCATCTGAACCGGTTGGCCGCCGATGTCGGGCAATTAAAACACGACAGCCAAATGCACACCCCAAACGCTATTCTGCTGACCTTGCTGAAAGTTTTACCCGGCTCATTAGTTATATTAGGTATTGGTTACTGGTGTCTGCGCTCTGACTTCAATCTCAGCGAATTATTTTGGAGCTTCTTCCAGCGTTTGGCACTGTTCTGGCTGGTATTCGATCTGACTTATCGCATGTTGTCCCCCGGTGGGATTACTGAACGGCACTTTATGATAGCGGTTGACCGCTGCGCGCATTATCGCCGTCAGATGGTGCGCTTAGGGGGGACGTTACTGCCGGTGATATTCTGGTCTGCATTGGGTGATAAAAGCCCGCTACGGTTGGTTGATGATGTTATCGGGCAGGTCGTGATTGTTATTGCCTTGGCATTATTAGCGTTATTTGTCTACCCATTCTGCCGTGATAGCTGGCGCGAGAAAGACTCCCATGCGGTGCGGTTAGTCATTGTTACCGCAGTGGCTGCCACACCCATTATATTGATAGGTCTAATGGTGGCAGGGTATTTCTATACGACGTTACAACTTGCAGGGCGTTGGATAGATAGCCTGTACTTATTATTCCTATGGAATATTGTTTATCTGACGGCAATCCGTGGCTTAGGTGTTGCAGCGCGGCGTTTGGCTTATCGTCGAGCGATTGCCCGAAGGCAAAGTTTGGCAAAAGAGGGGGCTGAAGGTAGCGAACCCGTAGAAGAACCCCCATTGGCACTGGATCAAATTAACCAGCAGTCATTGCGTTTGACCACCCTGGCGCTGTTCGTGATTTTCGCCACCTGTTTCTATTGGATTTGGGCCGATCTGATTACGGTTATTTCATATCTGGATAGCATCTCTTTATGGCATTACACCACCACCGTAGCGGGGGCGAGTGTGGTACAGGCTGTCACACTAGGAAATATGCTGGTGGCTCTGATGGCGTTGGTCGTTGCTTATATTTTGACGCGCAACCTGCCCGGCTTGCTTGAGGTCGTGGTACTGTCACGTCTACAACTGCGGCAGGGCACTTCATATGCCATCACCACTATCCTAACTTACCTTATTACCGCCATCGGCGGGATAACCGCGCTGAGTTCACTGGGTGTATCGTGGGATAAATTGCAGTGGCTGGTTGCTGCGCTATCGGTCGGTTTAGGGTTCGGTTTGCAGGAAATCTTTGCCAACTTTGTCTCGGGCTTGATTATTCTATTTGAACGTCCAGTTCGTATCGGCGACACCATCACCATTGGTACCTTCTCGGGCAATGTCAGTAAAATACGTATTCGGGCGACGACAATCACCGATTTTGACCGCAAAGAAGTGATTATCCCGAATAAAGCATTTGTCACAGAGCGCCTGATTAACTGGTCACTGTCCGATACCATCACCCGCATAATTATTAAAGTGGGGGTTGCGTATGGTTCTGATT
The DNA here is from genome assembly GCF_000834395.1 of Yersinia aldovae 670-83. Classification (NCBI taxonomy): domain Bacteria; kingdom Pseudomonadati; phylum Pseudomonadota; class Gammaproteobacteria; order Enterobacterales; family Yersiniaceae; genus Yersinia; species Yersinia aldovae. The sequence goes on along the minus strand of NZ_CP009781.1, from coordinate 1,498,424 downwards.
TGGAAAAAGTAAAAGAGATACTTCTACAGGCCGCTCATGAAAACCATCGTGTCATGACAGATCCTGAGCCTCAGGTGTTCTTCCTTAACTTTGGAGCCAGCACTCTGGATCACGAGCTGCGTTTGTATGTGCGGGAATTACGCGATCGCAGTTATACGGTAGACGAATTGAATCGTGCAATTGATAAATTATGCCGTGAAAATGACATCAATATCGCATTCAATCAGTTGGAAGTGTATCTGCATAAGGCGGATGGCACCGAGGTACAAGAAGTGAGTCGCCCGCTTGATGCTAAAGGCTTACCTGTACCGCAATCTGGTTTAGGTGATACTAAACCAGACTTACCGGATATCAACAAGCCACTGGCTTGATAACATAACTTATCAGGCTCGACTCTTTTTCGTCAGCCTGATAAGTATTAAACGCGTAGTCGGAATATTCAATCTGAGATTTTATGGCCGAGCTTACGTTGGTAATCAAGTTGCACGATTGCCAACGCGGCCAATGCAGTTTCCGGCGCGATTTCATTGCATTCGAGCAGATAGATAAGATCTACTGCCAGTTGCAATTCTGGTGAAGCTTGTTCAACTGACATAAGGTAGCCAACATTTTTAATCTTCAGTTAATAGGGAAGTCATACAGCAGATTGCTATCTGGCTTCAATCGATTCATAAATATTATAGAGAACAAATCGATGCCGGAACCCTATCAATTCAAAAAATGTGACAAATATTCAAAAACCGTTCTCTTTTCTTTCAATACTGCGCTCTATTTTGATTAATGCCTGGCGGCAGCGCATCAAGCGGCCCTCCAGTGCGGCCAGCTCTTTTTGGATTTTTTGCTGTTCGGATAACAGACTCTGTTTACCCAGTTGGCTCTCTCTATCATGGATCATTACCAGTATTCGCCGCTCATAATCTTGATGCTCAGCCAACTTGTGGTAAGGGTCCATCTTGGTATTGCGGGGTTCAGGATTGGATTTTCGCAGCTTTTGTGTAGCAAGCTCTCTTTGTAGCGCAGAAATTTGGGCGACCAGTTTTTCCGCCAGGAACGCAACCTGCTGTGTACGGCTTTGTGCAACAACCTGTTTCAGTTGCGTCATGTTTTTGCGAACTTCCTGTAGGTAATCGCGAAAACGGTTACCATGATTACCAAATAGATTCAGGTCAAAGCGTGCCTGTTGTGAAGGGGCATTGGCCTGCGGAGCGATTTGTGTCGACAGTGCTTCGATCTGGCTTTCAAGCACCTGCAATAACTTTTCTGTACTCATGGCGCTTCTCCTGAACGTTTGCCGCTAGCTTGCCTATGAACTGCGGGGGTTACAAGCGGTCTGACAGGTATATAAAAGAGGATGGACCCCGTTGTAGTCATAATGGCAACAGTTTCTGTTGAAGGTAAGCACCGCATACGTTAATGATAGCGTCATGTTGGTTAGTATTATAAAGGGAGTTTATGTCTCGTTGGTTGTTAATAGCTTTGGGGTGGTTAGCTGTTGTATTGGCGACCTTAGGTGTCGTGCTTCCTCTTTTACCCACAACGCCTTTTTTGTTGCTGGCGGCAGGGTGTTTTGCACGTTCTTCGCCCCGTTTTCACCACTGGCTGCTCTATCGTTCGTGGTTTGGTAGCTATATTCGAAGCTGGCAACAGCACCGTGCGTTACCTCCTGGGGCGAAATGGAAAGCAGTATTGATTACCCTGCTAACATTTTCCCTTTCACTTTGGTTAGTGAAAATTTGGTGGGTGAGAGGCATATTACTTCTGATACTAATCATATTGTTGACCTTTATGTTGCGCATACCGGTTATTGACCTGTCGCAACAAAAACGGCGCTGAGTGCTGCTCATCAGTTGCAATTTTGCGCCAGTTTGCATAGATTTGAGCGTTTTCGTGCGCGGGGTAATCCCTCGTTGTGTCCTTAGGGTTCAGGATGCAGTGATTTAAACTATCGTGGAGTCATTGATAGAGTCAATTACTTAGCCAATGCCACCTTGGTATTGGCTGCCGCGCTTTAGTATGTACAGCAGTTTTATCCAGGCACAAATTATGACCGCTACTGCAACTAATACAGCACAACAGCTTAAATATATTAAAGACAGTATCAAAACTATTCCAGATTATCCAAAAGCGGGAATACTGTTCCGTGATGTGACCAGCTTGCTGGAAGACCCATTAGCTTATGCTGCCAGCATCGAATTGCTGGTAGCGCGCTATTTGGATGCGGGCGTGACGAAAGTCGTCGGTACTGAGGCCCGTGGTTTTCTGTTCGGCGCTCCGGTTGCCTTGTCTCTGGGCGTTGGTTTTGTTCCCGTGCGCAAACCCGGTAAATTACCGCGAGAAACTATCAGCGAAAGCTATGAGTTGGAATACGGCACTGACAAGCTGGAAATTCACACTGACAGCATCAAACCAGGCGATAAGGTCTTGGTTATTGATGACTTGTTAGCCACCGGTGGGACAATTGAGGCCACTGTAAAACTTATCCGTCAACTTGGCGGTGAAGTGACTGACGCGGCGTTTGTAATTAATTTACCTGAATTGGGGGGTGAAGCACGTCTAACCCAGCAAGGGATTCATTGCTACAGTTTGGTTTCATTCGACGGCCATTGATTTTATACCCAAAGAGCCAGAAGGTGCCGGTAGGCTGCAAGTGAACAACGAATCGGCTGAAAACCGATTTTAATCGCATTGATGCCAGTCGGTAGGGGGAGCCTCAAGGAGGAGGCTCATTAAACCTGATGAACCGATTCAAGTCGTCTTAATTACAACTAATTGATTCAGGTAACGAACTCGCTAGCAACGCTACAGCCTCAAGCCCGAAGGGGAATTGAAAATATCGGCCTCGCGGTCAGTGCCGAGGCTGTGTTAGCATGACCTACTGGATTATCCAACTTCTCCGGTATTAATGAGCTATTAGTATCGTAATTAACTTCCCCCCTATGAATTTTAAATGAAAAAAACATTTTTTATATTAAATCTCAACTAATTATGTTTTTTATGGTGTCAGTTAGTCTCATGAAATCTCACTAAAAACCACTGAACCCTACATTTTACTGTAGGTCAAAATATAGGTTGCTGATTATCTGCGGTATGATATGCGTCATATAGTAGTAACAGCATATGTAGCTAACAGGTTGAAAAACAGATGAAAATACACTATCAACCAAAGCCATTGAAGCAATGAAGCCCGCTGACAAAGATAAAGCAGATACCGGTGAAAACCGAGGATTACGGCTTACTTGTGGTGCTACTGGTGTTAAAACCTTTTTCTATCGTTATACCAGTCCTCTAACCCACAAACTCACCCAAATTAAGATAGGCCACTTTCCCAACATCACCCTTGCGCAAGTTAGAGCTAAACTCCAAGACCTAAAACAAGTGAAGAATGAAGGGCGCTGTCCTACAACTGAAATCAAAGCAGCTAACCAACTTAAAGCTGATGAATATAAAAAGCAGCAGGAGCGGACTCTGGCGCTAGAGGGGCTTGTTGAACTGTATTTGATTCAACGTATTGAAGATCGAAAAGGGCCAGATGGTCGGATTACTCTTGGTTCACGTAACAAGCTAGGACAGGCTGAAATAAGACGAACTCTTCATAACGATGCCGCGGGGTAAACGAGTATTTTCTGACAAGGAACTATCCCTCTTTCTAAGCTGGTTAACTAATTCAACCTATTTAGCGACGATCAAAAATATATTGCAGCTAACTTTATGGACAGGATGCCGTACTGGAGAAGTCTGCAAAATGGCTTGAGGTAATATAGATTTTGATAAAAGTACAATCCACCTTAAAGAAACGAAAACAGGTGCTGAACGCTTTGTTCAACTTTCTTATCAAGCAAGGCAGTTTTTGGAAACTTTGCACTCTTCCTCTGATATCCATCTTTTCCCGTCCAGAGGTGGTAAAACCCCTTTTCATCAAAAATCACTTTCTGATGGTTCTTGGAGGTTACGTGACCCAGGCCAGATGATCGATATCCCCCACTGGACACCGCATGACCTACGCCGAACTGTTCGTACTGGTCTATCCCGTCTGCAATGCCCGAATGAAGTTGCTGAGGCCATTCCAGGCCACTCCCGTAAGGGTATTGAAGGCACCTATGACCTCTACCGCTACGAGGCAGAGTGTAAGGTCTGGCTGCAAAAATGGGCTGATTATCTTGATACGTTGATAAAATGACGCCATATGGACTTAGGGTAAACGGAGTGCTTCAACCTTATCATTGACTCCAACAGGAATTACTGGCAACAAGGTGTTAGCTGCGTAACTTAATGGCGATATTTGTTTAACCTCGTGCGCCCTTTCATATGTTGATTCCCGCCAACTCTTGAGGTTCACTTCAGGTTCTGGATTTCTGTGAAACACACTTCATTCTTGTTTGCAGGAAAAGTCTGAATATCTTATAAATGAAATGACTCCCCTTGCATTGGGTCAGCATAGACTGAATAATATTCAGTATTCAATTAATGTCCATTTCTCATTACATCCTAAATAGTCTAAAGTAAATTTCCTATCTGATAAAAAATATTGAGAGCCGTTAATAACATACAAGGAATCTAATATGTCAGAAGCGACCAAAGTAACAGTGCAGGCATTAAGCTTTCCCTGCACTGTTTTTAGAACTCAAAGACGCATGGATGATTATGGTGCTGATGATATGCGGTGTGGGGATTTAAGTGAAACAGAGTTAAAGACAAAATTTAATATGCGTGATGTGTCTACTAAAGCTAACCCGTACACACTGACTAAAATAACGGCGTTCAAGCAGCTACAATATATGCATTATAGTGTGGACGAAAAAATAGAGAAGGTGACGCGGCAGGAATGTGCAAGGATCCTCTTCGATGAGTTCCGCAGCTTATCGCAGTCATTTTCTATTTACGGCCCATATAAGCACCTGATCGAAAAAATGATTACTCATATGCAGAACGGTAACGGTGCGCCATTTAGGAATATGTCTTTAGATTCAGCCTTGAAAGAGCAAATTGTTGGTGATAAATCAAACAAAAGTTCACTATTAAAAATAAAAGAAATAATTGAAAGAGGAATCGATTGGGATAAGAGTATTTTTCCTGAAAATCTCATGCCATCATTTGGTGATATGCAAAAAACAATTTTACCAAAATTCGATAGATCACAAGATCGTTTTAATGGGTTGGGTATAACGGTACATGATACATACGCAACACACATCACCATAAAAGCGCTACATATAGAGAAAGACAGCTATCGGGCTATCGTTCACTACAATGTACAGGATCACTTTGGATTGGATAACCAAGATATTATGAAGTATCGTAACCTCCGTTTCTTCCGCCTCTGGTTTACCCTCCAGCGATACAATCAGTTTGGATATAAACCATTTATGACTGATATGAAAGCGACGGTGGAAATCAAAGGGAGAAAATAGCATGATAAAAAAAGAAAATAATAAATGGATTTTTACCATAAGTGGATTTTTTATTTTTTGCATTATAACGTATTGCTTATGGATGAAATTCAGGCCTGTAGAGGTTATCGGCGTGTACGGTCATAGCGATATAATAATCAAAAATCCGCCGATTACAGATAAGGGTAAGATAACTTGGTGGCAAGACAATAAGGATATCATTCAGGCGAGGTATGACACTCCTAAGTATGATATTAATGGAACCTTCTCTGTAACTATTTGGGATTTTGGTAATGGTTATGAAAATTACAGAGAAGGTTCACACTTCGAAATACCCGTTCCAGAATTCTATTGCTTTGATGATGCAAAAACAAATTGTTTGGATAAAAAAAATGAGATAGTAACAATTTATAAAACATCAGGAGGGGTTATAAAATATGTTACAAATGATACTTCGTATAACCAAAGAGAAGACGGGGAGATAGTAAAGGAATATTGAGAATTAGCAGAGAGAGCGTTCATAATTCTGTGTCACGTTAAAAAATCATTACAACGTAATCACTTTATCGAGGCGGCCTTCAAAATAAATCGCCAACTGGGACAATGTCAAATTCCAGCTCTGGATCGGCATTGTCCATTTTTCCTGCGCATTCATTAATCCCAGATACAGTAATTTCAACAGACTGTTTTCATTCGGGAACGCGCCTTTCGTTTTTGTTAGTTTTCTGAACTGGCGATGCACCGATTCAATGGCGTTTGTCGTGTAAATGACCTTGCGGATCGTTGCCGGATATCGGAAGTAACACGACAGATTGGCCCATTTTCTCCGCCACGACTGAAGTACCACTGGATATTGTTGGCCCCATTTTTCTTCCAGTTCGTCCAGTGCGATTTCCGCTGCCTCTTTTGATACCGCACGATAAACTGGCTTTAAATCAGCCATAAACGCCTTGTGATGCTTCGATGCGACATATTTTATCGAGTTACGGATCTGGTGGATGACGCACAACTGAACTTCTGTATCGGGGTAAATGCTGTTTATCGCTTCCGGGAACCCTGTCAGACCATCCACACAGGCAATCAGAATATCGTTCACACCACGATTTTGTAGGTCGGTCAGTACCGACAGCCAGAAATTAGCGCCTTCACTTTCAGACAGATACAGGCCCAGTATCTCTTTTTTGCCTTCCAGATTCAGGGCGAGAACAGTGTAGACCGCTTTGCTCTGATAACGCCCGTCTTCGCGGATTTTATAGTGGATAGCATCCAACCAGACGAAGGGGTATACCGCTTCCAGCGGGCGTTGTTGCCACTGTTTCAGCTCAGGAATAACTGTCCACTCCCCGTTATCTGAGACAGTCCTGATTAGAGTTTTCTAGCTGTTTTCGGTATGTCTCCGGGGGAAGATGCCCCAGACTTTCATGTGTACGATTCAGGTTATAATCCTGTTGCCAACCCTTTACAACGTCGTCTGCGTTTTACGCCCAGCCCGCTCAGATGATAAAGACGGTACACGCGTTTGTGATTAACATGAAGCCCTTCACGGCGCAGTAACTGCCAGATACGACGGTAACCAAAACGCCTGCGATCCAGTGCCAGCTCAGTGATGCGCCCTGATAAATGCACATCAGCAGCCGGATGCTGAGCGTCATAGCGGCAGGTAGACAGGGACAAACCTGTGAGACGACGTTGCGACAGACCGGTTGCATCACACATCAACACCACGGCTTCGCGATTCTGGTCTGTCGTCAGTACTTTCGCCCAAGAGCCACCTGAAGCGCCTCCTTATTCAGCATGGCTTCGGCAAGCAGCTTCTTGAGTCTGGCGTTCTCTTCTTCAAGCGACTTCAGGCGCTTAACCTCCGGCAGCTCCATACCACCATACTTCTTACGCCAGGTGTAAAACGTGGCATCGGAAATGGCGTGCTTGCGGCAGAGTTCACGGTCGGATACCCCGGCTTCAGCCTCGCGGAGAATAGTGATGATCTGTTGGTCGGAAAAACGCTTCTTCATGGGGATGTCCTCATGTGGCTTATGAAGACATTACTAATATCGGGGTGTACTAATCAACGGGGAGCAGGTCACAGAAACTAATAATGATTTATTACTGCATCGCAGGGTACAAAGAATCGACAAGTCTACTTCCACAAAGTAAATTTGTGGGAATGACGATGGTCGTACTGTTACACTAAGATTCAGCCTGTAGTTATTCGGGTTAATGTGTTAGAAAACAGACCATTTAATATATGTAGGTTAAATTGTTGTTTTTTTATTGGTGATTAAATTATTCTTTATAAATCAATGATGAAGTATTAATGAGCTATCAGGTCCTTGCCCGTAAGTGGCGCCCCCAAACGTTTGCAGATGTCGTTGGTCAGGAACATGTACTGACGGCGCTGGCTAATGGCCTTTCGTTAGGGCGAATCCATCACGCCTATTTATTATCCGGTACCCGCGGTGTCGGTAAGACCACTATCGCTCGATTGTTGGCCAAAGGCCTCAATTGTGAAACTGGGATTACTGCCGCACCATGTGGTGTTTGTGCGAATTGTCGGGAAATTGAGCAAGGCCGTTTTGTCGATTTAATCGAGATAGACGCCGCTTCACGAACGAAGGTAGAAGATACCCGTGAGCTGCTGGATAACGTGCAATATGCTCCGGCTCGTGGCCGCTTCAAAGTGTACTTGATCGATGAAGTTCACATGCTGTCGCGCCATAGTTTTAACGCATTATTGAAAACCCTTGAAGAGCCACCAGCCCATGTGAAGTTTTTGCTGGCAACGACGGATCCACAGAAATTACCGGTTACGATCCTTTCCCGCTGTTTGCAATTTCACCTCAAAGCCATTGATGTTGAACAGATTCGTGCGCTGCTCGAGAAAATTTTGCAAGCTGAGCAAATCACCAGTGATGCCCGCGCCTTACAATTACTGGCTCGGGCTGCTGATGGCAGTATGCGGGATGCGCTAAGTCTGGCGGACCAGGCTATTGCGATGGGGCAGGGGCAAATCACCACCTCGACGGTCAGCCAGATGCTGGGTTCGTTGGATGATGAACAGCCGCTGGCGATTATCGAAGCGTTGGTCAGTGCCGATGGCGCTAAGGTTATGGCGCAAGTAGAGCAGGCGGCTTCACGCGGTGTTGACTGGGAAAATTTATTGGTCGAAACCTTAAGTCTGCTGCATCGCATTGCGATGGTGCAATTATTGCCATCAATGCTTGATAATCATTATGCCGCCATTGAACCACGCTTACGTGAGCTGGCTCGCACATTGCCCCCCGTTGATATTCAGCTCTATTATCAAACGCTGTTAATGGGGCGCAAAGAGCTGGCTTATGCTCCGGATCGCCGCATGGGGGTTGAAATGACCTTATTGCGCGCGCTGGCTTTTCATCCGAAGGCTATAATTGCTGAGTCGCAGATTGTGCCTGTGAATGCTCCGGTTGCGATAACCAATAATACCACTCCCGCTCCTTCGCGTGATCCAAAGGCACAACTACCGGTGTCAGCGATACCAGATGCACCTCCTCCACGGGGGGCGGCTGAGGTGAATAGCCAGCTACCCGATGCCACCGCGCAACTTCTTCAGGCGCGCACACAGTTACTGCGGCAATCAGGGGCGACCACACCAAAAAAGAATGAGCCGGCAGCGCCAGGAAAAGCGCGGCCGGCAAACTCAGCGCTGGAGCGTTTGGCTTCAGTGACTGAGCGCAGTCAGCAGCGTCTGGCTGCCAAAACAACAGAAGAAAAGAAACCAGCGAAAAAAGAAGCCTATCGTTGGACTGCACAGAACCAGCCGGAAGCTGCGCCAGAGCCGGTAACGACGCCTAAAGCGTTACGTTCTGCGCTGGAGCATGAAAAAACGCCAGAATTGTCCGCGAAGTTAGCTGAAGAGTCTATGGCACGAGACCCGTGGGCGGCAGAGATTGATAAGTTACAAATTCCTAAATTGGTGCAGCAGCTTGCTCTGAATGCATTTAAACAAGAAATAGAACCGGGTAATATTTGTCTTCACCTGCGTTCTGCTCAGCGTCATTTAAATTCGCCGTCAGCTCAAAAAGCGCTGAGTGATGCGTTGAGTGAATTACATGGTAGTACGGTTATACTGAGCGTCGTGGAAGACGATAATCTGGCGGAACGTACCCCGCTGGAATGGCGACAGGCTATTTATGAAGAAAAACTGGCGCAAGCGCGTCAGTCAATTATTGCGGATAATAACATTCAGACACTGCGTCGTTTCTTTGATGCAGAACTGGATGAAGAGAGTATCCGGCCAGTTTAATCGCTGCGATAAGTGCATGGTGCACTGACGCGGCCCCTTGCGATGAGAGATGACTATGTTTGGTAAAGGCGGTATTGGCAATTTAATGAAACAAGCCCAGCAGATGCAGGAAAAGATGCAGCAGATGCAGGAAGAAGTCGCCAAATTGGAAGTTACCGGTGAATCTGGCGCGGGCTTGGTAAAAGTAACCATCAATGGGGCGCACAACTGCCGCCGGGTTGAAATTGACCCAAGTCTGTTGGTTGAAGACGATAAAGAAATGCTGGAAGACTTGATTGCTGCCGCATTAAACGATGCTGCTCGTCGCATCGACGAAACGCAAAAAGAAAAAATGGCGTCTGTATCCAGTGGTATGCAGTTACCACCAGGCTTTAAGATGCCGTTCTGATGCAAACCAGCCCTCTCCTTGAATCATTAATGGAGGCGTTGCGCTGCTTGCCGGGCGTTGGCCCGAAATCAGCGCAACGTATGGCCTTCCAATTGCTACAGCGTGATCGTAGTGGCGGAATGCGTCTGGCGCAGGCATTGACTCAGGCAATGTCTGAAATCGGTCACTGTGCGGATTGCCGCACTTTTACCGAGCAAGACCGTTGTACTATCTGCTCTAATCCGCGTCGTCAGCAAAATGGCCAAATCTGTGTGGTCGAAAGCCCGGCAGATATCCATGCTGTAGAACAAACAGGCCAGTTCAGTGGGCGCTACTTTGTGCTGATGGGGCATTTATCACCGATGGACGGTATTGGCCCCGGTGATATCGGTTTGGACTTGCTGGAAGAGCGCCTCTCTACAGAGACGATCACTGAAGTTATTCTGGCAACTAACCCGACAGTGGAAGGGGACGCGACCGCTAACTATATTGGTCAGATGTGTGGTCAGTATGGCGCATTAGCCAGCCGTATCGCTCATGGCGTACCGGTAGGCGGTGAGCTGGAAATGGTCGATGGTACGACACTGTCGCACTCACTGGCCGGGCGTCATCCCATTAAGTATTGATACCATTCTCTACCGTGGGCGGTGGCCTTGTTATTGATTAGCTTACGAATAAATTTATTCGGGATAACAAGTCAATCGCCCTCGATTCTCTATTTTTTCTGTGTGTAGACTTGAAACCTTCATCCATTGGCCCCATTTGATCCTCATTGTTCGACTTTATCTACCTATCGATAATTTGGATTGAGGTAATTAATGAGTATGAAAGGTCAAGAAACCCGTGGATTCCAGTCTGAAGTAAAGCAACTTCTCCATTTGATGATTCACTCGCTTTATTCTAATAAAGAAATCTTCCTGCGCGAGCTGATCTCTAATGCCTCGGATGCTGCGGACAAACTGCGTTTCCGTGCGTTATCTAACCCGGAATTGTTCGAAGGTGATGGTGAGCTGAGAGTGCGTTTATATTTTGATAAAGAGAAACGCACGTTGACCCTGAGTGATAACGGCATCGGTATGAGCCGTGATGAAGTCATCGATAACTTAGGTACTATCGCCAAGTCAGGTACTAAAGCATTTCTTGAATCTATTGGTTCCGATCAAGCTAAAGACAGCCAGTTGATCGGCCAGTTTGGTGTGGGCTTCTACTCGGCGTTTATCGTGGCAGATAAAGTCACGGTGCGTACCCGCGCCGCGGGTGCTCCAGCCGATGCCGGTGTGTTCTGGGAGTCGCAAGGCGAGGGTGATTACACCATCGCGGATATTACCAAAGAAGAACGTGGCACAGAAATTACGCTTCACTTGCGTGAGGGTGAAGATGAGTATCTGGATGACTGGCGTCTGCGTTCAGTTATCAGCAAGTATTCAGACCATATTGCGCTGCCGGTTGAAATCCAAAGTAAAAACGAAGAAGATGGTACTGTTACTTGGGAAAAAATCAACAAAGCGCAGGCTCTGTGGACTCGCGGTAAAGCAGATATCACTGACGATGAATACAAAGCATTCTACAAACACATTGCTCATGACTTTACCGACCCGCTGAGTTGGAGCCACAACCGCGTTGAGGGTAAACAGGAATATACCAGCTTGCTGTATATCCCGGCGCAGGCACCGTGGGATATGTGGAATCGCGACCACAAGCATGGCTTGAAACTTTATGTGCAGCGCGTGTTCATTATGGACGACGCTGAACAGTTCATGCCGAATTATCTACGTTTTATTCGTGGCCTGATCGATTCCAACGACCTGCCGTTGAACGTATCGCGTGAGATCCTGCAAGACAGCCGTGTGACTCAGAACCTGCGCAGTGCGCTGACCAAGCGCGTACTGCAAATGCTGGAAAAACTGGCTAAAGATGATGCTGAGAAATATCAGCAGTTCTGGCAGCAGTTCGGTATGGCGCTGAAAGAAGGCCCGGCGGAGGATGGTAGTAATAAAGAAACCATCGCCAAATTACTGCGCTTCGCGTCGACCCATACTGACAGTTCAGCACAGACCGTCTCGCTGGAAGATTACGTTAGCCGTATGACCGAAGGGCAGGATAAGATTTATTATATCACTGCCGATAGCTATGCCGCCGCGAAGAGCAGCCCGCACCTGGAACTGTTCCGCAAAAAAGGCATTGAGGTCTTGCTGCTATCTGATCGTATAGATGAGTGGATGATGAGCTATCTAACTGAGTTTGATGGTAAATCCCTCCAGTCAGTCAGTAAAGCAGACGACTCGCTGAATAAGCTGGCTGATGAAGAGCGCCCAGAGCAGCAAGAAGCTGATAAGGCATTGGAACCGTTCGTTGAGCGTGTGAAAACTCTGCTGGGTGAGCGCGTGAAAGATGTTCGTCTGACACATCGCCTGACAGATACCCCGGCGATTGTGACCACTGATTCTGATGAAATGAGCACTCAGATGGCTAAACTGTTTGCTGCCGCAGGGCAGCAAGCGCCGGAAGTGAAGTATATCTTCGAACTGAACCCGGAGCACAGTTTGGTTAAGCGTGCAGCAGATGTCACTGATGACACTCAATTTGCTGAATGGGTCGAACTACTACTGGATCAGTCACTGTTAGCTGAACGGGGAACGTTAGATGATCCAAATCAGTTTATCCGTCGAATGAATCAGTTGTTAACGGCATAATGCCCCATACAATGCCCCTGATTAATGTCTTATCAGGGGCGTTCTTTTTGATAGATGCTTGAGTTGACGCCCTATTTCACTCTGTTTTCTCCGCAGTAATCTTGCCAACTGGCCTCACGCGCCTTGAGCCAACCCCCCTGAAAATGGTATGGTTGCTTGTTTTCCACAATTTCGATTTGTTTAAGTAAAAACACATAGAAAAACTACATAGCAAGGGGATTTACGCAATGCGTATCATTCTGCTGGGCGCTCCGGGCGCTGGTAAGGGTACTCAGGCTCAATTCATCATGGAGAAATACGGTATTCCGCAAATCTCTACTGGTGATATGTTGCGCGCCGCTGTAAAAGCTGGTTCTGAGTTAGGTCTGAAAGCGAAAGAGATTATGGATGCTGGCAAGCTGGTTACTGACGAGCTGGTTATCGCATTGGTAAAAGAGCGTATCACACAGGATGATTGCCGTGACGGTTTCCTGTTAGACGGGTTCCCACGTACCATTCCTCAAGCTGATGCCATGAAAGAAGCCGGTATCAAGGTTGATTATGTGCTGGAGTTTGATGTTCCGGACGAACTGATTATTGAGCGTATCGTTGGCCGTCGGGTACATGCTGCTTCTGGTCGGGTTTATCACGTTAAATTTAACCCGCCTAAAGTTGCAGATAAAGATGATGCTACCGGTGAAGAACTGACAATCCGTAAGGATGACCAAGAAGACACGGTGCGCAAGCGTCTGGTTGAATATCATCAACAAACTGCTCCTTTGGTTTCTTACTATCGTAAAGAAGCTGATGCTGGCAATACACAGTATTTTAAGCTGGATGGAACCCGTAAAGTGCCAGAAATTAGTGCAGAACTGGCGACTATTCTCGGTTAATCCTGGATGCTAAAATAGAAAGGCGGCCTAGGGTCGCCTTTCTATTTTACAGATATTGGCTAAGGTGTATTCGTTAGCTCGAATAATCGGCGTAGCATATACAATAAGGACATCTGGCATGATTCAAAGCAAACTCGGTGTACTGATGGTCAATCTGGGCACACCGGATGCTCCGACTGCACAGGCGGTCAAGCGTTATCTGGCTGAGTTTCTGAGTGATCGCCGGGTGGTTGATACCTCACCGTGGCTGTGGTGGCCCTTGTTACGCGGTGTAATTCTTCCTATTCGATCTCCTCGTGTAGCAAAGCTCTATCAATCTGTCTGGATGGAAGAGGGGTCACCACTGCTGGTTTATAGCCGCCGCCAGCAAAAAGCCTTGGCAGCACGTATGCCCGAAATCCCAGTAGAGTTGGGGATGAGTTATGGTTCGCCAAATCTGCCTGATGCCATTGATAAACTGTTGTCACAAGGTGTCACCAAGCTGGTGGTTTTGCCGCTTTACCCACAATATTCCTGTTCAACCAGTGCTGCGGTTTGGGATGCTGTTGCTCGCATATTGAAGGGCTATCGCCGTTTACCTTCAGTTACATTTATCCGTGATTATGCAGAACATCCAAGCTATATCTCAGCATTAAAACAAAGCGTCGAACGCTCTTTTGAACAGCATGGCAAACCCGATCGATTAGTCCTATCATTCCACGGGATACCAAAACGCTATGCAAAACTAGGTGATGACTACCCGCAACGTTGTGAAGATACTAGCCGCGCTTTACGTGCTGAAATAGCATTACCGGCTGAGAAAATCATGATGACATATCAATCTCGCTTTGGTCGTGAACCGTGGTTAACTCCCTATACCGATGAAACCTTAAAAAGTTTGCCTTCTCAAGGGGTTAAGCATATTCAGTTGATGTGTCCTGGTTTTTCTGCCGATTGCCTGGAAACGTTGGAAGAGATCAAAGAACAAAATCGCGAGATTTTCTTACATGCAGGGGGTGAAAAGTTCGAATACATCCCTGCTTTGAACGATGATGAAGGGCATATTGATCTTTTAGAACAGCTGATAAAACAATAAATTGACCCGCTATCCCTTTATTCATAAGCGGTTATGTATTGATTTGTTTCAAAATAATATGTAATAACATGTTTTTACTCAGTTGTTTGCTTGTAATACATGTTCAGATGTATGAAAATTATTCGTTTATTAAAGTTTAAATAGTAAAAAACTTCTCTAACTATTTGTTAATTCTGGTTTTAATATCATAGCAATGAGAACTTTAAGTCCAGTGCATTGGTAGCTGTTAAGCCAAGGGCGGTAGCGTATCTTGATTTCGTTTGACTTGATTCTAAGCACTCACGGAAAGTAGATCCTGCTTTATGAAAGAAAAAACTAATTAAAAATACTTAGTGCTCATTAATAATAGAGTTTAATCCAATCGTTGGAACATAAAATGTCAGTCTTGCGAAAAAATATATTTTCTCTATTCATATTGCAAGGTAGCAACTATATTATAACCCTTTTAACATTGCCCTATTTAACTCGAGTTTTGGGTGTTGAGGGATTTGGTGTTTATAGTCTAACTATTTCAATAGCACAATATTTTGTTATATTTATTGATTTTGGATTTAACTTATCAGCATCTAAACGAATAGCTGAACGCCAAAATGAACCTGAGTACATATCTAAAGTTTTCTTTGAAACATTATGTGCAAAATCTATATTATGTCTTGTGTCTATATTGAGTGTTATCATATTGGCATCGGTAAGTTCATATGCAATTATTAGAAGTGAGTTAATTTATACAATTCTCATGCTAATCGGCACTGTATTAATGCCAATTTGGTTTTTCCAGGGGATAGAAAAACTATCAGTTGTTACGAAATTAATGGTGGTGTCTAGGTTAGCATTACTGCCACTGTTCTTTCTATTTGTTCATAATGATGCTGATATTAAAGCTGCTATAATAATACAGTCATCGTTAAGTTTGTTGGCTGGGATAATTGCTGTAATATATATTTACAAGCAGAAGCTAATAAAAGTAATTGCTTTCTCAAATCTACAGATTACACATACATTAAAAGACTCACTCCCCCTTTTCTGTGCAATATTGTCTAATAGTCTTTATAGTATGAGTACTACAATAATTATTGGAATATTCAGTAATGTATACGAAGTAAGTATATTCACTGCTGCTGATAGGATGAAAGGTGCTATTCTTGGTGTGTTTTTAATACTAGGGAATGCTTTCTATCCAAGAATAAATGCTCTACTTGTCAATAATAAAGAACAAGCTTATTCATTGATTAGAAGGATTTTTTATTGGCAAGGAGTATTATGTATACTCATAATCTCATTTGTGATTATTTTTTCAAAACTAATTACCAAAATAATGTTTGGCGATGAATATTCCGAAGTGTCTGATCTACTGATACTATTTTCTCCTGTTTATTTCCTTGTTTTACAATCGGCTGCTTTAGCTAATTATATACTTCTGCCACATGGTCACAAAAAAGCATACACGCTGTTACCGATAGCATCAGCAATTATACATATTCCTCTCTGTGCTTACCTTGCAGCAAGGTATGGGGCTTGGGGCGGAATAGTCTCAATTATCACTGTTGAAACTTTATCACTAATATTACTAGTCATTATTCTTAAAAGGAAAAATTTATTATTTGAAGTATTATATAAAATAAATAAATAAATAAATTAATTTAGTTTAGCCATTATTGATAAGGATACTAGAAATAGAATGATAACAGTCACTGTATTTACACCAACGTTTAACAGGGCTAATGTATTAAAGCGTTGTTATCTTTCTATCCTCGAGCAAAATAGGAGTGATATTGAGTGGCTAATTATCGATGATGGTTCTACAGATAACACAGCCGATTTAATTAATGAATTTAAAAATGAAAATAGAATAAAAATAAATTACATTTACCAAAGTAATCACGGAAAGCAAGCTGCATGGAATAACGCTGTTAATAATGCTGAAGGGGCGTATTTTATCGGGGTAGATTCCGATGACGCACTTGTTGCAGGCTCTATAGACAAACTGATCTCAATTAGTAATGTGCTTGAAGACAAAGAGATTATCGGAATTAGGGCGATCTCGGTGAGTTCAGAAACCATGAAACCTAATAATTGTTATCTATCTAACGAAGATAAAAAAAACTCGTGGTTTGATGAATTTCGCTCGGGAGTCCGTGGTGAGAGAATTGATTTTTTTAAAACAGAATTACTAAAAAAACATCTTTATCCGATAACATTAAGTATAAATTTCATTCCTGAAATTTGGTTTTATAGTACAACGGCTAAAGATTATTGTTTTTACTATAGTTCAATACCTGTTCGTATTTTCTTTGATGATGTAGAAACTAATCGCCTAAGTAAGTCATCCATAAAAAAACATGCTATAGGCCACTATTTATCACGTAAAGCTCTACTTGATAATATACCTAAAATAATATGGTTATATAGGCCATTGGATTTCATAAAAACCATCATACGTATTAATCAAGTTGTCGCTATGATAGATGGTGAATATATGAATCAAGAAAAAAACTCTCTCTTTGTAAAGATTGTTACGCTACCGGGTGTGATAATTAATAAAATTAAATGGCAATAAGGTATTTTATGAAAAAAATTGCTTTCTTTGGTGGTGATATTAGCCACACCGGTGGAACTGAAAGAGTCAGTTTGGCTCTTGCCAACTATCTTGTTAAAGACGGGTATCAGGTTGTTATTATAAGTTTAAGTGGCAATACCCCCCCTAAATTTTATGCTGATGAGAGAATAAAATTAGTATCACTTTTTGATGAAAAAAGACGCTTTTCTTTTGCTTACTTTTCTGTTGTTTTTAGATTGCGCCGTATCTTAATAGATGAATCAATAGATATTCTGATTGATGTTGATACAATGTTAGCATTATTCAGTACCACTTCTTTATTAGGCACAAAAGTAAAACATATATCGTGGGAACATTTCAATTACAAGAATAATCTAACTATAAAATCACGAAAACTCGCTAGAAAAGTAGCTGCCAAATATGCTGATGCAGTCGTTACTCTAACAAAAAAAGATCGTGATTATTGGCTAGAAGAAAACAGATATCCTGAAAAAATAATATCTATACCTAATCCATTACCTTTTGAGCCATTACATAAGTTAGCAATAAAAAAAACGAAAACAGTTCTGGCTTTGGGTCGATTAAATCATATTAAAGGCTTTGATCTTTTAATAAATATCTGGGCAAGAGTTGAAGAGAATTGTCCTGATTGGAAACTTATAATTGCAGGTGATGGTGAGGATCGACATTTATTATTAAATAAAATAAATTCGTTAAAATTAAGTAATATAGAGCTACTCCCCTCAACACCTAATGTTAGTGATTTATATAATCAGTCGGATATCTATGTCATGACATCTCGATTCGAAGGATTTCCTATGGTACTACTCGAAGCAAAAGCCTGTGGGCTTCCGATTATAGCTTATGACTGCGATACTGGCCCTTCAGAATTAATCATTGATAATGAAGATGGATATCTTGTGCCATTTGATGACAGCGATATGTTTGTTGAACGACTTATTCTTCTGATTAATAATGAAAATTTACGAGAGGCAATGTCAATGAAGTCATTAGAGAACGCTGGCCAGTACAGAATAGAGTCTACAATTGGAAATAAATGGAAAAACTTGATCGAAAATATTAATAAATAGAAATACACATTAAGTTTAATTTCAATATAAACAAGAGGGTGAAAGTGAATTTATTATATATTATTACCGGTCTTGGTATGGGAGGAGCTGAAAAACAGACCGTATTGATCGCTAATAAAATGTTTGAAGCGGGTCACAATGTCATGATTATTTCTCTTACGGGGGATACTTTAGTAAAACCTGAAGCAGGGGTTCGATTAAATGAGTTAAAGTTAGATAAGAATATTTTTAACTTACTGAATGGAATATTTAAAGCTAGAGGAATAATACAGAGATTTAAACCTGATGTTATTCACAGCCATATGTTTCATGCCAATATATTTTCCCGAGTCCTTCGATTATTTACTAAGATCCCAGTCTTAATATGCACTGCACATAATACCAATGAGGGCAGTGCCTTGAGAATGTTAGCCTATAGATATACTGATCGTCTTGCTTCTCTATCAACTAATGTTAGCCAGGATGCAGTTGACTCTTTCATTCGTAAACGCGCATCGACTGTTGATAGAATGATTGTGGTAACTAATGGGATTGATACATCTCAATTTGTTTCTTCTATAAATGATAGACAAAATAAAAGAGCTGAATTTAATATATCAGAAGAGACACCAATGCTCCTCAGTATTGGAAGGTTAACTGAAGCAAAAGACTATCCAAACTTGCTGAATGCATACTCCTTACTCCTCAGAAATAATAGTTATAGAAGTATTCCACTACTATTCATCGTGGGAACAGGTCATCTTGATGACTACCTTAAAGAAATGACTAATGAACTCGATATTGATCAATATGTTACATTCCTTGGTCAGCGAGATGATATCCGTCAATTAATGTGTGCTGCTGATATTTTCGTACTGTCCTCTGAATGGGAAGGTTTTCCTTTGGTTATTACTGAAGCGATGGCGTGTAAGAAGTTGATTGTTGCTACGGATTCTGGTGGTGTAAAAGAGGCGTTGGGGGAGTGTGGATTTATTGTACCAGTAAAAGATCCTGATGGTTTATCGAATGCTATAAATAAAATGATACGTTTATCAGATAGCGATAAAATACTTTTAGGTGAAAGAGTAAGGGAACGAATAGTAAAAATTAACTCTATTGAGGAAATAGTTTCTCGTTGGGTGTCTATATATACTTCTTGTAATAAATGATAATTCATCTTCTAGCATTGGTTATTAAGTAACTTAAGAATTTATTGATTGTTGGTTTTTGATATTTTGCTTTTCTATAGTTGCGAGAAATATGAAGTAACACCGGAGTTAATATGTTAAATTTAATATCATTACTACTAATATTTCTGCTTGCATCGTATGTATTGACATATCTACTGCGAATCTATGCATTAAAAAATAATATTATCGATACCCCTAACTCGCGTAGCTCACATGTAATTCCAACTCCAAGAGGGGGCGGTATTGCTATAGTTATAAGTTTCCTAATCGGTATGGTTATTTTTTATTTACTGGGCTACTTTCCTATTTTACCGGTTATAGGGCTAATCTTATCAGGTGGGTTAATAGCGCTGGTTGGTTTTTGGGATGATCATGGGCATATTGCTGCACGTTGGCGTCTCATTGCACATTTTTCTTCGGCGGCATTTTTATTATTTTGTCTCGGGGGCTTTCCTCCACTAACTATTTTTGGATTTGTAATTGATCTCGGTGTTGTAGGTAACATTTTCGGTCTGCTATTTTTGGTGTGGATGCTTAATCTCTATAATTTCATGGATGGTATTGATGGCTTAGCAAGCAGCCAAGCTGTAGCCGCGTGTCTTGGTACAATTGCAATCTATATCATTAGTGGCGATAGAATTGAATTAGATAACTATCTGGCTCTTTGGTTGCTTGTATGCACTGTCTTGGGATTTTTATTGTGGAATTTTCCACCTGCGAAGATATTTATGGGCGATGCCGGAAGCGGTTTTTTGGGGTTAATTATCGGTTCTTTAGCGATAAGTGCAGGTTGGATTGAAACAAAATTCTTCTTTTGTTGGTTAATTTTACTCGGATTATTTATTGTTGATGCAACATGGACTCTGATACGCAGAATTTTAGGGGGTTTTAAAGTTTATGAGGCTCATCGTAGTCATGGTTATCAGATTGCATCCAGAAAATTTAAAAGACATTTACCTGTCACATTACTCGCTATTGCCATAAATATCGTCTGGCTATACCCAATTGCTTTGCTGGTTGGGTTGGATGTCGTTAATCCTATAATTGCATTAATTATTTCTTATGCTCCAATTATTTATATCGATTATAAACTTGAAGCTGGTATAAAAAATAATTAAGTCAGTGTTATTATCTTTGTGAATCGATGGGTTTAATTAACCATTTATAGGGGTTACGTATTCTGTCTTGGGGTTGGGTATTATATGTTTCTAGTTTTTTTATTATCATTACCAAGAACTGTTAAACGAACTATTATGCTGTTATTGGATTCCTTTCTAATTACTTTGGCATATTGGGGGGCTTTTTGGGTGCGGCTTGACGTAGATAGTCCATTTGCTAGCGTTGCGCAATGGGTTGCATTGGCTGTCATCATACCTCCAACGCTTTTAGTCTTTATACGCTTGGGGCTATACCGTACTGTACTGCGTTATGTGAGTGCCAGAATAGTTAATACAGTGATGGTCGGTGTGATACTTTCTACTGGCTTACTTGTTTTTGGTTCTTATTTTTTAGGGATCTACTTACCAAGAACAGTATCGGTCATGTTCTTTATTTTCTCACTCGTCTTAATTTGTGGCTCTCGGTTGTTCTTTAGGATGTTACTAAACTATGGTGTCAGAGGGCAGGTTCCTGTTGTTATCTACGGAGCGGGGGCTTCCGGGCGGCAATTATTACCTGCATTAATGCAAGCTAGCGAGTATTTTCCAATCGCCTTTATTGATGATAATCCAAAATTACATAAAGCAGTTATTCACGGAGTTACTGTTTATCCTTCTGAGAAACTTGAGTATCTAATTGAACGCTACGGTATTAAAAAAATATTACTTGCAATGCCCAGTGTTAGCCAAAGTCAGCGCAGAGCGGTGGTTGGTAAGCTAGAAAATCTTTCTTGCGAGGTATTATCTATTCCTGGCATGTCTGATTTGGTTGAAGGCAGGGCACAAATCAGCAGCTTAAAGAAAGTCTCAATTGAGGAGCTTTTGGGTCGTGACCCTGTTGTACCTGATGAAAAGTTATTAGCCAAGAATATAGCAGATAAAGTCGTAATGGTAACCGGTGCCGGTGGTTCAATTGGATCTGAACTATGTCGCCAAATAGTTATTGAAAAACCAAAGTTACTGGTACTTTTTGATGTTTCAGAATTCTCTCTTTACTCTATTGAGAATGAAATCGCTGCAATATGCAGGAACCATAAAATTAATTTGGAGTTTGTCGCATTACTGGGATCGGTAAAAAATGAAAACCAGCTAGTGGAAGTGATGACGAACTTTCAAGTAAATACTGTCTACCATGCGGCAGCTTATAAGCACGTTCCCCTAGTTGAAAATAATGTTATTGAAGGTGTGAGAAATAATATATTTGGCACTCTGCATTGTGCAAAAGCCGCAATTAAGTCGGGAGTTGACAAATTTGTTTTGATATCGACTGATAAAGCTGTGCGGCCAACGAATACGATGGGAGCGACTAAAAGATTAGCTGAGCTTATATTGCAGGCATTATCTAAAGAGCAAAGTCATACAAAATTCAGTATGGTACGTTTTGGGAATGTTCTGGGCTCCTCTGGTTCTGTTGTTCCGCTTTTTAAGAAGCAAATTGCTGAAGGGGGGCCGATTACGCTGACTCATAAAGATATTATTCGCTACTTTATGACTATCCCAGAAGCCGCACAACTTGTTATCCAAGCCGGAGCAATGGGGCAGGGAGGGGATGTCTTTGTATTAGACATGGGCGATCCTGTCAAAATTATCGACTTGGCCAAACGCATGATCAACCTTTCGGGACTTTCTGTTAAGAGTGATGAAAACCCTGACGGAGATATCGCAATAGAAATTTCAGGCTTGCGACCGGGGGAAAAACTATATGAAGAACTATTGATTGGTGAATCAGTGCAGAATACCTATCATCCCCGTATTATGGCAGCTAATGAGATTATGCTTGAGTGGGATAAACTAAATAGTTTACTTAACAAGATTGAAAGCGCTTGTAGCAATTTTGATTGCGAACGTATTCGTTCTTTATTATTAGAAGCCCCAGCTGGTTTTCAACCCACGGATGGTATCTGCGATCTTATTTGGCAAAAAAGTCACATTGAAAATTAAGGATATACTAATGTCAATTGAATTTTTTGATATTCATTTATAAGTGGATTGCATTTTATTATTTATGGGGCTGATATGAAGAATATTGCATTTGTAATTACAAAATCTATAATTGGTGGTGCACAAGGTTGGGTTTTAGAACAAGTTAAGTTACTTAAAGATGATAGTAAAGTAATATTGATAACATCCGAGCCAGGCTGGTTAACAGAGACTATCGTTTGCGATGAGATTATTATTATTCCTGAGATTAGAAGAATGGCCAGTATTAAGGCTATACATTCTTTATATAAGGTTCTCAGAGAGAATAAGATCGATGTTGTAGTATCGAGTTCGGCTAATGCAGGGCTTTACAGTCGGTTAGTTCGCTTGTTCTTGCGCTTCCGTGGCGTGTATGTCTCGCATGGTTGGTCATGTATATATAATGGTAATATACTAAAATTCATGTTTTGCTATATTGAAAGGTTGCTTTCAAATATTACGGATGTGATTTGGTGTGTTTCACAGAGTGATGCAGATAAAGCAGTTAATATTATTGGCATCAAGCCTGAGAAAATAGTAACCCAACTTAATGCGATTACACCTTTAGCTGAACGTCCTACTCGACCGTGTCAAAATAAAATTATCTATGTATGCCGACTGGCTTATCCTAAACGGCCTGATTTAATGCTAAAAGTCGCTGCTGCTAATCCTCACTTTAACCTCGATATGATTGGGGATGGTGAGTATTATCAAGATCTTGTGAAGGAGTATAGCTGTTATAAGAATATTCACTTCTATGGTGAGATTAAAGGGTTTAACAAGTTTAATGACTATGATGTCTTTGTATTAACGTCAGAAAGTGAAGGTCTGCCTATGGCTGCAATTGAAGCCATCAGCGCCAGTTTGCCTGTTGTTATAAGTAATGTGGGCGGTTGCGGTGAGGTTGTCGACCAGAATGGTATTTTGATAAACAATTCTACAGAAGATTTAGAATGCGCCCTTAATACTATATTTTCAAATTATGATTCATTTTATAAGTTTGCACAAAAACAAAAGAATAAATTTGATATCAATAATATTAAAGATAAGTGTAGGAAGATAATACTTGGTTCATGATATGGCTGATATCATTCATTAGATTCTATAGGTAGGTTATGACTATTTTAGTTACTGGTGGTGCAGGTTATATTGGCTCACACACAGTATTAGCATTGTTGGAGCAAGGACAAAATGTTGTTGTTATAGATAATTTGTCCAATGCTTCTGCTGAGTCATTGTTGCGTGTTTCCAAAATAGCTGGACGCTCAGCTGCCTTTATCAAAGGTGATGTATTAGACAGAGATTGCCTGCGGAAGACATTCTTAGAGTACCGTATAGATTCTGTTATTCATTTTGCTGGTTTAAAGTCGGTGGGTGAATCAGTTATTAAACCCATCGAATATTATCAAAATAATGTTACAGGTTCGATAATCTTGCTGGAAGAGATGGTCGCAGCTGGCGTCAAAAAATTTATTTTCAGCTCATCTGCTACAGTATATGGTGATCCTGAGTTTGTCCCACTGACTGAAGATGCACGTATTGGTGGCACAACAAATCCATATGGTTCGTCGAAAGTCATGGTAGAGCAGATACTAAAAGATTTCTCTCTGGCTCATCCAGATTTTGCGATAAGGGCATTACGCTATTTTAACCCTGTAGGTGCTCATCCTTCGGGTTTGATCGGTGAAGACCCAAATGGGAAGCCAAACAATCTATTGCCTTTTATTACCCAGGTAGCTGTCGGTAAACTTCCTAAATTAGCGGTATATGGTAATGATTATCCGACCAAAGATGGGTCAGGTGTTCGGGACTATATTCATGTAATGGATCTTGCTGACGGGCATGTTTGTGCGCTTCAAAAGCTGACTTCTGGATATAAAGTTTATAATCTAGGATCAGGTGTTGGATATTCAGTTCTTCAGATGGTGAGTGAATTTGAACGTATTTCAGGCAGAAAAATCTCGTACGAAATAGTGGCGCGCCGTAATGGAGATATTGCTGAGTGCTGGGCAAGTGCTGAATTGGCCCTCAACGAATTAGATTGGAAAGCAAAAAGAACCCTAACGGAAATGATTAAGGATGCATGGAAATGGCAACAATCAAATCCTAACGGCTATGATCGCTGAATACTTGCTAACATGTGCTAAAATTCCTTATCTTTCATCTTCACATTTGTAACTCAAAACAATGAAATTTCCTGGTAAACGCAAGTCCAAGCACTATTTTCCCGTCAATGCTCGAGATCCATTATTACAACCGGCGCAGACTGAAAATGAAGTGAGCACATCTTATATCGTCGGTATTGATCAGACGTTGGTCGATATTGAAGCGAAAGTTGATGAAGGTTTTATTGCGCGTTATGGTCTTAGCCAGGGGCATTCGCTGGTGATTGAGGACGATGTGGCTGAGCGTCTTTATCAGGAGTTGGTTTCTAATAGTTTGATTACGCATGAGTTTGCCGGTGGCACTATTGGTAATACGTTGCATAATTACTCTGTGTTGGCTGATGACCGCTCAGTTTTGTTGGGCACTATGTGCAGCAATATCAAAATAGGCAGTTATGCCTACCGCTATTTGTGTAATACCTCGAGTCGTACTGATTTGAATTATTTACAGGCGGTCGATGGTGCTATTGGGCGTTGTTTTACGTTAATCACTGACAATGGCGAAAGGACATTTGCGATTAGCCCTGGTCAAATGAATCAGTTACGGCCAGAGAGCATTCCTGAAGATGTTATCGCTGGGGCTTCTGCATTAGTGCTCACCGCTTATCTGGTGCGTTGTAAGGCGGGTGAACCCATGCCCGATGCCACCATGCAGGCCATCAGTTATGCAAAGAAATATAATGTTCCGGTTGTGATGACGTTAGGGACAAAATATGTTATTGCAGATAATCCGCAGTGGTGGCGCGATTTCCTCAAGGAACATGTTTCTATATTAGCGATGAATGAAGATGAAGCTTATGAGCTTACCGGGCTGAATGATCCGCTGATGGCCTCTGATATGGCATTGGAATGGGTTGATTTAGTTCTTTGCACTGCTGGCCCAAATGGGCTTTATATGGCAGGCTATACCGAAGAGGCTAATAAGCGTCAAACTCAGCATCCATTATTACCTGGTGCTATTGCTGAATTTAACATGTATGAATTTAGTCGGGTGATGCGTAAAAAACACTGTGAGAGTCCATGGCGTATCTATTCTCATATTGCGCCATATATGGGTGGCCCCGAAAAAATAATGAACACCAATGGCGCTGGGGATGGTGCATTATCCGCTGTGTTGCATGATATTGCGGCTAATGGTTATCACCGTAATAATGTTCCTAACTCCAGTAAACATGTGCGCAGTTATCTGAGTTATTCCTCTTTAGCGCAGGTGTGTAAATATGCTAATCGGGTCAGTTATCAGGTATTGAATCAACATTCACCGCGCTTAACGCGTGGCTTACCAGAACGAGAAGACAGTTTAGAAGAGTCATACTGGGAACGGTGATTAGGGAATAGCAAATATAAAACAGGGTCAGCATATGCTGGCCCTGTTTGTATTTATTGCCGATAAGATGATTGCTATAGTGGATTAGATAGGGCAGGCCGACATTTTATCTTCTTCGGTCAGAGTTTCTATTTTCAGCATGTTAAGCATACTGTTGGCAATCTCTCGTTCACCCATAACCACCTGATTAGCTCCCCGGTCAGATATATAAACCACCTCGTCGTCATAATGAGCACGGGCGATTATCTCCAAATCAGGCCGTTTTATTCTGGCTGAGGCGACAATTTCACCGGCTTCGTAGCCATTTGGAATTGTCAGTAATAGCCAGCGGGCGCAATCTAAACGTGCCAGAGACATAATATCTGCACTGGCAGCATTGCCCAGTACCGCATTAATTCCTTGCTCACGCAGCGCTTCGACTCTTGGGCGAGAATTCTCAATGACCACTAATGGAATGCCTTCTGCATGGAGTTTTGCCCCCAATAGGCTGCCAACGCGACC
The DNA here is from genome assembly GCF_000834395.1 of Yersinia aldovae 670-83. Classification (NCBI taxonomy): domain Bacteria; kingdom Pseudomonadati; phylum Pseudomonadota; class Gammaproteobacteria; order Enterobacterales; family Yersiniaceae; genus Yersinia; species Yersinia aldovae. The sequence goes on along the minus strand of NZ_CP009781.1, from coordinate 1,471,822 downwards.
ATAACCCACCAGTAATGCGTGATTACATAGATCAACCGGTATCTGTTTTTCTTCTTCGACAGCTTCTTCCAGAATCAGGTCTTCCATTGTCTCATTCTTGGCTAAATATTTATCCAGCAGGGTGAAGAGCAACGGATTAAGCATAATTGAGAGGATTGCTCCTGCCAGCACTAAATTACGACCATGCTCGGACATCAAACCAAGAGAAATTCCAAGTCCTGCCAGAATAAAGGCGAATTCACCAATTTGCGCCAGGCTGACAGAAATAGTCAGTGCGGTGCGTTTTGAGTGGCCGAACAGGCGTACTAATATAAATGCTGCGGCAGATTTACCGAAGATGATAATAGCCAGTGACGCCAGAACGGCTAATGGCTCGTGGAGCAGAATCATAGGGTCGAACAGCATTCCAACGGAGACGAAGAACAGCACGGCAAAGGCATCACGTAGGGGGAGGGTATCTTGTGCCGCGCGGTGGCTAAGTTCAGATTCATTCAATACCATGCCGGCGAAGAATGCCCCAAGGGCAAAGGAGACATCAAATAGCCCTACAGCGCCGTAAGCAATGCCTAAGGCCAACACCAGTACCGCGAGGGTAAATAGCTCTCGTGAGCCTGTGCTGGCAGTTTTAGCCAGTATCCAGGGCACCAGACGCCGCCCAACCACAATCATCAGCGTGATAAAGGCAATAACTTTGCCAATTGTAATTGCCAATTCAGTAAATAATTGGCTCAGGCTGGTCGTTTCGTTCCCCATCACACCTGCAAATGCCGGCAGGAGTACTAAGGTGAGTACCATTGCCAAATCTTCAACAATCAGCCAACCAATAGCGATTTGTCCTCGTTGGCTATCAATCAGTTGCCGTTCTTCTAATGCTCGCAGTAATACCACAGTGCTGGCTGTTGATAGACAAAGACCGAAGACAAACCCTGTCATCAAATCCCAGCCTAATAAATGAGATAATCCCATGCCGAGCAAGGTGGCGACGGCAATTTGTGCAACAGCACCGGGTATGGCGATAGCTTTTACTGCGAGGAGGTCTTTAAGGGAGAAGTGAAGTCCGACACCAAACATCAACAAAATAATACCAATTTCAGCCAATTCAGGTGCTAATGAGGTATCAGCAACAAAACCTGGCGTAAATGGCCCGGCCAGCACCCCTGCGGCAAGGTATCCCACCAGTGGCGAGATGCGCAGGCGGTGTGCCAGAGTGCCCAGGAGGAAGGCGAGAACAAGGCCTCCGACGATCGTGGTAATTAAGGGTGTTGAGTGGTGCATCCAGACTCCTTCTAGTCATGCCTGTCATTTTTAACGTTACAGGTGTGTTAGCTGCGTTTAAATCTACTTTTGGCAGATTTGTCATCCGAATCAAGCTTATCGGGATGGATTCACTTATCGCCTTTTGCATTTTGAATGCGATTGGGAACATGCCAGTAGGTAAGCATTTCACAGCAATAACATCAGTTTATTGCATTTATGCGATCAATGCCCGATAAAAATTCATTTTTTACTGATAAAAGTCAGCTTTGGCATGAAAATTGTTTGAAGTGGTTGTTTGTCGGGGATTTGCTATTTTTGTCACGATTCAGTCGGGCGATTCCCCGACTAAAATACATATCTCAGTCGGGATTATAAGGTTATTACTATTACTTATCGTCTATATTGGGCAGTAAGGCCGTAAATATTCCAAGTAAGGGTAGGAATGCGCATATTTGGTAAACCAGCTCAATACTGGTTAAATCAGCAACATACCCTAGTATAGCCGCACCTATTCCCCCATGCCAAAAGCAAAACCGAAGAATAAACCGGATACCATCCCAACTTTTCCTGGAATTAGCTCTTGCGCATACACCAGAATTGCTGAGAAGGCAGATGCCAGAATAACACCAATGATCACGGTTAAAACCCCAGTCCAATACAAAGAAGCGTAGGGTAAAACAAGGGTAAAGGGGGCAACACCCAATATTGACCCCCAAATTACATGCTTTCGTCCTATTCTATCACCAAGAGGGCCACCAATAATGGTGCCGGCGGCTACTGCGAATAAGAACACAAATAAGTGTATCTGGGCATTTTGTACCGAAATACCGAACTTATGCATCAGATAAAAGGTGTAATAGCTGCTGATGCTTGCCAAGTAGAAGTATTTAGAGAATATCAGCACCATCAAGATAGCTAAGGTGCTGATAACAGTCTTTCTGGGGAGCACTTTTGCCGATAAGATTTTTACTGGCTTACCATGAACGGCTCTTTGCTGCTGCTGATACCATTTACTGACTTGCAATAACACCACAATTGCCAGTAATGCCGCGAGTGAAAACCAGCCTACATTGCCTTTACCATAAGGTGCAATAAGGATAGCGGCTAATAGTGGGCCGAGAGCACTACCGAAATTGCCGCCCACTTGAAAGACTGATTGGGCCAGGCCATGACGCCCACCTGATGCCATGCGCGCTACCCGCGAGGATTCGGGGTGGAAGACCGAAGAGCCGGTTCCGACTAATGCTGCTGCCAATAACACTACTGGGAAGGTTGTGGCGACTGCGAGCAGTAAAATACCCGACAAAGTAAATCCCATACCCATCGGCAGTGAATAGGGTTGTGGGTGTTTATCGGTATAGAGGCCAATCAGGGGCTGTAATAATGAGGCGGTAAGTTGATAAGTCAGTGTGATTAGCCCAATCTGCGCGAAACTCAGTGAGAACTCAGCCTGTAATAGCGGATATATCGCCAGAATTAGCGATTGGATCATGTCGTTGAGTAGATGGGATACGCTGATAGCACCCAAAATAGAGAAAGAGGTTCGTTTTATCGTGGTTTTAACGGGAGCCTCGAATCCGGTATCAGAACGATCGGTCATAGTGAGTATTCGCCTAATAGTTTTAATGTTAATACTATGTTGGTAATGAATGCATATTATGCAGATCGGATGATTTTTACTACATCTGACACAATTTGATATATATTCCAAAGCGATGAAACTCGAGTATGTGGCATCAAGTTACATTGGAAACTGTGTCACAGTATCATCTTGATTTTTCATGCTATTGATCTATACCTCCTCATTATTACTTATTAAGCCAGTTCTTATCTGATGGCTTCTAACGACAACATGGAGATTTGCCATGCGTTTTTCATTACCGACGGCAGCATGTGCTTTGGCTGTATCGCTGGCGTTTGCACCGGGATGGGCGGGTGCTTGGGAAAAAGATAAAACTTATGATATCACCCTACTGCACACTAACGACCATCACGGGCACTTCTGGCAAAACGACCACGGTGAGTATGGTTTGGCGGCACAGAAGACCTTGGTTGATAGCATCCGAAAACAAGTTGCCGCACAAGGGGGAAGCTTGTTATTACTCTCGGGAGGCGACATTAATACTGGCGTACCGGAATCTGATTTACAGGATGCAGAGCCTGATTTCCGTGGTATGAATCTGGTGGGTTATGACGCAATGGCTATCGGTAATCATGAATTTGATAACCCGCTAAGTGTGTTGCGCCAGCAAGAGAAGTGGGCCACATTCCCTTTATTGTCAGCCAATATCTATCAGAAAAGTACCCAGCAGCGATTATTCAAACCTTATGCCTTGTTTGATAAACAGGGGGTGAAAATTGCGGTCATCGGTTTGACGACGGATGACACTGTCAAGATCGGTAATCCCGAGTATTTCACCGATATAGAATTCAAAGTACCCGCCATCGAAGCGAAGCAGGTGGTTGAACAACTGAGGAAAACTGAAAAGCCTGACATTATTATCGCGGCTACCCATATGGGGCATTACGATGATGGTAAGCATGGTTCTAACGCCGCAGGTGACGTAGAGATGGCGCGCAGCCTGCCAGCGGGCTATCTAGATATGATAGTCGGTGGTCACTCGCAAGATCCGGTCTGTATGGCCAGTGAAAATCATAAACAGGCTAATTATGTCCCAGGTACCCCTTGTGCCCCTGATCGGCAGAATGGCACTTGGATTGTTCAGGCGCATGAATGGGGTAAATATGTTGGCCGGGCTGATTTCACCTTCCGTAATGGTGAGTTAAAGCTGGTCAGTTACCAATTAATCCCGATCAATCTGAAGAAAAAAGTGGAAAAAGCTGACGGTATCAGTGAGCGAGTATTTTACACTCAAGAGATCACACAAGATCCCGGAATGCTGAAATTGCTGACGCCATTTGAAGATCAAGGTAAAGCGCAACTGGATATTAAAGTCGGCAGTGTAAATGGCAAGCTGGAGGGAGACCGCAATAAAGTTCGTTTCGAGCAAACCAATCTAGCGCGTTTATTATTAGCCGCACAAATGGAACGTGCTGGCGCAGATTTCGCGGTGATGAGTAGTGGTGGTGTTCGTGATTCTATTGATGCCGGTGATATTACTTATAAAAATGTACTTAAAGTACAGCCGTTTGGTAATACGTTGGTTTACGCCGATATGAAAGGCAGTGAGGTTGAGAAGTATTTGGCTGTGGTTGCTAATAAGAAAGTCGATTCAGGTGCTTATGCACAATTTGCCAATGTCAGCCTGGTGGCTGATGGTAACGGCGTTAGTGATGTCAAAATCCAGGGTAAGCCGTTAGAACCGAATAAAACGTATCGTTTGGCTACACTGAATTTCAATGCGCTGGGGGGCGATGGCTATCCGAAAATTGATACATTACCGGGTTACGTAAATACCGGTTTTATCGATGCCGAAGTCTTAAAACAGTACATTGAAAAGCATTCTCCGCTGGATGCTAATCAATATCAGTCCAAGGGCGAGATTGTTTATAAGTAGCTGCAATTAATCGGGATGACGTGCATTTTAAGAGGTGTGTTTCATCCTATTCTAAAGCCTGAGAAAATACCATTCTGGGCAATGGCCTCTCTCACTGGCAAGATTGAGGTATCAGGGGGAATCACCTTCCCAAGTTTTAAGGCATGATTGTTATATGAATGGGCACATATAGAAAGTGTCTTTTTTAGTTTACACAGTCCGAACTTTTGCTTGGAACCATTTTTACTATTTTTACCGAATACTCAATATCATTTCTATCTGGCAACGAGGGATGTATAAGTACATTCCAATAACCATCACTTGGTACTTTGATTTGTGCTGGAAAGTTAGCGAAAAAACCACCATGAAAAATACTTCCCAATCCCGAGCTATATTTTTCGTAGTCACGATCACTTAGCAGCATAATAATCGCGCAGTGTTCTCCGATGATTTTTATGTGGTCACCTGAAGAAGCAGATAATCGGGTGTGAGTATATTTCATAATGGGTTCCTTTTTGGGTAAAAAAAGCCCTTATCTCCGTTAGTTTGATAAGGGATGCCAAGTGGCCAACACCAGGGAAACATTAATATAGTTGTAGAGTAATACGTAAACACTGCTTTACCGTATGATTTAAGTCAAATATTTAATGAATTAATTAATTTTATTAATTTATAAATTATCTCGCTAATTATTTCCGCATATATAATTATAGGTGCGTGCAAGTTTAGAGGTTTTTTTCACCGGTAGTCTTTTCCTGTTTTAGCCCACCAGATACCCAATCAACGCCACACATTACTGCTAATGAGTGGCTGCACTGGCGGGGGCTGTTGTCATGCGTCTCTTGATGTGGGCAAAAAAAGCATCAAAGAACCTTGGCAACCTTATCGACCGCTTTGGCATTCGTCGGGGAAAACCAGATGAATAACTATCTGTTGACACTTGATGCTATTACCTGTGCGGTGATAACAGTCCGTTTATTTATATCCAGAAATAATTACTAATCGATCAATCTGTGTCAGCTTTACTTCACATTAATGTGTAATAATCAAAAATCCTCACTTAATATGAAAGGATGCATAATGAATCAGCAACAAGTCACAATCAATAAACTAGAAAAGAAACTACAAACGACAGCCAAGATGAAGAAATGGACATTTATTGGTGGGGCAGCAACGGCCAGTTTAGTCGTAATGGATTTTTTCACAAAGGAAACTAATGCGCTATATCTCCTGTCTCAGGTGTTGTTAGCGATATTTTGTTTTGTTTACAGCTACTATTTATCTCATCAGCATCGGATTATAACATCTGATCTAGATACTATTCAGGCAACAGTAAGTGACGAAACACAAGATGAAGTAAAAAATAATGCGATGTGATCGCGGTATTAGAAAATAATACACATCTAAGCCACTGGCCTTATAAGCCGGTGGCTTTTCTATTTAGGTATAGGCTGTGGCAACTCTTAAGGATCTATCCAATCAGTTGCCGTCGATAAAAAGGCAGACTAAAACAGTATATTGAAAAGCACTCTCCGCTGGATGCTGGACAGTATCAGCCGTAAGGCGAGATTGCTTATAACGAGTCAATAAACTCAGAAGTCTCCATTGGTCGTGGGGGCTTCTGATTGTTATTTTTTATTATTTACACACATTTCATTTGTTATCTAAATCAATCTCGCCTGGCGATATCGGCAAATACGCCTTGCAATAATTGGCATAAGTCTGTGGGTGCCAATTCAATATCCAAACCACGCTTTCCACCTGAAACGAATATGGTGGCATACCCTTGAGCCTGGCTGTCAATGATGGTGGGCAGGCGTTTCTTTTGCCCTAATGGACTGATACCGCCAACCAAATAGCCGGTGGTACGTTGTGCTAATTGGGAGTCTGCCATTTCGGCTTTTTTTGCCCCTAAGGCGCGGGCAACTTTTTTTAGATCAAGTTGAGCCGCAACGGGGGTGACAGCAACGGCCAGATTTTTAGCTTCACCATTGAGCGCAACCAGCAGCGTTTTATAAACCTGATCGGCATTAAGCCCCAGCTTTTTAACGGCCTCATCGCCAAAATTGGTTTCTGTTACGTCATGATGATAGTGGTGTAATGTAAACGGAACTTTTTGTTTTTCCAGCAAAATAACGGCGGGTGTCATAATAAATATCCAGGCAAAAATGAAAATCCATTCTAGTGGATTATCCTACACCTAATCATTGCGGCGAGGATAAAAATTAACCTAATAAAATCAATGTAATGTTCGCTAATCCACGGCTGATGATGAATGTCAGTTGCTAATCTAATCGTCAGGTTGTTACCCTGTACCTGCCGCTCATATTATCCGCAAGGAATGTGGGCGCTTAATAACTAAAATAATGAGAACTCCTCTTTGACTGGCCGATAGTAATATCGGTCATTTTTTTATCTTTGAAACTGATTACCGGGCTGCAGTAATACCGGGAGATTCCCTTCACCGTACAGATGCAGTGCGCCGACTGCGACCACATAACGCCCTGATGGCATCTGCTCAAGTTGTTGTTGCCAACGTTTATTGCGTTGAATCATTAGTACATCGTACAAATCATGGCTGAAGGTCGGGGCCAGTGTCGTCAGGTCATTTTCGGGATGATGTTCCAGCCACCAACCTATCATGGTTTGCAATAAGCGGGCGTTGGTGTGCCAGTGAGTTAAGGTATCGAGCAACAAAGACATACCGTTATCCGGTAGTGCCTCCAGCAAATCGACCTGCATTTGCGTGCCTTCCAGCTCGATAATCTTCTTTTTCTGCGCAGTGGCGGCTTTAAGCAATTGATAGTCGATGCCGTATTCGCCCCGCAATCCCAGGCGTTGAGCTTGCCGCGCCTGAAGCATCAACGCGACCTGCCACGCGGGGAGAAAAGCCATCGCCTGTGGGTCATTTCCCTGCTCTTCACAGCGTTGCAACAGTTGTTGATATTGATCTTCGGATAATCTGTCGATCAATGGCTCAGCGAGGGCGTGGTCGGCAAAAGGCGAGGCCGCTTCTGTGATATCGGCTTCTACAATCAATGCATCAGCCTGATTCAATTTATTCAGCAATGCGTGGGGGAGGGGGAACATACCTTCGGTTCCCATATGAATACTGCCGACCATATGGAAATGGCGCTCGCCAGGTAAGATAATATCCAAAGCCGGATAACTGTATGTCGTTGGCGTTAAGATTCCGAGAAATTGTGCGATGCGGCGTAATAATTGGCCCATGTGGTTCCCTTATTAGCATTTCCTACATGCTAAACGCTAAATGGCGCACAAGAAAGTGTTGTGCACCATTAGGTTATATTCTTTGTACTTGCAACCGCAGGGAGTTAGCTGCTCTGGTTACTCGGCCCATCCTTGGCTTACCTGCAACTCCAATGACGGGAGGGTTACTGTTTAGGTTTAAAACGCAGCAAACGGTTGGCGTTACTGACGACAGTTATGGATGATAGCGCCATCGCCGCGCCCGCAACCACTGGGCTTAACAATGTACCGGTGAACGGGAACAGAATCCCCGCCGCAATTGGAATCCCCAGCGCATTGTAGAAAAAAGCCCCCAACAGGTTTTGCTTCATGTTGCGCAATGTGGCTTTGGAAAGTTCGACAGCATCAGCAACACCGTGCAGGCTGTGGCGCATTAGCGTGATCGCCGCCGTTTCGATGGCGATATCACTGCCGCCACCCATCGCAATGCCGACATCCGCTTGCGCCAGCGCGGGTGCATCGTTGATACCATCACCTATCATCGCGACCTTGTGTCCCGCGGCTTGCAGTTGTTTGATAGCGTCTGCTTTACCCTCCGGCAGCACTCCGGCGATCACTTGATCGATACCGGCTTCTTTGGCAATAGCATTAGCGGTAATCGGATTATCACCTGTCAGCATCACCAGGTTGTAGCCCAACTTATTTAACCGTTCCAGTGCGCTGACACTGTCTTTACGCAATGGATCGCGAATTGACAGCAGAGCTGCCGGTTTACCATTAGCAGCCAGAATAACCGGTGTGGTGCCACTTTCTGCTTGTTGTTGCATCAATGATTGCAGCTCGTGGGTATCAATCTGCTGCTCTTCCAGCAGACGATTATTCCCCAGCAACAGCCTTATCCCTTCAATCTCACCACTGACACCCAGCCCACGCAAGGTACGGAATTGGCTAGTGGTTGCCAGCGTCATTCCTTCGGCTCGCTGTAAAATAGCGCGTGCCAGTGGGTGATTAGAGCCGGTTTCCAGTGCTGCTGCCCAACCCAGCGCTTGCTGTTCACTGATGCCATTGAAGGTATGAATTGCCACAACCTGCGGGTGCCCTTCGGTCAATGTACCGGTTTTATCGAACACTAACGTGTTGAGGTTGCTGGCTTGCTGCAAGGCATCCGCATCCCGTACCAGTACGCCAAATTCAGCCGCCCGTCCGACACCGGAGATAATCGACATCGGTGTTGCCAAGCCCAGAGCACAAGGGCAGGCGATGATAAGCACGGTGGTGGCGACCACCAGGGTATAGACCAGTTGAGGTTGCGGGCCGAAGAAATACCAAATCAGCCCGGCGATTACGGCGATCGCAACCACGGTCGGCACAAATACCGCCGAGATCCGGTCGGCCAGCTTACCAATTTCTGGCTTACTGCTTTGCGCCTGACGAACCAGCTTGATGATGCGTGCCAGAGTGGTTTGACTGCCGATGGCATTGGCGCGGAACAGTATCGAGCCATCCTGTACCTGTGTCCCGGCATGGACGACATCCCCCGCCGATTTCTGTTGCGGGATTGGCTCGCCAGTCAGCATGGCTTCATCCATCCACACTTCGCCTTGCACAATTTCACCATCAACCGGCACGCGGTCGCCGGTAGTCAAGCGCAAGGTCATGCCCAACTGAACCTCAGCCAGCGGGATCACTTTTTCACCCTCTTCGGTGACCAGGCGCGCAGTTGGCGGAGCCAAATCTAATAACCGTTCGAGCGCATTAGAAGAGCGTTGTCTGGCCCGTTGCTCCATAGCATGACCAAGGTTAATCAGGCCGATTATCATGGCACTGGCTTCATAGTAAAGATGGCGGGCTTCCATTGGGAAAACATCCGGCCAGATATTGACCGTAATGGAGTAAGCCCAAGCCGCTCCTGTCCCCAGGGCTACCAGTGTATCCATAGTAGCGCTGCCATTTTTCAGGCTGACCCAGGCATTACGATAAAAGTGACCACCGGCAAATACCATCACCAGTAGGGTGATTATCCCGACAATCAACCACGGAGTTTGAGTTTCCGGTGTCAGCGTCATGCTGCCACCGAATAACCCCCAGCCCATAAGTGGAATACCCAACAGCAGGCCCAGCGCGGCTTGCCACTGGAAACGTTTCATACTGGCTTGCGACATTTGTTGCTGGCGCTCGCGCCGCTCGCCTTCATCTTCAATTATCTCGGCACCGTAACCGGCCTTTTTGACCGCGTCGATCAAGGCTTCTTTGTTTTGATACCCGGTGACTAACGCACTGCGTTCAGCCAGATTCACGCGTGCCACCTGAACGCCATCGACACTTTCCAGTGCATGTTGTACTTTCGATACACAACTGGCACAGCTCATGCCGGTTAGTAATAATTGGACGCTTTCGTCATCATCAATGGGCGGTGTAGTCGCCGTTATTGTGCTATTGGCCGACTTATTTATAGCCGGAGTAGCATGAGAGGCCGCTGCCAGTGTTTCCGGCGAAGATGGGGCTGCATCAGTCAGCGGCTCAGATTTTGGGTATTGGGCACCTTGCAGTGCGGCGTGATAACCCACCTGTTCCACTGCTGCAATCAGCGTTTGTGCATCCACCTTGCCGTACACTCTGGCACTATCAATAGTGACATCAGCAGCAATCACTCCGGGTACGGCTTCCAGTGCTGTGCGAGTGCTCTCGGTGCAGTGACCGCAGCTTAAGCCTGAGAGCTGTAGCTCAACATCGGGTGTATGGGCTTCCTCTGCCTGATATCCGGCTTGGTTGACCGTATCGATGAGCGTTTTAGTCTTGGCTTCAGTGGTGACTTTGGCGTAGTGAACATTCACTTCAGCATGATGGACGTCTTCGCGATCCTCTAACGCGATTTTTACGCGTTTAGCACAATTCATGCAGGAAAGGCCGTGTAAGGCTAGTACGGTGGTTTGCAACATAATTAACTCCTTATCGAGTAACGATTTATCCGTTAATTTTCTCGGGATAAGCTTAGTTGGTCATCCCAGTCACCGCTGCTATCTGCGTTGATAATTGACTGATTCGTAACCTTTGGTTGTACAGGTTTTATTCCGCTTGACGGGTATCGTCATTTTCACTAATGATGGAGGTTAAACCTTCCTGCAAGGGGAAGGTCAAGGGGGAAATATGAACATTAGCGATATCGCAAGAAAAACCGGTTTAACCAGTAAGGCCATTCGTTTTTACGAAGAAAAAAAACTGGTGACGCCGCCTATTCGTACTGAAAATGGTTACCGCAGTTACACCTCCAAACACATTGAAGAGTTAACGTTACTGCGTCAGGCGCGGCAGGTGGGTTTTACGCTGGATGAGTGTCGCGAATTACTGGCTTTATTTCATGACCCGGCGCGCCACAGTGCGGATGTGAAAGCCGCGACGTTGCAAAAGGTAGCGGAAATCGAGAAGCATATTAATGATCTTAATCAGATGCGTTTGCGCTTATTAGCATTGGCAGAGGAGTGCCCAGGGGATGACAGCGCGGAGTGCCCGATTATTAATAACCTGGCTGGATGTTGTCATAAGGTGTGATAATAAGGCACTATTGCAATCAACATACTGAATTAAATCGTTTTATTTAATTGTGGCGTAAGCCGTCTTCATGGATTTGAATCCCAACGCGGCGCTGATTATCTGCCGGTGCCTTATTCGTGTTGATAAACCGTCGGATCTGCCACCGCTTCAGTTTACAACAGCGCCCTAATAAATCAGGGTTATGCCTTATATTGTGCCGGGAGTTGCCACTATAGGATCGACATAATTTAAGATTATTTTTTCCTTTTCAGGTGGTTTAGTTATGTTGACATTGACTAGTTATCTGCATGTTTTACTGAGAAAATTGGGCCTCCCCTTTTCCGAAAATATGGGTGATGACGGTATCTTTTCTCTGAAAGTTGATAATTTCACCTACCATTTCAAGGTGCGTGGTGAAAAATATTTAGTGATCTACTCTCTGGTTGACGCATCTGACACCATCGTCAAAGAGTGCATGTCAAACATCTTGGATATGAACCACTTCTCTGACGAAGAGCACTCACCAGTATTTGCTTATGATAATAGTGCCAGGCAATTCTTAATCTGGAATAGACAGAAAGCTTACGACATTAATGATGGAAGCGTGCTCCCTCAGTTAGAGGCAATCATGGCGGCTAATGAGGCGATCGCGACCCTGATAACACATGGTAAAAAAGAGTTAGATGCCGTGGTGTTAGGCATTAAGCCACAACATATGGGGATTCGCTGCTAATTGGTCCTCCACACTTATTCACACGTATATAATCGCGAAAAGTACTTTACTAAAGGATGTACGATATGCCAACAATCTCGCAGGTTCCGATACTGTCGCCTCAGGTTAAACAAGAGCTTAATCAGAGGCTTGAGGGTGGGAAGAATGAAAATACCGCAGCCGCTGTTAGTGCCCCGCTGAATGGCGAAATGCGTTCTGTCAGCGTGGCAGAAACCTCTAAAGAGGCGAAAAGCGTAGGCGAGGGAAGAAAATTTTTTTGGGCTTCTGTGACGGATTTCTTTAGCAGCATAAAAGATGCTTTCCTTAAGATGTTCAATCAGTCACCCGCAAGCAGCGTGAGTGAGACTACTCTTACCTCTGTGATGGATAAGCATGAGGCTGCGGTCGCACAAAACGAGGAAATTATTAGCATAATCAGCAAAAATAAAGCGTTTTTGGAGACCAAGGGGATCATGAGAATCTCGGCTGCAAAGTTAGAATTGGACAAACTCTCTGATGGCAAGAAAGGTTTGCAAGAAGCTACCGGGGTTGAGCTCGCAGCACTGTTTAAAAAGAATATCCGTGATCATATGTTACCAGGAGATATTAAAGCCATTGAGCAGATGTTTTTGGACAATGAGAGTGGTAAGGGTTTGCCATCCCTGAGCGATCTACCCAAAATGGCACAGGGTGCCATTGAGCTTGCCAAGAAAATTGCCGAACATAAGGTTGCAAACTCAATGCCTGAATCCAACCTGGCGACTGTGATTGCGCCTAACCTGATGTCTAACGATCTGTTGATGAAGACCATGTCGTTCAATACCTTCGTTGAAAAGCTTATCCTGCAGAAAGCCCCGGCAGAAAGCGTGATGCCTGACGGCGTAGCCGCTCAGCCAGTAGCATAAGGCTTGGCAGAAAGGGAGTGACCATTGTGGCTGCCCCTTCTCGCCATAGACCTCTACACAATTTGGCCAGAAAATCGCCTGACGATCCGGGCAAACTTCCCCAGCTCCACCGCCGTGTGGGTGCTCATCACCTCCTGTATTTTTAACAATGCCACTAATACAGTAGAGAATAAGCAGAAAATTCAGATTAAACAGAATATTGTTAGTTAATCAACAGGCCGTTCAACGGATGGCTCGCTGTTTAATAAGAGACGCTTAAACTATAGGTATTAGTTATGAATAGCCCTAACATGCAACGTGTTGCCTTCGACTAAAATCACTTCAACTTCAGCCCCGGCACCAAGTTCCATTGCACTATAGATACGCCAACTGCTGTCACCGACCCTCATGCGACCATAACCGTCCGTGGTTGGCTCAGTCAGTGTTGCGCGCGTACCGACCAGTTGATGACTGCGTTGGTTCAGCATGGCGGGCTGTGGTTTGATGCGCTGACTCAGCCAATACCACCACAGGAATGCGGACACCACGGTTAGAACGGAAAACAGGATGCCTTGCATCTCCCAACTAAAGGGAAATAGCCACACCAGAACGCCGACTATCACCGCAGCAAGACCGCTCCACAGCATATAACCACTGGCACCGAGCATCTCAGCGGCCAGTAATAGCCCGCCGAGTGATAGCCAAAACCAATTTGGATGTGCTGCAATTTCCTCCAGCATGGTTATTTACCCCGGCTGTTTTTACTCTCACCAATTAGTTCAGCAATACCGCCGATAGCACCCATCAGGCTGCTGGCTTCCAGTGGCATCATGATAACTTTGCTGTTATTGGCCGAGCCGATATGTTGCAGTGCGTCGGTATATTTCTGTGCTACAAAATAGTTAATCGCTTGAATATCACCGGCGGCGATAGCTTCAGAAACCATTCTGGTGGCCTGAGCTTCAGCTTCAGCACCACGTTCACGGGCTTCAGCTTGTAAGAAAGCTGACTGACGCTCACCTTCCGCTTTTAGAATTTGTGATTGCTTTTCGCCTTCCGCACGCAAAATTGCCGCCTGACGAACCCCTTCGGCCTCCAGAATATCGGCACGTTTAGTACGTTCAGCTTTCATCTGAGCATTCATCGCAGAAATCAGTTCAGCCGGTGGACGCACGTCACGGACTTCAATTCGCGTGACTTTGATGCCCCACGGGTTGGTGGCTTCATCAACGATATGCAACAGGCGACCGTTGATGTTGTCGCGTTGGGACAACATTTCATCCAACTCCATTGAACCTAAAACGGTACGGAAGTTGGTCATGGTCAGATTGATGATGGCTGATTCCAAATTGCTGACTTCATACGCCGCTTTCACCGGGTCAATAACCTGGATAAAGCAGACAGCATCGATCGCTACATTGGCGTTATCGCGGGAAATAATCTCTTGAGATGGAATATCCAGAACTTGTTCCATCATATTGATTTTACGACCAACACGATCCATAAAAGGCACAACGATGTTCAGACCTGGCATCAGGGTTTTGGTATAACGACCAAAGCGCTCGACAGTCCACTGAAAACCTTGTGGGACGATTTTGATTGAGGAAAATACCACAATCAGGGCGACGACGATAAGAACAGGGATAACGGTAAACATGTTTAACTTCCTGTCGGTAATTATTTTTGTTTCTTAATATTACGTGACGGGGCGCTAAATGCCTAACGAATGGCCGGTAAAAGCATGTAAATGAGGAAAAGTAAGATTTTCGCAGAGTAAAACTGCGCGAGATGACCCCGCGCAGCAGCAAATAATGTTATCGATAATGAGCGGGAATTACCGTAGCAATGCCTTATCAATACAGCAATGAGTAAAGTTGACGGCGGTATTTTGCCGCCAGCGCATCACCCGTGCCTAACGCGGCTAAAATATCCATTAGCGTTTTACGCGCCGTGCCGTTAGCCGCAGATAAATCTTTCTTCAAATGGCCCAGCAGAAGTTCCAGCGCTTCTTCGTTGCGCCCAACCTGATGCAGTTGTAATGCCAGTTGGACCGCTAACTCAACGTTATCTGGCTGTTCAGTCAGTTGCTGTTGTAATTGCTGGATTTCAGGGGTGTCAGCGGCTTGTTTTAGTAACTCGATTTGCGCAATTAGCCCTTGATAACGGGTATCATGGTCTTGCAGTGGGATAGTCGCCAATACGCTTTCGGCATCTTCACTCCGGTTTAGCTGAATTTGTGCCTCAGCCAGTTGCAGCGCAATGTCGCTGGTTTGCGGGCTACGGTTTTGTTGCATCAGCGCCCAGGCATCTTTTAGTAATGGCAGCGCTTCCTGCACTTTGCCTTCGCTCATCAGTTGTGCAGCTTCTGCGGCCTTCAGCTCTTCAGGTTTTGGTAAAACCCGTTGCAGCAGTTCGCGGATAACCTCTTCCGGCTGCGGCCCCTGGAAACCGTCCACTGGCTGGCCATCTTTAAACAGATAGACCGCAGGAATGGAACGCAGGCCAAATTGCGATGCTACCATCTGCTGCGCATCGCAATCGACACGCGCCAGAATGAATTGACCGGCATACTCGGCGGCCAGTTTATCCAGCACGGGAGTGAGTTGCAGACAGTGCTGGCTGCGTTCAGACCAAAAATAGAACAGAACCGGTGCGCTCATGGATTGTTCTAAGGTCTGGTGTAGGTTTGCTTCGGTAATATCAATCGTTGTCGGTGTTAGCATAAATTATTTCTCTCATCCGTTTTAGCAGTAGATGGGGGCAAATTATGTTGCTTCAACCCTCATCACTATTATCAAGAATTGCCACGCAGGACTTTATCTAGCAACCGGCCCGGTAATATGCGGCGCAGTATCGTCAATGCATGAGCCACCAGGGTGACCGGATAGCGCAATTTCGGCCGCGAACTTTCCAGCGCATGGCGTAATTTTGGCAAAATAGCCTCTGGCGGCAGAGTAAAGCGCTTGGCGATGCCGGGGTTATTAACCGGTTTGTCCGTCTGGGCCTGATTCACATTTTGCGTGAAGTGGGTGCTTATCGGGCCGGGTTCAATCAAACTGACATAAATTCCGCTGTCATGCAGTTCCATTCGCAATGCATCTGACCAGGCTTCTAACGCATATTTACTGGCGGCATAGGCACCCCGGCCGGCAGTTGAAACCAGCCCCATCACCGAACTGGTTTGAATGATGCGACCTTCACCGTGGGGCAACATTGCGGGTAACAGCAATTGTGTTAGCTGATGGGTGCCGAACAGATTGGTGGAAAATTGCTTTTCTAACTGCTGGCGTGAGATGGTGTGCAACGGGCCATACAGACCGAAACCGCCATTGTTAAACAGGCCGTATAAACGCCCGCCAGTCAGTTCAATCACCTGTGCCGCCGCGCGTTCAACACTGGCACTGTCATCCAAATCCAGCTCAATACCTTCCAGACCCAACAATGTCATCTTTGCCACATCATCGGGCTTACGGCAGGCGGCGAGGACGCGATAGCCTCGGTTTTTCAAGTCTTGCGCTGCAACCAGGCCAATGCCGCTGGAACAACCGGTAATTAATACTGTTTTTTGCATAACTTTACCTGGTGAGTGGTTCTATTTATCTAAACAAGTGGTTAACTAAGACTTATTGGTTACTAACGGCTTGAGTTGTTGCGCCATCCAATCTGCAATGAAAGGTTGCGCCTGTGCGTTAGGATGTAAACCATCATCCTGCATCCACTCTGGCTTCACAGCAACCTGTTCCATAAAGAAAGGCACCAATGGGATGCCAAATTGCTGTGCCAGTTGTGGATACATCGCACTGAAGGCATCAGTATAACGGCGGCCGTAGTTAGGTGGAATGCGGATTTGCATCAACAAAGGTTGCGCTTTTGCTTCCAATATCTGATTGATAACTTGCGTGAGATCCCGTTGAATATCCTGCGGTGGGAAACCGCGCAGGCCGTCATTGGCACCTAATTCAATCAGTACCCAGCGGGGTTGATGTTGTTTCAGCAAGGCAGGCAGACGGGCTAAGCCTTGGGCCGCCGTATCGCCACTGATACTGGCGTTAACCACCTTTGGTAATAATGGGGTGGCCTGCCATGTTTTATCCAGCCGTGACGGCCAGGCTTCGGCAATAGGCAGGCGGTAACCGGCGCTTAAACTGTCGCCGAGAATCAACAGTGTATCGGTTGCGGCGGCACGCAAACTGAATAGTCCCAACAGCAAAAGGAAGGGAAGATGCCAGCGGAAAACGTTCTTGAAGTTCATCATCTTAATAAACACGTCGGTCAGGGTGAGCAACAGCTCTCCATCCTTACCGGAGTTGAGCTGGTTGTCAAACCCGCTCAGACAATTGCGCTGATTGGTGAGTCAGGTTCAGGTAAATCAACCTTGCTGGGAATTCTAGCCGGCCTTGATGATGGTAGCAGCGGTGAGGTGAGTTTACTCGGCCATTCTTTGACTGCCATGGATGAAGAGGGGCGCGCACAACTGCGGGCAAAAAATGTCGGTTTTGTTTTCCAATCATTTATGTTGGTGCCGACACTTAATACATTAGAAAACGTGCAGCTTCCGGCGCTGTTACGTGGTGAAAGTGAGCGCGAGAGTAAAGTTCATGCCATTGAGCTATTAACGCTGGTGGGCCTTGAGAAGCGCCTTCACCACCTTCCGGCCCAGCTTTCTGGCGGCGAGCAGCAACGGGTGGCGCTGGCTCGGGCCTTTAGTGGTCGGCCAAAAGTGTTATTTGCCGATGAGCCAACCGGCAATCTTGACAGGCACACAGGTGACCGTATTGCCGATTTATTGTTTTCGCTTAACCGTGATTATGACACCACGCTGATTCTGGTCACTCACGATGTACAGTTGGCTGGCCGTTGCCAGCGTCGGCTGCGGCTACAAGACGGTAAATTGTGGGAGGAAGCATGATTTGGCGCTGGTTTTGGCGTGAATGGCGCTCGCCCTCACTGCTGATTGTCTGGTTGGCATTAACTCTGGCTGTCGCTTGTGTACTGGCGCTAGGGACTATCAGCGATCGCATGGAAAAAGGGCTGAGTCAGCAAAGCCGTGATTTTCTGGCGGGCGACAAAGTATTGAGTGCGGCACACCCGGTTCCTGAACGCTGGTTGCTGGAGGCCAAACAGCAAGGGTTGAGCGTCAGTCGTCAGTTGTCGTTTATGACCATGACCTTTGCCGGTGATCGCCCGCAGTTAGCTGACGTTAAAGCTACAGATTTGGCCTACCCGCTGTATGGCAAATTAGATACACAACCTACCGGAGTACGGCTTAAGCCGGGGACGGTGCTGGTGGCTCCAAGGCTACTGTCGCTGCTGGAGGTAAAAGTTGGTGACATGTTGGATGTGGGAGATACGTCGCTCAGAATTGTCGGCGAAGTGATTCAGGAACCCGATTCAGGCTTCAACCCCTTCCAGACCTCGCCACGTATCTTAATCAATCTGGCTGACGTGGAAAAAACCGGTGCAATACAACCGGGTAGCCGTTTGAGCTATCACTATATGTTTGCAGGCCCAACGGAGGCTATCACTCAGTTTAGCGACTGGCTGACGCCGCAATTGAAACCGGATCAGCGCTGGTATGGTTTGCAAGAGTCGGGCGGTGCGCTGGGGAAATCCCTACAGCGCGCACAGCAGTTCTTGCTGTTATCGGCGTTATTGACGCTATTGCTCTCCATTGCCGCTGTTGCCGTGGCGATGGGGCATTATTGCCGCAGCCGCTATGATCTGGTGGCGGTGCTGAAAACCTTGGGAGCCGGGCGCAGTGCGTTGCGGCGGTTGATTATCGGCCAATGGCTCTCGGTTTTAGTATTGGCAGGGTTGTGCGGCAGTGTCATTGGTTTATTGTTCGAGAAAATATTAGTTCGTTTGTTATCCCCGGTATTACCCGCCGCATTACCGGCGGCTGGCGTATGGCCATGGGTATGGTCAATGGGATCGCTGATATTGATTTCTCTGCTGGTGGGTATTCGCCCATACCGGCAACTGCTGGCGACTCAACCACTGCGGGTACTGCGCCGTGATGTCTCCGCTAATGTCTGGCCGCTGCGCTACTTTATTCCGGTGATGCTGATAGTAGTCGTGGGGTTATTGGCCACGCTTATGGGTGGTAATGCGCTACTGTGGGCGATTCTGGGTGGCATGGTGGTTTTGGCGCTGCTGCTGGGCGTTATCGGTTGGGGTGGCTTATTACTGTTACGCCGCCTGACGGTCACTCGCCTGTCATTGCGGCTGGCGATTAATCGCTTACTGCGCCAACCGTGGATGACCTTGACTCAACTGGCCGCATTCTCTCTTTCATTTATGCTGTTGGCGCTGTTACTGGTGCTGCGCGGGGATCTTTTGGATCGCTGGCAACAACAGTTGCCACCAGATAGCCCGAATTACTTTTTGCTGAATATGACGCCGCAACAGGTGCCGCAAGTCACGGAGTTTCTCACTCAGCATCAGATAACGCCGTCGACTTTCTATCCGATTGTCCGAGTGCGTTTGAGTGAGATTAATCAGCAACTGGCGACTGAGCGGGTCGCAGAAGATGCACCCGGCGGCGAGGCGGTTAATCGGGAGCTGAATCTGACCTGGCAGCAGGATTTACCGGCGCACAATATTTTAACCGCAGGCCAATGGCCGCCCAAGGCGGATGAGGTATCGATAGAGCAGGGGATTGCTGACAGATTGGGCATTAAAATCGGCGATAAACTGACATTCAGTGGCGATACGCAGTCATTTGGTGCCACTGTGAGCAGTATTCGTCAGGTTGACTGGGAAAGTCTGCGCCCTAATTTTTACTTTATTTTCCCGCCGGGCGCTCTGGATGGGCAACCACAAACCTGGCTGACCAGCTTCCGTTATCACGGTGACGGAGAGGTTTTGACGCAATTGAACCGCCAGTTCCCGACTCTCAGCTTGCTCGATATCGGCGCGATGTTGAAACAGGTTGGGCAAGTGCTGCAACAGGTTAGCCGAGCGCTGGAAGTGATGGTGGTATTGGTGATTATCTGTGGCACCTTACTGCTATTAGCGCAGGTGCAAGTTGGTATGCGCCAGCGCCGTCAAGAACTGGTGGTTTACCGGACACTTGGCGCAAGTAAACGCTTACTGCGAGGCACATTGTGGTGGGAGTTTGCGTTACTGGGGCTGGTAGCGGGGCTGGCGGCAGCCATGGGTGCCGAAGCCGCACTTTGGGCATTACAACGGTTAGTGTTTGATTTCCCGTGGCAGCCAAACTGGGTGATGTGGTGGTTATTACCGCTGGCTGCGGCCTTGTTGCTGTCACTGTGTGGTGGTTGGTTAGGGGCAAGGTTATTGCGGGGGCGGGCGCTGTTCCGCAGTTATTAGAATACCCTTCTTACTTGACGTTGCAGCGTTGTTGGCGGCTCTCGTTCACCCGAATCACTGACTTGCGTCAGCTCATCGGGATTTGCTCGTTTGCCGCCTGGCTGCAATGCCAATTACTTTGTGTATTGACCGAAATTAGTTACAGTTTGGCTTGCGCCCAGCGCAGGGCATTTTGGTATTCCGCTGGTAACAATGGGGCCAGTGTCGCCAAGGCGGTGCTTAATGCCGCACCATCGGGATCATTTAAATTCAAATGACCCACTTTGCGGCCTTCGCGCACTTCTTTTTCATACCAATGCAGATGCACCAAGGGCAGTGACAGCCACTCGGTATTCACTGGCGTACCAATCAGATTGACCATCGCCGACGGCGTATTGACCACCGGCGTTGGTAGCGGTAAATCCAAAATAGCGCGCAGATGCAGCTCGAACTGGCTGATAGAAGCGCCATTTTGTGTCCAATGCCCACTATTGTGTACCCGTGGTGCCAGCTCATTGATCAACAAACTGTCGCCGACGATAAAGCATTCCATCGCCATTACGCCAACATAATTCAGCTTATCCATAATGGTGGATAGCATTTTTTCGGCTTGCTGCTGTAGTTTGCTATTGTGTTGTGGTAACGCCACACTTATGCGCAGGATGCCATCTTCATGCAGATTATGGGTGAGCGGATAAAAGACCGATTTACCTTGGCGGCTGCGCGCGCCGATCAGCGAAACCTCGCCAGAAAAGTTAATACCCTGCTCGACAATACATTCGCCGTAAGCATCAGTTGGTAAGCTATCTTGTTCACCGGCGCGTAAACGCCACTGCCCACGGCCATCATAACCGCCAACCCGGCGTTTCACGATGGCAAGCTCCCCCAGATTCGCGAAGATCTGCGGCCACTCGTTGGCATCGGCTAATAACTGCCACGGGGCGGTTGCCAGATTGAGGCTATCAAGCAATTGCTTTTGTGTCAGGCGATCCGCCAGATGTGGGAAAATATCGCGATTAACGAATTCGGCATGGGTGGCAAGTTCACGGGTTAAAGCAGTTTCCGGCCAGCGCTCAATTTCGGCGGTTATCACACTATTCTGATAGGGCACGGCTTCTGGCTCAGCATCTAAGCCCACCGGGTAAACGGCAATACCCAGCGGCTCACCAGCTTGGCGCAGCATACGCCCTAACTGACCATTGCCTAATACGCAAACGGGTTTCATGCCGTCACCTGTAAGTCTGGCACCCGTGGATCTGGATTATCTAACACTTCGTCGGTTTGGCTTTTACGCCAGCCGGCTAAACGAACGGCCAATTCGGTATCATGCAGTGCCAGTATTTGCGCCGCCAGCAAGGCGGCATTTGCCGCACCCGCTTTACCAATTGCCAGTGTTCCCACAGGAATGCCGCGCGGCATCTGCACGATAGAATACAGGCTATCGACACCACTTAGTGCCGCACTTTGTACCGGCACACCGAGGACGGGCACCAGTGTTTTGGCTGCCAGCATACCCGGCAAGTGAGCTGCGCCGCCCGCGCCGGCAATAATGACATGTAAGCCATTGGCATCGGCTTGTTCGGCAAAACTGAACAGTTTGTCAGGGGTTCGGTGCGCGGAAACAACTTCAACATGAAACGGAACATTGAGCGTGGTGAGCACGTCGGCGGCGAACTGCATGGTGGCCCAGTCACTCTTGGACCCCATTACGATAGCGATTTTAACCCCGGCTGCATCAGCCGAATCGAGGTTAGCTCCCATGAGTGTAAAGCTCCTGTGATTGCGCAAGCGTCGGCCAGAACGACTTTACTGAAATCGTGACTGGCGAGAGGGCGTAGAGCATATCATGAGGTAAAGGAGAGGAAAACGGTTGCGTCGCGGCTTTTAGTGGATTTTTAAGTTTTTTATCACGCCAGGCAAGGCACGCCTGAAGGCTAAAATGGGAATTTAATCAGTTCAACGTCATCTGCGGTGACTTTAACCATTGACCCTTCTACATGCCAGGCTCCCAGCACCACACGATGGGCTGTAGCGGCGGGTAGTGCTACGGTGTGAACTGCCGGGCGATGAGTATGCCCGTGGATCATCCAACTCACATTGTTACGCTGGAAGCTGTCGATCACCGCTTGCGAATTGACATCCATGATGAGTTCGGATTTACCACTGTTGTTCTGTTGGCTTTGGTTACGCATATAAGCAGCTATACGTAACCGAAAACGCAGCGGTAACCACAGGAACAGTTTTTGAATCAGTGGATTGTGTACCCGACGGCGAAAGTGCTGATAGTCGGCATCATCAGTACACAGGGTATCGCCATGTAAAATAACGATTTTACGGCCATATAAATCAACGACTTTTTCTTCCGGAAGCAGAGTCATGCCGCTTTCAAGAGCAAAGCGTTTGCCGAGTAGAAAATCGCGATTACCGTGGATAAAGTAGCAGGGTACGCCCTGTTGCTGGAGTGATTTTAACGCAGCAGCGATTTGCCGATACAGTGGCTCGGGATCATCATCGCCAATCCAGGACTCGAATAAATCGCCCAGGATATATAACGCGTCAGCATGAATAGCTTCACGCTGGATAAAATGCAGGAAACCGGCAGTGATTGCCGGTTCCTGAACGCTAAGATGCAAATCTGCAATAAAAAGCGTGCTCATTAAGCCGTTATTACTCGCTTACAGTAACGCTTTGAATGATCACATCTTCTTTTGGCACATCTTGATGCATACCGCTACGGCCGGTAGAAACGTTTTTGATTTTATCAACTACGTCCTGGCCATCAGTGACTTCTGCAAATACGCAGTAGCCCCAACCGTCTGGGCGTTCTGAACGGAAGTTCAGGAAATCGTTGTCGGCAACGTTAATGAAGAACTGGGCAGTGGCAGAGTGCGGATCGTTGGTACGCGCCATTGCCAGAGTGCCACGGGTATTCTTCAAACCGTTATTAGCTTCGTTTTTGATAGGCGCATCAGTGGTTTTCTGATTCATACCCGGCTCAAAGCCACCGCCTTGAATCATGAAACCATCGATAACACGGTGGAAGATAGTGTTATCATAGAAACCTTTACGGCAGTAGTTCAGGAAGTTTTCAACGGTAACCGGCGCTTTATCCGCGAAGGTATTGACGACGATGTCGCCGTGATTAGTATGAAACGTGACCATAATAATGTTCCTGCTAGTGTAATAAGTGTGTTCACAAATGAGTCGTAACTCTTTAGACGGCTCTTATATCATATCTGCGAGATTGAGTCAGCACTCGAAACGCGGCCAATACGGGCGAAAAAGTGCTGTATCGAAGGCAGATTTACGCATAATCTGATGATATCCTTTTAAACTATGCGTTTCGCAAAAACAAAAACCACGGAATGTCCCGATGCTAAAGATTTTTAATACACTGAGTCGCCAAAAAGAGGAATTCAAGCCTATTCATGCCGGTAAAATTGGTATGTACGTATGCGGGATCACCATTTATGACCTGTGTCACATTGGGCATGGGCGGACTTTTGTCGCTTTCGACGTCGTGGCGCGTTATTTGCGTTATTTAGGTTACTCTCTGACATATGTCCGCAACGTGACAGACGTTGACGACAAAATTATCAAACGCGCCATTGAAAACAATGAAACTTGTGAGCAATTGACCACGCGCATGTTGGCTGAAATGCATAAAGATTTTGATGCATTGAACCTTCAACGCCCAGATTTAGAGCCACATGCTACTCATCACATCCCAGAGATTATTGAGCTAACCGAGCGCTTGATCGCCCGCAATCACGCTTATGTGGCTGCCAATGGGGATGTTATGTTCTCTGTTGAAAGTGATCCAGATTACGGTGTGTTATCACGTCAGGACTTGGATCAGTTGCAGGCAGGTGCGCGTGTTGAAGTGGCTGATGTTAAACGTAATCCAATGGATTTTGTGCTGTGGAAAATGTCCAAACCGGGCGAACCTAGTTGGGAATCACCTTGGGGGCCGGGCCGCCCAGGTTGGCATATTGAATGTTCTGCAATGAACGGTAAGCAGCTCGGTGCGCATTTCGATATTCACGGCGGTGGCTCTGATTTGATGTTCCCGCACCATGAAAATGAGATTGCACAATCTACCTGCGCCCACGACGGCCCTTATGTAAACTACTGGATGCACTCCGGTATGGTGATGATTGACAAAGAAAAAATGTCAAAATCACTGAATAATTTCTTCACCATCCGTGATGTGCTGGCGTATTACGATGCGGAAACTGTGCGTTACTTTCTGATGTCCGGCCACTATCGTAGCCAGCTTAACTACAGCGAAGAAAACCTCAAGCAGGCGCGTGCTTCATTAGAGCGTTTATACACTGCGCTGCGCGGGACTGATGCGAATGCAACGCCTGCCGGTGGTGCTGAGTTTGAAGCGCGCTTCCGTGCGGCGATGGATGATGATTTTAATACGCCAGAAGCCTATTCGGTGCTGTTTGATATCGCCCGTGAAGTGAACCGCCTGAAAACTGAAGATATTGATGCCGCAAATGGTTTGGCGGCAGAGTTGCGTAAACTGGCGCATGTGCTGGGATTATTAGAGCAAGATCCAGAACTGTTTTTACAAAGTGGTGCGCAGACGGACGGCGATGAAGTGGCAAAAATCGAAGCTCTTATCAAGCAGCGCAACGATGCCCGCAGCAGCAAAGATTGGGCGCTGGCAGATTCTGCGCGTGATCAATTGAATGAATTGGGTATTGTGCTGGAAGATGGCCCGCAAGGGACGACCTGGCGTCGTAAGTAACAGGTAGTTTAGGCGCTGTTAACCTAAATAATTCGAGTTGCAGGAAGGCACATGCAGCTTGAAGTCTGACAGGTAGAGGATTAAAAAAATTGCGGTTCTGGTGTTCGCCAGCAACCGCATTTTTTTTGCCCATATCTTGTACTTTTCACTACTACAACGGCAGTCTTTTGCAATAACCAGCTAAAACTCGCCGTTGCTGAGGTTATTAGGCTTTAACCTGTACTTTCATACCTTGAAACTCAACAATTTGGTCAGCCAGGATCTTGCAGCGCTTACGCGTTTCTACATTCCCGTCGACTTTTACCTGCCCATCAGCGATGGCGGCTTTTGCTGATGCACCGCTATCATTCCAACCTTGCAACTTTAATAAGTCACATAGCTCGACGTGCGGGTGTTTTTCCAAATGAAAAATATCCATTACTGTCCTTTCACTCTATTTTCGTTGATGTCGTGATATTCCTCGCAGGCTTGCAAGGTATTTTGTATCAGTGTCGCAACGGTCATCGGCCCGACGCCACCGGGAACCGGTGTAATCCAACCCGCACGCTCAACAGCGACATCAAATTCTACATCGCCGACTACTTTACCACTTTCAAGGCGGTTAATGCCGACATCAATCACGATTGCACCGGGTTTAATCCACTCACCGGGAATAAAACCGGGTTTACCGACGGCGACCACCAATAAATCTGCATTTTCGACATGCTGGCGCAGATTGTTAGTAAAACGATGGGTGACGGTAGTGGTGCAGCCAGCCAGCAACAGCTCAAGGCTCATCGGGCGGCCAACAATATTGGATGCGCCCACGACGACAGCGTTCAGACCGTAAGTCGGGATGTCGTAACGCTCCAGCAGTGTCACTATACCGCGTGGGGTGCAAGGGCGCAGTTTAGGCGCGCGCTGGCATAAGCGACCCACATTATACGGATGGAAACCATCGACGTCTTTATCCGGATGGATACGTTCCAGTACTTTGACATTATCAATGCCAGCAGGCAGTGGCAGCTGTACCAGAATCCCATCGATTTCAGTGTCGTCATTCAGTGAATCAATTAATGCTAGCAGCTCGGCTTCCGTAGTGGTGGTCGGCAAGTCATAAGAACGTGAGACAAAACCTACCTCTTCACACGCCTTACGCTTACTGGCGACATAAATTTGTGACGCTGGATTTTCACCTACCAACACAACAGCAAGGCCGGGAGCACGTTTACCCGCAGCTAAACGTTTCTGTACTAACGCAGCTACTTCGTTTCGTACCTGCTGCGCAATCGTTTTACCATCTATAATTTTCGCTGACATCAGTGGAAGGGTCCATCAATTAAAAAAGCGGGAATGCGCCTATTTTGTCAGAAGCGGGGCGTGCTGTCAGGCGTATAATAACGATTAATTAACGATTAAATAGCCAGTTGATAAACCATAAGGCGAAAACCCATTGACTCAAAAGCGACTGCCCGTATAATCCAACCCGCAACTGACTACCGGCAGCGTCCTATGCTGCGGTAAATATCAAATGCGCCCTTAGCTCAGTTGGATAGAGCAACGGCCTTCTAAGCCGTAGGTCACAGGTTCGAATCCTGTAGGGCGTACCATAAAAATCAATGAGTTACCCTCTATTTACCCCCTAATTATCAGCAACCTTTTTTAAAAGTGCCAGATTAGTGACATTAATCCCCATTACCTCGTCAATTTTACGCGCATGCTCAGTTAGATGGTTTGGTGACAAGTGAGCATATCGACGTACCATTTCGATACTCTCCCATCCTCCCATTTCTTGGAGTGCTGATAGTGGCACCCCGGCTTGAACTAACCAGCTCGCCCAAGTGTGCCGCAAATCGTGAAAACGGAAATCAGTGATTCCTGAGCGCTTTAATCCAGTTCTCCATGCTGTATTATCATCAACGCGCATTTTCCTAACCTCATCGGTTTTTGTTCCATCTGCCCGGTGCCATGCCGAGGTGTGGACAAACACATATCTTGAGTGTCGACCTATCTGTTCACGTAACACCTTACATGACATATCGTTCAGAGCTACGCCAATTGCCTTGCCCGCTTTAGCGTTCTCTGGGTGAATCCATGCAACCTTTCTTTGCATATCGATTTGCGACCATTCTAGATCCAGAATGTTCGACCTTCGAAGCCCGGTAGCCAGAGAAAATACCACTACAGGGCGGAAGTTCTCAGGCATACAATTGATTAAGGTTACAGCCTCATCTTTTGTCAGCCAGCGTATTCGCTTGCTCTGTGGTTTTCTGGTCTTGATAACTGGCGCTTTAGCTAACCACTTCCATTCGTCTGCTGCTGCCCGCAACAGGCTGCGTATAAATGAAAGGTGCTGGCTTCTTGTTGCCGGTGAAACCTGTTTTTCCACATAGCCAGGTATTGGTTTTTTCTTCCTTAATGCTGCATCCCTTTTCGACTCCCAGATTTGCCTATGCTTCCTATTTGGCATTCTGGACACCGCTTTCATGATCTTATCTTCAGTGATACTGGATATTGGCATCCCAGAAAAATGACCGAGGAAAAACTCAATCTTCGTTCGGTCATCATCCAGCGATCGCTTATGCTCTTTTTCTGTCAGCCAACGCAAACATGTTTCATCAAAAGTGTGTTCAGCTATTTCACCTAGCTTATCCACCCTCCATGCATCTGCCCTTAACTGATCGAAGAGTTCCTGCGCTTGTTTCTTGTCTGCCGTACCAAGGCAGCGTCTAACTCTCTCCCCGTTCGGGCGAACGAAATCACAGTACCACTTTCCGTACCTTTGCTTGAGCGCCATACAGATTCCTTCTCTGCTTGGCCGTTTTCTGCATTCACGGCCTGATTGTGTTGGTTGCTGTGGATATATTCAAGACATGCTGATTTCAGAATTTCAAAACTTCCGCCGCCATTAGCTCCGCTCTTGCCCGCTTTTAGTCGCTTATTTTTTATTAGTAAGCGGACGGTTCGCGGGGATTTTCGCAGGTAGGCGGCGGCCTGTGGCAAGTCGAATAACTCATCATCAAGCCGAATGTCATTCATATCTGGCCTCTTATCTCTTTATCAATCTGACGGACGAAATAACTCAACCAGCGCTTCGCTGTAAAAGTTTTCGGCTGAATCTCAATGGGTAGGGCGGTGATTTTTTTGCGTGGCGGTTGAGGATTTTGGTGAAGTGCTTATCGTGTTCAGATATTGGATATTTCTTTCTGGCTTCGATTATTTCAATTCGGCAGTCTTTGGCGACCGACCTAATAGCATTCTCTATTGTGGTTTCCATTTCGGGACCGCCTCATCAATCGAAACCAGCCGCCGCTCTGCCACTGTATCGACGCACTCATCAAAGTCAGAGGTGTACGCATCAAGTAGCTGCTCGCGGTCCTGATATTTATGCATTCCATCCCACCATAATTTCTGACCGGTACCGCGAACTACCGCTAGCCGTTTAGCCCACTGTGGCGCGCTGTCGAAATCATTGGGTGCGCCTGATAACTGCTTCCATTGCATCATCCGAACATCCCCCTAACAGCTTCATTCTCAATTATGTAAATGCTAGCCACCACCAACCAAGCGATGATGACGATAAAGAACCAGGCACCGTATGATATTTTTGGTAGTTTCATGCTGCTTTACTCCCAGTTAATATTTCTTGCCCAATCGCTTTCAGATGTGGAGCATTAGCCTGGAAAGCTGCTTCAGCGAAACCTCGTGGAGTAGCGCTTCGAATATTCTTCACTCGCTCTGACTTCCCGCCCAGTTTTAGATGCTGAGTTGAATAACCTTCAGGTACAGGAACTGGCAACTTATTCGGCATCACAAAGCCCCCCCCAGTCCATAAACAGGTCTTCTTTGGATATGCATCACGCGGAGCAATGTAATCTGGGTATGTTGGATGAACGTCATCAACTGGCAGGTAGCCGCCGTAATCACTTGGATTGAAAATGAAATTAGGCTTTCCAAATATGCCACTGAAAACACTTACTGGATTTTCGAAGAACCACGGTGCTCCGGTTATTTCGCCAATCATTCGACATTGTTCAGCAACGAGAGCGGCCTTAGCCTGAAAGTGGGTGTCCGCATTGCGTTTCTTTTCGAAGTGAGCAGCACCACTGACAGCTACGTCAGTACATGGTGGAAAACCTGCCACGAATACGATTTCTTCATTCCGGATAACATCACCCAAAGCTCTGGAAGCTGCCAGTACTGTATCTGGCCACTTTCGTATTCTTTCCTGGTCACTTTTCTCAACATGCTGCGGGTCAATTAAGATTGCATCATACCCAGACGCAACCCACGGCCCCGCCATGATTCCTGTCAGGTCGCACAGGCAAATAATCGTTCCTCTGCTCATGCCGCCATCCCCTTTCTGCGCTCATCAATCTCAAAATCATCACGACACCCAGCATCACAGAACAATCCACGCTCTATCGGCTGGCGACACTCTGAGAAGTGGCATAATCCGGTGAATGTCATCGTCGGCTTGCGGTTCGCGATACCAATATCAATGTTGAGCTGTTCAAGCTTTTGGGCCTGGTCGATTTCGTCGCACATTACGCCACCTCGTCATTTACCGGTTCTGATGTGAAATCTTTCAGCGCCTTCTCACACGCAAGGCTGACGCGAGTAATGTGCTGCTGCATGGCTTGTAGTGATTCGATGTCTGATTTCATAACGCCGCGCATAATCAATGCGGTAATAACTTGGCTAAGTTTTGGGTAATAGCCGACAGATTTTTCATAAGTCTGCCCGGCATATTTACTCTCTTTGCCAAACACATTTTTCTGGCTGAGGGTGAACTGATATTCGTCACTAGTAATAACGTAGTTTTCTATTTCGATACGCATAGGGATACTCCAGATAGTGAAATCCGTTTCTGATAGTTCCGTGGTGGGGTTAAAACGAGTTAGCGATACACTTCGCTGCACATGAGCACAACGTTGGGCCTG
Organism: Yersinia aldovae 670-83; assembly: GCF_000834395.1. Taxonomy (NCBI): domain Bacteria; kingdom Pseudomonadati; phylum Pseudomonadota; class Gammaproteobacteria; order Enterobacterales; family Yersiniaceae; genus Yersinia; species Yersinia aldovae. The sequence continues at coordinate 1,441,739 of NZ_CP009781.1, read as the reverse complement.
CGCTCTTTAATCAGCGCTGAAGTGGTCAGGCATTCGGATTGAGTAGGGTATATATCTTCTGTGACTGGTAGGGCATCACAGGCATCAAAGCCGCATGAGCTGACGAGAAGAACAAAGCCGATTAGCATTAGGCACCCGACATTTTTGCTTTCAAGGCGAGTAGAAGATTAGGTTTTGAATCTTTCCAGTTCGCAGGGATATTTGAATTTTCTGTACCTCTAGCTGATTCAAATCCGCGCCAGAATGCTTTGCGCATAAATTCAGTAATATCCTCCACACCCAAACCCGCCGCTGGCTTGGCTGCTGTGAATAGCGGGATGCCCTCAAATGCGTTATATGGAGAAATACAGCCAAGGTCGCCCGTTGACAATGCGTACAAGTCACTGTTTCCAACATACCCAACAGGCGGCAACGCTTTCAACTCTGCAAGTTGCTCACGCAGTGATAGCAGTTCAGCTTCTGCTGATTCTGCGCGCTTCAATAATTTGAGTGCGTCAAACCCCGCCATTCTTAAGTCATATGGCTTTGGCTTCCACTCACCTCTTGCGATTTTGGTCCAGTCATCGCTGGTCAGTTCTTCACTCAGCATCTGCATTCCCCTCTACCAGTGTGAATGTTTTGCAGCCACAATTGGGGCAGCAATTGTCAGTCCAGCCGCTTTTATTTCGCTTCCCTATCAACTCATCTTTAGCGTGAGCTTTGCGGCAGCGACGGCATTTGAATTTCTGCATCACTCCCCCTCCACCGTGAAGCCAGCTGCTTTGATTGCTTTGGTAATGTAGTTTCGGCTCATAACATCTGACGTATTGAGCACCACGGGATTAGCTAGTTTTTCTCTCAGCTCTTTGGCTTCGTCGAAGTAGCGATCTAACTGCACACCTATTTCCCTTGACCACTGTTCCCACGTAACAGGCCAAAGTGGGCCGCAACCATTCGGGCATGGCTCCGTTTTGTTATCGCCGGGGCCAGTAGTACCAGATGCCATATAGAGATTTGTTTTAGCTAACTGGAAGCTACATTTTGCACAGCATAAAACACCGGGCACTAGAAGCCTCTCGTTTGCCGCTGATAACGCTGCTTCTGCTGCCAAGCGTTTTCTGAACTGAGCCTTTCGACTAGCCTTGATGTTATGAATGGCTAAATCCTTCATATAAAGCTGATGTTCTGCATTCGCTAAACGTTGCTGGAATTCCTGATTAAGCAAGTCATCACGCTCTTTCTGCGCCGCTTCCAGTTGGGCTATCAGTGCAAGTATTTCCGAGGGTGAACAGTGCCCGATAAATTTTGATACCGCTTCGCTATAGCCGTCTGCGTTTAACGCATCCTCGAATCCCGTCCATCCGTGGAGATTTGCTCCCAACGCCGCTTTCTTCAATTCTTCGATGTTATTCATCAATTGTTACCCCTCAGGCTGTGCGTTTATTCCAAGCGCGTATTGCCATGGCGATTTTACCGCTTCCAATCATTTGGGCGCTCTGAGCGTCGCAGCAGTGACAGCGCACGATAGCCGAACGGTCGGGGCAATCTTCTTCGTACTGAGCGAAGGCTTCTACATTAGTGGACCCGCAGAATGGGCATGGCTTAAGTTTTTCATCAGTATTTTCAGACATAACTGTTTCCTCAGCAGATTGACTGCCGGTAATGGGTTATAGGGTGATGTTGTTTTTCTTGGCCCAATTAACGAATGACTGAGCGCCACCTGTGAATGTTTTGTTCTTGAGCGTCCAGCGTCCGGTTGTCATGTAAAACATCACCGTTCCTACACTGGTCGTGAACTTAAGAGAGCCATTTGATTGCTCCGCTTCCGTTCTGATTCCTGCATCCTTTAGTTGCTGCCGATTACGAGCTGCGCCAGTAAGTTTCCGCTCTTTATCTACTTGCCTGTGCTGGTCGAATACCTCACGCATATCTCCCATGAGAATTCCTTTATTTAATGGGGTGGGGGATTAGGCTGCCAGTCCGTTGGCAGCAAGTGACAATTTCAGATTTGAGTTAATCCGCTCAGCAGTCCGTTGCGCTATAAATGGGTTTTTAATGACTTCGTTGTAAGGGGTAATCCATCCGTGGTGCTTACTTGAATAAACGAGGGTTATATTTCCGACAGTGATATTGTCGTGAGCGTGGGTCATAGATACCTCACATTGGCACCTCTTCCATTTCAGACTTGCGGATGCCGTAGATGTCGGTAGCCTTTTCGAGTTGTTCCTGGTGGGCTGCAAGAACGCGCTGGGTGTACCTGAAGAACTTTTCCAGCTCTTCTACTGACTTGGCGTTGCTGGCTGCGCTGGTAAAGTCAGCAAGTAGGGCATCAGGTGAGCGCTCATCTACTTTTGTCGTCTCCAACTCTCCCTCTATTGGTTCCGCTTTCTTGGTGTTGATCATCTTGTTCAGGTCGGCATTGGTGCGTGGCGTTACATCTCGCTCAGGCTTTGGCTTTCCGTCCAATTCGTCAGTGGAGTAAACGCCGAGAATAACTTCGGGGCAGTACAGGCGCGACCAGCGCTTAACAGCAAGGTAGGCAAGTTGTTGCTTCGGGTCGCTGGCCCACAGCGTGGAATTTCTCACTTGGGCCTGAGAGAGCAATAACTCCAAGACGCGTGGTTCATCCTCGCCTTTCATTGTGGCCCAGACTCGAATGCCAAGCCCCTTCTCATCTGCCAGCGTCCAGTCTGGTGCTATGTATTTATTTTCTTTTGGCGATACTTTTTCTGCAAACTTGCCGATCACGTTTTCCCACGGGCCAAACCAGTCATAGTGAATCCGGTCTTTGGTGGGGGCCATCGCGTAAATCACCGCGTTAACGAGCTGCGCCTCATAACCCAGGGTGCCGCTAACAACGTGAGTCTTTTGAGCAACTACGAATGGGTTCATGCCCCACTGAACAGCTTGCATTGCCACTGCCATGCAGTCCGCTTTATTGCCAGCGAGGTGAGATGGGATAGTTGATCGCCCACTTGCCATGAGTGTGGCGAAATTCTGAATTGCCATCAGGTTTTGAGGGCTGAAAATCGCTACGTTTGCATTGGTAATGGCGGGTTCATTGCTTAGTTCGATGTTGGCGATGTCAGTCATTGTTCTTTTTCCTTGCCCATGCAGGGCGGTAAATGGTTTCTACACCGCCCCATTCGTTGCTGAGTCGGCATTCGTGATAGGTTTGCAGGTTCTTTCTGTACAGGTCATGCCCGGCGGCCACATCGTCAGCATCGAGCTGAAATACGCGGGTTGGGTATCGTCCACAGTTAATGGTTTCGCTTACTGCGATAAACAGAAATGTCGGATATTCGTTGAAGTGATTGAGATAACCGTCCCGGTACATAGCGTCCTGCACGTGATACCGGAATTCTTCGATGTGTCGCGAGAAACGATCCATGTCAGCCACTTTTTTCACATCCACTATGATTGGCTGGTTGGTTAGAAACTTGTCCGGTCGGATCCGGCATAGTTCTGATGTTTCTTCATCCGTCCAATAGATTGAAGATTCGCAGTATCCTTCTGCTTCTAAAAAGTATCTGGCCGCAGGGTGGGCCATTGCACTACCTTGCATCAGTTCCAGCTTCCGGTGCTGTTCAAAGTCCATTACGGTCTTCCCTGACTCTTCGCACTCTTTCAGAAAATCCTTTTCTGCTGCCTTACCGTCAGTTGTGCGCCGGTTGAATTCTGGCGCTTTTATAAATCGCTTATCGAACTCATCAGGCTCAAGTAACAGGCAGTGGAGTGCCGTTCCCATATCCAGCGCCTTGAGCTTTTCCGTGTCTACTGGCGCTGTTTTCTTCCATGTGAGTATTGCGGGGTTAATAGCCACATCATCCAGTTGCGACTTACTTACCCCCGGCCCCGAGTGATAATCCTCGTTTGATATATCTTGATAGTGGCCTGGTTCCATCACGCCGCCTCATCGTGTTCAGCCAATCGCCGCTGTATTTCCAGCGCCTGTTGCCATTTGGCATTCTCAAATAGGACGTTGTAGAGTGCGGTGTCGAGTCCCTCGAAGTCATACTCATCAACTAAGATATTGAAAGCTTCACGGTCGAATTCAGGGAGGTGTTCAAAGGTTTTAATTAGCTTATGAACCCTAAGGGCCTTTTCCTGCCTCTCTGCGACTAGCCCAGCTTGCTCTAAATCTTGCTCGTTCAATGAGCTATAAAGCTTCCTTGCTTCGGTAATGTCTGTGGGTGTCATAGCGGATTACCTTTCTGTTGAAATATGCTGAGAAACCAGCGGATCCACGGATTTGCGTTTTTGACTTTTGGCTGGTGTTGGAAATAGCGACCCATGACGGCATCGCCAGTTAGTACGAATTGGTACATGAGTGGCTCCTGAAATTTAAGTTTGATTAGTAAGTGATGCGAACTGAGGCGATGAGGTTCTTAGCGATAGCTGCTACACATTTCTGTGCGCAATCTTCTGGCAATCCATTTGCAATTAAGTCGGCCACCGCTTGGCGGTTGATGGTGCGACGGTGTTCTACGTCAGCCGCGCGCTTGGCTGCTTCATCAGCAACACGTTTCTCTTCAGCCAGCCGGGCATCTTCTTTCTGCTTGGCTTCACGTTGAACTCGTTCAGCTTGCTGCTGTGCTTTAAGTTGCTCGGCTGCGATAGCTTCCTGCTTCTCGCGCTCGGCACGGTCAGACTGCTCCTTGGCATCACGCTCGGCTTTGGCTGCGGCATCCTTGGCGGCCTGTTCTGCTCGTTCCTGAGCTAGTTTTGCATCACGTTCACGTTGTTCGGCGGCTTCAATATCACGTTTGGCTTTTTCTTCAGTTTCCCGCTTGGCTTTCTCTGCTGCCTGTTGAGCAATGAATTCTTCATGGGCTTTCCGCAGGCGTTCAACTTCATCAGCTTTTGCTTTGGCGTCACGGTCGAAAGCGTCATTCATCAGCAGGGCCATCTCATGGGCCACTTCAATTTCTGCCGCTAACTGCTCAGCTTTCTTCTTGGCTTCAGCTTCCTGCTTTATCCGTTCTTGTTCGGCTTCCCATTCAGTGAGCGGTCGGCGCGTTTCGTCGCGTATTTCATCGCATTCAATGGCAAAGCGGCGAAGTTCGGCCTCAATAATTTTCGGTTGCTCTTTCAGGTGGCGAAGGTACTCACGGCCCGGCTTTTCGATTGCTGTCTTGCTGCGTGATGCACTGGCTGCAAGTGATGCTATCCGTGCTCGGCCCTTTGCAGTCGTTACATCTGGAACTTCATTAACTGCCTGACGAATCTGGTTGAGGTATTTATCAAGGCCGTTCGTGACGTACAGTGTCGGGTAGGATTCAGGCTTAATGTCGATTACCACCAAGCCGGTGTTTTCGTCTGCCATGTAACCTCCTTAGAGGCTTGCTTCGTAAAATGCCTTAACAGCAGCTTCGAACTTTTTGAAATCAAATGACCCAGCATCACCAGCCGAATCGGATTCAATCCAAATTGTTCCATCTGCATAATTTGATATTGTGAAATCGCCAATTTTCACTGCTTTTGACTTTCCACTATCAACGGATGGGTTTGTGTCTGTGTTGGTAAATAAAATGCTCATGCTCATTTCCTTGTGTTTAGCCCACAGCAAAACACCGACAGTTGTCAGGCTTACTCTGGGGGTTGGTGGGGGTGGGGAGGGCTAAGAGTTAGCGATTACCGGAACAGTGCAGTTATCAATCGCCCATTTACACCAGTATTCAAGCCAAATAACTCGGCAGTAAGTGCCGTTAATGTCTGTATAAGGCTGCATAGTTGCTTCGATATTTGGATGTTCGCTTTCCAAATCAGCCTTTGACTTAGATATTCTTTCCAGTAATTCTTTTGTTACCAGCCTCACTCCTGGGTGACCACCAATTAAGTGACCGCCGGAGAAAAACACATCGTATAGCCCCGCACTTTCAAGGTGATTTGACCACGAACTGTATGACGGCCATCGCTGATTAGTCCCGTCTGTTGGCTCCCCATATGCTGGAGAACCTTCAATGGCTACACCTTTTGCTGAGAAGTTAATGCAAGAGCACTCAACACTGTCTTCTGGAGCAGCGTCTATGCTTAACTCTCCAATTGTTATGCTATATCCCATATCTCACCCTCTCGCCTCAATCATTGCTTCAGGAATTAAATTAACAGTGACATTGAAGCCGGGGTAATCTCGGGCCTCATCTAAATCATCAACAACACGCTGCTTAAGGTCGTTAACTTCTCCGTCAAAATAATTATCAAGCTCACGCTGCGTTACAGTAATCTCGATTTCCATACATCACCTCATCTAGTGGTCTTATTGCTGCCACCGGTTAAGTGGCAGGGGTAAGGGCACTAAGTCAAAAGAATCCAAGCAGAGCGCCTAGTGGGGCTACGAAAATACCGATAATGCGAGCTACCTGCATACCACCCCATTCAGCAACGACAAATCCGTAGGTGACCATTTTGTAGATGTTTGCTATGTATCCACCCACTGCCAGAAATATCAGCACATAAAACCCAATTATTAACTTTTCCACCATCATTCATTCCTCATTTACCCGCCAATAAAAAAGGCCGCGTTATGCGACCTCGTTAATCTTCTTCTATGGTTACGATTTCTATATCGTCCGGTACCTGAATGGTGAGTAGCGTGCTATACCCATGTTCGTAAACTGAGTAGCTAACAGGCCAATCAGGTATCGCCACGCCTTCGCCTACTTGAGCAATACCCACGCTCCAAAGTCCACTGTCCAGATATTGACCAATAACCAACACCTCGCCCTCGGAGGATTTCAGGTGATATTTGCCAACGTCGTCGAAGCAACCTATTTCTTCACGGATGTCTCCTTCGCATTCAAACAGGTCATCACTTGCACCATAAAAACGTAACTCTTTCATCTCTTACCCCTTAACTATGTGGTGGGCTTCTAAATAAGCGGTATGCTTTTGCCGATGTTGATGATTAATTGTCGAACCAGAAAACGATTCGGTGGTTGTCGCCGTCAACACCATTAAATGATGAAATAATTGAATCAAGACAATTCGCCATGATAAAAGCCGCTGGTACGTCGATATCGAAATCAACATAACTGCTACTGCCACCCATGCGGCAGTATGGGTAAAGAAGGTTCCAGTCTGGGCTGCCAGATCGGATGCTATCTTGAAGCTTTTTAAGTTGATCTCTTTCCATCATGCCGGTGACATTGATGCTCGCCCTCTGGATAAATTCACTCATATCCTTGAGTTCATGCAGATACAAATAGCTGTGAGAGTGACCATCACCTTCCCAGCGAGCGCTATTGTCTGCAACCTCTTGGCAGGCATTAAAAGGTATTCCGCGCTCTTTGAATGCGAATGGTATTTCACAGCGAACGCCCTTACTTAAAAGCCCAAACAATTTGTAGTTGCGGTCAGTGAATCTATTTCGCCATGGGACTTCAAAGTAAACACCGTCATCGCCGTCGTCTTGCTCTTCCCATACATCAGCTGTAACCCAATCCCCTGAGACTTTTTTCTCACGGTATAAATGAATGTCGCATCCCATTATTAAATCCTCGGTGGAGCCCTAACGGGCGGTTAATGATTCTGACTTACGGAAGCCTGCTGCAAACTTAGCCACTTCTGGCAAACAGATATTGTCCGCGCTTGGCTTCTCACTGCTGCGAATTGGAACCGGCATCGTTGCTTTGTATACCCTCGATGTGCAGCCTGTAAGAGCTATAGCTATGTTCTTTTCTAATCGACCCTCTGCTGCACATTTAGCTCTGTAACGAGCCGTGCGTCGCTCTCTCGAATTCATGGTATGTCTCCGGTGATTGGCTTTGGTACTGGATGCGCGGCACCACATCATTCTTCCCGCGAGGTTGTTTTTGAATCATCCAGTCCAAAGCCAACTTCTCTTTGGTGCCCTCGTATCAGGGCAATCTAATTGTTAAATAAGCAGCCTGTCGTCCTGACTGGCGCGGCGTGTAGTTCCGTTTGCCGCATCGATGTTTCGTTTCGATGGAATGACTATAGCAATGCGTATTATTAATAGCAATACGTATTAAGAATAATTCAATAGCATTAGCTATAACTTAATGTTTTGAAATGGTATTTATTTAGAAAAAATCTATAGCTAGGCGAAATATCGGTGGTATCTAAGAATGGAAATTAACAATACGGATATTGTTGATTTTTTTGTGACTGGGCTAAAGTATAAAAAACACTGGATGCATAAACAGTGATTAGGGGTGTGACAAATGGTTGCCTCCTCGGGTTATACGATGGAGGGCATAATGGTTTACATATTACGAAGGGTTAATACAGGGGAGTATGAGGGGTACACCCTGAACGATCAGGGCGTTGATGACTATCTTCTGAGGTCACGAAGTATGAAAATTGCTACACCTACCAGCTCAGCTGACAGAGATAGATCAATTAGTGGGATGCGTGAGTCATCCACCGATAGGTATCCATTGCTACCACCGTCAAGGAACCGGTAAACAGATGCTGACCCGCCATTTATGGCTACAACTAGATCATTGGTACCAGGCTTTAATGATGTGTCTACGATAACAATAGAGCCAGCAGGGGCCTCGCCACATCCGCTATTTCTATCTAGGATATAAGCCCTCCAAGATGGAGTTACCTTCCCATCAGGAGCCACTACGGAATCATTAGTCTGTCCCGCAACCGTCCAAACAGGGACGTAGCTATTGTTATCAATCCTATCAACTCTTGGCGTGGGATTATTACCTTCCATATCACCAACACCATTCGCCAGCCACTCCGCGTTCACGTTTAAAGCGTTAGCAATATCTACTAATTTCTTAGTTCCTTTGGCCTCTCCTCTGATTAGCCTCCAGATTGTTGGCTGAGAAATTCCTGATGCCTTAGCTAAGGCACCTTGAGTCATATTTCCGCGCAACTGCATCGCGATATTTAGACGTTCTGCAAGAGTAGTTTTCATACTCGTGAATCTATAGCCGAGCGTATTGCTCGTCAAATCCGCTTCGCTATTGCATAAACTTATACGCATTGCTATTATCACCATGTACACAATACTAAAAGGAATAATCATGACCAATAAGGCTATTGAGCGAGCGGTCAAAATCGCAGGGAGCCAGCAGAAACTCGCAGATCTTTGCGGAGTTAAACAGCCAACTGTATGGCGCTGGCTACACGGTGGTGGCATCGACTTTCGTTATGTAAAAGCAATCGTCAAAGCGACAGGCGGGAAAGTTAAACCGCATGAGCTGGGACAAGACCTAACTGACCTAGCTGAATTTCTGAAAGCAAGTTAAGCACCACCGTTCTTTAACACCACTGACCGCCCTGACTCGAGGGCACCACTACCAAAGTGACAAGCTCACAGCTTTGTCACGTAACAACATTCAACAAGGAAAGTATTACGCATGGAACGTGCAATTGCTTGCAACACATCAATCACATGTAAACCGGAAGTGCTCGAAGGCTACTGGCTGAAAACGGTACTGGAATTTGGCAATAACTCACTGGCCAAGCTTATGGGGATTCACCCAACGGCATTGAGCCGAGATAAGGCTCGTATAGCTAAGCTGGCCAGCCAAATGGTTCATCAGCTTGGACTACCCAAAGGTAGCGTTGCTGTCGAGGGCTGCGAGCAAAACATCGTCATTACAGGCGAAGAGGCCAGAAAGCTTCTTTCAATGTTGGAGCACATCAGAGCGTAGGGGTGTTTATGGGCTGGAGCCAGTTTGTTTACGACCACATTGAGAAAGAGCTTCTCAAATTGAAGTACCCGCCAGCAATCGCTAAGGGGGGGGGCTGCATTCGGTGAGGATTACTACAAGCGATCATCACAAGCCAGCACCAAGGGAAGGATATATGACGACTGCTTACGGTTGGCAAAAGAATGGGCCAAGAAGAACACAACGGCATCTGACAGGGCTGACGAAGTGCGAGTTAAGCATCGTGAAGCTAGGGCGTCTCAGCAATCAGCATTGTTCTAAAGAAAACGCCCCAACAGCACGAACTGTTAGGGCGTCGGTAATCAGGTATGCAAGCCAATTACAGAGGTAATTATACATGAGTTTATCTACGGTAGTAAACCCGACCATGACCAGTCAGGAAATAGCTGATCTCGTTGAGTCTCGTCATGACAAAGTTAAGCAATCAATCGAAAGACTGGCACTTCGTGGAACAATTCAACTCCCCCCATTGGGGGAAGTTAAAAATCACCTTGGGCAATCGGTAGCTGTGTACCAAGTTGGAAAGCGAGACAGCTACATCGTCGTTGCTCAGCTTTCCCCTGAGTTCACGGCTCGATTAGTTGACCGCTGGCAGGAGCTGGAAAATCAGGCGCGCATTCCTCAAAACTTGCCAGATGCCTTGCGACTGGCGGCAGACCTCGCAGAAGAAAAACAGAAACTGGAAAATCAACTTGCTATTGCAGCTCCGAAAGCTCAGTTCGTTGACAGCTACGTCACTGCCACCGGATCTCTTGGTTTTCGCGAAACGTGCAAACTTCTTCACATCAAAGAGCCAGCCTTCCGTAAGTTCCTGCTCGATAGCGAGATCATGTATCTGCTGGCTGGGAAGCTAACGCCTTACGCTCAACACATTGATGCAGGTCGTTTCACTGTTAAAACAGGCGAGAACCTAACAAACGGTCACGCCTTTATCCAAAACAAGTTCACCCCTAAAGGCATCCAATGGATCGCCGGATTACTGGCTGCTCATCAAATCAAGGATATTGCCGCATGAGTACAGCCAAGCTATTTGATATCAGCGCCGAACGTGAGCGCAGGAGCAACAGGATGGAGAACCAGAAGCTTGGTTATGTCCCGCTGTACCGAAGCATCAAGAAGAAACCTTGGCACAAAGATGTTTTCCTGCGGACTCTCTGGGAGGACCTGTTATTGGGTGCTCAAAGAAAGCCCCGTACGGTTAATTTCAAAGGTCACCAATGGAATCTTCAATCCGGTCAACTGGTCACGACAGCGGCTGATTTAGGGCTATCTCTGTGCGATAGAGAAGGTAAGCCAACAAGCCGTGATGCGGTGGGCAGGATGCTCTCCTTTTTCGTCAAAGAAGGGATGATTGCAACGGGTGGAGAGAAGCGAAAAGGGACGGTAATCACCATCCTAAATTACGCTGAATATGCCGAAAAAATAGACAATTTACCCGCACATAATGCCGCACTTAACCCCGCACATAGTGAAGTCAGTAACGGTGCGGCTTTAGAGGGTGGTGCCGCACATAACGCCGCACTTAACCCCGCACATCATGAACAAGAAGGTAATAACAATAATATAAAACCCTTTACGTCAGAGAATTCTAACGAATCCCCTGACACCCCACCTAAGAAGCTTCCTTTAGTTCGTCCTGATGCTGCAATCCAAAGCGGTAAAAATTGGGGAACTGCTGAAGACCTTCGAGCAGCTGAGTGGATGTTCAGCGCCGTGCTGATGATTGCCCCTGACGCTAAAAAGCCGTCTTTTGCTGGCTGGGCCAATAGCATCCGGTTGATGCGTGAACGGGATGGCAGGAATCACCGAGACATGTGTGTGCTTTTCAAGTGGGCCATGCAGGATAGTTTCTGGTGTGGCAACGTGCTTTGCCCGTCAACGCTACGCGAGAAGTGGGACAAGCTGGACATCAAACGCAAGAAACAGCAATCAGGCACTGCCACTGGCAAGCCTGTTTTGGACTTCGATAACACTGACTGGATAAACGGGGTATCGGTATGAGAAATGTCGTCACAGCCATCCAGAACCGTGATGGTCAATCATTGCAGCAAATGTACGCCGCTGACAAGCCAAAGCAGCAGGTGCCAGAGCAGGCCGCGCAGATATTCAACGAGCTATTTCGCCAGTTGAAGGCTGCATTTCCAGCGCTGATGACCAGCATCAAAGACCAAAGCGACCTGAATGAGCTACGTCGCCAGTGGGTTTTGGCATTCATCGAAAACGGGATTACCAGTATCGACCAAGTTAACGCTGGAATGAAGATCGCCCGCCAACAGGCTACGCCGTTCCTCCCGTCGCCCGGTCAATTCATTGCATGGTGTAAGCAGGGTGCCACCCGCGCCGCTGGACTGCCTGATGCTGATGAGCTTTACGACATGGTGATGGACTATGCCAAGCGTCGTGACATGTTCAGCAGTGCCGAAGCATTCCCTTGGCCCAGCAATCCGGCTTACTGGATGGTCACAAAGCTTTATTCACAGCAGCGAGTGCAGGGGCTATCTGAGCAGGACTTACGGAAACGTTGCGGCAAAGAGTTGGCTGACATGTCGAAGCGCATTGAATCTGGTGAGCCGATCCCCGCGCCGGTAGTGCAAATCCCCAAACTTCACATACCGGTTAGTAACGAGAAGGCACTGGATCACATTGCCGAACTGCGCGCCAAGCTGAACATGACGAGGAAATTATGATGGAAAAAAGTAATGACACACGCAATTGGCGGTGCTTCATCGGTATGCATCAATGGCTAGAGCACTCTCACCGTGTACATAGTGAATTTGCGAAAGAAAGAGATAAATTGCCGACCAGAATATACACAATATATACGCTGAAATGTGTTCATTGTGGCGAAATGACAGTGAGGAGAATCTGATGGACATAACTAAATCGCGGGAAGAGTTTGAAGCTGAATTCCGCAAACAACACGCGGGCCAGCCACACATTGAAATGCTTCTTGAAATGTATAACCACGGCACTGATGAAGAGCCTGAAATTGATTACTACTCGCTGGATGCTCGCGATGCTTGGAAGTGGTGGCAAGCTAGCCGCGAAGGCATTGTGGTGGAGTTGCCAACGCAAGACGAATACGACGACCCGATATCGGCATACAACGCCATTGGCGACTGCAAAAAAATCCTCCGCACTGCCGGCATTCGAATCAAGGGAGAGAGTGAATGAGCAGATTAATCAGCATCGGTAACTGCCTTGTTGACATAGAACAAATTGCAGCCGTCGAGGTTCACAGACATGGATATCAATCGAAGTATGTTGGCGCAAGAATCACTCTTAAAACTGGCGCGATTATTTACGAAGAGGGTAATTCACTGCGGGTGGTGAAAGAGATAATTGCAAAAGAACTGGAGCTAAAACAATGAAAGAATTAAATAGTTTCACTGTAGAAGAGATTGAAGAAATTATAAGTTCCTGCCAGCAGGAGATTCACAACACGCCAACCAGCGATGAGTTTCCTGTAAGTCCTCGATTGCTGCTTTCACTAGCTCGAATCGCGTTAGCTGCGAAGTCTGGTGATTTGTTTATTGGGATGGATATTGGCGTTGATGTCAGCACCTGTGAAGCTGATGCATTGAACCGATATTACGGAACCATCACTGAAGTCAGTGAGCTAGAAACAAAAAAGAACGGCGTAATTCTTCTGGTGCAAGATGCTGAACCAAATTTCACCACCACCCCACAGTTGAACTCTCCGGAGATACCGGATGGTTGGCCTACAGAGGATATGGTCATAGCTGGCTTTGAGTCTGGGGCATGGGATGCACTTTCATCAGCAGTATTAAAGCGCCAAGGCTGGCCCTACAGTTGCAGAGAAAGCGCTGAATGTGTCACTGGTATCTTTAAAGCCATGCTAGCCGCCGCGCCGGAGAAGCCACTATGACCAGTGAAGCCTATTTTTTATATTCAGGAATCGTTTTAAATGCTCTGGTAGCACTCACGTTTGTCATTACTTTTTGGCGCTGGTTTATCTGGCCTGCTTTCATTGCTACCAGTCTGGTTCGTTGCTTCACTGCCGTTCAGATTAAATATGGACATGAGCGCAAGTTTTCTCGGACGCTTAGGCAATGGTGGATTGAATACACAGGGCATCTAATCGTTGGGCAGACATATGACTCAATCCGCAATAGACACTTCGTATGGCACGGCGTAGGTCAGTGGACAGTCTTTAATGGTGAAGACCATGGATAAACAAATATTCTTTCTACGAAACGAACAAGTAAGACGAAACCTGATAGCAGCAATAAACCAACTCCCACTCGATGACCACCACCCCATAACAATCCGCATCACCGACTTTGACCGCTCCCTACTGCAAAACAGCATGTTCCATGCATTGTGTGGTGACGTGGCTAAGCAGGCGTTGTGGATGGAGAAAGAGCGAAATCTGGTTCAGTGGAAAACGTTATTCGTGTCAGGACACGCAATGGCAACTGGAATGGGAGCGGAAGTAGTGCCGGGCCTTGAAGGTGAATTCTGCAACATCAGAGAATCAACCGCCAAGATGGGCATTAAGCGCATGACCAGCCTAATTGAATACAGCACGGCGTGGGCGGTAGGAAGTGGCGTGAAGCTGCGCGAGGTTCGCTACACCAATGATTATTTCGGGAGAGCAGCATGATTAACGGCATTATTTTAGGCGTTGCAGTCTGCGTATTGATCTGGGCCTCCTATCGCCTTGGTTGGGAATCAGCACACCAGACTGTAGCAATGGAGTGTCAACGGCTAGGTAAGTTCTACGTTGGCAAGAAAACCTATCACTGCATGGTGATTGAGGAAAAGGCTGATGAGGCAGATAAGCCCAACCCAGATAGCACTAGATAACCTGATATTCCGCAAGACCTCTCGAACCAAGCCTAATCCCCCAATCCCCGCCAGCGAAATACCCACATATGACGCCATCTATCCGTTATTAGCTAAACGCTGGCTAAGACTCAGGAGTAGAAAGAATGCTTGAACTACAGCGCTCCGTCTGCGCGTTCTGCCGGGCCACCCTAAAGCCCGACGAGGTTTATTCGTGTGATAAGTGCGAACGTGAAAACGCATCAATAGAAATGCTGGAGGAAGATGATGAGTAGCTTTCGAGATTTAGTTAAGAAATTACAGGATGACTCCCGCACTACGGTTGATCTGATTGCTTTCAAAAAAGACAGGGACAGCCAGACATCAGAAAGCCGGTATTTCGTTAAGCACGCAGCAAAAACCATTTTAGAGCAAGAAATGGTTATTCACGGCAATGTTCATGGCTACACGGCTGAAGCGGTAATTACTGAATTCCCTCACATGGAAACCGAGAAGGCTGCCGCGCTAAAGCTTGCAGACTGGCTAAAGAGAATGGCACTAGCAATTGAGGGCCATTACAGCGAACCAGAGGAGGAAGCCGATGATAACCGGCAAGCCAAAGAATAAACCACCCAAGCAAAAGAAGTGCAAAGTCTGCCCCACCAAGTTCACCCCTCGAAACTCCCTCCAATTAGTCTGCTGCGGCAACTGTGCTTACCTCTACCAAAAGAGGCAATCTGAAAAGAAAGCGGCTGATAAGGCATTGGAAGAAAGAAAGGCATGGCGAGAGCGCAAGGCTAAGTTGAAGCCGCTCAAGCACTGGGAGGACATGACGCAGCGCGCGGTGAATGACTACATACGAGAGCGGGACAGGGACGAGCCATGTATTAGCTGCGGGACATGGGAAACCGTTCAGTGGGAAGCGGGCCACTACCGGTCGAGGGGTGCGGCATCACACCTCCGCTACAACGAGGATAATATTTCCAAACAATGTCACCGGTGCAATGCCGAGCTATCAAGTAACGCCATCCCGTACCGAGCAGCACTAATACTAAAAATCGGCACTCAGCGCGTTGAGGCGCTCGAAAACAACAACACTCCCCACCGATACACCCGCGAAGAACTCGACAGCATCAGAGCGCTGTACAGAGCGAAATTACGTGAGCTTAAAAAACTTCAGGAGGCAGCGTGAACGCAGATATCAAAACCATCCCCGAGTTACTTATCGCCGCCTATGGCAACCAATCAACCGTGGCGGCACAGCTAAATACTCAGCGCTCAACGGTAAAGAAGTACGCCAATGACGTGAAGGGAGAGCGGCACGCCATTGTTAATGGTCGGCTGATGGTTGGGACAACTGGCAGGAAGAGGATTGAGAAATGAGACTGGAATCAATAACGAAACACTTCTTCGCTAAATCCACAATGATTAGCGACTCTCCACGGGCAACGGCTTCTGATTCACTTACCGGCACCGATATCATGGCAGCTTTAGGGTTGGCAGACCTTAAAAGCGGCTTCGGGCTGGAATTGTTTTTGGCAAAGCAGGGGATCAGTAATCCGCATCGCGCCGTGGAAAGTCTCACTCAATATGCGCTGAAAGAATCCGTTAAGTACAAAGCAATCTCTAAGCTCGATGAGGATATTAAACAAAGCGTCGTGCAAACACTCGCAAGATATGCGTTTGCAGATTATGCGCGCAGTGCTGCCAGTGTTCGTGAATGTGAATGTTGCAAGGGTGAGGGCTTTATCGAGGCTGATGTTTTCACAATGAAAAGCCACTACACGATGCAGTTACCACAGTTTGCCAAAGACTTTGGTCAAAGTCCGAGCGACTTCGAAGTGAAGCGAAAAGTTGAAGAGACAGTCCGACTGTTGTGTAAGCCGTGCAACGGGAAAGGCGCGGTTTCCAACTCATGTCGATGCAACGGGAAAGGCACCGTAGTAGACAAGGAGAAATCAGAGCAGCAGGGAATTCCAGTTTATAAAACCTGCGGGAAATGCTCAGGTCGTGGTTATTCTCGACTGCCATCATCTGAGGCTTGCGCGGCCCTTGAGGAGTTCGTCGGTGAGATACCAGAAACCACATGGCGTCGTAACTTTAAACCCATGTATGAAGCTCTGATAAGCAAATGCCATGCAGAAGAGGGTTTCGCTGACGCACAATTGCATGCGGTGACACGATAGAAGCACGATTGCCACGGATGGCGACATTTTAAAAGCAAAGTGTTGACTATTTGGCGGAAATGGACTAGATTCATCTCTAACGGTGGTAATTGCATCCGTTGAAGTGGTTAACCACCAAGTAAGCCCAGCCATCGAGCTGGGTTTTTCTATTTTAGGGCTGCGCTAATTGCGTGGCCTTTTTCATTTTCGGAGCCAGAGCAATGAAAACTTATATCGCTGGCCCCATGACTGGCTTGCCTGAATTCAATCGACAGGCATTCAATGCGGCAGCCAAAGAGATAGCTGCATCTGGCCACGTCCCGCTAAATCCAGCAATTCTCCCTGACGGATTATCTCAACCTGATTACATGTGTATTTGCATGGCAATGCTGCAACGTGCTGATGCTATTTATATGCTGGACGGGTGGCAATCAAGTGCAGGGGCTAGAGCAGAATACGCACTAGCTGAAAAGCTTGAGATTGAGATTTTGTTTCAGGAACTGAGTATTAAGCAAATAATTGGACGAAGAGCGTTCAAAGCATAATTTCAAGGCTCACTTCGGTGGGCTTTTTTCATTTCAGCCATCCGGTCGCGCCGGTATGCGCACAACTGGATAGCAATATGGAAAACCAAAATAACCCACAGGGAAAACTTGAGAGTGCTGCGTGGTTAATTCGATGGGTAGATAGCTGGAAGAAGCTGGCGATTTTGATTGTGCTGACATTGTTTAGCATTGCGAGTTATTTGGCCTATGACTACCGGCGGGAGATTACCTATTGGGCGCTGGCTCATTACGGCACCCCACGCATTGACCAGACAAAAATCGATGCTGAAGTGCGCAGCATGATGAGCGATACCGGTGGCGTAACAGTTTCCGTCTGGAGCTTGAACCTACAGCGTAATCAGCGCATCGCTTTATACGTTCGCATTAGAGAGCAACGATTATCGAATCTTGAAGGGGTGGGAGATTTAATTTTCCGGCCTCACTCAAAACTATCAATGGCAGTTATCGACCTCCTGGATAAAAAGACGGTGTGCTACGACCTTGTGCAGTCTACGGCGATTGGCCGGGCGGCATCGGCGGCGGGTGCCACATACGTTTGCTCTGCTGCCGTCCCCCCACAACACGGTTCAATGATAGGGCTTATTGCTGTTGGCTTTACTGAGAAGCCAGAGAATGAAGATTACGTTCGTCAGCGAATACTGCTGGCATCTGAGAGGATCATTAAATGACGACTAATTTTATATTTAGCCAGCGCAGTGAGAATAACCTGAAAGGCGTTAACGCTAACTTGGTGAAAGTGGTTCGCCGGGCTTTGGAGTTGTCAGTGGTTGATTTTGGCGTAACTGAAGGGCTTCGAACTGTCGCCCGGCAAAAAGAGCTTGTGGCTGCCGGTAAAAGTCAGACCATGAACAGCCGGCATATTACTGGCCACGCTATCGACGTATTCGCTTACCCCACAGCAAGCGGGTCATGGGAATGGAAATACTACGAGCAGATATCTACCGCATTCAAGCAGGCAGCCAAAGATATTGGCGTTCCTATCGAGTGGGGCGGCGACTGGAAGACACTGAAAGACGGGCCTCACTTCCAACTACCACATAAAGAATATCCCGCATGAATCGTGTAACGGCAATACTCATTGCTGTAGCTGTGGCGCTGCTATTTGGCGTGACATATTATCAGGGGAGAGTAACCACCCTTCAGCGTGATGTGGCAGAGATAACTGCAGTGGCCAATCAGCAGAAGAAAGACCTTCAACTCATTGAAGTCCAGCGCCAAGCCGTAGCCGCTATTGATATCAAATACACCAAGGAGTTGGCAGATGCCAAATCTGAAAACGAGCGCCTTCGTGCTGATATCACTAATGGCACTAAGCGGTTGCAGCTCAACGCCACATGTCCAAAGTCAGTGCCCAAAACCACCGGCCCCTCCAGCATCCCTGATGATGCCAGCGCCAGACTTACTGAGTCCGCTCAACGGGATTATATCAGTCTCAGAGAGCGCATCGGAATCGCAACCAGCCAAATAAACGGCTTACAGGACTACATCACTAACGTGTGTCTGAAATAACCAACCAGAGGTCAAAATTATGAGTGAAGCATGCGATGGCGCAGAAATGCCGCGCTACCAGTGTCACAAGCAAGTGTGGGCGCTGAAGATTAAAGCTATCAAGGTGATGACAGATGGCACTGGCGTAATCACCCCAGAGGAAAAAGGGTTTGGTGATTTCGATGTGGAATCTGACTACATCAACAAGCACTGTCCTCAGGTTGGTGGGTATTACGTGCAGTATAAAGGCGGTTATGAGTCATACAGTCCTGCTGATGCGTTTGAATCTGGTTACTCCCTGATTAAATAAATTCCCCCGACAAGGAATAGATAGCTTC
Source organism: Yersinia aldovae 670-83 (assembly GCF_000834395.1). Lineage (NCBI taxonomy): Bacteria > Pseudomonadati > Pseudomonadota > Gammaproteobacteria > Enterobacterales > Yersiniaceae > Yersinia > Yersinia aldovae. Next base: position 1,422,759 of record NZ_CP009781.1, on the reverse strand, counting down.
TCTCGATGGAGGTGATTCAGCCTGTTTCACTGGGCCTATCTTGGCGGCTCGGAAAGACGAGAAGTGGTGTAGCAACGCCGAGAGGAGTCGCAAAGCCGCGAACAAATAATAAATGACATTACAGCAGGCATTTACGAGTGCCTGTGATAATGCCAACCAATGGGTTAAGTGGGATATACATGGCAAAAACAAAATGGCCGAATCTGCCGCGTTATTTTATTCCGCTATTTCATTCTGCGAATATCTATCTGTGTCGTTCAGTAGAAGAATGGAAGTTGGCATGCAAACACCTGGCTGTTGATGCTGGGGAAATAGATACGCTGTCTGGAGCCGCGCAAACTTACTCAAATAATGAAACTAACGAGAATATTTATTTGATTGGTATTTTCGATGGCGAATTATCAACGCTAGTTCATGAGTGCGCCCACGTAGCGTTTTACACCTGCCGAGATGTCGGCGTAACCATCGATACTAACGCAGCAAATGAAACGTACTGTTATCTCCTAGACAGGATGGTTAGCCACTTCCTGCCATATATTCAGGACAAAACAAAGAGTAAATGATTATGCGAAAGCCGGACTGGGAAAAGATAGAAGCTGAGTACCGCGCTGGTCTGTTCTCTGTTCGTGAGATTGCAACACAGCAAGGGATCTCTCATACAGCGATAAATAAGCGTGCAAAGGCTGAAGGATGGGAAAGAGATTTAAACGCAAAGATAAAAGCGAAGGCTGATGCGATAGTTTCCAAACGTGAGGTTTCCAAGCAGGTTTCCACCGAAAAGGTAATTTCAGAACGGCAACTAATCGAGGCTAACGCAGAGGTAATTGCGAATGTCCGTATGGAGCATCGTGGTGATATTCGAAAAGCTCGGAAACTGACCAACGCTCTGCTTGATGAATTAGGTACTGAGTGCGCTGATGTCCCTGCTTTGGAAAAGCTCGGTGAGCTGATGTTTGAACCTGATGAAAAAGGACAGGATAGATTGAATGAAATCTATCAGAAAATAATCAGCATGCCGGAGCGCGTAAAGTCGGTTAAAGCGCTTAGCGATGCATTGAAAAACCTAATCAGTCTTGAGCGTCAAGCGTACAACCTTGACGAAGTAGCAAAAGACCCTGATGACCCACTCAAGAAAGACCTCAACACGACGGACATTGCGCGCCGTCTTGCATTCATATTAACGCAATCAATGCGGGAGCAACAAAATGCCTGATATTTTAGTTTCACTACATGGTAACCGATTGGGCATTACTGGCCCTGACGCTACTGGTAAATGTTCTTTAGTTCTTGATGGTGTGATTGTTGCTGGTGTTGGTGTCACACTAACCATTCCTGCACCAACTGCATTAGTTCGCGGCGGCGTATTGCAACAAGCAACCATTACAGCACTAACTGATTCATCTGGTGGTACATCAGGCGGGAATACCGTTCCTGTGATACCGGTTGTCACCGCCGCAACTACCGATGCCACAGCCGCATCATTAACATCTACCAACGCTGCATTGACGGCAATTCGAAATGATGTAGCAACCCTTGCCGCACGCTCTAACGTTCTTCTTGCGTCTGATAAGGCGGCTGGAGTCGTTGCTTAACTCCCTTTGAGGTAACCATGTCTGCAATCTCATTCGACGACGTACTCAATCGACTTACTGGTCTATCGCCTGAATCTTTAGAGCAGGTAGCCAAAGAGGTAATGAGCGCGACAGGGGATCAAATATGGATACCTAACCCCGGCCCTCAGACTGATGCTTATTACTGCGAGGCTGACGAGCTATTTTATGGTGGACAAGCTGGCGGAGGTAAATCAGCGCTTGTTAATGGGTTGGCGGTTACTCAGCACGAGCGAACGCTAATACTTCGACGAATCCGAGAAGATGCCAAGAAGTTGGCTGAAGCGGAATTAATCGGGAAGCTATTTGATGGCAGTCGTGATGGCTGGAATGGGTCAGACCTTATCTGGCGTAAAGATAGGCAGTTAGTTCAGTTTGGTGGCTGCGAACTTGAAACAGATAAGCAGCGCTACAAAGGCGACCCGCACGATCTTATTTGCTTTGATGAGATTACAGACTTTCTCGAATCTCAATATGAATTTATCACCATTTGGAACCGGTCAACAACAAAAGGGCAGCGATGTCGAGTTGTTTGCACTGGCAACCCCCCGACTTCTGCATCTGGATTGTGGGTGATTAAGCGGTGGGGGGCATGGCTTGATCCCTCTCACCATAGCCCGGCCAAGCCAGGCGAGTTGCGTTGGTATATTCGCAATGAGGCTGATGAAGAAGTTGAAGTTGACGGGAGAGGCCCACATGGCAGCGCTCCTGATGGCTCTCCTGTATTTGCTAAATCACGAACATTCATACCTGCAAAGCTAAGTGATAACCCTGATTTAGCGGAAGATGGTGAGTATTCGCGAATATTGAACTCGCTTCCTAAAGAGTTGCGGGATGCTTATCGCGATGGACATTTTGCTGCATCACTGCAAGACGAAGCATTCCAGTGCATTCCTACAGCATGGGTTAAAGCTGCAATGGCTCGCTGGAAGCCTCAACCGCCAGTAGGTGTAAATATGAGTGCTATCGGCGTTGACGTTGCTCAAGGTGGCAGTGATAACACTGTGTTGGCTGCTCGGTATGGTTCATGGTTCGATAAGACTCAATCAGTGCCTGGTAAAGAAACTCCTAGAGGTTCTGATGTTGCTGGGCTCGTAATATCTAAGCGGCGCAATAATGCAAAAGTGATTGTTGATATTGGCGGCGGGTGGGGTGGTGATGCTTACGCTCATTTGCGTGAAAACGGTGTTGATGCTTCTTCATATATGGGGATTAAAGCATCACATAAGCGAACCTCAGATAAATTACTTTCATTCGCAAATATTCGTACTCAGACCTACTGGCAATTTAGGGAGGCATTAAATCCTGACCAGCCAGGCGGATCTGATATCGCCCTGCCTGACGACCCTAAACTTCTATCTGACCTGACTGCGCCAACGTATGAAGTTAAACGTGGACCTGGAGGCGGAGTTATTCACCTCGAAGCAAAAGACAAGCTTATTAAGAGGCTTGGCCGATCACCTGATGATGGTGATGCAGTCGTGATGTCTTGGTCTGATGGTGAGAAACAAGAAAACGTTAGAGGTGGCTACAAAGTTAGGGCTGGAACCGTACCAAAGGTAAATTTGGGGCATTCATCTACAAAGAGGAAACGATAATGGGCGGGATTGGAAAGTTTTTCTCCAGCGCGTTAAGTTCAGTTTTAAAACCAATTAGTGGAATTCTTGGTGGCGGTGAAGGGGATGCAACTGTTATCCAGACACCAGCAGTGGAAGAGTTTCCAACTGAAGATACTGAAGCAGTAACCAGAGCTAGGCGACGCAAGACAGCAGAGCAACAGGCTAGAAGCGGTCGTTCGAGCACTATATTAAGCGGCGGCAGTGATAAGTTAGGTGGTTAAATGGAAGCTCGCGCTCAGCAGTTAATTAAACAGGGTGATCACCTGTTCGGCAAAAAGTCACCTATCCTCAATTTGTGGCAGGAAATAGCAGAACAGTTCTACCCAGAGCGCGCCGACTTCACCGTTTGCCGTTCGCTCGGTACTGAATTTGCAGATCATCTAATGACATCCTACCCAGTTATGGCTCGTCGTGACCTGGGTAACTCATTTGCATCCATGCTCCGACGTGATAAGTGGTTCAATTTAAGCACTGGCGATGATGATTCAAGCGATCACTCAGCCAAAGTCTGGCTTGAAAGGGCTAGGGATATACAATTTAAAGCAATGTATGACCGCCGAACCCAGTTTGTTAGGGCAACCAAAGAGGCAGATCACGACTATGCTGCATTTGGTCAGTGCGCAATCAGTGTTGAATTAAATAAAAATGCCGATGGCCTACTTTATCGTTGCTGGCATCTGCGTGATTTGGCATGGGCTGAAAACTCAGAAGGCATCATTGATACAATTCATCGAAAGTGGAAGCCAACGGCAAGAGATCTTAAGGCCACCTTTGGTGTTAAGGTGCATTCTAAGATTAATGATTCCCTTGAGAAAGATCCTTATCGCGAGTTTGAGTGTCGTCACGTTGTAGTGCCTTCTGATGAATATGGTGGTAAGTATGCTACACCATACGTTTCTGTCTACATCGATGTAGAAAATCAACATGTGATGGAAGAAATACCAATCTTTCATCGGGTGTACGTAATTCCTCGCTGGCAAACTGTTGCCGGATCTCAATACGCATACTCACCTGCCACCATAGTTGCCTTGCCTGACGCTCGGTTAATCCAGTCAATCAGCCGGGTATTGCTAGAAGCTGGAGAGAAAGCCGTTGACCCGCCAATGGTAGCTAACCGTGAAGTGTTCCGTGATGATTTTAACTTGATGGCTGGAGGCATAACTTGGGCTGATATTGAGATGGATACCGACATTCGCAATGTTATTGCTGAATTTGGTAAAAACACATCATTGCCAGCAGGCATAAACATCCGAGATGACGTGCGTGAGATGATTTCTCAGGCCTTCTATTTGGATAAGCTAACCTTGCCATCTGTTCGCGAAATGACGGCATATGAAGTTAGCCAGCGAGTGCAGGAGTACATCAGGCAGGCATTGCCAATATTTGCCCCAATAGAATACGAATACAGTGGCGACTTGTGCGAAATGTCATTCGACATTCTAATGCGTGGCGGTGCGTTCGGTTCTCCGATGGATATCCCTGAATCACTCCGTGGGCAAGAGGTTAAGTTTACTTTCCAGAGTCCATTGCAAGATGCCATCGGTAAAGAGAAACAAGGGCTACTACAGAATGCAGCCCAGATGCTAGGGGTTGCTGCACAGATTGATCCAACTGTTGTTGCTGACGTAGATATTCGTGTTGCATTCCGTGATGCAATGGATGGATTTGGGGTCCCAGCTAAATGGATGCGTAGCGAGGATGACGCCAATCAACTGATACAGCAACAATCGCAACAGCAACAAGCACAAGAGGCCATTGATGATGTACAACAGGGCGCTAGTGTAATGCAAAATGTTGCGGCTGCAACTCAAGCTGCGGAGGCTATTGGATGACAATACCACCTCCATATGAACCTTATCCATGGGCTGATAACCTTCCATTTGTTTATGCCCTAAAAGCGCTACATGAAGGAAATGCTAACGCTGATCAGCAGAGGCTAATTACCAAAGAGTTAATGACGCTGACTGGGTATTACGACCTAAGTTATCGACCCAATAGTGACAGAGATACGGCGTTTGCGGAAGGTAAGCGGCACATTGGCGCATCCGTCGTGAAGATAATCAACTTACCTGCTGCCGTGATTGAACAATCAAAGCAGAGAAAAACCAAAAAATGACCTGCTTCGGCGGGTTTTTTATTGAGGCTTATACATGAATCTCTTTATGAATCTATCCCCATTTCGCGGCTACTGTAATGAATTAAACACTGATGGCGGTGACGGTAGTGGTGGCAATGCTCCTGAAGCTACAACCGATACTGCGGCCCCAGTTCTGCCCGCTGAACACACAACCCAACCAAGCACATTAAATGCTCCAGATAAAGCTGCGCCGGCAGTAGTAGCAGAATTCCCTGAAGACTGGCGTGATAAGTTGGCGGGTGATGACCAGAAATATCGGAAGCAGTTAGAACGATACGCCTCCCCACAGGCATTAGCCAAAGCACACAAAGAGCTACAGAGCAAAGTCAGCTCAGGTGAATTACTTAAAGCAGCTAAGCTTCCAGAAAACCCTACTGCTGAAGAGCTTACCGCTTGGCGCAAAGATAATAACGTTCCAGAAAAACCCGCTGACTATATGAATGATTTACCTTCTGGGATCATCATTGGTGATGAGGATAAGGCGCGGGTTAATTCCTTTATTGAAACCATGCACGGTAAGAACGTCTCCAAAGACGTAGTTCAGGCTGCAATAGAGTGGAATCAGAATAAAATTGAGGCAGAACGGCAAGAGGTTTATGACCGTAACTCAGATCTGCAAGAACAAACCGAAGAGGCTCTACGTGCAGAGTGGGGTCCAGAGTTTAAACGGAATATCAATCTGGTGAATGGCGTAATTGCTACATTGCCAGAAGCTGCGCGTGACGTGTTTGCTGGGGCAAAGGCACTAGATGGTACAGCGCTATTCAATAACCCCGACATTATGCGCTGGATGGTTGATATGGCACGCAAGGTCAATCCTGTTGGCACTGTAGTGACTGGGGCGACAAATATCAGCGCAGTAGATTCAGAAATTGAGCAGATTGAAAAAGTAATGAAAGATAACCGACCCGCTTACAATAAAGATGCAAAAATGCAGGACCGCTACATGCAGCTCCTGGAAGCAAAAGACCGCTTCAACTCCTAATACCCAATCTTTTACACCAACGCATAAAACGGCCCCGTTAACCAAGCAATCGGCCCCCATTCACTTGGGATACCCCACTATTGCCTGAAGAAAGGACACCCCGTCGGAGCGATATATAACCCGATGAGGAAATTAAAATGGCGAATACCGCTTTCCAAACGATGTACCGCAATGAATTCATTGCTGGTTTTGAACAGAGTCAATCATTGGTTCGACAAACAGTAACGACTGAAGGTGTTGTTAAGGGCAATCAGATTGTGTTCTTGGTTGCTGACTCTGGTGGCGCTGAGGCTGTTACTCGTGGCGTCAACGGCATGATCCCTGCTCGTGGAGATAACCTGAATCAACCGATTGCAACCTTGGTCGAATGGCATGACTTGGTTCGCAAGACAAACTATAACGTCTTTGCAAGCCAGGGTGACCAGCGTGCAATTATGCAAGGCACCACCATGGCAGTGCTTAACCGCAAGATTGACCAAGACATCATTGGTGAATTGACAGCAGCAACGCAAACCACCGGTGCAACTGCCGTAATGTCACTGGCTTTAGCTATGAAAGCCAAAGTTATTCTTGGCAATAACGAGGTGCCAGCCGACAACCAGTTATTTGCACTGATCACCCCAGCTGCTGAGGCGTATCTGATGCAGACCAAAGAGTTTGGCTCCGTTGATTACGTGAACAACAAGCCGTTCACTGTTTCTGATAGTTCACTGAAGTCGTTCACTTGGGCTGGTGTTAACTGGATAGTACATCCAAACCTGCCAGGAAAAGGCACTAACGCCGAGACCTGCTTCCTGTATCACCGCAATGCCATTGGTCACGGCATGGATATTAAAGGACTGCAAACTCCAGTCGGTTACGACGAAGAGCAGGATTATTCATGGGCGCGTGCGACTGCGTACATGGGCGGCAAACTTTTGCAAAACAAAGGTGTTGTCAAAATCATTCATGATGGTTCTGCATTCGCATAACAGGAGATAAACATGGCTTATTCAACCACTAACCCACCCGCTTTACTGCAAGACCGTATCATGGGCGGCGGCGCTGTGTGGTCTTATATCTCAGCAGATGTGCGAGCCACAGTTGTTGGGGCTGGTTACTTTACTAACGGTAAAAAACTAGGCATGAAACTTGGCGATGTCGTCAATGCAGTAGTTGATACTACTGGTGTTTTAACTGTCGCATCAGTTACCGCTGTCAATGCTTCGACCGGAGCAGTAACCATTACCGCATTAGCTTAACTATTACTGGGGCAGAAATGCCCCTTAATCAAAAGGTTCCTATGAAAATTTTACCAACTCTTATTAAGCCATCTGAATATGTACGCACAGTTTTTAGTGTTACTGCTAAGCATGGGCAGGAATTTAATGACTTTAAAGAGCCTGATTCATGGGCTCACGTGGCAAATACGTTGCGTAAATTCGATCGAGTAGAAATCACTGCGGAAGATGGGTCTTTCTTTGCTGAAGGTATTGTTACAAAAGTCACCAAAGTATCAGCACACATCCACTTTTTTATCCATGTCGAGCTAAGCAAAACATCTGATAAGCCAATTGAAAAAGAACAAGCCTATACCTGTGAGTTTGCAGGTAAGCACAAGTGGCGCGTGATTCGCACCTCTGATAAAGAGATAGTCGAAATTGGTATTGAAACGAAAGAGGATGCTCAAGCTAAAGTCGACAAACTGAACGAATCAGGAGAGTGATATGTCGAACCAGCTCAATGTTTACAATGATGCGTTGCGGCTGGTAGGCGAGCGGCAACTTGTATCTCTCACTGAAAATAGAGAGCCGCGCAGATTGCTTGATGCGGTATGGGATGGGGCATTGAAATATTGCCTAGAGCAAGGGCAGTGGAACTTTGCTATTCGATCCGTGCGGGCAAATTACTCACCTTCAGTAGAGCCTCCTTTTGGATATCGTCGGGCATTCAACAAGCCAGATGATTACGTTAGGACGGTGGCCTTTGCATCAGATCCATTTTTCAACAGTCCGATAGTTCAATACACCGACGAGGCTGGTTTTTGGTTCTGCGACTTAGATGAAATATATATTCGCTATGTCTCAAATGACCAGTCATTTGGTCTTGATTCATCTCAATGGCCTGAAACATTTGGTAACTTCGTGGCTGCCTATCTTGCCACACAAATAGCCCCGCGCCTTAAGAATGGATCAGATAGGGAGTGGTTAGCTCGCGAGTACAAAATGGCGAAGACTGACGCGCTAACGAAAGATGCGATTCAAGAGCCGACCAAAATATTCCCTACTGGCCGCTGGGTTCGCTCACGCCACGGAGGGTCACTAAGAGATTCACGTAGATGAGGGCAGTATAAATGCCGAGCAATAACATACCGCTTCTGGCTTTCAATCGAGGCGTTGTATCCAGACTAGCATTAGCGCGTACCGATATTGATCGAATTGCTTTATCTGCCGAAGTTCAAACTAATTGGATGCCGAGAATACTTGGTTCAATGATGTTGCGCCCTGGTACGGGTTATATTGGACAAACTAAAGGCAACAAAAAGGCCAAATATCTTAAGTTTATCTTCGCCACTGATGATAGCGCGCTGCTTGAGCTTACTGATTCCGTTATGCGCATCTGGGTCAATGACGTATTGGTGACAAGGACCTCAGTATCTACTGCGGTAGTCAATTCTAGTTTCACATCTGACTTAGCTGGATGGACTGATGCTGATGAAACTGGAGCGATATCGCAATGGACAGCCGCTGGCGCGCAATTACAAGGGACTGGGTTTAACTCTGCCATCATTCGTCAATTAGTTACCGTCTCTGGTTTAGATGCAAATAAACAGCACGCTATTAGGGTAAATATCGCACGAGGTCCAGTAACGATAAGGGTTGGTTCATCTGCTGGCAGTGATAACTACGTAACTGAAACAAATCTTGGCACAGGTATTAACTCACTAACCTTCACCCCCACAGGTAATTTCTATATTCAAATATCGAATAGAACAGATTATCCGGTAATTGCTCGCTCTATCGATATTGAGGCATCTGGGGTTCTTGAATTGCCTACTCCATGGATAGAGTCTGACCTAGGAATGATCCGCTATGACCAAAGTGGTGATGTAATCTTTATTGCTTGCAAAGGTAAACAACAACGAAGAATTGAGCGGCGGGCCAATGGTTCTTGGTCCGTGGTGATCTATGAGTCAACAGATGGGCCATTTGGGATAGAGAATGTGTCTGGTGTTAGATTAACCCCAAGCGGAATTTCAGGGGTAATAACTCTGTCCGCATCAGCTCCAATATTTAGGGCAGCTCATATTGGATCTTTATTTCGCCTGGAATCTAGTGGGCAAACAGTAAATTCATTGTTGGGTGGAGAAGGACAATTTACCGATTACATCAAAGTTACAGGGATTGATGCCTCGCGCAATGTAACCATTGTTAAAACTCAGTCAGGCACTGGCCCTTGGAATGGAACGTTAACCCTTCAGCGATCAGTCAGCGAGCCTGGCGCATGGGTTGATGTCACCACATATGATATGACGAATGGTATGATCACTTATAATGATAACCTGAATAATCAGATTATTTATTATCGTCTTGGCTTTAAAACTGGTAACTGGACAAGCGGTAACATCAATGTTTCCCTTCAATTTGCAGGCGGGAGTCGGACGGGGATAGTTAAAGTTATTGGATTCAACTCTGATACTAATGTTAGCGCTGTTGTGCTTAGTCAGCTTGGCGGGACAGGGTCTACCGATATCTGGTTCGAGGGTGACTGGTCAGATAAAAAAGGGTGGCCCAGCGCAGTGGCACTGTATGAAGGACGGTTATGGTGGGCTGGGGGGGATAAATTCTGGGGCAGTGTATCGGATGCATTCTCATCATTTGATGATGAAACAGAAGGCGACTCTGGCCCTATATCTGGAACTATTGGTTCTGGACCGGTTGACACAATTAACTGGCTTGTTCCATTGCTTCGCCTGATTGTTGGAACCGAGGGGGCGGAGGCATCTCTACGGTCATCATCATTTGACGAGCCATTAACTCCGACTAACTTCGGCATTAAATACCCATCAACTCAGGGAAGTGATTCTGTTGCTGCACTAAAAATAGACAGCGGAGCAATATTTGTCCAGCGCAGTGGTGCAAGGGTATTTGAGCTAAATTACGACTCAAGCATTTATGACTATGCTAGCGCAGACATGATGAGCCTATGCCCAGAGATGGGGTTGCCTTCAATTATCGCAATTGACGCACAGCGCCAGCCAGATACAAGAATTCACTGCGTTCGCTCTGATGGTGCCGTCGCGGTGCAAGTATTTGACAGAAACGAAAATGTGAAGTGTTGGGTGTTAGTTGACACTGATGGGCTTGTTGAAGAAGTCGTCACATTGCCAGGTAAAATTGAGGACCAGGTATATTACGTGGTTAACCGCAATGGTATTCGCTGTTTAGAAAAGTGGGCGCAAGAGGCTGAGTGTCGAGGTGGACAGCTATCTAAACTTGCCGACTCATTCATATCCTACTCAGGAACTCCGATCACTGAACTTTCAGGGCTTAATCACCTAGAGGGGCGAGCTGTTGTAGTTTGGGCTGATGGCTTTGATATTGGAGAACTGACAGTAACGTCAGGGAAAATTTCTTTAGCATCTGGGAAAAGCAACATTACCGCCGGGCTCGGTTATAAAGCTAAATTCAAAAGCACAAAATTAGCTTACTCAGCAGGAATGGGTACTGCATTAACGCAACGCAAACGGGTTGAGCGAGTTGGGCTTATCCTTGCTGATACACATGCCCAAGGAATTCAGTATGGGCCTGACTTTAACTATCTTGATGACATGCCACGAGAGGAGCGTGGGGAATTTGTTGCTGATGGGAAAATTTGGGACGCATACGACAATGATGCCATAGAGTTCCCTGGTGAATGGGATACGGATTCCCGTATTTGCATACAAGCATCTGCGCCTCGTCCAGCAACACTATTAGCTGCAATTGTAGGGTTAACTACTCATGACAAGTGATGTCAATTTTCGTTTTGCAACGGAAGCGGATATTAGAAATTGGTATGGGAATATTCCTGGAACAATGCGGGCAGTTATATTAGAGGCTAATGACGAAGCGGTAATGATTTGTGGCGTCATGCATCGCCCAGATCACTACATGGCTTTTATGGATATGAGACCTGAGGCTAAGAATCTAGGTCTTTCAATAATGAAAACCACGAAGACCGCTATTCGTGATGTTTTTAGCCATTACACTCAGCCAATATTTGCCGTCGTCGATGATGAATTAGAGTCAGCTCCACGCTTTCTAAAAAGAATAGGATTTCTTCCCGTTGAAGGCCGTGATGGGATTGTTATTTATTACCCCAACAACTACAGAAAACACAATAAGGCAGTCGCATCATCTGAAGACTAAGGAGAGATTATGTCAAACGTCATTAAATCAGTATGGTCTGGCGCGGCTGATTCAATTCTTTCACCAGTAAAAGTAGTTAAGAGCGCAGTTAAAGGCGACTTCAGTCAGGCGTGGAAAGACCTGAAACACATTCCTGGCAACCAAGAAAGAGCTAACTCAAAGACGTTAAATTCTCTCGGTGTGCGTGGTTGGGTTGGCGATCACCCAGGCGAAACCGCTGCTGGGGTTGTTGCCAGCCTATTCGGTGGGTCTGCATTGATGGCGGGGGGAAGTGGTGCAAGTGCATCAAGTGCTGCGCCAATTTCCGCAGCATTGGGGACTCCAGCTACTGGAGCGGGAGGTGGTGTCGCGTCTTCAGGTTCGGGAGGAATTATGTCATCGCTATTTAGCAGTGGAAATTTTGGCAATGCACTAAACGCTGGCGGCTCATTATTAAATGCATTTGGATCTGTTAGTAGTGGAAATGCTAGTTCATCCATGTCGCGTCAAGAGGCTGCACAACTTGATAGCCAGGCAACAACGACGCAGGCACAATCACAAATTCAAGCTAGAGAGGACAGGAAGCAGGCCCGACTAGCGGAATCACGGGCACAGGCCATCGCTGCGGCATCTGGAGCAAACGCAAACTCAACATCGTTTGTTAATAACATTAGCGATATGGAATCACAAGGAGAGCTAAATGCATTGACCTCTCTGTGGAGCGGTAACCAGCAAGCCAATGTAATGAAGAGTATGGCTAATGCTAAGCGAATGGAGGCTAGTTCAGCCAAGAAAGCGGGTGGCATTGGGGCTTTGTCATCAGTCCTTAGTGCAGGGAAATCTTTATATTCAATGTTCGGTGGATAACTAATGGCACGTATACCTAATGCTAATGATATCGGTCGCAGGATCCCTGAGGTTGCCAGAGGAATTGCAAGCGCTGACTTAACAGCTCCATCAAGAGCATTACAGGGTTTAGGGCAATCAATAGAGCAGCTTGGCGGGCAAATACAACAAAAAGAAGATCAGTTTAATTATGCCGAAGCTCAATCTAGCTTCCTAAAGAAGAAAATTGAAATCATGTCTAGTTTTGATGGCGACAATGATTATTCTACTTTTGGTGAGCGTTACAATGCTCAGATCAGTAAAGCGCGTGAAGAGTCCGCTGGGCTATTGAAAAATAACTCCGATAAACGCTTGTTTGAAATCGAGTCGAACAACGATATCGCCAGAGGGTCTGAGCAGGTTCGCGGACTAGCTAGAAATAAAGAGGTTGATTTTGGTCGGGCTACATTAAGTCAAACAATCACGTCTAACCGAGATGCAGCTATAGGGGCCAAGGATGAGGCGACCAGAATGGGTCTCATTAATGCTACGAATGACGCAATTTCCGGGGCATATAACCGTGGCTACATCTCAGCAGATCAATCACAAAAAATAAGAGAAGCTTCAGCGGTAGATTATGCAACATCATCTATCTCTGTTCTGCCACCGCAAGAGCAAATTAATACGTTAAAATCTGGTAGTGGTCTTGCAGCATTGATTCCGTTAGATACAAGAAAAAAAATGATTGATTCGGCGTCATTAGATTCAATTAATGAACGAATCGGCACTGTCAAACTTTCACTAATGAACCCAGATGTTATATCTGGATTTAAAGTTGGCACAGCACTTAATTCAGATGATTTATTCTCTGCGGTAGTAGGACAAGAGAGCGGCAGTCGTCAATTTGGTTCGGACGGTAAACCAATGACGTCAATTAAAGGCGCAGTTGGCATTGCCCAAGTAATGCCAGCCACAGGCCCGGAAGCTGCTGCATTGGCTGGGTTGCCATGGGATCCAGCAAGGCATCAGAACGACGCTAGCTATAATGCATTGCTAGGTAAAGCGTATCTGAATAAGCAGCTAAATACCTATGGTGGAAATCCTGTGTTGGCATTAGCGGCTTATAATGCCGGGCCAGGGAAAGTTGACGAGTGGATCGGTAAGTTTGGTGACCCACGAAAAGGTCAGATCACTAACGAGGCATTTGCTAATTCAATTCCATATGCAGAAACTCAGAATTATGTCTCTTCCGTATTGAGCAATGCTGTAAAACTCAGTGCTGCTAAGTCGGTTGTTGACTCGCCAGAATTCGGCAACCTTGATGGCGCGCAAAAGGCTCTGGCAGTTGAGCAGACTTATAATGTTATCGATACAGCCACCTCTGCACAGCGATTCAGCATTCAACAGAGGATGCAAGATGATATTGCTAGAGTAAATGCGGGTCAACCAGTGGATACCCCGGTAACTATTTCTGACTTCACCTCAGCTCAACAACTTAACTCCACCCCTGCTGACCGAGCGCAATCATATCAACAATTCAACCAATATCAGCAGACACTGGCCCTACAACCGGCATATCAGACTGTTATCTCAAGTCCAGCCAATGTCGGCATGGAAACAGTTAATGGATTGATGCCTACTACTGGCGATGCTGACTTTGCTTTCAAGCAGCAACGATATATCGCAGTTGCGCAAAAATATCAGCAAGTTATGGCGGCAAGGGAGAAAGACCCAGGCGGCTGGATGGTGCAAAACATCCCAACCGTTAGTGAGGCTTACCAGAATTACCAAAGTGACCCATCAACAGGTGCTCAGTTGGCTCACCAGGTTCTAATGGAGAAGCAGCGTCTGGGTATTAAAAACAAAGATGTGCTTCCTGACTCGTTGGTGAATGGCATTCTTCAACAGATTGACAACAACAAAGAACAGGATGTTGCTGCAATCCAGTCTCTTGGGCAGCAGTTCGGGCCATATTCACAGCAAGTCATGCAGCAAGTTCAGAAGAAATCAGGGCCAGTACTTCAGGTTGTAATGGCGACTAATAACCCTCGAGCCGCCAATGCTCTTTGGCAGAATCGTGATGTGAAGACGGCAGACTTGCGTGGGTCTATCAATTCGGCGTCCAGTGGAGCTGCAGAAAGCGCTGATTCTGAGTGGGCATCTCAATCCAAAGACTTTTCAGCAACCATGGTTGGTCAGCCTGGTGGAGTTCCTGTTTGGAATAACTTTAATGACCAAGGCCGCAGGCTTACCTATCTCAATATGCAGAAAGGCATGGGAGCCTCTGATGCAGCTTCGCAAGCTTATCAGGATATTTTAGGCAGCCAATACCAGACCAATGGGACTTGGCGGCTACCAATGGCTGCTAATGCTGATATGAATGATGTATCGGATGGTGTGGATGCATTCATGAGCAAACTTAAGCCAGCAGACATTACTCCGCTGATCGGTGACCCTCGCCTAAGTAATGAGGTTAACCAACAACAAAGCTTAGATCGCATTAAAGATAGCGCGGAATGGGTAACCAATGCAGACGAAACCGGTTTGATTCTCACTTTAAATGGGTTGGTTGTTAGTGGTTCCGATGGAAACCCGGTTACGGCAAGCTTTTCTGATTTGGCTCAGTTGGGCTCAACCAATCGAGGATACTTCAATCAGCTATCAAAAGAAGTAAATAAACCTAGGTCATATATTCCAGGGCAGGCCGCAAAAGAATCTCAGTCTCGCAATGAGGAAACTGCACGGCAACTTGGGCAGCAAGGCACATCAGAATTGCCATCTATGGCTGAAGGTATGAGGAATACAAATGCCAATCTATACCAGCGAACCGGGGCAGGGGATCAACCAGCCAATCAGTAATACCCCTTCCAGTCTTGGTGATGCACTAGAGGCTTCGTTTGATTCTGGGTTCAGGGAAGGGCCTCTGGTTTCAGCTATTCGCTATGCTGAAGCTGATAACCTAGCTAACGATCCAAACTCAGTGATTGTAAGCAAGGCTGAAGCTGATGCAAAACTACGAGAATTAGGTGTTAAAAGCATTAATATTCCCGACTCAGGCATAACAAAATCCTACCTTGACCATGTTAGTGAATCACGAAAAGAGTCATTAGCGAAGCAACAAATAGCCCAATCAGCACCATCTGGATTTATTAATACCCCACTTAACTTTATGGCTGGGCTTGCTGGATCAATGGCTGATCCGGCAAACCTTGCTATTGGTCTGGTTCCATTTGCTGGACAGGCAAAGGCCGCGACAATGATTGGGCGAGCAGGTGAAAGATTTATCCAAGGGGCTGCAATGGGGGGAATTCAAACAGCAGTAACTATCCCATTTACTGCTCAAGCAGCGGCAGCAGAAGGAGAAGATTACTCCATGGCTAACGCTATGGAGAATATCTTCATGGGTACTGTCGGCGGCGGGATTATGCATGCTGGCGGCGGGATTATTGCTGACATAGTAAGGGGGCGTAAGACTCCGGCGGTACCCCCTACGATTGATGCAGCAGAACGCCCAGTGATGAATGCCGAATCATTTGTTGCACCTGAAGCATCAAGCACAGTTGCGCGCCAATTTAATGAGAGCGGTACTACGCCAATCCTGAGGGAAGCCATATCTAGGGACATGGAAAGCTACGCACATAGCAAGGCATATGATGATGTCGTTCCTGATTACTTATCCCAGCAAGAGGCTACGGCTGCATTTCGTGTCGATAATATTGCTGACTTGAAAAAGGAGATTGTTGATACCAATCGGGCTATTGATGTTATTGCTCAGTCATTACCTGAACGTACCGCAGAATATCAACAACAGCGAATGAAGTTTAAGGATGCTCGTAATCAAGCTCTGAATGATATTGCTACAGAAAAAGAGGCTCTATTATCAAGGCGTGGTGAAGCTGAAGAATCACTATCATCTAACGCTAAATCAGAAGTGGCCAGAGGCGAAATCGCTGCTGTCCGCCGCGGTGAAATACCAGACGGTTTGAAAGCTGCAATAAGTAATCGTGCTGATGAAATTAGGAAATCACTGCAAATTAACAACATTACCCAAGGGATTAAAAACGCCTCGCAACGCATTGATGAATCCCATTGGACGGTAAGAGAAAATGCTTTCCGTGCTGGGTTATCTCATATGATGCAAGGGAAAACGCCAGATTTAGAGCCGGTATTTAACCTGGGTGACCCTCAATTAAGGGATGCATCAATCGCTCAGATTCAGCAGGGTCCAAGAGCAGATGTTGATGTTTCGACAGTTAATGCCAGTCATGATGCCGACATGCACCTTGCCAGATCGAATAGAGATAACGCTGACTTGGTTAATGCCCAGGAGGATTTCAACGCTGAAATGGAATTGGCAACTAACATGGTTAACGATATTGACTCACCTGAGTTAAGAGGGGCCATTGAAGCGGTAACCCGCGAAGTAAATGACGAAAGTATATTCAAAGGCCTTCAGGCCTATGCTACTTGCATGCTCAGGAGAATGTAATGGCTAACCAATTTCTAACCGCGTGTGAGCAAGTAGTGAATAAGGCCGCTGGGCGAGAGCTTTCGGAAGGTGAAATGGAATCGTTGATTAACAATATGGAAACGACTGTTAAGCGTATTCGTGCTGAGAATGAAGGCATCTCACTGGAAGAAGCAGCACTACGGGCAGCCAATGAGTTAGGCAACGAAGAAAAACTGGCGCGCGTCATTGAAGCCAGAAATAAGGCTATCAATACTCGTATTGCCGCCCAGCGGCTAACCTTTATCCGTGATAGCTTTCCAGACCGTCCTGACATCGGACTGTCAGCCATTCTGGTTGGGCGCAATGAGGCAAGAACTGGTAGCCGGTCATCTGCCTCCAGTGAACAATTTCAGCTCAGATCTAAATATCTCTCTGGTTTAAATCATGATCTGGATAAGGATGGGTTAATTAAATTCCTCGCTAGCGGCAGCAATGACACTGAAATTGCTGATGCCATGTGGCGTATTGGGAAAAATGAATCTACTGCTGGGATGACTAATGAATCAGTGAAAATTGCTCAAATAATCACGAAGTGGCAGGAGTCGGCACGCATTGATGCTAACCGTGCTGGCGCATGGGTTCGTAAAATGCCTGGGTATATCGCTCGACAAGGCCACGACATGATGAAGATCCGCGCCGCTGGCTTTGATGTGTGGAGGAATGCGATCCTGCCAAAGCTTGATAAATCTACTTTTGATGGTGTTACAGACCAGAATGCTTTTCTGCAAAACGTTTACGACGGTTTAGCCTCTGGCGTCCACCTCTCATCTGAAAAGCCAGATTGGATGAAGGGATTCAAGGGGAGTCAGAACGTCGCTAAAAAAGCCAGCCAAGAGCGCGTGCTTCATTTTGCTGATGGCGTGGCATGGTCTGATTACAACAAACAATTCGGCGTAGGTAGCTTGCGTGAGGCCATTTATGGTGGACTTGAAAGTTCTGCACGAAATACAGGGCTCATGCGAGTGCTTGGAACAAACCCAGAGAACATGCTTAATTACCTTGCTGATACCATCTCTGCGGATTTAAAAGGTGATGAGAAGGCGCTGAGGGCGTTCACTGATAGGCGTCGGAGTAACATCAAGAATGAAATGAAAGAGGTTACCGGTCAGACAAACATTCCTGGTTCAACCACTTTAGCAAGGTTCGGGAGAGCGTTCATAATTCTGTGTCACGTTAAAAAATCATTACAACGTCATCACTTTATCGAGGCGGCCTTCAAAATAAATCGCCAACTGGGACAATGTCAAATTCCAGCTCTGGATCGGCATTGTCCATTTTTCCTGCGCATTCATTAATCCCAGATACAGTAATTTCAACAGACTGTTTTCATTCGGGAACGCGCCTTTCGTTTTTGTTAGTTTTCTGAACTGCCGATGCACCGATTCAATGGCGTTTGTCGTGTAAATGACCTTGCGGATCGTTGCCGGATATCGGAAGTAACACGACAGATTGGCCCATTTTCTCCGCCACGACTGAAGTACCACTGGATATTGTTGGCCCCATTTTTCTTCCAGTTCGTCCAGTGCGATTTCCGCTGCCTCTTTTGATACCGCACGATAAACTGGTTTTAAATCAGCCATAAACACCTTGTGATGCTTCGATGCGACATATTTTATCGAGTTACGGATCTGGTGGATGACGCACAACTGAACTTCTGTATCGGGGTAAATGCTGTTTATCGCTTCCGGGAACCCTGTCAGACCATCCACACAGGCAATCAGAATATCGTTCACACCACGATTTTGTAGGTCGGTCAGTACCGACAGCCAGAAATTAGCGCCTTCACTTTCAGACAGATACAGGCCCAGTATCTCTTTTTTGCCTTCCAGATTCAGGGCGAGAACAGTGTAGACCGCTTTGCTCTGATAACGCCCGTCTTCGCGGATTTTATAGTGGATAGCATCCAACCAGACGAAGGGGTATACCGCTTCCAGCGGGCGTTGTTGCCACTGTTTCAGCTCAGGAATAATTTTATCGGTCACCGCGCTGATGGTGGCACTGGACACGCTGAAAGCATATAAATCCTCAATTTCCTGGCTGATATCTTTGTAGCTCATGCCAAGTGCGAACATACGGATGATCTTGCGCTCGATCTCATCGGAAAGTGTGGTCTGGTGCTTCTTCACCAACTGAGGTTCAAAAGTACCATTGCGATCGCGGGGCGTGGCCAGTTCAAAGCTGCCAGTGGGTGTTTTAACGGTCTTTTTGCCTGAGCCGTTTTTACGGTTGGCTTCAACGTCCTGAGCCAGATGTGAATCGAGTTCAGCAGCTAATGCAGCTTCGGTTAACTGTTTGATTAATGGCGTTAAGATGCCATCTTTCCCGGTTAATGCCTGACCGGACTGGAGTGCCTTAAGCGCTTTGTCGAAATCGAAGGGTTGGGACATGTGTCATTCCTTTTTGATTGCATATTACTGGAATGACACAGAATTTCTAACACTCCCAGGTTCGGCTCGACTACCCGCGCTATCGACTCTACTATAAAGCTAGGCGGGGCTATGATCTCGTCATTCAACGACCTTGCAAGTAATGCGCTGGAGCTTCGCTACCAGGGTAAAAACTTCATGTCTGCGCTGAGTGAATCACTTTCTGGCCGGTTAAAGCGATTTAAAACTGACGAGCAGAAGCAGATTTTAAGCTCTCTTGGCGTGTACGCTGACAGTATGCGTGATGAAATACTTCAGCGGTTTTCCGGTGATGTTACGTTGCCAGGGAAGGTTGCCAACTTGCAGCGCCAATTCTTTAAAATTAACGGGCTGAGTTGGTGGACTGACGCATCACGTAACACAACAGCAACGATGATATCTCACTGGCTGGCTGATAACTCTTCCACTCAGCATGGAGCACTTAATGGCAACCTTAAACGTGCATTAGATCTGCATGGCATAGGTGATGCTGAGTGGTCAATCTATCGTTCAATGGATTTGAAAGGCTCGGAAGGGCGAAAGTTCATGACGCCTGATGGGATTGATTCAATACCTGACGAGATGATCGCCAAGTATGTTTCTGAAAAAAACATCAAGGTAAATGAGCGAAGCATTGAGACTGGGCGGGAAGAGTTGGCTGGCAAACTACGTGGTTATATACTCGATCGCGTAATGGTTGCAATGACTGAACCAGGAGCCAGAACACGAGCCATGATGAAGCAAGGGACACAGCCGGGGACAGTTGAAGGGGAGCTACTACGATTCATCGGTCAATACAAATCATTTACCGCTTCTTTCATGCAGCAAGCGCTAGGGCGGGAAGTATTTGGACGTGGCTATACGCCAGTTCCGCTGGGAGAAAGTCGGTGGGGTAATCTGCAAAGCGCTCTATTCAAAAGCGGGAAAGGTGAAATGCTTGGGCTGGCGCAGATGTTTTTATGGATGACCGCGTTCGGCTACCTGTCTATGCAGACCAAGCTGATGATTAAAGGTCAAACTCCACGGCCAGCAGACAGTAAAACATTTCTGGCAGCGGCTGCGCAAGGTGGCGGGCTGGGTCTGTTTGGTGATTTCTTATTCGGTGAGGTTAACCGGTTTGGGAGTGGACCAATCACATCAATGGCGGGGCCAGTTGCGGGCAACCTAGATGATATAATTACTCTATTCCAAAAAACACGGTCTGGCGATGCCAAGGCTGGAGATGCTTTCCGCTTTGTAGTTGATCATACCCCATTTATTAACGTGTTCTGGGCAAGGCCAATTATGAATTACCTGATCTTAAACCAAATACAAGAGTCATTATCTCCGGGCTCATTGCATAGATTTGAGCAAAATGTGAGGAAGAATCAAGGAAACGATTTCTTAATCCCTCCATCTCAGTTTATGCTTGGAAGGTGATAAGGAGTTAATAAATGAAAGGTATTATTGCCCATATATTTCTTTCAACATGCCTGCTTTACCCATCATCTAATATTTTATTTTTCAACGATAGCTATTTATCTGGAGATGATGTTTTTTTCGTATCTATTGTATTCATTGCTGGATTGATATTAACGGCAATGTTACCTAGGCACATAAAAGAATTAATTAAGCGTTCCAGTACTAATTAACTAATGACCCGCTCCTGCGGGTTTTTTATTGTCTCACAAACCACCTCAGATTTGCTCTGTGGGAATTCCTCACGCCTGGAGAAAATAAATGCCAGCTACGCAAGAAGATCGGCTCTATGGTTTAACAACGAGTGTTGCAGTAAAACCAGCAGTGGCAATTTCGGCTGACTACAACATCACGCTGTTTGGTGAGCAAACAATAACATCATCAACATTTACCGGTGAGAGGACAGTAACTACCACTACTGGCATGCGCGTTCTTGTCATGGGGCAAAGTAGCCCTATTGATAATGGGATATGGATAGCAAGCCCAGCCACATGGCATAGAGCGCCTGATTTTGATGGCGCTCGTGACGCAGTAAATGGTACGTTAGTCTTTAGTATTTATGGTGACTGTTGGCAGCTTGAAGCTGCAGATCCGGTACAGATTGGATATTCAGCGCTTGAGTTCAGGTCTACCTATCCATTTAATGGTGGGCTAAATGAATTTCAACGCTCATTAAGGGTGCCGGAGACTTCTGTTAATATCCTGCCCCAGATTTCTGGACGAGCCAATCATCTCCTTGCTTTCAATAATGATGGTCAGCCAGTAATGGTATTACCAGAAAGTGGATCAGCAGCCGATGTATTATTAGATTTAGCAAGCAGCGTTGATGGGAAAGGTGATGCATTAGTTGCAGTTAAGCAGCCATTTACCGGATCTGCAACAAGAACTCAGCATAGTAAAAACGCTGATATTATTAATCTTCGTGACGCTGATGGGGTTGACCCAACAGGTATTTCAAATAGTACGGCAGGCATTCAGTCTGTACTAAACAGTCTTGGAGTAAAGGGCGGCGTTGTTTATATTGGGAACGGTGATAGATTTATTATTGATAGTATTTCTATACCGCAAAACGTGTCCATAGTTGGTTCATCTGCCGCACCAGGCGAAGTTATTAACTCGCTTGGACAGACATACGCGTCATTTGGCAGCCAGTTTATTCTGACCCCTGGTTCTTCTATTGATATGAAGAGATCTAGCTCTGTATCTCGCGTTTCTGTAATACCGCAAGCCCTATTGAGTAAGATGCCAGTAACAAGCGATGCTACTGCTGATGCTGCAATAGCATCTTTTGCTGGTAAAGCTTTTATCTCTATAGAGGCTGACTTTCAACTTAGAGATATATTAGTTATTGGTTTCACATATCCTTTATATGTAAATCCAACAGCAACAGATACGGGGAGGCGCATAATTGAAAACTTCAAATATGACTGCACCAATGGCCCATATATAGAATATGCAACAGATATTGATAGACTAAGAGGTATTCATGGATGGCCTTATCTAACAGCTCACGTTTCAGGAATATCTGCATCTAAGAACAATAGATCTGGGGTAGGGTTAAATCTAAAAAAAGTTGCTGATTTCACACTGCTTGATTGCTGTTTTAATTACGGTTATAACACCGGGTTTCTATTCGAGGATGTTTGGAATATTACAATGACAGGTGGTGGAGCAGATGCCGTTGGGACCACAGGAATTTCATTCCAGGGATCATGCCGTTTTTCTCGTATGAACAACGTTATTATTAATTCTAATAACACAGGAATAGCAATAAATATTGGCGGGACAAACCCAGACATTAAAACAAATCATTGCATAATTAACGGAGTGTCTTTTGGTGTTTATGTTTCGTCTGGGAGTTATTTCTCTGATTGTGATACTTTTATGGGCGGTACAGGTATAGCCTACACTGATGGAACAATATCAGGAGGGATTTTAAACCCTTATTTTGATGGTGTGACAACTCCAGTATCTATGACATCATCTGCCGAAAAAGTCGTATCCCGCGGAAAGTTTAATTTTTCACCTACCAATCCCAATAGTACTGTTGCGGAAAAGACCTTTGCAACGCAAAGTATTTTTCATGATAAACGACCAGTAGCTGTTGATACAGGACACTTCTTCGAGCAAGGGGCAAGACTTAACGATAATAGTTTGCATGGTTTATGGAGAATAGGACCGCGCTTATTGAATGCCACAATAGGGTCAGAATCTTCAAACTATGCATTTACCGCATACAATGCTGGTACGTGGGTAGACCGATGGATTATGACTGCAGATGGAACGTTTAGGCCAGTGCAAGATGGTGTTCAGTTGGTTGGAGACCCATCGCACAGGTGCGGGCAAATATATTCGTCAGTAGGTACGATAAGCACATCATCAAGGGAGTCCAAAACCGAAGAGGAAGAAATAACGGAAATAGAGAAAAAAGTAGCTATAAAGTGCAAGGAGCTTCTTCGTAAGTTCAGATTCAAAGACTCAGTTATGGAAAAGGGTCCAGGTGCCAGAATTCACTTCGGCATCATAGCTGAAGATGTAAAGCTTGCCTTCGAAAGTGAGGGGCTTGTCGCTGAAGAGTATGGAATATTCTGTTTCGACCAATGGAAATCCTGTGAGGCTGTATTTGATGCTGATGGGGTTATGGTTGCTGAGGCGAGGGAGGATGGTACAAGATCTGGCATTAGATATGATGAGCTAGTCTGTTTCATTCTGTCGGCTATTTAACTGATTATCCATTCATTGTGTGGATGTGTACGGTTATATGTATATAATCTTACACATCGCATACAAGAGCAATTTTTAGTAATTGCTTATTATTTCAATGGATTATGTAATGCAGACATCCCTAAACTCCGTACAGAAAAAGTCGCCAGTATTTTATCGAGATGATATTGATGGACTTCGTGCTATTGCTGTGGTTTCAGTGATGTTATATCACTTCATTATTGGACCATTTACTGGCGGTTTCGTCGGTGTAGACATATTTTTTGTTATAAGTGGTTACTTAATAACCAGTGGGATAGTTAAGCAGGCAGAAGCTGGCAAGTTTAACTTCCCCGAATTCTACGTTCGAAGGGCTAGGCGTCTTTTCCCTGCACTGCTATTTACTATTTTATTAACTTATATTGCAGCATTCTTTTTATTTTCACCGGTAGACTTTGCAAATATGTCTGGTTCAACAGTATTTGCATTGACTGGATTATCAAATATTTTTTTCTGGATGGAGTCAGATTATTTTGACTCAGCATCCATTGTAAAACCGTTATTACATACATGGTCACTAAGTGTTGAACTCCAGTTTTATCTTGTATGGCCTGCTATATTATTATTTATAATTAAGTATGGGAAGAAGATAACTGGATTAGGAGTTATATTAGTAACTTGCGCGGGTCTTATTTCTTCTATATACGCCTTAAAGCACGATGCTACGGGTGCTTTTTATCTTACTCAATATAGATTTCATGAGTTTTCTATAGGCGGAATTGTATTTTTGGTTGGGCGCTCAAAGTTAGTAAGTATGAAGTATTACATGCCAAGCTTATTTTTTATTGTTGGTAGTGCTATGGTTTTTTATTCAATTTTCTCATTTACTTCACACACTCACTTCCCTGGAAGTAACGCATTAATTCCTGTAGTTGGTGCAGCGCTTATGATTCTATCAGGGGATAAATCTAAGCTTTCAAAAATATTATCTATCCGACCTGTTAGCTATGTTGGGGAAATAAGCTATTCTCTGTATCTGATACACTGGCCTTTATTTGTCTTCGCTCAATATATAATGATAAGAGATTTGAGTGATTTTGAAAGGAGTGCATTGGTAATGGTAACATTTGCTTCAGCAATTCTGATGCATAGGTTTATAGAAAAGCCTTTTAGGGATACAAAAATATATCCAATGACCGGACCTGCATTTTCATTGGCATGCGCATGCATAGCAATGTCTATAATGCTGCCAGCATCAAGCAGTTGGGCTAATAGAGGTTGGGTTTGGAGGCTTCCAGAACAGGTGCGGCAAATTAATAATTTTGACTTAAAAGCGCTTGAAAATTACGTTTGGGATAAACAAGTAAAACTAGCATCGGAAAAACAATTTAGTAACAATGGTAAAGAAAAACTTCTAATAATTGGAGATTCTCAATCTGCTGATATAGTAAATATATTGAATGAGTCCAGAATGATTGATAAATATGATATTGTTGCTAGAACAGTATCATATGAATGCGGTGCTCCATATGTTAGCAAAGAAAAAAGGGGTAAATATTGGGGTTATGAAAATAAAGCAATAATTAATTCACCACAGTTAATTCCTTCTTGTGAGAAACAAATGGATTCGGCAATTGATGCCAACCTTCTTTCTCAAGCGGATAAAATATTTATTTCAATGAAGTGGGAGTCTTATTCTACTTCAAAAATACAAGAGGCTATAAATAAAATATCTTCTTTGACCTCTGCAAAGATTTATATTTTCGGAAATAAAACACTGAGCAAAAGCAGCATTGATCTTGTTAATGCACTTGGTAGAGTAAATGGCGTAGATAAATATGCATCTGAATTTAGAAATCCATCTTCCGATGATATTAATAAACAAATATCATTAATTAAAGGTGCGACGTTCGTTGATATGATGAACATAATCTGTCCAGAAAAAGACTCTTGCCATGTTCTTACTAAAGAGCTTAAGCCGGTTTTCTTTGATCCTGCACATTTAACAAGGGAAGGGGCAATATTCCTTAGTGCAGATTTTTCAGGATTGCTATCCAAACTAACGATTAACAAATTAAATTAGCGTCAGAGCATGGGGAAGGGATGCCTATCGAGGTTGGGTGACATATTAGTGACGCATCTATAGTGCCGAAGAAGTGTCACAGGTATGTCACTGCTAGCCATAATGACGCTTGTGAATGCAGATTAGGCCAGTATTTACAATGAGTTATATATACTACGACGTTCTTCTAAGCCGTAGGTCACAGGTTCGAATCCTGTAGGGCGTACCATGTAAAATCAACGCCTTACACCACCTTCAGTAATTCCAAATTATCCGAATGGGACGAATTTGGGACGTGACCTCCAAAAATACTATCAATTTGCTTGGCGTGAGCGCTCAAATGACGTGGTGCTAGGTGTGCATACCTCTGTACCATTTCTATTGATTCGGGAGTGTTAGAAATTCTGTGTCATTCCAGTAATATGCAATCAAAAAGGAATGACACATGTCCCAACCCTTCGATTTCGACAAAGCGCTTAAGGCACTCCAGTCCGGTCAGGCATTAACCGGGAAAGATGGTATCTTAACGCCATTAATCAAACAGTTAACCGAAGCTGCATTAGCTGCTGAACTCGATTCGCATCTGGCTCAGGACGTTGAAGCCAACCGTAAAAACGGCTCAGGCAGAAAGACCGTTAAAACACCCACTGGCAGCTTTGAACTGGCCACGCCCCGCGATCGCAATGGTACTTTTGAACCTCAGTTGGTGAAGAAGCACCAGACCACACTTTCCGATGAGATCGAGCGCAAGATCATCCGTATGTTCGCACTTGGCATGAGCTACAAAGATATCAGCCAGGAAATTGAGGATTTATATGCTTTCAGCGTGTCCAGTGCCACCATCAGCGCGGTCACCGATAAAGTTATTCCTGAGCTGAAACAGTGGCAACAACGCCCGCTGGAAGCGGTATACCCCTTCGTCTGGTTGGATGCTATCCACTATAAAATCCGCGAAGACGGGCGTTATCAGAGCAAAGCGGTCTACACTGTTCTCGCCCTGAATCTGGAAGGCAAAAAAGAGATACTGGGCCTGTATCTGTCTGAAAGTGAAGGCGCTAATTTCTGGCTGTCGGTACTGACCGATCTACAAAATCGTGGTGTGAACGATATTCTGATTGCCTGTGTGGATGGTCTGACAGGGTTCCCGGAAGCGATAAACAGCATTTACCCCGATACAGAAGTTCAGTTGTGCGTCATCCACCAGATCCGTAACTCGATAAAATATGTCGCATCGAAGCATCACAAGGTGTTTATGGCTGATTTAAAACCAGTTTATCGTGCGGTATCAAAAGAGGCAGCGGAAATCGCACTGGACGAACTGGAAGAAAAATGGGGCCAACAATATCCAGTGGTACTTCAGTCGTGGCGGAGAAAATGGGCCAATCTGTCGTGTTACTTCCGATATCCGGCAACGATCCGCAAGGTCATTTACACGACAAACGCCATTGAATCGGTGCATCGGCAGTTCAGAAAACTAACAAAAACGAAAGGCGCGTTCCCGAATGAAAACAGTCTGTTGAAATTACTGTATCTGGGATTAATGAATGCGCAGGAAAAATGGACAATGCCGATCCAGAGCTGGAATTTGACATTGTCCCAGTTGGCGATTTATTTTAAAGGCCGCCTCGATAAAGTGATTACGTTGTAATGATTTTTTAACGTGACACAGAATTATGAACGCTCTCATTGATTCCCACCCGCCCATTTCCTGCAAAACTGTCAGTGGAACACCTGCCTGTACTAACCAGCTTGCCCAGGTATGGCGAAGGTCATGAAAGCGGAAGTTATCTATTCCGGCCCTCTTCAATGCAAGCCTCCAAGCGGTATTACCATCGACACGCATTTTCCTTACCGCGGCTGACTTTTCCCGGCTTGGCAACGTGCTTTCCTTCCGATGAACAAACACCCATTTCTTGTGATTGCCAATCTGATCGCGAAGTAACCGGCATGCTGTGTCATTGAGCGCGACACCAATTGCTTGGCCTGATTTGCTTTCCTCTGGGTGTATCCATGTAACCTTGCGTTGAAGGTCTACGTCTTGCCATTGCAAATCTACTATGTTTGATCTGCGCAATCCGGTTGCCAACGCAAACACCACGATAGATTTTAGTGGTTCAGAGCATTCGCTCATTAAGCGTACAGCTTCATGAGGTTCAAGCCACCTAACCCTTTTACCTCTCTCTTGCGGCACCTTTATTACCGGCCCGCGCTCAATCCATTTCCAGTCGCGTTCTGCGGCGCGCATAATAGCTTTCATTAATGCCAGGTGCTTTGCCTTTGTTGATATGCTAACCGGTATTTCCACAAATGGCTCTACGACCTCACCGCGTTTTCTTAGCGAGATAGCTTTCGACTCCCAGTTATCCCTATGCTTTCTGTTCGTCATTTTACTGACAGCGGCATAAATCTTCGCCTCGGAAATGCTCTTCAGCAAAGCACCTTGAAAGTGGATGAGCCAGAATCCGATCCGGCCCTTATCTGCATCCAGTGATTTTTTATGCGCCTTCTCTTCAAGCCATCGCAAGCAAGCATCATCAAATGTCACGTCAGGGAAATCCCCCAGGCGCTCTATTCGCCATTGCTCAGCCTTTAATCTGTCGTGCAACTCCTGCGCTTGTCCTCTGTGCCAAGAGATTGTTTAATACGCTTTCCGTCCGGTGCCGTGAAGTCGGCATACCAAACGGAACCCCTGCGGAAGATTGACATTGTATCTCCTTAGTCGCCCCGCCGCCGATCACGGACACAGTGTGTACCGGATCGCTTAATGCAGCAATACAGGCCTTTCTTGTTAGTAGGTAGGGTGATTGTTGTTTGCTTGGGTCTTTCCGGGTGGTGGCCAGGCGGCCTGATGAAATCCATTTCTTTGCTGTTGAACGCGACACTCCGAGGAATTCGCAAGCCTCATCGAATGTGAGACTCTATTTATCCATTTTGGCCTCTTATCTCTTTATCAATCTGACGAACGTAATAACTCAACCAGCGCTTCGCCGGGAAAGTTTTTGGTTGTAGTTCAATAGGTAGGGCGATGATTTTTTTGCGTGGCGATTAAGAATTTCGGTGAAGTGCTTATCGTGCTCTTGAATTGGGTATTTTTCTTTAACTTCTATTATTTCAGCAAGCGCATCTTTTGCTACTGACCTGATGGCGTTCTCTACTGTGGCTTCCATTTCAGCACCGCCTCATCAACGGGAACCAGTCGCTGCTTTGACACTCCTTGGTATCAGTTGAACTGACTGGACACACTCATTTCCCCACGTATCCCACCCATCCAGACCTTTCCTCGAAAACAATTCAATGCGACTCACATCGCCATACAGTAATTCCAGCCGGTGGCGCACTTCCCACGGTTTTTCGCTATGCTCGCCAAGCGGTGAGTAAACAACTTGCTTGATGCTTGCATTGAGCTGCTCAAGGCCATTGCCGCGCACTGCGATCAACACATCTTCGGTATCTGCGCCTGACTCATCGTGGGGTATCGCTGTGAAATCCGCTCAATCAACTCCCTGATACTGATAAATTCCTGCTGCTTTGCCTTGAGCTTTTCCGCTGGGTTTATCATGAGATTACTCCTGTTATCTCTGGTTGGCCCTGCTTTGAATGATACCGAACATAATGGTTCAAAGTGAAAGTAGTAGGGGGATGGTGCTGATTTAGGATGTGAATTGGGATTTATAGGGTTAACAAAAATATATACCCAGAGTTTTTATCAAGCAATAATAAACGAGCATTTGAGTAATAGAAACGCCCGAGTTAGCGTAATCAGGCGTATTAAATGAGAGCGTTCATAATTCTGTGTCACGTTAAAAAATCATTACAACGTAATCACTTTATCGAGGCGGCCTTCAAAATAAATCGCCAACTGGGACAATGTCAAATTCCAGCTCTGGATCGGCATTGTCCATTTTTCCTGCGCATTCATTAATCCCAGATACAGTAATTTCAACAGACTGTTTTCATTCGGGAACGCGCCTTTCGTTTTTGTTAGTTTTCTGAACTGGCGATGCACCGATTCAATGGCGTTTGTCGTGTAAATGACCTTGCGGATCGTTGCCGGATATCGGAAGTAACACGACAGATTGGCCCATTTTCTCCGCCACGACTGAAGTACCACTGGATATTGTTGGCCCCATTTTTCTTCCAGTTCGTCCAGTGCGATTTCCGCTGCCTCTTTTGATACCGCACGATAAACTGGCTTTAAATCAGCCATAAACGCCTTGTGATGCTTCGATGCGACATATTTTATCGAGTTACGGATCTGGTGAATGACGCACAACTGAACTTCTGTATCGGGGTAAATGCTGTTTATCGCTTCCGGGAACCCTGTCAGACCATCCACACAGGCAATCAGAATATCGTTCACACCACGATTTTGTAGGTCGGTCAGTACCGACAGCCAGAAATTAGCGCCTTCACTTTCAGACAGATACAGGCCCAGTATCTCTTTTTGCCTTCCAGATTCAGGGCGAGAACAGTGTAGACCGCTTTGCTCTGATAACGCCCGTCTTCGCGGATTTTATAGTGGATAGCATCCAACCAGACGAAGGGGTATACCGCTTCCAGCGGGCGTTGTTGCCACTGTTTCAGCTCAGGAATAACTTTATCGGTGACCGCGCTGATGGTGGCACTGGACACGCTGAAAGCATATAAATCCTCAATTTCCTGGCTGATATCTTTGTAGCTCATGCCAAGTGCGAACATACGGATGATCTTGCGCTCGATCTCATCGGAAAGTGTGGTCTGGTGCTTCTTCACCAACTGAGGTTCAAAAGTACCATTGCGATCGCGGGGCGTGGCCAGTTCAAAGCTGCCAGTGGGTGTTTTAACGGTCTTTTTGCCTGAGCCGTTTTTACGGTTGGCTTCAACGTCCTGAGCCAGATGCGAATCGAGTTCAGCAGCTAATGCAGCTTCGGTTAACTGTTTGATTAATGGCGTTAAGATGCCATTTTTCCCGGTTAATGCCTGACCGGGCTGGAGTGCCTTAAGCGCTTTGTCGAAATCGAAGGGTTGGGACATGTGTCATTCCTTTTTGATTGCATATTACTGGAATGACACAGAATTTCTAACACTCCCTATTAAATCGGGGGATTTAGATAATAGATTTGGTTGCGGCCAAAACGTGATTATTGTGATTACGCCATGATGGTGTAAAGCCCAATGTCTCCAGATTGCTCAGTTCGACATTATCTGGGTTTCCCCAAATAGTATCAGCAATTTCCAGCAAAGATTTTCTATCACCCTGAAAACTGATCCTTTCGCCGTGCTCGTTAATTTTATAATCCAATGTATGACCATCCACATTTAGAATGGTTAACTGGATGCTGTCATCTTTAGACAGACCAAACAGCCAAAGCACCATCCCGCCCTCAGTCTGATAAGTATCACTTATTACAGCACCGTAGTGGTCAATAATGGCTTTATAGGTGGCAGTAGACACGCCCCCACCTTGATATTCTTGTGAGACATAAGCTGATTCAACGTGGGGTAAACGTTGGCCTAAATCCACTGGTGGGGTGAGGTCGAAAGTCAAAACATAGCTTGCTATATGCTCACCTGAAAGTATCTCTTTGATATGAAGATGGGCCATATTACTACCATCATCTTCAAGTAATGCTTGAAAGAGGTCACCATTCGGGGTTTTAAATTCAGGGAGCCATAAAAAATGGCCGGGAGCTAAATGATTAACTTCCGGCCATTTTAATATTTTATCGTGTTCAGCAATTAAATTGGGTGACATGCAGATAGAGTTCCTTTCCTACTGAAGAACAAATCAACCGCTTTTTGTGAGAAATCGATAGAGGTATCCTGCAAATCATTCCAGAAAAAAGCTTGGTTAACTGGACGAGACTTACCGTTTTTCTCAATAACGATTTCAGATACTGGGCGTATTTGTTCATAGGCAGCGGCTTTTTCCCAGCCGGTACGAACGACCATTAATAGGGGACGTTCTTTACGATTCTTCATGCTTCTCACTTCAAAGCCACCCAAAACACCAGGTACGGTAAAATACCCAATACGCTCGGTTCTGTTAGCAATAGTATGTGGCGAATGTGTGATCATATTCAGGCCCCAAACAGTGAGAATTAAGTGGTTATAGTTTAAGCGCAAAGAGGCCTGACGTCCACCAGCTTCTACTGATATCTCATGGTGTCAGCACGTTATCTACCTTTGATTCATGGGTAAAATAGTTGTCTGGAAATGATGATTTTGATGGTTGAGTACATGATAAGAATGGCCGGAGGTTCCCGTGATTTGCATGTTTCTTTAGCTGCGCTGAGAGACACAAAATAATTTGGGGGTATTCTTGGGGGTATATGGAGAATTGAAAGAGGAAAATAATATTATTTAACAATGCGTTAGGTGTTTAATTTTACTCTGTAGGTGAATAAAAGGCGAGCAGTATTCGCCTTCGACTGAACATTATTGGGTGGCGACAGAGCGCGGGGAGGAAAACGTAATGCATGACTTACCTGGCTTCGTTACGTTTATTGTACTTGGCTGTATCTTCGAAATTGTTAGTCGGAGGGTTACTGAGTTCATTTTATGGCTATTCAGTCATATCAGTTTTACTCGGAATTAGTCGTTTTGTTGTATGACAGAATCAAGCGAATCGAATCAACCTGATAGGGATAGCGGGACTGTGGGCATCGTGGCAGTTGAATCATCAGGCGACATGACCGGCGCAAAATTACGCTTTGCATACAAATCAATTAGTTAAAAATTGAGAGCCACTTTCACACGGCTCTCTTGATAAAATTAATAACCCTTACGGATATTTATACGCACTGGAAGGTCAGACGAGCAACGCCATTAACGAGTAGATGAGTATCTATCTCAGTTTTCACTTCTTTCATGGCTTTATTTTGTGTCCTACAAAAATCTGACGCTTTTTTGCTGGCTGTGCCAATAGCACCTTTAGTTCGACCTGCTGCAGGGGCAGCCTCAACTTCTGTGAAGTAGTCGCCGTTATCTAGCTTTTTGATATCTGATTGATATGTCAAGCCTATGCCGTGAAGCTGTGTTTTGTCATTTTGTACTGAACATCCACTTAAAATGGCACTGAATAT
Organism: Yersinia aldovae 670-83; assembly: GCF_000834395.1. Classification (NCBI taxonomy): domain Bacteria; kingdom Pseudomonadati; phylum Pseudomonadota; class Gammaproteobacteria; order Enterobacterales; family Yersiniaceae; genus Yersinia; species Yersinia aldovae. The sequence goes on along the minus strand of NZ_CP009781.1, from coordinate 1,390,012 downwards.
AACGGTTGCTGCAATGATTGAAATTTTCAAATGAAAAGGTTCCTTTACATGTTTAGTTAGTCTTTATTTTACAATAAGTGATTAAACAATAATTAAACCAATGATGACTTACTAATTGGCTATCTTTTTTCGCATTGAGAACTATATTTTTTTCAGGTTAAGGTCTCGGCTAATTGTAGTAATTCCGCAACGGGGGTCAGATGTTGACACTCCTAAACATGGACACCGTTAAGCTAACGGCGGATGCACTAATAATTAGATAGTACGACAATTCCCTATATTGGGCGTCACATTTTATGTGTTAAATATTATTATCAAGCAGCCTACGGGCGGTTTTTATATCTAGGTTATTGGCCCTATAAGCCGGTGGCTTTTCTTTTGGAGTAACCCCATGCCACCCAGAATACCGCGAGCCTGCCGTAAACATGGGTGCCGCAACACCACGATTCACAGTTCTGGTTATTGTCCTGAACATCATAATACCGGATGGGAGAACCACCAGCAGGGTAAGACCAGACATGAGCGTGGCTATGGTGCTAGCTGGGATAAGTTGAAGCCACTGATAAAGGCCAGAGACAAAGGGCTGTGCCAACAGTGCTTGCGTGAAGGTCTGGTGGTGTCAGGTACCACGGTTGACCACATTATACCCGCCAATGGCCCGGCAGTGAAGAGGCCGGACATCTTCAACCGCGAGTAAAAAAGGGCGATTCAGTGACCGTGCTGATCGGCACTGACCGGGTGATTACCGGTTATCCGGAGTAACCCTTTATGCATCGCATTGATACCCCCTCCGCTCAAATTGATAAATTTGGCGCGGGCAAGAACGGTTTTACCCGCGGCAACCCACAAACCGGCGTGCCAGCCACGGCTTTAGATGATGATTACTTTGATGCTGTGCAGGAAGAGTTGGCGGGCATTGCTGAGGCTGCCAGCATCACCCTGGATAAAATGAATCGCGCCCAGGTACTGGCTGCGCTGAAAAAGCTATTTTTGCAGTCGGGTAACAACCTGTCTGAGATTAAAAGTGCGGGGGCGACGGCGGTCGCGGCCACTCTCGTAAATCTTGGTTTAAAAGAAGCGGCCAAGCGGGATGTGGGAACGGGCGTTAATCAAATACCGGATATGAGCGCATTTAGCACAATAAAAGGTGAAAACGGGTCGTTTTATTTGCCGGGCGGGATAATTGTCAAGTGGGGGCAGGTTAATTCAACGGGGAAAGGCGGAGACTTAACACTCCCAACCCCGTTCCCTACTGCGTTATGTGCAGTGCTGATGTGTCATGCCTCAGCGAGTGATTTAAGTTCTTTTTACGCAGGTGTCGGAGGGGGCACTCGCTATGGGTTTAGATTCAGTACAGCGCCCAATACGACCACGGGTACTTCATTTTATTATATGGCGATAGGATATTAATATGAAATGGTGGAGTGCTAAAAACAATTCATTTTTTGATACAGACCAGCTTGAGCGATATGTGTCGGCGGGCTGGGATTTATCAGATGTGACTGAAATCCCTGATAGTCTCTTTCATGAGTACACCGTATTTCCGCTGGGTAAGTGCAGGGTTGTTGTTGTTGGGATGCCTGCATGGGCGGATATCTCACCGCCACTACTCACCGCCAATGAACTGGCCGCCACGGCGCGCAGTTATCGTGATGCTTTTATTACTGCCACCGATCCAATGATGGTCAGTGACTACTGCATCGGTGATACCCCGCTAACCAAGGTGCAGCGCACCGAGTTAACCACCACCCGCGCCGCCTACCGTGCATGGCCGACAGTGGAAAACTGGCCGTTGATTGAATTGCCCGAACTGCCGCAATGGTTGTTAGTGGAGGCGGTCAATCAGGGTTATCGTGTCCCTGTCTGGCCAGCGGAATTCTAAAATACAAAGTCGGGTTTAATGGCCCGGTTATTTAAAGTTGGTTAGAAATATCAGATATCACTATTTGCAATTACCAATCTTTTATTTCTGCTTCGTTACTGTAAATTTATCACTGCATTTTTGTACAGCCCAAAAGAGTATAGCGCCACCGATGATGGATCCGATAGCGACTAGCCAGGCAGTTATCCCTTCATAGAAGGCATAAGCAATCATAAGCCCTATAGCCATTAAGAACGTCATGATAACGCCAATCATATCGAAGATAAGACGCAAAAAACCATTAATAACTTTTGATTTCATCTGCAAAATTCCTTAAAGCCATAGGGTTATTTTTTGCTATTTTACTAAGTTGAATAAAACGCTCGAATGGTTTTTCAAAAAGAAAGAACAACATATCGTAGTCATCTGATTTTAGTTTATTAAAAAGTGATGGATTTGCTCGGGCTAATGTTCGCGATGCTTCACTTGCTCGAGAAGCAATCCCTTGTAGCATTACTATGGAAACCATAGCTGTGGTGCCAAGTCTAAAACTAAGTGTTACCACTGAACTGGCCGCTAAGCCACTAACGACTCTCCCACTGATGTAACCTGATATCATTGTTTGCGCAGCCATACGAGTGATTTTACCCGTTGCACCATAGATAAGTTCTTGGTGTAACTGTTGAATGGTTTCATCCGGCAAACGGCTGAGGGTATCATTAATGATGATATCTGCTATTTTAGCTATAATAAATCGATCACGAACTAGATTACTGAAGGCATTTAGAAAACGCTTATCATCAGACATATTGCGCTGCTGATAATATCGTCCGCCATCTGAAAGATTCAAATCTTGAAAAGTTCGCTCGACCCCTAAATATAAATCCATAGGGATTGACTTGATTCCCTCAGCCATAGCTTTAATAAATCTTGATGTCTCCATAACGTTTCCTTGTTATTACCACATTAATTCCCGACCAAGAATATTGGATTTGGATGATTACTCCAAACAATTAGAGTGAGCAAAATTCTGAAAATAGGATGGTACTATGAAGGCTGCTAGAAAGGGGCAACGCGGGTAGGGTGGTGAGATTGTCAGATTACAGGCACGAATAACCCGGCAGCGGGGCCGGGTTAGGGGATTAATGAAGTTCTGAAGGAGTATCGTGAGTCCAGACTTTCATACCTCATAAATCCCTGAATAATTTGACTCTGGAAGAGTACCGGTTGATGACTAAAAACACAGATAGCTCAAAAGTACGTGGAACTAAAACGGGTGTGCTTACAATATCACCCGATATAGTTACCGTAACAACTCGAGCTATGTGGTAATTCGCAACAATCCCATCGTATTGCAACCGAACGGTTTTTCAGAACCGTCTGGTGGACCCAGAAAATCCCCAACTCAAATACCACTCATTTTTTCAAACTATTCTTACTGTAAGCGATCATTGCCATATGGGATAATTCTGCTAACTGACAGTTATCAAAATCGTGGTTTAAACCCTGCTTATCTGTCGATACTTTAGTTACTTCTGAAAAATTTGAAATTGACGGTGAAATTTGGCTTGTTTGAATATTGTTAGCCATCCTGGCTCTAATTTTTTGAGGAACAGGAAATACTTTACCTTCAAACATTGTTCCCCAAACAGGAATATCTTTTATTTTCAATTTATTGACTTGATAGGGATCTTCTTCTAATACTGTGAAATTGGCGATTTTCCCTGGTTCAATACTTCCGATCATATCTTCTTTACGCCAAGAATACGCGGCTTCGATAGTAATCGCGCGTAATGCGGCATCAACAGATATTCTTTGTTCTGGTGCGGCTATTCGACCACTTGTTGTCATCCGGTTAACTCCAGCCCACACCAAATATAACGGATCACTCGGTGCCATGGGTAAGTCAGAATGAAATGACAAATGAGGTGTGGCTTTTAATACAGAAGCGGATCTAACCATATGGTCTGCTCTATACTTGCCCAGGCCAATCGCATATTTATCTGAGAATGCAGTAGTGTAATAAGGATTGGTACTTACGATAGCACCTAACTGAGCCAATTTTTTTATCTGCTCTTCATCTGAATTTGCAAAGTGAACAATGACAAATCTATGGTCAGCTCTTGGATGTTCCTTTTCTCTATTTTGTAAGCTATTGAGTACAACATCTAATCCTTGATCGCCATTAACATGAACGTGTATTTGATAACCGGCATCCCAAAATAATTTTATACGTTTATCTAACTCTTTTGGTGGGGTTATCCATTCACCTTGATGGCCATCCGTATAAGGCTGCTTCATCTGCATTAGTTGAGAAATAATTGCACCATCAGCAAAAAGTTTTATCTGATTAGGGAAAAACATTAATTTTTTCCCTATTTTCTGGGGTGCTATAGCAATAGTTTTTTCAACAGCATCTAAAGCGTTGTCTATCCCCACGCGATCTACTATCGCACGTCCGTCAGCAATAAATGTTGAGTACATAGGTGTTTCTTCAGCCCCCAGGATTTGTTCGTAAAGTGCCCACATTTCTGGGCTTACGATAGCACCTGGCTCATTAAATGCGGTGACCCCATGCGCCTGCTCATAAGCGACCATTTGCTTGAGTCCAAACGTCAGTCTTTCCGGTGTTGCTATCTGTTTAAGTATTTTACTGCCGACCAAATTAAGCCCTTGCTCCCAGAAATGGCCTTCTGCGTAGTTTACCTGTCGACTTGCATCGCCTTTATCTATGACATCTTTCTCTGTAATATTTAATGCGTTGAGAGCAGCAGTATTGAGGATAAACTCATGACATGAACGCTGCCAAATCATTATTGGTCGAGTTAAGCTGATTTTATCAAGAACCGCACGATCAAGTTTTCCATGCCACAGCGCATGATATCCCCAGCTAATTAGCCATCCTTGGGGGTCTGTAAGCTCTTGTTCCGCTTGTTTAAGACGTTGTTGATATTCAGACCCTGAGAGGGCCGCTTTGACTGTACGGTCGGGAAGTACCCAGTCTTCCGGCGCAATTATCTCGGTAGCTAGAGTCAATGCACCAAGTACTGGGTGCAGATGTTGATCAATAAATCCGGGCATAACAATCTTGTTATCAAAAATAGGGTCAATACGATAGGTTCTGGTTCCTAGCTGATTTTTCAGTTTTTCTAATGAACCGACCATTAATATTCTTTTTCCGTTTACAGCAACAGCATTGGCTTCTTTCTGTTTGTTATTCATCGTGATAACCCGTTTTGCCGGGTATAGGACGATCTCTGACGCTGCTTCAGAGGGGGCTGGGGCGAGACTTTTAACCAAAAGCTCATTAAGGTCTCCATCACTTCGCACAGGCAAAGAGATAAGCAAACTTAATAAAAATGATGAAAATAAGTTTAATCTACGCACTATATGCACCATCCATTGATTTTTAGAAGAAAGTCTACTCGAGACTATAACTATAGTCGTCATTCTGCCTTATTCATTCCCATATTAAGTAGGAGTATAATAAAACCAGTCTTTTGATTTTTACAAAGATCATCATCTTATTGAATTATAAATATAAAGGTTCTGTCGCATTAAGGTGTAGTCCGGTAACATGCTGTTTTTTGTGATGTTGCCTACCCCTGTCTCTTATCCGAAAAGCCTTTAAGCGTTTGCATTATCCCGTCGATATTATTGCCCTGAGCGTTCACTGGTATCTCACCTATTCACTGAGCCTACGCAACCTCGAAGAGATGATGGCTGAGCGTGGCGTTGTCGTTGACTATTCCACCCTGTATCGCTGGGTTCTCAGGCTGACACCTTTGCTGGATAAAGCCTTCCGCCGACACCAACGTTCAGCGGGCCGTCGGTGGCGCATGGACGAAATCTACATCAAAATCAAAGGCCAGTGGAAATATCTGTGCCGCGCGGTGGATACTGCTGGTCACACCATCGACTTCCTGCTGACCGCCAAACGGGATGCTGCAGCCGCATTGCGCTTCTTTCGCAAGGCCATTCGCCATCAGGGTCAGCCGGAGGTGGTCACTATCGATAAAAGTGGGGCCAATACAGCGGCTTTGTTCACGCTCAACGCCGACAAAGCTGATGAGGGAGCGAGCAATGTTAGGCAGAGTAAATACCTGAACAACCGGATTGAGCAAGACCATCGGAACATCAAACGTCGGATATGGCTGATGCTGGGATTCAACACGTTTCGGCGCTCACAGACGCTCCTGGCTGGCATCGAATTGAACCACATGATACGTAAAGGACAATATCAACATCCGCCAAATGATGTATTGTCAGGTAATTACCTCATAGTGTGATTTTAAAAAAAACAATATTATTTTTTTGTTGTTTTAATCATGTGCGCATTAAAATGGAGGGTATTTATTATGGTTTCTATAATAACGACAGGTGGCACCTTAGGTATTTCACATTATAATGAAATTGAAAAAATGAGTGGCCAAAATGGTGTACTTACAGTAAGAAATAATGGAAAGGAAAACTGCCTTACCGCGGGACGCTCGCTAGCAGAACGGTTTATTATTGTTTTAAATAGCACATGCTTAGGATCGCTCAGTTTTATTAAAGGTTTGTATGCGGCGTTAGAGCATCGAGAAGCGAAAGCTATCGAGTGCTTTAGTGCTGCATTAGTGAATATCTATGGCGAAGGTGTTAATGATATCGTAAATACTCATTTGAATGGAAAAGGGAAAATTGAGCTATCCGATATCTCTATAATTATTGATAAAGTGACAAAAGCGAAGTCCTCTTACAGAGAGTGTGATAATGGTGATAGGGAAATAGAAGGTAAAATAAAATTATCATTCGCGGATTTTGATATTTCTCATGTAAATAAATGTGATTCTGATTTGTTTGATTCGTTATCGAATAAAGTCGATGGGTTAATCTCTAACATTGGAGGCCGTAACCGTTTTAATCCAGAGAGTATGCATTATTTGAGAATGGTACTGATGGATTTTATTACCTCAATGCCAGCATCGTCAGACACATTTATGTCGCTCGTCTCTAATATAAAAAACGATGTGGTTATTCCAGATTATCATATTAATGAGATTAATTTAAATAAGAGAACAGGATTTTATATTACAGCCGAAAATATGAATACTCTTCTTAAAGGGACCGGGCTTCTGAAAGAAGAATTGTTGCTTTCGGGAGTTCAAGATGCGTGCCGCCATCAAGTCTACGCCGCTCGTTTTAATGAGGGGGTCAGGGAGAACGTAGACACTGCAAGTAGGAAACCGCCTTCTGTGTCGCCAACTCTCCTTAGACCCGATATAGAAAGATCAATGGCGTCGTCGCAGCCATCACCATCATCGATGCAGTCACCACCGCTTCCACCATCACCATCATCACTACTAGCGCAGCAATCGCCGTCGGAGTTTTCTTCGCTGACGCTACCACCTCAGATACCACGACCTCCTGATATGCCACCACCACTATTTGAAGCATTAAATACTGAAGTTAAACCTCATAAGTTAAAAACAGCAATAAACAATCAAACAAAAACGCCAGAAAAGCCGGAAGGCTTAGATTTTATGTCGGAGCTAAAAGCGCGTCAGGCAGGAGGATTAAAAAAGATTCCGAAGGCGAATGAACAAGCTATAGTTTCACAGAACCCTAATACGGAAATAAATGTGGAAAATAATAAAGTTGAACAGAATAAGTCAGGAGTTAATTTGTTCAGTGCTATGCTGAATCAAATTGAAGCTAGAAGGCCGGCGATTTCTGACAGTGGCAGTGAAAGTGAAAGTGAAAGTGAAGATAATGAAAATAAAAATGATAGCTCATGGAATGATTAATTGTGAGGTATGACTATGAGTCAGTATATAAAACAGCAAATGTTATTTTTGTCTAAGCAGTTAGGAATTGATGTATTTCTGGATGATAAACAGCAAGCTATATTACTTATTGATGGTGTTCATCCTATTTCTATTCGTTTGGTTGATGGCGTGTGGCAGTTTCATGCAATGATTTGCTATGCCAGTGATGTCATGGACTCAAACGGAAGTTATAAAAAAATTCTTTCAGTGAACATAAGTGAGCAGGAATATGGAGGCGGAGGGTTATGTCTTGATGAATCAGCAAATGCGATATTGTATATATTAAATCCTACCTGCAATGACCATGCTGAAGACTTATATAATAAATTGAACGGATTCGTTAATCGCGTAGACGCTATTCGCGAGATGGTCCTATAGGTGAATAAGTGAATAGATTTTAGGTGGCTCTGTCGCATTAGCGTAGTGAAGTTAGCAAAAGTGGAGCTGCCGGTTATTTAGGCAGCCAACAGATAAAACTGTTCCGCAGGTGACAATCTCTCACTTTGCGGATATTGATATTGCCCTTTACGTATCATGTGGATCAATTCGGTGCCAGCCAGGAGCGTCTGTGCACGCCGGAACGATTTGAATCCCAGCATCAGGCGTATCCGACGTTTGATGTTTCGGTGATCTTATTCAACCAGATTATTCAGATACTTGTTCTGCCTGACAGTAATGGTTTCTTCTTCTGGTTTCCAGCAAAGGTGTCAGCCTGATAACCCAGCGATACAGGGTGGAATAGTCAACGACAACGCCACGCTCTGCCATCATCTCCTCGAGATTACGCAGGCTGAGGGCATAAGCGAGATACCAGCGAACACTCTGGGCAATAATATCGACGGAAGGCTTTTCGGATTAGAGGCATGGGTAGGTAACATCTTAAAAAAAACAGCATGTTACCTGACGACGCCTTAATGCGACAGAACCTAATAAAAATAGCGTGATCATTAGTGCCTAATCATACCCCATTGAACGCTCAGTGTGACTGACGGGACGTTATAAATACATTAATAGCGTTGTTAAGTTCAGCAACAGACGCCAGAACCTGCTTAACCCGCTTAATCACTTCATCGACATCGAGTGCATTTTCACAGTATTTCTCCAACTCGCGACAGTATCTTTCAGCTTTGGCCGCACCAATTATCTGCGCTGCACCGGCCAGGCGGTGAAGGGTATGGGGTAGGCTTGCCCAAGCTTTGCTTTCGATCAATATATGTAATTGCTGAATGTCACGAATGTTCTCATCATGGGTAGTACGCAATAAATCACGTAACAGTCCAGTATCTTGTTGCGCCAGTTGCTGAAGGGCGGTTAAGTCGATGAGGTCTTCCAGTACTGCGCCTGGTTCTTGTCTCTGTTGAGGCTGACGAGGTATTTTATTCAGTTGTATTTCTAACTGCGATAACTGTAACGGTTTAAACAAACAATCATCCATCCCTGCGGCCAGACAGCGTGCCCGCTCTTCAGGCTGAGCATTGGCAGTTAACCCCAGAATAATTAGCGGTACTTGTTGCTCTTTACGCAGGCATTTTGTCAGTTCCAAACCATCCATTACAGGCATACTGCAATCGGTGATAATCAGTTCAACATGACTCTTTCGCCATAGTTGTAGTGCTTGAACGCCGTTTATTGCTTCAATCACATGATGCCCCAAAAAAGAAAGCTGACGTTTGAGCAATAGTCGGTTAGCTGAATGGTCATCGACTACCAGTATGGACAGTGGTTGAGCATCGTCTACCGGTACGCTCGCCATTTCAATGGGTTCAATGGCGTACTGACGATGTTCTACCGATATTTCTACCGTAATACGCGTTCCACGACCTGGTTGGCTGAACAGCTCAATAGTTCCTCCCATCATGGACACCAGTTGGGCGCAAATCGATAAGCCCAGGCCTGTGCCCACCTGCTTCTTCCCAGCATCGGATTGTTTATAGGGACTAAATATTTGCGGCTGATCATCTTGCGGGATACCTACGCCAGTATCATTGACCACCAATTCAAGCATTACCTGTTGGTCACTGCCGGATAAACATTTCACCTGTATATCGACAGAACCTTGCTCGGTGAATTTGATGGCATTACTGACCAGATTGAACATGATCTGATGCAATCGTATTGGGTCGACATAAATCTCCTCCGGATGCAATACATCAATATCACATGTCAGCTCTAAGTGTTTTTGTCGTGCCAGTCCCATAAATACCGGAATTACCGGTGAGAATAGTTCATTAAATTTCATCCATTCCAGAGTTAACTCCAGTTTACCCGACTCAATTTTGGCTATGTCAAGTATATCGCCCACCAATCCCATTAGCGTATGGGCAGATTCATACGCCACTTGGATAGATTCTTCTGTTTCAGGATGTCCTTTATTGGTTACCGCCAATTCCAACAACCCAATAATAGCGCTGAGAGGTGTGCGTATTTCATGACTCATCGTGGCGAGGAACGTACTTTTGGTACGGTTAGCCTGTTCAGCATTTTCCCGTGCAGCAGAAAGTTCTTTTATTAAAAATTCGTATTCTGTCATGTCTTGCCAACTGCAAATCAATCCGAGTAACTCTCCATCACTCCTTTTAAATGGCGTAGACTGATGCAAAATCACTCGCTCTTCTACACCATTACTGAGGCGATAGCGCTGAGGGGCACTCTTCACTGGCAAGGTTCGCACCTGCGTTAACGCAAAATTAATAACAAAAAGAGGGTGTTCCCGGGATGTTAGGGGCATAGCCGCCAGGTTTTTTGTTTCCTGTATAAAGAACTCATCCCACGCCTGATTATGGCTGAGGATGTTTCCCTCTAAATCGACCACATAGGTCGGCATGGGCGTGCCGTTGAAAAGCGTTTCCCTCAAGGTGGATTGTTCTTGCAGTTTTAGCTGGATACTGTGCCGCGTCCGAACCTCTTTGCGCAGATAGTAATTCCAGACCAGCGACGTACTGACCAATACGAAGAAAATACCGGTCAGCCAATAGAACTGGGCACTATAAATTGTCCAGGTATCCAGCTTGATTTTGGGCGCGCCCTGCCACTTATTGATTATCATCGAGATTTCACTGGGTGGGATAGCGGCCAACGCCTTATTTAAAATACTGTAAAGCTCGGGTTGGTCTCGCCGTACCGCAAAAGAGATCAGCGCATCATCCTTACCCAGGCGAGACACCACTTTCAAATCACCCCGAAAATAATGGTCAATCATATAGTTGGCGCTAATCAAATTACTTATAGCCCCATCAGCCTTCCCATCAATTACCAACTGTAGGGCTGCACTGGTATTTTTAGCTTCCAGGAATGAGATGCCAGGATGCTGTTCTTTTAACTGTTCTTGAAACTGGCTGTTGGGCGTAATAGATAGCCGCATTATTCCGTTGACCGACGTGGGTGCCGAGGCGGTGTTTTTAACTACCAAGACAAAGGGAGTGGACACATATGGGTGAATAAATAGTAATAGTTTATCACGTGCGTCACTGTAAGTAAGGGCAGCAATAAAATCGCCTTTACCGTCGTTCAACATTTTGATTGTATCGATGATGGAGGCAGATTGTACTGTTTTAAAACTCAGTCCGGTACGCAGGTGAATAAGACGGATGATATCAGCAGCGACACCGTGGAGTTTCTCATTTGGATCGAATACGGTAAAAGGCGCATAGAGTGGGTCAATCACTGCGCGTAAGTCGCCGTGCTGGGTCAACCAGCGTTTCTCTTTCTCGGTCAAAGCGAGAGGTGCGCTTATCGACTCTTGACTCCACTGCCGCAGAATCGCCTTATGCTCTGCGGAGGGAATAGCCTTTAGTACCGTGTTCACAACACGCTGCAACGTTTGCCCGTCAGGCCTAAATACAAAACGGGGGCCACTTTTCTGTGCAGGAAAGATATCAGCGACTGACATCATATTGGCGTAGTTACGCTGGATCAGGAAATTGGCCACGGTCTGGCTGCCAATAAAGTAATCATTTTCACCGATAGCGACAGAAAACAGTGCCATAGCTGATGATTCATAGTGTGTAATTTTTGCGTCAGGGTAATAAGAGAGTAGCCACTCGTCCCCCAAGGACCCTTGCAATAAAGCAATACGTGTACTCGTGCTCGTCTTTGCCTGCGGAAAGTATGAGGCTTCACGGGAAACCAGTGCCGTAAGGTCAGGCATAAAGGGAGTACTGCTAAGGTGTTTTGTCAATTGCTCGTTGGAGTCATCTATCAGCATATCGACTTCGCCTTTATTCAATGCTGCTAACGCCGCATTGCTGTCAGGGTAATGCAGTATATTGGGCCTCAACCCCAAAGAATAAAAAACCAGCAGACTATAATCGACAGATATGCCTTCAACGGTGTTCGGTGACTGAATGATATTGAACGGTGGATTCCCAGGCCCATAGATAGCAATATTCACATCCCGCTTGGTTCCTAACCAACGCCAGTCGCTATCACTGAGTTTGAAGTTAACAGGCGCTGATGTTTCCCGACTGAATAGCACCATCGGCGTTGGTTCAACACTGGCGGGCAGGACTACCACAGGCCAACATAAGGTCAGGAAAAACAGAATCAGCACATTGCGCATAGCGGGGTATCAATCGATGTTGTTACGTTGGGAGAAATCATACAATTCCACCATATTTTTCAACTCTAACTTTAGCATCAGACGTCGTTTATAGGTGCTCACAGTTTTGTCGCTAATTTGCATTTTCACACTAATATCGACCACTTTTATCCCTTTAACCAAAAAACGTAACACCTGAAGTTCTTTATCGGATAACGTCGAGATTTTACTTTGTCCATTCTCCTCAATGGATCCCAACATTGCGACCTTACGTGATTGATCTCGAGGGTAGTAACCGTAACCCCCTTTGATAGCACGCATAGCATCAGTAAATCCCAACAAGTTGTTGCGTTTACTGATAAACCCATCGGCACCGGCGCTGGCACAGCGTTTTACATAATGCTCATCATCCTTGCCGCTAAGCACCAAAATACCGCCCTCATAGCCCCTGCTGCGCAGACACTTCACCAAGTCAATCCCATTTAGAGAGGGTATGTCAATATCTACAACAATAAAGTCAGGGCAGAGTTCTTTAGCCAATGAAAGGGCTTTCAACCCATCATCAGCCTCCCCGACGATACTCATATTGTCTTTTTCAAGCAGCATTCTGACAGCCAGTCTGGCCACCGGATGATCATCTACAATCAATACATTATTCATATAATCACCTGTAACCATCTAACATGGCTTTTTCCAATCATAAAAACTCATCATTTTTGGTATATCACAATAATATTGTAGGATCTGTCATATGATTGAGTAAAATTGTGTTAGCGGAGCTAAGCAGTTTTTACTAACTTGCTGAGATTATGGCATGTGCCACCTCCGCTCTGTACAAAATAGTGTGTGCTTGCATGACATTCCCAACGCCGCGGTGTTCGCGGGAGGGTGGAATGCGGTTGAAAAACTGTTAACAGTCCAATGAGCAAGTCATGTAAAATGGACTACCGATGACCTATAATGCTACAGACATAGCATTAACTACTAATTTTATCAATGCCTTACATTGTAGTCTTTCCCTGTCATCAATTACATCCCTGCCTTTCAAAACATACATCCTTATCTGATATTTTCTTTTTAAAAAAAACGTCATAGTTATGTCACTGTCTGAGTAGGGGATCACCGGACTCTATTCCTTGATAGAAAAATTCTGATAGCGATGATTGAAAAATAGATCTCGGCATTAGGCTATTTGACCAGAAAAAAAGAATAGAAAGGAGGGGGCTGCCAATTCACGGTTTAGGAACTCAGTTAGGTGAATATCGCGGAGAAAGGCTGAAAAGGACCGATTCTTACTGCGCAAAAGTCATTTTCCTTAGCTGTGAGGTAATGCAATATAGGTAACCAACTCATGGGGCTACCTGTGGGGACTGGCGCAATACCTGCCAATATAGTCTTTGTGTGTTGAAACGTCGTAAACTTCAGCATCTGTCATGATGGGCGTTTATTTACTCTGTATAGGCTGGAATCAATGGTGGCGGTATTCTGATGAAAACAATGAATGGCACACCTATAACATTCTGTGGGTATACAGTTCAATATTTTGGAGTGCATTTAGTCCGTATTTTTTACTTTTGTGTATAGCCCACTTTGGTTTTTATATGGTTCGCTTTGTTGGGAATAAAGACGATGTTTATGTTCGTGAATAAATAGTGTTGCTGTTTGCCTATGAGTGAGGAAACGCTGCATTGTATTTAAATAATTATCTGTAATTCTAAATGAGTGAGATAATCTATGCATGATGTTATCATCTTTAGCAATTGTGACTTGATTCGTTTTTCTTTGGAAAAAATAGTCGACAATGTCCTTGCAGGGAAGTCAGATAGAACTGATTTTTCTATTAAAGTGTGTTCTTCACTAGCTGAATTCGAATGTGCGATATTATCATCAATTAACCCGATAGTTTTTTTTGATATTGACAACGTATCTATTTCAGAAAAGTATCAAGTTTGTAAATTTATTGGAAGAAAGGTAAATAAAGGGAGTGTTGTATTTTTCTCTAAAGAAAATGAACTTCCGGTGATTGGTATTTTTTCAAAAAAAATAAATTTAATTTTTGTTTGCAAAACAGAATCCATTGTAAAAATAGAGCTGGTGACACATCATTGTTTATTTTCCACTGATGTTTTTTTAGATATGACTTTCGCAACTAACACCAACATAAAGACTAAGAGTCATTTTCTAAAATTAACCAGAAGGGAGAAAGAGGTTTTGCCATATTTATTATCAGGTATGCCGAGTAAAAGTATCGCAATGGAATTGGGGGTTAGTGTGAAGACACTAAGTGCGCACAAAATTAATATTTTCAAGAAGTATAACGCGACAAGTTTAGTTAATCTTTGTTATAAACTAACTAACTGATGTTTAACATTATTATATGGAGTGGTGCCGGCGGGTCTGTATTGTTAACATCTTTGTTTTTTAAGTGTTATCTTATAATCTTTTGGCTCGGTGATGTATATGATCACTATTTTACTTATCATAAAATGTAGAATGATGACTATGAGTGATTTTAGATGGGGTATTAGTCTACTCTTATTACGGATACTACCATGGATAAAATTTATAAAAAATCATGGTTGTTTTAATCCATATTAAATAATCACTCCTAATATATTTAGCTATCATACTTATACCCCCCCTAATTCCATTTCGTCAATATATTAATTCCGTAATTAAAGACTGATTCCATTAGGTTATTAATGTGGGTGTTTATTAACATTTTGATATTCACACATTTCTTTTTATAAAATAATTTTAGTGTAATTAAATCCTCAGTGAAACTATTCTATACGTTTTAGTCTTAATTTAACATATATTTCCCCTGTTAAACCTAATTTTCAATATGAAAGTGTAACTCATCACGCGAGCATTACATTTACATCCTATAAAAACATAAAGCATAAATTTACTGGATTGATGTGTGTTTTTATTTTAAATCACTGCTTTTGTACGGCATGTACTTATTTTAGATGAGTGTTCCTACAAAAACCTCCTTATTTCTTAGGTTTATTTCTTGGTATTTTACGCGATTGATTATAAGTTTTTATTTGTAACTTATTTATTGAGTTAATCCAGCGTTAAAATCTGTATTTTTTGTTTTTTATTGGTGTTTGCTGCTTATTCTTGTTTTCTTTGTGGGTTTTTATATTTTATTTTGAATTTTTATGAATGTATTCTTTATACATATTAATACATCTAGTATGTTAGTCGGGAAATAATGACTTCCAGTAAAAATCACATCTGTGAGTTCATGGCTTCTTTATATTATCCTTTGTTTTTATAATCCGCCGCTTACAGTGGCTTTATTTTTATATCAAGGAATTAAGAATGAAAAAGTTAATATTAGCTGCTCTGGTGGCCGCTTCTTTCTCTGCGTCAGTATATGCAGCTACACCAGGTACTATCCGTTTTGAAGGTGAAATTGTTACAGGTGCATGTGGTATTGATGCTGACTCACTGGATCAGACTGTTAACTTGGGACAAGTTCCTAGCCATATGTTCAAAGCCATTGGTGATCGTTCTACCGCAGTACCATTCGAAATTGTACTGACTGAGTGTGACACGACGACCTCTAAAAATGCAACTGTAACCTTTACGGGTACTGGCCATGCAGAGAAGAGCGCTATCTTGGGTGTAACCGGTGCAGCCACGCATGTAGGTATTCGTTTGCAAGGTGGCAGCAATGAATACTTAGATTTGGGTACTGTTTCAAAACCAACTCTGCTGAGTAATGGTGATAACCACCTGAAATTCTCCGCAATGTATGAATCAACTGCTGCAAATGTAACTGCTGGTGATGCAGATGCAACAGCTCAGTTTACTGTTAATTATCTTTAATAATACTGTCTGTTGCTAATAGAGGGGGGCCCCCCTCTATTAATCGGGAAAAAATATGAAAAATTATAATTCATATAGGTGGTTATTCTATTTACCTTTATTTTCCTTTGAAGTAATAGGTGTGGAATTCAATACGGAGTTTTTAAAAATTGGCGATCAAGGCCAAGTTGATTTATCACAGTTTAGCTCAGGCGAAAAATTAGCTCCTGGAAATTATCTTGTTGATATTATTGTAAATAATAATTATGTTACACAACAACAGGTTAATTTCTTGGAGAATGCTTCTAATTCTAAGTCACAACCTTGTCTACCTAAAACACTGGTTGAGACTTTTGGATTGAAATCTGATTATGTCTTGACTCTACCTGAGCAATCTTGCTTGACTCCAAATAAACTGCCCGGAATAACGATTAATTATCATAAAAGTAATGGACAGTTAAAAATTACAGTTCCGCAGTCATTACTCGAGTATTACGATAAAAACTATACACCACCAGAACGATGGGATAATGGCGTTGCTGGTTTGATGCTTGACTACCGTTTTATTGGAAATACACGTCAAGATAAGCATGAAGAGCGGATAAATTCATTATCATCTTATGGTACCGCAGGGGCGAATTTGGGTGGCTGGCGTTTGCGTGGGGATTATCAGTTCTCCAACTATAGTGATAATAATGGCAATCAATCTTTAGGCTTTAACAATATCCATATGTTTCGGCCTCTGCCATCGATTAAGTCCTTATTAACCATGGGAGAAACTTTCCTTTCTTCTGATATTTTTGACACGGTAAGTTTCCGTGGACTTAAACTGGCCAGTGATGAACGTATGTTACCGCCAAGTTTGCGTGGATATGCCCCACGAATTAGGGGTATCGCCAAAACGAACGCGAGAATTACTGTTAGCCAGCTAGGGCGAACAATTTACATGACCACGGTTCCTCCTGGCCCATTTAGTATCCAGGATATGAGTAGTGCGGTTCAGGGGGAATTACAGGTCACTATACAAGAAGAAGATGGGTCAAGTGAGCAATTTTCAGTCAATACATCATCGGTACCTTTTCTCACTCGACAAGGGCAATTTCGTTATAACACTTCGGTAGGTAAACCGACGAATGTTGATAGCCATGCTCAAAAACCTGTTTTTGGTATGGGGGAACTGTCCTACGGGATAACGAACACCTGGTCGGCATACGGTGGGTCTATTTTAGCCGAAGATTACTATTCGTTAGCGTTCGGTATTGGCAAAGATCTTTACCAATTTGGTGCTATGTCTTTTGATGTTACGCAGGCCCATGCCACCATTGAAGATAAGCAGTTAGTGGGCCATTCGTACCGATTAAATTATGCTAAACGATTCGATAGTCTCGATGCGGATATTCGTTTTTTTGGTTATCGCTTCTCAGACAAGAAGTTTGTATCACTTAATGAATTCACCAATACAGTCAATAGCGTGATTCAAAGAGATAATAAAGAAAGCTACTCTATCGTAACAGCGAAGCAATTTGGCGGGTACTCAACCTACCTATCATACACAAATGATACGTATTGGAATGCGGAATCCGCTAAACGTTTTGGTGTATCGCTCAGTACACGGATTGATGTCGCCCAATTCAAGAATATATCACTCGACATATCTCTTTCCTATAATAAAGATCATGAACGCGATGATGTCATTAGTTATTTAGGTATTAGTATTCCTCTGGAAGGCCAAACACGTATTAGCTATAACCAGCAAACCGGCGATGGTCGCTTCAATCCGACGGTCTCATTGCGCAAGAATCACGGTAAAAATGATTATTATCAGTTAACGGCGGGCAGTACGCATAATGACCCGATGGTGAGTGGCTATTATCAGCACAAAACTGATGCTTATCAACTTGGTGTAAGCGGCAGTAATGTTTCGCAAAGTTACAATTCAGCGACCGTTAACTTTAGTGGCTCTGTGATCACTACTCCGAAAGGATCTGCGTTACATTCTTCAGGGAGTGGTGGAAATACTCGACTACTGGTTGATACTCATGGCGTATCAGATGTGACTTTTAATAATGGGAAAAGTCATACTAATAAATATGGCTATGCAGTTATTGATGGGGCATCTGCTTATGAAAACTTTGAAGCACGCGTTGATGTCAATAATTTACCCAAAAACGCAGAGTCGAATGCGCCTATCAGGAGTGTTGTATTAACGGAAGGGGCTATTGGGTATGTGCCTTTTGAAATGAACAAAGGCAGTAAAATATTAGTTCTCCTGAAAGGCGTTGATGGTACTCCATTACCATTTGGTGCAGAGGTGACAAATGAACAGACAGGAAAGAGTAATGCCATCGTGGGTGAACAAGGACTTACTTATTTAATTGGCGTTAACCCGGATAGCCAATTAGTGGTGCGTTGGGCTGATCAAAGCTGCTTGATCGTATTACCACTGGCCTTATCAGAAAACACCTTTTCCCCGCAATCTATAATATGCCGTAAGGCAACTTAATAAACGAGTATGAGACTATAGAAATGAATGTGAAATTGCAGTATTTACCATTATCAATAATTATGTTGTTATGCTTTCTTTGGGTCAACAGTTCTCAGGCTGCGCTGGTATTAGATCGAACCCGAATTATTTATAAGGATAATGCTCAGTCTGTTAGTGTCACCCTGACGAATAAAAGTACATTGCCTTATATTGCCCAATCATGGATTGAAGACAGTACAGGACAGAAAGTTTCTTCGCCATTTATTGTATTACCGCCTTTACAGCGTGTCGAGGCGAATGATAAGAATGTTGTAAGAGTTACTTTATTACCTAATAACAAGCTGTCTTCAGATCGTGAATCTGTTTTCTATCTAAATATTAGGGAGATCCCCCCTAAAACGGATAAAAAGAATGCATTGCAAATTGCACTTCACTCTAAAATCAAGTTGTTTTATCGTCCAGCGGCAGTCATTCCTCCTCGCGGCGAAAATGTGGCTTCTAAATTACTGATTACTTCTCAAAGTAATCGACTGAGTATAAAAAATACAACACCGCTGTATGTTACTCTCGTGGGAATCTCGGTGTGGGAAAGTAAATTACCCTTAAAATTTGAACCTAAAATGTTAGAGCCAGGCGAAAGTATTGATGTCTCTACCGATCACCCAATCCGTGGGAAGATTATTTTATCGCATGTGAATGATTATGGTGGTCAGCAAGAAACATTATATGACTGTACTGGCTCGGTCTGCGTAAGTAATGATAAGCAGAGATCATAATGAACCGATTCTATCTTTTGGCATCCTTGATCCTCTTATTGTATTTCCCCCCCCAATCGGCTTGGGCGTTAGCCTGTGTCCGTACAGATGGAAGCGGGCTGCAACTAAGTGAAAGTATTGGTTCTACCGTTAAGGTTTCGTCGGCGGTGCCAGATTATACTGTTATATGGCGCGGCCCCGAGCGTAGAATTTCAGCGCGTTGCTATCGCGATAACAACATTCGCGAAGTTGAGCATATTTCATTTTATGTTAATCCACTAAAGATCAATTCACTTGCGTGGGGGATTGAGTTTGGTATGCGTGTCAATGGTATCGACCAATGGCCGCAAGGCGGTGGTGCTCAGGCAGGTATTGATACGGGGGCCATTATTCCAGAGTGTAATCTGGAAATTAATCTAGCATTATGCCCTGATGCTAATTTTTATGTCAGTTTCCAGCCAATTATACGTAAAAGGGGACTAAACCCCTTTTCTCAGACCCCAGATAACAGTTATCCCTTATATCAACTTGATGGGAAATATGGACTAAATGGTGCTCGTGAAAATTTCAATTATGTTATTACGGATCTAAATCTGATTACCGCAACGGATTGTACCATCGATGTGACGGTGACGCCTTCACCTGGTGTCATCGATTTTGGCACTATACAGAAAAACTCAACAGGTCTTAATCCTGCGGTACCTAAACAGCTTTTCTCGCTTATTTTAGATAAAAAGGGTTGTGAGACACCCATTAAAATAAATGGCTTTCTGACTACACCGAAAAGTCGTGGGGACTATATACTCCCTGAACTGGACAGTGGTTTTGGCATTAAAATTACAGAGTTAAGGACGAATGCCCAAATACCCATTGCAAAGTCTTTTTTCATTACTGATTTTACTGCACTTGATACTCAGGATGAAATTCAGTACAGCGCGGAGTTGGTTCCATTAGGTGAAATCAAAGTCGGACCATTTTCTGCTACTGCGACCATAGAAATTCTGTATCTTTAAGTGGATCTCTATATTTTTGTATATCATTAAAATTATTTTCTATATTTTAATGTCTTAGAATACAGTGTGGATTAAAGGCCATAAATAATACACGTTGAATATGTCAGAGAATAAATTTAAACGTCTGTAATAGCTCAATAAGGCCGGTGGTAATCCCCCTATCAAACAAAGCTGGGGGGTATTACCTTTGCCCCGCAAAAGGATGGTTATATCTGGCTATCGTCATGGGCTTATGTTCAAGAAAATAGCCAGTTGGGCCTCTCAGATAAACCAGATAGCGTCTTGGCTATCTGCGCGTTAATGTTAGCGGTAAATAAACTGGGGCCAAATAGGGTCAGTGGTGTTCTATAGCGTTCAAGGGGGGGGATATACCAGTGTCCAGTATTGCCAAAATGAACGGGGTCTTACTGTAGTCCCTCCGGTTTTTAGTACTGTAAGTATCCCAGCTTTAGTTCCACGCACTTTTTGAGATTTCCGGGTTTTCAGCCATCAGCCGGTATTCTTCCGGTGTCAGGTTATTCAGGGATTCATGGGGCCGCTCACTGTTATATTCATTCAGCCAACGTTCCGTAATTTCCCGTGCTTCGTTCAACGTTCTAAACAGGTAAAAATCCAGTATTTCTGTCCGGTACGTCCTGTTAAACCGTTCGATAAATGCGTTTTGCGTCGGTTTGCCCGGCTTGATAAATTCCAGCATCACGCCATGCTCTTCGGCCCATTGCGCCAGAGCCAGTGATATCAGTTCCGGCCCATTATCCATCCGCATCTTCAGCGGATATCCACGGTTTGCTACTATTCTGTCTAGCACCCGCACGACCCGTTGCGCCGGGATATTTAGGTCAATTTCGATAGCCAGAGCTTCACGGTTAAAATCATCGACAACATTGAAAGTCCGAAAACGTCGGCCACATGTCAGCGCGTCGTGCATAAAATCAATCGACCAACTTTGGTTCAGGGCTTCCGGCGTTGCCAGCGGAGCCGGATTGCGTATCGGCAGACGTTGTTTACCCTTACGACGAAAATTCAGTTTCAGCAGACAGTAAATCCGGTGTACGCGCTTGTGGTTCCAGACGTGTCCCTGCCTGCGAAGTACCTGAAAAAGCTTCTTAAAGCCGTAGCGGGGATAGCGCTCGGCCACCTCTGTCAGCATTTGGATCACCGGTTCATCACGTCGTGTATCCGGTTGATAACGAAACACCGTCCTGCTCAGCGATAACGTCCTGCATGTCTGGCGTATGCTCATCGTAAACTGCGTGGTCAGATAGTTGACGAGCTCACGCTTTATCGCTGGTTTTAAAGCTTTTTTTCGATGACGTCTTTCAGTGCCCGGCATTCCAGACTCAGATCGGCAAACATCTGCTTCAGACGACGATTCTCGTCCTCAAGATCTTTGATTTTTTTGATGTCAGCGGCTTCCATCCCGCCATATTTCGCCTTCCAGTTGTAATAGCTGGCTTCGGAAATAGCAGCCTCACGGCACACATCTTTGACGGTCCTGCCCGCTTCGACTGATTTCAGTACGGCGATGATCTGGTGCTCTGTGAATCGGATCTTACGCATAGCGATCTCCTCAGGTGACATAATCAGTATGTCGGAAGATCTCTAAAAGTGAATGGGCCGTTTTGAGGGGATACTTACACCAGGAACACCAATATTGTAGGCAAATTAGTGTTTTTATACGTTGCAGCCCCTACTCTCCTGAACCGTATTACGGGAATAATGCTAATCAAACTCTGCTGTTGGCTACACAAGACACTCGCGATATCGTTGCCGCCGCCATGCGCGGTTTAGACACTATATGGAAAGGGGGGTATCGATATCAAAAGGCCGGAATTATATTGAACGATTTTTGTAGTCGCCCTGGGCAAATAGACATGTTTGACGATTCACAGCCCAAAGCCAACAGTGAGCAGTTGATGAAAGCTATCGACCATATTAACCAAACGGGTCTGGGCAAGATTTGGTTTGCGGGTCAAGGGATAGATAAAGGATGGAAAATGAGGCGAGAAATGCTCTCCCCTGCTTATACAACCCGCTGGGGAGATTTACCAAAAGTACAACTATGAAACTAACGACCAAAACTCATCGAGTATGAGCAAATTTCGTTTTCACTTAGGTCCAAACATTCAACGCATAAAGTCATTCAAGTGCATCAGGAAAAGTGTAATAGTGCTTAATATGCAGTAAAAAAAGATACGCCAAACATCTGTTGTCAAAATCTGCAGTGGCTAATTTTCTTTATTTAACCAAATTTGATGAAAGGAGAGAAGACGCATAATATTTCGAGCCATAACAATAAAAGTTCGCCATAGCTAACGCGCCTACTTTCAATAGATTAACCTCATTGAGTTACTGGCGATTTTACCCTGAAATAAAAACAAAATATCAATATAAAACAATTGATTAATGAATTTTATTTGATGGCGAATTTTCATGAGTGGATATAAAATCAAGCAGGTTACAGTACTGATTTCAGTGGCGATTTCAGGCTGAAATCGCCACTTCATTGATAGAATTACTGTGATAAATGTTTCTTCATTGTGTGCAAAATAAGTCGGTCAAGTTCTACCTGCAACTCTTTTGGCAAACGGCTAAACTCATAGCTAAAAGCGCGTCCCTTTATACGTTTTCGAGCGTATTTATCTTTTTCTTCAAAGTCCCATAATTTTTCAACAACAGCAGCCTGTTTTTCAGGTTTAGCTAAAATCCCGTCTAAAACATGTCGAAACGACTTTATTATTTCATTTTTCAGTTCATCAGAGACCAGCTCATTAGCATTAGGGATTTTTTCTATTTGCTTCCTAACCGAATCAACGAATGTTTCTAGTTTGAGACTACGCAGCCGTAATTGTTCATCAATATCAAGCAAGAATTTATAATCTGGATAGGTTAGTTCATATTGAACAGGGAAAAGTTCTAACATCATCTCAGGTACCGATGCGGCCTGAATAGCTCGAGTAACTTTCGCAGAAGATAGGCGTTCCGATTGGGCTATCTCCTTTTGGTTCATGCCCGAATCGCGGAGAAGTAAAAGCCTTAATCCAATCTCACGTAAATTATGTTCTTTTGCAGTTTGAATATCAGCGGCGAGTTTTCTCGCATCATCCATATCAATATCGTCCTGAGTAACCAGCACATTGAGATCGACATGGCAAATCAATGCGGCAGCTCTGCGACGTGACCCGTCGAGTATTTCAATTTTTCCGTCAATTATACGTCCAATTGCCGGGAAAAATTGTTGAAAACGAATGGTCCTGATAATGTCCTGAAGTGACTCCTCTGTAACACCGGCTTGATCTCTACCATTTGTGGCTAGAGATACAAATGAGCGTTCAGCAATATCTTCTGCTGGAATAGTTTCAAACATGAAGACAGCTTTTTTCCCTGAGGCAAGAGTAAAAATCTGGCGATAATTATCAGTTGATACATTGGACAAAGGGGAACCACTAAATGTCCGGCCGATGGTTAGGCGTTTTTTTGTCATGGAATACCTCAGTTCATCCGAATAAATTCGATGCGATCGAATACAGCTTTAGCAAAATCTTCCGCCGCAGCACGAGCATTTTTTAATGCTTCACTGCTGCCAACATAGGTCGAGGGGTTGGCGGAAATAACCGTATCAAAAGATTCGCCACATCGTTCAAAACCATCAAGGCGTGGTAGGGCCACATCCAACATATCCCCTCCAAATATCTCTTTGGCCAGGCTATGACAAAGTTTGTGGTCAGACTTATTCTGCAATTTAGACATAAATCCTATATTGCCCTGAAGGGGATACTTAGCCCCTGATTTTTCTATCATCTCAATAAGTTCAGGAAGGCGAGTGAGATACTTTAAGGTGGAGTGGAAATCGACTTGGGCAGGGGGGATCGGCGTCATAAGCAAGTTCGATGCAGCAATAGCATTACTCAGGAAAGCATCGAGATGTGGGCCACTATCGATAAAGATAAAGTCATAATCCTTCTTGAGTTTATCAATAATATTCTCTTTAAGAACGGTATAGATATTCTGTCCAGGTAAATGTTCGGAACATAGCTCTTTCCATTGCGATGCAATAAATGCATCTTCAATAGAAGCAGGGATAACATCAACACCCGGCACAATAGAAGAAATGACAAATTCAGACAAAAGTTCTTCGCGGGATACATTCTGTAGCATTGCCTGAGCAGAGGTTGTATCTACAGCCCCAATAGAACGAGAGTGATTTAGAAACATTGTAGCTGAAGATTGAGGATCAAGGTCGATAACCAGAATTCTTAAATCTTCATAAAGTAGGTGAGGGTGGGCACGTAATCCATGAGCAAGTGAAACCGAACTAACTGTTTTCGATACGCCACCTTTCAAATTACCAACAAAAATCGTGAAGGCTTCACCGTGGCGATCACGGTATTTAGGAACACCACGATGGTGATAAATATCTATAATATTTTGCAGTGACATTGCATATTTTATAGATGTACCTGCCGGTTTCTTCAAAAATGTGTAACCTTGCTCTTCCATTTCGGTGACAGCATAGTCAACACTTGCGCGAGTCAATTTAGGTAATTTGGCAACAGCAGCCTTGGCATAAGTCTGGAAATAAGTCGTTTCTTCCAGCTCTTCCTTTTGTTCTTTAATCTGTTTGGTCAGAAGAGTGAGCATGTGTTCAGATCGCTCAGCCACTCTATAGATTTGTTTAGTATTTACCGACACAAAACACCTCAACATGTAGCATTTAAGAATATACACAATAATGCTACACATAGGCGGTAATGTAAATTTTTTACTCTAAAATAAACTGAATTTTATTTTTAGTTGCAGATCTCCATATCAGAATAAGAGCATGCGCATGAATATCGATCACGCTACGTGAAATCTGAGAGATTTTTCAGAGCTAAGGCCACTACATTTCAATGTAGATGTTGCCTAGAACGGGCTTGATATAAGGTTTCTGTAGCTGGCGGTATTAGTTGACTTGGTTTTTGACCATAAGAAGGCAGGGCATAGTCCTGCCCTTGTACCTAGGCTGGAGTTCTATCGCCAAGAAATGTGACGATTTACATCTTGTGATTGATTAAGAATACGAATTACAGTGATAGAAGACTCTGAAGGAACGAAAAAAATTACATGCTTCTCAATAGGGAGTGAATAAATATTTTCACCTAACTCAGGTCGTTGTGTACCAATTTCATGTCTGGCCAAAATATCAAATATTTCAGAAAAGCGAGCGACATATTCATCCGCCTTGACTACACCAAATTGTACCTGACCATAAAGCCAAATATTTTCCAAATCATCAATTGCTTTCGGTGTCAGATTAATCTCTTTCATTCAGATTAACCCTTTCCTTTATTCGCTGTATGAATACATCTTTACTCCATGTTTCTGGAGTGCCGCTACTCACCCCTTCAGCCAACAAGTCCCGTAATGATTGCAAATGGGACTCAGCCTGCTTTTCACGCAATAAACGCAAAGCATCACGGAGCACTTCGCTTTGAGTTCTATAATCACCTGCGCTAACCAGCGAATCGATGAAGTCGCGAAGTTCCTCGCCAACATCTACTGTCATTGTCCTGGCCATAAACACCTCATGTAAGACATAATCTTACACTCATTATAAGTCTATCCATTTTGATGTGCCAGTTAGTTTTTCACTCAAAATAGCAATACAAAGATATATACAAATTTCATCCTGCTCGAAGCCCATGACAATTACGTATACCCTAATGTCATAGTTAAAATTATGGTCATTTCCCCATTGGATCATCACTTATCTGTCATGTACATTATGATCATCACCTAAACGTCACTTATGGGTAAAAAATGTACATTCACGGCTATCTCCGCGCCTCGACGAAAGAACAAGATGCGCTACGGGCAAAAAATCGCATGAAAGCCTTTATTGAAGAGAAAGGTTTTCGGATGGCCAGTTGGTACACCGAAAATGTGTCCGGGGCGTCACTCCAGCGGCCAGAACTGTTACGGCTGCTCGATGATGCGGCACCTGGTGACATTATTCTTATCGAACAGGTAGACCGACTCTCCCGACTGGATGAAGACGGCTGGCAAAAGCTAAAGCACCTTATTCAAGAAAAAAGTCTTGTTGTTGTCAGTCTGGATCTGCCGACAAGTCACATGGCACTGACCTCGAACGCCAGTGATGAGTTCACCCAAGCAATGCTGAAAGCGATCAATAGCATGATGTTGGATATGTTGGTCGCTATTGCGCGTAAAGATTACAGCGACCGACGCCGGCGCCAGCAAGAAGGGATAACCAAAGCAAAAGCAGCAGGGAAATTTAAGGGACGGCAGGCAGACCGAGAACTGCATGAACGGATCATCGCACTACGTGTCAAGAACGGGCTGAGTATCCGTGAGACGGCGAGGTTATGCGGGGTTTCTGACCGTACAGTCATACGTATAGTCAAGAATGCAAAAGTAGAGGCTGAAAACAACTAAATTAAATCGGTGATCGGTCATTTAGGGGCTCTACGCCGGAACCGCCGAAAATTCCGCCTGGTCTAAAAATCGACTTTTGGGGCCTTAGCCGCGTAGCATAAACTTTCGTTCGTGCGTGCGTGAAGGTAGAAGGAAGAAAAGTTGGCAGTTATCGCAGCTACCCGGTCACTATCCCAACAAAGGATATTTCTAAAATGGAGAATAAAAGTAGTGATTAATAATAAAATCTCAATATTCCGAACCGTCATTGTAATAATTGCCGCTATTGTTATTACTAAAGGATGGTTCACTGTCTTAGATCATGCAAGCGATTGGGCACTGCTAAACGGGTACAGAAATTACTATTTGGCGGCATCGCATCTCACTGGCATGGCATTTCTTCTTATTATAGCTCTGCCCTATCATCGCTGGCTGGCCCCCCTGGGATTTGGCAAGGTGTGGCAACGCTCATCTATTCTACCAGCAGTGGCCGTGGTGACGATTTATCTTGTGGAATACATCTACGGTAACTTGACCGGTGGGACACCAGAAAAATGGGTTGTAGAATTACTTAATCAGCCGTTTTCACAGCTCTCAGCGGTATTTTTGACAATTTTTGTCCTCGCACCTATCAGTGAAGAAATAGTGTTCCGTGGAGTGATTTTAAATGTATTTCGTTCTTCTCGTACCTGGACTCTATGGGTTGGTATTGTGCTCATCTCAGTGCTATTTACTTCCATCCATCATCAATACCAGAATATAAGTACATTCGTAGAGATTATATCTATTTCTATTATATTTGCTTGGGCGCGAATACGAAGCGGCGGCCTAATGCTCCCTATAATGCTTCATTCACTAACAGCTATACTAGCCGTAATATTCACGTGGTTAGGGTAAGCAGGCCAGCTTCAGAACATCATTGACACTTTTGAAGTTAATTTCCGGTCTGCTAAATTCTTTACTCGCTGAATTTGCGCTTGGTTAAATCGGTGATCGGTCATTTTCGAAAAGGGTGATTTTTGGGGAGTTTCCGGCAGGGAAGGGGTAAAGCCAATTAATGCAGGGTGGCTTTCGGGGCATAACGCGCCCGACACACCCCGAAAGCCTGCCTCAAACGGTATGCAAGCCTTTGAGACATAACGGATTATAGCAGATATTCACGGCGGGAAGCGTAAAGTTGGCACTCCTGGTGTAAAGCCAAGTGGCCCGCCAAAGAAGCGATATGGCCCCTTTGGCATGCCCTGGCGACATCTCGCTATCTTTAGATACTGCCTGGATAACGATTACGCTAATATAGAGTCAATCGCTAACTCAGCGTACCGTGTATTCATAAGGAATGAATGAATGTGGGAAGAAAAATATATTTGTCACCACTGCGTCAATGAAGTCTATATTCAAAACGACATAAAAAAAACCGGTAATAAAGATAACGAATGCAGCTATTGTGAAGAGAGAACAGAAACTACCAGCATAGAAGAACTGACGAAAAAAGTGCATATAATGCTAGATAATCACTATGAGATAGCGGAATGTAATTATGAGGGAGAACCTACAGGGGATGACCTCAATAATATTATTCAGGAAGAACTTGAGGTTGATGAGGACGTCGCAAACGATATCATTGAGTCACTTTATGACCAATTTAATGATTATAACGAGGAGAGTCAATACAGTGAGGAATATACCTACAGTCCAATAAATTGGCATAAAAGCACTTTTAACCAAAAATGGGAAGATATATCCAACTCCCTGTTAACAGAAGCGCGATTCTTCAACAGCGGGGCGAAAGTATTTTTGGATGAATTGTTTGCAGATATAAATGTTCACAGCGATACCGTCATTAAAAAATTAAATATCAATGACCCTTTATTCAGAGCGCGCGTTTTTAATGATGATCAAGCCCTCGAAAAAGCACTCACGCATCCAGAGGCTGAGTTAGGGCCACCGCCATCAATTCTGGCAACACCAGGCAGGATGAATGCACATGGCGTGCCTGTGTTCTACGGATCGACATCACCGGATATCGCCATCGCAGAGGTAAGACCCGCCGTCGGCAGTTCTGTTATCGTGGCGACATTTTACCCCCTGCGCGAACTGCGAATACTCGACCTTTCAGCATTCAAATCGCTGAGCCATTCAGGGGCAAGCCGCTTTGATCCCGAGGGCTTAGTTGAACGGGATAAAATTCTTTTTCTAAGAACCTTATCCAATAAATTAACCATCCCTGTATTAGGGCAAGCGAAGGGGCACGAATATCTTATTACACAAGCCGTCTCTGAATACCTAGGCTTATTGCAAAACTGTAAGTTAGACGGTATATCATTTGAGTCAACTCAAGTGAGCAGTAAGCAAAACGATAAAAACGAACTGAATATCGTTTTATTCAGTAAATCTGCAAAAGTGGCTTTTGCTAATAATAATTTTAAACAAAAGCAATACGAAGTTGAATTATATGATTGTGAGTGGGATGATGACCATGGACCATTCAATATATTCTCCCCAAGAATTACACTATCAGTTAATGAATTCAATTCAAAAAGCTTAGTTAATTATAACCGTCAACATCATGGTGTAATACGACTCGATGAGAAGAGTTTGGAAATACATATAGTCGAAGGCGTTGTTTATAAGAAGAAAACTTACCCTATAAAATTTTCTCAGCATTTAATAACATCGAAAAATAAGGGTGATGATGCGATGGAGTTTTAATCGTTAGAGTTTGAGGGCCAATGGGGCGAAAACCTACGCTAAGCGTTCGTCTACTGAAGATGTCTCACATTTAAAGAAAGCACTGCGCGTCTGATTATATGTTTGGCCCTATTGGGGTAAAGCCAAGGTTCTGTCGCATTAAGACATCGTCAGGTAACATGCTGTTTTTTTTTAAGATGTTGCCTAACCATGTCTCTGATCCGAAACGCCTTTAAACGCCGGCATTATCCCGTTGATATCATCGTACAATGTGTTCGCTGGTATCTGGCTTATACCCTGAGCCTGCGCAATTTGGAAGAGATGATGGCTGAACGCGGTATTGCCGTTGACCATTCCACGTTACATCGTTGGGTTATCCGCTTGGTGCCCTTGCTGGATAAGGCGTTTCGTCGGCATAAACGTACCGTAGGTCGGCGGTGGCGAATGGACGAGACCTACATCAAAGTCAAAGGTCAGTGGAAATATCTGTACCGGGCGGTCGATACTGCAGACCAGACCATCGACTTCCTGCTCACCGCCAAACGGGACGCTGGGGCGGCACTGCGTTTTTTCCGCAAGGCTATTCGCCAACACGGCGAACCTGAGGTGGTCACCATTGATAAAAGTGGTGCCAATACAGCGGCTCTGGCTACACTCAATGCCAGCAAACCGGCGGAAGAAAGCATTACCGTCAGGCAGAATAAGTACCTGAATAACCTTGTGGAGCAGGATCACCGAAATATCAAACGGCGGATACGATCGATGCTGGGCTTCAAATCATTTAGACGTGCGCAGACGATATTGGCGGGCATTGAGTTAGTGCACATGATACGCAAAGAACAGCTTCAACATCCAACTGGTGACAGATTGTCACCGGCGGAACAATTTTATCTGTTGGCCA
This sequence comes from Yersinia aldovae 670-83, assembly GCF_000834395.1. Lineage (NCBI taxonomy): Bacteria > Pseudomonadati > Pseudomonadota > Gammaproteobacteria > Enterobacterales > Yersiniaceae > Yersinia > Yersinia aldovae. The sequence goes on along the minus strand of NZ_CP009781.1, from coordinate 1,359,726 downwards.
CCTAAATAACCGACAACGCAACTTTTGCCAACTTCATATCACTAATGCGACAGAGCCAAAAAAACGCTGTAAAGTACGCATACCAGCAATGACAGGGCAAAAACTAAACGTATTATTACGAGCATTAGAAAGAGCTCATGGTTACGCAGTATAAATAAAATATGAACCTGTCTGTTCCTGGGCAGGTTTAATTATTGAGGTAATAACATGGAAATAAATATTCCCAGCCTGAAAGACCAAAAAATGGTCATTTATGAAAATCAGTTAAAAGAAAGTTATCAACTATTACTTGATAATTTGAACGCACCGTATTACCCCAAGGTAAATAATTTCGATTCCAGCAAATACGGAATAGAACACTTAAAATTGTATAAAGATGGTTGGAAGCCTCCCCACCCAGATCTAGTGAACGCATGGTTTACACAATTTAAGCAAACATTTCCTGAATATAAAACAGACGAAAAAATAGCCATTTTACTTGGTTTAACCGGTTCAGAATCTAATCGTCGAATCAGAGCCTTCAGGCATGGAGAACAACCGATACCATATGGATTATGGCGTAACTTTTTAGTTAGAACTGGGCGAGTTAATCAAGAGATTATTCCGGTTATGGGATTCTTTGAAGATTAGTTAATTCGCATTAAAACGTTATCAAATACTTCTATCCTGTTATTTAGTGCGCGTAGCGCATGTAAAGGCGAGAAAGATTGTTACATGGAACGTTGGTACTAATTCTCGCCGTAGCGCCGCTGAAAGCGGCACAGGACTGTTATAGGGCACTATACCCCCCTCCGCCCTGCTAAGCGGGTTTTTAGCGAAGCCGCTGATCTGTCAGCGGTGATGTAGGTTGATGGTCGAAGACGAAAGGAAAATACAAGATCGATAGCTTAATGTTTATATATTGTTTTTTCTTTTCTCAGGGCTATTCCGACTGATGACGTTTTTCTATTTATATTATTTCAATATATCATGTGGTTACGTCACTATCGTACGCTTTCGCTCCATTGGTCCTCAAACCCCAGTGCGACATGAGGCTGTATAAATCGTTGTTCTCCGATTCGAGAGAACCGCCTGTATCACCAGGTGAGCCTAGGATCCTGAATAAAGTAGCGGATCTGACAACGTAACAAAACGCACTCTGATGCGTGGGATACAAATCGTGAGAGGCGTGTCTTCCTGACAACCACAGTCGGGTAAGTGCAAGGTAGTCAGCACGGTGAACATAAGTGAATCTACGTAGAACGCGTCACGAGGTAAACGGGCTTGTTGCAAATAATGAGAGTCGGTGATTTTACTCATTGATGGGGGAAATAATTAGGCTAAAACCGTCTCAATGTTAAAGAGCCGATTCATAAAGGCGGATCTTTCCCGCACGCGACATTCAGGTTCGTCACGGCGTAGCCAAATATCAAATTGACCTTTATTCAGTCGTCGCAATGTTTCAAATCCCTGAAGCGTTGACCACGCTCGATTTGGCCGTTTGAACCCCCCGGCCGCTTTTACCAATTTTTTGATGGGTGCATGGTCAGACTCGATACGATTATTCAGGTATTTGACTTGCCGCTGCTTCGCATCATCCCGTAGCTTTCCTTCTTTCATCAAACGAGTAATAGCGTAACCGTATGACGAATGTTTATCGGTATTGAGTATTTTCGGCTGTCTTTCAACCGGATAGGGTTTTAACACCCGTTTAAGGAATTGATAGGCCGCATTTTTATTTCGTTTAGCCGAAAAGTAAAAATCTAATGTAGTACCGTGCTTATTGATGGCGCGATAGAGATAAAACCATTTTCCGTTGACTTTGATATAGGTTTCATCGAGTTGCCATGAGGAGTCGGCATGCGTAAATTGATATCGTTTCAATTTCTGACGAAGTATGGGTGCATATTCAATAAACCAACGGTAAATGGTAGAGCGATGAACGGAAATCCCACGCTCTGCCAGCATATCGCTGACATTGGCATAACTCATCGGGGTTGAACCGTACCAACGTAAGCACCACAGGATGATCTCGGGTGCAAAATGTTTCCATTTGAAATCGCTAGGGGTCATGTGGGTTCATTGAAGAAGGGATGAATAGCCTCAGTTTTCATGACAACTCCATTTTTTGCAACAAGCCCTTCAGGGACATTGTCGCCAATACTTTCTGCGAGTTTAAAACCCTGACCGCCGATAACGGCCCTGAGTTTTCCCAGCAAGAGGAAATAACGAAAATAACGGGAGCACCGGTCTACTTTGCCCGCCCTTATCATTCCTGGGAGCGCGGATTGAATGAGCACACCAATGGGCTGATACGACGGTTTTACCCCAAGGGAACAGACTTCAATCAGGTCACCCATCACAAGGTCGCAGCACTCGAACACCGGCTCAATACGCGAGGGAGAAAATGTCTGGGCTATCGCTCTCCGAATGAGGTATTTTTAACGCACTTACAGGCGGCATAATGCCCTACCGTTTTGTTGCATTTCGACTGGGAATGGGGCACTTAACTCTGGTTTCTTTTCTGTATCTACCCTAACACCGTTAAAATCCCCCGCACTAAAACGCGGGGGAAGGGCAAAACAAAGGAACTAAAGGTTAAAAACTAATGCCTAAACAGACTTTGCACAAAACACATATTTTGGTGAGACGGGCTCGGTGCTACCACTAAATCCATTGATCACGTTGAAGAAGTAGTTTACACCCGGCCTAACTTCTTCTTTCATCCAGTACTGTATACCAGGGGTAAAACTTGCGGTTGAGAATTGTTGTAGATCTCCCCACTCGGTCCATAGCCCCCCGACCATGCGGGGTGCATCAGACTTCAAATCCGCTATCGATGGTACACGTAACGAACCGGTGCATATTGATGCTGCACTTGGCCAGCTCACCGGGCCAGAAGCATAACTAAACCAAAGCGACGGCGCGAAGGTGTAAGTTTGTGCTACCTCCCCCCCATTCGGGGTGGCTGTGATGGTGACAGGTGTTGAATTTCCTTCGGCTGTAAAGCTCACTTTGCCGTTACTATCCACACTAACCCATGAAGTGTCGCTGCTAGTCCAGTTATAGTCAGTCGGCGAACCGGTCACATTCAGGGTAAATTCTGCCCCGATAAATCCGGTAGTCGGGAATCCGTCAGTTATAGCGAAATCATGTCCATTGACGGTTATACCCGTAAACGCTGGAGGCGCCACAAACGCACTCGGCTTCGCGGCGGTGGCAGTGCCACGCACCGACGCCGTCACCTGATTGGTTTCTGCAACCGTACTTTTCAGGGTGGCTGTCGCCACACCGTTTACATCCGTGGTGGCCGTGGCTGAGCTCAGTGTTGCACTGCCCACAGTCACCGCAAAGGTCACCACCACATTCGGTACCACATTGCCATTAACGTCCTTCACTATCGCACTCAGGGCATTGGTGGCCGTATTATCCGCCAACGCACCGGTGTCCACCGTAAAGTCCGCATCGTTAATCACCGCCGTGCTGCCATTCGCCACAAACGCACTCGGCTTCGCGGCGGTGGCAGTGCCACGCACCGACGCCGTCACCTGATTGGTTTCTGCAACCGTACTTTTCAGGGTGGCTGTCGCCACACCGTTTACATCCGTGGTGGCCGTGGCTGAGCTCAGTGTTGCACTGCCCACAGTCACCGCAAAGGTCACCACCACATTCGGTACCACATTGCCATTAACGTCCTTCACTATCGCACTCAGGGCATTGGTGGCCGTATTATCCGCCAACGCACCGGTGTCCACCGTAAAGTCCGCATCGTTAATCACCGCCGTGCTGCCATTCGCCACAAACGCACTCGGCTTCGCGGCGGTGGCAGTGCCACGCACCGACGCCGTCACCTGATTGGTTTCTGCAACCGTACTTTTCAGGGTGGCTGTCGCCACACCGTTTACATCCGTGGTGGCCGTGGCTGAGCTCAGTGTTGCACTGCCCACAGTCACCGCAAAGGTCACCACCACATTCGGTACCACATTGCCATTAACGTCCTTCACTATCGCACTCAGGGCATTGGTGGCCGTATTATCCGCCAACGCACCGGTGTCCACCGTAAAGTCCGCATCGTTAATCACCGCCGTGCTGCCATTCGCCACAAACGCACTCGGCTTCGCGGCGGTGGCAGTGCCACGCACCGACGCCGTCACCTGATTGGTTTCTGCAACCGTACTTTTCAGGGTGGCTGTCGCCACACCGTTTACATCCGTGGTGGCCGTGGCTGAGCTCAGTGTTGCACTGCCCACAGTCACCGCAAAGGTCACCACCACATTCGGTACCACATTGCCATTAACGTCCTTCACTATCGCACTCAGGGCATTGGTGGCCGTATTATCCGCCAACGCACCGGTGTCCACCGTAAAGTCCGCATCGTTAATCACCGCCGTGCTGCCATTCGCCACAAACGCACTCGGCTTCGCGGCGGTGGCAGTGCCACGCACCGACGCCGTCACCTGATTGGTTTCTGCAACCGTACTTTTCAGGGTGGCTGTCGCCACACCGTTTACATCCGTGGTGGCCGTGGCTGAGCTCAGTGTTGCACTGCCCACAGTCACCGCAAAGGTCACCACCACATTCGGTACCACATTGCCATTAACGTCCTTCACTATCGCACTCAGGGCATTGGTGGCCGTATTATCCGCCAACGCACCGGTGTCCACCGTAAAGTCCGCATCGTTAATCACCGCCGTGCTGCCATTCGCCACAAACGCACTCGGCTTCGCGGCGGTGGCAGTGCCACGCACCGACGCCGTCACCTGATTGGTTTCTGCAACCGTACTTTTCAGGGTGGCTGTCGCCACACCGTTTACATCCGTGGTGGCCGTGGCTGAGCTCAGTGTTGCACTGCCCACAGTCACCGCAAAGGTCACCACCACATTCGGTACCACATTGCCATTAACGTCCTTCACTATCGCACTCAGGGCATTGGTGGCCGTATTATCCGCCAACGCACCGGTGCCCACCGTAAAGTCCGCATCGTTAATCACCGCCGTGCTGCCATTCGCCACAAACGCACTCGGCTTCGCGGCGGTGGCAGTGCCACGCACCGACGCCGTCACCTGATTGGTTTCTGCAACCGTACTTTTCAGGGTGGCTGTCGCCACACCGTTTACATCCGTGGTGGCCGTGGCTGAGCTCAGTGTTGCACTGCCCACAGTCACCGCAAAGGTCACCACCACATTCGGTACCACATTGCCATTAACGTCCTTCACTATCGCACTCAGGGCATTGGTGGCCGTATTATCCGCCAACGCACCGGTGTCCACCGTAAAGTCCGCATCGTTAATCACCGCCGTGCTGCCATTCGCCACAAACGCACTCGGCTTCGCGGCGGTGGCAGTGCCACGCACCGACGCCGTCACCTGATTGGTTTCTGCAACCGTACTTTTCAGGGTGGCTGTCGCCACACCGTTTACATCCGTGGTGGCCGTGGCTGAGCTCAGTGTTGCACTGCCCACAGTCACCGCAAAGGTCACCACCACATTCGGTACCACATTGCCATTAACGTCCTTCACTATCGCACTCAGGGCATTGGTGGCCGTATTATCCGCCAACGCACCGGTGTCCACCGTAAAGTCCGCATCGTTAATCACCGCCGTGCTGCCATTCGCCACAAACGCACTCGGCTTCGCGGCGGTGGCAGTGCCACGCACCGACGCCGTCACCTGATTGGTTTCTGCAACCGTACTTTTCAGGGTGGCTGTCGCCACACCGTTTACATCCGTGGTGGCCGTGGCTGAGCTCAGTGTTGCACTGCCCACAGTCACCGCAAAGGTCACCACCACATTCGGTACCACATTGCCATTAACGTCCTTCACTATCGCACTCAGGGCATTGGTGGCCGTATTATCCGCCAACGCACCGGTGTCCACCGTAAAGTCCGCATCGTTAATCACCGCCGTGCTGCCATTCGCCACAAACGCACTCGGCTTCGCGGCGGTGGCAGTGCCACGCACCGACGCCGTCACCTGATTGGTTTCTGCAACCGTACTTTTCAGGGTGGCTGTCGCCACACCGTTTACATCCGTGGTGGCCGTGGCTGAGCTCAGTGTTGCACTGCCCACAGTCACCGCAAAGGTCACCACCACATTCGGTACCACATTGCCATTAACGTCCTTCACTATCGCACTCAGGGCATTGGTGGCCGTATTATCCGCCAACGCACCGGTGTCCACCGTAAAGTCCGCATCGTTAATCACCGCCGTGCTGCCATTCGCCACAAACGCACTCGGCTTCGCGGCGGTGGCAGTGCCACGCACCGACGCCGTCACCTGATTGGTTTCTGCAACCGTACTTTTCAGGGTGGCTGTCGCCACACCGTTTACATCCGTGGTGGCCGTGGCTGAGCTCAGTGTTGCACTGCCCACAGTCACCGCAAAGGTCACGGTTTGCCCTTCCAGCGGGTTCCCGCCCGCATCTTTCACTGTCGCACTCAGGGCATTGGTGGCCGTATTATCCGCCAACGCACCGGTGTCCACCGTAAAGTCCGCATCGTTAATCACCGCCGTGCTGCCATTCGCCACAAACGCACTCGGCTTCGCGGCGGTGGCAGTGCCACGCACCGACGCCGTCACCTGATTGGTTTCTGCAACCGTACTTTTCAGGGTGGCTGTCGCCACACCGTTTACATCCGTGGTGGCCGTGGCTGAGCTCAGTGTTGCACTGCCCACAGTCACCGCAAAGGTCACGGTTTGCCCTTCCAGCGGGTTCCCGCCCGCATCTTTCACTGTCGCACTCAGGGCATTGGTGGCCGTATTATCCGCCAACGCACCGGTGTCCACCGTAAAGTCCGCATCGTTAATCACCGCCGTGCTGCCATTCGCCACAAACGCACTCGGCTTCGCGGCGGTGGCAGTGCCACGCACCGACGCCGTCACCTGATTGGTTTCTGCAACCGTACTTTTCAGGGTGGCTGTCGCCACACCGTTTACATCCGTGGTGGCCGTGGCTGAGCTCAGTGTTGCACTGCCCACAGTCACCGCAAAGGTCACGGTTTGCCCTTCCAGCGGGTTCCCGCCCGCATCTTTCACTGTCGCACTCAGGGCATTGGTGGCCGTATTATCCGCCAACGCACCGGTGCCCACCGTAAAGTCCGCATCGTTAATCACCGCCGTGCCACCGTCCGAAACAAAGGTGGTGTCCACCGTCTGGTTCGCATTGTTACTCAGGGTGGCTGTCACCGCACTGATACCCGCCGCGGTATTGGTCAGTGATGCCGTGGCAATCCCGTCCGCCCCCGTGGTGCCAATCACCGTGGTCACGGTCGCACCGTTACCGGCACTGAACGTCACCACCTGTACTGACAACGGGTTACTGTTTGCATCAGTAACAATTGCCTGTACTGCATTGGTGGCGCTGCCGTTGGCTATCGCATCGTCAACCGTCAACGTCAGGTTGCCCGCCATGATTTGAGCCGTAGCGTCATCCGCAATAAAGGTAGTTGGCTTTGTCTGGCCGCTGCCATTGACCGTCGCTGTGACGTTACTGACACCCGCCGTGGTGTTGGTCAGGGTCGCCGTGGCAATCCCGTCCGCCCCCGTGGTGCCAATTACCGTGGTCACGGTCGCACCGTTATCGGCACTAAACGTCACCACCTGCTCTGATACCGGATTATTGTCCACATCGGTGACCAGCGCCTGCACCGCATTGGTGGCGCTGCCGTTGGCTATCGCACCGTCAGTCGTGACTGTCAGGTTTTCTGACGTAATGGTTGCCGCACTGGGTATGACCGTCACTTGCACAGTATCGCGATTAGAAGCATTACCCTGATTATCATACGCCACCGCACTCAACAGATGAATATTACTGCTGCTGCGCGTTAGCTGATAAGGAGGTAATTTTACCTCTGCCGATTGGGGTGAGATCTGCGTGAGAGTCCCGCCTGCGGCTATCAGCGCGGCGCTGTCCCATTCGATTCGTTCAAAGGCATATTTGCTGGTGACCTGCGCACTGACCACCACGGTTGAACTCGCTTCAGCAGTCACCTGCGCTGGCGTCAGCGCCAGCCGGATCAGTTCCTGTTTCTGATAATCCAGCACAATATTGTTGTTACGCTCAACCAGATCATGACGGCTCCCCGCCAGGGTGCGGGTGGCTGCCACCGCAGAGGGGTCGATATGCGACTGCCAGGAATTGCTCAGGCGGTAATTGAACTGGATATTAATACTGCTGTCGGATTTACTGCTTTTACCCGCGCGGTGATCTATTCCAACCGTAACCAAAGAGACTGGGGTATAACTGATCCCTGCAGTGATGGCATGTGGATCTTTCTGGCGTTTATCCTTGCCGAATAATGCCACTTCATCACCATGATACTGCTCATACATTAGCTTACCGCCTAATTGCGGGTAAACCGGTAAATAAGCCTCGGCACGCAGATCATAACCATTAGCAGGGCGTTCATTATAATCCGCAAAATCGCGAGACTGATGCCAGTCGGTCGTGCCAAAATAACCGTTTGCAGATAACTTCAGGTAATCAGTCCAGGCTTCCGCACCAATACCGACCCGTCGGTTATTACCGGTAATATCATTATCAAAAAAGGTATTGGCGCCGTACATCCAGTCATTCAAAAAAGCGCGAACCCCGGCGCCGATATTAATTGTATTGCGGCTATCTTTATTCCGCCCCCCCAATTGAGTAAAAAGTAAAGACTTTTGGTTATCATAAAGAGGGATCAGTACATCAATGGCACTGCTGTCAAATTCAAAGTCATCATTGGTGTTGAACTGCACGCGGGCGGTACCAAACTGGCCCAGCCATTGTTGTGCTGAACTGCTGATTTCATTGTTGACGGCAGATCGAGCCATATTTTCTGCCGATTTGGCTGTATCACCGTGGGACAAGAGGGCAGCACCCGTTGCGGCATTACTTGCCAACGAGTTCTCTACCGGAACACTGGCGTTATTATCCACCGTGAACGGAGATTTTTTACGCGGCACGTCAATTTCATCACCAACAGTTAATGCCGTGAAGGGTTTGGCGAACGTGCGGTAAATATTAATTCGTTTAAGTTCATCAACGGATATAGCGTATTTCTTTGCCACTGACTCAACAGTTTCATGGGTACCCAGCCGGTACGGTTCTGTATCGACGTGAATTACCGTGGATTTTTCGGGTAATAAACCAGTAGCAGCAATTACCGGAGTAAATGATAAACTTAAAGGAAATAATAATTGAATAAGGATAGTGACCCAGGTAACCACTCTTATTTTTCGTGTTGCCGTACTATTTATCGATAATGCCTGACATTTTGTTTTTTGAAAAACTTCACGAAGTAAATAATTATACATTTATTTTTTATCCACCAACCATCAACGCTGTATGGATAATGATTATCGTATAATACTGGAAAATTGCCAGTATTATACTAGGCTTTTGAAGCCCAACCGTACTATGCGCTCGTTTTTTAAGCAACCATGTCAGGTTAGCTTCAAAGATATACAATTACAAGTGTCTATAAATTCAAAATCCAATCCTAAACTGACAGCATTAAAGCTTTTCTCTGACGTCAGTTTGAAGTGGGGCTTAGGGAGTAACGGAACCGGAAACACGGTTAAGCGGTCATTTTAAATAGCCAATAATTGACTGGCCAATTTACATGAGAGCATGAAAAACCGTGGGGCAGTCACCGAATGTATCGCCTGCTGCGGCTAGAATAACCAACATCATTTCATAACAATACCTGTTACCTGGCTATGAAGATCTACGTCATCAAAATCGCTGTTCGTGGCGTAAGTCCCATGGTCTGGCGCCGGCTAATAATCGCTGCTGATACGTCGCTGGCCGTACTTCACTTCATTTTCCAGGTCGTGCAGGGCTGGGGCGATGACTACCTCCATCAGTTTCATATTCACGGCAAAGATTACGGTATATCTTACGACGGTGGCATTGGCTTTCCGGATAATCCGTTCCGGACCGTGATTGATGATTTTAGTTTTGATATCGGCGATCGCTTTACCTACGAATACAACTTCTTTGAGCACTGGCTGTTAAATATTGTACAAAAGTAGACCAAGGGTTCGGGGAATTATGGTGTAAAAGTGCACCACCCTGATTATTGATAAACTCTCCGTTTTTACGGAGATTTCCTTGGATGCTGTGCATGGAAACCATACTTAAAGTCAGAAGGCTTTCTCTTAAACAGGGGCTCTCTCAGAGAGCCATAGCCAAACTGTAGTGGTCAACTAAAATTGGCCACGGGAGTAGACTGTTCATAGCCCCATTCCCTGTCGCAACCATCGCTCTGTTTTGAACTCCAGCCGACGTCTGGCCAACAACTTGTAAGTATCCCAGCTTTAGTTCCACGCACTTTTTGAGATTTCCGGGTTTTCAGCCATCAGCCGGTATTCTTCCGGTGTCAGGTTATTCAGGGATTCATGGGGCCGCTCACTGTTATATTCATTCAGCCAACGTTCCGTAATTTCCCGTGCTTCGTTCAACGTTCTAAACAGGTAAAAATCCAGTATTTCTGTCCGGTACGTCCTGTTAAACCGTTCGATAAATGCGTTTTGCGTCGGTTTGCCCGGCTTGATAAATTCCAGCATCACGCCATGCTCTTCGGCCCATTGCGCCAGAGCCAGTGATATCAGTTCCGGCCCATTATCCATCCGCATCTTCAGCGGATATCCACGGTTTGCTACTATTCTGTCTAGCACCCGCACGACCCGTTGCGCCGGGATATTTAGGTCAATTTCGATAGCCAGAGCTTCACGGTTAAAATCATCGACAACATTGAAAGTCCGAAAACGTCGGCCACATGTCAGCGCGTCGTGCATAAAATCAATCGACCAACTTTGGTTCAGGGCTTCCGGCGTTGCCAGCGGAGCCGGATTGCGTATCGGCAGACGTTGTTTACCCTTACGACGAAAATTCAGTTTCAGCAGACAGTAAATCCGGTGTACGCGCTTGTGGTTCCAGACGTGTCCCTGCCTGCGAAGTACCTGAAAAAGCTTCTTAAAGCCGTAGCGGGGATAGCGCTCGGCCACCTCTGTCAGCATTTGGATCACCGGTTCATCACGTCGTGTATCCGGTTGATAACGAAACACCGTCCTGCTCAGCGATAACGTCCTGCATGTCTGGCGTATGCTCATCGTAAACTGCGTGGTCAGATAGTTGACGAGCTCACGCTTTATCGCTGGTTTTAAAGCTTTTTTTCGATGACGTCTTTCAGTGCCCGGCATTCCAGACTCAGATCGGCAAACATCTGCTTCAGACGACGATTCTCGTCCTCAAGATCTTTGATTTTTTTGATGTCAGCGGCTTCCATCCCGCCATATTTCGCCTTCCAGTTGTAATAGCTGGCTTCGGAAATAGCAGCCTCACGGCACACATCTTTGACGGTCCTGCCCGCTTCGACTGATTTCAGTACGGCGATGATCTGGTGCTCTGTGAATCGGATCTTACGCATAGCGATCTCCTCAGGTGACATAATCAGTATGTCGGAAGATCTCTAAAAGTGAATGGGCCGTTTTGAGGGGATACTTACAATTGGCTTACCGGCATCATTGCGGCCGGGGAACACCAATTTATAATTCCCTGTCAGCACCTTGAGCTTTTCAAGTATCGCTAAGGCTTGTGTGGATAGCGGCACAAGGTGAGGGCGGCGCTTCTTCATCCTTTCTTTGGGAACCTCCCACAAGGCATTATCCAGATCAAATTCAGACCATTCAGCGGCCCGTAGCTCGATAGTTCTTACCCCAGTGAGCATTAACAACTGGGTGGCGTATTTGGTCAGTTTGCTACCTTTATAGTTATCCAATGCCTGAATAAATTCGGGTAATTCACTTTCATTCAGGAAAGGGTAATGGCCATTCTTAGGGCGGTTTAGTGCGCTGGCCAGATCCGGGGCTGGGTTATAAGTGGCCCGCCCGGTCACTACGGCATAGCGGAAGACTTCACCACAGCGCCGCCTGATTTTCCCGGTGAGTTCCAGTGCGCCACGTTTTTCGATTCTTTGCAGAACGGCTAACAGTTCCAACGGCGCTATTTGGTCAATTTGGCGCTTGCCGATATAAGGAAATACGTTGTTATCGAAGCCACGCATAACCGTATCCGCATATTCTGGTGTCCATGTCGCAAGTTTGGAGGTGTGCCATTCGCGGGCAATATCTTCAAAGGTATTTTTAGCTGGATACTTTAAGGCAATCTTTTCCGCTTTACGGGCATCACTGGGATTGGTGCCATTGGCTAAAGCTGATTTTGCTTCCTCACGTTGGCGGCGAGCATCAGCCAGTGATACGGGGCCATAGACACCAAATGAAATCATATGAGCCTTGCCGCCAAATTGATAACGGAAACGCCAACCTTTCACTCCATTAGGGGAAATGATGAGTGATAAGCCTTTGCCATCATTGAGTGTATAAGCCTTGTCTGTCGGCTTGGCGGAGCGGATTTTGAAGTCATTTAGCAGCATTTTTGTATAACCATAAGATCGAACCTAGCGTTATACAACATTCTATACAAGTTTTGTGTAGCTGTTACGGGTATTTTTGGGATTTCTTTGGACGTGGTTTTTTATAATGCAATTGTTTTTAAAGGTTTTTTAGACTTTATTGAACATCTTGAGAAATGCTAATGGTGTCCCCGACTGGAATCGAACCAGTAACTAGCCCTTAGGAGGGGCTTGTTATATCCGTTTAACTACGGGGACCCGGTCATCGGCTGAGTGGTTGCCGGTGAAGTGTGCTGCCGGGGTATTATACGCATTTTGAGCCAGATAATAAGCAGTCGACTGCCTGTTTGGTTACTCTGTCACCAACTTAGGGTGAAAAAGTAGTGGTTACTACAAAAAGACAATAATTTATGACGATATCTTACGTTCTGTTGGGTGTTTGGGAAAGGAAGGGCTGAACTGCCCCGAGGCCATAACAGATTGAAAAAAGATAAAAATAGTATGGCTTCGGAGCAAATGGCAGGTTACGGCATCAGCTTTTCTTAACAAACTCTGATTTTAACTTCATTGGGCCAAACCCATCAATTTTACAATCGATATTATGATCCCCTTCAACCAAACGGATGCCTTTCACTTTAGTACCGATTTTCAGCGTTGAAGAGCTGCCTTTTACTTTCAGATCCTTAACCACTGTCACTGAGTCACCATCAGCCAACAAATTACCATTGGCATCGCGTACCACCAGGTCGTCTTGCGACGTTGCAGACGGGATGCTTTCCGACCACTCATGACCACACTCCGGGCAATTCAGTTGTTCCCCTTCTTGCCATGTAAATTCAGAACTACATTTTGGACAGTTTGGTAAATCCTGCACGGTAACCTCTTGAAATTAAATTGAATAAATATTAAAAAGTGATAAATAGTAAACTACTATAGCTATGATCACATATTTTAGACTTTTTATCACGTTTACCTGCGGTTATTCCTGTGACGATGATGGCTTTTTGGCTATTTCGTCACCTTTTTAGGCTGATGTGTCATGTCGCTTCGGATCTGCGCGTGGCTTATCAACGCAAAAATAAAAGTGCCACCAATGATGTTACCCGCCAGTGTTGGCAGAGCGAATGGATAAACAAATTGTTGCCACGGCAAAGAACCGTTAAACACCAGATAGAAGATTTCTACCGAACCGACAACGATATGTGTCAGGTCGCATAATGCAACTAAATAGGTCATCAGGAAGATCAACCAAATCTTGGCTCCCCCAGCCGAGGGCATCATCCATACCATCGTGGCAATTATCCAGCCAGAGAATATCCCATTGGCGAACATCTCTGTCGGTGAGTTTTCCATGACCCCTTGTGCGAGTGTAACAAACGCGGCGCGAGTGTCCTCGTCGAATACCGGCATATGAATAAAGGAGTAGGCCGCCAGCCCAGTACCTATCAGGTTGCCTAATAACACCAACCCCCATAGTCGGAATAATAGAATAAAATTTCTTAAACTGGGTTTTTGCATGATGGGCAGCACAGGGGTGACAGTATTCTCAGTAAATAGCTGCTGACGCGCCATGATAACAATGATAAAACCGAAGGTATAACCGACATTTTCCAGTAAAAAACTGGCTGGATTGTCTGGTAACCTGGCATGGAAAATACCTTTTGCTATCAGGGAAGCCCCCATCGAAAGCCCGGCAGCGATGGCTGACCACAGCAGCGCAAAGCTATCACGTTCTAATTCTTTTTCACCATCAAGGCGGATGAGTTCATGAATTGCTGCCGCTTTGGAGGGCAGCTTCTTTTCATTAACTTCAATCTCTTTTCCCTGTTTTTGTTCATCACTTTCTACTTTCAGTTCACCCTTATTCTGAGACGGTTTCTCATCATCCATCAGGCTCTCCCAATTGACAGCGAAAATAATTGATATGGGTTAATCACAATAAAATAAGGAGATACTAAAGTAATAAGCGTAGTCCTAATTATTGTTTACGGAAGGAAACCAGGGAGGCAATCAGTGGATAAAATATCTACGTGATGTAACATAAAAAGTAACAAAACTTTAACTTTGTTGTTTTTTTCTACAGAAAATTGATCTTATGCCGAATATTACCCCTATATGGGTAGTGGGAGTGTTAGGCCCACGCTACGTAAGGATTCGGCCTTATGTTATCATTCGGTTTTCCCATAATTATAACCCTGACGAATGGAAAGAAATCCTTCATGCTGGAAGCTAAAAATCTGACCTGTGTCCGAGATGAACGAAGCTTATTTCAACAGTTAAGTTTCTGTGTGGCGGCGGGAGAGATAGTGCAGGTTGAAGGGCAGAATGGCGCGGGGAAAACCAGCTTATTGCGGATTTTAGCCGGGTTGGCCGATGCCGATGAAGGGCAGGTGTACTGGCAAGGGGCGAACATCCGCCGTGACCGTGCCAAATACCATCAGGATTTATTGTTTTTGGGCCATCAGCCGGGGATTAAATCGGTACTGACCCCGTTTGAGAATTTGGCATTTTATCAGTCGGTATTTCAGCCAGTGGACAGCGCCGCTATTTGGCAGGCGTTGTCGCAAGTTGGGCTAGTGGGTTACGAAGACCTGCCTGTGTCGCAACTCTCCGCTGGGCAGCAACGTCGGGTCGCATTGGCCCGTTTATGGCTGAGTCAGGCACCGCTGTGGATCTTGGATGAACCGCTGACGGCGATTGATAAACAAGGTGTTAGCACATTACTGGATCTGTTTGTGCTTCATGCTGCTAACGGGGGCATGGTGTTGCTGACTACCCATCAGGATTTACATGGCGTTAGCCAGAATGTGCGTAAGATCCGTTTAACCAACGCGCAGGAGAACTAATGTTTATCAGCGTGTTGCGCCGTGAATTAAAGATAGCGTTCAGAAAAGGCGCGGAAATTGTTAACCCGCTCTGGTTTTTCCTGATCGTCATCACGTTATTCCCGCTGGGGATTGGCCCTGAGCCGCAATTACTGGCGCGTATTGCGCCGGGGATTGTCTGGGTGGCTGCGTTGTTAGCGTCGCTGCTCTCGCTAGAGCGGCTGTTTCGTGATGATTTTTACGACGGCTCGCTTGAACAACTGCTGCTGTTGCCCTCGCCGCTGCCACTCACGGTATTAGGCAAAGTGTGTGCTCACTGGGTGGTGACTGGGCTGCCGTTACTTATTTTATCGCCGCTGGTGGCATTGCTCCTTTCTCTGGATAGCAATACCGCCATCGCAATGGCGCTGACGCTACTGCTGGGCACGCCAACATTGAGTTTTATCGGGGCTATTGGAGTAGCTCTGACGGTTGGGTTACGCAAAGGTGGTGTGTTGTTGAGTTTATTAGTTCTGCCGCTGTATATCCCGGTGTTGATATTTGCTACCGCTGCCATTGATGCAGCGTCGATGTCGATGCCGATTGATGGTTATCTGGCCATTCTGGGGGCGATGCTGGCAGGGAGTGCAACGCTTGCGCCTTTTGCTACAGCGGCGGCGTTGAGAGTCAGTGTGCACTAACTATTTATATTTGATGTCATAAAAAGAAGTCGTAAAAAATAAGTTTTTTCAAAAGGTTAAATGCGGTAGCCAACGCAGTCAGAGCAGATTGTGCGCCGTACCTTGCATCGGTATTACCGCTGCGGCAATGTCAGTCCAATTTTTACAGTGAGCAATGAAAAATGTGGAAATGGTTTCATCAATTCGCTAAACCCGAGCGACTTTATCAGCTATGTGGCCGGTTTATTCCGTGGCTTGGCATTGGGGCATGTGTTTGCCTGATCGTCGGCTGGGTGTGGGGATTCGGTTTCGCCCCTTCGGATTATCAGCAAGGTAACAGTTTCCGCATCATTTATTTGCATGTTCCGGCGGCGATATGGTCGATGGGCATATATATGTCGATGGCAATCGCTGCGTTTGTCGGATTGGTGTGGCAAATGAAAATGTCTGATAACGTTGTTGCGGCGATGGCTCCGGTCGGAGCGGTATTCACCTTTATTGCGCTGGTCACTGGCTCTGCGTGGGGCAAACCGATGTGGGGAACCTGGTGGATTTGGGATGCCCGCTTGACCTCAGAGTTGGTGCTGTTATTTCTCTATCTTGGCGTAATTGCGCTGTATAACGCCTTCGAAGACCGCAAGCTGGCGGGGCGGGCTGCCGGCATTCTGGTGCTGGTGGGCGTGGTCAATATACCTATCATTCATTTCTCCGTGGTGTGGTGGAACACCCTACACCAAGGTTCAACCAATATGCAGCAAAGCATTGATCCCAGTATGCGCTCACCGTTGCGTTGGGCGATTTTCGGTTATTTGCTGTTTTTTGCCACGCTGACATTAATGCGTTTGCGCAATCTGATTTTGCAGCAAGAGCGCCATCGTCCTTGGGTTGCCGCCCTGTTACGTAAGGAGCCACGTATATGACCCCAGCCTTTGACTCGTGGATGGCTTTTTTTATGATGGGCGGTTATGCCTTTTATGTCTGGCTGGCAGTAGCGGTCACCGTCTTATCTCTGCTCGGTTTGTGGGTACACACTTGCTGGCAGCATAAACAGCTATTAGCCGATATTCAGCGCCGCCAGGCCAGAGAACAACGTATTCGTCAGGCACAATTAAACCAGACAAACAGCGACATCAGTTTGCAGGAGAAACAACCGTGAATCCACGTAGGAAAAGCCGACTCTATTTGGCCATTGTGGTGCTGATCGGTGTCGGTCTGACCGTCACTTTGGTGCTGTATGCGTTGCGTTCAAATATTGACCTGTTTTATACGCCAGGCGAAATTCTGCAAGGGAAAGGTGAACGCCATGAGAAGCCAGAGATTGGCCAGCGCCTGCGGATTGGCGGCATGGTGATGCCTGGTACGGTGAAACGTGATGCCAAGACGTTGGAGGTGAGTTTTAAGGTCTATGATGCCCGTGGTGCGGTCACCGTCACTTATACCGGCATTTTACCGGACTTGTTCCGTGAGGGGCAGGGGGTGGTAGCACAAGGGGTATTCGCTGAAGGTAACACTATCAATGCTAAAGAAGTCTTAGCCAAGCATGATGAAAAGTATACGCCGCCAGAGGTTGAAGAAGCGATGAAAGAGAATCATACCCGCCCGGCTGCGGCCTATGGTGAGGGCAATGCCTCATGATGCCTGAAATTGGCAGTTTCTTATTATGTTTGGCGCTGGCAATTTCGCTATTGCTGAGTTTGTATCCGCAGTGGGGAGCCGCGCGCCAGGATGCTCGCATGATGGCCGTGGGCCGGCCGCTCACCTACGGCATGTTTGCCACCATCACTCTGTCATTTATATGTCTGGTATATGCATTTGTAGTGAATGATTTTACCGTCTCCTATGTGGCGGCGAACTCAAACTCGCAATTACCGGTCTATTACCGTATTGCTGCCACCTGGGGAGCACATGAAGGCTCGCTATTGCTGTGGGTATTACTGCTGAGTTGCTGGTCACTGGCCGTTGCGCTGTTTAGCCGTTCGATGCCTGAAGATGCGGTGGCTCGCGTGTTGTCAGTGCTGGGGATGATTACCGGCGGTTTCTTACTGTTCATTATTCTGACCTCAAATCCGTTTAGCCGCACCTTGCCGGGGTTCCCGATTGATGGTGGCGATTTGAACCCACTGTTGCAGGATGTTGGGTTGATCTTCCATCCTCCTCTCCTTTATATGGGATATGTCGGTTTCTCGGTCGCTTTCGCTTTTGCCATTGCCTCATTAATGGCCGGCCGCTTGGACAGTGCCTGGGCGCGCTGGTCGCGGCCCTGGACACAAGCGGCATGGGTGTTCCTGACCATGGGGATCGTACTGGGATCGGCGTGGGCTTACTATGAATTAGGCTGGGGTGGCTGGTGGTTCTGGGATCCGGTGGAAAATGCCTCCTTTATGCCGTGGTTGGCCGGTACTGCGCTGATTCACTCACTGGCAGTTACCGAGAAGCGTGGCACCTTCAAAGCGTGGACGGTATTGCTGGCGATTACCGCATTCTCATTGTGCTTAATGGGCACCTTCCTGGTGCGTTCCGGCGTGCTGGTTTCAGTACACTCCTTTGCCTCTGATCCGGCGCGCGGCATGTTTATCCTCGCCTATCTGGTGATTGTCATCGGTGGTTCGCTTCTGTTGTATGCGGTAAAAGGCGCACAAGTACGCAGCCGTACACAACATGAGGTGTTCTCGCGTGAGACTTTCCTGCTCAGTAACAATGTGTTGCTAATTGCCGCGATGCTGGTGGTGTTACTGGGTACCTTGTTGCCGCTGGTTCACAAGCAGCTTGGGCTGGGCAGTATTTCAATCGGAGAGCCGTTTTTTAATACCATGTTCACCTGGTTGATGGCACCGATGGCGCTGCTGATGGGGATTGGGCCATTGGTGCGCTGGCGCAGAGACGAACCCAGTAAGTTATGGACGCGTTTGGGCGTGGCGCTGGTTGTCACGCTGTTGTTATCGATATTGGTACCGTGGCTGATGCAGGACACCATTGCCGGTATGACGGTGGTCGGGCTGATGATGGCTATTTGGGTCATTATCCTGACATTGATGGAACTGCATGAGCGAGCAACACATCGATATAGCTTCTGGCGTGGCCTGACTCACCTTTCCCGCAGCCACTGGGGAATGGTGCTGGGCCATCTTGGGGTTGCCGTCACGGTGATAGGCATTGCTTTTAGCCAGAACTACAGTGTTGAGCGAGATGTGCGCATGAAGGCCGGTGATAGCATTGATATCCATGATTATCACTTCGTTTTCCGCGATGTTCACGATATTAAAGGGCCGAACTATACCGGTGGTGTTGGTATTATTGATGTCACCCGTCATGGCAAGGTGGAAGCCACCTTACATGCGGAAAAACGCTATTACAGTGTCTCCCGTTCAATGATGACAGAAGCTGCCATTGACGGCGGTTTTACCCGTGACCTTTACGCCGCGCTAGATGAAGAGCTGGATGATGGCTCATGGGCGGTACGCTTGTATTACAAGCCATTTGTGCGCTGGATATGGTTTGGCGGGGTATTTATGGCCCTCGGCGGCCTCTTCTGTATGTTCGATCCACGTTATCGGATGAGTAAAAAGCTAAAACGCGCGGCCGCATCGGAGGCAAAATAATGAAATCACCGACTTCATTTAATAAGCTGATGTTTATTCCGCTGGTGCTGTTTTTGCTGCTGGTGGTGGCGTTTTTAGTGCAACTGACCCGTAATGCCAATGGTGATGATCCGACGATGCTGGAGTCTGCACTGATTGGTAAACCCGTGCCCGCGTTTAAACTGGAATCCCTTGATAAACCGGGTAAAATCTTTGATCAAGCGGTATTGCATGACGGCAAGCCGATGTTGCTCAACGTCTGGGCGACCTGGTGCCCAACTTGCCGGGCGGAGCATCAATATCTGAATAAACTGGCCGCGCAGGGCATCCGCGTGGTTGGGCTGAATTATAAAGATGATCGCGGCAAAGCGGTGCAGTGGCTCAATTCGCTCGGTAACCCATATGCGCTGAGTTTGTATGATGGTGATGGCATGTTGGGATTAGATCTTGGTGTCTATGGCGCACCGGAGACTTTCTTGATCGACGGTCAGGGTATTATCCGTTATCGCCATGCCGGTGATCTCAACGATCGCGTTTGGTTGCAGGAAATTTTGCCGCTGTATAACAAGTATCAGGGGGGCGCATGAGGTTACTTAGCCTGATGTTTGGCTTGATGCTGAGTTGCAGTGTGTTCGCAGCGATCGATACGTATACTTTCAAATCAGAGGCGCAGGAGCAGCAGTATCGTGAACTGACCGAGCAGTTGCGCTGCCCTAAGTGTCAGAACAATAGCATTGCTGATTCTAATGCCATTATTGCTGCGGATATGCGCGCCAAAGTGTATGAACTGCAGCAGCAGGGAAATTCCAAACAGCAAGTTATTGATTATATGGTGGCCCGCTACGGTAATTTCGTAACTTATGAACCCCCCGTGACTGCCGCGACCTTGATTCTCTGGGTCGGCCCGATACTGTTTGTGTTGATGGGGACGACGATAGTGATATTGCGCGCTCGGCGTCGGGTGGAAAAAGAAGCCCCACTTTCAGCGCAAGAGCAGCAGCGGCTACAAGATTTGTTGTCTGAAAAAAACGTACAGGCTGGAAAAAATGGGCCGGTCCGACAAAACCCCACTGACAGGAAACAACCATAATGGCATTTTGGCTAATAGTGATCATTTTGCTGGCGGTCGCGGGTGCCTTATTCGTCATTCCGGCCATGCGACAAAATGCGAATGCCCCAGTAACCACCCGTGATGAGCTAAATAAGGCGATTTATCAGGACCGGTTATCTGAACTGGCAGAAGATGAAGCGCAGGGCGTGGTAGCACAACGGCCTGAGCTGATTAAAGAGCTGCAACAAAACTTGCTGACCGACATCCCACAACCAGAGGGTGCTCAAAGCAGCATCACTCAACTGCCATCGGCTGGCGAAATAGGCCCAATCAACCGTTGGGCATTATTACCCGGTGTGGTGGTTATGGTGGTTGTTGCTGTGGGGTTATATCTGAAAACCGGTGGGTTGGCTCAGGTGCTGGCATGGCATCAGGTTGAGGCGCAAATGCCTGAGTTGCGAGCCAGAGTCGCTAACGAACGGGCTGAACCTTTGACAATGGAAGAGGTGGCACGTTTAGGGCTGGGGCTGCGCACCTCATTGCAGCAGGATACAGGTAACGTCAACGACTGGATGATGCTGGGGCGCGTGGGGATGGCGCTCAACAATGCGACAACCGCAACGCAAGCTTTTGCGAAAGCCTATCAGTTAGCACCCGATAATGAAGAGGTCAGACTCGGCTATGCCGAAGTGCTGACTCGCTCCAATGATCCGCAGGATAATCAGTTAGCTACCCAGATGTTGCGCACAATGGTTGGGCAAAATCATACCAATCTGCGTGCGATGAGCTTATTGGCTTTTAATGCTTTTGAACAGGGTGATTTCAAACAAGCCATTGGTGCGTGGGAAGTTATGCTAAAATTGTTGCCTGCTGGTGATTCTCGCGTCGAAGTGATAAAACGCAGTATTGCGCAAGCCAAATCGCAGGCAGGGCAGGAAACAGCTACACTGGGAATAGAGGTATCATTATCTTCAGATGCCGCCCAAAATTTACCTCGACGGGGAACACTGATTATATCGGTAACCGACGGTACAAATCCGATACCGGTTGCTGTAAAGCGACTGCCGCTGAACCGTTTCCCGCTATCAATTACGCTGGATGATAGCAATGCAATGATGCCTGAGCGTTTGCTCTCATCCTTGCATCAGGTGAAAGTGCGTGCACGTATCTCACTGGATGGCACTGCCAATCCGCAATCTGGCGACTGGTTCGGTGAGAGTATGGTGCAGGACTTTAATGGGGCGGGGCAGTCAGGCAATCAAAAAGTAGGTATTCAACCTATTAGTGTTCAGATAAACAGACAAACCCCTTAAGTGAAAGGGGCTAGCAAGATTTCATGGAGAAGAATATGAACTACCGCCTGACTGGGCTGGCTTTTGCAACCGTGCTATTAGTAGGGTGCGCCAGTAGCTCGCCGGATCACATGGAGCAGGGGCGCTCGGATCCACTCGAAGGTTTTAACCGGGCAATGTTCAATTTTAACTATGAGGTTCTTGATCCTTATATTGTCCGCCCGGTGGCGGTTGTTTGGCGGGATTACGTGCCACAGCCAGCACGTAATGGCACGAGTAACTTCCTCAGCAATCTGGAAGAACCAGCCAGTATGGTGAATAGCTTCCTGGTCGGTGATCCGTATAACGCCATGAAGCACTTCAACCGCTTCTTCCTAAATACCATACTGGGGATGGGGGGGCTTATCGATGTTGCCAGTATGGCTAACCCAAAACTGGCTAAACAAGTTCCTCATCGCTTTGGGAGTACGTTAGGTCATTATAATGTCGGTTACGGCCCTTACGTGGTACTACCGGGTTATGGTAGCTTTACGATCCGTGAGGATGGCGGTAACGCGGTTGATTACGTCTATCCGGTGCTGAGTTATCTGACGTTCTGGATGTCGGCGGGCAAATGGATGGTTGAAGGCATTGAAACCCGGGCGCAGTTGTTGGATTCGGATGGTTTGCTGCGTAACTCATCAGACCCTTATTTGATGATGCGCGAAGCTTACTTCCAACGTAATGACTTCCTGGCGAGCGGTGGCCAATTGAAAGTAGAAGTTAACTCGAATGCTCAAGCTATTCAGAACGATCTGGACAGTATCGATTCAGCCAACTGATATCGCTTCTGACACTAGTCGATAAAAAAGCGCCTTGCGGCGCTTTTTTATCGACATAATCCGAGAAATAATCGGTTATTAGAATGTGTAGTTAAAGTTCACGCCGTACAGCAGTGCAGTACCTTTAGAGTCAAACTCATAGGTTGTTGCGCCCAATGCTGTAGGGGTTTTTTCCTTGATGTGCACGTTCTGGCCGTGCATATAGGAAATACCCACGTCAACAGAGGCATCTTTGTTGAAAGCGTAGGTCGTACCGGCACTGATCCAGAAACGATCTTGGTCTGGAATCGAGATGGTACGGTTATCTGCGGGAACCGGGCTATCATCAAAGGCGATACCGGTACGGAAGGTCCAACTGTCATCGTAATAATAGGTGGTACCCAGCGCAATACGGTAGGCGTCTCTAAAGCCTTCATGCTTTTCAAACAGTGTCTGGCCATTCGTGCCGGTTGCTTTCAGTTCTTGGAACTGGCTCCAACTGGTGTACGCCATGCTGTAGTGAATCGCCCATTGTGGTGCTACTTTGTTATAGCCGGACACTTCCCAGACTTCAGGTAGATTCAGGGTTAGAGCGCCAGGGACTGTTTGACCGCCCAATCCACCGGCTTGGCGAGGTAATTGGTTACTGTAATCGCCATCAAAATCAATTTTCACTTTGGAACGATAGGTGAAGCTATAACGGTTTTCTTTATCAACTTCATACAGAACCCCCGCATTCCAACCATAGCCCCATTTTGTCCCTTCCATACGGGTGACTTCAGTACTGTACGGTAAACGACCGCCACCGGCTTCACCGAGATGACGCACAATCTTGGCATCGGCATAAACCGCATCAAAGCCTAAACCGAAGCTGAAGTTTTCATTCAGACGGTAAGCCGCGCTTAGATTCAGGTTGGCGGTTTTCAGGTCAGTCTCGCCACCCAATGAGCCGGCGACATAGTCATCATTGAATTTGGTCGCCAGGCCGTAGTTTGAGGTACCGGACGCACCAATCGCCCATTGTTCATTTAATGGCATAATAAAGTGGATATTCGGTATCCACTCTGATGGTGCGATATTGTTGGCATTAGTGCTTCTGCCGCTTGGTGACGTCCCGCTGATGTCAACGCTTGGATCAACATAAACGAAGCCGCCAGAGAAAGAAGGGCGATCGAACAAAGTCATTGCGGCGGGGTTGCGGCTACCAACAGATGCGTTGTCGGCAACAGCGCCTTCACCAGAGAAAGAGCGCCCCAAGGCAGCGGCTGAATATTCATTCAACTGAAAGCCGGCCGCAGAAACGTTCGAAGAGATGATTGCCACTGCAGCTGCCAGAGCTGATCGGGTAAACAGGTTTTTCTGGTTCATGACCAAAACCTCATTATTTTAATTAATGTTACATACCGTAACAAGAGAATGCGGGATTGTAGGGTCCGTTTTCGGTCAGACAAAGCAGACCAGTGGCTGAAGTATAGGTCTGACCTGTGTGCGTGTTGCAAGTATGTTTTGTGATTTGTTCAATTTCAATTGCAAAAAATAGACGTAGTTAACAAAAATCTCACAATTTAGCAGCAATTATTACATTATTGATGAGCGAACAAACAATTTTAGTGTGATTTCCGTCACTTAATAGGCTTATAAACAGTAAGTCCTAGTGCCTTAGGCATTGCAGTAGTAAAATAGAGAAAGAGAAAATATTTTTTGCGCCATGTCTGTTTTGTGCGAGTTAATCGGCAATAGGACTTATTTTGAAATGTCCGTTGAGGAGAATTGAAGATGTCAGATGCAAGTATTCGATCAACAAACAATCGCTGTAGCGCTGAAGAAACTGCCGCTTGCTGCTGCGTCGATGTCGGCACGATAATGGACAATACTGACTGCACTGCCGCTTACAGTTGCGTGTTTGATAACCGTGCTGAAGCTGAAACCATGCTGAAATCGTTGAGCGAAAAAGCGCGTGCGGTTGAATCCGATCCTTGTCTGATTGAGCATACGTTGGAAGAGACGGACGGCGGTGTTCGTTTAACCATTGATTTCACTTTTGCTTGCCAGGCAGAAACGATGATTTTCCAGCTTGGGCTGCGTTAAGGTCTAAGCAACCACTTTAAGCAAAAAAGTGAGACAAATAATACCAAGCGCGAAGCTAATTGCTTTGCGTTTTTTTTAATCATTCCTCGCGTGAATTTATTTAGCTAGCTTTATCATCTTAACGTGATGTTATTTTGCCTCACAGAATTCCCCGCCGGTTTTTTTGTTCTGAAAAGTTGCTCCTGCTCCCACTTTCCTGTTCTGTCGGTTTGCCAAATGTAAATGTTTGGTTAACAATGATGGGATCAGGTCAGACCTGTTATTTATTACTCTTTAGTGAAAGCCACTTTTATTTATCAGGAGCGTTTATGAGTAAGCCATTACCGCTAGTGACGCGCCAGGGCGATCGCATTGCAATAGTCAGCGGCCTGCGCACTCCTTTTGCCAAACAGGCAACTGCTTATCATGGCGTACCGGCTGTAGACTTAGGCAAAATGGTCGTAAGCGAATTGATGGCCAGAAGTGGGGTTGCTCCTGAGTTAATCGATCAACTGGTGTTTGGCCAGGTGGTACAAATGCCTGAAGCGCCTAATATTGCCCGCGAAATTGTGTTAGGTACCGGTATGAGTGTTCACACTGACGCATACAGCGTCTCGCGTGCCTGTGCGACCAGCTTTCAGGCGGTAGCCAATGTAGCTGAAAGTATTATTGCCGGTTCAGTGACCGTCGCGATAGCCGGTGGCGCAGATTCTTCATCGGTGTTGCCTATCGGCGTGAGTAAAGCGCTGGCGCGAACCTTGGTCGATGTAAATAAAGCCCGAACTTTATCCCAACGGCTGACATTATTCAGCCGGCTGAAGCTGCGTGATCTGCTGCCGGTCGCTCCAGCAGTAGCAGAATATTCCACCGGTTTACGGATGGGAGACACCGCCGAGCAGATGGCAAAAACCTATGGGATAAGCCGTGAAGATCAAGATGCTTTAGCTCTGCGCTCCCACCAAATGGCGGCACAAGCTTGGCAGCAAGGGTTATTACATGATGAAGTGATGACCGCCTACATTCCGCCGTACCGAGATGCTATTTCTGAAGATAATAATATCCGCAACGATTCTACATTGGCGCAATACGCCAAATTGCGCCCAGCGTTTGATCGCCAACACGGCAGTGTCACTGCGGCGAACAGCACCCCGCTGACGGATGGGGCCGCTGCGGTCATGATGATGAGTGAGTCGAAAGCCAAAGCGTTGGGGCTACAGCCGCTGGGATATCTGCGCAGTTTTGCGTTTTCCGCCATTGATGTCTGGCAGGATATGCTGTTAGGGCCATCTTATGCCACGCCGTTGGCGCTGGATCGTGCCGGTATTACGCTGGCGGACTTGACCCTGATTGATATGCATGAAGCATTCGCGGCACAAACACTGGCAAACTTGAAAATGTTTGCCAGTGATACTTTTGCCCGTGAAAAATTGGGCCGCAATCATGCGATTGGTGAAGTTGATATGAGTAAATTCAACGTCTTGGGTGGCTCAATCGCTTATGGGCATCCTTTCGCCGCAACGGGGGCGCGGATGATTACCCAAACATTAAATGAATTGCGCCGTCGTGGTGGTGGATTAGGGCTAACCACCGCCTGCGCTGCCGGTGGCTTAGGTGCAGCGATGATTCTGGAGGTGGAGTAATGAGCCAGGAAGATATTATCCATAACAGTGATGATGTGCTTATGCCAAAGGCGATAGCGCCAGCGACGTCAGTATTTACCCTCAGTGTGCGGCCAGACAATATTGGTATTATCACCATTGATGTTGTGGGCGAAAAGGTAAATACCTTAAAGGCTGAATTTGCTGAACAAATCACCGAGATATTGCAACAAGCGCAGGCTTTATCCGGATTGCAGGGGCTGGTAATTATATCCGGCAAACCAGACTCATTTGTTGCTGGTGCGGATATCGCCATGATCGCCGCTTGCCATACGGCACAGGATGCTCGGGTATTGGCACAAAAAGGGCAAGCAACGCTGGCACAAATCGCGGCCTTTCCGGTGCCGGTGGTTGCTGCTATCCACGGTGCTTGTTTGGGCGGGGGGCTGGAATTGGCTCTGGCTTGTCATAGCCGAATTTGTTCTCTGGATGATAAAACGGTGCTTGGATTGCCGGAAGTGCAGCTTGGCTTACTTCCCGGTTCGGGGGGAACGCAACGTTTGCCACGTTTGATTGGCGTCAGCAAGGCGCTGGATATGATACTGACCGGCAGGCAGGTTCGCGCGCGTCAGGCACTTAAAATGGGGCTGGTGGATGATATCGTGCCACTGGATATCTTATTGGATGTCGCTATCGCACGCGCCAAGGCTGGCTGGCTTGACCGCCCAACACTGCCGTGGCAAGAGCGTTTGCTCAGTGGCCCGCTGGGTAAGGCAATATTATTTAACGTGGTGCGTAAGAAGACACGGGCGAAGACCAAAGGTCATTATCCTGCAACTGAATACATTATTGATGTGATACGCAAAGGCCTGGATCATGGCGGCCCGAGCGGTTATGAAGCTGAGGCCAGAGCATTTGGTGATTTGGCGATGTCCCCTCAATCTGCCGCATTGCGCAGTTTGTTCTTTGCCACCACCTCGCTGAAAAAAGAGACGGGGGGGGCGGCACAACCTCGTGTTATCCATCGTGTTGGCGTCTTAGGCGGCGGTCTGATGGGTGGCGGTATTGCCAATGTAACCGCTACCCGTGCGGGTTTGCCGGTGCGAATTAAAGATATCAACCCACAGGGGATCAATCTGGCGTTGAAATATACCTGGGATGCGCTGGGTAAACGGGTGCGCAGTAAGAGAATGCGCCCGGCAGAGCGGCAGCGCCAGATGATGCTGATTTCCGGTACTACCGATTATTGTGGTTTTGATAATGTGGATATTGTTGTTGAAGCGGTATTTGAAGATTTAGCATTGAAGCAGCAAATGGTTGCCGATATCGAGCGTGTCGGTGCACCACACACTATTTTTGCCTCCAATACGTCCTCGTTACCCATCAGCCAGATAGCCGCACAAGCGCAGCGGCCAGAGCAGGTCATTGGTCTGCACTACTTTAGCCCGGTAGATAAGATGCCACTGGTAGAGGTTATTCCTCATGAGAAAACCAGTGAAGAAACTATTGCTACTACAGTCGCTTTGGCTCGAAAACAGGGTAAAACAGCCATTGTGGTAGCTGATCGTGCCGGGTTCTATGTAAACCGTATTTTGGCTCCTTATATCAATGAAGCCGCGCGCTGTTTGCTAGACGGCGAGCCTATCGATTCCATCGATAAAGCGTTGGTGGACTTTGGTTTCCCGGTTGGCCCGCTTACGCTGCTTGATGAAGTGGGAATTGATGTCGGGACCAAAATTATGCCTATCTTGGTTGAGCAATTAGGGCCACGTTTTGCAGCTCCGCCCTCTTTTGAGGTGATCTTGAAGGATGGGCGCAAAGGGCGGAAAAATGGCCGTGGTTTTTATTTATATCCAAAAGCGGTATATCCAACTACGCAAACCAAAGGCTTTACGTGGAAGAGACGCCCGCCAAAACAGGTGGATGTAAGTGTTTACACTCTTCTGGGCATCACCCCGAAGGCTCATCTCGAAGCCACGGTGATTGCACAGCGTTGTACCATGATGATGTTGAACGAAGCTGTGCGCTGTCTGGATGAGTCTATTATTCGTAACCCGCGAGATGGGGATATCGGCGCGGTGTTCGGTATTGGCTTCCCGCCGTTCCTCGGCGGCCCTTTCCGTTATCTGGATAGCCTGGGGGCGGAGAAGGTGGTAAAAACGCTTCAGTTATTGACGCAGCAGTATGGCGAGCGTTTTGAGCCTTGCCAGCGGTTGGTGACAATGGCGCAGCAGCAGCAGCTATTTTATCCACAGGAAACGGCACCAGCAGAATAGACAATTTAGGTCACTTATTGAGTAATTTGATGACTAACGTTAAGTGGCCGAACGTCTATAATTAAGAGTGTGAGCAGGATCACCACCTGTAATTCTTAGCGCTAAGGTGGCTGTACACACGGGGCAACCCGCGCTACCTTAGCCTGAATAACGCGAAGTAACCATTTGTGTGAAAATGAATTAAAAGCCATTTATTGTTAAGGTTATAGAGTTTAGATTAAGCTGTTGACAAGGTTATTATGTAACCAGTTAGGGTTGGCTGCTGGTTTACCGGAGTAAAAAACAGCCATTTTCTTTACGTTAAGTTTCAGGCAAAATGCCCGGCCGCCATAGAGAGACGGCGCGATATCGTTATGAAGTTTCTTTGCTCTTGGGCAAAGGTTTCGGCGATACAGCACGCGAAGCGTTTCTGTATAGCGTTATTTTGTTAACAAAAACGGTGCAATATGCAAGTTTTCATTATGCGTCACGGTGACGCGGCCCTTGATGCAGCAAGTGACGCTCAACGGCCTCTAACTCTGTGTGGTCAGGATGAATCACGTCAGATAGCCTGCTGGCTAAACGATCAGTCTGTGGATGTAGAACAGATTCTGGTCAGCCCTTATTTGCGCGCAGGGCAGACATTGGATGTGGTGCGTGAAGTGATGGTTCTGCCACAAGAGCAGGAAGTCATGCCAGAGTTAACGCCGGGTGGGGATGCGGCTTTTATTTGTTCCTATTTGCAGGTGTTGGCAAAAGAAGATTGCGCTTCAGTGTTGATAATCTCGCACTTGCCGCTGGTTGGGTATCTGGTTTCAGAACTTTGCCCAGATCAGTGTCCGCCGATGTTTGCTACCTCGGCTATCGCCTGTGTTGACCTGAATGGTGATACCGGAAGAGGTACGTTCGATTGGCAAGTCAGCCCGTCACAATTGATGGCCAAGGCATGTCACGGCTAACATGGTATTAATCAATGTTCAAATGGCGCGGCATCTCTGTCGCGCTTTTGGTTTTCCGCCAAACGCTATTTTGTGTAACCTGCTGATATTGACTACTGCGCCAACTCAATTAATACCAAGAGTGCCGCCGTTCCACCCCACTCTTTAGGCGCCTGATGGAATGCCAGTACATCGGGATGTTGCGCCAGCCACAGCGGTGTTTGCTGTTTCAGAACATGCTTGCCATGACCATGCATGACGCAGGCACAATGCACATGTTCACGTTTGCATGCCGCAATTAATGCGCCCAGCTCTTGCTTGGCCTGTTTTTGTGTTAATCCGTGTAAATCCAAAAACATATCAGGTGGGTAGTCGCCACGGCGTAATTTTTTTACTTCAAAATGGTCAACGCCAGGTCGTACATAGCGCGTCGGGCCTTCGTTATCGAGTTGCGGTTGAAATTCATCAGAAAAATAATAGCTGGCATCAACCTGTTCTTGCAGCAATCGTTCAGGGGCAATTCTCTTCCCTAATTTGGGGGGCTCCCGGTGCAGAATGGTGTCTTGTTTGAGCTTTTTTGTCCCGGCTATTGATTCTTTAAATAGCTGTAACTCATCAGTCGTCAGGTGATATTTATTTTTCATTATCGATTCATTGTACTTATGCAATTACCTCAGTTTACCTGTTGAGAGTCATCTGTCTAAATAAATGTGGATATAGAGTTGGCGGCTTCAAGGCGTATTTTATTATTCGGTTATCATTCAACTGATCTATTGCTGCTGATTTGTCGCGGGCTTCATGGCAAACTAGGGCATAAATAGTGAATTTACGCTCGTAATGATGTTACATACAGTAGCTGGAGAATACCTTGGACAAAATTTTCGTCGATGAAGCAGTCAATGAGCTGCACACCATTCAGGATATGCTGCGCTGGACAGTGAGTCGTTTTAATGCCGCCAACATTTTCTATGGTCACGGCACGGATAATCCGTGGGACGAAGCCGTACAACTGGTTTTCCCAAGTCTGTTTTTGCCGATAGATATTCCAGAGGAAATACGCAGTGCGCGCCTGACCTCCAGTGAGCGTCACCGCATTGTTGAGCGAGTTATTCGCCGAGTCAACGAGCGCATTCCGGTAGCTTACCTGACTAACAAAGCCTGGTTCTGTGGCATGGAATATTATGTTGATGAGCGCGTTCTGGTGCCGCGCTCACCGATCAGTGAACTGATCAATAACCGCTTTGATGGGCTGATTCGCCATCAACCTAAACATATTCTGGATATGTGCACCGGCAGCGGATGCATTGCCATTGCTTGCGCCTATGCTTTCCCTGACGCGGAAGTGGATGCCGTGGATATCTCCAATGACGTGTTGGCAGTAACCGAACACAACATCCAGCAGCACGCGATGGAGCATCAAGTCACGCCGATTCGCTCTGACTTGTTCCGCGATTTACCGCCGATTAAATATGATTTGATTGTCACCAACCCCCCGTACGTCGATGCTGAAGATATGGCCGATTTACCGCAAGAGTTCCGTTTCGAACCTGAACTCGGGCTGGCGGCGGGCAGCGACGGCTTAAAACTGGCGCGTCGTATTCTGGCTTGTGCGCCGGACTTTTTGCAAGATGATGGCGTGCTGATTTGTGAAGTGGGCAACAGCATGGTGCATTTGATGGATCAATATCCAGATGTGCCGTTCACCTGGCTGGAGTTTGACAATGGCGGTGATGGCGTATTTATGCTAACTAAACAGCAACTAATTGATTGTGCGCCACATTTCACTATGTATCGCGACTAACTGAATGTGTTAATACCCCCATCGTCTTCAAGGCGCAGGAGAGGCTGCCCTCGCTCGACGTCGTTGGGGTATATTAACCACAATTTTTGACTTAAAGGAGCTGTGATGGCTGGGAACAGTATTGGGCAGTTTTTCCGCGTCACCACTTTTGGTGAATCTCACGGCATCGCCTTGGGGTGTATTATTGATGGTGTACCACCGGGTATTCCGATCACTGAAGCCGATATCCAGTTGGATCTCGATCGACGTCGTCCGGGCACATCACGCTATACCACGCAACGCCGCGAACCGGATCAGGTGCGTATTCTATCCGGTGTGTTTGACGGAGTTACCACCGGTACCAGTATCGGCTTGATGATTGAAAATACGGATCAACGTTCGCAAGATTACAGCGCCATTAAAGATGTGTTCCGTCCGGGCCACGCTGATTATACCTATGAGCAAAAATACGGTATGCGCGATTACCGTGGTGGTGGCCGTTCTTCCGCCCGTGAAACGGCGATGCGCGTCGCGGCGGGGGCAATTGCTAAAAAGTATCTGGCACAGAAGTTTGGCGTGCAGGTACGCGGTTATCTGGCACAAATCGGCGATATTAGCTGTGATTTACTTGACTGGGATTTGGTCGAACAGAACCCATTCTTCTGCCCGGATCAGAGCAAGCTGGAGCCGCTCGATGCCTTAATGCGCGAGCTGAAAAAGGCCGGTGACTCTATCGGAGCCAAGATTACGGTGGTTGCGGAAAACGTGCCAGTTGGTTTGGGTGAGCCGGTGTTCGATCGTCTGGATGCGGACTTGGCTCATGCGCTGATGAGTATCAATGCGGTGAAAGGCGTTGAAATTGGTGATGGTTTTGCTGTGGTGACCAAACGTGGCAGTGAAAACCGTGATGAAATTACGCCGCAAGGCTTCCAGAGTAACCATGCGGGGGGGATTTTAGGCGGGATCAGCAGCGGGCAACCGGTCGTTGCTCACATCGCGTTGAAGCCGACATCCAGTATTATGGTGCCGGGGCAAACCATTAACCGGCAGGGTGAAGCCGTCGAGATGGTCACCCGTGGTCGCCATGATCCTTGTGTTGGCATCCGTGCCGTGCCTATCGCTGAGGCGATGATGGCTATCGTGTTAATGGATCATCTGCTACGCCAGCGTGCGCAATGCGGTGATGTGATTTCAGACGTTCCTCGCTGGTAGGCGCAATGAAAAAATGGATTGCAGTGCCGTGGTTGGCGCTGGTAGGTGCCGTTGTGCTTACTGGCACGGCAATAGCAGCGACGCCCTGGCAACAGATTACGCACCCGGTGGCAGGTGCTGCGCAGTCGATTGGTGGTTTTGCCAATGGATGTGTAATAGGTGCATTGCCGTTACCGCTTGAGTCGGCAGATTATCAGGTCATGCGGCCAGATCAACGTCGCTATTTCGGCCATCCCGATTTACTGAATTTTATCCATCGTTTGAGTGCGCAAGCGGATAAACATCAGTTGGGTACTGTGCTGATTGGTGATATGGCAATGCCCGCTGGTGGGCGTTTTAGCAGTGGTCATGCCAGCCATCAGTCTGGTCTGGATGTTGATATCTGGCTGCAACTGCCACAACAACGCTGGAGTCAGCAACAATTGCTGAAACCTCAACCGATTGATTTGGTTGCCAGCGACGGTAAACGAGTCGTGCCTGCGCTATGGCAACCGCAAGTTGAGAGTCTGATTAAGCTGGCGGCTAAAGATAATGAAGTGACACGGATTTTTGTCAATCCGGCGATTAAAAAACAGTTGTGTCTGGATGCTGGAACTGATCGCAATTGGTTACACAAAGT
The DNA here is from genome assembly GCF_000834395.1 of Yersinia aldovae 670-83. Lineage (NCBI taxonomy): Bacteria > Pseudomonadati > Pseudomonadota > Gammaproteobacteria > Enterobacterales > Yersiniaceae > Yersinia > Yersinia aldovae. The sequence goes on along the minus strand of NZ_CP009781.1, from coordinate 1,326,676 downwards.
GCGGCCTTGGTTCGGTCATCGTGCTCATATGCATGTAAGATTACGCTGCCCGGCAGATAGCCTGGAGTGCCTGGATCAAGACACCCCACCACCGGGTGATGGTTGCGGTGCGGAACTAGAAAGCTGGTTCCAGCCACATCAATCAAGTGCTAAACCGGGTAAAACCTTACCCCCTCCATTGCCGCCTTCATGTCAGGCTTTGTTGGATAACCATTTCGCTGCGGAATAAATCATGGATTGGTTTGCGCTGGGCCCGGCAGTTCTGGGAATATTATTTTTAGTCGCTATATTGGCCGGGTTTATTGATTCAATTGCGGGTGGCGGCGGCTTGCTTACCGTCCCGGCATTGCTGGCGATAGGGTTACCGCCTGCTCAGGTATTGGCGACCAACAAATTACAATCCGTCGGCGGGTCTTTCTCTGCCAGCCTCTATTTTATTCGCCGTGGAGCGGTTAATTTAAAAGAGCAAAAGCTGACTATAGCGCTGACCGTGGTTGGCTCAATGTTGGGCGCGATTTTAGTTCAGCATATGCGGGCTGATATTCTGCGGCAAATATTGCCGCTGCTGGTGATAGGGATTGGTGTCTATTTTCTGGTTACGCCAAAGTTGGGTGAAGCTGACCAACAGCGCCGTTTATCTGCATTACCCTTCGCCTTAATTGCCGGTGGTGGCGTCGGGTTTTATGATGGCTTTTTTGGCCCCGGAGCCGGTTCCTTCTACGCGCTGGCATTTGTTACCTTGTGCGGTTTTAATCTGGCGAAATCCACCGCTCATGCCAAAGTGCTCAATTTTACCTCCAATGTCGGTAGCCTGATATTTTTTATTGTTGGCGGCAAAGTGGTGTGGAGTATCGGGCTGGTGATGCTGGTTGGTCAGGTGCTGGGCGCACGCCTTGGCGCACATATGGTATTGACCAAGGGGCAAAAATTGATCCGCCCAATGATCGTCGTGGTTTCATTTGTAATGAGCTGCAAGCTGTTATACGACAGCCACGGTAGCGAGATCTCCTCCTGGCTGGGACTACACGTTTTCGCATAACTTAAGGCATCAGCTATAGCGGTACGTTTGAGTACCACTGCTGATGCCACCTCTTACGGATCAGAGCATGACTCACGACTATCAGCAATTAATCGATATTTTTAATACCTGTTTCAGCGATAAATATAATACGCAATTGGTGAAAGGCGACGATGAACCCATCTATCTCCCCGCCGATGCTGAATTTCCTTATCATCGCGTGATTTTTGCTCATGGCTACTATGCCAGTGGAATGCATGAAATATCCCATTGGTGTATTGCCGGTGAAGAACGGCGCAAGTTGGTGGATTTTGGCTACTGGTATTGCCCGGACGGGCGTGATGCTTTAACCCAGAGCCAATTTGAAGCGGTAGAAATCAAGCCACAAGCATTGGAGTGGATGTTTTGTGTCGCTGCCGGTTTTCCCTTCAATGTCAGTTGTGACAACCTTGAAGGCGATTGCGAGCCAGACCGCATAACATTCCAGCGGAAAGTACGCGAACAGGTGCTTTGGTATCTGGAAAATGGCATATCCCCACGACCCGCAGGCTTTATTCAGGCACTGCAATCGTTTTACAATACGCCACCGTTGGCACCCGCGCTTTTCCCTTACCCGGAAGACCTGCTTTAAAACTATCCTTGGTACTTGAAGCCGCAGGGGGTTCTTGCAGCCTACCTGCAACGCCAATGACTTCGGATAGAAAATGAATATATTGAGGAAATGATGATCGCAGAGTTCGAAACGCATATTTTAGCGCAGATAGACGACATGGTAGAGCACGCCAGTGATGATGATTTGTTTGCCGGTGGCTACCTGCGCGGGCATCTGACTCTGGCGGTTGCTGAGTCTGAAGAGTTTGGTGAACACACCGCCGAGCAGCTACATGCCAGAGTGCAGACCAGCCTGGATAAAGCCATCAAAGCCGGTGAGCTTTCCCCTCCGGATCAGATTTTGGTTTTGGGGTTGTGGGATCGTTTACTTGAGCAAGCCCAAAATCCCCTTTGTCCTTGAAGCCACAGAGATACTCGCTGCGGCTCCAACGACTTTGGGCATTGACTTCGTCATTGAGCCGCAGAAAAAATAGTGCGCAGTCGCTCCGTTAGTCTCCGGATAAGGATATACCGGAGCGCTGTTGCACCGGCCTGCCTTTCAGTAATTTTCTAACCCAAAATCGGTTTGGGTTCAATGCAGCCAGCGTTTTTGCATCCAATGGTAGCGGTTCGCCAAACATTTGCGCCGCCAAAATCTCTGCGACTAACGGCGCACTGCACAAGCCTCGTGATCCTAATGCTCCAACCATAAACAATTCCGGCCACACCGGAGCTGGCATTATTTCATCACTACGCTGAATTTTACCGGGTAAATCCTGATATTGCGTCAGCGTCTTAGCATAATCTGGCACCGCACCGACCATCGGCAAATGATCGCGGATCGCACAGCGCACCCCACAACGGGCCTGGTTATCGCTGATATCCACTTGTTGCGGCCAACTGACCTGTGGCAGGCAGCGTAGTAGCCGCTGTTTGTTCTCCTGCTGTTCGGCGGCTCGGAAATCAGTAGCGGTATCGCCACGTTGATAGCTGGCACCGATGCAGTGATGTTGATTGGCGGGGTTCACCGGTGTTAGATAACCGTCATAACACAGCACTTGCCGTAACGGGCTAAGTTGTGGCGTGGTAGGAATATGTGAGACTTGCCCGCGCACCGCTGACAGCGGCAGATGCTGAGTTTGTTCCCATTCAGGCAAACGATGACCGGTGGCAAGTATGACCGTAGCATGGTGTTTGTCCCCCACGGGCTGCTGGAAACAGAGCTGCCACCGCTCGTTAACCCGGTCTAGCTGATGCAGTTCATGCTGATAATGGCAAATCATGCCATTGCGTTGCGCCAGTGCTATCAATGCCGTGGTGAGGTCTGAAGGGCAGAGCCAGCCACCTGCCGGATAATGGATGCCATCGTGGGCGCAATCTAGCCCGGCCAGCGCACTAAGTTGCTCACGGCTCATTGCTTGAGCAAGTTGTTCCGGCCATTGGATTTGCAGCATTTTGGCAATCTTATTGCGGCTTTTTTCATCAAAGGCTAATTGGCTGACACCACACCATTGATGGTCAAAGGCGATATCCTGCGCGAGCAGATAGTCATACTGGCGGCGAGCAAAGGTAAAGGCGTGGGTGAAAAAAATCTCCAATGCATCATTCTTGCCGTTCAGCAGCGGGTAGAGCGCGCCCTGACGATTACCTGATGCTCCCTGTGCTGGCAGTGTGTCGGCGCAGTAGAGCGTGATTTGAGCACCACGACGCTGCAATGCCAGTGCTGTCAACGCACTGACAATACCACCGCCGACAATGGCGATATCATCGCAGCGGCTTGCTGATGGGCGGTGATACCAAGGCGCAGACTGTGCGGTGACACGCGGTGACACAGGATTATCTGTGGGTAAGGTGCCGGTCAGCATTTCGCGTTTTTGACCAAAACCTTTGACTTTAGCGACGTTAAATCCAGCCTGCTGTAAGCCTCGGCGGACAAAGCCTGCGGCGGTAAATGTGGCAAAAGTCCCGCCCGGCCGGGCCATCTGTGCCATTGCGCTGAATAACGTCTCATTCCACATATCCGGGTTTTTAGATGGCGCAAATCCATCCAGAAACCAGGCATCAACTTGATTATTCAAACTGGCATCCCGATCTGGCAGCAGGGCATTAATATCGCCAAACCATAAATCTAACGTGATGGCCCCCTCAGCCAGCAGCAGGCGATGGCATCCCGCGAGAGGAAGTGGCCAGTGTGCTCGCAGTTGTTCCGCATAGCAGGCCACTTCAGGTACGCCGGCATGGGTGGCAGCTAAATCTGCTAATTGAAGAGGGTATTTTTCATAGCTGATATAGTGCAACCGTTGGAGTTTAGCTGCGGGCTGCTGCCGCTTAAACTGAGCAAAGTCGCGCCATAATGTCAGAAAATTCAATCCAGTACCGAAACCCGTTTCGGCAAAAATGCAGACTTCCCGTGGATGAACGGCAAAACGTTCGGGAAAACCATTCCCTTTGAGAAAAACGTGATGGGTTTCTTCCAGGCCGTCCTCATTAGAGAAATAGATATCACCAAACTGTTCCGATACAGGTGTACCCTGTTCATTCCAGCTTAGTATTGCCGTTTGGATTGGGCGTTGGTTCACGTTGAAAGACTCGTATCTCAAGGGGTGGAGCGATTCTAACTATGTGGCCTGCTGGGTGCAAATCGTAAAATTTTCTGGCTATATTACGCTGATCGGACTTGTTCGGCGTACAAGTGTACGCTAAAGTGCGTTGCAAAATCCCGAATGTAAAATTAGTGGAAGAGGTATTTAATGAAGCGTGCAGTCATTACTGGCTTGGGTATTGTTTCCAGCATTGGTAATAACCAGCAGGAAGTTCTGGCATCTTTGCGGAAAGGCCGCTCAGGTATTACTTTCTCTCAGGAATTTAAAGACGCAGGTATGCGCAGTCATGTCTGGGGCGCTGTTAAGCTCGAGTCCGAGCCTAAAGATCTCATTGACCGCAAAGTGCTGCGTTTTATGAGCGACGCCTCAATTTATGCTTATCTTGCCATGCAGGAAGCGATTGCTGACTCTAAATTGACCGAAGAGCAAATTTCTAATTTCCGCAGTGGGCTGGTCGTCGGTTCAGGTGGTGGTTCACCACGTAACCAGGTTGCCGGCTCTGATGCCATGCGTACCCCGCGCGGTCTGAAAGGCGTTGGCCCGTATATGGTCACTAAAGCGATGGCATCCGGTGTGTCTGCTTGCCTGGCTACCCCGTTCAAAATCAAAGGGGTGAACTACTCCATCAGTTCTGCCTGTGCAACTTCAGCTCACTGTATTGGCCACGCGGTGGAATTGATCCAACTGGGCAAACAGGATGTAGTATTTGCTGGCGGCGGTGAAGAGCTGTGCTGGGAGATGTCCTGCGAGTTTGATGCAATGGGTGCATTGTCGACTAAATACAACGACACCCCAGAGAAAGCCTCCCGTACTTATGATCAAGACCGTGATGGTTTCGTCATCGCGGGCGGCGGCGGTATGGTGGTGGTAGAAGAGCTGGAACATGCCCTGGCACGCGGCGCGCACATTTATGCTGAAATTGTGGGCTACGGTGCCACTTCCGATGGCGCTGACATGGTTGCTCCATCAGGTGAAGGCGCAGTACGTTGCATGAAGATGGCAATGGAAGGCGTTGATACACCAATCGATTACATGAACGTACATGGCACTTCTACACCGGTAGGGGATGTGAAAGAGCTGGGTGCAATTCGTGAAGTGTTCGGCGATAACACTCCAGCAATTTCCTCGACTAAAGCGATGACTGGCCATTCACTGGGTGCTGCGGGTGTACATGAGGCTATCTACAGTTTGTTGATGGTCGAGCATGGTTTTATTGCGCCAAGCATCAATATCGATAATCTGGATGAGCAGGCGGCAGGGATGGATATCATCACTGAGCCAACCGAACGTGAGCTGACGACTGTTATGTCTAACAGCTTTGGTTTTGGTGGCACTAATGCCACATTGGTTATGCGCAAATACCCGAAGTAAGGTCAATCACAGTGATTTCTGTTGATTGAAACCGACAGTTAAGGCCCGCAAGAGATTGCGGGCCTTTTTACTGACTAAATTCACTAAATAGACGTCTCTGATTATAAGATAATCATGATTTTTTTATCCACTTCATCTTTTATATAAAAGAGCTATGGTTGATTACTTTTCTTATAAAAATATCTTATACTAAATAACTTAGGTTTATAACAGTATGGCAAGTAGGTAGTTGATTGCTAATGCATCAACTTGAATTTAATCTATCTCAACATTAGTTTGCTTTTCTTAAGCCATACTTGCAGTTATAAAATCCTTGCCTGCCTGAAAACGTTAATTCACTATATCATAACAATAATTAAACGAATCTGTTCTTTGCCATTTAATTTACCAACACAGCAGGGTAGTTCAATGAGCCATAATCAAAGTGATCAGAAGATTAAGATTACCGATTTAAGCGAGCGCGTTGTTCATGAAATTCTGGAAGTTATAAGTGATGGTATCTGGGATTGGAATGCTAACAGTGGGTTTGTTTACCGCAATAACGGTTGGTATGAAATGTTGGGATACCCCGCTCATGTGTTTGAAAATACAGTGCATACGTGGGAGAGAATCATCCATCCTGATGATTTTGAAAGAGTTATGTTCCAGTTCGATGCTTATATTAATAACCAAACCGAACGATACCAGATTGAATATCGTTGCCAAACACATGATGGCAATTATATTTGGATTGAAGATCGCGGTAAGGTGATTGAACGTAATAGTGATGGTTCAGTATCACGGATGATTGGTGCTCATCGGAATATTCATGACAGAAAGCATCTTCTGGAGAAATTGGAGTTAAAGAATAAATCGCTCGAAGCATTAGTAGAAGAGCGAACGGTAGAATTACGCGAAGCCAATCTCCGCTTACAGCAACAATTGAAAATCAAGAAAAATCTTTCAGAAACAGATGTATTAACATCGACAGCCAATCGCTATTTACTAGAGAAAGTGCTGAAGCATGAATATAACCGGGCTAAACGGTTTTGTCAGCCGTTGTCATTACTCTCACTGGACGTCGATAACTTTAAATCTATCAATGATAAGTATGGACACATCGTAGGTGACTTGGCGCTGACCCATATCGTTGATATTATTAGGAATAATATTAGAGAAGTTGATGTTTTAGGCCGTTGGGGAGGGGATGAATTTATGATTGTGTTACCTAATACGCAATTAGATGAAGCGAAAGCCATTGCTGAGAAAATCCGCAAACTTGTTGAAACCATACCAGTGGACAGCAATATCAATGTGACTATGAGTTTAGGTATTGTCGAATTACAACAAAACGAAAGTCAGGATCAATTACTTATCCGCGCAGATAAAATGCTCTATAACGCCAAAGCCGCAGGCAAGAATACTATCCGCGGCGAATGACGATTAGAGTTTTAGCGCATATTCGGCGGCAGCTCTGGCATGTATTGCGGTGGTATCAAACACCGGGAGCGAGGTATCATTTTCGTTTACTAACAATGTGATTTCAGTGCAACCAAAGATAATGCCTTGCACGCCTTGGTGTACTAATTCACCCATAATACGGCGATATTCATTACGCGAGGTTTCACTGATTATTCCTAAACAGAGTTCTTCATAAATAATACGGTTAATAATCTCACGATCGGTACTCTCTGGGGTTACCACCTCAATATGGTGCTTTTCCGTTAAGCGGCCACGATAAAAATCCTGCTCCATTGTGTAGCGGGTGCCTAATAAACCAATCTTGTTTATCTCTTGTTGCTTAATTTGTACCGCCGTAGCATCAGCTATATGCAATAAAGGCAAACCGCAGGCAGTTTCGATATCATCAGCTACTTTGTGCATGGTATTCGTACACACGACAATAACCTCTGCTCCAGCATGTTTTAATGAAACGGCGGCATCAGCCAACACTTGAGCCGCTGTATGCCAATCACCTTTAGCCTGAAGCTGTTCAATCTCATGAAAATCCACACTGTAGAGAATGATTTTTGCGCTATGTAACCCGCCAAGTTGTTCTTTAATCTGCTGGTTGATCACCCGGTAATAGGGGATGGTTGATTCCCAACTCATACCACCAATAAGGCCCAAAATTTTCATTAGTTTATTCCTGTACAAATACTCGTACTGATTGTGGATAAAAACTCAACTATGCAGAAACACTAAGATTTGTCGGCATAAGTAATGAGTAGAACTGTGACAAGACTCCAACTAAACCTATTATCTATAGCTATCATGTTTGTTGTAATAAATCTGTAGCAATCTGAAAATGTATTATTCTTCTATCTATTTTATACCATGATAATCAATATGATGACGGAGATTAGGATGATAAAAATAAATACGGCATATACCCTGACAGTATTAGCACTACTCTTACCAACCTCAACCAGTGTCCTTGCCCAAGATAAGAGTGACAACTATCAGCTTGAACAAGTATTAGTGATGAGCAGACATGGCATTCGAGCGCCTTTGGTAAATTATGGCGATATGCTTTCGAGTGCTACGCCGGATAAATGGCCACAGTGGACTACGCCCGGTGGCTATTTAACACCGAAAGGGGCAGAGCTTGAGGAGATGATGGGCGGGTATTTCCGCGAGTGGCTGGTTGATAGCAAATTACTGAAAGCAACGGGATGCCCGGTAACGAGCACCGTATTTACCTATGCGAATAGTTTGCCAAGAACCATCGATACAGCGCAGCATTTCTTATTTGGCGCATTCCCCGGCTGTAATGTTCCGGTGACTCATCAGAAAGAGATTGGCAAGATGGACCCGGTATTTAACCCAATAATCACATTGGATGTAACGCCAGAGTTTAAAGAGAGAGCGTTGGCATCTATTAATCAACATGCTGGGTCGGGTGGGGTGGAAGGTTTAAATAAACGTTTACAGCCTAATTATGATTTATTGTCCAGAGTACTGGATTACAAAAATTCTCCTGCTTGTCTGGTGGATAAAAAATGTGACTGGAGCACCCAGCCGACGAATATCGTCTTAGTGCAGAATAAAGAACCAGGGATCACCGGCCCATTGAGATTAGGCACGGGTGCCTCAGATGCCTTTATGCTGCAATATTACGAGGGCTTCCCGGTTAAAGATGTGGCATGGGGGCGAATTCAGACTCCAGAAGAGTGGCGTAAGTTAATCGATATCAAAAATCTCTACCACGAGACGTTATTCGGCTCACCGACTATCGCCGATAATGCCGCTGAAAAACTGGTGAGTTTCATTGGTGCTGCGCTGGACCCTATAGGTGAAAAAACGCCCAATGAATTAGCAGCACAAAAGGCGAAGTTGGCTGTATTAGTCGGTCATGATTCGAATATCGCTTCACTGCTGGCTGCACTCAAAACTAAAGAGTATCAACTGCCAGACCAATATGAGAGAACGCCAATCAGTGGCAAGGTGGTATTTGAACGCTGGAAAGATATTAAACAAAATAAAAATATGATGAAGATTGAATATATCTATCTCTCCACTGAGCAAATTCGTAATAAAACGCCACTGACACGGCAGAAACCAGCAAAACGTGTCACGCTGGAAATTGAAGGGTGCCCGATTGATGCGAAAGGATTTTGTTCAATGGATGATTTTAGAAAGGCGATGAAAAAGAATACTCAGATCTAGTTTGAAGTAACAGGCTCCCTATTTAGCCAGAAGCAGAGAATAGGGGCTGGCATAAAACAATAGGCTGCGCTAACGTGGCCTTCTTTGTCAGCCCTGCTATTTGTAGATTTTTTGATGACACTATTCGCAACTACTCATCGTGCAGTAAAAACTGTTTTCAGGCCTTTTTTGAAAGACCGCCTGCTGCATATTTTGTTGATTTTAGGCATTGTCCTAACGGTGTTAACGCCAACAAAAATTTTGGCATTTCCACAGTTTATTGATTGGACCACCATTGTTACGTTACTGGGGCTGATGCTACTGACAAAAGGTGTCGAGGTCAGTGGCTACTTTGATTTTATTGGTCGGAAGATTATTAATACATTACATACCGAACGGTATCTGGCGCTGTTTTTGGTATTGTCAGCAGCGCTATTGTCATCTTTTCTCACTAATGATGTGGCGCTGTTTATCCTAATTCCATTAATTTTAACGCTGAAAAAGATATCGTCGGTTCCTGTTTCTCGCTTGATTATTTTCTCTGCATTAGCCGTGAATGCAGGATCACTATTAACGCCAATTGGTAACCCGCAAAATATTTTGTTGTGGAGCCGCTCTGGATTGTCATTTATTGGTTTTACCCGCCAGATGGCACCTCTTGCAGGCGTGATTTTGTTGACACTGCTGGCCGTTACCTGGTTGAGCTTCCCTGCGCGAAAAATAGTTAAACAGGCGACAAGCCCACTTTACCCCTACCAATTCTCCTTATTGCTGAGTTGTCTGGCGCTTTATGTCATCTTTGTTATCAGCGTGGATCTGGGGTGGGCTGGCTATGGTTTGTTGCTGGTTTTTACCGGTTTGTTACTGCTGGCGCGGCGGGTATTGCTGGCTATCGACTGGAGCTTGATTGTCGTCTTTATAGCGATGTTTATTGATGTGCGATTACTGACTGAATTACCCGTCTTGCAATCGTTATTTGGCGAAGTTAAAATTCTTTCTATATCAGCAAGTTATGTGATGGTTATCGGTTTATCACAACTCATCAGTAATGTGCCAGCCACGATCTTATTACTCAATTATTTGCCATCCAGCGCGCTGGTAGCTTATGCGGTCAATATTGGTGGTTTTGGTTTTGCCTTGGGTTCAATGGCAAATCTGATTGCGCTAAGAATGGCCAATGAACCCGCAATCTGGTTGAAATTCCATGCTTACTCGCTGCCATTTCTGCTCTGGAGCGCGCTGGTAGGATGGGGCTTGTTATCGTAGCGACTGGCTCAAGAGGTGACCTGAGCCAGTTTGGGTTTTGTTCAGAGAAACAGAACCAGCAAAAAAATCATCACAATAATCAGTGAAACGAATATCAGTGACGGTTTTTGCAATAACGACTGTAACGATTCTGGCAGTGCAACAATCAGTGGATTAATCAATGGTTGAACGGGGCGTGGCTCTTCTTCCAGGCGCTGGGCCGAATTTGCCCGGTCTAGCCGGGCGGCAAACAGCACATTGATAATATCGTTCAACTGCGCCTGGGTCAGCGGTGTGGTCAGGGTAGCCTGAAAACGTTTTTGGCTGAAATCAATCAACAGTTGCTGTTCCTGCGCGTCAACAGGCTGCTTTAGCGCTGTTTGCAGGTTAATCAGCGTCGGGGCTGTTTGCTGACTGAGCGCGGTTTTAGTCTGCAAGAACTGGCTGAGTATCTGGAAATGACGTGCTGGCAGTGGCGCTGCGTTTTTCACGCCAATCATCTCAAACAGCGCTTGCCAGATTTTTGCTGGCGATTCACCGGTTGCGGCACTGAGTTTCGCCACCAATGATTGGATATGCTGATGCTCCCCAGGCAATAATGGCCTGTCGGTTATGGTTGTCAGTTGTGGTTGTGGAATATTCAGCGTTCCGGATTGCAGCATTACCAGAACTTGTTGCAATTCAGTGTGGCTTAATTGGCTTAGCACCGTATGACCAAATTGCTGGCGGATGAAATCGCTTACCGCCTGCCGGTTATTGCCTTGCGGCAACAGTTCAGTCAATTGCTGGCGCAGTTGGTGATTAGCGTGATTTTCCTGCACCTGCGACAGACGGTTTTGCAGCAATTGTTCCGCTGGTTGGAAATGGCGTGCCAGAATATCGCTGGTACTGCTAAGGGATAAATCATGGCGTAGGGCGGCCCAGATCTCGGCAGATTTGGTCGGGCTGAGTGCCATAATCCGCACGATCAGCTTCTCCAGCGTGGTGCGCTGTGCTGGCGTAAGTGCTTGATCTTCCACTGGCCCCTGATGGGGCATTTTAGTCGGTGCGACATTGCTATTATTGGCAATGTGAACTCCCGGGCCGTTCAAAGGTTGCATATAACCAGTCCTTCGCTGTGGAAGAAATAAAGGAATACCCGGTGCGGGGCACAGACCTACAATATAATACCTGTAAATGCATCGGCAATATCATATTTTTTAAATAAATGAGTTTGTCATTAACTGTCTTATTGGGTAATTGTTTAGGTACAAACGTTGATAATCCTGATTATGCCGTTAAGATGGGCGTTCAGGATTGAATGGAAATGATTTAACAATTTTAAGATGATTAAACAACGATAATGGTTAAACAACAACGCGCTGCAAAGTGGTTCCTCTGTCTGGCTTGCCTGGTCATACTGGTTTGTATGACACAACGCATTGCCAGCCTGCACGCGTTGGTACAAAACCTTACCCTGACATCATCTTCACAACTCATTGCCGATTCAGACGGATCCCCGGCACCTTGTGAGTTGAGCGCCAAATCCTTACTGGCGTCTCCCCCCGTACTGTTTGAATTAGCCATATTCTCTCTTGGGTTATTACTCCTGCTATTAGTGCCAATCATCCCGGCCAGCATGAGGTTTCCGCCACCCAGAGTCATCTCACCCAGTGGTTTACGGGTGCATCTGCGATTATGTATTTTCCGAGAATAGCCACAGACTTTAACTGACTGTGCACCATAACTCACTGTATTAAATGAATAACGACAGCGATTCACCCATTGCTGTGATTGTTTTATTCTCGGAGAAAGTCATGCTCAATTTACGCAAGGCAGCCTTGTTCTGCCTGTTGCTGCTATGGATGCCGGCCCTGTGGGCGGCGGATAGCGGCTGGTTGGTCAGCCCACAAAATGACCATGCTCAGGTTCGTCTTCGTGCTGAACCCGCTCTCGGTGGTGAAACCCGCCTGTTACTTACTGTTAAGCTGGAAAAAGGCTGGAAGACCTACTGGCGTTCACCAGGGGAAGGGGGGATTGCACCGACCATCCAATGGGAACCCCCACTTAACGCGGTCAAATGGTTCTGGCCGGTACCGCAACGTTTTGATGTTTCTGGGATTTCAACGCAGGGCTATCATGAGCAAGCGGTGCTGCCCATCGTGATTTCCGCCAAAGTACCCAAAACGCTCAGTGGCACATTAACGCTCTCAACTTGTAGTAATGTCTGCATTTTGACTGACTACCCCTTTAGCCTCGACTTGTCTGCGGCGACAAATACTGAGAATTTGCAGCAATTTGAGCACGATTTTGCGCAGGCAATGGGGCAGGTGCCCATCGCTGATGCGTTGACCAAACAGATTCAGGCCGGTTTCGGTCACAGTGAACTGCAAGTTCTGGCGCAGCGTAATGAGGGTTGGCAACAGCCTGAATTGTTCTTTGATACGCTGGAGGACGCCGATCTTGGTAAGCCGATCGTGACGGTACTGGGTAACCAGTTATCGGTGCGGGTCCCGGCAACTGATGGCTGGGGAGAAGAGAGTGCAGACCTGCTTGGTAAGCGGCTGACAATGGTGATTACCGATGGCGGCCTGGCGCAGGAGGCCAGCGTCACTATTGGGCCTGCGCTTACCTTGCCACAGTCATCCGCCACCTTCTGGTCTTGGGTGCTGATGGCGCTGATGGGGGGGCTTATCCTCAATCTGATGCCTTGCGTGTTGCCGGTATTGGCGATGAAACTGGGATCGATTCTTCAGACTGAGCAGCAAAGTCGTCGTCAGGTGCGCTGGCAGTTTATGGCCTCTTCCGCTGGGATTGTAACCTCATTTTGGTTGTTAGCATTGCTGATGACCGCGTTACGCCTTGGTAATCATGCCCTTGGCTGGGGAATACAGTTCCAGAACCCGTGGTTTATCGGTTTTATGGCGCTGGTCACCGCCCTGTTTACCGCCAACTTGTTCGGTTTATTCGAAATCCAGCTCTCTTCTTCGTTTAATACCCGCATTGCTGCTCCCCGTGTGGAGAAATCAGGCGCGCGCGGCATGGCGGGGCACTTCTGGCAAGGGGCGTTGGCGACCTTGCTGGCAACACCTTGTTCTGCCCCGTTCCTTGGCACTGCGGTGGCCTTCGCACTGGCTGCGCCTTTACCGGCATTATGGGGGATATTTACCGCCCTCGGTGTGGGGATGAGCCTGCCGTGGCTGGCGATTGCCGCCTGGCCAAAACTGGCGCTGTGCCTGCCTAGGCCTGGCCGTTGGATGAACCATCTGCGCATTGCTATGGGGGTGCTGATGTTGGCCTCCAGCTTATGGTTACTGAGCCTGATGAGCAGCCACATTGGTTGGTCAAGTGTATTGATTATGGGGGCGATACTTTTGGTGGCGCTGTTGCTGGCTATTGGTTGGCGCTATGGTCCCCGCGCCGCAGCCATTGTCAGTTTGCTCTGCGTATTGGTTGTAGGGGGAGGGCTGTTGACCGGTTCGTTGACTGCCAATTTATGGCGTAAGCCACTGCATGACAATGTTAATTGGCAACCGCTGAGCGAATCTGCCATTAAGACAGCATTGCTGGAGCATAAGCGGGTATTTGTCGATGTCACCGCCGATTGGTGTGTGACCTGTAAAGTTAACAAAATCAATGTGCTGATGCGCGATGATGTTCAACAGGCTCTGCAAGCGCCAGATGTGGTGGCGTTACGCGGTGACTGGACGCGTCCGTCGGCTGAAATTACCGAATTTTTACGGCAACGTGGCAGTGTCGCCATCCCCTTCAATCAAATTTATGGGCCACAGCAGCCGCAGGGCACCGTGCTCTCCCCATTGTTGGATCGTGACGTGCTATTGAACGTTTTGGCCGATGCTAAAGGAAATAAAGAATGAAAATTATAATGGTTTTGTTGTTCGCGCTGACCTCTACTCCGCTTTGGGCGGCAGCTCCTTTTACTCCAGAGCAGGAGCTGCGGATTAAAGCGTTAATTCGTGAAACGATGGTAGCTAATCCCGATATTCTTGAACAATCCATTAACGCGTTGCAGCAACAAGCCAATGAGGTACAGGGGCAGCAAATGGATCAGTTTATCGCCGCCAATAAACAGGTGCTGTTTCAGGACCCCGGAAGCCCACGTTTCGGTGCCGCCGTACCTGTGCTGACACTGGTTTCATTTACTGATTACAACTGCCCATTTTGTAAAACGTTCGATCCGTTGCTGGAAAGAATTGTGAAAGAGTACCCTCAGTTGGCGGTGGTGATAAAACCTCTGCCGTTTAAGGGAGAAAGCTCGGTGACCAGCGCCCGACTAGCACTGACCTTATGGCAACAGCATCCGAATCAATTTATGGCCTTCCATCAGCGTTTGATGGCGAAAAAAGGTTTCCATGATGCTGATAGCCTTGCTGCGGCGCAGAAAAAAACCGGCGTTACGCCAGCTCCATTGAGCGAGCAGAGCTTCGATGTTTTGCGCACTAACCTGAAACTGGCCGATCAACTGGGTATCCAGGGCACCCCTGCGACCTTGATTGGCAATCAGATAGTGCCAGGTGCAATTTCCTATGAGCAACTGGAGGCAATTGTGAAGCAGCAACTGGCACAGGTGGGTAAATGAATCGATTAAAGCGTTGGGGCAAAGAACTGGCTATTTTACTGCTACTGATCGCGGCAGTCTCTTTGGGTATGGACTGGCTACGTAGCCCGCAGGCCCCGGCTGATTGGGGCGATGTGCCATTACAAACGCTGGCGGGGCAGACGGTTTCGCTCAAGGAGATGAGCCAGGAGAAACCGCTGCTTATCTACTTCTGGGCGACCTGGTGTGGTGTCTGTAAATTCACGACTCCCAGTGTCAATCAGTTGGTTAAGGAAGGGGAGAATGTACTGACGGTGGCCCTGCGCTCCGGCGAGGCTCCACAGCTCGAGCGCTGGCTGGCGAAAAAAGGCTATCAGTTGCCGGTGATTAATGACCCCCGTGGCGAGTTATCGGCGCGCTGGCAAATAGGTGTTACACCGACGCTGGTCATCCTCTATCAAGGTAACATGGTGCAAAACACCAGCGGCTGGACCAGCTATTGGGGCATGAAGTTGCGCATGTGGCTGGCCACTTTCTGATTTAACGTTTTTATCGTCTAACCCGGCACATTTATATGCCGGGTTTTTTGTCTGATTGAAAAGTACACATTGAAATCAGATGGTTGACAACGTCAAATAAAGGGCCGTCGTGCACCCAGGTGCAGTAAATCCGCCACTGAAATGTACAGTTGAGAGGCGGCGAGAGGTGCACAAATCGCCGCATTTCATCGCACGATATTCCCGCAGATTAACGCCATAATTGGCCCGAGCTTGTTTTTACGGCGTAACGGCTCTTCGTAACGGCGTGCGCAGGCGCTGGGCTAATATCACCCCCGCAAGGGTTATGCTACCGCCAATCAGGTGGTAGCTGTGCAATTGCTCATGCAGTAAGGTTACTGCAATGATGGCAGTAAAGACCGGTGTCAGGTTCATAAAGATAGACGCGGTATTTGCCCCTAAGCGCATCACTCCCTGAATCCATAAATAAGGTGCCATAATTGAGGCCGGAATTCCGGCAAATAACACTAATGGGATATTCTGCGCGGTCAGTTGTACATCCGAAGCCATAAGAAAATTAGGCAATAACAGCACTACGCCGAAGACGATTTGCATATAAAGAGATTGCCAGTTAGGGAGCGGAATCGACCAGCGCTTAGTCAATACGCCGTATAGGGCATAAGACATCGAGGCGGCCAGCATCATTAATTCACCTTTGCCAATGCCATGTTGCAGTAGCTCTGCCGGGTTCCCCGCGCTGACCAGCCACACTAATCCTCCAAGTGACAGCACGCTACCCAGTGCTATGCCGATGGTGGGCACTACCCGTAATAGCAAAATACTGATAAGCACAGTGAGCAGCGGAATGAGTGAACTGAGAATACCCATAAATAGCGCACTGACACTGTGGGCTGCGTAGTAAGCCAGGCTTTGATACAGCACCATGCCCAACAGACCGAGAATCATTAGTTTCCACCAATAAATACGGACTGCCTGCCAGTTGCGGATAACCCCCATCAATAGAAAAGGGGTGAGTGTCAATAACGCCAGCAGCCAGCGGTAAAACGAGATTGCGGCAGGGTCAATGGCAGTAGCAGAAACCTTGCTGACAACGGCATTGATTGACCAGATGATCACCGCAAACAAGGGGAATAGTGCATTCATGGTAATAATTCTCATCTAAATAATATGTGACGTAGTCTACAGTTGTCTGATTTATTCTATATACTGATAACCAGACAATAATTGCTGTGATTAGGACAATTTCGGCGAGAATTATTTTTACAGGAGATAGCTTACGATGGCTGAACCCTCTTTCCCTGCGGTGATAAACACGGTTGTGCCGAGTTTATCTTTTCGCTGTGAAGAATTTAATGCCAATACTGAATTCCTGCCACACACCCATCCCTACGGGCAATTGATTTGCGTAAAATCAGGTGTGGTGGCTATGAGTATCTCTGGTCAGCGCTTTCTCGCTCCACCGGAATTCAGCGTTTGGATACCTGCCGGAGTGGAGCATTCCAGCTATAACCGTAAGCCGATGCAGTTTCGCGCCATTGATATTGCGTTGGAATTTTGCGATGAGTTACCGGATTCTGCCTGCCTGCTGAATGTTAGCCCAATTTTTAATGCCATTGTCGAGGATTGCTTCTCCCGTGGCTTATTGATGCCGGAGAGTGAACAGGATATACGCTTAGCGCGCGTTTTGATTGATCAACTTCGAGTATCACCAGTACAGCGCACCTATCTGCCGACCTCGCAAGACAAACTGCTGTCGCCCATTTTGGCGGCATTAGAGCGTTGCCCTTCGGATAACACCTCGCTGGCACTCTGGGCCAAACGGGTTTATACCACTGAGCGCACCTTATCGCGCCGCTGCCAGCAAGAGTTAGGCATGGCCTTTAGCGAGTGGCGGCAGCGGTTACGCTTTCTCCATGCTATTTCGTTGTTAGAACAAGGGAAAACCGTGCAAAGCGTGGCGCTGGATGTGGGTTATAGCTCAGCATCCGCTTTTATCGCCATGTTCCAACAAATCGCAGGGACTACGCCAGAACGTTTTCGCCGCTACACTCCCCAGCGTCCTTGACGCCGCAGGGTGTTGGCTGCAACTCTAAACGCTTTGGGTATATACTGAACGCCTACTTTATGGGGCAGTAAACTGCCGGAGAACAAAGTGAAAATTCTGGTCGATGAGAATATGCCGTATGCCGATGAACTATTCCGGCGTTTAGGTCATGTACAGGCGGTACCGGGGCGGCCAATTCCCCGCGATGCCCTGGCTGATGCCGATGCCCTGATGGTGCGCTCGGTGACCAAAGTGAACGAAGCGTTGCTGCAAGGCACCTCAATTGGCTTTGTGGGCACGGCGACTGCCGGTACCGATCATGTCGATGACAACTGGTTACGACAGCAAGGCATTGGCTTCTCTGCGGCTCCTGGTTGCAACGCGATTGCCGTCGTTGAGTATGTCTTTTCTGCCTTGATGATGATGGCTGAACGTGACAGCTTCCAGTTACGTGATAAGACGGTTGGTATTATCGGCGTCGGTAATGTCGGTTCGCGGCTGAATGCACGCCTGCAAGCACTGGGCGTTCGCACATTATTGTGCGATCCTCCGCGTGCCGATCGTGGTGATAACGAAACTTTCTGGCCGTTGGAAAAACTGGTGCGTGAAGCCGATGTGCTCACTTTCCATACTCCGCTGAATAAAAGCGGTGTTTACCAAAGTTTGCACATGGCTGACGACGCATTACTGGCAGCACTGCCCGATGGCCGTATTCTGATCAACGCCAGCCGCGGTGCGGTGGTGGATAACGCCGCACTGTTAAAGGCGCTGGAGCAAGGTAAAAAACTCAGCGTGGTACTGGATGTCTGGGAGCCGGAACCGGAACTATCGTTACCGTTGCTAGCTCGTGTCGATATCGGTACGCCACATATTGCAGGTTATACGCTGGAGGGCAAGGCCCGTGGGACGACACAGGTGTTTGAAGCCTTTAGTCAGCATTTGGGGCAACCGCAATCGGTCGAACTGGCTTCATTGCTACCATCGCCTGAATTCAGCCATGTGCGCCTTAATGGTGCGCTGGATGAAGGCAAATTAAAACGATTGATGCACTTAGTGTATGATGTGCGCCGCGATGATGCGCCATTGCGTCGTGTTGCTGGCATTCCCGGTGAGTTTGACCGGTTGCGTAAGCACTATCAGGAACGGCGCGAATGGTCATCACTTTGTGTCCAGTGCGATGACGCTGCCAGTGCGGAGCTGTTGCAGACGTTAGGGTTTAGTACTCAGTGACGATAAGCCGATAACATATTGATTATTAGGCGGTGTTCTACCGCCTGTTTGTATTTGTATAAATCCTTGTAATTCAATGAATCATTGTGGAGAAAACCAACATGTCTGACGGCTGGAATATTGCTCTGTTAGGAGCAACGGGCGCAGTAGGTGAAGCCTTGCTGGAGCTGCTAAATGAGCGCCAGTTCCCAGTTGGTGAATTGTATCCACTGGCCAGTGAGCGCAGTGCCGGTGCGACCGTGCGTTTTAACGGCAAAAGTCTGCTGGTTGAAAATGCCGCCGAGTTTGACTGGTCCCAAGCCCAGTTAGCCTTTTTTGTCGCAGGGCATGAAGCCTCGCAGCAATATGCCGAAGAAGCGGCAAATGCGGGTTGTCTGGTAATCGACAGCAGCGGCTTGTTCGCAATGGAGCCGGATGTGCCGCTGGTG
This sequence comes from Yersinia aldovae 670-83, assembly GCF_000834395.1. Lineage (NCBI taxonomy): Bacteria > Pseudomonadati > Pseudomonadota > Gammaproteobacteria > Enterobacterales > Yersiniaceae > Yersinia > Yersinia aldovae. The sequence goes on along the minus strand of NZ_CP009781.1, from coordinate 1,307,464 downwards.
GTGCCAAGTGTGAATCCACAAGTGCTGGCGGAGTACCGCAATCGCAATATTGTGGCGGTTGCCGATAGCTTAACCTGCCAATTATTGACAGCAATTAAACCGCTGACCGAGCAAGCCGGTTTATCCCGATTACATGTCACCGCGCTGATTTCCGCCTCCGCACACGGTAAAGTCGCTGTGGATGACCTGGCAGGGCAAAGTGCGAAATTATTGAATGGTATTCCTGCCGAACCGGGTTTCTTCCCCAAGCAACTGGCATTTAACGTCTTACCGCTGCTGGCGGATGGCGAGGGCAGTGTGCGTGAAGAGCGCCGCTTAGTGGATCAGGTACGTAAGGTATTGCAGGACGAAGGTTTACCTATCTCAGTGAACTGTATTCAGTCACCGGTATTTTATGGTCAGGCACAGGTGGTACATCTGGAAGCGTTGCGCCCAATGTCGTCTGATGAAGCCCGCAGCGAACTGGAGAATTGCGAAGATATTCAGTTATCTGAAGAAGATGACTACCCCACTCAGGTCAGTGATGCCTCTGGCAGCGATGTGTTGAGTATCGGCTGTGTGCGTAATGACTACGGTATTCCGGAAATTTTGCAGTTCTGGTCAGTGGCCGACAACATTCGTTTTGGCGGTGCGTTGATGGCAATTGAAACGGCGGAGCGCCTGTTGCAGGAGCAACTATACTGATGTCCGAACTTGAGTTGGCTCAGCAAGATACGTTCGTTGAGCAAGAAACGGCTAAGAATGCCGGGCTGAAAATTGCATTGGGTATTGAATATAACGGTAGCCGCTATTTTGGCTGGCAACGGCAGTTGGATGTCGTGAGCGTACAGTCTAGCCTGGAAGCTGCGTTGTCGAAAGTGGCCAATGAACCTATTGGTGTTTTCTGTGCGGGCCGCACTGACACCGGAGTTCATGCTACCGGGCAGGTGGTACATTTTGTTACCCACGCAGTGCGTAAAGATGCGGCCTGGACAATGGGCGTGAATACCCATTTGCCGCCAGATATTGCAGTGCGTTGGGTGAAAACCGTCGATCATGATTTTCACGCACGCTTTAGTGCCACCGCACGGCGTTATCGTTACATTATTTTCAATCATCGTTATCGCCCGGCGGTATTGGCGCAAGGGGTGACCCATTGCTATATGCCGCTGGACGCCGAAAAGATGAAACAGGCCGCGCAGTGCTTACTGGGTGAGCATGACTTTACCTCGTTCCGCGCAGTACAATGTCAGTCCCGCACGCCGTGGCGAAATGTAAAACATATCAAAGTTACCCGACACGGCGCGTATATCGTGGTAGATATCAAGGCCAACGCATTTGTTCACCACATGGTGCGCAATATCGTGGGAAGTTTGATTGAAGTTGGCTGCGGTAATCAAGATGTGACCTGGATGGCTCAGTTGCTGGCACTCAAAGATAGAACGCGCGCCGCTGCAACCGCGAAATCAGAAGGGCTTTATTTAGTCTCGGTCGACTATCCTGAACACTTTGGTTTACCAAAAGTACCGATGGGGCCGCTGTTTCTGGCGGATGATTGAGTTTATTAAAATGATCGATCGTGGCGAATAATAGGTTTGAGTTGAGGCAGACTTCAGGCTAAGGAATACCTAAGGAAGTTCAGCTAATCTCATTCATCTGGTGAGATATTCGTTACGTTTATGACTTGAGAGTATTTATGGAATTTATACGTTTCGTTATTGATTTTATTCTGCATATTGATGTTCATCTGGCTGAACTGGTGGCGCAATATGGCATCTGGGTTTATGCCATTTTATTCCTGATTTTATTCTGTGAAACCGGGTTGGTGGTAACACCGTTCCTGCCAGGTGACTCTTTGCTGTTTGTGGCAGGTGCGCTGGCATCATTACCGTCTAATGATCTCAATGTGCATGTGATGGTTGCCTTGATGGTGGTTGCTGCTATTCTCGGTGATGCTATTAATTATACTATTGGTCGGGTTTTCGGTGAAAAACTGTTCAGTAATCCGGATTCCAAAATTTTTCGTCGCAGCTATCTTGATAAAACCCATCAGTTTTACGAAAAACACGGTGGAAAAGCGATTGTTCTTGCGCGTTTTGTTCCAATTATCCGTACATTTGCCCCCTTCGTCGCCGGAATGGGTAAAATGTCCTACCGCCACTTTGCAGCCTATAACGTGATTGGCGCATTGGTATGGGTACTGTTATTCACCTATGCTGGCTACTGGTTTGGCAACATGCCTTTTGTTCAGGATAATCTGAAATTGCTGATTGTCGCTATTATCGTGGTGTCAATCTTGCCGGGTGTATTCGAGGTTTGGCGGCATCGGCGGGCAGCAGCGCGTCAGAAAAATCAGTAAAAACGTTGCCTAAGCTGCGGGTTCGACCAGTTTTTTATCTACACTGTCGAGCCAATATGGTTTAATGAGTAACATTTATGGTCTGTTCCTGTGGACAACCCGAGTTAAGTGCCTTAGTTACGCCGTATTGGTGTATATCTTAGGCATTTTTTATTGGGGTGTTTTCAGGGAGATGGTTAAAGCATGAACAGCGAACTGGCAACAGCCAGGTTCAAACAGAAAGGTCATCGATGAGCTGGATTGAACGAATTCTTAACAAAAGCAACATCACGCAAACCCGTAAAGCGAGTATTCCTGAAGGGGTGTGGACAAAATGTGATAGCTGTGGCCAGGTACTTTATCGTGCCGAGCTGGAGCGTAATCTGGAAGTTTGTCCTAAGTGTGATCATCATATGCGAATGACAGCCCGAGCACGGCTACATATGCTATTGGATGAAGGCAGTGAAGTTGAATTGGGTAGCGAACTGGAGCCGAAGGATCTCCTGAAATTCAAGGATTCCAAAAAGTATAAAGATCGCCTCGCTGCTGCACAAAAAGAGACGGGCGAGAAAGATGCTCTGGTCGCGATGAAAGGGACTTTAGAGAGGATGCCTATCGTTGCCGTCTCATTTGAATTTGCCTTTATGGGCGGTTCAATGGCATCTGTTGTGGGCGCTCGCTTTGTTCGCGCAGTTGAACAGGCACTGGAGGATAATTGTCCGTTGGTCTGTTTCTCTTCCAGTGGCGGCGCACGTATGCAAGAAGCACTGATGTCATTGATGCAAATGGCAAAAACCAGTGCAGCACTGGCTAAAATGCAAGAGCGCGGTTTACCCTATATTTCCGTGCTGACCGATCCTACTATGGGTGGCGTTTCTGCCAGTCTGGCAATGTTGGGTGATATCAATATTGCGGAGCCAAAGGCGCTGATCGGTTTTGCAGGCCCTCGGGTTATTGAGCAGACCGTACGCGAGAAACTACCGCCGGGCTTCCAGCGCAGTGAGTTTTTGATTGAGAAAGGTGCGATCGACATGATCGTTCGTCGTCCGGTGATGCGCCAGACACTGGCGAGCATCTTGTCTAAATTGACTCATCAGTCGCAGCCAAGCGCGGCTGAAGTCAAAGCCGATGCTGTTACGACAGACAATCAAGCTGATGCCTGATTAACCTAACGGGCATCACCCTAATACGGTGGTGTCCGATTACTGTGCATTGTTGTAGCTTGAGCATTTGTAGCTTTAAAAAAGAAAATGTTTACCCAAAATATATCGAGTTGCAATAAGGCGGCAATTGAGTGACAAATCGGTCGGAGAGCGGTTTGAACAACGCTTGAGCTGGCCCGCAGGGTGAGCCTCAGAGGAGGCTCATAATCCTGATGAGTCGATGCCAGTCAATGATTCGGGTGAATGAAAGCAGCCAACGCATATGCAGCTTGAAGTATGATGGGTATAAAGGCCAGTGGTGGGACTCATGGACAATCATCAAATTCCCCAAGCCACGTCGCCTTTGGCCGCGTGGCTTGACTATCTTGAACGTTTGCATTCTCAGCCCATTGAGCTGGGTTTGGAACGTGTTAAACAGGTTGCTGAGCGTTTGGACTTGCTTAAACCTGCCCCTAAAGTCTTTACCGTTGCCGGCACCAATGGCAAAGGCACCACCTGTTGTACGCTGGAATCCATCTTGCTCGCGGCTGGCCTGCGAGTCGGTGTTTACAGTTCACCCCATCTTTTGCGTTATACCGAGCGCGTTCGCATTCAGGGGCAAGAATTATCTGAGGCGGAACATAGCCACTCCTTTGCACAAATCGAAGCCGGTCGTGCCGGTATCTCGCTGACTTACTTTGAATTTGGTACCTTATCTGCGCTGCAATTATTTAAGCAGGCTAAGCTTGATGTGGTGATCCTCGAAGTCGGGCTGGGTGGGCGGTTGGATGCGACCAATATTGTTGATTCTGATGTGGCTGCTATCACCAGTATCGCAATAGACCATACTGACTGGCTTGGATTCTCGCGTGAGAGCATTGGCCGCGAAAAAGCGGGCGTGTTCCGCGCAGGTAAGCCTGCCGTCGTGGGCGAGCCAGATATGCCGCAGTCAATTGCGGATGTTGCCGCTGAGCTGGGGGCAAAGCTGTATCGCCGCGATGATACGTGGCAATTTAGTCAGCAAAAAAATAGTTGGAGCTGGCAGTGTGTTGGCCATCAATGGGCTAACCTGCCATTACCTAATGTACCGTTAGCCAATGCAGCTACTGCGCTGGCGGTGCTGCATTACTCCGGCTTGCCATTGAGTGATGAGGTTATCCGACAAGGGCTGATGGCCGCAAGTTTGCCAGGGCGTTTTCAGATAGTCAGTGAGCAACCCTTGCTGATTCTGGATGTGGCTCATAATCCACATGCGGCCCGCTATCTGACCGATAAGCTGGCCCATTTGCCGAAACGGGGTAAAGTACGAGCCGTGGTCGGGATGCTCTCAGATAAAGATATTGGTGGTACGCTGGCGTGCCTATCCGAGCAGGTCGATGAATGGTATTGCGCGCCGCTGGAAGGGCCGCGTGGGGCGACTGCGCAGCAGCTAGCCGATCATCTGATGGTGTCTCGTCAGTTTAGCGATGTAGCAACGGCCTGGCGTCAGGCCATGCAAGATTCGGAACGACAGGATGTCGTCATTGTCTGTGGCTCTTTCCATACTGTTGCCCATGTGATGGCGGCAATGGATTTGTAACAGCGTGAGTTTATCAAGGCATTGAATTGGGGAGTGCGAGTGGCAAGTAAGTTCCAGAACCGTTTAGTCGGAACCATCATTCTGGTGGCCTTGGGCGTGATTGTGCTGCCGGGGCTACTGGATGGTAAAAAAAAGCATTATGAGGATGAGTTCGCAGCCATCCCATTAGTGCCAAAACCGGGCGATAGCCAGGAGATTGATGCGGTTGGGCCAGTCAGCCAACCTCTGCCTATTGCTCCACCGGAAGGTGCTGCGCAAGCGGTGGAGCCGCCGAAAGATAATTCGGGTTCTCAGGCCGCGAATGATGCCGGTAATCTACCCGCAGAGCCGACGATAGTGACACCACCACCGCTGCAAAGTAAGCCGGTCGAGGTGAAACCTGTCGAGAAGAAACCGGTCGAAATTAAGCCCACTCCGGTAGAGAAAAAACCGCAGGAAGTAAAACCTAAACCAGAGGTTAAACCTGAAGTTAAACCGGACGTTCAGCCGGAAACCAAACCGGTAGTGGAAGAAAAAGCACCGGCTGGGCAGGCATACGTGGTCCAGTTAGGTGCGTTGAAGAATGCCGCTAAAGTAAATGAAATTGTGGCAACACTGCGTCTGTCGGGCCACCGGGCATTTACCGTGCCTGCAACACCCGTTCAGGGCCAGATAACTCGCGTATTTGTCGGGCCGGATGCGTCAAAACCGAAACTGCAATCGGCCTTGCCAGAGCTTAATTCATTAAGTGGGCTGAATGGGCAAGTGAAGCCTTATGGCACGGCGCGTTAAGAATTGGAGCATTAGGTTGTCCGAGTCCATGCGGTTTTAGTGGCTTCATTTGTGCGGCGATTATTGTTTTTAAAATCGCCGCACTTTAATTTGTCGCTGGGTCGGAAAAGCCCTACGCAAACGTTTTCTTTTTCTGTTAGAATTCGCCGCGAACAGGATGTAGCGGTGATTTCGTCATTGGAATAGTCATGGTCTGGATTGATTACGTCATAATAGGGATTATCGGATTTTCTGCATTGGTCAGTTTGATCCGAGGTTTTGTCCGTGAAGCATTGTCACTTGTAACATGGGGATGTGCGTTTTTTGTTGCCAGTCATTTCTACACTTATCTTGCTATCTACTTCACCCGTTTTGAAGATGAAGTTGTTCGCAACGGAATTGCCATCGGCATTTTGTTCATCGCGACATTGATCGTCGGGGCGATTGTTAACTATGTGATTGGTTCATTGGTAGAACGTACTGGGTTATCAGGAACTGACCGGGTGCTGGGTGTCTGTTTTGGCGCATTGCGCGGCGTACTGATTGTCTCCGCCATGTTGTTCTTTCTGGATACGTTTACCGGTTTCTCACAAAGTGCCGACTGGAAGCAGTCACAATTGATCCCGCAGTTCAGTTATATCATCAGGTGGTTCTTTGACTACCTGCAGAGCACGTCGAGTTTCTTGCCGAATCAATTACCGATTCGGAGCGGCTTATGAGGAAAAGACAACATGTGCGGTATTGTCGGTATCGCCGGTTTTACACCGGTAAACCAGTCGATTTATGATGCGTTGACGGTGCTTCAGCACCGAGGCCAGGATGCTGCGGGCATCGTTACTATTGATGCCCATAATGGGTTCCGTCTGCGCAAAGCAAACGGCTTGGTAAAGGATGTATTTGAAACCCGGCATATGCTGCGCTTACAGGGGAATATGGGGATTGGCCATGTTCGTTACCCGACCGCAGGCAGTTCAAGTGCCTCTGAAGCTCAACCCTTCTATGTTAACTCACCGTTCGGCATTACTCTGGCGCATAACGGTAATCTGACCAACGCTCACCAACTGAGAAAAAAACTATTCGAAGTTTCTCGCCGTCATGTGAATACCACGTCTGACTCAGAAATTTTACTGAATATTTTTGCCAGTGAATTGGACCGTTTCCAGCATTACCCGCTGGAATCTGACAACATCTTTGCGGCCGTGGCTGCAATGCACCAATTGATTCGTGGTGCCTATGCCTGTGTCGCGATGATTATCGGCCACGGTATGGTTGCTTTCCGCGACCCTAATGGTATTCGCCCATTGGTTATCGGTAAACGTACGCTGGCAGATGGCCGCAGTGAGTATATGGTGGCGTCTGAAAGTGTGGCACTGGATACATTGGGCTTTGAGTTCCTGCGCGATGTCGCACCGGGTGAAGCGGTGTATATCACCGAAAAAGGCCAGTTGTTTACCCGTCAATGCGCTGAGAACCCAAAATACAATCCGTGCTTGTTTGAGTACGTTTATTTTGCCCGCCCTGACTCATTTATCGATAAAATCTCTGTCTACAGCGCCCGCGTGCGCATGGGCCAGAAGTTGGGTGTTAAAATTGCTAAGCAGTGGGAAGACTTGGATATTGATGTGGTTATTCCTATCCCAGAGACTTCCTGTGACATCGCGCTGGAAATTGCCCGTATTTTGGATAAACCGTACCGCCAGGGTTTTGTAAAAAATCGCTATGTGGGCCGTACCTTTATCATGCCAGGGCAGCAGGAACGCCGTAAATCTGTACGTCGTAAACTGAATGCCAACCGCGCCGAATTCCGTGGCAAGAATGTGTTGTTAGTGGATGATTCCATCGTGCGTGGAACCACATCAGAACAGATTGTCGAGATGGCGCGCGAGGCTGGCGCAAAAAAAGTTTATTTTGCCTCTGCCGCACCGGAAATCCGTTTTCCGAATGTGTACGGCATCGATATGCCAAGTGCCAATGAGTTGATTGCACATGGCCGCGAAGTGGATGAAATCTGTAAGTTGATTGGTGCTGATGAGCTGATTTTCCAGGATCTTAGTGACCTTATCGAGGCCGTTCGCGAAGATAACCCAGACATCATCCAGTTCGAGTGCTCGGTTTTTGACGGTATTTACGTCACTAAAGACGTAGATCAGAGCTATCTGGAGTATCTTGAGTCGTTACGTAACGATGATGCGCAGGCATTACGTAATCATAACGAAGCAGAAAATCTGGAGATGCATAACGAGGGCTGATACCCCAAGTTACATCCGTAGGTGGCAGAGGCTGTGTGCTGCCACCGCTGGAAAGAGAGTTTGAATCAAAAAGGTGCAACCTACGTTTCGGCGCGGTGCACCTTTTTTGTTATATGGCTTTCAGCCTGCCTGTATCTTGAAATTTATTGGATATAAGATATGGAAGCATGACTTGCTAATCCCTACTTGATGCGGCAAAGTCTGCCGATATTTCTTCATATTGTGCTTTAGTTAAAAAGTGCAATGCCAGCGCGAGGGGCAGTTTTCCATGAAACGACTTATTATCGGCATCAGTGGTGCCAGCGGAGCCATTTATGGTGTGCGGCTCTTGCAGGTGTTGCAGCAGGTCGAGGGGGTGGAAACTCATCTGATTCTCAGTAATGCGGCGCGTCAGACGCTGGCGCTGGAAACCGAATTCAGTGTTAAAGATGTGCAGGCAATGGCTGATGTCGTCCACGATTCACGCGATATCGCAGCCTGTATCTCCTCAGGTTCATTCAAGACTTGTGGTATGGTCATTCTACCTTGTTCAATCAAAACATTATCTGGCATTGTTCATAGTTATACGGACGGTTTACTGACTCGAGCTGCCGATGTGATACTCAAAGAGCGCCGCCCACTGGTACTTTGCGTGCGCGAAACCCCGCTGCATCTGGGCCATTTGCGTCTAATGGTACAGGCTGCTGAACTGGGTGCTGTCATTATGCCGCCTATGCCCGCGTTCTATCATCAACCACAAACTATTCAGGATATTGTTGATCAGACAGTCAATCGTATCGTCGATCAATTCGATATCGAACTCCCTACCGATCTATTTATCCGTTGGCAAGGTCACAGTTAACATTTCTCACTAATTTGATACATTTGTGCAACATCGCACTGAAATGAGGCGGATTATGCACCACAATGATCCTGTTTCACCTTGCGTACTGTGGCATGAATTGCGTATTGGGTTTCTGTTTACAATCTGATGCCTTCGCGTTTATCGATTTTAGTGATGATAGTGCAAGAAAATAGCTGGACGGAACAGAGTTTCCTTCCAGACGATTACTGGCATGATTAGTGCAAATTGATTTATGACAGCTCTGGCTTGTATAGAAATCTAGCGCGCTTTGTGACATCGAAAATCAATTTGAGGGTTACGTATGAATAAGAAGATGTTTGTCCTTCCTTTGGTATTAGCATTAGCTGCTGCGAGCAGTGCTTTTGCTGCTATTCCAAAAGATGTCAAAATTGGAACTGATCCTACTTACGCGCCTTTTGAATCTAAAAATGCCAGCGGTGAGTTGGTGGGTTTTGATATCGATATAGCGAAAGAGTTATGCAAACGTATTGATACTAAATGCACTTTTGTAGAAAGTGATTTCGACGCCTTAATCCCATCACTGAAAGCTAAAAAAATTGATGCCATTATCTCCTCACTCTCTATCACGGAGAAACGCCAAAAAGAAATTGCCTTCACAGACAAACTTTTCGCTGCTAACTCTCGCTTGATCGCGACGCAAGGTAGCAAAGTTGAGCCAACACTCGTTGCCTTAAAAGGTAAGCGTGTTGGGGTATTACAAGGTTCGACTCAGGAAGCCTATGCCAATGCTGAGTGGCAGCCAAAAGGGATTGATGTTGTTGCCTACCAAAATCAGGATCTGATTTATGCTGATTTAGCCTCAGGCCGCATTGACGCTGCATTCCAGGATGAAGTTGCAGCGAGTGAAGGTTTCCTGAAACAAGCGGCAGGTAAAGGGTATGCCTTCGCTGGCCCGTCAGTTAAAAATGATGAATTCTTTGGTGTCGGTACGGGGATGGGGCTGCGTAAAGATGACGTAGAACTGAAAGCTGCGCTGGATAAAGCTTTTGCAGAAATGCGCAAAGATGGCACTTACGATAAGCTCGCGAAAAAATATTTCGATTTTGATGTTTACGGCGGTTAATTCCGTTTGCTGTAACCGCCTCTGCCTAAATTGGGCAGGGGCGGTTATGGGGCAACCCAAAGTCATTAACCAGACTCCTTACTCAGTAACATAGGATAACCCAGATGCTGGATGGATATTCGAAACTGATATTTGAGGGTGCGCTGGTGACACTGGAACTGGCACTGAGTTCAGTGCTGCTCTCGGTGGTTATCGGCCTGATGGGTGCCGGAGGAAAGCTATCATCAAACCGGCTGTTATCTGGTTTATTTGAGTGCTACACCACGTTGATCCGCGGTGTGCCTGATTTGGTCTTGATGCTACTGATCTTTTACGGTTTGCAGATAACCCTAAATAGCATTACTGAATTTTTTGGTTTTGCGCAAATCAATATTGATCCTCTCTCTGCTGGGATAATTACTCTTGGCTTTATTTATGGTGCCTATTTCACTGAAACTTTCCGCGGTGCTTATATGGCGGTTCCTCGAGGGCAAATTGAAGCTGCCACTGCATTTGGTTTCACATCCAGCCAGATTTTTCGCAGAATTATGTTTCCTGCCATGATGCGTTATGCCTTACCCGGTATCGGTAATAACTGGCAGGTTATCCTTAAAGCGACAGCGCTGGTTTCTATTCTTGGTTTGAATGATGTGGTCAAAGCCACACAGTTAGCCGGCAAGGGGACATATCAACCTTTCTTCTTTGCTTTAGTGGCTGGGGCGGTTTACCTGATTTTCACTACACTATCGAACGGAGTGCTGCTGTGGTTGGAGCGGCGTTATTCCCACGGGGTGAAGAGGGCTGAGCTATGATTGATATTCTACATCAATACTGGCAAGCACTGCTTTGGAGTGATGGTTACCGCTTTACAGGTGTGGCTATCACATTGTGGTTACTCATTTCCTCGGTAGTGATGGGGGGGTTAGTGGCCATCCCATTAGCGGTAGCTCGGGTTGATGAGCGGCGCTGGGTTCGTTTACCTGTCTGGTTTTTTACCTATATCTTCCGCGGCACGCCATTATATGTACAATTATTGGTGTTATATTCTGGCGTATACAGTTTGGAGATTATCCGAGGCAATGACCTGCTAAATGCCTTTTTCCGCAGTGGATTGAATTGCACTATTTTAGCTCTCACACTGAATACCTGTGCTTATACTACAGAAATCTTTGCGGGTGCTATTCGTGCAGTGCCACACGGTGAAATAGAAGCCGCCAGAGCCTATGGATTTTCGCGCTTTAAACTGTATCGCTGCATTATTTTACCTTCCGCACTGCGTATTGCTTTACCGGCCTACAGTAATGAAGTTATTTTAATGCTGCATTCTACGGCGCTGGCTTTTACTGCGACAGTGCCGGATATACTGAAAATAGCACGCGATATTAACGCTGCAACTTATCAGCCGTTTTATGCATTTGGTATTGCCGCCGTACTTTATCTGATTATCTCCTATACGTTAATTAGCCTGTTCCGCCAGGCAGAAAAACGTTGGCTGGCCCATATAAAACCTCAGGCATCGCATTAAGTACGGAGATATTATGACTAATACTTTAGAAACTAAAATCGCTGAAACCAAACTGTCTGTAACTGAATTGCATAAACATTATGGGGAGCACGAGGTATTAAAAGGTGTATCGCTGTCAGCGAAGGCAGGAGATGTTATCTCTATTATTGGCTCATCCGGTTCGGGGAAAAGTACCTTTTTACGCTGTATTAACTTTTTGGAAAAACCCAGTGAAGGTTCTATTAGTGTTAATAATCAGAATATCCGGTTGGTACGCGATAAAGACGGGCAGCTAAAAGTCTTTGATAAAAAAGAGCTGCAATTGTTGCGTACTCGTCTGACGATGGTGTTCCAACACTTTAATTTGTGGAGCCATATGACGGTGTTGGAAAACGTGATGGAAGCACCGGTACAAGTATTGGGATTAAGTAAGCCAGTGGCTAAAGAGCGAGCCATTCGTTATCTGGATAAGGTGGGGATTGATGAGCGCGCGCGAGCCAAATATCCAGTACATCTTTCCGGTGGTCAACAGCAACGTGTTTCTATTGCGCGTGCCTTGGCAATGGAGCCGGATGTCTTATTGTTTGATGAACCGACCTCTGCGCTAGACCCTGAGTTGGTCGGTGAAGTATTGCGCATTATGCAAAAACTGGCTGAAGAGGGCAAAACGATGGTGGTAGTCACCCATGAAATGGAGTTCGCCCGCCATGTTTCCAGCCATGTTATCTTTTTGCACAAAGGGTTAATTGAAGAAGAAGGCCCGCCAGCCGAGCTTTTTGGCAATCCTAAAAGTCCCCGTTTGCAGCAGTTCCTTTCTGGTGTATTGAAGTAACCTTTTTGGCGGGGTAGTCAATCGAGCTATCCCGCAACCTCTGGTTTTAATAATCCCACCATAATTCATTCCTGTATCATTATAAATTTCAATTCTGATTAATTAATTATTTAAGTAATTAATTTGTTAATGTATTTTTATATAATATTATAAATGTTTTGTAATTACCTTTTTATTATATTTGTTGATAATGTTTTGTATGCAATCATTCATTATTAACTTAATATAAGGCATATTATGTCATCTATGCATGAATATTCATTTAAATTCTCTCAAGGCAGTGATTTACTCGATAGATTAAAAAGCTCTTTGTATGAAATAGGGTATTATTCCATTGCACCCAGCGATAGTCAGGCGGCAAGAGAGTTTAGCCAAGGGCTATGCTATGCGCTATCTGCAAAATTTATGATGGAGGAACGTAATCATGGTATCGGGGGAGGGGGAAAGTATTTTAATTGGTTGAAAAATGCAATTGATAGCTATAAAAAAAATGCAATAATATCGGATGGAAATATTAGTGATATTAAGAGTAAATTATTGATGCAATACCATAGGCAATTTCTCTTATCAGAAGTGGAACAGCTACAAAAGATACAGTATAGCCAGTACGTAAAAAAAATTATAATATGCTTAATAAGAATATCAATAATATGCTTATATATCTTAAAGTCGTGGGTTCTAACGAAAAGATAATTGATGTTACTGAGTTTATACAAGATGTGCAAAATAATTCTGTAACAGGTAAAATATCTAATGGTGATTTAATTAATATAATAGAAAAACATTTGGGTAGTGATAGAGATAAGATAAAAAGAAATTTAGATGTTGCTCGTGAAGATGGAAATACACAATTATATCTAATCAATAATATAATCGAAAATTTAATCATTGAATATAACTTATTAAGAAATAAAGAGTCACTATCATCTGTACTGAATATTGATTCAGTATCGTTTGCAACTATGTTGCGTAACGCAATTGATAGTGAAAAGATACGAGCAAGTGATAACTACAGTGCCCTTTTACTCGATAGAGGATTATATTCCGCCATAGATTCAGATGAAAAAGAAAAATATGATGAAATGATGAGTGGTATTGAACGTGAAAATAAAAAATATAAAGAACTAATGAATGATTTGGTTAGTGTTGAAAACGATATGTATATCGCTTTTGACTCTCCTAATCATGCTATGGCGATATCTATTATTAAAGATGAAAATAGCACTTATTGGACTTTTTTTGATCCAAATTCGGGTGGTAAAACATTCAGTAATTATAAGAATTTTAAAAGTCACGTAGATGGGAATATGAGATTAAAGGGAGTTAATTATGGCTTTAAAATAAACGCTTTGATAAATCTAGAGTTTAATATTGAATATATTAAACTGAAAAGTGACTCCCGACCACGTCAGGATTACAGTGTATGGAAAAAGGCACAAGATGGCGAGCAAGCTTATATTATAAAATCATTAAAAGAGAATAATATTATCTTTAACCTACCATTAAGCTCTACAGCTAAAGTGATTGATTATTCACTTGTACAAAGGAAAACTGGTGAGTGGCTGGTTACACAGATTGTAGTAAAGGTAATGGTTGCAGGTAAGAGTTTTAATGTACACCAGTCTGTGGATAGTTTCGACAATGCTGTAAAAGACCTACAGTCTAATATCGATATGATAATAAACTATATAAATGATAATCCATCAGTCAAAGATATTTATTTAACTAACGGGGTCGTTAAAAAATCGACCACAACTTTTATTCCAGAGATTTCTAAAGAAAAGAAATATAGTGAAGTAACAGTATATAAACCAGAGTTAGAGTCACTTAGCTCACGGACTAAAAAGGTTATTGATATATTAGATCGGTTGGCAGAAAAGCGAGTTTCATTAGTCGATTTAAGTTCTAATAGCAAAGAGTCACTCGCTGAATTTTTCAACTTAGGTCACGATGTATTAAATAGTCGTGATCTTTTGCGATTGATAGCTGACTCTGATTTTTACTTGCAAACGAGGCTAGAACTATCTGAATTACAGCAGGTAAGTGCAAATAACTCCCAGTTGGAAAAATTAACTGCCAGGGAAGCATTATCAATATGTAAACAGAATCATATCGGTAAATCGGATAAATATTTAAAATTAGTCAATCTGGCCGATAAGCTGGGAACTCAGAAAACGTTAAGACTTAATCAATTTTTAACATTATCTACAGAGGTCAACTCGGGACAAAAAAAACAACTGGATTTGGGTACCGCATATTTATATGCCTCTTTCAAGGGAGAATTAATCCAGTTTAAACAGACATTATCTAATCACCTTGCGCTATGCTACCTCAAGGCGCAAGGGATAATATCAGATGATGAAAGTGAGCAACTAGATAACTTTAATGAAAAATTTGCTGCATTAAGTGAAATTCAATACAACGATATTCGCCATCTGCGTACTGATGGTAATCTTAGCAGTATTTTAGAACTTGATGTTGGTTATTATCAATTAATGGTTGATAATACTTTGTTAAATATCACCGTTGAGAAAATAGATGAAAAATATTCTTACTCTATTTATGATACAGAGGGGGGGGAGAGTAATTTTTATGGTATAGATAAAAGTGAGGTCAGTAGAAAAGCATTATCATTTATAGAAGGATATGTTGTCTCTAATATTAAGGCTCAATCGGCACAAGATTATAAACTTTACTCTTGGGAGTTTTCTAATGGAGAAGTTGGTGGCTCAAGTTTTTTACTCAATGAGTTTTATCAGCAAAGTTTATCAACAGAAAGGCAACGGTTAGTCGAGCTAGGTCATACATTTTTCAACCAACAAAAAATAGCCTTTAGTACTCTTTCTGATATGGGGGCCGTACTGGATGGCAAGCTTCTTACTGCTGCTGCGGTGGCAAATAATCCTGACTGGCAAACTAAACTCCGTTTTGATCCTTTTTTAATAAATGATTTTTATTCATTACCTGATCAAACATCGGTTGAACAGCAACAGTCGGTTAAGGTGATTAAGTGCCTATTGAATAGTAAAGATAGCAATAACAATTTACTCAATGATCACCCTGATCCTAATGTGATACAAGATGCGAGGCGATATCTGACTGCGATTAATTTATCTGCGGATTTAAATAGTAATACCAACCCAAAATTGTGGGATAGATTAATTCAGGCCTCTGCCCAATCAAGCCGTTTCCAATTCTTTGGCCAAAAGGTAGGAACTGCAACGCAAGCTATAGGGGTACTCACGTTATCTATATCTACTTATGGAATGGCAAAAAGATTACGAGATCCTAATATAACTGATGAAGAACGTAAAGAAATAACTAAACAGTTGGCTATTAACTGGAGTTCTATTAGTGTTGATTTTGGCACCGATCTTATGCAGTCGACTTTTGATAAATTGCATAGCTATTTTAGCAAGAAACTATTATCTAGCTCGCCTGCAGGTGTTGGCCGTATAGGTTATAAGATGGCCGCTAAAACCGCAAAATATGCAGGTGCGGGGTTAAATTTAGCTTCTGCAGGCTTTGATATTTATGAGGCGTATGAGAACTTTTCCAAGGCTAATAGCGAAGGGAATGTTGACTTAATAATTGACTATAAAGTTAATGGTTCTCTGGCTGTTATTGGCGCGGCAGTGAGTATTATCACTGCTGTTGCATTAGCTCTAGGGCTCAGCGCTGCCGGCCCGATAGGTATCGCTATTGGTGCAGGGATTATGGTCGGTGGCATGATATATAATGCCGTCAGGCAGGTTGAATATATTAAAAATAAGATAGAACTGACTGGATTAGAAACTTTTTCAACGGGAGCCAGGCTATTTTTAGGAATGGAACCATCTCAGGAGATTCAAGAACGATTAATGGCGAAAGTTTTAAATGAGAGCATTACGGAATCTGCTAACTATATATTTAAGAAACGAAGTCGCCTGATGGGGGCTGATAATCTTGTTTTCGCTGTTGAAAAATATGATGGAGCTCGGGAGAAAATGTATACATTTGTCTATAAAATAGATAATGAGTATGTGAAAGCTTATCGTGATGGAGACGAATACGAAGATCTTATTTATAGAAATAATAATCGAGCGGCTGAATCTGGCACAGATAGACTTGATGTTATATCAGAGTATCAACGATGGTCTAAAACCTATTATGATATGGATATATCTAATGACTTATCTGATACTGAAATTAGTAATATCATATCTGAAGATTTAGCCATGGGAGATTTAGATAGGTATAATGTTATGCGTTATCAACGTTCACCATTAACAAAATATGAAGTTGATCAATGGAAGAAAACAGTAAAAATAGATGATTATGATATTATTGAAATAGAAACTACTGACATTAACAAGCGATATACTGTAGACAATATTATTGTTAAAAATGTTGGATTATTAGATAGTCATCTACAGCTCGCCAGGATGCGAGCCGCTGTGACATTAGACTTTAAAAGCTCGATAATTGAAATTAAAGCTAATGGCAATAATGAGTCAATTTTATATGAAAAAGAATATAACTTTGGTAAAAGTTCAACAGTAACTACAACACCTGAAAATAACAATGGAAACGTACACTATTTTTTAGGTGATGGTAATAATTTTGTTCTTGCTGAAGAGGGTGTCTCAAATACTTATGAAACAGGAGGAGGAATAGATATGTTTGTTGGTGGATCAAAAAATGATCAGGTTATTATAACTGATGCAACTGGTACATCAGTATTAAAATATTCAAACTTACCATATAGCTATTTTGATGGGCAGGGCGGTAGTGATACTATTTATCTTGATAAAGGACGCTTTATTGATCAGGATTATCGCATAGATCTTCAGGAAGGTTACGTTAATAATCGTAATGGGAACGTATTAGTAGCCAAACTAGCTAATATTGAAAATGTAGTAAGCCAGTCTGCGGGTAAGCATGTTATTAGTGGAAATAATGATGATAATTTTCTTAGTCAGCGTAATGGTAATGCCTACCTTTATGGTAGAGAAGGAAATGATATTCTGACATTATCACATGGGGCTGCATATGGAGGTGAAGGCATTGATACATATATCATTACTACTGACTTTAAAAGTGATAAAACAGTCATTATAGATGATGGCGGTACTGATGAAATTAGTAATATCATAGTTGATTATAATGTTAATGAAATAAAATCAATACGGTTGTTTAGAAATGAAGTTCATGTCAAAATGGTAAGAGATGGTTGCGAGCAAATGCTTTATTTGCATAATGCCTACAAATCTTTCGAAGTAGGTAATAATAAAAAACTGAATAATAAATATATCATTAGTACGGCTGATGGTTTTATTTTAATTCCTAATTGGCCCGTGGAGTTAAGTCGTGATAAGAAAGAACTCCCATCATCACTTGAAATGATAGCATCTTATAATTATCTTACAGATAAAAAATTATATAAAGAAGGTGCTATGCCGATAGTGCCTAAAGAAATAATAATCTGTAAGGAAGAATATAATAATAACTATATAAAAATAGATAATGAGGTTGTGTATTTACCTGATTTTATAAAGTGTGCTACTGTGGGTAATAGTTCAGTTCGGACTCTGATCTTCGGTAATAATGAAAGTGAGACTTTCTCTAATATAGGTGGAGGTGCCTTTATTAAGATGAACGGTGGGAGTGATGTTGTGAATATTCCCAATATATTAGGGAGTTCAATAAGTAGTAATGTAAACATTAATTGTACTTCGTTGGATAATTCGGAAAAGGAAAATACACTAACTTTAATCTTTGATGATGTAAGTGGTTATGATCTTAAAACAAAAAACATTGTTAAAGGCTCTACTCCGCTAATTGAAGTTTCTATCAAAGATTCAGATGTTGACACACTTGTTATTAATATAAGACATCCATCTTTTCTTTCCTCGAATAAGGGCAACCCACTAATAACAGTTATCGATAAGAATAAAACTGTATTTTATATTGAAGGTAAAGAGGGTGGGTATGAAATAATTGAGGCATTCCCAGCTGAAATTAATATAACAAAGGATAACGATAATATCGTTATCCCTATAGATTATCGACTTGAAAATAATGCATTAGATACCGGAGAGGGTAATGATACGATTACTGACTTAAGCGGTCGCGGTCATACCCTGAATGGCAACCAAGGGGATGATGTCATCTGGGCAAAATCTGGAAACAATTGCCTCAACGGCGGCCACGGCAATGATCAGTTATTTAGTGGTGGCGGCGATGATCTTTTATATGGTGGGTTGGGGAACGATACGTTGTGTAGTGGTAATGGCATTGATTATATGAGTGGTGGCGAGGATAATGATATTTACATCATTGAAAAAGGCCAAGGGGAAACTACTATTAATGATGATCATGGAAAGAATACTATAATATTTGATGGTACTGATTATAGAGAGCTGTGGTTTAAAAAACAGGATAATAAGCTGTTGATTACCATAGAAGGAACTGAAAAAAAGGTGGTTATCAGCAATTACGTTTCAGGGAAAGGAGCATCTTCAGGATTTTCTTTCCAAACCAACAGTCATAAAATTGAAGGCGATAATCTTAATTTGCTGATCGATTATATGACGCGTACTCCAGAAATTCGTCGTGAGAATATTCAAGATCCAGTCCATGGAATGTATGGTATGGATTTCCATAAACATTGGGCACTGATTGCTTCCTGATATTTGTGTAGATATTCCCCTGTGGGGGAATATCTGCTGATATGACCACCTGAGTTTTACAATTTGATCAGGTCGTTGGTTTATTCAGCACATTACGCAGTGCTTCTTCCAGTTCGAAATAACGAAAAGCAAAACCGGCTTCTTCCAACCGTTTCGGTATCGCTCGCTGCCCACCTAATACTAATGCGGCAGATTCACCCAGCAATAAACGAATTGCAGCCGCAGGTGTGCGAATAACCGCAGGTCTATCCAAAACCTCAGCCAAAGTAGCAATAAATTGTTCGTTATGTACCGGATAAGGCGAAACCATATTGAATGGGCCGCTAAGATTATGGGTAGTAAGCAAATAATAGATGCCATGCACCATGTCATCGATATGAATCCACGGCAGATATTGGCGACCATCACCAATCGGGCCACCCAAGCCAAGGCGGATCAGGGGCACCATTTTAGCCAAGGCACCACCGTGCGGTGCTAATACAATACCGGTACGCAGCAAGCAAACTCGGGTGTTTTCGCTCTCTGCGGCGCTGGCCAGATTTTCCCAGCGCTCGCATAATTGATGAGTAAATTCATCATGCGGAGTCTCTTCTTCGGTAACCAAAGCCTGGCCTTGATCGCCATAAAATCCGACGGCTGAACCTGAGATAAATACTGCCGGTGGCTCACTGCTGGCTTTTATTAACGTGGTGAGTTTCTCGGTTATTTGCCAGCGGCTTTGGCAGAGGATCTCTTTGTGTTGCGCCGTCCAACGTTTTTCGGCAATGGGTTCACCTGCCAGATTGATCACTGCATCAAAATCATTAAGGTCGTGTTTATCATTCAGGGTTGACCAGCAGGTGACTTGCGCACCGAGTGCATGGCTTGCCCGCTGAATATCGCGGGTCAGTACAGTAACTTGATGGGCTTGCGACAAAAGGAAAGCGGTCAGATTTCGCCCGATGAGTCCCGTAGCTCCGGTTATTAATATACGCATAGCCAATCTCCATTTATCCCCTTCATACTTGAAACCGCAGGGGTCTCTGCAAGGTCGCTGTAACCAGCGTTCAAATCAGTTCACGACCTATTTGTTGTTTGCTCGATGCCTACCTGCAACTTCACGGACGGCAGTCTGATTCTTCTTCCAGCATAGGCTAACCTACGCTCTTCTCCTACGATACTGAGCACATTCTGAGTTAATTTTTTAATCTAAAGAGAGATTCTTGCGTGTTATGGCATTTAATGAAAATAAAAAATAATAGCTAAATAAAACCCTTCATCTGTCCGATTAATAGTAATGAGTGTTCAGGAAATAGCTGGTTCCAGGTCGCAGAGTTCTCTCTATTGTTTCTGATCACGAACATGGTTATTGGCCACAGTTTGAATACTTTTAAAACACTGAGTTCATCGATGTCTGCTAGAGTCATCGTACTCATCTGAATGGAAGAGAGGTTGTTTGCCTCTTTAACCCTGTGACGTTCGACGCTTTATAACTATTGAGTGTTTTATAGCAAACTCGCGGTGGCTTATAAATCCTCCGGCGGAGGTCGGGTAGCGATCTCTTTGTTGTCTCTACACTTTTCCAGGTGCGCATGAAGCTAAATATCGAAGTTAATTGTTCTTATGTGTGTGAACCTATACATAAGCAAGACGGCAGCTTATTGGCAGCAGAGTTATTAAGCCGGTTTTCAGCTAAATCGGTCGATTTAGCAATAGATACAGTACGGTTTATTAAAGAACTCGATGTTGACGGAAAGACCGATTTATTCTGCGACCAGTTACGCGTCGTAAAGGTCTACAGTGATTGGTTTATCACCCATCATGTTTTTCTTTCGATTAATATTGATTTCGATTTGGCTGGCGTGATTGTGAGAGATGCCAATATACGCCAAATACTGGATGAAATGCCTTTCTTACGGTTGGAAATCACGGAAAGTTTTTCCAATTTATCCGATGGTATGAATAACCCATTATTACGTGAGTTGTCTAAAATTTACCCACTCTGGCTGGATAACTTAGGCAGTGGTGGTTCTACACTAAATGCGGTCACTGCCAATATCTTTGAATACGTCAAAATAGACAAATATTTCTTTTGGCAACACAATAAAAATACGTTTCCCATCCTGATCAGTAACATCAAAAAATATTGCTTTGGTGTCATTGTCGTCGGTGTCGAGAATCAGGATGAGGCTGCGCAACTCATGGGTAGCTCTATTGATGCAATGCAGGGATATTTATTCAGTTCGATGACGCTAGATGAGTTAGTCTCTCAGCCTGTACCGCTATTGTCATAGCCATAACCCCCTATATGTTTGCGCAGGCATTTTTTATCATGTCTGCGTATTATTTTGTGATAAATTTTTCTCATGAAAGATAGCGCTTTTCATCGGATTAATCCGACAGATTGGATGGTAGAATGTTCCTCTTTTAGCTCTTATTAAACATTGCGGCGGTTGTTATCGCCGGAATATGCTGAGATTTGGACAGAGAGAAGACGATATCATGAAGTTAATGTTTGCTTCCGACCTGCATGGTTCGTTGCCCGCAACTGAAAAAGTTCTGGCTACTTTTGGCCGCAGTGGTGCTCAATGGCTGGTGCTGTTGGGGGATTTGCTTAACCACGGGCCACGAAATGCCTTACCTGTCGGTTACCAGCCCGCAGAAGTGGCGGAGTGTCTTAATTCTTATAAGGAAAAAATTATTGCTGTACGTGGCAATTGCGACAGTGAAGTCGATCAGATGCTACTGGAGTTTCCTATAATGGCTGGCTGGCAGCAGATTATTATGCCAGAAACACGCCTATTCTTGACGCATGGTCACCTATATCATCCAGGCTCACTTCCTCCGTTGCATCGTGGGGATATCTTGGTCTATGGTCATACACACTTGCCACAAGCGGAGTGGCAGGGCGATGTGGTCTGTTTTAACCCGGGATCAGCCAGTATTCCCAAAGGTGGCTATCCGGCGAGTTACGGTATGTTTAACAAGGGGGCTTTAGAGGTTCTGACCCTACATAACGATGAGCCAATCGCTCAGTTGAATTTAAAAAACCATTATAAATAGTTAGTTACCCTAAACAATTGCGCGAGTATCACCGCGCCCAGAAAGAAGGTTTCAGAGGATGGTGGAGCAAAGTCCAGCAGCAGTCATCGAGTGGGTTGATATTGTTGATGAGCAAAATGAAGTGATTGCTCAATCCAGTCGTCAACAAATGAGAGCTCAACGGCTACGCCACCGTGCCACCTACATTGTGGTACATGATGGAATGGGGAAGATTCTGGTACAACGTCGCACCGAGTGCAAAGATTTTTATCCCGGTAAACTGGATGCTACCGCCGGTGGTGTGGTGCAAAGTGGTGAAAATTACCTTGAGTCAGCCCGGCGCGAGGCGGAGGAAGAATTAGGTATCGCCGGTGTTCCGTTTGCTGAGCACGGTTTGTTTTACTTCGAAGAAGAGTGTTGCCGGGTATGGGGCGGGCTGTTCAGTTGTGTATCTCATGGCCCATTTGCTTTGCAGCCAGAGGAGATTGATGAGGTATGTTGGATGGTGCCAGAGGAGATAACCGCGCGTTGTGATGAGTTTACACCGGATTCTCTGAAAGCGCTGTCTCTGTGGCTGACTCGCAATAATGAGCAGGATTACGGTAAAGTTACACCGCGCGAAGATTAATCTCTTTCAGCCATAAAAAAGCCCCTGAGAAGGGGCTTTTGTGTGTTTTTCAACTATCTCACTGATTATTTTACGATAATGCCCAGTAAAATACCCAGCGCGCCGAAGTCAGCATCGCTGAATGTCGTATTAGCGAAACCGATATCACCTAATACTGGCAGCAGGAATACTGGCAGGAAAGTAATCAGCAAGCCTTGAGCAAAGGCACCCAAGATAGCACCACGACGCCCACCGGTTGCATTACCAAACACCCCAGCGGCCGCGCCGACGAAGAAGTGGGGCACAACACCTGGGATAATGACAGTCATGTTCATCAAATACAGCGCGAACATACCGATAAGGCCAGCGGCAAAGCTGCTCAGGAAGCCCACCAGAACCGCATTCGGGGCGTAAGGGAACACAACGGGGCAATCCAGCGCCGGTTTAGCATTAGGCACTAATTTGTCGGAAATTCCTTTGAAGGCCGGTACGATCTCGGCAATAACCATACGCACACCTTGCAAGATGATGTACACACCTGCGGCGAAAGTAATGGATTGCATCAGTGAGAACATGAACCAGTTTTTACCACCGCTCAGGTTTTTCACCGCTTCCGGCCCAGCAAACAGGCAGGTGACGATGAAAATGATACACATGGTAAAGGAAATAGCGACCGGTGTATCACGTAGGAACAGCAGGCTTTTTGGCACATTCATGTCTTCAGTCGAATGCTCTTTATTACCAAACTTACTGCCGATAAAACCCGCCAAAACATAAGATAGAGTAGAGAAGTGGCCGATTGCCACATCATCTGAACCGGTGACTTTCTTCATGTATGGGTGAGCAATGGCCGGGAAGAACACCATCGCAACCCCAACTACCAGCGAGCCAATCACAATCAAAGTGACACCACTGATCCCAGCGGTGGCAAGAATTACCGCCACCATCATCGACATAAACAACGTGTGATGACCGGTCAGGAAAATAAATTTCCACGGCGTAAAGCGAGCAATCAGGATATTGATGACCATAGCGAAGAACATAATCATCGCCATTTCTTTACCAAAACTCTTTTGTGCCACAGACACAATGGCTTCGTTATTAGGCACAACACCCTGAATACCGAATGCATGTTGGAAGATGTTGGCGAAATCACCCAAAGATGAAACCACCAGGCCCGCACCGGCACCTAAAATCACAAAACCCATAATGGTTTTTACGGTGCCTTTAATGCACTCCGTGACCGGTTTTTTCTGGGCAATCAGGCCGATTAAGGCAATCAGGCCCACCAGTACTGCCGGTTCGGAGAGAACATCACTCATTAAGAAACGAAAGAAATCCATAGCAGCCTCCGCTTACAGCGCGCCTAATTCAGTTAATGCTACAGACAAACGTTCTTTCATCGCTTTCTTGTCAATCATGTTATCCAATGCAACAATTTTGCCACCAACCGCCTGAGCCACCAGTTGTTCTGCTATGTCTTTGGTGCCGATAAAGATATCGCTAGGCGTGCCTTTGGCAGAACCCAGATCCACATGATCCACTTCAGCGTTAACCGCCAGTTCTTTCAGAATGCTTTTGATGCTAATTTCCATCATCAGGCTAGTACCTAAGCCATTACCGCAAACCACTGTAATTTTCATTTTATTTCCCCTTGAAATTATTATCCAAACTGAATGCTGAGATTAATAACGCGCGATAACGGATAAGATATCCTGCTGCGTTTTGGCATTAAGTAAGGCTTGTACATCGTTATCGTTATCGAACAACTGAGCGAGTTGAGAAATAGCCTCAATATGGCTAGTGCTGTCTGTCGCGGCTAACACTATGAGCAGTTTGACCGGATCGTTACCTTCCGCATTGAAAGTGACGCCCTCGGTGATGACGGTTAAGGCCAGAGAGAGTTTATTGGCACCTTCTTCCGGGCGGGCATGTGGCATCGCAATGCCGGGGCCGACCACGTAGTAAGGCCCGATTGCCTCATGGGAGCGATAAATTGCCTCGACATAACGGGCTTCAATCGAGCCATTATCAATCAGTGGCTGACATGAAATCGCGATGGCATCACGCCAGTCTTTGGCCTGGTTAACCACTTGAATGACGTCTGAAGTTAACAGTGTTTTTAACATGATATTTATTGCTCCCGATGACTGTTGACCTGAGAGTAGATAGTTATCGTTAGCATTAATGTGATGAGTATCTCAATTGATAGCGCTACCTGATAGCGCTATCAAAATTTGTGATAGCGCTATCATTTGTTGTATCAGAGCCTTTGGCTATCTCCGGATAAGCCATATACAATGCACTGTATTATCGGGGCCAACTCGGAATAGCTTGTTTTATAGAGACAAGAAATTTTAATCAGGCAGGAACTCAGCATGGAAAAAACGCGCAAGCGTCGTAATACCGGGCGGGTCACTCTATCGGATGTGGCGAATTATGCCGGGGTAGGGTCGATGACTGTTTCCAGAGCGCTGCGAACGCCGGAGCAGGTTTCAGATAAATTACGTGAAAAAATAGAACAAGCGGTTGAAACTCTTGGTTATATTCCTAATCGCGCAGCTGGGGCATTAGCATCCGGTCACAGCGATACTGTCGCTGTTTTGATTCCGTCATTAACGGACAAAGCCAGTTCCCGATTTATGCAGGCGCTGCAACAGATTCTAAATAAAAATGAGTTCCAGTTATTGCTGGGTTGCCATGAATACAACCAGCGCAAAGAAGCGGAAATATTGATGACCTTGCTGCAAAGTAATCCAGCAGCAGTGGTGATATTTGGCTCTCAACTGGCAGAAAAAACCTATCAATTGCTGGAACGCGCCAATATCCCGACGGTCAACGTGGTCGGCTCCTATTTCAAAGGGGCTAAAATTACTCTTGAGGCGGCTTTTTTTGAGTCAGCCTATGAATTGAGTCACCATTTGCTGGATCGGGGTTACCAGCATATTGGTTTTATTGGCGCACATATGGATAACCGCCTGCAACGTCAGCAGTTGAATGGTTGGCATAAAGCGATGTTAGAGCATTACAAAAATGCCGATCAAACCGTCACCACCCCTGAGACGGCCAGTTTGCAGTTTGGCCGCTATGCGCTGACTGAAATACTCCAGCGCCAGCCGGAACTGGATGCGGTGATATGCAGTCACGAAGATATCGCGCTCGGCGTGTTATTTGAATGCCAGCGGCGGCTGTTGAAAATCCCCAGTGGCATTGCGGTGGCGTGTTTAGATGGTTCTGACAGTTGTGATCAAACCTATCCAACATTGACTTCAATGCGCATTGATTACAAAAAAATGGGTAAGGAAGCCGGTAAGATGCTAATTGAACTGTTGGATAATGATGACGATGGCGAGTCTTTGAGCCAAAATTTCAGCTATAAATTTGAACTGCGGCAAAGCACTTGAAGATAGAGCCACGCTTTAAAGGAAAGCCGCCCCGAATGACGGCGACCTATTTTACTTGCCTGATGTGTTGATGATTACCGTGATTGAGTTGTTGAAAATACTCCAACCCCCATTCCAGGATGTTAACAACGCACCAAATACAACGAGCACAATACAAAAGTATCGTTTCATTGTGCGATCCATGCTTAGACCGCTTCACGCCAGCACCATCGGCGACACTACCGTGAATACAAGCACGGGAGAGTGCTTGCGTTTACGGCCGTTGGAACTCCTTTCCTTAAACCGATGCCCGCTTGCTTAAGGCGGCGAAAAGGCCCGACGCGAGTGTACACTAATGTTGGATTGTTAAAAACTTGACAGGCAATCCTAAGCAAGACAATATGCCCAACACGGGGGAGTGCTTGCGTTACAACGGCAATACAAACCTGCTGGAAAGGCCGCTTACCGGACCAGCGCAGAAAAACCGTCTTTATGGCGGTTTTTTTGTGCCTATTTTTGCCCTAATACAATAAAAAGCTCGCAATAAAAACGCCAGCACGAGGCTGGCGTTGGTGTTTCTTATACAGACTTAATCGTGAAATTAAGATGCGCTAGCGTCAGCCTGAGCTGATTGAATTGCGGTCAGCGCCACGGTATAGACGATATCGTCTACCAATGCACCACGAGACAAGTCGTTAACTGGCTTGCGCATACCTTGCAGCATCGGCCCGATAGAGATCAGGTCGGCAGAACGTTGTACCGCTTTATAGGTGGTGTTACCGGTGTTCAAATCAGGGAAGATGAACACTGTCGCTTTACCGGCAACTGGCGAGTTAGGCGCTTTGGATTTTGCCACATCTGCCATGATTGCCGCGTCATACTGCAACGGACCATCGATGATCAGATCTGGGCGTTTTTCCTGTGCCAGGCGGGTCGCTTCACGCACTTTTTCGACATCGCTACCTGCACCAGAATTGCCGGTGGAGTAAGAGATCATCGCTACACGCGGTTCGATACCGAATGCCGCAGCGGAATCAGCTGACTGGATAGCAATTTCTGACAGTTGCTCAGCAGTTGGGTCTGGGTTAATCGCGCAGTCACCGTAAACCAGAACCTGGTCAGGCAGCAGCATGAAGAACACAGAAGAAACCAGTGAACTGCCCGGTGCGGTTTTGATCAACTGCAACGGTGGGCGGATAGTGTTTGCGGTGGTATGAACAGCACCAGACACCAGACCGTCAACTTCGCCTTTCTCCAGCATCAGCGTGCCGAGCACCACGTTGTCTTCCAGTTGCTCGCGAGCAACCACTTCGGTCATGCCTTTGCTCTTACGCAGCTCAACCAGACGCGGAACATATTGCTCACGCACGGCGACCGGATCGATGATTTCAACGCCTTTACCCAGCTCAACACCTTGAGCCGCTGCAACACGTTGGATCTCTTCCGGATTACCCAGCAGTACGCAAGTCGCGATACCACGTTCAGCACAAATAGAGGCGGCTTTAACCGTACGTGGCTCATCACCTTCTGGCAGTACGATACGCTTGCCCGCTTTACGTGCCAGTTCGGTCAGCTCATAACGGAATGCCGGTGGCGACAGGCGACGCGAACGCTCAGAAGCGGCACTCAGTGAGTCAATCCACTCACCGTTGATATGGCTGGCAACATAGTTTTGCAGCTTTTCAACACGTTCATGGTCATCTGCTGGGACTTCCAGATTGAAGCTTTGCAGGCTCAGGGAAGTTTGCCAAGTGTTGGTATCAACCATAAAGACTGGCAGGCCAGTTGCGAAAGCACGTTCACACAGCTTTTTGATTGGCTCATCAATATCATAGCCGCCAGTCAGCAAAATGGCACCGATTTCAACGCCATTCATGGCTGCCAAACAAGCAGAAACCAACACGTCTGGGCGGTCTGCTGAGGTCACCAGTAGAGAGCCTGGGCGGAAGTGTTCCAGCATGTGTGGGATACTGCGCGCACAGAATGTCACCGATTTAACGCGGCGGGTTCTGATATCGCCTTCGTTAATAATGCGCGCATTCAGGTGCTTACACATATCAATCGCACGGGTCGCAATCAGCTCGAAGCTCCATGGTACGCAACCCAGAACCGGCAGCGGGCTGTTGGCAAACAACTGTGTTGGATCGATGCTCGCCACACTGGCCTTGGTGGAATCATCAAAGATTTCAGACAGGTCAGGGCGGGTACGGCCTTGCTCATCAACGGGTGCGTTTAGTTTGTTAATGATGACACCGGTGATGTTTTTATTTTTGCTGCCACCGAAACTGGAACGAGCCAGTTCAATGCGCTCTTTCAATTGGCCTGGTGAATCATTACCCAGAGCAATAACAAAGACGATTTCAGCATTCAGGGTTTTGGCAATTTCATAGTTCAGTGCATTGGCAAACTGATGTTTGCGTGTTGGCACCAAGCCTTCAACCAGAATCACTTCTGCGTCTTTGGTATTTTCGTGATAACGGGCAACAATCTCTTCCATCAACACATCTTGCTGGTTAGAACTCAGCAAGGTTTCCACATAACCCATATTCAGCGGCTCGGCAGCAGTTATGCTGGAGTTGGCACGAATGATGGTGGTGGTTTGGTCAGGTGCATTATCACCAGCACGCGGCTGAGCGATTGGCTTGAATACGCTCAGGCGCACACCTTTTTGCTCCATAGAGCGGATGACACCCAAGCTGACGCTGGTTAAACCAACGCTGGTGCCGGTAGGGATCAACATAATTGTACGGGACACGGCTAAACCTCTTCGGTTATGCCCTTCATCCTTGAAGCCGCAGGGTTGTTGGCTATACTCATGTACCCGAATCACTGACCTGAGTCAGCTCATCGGGATTTATTCGCTTGCCGCCTACCTGCAACTCCAATGACTTTGGGTATATGTCAAAAATTCTTATGCGGTCAGACGAGAAGCGTCTTGCGCGATAACCAGCTCTTCATTGGTTGGGATAACCAGAGCCAGACGGCTGCCATCTTTGGTGATGGTGCCAGACTTACCAAAGCGCGCGGCCATGTTACGTTCGTGATCAATTTCAAAGCCCAGCAGGCCCAGTTTGTCCAGTGTCAGTTCGCGTACCATCGCGGCGTTTTCACCGATACCACCGGTGAATACCACAGCATCCAGACGACCATCCATCAGTGCTGTGTAAGCACCGATGTATTTCGCCAGACGGTGGCAGAATACGTCCATTGCACGTTTAGCATCGGCTTTGGTTGCATAGTTGTCTTCAACATAACGGCAATCGCTGGTGACTTCAGTCAGGCCCAACAAGCCAGACTCTTTGGTCAGCATTTTGTTGATTTGTTCAACACTCATGCCCAATGCATCATGCAAATGGAAAATGATGGCAGGATCGATATCGCCACTACGAGTCCCCATCACCAGACCTTCCAGTGGCGTCAGGCCCATAGAAGTATCAACACATTTACCGTTACGCACCGCAGTCACTGAGCCACCGTTGCCCAAATGGCAAGTGATGACGTTCAGCTCTTCCAGTGGCTTGTTCAGGGTTTTTGCCGCTTCCTGGCTCACATAGAAGTGGCTGGTACCGTGCGCACCATAACGACGGATACCGTGATCTTTGTATAAGCTGTACGGTAGGGCGTAGAGGTAAGACTCTTCCGGCATAGTCTGGTGGAACGCGGTGTCAAACACGGCGACATTTTTATCAGCCAGATTCGGGAAGGATTTCAATGCTTCAGCGATACCGATCAGGTGAGCAGGGTTATGCAGTGGTGCAAACGAGGAGGAATCTTTGATACCCTGCAGTACTTCGTCGGTAATGATTGCTGATGCGGTGAATTTCTCGCCGCCATGCACAATACGGTGACCAATTGCAGTCAACTGTGCAGAAAGCTCTGGTTTTTGTGCCAGAATAGTATTAACAATGAAGTTAAGTGCTTCGCTGTGTGCTGCACCAGCACCCAATGCTGCTTCCTGTTTGCTGCCTTCCAGTTTCCATTTGATACGGGCTTCCGGCAGATGGAAGCATTCGGCTAAACCAGAGAGGTGTTCTTCACCATTGGTCGCGTCGATGATAGCAAATTTAAGGGAAGAGCTACCGCAGTTAAGAACCAGTACTAGCTTACTCGACATGGAAGTACCTATTTATAGTCGTGTTCGGCGTTTGTTTTTGTATGACCGATACCTATATTGTATCGAGGGGACAAAAACAGCGAAAACACGAGGTTAATAAAACGTCAATCTAACCAAAAGCGTAGCGCATATTGGCGTCGACATTAATGATTAACATCATGCGATAGCAAAAAAGGCATGATGATAGAAAAACCGCCGATTAAACATTAAGAACTAACGTTAAAGCCTGGTGATAAAAATCGGTACGATTTAACAAAAATGATTTAAATGCTGCGAAAAGTTGACATAAATAGCATCATCTTCTAGCGGCCAAAAGGCCTAGTTAGGATACCGATAGCGCGGCCTAAAAACAAAATATATTTAACAGACTAATTTTTAGTTTGTGGATTGCAAAAAATTTTTTAATCTTTGTTTGTGAAGTTGAGGTGAGCCATGACAACAGAACCTTCTGACTCCGTAAGTTGGTTTCAGGTACTCCAGCGCGGCCAGCACTATATGAAGACCTGGCCGGCGGATAAACGCCTGGCACCGGTGTTTGCGGAGAATCGCGTGGCGACAGCAACTCGTTTTGGCATTCGCATCATGCCACCGCTGGCAATCTTTACCCTAACCTGGCAGATAGCGCTGGGCGGTCAACTGGGGCCAGCAATTGCTACCGCTCTTTTCGCCTGCGGCTTACCGCTGCAAGGATTATGGTGGCTAGGTAAACGGGCAATCACGCCGCTTCCGCCAACATTACTCCAGTGGTTCCACGATGTCCGTAACAAGCTGGCCGAAGCTGGGCAAGCCGTTGCGCCTGTTGAACAAACGCCGACTTACCAATCTTTGGCTGACGTGCTGAAACGTGCCTTTAAACAGTTGGATAAAACGTTTCTTGATGATTTGTAACGGCGGCTTGTTATCGGGTTTCTGACTGGGTTTTCCTGCGCCCGGTAATTCCCTGTGCAAAATCCCTTGTCAAATCAAAGTATGCCACGGCTCTGTGTGCGATGATTTCCTCATTATTTATGCCTTAGGAGTTTAGTGATGGATATGACAAACGCCCAACGACTCATTTTGTCGAATCAGTACAAGATGATGACGATGCTGGATCCAGAAAACGCTGAGCGTTATCGCCGCCAGCAAACTATCGTCGAACGTGGTTTCGGTTTACAGATGCGTGAACTGGATCGCGATTTTGGTGAAATGAGCGAAGAGACTTGCCGTACTATCATTAATATCATGGAGATGCATCACGCACTGCAAGTCTCTTGGGGCAACCTGAAAGAGAAGCAGGAACTGGATGAACGCCGTGTCGCCTTCCTGGGCTTTGATGCTGCCACTGAGTCCCGTTACCTGAGTTATGTGCGCTTTATGGTTAATACCGAAGGCCGCTATACCCATTTTGACTCAGGAACTCACGGTTTCAATTCCCAAACCCCAATGTGGGACAAATACCAACGTATGCTGGCTATCTGGCAATCATGCCCACGCCAATATCACCTGAGTGCGGTTGAAATTTCGCAAATTATTAATGCCTGATTGACGTTTTAAGAGGATGTGCTTGTGGAGTGTAAAGGTTTTCTTTTTGATTTAGATGGAACTTTGGTTGACTCACTGCCGGCTGTTGAACGAGCCTGGATTGGCTGGGCACAGGGCCGTGGCATTAGCCCCGCTGAAGTGCTGGATTTTATCCACGGTAAACAAGCCATTACCTCTTTACGCCATTTTATGCCGGGTGCGAGTGATGCCGAACTGCAAGCCGAGTTTCTGGCATTGGAACAAGTTGAAGCTAATGACACTGACGGCGTCACCGCGCTACCGGGGGCGGTGGCATTGCTAGAACGGCTGAACAACTTATCTATCCCGTGGGCTATCGTCACCTCCGGCTCGGTTCCGGTGGCTTCAGCCCGCCGTGCCGCAGGGGGCTTGCCGCTGCCTGAGGTGTTTATCACCTGCGAATTGGTTAAGCATGGTAAGCCTCAACCAGATGCATATTTGTTGGGGGCAGAGCGTTTAGGCTTAGCACCTGCGGATTGTATCGTGGTGGAAGATGCCCCCGCCGGGATTTTATCGGGCCTGGCAGCGGGCTGTCAGGTGATTGCGGTTAATGCCCCAAGCGATACGCCTAAACTCGATCAAGTTGATCTGGTGCTAAGTTCGCTGGCACACATTCGCGTTGACAGTACGGCTCAGGGTGCGCGGGTCGTGCTGCTAGATTAAGCACTATCGAGATGCCTTACTCTCTCCACTGGGAGCGCCGGATGGCGCTCTTTTTGTTGGTTTTTACTGCGCTATCTGTGATGGCAAACGGTGAAGATTCTGTGGCTTAGCCCAAACTTTATCGCATAGTGAATAACCGTAAAAATGGCTAGCAGACGATCTGCAATTGCCCCTGCCGATAATGCCCTAATGACCTGCCTACAATAGACTATTCTCTGTATAGTCAGTCGGTTAAATGGCTCTGAATACGCGGGATAAGTTTTATTTTTGGCTAAATATTGCATCACAAATTGCAGAGTTTTCTTTTAGAAAAAAACACGATAATGCGATTGTGGGATAGTAAGCACATAAATTTGCAGCCATTATTGATCTCAGACAGCGGTCGGCATTGATTTTAATGTTTTACTGCCAGAGCCGGATATTCCCTTTCACTTGTAGCCAGCGAGGCCATTTTGAACAGCGAACTATTGTGGGTATTGACGCTACTTTTAATCGCTATTGTACTGTTTACCACCAATAAATTGCGTATGGATGTCGTGGCTCTGTTGGTGATAATTGCCTTTGTGATGAGCGGCACCTTGTCATTAGGTGAAGCCACCAGCGGATTTAGTGACCCCAATGTTATTTTGATCGCCGCGCTGTTTGTTATTGGTGAAGGGCTGGTCAGAACCGGCGTCGCTTATCAGGTGGGTGATTGGTTGGTCAAAGTGGCCGGCCACAGCGAAACCAAAATGTTGGCGCTATTAATGGTCACGGTCGCTGGATTGGGCGCTTTTATGAGTTCGACCGGCGTGGTGGCGATTTTTATCCCGGTGGTATTAAGTGTCGCCAGTCGAATGAAGATCTCTCCGGGGCGGCTGATGATGCCATTAAGCTTTGCCGGGCTGATTAGCGGCATGATGACGTTGGTGGCAACGCCGCCTAATATGGTGGTCAACAGTGAATTATTGCGCGAGGGCATCAAAGGTTTTGGTTTCTTTGGCGTGACACCGATTGGCATTATCATTTTGCTGATGGGGGTTGGCTACATGTTAGTTGCCCGCCACTGGCTGGGGGGGAAACCGGAAAGTTCAGAAAGAGAGCAGCAATGGAAGCGCCGTACCTTCCGTGATCTTATCCGCGATTATAAACTTACCGGTCGCGCCCGCCGTTTGGCGATTCGTCACGATTCCCCTTTGATTGGCCGTTCGCTTGATGAGCTGCATCTGCGCGCCCGTTATGGTGCGAACGTGGTAGGGATTGAACGCTGGAAACGTTTTCGGCGGGTGATGGTCAGCGCCACCGGTTCGTCTGAATTGCATGAGAATGACGTCTTACTGATTGATATGTCTGATTGCGACATAGATTTACGTGAGTTCTGTACTGAGCAAATGCTGGAGCCGATGGTGCTGCGCGGCGAATATTTCTCCGAACAGGCCCGTAACGTCGGGATGGCTGAAGTTTCTCTGATTCCTGATTCTGCGCTATTAGGGAAAAGTTTACGTGAAGTCACCTTCCGCACCCGCTATGGCCTGAATGTGGTTGGTATCCGCCGCAATGGCAAGACATTGGAAGGCAAACTGGTTGATGACAAACTGCAATTTGGTGACATTTTGCTGGTTATCGGTGACTGGAAGTTGATCCGTCAGTTACAGGCTAAAACCCGTGACTTTATCGTGCTGAATTTACCGGCTGAAGTGGATGAAGTGGCACCCGCCATTTCGCAGGCACCCCATGCGTTGTTCTGTCTGGCCTTGATGGTAGCGATGATGCTAACTGACGAAGTGCCGAATGTGATAGCGGCGTTGGTGGCGTGTTTGTTGATGGGGCAGTTTCGCTGCATTGACATGGAAAGTGCTTATCGCTCAATCCATTGGCCGAGCTTGATCCTGATTATTGGGATGATGCCCTTTGCGCAAGCGCTGCAAAAAACGGGGGGGGTAGATTTGATTGTGCAGGGGCTAATGGATGTAGCGGGTGGCATGGGGCCGAGAGTGATGTTGCTGTGCTTATTTGTGCTGTGCGCCACCATCGGGCTATTTATCTCCAATACCGCGACAGCGGTGTTGATGGCACCGATTGCCATCGCTGCCGCTCGTGAGATGTCGCTTTCCCCGTATCCATTCGCGATGATTATCGGTATTGCCGCATCAGCGGCCTTTATGACGCCGGTTTCGTCCCCGGTTAATACCTTGGTTTTAGGCCCCGGTGGCTATAAATTCGGTGATTTTATCCGCATCGGGGTGCCATTTACGATATTAGTCATGATTGTTAGTGTGATGGTGGTGCCGGTGCTGTTCCCATTCTGATTGGGATGCTACAGGGTAAGAGTTGTGTTTAGTTCGGTTGATATGAGATTGGTGCTCACCTTGCCCCTTGGTGCCTCAACCGCCAAAGGGGTCACAAGCGCGTGACCCCTTGTGGAATCCCCGCGTTAGCGCACGTATCGCGTGCCAGCTTCGCAGGTCCCCTTACTCATCGTTTCGGCTGACGGACGGCTATTATAGCCTCTTCGAGGCTACCCTCCGGGCCAACGCAAGCGTTGTTCAAAACTGCTTCGCAGTGTTGTCGCGTCCCTCCGCGTGACGCCTAAAACGGGCGTCTTGCCCGTTTTCCTTACCTATACTCTTCGCTCGGCAGCTCAAATGTGCTTTTGAAAATCAACTTCAACTTCAACTTTAACTTTAATCCAGTGAATCGAGGCTGATTTCATCCAGTGATAGGCTGAAGCTGGGGACGAAAATTTCCATAAAATAATCCATTTCCGGGCTTTGACGCATGGCGAGGGTCTTCTCCAGCCGCGCTTTGGCTTGGATGAACTCATTGTTACCTGCGGATAATTCTTCTAAACATTTGAGATAAGCGCACAGGGCATCAGCTTGTTTAACCAGTGCTTTTTCCTCTTCGCTGTAATAGTGTTCATCCAACAGACAGCGGAAATCCTGCTGTAACTCAGCGGGCAGCATTTCGATCAATTTCTGCTGGGCGACTTTTTCTATCTTTTTGTATTCATGCGCAATTTGTGGGTTGTAATATTTGATAGGGGTTGGCAAATCACCGGTGATCACTTCACTGGCATCGTGATACATCGCCAGCAGTGCGATACGGTCGGCATTAAGATTGCCATTAAATTTACGGTTTTTGATGATAGCCAATGCATGAGCGACAAATGCCACCTGCAAACTGTGCTCAGAAACATTCTCAGTACGGACATTACGCATCAGCGGCCAGCGGTTGATCAGTTTCAAGCGGGATAGGTGAGCGAAGAAGTGACTCATAGTTTTCTCTCTTTGTGACTTTTAAAGGTAGAACCGGGGATAGCATATCAGATTGGGTTTTGGTTGATGTTGGATTTGATCGGAACCTATTTCGGTTGTTATTCGGTCTTGTGATTAGGTTCGGTTGTTAGAGCTTCATCGCTCATCTAACCTCCAATGCCTCA
Organism: Yersinia aldovae 670-83; assembly: GCF_000834395.1. Taxonomy (NCBI): domain Bacteria; kingdom Pseudomonadati; phylum Pseudomonadota; class Gammaproteobacteria; order Enterobacterales; family Yersiniaceae; genus Yersinia; species Yersinia aldovae. The sequence goes on along the minus strand of NZ_CP009781.1, from coordinate 1,271,765 downwards.
ACCGCCAAAGGGTGCGGGCGCGCCCCCTTGTGGAATCCCGCGCTTCGCACGTATCGCTTGCCCACTGCGTGGGTTCCCTCACTCATCATTACGCAGACGGACCGGGCCGATTATAGCCTCTTCGAGGCAACCCTTCGGGCCAACGCAAGCGTTGTTCAAAACTGCTACGCAGTGTTGTCGCATCCATGCTCAAGCGGCCCTCGCTCGGCATCCATGCCTCGCGTCCTACCTTCATTCTTCACTCGGCAGCTCAAATGTGCTTTTAAACTTCAAAACCTAAAACAGGGTTTTGAATTGGTTTTTGATGTTGAGCGCAATCAGAAATATTACCGACAAAGACGATGGCCCGAGTGAGCCGCCATGGACGGCGGCGAAAAGCGCGCTGGAGCAGGAAGCGACTCGCGCTGGCTCGATAAGGCCAACGGCTGCCGGAGGGGACTGCGAATAGCAGTAATATTTCGCGCAAGCCGCAGGAGCAGGAGGGCCGGCTTGCCCTCCTGCTCGGTTGAGTCTACGGTGGTCAGGTCATAACTGAAGGATTATCAACCGAAAAAATGATTCGATCTGCCCTAACAACCGAATCGATTACATGATTAAATCTCAACCGAACTAATCACCAAATCAAACCCTAATAAAACATTTACTGATGATATGTCTCAAGGAATCGCCCCAGTTTCCCAACCGCCATCTCCAACTCATCCACGCGCGGTAATGTCACAATCCGTACATGGTCTGGATATGGCCAGTTAAAGGCACTGCCCTGTACCAGCAACACTTTTTGCTGCAACAGCAGATCCAATACCAGTTTCTGGTCATCGTGTAGATTAAAGCGCTTGGCATCAATACGCGGGAACATATACAGCGCGCCCTGAGGTTTGACACAGGAAACACCCGGTATCTGATTAATCAGATACCAGGCGCGGTTGCGTTGCTCGTACAGACGCCCACCCGGTTGAATAAACTCGCTAATACTCTGATAGCCCCCCAATGCAGTCTGAATCGCATGTTGCATTGGCACGTTGGCGCACAGGCGCATGGATGCCAGCATTTCCAGGCCTTCAATGTAACCTTTGGCGTGTTTCTTCGGGCCGTTCAATACCATCCAGCCTTGACGGAAGCCGGCCACGCGATAAGTCTTGGACAAACCATTGAAGGTGATGGTGAGTAAATCAGGGGCCAGAGCCGCAATAGAATGATGCTGCGCTTCGTCATATAAAATCTTATCGTAGATCTCATCGGCGAAAATAATCAGGTCATTTTGGCGGGCGATTTCGACAATCTCCAGCAACAGCTCTTTACTGTAGACCGCACCGGTTGGGTTATTCGGGTTAATAATCACAATCCCACGGGTACGCGGGGTGATTTTACTGCGGATATCATCCAGATCTGGGAACCAGCCGGATTCTTCGTCACACATATAATGTACGGCTTTACCGCTCGAAAGCGACACTGCCGCCGTCCATAACGGGTAATCCGGTGCCGGCACCAGCATCTCATCGCCAAGGTTTAACAACGCCTGCATGGATTGTACGATCAACTCAGAAACACCGTTTCCAATGTAGATATCCTCGACAGTCAGGTCACGCATATCGCGGGCCTGATAGTGCTGCATAATGGCTTTACGCGCCGAAAACAGGCCTTTGGAGTCGCAATAGCCTTGTGCCGTTGGCAAATTACGGATCACATCCACCAGAATTTCATCCGGGGCATCAAAACCAAACGGGGCAGGGTTGCCGATGTTTAGTTTCAGAACCTTGTTACCTTCTTCTTCAAGACGCTTAGCTTCTTTTAGCACCGGGCCACGAATGTCGTAACAGACGTTGTCCAGTTTGCTGGATTTCTCAATGGGGGACATAAAAAATTGAGCCTTTTGCTGGTAAAAGCGTGTCCTCAGCGTGGAACACTGCAAGACATCCAATGTACTCCGACGCCGCTGATTTTTGAAGTTCTATACAGCGGTTTAGTGCAAATGATTTTCGTCGGAAAAGAACCAAGAGAGGGACTGCTATTTTTGCCACTCAACACCCACCGGTTATGTTGAATTGATGAGTTAGGCTGAAGTTTTATTCAGCGTTTTCTGGCGAGATTCGGCATTAACAAAAAAGGTGTCTAACCGGCATTTACTGCTTTTTGCTAGCTTAAAAATAGGCCCTTTCAAGGGAGGGGAGCCTGGATATAGCCTATTTTTAATAAAGCCACTCCTTATCACCTTCCTTATATCATCATACATATTATAAATGGGCCGATAATCCATAATTTGTAAATAGGAAAACTATTAAGAATAATTGATGTTATCTGCTTTTTATATCAATGATAAACAAATGCTATTCGTTGAATTCATTGGATTAGATAAAATGGAGTGCAGAGATATATTGAGATTTTTTGATATTTTATGGCGGGCTAAAGACATAAATTTAATTAGAATCGTCAGGTAACTCGTTATAAATCTTCAAAAGTCGAGGTAAATAAAGCTGAAAAAATCTTCATTAATCGAAGATTTAGCTGATTTACATGACATTATTTACAAATCAGTGCATCAACCGACCAATAGATTTTTTTAAAAAGAGATAGCGGTAACGAAATATAAGTAAATTTTTTGCCCTACTCTAATGAGTGGGGTACTGTCATACTTAGCGTTGTCCCTTATTGATGGCGCTAAGAGTTAAACACCAGGGTAGTTTGAAGTTAGAATTCAAAAAAGTGAAGAATACACTATGACAAATGCAAATCGTCCGATAATTAATCTCGACCTCGATCTGCTTAGAACCTTTGTAGCTGTTGCTGACTTAAATACTTTTGCTGTCGCAGCTGAAGCGGTTTGCCGAACTCAATCAGCAGTAAGCCAACAAATGCAACGGTTAGAACAGCTAGTCGGTAAGGAGTTATTTGCCCGCCACGGGCGTAACAAATTATTGACTGAACAAGGTCTCCAGTTACTTGGTTATGCCAGAAAAATCTTACGTTTTAACGATGAAGCTTGTACGTCACTTATGTACAGCAATATAGAAGGCTCACTCATTATTGGCGCATCTGATGATACTGCCGATACTTTGTTACCTTTTTTGCTAAACCGAGTGGCCACACTTTATCCTCGACTGGCGATAGATGTGCGGGTAAAACGCAGCCAGTTTATCGCTGATATGCTGAGTGACGGCGAAGTGAATTTGGCTATTACCACAGCCAAAGTTGACACCCATCCTCACGTAATTTTAAGAACATCACCGACACTTTGGTATTGCTCTGCTGATTATCAGTACCAGAAAGGTGAAACAGTGCCGTTAGTGGTAATGGATGGGCCAAGCCCATTCCGTGATATGGCACTAGATCATCTGACCAGAGCCGGTATTGCATGGCGCATCGCCTATGTAGCCTCTTCGCTTTCTGCCATCCGAGCGGCAGTTAGAGCAGGGCTGGGTGTGACTGCCAGACCAATTGAAATGATGAGTCCGGATTTACGTGTGCTAGGGGAAACTGAAGGCTTACCGCGCTTGCCTGAAACACATTATGCATTGTGTAAAGACAGCCGGTGTGACAATGAATTGGCGTTAGCCATTTTCGATGCGATGCAAACCGGTCATCAACATGGCTTGTTGGTGGGACCAAAATCCTCCCTTGTTGCTGATCGTCTAATCGACGAAAAGAATTAAGCGACTTCATCTTGTTAATTATCCCAAGCCCCTGTTTAACAGGGGCTTTTTTATTTACTGACAAGTAAATAACGCCTTTGTCAGCCTTCGATTTAATTTTCCATTAAAAGCGTTGTTTATTTTACTAACGCACATTTGCCAGAACAAAGTAAAATGCGATAACCTTATAAAAATAATGGTCAATATTCCCCTTACATTCGTACATTTATATTTTATCAAAACGCCGTTCCATTATTTATGTAAGAAAGAAAACAACTTTCTATGTTGGATATTCATGAAATAACACTCAAAACGTGTTCTGGATCAAAAAAATACCCCTAGCTAGTGAGTGGAAGAATCGGTTATTCCTGAGACAATGGTATAGTTATTATGAAACATTCACGTTGGTTTATATGTGTATGTTCTGGCTTGATAAATGACTGACTCGATTTAGCTGTCGAGTTCGCACCATTTGTTAAGCAAGATCGTGCGTTTGTAAATTAATGTGTAGTTACTTTTGTCAAAGTTGACAAAAGGTTACTGAAAGGAGTAAAAAGCCCACAGTAAAGCGCTGGCTAAATAGTTGTAAAGACAGTGTGTTTTGTGTGGTTTTTATTCCTTCCCTTTGAATCGATGTGGTGCGCTAACTGCCAACTAAAGAGCAGGATGTTCGACACCACTTTTGATGAGTAAGCAATGCGTATGTCAACAACCACTGAAGTTATCGCTCATCATTGGGCGTTCGCTGTATTCCTGATCGGCGCTATCGGACTGTGCGGTTTGATGCTGTTGGGTGCGTTCTTTCTGGGCGGGAGAGCTCGGGCCCGTGCCAAAAACGTTCCTTATGAATCCGGTATTGACTCCGTAGGCTCCGCGCGTATGCGTTTGTCTGCCAAGTTCTACCTGGTCGCCATGTTCTTCGTTATTTTCGATGTTGAAGCCCTGTACTTGTACGCCTGGTCAATCTCTATCCGTGAGAGTGGCTGGGTCGGCTTTATCGAAGCAACCATTTTCATTTTGGTGCTCTTGGCTGGTTTGGTTTATCTGGTGCGTATTGGCGCTCTGGATTGGACTCCTGTGCGTTCTAATCGCCGTGTGAGCAAACCGAGCATAGTCAAATACGCCAGCAGTCATCCAGATATACCCAAAGAGCTTGGTGTTGCAGGTAAGCAGCAAGCGAACGACCCCCGATAAGCTTACCGAGGTAAGTGATTCGGGTGAGGGCGCACAGCTAACAACCCTGCGGCTCCAAGAACAAAGGGTATAGGTCAATAAATACAGCGAGGCATTAACATGGACTATACGCTCACCCGCATAGACCCTAACGGTGAGAACGACCGTTACCCCCTGCAAACTCAGGAAACCGTCAGCGGCGATCCTCTCGAGCAACATGTCCACCGTAGTGTTTACATGGGTAAACTTGAGAACGCCATGCATGACATGGTGAACTGGGGGCGTAAGAACTCTCTTTGGCCGTATAACTTCGGTCTTTCCTGCTGTTATGTGGAGATGGTGACCTCGTTCACCGCCGTGCATGATGTGGCACGTTTCGGTGCAGAAGTATTGCGTGCCTCCCCGCGTCAGGCTGATTTCATGGTAGTGGCCGGTACCTGCTTTACCAAGATGGCCCCGGTTATTCAGCGTTTGTATGAACAAATGTTGGAACCAAAATGGGTTATTTCGATGGGGGCCTGTGCCAACTCCGGCGGCATGTACGATATCTATTCTGTCGTACAAGGTGTGGATAAATTCCTGCCGGTAGATGTGTATATTCCTGGCTGCCCACCGCGCCCGGAAGCCTATATGCAAGCCTTGTTGCTGCTACAGGAATCTATCGGTAAAGAGCGCCGTCCTCTCTCTTGGGTTGTCGGTGATCAAGGTGTTTACCGCGCCAATATGCAGCCAGAAAGAGAACGTAAGCATGCTGAACGAATTGCAGTAACTAACCTGCGCACCCCTGACGAAATCTAACGCGGTCTTTAGGCGTAAGACTCTGGTGCGTAAGTGATTTGTTTTTGGAGAGAACCGTTTCCTTCCAGAACATGTGTGCGGCAAATGACCACAAAATGACACATTTAATGTGGTGAAAAAACAGTGTGGTAAATAAATAATGACCGATTTAACGACGTCCGACAGCACTCAGCCTGCATGGCAGACCCGCGATCATCTTGATGATCCGGTGATCAGTGAACTGTCGAACCGTTTTGGGCCAGAGGCCTTTGTTGTTCAGGCAACACGCACCGGGATGCCCGTGGTATGGGTGAAGCGTGAACAATTACTGGAAGTAATGTCATTTCTGAGAAAACAACCGAAGCCGTATGTCATGCTGTTCGATCTGCATGGCGTAGATGAACGCCTTCGAACCCACCGCCAGGGCTTGCCTGATGCGGATTTTTCTGTTTTCTATCATCTGCTTTCCATCGAACGCAACCGCGATATCATGCTGAAAGTGGCACTGTCTGAAAAAGACTTACATGTGTCCACAGCCACCAAGATTTTCCCTAATGCCAACTGGTATGAGCGCGAAACTTGGGAAATGTTCGGTATTACCTTCGATGGTCACCCTCATCTGACGCGCATCATGATGCCGCAGAGCTGGGAAGGGCATCCGCTGCGTAAAGATTACCCGGCGCGTGCTACCGAGTTCGATCCCTTTGTGCTGACCAAGCAGAAAGAGGATCTGGAGATGGAGTCACTGACTTTCAAACCGGAAGATTGGGGCATGAAGCGCGGCACCGAAAATGAGGACTTTATGTTCCTTAACCTCGGCCCGAACCACCCCTCGTCGCACGGTGCGTTCCGTATCGTGTTGCAGCTTGATGGTGAAGAGATTGTCGACTGCGTGCCAGATGTGGGTTACCACCACCGTGGTGCGGAGAAAATGGGCGAACGCCAGTCCTGGCACAGCTACATTCCTTATACCGACCGTATTGAGTACCTGGGCGGGTGCGTTAACGAGATGCCTTACGTGCTGGCCGTTGAAAAACTGGCGGGCATAGAAGTGCCGGATCGCGTTAAAACCATCCGCGTGATGTTGTCTGAATTGTTCCGCATCAACAGCCATTTACTGTACATCAGTACTTTCATTCAGGACGTTGGCGCAATGACACCGGTGTTCTTCGCCTTTACTGACCGGCAGAAAGTGTATGACGTGATTGAGGCGATTACCGGTTTCCGTATGCACCCAGCCTGGTTCCGTATTGGTGGTGTGGCGCATGACTTACCACGCGGCTGGGAGCGTTTGCTGCGTGATTTCCTTGACTGGATGCCAAAACGTCTTGATTCCTACGTCAAAGCGGCGTTGCAGAACAGTATCCTGAAAGGGCGTTCTATCGGTGTTGCGGCCTACAATGCCAAAGAAGCATTGGAATGGGGTGTGACCGGTGCTGGCTTACGTGCGACTGGCGTTGAGTTTGACGTGCGTAAATGGCGGCCATACTCCGGCTATGAAAACTTTGATTTTGAAGTGCCAGTCGGTAACAACGGCGACTGTTATGACCGCGTGATGCTGAAAGTGGAAGAGTTGCGTCAAAGCCTGCGTATTCTGGAGCAATGTTATAAAAACATGCCAGAAGGCCCATTCAAGGCAGACCATCCACTGACGACTCCGCCGCCGAAAGAACGCACGCTGCAACATATCGAAACGCTGATTACTCACTTCCTGCAAGTTTCATGGGGTCCGGTGATGCCAGCTAACGAATCATTCCAGATGGTTGAGGCGACCAAAGGGATCAACAGCTACTATCTGACCAGTGACGCCAGCACCATGAGCTATCGCACCCGGATACGTACGCCAAGTTATGCCCATTTGCAGCAGATCCCCTCGGTTATCCGTGGCAGCCTGGTATCTGACCTGATCGTCTATCTGGGCAGTATCGATTTTGTAATGTCTGATGTGGACCGCTAATTATGAGCAACCAAAAAGAGACTCAGGTGAGTAACGAAAGCCAAAATGTGGCAAGTCTGGCAGTCAATGCGGCTGAACCGGCGACCACAGTTGAAGTTTTCGAATTGAGTGCTGAAGAACGTGATGCTATCGAACATGAAAAGCACCATTACGAAGATGCCCGCGCCGCGTCAATTGAAGCACTGAAAATTGTGCAAAAACAGCGCGGTTGGGTGCCGGATGGGGCGATTCACGCCATTGCTGAAGTGTTGGGTATCCCGGCCAGCGATGTTGAAGGTGTGGCGACATTCTACAGTCAGATCTTCCGTCAACCGGTTGGGCGTCATGTGATCCGCTACTGTGACAGCGTGGTGTGCCACATCACCGGTTATCAGGGCATTCAAGCCGCGATTTCGAAAAAACTTAGCATTCAACCAGGTCAGACTACCTTTGATGGCCGCTTTACGCTGCTGCCGACCTGCTGTTTGGGTAACTGTGATCGTGGCCCGACCATGATGATCGATGACGATACGCACAGCTACCTGAAGCCTGAAGATATTGAGAAGTTACTGGAGCAATATCCATGACAGCCCACTCAGGTTTTACCAAAGAGATTGTGCGCACGCCGGAAATGCACCCGCTGACCTGGCGTTTGCGCGATGATAAACAGCCTGTATGGTTGGATGAATATCGCAGCAAAAACGGCTATGTCGGCGCGGAAAAAGCCTTAAAAGGCATGGCAGCACCTGATGTTGTTAGCTTAGTCAAAGACGCCGGCCTGAAAGGGCGTGGCGGTGCTGGCTTCTCCACCGGTTTGAAGTGGAGCCTGATGCCAAAAGACGAAAGCATGAACATCCGCTATCTGCTGTGTAACGCCGATGAGATGGAACCGGGCACCTATAAAGACCGCCTGCTAATGGAGCAATTGCCTCATTTGTTGGTGGAAGGAATGCTGATCAGTGCCTTTGCGCTGAAAGCTTACCGCGGTTACATCTTTTTGCGTGGCGAATATATCGAAGCTGCCGTGCACTTGCGCCGTGCGATTAGCGAGGCGACTGAAGCGGGTTTGCTTGGCAAAAACATTATGGGCAGCGGCTTTGATTTTGAGCTGATTGTTCATACCGGGGCGGGTCGTTATATTTGCGGTGAAGAAACGGCACTGATTAACTCGCTGGAAGGCCGCCGTGCCAACCCCCGCTCCAAGCCGCCTTTCCCGGCATCTTCTGGTGTTTGGGGCAAACCAACCTGCGTTAACAACGTTGAAACTCTGTGTAACGTTCCGGCCATTCTTGAGCATGGCGTGGAATGGTATCAGGGGATTACCGCCGGTAAAAGTAACGATGCCGGTACCAAACTGATGGGCTTCTCTGGTCGGGTGAAAAATCCGGGTCTGTGGGAATTGCCCTTTGGTATTTCGGCGCGTGAAATTCTGGAAGATTACGCCGGTGGTATGCGCGATGGCTTGAAATTCAAAGCCTGGCAGCCGGGTGGGGCAGGGACTGACTTCCTGACCGCCGACCACCTTGATTTGCCGATGGACTTCGAAAACATTGCTAAAGCGGGCAGCCGTTTAGGCACTGCATTGGCAATGGCAGTCGACCATGAAATTGGTATGGTGCCGCTGGTGCGTAATCTGGAAGAGTTTTTCTCCCGCGAATCCTGTGGCTGGTGTACACCTTGCCGCGATGGGTTGCCGTGGAGCGTGAAGATCCTGCGCGCACTGGAGCGCGGCGAAGGTCAGCCGGGTGACATCGAAACGCTGGAGCAGCTTTGCCGCTTCTTGGGGCCGGGCAAAACCTTCTGTGCTCACGCGCCGGGCGCGGTTGAACCATTGCAAAGTGCGATCAAATATTTCCGCGAAGAATTCGAAGCCGGGATCGCAAGCAAAGACTATGGCAACACCCGAGCCATAGCCGGTATTCAACCGAACAATTTGCTGAAGCAGCGCTGGTAGCATAGATACCCTCACGGTTTAGCCGTGGGGGTCAGAATTTTTGATTAACGCCTGCCGTAAGGTAGGTCATTTGGAAGCATGCATATGGCTACGATTCATGTAGACGGCAAAGAATACGACGTGAACGGGGCCGACAACCTGTTACAGGCTTGTCTCTCCCTGGGACTCGATATTCCTTACTTTTGCTGGCATCCGGCGCTGGGAAGCGTCGGCGCTTGCCGCCAATGTGCGGTAAAGCAATACCAAAACGCGGACGACACGCGTGGGCGCTTGGTGATGTCCTGTATGACGCCGGCCACCGATGGAACCTTTATTTCCATTGATGACGGTGAAGCCAAAGCGTTCCGTGAGAGTGTGGTTGAATGGTTGATGACTAACCACCCACATGATTGCCCGGTCTGTGAAGAAGGGGGTAACTGTCATCTGCAAGATATGACAGTGATGACCGGCCACAGTTTCCGCCGTTATCGCTTTAGTAAACGGACTCACCAGAATCAGGATCTCGGCCCGTTCATCTCTCATGAAATGAACCGCTGTATCGCCTGTTATCGCTGTGTGCGTTACTACAAAGATTATGCTGATGGCACCGATCTGGGTGTTTATGGCGCACACGATAACGTCTATTTTGGTCGCACTGAGAGCGGCACGTTGGAAAGCGAGTTCTCCGGTAACCTGGTAGAAGTGTGTCCGACTGGGGTATTCACTGATAAAACCCACTCCGAGCGTTATAACCGTAAATGGGATATGCAGTTCGCGCCAAGTATCTGCCAGCAGTGCAGCGTGGGTTGTAACACCAGCCCTGGCGAACGCTACGGTGAATTGCGCCGCATCGAGAACCGCTATAACGGCAGCGTCAACCACTACTTTTTGTGTGACCGTGGCCGCTTTGGTTATGGCTACGTCAATCGTAAAGACCGCCCACGTCAGCCGCAGCAATTGCGTGGCAATGACTGGATCCACCTGAACGCTGAACAGGCGATGCAGGGGGCGGCGGATATTCTGCGTCAGGCGAAGAAAACCATTGGTATCGGTTCACCTCGCGCCAGTTTGGAAAGCAACTTTGCGTTGCGTGAACTGGTAGGAGCGGAAAACTTCTATACCGGTATCGCCGCCAGCGAGCAACAACGCCTGCAATTGATGCTGAAAGTGCTGCGCGAAGGCGGTATCTACACGCCAGCATTACGCGAAATTGAAAGCTACGACGCCGTGCTGATTCTGGGTGAAGATTTGACCCAGACCGGTGCACGAATCGCGCTGTCTGTTCGTCAGGCGGTGAAAGGCAAAGCGCGTGAAATGGCGGCGGCACAGAAAGTCGCTGACTGGCAGATTGCTGCCATCATGAACATCGGTCAGCACGCTAAACACCCGCTGTTTATCACCAACGTTGATAACACCCGTATGGATGATATCGCGGCATGGAACTACCGTGCGCCAGTGGATGATCAGGCCCGGTTAGGTTTCGCCATTGCGCATGCATTGGATGAATCTGCGCCAGCCGTGGATGATTTAGCGAAAGAGCTGAAAGGCAAAGTGGATATCATCGTACAAGCCTTGGCGGGTGCGAAGAAACCACTGATTATTACCGGCAGCAGTGCTGGCAGCGATGCCATCATTGAAGCGGCCGCTAACGTGGCGAAAGCCCTGAAAGGCCGTGGTTCAGACGTCGGTATTACCTTTGTTGCCAGTGCAGCCAACAGCATCGGTCTTGCTATGATCGGCGGCGGTTCTCTGGATCACGCGCTGGAATCGTTAACCCAGGGTGACGCTGATAGCGTTATCGTGATGGAAAACGATCTCTATCGCCATGCAGCGAAAGATAAAGTTGATGCGGCATTGGATAAAGTGGCCAACCTGATTGTGGTTGATCATCAACGCACCGCCATTATGGATAAAGCGAACTTGATTCTGTCAGCGGCCAGTTTTGCTGAAAGTGATGGAACGCTGGTCAATCAGGAAGGCCGCGCTCAGCGCTTCTTCCAGGTGTATGACCCAACCTATTATGACGACCCGAAAAAACCGGAAAACAACAGCATTATGCTGGAAAGCTGGCGTTGGCTGCATTCACTGCACTCAACCTATACCAGCCGCCATGTGGACTGGACGCAACTGGATCATGTGATTGCCGCCTGTGTTGCCGCATTGCCGCAGTTGCAAGGGATTGTTGAAGCCGCACCCGATGCCAGCTTCCGTATCCGTGGTCAGAAACTGGCTCGCTCACCAATTCGTTACAGTGGCCGTACTGCCATGCGTGCGGATATCAGTGTACACGAACCGCGCCAACCGCAGGATATCGACACACCGTTTGCCTTCTCAATGGAAGGGAACAACAGCCCACTGGCTGACCGTCAGCAGATCCCATTTGCCTGGGCACCGGGCTGGAACTCACCGCAAGCATGGAACAAATTCCAGGCTGAAGTGGGCGGCAAGCTGCGCTTTGGTGATCCGGGTATTCGCTTGATTGAAGCAGGGGAGGGAACGCTCGGTTACTTTGATTCGATACCGGCGGCCTTTACCGCCAACAGCGAAAGCTGGCAGATTGCCCCGTACTATCATCTGTTTGGTAGTGAAGAGATGTCTCAGCGTTCAGATGTGATTCAACAGCGGATGCCAGAGCCTTATGTGATGGTCAATCCCGCCGATGCCGCAGCGCTTGGGGTTAATCTCGGTACGCTGGTGGAGTTCAACTGTGCCGGTCAGACCTTGCGTCTACCGGTGCGTTTGAGTGAAACCTTGGCTCAGGGGCAGGTCGGTTTGCCGCTTGGCTTACCGGGTATTTCGCCGATTATGGTGGGTGCGCGCGTTGAGAATCTGCGGGAGGCAGTACTATGAGCTGGTTTACCCCTGAATTGATTGAGATTTTAATCTCCGTCCTGAAAGCGGTAGTGATTCTGCTGGTGGTGGTGACTTGCGGTGCATTTATGAGCTTCGGCGAGCGTCGCTTGCTGGGCTTGTTCCAGAACCGTTACGGGCCAAACCGTGTCGGTTGGGGCGGGTCATTGCAGCTAGTGGCTGACATGATCAAAATGTTCTTCAAAGAAGACTGGGTGCCGCGCTTCTCCGACAAGGCTATTTTTACCTTAGCCCCGGTGATTGCTTTTACCTCGCTACTGCTGTCGTTTGCTATCGTCCCGGTCAGCCCGACCTGGGCAGTTGCAGATCTCAATATCGGTGTTTTGTTCTTCCTGATGATGGCGGGGCTGGCGGTATACGCTGTGCTGTTCGCCGGTTGGTCCAGTAATAACAAATATTCTCTGTTAGGGGCGATGCGTGCTTCAGCGCAAACCCTGAGCTATGAAGTGTTCCTCGGCTTATCTTTGATGGGCGTGGTCGCACAAGCTGGCTCATTTAACATGCAGGATATTGTTAACTCTCAGGAGCACGTCTGGAATGTTATCCCGCAATTCTTTGGTTTTGTGACCTTTGCCATTGCGGGTGTTGCGGTCTGTCACCGTCATCCCTTTGACCAGCCAGAAGCTGAACAAGAACTGGCCGATGGTTACCACATTGAATATTCCGGTATGAAATTCGGTCTATTCTTCGTCGGTGAATACATCGGTATCGTGACTGTCTCTGCACTGATAGTCACCTTGTTCTTCGGTGGTTGGCAAGGCCCGTTCTTGCCGCCATTTATCTGGTTTGCGCTGAAAACGGCTTTCTTCATGGTGATGTTCATTCTGATCCGTGCATCCTTGCCGCGCCCACGTTATGACCAAGTGATGTCATTCGGCTGGAAAGTTTGCCTGCCGTTGACCCTGCTGAATCTGCTGGCGACGGCCGCGGTCATTTTGTACAACGCTCAATAAGGGGTGAATGAACCATGACGTTGAAAGAGTTAGTGGTTGGTTTCGGCACCCAAGTGCGCAGCCTGTGGATGATTGGCCTTCATGCCTTCCACAAGCGCGAAACCCAAATGTATCCGGAAGAGCCGGTTTACCTGCCACCGCGCTACCGTGGTCGCATCGTGCTGACGCGCGACCCCGACGGTGAAGAGCGCTGTGTTGCGTGTAACCTGTGCGCGGTTGCCTGTCCGGTTGGCTGTATTTCATTACAGAAAGCTGAGCACCAAGATGGCCGCTGGTATCCCGAGTTTTTCCGTATCAACTTCTCCCGCTGCATTTTCTGTGGTTTGTGTGAAGAGGCTTGCCCAACAACCGCTATCCAGCTAACGCCGGATTTCGAAATGGGTGAATTTAAGCGTCAAGATCTGGTGTATGAGAAAGAAGACTTGTTGATCTCGGGGCCGGGTAAATATCCGGAATATAACTTCTACCGGATGTCCGGTATGGCAGTAGACGGCAAGCAGAAAGGCGAAGCCGAAAACGAAGCCAAACCGATTGACGTTAAAGGTCTGATGCCTTAGGAGCCGCTTTCCATGGAATTTGCATTTTATATTGCAGCATTGGTGGCAGTGGTGGCGACTATTCGCGTTATCACTCACACCAACCCGGTACATGCGCTGCTGTACCTGATTATCTCTTTGCTGGCTATTTCAGCCGTGTTCTTCTCACTGGGGGCTTACTTTGCCGGTGCGTTGGAAATCATCGTCTACGCCGGTGCCATTATGGTGCTGTTCGTGTTCGTGGTGATGATGCTGAACCTGGGCAATGTCGAGCAACAAGAGCGCGATTGGCTGAAACCGAGCCTGTGGATTGGCCCTGGTATTTTAGCGTTGGTACTGCTGTCGGTACTAATTTATGCCATTAGCTCGGTATCTGATCAGGGGATCAGTGGTGAGATGGTCGATGCCAAAGCGGTCGGTATTAGCTTGTTCGGCCCTTATGTACTGGCGGTGGAACTGGCGTCAATGCTGCTGCTGTCCGGTCTGGTGGTTGCTTTCCACATCGGGCGTGAACACAAACCGGGTGAAGTGCTGGGCGCAAGTGATAGCGCGAAAAGAAAAACGGAGGAACAAGCATGATCCCTCTACAACATGGCCTGATTTTAGCGGCCATTCTGTTTGTGCTGGGGCTGACAGGGTTGTTGATTCGTCGCAACTTGCTGTTTATGCTGATAAGCCTTGAAGTGATGATCAATGCAGCGGCGCTCGCCTTTGTGGTGGCGGGCAGTTATTGGGGTCAGGCTGACGGTCAGGTGATGTATATCCTGGCGATCACGCTGGCGGCGGCTGAGGCCAGTATTGGTCTGGCACTGCTGCTTCAGTTGTATCGTCGCCGTCATACTCTGAATATCGATACAGTCAGTGAGATGCGCGGATGAACCTATTATATTTAACAATTCTGCTGCCACTGCTGGGCTTCTTGCTGTTGGCATTCTCCCGTGGGCGTTGGTCTGAAAATACCTCTGCTACTGTCGGGGTGGGTTCGATTGGTCTAACGGCACTGGTGACACTGTATGTTGCCGTGGATTTCCTCAGTCAGAAGGCAACCGGGGTTCAGGTGTTTAACCAAACACTGTGGAACTGGATGTCGGTCGGCACCTTCAACATTCCGTTGACTCTGACACTGGACGGCTTGTCGCTGACCATGTTGTCTGTCGTCACTGGCGTGGGCTTTCTTATCCACATGTATGCCTCTTGGTATATGCGTGGAGAAGAGGGCTACTCCCGCTTCTTCGCCTACACCAACTTGTTTATCGCCAGTATGGTGGTTTTGGTGCTGGCCGATAACCTGATGCTGATGTATCTGGGTTGGGAAGGTGTGGGTCTGTGCAGTTACCTGCTGATCGGTTTCTACTACACCAATCCGGCTAACGGTGCGGCGGCGATGAAAGCCTTTATCGTGACCCGTGTGGGTGACGTGTTCCTGGCCATCGCGCTGTTCATCCTGTATCAGGAACTGGGCACGCTGAACATTCGTGAGCTAATGGTATTGGCACCGCAGCAACTGGAAATGGGTTCTACCGCCATTACCTGGGCGACGCTGATGTTGCTCGGTGGTGCAGTGGGTAAGTCGGCGCAGTTACCGTTACAAACCTGGCTGGCCGATGCGATGGCTGGCCCGACACCGGTTTCCGCGCTTATCCATGCGGCCACTATGGTGACGGCGGGGGTGTATTTGATTGCCCGTACTCACGGCCTGTTCCTGATGGCACCAGAGGTCTTGCATCTGGTGGGGATCATCGGGGCGGTAACCTTGGTGTTGGCCGGTTTTGCCGCACTGGTGCAGACCGACATCAAGCGGGTGCTGGCGTATTCTACCATGAGCCAGATTGGTTACATGTTCCTGGCGCTTGGCGTTCAGGCGTGGGATGCGGCTATCTTCCACCTGATGACTCATGCATTCTTCAAAGCGTTACTGTTCCTCTCCTCTGGCTCAGTGATTCTGGCCTGTCACCACGAGCAAAATATCTTCAAAATGGGTGGTCTGCGTAAGACTATTCCATTGGTGTATATCTGCTTCCTGGTGGGTGGCGCGGCGCTGGCAGCATTGCCAATCGTCACCGCAGGCTTCTACAGTAAAGACGAAATTCTGTGGGGCGCATTGGCCAGTGGCCATATCAATCTGATGGTCGCCGGGCTGGTTGGGGCATTCCTTACCGCGCTGTATACCTTCCGTATGATTTTCATTGTGTTCCACGGCGAGCCAAAAACCCAAGCGCATCCGGTTAAAGGGATCACTCACAACCTGCCGCTGATCGTGTTGCTGGTGCTATCGACATTTGTTGGCGCGCTGATAACACCACCGCTGGCGGGTGTATTGCCTGAGCTTCACTTCGGTGAAGAGGGTAAAATGCCGCTGGAAATCTTCTCCGGCGTGTTGGTGGTGATGGGTATTGCACTGGCAGCGTTTCTGTATCTGGGCAAACGTCAACTGGTCAACAGCATCGCGCAAAGTGCGCCGGGCCGTTTCTTTACGGTCTGGTGGTTCCATGCATGGGGCTTCGACTGGCTGTACCATAACGTGTTTGTCCGTCCGTATTTGTGGATTGCAAAACTGATACAGCGTGATCCGCTGAACTCACTGATGAATACCCCGGCGATACTTTCGCGCTGGAGTAACCGTGGTTTGACGCTCAGTGAAAATGGACAGGTGCGTTGGTATGTCGCGTCTATGGGTTTGGGTGCAGTCGTTGTACTGGCTCTGTTGCTTTTCGTTTAATTAGGGACACAAAACGCCATGCTATTACCTTGGCTAATTCTTATCCCCTTTATCGGCGGCTTACTGTCTTGGCAGTGTGAGCGCTTCGGTACCAGAGTACCGCGCTGGATAGCGCTACTCGCGATGGGGCTGACATTGGTGCTCTCCTTGCAGTTGTGGGTGCAGGGCAACTATTCACTGATGAACCCGGCGGGTATCCCGCAGTGGCAGTCAGAATTCACCTTGCCGTGGATCCCACGGTTTGGTATCTCATTCCATCTGGCTTTAGATGGTTTGTCACTGCTGATGGTGGTGCTGACCGGCCTGTTGGGTGTGCTGGCTATCCTCTGTTCGTGGCGTGAAATTCAGCGCAATCAGGGCTTCTTCTACCTGAATCTGTTGTGGATTCTGGGTGGGGTAATCGGCGTATTCCTCGCCATCGACATGTTCCTGTTCTTCTTCTTCTGGGAAATGATGTTGGTGCCGATGTACTTCCTGATTGCTTTGTGGGGTCACAAAGCATCAGACGGTAAAACCCGCATCGCGGCGGCCACCAAGTTCTTCATCTATACCCAGGCCAGCGGCCTTATCATGCTGATTGCCATTCTGGGACTGGTGTTCGTGCACTACAACGCCACCGGTATCTGGACGTTCAACTATGAAGATTTGTTGAAAACCCCGATGTCCCACAATGTGGAATGGCTGCTGATGCTGGGCTTCTTTATCGCGTTCGCGGTAAAAATGCCGGTGGTGCCATTGCACGGTTGGTTGCCAGATGCGCATAGTCAGGCACCAACGGCAGGTTCTGTCGACCTGGCGGGGATTTTGCTGAAAACCGCAGCTTATGGTTTGCTGCGTTTTAGTCTGCCGCTGTTCCCGAATGCCTCGCATGAGTTTGCGCCAATCGCCATGTGGCTGGGTGTCATCGGTATCTTCTACGGTGCGTGGATGGCCTTCTGCCAGACCGATATCAAACGCCTGATTGCTTACACCAGCGTATCGCACATGGGCTTTGTGTTGATTGCCATCTATACCGGCAGCCAACTGGCTTACCAGGGCGCGGTTATCCAGATGATTGCCCACGGCCTGTCAGCCGCCGGTATGTTCATCATCTGCGGCCAATTATATGAGCGCCTGCATACCCGTGATATGCGTCAAATGGGCGGCCTGTGGGGTCGAATCAAATACTTGCCTGCGCTATCGCTGTTCTTCGCGGTGGCAACATTGGGGATGCCGGGCACCGGTAACTTCGTCGGCGAGTTTATGATCCTGTTTGGCAGCTTCCAGGTGGTTCCGGTGATTACCGTGATTGCTACTTTTGGGCTGGTTTTTGCTTCGGTTTATTCGCTGATTATGATGCAGCGTGCTTATTACGGCGCGCCAAAATCTGAAGAAGCATTACCGGGCATGAGTGCAAGGGAACTGTCTATCATCCTGCTGTTAGTGGTGTTGTTAGTATTGCTGGGGGTTTATCCGCAGCCAATTCTCGACACATCTCATGCTGCGATGAGTAATGTACAGCAATGGTTCAATGCTTCATCTATTCCAACAACAAGGCCGTAATTCGCCATGACAATAACTCCTCAACAACTGATCGCAATGCTACCGCTGTTGATCGTCGGATTGACGGTGGTGGTTGTGATGCTGTCCATTGCGTGGCGACGCGATCACTTTATTAACGCCACCCTGACGGTTATCGGGCTTAACCTGGCGCTGCTGTCACTCTATTTTGTCGGTCAGGTTGGGCCGATGGATGTCACGCCGCTGATGCGGATTGACGGCTATGCGATGTTCTACACCGGGCTGGTGATTGTTGCCAGTCTGGCGACCAGCACCTTTGCTTATCCTTGGCTCAATGGCTATCCGGATAACCGTGAAGAGTTCTACCTGTTGGTGCTGATTGCCACCATGGGCGGCATTCTGTTAGCCAGTGCTAACCATCTGGCGTCGCTGTTCCTGGGTATTGAGCTTATCTCCCTGCCGCTGTTTGGCCTGATTGGTTATGCCTATCGCCAGAAGCGTTCACTGGAAGCCAGTATCAAATACATGCTGCTGTCGGCGGCGGCATCGTCATTCCTGCTGTTTGGTATGGCGCTGTTGTATGCGGAGTCTGGTAGTTTGTCATTCGCTGGTCTGGGCAAAAGCCTGAGTGACTCCATGATTCACCAACCGCTGATCCTGGCCGGTCTGGGGATGATGATTGTTGGTCTTGGCTTTAAGTTATCGCTGGTGCCGTTCCAACTGTGGACGCCGGATGTGTATCAGGGCGCACCTGCCCCGGTATCTACTTTTCTGGCAACCGCCAGTAAGATTGCCATCTTTGCCGTGGTGATGCGCTTATTCCTGTATGCGCCAGCCGCTGACAGTGAAGCGGTGCGTTTAGTGCTCTCGCTGATTGCTGTGGCCTCGATTCTGTTTGGTAACCTGATGGCTATCAGCCAGACCAACATCAAGCGTCTGCTGGGTTATTCCTCTATCGCGCATCTTGGCTATTTGCTGATTGCGTTGGTGGCGGTGCAAACTCATCAGTTGGCACTGGAAACCGTCGGCGTCTATTTGGCTGGTTACCTGTTCAGTAGCTTGGGGGCTTTCGGTGTGGTCAGCTTGATGTCCAGCCCGTACAATGGCCCGGATGCGGAATCACTGTTCTCTTATCGCGGGTTGTTCTGGCATAAACCGATTCTGTCGGCGGTGATGACAGTGATGATGCTGTCACTGGCCGGTATCCCAATGACCTTGGGCTTTATTGGTAAGTTCTTTGTCGTGGCAATGGGTGTCAGCGCCAACCTGTGGTGGTTGACCGGTGCCGTGGTATTGGGCAGTGCCATCGGCCTGTATTACTATCTGCGTGTGACGGTGAGCTTGTATCTGAGTGCGCCGGAAACACTGGTGCGTGACACACCAAGCAACTGGGCATTGACTGCCGGTGGTGTAGTGGTGCTGATTTCCGCGATTCTGGTGCTGTTCTTGGGTATCTACCCGCAGCCGTTGATCACGCTGGTTCAGATGGCGCAACCCCTACTGTAAACAGCGTTAAAACGGCGATTCTAACCCCCTGTCAGCAACCCTGGCAGGGGGGTTTGTTTTATAAGCTATCTAAGGTTATCTAATTTGATATGGGGTAAATGCCTGAATGTGAAATATGTTTTATCTGGATATATTGATAACTGATTCTCTAGCTCAATATTTAAGGGTATGTATGTCATGTTTTAGTCTTCCCTCGCTGGCACTGGGTACTGGCGATTTGCATAAAAAAACACCTTTTCTGCATTCCGGTAAATTGATATCTGGCGAAGTTTCGATATGCTCTGATAATGTTTTTTTTGGTGATATGAAAGCCATCAATTCTTCACTCGATAAAAGTAAAGAAAATGAAGTGTTCAATGTACTTATGATTGAAAATGCCTATTATATTAAAAATAAAAATTATGCTTATACCAGTAATCCGATAATAAATAAAAAAGATAAAGCTAATATCACTGCGTTGATATATTCACAAGAACTGCAAGAAAGAATAAGTAAACAATATAGTTGCTTGAAAGGAGGTACAGGAATGCATGAAAGTGATTATCAAATAAAAGGTAATTTAATTCTTACCGAGTTAATTGTAAAAGAGTTTACTGCCGTAGCGCCATCAGATATCAATAGTGGACAATGGGCTAATGAAAACCCGTTAACCAGTGCAATGCTTGCTTGTATCAAAGATAACCACGAACAGCCTGACATTAATGCTATTGTTTCAGATAGGGCGATTCGATTTCTTTGTACTAAAATGCCCCATGAGATGAATGAAATATTCTCTTTGGATGGGTTAATTACAACCTGTATTGATGAGATTGCTAAATATGTCTTTTCACCCGAAGGGTGTAAAGTGACATTTCCAGATGATATTGCGATAAGTATTAAAAGAAAAGTTCAAAAAATGGCGTATGAAGCTCGTAGTTTACCTGAGACAAAACTTGCAGAACTTACTCAGCTTGATACCCTTATTAAACACTTATCCTGAGTTTATCTAAATAATAAATTAATTATTCATCGGGCGATATTTATCGCAATATTAGGCGCGCCATAAACGAAGGTAATCATGACACATCATATTCTCCCTGCTGTAAATATATTTAGTAATATAAAAAGGTTATCAAATAATTTTTCCGAAACCAAATCATCAAAAATAAAACAACCCCAGCAAATAGACTTTAACTGTTTTGAAGAAAAGAACTTAGATAATATTATTTCTGAGTTGGAAAAAGTGTTTAACTACAATGATGATTATGGCAAAAATTCCTCTATTTATATGCAGCTTTGGGATGAAATAAATAAAAGTGAAAATCATCGCAATCATGTATTGTGGGAAGCTCAAGCCAATAAAGGTAAACGCAGCGATGCCTTATGTGTATTTTTGGTCGATCTGTCGCGGTTGAGAGTCGAGGAGAGCATATTATATAACCCAGAAAAAGAAAAAGTTAAAGACATTAGGCGCACTGAGCTTTGTGAAGAAGTATTGAGGAAGTTCGTAGCAAGAGGGGTACAGGCAGAAATTGACGCCATCGCAGATATGAAGATTAATTCGCCACACTGGAATGGTAATGAAGAGCTTAAAAAACAAGAAAGTACTCTTTCGTTAGTATCTTATATCTTAGGCTTAACCACTAATAAAAAAGATGGTGCTAAAGACCGTTTAGGTATAGGCCCTATTGCAAGTGTTATAGGCGATGTTGTAAATAATGCACGTAGTTTTCTTAAGTTACATATTCACAGCAATCAACCAAACATAGATGTATTGCACAGAATTACTGATTCTTATTATAGATGTTATTGTGAGAAAGAGAAATTACCAAACGAACAACTTATTGATAACGTGATTAAGGAGGTAAGAGCTAGCGTTAGTCGTAGCAATTTTGCTTCGGCTAAAGGTCTTCCCTCTTCTATTGATCCAGAATCCAGTGCGTATAGGATGATTTCTAAAACCATACTCGATCCTGCCATTAGCGTGATGTATCAGCGACAGATGACGTCAAAAATACTGTCTAACGATCACCGTGAAAATAATGGGGAGAAGAAAAAAACCACTGTAGAGATACAAAGAGAATATTTAGCGACAGATGAAACGTTGGATTTGAAGAGTAGCCAGATTTATAAAGATGTTAAGAATTGTTTATTGAGTATCAATGAAAATCTTACTGAAGATGATATCTCATCATGTGCTAAAAATTATTACGAGTTTTTCCGTGAAAAATACTTTCTTGACGTCCATAGTTTGGTGCAACTGGAGCCTTTTCAGTCGGTAAACGGCATTCAGAATAAACGCAATGGTATTATCTTTGACCGATGATATCCCGCTTATCTTTTCAAGATACTGGGAGGTTGGCAGCCATTACTCACCCAAGGTATTGAGTTATCTCTGTTCCTTGGGTTCATTTCATTGCCACCGGCCTGCAACTCAAAATCTATTGAGTATGGTGTTTTTGTGACTTTAACCACAAATTTGATGTAATTAAACAAATCAAATCATTTTAAATGTGATTCTAATCGCTAAAATCTCTCTCATTTCAGGTAAACTGCGCAACTTTCACTCAATAGACATTCTATCTAACGATTTTTGCGCAGGTAACGCGGATGAACATTATTCTGATGATTGCTATCACCACTGGCATTCTCTCGGGGATTTGGGGTTGGGTTGCAGTCAGCTTAGGGCTAATCAGTTGGGCAGGGTTCCTTGGCTGTACGGCCTATTTTGCCTGCCCACAAGGTGGCTTAAAAGGGTTGCTGATCACGCTGCTAACCTGCCTGAGCGGAGTATTCTGGGCGATGATGGTTATTCAGGGCAGTGCATTACAACCTGAATGGGCGATCCTGGGTTATGTCTTAACGGGGGTTGTCGCGTTTTTGATGTGCATTCAGGCCAGCCAGCAGTGGTTATCGTTTGTACCCGGCACTTTTATCGGTGCTTGCGCTACCTTTGCCGGTAATGGTAATTGGAAACTGGTGATTGTTTCTCTGTTAGTCGGTGTCGTGTTTGGTTATGCAATGAAGAACAGCGGGTTGTGGCTGGCTGCACGGCGTGGCCGAGAGAATACTGCGCCTTTGGCCTCCTCCGCCGGGGCCGATATTGATTAGCTGACACTCATTTAGTCATTACAGCATCGGGTCTGATTGCGGGTATATTCAGTTATCTATCTGTCGTCATGGGGGAATTTAACTCCCCTTAATCACCCAAGCTATTTGCGATACAGATTAATCCTGAAAATCCCTTCTTAGCCCTGAATCAATATTCCCCCGGTTATCTTCGACTATGCTTAGAGGATGCATTTTTTACTCATGGAGAACCCACATGAACCGAGATAAAGAACAGCAAACCTCGTTGGACGACGATCTGACTATGCTAACCGATACGCTGGAGGAGGTGCTTCGTGCTTCCGGAGATGTCGCGGATGAGAGTTATAAAGAGATTAAGGCACGCGCGGAGAAAGCCTTAAAGGAGGTTCAGAACCGTTTGAATGGCCGCAGTGAATGCTATATCAAACGGGCGAAAGAGCTTGCGTGTTGTACCGATGATTATGTGCGCGATAAACCTTGGTGCAGCGTGGGGATTGGCGCAACTGTCGGGTTGGTTGTCGGGTTACTGATCGCACGGCGTTGAGATAGGTGATCGAACCCAAGGGGCTGCGGCCCCTTAATTATTCATTCAGGTTTACAAATTTGAATTTGCACTGCCGGATACCCCATGTTGAGTATACAAAACCATCAATATCAAATATTAGTGTGATAACTAACAATAACTTTTGAATCTGACTTTTCTTATTATTCACGCCCCGTATAATCCCACTCTTTCTGTTGATTTACCGAGGTGGTCGTGAAACAACTTTCTGGTTTGCTGGGGGAATTACGGCAGAAGTTACGCGCCGGTTTCCCTGACCAGGCAGGTATCCGGCAAATTATCGTGCCTGCACCGGGCCGAATCGGTAGCCAACTGTTAGAGTGGCTGGCCGCACAATGCCATTTCCCGCAATTTTACTGGCGTCACCGCGAAGGCCATGAAGAGGCCGCAGTCTGTGGTCAAACTCAGATTTTCAATGATATGCAATCGGCTGATGATTTTATTCAGCAGAACCGGGATGCCGGTGGATTACGCATTTGGGGTTTGAATGCATTTGAACCTGTAATTGTTCACGGGCACAACGGTGCTGAACAACCGGTTCAGCCCAGCTTCCTGTTTCTACCACGCATTGAGATATTACGCCGCGGTGAGCAAACTTACTTAACGCTCAATCTGGCGAGTGACTTTTCCCTGCATCAAGATGCGCTGCGTGCGATGACCTTTATCGATCAACTGGTGGCGGCTAAACCATTGGCTGCATTGGATGTTCAAGTACGACATGCCAGCCATATGCCGGAATATCCGCAGTGGAGTCGCCTGATTCAACATGCATTGGATGACATTGAGCAGCAGAAGATGGAGAAGGTGGTATTGGCGCGCGCCACCCAACTTACGCTGGATAAGCCTCTCTCCTGTGGCGCATTTATGGCTGCCAGCCGCCAGGTTAACCACCACTGTTTCCACTTTATGTTACGTTTTGATGCGCAGCGGGCATTTTTGGGTTCCAGCCCTGAGCGTCTCTATCTGCGTCAGCAATTGCATTTGGAAACTGAGGCATTGGCGGGAACCGTATCCAACGCACCAAGCCATCAGCAAGCCGCAGAACTGGCTGATTGGTTGATGCATGATGAAAAAAATCAGCGTGAAAACTTGTTGGTGGTGGATGATATCTGCCAGCGATTGCAGGGTGGTGTCGCCGCCGTTGATGTGATGCCACCAGAAATCATCCGTCTGCGTAAAGTGCAGCACTTGCGCCGCTGTATTCATGCGCAGCTCAACCATGCCAGCGATACCGATTGTCTGCAACGTCTACAGCCGACGGCGGCAGTGGCGGGTCTACCGCGTAATGTTGCCCGGCAGTTTATTACCGAACATGAGCCAATCTCGCGTGGCTGGTATGCCGGTTCTGCGGGTTATCTTTCCTTAAAACAAACTGAATTCAGTGTCACGCTGCGTTCTGCCTGGGTAGAGGATCAAAAGGTTCATCTGTATGCCGGAGCCGGTATTGTGGCAGGTTCTGACGCAGAGCAGGAATGGCAAGAGATTAACAATAAATCAGCCGGGCTACGTACCTTGCTGGGAAGCCAGCAACAAGACAGTAAAACGCCGTAATTAACCGCACTTACGATGTGGTTGGATTGTGGCACTTAAGCGGTAGGTGTAAACTGCGGCTTATCGGTCACTTTCCTTACATAGAGCGGCAAACTTTAACCATTAATCAGTCACTCTGGGCTTTTTTGACTGGATGAAGCGCTATCCTGATGTTGATTCTCGGGCTCGCAGTGTCTGTTAACTGACTTTTGAGCAAACCATGTCGACAAGTGTTTTTAACCGTCGTTGGGCGGCATTGCTACTGGAAGCGTTGACCCGCCACGGCGTGCGTCACATCTGTATCGCTCCCGGCTCCCGCTCGACGCCGTTAACACTGGCTGCGGCGGCGAATCCATCGCTGGTTTGTCATACCCATTTTGATGAGCGCGGCTTGGGCCATCTGGCATTGGGGCTGGCGAAAGCTACCACTGAGCCGGTAGCGGTGATTGTTACCTCTGGCACGGCGGCTGCTAATCTTTATCCTGCCCTGATTGAAGCCGGGCTGACCGGTGAGCGGCTGATATTACTGACGGCTGACCGCCCACCGGAATTGATCGACTGCGGTGCTAATCAGGCGATTCGCCAATCCGGGCTGTTTGCCAGCCATCCGACAGTCAGCCTTAATCTGCCTCGGCCAACGCCTGATATTCCCGCCCGTTGGCTGGTTTCTACCCTTGATAATGCAATGGCGCAATTACAACACGGCGGCCTGCATATTAACTGCCCATTTGCTGAACCTCTCTATGGTGGCGATGAGCAAGCCTATGCTGATTGGTCTGCGACATTGGGCGACTGGTGGCAGGGGGATCATCCGTGGTTGCGTCAATCCTTGTCAGAGCCGCAGGGCCAGCAAACGGACTGGTCTTTCTGGCAGCAAAAGCGTGGGGTGGTGATTGCCGGGCGCATGACGGCGCAAGAGGGCCAACTGCTGGCTGAATGGGCGGCTTTACTGGGTTGGCCCCTGATTAGCGATGTGTTATCACAAACCGGCCAGCCATTGCCTTGTGCTGATTTATGGCTGGGAAATCCAGCGGCTAAGACGATCCTCGCTCAGGCGCAGATCGTGTTGCAATTTGGCAGCAGTCTGACGGGGAAGCGCCTGTTGCAATGGCAGGCACAATGCCAGCCGCAAGAGTATTGGCTGGTCGATAATTTGCCCGGCCGCCTCGATCCGGCTAATCATCGTGGGCGCAGAATCATTTCGCCGGTGAATGTATGGCTGAAGCAACATCCGGCGCAGCGCCATGCGCCGTGGGCCAGTGCGTTGGCAACATGGTCGCTGAAGGCGCAAAGCCATGTGGCACAAGCACTGAGTACGCAATTTAGCGAAGCCGCAGTCGCGCATCATCTTGCTGAACTATTGCCGGAAAATGGCCAGTTGTTTGTTGGCAACAGCCTGATTGTCCGATTGATTGACGCGTTTGGCCAGCTGCCTGCCGGCTACCCGGTTTACAGTAACCGTGGTGCCAGTGGGATAGATGGTTTGTTGTCGACAGCCGCAGGTGTTCAGCGCGCCACCGCCAAGCCAACGCTCGCTATCGTCGGGGATTTATCGGCTTTGTATGACCTGAACGCTTTGGCACTATTGCGCCAAAGTTCCGCGCCGATGGTGCTGCTGGTGGTGAACAATAATGGCGGGCAAATTTTCTCGTTGTTACCCACGCCAGAAGCTGATCGTCAGCGTTTTTACTGTATGCCACAGGATGTCAGTTTTAAACATGCTGCTGCGATGTTCCAGCTGTGTTATGCCCGACCAGATAGTTGGTTAGAGTTACAAGAGAGCGTAACCCAATGCTGGTTGCACGGCGGGGTGACATTGATTGAAATCGTGGTGCCGCCGAGCCAGGGAGCCGAAATGCTGCAACAACTGGTACAACAGGTAGCCCAATTATGACGCTGGCGTGCCGCAAACTTGGATCTCACCCCCAGGGTGCGGCACAGCAACATGACGGGCCGTGGTTGGTGTGGCTGCATGGTCTGCTGGGCAGTGGTGAGGACTGGCAACCGGTGGCTGAGTTGTGTGGCGATATCCCTTCATTATTGGTAGACCTGCCCGGCCACGGTAAATCGGTGACTCAGACTACCTGTGGCTTTGCTGATGTTAGCCACCAGCTAGCGCAAACGTTACAGGCCAACGGTATTCGCCAATATTGGCTGGCAGGCTACTCTTTAGGCGGCAGAATTGCGATGTATCACGCCTGTTACGGCGAACATCACGGTTTGCAAGGGCTGATTGTTGAGGGCGGTAACTTGGGTTTAGAAAGCGATGCACTGCGTCAGGCTCGGTTACGACATGACTACCAGTGGGCGCAGCGTTTTCGCAGCGAACCCTTGGCACCGGTGTTAATCGACTGGTATCAGCAGGCGGTGTTTGCCGATTTAGACTCGCAGCAGCGTGCACAACTGGTCGCATTGCGTAGCAATAACCACGGGCCCGCGGTGGCCGATATGCTGGAGGCCACCTCGCTTGGGCATCAGCCGTGGTTGTTACCGGATCTGCAACGGCTCAATATCCCTTATACTTACCTGTGTGGTGAGCGCGACCACAAATTCCAGCAATTGGCCGCTCAATACTCGTTGCCACTACGCACACTGGCTCGCGCCGGACACAATAGCCATCGGGCCAACCCCGGTGCTTTTGCCGCGCAGGTACTATCATTTTTATCACAATCGTCATTTTTATCACTCTCCCGTTAAAGGAATGCTTACTATGCTTTATCCGAGCGAAGAACAACTGTATGCCGCCATCGATTGGCAGGATTGCTCCGCCGGGTTTGAAGATATTCGCTATCACAAATCCAGCGATGGTATCGCCAAGATAACTATCAACCGCCCCGAAGTGCGTAATGCATTCCGCCCGTTAACGGTTAAAGAGATGATTCAGGCGTTGGCTGACGCCCGCTATGATGACAACATCGGCGTGATCATTTTGACCGGCGAAGGCGACAAAGCCTTCTGTTCCGGTGGCGACCAGAAAGTGCGTGGCGACTACGGCGGCTATAAAGATACCAGTGGCGTTCATCACCTGAATGTGTTGGATTTCCAGCGTCAAATCCGGACTTGTCCTAAACCGGTTGTTGCAATGGTTGCTGGCTATTCTATTGGTGGCGGCCATGTATTACATATGATGTGTGACCTCACCGTGGCTGCTGATAATGCTATTTTCGGTCAGACCGGGCCAAAAGTGGGTTCATTTGACGGTGGCTGGGGTGCGGCGTATATGGCGCGCATTGTCGGCCAGAAAAAAGCGCGCGAAATCTGGTTCCTGTGCCGCCAGTATGATGCCCAAAAAGCCTTGGATATGGGGCTGGTCAATACTGTGGTGCCGATCGCTGATTTGGAGAAAGAGACGGTGCGTTGGTGTCGTGAAATGCTGCAAAACAGCCCAATGGCACTGCGCTGCCTGAAAGCGGCATTGAATGCCGACTGCGATGGGCAGGCGGGCTTGCAAGAGCTGGCCGGTAACGCCACCATGTTGTTCTATATGACAGATGAAGGTCAGGAAGGGCGTAATGCATTCAATGAGAAACGCCAGCCGGACTTCAGCAAATTCAAGCGTAATCCGTAATGCGCGCGGCCACGCTTTACCGCTACAGCATCCCGATGGACGCCGGGGTAATACTGCGCCATCAACGGCTGAAAAGTCGCGATGGGCTGTTGGTTAAGTTACAGCAAGGTGCGCTGATCGGGTGGGGCGAAATTGCCCCTTTGCCAGAGTTCAGTCAGGAAACCCTACCAGAAGCGCAGGTTGTCGCACAAAATTGGCTGCAAAACTGGGCAGGCGGGGCAGAACCGGCGCTTGATGCTTTACCGTCGGTGGCTTTTGGTCTTAGTTGTGCGCTGGCGGAGTTGCATCAAACGCTGCCGCTGACGGCGGATTATCGTAAAGTGCCACTGTGTACCGGCGATCCGGATGAGCTGTTTGCGGTACTTCAGGCGCTGCCGGGTGAGAAAGTTGCCAAGGTAAAAGTTGGGTTATATGAAGCAGTACGCGATGGCATGATTGTCAATGTGTTGCTGGAGGCGCTGCCTGATTTGACGTTGCGCTTGGATGCCAACCGTAGCTGGACACGCGCCAAAGCAGATGGCTTTGCCCGGTACGTGAACCCTGAACTGCGCTCACGCATCGCGTTTCTGGAAGAACCCTGTAAAACCCGCGCCGAATCCCGTGAGTTTGCCCGTGATACGGGGATCGCCATCGCCTGGGATGAAAGTGTACGCGAAGCTGATTTTAAAGTGGAAGCCGAGCCGGGTGTGGCGGCGATTGTCATCAAACCGACGCTGGTGGGCAGTATCGCTCGCTGCCAGCAATTGGTGCAGCAAGCGCATCAAGCAGGATTGGTGGCGGTTATCAGCTCCAGTATTGAATCCAGCCTTGGGCTGACCCAACTGGCGCGGCTGGCTGATTGGCTGACACCTGATACCATTCCTGGGCTGGATACCCTGAGCCTGATGCAGGCGCAGTTAGTTCGTCAGTGGCCGGAGAGCCAGTTGCCGGTCATGACTGCCGAACAGTTGGACGTGCTATGGTGCAACTGAAGGATTGGCCCTGGCTCTATTCCTCCCCTTGGATGTATTCATCGCCCTGGCGATACTGGGCTAATCTGCGGCCTCATGCGATAGCCATTCGCACTGGGGCGCAGCTTATCAGTTGGCAGCAATTAGCTGATGAGATTGATGGCCTTGCTGCGGGTTTCGCGCAGCAAGGGGTGACGCCCGGTTGTGGTGTGGTGTTGCGTGGTAAAAACAGTTATTCGCTGTTATTAGCGTATCTGGCGGCTTTGCAGTGTGCTGCGCGTGTTTTGCCGCTCAATCCGCAATTGCCAGAGGCTTTGCTGACGCAACTACTGCC
This sequence comes from Yersinia aldovae 670-83, assembly GCF_000834395.1. Lineage (NCBI taxonomy): Bacteria > Pseudomonadati > Pseudomonadota > Gammaproteobacteria > Enterobacterales > Yersiniaceae > Yersinia > Yersinia aldovae. Next base: position 1,242,222 of record NZ_CP009781.1, on the reverse strand, counting down.
CCAGTTGGATTGCCATTTTATGTTGAATCTGGCAGACCCGCTCACGGCATCGTGTTCGCAGGTGCCGCTTGATATGCGCCGTGTTGATCCGCCGGTGCTCAGGCAAGCCTGGGATAGTCAGCGGCTGGCGACTCTGACGCTAACCTCAGGTTCCTCTGGTTTACCCAAAGCAGCCGCTCATTCGCTGGCCGCCCATCTGGTCAGTGCCGACGGCATATTAAAACTGATGAACTTTACCTCAACAGATAGCTGGCTGCTGTCGCTGCCGCTGTTTCATGTCTCGGGGCAAGGTATTGTCTGGCGCTGGTTAAGTGCGGGTGCCACGTTGGTGGTGCAGGAAGGGGCGGCGTTGGTTGATGCTCTGGCTGGATGCAGTCACGCCTCGTTAGTTCCCACGCAGTTATGGCGTTTACTGGCGAACGATGACTCGGCGTTAACCTTAAAAGAGGTGCTACTGGGCGGTGCAACCATCCCGATAGCACTGACACAACAGGCCGAAGCGCGGGGTATTCGTTGCTGGTGTGGCTATGGCTTGACCGAAACGGCCTCAACGGTTTGCGCCAAACGTGCTGACGGTTTGCCCGGTGTGGGCGTCGCGCTGGCGGGCCGTGAGGTGAAATTGGTCGATGATGAAGTGTGGGTGAAAGCAGATTGTCTCGCGGCGGGTTACTGGCAACAGGGGAGGTTACAGCCAATAACTGACAGTGAGGGGTGGTTTCATACCCGCGATCGTGGTGTGTGGCAGCAAGGTGAACTCCGTATCCTTGGGCGGCTGGATAACCTGTTTTTCAGCGGTGGCGAGGGCATTCAACCAGAGGATATTGAACGCGTTTTGTTGCAATATCCGGGGGTGCAACAGGCTTTTGTGGTTCCAGTTGCTGACACTGAATTCGGCCACCGGCCCGTGGCCGTGATTGATGCTGATAACTCGGTGAATGAGATTGCGTTAGCGGGTTGGTTAGCACCACAGTTAGCGGTATTCCAACGTCCGGTTGCTTTCTATCGCTTACCGGTGGCGCTTAAGAAGGGCGGTATTAAGGTGTCGCGGCGGGATGTTTGTGATTTTGTGGCTAATTTATAGTGAGTTAGCGGCCGGTACAGTGGTTCTATCGTATTAAGGCGTTGTCGGTAATAGGCTATTTTTACTGGCTTACGCCCTGAGTCTGCGCGATCTCGAAGAGATGATGGCTGAACGCGGTATGATCATTGACTATTTCACATTACACCGCTTGATACCGTTACTGAATAAGGCTTTCCGCTGGCATAAATGGAACGCAGCCGCTGCGCTGCGCTTCTTTAAGGGTCATATCAGCATCCACGGGACGGATTATTCCCGGTAAAACCATTTTATCGGTTGGCTACCTAAAATACAGGCGGCACAAATTTTGTTGGCCCCGCGTCGTTAACACGACAGAACCTCGCTGTTGTAGCGCGAGGCATCGATCACTTCTTCCGACCGCCGCATTCTAAACCTACCATTTGTGAAGTTCCTCACGGCCAGTTACTGCTGAGTGCCAATATTAAGAAATTAGTGGCAATGACAGAAAGGTTTCGTTCGGTTCATTTTTTATACTCACATTTTGTTTCTTTAACATAATGATAACTTAAAATCAGGGATCATAGAAAATGACAACGTTCTCGCCGCCAGTAACCGGGCAACCCTCTGATATATCGAAAGTGGTATTCGGGATGCCCATAAAGCTCTTCTGGGGATATATTGCCATTGCAATATTTATGACCGGGGATGGTATCGAATTAGCTTTCTTGTCGAAATACATTATTGATATAGGCTTTGATGTTTCACAAAGTGCGATGATTTTCACTGCCTATGCCATCACCGCAGCGATCGCCAGTTGGTTATCTGGCGGTATCAGTGAGATTTATGGTCCGCGAAAAATCATGGCCCTCGGTGTTGTTTGGTGGGTAGTTTTTCATGTGCTGTTTATCCAATTTGGTCTCTCAGCCGAGAATTACCCGCTAATGCTCGTGTTCTACGCGCTGCGTGGTTTCGCCTACCCGTTGTTCTTTTACGCTTTCTATGTTTTGGTGGTACAAAGAACGCCGTCACATCGACTGGCGTCGGCAACCGGTTGGATATGGTCAATGTTCACCATTGGCTATGGCATCATCGCGTCCTTCCTGCCCAGTGTCACCATTCCACTGATCGGTTTTATTGCCACGTTATGGATATCCCTGGTATGGGTTATTGTTGGCGGAGCTGTCGCTCTATTAACCTTAAAAGATATTCGTTCTCAAAATAAAACCGCCATTCCGATGGCAGATAAATTGCTCGAAATTAGTCGTGGCATCACGCTTATTTTTCAGGATAAAGATATCTTTTTAGCACTTATCATTCGGATCCTGTGCAACCTGGCGCTGTTCGGTTTTCCCATTTTTATGCCATTACATTATACGTCACAAGGTGTCGGTTTTACGTCCGAACAATGGATGCGTATCTGGGGGATTTTCTTCCTGGTTCAGCCGGTCACCAATGTCTTGTGGGGAATTATAGGTGACCGCATTGGCTGGTTATTCCAAATGCGCTGGGTTGGCTTTTTTGGCTGTACAGTGACCACTTTACTTTTTTATTTTATGCCGTTGTACTTTCCTGCCAATCTCGGTATGGCTATTTTCTTTGCGTTAATGCTGGCATTAACCATCACATCCTTCGTCCCTATGGGCGCTATTTTCCCGATGCTGGCACCCGATCATAAAGGTGCTGCCATATCAGTACAAAACCTTGGTGGCGGTATCGGCAATTTCATTGGCCCCGCCATCGCCACCATTTTATTCACTGCTTCTTTTGATATCAAAACGGTGGTTATCTGTTATTCAGCGCTGTACTTCCTGGGCGGTATTCTTACCTGGTTTATCCGTAATCCTCAGCCAGAACAGATCCCAACACCGATTGAATCCCATATGGCACCACTTTCTCTTAAGGATGAAAAATGAACATCAATGAATTTTTTGGTATCAAAGGAAAAATCACGCTGGTAACTGGCGCCTCAGCAGGTATCGGTCTGGCTATTACCGAATTACTGAATGAACTGGGTGCTACGGTGATCATGGTGGATAAAGACCCACAGGTTATTGCGCAGGCTAAAAATATGCCGGGCGATGGCTTCGGCATTGCCGCCGATTTATCCGATATTGAAGCGCTCCCGATGTTAATCAAGCAAATTGTGGAGCGTTATGGGCGCATTGATATTCTGGTTAACAATGCCGGGATCGGCATTCTCGAATCCGCTGCTGAGGTAAAAAAAGAGAGCTGGGATGCCACATTGTTAGTCAACTTGACTGCACCCTATTTCCTATCACAGGCGGCTGGAAAATATATGGCAGAGCAAGGTTACGGGCGCATTGTGAATATTGCCTCGCAAGCCAGTGTGATTGCGCTGGAAAACCACGCGGCCTATTGCACCAGCAAAGCGGGTCTGGTTATTGCGTCGAAAGTGTTGGCGGCAGAATGGGGGAAGTTTGGTATTACCGTCAATACTATTTCGCCGACGGTGGTGGAAACAGAGTTAGGCAAGCGGTATTGGCAGGGGGAAAGAGCAACGGAAATGAAGTCAAAAATTCCTGTCGGGCGCTTTGCTATGCCTGATGAAATCGCGGCAGCCGTTGCCTGGCTGGCCAGCGAAAAAGCCGGAATGGTCAATGGCGAAAATATTATTATCGACGGTGGGTACACCATAATTTAGTGGGTTGCATCGTATGCTATGGCAATACAACAACCATACTGTTTATGCCATTAAAGCGGCAAATTGCGTTTTTTTAGGGTGATTTAAATGTGAACAGTATTTTGCATTGTAAGACTTTTTCCATGCTCCGTTAGTGGCTGACGTGAACAATCTTTCAGCCAGATAGGGTTATTATAAAAATTGCATTCTCCGCTTACAGGGAATTTTTATGTCACAGAAAATTAATGCTGCATTATTCGGTATTGGGCTTAAAACCTATTGGCCACAATTTGCTGGTCTGGAGGATAGGCTTCTTGGTTATTTGGGGGATATTGAGGAAAAAATACAGTCGCCAAAGGTTCGTGTTATTAATGGCGGACTCATTGATTCAATCGAAAAAAGTGATCAGTTTGCACATCAACTCAGACATGATGCCCCTGATGTTATTATCATTTATATCAGTACATATGCACTCAGTTCTACGGTATTACCGCTGGTACAGCAGTTTAAAGTACCGGTATTAATCCTTGCGTTGCAACCCGAACGTGGACTGCCTTATGCAACGATCCGCCGTATGGATGATCGCGGTGCCCGCACGGGTGAGTGGCTGGCACATTGTCAGGCTTGCAGTGCTCCGGAGTTGGCGAATGTTTTCAACCGTGCAGGTATCAATTATGAAATAATAGTCGGTGCCCTGAACGATGATCCTTTGGTTTGGCAGCAAACTGAAGAGTGGCTCACCGCGTTACGTGTACAGCGCGAGCTTTCGCACACGCAGATTGGTGTCCTTGGCCATTATTATGACGGAATGTACGATGTTTATTCGAACATGACCAATCTTTCTATCAAGATTGGAGTCCGTTTCAAGCTGCTGGAAATGTGTGAGTTGCAAGCCTGTCGTGAAGAGATCAGTGAAACGCAGATTACCTCTAAACAAAAAGAGATCCGCCAACAACTCGTGGTCGATGCCAGTTGCGAGCCAGAAGAGGTCATGCGTGCGGCAATCACTTCAGTGGCGTTGGATATATTAGTGAAGAGACATCAACTCGGTGCAATGGCTTATTACTATGAAGGGCAGCCGGGCAATGCATATGAAAATATTGTCACTTCCCTAATCCTGGGAAATACATTGCTGACTTGTCGTGATATCCCGGTCGCTGGTGAGTATGAAATCAAAAACGTCATTGCGATGAAGATTATGGCACTGCTCGGTGCAGGTGGCTCTTTTGCTGAACCTTATGGTATTGAGTTTGATGATGATGTTGTGCTGTGGGGACATGATGGGCCGGCACATCCATTAATGGCCGAAGGGGATGTCATGTTGGTTCCCTTACCGGTTTATCACGGTAAACCAGGTAAAGGCGTGTCGATTCAAATGACAGTAAAAAACGGGCCAGTGACGTTTCTTTCGGTAGTCGAAGGTATTGATAACCAAGTGATCTTACAATATGCCGAAGGTGAGGCAGTATCTGGCGAAACTCTGGATATTGGCAATACCAATAGCCGCTACCGTTTCTCGATCGGCGCCCGCGAATTTACCACCAATTGGTCATACGGCGGAGCAGCACACCATTGCGCTATTGGTTTAGGCCATCAGGGAGCGATACTGGAAAAGCTGGCAAGCCTGCTGGGGATTAAAACGAATCGTATCGCATGATGCCTGAATAATAGGCATTGTTTTTAGCTTTTGGTCAGTTAGCGAAAATAGACCGATTGCAAAAAATGTACGCAAACGCTATTTATTGTTCTCCATCGTTTGATAAAAATCGGGGTATCCGACTTGGGCTGCGCAGGTTTCCAAGAGGGGCACGCGCTTGTGCTCCTCTTGGCGGTTGATGCCACGGAGATCTGTAAACTACTGAAATGGTGTCAACCGATCCTGTTCACTTAATCGGTTACAACAATAACCCTACTTTAATCCCAGCGCCTTCCTCACCCCAGCACCATAGTCTGGGTGAACTTTATCAAACAGTTCGATCTGCCGTTTCTGAATATTTTCCGGTACTTGTGACAACTCACCTGCAATACGGGTAAACATCCGTTGATGCTCTTCTGCACTGAGCAAGTTAAACAGCGCCCGCGGTTGGGAGAAGTAATCCTCATCTTCACGGTGATTCCAGTGATCAGCCGCCCCTTCCAGCGTTAATGGGGGTTCGCTAAAATCAGGTTGCTCCTGGAACCGACCATAACTGTTTGGCTCGTAAGTGACATCATTGCCACTGTTACCATCAACGCGCATCGCGCCATCGCGATGATAATTGTGGAACGGACATTTAGCACTGTTCACCGGGATCTGATGATGGTTCACCCCTAAACGATAACGTGCGGCATCGCCGTAGGAGAACAGGCGGCCTTGTAACATGCGATCAGGAGAGAAACTCACCCCCGGCACCACATTCGCTGGGTTGAATGAGGCTTGTTCGACTTCAGCAAAGTAGTTTTCTGGATTACGATTCAGCTCAAAGAAACCCACATCAATCAGCGGATAGTCGCCGTGCGGCCACACTTTGGTTAGATCGAATGGGTTATATGGGGTTTGTGATGCTTCCAACTCTGGCATTACCTGAATTTGCAGATTCCAGCGTGGGTAGTCTTTGCGCTCAATGGCGTCATATAAATCACGTTGAGAACTTTCGCGGTCGGTGCCAATGAGTTTTTCAGCCTCATCATCCATAAGGTTCTCAATGCCTTGCTGACAACGGAAATGGAATTTAACCCAAAAACGCTCATTATTGGCATTGATAAAGCTGAAGGTATGGCTACCGAAGCCGTGCATATGGCGATACGATTTTGGCAGGCCACGGTCACTGAAATCGATAGTAAGTTGGTGCAGAGATTCGGGTAAATGGGAGAAGAAATCCCACTTATAAGTTGGGTTGCGCAGATTGGTACGTGGATCGCGTTTAACAACGTGGTTTAGATCCGGGAATTTCAATGGGTCACGCAAATAGAAGACAGGGGTATCATTACCAACCAAATCCCAATTGCCTTCCTCGGTATAATATTTCATCGCGAAACCACGAATATCACGTTCAGCATCGGCCGCACCACGCTCGCCGGCAACTGTCGAAAAACGCATAAACATTTCGGTTTGTTTACCAATCTCAGCGAAGATTTTTGCTCGGGTATATTTAGAAATGTCATGGGTGACAGTGAAAGTACCGTAGGCTCCGGAACCTTTAGCATGCATACGGCGTTCTGGAATGACTTCACGATCGAAATGGGCCAACTTTTCCAGGAACCAGACATCTTGTAGCAGCATTGGGCCGCGTTTACCTGCGGTTATCACATTATTATTATCAACAACGGGAGCGCCCGCAGCGGTAGTTAATCCTTTCTTTTCGCTCATCATTTTCTCCAGTATGGCTGTTGAATTGACTGCTTTTGTGGGTGTTTTAAAGGATGACATCACGTCAAAAAGCTGATTGACAAGATATTAACTTAAACAACAAAAGAGTGTTTTTCTTTGATCTCCACACTAGTTGTAGCCCTATTGACTGGATTCATCAAATAGGCACACCTTATCGTTACCATTGCTAACATAAGAAATGGTAACTGGATGGTTATTTACAATTCTTTGAAATTATGCGGTATTTAAGCGGTTTTACTGTGTGTTTATGATGTTTCTTTCGGTTAAACTCGGGGCGGAAAAACCTGTCAGTGAGAATTTGCTCTCAGGTAACATAATGGATAATGAGAGAAGAATATGAATAAGTCTTTAGTCGCGTGCGCAGCAAGTCTGCTGTTTGTGGCCGGTTCAGCCAGTGCAATAAGCTTCAACGGGGAAGTTGGCAGTGATTACACCAACCTGGGGTTCGGTATGGGGACTAACACTGGCGGGTTGGCTATCAGTGGCAACTGGGCACGCAGTGATCACGATGGTGATATCTATGGGCTGGGTCTGGGTTTTAACCTCCCCATTGGCCCACTGATGGCAACTATCGGCGGTAAAGGCATCTACATGTCGCCAGAAGATGGCAGCAGCGGTGGCGCGGTGGCGATTGGCGGTGGCTTAAGCTATCCGATCAGTAAATCGTTCACCTTGTACGGCGAAGGGTATTTCGCGCCAGAAGAATTGACCAGCGGAATGAAATCCTATAGCGAAGCCAACGGCGGCTTACGTTGGAATGTATTCCGTCCGTTAACTGTTGACGTCGGTTATCGTTATATCAATATGAAAGGCAAAGACGGTAATCGGGATAACCGCGTGGCGGACGGCGTGTATATCGGCGCTGGCCTGAACTTCTAATTATCCTTCGTCCTTGACGTTACAGCGTTGTTGGCCGCACTCATTACTCGGCCTATCTATGGGCCTCGCCTCTGCGAGGCCGCTACAAGTAGCGTTCAAATCTGCTCCCAACTGATTTTTTCTCGTTTTCCGCTTGGCTACAACGCCAATAGTTTTGGATAATGAACTGATTTTAATGATAAATTGGTAATATTTGATTAAAAAAGGCGCATTCCTGACAGGATATGCGCCTTTTTTATGTATGGACTGAATTACCCGACTGCCGGTAATACGCCGGTGACAATGCCTACCTGAATGCCAATCACCAGTACGCCACAAGCAAATACCGCAGCCAGTGCGGGTTTCCCACCCCATACCCGATAATGCCCCTGATGGATATTACGGGCTTTCCACGCCAGCATTGCCGGCAGCAGTAAAGCCAGAACAGATAACGCGACGGCCGCAAAACCCAGCGCCATAATAAAGCCACTTGGATAAAATAGCGCAAACAGCAGCGGTGGCGTGAAGGTGATAACACCCGTTTGCAGGCGACCCCGCACTGAATTACGGCGCTTGAATAAGTCGGCCAGATAATCAAACAACCCGAGTGCGACACCCAGGAACGAGGTAGCCAGTGCCAGGTCTGCAAACAGGTGTACCGCCAGTTCAACATGGGGTGAGGCTACGACGTCACGCACTGCTTGTAATAAGCCGTTCAACCCGGCTTGTTGCGCCAAAATACCAACAAAAGTATGAGAAGAGATGGCTCCAAGAGTGGTCAATTGCCAGAAAATATAAGCAATCAGTGGAATGGCGCTGCCGATAATAAACACCCAGCGTAGCTTGCGGATATTGCCGCCCATATAATTGACAATACTTGGCACGCTGCCGTGGAAGCCAAATGAGGTAAATATCACCGGAATGGCGGAAAGCGCCAGCCCTTGTTCCAGCGGCAAGGTCAGTAAGTTGGTTTTTTCGATGTGTGGCATCATTAGTGCCAGCATCACTATCAGAAAAATAATTTTAGCACTGAATAGTATGCGATTGAATAAGTCGACTGAATGGGTGCCGATACAGACCACGCCGCCTGCGACTAGCGTGAACAGTAATACGCCGAGTGAGGTCGGAAACGATTGTTGCGTCCATTGGCTGATGCTGGTTGCCAGCAACTCACCGGCTCCGCTGATATAAGCGGCGGTCAGTGCGTACATAAGAAACATCATACTGAAACCGGTCAACCATTGGCCGCGGTTACCAAGATAGCGTTTAGCCAAGGTACCAAGCCCGGTATCTGCCGCTTCATACTGATAAACTTCCACCAGTAGCAATGCGGTGTAACACATTAATATCCAAAGAGAAACGAGCAATACAAGTGTGACGCCAAACCCCACGCCCGCCGCGGCCAGTGGCATTGCCAACATGCCAGCACCAATGGTCGTGCCGGCCACGATAAATATACTGCCCAGAGTGCGATTCTTCACGCTTTCCTCTACTACATGACAATTAATTAGCATGATAAAGTGCAGCAGAGTAGAGGATTGTCTCATTTGTGTCAAATCGACGTTACGGATGGTGTAAACTTATAGTTACGATTGTTAGTGTGTTGAAAAGTCGGCTTTTATCGGGGGTAATTATTCTGATGATGGATAAACGTTGTGTTTATGTAATCAGATTCATAAAGTGAATGCATAAGTATCAACGGAGAAGAGAATGATCAGAGTTGAGATGTTGAGTACCGGGGATGAAGTGCTGCATGGGCAGATTATTGATACTAACGCAGCCTGGCTGGCTGACTATTTATTTAATCAAGGCCTGCCAATCAGCAGTCGGGAAACGGTCGGAGACTCACTTGCGGCACTGATTGACGTGCTGACCGAGCGCAGTCAGGTGGCCGATGTATTGATTGTTAACGGTGGCTTGGGGCCAACCAGTGATGACTTGAGTGCATTGGCTGCGGCGCGTGCCGCCGGAACGCAACTGGTTGAGCACCCGGAATGGATTGCCCGCATGGAGGCGTTCTTCCATGAGCGCGGCCGCGTGATGTCATCGACTAACCGTAAACAAGCCCATATTCCGGCCAATGCGGAAATGTTGGATAACCCGGTTGGAACCGCCTGCGGTTTCGCTTTACGGCTCAATAAGTGTCTGATGTTTTTTACGCCCGGCGTACCGTCAGAATTTAAAGTGATGGTCGAACAGCAGATCATGCCGCGTTTACGTCAACATTTTGATGTGGCTGAACCCCCGTTGTGCCTTCGTATGACGACGTTTGGCCGCTCAGAAAGCGATTTGGCACAAGAGTTAGATCCGTTGAAACTACCTGAAGGCACCGTGCTGGGCTATCGCTCCTCCGCACCTATTATTGAATTGAAGCTGACCGGGCCGGCTTCACAGCAAGCTGCGATGGAAGCGGTCTGGCAGCAGGTCAGGGCAGTCGCGGGTGATAGTACAATATTTGAAGGCACGCAGGGGCTGCCCACATTATTGGCAGAACAGTTGACTCGACGCGGTTTGCTGCTGGCGGTGAGTGAACAATTTACCGGCGGGCTAATGAACTGGCAGTTGCAGAGTGCCAGCGTACCGCTGGTGGGCGGTGAACTGTTACCGGCTCATTGCCAGGAGTCATTAGCCGAGGTGGCGGGCCGCGCTCAGTCATTATCCATGCTGTGTGGCGCGCAAGTGGTACTGGCAGTAAGTGCAATGCAAAATGATCGCCTAAGTGTTGTGCTGCATACTCCTGATGGGACTTTTGCCCAAACGGTACGCTATCAGGCTAGTCGACATGGTTTACGCATCCGTCAGGAAAGCAGCGCCATGCTGGCATTAGACATGCTGCACCGCTGGTTAAAAGGCAGCCCGATTTGTGGTCAACACGGTTGGCTGGAAGTGGTTGAGATTTTGTAATTAAATTCAACTCCCCAAATAAAAAATAAGGAAGGCGCAATTTTAAATAAGCGCATTCCTTATTAAATCCATATTGTTTATTAGCCTGATTTTCTATGTTTATTACATGGTGATTTTATTTTAATCTCTTGTTTTGTTTTTATATCCACGCTATTTTACTTTATTGCTGTTAACAATATACAACTCGTTTTTATATATTATATAAGAATTAATTATTATTAAGGAATGAATTTATATAGGGGTGATGTTAATGAATAAACTTATTGCTGGGGGTTTAATTTCGTCATTGATTATATCACCACTAACTTATGCTGAAAATAGGCCGGGTTTTGTTTGCGGGAAATTTAATGGTCATGTGATGGAAGTGCCGGATAGTTATATTATTTACTGGGCAGAGTATGAGGGGGCAAGCGCTTGGGATCCCAACTTTATTTATAATAAAAAAGGTTGTGATGCCAACTTTGTGGTGCTGCCGATGATAGCCAGTTGGCCGGATATGCGGCCGGGGGATCAGGAGCTGTGGTATAAACAGGGGCTGGAGTATGAAGGGCTAAGAATGCGTGTTGAGCCATTTAAACGCACAGATACTGATATTACCTTTAAACGTGATTTTTTTCTAAGAAAACAAAATGATAGAACATTTGATCCAGTTATTTATATCGATAAATTAAGGCTATTTTTCGTTAAATCCACCAGAAAATTATTCCGGGCAGAACCACAGGATAGGAATAGCCCTTATTGGTTTGATGAGGATGTTAATGGTTATTACTGGGCAGAAGTTAACGGGCGGGTGCCGGTGGTATTTGACTGTCAGTGGTTGCCGTTAGAGAAAAGATATTATATCTGTGAGGCCATTTTTGTGATGCCGGAAATAGGGTCACTTGTTCGCGTATTTTTTACAGTAGAAAAATTACCACAGTGGAGAGCCATTGTTAGCAATACCCAACAATTTCTTTTATCGCATATTAAACGTTAAGGAAGATAATTATGCCTCCTGAGATAAGTATAAATAGGCGATTAAATAGTAAAACTCTGATGAGAAAATTAATACTGTTACTTTTAATAATATCGTCATTCAGCTTTGCTGAAAATAGACCGGGTTTTGTTTGCGGAAAATTTAATGGCCATGTAATGGAAGTGCCTAAAGAATATATTATTTATTGGGCGGAATATGAAGGGAAAAGCTCCTGGACACTTGGTTTTACTAAAAATAAAAAAGGCTGCGATGCCAATTTTACCTCTTTACCCATGATCGCCAGTTGGCCGGATATGCAGCCGGGGGATAAATCAAAATGGTATAAACAGGGGTTGGAGTATGAGGGATTAGCAATAACTGTCAGACCATTTAGACGAACCGATATCGACATCACCTATAAGCGTGACTTTTTTCTAAGAAAACAAAATGATAGAACCTTTGACCCAGTTATTTATATCGATAAATTAGGGCTATTTTTCGTTAAAGCCACCAGAAAATTATTCCGGACAGAACCACAGGATAGGAATAGCCCTTATTGGTTTGATGAGGATGTTAATGGTTACTACTGGGCAGAAGTTAACGGGCGGGTGCCGGTAGTATTTGACTGTCAGTGGTTGCCGTTAGAGAAAAGATATTATATCTGCGAGGCCCGTTTTGTAATGCCGGAAGTAGGTTCCCGGGTTGAAGTGACTTTTACAGTAGAAAAATTACCACAGTGGCAAGCCATTGTGAGTAATACCAAAAAATTTCTTTTATCGCATATTAAACGTTAAGGAAGGTAATTATGTTTCCTGAGGTAAGTATAAGTTGGCGATTAAATAATAAAACTCTAATGAGAAAATTAATACTGTTACTTTTAATAATATCGTCATTCAGCTTTGCTGAAAATAGACCGGGTTTTGTTTGCGGTAAATTTAATGGTCATGTAATGGAAGTGCCTAAAGAATATATTATTTATTGGGCGGAATATGAAGGGAAAAGCTCCTGGACACCTGGTTTTACTAAAAATAAAAAAGGCTGCGATGCCAATTTTACCTCTTTACCCATGATCGCCAGTTGGCCGGATATGCAGCCGGGGGATAAATCAAAATGGTATAAACAGGGGCTGAGGTTTGAGGGATTAGCAATCAGCGTCGAGCCATTTAAACGCACAGATACTGATGTTGCTTTTATGCGCGATGCCTATCTCAGACTTAGAAAATACGAGAATAAAACCTTTGAACCAGTTATTTATATCGATAGGTTAGGGTTGTTTTTTGTTAAAGCTACCAAAAAATTAAATAGAGGCCCTCCGCCAGATAAAAATGATCCTTATTGGCCTTATTGGTTTGATGAGAATATTAATGGTTATTACTGGGCGGAAGTTAACGGGCGGGTGCCGGTGATATTTGATTGTGTCTGGCTGCCGTTGGAGAAAAGGTATTACAGGTGTGAGGCTCTTTTTGTGATGCCGGAAATTGGCTCACTTATTGAGGTTTCTTTTACAGCAGAAAAATTACCGCAATGGAAAGCCATTGTTAGCAATACTCAGCAGTTTCTTTTATTGCATATTAAACGTTAAGGAATAACATTATGCTACAGCAAAATAGTAATGCAGGAAAATTACAACTGAATGCTGCCGATCTGGCCTGTGCCAGGCAATTATTAGAAACCCATAAGGAGAATAAAGACCCCGGCCCGATGTATGATTTTTTAGCCAGCAAAGGCGATCGCTATGCCATCTTGGCTAATAGTGTGGTCAAAGAGAATTCTATTGCCGGGCGAATAGCTATTAACTATATGAGAGATGTTGGTGTCAGCCATAATAAGCCCCTCACTGAAACGGATATTAAGCATATTCGTTATGATATGGCGCGCGGCTATTTTGATACCCAACAAAGCAGGCTGGACGATAGCCTGACAGGCATTATCTATGGTGATATCGGCCATGAGCAAGCTGCACAGTTTCACAATAGTGTTTTTAAGAAGCATGGATTACCCGCTGAGGCCTGGACGTTATATCCGGTTTATAAAGTGTTGCCGAAAAACCAGCACGGAGGACACTGGCAGAGTACTTTAAATTCGGCGGGCAATTCAGCCGATGAAATATTGCTCTCTTTTAATACAGTAAAAATTATGGTTGACGCATTATCAACCTCACCAGCTTCAGACCAACCGATGATACATAACTGGCTGAATATAGTTATGGATGCCGACAATCTTGGTGCCGCAGCCGGAGCTATAGGCAACCAGCTCTTTAGCTCCGACGAAGAAGTCTCGCCAGTCTCAACCGAGATGTGCAATATCGACATCACCATCAATCCAACCCCACAAGCGGTTCAGCGCATTGCCGATGAAGATCAGGCGCGGCGTGATGTCACCAACGGCTATCTGGTGAATAAGCCCACTCACAGTTTCTCCTTTACTGACGGTAGCTTGGATAACACTGATTTTACTTCGGTGCAGATGGGCAGTATGGCATCGGGCGGTATTCGCCCGGGGGAAGTTCAGCTTGATCCCAATATCCAGCCGAGCCGCTATTTATCTGATTATTATCTGGAACGACCCAGTTATATGTTGCCGGAAACCGGCTTATTTGATGCGGCGACACTCAATGGTCTGTCGGCGCAAACCACCCTCAATACCTATGTTGACCCGCTGCTACTGGATTTGAGTGGCAAGGGGGTAACCATGACTGGCATTGAAGATGGCGTGCTGTTTGATACCGATAACAGCGGCACCCTTAAACGCACCGGCTGGGCCGGGCCGAATACCGGCATATTGGTGCTCGATAAGGGCAGTGGGCGAATCGATAATATTAGCCAGATGTATTCGGAATATTACGGCGGTGCGGCGGGGGTTAACGGCCAGCCGGGAGAGAAACGCTATCAAGATGGTTTTGCTGCGCTGGCCAGTGAAGATGACGATAGCAGTGGTGTCATTGACCGGCGTGATCCAATCTGGCACCAATTGCGTATTTGGCAGGATAGCTCCCATAACGGCAGGGTCGATCCCGGTGAGTTGAAAACGCTGGATGAGTGGGGGATTACGCAAATCAAAGTTAATGCTAACGCGGTTGAGGATAATCGTCAGGGCAATAGGGTGCTGGCGCGTGGTAAGTTTACTATCGAGGGACAGCTACGGGAAGTGCTGGCGGTGAATTTTGTCAGCTCGCCGGTCAGTAACCATATTATCAAGCGTGATGCTGACGGTGCATTCATTCGCTCAATCATGGGGGGCGTGACAACCACCGCCTATGCCCAACTCGGTAATAAAAACGCAACTTTGTCTGCCGATACGCTGGCGGTGCAACATGTTTATGGCGGCAATATGGACGACACCCTGGTAGCCAGTGTGAAGGGCAGTTGGCTGGTCGGACGGGGTGGCAGTAATACCTATATAGGTAATAGTGGAAACGATGTGTTTGTTATCAGTGACAGTGATGATCCAAGCACTATTAAAGGCAATGGCGGGCGCGATACGGTGTTGATTGTCGGCGATAAAGGGGGGGCGCTGAATATGGCGCGCAGTGGTATCACTATTGCGCAGGGCGGCGATGGCGATGACATTATTGTCAGTGGCGGCAATAGTAGCGTTTTCATCAAAGGCGGTAACGGGAATTCGACGCTGGTCGGTGGTGGTGGCAATGATGTATTAGCAGGTGGCGGTGGAAAAAATAAGATTATTGGCGGCAGTGGTAAAGCGGTTATTTATGCCGGATCACAGGGCGATACCATCTATGCCGCTGAACAAGGCAGTATTATCCACGCTGGCGGTGGGGCAGATCGCATTTATGGCAATAAGGGGAATGATATTATTGAAGCGGGTCAGGGCAATGCACTGATCGACGGCGGTGGCGGTGTAAATGTGGTGTCATTGCATGGTACTCATGCGGATTACATTATCACCCGGACTGACAGCGGCTATCTGATTAGGGATAAAGTCGCCGGTCGGGATGGCACGCTTGCCCTGAAAAATATTCAAAAACTGAATTTCTCAGATATTTCAGCCGTTGATTTGCATACGAATACTATTATTCCAATTGATGATGTATTGACGAGAAATAAATCTGACCGGCCATTTTCTCGTGATAGATTCCACCTGATACGGGGTGCTGATTTATTAGTCAATGACTTGTCTTTTAATGATAAATCCTCGTTACACATCACCGCCGTGAGTGATGCAATTGGTGGCGATGTTTACCTAAGCCGTAGCGGTAATATCGGGTTTTACCCCGATAAAAAATTCACTGGCGTGATGAGTTTTAAATATAGCCTGATGAATGCCGATGGGGATCCGGCCATTTCGGTGGTGGATCTGACTCGCGGTGAAGAGGTAACAAAGCGGGCGACAGTGAGCCTATTACCCCCCAATATCCCCACAGATCCTCAACTATCAAAGCAGCGCTACTTGAGTGAGGTCAATGTGATACCGGTGTGGCAAGATTATAGCGGTAAGGGTATTCGGATTGGGCAGTTTGAACCCGGCGGCGAGTTCGCCACTGGCCCAGAAATCTTCGCGATTGAACACCCCGATTTGGCGGCGAATGTCGATACAGCCTGGCTGGCAACGCAAAAGAGAATGGGCGAGTTGCCCGCTGAGGTATCACACCATGCCACTATGGTGGCCGGTGTGATGGTGGCGGCAAAAAACAATATCGGTGGCGTGGGGGTGGCTTATAACTCGACATTGGGTGGGCATTATTTAAGCAATGATGGTAACGACTTAACCACGCTCGGCAAGATGTCCAGCTATGATGTGGTTAACCATAGCTGGAGTTCCAAACCTGACTTTGCGCTGAGTCATACCTTAGGCGGGGCGCTCAATTTGCCTAATACTCTCAGTACCGCTTTGCGCTATGCCGCTGCAAATGGTCGTGGGGGATTAGGCACTATTATTGTGACGGTGGGCGGGAATCAGCGCCAGCAGGGAGGCAGTACCCAAGGATCGCTGATGAGTCATTCCCGTTTTGGTATTCAGGTCGGGGCGATAAGCACTCCGGCTGACCTTTCAACACTCCAGACTCACTCACCACCTTTTTCCAATCCCGGAGCCAGCTTACTGGTCTCAGCGCCTGGCAACCGGATGCTTTCCAGTGGTCACCAAATTAAAGCAGAACGCGGGGCCGTCTTTGGTAGTGAATATAGTACTGAACAAGGCACCAGTTTTGCTGCGCCGATTGTCTCGGGCATTGCTGCATTGATGCTTCAGGCTAATCCCAATCTGGGATATCGCGATGTTCAACAGATTCTGGCCTTGTCGGCTCGTCGAGTTAAAGATCCTGCGAGCCAGTGGCACATTAATGGTGCAAAAGGCTGGAATGGTGGCGGGATGCAGGTAAGTCATGATTATGGTTTTGGTAGAGTTGATGCGCGGGCGGCGGTGCGTTTGGCAGAAAGTTGGAGCAGTAAAAATACCGATGCTAACCAACAAAGTCTGGAAAAAAGTCATCATTACGATGCGTGGAAACGGCTGTATGCCGGGGGAGTTGATACCTCATCGATCACGATGACCAGTGGCTTGAATGTTGAACAGGTTGAGGTTGATTTCAGTGCTAATGTAGGGCGGTTGGGCGATTTGACGGTGAAACTAATTTCGCCGAGTGGCAGCGAAAGTATTCTGTTAGATCGGGCCGGGAAAAAACCAGCGGTCAACGATGATGATATGGGCAGCGTGCTATCCGGTGAATTTAACTATACCTTTATGTCGACACATCATCGTGGGGAAGTCTCTACAGGCCAGTGGAAATTGGCCGTTAAAGATGCCAAAAATGGTTTACCCGTCAAGCTCAATAGCTGGTCACTACGACTCTTTGGTCACAAAGCTGGCGCTGATGATGTCTATTTTTATACTGATGAGTTTGCTGCTCAGGTGGCAGAACAACCCACACGAGCCATTTTAACTGATGCGGTTAATGGTGTGCCCGGTGGTCGTAACACATTGAATACTGCTGCGATGTCAGGCGATGTAAAGGCCAATTTAATAACGGGAGAGGCAAACCTTGGCGGGACAACGCTGACGATTAGATCCCCGCAAACTATTCATAATATAGTGAGTGGTGATGGTAACGATGTTTTAACCGCGGGCCGGAATAATGGTTTGCTTGATGGTGGGCGAGGTAGAAATACGCTGGTGGGAGGCGCAGGCAAAGAGATATTCGTGGTGCGTAAACGCCCACAGGGGCATGACCGTATTATTAACTTTGAGGCAGACAACGGTGAGGTTATTCACTTGGTTGGCTTTGCGGAAAAAAAAATCAGCGAATTACGGTTAAAACAACGGCGGGGCGATGTTCAGATCAAACTGGCTGATGGTCAAATAATAATTATCGGAGACCAACAGGTTAGCGTATTGCAGGCCCATCATTTTAACTTTCAGGATACCTTTACCGCACCTGCCCACTATGTTGATAGCAGTGAATTGGTGGATAAGCCCGTACGTCAACCAACAGATATTTTGCTCAATGGCGGCGGTGGTGGTGTCACTTTACGCACCAATGCCCAAGGTAAAATGGTGGCTTCATTGTTGGGTTCTGTCTATCAGCGGGATAATGCTGAACCCAGTACTTTCGTTGTGGTTCATCAGGAGGGGCAATCTGATTATCACAATACCGTGCGTGGATTTAGGCATGGCATTGATAAAATTGATTTAAGTGCGATTGGTATTAGGAATTTCAGTGAGCTATCAGTCACCAAAAGAAGTGCAATGGTTATTAATGGATTGGCTCTTATTCAGGGCGTGGAGGTGAAATCAGCGATCACTGGCCCGGAAGGTAAAGGTATCAACTTAATGTATCTGGATGGGTTGGATATTGATCAACTTGATGCTCAGGATTTTATTTTTGCTGGCACAGAGCCGATGCTGGCGGATACTGCCTTTGTTTATGACGATATTGCCCCGTTGATTGATGCAACGTCTTATTTTGATAACCCTGAACGTGGATCTGAAACTATCCACCTCCCTCATCAAGTATCACCCTTTACTTCTCACGGGATGATTGTAAACCGCTATTAGGCACTAATTCATGAGGGTTAAAATCCACTGCTTTTCAATACCCACTCAGATGAATGGGTATTTTGACAAGGCTAATGCTGAATATTGAGAGGTAAATTACTTCACCTGTGCACTTCTCATGTCTTTGCCTGCTTCCCAAATCCGGTATTTCACATCAACGCCTTGTGGCACATAAACCACAATTGGTAAGCGGCTGTTGTAGCGCTGCATGGCAGCATCACCCAGATTGGCGGCGATAAATTGCGGGCGGCGGGTGTTATCCGGGCAAGCCATCATGGTTGAGGCGGGTTCGGATATTTTATCCATCACCAGATAGTCAAAGCCCCAGCCAGATAAGGTTTTGGTTTCCAGATTGCCACCGAGCATATGGCGGTTGCAGTCAACTTCAATGGTTTTACCGATCAGCAACTCAACTTTGAAGCGGCTTTCGTCTTCTTGTGGCTCGAGGAAAATGACCTGGCGGCTCATGCCTTTTTCAGCTTGTGGGTAAGGCGCAATCTTCTCTAACGGCTGTTGTTGATTCAGTGGCGGCTCGGTTGCTGCAATAGTGCTGGCAGAGGCGGCCATTAACAGGCTGGTTATGGCGATTGACAGTCTTTTCATCTTTTGTCCCTATGATTTTAATTCCAGATGCAAAAATATCATCTATTCAACAGGGTGATTATAGGTGAAATCCGATTAGCTGATTTATCTATTTGATACCCTAAATAATTCGAGTTGCAGGAAGGCGGCAACTGAGCAACAAATTGGTCGGGAACCGATTTGAACAGCATTTATGCTAGCCCGCAGGGTGAGCCTCAAGGATGAGGCTCATTAATCCCCAGGAGCTTACACTGGTAAGTGACTGGGGTGAACGAAGGCAGCCAACGCACAAGCAGCTTGAAGTATGACGGGTATACTAAAGCTCGATTTCAATATCGCCCTTCGGCTGACAACAGCAGGGCAGGATCTCACCAGATTGAATAAACGCCAGCGGCTGCTGTTGATAGCAGACCTCGCCTTTCAGCAAGCGCAGGCGGCAGGAGCCACAATAGCCAGAGCGGCATTGGTATTCGATGGGTACCTGATGATATTCAAGCGTTTCTAGCAAGTTACGGCTGTTCGCGGGGCGGTTAAGTCGAGCACCGGTGGTGCTCAACGTCACGATATCCCCGTCATCTTTCAAGGTGCAGGGGTGTTGGCTGCTATCACTTACCCAAGTCATTGAGTTATCTCAACTCCTTGGGTTGATTCTGTTGCCGCTGCTGGATTAATGCAACAAGTGCAACTCGAAAGTTATTGGGGGTGGATTTCATGGATTACAGCTCGAAATCACTCAGGTCATCAGCACTGATTTCGGAATCAATCTGACCGACCAGATATGAGCTGACTTCAACTTCTTGTGGTGCAACCTGTACGTTATCAGACACTAACCAAGAGTTGATCCACGGAATGGGGTTGGTGCGGGTCGCAAAGGGTATACCGAGGCCCACGGCTTGCATACGAATATTGGTAATATATTCCACATACTGGCACAAGATCTCTTTATTCAGGCCAATCATAGAGCCGTCGCGGAACAGATATTCTGCCCACTCTTTTTCTTGCTCAGCGGCCAGTACAAACAGGTCATAACACTGTTGCTGGCATTCTATAGCAATTTCAGCCATTTCCGGGTCATCTTCACCGGCGCGCATCAGATTCAGAATATGTTGAGTACCGGTCAGGTGCAGGGCTTCATCGCGCGCAATCATTTTGATGATTTTGGCGTTACCTTCCATCAATTCGCGCTCGGCAAAGGCAAAGGAGCAGGCAAAGCTGACATAGAAACGGATGGCTTCCAGTGCGTTGACGCTCATCAGACACAGATAAAGCTGCTTTTTCAACTCGTGCAGATTAACAACAACAGTTTTGCCATTGACCTGATGAGTACCTTCCCCCAGCAGATGGTAGTAGCTGGTCATCTCAATCAAATCGTCATAATAGGCTGAGATATCTTTTGCGCGCTTGAGAATTTCTTCGTTGGTCACGATATCATCAAAAACAATCGAAGGATCGTTAACGATATTACGGATAATATGCGTGTAAGAACGCGAGTGAATGGTTTCTGAAAATGACCAGGTTTCGACCCAGGTTTCCAGTTCAGGGATAGAAATAAGTGGTAATAATGCCACGTTAGGGCTGCGCCCCTGAATGGAGTCCAACAACGTTTGGTATTTCAGGTTGCTGATAAAAATATGTTTTTCGTGATCTGGCAGAGCGTTGTAATCGATACGATCACGGGAGACGTCGATCTCTTCTGGACGCCAGAAGAATGATAGCTGTTTCTCAATCAGTTTTTCGAAAATAGCGTGCTTTTGCTGGTCGAAACGGGCCACGTTGACGGATTGACCAAAGAACATTGGCTCGAGCAACTGGTTATTTTTATTTTGCGAAAAAGTGGTATAGGCCATGATTTCCTCAGGGACGTACAAAGGATAAATAGTGCAAAGGGCGAATGAAGAAGCTCCGCGATAAGCGCATTTGGCTTCATCGCGGAGAGCCTAAACTAAAAATCAGATCTTACATGCACCGCCTTCACAGTCATCATCACCCGGCTGACTTTGAATATCTTCCTGCACATCATCAGCACCGTCACGGGTGTTTTGATAGTAAAGGGTTTTTACGCCAAATTTATAGGTGGTAAGTAAGTCTTTCAGCAACTGCTTCATCGGCACTTTGCCTGACGGGAAGCGAGTTGGGTCGTAATTAGTGTTTGCTGAAATTGCCTGATCGACAAATTTTTGCATCAAACCGACCAGTTGCAGATAACCGTCGTTATTGGGCATATCCCACAGCAGTTCGTAAGCATCTTTCAAGCGCTCATACTCAGGGACAACCTGACGTAGAATACCATCTTTCGAGGCTTTGATGCTGACATAGCCGCGTGGTGGTTCAATGCCGTTGGTGGCATTGGAGATCTGCGAGGAGGTCTCGGAAGGCATCAGCGCTGACAGCGTGGAGTTACGCAGGCCAAAGGTTTGAATATCTTTACGCAGCGTTTCCCAATCGTAGTGCAGTGGTTCGTTGCTGATGGCATCCAAATCTTTCTTATAGGTATCAATCGGCAAAATACCTTGCGAGTAAGTGGTTTCGTTGAACCACTGGCAAGCGCCTTGTTCACGGGCCAGCACATTTGAGGCTTTCAGCAAGTAGTACTGAATCGCTTCAAAAGTACGGTGAGTCAGGTTGTTAGCACTACCATCGGAGTAACGCACACCGTTCTTCGCCAGATAATAAGCAAAGTTAATCACGCCGATACCCAGGGTACGGCGACCCATTGCACCACGTTGTGCTGCGGCAATCGGGTAATCCTGATAATCCAACAGGGCATCCAGTGCACGCACCGCCAGCTCTGCCAGCTCTTCTAAATCATCAAGGCTCTCAATGGCACCGAGGTTAAACGCAGACAGCGTACAGAGCGCAATTTCGCCATTCTCATCGTTGATGTCATTGAGTGGCTTGGTTGGCAACGCGATTTCCAGGCACAGGTTTGACTGGCGCACCGGCGCAATTTTCGGATCAAACGGGCTATGGGTGTTGCAGTGATCAACGTTCTGAATATAGATACGACCAGTAGAAGCACGTTCTTGCATCATCAGTGAGAATAACTCAACCGCTTTAACCCGTTGCTTACGGATGTTGTCATCTTGCTCATATTGGGTGTAAAGGCGCTCAAATTCGTCTTGATCGGCGAAGAACGCGTCATACAAGCCAGGAACATCGGATGGGCTGAACAGGGTGATATCTTCACCTTTTAGCAGACGTTGATACATCAGTTTGTTGATTTGAACGCCGTAATCCATATGACGCACGCGGTTGCCTTCAACACCACGGTTGTTTTTCAGTACCAGCAGGCTCTCAACTTCCAAATGCCACATTGGATAGAACAGGGTGGCAGCACCTCCACGCACCCCGCCTTGTGAGCAGGATTTCACCGCAGTCTGGAAGTGTTTGTAGAACGGGATACAGCCGGTGTGGAAAGCTTCACCACCGCGAATTGGGCTACCTAGCGCACGGATGCGACCGGCATTGATACCGATACCTGCACGTTGTGACACGTATTTCACAATGGCACTGGAGGTCGCGTTGATAGAATCCAGGCTGTCGCCACACTCGATCAACACGCAAGAACTGAACTGGCGCGTCGGGGTACGGACACCGGACATAATCGGTGTGGGCAGTGAGATCTTAAAGGTGGAGACCGCATCATAGAAGCGTTTCACATAATCCAGACGGGTTTCACGCGGATAGTTCGAGAACAGGCAGGCGGAAACCAGCATATACAGGAATTGGGCACTTTCATAGATCTCGCCGCTGACACGGTTTTGCACCAGATATTTACCTTCTAACTGCTTAACCGCAGCATAAGAGAAGTTCATATCGCGCCAATGGTCGATGAAAGTGTCCATCTGTTCGAATTCTTCTGCGCTGTAATCTTCCAGCAGATGTTTGTCGTATTTACCCATTTCCACCATTTTCGTCACATGGGCGAATAATTTTGGTGGTTCAAACTGGCCGTAGGCTTTTTTGCGCAGGTGGAAGATAGCCAGACGTGCCGCCAGATATTGGTAATCTGGGGCATCACGCGAGATAAGATCAGCCGCCGCTTTGATGATGGTTTCATGGATATCGGCAGTCTTAATGCCATCATAGAACTGAATGTGTGAACGTAATTCTACTTGAGATACCGAGACGTTATGTAAACCTTCCGCGGCCCAGTCGATGACCCGGTGGATTTTATCCAGATTGATGCGTTCTTTACTGCCATCGCGTTTAGTAACAAGTAGGCTTTGGTTCATGTGTTCGTGACCTTTGTTCCCCTTACTCAGTGTCTGTACAGCACAAATTTACGCTCTCTATGATTAAGATAATCACTGAGGTCGTAGTATATTGTTCAGTATGTAAACACTATATGTAGGGGGTGGGTAGTAGATAGATAACAAGATAGTGATTATTGAGTCTTTTGGCAAGTGGACAACATTGCACAATTATGTGGATAACGTGGGGGTGAATTGTTACCAAAGGCTCTCAGGCTGCGTCATTGCTGGGGATTACCTACTGCTAATCTGGGGGATAAGATTTTACTGAAAATCTTAAAATTATGATCGTTTGCCGGTTTATTAAACATTAGCAAAAATGGCATAATTTAGGTTAATGGCAAAGTGCCCGCAGCGGTGAGAACAGGCGGATCGTAAAGCTGCCGTCAATACATCCCTGTAGGCGCGAGCCGCGCCCTCTCTGGCGCGGACGCTTTACTCTTCCGCCTATCCTCCCCTACCTGAGGTCGGGTCATCGAGGTTTGTCAGTTGCCGTTTCTTCTTTAGCTAATAGTGGTGGCCTTATTCGCTATCCCGTTGAGTATGCACCATATAATTTACATCAACGTTGTGGCCCAGCTTAAAGTGGTCTGTTATCGGATTGTAATGCAAACCGATAATGTGGCGTTCGAGCAGTGGTGTTTGGTCAACCCAGCCGATAAGTTCTGACGGCCGAATAAACTTTTTCGCATCATGAGTGCCTTTGGGCACCATTTTCAAAATATATTCTGCGCCAACTACCGCCATCAGCCAGGATTTGGTGTTGCGGTTGATGGTTGAGAAGAATACGTGGCCGCCGGGCTTGACCAATTCGGCGCAGGCGCGCACCACCGATGCGGGGTCGGGGACATGTTCCAGCATCTCCATGCAGGTGACGACGTCGTAGTGTTGCGGGTGCTTTTGCGCGTGGCTTTCGACAGTTTCTTGTACGTAGTCCAGTTTCGCGCCGGTTTCCAATGCGTGCAGACGAGCGACTTGCAACGGTTCGTAGCCCATATCCAGCCCGGTCACTTGCGCACCTTCTCGCGCCATGCTTTCAGCTAAAATACCGCCACCGCAACCGACATCCAGCACTTTCTTAGCGAAAATACCGCCAGCGCGCTGCAAAATGTAATCAAGGCGCAGTGGATTAATGCGATGGAGGGGTTTGAATTCACCTTCTAAATCCCACCAGCGGGAGGCAACTGCCTCAAATTTGGCGATTTCTTGTTCATCGACGTTCTGATTAAGGGGAGTGACATCTGCGCACATGATAGAGTTCTCACTGTTTTGTTTCTTTGCGCGGATTATACCCGTCATACTTCAAGCTGCATATGCGTTGGCTACATTCAATCACCCGAATCACTTACTTGAGTAAGCTCATCGGGACTCATTTACTTGCCGCCTTCCTGCAACTTGAATCATTTAGGGTATGCACATAACTCGTTTCGACAAACATCATGCAGTTTCGCCAAAATCTACGATTTGTGATATAGTTTCGTACCTTTAAATCCGGTAATTAGTAGAGGGATAGCGGCTCAATGAGCGACCTTGCCAGAGAAATAACACCGGTCAACATCGAGGAAGAGCTGAAAAGCTCCTATCTGGATTATGCGATGTCCGTTATTGTCGGACGTGCTTTGCCAGATGTCCGGGATGGACTGAAACCGGTTCACCGTCGCGTACTGTTTGCGATGAATGTACTGGGTAATGACTGGAATAAGCCATACAAAAAATCGGCCCGTGTAGTCGGGGACGTTATCGGTAAATATCACCCGCATGGTGACAGCGCGGTCTACGACACGATAGTGCGTATGGCCCAGCCGTTCTCACTGCGCTATATGCTGGTGGATGGGCAGGGTAACTTCGGTTCCGTTGATGGCGACTCCGCTGCGGCGATGCGTTATACCGAAATCCGTATGTCTAAAATTGCTCACGAATTGTTAGCGGATTTAGAAAAAGATACCGTTGACTTCGTGCCGAACTATGATGGTACGGAACAGATTCCCGCTGTAATGCCAACCCGAATCCCTAACCTGCTGGTTAACGGTTCATCTGGTATTGCCGTTGGGATGGCGACCAATATCCCGCCGCATAACCTTTCTGAGGTTATTGATGGCTGTCTGGCCCTGATCGAAGATGAAAACATCACTATTGATGGGTTGATGGAGTTCATTCCTGGCCCAGACTTCCCAACAGCCGCCATTATTAATGGCCGTCGTGGTATTGATGAGGCTTATCGTACCGGTCGTGGCAAGATCTATGTTCGCGCCCGTGCTGAAGTTGAAGCTGACGCTAAAACCGGCCGTGAAACCATTATCGTCCACGAAATCCCGTATCAAGTGAACAAGGCGCGGTTGATTGAAAAAATCGCCGAGCTGGTAAAAGAAAAACGTGTAGAAGGCATCAGCGCATTACGTGATGAGTCTGATAAAGACGGTATGCGTATTGTGATTGAGATTAAACGTGATGCCGTCGGGGAAGTGGTTCTCAATAACCTCTACTCACTGACCCAGCTTCAGGTGACTTTCGGTATCAATATGGTGGCTCTGTCGCAAGGGCAGCCTAAGCTATTGAACCTAAAAGAGATTCTGGTTGCTTTCGTGCGTCACCGCCGTGAAGTGGTGACTCGCCGTACCATTTTTGAGCTGCGTAAAGCGCGTGACCGTGCCCACATCCTGGAAGCACTGGCTATTGCACTGGCTAACATCGATCCGATTATTGAATTGATCCGCCGTGCAGCAACACCTGCTGAAGCGAAAACTGGCTTGATTGCCAGCCCATGGGAATTAGGTAACGTTGCCGCTATGTTGGAACGTGCCGGTGATGATGCTGCCCGCCCTGAATGGCTGGAAGCTGAGTTCGGTATCCGTGACGGCAAATATTATCTCACCGAGCAGCAAGCTCAGGCGATTTTGGATCTGCGCTTGCAGAAACTGACCGGCCTGGAGCATGAAAAACTGCTAGATGAGTATAAAGAGCTGCTGACCTTAATTGCTGAGCTGATCTTTATTCTGGAAAACCCAGAGCGTTTGATGGAAGTTATCCGCGAAGAGTTAGTTGCGATTAAAGAGCAATATAACGATGCGCGCCGTACCGAAATCACGGCGAATACCTCTGATATCAATATTGAAGATTTGATTAATCAAGAAGATGTGGTCGTGACATTGTCCCATCAGGGTTATGTCAAATATCAACCTCTGACTGATTACGAAGCTCAGCGTCGTGGTGGTAAAGGTAAATCGGCTGCGCGCATCAAAGAAGAAGACTTCATTGACCGCCTGCTGGTCGCCAACACCCACGATACTATTTTGTGCTTCTCCAGCCGTGGTCGCCTCTATTGGATGAAGGTCTATCAGTTGCCGGAAGCCAGTCGTGGGGCGCGTGGTCGTCCGATCGTCAACTTGTTGCCGCTGGAGCCAAATGAGCGTATCACCGCCATTCTGCCAGTGCGGGAATACGAAGAAGGTCGTCACGTCTTTATGGCGACCGCCAGCGGCACCGTGAAGAAGACCGCACTGACCGAGTTTAGCCGCCCACGCAGTGCCGGTATTATTGCCGTCAATCTGAATGAAGGCGATGAACTGATTGGTGTTGATCTGACCGATGGCACTAACGAAGTCATGCTGTTCTCTGCATTGGGTAAAGTGGTTCGCTTCCCTGAGTCACAGGTTCGTTCTATGGGCCGTACCGCGACCGGTGTACGCGGTATCAACCTCAATGGCGACGATCGGGTTATTTCTCTTATCATCCCTCGTGGTGATGGCGAAATCCTGACCGTAACTGAAAATGGTTACGGTAAACGTACCGCAGTGGAAGAGTACCCAACTAAGTCCCGTGCGACTCAGGGGGTTATCTCCATTAAAGTCAGTGAGCGTAATGGTAAGGTTGTTGGCGCGGTTCAAGTCGCACCGACTGACCAAATCATGATGATCACCGATGCCGGTACATTGGTACGTACCCGCGTATCAGAGGTAAGTGTTGTGGGGCGTAATACCCAGGGTGTGACACTTATCCGTACCGCTGAAGACGAGCATGTTGTTGGTCTGCAACGTGTGGCGGAGCCAGAAGAGGATGATGAAATCCTTGATGGTGAAGCATTGGAAGGTGAAGAGGGTAGCGAAGAGAATGCTGCACTGAACGCACCAGAAGATGAAGATGCTGCTGACGAAGCACAAGACGATGACAACGCATAATGCGTAGATGAAAACAGAAGCCAGCTTACGAGCTGGCTTTTTTATGCTGACTTTTTAATGAGTCATGGGTAGTGTATTGTGTAGGACACGCAGCCTGTCCGGCGATGCTTTCATCATGGTATCAGATTGAAATATCTCTCTTCATTTCGCACGACACTGAAAATATCCCGCTACTTGTTTCGGGTTCTGGCGGTTATGTTATGGTCGCTTGGTGCATTGCTAACCACTTTTTATATCCTGAATATCCTCAATGAGAAAAAATCAGATATCCGTCAGGAATATAATACTAATGCTGAACAGGCACAGAACTACATCCGTCACTCGGCTGATATTATCCGCGATATCAAGTATATGGCGGAGAACAGACTCAATCCTAAAACGGATGTTATTGATGTGACCGCAGGTGAGTTGATCAGTAAAAGAGTTGCGCCGCAGTACTATCCACTTAATAACGAATCTAATTGTGCCACCCTTAATTCATCTCACCACTCTTCATTGGATTCTCTTAGCAACCTAATCTTGTACTGGAAAGAGAATTTTGCGGCGGCGTATGATCTTAACCGGATCTTTTTGATTGGTAGCGATACCCAGTGCATGGTGGATTTTGATATCCGCAATACGCCGCTGGAACAGGGTAATCTGATTAAGTCACTCAACGAGCATATCTTAAAATATCGTGATGCAAATCATCAGGATAAAGACAGCACGTTGTATTGGGTGGTCGCGGGTGCCCGACCTGAGATTGGCACGTTATATGTCCTAACCCCTGTTTATGTGGGGAATAAGTTAGAAGCGTTGATCGGTACGGAGCAAACCGTTCGTTTGGAGGACTTTATCTCTTCCGGCCCGTTGCCCATTGGGGTGACTTTGCTAAATCAGGATAACGATCCGGTATTGCAGTTGGCCACAGGGGAGCGCAATGCCTCAATGCTGAATGTTTATCCCGACTCCCCCTCTTATTTTGGTTATGTCGATGATTATAACTCGCTGGTTCTGAAGAAGAATCTGCTGCCATCACCGCTCAGTATTGTCTATTCATTGCCCGTTAGAACAATAATAGAAACCTTTAAATTATTAATTTTTAATGCGTTGTTATTGAATGCTCTCTCTGCGGTGGTGATCTTTACTTTAGCCTGGTTGTTTGAACGAAAAATGTTCCATCCGGCAGAGGACAATGCGCTGAGATTGGAGGAACATGAGCAATTTAACCGCAAAATTGTGGCCTCGGCTCCGGTGGGCATTTCCATCCTGCGAATCAGTGATGGGACAAATATCCTCAGTAATGAGTTAGCACATAACTATATTAATTTGCTGACGAATGAGGATCGTGAACGTATCACGCGCATTATCTGCGAGCAGCAGGCTAACTTTGTCGATGTGATGACCAGTAATAATAATAATCTGCAAATCAGCTTCGTCCATTCCCGCTATCGTAATGAGGATGTGGCGATTTGTGTGCTGGTGGATGTCAGTTCACGCGTGAAAATGGAAGAGTCGCTGCAAGAGATGGCGGCGGCAGCGGAGCAGGCCAGCCAGTCAAAATCGATGTTTTTGGCGACCGTCAGCCATGAGTTACGTACCCCTTTGTATGGCATCATCGGTAACCTTGATTTATTGCAAACCAAAGAGTTACCGCATGGCGTTGATCGTCTGGTTACGGCGATGAATAACTCTTCTGGGCTGCTGCTCAAGATTATCAGCGACATACTCGATTTCTCCAAAATTGAGTCCGAGCAGTTGAAAATTGAGCCGAGTGAGTTCTCTACCGTAGAAGTGATTACACATATCACCGCTAACTATCTGCCATTGGTTGTCAAAAAGCGTTTGGGGCTGTACTGCTTTATCGAACCGGCGGTGCCGCGTTTGATGTATGGCGATCCGGTTCGACTGCAACAAGTGATTTCTAACCTATTGAATAACGCAATAAAATTTACTGATACGGGTTGCATTATTTTGCAGCTACGGGTTCGTGGCCACTATCTTGAGTTCCGGGTGCGCGATACCGGGGTCGGGATTAATTCACGCGAAATTAATCAGTTGTTTGATCCCTTCTTCCAGGTGGGGACTGGGGTACAGCGGCATTTCCAGGGAACCGGTTTGGGGCTGGCTATCTGTGAGAAGTTGATAAACTTAATGGACGGCGATGTTGAAGTTATCTCCGAACTGGGCATGGGCAGTATTTTTGCCATTCGTATTCCACTCTTTTTGGCTGATAATCAATATCAAGCCCAAAATGTTGTTCTCCCTGCGAGTGACCGTTGGCAAGGGAAAACCTTATGGTTGGATATCCGTAATGCGTCTCTGGAGAGCTATTTGCTGGATTTACTGAGCCACTTTGGTGCCACAATACGGCGTTGTGGTGATGAGGCGACACAGCGCGAGGAGGTGCTTATTTGTGATTACTTACCGCAAATAAATACGTCGCTATCAGCATGGATTCAGCTATCTATCGAACATATTGGCTTACCACAAGAGACGCGACCAGGTTATTGGTTACTGAGCACGTCTACGTTACTGGAAATTATTCCGCTGCTGGATAGAATTTTGTTGGGCCAACATCCGACTGAAACCACGCCATTACAGCTGCCAGCGTCAAAAACGGATCAGGCCGATAATGCCGATCTGCATATTTTGGTGGTGGATGATCACCCGATAAATCGCCGCTTGCTGGCTGATCAGCTTACCGCCTTGGGCTATCAAGTGATTACAGCAAATGATGGATTGGATGCATTGGCGGTTCTTAACGCGAATACCGTAGATATTGTACTCACTGATGTGAATATGCCGAATATGGATGGCTACCGTTTGACGCAACGTCTGCGGCAGTTAAATCATCATTTCCCTGTCATTGGTGTAACGGCTAATGCATTAGCGGAAGGCAAACAGCGGTGCATTGAAGCTGGGATGGATAACTGCTTATCCAAGCCCGTGACGCTAGATACATTGCGGCAGATGCTGCTTTACTATAGTGACAAAGTTCGTCGCTCACGTTAAAGCCTGCGTACTTGAAGTCACAGGGGGTTAGCTGCACTGCTCCCCGTATCACTACGTGAGTAAGCTCATCGGGACTTGCTCGTTTGCGGCCTACCTGCGACTCTAATTACTTTGGCTTATAGCGTTGGCACTTGAAGTTGCAGGGTTGTTATAACAGTAGTGGATGTACTGAAATAAATAAGCCCGGTGTTACTTAGCAAAAGTTGCAGAGTAAACCGGGCCTGGGAGCTGCGTTAATAAAGACTATTGATCTTTATCAACCTGGCTAATAGTGACAGATGAAAGATAGTTCAACAGGGCGATATCGTTATCAACGCCCAGTTTCAGCATGGCCGACTTCTTCTGGCTACTGATGGTTTTAATACTTCGATTCAATTTTCTGGCGATTTCCGTTACCAGGAAACCTTCAGCAAATAACCGTAAAACCTCACTTTCTTTCGGTGACAAACGTTTGTCACCGTAGCCATTGGCACTGATTTTTTCTAACAGCTTGGCGACACTTTCAGGGGTGAATTTTTTCCCTTTTTGTAATGCAGCCAATGCTTTAGGCAAATCGGCTGGTGCGCCTTGTTTTAATACGATCCCATCAATATCCAGATCCAAAAC
Source organism: Yersinia aldovae 670-83 (assembly GCF_000834395.1). NCBI lineage: Bacteria > Pseudomonadati > Pseudomonadota > Gammaproteobacteria > Enterobacterales > Yersiniaceae > Yersinia > Yersinia aldovae. The sequence goes on along the minus strand of NZ_CP009781.1, from coordinate 1,210,831 downwards.
AGAGCTGAGAATAGCTGGATTATTATTCATAGTTAAAACAATGATAGCTAAATCAGGGTAATGCCGTTTTATATATTTAATCAGAGTGATGCCATCACCGTACTTATCCCCAGGCATAGAGAGGTCGGTAATTAGCACGTTAGCATCAAGCTTTGACAAATTGTTAATAAGCGAGGTGGAGTCTTCAAATTCTCCAACAACGTTTACCCACTCAATTTGCTCAAGTGACTTACGGATGCCAAACAAAACAATTGGATGATCATCAGCAATTATTACATTAAGGTTGTTCATGGTTATGGGTTACCTTGCTGCAACAGCCGAGTGATGAAAGAATCAATCTGACTGATGCTATTCTCGATCTTTAACCGATCGCCATCTGCAATATGCAGTTCTAATGTTTCACATAGCTGTTTGCCGAGAACCAGATTCAGCATGGCAAATACGCCTTTCAACCGGTGTGCAGTCTGCGAAAGCGATATGAAATCACGTTGCTGAAGCTCAGTATACAGTTTCTTCAGATCTACCGGTACTGTCTCAACAAATAAGGAATAATAGTCACTGGATTTTAGCTGTTGCTCATAAACACTAATATCATCCTCTGCAATGGGTTCTGGCTCTTTGTGCGATTCATCTGATAGGATTCGCTGCTCGATTAATAATAATATTGAATCAATAACTGCACTGCCCAAATTATAATTTACCCGAATATAGTTGTCTTGCAACTGTTGAAATCCTGATTCATCAGAGGCCAACAATAGGGTGTAATTGTCATAGTGTTGTGGGTTGTCAGTTAAGGTTACATCGTAATCCCGCCCCGGCAGGCGGTCATCGGCGACGATGCAGTTAGCGCCAAATGAATTAAGCAATGTCGTAATGATTGAGCGCACTTCTTCTGAGGTTATGTCTAATAGTGCGGTGACACCATCCAATAACTTCTCTTGCTCTTCCTGTTCTACATTTTGTATAGGCATAGTTATATGAATAGTATAACGAGTGCCTATATCTACTTTGCTGCGAATTTCTAATTTTCCGCTTAATTTTTTACATAATTGGTTACATAAAAAGAAGGTTAACCCCGAACCATGATTGTATCTATCGACCAACGCTTGACTTAAAAAAGGATAATTAAGATTACTTATCTCTTCATCTGAAATACCCACACCCGTATCTGTTATTTGGATAATCAATTGTTCCGGTCGGTTCGGCTCATGGCCAACATTGAGCGTTATCTTGCCGTAAGCGGTTGTGACGATAGAGTAATGTAATAGTAATGAAAGTATTTTGTATAATACTTTCTCATCGCCGAGGTAATTTTGATCCATATTGACATGATAATGATTGAAAAGGCTCAAGCCCTTTTGGTTAATCGCGGGCAGTACCTCAAGCAATAGCGAGTCAATCAATGCCGCCAGAGAGAAAGCCTGTTGTTCTGTCTGCCACTCCTGGGTTTCCAGTCGGGTGAGCAAAGTAATATTATCAATCAGCTCAATGATAACGTCAGACTGTTCAACTATTCTGGCTGCCAGATCCTGTTGCAACTGCGGATCGGTAGTAATTTGCAGGTCATGCGCCATCTGATTGAGTTTACTGATCGGCTGATTTAGCTCGATTCCCAGATTGTGCAGCATCAGTTTGCGTGCTTGTAGATTTTTATCGTATTCACGCCTCGCCTGTTGCAGTTTTTTGTTCACCAGCACTTCTTTATCCTGATCATGCAGCAGGAAAAGATAGGTTTCCGTTGAGATATGGCTACGGAACATGCGGATTTCGTAAACTTCGTTATTTACCGTCCCCTGAATCACGCCGTGGTGCTGTTCCGCCATGTGGACGATTTTTTGCAGGTTTAGATGTGGGATCAGATTGTCGGCTATCTTATTGCTGGCAACCACGCTGCCGTTACTGAAGTTATAAACCAATAACCCTTGCGGCAAGCTGGCGATAATCTCTTGATTTAGCGATTTCTGTGATTCAAGTTGCTCGGCCATATCTGTGCTTGGCAGCACATATTGGCGGCGAATAAAGTAGATACCCAGAACCGCCAGTACCAGTAATAAAATATTGCTCAGGATGAGCCACGAGTTGTTTCTCAGCAGATCGATTGCCAGCACACTGAGGGGAACGCGATAAACAATTTTCAGTATTGCGTTGGTCAGCGGGGCTGAAAATTCTACCCACGAGCCATTTAATCTTACACTGGTCGCTGCAATGTCTTCAGCTACCACGCCTTCATTTATTGGTGTTTTATCCTGTTGCAGTAAGAAGTTGGAGCGCGCCATATTCGGTGGGATTAAATCATTAATCGGCAGGTCAAAGGCGATGACAGTGGCTAAATGCCCTGGATGGTTAAATGTGGTTCTCAGCGTGAAATAATAAGCATTCTGAAAACGCAATTTACGCAGAGGGGAGAAACTTTCCCGCTCGTCCAGTGTATTGGCTTGTTGTAGCATTTCTGCACGACGCGATTCAGCCGAAGCCGTAAGGTAACTCTCTTTAAAGCGCGAGGTGACTTCTTTTAATGCCTGGGTCGTTACCAGAATCAGGCTATTGTCCTGACCATTAAGGTAGTACATCGAGTAGGTGTCGTTCTGTGAGCCCCAGTGGCTGTCGAGGTAGTCAGACATCTGTAATGTCATTGTCAGCGTCGCCGGATCGTGAGTGCCGAAAATAACGGCATCCGTTTTCCGCCGTGGCTTCTCAATGTAGTAAATATCGGGGCGCAGACGGGTTTCTTGAGCTGCAGATGTGACGGCATTAGCCATTATCGGGTTGTTGGCTAAATCATATATCTGATAGGTATGATAACGGTAATCATCAATCCGCTGTTGCAAACCGGTAGCGATAGCAGTTAATGAATATTTTTTTTCGCTCAGATAGGCATTGGTGTAGTTATAGCCATACAGGCCCACCGTAATGAGTATCAGCACGATAAACAGCCAGAAACAGCGGGTGATATTCGCTGAGTTGATAGATAACGAATTATTTTGCATAGCGATAATGCAGTTTCCTTGATTAACGCGTGACGGCTCGGGCGCTGGCAGTGACTGTCAGTAGTAACAAGGCTACGCAGCCAAACGCCACTGATAAGTTACTTAATTGTGCGATAAAACCAATTACCGCTGGGCCTGCTAAAATACCGGCGTAACCGATAGTGGTAATTGATGCAACGGCCAGATTGGCTGGCATTACGGTTTGGTTACCGGCGGCAGTAAACAAGATAGGCACGACATTCGATGCACCAAGCCCGACTAACATAAAGCCAATAAGCGCAGCGATTGAGCTATCGATACTTATCGCAAAAATGATGCCGACGGCAGCACACAGACTCCCACCTAATAATACCTTGTAACGGCCCAAGCCGTTGACAATCCGATCACCATTTAAACGCCCGAGTGTCATGGCTATGGCAAATACCGCGTAGCCCATACCTGCCTGAGATGAATTCATATCACGTAGAGTCGTCAGGAAGACGGCGCTCCAATCAAGCATTGAACCTTCCGCTAAGAACATCACAAAGCAGAGAAAACCAATAAACATCACCCAGCCACGGGGTAATACAAACAGTGGCCCATCGTGGGGGGCTCCGCTACCCTGTAACAGATTTTTATTGGCGGTTAGTAATAGGATTATCATTAGCGCAACAGTGGCAATAATGGCTGTCAAGGGGCTTAAACCCAACCACAGTAGTGCGCTGACGCCACCAGCGCCGGCAATTCCACCGACACTGAACAAACCGTGGAAGCCCGACATCATTGCCCGGCCACTGGCTTTCTCGACAATCACCGCTTGAATATTCATCGCTACATCTATTATGCCCATAGCGGCACCAAATACTAACAGGGCAAACGCCATCGTAATCGGTGTATTCATTAATACCAACAGGGGTAAGTCGAGGCATAATACCGCCCCTGCCAGTAAAATAACCGCACGACAGCCCCATTTTGCTGTTAGCAATCCGGTCAGCGGCATGGCTAACATTGATCCGATACCAATACACAATAGCAGTAATCCTAGCGATGCATCATTAAGGCCGATACGGTCCTTGGCAAAAGGTACCAGAGGAGCCCAGGCAGCCATACCTAATCCGGCAATAAAGAAGGCCAGTCGAGTCGAGACTTGTTGTGCAACTGCGGGCTGTAATACTTGTTGGCGTGTTTTGGTGGTCATGAGGTATTAGAATCTGTGATTGAGATGAGCAAGCGAATTATAGACAAACGTTTCTACCACAAAGCGAAATCAGGGTCGAAGGGATTTATCTGGATTAGCACAATAGTTAGCGATTTTATGCAGAGGATTCTGTTGCAAGGCTATCGCTGAATAAAAAACCATCTACAGGATGGCCATCGTGATACGTGCTGAGGGTGTGATTTCTGAAATGAATATTACTGATTCTGGGTCGCTTACTCACGAGGAGAAATAGCGCATATTAGTGAGAAGAATATTTGATATCTCGTAGAGTGAATACATCACGTTTAAGTTGCGTGTTTTTCTGTAGGTTTAGGCTATTTGTGCTTAAATAAAATAATGAAACTATACTGTCGGACTGTAATTCTAATTTGTGAATATGCGATCTCTGTAAATATAATTTACTCTGAAGATTACATGAAATAAAAAGCCGGTCAAAGACCGGCCGTTAAACTAACGAGATATCTGGCCGCGTAAGCCACAATGAGGTAAATAGTAAAAATAATGATGATAGCGGATTTATTATAGTTTTTTGGTGTGATGTTGTTCTTGTCAATTTGTGCTGTGAGTTAATTTTAATAACTTACTGTATTTTATGTGTATTATATTTATTCTTGATTATAGGTGCTATATTTTAACAGTTTTCAAAAAATGTGAAAGTTCGCTGTTATTTACATTTAGAAATGATTGTTGGTTAATATGAAACATTATCCTTAACTTGGTAGCATTTTCTGTATAGATTAATCCGAATCTTATTACCACAATAGAATAACCCCATTGGGATTATTTGCTCGAAAGGGCAGTGGCATAGTTAGATCTAATAATAGAGGATAATAACGATGAAACTTCGAGTTCTTTCCCTGCTTGTTCCGGCTTTATTAGTCGCAGGTAGCGCAGGCGCGGCAGAAATTTACAACAAAGACGGTAATAAACTGGATCTGTACGGAAAAATTGATGGCCTGCATTATCTCTCTGATGATAAGAGCAAAGATGGTGACCAGTCTTACATCCGTTTTGGTCTGAAAGGTGAGACACAAATCAATGACCAACTGACCGGTTATGGCCAGTGGGAATATCAGGCAAATCTGAATAAAACGGAAAGCCAGGACAACAATAACTTTACGCGTGTCGGCTTTGCTGGTGTGAAATTTGCTGATTACGGTTCTTTTGATTATGGCCGTAACTACGGTGTGCTGTACGACGTAACCTCATGGACTGACGTATTGCCAGAGTTTGGTGGCGATACTTATGGTGCGGATAACTTCCTGTCACAACGGGGTAACGGTATTGCGACTTACCGTAACACCAACTTCTTCGGTCTGGTAGATGGCCTGAACTTTGCGCTGCAATATCAGGGCAAAAATGACGGTGATGGCGAAACTAATGGCCGCAGCGTATTGACAGAAAATGGTGATGGGTACGGTATGTCCTTGTCCTATGATCTGGGTTGGGGTGTAACTGCTTCGGCGGCAATGGCTAGTTCAAAACGTACTGATGCACAGAACAATCTGGCATTTGGTCATGGTGAGCGTGCTGATGCTTATACTGGCGGCCTGAAATACGATGCCAACAATGTTTATTTGGCGGCTAACTATACCCAGACTTACAACATGACTCGCTTCGGTGATTCTAGTAACGCGAGCAGCGCTTACGGTTATGCTAACAAAGCCCAAAATATCGAGTTAGTGGCCCAGTATCAGTTTGATTTCGGCCTGCGTCCATCAGTGGCTTACCTGCAATCTAAGGGTAAAGACCTTGGTAACGGCTATGGTGATCAGGATCTGATGAAATATGTTGATGTTGGCGCGACTTACTTCTTCAACAAAAACATGTCCACCTATGTTGACTACAAAATCAACCTGTTGGATGAAAACAACTTTACCAAAAACGCGGGTATCAGCACTGATGATATCGTAGCGGTTGGTTTAGTTTACCAGTTCTAATCCTGATTTTAGGGTAGGTACTGAGAAAAACGCGGTCATTTGGCCGCGTTTTTTTGTGTCTGTCATCAAGATATTGTTTGCCTGGCAATGTTACAGCCGCATATCTGCACGTAAATGAGTACTCCACAGGACAAACAAAGCAACGCCAATACAGCCAAAACGCGCTGTATTTTTGACCTCACTGCTTTTTTTTGACCAATTTTGGCATGAAGTTTAACCAAACGAATCGAATTTCTATTTTTTCTGAATGAAACACTAGACATATCATCACGCTATAGATGATAATGCCGCTCATTGGAAGGATGGCCGAGTGGTTTAAGGCAACGGTCTTGAAAACCGTCGACTGTAACAGGTCCTAGAGTTCGAATCTCTATCCTTCCGCCAAATTAAAACCCCAGTCTTTGTAAAAAGACTGGGGTTTTTGCTTATGGCATTTTAGCGTTATATCGTCACTCTACTGATTAATTATTTGAATTTACTGAAAATGGAAGAGTCTTTAAATCCATTGTCATGTTTGATCTTGCTTAACTGCACTTCTAAGGCATCATTTTTATCTAACTTTAGCGTGCGAATAGTGTCTCTCAATGTGGTGTAATCTTTTTCCATTTGCTTCCGATACAATCGGGCCTCTTGATTATCCTCAGGACAGTCTGCTATCCGAGATTGCAACAGGTTGAGTGCAGTACCTAGATCCTCTTTAAAATGAGTTGTAACAGCCTCGGCTCGGGGGCTTGCCGGCAATTTTATAAGCTCGCTGGGGCCATTACTCAGCTGGGTTAGCGCATCTTCCCATGCATCCGGTTTCCTTATATTTGCCAGCAGTTCTCGCGCTTGAGTAAACACCGTATCTTGCTTCTTCGACACTTCCAAATCAGCTTTGGCCGTCTTGAGAGCGGCCATCACATGTTCTTTCGCTGTGCCCTCCGACAACTGGCTAGCGCGAGCTTCTAGTTCAGCCAATGCTGCGGCCATTTGAGGGTGATAGACCGCTTTGACAATGTCGTCTTTTACCAACTTGCATTTTTCGCCGATATCTATTAACTCATCACCTTTTTTAGCTAATGCATTGATTCTATCCTGGAAATTGTCCCGCTTTAGACAAAGGTTCAATTTGCTCCATGGTTTCACGCTGCCTGATGACTTTGTTGGTGGGCTGCTGCGCATCGGCGGTAACACGGTAACTATCCGTTGAGAATAGGTGCTGCTGTTTGATCTGTTCCCAACAGTTGTCTAGTGCTACTGACAACGGCCCGTTGTCCTCCTGCACCATTATGTCTCTGATACTGAGAAAAAGTTCCACCGGAAATTCTGAAGAATCTTTAATTCGTGCTTGCAAATCGGCCATCATGTGAGCCAGCCGCAATTGTGGGCGAACGTCTGCAATGCGTTTACGGTCAGTTTCACTAAATAATGTTTGGGTTCCGGGGAGGGCCGCTTCCAGGTAGCTCATCTCAGTATTGATTTCTGTTTTGTTCAGTGGCTGCTGTGCTACCTGCTCTAGCTTTTCACTCCATTTTTCCACCACTGCGTTGACAAAAGTATGATTTATCTTCTCGAAGAGGCTTTGTTGCTTATCTCTCCGTTGGTTTAGCTTATCAAGCGCATTATCAATGCATTTATCATTTGCGGTTACTGGCGTATCTGGCGGCGACCTTAGTGCTTGCAGATTGGCAACAAGCTGCTGACATTGATATACCTGTTCGAGTTGCTTGTCGAACTCGGTATTGTCATACATGTTGGTGTGCAAGAACTCATGGCACAAGTTAAGGTCTTTGACAACGCTTATGCTTTGTTGATTGGCTAATTTGGCGACAGAATCAAAAGCAACTCTATTGCCGTTGGCCTCAAGAACCTCGGGGTTCAATTGGAATGTTCCCGCATGAGTTTTCCCCTCGCTATCAACGTGGTTAATCATGTAAGTCGATACAATACTGGCGAGGATGCCTGTATTGAGTGGGGTATTTGAGCACGCAATGTCGGGGATTTGGTGCCCATCAATGGTGAGGGTTAATTTGATTAAGTCCGCATTCTGCATGTGACTTGAATGGCTGCTCTCGTTGTGACTAGATGCGTAATTGATGGCTAGCGTCATCTGGCGCGATTTATCCTCATCCATCAATTGGAACAGATTTTCGAGGGCATTCCAGGTTGTTTCTATGGAACCAGGATCGTCGACGGATTGTGCGGTTTTGCCCGCACCGTAAATCTTGTCGTAAATCTCACGCAATTGATCTTCTTTATCCACCAAACTCATGCCAGGCAAATTATTCAGCAATTTGATAAAGAAGTTTTTGAATGCGTCCCAGCCTTCGAGCTTAGTTGCACCTTTTAAATCGCCGGTTAACATGGAATGCAATTGTGTTTCGGTGATGCTTGGCCCGTGGTCGATAATAGTCATACTCATGATGTTCTCCAACTGCACATTGATAAAGAACTCATGCTATGAAAATGCCCAATAGGGAACTATCGGGTGAAAAATGGATACGCTCCCTCCCAGCAATAAGGCTGACGGCATAACGCCTTAATCTGTCAAACCTAACCGACGCGAGCAGTTGAGCAACTCGGTGACTTTATGTACGTTCAGTTTTCTCATGATATTTAGCCGATGGGTTTCTACGGTTTTCACGCTGATACATAGCCGTTCACCAATCAGCCGGTTGGTATAGCCATCGGCGATGAGCCTCAGGATCTGGCGTTCGCGCGGCGTGAGTATTTCTGCACTTTCATTATTAACACTCAGCGCCAGATTAATCGCTTCGCGGTTGAGCGCCGGATCGACATAACGCTTATTCACCGCGACAGTTTGCAGTGCAGCTAACAGCACCTGGCGACTGCTATTTTTCAATACATATCCCATCGCGCCTGCCGCCAGTGTTCGTATAGCCATAAACTCCTCCATATGCGCGGTGTAAGCCAAAATGGCCATTTGCGGCCAGCGACAGCGCAGTTGTGGAATAAGGTCTAATCCGTTAATACCGGGCAACCCGAGATCAAGCACCACAATGTCGGGTTGATGAATGCGACAGGCATTGTAGACCTCAAGGCCATCATCAATATGCGCGATAATACGAAAGCGCGGGTAAGGAGAGAGCAGGCTGATAATGCCGTTGATGATCAGCTCGTGATCGTCGACCAACAGAATTTTATGATCGTGCATGTTAACTTCCTCTTAATAAAAAGCGGCCGTTGCGAAGGCCGGCCTAAGCACCCAAAGACAAATCTAACGCATGGCGTAGCTCGGTGATCTCTTCCACCGCTAATGGCAGCCCGTGTTGTACTCGGTTTTCCATATCAATCACGCTGCACACTAGCGGGCTAAGCCCCGCCTGGCCAAGGCAGCCTTTTAAGGTGTGCAGCAGCGCGGAGGTTTGCTCCTTATTGTTCAGATGTTGTTCAAGTTCTCCTAGCAGCGTATGCAGGGCACGGTGGATCTTTTGCCGCATTCCGACGTCATCAATCAGCAGCAACGCACGACCAAGCAGGCAGTCTTGCTCTTGCAGCGGAATATCGCGCTGAAGTTGATATTCCGCAGCGATGCTGATCCCATCGGCTAACTGTGCCAGCGTGACCGGTTTGGTTAGGTAGTGCTGCATTCCTGCTCGTTTGCAGCGGGCAATCTCCTCCGGTGCGGTGTTGGCAGACAGCGCCATAATCATGCAGGCGGGATCTTGGTTATTTACATCATTTCGCCACCGTTGAGCACACTCCATCCCGTCCATCGTCGGCATTCGAATGTCCATCAGCACCAAATCAAAGCGCTGCTGTTGGCCTTGAATTAACGCTTCTTTCGCGTTGGCGGCGACGGTGACATCCTGTTCAAGAGACGCCAGCATCATGCCAATAATGTCCCGGTTGATGGCGGCGTCATCCACCAACAGAATGCGTAACCGCCAGGGCTGAACTGGCAGAAGTTCGGCCTTATTATCTATTTCACCGGAGAGGGCATGAACCGCCGTTTCACGTAGTTTTCCTGGCAGGAAGCACAGGTCTTCAGCTGAAAATGCGTTTTCCTGCTGTGCTATCTCACAACAAATTCCCCACGCTGATAATTGGCGATGCAGAGCCAACGGTGCGGCAACCTCCCCACTCAATGGTGTCGGTTCACGATGAGGCCCCAAAGGAAGAAGAAATGAGATACAGGTACCCAGGCCGGAAGAGCTATGTAGCTCCAGCCAGCCGCCCATCATTTTCGCCAAATTAGAGGCAATAGTCAGCCCCAGCCCGGTGCCCTGAATATGTCCCTGGCTTTGGAAGAAGGGTTCAAAAACTGCTTTTTGATCGGCGAGCGAGATGCCGTGCCCGCTGTCGCTGACGGCAAAAATCAGCCGATCATTACAGCGCTTAACAGTGAGACAAATACCGCCATTCTCAGTGAATTTAAGCGCATTTCCCAACAGGTTTACCAGTATTTGCCGCAAACGCATACCGTCGACCTCAAGGTGCAGTGGTACTTTGTGGCCCACAAATGTTTTTAGCGCCAGGCCTTTAGTTTGCCCCGGCCCTTGAATGGTATGCATTGCTTGATCCAGCAACGGCAACAGGGGCGTTTCCTCAACGTGCAATGAGAGTTGCCCCGATTCGATCCGTGAAAAGTCGAGTAAGTTATTGATAATGCCAAGTAAGGAGAGCGTACATTGGCTGGCGGTATTTGCCAGCCGAGACTGTTTATCACTCATCGGTGTCATCTGTAACAGTTCCAGCGCGCCCAGAACGCCGCTAAGTGGTGTGCGTAATTCATGGCTAATGGTGGTCAGATGGCTGCTTTTGCGCTTGTTGGCCTGTTCAGCCTGCTGTTTGGCAAGGGTGAGTTCTCGCGTGCGTTCAGCAACGGTGTTTTCCAAGTTGTCGTACTGGGTACGTAGGGTATCGAGCAGTAAATTATAAGCGTGGGCAATACTACCTAATTCATCCTGACGGTTTTCAGGCAATCGTGCAGATAGTGAGTTTGGCCCTGTTTTGGCGATGATATCGACAAAATCCCACAGCGGACGCGCCAGATAACGATGCAGTAGCCAGAACAGCATAATTGCCAGCAGCAACAGCGTGGTGAGTGCAAAAGGTAACTGGCTTGCCACAATGCCCAGCATCCGTTTTATCACGCCGCGAGTCGGGTACAAAATCACCTGCTGCCAGCCGGGGCCTTTCAGTTGGCTGCGCAGCACAAGGTAACCGGGAATTTGCTGCCATCCATCGCGTAGCGTGGTCTTGAACAACAACGTCTGAAGGTCTTTGGCTTCATGTGCTGGCAGGTGGGAGAAGGGCAGGATCTGATTGTGTTGATCTAGCCAAAGGCTGATGTCGCTATCTGAAACGGGGTTACCATAAGAGAGTAAATCGTTTAATTTTACCGTTAGCCCAGTAAGCACTTCATGAGGGCCAGCCGCTGCGATCGAGATGCTCCAGCCAGTACCCGCAATGTACTCTGGTTTTCCCCAAAACAGATTGTCATGGGTTGCCCGCAACGGAAGCTGCCCCAGTTCGGTCTGGCGGCGGGTGAAATAGTCAGCCGAGTGTTCGCGCGGTGGTAGCAGGGAGAGGCCAAAGCGCCGATCGAGAATAAAGCTATCGAGGTAGTAGGTTTGACCTGCGGTGCCATAAACCTGGATAAAGCTTAGGTCTTGAGCTTGTTTATCTTGCGGAGTACATATGCTTGAATCAATAGGGAAATAGCGGCTTTCGCTCTTTGCGGCCAATGCAGCGTCTACCGGAACGTAGTGATAAAGACCATAGCTGTGTGCCAGTGCCTGAGCATCACGTTCAGCACCCTCAAATCGATGATTGCTCAATCCCACTCTTAGATTCGAGATATGCGATAAATCTTCGAGCAAGCGCTGGCGGTTTTGGTTTAATGAAACATAAGTGGTAGAGAATATAGTGATAAGCCAAATGGTTAGCAGGCCAATTGAGATAAAAAGCGTTAGTTTACCCACTAAGGAATGCTGTGTTTTCATTATTTTTATCCTTAGAAAAAGCCCCTAAATGAAATGCCGCAGTCTGTATGATGAATTAAATAAAATTAGCTAAGTATAAAAATAGTAATAAATACTTAGGGAATTATTTAATTAATTTGTAAGGGGATATAATGACAAGCCTGTGGTAAATGGTAATCAGGTCTTTTACTGATGTACGCCTAAGGGTTTTCCACTGAGTATGACTTTGCTATTTAGGAGGTCGTATCGATGCTTAATAAATTAAAAAAAATCCCTCTATTGGGTGACGTACATATTTCAAGCGCAGATGGAACGGTATTGATGAAAACTGAGGGCCGGGCGGCGCGTGGATATTTATGTACGCATTCTTTCGTTCTGGCTATTTTTATTGACACTCTCGAAAACTTCCCTCAGGAAGCTGTGAGATATATCACGTTACTGCTGGCAGGCTGCCCAGACATCCATGATTACTCATTGCAGTTGTCATCGGAAGGGGGGGGGCTATGTTGTTATTATGACAAAAATATGACTGCTGAAATAATGGCCGCAGAAATTGAGAAACATTTAGCTTTAACGAGATATTTAGCGAGCAGACTCTCTTGTTATCAACGTTATGATAGGCGAGGGAATGATGAAGTTAAATAAAGCAATAATTCTCCCAGCGATGTTTTTCAGTATCATGGCACATAGCCAAACATTAACCTGGAAAGGAAACGATTTTTCGTTACGGGCGCGAAAAATACCGCTATCGGCGGTTTTACAAAATCTTGCGGAAAACTACGATACGCAGGTCATTATTGATCCCTCGATCACTGATGTATTTAGTGGGGTAATCGCAAGTGCGCCACCGGTCGATATTTTAAATAGAATTTCAACACAATATAATCTGGCGACTTATCTGGATGGTAACACGCTGTTTATTTACCCGTCGTCACAAGTGACACACCGTGTCATTACGCTAAACGCGCTGCCTGCCAGCTCTTTCATTCGCTATTTGCAAAAACGTGACGTACCGGCGCGTAATAGCTGCGAGGTGCGCAGCATTCCCAGTGTCAACGCGCTAGATATCAGTGGTGTTCCCGCCTGCCTGTCACGCATCACGCAACTAGCCTCAATGTTGGACGGTGAAATAACCAAGCGACAAGACGATGCGGTGAGTTTAACCGTCTATCCCCTTAAATATGCCACCGCTGTTGATGATCGCTACCAGTACCGAGACCAGACGGTCGTGGTACCAGGAATCGTCAGTGTGCTGCGTGATATGAACCGTGGTAGCGCCCCCACCACCAACACCAGTTCCCCCGCGACACAGGGGCTACCGATGTTTTCGGCTGATCCACGCCAAAATGCGGTCATCGTGCGTGACCGCTCGGTCAATATGGCGGGCTACCGCAAGCTCATCAGTGAACTCGATCAACGCCCACAGATGATTGAAATCTCAGTGACGATTATCGATGTCGATGCTGGGGATATCAGTCAACTTGGCATTGACTGGAGTGCCGCGGTTTCTATGGGCGGCGGTACGCTCTCTTTTAATGGTCCCGATAGTAATACCGGAGGCGGCTTTTCCACTGTTATCAGTAATACACCCAGTTTTATGGCGCGTCTGGTCGCACTGGAGAAAAACTCTCATGCATACATTTTATCGCAGCCGTCGGTGGTTACGCTGAATAACATTCAGGCGGTATTGGATAAAAATATCACTTTTTACACCAAGCTTGAGGGCGACAAAGTGGCTAAATTGGAATCGATCACCACCGGCTCGTTGCTGCGGGTAACCCCCCGTTTGCTGGAGGATAAAGGTAAGCAAAACATCATGCTGAGTCTCAATATTCAAGACGGCCAGCAAAATGCGCCGATCAGTCAAAGCGAGCCACTACCACAGGTACAAAACTCCGAAATAGCTTCGCAGGCCACGCTACAAGCGGGGCAAAGCCTGCTGTTGGGCGGATTTAAACAAGATAAACAGGTGCAGGTGCAAAATAAGATCCCACTGCTGGGGGATATCCCCATTATTGGCCATCTGTTCCGCAGTGATATTAATCAAACCAATAGCGTCATTCGCTTGTTCTTAATTAAGGCCACGGTCGCTAACAGCGAAAATAATCATGGATAGCGAGTGGAAAATTCGGCTCCTCGGCGGCGTTCTTCATGGGCGTGAGGTGTGGCTGTCTGATGGCCAGCTCTCGGTGGGGGAACGAGGCTGCGATCTTTGTATACCGCTTGATAATGAAGGCAAAGTCATACTGTCGGCGATGAATGGGCAACTGTTTATTGATGCAGGAAATGCCATCGTGCGGGTGAATGGCCGCCGACACAAACGCGGATCACCTTTACCCGCAGAAGGGATATTGCAGACTTTCGGGCTGGCAATGGCTTTCGGCAACCAAAACGCTAATTTATCAACCTATCAACTGCGTTCCGGCTCGCCCGTTTTTTTGTGGCTGATGGCGCTGGTATTGGTGCTGCTGGTGGGGGTTTCTGGCGTGGTGTTTTGGATAAGCAATACTGCCGTACCACCGCAGAGTATCGCGACACGGGTTAACGTGCTGCTGCGACAAACAGGGCTGACGCAAACCAAGGTCAGTTGGGGTCAGGATGGCACGCTGCAACTATCAGGTTACTGTCAAAACAGCGCATCGCTGCAAACGGCACGCTTAAAACTCGAGTCATGGGGGGTATTGTACCGCGACAATGTGGTATGCACCGACCAATTAATCAGAGACGTGCGTGATGTGCTCACCCAGGCTGGGTATGCCGATGCGCAGGTGACCAGCTTCGCACCAGGGGAGGTACGGATCAGGGCTGATATCACGATGGGAAAACGCTGGGCGGCAATTCAACCGTTGCTGGCTGAACTGCCGGGGTTAACACATTGGCAAATTAACAATCCCCACGAGGCTCAGGGTAAGGCCATTATTGATGCATTAATACAAAATAGATTGGCAGGAAGCGTTAGTGTCACGCCGGTAGGTCAGGCGTTTGTGATGAGTGGCGTGCTTAATGCGCCGCAGCAGCAAATCTTTAATCAGCTGTTTGACCACATCCGCGAACAGTATCCCGGTATCGCACTGAGCTACCAGAATGTTTCAGCCTCAAGCGAGGGCAGCCAACGATTTCCATCGCCTATTGCCGCGATAGTGCATGGTCGGCAGGGGATCTACCTGGTATTGGAAGACAGGGAGCGGTTAAGAATAGGCAGCCAGCTCCCTGATGGCAGCGAGGTGGTCGCCCTAAACGACCATGCGGTGGCGCTCAAATACCAAGGGTCATTGATTAACTATCCCTTTAATTTTTGAGTGGAGAATATCATGCCAACGCTAACTGATTTAGAAGATAGCCTACGCGATTCAGATGAACAAACCAAAGAACGCTTAATGGCATTAGCCGCTGTATACCATCGGCTGATAGTTGCGATGCAGGGGCCAGCTAGCCGAGAGCAATATCAGCAGTTCACCTTATTGTTGGAAGCGGTCATTCAGGCCGAAGATATTATCAACGTGATTTACTTTCGATATCATAATCACCGAATAAATATCACTGAATAATTTTTAATGATAACTATCCAGTTATAAGTCCGGTCAGGGAAATAACGTTAAATCCCATGAGTCAACATGACGATTACGATGAGGTAGCGCTATGAAAACAACTTTCGAAGCGGAGAAAAGAAGAATAGAGCGAGAATATTCGCGTCTACAAAAATACTTTTCACAATTTACCGAGCTAAAGCAGTCAATCGCAGCATTAGTGGCCAATGCGCCAACTGACCCGCAGGCAAAAAGGAAACTTAATCAGCTTAATCAGCTCTTCCCGGAGGGGATAGACGGGATGGATCACCATGCCCGGCAGGATATGAAAACGTTAAGCGTGGCACTGAAAAAATTGAAATCGAGAATAAATCACGCAGTTTCAAATTCAGCGAACTAACTGAGGATAATATTATTAGCGTACATATCCCTATTAATAATATATCCGATTCCGAAATTCCTGATGTGGGGAATTATAGCACTGAAAAACAGGACGGGTATGATTATGGCGCAGTCAATAAGACTGCCAGACGTGAAACGTCGGGTGTAGCTAATTATCACACGACACCTCGGGTTAGTGAGGATAACGACTACTTTGGACATAATAACGATCAAGATAATATTTTCGCATTCGGTTATTCGGTACTTGAGGATCTTGAGTTGGTATTACAAAAAATAGCTAACGATCTTTATGGCGCGATCAAGAGCAGTACTGAGCGTGCGCGTAATACGCAAAATATGTCAAACCGCATGGATGAGGTGATTGCTGAGGCAGCTAAAGGTGACGATAAAACTAAAGAGAAAGTACCGGATGATGTCGTCAAATACATGCGCGACAACGGTATTTTGGTCGACGGTATGACCATCGATGACTATATCAGCAAACATGGAGGATCTGAGGGGTTAGACAAAGGCTCTCTCCAGGCTATCAAGGCCGCGCTCGACAACAGCGCGAATCGCGACACGGATTTAATGACTCAAGGCCAATTAAGCATTCAGAAAATGACCCAGGAGATCAATGCAGTTATCACGCAGATGACGGGATTACTCAGTAAATGGGGCGATTTATTGAGCATGATCGCACAGAAAATGTACTGATGAGTATGCCAATGAACGCCAAAGAAACGCAGGCCATAGTGCAGTTTTTCCAGCAAGGCGGCGCGCTGCGCATGTTGCTGGATAAAGAGGTGAGTGCTGAGCTGGATGTGCTATTTCGCTATGCCAAACAGCTAGCGGGTGTTGGTGAATATGGTGCAGCAGCGCGATTATTCAAGGTGCTCACCCTTTACGATGCCTGGTCGTTTGATTATTGGTTTGAACTCGGCGCGTGCTGTCAGGCGGATAGCGCCTGGGTCGATGCTATCTATGCCTACGGGCGTGCAGCGCAAATTCGGATTTCAGCAGCACAAGTGCCCTGTGCCGCCGGTGAATGTTACCTCGCCTGCGGCAATCGGCCTTTGGCAGCCAAAGCCTTTCGTGCCGCGTTGTTTGTGTGCGGTGAAGCGTGTGAAAAAGAGGTGATGGAACAGGCAAATATCCGTCAACGCGCACTGGTGGGTTTGGCTAAAACAGGAGAAAAAGATGAGTCGGATACTGATGGACGGCGTTCCCCGCGCTAACACCGAGCTTCACGGCATAACCCTTAAGCCCCAGACCGCAAGTGTGGCGAGTGGCGCACTTGGCTACCGTATCAGTGGCGATGTAAAAAGTATTTTCGACGATGACCGCCAGCGTCAGGAGGCGGTGCCTCATGTCACTCTAATGCAGGCCGAAACCGCATTGCAACAGTTACTCAGCGCAGGGCCAACTGGCGTGCGCAAACCGACAATACGTGACGTGATGGAAATGGACCCAATGATGTTATCGATGATGATGACGCAGTTGGTGCTCAATGTTTCCGCCAATAACGGTAGCTCAATCTGTAAACAGTTGGAACGGGCAACAGAGGTGCAAGCGGAGCTGCGTAATAAGCAGGTAGCGGAGTATCAAAAGCAGATCAATACGGCGATTGAACAGTCCGATCAGGCACGCAAAGCAGGGATAACGAATGCGTTGTTTGACTGGATTATTGGTGGTGTTGAGGCCATCGTCGGCGTACTGAAAATGGCTGAAGGTATTCTTACCGCCGACCCATTGGCGGTAGCCGATGGTGCGGCTTATTTTTCTGCCGGAATGGCTGGAATGGTAAAAGCGGGGGCCGAAACCGCACTGTTATTGGGAGCGGATAAAGAAACCTGTAACGGAATTATCAAAGATGCTGGTGTAGCGCAAAACGTCTGTGAAGGCGTGGCACTTGCGTTGGATGTTATGCAGATTGGCCGTGGTATCAGTGCTGCGCGTGCCGTGACGAAGGCCACCGAGGAAGTATTAGAGTCCGGCATAGGTAAACAGTTGGTAGAAGCCGTTGCCAAAGGCGCGGAAGACGAACTAAAAGTGTTAGCTGAAAAAGCAGGGCAAGAAGTGAGCCGTGTATTGGGCAAGGATTTTGGTATGGCGGTCGAGCGGGAGATGGTCGAGGTTGGTGATATGGCGATCGAAGCCGCAGCGCATGAGCTTGAATCTGAAGCGAATTTAGTCCGTAGCATCGGCAAGAGCTTCACCCGTGAAGGTGTGGCGAAACTGGTGACCGCAGCCATTGAGGATGCAGCTAAAGGGCTGCTCAAAAAAGGGGAGGAGATCGTTGCTGAAAAACTGCGTGATGCCATTTTGCAGAAGTTACGCAGAAGCATCATTACCACGGTGATCCGAGACGGTACCAGCAAAGCGCTACAGGTGACGCGTGCCACAGCCAGCGGTGCGGAGAAAATTTCAGCGGCAATCATTGCCAATAGAACCGCTGAACTGCAAAAAATCATTGAAAAACTGATTGTTCAGCAAGGTTTGATTGATTTTACGCAGAACTGGACTGAAGACCACAAGAAAACACAGCAAAAACAGCTTAATGAGTCCTACCAAAACGCCGCAGATGCGATCAACCGCGGTTTAGACATCATCAATAACAGTGGTACGGCGCTGGAGAGTATTGCCGGGTCCAGAGCCTAAGGAGAATGTATGAGTGAGCTTAATATCACAGGACTGGCGCGATGCCAACCTATGGGTACTGAAGATGTGAACGGTGAATTGCCGATGGGAGTAAACACCGTAATTGTGGATAAATGGCCGTTGAGCAACGCACAAGCGAGCCTCAAATCGTTCGCCAGCGAGGGCCGCCCGCCGGTGCAGATTGGCGGCAGCGATGCAATTCATGGCGGCGGTAGCGCGTCGATAAATCCAGACTCATTTTTCGCCATGTTTGATGAAATCTGGAGCAAGCTGCTCATGCTCGCCAAACAGTTGCGCGATACCATGCAGTTCTATAACCAGAAGAAGCAGGAGCTGGGCTGGGGGCTAGAGATAAATACGCTCAAACAAAGTTTTAAAGCCATTGATGATAGCTATGAGGCGGCCAAGTCGGCGGCGATAGGCGGGTTGTTTGCCGGTGTTTTCACCCTTGCCGGTGCGCCTTTTGGTGAGGCAGGGATGTCAGTGGGGAATGCGGCTGGACAGGCGGCGAATGGGATTGCGAATTGGGTTTCAGCGAGTAAAACCCGCGAGGCCGACGCTGAAAAAGCCATCGCTGATCTACAAAATAAAGGGGCACAATCGTATGCGAAAACCCTTGATGACACCCTGATGAAGGCGCGAGAGATCATGCAACAAATGATGGATATGGGGCGCAGCCTCGTTGAGGTATTCAGCCAAGTATTGCGCGCGATTTCGCACTAATGCCGTAGGGGGATTAATGGATGAGATAACGCGTCAACTACGTTATGAGGGGCTGCATCCACAACCTGCGTTTTTAGCAGGCTGTGGGGGGCTGATAGGGCAGCAGGTCGAGCTTTATCCCTACCGGCTAGTTTATCGGCTTGACGCAAATAACCTCATTCTGTGCAGTTTTAACCGTGCGCCAGAGAGCGTACCACAACTGTCATCGCTGATTCGGCTGTGGGGGATATTGTGCCGTTTATTCCACCGTACTCCCTGGCTCAACAGCGTCAGAATGTTGGTCATCACCGAGGTTTTTGATCCGCATGTGGCCGCCCAGCGCCGGCGACTGGTGCGGTTGTTACACCGCCTGGGCGCGATGGCGGTACTTATTGATGGCGATAACTGGCTAGAAATACCGTTCGCCAGGCTACTCAATCGACGAAAATGGCTCTGATAGTGGTCTATCGCCCCGGCAATCGAGCACGGTATTTTAGGAGACACCCTATGAAAACAACATCAAATGAGCATGAGCAACATTGCTACCAAAGCGCCGTCGTTAAAGAAGCAATGGCGCTCGATCCTGAGACGGTTTATGCCCAAGGATATGCCGCCTGGCAAGAGGGGCGCTATGACCGTGCTCTGATTGATTTCGGCTGGTTGGTGATGTCACAACCGTGGAGCTGGCGTGCTCATGTGGCACTGGCAGGCGCGTTGATGATGCAAAAAGAGTATGCAATGGCGATGAATTACTATGGTTATGCGCTGATGCTTGACGCCTGCCACCCAGAACCTGTCTATCAGATGGGTGTGTGCCTAAACGCGCTGGGAGAGCGGTCGTTAGCGAGAGAAGCATTGCAAACGGCGCTGACCATGAGCTATGACGACCCTCTTTACAGCAGTGTACGCGCTAATGTTGAGTTGATGTTGAGCCAATTGCTGACTTAGCGTGTATTGCTTCATTTTGGAGGCCGATAATGCCCAATATTAGTCCGGGATGCCCGCAATCCCCCTATGTTGATGGCCCTCGTTATGCCCCTGAAACCGTTGGCACCCAGGTTCTCGCACCTACGCTGATGGCTCCGGGCAGCCAGATAACATCAACAGAGAATCCGATCAGCGAAAGTCGCCGGCTAGAGCGCAGGGCGCACACTTTTTATTTCATTCAGCATTTGGTGCGTTTCAGTATGTCGGCAATCTCTTTTGGCCTGGCGGTGGCGGCCGCAGTGCTTTCTGGGGGCGCGGGAATACCTATTGCCGTCGTTGCGGGGGCGGCAATGATCATTGCCGCCGGAGACGCCGGTTGCGCTTTGTATAATATGATTCAGGTGCGTAACGATCGTCAGCCACTGGTCACTAACAACGACTGTATTGTTTTGGCCGTCAAAGAGCTGATGGAGCACTGCGGTTGCTCCTCGCAGCATTCTGAGAATATAGCCGACGGCACTTCGTTTGTAATCCGAGCCGGTGTGGCGCTCTCGGCAGCACTTTTCCCCCAGCTTTTGCCCGCCGCGCATTTATCGGGCAGCACCGCCGAAATCCTGGGCGATATCTCGGCTGGGGCAACAGCGTCGCTGACCGTTGTCGGGGCAATGTTAGATATGCACACGGCACGGGTTGAACGCCGGCAGAAAACGGTCGTTACCACCGCTGTACAGACTGAAGAAGACGAAAGCAAGGTCAGTGACGAGAAAATTCAGGAGTGGATCACTGGGATCATCAACTGTTATCAGCGCCATATAGCTCAACCACAGAGGTTTCAGAGTCACATCTAATGCTAGATATCACGCGCAGCCGACAGGGTATTGTTGATGACACAGATGTACGGCAAATGTGGCATGGCGAGGGAGATAAACTGCCGGTTCCCGTACTCCCTGAACCGCAATATGCACAACCCGTTGAGGCTGCGGCCGCTAACTGTGACGCTGGCCAGAAAAAGATGTTGGCGAGTCTGGCCAGACGGATTATTAGCACCTTTCCTGCCGCTCTGTTTAGCTGGCAAGCGGTGGTGCTCGGTGGACAGCTTTTGTGCTGTAGTGCCGGTATCGTGCTGACGGTGGTCAGCGGGGGCGCTGCGCCGTTACTCATACTGGCAGGGATTGGGCTGGCAATAGCCATTGCGGATATAGCTTGTCTAATTCACCACCAGCGCCACGGTTTGCCGATGGAGCATGACAGCATTGCCAACGCGGTCTATTTCATTGCTCGATGCTTTTTTGAACAACAGAAAAGTCAGGATCTGGGTTCGTCAGTCTCGTTAGGCGCGCGCGTGTTGCTTACCGCGGTCGTCGTCGGCCAGCCATTTTGGTGCACCTCTCTGGGGCTAAACTTGCCTATTTTTCGTCAGATAAGCATTGCGAGCTACAGTGCGCTGGCATTTATGCGCTATGGCGCGGTAGGCCGTCCTATGACTGGGCTACAGGTCAGTGTTCCCTTCTTTCGCCTGCTGGCACGCCTGTTTCCCAATGAGGACGTCAACGGTGCCACCAGATGATTCAGGTTTACACCTGATAGGTAACTTAACGCAGACGACCATAATTCACTGAGCGAACCGTCGCGTTTGGTTGTTAAGGTTCGCTTACCGGAGGTCATTATGAACGTTGAGCAACTGGTCGATACGCTATCGCGTTTGGCACATCAGGCAGGGCAAGCAGTAGAAGACAAAATGAATGGCGAGGATCTCACTAACCCTGAAGCCATGCTCAAAGCACAATTCGCCGTGCAGCAATATTCCACCTTTATTAACTACGAGAGCGCGATGATTAAAACTATCAAAGACATGCTCAGTGGGATCATTGCCAAAATATGATCTTGTTAACCACGAGTGAGCGTCAATTACTGGTTGAAGTCGCCTTCGCGGGCATCAATCACGGCCTGCAACGGCAAGTACGCGCTATGTTGCCAGCCTTACCTCAACTGGTGGCCGACAAGGATATGCAGGCGGTTTGTTTGGCGGTGCTGCTTGCCGGGCTGGATGAGCCAGAGCGGGCGCGCCAGACATTGGCCGACGTCAATCTGCCTGAGGCCGAATCACTGAGAAACTATTTCACCTGATCACCGGGGAGTCAGCCCATGAGTATGATTAACAGCAGTGCAGCCACAGACTTAGCCGCCAGCGCCAAAACACTCAACGCACCCGCGTTAAGCGTCGCAAGCAGCGAGAAAGTGACGGCATTCAACAAATTGTTATATGCAGGCACGCCACAGGGCGACGTCGGAGCATTATCGCCGCCGCAAATGTTAGTGCAGCAAGCCAATATCCTCAGCACCACGGTAGGCGTGGATCTGGGGGCTAAGATTGCCGGTGCGGTATCCCAATCGGTTAACAAACTGGCGAACATGACATGAAATGGGCGCGCTGTGTGCTGATATCCGCACTGGCCCTGTTGCTCACAGGGTGCCGTGTGGATCTTTACAGTGCGCTGCCTGAGGAGGATGCCAACCAAATGTTGGCAATCCTGATGCAGCACAATATTGACGCTGATAAGCAACTTGTAGCAGGTGGCGTCACGCTGCGAGTTGAAAAAGCGCAGTTCATCAATGCGGTTGAGCTGCTGAGATTAAACGGATTTCCACGCCGCAGCTATATCTCCGCAGACACCATGTTTCCGCCCAATCAGTTGGTTGTGTCTCCGGCGGAAGAGCAGCAAAAGATTTTGTTTCTAAAAGAGCAACGCATCGAAAACATGCTCAGTCAAATGGACGGTGTGGTGCATGTGGATGTCACTATTGCCTCGTCTGGTCCCGATGAAGAGGGCGCGACGGGACAGACATCGGTGGCGGTATTTATTAAGTTCTGGGCGCAGGTCAACCTGGTGGCATTACGCGTACAGATAAAAAATCTGGTTGAGAAATCGATCCCCGGAGTGCAGCAAGATCAAATCAGTATTCTGATGCAGCCGGCGGAATTCAGAATGTCGAGCGTGGTGAATGTTGACCAGGCACCCCAGTTGAGGGCGATACAGTGGCTAACCTTACATCGCTGGCTTTTGATACCGATATTAATGGTGGCGATTTTGGCGTTCATCGTGCTGGCACTGATGACGTGGCGCAAACGGCGCTAGTACCAAACTTACCGCAAGAGGCGGTGTTACAACTGCATCGTTATCTCTGGCTACCTGGGCGTTATGCCCATCGGAGCTGGTTAGCCGCGCTGGGCTTCATGCCTAAACCCGGCTGGCAATATGGTCAGCAACCGCAGTTAGACAGCTACCTGAATCAGGCGTTGCGGGCGCGGCGAGGAACGCCACGGCTACCGACGCGGCTCAACACGCGGCAACAGCGAATGGTACGGCTGGCACCCAAAATGACCGCATTCGCACTGGCTATTGGACTGCTCAAACTGGGATGCAGCGATTATCTACTTTTACCTGACTATCGGCAGGCCATCCTGGGTTGGCTTGATGATGGTCTAATTTGGCTGCTGTTTGGCCTAAGCTGCGGCAAATGTCGGGCGCTGTTTTCACCGATAGACCTCATCACTAACGCGATAAAAATCGGTACCGCAGTGCTGTATCGTGCAGCGCAAGATGATCCGGTTTTGTATGCGGTGCTGATTATGTTGCCACCGTGCGAACGGGCGCTGTGGCCGCAAGTGCCCATGCTGGCGATGAATTTACTGGAGCAAGCGCTATGTCCCGATGCCGAATACCGTTAACCGAGTTTGACTGGCAGCCACCGGCCACGCGCATTATTCCTGCGATGCTGCTTGAAGCGCAGTATCGGCAGGCTAAGGTGTTGAACAGCGCGGAGAAAGAGGCCGCTGCCATCATCAATGCGGCGCGACGAAAAGCGGAGGGAATCATCCGCGAGGCCCATAAGACACAGCGCCAGATGCAGACACAGATGCGGCAGGAGCAGGATCGTATTCGGCAGGAAACACTCAGCCGCTGCGAAGCACAGTGGCTCCAAACCCATGTGACCGCACTGTTGCAGGACGAAGCGCGAGAAAAGCAGGTGGTCAGGGCGGTATCAGCACGCATTCAGCGCAGCCTTGAGCAGGTACTCAGCGCATGGTTCGACCAGCAACCTATCGAGAAGACGTTGTGTGGGCGATTAGCCCGGCAGGCCGAGCAGATGGCCTGTGAAGGAGCGTTAACGCTGCATATTCATCCTTCAATGCAGGAAGCCATGCTCGCTGAGTTTGGTGCGCGATTTACCCTGGTTCCTGAAGCTGACTTTACGCGCGATCGCGCGGTTTTAGCCTCGCCTCAACTCTCTGTCGCATTCTCACTGAGTAACCATTTTCAGCAGTTACTCACCTGGCTGCGCACCGTGCCCCCTGAAACCGGAGATCTTGATGAGAATAGTGGATACCACACACGCGATAAACAGTGAAACGGCGCTTCACCCGCTTAATGTACACGTTGAAAACACGGCTTCACCGATGGATATGGCGTTGCAGGAGCTGCAAGAAGCCTCGGGCAGCGCACTCACCGAAACGCTGGAAGATATGGGCATGGCGCTGGGGGGGCGGCTACGCGACTATCAGCAAGCGGATGTGACCGAACGTCAAGAGCTGAGGCAGCAGGCGTTGTTGAAAATGGTGCAACGAATGCAGCAACAGGAAGGCGGAATATCACCGCAACTGATGCAGCAGGGATTAAGCCAAAATATCGGTCAGCAGATCCTAAGTGTTGCCTCCTTGCTAACGGCTGATGGCGTCGAGCGCAAAAAAAGAAAAACGCTGAACCAGCAGCTCGCCGAGCTAATGGCACAAGAGGGCTGGGAAGTGGCGTTATTCGGCATATTAGAGCTTGGTCATATAGATAAGGGCGTTTTAACACAGATTAACCGCTTGTTTCAGCAGGCGATGGATGAAGAGGCTATCTCGTTGGCCGAATGGTTCCAGCGCATTGTGGCATGGCCGGACCGACGACAGCGGGTCAGAGTGTTGTTACGCCTGATGGCTTTTGAGCTTTCTGCCTGCGTTGCTGGGGGGCAGCAACAGCGGTTAGCCGCAGTACTGGTGCGCCTGCGCCGCCTACTGCTGTTTTTGGGGCTGGAAAAAGAGTGTCGGCGGGAAGAAGCTATTTGCCAGTTGCCTGCGGAGTCACTACTCCCCTTACTGATTGATATAACCAACGAAAGCTGGGTTTTCGAGGAATGGATGATGTCGCGGTTGACGCCGTTGGTGACTTCTCGCAGCCTGCTTAATCGGCTATTGCAGCAGTTGGATGCACTGTTTTTGTTGATGCCAGAACACTGTTTTAACGATGAAGAACAACGTGAACAAGTCATCACCGTGTTACGTGGGATGAAGGGGGATCAGGCTATCACCTGATTCCGCACCTGCTCTGCATCTGGAACTCTGTGTCCATGTTGAGGTGGAGGTATAAATGACGTTAAGTCTGGTCACAGAGCGCAATATCCAGTTGTTTATGCAATTAGCGCAGATGCCCTCCTGCCGTGTGAGCACGGATATGTATTGGCAGACAGCCACGTATGAAACCTATCTCAATTATCGCAGAGGGCGTATGCATATTAGCCAATGTCTGCCGCTGGACTCTTATGACAGCAATCTGTTGCTGCTTGCGCTACATCGCTGGCAGCCTGCCCGCTTTGCGGGTATCCCTCAACGATTTTTCCAACTCCGTCGTGGCCTGGTAATGAGTTGTTCTCCTGCCGCAGACAGCGCCGCCGAGCTATGGCTACTGCTACATCGCCGTCAACAGGCTTTTCTGGAGTCGCTATGCAAACCCCAATGATCAGCATGAAAAGAGTTCAGCAGGGGCTGGCTGCCTGTTCAGGGCGACAAGATATCATCCTGGCCGTGGTGCTGCTCATCGCGATCGTGATGATGATCCTGCCGCTGCCAACGTTCATGGTGGATATTCTGATCACCATTAACATCACCTTTTCGGTGATTTTGCTGCTGATTGCCATCTATATCAACGACCCACTGGATCTGTCCGTTTTCCCGTCGCTGCTGTTGATTACCACACTGTATCGTCTTTCATTAACCATCAGTACCTCGCGTTTGGTACTGCTGCAACATGATGCGGGGGATATTGTTGATGCCTTCGGTCATTTTGTGGTGGGGGGAAATTTAACGGTGGGGGTGGTCATTTTCACCATTATCACCATCGTGCAATTTATCGTGATTACCAAAGGCACTGAGCGCGTGGCAGAGGTTAGCGCCCGCTTTTCACTGGACGGAATGCCTGGCAAACAGATGAGCATTGATGGTGACTTGCGTGCTGGCGTCATCGACGCTAATCAGGCGCGAGAATTGCGTCAATATGTTCAGCAAGAGAGCCGTTTCCTGGGCGCGATGGACGGAGCAATGAAGTTTGTAAAAGGTGATGCTATCGCTGGGATCATCGTGGTTCTGGTTAACCTTATCGGCGGCATCATTATCGCGGTGGTGCAATACGGTATGTCGCTGGGGGATGCGGTACAGACCTACAGTGTTCTTTCGATCGGTGACGGACTGTGTGGCCAGATCCCTTCGCTCCTGATTTCGCTCAGCGCGGGTATCATCGTGACCCGAGTGCCCGGTGAGAAAAAGCAAAATCTTGCCAGCGAATTAACCACCCAGCTTGGCAGACAACCGCAGGCGCTGATGCTTACCGCCATCGTATTGATTTTATTCGCCGTAATACCGGGATTTCCTTTCCTCGATTTCTTCGTGATGGCGGTGCTTTCGGCGCTGCCATTTCTGTTTATTTGGCGTCGTACACGCCAGCCACAGGGAGAGACGGCGAGAGCGGATGAGATGACCGATGATGCCATGCAACCCGGTGCACGCCCGTTAACGCTGCAACTGATGCCTGAACTCAATACCAACACGCTGGCAAGAGATATTGATGCCGTTCGCTGGGCGCTATTTGAGCAGTACGGCGTGCCTTTGCCTGAGGTAAACCTTGTGATCGATGGTAAGTGCGCAGTGCAAGGGATGAGCGTGTTGATTTATCAAGAACCGGTATTTTCTCTGCCAATACCGATGGATCAACCTTGTTTGCTCCTCAAGTCTGATGACCAGATAGAGGGCCGCGTACAACCTCTGCCGGATGGCATGGGGAGTATCACCTGGCTGTCAGAGGATGCGGGCAAAAAGGCACAAGGAATGGGGTTAGTGGTCGTGGAGGGCAATCAACGCATTACTGCGCTGCTACGGCGGGTATTACTCCGTCACATGGCTGAATTTATCGGCGTGCAGGAAGCGCGTTATCTGATGGATGCGATGGAAAAGCGCTATTCCGAATTGGTCAAAGAGCTACAGCGCCAATTACCGATCAGCAAAATCACCGAAACCTTGCAGCGTCTGGTGGCGGAAGGGGTATCGATCCGCGATTTGCGTATGATTTTCGGCACTTTAATCGAATGGGCACCACGCGAAAAAGATGTACTGATGTTAACCGAATACGTTCGCATAGCGCTACGCCGTCATATCTTGCATCGATTAATACCGCAGGGGGAGCCACTGCGTGCGCTGCGTATCGGTGAGGGGATTGAAAACCTGATTCGAGAGTCGATTCGTCAGACCTCGATGGGCACTTATGCTGCGCTCAGTCTCCCACAGAGCACGCGCATATTGGGCTTAATCAACGCGGCGCTGAGTGAGCATGGTGATTTGCGTATCGTGACCTCGGTCGATACGCGCCGTTTTCTGCGTAAAATTATTGAATCGAGTCTGTTTAGTCTCTCGGTGCTCTCATGGCAAGAACTGGGGGATAACTGCGCGGTACAGGTGGTACACAGCATTGATCTTAGTGCTGAGGAGTTAGCCCTTGATGAAGCGTAAAACCGACTCGTTATTGAGTGCATTAGAAAGGAGCCTCACTCCGCTCGATGAACCACCCAATGGATATACCAAAACCGGACGCTTGCTGCACATCGGTGCGACCCTGCTAACGGCCTATCTTCCCGGCGTTTTTATGGGGGAGGTTTGCTGTTTACTGCCACAAGGGGCATTAGCTGAAGTCGTGGGGATCGACGGTACTCACGCGCTCCTTTCGCCGTTTATCAGCACCGCCGGGTTGTATTGCGGGCAGCAGATTCAGCCGCTGGCACGGCGGCACCGTGTTCCGGTGGGACAAGATCTGCTAGGGCGTGTGATTGACGGCATGGGGCAGGCTTTAGATCGTGGCCCCGAACTGCAAGGGCCGTGGCGTGACTACGATGCCCCTCCGCCGTCGCCGTTGACGCGACAGTTAATTGAAAGGCCCATGCTGACGGGCATTCGCGCTATCGACAGCTTATTAACGTGTGGTGAAGGGCAGCGTATCGGTATTTTTGCGGCGGCGGGCGTGGGGAAAAGCACCCTGTTGTCGATGCTGTGTCGCAGCCCCGATAGTGAGATAAATGTGCTGGTACTTATCGGTGAGCGAGGTCGTGAGGTCCGTGAATTTATTGAGCAAACGTTGGGCGAAGAGGTGCGCCGCCGCTGTGTGATAGTGGTTTCAACGGCTGACCGGCCTGCGCTTGAGCGAATGCGAGCGCTGTTTGTTGCCACCACGATTGCCGAAGCGTTCCGCGACCAAGGCAAACGCGTCTTGCTGTTTGCGGATTCCCTCAC
Source organism: Yersinia aldovae 670-83 (assembly GCF_000834395.1). Taxonomy (NCBI): domain Bacteria; kingdom Pseudomonadati; phylum Pseudomonadota; class Gammaproteobacteria; order Enterobacterales; family Yersiniaceae; genus Yersinia; species Yersinia aldovae. The sequence goes on along the minus strand of NZ_CP009781.1, from coordinate 1,181,985 downwards.
GCGCTATGCCCGCGCCGCTCGGGAGATTGCGCTTGCCAGTGGTGAAGTGGCGGTGCCAGGCAGTTACCCCCCTTGCGTTTTTGCCGCATTGCCACGCTTGCTGGAGCGGGCAGGCAAAGGGGAACGCGGCAGTATCACCGCATTTTATACCGTGCTGGTGGAGGGAGATGACATGAACGAGCCGCTAGCTGATGAGGTCAGATCGCTGCTAGACGGCCACATCGTTCTCTCGCGTCGGTTGGCCGAATCCGCCCATTTCCCCGCAATTGATGTTCTGGCGAGCCTAAGCCGCATTATGCCGATGGTCACCAGCGCCGAACACCGGGCGCTGGCTAACGCACTACGTAGCCAACTCTCGGTATACCGTGACGTCGAGCTATTGGTGCGGGTGGGGGAGTTTAAACGCGGAGAGGATTCGCAGGCCGATCACGCGGTGGATAGCTATCCCGCCATTTGCCATTTCTTGCAACAACAGGGTAATGAACCATGCAATATCGACGAACTGCTGCCACAGCTACGTTATCTGACGGGCAGCTGATGCTGCACTGTTTACTCAAGATCAAAGAGCGCCGGGAGGATCGATTGCGGCGGCAGATGGCTGAACTCACACGCCAGCATATGCAAACGGAAGTGATGCAGAATCAATGTCAGGTACGGCGTACTGAATTAGCTCAGTTGCAGAACCAGTTACTAACGTGGTCTGGAACCTTACCGGCGAATGAGTTGTTGGAACAAAAGCAAAAGATGGGCAGCCTATTTCATGAGGTTCACAGCATGGCGCTGCAACAATGCACGCTGTCGGATACGCAGAAACAGTTACAACAGCGGCTTGATGTGCTGCACCAGGAACTTATTATCATTATGAAAAAAAAGGAAAAAATCAGAGGGCTGCTAAACAATGAATATTATTAGAATCGAGGGCTGCCTGTGGCATACCCAGCCTGACAACAGCGATGAAGAAGTGCAGCGTCAGCCAGGTAAAACCCGGTTTACGCAGCTAATGGGGCAGATTACCGCTGCGCCAGGCCATTCTGGTAACAAATCTGCGCTGTTGCGACGGCAAACGAGCCGTTATCAAGTGTTGGGGGGGCCTGCGGCGGGGCTGGTCTGCGAGATAGAGGTGCTGGAGGGGAAAACCTATCTCAACGTTTTGGTGCCGCAATATGCGTCGTGTAACACCTTAAAGCACTTTTCTGCCTGGCTGAACGCCGGGCTTCTCGCGGCAGGTCATCAGGTGACGCTGGAGATAAAGTATGTCAACGATGACACCGAGTGAAGGGGAGCTGGCTAAGTATCTGCCAGTAGAAGGCGTTAGCTTAGGTGCGCTGCATATTGTGGCGCAACAGTGGACGGTTGCCCAACCAGGGGTAGCGTTCGCGGTGACATTGGGGGGCACGGCGTGCGACATCTGGTTACCGCAGGGCGATTGGCAAACGTGGTGCGAAACGATGATTGGCTCTTCGGATTCCAACGCGATTGACCCGCAGCTATTAGCTGGCGTTGCTGAATGGGGGCTTTCACCGCTGCTGGCTGCCAGCGATGCGGTGATGGCGAACCCAAGCGGTTATCCACGCGACTGTAGCAGTTTACCGCAGCAACTGGCGCTGACTTTTAGCTGGCAGATAGAGCAGCACCGTTTTCGTGCCCTGCTGTTTGGCTGGCCGCCGGCCTATTTTCTCTCTCTCATACCGTTGGTCAAAACCACAGTACGGTCGGTACATGTTTTGCCTCCTATTGCTTTTGCCTGCTATGCGGGATGGTGCTCTCTTTCGCTCTCCGAGCTAAGAGGTCTTAACATGGGTGACGGCGTGCGGATGCAACCCTTTGGCCACCTCCGCGCCGGTGAATGTATTTTGTTGCTGTCGGCGGGGGTTGCGGCGCGGGTGAGCTTTGCGCAGGAGAATAATATGCAAATAAGTGAACTGGTACAGGACGTTGAAAGCTTGCTAATGGAAGAACGGGATGATGTGGATAATCCGCCACCTCTCGCGGTGAGTATCGATGACCTGCCGCAAATACTGTTGGTGGAAGTCGGGCAGGTGGATATCTCTTTAGGTGCGCTGCGTGCGCTGAGTGTGGGTGATCTGTTGCCTGTCGCTACCCAGTTTGGTGCTGAAGTGAAACTGAGGCTGAATGGGCGGGTCCTGGGGGCCGGGGAGCTCGTCGGCTGTGGCGACAGCTTTCTGGTGCGGATCAATCGCTGGTATCTCAGCCCCACAGAGGTCGCGCAAACGCAGGGGGATACGGTAAACACCTGATAGTCGCGGGGTGGGGCGGTGGCTATAACTGGTTCATCACCGCCTTATTAGGAAATACCATGTCTTTACCTGACTCTCCCTGGCAGCTTATCGCGCTGCTGTTTGTCCTCTCGTTACTGCCGCTCGCTGTGGTGATGGGAACCTCATTCCTCAAGCTGGCGGTCGTATTTTCTATTTTGCGCAATGCGCTGGGAATTCAACAGGTGCCGCCGAACATGGCGCTGTATGGCTTGGCGCTGGTGCTCTCCATGTTCATCATGGCACCAACGGTATTGGCGGTGAAAGCTCAATGGCACCCGGTGGCTGATGCCAGTACGCCGGTGTGGATGAGCGGCTGGGATGGCCATGCGCTAGGCCCATATCGTCAATTTCTGCAAAAAAACTCAGATGAGAAAGAAGCGCGCTACTTTCGCAATTTGATCGCAAAAACGTGGCCGGAAGATGCCCGTCGGCGAGTCAAACCCGATTCACTGCTAATTCTATTACCCGCGTTTACCGTCAGCCAACTGACCCAGGCATTTCGTATTGGCCTGCTTATCTACCTGCCTTTTCTTGCCATCGACCTGCTGGTTTCGAACATTCTGCTGGCGATGGGCATGATGATGGTGTCGCCCATGACCATCTCATTACCTTTCAAGCTGCTAATTTTTCTGCTGGCGGGTGGATGGGATCTGATCCTCTCCCAACTGGTACAGAGCTTTGTATGAATGATGCCAACCTTGTACATTTAGTCACCGAGCTGATGTGGTTGGTTCTGATGACCTCTTTGCCTGTCGTGCTGGTGGCCTCGGTGGTGGGGATTGCGGTCAGTCTATTTCAGGCGCTGACCCAGATTCAGGATCAAACCTTGCAGTTTATGATTAAGCTACTGGCCGTCGCGCTGATGCTGATGGTGACTTACCATTGGCTGGGAGGGTTATTGTTAGCCTATACGCGGCAAGTTCTGCTGCAAATAGGCACCCACGGATGACAAATCTGGTAAGCGATGGGCTGGTGACGGTGGCTGTTGCGATGATGAGACCACTGGGACTTACGCTGCTTTTTCCGCTGCTACAGAGCGGTAATTTGGGATCGCCACTGATTCGCAACGGGGTATTGCTGGCGGTAATGCTACCGATGTTACCTCTTATCCACGCTCAGGTGGAAATTCATCCGGGGTGGGGGTGGCTAAGCCTTATTCCCGGCGAAATGCTCATTGGGTTGCTATTGGGTTTTTGCGCTGCTATCCCTTTTTGGGCCGTGGACATGGCGGGTTTTCTCATTGATACGTTGCGCGGGGCAACAATGGGTACCGTGTTCAATCCGGCGATGTCGGTGCAAACGTCAATTCTTGGTCTGCTGTTTAGTCAGTTTTTGTGCGCACTGTTCTTTATGACCGGTGGTTTCAATCTGCTGCTTTCTGCGCTGTATGATTCGTATCATTATTTCCCACCTGGTAACGTGTTGCAGTTCAATTCCACTTTTTTTAATTTCCTGCTCACTGAATGGCAGATGCTGTATCGCCTGTGCCTGAGTTTTTCCCTGCCCGCGGTGCTGAGTATGGTTTTGGCAGATTTAGCGTTGGGGTTGCTGAACCGTTCCGCCCAGCAATTGAACGTATTTTTTTTATCGATGCCGATTAAAAGTGCGCTGGCCCTCTTTCTACTGTTGTTGTCGCTGCCCTATGCCTTTCATCACTATCAGCTTGAAAGTGAAGCGTTGTATCGGCATGTTAGCCGATGGTTAGCCAGCCATGAGTGAGAAAACTGAGCAACCCACCGAGAAAAAAAAGCGTGATAGCCGCCAGGAAGGGCAGGTGATCAAAAGTATGGAGATCACGTCCGGGATTCAATTAGTTACGGTGTTAGCTTTTTTCCACTTTTTTGCCAATGCCATGATTCAGCGGGTCGCAGGGCTGATGTTACTTGCTGCGGGGCTGATTAATAAACCTTTTAGTTACGCCGTGGGGGTCATGACGCGGGCGCTGTTCAGCGCCGGAGGGCTTATGTTTGCCCTGTTTGGCGGGATGCTGGCGGCGGCCACCATCGCCAGCGTATTGGCTCAGGTTGGCTTTATGGTGGCAAGCAAAGCGCTGGGCTTCAAAGCAGAGCGGATTAGCCCGGTAAGTAACCTAAAGCAGATTTTTTCGTTGCGCAGCCTGATTGAGCTGATTAAGTCCTGCCTGAAAGTTATTTTACTGTGCCTCATTTTCGTCTACTTATTTCGCTATTACGCTCCGACGTTTCAAGCGCTGCCTTACTGCGATCCGGCCTGCGCTATTCCGGTATTTTCGACCTTTGTACGCTGGATGTGGTATGCGTTGCTGACGTTTTATGTGGTACTCGGCGTGTTTGATTATGCTTTCCAAAGCCATAACACCCTAAAGCAACAACGTATGAGCAAGGAGGATGTGAAGCAGGAGCATAAAGACATGGAAGGTGATCCGCAGACCAAAAAACGTCGGCGAGAGCTACAGCGTGAAATGCAAAGTGGGAGCCTGGCGCAGAATGTGAGGCAATCTGCCGTGGTTGTGCGTAACCCAACCCATATCGCTGTTTGTCTTGGTTACGATCCGGTTGAGATGCCGGTACCCACGATTTTAGAGAAGGGCACGGATGCCAGAGCAGAACACATCGTAAGCCTGGCGCTACGTGAGTCGATTCCGGTGGTCGAAAACATTGCTTTGGCACGTCAGCTATTTCACGATGTGAAGTGTGGTGAAATGATCCCTGAATCGCAGTTTGAACCCGTGGCTGCGTTGCTACGCCTGGTGTTAGAGATTGACTATGACGCCGAGACTGATAAATAAATCAGCGGCTCTCGCTGCGGTTATTCCGCCATATCAGGCGATGACCTGACATCAACCCGACTGAACTTCACTTACGCTCAAATCACGCCAAATGGATTAGCATAATAGGAGTGGGTGATGAGTTCAGATATATCAATATCAAGTGTCAGCATATCGAGTTTTCATATTTCTGACACTAAAAGCAGCACAGAATATCGAATTTCATTAACTAACTGGCAGGTATTCTGTGATTTTTTCCGTTCTCTGGTGGGCGTTGAAACCAGCGTACATAAACTTACACGTCTACATAATTCGATTTATGGTGAAGATAATAGCCCTCAAGATAAGCTGGTTGCGCTAAATGAATTGGTCAACTGGGTGAGTGCAAAATACCAAAAAGATTTTCACACCTGTGTTGATGATACGGGAGAGGTGACGGTTTATTATAAAGACCTCATGTTAAAGCAGCTTTCATTGCCTTTATTAGCGCCGGGAACCCGTGTAGAACAATACCTTCCTAACGTAGAGTATATCGGTGAAGGATACGCAATCTCACATTTTTGCGATCATATATTCTCTGAAGTATTGCCAGAATTAGATCGGTTGGAACAGCTATCTAAAATTGCACAACGCCGCTATGACGACAGAAAATTAATTAACTTGGAAACAGCACTCTTTAATTTTAAATTTAATTTACTCGATACATTTTTACAGAAGTATGACGCATTAAATTTATCTGCTGACGTTAAATCAGCTTGTGAGAATTACCGGCTTAAATTGATTGCTGATGATATAGGCAGCGCGAACGATGACGTTGAAAGTAATGAACCTGAAATCAGCTCGCCAGATAATGAGTGCCCAGAACAGCCCGACAGAATTGAGCAACTGTTGGACTATACCCGCAGGACACGACAGGCTACCGGTGATATTTTTGGGACGATTTACTCGGGTATTATGTCTCAATTAGTAAACGAAACTGCCTGCCTACAGCAGGCCACTGTTGAATGTGATAGCCAGAAGACTCAGCAATCGGCTAAAAACATTTGCGTAATACTAAAAAACTTCGATTTTATGCGCGCGAGCGACAACACTTTTGATTTTTCCGCGTTTGAGCGCTTTTGTAAAACGCAAAATTCGCCTATAGAGGCGATAAAATACATGGAAAACGCGATTATTGCGGCGGATGATATTTATCTATCATACCAAGCCTTACAGCAGGGACTGCTGTGCACCGAACCCACACTCCCTGAGCATCTAAAACAGAGCGTACACCACACTGTCGCGTTGTTAGATCAATATCAGCAGCTAAAACAGGCAAATGAACCGGTAAGTGTGTTTTTAAAAATGGGGCCAGCAAAAAGTTCGGATGCGACCAATCGAACGCTTACTCTTTATAACGGTGAAAATATCGCCTATAGCTTTGCTTTCCCCCCCTCAAGAAACTTTGAGATTTTGCTGCATAAGCATGTATTTAACGAATTGGTTCTCAATCTGAGTTACGCGGCCAGCGAACCGAGGAACGAAGGGCATAAGGTTTATACCGAGCACTCGTTCTCTTTAAACAATATCAGCGGCAGCGAGTTTTTATTACAAGCGCAAAACTATTTCCATGTCGACAACATCGGCTATTTATTTATCAAATAAAGTTCCCCCGAGCTGTTTGGAGAAAATATGTTTTCGCGAGTGATGGCATCCAATAGTGACGTTGTGACGTTTGTAACCAGCAGACAAGATTACACTCCCCAACTGAGTTTTTTGGATTATTTCATCGATTTCTTTATCAATCTGATGAGCGGAGAAACCAAGTTCCAACGGCTGAAGGATTTACATCAAGATATTTTTGGTGACAGTACGCCGGATATAAAGCTAGGTGCGATGATTGCCCTTAAGCATAATACTCATGCGGCTTTTCATAAGGACTTTCACGCAGAAATACTTTTTGGCGAAGATTTTTTTAGCACGGGAAAAGCCTGTGTATGTTTTTACTACCAAAGTGTGCTTATCACACAAAGCGAGCCGATACACTATTCAACACTGCTTGCCAGCCAGTTTTCAGATCACTTCCCGATTGATCCTTTGTTGCTGGGAAATCCGATAGCCAGCTTTGCGAAAGCCACGGCTGAGGGGGTAGTGATCGATTTAGATCGGACTGATTCGATGGTAGGCGCTTCAGATGAGACGCTAGACGCACGGCTCGAAGATAGGTATAGCGAAAGGTTTGAACTCTTTACTCTCGGCCTTGACTTGCTCAAGTATAGTGGAGAATTACCTAAGGAATTTAAGGCCGAGAAGTATCTCAAACAACTCGAAGAGCTTGGCAAGGCAGTAGAGGGTTGCCTAAGTTCGGCCATGTTACCTCGCGAGGTTTTCGCACAAATTGTCAGCAAGATCAACGCTAGTGCGACGTTAATTTTAAATGATTTGTGCGCCTGTCTTGCATCGACGGTCGCTGAGAAGAGCAAAGCATTTGAGTTATCTAACTTCACTGACCAGCGGCACAATCTTGCTGAACAACTGATAACTCATCTTGGGCAGGCAAGGTATTTTTATGAAGGTGAGTTTTTCGCTTCAGCCTCTGGTAGCGCGAGACAGACAAGAAAAAGAGAAATCGACATTTTTGATAATACGGCTCGATTGATCCAAAATTTCTGTACTCAAGGCATGTTTGCGCTGAAACCGGGTAGGGACGCGGTGCCCAATGTTTATCGTCAGGCGGTAGAGAACACGGTAGATATGCTTGATTGCTACTGTATGCACGCGAGCGAAAAAGGGTGCTTTGCTATTACCCTTGAGTCAAATACCGACTACGACATGATCTATGGCAACTATTTTGCGACACGAGTTTGCTTGCGCCACGATGGTGTTTTGAAAAGAAAATTCAACATTCCTCCTGAGTTTGAGTTTTTACTGACGCATCACGTCGTCGGTGAACTTTGCGCGCCTGTCGAGCTGGGCACGTCATATCGGGCATATTACTTGCGAGAGAACGTGACCCGCAATACCTTTCTATCCAAGGTATGCGCCTATTTTACCCTGTGTGAGATCAGTTCTGTGCCAGAAAAACGGTGTTTTCCAATGTAACAGTAACATCAAGTTTTATACGATGGGCTGAATGTTTTTAACGCGAAGTTTTATGTGACTCATTGCTTTTTTTTGAATTATTAAACGGATATCTCTGCGTTAGGGGAATTTTGAATGACCAAACGCAAGGTCTAAGCTGACTTAAGCTCAAACCTTGAGTTCTCCTGATAAGACACCAATACGGTTGCGCTATTACTTAGCTGATGCTTCAAGAGTAAAACTTTCTTGAACGGCTACAGTCTCTTGATCAAGAGTCGTTTCGGTGTGAATTTTTGCCACACCGCGGCAGCCTTCACCATAATGTTCACCCTCCCAACGCCCAACCAGAGCCGCGCCCACCGCATTACTCATCACGTTAGTGGCGGAACGGCCCATATCGAGGAAGGGATCAACACCCATTAATAGAATCAAACCCGCTTCCGGGATATTAAATTGGCTGAGAGTGGCTGCGATAACTACTAACGACGCGCGCGGCACACCTGCCATGCCTTTAGAGGTCAGCATCAAAATTAACAACATGGTGATTTGCTCGCCCGTGCTCAGATGAATATTACATGCCTGAGCAATAAATATGACTGCAAATGAGCAATATGCCATCGAGCCTACTAGGTTGAATGAGTAACCGATAGGGAGAACAAAACTGGCAATTTTGTTAGAAACGCCGAACTTTTCCAGTTTTTCTAACGTGCCGGGGAAGGCGGCTTCAGAGCTTGAAGTCGTAAAGGCAAGTAGCGCAGGTTCGCTGATACTTCTGACTAACCGGAAAATACAACGGCCAATTAGCAAAGCAGAGCAACCAATCAAAATAACCCACAATAGGGCAAGAGTAAGATAGAACTCGCCCATAAAGATACCGGCACTGACTAATACGCTTAAACCACGTTCAGAAATCATCGCGGATATGGCGGCAAACACGGTCAACGGCGCAAATAGCATGACATAACCTGTGAGTTTCATCATCAGGTGAGCCAGTGATTCCAATACCGAAACAATAGGTTTTGCCTTCTCACCAATAGCTGAAAGGCTAACCCCCATGAAGACGGAGAATACAACAATTTGCAGGATTTCATTGCGTGCCATTGCATCAACAATACTGGTTGGAATGGCATGTGAGATAAAGGCCTTCGCGGAGAATGGAACCGGTGCAACACCGTCCACAGCGCTGGCGGTTGCGGCTACGAAGTTAATGCCATCACCTGGTCTTAGGAGGTTAACCACCACGAGACCGAGTAGAATGGAAATGAATGCTGCGCAAATGAACAGGAACAGCGTTTTGGAGAAGACGCGCCCTAATGTTTTGGCATCACCCATTTTGGCAATTCCAACCACCAATGTTGAGATGATCAACGGGGCAATGATCATTTTGATCAACCGTAGGAAAATATCAGTAAAAATAGATATTTCAGATGCGTAAGATTTTGCAAATTCAGGGTTACTAAAGGAGTTTATTAAAAACCCGACAATAATACCTATTATCAAACCCAAGATGATCATTGTGGTCAAATTTTTTGATTTCATAATGATTCCATTTATAAGTAGGGTGGTATCGTCTTTCTAAATTTATTTAATAATAAGACTGATGTTGTGTTTCATCTGTTTATTGAAACAGGTGCAGGGTGAAGCTCGAACGCAGCACAATGCACCGGATGATTTGAGGATCTATGTTCTACGGCGATAACGAATGAAAACTAAATGTTGAATTCGATCTTCAATAATGGCGCATGTTGTTGAGCACCATAGACATCAGTGTCGCCTACCGCACCCGATACCAGGCCGCGCGGCATCACCACTTTGACGGCGTTCGCCGGATCAAACCAAACAATGCGATGAACGCGTTCGGGATCAATTTTATAAAGTTTTGCTATCAGTTCCTTTTTAAATTGACCTGATTGTTTAATGGATGAATATATCTCTTTATCTTTAAATAGAATATCTAACACTAATTCATATGGCCCAGCATTTTTTGATCTCACAACATGAGCCAAGTCGAGAATGGATATTTTCATGCCATCACTCCCTCTGCGGTTACATTCTCCAGGCGGAACTTAAAGGCAATCTCTGGTGTATATTCCATTAAATTATAAATGGAGAATTCATAAACCAGACCGGCTCTAATGTCTGATGGTGAGAATGGGAAGGCTAAATTGCCTGCGGTTGCAATGCGGCCAGCATAACCATAATGAAGCAGGGTAGAGCGAGCCAGTGAGCAAATACTGTCGGCTGTCGCTTGAGAAGGGGCCACAACATCAAGCAAAATACCCAATTCATAAGATGTGGTATCTGGCTCTGGCTCCATTTTCCCCATCACGCCATTTTTGCCATACAGATGAAAATTGAGCTGTACTGAGTCTGGCTCGATGCTCAGGTTTTTTTCCACACTTTTGCGCACTTCCAGCAAGATGTTATCGATATCAGCAATCATAATTGAGTCACGCGTACCGGCAATACTCAGTGTGCGGTAGCCCACCGGACGAGCCCCTTCCAGCTTCACGGTGTAGGGCGTATGCTCATGTACCGAACCGCTAACACGAACGTGACCATTGCCCACATCTTTAAAGCTGCACGCTTTCAGATTCAGTGCTCCACCGGGGCCGGGCAAGAAGTAAGGATCTGATTTCTCATACAAGGTATGTGCAGCGGCAGAGGTTGCAGTGAACTGGCGTTTCTGATTAAAGGTTTTTAATGTAAAACCGGTTTCATCCAGAATACCCATTGCACAGTCAGAACCTGATCCTGGTGTTGCTGCAATGGCTGCGCACTCCAGAATCTTGCCGCAATGTAACGCCAGACCTTCATCGAACCCCATCATGATAGGGAGCGCGGCAAAACATGCGGGGTCATAAGCGCGGCCGCCTAGTACCACTTGCGCGCCAGCGCGTAATGCCTCCTGAAAAGGCTCAATCCCCATCTGTGCAACAATATATGTTGTTGCATCAATGGCTTCATGAGTTAGTTCAGGGACAAAATCCAGTGACTGAATTTTTCCTGCATCTAGGGCTGCGTGAACCACATCTTTACTTACGTCAGCAGGAATCACCGCCATCGTAAAGTTAAGCGATTCCTCTTTGGCAATCTCTAAAATGATCTGGCGACACCATTCCAAATGCGGCGCGGCCCCTGAACCTCCTGCCGTGCCGATGACCACTGGAATGCCCTGTTTCACACCTGCGGTTATCATGTAACGCAAATCTCGTTTGACTCCGGCCCGATCAGTAAATGGCTTGCCCGAACCGAGATAGTGAGGGCCGGGGTCGGAAGAACCGGCATCCACGGCAATTAAATCAGGTGACTCCTCCATCGCCCTCATAAAGCTTTCTTCTGGAAACCCGTACCCCAGGATGGCCGTTGGCGACAGGATTTTAAACGTTCTAGACATATCAGTTGGCCTTTGCATTTAGTTGTGCGATGGTGCGCGTCATCTCGTTAAACACAATATTCATCCCTTCATCAAACCCCATTCCAGGCTTGATCAACATCCGCATTGGCCGCGAGGCGATAGCCACATGTACGCAAGTACGAGCGCTGATATCAGTTTCGTTACAAGTACCGCCTTGATACGCTTCCATACCTTTTTTATTGCAGTACAGAACGGCATCAACGATGTTGTGAATACTGCCCAGATCCGGCGTTTTGATCTGCACCATATGGCAGCTACCTGCATCAGTAAAATCGATGATGTCTTGGTAGGTGTTACACCACTCATCGGCCACGATTTTTACCGAAGATCCCAGCTTCTCCAGATTGCGGGTGATTTCGGTTAACAAGCGGATTTGGTCTGGTTTATTGCCCGCATCAACCGGCCCTTCGATATATAAATTCAGTTCACCTGCCTGCTCTTGCAAACTGGCGATGTACTCTGCGCACAGCATCGGGTCCATGTCGAAAATTAGGCCAATAGTGCCGTAAACATCGATATGTAAATCCGGTTTGTATCTCGGATCAACGCGTAAATCGCTAACGCGTTTAGCTAGCCAACTGACATACTCACGCAACTTTTCGCCATTGCGGCCCAGTTTTTCATCAACATTATTGATAAGGCCATGCGGCAGCACATCCACACCTTTAAGGATCATTTTATCGACGGCGATATAACGATCGTCACCACTTTGACCAAACAAAGGAATCGGTTTGGCAACCAACGGCAGATGCCATTCATCACACACCACTTCTGCTTTCAAACGGCCAGTTGCTAATGCGGTTGCATCCAGTAAGGCTTGAGAAAGACCATAACGAATGGCGGTGTGCAGTGGCTTGCCATCAATTGTTACTTCATCAAAGAAGCGTGCATTGAGGCGAAACTCGCTGATATCGCGCCCTTCCAGCAGTGGCTTAATATATTTCTCGAGGAAAGGAACGAAATTAGCGGCAATAAATAAGGGGTCACGTCCACCGGCACCGGAGTATTGCACGGCGGCACAGTCACCCACCGCCACTGCGCCATTTTCTAACACTAACTGGACGTTGACGCATTCTCCTGCCTGACGAATTGCACTAAACCCCTCTGTTACAGGTTTGCCTTGATAGATAAATCCATCCAGTTTTGCGCCATTTTTAATGGCCTGCTGGTCATCGAAGTAGAAAGAGGAGTTACCTGCGGTGAACAGTGCGTGTTTAATTTTCATTATGGTCTTCCTATTAATTTGCTGTGGGATACGGCGTTAATATCGTCAATGATCATTTGGAATGAAGGCGTTCGGCCCTCTTCTTTAGCGCGTTCAGCGACAAAATCATGGTGCAGTGCCAGCACATCTTTAGGTAGGGGAACGGAACCTGGATCGAACACGCGGATTGCGCCGTGGTTATCACGGATTGGCATCATCTTGCCGGAGTTGCAGGTCGCGGGAGCAAAAGGCACATCAAGCACGCCGGCTTCAAAGGCCCGTACCGTCCCTAGCGCAATATCGCCTTGGCCCAATTCCAGTACTTTATCCATAACGGCGCGCACTTCACGTTTAATCAGCGCAACTTCGCGGTCAACCTCTACACAAGGAGGGAATTTTTGGTCGCGCACCATGTTCAGCATTTGGTTTGATGCCCGCAGCCCTTGACCATTCGCTTCAGCGGTGGGGATGCCGTAGGCTTCATGGGGACTTTTGGTTATCACTTTGGTGGCACCCGCCATCCCAGCGACCGCTGATCCCCAAGAGATAACCGCAAAAGCACGGGATTCGTCTTCCGGGAACCCGCCCATCCATTGATGGAATACCGTGCTGAGTTCGTAATTGTCGTAGCCATTGGCACGGAAATACTCATGTGCCAGTTCGCGTAATGACTGAATCGCAGCAATATCTTGCACAATATTACCCACCTGGCCGTAACCGACGGTGATGGATTTCACCCCTTGTTCCAGTGCCAGTAAGCCCTCAATGATGGCAACCGCATGGGAAACAAATGGCGGGATCAAGGTGCCGGTCAGCGGGCCAAATGGTTCGCGATTGATACGAATACCGTGTTCTTCATAAACGCCAATCAAACGATCGCAGTATTGCCAGTCACGAATGGATTTTTCCAGCGTCACGCGCTTGGCATAAGGGATGTTATAAGAGATGCCACCACCTTCGTAGCTGGTAAATCCGCTGGCCATCGCAATTTCGGCCAACAGGCGGGCATCAGGAGTGCCATGACGAATTTGCAGTGGCTTAGATAAGGATTCTGTGATGCGACGACATGAACTAACACCATGATTAACCACCGGTAATCCGTTGAGTTTAGACGTGCCCGCTTCAATGGATTTTTGGATGCCCACAGCCGCTTCTTCATAGCGATTAAGGCGGGTATAAGCGTCAATGGTGGTTGGCAACAGGTCGCAATCTTTTTGTAGTGTTTTCAGTAGCTCAATATGTTCTTCAATGAGCGCCACCCCTGCACGCGGTTGGCTCAGCGTGATGCCTTTACGGTCAGCTTCAAATAAGGCTCTGGCAAAGTTTTTTGACTCAGGAATGGTTTGCTGATACTTCACACCCTCTTCAAAATTCTCAACCTCCTTGCCGGTATGCCAGGTTTTTAACACATGAAAGCGTTCAGACATGAAATCGTCTAAAGAAATCTTTTTATTTCGAAGTTCCATCATGACTCCAATTTTCACTTGTTCAAAATTCGAATGCCAGTCTGAGCGGCAGCTTTAGGAAAGCGACGGGCGACATTAGCGAGCAGGGGAAGTAAACCTTGCGTATCTTTGTAATATTCAAATTGGCTGGGGAGCAGAACTTGCCTATTTTTGTCATCTAAATTGCGGTATTTCAGCCAGTTATGGATATCGAATGAGTCTGCTCGGGAGAGCCATCCGCCGGTGCCAATGACTTTCTTCACCAGGGTTAAATCGCGCCCAATCTGTAGATCAATGTTGCCAGCACAAGTGCAGACCTGTGTTTTGGTGCCAGCATGGCGTTCTGAGGCATACCCGACACAGATTCCGGCAAGTAATTGATCGAATACGCTTTCCTCATCGGTTTGAGGTAAATAGCCCGGATGCGCGGTGATGTGTGTTAGATAGTGATGAAAAGCATCAATCTTGGTTTGTTGATGAGCAAAATAGTGATCAATCATCATCGTGCCAGTCTCGCCCGCGTTGAGTGCTGAGACTCGCATCCCTAAATCACCTTCAACGGTGCGTTTAATCAGCGGCTCAGGGATGCCATGCATGATGGTGTCAGGCTGTAAGTGATTGTTATAAGAGGAGTAAACATCAGTAGTTGCTCCACCCATATCGATCAACATGAAGGTTTCCCAATCGGGTATGTGTTGGCGAATTTGCTGTACCAGCTCAAAGACTGAATAGGGGGTGGGTAATGGCTCTTCGCCGGTTTGATCGACGATGACATCCAAACCTTTTCCCTTGACAATTTTATGCAGGAAAATGTCACAAATGGCTTTACGTGCACCATAAGGGCTGGGGTTATCAAGGTTTGGCAACACGTTATCGACGATGGTTAAATCTTTATCTCCGAGGATCTCTTGCACATCATCTTGCAGGTCACGGTTTCCGGCATAAATAATGGCGCACTCAAGATTTGATTGAGCCAATAGTTTAGCGTTCAATAATCCATGACCGCAGTCACCACCATCAGTACCACCGGTAAAAAGCAGGATATCGGGTGGTGATGCTTCTAAAGCGCGTACGTCAGACTTATTCAGGTTATAGGCGAAATGCTGTGATACTTTGGCTCCGGCTGAGTGTGCAGTGACCTTCGCGGACTCAAGTGTAATATTGGGTACCAATCCTATCGCGGCAACGGCCAGCCCTCCTTTAGCGGAAGAAGAGTAATCAATCTTGATTTCACCCGAGGCCAACATTGGCCGTGCATCAGCAACATTCAAGATCTTATTCAATACTGAGAAGAACCCTTCAGCTAAATGGTGTGGCGTCGTTGGGGATAATGCACAGTTTCTCACTTCAATATGAGAGTCATCTGTTACCTCGAATACCGCCCCTTTGGTCCAGGTGGAGCCGATATCGATAGAAACGCTGATCATTGCATACCCTCAGTAGTTTCCTCTGCCTGCATAACATGGCTAATGTCGCGTTTCATCAGGGAACAGACTAATTCCAGATCAGTGTCGGGTGCGAAAACACGGTTGAAGCCCATTCCTTTGAATTTGGCTTCGATTTCTGAAAAATCATGTTTACCGATAACCAGGTTTCCGCCGACATAGAGCAAAATTTCACCTATTCCGCGTTCAATACAGTTCTCCCGCATCCCGATACAATCTACCTCGCCGTGCCCATAAATAGAGGAGACGACAATGGCCTGAGCACCGGTTTCAATGGCTGCGTCAATGTATTCATCTTGACTCACCATGACACCGAGATTAATTACGTTGAAGTTATGCATGGTAAATACCCGGTCGAGCACCTTATTACCAACAGCATGGCAATCAGCACCAATGACGCCAATAACAATTGTTGGGTTTTGCATGTTTTGTCCTCTATGTAGATTACGTTCCATATATTTTTATGGGTGGAAAGGTAAGCCTGGCGTTGGCATTTCCACGGGAAGTTAAGTTATTCAACAATAAAAATTCATGTATATATGCTTATGTAATTCTAAGGTGATTTATTGGGGTTTCATTGGTTTTTAATGTGCTTCTCCTATAAGTCAAATACAATTGATTTATTGTCAGAACATCTTGAAAAAAATAAAAAATAAAGAGAAATTATTTATTTACAATATTTTATTTGCAATAAAATCAGCATGTTGATTATGGTTTATTTGTTTTTGTCAATAAGTAATAATAGATATTACTTAAGGTGATTTAAATGTTTAAAGTAAAAGTGTGATCTTGGTGTGTTTTGTTATCTTTCATCAATGTGATGAAAATCATATTTTAAATAAAATAATAACAAATATGATATTCGTTTTTTTTTAGGTATTTTTTGCATTTTTTAATGTAAGGCATGAACTGAGTTTTATTTTTGTGAGGTTTTGCGTATTTTTAAAATAAATGTGCGTAACACTCACTCTTAATTATGTGGGTGACCACGTATTTATTAACGTACTCCGCCCGCGATCATTTTGAGTAAATGCATCTGCGGATAGTATTTAAATAACTTTTTTCGGTGCAAAACGTGAAGCAGATAATCCAGATCATGTTGACGTCGGTTAAACAGCAACCCAATAACACTACCACTATGGGCCACATTCAATCCATAAATTCCACAATCTTCGACGATATCTAACAATTGATGAAATTGTGGTTTAGGCAGGTCTGACTCACTGGCGATAGCACTTAAGGTCGTTGCTTCTCCAAGTCTATAGCAGCAACGTCTTTCATTCGCCAATCTAAACTGTTGCATCGCTTTTGCCAACGTGGGGGCTTGGTTCAGCAGTGATAAGTGGCGATATCGTTTATGGAATTCTTCTGTCAACAATGGCTTAGGGCTTTCAAGCAGCACAATGTCGATATCAGGTAACCAGGGAAATGGGATCTGAGTTTGTGCCGTTTGGTGATCAAACAGGGTGAGGTGTTTAAATATGGTGCTGTCGGTGGGTTCAAGCACCACGCAAAGCTTGGCCAGTGTTTTATCGCTCAGCGAATGCCCTAATAATCGGGCCGTGGCGACAGCTGTTGCGGCAATATCCGCGGTACTACTGGCTAATCCTTTTGCCACCGGAATGGTTGATTCAAACTTGATGCAGATATGCTCTGCCAGCAACGGTGACTCGCCAAAATGAACTAATATTTGCTTCACCATGTGGCGCATTCGGGGCCGCTCACATTTACCGGGTTTTCCTTCTATCACTAAAACTTTGCTGTACCAGTTAATCGGGCAGGAGATCAGTTTTTCTCCACCTAAAATCCACCCTTGGAGCAATTCGCCACAGGAGGCCGGGCACCATGCTTCAGCCATGAGAGGCATCCTTATAACAAACTTTCCGCTGACAACACATTATATTGCCTGCAACAGTGGTTCGTGATTGATATCGATTGGGTGAGAGGTAAAAGCCAGAATATCACTGAGATTAACGACACTGCCAATGACCAGCAGTGCCGGAGCGTGCAGTTTTTTTCGTGCGATTTCATCTTTTAGTGTACTGAGTGTTCCTTTGGCCATTTCTTGTTGCTGACGGCTGGCATACATCACCGCAGCGGCTGGCGTATCAGGTGATTTTCCTCCTTTGATCAACAACTGGCAGATCTCTTCTTGCCGTGTCATGCCCATCAGAACTATCAGTGTGCCTTCCAACTGGGCCAGTACATCCCAGTTTTGTGGTTCGTTTCCTTGGCACATATGTCCGGTGATCACATGAAAGCTGGAAGCATAGTTGCGATGGGTTACGGGAATACCTGCATAGGCCAACCCGCCAATAGAAGAACTGATACCGGGAACCACTTCAAAAGGGATTTGATAGCGTGAAAGGCTTTCAGCCTCTTCACCGCCACGGCCAAATACGTAAGGATCACCACCTTTAAGGCGCACCACATTTTTGCCGGCTAAGGCATGGTCTATCAAGATCTGATTTATCTGTTCCTGCGGCACGGGATGGTGGTTTGAGGTTTTTCCGACGTTAATAATCTGGCAATTTGGTGGCGCTTGAAAAATTAGCTCAAGATTAACCAGGCGGTCATGAACGAGAACTTGGGCTTCACGAATGGCAAGTAAGCCTTTTACCGTGATTAATGATGCATCTCCTGGACCTGCGCCCACTAACAACACTTTTCCTATACTCATGAGAACAACCTTTATAGCTGATATGGCATATGGTTTTAACGTTAATTACCAGGGAATTATTATATAAATAACGCGTGACTCAGGCGGTTCATGATTATCCATCAATAAAATAATTAGATACTTGACCTCGCTCCCATTATTTAATCATTTTACGGAATGAACTCTTCAGTATATATAATGTTCAATTTTAGTTTGAAATTTGTTATTTTATTTTATTTTTTTGCATTGTCATTAATTACGTTTTTATTCATTATTCTAATTCTAACCTTTAATATTACATTTGTTATTGATAATTATGAGGTATATCACAAAAATGGCTGCGAGCTATGTCTATATAAATAAAAATCTGTATGTTAAAAAACAAATTTAAGCCGTCATTACTTTCTAATATAAACATCCCGCTATAGCAGGCTATCTAATCAATGCTTTTATGAAATAATGGGTGAGTGACAATGCGGTGCAAAATTCCAAAAACAGACTTATTAGTGACATTTGAAGCGGTCGCACAATATGAAAGCTATACCAGAGCGGCGGAGAAGTTAGCGTTAACACAAAGTGCTGTTTTTCGTCAGATTACGGCACTGGAAGATCTTCTTAATGTGTCATTATTCCATCATGTTCGTAAGCGGATCTTCCTTAATGACGCAGGCCGTTATTACCTTGGTTTGGTTAGAGATACCCTTGAGCAACTGGAAAAAGATACGCAAAGTATTATGTCTTATCAGTCAACACAACAAGTTCTGGAACTGGCGGTGACACCTACGTTTAGTACACACTGGCTTATTCCCAATCTCAGTAACTTTCATGAAAACCACCCGGAAATTGTGCTCAATTTAATTGCACTTACCACGCCGGCTGACTTTTTGAACCTAAAATATGATGCAGCGATTATGCGCGAGGACTTTAGTAGTCCTTGGGCAGAGAACGAGCATCTATTTGAAGAAGAACTGGTTCCTGTTTGCAGCCGCATGTTGTGGCGTGATGATAAAGACGTGATGCGCGCGGAACAATTGATGGATGAATTTACTTTGCTTCATCAAACAACCCGCCTGGATTCCTGGTACGATTGGTTTGCGTTATCAGGTGTTAATAATCCAAAGGTGCGGATGGGGCCACGTTTTGATCTTTTATCAATGCTGATTTCGGCTGTGCGTTCCAACCTTGGTGTCGCGTTATTACCACGCTTTGCTATCCACAAGGATTTGGAAAATGGTGATATGGTCATTCCTTGTGATTTGCCGATGAGCACTGGAAACCATTTTGTTCTGACATATAAGGACGGTAAAAGAGGATTAAGGAGTTTGCAAAAGTTTAGTCGTTGGGTTCATGAAAAGTCGAAAGAAGAAGAACTAAAAAGGACATGGGTTAACTGACTGCTGAAGCGATTACTTGTAATTTTATTATTAATAATAGAGCTTATTTTGTTTTAGGCTATATTGTCAGAGGCTTATTAACCAATAAGCATTATATGTTGCAGAGAGAACAGTTGCTTTTTATTTCCTCCCATCAATAATGATATGGTAACTCATCTGGCATACTGAAAGATATGCTATAGACCATTTTCAACTTAATTGATGGGTGAGTCCTGCTTGCTATTTATCATTTCACTAATCGAGTGAGTATAATGTATAAAAATGACTTTTTTTACCAAGAGCTATTTCCGCTTTCAGAAGATGAAACTGAGTATTATCTATTAACGGATAAGTATGTTTCTACGATTGAAATTGAAGGTAAAGAAGTACTAAAAGTTGCCCCTGAAGCGCTGACATTGGTGTCACAGCAAGCTTTTCATGATGCTTCATTTTTCCTGCGCCCAGCGCATCAACAGCAAGTCGCCGCTATTTTGCATGATCCACAGGCCAGCGAAAATGATAAATATGTCGCACTTCAGCTATTACGTAATGCCGAGATTTCAGCTAGAGGCATCTTGCCTAATTGTCAGGATACCGGCACATCCACTGTTGTGGCGAAAAAAGGTCAACGCGTTTGGACCGATAGCGATGATGCACAAGCCTTATCTCGTGGCATCTATAACACCTTCCGTCACGATAATTTGCGCTATTCACAAAATGCAGCACTAGATATGTATACCGAAGTGAATACCGGCACCAATCTTCCCGGCCAAATAGATATTTTTGCAACCCCCGGAATGCAATATTGCTTCCTGTTTGTGAATAAAGGCGGTGGTTCAGCAAATAAAGCTGCACTGTATCAGGAGACAAAAGCGGTTTTGGAACCCAAAAAGCTCAAAGCCTTTTTAATCGAGAAAATGAGAGGGTTAGGAACGGCAGCGTGTCCTCCTTATCACATTGCGTTTGTCATTGGCGGAACCTCCGCAGAATTAACACTGAAGACAGCTAAACTGGCTTCAACTAAATATTATGACAATCTGCCAACTGAGGGTAACGAATACGGTCAGGCATTTCGTGATATAGCACTCGAAAACGCGTTACTACAGGCTTCTCGTGAGTTTGGTTTAGGTGCTCAGTTTGGTGGGAAATATTTCGCTCACGATGTTCGGGTTATTCGTTTACCACGCCACGGGGGTTCTTGCCCGATAGGTATGGCTATTTCATGTTCATCTGACCGCAATATTAAAGCCAAAATTAATAAAGCAGGTATCTGGCTTGAAAAATTAGAACGCCATCCTGAGCAATATATCCCCCAACATCTGCGAGTGAATAATGAAGGTAAGGTGATTAATATTGACCTTAACCAGCCGATGGATGAAATCCGCCGACAGCTTTCTCGCCATCCAGTGTCCACGCGCGTATCACTTAGTGGCCCGCTGATTGTGGCGCGGGATATTGTTCATGCCAAATTAAAAGAGTGTTTAGAGCGGGGGGAGGCATTACCGCAATACATGAAAGATCACCCTGTTTATTATGCTGGGCCAGCAAAGACACCAGACGAATTTGTGTCAGGTTCAATGGGGCCAACAACGGGTGGGCATATGGACTCTTATGTGGACCTCTTCCAATCCCAGGGTGGCAGCTTAATTATGTTGGCAAAAGGCAATCGCAGCCAACAGGTTACGAAAGCGTGTCACAAACATGGTGGATTCTATTTGGGCAGTATTGGCGGCTCAGCAGCTATTTTGGCGCAGGAGTACATCAAAAGTCTGGAATGTATCGAGTATCCAGAGTTAGGAATGGAGGCAGTGTGGAAAATGGAAGTGGTAAATTTTCCCGCTTTTATTTTAGTGGATGACAAAGGTAACTCATTTTTTGACCAGATTCAGATGAAAACATGTGCTGGCTGTCAGCAGTAGTTTTTTTATGAGGGTTTCACTGTGCACGAAAAACGGTATCAACAGCGACAGCAACGCATTAAAGATCACGTAAAAACACGCGTTGCAGATGCGACCCAAACCGGTGGCATCATTATGATATTTACCGGTAATGGCAAAGGGAAAACTACGGCAGCTTTTGGCACAGCAACCCGAGCCGTAGGGCATGGGATGCGGGTAGGTGTAATACAGTTTATTAAAGGAACATGGGAAAGCGGTGAGCGCAACCTGTTGGAACGCCACGGGGTAGCGTTTCATATTATGGCGACCGGTTTTACCTGGGATACACAAGATAAAGCGGCGGATACCTTGGCGGCAAAACGGGTGTGGGAACAGGGTTGCCGGATGTTATCGGACCCATCTTACGAGCTTGTCGTGTTGGATGAGCTGACTTATATGGTCGCTTACGGCTATTTAGCGTTAGATGAAGTGATTGTCGCACTAAAAAACCGGCCGAAGAGTCAAAGTGTGGTTATTACCGGGCGGGCGTGTCATCGCGATATTATTGATCTTGCCGATACTGTTAGTGAGCTGCGGCCTGTTAAACATGCCTTTGATAGCGGAATTAAGGCGCAAAAGGGTATCGATTGGTAACGGCAGTCTGTTTTTGTGCATTCCGACGCTTAATTATTCGACAATCTGTTGTTTTATGAAGCGAAATGCAAATAATTTGTTGATACCGCTTGATTGTTTGTTCTGAGTTATACTATATTGCGCGCCAAGGAAATGAAGTGACTTTCCAAAGAATTACGCCGGCATAGCTCAGTTGGTAGAGCAACTGACTTGTAATCAGTAGGTCCCGAGTTCGACTCTTGGTGCCGGCACCAATTAAAAAACCCGTTATCTGAATAAGATAACGGGTTTTTGCATTTCTGCGCTCAAGCTACCACAGTGGCAGTTTTTACACTGCCGTCCTGCGATATCAATCATTCTTTGCTAATTCAGCCACTAATTTGTTCACGCCGTCACTCATGTTGGTGAACTTAGTCAATTGTGTGCGGGTTACCACCACAAAAACACCAATATTCTTCTCCGGAATCATTGCCATATAGGTAATAAAGCCGCCACCACCGCCGGTTTTTTGCATAATGCCCGGTAATTCAGCCGCGGGGGCCATATAAACCCAGCCCAGCCCCAGCGCATCGGCCTGACCGGCAACATCCATCCCTTTCAGCGAGGTCAAATCACGCCGCTGAAAGTACATCGTTTGTTCACGTTTGGCCGAGTTTTTACGTGCGCGGTTATCGGAAGATAAGAATTGCTGCATCCAACGTTGCATATCCTCAGGTGTCGAGTAAATCCCGCCACTCCCCGCCGCGGCGAGTGTGTTTTCACAACGGCTGCTGCCAACACCGATCATCAGGCGGTTACATTGCTCCGCAGTTGGGGTGAGGGTGGTATTTTTCATTCCCAGCGGCGCGGTGATTTTATCACGCAGCAGGCTGGAATATGACTTGCCGGATGCCCGTGACAACGCATCCGCCAGTAAGTCGTAAGCCAGATTTGAATAAGCGGCTCTAACCCCTGGTGGAACGGTGACATTCGCCTGCTTAAGCCATTGCCACCGGTTATCCGTGGTCGGCCAGGTAAATACCGGTCTTTTTTGTGGGCCACCGGGTTGCTCGCGCGGCAACCCACTGGTGTGGCTGGCCAGATTTAGCAGAGTAATCGGCTGCTTAGCATTATAAGACGGTACTCTGGCACCCTTCGGCGCGTATTTCATTAGCGGGTCAGTTAATTTAACTGTGCCATCGTCGGCCAACTTTACCATGACCTCACTGGTCATCAGCTTGGTAATCGAGGCAATGCGGATCAGAGAATCTGGTCGTGGGCGAAGATTGTTACCGGGCTTGGTTTCACCAAAACTACGATTGACCACTTGATTATTATCAATAACAACCAGCGCCATCCCCATAGCACCACTGTTATAGAAAATATGTTCAGCATATTGATCAACAACTTGTGAGGTCAGAAGTTCAGTATTGGCATGGCTGTGCAAGGGGATCGTGAGCAACGCGGCGGCCAGCAGCGGGGCAGGGAGATGTTTCAGCAATCGTTTATCCATGTTCAAAAAAATAAAATAGGAAGCGTGAGCTTATAGTAATCGGATAATTAAATAATACATGCGGAAATCTTCTGGCTGACAAATAATTTACATTGTGGGAAATGTTGGTTGGGCCGTCAGGGCTATCATGCTTTAAGGCAATTGTTGATTGATACAATTTGTTTAATACAATAGAAACCGCACTGAGTGAGGTCAGTACGGGTGATGGGCAAGTAACGGCTAATATCGGCAGTTTGAAATTTCATCATGGGTAGCGAGAGAGTCATTCATAATGTGAACCACCACTATACAGAGTGAGTGGCTGTGGGCATCACCCATAAATAATGTTGGCAGGGCCATAAAGGATACAAAATAGTGAAGAAAAACCCCTATTATGATGTCAGTAAGCCACACCATACCGAGTTTGGATTTCAGAATATCGAACCTGTTGTTCATCATCCGCAAGATTTGAAACGCTGGCGCGAGGAGAGAAAACGTCAGTCATTACCAAAACCGCCTCAGCAGGGTTACCCGCAGTTTATTGCCGATTGGTGGCAAGAAGCTGATTTCAGTGGTGAGCAAGATGCCTTATGGTGGTTGGGCCACGCTTCGCTATTATTACGGATTAACGGGCAGGCGGTGCTATTTGATCCGGTGCTTTCCAGGCGTGCTTCCCCCCTTAATTTTTACGGGCCAGCGCGTAAAACACCGGTGTCCGCTGATGTTTTACAATTACCCAATATTGATGTGGTGGTGATTTCACATAACCACTATGACCATTTGGATGCTACGACCATTATCCAATTGTTGCGCCGCTTTCCCGATATCGTCTTTCTGGCTCCTTTGGGATTAAAAAATTGGTTATTACAGGTTGGAGCCAGTCATATCTATGAATTGGATTGGTGGGATAAGCATGTTGCCGCTGATTTTGAGTTTCACTGCGTACCTGCCCGCCACTGGAGTATGCGTACACCTTGGGATCGTAATCAAAGTCTGTGGTCTGGTTGGGTGGTAAAACGTGATGAGATTAACTTCTATTTCACCGGAGACACCGGTTATTGTCAGCAACTGCTTACTATCGGTGAGAGGTTAGGGCCATTCAATTACGCCGCGCTGCCGATTGGCGCTTACGCTCCGCGCTGGTTTATGAATGCCCAGCATATGGATCCGCAACAGTCGGTCCAACTGTTCCTGCAATTACAGCAACCGATGACAGTGCCGATCCATTGGGGGGTATTTGAACTGGCAGATGAATCTCTGGATGAGCCGCCGCAACAACTTAAACAGGCACTGAGTGACGCAGGGGTAGCATCAGATAAGTTTACCCCGCTCAAGATTGGTGCTCGGATATTATTGGAGTAGGGGTGTTTCAGCGAGTTGGCTTCTCCCGCTGACACAAAACTCTATGATTTGACGGATAGATTCGCTCCTGAATTAGCCTACGGTTTCAGTTAAATCAGTTGCTTGAGCCTGTAATGCGGCAGACGCAGTAGTTGGCTTTTGCATCAGTGCGATATTTTGCTGCACCATTGTATCCAGCTACGCAACAGTACTATTGATCTCATGTATGCCCCGTATTTATTCATCGCCGCGTTGGTTATCTCCGACATCATGGTGGCGACATCACACACGCTGCTGACAATTTTCTTCATGGTATTGGCCTGGCGTATTTGTCCGGAACCTGATGCCATACTGCTAACTGTTAAACACATTGACGAGCCATTCATCAGCTTCATCAAACATCTCTTCAACTAAACGATTAAGCACTGATTTTTCTTGTTTATTGGCGTCGGTATTGATGCCGTTGGCTTGCATCGCTTTAACTTTAACCTCTGCATTTGGAAAGACTCGGTGCACGCGTTTAGTCAACTCTGCCTTAATCATTTCGCCCGCATTGGCAAGGCCGGCAACATTCCGTTTGTCATAAATCAATTCAACTCGCATGGCTTTTTCCTGATAAGTAAGTACTGTATTAATATACAGTTATCGTGGGTGGCAAACAACCGTGTTTTAAGTTGTTTTAACAAAAGAAATGGAATGTAAGGGGGTCAGCACGGGATTTTAGCGAAATTTAAATAACCGTAGGTGATTTTATGGTTTAATCACTGGCGGTTATTTCAGTATGGAAAGCTATCTGACTGTTTATAAGCGCAATTTAGTTATTTTTTCTGCAATCACATTGCACAGTAATAGAGGTGTGTGGCGAATCTATCTGTAACCCACGAGCGTCAACTACGACGCTGAGTATCTTGCAGTTACCATTCAATCAAACGGTATGCCGGATTCAATGGTTTCAAATACTTAATTTCAGCATCAACGATTAATTTCTTAAATGTCGCCTCGTTATCGTCCGTGGGTTTGGCAATCACAAAGTTTCCTGGCATCGGCTCTTTTTCTGGATCAACCAGGATAATCATGCCTTCGGGAAAGCTGATGCCTGAGGGCTAAAGTTACTGATGGGTTCATTTAGCACTGTTGCAAAGGCGGCGGCATTAGTCACAGTTATCTGTTTGACGTCAGACTTGACCCGTATTGCTTTATAGGATTCTTTTCAGAACGGGCTGGCATTATGGGCTTTGATCCACTCTTCGCTAATGGGATGAACAAAATGCAGCTCACTGGCGTGCAGCATTAGTCGCGGAGTCTGTTCGGTACCAGGCAGCAGACGGCCACCATACAGGTCACAGCCCAAAATAGGGTGGCCCAACTGCTGACAGTGGATACGGAGTTGATGAGTGCGCCCGGTTTCCGGGGTTAGCTGTACCCGCGTCAATGGCAGTAATGTCCCGTCTTCCAATTTATGATAAAAGCGCTCAACGACCCGATAGTAGGAACGAGCTGGCTTGCCGTGGATTGCACAAATCGACATCAGCGGGAACAGTACCGGGTCTTTAGCAATAGCTGCATCTATCACCCCTTCGTTGTCATCCAGATGTCCGCAGAGCAGTGCGCTGTACACTTTAGTCACGGTGCGTTGGCTGAACTGTTGGCAGAGAGCGGCATTGATAGCCTTATTGCGGGCAATCACCATCAGCCCGGAAGTACCGAAATCGAGGCGGTGGACCAGGGTACAACTGGGGAATATCTGTACCAGTCGATGGTGTACCGAATCCAGATTTTGCGGATTTTTCCCTGAGAGGCTAAGTAGCCCAGTGGGTTTATTGATAACTAGCAGGTGATCGTCCTGATAGAGATTCTCGATCTTGTCATGGCACGGCGGGGCAATAAAGGTATCGATAATCTTAGACATCAGGCTACCCGGATGAAGAGTGGGAGCGGATGATACCGAATTTTAAACCGACTGGCGAATCTGGTTATCCGACTGACCCATAAAGACGCAGAGAGCATTACTATCCCCGTTCCAAGGCTCCCCGTTGATTCGTACACCCCGATTTTAGTTAAGCTACACAGTGATCAGATCCTGCAATCTGGTACAGCCTTAAAAATTACAGGTATAATCCCACAAATTATTCAACTGGTTTAGAAACGAAGATGACAAAACTCACCTTACAAGAGCAGATGCTAAAAGCTGGATTAGTGACCAGCAAAAAAGTGGCTAAAGCCCAAAGAACGGCTAAAAAATCACGAGTTCAGGCTCGTGAGGCAAGAGAGGCGGTGGAAGAAAATAAAAAAGCACAACTTGAGCGTGATAAACAGCTAAGTGAACAACAAAAACAAGCCGCTTTATCTAAAGAATACAAAGCTCAGGTGAAGCAGCTCATTGAAATGAACAGAATCGACATTTCAAAAGGTAATATCGGTTTTAACTTCACAGATAATAATTTAATTAAGAAAATAGTTGTGGATAAGCTGACTCAAGCTCAACTGATCAGTGGCCGTCTCGCCATTGCTCGCTTGGTTGCTGATAACAGTGGCGAGAGTGAATACGCCATTATCCCCGCGAGCGTAGCTAATAAAATTGCGCAGCGAGATGCGAACAGTATTGTATTAAATAGTGCACTTAGTCAGGAAGAGCAAGATGAAGACGATCCATATGCTGATTTTAAAGTACCCGATGATTTGATGTGGTAATTGCCGTCTTCAGATGCTTATGCTGATAGTACTCGTGGGTAGCTTCAGTACAGCGCCAAATACGACAACGGGTGCATCGTTTTATTACTTGGGGATAGGGTATTAATATGAAATCGTGGAGTGCTAAAAACAATTCATTTTTTGATACAGACCAGCTTGAGCGATATGTATCGGCTGGTTGGGATTTATCAGATGTGACTGAAATCCCTGATAGTCTCTTTTATGAGTACACCGTTTTTCCGCTGGGTAAGTGCAGGGTTGTTGTTGATGGGATGCCTGCGTGGGGGGATATCCCACCGCCGACACATGACGAGCAAATTGCTTTCGCAACGGCAGAAAAACAAAGCCGCATTGACGAAGCTAATGAGTACATGAACAGTAAACAATGGCCCGGAAAGGCGGCAATGGGGCGACTGAATGACACAGAGAGGGCACAGTACAACGCTTGGCTGGATTATCTGGATTTACTGGAAGAGGTAGACACATCGACAGCGCCTGATATTGATTGGCCGGTCGCGCCGGAATAATACAAAACCGGGCTTAATTGCCGGCCTGTTTCAATCGTACAACCAACGGCCCGCTTTGGCGGACTCGATAAGCATACGAACTGTGAACGGCTCAGGTTTATGGCGGTCTGATTTTAAGTGTTCAGATAGAATAGCGTTAGGTAAAAAAGGAAATACTACCTGGGGGAAATAACGTCTCCAGTGTATTTTGCTGCAATCGACATTAAATTTTTCAGAATATTTGTCCATTAACTCATAAATATCTTCAGGTACGGTTTGATGTTCACCGGTACTGAGTGATGAGTCTGTCTGTAACTGACGGCAACGCAATTCATCTTTGACGAATTGTAGTACAGCTTCATCGGCATTCATTACAAACGATCCCTTGCTTCAACAATGAGGTTATAATGGCGAATACTATTAAATCCGATGATACTAATATCCCCAGCAGTAATGGCTACACCTACCCAAGGAGTCCATCTACCTATGAGTCCACCTAAGCTTGATGTTCTTGCCCAGCCACCACCAATTAATGTCTTCCATGTGGGTGATCTCCAGCGGCTGTCTAGGCGGTATGAGATCATGCGGCGAAGGCTCAATGATAATATGCTGGTTCCGGGTGTAGCGGTGCTTGGCTTACCTGGAACAGGGATTATGTTCAACCCCCCAAGAATAAAAGCAAAAGCAACGAGATCTATTCCGCTGAATTTCTTCTCTACTTCATCAACAACAACCCAAAAAGCTAATTCACCTTTAGATAGATTATCCATTCCTTTGAAATAATAGCCACTCACCTGCTCAAACGTATCCATAACTTTTCCTTGTTATTACCACATTAATTCCCGACCAAGAATATTGGATTTGGATGATTACTCCAAACAATTAGGGCGAGCAAAATTCTGAAAATAGGATGGCACTATGAAGGCAGCTAGAAAGGGGCAACGCGGGCAGGGTGGTGAGATTGTCAGATTACAGGCACACAATGGCCCGGAAAGGCGGCAATGGGGCGACTGAATGACACATCGACAGCGCCTGATATTGATTGGCCGGTAGCGCCGGAATAATAAAAACCCGGGCTTAATTGTCCGGCCTATTCATCCCATTCTTGCTTGGTGAGCCAGCGGTTGTTTCACACCACAGCCACACCAGTCAGATCTTACAAATAAAAAAACCAACCCTAACGGATTGGTTTTCTTAAGGTATTTTGGTCGGCATGAAAGGATTTGAACCTTCGACCCCCGACACCCCATGACGGTGCGCTACCAAGCTGCGCTACATGCCGATACAGTGACATTTATACTACATTTTGTAGTTATAAATGCAAGACTTAGCCAAACGACTGCTGGTTTTTTAATCGCGGTAGGTTCGCTTTTTTACGCTAGTTCGCAATAAAACGTTTTACATCGGTCAGAACTTGTAGCAGCAGTGGGAGCTGTGGCTTCTCGTCTTTAATTTCATGGCCTTGCTCATCGTAGGTGCGGTACTCACCGTTGTTGCCCAACACAATTGTTTGTGTTGGCGTAGTGATAACCAACATGCCATTGTCACCGGTAGCGACCCAGTTGTTGTTGCGTGTCGCGGAAAACAGGTCTTCGCCTTGGGAATAATCTTCTGGCGCAGTTTTAACATGCAACAAGCGCTGCATCAATGTGGTCATGATATCTTCATGATTCGTCAGCTTATTTACTGCTTGCGCTGGCGTGCCTGGCCAGTGAACGACCAGAGGCACCTGGAGTTGTTGGCGATTAAAATTACTGCCTGCACCCCAGTTATTATCACCACTATCGTTAAATTCAACACCATGAGCCGCGGTGATGATAACAACGGTTTTATCTAACTGGCCGCGTTGTTTCAGCGTTTCCAGAATAGTGGCAATCTGTTGATCCACATCTTTTGCACCCGCTTGATAGTGACGAATAAAGTCAGTAGGTAGCGCCACCTTCTTATCACTTACCGGGTCTTGTGCCTCGGCTGCACCACTCAGATTAATGTATGAGAACCACGGAGCATTGCTGGTAAGGTTTCCCAGCCACTGTTGCCATTGTGCCGTGGTCTCACTGTCTGTTTGCTCTGTCGCAGCCGGTAGCGTGAAGTCAGCTAACAGTGCTTGACGATAGAGTGGTGACTCAAAACCATCGGATGAGAACAGGCCGAACTGATAGCCCTGTGCGCCCAGCGCATTAATAAACGCAGATGGCTCTCGGGCGGAGAGTATCCCATCTAAATAGGTTGGTGAAATGCCATAGAATAGGCCAAACAGACCAGTATCCCGACGGTTACCCGAGCTGTAGTGGCGATTAAACTGGATATTTGAGCGGCTAAATTCAGTCAACTGTGGCATGTCTTTTGGCAAACTATTGGTTCGGATACCATCAACCACAATGAGTAACAGGTTATAACCGCTGCCTTTATCACTAAATGTTATCGGACTTAACGGATATTCAACCGCCAAAGCATCCGGATTACCTTGTTCGATCAGCCGACGCTGATACTCTTGTTGATCGAGAAGTCCATGTTTTTCAAGGAATTTGCGTGCGGTCATTGGGTATGAGAGCGGTAAGTTTGCGCGCTGCATACTGATTGGGCGATAGAAATTCGCATCTGCCCAGATATAAATCAGATGTGAGGCAAGAAAGGCCGAAATAAAGACTACAACCAACGGCTTAACAAAGCGCTGTCGGTTGAGGCTGCGCAGTTTTTGCCAGGCCCAGGTGCCAAAAAGCATCTCGGCCAGAAAAATAACCGGCACGGCGATAAACATCAGTTGCCAGTCGCGTGCCAGCTCAGTTTGATCCGGGTTAACCACTAACTCCCACACCACAGGATTTAGGTGCAAATGGAAACGGGTGAAAACCTCGGTATCGACCAAGAGCAGGGTTAGCCCCGCAGTAGCAAACGCGGCAGATAGAAAGCGCAGTAGCCGTTGCGACATCACCACAAAGGTTAGTGGGAATATCACCAGTAAATAAGCAGCGAAAACAATAAAACTAAAATGCCCGAGCCAGTTGACTAAGGCATAAATACGGCCAACGAGCGACGAAGGCCAATCGGAGACAAACAGATAGCGGCTACCCAGCACCAGGCTGAACAGGATATTAAACAAGGCGAACCAGTGCCCCCAGCTGATCATCTGGGAGACTTTTTCACGATAGCGCTGACGATTTGTCACCATATTGAGATTGCAGTCTTGGCCGATAAATTAATGAGCTTTATCTTCACGTACCGAAGCCTGAAGAGCTTCAGCGAAAGAACGTGCCAATACTTTGCGTTGCGCTGGGGCAATGCTGGTATTGATCAGATTTGTTACCATATTTCCCAACACCATCAAAGAAAGATCGGTTGGGGTACGGTTTTTTTCCAACACGCTGACTAATTCAGACAGCAATTTTTCAACGTGTTCGTCACTATAACGGGATGATTGTGGCATAAAAATTGTGCTCAACATCTAACAAAGTCCCATATCTTACCGTATAGAGACGCGCTTTTCCGCTATTTTATAGCATTAAGAATCATTAGCCATTAATTGAGGGCCGAGATAGCTTTTGGGTTGCAGCTCTCAGGCATCAGTGATTGAATACGGCCCTAGCCAAAAGGAGTATTTATCATGAGTCTGGATATTGACCAGATAGCCTTACATCAGCTTATCAAACGTGATGAACAAACGCTTGATGTGGTGTTGCGCGATTCTCTGTTACCTGCCAATGCTGTCGTTGAAGAAATGATGGCCGAGTTGCACCGCGTTTACAGCGCCAAAAGCAAAGCCTATGGGTTGTTTAATGAGCAAAGTGAGCTGGCTGATGCGCTGAAGCGAAGCCGTAAGG
The DNA here is from genome assembly GCF_000834395.1 of Yersinia aldovae 670-83. Lineage (NCBI taxonomy): Bacteria > Pseudomonadati > Pseudomonadota > Gammaproteobacteria > Enterobacterales > Yersiniaceae > Yersinia > Yersinia aldovae. The sequence continues at coordinate 1,150,016 of NZ_CP009781.1, read as the reverse complement.
GTGATGAAGATTTCCTCAGCTTTAGCCGTGCTGCAACCGGGCGTTTGCGCGATGAGTTAGCCAAATACCCATTTGCCGAAGGCGGTGTGGTGCTGTTCTGTCAGTACCGTTATCTGGCGGTAGAGTATTTACTGATCTCGGTGTTGAGCAGTTGCAACAGTATGCGAGTGAATGAACAGCTTGATCTGAGTTCCACCCATTATCTCGATATCAATCGCGCTGATATTGTGGCTCGTATCGATTTAACTGAATGGGAAAATAACCCGGAGTCCACCCGTTACCTGACTTTCCTTAAAGGGCGGGTAGGGCGAAAAGTATCTGATTTCTTTATGGATTTTCTGGCCGCAAGTGAGGGTCTGGACACCAAAGCGCAAAACCGTGGTTTATTGCAGGCGGTTGATGATTACTGCGCGGATGCTGAACTTGGCAAAAATGAACGTCAGGCATATCGCCAGCAGGTTTATAGCTATTGCAATGAGCAGTTGCAGGCCGGTGAAGAAATTGCCTTGCAGGAGCTTGCGCAAGAGTTGCCAAAGTTGGGCGAAAAAGATTTTCAGCAATTCTCAGTTGAGCAGGGTTATGCATTGGAAGAGCGTTTTCCGGCGGATCGCGGTACGTTGCGTCAATTGACCAAATTTGCTGGCAGTGGCGGTGGGTTGAGTATCAATTTTGATGCGTTGTTATTGGGTGAGCGGATTTTCTGGGATGCAGCGACTGATACGCTGACTATCAGAGGCACGCCCCCGAATTTGCGTGATCAGTTACAGCGCAATTCAGGCAAGCCATAACCGTTTGAATAGCCAATAAAAAACGCCGCTGATGCGGCGTTTTTTATTTCGGCGTCCCGAATATCGAAAGCGACGCGATTAAACGCGAACGAAGTCGATATGAGTCAGTTTTGGCTTGAAAGCGTGACGCTGAACAGCTTGTACTTTAACTTTGGTTTCTTTACCGTCAACAACCAGAGTCAGTACGGAATCATAAAAGCCCGGTTTCAATTCAAGGTTCTTGGTGGTGTCATGGTCAAGAGCAATAGAGATTGCTGCTTCTGAACCACCGTAAATGATTGCCGGAAATTTATTTGCTGCACGCAGGCGGCGGCTCGCACCCTTACCCTGGTCGTTACGTACTTCTACATTGATAGTGGTCATTTTGTTTTCTCTTAAAGAAAATTTACCCTGCTACAGGCGACCCAGCAACAGGTTCGATACTCGGCTTTGATTGGGTAAACCCAGAGCAAAGCGGGCGACATTCTAGCGAAATATCGGGCAGACAGCAAACGAAACTGCGAATTTATCAGGCTAAATGCGGCTCAGGCAAGGGAATCGGCTCGCCGGAAACGGCCCTGATAATCAAATATCTTTTCTCTAATTTGCCACCATTGCCCTCGACGGCGGGCGACGACAAAATCCGGGTAACGCAATAGCACTTGTTGCGCGATAACATCAGCAGCGGTTGACCATTTCAATGTAATACCCGGTGCTCGTTGATGTGGGCGCAAGAAGATTTGCTCAAAAGCCATGCGCTGTGCGGGGGTGGTTAGCCGAAAACGCTCACTGGTGTTAGTGCCATCCTCGTCGTAATAGGTGATTTTCAGCCACTCACCTTTGGCATCATTGCCATTTTCCAGGTTCATCCCACCACAACGCAGTACCAGTGCGTCCTTTAATTTCAGTGCGGCTTTGAGCATATCATCGGGATCGACCAGCACCGCCTGACACTGATGACAGCGGCGGGCTGCAATATCATTCTCTGCGCCGCACTGCGGACAAGATTTAAAGCGGAAGCGGTAATCACACTGTGCTCGCGCACCTTGATCATCCTCAAACCAGCCCTGGCAGCGGCGACCATAGTGTTCAATAATCTCGCCTGACTCGGTGCATTTCCCCCAGAAAATATTGGCGAAGCCGCAATCCGGGCAGAATACTTGTACCGGCTGGCTGCCGCTGTGGGGTTTACTGGTGCCAACCTCCGGTGTGAAAAGGTCGTGGGGGTTGCCGGCGTAATCCAGAATCAGGCAGTCTTCTTTGCCTGGATAAAGCCGCAACCCTCGCCCAACGATTTGCTGATACAAACTGACGGACTCTGTTGGGCGAAGAATCGCAATTAAGTCCACATGAGGCGCATCAAAACCGGTGGTCAGCACCGCCACATTCACCAGATAGCGTAGCTGTTGTTGCTTAAAAGCATTTATCAGCGCATCCCGCTCGGCCGGTGGGGTTGTGGCACTGACCAGCGCGGCCTCGCCCTTGGGTAACAAGCCATACACTTCTTTCGCGTGCTCGACCGTCGCGGCAAAGATCATCACCCCACGGCGGTTCGCAGCATATTCAATGACCTGGCTGATAATATGTGGGGTAATTCGTTGTTGTTGCTTGAGTTCGCGGTCTAAATCGGCTTCACGAAACATACCGTCACTGTTACTGGTCAGCCGGCTAAAATCATATTGCACGACGGGCATATCCAGCCGCTCCGGTGGCACCAGAAAGCCGTGCTTAATCATATAACGCAGGGGTAATTCATAGATGCAATCACGGAATAGGGCTTTCTCATCACCCCGCGTTATACCGTGATAGTGGAATTGATAAATCCAGCCTTTGCCCAGCCGGTAAGGTGTTGCGGTTAGCCCCAGCAAGCGCAAGCGCGGATTGGTGGTGCGTAAATGCTGAATAATTTGCTGATACTGGCTGTCGTCGTCATCGCTGATACGGTGGCATTCGTCGATTATCAACAGCGAAAAGGCACTATCAAACAGTGACAGATTACGTGCCACGGACTGCACGCTGCCAAATACCACTTTCCCTGCGCTTTGCCGTTGTTGCAGCCCGGCGGCGAAGATGTCGGCGTCTAAGCCGTAAGCGCAGTATTTGGCATGATTCTGGGCTACCAATTCTTTGACGTGGGCCAGAACCAGTACACGCCCACGGGCTAATTTTGCCAGTTCAGCGATCACCAGACTTTTGCCTGCGCCGGTAGGTAATACAATCAGAGCGGGTTCGGCGTGGCGGCGAAAATGGGCGAGGGTCGCCTCTACAGCCTCTTGTTGATAAGGACGTAACGTAAAGGCCATCAGGCGGCCTGCCAGATGAAGACATTCGCGATATTTAACCGATTGATCACTTGCAATCCATTCACCATTTGCAACAATTTCCTGTGCCAGAGGAGTGATATTTATCTCTCTTTATGGCTAAAAACTTTCTATTATTATGCCTGCCTGAGGGCGATGGCGCGAGCGCCTTAATGCTGCAATTTCAACTGAGAAGAGGAGCGCGTGTTTCCCAATAACCGCATTTTAACTAACTGTTCCTAGGATGATGCGGCAACCACCGCTATACTGATCAGTCTGGTAGGTTAGGCAGCAAATGATTTCCTCCTATACAACTTTACTGCTTCATTCATTTCACACCGTACTATTAACATTTTGCCGTCGTTGGCAGGTGTGATTGCGGCTATGGTGCCCGTCAGCGGTACGATTTTATTACAGGCAAAGTAGATTCAATGCGATTGGACAAGTTTTTATCTCAGCAACTAGGTGTCAGCCGGGCGTTAGTCGCGCGCGAGCTGCGGGCTAAACGTGTAACCATTGATGGTGAGGTGGTCAAAAGTGGTGCCATTAAGCTGACACCAGAGCAAGACGTGAGATTTGATGGTAACCCATTACAACAAACGGTTGGCCCACGTTACTTTATGCTGAACAAACCGCAGGGTTATGTGTGCTCAACGGAAGACCCGGACCATCCTACTGTGCTCTATTTTTTGGATGAGCCAGTGGCGTACAAACTCCACGCTGCCGGTCGGTTAGATATTGATACCACCGGGCTGGTACTGATGACGGATGATGGTCAGTGGTCGCACCGGATCACCTCTCCGCGTCATCATTGTGAAAAAACCTATCTGGTGACGCTCGAGCACCCACTGGCTGACGATACTGCTCAACAGTTTACTGATGGTGTGCAGTTACACAATGAAGAATCTCTGACCAAACCGGCTCGGCTTGAGGTTATTGAGCCGCAGTTGGTACGTTTGACTCTTAGCGAGGGGCGCTATCATCAGGTAAAACGGATGTTTGCGGCCGTGGGCAACCGGGTATTGGAACTGCACCGTGAGCGAATCGGCGAGATCAAACTTGATGATGATTTGGCACCCGGTGAGTACCGTCCGTTGACCGAAGAAGAGATTGCCAGCGTAGGCGCGCCACATCTGCTGTAACGGGTTTTCTGCTGTGGCGTTAAGGCATCTTATCAGCCTGCTTTGCAGGGCAAGGTATTGAAGGAGTGAAGTGAGTGCAAGAGAAGAACCGGACATCCCACATTGGCTTTATCTTTATTCTTGGCCTGCTATCGATGTTGATGCCGCTGGCGATTGATATGTATTTGCCGAGTATGCCTATCATTGCCCAAGAGTTTGGCGTAGAGAGTGGCAGCGTTCAAATGACACTGAGCGCCTATGTGCTAGGATTTGCCATTGGGCAGATGTTTTATGGCCCAATGGCGGACAGCATCGGGCGTAAGCCGGTCATCTTCTGGGGGACGCTGACTTTTGCTCTTGCGGGTATGGCTTGTGCAATGGCGCAATCAATCGAACAATTGATTAACTTACGTTTCTTGCATGGTTTGTCGGCTGCTGCTGCGAGTGTGGTGATCAATGCATTGATGCGAGATATGTTCACCAAAGATGAATTTTCTCGCATGATGTCTTTTGTGGTCTTGGTGATGACGATTGCCCCGCTGCTGGCACCGATTATCGGTGGTGCGTTGTTGGTGTGGTTTAGTTGGCACGCTATCTTCTGGAGTATGGCGGGTGCTGCGCTGGTTGGGGCAGTATTGGTGGCGTTGTTTATTAAAGAAACCTTGCCGAAAGAGAAACGGCAGAAGTTTCATTTGCGCACCACGATTGGCAATTTTGGCGCGTTGTTCCGCCACAAGCGGGTATTGAGTTATATGCTCGCCAGTGGCTTCTCCTTTGCCGGTATGTTCTCATTCCTCAGCGCTGGCCCATTCGTTTATATCGAGTTAAACGGGGTTTCACCACAGCATTTTGGTTACTATTTTGCGCTGAATATCGTCTTCTTGTTCCTGATGACGGTGATTAATACCCGTAATGTTCGCCGGTTTGGTGCGCTGAAGATGTTCCGTTTTGGTATGACCGTGCAGTTTGTCATGGGAATTTGGTTACTGGTGGTGTGTGCCACTGGCATGGGGTTCTGGGCATTGGTGCTGGGGGTGGCGGCTTATGTTGGCTGTATCGCCATGATAACCTCCAATGCGATGGCGGTGATTTTGGATGATTTCCCGCACATGGCAGGCACTGCATCTTCTCTGGCGGGCACCTTACGCTTTGGGATTGGCGCGGTGGTCGGGACGTTACTCTCGATGGCACCGTCGCGCAGCGCCTGGCCGATGGTCAGCTCAATGGCATTTTGTATTATTGCCGCGATGTTACTGTATCTCTACGCCAGCCGCCCGGCGAAGGGTGCCACGTCGTAAAAGTGCTACTTTTTTAGAATGGTCGATGCTGAACGCACAATGCGGGGAAGGGGACAGGTTCTCCCTCCCTCTTTGTTTCCTTTCAGCACCGAGTATTGCCTTCCTTTTTCCCTCCTTATTAATCCCTTCATAATACTTATTTATCCTTATTTTCGAGGGTGATATCGCCCGAATTGCACCTGAAAAGAGCGCAAATATTGAGTTTCATCAATATAGTAATCATGTTTATTATTATTTATTGCATAGTTGTATTTGACACCATATTGTTAACTTTCGCGTAATGATATAAAAAAATAGACGGTTTTATTACCTGATTTTTCGTTATTATTCATGCCAATTAAATTGTGACTAATGATCACTAATGTAGTTATTTATCAATTAATTATGGTGATAATACTCCGTTCTTTCCTTGTGTGTTTGTTCCTCAAATGTAAAATAATGACATGAGTTAGGTAATGGATTTGCAATAAAAATGGTTGAGATGAGCGCGATAAAGGGTTAAATATAACGAAAAATGGGATCTAAATCCCAAAGCTACAGATTCAGTCGCTGCATTTTGGCTGAAAAATGCTCAAAAAGGGCGTGTGAAAATATTTGTTAGATATAAGTTTCTAAAATGTTATGAATGTTGTGTTTTGATAAGATATGAACCGAGCACAATGATAACTTAGCGACTATAACTTTAGTGAGTGTGAGCCTTGTGGTGTTTTTGTAACTTTTGAATTTTTATTTTTGACTAGGAAAGACACGTGAATAATATCCAACTTTCGGTGGTACATCGTCTGCCGCAAAGTTACCGTTGGTTATCTGGGTTTATCGGCGTCAAAGTTGAGCCGATTCCGTTGGCCGCGATAGATGATACCAATGACTTAATGGGGCTGAAACTACTCAGTCACGACGGTAATAATGCACAGATTATCATGCAGCGGCTCAATCTTTCGCTACAAGAGATTCAAGTGGATTCGGCGATTATTGATTGGGAAGGGGAGCCTTGCCTGTTTGTTCACTGCAAGGATGAGAGTGCGACCATGTGCCGCCTGAAGGATGTCGGCGTGGCGATTGCCGAAACCATGACAGCGCTTTATCCTTTCTGATCCGTCACTGAAAATCCGTCGGCATTTCATGCTGGCGTTTTTCCCTGCCTGGATATCCGCATCGCACCCAGATCAGTCGGCAAATTGTAATAACTGCTGAGTATATTGCTGCTTTGGTGCGGCAAATATCGCCTGGCAGTCACCTTGCTCCACCACTTCACCTTGTCTTAGTACAATCACTTGATGACAGAGCGAGCGCACCACTTGTAAGTCATGGCTGATAAACAGGTAACTGAGCTGATGACGTTGCTGAAGGGATTTCAGCAAGGCCAGAATTTGCGCCTGTACCGATTTATCCAGTGAAGAGGTCGGTTCATCGAGAATAAGCAACTGAGGTTGCAGAATAAGCGCGCGGGCAATAGCAATACGCTGGCGCTGTCCGCCAGAGAACTCGGTCGGATAGCGATAACGGCTGACCGGGTCTAATCCCACTTCTTCCATCGCTTTAATCACCCGTTGTTCGCGGTGTGCGGCACTCAGTTTTTGATGGACTTCCAACCCTTCGGCGATAATCTGCTGAACGTTCAGCCGTGGGTTTAGCGCTGAGTAAGGGTCCTGGAACACCACCTGAATGCGGCTACGATAGGGCAGCATCTGCTTGGGGGTAAATTTGTGCAGTGGTTGTCCGCTAAACCAAATCTCGCCTTTGGAGGGCAGTAAACGCAGTAATGCCAGCCCTGAGGTACTTTTCCCTGAGCCTGATTCACCGACCAACCCGAGGCTTTCACCTGGATTGAGGGTAAAGCTTAAGTCTTTTAGCGCATAATGGTAATCAACGGTACGTCGCAATAAACCACGTTTGATGGGAAACGCAACCTGTAGCCCTTTCACTTCAAGCAGCGGTTTTAGGCCCGGCGTGAGGGGCAGCGGATCACCTTGTGGCTCTGCATCTAATAACTGGCGCGTATAGGGGTGCTGTGGTGCGCTAAACAGCGCCTGACGGCTATTTTGCTCCACTTTTCGCCCTTCGCGCATTACCGCCACGTTATCTGCCAGACGACGCACGATATTGAGGTTATGGGTGATAAACAGCAGGCTCATGCCCATCTCTTGCTTTAGCTCTTTCAGCAAACTCAAAATCTGAGCCTGAACAGACACATCCAGCGCCGTGGTGGGTTCATCGGCAATCAATAGCTTGGGTTGCGTCAAAACCGCCATTGCTATCATCACACGCTGGCGCTCGCCACCGGAAAGTTGATGGGGGAAGTCGCCCAAGCGCCCTTTAGCATTGCGAATACCAACTCTGTCGAGGCATTGAATAATTTCCGCGCGGGCTGCCTCTTGGCGCATCCCACGATGCAGTAACAACACCTCTGCCAACTGTTTCTCAATAGTATGCAGCGGGTTTAGCGATACCATCGGCTCCTGGAAAATCATTGAAATCTGATTGCCGCGCACTTTACGCAGCGTCGGTTCATCGGCGTGCAGCAGTGACTGACCGGCAAACAAAATTTCACCGCTTGGATAGATTACCGGCGGTGAGGGGAGTAAACGCAGTATCGACAACGCCGTGACGCTCTTGCCTGAACCGGATTCCCCAACCAATGCCAGTGTTTCACCGGTTGCGATTTGCAACGACAGCTCGCTGACCACCTCGCGTTCAACGCCAGCCTGACGAAATGCAATACTGAGGTTCTGAATATCCAAAAGTGGAGAAGTCGTCATATCAGTACGCCTTACTTGGGTCAAAGGCGTCACGGACTGCTTCGCCGATAAAAATCAACAGAGATAACAGCATCGCGAGTACCAGAAATGCGGTTATTCCTAGCCAGGGTGCCTGAAGGTTATTTTTACCTTCTAGCAGCAGCCCACCCAGTGAGGGTGAACCCATTGGCAGGCCAAAGCCGAGGAAGTCCAGTGAGGTCAGGGTGGTTATTGAACCGCACAAAATAAATGGCAGGAAAGTCAATGTTGCTACCATCGCATTGGGCAACATATGCCGCGTCATAATCACCCGGTCACCGACGCCCATCGCCCTTGCCGCGCGGATATAGTCATAATTACGGGTGCGCAGAAACTCCGCCCGCACCACGCCGACCAACCCCATCCAGCCAAATAGCACGGTGATGGCCAATAACCACCAGAAGTTCGGCTGTACGATGCTGGAGAGTAAAATCACTAAAAACAGTGTTGGCATCCCAGACCAGACTTCAATAAAACGCTGCCCCCACAGGTCAATCCGCCCGCCGTAATAACCTTGAATTGCACCCGCGCAGATGCCAATCACACTGGAAAACAGCGTTAATGTCAGGCCGAATAACAGCGAAATGCGAAATCCATAGATAACTTTGGCCAGCACATCCCCGCCGGTGCTGTCAGTACCTAACAGATTGGTGCGATTCGGCGGCGAAGGGAAGGGGACATCGGTGGCAAAATTGATAGTGTTATTGCTAAAACGAATCGGTGCCCAGATAGCCCAACCATTATCGTTAATTCGCCCAATCACATACGGATCTTGATAATCCGCTGCGGTGGTGAGAATACCGCCAAAGGTCGATTCGCTGTAATTGCTCATGAAGGGCATATAAATCTTACCCTGATAGCTCACCAGTAGCGGTTTGTCATTGGCGATAAACTCGGCAAATAAGCTGATGACAAATAGCGTCAGGAAGATCCACAGTGACCAGTAGCCCCGCTTGTTATGGCGAAAACGCGCCCAGCGGGCCTGATTAATGGCACTTAATTTTATCATTATTGGCGGCCCTCAAAATCAATCCGTGGGTCTACCAGGGTATAGGTAATATCGCTGATGATATTGAGCAGCAAACCAATCAAGGTGAAAATATAAAGAGTGCCAAACATCACCGGATAATCGCGCTGCAAGGTCGCATCGTAGCCCAGCAGCCCTAAACCATTCAGTGAGAACATCACTTCAATCAGCAGTGAGCCGGTAAAGAACATGCTGATAAAGGTGGCAGGGAAGCCTGCTATCACCAGTAACATGGCATTGCGGAACACATGGCGATAAAGGATCTTCTCTTCGGGTAAGCCTTTGGCGCGGGCTGTGACCACATACTGTTTGCGGATCTCATCGAGGAATGAGTTTTTGGTCAGCATGGTCAGTGTGGCAAAGCCGCCAATGACCGTAGCCAGCACCGGCAGGGTGATGTGCCACAAGTAATCGGTTATCTTGCCGTACCACGGCAGAGTGTCGAAGTTGCTGGACACCAACCCGCGTAATGGGAACAGATCAAGATAGCTGCCGCCGGAGAACAGCACTACCAACAGAATGGCAAACAAGAACGAGGGAATGGCATAACCGATAATGATTAATGTGCTGCTCCAGGTATCAAAGGCGGTACCACTGCGCACCGCTTTTTTTATCCCAAGCGGTATGGAAACCAGATAAATAATCAGCGTGCTCCATAGCCCAAGCGAAATAGAGACCGGCAGGCTATGTTTTATCAGTGACATAACTGACTCACCGCGAAACAGGCTGTCACCAAAATCAAAGCGCACATAGCGCCATAACATATCGAAATAGCGCTGATGGAGTGGCTTGTCAAAACCAAAACGTTGCTTGATCTCAGCAATGACCTCCGGGTCTAACCCGCGCGAACCGCGATAGCTGCTATCACCCACTTGTGCGGCATTCAGGCCGACTTTCGCCCCCCCCAAACCACTATCACCGCCGCCGGCGGAAAATCCACTGGAGTGACCCAGTTCGATATTGGCGATAGCTTGGTCAACTGGCCCGCCTGGTGCAATTTGCACAATAAAAAAGTTAATCGTAATAATCGCCCACAAGGTGGGAATCACCAGTAATAAACGCCGTAATAGATATGCGCCCACAGCAGCCCCTTAGTGACGTTCTGATGGCAGGCGAGCTGCCTTATTGACATCAAACCACCAGCTATCAAATCCTAGCGAATAGGTGGGGCGGTCTGCTGGCATTGAAAATTTATCCCAATAAGCAAAGCGGGCATGGTTGGAATACCACATCGGGATCATCAGGTGATTCCAGGTCAATACCCGGTCAAGCGCACGGCCAAGAGAGAGCAACGCCTCCGGTTGATCCTGATGGCTGACAATCTGGGCTATCAGTTGGTCAATCGCCGGATCTTTTATGCCTGATGCGTTATAACTGGAATCTATATATGCCGAGCTCCAAAGGATTTGCAGATTGGGGCTTGGATAGGGGAAAGCACTGTAAACTGTCGGGATCATATCGTAATCCCGGCTGCGCAGGCGGTTCACAAACTGAGAACTATCAACCTCGCGAATATTCATGGTAATGCCCAAGCGTTGCAAGTTATGTTTGAACGGTTGCACATACTGGAAGTTGCTGCCGCTGAGTAACAACAGCTCAAAGACAAAAGGTTTACCGGTCTTGCTGTTCACCAATTGTTGATTTTTGACTTCCCAGCCTGCTTCACGTAACAATTCACGCGCTTTTAATAGGTTATCCCGTGAGTTGCCACTGCCATCTGTTTGTGGTGGCTGATAAATCTGCGTGAAAACTTGCGCCGGTACTTTGTCTTTTAGCGGGGCCAGCCATGCCAGTTCAGCACTGTCTGGATACCCTTTAGCGGCATAGTCTGTGTTTTGGAAGAAGCTGCTGGTACGTTGATAACTGTTGAAATAAAACGCTTTATTCATCCAGTCGAAATCGAAAGCTAAAGTTAATGCCTGACGAACCCGTTGATCGCTAAAAATAGGGCGTTGGACATTAAATGCCAGCCAACGGGTATTTTGTGCCGAGTTATCAACAATATCCTGTTTGAGTATATAGTTTTTCGCGAAATTTCCGCCGACATATTGTGTCGCCCAACTTTTGGGTGAAGTTTCCTCGCGAAAATCAAAAGCACCGGCTTTAAACGCTTCCAGTGCGACTTTATCATCCAGATAGTAGTCGTAGCGGATGGTATCAAAGTTATATTGACCCCGATTAACCGGCAGGTTGGCGGCCCAGTAATTTCTCACCCGTTCATAGGTAATAAACTGGCCCATCTTATATTTACTAATACGGTAAGGGCCGCTCCCCACAGGGGGTTTACTGAGTGGGTCACTCAGTTTATGGTTTTTCCAAAAATGTGCAGGCATCACCGGTAAACCAAACAATCCCAACATTTTATCTTTATTCGGTTCGGGGAATTCAAAACGCACCGTCAGGCGGGAAATAGCTTTCACCTGAACGCCCTTATACACAATGCGAAATTGTGGCACACCTTCGGTCATAAATTTATTAAAGGTGAAGGCGACATCTTGAGCGGTAATTGGCGTGTCATCATGAAAACGTGCGCGGGGGTTAATATCCACTTCAATCCAGTGAAAATCGGGGGCAAAACGCGCTGATTCTGCAATTAACGGGTAGTAACTGCCAATTTCATCATCTGAGGTGCCAAATAGGGAGTCATATAGCCTTTCGCTGCGGATCGCCGGGTTACCCCGTAGTGCATAACGATTGAAATTATCAAAGGTACCGATGGTCGCCAGTGTAATATCGCCCCCTTTGGGAGCCGCTGGGTTAACATAGTCAAAGTGGCTGAAATCTGATGAGTATTTAGGTTCGCCCAAAATGGCAAAAGAGACACCTTCTTTAATCGTCTCTGCCTGAAGGCCAAAACTCAGGGCGGAAAGCATCGCGGCAGCAAATAGTCGTAATAACATATTGGCGGTTATCTCCTGCTCATTATGCAGATAATAGTAATCTCATACTTAGTTTAATTAAAATTACCAGTTTGCAGGGGACTAACGCAAACTTTATGCCAATTAGTTTTTGTTACTCATTTTTTATTGCAAAATCTGACTAAATCTTCAACAGACAATGGCTTGCTGAGTAAATATCCTTGCAGATAGTTAACGCCATGTTGTGCCAAATACTCAAGTTGCTGCTCAGTTTCGACACCTTCTGCCACGGTTTCAATATTGAGTTTATGCGCCAGCATTAACACCGAGTCCAATACTGGTGCTGCCACTGTATTGACACAGATGGTACTGATAAACGCACGATCAATCTTAATATAATCCAGAGTAAAGCGTTCTAAATAGATTAGCGCGCTGTGCCCAGTGCCAAAGTCATCGACAGCAATTTGTATCCCTTGGGAGTGTAGCCAGTCGAACTGTTTAATTGCCACTTGTTCTTCTACCATACCTCGTTCAGTAATCTCAAATACTGGAGAAAAAACATCAGTATTTAATTGCTGCAACATTCGAGAGACATCTTTTTGGAACTCATCATCAGCAAGATGGACGGGTGATATATTAAAACCAAGCTTGGTTCCCGCAGGAAGCAGGTTTGTCATTAAACTTGTATCTCTGATGATTAATTCAAATAAATGTTTTGTCAGCGGCTGTATCAGATACTGGGATTCCGCATAGGGAATAAAGAGATCCGGAGAAATGCGCCCTTCAATTGGATGTTCCCAGCGAATCAGTGCTTCCAGCCCTGATATTGAACGGTCATGGGAACGGAATACTGGCTGATATTCTACGAAGAATTCACCTCGCCTGATGCCACGTAAAATCTCTGCTTCAGCGCTTCGGCTGGCGATTAAAATATAATAAGCCAGAATGCCAACTAAACCTGCCAGCAGCAGGCCACCTAAAAGCGTCATCCGGATGTCATCTGCAGTTAAGCTGTTATGGTAAATCAGAATCTTGATAGGGTAACCAGGCAGTTGAACCTCGCGTGAGGCACGGTTAGGTAACTTACTGACGGGTATCACTTTAGCGTCAAATGTGGTGACAGCTAACTCATTAATAACGATTGCCAGCCCATTGACTTCACTTTCGGCATAATTAAGTAATAAATAAGGATGTAATGTTAATTCCAGCGTTGCCAGTACGCCGGTATCACCTCTACCCGCTTGGCGTAACCATACTGCGATAGCCGGTTTATTCGGCATTAACGGGGTGCCTTGCTGAATTTTAAAATCTAATGGCTGAGATAAGTTAATTCTGGAATATATTTCGTTGGCTGTCATATGCATTTCACCCGTCGCGGATGAGCAATAAACAAGACTATCTCTAACTAATAAGAAAGCTCTGACGCCATTGGTAAAAGCCGCCCGATAATGCAGTGCCGCGCTTGCTTGCTCGCAAGTCTTACCACTCAACGGGATAAGCTGAGACATCGTTGTTGTCAGTTCATTAAGGAACTGTGACGAATAGGATATTATATGATCGCTCTGTTTCGTTAATTTATGTTCACTGCTGCGATAAAGTAATGACAAAGTAATAATAACAAAAAAAATAAAGAAACTGAGTGCGAGGATGACGCTTTTTTTTACAAGGTGGCGTCTGGATAATATATTGCGAGAGAACGCGCCGTTTGACCCCATGTTCCGCCGCTCCCCAGCATGTTCGATAAAGTGTTTATGAGTATAAGTAAGTTAGCCGCATTGCGCTACCAGTTTGCCGACAGGACTAATAGGCCATCGGACTAACGGTATACCCATATAAACTAAAGATGCTTTATATATGCATCAAAACAGTGGAAACAAGAGATCGTTTTTATGAATGTATTTTAGAAATACGCTTAATAAAATAAATTTTCAGCTTATTAACACAAGTCACTTCTTTTTATAAAGGTGAATCGCTAGCACACGTCGCTTTAGCACAAGAAAGTTCTTGTCTGAGCGTTGGTGATCCTACACAGATAATTCTCGAATTACTCGATTTTCAGAAAAAAAGGACATTTCCTACAAGCTGGATGGAAAGTGGGGTAGGTGATTTAAGATAATAAAAAACGCTACCTGGATAGCGTTTTATAGTTTCGTTTGGAATCTCGGACAACAGGAATAAATATTTTAACTAACTACGTGAACCGCTGCTTAGCACTCGGCGGCCATCGCGATAACGCTTATTCCAATAATCTTCATTTAGGCTCGAAATTGTCACGCCGACACTGGTCGATGCATGAACAAATTTATCGTTACCCAAATAGATACCAACATGGCGGCCTGTCGAACCAGCTCTGAACAGCACTAAGTCACCGGGGCGCAATTTAGTACGCTGGATTTTCTTGCCAAGATCCTGCTGCTCTGATGTTGAGCGTGGCAAATCCATACCAAATTGTTCGCGGAAAGTATTTTGCACAAATGCGGAACAATCAACACCGCGTTTAGTGCTACCGCCTAAACGGTAACGAACACCTTTCCACCCTGCATACTGTTCTAAAATCTTCGACTTGACGTCAACGTTGCGCACCATCGCTTCGAATTCATCCTGAGAGGCTTGCAGTAAAAGCCCATCTTTGTCATTAACTGCACGCATCTCAGTTTGTGTATTATGTGTGTTCGAAGTCTGTGGTGAACTACACGCGGATAACATTACCGCTGCTGCAACCGCAGGGATTACCCGCAGAATGTATCTCATAATAGGTTGAGACTTGACCATTGTTGATGTTTTCCCTTGCTGTCCTTACGACGGATGTCGCTACCAAAAAAAACCAAACGAATCGAGATTATTGATTGCGATCCGATTAGACAATCACTTAACTGAATAACTGTGCTAGAACGCACAATATTAATCATGCAAGAGGCGAATGGCCTAAATCTGAACACAAACGTTCTAATAATACCGTAATGATTAATAAAAGGCGAGTGCTTTTAGTTCGATTATTATAAGAAACTCTGATGTAACATAATGTAAAATTTTATATTAAAACCACATGGCTTATTTTGTAATCATTTTGTTGTGATAAATGAGGGTGACGGTAAAGGAATAGGGTGGGGCAAAAGGGGGGCTTCTTACCTCACCGTCGAATCGTAGAACTTATTGGTGCGTGGGGTCAGGCAAACGCTGGTCAATAGCATCAATGATTTTATCGCTTAAAGGTGTCAGTAATACCCAGCTTATTCCCACCAACACGACCGAAAGGGAGCCTACGGCAATATCGGTAAACCAGTGCGCGCCAATCATCACCCGTGGTATTGAGAAAATAGCGGCGATTAACAGAGCGATAGCAAAGGCTCCACAGGAAAAATAGCGCAACATAAAACAGGCAAAAATCATCAACATCATGCCGTGGTCGCCAGGGAAACTATCGCTGGAGGCATCTTTTGTCGGGATACCGGTAAGTTCGCTGACTCGATTTATGTTATCAAAGGCCAACGTAGGACTGGGATGCGAAACTGGCAGCATGTGGCCCAATTGATTGAGAATCACCGCAGTTAACAACATGACAAACCCTATAACTATCAAGCGGCGGCGACCCACTGGTGTTTCCTTTATATAGAAGCACAAGTAAAGCAGCCCCATACAAACCAGCGAAATAACATCAAAAGCACGATTATTGGTGATAGCCACCAGGTGCAGAAATGCGGGGCTGGACAACAGATGTTGGTTAAAATAGAAAAAGATTGTCGAGTCAATTTTAAACCAAAATCCGTGATTCACAGGAATATACCAAGATAAAAACAGGACAATTCCAAGCATATTGAGCAGTAGTATTGTCGGTAAATTACGACGGGTCATGCGGTAACCTATAAATTATGAATGTACAAATTGGGTAAATAATAAAGCGGTACATTATACTCATTTAGATAACCGAATATTCAGTAATTTATGCTGCAATGTATTCCAATCAATCTCTGTCGCACTGATGAGTTCAATTCGGCTATCTAGCGGTGGTGTCTGCCGTGTTTCTATTTTTAAGTCTGCCCCCTGTCGGTTAATCACTAACGTTCCTTCCGTAATACGCATAACCCCTTTTACTCGCTCGGCTGGATTTAACCGCACCCATTCGAGTAAGGGGACGGTATCAAAAATAGTATCGACATTAAATACCCAGCCACAGCTAAGATAACCTTGACCCTGATTAAGAGCTCGACGCCAAGGCTCTGTGCCTTTCAAACTTAATGCAGCCAATCCTTTTTGTCGTGTGACACTGTGATGATGCGCACCATCGGGTAGCTCATCATTATTGCTGTGCGGCATATCCAATAGCGCGACATCAATCTTCCCTTGTTCTGCGTAATAGAGCTGGCATGACTTAGGCTGATTGTGATGCCATTGCAGTAATGCAGTGCGGTCGGAATCGGTGTAGGTATCTTGCTTATTCGCCACGATAATATCTGCGGCAGCCAGTTGGTCACGAAAATTCTCATTTTCTGTATAACGAGGCTCACTTAACTGTCGCGCATCCAGCAAACACACAGTGGCTTGCAGGGTGAGCCACGGTTGGTAAACATCTGATGTCAGTAACGATAAGATCTGTTTTGGGTGCCCTAATCCGGTTGGTTCAATTAATAGGCGATCAGGTTTTGCTTGTTGCAGCAGCATATTCAAACCAACTTGCATCGGCAGCCCGTTAACACAACACATGCAACCACCGGGAATTTCCTTTAACACCGCCCCGCTGTCTGCTAATAGCGCACCGTCGATACCAATTTCGCCGAACTCATTAACCAGAACAGCCCATTTTTCGTGTGCCGGTTTTTGTGCCAATAAATGACGGATTGTTGTGGTCTTCCCACACCCCAGAAAGCCGGTAATTAGGTTGGTTTTCGTCATAATTATGCTCCACAAATAAATTTTATTTTAACTTCCCATAATCATGGGACTTTTCCTGCAATTGTTATGAAATTAGGCTTTAAGTTAAAATAACCTAATTTTTAACAAAAAGTACTCCAAATGTAGATTATTTCCTAGGTGTATTAGGAACGCCGCCTAATAGATAACCACGCATAAACTCTATAATTCACTTATGTGAGGTATTCAGAGGGCTTATAGCCCGAACAGAGCAACAAATAACGCTTTGTCATTCCCTTTGTTTTTTCTGAAACCCTCTATCATTTAAAATGTCAGCTATAAAAGTTGAGGTGGTTATGAAAAGTTATCGAGTACTTCTTATCGTAGCAATAACGTTTTCAGCAATGTTATCCTTTACTGCAAGTAGTGCGCAAAGTCCCCTGTCCGTGACAGGAACAATCACCTTTTCTGGCGCTATCGTGGAAAGCCCATGTGATAGCACATTAGTAAATCAGACCATTACTACCCATTGTTACCGCAATGGTGAAACGGTCACTCAACGACAAACTGTTTCACCCAATATGCCTCTGACCGCAAAATTGCCGGGTAATTTAGCCTCTTCCCGTATGGAATGGCTTAATCCACAGCGCAGTTTGGGAATTCTCACCGTCACCTACCTCTAAATTTTTGAGATATCATGCTTCATTTACCTATACACGGTTTATCGCAGAGATAAACCGTGACAAATCACCTAATGTTATTTGACCACATGATATACTCATTGTCATTCAGACACCCTTTGGTCAGGCCAATTTTTATTTTATTCACCCAAGCCTGATGCAGGAAATAAGGTAATGAGATTATATCAGGAAGTCGGCAATCAACTGCGTGTGGCGATTGTCAGTGGGCAATACAGCTTGGGTGATCGCTTACCACCAGAACGCGACATTGCTGAGAATTTCAGTGTGAGTCGCAGCGTGGTCCGTGAAGCATTGATTATGCTTGAGCTGGAAAAATTGGTGGAAGTGCGTAAAGGCTCTGGTGTTTATGTGGTTAATATCCCCGATGCCTCAGCCAATAGCGCATCAACGGATAGCGGGTTTGGCCCGTTTGAGTTGCTGCAAGCCCGTCAGTTATTAGAAAGTGAAGTTGCTGCTTTTGCAGCCATTCAGGCTACCAAAGCCGATATCATTAAAATGCGTCAGGCCATTGAGCAGGAAAAAGCAGCTTTGGCTGCCGGTGCGGTGGATGAAAGTGCAGATGAGCTTTTCCACTGCTTGTTGGCGCAAGCGACACAAAATAGTGTGCTGGCAAATATGGTCGCTGAAGCGTGGCAAGCGCGGAAAAATAGCGCTATGTGGCAGGGCGCTCATAGCCATACCCTCGATTTCAGTTACCGCTGGCAATGGCTGGAAGATCATCAAAAAATCTTGCAAGCCGTGCAACGCCGTGACAGTAAGGCGGCTAAACAAGCCATGTGGCAGCATTTGGAAAATGTAAAACAGAAGTTATTAGAACTGTCTGATGCTGACCATCCAGACTTTGATGGTTATTTGTTTGAGTCTGCGCCATATCAACTCGAAGAGTAATTTACCCTTTGGCCTTGACGTTACAGGGGTGTTGGCTGCGCAAGCTCACCCGAATCACTTACCTGTGTAAGCTCATCGGGATTCGTATACTTGCCGCCTACCTGCAACGCCAATGACGTTGGGTAAACCCTTTGGCCTCGACGTTGCAGGGGTGTTGGCTGCGCTCATGAACTCGATTGAAATTAATGAGCCTCATTTTTGAGGCTCATTCTGTCAGCTCACTCAATTAATCCTGCTGTGCCAAACGCTTAACACTTTCTTTCGCGCCAAACTGCTGAAGGCTGAGATAAGCTTCTGTTACGGCCTGAACAAATTCGGGTTGTTGTGGCAAGGATTCACCAAACAGTGATTTCAGGGACAGCAAGCTCTGTACTCTGGCGATGCCATCTTCACTGGCTGCAACGCATTTTTTAAAACTATCCACCATTGGATCACGGATATCAATGGCCTGGCCGTTATCATCCACACCACTGACATATCGCATCCAGCCGGCGATCCCCAAAGCCAGGCAGCGGTAACTTCCGCCATGTTGTAAATGCCAACGCACAGAATCCAGCATACGCTGTGGTAACTTCTGGCTGCCGTCCATCGCAATTTGCCAGGTGCGGTGTTTTAATGCCGGATTGCTGTAGCGTTCAATTAACCGGTCAGCGTAGGCATTTAGGTCAATCGCGGTAACGCGCAATGTCGGAGCTTGTTCATCCATCATCAGGCGGCGTGCGGTCAGGCGATAGTTTTCATCGGCCATGCAGTCGTTAATATGTTGATAGCCAGCCAGATATCCCAGATATGAAAGGTAGGAGTGGCTGCCGTTCAACATGCGCAGCTTCATTTCTTCAAATGGCAGTACATCATCGACCAATTGCACCCCCGCCACTTGCCAATCTGGTCGGCCCGCGACAAATTTATCTTCAACTACCCACTGAATAAAGGGTTCGCAGGCAATACCACAAGTGTCAGTTACGCCCAATGCACCGGCGATTTCGTGCAATGTCTCTGGTGTGGCAGCGGGAACGATGCGATCGACCATCGTATTTGGGAAAGTGACATTATCTTTAATCCAATTGGCCAGTTCCGGATCACGAGCCGTAGCCAGACCGAGGACTGCATTTCTCACCACATGGCCGTTTTCTGGAATGTTATCGCAAGACAGCACGGTGAAAGGAGGCAGGCCACGTAAACGGCGCAAGCGCAGCGCTTCCACCAGTACGCCAGGGGCGGAGGTTGGCGCATCAGGCACCGCCAGATCTGCGCGGATAAATTCGTTTTGCAGGTCTAACTGGCCTGATCCCGGTTCGATGCAATAACCTTTTTCAGTGATGGTCAGCGAGACGATAGCCACTTGTGGTTCGGCCAATTTCTCTAATACTTGCATAACACCATCAAGGCGGGCGTGGACCGATTCTGTGACTGAACCGATAATAATCGCCTGATTTCCCTGAGCGCCTTTTTCCAGCACCGAGTATAGATGGTCTTGTTGACGCAGGTCTTGAATCAGGACATCGCCGCCAAACAGACTAACTTCACAAATACCCCAGTCACCCCCTTGCTGGTTGAGTACGCGGTCAGTGAGCAGTGCTTGATGGGCACGGTGAAATGCGCCGAAACCGAGATGAACAATGCGGCTTTTCAGCGCCGTTCGGTCATAAGTGGGGCGCTGTACGGTTGAAGGAAGGGCGCTGTTAGCAATTGTTTTCATACCTGGCTCCAGAATCATTAACCCCACTTATACTCAGGGTGCTGGCGGGGATTGACATAAAAGGTGGCAAATAAAAAGTTGTTAGACCAGTTTTGTGTGGCTGTTTGTCGGAAACGAGCCACACAATACTGACCATTTTCTTTTGTTCGTTGCCATGAATATCGGCTTGCAGTGTAAAGCGATATGACAGAAAATAAAATTGGTAAGTCCAATATTGGTTATATTCGTGAGTTGGATCAACCAATCAAGTTTTGCTTTTTGACAGACAGCATGTAAAGAGTAAGGATGAAGCTGAGTGATATCTCTTATAAATCGGTATAACAACATTTCTGGCACATGAACAGTTTACGCAGAAGGTAAAGATAAATGGAACAAACATGGCGTTGGTATGGCCCGAATGATCCGGTGTCCTTGGATGATGTTCGTCAGGCCGGAGCGACCGGAGTAGTGACTGCATTACACCATATTCCGAATGGCGAAGTATGGCCGGTCAGCGAGATAGAACAGCGTCAGGCTGAATTAGCGGCTAAAGGGTTGGTATGGTCGGTTGTGGAAAGTGTGCCGATTCATGAGGAGATTAAAACTCATAGCGGTAACTACCAGCAGCACATTGAAAGATATAAACACACCCTGCGTAATCTTGCAGCCTGCGGTATTGACACTGTGTGCTACAACTTCATGCCGGTGCTGGACTGGACACGTACTGATCTGGAGTATCAACTGCCAGATGGTTCCAAAGCACTGCGTTTTGATCAAATAGCCTTCGCCACTTTTGAACTGCATATTCTAAAACGCCCAGGTGCTGTGAATGATTATACCGCCGTAGAACAAGCGCAGGCGGCAGATTATTTCGATGCTATGTCTGAGGCAGAGATTGCCAAGCTAACCGGTAATATTATTGCTGGTCTGCCAGGAGCAGAAGAGGGCTATACGCTGGATCAATTCCGTGCGCGCCTGGCGGAATATGACGGAATCGATAAAGCGCAGTTACGTGAGAATATGGCCTACTTCCTGCGGGCTATCATTCCGGTTGCTGAACAGGTTGGTTTGCGTATGGCGGTGCATCCGGATGATCCACCGCGGCCTATTCTTGGATTGCCGCGCATCGTTTCGACTATTGAAGATATGCAATGGCTGAAAGAAACGGTCGATAGTATTCATAACGGTTTCACCATGTGTACCGGTTCTTATGGCGTGCGTGCTGACAATGATTTGGTGAAGATGATCGAAACCTTTGGTGACCGCATTCACTTCACCCATCTGCGTTCAACCTGTCGTGAAGGGAACCCGAAAACCTTCCACGAAGGTGCTCACTTGCAAGGTGATGTCGATATGTACTCTGTGGTCAAAGCGATTTTGACCGAAGAGCAGCGCCGTCAGGCGGCCGGTGATATGCGGCCGATTCCGATGCGCCCTGACCACGGTCACCAGATGTTGGATGATTTGCATAAGAAAACTAATCCGGGCTATTCGGCGATTGGCCGCTTGAAAGGGTTGGCAGAAGTTCGCGGTGTGGAGTTGGCGTTAAAGCGTGCGTTTTTCCCAGAACTTAAATAGCCCCTCATCTTTCAATATATTAAGGGCCAGAAATGGCCCTTAACTTTTTATATCCAAACCATACCCAATAGATTTCAAGATGCAGGAAGGCGGCAAGCGAGAGACAAATCGGTCGGGAACCGATTTGAACAGCATTTATGCTAGCCCATAGGGTGAGCCTCAAGGAGGAGGCTCATTAATCCCGATGAGCTTACACAAGTCAGTGATTCGGGTTACTGAGAGCAGCCAACACACCGGCAATTTGAAAGATGAAGGGTATTAGTCTGCACGCCCCATATAGCGGCGTTCCGCAATATGAATGCGGATTTTCTCGCCTGGACTGATATATTCTGGCACTTGAATAGATAAGCCTGTACTCATCACAGCAGGTTTGTTACGCGCACTGGCAGAGGCACCTTTAATACTCGGTGCGGTATCAACAATTTCCATATCAACCGTCTGCGGCAATTCCAACGCCAGCAGTTGACCGTCCATTGTCAGAACTTGCATCCCCGGCATCCCACCTTCAGGAATAAACAGCAGTTCTTCTTCGATCTGCTCTTTTTTGAAGTTGTATGGCGTGAAATCTTCATCATCCATAAAGACGTATTCGTCGCCATCAATATAAGAGAAGTTGACTGAGCGCCGGGTTAGAGTGATGGTATCGAGGATCTCATCGCCTTTAAAACGCTCTTCAACTTTTAAACCGGTACGCACATCAGAAAAACGCATTTTATACAAGGTGCTCGCGCCACGGGCGCTGGGACTTTGCACGTCGATGTCTTTCACCAGCAGCAATTTACCGTTGAGGCTGACTGCCATACCACGTTTTATTTCGTTAGCTCTTGCCATTTATTAACCTGCCGATCAGGATTAAAGATAAGTTGCGACAAGTTACTCGCGCCGCGTGATTCAGGCAAGATGTTAGCGCAAAAAAGCGTAAGATTTTCACGACAAAATCGGCCTTATGCATACACCGGTAACAGGCCCATTAATGCTGCAATATGGGCCACGGCATTGATCAGGCCGAATAAGATAATAAAGCCAATCATAAAGCGCCCACCGGGTGCCCGATAAGTCGCTTGCGGGAAGCGTTTACGGCTGGCCCGCGCCATCAGTGCGGGCACAATAACCGCCCAGATAGTGGCAGCCAGACCGGCAAAGCCAATGGCATACAAAAAGCCATTGGGGAACAGTAATGCACCAATGGTCGGTGGCACAAAGGTCACTAACGCGGATTTGGTGCGGCCGTTACGGTCATCAGAAAATTTAAAGAAATCAGCAATGTAATCGAATAAACCGAGGGAAACGCCCAGGAATGAACTGGCCAGTGCCATATAAGAGAAAGCATTCAGTAGCTGGCTGGTGGCTCTGCTGGCAGAGACGGTATCCATCTGTTTCAGCAGGCTGCCAATATTTCCGCCATCAGCAATCACTTGTTTGAATGCATCGCGGGCAATATTGCCCTGAATGGCATACTGCCACAGCACATAAATCGCCAAAGCAATCAGTGTGCCATATACCAGGCTGCGCACCACCGCTTTGCTGTCTTTGTGATAGTACTTCACCAACCCCGGTACATTGCCGTGGTAGCCAAATGACGTCAACAGATAAGGCAATGCGGCGAGCGCATAGGGCAGGTAGTTGGCATTGCCATCGGTCTGGTTAAATAGCACCCGCGCTTCGACATGGCTGAACATATCACCGACGGACATAACAAAGGTGATCACCATGCCACCGATTAATATCGTACTTAAGCGATCGACCGCACGGGTGGATAACCAAACAATAAATGCCACTAAAATGGCAAAGATGAAACCTGCGCTGGTCTGACTTATCCCTGCGACGTTTTGCAACGTATGAGAAATGATTGAACCGCCCGCAGAGATATAAGCATAAGTCAGAATGTAGAGCACAAAGGTGATGGATAACCCGTTGATGGAACTCCATACTTTGCCAAGTAAATCCTGTACCATCGTGTGGAAGCTGGCTCCGCGCGGGTAGTTGAGGTTCGCCTCCAGAATCATCAGGCCGGAAAGTAACATGCAGGCCCAGGTATAAATCAGCAATATCACTGAACCGCTAAACCACACCCCTGCCGTCACGATTGGGATTGAGAACATACCTGCACCCACAGCGGTTCCGGCGACTATCATCGCACCGCCAAGGATGGAAGGCCGTGAAATGGGTTGGGATATATCCATCGACATTTATAGCTCCAAATTCTCTTCGTACTTGAAGTGACAGGGAGGGCGCTGTATTCACTCACCCGAATTACTTACTGGTTGTTGACCTTAAAGTAAATAAGCTCATCGGAATGAGTTCACTGGCTGCCTACCTGCAACACCAAATATTTAGATAATATATAGTATGATAACAGTTCTTTTGTACTAGCTTAATGGTACGCGATGGCGGCGATGCTGTAAACAGATGAATATGCTTATGTGGATAGTTTGGTCAGTGGTTAGTCTTGGTTCGGCGTTCGGTTATGATTGAATATCGTACTAATGGGTTTTTTAGGTTGAAAAATAAACTAAATATGATGAGTTATAAAAAATAAAGCTGTGCGTTGGGTCTGCTATTGAGCTGTTGAACATGGATAGTGCTGGTAGTTCATCAGGGGGGAATGCTATTGTTCGCTGTTATTCCACCAGCCTACAGGAGCTTGCTGATGGACTGTCGCTCAGATTGCGGTGCCTGCTGTATTGCTCCTTCGATTTCCAGCCCGATCCCCGGTATGCCATTCGGCAAGCCCGCCAATACCCGTTGCCTGTATTTAGATGACAATATGCGCTGTGGTATTTTCCATTCGCCGTCCCGCCCGGCGGTATGTGCCAGCCTGCAAGCATTGCCGGAAATGTGTTTTGACACGCGCGAAAAGGCGCTGGTGTATTTGATTAAACTGGAAGTGGATACTGCGCCTTAAATGGCAAAGTTCTCAAACTCGATCTTAAACGGTGAGAACTGGCAGAAGAATAAAGCGCCCGCGCCAGGGAAGGCGCGGCTGGCGTCTTTACGATCTGTCAGTTCTCTTCGCTGTTAGCACTAAACTACCGAGTTATTCACCTAAAGACTATGCCCCAGTCGGAACTGCATGGGCGGTATTTTTCAGCATCGGCCCGGTGTACTTTTCAATTTCAAGTTGCGCCATCTGCCCGCAGTTACCCTGCGCCAAACTGGACGAACCAATATCGAAAGTCAGGCAGTTAATATTGCCGTTCTTGCAAATCGAACCCGGCACAGAGGGTTCGGCAGGATCAAACCATGCGCCCTCACTGATACGTACCACCCCTGGGCGCACATCTTCTGTCACTACCGCACCCACCAAAATCTGCCCGCGATCATTAAATGCTCGCACTAAATCGCCATTCACAATCTGACGCGCACTGGCATCTTGTGGGCTAATCAGAATCGCTTCACGATCCGCTACCGCATATTTTTCACGCAGTGGCGTGTTATCCAATTGCGAATGCAGGCGATTGATCGGATGCGCGGTATTCAGGGATAGCGGGTATTTCTTCGCTTCCACCCCACGATACCATTCATGCGGTGGCATCCAGGTGGGAATTCCCTGACAATCCGCGTATTCCATTTTGGCGATAGTATCCGAATAGATCTCAATCTTACCTGAAGGGGTTCCCAGCGGATTGAGTAACGGATTTTCACGGTAATCAGCGAAACGCACCCACTGCTTGTTCGCTTCCGGGATAGGGAAACGGATATAGTTGTTCGATTCCCAGAACATATCGAATGGCGGCAAGGCGACGCGTGCAGTACGTGCCTGCGACTTCATATCGTCATACATCGATTTCAGCCACTGGGTTTCGTCTTTGCCATCGGTAAAGGCATCGATTACCCCAAGCCTGGTCGCCATCGCGGCAAAAATATCAAAATCACTGCGAGATTCATGCTGCGGCGGCACACACTGATGCATCGGGAAGACATAAAGCTGCGAGTAATCGCCGCCCATCTCCAGATCGTTACGCTCATAACTGGTGGTCGCCGGTAACACGATATCAGCGTGTTTAGCGGTGGCAGTCCAGTAAGGCTCATTCACCACAATGGTTTCAGGATACTGCCAGGCTTTCACCAGATTATTGGTATCCTGATGCTGGTGGAAGGTATTCCCGCCCGCCACATAGACCATTTTGACATCCGGATAGGTCACTTTAGTGCCATTGAAATCAATGGTTTTACCCGGATTCGCCAGACACTCGGCAATGCGCGCCACCGGAATGGGGGTCGGTGAGTTCTTCGGCGCGTTACCGGCAGAAATCCCCGGTAAAATGCCGCCTTTCGCCGTTGGGCTACCGCCTGATGAGTAGTGATAGCTGAAACCGAAACCGCCCCCCGGCAAACCAATTTGGCCGAGCATAGAGGCAACCGTCACCAGCAACCAGTGCTGCTGCTCACCGTGATGCTGACGCTGAATACCCCAACCGCCCATGATCATGGTGCGCTGTTTCGCCATATCGCGCGCCAGTTGGCGTATAATATCAGCATCGACACCGCTGATATCTGCCGCCCATTCTGCCGTTTTAGGCTGACCGTCGGTTTCCCCTAACAGATAAGCCTGGAATTTATCGAAGCCAATGGTATAGGTTTTGATAAAGTCCGGATTGTGCAGCTTTTCTGTCAATAAGGTGTGGGCAATCCCAATGAGCATTGCGCTGTCAGTATATGGGCGCGGCGCAATCCATTGAGCATTAGTGAATTTAGCACTGTCATTATGAACCGGGTCAATGCTAATGACTTTGGTGCCTTTGTTCTTCAGCGCTTCAAAGCCAGTTTGACCGACGTGATCCGGGATATTCCAGCTATTTTTCAAGGTGATCATCGGGTTACAACCCCATAGAATCACCAGCTCGCTGTTTTCGACCACATTTGGCCAGGCAGTCTGCTGTTCGTAAACCTCCATCGACCCCATAACGTGGGTCATAATGACCTGCGCCGCACCGGTTGAATAGTCACCGGCATAGCCGAGGAAACCCCCAGTCAGATTCATTAAGCGTTGCAGCAGGGTGCGGCTGTTGTGCAGCATCCCAACACTTTTCCAGCCATAAGAACCTGCATACAGCGCTTGTGGGCCGTGGTCTTTCTGTACGCGCACAATCTCGTTACACACCAGTTCTGTGGCTTTATCCCAACTGACACGCACCCATTCATCGCGGCCACGTAATTCGGTATGGCTGCCGGGGCCGCCTTCCAACCAGCTTTTTCGTACCATCGGGTATTTAATACGGTTCTCCGCATGTACCTGATAGGGAGCCATAGTGATCAGATCATTGGGCCACGGATCATCTTTTACTGGCTGCACACCTATCATGCGGCCATTTTCGACGATGGCTTCAAACGCACCCCAATGTGCGCCGGTCAGGATACCTTTCTGTGCCTGACGTAATGCCAGAAACTGCGGTAATGCCTGGCTGATGGCTTGCGCCAGTGCAGATTTAGGCCACAAGCCAGCCACTAACGGCAGGGCTGCCAGCGCGCTGGTTCCCATTAAGAAGCGGCGGCGGCTCATTTGTAACGGTTGTTGTTCGAATTTAGTCATTTTCGCCTCTTATTTACAGCTTGGCCGGCATATCACTGGCATGTTTTTGGACATATTGTGTCATCACACGTAACTGTTCTTGCGTTAGCGAGGTACGTGGTGCCATGCCTTTGATTACTCCAATCCATTGGTTTGCATTAAAGCGATCCAATGCGGTCAAACCGTGGCAACCGGTACAGTTGGCGGACATCATATCTGAGGCATAGCGCCAGATTTTTTGCTGATCATCCACCAGTTGTTTCTTCGGTAACCAAACCTGAAGTGCCACCTGATGCCAGACCAGATTGGTTTCTGCATCGGTTTGTGTATTCAATGTTTTCAGCGCTTTTTGTGCTTCTTCGCCCAGTAAAACACTGAGGATACGTTTCCCTTGGGCGGCATAGAACACTTCTGCCACGCCATCTTGCTGCCAGCCTTTCACATCCACCAGCACTTGGTCACCTTGCTGTTTCACCACTTCCACTTCGGTCGATGGCATCAGATTACCGGCGTTATGGCTGTCACCTGCATTCATAAAGAAAGGCTCAGTGGCGATGGTATATAAGGTGGTGGCAGTGGCTGGCGTTTGTGCAGCGGCGGTGGCCAATTCAGTAGCACCGGCCTGAGTCACTTCACTCATGTCCGGCAGAATATGAGCGACACCTTTATGGCAATCGATACAGGTTTCACCTTTTTTAATCGCCACCGGATGCTGAATTCGGGCCTCAGCACTTTGCGCGGTGATATCCATTGCATCAAAGCTGTGGCACGAGCGGCAGGTGGCTGAGTCGTTCTCTTTCAGCGTTTTCCAGACCGATTGGGCCATTGCCAGTTTATGCGCTTCATATTTTTCTGGTGTATTGATAGTGCCGGCCATTTCGCCGTAGATATCTTTCACCGCCCGGATTTTGGTCCATAGATAATCTAATGGCTCATGAGGAACATGGCAGTCAGCACATTCAGCGCGGATACCTTTACTGTTTTGGAAGTGGACGCTGCCCTGGTATTCAGCAAGCGGTTGTTGCATGGTGTGACAGGAAACGCAGAACGCAGTATCACTGGTTTTATGGAAGACAGTGGCCGTTCCCGCCAACAGCGCAGCACCAATGATGATGCCAATCAGCAGAACCCATAACCATCCCCACCGGCGTCGCTTTACGAAGCCAGTCTGTTTATTGCTCATAATTGCACCCACTGTTATTTATCTAATAATTATTGGTAGTTCAGACGAACTCAATGTACTAACACTTTACAGGCCAGATAATCTGCCAACATATCACTATCGGGTAGCGATAAGTCTTACCCGTAAATAAGTGGGTCTATTGTAGGGAGATTCTCTGCTGATGACTAACCCGATAGGGGTATTTAGCAATAATAGTTCAGATTTGCTGAATATAAATGTGAGGAATGAACAAATTTTCGTGCGACAGCACAAATAACTGACTGAATTCAATGGCTATATAGTTATTTATATAGCGTGGGTTTTAGTCGTAAGGACGATAGAACTGCTGATTTAGCCATAAATCAATCGCGTGGCGGCTGGCTTCAAAATGGGGTTCAGGTAAATCACGCGGATGACACCACAGCCATTGCTGACATTTATCCGGCTCTTTCAGCTCTGGCTGCCCTCCGGGGTGTTGGGTCAACATACAAACTGATACCGTATGTTTGCCTTCTTCGCGCCAGGTGGCGATATTATTGCACAGCCCGACAACCTCTACTTGATTGATCATTAAGCCTGTTTCCTCAAAAACCTCACGTAGGGCTGCGTGTTCAAAAGACTCTCCGGCATCCAGATGACCACCGGGAATTGACCAATAAGGCGCATGTTGACCGCAGCGCTTACCCAGTAATATATCACCTTGCGAATTAACAATAATGACTCCAACCCCGACCACGACAGACATCGTTTGACTCCTGTTAAATATGTGTCAGCAACTATCAGCTAATCACGTTTTTGGCGGCTGACGAAAGCCTGTTTAGCATCAAAATGTGCGGAACCTCAAAGATCCATCAAGAATAAAAGCAGAAAACTTGCATAAGTTTTGAGTCAGAAACACACTAATTGAAACGTTTCAGCGTTATCTCGTCACTACATGATAAAGGGTAACGCGCCTTTTTCTCATAAGAGCTGAAACGATTCACTTCAGCAAGAGAGGAGATATATGTTCCAGTTATCTACGCAAGATATCCATCTGGCTGCACAGGCAGACAGCAAGAATGACGCTATCACCCAAGTGGCGGCGGCTTTGACTCAAGCCGGTTGTGTGGCCGCAGCTTATGTCGATGGCATGTTGGCGCGTGAGCAACAGACGTCCACTTACCTGGGCAACGGCATCGCCATCCCACATGGTACCACTGATACCCGCGACTTGGTGCTGAACACGGGCGTTCAGGTTTTCCAATTCCCGCAGGGGATAGCCTGGGGCGAAGGTCAAACTGCTTATATCGTTATCGGTATTGCCGCACGTTCTGACGAGCACCTGGCATTACTGCGCCAACTGACACACGTATTAAGTGACGACGCGGTTGCCGCGCAGTTGGCAAAAACCACGTCAGCTGAAGAGCTACGCAGTTTGCTGATGGGCGAGAAAAAGTCCGCTGAGTTCCATTTCGACACTTCACTTATCGCCCTGGATGTTGCTGCTGACAATCTGATCACGCTGCAAGCACTGAATGCGGGTCGCTTACAACAAATAGGCGCTGTAGATGCCCGTTTTGTTAGCGATGTGATTACTCGCCAACCGCTGAACTTAGGGCAGGGGATCTGGCTGAGCGATAGCACCGAAGGCAATTTGGTCAGCGCGGTAACCGTTAGCCGCCCGGCCAACGCCTTTGAGCACCACGGTGAGAAAGTTGCCCTGCTGCTGACGCTGTCCGTGGCTGATGACCAACCCTTGTTGGTGCTTAACTATCTAAGCGACTTGCTGCTGGCGAAAAAAGCTGACGCCTTGCTGAACGCCGATGCTGCCGCACTGCTGGCGCTGCTGACCTGCGAATATGTTGAACAAAATGAAGTATTAAGCGCTGAGTTTGCGATTCGCAACGAGCACGGGTTACATGCGCGCCCAGGGACGGTTTTAGTCAATACAATCAAACAGTTTACCAGTGAAATCACCGTAACCAATCTGGACGGCACCGGTAAACCCGCTAATGGACGTAGTCTGATGAAAGTTGTGGCTTTAGGGGTTAAAAAAGGCAATCGCCTGCGCTTTACCGCCAGCGGTGAAGATGCACAGGCCGCATTGGATGCGATTGGTGTAGCAATTGCTGCCGGTTTGGGCGAGGGGGCAGCATGAGCAGAAGAGTCGCAACTATCACGCTGAACCCGGCTTACGATCTGGTGGGGTTTTGTCCTGAGATTGAACGTGGTGAAGTGAATCTGGTGAAAACTGCCGGTCTGCACGCTGCGGGCAAAGGCATTAATGTTGCTAAAGTGCTGAAAGACTTAGGAATTGATGTCACTGTCGGCGGTTTCCTTGGTAAAGATAATCAAGATGGCTTCCAACTGCTTTTCAGCGAATTAGGTATCGCCAACCGTTTTCAGGTGGTGCCGGGCCGTACCCGCATTAACGTCAAATTGACCGAAAAAGAGGGGGAAGTCACCGACTTTAACTTCTCCGGCTTTGACGTCACCAAACCCGACTGGGATCGTTTCGTCAATGATTCCCTAAGCTGGTTGGGGCAATTCGATATGGTTGCAGTCAGTGGCAGCTTGCCATCGGGCGTCAATCCTGATGATTTCACCGACTGGATGAAGCGTCTGCGTAGCCAATGCCCATGCATCATTTTCGACAGTAGCCGTGAAGCCTTGGTTGCGGGCTTGAAAGCCTCGCCGTGGTTGGTTAAACCCAATCGCCGTGAATTGGAGATCTGGGCTGGTCGTCCGTTACCCGAACTGGGTGATGTGGTGGAAGCGGCACATGCCTTGCGGGA
The DNA here is from genome assembly GCF_000834395.1 of Yersinia aldovae 670-83. Lineage (NCBI taxonomy): Bacteria > Pseudomonadati > Pseudomonadota > Gammaproteobacteria > Enterobacterales > Yersiniaceae > Yersinia > Yersinia aldovae. The sequence goes on along the minus strand of NZ_CP009781.1, from coordinate 1,118,727 downwards.
TCAGGGGATTGCCCATGTGGTGATTTCTCTCGGAGCTGAAGGGGCGCTGTGGGTCAATGCCTCCGGAGCCTGGCTCGCCAAACCGCCCGCCTGTGAAGTGGTAAGCACGGTGGGCGCGGGTGACTCAATGGTGGGTGGCTTGATTTATGGTTTGTTGATGCGTGAGTCCAGCGAACACACGCTGCGTTTGGCAACAGCCGTTGCTGCTCTGGCCGTCAGCCAGAGCAATGTCGGTATTACGGATCGCCCGCAATTGGCAGCCATGATGGCGAAAGTTGATTTGAAACCCTTTAATTAATCTCCGGAGGCGAAATGAAAACGCTACTAATAATAGACAGTTCGCTCGGGCAGGCCAGAGGCCACCTCGCGACACTGATGCTGGGTGCTGCGGCGGCAAAAGCGGGACTGAGCTGGGTTGAGAATGCAGCCGATGCAGAGCTGGTGATTGTCGCCGGGCAATCCGCCCCTGCCGACAGTGCGTTGAACGGTAAGAATCTTTATATCGGTGATGTGGAAAAAGCGGTGCGTGACCCTGAAGGCTTCCTCGCTCAGGCGATAGCACAGGCTAAACCTTATCAGGCGGCGGTTCCGGCTGCGACGGTAACACCGGCGGCCGGCCCGAAACGTATTGTGGCGATTACTGCGTGTCCGACAGGTGTGGCTCATACCTTTATGGCGGCTGAAGCCATTGAAAGTGAAGCGAAAAAACGTGGGTGGTGGGTAAAAGTTGAAACGCGCGGTTCCGTTGGCGCGGGCAATGCTATCACGCCAGAAGAAGTGGCTGCGGCAGATTTAGTGATTGTGGCGGCTGATATTGAAGTGGATTTGGACAAATTCGCTGGCAAGCCGATGTATCGTACTACTACCGGCCTGGCGCTGAAGAAGACCGTACAAGAGCTGGATAAAGCACTGGTGGAAGCTGAAGTTTATCAGCCAAAAACGGGCAGCAGCACCGGCACGAAAAAAACTGAAACCAGTGGCCCTTATCGTCACCTGTTGACCGGTGTGTCTTACATGTTGCCAATGGTGGTTGCCGGTGGTTTGTGTATTGCGCTTTCTTTTGTGTTCGGGATTAAAGCATTTGAAGTCAAAGGCACACTGGCTGCTGCCTTGATGCAAATTGGTGGCGGTTCTGCCTTCGCCCTAATGGTGCCGGTGTTGGCCGGTTTTATCGCCTTCTCCATCGCTGACCGTCCGGGCCTGACGCCGGGTTTGATTGGCGGTATGTTAGCGGTGAGTACCGGTGCGGGCTTCCTTGGTGGGATTATCGCCGGTTTCCTGGCCGGTTATGTCGCCAAAGCGATCAGCACCAAGCTGCGTTTGCCGCAGAGTATGGAAGCACTCAAGCCGATACTGATTATCCCGCTGGTGGCCAGCTTAATTGTCGGTTTAGTGATGATTTATGTGGTCGGTACACCGGTGGCGCAAATCATGACTGGCCTGACTAACTGGCTGCAATCAATGGGTACTGCCAATGCGGTACTGCTGGGTGCCATCCTCGGTGCGATGATGTGTACTGATATGGGCGGGCCGGTGAACAAAGCGGCTTACGCTTTTGGGGTGGCGCTGTTGAGTTCGTCAGTTTATGCCCCGATGGCGGCTATTATGGCGGCGGGGATGGTTCCACCGCTGGCAATGGGCCTGGCAACCCTGTTGGCGCGTCATAAGTTCGGCAAAGGCGAGCAGGAAGGGGGCAAAGCGGCGCTGGTTCTGGGCTTGTGCTTTATTACTGAAGGGGCGATTCCATTTGCTGCCCGTGACCCAATGCGTGTCTTGCCGTGCTGTATCGCCGGTGGTGCATTAACCGGTGCTCTGTCGATGGCCTTTGGCGCGCAACTGATGGCACCACACGGTGGGCTGTTTGTGCTGTTAATCCCAGGGGCAATTCATCCGGTGCTGTTGTATCTGGTGGCAATTATTGCCGGTACTGTTCTGGCCGGTGGCCTGTACGCGATGCTGAAACGTCCTGATGCAGTCGTGGCTAAAGCCGCGTAATAAGAGTGAATCAGATAGCGCAGTGAATAAGAAAAACCGGCCTCTAAGTGCCGGTTTTTTTATGCTTATTCGGCTTGCGACTTCAGCCAGGCTATCTCTTCGGCCCAGATATCTGGATTGACTGTTTCCAGAATCAGCGGAATATTATCGAAACGCGGATCGCGCATAATATAACTGAACACGGTTTTGCCGATATTCCCTTCACCGAGACTGTGGTGGCGGTCGACACGGCTGTTGAATTCACTTTTGGCATCATTAAGATGCATACCACGCAAATACTGGAAACCGACGATATCACCGAGCTGCTTGAAGGTATGCTCACAATCCTCTTCAGTGCGCAAATCATAACCAGCGGCGAAAGCATGGCAGGTATCAATGCAGACACCGACGCGGCTTTTATCTTCCACGCCCGCAATGATAGCGGCCAGATGTTCAAACTTAAAACCGAGGTTGCTGCCTTGGCCGGCAGTATTTTCAATGACAGCGGTCACTCCCTCACTGGCATCCAGCGCGATATTGATCGATTCTGCGATGCGTGCCAGACACTTCTCTTCATCAATTTGCAGTAAATGACTGCCGGGATGGAAATTCAGTAACGATAGCCCCAGTTGCTGGCAACGGGTTATCTCATCAAGAAAGGCTTCGCGGGATTTCTCCAGCGCGTCAGTAACCGGATGGCCGAGGTTAATCAGATAACTATCGTGTGGCAGGATCTGGGCGGAGGTATAACCATATTGTTCACAAGCTTGCTTAAACTTTTCGATCACGTCTTGCGCCAATGGCGCGGCGCGCCATTGGCGTTGATTCTTGGTAAACAGGGCAAAGGCAGTGGCCTCAAGTTCGTGCGCCCGAATCACAGCCTGATCAACTCCACCTGCTGCGCTGACATGTGCACCGACAAATTTCATTCCATTCTCCTTTGATATCCCGGCCATTATGGCACCGATAGCGGCATGATTGAATGGGATAAACTGTGGGAAAAGAAAAGGGCCGCCGAGGCAGCCCTTGAATGATATGTTTATGCAGTTATCTTTTAACCAGCGATATGCTGCACTAATAAGTTGATACCGGTTCCGCCAACCAGCAACCAGATGAACAGGAGCAGTGCCAGTAACAGTGGTTTTACCCCCGCCTGGCGGATAGAACCGATGTGGGTGGTTAACCCCAGCGCCGCCATTGCCATTGCTAACAAAATAGTATCCAGCATAATCAGGTGGCTGACCCATGCGGCCGGCAGTAGATTTAGTGAGTTAAAACCGGCCATCAGAATAAATATCACCGCAAACCACGGAATAGTGATGGCACTTTTCTCATGTTTTTGACCGCTGGTTTTCATGCTGCGGCGGCCCAGATACGCGGAAAGCAACAGCAAGAACGGTGCCAGCATCATGACTCTGATCATTTTGGTGATAACGGCGGCATTCTCGGCGTCAGGGCCAATGGTATGCCCGGCCGCAACTACCTGCGCCACTTCATGAATAGTGGAACCGGCGAAAATACCGAAGGTTTCTTCACTAAATGGCAACCACTGGTAATGCAGGTTGAGCTGATACAGCCACGGATAAACAAAAATCGCCAATGTCCCGAAAATCACCACTGTTGCGACGGCGACGGCCACTTTGCTGGCATCGGCTTTCAGCACCGGTTCGGTGGCCATAATAGCAGCGGCTCCACAAATACTGCTACCAGCACCGATTAACATCACCGTTTGCTGGTCGAGGCCAAACACCCGTTTGCCCAGCCAGCACGCCAGCATAAAGGTAGAACCGAGTGTCAATACGTCGATAATCATCCCGGTGGCTCCCACATCCGCCACTTGCTGGAAGGTCAGGCGGAAACCGTACAAAATGATCCCCAAACGCAACAAATGCTGTTTAGCCAATACCACACCATCGGAACAGGCTGGTTTTACCCACGGATACAGGGTGTTACCAACGACAATACCGAAGATGATCGCCAGCGTCAGTGCTCCCAACCCCATATCGATAAACCACGGCATGTCACCCACTTTGAGCGCTAACCCGGTTATCACGCCAGCTAACGCCAGGCCCGGAATATAGCGGGTCAGAGTAAACTGCTGTGGGCGGGGCAGTTCTTTTGTATGATAAGTCGCCATGTGATGTGTTCCTGTGTCCGGTAAAGATTAGGTCCAGTTTAACGGCATTTAATCTAATAGATAAATTCATTATATATTTATAATTAATCGATATAAGTGGTAATTGGATTCACTGATGGATGCCTTATTACGTCTTAATTTCCCATACCAATAACCTCCCGATTTTGTTCAAAGGTGTTAGTCTTATGTCAGTAAAGCTATACATTTCGTTCGTCAGTCACTGTATTCACTACTAATAAGTCAGCTCATTCCTTCGCTAACTGACGAACAGAGTGATGATAGCGTCCTCCATTTTTTACTATAGAGACCGTTATGCACATAACCTTGCGTCAACTTGAAGTCTTTACTGAGGTACTGAAAAGTGGCTCTACGACCCAAGCCTCGGTTGTGCTTGCGCTTTCACAATCGGCAGTCAGCGCTGCGTTGGCAGATTTGGAAGGGCAATTGGGGGTGCAACTCTTTGATAGAGTCGGTAAGCGCCTGGTCACTAATGAACATGGGCGGCTGCTGTACCCCAAAGCGCTGGCGCTCCTTGAGCAGACCATTGAGATAGAACAACTTTTTCAACAGGATTTGGGTGCGCTGCGCATTGCGGCCAGTAGCACGATTGGCAATTACATGCTGCCGGGTATGATTGCCAAATACCGACGTGATTTCCCCGGCACGCCACTGGAGCTGAATATCGGCAACAGTCAGGATGTAATTGAAGCCGTTGCCGATTTTCGTGGCGACCTGGGCTTGATTGAAGGGCCATGCCATATGCCCGAATTAGTCACCCAAGCCTGGCTGCGTGATGAATTGGTGGTGTTTGCCGCCCCTGATAGTGCTTTGTGCCATAAAGCGCTAACGCTGACAGACCTGGCGGATGCGGACTGGATTCTGCGTGAGCGTGGTTCCGGTACCCGCGAAGTGTTAGATCACCTGCTGCTGACACAACTGCCGCATTTCAAACTGGTGATGGAATTGGGTAACTCTGAGGCCATTAAACGGGCGGTGCGCTATGGGATGGGCATCAGTTGCTTGTCGCGCAGAGTCATTGCCGATCAACTTGCCAGCGGTGAATTGATTGAGTTGCAAATCCCCATGCCGCCGCTTACCCGCACGCTATATCTGATTCATCACCGACAAAAGCACATCTCCAATGCGTTGCAGCGTTTTCTCAGTTATTGTCAGGAAGAGGTCTAAGCGGTGTCAGCAAAAGCGTATTAGGCTTGAGGATGTTCCTGTTTTTGGTGTTTTATACCCGCGTTGTGCGCTATGGCGGGAAGAATCTCTAGCCTCCCTGCGCTTTGACTGATCATAGGGCGTTTTTGCTAATAATTACGTCGGGATCATGAAGGTATCTTATATCAGCGCATTGTTACTATCCGGGACGGTGGGATTTGTTACAATCCCGCCTTATTTTTTTAAGGGTGGATTAGGGTAAGAATGACTCAGCAGAATACTAAAATCCCAGTGCAGCAGGGCGCACAGCGTTTGCGCCGTGAGCTTAAGTCGCGGCATTTAGCCATGATTGCCATCGGTGGCTCTATTGGTACCGGTTTGTTTGTCGCCTCCGGTGCGACGGTATCACAAGCAGGCCCGGGGGGCGCATTGCTCTCCTATGCATTGATTGGCCTGATGGTCTACTTCCTGATGACCAGCCTCGGTGAGCTGGCGGCCTTTATGCCGGTATCCGGTTCATTTTCAACCTACGGTTCCAAATATGTTGAGGAAGGCTTCGGCTTCGCCCTCGGCTGGAACTACTGGTACAACTGGGCAGTAACCATTGCCGTTGACCTGGTCGCCGCACAACTGGTAATGAATTACTGGTTCCCGGATGCCCCCGGCTGGATCTGGAGCGCGCTATTCCTCGCCCTGATGTTCTTGCTGAACTACATTTCAGTAAAAGGTTTTGGTGAAGCGGAATATTGGTTCTCACTGATCAAAGTGACTACGGTGATTATCTTTATCATTGTGGGTGTGATGATGATAAGCGGTATCATGAAAGGCGGTGAAACCGCAGGTTGGCACAACTGGACTATCGGTGATGCGCCGTTCGCGGGGGGCTTCTCCGCCATGATAGGCGTGGCGATGATTGTCGGCTTCTCTTTCCAGGGCACCGAGCTTATTGGTATTGCTGCCGGGGAATCAAAAGATCCGGGCAAAAATATTCCGCGCGCGGTGCGCAAGGTCTTCTGGCGTATTCTGCTGTTCTATATCTTCGCCATTCTGATTATCAGCCTGATTATTCCGTATACCGACCCAAGTCTGTTACGCAATGACGTTAAGGATATCAGTGTTAGCCCGTTCACGCTGGTGTTCCAGAATGCCGGTCTGTTATCTGCGGCGGCAGTGATGAATGCGGTTATTCTGACCGCAGTATTGTCAGCGGGTAACTCAGGCATGTATGCCTCCACGCGGATGCTGTTTACTTTGGCGTCCGAAGGTAAAGCGCCACGTATTTTCGCTAAGTTGTCGAAGGGGGGCGTACCGCGTAATGCATTGTATGCGACCACCGTGGTGGCGGGTTTGTGTTTCCTCAGTTCAATGTTCGGTAACCAAACTGTCTATCTGTGGTTGCTGAACACCTCCGGTATGACCGGCTTTATCGCCTGGTTGGGGATTGCCATCAGCCATTACCGCTTCCGCCGTGGCTATATGATGCAGGGCCGTGATCTGAATGATTTACCTTATCAGTCTGGTTTCTTCCCTGTGGGGCCGATTTTTGCCTTTGTATTGTGTTTGATCATTACCTTGGGGCAGAACTATCAGGCTTTCCTGCAAGACAGGATTGATTGGTATGGTGTGACGGCAACTTATATTGGTATTCCATTGTTCCTGATCATTTGGTTCGGCTTCAAGTTGACTCGTGGCACTAAGGTTATCAAATATAAAGATATGGAATTCCCAAAATGGCGTGATGACAGTGAAGATGGCCTGGAACCGAAAAAGTCGGTACAGATTCCTGACTAAAGTGATGTCGTAGCCAACGTAACCTTATAGTGATAGAAGGGCGATAATGCTATCGCCCTTTTTTACGTCATCGGGTTGGTGTTTTTTTGAGCAGTCATGCGCGAATAATTTCGCTAAATCTTGTTCATTATTGATCTGAGAATGGGGCGGATTTAGCCCTACTGTTTAAATAATATTATAAAATAAGCTTTTACATAGATTTACATCCAATCACTTATAGCAATCTTATTGATAAGTATTATCATTTGCTTTATTGTTAGCACCATCTTATATAGAAAGATAAGGGGTTTGGTGTGCAACTTGTGTTACGGACAATTAAGTTACGGGCAATGGTGTCAGGGAAAATGGCGAAATGGCTAAGTATTAGCGCGTTATTCGTCAGCACCTTGATGGCGGGGTTTAGTGCTTCGGCGGTGACGGTCACTGATATGGCTGGCCGTTCAGTAGAGATTCCGGCAAAAGTTGATCGAATTTTACTGGGAGAAGGGCGTTTATTTTATGCTGTTTCCTTACTCGAAGGTAAAAAGCCATTTGACCGCATTGTTGGCTGGCAGGGTGATTTTCGCAAGCTGGATACGCAAACCTACGCAATCTATCAAGCTAAGTTCCCGCAGATTGATAATATCCCACTGATTGGTAACACGACTGCCGACAGTATTAGCCCGGAAAAGGTTTTGACGCTAAACCCGGATATTGCCATCTTCGGTTTATCAGGTCATGGCCCCGGTAAAAATAGCGAGTTGGTCAATCAACTTGAAAAAGCGGGTGTCCCGGTAGTGTTCGTCGATTTTCGTACCTCGCCACTAAAAAATACCCTGCCAAGTATGCGCGTGCTGGGTAAAGTGCTGCATCGTGAGCAGCAAGCTGAAAACTACATCAAGTTCTATCAGGAGCAGGTTCGTCAGGTTACTGATATTACAAGTAAAATCCCGAAAAATAACCAGCCGAGTGTCTTTATTGAATTACGCGCTGGGTCATCGGAAGAGTGCTGCGGTAGCGCTGGAAAAGGCAATATGGGCGATTTTATCGATCAGGCCGGTGGCAATAATATTGCTAAAAACCTACTGCCGGGGGCGTTAGGCACCGTCAATCTGGAAAAGGTACTGGCAGCGAATCCCGATATCTATATTGCCAGCGGCGGCAAAGCGCCTGACAGCAAGGCTCCCGGAGTGGCATTGGGCGCGCAAGTTACACCAGAACAGGCGCAAGCCTCACTGCAAAAAATTCTCAATCGTAAAGGGATCAATACCCTCAGTGCGGTCAAAGATGGCCGTAGCTATGCGATTTGGCATAATTATTACAATTCGCCATATAACCTGTTAGCTATTCAAAGCTTTGCCAAATGGTTCTATCCAGAACAATTTGCATCTCTTGACCCCAAGAAAACGATGGATGATTTGTATGCGCAATTCCTTGCGGTGGAACCCAGTGGCACTTATTGGATTGAAGCCGGGAAATAGTGATTTTTAAACCGCAATCATGAGCCGTCGTAAGCGATGAACAGGTATCAGGTAACAAAGAAATGAGCATAACCACTGAACCTATGACCAACACCCCGCAGCCAATGGACGCGAGTGTCATGGGGCGTTATAAAAATATCGTGCGCCACCGCCTGTTAATTCTAGGGGTATTGGTTCTGGCAATCTTTGGCTGCTTGCTGCTGGATTTCACTATGGGGCCTTCCGGTTTAACGTTATCGTCGCTGTGGCAGACGTTAATTGATCCGGTCAGCGCAGATGCCGGAACCCGGGTTATCGTTTGGGATATTCGTTTACCCTATGCGCTGATGGCCGTGGTAATTGGTTTATCACTCGGGCTGGCTGGGGCAGAGATGCAGACCATCTTGAATAATCCATTGGCCAGTCCGTTTACACTTGGTGTCTCTTCTGCGGCGGCCTTTGGCGCGGCATTGGCGATTGTGTCAGGGATAGGTATTCCGGGGGTGCCAGACCAATGGTTTATCTCGGTTAATGCGTTCATTTTTGCTTTGTTTGCCGCATTGATGCTGGACGGTATCACTCGCTGGACGCGGGTTGCCACCTCTGGCGTGGTGCTGTTCGGTATTGCTTTGGTGTTTACCTTTAATGCGCTGGTTTCCATGATGCAATTCATCGCCAGTGAAGACACGTTACAAGGCTTGGTGTTCTGGACGATGGGCAGTCTGGCGCGAGCATCCTGGACCAAGCTGGGCATCATGTTGGCCATCTTTGCGCTGATGTTACCCTTGTCGATGATGAGTTCGTGGAAGCTGACCGCGCTGCGTCTTGGTGAAGATCGTGCGATAAGTTTTGGTATCGATGTGCGCCGTTTGCGCCTCGGCACATTACTGCGCATCAGTATGTTATCGGCGCTGGCAGTTGCATTTGTCGGGCCTATTGGTTTTATCGGGCTGGTCGCACCTCATATTGCTCGCATGATTTTTGGCGAAGACCACCGTTTCTACCTGCCAGCCAGTGCGCTGATTGGCGCGTTGGTGCTATCTATGGCCTCGATTGCCTCAAAAAACCTGATTCCCGGTATCATTATCCCGGTCGGGATCGTCACCTCGCTGGTGGGAGTGCCATTCTTCCTGAGCATTATTTTGCGCCATCGGGGGAATGTATGATTCCAGGCTTACGTATTGAAAATTTTAATGCAGGCTACCCAAAACACCCGGTGATTCAGAATTTACAAGTGCCGTTGCTGCCTCGTGGCAAAATCACGGTGCTACTTGGGCCCAATGGCAGCGGCAAATCAACATTGTTGCGCTCGCTGGCGGGGTTAAACCGCGCGCAAGGGCAATTGTGGTTGGATGATCGTGATCTGATGTTGATGCCATTTGCTCAGCGGGCAGAAAAAGTGGTGTATTTGCCACAATCACTTCCTGCTGGTGTACATCTGCATGTGCTGGAGTCGATAATTGTGGCACAGCGTGCGTCGGGTGGGCGTAGTAATGCCAGCAGTGAAGCGGAAGTAATGGCGTTGTTGGAACAATTGGGCATTGCGCATCTGGCGCTGCGTTATCTGGACCAGCTCTCTGGCGGGCAGAAGCAACTGGTAGGGTTAGCGCAGTCTTTGATCCGCCAGCCGTCACTGTTACTGCTGGACGAACCCCTCAGTGCGCTGGATCTGAATTATCAGTTTCACGTAATGGATTTGGTGCGTCAGGAAACCCGCAAACGCAACATTATTACGGTGGTGGTGGTTCACGATATCAATATTGCGCTACGGCATGGCGACCATGTGTTGATGTTGCAAAATGGCGCGTTGATTGCCAACGGTTTGCCGGAAGAGGTGATTACGCCGCATAGTCTGGCCAAAGTCTATGGTGTCAAAGGGCGTATTGAGCACTGCTCACAAGGGACACCTCAAGTTTTAATTGATGGGCTGGTTACAGAACCGTCGATCTGAATTTTTTAAATGCCTTATTTTACTGTGTGTCATATCAGCGATGTAACGTAAGGCATATATTTTTAGAAGTAGCAGGTTTTATAAAATAATAATAAAGCAGGATGCGCCGAAGGCGATATTTCTGCTGTAGTGAGCTATTGCCAATATTTATAAATAATAATTTTTCACCTACCCGACAGGCGGTATTGCTGCAAGCAAAAATCGGCTGCACAAAGGGTTATGAATAAATTTACACCTCATGGAGAACGTGTAATGGTTAAGGTTAATCAGGTATTTAGGAAAACAAACTCAGCGACTTGGGTCATCGCTGCAATTATCTCATCTCAGGCTTATGCCGCTGACACCAATATTACTGAAACAAAAAAAACCACGTCAACCGATACTATGGTTGTCACCGCATCGGGCTTCCAGCAGCGAATTCAAGATTCCGCCGCCTCTATTTCCGTGGTGACTCGCGAGCAAATCGAGAATAAAGCCTATACCGATATTACTGACGCGCTAAAAGATGTGCCCGGCGTAGTGGTTACCGGCGGTGGTAGCCACAGCGATATCAGTATTCGCGGTATGTCAGCGAAATATACCTTGATTCTGGTGGATGGCAAACGGATTGATACCCGTGGCACTCGCCCGAACAGCGATGGCTCCGGCATTGAACAGGGCTGGCTGCCACCGCTTGCCGCCATAGAACGCATCGAAGTGGTGCGTGGCCCGATGTCCTCGTTATATGGCTCGGATGCCATGGGCGGCGTAATTAACGTTATTACCCGCAAAGTGGGCAAAATGTGGCATGGAACCGTGCGTGCGGATGCGACTTTGCAGGAAGATTCAAATTCCGGCGATATATTCCAGACCAATGCTTACGCTTCCGGTCCATTAATTGATGGTTTATTGGGATTAAAAGTCAGCGGTCTGCTTTCTCATCGTAGCGAAGACAAAATTGTCGATGGTTATAATGAACAGCGTCTGAGAAATGGTGCGGCAACCTTTACTCTGACACCGGATGATAAAAACGAATTTGATTTCGATATTGGCCATTATGTGCAAGATAGAAATTCAACAGCCGGGCGTTCAGTGGCACCAAACCGTACTGGCAGTGATGTGCAATATGATCGTAATAATTATGCGATAACCCACCACGGTTATTATGATTTTGGTAATTCAACCAGTTATGTTCAGCGCGACGAAACCCGCAATCCCTCGCGTGAAATGAAAAGTGTCGACAATATTTTCAATACGCAAACTTCTTTCCTGCTGGATAACCATACCCTCAGTTTGGGTGGACAATATCGTTATGAAGAGCTGAATGACCAAGGTAATCAGTTAGCCTCAGCCAGTGACCTCACCAAGCTGACGCGCTGGAGTTGGGCGCTATTTGCTGAAGACGAATGGCAGATGACTAACGATTTCGCCCTGACCGGCGGCATCCGTATGGATCAAGATGAAAACTACGGTACGCACTGGACGCCACGGCTATACGGTGTTTGGCATTTAGCGGAGCAATGGACGTTAAAAGGTGGGGTATCCGGTGGTTATCGTTCACCTGATTTGCGTCAGGCCACGGAAAACTGGGGGCAAATCACCGGTGGGGGAAGAGGTGACCCGGCCATCATTATCGGTAATGCCAACCTGAAACCAGAAAGAAGTCTCAGCGAAGAGATCGGTATCCTTTGGGATGACCAGGAAGGGCTGAATGCCGGAATGACGCTGTTTAATACTGATTTCAAAGATAAAATTACTGAAGTACGTCGTTGTACTGATACCACCGGTAATGCCTCCGGCCAATGTATGATTAATGGCACCTCTTACCGATTTATCAGTGATCGTACTAATGTCGATAAAGCCATTACCCGTGGTGTCGAGGCGACCTTTGGCTGGGAAATCAATAAAGACTGGTCACTGACCTCCAACTATACCTTTACTGAATCTGAACAGAAGAGCGGGCAGTTTGCCGGCCAGCCACTGAATCAGATGCCTAAGCACATGATAAATGGCACAGTAAACTGGCAGGCAAGTGAAGAGCTGGCTACCTGGATACGCGCCAACTATCGCGGTAAAACCTCGGAGTACCTCAGTCGCACCAGTATGGGCGCGAGTACACCGTCTTATACTTTTGTCGATTTAGGTGCGAACTATCAACTGACGAAAGAAGTTCGCTTGATGGGAGGGGTATATAACGTGTTAGATAAACGTGTGGATATCGACGTTAACGACAAAGTTCTGGATGGGCGTCGTTATATGGTCGGTGCCAGCTACGATTTCTAATCCCCTTCGTCCTTGAAGTCACAGGGGTGTTAGCTGCACTCACTTACCCGAATCACTTACTTGAGTAAGTTCATCGGGATGTGCTCACTTGCTGCCTACCTGTGACTCCAATGACCTTGGGAATAGGGTTTGTACTTGAAGCTTCAGGGGTTAGCTGCGTTTGCTCACCCCTGTTTAATTAACTCAATCCAATATCAATGACTTTCTGGAATGCCACTCTTTGGCTCAAATTGTGATACCAGCGTTGTAAGTGTGGCAGGTGTGGGCGTTCTATTGGCAGGTTAAACCAGGCATAGGCCAGGCACCCTGGCGGAATATCGCCAATACCAAATTTATCGCCGGAAAGATAAGCCTGGCTGGCTAACGCCTCATCCGCAATGGTCATTAAGCGATTTAACTGCACAATGCCCTGCGCGATTTTTGTTTTATCCTGCTGCTCTGACGGGGTTCGTACCAAGCCAATAAACACTGTTTTAAATGGCTCTGTGACACTTGATGTCACCCAATCCATCCACTTTTCAGCACCTGCACGTTGCTGTATATCTGCCTGATAAAGCGTGTTTTGGCCATATTGTGCCGCCAGATAACGCACGATAGTGTTGGATTCCCACAAAATAAAATCGTCATCTTGCAGACAGGGGATCAGGCCGTTTGGATTTAAGGCGCGATAATGCGGTTCATTTAACTGCCCGTATTGACCGCCAGCATCAATTCGCTGATAAGCCATTTCCAGCTCTTCCAGACACCAAAGCACTTTTTTGACATTAGTCGAATTATTACGACCCCAAACAGTCAACATGTAAGCCTCTCTATTTATTAGGAGTTAGGGCTAGCTATTTTTTGCCAATGATAGATGTCCCAGTCATGCAAAATAGCTAAATCCACTAATTCAGTGCCGGGGTTGATCACCACCGCGTGATCAACGTATTCCAGTAAAGGTTTATCATTGATGGAATCACTGTAACCGTAGGTGTGCTGAAAGGCTAACTGAGGCGAGGCGGATAGCCACTGTTTCAGTCGCTCAACTTTGCCTTCCCGGTAGGTCAGCGTGCCATAGATCTGGCCGGTATAACGGTTATCTTTTACGGTGACACCGATAGATAACGCAGTATTGGCAGCCAAATGCCTGGCAATCGGGGTGACCAGATGCTCGCCTGAGGCTGAAATGATCACAATATAATCACCGCGCTTACGGTGCCAGGCCAGTTGCTTTCTGGCTTGCGGATAGATTCGCGGCAGAATATCACGCTCGATAAAGCGCTCAACCCACGCCGCGACTTCTGTCGTGTCTCTCCCCGCCAGAGGCGATAGTGTCGACTCCATATAGCAAGACATTGACAGTTGTCCGCGATAATACTGCTTCATTAAACGCTGTTCTTGTTCTGCCAGCTCGATCGGGGCATACCCTTCATCAACCAGCCAACGCATCCATAAACCCGAGCAATCGTCGCTGATCAGCGTTTCATCTAAATCAAATAGGGCCAAATCCATTAAGACCCTCCTGGTAAGCCAGACGACTAAGGTAAAACTGCGTTATGCATTTGCCGAACATAGTACATTCCCCGACAGAATAAAGGGCATCAATCATTAACCTAATACTTTCAGATCAAACATGAAAGGGGTTCAGATTAGCCACGAAATAAGACAGAGTGATGATGGTTGTATTTATTATCACTGATAATGATTGGTTTGCGGTGGTTGTCAATGATGAAAGAAATAACATAGAACGGATTGATATTGGTGACGGGTGCTCTTTGGGTGTTAATTATTTATATCGTTTGGATATAGATTGTTAAGTATCTGCTCGATAACGCGCTTAACAACCCACGCTGTAATGGGGTTGTCGTCGCTCTGCTTTCACCCCATAGCTCAGGAGTTGATTATGCTAATTATCCGTTTGTATGGTTGTCCAGTTTTCATTGGTTCTGAGCGAGAAAAAAAACCAACTGAAAATTCTGGAGTGAAAAATGACTCACCAAATATCAAGCAAGCCATTCGCGGCTAACCCCGCACCGATTAATCAGTTACCGCGATTAGACCTTTCCCAACTCAATGGCAGTGATGCTGAACGTCAGGCATTTCTGCTCGCATTACGTGATGCCGCACGGGATATCGGCTTTTTTTATCTTACCGGCCACGGTATCGACTCGACACTGTTACAACAGATACAAACGCTAGCACGGCAGTTCTTTGCGCTACCCGATGAGGAAAAACAGTCGGTAGCGATGATCCATTCTCCACATTTTCGCGGTTACAACCGTGCCGCTTCCGAATTAACGCGCGGCCAACCAGATTGGCGTGAACAGTTCGATATCGGTGCCGAGAGGCATCCATTACCACAAACGGCGGATACGCCAATTTGGGCGCGGTTGCAAGGCCCGAATCAATGGCCTGAGGCACTGCCTGAATTAAAACCCGCATTATTGCAATGGCAGCTTGAAATGACTGCGATGGCTTTACGCCTACTGCGTGCTTTTGCTCAAGCGCTGAGTCTGGATGAAAACGCCTTTGATGAGTTATATGGCGATAAACCTAATGAACATATCAAGCTGATTCGTTATCCGGGGCGCGAAACCACACAAAGCGGGCAGGGCGTTGGCGCGCACAAAGATTCAGGCTTTCTCAGTTTTTTACTGCAAGACAAACAGCGTGGTTTACAGGTTGAAGTGGAAGAGGGGCAGTGGATTGATGCCGTTCCGCAGGACGGTACTTTTGTGGTCAATATTGGTGAATTGTTGGAGCTGGCCAGTAATGGGTATTTGCGCGCAACGGTGCATCGGGTTGAAACCCCACCGGCGGGGACTGACCGCTTATCCATCGCATTCTTCCTCGGTGCGCGTTTAGATGCGGTGGTGCCATTGTACCCGTTAACGGCAGAACTGGCGGCTGCGGCCCGTGGCGCGGCGAGCGACCTTGATAATCCGCTGTTCCGCGATGTTGGGCTGAACTACCTCAAAGGGCGCTTGCGCTCTCATCCGGATGTTGCAGCGGAATTTTATCCTGAAGTGGTTATACCATCAGTAGATTCCTAATCAACCTGTTGATATTAAATCATAAAAACCTATTTTGAGGATGGCGATAATGACTAAAGTACGTATTTCTGGCCTGGGAGTGCGACTTTGCTGATTGCTTTGGCCTCTTCTTTTAGCTTAACAGCTCAGGCTGTCGAGGCGCTGCGGGTGGCGGCAGATCCGGCCCGCATGCTTTCTTGCCTGATTAAACCTTAGCCGTTTAACGCCTGCGCCAAGTCAGCAATCAAGTCGTCGGTATCTTCAATCCCGACGGATAACCTCAATAACTGCGGGGTAATGCCGTGTTTTAAGCGGGTTTCCAGCGGGATTGATGCATGAGTCATGCTGTAGGGCTGACTAATCAAGCTCTCAACACCGCCCAAACTCTCGGCCAGCGTAAACAAATGTGAGCGTTTAATGACTGCGCGAGCAAACTCATCATCCCCTTTCAAGCGTACTGAAATCATGCCGCCGAAACCCGTCATCTGTTTGGCTGCCAGCGCATGTTGTGGGTGACTTTTCAGCCCCGGATAATACACATTTTCCACTTGTGGCTGCTGTTCAAGCCACTCAGCAATGCGTTGGGCGCTGTGGTTATGTCGTGCCATGCGCAAAGCCAGAGTGCGCAAACCACGCAATGTCAGGAAGCTACTGAACGGGTCTAAAATCCCACCAATGGCATTGTGCAAAAAGCCTAATTGTTCCGCCAGTTCAGGGTTATTGCCTACTGCCGCGACACCGGCGACCACATCGGAGTGACCATTAAGGTATTTGGTGGCTGAATGCACCACGATATCAAATCCTAAGTCCAGCGGGCGCTGAATATACGGCGAGGCAAAGGTGTTGTCTGCCACACTAATCAATTGATGTTTCTTGGCAATCGCAGCAATCGCCGTCAGATCCGCCAATTTTAACAATGGGTTAGTTGGCGTCTCCACCCAGATCATTTTGGTGTCAGGCAAAATGGCCTGTTCCAAGGCTGCGGTATCCGCAGGGGAGACATAAGTCACCCGCAAACCGGCAGTGCGGCTGCGTACTTTCTCCAGCAGGCGATAGGTTCCACCGTATAAATCATCCACCGCAATGATATGACTGCCCTGATCCAGCAGTTCCAGAACGGTCGAGCAAGCCGCTAATCCGGAAGCAAAGGCATAACCACGAATACCGCCTTCCAATTCTGCAACTGCTTTTTCCAACGCGGTACGTGTCGGGTTACCACTGCGGGAATATTCATACCCGGTGTGTTCGCCGGGGGCCGGTTGTGCGAAAGTGGATGTCGCGTAAATTGCGGGCATCACTGCACCGGTGCTATCAGGGGTATAACCGGCATGGACGGTTAAGGTATCGAACTTTGCCATGATAAAAATCCTTAATATGAGAAGGTTAAGCTAGCTTTTGACGCCAACTATTCAAAACATCAGTACGGGTAATCAGGCCGAGGAATCGCTCGCCATCGAGCACCACCGCCACATGCCCCTCATTAAAGGTGGCCAGCAGAGAGCAGTAATCGGCCTCTTTTTGTAATGTATTGACCTGAGGTGTCATCGCGCGGCTGACGGGGTGTTTGAAATGGGAAGCATCGGCTTGCACTGCGTTCAGGAGATCCCATTCATCGATTAATCCAACGATCCTCTCGCCATCCAGTACCGGCAATTGGGAGATGTCATACAGGCGCATTCGGGCATGAGCGGTGGCCAGCGTATCCTGTGGAGAAACTGAAATAGTCGCGCCATTCTCATGGCTATAGGTGATGTAATCACGCAAATCGCCCTGTTGCGGTTTACTTAGCAAACCTTGCTCTAACAGCCAGTAGTCATTGAACATTTTCGACAGATATTTATTACCGCTGTCACAAACAAAAGTGACCACGCGTTTAGGCTCAGTTTGCTCACGGCAATAGCGCAATGCCGCAGCCAGCAAGGTGCCGGTCGATGACCCGGCCAGCATACCTTCTTCCCGCAGTAAGGTGCGAGCGGTGCTGAAAGCCTCAGTATCATCAATTCGATAGGTCTTTTTGACTTGTGAGAAGTTACTCAGCGGTGGGATAAAATCCTCACCAATCCCTTCGACCAGCCAGCTACCGGCATCGCCAATGTGGTTGCTGTCGACGAAATCCGCCAAAATGGAACCGGCGGGATCGGCCAGTACAAATTCAGTTGTCGGTGAAACTTCGGAGAAATAGTGACTCAGGCCACTCAGCGTACCGCTGGAACCCACACCCACTACGATGGCATCGATGTGTTCGCTCATCTGCTGCCACAGTTCCGGGCCGGTTGAGGTACGGTGAGCTGCGGGGTTAGCCGGGTTATTGAACTGATCAATATAGAAAGAACCCGGAGTCTCCTGCGCCAACCGCAGAGCATAGTCCTGATAATAAGCCGGATGCCCTTTACCTACATCAGAGCGGGTTAGCAGCACTTGCGCACCCAATGCGCGCAGATGGAAAATTTTCTCCTGGCTCATTTTATCCGGCACCACCAATATCAGCTTATAGCCTTTTAGTGCGGCAACCAGCGCCAACCCAAGCCCGGTATTCCCGGCGGTGGCTTCAATAATGGTGCCGCCGGGTTGCAGCAAACCCTCTTTTTCCGCCTGTTCAATCATTGAGAGCGCAACGCGGTCTTTAATCGAACCGCCGGGGTTTTGGTTCTCCAGCTTAACAAACAACCGGCATGGGCCGGTGTCAAAGCGGGTCAATTCCAACAAAGGAGTGTGGCCGATAAGTTCCAGCACCGAACGGGGAATAGCCATTATTTTCTCCAGCAATTATTTAGCAGCATTAATTGGTTAACGAAGACTTAGTGGGATAATAACGCCGCTGACTTAGACTCTAAAAAGAACAAATACTCTGTGTATATTACTTTTTGGAATATGTTAATCTCTTTTAGACGTTTAGGGACTTAGATGTAAGGATGTTTAAATGGTAAGACGTTTAGCCGCTTAGCCATTAAAACTAATCAGATTGCCACTCTTTACAAAACAAAACGTAAAACATTGCCCAATTGCCGCGCCAATGGGATAAATTTAGAAAAGGTACATAAATATGGCTAAGCTAATACTTCAGTATCAGTGAAAAAACGTTACTTTTTCGCTAATTGGACAGTGGCTAGTTGTGGGAATACCACTCATTTCCGATTATTTGCAAGGATACTCTGGCGACCTCATGATGAAATATACCTTCCCTTTCAGGATTAAAAATTTAACGTTCAGTGCGGGTTTACTCCTGTTAGCACTGCCTGCGGTACACGCGGCTGACGCCCCGACAGCCCCTCCGGTGGATGCCAAAGCCTATGTGCTGATGGATTACAACAGCGGAAAAATATTGGCTGAGGGCAATAGTGACCAGCGCCTTGATCCGGCCAGTTTGACGAAAATCATGTCAAGTTATGTTATTGGGCAAGCCCTCAAAGCCGGTAAAGTGCATCCGGATGATTTAGTGACGGTGGGTAAGGATGCGTGGGCCACAGGTAATCCTGCGCTGCGCGGCTCATCGCTCATGTTTTTGAAACCCGGTGATCAGGTGCGATTGTCTGATTTAAATAAAGGTATTGTTATTCAGTCGGGCAATGATGCCAGCATCGCATTAGCCGACTATATCGCGGGCAGCCAAGATAGCTTTGTTGGTTTGATGAATAATTACGCTAAAGCATTAGGTTTGGCGAATACCCATTTTATGACGGTACACGGCCTTGATGCGCCAGGGCAGTACAGCACTGCGCGCGATATGGCCGTGTTGGGGCAGGCGCTGATACGTGATGTGCCGGACGAATATGCACTGCATAAAGAGAAAGAATTTACCTTTAACAAAATTCGCCAGATCAACCGTAACCGCTTGTTGTGGAGCACAAATCTCAACGTTGATGGCATGAAAACCGGCTTTACCACTGGTGCGGGGCATAATCTGGTAGCATCGGCAACCGATGGGCCGATGCGCCTTATCTCTGTGGTGTTAGGTGCGCCGAGTGACCGGATTCGTTTCAATGAAAGCGAAAAACTGCTGACCTGGGGTTTCCGTTTCTATGAGACGGTAGTGCCGATTAAAACCACGAAACCATTTATCACACAAAAAGTCTGGTTGGGTGATACCGGTCAGGTTGATTTAGGTGTGGCTGAAGATGCGGCTATCACCATCCCGAAAGGGCAGATGAAAAACCTGAAAGCCAGTTATAAGCTGGATCAAGCGGAGTTACGTGCGCCGCTGGCGAAGCATCAGGTGGTCGGGACTATCGATTTTCAACTGAACGGGAAAACCATTGATCAGCGCCCTTTGGTGGTATTAAACGAAGTCAAAGAGGGTGGGTTCTTCAGCCGCATCTGGGATTTTTTGATGATGAAAATCAGTCAGTTATTTAGCTAGATTAATAAAACAAAAGGCTGCTGACAAACCCCGATGACTCGATCTTGAACGGTGAGGATAGGCAGAAGAGTAAAACGTCCGTGCCAGGAATGGCGCGGCTCTAGCCCCAGGTAAGGGGTTATGGCGTCGTTACAGCCTGCCTGTTTTCTTCGTCGCGGGTACTTTGTCAATAACGTTAAAAGGGCTACTTCACCGTAGCCCTTTTATCATTTGATTACTAAAGAGAATCAGTTACAGGCAACGACCTTGATCGCCAAACCACCACGGGACGTTTCGCGGTATTTTGAGTTCATGTCTTTGCCAGTTTCATACATCGTTTCAATGACTTTATCCAGACAAACACTCGGCTCACTGGTGCGGCGCAGTGCCATACGAGCAGAGTTGACCGCCTGTACCGCAGAAATAGCGTTACGTTCGATACACGGCACCTGAACCTGTCCGGCAACCGGGTCGCAAGTCAGCCCTAAATTATGTTCCATCGCGATTTCTGCTGCGATGCAAACCTGTGCCGGGCTGCCCCCCATCAATTCTGCCAAACCAGCAGCGGCCATAGAACAGGCAACACCCACTTCCCCTTGGCAACCGACTTCAGCGCCTGAAATAGATGCATTCATCTTATACAGCGCGCCAATGACACCAGCGACCAGGAAATAGCGGCTGTAAGAGTTCTCATTTACCGGACGAATGAATTTGTCGTAGTAAGATAAAACCGCCGGAATAATGCCACATGCGCCGTTCGTCGGCGCGGTCACAACCCGCCCTCCGGCCGCATTTTCTTCGTTAACTGCCAGGGCATACATATTGATCCAGTCAACGACCATCATTGGATCGGAATTATTTTTATCTGTACTAACCAGCATACGACGTAACGCCGCAGCGCGGCGCGGCACTTTCATCGGGCCAGGTAATAGCCCTTCAGTGTTAATACCACGCTCAATGCCGGCCTGCATAACCGCCCAGATTGCGGCAAAATGTGCGCTAATCTCGGCTTTGCTGTGCAGCGCCAGTTCATTTTGCATCACTAAACCGGATAAAGATAACCCGGTGTCTTTACAGTGCTTTTGCAAATCTCGTGCAAAGCTGAATGGGTAAGGAACGGCAATCGCCTGGTTGTCCTGCTGACCAAAGTGCTCTTCATCAACAATAAACCCGCCGCCGATGGAGTAGTAGGTTTTGCTGAAAATACATTCATCACCAGCGTGTGCACTGATGGTCATGCCATTTTCGTGCAGCGGCAGATTGGTGGTGTGGAAGTTCATTCCCCCTTGAGCGGGGAAATCAACTTCGTGTTGACCGTTAGCCAGTAACAGACGTTCCCGCAGCTCAACATCACGGATAAACGCAGGTATTGTGTCGATATCAACGGTGTCGGGCAGGTTCCCCGCCAGGCCCATAATGATAGCAATATCAGTATGGTGGCCTTTACCGGTGAGGGATAAAGAACCATAAACATCCACAGTGATTCGGGTGACGGCAGGAAGATGCCCTTGTTCGATTAAATCATCGGTAAACAGCTTACCGGCCTTCATCGGGCCAACAGTATGAGAGCTGGAAGGACCAATACCAATCTTGAAAATGTCAAAGACGCTGACCATATATTAGCCTCGTAACGGTTCTAATTATTAAAATTGCTTACATTGCCGTAGATAGGAAGCCGGAGCGAACGCACCGGCTTTTGAAACGATTTAGACCCGCCATCCTTCAAGCTGCATGTGGGTTGACTACTCAGCCCATCCTTGGGCCTCACCTCTGTGGATCAGTGCAAGCGGGGTTCAACATGGTTACAACCCATTTGTCTCTCGCTTGTCGCCTTCCTGCAACTCGAATTATTTAGGGATATAACATCAGCCAGAAAATTATTTTCCGAACAGGCTGAACAAGATTGCAGAGATGGCAATCAGGCCCATGATTACGACGAATACGTTACTGACATGCCCGCTGTATTTGCGCATCGCAGGGACTTTGTGGATTGCATACATTGGCATCAGGAACAACAGCATCGCGATGATTGGGCCACCCAATGTTTCGATCATCCCCAGAATGCTTGGGTTCATTGTCGCAACAATCCAGGTGGTCACCAGCATGAACAGCGCAGTAATGCGGTTCAGTTTATCATGATTGATCTCTTTGCCTTTGCTGCGCAGAGATTTGATCATCATGCCATTGAAGCCTTCACGCGCACCCAGGTAGTGGCCCAGGAAAGATTTGGTGATAGCGATAAAGGCAATAACCGGTGCCATGTAGGCAATCATCGGGGTATTAAAGTGGTTAGCCAGATAAGACAGAATAGAGATGTTCTGGTTTTTCGCTTCCATCAGATCCGCAGGAGACAAGCTCAGTACGCAACTGAAAACGAAGAACATAACGGTTACAACCATCATGATATGAGCGAAAGATAAAATGCGGGAACATTTTTTCTCAGCATCCACACCGTATTCTTCACGTTTTGCAACAGCGAAGGCGGAGATGATAGGGGAGTGGTTGAATGAGAACACCATTACCGGAATAACCAGCCACAGTGTCATCCACAAGCCGCTGCCTGTACCGTTACCATCCAGTGATACGTGTTCGAAGATTGCGCCAGACCAGTTTGGAATCAGGTACACAGCCAACAGCATCAGTACCGCAACAAACGGGAAGACCAGGATACTCATCGCCTTAACGATAGCATGTTCACCAAAACGCACGATGGTCATCAAGCCCACAATCAGGATCAGGGACAAAATAGCGCGTGGTGGTGATGGCAGATGCATCTGGTGAGTAATGAAACTATCAACGGTATTGGTAATAGCGACACTATAAACCAATAGAATCGGGTAGATTGCGAAGAAGTAAAGCAGAGTAATCAGTTTACCCGCGCCGACACCAAAGTGTTCTTCAACCACTTCGGTAATGTCTTCACCGGCATTTTTACCAGACAGCACAAAGCGGCACAGGCCACGGTGAGCATAAAAGGTCATTGGAAAAGCAATGATAGCCATAACAATCAGTGGCAGCAGGCCACCGATACCGGCGTTGATCGGCAGGAAGAGAACCCCTGCGCCGATTGCTGTACCGTACAGACCCAACATCCACATGGTGTCACTTTTACGCCATGCACTTGCTGAGGTTTTTCCCGTGGAGGCAACTGTGCCCGCAGTTTGAGTAGTGTCCATAAAGATCTCCATTGTGAACACGTTAATTTGAAATTAAGAGCCGAAAGTTAGAAACCTGCCACACATTATTGAGTTGCGCGATCAGGTAAAAAATTCAGTCAAAACGATTCTTTAAAATGGTGCCCTGGTTATTACTTTAATACGGTAGTCATACTGCTATGTCTAAAGTCCAAGTTTTCTGTCTAACGCTTAAAATTCATACTTGAAATTTAAAGTGCAAAATTTAACCGATATTTCGAGAGTGAAATCTCTGCATCGGATATTTTCGTCGTTCTAATACGAGCATTAGTTTTTGCTGGCGGCAAGATAGCTATTTGTAGTGAAAACTACCGTGATCCTGCTCTCAAATGCTTGATAAACTCGTTTGTCATCTCTTGTTGCGAATTTATGGCTATTTGTTACGTAAATGTTTTTATCTATTTCTAATAGCAAACATAATTAAAAGGAGTTCCGTATGTCTGATGAATAAATAAACAGACGATTTGTTGCTCCTGACTTCTGGTATGGCAATATATTTTAACTGAGTCATGGGATCTAGTGAAAATATTTTTATTCGTCAATTTATTGATGAAAATCATAAACAAAACAACGGTGATATATGCCAATTAATTGATTTTTAATGGTTTTGTTGGGGGTTTTGGGTTATCTTTTGCTATTGGAGTTAATGGAAAGAATAATAAATAACCGGCAGTGGTATGACCTGATATTATATTCTAATACGTGACTTATGACATGAGCTAGTTTATTTATCATATGAATTCTTGCTACATACATTTTGTATGATAATTAAAGTTGCCGCATCTGCTTACTCGAATCCGTTAAGATAATGCTAAATGTTAAATTAATTTCGCTTAAATAATGGGTTTTCTGTGTGCTAATTAATCAATGAAATGGTATTTTGAAATTTAAATGTTAGGAATAATATTTAACCATAATTTAGTTATGGTCATTTATTGATGATAACCGCTGCATAAATATAATCCATAATTCACGAAGGAATAAGGGCGAAAATTTATCTTTTCAGTGTCTTCATCTAGGATTTTTAGTATTTGTATCAAGGGTGAAGAGTATGGAAGGGATAAAATACAATAAGCCTAACGTAGTGTCGGGAGTCCACTGAACGCTGCAAATACGCACACTTTTGTAGCGTTCAGCCAAGTCTGATCGGCTACTGGCAGGGTCAGTAGTTTACTTTTATGCCATGTTGCGAAAAGAAATGGGTGAACGCATTATCCGGCTGACGGTCAGTGATTAAGGTATCAAATAGTGTCAATACACCGATACTGGCTGGTTTGACTTTGCCAAATTTGCTGTGATCAGCGACCAGAACCTTATGCTGAGATTGAGTAATGGCGCGGTGCTTGAGCAATATTTCATCGAAATTAAAACAGGTAGCACCATATTCCAGGGAGACGCCCGCTGCTGAGATAAAAGCTATGTTCGGACAGGCGTTGTCCAATTCAGAGTGCTGGCTAAGTGGGGTAAAGATATAGTTATTGGGCTTGAATTCCCCACCGCACAAGATAACTTTGCAGTTAGGCTTATCTTGTAAAGACAGAAAAGTGTTAAGGGAGTAACAAATAGCAGTAAATGTCAGTTCTTCATCTATCTCTTCGATAATCAAGGGGATAGTGGTACCACAATCAAAAAAAACCGTGTCATTTTCGGCAATAAGTTGTGCTGCCAGTTGCCCGATACGCCGCTTTTCTTCAACCTGTTTGGCCTGTTGATCGGAAACAAAATAGTTATTGGCATTGTTGCTTTTAGGGTCCATTACAACGTAGCCCCCCAACAAAATAACCGAACTGGGTTCGGCGCTGAGATCCCGTCTGATAGTCATTTCAGAGATACGCAACAGATTTGCGGCATCTTTCAGGTGGATTTTATCGGCACGCTTCAAAGCCTGAGTAAGTTTATTGATTCGTTCTGCGCGGCGGGTTTCCATAAGCGATTCCTGACAAATTGTTTTCAACACGATGCCGTATAATTTATTAAAATACAATGTATTGCAATAAATAAGCCCGGTGGTTACCGGGCTACAAAATCATCAGTAAACGATCACGACGTTAGTAGCTTGAAGCTGTTGCCTGTTGGCCTGAAACGATAGCGACGCCTGAGCTGGTACCGATTCGTGTGGCCCCGGCTTTAATCATTGTCTCGGCCGTGGTTCTATCACGTACCGCACCTGAGGCTTTAACGCCCATTACCGGGCCAACTGTGGCACGCATCAGTTTGACATGTTCTTCTTTCGCGCCGCCAGTGCTGAAACCAGTTGATGTTTTAACAAAAGCCACATCAAGCTCACGACACATTTCACACACTTGTACAATCTGCTCATCGCTGAGTAGGCATGTTTCTAATATTACTTTCAGCGGGGTAGCGGCGCAATTGTCGCGTACTGCCTTAATATCTGCCTTAACGTCGGCGATTTTACCGCTTTTCAACCAGCCTACATTAATCACCATATCGATTTCTTGCGCGCCTGCGTTGATGGCCGCCTGAGCTTCAAAAACTTTTGCTTCAGTCAGGCTCGCGCCCAGAGGGAAACCAATAACAGAACACACTTTAACCTGACTGTCTGCTAACTGTTGAGCGGCAACCGGAACATAGCCAGAGTTAACACATACGGCGTAAAAATGGTTTTGCTTTGCTTCTTCACACAGCTTGATTATTTGCGCTTCCGTGGCGTCCATTGCCAGTAGGGTGTGGTCAATATAGCTCGCGTAATTAATCGTCATGATGGCTATCCTTTAGTTTATCTGTCAGTCAGTAATGTTGTTATGATGGTAACATTAAGTGAATATTACAACATTAACGCGCACGAAATTACACTTTTGATGGCTTGTTTTGTTATTATTATGACATTCTCAGTGAGTGAGACGGTGATTTATAAAAATAATGTTGGTTAATTGTTTGATTTTAAAATGTGGGGGAGAGAAAGAAGTCTATTGCCGACTTTTAGACGCCATCGGCAATGTGAAATAAGTTACATGCAGATATCAGCCTCGTACCCATCCTTTGCTGATCGGTAGTGCAAAGCTGAAATGATAAAGGCGCTTCATTCCTGTTGCGATACTTTCACCGAATAAGTTCCACAGCAATTGTGCAAACAGACAACCGACAATCCCTAGCAGGAAAGCACCAACCATATCTAATGGCCAATGAACGCCGAGGTAAATTCGCGACCAGGCAATGGCAATCGCTGCAATCATCAGACTGATACCGGACCATAAGTGGTGCCAGAACACGAAAGCCAGAGCAAAGGTAAAGGCCACGGTGCCATGATTACTGGGGAAGGAGCTATCAGGGGCATGATTCAAAAAATTATAGCCAAAACCGACGACAAAAGGCCGATCATGCGGAATAAGCATCCCTATACAGGCGGCTGACAGCATAGAGAAAGCCAGAGCAATCGCGGCTTTAACAATCACCGCTCGTTGCGCATCCATACTGTTTTGCGGCCCCCACAACCAAAGTCCGATCAACAAAAGGGGAACAATCATGATCAGGTCGCGGGCAATAAATGTTGCCAAAGAAATTATCCACGGTGACGATGCCGGAGTCGCATTGATCATGGAAAAGAAAAAATAATTCATTTGTTCCATTAACTTGTACCTTTATCGCGATTGTAATAACCGCTAATTATCCCAAACACAGCCAATTGACTGAGCCAAACCCACCAACCTGCCCACAGGTTATGAGTAAGAAAATGTGCCCCACGCATGATTTGACCCAACCCCATCAACATGCCAAGGCTTATAGCGGCCAACCAGCACCATGTCGCCAACCGTGGTTGTTCTGGGTAAAACAGGAAAAATAGTGCCATAATGGCAAAACCGCTGGAGGCATGACCGCCGGGGAAGCAATGCCCCGGCCCTGCGCCGTTCCCATCAATACATAACCAAGGGCTTTACCGCCATACTCAACTAAGTCCCAGGGGCATGAATGCGCACTGGTGGCTTTTAAAATACCGATAACCAAAGGACCGACGCCAAACAGCAGCATAGTGGTAATCAAACGACTATTACGGCGATAAATACCCCATAACAGCCCTGCTACCGCGGTGCTGATCAGGGTTATCTTCAACAGCCGATGGTTGAGTAAATCTAACCAGTAATTATGTTCCCACGGAAAGCTCTGGCTGACGGGATCAAACCAATAATTACTGATAAGCCAATCCAGTTGCTCATTGCGTGATAGCCATAAAAATAGCAATCCACTGATTATCAGCCCGCAAGCCTGCCAAAAATAGAAGGATAAGGGCAATGAGTAAAGGGAGTTTGTCCTAATTATCAGCGCTGTTGAGTTATTATTTAATGTTGGCGTTGCGATATCGGTTTGGCTGGCGCTTTTGCTGGTCTTCACGGTGTAACCTGAAGCGGAAATAGGGAATGTGCGTACTGTAATAATTCTGTCTTAAGAAAGCCTTAAGGGCAGTGTCCACTCCCCCGAAAATGGCCCGTGTGGAGGGGCCGAGCGAAGCAGTAACCAGCGGTGATATGGCCGATCCGTTCCGGCCCCGCTATGCCGTAAATCTGCAATTGCTGGATGATGATGGCAAGGCAGCAGCAGATACGCCGGTTTACCCTGCGGTGCCGTTACCCTTGCCGATGGCCGGTGCGGAGTCGGGCATGTTCCAGTTTCCTCCGGCGGGTACTTTGGTGGAAGTGGGCTTTACCGGCGGCAGGCCCGATAAGCCGTTTGTGCGTCAGACGCTATCACAGGGCAATAACCTGCCCACCGTGCAGCCGGGTGAGCAACTACAACAACAGCGCGACGGAGTATCGCAGCGGGTTACGGTGGCAGGGGACTGGGAGCGCAAAACCGATCAGGTGATCCGTGAGGAATCCATGAGCCGGGTGATTACTGCCGATGATGAAACCCGCACACTGGTGGCCCGCGAAACCACCGTTCAGGCTACCGATAAAACCACGGTACTGGGGACGGCGACCTTACTGGCCGGTGCTATCCAGCATATTAGTGAGGGGGATTACAGTCTGGCCACCCAAGCCAGTTACATGGCCAAAGTGGGCAAAACCTTAACCACCGATGTGGGGCAGGACTTGATAGAGAAGATTGGCAATATCCGCAGCAGCATCGCCGCCGCCCGGCAGGATGTGATTGCGCCGGTGGTGTGGATTGGTAGCCAGCAGATTAACGTGATGTCCCTCATGCTGGATACGCTGGATGTGGTGAAAGAGCTGGCGCAGTTGACCGCAGCACATAGCCATACCAATACCGGCGGCCCGCTAAACGCCGGGAGCATCACCTCCACCGGGGCCAAGTCAGACGGATTACGCAGTAAATACGCCCCTGTGATCGGAGTGAAGTAATCTGAGTATTAAATCGTCTGTAACGGAGGATTATCGGAGTAATTCGCATTATAGTGAGTTTTTGTTGTCCGTGAAATTTATGTTAAAGTCAGGTTAATTATGATGGATACATACAAATGAGAGGGAATTCAAAAAAATGCAAATCTGTAGGATGGATTATAATCGGCTGACCAATAACGGCGCAAAGGCCACGTTTCATTGTTATGGATTAGGAACTTTTGACGTATTTTCTGGTGACCAGCCTTATAGCAATATGCCTGAATGTTCAGATATTCCGCATTCCGCATTACCTCCCGGACAATACTGGATTGTAGATCGCCCTGTTGGTAGTTTGGGTAATCAAGTTCGTAACACAGGTTTGGATTTGTGGAATGGTACCAACCATGATGAGTGGTTTGGTCTATTTAGCCACGAGACAATGAACGATAATTTATATGTTAACGGCGTGAAGCGAGGCCAGTTTCGGCTGCATCCGTTGCGGCCTGATGGCAGTGGTACCTCTTGGGGATGTATTACATTCTTTCAGGTTAGTGATTATGCGGTTGTCAGGGACAGGATACTTAAGGCTAAAAAATTTAGGGTGCCGGGCAGCACAGGTCTTATGGCTTACGGACGGGTGGACGTCACAGGGAGTAGAAACTTTGCGCAATGTAAGCTTCGCTAAAAAAATACTGCTGTTCATTACCTGTTTTATGAGCAGTTTTTTTATATTTAAGAATATTGATCAAGTTAAACCCTTCATCTATTCACTTTCGCGAATCGTTGATAGCTATATCGGCGGTGCTGACAGTGAAGGGAGCTGGAATGAGCTTCTTTTGGTTTTAATATTTCTGCTCGCGGTTTCGACTGGATTATATGCAGTGTTATCGCGGTTACTATTCAGTTCAAAAGCATAAGAGAGTCTCACCGGCGCATATGTTAAGTATGTAGTCTACAGTAGTCCGCCACGCGCGGGCTTTTTTACGCCCATCTAAAAGCACTGCCAGCGGCCCAACACGGCCCGTAATAAACCCACCATCACACCGCAACACCCGAAATGGATCACGCCAGCCACACCCCACACACGTAGCAGAACCTGCCACTAAAGAAACGTAATCATGACGGAAACGGCACTACACCGCACCCGCCTGCACACTTTGCGTTATAAAGTTTTTTCAGTTTTAGTTTTCTACAAAACACCCCGCCAGCCCGCGCCGTGGCTGGGGCTTTGCAGCGTTATGCCAACTGAAAAGGTTGAAAAGAATTTCAGTGTTTTTCAGTATTTGGATCTCGTAGTGGATCGCGTAAAAATGTTAGTGCATTGAATTTAAAGGGGATTATTTAAATTACGTGGGTTTTACAATAAAAATTTTTGAAGTGGGTTCGCTCAAAAATAAAACTAATACGATATTAATTAATAAGTTATCTATCTGCAAATTGGGGCGTTGAACTGAAAAAATAGACTACTCTTTGTGTGGTAATTCTAAACCTAAACACAAGTATATGGAGATAATATGAAGAGTAAACTTACGATCAAAAGCAATATGCCACAGCTTGAAAAGAATATGAAAGAACTTGAGAAAAAGCCTATGCAAGTAACCTTGGATGAGAGCATAAACCCTGAGTTCTTATCTAGGTGTTCTAGTTTTACCTCTTTAGATGACATGTTATCTAAATCAGGTTTTAAAATAGAGACGGCAGAGGATTTTGCAGCTATCCCTGATCATGAGTGGGATAAGTTTATTTCTGCCCATACGACCTATGATAATTGGCATGATTTGCAGGTTGCTGCTCTTACAGAGATTGCTAAGAAACGATTTGATGAACAGCTAACGAAAGGATTCAAAAAGTTATAACTTACGGATAAATGCACCTCTGCCGCCATTTCATCGCCAATGACTATGCGAAGTGGGCTTAAGCTATTGATAGGTAAGGGCTTGATTTTCAGGCAAGAAAAACCCCGATAGTCTTGAACCTAAGAAGGCGGGACTATCGGGCTCCTCAATATGGGGATATCAAAGAAAAGCAGTGGCACTAATTCAGACCCCAGCCCAGTAAGAAAGTTCTGGTAAAATGAAAAAAGGTTAAAATAATGTTTAGCTTTGCCGCGAATTCCTCTGTTAAAGCGCTATCCGAGTATTCCCGGCCAGATAATAACAATTAGCGAACCGGCCAACGTCAGTAAAACGTTCGCAATGGCGTAGGTCCCCGCGTAGCCTAGTGCGGGAATATTACTGCGGGCGGTATCGCTGATGATATCCATCGCGGGCGCACAGGTACGAGCACCCATAATGGCTCCGAAAAGCAGCGCACGGTTCATGCGTAATACATAAGCGCCAAAGATAAAGCAGATAACGACAGGTACCAGGCTGACAATCAGGCCAGAAATTAGCATTTGCCCACCCACGGCACCGAGGCTGCTATTAATTCCGCCCCCGGCACTCAGCCCGACACCGGCCATAAAGACCATTAACCCAAACTCTTTCACCATATTCAACGCACCTTGCGGGATATAGCCAAAGGTAGGGTGGTTGGCACGCAAGAACCCCAGCATGATACCGGCCAACAATAAGCCCGCGGCATTTCCGATACCGAAACTGAAATTACTGAACTGGAAGGTGATTAGGCCAATCATCAACCCTAAAATAAAGAATGCGCAGAAAGCCAGTAAATCAGTGACCTGACTATGGATTGAGATAAAACCAATCTTCTCGGCCACGCTTTTAACGCGGCGTGCATCACCGCTAACCTGCAACACATCACCTTTATTCAATACCACATTGTCATCAATAGGCATTTCAATCTGGCTGCGGATCACCCGATTAAGGAAACAGCCGTGGTCGGTAAGTTTCAAGTGGCTCAGGCGTTTGCCTACAGCATTGCTGTTTTTGACCACAATTTCTTCCGTCACGATGCGCATATCGAGCAGGTCGCGGTCAAAGACTTCTTTGCCATTACGGAAGCTGGGATCAAGGCGGGAGTGGGCATCCGGGTATCCTACCAGGGATATCTCATCGCCCACCTGTAACACCGCATCACCGTCTGGATTCGCCAAAATACCATTGCGGCGAATGCGCTCAATATAGCAACCGGTTTGACGATAAATACCTAATTCACGTAAGTTTTTACCATCAGCCCACGCGACGAGTTCCGGCCCCACCCGATAGGCGCGAATCACCGGCAGATACACTTTGCGCTGGCTGTCCGTATCCAGCCCACGCTCACGAGCGATTTGTTGGGCACTGGTCGGTAAGTCCTGGTGTTGCAGTTTGGGTAGGTAGCGGGCACCTAAAATCAGGCTGACCAGCCCGATAAGATAGGTCAGCGCGTAACCGAGACTCAGGTTATCCTGCGCATGTTGCAGTGCCGGATTATTACCAATGGTACTGCGTAAGGTGTCTCCTGCTCCCACCAGAACCGGTGTCGAGGTCATTGATCCTGCCAGCATCCCAGCGGTCAAACCGATGTCCCAGCCGAATAGTTTGCCCAACCCCAACGCCAGAATCATTGCGCTGCTCACCATCACCAGTGCGAGCATGAGGTAGTTTTTGCCGTCGCGGAAAAAGATAGAGAAGAAGTTAGGCCCGGCTTCGACGCCGACACAAAAGATAAATAGCATGAAGCCCAGATTCAATGCTTCAGTATTGATAGTGAAGTGCTGCTGCCCAAGCAACAGGGATACCACCAAAACACCAATAGCATTGCCTAATTGGATAGGGCCGAGCCGCAGTTTGCCCAGGCATAACCCCAGAGCTAAAACCACGAATAACAGCAAGATATAGTTGCCGTTTAATAAATTTGCGACGTTTATATTCACAGAGTATGACTTTCTATTAAGCCTGAATGATTCACTGCATATCCGTTCTGCCAGTTAATAGTAGAACGACACATTTCCTTAAACTCGGAAAGCTTACCGCCATACAATCCATAAATGTAGGCAATAGCACGCTTATTCTAATCGGTCTGCTGCCAGACAGCCAGTAGTAAGCAGGAAGTTTGGCATCGCCAGAGGGATGTACTTGATTATGGCTTTTCAATGGGGCTATCTGCTATTGATCTATGCTGTTGGAGGTTTTTTGCTTAGGGTTTTGTTAGCGGTGATTTAACTCATTGGTATTAAAAAAGGTGCCTTAGCACCCTTTTTCGGACAAACAGCGATATTATTTCTGATAAAGTGCATTTGTTTGAGAAAGTAGCGCTGTTTATGGGCCTGATTACTGAAACAGGCTCAGGTTTTCTTTGGCGTAGGCTTCAAAATCAGTGCAGCCGCCAATGTGCTTCTCATCAACAAAGATTTGAGGCACGGTTTCTACTGGCTTACCGACGGTTTTTTCCAGATCAGCTTTGGTAATGCCTTCGGCGTGAATGTCGATATAACGGAATTTAAAATCGTCACGCTCAGTCTCCAGTTTCTCTGCCAGTTCTTTGGCACGGACACAATAAGGACATCCAGGACGCCCGAAAATCACAGCAAACATGTAAAACTCCTTGATTAATTTGAGGTAATCACTTTGCCAATAAAATGACTTGTGCGTATTACTCACTCTCACTGGGGTCTACTATGCCCGTTGGTGACATGAAAAAAAAGTAGGTATCGCCTGTTAATTTGATTAATCCTGCCTATTTGCTTATCGGTACTGTTACAAGTTGTGGGGATTCAATACACTGGATGGACGCTTTCGCAGAGCCTATCGGAGGTAAAAATGCGCTCGTTAGGAGATATGCCCCGCACTGTGCTTATTTCAGAAGCCTTGGGGATGCTGTTACTGGTTATTGCCTATTTGAGTATCAATGATTATTTGTCATTGCCTGGCATAATGGGAACCACAACAGCAGCGATTATAATGATATTTATCGGTATTGCTTTGATGATACCGGCCGCAGCGTACATTGTTTGGCGTGTGGTTAGTGGTTTTGGCCCGTTACTGGGGAGCGCCGATAGAATATCACGGCCCCAGTCGCAGAAAGAAGTCGATGCGGATCGGGCTAAAAAAGTCAAACAGTCAGAAAAGAATAATTAGGGCATTAAATTAGTCGGGATTGAAGTGGCGCTGTTGGCCAATATTCCGTAAGCTATGCCACTTTTCGTATTATGAGAATCGTGAGGTAAGTAGTTATGGATTCACTCATCGTCCCGGATTTAGCCTTATTACGGCGTTGGCTGGATCAGCTCGGTATCTCATTTTTTGAGTGCGACTCCTGTCAGGCGTTGCATCTACCACACATGCAAAATTTTGAAGGTGTGTTTGATGCCAAAGTTGATTTGGTCGATAACATTATCTTGTTCTCTGCACTGGCTGAAATCAGGCCAACAGCACTTATTCCGCTCGTGGCGGATCTTAGCCAAATCAACGCCAGTTCACTGACAGTAAAAGCATTTATTGATATTCAGGATGATAATCTGCCTAAATTGATCGTCTGTCAGTCATTGACGGTAGAAGTTGGGGTGACATTCGCTCAGTTTGGCTATTTCATGCAGCAATGTGAAGAGCAAATCTCGATGATAGTTCTGGAAGCGCGCGCCAACGATTTACTGTTTATTGGCAACAGTGATGACGATGAATCGCCACAAACCGCGACAGCCTACCCCATCATCCATTGATACCTCGTTATTAATCAGTCATGTCTCGCGTGAAAAGTGCCGCTGAAACCAGTGGCACACTGCTATTTCCTCGGTAAACCATAAGATATTCTGCTTTTTACCCTCCTTTGCCAGATATTTGTCGACGTTTATGCCATTAATGGCGCATTACATAGATAGAATATGCATAAAAAATCGATAAAAGGCGTTTTTTACCCTAGAGGCTGGTACAGATTGCGAACTGCGGTTATGCTGCTGTTTCTGCAACGGGCATAGTATTCCCCACCAAATGAGTGATTATTATTGTCAGGTTAATAATCACTCACGATGCATACCCATGCACTCGGTGCTTTTGGGGGGATTACGCTCAAGGAAGCAGAGGTGTTGTATCTCATCGGATACAAATTTAGCGCACGACTTCACCCCCTGTTTTGAGGAGTTTACGGATGTTCACCCAACGTAAAAAGTGGTTATCGGGTGTTGCTGCTGGCCTGTTAATGGCTGCTTCCGTTTCAGCATCTGCTGAAGAAAAAACACTGCACGTTTACAACTGGTCCGATTATATCGCACCGGATACGCTGGCTAATTTCCAAAAGGAGACCGGCATTAAGGTTGTTTATGATGTGTTTGACTCCAACGAGGTGTTGGAGGGCAAATTAATGGCCGGCAGCACCGGATTTGATTTGGTGGTGCCGTCAGCCAGTTTCCTTGAGCGCCAATTGTCGGCCGGTGTATTTAAGCCGCTGGATAAAAGCAAATTATCCAATTACAAAAATCTAGATACAGAGCTGCTGGCATTGGTCAGTAAGCACGATCCGGACAATAAATTTGCTATCCCTTATCTGTGGGCGACGACCGGTATCGGCTATAACGTCGAGAAAGTGAAAGCTGTTCTGGGTCAAGATGCACCGGTAAATAGCTGGGATTTAGTGCTAAAACCAGAAAATCTAGAGAAGCTGAAAAGCTGCGGCGTCTCCTTCCTTGATGCGCCGAGCGAGATTTTTGCCACTGTGCTCAATTACTTGGGCAAAGATCCCAACAGTATTCAGGCCACGGACTACACGGGGCCTGCTACCGAGTTGTTATTGAAATTACGGCCAAATATTCGTTACTTCCACTCGTCACAATATATTAATGATCTGGCTAACGGTGATATCTGCGTCGCTGTCGGTTGGGCAGGTGACATCATGCAGGCTTCTAATCGTGCTAAAGAAGCGAAAAATGGCGTCAATGTGGCCTACAGCATTCCGAAAGAGGGCGCATTGGCGTTCTTTGACGTGTTTGCAATGCCATCTGATGCTAAAAATCAGGATGAAGCCTATCAGTTCCTGAATTATCTGATGCGCCCTGAGGTGATTGCAAATGTGAGTAATCACGTCTTCTATGCTAATGCCAACAAGGCAGCCACGCCGCTGGTAAATGCCGAGGTGCGTGATAATCCAGGTATTTATCCGCCAGCAGATGTGCGGGCGAAAATGTTCACATTAAAAGTCCAAGACCCGAAAATTGATCGCGTGATCACCCGAGCCTGGACAAAAGTGAAAAGCGGTAAATAGCCCATTGCGGGGAATCAGTCATCGGGCGTCAACCTGTTGCTGATAAACGCCGGATGGTGGGTGAAAATCACGGTAGGGGCAGGGAGCGTATCTTCCTGTTCCTGTTTTTTTATTGCGCCGCAGCTTGAATGCGGCCTGTTCTGCTTTTATGGAGAGCGCACTGAGTGAATGATGTCATTACCCGCCCGCAGCCAAAATCCCAGAAGGTGTTTACCCCCTTGCTGGAGATCCGCAACTTAACCAAATCATTTGACGGTCAGGCCGCAGTCGATGATGTCAATTTGACCATCTACAAAGGCGAGATTTTTGCGCTGCTGGGAGCATCAGGTTGCGGTAAATCCACCCTATTGCGAATGTTGGCCGGTTTTGAACAACCGACACAGGGGCAGATCGTGCTCGATGGGCAGGACTTGTCCCATGTGCCGCCTTATCAACGCCCGATCAATATGATGTTCCAGTCTTATGCTCTATTTCCGCACATGACCGTGGAGCAAAATATCGCCTTTGGCTTGAAACAGGATAAATTGCCGTCGGAGGAAATTAAACATCGGGTGGCTGAAATGTTGACGCTGGTACATATGCAAGAGTTTGCCAAACGCAAACCGCATCAGTTATCCGGTGGTCAGCGCCAGCGCGTGGCACTGGCCCGCAGCCTTGCCAAACGGCCAAAACTGTTACTGCTGGATGAACCGATGGGGGCGTTGGATAAAAAACTGCGTGACCGGATGCAACTGGAAGTGGTGGATATTCTGGAACGCGTGGGGGCGACTTGCGTAATGGTGACCCACGACCAGGAAGAAGCTATGACGATGGCCGGGCGCATTGCCATTATGAACCGTGGCAAGTTTGTGCAAATTGGCGAACCGGAAGAGATTTATGAGCATCCGAACAGTAGATTCAGCGCTGAATTTATCGGCTCGGTGAATGTGTTTGAAGGGGTGCTCAAAGCGCGACTGGATGACGCGCTGGTTATCGACAGCCCTGGTTTGCGCCATCCGCTGAAAGTGGATTCTGATGCCTCAGTGGTTGACGGCGTACCGGTGTTTGTTGCCTTACGGCCAGAGAAAGTGATGCTGTGCGAGCAGGTGCCATCCGATGGCTGTAATTTCGCTGTTGGAGAAGTGGTGCATATCGCCTATCTGGGGGATTTGTCCATTTATCATGTGAAATTGCATAGCGGCCAGATGATCAGCGCGCAGCTACAAAATGGTCATCGCTACCGTAAAGGGATGCCGACCTGGGGCGATGAAGTGCAATTATGTTGGGATGCTGACAGTTGCGTAGTTTTGGCTAATTAAGCGCCTTGGGGAGTTAATATCGTGATACCAGAATCTACCGGTGGGGCAGCAAAACCAGCGACCGACACTGTCGGGCCGATTAAGGCGGTAATCCAGCGTTGCCAAATGGCACATGGCCGTAAGCTGGTCATTGCCATGCCCTATTTGTGGCTGTTCTTGTTATTCATGCTGCCATTTTTGATTGTATTCAAAATCAGTCTGGCTGAGATGGCACGCGCAGTTCCGCCTTATACTGACCTGATGACGTGGCTGGACGGCAAGCTGGATATTTCGCTTAATCTTGGCAATTATCTGCAACTGCTTGATGATCCACTGTATATCGATGCTTACCTGCAATCATTGCAAGTGGCGGCGGTATCCACTTTGTGCTGCCTGATTATCGGTTATCCATTGGCATGGGCGATAGCTCACAGCAAGTCATCCACGCGCAATATCTTGTTGCTGTTAGTGATCCTGCCATCGTGGACCTCATTCCTGATCCGGGTTTATGCCTGGATGGGGATTCTGAAAAACAACGGTATTCTAAATAATTTCCTGATGTGGGCTGGGGTTATCGATCAGCCTCTAATCATTTTGCACACGAATCTGGCGGTCTATATCGGTGTGGTGTATTCCTATCTGCCCTTTATGGTGTTGCCAATCTATACCGCGCTGACCCGGTTGGATTACTCATTGGTGGAAGCGGCACTGGATCTGGGTGCCCGGCCATTTAAAACCTTTGTCAGTGTGATTGTACCTTTGACTAAAGGGGGCATTGTCGCCGGCTCGATGCTGGTATTTATTCCAGCGGTTGGCGAGTTTGTCATCCCTGAACTGCTCGGCGGGCCAGATAGCATCATGATTGGCCGTATTCTGTGGCAGGAGTTCTTTAATAACCGAGACTGGCCGGTAGCCTCAGCGGTGGCCACGGTGATGTTGGTGTTGCTGATTGCGCCGATACTTTGGTTCCATAAACACCAAAATAAAGCCCCAGGAGGCGCGGTATGAATCACTTACCGGAAGTACGCTCCGTGTGGCGGCGCGTTATCTTGATTGTCGGGTATACCTTCTTGTATGCGCCAATGCTAATGTTGGTTATCTACTCATTTAACAGCTCAAAGCTGGTTACGGTGTGGGCGGGGTGGTCAATCCGCTGGTATATCGCGTTATTTAATGATTCGGCGATGATATCTGCCGTTGGGCTGAGCCTGACAATTGCGGCCGCTTCCGCTACGATGGCGGTGGTGTTAGGGACTATCGCTGCGGTGGTGATGGTGCGTTTTGGTCGTTTCCGTGGTTCAACCGGCTTTGCTTTTATGCTGACAGCCCCGCTGGTGATGCCTGATGTGATAACCGGCTTGTCGTTGCTGCTGTTGTTTGTCGCAATGGGGCACGCCATTGGCTGGCCCGCAGAGCGCGGTATGTTCACCATCTGGCTGGCACACGTCACTTTCTGTACGGCGTATGTGACGGTGGTGATCAGTTCCCGCCTGCGCGAATTGGATCGGTCTATCGAAGAAGCCGCAATGGATTTGGGTGCGACGCCGCTGAAAGTGTTTTTTGTGATTACCGTGCCGATGATAGCTCCGGCGCTTATTTCAGGCTGGTTATTGGCCTTCACTTTATCATTGGACGATTTAGTGATAGCCAGTTTTGTTGCCGGGCCGGGCGCCACAACGTTGCCGATGCTGGTGTTCTCTAGCGTCCGTATGGGCGTCAATCCAGAGATTAATGCGCTGGCAACACTGATATTGCTGGTGGTCGGGGTTATCGGTTTAATCGCCTGGTGGTTTATGTCTCGTGCGGAAAAGCAGCGGTTGCGTGAATTACGCAAAGCTGCCCGTAGTTGATTGATAATAAATGGCTGATTAGCCCTAAAACTGTTAGGCTTTCATTCTCCTCTAACGCCGCACACCCGTGGCGTTATTGTCAGGGATAACATTAGGTTGCATCACTCCGAGCCAAAAGCCAACAGGGCAGTATGAGATCATTATTTTCATCGGTAGCGTTTTTATCAGCCAACACCACGCCTGTTCCGGTTCTCATCGCAGGCACAGCCATTATTGCCACCCGCATCCTTAGCGTATTGCTATTGGTCGCAACATTGGGCTGGGCGGGAACCGGCGCATTTATCAGTGAGAGCCTACAAAGCTGGGATTTTGGTTTAGTCTTTTTTGCCAGTGTGGTGCTACTGCTGTTAGAAATGGTCTGTGGTGTCGCGGTGTGTTATCGCAAGAACTGGGCGCGCTGGTGCTATCTGGCGTGTCAGGTTATCGTTGTTGTTTATTTATTGATGGCGTCACTGGATTGGTTGTATTTAGATATTTTTCGCATTGAGGGGGATAGCGGTTGCGAAATTTTACATAGTTTACTGCTACACAAAATCCCTGATGTGGTGATTCTCAGCTTGCTCTTTTTCCCCTGGCATCACTATTTCCCTCAGTCAAAATGAGTGTTTAGCCCTGTAGAGTGCTACAATCCGCGCCATAAACAGCTTCGGCTGCAAATCATTTAACGTTTCTGATTATAACGGTCAATATTAATGCATTGCGCACAGTATACGGCGGCGAGCTGCCGTTCCTGCCAGTGGCTGGAAAAACCTTATCCGCAACAACTGGCTGATAAACAGCATCATCTGGAAACGCTGCTAGCGGGCCATACCGTGGCTCAGTGGTTAACGCCGGTTTTTGGCCGTGAAAGCGCTTTTCGCAATAAAGCCAAAATGGTGGTGAGCGGCAGTGTCGAGCGGCCGCTTTTAGGAATGTTGCATCGCGACGGTACCGCTGTTGATTTATGCGCATGTCCGTTGTATCCGGCTAGCTTTACAGTGGTTTTTGCTGTATTGAAAACCTTTATTGCCAGAGCAGGTTTGACCCCCTATAACGTGGCGCGCAAGCGTGGCGAACTTAAATACCTGTTACTGACTGAAAGCACTTACCGCGGTGAGTTGATGCTGCGCTTTGTGTTGCGCTCTGAAACCAAGCTGGCGCAGTTACAAGCGGCATTACCCTGGTTGCAGCAGCAATTGCCGCAACTGGCGGTTATCTCGGCCAATATTCAGCCGGTGCATATGGCAATTTTGGAAGGTGAACAGGAGATCCCGCTGACACAACAGCAGGCGTTGCCAGAGATTTTTAATCAGGTGCCACTGTTTATTCGCCCACAGAGCTTCTTTCAGACTAATCCTCAGGTCGCCGCTTCACTGTATGCGACGGCGCGGCAATGGGTTCGAGAGCTAAATATCAGCAGTATGTGGGATTTGTTCTGCGGGGTTGGCGGTTTTGGTCTGCATTGTGCCACCGCACAGACGCAACTTACCGGTATTGAAATTAGCGCGCAAGCCATTGCCTGTGCGCGTCAGTCAGCGGTTCAACTGGGGTTACAGAATGTCAGCTTTGCCGCGCTGGACTCCACTCGTTTCGCCACTTCAACAGCCCAAGTACCGCAATTAGTGTTAGTTAACCCACCGCGGCGTGGCATTGGTACAGAGCTATGTGACTATCTAAGTAATATGGCACCTGAATACATTCTTTACTCAAGCTGTAACGCCGAAACAATGGCGAAAGACATCAGTTTGTTAGTAGATTACCGCATTGAGCGGGTGCAGTTGTTTGATATGTTTCCACATACTGCGCACTATGAGGCTTTAACCTTACTCATTAAGCGCTAAACCCTTCGTACTTGGCGTTGTACGAACACCCCTGCAACGCCAAGTACGAAGGATATTACTGAGGGAACCACTTATCATTGATGGTTTTGTATGTCCCGTCAGCTTTAATGGCATCAATGGCTTTATTCAGTTTTTCCAGCAAGGCACTATTATCCGGGCGTACGGCAATGCCAAGGCCGGTGCCGAAGTATTGCGGATCGGTCACATGTTCGCCAACTGATGCCAGATCTGGATTGGTTTTCAGCCACTCATTCACAACGGCTGTATCACCAAACACCCCGTCGATACGTCCATTTTTCAAGTCAATAATGGCATTCTGGTAGCTGTCATAAGCCACGGTTTTGATTTCAGGATGCAAATCCTGCAAATATTTTTGGTGCGTGGTGCCATTTTCCATGCCGATCTTCTTGCCTTTCAGGTCAGCAAAAGAGCTGAATTTGCCTTTCGGTGCAATCACAATCGCAGAGTTCGCATAGTAAGGCTGGGTGAATGTCACTTGCTTACTACGCTCTGGCGTGATGTCCATACCGGAAATCACTGCGTCATAGCGTTTGAATTTTAGCGCCGGGATCAAGCTGTCAAACGCCTGATTAGTGAACGTACAGTTAGCGTCCATTTGCTTACATAATGCTTTTGCCAGATCCATATCAAAACCAACAATTTCGTTATTGGCATCCATAAATTCAAATGGCGGATAGGTAGCTGAGGCAGCAAAACGAATCGTCTGTGCGGCAGTTGCGCTGAAAACCATGCCACTTAAAAGGGTCGCCAATAGTAACTTTTTCATGCGTAAGCTCCTGTCTGATTATTTTTAATAAATTGAATTGTTAGTTATTGATTTTATTGTGTCTAATGACTTTATATCGGAGTTCGTTCGGATAACTGATGGAGTTTACATTGCCATTTTATGAATTTATATGCAAGTAATGTGATTAAAAATTTAGTTTTTATTTTTAAGAGATAAAGCGAGGAAATGGTATTTGGTTTGGTTTGGTTTGGTTTGGTTTGGATTTCGGTTGATATTCGTTTTGTACTTATTTGGCCTCCGCAGCCTCAACCGAGCAGGAGGGCAAGCCGGCCCTCCTGCACTTGCGGCTTGCGCGAAATATTACTGCTATTCGCAGTCCCCTCCGGCAGCCGTTGGCCTCATCGAGCCTGCCCAAGCGCGCTTTTCGCGGGCGTTCATGCCCGCACCCTTTGGCGGTTGGTTCATCGGAGATTATGGTAACTCGGTGCTCTAACAACCGAGCCGGATCATCCAATCAGCAATCAGCCGACCCCGATCACTAAATTACCAAGTGATAAAACGCATTTTAATTCCGCCGCTCAAACGCCAATGCTCTGCGCTCCACCACCCGCATAAACAGTGTCAGCAAGCCATTTACACCCAGGTAAACAATACCCGCAGCACCAAATACCATGACGTCATAGGTACGGCCATACATCAGTTGGGTGTAACCCATAACCTCCATCAATGTGATGGTGTAAGCCAGTGAGGTACTTTTGAACACCAGCACCACTTCGTTGGAATAAGATGACAATGCGCGTTTAAAGGCGAATGGCAGCAG
This sequence comes from Yersinia aldovae 670-83, assembly GCF_000834395.1. NCBI lineage: Bacteria > Pseudomonadati > Pseudomonadota > Gammaproteobacteria > Enterobacterales > Yersiniaceae > Yersinia > Yersinia aldovae. Next base: position 1,076,522 of record NZ_CP009781.1, on the reverse strand, counting down.
GATGCGTAACGACTGGGCTTTTGACATCCCCAGCGCTTCACAAGATTGCCACTGACCTGATGGAATGGCTCTAACCGCCCCGTAAAACAACTGAGTGGTATAAGCCGCGCTGTTTAATGCCAGCGCAATCATAGCGCACAACCAAGGTTGTGACAGTAAGCTCCACAACCACGGATACTCACGGATTGACGGAAACTGCCCCGGCCCGTAGTAGATCAAAAAGATCTGCACCAGAAGCGGCGTGCCGGTAAACAGTGTGATGTAAATTTTGACCAGCGGGGTGATAACGGGAGTTTTCAGCGTCAGCACGATGGTAAATAGCAGTGACAACACCAAAGCGACCAGTAAAGACGCGACAGTCAGCGTCAGGCTGGTATGCAACCCTTTCAGGATTTCGGGTAAGTATTCCAGCATCAGGATGGGTTCCGTTCAAAGCGGGTGGTACGGAGTTCAATCCATTTGAGCACATACTGGCTCAACAGGGTTACCACCAGATAGATTGCTGCGGCAATCACATACCAAGTGAAGGGTTCTTGCGTGCGCGTTGCAATACTTTTGGTTTGCAACATCAGATCGTTAACACTGATCAGTGACACCAACGCGGTATCTTTCAGCAAGACTAACCATTGGTTACCCAGGCCCGGCAAGGCATGACGCCACATCTGCGGCATGATCAAACGCAAGAAAATCGCCGTGGTACTCAAACCCAATGCCTGACCCGATTCCCACTGCCCGACAGGCACTGCTTTCAATGCACCACGCAAGGTTTGTGACGCATAAGCGGAGTAGAGCAGGGCGAGGGCGATAACACCGCACAGGAACGGGCTAACCTCGAAATTATCAATATTGAGCTTAATCGGTAGCTCAAACAGATAGAGATTCAACGTGAAGCCGTCCGACAGTCTCATCAACAACTCGGAGGAGCCAAAATAGATAAACAGGACCACCAATATTTCGGGTAGCCCGCGCAAGATAGTGACCCAGCCGGTAGTCAGATAACTGACCATTTTCCAGCGTGATGATTCGCCGACGGCAAATAGCATCGCCAGAACCAAACCGAGGGCCAATGCACAAACGGCAAGGCCGACGGTCATACCGGCGGCGCTTGCTAAAGGTTGAAATTCATTCATGGGTGCTTAGATTACTGCTGGAACCATTTTTTATAAATTGTCTGATAGGTGCCATCTGCCTTAATTTTCGTCAGCGCAGCATCTAACTTACCCTGTAACTCGGTGTTGTTCTGGCGTACCGCAATACCTAAACCGGTACCGAAGTAGTTAGCGTCAGTCACTTTGTCGCCAACAGCCACCAATTGGTCATTTTGCTTCAACCATTCATTAACCACCGCGGTATCACCAAATACTGCGTCCAGACGGCCATTTTTCAGGTCAAGAATGGCATTCTGGTAGCTGTCATAAGGCACTGCGGTAATTTCAGGGTGTTGCTCCATCAGATATTTTTGATGGGTAGAACCATTCTGCATCCCGACACGTTTGCCTTTCAGCGCAGCCAAATCAGCCACTTTGCCCTTTTCAGCAACAAACAGTGCGGAGTTTTCATAGTAAGGCTGGGTGAAAGCCACTTGCTTTAAGCGCTCCGGGGTGATGTCCATTCCGGAGATAACGGCATCAAACCGCTTGAATTTCAGGCTTGGGATCAGGCTGTCAAAAGCCTGATTGGTAAAGGTACATTCCGCTTGCATCTCTTTACATAACGCATTGGCCAGATCGATATCAAAGCCCTGCATTTTATTATTGGCATCGATAAATTCAAATGGTGGATAAGTGGCTTCGGCGGCGAAACGAAGTGTTTCAGCGGCAGATGCGGACAAACTAACCGTAGCGAGGAGTGCAGCAATTATTAATTTTTTCATCGCGAATTCCCAAAATAGATATCAATGTGACAGATAGCTGGCAAAAGCCTCGGTTGTGGGGTGGGTAAAGTGACTCGCGTCGCCTTGTTCCACCACATGACCGTTCTCCATGTAAACCACACGGCTGGCCGTCTTACGGGCGACTTCAACCTCATGAGTAACAATGACCTGCGTGATACCCGTACCGGCCAACTCGCGGATAATACTGACGATTTGTGCGGTAATTTCCGGGTCAAGTGCCGCGGTCGGTTCATCAAATAATAGAACCTGAGGCTCCATCATCAATGCCCTGGCAATCGCCACGCGTTGTTGTTGGCCCCCGGAAAGATGTAGAGGAAAACGATCCGCAAAATCAGTTAAACGCAGACGCGTTAGCAGTTTCTGCGCACGCGCCATCGCTTCATCTTTTGACAGACCCAGCACGCGGCAAGGGGCTTCAATCAGATTTTGTACCACCGACAGATGCGGCCAAAGATTATATTGCTGGAAGACCATCCCCACGTTTTGGCGCAATTCACGAATCGCCTTTGCGCCCGGAGCTTGAGTAAAATCAAAGTGATTACCCGCTATTTGCAATGTCCCTGAACGGGGCATTTCCAGGAGGTTAAGCACGCGTAGCAATGAGCTTTTACCCGCGCCGCTTGGCCCTAATAATACTAAGGTTTCGCCAGCCGGACAGTCTAATGTAATGTCGAACAGCGCCTGATGTACGCCGTAGTAACAGTTAATTCCGTTAAGTTGAATACTCATGCGCCAAATCTGAATAGCCAATGATGCGGTGAATGGTAACTTCCGCGGCATACTTATGCAATCTTTGTGCGTTAAAATTTATTAATAACCCGCATCGGTTGCAAAAAACAGCATAACATTTGGATTTGAATACTATCAGAGGGAATTTGTCATGCGATGAATTAATCTGACAGAGCAATCGCAGTAATGGGTTAAAAAACAACCAAAAAGAGAATCTGTTTGTAAATCAAAGAGTACCGGTTTACTGGAACAAAACCGGTACATATCCGTCATTTTTCAAATCGTAGGTGTGCGTTAGTGAGCACTCAATAGCTGGCGCAGGCTATTGGCAGGGGCGGAAACCCCCATAAAGCGGATGTCATCCACGACCCAGCAGGTGCCTTCACGCACCATGACCACTTCATCCTGCCACATCACCGCCTGACCGCCAGCGCTCTGATGAGTCAGATTGACGCGTAGTGGAATATTGCGCGCATCGGTATTAGGAATGGTTGAAGCGCTGGCAACATCGGCACTGGTACTGCCTTCACGCAGGCTGGTGAAGATATCACCGTTGATCATTTTAGTTTTATTCACCTGATTAGGTGCGCTGGCCTGTTTTCTGGCGGCCTGAATATCTTGATACAGCGCCTGGCTCAGATAAGGCCGAAATTGGGCTGACAGATTGTCATCGGGTAAGCCATTCAAACCGCCAATCTGTTGAATCCGTAAGTCATAGAATTTTTGCGCGACAGTATCCGGGCCACCTTCAATACAGGGGCCACTACGTGTCCCGATATCCTTAAAAGCGGGATCGACAGTGCTGGTACAGGCGCTAAGAAGAAATACGAGAGGAAGTGCCAAGGCAATATTTTTCTTTTTCATATGATGACCTTAAAGGAATCTGCCATGAAAGTTATTTCAGTATATACCCGAAGTCATCAGAGTTGCAGTCGGTCAGTAAATAAACCATTTCTGCTAATTATACTTGGCACCTCTATTCTTACTTATAATTCTGTTTTACTTCGCACAAAGCTTACCGTGCTCTTTCAGCCAACGCGCGGTGCGGATAATACCTTCATCTAATGAAACTATTGGGCGATAACCTAATTCTTGCTCGGCGCGGCGGGTATCCAGTGTCAGATCAAAATTGAGTTTAGCCACGCCATAATGCGTCAGTACCGGCTCTTTTTCCGCTTTATTGCTCAGCTTTTCCATCGCGCGGGCCATAATATCCATCATCGGATAGGGGACTGAGCGAATACGACAAGGCATACCCAGCTCGTCGAGCAGATGCTGCACGATAGTGCGTAACGGACGGGGCTGCTGGTTGGTAATGTTATAAGCGCGGCCCGATGGTGTATTCTGGCTCTGCGTTGCCAGCCACATGGCATGTACCGCATTTTCCAGATAAGTCATATCCACCAGTGCATTACCGCCGCGCGGCAGCAGCAGGGTGCCATAATATTTAATCATCTGGAGCAGGCGCGGTAGCATCACTTTGTCATGGGGACCGAACAGGCCCTGCGGGCGCAGAATAGTGAAATGTGTTTGTGGGTTTGATAATGCCAGTTGATGAATGACTTCTTCACCCGCCGCTTTGCTGCGGGCAAATTCATTGGCAAAGCGCGCCGGCCGGAAATCTTCCTGAATATTACGATGGTGGTGATAATCAAAATAAATAGCCGGTGAGGAGATATGAATGAAATTCTCCACGCCATAGGCCGCCGCCCATTCTCCTAAGCGGCGGGTAGCACGCACGTTTGCCTGATCAAACGCCAGTTCGGTCCCCCACGGTGAGGTGAAACTGGAGCAATGCCATAAGGTATCGACATCCATCAACATGGCTTTTGCTTGTGAGGAAACCAGATTCGTCAGATCCGCATGAACAAATTCAGCGCCTATTTTCGTCAATAATGCGCCCATCGCCTGATTACGACCTGCGGCGATCACTTTGATCTCCCGACGACGGAGATATTCAACGGCATTACGGCCTAATCCACTGGTTGCGCCGGTGACCAATACCTTCATAGCGAATTCGGTTCCCACCAAAAATCAGAATGCTAGCGCCTGTAATCATTCGCTCAGCAAATAATATGCCATTCTTCCGTGAAATGATTCGCTATGCAATCAGAATCCCCTGCTTAGGTGAATTTGCCGCGTTATTCATCATTCTTATGAGCGCGCTCACGGTCATATTGTACCGCCAGTGTGGCGATGCGTTTCGCCATACCCCGGAAAATAAACAGATGTGCTGGCATCATCACAAACCAATATAGCAACCCGCTGAAACCAGCAGGATGCCACCAGGCTCGCACGTCTAAGCGGCGACAGCCGCCCAGCTCGGTGATGGTAAAGGTTAAGCGGCCCAAGCCAGGTGCTTTCATGCCAAACATCATTGCCAGTTGGCGTAACGGTTTGATGGTAATCACTTTCCAGCCATCAATCAGGTCACCCAACTCAAGGTTTTCGCGCTCTGGACGGCCATATACCACGCCACCACCGGCGATATCATCCATCCAGGCGCGGGTTTTCCACAGTGCATTACCGTAGAAGTAACCTTCTTTACCGCCTATTTGCTGCACCACATGCCACAGCGCTTCGCTGGAGGCCGCAGTTGAGAGCTGGCAACCGGCCTGTTTCGGATAGAAGCCGTAACCGGGCCGCCAGCGCGCGCGTGCCTCAGGGTCATAACCCCAGTCAGCGGAGTCCACCACTTCATCTTCACGGCGCAGCGTTTCTTTAACGGCATCGTCAAAACTGATCAGCGTTTGTGGAATAAGCGCTTGTAGTGGTTGGCCATCGGCAGGCAAATCGTGATTTAGACCTTCAATCAGTGCGCTGGCAATCGGCGTGGGCACCGAGGTGACCATATTGATGAAATAGACCGAGATGAAGCGCGTTGGCAGTGGGATGGGGATCAACCAGCGCCGCTTGCCACTGATCGCGATAAAGCGTTCAAACATCGTTTGATAGCTAATATACTCTGGCCCCGCGACATCAAAAACCCGATGATCTGGCGCTGGATGGTTGAGTATTTCAGTCAGATAAACCAGCAGATTTTCCAGTGCCACCGGTGAGGATTTAGAGCGCACCCAGCGGGGCGGTGTCAGGATTGGCAGGTTATAAACCATGTCACGCATCACTTCAAACGCGGCAGAACCGGGGCCGACGATAATACTGGCGCGCAGTTCCGTTACCGGAATACCGCTTTGACGCAGCAGTTCACCCGTTAGCTTGCGCGCAATCAGATGCGATGAGCTGCTATCGGTTGGCTGTAATGCGCCAAGATAAATAATCTGTTTTAGTGATGACGGCTCGGTGGCGGCAATTTGTGCCAGCGCGGCTTTCATATTGTTGGCAGCAATGCGCTCTTGCTCAATTAAATCTTGGCCTTCCCCCATGCCGTGTACCAGATAATAAACGACATCAATGTCCTGCAAAGCGGCACTGAGGGTCGCGGGCTGATAAAGATCGGCAAAGCGGCAGGTGACATCTGGCCACTGCTGCTCTTGCAGCCACTCGATACGGCGTGCGGCGGCAGTGACATGATGGCCTTGCTGACTTAACAGCGGGACCAGGTGTTGGCCGATATAACCACTGGCACCTAATACCAGTATCCGTTGCGGTGTCATGAGCGTTGCTCTATCAAAAACTCACGCCATAGCGCCACCACTTTTTCCAGGCTCTGGCGGCTGATATTCATGTGAGTCAATATGCGGGTGATCGGGCCGGCGCTGATAAGTATCCCGTGTTGTTGCATCCACGGGCCAAGTTTGGCTGCATTTTCAGCCGATTGCTTAATATACAACACGTTAGTTTGCGCCCCCGGAGCCACTATCTCGATATCCAGTGCGCGTAATTGCGCCTCCAGCCATAAGGCGTTGTCGTGATCGTCTTTCAGCCGCGTGACATTGTTTTGCAACGCATATAGCCCGGCTGCCGCCAGAATACCGGCCTGACGCATACCGCCACCGGTCATTTTGCGCCAGCGACGGGCGCGTTGGATGTATTCAGCGCTGCCACACAACAGGGAGCCTACCGGCGCGCCTAACCCCTTAGAGAGGCAAATTGTCAGGGTGTCGCAATATTGGCTTATCTCGCTCAACGGGACATTCAGCGCTACCGCCGCATTGAAAATACGTGCGCCATCAATATGTAGCGCCAGTTTCTTCTCGCGGGTCAATGCCCACGCCTGCTGTAAATAACTCAGTGGTAACACTTTGCCACTGTGGGTATTTTCCAGGCTTAACAAGCGTGTTTGTGCGAAATGAATATCATCGGGTTTGATGGCGGCCAGCACTTTATCCAGTGGCAGGGTGCCATCATCATTGGCATCAATAGGTTGTGGTTGGATGCTACCAAGTACAGCGGCACCGCCGGCTTCATACAGATAATTATGCGCTTTCTGGCCGACAATATATTCTTCACCACGTTGGCAGTGGGTCAACAGTGCCACCAGATTGGCCTGGGTACCGCTTGGCAGGAACAATGCCGCCGCTTTCCCTGATAGCCTTGCAGCTTCAGCTTCCAGTTGGTTAACCGTAGGATCATCACCGTACACATCGTCGCCGACATCGGCATTGGCCATAGCGTTGCGCATTGCAGCGCAGGGTTGGGTTACTGTGTCACTGCGTAAGTCAATCAGCATAGTTTTCTCATGATCAGAATAAGAAGAGATTATTCATCATAACCAGATTGGTAAAACAAGAAAGGCGTGAGAGATATTATTTATGTATATGGCGAATAATATCTATCTTGTTAATCGATAATAAATAAAGAGTACGATTATTGACTGATTTATTAGGACTTTTCTCGACTGGCATAAACTAAAGCAGGAGCCGCGTTAATTTTCCCCTGACATCTTCCTCGCTCATCGGCAAAGAAGCGTGCTGCCAATTTGCTGGCATCGGCGTAATCCAGTAAGGCGAAGCCATATTGTTGTAAGACTTTTTCCACCTCTGTGGCGGCGATACCGAAAGTCCATTTTTCACCAATCCTGCGCACGCAATCAACACTCTCTTTTACGCCATAGCCAGCCTCATCGCCGCCAAATAGTATCTCTTCAGTGAGCGCATGCTGATTAACAAAATCAAAGATAATTTGGCTGCCGTCACTGCTATAGTCACTTATCGCGTTAAACAGGTTTTTAACGTGTGCGGGTTCCAGATACATCAGCAACCCTTCCAGTAAAAACAGGCATTTATCACCAGTTTGCAACGGGATCTGCGCGAGTGCATCCGACAGATTTTGCTGGTTAAAGTCAATGGGTAAAAATCGTAAATTGCTGGGTGGGGTGATATCGCATTCGGCAAGTTTTTTTATTTTATGCTGCTGCATCAGGGGCCGGTCAATTTCATAAACCAGGCTGTGTTGCAGAGCAGGGTAAAAACGAATAGCCCGCGAGTCATATCCCGCACCCAGAATAAATATTTTGCTAAAGCGCCCAGCGGTCTTCTTGACAATATCATCAATAAATCGGGTTCGGGCCACGATATATTCATAAATACCGGGTGCCGTGGCGAAATTAGCACTCTCGTCGCCCAGCAGAAAGGCTTTTTGCTGCAGGGAGAAAGGGGAGTGGAACGACTGACTCAGAATCACGGCCACATAGTCGTCAGTTTTAAATAATGGCCTTTTTTCACCATAGGATTTTGCTCTGAGTAAACAGGTTAATTCTGCGGTTGCTGAAAACCCTGGTTTGGCTTGTTTTGTCATGGAGGCACCACGATGATGATAATCAGTCAATAATAACTCTACGCGCCTATTTTATATTTGGCTGCCTGGTCAGTATAAAATGCCGCCTATACCACATAATTAGTGTGGCTAATTGCATTCCAAGCCGCGTAGGGGAAGAAACAATGAAAATGGCCAACTCACCACTTTCATTACTCATATCTGGTCATTGATAGTGTATTTGCTATCAGCGCAACCAGTTAGTTTTTGCCAGTTCAACTACTTCATCACCTCGACCATTGATAATAGCTCGGAGCATATACAGGCTGAATCCTTTAGCTTGTTCAAACTTAATTTGTGGCGGCATTGACAGCTCTTGTTTGGCGGTGATCACATCCACCAATACCGGCCCTGGATGAGCAAATGCGCTTTCCAGTGCCGCGTCCAACTCAGAGGCTTTTTCTACCCGAATCCCTTTGATACCCGCGGCATTGGCGATAGCGGCAAAATCCGGATTATGTAAATCAGTGCCATCAGTCAGATAACCGCCTGCCTTCATTTCCATCGCGACAAATCCCAGCACGCTGTTATTAAACACCACAATTTTCACCGGCAATTTTAGCTGCGCCAGGGTGAGAAAATCCCCCATCAGCATGGTGAAACCGCCATCACCACATAAGGCGATAACTTGCCGCTCCGGTGCGGTTGCCTGCGCACCAATGGCTTGTGGCATGGCATTAGCCATCGAACCATGATTGAACGATCCCAATAGACGGCGCTTGCCGTTCATTTCCAGATAGCGGGCGGCCCACACCGTTGGCGTACCGACATCGCAGGTGAAAATGGCATCATCTGTGGCGTGGCGGCTGATTTGTTGTGCCAGATATTGTGGATGGATGGGCTGGTTATCATTTGCCGTGGCTAATCCATCCAGATCTTTGCGCGTCGTTCGATAATGATCGAGCGCTTTTTGCAAAAATGTATTGTCAGTTTTGGCCGCCAGTTGCGGCAGTAATGCGCTGAGAGTGGTTTTGATATCGCCTACCAGTGCCATATTCACTGCGCAGTGAGCACCGAGACTGCCGGGATTGATATCAATTTGAATGATATTGGCGTGAGTCGGATAAAAGGCACGGTAAGGGAATTGGGTTCCTAACAAAATCAGCGTGTCGGCATTCATCATCGCATGATAACCGGAGGCAAAACCAATCAGCCCGGTCATGCCAACGCTGTAAGGATTATCCCACTCAATATGTTCTTTGCCGCGCAGGGCATGTACCACTGGGGCTTGCAGGATTTCTGCCAGTTTCACCACTTCATCATGGGCATCAGCACAGCCGCTACCACACATCAGCGTGATGTTTTTGGCTTTATTCAGCGTTTCAGCCAATACATTCAGCTCACTCATTATGGGCTGAATTAACGGCAATTTCGGCGTCTGCCACAGGATACCGGCATCTTCAGGCGCGGCTTGTAACGCCACATCACCCGGCAGGACTATCACCGAAACGCCACGGTTAAGAATCGCTTTGCGCATGGCGATTTCCAGCACGCGCGGTAACTGTTCAGGATTGGAGACTAACTCGCAATAGTGGCTACATTCGCGAAATAGCTCCTGCGGATGGGTTTCCTGAAAATAACCACTGCCAATCTCACTGGAGGGAATATGTGCGGCAATGGCCAGCACCGGAACATGGTTACGGTGGCAATCAAATAAGCCGTTGATTAAATGCAGGTTACCGGGGCCGCAAGAACCGGCGCATACCGCCAACTGCCCGGTGAGCTGTGCTTCAGCACCTGCGGCAAACGCCGCAACTTCTTCATGGCGGGTACCCATCCATGCGATGGTAGCCATTCGATGCAAGCTATCACTCAGGCCATTGAGTGAGTCACCGGTGACTCCCCAAATACGTTTGACGCCTGCTTGCTCCAACGTTTTTGCGACCAATGTTGCCACAGTTTGCTTCATGATTGTTCCCTCAAGGATTAATGGTGATTTATTATTCTATGAGGTCAAAGTATGGCGGGTTTGATGATAATTGCCCCATTGCTCGTTATGGGGCGATAAAACGTCATCAAGCTAACTGCACATCACCCTGAAGCTGGCAGCTACAGGCCAGAACATAGCCCTGCGCGATTTCTTCGGCGCTGAGCGTCATGGTGCTGGTGGTGGTGTACTCACCGTGCAAAATGCGGGTTTTGCACGAGCCGCAAACCCCTGCGCGGCAGGCAGCCATCACGGGCACTTTGTGTTGTTCTAAGGCAAATAGCAGTGACGTACCTACCGGGACTTTGACGCTGCGCAACGGGCGGCTGATGGTCATTGTTAATTCATTACTGGTATCAATGGTTTCATCTGCGGTGCGGAACTGTTCTTTTTGGAAATGAGTTGCTGGAACTGATTGCTCACGGCAATATTCCTCCACCCAATTCATATAAGGGGCCGGGCCACAGGTCATCACCCGGCGCTGGGCAATGTCTGGCGCGACGTGCTGCATTATCTGGTCATTAATTCTACCTGCGGTAAACCCGTCAGTTGCCTCTGATTCTGCCATCAATGTGAGCTGCAATTGTTGTGGATAGCGCTGCAACAAGTTTTGCCAAACCGCTGCAAAAATCACATCCGAGGGCGTGCGCACATTAAATATCACCCGAATATCAGCCTGTGGGCGCTGTGCTAATAAGGCGCGGCACATCGACATGATTGGCGTTACACCACAACCGGCGGCCAGCATCAGGTAGCGGTCGTCATCGGCAGCCGCGCAGGTAAACTCGCCTTGAGCCGCAGAAAGCCACAGATAGTCGCCCACCTTGACTTGCTGAGTGAGCCAGCGTGATCCTTCGCCATCGGCTAAACAGCGTACCGTCAGTTGGATAAAAGGGCTTAAGCCCGGAGTGGAGGAAAGCGTATAAGCTCGCAGTGTTTCATCACTGTTACGAATACTAACCAGCGCGTATTGCCCTGGCAGATAAGGGTAAAAATCATGATTAATCAGCCGCAGACTCCAGACATCCGGCGTTTCTTGCACAATGGAGTGAACTTGCATTCGGTTAGGGCACAGCGCGGTAGGGCAGTCGGTTGGGATAAAATCAGTCATCAAAGCCTCACAATGAATCAGGTCATTCTCTGAATTTGTCATGGGTAAACATCGCGATAAAAGCCCGGCTGGCAGCAAAACGCCGTTTTCGCCGGGCGGCAATAAGTGAAAAATAGCAGTATCAGATGAATTAATTACCCAAAATTGCGTTGATATCCTGCTCTACCGTGGTGATTGGCCGCATCCCAAATTTCTCATACAGAATGTTCATCAGGTTGTCGGTCAGGAAGCCCGGCGCTGTCGGGCCGGTATAAATATTTTTCACCCCTAATGACAGCAGCGTGAGCAGAATGACGATGGCTTTTTGCTCAAACCACGACAACACCAAGCTCAGCGGCAAGTCATTAACGCTACAACCCAGTTTCTCAGACAATTTTACCGCCAGCATAATGGCCGCGTAGGCATCATTACATTGGCCGACATCCAGCAGTCGTGGCAAACCTTCCAAAGTACCGAAATCCAGTTTATTGAAGCGGTATTTGCCACAAGCCAGTGTCATGATGATGCAATCTTGCGGCACACTGCGGGCAAAATCGGTGAAATAGCTACGTTCTGTGCGGCTGCCATCACACCCCCCCACCAGAAAGACATGGCGCAGTTTTTTGCTGGCGACCAAATCAATCACCGTGTCTGCCGCATTCAGCAGTGTCTGACACCCAAAACCGACGGTAATCAGATGTTCCAGTTCGTTGTACGGGAAGCCCGCCATCCCCAATGCTTGCTCAATCACGGGCGCGAAATCTTCACCGTCCAAGTGATTAACGCCCGGCCAGCCAACAATACTGCGAGTCCAGATGCGGTCGCCGTAATTGCCTACGTTGGGATCAATAATGCAGTTAGATGTCATCAGGATCGGGCCGGGGAATTTGGCGAATTCAGTTTGCTGGTTTTGCCAGCCACTGCCATAGTTACCCACCAGATGCGGGTAGCGCTTCAATTCAGGATAGCCGTGAGCAGGTAACATTTCGCCGTGAGTATAAATATTGATGCCACTGTCCTGAGTCTGCTCCAGCAGCATGTGTAAATCTTTCAGGTCATGGCCGGAAATCAGAATAGCTTTACCTGCGACCGGGCGCACATTAACCGCTGTCGGTTGTGGGTCACCATAGGCTTGGGTTTCGCCGTGGTCCAGAATGGCCATCACATTGAAGTTCATTTTGCCGATACCCATCGCGTTGTTGAGCAATGTATCAACGTCACGCGGTTGCGTACCCAGCCAGGCCATGTATGCGTGATAATCGGCATAAATCTGCTCATCAAACTGGCCCAGCACATGGGCATGTTCCATATAGGCCGCAGCCCCTTTCAGGCCATACAAACACAACATGCGCAGGCCATGAATATCATCGCCAACGTCAGCTTTATCGCTATTGAGTGCAAACTGCTGTGACTGTTGTTGCAGGATAGAGATGTCATCGGACTGCAATTGCAGTTCAGCCAACGGGTGAGCGACCGTGATGGTGCTATCGAGCAAGCGACAGCGAATAGCCAGCGACTGACGCAGCAAAATGGCTTCTTTGGCATAACCGACGATACGATCAGAATCGAAGTTCACATTGGTCAGCGTCGAGAAAAAAGCTCTGGGTGCAAAGCTATCAATTTGGTGATCGACAATACCCAACTCGCGGGCGGTCAATGCCCAGGCCGAAAGGCCCTGCAACACGGCGACCAGTAAGTCTTGCAAATCGGAGGTTTCGGCGGTTTTTCCGCACATTCCCTGCGCATAAGAGCAGCCGTTGCCAGCAGGAGTTCGGATGGTTTGTTCACATTGCACACAGAACATAATTATTTCCTTTTTAAAGTTGCATTTATAATGCTTGTTTAAGAGCATAGAGGCGCGTGATGGGTTTAAAAAGGCTTTTCTAATGCAATTTTAACTTGTTTTGATTTGGCGCAAGTTTCGCTGCGAATGAGAATTTATTCAGTTTTGGCAAAGGGGAGGGCAGCGAGCCGGTCAGCTCACTGCGATATGAGATATTTAGGAGAAGAATGCGATCAATACCGGAGCCAACAAACTCAATAAGAAGCCATGCACAATAGCCGCAGGAACCATCTCTAACCCACCACTGCGTTGCAATACCGGCAGGGTGAAGTCCATTGAGGTCGCGCCACATAAGCCCAGTGCGGTTGAGCGGCTGCTGCGAACCAGTGTGGGAATGAGCATGATTGCGACTAATTCACGGGCTAAATCATTGAAGAATGCTGCGCTACCAATAATTGGCCCGAATGCATCGGTTAATAAAATACCTGACAGCGAATACCAGCCAAAGCCTGAAGCCATCGCCAGCCCGGTTTTAACCGGTAACCCGATCAATACAGCGGCGAGCACACCGCCAGCCAGCGCACTGAGTGCTACCACAAAGGCCACAATGGTACCACGGCGATTTAATACTATCTGGCGCAGTGTCATGCCGCTGTTACGTAATTGAATACCGACTAAAAATAGCAGGAAAATCAGTGCCATTTCACTGCCTTTCGCCGCAAATTGTAACCACTCCCACTGGGTTAAGCCCAACAGAAAGCCCACAATGACTACGCCGCACAGTTTCAGTGATTCCAGCGCCATATGCACCCGAGACGGCAATGCTTCCTGACGATGGGTGTTCTTCCACGGAATTTTGCGTTCGAGTAAAAATAAGGCCAACAAATTGGCGCAAAAAATACACAGAAAAAAGACGCCGGTATACTGAAAAATAAGTAGCAGGTTAGCGCTGAGGTTTTCCAGAAATGCCAGGCTGATGCCCATAAAAAATAAAATAACGTAGACCATCCAGCTAAGTAAGCGATTGATCAATTGAATGAGTGATTTGCGGCTAAGTGGAATTAGATAACCAATAATTAACGGCAAAAGAATGATCAGCAATCCTGAATACACGAGTTGTACCGTCCTATACCCTTCGTCATTGACGTGGCTGCTGTGTTAGCGGCACTTGTTACTCGGTGCAAACAACGTTCAAAAATGGTTTATAACCAATTTGTCATGCGTTTGCTGCCTGGCTGTAACGTCAATAACGTTGGGGATCATAAGCAGATGAATAATGGGCTGTGGCGCAATAAGCTATCTAAAATCAAGGTAAGAGTAAAGTAGCTCGCGGGTGTCACGCTACTTGAGCCATAAGGTTTTTTCCCTTTGGCTTCAAGACAATCGACTATGATTGCTGACTCAACAGTGTTATCTGTAGTAGCAGTATGAATGAATTATACCCTTCGCCCTTGAAGCTGTAGGGTTGCTAGCTGCGCGCACTTACCGAATCACTAAACCCGTTGCTGGCAGCCTACCTGCAACTTCAATGACTTTGGGTATAGCATTGGAGGCATAACATGTATCTTGAACGCGTAGATATTGTCGGTTTTCGCGGTATTAATCGTATTTCATTGAGCCTTGACGACAATACCGTATTAATCGGTGAGAACGCTTGGGGTAAATCCAGTTTATTAGATGCCCTCACTCTGCTTTTGTCCCCCGAACCTCAGCTTTATCATTTTACGGCACAGGATTTTTATTATCCGGCAGGGGATGAGCGTGCTAAGGAGCGTCATCTACAGGTTATTTTTACTTTTTGCGAGAAAGACATCGGTCATTGGCGTGCTCCGCGTTATCGGCAATTGGCCCCGTTATGGAGCCAAAGTGATGATGGCCTGCATCGTATTTATTATCGTGTTGAAGGTGAATTGGCAGATGATGATACCGTGTGTACCTGGCGAACCTTCCTTGATATAGCAGGGCTACCGCTGGCATTACATGATATTGAAAAATTGGCGCGTGCGGTTATTCGCATCCACCCGGTTCTACGCTTGCGAGATGCCCGTTTCATGCGTCGCCTACGCAGTTCGACCGCTGAAAATAGCCAGAAACCAGATAAAGCCGCCTTGAACCAGCAGTTAGATCAGCTCAGCCGCCAGTTGGTTCGTAACCCGCAAAAACTGACCAACACCGAGTTGCGCCAGGGGCTGGAGGCGATGCGTCAACTATTGGAGCACTACTTTGCCGAGCTTGGAACGCAATCACCGGGTCTGCATAACCACCGTTACCGGCAGCAACCCGATCGTGAAGCCTGGCAGGCTTTAGATAACATCAACCGCATGGTGGCTGAGCCTAATAGTCGGAGTATGCGTTTGATTCTACTTGGGATGTTTTCTACGTTGCTGCAAGCAAAAGGGTCATTAAGCCTTGATCCTCACGCCCGCCCGCTGTTGTTGGTAGAAGACCCGGAAACCCGCCTACACCCAATTATGTTGTCTGTCGCTTGGGGGCTACTCAGTCAGTTGCCACTTCAGCGCATCACCACCACTAATTCTGGCGAACTAGTGTCGTTAGTTCCGATTGAAAGCATTTGCCGGCTGGTGCGTGAATCGGCCAAAGTCGCCACCTACCGTATTGGCCCGCGCGGCATGAGTTCTGAAGACAGCCGCCGAATTGCTTTCCATATCCGCCTCAACCGCCCCTCAGCCTTCTTTGCCCGCTGTTGGCTGCTGGTTGAAGGTGAGACAGAAATATGGCTGCTGAATGAATTAGCGCGCCAGTGTGGTTATCATTTTGAGGCCGAAGGGGTAAAGGTCATTGAGTTTGCACAAAGTGGTTTACGCCCGTTATTGAAATTTGCCAACCGGATGGGGATACAGTGGCATGTCCTGACTGACGGTGATGATGCGGGTAAAAAATACGCCGCCACAGTGCGCAATATGGCGGAGAGTGAGCGCGACTACGAGCGGAACCGCCTCACTATCTTACCCGCGCCGGATATGGAGCACTTTTTGTACCGCGCGGGTTTTGATAAGGTCTATCACCGTATTTCAATGATCCCACCGAATGCCAAAATGCAGCCTCGTAGGGTGATTGAAAAAGCCATACACCGCACCTCCAAACCAGATTTAGCCATTGAAGTGACCAATCAGGCCAGAGACTGGGGAACGGAGTCAATCCCTCCATTGCTGAAAAAAATGTTCTCTCGTGTTGTCTGGCTGGCAAGAGGGCGAGCGGATTAGTGTACTTGATTGACTCCAGCCGTGTGGAAATGCGCGGCTAGCCCACAGTCTAACTGCTCAAGTAGCTGATAGCGGCGACGATATTCGGCCCGTTTTTTACTCGCAATATCTTCGATAGGTTTACGTGCAATCCGGCACGGCAAGTTGAAGTGACCCTCAGCACACTGTTTTGCGCCAAGTGAAAGCCAGAAGCTATCGTAATCGGCATGTAATTTATCTTTCTTTTTAGCCCGGTAGCGCCAGTTCTGATAAATATGCGTGGCATTCCCTACGGCAATAATTTGAGTAATTCCCATCAACTCAGCCAGATTGCAGGCTGCCTCCAATACCAGGCGTTTTGGGAACAGGCCGTGACAAGCTTTGGTGCTGAGATGAATCTCGCTATGGGGAGTGTCAGTGTCCGCACCTTGTAACCCACCAATAAATAACGTTTTTTGTTGCTGGTAATAAAATAGACTGAAAGTGAGCAGTGCCAGATCTTGTTGTTGCTCATTAGTCAGCATCAGCGTAATTTCGCCTTCTTTATTGAGTTTTGGAATAACGCCCAAATAAAGCGAATATTTTTCGCCATTCTTGCCGATAAGTTCAGTCAGTTTATAAGGTGACCGGTGCAAGTAACCCTGACGTAATGACTCCGGGATACATTGATTTATTAGCTCAAAATGATCCTGCAATACACCTAGCTTTTGTCGGTTATTGAAAGTATTTGCCAGATAGGGGCGATGCAATTTACAAGGCAGGTCGGGCTGCGCTTGTAACATGCTGTTTATAAAGGGCTGTTGAGCTAAAGTGCCAAGAAAGTCAAGTGTCAGTTGGGGGCTGATGAGCGTTCTGAGCAGAAATTTAAGTCGAAACCGTAATTCTTGCCATGAGCCACCCAAAGCTTGATGACCTTGGAATAATAAGGCTATTAACCCCCAACGATTAATATTATCAGGGACTGGCGCGGTGTTATCGATCTTATGCATGATTAAGTCCGTTTTCATCGTTCTATTTATTTACAACGCTATTGAACCAAACGGGAACTAAACGGTACGTAAATGCATCTTAGATCCCTGCAGTGGTACGGCGAATATTGATAGTTGGTTTAATTAAATGAGAGTTTCTGATGCTATTTTTAGCTGATATGTTTTCTGGTAGTGGCCGTCACTGCTATTTTTAGTTGTTTAATAAGTTTGTAAATAATAAGGAAGGTAACTTAGTTGATGCAGTTCAGTAGAAGCCAACGCCGATGGTTTAGTGCAATTGCCGTATTGATTATTAGCGGTTTTTTCATTATCAGGCACTTGATGGCACCCGAACCGGTGCAATACCAAACGGTTAAAGTTGCCAACCGTGACCTGCAACAAAATGTACTGGCAACCGGTAAACTGGATGCGGTACGAAAAGTGGATGTCGGAGCGCAGGTAAGCGGCCAACTGGAAAAACTGTATGTAGAAATCGGTGATCAGGTTAAACAGGGGCAATTGCTGGCGATGATCGATCCGCAAGCAGCACAAAACCAGATCAAAGAAGTGGAGGCGACATTGCAGGATTTGAACGCCCAGTTAGCGCAGGCAAAAGCCGAAGCGCAACTGGCTGCGGTCACGCTGCGTCGCCAGCAGGAACTGGCGAAATTGCAGGCGGTGTCACGTCAGGACTTGGACCAGGCCAGTACCACACTGGCGGTAAAAAATGCGCAGATTGAGACGATCAAAGCGCAAATCAACAAGACCAAAGCCAGTCTGGATACGGCCAAAATCAATCTGGATTACACCCAAATTTCTGCGCCGATGGATGGCGATGTGGTACAAATTACCACTTTGCAAGGCCAGACGGTGATTGCCGCACAACAGGCTCCGAATATTCTGACATTGGCTGATATGAGCACCATGCTGGTGAATGCAAAAGTATCGGAAGCGGATGTTATCCACCTGAAACCGGGGATGAAAGCGTCATTCACGGTATTGGGTGACCCCGGTAAACGCTTTGATGGCGTGTTGAAAGATATTCAGCCGACACCAGAAAAAGTGAACGATGCTATTTTCTACTCGGCCCGTTTTGAAGTGCCAAATCCTGACAGGTTATTGCGCCTGCAAATGACTGCGCAAGTATCAATTCAATTGGCTAATGTTCAGCAGGCGATAGTGATCCCATTGTCTGCATTAGGTGAGGCGCTCGATACCAATCGCTATCAGGTAACTGTTTTGAAGGACGGAAAAGAAGAGAAACGTGAGGTCACTATTGGTATCCGTAATAATGTTGATGCACAGGTGATTTCCGGTCTCAATGTCGGTGAGGACGTCATCGTTAGTCGCGGTGGCACGGAGGATGCGTAATGACGGTATTGCTTGAGTTAAAAGGCATTCGTCGTAGCTATCAGTCCGGCGAAGAAACCGTTGATGTGTTGCAGGACGTCTCGCTGACAATTAATGCCGGTGAGTTGGTCGCGATTATCGGAGCCTCCGGCTCGGGTAAATCGACGCTGATGAACATTTTGGGGTGTCTGGATAAACCCAGTGCGGGTGTCTACCGTGTCGCAGGGCAAGATGTCGCAGAGCTGGACAGCGATGCACTGGCCGCCCTGCGTCGTGAGCATTTTGGTTTTATTTTCCAGCGTTATCATCTGCTGCCGCATCTCAGTGCGGCTCACAATGTGGAAGTGCCTGCGGTTTACGCCGGTTTAGGCAAAAATGAGCGCCGGGAGCGGGCAAACATGCTGTTAACCCGCTTGGGGCTGGGTGAGCGGGTGAGTTATCAGCCCAATCAGTTATCCGGTGGTCAGCAGCAACGAGTCAGTATCGCCAGAGCCTTGATGAATGGCGGCCAGGTGATTCTTGCTGATGAGCCGACAGGCGCATTAGATAGTCACTCCAGCGTTGAGGTTATGGCTATCCTCAAGCAACTTCAGCAGCAGGGACATACGGTAATTATTGTTACCCATGACCCTAACGTTGCGGCGCAGGCTGAACGGATAATCGAAATAAAAGATGGCCGTATTATGGCGGATTCCGGTTCGAAAACAGTGCCAAATATCGTGACATCTGAACCGATGAGTCTGACACCACCAGCCCCGTCATGGCAGCAGTTGGTTGGCCGTTTTCGTGAGGCGCTGTTAATGGCCTGGCGCGCTATGTCAGCTAACAAAATGCGTACCGCTCTGACCATGTTGGGGATCATTATTGGTATCGCCTCGGTGGTTTCCATCCTGGTGGTGGGGGATGCGGCCAAACAGCTTGTTCTGGCGGATATCCGTGCGATTGGTACTAATACTATTGATATTTATCCGGGTAAGGATTTTGGCGACGACGATCCCAGCACCCGGCAGGCTCTGGTCTATGACGATATGGCGGCTTTGCAGGCTCAGCCTTACGTTAGCGCCGTCTCCCCCTCGATTACCAGTACTATACGGCTGCGTCGCGGCAATATTGACGTGGCCGGCAGTGTATCAGGCGTTAGTGAACAGTATTTTAAAGTCTACGGGATGAAGCTTGAACAAGGAACCGCCATTACCCACGAGCAAGTAGAACGGCAGTCGCAGACAGTAGTGATTGACCGTAATACCCAGCGTCGTCTATTCCCTAACATGCAAGATGTGGTCGGGCAGGTGATATTGATTGGTAATATGCCCGCCACCGTGGTAGGGGTGGTGGAAGAGAAACAATCTATGTTTGGTAGTAGTAAAGCGCTGCGGGTATGGGTGCCTTATAGCACAATGGCCAGCCGTCTAATGGGGCGCTCTTATTTTGATTCGATCACTGTTCGGATCAAAGAAGGTTATAGCAGTAAAGAGGCTGAACAGCAGTTGGTCCGGTTATTAACCATGCGCCACGGCAAGAAAGATATATTCACATACAATATGGATAGTTTGCTGCAAACCGCCGAAAAGACCACTCGTACCATGCAATTGTTTCTCACTTTGGTGGCGGTTATCTCGCTGGTGGTGGGGGGGATTGGTGTTATGAATATCATGTTGGTATCGGTGACCGAACGGACCCGCGAAATAGGGATACGCATGGCCGTTGGTGCGCGTTCCAGTGATGTCATGCAGCAGTTTTTAATCGAGGCGATTCTGGTCTGTCTGGTGGGCGGGGCGCTTGGTATTAGTTTATCTTTCGCCATCGGCTTGATTGTGGAAATGTTCTTACCTAACTGGCAGATCGCTTTCCCACCGCTGGCCTTATTCAGTGCGTTCTTGTGTTCAACTGTGATTGGTGTGGTGTTTGGCTACCTACCCGCTCGCAGCGCAGCGCGGCTTAACCCTATTGATGCCTTGGCTCGTGAATAAAAGGGGGGCAGGTGCCAGAAGGTTGATCCTGAATTATATGGCCGCATATTAGAGGTATGAAAAATAAAAATGCCAGCCCATTAATGATGGCTGGCATTTTGAAACATAATTGATGTTGCATCGTAATTAGCTGCCTGGAAAATGCTTTGACGTCAGAATATCTGCGATAGTGGCCTGCCAGTAATGACTGGGCGGAACAACGCACGGCGTCAGGCTAAAGCAGAGAGTTCCTGTAGCGCGGCTTCAGGTGATATTACATCCAATACAAGTGGAACAATCAGGCTGGCGTGGTTTCCTTTTGGCCCCTGATGAACATCAAAATTAACCATCTGACCGGCTTTTAATGTTCGGTATCCATCCATCTGGATAGTTGAATAGTGAGCGAAGATATCTTCGCCGCCGCCCTCAGGGCAAATAAAGCCAAAACCTTTGGCATTGTTGAACCATTTAACAGTACCCGTCTCCATACTTCTACGTCCCTCGCAAGGCTATTCTAGTTTGAGATGAGGTAATAACTGGTTAAAGTGAGCGCGAATTGGTTAAAACTCCAACAGCTCACGAAAGTACACTCTAGTGGAAATGGCCTTAACGTCAAGGGGCGGCTTTTATCTGGTAGAGCGAGTTCTTCAAAGTTTGATGCAGCTAACGCTATTACGTTTACTTGAATACAATTTCGCCGTTATTGCGATTATTACCCCTACTTTTTTCTCTGGCGGCGTTATGGCATGAGTGATGTTAAAATAATAATAGATATCTGCATCAAATGGTCTTATAACCGGAGTGAGGTATTGCTCTTGTGTGGTTCAGTATAGCGATGGGCAAGCAATGGGTAACAACAATGATTGGCTGAATTTTGAATATTTAGTCAAAGATAAGTATAAAGAGGCGCTAAAACCGCCATCTATGTATAAAGTTATATTAAACAACGACGATTACACACCGATGGAATTTGTGATTGACGTTCTGCAAAAGTTCTTTTCTTATGATATTGAACGTGCAACACAATTGATGCTCAATGTGCATTATCAAGGAAAGGCGATTTGCGGTGTCTTTACTGCCGAAGTGGCAGAGACAAAAGTCGCACATGTAAATCAATACGCCAGGGAGAACGAGCATCCGTTGCTTTGTACGCTGGAAAAAGCCTGATTAAGGCAATTATTGGGAGGTGCCTATGCTCAATCAAGAACTTGAACTCAGTCTCAACATGGCTTTCGCCAGAGCGCGTGAGCACAGACACGAGTTTATGACAGTGGAGCACCTGTTGCTGGCATTGCTGAGCAATCCAGCCGCGCGGGAAGCGCTGGAGGCATGTACAGTTGACCTGGTAGCCCTACGCCAGGAATTGGAAGCTTTTATCGAACAAACCACGCCGACATTACCTGTCAGTGAAGAAGAGCGTGACACCCAGCCTACGCTCAGTTTCCAACGCGTGTTGCAACGTGCGGTATTCCACGTTCAATCCTCGGGGCGCAACGAAGTCTCGGGTGCAAACGTATTGGTCGCCATTTTCAGTGAACAAGAGTCTCAGGCGGCCTACCTGTTGCGTAAGCATGATGTCAGCCGTTTGGATGTGGTGAACTTTATTTCCCACGGTGCTCGTAAGGACGAACCGGGCCAGGCTCCGAATGCAGAAAACCCAGTGAATGAAGAGCAGGCTGGAGGGGAAGACCGTATGGAGAACTTCACCACCAATCTGAACCAACTGGCCCGCGTGGGTGGCATTGACCCTCTCATTGGCCGCGATAAAGAGCTGGAACGTGCTATTCAGGTTCTGTGCCGCCGGCGTAAAAATAACCCACTGTTGGTCGGGGAATCCGGTGTCGGTAAAACGGCTATTGCCGAAGGGTTGGCCTGGCGTATCGTGCAGGGTGACGTTCCGGAAGTGATGTCCGAATGCACATTATATTCACTGGATATCGGCTCGCTGTTGGCTGGCACCAAATACCGTGGTGACTTTGAAAAACGCTTCAAGGCGTTGCTGAAACAGTTAGAAAACGACAAAGATAGCATTCTGTTTATCGATGAAATTCATACCATTATCGGTGCCGGAGCTGCCTCTGGTGGGCAAGTCGATGCCGCTAACTTGATTAAGCCGCTACTTTCCAGTGGTAAAATTCGAGTCATTGGTTCAACCACGTATCAGGAGTTCAGCAATATCTTTGAAAAAGATCGCGCCCTGGCACGTCGCTTCCAGAAGATAGATATCACTGAACCGACGCCGGAAGAAACGGTTCAGATTATTAATGGCCTAAAACCAAAATATGAAGCGCATCATGACGTGCGTTACACCGCGAAAGCGATCCGTGCGGCAGTGGAGTTATCGGTCAAATATATTAATGACCGCCATTTACCGGATAAAGCCATTGATGTGATTGATGAAGCCGGTGCGCGTAGCCGTCTTATGCCAATCAACAAACGCAAGAAAACCGTTAATGTGTCTGATATTGAGTCGGTGGTTGCTCGTATCGCTCGTATTCCGGAAAAAACAGTTTCTGCCAGCGACCGTGATGTGTTGAGAAACTTAAGTAGCCGCCTGAATATGTTGGTATTTGGTCAAGATAAAGCTATCGATGCTCTATCCGAGGCAATCAAAATGAGTCGTGCAGGGTTAGGGCATGACCATAAACCTGTTGGTTCATTCCTGTTTGCCGGGCCTACCGGTGTCGGGAAAACCGAAGTTACAGTGCAATTGGCCAAGGCTCTGGATATAGAGCTACTGCGCTTTGATATGTCTGAATATATGGAACGTCACACAGTCAGCCGCTTGATTGGTGCGCCTCCGGGCTATGTTGGTTACGATCAGGGGGGGTTGTTGACGGATGCGGTTATCAAACATCCTCATGCCGTACTGCTGCTCGATGAAATTGAGAAAGCCCATCCGGATGTATTCAACCTGTTATTGCAAGTGATGGATAATGGTACTCTGACCGATAACAATGGCCGTAAAGCGGATTTCCGCAATGTCATTTTGGTCATGACCACCAATGCCGGTGTACGAGAAACACAACGGACGTCGATTGGTTTCAAACAGCAAGACAACAGTACCGATGCGCTGGAGGAGATCAAAAAAATATTCACACCGGAATTCCGTAACCGGTTGGATAACATTATTTGGTTCAACCACTTATCTCCTGCGGTTATCCAGCAGGTCGTCGATAAGTTTATTGTTGAGTTGCAAGCACAGTTGGATGCCAAAGGTGTGTCACTGGAAGTCAGCGACGAGGCACGCGATTGGTTATCTGAAAAAGGTTATGACAAAGCGATGGGAGCACGACCAATGGTTCGTGTTATCCAGGAAAATCTGAAAAAACCGCTAGCAAACGAGCTGTTGTTCGGTTCGCTGGTCGACGGTGGTTCAGTGACTGTTGGGCTTGATAAAGAGAAACAACAACTGGCTTATGAGTTTCAGAGTGCGCAAAAACGCAAAACTGAAGGCGCAGTGCATTAAGTTAGTGGGTTATTAATTAGATAATAATTAAAGTAAAGGGCGGTAAGCTAATATTAATAAGCTTACCGCCCTTTTTATTTCCCACAATTATGACTTTTGCATGTCACTTTTGTTTTTTACACTTAGTAAGTAGCGCTAAATCGGTAAACAAAAGAAAACGCAAAACACCCTTGCCATAAGTTGGAAGGGCGTCGGAGGGGGCTATATCCTCAACGTTCGCAAGTCATGGACTGGCGACAGATTAGCCTATTAACGGGCACGGAAGATAATGCGGCCTTTGCTCAGGTCATACGGGGTCAGCGCTACAGTGACTTTGTCACCCGTCAGGATGCGGATATAGTTTTTACGCATTTTACCTGAGATATGAGCGGTTACCACGTGCCCGTTTTCCAATTCAACACGGAACATGGTGTTCGGCAGCGTATCAAGAACGGTGCCCTGCATTTCAATATCGTCTTCTCTGGCCATCGAATCCTCTAGGTGTAACTACCTTAGTTTTTAACCGGCAAGATAATGCCGAAAAACCCACATTATGTAAAGAAGTGTTGGCGGTCATCACACCATTTCAGCAAAAAGAGTCTGCCGGTAAGAGGGGATAAAGCCTAATGTGGGGTACATTCTCAACGGTTGATCTTTACTGCATCGCGGATGAAAAATTCAACGATTGCGGTAACCAGCATTCAGCCGGTAGTGGACTAAACTGGAGTTGACTCAACTGCTGCATAAAAAAATCGCGTGGGATCTCAATCGCACCCAGCGACGCAGTGTGAGCGTTGAGGACCTGACAGTCAATCAGTTCTCCACCCTGACGGGTAAAATGATGACAAAAAACCATTAATGCACTTTTTGAGGCATTGTCCGCACGGCTAAACATCGATTCTCCGCAAAACAACTTACCGACGGTGATACCATACAAACCACCAACTAGCTCATTTCCCAACCAAACTTCCACTGAGTGGGCGTGGCCCAACGCATGTAACTGGCAATAAGCTTGCTGTACATCATCGCCAATCCAGGTTCCTTCATCACGTAGTGAAGCGCAAGCATTGACCACATCAGCAAACGCATGATTGAGGGTGAAACGGTAAGGGCAGCGCCGCAGAAAACGTCGCATACTACGGCTGATGTGCAAATCTTCAGGAAATAACACGGCACGCGGGTTCGGTGACCACCATAGAATCATCTCTCCGGGGCTAAACCAAGGGAATATCCCCCGTTGGTAAGCCGCTAGCAGACGTGGAGCCGATAAATCCCCCCCCAGTGCCAGCAAACCATTAGGTTCGCGCAGGGCCAGCTCAGGGGAGGGGAACGCAAATGATTGAGAAGAGAGTTGTGTGATGCGCATAAATCCCCTTGGTGATGCTTACAGGCCCATATATTGGTCATACTTCAAGTTGCATGTGCGTTGACTGGCTTCAGTCACCCGATCCACCTACTGATGTAAGCGGCTGGGGATTAATGGCCCTCATCCATGAGGTTTACCCTATGGGTGGCTATATCTGTGTTCAAGTCGATACAGGAACGATCGCTCGTTTATTTTGCCCAGCTGCAACTCTAATTATTCTGGGTATCATCAATAACAAATAAGACTGCTTTATTTTCAGCAGGTTTACTTAACATTAGCTATAAATCTACTGATTATCAGCCCGTGCTCAGTTACTTTGCTCACATATAATCACTGCATCAATGCCGCTGATGGAATTGATAATAGCGCCCTTTGCTCTGCAATAAGCTTTGGTGAGAGCCTTGTTCGACAATCTTTCCACCATCCATCACGCAGATTCGGTCCATATATTCCAGTCCGTACAAGCGGTGAGTGACAATGATCACGCTCTTGTGCTGACAATGCTGTCGCAGTAGTGCCAGAATCTGTTGTTCAGTTTCGGCGTCCAGCCCTTCTGTAGGTTCATCAAGTAGCAGTAACGGTGCAGAGTGCAGTAAGGCGCGTGCAATCCCTACCCGACGCTGTTCTCCACCGGATAGTGGGCGGCCACCATCCCCCATCCAGGCATTCAGACCCTCACTGTTATCGAGCAAATTAGCTAATCCTACTTGTTCCAAAACAGCTTTCAGTTGCGCATCTGAAGCGGTAGGGCAGGCGATCAATAGATTTTCACGTAAGGTACTGCTGAATATATGCACCCGCTGGCTGACCACGGTCATCATCTGGCGTAACGCTGTTTCATCATAATTGGCTACGGGTTGCCCATTCAGCGTGATAGTGCCTTCAGTCGCATCCCAGGCACGGGTTAATAATTGCAGGAAAGTAGACTTGCCGCAGCCAGTGCGGCCCAGTAGTGCAATATGCTCTCCTGCTGCCAGTGAGAGCGATATGTTTTGCAAAACAGGTAAGGGTTGCTGTGGGTAAGTAAAACTCAACCCTGTCACTTCCAGCGCTACCTGCGAGGCCACTGCCGGGCCACTGACTGGGAATGTCACTTCAGGTCTTTGATCCATCAATTGCCTGACTCGTGTCGCCGAGGCGATAACCTGCCCCAAATGCTGAAAGGCACCGGCTACGGGGAGCAGCGCTTCAAATGCCGCCAACGAAGTGAAGACAAACAGTGCCAGCAATGCACCCGGCTGGCTATTACCGCCGACACCTTGAGCTGCTAACCACAAAATGAGGGTGACGGTCAGACCGGACGCTAGAATCATCAGCGCCTGTGCTAACCCAGCTAGCGATGCTTGCTGCTTTTGGCGGGTCATCCAACGCGATTCAATTTCTTCCAACGAATGACGAAAACGCTGTAGGGCACCGAAGACCAATAATTCGGCCTGCCCCTGTAGCCAAGAGGTCAGTTGCGAGCGGTAACGGCCACGTAAGTCAGTAAGGTCACTGCCGATGGGCTTACCGGCGCGGTAGAAAATCAGTGGTATCGATAACAGCAGACTAAGCAGGATAGTGCCCAGCGTCAGCGCCAGGTTGCCATCCAGATAGCTCAGCCCAAAAGTCACAGCAGCAATAATCACAATAGCTGCCACTAACGGCGATATCACTCGCAGATAGAGATGGTCAAGGGTATCGACGTCAGCAACCAAACGGTTCAGCAATTCACTTTGGCGAAATCGGGCAATACCGGCAGGTGAAAGCGGCAGGATTTTTTGAAAAGCAAATACCCGCAGATGAGCCAGTACGCGGAACGTTGCATCGTGACTGACAACTCGCTCGGCATAGCGCCCCGCAGTACGAGTTATCGCCGCGCCTCTAACGCCAGCGGCCGGTAGTAGATAATTAAACGTGTATAGTCCTGCTGGGCCGACGATGGCAGTCCCTGCAAGAAACCACCCGGATAATGTCAGCAATCCGATGCTGGAAAGCAAGGTGATAATTGCCAGCACAATACCCAGACAAATCAGGAACCAATGGCGGCGATACAATGCCAGGAAGGGAAGTAGGACGCGCATGATTAAAGCTCCTCACTGCGGTGGGACAGCAGATTGGCAAATGAACCGTCAGACTTGCTGAGGGTGGCGTAATCGCCTTGCTGAATTAGAAGACCTTTATCCATAACCCAGATTTGATCGTAACCCAGCGTATCTTCTAACTGATGTGTAACCAGCAGCGTCGTCTGCCTACGTGAAGCGTCCCCCAACGCGTTCATCACCAACTGCTCGCTATGGGCATCAAGGCTTGCGGTTGGTTCATCCAGTAGCAATAAGCGACATGGGTTTAATAGCGCTCTGGCGACAGCAACGCGCTGCGCCTGGCCAACAGATAGGCGCGCTGAATGATCACCAACCTCTGTATTTAACCCTTGCGGCAAGTCAGCGAGGAATTCATTGATATAAGCACGTTCCACCGCTTGCTGTAATTGACTTTCAGAGGCATCAGGCTGCCCCAGTAAAATATTGGTGGCCAGTGTTTGTTCTGGCAAATGTGGATTTTGGCCCACCCAGCTTAATTGGCTGCGCCAGCGTTGCGGCTCCAACTCACGTAGTTCGACACCGTTAACTTTTAGCGAGCCACGATAAGGTAAAAAGCCCAGTAGCAAATTGAGTAACGAACTCTTGCCCGCGCCACTCAACCCAACCACCGCTACGCGTTTGCCTGCGAGTAGTGAAAATGTCAGTGGCCCGGCGAGACAAATACCACTCGGTGCCAGAATTTCTAATTCGTGAGCTTCAAGGGCCACCGCCTCTTGACCATCCAACACTTTTTCACCCAGGCCGATAGACTCGCTTTCACTACTCAAAAATGTGACTAATGACTCTGCTGCGCCGACTGCTTGGGCTTTTGCGTGATAGAACGTACCTAAATCACGTAACGGTTGGAAGAACTCAGGAGCGAGAATCAGCACCAAAAAGCCAGCAAATAGGGTTACGCCGAAACCATAGCTGCCAAAATTAAGCTCACCCAGATAAGAGAAACCAAAATAGACCGCAACGATAGCAATGGATATGGCAGCGAAAAATTCTAATACTGCCGAAGAGAGAAACGCCATACGCAGTACTTCCATAGTGCGACGGCGAAAATCTTCTGAAGAGTCGCGAATTTGGTCGGTTTCAGCTTTGGCGCGATTAAATAACCTTAGCGTGTCTAGCCCGCGCAAGCGATCAAGAAAATTACCGCTTAAGCGTGCCAGTGCCACAAAATTACGGCGATTGGCATCGGCAGCGCCCATACCGACCAGTGCCATAAACACCGGTATCAGTGGTGCAGTCACAAACAAGATCAAGCCTGCCGCCCAGTTGATAGGGAAGATGGCTATCAGAATCAGGATGGGAATAAAGACCGCCAGATACATTTGTGGCAGATAGCGGGAGTAGTAGTCCTGCATATCTTCAATTTGTTCGAGAATGATGGTTGCCCAACTCCCGGCAGGTTTGCCCTTCACCCACGATGGCCCCAGTTGCTCTAAGCGGTCTAATACTACTTTGCGGATTTGTTGACGTACGCGCATACCGCAAATGAAGCCTACCCGTTCACGTAGCCAGCTGACCACGGCTCGCGCGGCAAAGGTTCCGGCCAGCAGCCAGAAATCAGCAGTCAGTGCTGTGCGGGGGAGCTTGTCAATAATCAGGGCTTGCAGCAAGGTTGCCAACAACCACGCTTGAGCGATAATCAACAACCCGCTGAGCAAGCCAAGTAACATGGACAGGCGGAGCCAACGTTGCGCGGGGGCGCTCTGTTTTTTCAGCCAACGAATCAACTCATACTGTCTTGTTTTATTCATCAGGCAATTTGTCTGCTTACTATTGGGTATGAAATCTATGAATGTCTGCCATCATTGATGATGGTAAACCAGCGAGGGGCAATATTACCTCGTCATGCCATGAGGTGAAACCATAATGCTTGTGATAGCCGCCGCATTAGTCGATATCTATAATTTGCTGTTTTTCATTGACATGCCGCTGCACGAAATTAAGTACAAAGCAGAAATGAAAACGGGCAGCTCACTTATCGCAAACCACCCGCTATATTAAATTTGAATCAGTATGCCGAAATGTTATTTATCGTTCACTAACCCGTCCAGATAACGTTCTGCATCCAGGGCAGCCATACAACCGGTACCGGCAGAGGTGATTGCCTGACGATAAATATGGTCCATGACATCGCCCGCAGCAAACACGCCCGGAATTGAGGTCTGTGTGGCATTACCTTGCAGACCAGACTGAACTTTGATGTAGCCGTTTTCCAGCGCCAGTTGGTCACCAAAGATGGCGGTATTTGGGCTGTGGCCAATCGCAATGAAAACGCCAGCAACAGCAATTTCTTGTGTTTCACTGTTTTTGGTGGATTTCAGGCGCACACCG
The DNA here is from genome assembly GCF_000834395.1 of Yersinia aldovae 670-83. NCBI lineage: Bacteria > Pseudomonadati > Pseudomonadota > Gammaproteobacteria > Enterobacterales > Yersiniaceae > Yersinia > Yersinia aldovae. Next base: position 1,046,688 of record NZ_CP009781.1, on the reverse strand, counting down.
GTGACACCCATGTTATCACCCAAAACTTCGTCCAGCGTGCGGTCAGTGTGCAATACGATATTGCCGTTTTCCACTTTTTCCATCAGGCGGTCGATCAAGATTTTTTCTGAGCGGAAGCTATCACGGCGGTGAATCAAATGAACTTCAGCGGCGATATTGGCCAGATACAATGCTTCTTCAACTGCGGTATTTCCGCCGCCGACCACCGCGACTTTTTGATTGCGATAGAAGAAACCATCACAGGTTGCACAGGCTGAAACCCCTTTCCCTTTAAAGGCTTCTTCTGAATCCATCCCCAGATAGCGTGCCGATGCGCCAGTTGCGATGATCAAGGCATCACAGGTGTACTCATGGCTGTCACCAAACAGACGGAACGGGCGGTTTTGTAAGTCGACGCTGTTAATATGGTCGAACACAATCTCTGTTTGGAATTTCTCTGCATGTTCACGCATCCGTTCCATCAGCGCAGGGCCGGTCAAGCCTTCAGCGTCACCGGGCCAGTTCTCAACATCGGTTGTGGTGGTCAACTGACCGCCTTGTTCCATCCCGGTAATCAATACAGGTTTTAGATTGGCGCGGGCAGCATAAACCGCTGCGGTATAACCCGCAGGACCAGAACCCAGAATAATTAATTTGTTATGTTTAGCCGTACTCATGAATACCTCTTTCCCACAATGGCGGACAATGTTAACGATTGTAGGGAAAATATGGCATTAAAAAAAGCAGGCAAAAATGTTGTTAGCGATTAGTTTGATAGGTGAAGCCTATTTAATAGACAAAATGTATTAAGAATCGGCGGTTAGCGAATCAAGGGATTAAAACAATTAATAAATTTATTGGAATTATATCTTAAAGTAATGGCTGAAATTGTCCGAATTGACTTAAACCCCATAAAATATGTGGCTTGTGAGCCGATAGCTGAAAATATAGCCTGATTATCCGTAAGCCTTTTTGCGCCATTTTATGGCAATTTAGGGGGGGTAAAATAGGTCAGGAATGACCCTGGGGATTTTAATTCTGGCACGTTCTACTGATTTAACTTCTTTTACTTTGACAATCGGCTGTGCATTTGCGAAAACATCTATGGAAGAAGAAATTATCTGCGCGCCATAATTTCAGATTTGGTATCAATGATACCAAACGAAAACCCTGGAATGTTTTCGCTTAATGCTGGATGGCATGTGGAGTAAATGCTCGAATAACCACAGGGGGGGATGTATCTGCGGTTGTTTGTTGTGATGTTTGTCTCTTCTTCTAACGCTAATAATCTTCGAGTGCCTCGCATACAGTTGGACAGACAAGGTGTGAGATAACAACGTGTTGATATATTTGCATAAAAAGGCTGCGGGTCGTTGTCTGCAACAGGTTCTGAAAGTATTTATCACTAAGAGCGTGTCGTGGACTTAAGGAAAATAAGAGAGACTAATAAGATGATAGATAATAAAAAACGCCCGGGGAAAGAGCTTGACCGTATAGATCGTAACATCCTGAATGAATTACAAAAGGATGGGCGCATCTCTAACGTTGAGCTTTCAAAACGAGTCGGGTTGTCACCAACACCATGCCTGGAACGTGTGCGCCGTTTAGAGCGACAGGGCTTCATTCATGGCTATACCGCGTTGCTAAATCCACAATATTTGGATGCGTCACTGCTGGTTATTGTTGAGATTACTCTGAATCGTGGCGCTCCGGACGTGTTTGAGCAATTTAATGCCGCTGTTAAAAATCTTGAGGAAATTCAAGAGTGTCACCTGGTTTCTGGCGATTTCGACTACTTGTTGAAAACCCGTGTACCGGATATGTCTGCGTACCGTACTTTACTCGGTGAAACCTTGCTTCGCCTGCCGGGTGTCAACGATACCCGTACCTATGTGGTTATGGAAGAAGTGAAGCAGAGTAACCGCTTGGTAATTAAAACGCGGTAAACAGGCAGGTGCAAAACCTGAGTAATTTGGTTACACTCCTGTTTATTCATACAGTTTCAACGCCGGGAGGGTTCTCGGCGTTGTCGCTCATACTAGTCAACAGGAACCTGGAGAGCCTTTCTTGAGCCAGGAATATACAGAAGATAAAGAAGTTACCTTGAAAAAACTTAGCAGCGGGCGACGTTTGCTTGAAGCCGTTTTGATTGTGGTGACGATTTTGGCAGCATACCTTATGGCTGCGCTGCTCAGTTTTAATCCGTCAGACCCAAGCTGGTCTCAGACGGCATGGCACGAACCTATCCACAATCTTGGTGGGGGTATTGGGGCGTGGATGGCTGATACGCTGTTTTTCACCTTTGGCGTCTTGGCATACGCGATCCCTCCTATTATGGTGATATTGTGCTGGGCTGCATTCCGTCAGCGTGACGCCAATGAACATGTGGACTATTTTGCGCTTTCATTGCGTCTAATTGGCACATTAGCCCTGATTTTGACCTCATGTGGTCTTGCCGCGCTCAACCTCGACGATCTCTATTATTTTGCCTCTGGTGGCGTGATTGGCAGCTTGTTCAGCAACGCCATGTTGCCGTGGTTTAATGGTGTGGGAGCAACCCTGACTTTGCTCTGTATCTGGGCGGTTGGTCTGACGCTATTTACCGGTTGGTCATGGTTGGTCATTGCGGAGAAGATAGGAGGCGTGGTTCTCGGTTCCGTGACATTTATGACTAATCGCTCACGTCGTAAAGAACGTTATGACGATGAGGATGATGACTATCGTGTTGGTGACATTGAGAGTGAAGAGTCAGCGCCGGGTATTACTGCAAATAAAGCTGTCGCGGCGGTCACACTTGCTGCATCAACGGCTCATGCCGATGACGACGTGTTGTTCTCAGCGCCACCGGCAACAGAAATGGCTACCGATGGCATTGAACAGAGTCCATCATTGACTGCTAACACAGAAGATAATTACGACCCATTATTGAGCAGTTTGCGTGCTACAGATGATGATAATCAGGCCGCGTTATCTTCTGCACCTGCGGCTATGCCAGCACAACCGGTAATCAGTCACAGTGCAGCACCGATGACGGCTAACACATCGGTAACGCCACCGTTATATTCGTTTGAAATTCCGCAAGATACGCCGTCACCAGGTCAGACGCGTGCCGCTACACTGGAACGGCCTGAACCGCAAATGGGGAGTTGGGATACACCACCATCCACAGCCAACCATTCACCGTTCGATTTTTCTGCTGCACAGCGCCATAGTGATCAGGTTGATAATACCTCGTATAGTGCCCCAGGTTTTGGCCGCAGCCTTGATGGTTTGGCAGCCTCTGGCTCTATAAATAACCCATTAACCATTCCTGACAACGCCCTGTCGTCGGGGGCTGGTATTGCAGCCGCGACCACCGTAGCTGCAACCTTTATGCCAGCCTTTACCGCGACCAGTGATAACAGTTCTCAGATTAAGCAGGGGATTGGCCCTGAGTTACCTCGCCCTAATCCTGTGCGTATTCCAACGCGGCGCGAGTTAGCCTCTTACGGTATCAAATTGCCCTCTCAGCGTATGGCTGAACAGGAACAGCGCGAACGTGGTGAGGACGATGTTCAGCCTCAATACCAGGCATCTGAGCTGGATGCAGGGGTTACATCTGAAGATGATGATGCATTGCAGCAGGCTATTTTGCGTCAGGCTTTTGCTGATCAGCAATCAGAACGTTATGACCAGCAGTCTAATGCTGAAACAACATTCTCTTCGACGAGCATTCCCGATGCTGAAGATGAGCAGGCTTTGGAAGAAGCTGCGTTGAGGCAAGCCTTTGCTGCACAGCAGCAACATCGCTATGGTACTGTGGATAATCAAAATGCAGCGAGTGAAAGGCGTTCAGTTGATACCGGCAATGCATTCACTTTTTCACCGGTTGCCGACCTTGTGGATGAGCCTGTGCGTGAGCCGCTGTTTACATTGTCACCGCATCCGGAAGAAACTACGCCTTCAGCGGCCGAAGACGAAGAATTTAGGTCGGGTTATGTTGAGCCGAGTCCAACCCATCAACCTTCACCGTATCAAGCGCACACTGGGCAATCTTTGCCCGTTCAGACTGCACCTGTACAACTGCCAGTAACGCCGACAACCGCTTATAATCAGGTGGCGCAACAGCAGGCAGCTTCAGTGCAATCGGTAGTACCAGTACCAGTACCAGTACCAGTACCAGTACCAGTACCAGTACCAGCACAGCCTACGCCAGCAATGGACAGTTTGATTCATCCATTCTTGATGCGTAATGACCAACCGCTAATCAAACCGACAACACCATTGCCAACGCTTGATCTGCTTTCTTCTCCGCCAGTGGAAGAAGAGCCGGTAGATATGTTTGCTTTGGAGCAAACTGCGCGTCTGGTTGAAGCGCGGTTAGGTGATTATCGGGTAAAAGCGGAAGTTGTTGGCATTTCTCCGGGGCCGGTCATTACTCGTTTTGAATTGGATCTGGCTCCTGGTGTTAAAGCTTCACGTATTTCTAATCTTTCCCGTGATTTGGCGCGCTCGCTGTCAGCTATTGCTGTTCGTGTGGTGGAAGTGATTCCGGGCAAACCTTATGTCGGCCTTGAATTACCAAACAAACATCGCCAGACAGTTTATCTGCGCGAAGTGCTTGATTGCGCAAAATTCCGTGATAATCCATCACCATTAGCTATCGTACTGGGTAAAGATATTTCCGGGCAGCCAGTGGTGGCAGATTTAGCCAAAATGCCTCACTTGCTGGTGGCGGGTACTACGGGTTCAGGTAAGTCGGTTGGGGTCAATGCGATGATCCTGAGTATCTTGTATAAAGCCACCCCGGAAGATGTACGCTTTATCATGATTGACCCGAAAATGCTGGAGCTATCTGTGTATGACGGCATTCCTCACCTGTTAACCGGTGTGGTTACTGATATGAAGGATGCCGCGAATGCATTGCGCTGGTGTGTCGGTGAGATGGAGCGCCGCTATAAACTGATGTCGGCATTAGGCGTGCGCAATCTTGCCGGTTACAACGAGCGAGTGGCACAAGCTGAAGCGATGGGGCGGCCAATTCCAGATCCGTTCTGGAAGCCCTCTGATAGCATGGATATCTCTCCACCAATGTTGGTAAAATTGCCATACATCGTAGTGATGGTGGATGAGTTTGCTGATCTGATGATGACAGTGGGCAAAAAAGTTGAGGAACTGATTGCTCGTTTGGCGCAGAAGGCTCGTGCTGCGGGTATTCATCTGGTATTGGCAACACAGCGACCGTCGGTGGATGTGATTACCGGCTTGATTAAAGCTAACATTCCAACCCGTATCGCTTTTACGGTATCTAGCAAGATTGACTCACGCACCATCCTTGATCAGGGCGGTGCAGAGTCGTTGCTGGGTATGGGGGATATGCTGTATATGGCACCTAACTCCTCAATACCGGTGCGCGTCCACGGTGCCTTTGTCCGCGATCAGGAAGTTCACGCGGTGGTCAATGACTGGAAAGCCCGTGGCCGTCCACAATATATCGAGAGTATCCTCAGTGGTAGCGAAGAGGGTGAAGGTGGCAGTTTGGGGCTTGATAGCGATGAAGAACTGGACCCGCTATTTGATCAGGCAGTGAGTTTTGTCCTTGAGAAGCGCCGTGCGTCTATCTCTGGTGTTCAGCGCCAGTTCCGTATCGGTTATAACCGTGCTGCACGCATCATTGAGCAGATGGAAGCCCAGCAGATTGTCAGTACGCCGGGCCATAATGGTAACCGTGAAGTTTTAGCACCACCGCCTCATGAGTAAAACTTTGCTCTGAAGTTCTTAACATAAACAGGGCCGCTTTGCGGCCCTTATGCAGAAACTTATAAGGTATTTAGAATAATGAAAAAACTGCTTGTTGCTTGCTGTCTGTTATCCGGCTTGATTTCTGCATCAGCACTGGCTGATGCCAGTAAAGACCTGCAAAGTCGTCTGAGCAAAGTGAATAGCTTCCATGCCAGCTTCTCACAAAATGTTACCAGTGCTGACGGTGCGGCAGTGCAGGAAGGCGAGGGTGAACTTTGGGTGAAACGGCCAAACTTGTTTAACTGGCACATGACTTCACCGGATGAGAGTGTGTTAATTTCTGATGGCGAAACCTTGTGGTTCTATAACCCGTTTGTGGAACAGGCAACGGCTACCTGGTTGAAAAATGCCACCGGTAATACGCCTTTTATGCTCATCACCCGTAATAATCCAGATGACTGGAAACAGTATAATGTTAAGCAGAAAGGCGATGACTTTGAGCTGACACCTAAAACTGCTACCGGTAATCTGAAACAATTCGCGATCACTGTGACGCCAAGTGGCACTATCAAAAGCTTCACTGCGGTTGAACAAGATGGTCAGCGCAGTGCTTACACCCTGAAGGGGCAGCAGAATAGTTCAGCAGATGCCAGCAAGTTTAAATTTACCCCACCAAAAGGCGTGACGCTGGACGACCAGCGGCAGTGAGGTTTGCGTGAGTAATATGTCCCTCGACTTTTCCCAAAATGAGTTTCAGCCTCTGGCCGCGCGTATGCGGCCTTTGACGTTGGATCAATACATTGGCCAGCAGCACTTGCTGGCACCGGGTAAACCGCTACCGCGGGCAATCATCGCCGGGCAATTACACTCCATGATCCTCTGGGGGCCACCGGGAACTGGCAAAACTACGTTGGCAGAAATTATTGGTCGTTATGGTCAAGCTGATGTTGAGCGTATTTCTGCGGTGACCTCCGGTATTAAAGAAATTCGCGAGGCTATTGAGCGCGCACGGCAAAATCGCGATGCCGGTCGGCGTACTATTTTGTTTGTTGACGAAGTCCATCGCTTCAATAAGAGTCAGCAAGATGCATTTTTACCGCATATTGAGGATGGTACGATAACCTTTATTGGTGCTACTACCGAGAACCCCTCTTTCGAATTGAACTCAGCTCTGCTCTCCCGAGCCCGCGTCTATTTGCTCAAAGCGCTAACGGCTGAAGATATTGAGAAGGTGATTGATCAGGCAATGTCTGATAGCAGCCGTGGGTATGGCGGTCAGAATATTAAATTGCCTGATGAAACCCGCCGCATGATGTCAGAACTGGTAGGGGGCGATGCGCGCAGGGCATTGAATAGCCTTGAGATGATGGCTGATATGGCAGAAATAGATGCCAACGGGGTGCGTATTTTAACCTCTGACTTGCTAAAAGAAGTGTCAGGTGAGCGTAGCGCGCGCTTTGATAATAAAGGTGATCGCTACTACGACCTCATCTCGGCGGTGCATAAATCAATTCGTGGCTCGGCACCCGATGCCGCTCTGTATTGGTACGCGCGCATTATCACCGCAGGCGGTGATCCACTCTATGTTGCCCGGCGTTTATTAGCCATTGCGTCGGAGGACGTTGGCAATGCCGATCCTCGTGCGATGCAAGTGGCGATATCAGCATGGGACTGTTTTACCCGTGTTGGCCCGGCAGAAGGTGAACGAGCGATTGCTCAGGCGATTGTTTATCTGGCTTGTGCGCCGAAAAGTAATGCGGTTTACTCGGCGTTTAAAGCAGCAATGCAAGATGCGCGTGATAAACCAGACTTTGATGTCCCCGAACATCTGCGCAATGCGCCAACCAAGTTAATGAAAGAGATGGGGCTGGGAGCTGAGTACCGCTATGCCCATGATGAACAACATGCCTATGCCGCTGGTGAGAGTTACTTCCCGCCTGAAATGGCCTCAACCCGCTACTATTTACCGTCGTCCAGAGGTCTGGAAGGTAAAATTGGTGAAAAGCTGGCATGGTTGGCTGAGCAGGATCAAAATAGCCCGATAAAACGCTACCGCTAGCCTTGCTGTTGCGGTAAGGTTAGCGCTATATACTGATTGCTAAGTGGCTGATTATACCGCTTGCGTCGCTGAATTCTTTTTAATAACCCTTTATACCCCAAGTCATTGGAGCTGCCAGCAACGCTGCAATTTCAAATAACAGGGTATGACCATAACTACAAGCACAGGACTAGCATGCTCGATCCCAATATGCTGCGCAATGAGCTAGACGCAGTCGCCGAAAGACTGGCTCGCAGAGGTTTTAAACTTGATGTTGAGATGTTGCGCCAACAAGAAGAGCGCCGCAAAGTTTTACAGGTTGAAACAGAAAGTCTGCAAGCAGAACGTAACGCCCGATCGAAAATGATTGGTGCGGCCAAGGCGCGTGGCGAAGATATCGAACCATTACGCCTGGAAGTGAACGTGTTGGGTGAAAAGCTGGATGCAGCCAAGGCTGAGCTGGACAAGTTACAAAACGAAATCCGCGATCTGGCATTGTCGATCCCTAACTTGCCAGATGATTCTGTACCCGTGGGTAAAGATGAAAACGATAATCTTGAAGTGAGTCGCTGGGGTGAGCCGCGTAAGTATGACTTTGAGGTGAGAGATCACGTCTCCTTGGGTGAAATGGCCGGAGGGCTTGATTTTGCAGCCGGAGTAAAACTCACTGGCGCGCGTTTTGTGGTGATGAAAGGGCAAATTGCGCGTATGCACCGCGCCTTGGCCCAGTTCATGCTGGACCTACACACTGAAAAACACGGTTATCTGGAAACCTATGTTCCTTATTTAGTTAACCATGCAACCCTTTATGGTACAGGTCAATTACCTAAGTTTGGTGACGATCTTTTCCATACCAAACCACTAGAAGAAGAATCTGACAGCAGCAACTACGCGTTGATTCCAACGGCAGAAGTGCCGGTGACCAATCTGGTGCGCGACGAGATCCTGGAAGAAGATTCCCTGCCATTGAAAATGACGGCCCATACCCCATGCTTTCGTTCTGAAGCGGGTTCCTATGGCCGTGATACCCGTGGCTTGATCCGTATGCATCAATTCGACAAAGTTGAGATGGTGCAGATAACCCGCCCTGAAGATTCGATGGCGGCACTGGAAGAGTTAACTGGTCATGCAGAGAAAGTGCTGCAACTGCTGGATTTGCCATACCGTAAAATGCTGTTGTGTACTGGTGATATGGGCTTTGGTTCCAGCAAAACTTACGACTTGGAAGTGTGGCTGCCAGCACAGAATACTTACCGTGAAATCTCTTCGTGTTCCAACATGTGGGATTTCCAGGCGCGTCGTATGCAAGCTCGCTGCCGCAACAAAACGGACAGAAAAACCCGTTTGGTTCATACCCTGAATGGTTCTGGTCTGGCTGTTGGGCGTACTTTGGTAGCGGTGCTGGAAAACTACCAGCAGGCTGATGGCCGTATCCAGGTACCAGAAGTTTTGCGCCCTTATATGGGTGGTTTGGAATTTATTGGTTAGTCACAGCGAGTCAATATGTCTCGCTTGATTATCAAGTAGTTATAAAGCGCCTACGGGCGTTTGAGGTTAATGACAAAGTGCCCGTGGCGATGAAAACAGGCAGATCGTAAAGACGCCGTAAATACATCCTTGTAGGCTCGAGCCGCGCCATCCCCGGCGCGGACGCTTTACTCCTCTACCTGTCCTCACCTTGCAAGATCGAGTCGTTGGGTTTTGTCAGCAGTCTGAAGCGCCTACGGGCGCTTTTTCTTTTTTGGCTTACCGCGAAAACACAAAATTTAGCGCGCAGAGATTTACCAAACAACATATTGTGCTATCGACTCTCGTGATGTAATTGACTTTTTTATCACCAGTGGCATGATGCGCTCACTTTTCTTGTCCCGACGGCTTCAATCTTATTATGTCCGCATATTCTCGCCCGGTGCTGCTTTTGCTCTGTGGGCTTTTGCTGTTTACGATTTCTATCGCGGTTTTAAATACCTTGGTTCCCTTATGGTTATCTCATCAACAATTGCCGACCTGGCAAGTGGGGATGGTGAGTTCATCGTATTTTAGCGGGAATCTGGCCGGGACGCTGATTGCCGGGCGATTTATCCAGCAGCTTGGTTTTAATCGCAGTTATCATTATTCCTGTATTTTATTCGCGTTGGCGACGTGCGGGTTGATGCTGTCGGTTGATTTCTGGAGCTGGTTGGGCTGGCGCTTTTTTGCCGGTGTGGCTTGTGCGTTAATTTGGGTGATTGTCGAAAGCGCGCTACTGCGCAGTGGTACGGTAACTAATCGTGGTCAACTGTTGGCAGCTTATATGATGGTTTACTATTTGGGCACTGTCACCGGGCAGTTGCTATTAGGCATGGTATCAACGCAACTGCTGAATGTTATCCCGTGGGTTAGCATGTTGGTGATTACTGCCATGCTGCCACTGTTGTTTGCGCATTTCTCCCATGAAGGGAGCAGTGACGTACCCCATATTGCCGTTTGGTCGATGCTCAAGCGCCGTAGTGCGCGTTTGGGTATTAATGGCTGTATTATCTCCGGAGTGTTATTAGGTTCGCTCTATGGTCTGCTGCCGTTGTATTTATCCCATCAAGGAATGAGTGATGCCAGTGTCGGGTGGTGGATGGCGTTACTGGTGAGTTCAGGGATTATTGGTCAATGGCCGATCGGCAAAATGGCTGATCGCTATGGCCGTTTGTTAGTGTTGCGGATTCAGGTGTTCGTGGTAATTCTCGGTAGTATCGCCATTCTGGGTAACTATGCGTTGGCACCGGCACTGTTTATTTTGGGGTGCGCCGGTTTTACTCTTTATCCGGTCGCGATGGCATGGGCATGTGAAAAAGCCAGTGCCGATGAGCTGGTGGCAATGAATCAGGCTTTGTTGATGAGTTATACCATCGGCAGCTTGACTGGCCCGACCATGACATCGCTGCTGATGCAGCGTTATTCCGATAACCTATTGTTTATCATGATAGCCGGTGTGGCGTTAGTCTATTTGATGATGCTGTTGCGCAAAGGCGACAAACAGCAAACGCCCTTTGCGGCGGTATAAGAGCCAAAAAAATACCGCCAGTGGGTAACCCAGTATGGCGGTATTTATCGGATTCACTGACGATTATCAATACATGACTTTGTGACCATAACTTTCAAGAATACCTTTCACGCGGTCCATAATCTCCGCAGTGGGTGGCTTAACGCCATCCAGTTTGTATTCTTCACCCATCGCCACCCATTTGTGCTTACCCAACTCATGGTAAGGCAACAATTCGATTTTCTCGATATTGGTCATGTTCTGAGTAAATTCCCCCAGCATATGGGCGGATTTATTATCATCTGACCAGCCTGGCACCACCACATAACGGATCCAGGTTTTCTGGTTACGTTTTGCCAGATAGCGGGCAAACTCTAAAGTACGATGGTTGGAGACGCCCACCAGATTCTGATGCACGCTGTCATCCATCTGTTTTAAATCCAGCATCACTAAATCGGTGGCATCCAGTAATTCATCAATCACCGGATCATAACGGCGCACAAAACCATTGGTATCGAGGCAAGTGTGGATGCCTTCTTCGTGGCAGGCACGGAACCAATCACGGACAAACTCAGCCTGTAAGATGGCTTCGCCACCGGAGGCTGTGACACCACCGCCAGAAGCATTCATAAAATGGCGATAAGTGACGGCTTCTTTGACCAATTCTTCAACGGTAACTTCCTTACCGCCGTGGGTGTCCCAAGTATCACGGTTGTGGCAATACAGGCAGCGCATTAAGCACCCCTGGAAGAATACGATAAACCGAATACCAGGGCCGTCAACGGTGCCACAGGATTCGAATGAGTGAATGCGGCCAAGTACGGACATTGCAGGTTACTCCAATACTGGATAAATAAAGGCCCCACGAAGGTGAGGCCTTTTAGTTTAATCTATTTTAGTTATACCTGTAAGGCATAGAGCTTATATTGACTGAGTGAATGTGCGAGTAATGACATCCTGCTGCTGTTCTTTGGTCAGCGCGTTGAAACGCACGGCATAACCAGAGACACGAATAGTCAATTGCGGATATTTTTCCGGATTTTCCATCGCATCTAACAGCATTTCGCGGTTCATTACGTTCACGTTCAGATGTTGACCACCTTCGATGGACGCCTCGTGATGGAAGTAACCATCCATCAGACCTGCCAGGTTAGCTTTACGCACTTCGTCATCTTTACCCAGTGCGTTTGGCACGATAGAGAAGGTGTAAGAGATACCATCTTTCGCATAAGCAAACGGCAGTTTAGCAACAGATGTCAGAGAGGCAACTGCACCTTTCTGGTCACGACCGTGCATTGGGTTAGCACCTGGACCGAATGGCGCACCAGCACGGCGACCATCTGGGGTGTTACCGGTTTTCTTACCATAAACCACGTTAGAGGTGATGGTCAGTACGGATTGAGTTGCAACCGCACCACGGTAAGTACGCAGCTTCTGAATTTTCTTCATAAAGCGCTCAACCAGGTCACAGGCGATGTCATCAACGCGTGAATCGTTGTTACCAAATTGCGGATATTCACCTTCGATATTGAAGTCAACCGCCAGGCCATCTTCGTCGCGAATAGTGCTCACTTTGGCATATTTGATAGCAGACAGGGAGTCAGCAGCAACAGACAGACCTGCAATACCACACGCCATAGTCCGGTAAACATCACGGTCATGCAGTGCCATCAATGCAGCTTCATAGCTGTATTTGTCGTGCATGTAGTGGATGATGTTCAGTGCTGTAACGTATTGTTTAGCCAGCCAATCCATAAAGTGATCCATGCGTTCCATGACTTTGTCATAGTCCAGCACTTCATCCATCATTGGCGCTTCTTTCGGGCCAACCTGGATCTTCATTTTTTCGTCAACGCCGCCGTTGATTGCATACAACATGGTTTTCGCCAGGTTGGCACGGGCACCGAAGAACTGCATTTGTTTACCGACAATCATCGGGCTAACACAACATGCGATGGCATAGTCATCGTTGTTGAAGTCAGGGCGCATCAGGTCATCATTTTCATACTGTACAGATGAAGTATCGATAGAGACTTTAGCGGCATACTTTTTAAAGTTCAGTGGCAGCTTTTCAGACCACAAGATGGTCATGTTCGGCTCTGGAGACGGCCCCATAGTGTACAGGGTGTTCAGGAAGCGGAAGCTGGTTTTGGTCACCAGAGTACGGCCATCAACGCCCATACCGGCCAGTGACTCGGTTGCCCAGATTGGGTCGCCAGAGAACAACTCATCATACTCAGGGGTACGCAGGAAGCGAACCATACGCAGTTTCATGACCAAATGGTCGATCAACTCTTGCGCCTGTTCTTCTGTCAGTTTACCGGCTTTCATGTCGCGTTCGATGTACACGTCAAGGAAGCTAGAAACACGACCAAAGGACATTGCTGCACCGTTTTGGGATTTCACCGCAGCCAGGTAGCCGAAGTAAGTCCACTGTACTGCTTCTTGTGCGTTAGTTGCCGGGCCTGAGATATCGCAACCGTATTTAGCGGCCATTTCTTTAATCTGACCCAGAGCACGATGCTGTTCAGCAATTTCTTCGCGCAACTGGATAGTCATTTCCAGGTCTTTACCGTTTTCCAGATCATTTTGCAAAGAGTTGAACTGAGCTAATTTGTCTTTCATCAGGTAGTCGATACCGTAAACGGCTACACGACGATAGTCACCGATGATACGGCCACGGCCATAGGCATCTGGCAAACCGGTCAGTACACCTGATTTACGGCAGTTCAGGATGTCTTTGGTATAGACGTCAAACACACCTTGGTTATGTGTTTTACGGTAATCGGTGAAGACTTTTTTCAGTTGCGGGTCAAGTTCACGACCGTAAACTTTGCAAGAACCTTCTACCATTTTGATGCCGCCGAAGGGGATCAGCGCACGTTTCAATGGGGCTTCAGTCTGCAAACCGACGATGGTTTCCAGAGATTGATTAATATAGCCAGCATCATGAGAGGTGATAGTTGCTACTACGTCGGTATCGAAATCAACTGGCGCATGGGTGCGGTTTTCCAGTTTGATGCCTTCCATAACCTTTGCCCACAGCTTGTTGGTCGCTTCGGTAGGGCCGGCAAGGAAGGACTCATCGCCTTCATAAGGGGTGTAGTTTTTCTGAATAAAGTCACGAACATTGACTTCGTTCTGCCAGTCACCTTTGGTAAAGCCTTCCCATGCTGTAGCCAATTTTTCATTAAGTTCGGTCATAATGCATCTACCTTTTAATGTGAATATCTTCGAAAACCAGACGTAGCGGCCACGTATTAATGTTGCTGGTCACCGCGCAGATAAATTACCCAATAAGTCAACCCTACCAATAACCCACCACCGATGATGTTGCCGATAGTGACCGGGATCAGATTATCAATAATAAAGTTACTTACGGTTAAGTGAGCAAACTGCTCAGGTGCTGCTCCTATGGATTGCCAAAACTCGGGTGTCGCGAAGTTTTTAATAACAATACCCATCGGAATCATAAACATATTTGCAATGCTGTGTTCAAAGCCGCTGGCGACAAACATCCCTACCGGTAAAATCATCGCGAACATTTTGTCCATTATGGTACGGCCGGAGTAACTCATCCATACCGCCAGGCAGACCATCAGGTTCGCCAAAATACCTAAACAGACCGCTTCAACAAAAGTATGGTGCAATTTATGGTCTGCGGTTTGCAGAACATTCAAACCCCATTGACCATTTGCGACCGTATATTGGCCGGCAAACCAGATAAGTGCGACGAAGAACAGCGCTCCACACAAGTTGCCAATATAGACATTAGCCCAGTTACATCCCAGTTGACGCCAGGTAATACGGCCACTGGCTTTCGCGACAGTAGTGAGCACCGTTGAAGTGAACAAGTCACCACCACATACCACCACTAACATTAGCCCCAGGGAGAAACAAATACCACCGACCAACTTGGCAAAACCGAAAGGTACGCCAGCAGTACCGGTAGTCGCTGTAATATAAAAAACAAACGCAATTGAAATAAACACACCAGCAGTAATCGCTAAATAAAAGGTTTTTAGCGGATGCTTGGTGGCTTTATAGACACCGGCATCTTCGGCTACTTTAGCCATTGCCGCAGGTAATAATGCATCGAAGGGGTTGTCAGCTTTCACACTAACTCTCTCTTAAGGGTTAATAAAGCACAGCGAGATACTAGCAAAGCAGTATAGCGTGAAAATTGATGTGGATCATATTGCGAGAGTTTAGTTCGAGTTAAAACACTACAGAATGTGTGCTTAATAAGGTTATCTTTTTGATTTTTATCATAAAAAAATATTTTAAGATTTACAAATTTTTTTGATTGGTCTGTTCGAAAGCCGTTGAGTACGTTAATTAAAAGCAGCATTTGTAGCTATTTTTATTTGCGGCTGTCATTAAAAATTAACTATTTATTTACCTCTATGTCTGTTTAATCTGCGGGGCAAATAATGTTTGTTTAAAGGTGCTGTTTTTTGCCTCAAGCGGCGTCAGGAAATAACGTGTTTTTATGATAAAAACAATGGTTGGCTTGAGTCGATGGTATTTATTTTTATCAGGAATAACTGCAAAAATTAATAGACGAAAAATATTGCGATAAAAAAGCGGCTAAATGCCGCTTGAGGTTAATGGCAAAGTGCTGATAGTTCAGTGAGTGAAGGGTTTACCGCACCTAGGGGCGCTCCGGCGACTTACGTCGCTACGACCCCAACGGCACGATTCCCCTTCAATTGACTTTGTCAGCTCCGATAGATAATTAACTGAAATCTATAGGGCCGAGGAGTTACTCGCTTTTTGCCCAATAACGGCGTTTGGCGGTTTGTAACTTCTCATAAGCCCCTAACAGCGCCTGATGAGCCGGTAATGCTTTCAGGTCAGCGTCGACACTGAACAGGCCATTGAAGCGCTCTTCGCCAGCAATGGCTGCCGATGCAGTATCTACTGCCTCCTGACCATACATCTTCACAAAGGCTGTGTAATATTGCGTCGGGTCACGATCTGGCTCTTGCGTCAATAGCAACAAGGTTTGCAGGCAACGGTAGTAGTTCGCCTGTTTTGCAGTGAAGACCGATGAGTTGAAATCTTGCGTCCATTCAACCCAAATCAAGGCTTGCTCGAGATCGCCGCCCGCCAGTGCCAGCATCGATTTCAGCTCGCCAACCCGCAATGTGTACCAGCCATTATCTTTACCGGAGGCAATGCCCAGCAGCTCACGAACACGCGCGAAATCATCTAACCCTTCATCATCCAAGGTCTGAATGAGTTCCAGATAGTGCTCTGGTTTAAAGCCACTGTCTGGCAGGGCCAGCAAGGTATCACGCAGATGCGCGCCCATGGTGTTGTTTGCCATTAATAAGTCTTCGGCAGGGTAGATATCTGACATACCCGGCACCAGAATTCGGCAGGCATAGACACTTAAATGCTCATAATCGGCGATATACACTTCGGCATCTTCTTGCGTGAAGATAGCCATTAAGGTGGCGAACTCTTCTTCCGTGGTGCCTTTAAAGCTCCAATCCACGAAGGGATAGTCGGCATCATCTTTAAACATATCCCAACTGATCAGGCCGCTTGAATCGATAAAGTGAGTTTCCAGATTGGTGTGTTCTGCCACTTCTTCGTCATCAAAGGTCGGTGCGGTAAACACATCCAAATCTTTGAGGCTGCGCCCTTGCAGTAGCTCAGTCACGGTACGCTCAAGGGCAACACCGAAGTCAGGGTGCGCACCGAATGAAGCGAAACACGTTCCATTTGACGGGTTAAACAGCACCACACAAATCACCGGATATTTGCCACCTAAAGAGGCATCGTAAGAGAGGATCGGGAAACCTTCCTCTTCCAGTTTGGCAATGGCTTCTACCACACCCGGATAGCGGTTTAACACCGCGGACGGGATCTCCGGCAAGCTGATAGATTCCGCGATAATGCGGTTTTTTACATTACGTTCAAACACTTCAGACAACGCTTGCACGCGGGCTTCATTGGCGGTATTCCCCGCAGACATGCCGTTTGAAACATACAGGTTGCCGATAATATTCATTGGAATATAGACGGTTTCTAAATCTGACTGTCGGGTGAATGGCAGCGAGCAAATACCGCGCTCAGCATTCCCTGATTGTAAATCCACCAGATCACTGGCAACCAGCTCGTTCTCCGGATCGTAAAATGCCAGCAAACGCTCATCCAGAATGCCTTCCGGTAGCAGATTATCTTCTGGAAGCGGGAACCATTTCTCGTTCGGATAGTGTACGAAATCGCCCTCGGCAATCGCTTTGCCCAAGTAGAAATCCGCAAAGAAATAGTTAGTTGATAAGCGCTCGAAATATTCACCCAGTGCTGAGGCCAGTGCCGCTTTCCTACTGGCACCTTTACCGTTGGTAAAGCACAGCGGGCAATCACGATCGCGGATATGTACCGACCAAACGTGAGGAACCGGGTTCAGCCAGGAGGCTTCTTCAATATTAAAACCGAGGTCACTCAGTTTTTGCTGAAAGCGGGAGATGGAATCTTCCAGCGCGGCGTCTTTGCCGGGAATAAAGGTTTGCGTCATTTTCTTCACTTTTTGGCGGTACTAAAAACGCGCAATCATACGGGGTTTTGGTTAATAGCTCCATGTATTCCGAAAGCATAGCAAATGTCACAGTTTTAGTATGGATATTCCGGATAATTCACTAGCTTATAAATAATGGAGTAATAATATGAAATCTATAAAGCTAACTGTTTTAGCCGGAATCTTAGCAGGGATCAGCGGTTCGGCCTTTGCGTTACCCAATATCACTTTATTGGCGACCGGGGGAACGATTGCGGGTGGCGGCGATTCAGCCACCAAGTCCAATTACACGGCGGGTAAGCTGGGGGTGGATGCTCTGGTAAATGCGGTACCAGAAATGAAAAGTATCGCCAACATTCGGGGCGAACAAGTAGTAAACATTGGTTCTCAGGATATGAATGATGAGGTCTGGCTGAAATTGGCGAAAAAAATTAATGCTGATTGTGCCAAAACAGACGGATTCGTGATCACGCATGGGACTGATACGTTGGAAGAAACCGCTTATTTCCTCGATTTAACTGTTAACTGCGATAAACCTGTAGTAATAGTTGGGGCGATGCGCCCGGCAACGGCGTTAGGTGCCGATGGTCCGCTGAATCTCTATAATGCAGTGGTGGTTGCCAGTGACGCTGATTCTGCCAAACGTGGTGTACTGGTGGCGATGAATGACACCGTGTTAACCGGCCGTGATGTGATGAAGACTAACACCACCTCAGTGCAAACATTCCAGTCACCTAACACTGGGCCGTTGGGTTATATCTATGATGGCAAAGTGAATTATTTACACCAACCGGCACCAAGACAGCCCGCCTTTGATATCAGCAAGCTGAATGAGTTACCCAAAGTCGGTATCATTTATAACTATGCCAACGCCTCTGACTTACCGGCTAAGGCATTGATTGAGGATGGCTATAAAGGGATTGTCAGCGCTGGCGTGGGTAACGGTAATCTTTATAAAACCGTATTCGATACACTGGCAACGGCGGCACACAATGGCGTTGCAGTCGTGCGTTCATCCCGCGTACCGACCGGTTCTACCACCGAAGATGCTGAAGTTGATGATACCAAATATGGCTTTGTTGCATCAGGCTCACTGAATCCACAAAAAGCCCGGGTACTGCTGCAATTGGCATTAACCCAAACGCAAAAACCACAAGAAATTCAAAAATTGTTCCACGCGTATTGATAGAGCCAATCTTTGACGGAGGCTTCGGTCTCCGTATCTAGTTATTACCGGTAATCTGAAATAAACCCGCCTTATCGGGAAGTAAACGGGGCTATAACAGTGTGTTTTTCTTTGGTAAATAACAAGTTAAACTCGGATTGCCAGTGTAACCTGGTTGTGGCAGTTAGACTGCTGCGCCACGAAAACCTGCCCGCGCTGTAGTCACCACCACGGGGTTGAGGCATTGCACCCCTAACGGGCAAAATGAGTTATCTATCGTGTCGCAGGGTGATGATTTCGATACTTTTAGTGATTAATTTCAAATTAATGCCAGGATGACGCACAGGCTGCTACCGCGCTGGTGGCGAGTTTCCCCGTTGTGGGCGAATAACCATTGCAGCAGGCGGGTTCGAATGATAAAACCGAGTAAGGATAACGATGGCAATCTCAGTTGAGCGTGGTGAGGGGAAATGACACAGGTTTATAATTTTAGCGCAGGTCCGGCAATGTTACCGGTTGAAGTATTACGTCGTGCGGAACAGGAATTACGTAACTGGCGTGGTCTGGGTACATCGGTGATGGAAATCAGCCATCGCAGTAAAGAATTTATGCAGGTTGCTGAAGAAGCTGAAAAAGATCTACGCGAACTAATGAAGATCCCAGCCAATTATAAAGTGTTATTTTGCCACGGTGGCGCGCGCGCGCAGTTTGCCGCAGTGCCATTGAATCTACTCGGTGACAGCAACTGTGCGGATTATATTGATGGCGGCTATTGGGCGCACAGTGCGGTCAAAGAAGCTCAGAAATACTGCACGCCGCATGTTATTGATGTGACGACCAATGATAACGGTCTCAAAGGCATTGCGCCGATGAAGCAATGGAAACTGAGTGATAATGCCGCTTATGTGCATTACTGCCCAAATGAAACCATTGACGGGCTGGCTATCAACGAAGAGCCGAGCTTGGGTGACAAAACTGTGGTGGCTGATTACTCCTCATCTATTCTCTCTCGCCCGATTGATGTTAACCGCTATGGTGTCATTTATGCAGGTGCCCAGAAGAATATCGGCCCGGCCGGTCTGACAGTGGTTATCGTGCGCGAAGATTTGCTGGGTAAAGCGCGCACTGAGCTGCCATCCATCCTTGATTATAAGGTTCTGGCAGAAAACGACTCGATGTTCAACACGCCGCCGACTTTCGCCTGGTATCTGTCCGGTTTGGTATTTAAGTGGCTGAAAGAACAGGGTGGTTTAGGCGAAATGGAGAAGCGTAATCAGGCGAAAGCTGAATTACTGTATGGCGCTATCGACAAGACCGGTTTCTATCGCAATCAGGTGGCTGGCACTAACCGCTCTTGGATGAATGTGCCGTTCCAAATGCGTGATCCTTCATTGGATAAACTGTTCTTGAGTGAAGCCGAAGCCCAGGGGCTACAAGCCTTAAAAGGCCACCGTGTTGCCGGGGGTATGCGTGCCTCTATCTATAACGCCATGCCAATTGAAGGCGTAAAAGCATTAACCGAATTTATGGCTGACTTCGAACGCCGACATGGTTGATTGCTCTGACCAGCGGTTTGTCTGCTCAGTTTTATTTATCACCATGATTTAAATCTATTTATTTGGAATAACAACAGCCCCGTCCTGTGCGGGGCTGTTGTTCATAAAAGACTGGAGAGTACTTTTCCCATGCTGGAATCCCTGACTTTACACCCCATCGCACTGATTAATGGCACCGTTAATTTACCCGGCTCTAAAAGTGTTTCTAACCGTGCACTTCTTCTGGCAGCACTGGCTGAAGGGACGACCCAGCTGAATAACTTGTTAGACAGTGATGACATCCGCCATATGCTCAATGCTCTACAGGCATTGGGGGTGAAATATCGCCTGTCTGCTGATCGTACCCGCTGTGACGTCGATGGGTTAGGCGGCAAGTTGATTGCAGAGCAGCCATTAGAGCTGTTCTTGGGTAATGCGGGAACGGCCATGCGCCCGTTGGCTGCGGCGCTGTGTCTGGGAAACAATGACATTGTGTTAACCGGCGAGCCACGCATGAAAGAGCGGCCAATTGGTCATTTGGTTGATGCATTGCGCCAGGGCGGAGCACAGATTGATTATCTGGAGCAAGAAAACTACCCGCCGTTGCGCTTACGGGGTGGTTTCCGTGGCGGTAAACTCACCGTAGACGGCAGTGTGTCCAGTCAATTCCTCACGGCACTATTGATGACCGCTCCCTTAGCTGAACAAGATACTGAAATTCAGATCCAAGGGGAGTTGGTGTCTAAACCTTATATCGACATTACGTTGCATCTGATGAAAACTTTCGGCGTGGATGTTGTACATGAAAACTATCAGGTTTTCCATATTAAAGGCGGGCAGACTTATCGCTCACCGGGCACCTATCTGGTTGAAGGTGATGCCTCTTCTGCCTCTTATTTCCTCGCCGCCGCTGCTATCAAAGGTGGCACCGTGCGCGTGACCGGTATCGGTAAAAAAAGCGTGCAGGGCGATACCAAATTTGCTGATGTGCTGGAGAAAATGGGCGCTAAAATCAGTTGGGGTGATGATTATATCGAGTGCAGCCGTGGTGAATTACAGGGTATCGATATGGATATGAACCACATCCCTGATGCCGCAATGACCATTGCCACCACCGCACTGTTTGCCAATGGCCCGACTGTTATTCGTAATATCTATAACTGGCGAGTGAAGGAAACCGACCGTTTATCCGCGATGGCAACGGAGCTAAGAAAAGTCGGTGCGGAAGTGGAAGAAGGTAATGATTACATCCGCGTGGTGCCGCCTGCTCAATTAATTGCCGCCGAAATTGGTACTTATAATGACCACCGGATGGCGATGTGCTTCTCGCTGGTGGCACTTTCAGATACCCCGGTGACTATTCTTGACCCTAAATGTACGGCTAAGACTTTTCCGGATTATTTCGAACAGTTGGCGCGCTTGAGTCACAACGCCTGATATCGGCTTCAACCGGGTGCCAGTAGGTACCCGGCTTATACTTTTAGCGACAGTTTTAATTATCGCCTTTCACGAATTCATACAGAATAAATATATTTCCTGTCTATCTTTCCCATCTCTTCTACACTCCAGCCACGGCTTATGGTTTTATTTTCAGCAACTGAACCAGCGCAGGGTAACAGTTCGTATCGATGCAGCGTATAATACTGCACCTGTGTTTGCCCTGCTGGGTAGACAAGAGGTTTTGCCTACCGAAAGGAGAGAGAAATGACGGCGATAGCCCCGGTGATAACCGTTGATGGACCAAGTGGTGCAGGTAAAGGGACGCTTTGCAAAGCACTGGCTGAATCGCTGGACTGGCGCTTGCTGGATTCGGGTGCGATTTACCGGGTTTTGGCTCTGGCGGCACTGCATCATCAGGTTGATATCAGCTCCGAAGAGGCATTGGCTCCACTTGCCGCACATCTCGATGTTCGTTTTGTTTCACAGAATGGGCAGTTAAAAGTGATTTTGGAAGGTGAGGACGTCAGTAATGAGATCCGCACCGAAACTGTCGGAAATACGGCGTCTCAAGCGGCGGCCTTTCCGCGGGTTCGTGAAGCATTACTACGCCGTCAGCGCGCGTTTCGTGAAGCGCCGGGCCTGATTGCCGACGGCCGGGATATGGGCACGGTGGTCTTTCCTGATGCGCCGGTAAAAATATTTCTTGATGCAAGTTCGCAAGAACGCGCACATCGACGTATGCTACAGTTGCAGGAAAAGGGGTTTAATGTTAACTTTGAACGTCTTTTGGCCGAGATACAGGAGCGTGACTCACGCGATCGTAATCGGTCTATTGCACCTTTAGTCCCTGCGGCGGATGCGTTGGTACTGGATTCAACCAGTATGTCCATCGAGCAGGTGATCGAACAGGCGCTGGCTTATGCCCAACGAATTTTAGCGTTGCCGTTGAAAAAATAACGACAATGCGGTCAGTTCTGAGCTCTCAACGATTTATTTTTTAAATAAAATTATTTTTGATGAGCACTTTAACCTTGCTGCAAGGATGTGTGGCGAGGCATGTGAAACAACCCCATCCGGCGGGATGCTAGATGGACGTTAAACTTAAGAATCCTGAAGATTATAAACATGACAGAATCTTTTGCTCAACTCTTTGACGAATCCCTGAAAACAATTGAAACACGTCCGGGCTCTATCGTCCGTGGTGTTGTTGTTTCTATCGATAAAGATATCGTACTGGTTGACGCCGGTCTGAAATCTGAGTCAGCAATTCCAGCAGAACAGTTCAAGAACGCGCAAGGTGAACTGGAAATTCAAGTCGGCGACGAAGTTGACGTTGCACTGGACGCTGTTGAAGACGGCTTCGGTGAAACTCTGCTGTCCCGTGAGAAAGCGAAGCGTCACGAAGCATGGCTGATGCTGGAAAAGGCTTACGAAGAAGCTGCAACCGTTACTGGTGTGATCAACGGCAAAGTGAAGGGCGGCTTTACAGTCGAACTGAACGGCATCCGTGCGTTCCTGCCTGGTTCACTGGTTGATGTGCGTCCAGTTCGCGATACTCTGCATCTGGAAGGCAAAGAGCTTGAGTTCAAAGTCATCAAGCTGGATCAGAAACGCAACAACGTGGTTGTTTCTCGTCGTGCAGTTATCGAATCCGAGAACAGCGCAGAACGTGATCAATTGCTGGAAAACCTGCAAGAAGGCATGGAAGTTAAGGGTATCGTTAAGAACCTGACTGACTACGGTGCATTCGTTGATCTGGGTGGCGTTGATGGCTTGCTGCACATTACTGACATGGCTTGGAAACGTGTTAAACACCCAAGCGAAATCGTCAATGTGGGCGACGAAATCACTGTTAAAGTGCTGAAATTCGACCGCGAACGTACTCGTGTATCCCTTGGCTTGAAACAGCTGGGCGAAGATCCATGGGTTGCTATCGCTAAACGTTACCCAGAAAGCACCAGGCTGACTGGTCGTGTAACTAACCTGACTGATTACGGCTGCTTCGTAGAAATCGAAGAAGGCGTTGAAGGTTTGGTACACGTTTCAGAAATGGATTGGACCAACAAAAACATTCACCCGTCTAAAGTTGTTAACGTTGGCGACGTAGTGGAAGTTATGGTTCTGGACATCGATGAAGAACGTCGTCGTATTTCTCTGGGCCTGAAACAGTGTAAGTCTAACCCTTGGCAGCTGTTTGCAGAAACCCACAACAAAAACGACCGCGTTGAAGGTAAAATCAAGTCTATCACTGACTTCGGTATCTTCATCGGCCTGGACGGCGGTATCGACGGCCTGGTTCACCTGTCTGACATCTCCTGGAACGTTGCAGGCGAAGAAGCAGTTCGTGATTACAAGAAAGGCGACGAAATCGCAGCTGTGGTCCTGCAAGTTGACGCAGAACGTGAGCGCATCTCCTTAGGCGTGAAACAATTAGCAGAAGACCCGTTCAATAACTACCTGTCTGTTAACAAGAAAGGTGCTATTGTTACTGGTAAAGTAACTGCAGTTGACGCTAAAGGTGCTACAGTTGAATTGGCAGGCGGCGTAGAAGGTTATCTGCGTGCTTCCGAAGCAACTCGCGACCGCGTTGAAGATGCGACGCTGGTTCTGAACGTCGGTGATGAAGTTGAAGCCAAATATACTGGCGTTGACCGCAAAAACCGCGTAATCAGCCTGTCTGTTCGTGCTAAAGACGAAGCTGATGAGAAAGATGCTATTGCTACAGTTAACACCAAGCCAGAAGAAGGCAACTTCTCTAGCGCAATGGCAGAAGCGTTCAAAGCTGCAAAAGGCGAGTAATAACGGGGGGCGGTTTTTCCGCCCCTATACGGTAGTTTAGCTGCAAAGCTTGGAGGTAATATGACCAAGTCTGAACTTATTGAAAGACTTGCTGGCCAGCAATCTCACGTACCGGCGAAGGTCGTTGAGGATGCAGTGAAAGAAATGCTTGAACATATGGCTGGAACACTGGCTGAAGGTGAGCGCATTGAGATCCGCGGATTTGGCAGTTTTTCTCTTCACTACCGTGCTCCGCGTGTTGGCCGTAATCCAAAAACTGGCGATAAAGTTGAGTTGGAAGGTAAGTACGTTCCACACTTTAAGCCAGGTAAAGAATTGCGTGACCGCGCTAATATCTACGGTTAAGTTGTTCACAACTTACCGCGTTATTACTTATACCTAATGTCATTAGTGCTGTAGTTAATACTGCGGTAGTGTTGAACATCAAGAGTATAAACGCTGATACGAAACGGTGCCTTTCATGGCACCGTTTTTCTTTTGTATAAAACCACACGGTGAAATGAGTTACCTACAGACCAAAGCCCTACAGCGAATGCGCTCAGTCTTTTCCATATTTCCTTAGTTATTCATTGCTTATCTTTTCTTCCTATATCTTTTCTCATTAATAAGCTATTTCCTATCTTCGATACATCTCGCACTTATGCTGTTGTCGCTGCAATAACCTCAAACAGTTATCGATCCCTCTCTGAACTCTGGCTTATCACTCTGGCAGCCTACGCCATTATTATCGAAAATCAGTTCATTCCGATGAGGTAAACGGATAGCAATGACGCAATCTGGTCGCAATGAAATGGATGGATGCCTATCGCTTTATCAATTGATCGTGTCGCTTCGGCTATTGTCATAGGTCTATTACCGCTAATCTTTCTCCACCGACTACCAGGGATAGCCATTATTGGTTCTCTGCTGCTGATAGGGGCCTTTTTATGGCTAAGCGGCAATATGTACTGCCAATGGTTAACACTCGTCATCATTAGCTTTCTCTGGGGCTGTTGGCATGGTCATCGCGTACTGACGCATGTAGAGGTATTAACTCAAGGAGAACAGCAGATAGTCGCGACAATAAAAAACGCATCTCTGGCGTGGAATAAGAGTCCTAAAGTGCTGCTAGATATTCAGTATGCCAATGGTAAGAGAGTGTTCCCTCCGCTAACGGTTAGCGTTGGGCGGCCCCCGTTTCTTGACGAGGGGTGCGCCGGGCAACAATGGGCTATTAGCGTGAAAATGCGTGCGGTTCACAGTTTACTGAATGAAGGGGGTTTTGACAGCCAACGCTGGGCGATTGCAAATCACAATCCGCTGCAAGGGCGAATCATTAAGGGAGAGTTACTGGATGCAAATTGTAATGCCCGGCAACGTGTGATTAGCATTGTCGAACAGCAACTACAAGGATACGCTCAACGGAAGATTATGCTAGCTCTGGCGTTTGGCGAAAAAAGGCAATTGTCCAAGCCTGTCTGGGAAAACTTACGTTATACCGGTACTGCCCATTTGATGGCGATATCAGGTTTACATATAGCACTGGCCGCCCTATTTGGTGGCATATTGGCTCGGTTCATTCAACTATTCTTGCCGGTTAGCTTGATCGGGCCACGGTTTCCAATATTAGTCGGATGGCTGCTTGCCATGACCTATGTCTGGCTGGCGGGGGCCAACCCTCCTGCAATTAGGGCTTCTATTGCTTTAACACTGTGGTTGCTGCTGCGTCTGTTTGGTATTTCGTGCAGCGCCAGGCAAGTGTGGTTATGGGCATTGGCGTTAATTTTAATTAGCGATCCTCTGGCCGTGCTTTCAGACAGTTTTTGGCTCTCCAGTCTGGCGGTATTTAGCCTGATATGCTGGTTTCATTGGGTACCGGTTGCACCCCGTTTTACGCAGGGCTGGAATGGCGTTGTTGTGCGTTGGTTTCATTTGCAATCAGGCATGATGTTACTGTTGCTGCCACTCCAGATAGGTTTGTTTCATGGTGTCAGTCTATTGTCTATTCCGGCCAATCTGTGGGCGGTGCCAATCGTCTCACTGCTTACTGTGCCTTGTGTATTATTGGCTCTGGCCTTTACCTTGTTGCCTGCTGTTGCTGGCATATTCTGGCATATGGCAGATTTATCATTAACCGCCACACTATTTCCGCTCAATTATTTGAACATCGGCTGGGTGCCAACAGGGGCGGCATCAGTTGCTCTCAGCTATAGTGGCTGGCTGGCAATACTGATTTGGCGTTTTCAGTGGTGGCGCAATTATCCGCTTGGTGTAATGGTGCTTTGTATCAATATGGTGCTATTGAGTCAGCGGCGTGATGATTATCATTGGCGTGTTGATATGCTCGATATCGGGCATGGCCTGGCAGTGGTGATTGAGCGCGGGGGGAAGGCGATTATCTATGATACAGGTAATAGCTGGGACTCTGGCAGTATGGCGGCCAGTGTTATCCTGCCTTATCTGTATTGGCGTGGTATTACTGTGGAGCAGATAATTCTCAGCCATGACCATCGGGATCACACCGGGGGGTTGACAGATCTTCAGCTGGCTTTCCCTCGGGCAACTGTCCGAGCTCCTTTTGCATTAGAAGTTAATGGCTTATCGTGTCAAAAAGGAGATGAGTGGCAGTGGCAAGGTCTGAATTTCGAGGTTCTATGGCCTAAAAATCAGGTGGTTAACGCTAAAAATGATGACTCATGTGTCATTAGTATTAATGATGGAAAGTACAGCCTGTTATTGACTGGTGATCTTGAGGCCCATGGGGAGCGACAATTAGTGAAATATTCGCGCGCAAAGCTAGCTTCTACCGTCTTGCAAGTTCCCCATCACGGCAGTAACACCTCTTCAACGCCACTCTTTTTGCGCAGAGTAAAGCCAGAATTGGCACTATCTTCTGCTGCACGCTATAACCAATGGCATTTACCGGCTAAAAAAGTGATTGCACGTTACGAGAAAAATAGCATCATTTGGCGTGATACATCAGTGTCAGGTCAACTCACTGTTTATTTTTACAACGATAGTTGGCAAGTTAATGGGTATAGAGAACAATTAATGCCTCGTTGGTACCACCAGCAATTTGGCGTTGGAGGCCATAATGAGTAGAATGGGCCGCTATTTCTTCTGGTGCTGGTATTTGCATGATGAATGATAAAGATCTATCCACTTGGCAGACGTTTCGTCGCCTATGGCCAATGATCTCTCCTTATAAGACAGGTCTTGTTGTTGCAGCGATAGCATTAATCCTTAATGCTGCCAGTGACACCTTTATGCTGTCGTTACTTAAGCCTTTGTTAGACGATGGTTTTGGTAAAGCTAATAGCTCTATTTTAAAATGGATGCCCCTGGCTGTTATCGGGTTGATGATAGTTCGGGGAATAACCGGGTTTATCTCGAGTTACTGCATTTCATGGGTCTCAGGCAAAGTGGTGATGTACATCCGTCGTCGCTTATTCAGCCATATGATGGGAATGCCCGTATCCTTTTTTGATCAGCAATCGACCGGTACTCTGTTATCACGTATTACCTATGACTCTGAGCAGGTAGCTGCATCATCTTCTAGCGCATTGGTGACCGTAGTGCGGGAAGGGGCCTCCATCATTGGCCTGTTCATCATGATGTTTTATTACAGCTGGCAATTGTCGCTGATTTTAATCGTCATTGCGCCGATCGTTTCTGTTTCAATCCGTTTGGTTTCGAAACGTTTTCGCAATATCAGCAAAAATATGCAAAGTACTATGGGCGAAGTTACTACCAGTGCGGAGCAAATGCTGAAAGGCCATAAAGAAGTCTTGATCTTCGGCGGCCAGAAAGTTGAAACCGAGCGCTTTGATACCGTAAGTAATCGTATGCGTCAGCAGGGGATGAAGCTGGTTTCTGCTTCTTCTATTTCAGACCCCATCATCCAGTTGATCGCCTCTTTTGCTCTGGCATTTGTACTTTATGCTGCAAGCTTTCCAAGTGTAATGGAAACGCTGACTGCTGGCACAATCACCGTTGTGTTCTCAGCCATGATTGCATTAATGCGCCCGTTGAAGTCCTTAACCAATGTGAATGCGCAGTTCCAGCGCGGTATGGCCGCCTGTCAAACGCTGTTTGCCATACTGGATATGGAGCAGGAAAAAGATGAAGGCAAATTGGAAGTCGAGCGCGCTAAAGGTGAAATAGAATTCCGCCATGTTACCTTCTATTATCCTGGCAAGGATACCCCAGCACTGAATGACATCAATATGCATATCGAGGCGGGTAAAACTGTGGCTTTAGTGGGGCGCTCAGGTTCAGGCAAATCGACTATCGCTAATCTGCTGACCCGTTTTTATGATGTTAGTGAAGGCAGTATCTTAATGGATGGTCATGATCTGCGTGATTACCGCTTAGGCGCTCTGCGTAATCAAGTGGCCTTGGTGTCGCAAAATGTTCATCTGTTCAATGATACAGTTGCAAATAATATCGCTTACGCTCGTGATGAGCAGTATAGCCGTGCCGAAATTGAAGAAGCGGCACGAATGGCGTATGCCATGGACTTTATCAATAAAATGGAGAATGGTCTGGATACGGTTATCGGTGAAAACGGAGTGATGCTATCCGGTGGGCAACGTCAGCGTATTGCCATCGCACGCGCATTATTGCGAGATTGCCCAATCCTGATTCTGGATGAAGCCACTTCAGCGCTGGATACTGAATCTGAACGGGCAATTCAGGCGGCACTAGATGAGTTGCAGAAGAACCGTACATCTGTGGTTATTGCTCATCGTTTATCGACCATCGAAAAAGCAGATGAAATCTTGGTTATTGAAGATGGGCGTATCGTAGAACGAGGAGTTCATGCTGAGTTACTGGCACAGCATGGCGCTTATGCTCAACTTAATCGTATGCAGTTTGGCCAATGATTGAGCGTATCTGGTCCGGTCAATCGCGGCTGTATTTGCTATTGCTACCTTTTTCGTGGCTGTACGGCGCAGTTACTTGGTTTATCCGGGCCAGTTATCGCTTGGGGTTACGTACCACATGGCGTTCTCCCGTCCCGGTGATTGTTGTGGGCAACCTTACCGCTGGCGGTAATGGCAAAACGCCAGTCGCGGTTTGGTTGGTAGAACAACTGCAACAGCGAGGCTATCGAGTTGGTGTGGTGTCGCGCGGCTATGGCGGGAAGTCGGATGTTTATCCATTGCTGCTTACCTGTGAGACATCAACAACACAGGCCGGTGACGAACCCGTTCTGATCTTTCAACGGACTAAAGCCCCAGTTGCGGTATCACCTAAACGTTCTGACGCTATCAAGGCATTATTGGAATCTAATGAAGTGGATTTCATCATCACCGATGACGGCTTACAGCATTATGCATTAGCGCGCGATTTTGAGTTGGTCGTCATCGATGGGGTTCGGCGTTTTGGCAATGGCTGGTGGCTACCTGCCGGGCCGATGCGCGAACGAGCGGGGCGATTGCGCTCAGTCGATGCGGTGATAACCAATGGTGGCATTGCGGCTACAGGCGAAATCCCCATGCAATTGGTGGCCCGTGATGCAGTGAATCTGCTAAGTGGTGAACGATTGCCTGTACAACAATTGCAACAAGTGGTTGCAATGGCTGGAATCGGTCATCCTCCGCGCTTTTTTGCCACGCTGGATATGTTGGGGATTGAACCTGAAAGTGAGTACGCTTTTGCGGATCATCAAGATTACTCATTGGCGCAACTCCGCCCACTGGCATCCGACGCGCAAGTTTTGTTGATGACAGAAAAAGATGCTGTTAAGTGTCGGACTTTTGCTCAACCTAACTGGTGGTATTTGCCGGTAGATGCGCAGTTACCGTGCGTTCAGGCTGAGCAATTGTTATTAAAAATTAAAGCATTAGCTCCAACACCCGCCAGATAACACGGCTCTATAGACTCAATGGCGCTAACTTAAGGGCTGCGGCAGTGGTTATCAGTGAGCGCTGTTGCGTTTCAGCATAAAGCTGTAATTCATCAATGACCATCACGCCAAGATCTCGTTGAAACGCCTGTTTACTCGATTGCCCGCTAAAATGGCTCTGTCCTTTATCGCCTAAATTTGACTGAAAAATCCCGGCAGCACTGACCGGCAAGAAATCCTCATAAACCAACGGTTCAAATTGGATAAATCCACTACAAATCAGTTCGTCTAACGTCATTTCTTGCATTAATTCAGTCTCTGCGCTCAAACCTTTCTTGGTGGGAAAGTAGCGGAAAAAGGCGAGTTGCTCTGAACGCATTACAGAGTAATCATCGGGGAACTGGCTAAACGTCTGGCTGAGGATTTCCATATAGTGCGCCGCATTTTTCTCATTCGCAGGAACCTGCAATTGATCTTGAGACGCCTGTAGCAAGCGGTCATACAAATCGCGACCTTTCGCGGTCAATGCGGCTCCCCGCTGCTCTATTTCGCCGAAACGTGCAGTGTGATGCCCCTGAATTATTTGCCCATTATCTGAAATAAATGCCACTTTTTCTTCCAATGCCTTAAAACTGGTTTGCCGTAATAATATCGGACAGCGGCGTGGTGGTGGCCCCTCGATCACTGCTTTAGGGGAAATGTCATGTTTCGGCATGGCTACTTGCGCGGCATCAATATCTAAAGTTCTTGGCGTTAAGTGATTGATGTGGGGGCCTTTGAAAGCCACTACATCAGCAATTAAACGGTGTTGATCGTGTAGCTGTTGGTAAACCGATGCACTGACTGTTGCCTGATTGTGCCAACGAAATGTTTCCAGTGACTGGGTGATGAAATCATCCGCTTCATGATGGGTCAGACCACCTGTGGTTTCATGTTGCACAATTAACTCAATGGCCTGTGGGGTGAAAATCGTTCTTTTGGCCAAGATATCGGCGGCCAGTTGGCGCAATTGCAATTGCTCAATCAGTTCCAGCCGTAGTAGAGAGGTAAAAATTCTAAATGGGCTGGTTTGAAGTGAGGCTTCATGCACTGCTCTGAATGCGGTGGAATGAACCGGTACTCCGGCGGGAGCCAGGTCATAGTAACCAACCGGAAACATGCCCATCACCGCAAACAAACGGCGCAGAGTTGCAAGCTCCGCTGCAGTTCCAACCCGAATGGCCCCGTGTCGCTCCATGCTCAGGCGGTCAATTTCCCCCGTTTGCTGCAAATGATGATTGAGCTGCGGTGATTGTTGTATCGCTTGCGTGTTTATAGCGTCAACCAACTGTAACAAGGTGCCATAGAGGGGGACTTCGGCCCGATACATATCCGACATGGCTTTAGAGAAGTTAGTTCGTATTTCATCAGGATGAACAAATGGTTGGTGGGTGATCATCGGATAGCTCCTTCATGCTTATTCAGTTTTTAGTCTAGATTGATATTGGCAATTAAGAAGGTAAGCAGTGGAGAATATTGGTTTTTTATGCGTGACATCTCATTGATGCTGCACATTGAGGTATTCCGCCGAATAAAATAGTTGCGTGGTGCGTTTTTTTATGAGTTAATAGCCGCCGGCCTGTAATACAGACCTATTTATGTGTAAGAGTGTACGAGAGTAATGCAAAGCAGTTCCTCCCAAGACGTTATCTTTTTGATGCCGCTTCAAAGACGAACCTCCTAGAATCTCCGATAGTAACTCCCATAAGTAATGTTCTGATGCAGCCCCGCTATTTCTAATAGCTTGAGTGCCTTATGGCAGATTTAATATTATTTGTAAGTTGTAGGTAAAGTTTATGTCTAAGAAGATGGGTCAAGTTAAATGGTTCAACGAAAGCAAAGGTTTTGGTTTTATTGAGCAGGCTGATGGCGGTAAAGATGTGTTTGTTCACTTCTCCGCAATCGCAACCGATGGTTTCAAAACGTTAGCTGAAGGCCAGCGTGTTGAATACACCATCCAGGACAGCCCGCGCGGGCCGGCTGCCGCAAACGTTGTTGCTCTGTAATTTAAGAGAAATAATGTTTAGATTATCCAGAAAAGTAATGGTGCCTTAGGGTTAATCATCTATTCGGATATCAAAAATTATAAAGCCCGCACTTATGCGGGTTTTTTCATACAATCAAGCTCATAGAGGTTTAATCAGAAAACTTTAGGATGGGCAACTGCATCTAAACAATAAATAAAAATGAGTTGTTAGGATGCCCAGTAAAAGGAAATTTATTATGACGTTAAAAATGGGTCGCGTGAAATGGTTCAACCAGTCAGAAGGTTACGGTTTCATTTCGCCACATGATGGTAGTTTGGATGTGTATGTCAGCAAGACAGCCATTGCTAACACCAAAAATAAATCACTGAGTGAAGGGCAGGACGTTGAATTTTCTACATATCGTAGCATTCATGGGCCGTCAGCAGCAGATGTGATCGCTTTTTAAGTAAGTGGTAAGATAATCGCTTATAAAGAAACGGCTACCCAAGGGTAGCCGTTAGTTTTTTGCCTCTGTTCGACAAATTCGTTGCCGCCGGGCGATTGCGCAGGTGCTGCTATTTGTATTTTTGCGGCTTAGTTGTTGAAGTTAGCGAACAGCGCAATAATTTTATGGAATACTTTCATTTTTACTCAATAGTTTGATTAGTGTGATGTCAGTCACAAAATTCTACTCCTCGCTATTCAACATTTCAATAACAAAACCTACGATTTCACTTCTAATAAATAAGTTTATTTACTTATATGGATGCCCATCAACATTACTGTTTGTTATTGGCAGTTGATATGAATGGCGATGTCGCCACAGTTAACCTGCATCAGCGGATATGGTATCCTCGACCACTTTCCTGCTGGCTAAACTCCATTCTGGAGGATGTATGGACCACCGTTTACTCGAAATCGTTGCCTGCCCGGTCTGCAACGGCAAATTGTATTTCAACAAAGAAAATCTTGAGTTGGTGTGTAAAGCTGACAATCTGGCTTACCCGGTGCGTGATGGTATTCCGGTATTGTTGGAGAATGAGGCTCGCCCACTGTCTATTGATGAGAAACACGCATGAGTTTCATTGCTATAATTCCCGCCCGTTATGCTTCAACCCGTCTGCCAGGTAAACCGCTGGCTGATATTGCCGGTAAGCCGATGGTAGTGCATGTGATGAAACGAGCGCAGGAGTCAGGCGCTTCTCGGGTTATTGTGGCAACTGACCATCCAGATGTGGTGAAAGCGGTTGAAGAGGCTGGTGGTGAAGTGTGCCTGACGCGCGCCGATCATCAGTCCGGCACTGAGCGATTGGCAGAAGTCATCGAACGCTACGGTTTTTCCGATGATGACATTATTGTCAATGTGCAAGGTGATGAGCCGTTGGTGCCACCGGTTATCATTCGCCAAGTGGCTGATAATCTGGCCGCTGTCAGTGCCGGTATGGCTACGTTGGCGGTGCCGATTGCAAGCAGCGAAGAGGCGTTTAACCCTAATGCCGTTAAGGTGGTGATTGACGCGCAGGGTTTTGCCCTCTATTTCTCTCGCGCGGCAATTCCGTGGGAAAGAGAGCGCTTCGCTCAGTCAAAAGAGGTTATTGGCGATTGCTTCCTACGACATATTGGTATTTATGCCTACCGTGCAGGGTTTATTCGCCGTTATGTTAATTGGGCACCAAGTAAACTTGAGCAAATCGAGCTGTTAGAGCAACTGCGTGTGTTGTGGTACGGTGAAAAGATTCACGTTGCTGTGGCGAAAGCCGTACCCGCAGTTGGCGTTGATACTCAAGAAGATTTAGACCGAGTTCGGGCCATTATGCTCAAAAAGTAGCAACATCTGATGGCTAAGCGTGATACGCCAGATCCTGCCGGGATCTGGCGTTGTCATTTTTACAGCCCAGCCCCTGTTTTCGTGATCGGCTTTATCATTCAGTTCTTGATGATTGTTTGATTATTATTATGAATATTATTTGATCTACATTGTGGAAATCTCCAGCCTGCCATCCCATTATGATGAATCACTTTTGTTAAGCAACCGGACAGAGCCTTATGGAGCAGCTGAAAGCTGAGTTAAGTGTCGTGTTAGGGGAATCGGTGGCTCGTCTCGAACGTATCAGCGAGCAACCCTATGCCCACCTGTATGCGATGTATAACCCGCAGGGGCAGGCTATTCCGTTGTTGGCGAAAAGTTATGTCTGCCAGGGGATTGCGCAACAAGAGGCGTATAAGCTGTCGATGTTGGCGCGCGAGGGCGATATTCGCTTGCCGACGGTATATGGTTTGGTGATGACACATCAAGCACCATATAAAGAAATTCTGCTAATGGAACGCCTGCGTGGTGTTTCGGTGGAGGCACCCACTCGGACGGGGGATCGCTGGGATGCATTGATGGATCAGATAGTTGAAGGCGTGTTGGCATGGCACCGCATTGATAGTCATGGTTGTGTCGGTAATGTTGACAGTACACAAGAGAATGATTGGTTCAGTTGGTATCAGCAACGGGTTGAAGTGTTGTGGGCCACTTTGTCAAATATGAACTCGCCAGTCATGACACTGGAAGACCGTGCGGTGCTTTATCGTGCGAAGGCGGCATTAGACCCGCTTTTCGCCGGTTTTGACGACAGTTCGGTGCTGGTTCATGGTAATTTGACACTCCGTAGTATGTTAAAAGATGCCCGCAGTGATCAATTATTGGCGATGCTGAATCCCGGCCCGATGTTGTGGGCACCACGGGAGTATGATTTGTTCCGCCTCAGCGAAGAGGGCATGTCCAGCCAGTTATTCTATCGTTATCTCAATAAAGCGCCGGTATCTGAATCCTTTGTTGCTCGTCGATGGCTCTATAGCTTGTGGGAACTGGTCGCTCGCTTTATTCACACCGGTAGTTTGGATCGCGCTTCATTCGATAATGCTGCGCGGCAGCTTCTCCCTTGGTTAGACTAATATCCTTCATCTTTCAAGTTACAGGTGTATTGGCTACGCTCGTTACTCGGCCCATCCTTGGGCCTCACCTCTTAGAGGCCACTGCAAGCAGCGTTCAAATCAGTTCCTGACAGATTTGTCACCCGAATCACTTACCAGTGTAAGTTCATCGGGATGATATTCCTTGCCGCTTTCTTGCATCTCGAAATCTACTGGATATGGGGTTATGACAAAATTATTCATCATTTTTGTTGCCTGTTAACTTTTGCCACAGTAGCCCCAATGTCTCATACCAGGCGCGCTCGGTATGGCCTAAATAGGTTGCGGCCGGAATAGTGCGCTCCCAGTGATGTAATGGGGTGGTAATAGCTAACTGATTGGCTGGGGCGGGAATAGGATGTAACCCCTTGGCGGTAAAAAACTTTATTGCACGAGGCAGATGACTGGCTGATGTTACCAGCAAAAAAGGTTTATCACCCACCAAGGTTGCCACTGCCGCCGCTTCTTCCACAGTATCTTTAGGTTGTTCCAATGCAATAATATCCGCAGCCGGAACTCCCAGACTTTCTGCAACCAGGGCGGCTGTTTTCGCGCTACTTTGGCTGTTTGGCCCCGCACTGCCCGTAAAGACCATTTTCGCATTGGGATGGGCGCGATATAACCTGATGCCTTCGGTGACTCTGGGCAGGCTATTTGCGAATAAATTAGCACTGGGTGCCCAATTCGGATTAAACGTGTAGCCGCCACCAAGCACAACAATGTAATCTACCGGGTCATTTCCCTGATAAGTGGCATAGTGTTTTTCCAGTGGCAATAGTAAGCGATCAGCGACAGGTTGCAGGCTTATAAGCAATAATGTCAGCCAACTCAATGCAAAAAGCGTTTTGCCACTCTTCTGCCAGCGGGTAAACCACAATAAGACGAGTGCCAGCCCCATGATGATAAGCAGCAAAGGCAGCGGCATTAATAAACCACCAACAAACTTTTTTAAGGTAAAAAGCATAAAAACAGGTACCTTTTGGCTGAAAAAACGGCATTTAACGACGATTATCGGTCAAGAAGATTTATTCTAAGTCAGGCTGTGCCAAAATAGCAGGTTGGTAGAGGTTCTTTTTACTGTGACTATTGATTTGCAAGTTTCTATCAGGGCCGATAAATCCATAGTTATAGATACAATCGCGGAGCAGTTGTTCATGCAGGATCGCAATTTTGATGACATTGCTGAGAAGTTTTCCCGCAATATCTACGGTACGACCAAGGGGATGATTCGTCAGGCGGTCGTTTGGCAAGATATCACCGAGTTATTAGCGCGGTTGCCGCCGCGTCCGTTGCGCATTTTAGATGCCGGTGGCGGCGAGGGGTATATGGCGTGTCAATTGGCGGCATTAGGCCATCAGGTTCTATTATGTGATCTGTCGGCTGAGATGATCCAGCGTGCCCAAGCCGCTGCGTTGGAAAAAGGTGTGAGCCACAACATGCAATTTATACAAAGTGCGGCTCAAGACATCACTCAACATTTAGAACAGCCGGTTGATCTGATATTGTTCCATGCGGTTTTAGAATGGATTGCAGAGCCTCAACAGGTTCTGCAAATACTTTTTGATGCGTTAAATCCTGGTGGCGCGCTGTCATTGATGTTTTTCAATGCCAATGGGCTAGTGATGCGCAACGCAGTGTTAGGTAATTTTCAGTTAGCGCTTCCGGGCATGAAAAGGCGTCGGCAACGCTCACTGTCACCGCAGTACCCTTTAGACCCACCGACAGTATATGGTTGGCTTGAGCAAATGGGTTTATCCATTAGCGGTAAGACGGGAGTACGGGTGTTTCACGATTACATGAAAAATAAACAGCAACAAATTGATGAGTTTGCTGAATTATTGGCGTTGGAACAGCGCTATTGCCGGCAGGAGCCCTTTATCAGCTTGGGGCGCTACGTGCATGTGATGGCGTTTAAGCCGAATCTGAAGGACCCATTATGAGTGAATTTTCCCAGACAGTACCCGAACTGGTCGCCTGGGCGCGAAAGAATGATTTTTCGATTACTCTGCCAACGGATCGTCTGGCCTTCCTTTTGGCCATTGCTACTTTAAACGGTGAGCGGCTGGACGGCGAAATGAGCGAAGGAGAGTTGGTTGATGCATTTCGTCACGTCTGCAAAGGTTTTGAGCAAACCCACGAAACCGTGGCCGTGCGTGCCAATAATGCCATCAATGATATGGTGCGCCAGCGTTTACTGAACCGCTTTACCAGTGAAATGGCCGATGGTAATGCTATTTACCGTTTAACCCCATTGGGGATTGGTATCACTGATTACTATATCCGCCAGCGCGAATTCTCAACCCTGCGTCTATCCATGCAGTTATCGATTGTGGCACAAGAGCTGCAACGCGCGGCAGAAGCGGCAGAAGAGGGCGGCGATGAGTTCCACTGGCACCGCAATGTCTTTGCCCCGCTAAAGTATTCAGTTGCTGAAATATTCGACAGCATCGATATGACCCAGCGCCTGATGGATGAACAACAACACAGTGTCAAAGAAGATATCGCTGCATTGCTAAATCAGGACTGGCGTGCCGCTATTGCCAGTTGCGAAATGCTGCTGTCAGAAACCTCCGGTACACTGCGCGAATTGCAAGATACGCTGGAAGCCGCAGGTGATAAACTTCAGGCGAATTTATTGCGAATTCAAGAAGCGACCATCGGTAATGCCGGGCTGGATCTGGTGGATAAGCTGGTGTTTGATTTACAAAGCAAACTTGACCGCATTATCAGTTGGGGCCAGCAAGCGATTGACCTGTGGATTGGCTATGACCGCCATGTACATAAATTTATCCGTACTGCAATTGATATGGATAAAAACCGCGTCTTCGCCCAACGCCTGCGCCAATCGGTGCAAAATTATTTTGATAACCCGTGGACCCTCACTCACGCCAATGCGGATCGCTTGCTGGATATGCGCGATGAAGAGTTGGCACTGCGCAGTGAAGAAGTTACGGGCGAACTGCCACCGGATCTTGAATTTGAAGAGTTTAACGAGATTCGTGAGCAGTTAGCCGCCATGATTGAACAGGCATTGTTGGTATATCAACAGCAAAAACTGCCGCTTAATCTGGGGGAAGTGATGCGCGATTACCTCGCGCAATATCCGCGTGCTCGTCATTTTGACGTGGCTCGTATCCTGGTCGACCAGGCGGTTCGCCTTGGTGTGGCCGAAGCCGATTTCTCAGGGTTGCCAGCCGAATGGCTCGCAATCAATGATTACGGAGCCAAGGTGCAGGCACATGTCATCAACAAATATTGAAGTAGTAATGCCAGTTAAACTGGCTCAGGCATTGGCCAACTCATTGTTTCCGGCACTGGACAGCCAACTGCGTGCCGGTCGCCATATCGGCATTGATGAGCTGGATAATCACGCCTTCTTGATGGATTTTCAGGAGCAGTTGGAAGAGTTCTATACCCGCTATAACGTGGAGTTGATCCGTGCTCCGGAAGGGTTCTTCTATCTGCGTCCACGTTCTACCACGCTTATTCCGCGCTCAGTGTTATCTGAGTTGGATATGATGGTGGGCAAAATTCTTTGTTATCTCTATCTCAGCCCGGAACGTCTGGCGCACGAAGGTATTTTTGCGCAGCACGAACTGTATGAAGAGCTGCTGAGTCTGGCCGATGAGAGCAAATTGCTGAAGTTTGTTAACCAGCGCTCAACCGGTTCAGATCTGGATAAGCAGAAGTTGCAGGAAAAAGTGCGAACGTCACTCAACCGGCTGCGTCGTTTAGGCATGGTTTACTTTATGGGCAATGACAGCAGCAAGTTTCGTATTACCGAGGCGGTATTCCGCTTTGGCGCAGATGTGCGCAGCGGTGACGACCCACGGGAAGCTCAATTACGCATGATCCGTGATGGCGAAGCTATGGCGGTGGAAAACAGTCTGTCACTCCATGATGAAAGTGATGAAACCGATGTCACGATGGGGAATGCAGCGGACAGTGCAGAGGATGAACAGGAATGATTGAACGCGGTAAATTTCGCTCGCTGACCTTGGTTAACTGGAATGGTTTCTTTGCCCGCACATTTGATCTTGATGAGTTGGTAACCACCTTATCCGGCGGCAACGGTGCCGGTAAATCCACCACTATGGCGGCTTTCGTCACAGCATTGATCCCTGATTTGACCTTGCTGCACTTTCGTAACACCACTGAAGCCGGGGCCACCAGTGGTTCCCGCGATAAAGGGCTACACGGTAAATTGCGCGCTGGGGTGTGTTATTCCACCCTCGATGTGGTCAACTCCCGCCACCAGCGGGTAGTGGTGGGTGTGCGTCTGCAACAAGTGGCAGGGCGTGATCGCAAAGTTGATATTAAGCCGTTCACCATTCAGGGCTTGCCAACCGCTATCCAGCCGACGCAGATCCTCACCGAAGTGGTGGGTGAGCGTCAGGCGCGGGTGCTCTCCTTACAAGAGCTGAAAGAGCGCGTCGAAGCGATGGAAGGGGTGCAGTTTAAGCAATTTAACTCCATCACCGACTATCACTCCTTGATGTTTGACTTGGGTGTCATTCCAAAGCGCTTACGTTCTTCCGCTGACCGCAGTAAATTCTATCGCCTGATTGAAGCGTCACTGTATGGTGGTATTTCCAGCGCTATTACCCGATCTCTGCGCGATTATCTTCTGCCAGAAAACAGTGGTGTACGTAAAGCCTTCCAAGATATGGAAGCGGCATTGCGCGAGAACCGCATGACGCTTGAGGCTATCCGTGTTACGCAGTCTGACCGTGACTTGTTTAAACATTTGATTTCAGAGGCAACTTCCTATGTTGCTGCTGACTATATGCGCCATGCCAATGAGCGGCGCATTCATCTTGATGGCGCGCTGGTATTGCGCCGCGACTTGCTGACCAGCCGTAAACAGCTAGTGACCGAGCAATACCGCCATGTGGAAATGTCCCGCGAACTGGCAGAGCAAAGTGGGGCGGAATCGGATCTGGAAACTGATTATCAGGCGGCCAGTGACCACCTGAATCTGGTGCAAACCGCGATGCGCCAGCAGGAAAAAATCGAGCGTTATCAGGGTGATCTGGAAGAGCTGACGTACCGGCTGGAAGAGCAAAACGAAGTCGTTGCAGAGGCAAGTGATCAGCAGGCCGATAACCAAGCCCGTGCTGAAGCCGCTGAGTTGGAAGTGGATGAGCTAAAAAGTCAGTTAGCCGATTACCAGCAAGCGCTTGACGTGCAGCAAACCCGCGCAATTCAATACCAACAAGCGTTACAGGCGCTGGAACGTGCGCGCGCCTTGTGCCAACTGCCAGAGTTAACCGCAGATAACGCGGATGAATGGTTGGAAACCTTCCAGGCCAAAGAGCAGGAAGCCACGGAATCATTGTTGCAGCTAGAGCAAAAGTTGAGTGTTGCTGATGCCGCTCACAGCCAATTTGAGCAAGCATATCAGCTGGTGGTGGATATTGCCGGTCAGGTTAGCCGCAGTGAGGCTTGGCAAGCGGCGCGTGAACTATTGCGTGACTGGCCATCGCAGCAACATCTGGCAGAGCGGGTGCAACCCTTACGTATGCGTTTGTCCGAGCTGGAACAGCGTTTGCGTGCTCAACAAGACGCGGAGCGTCTGTTGCAGGAGTTCTGCAAGCGTCAGGGGCAAGCGTATCAACCTGAAGAGTTAGAAGAGCTACAGCGTGAGTTGGAATCAACGGTTGAAGAACTCTCGCTCAGTGTCAATGATGCCGGTGAGCGGCGCATGGAAATGCGTCAGGAACTGGAGCAAATTAAGCTCAAAATTCAGGAACTCACCGCCCGCGCCCCAGTGTGGTTGGCGGCACAAGATGCCCTGAGCCAACTGAGTGAGCAAAGCGGTGAAGCGCTGGAAGACAGCCGCCAGGTGACGGAGCACATGCAGCAGTTGCTGGAGCGTGAGCGCGAAACCACGGTCGAGCGTGATGAAGTGGCGGCAACCAAGCGCACCATTGATGCACAAATAGAACGGTTGAGCCAGCCAAGCGGTGCTGAAGATGCGCGCATGATTGCGTTGGCCGAACGTTTTGGTGGCGTGCTGCTCTCCGAGATTTATGACGATGTTACCATTGATGACGCGCCATACTTCTCCGCACTGTATGGCCCGTCGCGTCACGGGATTGTGGTGCCGGACTTATCATTGGTGCGTGACCAACTGCAAGGGTTGGATGATTGTCCGGAAGACCTCTATCTCATCGAGGGGGATCCGCAGTCATTTGATGACAGCGTGTTTGCCGTCGAAGAACATGAAAAAGCGGTTGTGGTAAAAATCGCCGATCGTCAATGGCGCTATTCCCGCTATCCAGAAGTGCCACTGTTTGGCCGTGCCGCGCGTGACAAGCGGCTGGAGTCGCTCTATCAAGAGCGCGATAGTCTGGCTGAACGTTATGCGACTTTATCATTTGATGTGCAAAAAACGCAGCGCACACATCAAGCATTCAGCCGCTTTATTGGTTCTCATCTGGCGGTGGCATTTGACGCCGACCCTGAAGCTGAGATTCGGTTGCTGAATACTCGCCGTGGTGAGATTGAGCGCGGCCTGAATACGCATGAAGAAAAAAACCAGCAGCAGCATCAGCAGTTCGAACAAGCCAAAGAGGGTATTTCGGCTCTTAACCGATTGATTCCACTGATTTCGTTGTTACTTGACGATACGTTGACCGATCGTGTTGAAGAGATCACAGAAGAACTGACAG
Organism: Yersinia aldovae 670-83; assembly: GCF_000834395.1. Classification (NCBI taxonomy): domain Bacteria; kingdom Pseudomonadati; phylum Pseudomonadota; class Gammaproteobacteria; order Enterobacterales; family Yersiniaceae; genus Yersinia; species Yersinia aldovae. Next base: position 1,004,995 of record NZ_CP009781.1, on the reverse strand, counting down.
AAGCGCAAGAAGCCGCGCGTCATATTCAGAAACACGGTGCGTCCCTGGCTAAACTTGAACCCTTGTTGGCTGTCTTGCAAAGTGACCCGCAACAACACGAACAGTTGCAGGCAAATTATGTACAGGCACAAAACAGCCAGCGTCAGGCCAAGCAGCAAGCCTTTGCACTGACAGAAGTGGTGCAGCGCCGCGCGCATTTCAGCTATACCGATTCCGCTGGCATGTTAAATGAAAACGCAGATCTGAACGACAAACTGCGTCAGCGGCTGGAACAGGCGGAAGCCGAGCGTACCCGCGCCCGTGAACAGTTGCGCCAATACCAAACCCAGTTTACTCAGTACAGTCAGGTATTGGCTTCGCTGAAAAGCTCTTATGACGCCAAGCGCGACATGCTAAAAGAGCTGAGTCAGGAGTTGGTGGATATCGGTGTTCAGGCCGATGCAGATGCAGAAGCCCGTGCCAGAGCCAAACGTGATGAGCTGCATTCCGCATTGAGCACTAACCGTTCTCGCCGCAATCAGTTGGAAAAACAGCTGACGTTCTGTGAAGCGGAAATGGACAATCTTCAGAAGAAATTGCGCAAACTGGAACGTGATTATCACCAGATTCGCGAGCAAGTAGTCAATGCCAAAGCGGGTTGGTGCGCGGTGATGCGCATGGTGAAAGACAATGGCGTTGAGCGCCGTTTACACCGCCGTGAGCTGGCTTATATGGATGGCGACGAACTGCGCTCTATGTCGGATAAGGCGCTGGGGGCACTGCGTTTGGCGGTGGCTGATAACGAGCATCTGCGCGATATATTGCGTTTGTCTGAAGATCCAAAGCGCCCTGAACGTAAGATTCAGTTCTATATTGCGGTTTACCAGCACCTGCGTGAGCGTATCCGTCAAGATATTATCCGCACGGATGACCCGGTTGAAGCCATTGAACAGATGGAGATTGAACTGGGCCGCCTGACAGAAGAACTGACTGCCCGTGAGCAGAAACTGGCAATCAGTTCTAAAAGTGTGTCGAATATCATTCGTAAAACCATTCAGCGTGAGCAGAACCGTATCCGAATGCTGAATCAGGGCTTACAAGCGGTATCATTCGGCCAGGTGAAAAGTGTGCGATTGAACGTTAATGTGCGCGAAGCTCATGCCACCTTGCTTGACGTGCTATCTGAACAGCAAGAGCAGCATCAGGACTTGTTCAACAGCAACCGCCTGACCTTCTCTGAAGCACTGGCAAAACTGTACCAACGCCTCAATCCACAAATGGATATGGGGCAACGCCTGCCGCAGACTATCGGTGAAGAATTGCTCGATTATCGTAACTATCTGGAACTGGAAGTGGAAGTTTATCGCGGTTCAGACGGTTGGTTGCGGGCAGAGAGCGGGGCGTTGTCCACCGGTGAGGCCATTGGTACTGGTATGTCAATTCTGGTTATGGTGGTACAAAGTTGGGAGGAAGAGTCGCGGCGCTTGCGTGGCAAAGATATTTCGCCGTGCCGTTTGTTGTTCCTTGATGAGGCAGCGCGGCTGGATGCGAAATCCATCGCGACATTATTCGAACTGTGTGAACGGCTAGAAATGCAATTAATTATCGCCGCACCAGAAAATATCAGCCCGGAAAAAGGAACAACCTATAAGCTGGTGCGAAAAGTCTTCCAAAATCATGAGCATGTGCATGTGGTCGGCTTGCGTGGCTTTGCAAATGAAATACCGACGTTGCCACCGATACCTGCTGAGTTACAACCCGGCGGTTAATTATTAGCCAGCTACAACGTAATAATAATTAATCCCACTAAATGGTCGCTTACCGCGGCCATTTTTATTTATGTCACCCCTGAGGGTTATATTTTATAACCACCAGAAATCTGTTAGCGTAGCGCGTAAGGTTAAATTTTTAGGTTTAATCATCAAAGGCCATTTCTATTCGTATAATTATAAAATCATTGAGAATCGCCCACGTTGCTCAAATCAGTGATTCGGATAGATCAGTGATTTGGGCAATCAATTAGGTGCAGCCAATAGCGCTGCAACTTCATGGAAGAAGGATAACGACATACTATGACGTATTTTTTAGATAAGCATACCGGGGGCATAGCATGTCGATCAGAAAAACGAATCTAGCGCTGTACTGCACATTAATTTGTAGCATGATATCGGTATTTACCGCCTCCGCGACTACGCCAGTCATGCCTGTAGATTCATCATCAGCGCTGCCAATGCAGGGGGCCACTTTGTCTGTGGCGCAGAGCCGTTCACAATTGCTGGCTGTTTTGCCGAAAAATATCGCGCCATTCTACTCTTCTGAGCTGGCATTACTGTATGGCGCGAACGCGATGCAACCAATGTGGCAAGATCATGTGGCGGTACAGCATTTTCAGCAACAGTTAGCCGAAGTTGCGCTTTCCGGTATCCAACCGCAATTTATGCAATGGGTTAAATGGCTGAGTGACCCTGAAATCACCGGTATGGCACGCGATGTCATTTTATCTGATGCCATGCTGGGTTATTTGCAGTTTGTCTCGGGTGTCGGTGCCAACGGTAGCATCTGGTTATACAGTAATGTGCCTTACAAAATGGCCATGCCACCAGTGACGATTTTAAATCGCTGGCAGCAAGCTGTACGTGAAGGTTCTACTGCCGCTTATCTGGCGTCGTTGGCTCCTCAGCATCCGCAATACGAAAAAATGCATCTGGCATTGAAACCACTACTGGCCGACCGTCGGCCGTGGCCACTGATGTCTAATGGGCCAAGCCTACGTCCTGGCCAGTTAAGTGATGATATTCCTGCGCTGCGTGAAATTCTGGGCCGAAACGGTATGTTACAACCCGTAGTAGCAACACCGGTAAAAGCGCCGGAGGTTATCCCGGTTGATAATCCTGCGGTCGCTGCGGTTAACGATGACTTGTCGGTTGATGAAGAAAAAAGTCGTGCTCAGGCACACAGCCTGGTGGTTAGCCCGTCTGCGGCACCGGTTACGGATGTGCCTGTGACCAAAGGTATTGTCTCACCGTCCACCGCGCCTCTGATCACTACCACGCCTATTACCGATAACGTCTATACCCCAGAGTTGGTGGCGGCTGTTAAACGCTTCCAGCAATGGCAAGGGCTAACCGATGATGGCGTTATTGGTGTACGCACCCGTGAGTGGCTGAATGTCTCGCCACAAACTCGGGCAACATTATTAGCGCTGAATATTCAGCGGTTGCGCATTCTGCCCGGGCATGTTGATAACGGCATTATGGTTAATATTCCAAACTATTCGCTCAATTATTATAAAAATGGCACACAGGTGCTTTCATCTCGAGTGATTGTTGGCCGCCCAAGCCGCAAAACACCGCTGATGAGCAGTGCGTTGAATAATGTGGTGGTTAACCCGCCGTGGAACGTGCCGACCTCCCTGGTGCGTCAGGATATTGTGCCGAAAGCACGCTATGACTCAGGTTATTTTCAGCGACATGGCTATACTGTGTTATCCGGCTGGAGTAATGATGCCCAAGTGGTTGATCCTTCAATGATTGACTGGAGCATGATTTCACCGAACAACTTCCCTTATCGCCTGCGTCAGGCACCAGGTTCCAGCAATTCATTAGGGCGGTTCAAGTTCAATATGCCAAGCTCTGATGCCATCTATTTGCATGACACTCCGAATCATGGCTTGTTCCAGAAGGATATTCGCGCCCTCAGTTCAGGCTGTGTGCGGGTCAACAAGGCGTCAGATTTGGCCAATATGCTATTACAGGACGCTGGCTGGAATGATGCGCGGGTTTCGTCAACGCTAAAACAGGGTGATACCACCTACGTTAACATCCGTCAGCGTATTCCGGTGCAATTGTATTACCTGACCGCATGGGTGGCTGAAGACGGCAAACCGCAGTTTAGAACAGATATTTACAATTATGATAAGACGGTGAGATCGGGTGCACAAATCTCACATCAGGCCGAGCTTTTACTGCAATAAATGCAGTAAAACTCAATAACTAATGGTCTCAGTATCTGGTTGTCTTCAGCGTGCTCATTTATGGGTGCGCCATAACCTCAACTAAACTCACGGTGAATGCGGGTTGACTGATTTTCCGCAGGCGGTTATGGTTCGGGGCGGCACATATAAACCCCCAGTCATTGGAGTTGCAGTCAGGCAACAATCGGTTGATAAATCGGTCAGAGCCGAGTTTAAACCGTATTTATGTTAGCCCGCCGGACGCACCTCAAAGAGGCGCATTAATCCCGATAAGCGCACGACGCTAAGTGATTCGGGTCAGACGGCTAACACCACTGTGGCTTCAAGTAAGAAGGGTTGAGTGCATATTTTTGACATTACTTGCCGGGTATTAACAGAGATCATGGATAAAATTGATAATTATCGCCGTAAATGGCTAACGTTAGGTGGGGTGGCGCTGGGGATGTCGCTGCTGCCAGGGCAAGCTTTCGCTACCCTTTCAACACCTCGCCCACGTATCTTGACCCTGAATAACCTCAATACAGGTGAGTCTATAAAAGCTGAGTTTTTTGATGGTCGTGGCTATAACAAAGAAGAGCTTTCCCGCTTAAACCACCTTTTCCGCGATTATCGGGCCAATAAAGTAAAAAGTATCGATCCCCGCCTGTTTGACCAGTTATACCGTTTACAAGGGCTTCTTGGAACAACTAAACCGGTGCAGCTTATTTCAGGTTACCGTTCATTAGATACCAATAATGAATTGCGTGAACGTGGCCGTGGTGTTGCCAAACACAGTTTCCATACCCAAGGGCGGGCGATGGATTTCCATATTGAAGGCATCCAATTGAGTAACATCCGCAAGGCGGCATTAAAAATGCGTGCAGGCGGTGTAGGGTATTATCCTCGCAGTAATTTTGTACACATTGATACCGGGCCAACACGCACCTGGTAACTCGCATATTCTATGCCAATGCTTTGAATGAGTTGCGTTGGGGTTGGAGCTTTATGAAATATCAAATTATTCCAGTGACGGCCTTCAGCCAGAACTGCACACTGATCTGGTGTGAGGCAACAGGGCAGGCAGCATTGGTCGATCCCGGTGGTGAAGCTGCCAAGATCATCGCTGAAGTTGCACGTCAGGGGGTTACCGTTAGCCAAATTTTACTGACACATGGCCATTTAGATCATGTCGGTGCTGCCGCTGAGTTAGCGGCTCATTTTCAGATACCCATTTATGGCCCTGAAAAAGAAGATACTTTTTGGTTAGAAGGACTTCCGGCTCAAAGCCAAATGTTTGGGTTAACTGAGTGTGATGCATTCATCCCGACGCGTTGGCTGGAAGAGGGTGATAAAATCATCGTCGGTGATATTGAATTATCTGTTTTGCATTGCCCTGGACATACACCTGGACACATTGTTTTTATTGACCAAAAAGGCCGTTTGGCACTGGTCGGAGATGTTATCTTTAATGGGGGGGTCGGGCGCAGTGATTTCCCGCGAGGCGACCATCAACAGTTGATTACCTCCATTCGGACTAAATTATTGCCGCTTGGCGATGATATGACGTTCATTCCTGGTCATGGCCCGATGTCTACGATAGGCCACGAACGTCAGACCAATCCGTTTATACGAGAAGAGCCTGCTATTTGGTAATGGTAACCCGATAATATCAAGAGTAAAAAGGCACCCACAGGTGCCTTTTTGCGTTATATTTGATCAGGGATGAGATTTAAACTGGGATAAACCTAATAGACATATAAGACGTGACCTGACACATAGCAGCGTTTTTTATTTACCCGGCATAATATGTTCATTGCCGTTTTGAGTTCGTGATTTACCGCGAGCGCCTTTCAATGGAATCCACTATGCCATTTCGTCGTTTCAGACTTAATAATTTCCTGTCCCGGCTAGGTTTTTCTTGCATGGTATTATCATTATTTCTGTTGTTGGGTGCGGTTGTTATTTATGCGCAAACAAAAGCCAATATGCACAAAGATGCTGAAGCCAAATTATTGCAGGGGCGGGAGCGCTTCGATCAGATATTTAACAACTTACAGCACGCGGCTATTCAGGTTGAAACGGGGTTAGGAAAACCCTGCTTACAAGTTGTTCAGAATTTGCGCGATCAAGTTGTCCTCATTCCCGATGTTCGGTCTGTCTCTTTAGCTAAGAATACCATCATTTATTGTTCTTCAATTTATGGGCCACTCGCCACACCATTAAATCTAAATACATTTGTTGATGGGCAACTAGCATTAATGTCAGGTAATGACGTCACGCCAGACCGCGCGTTAATGGTGTATCGGCATCAGCGTGGGGGCTATAGCGTACTGGTGGCTGTTGATGGTTATTATCTGCGTAGTATCCTTAATTTGTTAAGCGGTGATATCCAGTTACGCTTGATAGTAGGTAATAAATGGATGGATGCGGCTGGTGATGTCCACTATGGTCAACCGCCAAAAGGGAGTGAACCTTTATTACTGACATCAGGAAAGTTTGCATATTCATTAAGCACCGCACTTTCTAATCAACAATATCTGGCTTACGCATGGCAATACACCCGCGGCAGCCTTATCTTCTTCATATTAATGAGTATTGGTTCAGCCGGATTGGTATTTTGGTTAGTCGGTCGCGCAGCTTCACCCACACAGGTATTAAAACTGGCACTAGAGAACCATGAATTCATTCCTTATATGCAACCGATCGTGACAGGTAAAGAACAGTGCTGGATTGGTTGTGAAGTGCTAATGCGCTGGCAACATCCTGGGCATGGTTTAATTCAACCGAATAAATTTATCCCGATGGCGGAGGATAGTGAACTCATTGTACCGATGACCAAGTCTATCATGCAGCAAGTGAGCGCGACTTTTGCACCTTACGTTCATCAGTTGCCCGAAGGCTTTCACTTTGGTTTTAATATCAGTGCCAATCATTGCCGTGATTTAAGTCTGGTGGATGATTGCCGTGATTTTATCCAGGCTTTTGGTGGTAATAAGATTACTATTACATTGGAATTGACCGAGCGGAAATTGATCGTTGCCGATGAAACTACGGATCGATTATTTGCTGAGCTTCAGGCGTTAGGTGTCTTTATTGCTATTGATGATTTTGGTACTGGCCATTCAAGCCTGACATATTTGCAGAAATTTAAGGTTGATTTTATAAAGATTGACCAGAGTTTTGTGGGAATGATTGGTTCAGACGCGTTATCGAGTCATATTGTGGGAAATGTGGTTGATTTGGCAACCCGATTAGGTTTGCAAACCATCGCCGAAGGCGTTGAGAACGAAACCCAAATGCGTTATTTGCAAGCCCATAACGTGGACTATCTGCAAGGTTATATGTATGGGCGGCCTATGCCAATGAGTGAATTTGCCAAACATATGTTTCACTAAATCTGTTTCAGTCGTCATTTCAAATCACCACTAAAATAAAAGGGTGCCCCAATGAGGCACCCTTTTACAATGGTTCACGGCGACTTAATCACCAAGTACAGCAACGATAGCTTCACACAAAGGTGCCATGTTATCTGGTGTCATACCTGCAACGTTAACCCGACCAGAGTTTACCGCATACACCGCAAACTCATTACGCAGGCGTAGCACTTGTTCTTTGGTCAAGCCACTGAACGAGAACATACCATTCTGGTTAATGATAAAGCTGAAATCTTGTTTCGCGCCTTTTTCCTGCAATGTATTAACAAACAGTTGACGCATACGTTGAATGCGCTGGCGCATATCGGTCAGTTCTTGTTCCCAGATGGCGCGCAGTGTGGTATCGCCCAAAATGGTCGCCACCACTGAAGCACCGTGGGCCGGCGGGTTGGAGTAGTTAGCGCGGATAACGGCTTTTACCTGACTGAAGGCGATATCGGCAACGTCACTGTTCGCGGCAACAATGGTGCAAGCGCCAACGCGCTCATTATATAGACCAAAATTTTTCGAGTAAGAGCTACAAACGATCAGCTCCTGATGTTTGGCCGTGAAAATGCGCAAGCCCTGAGCATCTTCTTCCAGACCTTTAGCAAAGCCCTGATACGCAAAATCAAATAATGGCAACCAACCTTTAGCCACTGACAGTTCAGCCAGTTGGCTCCACTGCGCTTCTGTTGGGTCGATACCTGTTGGGTTGTGGCAGCAGCCGTGGAACAGCACTACATCGCCGGATTGGGCCGCTGACAGACTATCGAGTAGGCCATCGAAGTCCAGTGCATGGCTCGTAGCATCATAATAATCATATTCGACCACTTCCAGACCGGCAGCGGCGAAGATGTTTTTATGGTTTGGCCAACTTGGGTTACTGACCCAGACACGTTTGGCGCTGGTTTGATGAGCGATAAAGTCAGCTGCGATACGTAATCCACCTGTGCCACCCGGTGTTTGAGCGGTACGCGCACGCTTATTGGCGATAATCGCGCTGTTGGCACCAAACAACAGATCTTGTGTACAACGGGCGAAATCCGGCAGGCCATCAATACCCAGATAGTTTTTGGTGGCTTCATTTTCCAGTAAATACTGTTCAGCTTTCTTCACGCTGGTCAGCACTGGCGTTTTACCGGTTTCGTCTTTGTAGACGCCGATCCCCAGATTGATTTTATTAAGGCGGTCATCCGCGCGGAAAATATCGGTCAGGCCCAGAATCGGGTCCGCAGGTGCAGCAGTGATTTTTTCAAACATGTCAGAGGCTTCCATGGCTTAGCGTTAAGCAAACAGAACCATCAGGGTAGCGCCAGTTGCGGTCTTTGCCAACCGTTTGCGACAAAAAGAAATGAATGTTGTGAGGCGAGGAGATTCAGGGTGAAAAATCGGCAAAATAGGCCAATAAGCAGGGTAATATCCACTTTTTAGCCAGGGATAAAAACAAAAAGACAGAGCCGAAGCCCTGCCTTTTTTAAACTTATGTCAGCAGATAAACCGCCTGATTAAGTTTGACTTAGAACTGGTATACCAAGCCCAAGCCAACAACGTCGTCTGTGTTCAGACTGTTAGCACGAGTGAAGGTATCTTCGTCCAGCAAGTTGATTTTGTAATCAACATAAGCGGTCATGTTTTTGTTGAATGCGTAGTAAGAACCTACAGACACATATTTCAACAGATCATGATCTTCGCCGTTAGCGGTTGTAGTACCAGTGCCGTTCAGGTCCTTACCTTTAGACTGGACGTAGCCCAGGGATGGACGCAGACCGAAATCGAACTGGTATTGCGCAGTGATTTCAATGTTTTGCGTTTTATTAGCGATGGTGTTAGAAACGTCGCCGTATGGCGTAGTGTTCAGTGCTTCAGCATACATTACAGCCAGGTATACGTTGTTAGCGTCGTATTTAGCACCAACGTTCCATGCCTGAGCTTTGTCGCCATTAGCAGTAGATAATGCTTTCTGCGCATCAGTACGGTTAGAAGAAGAGAAACCAGCACCGAAGTTCACGCCGTAACCGATATCATAAGTAGAAGAGATACCGAAACCGTCGCCATTCTGATCTTTCAGGTTTGCAGTGCCAGTTTGAGTTACTGGGTTGTAATCGGTACGACCATCGTCGTTTTTGCCTTGATATTGCAGGGCAAAGTTCAGGCCATCAACCAGACCGAAGAAGTTGGTGTTACGATAAGTAGCCAAGCCAGTAGAACGGCCAGTCATGAAGTTATCGGAGTTAGACAGAGAGTCGCCACCGAACACTGGCAGCATGTCGGTCCATGCGTTAACGTCATAGATTACGCCGTAGTTACGGCCGTAGTCCAATGAACCGAACTGATCAAATTTCAGACCAGCGAAGCCCAGACGAGTTTTGTTGCCTTTGTCGCCTTGAGATTCAGCGTTGTTAGCCTGAACGTTGTATTCCCACTGGCCGTAACCGGTCAGTTGGCTAGTAATTTGGGTTTCACCTTTGAAGCCGAAACGAACATAAGTTTCGTCGCCGTCTTGACCCGCGTTGTCAGAGAACTGGTGACGCGCGTCAACTTTACCGTACAGGTCAAGTTTGTTGCCGTCTTTGTTATAGATTTCTGCTGCATTAGCTGCGCCAGCAACTAACAATGCTGGTATTACTACTGCAAGAATATTGCGCTTCATCATTATTATTACCCTCATTGGTGTTATTCGGACACCTGCCACTGCCGCCAATAATTTTTTTGGAACTATTGTTGAGAGTTTGGTGTCGTCTGTGTCTGAACGCAGTGTTCCATTCGCAGACCTGATAATCCACACCGAAAATGCTACCAATTACCTGAATATGTTTCAGTGAGATACTATGTGTTACTAAATGTAAATATTACGGAACTTTGTGACTCAGATCTAACTTTAAAAAATGACAAAAGCCAGCTTAGCTGGCTTTTATTTATACAAATATACAATTTTTATCTAAATGACTAACTTAGAAACTGGCATTTCTCGGTGTACGCGGGAATGGGATCACATCGCGAACGTTTTGAACCCCTGTTACATAGGAGATTAAACGCTCAAATCCGAGGCCAAAACCTGAATGTGGCACGGTGCCGTAACGACGCAGATCACGATACCACCAATAATCTTCTTTATTGAGGCCCATTTCGGCCAGACGTGCATCCAATACGTCTAAACGTTCTTCACGTTGTGAACCACCAATGATTTCGCCAATCCCTGGAGCCAAGACATCCATTGCAGCAACGGTTTTGCCATCTTCATTCATACGCATATAGAATGCTTTGATATCTTTTGGATAGTTTTTAACCACTACCGGCGCTTTGAAGTGTTTCTCAGCCAGATAACGCTCATGCTCAGAAGACAAATCAATGCCCCAGGAAACGTCATTCTCAAATTTCTGGCCTGATGCCTGCAAGATCTCAATGGCATCCGTGTAATCAACCTGCGCAAAGTCAGAGGTCACAAAACGTTGCAGACGATCAACGGCATCTTTATCGACGCGTTCAGCAAAGAACTTCATGTCATCAGCACGTTCGTTCAATACCGCCTGGAAAACGTATTTCAGCATTTTCTCAGCCAGGGCAGCAACATCATCCAATGAAGCAAACGCAACTTCAGGTTCTACCATCCAGAACTCTGCCAAATGACGGCTGGTATTGGAGTTTTCGGCACGAAAAGTTGGGCCGAAAGTGTAAACTTTAGATAACGCACTGGCGTAGGTTTCACCATTCAACTGGCCGGACACAGTGAGGAACGCTTCTTTACCGAAGAAATCTTCACTGAAATCGACCGCACCGGTATCAGTACGCGGCAGGTTTTCCAGGTCCAATGTTGAGACACGGAACATTTCACCCGCGCCTTCAGTATCCGAAGCGGTGATAAGCGGGGTGGAAACCCAGAAATAGCCATTCTCATCAAAGAAACGGTGAATGGCCTGTGCCAGAGTATGGCGCACACGGGCTACGGCACCAATCAGGTTGGTGCGCGGGCGCAAGTGAGCAACTTCGCGTAAATACTCAATACTGTGGCGCTTCGCAGCCATCGGGTAAGTATCCGGATCATCAACCCAGCCAACAACCTTGATGGCGGTTGCCTGAATCTCAAAACTCTGGCCTTCCCCCGGTGAAGCAACCACGGTGCCAGTCACTTCAACGGAACAGCCGGTAGTCAGGTGCAGAACTTCATCCTGATAATTCGGCAAACTATTATTCACGACGGCCTGTAACGGGTCAAAGCAGGAACCGTCATAAACGGCAACGAAGGAGATACCCGCTTTAGAATCTCTCCGGGTACGCACCCAACCGCGCACGGTGACTTCACTGTCAACCGCAGCACGGCCTTGCAGTACGTCGACTACAGGCACTACGCTCATAGATTTCTCTCTTTAATAGTAATAGTTAACAGCCCAACAAAATGGGGATATTGCTATGTTACTTGTGGCGGTGCAGGACACAAGTAGAAATCACCGGTTCAGTGCAACATTTCCATAAAAATATACGACACAAACAGAGAAATGATTGAATAGTGGAATATAGAAGAGTAAAGCGCGGAAAAAAGTTCAAATTCGAGAGGGGCCGGGCAAGCACCTGCCGCCCGGCAATAACGTGCTAGCTGGCTTTCTTAACCAACGGCAGAGCGAATGCTTCGCGTAATTCATCAACAAAAGCCGGGTCATGACAAATTGTTTTACCTGGGCTATCTGACAGTTTAGCTACCGGTTTACCATTACATTCAACCAGTTTGATGACGATGTTTAATGGCTTAACCCCAGGGATATCACAGGTCAGGCGTGTACCAATACCAAATGCCAGCTTGATGCGTTGATAGAAGTGGCGATAGAGCGATAACGCCTTTTCCAGATCCAGATTATCTGAGAACACTAATGTCTTACTCATTGGGTCAATGCCCAGTTTTTCATAATGGGCGATAGCCTTTTCACCCCATTCAACTGGATCACCCGAGTCATGGCGTAATCCCTGATAGCGCTCAGCGAATGTTTTATCAAAATCGCGTAGGAATGCATCCATAGTAATACAGTCCGTCAACGCGACGCCAAGTTGGTTTGGATATTCATCTAACCAGACTTGTAAGGCGACTCGTTGGCTGTTGGCCAATACTGGGCTAATTTGCTGGTGTGCCTGGAACCATTCATGAGCTTGAGTCCCCACGGGATCTAAAGACAACTTCCGTGCTAAATCATAATTACTGGTGCCCACCAGGTAGGGAAATTCATCTTTTAAGTGACTGACAATGGCATGTTGTATTTCGCGTGAGAAGCGACGACGCGTACCAAAATCCATTAACTTGAAGTGAGTTATGTCAATATCAGCACTGAGCGCTTTAAATTGCTGAAGCTTGCTACGCAGCTGTGAAACAGCCTGATCAGCCGTGATATGTGCAGAACGGCGACGATGGACGATTTCACTGATTACCGCTAATAGTGGCACTTCCCACAGGATTGTTTCGCACCATAGCCCAGTAATACGAATATCTAATTCACCGCCATTATCAGATACAGTGACTTGCTCGGGATTAAAACGAAAGGCTCGTAACCAATTGAGATAGTCTTGCTGGAAGAAAGGTAAGCCTGAGAGGTAAAGAAACTCATCATCGGTCAATGCCAATTGGCTCATCAATGTTATCTGGTGGCGGATTTCATCGGCATACTCGCCCAATAGCTCATCACCGCGGCAGCGGAACTCAGCGGCAACGGTAATATGGCGATAACGATGAAACACTGCTTGTTGCATATGAAGTTTATATGCATCGGTATCTAGCAATGAAGTCAAAATCGGTGAGGCGTTTTGGGTCATGGCGCTATACAGCATCCTCGTAGGATCACTTTTCACAGTCGGCATATACTCTTTGTACTTGAAGTCGCAAGGGGTTAGCTGCATTCACTTGCCCGAATCACTTACCTGTTGTCTTTACTTGAATAGGCTCACTTGCGGGCCAACATCAATGCGGTTCAAATTGGTTCACGGCGGCCTACCTGCAACGCCAAGGACTTTGGGTATAATCTAAAGTGGCAGAAGTATACCGGTATTGTCCTGTTATTGAAGCCTCATCACACCATAAACTCTAATCACAGGTCTAGGATTAAACGTGCCATTAGTGGTGAAAAAGGTATTTTGTTAAACGATCAATCCAATTAAGGTCAGTTTTTTAGCTATTTGGATAATCACGGAGAAATAGCATTGTAATATATAGGGTTACTTCTCTGGATAGGGTCTCAGCAACTGCCGTGCTCATATTTCAAACAGCGTTGAGCATCTACTGAATTTAGTCTCCTTTATACATCAACCAAAGGTTTCTCCCTTGGATGAAATGCAATAAAACAACCGAGGTGCGAAGCGGCTCGAAAAAAAAGTAGCCAATGCTTTATTTGCCGTATTAGCACAGGTTCTCATCTAGGTTTTTTTTACAATTGTGATACATTGAAAACCTATCTGAGTCTGGGGCCAATAGGTTTGCAGCAATGCTCTGGTCGCCGTAATACCGGCCTTTAATGACGATTAATACAGACCTGATAATCATATTCACTGATGACGTCAAAAGGGTTCTTATGACACAACAGCCGCAAGTCAAATACCGTCACGATTATAAATCGCCGGATTACACCATTACCGATATCAGTCTGGACTTCGCACTGGATGCGCAAAAAACGACGGTCACGGCGGTCAGTAAAATAAAACGTCAGGCAACGGACGTCACACCATTGGTTCTTAATGGTGAAGATCTGACATTAATCAGTGTTAGCGTTGATGGGCAGGCATGGCAACATTATCACCAACAAGACAACACGCTGGTTATTGAACAATTACCGGCAAATTTCACACTGACAATTGTCAATGACATTCACCCTGCGACCAACAGTGCGCTGGAAGGGCTATATCTGTCAGGTGAGGCACTGTGTACTCAGTGTGAAGCTGAAGGTTTCCGTCACATTACTTATTATCTAGATCGTCCTGACGTGCTTGCTCGCTTTACTACTCGTATCGTTGCCAATAAGACGCGCTATCCTTATCTGCTTTCCAACGGTAACCGTGTTGGGCAGGGGGAACTGGACGATGGCCGGCACTGGGTGAAATGGGAAGATCCATTCCCGAAACCTTGTTACCTGTTTGCCTTGGTTGCTGGCGATTTTGATGTTTTGCGCGATAAATTCATTACCCGCTCAGGGCGTGAAGTCGCGCTGGAACTGTTTGTTGACCGCGGTAATCTTGATCGCGCCGATTGGGCAATGACCTCGCTGAAAAATTCCATGAAATGGGATGAAACCCGCTTTGACCTGGAATATGACCTCGACATTTATATGATTGTCGCGGTTGATTTCTTCAATATGGGCGCGATGGAAAATAAAGGGTTGAATGTTTTCAACTCAAAATATGTTTTAGCCAAGGCAGAAACAGCTACCGATAAAGATTATCTGAATATCGAAGCCGTTATTGGTCATGAATATTTTCATAACTGGACCGGCAACCGGGTTACCTGCCGTGATTGGTTCCAACTTAGCCTTAAAGAGGGGCTGACGGTATTTCGTGATCAAGAGTTCAGTTCTGACTTAGGCTCACGTCCGGTTAATCGAATTGAGAATGTGCGGGTGATGCGTGCGGCACAGTTTGCAGAGGATGCCAGCCCGATGGCTCACGCGATTCGCCCAGATAAAGTCATCGAGATGAATAACTTTTATACCTTAACGGTGTATGAGAAGGGGTCAGAAGTTATTCGCATGATGCATACTTTATTAGGTGAGCAGCAGTTCCAGGCCGGTATGCAGCTCTATTTTGAGCGTCATGATGGCAGTGCGGCCACCTGCGATGATTTTGTTCGGGCGATGGAAGATGCATCTAACGTCGATCTCTCTTTATTCCGCCGTTGGTACAGCCAGTCAGGTACACCAATATTGACCGTGCGTGATGATTATGATGCAGAGAAACAGCAATATCATTTACATATTAGTCAGAAAACGTTGCCAACAGCAGATCAGCCCGAAAAACTGCCATTGCACATTCCGTTAGATATTGAACTGTATGACAGCCAAGGTAATGTCATCCCGCTGCAAAAAAATGGCTTGCCGGTTCATCATGTATTGAATGTCACGGAAGCTGAACAAACGTTTACTTTCGATAATGTTGAACATACACCGATCCCTTCTTTATTGCGTGAGTTCTCCGCTCCGGTAAAACTGGATTATAGCTACAGTGATCAGCAACTTACGTTCCTGATGCAACATGCGCGCAATGAATTCTCTCGCTGGGATGCGGCGCAAAGCTTGCTGGCAATCTACATCAAATTGAATGTTGCTAAATATCAGCAGAAACAGCCATTGAGTCTACCTGCCCATGTGGCAGATGCTTTCCGCGCAATATTACTCGATGAGAGCATTGACCCAGCATTAGCAGCACAAATCCTGACTCTGCCGTCTGAAAATGAAATAGCTGAGTTGTTTACTACTATTGATCCACAAGCTATCAGCGCTGTACATGAAGCGATCACTCGCTGCCTGGCGCATGAATTGTCTGACGAGCTATTAGCCGTGTATGTTGCAAATATGACGCCGGTTTACCGCATCGAACATGCTGATATTGCCAAGCGTGCATTACGTAATACGTGCTTGAATTATCTGGCTTTTGGCGATGAGGAATTTGCCAATAAACTGGTTTCCTCGCAATATCATCAGGCTGATAATATGACGGACTCGTTGGCGGCATTGGCAGCCGCGGTTGGCGCACAGCTACCTTGCCGGGATGAGTTACTGGTAGCCTTTGATGTGCGCTGGAACCATGATGGGTTGGTGATGGATAAATGGTTTGCTCTGCAAGCAACCAGCCCGGCGGCCGATGTGTTGACACAAGTACGTGCTTTGCTAAAACACCCGGCGTTCAGCCTGAGCAACCCGAATCGTACCCGTTCGTTGATTGGCAGTTTTGCATCCGGTAATCCGGCGGCATTCCATGCCAGCGATGGCAGCGGTTATCAATTCCTGGTAGAAATTCTCAGTGATCTAAATACCCGTAATCCGCAAGTGGCGGCTCGGTTGATTGAGCCGTTGGTTCGCTTAAAACGCTATGATAAAGCACGTCAGGCGCTGATGCGTAACGCACTTGAGCAATTGAAAACGCTGGATAACTTATCCGGTGATTTGTACGAGAAGATAACCAAAGCATTGGCAGCATAGTGGTGCAATCAGCCAATAGCGTCGACGGCTAACCTTATCATCACAACTGAGAGGGCAGAGATGCCCTCTGTATGACTTTCATCTATTCTTGCCTGCAATTTATCAACACTTTGTTATCAATATGGTTAATTGGATGATTCTTTGCGTGGCTTTACTTAGCAATCGTTTACTTTCCTGATAGATGAATTTACCATTCCCGCGTCTATCCATACTTGAACGCCGGTCAGGAGATCACATGTTCTATCCTCTCGTCAAAAAAGCACTATTTCAGCTTGATCCGGAACGCGCCCATGAGTTTACTTTTCGTCAGTTAAAACGTGTTACCGGCACTCCTCTTGAGTTTTTGGTTCGCCAGTCTGTGCCAACTAAAACGGTTAATTGCATGGGGTTGTCATTTAAAAATCCAGTGGGATTAGCTGCAGGTCTGGATAAAGATGGCGAGTGTATTGATGCGTTGGGGGCAATGGGATTTGGTTTTATCGAAGTAGGAACCGTGACACCGCGGCCTCAGTCAGGAAATGATAAGCCGAGATTGTTCAGGATCGTTGAAGCAGAAGGTTTGATCAACCGTATGGGGTTCAATAATCACGGTGTTGATAACTTAATCGAAAATGTCAAAAAATCCCATTTTGGCGGTATTTTAGGTATTAATATCGGTAAGAATAAAGATACACCGGTAGAACAAGGTAAAGACGATTACTTGATTTGTATGGATAAAATATATCCTTATGCCGGATATATCGCGATTAATATATCTTCACCCAATACACCAGGATTACGCTCTTTACAGTACGGTGAGGCATTGGATGATTTATTAGCCGCAATTAAAAATAAACAAACTGAACTACATCAACGGCACCATAAGTATGTTCCAGTGGCGGTAAAGATCGCGCCAGATCTTACTGAAGAGGAATTGATCGAAATAGCTGATAGTTTAGTTCGTCATAATATTGACGGTGTTATTGCTACAAATACAACTTTAGATCGTTCTCTGATACAGGGTTTAAATTACTGTGAACAAGCCGGTGGTTTAAGTGGCCGCCCAGTTCAATTACGCAGCACTGAAGTTATTCGTCGTTTATCGCAAGAGCTACAAGGGCGTTTGCCTATTATCGGTGTCGGCGGAATTGACTCTGTTATTGCTGCCAGAGAAAAAATGGTTGCGGGTGCTAGCTTGATTCAGATTTATTCCGGATTTATCTTCCGTGGGCCTGGTTTGATTAAGAATATCGTTACTCATATCTAATTATTTATCCTCATTACCTGCCGTGGGGTTTATTTATTCCTCCGGCTCGTCTATATTTTACTCCGATAGAATAAATATACAGCGAAAGCCTTATATGAATTTAATCCCACTCGATGGGGGGAAAGCTCAGTTATTGAGCCAATGATGTTAGCAGTTTGGCGAGAAGGAAAACATATGCGAATTAAACCAGACGATAAATGGCGTTGGTATTTTGATACCGATCATGACCGGCTTATGCTGGATTTAGCTAATGGTATGATATTTCGCTCGCGCTTCCCGTCTAAAATGCTGACACCCGATGCTTTCGATGAATCTGCGTTTTGTGTTGATGATGCTGCTCTTTATTTTGATTTTGAAGATCAATGTCGCCAAATTAAGCTCAGCCATGAACAGCGTTCAGAATTAGTATTAAATGCACTGGTTGCATTTCGTTTTCTGAAACCTTTGATGCCCAAAAGTTGGTATTTTGCACAACAACCTAGAACGCTGATACCAAAAAATGGCGAGCTGGCGTTAGTAAACGTATTGGATAGCGGTGAAGATGTGCGTTTGTTAGTGGTTGAGTCAGGTGACTGTGCAAGTTTGTGTTTATTAGCACAATCGCAAGTGGTATTAGCTGGGCGTCAGATGGTATTAGGTGATGCGATAAAGATAATGAATGACCGTTTATTGCCGCATATTATCGAAGAAGTTTACACCACGCCGGCCTATGACCGGGCGGTATAATACCCTCATCGTTCAAACTAAAGGTGTGTTAGCTGCTCTTATTCCCCGGCCATCCACAGCGCCTCTGTGAGGCTGCTGACAGTCGCGTTCATATCAATTCCTAACCGACTTATCTCTCTTAGTTACCATCCTCCTGCATCTTGAACTCTATTGGGTAATATATCGGTGGCAATCTATTCGTTCATTTACCACTGAGCGTAATATCCCCTTTAGGAATACAGCTACAACAAAGAATGGTTCCATCAGCGCCAACGGCATTTTTCTTTAACGGTGCCACCTCACCATTGAGCAATGTAATTCTGCAACTACCACATATCCCGGCGCGGCATGAATATGGTATGCGAATATTTTGCTGTTCCAATTGTTCGAGCAAAACCTGCTGATTATTGCCATTAAAGCGGATGCCATTATATTCAATAGATACGGTTTTGGATTGTTCTTGTGGTACTGCGAGGGTTTCAGTGACCACACCGGCACTGTATGGCCGTGGTGGTTTAGTTGACAATATTTCTACTTCATCACCGACTCGAATAATACCGCTGTTTCTGGCCACCATATTTTGACCAAAATCGATATCCCCGTTTTCCGCAGTTCGGAATGTCTGTAACGTTTGCAAAGGTTCGCCGGTTGGATGCTTGCGGCCACGCTCAACGCTGACGGTGGTTAATACACAGCGGCTGCATGGTTTGACCAAATCAAAGGTAATATCACCCACTCGGATAACCTGCCAACCATCTTCTGCAAACGCACTGGCACCGGTGACCACCAAATTAGGACGAAACTGTTCCAGTTTAATACTGCCGGGGCAGCGTTGTTGCAATTCTTTAAATGAGGCTTCGTTAATCAACAGATAAGGGAAACCATCCGCAAATGACAGAGGAATTTCTGGCATGGGTTTTACCCGGCGGGTTAATTCAGGCCCCAGCCAGCGCAATTGCACTTCACGCTGAAAATAGCCACTGAGCCAGTTGTTAATAGCAGCAGGGGCAATGAGCGCGGTAAAATGATTCCCCCAGACCTCGGTTGGTTCTGCATTGGCTAAAAAATCATTAAAGCGGATACTGGCACTTTCGCCATCGGGGGCGGTGAGATATAAACCGTCGGCCATCAAGGCTGGGGTGAACATCACCATCTTGGGATTTTGCCGCGCAGTAATAAAAGTGCCATCCAGTTCGGTAATCATAAATACGCGGTCAAAGGCTAACCCACTGCTGCTGACTTGAGCATGAGAAAGCTGCAAACCGCGCATGGATTTCACTGGATGAACGTAAAGTCGGGAGAGGGTAATCACCATTGCCTCCGTGCGAGTATTAAATAAGAAGGAGCAACTTTATGACAAGCCGCTGGGATTAGCTATAATGCGCAACAAATTTCTTTTTGGTGATAGTGCGATATGAACTCTCTGTTTGCCAGCACGGCGCGTGGACTGGAAGAACTGTTAAAAAGCGAGCTTGAAGCGCTGGGCGCTCACGACTGTAAAATAGTACAGGGTGGGGTACATTTTCAGGGCGACGATCGACTCATGTACCAAAGCCTGCTGTGGAGCCGCCTGGCTTCGCGCATCCTGTTACCGCTTAATGAATTTAAAGTTTACAGTGATTTGGACTTGTACCTTGGGGTGCAGGCGATCGATTGGCCGTCGATTTTTGGCTTGGATAAAACCTTTGCCGTACACTTTAGCGGCGTAAATGACGAGATCCGCAATAGTCAGTACGGCGCATTGAAAGTAAAAGATGCCATTGTCGATAGCTTTACTCGTAAGCTCGATCAGCGCCCGACAGTTGCCAAGCAGCAACCAGATATCCGGGTGAATGTATTTCTGCAACGGGATATGGCCAGTGTTGCGCTGGATCTCAGCGGTGAAGGTTTGCATCAGCGCGGTTACCGTGACCTGACCGGTCAGGCCCCGTTGAAAGAGAATCTGGCGGCCGCGATTATTCAGCGTTCTGGTTGGCAGTCAGGCGCGCCGATGGTCGATCCGATGTGTGGCTCGGGTACCTTGCTAATTGAAGCTGCCATGATAGCGTCTGATCGCGCACCGGGTCTGCATCGGCCGCATTGGGGCTTTACCGCCTGGAGCGCTTTTAACGAAGCGCTATGGCGTGAACTGACCACCGAAGCGCAAGTCCGTGCCCGCAATGGTTTGCAGGAAACCACCTCCCGCTTCTTCGGTTCAGATATTGACCGGCGAGTGATTGAAATGGCGCGCGCCAACGCCCGCCGCGCAGGGGTATCAGAACTGATTACCTTTAACGCGAACGATGTCAGCAAGTTGGTGAATCCATTACCTGAAGGGCCGGTGGGGACGGTTATCAGTAACCCGCCTTATGGCGAGCGGTTGGAAAGTGAACCAGCACTGATTGCGTTACATAACATGTTGGGCCGTATCATGAAGTCTGCATTTGGCGGCTGGCGTTTATCGCTGTTCAGTGCTTCTCCTGAACTGTTGAGCTGCCTGCAATTACGTGCTGATCGTGAATTCAAAGCGAAAAATGGCCCACTTGACTGTGTGCAGAAAAACTACCAATTAGCGGCAAATCCACAAGGCGCTGCGGGTGTTCAGGTGGCGGAGGATTACGCTAACCGTCTACGCAAGAATGTGAAAAAACTGGATAAATGGGCCAAGCAACAGGGTATCGAATGCTACCGTTTGTATGATGCTGATTTACCCGATTATAACGTTGCTGTCGATCGTTACGGCAGCAAAGTGGTGGTGCAGGAATATGCGCCGCCTAAAACGATCGATGCGCAAAAAGCACGCCAGCGCTTGTTTGATGTGATTAATGCTACCTTGGCGGTGTTGAATTTACCGTCCAATCAGTTGGTATTGAAAACCCGCG
This sequence comes from Yersinia aldovae 670-83, assembly GCF_000834395.1. Lineage (NCBI taxonomy): Bacteria > Pseudomonadati > Pseudomonadota > Gammaproteobacteria > Enterobacterales > Yersiniaceae > Yersinia > Yersinia aldovae. Next base: position 983,675 of record NZ_CP009781.1, on the reverse strand, counting down.
AACGGCAGAAAGGCAAAAACCAATACGAGAAACTGGCGCAGAAAGGTGAGTTCCTGCTGGTGAGTGAATATAACGCCAAGCTATGGGTTAACCTGACCGATTATCTCGATACCGGTCTGTTCCTTGACCACCGTATTGCCCGCCAGATGCTGGGCAAGATGAGTCAGGGTAAAGACTTCCTTAACTTATTCGCTTATACCGGTACAGCAAGCGTTCATGCGGGGTTGGGTGGCGCGCGCAGTACCACGACGGTTGATATGTCGCGCACCTATCTGGAGTGGGCCGAGAAGAATTTACGGGCGAATGGCTTAACTGGCCAGCAGCACCGCTTGATTCAAGCCGATTGCCTCTCCTGGCTCAGTAATACCGATGAGCAATTTGATGTGATCTTCATTGATCCACCGACATTCTCTAACTCCAAGCGCATGGAGACCACCTTTGATGTTCAGCGCGATCATTTAGTGCTGATGAAAGAACTTAAACGGTTACTGCGCCGTAAGGGAACAATCATGTTCTCAAACAATAAGCGCGGTTTCCAGATGGATTTGGACGGAATAAAGGCGTTGGGGCTGGAAGCGCAAGAGATAACAGCTCAGACACAATCAGAAGACTTTGCCCGTAATCGTCAAATCCACAACTGCTGGCTGGTGACTCACCGCCACGAGGAAAAGTAGAAACTATGTCGTTAATTAGCATGTCCGGTGCCTGGTTGTCGTTCAGCGATGCACCTTTATTAGATAATACTGAATTGCATATTGAGGCAAACGAGCGCGTTTGTCTGGTGGGGCGCAATGGCGCGGGCAAATCCACCTTACTGAAAATTCTGAGCAAAGAAGTGCTGTTGGATGATGGTCGCATCATTTATGAGCAGGATTTGATTGTGGCGCGTCTGCAACAAGATCCACCGCGCAATGTGGCGGGTACAGTATTTGATTTTGTCGCCGAAGGGGTACAGGAACAGGCCGAACATCTGAAAGCCTACCACGCAACCTTGCATCAGGTTGAGTTGGACCCGAGCGAGAAGAACCTTAACCGTCTGGCAGCATTGCAGGAGATCCTGGATCATCAAGGTTTGTGGCAATTAGACAGCCGGATTCAGGAAGTGCTGAAACAGTTGGGGCTGAGCGCGGATGCTGAGCTTTCTTCGTTGTCGGGCGGCTGGTTGCGTAAAGCGGCATTAGGTCGCGCACTGGTTAGCTCACCAAAAGTATTGCTGCTGGATGAACCGACCAACCATTTAGACATTGAAACCATCAACTGGCTGGAGGGCTTCTTAAAAGAATTCCAGGGCAGCATTGTGTTTATCTCCCATGACCGCTCCTTTATCCGTGCAATGGCAACGCGCATTGTCGATCTGGATCGTGGCAAATTGGTATCATGGCCGGGTAATTACGAACTGTATCTTGCCAGCAAAGAAGAAGCGCTGCGGGTCGAAGAGCTGCAAAATGCTGAATTTGATCGCAAACTGGCGCAAGAAGAAGTGTGGATACGTCAGGGTATCAAAGCACGACGTACCCGTAACGAAGGCCGTGTTCGTGCCTTGAAAGCATTGCGGATGGAGCGTTCTGAGCGCCGCGACGTGATGGGTACGGCCAAGATGCAAGTCGAAGAGACTGTGCGTTCAGGCAAAATCGTCTTTGAGCTGGAGAATGTTAACTATCAGATTGATGGCAAAGTGCTGGTAAAAGATTTCACCGCTCAGGTACAGCGCGGTGACAAAATAGCGCTGGTGGGGCCAAACGGCTGCGGTAAAACCACCTTGCTGAAACTGATGCTCGGTCAGCTTAATGCGGACAGCGGTAAAGTGCATTGCGGTACCAAGCTGGAAGTGGCCTATTTCGACCAACATCGTGCCGAATTAGACCCAGAACGCACCGTTATGGATAACCTGGCAGAAGGCAAGCAGGAAGTGATGGTCAATGGCCGTTCACGCCACGTATTGGGTTATTTGCAAGACTTCTTGTTCCACCCGAAACGCGCGATGACCCCGGTGAAAGCGTTGTCTGGTGGTGAGCGTAACCGCTTGCTGTTGGCCAAACTGTTCCTTAAGCCAAGCAACTTGTTGATCCTCGATGAACCGACCAACGATCTGGATGTAGAAACGCTGGAGTTGCTCGAAGAGATGGTGGATAGCTATCAGGGTACCGTGCTGCTGGTAAGCCATGACCGTCAATTCGTTGATAACTCAGTGACCGAATGCTGGATCTTTGAAGGGAATGGCCAGATTAACAGCTTTGTGGGCGGCTATTATGACGCACATCAGCAACGTGCTGAGGCAAAGCCTATCCGCCAGGTTGCGGCGAAAGTTGAAGAAACCAAAGCGGTAGCACCGGTTAAGAGTAATATGCCGGTGGCTAAACGCACTGGCAAGTTGAGCTATAATTTACAACGTGAGCTGGATCAGTTACCACAACAGCTAGAAAAATTGGAAAATGAAATCAGTGGGTTACAGGCACAAGTCGGTCACGCAGATTTCTTCTCCCGCCCGCATGAAGAGACCCAACAGGTGTTGAAAGCATTAGCGGATGCTGAACAGGCATTAGAAGTGGCATTTGGCCGTTGGGAAGAGCTGGAAGCTCAGAAAAACAGCTAAAAATGCATTTCCACCGTTCTGTTAAATGAAGAGCTATACGATAATATCCATATTGTTATATTAGTATCATTACAATATGGTACTTAACTATACCCAATAGATTTCAATGTGCAGGAAGGTGGCAAGTAACAGACAAATGGGTTGTAAACCATTTTGAACAGTGCTTGCGCTGGCCCGAAGGATGAGCCTCTGATGAGGCTCATCATCCCGATGCGCTTATACATGTAAGTGATTCGGGTTATTGAGCGTAGCCAACACACTTGCAATTTGAAAGATAAGGGGATACAGGCCAGCCGTAAGGACATAGATATTGTATTCTGTTATTGAGCCTGAACACGGCGAGCATTCAGGGCCATCAGGGAACGTCATCCTGTGCCGGCAGTGTGACATGTCAGTGGTCTTACCCTCCCTGCCTTATCGCACTAAAGCGGTCTGTCCGCGTTGTAAAACCACACTAACTGCTCGGTGGGACGAGCCACGTAAACGGCCTGTGGGCTATGCACTCAGTGCCTTATTCATGTTGGTGCTGGCTAATATGTTTCCCTTCGTCAACATGCGCGTGGCGGGGATCACCAGCGAAATTACGCTAATCCAAATACCGCGTGTGATGTTGGCAGATAACTATGCCAGCATGGCGACACTGTTTATGGTGCTGGTTCAGTTGATTCCAGCATTTTGCATGATCGCGATTATTTTGCTCTGCCTGCGGGTACGTCTGCCATTGCGCTTGAAAACTATGATGGCGAAAGTGCTATTTCAATTCAAAACCTGGTGCATGGTTGAGATTTTCCTCGCCGGTGTGCTGGTCAGTTTTGTCAAATTAATGGCCTATGGCGAAATCGGCATTGGCAGCAGTTTTATTCCCTATTGTATCTTCTGCTTGTTGCAGGTGCGTGCTTTCCAATGTGTGGATCGCCATTGGATGTGGCAGGACATTGCCCCTGCACCCAAGCTGACGCAGCCGTTGATTGCTGGCCGCACAGGTTTGCGCCAAGGGTTGCGCTCCTGTGCGTGTTGTACCGCCATTTTGCCGCAATCACAGCTTGAGTGTCCGCGCTGCCATACTCAAGGCTATGTTCGTCGTCGCAATAGCATACAGTGGACAATGGCGCTGTTGATTACCTCTATTCTGCTCTATATTCCGGCTAATCTGTTGCCGATTATGATTACCGAAAGTTTGGGCAACCAAATGGGTTCAACCATTATGGCTGGGGTTATTTTCTTATGGAGTGAAGGCTCCTATCCGGTGGCAATGGTGATTTTTATCGCCAGTATCATGGTACCTTCGTTAAAAATGTTGGCGATCGGCTGGCTATGTTGGGATGCTAAAGGCAAAGGCAACACCGATACTGAACGTATGCATTTTATCTATGAGGTGGTGGAGTTTGTTGGCCGCTGGTCAATGATCGATGTCTTTGTTATCGCAGTGCTTTCGTCATTAGTCCGTATCGGGCAATTGATGAGTATCTATCCGGCGATTGGTGCACTGTTGTTTGCGATGGTGGTAATCCTGACTATGTTTGCCGCATTAACCTTTGATCCCCGTTTAACCTGGGATCAACTAAGTGAAACAACCCAAAAGGAGCCGCAAGGTGACGGACAATAATCCCAGCCAGAATGTGGCGGAAATTGAAAAAATCAAACGTTGGTCCCCAGTGTGGATTATCCCGATTGTCACTGCACTGATTGGCGCGTGGGTACTGTTTTATCATTTCAGCCATCAGGGACCGCAGGTGGTTTTAACCACACTGAACGCTGAAGGTATTGAAGCGGGTAAGACCAAAATTAAGAGCCGCAGTGTGGATGTCGGTGTGGTTGAGCAGGTCACATTAAGTAAAGACCTCAATCACGTCATCATTCAGGCGCGTCTAAAATCGGGTATGAATACACTATTGCACGGCGATACCGTGTTCTGGGTGGTTAAGCCGCAGATTGGCCGTGAAGGTGTATCAGGCCTTGGGACACTGCTATCGGGTGCTTATATTGAACTGCAACCCGGCAGTAAAGGAAAGACATTAGACGAATTTAAGTTGCTGGATTCACCGCCACTGGCATCTCCTGATGCTAAAGGTATCCGTATTATTCTCGACAGCAATCAGGCCGGTCAACTAAATGCCGCTGATCCGGTGCTATTTCGTGGTTATCGTGTCGGTTCGGTGGAAAGCAGCACGTTTGATGCCAAATCACGCATGATGCGTTATCAGCTATTCATTGGCGCGCCTTATGACAGCCTGGTCACTACCAATGTTCGCTTCTGGAAAGACAGTGGCGTGGCGGTTGATCTCTCCTCACAAGGGATGCGTGTGGAGATGGCATCTTTGGCGACCTTATTCAGTGGCGGCGTCAGCTTTGATGTTCCCGATGGTTTGGACCCCGGCAAGCAAATTACCGAGCCTAAGGCCGAGTTCAAACTGTTTGATAACCGCAGTAGCATCCAAAATTCACTGTATACCGAACATGAAGATTTCTTACTGTTCTTCTCTGATTCAGTGCGTGGCCTGCAATCGGGTGCGCCAGTCGAATTCCGTGGTATTCGTGTTGGTACTGTAGCGGATGTGCCATTCTTTGCTGAGGGCATGAAACAGCGGGTTGATAATGACTTCCGTATCCCAGTGCTTATTCGTATTGAGCCGGGTCGGTTCCAGAATGATTTGGGGCCGGATGCCAACTTCGCCCAAATGCTGAAAACTGCCAAAGAGCGTGGTCTGCGTGCATCACTAAAATCAGGTAACCTACTGACCGGCGCACTGTTTGTCGATCTGGATTTTTACCCAGATGCAAAACCGTGGAAAGGGCCACTGGAAGTCGCGGGCTATCCATTGTTGCCAACCGCCAGCGGTGGTTTGGCACAGATTCAGCAAAAAGTGATGCAGACGCTGGATAAAATTAATAATCTGCCGCTGGACCCAATGGTTACTGAAGTCACCAAAACGCTGGCTGAAAGCCAGAGAACCATGCGCGAAACGCAGAAAACCCTGGAAGCGCTGACCGCTATCACTTCCAGCCCGGCGATGCAGGATATGCCAAAAGACCTGCAAAAGACCTTGAATGAGCTGAATCGCAGCATGAAAGGTTTCCAACCCGGTTCACCGGCTTACAATAAAATGGTGGGTGATATGCAGCGCTTAGATCAGGTGTTGCGTGAATTACAACCGGTATTGCGTACGTTAAATGAAAAGAGCAACGCGCTGGTATTTGAAGCGGCAGGAAGTCAGGACCCTCAGCCTAAGAAGGCCAAAAAATGATGAAATGGATGGCAATTATCGCAGTGCTGTTACTCAGTGCTTGCAGCAGTGATGTCAGCAAAACGTACTATCAGCTACCGGCCTTGAGCGCACCCGCGACTGCCAGTAGCAGTGTGGCATCGAAGCAACTGTGGGTAGAGCATGTCAGCGTAGCCGACTATCTGGCGGCGGCTGGCGTGGTATATCAAACTAATGATGTGCAGTATGTGATTGCCAGTAATAACCTTTGGGCCAGCCCGTTGGATCAACAGTTGCAGCAAACATTAGTGACCAATCTGAGCAATGCGCTGCCGGGCTGGTTGGTCTCTTCACAGCCACTCGATAGCGATCAGGATGTTCTGAATGTCACGATAACCGGGTTCCACGGCCGCTATGACGGGCGGGCGATTATTCGTGGCGTCTGGATACTGAAACATCAAGGGCAACTGATAAAACAGCCATTCGATCTCGAGCTTAAACAAAGTGAAGATGGCTATGACGCGCTGATCCGCACATTGGCAGAAGGCTGGCAACAGGAAGCCAAAATGATTGCAGCCCAGCTACAAAACGTTAAGTAATCTTTGAGGTTATTGCCCCTGATGGCTCGACCCACGCCATCAGGGGCTGGCGCTTAACTCTTCTTCCTGTCCTCACCGATTGCGCGCGAGTCGTTGAGGTCTGTCAGTATCGGTATTCCTTCTTAATCCTCTTTCGTGGTGATGAAAAACCACCGTGGACGAGGATTTTCATTTAATATCAGTAGCTTGCATTCGGTTCTCTCAAATCAATCACTTAGCGAATTCTGCGGGCATAGCTCACAAATGTGACATTGGCGTGAATTTTGCGCATTGCTTTTCTGTTTCTTAAGGTCTATCACTTAACTGTGACTGTGCATAAAGTGGTCACTGTTTTCTTTCCACCAGACCGAAAGATGAGGGAAACGAGGCATGAAGAGACAGAAACGAGATCGCCTTGAAAGGGCGTTGTCACGCGGATATCAAGCAGGTATTTCAGGGCGTTCAAGGGAAATTTGTCCCTATCAAGCATTAGACGCTAGATCACATTGGTTAGGAGGTTGGCGACAAGCCATGGAGGACAGGGCTGTGACCGCTTAAGCGGCTCTCTGTCAGACTAAGGGATCACCTCCGCTTTATGCGCATATTGCGGAGGTTTTCATTTTTACTCTTGGTACTTGTCATGGCCGCGCTGTTGGCTGCCTTGATACCACAGCCGAAAGGGGAAACTATATCCATTCCCTTAATTACCGCACGGTGCATATTGCAGTTACTGTTATTTAAAAAAGCACCACAAAGCACTCGAATAATCACGCTGGGGGCCATAAAACGTACCCCCAACAAGAGGTAAGATATTAGAAAGCCGCAGTGTCTTTAAACAGGCCCACTTTTAAGTCGGTGGCGGTATAAATCACTTTGCCGTCGACCAAGACTTCACCATCAGCCACACCCATGATCAATTTACGCATAATAACGCGTTTAAAATGAATACGGTATGTCACTTTTTGGGCATCTGGAAGAACTTGACCGGTAAATTTAACTTCGCCAACACCGAGCGCGCGGCCTTTGCCTTCACCACCCAGCCAGCCAAGATAGAAACCAACCAACTGCCACATAGCATCAAGGCCCAGACAGCCAGGCATTACTGGGTCACCAATGAAGTGGCAACCGAAGAACCATAGGTCTGGATTAATATCCAGTTCCGCTTCCACATAACCTTTGCCATAGTTGCCACCGTCTTGCGTCATTTTGATGACACGGTCCATCATTAACATATTGCCTGCTGGCAATGGTGGCCCACCAGCGCCAAATAATTCGCCACGGCCAGATGCTTCAAGGTCTTCTTTTGTATAGGATTCGCGTTTATCTACCATGTTCTCAGTAAGCCTTATTTTAGTGAAGTGCGCAGAATAGCGTACAGCTGTACGCTGAGCAAGTCCGATCAGCCCTGGTTGAACCAGTTAAGCCAGCGTAATGGCCATGGCCAGCGGCGTCTGTCCTGCGGATTTATCTGTGCGATACGCTCCTGAATTATACCCAATAAGCTCGGTTGCTGCTCATCTGCGTACACCATGCCGGTTAGTAAGGGTAACGCTTCAGTCACGCTATAAACGGCCCACAGATGGAATTGCCCCTGTTGTACCGCCTCAACTACTGCCTGATTCAAACACAGATGGCGGACATTCGTGGTAGGCAGTATCACCCCCTGGCTTCCGGTTAACCCACGGCGTTGGCAAGCTTCGAAGAAACCTTCAATCTTTTCATTCACACCGCCAATCGGCTGCACATTGCCAAATTGGTCGACAGATCCCGTCACGGCAATTTGCTGGTTGATGGGTTGGTGAGAAAGCGCACTGACCAATGCGCAAAGTTCAGCCAATGATGCGCTATCGCCATCGACTTCACCATAGGACTGCTCGAAAACAATGGAAGCGGAGAAGGGCAGTGGTTGATCAAGTTCTAATTCTGAAATCAAGAATGCCTGCATAATCATCATGCCTTTAGCATGAATATTGCCACCCAGTTCGGCTTTGCGCTCAACGTCAACAAATTCACCGTCACCCAGATGAACCACGCAGCTAATACGCGCAGGCTCACCAAAAGCATGAGGGTGGCCAGGGTATTCCAGAACGGACAGGCCATTAATCTGCCCAACAACCTGCCCTTCGGTTTCAACCAGGATCTGCCCCAGTTCAATCTCATCTTGCATTCGTTCAGCAAGATAGCTTTGTCGCCAATCACGGGCGTTTAGTGCCGATTCCAACGCATTTGCAGTAAGGGTATCTTCTTCAGCATACAGTGCGGCTTCTGCCAGTTGATGAGTCAACCACTGTGGGCATAATGGCAGGCTACCTTGATCGCCGCTGTAGCGCACCGCCTGACGTAACAGAACCGGCCATGCGTCTGCGGATAGCGGAGGCAACTGCTTTTGGTGTAGCAGGGTGTTGATGTAGCTACACCATAGCGTCATACCATCAATATCAACCAGAGGCAGTTCAACTTCAAACTCACCATATATGGCCAGTTCGCCAAGCTCTGGTTCCATGTCATGGAAATCACCCAGTCCCAGGCGGTCACCCACCAATATCAGACGCAGGTCTAGTGGCATCGATGGAATATGAACGGGCAATGGGCGGGTTTCATCAGGGGATAACCAGTCAAAGCGCTGTTGAACGATCATTTGTTTCAAACGCAACCACATCAGTGGCTGAGCCTGTAAGGCGCGAATGGATAAGATCAACACGCCACCATTAGCTTGATGAACCAGGCCAGGTTGCAGTGTTATTTGATCTTTATACCATCTCATGCAACCAAACAGTTGCTCCGGTTCAACCCACTCTTGGTAGAGGCAACGTGAACGCGCAGCAAAGCGCTCGTCACCGTGTTGTGCGGGTTGCCAGGTGACAAGGTGGTCTTGCACTTGATAGTCGCCACCAAACAAGCCAGCGGCTTCGGGTTGCAGCTCTTTAACGGCTTGTGCGATTAATGCCAGATAGTCAGTGCTTTCTTGTGCTTTGATCAGCATAAAGCGCGGTTTGGATTGTGGATGACAAAACAGTGTCATGCCATTCTCTAACCGGGGCTGAATTGCAGCAAAGGAGATAGGCTCCAACTGGGAGGCAGTAGCAAATAACGCTTCATAAGGCGTTGTGTTCGGCAGCAGGGACTGCCATTCAAGTCGGTTATTGGTCAAAGTGATAGATGCAATCGTCAAAAAGGGAAAGAGCGATTATACAAGAATAACGCAGGCTGCATATACGTAGAGTGGCAGTTGGGCGTAAGGAGTAAGATATCAACAGTATTCTGTACGAAAAATAAACTAATCATGGTCTTTTAGCAGGGGGAAATTTTGGGTAAAGCTGTTATGCTTACTAAAGTTACACGGTCACTGAAGAGCTCGCGATGAAATATCAACAACTGGAAAATCTGGAAAGCGGTTGGAAATGGGCATATTTGGTAAAAAAACACCGAGAAGGTGAGGCTATTACCCGCCATATTGAAAATAGCGCAGCCACAGATGCAGTAGAGCAACTGATTAAACTGGAAAATGAACCCGTTAAGGTGCTGGAGTGGATTGATGTACATATGAATGTCAATCTGACCACGCGGATGAAGCAGACTATCCGTGCCCGGCGTAAGCGGCATTTTAATGCGGAACATCAACATACCCGTAAAAAGTCCATCGATCTGGAATTTTTGGTATGGCAGCGTCTGGCTGCATTAGCCCGCCGCCGTGGCAATACGTTATCAGATACTGTTGTTCAGCTAATTGAAGATGCTGAACGCAAAGAGAAGTATGCCAGCCAGATGTCATCGCTAAAGCAGGATTTGAAGGATATTCTTGGTTAAGAAAGCTAGCCGGTGTGGGCTACCCAAACTGTATAAATCCAGCAAACCTTGTGTGATAAAAGAACCCTGCAACCACCTTAATTAGTTCAGGAATGCAGGATAAAAAAAACCCCGCAATGCGGGGTTTTTTATGAAAGGAGTAAACTTAAGCCTGTGGCTGAGTTACAACTTCTTTGTAGCCTTTAACTTCGATCTCTACGCGACGATCTGGTGCCAGGCACTCGATCAGAGCAGCACGTGGTTTCACGTTGTCACAGGTGTTACCAGTAACTGGGTTTGCTTGGCCTTCACCGCGAGCGGTGATTTTGTCAGCAGGGATACCTTTAGAAACCAGGTAATCACGCACGCTGTCAGCACGACGCTGAGACAGAGCTAAGTTAGGTGCTGGTTGACCGATGCGGTCAGCAAAGCCCAGAACAACTACAGAACCGTCTTTAGGATCGATAGAGCTCAACTGAGAGTACAGTTGGTCCAGAGCTTGCTGGCCTTCTGGTTTCAGGTTTGACTTGTTGAAAGCGAACAACACGTCAGATTTCAGTGTGAAACGCTTAGTGTCAACTACTGGCGCTGGAGCTGGAGCTGGCGCAATTGGTGCTACTGCATCTTCCTGACCGAAACGGTAAGAAACACCTACACTCAACATACCGTTGTCTGGACGAGCACCAACGGTAGCACGGTCACCGATGTTGTTAATCCACTGGTATTCCATACGGGTTGCCCAGTTTTTAGTCCATGCGTATTCAGCACCCAACGCTACCAGTGGAGAAACACCGGTGTCGTGGTTGCTATTACGTACGCCACCGATAGAACCGTCAGCATCAGCACGCCAAACCATACCACCCAGACGAGTGTATACGTCCAAGTCTTGTGCAACTGGGTAGCTCAGTTTAGCTGCCAGTTGAACGCCTTGAGCTTTGAAAGCGCCATTGTTGGTGTCGCCTTTGTAAGGCATACGGCCAAGCCAGTCGTATCCCATCTCAAAGCCCAGATATTGGTTTGCTTGGTAACCCAAGAACGCACCAGCACCCAATTGGTCTTTATGAGTTGGGCCATCATTGTTAATGATGGAACCAGAATTTTGGTACTGGGACCAACCCAGTTTACCACCGGTGTACCAGGTGTTATCTTTCGGTGCGGCTTGCGCTACTGTAGCGAAACCTGCCAGTGCCACTGCTAATGCGATAGCTGTCTTTTTCATTTTACGCCTCGTTATCATCCAAATAGGCAATGAGCTTTTAATAGCTAAGCCCTTGGTTAAAATTCTTCGTCAAGGTTTTAACGCTCCCGTTAATCACGCTGCCAGTATAATTTGGCATTTTAGAGCAACCTTGGCGATGTAAAGTCTACAACGTGGCGCGAAAGTTACAAGTGTGATGTGATAAACCGCCTGAAAAAAAAGCAGAATTATACATAATGTTTAACGATTTAGCGGTAAAAATGGTGGTTTTCTGTACCTTGTTTTTCATCGGAAGCCGCATTCCGACTCGCTTTATGGGGATTTAGCAGGACTAAGCCCTAAATATTGTAATTTTTCATGGGATAAATCCTAAATTTACTTAATGATACAAAGAAGAATGAATTTTTAACGTTGCGCACTGTCCTTGGTGCAGTTTTGTGTCATCTAACGGATGCATAATAAAGCCGTAAGCGTTGCCTAATTTTGCAGCTAAACGTAACCTAATGCGGTCATCTTCTGATAGCTCAGGCAGCCACCCTAACACCACACTATAATTTCCTGTCAGTAATGCTTTTTCCATCGCCTCAACGGTCGACAATGGATTGATTTGGCTTAGCTGTACGACTTTATTTATAGGCAAACCTGATTGCTGTAGCCACCGACGACATAATTTCTTATGGGGCGTCAGCCATAAAAGCCAGCGGGATTGTTTACCCAGTTGTTGCAGTAAAGGGAGCAGTAATTGGGCCACCGCTGGTTGGTTCTCGCTGTATACAAGTTCACTGATAAGACCGCTGTCCGCCGGTGCATCGACTCTTTCCGGTGAGTGGCTGGTAATAAGAGACTGATGATTAGCATGATAAGGTTTTAGTGATTGAGTACGCATTGTGAACCTCGCTTGCGGTGTGCTGTATGTATATACAGTAGTCACTGTTTAGGTGAAGATCAACTAAATTTTTACAAGACGCTTCGCATAATTGTGATGAAAATAGGTGTAAATCCATTTTGTGTTTGGCTCAGAATTCTATATTGCGTATTTTTTAATTAGTTGTTCCTCTTACACTTATGGTTAGTCGATAGGGATGTTGGATCAGATTTTTACTAAAGGAATAGTCATGAAGAATAATTCAGAAAAAAGGATCACTCAGGCGAAGATTCGTTTTGATTTTTTAGGTCAGATAACCGCACGCTCACAATTTGGCGGCTATGGTCTGTTGGTTAACGGCGTTATGTTTGCGGTAATTTCTGAGGGAGAAATGTATTTACGCGCTAATAATGAGGTAGAAAGCCTGTTTCGCGCCAGAGGGATGATTAACTTCGTCTATGCTAAACGCGGGGTGCCGGTGCTGCTGCGTTACTACTGGGTTGATCCAGCATTGTGGGGTGACGAGCTGACTTTAAACAGCTTTGTCAGGCAGGCTTATCAAGGGGCCAAGGCTGAACTTTTAAGTAAGAAAGGCCCAGTCGTTCGGCTGAAAGATTTACCGAACCTCAGTGCCAGCCTTGAGCGGCTATTGTGGAAAGTGGGGATTAAGAATGCGGCCGAATTAAGGCTTGAAGGTGCTAAACGTTGTTATCTGAAGTTGCGTGCGCTGAGGCATTCTCTTGGCATTAATGTCTTGTTAGCGTTGGCTGGGGCGATTAGCGGTTACCACTACGCAGCACTACCGGTAATGATTCGCAGTGAGCTGACCGAATGGTTTGAACAGCATTTTCGGCCAGCTAAAGACTAAAAATACGAAATATCCTAACGGGACAGAGAATATTTAGTCTGCCTGACTAATCTGTTTATTCAACTCGCTGAGTTCCGGTAATAGTTCAAGCAATAAGCCTATTTGTTGTAAAACCAGTTGGTCTTTGCTTTCCGGTTCTGGATTGCACTGCTGCAGCCGGGTGGATAAGCGTGATAATACGTGAGACATATTTTCACGGTCAGGCTGCTGTTGTTCAAGAGTTCCTTCGACATAACAAATGGCATCATTGAGTAAATTTAGTGTGATGGAATTGGTCAGTTTTTCGCGATGAGCTCCCAGAGCAGAGATATAGCTCAACATAGTGTGATTTAGACACAGTAAGCGGAATGCCGCCTCCTGAGTTTCTTTATCATTTTTGGGTTCTGCTGACATATTTGAAATAACTGAAGCCAGCTCTGCATCGCAATTATGTGCATCCCGGCGTGCGACACGATAAGGCAGGCTATTATCCTTGCCTTGATAGTATTGCACCAGGATGGCATCGAGATAACGGCAGTTGGCGTTAAATGTTTTATGTACCACGGCCGGCAGTTGGCGAAACTTCCAATCCGGCCAAATAAAGCTGACAGCGACCCAGGCTATGGCACAGCCCAATAAGGTATCGAATACGCGTGGTGCGGCGACCTCAAACCCTTCTCCCAGCAGGTTAAAACATAATAAGACCAGCAGGGTAATAAACATGGTGGCGTGGGCATACTGGACATTGCGGAAAGCAAAGAACAAAACACCGGTAATGACTATCAGGAGTAATTGTCCTTCAATCGAAGGGACAAAATAAAGAATCGGCAGGCCAGCCAATATTCCTGCCAAGGTGCCAATGATGCGCAGCGCAAGGCGGCGGCGTGTTGCGTTATAGTTCGGTTGGCAGACAAAAAGGCTGGTTAGCAGAATCCAGTAACCATGCCGCATCCCGGTAAATTGAATAAATGCATATCCTACACACAGGACTACCGACATCCGTACCGCATGACGAAATAGAGCCGATTGTGGTGTCAGATGGCGGCTGATGCGCAGCTTGATATCACTCCAGCCGGTGATGTGGTCATCGGACAGGCGACTTTCGGGTTGTGGCCCCTTAGCCAATACTTGCTCTGATTCGATCCCCGCTAGCTGGGCATCAATTGCACGTAAGTTTTTTAGTAAGTGAGAGAGTGCTTTGACCTGCGGGCTATTTTCATTTTGCACCAATGTTCTTGCCAGTGCCGCATCTAAGAATGTAAATACGCGTTCGAAGTGCGGGTCATGCTGATATTTCTGCCGCATCAGGATTGACTGCGAAAGTTGTATACAGGCTCTGGCCTGCATACTCAATAAACGCTGGAAGCGGAATAGCACGTCACTGTAGCGGAATTTCTCGCGCAACACCTGATATTGCACATGCGATGAACTGGCTCGTTCATGAATGTCTTGTGCGACAAAATAGTAGTGCAGCGTTCGCCGGGTTTCGCGTTGGCCGCGATCGCCTTTTAACCGGGTCACAAGGGACGCTTTGGCCTGGTTTAATGTCGTCACTAAGGTGCTATTAGCCATTGCGACATTAATCAGAGGTTGATCGACACCCGATTCAATATCAGGGTCGAATAGGTTGGCTTTGGCTTCCAGATAATGCGCCAACTGCTGATAACAGCGCGCCAGATTATCCTGCAACGGGCGGATAGGAAAAATAAGATGTCCGCACAGCGTCAGCACGTTATACCAGACCGCGCCCAGTATCAGTAATAACGGTTGTTGGTACCAGATGTGGTACATCGAGGTTCCCAACATGGTGTAGATGGCGATGAGCAATGCACCGAAAGCGATGGTTGCATAGCGTTGCCCCAATGCCCCCAGCAGAATGAAAACGCAGGTGGAACAGGTCAGACCAACAGCAAAAAACCACGGATAAGGAAATAACAACTCGATGGACGCGGAAGCGATAAAAAAGCAAATTAACGTAATAAATAAGTTACGCAACCGCCCAGCTAGCCGGTCATCGAGATCAGTCAGCGCCGCAGCGACGACCCCCAGCGTTAAGGGGATCGTCAGTTTTGGTTGTTCAATCCACCACGGAACCGCCGTTACTCCCACCAATGCAATAAAAATACGGACATGATAAAGCAGGCTGCTATTGTAGACATAACGGCGTAAACCAGTGACGAAAGTGAGCACAAAAACCTCTAAAACTGAAAATTCAGCGTTGCTGATACTGGCGTTTGGCGTTAGCCACTCTCGCTTGTTGTGCCATTTCTACAGAAACAACACGGCGACCCACCGGCCATAAGGCGATGGCTGCGATTTTAAAATTGGCAATACCAACCGGAATTCCGATGATAGTTAGACATTGCACAATCCCTGTGGCGATATGAGATAAACACAGCCACCAACCAAACAGAATAAACCAGACGATATTGAGCAAAGAGCCGCCGGTTGTCAGCAGAGCATTACTTTTTTCGGGGTATAATTCATTGACATGGATCGCCTCATTACCATAAGGGAGAAATGATAGTTTGGTAATTTCCCAGCAAGAGCGGGTTAATGGTAAGGTGAAAATCAGAATGACGCTGATCACTGTGGCGACTAACCAGCCCAGTGTTGTGAAGAAACCACCTAAAACAAAATTAAGAATATTCAGTACAGTACGCATAGTGATTAATCTGCCTCGCTGAATAAAAAAACCGCAGTGCGGATGAGTGATAACCAAGGTTAACCATTTTACACGAATAACGTGGGTTAGTTTCCTTGGTCAACTATCGGATACCTGTTGTTTAAACTCAATTATTTTATTTACACTCTCTTATGTTATTTCAATTCACTTAATACGAGTTATGACGCAGATATGGAACTTAAAGCGACATCCTTTGGCAAACATCTGGCTCAGCATCCCTATAACCGGGTTCGCTTGCTCAATGCGGGGATCGAGGTCTGTGGTGATAAACATCAATATCTGATCCCCTTTAACCAACTGGTCAATATTCAATGTAAACGCGGTATCGTCTGGG
This sequence comes from Yersinia aldovae 670-83, assembly GCF_000834395.1. Lineage (NCBI taxonomy): Bacteria > Pseudomonadati > Pseudomonadota > Gammaproteobacteria > Enterobacterales > Yersiniaceae > Yersinia > Yersinia aldovae. Next base: position 967,585 of record NZ_CP009781.1, on the reverse strand, counting down.
GCGAGTTAGAGTTTGAACTGCCTGAGCAGCAGGTCGTGCGCTTGCATGGCACTGAATGGCAGGAGACTCTGCGTTTCTATCAGCATTTGGTGGGGATTTGGCAGCAATGGAGTGAGGAGATGAGCCAGGTTTGTGCGGCAGTTTTGCATAAACAAGTGGAATCAATTAAGCGGATTGAGCAACAAGATAAATGGTTTAAACGCAGTGAGCTGGGCCAATTGCAAGCGGCTATCCGAGAGGCGTTCGGGGCATTACCGTTGCCGGCGCAGCGGCTAACGGAATTTGAATCTTGTCGGGCGGATTACGAACAGTGCTTGAGCTGGTTGCAGCAAGGCAACCGAAGCGTTGAGCGGCGTAATCAGTTGTGGGCTGATCGTGTGCTGGTGGAGTATCAGGACTTCTTCCAGCAGGTAGAAACATCACCACTTAATGAATCGCAGCGTCGGGCGGTGGTGAACGGTGAAGATTCGGTATTGGTGCTGGCAGGTGCCGGGAGCGGTAAGACATCTGTGCTGGTGGCCCGAGCAGGTTGGTTGCTACGCCGTAATGAGGCTCTCCCTGAACAAATCTTATTATTGGCCTTTGGCCGCCAGGCGGCGGATGAAATGAATAGCCGCATTAAGCAACGTTTGGCCGTTGATGATATTCAAGCCAAAACTTTCCATGCATTAGCATTGCAGATAATTCAGCAAGGTAGCCGCAAAACACCGGTGATAAGCAAACTGGAGTCTGATAGTCAGGCCAGAAGGTCGCTGCTGATTACACATTGGCAGCAGCAATGTAGCGAGAAGAAAGCACAAGCCAAGGGCTGGCGTGAATGGCTCACCGATGAGTTGGAGTGGGAGATAGACGAGGGCAATTTCTGGCAGGATAAGCGCCTGGCGGCCAGATTGGCAGGGCGATTGGAGCGCTGGCTTGGGCTGATGCGGATGCACGGGGGGAGCCAGGCAGAAATGATTGAACAGGCTGATGATGAAGTGCGTGACCTGTTCCAGAAACGTATCCGGCTGATGGCACCGCTATTAAAAGCATGGAAGGCCGCGCTTAAAGAAGAGGGTGCGGTTGATTTCTCCGGGCTGATACATCAAGCGGTTAACCTGTTGGAAAAAGGGCGTTTTGTCAGCCCGTGGAAGCATATTTTAGTGGATGAGTTTCAGGATATCTCGCCACAGCGCGCAATGTTACTTGCGGCATTGCGCAAGCAAAACAAACAAACGAGCCTGTTTGTCGTGGGCGATGATTGGCAAGCGATTTACCGTTTCAGCGGCGCAGAGCTTTCGCTAACCACCTCTTTTAGTGAGAACTTTGGTGAGAGTGCCGAATGTGCCTTAGATACCACTTATCGCTTTAATGACAGAATTGGTGATATTGCCAACCGGTTTATTCAGCAAAACCCCTATCAACTGAAAAAACCGCTTAACAGCCTGAGCAAAGGCAGTAAAAAGTCAGTGGTTGTCTTGCCGCATGAACAGCTTGAAGCGTTGCTGGATAAGCTGAGTGGTTTTGTTAAAGATGACGAACGTATCCTGATATTGGCGCGTTATCATCACTTACGGCCAGAAATCCTGCAAAAAGCAGCAACACGTTGGCCGAAATTAGCCATTGATTTTATGACTATTCATGCCAGTAAAGGGCAGCAGGCAGATTATGTGATTATTGCCGGGTTACATGAAGGGAGTGATGGATTCCCGGCTGTAGCGCGCGAATCCGTATTGGAGGAGGTGCTGCTACCTGCCCCAGAAGATTTCCCTGATGCCGAAGAGCGACGTTTACTTTATGTTGCCATTACCCGTGCCCGGCATCAGGTGTGGTTACTGCAAGACACCAGGCGGCCATCGTGTTTTGTTGAGCAACTCAGTGAGTTGGGCGTTCCAGTTCAGCGTAAACCCTAGCAGTAATCACTTAACGGGTTGTTGCTGATGATAAAACCGGTGGTGGCGACCACCGGCAAGTGGCCTATTTCAATCTCTCTTGCAAGTAGCGCTCATAGTCAGGAATAGCAATGGTCACTTCTCCGCTAAATAGGGCGGAGCCAATCAAGAAGTCTGCGGTAGAACGGTTGGTGGCAACCGGAATATTCCATACCGTTGCCAGTCGCAGCAAGGCTTTAACATCTGGGTCATGCGGGACTGCATTGAGTGGATCCCAGAAAAAAATCAGCATATCGATCTTTTTCTCGGATATCAGTGCGCCCACCTCTTGATCCCCTCCCATCGGGCCGCTGAGCAAACAATGCACGCCAATACTCGTCGCTTTTTGTACCAGATTGCCGGTCGTGCCAGTGGCATAAAGCTCATGCCGTGATAATAGATCTTTATTTTCCATCACCCATTCAAGGAGTGATTTTTTGCAGTGATCGTGGGAAACAAGGGCAATACGCTTGCGTGCCGCAATAGTGCGGGTGGTGAATTCCATTAACATATCCTTCAGTGAGCGCGTAAGGTCTGCGGACAGATTACTGAAATGCGGATTTTGTGCATAGCGGTAACGCAAAAAAATGCGAGAGAGTTTGCATAACCTGATGATTAGGAACGATACCCACATCATAGTTCAACGGTTTGTCACTTCCTGTACCTTGGGGTTTATGGGGTGTGCTGCGGTTCCTGATTACGTGATGGTTTTTTTTTAGTCCACAGCAGGAAACGTTGTTGTGTCTCGGGATCGGCTTGCAGGAACCAATATTGCAGCATCTGCTCTGCGATATTTTCACCTTGTAGTGTCATTGATTTTGGTGAGGTGTTGGTGCCCGCAACGGCAATCGTGGTGCCAGGGACAGCACTCACCGGTGACGGTGGAATAGTGGCAAAAGCGGGCACTGAGGCGGTGTATTGCCCTACGTTATAGGTTGCCATCGCCATTTCGAGTGTCGGGGCTTTGTTAAGATTTTCCTGCTGTAAAATATCATGACGTACAGCAAGTGCGCGGCCATTGTCGCCAATAAGCTGATATACCGGATTTTTTGAGAATTTATGCCCCTCTCGCTCGGTATCAATAACCGGTAACTTTATGGCAACGGAGCGTACATTGCGGGTATTGAATACCACGACTAAGGGCGGGGAGGTATAAAGCACCGTCGGTTCGGTTGGCAGTGGTTTTGCAACTTTGAACAAAATCTGGTGTTGACCACTGTTTAGCTCCAGACTGTCGGCACCTTTTAATAGGGAACCGGACATGTTTTTGCCATCGACGACTAACAAGTCAATTTCAGGCGCAAGTTTCAAGGTTGTCGCTATGGCTGAAGTACTACAGCAAACGGCCAGAATCCCCGCAACCACCAGACCAAATTTCATGCGTTACTCCTGAAGGTGATACTCACAATCGATATCAGACACAGCAGATTATGTGCCAAAGCACTTACTTTCGCCCACATTTATTTACATTTTGAAATGTTAGGTCTAAATCTATCAGCTTTACCTGATGAATTTTAAAGACAAAAAAGTAATCTAACAGTAATAATGTCTATAACTATTAAACCAAGTCAATTAGGCAGTATTTATCTTCATTATTTTACATGATGTACACTTTATCGATTGACTCAGATTGGTAGAGACGTCGGAAAACAGGTCGGACTCTTCATTTAGCGCATCAGAGGAACTCAAAAATGCACGATAAAGACATCGCTGACATTCTCCAACAAGTAAAAACCATTGCATTAGTGGGGGCCAGTGATAATCCATCGCGCCCGAGCTACGGTGTGATGGCTTACCTGCTCTGGCAGGGATATCAGGTCACTCCTGTCAGCCCTAAATTAGCTGGGAAATCATTGCTGGGCCAGCAAGGTTATGCTGAATTAACCGATATTCCCCATCCGATCGATATGGTTGATGTATTTCGCAATGCAGACGCAGCGTATGGCGTTGCGCAAGATGCGATTGCCATCGGTGCTAACGTTCTCTGGTTACAAATTGGGGTGATTAATGAGTTGGCGGCAACGCTAGCGGCAGAGGCGGGGTTGAAAGTGGTGATGGATCGTTGCCCGAAGATTGAGCTACCGCGTTTGGGATTAGAAAAGGGGTGATATCCCGCGAAGCCATATCATACTGATGATAAAAAACCCGGCTATGATTCAGAGCCGGGTTATTACGTATGATATCAACACTCAATTACGCAAACGTGGCGCTTGCAACTGATGGCGAATGGATGCTGCCAGTTCGTCTAATGAAGGTTGTTCCGGATGAGCATCTATATCTTCATAGGTTAACTGCGCTTCCGCCAGATAAGTGTGTATCGGCTGCCCTTCATCATCCTCAATAACCACATGATACCAAGGTGATAAACGCAGCGTTTCGTTATTCGCGACTTCATCTGGCTCCGGTGGCTCAAGAGAATATTCAGGATCGATATCAATCACCACACCCAGATAACCGTGCAGGCGGTGTCGGACCTGCTGCCCTATACCAAATTTGCTAGCGATCATGATAACCTCCCGAGGAACATTACTCTGACTTCTATATGAGGGCAGAGTAGGGCATTTCAAGTCACATTATCCGACATGCAAACCCTTTAAGATACAATCCTTCTGGATATGTCGCGATAACGGGGTGATCCGCTGCCTGACGGAACTGTTCTATGAATTGTATATCATGGCCTGCATCTAATGCGGCATCGGCTAAAATTTTCTGGAATAAATCTGTTGGCATCAAACCAGAACAAGAGAAACTGAGCAGAATACCGCCCGGACGCAGAAGTTGAATAGCTAACATGTTGATATCTTTATAGCCACGGCAGGCACTGGCCAATTGGCTTTTGTTCTCAACAAATTTCGGCGGGTCCATAATTATCATGTCAAACATTTCCCCTTGTGCGCGGTAGCTGCGCAGCAATTGGAACACATCATCACGAACAAACTCCGCTTTACTCAGGTCTAACTGATTTAACTCAATGTTTTTCTTCGCAATATCCAATGCGGATTGTGATGTGTCAACACTGATAACCTGTTGACAATTCCCCATCAGAGCGGCAACGGCAAAGGCTCCGGTATAAGAGAAGCAGTTCAGTACGCGGCGGCCTTCAGCATAATTACGTGCGGCTAGTCGGCTGTCGCGTTGGTCTAAATAAAAGCCTGTTTTATGACCCTGCTGAATATCAACCAGTATTTGCATACCATTTTCGCTGATAGGTAGCAGCGCAGGCGGCATTTCACCGCAAACCGTCCCTTGAGTGAGCGGCAAGCCTTCTTTTTTGCGAACAGAGACATCTGAACGATCGTAAATCGAACATTCTGGGTAGCAATGTTGCAACGCGCTGACCAGTGTTTCTCGCTGATACTCAGCGCCAGCAGACAGTAGCTGCAATACCAGGAAGTTCTGGAAGCGGTCAATGGTGATACCTGGCAGGCTGTCGGATTCACCGGCTATCAGGCGATAGCCATTCAGACCATCCCGTTTTGCCAGCCAGTCGCGCCAACGTTGTGCCTGTTGTAGACGGCGAATAAAAAAGTCGCGATCAATCATTTCATCTTGTTGGAACGTCCAGACGCGCGCTTGAATTTGTGATTCAGGCGAATAGGCGGCACGAGCCAGCCATTTCCCTTGGCTATCAAGGATATCAATGGTTTCACCGGAAAGTGCATCGCCTTCAAGACGTTCAACTGCACCAGAGAAAATCCACGGATGGCGACGAAGTAAGGATTTTTCACGTCCTTTAGCAAGAATCAGGCGTACTGTCATAATAAGGTGGCTGCCAGCTAGGTAAAAAAGAGCGGTATTGTCGGAGTATGTACCGGAAAATGCAAATTATCACGTTGATTGAGGTCTCAATATGCCAAAAGTATGCACTTGTGCGTATGTTTACGGTGTGGTCCAAGGCGTAGGATTTCGTTATAACACTCAGCGGCAGGCTCAAGAACTGGGCGTTACGGGCTATGCCAGAAATTGTGACGATGGCAGTGTGGAAGTTGTCGCTTGTGGTGAGCTGCAAGCGGTTGGTGAATTAATCGCGTGGTTTAAACAAGGGGGGCCACGGGGGGCAAGAGTTGATCGCGTGTTGACCGAGCCTTATCCGCCCACTGAGTTTGATAAATTCAAGATTCGCTATTAATCCGGTTTAGCGTGTCACGGGCTAAATACATTTAACCGGTTTAGGTAATCCTGCAATTTTGGTCGCTTGCTTAGCCGGGCCTTGTGGGAATAAACGATAGAGATAGCGGCTATTACCTTTTTCTTCGCCATATTTCTGTGACATGGCTTTTACCAGCATCCTGATTGCAGGAGAGGTATTGAATTCCAGATAAAATGCGCGCACGAAACGCACCACTTCCCAGTGTGGTTCGGTGAGAATGATGCCTTCTTGCTCTGCCAGTAACGGAACCAGAGCTTCACTCCAGTCTGCACTGTTTTTTAAATAACCTTGCGCGTCGGTCTCAATCGCCCGACCTTCAAACTCCAACATACAACCTCAATGATTCAGTCAATGAAACGGTGGCTAATTTAGCAAACATTTGCCTCTACCCCAAAGAAGTCTGTATTCCCGTGGTAAAACCTATAGCTTGAGTGTATCGGAGTGATGATAAATGCATCACTCGATAATCAGATGGTGGCTTTTTGGCCGATTAAACGCAAACATGCTTTACAAGCGGCAAGGCTGTGTTTATAGTTCCGCTCGTTGCGGAGGGGTGGCCGAGTGGCTGAAGGCAACGGTCTTGAAAACCGTCGACGGGAAACCGTTCGAGAGTTCGAATCTCTCCTCCTCCGCCATATCAAACCCTGGTCTCATGAAAAGACTGGGGTTTTTTGTTTGTATTTTTCTCGAGATGCCTTTGCCTTGATTCAAGGTGGAACAACAAATGCCATCACCACCGGTTGGCAATAATTTATCTGAATATGGAATAGATAGCAGTAACACTGGTTTTCATAGCAGCCTGTTTTACCTTTTATTCTCTGGTTTATAATATTCAATTTATTGAGGTAGAGGACGTAAGAAATTAAAGATAGTCACCCGCCGGATTGATAATAATATGATATACCTGCCTGCTTTCGGGGTAACGCTGATTACGTGAACTTTGATATATTATGTTATCCATTGCTGTGCTGGCATTTTTTAGGAGAAGTTAAATTACAGAAAAGTAATGACTTATTATTACACGGTTAATTTTGTGCCATAGCCAGTATGATGATACTTTCAACCATATTATTTAATATCCCTCTGAATGGTAATAATATACGTGCTTTAAATACCGTAATGATGGGGGTGTTAGTATGGATATCTTACTTTATTTTATCCACGCGTATTGCTGTTGTATTTCATAAGTAAATTAACGAGATACTGATGGTAATGAGCCGAGGTATGGTGACATGTAATCTGCTCAGGCAATAACGTGATTATCAAGATAGGTCGAAAATTTCATGCCTGAGGTAAGTAGGCTTTTTCAAATCGTAGATGCCCTTAAGTATGGATTACCTCACACTTTAATCGAACACTGACTGGCCCCTTTAACGTTAGTAAATTTGTGATATAATATATATATGATACTCAATATAAGATATGTATAAACATGACTATTGCTTTTTTTATTACCTACTCGGCTATTGCACTGAATGTTATTAGTGTCCTTGTTTTATTATTCGGCGTGGTTAAATGTATATTTTCATTTGTTAAGAATGAGTTTTCATCCAGAAAGTCACGACTGCAAGATATCCGAGTTGAGCTTGGTGGTTATATCTTATTGTCGCTAGAAATCCTGATACCGGCAGATATATTAAAAACGATTATAGAGCCTACCTATGAAGACTTGATCATTTTAGGTTCAATCGTTCTAATTCGAACAGTTTTATCGATATCACTTGCTAAAGAAATAAAATCAATTAGTGATGAAAGAAAAAATACTGACAGCTAATGACCGTAATGGGGGCTAGCATGAGTATATTCGCGACTGAAGCCAGACGCGAATATTAACGCTGAGAAGGAGCCGTGCTCCTCATGCCTTTTATTGACCGTGAAATGATTTCATCAGGCTGGTTCAGTTCTGACAAGCATGTTACGCATATCATTGCCACTGGGTGTCTGGTGGATACGCAGATCAAATTCGCTTGTTACCGCAAAAATATGGTCAAAGATATCCGCCTGAATGTTTTCATATTCCAGCCATGCAGTGGTATTAGTGAAAACATAAATTTCTAGTGGCAAGCCTTCTGGTGTTGGAGCCAACTGGCGCACCATTAGCGTCATATTCTGATGAATCCCCGGATGAGCCTGCAAATAAGCGACCAGATAGGCGCGTAAGGTGCCGACATTGGTCAGGCGGCGGCCATTGAGGGGCGAGTTTAGGTCAATGTCAATCTGCTGATTATAGTGTTTTAGTTCCTGAGTTTTTGCGCTGAGGTAACGCGATAGTAGCGGGTTGCGGTGCAGGCGTTGTTGTTCTTGTTCTGATAAGAAATGCACGCTGGTAATATCGATATTGATGCTGCGTTTAATGCGCCGGCCGCCGGATTCAGACATTGAGCGCCAGTTTTTGAAAGAGTCTGAAATCAGAGCATAAGTTGGAATGGTGGTGATGGTGTTGTCCCAATTTCGCACTTTTACTGTCGTCAGGCCAATATCGGTTACCGCGCCGTCAGCGCCATATTTTGGCATCTCCAGCCAGTCGCCTATTTTTAGCATATTGTTAGCCGAAAGCTGAATCCCTGCGACCAGCCCCAGAATAGGGTCTTTAAAGACCAACATCAGTACCGCAGTCATTGCCCCTAAGCCGCTGAGCAGCAAGAGCGGGGATCTCCCCATTAATAATGAAACAATCATGATACCGACAAATATCGCAGCTACTAACTTCAGCCCCTGGAATATGCCGCGTAACGGTAATTGCTGAGTGATAGGGCTTTGGCGCAGTAGCGTCAGCAGCGTATCAAGTAATGAGAACAGAGCCAGTAGCGCGAAGGCCATAATCCACACTTGCGCCGCAGTCGCGATAACGGCCTGCGTCTGGCTGCCGTTTTGCAACCACAGCACGGCTTGAAGGTTGATGATTATCCCTTGCAGCAGTAGCGCCACACGTTGAAATAGCTTATGTTGGGTGATGGCTTGCTGCCAAATGCGTTGTGATTGCTGGCCACGATTCTGGAGGGGAGTTACCACCACTCGGTGCAGCACCAGGTGAATAACGACAGATATCAATAGAATCAAACCAATGACCAGCATCAGTGACACCACATCGCTGAACTCAAGACCTAACGTTGCCAACCATTGGCTTATTTGTTGTTGCACGACAAGCTCCTTTAAAACATGAGTCACTCGCCCATGACAGCGATGGCCCGATATCACTAAAGCCCCTTAGCCTAAAGCCCCTTAGCCTAAAGGCAACAGGCCGTGATGTATGCCTGTTTACTCTTTTTTACATTATGAGTCGTGTGAGCTACGACTGAATATGATTTAAATGGCGGTATTTGCCATTGTCATATTGGCTTCCGACGTTGTCGCTGATAATTTTTCGTCGCCACTTCCACCGCGTTTTTTGTGTGCGTAATCGGTGTGATGGGAGGGTGTGATGGGAGGGTGTGATGGGAGGGGGGGATGGGAGGGGGGGGTGCTGATAATAAGTCTATTTATTCTCCCCCCTTGGTACGATTATTTCCAGTCTTGGCGCAAGTGAGTGATTTGAATCTGATGTTGCAGGTTCTCACACTGATTTTCCATCCTCATCTGCTTTACCTTGGTTTTACCGTTACCTGAAGGGCGAAATGGTCGCTGTATCGCGCGCTACAACGGCCATTGGGTAGCGCTCGCGAGGCGCTTGCTGACCTGCGGAATCTTATTGGGAGCGGGGGGGGGGTACTTTCGCTGTTGGTACGGCTGGTGTTGTATGGGTGAGCAGACGCGGGTGATGCAGATGCGCCAGAGCTGTAGATTGGCAGAAAATCGTAAATCACAGGCAAAAAAAACCCTTACCAATCTCATTTGGTAAGGGATGCCAATTCGGCCAACACCAGGGAAACATTATAACCGTTTAATTATCATACGATAAATTTGGTTAAGCAGTATGACTTAAGTCAAGTTTATCAAATATACATTAATAAGTTTAATGTTTATACGGGTAGGAATCATTTTTTTACGTGATAGGCGAATTTTGAGCCGAGTTAGCATCGGGTGTAAGAAGCTGAGAGCTAGCACTTGTTGGGGTTGGAATGAATGGCGGTGAGGAAAAATTGTGGGAAGTGAACGTTACGACCATCTGAATGTGAAGGCATCCAGATGGCGGGGTAAAACGACTAACTGTGGACTAAAAAGTCCCCTGGTGATGGCGAAGATTTATTCTTTTCAGACTAACTTTCTTAGCAATAGTAAGCTAAGATATTAGTTCTATTATATTCAATATTTATTTTCTAAAGCAAAAATATTTTAATAAACATGGGGTAATAATAATAGCTAGCCTTAGGTCTAGTGTGTTGAGCTATACTTTAGTCTAGGTGCTTTTATTTTTAATCTGTAAATCAACGCTGAATATCAGATCGAGGGGCAGACTATTTTTCACGCTGATTTCTATTGAAAATAACGCGATAAAATTGTACTGTGGGACGTCTGTATAGAGTAGATTTGGCTTGTTATGATAATTGATTATTTTGATAATGAAAGCATTAATGAAGACATAAATAACTATATTCAACGCAGAATAAAGTCTTACGGCGATCTTCGTTATTCTTATTTGGTGATAAATAAGAAAACACCTTTACATCCAGCAATTATCTCAAATTATCCATTGGATTGGGTAAAGAAATACAAAAAGAACAGTTATCATCTTATTGATCCGGTCATTCTGACAGCAAAGGATAAAGTCGCGCCCTTTGCATGGGATGACAACTCGGTGATAGACAGAAAGTCAACTGACTCTGCCGTGTTCAATCTGGCCAGAGAGTACAATATTATTAATGGCTATACGTTTGTTCTACATGATAACAATAATAATATGGCGACACTGAATATTTCCAATGGCAGTGATGACAGTATTTATTTTGATGAAAGCATTGAAGTTAATAAAGAAAAAATACAAATGTTGCTCATCCTGACACATGACAAAATGTTAGGCTTGTATAATAAAAAAATAAATGAAAACAATGAGTTGCATAAAAAAGAGAATGCGAGAGAGATATTTTCCCCTCGGGAAAATGAGATTTTATACTGGGCCAGCGTAGGTAAAACTTACTCAGAGATTTCTATAATATTGGGAATAAAGAGAAGTACAGTTAAATTCCATATTGGTAATGTGGTCAGGAAGTTGGGTGTTCTAAATGCCAAGCATGCGATAAGGCTTGGCATCGAGTTACAACTTATCAAACCTACTTGATGAAATCAGGCACGATGATCGGCCATGTTTCAAGTAGCTCAGGATCAACGTGATGCACTCTGCGAATCTTATTTATTAACTGCTGTTGGCTATCGATATCAATACCTAAATTTAATAGATAAATAACTTCATTTTTTTCTGATTCGCCCTGGTTTAGTACGGTGATATTCCAGCCAGATCGTTTCAGTAAGATATACATACCTCTACTGACAACAGTCAATATTCCTTTGTATCCACGGCTTCTGGCATAGTTAACCATAGCTAAAAACAGAATTGTGCTAAGAGAACTATTATTGCCTACTATATCTCTTGCTAATGCTTTTTCAACAAAGAAACGGCTGGATTCGATAAATCCTTCTACAGGTAAGTCAAGGTCAGAAAAGTAAGGGGCGAAAGGCCCGGTGATCATGGTTGGATATTTCATTTCAATAAAGCGAACGCTGCAAACAATAGTATCCTCTATTGTTCCCAATATATAATTTGTATTCTCATCATCATATTGATCGCTTTCTCTGCCATCAATACATGTCACTTTCCAATCCAGTCGATCCTTAAAAGTTATTTTTCTAAGTGTGAAGATCTCATCTAATTTTCTGTCGGGCATATTATTAAAGTTTACGTTAAATAGTTTTAACATAATGAAAACCAAAGTTATTTAAGTAAACCAGCATCGTACACGATTTCAGTCAGTTAGTGCAAACATTGAACGAGCTGAAATGACGATATGAATTATCCTCGTATGCCAGCATTGGAGTATTGTTGCCTGATAATTTATCCGAAAATATCAGAGCATGTTTTTTGTTCATATGTTCATATGTTCAATATGTGCGGTACGGTAGGAAAGTAAGATAGTTTTTAGATAAAAAGTGACATTCAGCAGGACTTTTCAGCAAGAAATGATTATAACGAAACATCATTTCATTTTAGTTTGAAAAGGATGTCAGAGTGGACCGTAGTACTCTGCTTTTTACCCATAAAAAATTCGTTTTCCTCGCAGCCGCATTCTGTTGTCTGCTATGGGGGAGTGCCTATCCCGCCATAAAAACGGGTTATGTGCTGTTTAATATTGCAGCGGATGATATTCCTAGCAAAATTGTGTTTGCGGGTTATCGTTTTTTATTGGCTGGAATTGCGTTGCTGCTTTTTGCAGTTGTTAGTGGCAAGGCGATCGGGCGTCTAAGAAAGGGCCAGTTTAAGCAGATAGCTATTCTGGGGCTGACGCAAACCACCTTACAATATGCCTTTTTCTATATTGGCCTTGCTTATACCTCCGGTGTAAAAGGCTCGATCATGAATGCTACCGGGACATTTTTTAGTGTGCTGCTAGCTCATTACCTTTATAAAAATGACCGTTTAACATCAAACAAAGTGATTGGTTGCATATTAGGTTTTGCTGGCGTCATGGCAGTGAATTTCAGTTCCGGCCTGATGAATTTTACTTTTTCGCTGTCAGGGGAGGGATCGGTTGTATTAGCAGCGTTTATTTTATCGGCTGCCAGTATTTATGGTAAGCGTATTTCACAAACGATGGACACCACCGTGATGACAGGTTACCAGCTTGCCATTGGCGGTTTTATTTTGACGGTCGGAGGGTATCTATTTGGTGGCAACTTGTCTGAGTTTGGCTGGCGCGCACTGCTATTACTCGGTTATCTGGTGCTGTTGTCGTCGGTTGCTTTTGCTCTGTGGAGTGTATTACTTAAATATAACCGCGTGGGCATGGTCGCACCGTTTAACTTTTTAATTCCTGTTTCCGGTGCCATCCTTTCGGCTATTTTCCTGAATGAAAGCATTTTAGAATGGAAATATGCCGCTGCGCTGATACTGGTTTGTATCGGGATCGTGTTGGTTAACCGAATTAAACCGGATAAGGCGTAGAGATAACGCCACTGAATATAACCACAGCGACGTTAGGCTTTATCGGTAACGATTTTCACCCCAACCCGGCTGACCCTTTCGGACTCCATTTCGGCAATGGTCCAGGTCAGGCCATCCCATTCGATCTGGTCACCGATCACCGGTTCGCCGCCAAACAGATATAGGACAAACTGACCCAGCGTTTGTTGCTTATCGATGCCCGCTTCCAGATTAAGACCATAAATCTGTGAAATATCCTGAAGTTTTGCATCAGCATCAAGAATGAAATCACCAAAGAAGCGTTCATCCAACTGAATATTTGGCGACTGACTAAACAGTTTCCCCAATGCAGGCAGGTCGTGTTCCTGGCCGATAACACACAAGATATCGCCTTCTTTGAGGCGGGTGCTGCCAGTGGGATGCAGTAAATCTTTACCACGGAACAGCGCTGCAATGCGCGTCCCTTCCGGCATTTTTAAATCACGGAGAGCGGCACCGATACACCATTTTTCGCAGCTTAGTTGGTAAATAAATTGCTCCCATTGGTTATTCATATCAATGTCTAAACCAATACGTGAAACCGGTGCCAACGCTGGCGGTACCACCAGTTTTGTTTTACGTGCGGCAAATGACAGGCTGGTGCCTTGCAACAGCAGTGAAACCAACACGACAAAAAAGGCGACATTGAAGAATAGATGTGAATTAGGTATTCCAGCCATCATTGGGAATACCGCCAGAATAACCGGCACCGCACCACGTAAACCAACCCATGAGATAAAAATACGTTCACGCAGGTTGAAGCTTGGGAATGGCAGTAAGCCGATAAATACCGACAGTGGCCGGGCAAATAGAATCATCCACAGTGAGAGAATCAGTGCTGGAATAGCGATCGGCAATAGCTCACTTGGGTTAAGCAATAACCCCAAGACCAAGAACATACCAATCTGACTAAGCCATGCCAGCCCATCGAAAGTCTGCAATATACCGGATCGGTTACGGATAGGGCGGTTACCGAGTAACAGCCCGCAGAGATAAACGGCCAGAATGCCACTGCCGTTCATGGCCGTTGCCAGTGAGAAAACCAGAATCCCGCCACTCACGGCCAGCAAGGGATATAAGCCGTTTGCCAGTTCTATCCGATTGATTAATAGAATAAGTAAACCACCACCCGCCAGGCCGATGATAATCCCCAGGCCAAATTGCTGTATAAGATGCACCAGGAACATCCAGCTCAGGCTGCTCTCCCCGGCTGAAATCATGGCAATCAGGGTGACGGTCAAAAAAACTGCCATTGGATCGTTACTGCCTGATTCTATCTCCAGTGTGGCGCTCACCCGCTCGTTAAGTCCCTTGCCGCCTAATAAGGAGAACACGGCTGCGGCATCAGTTGAACCAATGATTGCACCAATCAACAAGCCCTGAATGATATCTAAATCGAATAACCACGCGGCAGCCAGGCCGGTCAGACCAGCGGTAATCGCCACGCCGACGGTGGCCAAAGAGAGTGCAGGCCATAAGGCAACACGGAAGGAGGAAGCTCTGGTGCGCATACCGCCATCAAGCAGGATAACGGCTAACGCCAGATTACTGACCAGATACGCCGCCGGGTAGTTATCAAAAGCAATTCCGCCGATCCCGTCGCCACCCGCCAACATGCCTATGGCCAGAAAGATAACCAGAATCGGAATGCCTAACCGGGATGAAAGCGAACTCAGTAAAATACTGGCTCCCACCAGCACCGCGCCGATCAAAAAGAGGCTATTAATAGTGATGGCGTCCACGGCGGGCGATCTCCTGACAATAAATGATGACGAAGGAATCCCCTTCGTACTCGAAGCCGCAGGGGGGTAGCTACGCATACTTACCAGAGTAAGTTAATTGGGATTAATAAGCCTCAGTGAGGTTCACTTTGGGGCTGGCATCAATGCTGTTCAAACCGGTCGCTGAGCGTCATTCGCTTGCTGCCTACCTGTAAACTCACATTACTTTGGCTGTGTAGCTAAATTATTATACACGGATTTCGCGCGCCTGATGCGAATATATGACCTAATTCAATGTGTTAAATCAGTATATTTAACTGTCGTTGGGAAACATCGTGTGGATCGTCGCGGGATAGGTGATAGGTCGCTCACCTTTAATTGCCCGCCGGGGAATCAAGGGTGAGCGTTGGCAAGTGATGCTAATCGCGCTTAAGGGTTGCCAAGATCCTTTTTAAGGCTTCGGTGGTCAGCGTTTTTTCCGGTTCAGATAGATTCTCGATGGAAAATTGTGTGAGTTCATTCACTAACACACTACGATCTTTGCCACTGATGGCACTGTCCAGTGCTCCGCTTAGGCGGCTTACCAAGGCTAACAGAGCAGGGAACTCTGTATTTTGTACGGTGTCGGTGGTGGGTGTTTTCTCGGTAGCTTCTTGTTTTTTCATCACAATTCCTCTTTGTAATCACTGTAAGCGAAACCAATCCTGATGATGAATCAACAGGATAGTTGCCCTGAAAGTAGGGTGCACAGTGAGGCATTAGCCATCCTGCCATCTACATGATGGTTTCACAGTGTAGCCGTTTTATCACACCAGCGGTACGCCGGGATTATCATCGATTGGCAATAATATTATTAGTTTGATATTTAATTGTATTGCGTTGTTTACTATTGTGGCTTCCCTGAAAACAAGAATTTTAACAGCGGAATGCGGCGATGAATTTCGTACAGTAGAAACGATAGCAGGCAAACAAACAGCATCCCGAGCAGGAAACCAAGGCCGTTGTTATTAATTTGTGGCGTAATAAATGCACCATAGATCAACGTTAGCGGATGGTGTACTAAATAGATAAACAGTGATGCATTGACCAGGTATGTGATGCGCGGGGAGGGATAATTTAGCAGCCGATGCCCCAGAGAATAGACCACGTTAGTCATGGTAACGCCCATCATAGCCTTAATGATAAGGTCCAACTCAAAAACAAAGAAGTCGGTAGTATTAGTATGTTGGTTAACGTAATAGGCACAAAATAGGGCTAACGAGGCCAGCAATGCACCAGGAGAAAAAGTGAGAAATACCTGCTTAAGCGGCGGATAGATAAAGCTATAAGCGCCAAGTAGGAAGAAAGGTAGATAAAAGAGCGTTTCCATAACAAAGAAATTGAACACACTATTAAAGAGTATTTCTGGGTTAAGGAGATATATTACTCGACGAATAACAGAATAAACTAGCGCGAATAAAAATAAGAACAGTGAGACTTTTCCTATATTATTCATTTCCTTTACCAATCTTGGAATCACATGTTGGTTATTCTTTATTTTTTTAAACAGATGAAAACAGGCTATGGTCAGTAACGCGAGTGTTAACAGAAACCATAAGTGTGAAACGCCTTCCCAAATAGCAATGTTTATTTTTTGATAAATTGTAAATGAATTCCAATCCTGCAATTTGTTAGTGTAACTCTTGAGAAGAAAAAACTGCGGCAAAGTAATAAGTGGAATCGCGGTCAGTAATGGAATAACCACACGTTCCAAACGGACTTGAAGCCAGCGGTGGCACTCATAGCGCTGGTAAAGCATGAACGAAAAATAACCGGAAATAACAAAAAAGACCTGCATCCGAAAGGCATGAATGAAATCATTTACTACAGTAAATATCTGCGAAGGGTGGTTACTGTTTACCGCCCAATGATTGCTGGAGTATATAAGAGAAAGATGAAAAGGAATGCCGAGCAACATCAAATAGGCACGGATGGCGTCTAAAAAGTACTCGCGTTGGTTAGTGTTTTTTTTCATACTTATTCGCTAGTTGTTATCATTATTAGAATAATGTCCCGGTGCTACCCACGGAGTTGTTTTTATAGTAAATGCTATTTGCTAAAGATATTCGTTATTCATTGGATCATGACGGCGAGAAACCTTACTATAAGGGTTAATAAGTTTCCATAGCGTATTTTAGCCGGGCAAGCTAGGCTTGTGACTTAGCCACGGCTTTAACCAGTAATTTGGCTGTTATGATTTAAGCACCCGAATAGGGGGAGATGTGCGAGTTAATATTTTGTCAAACGTTAATAGAATGTCAACAGGGTCACGCGCTAACAGCGTCAGGTGGCTGGGTGTTACTCTCTTGCTATCATTGTTTACTTCTCAGGCACTGGCTTTCTCGTTGGATGATGTGGCTAAACAAGCGCAGGCATTGGCGGGTAAAGGCTTTGAGGCACCGAAAAGTAACCTTCCTTCGCAATTTCGCGATATGAAATTTGCCGATTACCAACAGATACAGTTTAACCATGACAAGTCGTATTGGACTAAACTGGATACGCCATTCAAGTTAGAGTTTTATCATCAGGGCATGTACTTTGACACTCCGGTGCAGATAAATGAAGTCACGGCCACCAGTGTTAAGCCTATCAATTATAGCCCAGACTACTTCAACTTTGGCTCGGTTAAACATGATGCGGAATCGGTGAAAAACTTGGGTTTTGCTGGTTTTAAAGTGCTTTACCCTATTAATAAAGCGGATAAAAAAGACGAAATTGTCAGTATGCTCGGTGCCAGCTATTTTCGCGTGATTGGTAAAGGCCAGGTTTATGGCCTTTCTGCTCGTGGGTTGGCGATTGATACTGCTTTGGCGTCTGGCGAGGAGTTCCCACGTTTTCGTGAGTTCTGGATTGAACGGCCAAAACCGAATGATAAACATTTAGTTATCTATGCATTGCTGGATTCCCCGCGTGCCACTGGCGCTTATAAGTTCGTTATCTATCCGGGGCGTGATACCACAATTGATGTGCAGGCCAAAGTATTCCTGCGCGACAAAGTCGAGAAGCTGGGCATTGCACCGTTAACCAGTATGTTCCTGTTTGGCCCGAGCCAGCCGTCTGAGGTGTTAAACTACCGTCCGGCGTTGCATGATTCCAATGGGCTTTCTATTCATGCTGGCAATGGTGAGTGGATCTGGCGACCGCTGAATAACCCAAAACACCTGTCGGTCAGCACCTATACCATCGAGAATCCGAAAGGTTTTGGTTTGCTGCAACGGGGCCGTGAGTTCTCGCAATATGAGGATTTGGATGATCGCTATGACCTGCGCCCAAGCGCTTGGGTTGAACCGCGCGGTGATTGGGGGAAAGGCAAAGTTGAGCTGGTAGAGATCCCCACCGCAGATGAAACTAACGATAATATCGTGGCGTTCTGGACACCGGATGTACTGCCTGATGCGAAAAAATCACTCGATCTGAATTACCGACTGCATTTTACTCGCGATGAGGACAAATTACATTCAGCCGATGTGGCCTACGTTAAACAGACATTACGTTCAACCGGTGATGTTAAACAGTCGAATCTGATTCGCCAGCCAGATGGCAGTGTCGCGTTCCTGGTTGATTTTGTCGGGCCGGTGCTGAAATCTCTTGATGAAAATGCACCATTGGCTTCACAGGTCAGTATTGACGGCAACGGTGAGTTGATCGAAAACAGTGTGCGTTACAATCCGGTGACCAAAGGCTGGCGCTTAACCCTGCGGTTAAAAGTCAAAGATGAGAAGAAACCGATAGAGATGCGCGCTGCGCTGGTTAACGGTGATAAAACCCTGACTGAAACCTGGAGCTATCAGCTACCTGCCAATGAATAAGTCAACTCAATCACCTGTTCTGGATTATATCGCGAACTTGCCCCTGACTGTGCAGCAGCAAGGGGCGTTACAGGATGCCTTACCTGAAGATGTGTTACTCGATAGCACACCTGATGCTATGCCGCGTTTGCATCAGCAATTGGCGCAAAGCGTATCTGATGGGGCAACGGCAACTGAAAAAGACAGCGCACTGTCTTCGGTCAGGGCTCGCGTGCAAGCGGCCTGGCCGGATGCACTGGCGGGCGGCAAATTGCTCACGCAGGATGATGAAGGGCGCGCGGTTATTCATGCTACGCCACCGATTAAACGCACCTGTATGGCACCGCAACCCTGGCGCACCAATCCGGTGGGGCGTTTTTGGGATTCAATGCTGGGTCGCAATCCTGTCTCACGGGCGCAGACTCATGAGCAGGCGCTGGCCGAGAAAAAGTGGCGCAGCGTGGGTTCATTGCGCCGTTATATATTGCTGATACTGATTGTGTTGCAAACCACAATTGCCACCAGCTATATGAAAACCATCCTGCCTTATCAGGGCTGGGCATTAATCGATCCTTTCGAGATTTGGCAGCAGAACTGGCAGGTATCGGTAATACAACTGCTGCCTTATCTATTGCAAACTGGCATCCTTATCCTGTTTGCTGTGCTGTTTTGCTGGGTTTCTGCCGGTTTTTGGACCGCGCTGATGGGGTTCCTGCAATTACTGATTGGTAAAGATAAATACAGCATTTCATCCACGGTTAAAGGTGACGAAGCACTCAATCCGGCTCATCGGACGGCACTGATTATGCCGATCTGCAATGAAGATGTAGAGCGGGTCTTCGCCGGTCTGCGCGCAACTTATGAATCCGTCGCTGCAACCGGTCAGCTTGAGCACTTTGACATCTATGTATTGAGCGACAGCTATGACCCTGATATCTGCGTGGCAGAGCAGAAAGCCTGGCTGGAGCTGTGCCGTGATGTCGATGGTCATGGTCGTATCTTCTATCGCCGCCGCCGCCGTCGGGTTAAACGCAAAAGTGGCAATATCGATGATTTTTGCCGTCGTTGGGGCAGCCAGTACAGCTATATGGTAATTCTGGATGCCGACAGCGTGATGAGTGGCGGCTGCCTGACGGGTTTGGTGCGGTTGATGGAGGCCAATCCGAATGCTGGGATAATCCAATCAGCACCGAAAGCATCCGGCATGGATACTCTGTATGCCCGCATTCAGCAGTTTGCCACCCGAGTCTATGGCCCGTTATTTACCGCTGGTTTGCATTATTGGCAGTTGGGTGAGTCCCATTATTGGGGGCATAACGCCATTATCCGCGTGAAGCCCTTTATCGAGCACTGCGCGCTGGCACCTTTGCCGGGGGAAGGTTCGTTCGCTGGTGCTATTTTGTCGCATGACTTTGTTGAAGCGGCATTGATGCGCCGTGCCGGTTGGGGGGTGTGGATTGCTTATGATCTGCCGGGCAGTTATGAAGAGTTGCCGCCTAACTTACTTGATGAGTTAAAACGCGATCGCCGCTGGTGTCACGGCAACCTGATGAACTTCAGACTGTTTTTGGTTAAAGGGATGCATCCGGTTCATCGGGCGGTGTTCCTCACTGGCGTGATGTCCTATTTGTCTGCGCCGTTGTGGTTTATGTTTTTAGTGTTGTGTACCGCATTACAGGCGGTTCATACCCTGATGGAACCGCAATACTTCCTGCAACCGCGACAACTGTTCCCGGTATGGCCACAGTGGCGGCCAGAGCTGGCGATTGGCCTGTTCTCTACCACATTGGTATTGCTGTTCTTGCCTAAGTTGCTCAGTATCATTTTGATCTGGGCGAAAGGTTCGAAACAGTACGGTGGGGCGTTGCGATTGCTACTGTCTATGCTGTCAGAAATGCTATTTTCAGTGTTGCTGGCACCGGTGCGGATGCTATTCCATACAGTATTTGTGGTCAGCGCTTTCCTCGGTTGGTCAGTGCAGTGGAATTCTCCACAGCGTGATGATGATGCAACGCCGTGGAGTGAAGCGTTGGTACGCCACGGCCCGCAACTGCTGCTCGGCCTGGTGTGGGCGGGTGGGGTCGCATGGCTGGATCTACGCTTCCTGTGGTGGTTATCACCGATTGTCTTCTCGCTTATCCTGTCTCCGGTGGTGTCAGTTCTGTCTAGCCGCCGCACGTTGGGGTTGGCCAGTAAACGGGCTAAATTGTTCCTGATCCCGGAAGAGTATGATCCGCCAAGGGAATTACTCGCCACAGAAGAGTATTTACAGCTCAACCATCAGCGAGCACTGAGTCATGGCTTCCTACATGCGGTGATGAATCCATCGTATAATGCATTGGTCAGCGCGATGGCAACGGCCCGTCACCATAACCGTGCCATTATCGAACAGGCTCGCGAACAGCGTGTGGCTGAGGCTCTGGACGCCGGGCCTGAAAAACTGGCTAAATTGCAGCGTCTAACGCTCCTCAGTGATCCGGTGTTGATCTCGCGCTTGCATCAGCAAGTTTGGCAGCAGCCGGAGCAGTATCGGGTCTGGAACGGATATTACCGCCAATTGGCGCATAATATGAAGGCGTTCCCTGGCGCAAAATAGCAGTAATACTGCGTAAAAAACGGGCATACAATAGTGTATTGCCCGTTTTTTTGTTTATAAACCTAGACTGTTTGTGATCGATAAGAGTTGATTGCGTGAACCTTACTTTTAAATTGATTATCCCCCTTGGTATCCTGGCTCGTATCATCCTGTTGACTGCGGTCATCATCCTGTTGTCAGGTTGTGGCAGCATTATCAGCCGCACTGTGCCAGGGCAGGGGCATGGACATCAATATTATCCTGGCGTTCAGTGGGATATGCGCGAGGGTGCATGGAAATACATCACCGTAATTGACGTTCCTCTGTCAATGATTGTCGATACCTTTATGCTGCCTATTGATGCCAGCCACGGCCCTTATGAATAAGCTCAGGAAGCCACTGTTATGTCTACGGAGCCAGATATCACGCCGGTATCGCCACAACATTCGGTGATGCGGATTGCGAGACCCACTGATAATCTTACATTAATAACCAATATGTATTGCCACGGCTTAGGATTTACGCTGTTAGGTAACTTTGTTGATCATCAGGGATTCGATGGTGCCATTATTGGGCATCCACACCATGCTTATCATCTGGAGTTTACCCATCATCGCGGTACTCAAGTCGGGCGGGCACCGACACTGGATAATTTATTGGTATTTTATCTGCCTGATGAATCTCATTGGGTGAGTCAATGCCAGAAAATGCGGGTGGCAGGTTTCGAGTTAGTGGCTTCGTATAATCCCTATTGGGATGTGAGTGGTAAAACCTTTGAAGATGCAGATGGTTATCGTGTGGTATTGCAGCAACGATCATGGGATTTATAAGATTCAGACCAATAAATAGCTGAACCAAGGGGAGACACGTTGTTCGGGTCGTCGCGATGTGCGCCAGTTGAACGCGATTTTTCTGTAATTTATTGATTATAAATGAATTGCCATCCATTTTTTATATTATAAAGCCCGCCGCAGGAGCGGGCTTTATAACAGATAAATATAGAGCAACGACTTATGACGCGGTTTGCGTGCCTTGCGTATTTTGCATTAAGCGACGAATTGGCACGATTAGCAAGATAAGGATGGCAGCACAAATCACCAGCGCAATAGAGCAACGGGCGAACAGCGTTGGCAGCATATCAAGTTGATCGGCTTTAACATGCCCCCCAATCAGGCCCGCCGCCAAATTACCCAGCGAACTGGCGCAGAACCACAGCCCCATCACCTGACCACGCATCCTATCTGGAGCCAGTAAAGTCATGGTTGCCAGCCCGATAGGGCTAAGGCACAGTTCCCCCAGCGTTAATAACAGGATACTCATCACCAGCCACAAGGGGGAAACACCCGCACCACCGCTGCTGAGGACATGTTGTGCGGCGTACATCATCACGGCAAAACCTGCCGCAGCACATAAAATACCAATGACGAACTTAGTGATGCTGCTTGGCTGAATTTTCTTCTTCGCCAATGCCGGCCAGGCCCAGCTAAATACCGGTGCCAACAGGATGATAAACAGGGCGTTAATTGATTGGAACCATACGGTTGGGATCTCAAAGCCCATAAACATACGGTTGGTATAGTCGTTAGCGAACAGGTTAAATGAGGTTGGTTTTTGTTCAAAGGCTGACCAGAAGAATGCGGCAGAAACCAGCAGGATAAAGCACACTAACAAGCGGGCGCGATCTTTACGGCTCATTTTGGCGAAAGCGAACAGATAGACAAAATAGAGTGTGACCGATGCCGCGATAAGATAGACCAACAAACTGGCAATCAGCACAGGGTTAATTGGGATAACGCCTTGTGATATCAGTGTAATCACACCGGCTACCAGCACCATCAGCGCGGCAACCCACTTGCCAACCCCCTGACGCTGATTGGTCGGTTTATTCCAGCTTGAATCCAGCCCGACTTCTGCGTCGTAGCGTTTCATGGCTGGAATGGCAAAACCACGGAAGATAAGCAGTGCGACCAACATACCAATCCCACCGATACCAAAGCCCCAGTGCCAGCCATGAGAACGTAGCAACCAACCAGAAAGCAGTGGCGCAATAAACGAACCCATATTGATACCCATATAGAACAGTGAGAACCCACCGTCACGGCGGGCATCGCCTGGCTTATACAGCGTACCGACCATGACCGAGATGCAAGTCTTGAACAGACCTGTTCCGAGCACGATAAATACCAAACCGATAAAGAACAGGTCATTACCGAAGAAAGCGGATAGCGCAATCGACAAATGGCCTAATGCAATCAGGATGGAGCCGTACCAGACCGCTCGTTGTTGCCCAAGCCAGTTATCCGCCAACCAGCCGCCGGGTAACGCGGCCAGATACATACTCCCGGCAAAGATACCCACGATAGCTGAGGCTTGCTCGCGTGGCAGCCCCATACCGCCGTCAAAGACCGTTGCCGCCATAAACAGAATCAATAGTGGGCGGATACCGTAGAACGAAAAGCGTTCCCACATTTCGGAAAGAAACAGGCCGCTAAGCGGATAAGGATGGCCAAAGAATGTGCGGCCGCCTTGGGTGTTAACAGAGGTTTGCATAAAGTCTTCCCATAGAATCGCCATAAATTCAGGCGAATAAATCATCGTCGAGTGTGGGTTCTGCCCAGCACTGTGGTAAGCCTAAAGTGCTGAAGTCATCGTGCTATTTGCAGCCTTCATCCGGCTAAATCGCGGGTGTCAGTCAACATATGTAGCGCCCACTATTTTAGGTATATCAGGTTTAATACTCGGCACAGTACAATTTAACGCAATAATAACGTCATTTTTTCGTTTCTATCGGGGTTATATCGTATTTTAAGATGAAAAGTCGACATACATCGCAGTTTTTAGCTTTATATTTCCAACTTGGCAATCTTTAGAGCATAAAAAACGATCATGTGTTGGCGCGTTCATCGATTATTTTTAATCATATATATCAGTATGTTGTGTTTATTTTATATAATTTAAATGAATCAATTAGCTTAGGGGATAAACGTAGGATGCGAAAAATGCGCTAAACAGCATTTTGGGGTGATATAAGTGACTTAGCCGCTTTTTATAGCGCTCTTCTATTGCTGTTCAGCATCACAGCGTGCTTTTAACGGCTGACGTTGTAAGCACCTGTATGAGTATAGTGCATTAAAGAGTACAACTACCGCAGTGACACAAAATACGGCGCGAAAGCCATAACTGGCGGAAACTGCCGCCCCTAATAGTGGGCCACTGACGTTACCGATATCACGAAACGACTGGTTATAGCTAAAAATCCTGCCGGCAACTTGATTGGTGCAATTATAAATCAATAATGTTTGTACCGCAGGTAACAGCGCGCCGTCTGTAGCGCCCAATAAGAAGCGCAGAATACCGAGCTGCAATGGCGTTTGGACAAATGCCATTGGGATAAGAATCAGCACAGACAGGGCCAGCATAGCAATCAAAATTCGTTCAGGGCCAATTCTGTCACCCAGTTTGCCTAATCGTGGCGCGCTCATCAACGCAGCAACCCCCGGCACGGAGGCAATCATGCCGCTAACAAAGGCCAGATTTTGAATATCACCTGCCAGTTCACGCACATATAACGTCAAGATAGGGGCAATGGAGCCAGTCGCAATCTGGATAATCATGGTAGTAACAAACAGACTGAGAATTAATTTAGGTTTTTTCAGCGAGTTAAAGACCTGTCGGCCATTGAGCATATCCTTCTTCAGCACCGGAGCGAATTGTTCTCTGACATAAAACCAGGTCATGATAAAGCAAGCGAATAGCACGCTGCCGGTGATAAAGAACACCGGTCGTAAGCCATAACTGTCGGCTAACAGGCCACCAATCAGCGGCCCGATTAACGCACCACTCACCCCGCCGGTAGAGAGCGTACCCAATGCCCAGCCACTTTTATTGCGTGGTACTTGGGTAGCAATCAATGCATTGGCGTTAGGGATAAAGCCACCCAATAACCCCAGCAGCGCGCGCAACGCCAGAAATTGCCAGATATTTTGCGCCAACCCCATCAATATCATGACTATCCCCATCCCTAATGCAGAGCGTAGCAGCATGATTTTTCTGCCTTTGCGGTCAGCAAGACTGCCCCAGAAGGGCGCAGCGATGGCAGAGAACAGAAAGGTAATACTAAATACCAAGCCGGACCACATATTGAGCGACTGATGACCGCTCACCCCCAGCACTTCGACATACAGTGGCAGGAAAGGCATGATCAAACTAAATGCGGCACCGGTTAGAAAACAGCCAAGCCAGGCGACAAATAGGTTTCTTTTCCAGTTAATGGGGGCTGGGTTTGGCGTCATAAATTACCGAATAAGCAAGTTGACCGCTTTGCGTCACTTTATTCGTCAATAGGGGCGTTGAAAGGGCGGCAAAGCATAGGGGTATAAACAGTTAGCGTGGTAAGTATGAACCTATGGCAGGTTAACATCAACAATATGAATATTAGTTTTTATTAAAGTGGAAAGGTGGTTTGAACTGTAGGGATATAGTTATTCTTTTCAGCTATAAAGAGTATTGGTCGATTAAAATTCGATAAAGAACCACCCCGTTCAGTAAGGAGTGGTTCAGTATGACATCGCTCACTGGGTATCAATGATTAACGGTAAGCTTCATTCTTGGTAATGGAGTAACGGCCACTGCCCAGTAGCATAATGGCCAAACCACCGAGGATGTACAGGGCTTCATTCTCCAGACTCCAGGCACCGACTTGGGTCAGGGTAAAGAATTTAGCAGTACCAACCATTAGCACGGCCACCAGCAGATTAATTGCGTAGATAAAAGCCGCAGGGCGGGTGAATAAACCCAAAATGATCAGGATAGGGGTGACAATTTCGCCAATATAGACGCCATAAGCGACAAAGCCTGGCATACCTTGCGATTGCAAAGATTCAGCGATCCAACGGGTTCCGTGCTGAATTTTTGCAACACCGTGAAACAACATCAAAATACCGAATGTCAGGCGTAATAATAATTTTCCGCTGTCCGGATGATGAGTTAACCGCGTGAACCCGTTATTTAGGCTTGCCAACATGTGTCTGTCCTTATCAAGAAAAAGAAAAGTAACCGGATAATAACCAGGATTAATTACTGTCAGTATTGTCAGATAAACCCTACATAACTAGCGGATAAATCTGACGTACTGTGTCAATAAAACTGATGGAAACTAATCGTCATTATCATTTGCGATATTCTTTTTCTGAATAAGTCATATTAGTCATAGAGTGAAGGCGCACCCTCTGGTCGGGTTTTAAACCGCCGATGCAGCCACATATATTGATCTGTCGCGAGAGCTATCTCTTTTTCTATCACTTTATTCATGAAGGCGGCCGCTTCCACTTCATTATCCAGTGGGAAGTTTTCAACGGCTGGCTGCAAAATCAATTGATAGCCTTTGCCTGCGGGCAAGCGGCGGGGGGTAAATGGGATAATTGCCGGTTTACTGGTACGAACCAGCAAATAAGTCCCGGTGGTCGTAGCGGCTTGGTTGACGGCGAACAACGGCACAAATACGCTGCTACGTGGGCCGTAATCATGGTCCGGCGCATACCAGATGATTTCGCCCTGTTTCAGGCTGCGGATCATTCCTTTCAGGTCTTTACGGTCTAGCATAGCTTTATTGGAGCGCATCCGGCCCCACGTCTGCATCCAGTCCATCGCCTTATTATCATGGGGGCGATAGACGCCGATACCTGGGTTATAGATACCAAAAATACGTGCGCCCAACTCCAGCGTAAGAAAGTGTAAACCGATCAACAACACTCCTTTGCCTTCGTCACGCGCCTGTTGAATATGTTCCAGCCCGCTGACGCTGCACCAGCGCTCAATACGCCAATTCGGCCAGAACCACGCCATGCCGGTTTCAAATAGCCCCATTCCAACGGACTCAAAATTCTTAACGATCAGTTCATCGCGCTCGGCCTTAGGCATATCAGGGAAACATAATTCCAGATTCCGCTGAGTGATCTGCTTGCGTCGTTTGAGAAAATGCATCGAAAAACGGCCAAGGGTAGTGCCCATGACATAGATAACCGGGTAAGGGAGTAGCACCAGCAGGTAGAGGATACCGAGGCCGAACCAGGTCAGCCAATAACGTGGGTGCAGTAGTGAACGATCAAAAGAAGGAACTTGCATTATCTGTTCTCAGCGTCATTGTAATTCATTAGGACAGTTAACTATTTACTTATGGATGGCTCGCTTTATGAGCGACAACGTTATGGCTCACCCGTGAACACATTAATTTGTGTTGTCATCAGATGGATATCAGCCGGTTAATCTGTCGTTTTAAGGTAGACTATTGTGGCATTTTTAACGGTTTACGGAAAAACGGACCGCACTAAAAAGCCTTTTTTAAGATTATATACCTATAATTCAGGCAAATTAGTCATAAGTTTGTATATTAATTATACCGTATTGTTCTTATAGTCTTATTGGATTTAAGTAGACAACCTGGCTCAGCCAAACTATTTACCGACAGCGTTGTCATCATTTTTGCCCGATGAACTTCTACGGTTCTGACTGAGGTACAGGCTTTATCAGCGATATCGCGATTGATAAATCCCTGCCTGGCCCGTTGCGCGATCATTTTCTCCCGTTCTGATTGCACCCGCATAAACTCAAAGAACCATGCCAGTTGCCACTGTTTATCGCATCAATGCCTTATATAAATGAAACCACCGCGCGGGCGCGGGCGGAAGACGATTAGGTAACGCTCAATCAATTTCTTACATAAAACGCTGGCGGCTGAAGAGGGATTTTTTATTTCTGAGTTATGATATTTGCAATTAATAGATTAAGACCATCAATACTTATCGGAGTGTGGGCGATGCGAGCTGCAAAACTCAGCGCAGGGTTATTGGCTGCCGGTGGCATAATGGGTTATTTGGGTGCAGGTTGGCAGAGCCGATCATGGCTGATTGCGGCTGGCGTTGTCTTATTGACTGGGGTTATCGTTGCTGCTTTTACTGAACTGGATTACCGCTAAAGATGTGCCGTGCGGCAGTTTCAGGTATTATGTGCGCCGCGCGGTGTCTGCGTGCCAAAACATCAGTTCTATTGCGCGATGATTTATGGTGGTTATTCCACAGGGGAATTACATAACCCATTGAGCAATAATTAAATATTATATCAGTAACCTCTTCGAAGACAGGAAAGTACACCATGCCAGTGTTACATAACCGAATTTCTAATGAGGAACTTAAAGCGCGCATGTTGGCTGAAACCGAACCGCGCACCACAGTTTCTTTTTATAAATACTTCACTCTGGAAGATGCCAAAACCTTCCGCGATAGCCTCTATAGTCAATTCGTTAAACTCGGTGTATTTGGCCGGGTTTATGTAGCAAAAGAGGGTATCAACGCGCAAATCAGCGTGCCTGCCAATCGTTACGATGAGTTCAAGACCGCGCTGTTTGCCGCGCATCCGGCGCTGGCAATGATACGCTTGAATGTGGCTCACGAAGACGACGGTAAGTCATTTTGGGTACTGCGCATGAAGGTGCGTGAGCGCATTGTCGCAGATGGTATCGATGATGATAGCTTTGATCCCGCGAATGTTGGGCACTATCTCAAAGCGGATCA
Source organism: Yersinia aldovae 670-83 (assembly GCF_000834395.1). Lineage (NCBI taxonomy): Bacteria > Pseudomonadati > Pseudomonadota > Gammaproteobacteria > Enterobacterales > Yersiniaceae > Yersinia > Yersinia aldovae. Next base: position 938,723 of record NZ_CP009781.1, on the reverse strand, counting down.
GGTCAATCAGATGATTGACGACCCGGATACATTATTTGTTGATATGCGCAACCACTATGAATATGAAGTGGGCCATTTTGAAAACGCGATTGAAGTCCCTTCTGATACCTTCCGCGAGCAGCTACCAATGGCGGTGGACATGCTGCAACATGACAAAGAGAAGAATATCGTCATGTATTGCACCGGTGGTATTCGCTGTGAAAAAGCCAGCGCATACATGCTGCACAAGGGTTTTAAAAATGTTTATCACGTTGAAGGCGGCATTATTGAGTATGCCCGCAAAGCCAAAGAACAGGGTTTGCCACTGAAGTTTATCGGTAAAAACTTTGTTTTTGATGAGCGGATGGGCGAGCGCATCTCGGATGATGTGATTGCTCACTGCCATCAGTGTGGTACGCCATGTGATACACATACCAATTGCAAAAATGATGGGTGCCATTTGCTGTTTATCCAGTGTCCGTCTTGCGCAGCGAGCTTCGAAGGGTGCTGTAGCCAGATTTGTCAGGAAGAGCTGAAATTGCCCCAGGAAGAGCAGCGTTCCCGCCGGGCAGGGCGTGAGAATGGAGTTAAGATTTTTAATAAGTCTAAAGGGCTGCTGCAAACCACCATGCATATTCCTGTGCCAGAAAAGAAGTAACTGCGCCAAGTGAGGGGTATTACCCAAGACCGTCGGTGCCGCGTTAAGGATTCGGGTGAGTGATAGCCGCTAACACAGCTACGGCACCCTGTGATAAGGGCATATGGTTATTTAAATTAGGCTTTAGAAGACGTTATCGGCTATTTTATTCGATAGCGTCTTTTTTTATGCCGCCCGTGCGGTAGCGATTTCGATACAAGGATTAATAATGACAATACCTGGGGTAAGTAGCCAAGGGTTACGGTTAGTCACGATGCTGGCAATGCTGGTGGTTATCATGGCGGGGATAAAAGCCGCCTCGCCGATCGTGGTACCGTTCCTGCTGGCTATATTTCTGGCTATCGTACTGAACCCATTAGTAAAATTGCTAGAGCGGATCAAAATCCCCCGCACATTGGCTATTGTGTTATTGGTTACCATCATTATTTTGCTGATGGCGCTATTATTTAGCCGTTTAGGTACGTCCCTCAATGAATTCGCCCGTTCAGTACCGCAATATCGTGGCATGATGTTGGAAAAAATGCGCGAACTACAAGAGTTTGCTATGCGTTTTAATATCGAATTCTCGGTAGATGACCTTATGAAGCATGTTGATCCCAGCATGGCGATGAACTTTGTTACCCGATTAATTGGCCATCTTTCTGGCGCTATGGCTAATACGTTTTTGCTACTGATGACGGTAGTCTTTATGTTATTTGAAGTGGAGCGCCTGCCGTATAAAGTACAATTGATGTTTGATAATCCAGAAGAAGGGAATGCAATCCTCAAGCGCGCATTAAATGGCGTAACACATTATCTGGTGATCAAAACTGTGATCAGTATTGTGACGGGGATTGTTATCTGGCTTTTCCTGGCGGCAATGGGGGTTAGATTTGCCTTTTTGTGGGGGTTATTAGCGTTTGTACTGAATTATATTCCCAATATTGGTTCCGTGCTGGCGGCTGTTCCGCCGATTATTCAAGCGTTGCTATTTAATGGTTTTGCCGATGCTTTTGCGGTGACCGGGGGTTATGTGCTAATCAACCTGATTGGCGGCAATATTATTGATCCGCGCATGATGGGCCGTGGGCTGGGGCTTTCGACGCTAGTCGTATTCTTATCATTGATCTTCTGGGGCTGGCTATTGGGACCAATCGGGATGCTACTCTCAGTGCCTTTGACTATCATTGCTAAAATAGCTCTTGAGCTAACGCCAGCGGGCCATAAATTTGCAGTTTTACTGAGTGATGGGAAACCCGTAAAGAGCGATGAAGCAACGCTCGACTGATATGAGGTTTCTTCGCTATTGGCCACAGGCGAGTTACCTGCTGGCCCTGTTTAGCAAGGGGAGCTGTAGAACATGACTAAGAAAACGTTTGATAGAAAAAGAAATAAACATCTAACGCGAGTAAAATCATCAGTAAGCAGATATAGAACACCAGATGCTCACGCACATTATCAATAACTATCGAGAACAATTTATTTAACATGCTTACTGCTCGTGGCTAAAATTAGCACCCATTATAGGTAATTTAAATTTTGTAAACAATGAGCCAGCCTGATTAAATTTACGCGCTCATAAATTTGATAAAAATACTAAACTTGGTGTGTAATTAAATAAACTATAATTTATTATTTAATTAATTGAAGTAAGGAATGTAATCGAGTTTTTAATAAATCTGTATTTATTATATTAATTCGATCACAGTTCCAATATATAAATCACTTGGTGATAATATCTTCGGTTAGAAATTTCACGGTATCTTAATTAATTTTGGTATATTAATTTCAATAAAAATACTTGAAAACATTATAAATAAAACACAATTCCAAGCGGTTTCTAACTTTTATTTTTTCTGTGATATGTCGTTTATGAGAATAAACAGTGCTATCGCTGATATTCAGCTTTCTAGCGATCCGGTAATTAGGCATCTCTGTCATCCAGTAACACATCACTTTATGTTCTTGTGGGCTGAAAAGTGATGCCGGGCAGCAGGAATGCGATTTTTGTGTTTCATCGGATACGCAGGGTAACCCCTGTAACAGTTTAGGCAAGTGTCTTTTAGCTAAGATTGATACTGAGCCTGTTAACGGAATAGGAATTTCGCTAAAAGGATATGATGCATCCAGATAAATATAAACTCTAGCCTGACCGCAACTGTTTATGAATTGTGCTAATATTGGGCAATGCCCGCCAAATCGGCAATAATTTGTTAGATTGACAATTATTATGTCAGGAACAAAATTTTGAATCGCTAATGTTGCCTGCTCAACGGTTGGCACATCCATTAATGTTAAGCTGGACGAACTATTTAAATATGTATTTACCCCTGCACGGGTATAAAAGCATTCATCAATAATTAATATTTTCATGGGAATTACATCCTTGTCTGACAGCAACCATACCTGATCGCAAACAAGGATAAGTTAATCCCTTGTTACCTTGAACGTCAATTCGGGAATCACGATGAATTGTAACGGCTTTAACGAATGTAAGATCCTGCTATTTATTAAATGGGTAAAAGAAGAAAATATAAACCGATGACGTAGGAATAAATATTTGCAGTCATCGGCAACAGCCTATCACAAAAAACCTCTAACCTAATAGATTATACTCGAAAAACGTGCTAGAGAAAAAGCCGAAATATCAATAGGTGATGGTTTATCCTGAGCGAATAGTGATGCTACTTCTCCCAGAGCAGTCGCGAATTTAAATCCATGACCACTTAAACCACTTACTACCATAATATTGTTATTGCCTGGCAGCGTATCGATAATGAAATCTTCGTCAGGGCTCATATCGTAACTGCACGCAGCACCGTGCAAACAAACGCCGACACCCGGTAAGTAGTTACGTAAGAAACCAAAGACTTCGGTGCCGTCCTCAGCATAACTGCCAAACGGTTTACGTTGTGCGGCGGATTCAATGGGCTGACCACCATTATGTTTACCGAGTTTGAGTTCATCATTCTGAGATGGGAAGCCGTAGTAGTGGATATGATCTGGTGTTTCGATCGTAAATGCCGGGAAATGGTTATTTTCACTGTAGCGGCCATCAGCCTGATGCCAGGAAAACACCTTGCGGATCGGGGTTATTGGCAAGTCAGGAATTAACTCTTTCACCCAAGTACCGGCGGTCACAACCACTTTATGGGCACTGTAGGTACCATCGATGGTCACAACATCAATACCCTTATCGAATGGCTCGATAGCGGTGACCGGGCAATTGAATAGAATCCCACAACCCGCCTCAGTGACTGCATTGATCAGGGTTTTGATCGCCAATTCTGAACGCAGATAACCAGCCTGAGGCTCAAACACGCCGATATAGTTATCTGGCACAGTAAATACCGGCCACTTTTCGCGGATTTGTGCGGCGGTTAATATTTCTACTGGTAAATCATATTGTTGTGCACTTTGTCTGGCGTTGTTTAGAAATGTTGAGTCATCGGGACCGAGATTAACCACTCCACTGGCATGGAATAATTTTTCGCCTGTCTGAAGTGATAACTGATCCCACAACATTTGAGCACGTAATACTAAAGGAACATATTTATCCCCTTCACCATACGCATGACGAATGATTCGTGTGTCGCCATGATGACTGCCAGCCTGATGTGGTGGCATAGCACTGTCAATTATTAATACTTTTAGACCCGCTTGTGTGGCGTAGTAACCCGTAGCTGAGCCAACTGAACCGCTACCGATAACAATTAAATCATAATCCATATTTGTACACTCCGGGGTATCGTCTGCCTTGGCTGCGGTATTTATCGTAGCAACAATCGCCAGTGGCTATAAATAAAAGTGAGTGGCAGTAACGATAAAAATTAAAACGACAGTAATAGCACGGGAAAGGGGAGAGAAAAAGAGATGTTGCGCTTTTCACTGGAGGAACGGTTAATAAAAAGGCACCAAGTAGAATTCACTGGTGCCTGTTTATAGGTACATTGAAAATATTAACTGGTGAATAAGAACTAATGTTTACGGTGGTCAAGGTCTTGATATTCTGATGACTCAATTTTAGCAATGCCTGCTTCTAAAATATTAATTAATTGGCGTGCAACATCGGTCGTCAGCCAAAGCGTCCTATCGACCAATGCATCCTCGGGTGGCTGATCCAAAGAAGACAGATAATGAAGACGTATCATCATCGCGTCGTATACATCTACCGTGCTGATATCCCAGCCTACAAGCGGGTGAGTCTGAATAACTTCATCATTTCTGTCCATAAAGACCCCTTCTATAGTAGTTACTGACTGGAGTGACTAATGAGGATCAATGCGGCTCATGAGCAGGTGAGCTTTTTTAGTATACGCAACCCGCAATGAATTTGGAGATTATTAGGAAATCTTTACAAATTATTTATTATCTGTTGATTTATTCATCGGGGGAGTGAAATGAGGTTAATAAAAAAGTATGCGGGGGAAAAGAGGAAAGATTTGGCGCTGGAATAAAAAAGCCGAGGAACGACTCCCCGGCAAAAACAGCATTAATTGGGTTACTCCGCGTCGAACCAGTCGTCAGCGCTTTCCCATATTTCTTGTAATATTTCAGAAATCAGATCTTTATCCGTTTTAGCGCCGCCTAAAACAGAAAGATTATTCGCCCCGGCATAACGCACTTGTACCGCAGTGGTGGTGTCGGGGAATTTGGTATTTAGTCGTTTGCTCAATTCATCGGTTAGCGCTTCAATTGCACCTGCGGGTAACTGATTTTTTCTATCAATACTGACTTCAACACGCATATTTGCCCCTCCGAATGTTTATACTGGTTATTTATACAGTGTAAGTGTTCGGGTTGCAAGTGACTGATATAGAAAATCAGTAACCGGAGAGATGATTATTCTCTCCGGTTATGGCTATCAGCTTTTGACTGACCAGTTAATGGTCTGACCGGCAAGGAATGGAATCACGGACTCATGGCCGAGTAGGATCTCGTCCGGCTGTTGGAAAGGTGTTCGAACCAACTCAACAAAGTCTTCATTAACCGGCAAACCATAGAAACGCGGGCCATTTAAGGAACAGAAAGCTTCCAAATGCGGTAAGGCATTTAACTCTTCAAACACCGTCGCATACGCGGGCAGGGCTGCCGGGGCATTGAAGACCCCAGCACAGCCACAAGATGACTCTTTGCGTAGCTTCACATGAGGGGCAGAGTCGGTGCCGAGGAAAAAGCGGTCAGAGCCACTGGCAACCGCCTGACGTAATGCTTCCTGATGAGTACTGCGTTTCAGTATAGGCAGACAGAATAGGTGAGGGCGAATACCTCCAACCAGCATATGATTGCGGTTAAACATCAAATGCTGTGGAGTGATGGTTGCACCAAGGAAACGATTGCCTGCCAATACATAGTCTGCTGCATCTTTGGTTGTTATATGCTCAAAAACAATTTTCAATTCCGGAAATTTTTGGCGCAGAGGTTCCAAAACTTGATCAATGAAACGGGCTTCGCGGTCGAAAATATCAACGGCAGCGTCTGTGACTTCACCGTGAATCAACAGTGGCATACCTATTTTTTGCATTTGTTCAAACAGCGGATAAATTGCTGGGATATCGGAAACACCGTGGTTTGAATTGGTGGTCGCGTTGGCGGGATAAAGTTTTGCCGCAGTAAATACACTTTGCTCAAAGCCTGTGGTTAGCTCTCTGGTATCAAGGGTATTGGTCAGATAACACGTCATCAGCGGAGTGAATTTATGCCCGGCTGGCACGGCTGCCAGAATACGTTCCCGATAAGCGATAGCCGCAGCCACGGAGGTTATTGGGGGGGCCAGGTTAGGCATGACAATCGCCCTGGCAAAAACCTCAGAAGTATAGGGCAGCACGGTACTGAGCATCTCATCATCACGTAAATGAATGTGCCAGTCATCCGGGCGGCGAATTTTCAGGGTTTGGGGTTGTGCAGTCATTCAACGTGCTCCGCAGTCTTGGTGAGATATCGGGGGTTTTTATACTGTAACTGGAATGTTTCGGCGGGGTCAAAGGATAAGCGGAAAGTGACCTGGATGCATCTGATTGTTGGCGTTAAGTTGAAAACAATGCAAAAAAGGCATCTTATAGAGATGTTAGAGGAAAGATTGCCCCATAGGGTGGACGAGTGTTTTGCTGCATATACTCCACAGCTTTCAAAATGCAGGAAGGTCGCAGGGGGGATAAACCGAGGCGCTGACTCAGTAAGTGAGTCGGGTGACGACTCTATTTGCAGTGGCCTCAAAGAGCTGAGATCTCATGATGGGCCAGGTAACGAGAGCCGCCAATACACCTAAAGCGTGAAAGACGGCGGGTATAAGCAGATTAAATGTATAGCATGGGAGAATAACTATGGAAGTCCGTGTCATCGCCAGTTTAGTGGCAAAATCCGAATGTATTGATGATGTGAAACAAGCGGCTCATCAGGTTATAGAGCCGAGCCGCGAGGAGAAAGGAAATCTGCAATATGATCTCCACGCTGAAAGCGATCAGAAAGGTTCTTTTGTCTTTTTCGAGCGTTGGGCGTCTGACGATGCATTGGAAAAACATAATCATACGGAACACTTTAAACGGTTTGTGAAAGCGATTGAGGGCAAGTTAGAAAGTCTCGAGATCAAAAGAGTAAAGCAGATAGCCTGATAGAACACGATTGTCAGTGAGTTCGTGACAATAAAAAACCCGCCTGATGGCGGGTTTTGTTTTAGCCATTTATGGCGTTATTATTCGACCGACTGCGGTTTTGTTGCTGGTGCCGTTGCCTGCGTTGCCGCAGCATGGCCACCCGCAGAACCTTTGCCAGCAAAATCAAAGGCTGGACGTTCCCAGTTGCCTTGAGTTGTTGCTTGTGGCGCGTAGTTAGGTGCAGGTGCTTTCGTCATTGGTGCCGAGGCAATGTGTTTGAATACGGCACCATCTGGTTGAGTCATCACGGGGTGCTGAACCGCCACAGTAACCGGAGCAATGCTCACAACAGGCTCTGCTGTGATGGTTTCTTCGCTAATCGTGCCTTCAACGACGGCTTCTGACGCGATAGTCTCTTCAACGATGGTCGCTGCTACCGCCGTTTTTGCAACGCTTTCCGCTATAGTTTGTGCCATGACTGGAGCTTCAACCGCCAGCTCTTCAATAATTGGCGCGGGTTCAGCCGCAGCTACCGTTTCTGGTGCGATTTCTGCAACCGGGGCGGTTTCTTCCACAATCGTTTCTTCAACCATCGTATCTGCAACCATCGTATCTGCAACCATCGTATCTACAACAACCACGTCCTCAACCACCGGTTCAACTACTGCAACAGGTGCACGGCCTGGAACGGCTGCCGCTGAAGATGATGACCCACCCGGTTTGTGTTGTGGTGCCGGTGTCGGGGCTACAGCCTCAACAACGGCGGCCACGACAGGCACTTCTGCCACAACCACGGTAGTGACCGGAGCCTCTATTGCTGCCACTTCAACGGGTTGTTCAACCGGGTTTTCGACGAAAACTTGTTGTTCAATAGGTTGAGCGACCGGATAACGCACCCACACTTTGCCTGATGCCATTTCTGGTGAGGCGAAAGCACCGGCCAGCGGCATGGCCGACTGTGTCGGATAACGCTCGTCACGATAACGGCGGCGGCGCTGACCACTAACACGCAGATGACGTGGTGAACGACGTGAACGACGCGGCATACCATTCTCATTATTGGCATTACGATCGTTTGCACTCTCTTCATCGGCCTGAGCAGTGACCTGTGGCAGTAATTTCACCTCTTCTTGTACGACAGGTGAAGCGATATTAGCAACCGGTGCGCTGATGCTGCTTTCTGGCGCTTTACTTTCCAGAACATTCAACTCGTCATTCGCAGATTGAATTCGGACTTTCTGATTCAATTGGCGACGTTGACGGCGCTGCATAACCTGCTGGCGCTCTTCTTGCTCAGGTTGTACATCCTCAACAACACTTACCTCTGCGACTTCAACTTTCGCTTCGACAGGTGCCTGACGTTTATCATCTTGACGGCGACGTTGACGATCACCACGGCGTTGCGGTTGTTGCTCTTGCGGAGTGTTATCCGCTTCTGCGACATCACTCTGCGCTTGTGGTGCCTGCTGAGTAGGGCGTTTATTGCGGCGCTGGTCTTCACGACCCTCACGGTTCGCAGTGTCGCGGCTGTTATTGTCACGAGAATTGCTATCGCGAGAACTATTGTCACGGCTATTGCTGTCACGAGAGTTACTGTCACGAGTGCTGTTATCACGGCCTTCACGCGGTGTACGCTCACCCCTGTCCTTGCGGCCATTGTTTTGGCGGCGAGGATTGCGGCGATCGTTACGACGATTTTCGCTGGTTTCGGTTTTCTCAACTTCTACTGGTTTAACTTCTGCTTCAGTTGACGCTGTGGCGAAGAGACCTTTCAGGCCACTGAATAGGCGACTAAAGAAGCCTGGTTGGTCTGTGTTGACGGTGGTTGCAGGCTGTGGTGCAACTGTCGCGTTAACACTGGCGACAGCCGGTGCAGCTTCTGGTGGCACTTCTGTTGGCAGAGAGAACGTCGCCAGCGCTGGTTGCTCTGGGCGTTTGCGCTCAATGGCGGCTTCTTCCTGCGGCTGCGCCATTTCTGCTTCATGCAGTTGTGGCAACAAGTAGCTCAGGGAAGGAACTTCCTCACCTTTACGCACCCGTAGGACGGAATAGTGTGGTGTCTGCATCTGATCGTTTGGCACGATCACCGCACGCACGCCACCCTGACGTTTTTCGATAGCATTGACGGATTCGCGCTTTTCGTTCAGCAGATACGAGGCAATCTGTACTGGCACAATGGCGTGAACTTCATGGGTATTTTCTTTCAGCGCTTCTTCTTCAATCAAACGCAGAATAGAAAGTGACAGTGATTCGTTGTCACGGACAGTACCAGTACCGCTACAGCGTGGGCACACATGATGGCTTGACTCACCCAGGGATGGGCTGAGACGCTGACGGGACATTTCCAGCAAACCGAAGCGCGAGATGCGGCCAATCTGGATACGGGCGCGATCTTGACGCACGGCATCACGCAGGCGGTTTTCAACTTCACGCTGATGGCGCACCGGTGTCATGTCGATAAAGTCGATGACGATCAGGCCACCGAGGTCACGTAAACGCAACTGGCGAGCAATTTCATCGGCGGCTTCAAGGTTGGTATTGAACGCGGTTTCTTCGATATCACCACCACGAGTCGCACGCGCGGAGTTGATATCAATTGCGGTTAGCGCTTCGGTGGAGTCGATAACAATAGATCCGCCGGAAGGCAGGCGCACTTCACGCTGGAAAGCCGATTCAATTTGCGACTCAATCTGGTAGTGGCTGAACAGTGGGATTTCACCGCTGTAAAGCTTGATTTTACTGCTGAAATCCGGGCGGCCCAGAGCAGAAATGTGCTCTTTAGCCAGATCAAGAACTTTAGGGTTATCAATCAGGATTTCGCCAATGTCCGGACGCAGATAATCACGGAAAGCACGGACAATCACGTTACTTTCCTGATGAATCAAGAACGGCGCAGGGCGACCTTCAGCGGCTTTTTTAATCGCATCCCAGTGCTTTAGGCGGAATGATAAGTCCCATTGCAGCGCGTCGGCAGATTTGCCAACCCCGGCAGTACGGACAATCAAACCCATGCCATCAGGCAATTGCAGGGAGGATAGGGCTTCTTTCAATTCTGTACGGTCATCACCTTCGATACGGCGGGAAATACCACCGGCACGAGGATTGTTTGGCATCAGAACCAAATAACTGCCTGCCAGGCTGATGAAAGTAGTGAGTGCGGCACCTTTATTACCACGTTCTTCTTTATCAACCTGAACAATAACTTCCTGGCCTTCGCGCAGCACATCTTTGATGTTCGGGCGGCCATGAGAGGAATAGTTACTAGGGAAATATTCGCGAGAAATTTCTTTTAATGGGAGAAAACCATGTCGTTCAGCACCGTAATCAACAAAAGCGGCTTCCAGACTGGGTTCGATTCGGGTGATTTTGCCTTTGTAAATATTCGCTTTTTTCTGTTCATGGCCTGGGCTTTCAATATCCAAGTCATACAGCCGCTGTCCATCTACAAGGGCAACACGCAACTCTTCTTGCTGAGTTGCGTTAATCAACATTCTTTTCATCTTTAACTTACTCGTTATTTTTACATTGGCGTTAGAACTGCGGGCAAAATAACCTCATGGCCGGGTAAACCGATGACCCCGAGTCTTCTCGCAAAGCCGTCAACCTCACGGTTGTCGCCTGCATAGGGGCGCATTATTTCGGTAAGCCTGTGTTTCTTTCTGAAAAACAGCGCTTTTATATAAAGGGCAGCTTCTGAATGTAAGGCAACAGATCTGATCCCACTTGCCGGCCAAGCTGCAACCCGCAGCCCGCTAATTGTTTGATTTCACATTACGTCTTACGCCATTGCTGCGTTTTTGTGTTATCAGACAAAGTTTATTATTCCACAAGTCTCTTGGCCTAACGAGAATCAACGCAGAATTAAGGTCATTATTCCATTGCTGACACCGATATAGCAAGATGACTTTACCTGTCTACGTAAAGATTCTTTTACTGTATTCACAGTGTTGGCGGCTATCGTTGTCTTATTAAACAATAAAAGCGCGCAAACGATATCTTCTAATAGTCAGAATGACAGTTAAGCACAGAAAAAGGGGTGGCGCTAATTCCTCGGTGTATTTAGAATCGCGCCCCATGAAAACGAATAATCCAGTAGTACAATTAATCACCATTTCTGCCGACGAAGCCGGTCAGCGGATCGATAACTTTTTGCTCACTAAATTAAAAGGTGTGCCAAAGAGTATGATTTATCGCATTGTGCGCAAAGGTGAGGTCCGCGTTAATAAAGGCCGCATTAAGCCAGAATATAAATTGGTTGATGGTGATGTGGTGCGAGTGCCACCCGTTCGTGTTGCTGAACGCGAAGAAGTGCAGCTATCCCCTAAATTGGATAAAGTCGCGGCGTTGGCCGATTGCATTTTATTTGAAGATGATTACCTGCTGGTGCTGAATAAACCTTCTGGTACGGCGGTTCATGGTGGCAGTGGTTTAAGTTTTGGTGTCATTGAAGGGTTGCGTGCGCTGCGCCCTGAGGCCCGGTTCCTTGAGTTAGTACACCGCCTTGACCGAGATACCTCAGGTGTGTTGTTGGTGGCGAAGAAGCGTTCTGCGCTGCGTTCGTTGCACGAACAGCTACGTTTGAAAAACATGCAGAAAGATTATCTGGCACTGGTGCGTGGCCAATGGCAGGCACACTGCAAAGCGGTTCAGGCTCCGTTGTTGAAAAATATTATGCAAAGTGGTGAACGTGTGGTGAAGGTCAGCAGCGAGGGCAAACCTTCTGAAACGCGTTTTAAAGTCGAAGAGCGTTTTGAGCACGCGACGTTGGTCAAAGCCAGCCCGATAACCGGCCGTACACACCAGATCCGTGTTCATGCGCTACATGCAGGTCACCCGATTGCTTTTGATGATCGTTATGGTGACCGCGAATTTGATCAACAATTGCAGGGAACGGGATTGCATCGTCTATTTCTTCATGCCGCGGCATTACGTTTTGAACACCCTAATAGCGGTGAAACCATGCGTATTGAAGCACCACTGGATAATCAATTGCGTCACTGCTTGTTGATATTGCGCAAAAAAGCAGCAGAAAATAAAGTGTAGAAATAACGGATAAAAAACAGGGTGTCGTTAAACGTACCCTGTTTTATTTATCTGTTACAGCAGTGGGTTTACCCCTTGTTCAATCAGCATCTGAGTGAGGGCAATTAATGGCAAGCCAACCAATGTATTAGGATCTCGGCCGGTCAGTCGTTCAAATAATGTAATCCCTAACCCCTCACTTTTAAAACTTCCGGCACAGTTCCAGGGTTGTTCACGCGTGAGATAACCGTCTATTTCTGCGTCCGTTAAGGTACGAAAATAAACATCAAATGTTTCGCAGATGCCATTAATACGGTTATTTGTGCTATCCAGCAACGCCAGACCAGTATAAAAAGTGACACACCGACCACTGGCTTGCTGCAATTGTTTCACTGCATTTTCATAGGTGTGCGGCTTGCCGGTTATTTTTCCGTCAATAACACACACCTGATCCGATCCGATAATAAGATGCTGCGGGTAGCGCTCCGCCAATGAGCGGGCTTTTGAACATGCGAGCCGTTGTACCAGAATATCGGCAGCCTCGTTTGGCATCGGAGTTTCATCTGTTTGCGGTATGGCAGTAATAAAAGGTAATTGCAGTTTTTCTAGCAATGCGCGGCGGTATGATGATGTTGAGGCTAAAACTAATTGCGGCATAATATTTTCCATAAATCGTAGCGTAATTTTATCAGGCATTTTAAACTGTCTGCCGCTTCGGAAGCGAATATTGGTGAAAGGTGCGGTAAAAAGGCCTTTTTCTTTGACTCTATGTCGTTACAAAGTTAATATGCGCGCCCTATGCAAAAGGTAAAATTACCCCTGACCATTGATGCGGTTCGTACCGCTCAGAAACGTTTAGACTACGCAGGTATCTATTCGCCTGAGCAGGTTACTCGAGTAGCCGACTCAGTGGTAAGTGTGGACAGCGATGTCGTGGCCTCATTATCGTTTAATATCGATAATCAGCGCCTGGCGGTCATTACAGGTCTTGCGGACGTCGATGTAACATTGATGTGTCAGCGCTGTGGTAACACGTTTGCACACCATGTTCATACAACGTATTGTTTCAGCCCGGTCGTCAACGATGAGCAGGCTGAGGCATTACCGGAAGCGTACGAGCCGATCGAAGTCGACGAGTTTGGCGAAGTTGATCTGCTGGCAATGATTGAAGATGAAATTATTCTTTCACTGCCTGTCGTTCCGGTACATGATTCTGAACACTGTGAAGTGTCCGAGGCGGACATGGTATTTGGTAAACTGCCTCCAGAGGCGGAAAAACCCAATCCATTTGCCGTATTAGCCAGTTTAAAGAAAAGTAATTAAGGAGTAAGGTCAATGGCCGTACAACAGAACAAACCCACTCGTTCCAAACGTGGCATGCGCCGTTCACACGATGCACTGACCACCGCCACTCTGTCTGTGGACAAAACTTCCGGTGAAACTCACCTGCGTCACCACATCACAGCCGACGGTTTCTACCGCGGCCGCAAGGTCATCGGCTGAGTAGTACTTGCTAATCTTTAGCAAGGCGATACCTTGACTTGTCTAACCCTCGCGTTAGATGCAATGGGTGGGGATTTCGGTCCCCACGTCACAGTGCCTGCTTCATTGCAGGCGCTGGCCTCTAATCCACAGCTTAAACTTCTGCTGGTCGGGAACCCCGACACCCTCACTCCGTTACTTGTTAATGCCGATCCTTTGTTGCTGGAGAGGTTACAGATAATTCCCGCTGAGCAGGTTATTGCCAGCGATGCTAAACCCTCACAAGCGATTCGTGCCAGTCGTGGCACCTCAATGCGTATTGCATTGGAGCTTGTCAAAAACGGCGATGCGGCAGCTTGTGTGAGTGCAGGGAATACCGGAGCATTGATGGGGTTGGCGAAGATGCTGATTAAGCCATTGGATGGGATAGAACGCCCGGCGTTAATGACGGTGATTCCCAATCAACAACGTAGCAAAACCGTGGTACTGGATTTGGGCGCGAATGTTGAGTGTGATAGCACGATGTTAGTGCAATTCGCCGTCATGGGGGCGGTGATGGCAGAAGAAGTTGTTGGAATAGCGCATCCCCGTGTTGCTTTGCTGAATATTGGCGAAGAGGAAACCAAGGGATTGGATAATATCCGCGAAGCCGCCGCAGTATTAAAAAATACACCGGCTATCAACTATATTGGTTATCTGGAGGGCAATGATTTGCTCACAGGTAAGACTGATGTGATGGTTTGTGACGGCTTCGTGGGTAACGTCACCTTAAAGACTATGGAAGGTGTGATAAGAGTGTTCTTGTCACTGCTCAAATCATCGGGCGAAGGCAGCAAACAGTCGTGGTGGCTTAAGCTCATCGGCCGTTGGCTGCAAAAACGCGTGGCGAAGCGGTTCGGTCATTTGAACCCCGACCAGTATAATGGTGCATGTCTGTTAGGATTACGGGGCATTGTAATCAAGAGCCATGGTGCGGCGAATCAACGTGCATTCGCAGTTGCTATCGAACAGGCGGTACAGGCGGTGCAGCGGCAAGTTCCTGAAAGAATTGCCGCGCGCCTTGAAGCGGTTTTACCCAAGAGTGACTGATCGTCCATGTATACTAAGATTCTCGGTACGGGGAGTTATCTGCCCGCACAAGTACGCAGCAATGCTGATTTAGAAAAAATGGTGGATACGACGGACGAGTGGATTGTCACCCGCACCGGTATTCGTGAACGGCGTATCGCTGGTCTGGACGAAACCGTCGCAAGCATGGCTTTCCAGGCGGCAAACAACGCGCTGGAAATGGCCGGTATTGATAAAAATGATATTGGGCTAATTATCATTGCAACGACGTCTTCAAGCCATGCATTTCCAAGTTCAGCCTGCCAGGTTCAACAGATGCTGGGCATCAAAGATGCCGCTTCGTTTGATTTGGCGGCGGCATGTGCCGGTTTCACCTATGCGCTGAGTGTTGCGGATCAGTACGTCAAGAGCGGTGCGGTTAATCACGCTCTGGTGATTGGTTCAGATATGCTCTCTCGGGCGTTGAACCCCGAGGATCGTGGCACTATCATATTATTTGGCGATGGTGCCGGTGCGGTGGTATTAGGTGCATCAGAGCAGCCAGGCATTCTTTCGACCCACTTACATGCCGATGGCAAGTACGGCGAGCTGCTCGCACTGCCGTATCAGGATCGCCAACATCAAGACCAGCCAGCTTATGTCACGATGGCGGGTAATGAAGTGTTTAAAGTTGCGGTAACTGAGCTTGCCCACATTGTGGATGAGACATTACAAGCCAATAATCTGGATCGCACGGCGCTGGATTGGTTAGTACCGCATCAGGCGAACCTGCGTATTATCAGCGCCACGGCTAAAAAATTAGGCATGGGGATGGATAAAGTGGTGGTCACGCTCGATCGTCATGGCAACACCTCTGCTGCATCTGTCCCTGCGGCGCTGGACGAAGCGGTACGAGATGGGCGCATACAACGTGGGCAGTTAGTGCTGCTGGAAGCGTTTGGCGGCGGCTTTACCTGGGGTTCCGCGCTGGTTCGTTTTTGATTTAACAGGCAGTTTTTTGTTTAACGGGAAAGCAAAATGTCGAAATTTGCAATGGTATTTCCAGGTCAGGGATCTCAATCTCTGGGTATGCTGGCTGATTTGGCCGCACAATTTCCGATAGTTGAAGCGACCTTCAGTGAAGCGTCGTCTGTTCTGGGTTATGACCTTTGGCAGTTGGTCCAACAAGGCCCGGCAGAAGAACTGAACAAAACCTGGCAGACGCAGCCGGCGCTGCTCACGGCTTCCGTGGCTATTTGGCGCGTCTGGCAGCACCAAGGTGGTAAACCGCCTGCGCTGATGGCAGGCCATAGCTTGGGTGAATACTCAGCGCTGGTGTGTGCTGGTGTGCTAGATTTCAAACAGGCGGTTAGCTTGGTTGAATTGCGCGGCAAGCTGATGCAAGAAGCGGTTCCTGAAGGTACTGGTGCGATGTACGCGATTATTGGTCTGGATAACGATGCCATTGCTAAAGCCTGTGAAGCATCAGCCCAAGGTCAGGTTGTCTCGCCGGTAAACTTTAACTCACCAGGTCAGGTGGTTATTGCGGGCAACAAAGAGGCAGTAGAACGCGCAGGTGCTGCTTGTAAAGCCGCCGGTGCCAAACGTGCCTTGCCATTGCCGGTCAGTGTGCCCTCCCATTGTGCGTTGATGAAACCTGCAGCGGATAGACTGGCTGAAGCGTTGGAAAACATTGAATTCCAGGCACCTGTCTTCCCAGTGGTAAACAATGTGGATGTGAAAGCTGAAGTCTCACCAGAGGCTATCCGTAGCGCGTTGGTGCGTCAGCTCTATAACCCGGTACGTTGGACTGAAAGTGTTGAATTCATCGCAGCAGAAGGTGTTGAGCTGCTGCTAGAAGTAGGGCCAGGTAAGGTCTTGACGGGTTTGACCAAGCGTATCGTCGATACTCTGGTTGCAGCACCGGTAAACGATGTTGCTACACTGACCAGTGCGCTTGAAAACGAAGAAAGAGGGTAACATGAGCTTCGAAGGACAAATTGCGCTGGTAACCGGCGCGAGCCGCGGTATTGGCCGTGCGATTGCAGAATTATTGGCTGAACGTGGTGCCCGTGTTATTGGTACCGCGACCAGTGAAAAGGGCGCAGAAGCCATTAGTGCCTATCTGGGTAAGAGTGGCAAAGGCTATATGTTGAACGTCGTTGACCCTGCGTCAATCGCGTCTGTATTGACAGCGATTCGTGCGGAATTTGGCGAAGTTGACATTTTAGTTAATAATGCAGGTATTACGCGTGATAACCTGCTGATGCGTATGAAGGACGAAGAGTGGCAAGATATTATTGACACTGATCTGACTTCCGTATTCCGTCTGTCAAAAGCGGTAATGCGCGCTATGATGAAAAAGCGGTTTGGGCGTATCATTACCATCGGTTCTGTAGTTGGGACTATGGGCAATGCAGGGCAGGTTAACTACGCGGCAGCTAAAGCGGGTCTGATCGGTTTTAGCAAGTCTTTGGCGCGTGAGGTGGCTTCACGTGGCATTACTGTCAACGTTGTGGCACCTGGCTTTATTGAGACGGACATGACGACGGCGTTGACAGATGAACATCGCGCAGGCATTTTAGCCCAAGTACCAGCTAACCGGCTTGGGCAGGCTAAAGAAATCGCCAGTGCTGTTGCATTTTTAGCCTCTGACGAGGCCAGCTATATTTCTGGTGAAACGTTACATGTCAATGGCGGCATGTATATGATTTAAAAATCACGAAAGTATTTGCATTATTTGAGGTGAAAACCGCAAAATAGCGTAAAATCGTGGTTTGACCAGCCGAGATTTAGTTGCATCTTTTTCAACATTTTATACACTACGAAAACCATCGCGAAAGCGAGTTTTGATAGGAAATTTAAGAGTATGAGCACTATCGAAGAACGCGTTAAGAAAATCATCGTTGAACAACTGGGTGTTAAAGAAGACGAAGTGAAGAACAGCGCTTCTTTCGTTGAAGATCTTGGCGCGGATTCTCTGGACACCGTTGAGCTGGTAATGGCTCTGGAAGAAGAGTTTGACACTGAGATTCCAGACGAAGAAGCAGAAAAAATCACTACTGTTCAGGCAGCTATTGATTTTATCAACGCTAACCAGCAGTAAGCGAACATGCTTTAAGTTTAGATAGTTAGGCGGTCACTCGACCGCCTAAGTTTTTTTTGTCCTAGTGTTATTTTTCCTTCCCTGGAGGACAACCGTGTCTAAGCGTCGAGTTGTTGTGACGGGACTGGGCATGTTGTCTCCTGTCGGTAATACAGTCGAATCCACATGGAAAGCTGTTCTTGCCGGGCAGAGTGGCATCAGCCTGATCAACCATTTTGATACTAGTGCCTATGCAACGCGATTTGCTGGCGTAGTAAAAGATTTTAATTGTGAAGATTACATTTCGCGTAAAGATGCACGCAAGATGGACGCTTTCATACAGTACGGTATTGTTGCTGGCATACAAGCCATGCACGATTCAGGGCTTGAAATAACTGAAGCCAATGCTCCTCGTATCGGTGCCGCGATTGGTTCTGGTATTGGTGGGTTGGGTCTGATTGAAGAGAACCACAGCGCACTGATGAATGGTGGGCCGCGTAAAATTAGCCCATTCTTTGTGCCTTCAACCATTGTTAACATGATTGCCGGCCATCTGACCATTATGTTCGGTATGCGTGGGCCAAGCATCTCTATCGCGACGGCTTGTACTTCTGGTGTGCATAACATCGGTCAGGCAGCACGTATCATTGCTTACAATGATGCTGACGTCATGCTGGCTGGTGGCGCTGAAAAAGCCAGTACCCCATTGGGTGTCGGTGGTTTTGGTGCCGCTCGTGCATTATCTACTCGCAACGATAAGCCAGAGGCTGCAAGTCGCCCGTGGGATAAAGACCGTGATGGTTTCGTGCTGGGTGATGGTGCAGGCATGATGGTACTGGAAGAGTACGAACACGCGAAGAAACGTGGTGCAAAAATCTACGCAGAAGTTGTGGGTTTTGGTATGAGCAGCGATGCTTATCATATGACCTCTCCACCAGAAGATGGTGCAGGCGCAGCTTTGGCAATGGTGAATGCATTACGTGATGCGGGTGTGAGCACCTCTCAAATCGGTTATATCAATGCCCACGGCACGTCAACGCCTGCTGGCGATAAAGCTGAAACGCAGGCCGTTAAGTCTGTATTTGGTGAAAACACCAAAGTGATGGTTAGTTCCACCAAATCCATGACTGGGCACTTGTTAGGTGCAGCAGGTGCAGTTGAGTCGATCTTCACTGTGCTGGCTCTGCGTGATCAAGCCATCCCACCAACCATTAATCTGGATAACCCAGATGCAGGTTGTGATTTGGATTTTGTTCCGCATGAAGCCCGTCAGACGAAAGGCATGGAATACACTTTGTGTAACTCCTTCGGTTTCGGCGGCACTAACGGTTCTTTGGTATTCCGCAAGGTATAATCATTGCTGTTGGCGTCCTGCTATTGAAAAGGCCCGTTCTTCGGGTCTTTTTTTAATCTAATTGCACCTCACGCATAAAATCCCGCTATAACGGCCCCGGTTACTGATAAATCAGACGATATCCATTGCCTGCCTAACGGCTAAAATCTGATACTGTCAGGGCATTTTTGTCTGTAGAGTCATTATATGCATGACAACGGTCTGTCTGATAGACGAAACCCATCTGATTTAAAGAGAATCTGAATGTTTTGGATTAATGGCGTAGAGCAAAGTTTGATATCGGTTTCAGACCGTTCGGTGCAGTTTGGTGATGGCTGTTTTACAACCGCTCGGATATATAACGGTCAAATAGTCTGGCTTGATCAGCATATACAGCGCTTGCAGCGCGCGACTGAACGTCTTCTTATGCCACCCGTGAACTGGACCGTATTAAGAACAGAAATGCTTAATGCGGCACAACAGACTGAAAATGCGGTGCTGAAAGTGATAATCAGCCGTGGCAGTGGTGGGCGAGGTTACAGCGGTACAGCCTGCCAGCATCCGACTCGTATTATTTATCTGAGTGATTACCCAGCTCATTATCATAGCTGGCGGGAGATAGGTGTCTCATTGGCACTTAGCCCGATACCGTTGGCGCGTAGCCCGTTGCTGGCGGGGGTTAAGCACTTAAATCGGTTGGAACAAGTACTGATTCGCACACATCTTGAGCAGACAACCGCTGAAGAGGCGCTGGTGCTTGACACTAACGGTATGCTGGTAGAATGCTGTGCGGCTAATTTATTCTGG
The DNA here is from genome assembly GCF_000834395.1 of Yersinia aldovae 670-83. Lineage (NCBI taxonomy): Bacteria > Pseudomonadati > Pseudomonadota > Gammaproteobacteria > Enterobacterales > Yersiniaceae > Yersinia > Yersinia aldovae. The sequence continues at coordinate 918,738 of NZ_CP009781.1, read as the reverse complement.
CGCAAAGGGGAGCGCGTCTATACGCCAGACCTCAGTCAGTCGGGCGTTGATGGTATTATGCGCCAGCGAATTATGACCTTTTTGGCCGCACAGGGAACCCCTGTCAACATTGTTTCGCAGCCCTTAGAAACACTGGCTGATGCGGATGAAGTCATGGTCTGCAATGCGTTGATGCCCCTGCTGCCGGTAAATCGTGCCGACCAATGGGCCTACAGTTCACGGCGGTTGTTTGAGTCTCTGAGTCTAGTATTGCTGTGATGTTTAAGTGATGCGGGTTAAAATAATCCACTGTTATATATCATTATTATATTTAATTTAAAGATGGCTGCCCGATGAAAATAAAAAGCACCAGAACATTAATCCTGTTTGTTGCCGCCTGTTTGGGGTTACTGCTGCTGGGTTATCAGAAAGTTCAAGATTTTGCCGATCAGCCATTGGCTATCCAGCAAGAGACTATTTTTACCCTTCCTGCGGGCACCGGGCGGGTTGCACTGGAGAATTTGCTACAACGTGATGGCCTAATTAAAAATACCCGTTTATTCCCCTGGTTGTTGCGCATTGAACCAGAGTTAGCCAAGTTTAAAGCTGGGACCTATCGTTTTCTGCCTGGAATGACGGTACGGCAAATGCTGGAGCTGCTCGCCAGTGGCAAAGAAGCACAATTCACGGTGCGTTTTATTGAAGGAAAGCGGCTACGTGATTGGATGGATGAATTACAACAATCAAAATATATAAAGCATGTATTGGACGGAAAGAGTGATGCCGAAATTGCGGTATTACTGGGATTAAAGGACAGCGAACATCCTGAAGGCTGGCTCTATCCTGACACCTATTCATATACTGCCGGAACCACTGATTTGACATTACTCAAACGCGCTCATTCGAAGATGGTGAAGACCGTTGATGAGATCTGGCAAGGGCGGGATCAGTCTCTGCCTTATAAAACGCCCGCTGAGTTGGTCACGATGGCCTCAATTATTGAAAAAGAAACGGCGGTCAATGAAGAGCGCACTAAAGTGGCATCGGTGTTTATCAACCGAATGCGCATTGGGATGCGGCTGCAAACTGATCCGACGGTTATCTACGGCATGGGTGATAAATATAACGGTAACATTAGCCGTAAAGACTTAGAAACGCCTACACCTTATAATACTTACGTGATTTCAGGCTTGCCGCCAACGCCGATTGCCATGCCGGGCCTGGCATCGTTGACGGCGGCTGCGCATCCGGCCAAAACGCCTTACCTCTATTTTGTGGCGGACGGTAAAGGCGGGCATACATTCACCACCAATTTAGCCAGTCATAACCAAGCGGTGCGCGTTTATCGCCAGTCGCTAAAGGATAAGAATGAACAGTAAATTTATCGTTATTGAAGGGCTTGAAGGGGCAGGAAAAACCACCGCCAGAGATACCGTGGTTGCCACATTGCGCGCTCAAGGGATTAACGATATCGTCTTTACCCGCGAACCGGGAGGCACGCCACTGGCAGAAAAACTGCGTGACTTGATCAAACAGGGCATTGATGGTGAGGTTCTGACCGACAAAGCCGAAGTGCTGATGCTCTACGCCGCTCGTGTGCAATTGGTTGAAAATGTAATCAAACCTGCACTGGCGCGTGGCAGTTGGGTGGTTGGCGATCGCCATGATTTGTCCTCACAAGCCTATCAGGGCGGTGGGCGTGGCATTGACAGCCAATTGATGGCGTCGCTGCGTGACACGGTATTAGGGGCTTTCCGCCCTGATCTGACCTTATATCTTGATTTGCCGCCAGTCATTGGGCTGGAACGTGCCCGCGCACGCGGTGAGTTGGATCGCATCGAGCAAGAGTCGTTGGCGTTCTTTGAACGCACCAGAGCACGCTACCTTGAACTGGCCGCCGCCGATGCCAGCATTAAAACCATTGATGCTTCTGTACCGCTTGAACAGGTGAGTGCCGCTATCAGCCAGGTACTGCAACACTGGTTGGCAACGCAGGACGTGGTGTAATGAAGTGGTATCCGTGGCTTACAGTTCCTTATCGTCAGTGGGTGGGGCAGCATACCGCCGGGCGCGGGCACCACGCATTATTACTGCACTCCTTGCCTGGCAATGGTGAGGAAGCGCTGATTTACGGTCTGAGCCGCTGGCTGATGTGCCGACAGCGGCAAGGTGAGAAAAGCTGCGGTGAATGCCATAGCTGCCGTCTGATGCTGGCGGGCAACCACCCAGATTGGTACGTGCTGTCGCCGGAGAAGGGCAAAAACAGTATTGGTGTCGAACTGGTGCGCCAGCAGATAGAAAAACTCTATTCCCATGCGCAACAAGGCGGGGCTAAAGTGGTGTGGTTACCCCATGCCGAATTACTGACTGATGCTGCTGCGAATGCGTTGTTGAAAACACTGGAAGAGCCACCGGAAAAAACCTATTTCTTGCTCGATTGCCATCAGCCGGCCAGCTTGTTAGCCACCCTGCGCAGCCGTTGTTTCTATTGGCATCTGGCTTGCCCTGATACGGCGACCAGTTTGCAATGGTTAAATCGGCAATTGACGGCAGAGCCAGTTGCAATGCTGACTGCGCTTAAATTGAGTGAGGGAGCACCGCTGGCGGCAGAGCGCTTGTTGCAACCTGAGCGGTGGAGTCTGCGTTCTGCGCTGTGTGCTGCATTGGGTGCCGCACTCAGCAGTATGGACTTACTCTCAATGATGGCACAATTGAACCACGATGACGCCACCGAGCGCCTGCAATGGGTCGCTTCATTACTGCTGGACGCATTGAAGTGGCAGCAGGGCGCGGGTGAGTTTATGGTTAATCAGGATCAATTGCTGTTGGTGCAACAATTAGCACAAGTGGCCACTCCTCCCGTGTTGCTCCACTCAACGAAACAACTGGCTAAGTGTCATCACCAATTATTATCGGTGGTCGGTGTTAACCGCGAATTGTTACTCACCGAGTTTTTACTCAGCTGGGAAACCGCGCTGTCCACGGGCACTTATTCCACGTCACCTTGATTAAATACTCAAAGTAGAAGAGTTTAATATTATGTTGTTAGTCGATTCACACTGCCATCTCGATAGCCTTGATTACCAGACGTTACACAGTAGCGTTGATGATGTATTAGCCAAAGCCAATGCGCGGGATGTGGGTTTTGTACTGGCCGTTGCCACCACCTTGCCGGGTTTTACCGCGATGACGGCACTTATTGGCGAGCGGAAAAATGTCGCGTTCTCCTGTGGCGTGCATCCACTCAATCTTGACGGCGGTTATGATTTTCAGCAGCTCAGGGCGCTTGCGGCAGCGGATAAGGTGGTTGCGCTAGGGGAAACCGGGCTGGATTACTTTTATCAGCAAGACAATATTCCGCTGCAACAAGCCTCTTTCCGTGAACATATTCGTATTGGCCGCGAATTAAATAAACCGGTCATTGTACACACTCGCGATGCTCGCGAAGACACACTTGCCATCTTGCATGAAGAACAGGCCCAAGAGTGTGGCGGGGTTTTACATTGCTTTACAGAAGACAAAGCCACGGCTGGAACACTGTTGGATCTCGGTTTTTACATCTCGTTCTCAGGAATTCTCACCTTTCGTAACGCCGACCAACTGCGTGAAGTCGCTCGCTATGTGCCATTGGACCGGCTGTTGGTCGAAACCGATTCGCCTTATCTGGCACCGGTTCCGCACCGTGGTAAAGAGAACCAACCAGCCTATGTGCGTGATGTTGCAGAATATATGGCAGTACTGAAGGGGATCAGCCTTGAATCCTTAGCCCAAGCCACCACAGACAACTTCTGCCGGTTATTTCATCTGGACTCTGCGCGGCTGACCAGTGGAACGCCCCAACTTCCTTAATAATACTTTTTTTTAAGCTCGTAATTAATCGTCGAAACGAGTAATGTTCTCACCCAATTTAGTGGGTGAGGGCAGCTCTCATTGACGTTTTTTTACAAAAAATGCGCGATTTTAAGCAAATTAAGCGCTTTCTTGAAAGAAACGTGATTGCCATCAAACATTAAGCAGGCTATTTATTTTACTCTTCGTAAAAATTAAAAGGGTGCTTTAGATACCCTTATTCGCAAAGGCTTACTCCCCCCTTTGTAACGCCAATAACGCGAAAATTAAGAACGCGAGAAACAGCTGAAAAGCACCATTACTCAGGAGCACACTCAACTATGTTTAAGAACGCATTTGCAAACCTGCAAAAGGTAGGTAAATCGCTAATGCTACCGGTATCCGTCTTACCCATCGCAGGTATTCTGCTGGGTGTCGGTTCCGCGAATTTTAGCTGGCTACCTTTGGTAGTCTCTCACGTAATGGCAGAGGCAGGCGGTTCCGTTTTTGCCAACATGCCGTTGATCTTTGCTATTGGCGTCGCGCTCGGCTTTACCAATAACGACGGTGTATCCGCGTTGGCGGCCGTTGTGGCTTACGGCATCATGGTGAAAACCATGGCGGTGGTCGCACCACTGGTCTTGCGTTTGCCAGCAGAAGAAATTGCTGCCAAGCATTTAGCCGATACCGGGGTGCTGGGCGGGATCATTGCAGGCGCAATAGCCGCCTACATGTTTAACCGCTTTTACCGTATTCAATTACCTGAATATCTGGGCTTCTTTGCGGGTAAACGCTTCGTTCCGATCATCTCTGGTTTCACAGCGATCTTCTTGGGCGTGCTGCTGTCCTTCGTGTGGCCACCCATCGGTACCGCAATCCAGACCTTCTCTCAGTGGGCTGCGTATCAGAACTCCGTCGTTGCCTTCGGTATCTACGGCGTGGTAGAGCGTTCGCTGGTTCCATTTGGTTTGCACCATATCTGGAACGTACCATTCCAAATGCAAATTGGTGAATACACCAACGCAGCGGGTCAAGTATTCCACGGTGACATTCCTCGTTACATGGCAGGTGACCCAACTGCGGGTAAACTGTCTGGTGGCTTCTTGTTCAAAATGTACGGCCTGCCAGCGGCAGCGATTGCCATTTGGCATTCAGCCAAGCCGGAAAACCGTGCCAAAGTGGGCGGGATCATGATCTCCGCAGCACTGACCTCATTCCTGACCGGCATCACCGAGCCAATCGAATTCTCCTTCATGTTCGTGGCACCCATTTTGTATGTTATCCATGCAATTCTGGCCGGTCTGGCGTTCCCAATCTGTATCTTGCTTGGGATGCGTGACGGTACCAGCTTCTCACACGGTTTGATTGACTTCATCGTACTGAGCGGCAACAGCAGCCGTATCTGGCTGTTCCCGCTGGTGGGTATCTGCTACGGTCTGGTGTACTACACCATCTTCCGTGTGCTGATTACTAAACTGGATCTGAAAACTCCGGGTCGTGAAGACTCTTCTACTGAACAAACTGCACAGAGCGGCACTGAAATGTCAGCAGCACTGGTCGCAGCCTTTGGCGGTAAAGAAAATATCACTAACCTGGACGCGTGTATCACTCGTCTGCGTGTCAGCGTGGCGGATATTGCCAAGGTTGACCAGGCGGGTCTGAAGAAACTGGGTGCTGCTGGCGTCGTGGTCGCAGGCTCAGGTGTTCAGGCTATCTTCGGAACGAAATCTGATAACCTGAAAACGGATATGGACGAGTATATCCGTAACCATTAATTCAGGCATGGGGAGTACCAAGGGGAGGCGAAAGCCTCCCTTTTTTTGGGTATTTTATGAGGTGTTCATACTACTTCTCGCAATCGCGCCCGAGCTGTTACGGATCTCTCTACCGTTGTGTTGGGTATTTCTACACCATTCACTGCGGAAAATGTTTAATCAGGTTGAAACGAATAGAAATTGTCGCTCATACTGCGTCTTCTCTATTTTACGATGACAAAGGAAATGCGTTATGGCCGAAGAAACGATTTTCAGCAAAATTATACGCCGTGAAATCCCTGCCGATGTGGTTTATCAGGATGAACTGGTGACCGCGTTTCGAGATATCGCCCCACAGGCACCGACCCATATCTTAATCATTCCCAATATTCTTATTCCAACCGTGAATGATGTCACGGCAGAACATGAAGCAACGCTTGGCCGTATGATAACTGTGGCGGCTAAACTTGCCGAGCAGGAAGGGATTGCCGAAGATGGCTACCGCCTGATAATTAACTGTAACAAGCACGCAGGGCAGGTGGTCTATCATATCCATATGCATTTGGTCGGTGGCCGCGACTTAGGTGCCTTGTTGTCACATAAATAATTGACTAATAACTGAGGTAAGCCTATGCGCCGTCTTAAGGCGTTTTTATTACCGCTGATGACGTTCGCTTGCATCGCGACGTTGCTAGGGTGCGGCAGCCCGAAAGGGATTGCGGTCAATAAACGACAAACCGTGGTGATGGATTCATCGGTACTGACTGCGGGTATTTTGGCTTCCCAACCCGCCATATCAACATCTTCAGGTAATAACGTGGCACGTTCGGTTGTGAGTAACAGCCAGCATAAATCGATAAAAATATACTATCGTTTTTACTGGTATGACGCGCAAGGACTGGATGTACCGCCACTGGAAGCACCGCGCTCGGTGATTATTGCACCGGGTGATGATGTGGATATTCAGTCAGTTAACAATAGTTTCAATGCGCGCAGCGCGCGTGTTCATCTATTCCTATAACCGCATATATTTTATACCCAAAGTCATTGGCGTTGCAGGTGGGCAGCAAGCGAACCCCGTGCGGCTGCAAGGATAAAGGGATATTGGAGTGGGACAATGAAAAGGTATTTATCTGTGGCGCTGGTTGCACTGGTGCTAACCGGCTGTCTTTCGCGGGCACCGGTTGAGCCAACCGAGCCGCCAGCGACCATTGAACCGGTAACTCCACCGGTCATTGAGACGCCACCGCCGGTCGATACAGTGCCGCAGCCGCCGAAAGTGCAATCAATCGACTGGGCCGCCAGCGTTGAGCCGTTAGTGGCTCAGATGGTGAACAGCAAGGATGTGGCGATGGGCAGCATCCTGCTGCTCGACAGTGTTAAAAATAACACCAATGGCGCGCTGCAAACGGCGAAAGCGACAGCAGCACTGCATCAGGTGCTGTCATCTAATAAAAAGTTTGTCTTAATTTCACCGCAGCAATTGGCGGTGGCTAAACAAACACTTGGCTTATCCGAAGAAGACAGCCTGGGTTCACGTAGCAAAGCGATTGGGCTGGCACGTTATGTCAGCGCGCAATATGTGTTGTACAGCGATGTGAGCGGCGATGTGAAATCACCCACTATTGAGATGCAATTGATGCAGGCTCAAAGTGGTGAAATCATCTGGTCAGGCAATGGCCCTGTCCAGCGCTGATCTCTCGCTTCATGCGCTAATAGCGTGTATCAACCCGGCGGCGAAAACCGTGGGTTGTCACATTAGCCCGGTATCAGGTTTGACGGGGGAAAGTTGGCGTATTACGGCGGCGAATATCGACTGGCTGGCCCGTGAGCAATCAGCGCAAAAAAGTCAGTTGGGTGTTAACCGCCGTCGTGAACGCAAACTGCTGCACCATGTGGCACCGTCTCATCTATCACCGGTTGTCATGGGTGCTAACCGGCAATGGTTGGTCGTCAATTGGCTCGAAGGTGACGTTGTCACTGGTGCGCAATTTATTGATTTATTGAATAATGGTGAGTTGGCACAACTGCTTTCTTGTTTGCACCGTCTGCCCGCCAGTGGTTATCGCCTCGATTTACATGCTCAGTTAATTCGTTATGCGCGGTTGATTGATCCCAAACGTCGTTCGCCAGATTGGTTGCGGCTACAGCGTGGTTTTATCCGCACAGCACAGCCGCAAGCATTGAAACTGGCGCCGTTACATATGGATATTCACCCCGGCAATCTGTTAACGACGGCCGATGGACTGAAGCTTATTGACTGGGAGTATGCCGCTGACGGTGATATTGCACTGGATATTGCGGCGCTGTTTTGTGGTAATAATTGGTCAGTGGCTCGGCAACAGGTGTTTTTACAGCACTATTGCCGCAGTGAGCACGGTTATCATGACATTGAACGTTTATCCCGCCAGATACAACGCTGGCTGCCGTGGGTTAATTATCTGATGTTGATGTGGTTTGAAGTGCGCTGGCAGCAAACTAATGATGAGACATTCTTGCAATGGGCAGCGCCGCTGCGTCAGCGGTTTAATTTATCGTTTTAAAATGAGGTTGTCGTGGGTCCAGTAATGTTAGATGTTGCCAGCTATGAGCTGGATGCTGAAGAACGTGAGATTTTAAAACACCCGCTGGTGGGTGGCCTGATTTTATTTAGCCGAAACTTTCATGACGCAGACCAACTGCGCGAGTTAGTGCGCCAAATTCGTGCGGCATCCCATGCGCGTTTGGTGGTGGCGGTGGATCAAGAAGGGGGCCGGGTGCAGCGTTTTCGCGACGGGTTTACTCGCCTGCCTGCTGCGCAGTCTTTTGCTGCAATCAATGATACGGTCACGGCGGCAAAATTAGCCGAAGATGCTGGTTGGCTGATGGCGGCTGAAATGATGGCAATGGATATTGATATCAGCTTCGCACCGGTATTGGACATTGGCCACGTCAGCGCTGCCATCGGTGAGCGTTCATTCCACAGCGACCCACAGCAGGCACTGGTCATGGCTGAATGCTTTATCCGTGGGATGCACAGTGCGGGCATGAAAACCACCGGTAAGCACTTCCCCGGCCACGGCGCTGTGACGGCGGATTCACATAAAGAGACACCGCGTGACAATCGGCCACTGGCAGAAATCCGTACTCATGATATGGTTATATTTCGTGAATTGATCCAGCGGCGGTTACTGGACGCCATCATGCCAGCCCATGTGATTTATACTGAAGCTGATGCGCGCCCGGCCAGTGGTTCGGCGTATTGGTTACAGAAAATATTGCGTCAGGAGCTGGGTTTTGATGGCATTATTTTCTCAGATGACTTGTCGATGGAAGGTGCGGCGATTATGGGCAGTTATGCTGAACGCGGCCAGGCTTCTCTGGATGCGGGCTGCGATATGATTTTGGTGTGTAATAACCGTCAAGGCGCGGTTAGCGTGCTGGATAACCTGTCACCGGTCAAAGCAGACAAACTGACACGCTTGTATCATTGTGGGCAGTTCAATCGTCAGGAGCTGATGGCATCATCACGCTGGCAGCAGGCAAATACAGCATTATCTGCACTCAGCGAACGTTGGGATGTGCATAAGAGCTTATTGAGATAAGTCATATACTCTACCTAATTCGGGTTGCAGCGCTGGGCGGAGAATGAAGTGCAGCCAACGCCCATGCAGCTTGAAACATGACGAGTATCAGTCGCGAGGATAAATATGATCGTCTATCTACATGGTTTTGATTCCAATAGCCCTGGCAATCACGAGAAAGTCATGCAGTTGCAATTCATCGATCCGGATGTCCGTTTTATCAGCTACAGCACCTTACATCCGCGTCATGATATGCAGCATTTGCTGAAAGAGGTAGATAAAGCCATCCAACAGGGCGGTGATGCTAACTCATTGATCTGCGGTGTTGGTTTGGGCGGTTTCTGGGCGGAACGTATCGGTTTTCTGTGCGGTATTCGTCAGGTTGCATTTAACCCCAACCTGTATCCGCAGGAAAATATGAGCGGCAAAATTGATCGCCCGGAAGAGTACAATGATATTGCCAGCAAGTGCATTGATGGCTTTCGTGAGAAGAATCGCGATCGCTGCCTGGTGGTGCTCTCCCGCAATGATGAGGTGCTCGATAGTCAACGCGCTGCCGATGATTTACATCGCTACTATGAAATTGTTTGGGATGAGAACCAAGGTCATAAGTTTAAGGATCTTTCACCGCATCTACAGCGGATAAAAGCCTTTAAAACGCGGGATTAAATGCGTCTCATTGTTAATGAATTGTTGGTTTACGCTTTTGATCTCGCGTCATTTGCGGCCTGAGAAAAATACTTTTTGTGCTTTTTTTAGGCCGTTTTTATCGCTAAAAAACCCAAAATTCAAATTTACCTCCCCGCAGATAAAAAAAACCTAAACTGTGACTAAATGCTAACTATTTGAATCCTATTCCAGAAAAAATCCCTATGCTGGCTCTTTAATCAAAAAAAGTTGATATATATCAATTTTGGTATGACCAAATAACCCTGCGTGATATTCTGACAACAGATTATTGATTTAGCATCAGCGAACCCTATGTTATCTAAGGATATTATTCTTTTACCCTTAGCTAACAATTGGTTCACATTTAGGGGGTTGTTTTGACTACGCCGAAGAAAAAAATCGTTATTATTGGTGGGGGAGCCGGTGGTCTTGAACTGGCAACCAGTCTGGGTCACAAATTGGGTCGCCACAAAAAAGCCGAGATAGTATTGGTCGATCGCAACCATAGCCATTTATGGAAACCGCTGCTACATGAAGTTGCAACGGGTTCTCTGGATGATGGTGTGGATGCGCTGAGCTATCTGGCCCATGCCCGTAATCACTCTTTTAATTTCCAACTGGGTTCCTTAACTGACATCAATCGTGACACTAAAACCCTCAGTCTGGCTGAAATTTGCGACGAACACGGTGATGTGCTGCTTACTCAGCGTGAGTTGACCTATGACATTCTGGTCATGGCGCTGGGCAGCACCTCTAACGATTTCGGTACTCCGGGCGTAAAAGATCACTGTATCTTCCTGGATAACCCACACCAGGCACACCGTTTCCACAACGAAATGCTAAACCTGTTCCTGAAATATTCCGCACAGCCAGGCAAGAAGGGCAAGGTTAATATTGCTATCGTGGGCGGTGGGGCAACGGGTGTGGAGTTGTCAGCCGAGCTGCATAACGCGGTGAAGCAACTGCACAGCTACGGTTATGGTGGGTTAGATAATCAAGCGCTGAATGTCACGTTGGTCGAAGCGGGTGAACGTATTCTGCCTGCGTTGCCGCCACGTATTTCTGCCGCCGCCCATCAGGAATTGATTAAGCTGGGTGTGCGTGTATTGACCAAGACTATGGTTACCAGCGCTGATGAAAATGGCCTGAATACCAAAGACGGTGAATTCATTAATGCTGACTTGATGGTATGGGCGGCGGGTATCAAGGCTCCGGACTTTATGAAAGATATCGCTGGGCTGGAAACCAACCGTATCAATCAGTTAGTGGTGGAGCCAACGCTGCAAACCACCCGTGATCCTCACATCTTTGCTATCGGTGACTGTGCCTCTTGCCCGCAGCCGAATGGCGGCTTTGTGCCACCACGCGCGCAGTCCGCGCATCAAATGGCTAGTCGCTGTTACCGCAATATTTTGGCACTGCTCAATGAGCAGCCGCTAAAACCTTATGTGTATAAAGATCACGGCTCGCTGGTATCACTGTCTAAGTTCAGTACTGTCGGCAGCTTGATGGGCAATCTGATGCGCGGTTCAATGATGGTTGAAGGGCGTGTTGCCCGCATCGTCTATATCTCGTTGTATCGTATGCACCAGGTGGCACTGCATGGTTACACCAAGACCGGCCTGATGATGCTGGTGGGTGGGATTAACCGGGTTATTCGCCCGCGTCTTAAACTCCATTAATTATCCTTTGTCCTTGGCGCTACAGCGGCGCTAGCTCACCCGAATCACTTACTTATGTAAGCTTCTCGGGAGTGACTCGCTTGCTGCTTTACTGAAACGCCAATGACTGTGGAGAATGTTTAGAGCTTTAAATATACCGCTGCCAGTTAATTATGGCGGCGGTTTTAGGCTACTTATAAAGCCAAATGAAGGCGTTGCGGTCGTCATTCCCCAGGGTGCGGTGAGTGATAAGTCGCGTTGTCATCAATCTCAAATCTGCGCACGTTTTGCTAAAGCCATTCGCACGTAATGTAAAATTCCCAGCATAAAATTTTGTTGTTGCAAAATACCACGCTCGGATTCCTCCTAAACACACTCATTCACACCTATTATCTGGATGTTTAGTCCATTTGTCCTATTGTTAGGTTAGAGCACATTGTGCAGACTTCCTATGGCTACAAACGGCGAGTCACGCACGCCGTATTCGGTCATCCGGGGAACACTGAGACTGAGCGCTGTCAGATTTTATGGCTGGAACAAGATAAGTTTAGGCTGGCATCTGCCGCAGAAAATGCGTGGTAACACTTTAAGTTTGTCTTTGACATTCAGGAGGATTTCCTGTGAATAAATCAATGTTAGCAGGTGTGGGTATCGGCATTGCGGCAGCTCTGGGTATTGCTGCTGTTGCGAGTATGAATGTTTTCTCCAGCGGACCGCAATACGCACAAGTTCTTACTGCGACACCGATAAAAGAGACGATAAAAACGCCACGACAGGAATGCCGCAATGTTAGCGTCACTCACCGTAAACCGGTGCAAGACGAGCATCAGGTTGCCGGTTCAGTCTTGGGCGCGGTAGCCGGTGGCGTGCTGGGGCATCAGGTCGGGGGCGGGCGTGGTAAGGATATCGCTACCGTAGCAGGCGCACTGGCGGGGGGCTATGCCGGTAACCGAGTGCAAAGTAATATGCAGGAAAGTGATACTTACACCACCACTCAACAGCGTTGCCAGACGGTTTACGACAAGTCGCAGAAGATGCTGGGATATGACGTCACCTACAAAATTGGCGATCAGCAGGGGAAAATTCGCATGGATCGTGATCCAGGTACGCAGATCCCGGTCGATAAAAATGGTCAACTGATACTGAACAACCGAGCATAATATAAACTCTGTTGTCGAAAACCTGGTACCAATAGCTCGCGACCTAGTGTTAATTCTGATCGTTTAACGTGATTTATAAGCGAGTGGCATTAACATTAGCGCGGGTTTTTCATTTCTGAATACCCGCGCTAACCATATGATTAAGTGACATGACTTGATTAAGCTACGCAGTGTTGGGCAAATGCCGCCAACAGCTCACTGATAAACTTCAACCGTTGCGTCCTGTCACTCAAATCCTGCATAAACTTCAGTTTTGTCGGCCCCTCCAGCCGGAAAATCTGTGGTTGGCGCTGTAGCAGCCCGATGAGATAAACCGGGTCCACTCTGTTTTTATCACCAAACTCGATAAAACCACCGCGCTCATTACCTTCAATCCGCTTGATTCCGAGCTTCTGCGCGTGCTGGCGCAATTGTGCGGTATGTAACAGGTAGCGTGCCGCATCCGGCAGCTTGCCAAAGCGATCGATCAGCTCAACTTTGAGTTCATCCAGCTCCTTCTCATTACGTGCGCTGGCGATACGCTTATAGAACGAAAGCCTGATATTCACATCTGGAATGAATTCTTCTGGCAGCAACACCGGCATCCGCATTTCTATCTCGGTCTGGTTGCTGGTCAAATCTTCCAATGAAGGCTCTCGCCCCTCTTTTAGGGCATCCACCGCACTTTCCAGCAGCTCCATATACAGCGAGAAGCCGATGGTGGTCATCTGGCCGCTTTGGTCTTCACCTAATAGCTCACCGGCACCACGAATCTCCAGATCATGGGTTGCCAGCGCAAAACCGGCCCCCAAATCTTCCAATGAGGCAATTGCTTCCAGCCGTTTTTTGGCATCAGTGGTCATGGCTTTCGGATTTGGCGTCAACAGATAAGCATAAGCCTGATGGTGGGAGCGCCCGACACGGCCACGTAATTGGTGTAACTGCGCCAGACCAAAGTGGTCAGCACGTTCGATAATAATGGTATTTGCACTGGGAATATCAATCCCTGTTTCGATAATGGTGGTACAGACCAAAACGTTAAAGCGCTGGTGATGGAAATCATTCATCACCCGTTCCAGATCCCGCTCACGCATCTGCCCATGACCAATGGCAATTCGTGCTTCTGGCACTAGCTCAGCCAGCCGTTGGGTGGCTTTTTCGATATTTTCCACATCGTTATAGAGATAATAAACCTGCCCACCACGCAGAATCTCACGCAGAATCGCTTCTCGCACCACCAAGCTATCGTATTCACGCACGAAGGTTTTCACTGCCAGTCGGCGTGCCGGTGGCGTGGCAATAATCGATAAGTCGCGCATACCGCTCATCGCCATATTTAATGTTCGCGGAATAGGTGTGGCGGTGAGGGTCAGAATATCTACATCGGCGCGCATCGCTTTGATGCGCTCTTTGTGGCGCACCCCGAAGCGGTGCTCTTCATCGACAATCAAAAGACCAAGGTCGTGCCAGTGCAGGTCACTTTGCAGCAATTTATGCGTACCGATAATAATATCGACTTTGCCTTCGGCGGCTTGTTCCAGGATAACTTGTTGCTCTTTGGCACTGCGGAAGCGAGACATCATTTCAATGCGCACCGGCCAGGTGGCGAAACGATCGCGGAAGTTATCAAAGTGCTGTTGCGCCAGCAGGGTGGTTGGCACCAATACTGCCACTTGTTTGTTATTGGCTACCGCGAGGAACGCCGCCCGCATTGCCACTTCGGTTTTACCGAAACCCACATCTCCGCATACTAAACGATCCATCGCCAACGGTTGGCACATATCGCTGAGTACGGCATTGATAGCCTGTTCTTGATCCGGCGTGGTTTCAAATGGAAAGCTTTGGCAGAATAACTGGTATTGTTCGCGATCGTGCTTAAATTTAAAGCCCGCTTTAGCGGCGCGTTGAGCGTAGATATCCAGCAGTTCGGCGGCAACATCACGCACTTTTTCTGCGGCTTTCTGCCGTGCGCGGCTCCAGACATCGCCACCCAGTCTATGTAGCGGTGCGTTTTCATCGGCCCCACCGGAATAGCGGCTGATCAGATGGAGCGATGAGACGGGCACATACAGTTTATCTTCACCGGCGTAAGTCAGTATCAGGTATTCAGCTTTGATGCCACCGGTTTCCAGTGTGGTTAAACCCAGATAGCGGCCCACGCCGTGCTCCAGATGCACCACCGGTTGACCTGGGCGCAGTTCTGCCAGATTGCGGATCAGGGTATCGGTATTGATGGTGCGGCGGTTATCCTGACGGCGGCGGCTGACGCGTTCACCCAGCAAATCGCTTTCACAAATTAGCGCTAACTGTTTGTCAGTATCAAGGAAGCCGCGCTCGGAGGCACCAATCATTAAATAATGACCGGGTTTTCCCGCCTGAGACAATTGCGTTATCACCGTTGGGCTGAGTTTTATCCGTGCCAGCAAATCCTGCAATGTTTCACGACGGCCCTCACTTTCCACCGAGAACACCACACTGCCGCTGAATGACTCAATAAAGCGGCGCAGGTTATCCAATGGCGCTTTTTGCTGCGCCTGAACCGCTAAATCGGGCAGTGGCTGATAATGTAAGTTGGTATTGGCGGTTTTATCCGCGAGTTCATCGGTCTTAAATTGGACGCGTGGCCATTGCTTTAACTCACTGAACAGCGAGTCAACTCGCAACCACAGGGTATCTGGAGTCAGCAGTGGGCGCATCGGGTCAACACGGCGGCTCTCGAAACGCTGGTTGACATCGAGCCAAAAACGCTCGGCTGAACCTTCCAGATCGCCGGTATTCACCAATAAGGTATTTTCAGGTAAATAACTGAATAGCGAGGGCAGTGGCTGGCTAAAGAACAGCGGTTGCCAGTATTCGATACCGGCAGGCCAAATACCTTTACTCACCTGCTGATAGATGTGTTCAGCATCACGGCGCACTTCAAACTGTTCGCGCCACTGGCTGCGGAACAGCTCAATCGCGGCTTTGTCTATCGGAAATTCATGAGCGGGCAGCAGGTTTATCTGTTCAACTTCAGACAACGTGCGCTGTGAGTCAACGTCAAACACTCGCAGGCTGTCAATGTCATCATCAAAAAAATCAATGCGATAGGGTTCTTCGCTGCCCATTGGATACAGATCAAGCAATGCACCACGGGTAGCAAACTCACCATGTTCCATCACCTGATCGACGCTGCGGTATCCTGCTTGCTCAAGCTGAGCGCGCAACTTATCCCGTGACAGGTGCTGGCCTTTCTTCATCACCAGCGCATGACCATGCAGGAATTCGTGCGGGCATACCCGCTGCATCAGGGTATTAATCGGGAGAATAATAACACCGCGTTCCATTGCTGGGAGGTGATATAAGCAAGACAGACGCGCTGAAATAATATCCTGATGCGGCGAGAAACTGTCGTAGGGCAGTGTTTCCCAGTCGGAGAGGGTGCTCACCGGTTGCGAAGAGAATTGCTGGATTTCATCGCGCAGGCGCAGTGTTGTTTGCATATCCGGAGTAATTAACATCACCGGGCCATCATGGCGTTCAATGATTTGCGCACATTCGACCGCACAAGCAGAGCCAGTCAACTGGCCTAACTGGCGGGTATCACCGCGTCGTGTCGGCAATGAATAACGATATTGTTGGGACATAAGTAGTTAAACAGTCTCTTGGTTTATGGTTAACCGGTTATTTCAGCTGTACAGCAGCAACAGATGATAAATTATCTCGGCGGCTATCCTAGCACGCGAGAGGGGATAGCCACAGACTGGCGCTCTGATTTGGAATAAAAGCCGAAGATATAGGCGGTTAATGGTTCCATAAAGCGGTAGTACCCTTTATTATCCTCAATCACTTTGCTTTAGCAACAGGATCTAAACAGATTTCATGTATCAACCTGTCGCATTATTTATTGGCCTGCGCTACATGCGTGGGCGTGCATCGGACCGTTTTGGTCGGTTCGTCTCATGGCTTTCTACTATTGGCATCACTTTGGGCGTGATGGCGCTGATCACCGTATTGTCGGTGATGAATGGTTTTGAGCGTGATTTGCAGAATAATATTTTAGGGCTGATGCCGCAGGCGCTGATTACCACGCCGCAAGGCTCGCTTGACCCGAATAAAATTCCTGCCTCGGCACTGAAATCACTGCGCGGCGTGACGGATATTGTGCCGCTGACCACGGCTGATGTGGTGTTGCAGAGCGCGCGTAATTTGGCCGCTGGCGTTATGTTGGGCGTTTCCCCAGATCAACATGAACCGCTGGCAGATTATTTGGTGAACGTGCATCTGAAAGATTTGCAGCCGGGTAGCTATAATATGATTCTTGGCGAAAAACTGGCCGCTCAATTGGGCGTTAAACGGGGTGAAACCCTGCGTTTGATGGTGCCGAGCGCCAGCCAGTTCACCCCGATGGGGCGCATTCCCAGTCAGCGTTTGTTCACTATTATCGGTACATTTGCCGCTGACAGTGAAGTGGATGGCTATCAGATGCTGGTTAATCAACAGGATGCCTCACGACTGATGCGCTATCCGCCGGGTAATATTACCGGCTGGCGCCTCTTCCTTGACCAGCCGCTGTCGGTAGATAGCCTGAGCCAGCAGACCTTGCCGGAGGGTACGGTATGGAAGGACTGGCGTGACCGCAAAGGTGAGCTATTCCAGGCGGTGCGGATGGAGAAGAACATGATGGGGCTGCTGCTTAGCCTGATTATTGCTGTCGCGGCCTTCAATATTATTACTTCGCTCGGCTTATTAGTGATGGAAAAACAGGGCGAAGTGGCTATCTTGCAAACTCAGGGGTTGAGTCGCCGCCAAATCATGTTGGTGTTTATGGTGCAGGGCGCGACGGCCGGTGTTATCGGCGCGTTGCTCGGTGCAGGGCTGGGTATTTTACTTGCCAGCCAATTGAACACCCTCATTCCGATCCTTGGTTTGCTGATCGACGGTGCCACCTTGCCGGTTGAAATTAACCCCGTTCAGGTCACGGTGATTGCCCTGTTGGCGATGGTAATTGCTTTGCTCTCCACGCTCTACCCTTCCTGGCGCGCTGCCGCCGCACAACCTGCCGAGGCTTTACGCTATGAGTAACCATCCTTTATTACAGTGTTTAAACCTGTGCAAACGCTATCAGGAAGGCCAACTGCATACCGACGTCCTGCGCAATGTATCGTTTACTATTGAAGCCGGTGAGCTGATGGCGATTGTCGGCAGTTCCGGTTCGGGTAAAAGCACGTTGCTGCACTTGCTAGGCGGCCTGGATTCCCCAACGTCCGGTGAAGTGATTTATCAGGGGCGTTCATTGAATCAATTATCGTCCAGTGCAAAGGCAGAGTTGCGTAACCGTGAATTAGGTTTTATCTATCAATTCCACCATTTATTGCCTGATTTTACCGCGCTGGAGAATGTCGCGATGCCACTGCTGATTGGCGGTGCCAAACCGGTCGAGGCACAAGATAAAGCCCGTGCGATGCTGGCCGCAGTCGGGCTGGAGAAACGCAGCAAGCATCGCCCTTCGGAGTTATCCGGTGGCGAGCGCCAGCGTGTTGCCATTGCCCGCTCGCTGGTGAATAACCCTTCATTAGTGCTGGCGGATGAGCCGACCGGTAATCTGGATCAGCGTAATGCCGACAGTATCTTCAATTTGCTGGGTGAATTGAATGTCCGTCAGGGCACGGCCTTCTTAGTGGTCACCCACGATTTGCAATTAGCGAAACGGATGAGCCGACAGCTTGAAATGCGTGATGGTCAGTTGCAGCAACATTTGACGTTGGTGGGGGCGCAATAGTGGCAATGGGAATGGGGGTGTCGCCACTGTCACTGCTGATTGGTTTGCGCTTTAGCCGTGGCCGTCGCCGTGGCGGTATGGTGTCGTTAATCTCGGTGATTTCCACCTTGGGTATCGCCTTGGGCGTTGCGGTACTGATCGTCGGCTTAAGTGCAATGAACGGCTTCGAACGTGAGCTGAAAAACCGTATTTTAGCTGTTGTACCGCATGGCGAGATTGCAGTGGTTAATCAGCCATTCAGTGGCTGGCCACAAACCCTACAGCGCATCGAAAAGGTGCCGGGTATCGTCGCTGCGGCACCGTATATCAATTTCACCGGTTTGATTGAAAACAATGCTCAACTGCGTGCAGTGCAGATAAAAGGGGTTGATCCACAGGCAGAACAGCATCTTAGTGCGCTGCCGAGCTTCGTGCTAGGCAATGCCTGGGAAAGTTTTAAAGCCGGGCAGCAGCAGATTATTTTAGGGAAAGGCCTGGCGGACGCCTTAGGCGTGAAGCAAGGTTCGTGGCTGACGGTGATGATCCCCAACAGCGACCCCGAGATGAAATTATTGCAACCTAAGCGTATTCGTTTACAGGTTGCCGGGGTGTTTCAGCTCAGTGGCCAGTTAGATCACAGCTTGGCACTGGTGCCGCTGGCGGATGCACAGCACTATCTGGACATGGGTGACAGTGTCACTGGAATAGCCATCAAAGTAGATGATGTCTATAACGCCAACAAACTGGTACGCAGTGCGGGCGAGGTGACGAATGCTTACGTCTATATCAGTAGCTGGATTGGTACCTACGGCTATATGTATCGCGATATCCAAATGATCCGTACTATCATGTATCTGGCGATGGTATTGGTGATTGGTGTGGCCAGTTTTAATATCGTTTCCACGCTGGTGATGGCGGTAAAAGATAAAAGTGGTGATATTGCCGTGTTACGCACACTTGGGGCTAAAGATGGTCTGATCCGGGCAATCTTTATCTGGTATGGCTTGCTGGCTGGGCTAATCGGCAGTGTCTGCGGGGCGGTGATTGGCGTGATTGTTTCTCTGCAACTGACTCACATTATTCGCGGACTGGAACGGTTGGTCGGGCATCAATTCTTATCGGGCGATATCTATTTTATCGACTTCTTGCCATCAGAATTGCATTGGTTTGATGTGGCGTGTGTGCTGGCGACTGCGTTGGTGTTGAGTTTAATTGCCAGTTGGTATCCGGCCCGTCGTGCCAGCCGTATTGATCCGGCACAGGTGCTTAGCGGGAAGTAGCTTATCGGGTAATCACTTCGCTGGCGATACTGTGCGGGCAGTCATTAATAAGGGTGAGCGGATGTATTACGGTTTTGATATGGGTGGTACCAAGACAGAACTGGGTGTATTTGATGCCAACCTGCAATGTGTGTGGCAAAAACGCGTTCCTACACCGCGTGAAGACTACCCGCAACTGTTGCAAATATTGCAGAATCTAACGCTGGAAGCCGATGCGCACTGTGGTGTTAAAGGCAGTGTCGGTATCGGTATTCCCGGCTTACCTAATGCTGATAATGGTACGGTGTTCACAGCCAATGTGCCCGCTGCAATGGGGCAATCGTTGCAGGGTGACCTTTCTCGCCTGATTGAACGTGAGGTCCGTATCGATAATGATGCTAACTGTTTTGCATTGTCTGAAGCCTTGGATGCGGAGTTTCGTCGCTACCCAACGGTTCTGGGGTTAATCCTCGGTACTGGTGTCGGTGGCGGCCTGATTGTGAACGGTAATATTGTCAGTGGGCGAAACCATATCACCGGTGAGTTTGGCCACTTCCGTTTACCAATCGATGCGTTGGATATCCTGGGTGCCGATATTCCACGAGTGCCATGCGGTTGCGGCCATACTGGTTGTATTGAAAATTATATTTCCGGGCGCGGTTTTGAGTGGATGTATCAGCATTTCAATCATGAATCTTTACCTGCCATCCAGATTATTGCTAACTATAATACGGGTGAACCTAACGCTGTAGCACATGTTGAACGCTTTATGGATGTGCTGGCCATATGCTTAGGTAATCTATTGACGATACTTGATCCGCATTTGGTTGTTATCGGTGGCGGGCTGTCTAATTTCGAAAAAATTTATCAGGAACTGCCAAAACGCTTGCCGCAGCATTTATTGCGCGTGGCGCAATTACCACGCATTGAAAAAGCGCGTTATGGTGATGCTGGTGGTGTTCGTGGGGCGGCGTTTCTGCATTTGAGTGAGCGTTAGTTATTATTAATAACATACCCAAACTAATTGATGTTGCAGGTCGGCAGCAGACGAATGAATCCCGGTGAGCTTACATTGGTAAGTGATACGGGTGAGTGAGCGCTGCTAACAACGCTGTAATTTCAAATAAGTAGGGATAATAGAGGCAAAAGGTTATGCGCATTCGCCATCGGCTATGTCGCTTTCGCAAGAACAAGCATTTGCGGCACCAACGTTTTCGCTCCCGCATTTTTCATCGGGACAGTGCCGTCACATCAGAAATGAAAAAACCGTTTGTCGTGGTTCTTACCGGTGCGGGGATTTCTGCCGAATCAGGTATCCGTACTTTTCGTGCCGCTGACGGCTTATGGGAAGAACACCAAGTTGAGGATGTGGCTACTCCTGAAGGGTATCGACGGGATCCTGAATTGGTACAGGCATTTTATAATGCGCGTCGCCGCCAGTTGCAGCAACCCGAAATTGCACCGAATGCCGCGCATTTCGCGCTGGCAGATTTGGAAGCGGTGCTGGGTGATAACTTCGTACTGATTACCCAAAATATTGATAATTTGCATGAAATGGCGGGCAGTAAGCGCGTTATCCATATGCATGGTGAGCTGCTGAAGGTGCGTTGCACTCAGTCTGGCCAGGTATTGGATTGGCCGGGCGATCTCAGTGCGGATGAGCGCTGCCATTGCTGCCAATTCCCATCCCCCCTGCGGCCACACATTGTTTGGTTTGGTGAAATGCCGATGGGAATGGATGATATTTATCAGGCATTGGCTGAAGCTGATTTCTTTATCTCGATCGGGACTTCCGGCCATGTTTATCCCGCAGCCGGTTTTGTTCATGAGTCGCGTTCGCAGGGCGCGCATACCGTAGAGTTGAATCTGGAACCGAGTCAGGTGGAAAGTCAGTTTGATGAAAAACACTATGGTTTAGCCAGCAAAGTGGTTCCCGAATATGTGCGCGAATTTTTGACAACCTGCGGTGAGAACCGCCAGGGTGACTAATTACCCTGCTTAATCGGAGCCACCGCTTTGATTAAGTAAAAAATGAATGAATAAATAAGCTATAAACCGAACCGGTTGATGGATAATTCACCCGGTTCGGTTCTGCCATGACTTTTACTATTCTGGTTTAAGTTTGTCTAAAGCTGACCTGACGCAATATTTGATGGTGATCACTTCCCCATAATGATATCCACTATTATGAGGGTGGGAACCATGGACAAATTACTCGACCGCTTTTTCAATTATGTCTCTTTTGATACACAAGCAAAAGCCAATGTAAAATCCGTGCCGAGCACTGAAGGTCAGCGCAAGCTGGCTCAGGCGTTGCAGCAAGAGTTGATTGCGCTGGGTTTTTCCCACGTCACCTTAAGCTGCCACGGCTGCGTGATGGCAACATTGCCAGCGAATGTATCCTGGCAGGTCCCCACCATTGGTTTTATTGCACACCTTGATACCTCACCTGATTTTTCTGGTAAAAATGTCAATCCGCAAATTGTCGAAAACTACCGTGGAGGCGATATCGCTTTGGGGATGGGGGATGAAATTCTGTCGCCGGTCATGTTCCCTATATTACATAAGTTATTAGGGCAAACGCTAATCACTACCGATGGTAAAACCTTGCTCGGTGCAGACGACAAAGCCGGTATTGCGGAAATCATTACGGCAATGGTGCGTTTAAAAAATAGCGATATTCCGCATGGTGATATCCGTATCGGATTCACCCCTGATGAAGAGGTAGGCAGGGGAGCGCGGTTCTTTGATGTGGCTGATTTTAATGCGCAGTGGGCCTATACCGTTGATGGCGGCGGTGTGGGGGAGTTGGAGTTTGAGAACTTTAATGCAGCATCTGTGACGATAAAGATTGTTGGTAATAATGTTCATCCAGGAAGTGCCAAAGGAGTGATGGTGAATGCTTTGTCACTGGCAACCCGTTTTCATCAGCAGCTGCCAGTCAATGAAACACCCGAATGTACCGACGGGTATGACGGTTTTTATCATCTGCAAAGTATTAAAGGCACGGTAGAGCGGGCAGAGATGCACTATATTGTGCGTGATTTCAGCCGTGATGGTTTTGAAGCGCGGAAGAAGAAGATAATGGATATCGCCAAATTCGTCGGTAAAGGTTTGCATCGCGACTGTTATATCGAAATCATTATTGATGACAGCTATTACAATATGCGTGAACATATCATTAAGCATCCACATATCATAGAGTTAGCGCAGGAAGCGATGTGCGATTGTGGTATTGCACCGATTATGAAACCCATTCGTGGCGGTACGGATGGCGCGCAACTCTCTTTTCTCGGCTTACCATGCCCAAATATCTTTACCGGTGGTTATAACTATCATGGAAAACATGAGTTTATTACGCTGGAAGGCATGGAGAAAGCGGTTGCAGTTATTATGCGAATTGCGGAATTGACGGCCAGGCGAGCTAAAGAGTCATAACTTACTGGTTATTAGCCAGTTGATGATAGCAAAACGCCCCCACAGTTGGGGCGTTTTCGTGTGACTCGCAGCGGACATTAGTCTTTGAAATACCAATAGCCGCTGTTTACCAGTTCTGACAGTATCGTCAGGAACGCCGGATCTTCCAGTGCGTTACCTAGCTTCTTGGCATCGATACTGAAGTGCTGACACAGGGCATCGGCAGCGGCGAAGTGAGGTGTATCAATCAACTCTCCGTTGACGAAGCAGTTGTCTCCGATACGCAGAGCGCGCAGGCCACCAAGACGCAGTAATGCCTCACCTTGCATCAGTAAGTCATAGATTTCGCTGGCCTGATAAGGTGGCTCTGGAGGCGAGATATCCAGTTCGTGGCGTGATTGAGAGGTGAATTCGCCAAACCAGTTTTGAAAGTGCTCAGGTTGCTGGAGCAAATCCAACATCATGGCATGCAGCTTATCAATTTCCTGCGGCAATACTTCAGCTGGATGCTCACGCAGTGGCAAATCAGGATCGCTGTAGCGGTGGCTACCCAGCTCGCGAGACAACACATAGTCGGCAAAGCCGCTGACCAGTTCGCGGCCATTGGGGGCACGGAAACCGACAGAGTAATTCAGCGCATTTTCAAGTGCATAGCCTTCATGGGGAAAGCCCGGTGGGATATAAAGGATATCGCCAGGTTCCATTTCTTCATCAATGATGGCATCGAAAGGGCCAACTTGCAGTAAGTCTGGATGCGGGCAATGTTGTTTCATTTCAGTTTTTTCGCCAACCCGCCAGCGGCGGCGGCCAGAACCCTGAATAATAAAGACATCATATTGATCAAAGTGTGGCCCGACGCCGCCTCCTGGGACAGAAAACGAAATCATCAAGTCATCCATGCGCCAGTCTGAGAGTTTGCGAAAAGGGCGCATCAACGCGGCGGCCGGCTCATGCCAGTGATCTACCGCCTGTACCAGCAGTGACCAATTGTTTTCACCTAAATGATCAAAACTTTCAAATGGGCCGTGGGCAACTTGCCAACGGCCATCTTCATGGCTTACCAGCCGGCTATCGACTTCATTTTCCATCGCTAATCCGGCAAGTTCATCCGGAGAGAGAGGATCAATGAAGTTTGCGAAACCGCGCTTGAGGATGACGGGACGTTTCTGCCAATAACGTTGCAGAAAATCAGGCCAATCGAGATTGAGTTGGTAATCCATGTTTATTCCAGGAGAGGGGTGAGCTTGGCTGTGATTATAACGGATGCCAGCTTTTAGTATCAGGGGCTAGCTGGCAAATTTTATTAATCATCGTGATGATCGTGTTGCTGGCCAAAGGTCACCATCATTTTGGCTCCCCCTAGCGGGCTTTCAGTAATGTTAATCTCACCGTGATACTGTTCAATGATTTCGGCGGCGACAGATAATCCAAGCCCTTGTCCTGGGCGCAATGTATCAACCCGTAGACCTCGTTGGAAAATTAATTTGCGTTTACTTTCTGGAATACCGGGGCCATCGTCATCAACCACGATGGTGAGCTGTTTTTCGGTATGAAAAGCTGTAATTTCAACAAATTCTAAACAGTACTTACAGGCATTATCCAGAACATTGCCCATGATCTCCATAAAGTCATTTTTCTCACCGAGAAAGGAAACTTCCGGTGAAATATCCAGCGTTAGCACCACTCCTTTACGTTGATACACTTTATTCAGTGCGCTACACAAGCTATCTAGCAGTGCGGTAACCGAATGGATTTCACGAATTAATGCATTATGCTCAGAACGCATACTGGCACGGTGTAAGTAATAACCAATTTGCTGAGAAATACGGCTTATCTGCTCTAACATAATAGGCTCGACTTCCTCGATAGTCGTCGTTTGCTTGCCGGTTCGCAGAGAGCGCAGCGTGGTTTGCAATACCGCCAGCGGTGTTTTGAGGCTGTGGGTAAGGTCCGACAGGGTAGTGCGATATTTGGTATAACGTTGACGTTCGTTGGTCAGCAAGATATTAAGATTACGCACCAGACCTTGCAATTCGCGGGGTGGGTTTTCATCTAACTGATCACGTTCCCCTTTCTCTAGCTGGGTTATCTGGCTGACCAATGCTTTTATGGGCCGCAGGCTCCAATAGGCCGCCAGCCATAACAAGGGAATGACCAGTAATAAGTTTGCTAGCAGAACATAGCTGAACCAGTTCCACACCAAGTCTGAGCGTTGCAGCTCTTGTGGGATAGTATCTACCACTACAATGGTGAGTTTTGGCAAGCGTGACGTCGCAGGGTAGGTGTTCACTGAGACAGAATGGGTCAGGGCGCTGTTGTCAGTCTCGTCATATTTCTTTAACTGATCCTGAGCCTTCGGGTTATCACCCAACATCATACTACTGATATGTGTTCCAGTATCCAGTTCATAAAATCCCGGTTTTTGTAACCAGCTTTTTTCGATATGAGATTCAAGTTCGGGTACGTGGCGTTGACGCCACAGGATGTTGCCATCTTTATCGTAGATTAGGACGAGTGTTGGGATATTCAGTTCAAGCTCAGGTGGGACTGAAATACTGAGTTTATCGTTATGCCACTGGGCTAAACTGAAGAATAAATTACTTTCGCCCCGGTGAGCGCTAAAAGTATTTTTATCAAAGCTGACGATATAACCAACCACGGCAACCATGCCATACGATAGCGATAACGCCAGAACGACGCCAGCGGTCGCCATCAGGAAGCGCGCGCGAAGAGAAAACGGTTTACTGTCTTTTCTGAACATGTTGTTTAGTTGGCATCAAAACGGTATCCCTGACCACGAATGGTCGTAATCACTTCACCCTCATGTTCTGCCAACAGTTTTTTGCGCAAGCGGCCCATCAATACATCGATAGTGTGGCTTTCACGTAGTTCTGCGTCAGGATACAGTTGCAGCATCAAGGTGTCTTTGCTGACCACTTTTCCTGCATTACGGATAAGAGTTTCGATGATAGTGTATTCAAAGGCCGTCAGTTTAATCTGTTGCTGATTTACGCACAACTCTCGCCGCGAGAGGTCTATTTGGAACGGTGGGAATTCAATCACCTGTGAAGCCAGACCAATGTTACGGCGCATCAACGCCTGCATCCGAGCGATCACCTCTTCCAGATGGAACGGCTTAGTGACGTAATCATCTGCACCTGCCTCCAGCACTGCGACCTTATCCTGCCAACTTTCCCGTGCGGTTAGAACCAGAATAGGTAAGTTTGTTTGGTGGCTACGCCAACGGCGGATCAGACTTAAACCATCTTCGCCGGGGAGACCAAGATCGATAATTGCGATGTCTGGGGCGTGCTCTTGCAAGAAATAGTCGGCTTCTTTGGTATCTTCCGCCGCATCTACCTGATGCCCCATTTCTCGCATTTGAACCGTAAGGTGGTGACGTAGCAAAGCATTATCTTCCACAACTAAAACCCGCATACCACGTTCCTCGATAAGACTTTAGCCGGATAACTAATAATTACCCGGCGAAGTAAAAATAACATCAACGACTTAGAAGTTATAACGTAAGCCGACTTGCATTGCCTGATCATTGACCTTCCAGTTATGGTAGGTATAACCGACTTCAGCCGCAAGGTTTTGTGTGAGGGCATAATCTGTGGTGATCCGCGCCTCATGGAAGGCCCTATGGTCATAATTTGCCAGACGATAGGCAACGCCTAAGCCAATATCCTGTGACAGTCTGCTTTTAATACCCACTTCACCCGTTGCACTGTTGTAGGTGTTGGTCTTCTTGCCGTCTTTACTGGCATCAAAAACCAGCGCATGGCGGCTACCGCCTACCAGAGTATAAAAATCGATATTGGGTGAAAATGCAAAATGATACCCTAAGCCGAGTACAGCTTCTGCAAGACCACGATCATTATTAGCAATACTGCTTATGCGGCCATCAATAAATAAATCATTATCAAAACCATAGCCACCGTTAAGGTAAACTCCCCCCATATCACGATTGCCTATATGGCTGTAATTACTACGATCGAATTGTTTATCAAAACGGTCGTTACTGCTAATTGAACCGTATTGTAAACCGCCAGCCACATAAGTGTAATTGTTCGCCATAACGGTAGTACAGGCTCCCATTAGTGCGACGGATAATATAGTTTTTTTTAGCATAATTGATGATTGCTCCTGGAGGTTAACGTCCTTTTGACATCGAACATTATCGGTGATGCCGACTAAACCATGACTAAACAGGGGCTGATGCAGGGGGATAAAAAGTGATAGAGGCGATGCCGGTGATATAAATCACCGGCATCGCCTCATTGAGTTAGTGAAATTACAGGAGGTTACCTGCCTGCAATTTCGCGACTTGGGTATGTTGAGGCGAAAACATTACTTTAATTCATCAACCATCTTTGTGGCCCGACCAATATAATTGGCCGGGGTCATGGCTTTCAGGCGTGTTTTCTCTTCTTCTGGCAGGGCGAGGCTATCGATAAATGCTTGCATACCGGCAGCATCAACACGTTTACCGCGGGTCAACTCTTTTAGCTTCTCATACGGTTTTTCGATGCCATAACGGCGCATAACCGTTTGGATTGGCTCGGCCAACACTTCCCAGTTATGTTCCAGCTCGTCTTGCAGGTGTGCTTGATTCACTTCCAGTTTGCTTATGCCTTTTAGCGTCGCCTGATAAGCTATCAGTGCATATCCCAGGCCAACACCCAGATTACGCAGTACAGTGGAATCAGTCAGGTCACGCTGCCAGCGAGAAACGGGAAGTTTGCTGGCTAAATGGCCGAGCATTGCGTTTGACAGGCCCAGATTGCCTTCGGAGTTTTCGAAGTCGATTGGGTTTACTTTGTGTGGCATGGTGCTTGAGCCAATCTCGCCGGCGATGGTTTTTTGCTTGAAGTGATTCAGTGCCACATAACCCCAGATATCACGGTCAAAATCGATCAGAATAGTATTGAAACGGGCCACACAGTCAAACAGTTCCGCGATGTAATCATGGGGTTCTATTTGCGTGGTGTATGGGTTCCAGTTAATCCCTAACGATGTGACAAAGCTCTCGCTAAACTGATGCCAGTCTACTTCAGGGTAAGCCACAATATGGGCATTGTAGTTACCTACCGCACCGTTGATCTTACCCAGAATCTCTACTTGAGAGAGCTGACGGAACTGGCGCTCCATGCGGTAGGCTACGTTGGCAAATTCTTTACCTATCGTCGATGGTGTTGCAGGCTGGCCGTGGGTACGGGACAACAGGGGTAAATCGCGGTACTCATGGGCCATGGCCTTAATTGAATCGATAACCTGACGCCACATTGGTAATATCACCTCTTGACGGGCAGTTTGCAGCATCAAGGCGTGGGACAGGTTATTGATGTCTTCTGAAGTACAAGCAAAATGAATGAATTCTGACACTGCGTGCAGCGCCGGGACAGTTGCTACTTTCTCTTTCAGGAAGTATTCAACGGCTTTCACATCATGATTCGTGGTGCGCTCAATGGTTTTGATACGTTGCGCATCCTCTTCATTGAATTCTTGCACGATTTTATCAAGGTAAGCGTTTGCGTCGGTATCAAAAGGTGGAACTTCGCTGATTTTTTCACAGGCGGCCAGTTTTTGCAGCCAACGTACTTCGACCTGTACGCGGAATTTTAACAAACCGAACTCGCTAAAAATTGGGCGCAGCGCGCTGACTTTATCGCCGTAGCGCCCGTCAATAGGTGAAACGGCGGTCAGTGAGGATAATTCCATTGGTGGCGACTCCTGAAGTCAGATTTTAACAATTTTAACTATGAGCAAGAATACTCTGCGCCTGTTTAAACAGGCGGTTACGCGAAAACATCAACTGCAAACGGCTTCCGCCGACTTGCTGCCAAAGTACGGTAGAGCGGATACCGCCCAGTAGTGCGGCGCGAATTTTGGCCTGCACTAGCGTACTTTGTAAGATTGCCGGTGAACCGGTGACCTGAATCCGTGGCCCCAGTGGGCTGATGACATCTGTGTAAATCGATGCCAGCGAACTCATCATCGTTTCAGATTCAAGGTCAAAATGGGCCAGTTGCCTATCAAGCTGACTGATGCGTTCACCCAGGGTATTCATGGCGGACTTGTTGGCATTAAGCTTACGTTCCAACACCATCAGGCTTAGGGTATAACGGGTGAGTTCAGCCGCAGGCCCCTGACGATTAGCGTTCAAAACGCTCTGCAACGTTTCTAACCCCATTTTCAGCGACTGTTCATTGCCGCCATAGACTGCAAGGGTAGACGAGGGATCGGTCTGTAACAGGCTCCCCAGCACGGTATTCAGTGCATCATTATCGCACTGACCTTCATGCGCCAGTTGCTGAACCACACGGGCAGACTGGCAAATGCCTGCCAATGCCAGTGTAATATCATAATAGTTCTTCGCCACAGTCACTCCTGTAAACGTTCTGGTTTAGTTTGTTACGCTGCCGGTCAGTGGATAACGTTCTTCAATGATACCGCCACCCAGGCACACTTCGCCCTGATAGAAGACGGCTGACTGGCCCGGCGTAACGGCGGCCACAGGAGAGTCAAACCGAACGTCAACGCGCTCGTCATCCAGTGGCGTTACGGTGCAGGGAATATCCTGTTGGCGATAGCGTGTTTTTACCACACAGCGGAACGGTGCCGTGACCGGTTGGCGGTCTACCCAGTGAAGCTGTTGCGCTGCCAGGCCAACTGACATCAGCCGCGGGTGTTCATGCCCTTGCGCGACCAGCAGGATGTTGTTAGCGAGGTCTTTATCAACCACATACCACGGGTCATCGCCGCCCTCTTTAGTACCACCGATACCCAAGCCTTTGCGCTGCCCCAAAGTGTGGTACATCAAACCTTGATGTTCACCCACATGCTGGCCGTCTACGGTCATGATAGGGCCGGGTTGTGCTGGCAGATAGCGGCCAAGGAAATCACGGAATTTGCGCTCACCGATAAAACAGATGCCGGTCGAGTCTTTTTTCTTCGCGGTAACCAAATCAAGTTGCTCGGCAATACGACGGACTTCCGGTTTTTCAAGCTCACCCACCGGGAACAGGCTTTGGGCAAGTTGCTCGTGGCTTAAGGTGTAGAGGAAGTAACTTTGGTCTTTATTGCCATCCAGCCCGCGCAATAAACGACTTTTGCCATCGACATCTTGACGACGGACATAGTGGCCGGTGGCGATATAATCTGCGCCCAAGTCTTCGGCGGCAAATTCGAGGAACGCTTTGAATTTAATTTCTTTATTACACAGAATATCGGGATTAGGAGTGCGCCCGGCTTTATATTCTTCCAGGAACAATTCAAAAACGTTATCCCAGTATTCCGCCGCAAAATTGACGGTGTGCAGCTCCATGCCCAGTTTGTCGCATACCGCTTGCGCATCGGCCAGATCGGTCGCTGCTGAGCAATACTCTTCGCCATCGTCTTCTTCCCAGTTTTTCATGAACAAGCCAGCTACCTGGTAGCCCTGCTGTTGCAACAGGTAAGCGGAAACGGAAGAGTCGACACCGCCGGACATACCGACGATTACTTTTTTCTGGCTGTTATCTGACATGGGAGTCTCACTAACGTTCCTGTGACGATTATGGCGGATGATGAGGGTATCTGAACCACTTTTCGTCACGGGTAAGGCATTATAAAAACAAGCGCCGGATTTTATCACGTTGGCGACGGTGCTGCATTGCCGATTTGACATTATCTGAGTAAATCAAATTCAGCTTTTATAGCGGCCAGTTAAAGCAGCCAACCAGATCGAGTGAATAGCGCTCAGGTTGCTGATAACAGCGGATAGTTTCTGCCACTAATGGGGAGCGCAAATTGTCTGCTTGCAGGATTTCATCCGCACTGAGCCACAGACAGCGGTCGATATCACTGTCATGAGGGTGAGTCGCTAGCGGTGCTAATAGCTCAATGACGAAAGCGAAGCGTAAAAATGGGGTGTTGTCTGGCGCTATCCATTGATGCATTCTCAGGAAAGATTGCGGGGTAGCTCGAATACCCGTTTCCTCCCATAGCTCTCTTTCTGCGGCCTGAAGCAGCGTTTCATTCGCTTCCAGATGTCCAGCAGGCTGATTCCATAATTTTTTGCCATTGATAGTTTCTTCGACCACCAGAAACTTCCCTTGAGCGTGAACCACACAAGCGACGGTAACGTGGGGCTTAAACATGGTTTATCTCCTTCCATTCGCCAGGCTGTAGGTCGCCCAAGCTTAAATTGCCCATACTAAAACGTATTAGACGTAGAGTCGGGAAGCCGATATGGGCGGTCATTCTGCGCACTTGACGGTTACGCCCTTCAAAAAGCGTGATCTTTAACCAGCTTGTTGGGATGGATTTACGCTCTCGGATCGGCGGATTACGTGGCCATAACCACTCTGGTTCGCTCACCAATTCAGCGCCCGCCGGTAAGGTTGGCCCATCTTTCAAGGTTATTCCCCGTTGTAGTTGTAGCAGCGCATCATCGCTGGGTACACCTTCAACTTGCACAAAATAGACTTTACCGGTTTTTTGGGCCGGTTGCGTAAGCCTGGCTTGCAACTTCCCATCATTGGTTAATACCAGCAGACCTTCACTGTCGCGATCCAGGCGGCCTGCTGCATAAACATCATTAAAAGGAATAAATTCCTTCAAAGTTGTGCGTCCGGACTCATCGGTAAACTGCGGCAATACGTCAAAAGGCTTATTGAATAACAGTACCCGACGTGGGGTGATAACCGCAGTTCGTGTCGCCTGTGCCTTAGTGCTGAATCGGTTAACTTTGTGATTTTTAACAGAGAATTTATTCATGATTATTGCGATTTTGGATGATTAGCGCATTATACCTCAATCTGTTTCGGATTGGCGTGGAACGAATATTCAAGTAGTATTGACACGAATCTTACAAGGCATTAACAAAATCGCGCTGAAGGAGAGGTTGATGGAAAGCAAAGTAGTTGTTCCGGCAGAAGGTAAGAAAATTACTGTCGATGCTCAGGGTAAACTGGTTGTTCCGCATAATCCGATCATTCCATATATTGAAGGTGACGGTATTGGCGTTGATGTGACCCCTGTCATGATCAAAGTGGTAGATGCTGCGGTTAAGAACGCCTATAAAGGTGAGCGTAAAATCTCCTGGATGGAAATTTACACCGGTGAGAAATCAACCCATGTTTATGGCAAAGATGTTTGGTTGCCAGAAGAGACATTGGATCTTATTCGTGATTACCGTGTTGCAATTAAAGGCCCGCTAACTACCCCGGTGGGCGGTGGTATTCGTTCTCTGAACGTTGCTTTGCGTCAACAACTCGACTTGTATGTCTGTCTGCGCCCAGTGCGTTATTACACTGGTACGCCAAGCCCGGTAAAACGCCCACAAGATACCGATATGGTGATTTTCCGCGAGAATGCCGAAGACATCTATGCCGGTATTGAATGGCAGGCCGGTTCACCAGAAGCTGAAAAAGTGATTAAGTTCCTGCGTGAAGAGATGGGCGTGAAGAAGATTCGCTTCCCTGAACAATGCGGTATCGGCGTGAAACCCTGTTCAGAAGAAGGGACCAAGCGCTTGGTTCGTGCTGCGATTGACTATGCCATTGCCAATGATCGTGACTCAGTGACTCTGGTTCACAAAGGCAACATTATGAAATTCACTGAAGGCGCATTTAAAGACTGGGGTTACCAGTTAGCGCGTGAGGAATTTGGTGGTGAGCTGATCGATGGCGGCCCGTGGGTTAAAATCAAAAACCCAAATAACGGCAAAGAGATTGTTATTAAAGATGTGATTGCTGACGCTTTCCTGCAACAGATCCTGCTGCGTCCGGCAGAGTATGATGTTATCGCCTGTATGAACCTGAACGGTGACTACATTTCTGATGCGTTGGCGGCACAAGTTGGTGGCATCGGTATTGCTCCGGGTGCCAACATCGGTGATGAGTGTGCCTTGTTTGAAGCCACCCACGGTACTGCACCAAAATATGCCGGCCAGGATAAAGTGAACCCAGGTTCAATTATTCTGTCAGCAGAAATGATGCTGCGTCACATGGGCTGGACTGAAGCGGCAGACTTAATCATTAAAGGAACCGAAGGTGCAATCCAGGCCAAGACCGTAACTTATGATTTTGAACGCCTGATGGAAGGGGCTAAGTTGCGCAAGTGTAGCGAGTTTGGTCAGGATATCATCGATAACATGTAAGTTATTGAGAATAAGAGAACCTTGCGGGAGTGTAGGCTGCCGTGAGGTTTTTTTTTATCTAAATACAGTGCGATGGTGGGGGACTGCTCATCACTGTGCCGGTTTTGTGCTTATTTGTTATTGATTCAATATCCATGCACCAAGTCTTCCTTACCGCAATAATTTGAAGAAATTATTTGACTGATTATGGTAACTCTTTATCCTTTACCGCACGTTATCTGGCATATATTTGCTATCTATCCATATTAAGCTTATTTAGCCATCAGTGTTCAAGATATTATAAAAATTTTATTTTTATTTTTCTCTCTTAAAACAGAGGTTTATATTGTGACGAAGGATGTAGAAATCGTTAAAGCACGGCATCCGTTAGATAAGCAGCATATCAAGCTAACTTATGTAACTCATTTTTACTGCAATCAGGGAAATATGGACTCTGTTGAGTCTTTGTTGGCGGAGTATGAGTCGTACCCTGATGATATTAAGGATGCTGTCGAATTTGTCATCGTTGATGATTGCTCACCTTTAGAGTATGAAGTAAAAGATTATGATTTGAATTTCACATGGTTAAGAATAACCACTGATATTCAATGGAATCAGGCAGGTTCGCGCAATTTGGGCGTAACTTACGCAAAATCTGACAAAATTATCATCACCGACTTAGATTGTCTGCTTCCTGCAGACACGCTGCGCTATCTGGTCAATGCCCGTAACCCAGGGCGCTCACTGTATCGTATCTACCGGACCGATGAAAAAACAGGCAAAGCGTACCGGGGTCACCCAAATCTTTTCTTCATGTCCCGAGCGCGTTTTTTCCGGTTGTTTGGCTATGATGAAGAATTTGCGGGTCATTACGGGTCGGAAGATTATCGTTTTGTGAAGTTTCATAAAGATCACGGCACCACGCCGCGTTATCTGCCTAAAAAGTTTAGATGTATTGAGCGTAATGTTGATAGGAAGAAAAGCTACCATTCTCTGAATCGTGATTTGGCGCATAACGCGCCAATTGATGATCGCAAAAAACGTGAAATTTCGCTGTTTGGCCCTGAGTATGGGCACAGCAGAATATTCCTGAATTTTAACTGGGAAATCAAAAAGGTGCATTCACGTCCTGCACCAGTTCCTGAGCGGAAGATATGGTGGCGGCCATTATGGTGGTTCCGTTATCTGTTCAGAACGCTCTCGGCATAACGTTGCTTGCTGTAGAGTCATTTCCCTCAATGAGCCGTTATCTGGCAGCTCATTGGTATTATCGACTGACGCTGCCATGTTTGAAGCCGACACGTTGTGCAGTTTCAACTGGTTATCAACCTGAAGTGAGTGACTTATGATTTCTCCTGCTCCTTTGCCAAGCGCTCCTCCCGTGCACCGCTATGTGGGTTTACTGTCTTGTGCAACTGCCTTTCTGTTAGGTGTTGGTTTACCCACTTCAAATTTTATAATGAATTTATCGCTGGTTCTGGCGGTAATCTGTTTGTTATTTAGCCGTGATACCCGTTATGTCAAAGCCTTGGTAAAAAACCCATTGATTTGGTTACCGGCTCTGATGTTTATTTTGTTAGCTGTATCATTGCTCTGGCATCACAACCTGTACGGTAAAGTGATGGTGAGTAAGTATTCTAAATTATTGTATATTCTGCCGTTAGCGATGTTTTTTTTACTGTCCCGAACACTTGCCAGCTATTTTGCCAAAGGTTTTTTAGTGGCTAATGTGGTTATCCTGGCTGCCAGTTTGTGGGTGGGGGTTCTTCATTTGCCGTTAGGACATATTGACCCGCTTAATCCTTCAGTCTTCAAACTACAAATTACCCATAACTTCTTTATGGCTCTGGCTGCTACGCTATGGCTTTCTCTGGCGTTCCGACATCACGGGGTGAAGCGCTGGGGTTACGTTTTGCTAGTCTGTCTGGCTGTGTATAACATCGTATTTATGGTGCAGGGTAGAACCGGTTATGTAGCGCTGGCTGCGGCTTTTGGTGTGTGGGGGGTAATGTCACTCTCAACCCGCCAGCGCCTGGGCATGATCGTTTGCGGGCTTATCGTCGCAGCGATAATTGTTATGGTGCCAAACCGGGCAGTTGATCGGTTACAACAAGGCGTGACAGAGATTCAAACCTGCTTGGCGGCATCTAATGGCCAGGCCGATACTGCCTGTGATAGCTCAATGGGGCTGCGAACTGCATTTATGCTGGAGTCGGTAAAACTGATTGAGCAAGCTCCGGTGCTGGGCAATGGTGCTGGCGGTTTCTGGTATCAATTCTCCGCAGATGAGTACAGCATTAACCCGCATAATGAATATCTAATGCAAACTGTGCAATCCGGTCTGGTGGGATTAATTCTGTTTCTGGGGTGGATGTGGTGCTATTTCCTTGCGGCTTGGCGTTTGCCAAGTGAGGTCAGAAACGTACTATTGGCGATACTCGGTAGTTATCTGGCTTGTCATCTGTTTAACTCCTTCTTACTGGATTCTTCGGAAGGGCACTTATTTATTATCCTTACGGCGATTGTTGCCAGTTATTCAGTTCGACCGCCCAAAGAACGGTTGGAAATAGAACAAACAGACTAAAACTACTCACAGATCAAATATTTGTTAAATTCAGGAAACAGGTGCACAAAGCGGTACCTGTTTTTTTATCTGTTTAGTCTGATGCTTCTGGCCGTGAACTAAAGTCTAAGCTGTTGTAAAACCAAACCGGCGTATTATTGCGTAGCGATAGCTTAACTTCCTAATAAGCACATGGGCAGGGTTATCAAATATGTCTTTTTACCCCCGTGATAACCTATTTCTATTCAGCCGACGTACCCCGTGGTGGTCCTCAGACACCTGAATATGAGTTACGTGAAGCTGGCTAAGGTCTGGCGATTATTCTTAATGGCGTGATTTAATGTTGTTGATGGTTATCGCTGAACCCTTGCGGCAGATGACATGTAGCCTGATTCTACCTTTGCCACAATCTTCTATTTATAAGCGGATTAATGTTGCCAGAGAGTTACTCAGCGCAATCTTCCGGCCCCCTTAATAGAACGGTCTTTTTCGTGATAACTATCACATAAATAATTTGTTAACGTTAACATCGGTGATTAACATCACGAATATCACCAGACGGATCTTTCCAAAATAAAAAGTTAACGTTAACAATAGGCGTAAATCTCCAACAGGATATCGCCATGCAACATTCTGCCCGCAATCAATATCTGATTTTAAGTGGTTTACTGTTTACGTTTTTCTTCACCTGGTCATCAGCATTCTCTTTATTTTCCATATGGCTAAATCAATATGTCGGGCTAAAAGGTGCAGAAACCGGTGCGACGTTTTCTGCCATTGCTATAACGGCACTTTGCGCGCAGCCGTTATACGGGGTGATACAAGATAAACTGGGGCTTAAGAAACATCTTTTATGGGCTATTGGTATTTTGCTGCTGATCAGTGGTCCTTTTTTTATTTATGTTTATGCCCCTTTATTGCGTATCAATATGCTAGCCGGTGCCGTGGTGGGCGGCTTATATATGGGGATGACATTCTTTGCTGGTATCGGTGCTCTGGAATCTTATACCGAGCGTGTTAGTCGGATTAGTGGGTTTGAGTTTGGTAAGGCTCGAATGTGGGGTTCTCTGGGCTGGGCCGGTGCCACGTTTTTTGCCGGTATATTGTTTAATATTAATCCTAATATTAACTTTTGGATGGCATCGGCATCGGCCGCATTATTTTTACTACTGCTATGGTGTTTACGTGAAGTGAAAGTTGATGTGATGGGGCAGTTAGAATATGGCAAAAGTAGTGCTCTGACACTTCAGGATACGCTGTCGTTATTCCGTCTGCCACGGTTCTGGGCGCTGGTGGCATTTGTTACTGGCGTCAGCGTTTACAACGTATATGACCAACAATTCCCAGTGTATTTCTCTTCTTTATTTGCTGATGCGCGACATGGTAATGAGATGTACGGTTTCCTTAATTCATTGCAAGTATTCCTAGAGGCGGGCGGGATGTTTCTCGCACCTTTTTTGGTTAACCGTATCGGTGCTAAAAAAGGTTTGTTACTGAGTGGATTGATTATGGCAATGCGGATATTTGGTTCAGGGTTAGCTCAAGATACCGCCACTATTTCATTGATGAAACTCTTACATGCGGTCGAATTACCCATTCTGCTGATCGCGATATTTAAGTATATCGCCGCCAATTTTGATCCACGGTTATCAGCAACGCTGTATTTAGTCGGCTTCCAGTTTGTCACCCAAGTCTGTGCGAGCATATTTTCACCCCTGGCAGGGATGGGTTACGACCAAATGGGGTTCGCTGATACTTATATGATCATGGGGGCAATCGTCCTTGG
The DNA here is from genome assembly GCF_000834395.1 of Yersinia aldovae 670-83. Lineage (NCBI taxonomy): Bacteria > Pseudomonadati > Pseudomonadota > Gammaproteobacteria > Enterobacterales > Yersiniaceae > Yersinia > Yersinia aldovae. Next base: position 881,254 of record NZ_CP009781.1, on the reverse strand, counting down.
ATTAACTATTATCTCCTGTTTTATGTTGCGCGATAAATCGCGTACCGATGATCCTTCTTTGCAATTAACGACCAAGTGAGCACTATGAATTCATTAATTGAGCGAGCAAATGATGCGCTGCAAACGTTAGCTTCTCAGGCCGGCCAACATTTCTATCCACATTATCATTTGGCTCCACCAGCAGGGTGGATGAATGACCCCAACGGGCTAATTTTTTTTAACGGACAGTATCACGCGTTTTATCAGCACCACCCTTATGATGAAAATTGGGGGCCGATGCATTGGGGCCATGCAACCAGCCTCGATATGTTGAGTTGGCAGCATCAACCCATTGCCTTAGCTCCGGGTGATTTATGGGATAAAGACGGCTGTTTTTCTGGTTGCGCGGTAGACGATAACGGTGTGTTAAGTCTGATTTATACCGGACATGTTTGGCTTAACGGTGAGGGTGATGACAACGCTATTCGCGAGGTACAGTGCCTGGCGACCAGTCAGGACGGGATACATTTTGACAAACAAGGTGTGGTACTGAATCCACCCGAGGGAATCATGCATTTTCGCGATCCCAAAGTGTGGTTTGAAGATGATTGTTGGTGGATGGTGGTCGGTGCTCGAGATGCGCGAGATCATGGGCAAGTCTTGTTATATCGCGGCAGTTCATTGCAGCAATGGCAATTTATGCAAGTTTTAGCGCGCGCAGACGACAGCATGGGATATATGTGGGAATGTCCAGATTTCTTCCCGTTAGGGAATGAACGCATTCTGATGTTTTCACCGCAGGGGCTGGTAGCAAAAGGCTACCACAATCGCAATTTGTTCCAAAGCGGGGTTTTGCGTGGTAAATGGCAACCAGGGGGCGGTTTTAAGCCATCTCAACTTTTTACCGAACTGGATCTGGGTCATGATTTCTATGCACCACAATCTCTGCTTACAGCCGATGGGCGGCGAGTCATTATTGGTTGGATGGATATGTGGCAATCGCCGATGCCGACCAAAACCGATAATTGGAGTGGCTGCTTAACCTTACCACGAGAGCTACTGATTGATTCTAAAGGTAAATTACTAATACAACCGGTGCGAGAGGTAGAAGCACTAAGGCAAACCGGTCAATTCATCACATCAATGACACTGGCCCAAGAGAAACAACTTTTACATGAAAATTGCCAGAGTCTGGAGCTGCAACTGACATGGGATACCACAGCCAGTCATGCAGAAAGATATGGTGTGCAGTTAGCCGATGTCCAAGGAACGGGGGGTAAAGTTTCAGTTTATGTCGATAATCAGGCTAGTCGACTGATTTTGGATAGATATTACCCACAATATGGACTGACGGGGTGTCGCAGTGTGGCATTACCAGAACAGGGGTTATTATCATTACGTATATTTATTGATAGTTCGTCTGTGGAGGTATTTATCAATGGCGGGCAAGCTTGTATGAGCAGTCGTATTTATCCAACCGAGCATGAACGCTGTTTATCCCTGTATGCGGAGAATGGTCAGGCCCAGCTACTACACGGCGAATACTGGCAGTTAGTGGCTAAATCATCACGTTGAAATTAAATGGATGCCCGCTCCAGCAGTGGGCACGGCAACCGGTGTGTTGAGCGTGATTCTCGCCCTTCAATCAAATGAAGGGCCGCTTCCCGACCAATATCATAATGCGGCAGTTGTACCGTCGTCAGTGGTGGCAAAAATAGTTCTCCGATGCCGACCATATTGTCATAGCCTACCACCGCAACTTGTTGTGGGATGGTAATACCTTTGGCTAGCAGCACTTGGTAGGCCAGAAAAGCGATACGGTCGTTGCCGCAAATCAGCACATCAAAATCAGGTTTTCCCTCAGGGCAGTAGCGATCGAGTAGTGGAATAACATCCTGATAATGCTCATCCCCCCACACTAAATGGCTCTGGCGCAACTGCTTTATCGGTAACGCCGATTCCTGCCATGCTTTTTCTGCGCCCGCACGTCGAGCTTTACCGGCCAGCGTACATTCGGGAAGATAAATACACAGTGGCCGCTGGTATCCTCGGCGCAACAGCACTTTCATCGCTTGATACTGACCATCAAAGTCATCAGGAATGTAGCTGGGGAACGAATGGTTTTCGCTGACACAATTAGCCAGCACGATATTTTTCTCCCGTAGGCGCTCTGGGATAGTGACTTGCCGCAGCCCCATAGATGTGAAAATAATGCCATCAGGACGCTGGGCCAGCAGTTGGTTGACCGCGCGCTTGCTATCTTCTTGTGAAGTTAGATTGACCAGGAAACTATTCCAGCCAAACTCGCGTGCCGTCAGCTCAATAGACAGTAAAATCTCAACGGAAAAAGGGGTGGTCGCGGTATCCCAGGCAAGGACTGCTAAGGTTGAGGTTTTGGTAGTATTCCCCCGCATTTTTCGTGCGGAGAAGTCTGGCACATAATTGAGGGTTTCAATGGCCTGCATGACTCGCTGATACGTTTCTGGTCGCAGTTGTTCTGGGTTATTGATGGCCCTGGAAACAGTCATTAATGAAACTGACGCCAGATTTGCTACTTCTTTCAGCGAAGCCATTACTTTCCTCAATGGATTATGTTACCGCTTTTATTGGTTGATTATCGTTATCTTGCCATTATTGATCAACCTGCGTGTCAGTATTGACTTTCGCTACTAACAAAAAGCCCTCGATGAGTGAGGGCTGGGGGCTAACGGTTGGCTTTATCATCAGCCTTATCAAGCAGGCCATTGGCTATCTTGTTGGCATCAAGATAATGCGTCGAGCTTAAGACTTTGTTGAGCGTGTCACGCACGGTTGACAGAAACAGGTCGTTATCTGATTCATTAGCACATTCAACCATTAAGGCGATCAGCAAAGCTTCATGGGCGATCAAATGATCTTCACCAGATAAGTTTGCATCGGTTTCATCTTTGTGAGCGTTAACAGATGTTTGATTAAGTGATGACATAAAACTCCTTATTTAATAATTGAATAATCTCCTGCCTACTATAGCGGGGTTTCTATTTATTGCTATGACAGATGAACCCTGTGTAACAACCGCTATAACAGGTATTAAGAGGGTTTTCCCCAAGTCATCTCCTTTTTAATGTCAATGGCTTGTCAACTGATGCTATTGACCGAACGGCGTTTATCGGTTGTCGGGCCGATAGATGCGCACCGTCCAGTGAGCCGCAGAGTTCGATGCGCCAGTTCCTCTGCCGCGCCAGCATATTGTTCTACCATTGCTGCATTTTAGTGGGTCATTTGATTTAACTGACCAATTGATTGGTTGATTTGACCAAGCGCCTGCGTTTGGTCATGAGTTGAGGTACTGATTTCGCTGATCAATGTGGAAACCTGACCGGCCTGTTCGACAATATTATCCATTGTGGCACCGGCATGTTGCACCTGAGTACTGCCATCCCGCACCCTTTCCACACTGGTTTCTATTAACTGCTTGATCTCTTTAGCCGCAGTAGACGAGCGCTGTGCAAGATTGCGCACCTCACCGGCAACCATATTGTGGGGTTTGCTCAGCAAATCCTGATAGTCAAAGCCACTGGCACGCACAAAAGCGGCGTTGGCGCAGGTAATATTACCGTGAGTATCGGTAGTTGATTGCAAGGTGGTATCGCGCTCAATGGGATACTCCTGCCGACTGACAGGCTTGTTAACTCTCATAATAACCTCAGTAAATGGGGAGATCCCGGATAACAGATAAATAAAACAATTGCTGACGGTCATCGGCGATAAAAGATAAAACTTTATACCTTTATTACTTGAATTTTCAACGCACCATAAAAGTGCTATTTATTTATACATGTGCACTTATTTTAGGCGTCACGTTATTTGATGGGAACAATTTATTTATTTTTATTAATTATTTTTTCTAACTATTTAAATGAATAGAATAATAATTTAATTGATATTAATCAATGGGTTGATTTTATTTTTGTTATGCTCATCAATTACATTGGTGAGGGAGGGGGAATGAGTTTCTTGATGGATTGTTACTGTCTATTATTTAGAAATAACATATCTAAATATCGCTCAAATGTTACATGAAATGATGTTAATCAATTTTATACTCACAATTATTTAGTGATTATGCATATTACAAGAATCATTTGTTACAACCAGAGTTGGTGGCAATGGGATGAGTGCTGAGATGAAGACACTTAACTCGTTGGAGAAGCTCAGTTGGAGCGGGGGCGAGTGATTGGTAAAGCTTTGCACATCAGTTAATTTGGTATTATCTGCCGCGACCAACGTACCGTAGCCTGTCATTCACCCGCTTTGGCAAGATCGCCATCGCCTCTTCTCAGTGTTGGTTCATTAGTTGATTTCCCCACATTTAACGATAGTTATAAGTTAATCTATCCTTAACAAAGGTAGGGTAATTCAAATGATACAAATATGCGCGTGGTTTTGTTTTTCAGTAAACTTAAACAAAAGTTAAACGAGCACGAGAATCAAATATTCCGTAAGAATAATTATGCTAGCAATGTTCCTAGTAAGATAATTCCAATTAAAATCAATGGCGTTCCTTACTTAACGAACAGGAACATCGTGACAGAGAAATTACGTTAATGATGCTACCCAACCTCGAAAAATCAAATCTATAATACCCAAGATTACAATAACAAAAATTTAGAAAGAATTACTAATCACATGTTCTGTTACTTTGTTCAAAAAATAAAACTCAAGTATAATTTAGCATGTTAATTAATCACTTGATGAATTATCATCTTTAGTTAATAGATGATTCACTCATATGGAGAATGATAATGATAATGAGAATCTTGTTTATCGATGGGGCACAAAAAACATTGCATTATAACAATAAGAAAATAATGTTAACAGAAAAGGAATTCCTAATGCTCGAATTGCTGTTGAGCAAGAGAAAAAGCAATAACATACCTATAGATGACATCATAACTCATGTTTGGAGTGGAAGAGAGAGCACGATAGTTAAAGGCAATGTCTCACAATTAGCCTATAGGCTAAGGGGGAAATTATCTGCCATAGGGGATGCTATTCAGATATCTATTTCTATGAATAGTGGTGGACGCTGTAAAGTACATCGAGACGCGATAACCATTATCACAACAGATAATGGGATTCTGTGCTTCTTGGTTAAGTCATTACTGAATATCAATAAAAATGATGCCATATAATCTTGGTTAGTTCGATGGTAAGCAATCTTAATACCCTGAAAATAAATTCAGAGTAAATATAACTTAATAAAGTCAGAAATGAAAAACAGGATAAACCTAAATAATTGTAAATGACTTGGATAGTATAGAGATAGCATCTATTATTCGAAAACCAACCAGTAAGAGAAATGAACATGAATCGATTATGAGGAAAGTGTTAGGTTTATCCATGCGGCATTAAATAAGAATAACGCCCGAAAATCCATTCTTACACACGCTCATGGATCTAATTGTTATTTGTCGCATTCCTTGAAGTAACTCTAATAACTACAGTCATAGGTTAATATGATTATTTATGCTGGTTTTTATGATGAAACATAATGAGCAGATGTTCAAAATCAGCCATTAAGCATGGCTAATAAATGGAGAGATACAATGTCACTAAAGCCCCCAGCAGAAACACAAATTATTACATGGATAATCATCGGTGTTTTATCTGCCTGGGGAGGGGTAGTGAGATACCTAATGGATAGGCAAGGAACCCGTTGTAAATGGAGCTGGATGGCTGTAATTAGCCAAGTGATAATATCGAGTTTTACCGGTTTATTAGGTGGGTTATTAAGCTTTGAGAGCGGTGCTAGCTACTATATGACATTCATATTTTCTGGGTTGTTTGGTGCAATGGGTAGTACCGCTCTGAGCTATATATGGCGTCGTTTCTTCAATCCTTCAGGGAGATAAAGTGAGTAATTTCATTCTTAGCAATACCAGTAAAAATAATTTACGGGGTGTTCATCCTCATTTGATTAACATTGTACATTTAGCACTTGATATCACAGATATAGACTTTTGTGTCATTGAGGGCGTTCGTGATATATCACGTCAACGCCAAATGGTTCTAACAGGGAAAAGTCAAACGTTAAACAGTCGTCATTTAACTGGACATGCTGTAGATCTTGCCCCGTGGATAAATCAATCTATTCCGTGGGATAACTGGAGTGCATTTAAGGTCGTTGCCGATGCTATGAAAGTCTCCGCAGAAAAATTAACGATTCCCATAGTTTGGGGCGGCGATTGGCAGACGTTAAAAGATGGCCCACATTTTGAACTCTCACGAAAGAGCTACCCATGATATTATCTATTTCAAAGATGTATAGTATTGGACTATTTCTAGTTATACTGCTTATTTGTGTATTATGGGTGCGTTATCAGCAACGAGCGTATAATCAAATTCAACAAAACAATCAGCAATTAAGAATGCAAAATGATTTATTAAATAATCGGCTATTACAACTGAAAAATCAGGCTGAAAGTTTAGCCTTAGTCATAACTAAACAAGCTCAGAATAAAAATGAACTGGAGACGAAAAATGACTTATTCCGTCAATATACTCGTGATGCTTTGGCGAAAACCCCCTGCGCTAATCAGCCTATTCCTGTTGATGTTATCCGGTTGCAACGTGAACTCATCGAACCAAAATAGCTATCCTGCCGAGCTTATTCCTCGCACCATTTTTGAAAGAAGCGATGCACCACCATTCGATATTGAGCGCTGGGGCGATTACCCAGACTATCTTTCCCGCTTATATTTAGCGTTGGAAAAATGTAATCTGGATAAAGCCACAGCCGCAGAGCTAATTTTTCATGACATGAAACACTTAAAGTCCCCTACGGAAAATTAAGCGATTTATCTTGCCTTCTCTCTATTATAGCGAGAGATCCTATCAATTAATTAACCCCACACCTATCAATTAACCAACTCGACACTATCAATTAATTAGCCCCTAGACTATCAATGGCCGGTTAACTTGCGACTTGACTGTAATGAGAAATAAAATAATCGTATTATGACTACGCTATAACTCAAAGTAATATTTAACTTTATGGCCCGTAAGTAAAGAAAATAATCAATAATTAAGATAACAGTTGATAAATACTAATAACATTACTTTTAACCTGATATTGATTTTTTAATAATCGACTTGTTGAGTATTATTTTCTCACCAACACAATGGTTGGCATAAAAAAGAGGATTTAAATATGAGCAAGGTAACCATCACTATTGATAGCTGTTCAAATGAAGTCGAAGTTAAAAATCAAACTGAGGTTGATACCGAAAGTCTAGCGTTGACCACTGCACAAGTTAGAGCCAGGGTGCCAACTGAGGTCGCACCTAATTCAAGCACCGAAGTTCTGTATCGGAGTACACCGATTATTCCTGAAAGTCGTCGAAATGTAATGATCACTAATGATGGTGCTGCAAATGTCATTACAGCCCAATACTACTGGTCGCATAGTTTCACGAGTCAATGGTTCTTATATACGTCTATTGACGTCAATGTTGGTGATTCTAAGCTATTAGTCTCACCCTCCAACTCATTGTATTACAGTAAGGTTGTTCTGATTAATAACACAAACCGTAAAGCATATGTTACTGCCGAGGAAAAATAGAATCCAAATTAATATAATTGGGTTTTACCACGGAAGAAAGTGAGTATTTAATTGGTCTCATCTTCATAATAATGAAGATCCAATATTCACGTTCACGTTTGGATTTCTGTTTAAGCAGAAATGAGGCCGCTTATTGTCAAAAATAAATCAATCACTTCTAGGGTGTGAGGTGAGTTTTATTTTAAATTTCAACTATAAGGTCTATTAAATGAATAACATTACAGAATATAACAATACAGAGAACTTTGTCCCTTATAATGTATACGCTACTTCAGCCTTTGAATTTGACTGGGATTCTTCAGCCATTCTTAAGCAAGCAGTGCTTAAAGGTATATCATTCATTCCTTATGTCGGTGATTATTTATCCTCTATTATTGGCTTCTTTTGGAAAGACCAAGAGAGAGATATCTGGCAGGAAATTTTGGGCCGGGTACAGCAACTTATCGAAGAGAATGTGCTTAAAGCTATTAAAGGCATTTTATTGGGCGATATTGCTGAACTTAAAGGGAAGGTTGCATCCGTTGTCGCGGCCTTGCAGGACCATCCTGGTACACCGGAAGCCAAAAGTTTATTTATGAGCGTATCGGTACATTTGGATAGCGTACAACGCAAGTTTACTACTTTTGATCACAAAACTAATTACCATATCCTGCCGATGTATTCAGCAACCGCGTTGATGCAAATAATGTACTGGACCATGGGCATTGAGCGTAAAGACGATATCGGATTGAACAGTAATGAAGTTGGGCAACTTCAACGAAATATTAATCTATTGGTTACACATGTCGAGGATTATATTCAAGAGATTTACGATACAGAATTAGAGATCCAATACAACGACTCGGCACCTAATACTGTAGCCAACAATGTTATGTATGTACATGGCTACTGTCGGGTGCATGGTTTGGAGTATACCGAGATCATTCAAAGTATTCAGAAGAATAGAAGCAATACACAGGGACTGTATTCAAAAATACTGAGCTACTCGACTTTCTTTGGTTGGCCAACCAGTCAGGCGCGAATTCTCGCATTAAAAGACGAAATAAATATGCCGGAGCCATTTAAGCCAAAATTAATAAATGGCCGTATAAACCAAGTTAAGTCAGTTAAAGGCTATATACGACGTATCGGAGGTGCTTTACGGGTAGGTGGATTAGAAATCACCTTTGAGAATGGTAGTAAGTACTCGCAAGGAACTGTTACTGGTGAATTTAGTTCAATTGACCTTAATGGGAGTGTCATTGAAACAATGGAAACTTGGGGTAGTGGCGCAATTGACGAAGCTAAATTTACCTTAAGCGATGGCCGTACCTTTACTGTCGGTCAACGTTATTCAACAAATTACAGAAAGTTTGCACTTGAGGGACACTATATTTCTGGCATTTTTATTGCCAGCGATCGAAGTGAACTTGCCGGCCAAGCTGCAAATATTTGTGTTTCTTATCATCAGAAACAGTGAAATAAATAATCTAATCTATATAAAGCTGCATTTCGCAGCTTTATATTAAGTTAATTATAAAAAGGAAGTAGAAATGAATAAGATGCCTCTGGCTTTATTTTTATATACTTTTTGCATTTCAGCCTATGCAGTGGAAGAAATGAGTTCAATTTCAGAAACAAATATCCCACCAGAAAGGAGTATGCAAAAATCTATCAGGAATAGTGAAACCTATACCTACATAAAGTGTGTTTATAGGAAAAATAAAGATAAAGAGTTTGATGTAACTTCATCTTGGGAATGGGGGCGGATGGGTAGTTCAGCCAGTAATTATGCTACAGTTAGCGGTCATTGGTATTCCGGCGCCATTTTATCTAATATGTTCTATACAAAAGCCAGTCATCAGGAAATAAAAGATGTTTGTATTAATACACTAAGTAATAAAGGCATTAACTATAGTGATTTAATACCTTACGCATCTGATTACACTCTTTCTTATTACTACTCATTCTGGAATGAGGGGGGTAATATGCCCTCAATCGATATTGGTAAAACGAAACTGGATAGAATGGTTATTTTTGGTGATAGTTTATCTGATACGATTAATGTTTATAACGGCTCTTATGGAACAGTGCCAAACAGTAATACATGGTTTTTAGGGCATTTTTCAAACGGACTCGTTTGGCATGAATACCTGAGTAAAAAGCATATCAAGGTGCCTGGCTATACGTGGGCAACCGGAAATGCAGAGAGTGGTAATAACCTGATATTCTCTGGGTTGGGCCAACAATTAGACTCATTTGAGTCTTATCTGAAAAAGTCTAATGGATACGATATCGGCCAAACTCTTTTTCTTGCTATGTTTGGCGGCAATGATTTTATCACGGGAAGTAAATCACCGGATGATATTATTAATAACTATAAAACCTCTTTAGTCCGATTGAAAAATCTGGGGGCTAAACAGATCGCGATATTTACTCTCCCTGATTTTTCAACTATCCCTGCGGTCAAAAACTGGAGTCTGTCCGAAAAGAATAAATTAAAAAACAAGTCTATTGAGTTTAATACAAAACTAAGTTCGTTAATCAACATGTTAAAATTAACTTATCCGGATGTTAAATGGATTATACCCGATCTAAGTTCAGCTTTTGATAAAATAATAAAAAATCCTGCAAGCTTTAATTATGTAAATTCTAAGGATACTTGTCTTAATCTGAGAGATTCGAGTCTTGATTATATTGCAGGAGCATCACCGAGAGAGGAATGTAAAAATAGCAATGGAGCATTCGTTTTCTGGGATAATATGCATCCAACGACAAAAACGCATGAGAATATCAGTGATATCTTGGCCGATGAAATTAAATTTTCACTGTAAGTTAGAGTTAAAGACATAAATAACAGTTATGTTGAGTAGAAATGGCGTATGTCTTCTACCGTGGACATACGCCCCTTTATACCATTCTAAGGCTTAACGTGTCGCCAGTGTTGCGGCTATCACATCAGCATAAGGTGCTGTCGGGCGGCCAATCAGTTTGCTTAAGGTATGGCTGTCATCAAATAACCCACCTTTAGCTGCCCCCGCGTCAGAATCTGCCAATAAACTGGCAAAACCTTCAGGTAAACCTGCGCCAATGAGGGCTTGCTTAAAGTCAGCTTGTGATAAATCCTGATATTCTATAGGTTTACCGACTTGACGGGCAATCTCAGCGGAGAATTCAGCCAACGTATAAATGTCATCACCCGCCAGTTCGTAGGTCTTACCTGCCTGATTTTCCATTAACAGCACGGTAGCCGCTGCTTGTGCATAATCTTCACGCGCGGCTGAGGCGATCCGCCCAGTGCCAGTGGCCCCAATAAATACGCCGTGAGCCATCGCAGGCGCGATACTCGCAGCATAGTTCTCGCTGTACCAACCATTGCGCAGTAATACGACTGGCAAGCCAGATTCATGCAACAGCGCCTCAGTTGCCCGGTGCTCCTCACCCAAACCCAATGGCGATTTATCGGCATGTAACAAGCTGGTGTACGCCAACAGTTTGACTCCGGCACGTTTGGCTGCGGCTATCACGGCAGTATGTTGTGCTATCCGCTGACCGACTTCACTGGATGAAATAAGCAGTAGCTTATCGACGCCGCTAAAAGCGGAATCCAGTGTGGCGGGTAAGTTATAATCAGCTTTACGCACCTGGATGCCTAAGTCTGCCAGATCTTTGGCTTTTTCAGGGCTGCGCACGGCGGCAATGATTTCGCTGGCAGGGACTTTTTTTAATAATGCGTCGATAACAAGACGGCCTAATTGGCCGGTGGCACCAGTAACTGCGATCATAATGAAACTCCACGTTTGCATTTATAGGAAAAGGTGACTGTTGATGACAAAAAGGAACCGTTTTCTCACCAAAAATTCATTCTTAAGATCATCATATGCAATATACTAACTTTACGTAAGTACGCACCAAAAGGTTAGTATCGAAATAATGGGATCGCAAAATTTGAACCGCCACATTTCATTCCCGGAACGGGTACGGCGCGGTGAGTTACTCAATGTAGATTGCCCGTCACGAGAGATTCTCAAGCGAGTCACCAGCCGTTGGGGGGTATTGGTATTGATTGCCTTGAGCAATGAAACTCTGCGATTTAGTGCGCTGAGACGCAAAATCGGTGGTGTCAGCGAGAAGATGTTGGCACAAACGCTACAGAATCTGGAAGAAGACGGTTTTGTTGAGCGGATAGCTTATCCGGTAGTACCGCCGCATGTGGAATATAAGCTGACGCCGTTGGGGAAAGAGATTCAGCAGCAAGTGGAAGGGCTGGCGGTATGGCTGGAGGAGAACTTGCATCGTATTATGGCGCAAAGGCAACCACGGGCAGAGTCTTAACCGCTGCCCGCGGGTATCTGGTGCATTGATACATCAATGATGTGGTGTATTACCCACGCTACAGCGATTTCAATGCTTCAAGTGACGCGATAGTCATTGAGGGTACTTTTATCTCGCTCTGTTACGGGATGCCAGGAAATATGGTCTATCATTACGACCTGCCTGGATTGCCGTACCACAATAGTTAATGTGGGGGAGGGGGGCGATAACTTACCTTACAGATATTGAAGTTGGCGCTAAAAGAAAACTTGCTACGTCAACATGGGCCAGAGGCAAGCCGCAATGTGTTCGTAGCAAGAGTAAACGGCTTAGCTGTTGTGATCCTGGGCCTCGCGTAAGCGCTCTTCTTCTTCCGCAATGACGGCTTTAATTTCATCAAGCACGCCCTCGACATCGACGGCCTCGGTGCTCTCAGCAAACTCGCCGGTTAGCTCAGTTTCCGGATGCAATTTGCCATCTTCATAAAGCGCCCACATCTCTTTGGCGTATTTACGATGAAGTAACTCAGGGGCATATTGACCATAATACTGCGTCATATTTTCGACATCACGCTCCAGCATAGCTTTGGCGTGGTTATTGGCTGCGGCATTGACGGCTTGTGGCAAATCAATAATCACCGGCCCGTCTTTATCCATCAGGACGTTAAACTCAGACAAGTCGCCGTGAACCACCCCAGCACACAACATGCGTACCACATACTGAATCATTATTGCGTGGTCAGTCAGAGCCTGCTCTTTAGTAAATGGCACGTCACTGAGGCGCGGCGCTGCCAGACCATCTTCATCGGTCACCAGCTCCATCAACAAAACACCATCAAGACATGCATAGGGTTGTGGAACACGCACACCGGCGTTGGCTAATAGGAACAGCGCATCCACCTCAGCGGTTTGCCAGGTTTCTTCTTGTTGCTTACGGCCAAATTTGGAGCCTTTGGCCATTGCGCGGGCGTTGCGACTATTACGTACCTTACGCCCCTCTTGATACTGAACAGCCTGCTTGAAACTGCGGTTCTCTGCTTCTTTGTAAACTTTTGCGCAGCGGATCTCAGATCCACAACGGACAACGTACACATCAGCTTCTTTGCCACTTTTCAAACGACGGATGACTTCGTCAACCAAGCCGTCATCAACCAGCGGTTGGATTCGTTTTGGAATTTTCATGGCGTCCTTGTACCCTATTTATGCCCGCGATGGAATGGCTTTGGCTGAATTTTCCTCCAGTTTACCACCCGTAAGGGTTAACGGGGGGTTTTTACTGATTATCCAGCGGCACTGAACTGAGCATTATGCAGTTTGGCGTAAGCCCCTTTACGGGCCAGTAACTCGTGGTGATCCCCTTGTTCTACAATGCCTTCTTTATCGACCACAATGATACGATCGGCATTTTGAATTGTCGCCAGGCGATGGGCAATCACTAACGTAGTCCGACCTTGCGATAGCGCGGTCAATGCGAGCTGAATGGCCTGCTCAGTTGCCGTATCTAACGCCGATGTCGCCTCGTCCAAGATCAGAATTGGCGGATTTTTCAGGAAAATACGGGCGATGGATAACCGTTGTTTCTGGCCGCCAGAGAGTTTCACACCACGCTCACCGACGACGGTATCTAACCCATCGGGTAGGTTCTCGATCAATTCATCCAGCCGCGCTTGCCGTGCTGCCGCCATGATTTCGTCGTCAGTGGCATCCAGCTTGCCGTAGGCAATGTTCTCTCTGATTGAACCACCAAACAGGAAGACGTCCTGCTGCACAATACCGATATTATTGCGCAGAGATTGTTGGGTCATATCACGGATATCAATACCATCAATGGTGATTTTGCCAGAATCCAGCTCGTAGAAACGGGGTAATAATGCGCACAATGTAGTTTTACCCGCCCCTGATGGCCCGACGAATGCCACCGTTTCACCCGCGCGAATTTGCAGGTTCATGTTAATAAAAATTGGATTATGGGGTGAATAACCAAAGTTAACATGCTGATAGTGAATATCTCCGTGCAAATGTCCTACCGACTTTGCATGAGGTTTATCAACAATATCAGGCAATGTATCAATCAGTTGAGTGAATCGTTTGAAACCGGCGATCCCTTTGGGATAACTTTCCAATACCGAGGTGATTTTTGCCACAGGGCGGAAAAAGACCTCAACCAACAGCAAGAAACCGACAAATCCACCGTAGCTCAATTGGCCATGTACCACATACCAAGTTCCCACCACCATGACGATTAGCTGTACCAAACGGGTGCTGAGATAGCTCATGGTCATGCTGGTGGTCATGATGCGATAAGCGCGCAGCTTAGTGGTGCGATAGTCTTCGTTATCTTTTGCGAACAGCTTTTTCTCGTGCGATTCATTGGCGAAGGCTTTCACTACCCGGATTCCACCGATGCTCTCTTCTATGCGTGCATTGAAATTCCCTACCTGGCCGAAAAGCTGCCGCCAGGTGTCTGTCATTTGCGCACCGTAACGGCTGACCAGATAAGTCATAAAGGGCACGATAATGATGGTAACCATCGCCAGCGGAAGATGAACGGAAGCCATCAGGATAAATGCGCCAATAAAGGTCATTATCGCGATGAAGAGATCTTCCGGGCCGTGATGAGCAATCTCCCCCACTTCTTCGAGGTCTTTAGTGACATGAGTAATGATGTGTCCGGTTTTGGTATTGTCGTAATAACTGAATGACAACTTTTGCAGGTGACTAAATGCCTGACGGCGCATGTCGGTTTCGATGCCGACCCCAAGAGCATGACCCCAATAATTCACAATTGCCATCAGCGCGGTATTTAGCAGATAAATCAGTAACAAACCGGTTGCTGCCCATAGAATCAGCACCCAGTCCTGATTAGGTAACAACTTATCGATAAATAACTTTACCGCCATTGGGAAGCTCAGTTCCAGTAATCCCGCCAGAATAGCGCAGCCAAAATCCAGGTAGAAAAGCCCTTTATACGGGGCGTAGTAAGAAAAGAAACGGCGGAGCATTAAGGCATCCTTAGCAGTTACAAATGAAGAATTCAGTGTCAGTATCGAAGAGAAACGGTTTGCAGCATTATAAATGTAAATGGTTATTAATAGCATTAATTTTGGTGATTATTGGCCGCCAATAAAAATATTTTCGATGGGAGTGTAAGTATCCCCTCAAAACGGCCCATTCACTTTTAGAGATCTTCCGACATACTGATTATGTCACCTGAGGAGATCGCTATGCGTAAGATCCGATTCACAGAGCACCAGATCATCGCCGTACTGAAATCAGTCGAAGCGGGCAGGACCGTCAAAGATGTGTGCCGTGAGGCTGCTATTTCCGAAGCCAGCTATTACAACTGGAAGGCGAAATATGGCGGGATGGAAGCCGCTGACATCAAAAAAATCAAAGATCTTGAGGACGAGAATCGTCGTCTGAAGCAGATGTTTGCCGATCTGAGTCTGGAATGCCGGGCACTGAAAGACGTCATCGAAAAAAAGCTTTAAAACCAGCGATAAAGCGTGAGCTCGTCAACTATCTGACCACGCAGTTTACGATGAGCATACGCCAGACATGCAGGACGTTATCGCTGAGCAGGACGGTGTTTCGTTATCAACCGGATACACGACGTGATGAACCGGTGATCCAAATGCTGACAGAGGTGGCCGAGCGCTATCCCCGCTACGGCTTTAAGAAGCTTTTTCAGGTACTTCGCAGGCAGGGACACGTCTGGAACCACAAGCGCGTACACCGGATTTACTGTCTGCTGAAACTGAATTTTCGTCGTAAGGGTAAACAACGTCTGCCGATACGCAATCCGGCTCCGCTGGCAACGCCGGAAGCCCTGAACCAAAGTTGGTCGATTGATTTTATGCACGACGCGCTGACATGTGGCCGACGTTTTCGGACTTTCAATGTTGTCGATGATTTTAACCGTGAAGCTCTGGCTATCGAAATTGACCTAAATATCCCGGCGCAACGGGTCGTGCGGGTGCTAGACAGAATAGTAGCAAACCGTGGATATCCGCTGAAGATGCGGATGGATAATGGGCCGGAACTGATATCACTGGCTCTGGCGCAATGGGCCGAAGAGCATGGCGTGATGCTGGAATTTATCAAGCCGGGCAAACCGACGCAAAACGCATTTATCGAACGGTTTAACAGGACGTACCGGACAGAAATACTGGATTTTTACCTGTTTAGAACGTTGAACGAAGCACGGGAAATTACGGAACGTTGGCTGAATGAATATAACAGTGAGCGGCCCCATGAATCCCTGAATAACCTGACACCGGAAGAATACCGGCTGATGGCTGAAAACCCGGAAATCTCAAAAAGTGCGTGGAACTAAAGCTGGGATACTTACAGGAATAGCCATTGAAGTCTGCATTATATCGAGTATTGTTAGTGAGCTAATAGAGAGGAGTAATAGCAATGAAACTGACGATAACTGATACCCCAACGTCTGCGGATATAGCGGAAATCATAGATGGACTAAAAGCGTTTAACCGTAAATTCGTGGGGGATAATGGCCGTAAGCCTTTAGCTGTATTTATCACCGGCGAACAAGATGAGAAGCTGGGCGGAATTGCCGGTTATACCTTAGGGAATTGCCTAAGTATTGAATATCTATGGGTATCCGACACATTACGTCTTTCGGGGGCAGGCAGTAAATTGATGCAGGCGGCAGAGCAGGAGGCTATTTCACGCGGATGTCAATTCGCTCAAGTAGATACATTCAGCTTCCAGGCCCGGCCTTTCTATGAAAAGCACGGTTACCAATTAAAAATGACATTAGAGAATGTGGTTGGGGGCTACCATCGTTATTATTTAGTCAAAATTTTATGAGACGCTTACCTATTCCCTGAATAGCATCTATAGGACTTCGTCACCTATTAGGCTATTCTGTTTTACATTGTATTAACCAATGTATATGGAACTGAATATGGCGGATTTATCAATTAAAAAACTGTCATTATGGTCATTAACCTCTTTGGTAGTAGGTTCCATGATCGGTGCTGGCATTTTTTCTTTACCTGCTACATTTGGCCGTGCAACCGGAGGGTTCGGTGCCATTATTGCCTGGATTATTGCGGGGGGAGGGATGCTCGCGCTGGCTTTTGTATTCCAGACGTTAGCACAACGTAAGCCTGATCTGGACTCTGGCGTTTATATTTATGCTAAAACGGGTTTTGGTGATTATGCTGGCTTCGCTTCTGCAATTGGTTTTTGGGCTGGAGCCTGTATTGGCAGCGTATCCTATTTTGTTTTGATCAAATCCACACTGGGGGCTTTTTTCCCGATATTTGGTGATGGTAATACATTATTGGCCGTTTTGATTGCTTCATGTATCTTGTGGAGTTTTCATTTTATGGTGCTGCGCGGTATCAAAGAAGCCGCGGCGATTAATACTATAGCCACGTTTGCTAAAGTTATTCCGATATTTATCTTTGTTATCGTGCTGGCATTTGCCTTTCGCACTGACACTTTTGCATTGAATTTCTGGGGTAGTGATGCGTTGGGCGCTGTGGGGGATCTCTCCCATCTTGATGATTATGGCTATACCGGCCATGCGGCGCTGGAAATAGGCGCGACATCCCAATCTTTATTCTCGCAGGTTCGTAGCACAATGCTGGTCACGGTATTTGTATTCGTGGGTATTGAAGGGGCGAGTGTATATTCCCGCTATGCCAAGGATAGAAAGCACGTTGGTATCGCAACGGTATTGGGCTTTATTGGTGTGCTATGCCTGTTGGTATTGGTCACCATGCTCTCTTATGGTGTGCTGCTGCGCCCGGAGCTTGCAGCTTTACGCCAGCCTTCAATGGCCGGTGTATTGGAGCATATTGTTGGCCGCTGGGGAGCGATATTTATCAGTGTTGGCCTGATTATTTCGGTCATGGGCGCTTATCTGTCCTGGACGCTGCTGGCGGCTGAAGCGCTATATTCTGCCGCGAAAAGCGACATCATGCCGCAGATATTTGCAACCGAGAATAAGCGTGGAGTGCCTTCAGCAGCCGTGTGGATGTCGAATATTTTCATCCAGTTATTCTTAATTGTCACTCTCTTTACTGAATATGCTTTCCAACTTGCTCTGGAATTAACCAGTTCACTGGTTTTGATCCCGTATCTTTTGGTTGCCGCTTATGGGCTGAAACTTGCCTGGACTCAGGAAACTTACCTGCCTGGCTCATCCAGCCATAAAAAAGATCTCATCCTTGCATTGATAGCAACGCTATATGCGCTATTAATGGTCTATGCGGGTGGCCTGAAGTATATCTTGTTATCGGCGGTGATTTACGGCCCAGGAACTATGTTGTTCATTATTGCAAAGCGTGAGCAGAATAAACCCGTATTTATGCCGATTGAAAAGTGCCTTTTTGCGGTGGCAATTATTGCTGCCACTGCTGCGATATACAGTCTGGCGACGGGCATTATCTCGGTATAATGGCGATTCGATCTATCTATGTCGCGTTACGATTCGGCTGTTTATCGCGAAACGGTTAAATGAAGTACGTGGCATCGTGTGCTCTTTCTAGAGGTCAAAATACTTAATAGTTATTAATGTGTCTGTCTAATGCCTTTAACTTTACAATGGATGGGCTTGATCTATAACGCAGACTACGACAGGATCGTGTGGTTATAACTCAATATTGAAATGGTCTGATGTTCTTTTATCACTGACGGTATTTGATAATAAGCACGATTCTTCTTATGCGAGTTGTGGCTGATGAGCGTTCATTTGCAGGTATTGCTTTGAAAAAACAAAAAGATATCGCCCAAGGTAGTGATTACCCCACGGGCATTGGCGATGCGCAGTTTGCGCTCGTGGTTTTACTAACAACATCATGTTTGCTGATTGCAATGACCTTGATTGCGATCCTGTGGTTGATTTGATGAACTACAGATATTAGGGAGACTATGTGGATAAGAGTTTGTTTGATGATAATAAAGTCATCGCACTGATTGGTTTATTGATGGCTGCACTCATCGTCGTTAGCGTAATGTTTGTGATGACGTACA
This sequence comes from Yersinia aldovae 670-83, assembly GCF_000834395.1. NCBI lineage: Bacteria > Pseudomonadati > Pseudomonadota > Gammaproteobacteria > Enterobacterales > Yersiniaceae > Yersinia > Yersinia aldovae. Next base: position 862,372 of record NZ_CP009781.1, on the reverse strand, counting down.
TGGCTGATCGTCAACGTAACGAAGTACAATTCATCGATGTGCAAAATTGCTACAAAAAGGACTGAAGGGTATTATTCGCCGGATTGCACTTGTACGCATCTCAGGCGAAATGAGGAATAGCGGCATGTCATGCTAGCTTCTGATTAATCGCATGCAGTGGTAGTGCGATATTCAGATCAATATCTGTATTTTGTCTGAAGTCATACGGCGTTATGCCGTAGCGTTTTCTGAACATGTATGTAAAGTGTGACTGTGAGCCAAAGCCAAAATCCAAAGCAATATCGAAAATAGTGCTCTCACTGCTTCTTAGTTGATAAACGGCTCCCGCCAAACGCCTTTCTCTGATGTACTTACCTAGTGATACGCCGGTAACTTCTTTGAATATTTTTTGCATATGCCAAAGTGAATAGCCTGAGTAAGCAGCTAGCTCTTCGAGGTAGATGACCCTTCCTAAGTGGGTTTCGACCCATTTACTGAGGGCGCAGACTAACGCGAGATGATTTTCTTGTGACATTTTTTAGTCTGTTTTTTCTGATTGAGAGTATTGCATTATACACAAGTTGAATCGAACAACACAAAACACTGAACCGGCCATTAAGGTGTAGAATGCACAAAAAAGACTTTTCAGTCAGGGTTTGGCAAAAGCGTTATCTGGTGCCATAGTAAAGACGTTGTACCATCTGAAAAGAGCATTTATTGGGGATTTAAAGGCTAAGTTTGGAAAAATAGAAATCAAGAATGATGAGGTGATCGCATGTTGATAACAGTGATTATGACTCTGATAGCGGTTGTGGGCGTGACCGTCTTTCTAAAGATGCCAGTAATGGTCTTGCATAACAGCAAAGGTGCTGGAGGGGATGAACTGTGAGAATAGGAAGATTGTGATTGGTATGAATGTAATGACACTTTCTGGAACCAGGTGATTGATAGCTATCAAACCTGGTTTTTTTACGCCCCAATTCCGCCCCAAAAGATCTATACAGCATTTCTCTTCGAACCAAGCCAGTCAATGACACATAGGACTAAGGAAATCTGTCTATTAGCGTGATATCCTTAAAAATATTATTTTGATGGAATTATTTATGTCTGAAATGTTCACTAATGACCAAGAGCTAGTCTCTGACTTGGTTGCTTGCCAACTAGTCATTAAGCAGATCCTTGATGTTATTGATGTTATTGCACCGGCTGAGATACGCGATAAAATGTCACATCAGCTCAAAACTATTGATTTCTCCACACATCCTGTCGGTGCAGACCCTGTGACCAAGCGGGCGATAGAAAAAGCAATTGCACTCATTGACATGAAGTTCACACAAAAGTAGCGCATGGCCCATCGGTATCGTAACGATGGGGTGCTGTAGCTGTAATGGAATGAGAATTCGCACTACAGTGTGCTGCGGGCTTATAACAAGCCCGCAGCACAGTTATTCGAACACATTATTGCCTATCTTCTTGAACAATGGGCAGTTAGTTATACCGATAATGCCATTTTCGCCATTGATATATTGGGCTGTAGCGACATTTCTGGCGGTTAGATACTTACACTGCAAACCGATGCCAGCAGCATTTTTTTCACTACCAATAAGTACGCCGTAACCTGAAAAGAGCAGGGCGAGGTAGATAATGGCGATTACCAGTAACACGCGGAATAGACTCATGTAATCACTCCAGATAATTAACTTTGCTTTTTTCTAAACAGTGTACTTAACAGTTTAGATTGTAATGATGTGTTAGTTAATAGTAAAAATCCTAAATAATATTGATTTATAAGCTTAAAAAGTCATATGCTAGAAGAAAATGCTGTTGGTGATATATTCAACATGAGTAATTACATCTTGGCTATAAATGGTTCATGTCTAATGCAGTATAATTAGAAAAAATGTTGAGAAAGGTGCCTGATTTGAACATAAAAAAACTTGTTGCGGCGGTTGCTATCATTGCCGTTTGTTGCTTGTTTTATCTATTAGCTCTTGACAGCTACTGCGATCAGGGCGGGGGCTTCTCTACCGGTATTTGTACTATTACGACAATTATTCCTTGGTAACGGTAGATTGCTGCTCGTTTATTTAATTTTAAGGAGAAATTATCCCACTTAGTTATTATTAATCATGTTATTCGTCATTCTCTGATTCACCTTTATAGTGGGCAGAGTGATAAGATAGTGCCTTCCTCATGCATGTAATAGGGTAGTCAATGTTGGATACAAATATGGGCGCTTTCGGGATCGCCTCCATCGCTTTGTCACTGCTTATCGTTATTTTCCTCTTAATAGTTTGGTTCTTTTTGAGTCGCGCCAGTGTACGAGCGAATGAACAAGTTAGTTTATTGCAAGAGATAGCCGAACAGCAAAAACGGCAAACAGAATTGCTTAATGCATTGTTGGAAAATGCCACCGGTGTCAAGGTTGGGCAAGACGATGAAGATGTTGTTTCCCCGCTCGACTTCAAAGGCTTTATTCCGGAAAGATAATTTTCCGATTCTGGCACTGCTATCTTGCAGTGTCAGCTAATTCCGGCCCCCCTTATCAATAAAAAATAAACCCCGTCATTTGTCATAAATCTGTCTTATTCTCACCGTAATGTAGCCATGACTTTTCATAGAATCGGTGACTTAAGATGATTAAATGGTATGAAGAAAGTGACAGTGAAGTGAATCGAGGGATTGCGCTGCTAACCGGTGAGGACCCCGGTAAGTGGTATCCTTACGGCGGTATTAAGGGCAAGGATTACTGTAAGAATCCCTCCGATGCATGGCCTATTATTTATGCCAACAAGATTGGTATTTATTCCCCCGATGTTAATGACAATAATCAGTGGAATGCCCGAATGACTAATCCGCAAGGTGAATGGCAGGCTTATAGCCAAAGCCCGTTGCGTGCCGCCATGATTTGTTATCTGCTCAGCCAGGATGTTTGAACAGATAAGTGACTATTTTCAGCAAGAATGTCTATCCCACGCGTATTTTACTGGTGAGGGAATAGCGATGAATAACAGATCTGTTACTGATCTTCTGGGGCTGATGATGAAACGTATTATTAAAGGGGATTTAAATTTGTCTCACTTGGTCATTGCTCATGCCGCGATTGACCATCATCAAAAATCTTATGGTGAGCGGCGTCAAGGCTGGCCTTCAACTTATCTTATTCGTTACAAAAATAATCGTGTTGCTGTTGAAGTTGTTACCCGACGTCAGTCTTATGTCGCAACATTAATGATTGGTGCTCGTAATCTGAGTAAACTCTGTGGTGTTGCGGCATTGTTGCCTTGATTAGCTCAAGTTTATGGCATGGATTCATGCTGCCCTTGCTCAATGAAACGAATTACTTAAATTAATTAAATTTATAGATGCCTATCCAACAGGCATCAAACTACCTTTATCCTTGATGCTGGCGGGTTTAAGTGTTAAAAAACCGCCGCAGATTCATTTATGAAACGCACTGTGTCATGGGTGCGGCAGAGGATAGGATGGAAGAGCAGTTGCAGGATTCAACGCTAAAACGCGGTTTAAAAAATAGACACATTCAGCTTATTGCTTTGGGTGGGGCGATAGGTACCGGATTATTCTTAGGGATAGCGCAGACCATCAAAATGGCTGGCCCCTCGGTAATCCTGGGTTATGCCATTGGCGGTTTTATCGCATTTCTCATCATGCGGCAGCTCGGTGAAATGGTTGTTGAAGAACCTGTTGCCGGTTCATTTAGCCATTTTGCCTATAAATACTGGGGTGATTTTGCCGGTTTCTTATCCGGTTGGAATTACTGGGCCATGTTTATCCTGGTGGGTATGGCTGAACTGACTGCGGTGGGGATCTATATTCAATATTGGTGGCCGGAGATACCCACATGGGTTTCAGCCGCAGTGTTCTTTGTTCTGATTAATGCCATCAATTTAATAAACGTTCGCATGTTCGGTGAGACTGAATTCTGGTTCGCTATCATAAAAGTTGCGGCTATTATCGGTATGATTGTGTTCGGTGCTTATTTGTTGGCATCAGGCTCCGGTGGGCCGGGCGCTTCAGTGACTAACCTCTGGGCACAAGGCGGTTTTATGCCTCATGGCCTTGGCGGTTTGGTGATGGCGATGGCGGTCATTATGTTTTCTTTCGGCGGACTGGAAATGGTGGGTATCACTGCCGCAGAGGCAGAAGATCCGCAGCACAGCATTCCAAAAGCAACCAATCAAGTGGTTTACCGTATCCTGATTTTTTATATCGGCTCGCTGACGGTGCTGCTCTCCCTTTATCCGTGGGGCAATGTCGTGGAAGGCGGTAGCCCGTTTGTGATGATCTTCCATGCACTGGACAGCAATCTGGTCGCCACCATCCTGAATGTAGTGGTTCTGACAGCGGCGCTATCGGTATACAACAGTGGTGTGTATTGCAACAGCCGAATGCTGTTTGGCCTGGCATCGCAAGGTAATGCACCTAAGTTGCTGACCAAAGTGAATAAACGCGGTGTGCCTATCTTGTCCATTGCGCTCTCAGCATTGGCTACCTCAGCCGGTGTGGTGATTAACTATGTCATGCCGGGTAAAGCTTTCGAGCTATTGATGGCTCTGGTGGTATCGACGCTAGTTATCAATTGGGTAATGATTTGTCTGGCTCACCTGAAATTCCGCGCGGCCAAGATGAAAGAGGGGAGCGAACCACGCTTTAAAGCCTTGTGGTACCCTTACGGTAATTATCTGTGCCTGGTATTTCTTGCCTTCATTCTGGTCATTATGTATCTCACTGAGGGGGTTCAGATCTCAGTGTTAATGATGCCCGTTTGGGTCGTATTATTATGGTGTGGTTTTATCCTCACCCGCCGCAAACATAAAAATAGATTAACTGAAGTTAATGATTCAAATGCAGTCTAGCCGGTTAGCAATAAGGCGATAGCACAGCCGGATATGTGTACAGCATATCCGGCTATTTAAATCAAAGAACGTATCAGGTCTAATATCTTTTTGTTTACAGCACAGTGTCAAATTAGTAAAAAGTTAAGCGTATTTTAATAGACAAACATCGTTGCACTGATTTGGATCGTTGACGCTAATTGATATTAATTCCTAACACCCCCCATAGCCACGTTTATAATATGGTTATAAGTGGGGTAAGTAGTTTAATAAAATCTTCAATTAGAATTGCCAACGCATCCAGGTAAACAAGACATTTCCGTTATTATGAGTGCCAGGTATATAGGTGGTTTGTAAGGCAAACTTATTATACTCAATTGAAAGCAATGGTAATGGCAACGGAATTGGGATGTAATGATACTCATGACGAGCCGTGATACTGGCCGTAAATCCTACACCAAAACGCCACCCGTCCATCTCACCGGGTATCCACATCTTTTGATAGCCGTATCCTATGATTGGCTCAACTTCGTTGTGTGAATCCATAAACGCCATCGCATAGACTGCGTGCCAGTTGTTATCCTCATCATAGCGATACTTACCATAACCGATGCCCCACGGCCGCTCGTTGTATGACGCTATCTTGTCATCATCATAGGTCCAGCGGTTATGCCAGGTGTTCAGTGGGATATACAGCTCCTGATTAGGGGAGTCCCAGGCGAGGGAGATATTGCGCATCAGACGCTGCCACAAGTTGCCATTGTCGGTGAGATCCGTCGGCTCATGAGCAACAGAGGGTTGGGTGGCTAGTGGGGCAGTCTCTGCCAGAGCGGGTAACACCAAGCCGTACGATAACCCACTCAACATGCAGGTGCTGATAATGTGTTTATAATTCATGATGTAGATCTCTGATGCTGATAAGGGAAATAAGATCTCTGTGCATCAGACAATCTTGGTACTTATCAAAGGTGTATTGTCAATTAACACATAATTTATAATTAAGTAGAGGATATAACCCTAAACCTAAACGATTCTATAACGAAAAGGTAATATAGAGTTTAAAACTGTGCGACAGAGTAATTAAAACTCAAGAATAGCACATCAAGAAATATCCGACTTTTTATTTTTAAGCACGAAATGCCAGCGAAACGAGTGATTTGATCGGGTTCAAAAGTGACTAATAAATCATTATTACCCGTATATTTATACCTGTTTTTTGAAGCATGAACGCACCATTTTAGTGCGTCATAGCTTGTGAATAGATTTTATTAAACGATTCTAACATCAGAACTTGTCATTAAGATAATTATGTTTTAATAATTCATATGTCTATTTATTATTCATCTTTACTTTTTAGATAAATGTCTTATCGGACTTTACATTCATTACTGATTTCTTATTTTTTGAAAAGAAGACAAACAAAGTTTTAACGAATTTAAATAATAAGTGACATTATTCATCTATAGATAATAACCTGAGGTTAAGTAAGGGGTTAGCTCATCGAAAACAAACGTCTATAAACGATAGGTGGATTGAGAAGGGTGTTCATTCATACAGATTATATATTCAATTTTTATATATTTAATGCTAATAAAGTTTATGCAATCCGTTTTTCTTACCTAATATCTTAACTATAGAATGGAAGGTGGTGACGTAAGCAGTATTATAAAAAAAGTTAGATTAAATGTTAAAAAACAGCAAGAAAGCACAATGTGACAGTATAATAAAATAGAGCAGAAAATACGATAACCTTCAACAAATTTTGGCATATTTACGCATTTTTTATGTGTAATAGTTTTAAATATGTGCGACAGGTTCACCCTTCATTAAAAATGGCTTGCCATCGAATACAGAGTATGTGATAACGCATATGGGTAAAACGAGGTACAGTTCTGTATATGTGTGGCATTTTCAGTAAAGAAGTTCTGAGTAAAGACGTTAGCGTTGAATACCGCTTCTCTGCCGATCCTTATCTTAGTGCCTCAAGCAGTAACGACTCTAGTTTGTCTATGTAAACGCCTACGGGCGAGTTAAACAATCCAAAGGAAATACTCAAGATGGCAAAGATCAAAGGTCAAGTTAAGTGGTTCAACGAGTCTAAAGGTTTCGGTTTCATCACTCCAGCTGACGGCAGCAAAGATGTGTTCGTACACTTCTCTGCAATCCAGGGTAATGGCTTCAAAACCCTGGCTGAAGGCCAGAACGTAGAGTTCGAAATCCAAGACGGTCAGAAAGGTCCGTCTGCAGTAAACGTTACTGCAATCTAACCAGCTCTTTTGCTGTTAAAAACCCGCCTTTGTGCGGGTTTTTTCGGTTCAGTCACTTGTTTACGTTAAAAAATAGCAGAACCGCTATCCACCTATTAAGGCAATATAATCAAGCCGGAATATTGATTGCGGCCTTTAATTCCGGGGTGATGGGGGTTAATAGCCTGTTGCTGGCAGGTTCGGCGAAAGCTGGTGTATTTGAACTGTGCTTGAGTGCCCGCCTCTGTTGCCGTCGTCGTGCATATAGTGCAACTGCCCACCCGGTCAATAAGCAAAATCCCTGCGCTGCGTAATTGGTCTTCGGCAATAGCCGCCAGATTAAGGTGGCGAAAACGTGGCGTAATGATATTTCTCGCCATCGGCAATTCATCAATAAAGCGTTCGACCAACTCTTCATTAACTTGATAACAGCAGGGGCGGGCGGCAGGCCCAATAGCGGCCACCCAATTAGCTGGCTCGTCATCGCGGGAAATACGCTCGATCATACGTAAAACAATGCCATCCAATAACCCACGCCATCCGGCATGAACAACCGCGATTCCTTTCCCCTGGCGCTGACTGAAGATAATCGGCAAGCAATCTGCTGTCAGCACGGTTAATAAGATGCCGGGCTGAGCGGTATAAAGCCCATCAGCTTCGCCACACTGTTGCCCTGGTTCTGTTACATCAATAATGGTCGTACCATGAACCTGCTTTTTATTGGCCTGAGAAGCCTGATAAGGCTGTAGGCACTCAGGTAATAATACGGATTTACTCCCAAAACCGTGGCGTATTGCTGTGATTTGGCTAAGTTGTGGTGAAAAATCGATCATAAGGCTTACCTGAGAGAGAAAAAGTGCTCACTCAGTGTAAGCCGATTTTTAAGTTGTTGACCAGTCACCTTTTCTGATAAAAAGCACGGTTAGCGAATTGTTGCAAAATAACGCATCTTGTATCACTGTTTTATCTCAGTTTTCACTGGAGATGGGGTCTAATGACGGCTATGTAAGTGGCGACCATTCAGGATTGATCCCAGTGATCTCTAAAGTAAAAAATGACAATAACAACTTTATCCGCTGGCGTTTTAGCTTGCTATGCGGGGCTATTTTCATGTCGTTGGCCGGCCTGTTAGCTCGCGTTGCTTGGTTACAAGTTATTGAGCCTGATCCGTTAGTCAAAGAAGAAGATATGCGTTCATTGCGGGTGGTGGTAACGCAGAATTCGCGAGGCATGATTACTGACCGTAACGGGCAGCCGCTGGCGGTCAGTGTGCCGGTTGAGGCCATTTGGGCTGATCCGAAAATCGTGCTTGAGCAAGGTGGCGCGGGCAATTCAGCGCGTTGGCAGGCGTTAGCCCAAGCGTTAAATTTACCGTTAGATTACTTAATCAACCGGATTAACCAAGCGCCAGCCGCCCGTTTTATCTATCTGGCAAGGCAGGTAGAACCGGATGTTGCCGATTATATTCAACGACTTAAACTGCCTGGTATCGCGACAAAAGCCGAATCACGCCGCTTTTATCCTGCCGGTGATATTGCCGCCAATCTGGTGGGTTTCACCAATATTGATGCTCAAGGCATTGAAGGTGTTGAAAAAAGCTTTAACTCACTACTAAATGGCACCGCAGGGAGCCGTGTCGTGCGTAAAGATCGTTTTGGCCGAGTGGTCGAGGATATTTCTTCTACCGATAGCCATCCGGCACAGAATGTTCAACTGAGCATTGATGAGCGGTTACAGGCAGAAGCCTCACATGCGCTGACGAATGCCGTAATGTTTAATAAGGCCGACTCTGGTTCAGCTATTGTGATTGATGTTCATACCGGCGAGGTATTAGCGATGGCTAACTATCCTCTCTTTAATCCCAATAATCGTGCCGCCACGCCGGAAGAGAATTTCCGTAATCGGGCTATCAGTGACATTTTTGAACCCGGTTCGACCGTGAAACCGATGGTGGTAATGACCGCATTACAGCGGCATCTGGTACAACCAGATACGGTGCTGGATACTCACCCTTATATCCTCAGTGGCCACCAAATTAAAGATGTGGCGCTTTACCCAGCACTGTCGTTGACCGGTGTTTTGCAAAAGTCGAGTGATGTCGGCGTGTCTCGTCTGGCCTTGGCCATGCCCGCTTCCGCACTGATACAAACCTATAGCTTGTTTGGTTTAGGCAAACCGACTCAGTTGGGCCTGACCGGTGAAAGCCGCGGTTTGATGCCCCACCGCCAGCGTTGGAGCGATTTAGACCGTGCAACATTTTCTTTTGGTTACGGCCTGATGGTGACGCCACTGCAACTGGCTCGGGTGTACGCCACTATCGGTAGCTTCGGCATCTACCGGCCATTATCGATAACAAAGGTTGATCCGCCGGTCTTGGGGACGCAGGTCTTTCCGCAAGCCTTGGTTCGTCAGGTTGAGCACATGATGGAAAGTGTCGCGCTACCAGGAGGTGGTGGTATTAAAGCTGCAGTCAGAGGGTATCGGGTGGCGGTTAAAACCGGTACCGCCAAGAAGATCGGCCTTAATGGGCAGTATGTGAATAAATATATTGCTTATACCGCCGGTGTTGCCCCAGCCAGCCAGCCGCGATTTGCTTTGGTGGTGGTCATTAATAACCCACAAGGCGGTAAGTATTACGGTGGGGCAGTTTCGGCTCCGGTATTTAGCGATATTATGGGGCAAATATTGCGTACCATGAATGTTGCACCGGATGCCATTCCCTCCGATGGGACTCGCCACAGCTAATCTCAAGTGATTACTAGGATAACTTGTGTAACAGGCCGGTGGCAGCTTGCAACAAAGGGTGTGCTTCTTTAGACTAACGCCGCATCTGCCCGCTATTCTGGCGGTTATTTATCTGTTATCTGGAACTTTCAACCATGTCTTATCAATGCCCCCTTTGTCATCAGGTCTTGCAGCTAAACCAGCAGCAATGGCGTTGCAGCAATAATCATCAATTTGATTGCGCCAAAGAGGGTTATGTCAATTTAATGCCGGTGCAGCATAAAGGTTCAAAGCAACCCGGAGACAGCCCTGAGATGATGCAGGCGCGGCGGGCATTTTTGGATGCGGGTTATTACCAACCCTTACAACAGCGGGTGGCCGAAATACTCGATGAGGCATTGCCGCTTGATGCCACCATGCTACTGGATATCGGTTGTGGTGAGGGCTATTACACTGCCGCCGTAGCTGACCGGTTAAACCGAGTGCGGCAAATGGCTGTTTTCGGCCTCGATGTAGCCAAAGTCGCGGTAAAATATGGGGCCAAGCGCTACCCTAAGGTTAACTTCTGTGTTGCATCCAGTCACCGCCTGCCTTTTGCCAATGCAACACTTGATGCGATGTTACGTATTTATGCGCCTTGCAAAGCAGCAGAACTGGCCCGCACTATCAAGCCCGGTGGGATTGTGGTCACTGTAGCACCCGGTCCACGTCACCTTTATCAGCTTAAAGCCCTTATTTATTCTGAAGTGCAGCTCCATGCGGATAATGAAGAGCATCTGGAAGGGTTCGAACGGGTCAGTAGTGAAAGGCTGGCTTATGAAATGAAGTTGCCTGGTAAACAAGGTTTTAATTTATTGCAGATGACACCTTTCGCCTGGCGCGCCTCTATCGAGTGTGGACAGGCATTGGCCGCCCGACAATCTTTTGTCTGCGAAACGGATTTTGTTATTGCGCTACATCGCCGCAAAGAACGGGATGCGATCGAGTGCGAGTAAGAGCTTGCTCTGGCCTGTCAATGGCAGGCCTCGAATGCATAACTTTGTATAAATTCAGTATTAAACTCATGCCACACCGTGGGCGGAATAAATGGCATTATCATATTAATGAAGAATGTCCCTGATGAAGAATAAATAACACACTTAACTCAAATTTATAAGTTTATATATTACAGGTTTGTTATTTTAGATCCAGATTGCGCCATGTTCGCCCTCCGGACTCCGTTACAAGAACAGAGGGAACGAAGCGTATTCCCTCAGCAATTTTTAGTGCTAAATCAGCAACTTCTTGTTTATTCGATATACCACTCTCATAATTGAACTCTCCTTCAGGTAATTTATAGATTTTCTCTCTACCTATCAGGCGGGTAAAGCCTGCATCGACCATTTTTTTATTAAGTGCCTCATAGTCGCCATCCACTGCATTATGCAAAACGATACTGACCGTGAAGTACGGCATATCTTCCCTTCAAAGTTATCAGATGATGAACTTTATATATCACAGCGTAATTAGCGATATTTTGATCAGCATCTACTTGCTGAGCAAGCAGTGAAAATAACCGTATAAACAGCAGGGTGCCACGCGTTGATCGCAGGCAATTTTCGCCATGTCGTTACCTGTAGTTATCATCTGTATTACATGCTTTATTCAATCCATTCACGTCATCAAAAAAAAACAATAATTTATATGCTGAATTGCGGAAATGCTTGCATTGAGAAGTGTTATACGGATAATCCTGAATCCTTATAATAAGCATTCTCATTAGTGATATATTTGCAAACTTCAGGGGCATTAACACGATGAATCAGGCAACATCTCGTAGCATCGATCAGAGGCGGCTTGCACCGCGCCTATTGTGCGTCATGATCGGTGCAGCATTAGGCACCTTATCGGCTTCGGCATGGTCTGCTACTGCCGCTGAAAATACAGCTAAAAGCACGAAAAATACCACGACTACTGCGGATAAAACTGCAACCGAGAACGTTGCAAAAACTGACACCATTACTGTCGTCGGCACTCAGGAAACTTTCCGGGCCGGTGGCAATGATTTAATTCCAACCTATTTAGATGGTCAGGTGGCGAATGGTGGCCGTATTGGTTTCCTTGGGCAGCAAGACGCGCGCAACGTGCCATTTAACGTGATTAGTTACACCTCTAAGATGATTGAGGATCAGCAGGCAAATACTATTGCTGATGTGGTTAAAAATGACGCGTCAGTGCAGAATGTGCGCGGTTACGGTAACCCGTCACAAAACTATCGCATTCGTGGTTACAACCTCGATGGCGATGATATTTCATTCGGTGGTCTGTTCGGCGTGTTACCACGCCAGATAGTCTCTACCAGCATGGTTGAGCGAGTTGAAGTATTTAAAGGTGCTAATGCCTTTATTAACGGTATTTCCCCAAGCGGCAGCGGGGTAGGCGGGATGATCAATCTGGAACCTAAACGCGCCGGTGATACACCACTGACTCGCGTCAGCTTAGATTATGAATCTGCCTCACAAATTGGTGGTGGGCTGGATATTGGCCGCCGTTATGGCGATGACGACCAATTTGGTGTACGGGTAAACGTATTGCATCGCGAAGGTGAAACAGCGATTAACGATGAGAAAAATCGTCTGACCGCCATTTCGACCGGTCTTGATTACCGCGGTGACCGCGCGCGGACCTCATTGGATGTGGGTTATCAGAAGCAAACTATTCATCATATGCGTACTGATGTCGCCATTGGTGGCGCGACAGTGATACCAGAACCGCCATCAAATTCTTTAAACTACGGTCAGTCGTGGGTGTATACCGATATGGAGACCACCTTCGGTATGCTGCGCAGTGAGTATGATGTCAGCCAGAACTGGACGGTCTATGGTTCCGTGGGTGCCAGCCGTAATGAAGAAACCGGTCAGTATGGTTCGCCATCTCTGACCAGCGCCAATAATGGTGATGCCACGATTTCTCGTCTGTATGTGCCGTATGTTGCTGATTCTGTTGCCGGTCTGGGGGGGGTTCGGGGTCATTTTGATACTGGCTTCGTTACGCACAAAGTCAATCTGGGTTATGCCGCTAACTATCGTACGGCTAAATCAGCCTTTAACATGTCAGAACCTGTAGAAACTAACATCTATAATCCGGGTCTAATTCTCTTCCCACCGACGTCAAGTAATCCAATTTATTTTAGCGCAAATCAGGATCCGCAGTTGAATAGTCAGGTTCGTGCTTCGGGGCTTTCATTGTCTGATACCTTATCGATGATGGATGACAAAGTATCATTGATGCTGGGTGTGCGCCGTCAGGAAGTCACCGTTCGCAACTTCGACAGCGGAGTGCCAAATAGCGCAGGTTCACTGGATGCGATGAAGGTCACGCCAATTTACGGCATCATGGTCAAGCCGTGGGAGAAAGTCTCTCTGTATGCTAACCACATTGAAGCGTTAGGGCCGGGCAAATCCGCGCCTTATCAATTTAATGGCAAGCCGGTGGTTAACGCAGGTCAAATTCCGGGCATTATTCATTCCAAACAGAATGAGATCGGTGTGAAGTTTGATAACCAACGCTACGGTGGTACGTTGGCTCTGTTTGAAATCACCCGACCAACGGGTATGGTTGATCCAGCGACTAACGTCTATGGTTTCTACGGCGAACAACGCAACCGCGGTATTGAGCTGAATGTATTCGGCGAACCGGTATTTGGTACCCGTCTGTTAGCGAGCGCAACGTGGTTAGACCCTAAACTGACCAAAGCGGCTGACAGTGCCAATAACGGCAATGATGCCGTCGGTGTTGCCAACTACCAGTTAGTGTTTGGCGGCGAATATGATATTCCTGTGGTTGAAGGCCTGACCGCAACCGGTACAGTAGTGCGCTCTGGTTCCCAATATGCCAACGAAGCCAATACCTTGAAACTGAAACCTTGGACGCGTCTGGACTTGGGCGTGCGTTATACCATGCCAATGAAAGATACTAGCCTGACATGGCGTGCTAACGTTGAGAACGTGACCAACGAACGTTACTGGGAGTCGGTTGAAGATTCTGGCACTTACATCTATCAGGGCGACCCACGAGCACTGAAATTATCAGTCTCAATGGATTTCTAATACTGAATTGATATTTGCCGATAGTTGATAGAATAAAAACCCCGCAGTTCTCCACGAACGCGGGGTTTATTTTTTATCTGGGCTTTATTTTACCGTGAGAATAAAAGCTCTTCGCCACTAGGCGAGGCGATAGATGTGCTCGTAAAGGATATTAAAGCCGATACCTATCAGCACAATGCCACCGATAATTTCCGCGCGTTTACCCAGCAGCGGGCCAATATAGCGGCCAATCAGCATCCCGAGTGTTGCCATAATCATGGTGGCTAACCCAATCGCCATTGCGGTGTGAACAATGTTCACTTGCAGGAATGCCAAACCAACACCAATGGCCATAGCATCAAGGCTGGTGGCAATCGCGGTCATGACTAATACCCCGAAGCTGTGGCTGCGCATTTTTTCGCTTTCTTCGACCTGCTGTTTTGCGCCTTCAAATATCATGCGGCATCCGAGAATAAACAGCAGACTGAAAGCAATCCAGTGATCCCATTCCAGAATATACTGGCTGGCAAACAGGCCGATACACCAGCCAATGAGCGGAGTTATCGCTTCTATTACGCCAAATATCAGACCTGTGCGGATAGCTTCTCTAAAGCGAGGTTTGTGCAGGCTAGCGCCTTTACCAATTGATGCGGCAAATGCGTCCATAGACATAGCAAAAGCAAGAATAAGTGTTGCAGATAGATTCATAGAAATAGACTCGGCCGGGCGGCTCCATATACACGTAACCCACCCCCAACCTAACGACGGAGCTACGTGTCTATGGTCTCGCCAACCTTACCAAGGCTGCCCGCACCACGCTTCAATAGATGAAACGAGTATGTTGATACGGGCGTTTCTGCTTATCAACATATCCGCTGATATATTGCACAGAAACCGGCTACTCCCCATGAACGGCGCAACCTTAACATATAAATTATTATATTCACAACCCCAAATAGAATAAGGTATATCAATTGATATTGATAATGATTTTCATTAACGCAGGATTAGCAAGAATAGAGTATATAAGCATCAATAACGGTGTGGAAATAAGCGCTGGGGGACGTTTGTATTTTGCTGGGAAATTAATCAATCAAGTTGTTAGTTAATTGATTTCATTCCCAGTTGTTATTTTTATGATTGATTTTCAAGGAAAAAATTATAAATTCTTTCCAGGTCATCTAATTGTTTAACTTGGATCAGTAACCGACGCTGTTCTAACTGAATCACTAAAATGCCATCTTCAGATAAATTCATACTTTTTATCCGATGGTATTCAATAAAGGTATTGGCGTAGAAGAAACCTGTATTTTTTAACAATAACTTGGGCCAGCGAATGTAAGAAATATAGACTGCAATTAACGCTAAACCTAACAATAAATAAGTGGTTAAGGCAGCACCGTGCGCCATGACATTATTGTAAATAAGGATGCCAATTAATCCGACAAAGATAGCGCAATCGAGTCTACTTTTACGTTTCAGGTGAATTTGTAGCCGGGTTTTACCTTTCATCATGTTCATGATGAATTCATCGAAGATGGCATAAGCTAGCAGTAGGGCGATAAAAACCACGAGGATGGCATCAGTAACCGACATGCAAAAACTCCTAACATACCCTTTATCTTGCAAATTGCAGGTGTATTTTCCGCCATCCTGCACTGTGAAATTTATTAGGTATGGGTATATATCCGAAATAAAAAACCGGAGGTTATTCCCCCGGTTTTGCTCAATCTAACCGTAGAATTATGGTGCCAGGAAGCCAATCCAGTAGCCGAAGATACCGATGGCAAAGAAGCCCATAATGATCCACAGTGCGTTAACTTTACGGCGTAATAACCACATGCAGCCGAAGGTTAATAGTAATGGCACCAAGCCTGGCATCAACTGGTCAAGAATGGTTTGTACCGTAGTGACAGTGGTTTCACCCGCTTGATTGGTTATTTTGGACACCACCACCGGAATGTTGACGTGTGTCCATTTGTTGACCAAAGCCCCCATAACAAAGAGGCCGAGGATAGACGCCCCTTCCGTCAGTTTTTGTAGCAGGCCACCGTCCATATCGCTGACGATATTGACGCCTTTTTTGTAGCCGTAGGCCACACCGTAATAACGCGTCAGCAAACGAACCAGGTTAAACAGAACAAAGAACAGCAACGGGCCAAGCAAGCTACCGCTCATCGCGATACCGGCACCGAGCGCCGCCAATACCGGGCGCACCGTACCCCAGAATATAGGATCACCCACACCGGCCAGCGGCCCCATCAGACCGACTTTGATCCCGTTGATTGCTGCATCGTCAATCTCTGCACCATTGGCTCTCTGTTCTTCCATCGCCAGCGTGACACCCAGAATTGGGGCGGCCACGAAGGGTTGGGTGTTGAAGAATTCCAAATGGCGTTTGATTGCCTGTTTGCGCTCTTCCGAATTCTCCGGATACAGGCGACGAATGGCCGGTACCATAGAGAAGCAGAAACCCAGCGCCTGCATACGTTCGAAGTTCCACGACCCTTGGAAGAGGTTAGAGCGGATAAACACACCGCGGATATCGGCGGGCGTGAGTTTCTTTTCACCAGTCGTTGTTTTATCAACACTGGTTTTATCAAGCACAGTTGTTGTATCAACCATTTCTCTCACCTTTTCCTAGTCTAATTCGTTATCAAGATCATTATTTGACGGGCCAGACTGTACAACTTGAGACTTGTTGTATTTCGGGCTGAGCTGGATATACAGCAAGGCCATAACCACGCCAATAACACCCAAGGCCACCAGGTTGAAGTTGGTGAATGCGGCAGTGACGAAACCTAAGTAGAAGAATGGCATCAGGTAGCCAGCACGCATCATGTTGATAACCATGGCGTAACCGACTACGACGATCATACCACCGGCAATGTTCAAGCCACTGGTAACCACATCAGGAATCGAGCTGAGCAGCATCTGAACTTCAGATGTCCCAACAGACAGGGCAACGATCAGGGCAGGGATAGCGATACGCATCGCCTGCAAGAACAGGGCAGAAATGTGGATCCAGGTTATCGCGCGTAGGCTGCCACGTTCGGCGGCACCATCGGCGGCGTGTTGGAAGGCCACGGTAATGGTACGAACGATGATGGTTAATACCTGACCGGCTGCCGCCAACGGAATTGCCAGAGCAATACCGGCACCGATGTCTTGACCACCAGCAATAACCAGAATGGTCGAAATAATTGACGCTAGCGCGGCATCAGGTGCGACAGCAGCACCGATGTTCATCCAGCCGAGCGCGATCATTTCTAAGGTACCGCCGATAATAATACCGGTTTTCATATCACCTAGAACCAGACCTACCAGAGTACAAGCAACGAGAGGGCGGTGAAATTGGAACTCATCCAGAATGGAACCCATCCCGGCGATACAGGCAACGATAAATATCAGCACAATCTGAAGAGTAGTGATCTCCATTGTACTTCTCCTATGACCAAAAAAGCTGAGTAAAATAACCGTGTTCCAAAACAGAACAGGGCATTACCTTTCTACGTGTTTTTAATAAAGCTATTTATTAAGTTTGCTGATTAAATCCATCATCTTGAGTCGGCTATCCGAAGAGACTTTACGCACTTCCAGCTCAATACCACGCGCATTGAGTTTATTAAAAGCTTCAATATCTTTTTCATCAACGGAGACCGCATTATTCACCTGGGTTTTACCCTGACGGAATGCCATACCACCGATATTGACTGACTTGATGTCTACACCACCCTCAACCATACGCACGACGTCAGTTGGGTTAGTAAATAACAGCATGACCCTGTCTTTGGCATATTTCGGGTTGTCATAGACGCGAATCGCTTTTTCAACATCAACGACGTGCGCGGTGACGCCGGGAGGAGCAACTTGTTTTAGCAAGGTGCTACGCATTTTGTCGGCAGCAACTTCGTCGCTGACGACAATAATACGATTTACGTTAGTTTCTTTGGTCCAGCGGGTGGCGACCTGACCATGTATCAAACGGTCATCAATGCGCGCCAATCCGATCTTCATATGATCATTCGGGCCTAAAGCGACGGCAGGAGCTGCGGCAGCTTTACGTGCAGCGGCAGGGGATTGCGGGAGAGCGGTAGCCACATCAGGGTTAACCGTTTTTAATGCTTTCACGCCCTCACGACCGGTTTCCACCGCGACTGCAACCAATTGGGCAAATGATGGATCATCATCACGCGCCATAAAGGTTTCAGCCAACATTGGAATGTTAACCCCGGTGACGACCTCATAGTTCTCTTTATCGATAGCAATGCGGCTGGCGGCATTAAACGGGCTGCCACCCCAGGTATCAACCAGGAATAAAACACCTTTACTGGTGTCTAATCCGGTCAACTTACCGTCGTATTTTTCAATCAACGTTTCGGCATTCTCACCTGGGACGAAATCGATATAAGCGACATTACTTTGCTCGCCTAAAATCATTTCAGCTGTCTTTAGCAGTTGTTCTGCCGCAGCCCCATGTGTGCCAATGATAATAGCTATACTCACTCGCTACCCCCTCTGTTAACTCAGAATTGAGTTCTCACACGTACAGAAAAATCACTTTGACCAAAACTACTTTCACCAAAAACACTTCGGTTCACATTGAATCCATTAATGATAGCCGCAATATTGTCTTACCACCGCCGATTTAGTCATAACATCAATGAATCGATTCAGGTGTATGTTCCAAAGTTATTGGATGGGATTTATTTTAGTCAGTGAAAAAATAAATTATGTGACGCTGTTCATTTATTCAGACATGTTATGAATGATTTAGCTTACTTGGATAATTAAACGTCACTTAAGTGAGCAGGATCATGGTCGGACGAGCGGTTTTGTTTAACGAGCGAAACGGTGAATTTAATCAGAATGAATTTTTGTACCAACTCATTGGATAAATGCGACTATGCCAACAAAAAAATTCCTGATAAAGTTGGCGCTTCTATTAATTGTCAGGAGTTAAGGGCCTCAGCTCTCCCTATGGACTGTCACCGAAGTTACTGTTTACTTAGCGTTAATACCCAGCCAGTGGGGTTAAATCTGGTTATCAAATCACGCACATCTGCTGCGTCTAATGTCACCCGATCTTTCTGCGTATTTATTCTGACAACCGTACTGCGGCGTTTTGCTGCGTCTGTTGTCGAGTGCTCATCATCTAAATCGTGTTCTTATTTACGGAGTCTGACATGGAATTTCTAATGGACCCCTCAATCTGGGCAGGGTTAATGACGTTAGTGGTACTGGAAATTGTTCTGGGTATCGATAACCTGGTCTTTATCGCCATATTGGCCGATAAACTGCCGCCTAAACAGAGAGATAAAGCCCGTATCATCGGTTTATCTCTTGCGCTGATCATGCGTTTGGGGCTGCTATCGGTCATCTCCTGGATGGTAACGCTGACCACACCGCTGTTCAGTGTCGGCAGTTTTAGCTTCTCCGGACGAGATTTGATTCTGTTAGTGGGGGGGCTATTCCTGCTATTCAAAGCCACTACGGAGCTACACGAAAGGCTGGAGGGTAACCAGCACGATGACAGTGCGAATCGGGGTTACGCCAGTTTCTGGGCCGTTGTGGCGCAGATAGTGGTGTTGGACGCGGTCTTCTCACTGGATGCCGTCATCACTGCTGTGGGGATGGTTAATGATTTGGCTATCATGATGACCGCTGTCGTGATTGCTATGGGCGTGATGTTACTGGCGTCGAAAACGCTGACCCGGTTTGTTAACGCGCATCCTACCGTGGTGGTGCTCTGTCTGAGCTTCCTGTTGATGATCGGCCTGAGTCTGATCGCAGAAGGTTTCGGCTTCCATATTCCGAAAGGCTATCTGTACGCCGCGATTGGCTTCTCTATCTTGATAGAGCTGTTCAACCAGATTGCACGGCGGAACTTTATCAAGCAGGAATCCCGCTTGCCACGGCGTCAGCGTACCGCTGAAGCGATTATCCGTTTGATGGGCGGGCGTCAGCAGCAGGAGCCACAACACGGCGACACACAGCAGACGATGCCAGCAGAAGCGTTTGCAGAAGAAGAGCGCTATATGATTAGCGGCGTACTGACGCTGGCTTCGCGCTCAATGCGCAGCGTCATGACACCGCGTACTGAGATCTCCTGGGTGGATTGCAATCGCTCACAAGCAGAGATCCGCGAGCAACTGCTGGATACACCGCACAGCTTGTTTCCCGTTTGCCGTGATTCATTAGATCAGATAATTGGTGTGGTTCGCGCGAAGGATTTGCTGGTTGCCATTGAACGTGGTGATTCTATCTGTGAGTTTGCTGCGGCAACCCCCCCTATTGTGGTGCCGGACACCATGGATGTGATTAATCTGTTGGGGGTACTGCGTAAAGCCAAGGGGCGCTTAGTGGTGGTTAATGATGAGTTCGGCGTGGTGCAGGGGCTGGTTACGCCGCTGGATGTGCTGGAAGCGATCGCCGGTGAGTTCCCTGACGAAGATGAAACACCGGATATCATTACTGACGGTGATAGTTGGCTGGTGAAGGGCGGGGCAGACTTGCACTCTCTGGAGCAGGCGCTGGATTGTCAGGAGCTGGTTAGCCCGACGGCAGATTATGCCTCACTCGCCGGTATGCTGCTGTCGCACTCAGGCCACATGCCGACGGCGGGTGATGTGGTTGAGCTGCATAATCTGCGTTTTGAGATTATGGAAGTATCAGATTACCGCATCGAACTGGTGCGCATTACCAAGCTGCATAACGATCAGGAAGAGTAAGGCGAGTTTATCTTCTGGAAACGGATGGCGCGACTGCACTGATGGGCACACTGCGGCGACCCATTCGGCACATTTCCCTGCCTGATGACGTCGTTACCCCGTATCTGACTGCATAAAACATCTGACCGCATAAAAAAGGGGAGCTTCGGCTCCCCTTGGTGATCACGATTTCTTTTACGGAAAGAAATTAATTACATTGCACCTTGATTGCCAACCCCCCGCGGGAGGTTTCGCGGTA
Source organism: Yersinia aldovae 670-83 (assembly GCF_000834395.1). Taxonomy (NCBI): domain Bacteria; kingdom Pseudomonadati; phylum Pseudomonadota; class Gammaproteobacteria; order Enterobacterales; family Yersiniaceae; genus Yersinia; species Yersinia aldovae. The sequence continues at coordinate 841,531 of NZ_CP009781.1, read as the reverse complement.
TTTAGCATTCATATCTTTGCCCGTCTCAAACATGGTCTCGATAACTTTATCGAGTGAGACGCGCGGTTCGCTGGTACGGCGCATTGCCATACGTGCAGAGTTGATCGCTTTCACGGAGGCTATCGCATTACGTTCAATGCAAGGCACTTGTACTTGACCTGCAACCGGGTCACAGGTCAGCCCCAAGTTGTGTTCCATGCCAATTTCAGCGGCGATACAGACCTGAATCGGGCTGGCACCCAGTAATTCAGCCAGACCAGCCGCTGCCATTGAACATGCCACGCCCACTTCACCCTGACAGCCGACTTCTGCACCAGAAATAGATGCATTCATCTTATACAAAATACCAACAGCACCGGATGACAGGAAGTAGCGGATAAAGATTTCAGGCGTCACTGGCTCGATAAAGTGATCATAATAGGCCAGTACGGCCGGAACGATACCGCAGGCGCCGTTAGTGGGGGCGGTGACCACACGGCCACCCGCTGCATTCTCTTCGTTAACGGCCAGTGCGAACATATTGACCCAATCAATGACAACCATAGGATCGTTGGACAGTTTATCGGAGGAAACCAGCAAACGGCGCAATGCGGATGCACGACGTGGTACGCGCAATGGCCCCGGTAGCACTCCCTCGGTATTCAAGCCGCGATCGATACACGCACGCATAGTCTGCCAGATCGCGGTGAAATATGACTCAATCTCTTCTTTACTGTGCATCGCCAGCTCATTCTGCATCACCATTCCAGAGATAGACATCCCTGTTTGTTCACAGTTGGCCAGAATTTCTTCCGCAGAATCAAACGGATAAGGCACGCTCACTTCATTGACTGCCGCTTTGCCAAAATGCTCTTCATCGACGATAAAACCACCACCGATGGAGTAGTAGGTTTTGCTGAGCACTTTCTCATTGCCAGCGAAGGCGTGGATCTGCATACCATTTTCATGCAGCGGCAGATTATCGCTGCGGAACACCATCCCACCTTCACGCGGGAAGTCTACCTCGTGCAAGCCATTGGCCAGCATCAGTTTTTGCCGTAATTCTACATCACGGATAAAGGCCGGAATACTGTCGATATCCACGGTGTCTGGCATGTTGCCTGCCAACCCCATAATAATGGCAATATCGGTGTGGTGACCTTTCCCAGTGAGTGACAGTGAGCCGTAAACATCAACGGCAACCCGTGTGACAGAAGGCATCAGTCCTTGAGATATCAGTAAGTCAGAGAACTGCTTACCGGCTTTCATTGGCCCAACAGTATGAGAACTGGACGGCCCAATACCAATTTTGAACATATCAAAAACGCTAATCACGCTAAAACTCCTTAACAAAGCCTTTTGTTATTCCCGGTGCATATGAATGTGGCCGAGAATATCTGTATTAAGTATAAGAGCGCTGTGGATAGCAGCAGGTTACTTTGTATTAAGTCTTGCTATCACAGGCCCTGTTAGTTTGGGTCCTACTGGTGTTGGCGGTATCAATTTGATATCGCAACAATGTCATCTCGCTACCAATTAATCGCTATCACTACCAGGTTTTAACCTTACTTTTTTAGTGGTTTATAGTGATGAATGTTATTTTACAGATATTTCATAACGCTGACAGGCGATTTTACAGTTTTTTTAAAATGGATGTGCAGGAAAAATAGGGTAAAAATCGATGTGATGTGGTGATAGGGATCGCTTTATGCTGTTATTGCGATTTTTTAGCTGTCACGATGTGACGGTTGTCACTGATACCCCGTATTGGGCACCGCGTTTTACTGTCAGAGAGTGACCTGCTGTGCCAGACGGCGGATGATGGTCGCCGTTAGCCCCCAGATAAATTGGCTTTCATACCAGGAAAGATAGACGCGGTGATTGAACCCTCCACGATGAATATCCAGTGCATAATAACGAGAGAGGCTGAGTGCTTCATGTAAGGGGATTTCGAATAGCCCGGCGACTTCTTCTTCATTGCCATGAAAAGCAATATCGGCGGGGACTAATCCTACTATGGGGGTTACCTGATAGCCACTGGAGCTATCGAGTGGGGCCAATTGCCCCAAGACATGCACTGAGGATGCTGGGATAGCCACTTCTTCTTCAGCTTCGCGCAGCGCGGTATCAATCAGTGAGCGGTCATCGTGATCGGCTTTGCCGCCGGGGAAAGCAACCTGACCGGCATGTTTGCGCAAGTGGTTTGAGCGCCGCGTTAACAGCAGCGTGGGTTCTGGGCGGCAAATAATTGGGATCAACACCGCCGCATGACGGCTGTTAGCCGAGAAACTGCCCGTCGGAGGCAGTTGTAGCTGAAAACGGCTGATAAACTCCATCAGGGCACGCCCTGTCATTCCATCATTCACAGACAGTTACTCACCAAATGATTGATTTCCCAACTGCGGCAAGATGCGGGCAACTTTATCGAAGGTTTCCTGATATTCAGCCTGTTCCTGACTATCAGCCACTATCCCCCCGCCAGCAGAGCAATATATTTTACCGTTTTCCGTCAATAAGGTACGAATGGTGATATTGGTATCCATCGTGCCGCAGCAACTAATATAGCCAATGTTGCCGCAATAGGCATTACGCCGATGTGGCTCAAGTTGCTCAATGATCTCCATCGCGCGGATTTTAGGTGCGCCGGTAATCGAACCACCAGGGAAACAGGCGCGCAGCAACGCGGTAGCCGGACAATCAGTGGGGAGCGTGGCGGTAATGGTGCTAACCAAATGATGCACTGCCGGGAAAGGCTCAACCACAAACAGCTCAGGTACTCGCACACTACCTGGTTGAGCGACGCGGCCAATGTCATTACGTAACAGATCGACAATCATCAGATTTTCCGCCTGATCTTTGGCTGAATGCGCCAGACGTTCAGCTTGCAAACGGTCCTGCTCGGGATTCGGCAACCGTGGCAACGTGCCTTTAATGGGGCGAGTCTGAATTTGATGGTTTTCCAACCATAAAAAACGTTCCGGCGAGACACTCAGAATTGCATTATGCGGCAAGCGGATAAAGGCTGAAAAGGGAGCCCGGTTGCTGCGATTCAGTGACAGAAACGCTTGCCATTCATCTCCCTGATATTCAGCACTGAATCTCTGCGCGAGATTAATTTGATAACAGTCGCCACTGTGCAGATATTCCTGAATCTGGCGGAATTTCTCGCCATATTGTGCCCGCGACATATTTGCTTGCCATTGGCTGGTCAGTTTGAATGGCATGACCGTTTCAGGTTTTTTTTGCTGCTGTAGCCACTGCCAGCGCTGCTCCACATCGCCGTGGCAAACTAAGGTCAGTTTGTGCAATTGGTGATCAGCAATCAGTGCCCAATCATACAAGCCGATAGCCATATCCGGCAACGCGACATCTGGAATCGCCAACGCAGGTAATTTCTCCACGCGCCGCCCCAAATCATAACCAAATAACCCCAAGGCTCCGCCCAGAAATGGCAGATCAGGATGTGGTGAGATAAGAGGCAAGAAATTATCCAGTTGTTGCTGCAATAAAGAGAACGGGTCGGCAAGTGAGCATTCCTGCCCTTGCGCACCCATGATCTGGGTTTCCAGGCCGTGGGTCGTGAGTGTTACCTGTGGGTCAGCGACCAAAATATCAAAGCGATTGTGAGTGTGTTCGGCAAAACCAGAATGCAGCAGCATCGCCCAGGCTTGATGAGCAAGCGGGAAAAATTGTTGGATTACGGCCTCAGGCTGATAAGGCAAGACTTTGAAAGTCAGGGATTTCTCACTCATGAATGGCTATTCTTTTCTTTCAGATGATTATATTTAGAGAAATGGCTGTCCAGTGGCATAATCGCCGCGCTCACAGCGAAACTGCCTGATAGATTACCATAATTTACTCAATTTAATGGGCAGATAGTTTAGTGGCAGTGGGTCACCGCAGACAAAAATAACCAGGTATAGACCCTCCGTGCTTAGCGTTGCTGGGGTATACTTAAGAATTATATGCAGGAGATAAATCAATGCTAGCGGGTATGCCTTCACTTTCCCATGAGGAACAGCAAGAAGCGGTCGAACGTATTCACAAATTCATGTCGGAAGGGATGAGCAGTGGCGAGGCGATTGCATTGGTGGCAGCGGAGATCCGTGAGCGGCACCAGGACGATCCCCAAGCGATGGCTATTTTTGAAGACGATGATTTTGATGAACACTCTGAGTCAGATTATCGCCGTGATAATGAACAAGATGCGGATGAAATCGAGGACCCTTACGAGGGGTAATGCCTCACGCCGTTACCGACTCACAACTAAACCCGCCACACAAGGCGGGTTTGTTAATAGCGCTACTTGCCACTCACCACCACGGCATCAGCCGCTCGTTTTGCCACTTCAATCGCCACCGTAATATCCTCTGCCACTGCCAGCGCAACCCCTAAACGGCGCTTGCCGGCAATATCAGGTTTACCAAATAAGCGAATTTGCGTATCTCCGCTCAAGGCATTTTCTAAACCGTGGTAAGCCACATTTTGGCTGGTAAGCTCTGGCAAAATGACCACGGAGGCCGCCGGACCATATTGGCGAATGGTGCCGATGGGTAAGCCTAAAAATGCGCGAACATGTAAAGAAAACTCAGACATATTCTGTGATATCAAGGTTACCATGCCGGTATCGTGTGGGCGCGGAGAGACCTCACTAAAGATAACCTCGTCGCCACAAACAAATAATTCCACACCAAATAGCCCGAATCCTCCAAGTGCTTTCACTACATTTTCCGCAATCTCTTTCGCGCGCTGTAAGGCGATATGACTCATGGCTTGCGGCTGCCATGATTCACGATAATCTCCCTCTTCCTGACGGTGGCCAATTGGCGCGCAGAAATGGATGCCATCAATAGCATTGATGGTCAGCAAGGTAATTTCAAAATCAAAACGTACCAAACCTTCAACAATGACCCTGCCACCCCCGGCACGCCCCCCTTGCTGGGCATAATCCCATGCGGCTTTAAGCTGCTCTTCGCCCCGGATCAGGCTTTGGCCTTTGCCAGACGAACTCATCACCGGCTTAACGATACAGGGGAAACCGATCGCACTCACGGCTTGATGGAACGCACTTTCAGTATCGGCAAAACGGTAGCTGGATGTTGGTAATTTCAGGGTTTCCGCCGCCAAACGGCGAATACCCTCGCGGTTCATGGTCAGGCGGGTGGCTTCGGCGCACGGCACCACACGCTGGCCCTGCGTCTCAAGTTCAACCAACATATCGGTGGCGATAGCTTCTATTTCAGGCACGATATAATGTGGTTTTTCCAGCTCAACTACCTGCTTGAGTGCCGCGCCATCCAGCATGTTAATCACATGGCTGCGATGAGCGACATGCATCGCGGGCGCGTCTGCGTAGCGATCAACGGCGATAACTTCCAACCCTAATCTTTGGCATTCGATAGCCACTTCTTTGCCCAACTCGCCAGAGCCGAGCAACATGACACGGGTTGCACCGGGGCGCAGAGCGGTTCCAATAGTCAACATAGTTCGTTACCTACATCAGTGAGAAAATGGCGGATTAATTTGACGCACGATAAATTTTACCGGAAATAGTATACGAGAAAACAGCGACGAAAACGATTGCGTATCTGGGCAGGAATAGAAACCTGCCTGAGCCATTTGCGCAGCGCATTGCGTATTTAGCCTGTTTTTTGCGGTTTCATTCCGGCATCGGGCCTATCTCTGGTATTATCGCGCCAAAATCTTGCGCTTGCCTTCAGGCCATCGCTGCCATTCCATCCAGTTATAAGAGTTACCGCCGTGAGCACAATGTCCTTTTCTTCCCTGACACTGCCTGCTGAGCAGTTGTCTAATCTAAACGAACTTGGCTATACCGAGATGACACCGGTACAGGCCGCGGCATTACCCGCCATCCTCAATGGGCAGGATGTGCGGGCGAAAGCTAAAACCGGCAGTGGCAAAACCGCCGCATTCGGTATCGGGCTGCTCGACAAAATCGCGGTGGGGGAGTTTGTTACCCAGGCGCTGATTCTATGCCCGACTCGCGAACTGGCAGACCAGGTCAGTAAAGAGTTACGCCGTTTAGCGCGCTTTACTCAAAACATTAAAATCCTAACACTGTGCGGCGGCCAACCGATGGGCCACCAATTGGATTCTCTGGTTCATGCGCCTCATATCGTCGTGGGTACACCAGGGCGCATTCAGGAGCACCTGCGTAAAAAGACACTGGTACTGGATGAACTGAAAATTCTGGTTTTAGACGAAGCTGACCGCATGTTGGATATGGGTTTTACCGATGCCATTGACGATGTGATTGCTTACACCCCTGTGCAGCGCCAGACTTTACTGTTCTCTGCCACCTATCCGGCAGGTATTGAGCGGATCAGCGCCAGAGTGCAGCGTGAACCGCTGAATGTTGAAGTCGATGATGGTGATGAAGAGCCGGCAATTGAGCAGGTGCTGTTTGAAACCACCCGTGAGAAACGCTTACCGCTGCTGATTTCAGTATTAAGCCATTATCAGCCAGATTCTTGCGTGGTGTTCTGTAACACCAAAAAAGACTGCCAGAGCGTTTATGAGGCTTTGGAATCCCGTGGTATCAGTGTTCTGGCCTTACACGGTGATTTGGAACAACGCGATCGCGATCAGGTATTAGTGCGTTTTGCTAACCATAGTTGCCGGGTATTGGTTGCAACCGATGTTGCTGCCCGTGGTCTGGATATCAAAGATTTAGCGCTGGTGGTTAACTTTGAACTGGCGTTCGATCCTGAAGTGCATGTTCACCGTATTGGTCGCACTGGGCGAGCAGGGATGAGCGGCCTGGCCGTCAGCCTGTGTACGCCACAAGAGATGACCCGCGCCCATGCCATTGAAGATTATCTGCAAATTAAATTGAAGTGGACTTCCGCAGAGCAGATTAGCCGCAGTACCAACACCATGCCGGAGCCGGAAATGGTGACGCTGTGTATTGACGGTGGGCGTAAAGCCAAGATCCGCCCCGGTGATATTCTGGGTGCTTTAACCGGTGATGCAGGCTTGACGGCGGCAGATGTAGGTAAAATCGACATGTTCCCGGTCCACGCCTATGTTGCTATTCGCAAAGCCAGCGCCAAACGAGCCTTACAACAGTTGCAGCAAGGTAAGATCAAAGGCAAAAATTGCAAAGCCCGTTTACTTAAATAATCACGTCGGGGGAAGGGCAGTTGCTCACCCCGAAAAATCACTATATACTGTGTTTATATACAGTTACTGATGGGCGAGAAGGATATAGAAAAATGGCCGTTGAAATAAAATTCGTCGGAGTAAGACAAGGTGAGGAAAAAATGACGTTCACAACCAAAAAAGAAGCCGATGCTTACGATAAAATGCTGGATCTGGCGGATAACTTATCAGAATGGTTGTCACAGTCACCTCTGTCACTTGAAGAAGAACAACGCGAGTCATTAAGCTTCTTCCTGGCAGAAAACAAAGATGCCTTAGGGCAGATTCTGCGTGGTGTCAGCCCTGCGATACCCATTGATGGCATACAAAAAGTAAAATCTGAAAAGAACAACGCGGATAAAAAAGCCAAACCTGAAGAGAATCAAGCGGCTTAATCTGGCAACTTTCGGCAGAAAGTGAAAAAGGGATCTAAAATGAATCGTGAAATCACCTTCTTCCGTCGCTTTGAGGCGGATATTCTGGCTGATCGTAAAACGATCACTATCCGGGATAGCAGTGAAGCCGATTTCTACCCAGGGGAAACCTTACGGGTGTGTCGTAATGAAGATGGCGTGTTTTTTTGTCACATTTTGGTCAAGTCTGTCACGCCAATCACTTTGGATACCCTGACAGAACGCCATGCTGAGCAAGAGAATATGTCATTGAGTGAACTGAAAAAGGTAATACAGGAGATCTATCCCGGCCTGAAGCAGTTTTACGTGATTGAGTTTACGCGGTGTTCATAACACAGTCTTAAATTTCTTGTTTATCAATGCTATTACACTCTGTAATCTGCCTTTCAATCATCGCTACTGCCGCTGGATAGAGATAATAATATGTGGAGGAGCAATGAAAAAGACAGGATTAACCTTGGTGTTGGCTACCGTATTGGCGGGTATGACAGTAAGCGCGCAGGCTCAGGAACCACGAGTAGCAAAAGTTGCTGCTTGCCCCGGTTTAAATCAATCGCAAGTCGCCACACAGGTCAAAAGGGACTTTCAGCAAAATCGCATCACTCGTTGGACATCAGATAAAAAACTGTTAGGCACAGATAGCCCGGTGGTATGGATCAATACCGTTGATATCACCGGCAACGATGATATCTGGCAGGTTCCACTTACCGCCCGTGGTAACAAAGGCGATAAAACCTATCAGGTGGTCCTCGATTGTAAGGCGGGCACCATCACCTATACCCTACGAGCTTAAAGCCATAACTCTGGCGTTAAGCTAATCACGGCCAAACAGGTGCTGGCGATAACATATCCTGCACCTGTCTATCTTCCTGTTTATTATTGAATGAGTTCCCAGTAACTAAATTATAAGCGTGTGCTGCCACTTGGCATCAAACGGCAATCGTGTCACTCTCGCTATAACGTTACAGAACAAAGAACACAGATGGATACCCCAATCAATGACCACACCTCCAAAGGCAGATAAACGTCCCTATCCGATGACGCTACACGGTGATACCCGTGTTGATGATTACTATTGGCTTCGAGATGATGAACGCACAGATGCTGACGTTTTGGGTTACTTGCAAGCCGAAAATGACTTCACTAAAGCGGTGCTTGAGCCGCAGCAATCCTTGCGTGAGACGCTCTATCAGGAGATGGTGGATCGCATCCCGCCTCAGGAGGAGTCCGTTCCTTACACCCGAAATGGTTATCGCTATCAGACCCGTTTTGAACCTGGCAATGAATATGCAATCAACGTGCGCCAGCCAGTTTGGGCCGATAGCAGTTGGGAAACGTTGCTGGACGGTAATCAGCGCGCAGCAGAAAGTGAGTTTTATACCTTAGGCGGATTGGATGTTAGCCCTGATAACCAATTATTGGCTGTTGCAGAGGATTTTTTATCACGCCGTCAATATGATATCCGGATAAAGCATTTACAAAATGATGTCTGGTTTGATGAAGTGATCAGCAATACCTCCGGTAACTTTGAGTGGGCTAATGATTCAAAAAACCTCTATTACGTGCGTAAGCATGAAAAAACCTTATTGCCATACCAAGTCTATCGCCATGTTATCGGCAGCGATTCGCAACCAGACCAACTGATTTATGAGGAAACTGACGACACCTTCTATGTCAGCCTGGAAAAAACCACCTCTGAGCGTTTTATCCTTATCCACTTAAGCAGTACTACAACATCAGAAATCTTATTGTTGGATGCCGATCAGCCTGAAGCGGTGCCGCAAATGTTTGGGCCACGCCGTAAAGATCATGAATATGGGTTAGATCACTATAAGCAGCATTTTTATATTCGTTCTAATAAAGACGGCAAGAATTTTGGTCTGTATAAAATTGCGGAAACCAGCAGCGAACCCACAGATTTTTCAGATGAATCAGAGTGGGAGTCTTTGATTGCGCCAAGAACAGCTGTGATGTTGGAAGGTTTTAGTCTATTTCGCGATTGGTTGGTAGTCGAAGAGCGCAGTGAAGGGCTGACTCATTTACGGCAGATTCACTGGGGTACTGGCGATCAGAAATCTATCACTTTCGATGACCCGACTTATGTCACCTGGCTGGCCTATAATCCAGAGCCGGAAACAGAGCTGCTGCGCTATGGCTACTCTTCCATGACCACGCCCAGCTCGATGTTTGAGCTAAATATGGACACGGGCGCTCGTCAGTTGTTGCAACAGCAGGAAGTGAAAAATTTCATTCCGGAGCAATATCGCAGTGAACGGATTTGGGTGACAGCAACAGATGGCGTGAAAATTCCAGTTTCATTGGTTTATCACCGCGATCACTTTATTTCTGGTGGTAATCCGTTGCTGGTCTATGGTTATGGCTCTTATGGTAGCAGCATGGATCCGGCATTCAGTGGCAGCCGTTTAAGCCTGCTGGATCGTGGTTTTGTTTTTGCACTGGCACATATTCGTGGTGGTGGCGAGCTGGGTCAACAATGGTATGAGGACGGAAAGTTATTGAATAAACTAAATACATTCAATGACTTTACTGATGTAACCAGAGCGTTGGTTGCCGAAGGTTATGGTGATGCCAACCGTGTGTTTGCTATGGGGGGCAGCGCCGGGGGCTTGCTGATGGGAGCCGTTATCAATCAGGCACCTGAGCTGTATAAAGGTGTCGTGGCACAGGTGCCTTTTGTTGATGTGGTTACCACTATGTTGGATGAGTCGATTCCATTGACTACCGGTGAGTATGACGAGTGGGGCAATCCGAATGATGAGGTGTACTACAACTACATTAAGCAGTACAGCCCTTATGATCAGGTGAAAGCGCAAGATTACCCGCACATGCTGGTGACCACCGGGTTGCATGATTCACAAGTCCAGTATTGGGAGCCAGCTAAATGGGTCGCTAAGCTGCGTGAAATGAAGACGGATGACCATCAACTACTGTTGTATACCGACCTGGACTCAGGGCATGGGGGGAAATCAGGCCGCTTTAAAGCGTATGAAGATATCGCTCTGGAGTACGCATTTATTCTGGCCCTGGCCTGATTCAGACAGCAAATTACGTCAGATAATGGGTCAGGGTATGGCGCATATCTGGGGTAAGGTCGCTGATAGAGGTTAGCATCCAACGCAGGTAGTCCGGATCTTGCCGGGCTATCTGTTCAATGCTTTTTCCTCGGTATTTACCGAACTTAAATGTCTGCAATATCAGAGGCTGCTGCGTCATCTCTGCCATCTGTTGTGCATTCCATCCAGAGTCTTTCATTATGCGCTGCAACAGTGCGGCGGTAACGTAGCAGTCATATAACGCACGATGAGGATAGAGGTTATCCGGCACTGAGACATTCAGGCGCAAAGCGTATCGCAAATATTGATTACTGTGCTTAATATCAGGATAAAGCATCCGGGCCAATTTGAGGGTGCAAATCCATTGTCCTCCCATCTCGGGTAAGACGCCACGATCAAAGGGAGCATTATGAGCGACGTAATAAGGGCTACCTTGGTATTTCCTGACAGCGACGGCAATCCGTGGTTTGCCTTCAACCATCTCTTCGGTGATATGATGAATAACCATAGCATCAATACTGATAGGTCGGTCCGGGCTAATCAGGTCGCTCATAGGATTACTCAATACACCATCAATCACATCAATGGATGCCACTTCAACGATACCGCCTTCTAAACCGCAGGTTTCAGTATCGATAACACGAAAATACATTTTTATTCCCCGCAGGCTATCGCTAAATCATAGCAACAAAAAACCCGCCTTGTGTGGCGGGTTTACTGACGAGACGAAAAGCCCGTTTATTCAGCGCTGGTAGACGATGATTTCTTGTCACGTTTCTCAGCTTTTTTTTCAGCTGGCGTTTTCAGTGGCTTTTTCTTCGCGTTCTTTTTGCTGTCCATTCCCTTACTCATGGCTTGCCTCTCTTTACCTTCGGTTAGGTTGGTACGCCCACCTATTAATCACCTAATCCGAGTAAGTTGCAAGGGAAGAAAGCATTGATACGCTTAATTTATTGTTTAACCTGAATATTATTTAATAATGACTTATCCCGCGACAGTTTAATTGTCATGATGTGGCGGTATGAGAGCGGCAAAGTCGTCAAGATATGGCGTAATTATCGCCAGTTGATGAAATTAATGGGTTGATTGGCGTAAATGTGATGTTTTGTCGTTGACCCAGTGGGCTGCATAGGCTTTGATAACTTCATGTCTAATAACAAACATGGAAAAAGAATGGAACAGTTACGTGGGCTTTATCCAGCGTATGAACCTTACGACAGTGGCTTATTAGACACCGGCGATGGGCATCAGATTTACTGGGAACGCTGTGGGAATCCCAATGGTAAGCCTGCGGTATTTATACATGGCGGTCCAGGGGGCGGAATTGCGCCTTACCATCGGCAACTTTTCAATCCGGCTAAATATAATGTGATGTTGTTTGATCAACGCGGTTGTGGGCGATCTACGCCCCATGCCAGCCTCGATAACAACACCACCTGGCATCTGGTGGATGACATTGAACGGCTGCGTATAATGGCTGGAGTGGATAAATGGCTGATCTTTGGTGGCTCTTGGGGGTCTACGCTGGCACTGGCTTATGGGCAAACCCATCCTGAGCGGGTCAGCGAGATGGTGCTACGTGGGATTTTCACCCTGCGCAAAAAAGAGCTGGATTGGTATTATCAAGACGGAGCATCGCGTTTCTTCCCTGAGAAGTGGCAACGCGTACTTTCTATTTTATCACCCGAAGAACAGAACGATGTGACGGCGGCATACCGCAAGCGCCTGACATCACCTGATAGGGCTGTGCAACTGGAAGCGGCTAAGATTTGGAGCTTATGGGAAGGCGAAACGGTTACCTTGCTACCCACTAAAAACGCCTCTTCATTTGGTGAAGAGGCGTTTGCACTGGCCTTTGCCCGCATCGAAAACCACTATTTTACCCATCTTGGTTTTTTAGACAGTGACAACCAGTTGCTGGATAACGTGACGCGTATCCGCCATATTCCTGCGGTCATTATTCATGGTAGATATGATATGGCATGCCAGCCGCAGAATGCCTGGGATCTGGCGCAGGCATGGCCTGAGGCTGAACTGCATATTGTCGAGGGAGCGGGGCACTCTTTTGACGAACCGGGAATTTTGCATCAGTTGATTCTGGCCACCGATAAATTCGCCGGTTAACAACTCATTACCCATTGAGGCGAATATAAGTTCTTACTCCACAGACTCCCCCCGCCAGCCAATCGCTTGCGGGAGGGGGTTATCACTTCACTTTCGGCTCATAGGGCAGACGCGACAGTTTGTGTGATTCACTACGGTAATGAGCTAACCGCAGCAGAAAATATTCACGCAGCTCATCAGGTTGTTCGCGTGCAACCATTTCAGGAATCACCGGCATATTGTAGCGCTCTTTAAATGCTACACCCGAAGCGGCCAGATCAACGTTCATCTTTGCTGTTTCTTCATCAGAAAGTTCTGCCAAATTGTATCCCACGGTTTTCTCCTTTCGGGATCATATGCTATGGCGCAAAAGGTAATGCAGACGGCAGATATTGGCAAGTAGGTTATGTTGCTACCTGCGAGAATAAAGTAATTACCATAAATAGATGATATTAATATTTATCGTATTGATTATCATTGAGTGATTTTTAATTCAAATAAGAATCGTTCTTTTTAGTGTTCATAACTTAATGTAAATAACTAACATAATAATTAACTGTTTTTTATTTTCATAAAAAATCATATTAAACATGACCTTATAGATAATTTATTTTTTTATTAAATATTAATGTGAATAGGGTGTTCTTATTTTGTTTTTAGCTTGGCATAATACACCGAGTTAATCGTTGCTTACCTGCATTATAAAAATAAGGGAATTATTATGTTGAAAACAGAAATGGCAAAAAAGCTCAATGAGCAGCTGAATCTGGAATTTTACTCTGCAAATCTTTATCTACAAATGAGCGCCTGGTGCAGCGACAAAGGTTTTGAAGGTGCTGCGGCATTTTTAAAAGAGCATTCTCAAGAAGAGATGCAGCATATGCAGCGTTTGTTTGAATACCTTAGTGGAACTGGCTCCATGCCTGTGCTGGGTACCATCACCGCACCGCCAATCGATTTCGCATCGCTGGCTGATGTATTTGAACTGACGTATGAGCATGAACAACGCATTACGACTAAAATTAATGAGTTAGCGCATGTGGCTATGACCACTCACGACTACTCTACATTCAACTTCCTGCAATGGTATGTGTCTGAACAACATGAAGAAGAAAAACTGTTCAAATCTATTCTGGATAAATTGGCGTTGGTAGGAAATAGCGGTAATGCGTTATTCTTTGTCGATAAAGACTTGAAAACAATGGCGGCTCAGAGCCACAGTCAGGCTTAATCGCTCCCCTGGCCGTCGCCTTAAAAAGTTACCCGCCGCAGTGTCCAGCCCCCAAATCACGGGATCAGGAACTGCGGTTTTTTTGTTGTATAGTGACGGCATTTAATTTCGTGTGGTTACCTATCTTGTTGTTTTCGTGCTAATAGCATGTGGTTTAGCTTGGGTTTCTCGACTTCCCAAGGTTAAATCGTTATCATTTGCAATAACGGCGTAAGTAATTTGATTTATTGCTTATATTTCAATCGTCGTTCAGAATTTGGCGCTTTATTTTGTGTGCTATCTCACAGGTAGTACAATTGACTGGAAGTGATAGGGGTTCACGCTGCCAATATAAGATATGGTTGGTAGTAGATTGATTCTTCTCCCCATCTATTAAGGGATACCATGACTGTTTCTAAAGTACGGTTTATTCGCAAAATACGTTCTTCCTGCCGTATGCTTTCGGCATTAATTGTATTATTCGTTGGTCTTTCCAGCCAGCAAGCTTTGGCTCATGCACACTTGAAAGTCGAGTCTCCCGCTGCCGATACCACTATAAATGCGGCTCCAGAGGCACTGACTCTGGCTTTCTCTGAAGGTATAGAACTGAATTTTAGCGGTGTTAAAGTCATTGGCCCTGATAACCATGTGGTAAAAACCGGTGAGCTAAAATTAGATCCAGCGAACAATACACAATTGATTTTGCCAATCGATCATGCCTTAACCGCCGGAAAATATAATGTTTCATGGCATGTGGTTTCTGTTGATGGTCATAAAACTAAAGGCACATATAGCTTTACTGTGAAATAAATATGTCTTTAGCGACTCTATTCGTACTGTGTCGCTTTCTGCACTTTCTGGCGGTGATGCTGATGTTTGGTATTAGTATATTCACCGCCTTGCTAGCACCAGATCGCTTCTCTTCGACACTCAGAACGCGCCTGTTACCCCTGTTTACCTTCAGCACACTGCTGGGGCTGCTTTCTGCTATTGGTCTTTTGGCAATTCAGGCGGGCATGATGGGCGATGGCTGGGCTGATACTTACCGGCTAACCGTTTGGTGGGCAGTATTGGGAACCCGATTTGGTCAGGTATGGCAGTGGCATCTTGCATTATCCATCTTGAGTATGTGGATTGTAGTGCTGGGTACAACCCGTTTTTACTATCAATTGATGGTAGGGAGTTCCACTCTATTATTGGCAAGCCTGGCATTTACCGGGCACGCGGCGATGCATGATGGTGCTCTGGGGTGGATTCATCAAACTAATCAAATCATACATCTACTCAGTGCAGGTTATTGGGTGGGGTGTTTACCCGCGCTGTTGATTTGCCTTACATATAGCCTTAACTCTGATGTTAAACGCGAAGCCATCACTACGTTGGTTCGGTTTTCAAGCTGGGGGCATCTGGCGGTTGCATTGGTACTGGCCACCGGTGCGATTAACAGCATTATCATGCTGCGTGATACCTCGCTGGCACTGACATCGGACTATCAGATATTACTCCTCTGCAAGGTGGTTTTGGTTATGTTCATGCTGGTGGTTGCGTTGCTTAACCGTTATCGGATCGTTCCGATGCTCAGGCAGCTACCGACAAAGGCCCACTTCTGGCTGGTGGTAAATAGCGGCATCGAAATCATCCTTGGTGCTGCCGTATTACTGCTGGTGAGCATTTTTGCCACGATGGCTCCGGTATAACGTAAAATAAACAGCCGCAGAGATTGTCAGTATGCTTGCATCAATGTGGATGTATGCGAGAAAATCAACGCATTCAGCTAATTGAGGAAATAGAAGATGAAAGGTTTTGTGCTAGTACTATCACTGCTAATACTGTCGACTAATGCTGTTGCTGCGGGAAAAGTCATCACTGTCAGTAAGTTTGAATTTGGCAAGCAATGGGCGTTTAGCCGTGAAGAAGTGATGCTGGAATGTCGCACCGGGAATGCGCTTTTTGTGATTAATCCCAGTACCTTAGCGCAATATCCTTTGAATGACATTGCCACTGAACAAATGAAGTCGGGTCACGTATTGGCAAAACCTTTAGATGTATTGTTGTTGGATGACAGCACCAAACCAGGTCAAAAAATGAGTTTGGAGCCATTCCAGTTGCGTGCAATGACACTGTGTGGAGAATAAATCAGCCTGACTACAGCTTATCGAGATATTAGGTTATATTTAACAGCCAGTTAGCTATTCGACGATCAGTTAAAATAGCTATAATCAAAATCAATTTACAACCGTGACTATTTAGTTCCATAGCTAGGTTGGCGAAACACATGTACTCGACTACTCTTAAAGAGTAAGGCTGAATAAGCCTACGTTAATGCCAACTTTTAGCGCACGGCTCTCTCCCAAGAGCCATTTCCCTAGACCGAATATAGGAATCGTATTCGGTCTCTTTTTAATTTATTGATTTTAAAGGTGATTTTTTTGATTTATCGAAATTTATCGAAATTTTATCGAAATCTGATATTCGGTCTTTTATAGCATCACGTATTCTTTCCCCCTTGTATCAAGATACTTGTTCGTCATCTTCTCCGATTTATGCCCCAGCAGTTTCATCGCAAATTCCTTACCTTTTTCCTTTTCATACAATCGCCCAGCCAGGCTTCTGATCTCATGAAAAGTTGGCGGACTCTCATCAAAACAAAAATCTGTTCCTTTTCTCGCCGTTACGAATTTCTTTGTCAGGCTATCTGGATGTAGTGATCCATCAGGGCTATTTTTTCTGATGCCAGCACTTATCATAAAATCTGTTTTACTGGCTAATCTACATTGTTCAATCACGGTGCTAAGGCGTAGGCCAACGGCTTTAAGTTCAAGATCTAAGGGCAGGGAGATCATGGCTCCGGTTTTGCCTTGATCTATCTGTAATCTGCCATCAACAATCTGGTCAAAGCGCATCAGAGATAAATCCTCACGTCGTTGGCCAGTGACTAGCGCCAGATCCATTGATAGCCCAAACCACGCCGGTAATGTGTCAGCGACCTCACGAATAGCGAGATACTGATCCAGTTCCAGGCGCTCACGTTTCACCACCGGTTTAGCTGAGCGTGTCGGTGTCACTGGATTATTATCTATATGGCCCTCGACAATCGCCTCTCGGAAAATATCAGACAACACTGATCGCATGGTGGCTGCCATAGTTTTTTTGTCCTGTGCCACCCAAAACTCTAAAAACTCGGCAATATGGCGCGTGCTGATTTTAGCTAACACCTTGTTGCCCATCTTTTCGCTGATTATGGCTATTTGTCCCTTGCGAACTTTATAGGTGTTTTCGGCCAATTCCCGGCGCTTATAGATGACGTCATATCGTTTTAGCCATGCCGCTAGTGTGTACTCCTGCGTGCCTTTGAGCTTTTCTAGTAGCGCGACAGGAGTGTAGTTTTGTTCAATGAAATTATTGACTTCAATGGCTTGGGATATGGCGTCTCGCCGGGCAATTTTGCCGAGAGATAATTCCTTTCCAGTTAGCGGGTTGCGCCAATAGAAAGTTTGTTGAACACGCCTAAAGGTGAGGTTTTTGGGCAAATTAGCGTCATACTTTCCCGGCCTTTTTGCCATAACCAATCCTCTCCAATATTGGCGGTATCGTAGAATGTGAAATGTTCAGCGCTTTCGCCATTCTGTAGCTTTTGGGCTGTATATAAATGGCACCAGGCCGCACGCGATATTGTCTGCCGTGTTTTTCTGCTGCAGGGTAAAAGTTACCGTTTCTGGCCCAGCGTTGGAGTGTTTGAATCGTCGGCTTGTCAGTCGTATACGTTTCATCACACCATTCGGTTAATGTCATTAATTTAGCCATTGGTCATACCTCGATATGACCGGCCAGCATAGTAACGTGCTGACCGGTTCAGTTTTGATTTTTAAAAATCAGTTAGCGGACGGCTAACGAACGTTCGCCAGTTTCAAACTTGGCACCGGCTATCAATAGGCCCTCATTTAAGGCAGCTTTGATTTCATCGGCTTTTGGGGTGGTGATAATTTGCACCTGAGAAACGGAGTCTACATATTCATCAGGCAACAAATTTACATCGGTGATAACGAGTTTTTTTGTCCCTTTTCGGGCAGTGAATGTATTAGACGCCGTTTTGATCGAGTCTTTGCCGGCCTGAATCATGCATTCCAATATATATTTACGGTAGATTTCAGCCTGATTATCAAAACTTTTCTTGCGTGCACTCATCCGCTTGGCTTCGTTGGCACATATCTCTGCCTGACCCAGCGTGTTACGAACCAATGCCATCAAGGCATCGAACTTATCTTCCAGCATGCCCTCAATACCAGAGAGAGTGTCAGCGACCATTTCGGGGGTGAGTTCATCACCGCTATCGGCCATTTCCTGCAATTTTCGGTAATCAGTGGCTAATGATATGGCGGTTGTGCTCATGCTTTTTCTCCCTCAGTGACAAATTTTGCCAGGCACTCATCTTTGATTTGATTCAAACGGGTTAGACGGCCGGTCAGATATTTGACGTGTTCATCATCATGGGATGATTCGGCATTCTTGAGATGAACCCCGATGGTGCGTGTTAGTGAGGTGCTGATTTTTGTCACTTCATTCGCCGTGACTGCTGTTTTCATCGTCTCGGTATTAGCTTTGAATTTGTCGTCTAACTCTTTACGTAGACGAACCACATCATCAGCTTTAGTGCTGGCATTTTTAATACTGAACTCAATATTATTGTCGGAGGTGTATTCAGCATCATCAAACAGCCCCATAAACACATCAGCGCTGAAACCAAGCTGTGCTAATGCTTTGGTCGTGGCGTCCGTTAGGCTTTTTTTGCTGACTTCATCGTCACATATGAAACCGTTGGTACTCTGATAAATATGTTTGGTATGACCAAAAGCAGGGAAGCGGCCCCGACCTCCTGCGTGTTGGTACCACAGTTCAATCCGCATAGTGTGGTTGGATGTCCGTAGAATGGTGCCATCACCATCACGCATGGGTTTACGCCCGATCTCTCGATTGTTGCTATCCAGAACCGACTCCATAAATGGAATGCCGGGTATAAATTCCTCACTGATAATATCCACGCCCCAGCCGCTACCAAAGGGGCCAAAGATTTCCGTGGCTCTCATTGTCTGATAGGTAGGATTGATGCTGGTTACAGAGCGAATAACTTTGCCATTTTTGGTCGTGTCTTTGCGCTTGGTACGCGCTGGATCGGTGCGCTGTACTGATTTCCAGATACTTAAATTATCCTGAGACTCTTTTGGTAACTTAGAGATATCCTGATCAATCTGTGATGCCCGTTGTTGGAACTCATCTGCGGTAGGAGGCAGTGATTCAGGCTCTATCTGCTCACTGGCATGGGTCTCGGCGTTAATGGTCGCCGTTTCGTCATTAATGGCGCGATTGGCAGTGTCAGATGCATGATTTAGCTGTTCTGTTGCATCTTTTGGCACTTTTGTATCAGTTTTTGGTTTTTCGATTGTGCTGGTATTAGCCGGTGAATCGTTGGCTGTGCTGGTCAAGCCATCAACACTAAATTTGCCATCGCCAAGGTTTGCTACTTTCACATCATCGGCTTTGATTACATCAAGCTGTAAACACTGATTGATATAGGCTTTCAGCTTGGCTGGGTCTTTATGAATATCCAATTCAGCACTGCGGATCATTGCAAACAGATCATCACGGGAAACCGCTAAAATGGCAGGGATAATCCGTAAAGCTGTTGACCAGCGCCGCCAAGCCTCATCACCTTTCTCTACTTTTTCTTTAGCGCCACGATAAATGGATGATGGCACTTCCCAAACATCATAATCACCGGGGAACAGGGCGCAGGCGACTTCAAGATCGAGAGAGGCGTAATCATGCTTATAATCGCGTTCACGATGACCCGCTGGCGTAGGCGATGAATTGGCTTGTTCATTCGCTTGATTGCCAGGGTGTTCCCGCTCATCTGGACGAGAGTTGATCCACTTTTCAGCAAACTTGTTAACGTCCGGCCATGATTTAAATACCGGAGTGTGGGCCTGAACATCATCAATGAGTTGTGCCAATGTAGTGATGTACATGTGCTTAACTTGTGGTAAGCGTGGCAAGCCATCAATAACTGCACGATATAACGGCTCTGATTCATCATCATTAATTAAATCGTATGCATTAGATAATAGATGGCTATCAACAATTTCAGGCTCTACGCCATATAATAAAACATATGCAATTCTTACGTTAATTGGTAAATCGAAGATGTTTTTAACATTGTCAATTTCATCAGTATTATCAACGACGATAGGTTCAAATTCTTTAGTTTCATCATTCCATTGATTGTGTTCCATCCATTCAGTGCTGAATATGGCATTATCTTCAGCATCATCATGTACCGGAGGTCGAGGGGAACCCACACGATCAGCACAAACTTTAGGGGCAAAGAAATTACTACTTGATCCGGGGAATTCCCCTTCTAATAACATGGTGGATTTCATTGTTGCCATTTTTTGATTTTTGGCATCAACAGTAATCGCCATGGCTACAGCACCATTTGCCATAGCTGATTTTTTGGGTAGAAACCCACATACAAATAAGCTCATTGGTCATTCCTCGCTAATTATTTTTAATCTGATAATAACAATCGGTCAGTGCTATTAATTCATCTGTGGGTAATACATGATCTAACGACGTAGCGTCACATTTTTTAATTTTTTCTAAAGCCAGAGAAATTAAATCACGTACATCTACAATGCCGGATTCTATTAGATCTGAAACAGTGCCCATTATTGCGTCTGGACTCGCTCCAACTTCGACTAATGCGGGGGATTTAGCAGCATTAGCGATGACGATAGAATCAGCCAGGATTCTAAGTGTTGTCTTTTGCATAGAGATCTCGCTATAATTTCGGCGTCCAGTGGTGGAAGCCATTAGGTCATACCTCGCTAGAGTCGGTTTGGTCGCTGACTCTGCCGTCACCGGGACGTTAAGCCGGTAAGATTGCCCACCTTGTGTGGGCTTTTTTACGTCTGTTTTAATGCCGGTTACGTTTTCGGCGTCGATATATCCACTTTAATGAGCTGAGTTTTACGACCGTTTCACTGGTGTTGGCTGCAATTATTAATGTCTGGATTGAGTGGTTAAATCATCAACAACACTTGATAACAAAGCAGCTAATAATAAGTTACGGACGTTGTTATTACCGAAGCTGAAATTGGCCTCAATGACTTCATCTTCGCCAATACCAATATAATGCTGAGCGGCGGCTTTAATTGCACAGCCCATACAGTGATAATCCCCTAAAGTTTCACCACTAGGCAAAACAATAGAAGCCAGCGGTAAATTAGCCTCTTTATTTTTAACGGCATAGCCGATTACTTCATTTTCTGCGGATAACTGAGCAACGTCATTATGAAGTGGTTTAATAGATAATTTAATTTCTTTAAATTTCATTGGTCATACCTCGTTATTGTTGATGAATAATGGCATCGACTGGGTAGCAGTTGCCGTTGAATAACCTATTTTCGAAAATGACTTTTTCACATTCTTGTTGGGTGTCATAAACTTCATAGACAATATCTCTACAAATTTCATGAGCAGGGCATACCGATACAACTAAAGCGAATAATAGTTGCTCCATAAATTTCCTGAATATTAAGGGTTAAATTATCTCGGCAGTTGCTTTCCCACCATCAGTAATTTTTAGATAAATCGATTCGCAATGAGGGCAAGTCGCTAGTGAATCCCAAACTGCGTTATCTATTCCTCTGCGTGTTTCAATTTCTTTATTACATATTGGGCAGCGAAGAGTGATGAAATTCACCCCCTTGGCTTTAGCTTGTGCAACATATTTACTGTGGTCATCCAATAGCTTTCCCATTGTCTATCCCTTTTTATCTGCTTTCAGATTGTCAGAACTTGCTTACCTAAGCGGCTGTTGTGCCGTTGATGGGCTAAAGTTAATTTAAACTAACAATAAATTCAATCGTAAATTTAAATAAACTTAACAATAAGGGCGAAATTAGCGGTAAGAATTTGAAAAGTATGAATATTTATTTGGCGAGTTTTTTTCTGGTTTGTAACAGCTCTTCAAAAAGTCGGTTTAACTCATCAACTTTAAGCCGAAGGTCTGTTAAGTGCCGCTCTTTTTCTGATTCAGGAAGAGACGCAAACAATTGAATTAGTTCAGCTTCTCTCTCATCAAGTTCAGGTGGGATCTTTACTGCGGGTGAGGGGGATTGATCTGTATCCCCGTATAAAATCCACGTTGGTGAGCACTGTAATGCGGTACTCAGGGCAAATAGATTTTTGCCAGAAGGTGAACTGTCGTTGCTTTCCCATTGTGAAATGGTGACATGGGACACTTTCACCGCCTTTGCAAGGCTGCGTTGGGTTAGTTGCAGCTCATTTCGCCGCTCTCTGATGCGTTCACCGGGATTTTTCATAGTTAGGTAATTCTAAATTCTCTTGACTTAAATTTCCTGAACAAATAACTTGTTAACTAAATCTAACAACAGGAGAGGCGACGTGTTAAAAAAAGATGCCATTCAATATTTCGGCACCAAGAGTGCTCTGGCAAAAGCTGCGGGGGTTAAGCCGCCATCGGTTTCTGCTTGGGGTGATTTAGTCCCAGAGAAAAGGGCCGTTCGATTAGAGAAAGCCTCTAATGGCGAATTGCATTACGACCCTATTGACTATGACAAGCCTATAGCACCAGCACAGTAAACGCTGATTTTTAAAAATCAGCTTTCATAAGGAGGTCACTGTGAAATTAAAACATGATGCCATCTGCGCAGAATTGCGGAGCTGGGCAGCAGAAACCAAACAAGAAATTGTCGCGGCAGAAGTAGCACAGGCTTATTTCGATCTCGGTGGTGATGAGCTTCCACTCACGCCCATTGTGGATGAACACGCCACCCACAACAACAAACAGCGCTTGTTCCGCTGGGTTGATAGTGACACTGACAAGGCCAGAGCAAAAATCGCCGAACTTACTCCAGCCATACTTCAGGCATTGCCAGGAGAGCGGCGTGCCAGATTGGAAAACCCCAATTCAGTGAATTATTTGGCGGCACAAGCATTGCGCGATTTCTCGCTAGCGATGAGTGCGGTGTTGTTGGGCTGCTCTGATATGTCACAGAAATTAATTAAAGCAACTGAGGCAATACATGCACTTATTCCGGTGACACAGCAGTTGATTGCATAACGAGGTATGACCAATGGCCAGATTTTCCAGAGAACAAGTCGAGCAACAATTACGAGATGAACTGCAACGTGTCGGTTTTAGCGAGACAGTCGCCAGATCGGCGGCTATTCAAGGCGGTAAGCATTACACCGATACGCCGAACTCTACATTTGCCAGTGCATTGGCTTGGGCTAAGACCTATGCCAAACCCTATAAGCGGATGCGGGATAAACCGGTAGCAAAAGTCGTTAAAGCTAAAAAGCCGTGGCGGGTGTCACATGGCTAAAAAACTGACTTATCGCAATGGTTACCGTTACGGAAATATGCCAATTACAGCAAATATGGCGCGGGTGATTTTACGGCAATTTACCCGTGAAGCCATGCATGGGCAACGGAGAGCATTTAACGCTCTTTTTAATACTAGTCACGCCAAATGTAACGTTATCAGCGTTACAGAGCAGCACTGAATCGGGGTAGGTATGGCATCAAGTTGGATAAAAGTCGAAGTGATTACTCCAGATAAACCGGAGATCTTCCAACTGGCTGAAATCCTGAATGTTGACCCGGATACCGTACTCGGAAAGTTAATCCGTGTTTGGGTCTGGGCTGATCAGCAGACCATCGACGGTAACGCAGATTGTAACGCCGTTAGCGTTACCCGAATTGGCATTGACCGTATCACTTTTATGTCGGGCTTCGCTGACGCACTGCTTTCCGTTGGATGGTTAAAACATGATGGCACAAAAATGTATTTCCCACATTTTGAACGCCATAACGGAAAAGGCTCTAAAAAACGGGCAGTTACCAGTCGGCGCGTTACAGAATTCAGAGATTCGAAATCAAAAGGTAACAACAAAGGTAACGCTGGCGGCGTTACACCACCGGATCAAAAAGCGTTACCAGAGGAAGAGTTAGAGGAAGAGAAAGAACTAAAAGAAAACCCCCCTGTACCCCCCAAGGGGAAAAGGGAAGGTAAGACATTTGATCCGTTAAATATCGAACTGCCGGAATGGTTACCGACTGAGTTGTGGGAAGAGTGGGTTCAATTTCGTTGTGATTTAAAAAAACCAATTAAAACCAAACAGGGGGCAATGGGCGCAATCAATCAGCTGGCGATATTCAAGGAAAACGGCCATGCACCAGCGGTGGTCATTGCTCAAAGCATTGCCAATGAGTGGCAGGGATTGTTTGAGCCGAAAGCCAGCCAGTCCCATGCAGGGCATTTGAATATTGATTTTGAAGGCGCATTCCGGCGGCTGGTACTCAAGGGTAATGAGCCAAAAAACTCAGCCGAACGCAGGGCATTGAAACAAGCCCAAAATGCCAATTTACGTATGAAAAACGAAACGATAGCTCATAACGCCTGGCGGGGTTATCTCAAACAGGCTTACACCGAAAGTGGTGAACAGCCCTATAGCGGAGATTAAAAAGTGGAAACGATCAATATCAACCGAGCGGTCTTTTGCGATTACTGCGGCAAAGGGGCGAAGCTGGTGCGGGGACATGAAATTTACCCTCAGCGGCAAGACTTAGCTTCACAGTTCTTTTGGTCATGTGCGCCTTGTGGGGCCTATGTGGGCTGTCACAAAAATAGTGATGCTTATCCCCTTGGCCGTCTGGCTAACGCTCAGTTACGAGCGGCGAAGCGGTTGGCACATGCCGCATTTGATCCGCTGTGGCAAGAGTTTGGCATGAAGCGGCCAGAAGCATATGAATGGTTGGCAGGACAGTTAGAGATTTCAATGTCTCAATGCCATATCGGCATGTTTGATTTAGACCAATGTCGGCGGGTGCAAAAGTTAGCAACGGATTACAAGAATTCCCTGTAGTGAGCGAGGTATGACCAATGGAAATTAATAACTGTAATAATTTTATCAATGACAATCGGCCAGTGATTGACGACAAATGTGATCATTCATCCTGCATCATTGATGCCTGGGGAATGGCGGCTCGCGCCAGATGCCGAGCGCCTTATACGCCGCCGGTCAAGCCGAAAAAGGTGGTAATTCCTACATCGGCAGCAACGAAATCAGAGAAGCTTAAAGCGGCCAAAAAATCTAACACATCATCAGCACTGCGACTAAAAGCCAGTGAGTTGGTGGCGGTGATGTTGGGCAAAACATTGACCTATACCGGCATTCTTGCCGTGCTTGATAAATCCTATCCGGATCACGGCATTACGCTGCGCATGTTGCAGATGCGTATGATTGGTTTGATGAAATCGCCGCATGTTGACATTACCCGCCATGAAAAACCGGTAGCGGAATTTACCTTGCACAGTGTCAGTGAGCGTTTTTATGCGGACTCGATGCTCAGGGCTAATTCAAAAAGTTGAAGCCAATTAGAAGTAAATGAGTTAACAACATAAATTGCTATATTTATCAATATGCTCAGTAAATCAATAGATAGCAGGCCGCACTAGTGATGCAGAGCTAGTAGCGGTCTTAACTCTCTATTAGCACTGGTTTTGAGTGTTCAATCACAATAAATTTCATATTAATCTTGAAGCCAAAACGAAAAAAAACTAAGATAAAATCCGGTTAACGAAATCAGGGTATCTAAATGAGTAAGGTCGATATACAGAAGGACATTAGTAATTTGATTGTTAATGCCTTTCCTCGAGATTTATGGTTAAACATACAAGATGTGTTTCATGCCCAGTATGATGCTGCGCAACAAGTGACTATGGGGTCAGCGCTAAAACTCGATCTCCCTGGGCAAATTCGCTTAAGGCCTCAAATAAGACATTATACTTTAAATGCTGCCTTCAAAGAGGCTGCATTGAATTCTGGGGTGATCCATAACAGTGTTGAGACTTCCCCAAAAGGGGAGCATTTTGTTGTTCTTAGCTCTGCTGGTGTAAAAATGAGTCGCATTGGGCTTAACCATGACGAACCAAACATCAAAGGAGCTAAACATCGGACACTTCTAGCTGAACTCAACGAAAGTTTAGAGGGCTTTACGCCTGACCTTTTTAGTGAAAAGACATTAGATCAAGGGCCAGCGGGAACTTTGGGTGTCTTACTTTTGAATATTAATCCCCCTTACCATGAGTCACAGAGCAGAATGCTCGATTTAAGGGTTGTGGTACCTTTTAGCAATTTAAAAGGATTCCATTTCAATTGGTCATTAATTGAACTGTTAGAGCTGTATACAGGCGAGAAAAAAATTATCATTCCTGATAATGTTTTACCTCAACTAAAACGGCATCTGAAAGATCAAGAGAATTAAGTCGGTGGTACTATGAGAGTGGGAATATCAGGATTTCAGCCAAAAAGATTAACCCAAATGAGAGAAGCCAGAGGGTTATCGAAAATAAACCTTGGTAGGTTGGTTGAGCGTTCCCCATCAACAATTACAAAGTGGGAAAATGGTAGTCATTCCCCTGATGCTGAAGGTTTAGCTAGTCTTGGTAGGGCCTTAAATTGTCCTGAAAGCTGGTTTATTAAAGTTACCAGTGAGAAAGAAAATAATCCTGTATTCTTCAGAACACTATCAGCAACAGCAAAAGATTTATGTAGCGCCTCGGAAGTGTACATGGGGTGGCTGCAGGAAATTTCTGCATCATTACAAGAATACTTAGACTATCCAAATATAAATGTCCCACATTTGGATGTTGACGATTATAGGTCCATTGATGATGAAATCATCGAACGAATGGCATCGAATTGTAGAAAGATTTGGGGATTAGGTATCGCACCAATTCAAGACCTTCTCTTAGTAATGGAAAATGCTGGAATTGTATGCTCTCGATTTGAACAAGGGAGTGTAATGATGGATGGTTATTCTCAATGGAATGAAAAAGAAAGTAGGCCTTATGTGGTACTTGCTAGTGATAAAAATAACTATTTTCGGAGTCGATTTGATGCCGCACACGAACTTGGCCATTTAGTTTTACATAGATATGTTAAGAGATTAGATAGTATTAATTTCAAACCTATTGAAGAACAAGCACATAAATTTGCCGCTTGTTTTATGCTTCCTGAAGAGGCTTTCTCTGCTGAACTGCCTTCGTTCCCAAGTCTAGAAAATTTTGTGTCATTAAAAAATCGTTGGGGTATGTCGGCGCAATCAATGATATTACGAGCAAGAGATCTTGAGCTTATATCCTCTATAGAATACCAACGGTTGTATAAAAGCCTTTCTTCAAGGGGATGGCGTAAAGGTGAGCCTTTAGATGACCAAAGAAAACCAGAGTCTGTTAGATTGTTGCCTCGATGTGTAAATTTATTGCTTGAGTCTGGTGTGTTTTCAAAGCAAACATTTCTTGAATTTGTGAATTTGGCTAGAGGTGATGTTGAGGATTTATGCTCACTTCCTAAAGGTTTTCTCGCTGAGTCAGCAGTACTTAGCTTTGAATCAAAAATACAACTCAAGAATAGTAAAAATATTTTGACTGAGATTGATCACCGAACAAATGTTGTCGATATGTTTAAACGTAAATAGATTATGCTTTATAGCCTACTTTAACACCTAGACATCTTATTTTTACTTATTTTATATATCAGTTTGTAGCCGATTTCTCACAATGAGAAATCGGCTACAAACCATGCTAATTAGAGACTTAAATTGTAAGCATATTCAATATTGAATATGGCGGCATAATCAACAAGAAATTGCTGATATTCATACTTTTTATGTGGTTATATCCGCTATTTAGAATATGAAACTTTACTTAACTGACATTCACATGAAATCGGTTGAACCAGGTCCCCTGTATGGGGTTATTGAGATCATAAAGGTATTAGCTTAATGATTACTATAGAAAACTTGATTCAACACTTACCAACGGATGGTCGAACTGTAATTCATAGTGAAAAAGGTAACATAATAAGTATTGAACAATTAAGATCGGATCAGTTTATAGCAACGTTGCCAGCCTTTATCGATATGGCAGAAAGAGCGGGGTATATCATTACAATCCCTGATATTTAACGGTATAATAACCAAGTCAGCCTGAACAACTGACAACCTAAGTTGTTGTTGTGTCATCACCCTTGGGGGCAAGATGGCACAACTTTCATTTATCAAATCTGGCAATGAAACACTGACACCGGCCACACCCGATGTTAGGGATTTTCTGCATTATAAAGTCAAGCTGGGGGCTATTCTCACCGCTGATTTTAAGCAAGTCCGCAATCCAAAGTTTCACCGTAAATACTTCTCTTTATTGAATCTGGGTTTTGATTACTGGACACCCTCCGGTGGCACCATATCGCCTGAAGAAAAGAAGCTGGTGCGTGGTTATGTAAACTATTTGGCTGAATACGCCGGTCATAGTGACACGTTGGAAGAATTAGCCCGTCAATATCTCGATACGTTGGCAGAGCAGCGAGCAGACCGTGTAACCCTCCTTAAATCCTTTGATGCATTCCGACGCTGGACAACCATTCAAGCCGGTTACTTTGCCATTATTCAAATGCCGGACGGCTCCCAATTTAAAGAACCTAAATCCATTTCGTTTGCATCGATGGACGATACCGAATTCTCCGAACTCTACAAAGCCACTCTTGATGTGCTTTGGCAATTCATTTTGAACAAAACCTTTAGTACACCTGCTGCCGCAGAAAATGCCGCCAGCCAGCTATTAAGTTATGCATAGGGGGATTTATGGCTAATTTACGCAAAGAGGCAAGAGGCCGTGAGTGCCAGATTCGTATCGTCGGAATATGTAACGGTAATGCTGAAACTAGCGTATTGGCACATTACCGCATGGCCGGTACCTGTGGAACGGGTATAAAGCCGCATGATCTACAGGCTGCAATTGGGTGCAGCGATTGCCACGACGCGATCGACGGAAGAAAAAAATCAGATTACACCCGCGATGAGTTACGGCTTTTGCATGCCGAGGGTGTTTTTCGGACACAAGCTATTTGGAAGAAAGAGGGGTTCATTTGATGAACGCACAGCAACTTGAGTATGCGCGCACTGAATTAACCAAGGCGTTGGTGGATATATCTGGCGGAACCAAAGGCCAGCTTGAGGCTTTTAGTGAAAATCCACCAGCAGATAAAGACCATTACCGTCGCTTGAAAATCCATAAAGTTCAGCTCGAAGGGGGGCGGGAGGTTTGCATGCTAACGACACCCACTTATGCTCTTGAAACTCGGAGCCGTAAACGCCCAATGCCACCAATGAATGAATTTGAGTTTTCTTTGTGTTCATGGCGGCGAGCGGTGAACACCCTTAATGAATTTCAAAATGCGTGGCTGAATTACTGCTATGGCTTTAATTTAAAATTTGAGTACCAAGTGTTATTTTGCAAACATATTTGGGAGATATACCAGAAGCACCTATCTGATAATCCGGTACAAACCAAGGTAAAGAAACGCCTTATTTCGCTCGTTTGGCTTGCCGCACAAGACGTTGCTGCAAAAAATAACAATGAGACTTACAAAGAATATGCGGGTAGTGCGCTAGCCACTCTTATGAGTATTTCTCGTTCAACGTGGTGTGAGGTATATGCGCCGCATTGGGCACGACTGAAACAGGCTTTTGAGGAACTGGATGCAGAAGCGCTACAACTGGTCTTAAATCGTCGTCCAGATCCTATTATTGACGAAGTTAGCGACTAGATATTGCAAAACCGAACAAAAAAGCGCATATTTAACGTTAATTAGATATGTTGTCATAATTATAATTAACCCGCTACTCGCGGGTTTTCTTATTTTTATCAATAACAGACCAACAGCTACTGATATTCATCTCTTTGCAGAAGTCCTTAATGATTGAACCAAATGCTTTAAGTGTTTTTGCAAGATTTTGATCTGTAACATTACCACTTTTCTCACTGTTATTTTTCCAGTGACTAAAAAATGTCTTATCTACGGAATCAATATTTGGAGTAATAGATGAAGGAATTGGTGATATGTTTTCCTTACTGCAGCTTGTCGGTATTTTTGCCGCAAAATGCTCGAAAAATTTTTTAGTACTAAAGGGATTGTTGGAATCTTTGGTTAGTCCTAAAGCTTTACATAAATCATAATATGCTGAACTTGGCTGGATCATTGGTGAGA
This sequence comes from Yersinia aldovae 670-83, assembly GCF_000834395.1. Lineage (NCBI taxonomy): Bacteria > Pseudomonadati > Pseudomonadota > Gammaproteobacteria > Enterobacterales > Yersiniaceae > Yersinia > Yersinia aldovae. Next base: position 811,454 of record NZ_CP009781.1, on the reverse strand, counting down.
TGTCAAAACCCGGGTTGACGTTTACATAGAACCCACAATCATGACCAATAGCGCCAAAAAGAAGTTTGAATGGTTTGCTATCTATAATAAACATTACATCAAAATACACATTATTGTGACGGTATTGGAAGGTAGTACGTTTGATGCTCTGAGTGCGCATATTCTGATACAGAGCAGAGAGTCCTTCTATTTTCATTAATCACCTTCCTTTATTTATATATATGGAATCAATTTGACTAAAATTGATTCCTATAACTTTGAAACAATTTTATGTGCGAACTCATTAACTGCGGTGTCGATGTTTTTCGGTGTGCCAGGCATGGTTGGTGCATCTTCAACATGATGGGTGATAGCTTCAATTAGCTCGCTGATAGTTGGCAGTGGGGATATTTTCTTTAGGTTTGAAATTGCTTTTCTTAACTCGATAGCGTCACTTGGATGAGAACTGAACCACGTCGGTCTAGATGCCCAACATTCAAGAGCATTAATTACAGTGTTACGCATGATGTATTCCTTTTTTAAATATGAGAAATGGGATATTAACATCAATAACAGATATAGAAAAATGACAAGCCAATAATTGTGGGGCTGCGCTATTTTGCGTGGCCTTTTTATTTTTAAAAACACCCAACCCATCAGGGAGGGGGAGACTATGAAAATGAGCAATATAACAACAGCGGTCTCCTATACCGTGTCGGGTGGTAGTTTCATTTTTTGGGCTAAAGAGCTAATTGCTGGATTCACACCTGATGAGTGGACAGTTATCGGTGTACTTGGCTCTTTGTTTTTTATGGCCCTGACATTCTTGCTTAATGCAGGTGTGAAAATTTGGGATCGCCGCCACGGCTATAAACCGGATGGTGAGTGATGGCCTCGACCAAAAGCAAATTAAGCGCAGCTGTCCTGGCTCTGATTATGGTTGCAGCACCGGCAACCATAATTCTTGATCAGCTTTTGAATGAGAAAGAGGGTAACCGGCTTGTAGCTTATCCAGATGGAAAGGGGATTTGGACTATTTGCCGTGGTGCCACAGTAGTTGATGGTAAGCCGGTAGTGAAAGGCATGAAGCTGTCAGCGGAGAAATGCGCTGAGGTGAATAAGCTGGAGGCTGACAAGGCCATCAACTGGGTGAAGAAAAATGTCCGGGTACCGCTGACTGAACCACAGATGGCCGGTATCGCTTCGTTTTGCCCCTATAACATCGGCCCGAGTAAATGTTTTACCTCCACCTTTTACCGCAAACTTAATGCTGGCGACCGCAAAGGCGCATGCGCTGAAATCAAACGCTGGGTATATGACGGTGGCAAGGATTGCCATATTCGCTCTAATAATTGCTACGGCCAGATAGAACGCCGCGCGCAAGAAAGCGAGCTGACATGCTGGGGGCTGGATGAATAAGGCCATCGGATTAGTCATTGCTGTACTGGTGGTTATTGTGTCGGCTCTGTTCTTTAACAGTTATCGCCTCTCAAATGATATCCAAAAAGCGGAAAAAGCGCTGAGTGATGAGCAAACCACAAACACAGCACTGGGCAACATCATTGATGCATACCAAGTGAATGAAGCCGCTAACCGTGCAGCCACAACTCGCCAGCTAGAGAACGAAAGGAAACTACGCAATGAAAGTGAAGACCGGCTCAAGCGGTTTCTGGCGGTGGCGTCAGATGATAAGTGTGCTATTCAGCACATGCCTGACGCTAGCATTAACATCCTGCGCGAGTAAGTCGGTACCACGGCTGGCAGTTACCTGCCCTGTATTGCTACCGCCAGAGTCTGCATTAATTGAATGTGAAGTGCCGGAATTCGTCGGTACCACTTGGGGAGATAGTGGTCTTTATGCGCTGGCATTAAAACGCGAACTACGGATCTGTAAGGGGCGGCTCGATGATGTTATTGGCTGGCGACAGAATATTTTGAAGGAAACTCATTGATCAGTACCAATAATGGTAATCTTCCTTATCTCATTAGAGGGAGAAAGCTATGAATTGGGAAGCTATATCAGCGTTAGGAACTTGGGCTTCAGTTATTGTGACATGTGTAGCTCTTATTTATGCCGCAAAAGCTTTGAGTACATGGAGGGAGCAGGAAAAAGTAAAAGCTAAAATGGGTTTCAAAAAATCCCTTCTAAACTTTAGGCAGTCGTTCATATTTATGCCTGATAGATTTGACATGCAGTTGGCTGCGGCAGGTAACAGTTTGATACTTATGGGTGATGCCGCAGGTTCTGAGAAATATAATCTCATTGAATATGCGAGAGGCCTAAAAAATTTAGTTGCAACCTATGAGAACTGTAATGGGTGTTGGGTAGCGACGGAACATCTTTTCGATGGAAAGGTAGAGAGTGAGTTATTTAATGAGCTTATCGATAGATTCAATGGCTACCTTGCTGGCAATACAACTAAAGATGAGTTTGTAAAATTATTAATAAATCTATATTCACGTAGGTTTGTATTTGAACACAAATAATGGATGAGCCGTTTAATCACGGCTTTTGTATATTTGGCGGTTATGTCAATATCACTGACCACCAGCAGAACTATTTTGCTTTAATAGCTAAATTTTCACATGTCATATTTGTTGAAAACAATTGGTCCACAGCTGCAAACAAGGTGAATTCCGACATCAAAAACGCGCAAGTAGCGAAGAACCATAAAATCATCATATTTGGCCGACTTTTGGGCTGTAAAGTGTCTTTGATGCGTATAGTTAGGTCAAGTGCACAACAAAGTATTAAAAATACGCTGATAGCGACCGTAATATTTCTAATGAGATTATCAGATGTAGGATGAATACAGGAGGCTCTAAAGCTCATTAAGAATACGATACTTACTACTACAAAATAACTTGCGATGCTTGCGCATGATTGAGTTATTAGTTTACTAAAGGGTCTGAAATACTCTAGGTTTATGTCTTGAATCTTCAATGTATTACCTATTGTATACGCAATTATAATATTAACTGCATTACAGATGGCATTCACTGAGTGCCATTGATAATGCGCAAGCAAAGCCATCAGTAACACCTTCCGCTCACCCTGAGCATGGTTGCTGGTGGTTTTTTTTATTTAGGAAGGTGGGCGGCCGCTGGTAGTTGTAGCTACTAACGGCCATTCATACCCACAGGTAAGGTCATGAGTACGAACCAAGGCCCACTTGCTCTCGAGAGCAGGGTCATAATAGTTGGAACATGCAAAATGACCATAGTAAAAAATCAGAATAAATTAGAGATAGCCTATAAATCACTCAATTCGTTGATTGTTTACGCAAAAAATGCCAGAACACACTCAGCGGAGCAAGTAGATGAAGTTGCGGCGAGTATTAAACAGTTCGGTTGGACAAACCCAATTCTTATTGATGAGCGGGGTGAGGTAATCGCGGGTCATGGTCGTTTATTGGCAGCGGAACAGTTGGGTATTGAACAAGTTCCTACCATCACATTATCTGGGTTAACGGAGTCTGAGAAAAAAGCCTATCGTCTTGCTGACAATAAATTGTCGCTGAATGCCGGATGGGATCAGGATCTCTTAACTTTGGAATTAAGTGATTTATTGGCAGAAAATTTTGACCTTGGTCTAACCGGATTTTCGTCTGATGAAATCGATCAAATGTTGAATATCGATTTTCTGCCTGGTAACGAAGATGATCAGGGAAAGCTCGATCATCTGGACGCCAAACTCTGTCCACACTGTGGGGGTGTTTTATGACAACACTCACGGTTGATTGGGCAACTCATCAAGCGGCCAGCTTTGCTTGTCTTAATTGGCATTATGCCAAAGCGGTACCAGTGGGAAAATTGGTAAAAGTGGGGGCGTGGGAAGATGGAAAATTTATTGGTGTCGTTATTTTTAGCCGCGGTGCCAATAACCATATCGGGCAACCTTACAGTTTGCAGCAGGATCAAGTGTGCGAACTTACCCGCGTAGCATTACGCCAGCATATATCCCCGGTTAGTCAGATATTGGCTAAAGCGATTAAATTTCTTGCTGATGTTTGCCCTGGTCTGCGGCTAATCGTCTCCTATGCAGATAAAGACCAAAATCATCATGGCGGAATTTATCAGGCCACCAATTGGATATATGAGGGGCTATTTGGGGCCGGAACGGTGGGTGCATTCATCATCAAAGGTAAGAAAACCCACCCGCGCAGTATTTCAGCCAAAGGGGTAAAGCAAAACCTTGAATCAATCCGCCAGCATTTAGATCCCAACGCCCAAGAATTCAAAACGTCAGGAAAGCATAAATATCTGATGCCCCTCGACAAGAAAATGAAAAAAATCCTGATATCACGTCATAAACCCTATCCCAAGAGGGCATGACGATGGATAAGCCGACGCTCGATAAGGTGGAGGCATTGGCAGGGCGTGGATTAACGGAACAGCAGATAGCCGACACACTGGAAATCGACATTGATAATTTAAGGAAGGATAAATCAGCAATCTCACTTTACCGGCTGGCTGTTCGCCGGGGAAAAGCTAAAGGGATAGCGGATATATCCAATTCTCTGTTTATCAAAGCCAAGAAAGGCGACACGCGAGCCATGATTTTCTTGCTGGAGCATTTAAAACCTCAATAACATTTACCTACTGTCATTTCATCCATAAGGAAAATGATATGAACGATAAGCCTTATATTTATGCCGGAAGTCTGAATAATCGAGAGTTGAGCAATTGGTTAGCTCAGAAACTATTGGAACTCGGGTACCTTATTTCAAATGAGAATCAGCAAGCATCTCTGAACGAAAGGCTTGCCGAATTGAGTGATAAGCATCCCGAGGTTAGCGTTCTTGCACTTGCAGGAATATTTCGGCAATCGTCGGCTTCCACTCATGTTCCTGTAGGTCATCAAAAGCAATCTGAACTGTCCCTTCCTGATGTGACAAATATCTCTGAGCATCTTCAGGTAGGTTCGCAAGAATCAGCTCGTCCTGAAGAACAAAAAGGGAATCATTTAGGCTCATTTCCCGTATAACGGACAGTGGCCATTTGTATTTCATCAGGATTTTGTGGTGCAGGGCATTCTTACCTTGTAAAGGGAATACACCCGAACCGTATTTTTTACGGTGCTCATGTAAGAAAACATCTAATATAAATATCTGCATTGTTCTGTTATCGACTTTTAGGCTGTCATTTGCATCTGCGTAGCCAACGTTTTTGATACCACGAACTTCGTTGATATGATTTTTTATGCTGAACCATAAGTTTGAATAACCTGACATGTTGAACCTCCCAGTTCTTTGATGTGAGAGTTAACAGAATATACTGGGAATGGTTCAACACCAATTGTGTGAGTAAAAAATGAAAAAGCCGGATTGGGAGGCGATAAAGCGCGAATACTGTGCCGGACAACTTTCAATTCGCGCGTTAGCTGAAAAGTACGGTGTAAGTGATACCGCAGTACGGAAGAGGGCTAAAGCTGATACTTGGCCTAAGCCTGAAAAGGTTCGAAAAACAGGTTCGCATAATTCCGGTGCGAACCTGCGAACCAAAGATAAAAAATCAATTTCGAAAATTGAAAATATCGAATTGCCTGAAATTGAAAATCAAATTGAAGAAAGCCGCTCTATCGCCAGTAGATACGGGCTTAACGATATGCAGGCAAAATTCGTCAGTGAGTATTTAATTGATTTGGATAAGACGGCTGCTTATAAACGGGCCGGATATAAATGCGAGGGATTAACCGGTGCTGCTGCTGCCCGCCGGTTGTATCGCCATGTATCGGTAAACAGAGCCATACGCGATGCAATGGAAGCCAGAGAGAAACGGACGCATATCACGCAAGATGCCGTTTTAAATTGGTGGTGGGATATTGCCACGGCCAACGCCAACGAAATTTCAGAGTTTCGTCGTTTATGCTGTCGTCACTGCTGGGGGATTGAAAATAAATACCAGTGGATTAACGAGCAGGAATATCAGGAAGAGTCGGAGAAAAGAACCAATAACGGAAAACCTGCGCCACTGGATGATGGCGGTTACGGTTTTGACAGTACGCTCGATCCTAATCCAGATTGCCCACGTTGTAATGGTGAGGGGCAAGGCAGGGCACATTTTCATGACTCGCGGGATTTATCAGTTTCGGCACGCCGCCTTTATGCCGGTGTTAAGCAAGGTAAGTTTGGCTTAGAAGTCATTACCCGTAATCAGGATGACGCACTAAAAATGGTCGGGCAACATTTGGGTATGCTGAAAAATAAAACTGAAATTAGCGGCCCTGATGGTGGGGCTATTAATCAGGTGAACTACACGCCAGAAGATTATGTGAAAGCGCAGCAGATGTTAGAGGGTAAATTGCCGGGGTTGGATTGAATGCTAAAAAAATAAGCTATATGAAATAGGCAAGTCGGTTAACTAAGTTTTCAACTAATGGATGTTATCAAAGGGAAAGCCACTCGAAAGTGGCTTTAGAAAGTTATTTGAGAGCGTTCAGAATTCTGTGTCACGTTAAACGTTCTACAACGTAATCACTTTATCAAGGCGGCCTTCAAAATAAATCGCCAACTGGGACAATGTCAAATTCCAGCTCTGGATCGGCATTGTCCATTTTTCCTGCGCATTCATTAATCCCAGATACAGTAATTTTAACAGACTGTTTTCATTCGGGAACGCGCCTTTCGTTTTTGTTAGTTTTCTGAACTGCCGATGCACCGATTCAATGGCGTTTGTCGTGTAAATGACCTTGCGGATCGTTGCCGGATATCGGAAGTAACACGACAGATTGGCCCATTTTCTCCGCCACGACTGAAGTACCACTGGATATTGTTGGCCCCATTTTTCTTCCAGTTCGTCCAGTGCGATTTCCGCTGCCTCTTTTGATACCGCACGATAAACTGGCTTTAAATCAGCCATAAACGCCTTGTGATGCTTCGATGCAACATATTTTATCGAGTTACGGATCTGGTGGATGACGCACAACTGAACTTCTGTATCGGGGTAAATGCTGTTTATCGCTTCCGGGAACCCTGTCAGACCATCCACACAGGCAATCAGAATATCGTTCACACCACGATTTTGTAGATCGGCCAGTACCGACAGCCAGAAATTAGCGCCTTCACTTTCAGACAGATACAGGCCCAGTATCTCTTTTTTGCCTTCCAGATTCAGGGCGAGAACAGTGTAGACCGCTTTGCTCTGATAACGCCCGTCTTCGCGGATTTTATAGTGGATAGCATCCAACCAGACGAAGGGGTATACCGCTTCCAGCGGGCGTTGTTGCCACTGTTTCAGCTCAGGAATAACGTTATCGGTGACCGCGCTGATGGTGGCACTGGACACGCTGAAAGCATATAAATCCTCAATTTCCTGGCTGATATCTTTGTAGCTCATGCCAAGTGCGAACATACGGATGATCTTGCGCTCGATCTCATCGGAAAGTGTGGTCTGGTGCTTCTTCACCAGCTGAGGTTCAAAAGTACCATTGCGATCGCGGGGCGTGGCCAGTACAAAGCTGCCAGTGGGTGTTTTAACGGTCTTTTTGCCTGAGCCGTTTTTACGGTTGGCTTCAACGTCCTGAGCCAGATGCGAATCGAGTTCAGCAGCTAATGCAGCTTCGGTTAACTGTTTGATTAATGGCGTTAAGATGCCATTTTTCCCGGTTAATGCCTGACCGGACTGGAGTGCCTTAAGCGCTTTGTCGAAATCGAAGGGTTGGGACATGTGTCATTCCTTTTTGATTGCATATTACTGGAATGACACAGAATTTCTAACACTCCCAGTTATTTTTTTGTATTTGTACGGCAATCTCGGCACCAGCTTTGATTTGTTGCACCGGAAGGTATAGTTCTAAAGCCAAAAAGTGTCTGAAGTTGACCTGCATTGTGTGCTGTTGTGGTTTTGCAATTAGGGCAAGTGTGGGGAAGATTAACAGTACCTACCATTTCACGTTTCCTTGTTTGTATGAATATCGTACGTATTTAATTGTTATCTGGTCTGGAACTGACCATAGACAAATAAAAAGAGAAAGTTTTTATCTATTAGCCTACGAAGTAACGTCATTTTATTTCCTTACTCAGAAAGGAAATATTGGATAAAACCCATTATAAACATGTGGGTTATGAGGTGTTATTTCAAGTGATAAATGACACATTTTTTGGGTTACTCAGTCACTATGTTAATAATCTAAATATTTGACCAAGGATCACCAACCCGCAGGATCACCACATGAGCGATATTCTCGAATGGGAAAATCTGGATTTCCCGTCGCGTGTCGCCCTGAAATCCCGATCGGAGAAGTCTTTTCTTAATTTCACTCGCATTTGGTTTGAGCTGCTGCAAAGTGACCGGTTACTGGTGAACTGGCATCATAAAATGATGGCCGCAAAGCTGGATGATTTGGTCAATAACCGGCTGCAACCGCGTAACCTGATTGTGAACGTGCCGCCAGGTGGCACTAAAACCGAGTTTATTTCGGTTCATTTGCCAGCCTATATCAATATGTTGGTGCAGACTGGCCAGTTACGGCGCTTTCGTAATCTCAATGTGTCGTTTGCTGACACACTGGTAAAGCGTAATAGCCGCCGCACCCGCGATATTATCGCCAGCCCTGAGTATCAATCACTGTGGCCTTGCCGCTTCGGTATTAATCAGGCAGAAGAGTGGGAAATCGTTAATAGTCGGGGCCGAATGGTGGGGCAGACGGTTTCCCGCTCCAGCGGTGGGCAATTAACCGGTGGTCGTGCGGGTTTCCCCGGCCCTGATTTTTCCGGCTTTGTCGGGCTGGATGATTACAACAAACCCGAAGATATGTTTTCGGCCACCAAACGGGCCAGTGCGAACCGTATTTTGGTGAACACCATCCGCTCACGGCGCGGTGATAAGAGCAAAGAGCATCCGACACCGTTCGTTTCTATCCAACAGCGGTTACATACCGATGACGCCACCGGATTTATGCTGTCCGGCAAGATGGGGGTGGATTTTCACCACATCACTATTCCGGCGTTGGTCAGTGAAGAATACATCGATGCGTTGCCGGAGCCGTGGCGCTCACACTGCTGGTTCTCGGTTAAAAATAGTGAAAGCGTGGTGGTCGGCGGGGTGCGTTATTGGTCTTACTGGCCGGTAAACGAATATGTCGGTGATTTGCTGCGGTTGTGGGAAAGCGACGAATACACTTTCATGTCGCAATATATGCAGCGCCCACGGGCATTGACTGGCGGGTTAATTGATACCGACTGGTTTAAACGCTACACCCATTTACCCCCGCTGACTCACCGCGCCGTTTATGTCGATACCAACTCCGGCAAAATTGAAGATTACAACGACTACACCGTCTTTACCCTGGTAGGGATGGGCGTTGATGGCAATCTCTACATTATTGACAGTGTGCGTGGTCGCTGGGACCCGGAAGACTTACTGACCACCGCGCAAGACTTATGGGAGAAATGGCGGCCGTATAATCCGAAACGCCCCGCGCCATTACGTCATATGGGGATTGAGGATAAACAGGCCGGGCAAGGTCTGATTACCACGCTGGTAAAACGTAAAAGCATTCCCATTCTGACCATCCCGCGCGGCTCAGGCCAAAATAAGCTGATCCGCTGTCTGAATACCATTCCGCAGATGAAAACCGGCTGTGTCTATCTTCCGGCACTGATGACTGACGACGGTCAAAAAATCCCGCAGGTGTATTACTGGGATGGCGCAGTGGCTGCCTCGACGGATTGGGTGCTGCCTGCACTGACGGAATGCGCTGATTTCTCAGCGGATGACAGCCATAAAAACGACGACATTCTCGACACAATTATGGATTCGATAGAAATCGAATTAATTGCTGGTGGCAGCATCAGTTATGACAAGTGGGTTTAACGATGAGTGAAAAACTGGATTTTGGCGGTAAACCCCGCATTCGCCTGACTGCTGATGGTTTGTCGAATGTGATGACTGGCATGGGTACCGACCGTGACCGGCGCATGTATAGCCGCTTTATGTATGGCGCGATGCAAGATTTTGCTGAGTTGGAGGCGGCTTATACCGAAAACTGGATCGCCCGTTCGATTATTGATATTCCGGTTGATGATGCCACTCGCGAATGGCGCTCCTTTCCGTCAGACGATGCTACCGCACTACGCAATGCTGAAAACCAGTTCAATATTCAGGGGGTCACCCAAGAGTCCTTTAAATGGGCCGGATTGTATGGCGGGGCGGGGATATTGATGCTGACCGACCAAGACCTGTCTCATGAATTGGAATTAAAGAATATCAAGAAAGGCTCACTTAAGCGTTTGTTGGTGTTGGATCGCATGTTGATCAATGGGCAGCAATACAACGTTTCTAACCCGCTGGCTGAAAACTTTATGCAGCCGGATTACTACCTGGTTAACGGTGGTCAGCAGAAAATCCATTTCAGCCATTTTGTGCGAGCGCCCGGTGCGGCCTTGCCGATGCGATTACGCATGATTAACGGCGGCTGGGATGATAGCCGCTTGAGGCGCTGCCTTGAGGATGTGAAAGATGCCGTTGCAGCCAAAGGGGGGATTTCTTCACTAATTCTCGAAGCCAATATCGACACCATCAGTAAAGAAAATCTGGCCACTGATTTAGCTTCTGGTGATATGGATGAGGCGATAGCCAAACGCTATAACACTTTCGGCATGATGAAATCGCTATTTCGGCTGGCGTTGCTGGATTCCAAAGAAACCCTTGATCGCAAACAAATCTCTTTCGGTGGCTTGGGTGAGGTGTTGGCGGTGCTGATGGAGTGGACGGCGGGCGCATCAGGTATTCCGATGACTCGCATCTTCGGCGTACAGGCCAAAGGACTAGGGGATTCCGGGCAAGGCGACCAGAACAATTATTTCAGTACTATCAAGGGGGATCAGGAAGCGAAATACCGCCCATTTCTGAAAAAGCTGGATGAGGTGCTGGTGCGTTCGACTCTTGGCACCATGCCCGATGGTTTGGATTTTACCTTTGCGCCACTGTCACAACCGACCGATAGCGAGATATCGGCCCAGCGACTGGCTGATGCACAGGCTGATGATATTCGCCTCCAGCAAAAAGTGGTGTTGCCGTCGCAAGTGGCCCGTAAGCTGATGGAGCAAGGGGTTTATGGTATTCAAGAAGATGACATCACCCGACTTGAAGATGATGAGTCAGCCGAGCGGCAAGGTGATTATCAATTCCGGCTTGGCAACACTGCAGGCGATGATAAAACCCCAGCCGCCGCGCCGGAGGGCGCAACTCAGGCCAGTTAAACTGACAGATGAAACCGAACGTTATTATCGTGCTCAGTTACGTGAAATGGTTCGGATGATGGCCCAGTCGATTGATGAAGTATTAACACCAGTTCTGCGCCGTAATTACACCGCTGATAGTTATCTGGTCGATATCATCAAACAGTCAATCAGGCAGGCCGCCGACAAATTCAATAGCTCGGTGATGGGCCGTCAGGCTGACCGATTAGCCCAACGCGTGGTAAGTCGCGCAGAATCTGAAAGCTCTGCGGCATTTGTTGAGCAAATTAATCGCGCTATCGGTATTGATATGACCTCACTTATGGTCAATGAGTCATTAGTGGATTATTTCGATGCCTCGGTCGAAAGCAATGTCGCTCTGATTAAGTCGCTGTCCGCTGATTATTTCGATGATATTCAGCGGGAAGTGATGGACAGCATCATGCGCGGTGATTCGCTCAGCACCATGGTCAGAAATCTCCAGCAAGTGACCGGTGCCAGCTATCAGCGTGCGCATCTTATTTCTCGTGACCAAACCGCCAAAATCCGCAGTGATATTACTCATACTCGGCAAGTCGGCGCGGGAATTAACCGTTTTCGTTGGTCTACCTCGCAAGATGTACGTGTGTCCGGTAATCCCGCTGGTAAATACCCACGGGCCAAAATCAAATGCTTTGAAATTTCCCGCAGCAATGTGGGTTATGGCGCGGGTATTTATCTTTGGTCGCGGGGTGCGGCTTATCACGGCGAAAGCGGATTATTCCCCGGCAGAGCCCATATTGGCTGCCGCTGCCATGCTATTCCCCAAATCAAGGGGCTTGATTACTAACAGGATATATTATGCGGATCACCGTTCGTGACCGCGTGTCCTTTCCGATTAATTCCCAACGAGAAATGACTCCTGAGGGCTATTTAAAAGTCCCCGGGCGGGTTGCGCGCGTCGGTGTGCAGCAATATCTCGCCTCTGAATTGGGATTAAAAGACAGGCCACCCGGTCAAATTGTCAATGTGTACCGGCCACCGGCGGAGGTATTTGATCCGGTTAGCCTGGCAAGTTATGACAATAAAGACGTCACCATTGATCACCCTGATGATTTGGTGAATGCCCAAACCTTTAAGCAAGTCACCGCAGGCCATGCTATTTCGCCAGGGCGACAGGATAGCGATGACCCTGATTATGTGGTGGTCGATCTGCTGATTAAAGATCAGTACGCCATTGATGCCATCAACCAAAATAAAGAGGAATTATCCGCCGGTTACACCTCTGAATACCGTTATGCCCCCGGTATCGCGCCCTGCGGTACTGCCTACGAATTTATTCAATGCACCATCACCATCAACCATATCGCACTGTGTGATCAGGCCAGAGCCGGACACCTGGCGCGGTTATTTGACCGTAAACCCAAGGGAGTAACCCCCATGTATAAAGTTGTGCTGGATTCCGGCGTGCGCGTAGAGGTGGCTGACGAAGCGACCCAGCAGCTGATCCAATCATCGATGGATGCGCTAAAAAAACGTGTCAGCGACGCAGAGGAAGGGCAGGAAAAAGCCGAAGCCGCCAAGGATGAAGCTGAACAGAAAAAAGAGGAGGCCGAAGCCAAAGCCGATGCCAAAGATGAAGAAATCGCGGCATTAAAAGAAAAATCGTCTGAGGATGCGATTTCGAAGCGGCTGGCCGATGTGGTGGCAGCGCGTGACTCTGCTATCAAAATTGCCGGTGCAGAATTTAGCTGTGATGCGGTAGACCCGCTGAAAATCAAACGAGCCGCGCTGGACAGTGCCGGGATCAAATGCCGCAAATACCCCTCATGGGATAAAGCGCCGGATGCTTACCTGGCCGCTTATTTCGACGCCGAAGAAGAGCGGCGCGAAAACGAGGATGACGATGATCCTGATGATAAAAACGAGGTTAATGACTCCATCATCAATTTGGGTCGCGATATGAAGAAAGTCAAAACCGGCGATGCACAAACTACCCGTGACAGTGTGCGCCAAAGCTGGCTGGACAAACGTTATGGCAAACAAGCGGAGAATAAATAATGGCGATTGCTCAGAGTGAATTCACCAAATGGCGCGGTAAAGCCTACGAGGGCCAAATTTCAACCACGGATGTCTGTGAAGTGGTCTCGCGTCGGGTGGAAACCAAAATGGTGTCATTTGGCCGTGCGGTGATGCGTGGGGTGGGCGCGCGTTCTTGTGCACCGGTCACGCCGACCACTACCGCCGCGCAGATCATCGGTTTTACCGTGCGCTCAATGGCGGTATTTAGCAACAGCGTGCCGACCAATCCGCCAGATTATGAAGTGGGTTATGAGGTCGAACATGTGGCGTCAATACTGCGCCGTGGGCCGATGTTTGCTTTGTGTGTTGATGGTGCCAGCGCCGGTGACACGGTAACCGTGATTACGGCGACAGGTGCGAATCAGGGGCGGTTAACCGCAGGCAGTGCTGGGGTTGGGTTGGATTTCGTCCGTTGGGTTGATGATGTAGTGGCCGGTGAAGTGGGCGAGATTCGCGTTGATGGCATTTTAGCGTCAACCGGCGTTCCTACCCCTGCGCCCGATAGCGGCGAGTAAAATTAAAGGAAAATATGTATGAAACGAAGTGTATTTGACGTCAGCCCAGTATCGGCGCTCTCTTTTCTGGTGCAACAGGCGGCCCATATTGAATCGGAAATTTACCGGCTGGAATATCCGCAGTTTAAGTACAGCACATTGCTGCCGCTGGATAACAGTGCGCCCGACTGGGTAAAAGTGGTGGCGTTCCGCTCGATTGATGCCCGTGGTGAGTTACAGATATTTGGCCCGAACTCGACTGACGTGCCGACGGTGGATATCGCCATGAATCAGGGTTTCCATGAGATCAAAACCGCCGCACTGGGTTACACCTACTCCATTGAGGAAATCGGTTTTGCCATGCTCAATAACGTCAATCTGGATGCTGAGCGCGGTCAGGCGGTACGAGATGTGGTTGAACAAGGTCTGAATAAGATTTACTTGCTCGGTCACAATGATATTGGCGAGGGGCTATATACCAGTTCCAATGTGGGTGTTGAGGCGGCTCCGGCGACCTTAGCCGAGTTGGTGGCTGCTATCCCTACCAAGGGTACCCAACCGATCATTGATTTCTTTGGTGCCGCTTATAACCAGGTGTACCTGAAGAATACCGTCACGGTTCACCGCCCTAATGGTTTCGTTCTGCCCTCGGAACAACATCAATTATTGATGCGCACCCTGTTATCAACCCATAACGCTTCAAATGTCACCTTGCTGGAATTCCTGCGCACCAACTTCAAAGATATGGATTTTGATGATGATGTCTTGCTGGCCGGAGCCGGGGCAGCGAAGAAAGATCGCCTGGTGGTGTACAAAAAAGATATGCGAGTAGTGAAAGGCCACGATGTGATGCCGCTGCGCTTCCTCGCACCAGCTACACCAGACAACGTTAATTTCAAAGTGCCAGCCGTTTTACGTACCGGTGGCACGGAATGGCGTATTCCTAAAGCCGCTCACTATGTCGATGGGGTTTAATCATGTTTGAACTCACTAACTTGCACACATCACCGCTGACGGTGACCGATGAGGAAACCGGCCAGCGCATCACGATTGCTGTTGGACATTCAGCGGCGGTGAATGGCGATTTTGCGGATCACCTATTTACTCAGGCAGGCATGATGCGGGCCGAACAATTCGATGCGTCGCTTAATAGGCATATTGATGATAGTGAGCTGGATATCACTGCGGTGCGCGATGAGTATGAAAACTTATTCGGTAAAAAAGCCCCCTCGGCAGCTAAAGCGCCAACCTTGCAAAAGGCGATTGATAGCAAAAAGGCCGAGTCGGTACAGAGCGATACCACCGAGCCGGAAACCCCAGCGGATGATACCGATAACATTGATGACCCGTCCGCGTGACGGGTTTTTGCTTTAGGGGGCGATGTGGATATTACTGCACAAATTGTGGCTGATTTTCGTGAGTATTATCCGGAATTCAGCGATATCACGTTGTGGGCCGAACAAGCAGTTATTCAAGCATTGGAGGAGGGCGACGCGGAAACCGGCCAACGTTGGCTGAAATATCATGCTCGTCCGGCATCAATCAAAAAACGCGGCCTGTTTGCCTTTGCCGCCCACCGGCTGGTAATGCGCAAAAGGGCTATCAGTGGTGATGTTGGGGCGGCTTATGCCATCTCATCAAAATCAGTCGGTGATGAATCCACCTCTTTTGCGGTTCCGGCGGTGACTGCTGACGATCTCAATATCAATGGTGATTTACCACTGACCACCTACGGGGTGGAGTTCCTGCGCTTGCGTCGCCGAGCCGGTACCGGGGCCATGATGGTATGAAACTTCGGGCCGAAGTGCGGGGCGGGACAAAACTGGCGCAGAAATTGCGCCAGATCCATCAACGGGCAACCGCCAAACGTCGGGTGCTGGTGGGGCTGCCGGAGGGGACAGGGGTGTATGAAGATGGTGCTCCCATCGTGGTGATTGGTGCGGTACAGGAATTTGGCTCAGCGGATGGGCGTATCCCTGAGCGCTCATTTCTGCGCGTTCCACTGCGACAAAATCAGGACAACATCAAAAAAGCCTTTCGTGTGCTGACGGCGCAGGTCACCCGCGGCGAAATCACGGCATTCCAAATGCTGGATCAGATTGGTCTGCGTGCGGTGGGTTATTGCCAGGAGGCGATAGAAGCCGGTATTCAACCAGGCAATGCGGATGCCACGATTGCCGCTAAAGGTTCCGCAACCCCGCTGGTTAACCACGGTACGCTAAAAGGCGCACTGACTCACGTCGTGGAGGATTAATCATGTTCGGTAATGGTCTGGATATGCACGGGCATATTGATGCCACCTTTAATTCGCCTATTGAGGGCGGTATTCGGCTGATTCGACCGACTGCCGGTGACTATAGCGGCCCCGGTGGTATTTGGCAGCAAGGGGAACCGCAGGTTACCGAATTGCAGAAGGTGAATGTGCAATCAGCAAAATGGAAAGATATTCAAATGCTGATCGGCATGGGCGGCACGGCTAACCCGCAGGATCTGCGAGTGGTGCACATTAACGATGGTGTGCATTATCTCTGGCCTGATGACGAGGGGAAATTTAGCGATTTACTGGAATTCAGCGATGGGTTGGCAATGCGGCAATGGCGGGTGGTGGCTTGTGATAACCGGCCTTGGCGCAGCTTTTGCCGTGCACTGGTTGAACGTTATCGAGGTACTGGCTGATGGAAACAATTGAAGAGATGTATCCGGTATTTCAGCAACTCATTTCACTCGCCGCTGTAGTTCCCCTCGAACGTGTTGTATTAGCCGATCAAGGCCGTAACCCACCAATCGGTAATGATTTATATGCCACGTATAACCCGGTGCCGATTCGGGCCTATGGGCAAACGCGGCGCAAGCGCGAATTTGTCCCGGCCATTGCTGAAACTGATCCGGCATTAGGGGAAGAGTGGCAAGATCTACAAGAAACGTCCTGTACCTCAATGGAATTTTTGCTGTCGGTCAATTTGCTCAATACGGGCGCGGCAACCGCCGCTATGCATTTAGCCAACGCCAATTTCCTGACGCCCGTCAGTGATTATCTGTTTCGCCATAAAATCGCCTGGCGCTATACCAGCAATTTCCGAAATTTCACCGGACTGTTACAAGCCGGACTACAGCCGCGCTATCAGGCTGACATCCATCTATTCATCGAAAAAACCGCATCCTACGCGCTATTACGTGCCGCAGGGTTTGACATTCAAATTAGAGAAAGAGACAGCTCTTATGGCTTATCCGGTTGATAATATTATCCCCGTCAATCTTATTCTGACGGCGGCAGGGTTGGGCTACGGTGATTTTTCCAGTGCACTTACTTTTGCTGATCCGTCAGATTTAGTTGATGAGGGCGAGTTTGCTGCAGATTCATTCCGTGACTATGCATCGCTGCCAGAACTCGGTGCTGATTTCCAGACTGACAGCCCGATTTATTACATTGCCACCCGCTACTTTGCGCAAATTCCCAAGCCGCCACAAATTACCGTCTGGATGAAAAACGAAGAAAATACACTGTTGGAAATTGTGAATAGCGCCACTGATCGTATTTGGCGTTATCACTACTTCTTTAAAGCCAGCGATTTAACCAGCAATGACATTATTCTTCAGTTGGCCGACTGGTCTGATGCTAATAGCCATCCGGTCTGGTGGACATTTAGCGCTAACGACATTGCAGACCAGAACAAGGTGGGGGATGTGGTATCACTGCTGAAAAGCAAAGGTAACCGCCATGTGTTTGCGGGCTATAAAACTGCTGAATCCGTCACTACTGACCCAACCCAAGCTTATTCAATGGTGCAACTGGCCGCCGCATTCCATAAGTTCAGGCCAACAGGGTTAAACACCGCTATTACCGGCGAGTATCAGGTGCTACCGGGTGTGATGGGCGATGATATGGCCACCAGTGCTTACAATGCCTTAAAAGCCAAGAACGCGGTATTTTTCACCAAAATTGAACTGGCTGGGCAAATTGATAACAGCCGGGTGATCAACAGTAAATCAATGTCGTCTTATGGCGAGTTTATCGATGATGTGGTCAATCTTGATGTGTTGAAAAACCATATTCAGGTGGACGGCTATAACTACATAGCTAATGTCGGTACCAAACGAGCGCTAACGCCCCGCGACTATGACGGGTTGTTGTCTACGGTTGCCACTACCTGTAAACGTTTTTTCAATAATGGGGTGCTCGGTACCGGCTCTTATGTTGATCCTGACGATGGCGTGACTAAAGTGGCTGATTTTGGTTTTGTCATCCGTTCGCGCCCCGAGGATGTCCTTGCGCTGACCTCCGATCAACGCAAAAAGCGTGTTTACCCATTAACCACCTTGTTAGTGATTTTAGGCCGTGCCGGTCATATCGCTGAAATCAATGCCACCGTGGAGTAATCCCTTATGACCATGCACAGATACGGCGCTGATGGCTCTAACCTCACCGTCTTTGGTATTCCTATTGATGATTTTGGTGATACCGACCCACCGATCACCATTGAAGATTTAGAACCCCGCGCCGCGCTAAAACGCGGTATCGGCGGCACGTCAGTACGGCTGGACAATAAAACTCGTGCCAAACGGCTGACCATCAACCTGATCCCCGGCTCGGTGCAGGCGCGCCAGTTATTGGCGGTGGAGAAATCCGGTATTGATGCCACCTTTACCTTTTCACAGACCGGTACCGATGAACGTTTTGCCGGGTTCGACGGCATCATGACTAACCGCGGCTCAGCTACCCGCGCCGGAAAAAGTGGTGTATCGGATGAACAATTTATTTTTGAATTTGCTGACTCAGAGGAAACCTAATTATGGGGCGTCAAATTGAAGTTGTGATCGGTGACACCCTTTTTCGCGGGGCAACATCACCGGCCAGAGATCAGGTCGAAATGCTGCAAATCGCCGCTAAGTCTGGTTTGTTACCGGCGATCAATCCCAATGTCACCGCAATGGGTATGGCGGCCAGTTTGGCCTCTGTCGATACGATGAGCTTAAATCGCTTGAAAGAGCTGTGTTTTAACAGCGGTAGTATCGTTCGCCAATCCGATAACATCCCGGTGGGCGAAAACCTGTTCCAGGATGAAGCCCATAATTATCTGGTATTGCTGGGGCAGGTACTGAGGGAGAATATCGGCCCTTTTTGGCAACTCAGCGGCGAGGGAAAAAGCGCGGAAAACAATCCGCAGCACCCTCCCGCGTAGACTGGTTTTTATGGCGACCTTGCACCGGTGCCGGGCAACACTGCCCGCCACTGGCAAGGTGGTCTGATATGTTGGATGGCACTTACACCATTGATGATGTGCAATTGATGCATGGTGTATTGGATGAAATTGCTGCGGTGGTGGAAAGGGGGGGATAGCGCTTCTCTAGGATGCTAATTCGATAGAAACTCGTATCAACTCATACAAAACACAAGTCTAGGAGAAACAATTTCATAAATAAAAGTGCTGTTATTATAACCAGTTAGTAAATATTTACAAAGCATATATAATAAGTCCAACTAGAAATTTCTCCACAAAAGCAAGGGCATAAGCCTAGATGCATGTGGTCTAGAGTGAACATGGAAAAATTTAATATAAAAAAAAGCATCAGAGAAATAACGAAGAAGTTTAATGATAAAGAATTTGAACCGTATATTCAGCATATACGATTTCCCTTTTTTAAGAATATAGTGTTAGGTTCAAAAATAGAGTTTAATTTTCCGATAACAGTTCTTGTCGGTAAAAATGGAACGAATAAAAGCTCTGTAATTAAAGCGTTATATGGTTGTCCAAATGGGTATAGTATCAGACGATTTTGGTTTTCAACTGAAATTGATAATATGGATGATATTAATACGGAAAAAGGGGTGTTTCGTAGCCGATATATATATGGATATTCAGATGTTGAGTCTGGATTTCTTGCTGAAGTTCTACAGGTTAGAATCAATGCAGCGAAACATAATGTTGACTATTGGGAAACAAGCAGGCCTTTAGCATGGGATAAAATGGAGTTACCTGATGAAAATATAAAATCATCTAATTTAAGAGGAACTCGATGGAAAAAATTAAGTAAAAAGGTTTTATTTATCGATTTCAGATCAGAAATTAGTGCTTTTGATCGATTTATGTATCATGCTGACTTTAATTCAGATAGTGGTAGAACAAAACAAGATTTTATTAGATATAGAACTAAGTCACTAAAATATGTTATTGATAATGATTTAGGTTCACTTAAAAAATTTACAGGTAAAAAAGAACATATCATCGAAAACACAGTTCTAACTGCTGAGGAAGTAGATGTAGTATCTTTTATTTTAAATAAAAAATATGATAGAATTAGATATATAGAACATAAATTATTTAAATTAAATGGTGGGACGGCAATATTAGAAACTAAAAAATTAAAATATTCTGAAGCTTTTGCTGGTAGTGGTGAGTTTGCTGTTGTTTCTCTTGTGAAAGCAATTAGCAGAGCAGGAAATAATTCGTTAATATTGCTTGATGAACCAGAAGTTTCCTTACACCCGGGCGCGCAAAAAAGACTCATGTTTTATATATATAAACAAGTTCTAGAAAAAAACATCAAGTCGTTATCTCAACACATTCACCAGCTATAGTGAATTTATTACCATCTAGTGGAATAAAACTATTTACGTATGATGAGGTGAATGAGGAAACCTTGATTACTCAAGGGGTTACAAGTTCAGAGGCTTTCTATGAAATAGGAGAGGACATACGAGAGAAAACTATAATAACGGAAGATCGACTCGCGGTAGAGGTAGTAAGAAAAGCATTAAGCTCCGATAAACATTTAAAAGACACTTTTAATATAAAATATGTTCCAGGCGGTGCGACAGTAATTATTACAGAATACTTACCTAGTTATGCAATGGTGGATCAAAAATCATTATTGATATTACTTGACGGAGATCAGAATAAAAAATACTCATTAGCAAATGGTATAGATATCGGTGATGCTGATTTATCTAAAGAAATGGTAAAATATTTTGGATGTGACATAAATGTCACTGTTAGTGGAAAAAATGGTATTTCCAATAAAGATGAAGAGGTTGAATCTAAACGTAAGATAATAGATTATGGTAAAAAAGTATTAAAGTATCTACCTTTTGAAACCCCAGAAGATCTATTAATTGAAACTGCCTCGTTAAATAATATGTATAAGGGGATGTTAGAAAGAAAAGAATGGACTGGTAAAGCTAAAAATATTAGCAAAGACAAAATTGAATATTTGTGTTGTGAAATGTTTGGCAACGACATAGTTAATAGTGACGAAATTTTTGCGATGCAAAAAATATTACTTGCTTTAATTCCTGATGAGCATCCATCTTTTTTATTAATTAGAAAAATAATGAAAGATGCCATGAAATATGGTACTCTCTAGGAGAGTTTAATTTAGTTGGTAGATAAAATGAAAAAAATAAAAGTTTTTGATTTTTTTTCAGGTTGTGGTGGCACTAGCCAAGGCTTTCATCAAGCTGGGATGGATATTGTTTTCGGCTTAGATCATGATAAAGACTCTGCTGCTTCATTTAAATTAAACTTCCCTAACGCGTTTTTTTTAGCTGAAGACATTCGAACGGTGGAGCAGTCAGATATAGCCACCACCGTTAATTCGCTAAGAGATGAAGCTTATATACTTTTTTCTGGCTGTGCTCCTTGTCAGCCATTTTCAAGACAAAATAGTCATAGAAAAGAAAATGATCCAAGGTTAGATCTCTTAAAAGAATTTAGTCGATTTGTTGAGTATAGTCTTCCAGATTTTGTTTTTGTTGAAAATGTGCCAGGAATGCAAAAAGTGAGTACAACTCATGGAACTTTCAGTGAATTTGTTCATTTACTGACAAAATTGGGATACACATATAAGTATGATGTGTTACCAGCGCTTTGGTTTGGTGTACCTCAAACACGTGAACGACTTGTTTTGATTGCGTCTAGAATTTGTGATGTTAGATTACCTGACAAAACTCATGGTATTGATTCTAATCCATATTCAACAGTTAAAGAATGGATTTCTACATTACCTCCGATTGAAGCAGGGGAAATACATGACAGTGTTGCTGATCATGAGGCAGCTAAACTATCGAGTATTAATATTGAAAGAATTAAGGCAACCCCTGAAGGGGGGGGGCGACTATCCTGGCCAGATCATTTAATACTTGAATGCCATAAGAATCATAAAGGTCATACAGATGTATATGGACGTCTAAGTTGGGATAAACCCGCTAGTGGCTTGACAACTCGTTGTATTAGTTATTCCAATGGTAGATTTGGGCATCCAGAGCAAAATAGAGCTTTATCAGTAAGGGAAGCTGCGTGTTTACAAACTTTCCCTAGGGATTATTCTTTCTCAGGCACATTACAATCTAAAGCAAGACAAATAGGTAATGCTGTTCCACCTAAAATGGCGGAAGCTGTTGGGCTTGCTGTAATTGAGTCATTAACTAATTCAAATAATTGAATTTTTCTCCTCAAAATCAAACCCGCCATCGAGCGGGTTTTTTTATACCTAAAATATGAGGTTTCCATGTCAGAGACAATTGATTCTCTATTGGTTTCCCTTGGCCTGGAAACAGATGCAAAGAGCTTTCAAACCGCCAATGATGCCGTTAAAGGGATTAAAGACGGCATATTGCAACTGGCCGCCGCAGCCGGTACCGGTGTTGGGTTAAAAGCCCTGACTGCGGATTTATCTGCCTCAGTATTAGAAATGGACAGGCTGAGTAAGATTACCAACTTTACCGTCAAGCAGATTGACGGCCTACGTTATGCGATGCGCAGTCTTGGTCTTAGTCCGGATGCGGCTAATCAGATTGTGCAGAAAATCCCTGACCTGCAACAGCGTGCCAGACAAGGGGAGTTAGGTGATAAAGCCTATTGGAATGGCGCGTTTAACCCGACGGAATTTGCCAATAAAACCGGTATGGACTCGCTCAAGTATCTAATAGATGCTTACGGCAAAATGGATAATGACCAACGGCGAAATCTGCGCAGTGGAATTGGCAGCGGTGATAATGATCCTTTTACCCGCTTATTGGAGGGAGGTAGCAAGGGGCTTAATGCCTCACTGAAAAATTTTGAAGAGTTATATAAACCGCTCGATCCCAAACTTATTGAGTCAGCCAACGAGTTTAATAAAGAGATGGCGGATTTGGCGACTAACTTTGACAATCTGGCCCGTTCAATGGGGGGCGACTTACTGCCAATCATCAATGCGTTATTAGAAAGTATTAATCAGTTTATTAAAGAAAATCCCGAAGTCTCAAAAGCGATTCTGACTGCTGCCGGTCTGGCCGGTACCGCCGGTGCAGTAAAGTTTGTCGGCGGCATGTTGCCCGGTGGAGGGAAACCACCCACAGGTGCTGCTGGTGGGCGCGGCTGGTTATCACGCTTGTTGGTCAATCCGGTCACCATCGGTGCGGCGGCGGCATTAACGCCCGGTAATATTTTCACCAGTACCGACGATGCCAAAGCCATGAGTAATCCCGAAGCACTTAAACGCCAGAACTGGGCTAAAAATAACCCCGGTGTGTCTTACCCCATTGATAGCAGTGACCTTAATAATCTGGTTGATGATCCCAACGTTCGCCAGTATCTGGAGGTGCTATCCAAAGCCGAGGGAACCGCCAGTTATGCTAATTCTGGCTATAACACGATGTTTGGCGGCGACCAATTCTATGACAGCAGTGACCACCCACGGCAATTAAAAAATTTCACGCAAACGGACGGCACTAAAAATAAAACCTCGGCTGCCGGTCGTTATCAGTTCACCAGCGGCTCTTGGGATGATGCCGCCAAAGCGCTTAATCTGACCGACTTTTCACCACGCAGTCAGGATCTCGCCGCGCTGTTTCTGATTCAACGTGCCGGTCAGCTAGAAAATGTGACGAACGGTAATTTTGCTGATGCCACCAGCGGGCTTGGTGGTGTATGGGCTTCGCTACCTTCATCAAATTACGCCCAGCCAAAACGTTCATGGGAAGAGATTCAGGGCTACAGCGACCGCCAAACCATCCCCATGCCATCAGTTGCTGCATCCGCGCCCCGTGGTGATGTCAGGCTAGAACAACACAACATTATCAATGTGGGTAGCGTGGGCGGTGATAGCGACTCCATCCGTGACGGGGTGCTACAGGCCACCACTCAACTGGCCCAGCAAGCACGCGACATGATGCATACGGAGCACTACTGATGGCTATTACCGGACTATTTACCCGTAACCGACCGAAAATCGGCAATCTCTATTTTGATGCATTACTGGAAGAGTCGAGCGAGCTGCGTACTGATGTCAGTGAGTTCCCACTGGAAGATGCCAATACCGCCCACGATAACGCGGTGACGCGCGCGCTGGCGCTAACCATGATTATCGGTGTGTCGGATAACTGGTTTCGTGTACTGCTGGCCCAGCAAGATAGCAGCATTGCCGGGCTACTGGGGGCCGGTGCCAGTATCACTACTGGTATGGCGGCCAGTTTGCTTTCTGGTCGGGCGGCGGCGCTGGCTGGGGTGGCTGCTTCGGTTGGCACCAGTCTGTATTCCGGCAGCTTGGGATCACAATCGCGCTCAACCCGTTCGCAAAATTTACTCGAGCAATTGCGTGAATTACAGCGTTCACATACGCCGTTCGAATTAGTGGCCAGCCGTGGGGCGGCCTATAAAAATTGTCTGATCACCAACACCCGCACCCAATTGAAAAAAGAGAATGAGGGCGGGTTAGAGATTGTGGTTGAACTGTTGCAGCTCAATATTATTTACGACACCGTTGCTGAAACCAATGACAACTTACCCTATGGCGATAGTGCTGCCACTCAGGGGCAACGTGAATACTCATTTGGTGAAGTTTTTGTCGAGGCCACGTAATGAAAATTATCCCATTAAATAATGGTTACGCGGTGCAGCGTTTTCGTGTGCAATTAAATAATCACTATTTGGTTTTTCGTTTGCACTGGCTTACCCGTTTTAATTATTTCTGCGTCGATATTTATGAACAGGGCGAGCCGGTAGTTTTGGGGCGTGCTTTGCATATTGGCGTTAATTTATTGGCGGGACTCAATACCGATATTGGCCTACTGATATTAGCCGGGGAGACCCCGACTATCGCCAATCTTGGCATTAATAATCGCCTGACATGGTATCCCGATAATGAGTAGCTATTTTGGCCGCAATTACTTACTGACCATTACCCCAGTGAGTGGCGATGAACTTACCTATCAGCCGCCATTAGAAATCCGTTTTGCTGTCGATAATACCCCGCAGAATGTCGATGCTACTGCCAGAATCACCCTATACGGCATTTCAGCACGCACCCGCGCCTTGATCCAGCGCTATGACGACAAAGAAAAACGTTATGGCAACCTGGTATTAAAAGCCGGTTATGGCGACAACATCGGCACGATATTCAGCGGACGGATTCACAATGTCGAAGTGGTCAAAGAGGGGGTAAATATCTGCCTGCGGTTATATTGCCGCACGATTGGTCTGGCATGGAATACCACGATATTTAAAACCTGGGGCGCGAATACGCCTGCTATTGCAATGCTCAAAGATGTTGCCGCGGCTTTTGGCCTTGATGTTGAAGTGATTGGTGACTTTTCCGACTTACCACGTTTTGCCACTTCCTATAATTCTGGTGGCCGCATGTGTCGCGATATTCTCGATAGCGTAAAAGATGACTGGAAATATTACTGGATGATCACGCCATCAAGGGTGCTATTAGCCAGAGAGGGAGCCGCCAGAAAATGGGCGACCCATGAGATCACCGCTAAAAATGGTATGGAAAGTGTCCCGCGCTGGTATCTCAGCACTATGGAAATTGACGTTAAAATGAATCATCAAATTCAGCCGGCCGATGTGATTAATGTCACCTCAAGTTTTTGGACGATTAATTTTAGCGGCATGTATAACACTGACCT
The DNA here is from genome assembly GCF_000834395.1 of Yersinia aldovae 670-83. Classification (NCBI taxonomy): domain Bacteria; kingdom Pseudomonadati; phylum Pseudomonadota; class Gammaproteobacteria; order Enterobacterales; family Yersiniaceae; genus Yersinia; species Yersinia aldovae. Next base: position 785,847 of record NZ_CP009781.1, on the reverse strand, counting down.
CAATAATTTGGCGAATATTCAGCAGCAGACCGGCCAGTTTAATGTACTGCGTACCTACCACGAAGGCACCTTATGGGGTGATACGTGGAAAACTACGCTGATCAGTCAATGGCGAATGCCCTGAGGTAATGATGATTGAGAGCAACCCGCTGTATAGCACCATGATGCTGCTCAAGCGCGATATGGTGCGTGATCTGATGATCGGCATGCCCGGCAAAGTCATTAGTTATAATGCCGATCTACAACGCGCAGTGGTGGAGTGCGGCATTCAACGCCATATCGGTGACGGTCAATTTAAGACACTCCCCGTTATCGAACATGTGCCAGTGCAATTTTCTGGTAGCGCCGAATGGACGGTTTTTCATGAATTACCCGCGGGTACCGAGGGCTATATTCATTTTAGCCAGCGTTCTATCGACAATTGGCTTAGTCAGGGTGGGCCGGTAGCACCACTGGATGCACGGATGTTTAATCCGTCCGATGCTTTCTTTGCCCCTGGCTACCGCTCACAACAAACCGCGATTGTGAGCTTGCCGACCGAGGGTATTGGTTTAAGTAACAAAAGTGGCGGGGTGCGTATTCACCTCACTGATGCCGGAATGACTTTGACGGCTGGCGGTACCACATTGGCACTTACCGAATCTGGCATGAGTTATAGCGGCCCTGAATTCACTAATAATGGGCAAACCACCCTTAATGGCCGCACTGAGGTTACCCAGGGTGGCTTGGCGATTGGCGAGCTGGAGGTTGGCGACCACGATCACGGCGGTGTGCAACGCGGTAATGATCGTACTGATGGGCCGCAATAGCTCATTACCCTGATTGAATCCTACCTATTATCGCCCTGGCTTATGCCGGGGCTTTTTGTTTCCGGAGGCACTGTGATCCGCAATTTCCAAGATGGTGACATTGTTACCCACGGCAGCCAGTTTGCTAACGGTAAAGAAGAAACCCGGCAAGCCATGATCTGCTGCCTGCGGTTATTTCTTGGCGAGTATTTTCTTGATGCCACCGAGGGAACGCCGTGGTTTCAAAGCATATTGGGCAAAACTTCACGCGACATTGCCGAAGCCAATATTAAACAGCGCTTATTGGCGGCCAAAGGCGTGCTGGCTATTAACCGCTTTGAAATGGATCTCAATATGAAAAATCGCAAAATAACGATATTTGCTGCGGTGATTGATATTAATAACGACGCATTTGATTTCCTGTTCACTGAGGATCTTATCTAATGGCAACCATAAATCGTGACGGGGCCAGCGGCACCACGCTGAGTGAATATCTGGATACTATGCGCCAGCGCTATCTTGCTATTGATGACGGCTGGAATATTAACCCAGAATCGCCAGATGGTCTGGCAATAGCGGTCTGGTGTGAGGCATTAGCCAATCTCGATGAAGCGGTTATTAATGCTTATCACGCAGCCGATCCCAATTCAGCGATTGACCAACAATTAGACCGCATTGCCGCATTTGCCGGAATCAAACGCAAAAGCGCGACCTATTCAACCGCCACCGTTAATTTTAGCGGTATTGCTTTTACGCCGATCAATGCCGGGACATTAATCAGAAATAGGGCGACTAATACCTTATGGGCGACCGATGGTGATGTTGTTACTGACGCTGCAGGGAATACGACAGTGAATGTCACTTGTACGCTGGCAGGAGCGCAGGGGGCCAATAGTAATAACCTGACCATCATCGCGACACCGATCGGCGGTATTACGGCGGTGACGAATAACGCAGCAGCTTCTATGGGGTTGGATAAAGAAACCAATAATGCTTTTCGCATCCGGCGCAATGAATCAGTGGCGTTACCTGGCTCCAATCAGATTGATAATATTTATGCGGCGCTGGTCAATATTGATGATGTTAAACGGGCGCGGATTTATGAAAACTTTGAGGATCAAGCCGATGAGAATGGGGTGCTCGGTCACTCAATGGCGATATTTGTTGATGGTGGCAGTATCGAGGATGTTATTAACAGTATTGCCATCAATAAAAGCCCCGGCTGTGGGTTAAACCGTTATAACACTTTCCCCAATAAAATCTCGTTGGATACTGTTACCCCAAAAGGTAACCCGATCACCGTAACCTTTTTTCGCCCCCAACTAATACCGGTTTATGTACGGGTAGAGATCGCCAGTAATAGCGAATTCATTGACGAAGAGATTAAACAGGCGATTGTCGATTACAGCATTACCGGTTTTGATCAGACCAATGGCTTTTCTAAGTTGGGCTTTAAAATTGGTGAAAGTATTGGCGCGGGCCGTTTATTTACCCCAGTCAATTATTTGGTGGCCGGTAATGGTTTTGTGAATGATATCACTGTAGGTACCTCTGTTAATGAGGTCAACAAAAGTGCGGTGAGGATTGAATTTAACCAATTAGGCATATTGAGTGCTGAGAATATCGAGGTGGTCTATGTATAACCACCGTAAAAAAGCGCTGTCACGGATTTACCTGCAATATAAAAACGCGCCGAAACTGCTTGAATGGATCAGTATTTTACCTGACATCAACCAATCTTCACTGGAAGAGCAGATCACTAAAATCAATAACCTGTTGGATATTGATAATGCCGAGGGTGATCAACTGGATATCTGTGGCCGCATTGCCGGGTTTACTGAGCGGCCACTCATCCGCAGCGATTACTTATCGATATTTGCTTATAACAGTACCGGCGGCGCACAGCCCTATAATGTCGCGCCGTATAAAGCGCCGCATGAACAAATCGGCAAAGTTCCGGTGTCGGATTATCTCTATCGCATATTAATCAAAGCCAAGATCCAGAAAAACAACACCAACGCCACCTTGGATGAAATCAAAACCGCCGTTGATTACATTTTGGATGTTAATTCCGCCATCATCGATGGGCAGGATATGACCATGAAAACTATCTGGGTCGATAAACCGATCCCCGCCAATGTCTTGGTGCTCATTCAGCTTTTTGATTTAATCCCCCGACCGCAAGGCGTCAAAGCCAGCTTGATCCGCGTTAACCATCATCCCTTTGCCTATAAAGGCACCTTCGACGCTCAGCCTTACGGCATGGGCGCTTATATCTAATTGGAGCCAATATATGGCCAGAAATGACAGCTTTAACCAGCCGTGGGCCAGTGTGCCTGCACAATTTGAACGCCCCGGCGATGGTTTGATTGCGCGTGGTTGGGCAGGGGGGGCATCAGAAGATCCGCCCGAGGCCAAGTGGGAAAACTGGTGGCATAATCGGGTCGATTTAGCCTTACAGGAATTGCAAAACCTGGGCAGCTAATTTGGTTTACCGATGCCCCTTATCAGGCTGGGGCGAGAGTGAGTCACGGTGGCAATAGCTATATTGCATTGTCAGAAAACACCGGCGTAGAACCCACTGGCACATTAGATATTGGTGTGTGGCGTAAAGAGGGGGCCAGCACCTATTTGCAGACGGCTAATAACCTCGCTGAAATCGCGGCGGCAGGGCCAGAGGCAATAGCTGCCGCCATTGCTAACCTTGGCTTAACGGATACCGCAGCCATTGCCACCAATGCATTACAGAAAAACCAAAACCTCAACGATGTAGCAGATAAAACCGCCGCACGAACCAATTTAGGGCTTAAAGGGGCGGCAGTGCTGGATATCGGAAAAACTACCGGTACTGTCGCCGCTGGCGATGATAGCCGGATAGTGGAAGCCATCAGTAGCCAAAACACCAATATTCAGTTACCCGGCATCTTAGGTTCAAAGGGCTTGCAGGTGTTTCCGCTTCCCGGTTCGCCAGAGGGGGGTGAGATAAATCTTTATGATAAGGACAATATACAAGCCGCATATATTGACATCGATTCAGCGGGGGCTTTTAGAGTTGTTACTGAAGGGGTCGGTATTTCTCTTCATATCAGCAAAACCAGTGGCGATGTATTCATACAGAAAACACTTACGGCTGGCGGTGTTTTAAAAGCCTCTGGAATTGTAGCTGAAGGAACGGTTTATGCTGGCAATACTGCTGCATGGTTAGAGGCTAACGGTAACGTCTACGGCCCTTTATGGGGTGGCCACCTATCTACCTATCTGGCTAACCGTACAGACCACCGAGTCAGGGCATGGGCGGCATTGCAAGGAAACGGCACAATCATTAGCTCATTTGGTTTTGCCGCGATAAACCGAACTAACGTGGGCGGCTATAACTTTGTCATGTCAACGTCAAACGGCGCATACGCTGTTACGGTTGGCATTAATGGCGGTTCACAATATGGCGCACAAAATGCCCACTCGGCGAACATTTGGAATAGAAGCCCTAACTCATTCAGCGTACAGAACTCAGAAGATGGCGGGACGAGTTATGGCGGGAGAGATTGGCCTGAATTTTACGTTATCGTCGTTGGCCCGTAAGGAATAAAAAATGGAACAATTGATTAATCAAGCGCTGTCAGACAATGACGGATACGACAATATTTATGTTGTGGTGTTTGAGAATGAGAGTGGGCGCGGAATGACGGTGGCCAATTTTGCCGCACAACAATATTTAGACGCATTTACCCATGATGGGCCTTGGCTAAAAATCTTGCGTGAAGAGCTGCCAGACCAGCGATTTATTGAAGCATGGCAGTTCAATAAAGCAAAAAACGCCATCGTGGTAAATCCGGTTTGGTTGCAAGAAATGCAGGTAGCAGAAGCGGAAAGGGAAAGGAACCACAGAATCTGGTTAGTTCAGGACGAGCTTAACGCGCTGCAAACTGACCTGATGTTGGGGATTATTGACGATGAGGGTACGGCGCGTTTGATCAAGCTGAAAAAATACGTTATAGCACTTAAGCAATTAGATGTATCAATAGCGCCAGAGATTGAATGGCCTGTTTTACCAGTGTAATAAAATACAACGCTGGGCTTAATGGCCCAGCCAATTTCAATCGTACAACCAGCGGCCAGCCTTGGCGGACTCGATAATCATTCCAACCGTAAGCGGCTTTATTTCCTGATTCTTTGGTTTTTTTTGCCAAATGGGGTATTCGTATTCAATATAATTTCTGCCGTCAAAATTTTTGTAATCAATGTTGAAATGTTCAAACACATCTAACAGAAATTCATGAGCATCCTCTGGGGTAAACTGAAAGTCGTCCTGTAATGTCCAGTATTTGGTTACCTGTTTAACGTCAGACTTAAGCCAATGTTGCCTTATAGGGTACTTATCCATCAGATACTGGATGATTTCGATTTCTAATTCATTATTACTCATCAGAAATAGGTCCATTGAATACGATCTTTAGGTCTGGCTATGCGATTATATGTAGTTCGAGTATCTTGGGTGACGACCATAAGAATAGTCACTAACTGAGCATATCCAAGCCAAGGGATATAGCGCCCGACAAAGGTTGCTATTTTATTGGAGGGTACCATCTTTAGTTTTGAGAGGTTTTGCCCCACAGGAGAGCAAGGTCTTAAATTATAAGGAAACCTCAAATCTTTTAGTAAATATCTTGATACTTTAGATGCAACACTTGTACCTGGTGTTGCACTGGCTGCTGATAGTTTACCCGTTACTGTTATATACGGCTGACCGGAAAGTATCAGAGCAGCGGCCCCAATTTCCATGCCTGTATGATCAGCGAATTTTTCAAGAAAGATAATATTGAATAGTTCTGCTGGGCTTAGGTTTGTATGCCCTTGGTAAAAGTACGTCCCACCCAACTCTTCAACTGTATCCATAACTCATCCTTGTTATTACCCTATTTATTTTCGTTCAAGCATATTGGATTTGGGAGTAATACGCTAAATAATTATAGTGAGCGAAATTCTGAAAATAGAAAATAGAAAATAGAAAATAAAACGAATAGGGCTTAAATACCCGCGCCTACTTCTATTGGGCAGTTATGACTAAAACGTATTCACATTACCCCACCAAGGTTCAAACCAATCGAGGATGTAATAAAGACCTAAGATAGCTGTTATTACAAAAATTATAGGGATAATGTAAGAATTCATCAACCTTCGTTGAACCCTGTGGGCTAACTGTCAAATACGCCAGCAAAGAAACAAACATAACTGCAAGCACAATGGTAGCAACGTAAAGTAAGTTCATCTCTAGTCTTCTTCGGCAGTTGTATACCTTCATATTGTGCTTACCGAATCGATAGAGAGAGGTTCGTTGTAATGAGCTGATATATAACTATAAAGCAACCATAATTGTCGAAAGTGCAATGTAGGGGGTTACGTATATCCAACCCAAAATTGAAGATAAAAAGAGGATTGCTGCCATGAGCAGTGCGTCAACGATCATTTTTCTCTCCCTGCCTATTTCAACTTTAGCGATTATCCAGTCTCATTTTATAGCGGGGTTCGCATAAGAATACATAAATAAATATTATGTTTATTTGACTTGCACCCCATTGTGACACAAAAACTGTGGTGTCAACTTGTGCTATGACTGGAGTGTTTCTACATTTAAACGGGTTTCTGATGTTTAAATAATCACTTGTAAATATAAAGGATTTATATGATTAATAAATTATTAGTAGTGTCAGTATTATCTCTGGGCTTGATTTCATTTGTTGGCATTGCTGCTGATGCGGCAATGACTCATACCGACGCAGCAGTCCAGCATGAGAAAGCTGCTGAGCAGCATAAGAAAGCAGCTCAGCATCATAAAGAAGGCAAGACAGAAGAAGCGAAAAAAGAAGCTGGCATGGCTCATGAGACATCTACAAAGGCTCATGAAAAAACGACTGAAGCTGCCACTGAAAGCACTAAACAGTAATATGTGTAGAAGGCGACTCAGGTCGCCTTTTTTGCATTAGGGCTGAAACCAATCATCAGCACTTTCCCATGTTTCCATATTTTCTAAAGCCCCTGAAAAACTGATAACCCACATCATATTTAGATGGCCGATCATTGTTTTTTTTACTATGACTATGCACCGAAATTTTTCCGAACAGATCCGAAAAAACAGATAGGCATTTGAATTTAAAGGAAGTAAAACGAAGGTATTTCGGTGTGTTTTAGAATGGATTTTTATTGCATCATTATGAATTTAAAGGGTTTATTGATTTTTCGGCATATAAAGGAATCGTATTCGGTCTCTTTTTAAGTTGTTGATTTTAAAGATTTTTTTTCACAACAAACGAAAATAAACGAAATTTCCACGAAATCCTATACTCGGACTAAATCTCAACCCACTCATTTTTACGTGAATCCAGGTATACATTCGTCATTTTCATCGACTTGTGACCAAGCAATTTCTGTGCAAATTCCTTACCGTATTCCGCTTCATAAAGACGCGATGCCAGGCTGCGGATCTCGTGAAAGCTGGGAGGGGATATTTCATAAATCAGATCGGTAGCCTTCAATGCTTTAACAAATGCTTTGGTAAGCGAGTCGGCGTTTAAGGCTCCAGGTTCTCGGCCTGAACTTTTGCTGGATGAGCTGATGAGATATTCACTTTTACTGTTATTCAGGCACTTTTCTATAATGTCCCCAACGTTAGCGTTCATTATTTCCAACCGTAAAGAGAGTGATATAGCAATTTGATTGCCGGTCTTGCCCTGAATTACCCAAAGCTTGCCGTCATGAACATCGCTTCTTTTTAATTGCCGCACATCGTCACGGCGCTGGCCGGTAATCAGCGCCAGTGCTAGGCTGAGTTGAACCCAGTTCCGTTGTTGGCCTGCAGCCTCATAAATTTTGCAAAAGGTTGCATAGTCAAGTCGCTCCCGCTTAACTTTTGGTGACGGCGTGCGTGTTGCTTCCACTGGGTTGCTGCTAATTAAGCCATCAGCAATGGCTTCCCTAAAAACATCAGACAAAACAGAACGTAGATTTACTGCCATTGAACTTTTACCACTATCGACATAGGTGTTAATAAAATCAGCGATATGCTTGGTGGTAACGGTCTCGATCGGTCTCTCGCCAAATTCTTGGTTAATATATCCGATTTGCAGGACTCTCATTTTCATGGTGTTCTCAGCCAGCTCACGACGCTTTAATAGCTCTGAATAGCGTTTAAGCCAGCGAGCCACAGTATTCACCTCGGCTTTAGCCGCAGGAGTTGGGGCAGGGGCTTGTAATCGTTCAAGCAGGGCTACTGGCTGAAAGTTTGATTCAATAATCCCTATCCCGGCAGTAATGCCACACTACCTGGCTTCGAGGTAGAGGATATTTTTCAATATACGTGGGAAATATCTGATAATTAGTTTCGAGCTTGGTGCCGTGAATATTTAATGGCAAACTTGGTTTTTGATCTAATGTTTAGGTTAATTAATCTAACTTCAGATTGTTGATAACTTATGATGAATTCATCAAAATCAAAAATATATATCTACGCTATGTAAATGAAATCGGCGCTGGATACGGTAACTTTAAAGGGAATTTATCCGATGACGAGCGCTAAAGAATTAGCCACCAAAATGGCTGACTCTATCAATTTAAAAAGTGGCTTTCTTCGTAGTTTTGCTGGCGGTGCTTTGGAGTTACCTGTTGATTTGTACTATCTGGGATACGATTTCCTCAATACTGACAATCGTTGGGCTAATAGTATAGATAAAGAACGTTGCATTAGATTAGTTAAGCGTGGTTTTGCTAACGGGGAAAATCTGGAGAAAATTGCAAACGTAATTTTCACACGATATTTAGATAAGGTTGACGCGGATAAACTCAAAAACATAGCGATTAACGGCTCAGCCAGCATTGCAGGAAGTATGGTGGCAAACAGACTTGTTTTGGGTAATATCGGCGCTATCTTTGCCAGAAATTTAATCGCAAAAATGCTGATAGGTTTTTCATTCACGACCATACTATCAATTGGGGCTGTTCAGTCCCGTGCTGTTTATACATCCCGTGAACTGAGTATGCGTGACCCTGAGTTATACGCCTATCTTAACCGACTTGGGGATCTCGACCTGTTATATTTTTTGGTAGAAAAACGGATTAGGCCATTTGAGGACGCTACCGCATTATGGTCTCGAAATCGTCAACTCTTTGATGAAGTCACTAAGTACTTCTTTCAAAAGGTCAGGTATTAATGAACCTACTTAAGCGTTTAGCCTCGCGCGGGATTGCAGGCCTTTGTGATTTTGTCATACTCGCAACAATTGCCTCTATAGTCTGGTTTTTGTTCATATCTGAATCCGAATTTAGATATTTTAAAGCCGCGTTATCCTGTGTCGGATTTATCATCGCATATGCCATTTACTATATTGCAGATAAAATCCATGACGGCGTATAACTTTGCGTAACCTAACATGACTTGCAGATACCGGGTAATTAAGCCCGGTTTTGTATTTTACGCTTCAGTTAAAACAGCATCAGGAGACACTGGCCACTCGATATTTAGCGCATTCGAAACATCAGCGTTTTCACCTTCACTCGATATTGCTTCCACGCTTTCAAGTCGGCGCGGAGTTTATCTGGCACTGTAACGGTCAACTAAAACCGGACACGGATTTAGGCACATTGCTGTAGTCGGCGTTCATATTCATCCGGCGATATATTTCCCAGCCGATAATGCCGCCTTTTCAGATTATAAAAACTGTCAATATAATCGATAACATCAGCGATACCCTGACTTCGGGTTTCATAACGACGATAGTTAACCCTCTCAGCTTTCAGGCTGCGGAAAAACCTTTCCGTAACAGCATTATCCAGGCAGTTACCTTTTCGGCTCATGCTACCTGTAACATCCAGTTCCTGCTGGCTGAATTGGAACTGCGCGCTGGTATATTGCGCCCCTTGATCGCTATGGAACACCACAGACCCTGTGGGTCGGCGTTTATTTACGGCCAGCCTTAAGGCCCGGACAGTCAAGTCGCTGTCCGGTTTATCTGAGAAGGCCCAACTCACTATTTTTCTTGAACATAAGTCCATCACGATAGCCAGATATAACCAGCCCTGAGCGGTACGCAGATAGGTAATATCACCTGACCACCAGGTATTCAATGTCTCTGGATTAAACTGCCGGTTCAACAGATTAGCGGCCACGACAGCGGGTTTTCCACCGCGTGGATAGCGATGACGCCCGGGCCGTTTAGCTACCAGTTTCGCCGTCTTTCTTTTCGTTAATGCGTTGGAATGGGTAGCGATCTGTATCTGGCTTGATATTGCGGTAGAAGTGGGAGCCAATTGATTCAACACCGGAGAATGCCGCGTAATCAGCAGCGGATACGTTTTGGTAGTGATACAGCGCCGCCGGTTCACCTTTCGACTTAAAGCGAATCGCCAGCGTATTGCTAATCGGGTCATGGCCGATGCTGAGGATCTGGGAGGATTCAATCTGCCGCCTATTAATTGTTGATAATTTACTTATTTGGGTTCCTTACAGGTAAAAAAAAGAGCCACAGCCTAAGCTGTAGCTCCGAGGGTTTATTTGGCTTTGCTGCTAATGAATATCTATCGCACGCCGCGCGGTAACTTGCTGCAACCGCGCACCTTCTGGCGGGTAACGATTGCAATCCGTTTCTCTGGATCTGCTGAAGTGGGGGGCTTGCTGGGTACGTATGCGACTGCTTGCATGATGTTCCATCGCGTAACTCAATACGCCGTATTTTTCGGATTAAGTACCAATAATAGGCTTGCATTTGGAGGGTATTCTGCTGGCCCATATCAATATGACCTAATCACACAACAGAACTCCACTGTAGATTCCAATGGTTTTTACAAAGCTGCATCCCCAGTAATTAAATTGTTTGGTGATGGTACGTCTGAAACAAACCCCGAATCAGAGGGCGCAATGTCCGAACGCATAAGTGAGGGTGTTTATAAAATATCAGGGGTACTCGGTTTTAACTCAGATGAAAGCTGGGGGACAGAGGGTGGTATTGAAATTCCTCTCGATAAAAACAAGCTGGCATTAATCTGGGTAGATTATAAAGTGACTGCCAACGGTGATTTGCTGATTAAAACTTATCACCGAACACACCCTGTATCGCCTGAATTTGCCAGAAATATTATCGAAGGTTATGAGGACGGCCAGCTAATAGATATACCGGCAGGGCGTTTTGTTGATCTGCGTGTTCAGATGCCACAGGTTGAAAAAAATTCTGTATCCATTGATACTGAGTAATTAACTCATTTTATTACATAGATGTAAGTAACCTACATTGGCTTACCAGCGGCGGATGTTTTACGGGAAAGATGTAGATATTTGCGATAACAGATGGATAAGGGTAAGCTTTCGCCTGTTCGATAAAGGATCGATGCAGCGTTTTGGCAATTGACTAAACTTATCCACCATGGACACTGATTTTAGAAGGACTTAAATATATGGATGAGCAAGAGGTTAAACATAAGTTATTGCGTCTGGGCGTCAGTAATTTAGATGCAGACACATTAATAAACATGGCAAAAAAAAAGAACACTAGCGTGAGCAGAGTATTCCTCATGAGTTTACGAGGATTGTATTTTGCAAATTTATTATTAATAGTTGCTTACTTTTTTTTTACATACAACATGGACGCTAAAAGTTTAATTTCATTCTCAGTTATGTATATATCAATAGTTATTGTTATTTACTTTTTTACTCCATCATTAAAAACTTTTTTTTGGAGTTTAAAAGTGTTGTTTAGCTTAAAAGGACAATAAATGAATAGCTATTCAATAAACACATTGGAAAGAAAAAAAGAAGATATTAATCGCACAGCTATGAATGTCGCTTTTTTATATATAAATGACATAAGACTTCGCAGCAGCTTCATTCGCAGCGAGGGTGAATTAGCTAACGTTTATATTAATGATTTCAAACTGGGAAGGATTTCATATTCCGATGCTATTGCAAAACTGCATGAGCAATACAAAATACTCAATGACAGATATTTTGATTTAGTCAGTGGGAAAGCGAAGATATATGCCATAGCAAAAATAAAAAGAGAAAACTCTGTTAAGAAAATAATATTATCTCAAGTCGGATTTGTCAGTGGAGTATTACAGACTATCGGCGGATATGGTATTTGCAGCGTAAGCTTAGGGGCTGCATGCGCTTCCATCGGAACTCCTTTAGTTCTTCATGGATTAGAAAATGCGTCAGAGAACATTCACTATCTTTTATTTCGCGAAGAATCAAGTTACATACCACTACGAGATGCTTACAGGTATGCTGCTGTGAAGCTAGGTGGCACAGAAAGAGATGGTGATATCGCCTATTCAACCGTAGACCTGACGCTCTCTGGAGTAACGCTGTTCAGATCTGTACTAAAACCCGATGCCTGGAAACTGTTCCACTACATCAGAGAGGATTATATTATCGGCTGGAAAACACTGGGAGTAGCAGGAATAACCAGCGAATTTGTCGGTAACTCCGCAACAGGATTCTCCATCTATCAGATAATAGATAACAATAATGAGAATAACAGTGATGAAAATGAACAATGGAATAGGTTATTAGAAAGATAATAAAACCACTGGTATATAAGTAGGGTATATATTATACATCAGTGGTATGTGTTAGTGTGGTTTAATAAATTCGCTCATCCCACACACTATAGCCTGTTGTTCCCGCGATATGATGAATCCATTTTATGTCTTTATAAGAAACACTTAACATTTCTTCAGGTTGACTATCTTCATGTGTCAGAATGTGAGGATAATTAATTCCCACTCGTTTTAACGTGGCCTTATTGACGTCAATAGAAAAATAACGTTCTTGGCTTCCTTCTTTTGACGTCCTGTAAAAATCAAAAGTAAGATGCAATAATTCATTATTAGAAATAGCCATGCCCAACAATGGTGTAGATTTGTCTACTGGTTTGATTATATTGATAGGTAAGTGGTTAGCATTTTGCTCTCGGTTAATACCATGCGTTAGTGAATAAATCATGATTTGATTGGTATGAGCGGCCTGAAATTTGTTACCAATAGAGTCATAAGTTGAACACCCGGCAGAGATAAGTCCCTGTTTTTCGCCTTCTATAGTTAAATAAATTAAATTAGCCACATAACTCCCTTATGTTTTCGTCCTGAAAAAATCAGTTTTGAGATTGCAACGTACACCTAATTTCTTTTTTAATATTATCAAATTGTATACATCTTGATAAGACAGATATGTGATTCGTTATTGTTTTTTGTGCTATGTATCATTTTTTTAGATTCTTTAGTGTCAAAAAAAGCTAATGTCCGTTGATGTGAAGTAAATTACGCGGTAGATTACCCAAAGATGCCAAGCCTCACTTTTTAGTGGGGCTTTTTTTATGCCTGCCGGAAACCTCTCATTATGTCAGCTATCGATATCACCACCATGCGCGGCGAAATGCCTCGGACGGTTCCACATCTATTGCCTGAGCAAGCGGCCACTGTAGCCAAAAATTGTCATTTTCGGCATGGAGTTATTACACCGATCATGGCTGATGTGGATGGAGTGAAAACCTTTAGTCTGAAACCAACGACTATTTTCCGTTACCGTGATGATTATTGGTTTGCCTGGACTGACTTGGTTGATGCGATCCGCAGCCCGGTGGCGCAGGATAAATATGAGCGGGTGTATTTCACCGACGGCAAATACCCCAAAGTCACCAGCAATGAAATTACCACCCAAGGTCTGATTACCACGCTGGTAAAACGTAAAAGCATTCCCATTCTGACCATCCCGCGTGGCTCAGGCCAAAACAAGCTGATCCGCTGCCTGAATACCATTCCGCAGATGAAGACCGGTTGTGTCTATCTTCCGGCACTGATGACTGATGACTGATGACTGATGACTGATGACTGATGACTGACGACGGTCAAAAAATCCCGCAGGTTTATTACTGGGATGGCGCGGTGGCTGCCTCGACTGATTGGGTGATGCCTGCACTGACGGAATGCGCTGATTTCTCAGCGGATGACAGCCATAAAAACGACGACATTCTCGACACAATGATGGATTCGATAGAGATCGAATTAATTGCTGGTGGCAGCATCAGTTATGACAAGTGGGTTTAACGATGAGTGAAAAACTGGATTTTGGCGGTAAACCCCGCATTCGCCTGACTGCTGATGGTTTGTCGAATGTGATGACTGGCATGATTACCTGGTTAACGGCGGTCAGCAGAAAATCCATTTCAGCCATTTTGTGCGTGCGCCCGGTGCGGCCTTGCCGATGCGCTTACGCATGATTAACGGCGGCTGGGATGATAGCCGCTTGAGGCGCTGCCTTGAGGATGTGAAAGATGCAGTCGCTGCCAAAGGGGGGATTTCTTCACTGATTCTGGAAGCCAATATCGACACCATCAGTAAAGAAAATCTGGCCACTGATTTAGCTTCTGGCGATATGGATGAGGCGATAGCCAAACGCTATAACACTTTCGGCATGATGAAATCGCTCTTTCGGCTAGCGTTGCTGGATTCCAAAGAAACCCTTGATCGCAAAAAAATCTCTTTCGGTGGCTTGGGGGAGGTGTTGGCGGTGCTGATGGAGTGGACGGCGGGCGCGTCTGGTATTCTAATGACTCGCATCTTCGGCGTTATCACTACTTCTTTAAAGCCAGCAATGACATTATTCTCCAGTTGGCCGATTGGTCTGATGCTAATAGCCATCCGGTCTGGTGGACGTTTAGTGATGATGATATTGCCAGCCAGAACAAGGTGGGGGATGTGGTTTCACTGCTGAAAAGCAAAGGTAACCGCCATGTGTTTGCGGGCTATAAAACTGCTGAATCCGTGAATACTGACCCGACCCAAGCCTATGCCATGGTGCAATTGGCGGCGGCGTTCCATAAGTTCAGGCCAACAGGATTAAACACCGCCATTACCGGCGAGTATCAAGTGTTACCGGGGGTGATGGGCGATAATATGGCCACCAGTGCCTACAATGCCTTAAAAGCCAAGAACGCGGTGTTTTTCACCAAAATTGAACTGGCTGGGCAAATTGATAACAGCCGGGTGATCAACAGTAAATCGATGTCGTCCTATGGCGAATTTATTGATGATGTGGTCAATCTGGATGTGTTGAAAAACCATATTCAGGTGGATGGCTACAACTACATTGCCAATGTCGGCACCAAGCTCGCACTGACACCACGCGACTATGACGGATTGCTGTCTACGGTTGCCACTACCTGCAAACGCTTTTTCAATAACGGGGTGCTCGGTACCGGCTCTTATGTTGATCCTGACGATGGCGTGACGAAAGTGGCTGATTTTGGTTTTGTCATCCGTTCGCGCCCTGAGGATGTTCTTTCGCTGACCTCCGACCAACGCAAAAAGCGCGTTTACCCGTTAACCACCCTGTTAGTGATTTTAGGCCGTGCCGGTCATATCGCTGAAATCAATACCACCGCGGAGTAATCCCTTATGACCATGCACAGATACGGCGCTGATGGCTCTAACCTCACCGTCTTTGGTATTCCTATTGATGATTTTGGTGATACCGACCCACCGATCACCATTGAAGATTTAGAACCCCGCGCCGCGCTAAAACGCGGTATCGGCGGCACGTCAGTACGGCTGGACAATAAAACCCGCGCCAAACGGTTGACCATCAACCTGATCCCTGGCTCGGTGCAGGCGCGCCAGTTATTGGCGGTGGAAAAATCCGGTATTGATGCCACCCTTATCTTTTCACAGACCGGCACTGACGAACGTTTTGCCGGGTTAGACGGCATCATGACTAACCGTGGCTCAGCCACCCGCGCCGGGAAAAGTGGCGTGTCGGATGAACAATTTATTTTTGAATTTTCTGACTCTGAGGAAACCTAACTATGGGGCGTCAAATTGAAGTTGTGATCGGTGATACCCTTTTTCGCGGGGCAACATCACCGGCCAGAGATCAAGTGGAAATGCTGCAAATCGCCGCTAAGTCTGGTTTGTTACCGGCGATCAATCCCAATGTCACCGCGATGGGTATGGCAGCTAGTTTGGCCTCTGTCGATACGATGAGCTTAAACCGCTTGAAAGAGCTGTGTTTTAACAGCGGTAGCATCGTTCGCCAATCCGATAACATCCCGGTGGGCGAAAACCTGTTCCAAGATGAGGCCCATAATTACCTGGTATTGCTGGGACAGGTACTGAGGGAAAATATCGGCCCTTTTTGGCAACTCAGCGGCGAGGGAAAAAGCGCGGAAAACAATCCGCAGCACCCTCCCGCGTAGACTGGTTTTTATGGCGACCCTGCGCCGGTATCGGGCAACACTGCTCGCCACTGGCAAGGTGGTCAGATATGCTGGATGGCACTTACACCATTGATGATGTGCAACTGATGCATGATGTGTTGGATGAGATTGCGGCGGTGGTGGAAAGGGGGTTGGGTTAGCAATAGACTGTTATTCTGCATCGCCTATAATGTAAATGAATTGCAAATTTAAAGAGTAAAACATACTATCTTTATGGATATTAAATATAAGGATATTATGAATGAAAGAAATCAGTGGAGAAAAATGGGTTTCTCGTTTTCAGGGAAGTGCTTCAACCCAATCATTAAGCCCGTCATTTAAAATAAGTGTTGACAACTTTATATCTGAATTAACAAAGTCGGGTGCGACAATCGTTATATCAGCAACATTAAGACCACCTGAAAGGGCTTATTTGATGCATTGGTCTTGGAAAATATCAAGAAACCTTGCCAAGCCTGAAGATGTACCGGAAAAAACCGGTATCAGCATTCAATGGGCACATAAAAAGAGCGATGGCAGTATAGACACGGCGAAAAGCATTAAAGCCGCACAGGATATGGTAAGAGCGTACGGTATGACAGGACTTAATGTTGCTCCATCATTAAAAAGCAGACATACCGAAGGCAATGCTATAGATATGAATATCTCATGGATGGGAGATTTAAAAATAAAAAATAAAAAAGGGGAAGATGTCTTAATTAAGAGTTTTCCCAAAGATGGGATGAATACAGAACTCCATATCGTAGGAAAAAGCTTTGATATTATAAAATACCATGGTGGTTCCAAAGATAGACCTCATTGGTCAACGGATGGTAGATAACATGAAGAAAATGATTGTTTTTATTTTGCCATTTATTCTTTTACTTGGATGCTCCCATGCTGCTGAAAAATACCCGGCTGATATTAGCGAGTTTTTAAAAATAGCAGATGAATGCCAATATCTTGCTGGCGAATGGGACTCATCAATCCCCAAAGAACGGCAAATTGCCATAGAGAAAGAAGTCAATGTTACTTGCCCTAAAGCAACTGAATTGCAAAAAAAATTAAGCACCAAATACCAAGAGAATAAGCAATTGCTAGAAGTCATTAATGATTATGACTTCTAATAGCGTCATGGTGACTGTGACGAACTGATTGTTACAGTAAACACCATTATAAGTACTCCTACGAGTATCAAACCCGCCACTGCGCGGGTTTTTTTATATCTAAAATATGAGGTGTCCATGTCAGAGATGCCTGCGTGGGCGGATATCTCACCGCCAGTACTCACCCGCCAATGAACTGGCCGCCACGGCGCGCAGTTATCGTGATGATTCTATTACTGCCACCGATCCGATGATGGTCAGTGATTACTGCATCGGCGATACACAGTTGACGGAAGCGCAACGCACTGAGCTGATGGAAGCCCGCACCGCGTATCGCTCATGGCCGACAGTGGAAAGCTGGCCGTTAATTGAGTTACCAGAATTACCACAGTGGTTACTGATTGAAGCGGTAAATCAAGGCTATCGAGTACCTGCGTGGCCACCGGTATTCTAAAATACAAAACCGGGCTTAATTGCCCGGCCTATTTCAATCGTACAACCAGCGACCCGCTTTGGCGGATTCAATAAGCATACCGATGGTGAAGTCTGGAACGGGTATGGGGGCTGTTTTCTTGAATGGATTGAAAGAAAAAGGAACATCAGGGAAGTAATTTTTAATATTGAAATTCCCTTTTTCTACAGAGAATTCTTTAAAGAAATCATTCATGAGGTCTTCTACTTCAAGCTCATCAATACTAAGGTCAGTGTCTAAGTCTGTATCGGGAGTTAAAGCTACTTTCTTTCTAGTGAATATATAGAAGCCAGCATAAGGTCGTACAAGATCATAAATGCGCTGTTCAATATCATCTACCATAATTTATCTGCTCCCCTTGCTATCATGTTGTAATCACGAATTGTATGGTAGGTAATCTCTGATACGTCAGCAGCAATAATGATAATGCCAAGCAGGGGGATCGAGCGACCAACAAACGGGGCAAGATTGCGAACCATAACTCGTTTCGCAGTCAGCGGGGTATAACCCCCTAACCATGTGGGTAAGGATATACCAAATGGGATTTTTGTTTTCTTAAATACACGTCGTGCCGCTTTGGAAGCGTATGAAGTGAGAACGTTCATAATTCTGTGTCACGTTAAAAAATCATTACAACGTAATCACTTTATCGAGGCGGCCTTCAAAATAAATCGCCAACTGGGACAATGTCAAATTCCAGCTCTGGATCGGCATTGTCCATTTTTCCTGCGCATTCATTAATCCCAGATACAGTAATTTCAACAGACTGTTTTCATTCGGGAACGCGCCTTTCGTTTTTGTTAGTTTTCTGAACTGGCGATGCACCGATTCAATGGCGTTTGTCGTGTAAATGACCTTGCGGATCGTTGCCGGATATCGGAAGTAACACGACAGATTGGCCCATTTTCTCCGCCACGACTGAAGTACCACTGGATATTGTTGGCCCCATTTTTCTTCCAGTTCGTCCAGTGCGATTTCCGCTGCCTCTTTTGATACCGCACGATAAACTGGCTTTAAATCAGCCATAAATACCTTGTGATGCTTCGATGCGACATATTTTATCGAGTTACGGATCTGGTGGATGACGCACAACTGAACTTCTGTATCGGGGTAAATGCTGTTTATCGCTTCCGGGAACCCTGTCAGACCATCCACACAGGCAATCAGAATATCGTTCACACCACGATTTTGTAGGTCGGTCAGTACCGACAGCCAGAAATTAGCGCCTTCACTTTCAGACAGATACAGGCCCAGTATCTCTTTTTTGCCTTCCAGATTCAGGGCGAGAACAGTGTAGACCGCTTTGCTCTGATAACGCCCGTCTTCGCGGATTTTATAGTGGATAGCATCCAACCAGACGAAGGGGTATACCGCTTCCAGCGGGCGTTGTTGCCACTGTTTCAGCTCAGGAATAACTTTATCGGTGACCGCGCTGATGGTGGCACTGGACACGCTGAAAGCATATAAATCCTCAATTTCCTGGCTGATATCTTTGTAGCTCATGCCAAGTGCGAACATACGGATGATCTTGCGCTCGATCTCATCGGAAAGTGTGGTCTGGTGCTTCTTCACCAACTGAGGTTCAAAAGTACCATTGCGATCGCGGGGCGTGGCCAGTTCAAAGCTGCCAGTGGGTGTTTTAACGGTCTTTTTGCCTGAGCCGTTTTTACGGTTGGCTTCAACGTCCTGAGCCAGATGTGAATCGAGTTCAGCAGCTAATGCAGCTTCGGTTAACTGTTTGATTAATAGCGTTAAGATACCATCTTTCCCGGTTAATGCCTGACCGGACTGGAGTGCCTTAAGCGCTTTGTCGAAATCGAAGGGTTGGGACATGTGTCATTCCTTTTTGATTGCATATTACTGGAATGACACAGAATTTCTAACACTCCCTGTTTATCAAGAACATACTCGGCATAAAGCTTTATCATGTTAAATATAACATCAGATCTTTTGTATTTTACTGATACTCATTCACATATATTCAAAAAATTAAATATATACTAACTTGTTCTCTACGCCACTGTATACACTCCCGATTGTTCCCTTGGCAGAACTCATGGTATATTTTATCTTACGCTTTAATTTGTCTAGTTAATTCACTGCGCTATTACTGCGTAGACGGGAGCGAAATACTCCCGTCTTTTCTTCTATCCCAAACACTTTCAGCCGTTAGATACTCTAATGCGTTGGGAAGTCAGAAATTGTCGAGCAACGGTAACCTACGATAGCAAAATTAATACCGGTTTCAACAATATCTCTACGGTGACATATCCACGATATGTCACCGTATGTTTTATTAATCTAAAGATGCTTCCTGAACCAGTCAGTCTGAATAGCGATTATATTGTCAAAATGCTTACCACTATACATATCATAATGCATAGCCCCATCCTCCATATGCAACGTTTTATGTAATGAACTCACTGCATTATATAATTCTTGCCCTTGATCCGGAGGGTTTACAGTGTCAGCACCTGCGATAACAACCAGCGTTGGGCAGGTGACTCGTGCAGCATTATCTTTAGGTTTATATCGCAGGGTTTCGCGGACGGTAAGAAATGGGATCTTAATGTCCATTGCAGGATAAATTATTTTGTTTGTTTCGAAGAATGTTTTTGATTCTTTGTCATTCAGCACGCGAGTTACACCAACAAATGTTTCTTTGCCGGTGGCTTGCTTCTTTTCTACCATCTTATCCAGTGTGGCAATAAAGCTCTTTTTCTCTTCCTCAGACATTTTTCCCGTGACGATATCTTCACCATCAGCAAATGCGAGCTGGCTGACTACACATGCGATATCAGGATTATCTGCCGCAGCACCAAATACATGGCACCCGCCGAATGATGTTCCCCATAACCCGATACGGCTGGTATTCATGTCTGCCTGAGTTTTAACCCATGCCACAACGCTGAGAATATCCTCAATTTGCATTGCTGGAACCAGACGACCACGTTCACCTAAACTGCTGCCAAAACCGCGGTAATCGAAAGTGACCGTGTTAAACCCTGCTAAGGTAAACGCTTCTGCGAATGCCGGTAACAGAATCTCCTGAATGCCACAGAAACCGTGACACAAGATCACGACTGGCTTGTTGCCTTGATGTTCCGTGGTACGCAGGGTCAGAGAAATACCGTTGGGTAATTGATGTATGGCTGCTTTCATCCTAACGACCTATTTTTTATGTATAAATACAAGGGTAACATAGCAAGATTGGAGCAAATCCTACCCGACAGATTAGTGACTAACGCTGCTGCACTAATTGGCGCTATGAGCTTTGGATAAGAATTGTAGTAAGGTGTCTGTCACTATATCGGGTTTTTCTTTATTACTGATATGTCCCGCACCTGGAATAATGACATGATCACATCGCAGTAATTTTGACATTAATGCACCTTCAGATGGTGGCCTGGGTTTGTCATACTCCCCCGTAATGACTATCGAAGGAACAGTGATTTTTTCAAGTAAAGATAATTTATTTGGACGCCCAAAGATTAGCTTACCCAAAGGAACAATACTTTGGCGTAAACGTTCGGCTGGGATACTCCTCAAATGATCGATTAGAGGGTGTAACAGCATATTGGAAACATTATCTGAATAGAATAATTTCGCCGCATACTCTAGCAGTGGAGATTGTATGCTCCCGATTTTATCTATCTCATTTAACATACCAAAATAGCGCGACCTTTCAGCGTCACTCTCCTCACCAAGAAAAGTGTCCATCAGGGCAAGTAATTTGACTCTTTCAGGATGAAGGGCTGCCAATTCAGCTCCCCACATTCCACCGACTGACAACCCTAAAATGCCAAATTCTTTTATACCCAAATCATCCATTAAGCTGAGATGGTCATGGGCAATATCTGAAAGGCTACTGTAGCCATCAGGGAGTTCTGGGGACGCGCCATGTCCCCATAAGTCAGGAATAATGACCCGGTAGCGCTTGGCTAGCTCGGGCAGTTGCGATGACCACATATCACTGCTGAAAAGATAGCTGTGTCCGAGCAACAGGGGAAAACCCGAACCTATATCGACGTAATGCATATTCTTTGTATTCAATACTAACTCCTTATAGTAAGAGTCGAACCATTCCGGCTCATCATTGGCTGGAGCGCTGACTCAGATGATCGTTTGTCGGATTATTCTAAATTATCTAGCTGGATTCCTGATGCAAACATGTCGCCGCTTCTGCACCTTATGTTTGTCTATATCGTGACGTCAAGGCGATCTGTTGGCGTTGCTCGAAAGATATCGGCTGTAATAAATTTCAGCGCATACAACATGAATAAGGCCGCAATACACGATACATTCCAGTCACTAAGTTAAGTTACACAGATTATATTGCTAGTTAATTAACAGATTAGTAAACATAACACTGAAATTTAATTAATAGGAAGAATATACAACAAAAATAACAAGCTACAGACAAATATAATAAATATATTTGACAAGTGCTCATCAAATGCAACAAATGTATATACATGTACATACTCGATGAGAGCTTAATGATGACTCATAGCTATAAATTGGATATTCAGCAAGAGATCGATAACAGCCATTTCTCTTTTTTTCATTGGAAAATTATCATATTAGGCTTTCTTATTCTGGCAATTGATGGTTACGATACAGCCGCTATGGGTTACATCGCGCCGGCATTGTCAGATGACTGGGGGATTCCCAAGCAGAGTTTGGGGCTAGTATTGAGTGCCGCACTGCTCGGGTTGTCACTTGGTGCGTTGGTGGCCGGGCCAATATCCGACAGGATAGGGCGCAAAAAAGTGCTGATTTATTCCTGCTTGTTTTTTGGCCTTTCCAGTTTGGCCTCCGCTTATGCCAGCAGCCTTAACCTTCTCACATTTTGGCGTTTTATGACGGGTTTGGGGCTGGGAGCGGCTATGCCTAATGCCATTACCTTGATATCAGAGTACGCCCCTGCACGTTGCCGGGCACTGGCGATTAACACGATGTACTGTGGTTTTCCTCTAGGTGCTGCTGCGGGTGGATTTATCTCTTCCTGGTTGGTGCCACTTTATGGCTGGCAAAGCGTGTTATTACTTGGGGCTATCATGCCGCTAGCATTGACCCTTTTGTTAGTGTTTTTATTACCTGAATCCGTGAAATATCTCGTCAGTAAGCAACGTTACCCAGAGAAAGTTCGCCAGATTCTTATTTTGCTTATGCAACGGGATATCAAACCTACGACTCAGTTCTACCTTTATCAAGATCCACTGACACAGACTAAAAGTAGCCTTGGCCTGCTTTTCTCTTCCCGCTACCTGATTGGCACACTGATGCTATGGTTAACCTACTTTATGGGGTTAATTATCTATTATGTATTACTGAGTTGGATGCCGATCCTGATGAATGGCCTCGGCTATCAACTGCAACAATCGGCAATACTCACCTCTTTGTTTACCCTCGGTGGAACGCTGGGTATTATCATTGCAGGTTGGCTGATGGATCGCTGGAATGCTTATAAAGTTGTGTCATGCGGATTTATGATTACCGCTATTCTGATTGTCCTGATGTCCACTCAGAATAGCCAGATACTCTTATTAGGCGGTTTGATTTTTCTGATGGGGGTCACCATGAACGGTGCTCAGTCTGGTTTACAATCTTTGGCGGTTAACTTCTATCCAACGCATAGCCGTGCGACAGGAATTTCCTGGATGCAGGGAATAGGGCGTTTTGGGGGTGTCGCGGGTACTTTATTGGCCGCACAATTACTCAATATGCACTGGCAGGTGGATAATATTCTTCTGTTTATGTGTATTCCGGCATTGGTCGCCGCCATAGCAACACTGATTAATATGCACCATCGGTTTAAAAATGGGGGCTGATAGGGCAATTATACTAAGCACGTCATAATCATGTTTGTGAAAATCTATCGTTATGCGAAGTATTGCGTTCTGGGTGATTGACGATGACTATTTTATTTGGGGTTTGCTCGATCACAATTATCCCCAATCACTACGCATAACGACAGTGACTCTCAGGCACTTAATCCACGACGATAACATTGCTAATATAATGCGAATGCTGAAGCAGCACTACCTGTACTCGATTAGACAGACCCTTGCCTCATTCTATTTTCAGTAACTGAAAAACTCTCTGCTACGGCACTTCTATGGTATTTCCCCGTCGACATATACTGTGTTCCCCCTTGAGTTGACACAAAGGTTTCCAGCATTCATTTGCAAACTGGCCTCCTGAATAGAACAGGAGATAAAGCTTTTCTCCGCCATAACACTATTAATAAAGTATTTATCGCCAGTTCAGTTGCCATTCTCGTTTGCTTACGCTGGCCAACGGCTCGAGGAGAGAATAAGTTCAGCACCACGACAGCCATGCCGGAGAAACGAATGAAGCTTCTGAATAAATATGATGGTTAAAATACTGATAATTTAGTATTTGTAGCAGATGCTGGGGCAGTTTAGATTTTAACCTGCCCGTAAGGGTAATGCTATGTAATTCAATGTATTATATAACATTTTTTACTGGCTTAATAAGATGAATTTGATATGCCTTGGTCTGATTCTTATTGATGCGGGCATCCAATAAGATTTTTACCATAGGCCAATAGTTATCTTCACCGTGAAGGGGCTGCCTTTTACGTATCCTGATACTCATAAATTATCCTCATAATTAACCACAATTGTAAGGTTACTCACATTGTTCTACAGTTAAAATGTTCTAATGTGTGTGGGTGCGTGAATGGCGTGAGATTAAAACACGGATGGATAGCTAATATCCTTCATTATCGATAGGTAAAATTTGCGGGTGATTGGATGATTCACGCATTTGCTATATCTGAAAATAAATGTAGAACTGCTCCCGTTTGGATAAAATCGTTGCGCTATGTGTCACCAGATAAACGTGACCTAAGAATCGATCTGTTGCGGGGTATTGCCTTAGTGATGATGGTTGTTGCCCACATTGAAGTGATGTCTGTACTGGATATTTTTACCTGGGAGCGCTTTGGTCTGACGACCGGCGCGGAAGGATTCGTTATTCTTTCGGGGTTTATGTTGGGCGTAATTAATCGTCAACGCCTGCAAAAAGAAGCCTTGCTAACCGTTAGCTATGCACTATACCGGCGAGCTTGCAAGATATATATCGTCAATATAGTTATCATTATAAGTATAATGCTGCTAACTAAATTGACATTCATAAACACCTTTGAAGTGACGCATTTTACCGATCGATTTTCAGACGTGAACTATCCGTTATATCCAGTTTACGATCAGATAAAAGAATCCTGGTTTAACATGGTGCTCTATTTGCAAATTGGGCCACACCAAAGTCAGATTTTAGGTCTATATTTCTATCTGTTGCTGGCAACGCCTTTCTTTCTCTATTTATTGGTACGTAGATGGGTTGGATGGCTATTAATTATATCCCTTGCATTATATATACTCTATTTTTTCACTAGAATTAAGTTGACCTCGGCTCAGTTTGAATTTGCGTTTCCATTCTTGGCCTGGCAATTAATCTATGTGCTGGGCATGACGATTGGTTGGTATAAAGAAGAGTTGCTTTCTCTGGCTCGCACTAAGGCTGGATTTTGGAGTTTATGTATTATAGTTTTATTTACACTTGTAATGATGTTTATTGCACAAAATCATAATAATCCATTTATGCCTTATGACGTTATGCTGCATGTTATAAATGCGCCACGCTTCAATTGGTTCTATGAAAACTTCGCTGCTAAAAATGCGTTAGGGCCACTGCGCGTTATGAATGATTTTAGTCTGCTAATAACATGTTATTTGATATTGAGCTATTTGTGGGTGCCGATAAATAAGATATTTGGCTGGTTTTTAATAACGCTAGGTCAACATTCTTTATATGTTTTCATTGTCCATGTATATGTGGTTTTACTGGTTAATCAAATTGTGGATTTTGGATTATGGCATCGTGCATGGCTGTTAAATACACTGGTTCATCTCTGTGCTTTACTGATGTTATGGTTATTAGCGAAATATAATGTTGGCAGGAAGTTTATTCCTAACTGATATTTTTACTCAAAATGATAAAGAGGCCAGAGATGAAAGATACACAGTCGACTCCAGATAAAGATCAGGTCAACAAACTGCGTGATAGCATACTTTATGAATTGAAATATTCTCTCGGAGTAACGCTTTTAACTGCATCATCCAGTGATGTATTTAGTGCATTAGCATTGGTTGTGCGACGAAATCAAGTAGATGACTACTTCAGTACCCAAGAACGCCACTATCAGGCAAGAAAAAAACGTATTTACTATATATCGATGGAGTTTTTGATTGGTCAGTCATTACGAAATAACCTAATAAATCAAGGAATGATGGAAATCACAAAAGCTGCATTAGAGTCTCTCGGTGTAGATTTTGAAATTATTGTCAGAAGTGAAGAAGATGCGGCACTGGGTAATGGTGGGTTAGGGCGTCTAGCTGCCTGTTTTATTGATTCAATGGCCACATTAGATCTTGCTGGATCGGGTCATGGGATCAAGTATGAGTATGGTTTATTTCACCAACAAATTCAGGATGGTAAGCAAATAGAGAAACCTGATGATTGGCACTCTGCTCATTCACCCTGGCTTATAGAGCATCAAAGTCAGGCGATGATAATTCCGCTTTATGGCCGTATTGAGGAAATAAAAGATCTACAAGGTAATTACAATCCAATGTGGATGGATTGGAAGATTATAATTGGCGTACCTCATGACTATCTGGTGTCGGGTTATAATAATAATACGGTGAATTCACTTCGTCTATACAGTGCCTGTGCTTCAGATTCATTTGATATTCATATTTTTAATCATGGTGATTACCTGAAGGCGGTTAATCAAAAAATAGCATCAGAAAATATTTCTAAAGTCCTTTACCCATCAGATGAAATTCTGGCGGGTAAAGAGTTGCGCCTAACCCAAGAGTATTTCCTGGTAGCTTGTACATTGCGAGATGTTATGCATGATTTCTTCTTGCATTCCACTGACCTTAATCAGTTGCCAGAGTTTGTGGCAATACAACTTAATGATACCCATCCGGCACTCGCTATTGTTGAACTGATGAGGATCTTGGTTGATGAACATGCTGTCGACTGGGATATTGCTTGGGATTTAACACAACGGACGTGCGCCTACACCAATCACACCTTAATGCCTGAAGCGTTAGAAAAGTGGTCAGTTAATTTGTTCGAGTTGCTCTTGCCGCGACATCTACAAATTATCTATGAAATTAATCGGCGTTTCTTACTGGAAGTACACAGATGGCAGCCGGAACGTACAGACTTATTGGCGTCAATGTCTTTGATTGAAGAGATGCCTGAAAAGAAAGTCCGGATGGCCTATCTTGCAATTATCGGCAGCCACAAAGTTAACGGTGTGGCTAAATTGCATTCGGACTTGATTAAGTCAAACCTGGTGCCTGATTTTTATCATCTGATGCCGGAGAAGTTTACCAATCAAACAAACGGAGTTACTCCACGGCGCTGGATACAGCAGGCTAATCCACGCTTATCACTATTTTTAGATGCTCACCTAGGTAATGAGTGGGTTACCAATCTGACACTTCTAACCAAATTGAGATCGTTAGCGAGTGACCGAGATGTTATTGCTGAGCTTGCAGAGATTAAGAAATTCAACAAACTGAAGTTAAGTCAGATAATAACCCGTCAGCAAGGCATAACTATTAACCCTGATGCAATGTTTGATTGCCAGATAAAGCGTATTCATGAATATAAACGGCAACTACTTAATGTCCTTTATGTCATTAATCTTTATCATAGGATTCTTGACGGTGTGGTCTCTATCGCGCCTAAAGTTCATATTTTTTCAGGTAAAGCTGCACCAGGCTATGCAATGGCCAAGCTGATCATACAGCTGATTAATCAAGTTGCTCTGAAAGTGAATAATGATCCTAACGTTAATGGGCAGCTAAAAGTGGTATTTTTAGAGGATTATAAAGTCTCTTTAGCTGAGAGTATTATCCCCGCTGCTGATTTATCTGAACAGATATCTACTGCGGGTACTGAGGCTTCGGGTACTAGTAATATGAAGTTGGCAATGAATGGTGCTTTAACTATTGGCACGCTAGATGGTGCTAATATCGAAATAAGAGATGCTGTTGGCCATGAGAATTTCTATGTTTTTGGTTTGTCAGCGGAACAAATTGCAGAACAAAGATCAAAAGGACGTTCTCCATATGACGAGTATGCATCTAATACAGAACTGAAAATGACTGTTGATTCACTCATTTCAGGTTTTTTCCATGCAGATAAGAATCTATTTTACCCCCTATTTAATATGCTGGTAAATCATGGTGATCACTATTTCCATTTGGCTGATTTCTCCAGCTATTGTCAGGCCCAACATCAAGCCTTGACTGATTACAATAATACTTACAATTGGCATAGCAGAGCATTAAATACAATAAGTGGTATGGGAGAATTTTCCAGTGACAGGACTATTCGTGGTTATAGCAGGGATATTTGGGGAGAGGATAGTTTGAAGTGAGATACAACATATTATTTACAATGTTACTTGGTGGATTATTTGTCTACCCGTTAGATATTATGGCGGAGACAGCTAATCCACCGGCTGTTAAATTATTTACCAGCCCTTGGTCGCGCCTTTTTTCTGGTGATGAGGATACATTTTCGACGGCATTAACCTATAGCTCACCACTTAAAAAAAAGATGGTCAATGTTCCTACTGGGGAACATACCTCCGAGGAAGTATACAAACTCAATCAGCGGGGGCTTTTTAGTATGCAGTATTCCCCGATAAGTTATTTTTTTGGCAATATGACTATTCGGGTTCCATTACAAAATACCAGTAAATACAGTACCGATTTTGTCTATAGTTTTGGTTATGACGATTGGCATCCGGGTACTTTCAGCCTGGTTTATGGTAATTACAACGATAATAATAGTTTTTTTCCTGCGACAGGTGCTCAAAGAACACGATTTGAGCAAGGCTCTTGGACTTTGGGCTACAAATTTGCCTTACCTAAGACGGTAGAGTCTGCGTTATTGATTAACAAAAACGACTCACTGATTTGTCAAGTTGGCTATAGCTATGTGCCGCGTTATTACTCTGACGCCTCATCAACCATGAAAGAAAATAAGAACAGTTTTTTAGGGAGTTGTGGCTATACCTTACTACAACACTATTTTTTTCGCTTATCTGCTTTTTACTACCCAGACAAGAACCAGCAGCAACCTTGGAATTATGATTACACTTATAGTTTTGGCTATACGTCTGGTTATGCTCCGGGATCCTGGTCGCTTTATTATGGCAATTATACCGGAACTCGCTACCCGTGGCGGGAGAACGCAAATGCAAATTTTCGCAGTGGAACAATAAATCTTAGCTGGACTTTACCCTTGTAAATTGAAAGGTTAAAACTCTGTGCTACGCTTAATAGCACTATTAATAGTTAAGATAGTGTCATGTTTTATCGGTGTATGAAAAAGTCAGGGACGTCGAATATCACGCATTACTGATGATGTTTGATTAGTTATGTTTACACGAAGTATTTGGATAACTTATGCAACTTCATGCTCCAGTTACAGGTGTGACATCTATACTTGTTGTTGATGATTCAGCAAGCTACCGCTTTTTACTGGTCAATTTGCTAAAAAAATGGCAATTCTCTGTTTTTGAAGCAGAAAATGGCCAGGATGCGTTGGCTATTCTCGATAATAATGCCATCAATATGGTGATTAGTGATTGGGAGATGCCCGTCATGGATGGATTGAAGCTCTGCACCACTATCCGCAAACACTATTCTGATCGGTATATTTATTTAGTATTGATAACTGTGCGCCAATCTGTTGAGGATTTGATCGCGGGTTTAGATGCGGGGGCCGATGATTTTCTGTCAAAACCGATAAATCAAAGTGAGCTACGCGCCCGTTTACATGCTGGCGAACGAATATTAATGCTAGAAGCAACCCTTGATGCACGTAATCAGAAGTTATCTCAAGCGTATCAACAGATAGAAGCTGATTTGCAGTCCGCAGCAAAACTGCAACGCAGTGTATTACCCGCGGAAAAGCTGATGGTAAGTGGTTTTCAGGCTGAATGGATGTTTATGCCTTCAGCCTATGTATCCGGGGATTTGTTAAGTTTTTTCCAGTTGGGCACCCAACACATTGGTTTCTATAGTATTGATGTTGCAGGTCACGGTGTAGCCGCAGCAATGCTCTCACTGTCAGTTGCACGCCAATTCCTTAATGGGCGTGCCGCTGATAACTTACTGATTTCACCTGCTAATACTCCTTCAGGTTATCGGATTAACCCGCCTCATAAAGTTGTCGCTGAACTTAATCGGCGCTTTTGCATTGAGAACGATGATATAGCCAGCTATTTCACTCTCATCTATGGCGTTATAGATGTGCAAACCGCGACCGGGGTGCTTTGTCAGGCTGGGCACCCAACCCCGTTTATTGTCAGTGGCTCTGGCCAGGTAACCCCAATTGGTAATGGGGGGGCACCGGTTGGGCTGATTGATTCAATGGATTATCAGGATACCGCTTTCTCGCTTGCCTCAGGAGATCGGCTCTATTTATTTACCGATGGCATCGTTGAGTGTGAGAACGCAGAACAAGAACTCTTTGGTGAACAGCGCTTACAAGACTTGCTGGCTGTAAGCCATCGGGACAGTGTGCAAGCCGTTTTTCGGCAAGTACAGCAGGCGTTAACTTGCTGGCACCCAATACTAACAGATGAGCATCAAAGTGATATTCAGAACGGGCGTTCTGCATTTAGTGATGATATCTCTTTACTGGTGATCGAGCGCAATAACTGTTCACCCCACGCAACGGCATTGTAAGGAAGAAATAATGAACTTTGAAACTCAGACAATTGATAATGTGCTGGTTATTACCCCCTTGATACGGCGATTGGATGCCTCGGTTGCCCTGAAGTTTAAGGAAGATATACAGGCAATGATTGCCCTGGGAGCCAAAAGTATTTTGTTAGATTTTAGTCGGGTAGATTTCATCGACAGTAGCTGTTTAGGGGCTCTGGTTTCGCTGCTGAAAACTTTGAATGGAAAAGGTGAACTTGCTATTTGCTCACTCAATAACAACATTCATGGCATGTTTAAGCTAACCCGGATGGACAGGATATTTACTATCGGTACTGATCAAACCGAAACGTTACAACAAATGCGCTCCGTAGCACCTTAATTTCTAAGGAATATTTATTTATGAAAGCCATGATCCTTGCTGCCGGGAAAGGAACCAGAGCCAGACCACTGACCACCATATTGCCGAAACCGATGATCCCATTGATTCGCAAACCTATTATGGAATCAATTGTTGAGCATTTAAGACAGTATGGTTTTAATCAGTTAATGGTGAATACCAGTTATTTGTCTATGGATATAGAGAATTATTTTCGTGATGGTCATGCCTGGGGCGTCGAAATGGGTTACTCCTATGAAGGCATTATGGAGGGGAATACCTTTGTCGATAATGTATTAGGTTCCGCCGGTGGCATGAAACATATTCAGAACTTCTCGGGTTTTTTTGATGAGACTTTTGTGGTGGTGTGTGGTGACGCATTAATTGATGTAGACTTTGACCAGGTATTGGCTTTCCACCGGGCCAGAAAAAGTGTGGCGACTTTGGTGATGCGCCCTGTCTCAGCGGATCAGGTGAATAAATACGGTATTGTTGTCACTGATGATCAAGGTAGAGTCAGTAAGTTTCAGGAAAAACCTAAAATAGAAGAGGCATTATCAAACAATGCCAATACTGGCATTTATGTTTTTGAACCCGAAATATTCGATTATATTCCTGATGGTATTGAGTATGATATTGGTAGTCAGTTATTTCCTCAGCTTGCTGAATTAGGCATTCCTTTCTATGGTATTGCCTTACCATTCCAATGGGTTGATATTGGGTCATTACAGGATTTTTGGCATGTGAACCGGATGATCCTCAATCAAGAGTTACCACATTATCCCATGCCAGGCATTAAAGTTGCCCCCCAAGTCTGGTGTGGGCTTAACGTTAAAGCTGATTTTTCGACCTTAGATATTGAAGGGCCTGTTTATATTGGCAGTAGTACAGAAATACAACCCGGAGTGACGATTAAAGGGCCAGCAATTATTGGTGCTGGGTGTTTATTAGAGCAGGGGGCTGTCATTGATCAAAGTTTTATTGCTGATTACACCCGCGTTGGGGGTATCGCGCATTTACATCAACAGATAATTTTTGCTGGGAAGGTTATTTCGCCTGAGGGAATCGCAATTGATTTATCTGAGGCCGGTCTAAATTGGCTTATTGATGATAAACGACGTAAGGATATTATTACGGCGGAGAAGTCTTTATTCAATGAGTTTCTTCATAAAGATATGTTGCTATGAGTTATCATCCAGGCACGTCACAGGCTCAGTTAATACGCATAAGCCTGCCAGCCTCGTTGTCGAGTCTGCATATTTTGCATGAGAAGTTGGTGCAATTTATGCAGCCCTTACAAATTGACTCATCCAGCAGTTATGCTATGGAACTTGCATTAAATGAAGCATTTATCAATATAGTAAAACATGGTGTTAATTATGATGCCACTCAAAATATTATTGTCGAAATGCGTTATGGGAATAATCAGTTAGTCTTGAACTTGCAAGATAAAGGAAAATCGATACCCGCTGAGTTGTTACAAAATAAAAGTGGTTTATCTCATTTTCCTGAGGTGTCCACACCTGACTCCTGGCCGGAGAATGGTATGGGGTTAATGATGATGTTTAATGCTGTCGATGAAATTGATTACGAAATAAAAGACGGTATTAATTCTTTATCATTGATAAAGAAAACAGAAGGGCCGACATAAGTATTGTGTTTGATAATCAGGCTAAATCTCCCCAATAGCTCATTGAATGGACTGATTTATCTCACTTATCTTCATGGATTGACTGAGGTTGTGATATGGCTTTTTATTTCTCTTCGTTTGAAAACAGAAAACCACCATCACCACTAAAAACTCATTGGGCTATTGAGTTTTTATGGCAAAGCCTGGCGGTTGCTGCTCTCATCTTGGGGGCAAACTATATCCGCTGGCGTTGGATGAATTCACTTAATTACGATGCGCTTTGGTATGCAATCCCGTTGGTAATGGCTGAAACTCTGGCATTTATTGGCTCAGCTTTATTTACTATCAACCTCTGGAAAGTGAGAGATATTCCTGCTCAGCCAGCACCTGAAACAATCGACGATTGTATAGTAGCTGAAGAGATGCAAGAAGGGCGGCAGATTAAAGTTGATTTATTTATTGCCACTTATAATGAAGATGTTGAATTGGTGCGCTTATCGATTCGGGATGCACTGGCCGTAACTTATCCCTTTCCCTTAGATTATCGTATTTATGTATTAGATGATGGAAAGCGAAGCGAGATGGCGGTGGTCGCGCAAGAAGAGGGGGTTAACTATTTAAGTCGGGAAAATAATATTGGGTATAAGGCTGGTAATCTTCGTAACGGCATGGAGATGACGCAGGGGGACTTTATTATTATTTGTGATGCTGACACCCGTGTGTTCCCAACAATATTAACCGATACGTTAGGGTATTTCCGTGATGTTGATGTTGCCTGGGTGCAAACACCACAGTGGTTTTATGATTTACCGCAGGGCAAACCATTACCTGAATGGGCTAAACAAAAACTGGGCACAACCGGCTATCTGCTTGGTAAAGGGATAGAAAAATTGATTGGCCCATTAACAGTAGGTCATGACCCTTTTTTTAATGATCCCCAGATGTTTTATGATGTTATTTTGCGCAGACGTAATTGGGCTAATGCCGCTTTTTGTTGTGGTGCAGCATCAATTCATCGGCGTGAAGCTATTATGCAGGCCGCACTGCGGCGCTATGTCGATAATATTGAAGATGAGATAGAGCAATATACTAATGATTTAACCGACAGTGAAATAAAAGCGGATTTGGCTCAGGCCATGCTGCCTCATGTGGTACATGATACCGAGTTGATGCCGTATAAATTTCATGTGTCAGAAGATATTTATACCTCTATCGTTTTACATGGCGATCCTGGTCGTAAATGGCGCTCCGTGATGCACCCACAAATAGAATCAAAAATGCTTTCTCCACAGGACTTACTGACCTGGATGATCCAACGATTTAAATATGCCGCAGGTTCAATGGATATCGCCTTACATGACCGCCTTTTTTCCAGCAAACGTATTAAACTCAGTGCAATACAAAAAATAATGTATGGCACCACCTTCTGGTCCTATTTTGCCTGTATCTGGAATACGGTATTTTTGATTGCCCCGTTAATTTATCTCTTTACGGGTATTCCTCCTGTTTCGACGTATTCATCGCCTTTTTATCTGCATTTTCTGCCCTTTATGATTGTCTCGGAATTAGCGTTTATGTTTGGCACATGGGGTATCTCCGCCTGGGATGGGAAGTCATCTTTCCTGGCTTTATTTTCTATGAATTTACGGGCATTAGATACTGTGCTGCGGGGGGAGAAGATTAAATTTCATGTGACACCTAAGGAACGCCAGCAAGGTAATTTTCTATCTTTAGTTAAGCCCCAACTCGCCATTATCGGGCTGACTTTATTGGGGCTGATTTGGGGGGCGATTCAGATAGCCGAGGGGAATATAAAAGATCCCTCAGGCTTCGTGATTAATATCTTTTGGGGGGCCGCAAACATTGCTGCCATGATGCCAATGGTTTTGGCCGCTCTTTGGCAGCCTGACCATGCTGAACTTAATGCACAGGAGGGTTCCTGATGTCATTTAAATATAACCTCCTGAAGGCGAGAAGTTATCTGGCGATGGTGATTGGTATTTTAATCGCTTTTTCTATTGTGTTGTATGTCGAGAGTCATTCCGAGGATAACGGTGATTCCCGTGTTCATATTGCTCCCAGTGTTGGAAGACCATTAACACCGAATCCGCGCCCATTGAATCCGGAAGAAATAATTTGGGCCAAAGCCGCATGGCAATACTTTGTAAATAATACCCAGCCAAGTGGTTTAGTGAATTCCGTAGACAAGTTTCCGTCATCTACGATGTGGGATACGAGTA
Source organism: Yersinia aldovae 670-83 (assembly GCF_000834395.1). Classification (NCBI taxonomy): domain Bacteria; kingdom Pseudomonadati; phylum Pseudomonadota; class Gammaproteobacteria; order Enterobacterales; family Yersiniaceae; genus Yersinia; species Yersinia aldovae. The sequence continues at coordinate 751,208 of NZ_CP009781.1, read as the reverse complement.
GCTACTTTATGGCAATTATTTCCGCTCAACGGATTGGTATTATTCAGCAAGACGAGTTTGATTCTCGTATCAGTAATGCATTAGGTGCGCTGGCTAAACTGCCTCTATTTGAGGATAAACTACCCAACAAAGCGTATAACACGCAGACATTATCTATGGTGAATTATATTAATCAGCCCAGTACTAAAGGTATTGGTTGGTCGGCTATTGATATTAGTCGAATGATGGTGCCATTAAATATATTGGTCTGGAATTATCCCCAACATGCTGTCGAGGTGAATAAGGTTATTTCACATTGGAAATTAAATGCGCTAGTGGCAGATGATCAATTACAAGGTTCAACGATTAACGATAAAAATCAGGCCGTCTCCTTGCATCAGGAAGGGCGCATGGGTTATGAGCAATATGCTGCACGAACCCTGCAACTGGTGGGTATTAATGCCAGTTTAGCCCTGGATTACACAGCACATCTGCAATTTATTAAAGTTGAAGGGATATTGGTGCCTGATGATATTCGTATCTCACAAAAAGAAGGTGCAAATACCTTTATCGTCAGCGAACCTTATATTTTGACGGGCTTAGAGCTGGGTTTTGATCTTTATTCGTCTGAATTAGCCTGGCGGGTATTTAAAGCTCAGGAAAATCGTTTTCAGCGAACAGGAATTTATACTTCAGTCAGTGAAGACCATGTGGACACCGCGCCTTATTTTATCTATAGCACCTTGCACTATTCAGGTAACGATTGGGCGGTTATTACTGAAAAAGGGGTGCGAGTTGATAAATTGCGGCAGTTATCAACCAAATCAGCCTTTAGTTGGTATGCATTGTGGCGCACGGCTTATAGTGAGCAAACACGCCGTCAATTAAGTGGTTTGATGGTGCCATCAAAGGGTTGGTACGCCGGTATTTATGAAATAGACAACAAAGTAAATACCTCACTGAATGCCAATACTAATGGTGTCGTACTGGAAAGTTTGGCGTTTATTAATGGCGGAAAACTACTTTGTACTGGCTGTACTCAGGTGAAACAGCCAGTCGGCGCAACGGATAAATAACTTTAGTAGGAAGGTTTTATGATGAGAAATCAGTCAGTTTTGCGAAGTTCAAGCCTATTTATTAAGGTTGTATGCTCGATATTGGCACTGTTGGCGATGTTGTCTTTTTATGCTGATGCCACACCGACGGGTGATAAATTAGCGGCTGAAACCTATCCTATCCGCCACGGCGAATTAACGCCGCGGGAGATGGCGGTTGCTGTCAATGCCTGGCAATATTTTGTCCACAATCTACAACCTACAACTGGGCTTGTTAATGCCGTTAATAATTATCCTTCGACCACAATGTGGGACAGTGCATCTTATTTGGCGGCGTTGGTGTCTGCTCGCGAATTGGGCCTTATTGATAAGGCAGAGTTTGACCACCGGATGTTACCTTTTTTAAAGACACTGAATAATATTTCATTATTTCAAGGGCAGTTACCCAATAAAGCTTATAATACCATCACCGCAGAAAAAGTTAACTATATGAATAAACCCGGTGAAATAGGTTTTTCAGCTATTGATACGGGCCGTATGTTAATTTGGCTTAAAATTATTAAGGAGCGCTATCCTGAATATGCCAATAGCATTGATAATGTGGTTTTGGGCTGGGATTTTTCACATGTTGTCGATGATTGCGGTACGTTATATGGTGCGATTTTAGATAAAAATAACACGCCTCAGTATGTGCAGGAAGGGCGACTGGGTTATGAGGAGTATGCCGCCAGTGGTTTCCAGCTTTGGGATTTTTCTACCTGCAAGGCATCACGGCCTGAACCTTATGATTTGGCAAAAATCTATTGTGTATTAGTTCCTTATGATTCTAGAGATGCACGTAAAACTAATCAACACAACTATGTGGTTACCGAATCGTATATCTTACATGGTCTTGAGATGGGGTGGGATCGCAGTAATGATCGTGCAAATAAATCTGGGAGTTACAGCCATCCTTGGATGAAAGATTTTGCCAATAGGGTCTATCAGGCGCAGGAAAACCGCTATCGTGAAACGGGAATACTGACCGCGCGTTCAGAGCATCAGTTGGATCGCGCTCCTTACTTTGTTTATGACACAGTTTTTTCCGATGGCTATAACTGGAATACAATTACCGATCAGGGCGCTTTTGTCCCTGAGAATGCGGCTGTATCATTAAAGGCTGCATTAGGTATGTGGGTTTTTTGGCACTCGCCGTACACTGACCGGTTATTTGATGCGATAGAAAATGCTAACGTTAAGGATATTGGTTTCAACGAGGGCCTATACGAAAATGGCAAAGGGCCAATTAAAGAGTTTACGGCAAATAATAACGGCATCATGTTGGAAGCACTATTATTTAAAAAAGAAGGGAAGATACTCCGCTTTACCAGTGGCGATCCTAGCGATAAAGATTACATTCCATCGTTGTGGGAGCGGCAGTTAATTAATGCTTTTGATGATAATAACAGTAAAAAGAATCGACCATTTATTGATGCAACACCGAGTTTAGCCGCATTTTGTGATCAAACGGGTATTGCGATACGTAAAGCGCCAAATTGTAAGAGCTGCCAGTGTGCCCAATGTCAGGATGACTCTGGTAGTAATAACATATTTAAATTACCTGCTACGGCGACATCATCATGCGCAAAACAGTGAGGTGTTCCGCGCTTGCCTTGGTGATAGCTGCGGGGCTATTTAGTGCTGCATTTATTGGCGGTATGTCTGTCGGTGCCAATATTGATCAAAGTTCTGTTACCTATGCGGCCCGCAGTGGTGCGTTATCTGACAATGAACGATTGTGGGCGAAAGTCGCATGGCGTTATTTTATTAATAATGCACAATCCGGGACCGGGCTGATTAACTCTCTGGATAATTATCCAGTTGTGAATTTATGGCAAATCGGTGACTCGCTTGTCAGCCTAACTGCGGCAGCACAGTTAGGGATTATTAATCGGCAGGAGTTTGATCAGCGTCTATCACTATTATTGGCCACCATCAGCCATTTACCTTTAGTGGCGGGGAAAGCGCCAAATCTGCTTTACAATACCGTTAACGGGCAGATGATTGATTATGCTAACCAGCCAAAACCTCTGGGATGGTCAGCTCAAGATATCGGCCGTTTAATGATAGGTTTGAAAGTTGTCGTACGTTTTTATCCTGAATATGCGGAGTATCTGGATAAACTCCTACTACGCTGGAATTTTTGTCAGGTCATTGATAATGATGGACGATTACTAAAGTCAACGGCAGTTAATGGCCAGTTTATAGCAAGGTCAGAAGGGCGATTGGGGTATAGTAATTATGTTGCGGGTGCTTTTGGATTGTGGGGGTTTCCTGTGGGAATATCAGCTAACCTTCCTTACAATACCATATTTATTTATGGTATCCCCATTGATGTCGATATTCGAGATGCCCGAACAACCTCTGTACCGTCTATTGTCGTCAGCTTACCTTATCTACTTACCGCAATGGAGTTAAAAAGTACGCCAATATTTAAACAGCAGAAAAACCGTATTGATAATGTTTATCGAGTACAGGAAAAACGGTGGCAAAAAGAACATATATTGACTGCTCGTAGCGATTATTTTACCTCAGTTGCGCCATATCATGTTTACGATACGGTATTCGCCAATGGTTACCACTGGAATACTATTAGTGAGGATGGAAAGTTTCACCCAGATCTGGCGTTGGTATCAACCCGCGCAGTTTTCGGTTTATGGGTGTTATGGAATAGCCCTTATACCGATGCATTAATGCAGTTGACTCAGATGCAGTATGATGAACAACGTGGATGGTATGAAGGGCGCTATGAGAATAATGGTGCGTATAATAAAACGATTAGTCTGACCACTAACGCTATGGTATTAGAAACGCTGCTCTATAAAACGGCGGGGAACTTAATTAATACTGAGCCTGCTGCGGGATATCTGGACGCGCGCATGAGTGATGTCTTTTCACGGCCGCAATTATGCCTACCGCAAGAACGTGTTATCGGTCTGGGGGCAGCAAAATGAACAATATTCGCCGTTTGCGACAATCAATTCTGGCCCTGGGGCTTATTTTGCTGCTGGCCCCGCCAGTGGTTATTGCTCAACGGCAATCCGCTGCCACTCAAGACTTATCTGGCCAATGGCGAGTACAGAACGGCAATCCACCTGCTCCTGAGGCCTGGCGTGACACGCTGGATGACAGCCTGTGGCAACAACTGAAAGTGCCTGCTAATTGGTACAGCGAGGGCCTCGACCATCAAGGCGTATTGTGGTATCGCACTCGGTTTACCCTGCCGATTTTAGGTGTCGATGATATGGCGACCTTGATATTTGATGGTGTCGATTATCAAGCTGATGTTTGGCTTAATAATCAGCAAGTAGGACAGCACCAGGGGTATTTTCAGCGATTTAGCACGGATATTACGGATGCTGCCCGAAAAGATAATCTGTTGGCCGTGCGGGTAGATAGCCCTTATGAGATCCCCGGTAAAGTTTGGTCTTTTCATAAGCAACTGATTAAAGGTGTTTTAAATCACCATGATACCCGGCCAGGAGGTGCATGGTCAGACCACGGTCAGGATGCTAGTTCTGGCGGTATTTGGGCTCCCGTGGCATCACATATTAGCCGTGGGGCTGTTATCGACAATATATTGGCCGTACCGGACTGGTCCAGAGGGCTGCAATATCCTATTTTGCAGGTAAGTTTGGATTATCGTGCCAATCGCAACCGTTCGGTGGCGATGTCGCTAAAGCTGATCCCTGACAATTTCATCGGGCCATCTTATCAACTGCAGCAGAATGTTTCACTGGTTGCCAGCCCACGCAATGCACAGCGGCTTACGGCTAATTTCCCTCTCGATAACCCCGCGCTATGGTGGCCATCGGGTCAGGGTAAACAAAATCTTTACCGGCTGGAGGTGTGTTTTTCTGATGGTCTTGGCACGATGGATACCGCCCATGTGCGCACGGGTTTACGGCAAATAGCGATAGATCCGCAAGAACAAAGTTGGTCAATCAATGGTAAACGCCTTTTCATTAGAGGGACTAATTACATTGGCAGCCCGTGGCTGGGGAGCTTGCGGCCAGCCGATTATCATCGTGATTTAGTTATGATGCAGCAGGCGAATGTTAATGCCATAAGGGTACATGCTCATGTGGCTGGGCGGGCGTTGTACGACCTGGCGGATGAGATGGGGATACTGCTCTGGCAAGATTTCCCGCTACAGTGGGGCTATGACGATTCGGCCACTTTCGCCGAAGAAGCCGCAAGACAAGCCGCAGAGATGACACGGCAGTTTGGCAGTCATCCTGCCATTATATTGTGGTCTGGGCATAATGAACCGCCTTGGGATGCGACATGGATGCAATACCGTTACCCGGACTGGCGGCCAGGTATCAATCGAGCGTTAACTGCGCGTGTAGCAAAAGTGTTGAGTCAGGATGCTAGCCGCATCACTCATGCTTATTCGTCAACCGGCGAGCATTACTGGCAAGGTTGGTATTCAGGGCAGAAAAGTGACCACCTTAAACCAGCAACCAACGCAATAATTAGCGAGTTTGGTGCTCAAGCTTTACCCGATTTAACCACGCTAAAAAACTTTATTTCTGGCACGGACTTATGGCCTAAGACCACGGATAAAAAAGATGAGGGATGGCGTATCTGGGCCTACCATAATTTCCAACCTCACGAGACATTTGAGTTAGCTAGAGTCACTCGTGGAACGGATATCAATACGTTTATCGCTAATAGCCAACAGTATCAGGCAAGTTTGATCCAGCTTGCCGCAGAGAGTTATCGACGTCAACGTTATCAACCGGTTGCTGCTTTATTTCACTTTATGTTTACCGAAACCTGGCCATCAATTAATTGGGGGGTAGTTGACTATCTTCGCCATCCCAAACCCGGTTATTTTGCCTTACAGCGAGCTTACCAACCGGTTTTACCCTCTATTGAGCCTAAAACAGCAACGTGGGTGCCGGGGCAGACTGGGCGCATTGGGTTATGGGCCATCAATGATAACTGGCATGACTATCCGCAGGCTTCATTGCATTGGAAAATATTGCAAAGTGGTGTGACGTTATCTGAAGGGGCGCAGGACATCAATCTGATGGCTGACAGCGGGCAAAAAGTGATTGAGTTGCAAGTCACTCCACGCAGTGACCAAACGATAACGGTGATGAGTGACATTCTTAACCGCCGGGGTGAGGTCGTTGGTCACAATGAGCTGCAATTACAGGTTCAACCTTGATACCTATTGTGGTCACAGATAAACGACATTCTCAGTATCGCAATAACATTTAGGATGGTCTGCACTGTCTTAAATCACATAGCGATCCTATGCTTGAGTCTATGATGATTATAAGGATATAAATTTTATATGAATCCTTCAGCATTGAAAGCACCGACCCGGCCATCCAAAACATACTTGTCCTGGATGGCTGGGCTATTACAACAAACCATTTTGTTGCCATTATTTATATTTTTACTGGGTGCTGCTATTTCGGGCGCAGGAGCATGGTGGCTGTTTAACGAAATTGAAGACAATACTACCGTTGATTTCCAGCGTAATGTTGACAGAGTTTCAGGTGAAGTTATTTGGCGTTTCTCTCAACCGATATATGGACTGAATGGTATCAAAGGTGCTTATGCGGCCAATGGTTATCTAACCCGCCAACAATTTCGTGCATATGTAGCCTCGCGTAATTTATCTGTCGAGTTTCCTGGCGTCAGAGGGTTTGGTTTTATTCAGCGGGTGCCACGCAGCCAGTTGAATGAGTTTATTGCGAATACCAGAGCTGACGGTGCACCTGATTTTTCTCTTCGTCAGTTGCAAGATAAGCAACATGACGATTTGTATATTATTAAATATGTTGAACCTGCTGAAAAAAATAAAGGGGCTGAGGGGCTTGATATTGGTTCTGAGTCGGTCAGGCGGGAAGCCGCGCTATTGGCAATCAACAGCGGGAACCCCACGATTTCCGGCACAATTTATCTGGTTCAGTCTAACGTTAAAACTCCCGGCGTATTACTTTTTGTCCCGGTTTATAAATCGGGCACTCACCCAATGACACCTGCTGAACGCCAGGCATCATTGGTCGGTCTGTTGTATTCGCCCATTGTCATTGCTGATTTATTACGTGATATTCCCGAGTTTATGAGTGGGCGAGTGGATATTGAGTTGTTTGATAGTCTTAATGATTTATCTAATAAAACGATGGTCTTCGATGCCGATGGCAGTAAATATGACAATCTCATACCGGATGAAGATCACAATGATGAAACAATGGCGGCCAGAATATTCCACAATACCAGTATCTTGCCGCTACCAGGGCGAGAGATGACACTGCGTATTAGCAGCACGCCTGCCTTTGAAGCGCTGACTGAACGTTATGCGCCTTGGTTAGTGTTTGCTTTTGGTATTTTGCTCAGCTCAGCATTGGCATTACTTATTCGGCAGCAAGTCAGTGGGCGCAATCGAGCTGAAATGCTGGCACGCAACATGACCGCAGATCTTGAGCGTTTGGCGTTGGTAGCGAAAAATACCTCTAATGCCGTTGTTATTACCGATGTAAACCGTGAAATCGTCTGGGTTAATGAGGGGTTTGAGCGTATTACCGGCTACAGCCAGGCCGAAGCGTTAGGTAAATCACCGGGGAAATTACTTCAGTGTAGTAGTACAGACCACAGTGTGAAAACGGCGATGAAAACCGCGTTAGATGCGGGTGAACCCTTTAAAGGCGAAATAGTAAACCGTTCTAAGTCGGGGCAGGAATACTGGATTGAGCTGGAAATTCAACCTCGCTATAACGATCAGAATGAACCCATTGGTTTTATGGCGATAGAGTCGGATATTAGTGAACGTAAAGCCACCTATCAGCGTCTTGAAACGGCCTTACGTGAAAATAATGCCTTACTCAGCACCCTTAATCTGCACGGTATTATCTCTACCGCAGACAGTGCAGGATTAATTACTGATGTTAATGATGCGTTTTGTAATATTAGTGGTTATAGCCGAGAAGAACTGATTGGGCAGACCTACCGGTTAATTGACTCACATACTCACGATGCGGCATTTTGGCAATCAATGTGGCATAACATTGCCAATGGCATCTCCTGGCGTGGAGAGATCTGCAATAAAGCGAAAGGAGGGCGTTTATATTGGGTTGATACCACGATTGCACCGTTTAAAAACAGTACCGGCCAAATTGAACGATATATCTCCATCCAAATTGATATTACAGCTAATAAAATTCAGCAGGCCAACCTGATTATTGCCAAAAATCAATTAGTCAGAGCGGCTGATGTGGCTGAATTAGGTATCTGGACCTGGAACATTCAGGAAGGGACATTTTCTTTCGATGATCGAATGAATGATATTTATGAACTGCCGGAGGAGATGCGTAATACACCGCTTCCGCAGGCGTATTGGTATAGCCTTGTTCATCCTGACGATCGGCCTATTGTAAATAATGCCGTAAAAGCGGCATTAGATAACGGCGGCATCTATCGTCAGATTTTCCGTATTATTGTTCACGGTCAGGTTCGTTACATTCAGTCGACCGGGACGGTAGAGCGAGATGAATATGGTAATGCTGTTTTGATGATGGGGATCAATCGGGATATTACTCAGCAGCGAGAAGCCGAAGATATACTGCAATCCGCCCGACAAGCGGCGGAAGAGGCCAATAAAGCTAAGTCTGCATTTTTGGCCAATATGAGCCATGAACTTCGTACCCCGATGAATGCTATCCTTGGGATGCTGACATTACTGCGTAAAACAGGGCTGAATAATAAGCAAGCCGACTATGCTGTTAAAAGTGAAGCCGCCACCCGCACCTTGCTCCGGTTACTGAACGATATTCTGGACTTCTCCAAAATTGAAGCTGGCAAAATGGTGCTGGAATGTATCCCATTTGATATCCATGTGATGCTACGCGATCTGGCGGTTATTTTATCGAGTAACCTCAAAATTAAAAAAGTTGAAGTGTTGTTTGATATTGACCCTGCTCTGCCGCAGTTTGTTGAGGGTGATAGTATGCGGCTTCAGCAAATATTAACTAACCTTGGCGGTAATGCGCTGAAATTCACTGAGCAAGGTGAAGTGGTGTTATTTATCAAGGTGCTTAAACAGGATAGCCAGCAGGTTACCTTGCACTTTGGTGTCCGCGATACCGGCATTGGTATTGCACCTGAGCATCAGGAAAGTATTTTTAGTGGTTTCACTCAAGCAGAAGCCTCGACCACCCGTCGCTTTGGTGGCACCGGATTGGGCTTAGTGATTAGCCAGCGTTTTGTTGCATTAATGGGCGGCAGACTTGAGTTAGAAAGCCAGCCGGGGCAAGGGAGTTTGTTCCATTTCACCATAACATTGCCGCTATCCTCTCCTTCTAACCTGGTTATTGATAATGAAATACCGAGTACGCTGGTGAGCAGAGCGCAGGTATTGAATCATCTGCGGGTATTAGTTGTTGATGATAATCCGACAGCCTGTGACCTGATTAAGCGGATGGGTGAGTCATTAAAATGGACGGTTGATGTCGCAACCAGTGGCGACCAGGCACTGCAATTGATGAAACAACAGCGTGATAGCGGTATTACCTATGGCGCGCTCTTTATTGACTGGCAAATGCCGGGGTTGGATGGCTGGCAGACCAGTAAATATGTCCGTGAACTGATGCCGGCAGATAATGCGCCGATGATTGTGATGATAACCGCCCATGATCGTGAAATGTTGTTGCAGCGCAGTGAAGAAGATCAGGCATTATTGGATGGCTATTTGGTCAAACCGATTACAGCATCTATGTTACTGGATTCAGTGATCGATGCATTAAGTGAACGTAAACAACCTGATATTGCGAAACCAAGAGTCGCCGAATCCTCATATCAACTGTCCGATATTCAGTTATTGATCGTAGAAGATAATTTGAATAACCAACAAATAGCCCGTGAGTTACTGGAAGATGAGGGGGCGACAGTCACGATTGCTAATCACGGTAAAGAGGCTATCGAGATATTAGAGCGGACTCCAACCCTCTTTGATGTTGTATTAATGGATTTACAGATGCCCGTAATGGATGGATTTAATGCGACGCGCTATATCCGTGAATCTCTTGGGCTGAAGACGTTGCCGATTATTGCTATGACAGCTAATGCGATGGCATCAGATCGTGACGCTTGTTTGGCTGCGGGAATGAATGATCATATTGGTAAACCCTTTGACTTGAATAATCTGATACAGACTATCCGCAAATACAGTGGACGTACTGATATCACGGCCACCGTTAGCCGCGCCAGCCCGTCATCACTCTCTGCTGAGTTGAAGAGTGCCGTAGCAACAACCGGTATCGAGGTGGAATCGGCACTGAATAGATTAGGTGGGGATGTTTCCCTTTATCAAAAAATGTTATCGCTATTCGCGGCAGATTTGGCGACGTTCCCGACGCAATTGGATGCATTGATGACGCAGGGCGATCATCAATCAGCATCTCGTTTGCTACATACTATCAAGGGACTTGCCGCCCAATTAGGGGCCACTGAGCTGTCGTTATGTGCCGGCCAAGGGGAGAAGTTGCTCAATAACAGTGTTGCCGCGACCACTGAGATGATCAATCAGCTACTGAATGATCTGAAAACTAAAGTGCTGGCGATGCAGGCTGATATCGCGAGCTTAATTCAACTGCTATCAGCTGATGCCACGCAGGCAGACCCGGCAGAAATGCGGAGTACGCAATCTATTGAGCCGCAATTGAACAGTTTGATAGTGCTATTAGAAAATTCAGATATGGCGGCGCTGGAGGTGATAAGTCAATTACAGGCGACGGTGGGTCAGCAACTGAATGGACAATTATTGCCACTCAATGAGGCCATCAATCAATTAGATTTCGCCAAAGCTATCCAGCTATGTCAAGCCCTGCTGGAAAACCTTTCTAGCCAGAGAGATAAAAAGATATGACTATAGTTCAGCCTTTTTCTCAGAATTTGGCCTTGATGCTTCCTGGTGCCAAGAAGCCTAAGATTCTGATTGTTGACGATCATCCGATAAATATTCAGGTACTCTATCAAGCATTTTCTGCGGATCATAATGTTTGCATGGCCACTAGTGGTAAACAGGCACTTGATGTCTGTCATAGCCAGCAGCCTGACCTGATTTTACTGGACATCGAAATGCCCGATATGAATGGTTTTGAGGTTTGCGCCAAACTCAAAGCTTGTACCGAAACTAGCGATATTCCGGTTATCTTTGTTACTGCACATATTGATGAGGAGACAGAAACCCGCTGTTTTAGTGCTGGAGCTGTCGATTTTATCAGTAAGCCGATTAACCGCAACACCGTAAGGGCAAGAGTGAAAACTCACCTGTTACTCAAAGCCCAATCTGATTTGTTACGTCAATTAGTTTATTTGGATGGCTTAACTGAGGTTTATAATCGGCGTTATTTTGATGGAAAATTAGAAGAGGAGTGGAAACTGGCGAACCGCAATAGTTTACCACTCAGTTTGATTATGATTGATGTTGATTTTTTCAAAAAATACAATGACCTCTATGGTCATCAGGCCGGTGACGATTGTTTGCGGCGGGTCGCGAAAATTATTCAAGATACTCTCAAGCGTCCAACCGATCTGGTTGCCCGTTATGGTGGTGAAGAGTTCGTCTGCCTACTCCCCAACACTGGGTTGGTTGGGGCTATGGAGGTTGCTGAGGCCATCAGGTTGCAGCTTCTCGAGCAGGAAATCCCTCATGTTGGCTCAACTGTTTCTCCCTTTGTCAGTATTAGCCTTGGGGTTTGCTGCAAAGAAACTCAAAGCGACGGTATGCCAACCACACTGCTGCTTCAAGCTGATCTACAACTGTATCAGGCAAAAAGAAATGGCCGGAATCAAACCTGCGGTGTGCCCTATCAACTGAGTGAGGGATAAATGAATATATTCTCGGCGTTGATCCCAGTCACGCTGAGAACCATTCTATTTGTTTATCCACCGGCATTCTTTTAGTCTTAAATTATTAAGCGAAGGGTGCTTGTTTGTTGAGTATTTTGTCAATTACATTTAATACGCCGAAATCATTATTGGACTCAGCTTCGAATCTGGCAACGTGCTTAATATGATGCGTCGCATTTGCCATAGCAAAGCCAAAACCTGCTTGTTTTAACATTTCAATATCATTGCCACCGTCACCAAACGCCGCCACTTCTTCATCCGCAATGCCCTCTATTTTCTGAAGTAATCGCAGGCCATTGGCTTTATGTACCCCTGGAATGATCAGGTCAACAGAACCATGCCCGCTAGAAACGGGAGTGACTATTCCTGCCAGTTTTCGCTCAACAAATACCATAAAATCGGCTAATTTTTCATTAGGTAAACTGATGGCAAATTTGAAAGCAGGTTCAGTTATTTTGCTAAAATCATCGATAATTTCAAGGCGATGATAGTATTTACTCATTGTGGTATAAAAGTCATTACTCGATGTTTTGAGCATATAGGCGCCATTCTTCCCACAAACAATGATATCAAGGTAGGGGATCGCCTGTAATGTTTTGAGCACGGTTTTACAATCGTCATCGGATATTCTACCGCAGAAAATCTCGCTATTCTCATTTACAACATAGGCACCATTTTCGGCTACAAAAGCAATTTCATGGGCAATGTCAGGGAAAAAAGAGATCAGTTGGTAATATTGATTCCCACTGGCGACGACAAACTTGATACCATTTTCTTTTAACTGAGAATATTGAGTACTGAACCGTTTTCTATCAAAGTTCATCTGGTCATTGAGGAATGTTCCATCCATATCAACAGCAATCAGTTTTATACTCACGTTATTTCCCTCTTTAGAGTCAAAAAATAGTCACTTAATAGAAAATATCTTAACGTAATGTACCTAAAAAAGTCAGATACTTCACAGTGAAATGCGTTATTTGATAAAGCGGACGGCAATGTGTCGGCGGGTATTTTCCCAACAGATACTTGAGAAATCAGTCGCGAGCTTGGTTCAAGAATCATAACATAGTAAAAAACTATGAATAATAGGGAGATGCCTTGATGAAAAGCACCAAAAGAGGGATGGGTTATATTGCAATCGTGGTTGACGATTACGATAAAGCTATTGAATATTATACCGAAAAATTGGGTTTTTTCTTAAGGGAAGATGAACCACAACCGGGTAAGCGTTGGGTGTCTGTTTCGCCAACACCGGAGAGTGAGTGCCGTTTATTACTGGCTCGTGCATCAAATGATTCTCAGGCTGCGTTTATTGGTAACCAGTGCGGCGGACGGGTATTTCTATTTCTTGAGACAGATGATTTCTGGCGCGATTACGCGTCGATGAAATCGAAAGGGGTTGCATTCTGCGAAGAACCACGCAAAGAAGAGTATGGCATGGTAGTGGTTTTCGAAGATATTTATGGCAACCGTTGGGATCTTTATCAAAAGTAATCGATTGGATCAGCATGAGTGGTATGAACCAATGATTAACAGCAGCCTATAACTTTGCGGTATGGCCGCAAAGATGCATATCAAATCAAGCCGTGGTATTACGGGCTTTTCTGCTCAACAGATGATGCTAGCCTCTCCCACACGTCCACTGGCGGTTTCTCGTTAAATTCAGTCCGTAGCGCTGTCAGCCTACGGACTGAATAAATTTTTTACAAACAGTCTGTTACTTGTATAACTCGGCCGGTTTCATTTCCTTTGCTGCCACATCTTCTCGCATACTCTGTTTTGGCATTGGGGCAAGCGGTGCTGCGGCCACCTCGCTGGCACGTTTTCGCAGACTAAACCAGCCGATAACCAGCAAGATCGCGACCAGAGGTACGGTGGCAATGGTCCAGGTTCCGTTAGGATAGTCAAAAGCCATCATGACTAACACGCCCGCAAGGAAAAAGAGGGTTAGCCAGGATGTCACGGGCGCGCCGGGCATTTTGAACGACACCGGTTTTGCCGTTCCCTGTTTGATTGCCTGACGTAGCTTCATCTGACAGATAATGATGAATGCCCATGAACTGATAATGCCTAACGACGCGATATTTAACACGATCTCGAACACTTGTGATGGAACGAGATAGTTAAGAATCACGCCCAGAACATAGATACCGACAGTCACGAGAATACCCGCATAAGGCACTGATTGGCGGCTCATTCGGGACATGAATTGCGGAGCCGAACCGCCCATTGAGAGGGAGCGCAGAATTCGGCCAGTGGAGTAAAGCCCGGAATTAAGACTAGAAAGTGCGGCGGTTAATACCACAATATTCATGATAGTGCCGATATAAGGGACACCCAAGCTGCTGAAAAATGTCACGAAGGGGCTTTGGCCCGCCTGATAGGCATTCCACGGCAGCAAACAGACCAGTAATACCACGGAGCCGACATAGAACAAGCCAATCCGCCAGATCACACTATTAATCGCTTTGGGCAGTGTTTTTTCCGGGTCTTTGCATTCTCCGGCTGCCGTGCCGATCAATTCGATACCCGCGAAGGCGAAGATAACCCCTTGAACCAGCACTAATGCCGGTAATAAGCCGTGAGGGAAAAAACCACCATTGTCAGTTATCAGATGTAAACCCGTTGCATGGCCAGCCACACTTTGCCCGGTGCCGAGGAAGACCACGCCAACGGCTAAGAAAAGTGCAATAGCAACAACTTTGATTAGCGCAAACCAGAACTCCATCTCGGCGAACCATTTCACACCAATCATATTCATGGTGGCGACAATGGACAGCGCGCCCAGAGCAAATAGCCATTGGGGGACATCTGAGAACGTCCCCCAATAATGCATGTAGAGCGCCACGGCGGTGATATCGACAATGCCCGTCATCGCCCAGTTAAGAAAGTACATCCACCCGGCGACATATGACGCTTTCTCACCGAGGAATTCACGCGCATAAGAAACAAAACTACCGCTGGTAGGGCGGTGTAATACCAATTCCCCCAAAGCCCTAAGGATGAAAAATGAGAAGACTCCGCAGACCAGATAAACCAGTGCTAATGCGGGGCCAGCCATTTGTAGGCGGGCACCTGTACCTAAAAATAACCCCGTTCCAATTGAGCCACCAATGGCTATCATTTGTATATGACGACGGCCCATGCTTTTGTGATAACCACTGTCATGGGAGTCTAACCAGCGCTTTTTTGCCGCATGATGAGTCTCCGCAGAATGCTTTCCTGAAATCATAAACTTTCCCTATTTTCTTGTCTGTAGTGCAATCATGGTGAATGTAATACAGAATCTGATTGCTAAAGGTTAATGCATAAATAGCGTCTTAGCGCCTTCAGTTGTTATGGTTTTTATCAGTGACATTTAATCTCGGTGGGCATGCTATCGTTTCTTCCGGTATGTGGCAAAAAAAATATTCACTTATTAATTATTTTTGTTGCTCTATTACCACAACAAGTAATCAAATAGGGCTGATTAATTTATAACCGACACCCATGTTTTCGCCATACAGTATTCACTGTAATCATTGATTGAATTTTAACCACCACCATAACTCATTGTTAAACAGGTGAAAGACGTTGCTCTGGTTATTTTGAGTATAAATTTGTCACATACTATTTTAAATATAATTATTTTTAAAAAAATTTATCTATTTATATGATGTTATTAATAAAACATTGCAATTTATCTTATTTGACATAAAGTACATTCACATTAATGTATAAATCTGAGGTTTAATTTTATAATTTATTTTACTTGTCTTGTTTATTATAATAAATAGTATGGCTTTTGTATTTGTATCACAGGAGTAATATTGTGCTAACACTGAGTCTATATTGCATGTTCGCGGCCAGAGTTAGGCACTATTTGACCGGGTAATCGGGCTGATTTCTGAATTTATGTCACATCTTATCTGGTTGATTGTCGCCCATGATGTTCTTTTATATGCTGCACCGCTACAGGCATCAGTACAACTGAGTTTTCAACGGAATTGCAGATAGATAAGGAGAGATGGAGTGGGAGTTAAGGATAAAAAAGTGGGCATCATGACGTACATCGATAATTCGCAGACGATGTTGGAAGAGTTCAGTTGGCTACATAAAAGCTGGATTCACAGTGGTTGCTGGGAGACATCAGACCTGATTGTGGTTCATCATCCTGCGCTAGTTGATACATTGCCGAAAGAGCCTGGTATTATTTTGATACCGTTTGCACCGGTTTCACAGCATGATCCCCAGTTTCACAATTATCACTTTATCAATTCTATTGCCTGTCTTAGCGGACCACATATTGATACCGTACTTAAACGCTACCAATGGTTGCTTCGCACCGATGCGGATGTTTTTCTTACACACCATCTGGCGAATTTTACGCCACTCTACCCGGTGCATGGTCGTGGTAATTACTATTTCTCCGTTGAGTTCCGCGAGAAGATGCTCGATTTCTGCCATCGACACGGCGTTGAACATTGGCAACGCTTCGGTTGCGGGCATTCTGTCATGTTAAGTAGCGAGCTGATGATTACGTTCTTGCAACGCCAGATCTACTGGTGTCGTAAGTTGGTTGAGGATTTTGGCACAGATAAAGCAAACTGGGGGAGGTGGCCTGGGTGGTATCGTGGCGTATTGACGATGTATGCAGCCGAAATTACCGCCAACGAACGCTGGCACACCTATCTACGCGATGGCCGCGAACGCATTCTGGATATGCCGAGTAGCACCGCTGGTAACATCGATACTCTCACGCTACACATTCACGCGACGCAAGAAACCACTCAGTTTTCTAAGTTTCGCTACCGCGCGGGTGATTATGCTGATATCGATCCCGACACACTTGATTGCCGCCGTGTCGATCAATACTGCATGTGGATTTGCCTGACCTCGATTGAGGCAATAAAAGCACAAGCGGCCTATAGCGGGTAGTCACTCGTCTTGATGGCCACTTGCTTTTTGTGCTGAAGTGGCTTGTTTCACAGCGTTGCTACTGACAATGTTGCTTTAATGCGTCTTGCTGGTTTGGCAACCTTTTATAGAGGTATAGTGGCCGCCCGGTAGCACCATAAAGCACTTTGGTACTCAGAATTTCCGTATCTGAAAGATAAATCAGATACTTACGACAGGATACCCGAGAAATACCAATCGCATTTGCCATCTGTTCGGTAGAGAACTCATGGTCTTGCATCTCCTGAATCCATTCGCACACGGTGCGTAATGTCTGTACCGTCAGGCCCTTAGGCAATTTTTTACGCTCTGTGAGGGCGGGGTTATTGTGCCGCAGCAAGGTATCCACGTCCTCTTGAGCGCAAAATTTACGTTGACCCAGCAAGTTTTGTTTTTCGCGGTAAGCCGACAGCGCCTGCTCAAAGCGGGAAAACTGAAACGGCTTTATCAGATAGTCCACGACACCGTATTGCAGTGCTTTTTTGATAGTATTCACATCGGTGGCTGATGAAATAACAATCACATCAGTCTGCTCACTTAATTCACGCAATGTCGGTAGCAGTTCCAGACCATTATCCTGACGCATGAAGACATCCAGCAGCACCAGATCGATAGATTGCTTTGATGTTATAAAATAGTCTCTGGCTTGTTGCAGACTGGATACGGTGCCGCAGCAGTTAAAACCGGCTACCTGACTGAGATAACATTTGTTCAGCTCCGCCACCATCGCATCATCTTCCACTATCAATACATTAATCATGATTTTATGCGCCGTTGTTATTCGTGGTGATATCGTAGGGAAGGTTAATGAAAAATTGGGTATAGACTCCGGCTTCAGAGTCAAACTCAATACTGCCACCGAGACTCTCTATACACTGCCGCACTAAACTCAGGCCAATACCGCGCTCATTGCCTTTGGTCGAGAAGCCGTTATCAAAAATATGCGTTTGCAGTGCTGCGCCAATACCCGGCCCATCATCACTTACGGCACAATGTAACCGGCCATTCTGATAGTGGAAGCTGACATTGATCTCCCGTTGGCCCTGGTTATCAATAGCCTCGATAGCATTTTCAATGAGATTGCCTAATACAGTAATTAAGGCGGTGGTTATCTGTTCATTATGGGTATCTGGCAGCAAACTATCGTCACTGATGGATAAAGTGATACCTAAATTATGCGCCCGGTTAATTTTCTCTAACAGGAAGCCCGCAATAATAGGTGATTTTATTTTGTGCAACAGAGAGCCGATCTCAGCCTGATAATTATTGGATGTTTTGACAATATACGCTTCGAGTTGTTGATAATGCTTCATATGCAACAGGCCCAGTATAACATGCAATTTATTCATAAATTCATGCGATTGTGCCCGTAATGCATCGGCGTAATGGGACATACCCGTCAGGCGTAGCATTAATTTACTGACGTCGGTTTTATCACGGAAAGTCGCAATCGCGCCGATGATATTACCTTTTGCCATCACTGGGACGGTATTGGTCAGTAATATGCTGCCATCAAAATTTATTTCTTCATCGGGACGAGCGATGCCCGTTTCTAATACTTGCTGTAGATAGAGTTTGGCAGGCCAGTATTTACTGGCGTTACTTAATAATAAATTCTCCAGCGGCCCGCTTTGTTTAAATAGACGCTTCGCTTCGTGGTTTATTATGGTGATACGTGAATCGGCATCAACGGCAATCACGCCTTCTTTAATTGATTGCAACATTGCGTTGCGCTGCTCGAATAAATTAGAAATTTCATAGGGTTCGAAACCCAACATGATCTTTTTCAGCGTTTTAACCAAAGCCCAGATACCCAGTGTACCGATCAGAGCACCAAATAAGATAGTCCAAGGGATGGTCCAGCGGGCCTCGCTGACAACTGATGCGATACGGGTAAGTGCAATTCCAATGGCTACCACACCGATTTGTTTACCTTGTAGCCCATAAATCGGCACAAAAATACGCAGGGCAGGAGCCAGTACCCCGCGGTTGACGGCGCTATTTTCTTTACCCTGCAACGCAGGCAGTAAGTCATTACCGATAAAATGTTGACCGATCATCGCACTATTGGGATGTGAATGACGAATGCCATTCATATCAGTGACAACGATGAATAACAGGTCATTCGCTTTTTGTACCGCACGAGCATAAGCCTGAATTTCTTGCCCGACAGCAGGGGTTGTCAGGCCGTGGATGACCACGGGAGACAGTGAAACCGTGCGTGCCACCGCAGTGGCTTTGGCTTGCAAACTGTCTTGAGCCATCTGGCTAAGTTGAACAAATAACAATGAGTAAACCACCAGTAGCACCGCCACAACAACCGCAGAAACCATCAGGGTGATTGAGGTACTGAGTCGTAACGGCACTTTCTGCTTGCCTGCCGCTGTTGTACTGTTCATTTCATGCTCCAGAGACACCGGTGTGTGGGGTAATCAGGTAATTGCATGTGTTAAGAGGGAACGCTGACAGGTTGTATCCCTGGTGAGTGAGTAAAGTGAATCACCCATAGTTTACGCTGTTTATATATGAGGGCGCTAAGGTAATTGTTGACGTTATCGTGACAGCAGCAGCAATGTCATTCAGGAGGCTATCAGGTGTTGTCGCCAGACAAGTTCCTCACTGAGGAATAGAAGCAATATCCTTTTCGTCGCCGGAGAGGTTATGTGGCGATAAAGGAAATGATTGAGCATAATAAAAGAGGCGTGGAAGAGAGCGTTCATAATTCTGTGTCACGTTAAAAAATCATTACAACGTCATCACTTTATCGAGGCGGCCTTCAAAATAAATCGCCAACTGGGACAATGTCAAATTCCAGCTCTGGATCGGCATTGTCCATTTTTCCTGCGCATTCATTAATCCCAGATACAGTAATTTCAACAGACTGTTTTCATTCGGGAACGCGCCTTTCGTTTTTGTTAGTTTTCTGAACTGCCGATGCACCGATTCAATGGCGTTTGTCGTGTAAATGACCTTGCGGATCGTTGCCGGATATCGGAAGTAACACGACAGATTGGCCCATTTTCTCCGCCACGACTGAAGTACCACTGGATATTGTTGGCCCCATTTTTCTTCCAGTTCGTCCAGTGCGATTTCCGCTGCCTCTTTTGATACCGCACGATAAACTGGCTTTAAATCAGCCATAAACACCTTGTGATGCTTCGATGCGACATATTTTATCGAGTTACGGATCTGGTGGATGACGCACAACTGAACTTCTGTATCGGGGTAAATGCTGTTTATCGCTTCCGGGAACCCTGTCAGACCATCCACACAGGCAATCAGAATATCGTTCACACCACGATTTTGTAGGTCGGTCAGTACCGACAGCCAGAAATTAGCGCCTTCACTTTCAGACAGATACAGGCCCAGTATCTCTTTTTTGCCTTCCAGATTCAGGGCGAGAACAGTGTAGACCGCTTTGCTCTGATAACGCCCGTCTTCGCGGATTTTATAGTGGATAGCATCCAACCAGACGAAGGGGTATACCGCTTCCAGCGGGCGTTGTTGCCACTGTTTCAGCTCAGGAATAACTTTATCGGTGACCGCGCTGATGGTGGCACTGGACACGCTGAAAGCATATAAATCCTCAATTTCCTGGCTGATATCTTTGTAGCTCATGCCAAGTGCGAACATACGGATGATCTTGCGCTCGATCTCATCGGAAAGTGTGGTCTGGTGCTTCTTCACCAACTGAGGTTCAAAAGTACCATTGCGATCGCGGGGCGTGGCCAGTTCAAAGCTGCCAGTGGGTGTTTTAACGGTCTTTTTGCCTGAGCCGTTTTTACGGTTGGCTTCAACGTCCTGAGCCAGATGTGAATCGAGTTCAGCAGCTAATGCAGCTTCGGTTAACTGTTTGATTAATGGCGTTAAGATGCCATCTTTCCCGGTTAATGCCTGACCGGACTGGAGTGCCTTAAGCGCTTTGTCGAAATCGAAGGGTTGGGACATGTGTCATTCCTTTTTGATTGCATATTACTGGAATGACACAGAATTTCTAACACTCCCGCGTGGAATGGCATACGTTTATTACATTCACTTTCTTTGTGGCGTTTATTCAGCGTCTCTTTAGCGATAATAGGCCGCAATTATGCCAGCATAATACCCACTGACATGTTTATCTGCTGCTCTAATTAAGGATAAACGGTCATTCGACGGTCTCGCATAGCGTAATTATCATGAGCTTGCTACGTTGTTTTTATTTTTAATTCAATCTAACTAATTGAAAAAAATCAAATATGACATTGTCACTCTACGCTCTCTTGGGCTGGAAGTTTCAAGGGAACGGATAAACCTCAGGTTCAAATTGCTACCCATTCATGGTCACTATTCTCATTAAATTAAAACGCAGAAAGTACTTCTGTCGCTTAAAATGAGTATTAGCACTAAAAGATAAAATCAGAGAAATAAACAGAATGTAAACGGGGATAACTCCTATGCCGACAGATGATAGCAATAATGAAATTATCGACTACGTGTCAACCGGGCACTTACCCGACTCGGACACCGTGATGAAATTAGTACAAGAAGCCCATCGGCGCTTTGGTGCAGATACTGAAGGTGTGGTTTCTACCGTTTACCCGGCGTTAGAACGTATTCCACCGAACCTATTTGGTGTCTGCATGGTGGGTACCCAAGGTAAAGTTCACTCCGCCGGTGATGTGGATTATCAATTTACTATTATGAGTGTCTCCAAACCTTTTGTATTTGCACTGGTTTGTCAGGCTATCGGGGCCAAAGTTGCCCGTGAAAAATTGGGGGTTAACAGCACGGGTATGGCCTTTAACTCCGTTACTGCCATTGAGCGCACGCCAGATGGTCGTACTAATCCTATGGTTAACTCCGGTGCCATCGCCACGACCAGTCTGGTTCCCGGTGCCACCGGCGATGAACAGTGGAAATTCATCCATGACGGCTTGTGTCGATTCGCGGGGCGAGAGTTGACGCTGAATGAAGAAGTGTATCAATCCGCCAGTGAGACCAACTTCCGTAACCGGGGTATTGCCAATGTGTTGCAAGGGTACGGGCGTCTGGGATGCGACCCCTTGATCGCCACGGACTTATATACCCGCCAATGTTCACTGGACGTCAGTGCGCGTGATCTGGCCGTCATGGGGGCGACACTGGCGGATGGCGGGGTTAACCCGCTGACCGGTCAGCGGGTGGTGGACAATGATGTCTGCCATTATGCCCTAGCCGTAATGGTTACCGCGGGGTTGTATGAAACTTCGGGTGATTGGCTTTATGACATTGGCCTGCCGGGTAAGAGCGGTATTGGTGGTGGGATTGTGACAGTGTCACCTGGGAAAGGGGGGCTGGGTACTTTTGCACCGCGGCTTGATAGTGCGGGTAACAGCGTCAAAGGGCAACTGGCGGCACGATTCTTATCGCGTAGCTTGGGGATGGACATGTTTGTTTCGCAACCTTATACCGAAAAAAGCTGAACCGTGCTGCACACTGCACTGTGGTGAAACCGGCCTGTTTCTAAAACGATAAAGCATGTCAGAAGGATGGAAAATTTATGGCGAATCAATCAATTCACCGCGCGGGCGCGGAAATAAAAGAGTCATGGGTGCCGATGATAACCATCGCACTGGCCCAAATCCTGATGTCATTCAACGTAGCCTCCTTACCGGTAGCGCTGGGTGGGATGGTGAAGAGCTTTAATGTCCCCCCAACCACCATTGCCACCGCAATTGTGATGTACTCACTGTCAGTTGCCGGTTTCGTGATGTTGGGGGCCAAACTTAACCAACGTTTTGGGCCGCTGGTGGTGTTCCGCAGTACCGTGCTGTTGTTTGGTATCGCTCAGGTGATGATGACCTTCAGCCCGAATGTCACTGTCATGATCAGCGCGCAGGCATTGAGCGGTTTGGCGGGGGCGGCATTAGTGCCTGCTCTGGTGGCGTTAATTGCTGAAAACTACCGTGGCACGCAACAGGCTACGGCGCTGGGGGCATTGGGTTCAGCCCGTGCTGGTGCGGGTGTGGCAGCGTTTTTAATTGGTGGTGTATTGGGGACGTATATCGGTTGGCGTCCCGCATTCGGTATTCTGATCGTGTTATCGGTAGTCATCTTTGTACTGAGTTTCCGTCTGAAATCTGACAATGCCCGCCCGGAAGTGGGTATCGATCTGTTCGGTGTGGTGCTGGCGGCATCGGCGATTATTCTGCTGTCGTTTGGTTTTAATAATTTGAACCGTTGGGGTTTCGGGCTGGTGCGCGATGGTGCGCCGTTTGACCTGCTCGGTTTCTCACCCGCCCCCTTCATGATTGTGTTAGGTATCGTGCTGGGTCAGGCATTTGTCGTCTGGACTCGCCGCCGTCAGGAACAAGGCAAGACGCCGTTACTGGCGCTGGAAGTGATCACTTCACCGACGGAGAAAGCTGCCGTATTTGCTATGTTCGCCGTGGTTGCGTTGGAAGCGATGCTGAACTTCTCGGTTCCGCTGTATATCCAGATAGTGCAGGGCAGTACGCCGATGGCGACGGCGATTGCCATGATGCCGTTTAATTTGTCGGTGTTCTTCTCCGCGATGCTCATTGTGCGTTTTTATAAGAAACTGACGCCCCGTAACATTGGCCGGTACGGTTTTATCACCTGTACCATTGCGCTGTTATGGCTGGCATTTGTGGTGCGCAATAACTGGAGTGAGTTCGCGGTATTATTCGGTCTGGTGGTATTTGGTTTGGCTCAGGGGGCATTGGTTACCTTGCTATTTAACGTATTGGTCAGTGCATCACCGAAAGAGCTGGCAGGCGATGTTGGCTCCTTACGTGGCACCACCAATAATCTGGCAAATGCTATTGGTACTGCGGTTGCCGGTGCCTTGCTGGTGGGGTTGTTAAGTGCCAACGTGATGCGTGGTGTGGCCGAAACTCCGATCCTAACACCCGAGATTCAGGCTCAGGTCAATATGGACAGTATCAACTTCGTCAGCAATGACCGCCTATATGGTGTGTTAGCGCAAACAACAGCCACTCCTGAGCAGGTGGCTGAAGCGGTGCGGGTGAATGAGGAAGCACGACTGCGAGCGCTGAAGTTTGGTCTGCTGATTATGGCGCTGTTGTCACTGCTGGCTATCTTCCCTGCCGGTCGTTTACCAAACTACCTGCCGGGTGAATTGCCCGCGGATAATTTGGATAAGAAAGCGCATAAATAAGTGGTTGTAGTGTACGTGGTTAGTAAAAAAGACTGACAGTGGGCTGTGAACTGGCCACTGTCAGTCTTTTCCTGCCTTATATCGCTCATGCGACTCTCTGCGAAGCACCCCTAATCCTCTTGCCAACAACAGTCACTCACGTCACCGAATTGCGGCGTTTGCCGCATTTTTAGACGAAAATTCAAAAGACTAAATATTATTTGATACGGATCAAGACACATTTCCTTTATTTAGTGTTAATGTAAATAAATCTCATTATCAACTTCATACTCATCACCATTATGCGAATTTGGCTCAAGTCTTTTCTGTTCTGCTGTTGTTGGCTGTTGTCTGTCTCATTAGCGTGGGCCGCTGCGGATTACCAGCAGTGGGTGAATGATATTCAATCTCGTCTCGATAAAACTTCTCAGTTATATCAACAACACAAGAATGATGAAGCCAGAACCACGGTTCAGATGGCGTATTTTGAGGTGTTTGAAAATCTGGAAGGGCCGATTCGAATCAATATTTCGGCACAAAAAAGTTACCAGATGGAGGCCGCATTTGGTGAAATTCGCCGGATGATCGGTGAAGGTAAACCCTCGGCTGAGATTGATAATAAAATTAACTGGCTCAAGGGCGAACTAAACGCCGTGCTGCCGGTATTAGCTGATGGGCATAAACTCACCGCAGAACAACAGCATACTACTTATGAGAACAGCGATATTGCTGTCTATTGGCAACAGAGTTTTAAAATCATCGATGACCTGCTGGCACAGGCTATCAGTGAATATCAAGATGGTAACTTTGCTGCCGCAAGCCAGAGTGTGCAACAAGCCCATTATCAGGGGTTTAAAAACTCGGAAATGGAGATGTCAGTACGCGGTCATCGTTCCTCACAACTTGCGGCGGCGATTAACCAACAGTTCACCGCACTGATCGATTTGACCCGCCAACCGGGCCAAATGACCGATGTGGCTTATCAGGTTACCCGCTTGCTACAAATGATTGAAGAGATATTACCGGGCTTACCAACCACTCGTGAACAGCAGCAAGTCAGCGCAGACCAACCGACGACAAGCCAATCTTCTTCCGCCAGCGATACTGACGCACAACCTAATGCAGACTGGGCCGCGGTTTCCCACAAGATAAACCAGGCCATTACTGACGCTATTAGCCAATACCAGCAAGGGCAGACGTCGCCTGCGATGCTGTCGGTCCAGGATACGTATTTTGACTTGTTCGAAGCCAGTGGCATGGAAAACAAAGTGGGTTCGCGTGATGCTGCGTTTAAATCAACCTTAGAAGGGCATTTCACCCGTTTGGTTAGCCTGATGAAAGCCGGGCAACCGGTAGAACAGTTGCACGCAGAGGCTGTTGCACTGCAAAAAGACCTGTCCAGTGCGGTGGAGATGCTGGGTGAGGGCGATGAAACCGATTGGAGTCTGTTTATCTACAGCCTGCTTATCATCGTGCGGGAGGGGCTGGAGGCGCTGCTAATCGTTGCGGCGATTGTCGCTTATCTGGTTAAAAACAACCATCAGGACAAACTGCCGCTGATCCGCCAGTCGGTGGTCGTGGCGCTAATTGCGAGTGTGCTGACCGCCGTTGTCTTCCAGTGGCTGTTTGCTAATTCAGGGCAAAGTCGAGAGTTGCTGGAAGGCTTCACCATGATGATTGCCGTGGTGATGCTGTTCTCAATGAGTTACTGGCTGCTGTCAAAAACTGAAGCGCGCCAATGGAAAGCTTATCTCGAAGGTAAATTCTCCAAATCACTCAGCAGTGGGTCAATCGTAGGGCTGTGGCTAACCAGCTTTCTGGCGGTATACCGCGAAGGGGCCGAGACGGTGCTGTTCTATTTGGCGCTGGTAGGGGATGCCAACAGTACCAGCGGTCACTTGTCGATTCTGGCCGGTTTTGGCATCGGTTGTGTCATCTTGCTGGCCGCATACCTGGTGATGCGTTTCACCGTGGTCAAACTGCCACTCAAACCCTTCTTTATGTTTACCGGTGGTTTTATGTACCTGATGGCATTTGTGTTCGCTGGTAAAAGTGTCCTTGAGCTAATTGAGGGCAAACTATTTGAGCCAACGCTACTGCCGTGGGTGCCAGAAATCAGTTGGTTGGGAATTTACCCCTATATAGAAACACTGATTCCACAGGTGATTTTAGTGATTGCTGCGTTAGTTGCTCTATGGGTAATGCAACGGCGTGGCGATGCAGTAACCGCATAATGACCGGTATGATGCCGGTGTGAATAACGACAATGTAATCATAATTGATACCAGAGGGTGTGTTCCATGACGATGAAGAAAACGATTATTGCCAGTAGCATTATTGCCAGCATCTTTGCAGCACCGGCCGCTTTTGCCTTCAAAGAGTATCCTGCGGGCG
This sequence comes from Yersinia aldovae 670-83, assembly GCF_000834395.1. NCBI lineage: Bacteria > Pseudomonadati > Pseudomonadota > Gammaproteobacteria > Enterobacterales > Yersiniaceae > Yersinia > Yersinia aldovae. The sequence goes on along the minus strand of NZ_CP009781.1, from coordinate 724,799 downwards.
AACCTATTAAGATCAATGATATGGAAATCGCTGCCGTCTATTTGCAACCGATCGATATGGATCCGCGTGGCATGGGCTTGCCTGCGGCGAAAGCGGATATCCATCTGGAAGCGGATATTCATGCGACTGAAGGTAATAAAAATGGCTTTGGGGCCGGTGAATGGATGCCGTACCTGACTATTGCTTATACGCTGGTGAACACCGATACCGGTGCCAAGCAGGAAGGGACGTTCATGCCGATGGTCGCCAGCGATGGGCCGCACTACGGGGCAAATATCAAGATGATGGGGGTGGGTAACTATAAAGTGACCTATCACATTAGCGAACCATCGAAAGCGGGTTTACATCGTCATACCGATAGTGAAACCGGTGTTGGTCGCTGGTGGAAACCCTTCGATGTGAGCTACGACTTCAAATATGTCGGCTTGAATTGATAATTAGAACCGCGATGACTGACACCGTGATCGCGGTTTTTTTCATGATGCGTCGTTGTAGACTGAACAGCAGTAAAAGAGTGGTTGTTCTCGACACTATGTAAATATGACAGCTATACCCAAGGTGGGCTAATGAGCTATTTTTTTGTCTCCGTACTGCAAGCCTTTTTACCTGTGGCATTGCTATTAGGGTTAAATTGGGCAACCCGGCCAGCGCCTGCGCTGAATCGTGTGGTATGGATAACCCTGGTGATGGCCGTCTTGGGGATTTGGGCCGGTACTCATTATCCTAAATCACAACAATTGCAGTTGGCATTGGCAGGAATTCAAATTCTGTCACTGCTGTTATTCTTCCTCAGTCAATTTATTCGCCGCGTGTCATTAGGCTATTTCTGGCAGGCGTTGTTGGTATTCGGTGCCGCATTCAATTGGGGCAATAACCCGAATTTAGGTGCTTTCACCAATACCCATGTCGTGAATACTGATTTATTGCTCAATCTGGCGGCGACTATCGTGGCGTTTGGTTGGGTTGTGTTCTGTTCGGTGCTCTTGCTGATGATGATTCGGCAACTGCCCCGTTGCCGTTGGCCACTGTTGACGATATTAACCCTGCTGTTGATTCTACCGCTCAGTGGCGATGCCATCTTGTTATTAATGAAGTTACAGGTGGTGGCCCTAACCAAATCGTTGCTGAGCTATGTGGCACTCGTGACCAACGGGCATGGCTGGTTGAACTACATTTGTGCATTGCTACTGGCTCTCACAACACTCTGTTATTTGCAACCTCTGCGCTATGCCCACCATATTGTCAGTAAGGCATCAGAGGCTATTGCTCAACGTAAAGCACTGGCCAATTACCGCAATGTGCGGCGGATTTGGCGCTTGTCCATTTTTGCCGCGGTTGTCGTGGCAGCCAGCCAACTCTATTGGGATAAAGTGGCCTCTCAGCCGCCACAATTATCAGAAGCCCTACCCGTCACGCTATCTGCTGATGGCTTGGTTCATATTCCGGTAGAGCAAGTGCGTGATGGGAAGTTGCATCGTTTTGTTTGGGTGGCAGATGATGGCAAGGCAGTGCGCTTTTTTATCATTAACCGCTATCCGGACCGCTTGCGCCTTAGTGTGGTTTTTGACGCCTGTCTGCTGTGCGGTGATCAGGGCTATGTGATGGAAGGTAATCAGGTCATTTGTGTGGCCTGCGCGGTACATATCTTTATTCCGTCCATTGGCAAGGCTGGCGGCTGTAACCCGATCCCGCTGGAGGGGTGGAAAAGTGATGACCGGGAGCTGGTTATCCCCAAAGCCTCTTTGACCGCAGGGGTTAATTACTTCACCACCGTGGTAAAGCTGGATGTCATTGATCCGGTTGATAAGAGCCACCTGACGAATGAAAACGCTGAGCATAAGTACAGTTATGGTGGCAAAACCTATTTCTTCTCCTCAGAGGCCAACTACAACCGTTTCCGCGATCATCCAGAGCAGTTTGTCACCCCGGTTGCTGATGAAAACGATCAGCCGCAGGAGAACCCATAATTATGCTGTGGCGCATGTTGAAGCAGTCTTGGTTTCGTAATGTCCGGCGCAAATCACTGGCGGTATTCACGGTGTTCCTTGCCGCTGGGCTAATCTCTTCGCTGCTGGCGGTATCAATTGATATCGGCGATAAAATGTCCCGTGAGCTGAAATCATACGGAGCCAATATCCTGATAGAACCCGCCGGTCAGGTGGCAATGCCTTCGTTGTTTGGCGAACGGAGTAACCCTCTGGCCGGGCAAGATTTTCTTGATCAAACTGAGTTACCCAACATTAAAGATATTTTTTGGCGTAACAATATTGTGGGTTTCGCCCCACTTTTGAGTGGCGAGACAGAAACGAATGGCCATGTGATTTCGCTGCTGGGGACATACTTTAATCAGCCGGTAGATGTGCCTGATGAAGAGGATTACCACACCGGTCAGCAGATTATTAGCCCGTACTGGCAAGTGAGTGGTGATTGGCCACAAGAGCCGATCAAAGCAGATGCCAGCGAGGTTCAGGCGCTGTTAGGTAAACAACTGGCGCAGCAAACCGGCTGGAAAATAGGTGATGAACTGCATCTTAAGGGCGTATCTGGCCCGTTGACGGTGAAAATCAGTGGAATACTTAGCAGCGGCGGTGAAGAGGAAGGGCGTTTGGTGATGCCACTGACTGCGGTGCAATCGTTGCTGGGGCTGGCGGGGAAAGTTCAGGCGGTGCGCGTCTCGGCGCTGACCGTGCCGGAAAATGAGTTATCACGCAAAGCGCGTGAGAATCTTGAGTCGCTCAACGCCGAAGAGTACGACCTGTGGTATTGCACCGCCTATGTGTCCTCCATCGCCCATCAATTGGAAGAGGCGATTTCAGGTTCGGTGGTTCGTCCAATCTGGCAGGTTGCTGCATCTGAGGGGGTAGTGATTGAGAAGATACAGTTGTTACTGGCAGTGGTGACACTGGCGGCATTGATTGCGGCGGCAATGGGAATTGCGTCATTGATGACCAGTACCATTATGGAGCGGGCCAAAGAGATTGGTCTGATGAAAGCGTTAGGTGCCCGTCAGTGGCAGATCCTCATGCTGTTCTATCTGGAGGCGGCGATCAGTGGGCTTATTGGTGGATTAGCCGGTTGTCTGGCGGGCTGGGGGCTGGCAAAAACGATCGGCCTGATGCTATTTGGTGCGCCACTCAGTTTTGCCTGGATGGTGGTGCCATGTGTTTTAGTGTTATCGGTATTGATTGCGGTTATTGGGACGTGGTTCCCGGCACGGCGCATAGCCCGTCTGTATCCGGTGGAGGTGCTTTATGGCCGCTAATAGCAAAATTGTTACAGCCAAACCCTCCCGGCGTAAAGGCAGTGATGGCATGTTTTGGCGGCTGGTGCTGCGGGCACTGCGCCTGCGTATGCAGCGGGTTAGTGTGGTATTTGCGGCGCTGACCGTCGGTGCTGCCATTGTCACGGCGATGTCGGCAGTTTATTTCGATATCAATGCCAAAATGAGCCAAGAACTACGTACTTTTGGTGCAAACTTTTACATCGGCCCTGGGCATGGCAGCACCCTCGAACAAAAAACATTTCAACCCATCATTGATGTCGCCCCACAAGGGCTAATCAATGCTTCCAGCCCTTATATTTATGGCATGGCGCGCACCGAACTGGAAAAAGTGGTGTTAATGGGGGTGTGGTTTGAATCCTTACAACGGCTGGTTCCTTATTGGCAGGTGAGCGGCAATTGGATTGGGGTCAGTTTTGATGATCGCAATGCGATGATAGGCGTCAAGCTCGCGGAACGTTTGCACGTTAAAGTGGGTGATACCATTACTTTAGTCGGTGAAGGTACCCGTCAACGGCTGCAAATAAAGGGTATTGTTGAGGCCGGAGACGCGACCGATAACATGCTTATTGTCAATTTAGATTTAGCGCAAAAATGGCTTAACCAACCAGGTCGCATCAGCAATGCGTTGCTCAGTGTCAGCAACGATGTGGGGCAAGTTGAAACCTTCGCCAGTCACTTGCGTGAACAATATCCGGATCTCGAAATCAGGCCGATTCGTAAGGTATCAGCCTCTGAAGGTCAGGTTCTCGACAAGATCAAAGGTTTGATGGGGCTGGTTTCGGTGGTGATCCTCGTGCTCTCATCCTTGTGTGTCAATACCACGCTGATGGCCATTGTCGCTGAGCGTTCGAAAGAGTTTGCCCTGCAAAAAGCCCTCGGAGCCAGTGGGCGGGATATTATTCGGCAAATACTGACAGAGACACTGATTATTTCATTGGCCGCCGCCGTGAGCGGTGCCTTGTTAGGTTACGTGTTGGCGCAAGTGTTGGGGCAGGCGGTATTCAGTGCTGCCATTGCGTTGCGCGCACCGGTATTGCCATTGACGTTGATGTTGTCGTTGTTAGTTGCTGCGGTAGCGGCGATTGTTCCCACCCGTCGGGCTATCCATATTGAACCCGCTAAAGTTCTGAAAGGAGAGTAGTAAATGACATCTTCAGCAACACCTGGGCGGCCTGAATATACTCGCGATGCTGTTATTGAAACCCGGCATTTATATAAGCGCTTCGGGCAGGTAACCGCGCTAGATGATATTAATATCTGCATCAAGCGTGGTGAGTTTGTGGCGATTATGGGCGCATCTGGCTCGGGTAAAACCACCCTGATGAATATCCTTACCTGTCTGGATACGGCAACCGAGGGTCAGGTACTGCTCGATGGTATCGATGCTGCGCGGTTGGATGAAGAGGGTCGCCGGCAGTTTCGCGCCGATAAAATCGGGTTGGTTTTCCAGCAGTTTCACCTCATTCCTTATCTGACAGCACTAGAAAATATCATGTTGGCGCAGCATTATCACAGTGTGGTTGATGAAGCCGCCGCCCGGCAGGTGCTGGAACAGGTGGGGATGACGCCACGTATGGGGCACCTACCCAGTCAGCTTTCGGGCGGTGAACAGCAGCGGGTCTGTATCGCACGGGCGTTGGTTAATCAGCCGCCGATTATTTTTGCCGATGAGCCGACCGGTAACCTTGATGAAGAGAACGAACAGCGGGTGTTGGATTTGTTAAATCATATCCACCAGCAGGGTAGAACCATCGTCATGGTGACCCATAATCCGGATTTAGGTTGTATAACAGATAGGGTTATCCGCTTGCAACACGGCAAATATCTAAATGAAGAGAGTCGTCATCATGTGGCGTAATCTATTGAAAATTCTCAGTCTGGGTGGTTTGTTATTGTTGCTCAGTGCTTGTAAGCAAGAAGAGGTTGCCGTAGGTGAGGCGGCACCACAGCTGGCCGCTTATGACCTGCAAGGAAAAGCTGTTGCGCTTGAGCAATGGAAAGGTAAGCCGGTGTACCTCAATTTTTGGTCAGCCAGTTGCGGTGGTTGCCTGGCTGAAATGGCAATATTGGATAAGCTGAGTAAGGAGTATAAAGATAACGTAGTCGTGGTAGCAATCAATACTGACTCACAACAGGTTGATATCAAACCAATATTAGTGCAGCGCAATATTAGCTATCCAGTGATTCGCGATCAGTTGGGGATTACTCAGGAGCGTTATCAGGTGATTGGTACGCCTACCTCTTTCATGATAGACCCTAACGGTAAGGTCACCGAATTACATCAGGGAGCGCGTGACGAGCAGGCGCTGACAGCTTCGTTTAAACAGTGGGTTGCAGGTGCATAATGAAAGTATTGCTGTTAGCGGCAAGTCTGATGGTATTTAATGCAACAGCACACACCGCTGCTGACGGTGAGCATATTTACCAACAAACCTGCTCAAGCTGTCACGGGCGTTCAGCTAACAGAAAAGGTTTGGACAAAGCGCCGCCGCTAATATCCTTATCCCGTGATGAGATTGTCAGTGGCCTGACGGAGAGACGCGATGGTAAAATTATCGGCAGGGGCAATAAAGCCAAAGCTCATTTGAGCGATGAAGATATTCAAAAGTTGGCTGATCATATTGAGAGTTTAAAAAAACGATTATAAAAAGCAGCCAAGTCCATAACGCCTGCCCTTTTAGCGCGATAGGCTTATGATTTAATAGCTAAAATTAGTTGTATTTCTTATGGATGTTGTTTGAATGGCACACTTCAAATTAGAGTATTAATGCTGTATTATATGTTGCATATAAAATGCATCTTTAGTTTATTTGAGGAATCTCAGCATGGAAAACAACTCAGCGCTGCTTTGTTATAAGACATTACCGGTCTGGCACAGTGCTAACGTGCCGACGATGTTTCGGGAGAAACACAATACCAAAGCCGGTACTTGGGCCAAATTGACCATTTTGAGTGGGGAGATGGACTTCCTTATTCTGGATGAAACAGGTAATACTCTGGAAAGACATACTTTCACCAACGAACAGCAACCTCCGTTTATTGAGCCACAAGTCTGGCATCGCATAGCCGCCTGTTCAGATGATCTGCAATGTCAGCTAAGTTTTTATTGCACCGTGGAAGATTTCTATCATAAAAAATATAATCTAACACCAACACATTCCGAAGTGATTGCAGCCGTGAAAGCGGTTAATCCCGGTAAAGCACTGGATTTAGGCTGCGGTTCAGGGCGAAATTCACTGTATCTGAATTTATTGGGTTTCGATGTGACTGCGGTGGATAAAAATAGTGACAGTATTAGCAGCTTACAGCAGGTCATTGAGCGGGAAGAGCTGAAAAATATTACCGCTAATATTTACAATATCAATGATGCTGTTTTGGCGCAACGCTACGATTTCATTCTTTCAACCGTGGTACTGATGTTCCTGCAACCGGAAAGAATCTCACATATTATCAATAATATGCAGGAGTGTACTTTGCCTGGTGGCTATAATCTGATTATCTCTGCCATGTCGACGGATGATTTCCCATGCACGGTTCCTTTCTCCTTTACTCTCCAGTCAGGGGAGTTGAAACAATACTATAAAGATTGGGAAATTATTAAGTATAACGAGGACGTCGGGCAGTTACATAAAACCGATGCCGAAGGTAATCGTATAAAACTGCGTTTTGCGACCTTGCTGGCTAAAAAACCGTAATTGTAGTGGCGTATCCAATTTGCTGTTCACTATTCTATGCGAACCCGCTGATGATTTAACGGGAGCGGGGCGGTAAGTTGGGTTCACCACGTAAACAACAGACAATATAGTCAATAAATACGCGCAGTTTGACGGGTAAATAATGTGTCGGCGGGTAGAGCAGCCATAAACCGCCACTGTATGAGCTGACAAAGCGCCACTCGGGTAATACCTGTACGATCAATCCCTGATGCAATGCGGTACGAGCGGTGAAATAAGGTAAGCTGCCGATGCCAATATGCTGTAGCGCAGCATCTAACCGGACGCCGGTATGGTTGGCCGCATAGCGGCCCCGCACTGCAACCGTCACCGTTTTATTGCCCTGACGAAATTTCCAGCGGGCATCTCCAGGCGTCTCGCCCAGATAGATGCAACTGTGGTGTGCTAAATCATGGGGATGTGAAGGAGTGCCACGGCTGGCGAGATACTCCGGTGTGGCACACAGCAAATGTTCGATATCCATCAATTGCCGCCCGATCATACCCGGTGGGGGTTGGTCAGTAATCCGAATGGCTAAATCTATATTTTCATCAATGAGATCAACATAGTGGTCATCTAATATCAGTTGTACATCTATTTTACTGTAGCGGCGTAAGAACTCAGGCATATGCGGGTGAATCACAAAGCGCCCAACCGCTTTCGGTATGCTGATGCGAATAAGCCCTTCAGGTTCCTGATTGTACTGACCACTGACTTCCATCACCGAATTTGCAGCACTAAGCATCACATTACAGCGCTTAAAAACCTCTTCACCACTCTCGCTCAAACGCAGTTTACGCGTTGTTCGTTGTAATAAGCGGGTGGCCAGTGCTTTCTCCAACCTACTGATACTGCGGCTGATTGCCGAAGGAGAAACACCTAACTGGCGTGCGACGGCAGAAAAACTACCGCTTTCTACCACTTTAACGAAAATAGCCATTTCGCTTAGCAAAGCCAGAGGAAGATTTGTGCTCACAGCGCAACAGTCCTTTGAGTATGTGACGGATTATCAATATAGCCTGACATCAATATAATCATAATGGAAATGATAAAAGGATAATGATTATGACAATCCGTCTATTTTTTGATAATGATATGCTGACTACGGATGTTAATGTCCTTAGTTGCACCCCTGATAATGAGCAATTTGCCGTTATAGTCGAGGCGACGATTTTCCATCCACAAGGGGGTGGGCAGCCTTCTGATACCGGTTGGATAGGCACGAGTCAGGTATTGCGCGTCGTTCAACAGCAAGACCATTTGCTTCACTATTTGCAACAGCCCGTGACGTTGGGCTGGCATCCTGCCTGTATCGACAGTGAACGGCGCTTCCTGAATACACGGATGCACTCCGCTGGACATTTAATTGGCAATATAGGTGAACGCTATGGTTGGTTGCCGGTGAAAGCACATCATTGGCCGGGAGAGGGGCGAGTTTCATTTAAACGGACTGAGAACGTTCAACTCATTGATATCAATATTATTCAGTCTGCCTTGCAACAGTTTATCAGCCAGGATTTACGCCGGCAGATATCAGTACAGGGCGATTTCCGAGAAGTTGGATTTGGTGATTTACCCGCTTATGCGTGTGGTGGTACCCATGTCAGCTCGTTGCGGGAGCTAGGCCACGTCAGTGTGCAGTCTATATCGGAAAAGAAAAGCATTATGTCGGTAAATTACATCGTTGATTAACCTGAGGTAAGGTGTATTCGCCGCTTACCTGCAATTCCAATGATTTTAAGTATATTATTCAGTGTAAATATAAAATCAGATTTGAAGGAAAGATTGGTGAATAAAGAAAAGATTGCGCATTTAGACGCGGTAAGTCGCAAGGCTCGCACGGTTATGGAACGAGAGGGGCTTGATGCTTTGGTGGTTACCGTATGTGATAATTTTTATTATCTCACCGGGGTCGCCAGTTTCTTTATGTATACCTTCAGGCATACCGGTGCTGCTGTTGCGGTGATGTTCCGGGATGAAACAATTGCGACGCAAATTATCATGAATGAATTTGAAGCCGCCAGCACACATTTCGACATGCCCCATATGGAACTTAAAACCTTTCCGGTATGGGTCGATGTTGATGATCCCCGTAATCCCCTTAATCACCAAAAATTACGCGAGCGACCCATTGGCCCGCCGGTTGAAACTGTTTTTGGTTTAGTCAAAGCGGCGCTGGAACAGGCGGGAGTGCTTAATAAAACCATCGCTATCGAATTACATGCCATGTCCAACGGCGGTAAGGGCGTATTAGATAAGGTGATCCCAGGGCTGAAGCTGGTTGATTCTGCCCTGTTGTTCAATGAAATCAGAATGATCAAAAGCCCGTGGGAAATATCACACCTGCGTAAAGCTGCACAAATTACCGAGTTTGGTATTACGAGTGCGGCGAAGAATATTCGTATAGGTTGTACTGCGGCAGAGTTGACGGCAGCATTTAAAGCCGCAGTGATGAGATGCCCGGAAACTAACTTCTCGCGTTTCAATCTTATTTCAGTTGGCGATAATTTTTCACCCAAAATAATGGCTGATGAAACGCCTGCCAAATTGGGCGATTTAATTAAATTTGACTGTGGAGTGGATGTTGCCGGTTATGGCGCTGACTTGGCCAGAACCTTTGTGCTGGGAGAACCGGATGCACTGACACAGCAGATATATGACACCATCAGAACGGGCCATGAGCATATGTTATCGATGGTAGCGCCCGGCGTGAAATTAAAATATGTTTTTGATTCTACGATGGATGTTATCAAAAAGGCGGGCCTACCGTACTATAATCGTGGGCATCTTGGTCACGGAGATGGGGTGTTTTTGGGGCTAGAAGAGGCTCCGTTTGTCAGCACATTGGCGACCGAAACGTTTTCTCCCGGTATGGTCTTGAGCCTGGAGACGCCCTATTACGGTATCGGGGTTGGTTCTATCATGCTGGAAGATATGATTCTCATTACAGACAGTGGTGTTGAATTTTTAAGTACGTTAGAACGTGACTTACAGCACTGTTATTAAACGGTGTCTACACTCTCATCGTAGTATAAAAGGAATGCTTATTTTCATTATATAAATAGTTATAAGCTAACAAATAGAATGAGATGTATAAGATTACAGATATAAAATAGAGGGTTAAACGATAAATTGTCTTAATTCTCTATTTTTTACTTTTTCTAACGATATCCGTAATTAAGCATATTCTATACTTAATTATAACGTGAGTGATAATGTAGCTCAGCTACCAAACTCTCGTTGCTGAGTCAGTGAAAAACATAAAAATAGTTGAGAAATTAAACACGACACGTAGTACAACGCCTTATGAGGCCGCAGTAAAATCAATTTGTGCGATCTTTTAGCACAATACTGTATCGCAGCATTCTTTCAATAAAAGTATTTAGTATCTATTTTTAGGTATTTTAAACTATTTAAAACTAAGAATAATCTTGGTTTGTTCTAAAGAAACGTCTCTGGCACATTTCCACCTCTATTAATCACTGGAATAACAATATTCTATAATAGTTCGGCAACAGTATTTTCTTTCAACTATCCTATGTAACATGCTGTAATACATTCTAAGGACACCATTTCATCATCATTAGATAATAAAAATGGACGTTCATGAAGTGGCTTTCTTTTGAACATCAAACAAGTGGCTGGCTTAAGGGTTATATAATGTATAACGCATTTACGACACTGCTGCGCCCTTTGTGCCAGCACAGAATCACTTTATTAGCGCTACTAATTTCCGGCCTTTCAGTCAATTCCGTTTTGGCCCAGACACCGTATGATTCATTAATTATCAAAGCCAGAGCGGGGGATACCGCGCCGGTCCTTAATTATTTACAACAAGAATCTAACGCTGGGCCACTTAATAGTGGTCAGGTTGACGACTGGCTACAAATTGCCGGCTGGGCTGGGCGTGATCAGGAAGTGATTGATGTTTATGAACGTTATCATTCCTCAATGAATCTCTCCTCGCGCGGCCTCGCCTCTGCGGCGCGCGCCTATCGCAACGAAAAACGCTGGGATCAGGCACTGGCATTATGGCAAAGCAGTTTAAAGAAAGACCCGACAAACCCTGATCTTATCACGGGTATGATCATGACTCAGGCCGATTCCGGGCGCGGCGGTGAGGCTTTGAAGCAAGCCAAAGAATTAACCGAGCGTGATCCCTCGGCGAAAAACTATATGACCTTGTCCTATCTAAACCGCGCGACCAACCATAATTACGATGCTTTGCAGGCTTCCAGCGAGGCTGTACGGCTGGCTCCTGAATCCGATGCAGTATTAAAAAACCATCTGGAAATTCTGCAACGAAACCGTATTGCTGATCCGGCGTTGCAACTTGCCCGAGAAAATCCGAGATTAGTTTCGGCTGAACAGTATCGACAGCTTGAGAGAGATGCCGCCGCAGAACAGGTGCGCATGGCGCAGTTACCAACGCGCAGTGAAACGGAACGGTTTTATATCGCTGATCAGGCATTGGCCGATTATCAGGATTTGCTCACTCGCTGGAGTAAATACCCTGACGCGCAGGCTGACTATCAACGTGCTCGCATTGATAGATTAGGTGCATTATTGGTTCGCCGTAATACTGCTGAGCTGATTAAAGAATATGAAGCGATGGAGGCGCAGGGCTACAAAATGCCTGACTATGCCCGCCGTTGGGCCGCCTCTGCCTATATTGACCGCCGGATGCCAGAAAAAGCAGCGCCCATTTTGACGAGCTTGTATTACGCCGATGGTAAAACGTTCCGCAATAGTGAGGATTTACTGGATGCGGATGATCTCTACTATGCGCTGAATGAAAGTGAACAACTGGATAAAGCACATCAGTTCGCTAAGAACTATAGCGAGCAAACACCATATCAGGTGGGTGTTTATGGTCTGCCAGGTAAACAACCGAATGAGGACTGGATGGAAGGTCAGACCTTGTTGATTCAATCTTTGGTAGCATTGAATGATCTGCCTGCGGCACAGAAAAAGCTGGAAACGCTATCTGGCACTGCGCCGGCGAACCAGAATTTACGTATTGCCTTAGCGAGTGTTTATTTGGCCAGAGATTTACCGCGCAAATCAGAACAAGAGCTGAAAGCGGTAGAATCATTGGCTCCGCGCAGTCTTATATTGGAACGTGCGCAAGCTGAAACGGCGATGGACTTGCAGGAATGGCACCAGATGGAGTTATTAACTGATGATGTTATTACTCGCTCGCCGGAAGATGTGCCTTCTCAGGAATTAGACCGGCAGCGCAAAGTGCATAATATGTATGAACTGCGTGTCACCGGTAACCACACCATTTCTTCTAATAGCCCGGTCAGTGGTAGCAAGGATTTTGGCATTGAAACTCTACTCTATAGCCCGCCGATAGCTGAAAACTGGCGTATATTCGGTGGTGGTAGCTATGACAATGCGCAATTTGAGGAAGGAAAGGGGATTAACCGCGTTATGCGGTTAGGGGGCGAATGGACGTCTCGTGATCACTGGGTTGAGGCTGAGGTAAATAATCAGAATTACGGTTTTGGCAATAAAACCGGTGCCCGAATATCGACGTGGTACGATTTTAATGATCACTGGCGGGTGGGGGGGCGAGTCGAAAGATTAGCCAAAGAAACCCCGTTGCGGGCCATGAAAAATAATATCACCTCCAACAGCGCTTCTGCTTTTGTGCTCTGGAAAGCCGATGAACGGCGTGATGTGGCATTTAATGTGACACCGTCAGATTTCTCTGACGGTAACAAGCGGTGGGAATACGGGTTAATTGGGCGTCAGCGCATCTGGAGCGGGCCTTATCTAACAGCCGATTTCAGCCTGGGTCTGGCGGCGAGCACAAACACCAAAGCAGACGTGATTTACTATAACCCAAAAAGGGATTTTACCTACCTTCCTGCTATTACCCTCAACCATATTATGTATCGTCATTATAAAACTATCTGGAGCCAACAGATTCAGCTAGGTGTCGGTGGTTATTGGGAGAAAAACTACGGTAATGGTCTGGCAACCACGGCAGCTTATGGGCAACGTGTTCAATGGAATGATGTCGTGGATACCGGCGTGGCTGTTACCTATGATAAACGCCCCTATGATGGTGTCCGTGAGCACAATCTCTCGCTCGCTTTCGATTTGAATTACCGTTTCTAAGGGAAGTCGCTATGGCGAAGATACTCTTTTTTATCCGGATACTTGTCGTTGGAATGATAACGGCAATGGTCTCTGTCTGTTATGCCGAGAAACCGGTATTTGTTCCTCCTGCTGAACGTGCATTGCCATTCAGTGAACGGCCGTGGCAAAAGAATACCTTTTTAGTTATTGCTTACCATGATGTTGAAGATGATTCCGCAGACCAACGTTATCTGTCGGTAAGAAGCAGCGCGTTAAGTGAACAGTTAGCCTGGCTGAAGGATAATCGCTATAACATCGTTTCCGTTGATCAGATTTTAGCCGCACATAACGGTGGCACACCGTTACCGAATAAAGCCGTATTACTTACCTTCGACGATGGTTATAGCAGTTTTTATAACCGTGTATACCCGTTGTTAGAAGCTAATAAGTTTAGTGCGGTTCTGGCCCCGGTTGGGGTGTGGATTGATACGCCAGTGAATAAGAAAGTAGATTTCGGTGGGTTAAGCACCGATCGCGCCCGTTTCCTTAGCTGGAAACAGATCAGTGAAATGTCCAAATCAAAACTGATCGAAATCGGAGCACATACCTACGCATCACACTATGGTGTGCTTGCTAACCCACAGGGGAATACCGAACCCGCTGCGGCCAATCTGATCTATGACCCTAAAACGAAGAAGTACGAAACGGAAGCGGCTTTCAAGCAACGGATGGAAAAAGATGTGACGTTGATAACCCAGCGTCTTACCCAAGCTACAGGGAAACAACCGCGGGTTTGGGTTTGGCCATACGGTGCGCCGAGCGGAACAGTATTAACTATTTTACGCCAACACGGTTATCAAATGGCGATGACGCTGGAGCCGGGCATTGGTAACGTTAATGACCTGATGAATATACCGCGTATTCTTATCAGCAATAACCCGTCGTTAAAAGACTTTACCCAGTTGATCACCTCGGTTCAGGAAAAAGGCATCATGCGGGTTGCGCATGTTGATCTGGATTATCTCTACGATCCGGACCCGGTGCAGGAAAAGGAGAACCTTGACAAACTGGTGCAACGTATTTCTGATTTACGTGTCACTACAGTGTTTCTGCAAGCGTTTTCTGATCCTAAAGGGGATGGCAATATTCGGCAGGTTTACTTCCCGAACCGCTGGATTCCGATGCGTGAAAATCTGTTTAACCGCGTTGCATGGCAATTAGCCTCACGGCCAGATGTTAATGTGTATGCCTGGATGCCCGTGCTGGCATTTGAGATGGACCCTTCTTTGCCACGGATTGAACGTATTGATCCGAAAACCGGTAAAACAAGTATCGATCCGGACCAATATCGCCGCCTGTCGCCATTTAACCCTGAAGTCAGGCAGCGCATTATCGATATTTATCGCGATATGGCCTATAGCGCGCCAATTGAAGGCGTCCTTTATCACGACGATGCGGTGATGTCTGATTTTGAAGATGCGTCGCCGGATGCGATTCGTGCGTATGAAAAAGCAGGTTTCCCTGGTTCAATCGTCACAATACGTCAAGACCCGGAAACAATGGCCCGCTGGACGCGCTATAAAAGTAAATATTTGGTTGATTTCACCAATGAATTAACGCGTCAGGTTCGTGATGTCCGTGGCCCACAAGTGAAGTCTGCCCGTAATATATTTGCAATGCCTATCTTAGAGCCGGAAAGCGAAGCTTGGTTTGCGCAGAACTTTGATGATTTTCTGGCTAACTATGATTGGGTTGCCCCAATGGCAATGCCGTTAATGGAGAAAGTGCCATTATCAGATTCTAATGAGTGGCTAGCGCAATTGGTTAACAAAGTTGCGCAGCGTCCAGGTGCACTGAATAAAACGGTATTTGAACTGCAATCGAAGGACTGGACCAAGCCAGAGGGCAGCAATGCCATCAGTGGCCCGATACTGGCGGGATGGATGCGCCAGTTGCAATTAAATGGCGCACAAAATTTTGGTTACTATCCGGATAACTTTATCACTGGCGAACCGCCGCTAAAAGATGTCCGTCCTGTGCTATCTTCTGCCTGGTATCCTTTATATGATCGATAGAATAATTGCGTTACTCATTCTCTGCTTGGTACTGAGTATCCCCGTGGGTTTAATCCTGCTCTTTACCGGTGATGTGCTGCTGAATTTTGTTTTCTTCTATCCACTCTTTATGTCTGGGATCTGGATAACCGGAGGTCTCTACTTCTGGTTACGTCGGGAAAGACGCTGGCCGTGGGGCGATGATGTGCCAGCTCCGGAGCTGAAAGGCAATCCATTGGTGTCTATTTTAATCCCTTGCTTTAACGAGGGGCTGAATGCGCGAGAAACCATCCATGCTGCACTGGCTCAGACCTATACCAATATTGAAGTGATCGCGATTAACGATGGCTCCAGCGACAATACAGCACAAGTGCTGGATGCTATGTTGACGGAAGATCCACGCTTGCGTGTTATTCATCTGGCACATAATCAGGGCAAAGCCATTGCTTTGCGTATGGGGGCCGCAGCGGCGCGCAGCGAGTATCTGGTCTGTATCGATGGTGATGCTTTGCTTGACAGCAAAGCCGTGCCCTATCTGGTTGCCCCACTGATTGCCAACCCGCGCACTGGAGCCGTAACCGGTAACCCACGTATTCGCACGCGATCCACGTTGATTGGCCGTGTTCAGGTGGGGGAATTCTCCTCGATCATTGGCCTGATTAAACGAACTCAGCGCGTTTATGGTCAGGTATTTACGGTATCGGGTGTGGTGGCTGCTTTTCGCCGCCGGGCGTTGGCCGATGTGGGCTATTGGAGCCCGGATATGATAACTGAAGATATTGATATCAGTTGGAAACTCCAAATCAGGCACTGGTCGGTGTTCTTTGAACCGCGTGGGTTATGCTGGATTTTGATGCCAGAAACATTAAGAGGTTTATGGAAACAACGGCTGCGTTGGGCGCAGGGCGGAGCTGAGGTTTTCCTGAAAAACATGTTTAAGCTGTGGCGTTGGCGTAATCGCCGCATGTGGCTGCTGTTCCTTGAGTATTCACTGTCAATTACTTGGGCGTTTACTTACCTGTTCAGTATTATCCTGTTCCTGTTGGGCATGGTTATTACTCTCCCGCCGGGTATTCATGTACAAAGTGTCTTCCCCCCGGCGTTTACCGGGATGGTATTAGCGCTGACCTGTCTGTTGCAGTTTGCTATCAGTTTGGTGATTGAACGGCGCTATGAGCCAAAATTGGGTAACTCACTGTTTTGGATTATCTGGTATCCGATGGTTTACTGGATGCTGAGCTTGTTTACCACCGTAGTGTCGTTCCCAAAAGTCATGCTGAACACCAAACGTCAGCGTGCGCGCTGGGTTAGCCCGGATCGCGGGATCGGGAGGGTAAAACCATGAGTACACCTCTGATTCATACCGAGCAGCGGTTCATCCCACGCTGGATCGACATTATTATTACCGCTTTAGCTTGGTTCGGTTTTATCTTCCTGTTTGTAAAGGGCTTTTTCGATATGGTCGGCAGGGCGCCGAACATGGGGCCGATTCCATTCAGAATGTATATCCTCGCCAGCCTGACCACTCTCGCCTTGTATGCGGCGATTGCGGCATTTAATGCTGTCGTGCTGATTGTCTGGGCAAAATATAATCAGGTGCGTTTTCAAGTTGAGCGCCGCGGGCACCGACCTCATCTGGATGACGATGAGCTGGCTAATAGTATGGAAATGACGAGTGAGATGATTACCCAATTGCAAACCGGTTCGTGTCTCACATTGTATAACGATGAACATGGGAATCTGCTGGAGGTGAAGGAAGGGCTGCACTTGCCGCAAGTCGCTCCGGTTATCAATTTACGCAGAGGGTGATGGGCAATCATCGCTGAATACCTGATAACACCCCATCGTGGGCTGATATTGGGTATTCAGACGTTATTTCCGTTTCTTTAGATACTATCTCCAATAGCAAATACCGCAAAACTCCACTTTATTTATCCACTCTGCTTATATATTGCTATGCTTTAGCCGCAATTACCGCGTGCGCAGCTATTACGTCTGGTAATTCATTGATATTCTTTTGACAACGGGGTTTAACGGGAGCACACAGTGAGACAAAATCAGTTCGGACAAACTATCGGTGCGGAATTAGTTGATTGGCCGTCAGCGCAAACACCTAAGCAAGAAATCCCATCCGGCCATTTTTGCTATCTGACACCGGTTCATGCCGATAAACATGCAAAATCACTCTTTCAGGCTTACCATCTTATTAATGATGCGCGGGACTGGACCTATTTTTATTGTGAGCGTCCTGAGAATGAAGATGACTTTTACCATTATCTGCAAAAGTTAATTAATGCCAATGATGCTTTCCATTACACCGTGGTTGATTCGCTATCGGGTGATGCATTGGGCACTGTAGGGTTGCAGCGTATTGATGAAAAAAACGGCGTAATTGAGATTGGTTCTGTTAATTGGTCGCCACGGTTAAAACGTCATTCGGCAGGAACAGAAGCCATATATCTGCTATTACATTATGTTTTTGATGAATTAGGCTATCGGCGCTGCGAGTGGAAATGTGATTCGTTAAATGAACCGTCTAACTCTGCGGCATCCCGTTTTGGTTTTCAGTACGAAGGGCAATTTCGTCAGGCAATCGTGACGAAAGGGCGCAATAGAGACACCAATTGGTACTCGATAACTGACAGAGACTGGCCATTAATTAAGCAAGCATTTAATGATTGGTTAGCCGCAGAAAACTTTGATAACCAGGGCCGGCAAAAAGTACGATTACAAGATTTAAGAGTTTGTCGCTAATGGTGTGCTGATTTAAATGCATTGATCCTATATTGCTGTTTTATAGATAAATTATTCAGTCTAATTTTTCTAAATAAAGCTAATAATAGATAAAAAGGTGTAAAGGCGAAATAATTAGCTTAGCTATAGCACGATCTATAAAACAATTAGAGTTAAAAGTGAGCACATAAAGAAATTATATTTTTTTACATTTTCATCTCGCGAAACTTAAGAGTGTCATTATACTGTAATCATACGGCGGTATTTTTCACACGGTGCATAGCTTAGGCTGATGTTTATCACTGCGGGGATCGCTAATGGTAGAGTCCATGATTGGGCTGTTAAGACAAAACAAAGGTTTTACTCAATCGACTCGTTGTTACGAGGGCTTCAACGCCGACTCTCAAATTCCAGTATTACCCTCTTTATTGACTTCTACTCTATTATTTTCAGTCTTGTCGTTATTCCCCGTATCTGTGTCATGCAATCACTCCCGTTGCGATATTGTTTTCATCCGACCATCAGGTTGGATGCTGACATTATTCGCATTTTTATCGCTAGTATTGGCTGCAAAGGAAGCCAGAACCTCATCCGTATGTGAAACATATACCCAAAATAATTCGAGTGCAGCAAGGCGGCAGTCAGTAATTAAAGAGCAGCCAACATATGTAGCTTGAAGTATGGCGGATATAATCGCGCGGGCTTTCCTGCTGCGATAGTTGAATCAAACTGTAAGGTGCCACTATGGGAAGACAGAAAGCAGTGATCAAAGCTCGTCGTGAAGCGAAACGCGTGATTAGACGTGATTCACGTAGTCATCGTCAGCGTGAGGAAGAAAACGTGACATCGTTAGTGCAAATGGGCGGTGTTGAATCAATAGGTATGGCGCGGGATAGCCGCGATACCTCCGTTATTCAGGCACGTACCGAAGCTCAAAGTCATTACTTATCAGCCATAGACAGTAAGCTGCTCATCTTCGCCACCGGTGAAGCGGGGTGTGGTAAAACCTTTATCAGCGCTGCCAAGGCAGCAGAAGCACTCATTCACAAAGAGGTTGAACGGATTATTGTGACGCGACCGGTGCTACAGGCAGATGAGGATCTGGGGTTCCTACCCGGTGATATCTCTGAAAAATTCGCGCCTTACTTCCGCCCGGTGTACGACATTTTGCTGCGCCGGCTCGGTTCCTCGTTCATGCAATATTGTCTGCGACCGGAAATCGGTAAAGTGGAAATCGCGCCTTTCGCTTACATGCGCGGGCGTACCTTTGAGAATGCGGTGGTGATCCTCGATGAGGCACAAAACGTCACCGCCAGCCAAATGAAAATGTTTCTGACCCGCCTGGGTGAGAATGTTACGGTCATTGTTAATGGCGATATTACCCAATGCGATCTGCCGCGTGGGGTGAAATCAGGTCTTAGCGATGCATTGGAGCGTTTTGCCGAGGATGAAATGATCGGCATTATTCGCTTCGATAAACAGGACTGTGTGCGCTCTGAGCTGTGCCAGCGAACCCTAAACGCCTATTCATAACTCAAGGTTATGAATGGATGACCCCATAAAAAAGGGCAAGCGCGATAAACGCTTGCCCTTTGCTATTCATTAATCGTCGCTACAACATAATCGTCATCATATACGCGGCAAACAGTGCCAGATGAGCGGTGCCGTTGAGCACGTTGGTTCTGCCGGTAGAGAAGGAGATTTGCGACAGAATCAACACGCTGACCATGACCACTATATGCGGTGCTTCGAGGCCAAAATTAAGCTCCTGCCCGGTCAATACCGCTATTAATGTAACCGCAGGAACCGTCAGGGAGATTGTTGCCAGCACTGAGCCAAAGAACAGGTTCATTGCGCGCTGTACCTGATTAGCCAAGACCGCTTTTAATGCGCCCAAGCCTTCCGGTGACAAGATGAGCAAGGCAATCAGGAAGCCGGTGAATTTAGCGGGCGCATTGAGTTCAGTCAGTAGCGCTTCCAGTGGGTTGGCATCAAATTTGGTGACGGCAATAACGGCCACCAGATGTATCAACAGCCAGAAAGTATGCCACGCACTGCTGTGCGACGAGGGTTTACCGTGATGCGGATCGCTTGGGTCATCACCTTCATCTTCATGTTCGTAGACAAACAGGCTTTGGTGCGTTTTAGTTTGAATTAGCAGGAACACGCCGTACATGGCAGCGGAAATGGCGGCAACCACCAACGATTGTGCGACGCTGAAGTTACCGCCCGGCAGGGTGCTCGGTAAGACCAAGACAATGATAACCAATGGGAAGATAGCCATCAGGTACTGTTTGATCCCCACCAGATTAACGTGTTGGGTGGCAAATTTGCGCCCACCCAGCAACAGCGAAACCCCGACCAGGCCGCCGATAACAATCATAATGATGGAATAGAGCGTATCGCGCATCAACGCGGGGGCAGCATCGCCTGTCGCCATCATTGCCGAGATCAAACTGACCTCCAGTACCACCACTGACAAGCTGAGGATCAAGGAACCATAAGGCTCACCCAAACGGTGTGCTAAAACGTCAGCATGACGTACCACACTGAAAGCACTGCTCAGGATACCGACCAGGGCAATCAGGTTAATAACGATGACGGCAGCAAAATTGCTGGTATCACCCCAGATATTAAGAATAACCAGCGCAATAATAGGCAGGATAAGGGAGTATTCGTGATGGCGAGATTTAGATCGGCCAGGATCATGTTGCGACTTCATTTTGAGAATGCTCCTAATAACTTTACTGTATTAAACAGGCATTAGACCCATTTAATGATAATTAAGCGCCATATTGCAGGCAATATAGCTATAAGACTAACAAATAACAGGGAATTGTCGCAGGAAATTTACAAGCTTTTAACTGCGATGCAGGCGGGGGGAAGGCGAATAACATGGGCATCACAAGATTATGCCCATTGATTTTATAGGTATTAATACATTCTAGCTGTCAATGTTGTCCATAACTTCATGGCGTTTCTGATGATAAATTTCTTCTGTCATCCCCTCACGCCAATAGGGTATCGCATAGAGTTGCTGGCGCTGACAGCCTTTTTCACGACGCAGATAGCGGCGCAGTTGCACCACCATTTTGTCTTCGCCTGCCAACCAGAAAGCGGCCTTATCCATTGGCAAATCCAGAGTACAGAATTGGTTAACCACATCGATTGTCTTCTCGGTTCCGCCAATCACCCAGCTTAATGCCATACCGACAGGTTTTATCAGGTCTAGCACATCCTGCGGGCTATCCACACGAATGATGGTATGACCCTGCGCGTCAGTAGGCAGTGTTTCCAGCAGGGCGGCAATGGCTGGGAGTGAAGAGGGATCTCCTACCAGATAGCTATAGGCGGCACAGGGCAACAGGGTATCCGGCCCACCGGGGTTCGTTATCCCTATCCAATCTCCTGCTTTAGCATGACGGGCAAAATCTACCGCCGGGCCACGGCTTTCATGCATTACAAACTCAATATCTATTTCTAACTGTTGCGGGCGGGCGGCTCGAACGCTATAGGTGCGCACAATTGGGCGAATATCAGCCGCGGGCCAGATTGGGCCTTTTTCGCCAGGTGCCGGTAACTCAGGTTGTGTCTGATGGGCTAAGGGTAAGAAAATCTTCAGATGAGCGCCGGCACAATCTGCCGGGTAATCATGCAATGTCGGGCTATGAAATGTGATGCGGCGCAAATGTGGTGAGGTGTCTTCGATCCTTTTTACCTGAACCAGACGCGGGGGCGTTGGGCGGTGTAGGGGTTTTGCTGCGGTGGATTCCAAAGTCACAGTTTATCCTTCTTATCTTATTGGTGTTCTATTTCTTGGCCGTTAGCCAGCATAGGCATGGCTTATAGAGCGCTAAACTA
The DNA here is from genome assembly GCF_000834395.1 of Yersinia aldovae 670-83. Taxonomy (NCBI): domain Bacteria; kingdom Pseudomonadati; phylum Pseudomonadota; class Gammaproteobacteria; order Enterobacterales; family Yersiniaceae; genus Yersinia; species Yersinia aldovae. Next base: position 703,065 of record NZ_CP009781.1, on the reverse strand, counting down.
TACCACCAACTAATGTTAATGATAATTATTTGCATAAGATAAGTGTGAAGGAAACGGCAGGGTATCGTTGCCCCGCAGGTGTGCAGGGCAAAATGTGTCAACGGGTTAACTGATAGATTGCACTACTGCGGTTCGCCTGAAATGCATACTTAAACGTAGCATGGTGACTAACGCTATCGCCATGACCACCATCGCGGCAAGCGGTAGCTGTTCTAATCGCACGCCAAATGCCAGTAATGAACCACCAAGCCAGGCACCTAATGCATTGCCTAAATTAAACGCACTTTGGTTAAAGGTGGAGGCCAGATTGGGGGCATTTCGGGCCTGATCGACGACTAACAGTTGTAACATTGGGCAAAGGGCAAAAGCCACAATACTCCAGATAAACAAGGTCAGCACTGCCGGTAAGTAAAAACCAATGGTGTAATGCAATGCCAGTAGAATACCTATCAAAATGGCTATCAGGCGAGTCATTGAGCCGACCAAGTTTTTATCACCCAAGCGGCCACCCAGTACACTGCCGATTGACAAGCCGACACCGAGAATTAATAAAACCACAGTCACCCCATGTTCAGAAACCTGCGTCACATCGCGCAGTAAGGGGGCAATATAGGTAAATACAGTAAACAGACTGGTATTGGTTAACACAGATAGCAGCAGAGCCGTTTGTACTTTCTTTTGCATCAGGGTTTTAAATTCTAATTTCGGGCTAATTCGCTTCATTGGAATATTATTCGGCAGCCAGGCAACCACGGCAATAATTGCCACAATCCCAATCGCACTAACGCCCCAGAAAGCGGCACGCCAACCGAAAGCCTGCCCGATAGCGGTACCTAGCGGAACACCGAGTACATTAGCCAGTGTCACCCCCATAAAGACCAGAGCGATGGCTCGAGCCCGGCGATTGGGTTGCACCAGGTCAGTTGCGACCACCGATGCCAGGCCGAAGAAGGTGCCATGACACAGGGCCGCAATAATGCGTGCCATCATTAACAGATTATAGGTTTCAGCCAGTGCACACAGGATATTGCCGAGAATAAACAACACGATTAAACCCAGCAGTGTGGATTTTCGTGGGATGCGGGCCGTGGCAATCGCTAAAAGAGGGGCACCGATAACCACGCCCATCGCGTAAACTGAAACCAACATGCCGGTTTTGGGAATGCTGACACTCAGGTCACTGGCGACTTCCGGTAACAACCCCATAATCACAAATTCGCTGGTACCAATACCAAAAGTAGCAATGGTAAGTGCGATAATTGCCAATGGCATGAATCACTCCTGAAGAGACGGCAAACGGCAAGATCAACTTCTTCTCTGACATGAATATGCGGGAGATAAAGTTTATGCCAATAAATTAATGTGAGCGATCTTATCACCGCTTAAAATGTGCGTCTAACGGCAAAGTGCTCTATTAAGAAGTATTTAAATATCGCTAATTTCAGTTGTAACGCATCAATCGGTTAGAACCAATAATGTATGGGTTTTAGTTATCTGATTGAAATATATATTTTAATTTCTATTTTCTGTCTGATATATTCCCAGCGGCTTAACATTATTCCTCTTGCAGACCAGCGTCAGCCGATATATCCGTGAATGAGAAGAGGGCATGAGTAACGAATTATTGATTATCGCCGCACGTATGCTGAATGATTCCAGCTAAATTTACCGTCTGGTGAATATGTCTTATGAAGCAGAACGTGATAAATGGCTTGTTTTACCATTTTCCACAGGTAATCAGTCGAGGTCATCGTTATCTGGGGTAAATTGCACCCGGACTTCAGTACCCCCATTTTCTCGCTGACGAATATCACAGTGCCCATGCAAACTGTTGGCGCGATCCTGCATAATTATCAAACCGTAATGATTAGGCCGCTCGCTGGCCTGACCAATCCCGCAGCCATTATCGCGAATCGACATCACCACATCGCCTTGGATGCGGGTCACTTCGACCCGCGCTTCGCTGGCATGTGCATGTTTGTAGATATTATTCAGCGCTTCACGGGCAATATTGACCATGTGGATAGCTTGATGGTCTGGTACCCCATCGGAGGGAAGGCTAAAACTGAGTTCAATTTTTAGCGCGGCCCGCTCACTGAATTCATTCACCAATTTTTGTAGCGCGGCTTGAAGTGTTGCCTCATTAAGTTTTAGGCGGAAAGTGGTGAGTAATTCACGTAACTGGCGGTAGGCAACGTTTAATTCATCCCGCATTTGCTGCATCAGTAGCTTACTTGCTTCCGGTAAATCCGGAGTCTGCATCTGTAGGCAGCTAATTTGTATTTTCAGGCAAGATAAGGATTGAGCGATAGAATCATGCAATTCCCGCGCAATGGCCGATCGCTCTTCCATTAGCAGGAGTTGCTGTTGGTGCCGTGCCTGACTTTCCAGCGCCAGCGTGCTGGTCAGCTGCTCAACCAGCATATTAACCAGTTGTTGTTGATCCGAATTGAGTGGCTTATCCGTGGGAAGTTTTGCCAGGAGCAAACCATATTGACCGAGCTTATCACTCAAGCTCCAGCTCAGGGACTCCCATGACATGCCACGGTTTAATGGAACGTAAGGGCCTTCGACAGTTAATTGAGTCGGGCGATGTTGTGGTGGCAGGTTCTCACCATCGGTAAAGTGGTTGAGCTGATTGCGGTATAGATGACTTTCATACAAACAGATTTGCACATTTTCCAACGGTGTAAGCGCCTGTAATTGTTCAATCACTGGGATCAAGCGTTCGCTCAATGGCTGGTTTGTGTGTAATTGACGGCTACTATGATAAAGGAAAGCCAGTACTTGGTTTTTCTGTTGTAAATCGGCGGTTTTTTCAGTGACGCGCTTTTCCAAGTCACTGTAAATTAATGATAATTCCTGCGACATGCGATTTAATGCGATACCCAACATCCCCATCTCATCGCGTTGATGGGACAACCTATAGCGTTGACTAAAATCACCTCGTCCAATCGCATGAGCCATTGAGATCAATTGCAGCCACGGGCTGAGTAAGCGGCGGCGCAGATAATAGATAGTGACCAGCAGAAGCCCCAGTGTTAGTACAATAAATACCAACTGAATCAGGGTGACCAGCAGTAGGCGTTGCTCAGTTTTGTGGTCTATGGCGAGCACCAGGGCATCAAGCTGGTGGACAAAGTCGGCAACACTGGCTGCAACCTCGTCAGGGTGCCTGGCCTGCTGTAATTGGGGTTTGAGTGTGGTCTGCCAATACTGCTCTATTTGCCGGTACTGGCTGTTTAGCCCTTCTCGCTGCAACGCTTGCTGTAAATCACTGCTGGTTTTGTCTTGCTCTAACGCCACCAGATAAGACAAGTCATTTTCATCAAGCGGAACCATCGAAAGCAGTCGGTAACTTTGCATTCGCAGCGAGCCTGCTTTGTTGATGGCATGTGCATTACCCTGAATGCTTTGTGCCATCCATGACGAAATGGTCATGCCAGCCAGCCCAAGCATACCCAGCAGTATCATCAGCATGGCAATCTGATTAACTAATGGGATCAGGTAACGTCTCATAAAGCGGGAATCCTTTGACCAATCAACGCCGCTACTTTACCGTTTTTGGTGCTGAAGTGTTAGAGCTAATGAGACTTCATTCCTGCGGCTGTCATCATCATACGAAACAGCATAGAGACGGCCAATAATGCCAATACGCTAGCGCACCAAATGACCACCAACCAGCCGACTTTTTTCCACCACGGAGCTTTTACCTGTTCAGCGGCATGGGGGGAGGGCTGTGATGCTACCGCCTTATTTTCACGTATATTAGTGTCACTCATATTCATTCCAACTCACTGTTCTTAGAAAAGTATCAGGGTCGGCACCCCGCCCTGACACGAATGGCTGACGTAAACTCAGTGGTAACCTTGGTCATGATTGATTTTCCCGCGGAACACGTAGTAGCTCCAGAAGGTATAAACCAGAATAATGGGAATAATAAATAACGCGCCGACTAACATGAATCCCAAACTTTGTGGTGGAGCGGCAGCTTGCCACAGGGTAATAGACGGCGGAATAAGGTAGGGCCAGATGCTAATGCCAAGGCCGCTGTATCCCAGGAAGACCAACAATAAGGTTAATAAGAAAGGTGCGTAATGCGCACCACGGCGAACTGAGCGCAGTAAGGCTGCACTGGCAAGCAATACCAATACAGGAACGGGCAGGAACCAGAACACGTTTGGTAGGGTAAACCAGCGCGCTGCAATCTGCGGATGCGCCAGCGGCGTCCACAGACTGATAACGGCAATAATCAGTAGCATAAAGAGTGTGAGAGGTGTTGCCAGCTTATGCATCACTTCCTGTACATGGCCTTCAGTTTTCATAATGAGCCAGGTACAACCGAGTAGGGCATAGGCGGTTACCAAACCGAGGCCGCAGAACAGCGCGAAAGGAGTAAACCAGTCAAACGGCCCGCCACTATAGCTACGACCTGTTACTGGAAATCCATTAATAAATGCACCAACAACCATTCCTTGGGTAAATGTGGCGACCAGAGAACCACCAATAAAGGCTTTGTCCCAGATATGTTGTTTGTTCGGGCTGGCTTTAAAGCGGAATTCAAATGCCACACCACGGAAAATTAAGCCCAACAGCATTAGGGTTAATGGGATTGCCAGGGCATCCAAAATAACCGCATATGCCAGCGGGAACGCACCCAGTAAGGCCGCGCCGCCTAAAACCAGCCAGGTTTCATTGCCGTCCCACACTGGGGCTACGCTGTTCATCATTAAATCCCGGTCACGGCTGGCTTTGACCAGCGGAAACAGGATGCCGATGCCCAAATCGAAACCATCCATAACGACATACATCATGGTGCTGAAAACAATAATGACAAACCAGATCAGTGGAAGATCGATACCCATAATTAACTCCTGTGGCCTTGGTTGTTATCACTATTTACCGGTTGGTTGTCCTTACCAAATGGTTCACTGACGGCAGACAATGGCCGTGATGGCGTACTTGATTGGCCGGGGCCACCTTTATTTTGCTGTGTGCCTTCATGTGCCTTCGGCCCTTTGCGGATCAAGCGCATCATATAGGCATATCCCACGCCGAATACCGAGCCGTACACCACAATAAACACCAACAGACTGATGCTCATGTGCATCTCACCATGAGAGGAAACTGCGTCGCGGGTACGTTGCAGACCATAAACAATCCACGGCTGGCGGCCGACCTCAGTGGTAAACCAACCGGCCAGAATAGCAATCAGACCGGATGGCCCCATCCACAAAACGAAATACAAGAATGGGCGCGATTGATACAACCCTCCTCGCCAGCGTAACCATAAACTCCAGAACCCAGCCAAAATCATCAACATGCCTAAACCGACCATGATGCGGAATGACCAAAACACAATGGTAGAGTTTGGGCGGTCTTCCGGTGGGAAAGATTTCAGCGCCGGGATCTGTTTTTCCAAACTGTGGGTCAGGATCAAGCTGCCTAAATAGGGGATTTCCAGCGCAAAGTGCGTTTTTTCCTGTTTCATGTCTGGCCAGCCAAACAGAATCAATGGCGTAGGTTCACCGGGTTTATTTTCCCAGTGGCCCTCAATGGCAGCAATTTTAGCCGGCTGATATTCCAGCGTATTTAAGCCATGAGCATCACCGATGACGGCCTGAATGGGGGCGACAATTAATGCCATCCACATCGCCATAGATAGCATCTTTCTCATCGCTGGGGTGTCACGCTTGCGCAATAGATGCCAGGCCGCAGATGCGCCGACAAAGAATGCCGATGCCAGGAACGCGGCGGTTGTCATATGCAGCAAGCGGTAGGGGAATGAGGGGTTAAAGATGACTTTCAGCCAGTCAACGGGTACCACTTGCCCATTGATGACTTCAAAGCCTTGTGGAGTCTGCATCCAACTGTTGGAGGCGAGGATCCAGAACGTAGACATCAGCGTGCCCAGCGCCACCATACAAGTAGCAAAGAAGTGCAAGCCCGGCCCGACGCGGTTCCAGCCAAAAAGCATCACGCCGAGGAAACCGGCTTCAAGGAAGAAAGCCGTTAGCACTTCATACGTCAGGAGTGGGCCGGTAATGCTCCCTGCGAATTCAGAGAAGAAGCTCCAGTTGGTACCAAACTGGTAGGCCATGACCAGACCAGAAACCACCCCCATACCAAAGTTGACAGCAAAGATTTTTGACCAGAAGTGGTACAGGTCACGGTAATCCTCATTTTTGGTTTTCAGCCATAATCCTTCGAGTACCGCAAGAAAACTGGCCAGTCCGATAGTGATGGCGGGGAAAATGATATGAAATGAAATAGTAAAAGCGAATTGGATCCGGGCCAACTCTAGAGCGGTTAAGCCAAACATAGCGACCTCACTGCAAACATGGTACTGCCTCATCTATGTATAAATGCAAAAAATAAATTACGCCAATCGTCTCGGGATGGTGAGTGACCCTCGAGCAATTTTTTGCGGGAAACTTGGCAGTTAGTTAACCATAAGTTAAAGTGGCTATAATAGTGACAATTAATCCAATATTACCTATAACAGATTCTTTATGACACGATATGAACAGTTAGCTCAACAAATTCGGGCACAGATACAATCTAAAGTCTGGCAGGCGGGTGATAAGCTGCCTTCTCTGCGGGAGAGTTGTAAGCAGTCAGGTTTAAGTTTGATGACAGTGGTGCAATCTTACCAATTGCTGGAAAGTCAGGGATGGATCATGGCGCGCCCCCAGTCGGGCTATTACGTTGCGTCACGCCCGACACAATTGCCCCAACCTCAGCGGGGGAAAAAGCTGCATCTGGATGAACAGGTGGATATTAATGCTTTTATTTTTGATGTGCTTCAGGCGGGTAAAGATCCGGCCATAATGCCGTTTGGCTCGGCGTTTCCTGATCCGAGTCTGTTAATACAACCACGGTTATCACGCGCGTTGGCCAATGTTGCGCGCAAGATATCACCACAAAGTTCGGTGACCAATCTGCCGCCGGGCAATGAAAGCCTGCGGCGCAATATTGCTCAGCGCTATGCCGCGAGCGGGATGAATGTTTCGCCGGAAGAGATTGTGATTACAGCGGGTGCGATGGAGTCACTCAGCTTGAGTTTGCAGGCGGTGACTCAGCCCGGCGATTGGGTGGTCATTGAGTCACCGGCCTTTTATGGCGCATTACAGGCAATTGAGCGCTTACGGCTGAAAGCCATCGCCATTACTACTCATCCACAACAGGGTATGGATTTGGATTCCCTGGAACAGGTGATCAGCCAATACCCGATCAAGGCTTGCTGGCTGATGACTCACTTTCAGAATCCGTTGGGATGCACCATGTCATGGCCGCAGAAAAAACGGTTGGTGGCGCTGTTACAGCAGAATAATATTTCACTGATTGAAGATGATGTTTATGGCGAGTTGTACTTCGGTGCAGAGCGGTTGTTGCCGGCAAAAGCCCTCGATCAGCATCGGCAAATCCTGCATTGTTCCTCCTTTTCTAAATGTTTGGCGCCAGGGTTCCGCGTGGGGTGGGTTGCTGCTGGCGAACATGCTCAGCGAGTTCAGCATTTGCAGTTAATGAGTACGGTTTCAGCGAGCGTGCCGACACAGTTGGCGATTGCCGATTATTTAAGTCAGGGGGGATACGATACCCATTTGCGCCGCTTGCGACGGCTAATGGAACAGCGGCTCAATACCTTGCATCAAGCGGTGGCCGAACACTTCCCCAAAAACGTTAAAATTAGTCATCCGGCAGGGGGCTATTTTTTATGGCTGGAGCTGGAGCCCCCTTTTAATGCCAGCGAGTTATACCGACGTGCATTGGCGCAGGGCGTGAGTATTGCGCCAGGACGTATGTTTACCACCGGGAATCAATTTGATCACTGCTTTCGACTTAATGCCTCTTTTGCGTGGTCTGAACAGAGCGAAAAAGCGATTCATATTCTGGCTCAATTAATTAACCAATTGATGGGCAGCGCGGATAACAGCCGATCTCATCGTTAGCCATACCATTCCCCCCCACCAATCCCATGCTGGTTTGATTCTGGCAATGACAGCCAAACCAGCATTATCCTCTAGCGATACTCAGGTTTCTTCACACGCACTCTTTTGCATAAATGATCAGTTTTTTTGGTCATAGCCAATTTATTCACAGATAAAACGCACTCAATTGATGCAATAGCTGCTCATTTATAGGGCAGCTAAAACATTTATTGTTATTTTTGTGTTGCCAAAATGTGATATGGCAGAGCAAAAGAGAAAGTTTGTTTTATATGCATATAATTTCGATTTTCAATTTGTAAAAGGCACCAAATGCGCCTTTTAAGAAGTGTGAATGCGATTATTGTGCATAGTTATTCATTTTAAGTGGCTGTTTTTATGAAATTTATACATTTTATTCACATTTGGAATGGTGTGGCACGAAAGCTGCTGTACACTTTATATCAGGTGAATATATTTCATTATTTATTGTTAACAGAATAAGAGGTTTTTGTTGGTTTTTTTGGTTCGTGCTGATGATAAGTCTCTAAACCTAATATTTACGCTGATTAAAGAGGTCAATATGGAACAGCCAATTCCGGTCACCCGACAATCTTTTGACGAGTGGATCGTCCCAACGTATGCACCGGCAGATTTCATCATCGTTCGTGGTGAAGGCTCGACGCTGTGGGATCAGCAAGGAAAATCATATATCGACTTTGCCGGTGGTATTGCGGTGAATGCCTTGGGGCATGGGCACCCGGCCGTAAAAGCCACGCTGATTGAACAGGCAGATAAGGTGTGGCATCTCGGCAATGGTTATACCAATGAACCGGTATTGCGTTTGGCGAAGCAATTGATTGATGCCACTTTTGCGGAAAAGGTTTTCTTCTGCAACTCCGGTGCTGAGGCTAATGAAGCCGCACTGAAACTGGCACGTAAGTATGCATTGGATAATTTTGCCAATAAACCGGGTCTGCCGGGTGAAAAGAATCAGATTGTTGCCTTTAGAAATGCATTTCATGGCCGGACGCTGTTTACGGTTTCCGCCGGCGGGCAGCCTAAGTATTCGCAAGATTTTGCACCGTTACCCGGTGGTATCAGCCACGGTATTTTCAACGACTTGTCCTCGGCACAAGCGCTTATTAATGACCAAACCTGTGCGGTGATTGTCGAGCCAATTCAGGGCGAAGGCGGCGTGTTACCGGCTGAAAGAGAGTTCCTGCATGGTTTGCGAGCGCTTTGTGACCGCCATCATGCGTTACTGATTTTTGATGAAGTGCAAACCGGGATGGGCCGTACCGGAGAGCTTTATGCCTATATGCACTATGGCGTTACGCCGGATGTGCTAACCAGTGCTAAAGCGCTTGGCGGTGGTTTCCCGATTGCGGCGATGCTGACCACGACAAAATATGCCAGCGCGCTCAATGTCGGTAGCCACGGCACCACCTATGGCGGCAACCCCTTAGCCTGTGCAGTGGCGGGAACGGTTTTGTCATTGATTAACCAACCCGCGCTATTAGCGGGCGTTAAAGATCGTAATCAGTGGTTCTTGGATGGATTGGCAGAAATTAATGCGCGGTACAAGGTTTTTGCTGAAATTCGCGGACGTGGCTTGTTGATTGGCTGCGCACTCAATAGTGATTATGCCGGTAAAGCGAAAGAGATTGTTCAGGCGGCAGCACAGCACGGGCTAATCGCGTTGATTGCTGGCCCTGATGTCGTGCGTTTTGCGCCATCGTTGATTATTTCCCAACACGATATTAAAGAGGGTTTGGCCCGACTTACTCTGGGTATTGAACAGGTTTGTCGCAAGACTCAGTCGTAATTTTATGCAGTAAGCAAGGGACTTTGACTATGATGATAGTTCGCCCGGTAGAACGCAGAGATCTGGCCGATATCCTTGAACTGGCTGGGAAAACAGGCGTTGGCATGACTTCACTGCCACAAAATGAGCAGCACCTCGCGGCCAGGATAGAACGTGCATTAAATACCTGGCAAGGCGCATTGGCACCGGGCGAGCAGGGATATCTGTTCGTATTGGAAGATAGCGAACGGCAAAAAGTGGTTGGCGTCAGCGCGATTGAAGTGGCTGTTGGTATGAACGATCCTTGGTATAACTTCCGGGTCGGCACGCTGGTACACGCCTCGAAAACGCTTAATGTGTATAAATCTGTTCCCACCTTGTTTCTAAGTAATGACCACACCGGTTACAGCGAACTGTGTACGTTGTTCCTCGATCCCGAGTATCGGAAAGAGAAGAATGGCCCGTTCCTGTCGAAAGTTCGCTTTCTGTTTATGGCTGCTTTCCGCCAATACTTTTCGCGCAAAGTGATCGCGGAAATGCGTGGATTTACTGATGAGAATGGCCGTTCACCGTTTTGGGAAAATGTCGGTCGTCATTTCTTTTCGATTGAGTTTGCTAAAGCAGATTATCTCAGTGGCACGGGGCAAAAAGCGTTTATTGCCGAATTAATGCCTAAACATCCGCTGTATGTGGATTTTCTGGCAGAAGAGGCCCGTGCCGTGATAGGACAGGTCCATCCTCACACCGCACCGGCCCGCGCGGTGCTGGAAACAGAAGGTCTGCAATATCAAGGCTATGTCGATATTTTTGATGGCGGGCCAACACTGGAAGCCAATACTGATGAAGTGCGGGCGGTGCGTGATTGCAGTAAACGGACGGTGGCTATTGAGGATATCGATATTGACCCAAACGGTACGGCCTATTTGGTCACTAACGACCGTTACCAAGATTTCCGCGCAATATTAATTGATACTCATCTATCCGACGATTTACTGCATTTAAGCTCTGAAAATGCCGCCGCACTGGGTGTTGCCGCCGGTGACTCGGTTCGTATCGTCAGCTTGTTTGCTCCGGAGACAAAGAAATGACCCACCCAGCTCTGTTTATTCAAGGTGAATGGCGTACAGGTAAAGGTGCGTCTTTCGATAAGCATGATCCTATGGATCAGCAACTATTATGGCAAGCCCGTGCTGCGGATCAGCAAGATGTCGCCGCTGCCTGCCAGGCGGCACGAACAGCTTTCCCTCACTGGGCACGTACCCCGCTGGAGCAGCGAGTTGCGGTAATACAACGTTTTGCCGCCTTGCTCGAACAACATAAACAGCAACTGGCACGTACCATCAGTCTGGAAACCAGTAAGCCACATTGGGAAACGTTGACCGAAGTACAGGCGATGATAGGTAAAGTAGCCATTTCATTGCAGGCTTACCAAATTCGGACCGGCAGCAGCCAAACCCCGATGGGCGGGGATCTCTCTGTGCTGCGTCACCGTCCACATGGTGTCCTGGCCGTTTTTGGCCCATATAACTTCCCCGGTCACTTGCCCAATGGTCACATCGTTCCTGCCTTGCTGGCGGGCAACACCGTGGTATTCAAACCTAGTGAACTGACGCCGGTCACGGCAGAAGAAACCGTCAAATTGTGGCAACAAGCCGGTATCCCTGATGGGGTACTTAATTTGGTGCAGGGGGGGCGTGATACCGGTGAGGCGCTGGCCGCTCAGCAGGATATTGATGGCTTATTGTTTACCGGCAGTGCCAATACCGGCTACCACTTGCACCGTCAATTGGCGGGGCAGCCGGAAAAAATCCTGGCGTTGGAAATGGGGGGTAACAACGCCTTGATCGTAGAGCAAGTGAAAGACACTGACGCCGCGGTTAATCTTGCGATTCAATCCGCGTTTATCTCTGCCGGGCAGCGATGTACCTGTTCGCGTCGGTTGTTAGTGAAATCTGGCGCGGAGGGGGATGCATTTCTACAACGTTTTGTGGCCGTCGCCAAAGCGCTGCGTATTGGCCGCTGGGATATGCTACCCGCACCCTTTATGGGGGCGGTTATTTCCGCTCAGGCAGCAGATAAAATGTTGGCGGCTCAACAACATCTGATTGAGTTGGGGAGTCATCCGTTACTGACCATGACCCGGCCCGATAGTCAAAGTGCGGTACTCACACCGGGGATTATTGATATCACGGGTATCAATAATGTGCCTGATGAAGAGTATTTTGGTCCATTGGTCAGTGTCATCCGCTATACAGATTTTGCCGAAGCACTGAAAATAGCTAATCAGACCCGCTTTGGCTTAGCCATTGGCCTGGTTTCTGAGGATCGTCAGCAGTTTGAACAACTATTGCTGGAGGCGCGTGCAGGGATAGTGAACTGGAACAAACCACTGACTGGGGCATCCAGTGCTGCACCTTTTGGTGGTGTCGGTGCATCGGGTAATCATCGCCCAAGTGCATTTTATGCTGCCGACTATTGTGCATGGCCGATGGCTTCGCTGGAGAGTGAAAGCTTGATACTGCCGACAACATTATCACCCGGTATTTGTTTTGATTTGCCAGCGACTGATTCAACCAATAGCCACTGAGCCGTGAACGGAGAATATGATGGCGGGACATGAAGTTAACTTTGATGGACTGGTCGGGCTGACACATCACTACGCGGGTTTATCTTTTGGCAACGAGGCCTCCACCACGCACCAAAATAGCGTTTCCAACCCCCGTTTGGCAGCAAAGCAGGGCTTGCTTAAGATGAAAGCGTTGGCTGATTTGGGGTATAAGCAAGGTGTGCTACCACCACAAGAGCGGCCAGCAATCAGCGTGTTGCGTCAGTTGGGTTTCAGTGGCTCTGATGAGCAGGTTTTAAGTCAGGTTGCCCGCCAATCACCGCGCCTGTTATCAGCGGTCAGTTCGGCTTCATCAATGTGGACCGCCAATGCGGCGACGGTATCACCCTCTGCTGACAGCGCTGATGGTCAAGTGCACTTTACAGTGGCTAATCTGAATAATAAATTTCACCGGGCAATTGAGGCAGATACCACGTCAGCATTGCTAAAAGGGGTGTTTAGTAACCCTCGTCATTTTGTTCACCACGCTGCGCTGCCCTCGGTGGAGTTGTTTGGTGACGAAGGTGCTGCTAATCACAATCGCCTTGGCGGGGAGTACGGGAACCCCGGTATTCAGGTGTTTGTTTACGGTCGCAAAGGGTTAGACGGTGGCGCAATGCCCAGTCGATACCCGGCCAGACAAACGCTGGAAGCTAGCCAGGCGGTGGCACGATTGCATCAGTTAGCGCCTGAGCGCACCGTCTTTGTGCAACAAAACCCCACGGTAATTGATCACGGTGTCTTTCATAATGATGTCATCGCGGTCAGTAATCAGAATGTGTTATTTCACCATCAACATGCATTCGTACCTGACATGCATGTTATGGATGATATTCGCCGTAAGATGGCTTGTTTGGAGCAACAATTTGTCACCATTGAAGTGCCAGAAGCTCAGGTGTCAGTAGCTGACGCAGTATCGACCTATCTGTTTAACAGCCAATTATTAACTAAACCTAATGGCAAAATGTTGTTGGTTATTCCTCAGGAGTCGCAAGAAAACCCCAGGGTATGGCGCTATCTGTCCGAACTTATCAGCAGTGGCAGTGTGATTGATGAAGTTCGGGTGTTTGATTTACGTGAGAGTATGCGTAACGGCGGTGGGCCTGCCTGTTTACGTTTGCGGGTTGCCTTGAATGATACGGAATTGCAGGCGGTCAACAGCAGAGTAATGATGACTCCGGCCCTGTTTGTTACGTTAAATAATTGGGTCGATCAACATTATCGTGACCACCTGCAATTTAAAGATTTAGCCGATCCACAGTTGTTACAGGAAGGGCGGCAGGCGTTGGATCAACTGACGCGCATACTTAACCTTGGCTCAGTATACCCGTTCCAACGCGATTAGTGCTGGATGAAGCCTAAACCACTGAAGAGAGAGAAGGGGCGCTAATGCTGGATTTTCTAGCAGTAACACTGTCTGGTGAGCCACCGCAAATCGTACAAGGCAAAACAGCCACTCTGCATTGGCAGTGGCTGGGTGAAGGCATGTTGATATTGACGCCACACCGCGATTATAGCCAATCAGTAGTGATTTCTGCTGGTATTCATGGCAATGAAACAGCACCAATTGAGATTTTAAATCAATTGGTTACTGACTTATTTAGCGGAAAATTACCTTTGGCCGTCCGCTTGTTGGTGCTATTAGGTAATCCTGCGGCGATCATCGCAGGAAAGCGCTATATCAATAACGATATCAACCGGATGTTTGGTGGCCGCTACCAAAATTATCCGTCAGATAATGAAACACAAAGAGTTGAGGAACTTGAAAAAGTCATCAGTGCATTTTTTCTGACCGGGCACCAAACAGCGCGGCTGCATTATGACCTGCATACGGCGATTCGTGGCTCTAACCATACCCGTTTTGCCTTATTACCTTATCAGCAGACGCCCTATTCGGCGGCAATGGTCCGTTGGTTGCGAGATATTGAGCTGGAGGCACTGGTTATGCATACCTCGGCAGGCGGTACATTTGCTCATTTCAGCAGCGAATGCCATCAGGCGGCCAGTTGCACTTTAGAGTTAGGTAAGGCGTTGCCGTTTGGCGAAAACCAACTTTCAGACTTCAATGGCGTTACCCGTGGTTTACGTACACTGGTGAGTGGTGAAGAGCTGCCTGCTCGTACCACTGAGACGATGCTTTTTTATCGGGTGGTGAAATCATTACTTAAGCAGCATTCTGATTTTACCTTGCGAGTCGCCGATGACCTTGTGAATTTTACTCGTTTCCCACAAGGAACATTACTTACCGAACAACCCAATGAGTATTATCGGGTTCAACATGAGAATGAGTGGATTTTGTTTCCAAACCCGAAGGTAGCTTTAGGATTGCGTGCAGGGATCATGTTGGTGCAAATGGATGAAAGTGAATTACCTACGGCATAAGTAAGTTTGGTTTATAAATATCCGTGCATATAATTACGCAGGGTAATATCCAGCTCGGCGGAGCGACTTAAGCTAAATCTAAAGTGATAAATCACATAAATAGACACTAAAATGAGTCATTAGCAATAATGGCTCATTTTTCGTTCATTAAAATTAAGACTATCTTATCTGATGAGGTATAAAGATTTTTATATTAATGGAGGTGTGTTCTATTTTTTCGTGGCAAGCCCACACATCTAATAATCTTATTAGCCTATTTTATGAATGTTATCATTTGTTGTTGCACTAAAAAGAAGAGGTATTTTGCATTCTAAATAGTCATTTGATTGCTTTTGTTATGGAGAAAATAAAATAGAACTGTGATATTCACTGCAATTTACAAATCTAACGACGTTACAGGGTGAAAAAGAAACAAAATGAAATGACTTTGCACCAAAAAAGTGCGATCGCACCATGTTGGTTATCATATTTAATATAAAACTATTTATAATCAGTGTGTTGTGAAAGGTTTGCTTAAAAACATTTTGTTACAAATTATTACCTGTTTATACCGATATTTCTATGTTTTTACCATTTTAACTTTTTGTGCTTAATGATAATGTCTCTTCGCTTTACAAGACAGGTTACTATAAAAAATTAAAAATTAACTTTTAAGAGGCTAAAAAATTAATTTAGCCCGGTGGGTTGGTTTTATTAAAATTCAAAGGAAAAATAATGATGAAGCGCAGTATACTGGCCCTGGCGGTCGCCTTGAGTATCGTTCCTACTCTCTCAAATGCAGCCGAGATTTATAATAAAGATGGCAACAAACTGGATCTTTATGGTCGCGTAGCCGCCAAGTACCTTTTCTCAAACCATAATAACGCAGACGATACTTATGTCCGTTTTGGTTTTAAAGGGGAAACACAAATCAATAGCCAACTGACTGGTTTCGGTCAGTGGGAATATAATGTTGTCGCCAAAAATGCGGAATCTCAGGGTGATAAAGGCAATAAAACCCGTTTGGGTTTTGCGGGTCTGAAATTTGCTGAATTTGGTTCTTTCGATTATGGCCGTAACTATGGCGTAGTTTATGACGCGCTGGCTTATACCGATATGCTGCCAGAATTCGGTGGTGACACAATCGTTTATACCGATAACTATATGACGGGCCGTTCTACCGGCCTGGCAACATACCGTAACTCTGACTTCTTCGGTCTGGTAAAAGGCCTGAATGTTGCAGCTCAGTATCAGGGTCGTAATGACGACGGTGATACCACTCAGAATGAGCGTGCAATTCAGAAAGCTAACGGTGATGGTTTCGGTTTATCTGTTGATTATCAAGACATCGAAGGCAGCGGTATTGGCTTCGCAGGCGCTTACTCTTCATCCAACCGTACCTTGGGCCAAAAAAATCTGGCTAACAGTGCGAGTGGCGATAAGGCCCAGGCTTGGGCTACTGCGCTGAAATACGATGCAAACCAGGTTTATATCGCAGCAATGTACGGTGAAACGTTGAACATGACGCCATACAAGGCACTGATTGCCAATAAAACTCAGAACGTAGAGTTGGTCGCACAGTATCAGTTTGAAAATGGTATTCGCCCGTCCATTGCTTATGTCCAATCTAAAGGTAAGGACCTGGCTGTTGTGGGTGATGCAGACTTGCTGAAATATGCTGAAATCGGTGTGACTTACTACTTCAACAAGAACATGTTCACCTATGTTGACTACCAGATTAACCTGCTGGATGAAGACAAAAATCCATTGGGCTTAAGCACTGATGACGTTGTAGCAGTGAACCTGACTTACCGTTTCTAATCTAATTTGAGCCGTGAGTATTGCCCTTTTCTGTGTCGGAAATAGGTGAGTTAAAGGGCGGGGGTAACCCCGCTTTTTTGTATTTAACACATTCAGAAGTTGAATCAAAAAGTATGACTATAAATCAGCGGTGATACTGTTGTTCACCCCATTTCAGCATGGTATCAACCAACGGCTGGAGTAGCTGCTGTAAGCGAGCTGCTCGTTCTGGTTGATAGGTGTATGGCTCCGTCTCAGACATATAGTTTAACTGTGATAACTCAAGTTGCACCGCGTGTTGATGGTCCTGTGGTAAACCATACGCTCTAGTTATATATCCGCCTTTAAAGCGGCCATTTAATATATGACTGAATGTGGATTGGTGCTCGCAGCATTCTATTAGTTGTTTGCTTAACGATGGGCTGCAACTGGCACCACTGTTCGTCCCAAAATTCAAATCTGGCAATTTCCCCTCAAACAATCTCGGTATAACTGAGGCAATCGAATGAGCATCTAGCAGTAACGCATAGCCAAATTTAGCTCTAAGCCGTTCCAGTTCTCGCTGAAGTTGTTGATGGTAGGGACGCCAGATCTGCATTAGGTAGGATTGGCGTTCTTGCGGTGATGGTGTTTTACCTGACATAAAGCAAGGCTGGCCATCAAACAGAGTTTCAGGAAATAGACCGGTGGTAGCTGTCGTATAAAGTGGCTGGTCATCGTCAGGGCGGTTAAGGTCAACCACCAGACGGGAATAGTTACCGATTAATATGCTGGCCCCCATGTCGTGGGCAAAGTCATAAAGGTGAGGAATATGCCAGTCAGTATCAGACAATGGGCGAGCAGCCGTAGTCAACCCAGCCTCAACTGCCGGTGTCAGCCGTGTTCCTGCGTGTGGAATGCTGATCAATAGCGGTAATTTACCCGCCTGAAAACGCAAAGACTCAGTTAGATTCATGAGCGAGCTTCTCCTTGAAATACAACAGCGGCAGGCAGTTGCCCTCCCAACCAATATGCCAGTTCGGCAGGGCGCGATAATGGCCAATGAACCCAGTTTGCTAATTTACCGGTTTCCAGTGTGCCTTGGCTATGTTGCACGCCAAGCGCCTGTGCTGCATGGCAAGTAACACCTGCCAGCGCCTCTTCGGGTGTCATACGGAATAATGTGCAAGCCATATTAAGCATTAAACGCAGGGAGAGTGCCGGGGATGTTCCCGGATTGGCATCACTGGCTAAGGCCATTGGTACGCCATATCGGCGAAACATCTCAACTGGAGGGCATTGTGTTTCACGCAACAAGTAATAGGCACCCGGCAGTAAAACTGCCACCGTACCCGCCTGACTCATGGCTTTAACATCAGATTCAGTCGCGTATTCTAAATGGTCGGCAGACAAGGCACCAAACTTAGCAGCCAGGGTGCCGCCATTGAGAGAAGAAAGCTGCTCTGCATGTAATTTGATGGGTAAACCTGCTTTTTGCGCAGCTAAAAATACGCGCTCAACTTGAGTTGGTGAGAATGCCAAATGCTCACAAAAAGCATCGACTGCATCCGCTAAACCTTCTACAGCGACTTGTGGAATAATAGTGCTACAAACATAGTCAATATAATCATCAGGACGGCCCGCAAACTCAGGGGGCAAGGCATGAGCGGCCAGACAGGTGGTTTTAATGGTAATAGGTAATATTTCGCCCAGTTTACGGGCAACCCGCAGCATTTTTATCTCACTTTCCAAACTAAGCCCGTAACCGGATTTAATTTCAATACAGGTCACGCCTTCAGCTAGCAGAGATCTCAGGCGAAATAGCGCTTGCTCTAGTAATTGTTGTTCGCTTGCGGCCCGAGTAGCTCTGACGGTCGAAATAATACCACCGCCATTTGCTGCTATTTCTGCATAACTCACCCCGTTCAGGCGCTGCTCAAATTCAGCACTGCGGTCACCGCCAAACACCAAATGGGTATGGCAATCAATCAGACCTGGTGTGATCAAGCCACCTTTATAGACTACTTCGTGGCTGGTTGTGATCGGCGGTAATTCTGCATATGGCCCAATCCAAACTATTTTGCCACCAGTAACTGCCATAGCCCCTTGCGGGATCAGGTGGTACTTCCCACCCTGCATAGTCACGATATCGGCACCGTACCACAGGCTGTCACAGTGAATCATTGACACCATTTCACTCCTCCACGGACATATCCTGTAAACGGCACTTGTTACTACAATGCCACTTAGATCGGATATCTCGAAATTAGGTTGTATATACAATCATGGACAACCTAGCGCATAAATTCACTATCGGCAAGATAGCGATTTAAACAATTGCGTAACACTTCGCAGTTCTCGCAGAGAAAAAAAATTGATCAGGACGTGACGGTACCTTGTGGGGTAAAACGGCCATAGAGCTGATAGCGGGAGCCGGGGTAGAGTAATTGTGCGGCTGTGACTACCGCTTTCCCATACCAGGTTCGGCGGCGGATCAACAGGCAAGGTTCGTGTCCATCCAGTTGCAGTAACTGGCGTTCAGTTGGTGTGGGCATTATTGCCTCGACAATATGCTCCCCTTCAGTGAGTGGCGCGACTTGAGTTAGGTAGCTGTATGGGGTTATTTGGTTGAAATCCTGTTTTATGTAATCGGGTGCGGTGGCTGGGTTTACACAGCGGTTTTCAACCTGAACTGGGAAGTCATTTTCGTAATGAACAATTTGTGAGTAGAACAATAGCTGACCGGGTTGAATACCTAAGGCTACCGCTTCTTCAGAGGTAGCAGCACGGGCTTGCAGTTGGAGGATTTTACAATTGTGGCGATGACCACGAGCAGTAATTTCATCAGCGATATTATGAACTTCAAGTAACGCACTGTGCGCTTTGGCTTCTGCAACAAAAGTGCCCACGCCTTGCATACGAATAAGGAAACCTTCACTGGTTAATTCACGCAATGCCCGATTGATGGTCATACGGCTGACACCCAGTTCTGCGACCAGCTCACTTTCGGAGGGTACACGCTGGTGGGGTTGCCAGGTTCCGGTTCTGATTTGGCGGATGATCGCCAGCTTAACCCGTTGGTAAATTGGTGCAGGGATGTCACCCATTGCTGCACTCAATTGTAAAACCGTTTGTTGTTCCGCCACGGCGTTAACCTCGTCAAATAACACTGTTATAGGTTAATTCTACGGTTGAATTCAGCGTGTGTATATGTATATACAAGTGGGCGGTTTAATTAATTGACGCGGCTGTGGCTTGGCGCGTTTGACTCTGAACAAAACATGGAGATATCGCGATGCCAGTTTATTTTACCAAACGTGCTTTTCTACCTGATGGATGGGCTACAGATGTGCAGATCTCCGTTGATGAACTGGGGTTTATTCAACATATTTCGAGTGGCAGCAGTAGCGAGAATTGCCAGGTTTTATCCGGCCCGATAGTACCTGGTATGCCCAATCTACACTCACATGCTTTTCAGCGCATGATGTCTGGATTAGCGGAGGTTGCCGGTGATCCGCAAGATAGCTTCTGGACCTGGCGTGACCTGATGTACCGTTTGGTGCAACAATTGACACCGGAACACATTGGTATCATTGCCCGCCAGTTGTATATCGAAATGTTAAAAGGTGGCTACACCCAAGTGGCAGAATTCCACTATTTGCATCATAGCCCTGAGGGTTCTCCTTATGGCGACCCTGGTGAAATGACGGCACAGTTGAGCCAGGCCGCCGAGCAGGCAGGGATTGGAATGACCTTATTGCCTGTGCTTTACAGCTATGCTGGTTTTGGCGCTCAACCAGCCCAACAAGGCCAACGGCGCTTTATTCAGAATACTGAAAGCTATCTTGAGCAGCAGCGAGTCATTAGCAAACAATTGGCTAATCAACCTCTACAAAATCAAGGTTTATGTTTTCACTCATTGCGTGCTGTTGAGCTAAGCCAAATGCAGGAGATTTTGCAGGTATCAGATAAACAGTTGCCGATTCACATCCACATTGCCGAACAACAAAAAGAGGTCACGGATTGTCTGGCGTGGAGTGGGCAACGCCCGGTTGCATGGCTGTATGATAATTTACCTGTCGACAGCCGCTGGTGCCTGGTCCATGCCACGCATCTGGATAAATCAGAGCTGGTGTCACTGGCAAACAGTCAGGCTGTTGCTGGATTGTGCCCAACAACAGAAGCCAATTTGGGGGATGGGATTTTCCCTGCGGTTGATTACTTGCAGCATGAAGGGCGCTGGGGAATAGGTTCAGATAGTCACGTTTCACTGGATGTAGTGGAAGAGCTACGCTGGCTGGAATACGGGCAGCGTCTGCGAGACCAGCGGCGCAATCGCCTGACCAGCGAGCAACAACCTGCAGTGGCTGATTTGCTATATAAGCAAGCATTAGCCGGTGGGCGGCAGGCTTGTGGCACTATGATCAGTCAACTCGCTGTAGGATATCGTGCTGACTGGTTGGTGCTAGATGGCGCGGATCCTTACATTGCAGGCACTGAATCTGCTTCGTTACTAAATCGTTGGTTATTTGCGGGGGGGAAATCGCAAATTCGAGATGTTTATGTAGCAGGTAGAGCGGTAATCGTGGATAGATATCATCCAATGCAACAGCAAGCGGCACAGGATTTTCTGGCCGTACTGAAAACCTGCCAACAGGAGGTCTGATGAACTTTACTGTTTTTGATTTCGCCAGCTTGCCCATTAGCCGCTGGCGAAATGGTGGTGGAGAAACGCGTGAAATCGCATGTTGGCCGGTTGGTGGCGATGATTTTGCCTGGCGTGCCAGTATCGCCACTATTGAACAGGATGGCCCGTTTTCTTTATTTCCTGATATCGATCGCTCGATCACATTGCTATCTGGCGAGGGGATGGTGCTATCCGGCCCGGAATTAGGGGAGCATACTCTTTCACACCCATTGCTGCCTTTCGCTTTCCCTGGGGATACCGCTGTCCATTCAAGGTTATTGGGCGGAGCCTGCCAGGATTTTAATATCATGACACGCAGAGGGTGCTGGCTGGCGAAAGTAACAGCAATTGATTCTGAACATGAGTTACCAGCCTCCCACGGTGGACTGGTCTATGTCGTCAAAGGCAACTGGTTGATTTGTCATACGGAAACCCATCAGTTGGCGGCTCAACAAGGTTGCTGGTGGCTACCGGCGAGTAAAGGTGGACAATTACAACCATTGTCTGCTGTGGGTCATGTGCTGTGGGTGGATTTAATTCCAGTACGCTAGTTGTGAACCCTAATCGGTATTTGCTATCAACTAAACCGTTATAAAAATAGGACTCCCTGCTCCTTATAATTAAATTATGCCTGCGATTTTAAATCGCAGGCATAAAATCGTTGGCCTGCTGCCCCTTCATGTTTTTATCAATATCTTTCGTCCGAGCTACTTTTATCGCTGAGTTCACTGTCTTTTAATCTTATGAAGCGCTCAAATCATGAGCATTTGTTAGATCCATGTCATATTTTTGTTGTTTGCTCGATACAAAACACACATTTCGGTTGTTTGGTTGTAAATATTTCAATAATCTTAATTATGAAATAAAAATTTGAAAACGAATGCGTGAAAAAAGATAAGTGATAAACGTTTGCAACTTGTTGTTATTTAAGTTTTTTATGAGATTTTGGTCGGGGTTTAAGCGATTGAATTCACTTGAATCGCATTATAAGTGCCGATAATCCTTATGTATACACTGCGGTGCGTTAGGTAATTATAAAAAATACCTTTCATAAAGCAGGCTCTGAGATGTTAATGCAATACCACTATTGAAGGGTAAAAATATGAAGCTGAAAAAAATCATTATCGCCTCGCTTGCTATCTGTATGCTGCCATTGGGTGCTTATGCAAAAGACCTTAAAATTGGTGTGTCAATGGCCTATTTTGACGACAATTTTCTGACAATCTTACGTCAGGCAATGCAAAATAAAATGAAAGAAGAGGGTAACGTTTCTGGTCAATTTGAAGATGCAAAAGGTGATATTGCACAGCAAATCCAGCAGGTAGAAAACTTTGTCAGCCAAGGTGTCGATGCCATCATTTTGAACCCAGTGGATACGCAAGGGGTGAAATCGATGATCAAATTGGCTGAGCAGGCAAAAATCCCACTGGTTTTTGTCAATCGTCGGCCTGAGGCGACGTTGCCGGCAAGGATGGCCTATGTAGGTTCTGACTCTGAACTTGCTGGACGTTTACAGATGGAGGAATTAGCTAAACTGATGGGAGGGAAGGGTAATGTTATGATTTTAATGGGAGAACTTTCCAGTGAGGCTACCCGCGATAGAACTCGAGGCGTAGAGAAAGTAGCTGCTCAGTATCCCGAAATCCATATTATTGATAAACAAACAGCAAAATTCTTCCGCAAAGAAGCGGTTGATGTCACCACAGATTGGATTCTTTCTGGTCAGCAAATTGATGCGATTGCTTCGAATAATGATGAAATGGCGATCGGTGCAATTCTTGCTTTAAAACAAGCTAAGAAAAAAGGTGTGCTGATTGGTGGTATTGATGGCACGCCTGATGCTATTGAGTTTATTAAAAAAGGCGATCTGAATGTGAGTATTTTTCAGGATGCCAAAGGCCAGGGGGAAGGTGCGGTTGACGCTGTAATCAAATTAGTCTCTGGGCAGAAAGTGGAAAGTAGCGTTATGATCCCATATCAATTAATTACCAAAGATAACTATCAGGATTTCTCCAATGAAAACAAGAAATGATGTAAGGATCAACACGGCTAAGAAGTTAATGAGTAAAATAGTCAAAAGTTTCAAGTGACGATACCTTTTAAATATTATTAAATTAATTTAATAAATAGTGAATGAAATCTATTTCCATAAATAGACAATGCCGTATTTATGATATTGGTAAAATAATAAGTACGGTATTACCCGACACTAAACTTGTTGGGATGACTCCGGAGATCATGATATGTATTCTTATATTCTCGAGGCCGAGGGTATCAGCAAGAAATTCCCTGGTGTCAAAGCGTTGAATAAAGTGGGTATCAAAATAAAATCAGGTAGTGTCCATGCATTAATGGGAGAGAATGGTGCAGGAAAATCAACACTGATGAAGTGCTTGATTGGAATATATCATCCCGATGAAGGTACAATTAAAGTAAAGGGTAACATAGTTACCTTTAATGATACGTTAGATGCACTTCATGCGGGCATTGCCATGATCCATCAGGAATTAAATTTAGTTCCACATATGACGGTTGCTGAGAATATTTGGCTCGGGAGAGAACCTGTTCATTATGGGTTGGTTAATCACGACTTATTGAACAGGAAAACCAGTGAGCTATTGCAACACCTTAATATAAAACTCCGGCCGGATATGATCGTTGGTGAATTAAACATTGCCAGCCAGCAGATGGTCGAAATTGCGAAAGCGGTTTCCTATGATGCGGATGTATTAATCATGGATGAACCAACGTCAGCATTGACCGAAGGGGAAGTCTTTCATCTTTTTGCAATCATTAAAGAATTAAAACAACAAGGTAAGGGTATCATTTATATCAGCCATAAGATGGATGAAATTTTTGAGATTACTGATGAGGTGACTATTTTTCGTGATGGCACATTGGTCGCAAGCGATAAAACAGAAAGCCTGACTAAACAGTCGTTAATTACCATGATGGTAGGCCGTGAACTTACGCATATGTTTCCTAAGTTTAACAGCAATATTGGTGAGGAGGTATTGCGCGTAACTAATTTGCGGCGTGATGGTGTGTTTCATGATATTTCCTTTGCTGTCAAACGAGGTGAAATCTTGGGGGTGGCAGGTCTGGTGGGGGCTGGTCGTAGTGAGGTTATGGAAAGCCTGTTTGGTATGCATCCGGCAGATGGCGGTGATGTTTTTATTGAGGGTTTATCGGTTCATATTGATTCTCCGTCAAAAGCCATTGAACAAGGATTAGCCTTTTTGACCGAAGATCGTAAAAAATCAGGCTTATTTTTAGTTCTGTCTGTTGTTGAAAATATGAGTATTGTAAATCTTTCCGAATATATTAATAAAAGAGGATTTGTCAGCCACGGAGAAATGGCGCAGGACTGCATGGAGCAAATAAATAGGCTTAATATTAAAACACCAACGATGGACCAAATTATTAATAATTTGAGTGGGGGTAATCAACAAAAAGTTCTAATAGCACGTTGGTTGTTGGCTCAACCCAAAATACTTATTCTCGATGAACCAACCAGAGGCATTGATGTTGGGGCGAAATCGGAAATTTATCGTTTGATCAGCGAACTGGCAAATCGTGGTGTTGCTATTATTTTAGTCTCTTCCGAATTGCCTGAAATACTGGGGATGAGTGATAGAATCATGGTGATGCATGGTGGTCACATTACAGGGATATTAGATCAAAAAGATGCCAGCCAAGAAAGAATAATGGCGCTTGCTTCTCAATAATAACAGAAAGGTTACAATGATGAGTAATGTTAAAATTGATAACGTAATAGTTAATGAGCCAACCAAAAAACATTCATTCATGTTAGGCCTGAAGGGGAAGTTGCCTAAAGATACCGGTATTTTTATTGTGATGATAGGTATCGCACTAATTTTTGAACTGCTTGGCTGGTTTATTCGTGAACAGTCATTTTTATTAAATCCTAATAGGTTATTATTGATTGTATTGCAGGTGGCGATCATTGGTATTATTGCTGTTGGGGTTACACAAGTTATTATTACTACAGGTATTGATTTGTCGTCAGGTTCTTTGATTGCGCTTACCGCTGTTGTTGCGGCAAGTCTGGCGCAAACATCCGATAGTATATCACCGATGTATCCACACTTGCTGGATTTACCCGCAGCTATCCCTATTACTGCCGGTATTGGGGTGGGTATTTTCTGCGGGTTTATTAATGGTTTTTTGATAACCCGTACCGGAATCCCCCCTTTTATTGCGACTCTTGGGATGATGGTTTCAGCTCGTGGACTGGCTCAGTATTATACCAAAGGCAATCCGGTTAGTTTTCTTTCAGATGAGTTTACTGTAATCGGTCAGGGTGCGATGCCGGTTATTATTTTTCTTGTGGTCGCGGTTATTTTCCACATTGCACTTAAACATACCCGCTACGGGAAGTATGTCTATGCCATCGGTGGCAACATGATTTCCGCAAAAGTCTCCGGTATTAACGTTAATAAGTATTTGGTCACAGTTTATACTATCGCAGGGGGCCTGGCGGGTCTGGCAGGTGTGGTATTGGCTGCCCGGGTGAGCAGTGGGCAGTCCAGTATGGGTCAGTCTTATGAATTGGATGCAATTGCAGCGGCAGTTATTGGTGGCAGCAGTTTGATGGGAGGCGTTGGCAGGATCACCGGCACTGTCATTGGGGCGGTGATTCTGGGGCTGATTAAGAGCGGTTTCACTTTTATTGGCGTCGACTCATACATCCAAGACATCATAAAAGGGATGATTATTGTCAGCGCAGTCGCCATAGATATGCATCGTAATCGTAAGAAACGATAGTTATGCCGAGTCATACCAGACAAGCCGTTGCTTGTCTGGCTGTTATTTACTCAGTTCAAACCAATCAGTATCACGGGTGGCTATAGTGGCCAGCGTTGATACCATTTCAATCAGGTGCAGGTGGATAGCCTCTTTAGCAGCATTTTGATCGCGCTGTTCTAGCGAACGATAAATTTTATAATGCTGCTCAATCAAACTCTCTGGTGAGGGCTCATCAGCCAGTCTCATAAAACAGGCTCTATCCATCGTGGCTTTAATACTTTTGATAGCCTCCCACGCCAACGTGCAGTTTGCGATTCCAGTAACAATATGATGGAACTCGTCATCCAGCCCTAAAAACTCTCGAATGGTAAAATACAAATGTGCGGGCCATAGAAAGCCGTACAGTTACTGCACTTGTTTGGGGCGGATTTGACCATCTGTAACCAGGCGAATACATCTATTTGTGATTTTTATAAAACATCCTTTCATTAAAATTGAAATTTTGTTTTCAAGTTGCTATGGTCTGCACAGTCAAGTCTAACTATCATACCCAATGGGCTGTAGCTTGTTGGCGCAAAGGAGATAACAAATGAAAATCGCACTGATGATGGAGAATAGCCAGGCCGGTAAAAACGCGATAATTCTTAAAGAGTTAAATGCGGTCGCTGCGGAGAAATCATACCCGGTATACAACGTTGGGATGAGTGATGAGAAAGATCACCACTTGACTTACATTCATCTGGGTATCATGGCCAGTATTTTGTTAAATGCCAAAGCGGTCGATTTTGTCGTTACCGGCTGTGGCACTGGTCAGGGCGCAATGATGTCATTAAATATTCACCCTGGCGTGATATGTGGCTATTGTATCGATCCTGCGGATGCTTTCCTGTTTGCTCAAATCAACAACGGTAATGCGTTATCTCTGCCATTTGCCAAAGGTTTTGGTTGGGGCGCGGAATTAAATGTGCGTTATATCTTTGAAAAAGCATTTACCGGCGTGAAAGGTGAAGGTTACCCACTGGATCGCAAAGAGCCGCAAGTTCGTAATGCGGGTATTTTAAATCAAGTGAAAGCTGCCGTGGTGAAAGAGAATTATCTGGATACACTGCGTGCTATTGATTCCGAATTGGTGAAAACTGCGGTGAGTGGCGAGCGTTTCCAGCAGTGTTTCTTGGAAAATTGTCAGAATAAAGAGATCGAAACTTTCGTAAAGGGTGTTCTGGGATTACAGTAGAACAACAGCGCTGAGCAAAGGCTCCTGATTAGGAGCCTTTTGCTTTTTGGGATATTACCCGGTGACATGCTGGTTGAAAACGTTGTAACCCGTTAGCATTTGGGCGGTGTCCCTTGCGGTGGCAGATAACGTAGCGGATCAAGTGCGGTGGCACGGTAACGGATTTGGAAGTGCAACATTATAGTGTCGCTTCCAGTGCTACCCATTGTCGCAATTTTTTGCCCAGCTTTTACATCCTGCGCATTTTTTACCAACAGGGTGTCGTTATGAGCGTAAGCTGTGATGAAATCATTGCCGTGTTTAATCATTATTAGATTGCCATAACCACGCAGTTGATTTCCTACATACACCACACGCCCTTTGGCAGAAGCGTATACGGGTTGTCCACGTTTACCTGCAATATCAATACCTTTATTACCGCCATCGGCGTTGGAGTATCTTGATATTACCTGGCCGTTGGTTGGCCAGTACCAGCAACGATTAGCACCCGGTGGTGGAGCCGCTTGCGCGACAGTGCTGCTGGAAGATTTACGCTTAGTCGACGTCAGCCGCCCTGATGAGGTGGAACTACCGAGCTGAATTTTTTGCCCGACTTCCAGTGTATAGGGTGGGCGAAGCTTGTTGATTCGCGCCAGGTCACTCACTTCGCTGTCACTGATCCACGCGATAAAATAAAGTGTATCACCGCGTTGAACCGTATACGTTTTATCGTTATAGCTGCCTTTCGGTAACGTGGCATAGTCACGATTAGATTTGTTTGAGCACCCAGCCAATAGCAAAATAGCCATTGCATATATTGCAAATTGTGGCCACAACTGCATTCTACTCCTCGTGTTCAAAACGTTTCCTTTATCATCGTGATATCAAACTCCCTCAGCCCACTATATTACCATTTGAATGATAAGCGTCAAAAGCCTGAACAAGTCTATCATTGTAGTCACCGACGCCAATAAATTTAACTGCTTCAACCCGCATAAATTATTGATACCCCGAATAGAAATTGAGTTATTACCGATAAAGGCATTGCTGTGGCGGGTTTGGATGGATTACGTCATGGTGGCATTGCAGTGATTTTCGCCTGAGAGTTCCCAGCACATCCGCGCAGAAAAATAAAAAACGCAGTATTCTGCGGTTATTGAGTGAGTAACCGCTTTAATATTCATATGTGATTTTCCGAATGTATTATTGATTTTGTTTTTATGCGGAGTATCCTGTGCCTGATCCAATTATGGAGGCCATGATGCTTTTAACGCCACTACAACTTTTCAAAAACTTATCCGATGAAACGCGTCTGGGTATTGTCCTGCTGCTCAAAGAGATGGGTGAACTGTGCGTATGTGATCTCTGTACGGCACTTGATGAACCTCAACCCAAGATTTCACGCCATTTGGCGATGCTAAGAGAGTGCGGATTACTGCTGGATCGTAAGCAGGGGAAATGGGTGCATTATCGTCTCTCACCACATATTCCTTCGTGGTCAGCGCAGGTGATAGAGCAAGCCTGGTTAAGTCAACAGGACAATATTCAGGTCATCGCGCGGAAGCTGACTGTTGCTAATGGTGCTACCCGCAGTAAAACGATCTGTTTATAAAGCTATCTGTTTATAAAGCTATCTGTTTCCAAGACTACTTTCATCTAAAAAGCTTGTCGATATATATTCGAAATTTCATATGTATGGGGGTTTTATGTTACTGGCGGGAGCAATATTCATTCTGACAATCGTACTGGTCATCTGGCAACCTAAAGGGCTGGGCATCGGGTGGAGTGCGACATTTGGCGCAGTGTTAGCCTTGCTCACTGGGGTGGTTCATCTTGGCGATATTCCGGTGGTATGGAATATTGTTTGGAATGCGACCGCTACCTTTGTGGCTGTGATAATCATTAGCTTATTACTTGATGAGTCTGGTTTTTTTGAGTGGGCCGCGCTGCACGTATCCCGCTGGGGTAGGGGGCGTGGGCGACTATTGTTCACCTATATTGTGCTATTGGGTGCCGCTGTTGCTGCTCTGTTTGCAAACGACGGTGCAGCACTTATTCTAACGCCTATTGTTATCGCGATGCTACTGGCGCTTGGTTTTAGTAAAGGAACAACCTTGGCGTTTGTTATGGCCGCAGGGTTTATTGCAGATACTGCAAGCCTGCCGTTGATAGTGTCTAATTTGGTGAATATCGTCTCTGCCGATTTCTTTAAACTCGGTTTTAGTGAGTATGCCTCGGTAATGGTGCCAGTAGATATCGCTGCCATTATCGCAACGCTCATTATGTTACATCTATTCTTTCGTAAGGATATTCCGGCAACCTATGAACTCTCACGGCTGAAAGCGCCAGCCGACGCGATAAAAGACCCTGCGACATTCAAAACTGGCTGGGTGGTTCTGGTTTTACTGCTGGTTGGTTTCTTCGTTCTTGAGCCGTTGGGGATTCCAGTTAGCGCAATTGCGGCAACGGGTGCAATCATTTTGTTTGTCGTAGCGAAAAAAGGACATGCAATCAATACCGGTAAGGTTTTGCGTGGCGCGCCCTGGCAAATTGTGATTTTTTCACTCGGCATGTATTTAGTGGTTTATGGTTTGCGCAATGCGGGGCTGACGAACTATCTGTCTGGCGTATTTAATCAACTTGCAGAACATGGACTGTGGGGGGCCACATTGGGTACCGGTTTCCTGACAGCGTTTTTATCTTCTATTATGAATAATATGCCGACGGTACTGGTGGGAGCCTTATCCATTGAGGGTAGCTCGGCTTCCGGTGTTATCAAGGAAGCGATGATTTATGCCAATGTGATTGGTTGCGATCTGGGTCCAAAAATTACTCCGATTGGTAGCCTGGCGACGCTGCTTTGGCTGCATGTGTTATCGCAAAAGAACATGAAAATAACCTGGGGATACTACTTCCGCACCGGGATTATCATGACCCTACCTGTGCTATTTGTCACGCTGACCGCGCTGGCGCTACGTCTTTCTTTCAATCTGTAATGAGATGCTGATATGAGCAACATAACCCTTTACCACAATCCAGCTTGCGGTACGTCCCGCAATACGTTAGAGCTTATCCGCAACAGCGGTATAGAGCCTACGATTATTTATTATCTCGACACACCACCGAGCCGCGATGAATTGGTGAAACTTATTGCAGACATGGGCATCGCGGTAGAAGCATTGTTGCGTAAGAACGTTGAACCATATGAACAACTGGGTTTATCGAAAGGTTTGTTCACAGATGATCAACTGCTCGACTTTATGTTGCAGCACCCGATTCTGATTAACCGACCAATTGTAGTCACGCCAATCGGAACCCGCTTATGCCGCCCTTCTGAGGTGGTACTCGCTATCTTGCCTGAAACGCAGAAGGGGGAATTTATTAAAGAGGATGGCGAAAAAGTGATTGATGAGTTCGGTAAACGCGTTAAATGACTTGAAAGGGGCATTTCGCCCCTTTGTTTTATGATTCAGCCTGCTGGCCTTTTAACATTATTCGTGTCGCGTCTATGTGTTTTTCTGTCTTTGTGGTTAATCCTAAGATGCCAATAGAAACAACATAGTTAGACGTTGAACAGGAAGTTCATTACGTCACCATCTTTCACGATGTACTCTTTGCCTTCTGAACGCATTTTCCCGGCTTCTTTTGCGCCTTGCTCACCTTTGTAGGTGATAAAATCGTCAAAGGCGATGGTTTGTGCACGAATAAAACCTTTCTCAAAGTCGGTGTGAATCTTACCCGCCGCTTGTGGCGCGGTAGCACCGATAGGGATTGTCCAGGCGCGAACCTCTTTAACACCGGCGGTAAAGTAGGTTTGCAGGTTCAGCAGTTCATAGCCTGCACGGATCACTCGGTTCAGGCCCGGCTCTTCGATACCCAGTTCGGCCATAAATTCAGCGCGGTCGGCGTCTTCCAGCTCTGCGATATCAGACTCAACAGCGGCACACACTGCAACCACAACAGAACCTTCGGCGGCGGCAATAGCACGCACCTGATCCAGATACGGGTTATTCTCAAAGCCATCTTCATTGACGTTGGCAATGTACATCGTTGGCTTCAGGGTCAGGAAACTCAGATAACGGATAGCGGCTTTATCTTCTGCGCTCAGGTTCAACGCACGCAGCATCCCGGCATTTTCTAAATGAGGCAGGCATTTCTCCAGTGCTTCCAGCTCTGCTTTTGCGTCTTTATCGCCACCTTTGGCTTTTTTCTGGACGCGATGGATTGCACGCTCACAGGTCTCCAGATCAGACAGTGCCAGTTCGGTATTGATGGTGTCGATATCATCAACCGGATCAACTTTACCCGCGACGTGGATGATGTTGTCATTTTCAAAACAACGCACTACATGGCCGATAGCTTCAGTCTCACGGATATTGGTCAGAAATTGGTTGCCCAGACCTTCACCTTTGGAAGCACCTTTTACCAGACCGGCAATATCGACAAATTCCATCGTGGTCGGCAAGATACGTTGCGGTTTAACAATCTCGGCCAGTTGGTCCAGACGTGGGTCCGGCATTGGTACCACACCCGTATTGGGTTCAATGGTACAGAACGGGAAGTTGGCTGCTTCGATCCCCGCTTGTGTCAACGCGTTGAACAGGGTGGATTTACCCACGTTAGGCAGGCCTACAATACCGCATTTGAATCCCATGTTTATATCACCTTAAATAACTTAAAAATCAACTCGTTAGGTTTAACGCGCCGATGTAATCAAAATTTATGTCGCCATTATACACATTCTGACGATTTTTCTCGATCACGCTCTTTCGTTGCGGGAGTTGCTTTTATCACAATGGCTGGTAGGTAATTGATTTTTCTAACTCTGTGTTCAAGATCACGTTTCTGCCATCTGAAGTTTTCTGGTTAATATCCGATAACGGGTTATTAGTGGCTGCTTACTGAATTTGGATTATCCCGATGGAAATGAATATCTATAAATGGCTGATAGTAATTTTGGTTGGGGGGATTGTGGGGGTCTTGGGTGTGTACTTTCTGACGACAGACATGCAGCCTGCCGAACCCACCTTTGCGCAACGGGTGGATCAATATGGGGCGCAGATAGAAAGTCATTCAGCTAATAGCGTGAGATATGTGGGTTATAAAAATAAACCACTTTATGAGGATCTTGACAGTGTTCAATTAACATTCACCGCCATAAACGACAAGTTTGAGCGCAGCCACGATTTGTCAGATAACAAGGAAAAAGCCGCCGATTGGGACACCCTTTTTTGCACTAACGAACTACATGATATTGCGGAGCAATATGATGCCAAGAGCGCTAATCTTCTCGGGCGGGTTAGGGTGGTCGTTGTCGGTATTGTTCTGACCAACGAAGGTCAGCAGGGAATCAATACCGTATGCAATTAACGATGGATGAATTGAAAAACAAGTTCCCCGGTTCGGATTAGCGTTCGGGGAACTGGGGCCATCTATCTCTACGCATTCGCCTTAAAGGAGTGCAGGCGATTCATGGCCTTGGTGATGTCTTCTTGTAGCAGTACTTCAGTGCAACGGATAGATTCGTCGATAGCATCATCGATTAACGCTTGTTCGCTGGCTGGGGGTTTGCCCAGAACAAAACCGGTTACTTTACTCTTATCGCCCGGATGACCAATACCAATGCGCAAGCGATAGAAGTTAGGATTATTGCCGAGCTTGCTCTGAATATCTTTCAGACCATTGTGGCCACCGTTACCGCCGCCCAATTTTAATTTGGCTACACCGGGCGGAATATCCAGTTCATCATGTGCGACTAAAATCTCTTCCGGCAAGATACGGTAGAACCCCGCCATTGCAGCGACTGCCTTGCCACTAAGGTTCATGAACGTTGATGGTACCAGCAAGCGAACGTCCTGACCCGCCAGGTTTAAGCGCGCGGTATAGCCGAAAAACTTAGGTTCTTCTTTCAATGATTGGTTGTGGCGCTCGGCCAATAAATCCACATACCAGGCACCCGCATTGTGGCGGGTTTGGGCATATTCAGCGCCTGGGTTTGCCAGCCCAACGATTAATTTAATGCTACTCACGTCGTCAATTCGCTATTACTAAAGGAGTTTAAAGTGTGACAGTTTACCTGTCATGGCGCGCAATAACAAAAGTGAATGCGCGGGTAAATTTGCCTGGAGTGAATAGTTGTAAATATGAATAGTTTATTTATGCAATAATTCAAATTTAATGCTAAATGTTTGGATAATGTAGAGATTTGTCGAAAATAATTCCCCAGATGTGATCGTAAGCGCAACACCTTCAGCGCCAGCCTGACTATACTGAGTTATTAAGTGGAGATTAATAATCGCCTTAAGCAATGAATTTCAGTATGTAGGATTAAGGCAATCTTTCATTGGCAATCGGAAGTTATTGGCAACCGAAAGCGGAGGTGGCATATGAAACGTAAAAACGCAACGGTAATGGGTAATATGTTGATGGGATTGGGTTTGGTCATAATGGTCGGTGGCGTTGGTTATTCAATTCTGACTGAAATCACCGAGCTTGGTTTACCGCAATTCTTTGCCCACGGCGCGGTAATGAGTATCTTTATCGGCGCTCTGCTATGGCTGGTTGGCGCGCGTATTGGTGGCCGTGAACAAGTCGCTGATCGCTATTGGTGGATTAAGCACTTTGATAAACGGTGCAATCGCAATCAACGCCACTCATAGCTGAGTACTGTGTTATGAGTACTGTGTTAAATACAGAATAACAACCTGCTTCCAGTATTAATCGGGCTAACAGGAGGCATCAATGACGGCTCAAGGCTGTATTGATCAAGAACTTACCGAGCAAGAGTAGAAAGCCCGTTGTCGCATCTGCTTCAACGGGTTTTTCTTTATCTGCTATTGATTAATGCTCGAACATCGCAGAGATAGACTCTTCATTACTAATACGGCGGATAGCTTCAGCCAACATACCAGACAGCGTTAGAGTACGTACATTCTTCAATGCTTTGATTTCAGCTGACAACGGAATGGTGTCACAGACAATCACTTCATCAATAACAGAGTGCTTGATGTTTTCAACCGCATTGCCAGAGAAGATCGGGTGAGTTGCGTAGGCGAATACACGCTTGGCACCACGTTCTTTCAGGGCTTCTGCCGCTTTACATAAAGTACCACCGGTATCAATCATATCGTCAACCAGCACGCAGTCACGGCCTGCAACATCACCGATGATATGCATCACCTGAGAAACGTTAGCGCGTGGACGGCGTTTGTCGATAATGGCCATATCGGTGTCGTTCAACAGTTTCGCAATAGCTCTGGCACGGACAACGCCACCAATATCTGGTGAGACAACAATTGGGTTTTCCAGATTCTGCTGCAACATATCTTCCAGCAGGATTGGGCTACCAAATACGTTATCAACCGGAACATCAAAGAAGCCTTGGATCTGTTCGGCATGAAGATCCACTGTCAATACGCGGTCAACCCCAACACTTGAGAGAAAATCGGCAACAACTTTGGCAGTGATAGGCACACGGGCGGAGCGCACACGGCGATCCTGGCGGGCGTAACCGAAGTAAGGAATAACAGCAGTAATACGTCCTGCGGAGGCGCGACGCAGGGCATCAACCATGACAACCAGTTCCATCAGGTTATCGTTCGTGGGTGCGCAGGTGGACTGGATGATGAAAATATCACCACCGCGTACATTTTCGTTGATTTGCACGCTCACTTCGCCGTCGCTAAAACGACCTACAGCGGCGTCACCAAGACTGGTGTACAAACGGTTGGCAATACGTTGTGCTAGTTCCGGGGTGGCGTTACCAGCAAAAAGCTTCATATCAGGCACGAGAAGAACCTCAGGCATGCGTCCAGAGAAGATATTGTCAGATCAGTAATCAGGGGCGATTATTCATACTGATTGCAATATACATACGGGTATTTAAAGCCAAAACAAAACAGCATTATGAACCGGCTTTCAATCAAGTGAGACAAGTATTTTCAGAACCCAGGTCAGTGGGGCCATTACTGCGGCCTCTCGTAACGCTGTAAATCATTATCTGTACTCACTACTTTCAAATTTCCCAGAGCGCAGCATACGATGCAGCGGTGAAATATTCACACCACGCGCAACAAAACCGTGCAACCACTCTGGGGCAATACTTAACACCTGTCTGGCCGAGGCTTCAGTGTCGAACTCTGCAAACACACAAGCACCGGTTCCGGTAAGGCGTGACGGAGCGTATTCTAACAGCCATGAAAGAGCCTGTTCAACCTCGCGAAAACGTTTTCTTGCGATCGGTTCGCAATCATTTGCGTACGGAGTGCTTAAAAGCGCCGCCAGTGGGCGAACTGGCGTATTTCTTTTTAATTCAGGATCGGAAAAAATAATGGGTGTTGGGATGGTTACACCGGGGTGTACGACCAAATACCACCTCTCTGCCGGCTCCGCTGGGTACAATTTTTCGCCAATACCTTCGGCAAAAGCAGCATGACCGCGAATAAATACTGGCACATCGGCACCCAATGACAGGCCAAGAATGGCTAATTCGTCTTCAGATAAGCCACATTGCCACAGCGTATTAAGTGCGACCAGCACGGTTGCCGCATTTGAGGAACCGCCACCCAGCCCGCCGCCCATTGGCAGGCGTTTATCAATACTGATATCCGCACCGCGTGGTGTTTGATGATTACCGGACTGTTTTTTCAGCAATCGTGCCGCTTTAATTATCAGGTTTTGCTCGTTTTCCACCCCCTCTATGGGGGTTAGCAATCGAATCTGTTCATCATTACGGGGCACGATGGTGAGTAGGTCACCATAATCGAGAAACTGAAACAGCGTTTGCAATTGGTGGTAACCATCGACTCGCTGCCCGGTAATGTAAAGAAACAGGTTCAGTTTGGCCGGTGACGGCCAGATAAGTTGACGCTGGCCCACCATATTATTTGACAATCCAGCTATCCATTTTCAGTTTGATGCGTTGCCCACCCTGGCTTAATTCCAGGCGGCTGGGTAATGATGGCGTGACCTTGGTATTGTATTCCTGATAGTCGACCACCCATGTCACACCATTTTGTGTGTAAGTTAGCTGCTTTAATCGGTATTGATCATCAAGCGTGAAGTCGGTGGTATCACCCGGCAAGCCGAGTATCCATTGGCGCAGGCTGCCCAGTGGGATAGACATCCCCGTCAGCTTTTGAATCATCTCTTGCGGGTCGTCACTGACATAGCGTTTACCCTGATTATCAGTCAGTCGTGTCACTCCCGGCTGCACGAGTAACTCCAGTTCGGTGCTACCCAGCGGGTTGGTTAGCAGCAAACGATAACGTTCAGGGGCGGTCTGCTGCCAGAAGAAACGTGCATAAACCTTCTGTTTGTCAGAGATATAAGCAAAAGCGCCACGGGTCTGGAATGAATCAAGTTGTTGCAACTGTTGTTCGTGCTGACGCCACTGCGGTGATGTCGGGCTGGTTGCCGGGCCAGGCGGTGGCGTGGTGCTACAGGCTGCCAGCAACAGAGTGGCTAAAGGAAGCAGGCGATAAAAACTGACTTTATGCATCGGCATATGGGTATAAATCCTATCGGTCGCAGGGTTTTCACCGGCGGCGCGTCTTTGAGCAGATCATTTTACCGTTAAATCATCATTTTTGATAAAATAAATCATTTGATGCGCTGTAAATCGGTATCCGAGGTGCTCACGCTAACGGGCTGAAGGCAGAGCGTCAATGCCTTGTTCCGTATTGTGCTGGGCGTAAGCAATATTGTTGTACAGCAGATAACCAATTTTTGATCATAATTTATGATAATACTTAGGATAATGCACTGTGACTTTTATTGATCTCGCGCATCAAGTAGAATGCGGTTCAGACGAGAATCCATACTAACATCAGTATTACTCGAAGCCGTTCACATGACTCTGCTCGCATTAGGCATTAATCACAAAACTGCTCCTGTATCGCTACGTGAACGGGTGACTTTTTCACCGGAATCGATCGATCGAGCGCTTGCTAGCTTGCTCCAACAGCCGTTGGTGCAGGGCGGCGTCGTATTGTCTACGTGTAACCGCACCGAGCTTTACCTCAGCGTAGAACAGCAAGAAAATTTGCAAGAGCAATTGATTGCCTGGTTGTGCGGTTATCATAAGCTCAGTCCGGATGAGGTGAGAAAAAGCCTTTATTGGCACCACGGCAATGATGCGGTCAGCCATTTAATGCGTGTTGCCAGCGGATTGGACTCACTGGTGTTAGGTGAGCCACAGATTCTGGGGCAGGTGAAAAAAGCGTTTGCTGAATCTCAGCGCGAGCAATCACTGTCTGGTGAACTGGAGCGTTTATTCCAGAAATCCTTCTCCGTTGCCAAACGGGTTCGTACCGAAACTGAAATTGGTGCCAGTGCTGTTTCGGTAGCTTTTGCTGCCTGTACATTGGCGCGGCAAATTTTCGAATCCCTTGCTGAACTGAATGTATTGCTGGTCGGCGCGGGTGAAACCATTGAGCTGGTGGCACGTCATCTGCGTGAACATCAGGTCAAGCATATGATTATCGCGAACCGCACGCGTGAACGCGCACAGGCATTGGCGACCGAAGTGGGGGCTGAGGTGATTACTTTGCCGGAAATTGACGCTCGTCTGGCGGATGCCGACATTATTATCAGTTCGACTGCCAGCCCGCTGCCCATTATTGGTAAAGGGATGGTGGAGCGTGCGCTGAAAAGCCGTCGCAATCAACCAATGCTGTTTGTGGATATCGCCGTACCACGGGATATTGAACCGGAAGTGGGTAAATTATCTAACGCCTATTTATACAGTGTTGATGATTTACAAGCGATTATTCAGCACAATATGGCGCAACGTCAGGCAGCGGCGATTCAGGCTGAGACGATAGTGCAGCAGGAAAGCATGAATTTTATGGCCTGGCTGCGCTCTCAGGGGGCGGTTGAAACCATTCGTGATTATCGCTCGCAGGCTGATCTGGTGCGTAGCGAAATGACGACCAAAGCGCTGGCGGCGATTGAACAGGGCGCTAATGTGGAACAGGTAATAAACGAACTGGCCTACAAGCTGACCAACCGCCTGATTCATGCTCCTACCAAATCCCTCCAACAAGCCGCCAGCGATGGCGATATGGAGCGGTTACAATTATTACGCGACAGCCTTGGGCTGGATCAGCACTAGTTTCCTCTAATTAACAGGGTCTAAAACCACGGATGAAGTCTTCTATTGTTGCCAAACTGGAAGCGTTACAAGAGCGCCACGAAGAAGTGCTGGCGCACCTTGGCGATGCCAGTGTTATTGCCGATCAAGACCGTTTCCGCGCGTTATCTCGCGAATATGCGCAATTGACGGATGTCACCCACTGTTTCAAAGAATGGCGCAGTATGCAGGATGATATCGACGCGGCAGAAATGATGCTCGAAGATCCCGAAATGCGTGAAATGGCACAGGAAGAACTGAAAGAAGCCAAAGCCCGCAGTGAAGAGTTGGAACAACAACTGCAAGTCTTGTTGCTGCCAAAAGACCCTGATGATGAGCGTGACTGTTTCCTGGAAATCCGCGCCGGAACCGGCGGCGATGAGGCTGCTATCTTTGCCGGTGACATGTTCCGCATGTACAGCCGTTATGCTGAAGCGCGCCGTTGGAAAGTTGAAATTATGAGTGCCAGTGATGGTGAGCATGGTGGCTATAAGGAAGTGATTGCCAAAGTCTCCGGTGACGGTGTCTACGGTCAGTTGAAGTTTGAATCCGGTGGTCACCGTGTTCAGCGCGTTCCTGAAACCGAGTCACAAGGGCGTATTCATACCTCGGCATGTACCGTGGCGGTGATGCCCGCCATTCCTGAGGCAGAAATGCCGGAAATTAACGCCGGTGATTTGCGCATCGATACCTTCCGCTCTTCCGGTGCGGGTGGTCAGCACGTTAACACCACCGACTCAGCAATCCGTATTACCCACATTCCCACCGGTATTGTGGTGGAGTGCCAGGATGAGCGTTCACAGCATAAAAACAAAGCGAAAGCGATGTCAGTGCTGGGCGCGCGTATCCGTGCCGCTGAAATGCAAAAACGCCAGTTGGCAGTGGCTTCAGAGCGCCGCAATCTATTGGGTTCAGGTGATCGCTCTGATCGCAACCGCACTTATAATTTCCCGCAGGGCCGGGTGACAGACCATCGTATCAACCTGACTCTTTACCGTCTGGATGAAGTGATGGAAGGGAAATTGGATATGCTGATCCAGCCAATTGTGCAGGAATATCAAGCTGATCAGCTCTCCGCGTTGTCTGAGCAAGAGTAATGGACTACCAGCACTGGCTGTCTTGTGCGGCAGCCCGTTTCAACCACAGTGATAGCCCGAAGCGTGACGCTGAGATTTTGTTGGGCTTTGTCACGGGCCGGGCGCGAACTTATCTGCTAGCGTTCGGTGAAACGGATCTGACAGCAGATCAGTTGCCGCTGTTAGAGCAACTGGCTCAACGGCGAGAGCAGGGGGAGCCGATTGCCTATTTGGTTGGGGAGCGCGAGTTCTGGTCTTTGCCGCTGAGTGTTTCCTCCGCCACATTGATCCCTCGCCCTGATACCGAATGTCTGGTTGAACAAGCTCTGGCTCACCTACCGTCAACACCCTGCCGTATTCTGGATTTGGGTACAGGTACTGGTGCGATTGCGCTGGCGTTAGCCTGCGAGCGCCCTGATTGCGCGGTTATCGGCGTTGATATCAACACCGATGCTGTTGCACTGGCGCGCCATAATGCTGAAAAGCTTGCGATAAATAATGTGGATTTCCTGCAAAGTAGCTGGTTTGACTCAGTGAATGGGCGATTTACGCTGATTGCGAGTAACCCTCCCTATATTGATGCCAATGACCCTCATCTTAATGAAGGTGATGTGCGTTATGAACCGCACAGTGCGTTAGTGGCTAAGGCTGAGGGCATAGCTGATTTGGCTGAGATTATTCGCCAGGCTCCGGCCTATCTGGAACCCAATGGTTGGTTAATGTTGGAACATGGCTGGCAGCAAGCAAATGCGGTGCAGAAACTGCTACAAGAAACGGGATTTAGCGCTGTAAAGACCTATAAAGATTATGGTAATAATGATCGGGTGACATTAGGGCAATGGGGCGTGTTTTGAAAAAATACCCGTTTAACCGCAGCGTGTTCTGCCTTGAAAAAAGAACGACGAATAATTTACCTATAATAGGGAGCGAAAGTCATGTGGGTTGATTACATTGCCATTAAGTATTTGCATTTGCTCACTGTGGTCGTCAGTATTACCCTGTTTGTACTGCGTTTTTTCTGGAAATGCCGCAGTTCAGCTATGATGGAGAAACGCTGGGTAAAAATAACGCCGCATATCAATGATACGCTGCTGTTCGTCAGTGGCATTGTTCTTATTTTTATTACTGGGTTTTATCCATTTAGTCCGCAAGGAACATGGCTGACTGAAAAGCTGTTTGGCGTTATTATCTATATCCTGCTTGGCTATGTTGCATTAGGTAAGCGAACTCGCAGCCAGAATATTCGCTGGTTTGCTTTTATACTCGCATTGGGTTGCCTGTATCTGGTTGTCAAACTGGCAACAACTAAATTACCACTGCTGATGGGATATTTATGAGTAGCATTGCTGATTTCGAATTTAACAACGCATCTCTGTGTGATGGGGTGTTACTGGTTACCCAGGAGATTCGACAGGATTTTCCGCTGGCTGATGTACGTAAGCAGCTACAACAGCTCGTTGATGATGCGCGGGCTGCTATGCCGGCCGATCTCAATCAGGATCAGCAATTAGAAGTGCTTATCGACTTGTTTTATCGCCAATGGAAATTTGGCGGAGCAGGTGGGGTTTACCGCTTATCTGATGCTATCTGGTTGGATAAAGTGCTGGATAAACGCCAAGGCACACCGGTTTCTTTGGGGGTTATTTTCCTGTATATCGCCCATCAGCTAGATTTGCCGCTGATGCCCGTTATCTTTCCAACCCAGTTGATTCTTCGGGCCGACTGGCTGGATGAAGAGATGTGGCTGATCAACCCGTTGAACGGTGAAACACTCAATGAGCATGTGCTTGAAGTGTGGATCAAAGGCAATCTGGGGTTGAGCGCAGAGCTGGAAGATGAGGATCTGGAAGAAGCGGAAAATACCCTGATAGTACGCAAAATGCTCGATACGCTTAAAGCGGCGCTAATGGAAGAGAAGCAGATGGAACTGGCATTGCGTGCCAGTGAAGCGGTGTTGGCGTTTGACCCCGATGACCCCTATGAAATCCGCGATCGTGGTCTGATTTATGCGCAACTGGATTGCAACCATATTGCCATCTCAGATTTAAGCTATTTTGTCGAACAGTGCCCGGAAGACCCGATTGCTGAAATGATAAAGATGCAGATCCACTCTATTGAGCAACAACGAGTGACGTTGCACTGATACCCGTCATACTTCAAGCCGCATGTGCGTTGGCCGCCTTCATTCACCCCAGTCATTTACTGGTCGTTGACTTTAAATGAGTAATCTCCTGGGGATTTGTTCAGTTGCCGCCTTCCTGCAACTCGAATTATTTTGGGTATATTTATGGTAATCATCTTGTTGAGTAATAACTCACTGTAATTAATCTCGATTTATCCTTTATAAAGGTATTTGTATGAAACAGAAAGTGGTTAGCATTGGCGATATCAACGTTGCGAACGACCTGCCTTTCGTGCTGTTTGGTGGCATGAACGTGCTTGAGTCGCGCGATCTGGCGATGCGCATCTGCGAGCATTATGTGACTGTCACCCAAAAGTTGGGCATCCCTTACGTCTTTAAAGCCTCGTTCGACAAAGCCAACCGTTCTTCAATTCATTCTTACCGTGGCCCAGGGCTGGAAGAGGGGATGAAAATCTTCCAGGAACTGAAACAGCAATTTGGTGTAAAAGTGATCACCGACGTTCATGAAATAAGCCAGTGCCAGCCTGTTGCCGAGGTGGTCGATGTTATCCAGTTACCGGCATTCCTGGCCCGTCAGACTGATTTAGTCGAGGCGATGGCACGCACGGGTGCCGTCATTAACGTGAAAAAACCTCAGTTCGTCAGCCCAGGTCAGATGGGTAATATCGTTGAAAAATTCAAAGAAGCTGGCAATGATCAGGTTATTCTTTGCGATCGTGGCAGTAACTTCGGTTATGACAATTTGGTGGTTGATATGTTAGGTATTAACGTCATGATTCAAGCGACTGGCGGCCATCCAGTGATTTTCGACGTGACTCATGCCTTGCAATGCCGTGACCCGTTTGGTTCTGCATCCGGTGGTCGCCGTGCGCAGGTGGCTGAACTGGCCCGTGCTGGTATGGCAGTCGGCTTGGCAGGTCTGTTTATCGAAGCGCACCCAGAGCCGAACAGTGCTAAATGTGACGGCCCATCAGCCTTACCATTGGCTAAACTGGAACCATTCTTGGTGCAGATGAAAGCTATCGATGATTTGGTGAAGAGCTTCCCAGAGTTAGATACCAGTAAGTAATATCCTTCGTCCTTGACGTTGGATATTAAAATATAAGCTGGGTGAATGATAGAAAGGCAGCGATTGACGCTGCCTTTTTTGATCGCGGAACAGCTTATTTTGCCTGTAATACTGCCAATGCTTCCGGCAGCGAACCATAGAAGCTCAGTTTGCCTTCAATAGGCTTCACCCGTGCTCTTGCCAGCGTCTTCAGTGGCTGGAACGGGATATCGGTGATAAGCAGTTGCTGGTGTTCTTTCAATGCCTCAGTGAAGCGCAGGAACGCATTCAGGCCACCTGCATCAAGTACAGGTACCGCATCCCATTGCAGAATAATCGTGTCGTAATCCTCGCAACGGCACAGCAGCTCATTGAATATTCGTTCGGCAGCGGCAAAGAATAACGGCCCGTTAACGCGTAATACCAATGTATGCGCATCAACGGCGGCGGGGATCTCACTTAGCCGTGTCATTCGTGCAATTCGCCGCATAAACAGCAGTGATGCCAGCACTATCCCAACGGTGATGGCAATCACCATGTCGAACAACACCGTCAAACTCATGCACAGTAACATCACGATAATGTCATCTT
Source organism: Yersinia aldovae 670-83 (assembly GCF_000834395.1). Lineage (NCBI taxonomy): Bacteria > Pseudomonadati > Pseudomonadota > Gammaproteobacteria > Enterobacterales > Yersiniaceae > Yersinia > Yersinia aldovae. The sequence goes on along the minus strand of NZ_CP009781.1, from coordinate 659,926 downwards.
TGGGCGCACGCCGGAGTAGATCGACCACTTTATGCGCCTCGCTCATATTCCAGGCGACAATCAGCAACAAAGAGGCCATCGCCGCTAACGGCAGATATGACAGCATCGGAGCCAGAACCAGCAACGCCAGCAGCACCAATAGCGCGTGAATAATGGCGGATACTGGCGATGTAGCACCGGCACGCACGTTGGCGGCAGAACGTGCAATGGCGGCCGTGGCGGTAATCCCACCAAAGAAGGGGGCCACCATATTACCCAACCCCTGACCGACTAATTCACTGTTTGAGTGATGCTTCTGCCCGGTCATGCCATCCAGAACCACTGCACAGAGTAATGACTCAATTGCGCCCAGTACCGCCATCGAAAACGCGGCAGGTAGCAATGCAGAAACGGTGGCCCAATTTAATACAAAGGGCTGACCGTTGGCCGCAGGTAAATTCCACGGCAGAACAAATTGCGGCAGGATAGGTGGGATACCGTGGCCCTGTGTGCCATCGGCTAGCAGGTAGCCAAAGCGTGAGCCGATAGTCGCCACTTGACTATCAAACAGCGATAATACGGCCATCACCGCAGCCCCCGCGACCAGTGCAGGTAAGTGACCCGGTAACTTTAACTTCAGACGAGGCCAGAGAATCAATACCAGCAGTGTGACGGTAGCAATTAAAGTATCACTGAGATTGATGGTTGGCAGCGCTCGCGCCAATGCCATCACCTTACCGACATAATTTTCCGGTACTTCTGTCAGATGCAGGCCAAAGAAATCTTTGATCTGCATAGTGGCAATCGTGATGCCAATGCCGGAAGTAAAACCCAGCGTTACGGGCAGCGGAATATATTCAATCAAACGGCCAAGTTTCCCCAGCCCCATGCAGAGTAGAAATATGCCGGAGATCAAGGTTGCCAGTAATAAGCCCGCTAAACCAAACTGCTGTGAAACGGGATAAAGAATAACCACAAAAGCGGCGGTCGGGCCGGATACGCTATATCGCGAGCCACCGGTGACCGCAATGACTATACCGGCGATAGCCGAGGTATATAGACCATATTGGGGGGGGACACCGCTGGCAATCGCCAGTGCCATAGCCAATGGGATTGCAATGATACCGACGGTGATACCGGCAATTACATCTTTAATAAGTCTTTGAAGTGTATAGGTTTCCCGCCAGCAAGCATCAATAAGTGCGCTGAACGGCCTAATGCCGTTGATTCCGTGCGTTTTCATTAAGGTACAAACCAAATAAAGAAAAGACAAAATAAATGGCGGGCCAGTAGGGGTCCGTCTCGAGTAGCAGACAACAACGATACGCCTATTCACGACAAGAGATCTAGATGTATATCAATCTCTACCGAATATTTAGATAACTATCCGTTTTGCAAGGCTGCATATTTGAACAGATTCATAGCTGGCAACCAAATTTACCCTCGTTGCTTAATTAAAAGTGCTTGTTATCGCGCTTACCCTGCCTTTTTTATCTCAATAGCGGAAAATATCATGAGAACAGCTTGGCGAGCCAAGTTACTGAATACGGTTATCAGGTCGTAATTCGGATATATCTTGTTAGATGAAAGAGAAGGGCGGTCTCATAATGAAATTATTCAAGAATAAAGCCTATCTCACGGCTAAGATATAGGTTAGAAACCATCTCAAATGTAGGTGCTAAATGTTCGAGGCTGCGGATGAATAAATTCAACGTAAAATCAGATTTAATTTTACTGATCAATCAGAACTATCAATGTCAGGTAACTCCTACGTTGGAAATTCACAAGGCTAATGCGACGCCATGAGCGAATTAGACTCTCTTTTTGCATTGTACAGAGATGCTTGCGTGACCTACGCAACCCTGTCTATAAGCTATTTTGCATTAAGTAAAAACAGCCCTTTTTCCTATAACGGTGAGGTCTGGAAACGTATTGTATACGGCCTCGTATCAGGGCTGGTTTCCCTTTATCTTAATCAGGATCAATGGGTAATCTCTGGTTCGTTTTTCTACAGTTTTGAGTTGATCCCTATTGTTTTGGTCACATTCTATGGCGGTTGGTTAAGTGGGCTGACAGCGATACTGATCAACGTCTCCTTTACCAGTTGGGTTACGCTAGATAACGTATTAATAACAATAGTATTTATTCCACTGGTGTTATTTCGTGTATGGGAACGAAAAAGTAACCATATATTTTATATAGCCATTATATTAATTGCTATTTACCACATTGCTGTCGCTGCTTTAATCGTCAAACATGAACTGATCTGGACACAGATTATTATCTATCAGTTTATTTCTGCTCTTTGTCTGGCCATCTGTTATCACGCGCTAGATTTCAAAGAACGTCATATTTACACCTACTTTACGATGAAAGATCGGGCCAATATCGATAAGTTAACTCAGTTAAATAATCGGGCAAGTGCTGATTATCGGCTGGCAACGATTCATAACCGCCGTCAGGCTTGCGGATTGATGATTTTGGATATCGACCATTTTAAGTCGATTAATGATACTTATGGCCATGATTGCGGTGATATTGTGTTGACGACCGTTGGGGCATTGCTGAGTCATGCCGTGCGCGATGAGGATTTCATTGGGCGATATGGCGGTGAAGAATTTATCGTTATTACTCGCAGCTATGATCCACAAACCATTAAATCAGTGGCTGAACGTATCCGCGAACGGGTTGAGAGTTTAGACGTGTTATTACCTGATGGGCGCAAGATAAAAGCCACGATCTCCATTGGTGCGTCACTTTATCTACCCGGAATGTCGATGTTGAAAGCACTGAAAATGACTGATGAAGCGCTTTATCAGGCGAAGCGGCAGGGACGTAATCAGGTGGTATATAGCCGGTTAATGCCATTCTCGCCACTGGGTGACCGTCATTTTCGGGAAGAAAGGCGGCGGCGCTCATAGCAATGACTGGAATCAGAATTTCTGGCAAATCTGGCAAAGAAAAAGGCCCTGACTTTCGTCAGAGCCTTTTGCTCGAATATGGCGGTGAGAGAGGGGTTCGAACCCTCGATACGCTTACGCGTATACACACTTTCCAGGCGTGCTCCTTCAGCCACTCAGACACCTCACCGTTACGTCACAACGCTAAGCACTGCAACGGGGCGGTACTATAGGGATTGGCGGCTTGCGGGTCAAGCAGTATTTATTCGTTATCAACCATCTGGTTATTCTGCGCGCAGATAGTGTAAATCACAGACAAATCAGGTGGGTTTAACGCCATATTCTTGCCTGTTGTGGGGAGTCGACCATGACATAATCGGCTCCCAGCTCTTTAGCTATCCGATAATCTTCGGCAGAATTTATACCGATCAGCAAAACTTTTACGTCGCCACTTTCTTTGAAACAGTCCATTGCCTGTTGATTCCAAACTAACTGCGTCCGCGTCGTTCCTTTGCCAAGTGTAAATGTCTCTATAACTTTCACATCACGCTTTAATTCAAATGCATAAAGCTTATTTTTACGGCGGGTATGTCCATCACTCCAGCTCTTGGTAAGAATGCATTTATTGGCCATAACAGCATTTGCTAAAACCTTGCGGGTTTTATTGCGTGGCTCAAACTTATTAATATAATCAGGTAAGGCATTCAGATATTTTTTCTCAGTAGAATAGAAGGTAATTCTGTTAGATGAAAGAATGCTCTCTCTTAGTTCTGTTATGACACTTACTATTACTTCAGGGTCTGCATCAGGAGATTTTATATCTATAAAAAATCTAGTTTTCGGGAATGACAAAAGTATTTGATGTAATGAAGGGATCTTAATTCCGCGGCCACGGTAAGAATAATGGCCATCACGTTTAAAGTGATAGGCTGCATCTAATTGCTGTAATTCTTCCCAAGAATGGCCTGAAATAGGGCCGTTACCGTCAGTTAACTCCTTTAAATCTGTGGGTCGATACAGCACAAGGGCACCATCTTTAGTGAGTTGAACGGTGATCCAAATTATATCAGCTTTATTTAATATAGCGTGACTAATGCCATCGTGTGTATTCTCTGGAAAGTCGGCGGTTCCCCCTCGATGAGCTACAATTAATGGAGATGCTGATAATGGGCTGATATACAGCGCTAATAGTAAGGTAATGCAATATAATTTTTTTATTTTCATCTTAGCCTCGCTGGCGAATGTAAAATAATTGAAATGTTCTCCACCTTATTTGTAGCACTTTTTTCAGTTCTCAATATAATCAATTAATAGTGGTCTTATGAGGCAATGGCTAGATTGATATTTATTGTTTCATGCTCAGGGAAAATGATTTTGGCCTATGGGCCTTTTTAAGGAAAGGGTTATCAAGAAAACAAAAAACGGCAATCCAGCGAACAGGCTCTGGTATTAACCAGGCTTGTTACCGGTTGCCGTTTTTTTTGGCTGCCCAAAGGCTTCTTTACTGCGAAGAAATCTATCTACTGGCTAAATATGGCGGTGAGGGAGGGGTTCGAACCCTCGATACGCTTACGCGTATACACACTTTCCAGGCGTGCTCCTTCAGCCACTCAGACACCTCACCGTGGTACTGCAATATCGTTTAGCGGTATACAACCGCTGACCGGCGTAATGTAGGCAAAAGTGCGTCCAGCGTCAACCCTCTTCTACCCGCTTTAATTCTATTGAGTCAAAGTTGCAGCAATTTGCTGATTTCATCGACATTTCTTGCTTGTAGCGCTTGCATCTCACGATAAAGCGCGGAAATCTAACCGGTACTTTCGCAAGGAGCTGACAAATCATGAACATTATTTTTTATCACCCGTTTTTTGAAGCAAAACAGTGGTTGTCTGGCATACAGTCTCGCCTGCCGGAGGCTAAGGTCAGGCAGTGGCGGCGCGGTGATTCTCTGCCTGCCGACTATGCGCTGGTCTGGCAACCGCCTCATGAAATGTTGGCTAATCGAGTTGCGTTGAAAGGCATTTTTGCGTTGGGTGCCGGTGTCGATGCCATTTTGGGTCAACAACGCCGCCACCCTGGTATATTACCGGCAGGTGTACCACTAATACGGCTGGAAGATACCGGTATGTCATTGCAAATGCAGGAATATGTTGTGGGTTGCACCCTGCGTTATTTTCGTCGGATGGATGAATATCAATTGCAACAACAGCAAAAGCTCTGGCAACCATTACAACCTCATCACCATGATCAATTCACGGTGGGAATCTTAGGGGCTGGAGTATTAGGCAAGAGCGTTGCCCAAAAACTGACTGAGTTCGGTTTTACCGTTCGCTGTTGGAGCCGCACCGCGAAAAATATTGATGGTGTGGGCAGCTTTGCTGGTCATGAGCAGTTGCCCGCATTCCTCAAGGGGACCCAATTGCTGATTAATCTGCTACCCAATACACCAGAAACAGCCGGAATACTGAACCAGCCGCTGTTCTCGCAGTTGAACGCCAATGCTTATGTGATCAATGTTGCTCGTGGTGCGCATTTATTGGAGTGCGATTTATTAGCTGCGATGCAGGTAGGGAAGGTCGCTGCTGCCACATTGGATGTGTTTGCTGAAGAGCCATTACCGCCAATGCACCCTTTCTGGACTCATCCACGGATTACCCTCACACCGCATATAGCCGCAATAACGTTACCTGAAATAGCAATGGATCAGGTGGTGGCCAATATTCAGGCAATTGAGGCGGGTAGGGAGCCGGTCGGGTTAGTTGATGTGGCTCGAGGTTACTGATTTAAGGCGTATACTCTAAATAATTTGAGCGGTAGAAAGGCTCCCAACACATATAAAACGTGAAATATCATGGGGGCATTTTTGCCGCTAAGGGGAAGGGGCAATCAGGCAAAACCACTTTTTTAGCTCAGCCGATGAGAAGAATTCCTGCTATCATTAGCGAACAATGCTTTGCCTGCAAAAAAGCCTTCTCTCCTTAAAAGACTTTGTGGAGTAGTCATGTATCCTGTTGATTTACATATGCATACTGTTGCCAGTACCCACGCTTACAGTACCCTGCACGATTATATCGCCGAAGCCAAACTGAAAAATATCAAACTGTTTGCCATTACTGATCATGGCCCCGATATGGCTGATGCGCCGCATTACTGGCATTTTATGAATATGCGGGTGTGGCCACGTCTGGTCGATGGGGTGGGTATTTTGCGAGGTATCGAAGCCAATATTAAGAATCTGGACGGTGATATTGATTGTACCGGCCCGATGCTGGACGCGGTCGATCTGCTTATTGCTGGTTTCCATGAGCCGGTATTCCCGCCGCAAGACAGAGCCGCCAATACGCAGGCAATGATTGCCACCATGGCGCAAGGTCATGTGCATATTATCAGTCACCCCGGTAACCCTAAATACCCGGTTGATATTCAGGCCATTGCCGCAGCCGCTGCCAAATATGATGTGGCTCTGGAATTAAACAACTCATCTTTCTCGCATTCCCGAAAGGGCAGCGAAGCGAATTGCCGCGCAATTGCCCAAGCGGTGCGGGATGCCGGGGGTTGGTTGGCGTTAGGGTCTGATTCCCATATTGCTTATTCATTAGGGGTTTTTGAACATTGTGAACGCATTATTGATGAAGTGAATTTCCCGCAAGAGCGTGTCCTAAATGTTAGCCCGCGTCGTCTACTGAATTACCTTGAACAACGCGGTCGCCCTGCAATTGCTGAATTAGCTGATTTATAACCTATTATGTGACGTTGTCACCGTTAGACTTATACAAAAATAAATAGAACACAGGAAGATGTAAATGAATGATTTTTCACTGGTTTGCCGGGTGCTTGGTTCACTGTTCTACCGTCAGCCACAAGATCCACTGCTTGAGCCGCTGTTTGCACTGGTAAGCGAAGGCAAGTTGGAACAGCATTGGCCGTTGGAGCAAGGTGAGCTGTTGGCGCGTCTACAACGGGAATACCAGCCAGCGGCGTTAATCGCTGATTACCGCGCCTTGTTTGTCGGGGAGGAATGCAGTGTCTCACCTTATGGCTCTGATTATGAAGACGCACCCCCAGAAGCAGAAATCCGCGCGTTTTTGCAACAACGCGGGATGCCACTAGGTGACGGTCCAACGGACCATTTTGGCGGCTTATTGCTGGCAGCCTCGTGGCTGGAAGATCAGGCGGCTGAGGACGAAGTTTTGGCACAAACCCTCTTATTTAGCGAGTATTTATTGCCTTGGTGTGGCCGTTTTCTTGGCAAAGTTGAAGCCCACGCCACCACGGGTTTCTACCGTACCTTGGCGCAGTTGAGCCGTGAAGCGTTGCAAGCAATGTGGGATGAGTTATCAGAAGATACCCTTCCTGCTTGATGCTGCAACGGCGTTAGCCACTCTCATTCACCCGAATCACTGACTTGAGTCAGTGATTCGGGGTTTATTGGTTTGCAGCCAGACGGTAACGCCAATACGTGAGGATGTATCAATCTTTATCTTGTAGACAAGCCGTGCTGCTAGTCAGTCAGGGGGATGACTAATTGGCCCGGTTTCACTTCTAAACCCTTAGCCAGTTTTTTCGCCATGCCTTCAGCTTTACTCTTATCGGCGTCCAGTACGTAGGCGGGTTGCTGATCAAAGTAGGATTTCAACGATTGGTTCAGATAGGGCGTTAACGCTTTCATTACCGAGTCCATTTTTTCCGGTTTGACGGTGTAATCGGTTAACTCCATGTTTTTCAGGAAAATAGCTCCTTTTTCACGATCAAATATCGGCTGCGCTTTTAATGTCAGCGTCATATCCGCACTCTGCGGGCCGAGGATCGAGGTGATATCCACTTTCGCATTACCGGTTAACGTCACTTTGCCCGGTTCAGCACGACCAATCTGGCTCTGTAACTGTGTCAGGGTGATATGAGCGTCAACCAGCCCAGGAATGCCAATCTGCTTTTCATAGTTATTATGTTTTTGCAGATATTCATTGACTTCCTGCTCGCTCAAGGTGTACTGAGTCAGTTGATTGCAGCCGACCAGTGTGGTTGTCACGATCAGCGCAGCAGCGCCCCACATCAATTTATTCATTAAAACCTCATGGCAATAAGCACTATTCAAACAGATAAACTTAGCCAATAGTAACCGGTAAGTTTGTCATTTTGTATTATTAACCGTGTTTGTTCAGCTACGGTTGTGTTGTGGCGGCGAATAGTGCGACAAGAAATTGGCTCTGCCAATCGGATAACCCTGAATCAGTTAACTGCGGGGGAGATCCCAGAGAAACCGTGCCCGCTGGTATCTAAATGGCTAGCTGCCGCTCAACATGGCAGACTCAATGCGCCGCTGATTAAATTGCCAGTAAAGCCCTACCAACGTAATCAAGCCGATAACCCCCAGCAGGAACCACGGCAATTCTGGCATTTCCAGTGTTCGGCCAGTATCGTACATCCACCCCCCGCCGGTATAGCCTAATGCGCCACCCAGTGCCAGGCCAAGGCGACTAAAGCCCATATAGCTGCCACGAGCACGGGAATCCGCCAGAGACGCACTGAGGGTTTCACGCGCCGGTTCAGCGATAATGGAACCCATATAGAAGAAGCAGATAAACATAAATAACGTTTGTAAATGGGTAATCAGGCCAATTGGGAATAGGCTTAACGTCATGATCAGTAGCCCGAACATCAAACGTTGCTCCAGGCGAAAACGTTTTTCACTCCATCGGGCAATCGGGTATAGCAACGTCAGTGACAGTGCGGCTTCAATCGCGTACATCCATTTTACCGAGGCCGGCGATCCGGCGACTTCATTGACCACGATAGGCAGCATCAGCATCACTTGTACTGACAACATATAGTAGCCCGTGAGTGTCAAGACGTAAGTGACAAAGCGGCGATCACGCAGCACCCGCATTAGGCCCTCTTTCATCGGCGCACGCACGGTAGATATGCGATATGCGGGGAGTAACCACAGATTCCAGCCCGCAGCTAAGACGAAAATAACCGCGCCAGTCCAGCAAACAAAGTGGAAGTCGTATTGCAGCAGCCAGCTACCAATCAATGCGCCAATCACCGCGCCGGCGCTGTCTTGCATCATGAGCAGAGAGTAAAAACGGCCACGTTCATGCGGGCGGGTCAGCTTAATTACCAGCGCGGTGCGCGGTGGGTCAAACAGCGTGCCGCCTAACCCTGAGAGCGCACAGGAGAGCAACAATATCCAAGGCTCATTTGCCATCGCCATAAAAGCAAATCCGGCGGCTCGCATCAACATACCGGTGACTATCATCGGTTTGGCACCGAACCGGTCAGCAATTGCGCCGCCGAAGATGCCTAATCCTTGCTGTACAAGTTGTCTCAACCCCAAAGCAAGGCCAACAATGACCGCTGCCCAGCCAAGTTGATCGACAAACCGGATGGAAATGAGTGGGAAAACGACAAAAAAGCCCAACACAACTAACAAGTTATCAAGCAATAAGAAATACTTACCCAAGCTGCGAGCCTGTGATACCAAAGCCATGCTTCACCGTCAGAAATCAGAAGAAGGGGGATACAAATCACGCTTATAGTTTGTACCGAAATTGATAGAAACGATAGAGGGTAGACAGATAATATTTTTTATCGTCAATACGTTACCTCATCGACTGTTTCATAATAAAATACGGTTTTAGCCGTTCAATGTTTGAATTTATGGTTTTTAATGGTAACAGGCGATAAAGGGCATTTTACGCCGTGCCCTTGCAGCAGGTATATTGATCAAAACAGATTTCGGTTCCGTTGAGTACCGCGTGCAGCCCAAGGGGAGCAGATGTTCGGCTATCATTCAGCAATACCTAAAATACGCCTGACGACGGATCGTATGTCACTGCGGCTGGTTCATGAACGTGATGCCTACCGAATGGCGGAGTATTACGCGGAGAATCAGGCATTTCTCAAACCGTGGGAACCGGTGCGTGATCAAAGTCATTGTATGCCTTCGGGCTGGCAAGCGCGCTTGGGCATGATTATGGAACTGCAAAAGCAGGGCAGTGCTTATTACTTTATTCTGCTAGACCCAGAAGAAAAAGAGGTGCGTGGCGTGGCTAATTTTAGCAACATATTGCGCGGCTCGTTTCATGCCTGTTTTCTCGGTTATTCGCTGGGTGAGCGCTGGCAGGGGCAGGGGTTAATGTTTGAAGCACTGCAACCGTTGATTCGTTATATGCAGCGGCAAGAGCGGATGCACCGTATTATGGCGAATTATATGCCGCATAATCATCGCAGTGGCAGCTTACTGGAACGTTTGGGGTTTGAGCGCGAAGGTTATGCCAAAGATTATTTATTGATTGATGGCCAGTGGCGCGATCATGTGCTGACGGCTTTGACTCACCAAGAATGGACGCCAACTCGCTGAGGTCAGGATGAAACATATTTTAAACGCCCAGGAAGCCAGAGTTATCGGTAGTTTGCTGGAAAAGCAAGTGACAACGCCAGAGCAATATCCGATGTCGCTCAATGGCGTAACCATCGCCTGTAATCAGAAAACCAACCGTGAACCGGTGATGGAGTTATCCGACACAGAAGTGCAGCAAACGCTGGATTTTCTGTTGAAAAAGCATCTTATCCGCACCCAAAGCGGCAACCGGGTAATGAAGTACGAGCAGCGTTTTTGCAATTCTGAATTTGGCAATCTCAAATTCTCTCCTGCCGAAGTTGCGGTAATGACCACCCTATTATTACGTGGCGCACAGACACCGGGTGAGTTACGCACCCGCACCAGCCGGATGTACGAGTTTGCTGATGTAGCAGAAACGGAGGCGGTACTGACCCAATTGTCACTGCGTGAAGATGGGCCATTTGTGGTGCGTTTGGCGCGTGAACCGGGTAAGCGTGAAAGCCGCTTTATGCATTTATTCAGTGGCGATGTGGCTCCAGCTCCGGCCGTAGATGAGGGCGATAAAAGCAGCGTAAATAGTCTTGAAGCCAGAGTTGCCCAGCTTGAGCAGCAGGTCACTGCACTGACTCGCCGCCTGGATGAAGTGCTGCTCCAACTGGATGATTGATATGAATTTGATAAAAACGTTAGCTGTGGGCAAAAAGATAAGGATTGGTATTGTGGGGCTGGGTGGCATTGCGCAAAAGGCCTATTTACCTATCCTGACGCAAGCACGAGACTGGCAGTTGGTTGGGGCATTTTCCCCCAATCAGGTCAAAGCGCAACCCGTCTGCGACAGCTACCGGATGCGCTATTTCTCACGGTTGGACACGTTAGCCGCTGATTGTGATGCTGTCTTTGTCCACAGCAGTACCACCAGTCACTTTCAGGTGGTGAGGGCGTTACTGCAAGCGGGCAAGCATGTCTATGTTGATAAGCCATTAGCTGAAACACTTGACCAGTCCGAACAATTGATTCAACTGGCCGCTAAACAGCATTTGGCGCTGATGGTGGGTTTTAATCGCCGTTTTGCACCTTTATATCAACAGCTTAAGCAAGGCTTGGTCACCCCGGCCTCACTGCGAATGGAGAAGCATCGTCAAGATAGCATCGGGCCAAATGATGCCCGCTTTACCCTGATTGATGATTACCTGCATGTGGTCGATACGGCATTGTGGTTAGGTGGCGCAGGCGCAAAACTGGGTACTGGGCGAGTACAGGTTAATGCCCAAGGGCAGATGCTGTATGCCGAACATCATTTTCAGCAGGCTGACTGCCTGATCACCACCAGTATGCATCGTCAGGCTGGAACTCAGCGTGAAAGTGTGCACGCGGTCAGTCGCGGTGCCTGCTATCAGGTTACGGATATGCGCCAATGGCAACAGGAGTCTGAGGGGCAGGTCATCAATCTCCCCGTCCCTGGCTGGCAAACCACACTAGAGCAGCGGGGCTTTACTGGCGCAGTGCATCACTTTATTACCGCTGCCAGTAACCAAACGGCACCACAGGTTTCAGGTGAGGAAGCCATTTACGCACAACGCATGATTGAGCGAATCCTACAACAGCACGTCGAAGGATAACGGGCGCAATCACACCGGCTGAAAAGCCTATTGGTATCAGCAATCTGTTACACCTTGCGGTGGCTATTTATGTGCGGATACGTAAACTGACGCCTGTTCTAAAACAGCCTTAGGCTCGCTTCCATCGGTGTAGCCAGCATTGGGTAAATATGATGCCTGCTGTGCGCAGGTGTGAGTGTTTACGGCGTATTTTAAAAAACAGATCGAAAACAGGTCTACAGACAGATCAGAAGCCCAGCAGAAAAATCTATGAATCTACTTAAATCACTGGCTGCGGTCAGTTCCATGACCATGTTTTCCCGCGTATTGGGCTTTGCCCGTGATGCTATTGTGGCGCGGGTATTTGGTGCAGGGATGGCAACGGATGCCTTCTTTGTGGCATTTAAATTGCCTAACTTACTGCGGCGCATTTTCGCCGAGGGAGCTTTCTCTCAGGCATTCGTACCGATTCTGGCGGAGTATAAGAGCCAACAGGGTGAGGAGGCGACACGCACTTTTATCGCTTATGTCTCCGGTCTGTTAACCTTGATACTGGCTGTCGTCACCGTATTGGGGATGCTGGCAGCACCTTGGGTCATTTTTATCACGGCCCCCGGTTTTACCGATACACCGGATAAGTTTGCGCTGACATCCGCCCTGCTACGGGTGACATTCCCTTATATCCTGTTGATCTCGCTGGCTTCCTTGGTCGGTGCAATTCTTAATACCTGGAACCGATTCTCCATACCGGCGTTTGCCCCCACTTTCCTTAATGTCAGCATGATCGGTTTTGCGCTCTTTGCCGCGCCGTACTTTAACCCGCCAGTAATGGCACTGGCCTGGGCGGTGGTGGTGGGTGGGGTGCTGCAATTGGGCTATCAACTGCCTCATTTAAAGAAGATAGGCATGTTGGTGTTACCACGCCTGTCACTGCGAGATGCGGGGGTCTGGCGAGTGATGCGCCAAATGGGGCCTGCTATTCTCGGTGTTTCGGTTAGTCAAATATCTCTGATTATTAACACTATTTTTGCTTCATTCTTGGTTTCAGGTTCAGTCTCATGGATGTATTACGCGGATCGTTTGATGGAGTTTCCATCGGGTGTGCTGGGAGTGGCATTAGGCACCATCTTACTGCCGTCGTTAGCGAAGAGTTTTTCCAGTGGCAACCACGATGAATATTCCAGATTGATGGATTGGGGGTTGCGTCTGTGTTTCTTGCTGGCTCTGCCCAGTGCCGTGGCTCTAGGGATTTTAGCCAAACCACTGACGGTATCGTTATTCCAATACGGTAAATTCAGCGCCTTTGATGCGGCTATGACGCAACGCGCGCTGGTGGCTTACTCCGTCGGCCTGATGGGGCTGATTGTGGTAAAAGTGTTGGCTCCGGGGTTCTACTCCCGTCAGGACATCAAAACACCGGTAAAAATCGCCATTATCACGTTGATATTGACTCAGGTGATGAATTTAATCTTTATCGGCCCGCTCAAACACGCGGGGCTATCACTGTCTATTGGTCTGGGGGCTTGCCTGAATGCCAGCTTGCTTTATTGGCAGTTGCGCAAGCAGAATATTTTCCAACCGCAACCGGGCTGGGCGGTGTTCCTGACTAAACTGGTGATTGGTGTGGTGGTGATGTCGGTCGTTCTGCTGGGGTTGCTATGGGTGATGCCTGAATGGGATGTGGGGGGCATGGCTTACCGCTTGTTGCGCTTATCGGCAGTGGTAGCGGCAGGGGTTATTACCTATTTTGCGGCGCTGGCGTTACTTGGATTTAAAGTGCGAGATTTTGCGCGTAGAACTCATTGATTTGTCAGTAATAACAAAAGGCCCTGCGGGGCCTTTTGTATTTTGTCGTAATAAAAACTACATCCGTTCGACTGTCTGAATACCCAACGTATCCAAACCTTGTTTCAATGTTTTTGCCGTTAACATTGCCAGCTTAAGGCGGCTTTGACGGCTCTCTTCGCTGTCTGCATTCAGGATCTGGCAGTGTTCGTAGAAACTGGAGAACAACCCCGCCAAATCATATAGATAAGAACACATTACATGCGGAGTACCTTCGCGGGCTACGGCAGTAATGACTTCTTCAAACTGCAACAGGCGGGTTGCCAGCGACGCTTCACGCTCTTCGGTGATGACCAATGGCAGTGTCAGGCTGCTCTCATCAATGCCGGCACGTTTAAACACCGATATCACGCGGGTGTAAGCATACTGCATATAAGGTGCGGTATTGCCATCCAGTGCCAACATGTTATCCCAATCAAAGATATAGTCAGTGGTACGGCTTTTAGATAAATCTGCATATTTCACCGCGCCAATACCAACAGCTTCAACCACTTGCTTGAGTTCATTCGCTGGCATATCTGGGTTTTTCTCGGCAATCAGTTTGCCTGCACGCTCAATGGCTTCATCCAGCAAATCGGATAACTTAACGGTGCCACCTGAACGGGTTTTAAACGGTTTGCCATCTTTGCCCAGCATCATGCCGAACATATGGTGTTCCAATGGCACCGACTCGGGCACATACCCTGCCTTGCGTACGATAGTCCAGGCTTGCATCAGATGTTGATGCTGGCGGCTATCGATATAGTACAGTACGCGATCAGCCCCGAGTGTTTCGTAGCGGTATTTGGCGCAGGCGATATCTGTGGTGGTGTAGAGGTAGCCGCCATCCTTTTTCTGGATGATAACGCCCATTGGCTCGCCATCTTTATTTTTATACTCATCCAGATAGACAACAGTTGCACCTTCGCTTTCGACCGCCAATCCTTTGGCTTTCAGGTCAGCGACAATCCCCGGCAGCATTGGGTTATACAGGCTTTCACCCATAACGTCGTCTTGGGTCAGGGTGACATTCAGGCGATTGTAGGCAATCTGATTTTGCGCCATCGTGATATCTACCAGCTTGCGCCACATTGCACGGCAATACTCATCGCCGCCTTGCAGTTTCACCACATAAGCGCGGGCACGTTTGGCAAATTCTTCATCTTCGTCATAGGTTTTCTTGGCTTGTTGATAGAAAAGCTCCAGATCCGATAGCCCCATATCACTGGCATTTTCATTCTGCATTTTTTCCAAATAGGCAATCAACATGCCGAACTGAGTGCCCCAGTCACCGACGTGGTTGGCTCGAATGACGTTATGGCCTAAAAACTCTAAAGTTCGTACCGCCGCATCACCAATAATGGTTGAGCGCAGGTGGCCTACATGCATCTGTTTCGCGACATTGGGGGCTGAGTAGTCAACTACAATCGTCTGCGGTTCGACCGGTGCAACGCCGAGTTTCGGTGCGGTTAGCGCATACTCAACTTTTTCTGCAACCCATTGGCGGTCAAGGAAGATATTGATAAAACCAGGGCCGGCAATTTCAACTTTGCTGGCAATGCCGGTGAGGTCAAGCTGCTCAATGACTTTTTCTGCCAGTTGCCGTGGTTGCATACCCAGTTTTTTGGCCACGGCCATCACGCCGTTTGCTTGATAATCGCCAAATTGCACTTTGGCAGATTGGCGAACTTGTGCTTCGCACTCCGCCGGAGCACCTGCTGCAATCAGCGCCTGGCTGACTTTATCTGAGAGAAGAGCCTGAATATTCACCGAGTTACCTTAATTACGCACGAAAGAGTTATTAATTGCGCACAGAAATCTCTGTGCCAGTTAATTCAAACAAGACCTGCCCCCACATGGCAAAGCGTATGGGGCGGCGGTCAGGTAGAGTGTTAGCCACAATATGTCAGGATTTATACCATATTTGATTATCGACGTCAGCATCAGGTCTTTGCAGAGCATTAAACTCAAGCCAAGTGGTGATTTTATTAGCAATACATAATCCATAATAAAGAAACGCTTAGATAAAACATGGCTGCTGCGTTGGAATAAAGGTAAATTATAGCCGCTTAAAATCCCTAAATACCCATCAGCATGGAGAGTCAGATGCGCGCCCTGAAAGATATCGCTGAGTTGCAGGACTTATTAACAGACCAACCCCGGTTTGAGCAAAAACTGTCGCGCTTCGCGGCTAAATTAAAACTGGATTTGGCACAATTCCAGGCTGACCATATTTCATTGCGGTGCCATCAAACTGAAACTGCCGAGCGTTGGCGTCGTGGATTACAACATTGTGGTTATTTGATGTCCGAGACACAAATTAATGGTCGGTCAATTTGCTTGTTCGATTTAGCACAGCCTCTGGTTGTTGGGCCGTGGCAGATTGATTGTGTTGAATTGCCTTATCCGGGCAAAACCCATTATCCTCATCAGGGGTGGGAGCACATTGAGTTAGTCTTGCCAGGAGATGCACAAACCCTGATGCAACGCGCCCGCGCGCTATTACCCGATGAATTGCCCGCAGGCGTTAGCGTAAAGTTTAGTTCGCCGCAAGGGGAGGATGAGCGATTGCCAAACCCGACATTGGCTGTCACAGATGGTCAGATAACGATTAAATTTCACCCTTATACGTTGCGTCAGATTGTCGCCAGCGAGCAGTGTCGCTAACGTCTATGGGTTATTTATTTCGATATTGATTATCACTTATGGTTGTCCCTGTGACTGACGTCTACTCATAAATTTAAAATGAGTGCCATAGTCAACACTTCAGCATGGCTGAGTGAGTGCGGTTGTCGATTTAATGTGAAATTATTTTTAGATTGAAAATTGTCATTCGATATTTGTTTCATTCAGTAGCGAAATTGTTAGGTGGTTTATATATCCCAGATAGCAAGGGGCACCCACTGTCGCAGTAAGATCCGTCAAACGGGGGAAAAAATGACTATATTGGAAATTTGTTGCTATAGCGTCGATTGCGCGCAAATAGCAGAAAAGGCAGGAGCCGACCGGATTGAATTATGCTGCGGTCAGTCTGAAGGGGGGTTAACGCCTAGCGTCGGTGCATTAATGCAGGCCAGAGAAACCATCACGATACCGGTTCATCCGATCGTGCGGCCTCGCGGTGGTGATTTTTGTTATAGCCATAATGATTTTGCTATCATCAAAAATGACGTTGCCCGGATTCGTGATCTGGGGTTTGCCGGCGTCGTTGTCGGGGTGTTGGATACTGACGGCCATATTGACATGCCACGGATGCGGGAAATCATGTCCCTCAGTGGCTCACTGGCTGTCACGTTCCATCGTGCATTTGATATGTGCCAAAACCCGATGATCGCGTTACAACAACTGGCCGATTTGAACGTTGCACGTATTCTTACCTCTGGCCAGCAGCAGAACGCAGAGTTGGGTTTATCCTTACTGAAAGATTTGGTTGCCGCGACGCAATGCAGTGGGCCGGTTATTATGGCTGGTGCCGGGGTTCGTTTGACTAATATGCAGAAATTTATTGATGCGGGTATTCGCGAGTTGCACAGTTCTGCTGGCCGCACCATTCCATCGACCATGAAATACCGTAAAGCCGGTGTCACCATGTGCGCAGACAGTGATGTCGATGAATTCGCTCATTACTGTGTGGATGGCGAAGTGGTTGAGGCGATGAAGAGTTTATTGGTAATGGGCACGCCACTTTCACGCAGTGCTTAGAACCTGCGAGCTTAACGCTATAGCCTGATTAGAACGCCCCGGCCTATCAAGTCGGGGCGTTTACGCGTTACGGCTTACGAGCGATTAATACCGCTCTGAGTGGGGCCGGGTAGCCTTCCACGGTTTTACTCGGGTCTTGCGGATCAAGGAATTCAGCCAATGATTCGCTGGTCATCCAATCGGTACGGCGCTGCTCTTCAGTGGTCGTCACTGCGCTATCAACGATTCTGACATCAACAAACCCGCACTTCTCCAACCAGGCTTTCAAGGCTGGCGCTGACGGAATAAAGTACACATTCCGCATCTGGGCATAACGATCACCTGGCACCAATACCTGCTGACTATCGCCTTCAACCACTAGCGTCTCAAGCACTAATTCACCCTCGCTAACGAGCTGATTTTTAAGCTGATAGAGGTGATCCAGTGGTGAACGACGGTGATAAAGCACCCCCATTGAGAACACCGTGTCGAAAGCCGCTAATTCGGGCAGTTGCTCAATGCCCAATGGCAGTAAATGCGCGCGCTGGTCGCCCCCTAACAGTTTGCGAATGGCTTCAAACTGGCATAAAAATAGCTGCATGGGATCGATTCCCACCGCCAGGTGGGCACCTTCGCCAATCATGCGCCATAAGTGATATCCGCTGCCACAGCCGACATCCAGAATAGTGCGACCTGCCAGTGGGCTAATGTGCGGCAATACCCGCTGCCATTTCCAGTCGGAACGCCATTCGGTGTCAATATCTAACCCGTACAAAGAGAAGGGGCCTTTGCGCCACGGCATCAGCGTGCGCAGCATATTCTCCATGCCTTCACGCTGACCGGCGGAAATTGGCGGGGACATGTCAGCACGCACGCCATCACGTAACTCCAACGTGGTAGGGGTAAGTTGGGGTAGATGCTCTACGGCATTAAACCAGGTTTTGAACTTGCCATGCAGCGATTCACGCTGCCAGGCGCTAAGTTGGGCGGGCAGGGTGTCTAGCCACGGGCTTAATGGGCCTTTGGCAATCAGCCGGTAAAAATCGCCAAAATCTATCATTGCGCCTCCCCTGCTTTCAGGGCAATCAGTGAACCAAAATTAAAACACTGAAACCATACTTCTGCGTGTTCAAAACCGGCCTGATGTAGGCGTTTTTTATGGGTTTCTACGGAGTCGGTCAGCATAACATTTTCTAACATGCTGCGTTTTTGGCTGATTTCTAATTCACTGTAGCCATTGGCGCGTTTAAAGTCGTGGTGCATGTTGAACAGCAATTCGCCGACATCGCTATCGTCGAAGCTGAATTTTTCAGATAACACCAGCGCACCGCCGGGGCGTAACCCTTGATAGACCTGATTAAGCAGGCGTTGGCGATTGGCCGGTTCAAGGAATTGCAGCGTAAAATTCAGCACCACCATGGATGCATTTTCCAGCCGGACATCCAGAATATCAGCTTCAACTACCTCAACCGGCGTATCTGCGCGGAAAGCATCAATGTGACGTCGGCAGCGCTCAACCATCGCCGGTGAGTTATCTACTGCGATGATTTTGCAACCGTCTGCTTTTATGTTGCGACGCATTGACAGTGTTGCTGCACCGAGCGAGCAGCCAAGATCGTAAACCTGGCTATAGGGTTGCACAAAACGCTCTGCCAACATGCCAATCATCGAAATAATATTGGAATAGCCGGGGACCGAGCGCTGGATCATATCGGGGAACACTTCAGCGACTTTTTCGTCGAAGGTCCAGTCACCTAATTTGGCAATAGGTGCCGCAAATAAGCTGTCATGCAGTGGCTTTATAGCCTCAGACGGCTGTTGCGCATCGTTTTGAGATTGAGTGTCGCGGTTTGGCATGACTGTCTTTGGAATAAACAAGAAATTTAAGCCGCATACTATAGCAGAAAGTGGCACCAATAAGAGCAGGAAGCCGTACAAATAAGCGCGATAAAGTGGTTTTAGTCAGTGAGGATTAATCATGAAGGCGGCCATAAGCCGCCCGGACTTGCGGTTGTTCTGGATGCCTGAACGTAGAATACAGATAAACAGAGCAGGTACTGCGACGCGGATCAGGTCAAACTAAAAACTTGATCCCAAGGTAAATAGTAAGTATTTGCAATAACCATTAAAACCAAAGAAACATAAGTGGCACTCATCCCCGAGCGACGCCAGCGAATCTCACGATGACGCAAACCGTAATAATGCAACAGGCGACCGGTTATCAGCATTAATCCGCAAATATGGATCATCCAGGTCTCGGCACCATTCATTTCCATCATAATGAGCAAAATGACAGCAATAGGTATGTATTCTACAGCGTTACCATGTACACGGATGGCGGTCTGTAATTCATAAAAGCCACCGTCGCCATAAGCGACTCGGTACTGGTTTCTCAATTTAACCACATCAAATGAAAGCTTGATCAATAACAGTGCGCCCAACACCACATAAAGCGAGCTAACCATTTTCAACTCCATTGCCCAACATAGACCGGCCGAATAATGATAACCGCACACTGGGTTACTGTCGCTAGAAAAATGGACAGAATGTCATTTCTTTAGGTTGTGTTTAGTGTCTGGAAAGATGAACTTAAAACAGTGTCTCTTGCTCAGGCCAATCCGGTGGTGCGGCTAATGTTGGTATCAGCGCGGCCAGGTGCTGCCAAATCTTCTGTGCCTGCTGTGGCGAGTCACCGTTATCGGGGGTGTGGATGAAGACATAAGGTTGATATTGCTGTGCCCACAAGGGCAGTTTCTGCATCCACGGTGAAAATAGCGCCAGATTATCATCCAGTTGGTCACCACCAATAAACCGCACCAGAGGCTGGCCGGCGGTGACCACGGCATGAACCGGCAAACGTGGCTTCTTACTTTGCGCATCACGCACCGCAGCGGTTGACGGTTTTGCCGCATGAATAGGGCGGCTATCAAGCATCACTCGATTGACTGCTCGCTGGTGTAAGCCTTGGTTGAGCGCGCGTTCGGCATCACCTTTGGCCAAAAATTCTGGGTGACGCACTTCCACGCCATAATGGAAACCCGCCGGCAATTTATCAATAAATTGCCATAAACGATTGAGGTCATTTGGCCCGAAAGCGGCGGGTAGCTGTACCCATAATTGTCCAATCCGATCATGCAGCGGGGACAGACATTGGTAAAAGGCCTGCAAATCTTTATCACAGTCGCGCAGAGCCGCTTGATGGCTGATTGTCGCCGGGAATTTAAAGCAAAAGCGGAAGTTATCGGGCGTCATATCGCGCCAGCGTTGTACTATTTCCAGCCGTGGCAGTGCATAAAAAGTAGTATTCCCTTCAACACAGTTAAAGTAGCGACTGTAATCAGCCAAGTCCTTGATACCCAATCGGTTCCAGGTTGGGTGTTGCCATTGAGGCAGTCCTATATACATCTTTTACCCTTCTTACTTGGCGCTACAGCGTTGTTAGCTGCATTCACGCACCCGAATCACTGACCAACGTCAGCTCATCGGGATTTATTCATTTGCTGCCTAGCTGTAACACCAATTAATTTGGGTAAACTCTTCTTAACTTGGCGCTACAAGTCGCAGTTAGCACAAATTTAACGTTACACGCTCAGGGCTGCAAGGATCTCGGTGCTGTTGCGTACGCGGGAGATGCGGGGGAAGATTTTTTCAACTGCGAATTGCTGCATCTCATTGTTCTCGGTGCTGCAACCATCTTCTGCAATCACCAGCTCATAACCGTGCTCCCAGGCGGCGCGGGCGGTGGATTCAACGCCAATATTAGTGGCAATCCCGGCTAATACGATGGTTTTTATCCCGCGACGACGCAGTTGTAAATCTAAATCGGTACCGTAAAACGCCCCCCATTGATGTTTTATCACTTTGATATCGCTATCTGTCACCGCCAGCTCTGGCGGGAAAGTCCACCATGACTCAGGTAAACCACTGGCCGGACTTGGACTGGGCTGATCGACCGGTTGTTTCAGTGCTTCAGCAAATGAGTCTGACCAACCCACGCGCACGAAAACCACCGGGGCACCGAGCTTACGAAAGCGTTCTGCCAGGCCAGCATTGGTCGTGACGACCTGCTCTGCACTGTAAGGGGCTTTAGCAAAGGGTAAAATTCCCTGTTGCAAATCAATCAGTACCAATGCGGTGGTTTTTGCATCAAGTTTCATGGTGTTATACCTTGGTATCATTGGAGAAATTCTGGACGATAGACTTCATCTGTTGACCAGTTTATGCCAACAAATGTTATCGGACAGACCTTGTGAGGGGATAATTTTGTTAAATGATGTGTTAAAACAGCAATGAAAACGTTTTTGTCGTGCCTGAGCTGTGCGTTCGCTCTTATCTACGCCACGAATTTCCTTTATAATGACTCCCTTTTTTCAACACTCTTTAATCCTAATACCTGTACATATATGCCTATATATGACTTTTTTTGGATAAAATAGGGCGTGTAGCGCTTACAACCATCGATTAGAGAAATTACAGAAATTTTCTGACGCGCCGCTGACTCAATGTCCTGCGTGTCATCAGCCCGCGTTAACGAAACTTATCTCTGCGGCCGGCTTTCAATTGAAAGGCACCGGTTGGTACGCGACAGATTTCAAACCGGGCAGTAACAACAAACCAGATAATAAGAGTAAACCAGACAGTAGTAGCTGAGGCTCAATTAGGGCTCATCAGAAAACAGCCGCACGGAGTGCAGAACGCGTGCGGCATCGGCTGAGTAAAAGGATATTGTATGCGTACTGAGTATTGCGGGCAGTTGAATCTGTCCCACGTAGGCCAGGAAGTGACACTTTGCGGTTGGGTTAATCGTCGTCGTGACCTCGGTGGCCTGATTTTTATCGATATGCGCGATCGCGAAGGTATTGTACAGGTATTCTTCGATCCGGATCAGAATGCGGCTTATAAGCAAGCCTCTGAACTGCGTAATGAGTTCTGTATCCAGATAACCGGTACGGTGCGCGCACGTCCTGACAGCCAAATCAATAAAGATATGTCGACCGGTGAAGTGGAAATCTTTGCCAATACACTGAATATCATTAACCGTTCTGAGCCGTTGCCACTGGACTCTAATCAGACCAACAGCGAAGAGCAGCGCCTGAAGTATCGCTATCTGGACTTGCGCCGCCCTGAAATGGCCGATCGCCTGAAAACGCGCGCTAAAATTACCAGTTTTGTCCGCCGTTTCATGGACAGCCACGGTTTTCTGGATATTGAAACCCCGATGCTGACCAAAGCGACGCCGGAAGGTGCGCGTGACTATCTGGTGCCAAGCCGTGTACATAAAGGCAAGTTCTATGCACTGCCACAGTCACCGCAGTTGTTCAAACAACTGCTGATGATGTCTGGTTTTGACCGCTACTATCAGATTGTAAAATGCTTCCGCGATGAAGATTTACGTGCTGACCGTCAGCCAGAATTTACTCAGATCGATGTTGAAACCTCTTTTATGACCGCCGACCAAGTGCGTGAAGTGATGGAGAAGCTGGTGCGCGAATTGTGGCAGGAGACCAAAGGTGTGGATCTGGGCGATTTCCCGGTGATGACCTTTGCTGAAGCCATGCGTCGTTACGGTTCTGATAAGCCGGATCTGCGCAACCCAATGGAATTGGTTGATGTCGCTGATTTAGTTAAAGATGTCGAGTTTAAAGTCTTCTCTGGCCCGGCCAATGACGCCAAAGGCCGCGTTGCAACATTGCGCGTGCCGGGTGGCGCGCAAGTCACGCGTAAGCAAATTGATGAATACGGTCAGTTCGTCAGCATTTATGGCGCAAAAGGCTTGGCATGGCTGAAAGTCAATGACCGTGCCGCTGGCGTTGAAGGCGTACAAAGCCCGATCGCGAAATTCCTCAGTGCTGACGTGCTGGAAGCGATTCTGGCCCGCACTCAGGCTGAAAGCGGCGATATCCTGTTCTTTGGTGCCGACAGTTATAAAGTGGTGACAGATGCGATGGGCGCATTGCGCCTGAAAGTGGGCCGTGATCTGGCATTGACCCACTTGAACACCTGGGCGCCGCTGTGGGTGGTTGACTTCCCGATGTTCGAAGATGATAGCGAAGGCGGCTTGTCTGCCATGCATCACCCGTTCACTGCGCCTAAAGACATGAGTCCGGAGCAGTTGGCTGCGGCACCGACCACCGCGATTGCCAATGCTTACGATATGGTCATCAACGGTTATGAAGTCGGCGGCGGCTCGGTGCGTATTCACCGCACTGAAATGCAGCAACAAGTGTTTGGTATTCTGGGTATCAATGAACACGAACAGCGCGAGAAGTTTGGCTTCCTGCTGGATGCCTTGAAATTCGGCACCCCACCCCATGCAGGCCTGGCTTTTGGTTTGGATCGTCTGGTGATGCTGTTGACCGGTACTGATAACATTCGTGATGTTATTGCCTTCCCGAAAACCACGGCTGCGGCTTGCCTGATGACGGATGCGCCAAGTTTTGCCAATCCTGCTTCACTGCAAGAGCTGTCTATCAGCGTGGTAGCGAAGAAAGGGGCCACTGATAGCGCGGCAGAAGAGAATCAGTAATGAATTATAAGCGGCCTGAGTCTATTTTGGCGGTGATCTACGCCAGAAACAGTGGCCGGGTGTTGATGTTGCAACGGCGGGATGACTCTGATTTTTGGCAGTCGGTCACCGGCAGTCTGGAAGGTGATGAAACGCCGTTGCAAACCGCGCAGCGCGAAGTAAAGGAAGAAGTCGGCATTGATATACCGGGTGAAAATCTGGAGCTGCTCGACTGCCAGCGCTGTGTGGAATTTGAACTCTTTGTGCATTTGCGCCGTCGCTATGCGCCGGGTGTTACGCGCAATAAAGAACATTGGTTCTGTTTGGCGTTACCCGAAGAGCGGGATGTTGTGATTACCGAACACCTTGCTTACCAGTGGCTAGATGCTGCGGACGCTGCAGCATTGACCAAGTCCTGGAGTAATCAGCAAGCGATTGAAGAGTACGTTCTTTATTCAGTCTAGTTAGGCTATTTTGGAGATACTTATTTATGGCAGGTCATAGTAAATGGGCCAACACAAAACACCGCAAAGCGGCACAGGATGCCAAGCGCGGTAAGATTTTTACTAAAATTATCCGTGAGCTGGTGACCGCTGCACGTCTGGGTGGTGGTGATCCTGGTGCGAACCCACGGTTACGTGCGGCTATCGATAAAGCGCTGTCAAATAACATGACGCGCGACACCCTGAACCGCGCAATTGCTCGTGGTGTGGGTGGTGATGAAGATAACAATATGGAAACCATCATTTACGAAGGCTATGGCCCAGGCGGCACTGCCGTAATGGTTGAATGCTTAAGTGATAACCGTAACCGTACCGTATCTGAAGTTCGCCATGCATTCACCAAAACCGGTGGTAATCTGGGAACTGATGGCTCGGTTTCTTATCTATTCACCAAAAAAGGTGTTATTTCCTATGCACCGGGTTTGGAAGAAGATGCGGTGATGGATGCAGCACTGGAAGCGGGTGCTGACGATATCCTGGTCTATGATGATGGTGCTATCGATGTATTTACTGCCTGGGAATCTCTCGGCGCGGTGAAAGATGCACTGGATGCCACCGGTCTGGTTGCTGAGGGCGCTGAAGTCTCTCTTATCCCATCAACCAAAGCTGAACTGGATGCAGAAACCGCGCCAAAACTGCTGCGTTTGATTGATATGCTGGAAGATTCTGATGATGTGCAAGAGGTTTACCATAACGGTGAAATCTCTGATGAAGTGGCTGCAACGTTGTAACGCAGCGTGGTTTGATTCGACTCTTTAACGCGATTTATCATCATCTCTGGCCGCGCGATGTGGCCAGTGTTTTAGAGGTATTACAGATTTTGTGTGGCTGTAATGCCTTTATCCAACGATTTCACCGAACGTTATCTCGTTGAGAAGCAATGCGGCAAACAAGGTAAACAAACAGGCATGGCGATCATCTTAGGCATTGATCCCGGTTCTCGTGTCACCGGTTATGGCGTTATTCGCCAACAAGGTCGTCAACTCATCTATCTGGGCAGTGGCTGTATCCGCACGGTAGTTGACGACATGCCGACTCGCCTGAAACTGATTTATGCAGGTGTCACTGAAATTATCACTCAGTTCCAACCTGATTTTTTTGCT
The DNA here is from genome assembly GCF_000834395.1 of Yersinia aldovae 670-83. Taxonomy (NCBI): domain Bacteria; kingdom Pseudomonadati; phylum Pseudomonadota; class Gammaproteobacteria; order Enterobacterales; family Yersiniaceae; genus Yersinia; species Yersinia aldovae. Next base: position 634,488 of record NZ_CP009781.1, on the reverse strand, counting down.
ATCGAACAAGTGTTTATGGCGAAGAACCCTGACTCAGCGTTAAAACTGGGGCAGGCGCGAGGCGCGGCGATTGTTGCGGCGGTAAACCTGAATTTACCGGTTTCCGAATATGCCGCTCGTCAGGTTAAACAGACGGTAGTAGGCACCGGTGCGGCGGAAAAAAGCCAGGTGCAACACATGGTGCGCTCACTGTTAAAACTGCCCGCCAACCCTCAGGCAGATGCTGCGGATGCACTGGCAATTGCTATCACCCATTGCCATCTGAGCCAAAATACGCAGCGATTAGGCAATGACCAAATGACGTTGGCTCGCGGCAGAATTCGTTAACCCATATTTTAATGCGAGCAGGTTAACTGTTATTGTAGGCTGGATATCCATCCAGCCTTTTTTATGCTATAAACAGCCATTATGTTTATACCCGAATGTGGGTAAACGAGGAGAGAGTCAACGTGATAGGGCGTCTCAGAGGTATCATTCTGGAAAAACAGCCGCCATTGGTGCTGCTGGAAACAAACGGTGTTGGCTATGAAGTCCAATTACCCATGACCTGTTTTTATGAGCTACCTGATGTGGGGCAGGAAGCCATTATCTTTACCCAGTTTGTGGTGCGAGAAGATGCTCAACTGCTGTACGGTTTTAATGATAAGCAGGAGCGTGCGCTGTTTCGTGAGCTGATTAAAGTGAACGGCGTCGGGCCAAAACTGGCGCTGGCCATTCTTTCCGGAATGTCAGCGCAACAGTTTGTGGCTGCGGTTGAACGCGAAGATATCACCACGCTAGTAAAATTACCGGGTGTTGGCAAGAAAACGGCCGAACGGCTGGTGGTTGAAATGAAAGACCGCTTTAAAGGCCTCAATGGTGACTTGTTCAATAATACCGGTGATATCCAGTTGCCTGCCAGCAACTCGTCACAAATCTCAGATGCCGATATCGAAGCGGAAGCCGCTTCTGCACTGGTGGCTCTGGGTTATAAACCACAAGAAGCCAGCCGCCTGGTGAGCAAAATTGCCAAGCCAGGTGCCGATTGTGAAACCCTGATCCGCGATGCGCTGCGTTCCGCATTATAAAGTGAGTTATAAAAGATGATTGAAGCAGACCGCCTGATCTCTGCCAGTGTTATCAGTGATGAAGAGAGCATTGACCGGGCTATCCGTCCGAAACTGTTGGCTGAATATGTCGGGCAACCGCATGTTCGCGAACAAATGGAAATCTTTATTCAGGCGGCAAAGCAGCGTGGTGATGCACTGGACCATGTGCTGATATTCGGGCCTCCGGGGTTGGGTAAAACCACATTGGCTAATATTGTTGCCAATGAAATGGGGGTCAATCTGCGTACCACGTCAGGGCCGGTATTGGAAAAAGCCGGTGATTTAGCCGCGATGCTAACCAATCTCGAACCGCACGATGTGTTGTTTATTGATGAAATCCACCGCTTGTCACCAGTAGTTGAGGAAATCCTCTATCCGGCAATGGAAGATTATCAACTGGATATCATGATTGGTGAAGGCCCGGCTGCACGTTCCATCAAACTCGACCTTCCGCCGTTTACCTTAATTGGTGCCACCACCCGCGCCGGTTCTTTAACCTCTCCGCTGCGTGACCGCTTTGGTATTGTGCAGCGTCTTGAATTTTATCAGGTGGCCGATTTAGAACATATCGTCGCGCGCAGTGCCAAGTGTCTGGGGCTAGAACTAACGGCTGAAGGGGCGCACCAACTGGCTCGCCGCTCCAGAGGAACCCCGCGTATTACTAACCGCCTGTTGCGTCGTGTGCGTGATTTCGCTGAGGTGCGGGCCGATGGCGCTATCAATGGCGATGTGGCGATGAAAGCACTGGATATGCTGAATGTCGATGCTGAAGGCTTCGATTTTATGGATCGTAAATTATTGCTGGCCGTTATCGATAAATTTATGGGTGGGCCGGTAGGATTGGATAACCTGGCAGCCGCGATTGGCGAGGAGCGGGAAACCATTGAAGATGTGCTGGAGCCGTATTTAATCCAACAAGGTTTTATTCAGCGTACACCGCGCGGGCGGATTGCCACCAACCATGCCTATAAACACTTTGGTATCGCCCGCGAAGAGTGAGTCTTTTTGATGCAGGGCTGGCATTCGCCAAGCCCTGGCGGGTAGGGCTGTCAGACAGTGGCGGGTTCAGTGCCAGAGGTATTAATCATTCGGTTAAGCCACGGGATAAGTAGCGCCATAACCAACGCAATCACCAGTGTGACCATGCCAATTTTGCCAAACACATCCGTATAGATAGGTAAGGTTTCAAGTGGGTCCGTCATGCCTTCAGGTGTTGCGGTAAAGGTAGCTACATAGCCACCAATCAGGAATGAGGCCGCCTGAGTCAGGAACCACATGCCCAGAATGAACCCCATCAGATATTGTGGTACTAATGCTGCCACCATCGCCAGACCGAGGGCGCTTATCATCAATTCCCCAAGACTTTGGAATAGATAAACCAGAACAATAAACCAAGGTGATGTTAGACCTTGCGCATCCGCAAACCACATTCCCGCAGCCGCCGCAGTGAGGAAACCCAGCGAACATAAAAACATGCCTAAAGTAAATTTAGCTGGCATCGACAAGTCGCGTTTTTTACTGCCCAAACGGGTATAGATTGAGGCCAGAATTGGGCTGGCGACCACCACCCAAAACGGATTTAGCGCCTGGAAGCTGACTGGGTTGATGGTAAAACCGAGGATCTCGTGATGGACATTATTGATAGCGAAAAAGTTGAGCGAAGTTGGCATTTGTGCATATAACACGTAAAAAACAATGGCTTCAATCATCAAAATAAAAGCGACATACATTTTATTTCGCCCAAGTTTATCCTGTTTAAACGCTTCTTTAAAAAAGATAAATACGACAATCAGTGATAAGACGATCAGCACCAGATTGGCAATAACCACATGATTCATTAGCCAGGCACAGACACATATCATGACGGCACTGCCGATAAGCACAAGTAGTAGATAGCGCCAATTCAAGGGTTTTGTATCCGGTTCGGAACCGATATGGCTTACCATATGGCGACAACAAAAATACACGAGCAGGGCAAAAATCAAACCTATACCGCAGATATAATAGGTCACGGTATAACCGAAACGCTCTGCAATAACCGGAGCCAATGACAGTGAGATCAAAGAGCCGATATTAATCGACATATAAAACAGAGTGAATGCACCATCAAGACGCGGATCTTTCGGTGGATAACACTTAGAAAGCAAGCTGGCAGGGTTGGCTTTAAATAACCCATTACCCACAGCAATCGTCCCTAACGCGAAGAAAATCAGGTTTGGTTTGTAGAGGGATAAACCGGTAGCAAAATAGCCCAGAGCCAGAACCACAGCGCCCAAGACCATCGTGCGTTTAGTGCCTAATAAATGGTCGCCAACATAACCACCGATAGAAATCAGGCCGTAAACCAATGCAGCAAAAGCACCAAAGGTAACGAAGGCTTGCTCTTGCGAGAATCCCAACTGGTTGACGAAAAAAACGGCCAAAATACCCTGAACGCCGTAATAACCAAATCTTTCCCATAGCTCAACAAAGAAGATCATGAAGAAGGGTTTGGGCTGTTGTAATAAACCCGGTGTAGTGGATCTATCCATGAGAGGTCGCCTCTGCGGAATAATGATTCCGTGTCAATTGGGAGCATACAAGCCCATACAGAAATTCAGTGCTTTTCTGCATAACGTCATATTGCTCATTGGTTTGATTGGTTATCAGGGTATTACACTGCCGATTGGCTGTATTTGTGGTTGATCACACTAATTAAAATATAAAAATCAGAATTGATGATTAACGCTTTTTTAATAAACGGAAGGCAATAATACAGTAGGTAATTGTTATAGCAGGCAGGGGAATCAAAGACGTGTGTAATTAAAGGAGATGAACAGGGCTTAAGACAATAAGCCCTGGTTAATAACATGATTATCCGCGCGCTTTTTGCGACAAACTCAGTACAAACATGGCTGCCGCACAAAGCACCACTGAAGGCCCGGCTGGGGTGTCGTAAAAGGCTGAGAATGTTAAACCACCGGTCACAGCAACAATACCAATACCGATGGCGATACCCGCCATTTGTTCTGGTGTGCGGGCAAATCGGCGAGCGGCAGCAGCGGGAATGATCAGCAGTGATGTGATAATTAACGCACCGACAAATTTCATCGACAACCCGATGGTCAGCGCGGTTACCAGCATCAGCAGCATCCGCACTCGCTCTAAATTAACCCCATCCACATGCGCCAGCTCAGGGCTAATGGTCATCGATAATAGTGCGCGCCATTGCCAGCACAGCACAGCTAAAACCACCACCACGCCGCCTGCAATCAGCCAGATATCGCTTAGCGTCACCGACAGCAGATCACCAAACAGGTAGGCCATGAGATCGACACGCACATTATGCATCAAACTGACAACCACCAAACCGAGCGAAAGGGCGCTGTGAGCCATGATCCCCAGCAGTGTATCAACCGCCAGTTGCGGGCGGCGTTCCAGCCAAACCAGAATCAAGGCCAGCACCATTGTCATTACAATGACGGCATAAAACGGATTCACATTGAGCAGTAAGCCAAATGCCACACCCAGTAAAGAAGCGTGAGCCAGTGTGTCGCCAAAGTAGGACATCCGACGCCAAACAACAAAAGATCCCAATGGGCCAGCTGCCGTTGCCAGCAATACACCGGCTAACCAGCCGGGCAGCAATAACTCAATCATGCGTCACGACTCCCGCTGTTTTTCAAAATAATCTTTCCGTGCAAATCGTGACGATGATTATGGTGATGACGATATACTGCTAACTGCTCGGCACCACGGTTACCAAACATGGCAATAAATTCGGGGTGAGTTGAAACCACCTCCGGCGTGCCGGAGCAACAGATATGTTGGTTGAGGCACAACACGTCATCGGTTTTAGCCATGACCAAATGCAGGTCATGGGAAACCATCAAAACGGCACACCCTAGCTCTTTGCGTAATTGTTCAATCAGGTCATACAGTGCCAGTTGCCCATTGACATCAACACCTTGGGTCGGCTCGTCCAACACCAACAACTGCGGCCGATTTAATAAAGCTCTGGCCAGTAATACACGTTGGTTCTCCCCGCCAGACAGCTTTTGCATCGGTTGATCCAACAGGTGTGCCGCATGTACCCGCTGTAGTGCGGGTAGAATTTCTGTTTTTTTGACGCCCGGTTTTAACCGCATGAAGCGGCTAACCGTGAGTGGCAAGGTGGCATCTAAATGGAGTTTTTGCGGAACATAACCGATGCGCAAACCCGGCTCACGAATAACCGAACCGCTGGTAGGGGCAATAAGCCCTAATACCACGCGAACCAAGGTCGATTTGCCTGCGCCATTTGGCCCAAGCAGGGTAAGGATTCTCCCTGGATGCAAAGAAAGGGAAATATCATTGAGCACCCGCCGATTACCAAAAGTGACGGATATCTTATTAAGAGTTACCAGTGTGGACATTATGATTACGTTTGCAGAACCGAGTGAATGTTATAATATTACGCTTTCCCTATTGAAACGTCGAGAATTCGTATTATGTTACATAAAAATAAGTGGCTGGCACGGGCAATGTTGGCCAGTGCAATGTTAATCGCTAACCCATTAAGTGTTGCTTCTGCTGCGGTCGTTACATCAGTGCGTCCGTTGGGTTTTATTGCCTCTGCTATTACTGATGGCATCTTGCCAACAGAAGTATTACTGCCCGATGGCGCATCGCCACACGATTATGCCCTGCGCCCATCAGATGTCCAGCGGTTACGTAGCGCTGACCTGGTTATCTGGGTTGGGCCGGAAATGGAAGCATTTTTGTCAAAGCCGCTAACGCAACTTGCTGATAATAAAAAGCTAGCCCTTGCGCAATTGCCGTCGGTCACGCCGTTGTTGATGAAGGGTGATGAACATGATGAAGCTGAAGGGGAAGGTGAGGGGCATGACCATGATCATGCTAAAGATAATCACAGTGACGAGCATCATCACGGCGAACTAAATATGCATATTTGGTTGTCCCCAACCATTGCTAAACAATCCGCAATTGCTATTCACGACAGATTATTGGAACTTATGCCACAAAATAAGGACAAATTAGATGCAAACCTGCGCCGATTCGAGGATCAACTAGCGCAAAATGAAAAAAATATTGCTACTATGCTAAAGCCTGCCCAAGGTAAGGGATACTTCGTTTTTCATGATGCCTATGGCTACTTTGAAAAACACTTTGGCTTAACCCCGTTGGGGCATTTTACAGTCAATCCCGAAATACAGCCTGGTGCGCAGCGTTTACATCAAATTCGAACACAGTTGGTTGAGCATAAAGCGGTATGCGTTTTTGCTGAGCCACAATTCAGGCCAGCCGTCATTAATGCTGTCGCCAAAGGAACTAACGTGCGTTCAGGCACCTTGGATCCATTGGGGAGTGGCATAGTATTAGGCAAGGACAGCTATGTGAACTTTATGTCTCAGTTGTCTAACCAATACGTGAGCTGCCTGAAGTAAGATTAAAAGGATACTCATAAGTGCAGCAGATAGTCAGAACTATCACCTTGGCGTATAACAATCTCCCACGCCCCCATCGTATTATGTTGGGGTCGCTGACCGTAATGACACTGGCCGCCGTTGTTTGGCGGCCATTTGTCTATCATTCGGATCATGAGCCTATCGCTAAAAGTGTGGTATTAGATACCACTCAAACCCGCATTTTGTTGCCTGAAGCCAGTGAACCTATCGATCAACCTTCGCCGGATGATGAGATTCCGCAAGATGAGTTAGATGCCAAAGATGTCAGCGAAACTGGCGTCCATGAGTATGTTGTCTCCACTGGGGATACCCTGAGCAGCATTCTTACCCAGTATGGTATTGATATTTCTGATGTTTCCCTGTTAGCAACGCAAAACCGTGATCTGAGAAATTTAAAGATAGGGCAGCAAATCTCCTGGACCGTCAATGACACCGGTGATTTGCAGCGTTTGACGTGGGAAGTTTCTCGCCGTGAAACCCGCACTTATGATCGTGTCGGAAATAACTTCAAAGAAACCAAAGAATTGCAGAAAGGTGAGTGGAGTAACAGCGTTCTTACCGGGCGTCTTGACGGTAGTTTTGTTACCAGCGCCAAAAAAGCGGGGCTAACTGGCGCGGAAATTCGTGCTGTAACCAAAGCATTGCAATGGCAATTGGACTTCGCCAAACTGCGCAAAGGTGACCAGTTTTCGGTATTAATGTCACGAGAAATGCTGGATGGGCGCAGTGAACAAAGCCAATTAATCGGGGTGCGTATGCGCACTGGCGGTAAAGATTATTATGCTATCCGCGCCGAGGACGGTAAATTCTATGACCGTCAGGGTTCTGGTCTGGCGCGTGGTTTTATGCGTTTTCCTACCATCAAACAATTCCGCGTTTCGTCTAACTTCAATCCGCGCCGAATTAACCCAGTGACCGGGCGTATTGCACCGCACAAAGGGGTGGATTTTGCGATGCCTGTTGGCACACCTGTATTGGCTGTTGGTGATGGTGAAGTTGTCATTGCTAAACGCAGTGGGGCGGCGGGAAACTACGTCGCTATCCGTCATGGTCGCCAATACACCACACGTTATATGCATTTGAAAAAGTTATTGGTTAAGCCAGGCCAAAAAGTAAAACGTGGTGACCGTATCGCATTATCAGGTAACACCGGCCGTTCAACAGGCCCGCATCTGCATTATGAATTTTGGATGAATCAGCAAGCAGTTAACCCATTGACCGCCAAGTTACCGCGTTCAGAAGGGTTAAGCGGTAAAGACCGCAGCGAATATCTGGCGCTTGCCAAACAGGTCATTCCGCAGTTGCAACTGGATTAACAACACGCCGGTAGCCCTGTGCTACCGGCGTGTTTATACCCAGCGGTATATAATTAGCCCATCGCCAATTCCAAGAGTTTCCCATGCATAAAGAAAAAAACGACGCAGCTGGTTTTATTCCGGTATTTCAAAAATCGTTCCTGCACCCACGTTTTTGGGGAGTGTGGTTAGGTGCTGGTGCAATGGCGGTGATGGCGTATGTGCCGCCGAAATTCCGTGATCCTCTGTTAGCCGGCATTGGTCGCCTTGCCGGAAAGTTTGCCAAAAGCGCCCGTCGTCGCGCCCGAATTAACCTGCTTTATTGTATGCCAGAACTACCGGAAGCCGAACGCGAACATATTATCGATCAGATGTTTGCCACTGCCGCACAACCGTTAATGATGATGGCAGAACTTTGTTTTCGTGATCCCAAAAAAGTGTTGTCTCGTGTTCATTGGCATGGACTGGAGATTTTGGACGGGCTGCAACAACAGGAGCGTAATGTTATTCTGTTGGTGCCCCATGCGTGGTCTATCGATATTCCAGCGATGCTCTTGGCCGAGCAGGGCAAACCTGTGGCCGGTATGTTCCACCATCAGCGCAATCCGTTGGTGGATTATTTATGGAATAGTGCGCGTTTGCGCTTTGGCGGTCGTATCCATGCGCGTGAAAGTGGTATTAAGCCTTTTATTAGCTCAGTGCGCCAAGGCTTCTGGGGTTACTATTTACCTGATGAAGATTACGGCCCTGAGCAAAGTGAGTTTGTTGATTTCTTTGCGACTTATAAAGCGACATTGCCAGCGGTTGGCCGCTTGATGAAAGTCTGCCGTGCTGCAATCGTGCCGATGTTCCCGGTATATAACTATCGTGAGCACCGCCTTGATATCTATATTCGTCCGCCGATGGATGATTTGGCCGATGCAGACGATGCCTATATTGCGCGCCGGATGAATGAAGAGGTTGAATTGTTGGTTAAGCCGAATCCAGAACAATACACCTGGATTCTTAAGCTGCTGAAAACCCGCAAACAGGGTGAGATAGAGCCTTATGTTCGTAGGGATATCTAACCGTAGTAACCCTTACCCGGTTTGAATTTAAAAGGCCCGCTACCAGTAGCGGGCCTTTTGCTTTTAGTCGCTTAAAATAAATTATTCAACACGCAGGATGCGGCTGGTGTTGGTGGTGCCAATCGTCCCCATCACATCGCCCTGAGTGACAATAATTAGATCGCCAGACACCAGGAAGCCTTTATCTCTCAAACAGTTAACCGCTTCAGTCGCGGCGAGAACACCGTCGGTATGAGTATCACAGAATACCGGTGTCACACCACGGTAGATGGCGGTCAGATTTAAGGTGTGTACATGGCGTGACATGGCGAATATCGGTAAGCCGGAGCTGATACGCGACATCATCAGTGCGGTACGGCCTGACTCGGTCATGGCAATAATCGCAGTGATACCTTTTAGGTGGTTTGCCGCATACATGGTCGACATCGCGATAGCTTCTTCGACATTATCAAATTGCATATCCAGGCGATGTTTTGACACATTGATGCTTGGGATTTTTTCAGCGCCCAGGCAAACTTTTGCCATCGCCGCAACGGTTTCCGCCGGGTACTGACCTGCGGCGGTTTCGGCAGACAACATTACCGCATCGGTGCCATCCAGCACCGCGTTGGCCACGTCCATGACTTCAGCACGGGTTGGCATCGGGTTGGTTATCATTGACTCCATCATCTGAGTTGCGGTGATAACCGCACGGTTCAGTTGACGAGCGCGGCGAATCAGTTTTTTCTGAATACCAACCAGCTCAGGGTCACCAATTTCAACGCCTAAATCACCACGCGCCACCATAACAACATCGGAGGCCAGAATGATGTCATCCATCGCTTCATCGCTGGCAACGGCTTCTGCCCGCTCCACTTTGGCGACGATTTTTGCATTACAGCCTGCATCACGGGCCAAACGACGGGCGTAGTTTAAATCTTCACCGGTACGTGGGAAAGAGACTGCCAGGAAATCCACACCAATCTTGGCTGCGGTAATAATATCGGCTTTATCTTTTTCGGTCAGTGCCTCAGCGGAAAGACCTCCTCCTAACTTGTTGATACCTTTGTTGTTAGAGAGTGGGCCGCCAACGGTGACTTCAGTAAAGACTTTCATGCCCTGAACTTCGATAACCTTCAACTGCACGCGGCCATCGTCTAGTAACAAGATATCGCCGGGAACCACATCAGCAGGTAATCCTTTATAGTCGATACCGACTTTTTCTCTGTCGCCTTCGCCTTTCGCCATATTGGCGTCTAACAGGAATTTATCACCGATGTTAAGGAAAACTTTGCCTTCCTTAAAGGTAGAAACACGGATTTTAGGACCTTGCAAATCACCCAGAATCGCTACATGACGCCCTAATCTGGCGGCGATTTCACGGACATTTTTGGCCCGCAATTCATGATCTTCAGCGCTACCGTGGGAAAAGTTCAGGCGGACTACGTTCGCACCTGCAGCAATAACCTTTTCCAGATTATTGTCGCGGTCAGTAGCTGGCCCCAGTGTAGTAACAATTTTAGTCCTTCTAAGCCGTCTGGACATCTCTTACTCCGTTGACTGGTGAAGCATGGTGTTGTTAAAACAGCGGATAATAAACCTGAGTGTGAAACGGGCTTATTTTACGATGACATGCTTTATGACTACATGTTTACCGCCACATGACCTCATACATGTTATCCGCTTGCGGATGTAAAACGATTGATGTGTTCTATGGCCCAATTTGTCGGCTCATAGAGCATCAATGACAACATTACAAAAGCGAGCTATTTATCCCTATCTGCTCAGATAATATTTACCTGAGTTATGACAATGATCATTTTCAGATAATACGTCAAATTATTCGGGCAGAAGATGCGCTAACACAAAACAATGCCATTTCTGCCGCCGTCACCATTTTAGTGCTACCACTATTCGCTACTATTGACTGATGATGAACTTTTATCAAAGCGCGACTCTTTCAATGCATCTTTAACCCGCTTCAGGTTATCTCTGAATTTCGCTCCCCGACGTAGAGTGAACCCGGTTGCCAGCACATCAATTAAGGTCAATTGGGCGATACGGGATACCATCGGCATATAAACATCGGTATCTTCCGGCACATCTAATAGCAGAGAGAGCGTAGCCTCGTTAGCGAGTGGGGTATCACGCGAGGTAATGGCAATCACGGTGGCATCGTTTTCACGCGCCAAATGTGCCAGTTCTACCAGGCTTTTTGTCCGGCCAGTGTGTGATATCAACACTACCACATCCCCTTCACTGGAGTTCATGCAACTCATACGTTGCATCACGATGTCATCGAAATATATAACTGGGATATTGAAACGGAAGAATTTATTCATTGCATCATGGGCTACAGCGGCGGATGCCCCTAAGCCAAAGAACGAAATTTTCTTCGCTTGTGTCAATAGATCCACCGCTCGGTTAATGGCCGCGATGTCTAAATTGGTTTTCACCATATCGAGGCTGGCCATCGTCGACTCGAAAATCTTCCCCGTGTAAGCGGCTACACTATCATCTTCTTCGACATTGCGGTTTACATAAGGTGTGCCATTCGCCAGACTTTGTGCCAAATGCAGTTTAAAATCAGGGAAGCCTTTGGTATCCAGACGGCGGCAAAAACGGTTAACCGTCGGTTCGCTGACATTGGCCATTTTGGCGAGTGTGGCAATGCTTGAATGGATGGCAGTTTGTGGGGAGGCGAGGATCACCTCAGCGACTTTCCTTTCCGATTTGCTCAGGAGGTCCAGATTATTTTGGATATTTTCCAGCGTATTCATATTGCGAGAGCCACCCATGGGTTTTGCCGATTGCATTTAAAGGAGAAATCTATGTCGGTTTAATGAAAATATACTACGAGCTGGTACCCGTTGGCAGTGGCATCTGATGGTAAGTAAGGCTTTTTCATCAGAATATGACCTGTGTCTAATTTTCATAATGGTAAATAGTTGTCAAAAACGTCATAAAATTACATTTCTAGCAAGCGCCGCCTGATTTGACGCGGCCTGGCGCTTAGGAGGGTGTTTTTTGAGCTTTTTTGAACCGATTTTATCTGGGTTTACTGGCTATGGTCAAAGAGAGTACATTAGTAATGTAAGAAAATTACAAATATCCTGCAACGAGGAGAATAACATGGCGGTAACTAATACAGCCCAGGCAGCCCAGGCGTGCGATCTGGTGATTTTCGGCGCTAAAGGGGACCTGGCTCGCCGCAAACTGCTGCCTTCCCTTTACCAATTAGAGAAAGCGGGTCACATCCACCCTGATACTCGGATTATCGGCGTAGGCCGTGCCGATTGGGATAAAGACGCGTACACAGCCGTGGTAAAGGAAGCCCTCGATACCTTTATGAAAGAGAAGCTGGATGACGAACTGTGGGAAAAACTCAGTTCACGTCTCGACTTCTGTAATTTAGACGTCAATGACAGCAAACACTTTGCCAAATTGGGCAAAATGTTAGACCAAAAAAATCGCACCACTATCAACTATTTCGCCATGCCGCCTAATACTTTTGGTGCAATTTGCAAAGGCTTGGGTGAAGCGGGTCTTAATAAAGAACCGGCGCGCGTGGTCATGGAGAAACCGTTAGGGAAAGATTTAGCCTCTTCGCGGGTAATTAACGACCAGGTTGCTGAATACTTCAACGAGTGTCAGGTTTACCGTATCGACCATTATCTCGGCAAAGAAACCGTGCTGAACTTATTAGCGTTGCGTTTTGCCAACTCTTTGTTTGCATCAAACTGGGATAACCGCACGATTGATCATGTGCAGATCACGGTTGCTGAGGAAGTGGGGATTGAAGGGCGCTGGGGCTATTTTGATCAGGCGGGACAGATGCGTGACATGATCCAGAACCATCTGTTGCAAATTCTGACCATGATTGCCATGTCGCCGCCTGCGGACTTGAGCACCGACCGTATCCGTGATGAAAAAGTGAAAGTGCTGCGCTCTCTGCGCCGTATTGATCACACTAATGTGCGTGAAACTACGGTTCGTGGCCAATATACCGCAGGTTTCGTGCAGGGCAATAAAGTGCCGGGCTATTTGGAAGAGGAAGGCGCGAATAAGAGCAGCAATACCGAAACCTTCGTTTCCATTCGTGTCGATATCGATGACTGGCGCTGGGCCGGTGTACCATTCTATCTCAGAACCGGTAAACGTTTGCCAAGTAAATGCTCTGAAGTGGTGGTGTACTTTAAAAACCCCGCGCTGAACCTGTTCCGTGAATCTTATCAGCAATTACCCCAAAACAAGCTGACCATTCGTTTACAACCGGATGAAGGCATTGAAATTGAAGTGCTGAATAAAGTGCCAGGCCTTGAGCACAAACACCGCTTACAAACCACCAAGCTTGACCTTAGCTTCTCTAAAACCTTTAACGAACAGCATATTGCTGACGCTTATGAACGTCTGTTACTGGAAACCATGCGCGGCATTCAGGCACTGTTTGTACGCCGTGATGAGGTTGAGGAAGCCTGGAAGTGGGTCGATTCCATCATGGATGCCTGGGCTGCTGATAATGAAGCGCCTAAGCCTTACCAATCCGGGACATGGGGGCCAGTTGCATCTGTTGCCATGATCACTCGTGATGGTCGTTCATGGAATGAGTTCGAATAAATATTTAGGTTATGACTATACCCTAAATAATTCGAGTTGCAGGAAGGCGGCAAGCGAGAGACAAATTGGTTGTAAACCACTTTGAACCGCGCTTGCGCTGGCCCGCATGGTGATTCTTTATGGCAGGCAGAAGGCAGGAGTCATTATTCTGCCTGCCATATTTCAACTGACACCTTCGGGTGAGTACATGCCAATCGGCATAAGTGGAGAAAACAACTGATGAAAAGCTGGAAAACGAGCGCAGAACAAATCATGACCGCAGGTCCCGTTGTCCCGGTGATTGTGATTAATAAGCTTGAGCAGGCAGTGCCGCTGGCGAAAGCGTTAGTGGCAGGTGGTGTTCGGGTGTTGGAAGTCACGTTGCGTACCGCTTGTGCTGTTGAGGCTATTCGTGCCATTGCGAAAGAAGTTCCTGAGGCTATTGTGGGGGCCGGCACTGTGCTTAACCCGCAACAGTTAGCGGATGTGGTTGAGGCGGGCGCGCAATTTGCCATTAGCCCAGGGCTAACAGATGAACTTCTGAAAGCTGCCACTGAAGGTTCTATTCCATTGATTCCAGGGATCAGCACGGTTTCAGAACTGATGTTGGGTATGAGCTATGGCCTGCGTGAGTTCAAATTCTTCCCGGCGGAAGCTAATGGCGGTGTGAAAGCGTTGCAAGCCATTGGCGGCCCATTCTCACAAGTGCGTTTCTGCCCAACTGGCGGTATTACACCTAACAACTATCGTGATTATCTGGCACTGAAAAGCGTGTTGTGTATCGGTGGCTCATGGTTGGTTCCTGCGGATGCGTTGGAAAAAGGTGACTACGCTCGCATTACAGAATTAGCAAAACAAGCCGTAGCGGGTGCAACGGCATAAACCGTGGTAACTCCCTGAGCTGACGGGAGAATCCGCGCTTTTTTGCTGAAAATAAAACCTCTGTCATACAGGGGTTTTGTTTTTTTGAAATCCCTAACTTATTATTTTTTAATCTCTTTTTTTAAAGTATTTATTAAATTGATGGTTTGCTTTCTAAAATCGGCTGTGGTAAAACTAGCGTAGTTAATTATTCTAATTTGATGAGGGTTTTAGGCGTATCACACTGGTTTTAGCATACAAGAATGTAGCTAAAGCGCGTGTGGCTAAAAAAAAGAGATATATTATGATGAAAATTAATGGAATCACTTTCAAACCTTCTACCTGTCAACTCTTCCTGTCAGCCATTTTGGCCAGTGAGCATCACTGGTGCAGCGAGCTATAGCGTCTTTCTTCTCCCATTTTAGTTAAAAATTTATACGCCAAGTGAGTTTCTATTTCTTACGGCCTGCACACGTCTGATCCCTGTGAATTGAGGGGCTACGTGAGGATAACCGTAACAAATAGACCTTAGCGTGCGTTTGTGCGTGTTAGGAGAAGAATGATGATTTATTGGATATTCTTAGGTTTAGCGATTGTTGCAGAGATTATCGGCACCTTATCAATGAAATACGCCAGTATGAGCGGTGAGATGACCGGGCATATTGTGATGTATTTTATGATAACTGGCTCATATATCCTGCTGGCGTTGGCGGTTAAAAAAGTGGCGTTGGGTGTGGCTTATGCGCTGTGGGAAGGGATTGGTATTCTGATTATTACCGTATTCAGTGTGCTGTGGTTTGATGAAAGCCTCTCACCGCTGAAAATAGCCGGTTTAGTCACCTTGGTCGGCGGCATCATGTTAGTGAAATCAGGGACTCGTAAGCCGAACAAACCAAACAGTTCGAGCCGAAATTCAGGTGAGCATCATGCAGCAGCTTGAGTTTTATCATATTGCGTTTCTGATCCTGGCGGTCATTCTTGAGATTATTGCTAATATCCTGCTGAAAATGTCGGACGGTTTTCGCCGGGTATGGATAGGTATCTTGTCGCTATTGTCGGTGTTAGGGGCATTCAGCGCCTTGGCGCAAGCGGTGAAAGGTATTGAGCTGTCAGTGGCTTATGCGTTATGGGGCGGGTTTGGTATCGCGGCTACCGTGGCTGCCGGTTGGATTCTGTTTAATCAACGGCTGAACTATAAAGGCTGGATCGGTTTGCTCTTGCTCTTGGCGGGTATGGTGATGATTAAGCTGTCTTAATCCGCAGTCTGGCGGGGCGACTGCACCGATGGGCACTCCGGCGGCTTACACCGCTTGTATTTTAAACAAATAGAGACCCATTCGGCACATTTCCCCGCCTATTCACGTTGTGATTAGGCCGAGATAAATCAAGGAGATTTGGCTGCGAATCAGATAGCTGCAATGATTTTTATTTCAACTTTATACTTTGGATTCATCAATTTGGCTTCGACCGTACAACGTACAGGTGCATTGCCATCAACCACCCAGGCATCCCAGGCCGCATTCATACCGGCGAAGTCCGCTTTATCGGCCAGAAAAATGGTCGCATCGAGGATACGGCCTTTATCCGAACCCAGTTGATTCAGCATCATATCAATTGCTGCCAGCGTGTTTGCTGTCTGAGCGGTAATATCGGCATCCAGATTTTCCGGAACACTGGTGTAATAGATTGTGTCGTTGTAAACCACGGCGTCAGACCAACGTTTTTCTGGATTAATGCGCTCAATACTCATTTTCGCTCCTGTGTGTGAATGGCGATGTCAGTTGTTGGGGATAGGGTAGCATAACAAAGGGCGAGAATGTGTGGTCGCGGGGCGATAGGCTTGGCATAATCAGCGCTGATTTCACTCGGAAGAGAAAGTGTGATAGACGATTTTGCAACAGACGGCGCATTAGCGCAGGCCATTACAGGTTTTAACCCCCGTGAGTCTCAGCGTCAGATGGCTGCGGCAATCAGTGATGCTATCGATACCAAACAACAACTGGTGGTGGAAGCGGGTACAGGTACCGGCAAAACATTTGCCTATTTAGCGCCGGCACTGCGGGCTGATTGCAAAGTGATTATCTCCACCGGCTCCAAAGCATTGCAGGATCAACTCTATTCCCGCGATCTGCCCACCGTTGCCACGGCACTAAAATACAAAGGTAAGATGGCGCTATTGAAAGGGCGCTCAAATTATTTATGTCTGGAACGCCTCGAGCAGCAATCGCTAGCGGGAGGGGAGCTTGCCGGTGAAACGTTGGTTGATCTGGTGCGCTTGCGGGGGTGGTCTGCTGAAACCGTCGATGGGGATATCAGCACCTGTGGGCAGGTAGCGGAAGACAGCTTTGTCTGGCCACTGGTGACCAGTACCAATGATAATTGTCTGGGCAGCGATTGCCCGCTGTATAAAGATTGCTTTGTCGTGAAAGCGCGCCGTAAGGCAATGGATGCGGATGTGGTGGTGGTTAATCATCACCTGTTCTTGGCGGATATGGTGGTGAAAGAGAGTGGTTTTGCCGAACTGATCCCCACCGCCGATGTGATGATTTTCGATGAAGCCCATCAGATTCCGGATATCGCCAGTCAGTATTTTGGTCAGCAACTGACCAGCCGGCAATTGATGGATTTGGCGAAAGATATCATTATCGCTTATCGCACCGAAGTGCGTGACTCCGCGCAATTGCAAAAAAGTGCTGATCGCTTGACGCAAAGCACGCAAGATTTTCGCCTAGTACTTGGCGAACCGGGTTATCGCGGTAACTTGCGTGATATCATGGAACAACCGGCTATCCAGCGCGCCTTATTGCTGCTCGATGATGCGCTGGAGCTGTGCTACGACGTTATGAAGCTGTCTCTTGGGCGTTCAGCGATGCTGGACGCGGCTTTTGAACGGGCTACAGTATATCGTAACCGCCTCAAACGTCTAAAAGACGTAGCCACCCCAGGCTACAGCTACTGGTATGAATGTAATTCGCGCCATTTCGTGCTGGCACTGACACCGCTGTCCGTCTCAGACCGTTTCCGCGAATTGATCGAAGAGAAGCCCGGCACCTGGATTTTTACCTCCGCTACGTTATCGGTGAACGATCAGCTATCACATTTTACTTTGCGCTTGGGGTTGACCCATGCCAAGACCTTGCTGTTACCCAGCCCATTTGATTATGCCAATCAAGCGCTACTCTGTGTTCCACGCGATCTGCCTGCGGCCAATGAACCGGGGGCGGCGCGCAGACTTGCCGTGATGCTCAAACCCTTGATTGATGCCAATCAAGGGCGCTGTTTTTTCCTGTGTACTTCACACCAGATGATGCGGGGGCTGGCAGAAGAGTTCCGCGCCAGCATGACGTTACCCGTATTGGTGCAGGGTGAAACCAGTAAAGGGCAGTTATTAGCGCAGTTTGTCGCCGCCGGTAACGCGCTATTAGTTGCTACCAGCAGTTTCTGGGAAGGGGTTGATGTGCGTGGTGATGCGCTCTCGTGCGTTATCATCGACAAATTGCCGTTTACCTCACCGGATGACCCTTTGTTGAAAGCGCGTATTGAGGATTGCCGCCTGCGCGGTGGTGATCCATTCAATGACGTACAATTGCCTGATGCCGTTATTACCCTTAAGCAGGGCGTGGGCCGGTTGATTCGTGACATTGATGATCGCGGGGTGCTGGTCATTTGTGACAATCGGTTGGTTATGCGGCCCTACGGAGCCATGTTTTTAAACAGTTTGCCGCCAGCGCCGCGCACCCGGAGCCTGGCGAAAGCCATTGCTTTTCTCAAGCAGCGTGATTGAGGGTAAAGCGAGCAGGGGTGTGCTATCATGCGCGCCCTGTATTGAATTCATTCTACTTTCCTGCCGAGGTTGGCATGTCCACGCGAATTTTAGCGATCGATACTGCGACAGAAGCTTGTTCGGTCGCACTCTGGAATAACGGCGAAGTTCAGGCTCTGTTTGAACTTTGTCCACGGGAACACACCCAACGTATTTTACCGATGGTACAGCAGATATTGGCTGATTCGGGCTTATCACTGCAACAACTTGATGCACTGGCGTTTGGCCGTGGGCCGGGGAGTTTCACCGGTGTGCGCATTGGTATTGGTATTGGTCAGGGGCTGGCATTAGGCGCTGATTTACCGATGATCGGTGTTTCAACCTTACAGACGATGGCGCAAGGCGCATTGCGCCTAACCGGTGCGACGCGGGTGCTGGCCGCAATAGATGCTCGTATGGGAGAGGTCTATTGGGGGGAGTTTGAACACAATAGCGCAGGGGATTGGGCGGGTGATGAAACCGAAGCGGTGATGAAGCCTGAACAGACTGTGGCCCGTGCGCAGTCGTTAAACGGCCACTGGGCGACGGTGGGTACTGGCTGGCAAACTTATCCTGACTTGATCAGCGGCAGCAATGTGGTGCTGACTGACGGGCAAATTGCCCTGCCACATGCTGAAGATATGCTGCCTCTGGCATTGTCATCCTGGGCGAATGGGCAAGCAGTGCGTGTTGAACTGGCTGAACCGGTTTATCTGCGTAATGAAGTCACTTGGAAAAAACTGCCGGGGCGTTAGAAAACTGGCAACTTGTTATCAAGATTAGAGTCTAAAATATTAAGACAGCTAAGAAATAATAAGGGGTAGCAAGTGATGGCGAAAAATACGTCAATAACTCACTCGATGAAATACAGAAGCCGCAAAGGGATGTATGGTTGGCTGGGGCTAGGGGTATTGCTACTTTCGGGTTGCGTAACGGTTCCTCCGGCGATTCAAGGAACCACGGCGACGCCGCAGCAAAATCTTAATCTGGTGAGAACGTCACCACAGACTTTTATGGGTCAGGAAGCACGTTTTGGTGGCACGGTGATTAATGTGAACAACGAACAGCATCGCACCCGGCTTGAAATTGCCAGTGTACCGCTGGATTCTGGTGCGCGTCCTACTTTGGGAGAACCTTCACAAGGGCGTGTTATTGCCTATGTAAATGGGTTCCTTGAACCGGTCGATTTCCGTGGGCATCTGGTTACCGTTGTTGGCCCTATTGCGGGTGTTGAAGCCGGCAAAATCGGTACGACACCTTACAATTTTGTGGTGATTAATGCGACGGGTTACAAGCGTTGGAATCTTGAGCAACAAGTGATGATGCCGCCGGCAATGGGGCCTTGGGGCTATCGTAACCCAGGAATGTGGGGGCCAGGATGGGGCGGTTGGTATAATCCAGGCCCGGCACAGATACAAACTATCGTTACGGAATAAAGAGTTGTTATAATAATTAGCGATATATTGATAGTTGTTATTCTTTGAGAAGGGCGCTGATGTCAGCGCCTTTTTTTATGACGGTTTGCCGCTCAATTAGTGGGCTAAATACGGCAGGTAGATAACCTGTGTGATGTTAAGCAATCAAACGAATGGCCGCCGTTATCGCACTGAAAACCACTAAAACGGTATATAATCAATTGGTTACAGTCACTCAAAAGCAAAAATAACTATAACTAATTGATTTATTTAATAATTACTGGTTGATATTGACGCCGCTAATTATTTTTGTGATCTCAGTGCTGGAAAATAGTGACCTATATCGCAACCTCAAAATTGTTTAAAAGCAAACTGGTAAGCTGAGTTAAAATATTGTTAAAGTTCTGGTGTGGATTGGTGTCCGACCATAACGACCAATAATCATTTCAGGAGTACTACCTTGGAAAAAGTATGGCTAAAGCGTTATCCGGCAGATGTCCCCGCAGAGATCGATCCGGATCGCTATTCTTCTTTGGTGGAAATGTTTGAGAGCGCTGCTTTACGCTATGCAGATCAGCCTGCGTTTATCAATATGGGGGAGGTGATGACCTTCCGTAAGTTGGAAGAGCGTAGCCGTGCTTTTGCCGCCTATCTGCAACAAGGTCTTGGTTTGCAAAAAGGTGACCGCGTGGCATTGATGATGCCAAATTTGTTGCAATATCCTATTGCCCTGTTTGGCATTTTACGTGCGGGTATGGTTGTGGTGAATGTGAACCCACTGTATACCCCGCGAGAGCTTGAGCATCAGCTTAATGATAGCGGGGCTGCCGCCATCGTTATTGTCTCCAACTTTGCTCATACCCTTGAAAAAGTGGTGTTTAAAACTCAGGTAAAACACGTCATTTTAACCCGCATGGGTGACCAGCTATCGACGGCAAAAGGAACGCTGGTGAATTTCGTGGTGAAATACATTAAGCGATTGGTGCCAAAATACTATCTGCCGGATGCTATTTCATTTCGCACCGCGCTGCAAAAAGGCCGCCGCCTGCAATATGTTAAGCCCGACGTGATCAATACCGATATGGCATTTTTGCAATATACTGGCGGAACAACCGGTGTTGCCAAAGGCGCGATGCTGACGCACCGTAATATGCAGTCGAACCTGGAACAGGTAAAGGCGGCTTACGCCCCGTTATTGCAACCCGGCCATGAGATGGTCGTCACCGCACTGCCCCTCTATCATATTTTCGCGTTGACCATGAACTGTTTGCTGTTTATCGAGTTGGGTGGGCGCAGTTTATTGATAACCAACCCGCGCGATATTCCAGGCATGGTGAAAGAGCTAAGTCGCTATCCTTTCACGGCGATAACCGGGGTAAATACGCTATTTAACGCATTGTTAAATAACGAGGAGTTTACCAAACTTGATTTCTCCGCTCTGCGTCTTTCAGTTGGCGGTGGAATGCCAGTGCAAAAAGCGGTTGCTGAACGGTGGGAAAAACTGACCGGCAAGCTCCTGCTGGAAGGTTATGGTTTAACTGAGTGTTCACCGCTTGTTACCGGCAATCCCTATGATTTGAAGCACCATAATGGCAGCATTGGCTTACCGGTGCCTTCAACCGATGTACGTCTGGTTGATGATGAGGGCCATGAGGTTGCATTGGGTCAGCCGGGTGAACTATGGGTGCGTGGGCCACAAGTTATGTTAGGCTATTGGCAGCGGCCAGAGGCTACTGATGAAATATTAAAAGACGGTTGGCTGGCAACGGGTGATATTGCGACGTTGGATGAACAAGGGTTCTTGCGCATTGTCGATCGTAAAAAAGATATGATTCTGGTTTCAGGTTTCAACGTTTACCCAAATGAGATTGAGGATGTGGTAGCGTTGCATACGAAAGTGCTGGAGTCTGCCGTTGTTGGGGTGCCTAATGAGGTCTCCGGTGAGACGGTAAAACTTTATGTGGTAAAAAAAGATGCGTCACTAACAATAGATGAGTTATTGACCCATTGCCGCCGCTACCTTACCGGGTATAAAGTACCGAGAATTGTAGAGTTCCGTGACGAGTTGCCGAAGTCAAATGTCGGTAAAATTTTGCGCCGAGAACTACGTGATGAGCAGGTTAAGCCTACGGTGGATGACCAAAACGCCGCTTAACCTAAGCGAGTCACCTAATCATCATCAACAACGCCGGTCATCACCGGCGTTGTTGTGTTTGTCACAGACTACCGACTATATAGAGAATGACGTTTTGAATTATCAGTTGATCACTACCAACAGTGCGTTACAGCAGGTTTGCGAACAAGCCAGAACACACACACATGTCGCGCTGGATACCGAGTTTGTCAGAACACGTACCTACTATCCTCAACTGGGGCTGATTCAACTGTTTGACGGTGAACAACTTTCACTGATTGACCCTTTGCCCATTACGCAGTGGCAACCCTTCCGCGCGTTACTGCAAGATTTGAGTGTCGTGAAGTACCTACATGCGGGTAGCGAAGATTTGGAAGTGTTCTTAAATGCTTTTGAGCAGATGCCGACGCCGATGATTGACACGCAGGTGCTGGCGGCATTTTCAGGGCGCACGTTGTCTTGTGGATTTGCCATGTTGGTGAATGAATTTGAAGGTATCGAGCTGGATAAAAGCGAGTCACGCACCGATTGGATAGCGCGCCCTCTGAGCGAAAAACAGTGTGATTACGCCGCCGCCGATGTGTTCTATCTTTTGCCGTTAGCCGCGAAGCTGGTTGAGGCGACTGAAGCCGCAGGGCGTATGGATGCCGCAATTGATGAGTGTGAATTGTTGTGTCGCCGCCGCAGTGAAACACTTGATCCAGAGCTGGCTTACCGCGAGATTACCAATGCCTGGCAGTTGCGCGGTCATCAACTGGCCTGTTTGCAGATGTTAGCGGCATGGCGTTTGCGTCAGGCACGCGAGCGTGATTTGGCGGTTAATTTTGTGGTGCGTGAAGAGAACCTGTGGCAGGTCGCCCGTTATCAGCCGACCTCGTTAGGTGAACTGGACTCTCTGGGCCTGAGTGGGCAGGAGATCCGGTATCATGGGCGCACCTTACTGGCGCTGGTGGCAGAAGCAAATAAAGTACCTGAAGAGCAGCTCCCGCTGCCCGTGGCTAATCTGATTGATCAACCTGGCTACAAGAAGGTCTTTAAAGATATTAAAGCATTAATTACGTCAATCAGTGAGCGCAGTGGATTAAGCAGTGAACTACTGGCATCGCGTCGCCAAATTAATCAGTTACTCAGTTGGCACTGGAAATTGAAGTCGTCTGAGATACAACCTGAATTATTAAGTGGCTGGCGTGGGGATCTGATGTCCGTAGAATTAATGGCGATTTTACAGCAATATTAATCAATATTCAGGGTGGAGGTGACTTCACTCTGGATATATATACAGCCGTTTGAAGGAAATACCCCCTGTAAATAAATACAGGGGATAGTTATTGCGAAGAAATCATTTAGGTGTTTCTTCCGTTTCCGGTAATGTCACGTTAAGTTCAAGCACCGAAATATCATCCCCTTTCTGCTCAAATTGCACATGCAGCATTTCAGGATCGATCTGGATATATTTACAAATAACCGCCAAAATATCGCGTTTCAAGTCAGGCAAATAATGGGGTTCACTGTCCCCACGACGACGCTCAGCGACGATAATTTGCAGCCGTTCCTTGGCTATATTGGCTGTCGGTTTTTTGCGGGACAGAAAAAAGTCTAACAAAGCCATGGTTTATCCCCCAAAAAGGCGTTTCAGGAAGCCCTTCTTCTCTTCTTCAATGAAGCGGAAGGGGCGTTCTTCTCCTAGCAAACGGTCAACGGTATCGTCATAAGCTTTACCAGCATCTGACTCTTTGTCCAGAATAACAGGCTCGCCTTGGTTCGAGGCGCGCAGTACTGATTGGTCTTCTGGAATAACGCCAACCAACGGTATCCTTAGAATATCGAGGACATCTTCCATACTAAGCATATCACCGCGATTAACACGCCCTGGATTGTAGCGGGTTAACAGCAGATGCTCTTTAATGGGCTCCTGGCCATTCTCAGCACGACGTGACTTGGAGGACAATATCCCGAGGATTCTGTCTGAGTCACGTACCGAGGAGACTTCCGGATTGGTGGTGATGACCGCTTCATCAGCGAAATAGAGCGCCATTAGCGCACCGCTTTCGATACCTGCCGGAGAGTCACACACCACGAACTCGAAATTCATTTCACCCAGATCGTGCAAAATCTTCTCAACACCCTCTTTGGTCAGGGCATCTTTATCACGAGTTTGTGATGCGGGCAGAATATAGAGATTATCTGTACGTTTATCTTTGATTAATGCCTGATTCAACGTGGCATCACCTTGAATAACATTAACAAAATCATAAACGACCCGGCGTTCACATCCCATAATCAAATCAAGGTTCCGCAGGCCGATATCGAAATCGATGACCACGGTTTTCTTACCTTTTTGGGCCAAGCCGGTTGCGATAGCCGCGCTTGATGTGGTCTTGCCAACGCCCCCTTTACCCGATGTAACAACAATAATGCGTGCCATGAAATGGATTCCTTGTCAAAAGGGCTTAATTTAAAGGTTGTATAGTTAACGCGTTATCCAGCAGATGCAGACGTGCTGCCTGACCGAAATAGCCCGGCGGAATCTGATCACTTAACCAGTACTGCCCTGCGATAGAGACTAGTTCAGCACCCAGATGCGTGCAAAAAATCTGACATTGGGCATCACCGGATGCACCTGCCAGCGCACGGCCTCGCATCATTCCATAGATATGAATATTGCCATCGGCAATTAATTCAGCACCGGCACTGACACTGCTGATAACAATCAAATCGCAATTTCGGGCATAGATCTGTTGGCCAGAACGGACAGGAGTACTGATGATACGTGTCTTGACAGGGGCATTCTCTGGTGGGCTGACGACAGGTTCAGGGGCTATTTTCTGACCTTTGCCTTCGCTCAATAACGGCAAACCTGCCCGTGCTATTGCCCGCTTTTGACGCTCATCCTGACAACCACTGATGCCAACAATACGCAGACCTGCTGAAGTGACAGCCTGTTGTAGATCTTTCCAGTTAGCACCGTTTGGTAACGTTGCAACGTTAATCACAACAGGGGCGTTTTTCAGGAAAGCGGGGGCTTGGTCCACCTTTTCCTGTAAAGCCTGACGGATTACCTCTGGTCGGGCATCATGCAAATGAATGACCGATAGGGTAAAACTACTGCCTTTTAACTCAATTGGCGATTGTGACATCTATCCTGACTCAGTTTCAGCTACGTTTAATCCCCGTAATATCATTCGGGGCACAATATTCCGATGTTCCTAAGCATGTTATAGGTAATATAAAAATAAATCTATCCGTATCAATATATTGAGATCTTAAGGTCACAATTACTCCAAACTGATAGGAAATTACAGCATAAGTTCCTCCTATTCGCTAGCCCCGACCTGCCTATATTTAATTGTTATCACTGTTGTTTTGTACTTGTGTATTTTTTCAACAGATAAATTTGCTGACCTAAGGTTTATTTCTACCCATAAAAAGGGCTGTTTTGTATCGAATAGACTTATAGCTCACCAATATTACGGCTTTTAAGATGATGAAATAGAGACAATGAAGAGGTTATTATCTGTTGGTCGAAATACGCAACCGTATTTATTTCAGAAAAATCTCACTTGGGATCGGGTATTAGTTTTGCCAGTCACTAGTGTCTCTAGTGATTCCTTATTGAGAATGATAATTATTTTGTGATAACTTACGGGTTCGATAAAACATCAGTACAGGAAAATAACGATGAAAAGGAACTTCATCCTGCCATCATTCATCTGTGGTGCAGCTCTATCTTTATCACTTTCGGCATATGCTGATTTTAATTATCACGCTGAAATACCAAAGGATAATAAAGTCCCCACTGACTATTTGGAAAAGCGCAAAGCACTGGCACCCACTGCACCCGACGCACAATCCTGGCAGCGTCAGGTAGACGAGGCGCAAGCTCGTGAGGATGCAGAGGCGGCAAGACGTAAAAGTGAGAAAAAAGCGAAGTGCGAGGAGCAGGCGTACCACCAAGTCAGACGTATTGACCGAGACAAGCGCCAATATTATGTACCGCCGCCTTGTATTGGTATCTATTGATATCTGCAACGTGTGAACGTGCAGTCGTGGTATAGTTATCTGCTAATTATGCAGGTTTACTATCGAATTCATCAAATAGAGTCCAGAACATGCTTTGTGCGATTTACAGAAGCCCGAAACGGGATCAAACCTACCTTTATATTGAAAAAAAAGATGATTTTTCTCGGGTGCCGGCTGAATTACTCACCAGTTTTGGTCAGCCACAGTTTGCGATGTTGCTGTCGTTAAATGAACGTAAAACCCTCGCTACCGCTGATGTCGAGAAAGTGAAGAACTCATTGGTTGAGCAAGGCTTCTATCTGCAAGTTCCGCCTCCACCAGAAAGCTTGTTAAAAATGCATTTAGGCGAAACTAAAGCATAATGGCGGCGCGGTGTGACCAATGGCGATAAACCCATCGCCATAATCTTTATTTTCATAACGCTCATCGTCACAACATCCACAGCTACAATAGAAGGAAGTTACGGCGTGAAACCCGTCTGACTTGGGATCTTCACACCTGCACAGGGTAGCATTTTAACCAAGGAATACGCCGATGAAATTGTCAATGATCGCACTCACGCTGGCAGTATTAGTGTCTGCGGGGTGCGCCCATAAAAATACGGCGACACCGCTTATCGCTAGCGCACAGGCGGCCCCTGCGCCCCAATCGATGTTAAGTTCGCCGTCGTCTGCGGGTAACCACACAGCAACTACGTTGTCTCAGCAGGGGCGCTCCCCGGCTGAATTCCCTGCCTATGTTAATGAATTAAAAGCACAAGCGAGAGCCAAAGGGATTAGCCAGGCGACCCTTGATGTTGCTTTTGCTAACATTCATTTTGTTGACCGGGTTATCCAGTCAGACCGTAATCAGTTAGAAAAGAAAGTGACTCTGGATGATTATCTCGCCAAAGTTCTGACTGCGACCAAAATAGAGCAGGGCAAAGAGATTTATCAGCGCTATCAGCCACAATTATCACAAGTGACCGCACGCTATGGCGTACCCGAACGTTATATTGTGGCGCTGTGGGGCATGGAAAGCGGTTTTGGCAAAATTCAGGGCAAAGAAGATGTGATATCAGCGCTCTCTACGCTGGCCTTTGAAGGGCGTCGGGAAGCCTTCTTTACTAACGAATTAATTGCTGCGCTGAAAATAATTCAACAAGGAAAAGTTGATGATCCACAGCTTAAAGGCTCATGGGCCGGTGCGATGGGGCAGAGCCAGTTTATGCCAAGCTCTTTCCTGACCTATGGGGCCGATGGTGATGGTGATGGAAAAATAGATATTTGGAATAATATTGATGATGTATTTGCTTCCACGGCTAACTATCTGTCTACTGAAGGTTGGAAACCCGGCATAGGTTGGGGTCAGGAGGTTGTTTTACCTCAAACTTTTGATGTAAACCAGGCTGGATTGAAAAACGGGCAAGCAAAGACAGTCGCTCAATGGCAGCAGTTAGGGGTGACACCGGCTACGGCTGGGCAGTTTGCATCATCTGACCTCCGGGCCTGGGTTATCATTCCGGATGATGTGCGAGGAAGAGCATTTCTGGTTTATGATAATTTCCGGACCATTATGCACTGGAACCGTTCTTACTATTTTGCCATCAGCATCGGTATGATGGCCGATGCTATAAGCCAATAGTCTCTGTTTGCATGGGGCATGGGCTGCGGTGGGGCGTGTCTATCAGCGTGAAATTTCAGGAGAGACAGTATGTATCAACATAGAGACTGGCAAGGGGCTTTGCTGGATTTCCCCGTAAATAAAGTCGTTTGCGTCGGCAGTAACTATGCCGCACATATTAAAGAAATGGGAAGTACAGCCTCTGTCGAGCCAGTGCTGTTTATCAAACCTGAAACGGCACTTTGCGATATTCGCCAGCCTGTCTCTATCCCGAAGGATTTTGGTTCGGTACATCACGAGGTTGAATTGGCCGTTTTGATTGGCACCCCGTTGAAACAAGCGAATGAAGACCGCGTGGCTCGCGCTATTGCAGGGTATGGTGTGGCGCTTGATCTAACCTTGCGTGATTTGCAAGCGGGGTTCAAAAAAGCAGGTCAACCGTGGGAAAAAGCCAAGGCATTTGATGGTTCTTGCCCCATGTCTGGCTTTATTCCAGTGGCTGAATTTGGCGATGCGCAGCAGGCGGATCTGTTGCTGACAATCAATGGTGAAATCCGCCAACAGGGTAATACCCGTGACATGATCACCCCTATCATTCCGTTAATTAGCTATATTAGCCGTTTCTTTACCTTGCGTGCAGGCGATATTGTGCTGACCGGTACACCTCAGGGAGTCGGGCCAATGCAATCGGGTGATATGCTGCAAATCTCATTGAATGGCAAGACGCTGAATACCCGCATAATCTAAGCTAAAATCTGCCGCCAGCGTAATATCCGCAGGCGGCAAGGCTTGCATCTGACCGCTAAAGCGTCTATAACGAGCCGCTTATTTAACGCTATGCTTATTAACTATACCGGATATCGATATGTCACAACTTCCTTTTTGGCAGCAAAAAACACTCGCTGAAATGTCAGATAGTGAATGGGAATCACTGTGCGACGGATGCGGTCAATGCTGTTTGAATAAGCTGATTGATGAGGACACCGATGAGATTTACTTCACCAATGTGGCCTGTGATCAGCTCAATATAAAAACATGCCAGTGTCGTAACTATGAGCGGCGCTTTGAGCTGGAAGAAGACTGCATCAAGCTAACCCGCGAGAATCTGGTGACATTCGAGTGGTTACCACCTACCTGCGCTTATCGCATGGTGGGAGAGGGTCGAGGTTTACCCGACTGGCACCCTTTGTTAACCGGTTCCAAGGCGGCGATGCACGGCGAGCGTATCTCAGTACGCCATATTGCGGTGCGCGAAAGTGAAGTGGTTGACTGGCAAGACCACATTTTAAATAAACCACAGTGGGCCAGATAGTCTGAATTTACTAAGCCAGCTATGGCATACTGGCATCGAAATTTAACCAAGAAACTCAATAAAATGAAATATTCAACATTAGTTGCTGCTATCTTCACCGTTTCAGCGACTTTCGCTAGTATTCACCAGGTTCAAGCCGCTGGGACGTCATTGATTAATCTGGATTGCCAACTGAAAAATGGCGGTAATCTGGCGGCGATATTAGATGGTCCCAATCAGCAACTGACCATCGATAAATCCGTTTTTCAGTTCATAAAAGTTAAGCCTGAGGGGCAGGGCGAAGCACTCATATTCCAGAAGGCTAACAGCGAAGAGCCGGTTATCGCTTCACTTAATATTTCAGCCATGCCGATACGTCTGGCTATCGTTGATAATGAGCAGGTCAGCCAATATATTTGTACCTATACTTCGGCGTAATCTGTTGTTCGCTCAATCAAAAAGGCTGCCTTGAAGGTGGCTTTTTTGTTATATACCACATTGATCTTTAAGCTATTGTAGAAAATATATGAAAGATAGAAAAACGACAAAACTATCTTAAATGAGAGGTTTTCTTGAATAAGCTTGATGAATGATAATAACAGTGTATAATTATTAGCCTGCTAAAATAATAACATAATTAGATCAACGGCAGTTGATAGATAAGATGCTATGCAGGAAAGCTTATTGATTGGCAGTGTGCTTCTCTGTTGTGCAATGGTCATGCTTAGGCTGTGTAACGTCGGAGTGTACGATGAACGCTTACACCATAATATGACGGCCGGGAAAGTACCGGCACCCTTTCAAAACCCTGGTGACCACTGGGGTTTTTGCTTATGAGCAGCTAAACCGATATAGCAAATCAATTTTTCCCTTTTTTATCAGTAAATGCCTGCTAAAACAGCGAATAGATT
Organism: Yersinia aldovae 670-83; assembly: GCF_000834395.1. Classification (NCBI taxonomy): domain Bacteria; kingdom Pseudomonadati; phylum Pseudomonadota; class Gammaproteobacteria; order Enterobacterales; family Yersiniaceae; genus Yersinia; species Yersinia aldovae. The sequence continues at coordinate 604,980 of NZ_CP009781.1, read as the reverse complement.
AATTCTGAGTCGGCAATGACGCTACCCGCAAAGCAGTTGAGTGAGCCATACATCTGGGGAATTAAATAGCGTGATTGATAACACCGCGGTTATCGCTGCTTCTGCAATCATTGAGGAGGGGGCGGTCATTGGTGCGAATGTACCGATTGGGCACTTTTGCTTCGTTGGTTCTCAAGTCATTATTGGTGCCGGAACAGTACTGAAATCCCATATTGTGATTAATGGTATTACCGAGCTGGGGCAAGACAACCATATTGGGCAATTCTCCTCTATTGGTGAGGTAAATCAGGATCTTAAATATAACGGTGAGCCTACCCGCGTTATTATTGGTAACCGGAATGTGATTGAGCAAAATGTCACTATTCATCGTGGTACGATTCAGGGTAGTAGCCTGACCGCTATGGGTGATGATAATTACCTGATGAGCCATGTGCATATTGGCCATGATTGTATTATCGGTAGCCATTGCTCATTGGCATCGAATGTGGGTTTGGCCGGTCATGTGGAACTGGATGATTTTGTTCTGATTTACGCAGCAAGTGCCATCCATCAGTTTTGTATCATCGGTGCTTATGCACAAATTAATCTCAGTACCTGTGTGGTACAGGATGTACCGCCCTATGTTATTGCGCAGGGGAATAGGGCAAAACCGGTGGGTGTCAGAAGCCAGGGGATGAGTGCCGACGGGATTAACCGCGATGAACACCATGCGATTGAACGTGCTTACCAGCTTATCTATCACAGCGGCAAGCCGGTGGCTGATGTTAAAGATGAGATTGACGTAATGGCCAGAGAGTGGCAAAGACTGCGAGTTTACAACGCCTTTTTCTCGCGTTCAGCTCGTGGAATTATTCGTTAATCAATTATGGATTGATTAACGAATAAATAAAAATGGCACCATAGTGGTGCCATTAATAGATAAAGATACGTATGGAAATTATCGACCAAACAGATCGCGCCTTTTCGGTTTAACAAATTGGCTGATCAGTACCAGAACGCCGATTAACAGGTAGGCGGCAAAAATACCCACCAACCACTGCGGCATCTCCAGTGACAGGAATTCCCATTGTTTTACCGAGCAATCACCGCTGGCGAGAAATACCGCCGGGAACCATTTGTCCAACGGTAGCCACGAGGGGAAGTTGACAAAGAAATCACAGGTGGTAAAAGGCGATGGATGCAGTTGCAGCATCGTATGCACCCAAGCCAACTGAACCCCTCTCCAGGCACTGTAGATCCAGACGGCAATAGCCAGATAACGCAGCGGTGATTTAGGGGCTATTGCACCCAGCAATGATGCGCCGAAAATACCGAATAATGCGGCACGTTCATAAATACACATTACGCAAGGCTGTAGTAGCATAACGTGTTGAAAATAGAGCGCGACTAATTCTAGTGCAAGTGCAGTCAGGGCCATTAATAGCCAAGCACCGCGCCCTTTAGAGCAGCGGTTAAGGAATTGCAACATATCTTTATTTTCCATGCAGTAAGCAATTGTACCGGCAGTGTAAACCAATTCATCTTTGCTGCCAGCCACCCAACTGCAAAATTAGGTAAAAATCAGCGATTTCTCGCGCGTGACAGGGTATCACGAATATCAATTTAACTTTTCGTAAGATATTGGTTTGTTCTGCCAGCGCGTAAACGCCTCTCGGCAAGCCATTGAACGTTGCCGAGAGAAAGTGTAGGGCTGACAGCAGCTATAATGCAAGGTTCAGTGTGTGGTGACAACCCCTGCGGCTATTTTGGCAAGCTTATCCAGCCACTCTGCGCCATCCACTCCGTTGCCGGCACCAATAAAAACTCCACCCCCAGCAGCCCGACCACCGTCATCACAATAGTATAAGGCAGAGCCATATAAACCATGCGGCCATAAGACAGCCGGATTAGTGGTGCCAGTGCGGAAGTCAGCAGGAACAAGAAAGCCGCCTGACCATTCGGCGTTGCAACTGAGGGCAGGTTGGTTCCGGTATTAATTGCGACCGCTAATAACTCAAACTGCCCAAGTGAGATAATGCCCTGTTCAAATGCGGTGCGGGCCTCATTGATATAAACGGTACCGACAAAAACATTGTCGGATACGGAGGAGAGCAGGCCATTAAACAGATAAAACAGCGATAACTGCGCCGATGGCGAAGATTGCAACACGAATTGGATGATTGGCGTAAACAGGCTTTGTTCGATTATAACGGCGACCACGGCAAAGAATACGGTCAATAAGGCCGCGAACGGCAACGCTTCCTGAAACGCTTTACCCAGTGAGTGCTCATTCGTGATACCGCACAATGAAGTGGCCAGAATAATCACCGATAGCCCTACCAACCCTACCTCGGCCAGATGTAACGCCAGCGCCAACACCAACCAGACGCCAATTAGCGCCTGGATGACCAACTTCATTTTTTCTTGTTTGGTACGTTTCGCACCGGCTTGCTTGTCATAATCAGTCAACACCTGGCGCACCCGGTCCGGCAATTGAGCGCCGTAACCAAACAGCTTGAAACGCTCGACAAACAGACAAACTAACAGGCCGCAACACAGAACCGGTAAGGTCACCGGTAGCATACGCACAAAGAATTCACCAAAATGCCAGCCGGCACTTTTGGCGATAATCAGGTTCTGCGGCTCGCCGACCATGGTCATCACCCCGCCCAAGGCCGTTCCCACACCTGCGTGCATCATCAGACTGCGCAGAAATGCCCGAAACTGCTCCAGTGTTTTGCGGTTCTCCTGGCTCTCAATACCACTGTCATCTGTAATGTCTTTATCGCTATGATTTGACGTAACATGATGATAAATAGTGTAGAAACCAACAGATATGCTGATAACGACTGCAATTACAGTTAATGCATCAAGGAATGCAGAGAGAAAAGCAGAAGCGACGCAAAAGGCTAACGAAAGGATGGTTTTAGAACGGATACTCAGCAACAGTTTGGTAAAGACAAACAACAACAGTTGCTTCATAAAGTAGATGCCTGCCACCATAAATATCAGCAGTAAGAGAACGTCCAAATTAGCCGCTATCTCTTCTGTGACCTGATGTGGGCTGGTCATGCCGATAGCAATGGCCTGAATAGCGAGTAACCCTCCTGGTTGTAATGGGTAACATTTCAGCGCCATCGCCAGGGTGAAAATAAATTCGATTACCAGCATCCAGCCAGCGAGGAAGGGGCTGACAAAGAAGAACACCAGTGGGTTAATGATGAGAAACCCGATTATTGCCAGTTTGTACCAATCGGGTGAGTTACCCAGAAAATTTCTAAGAATAGCTTGTCTGTTTGTCATATCCATCGTCAGTTACAATCCCCTGAATAAATTATTGTGATGCATTACCGCTAAAAGTTATATTTTCCGTTACGTCATTGCTGTAAAAGCAGTTCGTATAAACTGCCTATCATAACAACTGCACAATTTTCGCAACTTTATGACCGCTTTCACTATTTGTTCGGCAGAGGTGCTATATCAGGTTACAGTGGTCTGGTATGATGAGCGCACTAAATTGCTGAAATGTATCGCTACGGAACGTCAAAAAATATGGTTATAAAGGCGCAAAGTCCTGCCGGTTTCGCGGAAGAGTATATTATTGAAAGTATTTGGAATAATCGCTTCCCTCCAGGCACTATTTTGCCCGCGGAGCGTGAACTTTCAGAGCTAATTGGTGTTACCCGCACAACATTGCGTGAAGTGCTGCAACGGCTAGCCCGCGATGGCTGGCTCACTATTCAGCACGGTAAGCCGACGAAAGTAAACAATTTTTGGGAAACTTCTGGTCTCAGTATCTTGGAAACTCTGGCGCGCTTGGATCATGATAGCGTGCCACAATTGATAGATAACTTACTGGCTGTACGAACAAATATCGCGACTATTTTTGTTCGCACGGCAATCCGTAATCATCCGGATAAGGCTCAGGAAATTCTGGCTGAGGCTAAAACCGTCGATGACAGCGCAGAAGCGTTTACTGCGTTGGATTATGGTATTTTCCGTGGTTTAGCTTTTGCTTCAGGCAATCCGATTTATGGCTTAATCCTGAATGGTTTAAAAGGGTTATATACTCGCGTCGGGCGTTACTACTTCTCTAATCCAGAAGCGCGCCAGTTGGCATTGACGTTCTATAGCAAGCTGTCGCAGCTGTGTGATGATAAAGCCTACGATCAGGTACCGGATAGCCTGCGTGCATACGGTAAAGAGAGTGGTGCTATTTGGCACAGTATGCAGGGCACTATGCCCAGTGATTTGGCGGAAGCCCGTCGCTAGCGCGTATCGTGATGCAAAGCAAAGGGGCACTAAGTGCCCCTTTTCGTGGCTGTCGGTGGCTATCTAGCACTTATTCGCTTTGGGTGGCACACTATCGAGCAATTCGATGCTGCCATCATCATTCAACTGTTCCATATGAATATCAAATCCCCATAGGCGGTGAATATGTTTCATCACATGCTGACGGCTTTTATCTAATGGTGCCCGATCATGGGGAATGTAACGCAAGGTTAGAGATCGGTCGCCGCGTAAATCCACATTCCAGACCTGAATATTCGGCTCATGATTGCTTAGATTATATTGCGCTGACAATTCATTACGGATAGCACGATAACCCTCCTCATTATGAATGGCTGAAATCTCCAGATAGTTATTCTTATCATCATCAAGCACAGTAAATAGACGGAAATCACGCATTACTTTAGGTGATAGGAACTGGCTAATAAAGCTTTCATCTTTAAAATCGCGCATCGCAAAATGTAGCGTATCCAACCAATCTTTACCGGCGATATCCGGGAACCAGTAGTAGTCTTCTTCCGTCGGCGATTGACAGATACGTTTAATGTCCTGGAACATGGCAAACCCAAGTGCGTAGGGGTTTATTCCGTTGTAATAAGGGCTGTTATACGGCGGCTGATACACCACATTGGTATGGCTGTGCAAGAACTCCATCATAAAACGGTCAGTCACCCGGCCTTCATCGTACAGGTGATTAAGAATGGTGTAATGCCAAAATGTCGCCCAGCCTTCATTCATCACTTGTGTTTGTTTTTGCGGATAAAAATACTGGCTGACCTTGCGCACAATACGCAATACTTCTCGCTGCCATGATTCCAGTAGCGGTGCATTCTTCTCCATAAAGTAGAGCAGGTTCTCTTGTGGCTCACTGGGGTAGCGGTGGGCCTGCGCCAGCACTTCACCCTTATCTTTGCGGGGTAAGGTTTTCCATAACGAGTTGACCTGACTTTGCAGATACTCCTCACGACTTTTCTGACGCGCGGTTTCCTCGACTAACGAAATTTTTTGCGGCCTTTTATAGCGGTCAACACCGTAGTTCATGAGTGCATGGCATGAGTCGAGTAACCGCTCAACTTCCTCTACGCCATAGCGTTCCTCGCATTCACTGATGTAATGGCGGGCAAACAATAGATAATCCACGATGGAGCTGGCATCAGTCCATGCGCGGAATAAGTAGTTGTTTTTAAAGAATGAGTTATGGCCATAGCAGGCATGAGCCATCACCAGTGCCTGCATAGTGATGGTGTTTTCTTCCATCAAATAGGCGATGCAGGGATTGGAGTTAATCACAATTTCGTAGGCTAACCCCTGCTGGCCATGTTTGTACTTTTGTTCGGTTTCAATGAATTTTTTGCCAAACGACCAATGGGTATAGTTAATGGGCATACCAATACTTGAGTAAGCATCCATCATTTGTTCTGAGGTAATTACCTCAATCTGGTGGGGATAGGTATCGAGCCGGTAATGTTTTGCTACCCGGTCTATCTGATCCAAATAGACCTGCAACAATTCAAATGTCCAGTCCGGGCCGTCAGTCAGGCGCTTATCTTGCGCAGTTTGTTTCGGTGTTGAAGTTGTCATTAGCGCATCCTCACGGTTTATAACCCTGCAAAATACCAGTCACTTCAATAATCCTAGCTCAATATGAACAAACTGAGGCATGGCAAGACCTTATGTCAATATAGATTATTTTTTAGCGTGAGAAGGGATATTTTCAAAAATGATTTTATCGGGATAATGTCCTGATTATTTGTCTATTTAACAGAATATAAAACTAGTAAAATAGCGTTTGGCGATATGCAAATTATCCATGCTATTAATATGGCTAATGGCGTCATTTTATTGTCTTTATCCCTCTTGTAGGGTGAAAAATAGGGATTTATCGTTATTTTTCTAAAACCATTGAATGGTAAAGTTATCGCAAGGTAAATTAATTGTGAATAAACTCACAGTCTGTAATTAATCTGTTGGCTAGTCTTTTCCACTGGGTTAACTTTCTGTCAACAGAATATTATGCTTTGTGTCTGATTTTGAGGTGAGGATGATATGCGCGTTGTCATTTTAGGAAGTGGTGTGGTCGGCGTAGCCAGCGCCTGGTATTTAGCGAAAGACGGTCATGATGTTACGGTGATTGACCGTCAAGCGGGGCCGGCACAGGAAACCAGTGCCGCCAATGCGGGCCAGATTTCACCGGGATATGCCGCACCCTGGGCCGCGCCAGGGGTGCCTCTTAAGGCAATCAAATGGATGTTCCAACGCCATGCACCTCTGGCAATCCATCTGGATGGCAGCAGTTTCCAATTACGCTGGATGTGGCAGATGTTGAGAAACTGCGATACCTCTCACTATATGACCAATAAAAGTCGCATGGTGCGTCTGGCCGAATATAGCCGTGATTGCCTAAAAGACCTGCGAGAAGATACCGGTATCCAGTATGAAGGGCGTCAGGGCGGCACATTACAACTGTTTCGCACCGAACAACAATTTGATAATGCGGCGAAAGATATCGCGGTGCTGGATGATGCAGGTGTGCCGTATTCACTGTTGACCGCAGAGCAACTGGCAACCGTTGAGCCTGCACTGGCTCAGGTTTCGCATAAACTGACCGGTGGTTTACGTTTGCCAAATGATGAAACCGGTGACTGCAAGTTATTTACCGAACGGTTGGCAAAAATGGCAGAACAGGCCGGGGTGAAGTTCATTTTTAATTGCGCCGTGGATAAGTTGCTGGTGGACCGCGATCAGATTGCTGGCGTGTTATGTGGTGATGACATTATCAAGGCTGACGCCTATGTGGTGGCTTTTGGCGCTTATTCTACCTCGCTCCTGGCCGGATTAGTGTCGATTCCGGTCTATCCGCTGAAGGGCTATTCTCTGACCATACCCATTACAAATCCTGATTATGCGCCGGTATCCACGGTGCTGGATGAAACTTACAAGATTGCTATTACTCGTTTTGATGATCGTATCCGTGTTGGGGGAATGGCTGAAATCGTCGGTTTTAACACCCAACTGGCATCCGCGCGACGAGAAACACTGGAAATGGTGGTCGGTGATTTATATCCCCACGGTGGCAATATCAGCGAGGCGACATTCTGGACCGGTTTACGCCCAATGACGCCGGATGGTACGCCTATTGTGGGCAGAACTTCGCTTAAGAATCTCTATTTAAATACCGGTCATGGCACATTGGGCTGGACGATGGCATGTGGGTCGGGCCAATTATTGGCTGACATTATGTATGGCCGCCGGCCGGCTATTTTAGCTGATGACCTCTCCGTCGCCCGGTATAGCGCGGGTTTTCGGCCACTGAATCTCGCGCCTTTACACGATATTCATCCGGTTCGTTAATGAGATTCAACTGATAATGACTGCCGACCCGATATTTCACACCGTTGGCAGTGAATAACTGAAGACTGTTTTGGAAGGAACGCCCATGCCTCGCCCCATTGCCGCTACGCTGAATTTATCTGCTCTGAATCATAATCTGAATATTGTTCGTCAACATGTTGGTACAAGCAAAATCTGGTCGGTTGTGAAAGCCAATGCTTATGGCCACGGTTTGGCACGAGTTTGGCCGGGGTTGGCCGCCACGGATGGGTTTGCGTTGCTGGATCTCAATGAGGCGGTGCTGCTGCGTGAGCAGGGCTGGCAGGGGCCGATTTTGCTGCTCGAAGGTTTTTTCCAACCACAGGATTTGGCCCTGATCGATCATTACCGGCTGACCACCACAGTGCATAGTGATTGGCAGCTTGAGACGATTCGTGCAGCCCGCCTGGATGCGCCGCTCAATATTTATTTGAAACTTAATAGCGGTATGAATCGTCTCGGTTTCCCGTCTGAGCAAGCTGAGGCGGTGTGGCAATGGGCCAATAGCCTGAGCAATGTGGCTGAGGTGACACTCATGAGCCATTTCGCCAATGCAGATAATCATATTGGTGCGGGTGAGCAATTCGCACGGATTCAACACGTCAGCGAACATATTTCGGCGGCGCGCTGCTTTGCTAATTCGGCGGCAATACTGCGCCACCCTGAAACCCATTATGACTGGGTGCGCCCGGGGATCATTCTGTATGGTGCGTCTCCCAGCGGCGACATTGCCGATATCGCCGCTTTAGGTTTGCGCCCGGTGATGAGTTTGCACAGTGAAATTATCGCCTTACAAACGCTGTCAGTTGGGCACAGCGTGGGCTATGGCAGCCACTATTGCGCAGGCGAACCGCATCGTATCGGTGTGGTTGCTTGCGGCTATGCCGATGGTTACCCTCGGCTGGCTCCAGGTGGAACACCAATAAGGGTCGATGGCGTATTAACGCATACTGTCGGAGCCGTTTCGATGGATATGCTAACGGTGGATTTGACGCCATGCCCGCAGGCGGGTGTTGGCAGTAAGGTGGAGGTTTGGGGGGAGCATCTGCCTATCGATAATGTCGCCGCAGCGGCAGGTACGGTAGGTTATGAGTTGATGTGTGCGCTGGCAGGCCGCGTGCCAGTGACCGTCCAGCGCAGCTAGATCAGTGTTAGTTTATTTTTTCCAGTTTGCCGCGAACGTGTCTGCTGGCGCGGCGTGCCTGCCATGCCAGTAGGCACCCTGCCAGCATCACGATAGCCAGAGATAACTTAGGCTCAATAGGTAACGCCATCGCCAACAGGCCCAATGCGGCTCCACCGGCCATTTGCACAAAACCGACCAACGCCGAAGCCACACCCGCTTCGTTGGCATAGGGTTCCAGTGCATAACTGGTGGCAGGCCCCATCATAAAGGCTAAACCGGCGCAGGCACTGGCAACGGGCAGCATATAAACCAGCCAGTGTTGTTGTAGCTCTGGCGACAATCGAAGGCCATACAACAGACTGAAGCACCCGAGTGCCATCAACACGCTACCGGTCATCAGGCAGGCAGGGCGGCCCACTTTTTGGATAATTCTATTGGCAAAGAAGCTCACCGCCATAATCCAAAAACCATTAGCACCAAAAACCAGTGAGAATTGTAATGGACTCAGCCCTGCACCCACCATTAAGACATTCGGTGCCAGCGAGACGTAAGTGAGAGCCATACCCATTGCGCCGGCGTTAACCAGAGCGAATACCAAAAAGCGATCATCGCGCAAAATGCGCAGATAGTTCTTTATTGGCAGCCCGTTCACCGCTTGCGTACCCGCTGGGCGAGTTTCTGGCAGGAAGACGATAATCAGGATTAACACCAACAACCCATATAACGCGAGGAACCAGAAGGGTGCCCGCCAGCCAAATGCTTCTGCGAGTAAGCCACCCAGCAGTGGCGCTAAGGCAGGAACGATATTCAGCGTACCATTAAGAAACCCAAAAGCTCGCGCCGCATCATTGCCACTTAGACGGTCACGCACACCGCTGAATGCCACTACCGCTGTGCAGCATACCGCTACACCTTGTAACAGACGGGAACTGACGAACATGGTTGGGTTAACGGCAAGGGCGGCCATTATCGCTCCCAGCATGTAAAGAATGATGCCGATAATGGCGATGGGTTTGCGGCCATATTTATCAACCAGCGGCCCGGCAATCAGTTGACCTATGCCTAATACCATAATAAATAGGGCGATTGTCGATTGAATCAGTGATTCACTGCTATTTAGCCCTTTGGCTATGGCAGGGATGGTCGGTAAGTAGAGGTCTATACCGAGCGGGCCAAGCAGGATCAGACTTAACAGCAGAAAAAGGAATTTTTGCATAACAGAAAAACAACATCCAAATGACGAAGGTGGTGAGGATAAAGAATTTACCGACAGATGAAAAGATTTAGCACAACCTAAACTGACGATAGTGACAATGTCACTTATTCACGCTCTTAAGACTCTAGTAGATTACTACAACTGATGATATATCTCTTGCTATTCATTAGTTAACTTGGATTAGTTAACGGCTGGTGCGGTGTTCCAGCCATTGTTCCAGTTTGATGGCGGGAAGGGCTTCTGAGAACAGAAAACCTTGACCAATTTGATAACCCTGCCGACTTAATAACGTGCGTTGGGCTTCATTTTCTACTCCCTCGACAATCACCGACAGTTGCAGGCTTTCGCCAATACGGATGACGGCTTCGCTCAAGGTTCGGCTGGTTTCGTCATGTTCAAGATCGTGGACAAAGCTTTTATCGAGCTTGATCTCGTCTAAATCCAAGCGGCGTAGATAACTTAAGCTGGAATAACCGGTGCCAAAGTCATCCATCGATAACCGTACGCCCATTCGATGGATTTTTTCTATGGTGACGAAAATTGCGGCATTATTCTCAATTAATATATCTTCGGTAATCTCCAGCGTTAGATCCTGTGGTGGTAAATGATTGCGCTGCAAAATATGTAAAATCATTTCAGGCAAACCGGGATTGTGAAAATTGGTGGGTGATAAGTTAACCGAGATCGAGGGCACTTCAATCCCCCGTAACCGCCAATCCGCCAGTTGCCGGCAGGCGGTTTCAATTGCCCACAGCGCAAGTTCATTGATCAAACCACACTCTTCGGCCAGCGGAATAAAACGCTGGGGCAGGATATTGCCCAATATTGGATGAACCCAGCGACTCAACGCCTCCACGCCATACAGATGCCCATCTTTGAGCATAACTTGCGGTTGATAGAATAATTCAAGTGAGCCGATATGGAATGCGTTACGCAGTGCATCTTCCATGTCCTGACGCTGCTGATTGAGATTATTCATTTCGGCACTGAAGAAATTGAAATGCCCATACCCCATATTCTTTGCTTTGTGCATGGCGATATCAGCGTGGATCATTAGCGTATCCAGATCGCTGCCATTTTCCGGGTATAAACTGATCCCAACACTGGCTGAAGGGATAATATTCATATCCGCAATCTGACACGGCTGGGACAGCAGACTGAGCATTTTTTCCACTTTGAGGGTGGCTTGCTGCATGGTGCTGGGGGCTAAAATAATAATAAATTCATCGCCAGACAGTCGGCCAAGGGTATCACCTTTTGACACGTCGTTACGTAACCGTTGAGCGATGGCGGCGAGCAGTTCATCACCCGCGGCATGGCCGAGTGAATCATTAACCTGTTTAAATCGATCCAGATTAATCACTAATACCGCGAGTGTGTGGCCACGTTCAGCAGCCTGTACGATGGCTTGTTTAGCATATACCTGAAACTGATTGCGATTCGGCAGGCCCGTTAGCGAATCATAAAATGCCAGGTGCTGAATCTGTTTACGCGATTGTTCCCGTTCCATCGCTAAAGCGCACAAATTGGCGATCAATTTTACCAGTTGATAATGAAACTCGCTGGGGCCGCGTATTTCTTTGTAATAAAAAGCAAATGTGCCCAGAATCTGCCCCTGGCTGGAGAGAATCGGCGTTGACCAACATGCCAGCAGCCCATGAGGTAGAATTAAGTGACGATAATTATCCCACAGTGGGTCGGTGGCAATGTCCTGGACTTCAACCGGTTTTTTACGAAATGCTGCCGTACCACAGGAGCCATCGAACGGACTAATAGGTACACAGGCCAATGCTGCCGTGTAAGTGAGTGGCAGACCTGGAGCCGCCAGATGGCTGAGGTGGTTTTGTCCGTTGGCCTGCAAGATGCTGGCGGTGACTTCTGGTGCGATGCGCTCAACTTCGTGACACAGCAGTGACATCACATCTTCCAGTGAGTGTTCTTTTATCAGTGCTTCCAATACCTTATATTGCAGCACTTCATACATTTTGGTCAGGGTAATATCGGTTAATACCCCGATGCTATAACTCGACTTTCCCTGTTCATCCACCAGTGAATTGATAACCGCTGAACACCAGTGGGGTTGCTTGTCTTTGCTGTAAAACAGCTCTTTAGGTAACAATTGTTGTTGTGCATTTGGCGAAGTCGAATCGTTCAACACCAATTGTTCAGGATGCGCACTTTGTAGCAGGCCAACCATGTTCTGGCCCAGTGCCTGCTCGGGCGTGTAACCGAATAACTGGGTAAAACCCTGATTAATGTAGACGGCCTGTTGTCCATGTACACTGTTTGCAGCAATGAACATGGCACTGTCACTGCGATCTGTTAATTGCGTTAATAGCTCTACCCATCCCTGAGTCGCTTTTTGCTGTTCAATCAGGAGCGTAATGTCTTTGGCAATTTTCACCATTCGGTTCACGCTGCCATCCGGCCCACGTACCGGTTGATAGATAGCGGCCAGCCAGACCGTTGAGCCATCTTTATGTAACCGTTCAAAACGGCCTTCTAACGACTCGCCAGCTAATAGGCATTTTTTTAAGGTTTGGTATTCCTCACTGGCGGCATAGTTTGGGTGACAAAACATTAAATGATACTGACCAATCACGTCTTCACGTTGATAGCCAAAATAATCCAGATAGTTTTGATTAACGTCGATAATACGGCTGGTAAGATCAAACTCAATAATTGCCAATGAGCTATCCAGGGCGCTTAATAGCGCACTATTTTCATCAAACTCAGGCTGAAGTACTCCTGGCGACACGGCTGTTTTTTGGGATTTCATGGTGAATTCCTATGCGATGCATCCGGTAGCTGTCTTAGCTAAATAACACGGCTATTATAACTATTCAGATATCACTATTCTTTATTAAAAAAATAGGGTAAAGGATAATTATCAAAATATGAGTTAACTAAAAAATACGGCAGTCTTCTTTATTTCGGCAGAGTGCTAACTTTATGATTAAAAATAGAAACCAGTGTATTACTAAGCGAGTAATAGAATTATTTTTTGTTAACTTATCTGACCACATGAGCAGATATTATTTATTTGATTAAGTTTAGTCGATAGTGGTGGGATAAATGCGGTATTTATTGTAATGAGGTAGCAAAAAATAATTTCTTAGTCACGGATAAGTTAAAAATAGCCATAATTATCTGGCGTTGTGTTTTGGTTAATTGGACGGCAGATAAGCGTGGCCAAAATTGTGTAACCTAGTCAGTTATACCGGCTCAATGTTTATGCCGATGATGTGAATCAGGGAAATGCCGGTGAGAGTGGCTTATTGGCCGATGCTGGTGGCGATGTTTGTGGGCGGCACCTTCGGTCACAGGGAAATCATGTGAGTGCTGATGATGCTCATCATGCAGATGTTGGTGCTCATGCGATAATTCATCATGAGTATGCTGATGCTCATGCTGTTCCGTCAGATGCAACCCGATCCCCACCGCCATCAGTAGCCCGGCGACGATTAATGTAAATGTGACAGTGTCACCCATTGCAATTGCCAATATGGCACCTAAAAAAGGCGCAATAGAGAAATAGGCACCGGTACGCGCCGTGCCGAGGTGACGTAATCCGATGACAAACAGCGCCAGACTGACGCCATAAGCAAAAAAACCAACCAGTAAAGCGCTGAGCAGATTTGTCAGCGGTGGCATCGTCGCACCCAGAGCAAAAGCGAAGGTGAGATTCACCGCGCCAGCAACCAGCCCTTTGATAGCTGCAATCCAGGTGGCATCAGTTAACGAAACCTTGCGAGTCAGATTGTTATCAATTCCCCAGGCAAAGCACGCACCTAAAATAGCCAGTGTTGGCCCCAAACCGGCAAAATGCGCCTCTCCCGGCCAGCTTAAAATCACCGCACCGGCAACAATCACTATCATGCCCAAGGCGATACGGCGGTCAAAATTCTCTTTGAAAGCAAACCAGGCAAGCAGGGCGGTAAATACCCCTTCAGCATTGAGCAGCAATGATGCTCCGGATGCAGGCATCCCCGTTAGCCCTATCATCAGCAGGACTGGGGCCACAATTCCGCCTGCGCTGATAGCACCGAGCAACCACAGTAATTCGTTACGGGGCAGGCGAACAGCCGCTGCGCGGGTTAGCAAACGATAGAGCGCCAAGCCGATACCCGAACCCAGATAGAGTAAACCTGCCAGTAGCCACGGGCTGACGGTATCGAGTAAGTGTTTTGCCAGCGGGGTGCCAGCACCAAACAGTACCGCGGCACTCAATGCGGCTAATACACCGGGTTGTCGCAGCCCATCATGCCATTTCATGGTGTTAACTCTGAGAGTAATGGAGGTGTGACAATGTTAACCGATGAAAAAGCCGGAAAACCATTTCTGTGGCAGAAAAAGTTAACCGGCTACTATTATCGTTAATTATCAATTGTCTGTTTGTGAAACAACTCACGAAATACCGGGTAAATATCTTCCGGCTCACGGATATGTTGCATGGCAAAATTCGCAAAATTTGCCTCTAAATCTTCATATTCCCGCCACAAGGTTTGATGGGCTCGGCGGGTTATCTCGATGTAGCTGTAGTAACGCACCATGGGCAGGATCTTTCTTGCCAGTAACTCATGACACAGCGGCGAGTCATCTGCCCAGTTGTCGCCATCAGAGGCTTGGGCGGCGTAGATATTCCACTGTGCCGGGTCATAGCGTTCTTGCACCACTTCATCCATCAACTTCAGTGCGCTGGAAACAATGGTGCCGCCGGTTTCTTGTGAGTAGAAAAACTCTTGCTCATCGACTTCTTTAGCTTGTGTATGGTGGCGAATATAGACCACGTCGACATTTTTATAGGTTCGGCTCAGGAACAGGTAAAGTAAGATGTAAAACCGCTTTGCCATGTCCTTGGTGGCTTGATCCATCGAACCTGACACATCCATTAGGCAGAACATTACCGCCTGGCTGGATGGCTCTGGACGACGCTCATAGTTTTTATAACGTAAATCGAAGGTATCGATAAAAGGCACTCTGGCGATTTTTTGCTTCAATTCGGCAATCGCTTTGCGCACCCGTTCTTCTTCCAGTAATTGGGCCGGTTCAGAGTTCTCCAGCACACTGAGCGTCTCTTCCAGTTCACGCAGTTCGCGGCGCTTACTGGCGGTCATGGCGGTACGACGGGCCAGCGAGTTTTGCAGCGAACGCACCACACTGATATTGGCCGGTACGCCGTTTGAGGTATAACCCGCGCGATGAGTTTTGAATTCTGTCAGTTGTTTATGCTGATTTTTCTTTAAGTTGGGTAGGGCAAGGTCTTCAAATAAGAGATCCAGATATTCATCTTTAGAGATCTGAAAGACAAATTCATCTTCACCATCTTGGCTGGCATTACCCTGACCACTGCCGCTGCCACCACCACCTTGCGGGCGTTCCACCCGATCATTAGTGACAAAGTGGTCATTACCGGGGTGTACCCGGTGGCGCAATCCACCACGGCCCTGATGGAACATTGGCTCATTGATGTCGTCAATAGGAATCGATACTGATTCGCCACTTTCAATATCAGTTACCGACCTTTTGTTGATAGCATCGGAAATCGACTGTTTAATTTGCGCCTTATAGCGGCGTAAAAAGCGTTGGCGGTTAACCATGCTTTTATTCTTGCCGTTAAGTCGTCTGTCAATAAAGTAGCCCATAACTCCCCCTGCCTCTGTGCCCTACATCTTTCACGCTGTAGCTGTGCTGGCTGCCAACACAGCCGCAACGCGAAAGCTGTACCTGCGATGTTAGGGTGGATCGATAACAGGTTATGATGATTTTCTTACCCGCAGATACCATTCGCACAGCAAACGAACTTGCTTGCGGGTATATCCTTTCTCCATCATTCGGTCGACAAAGTCATCATGTTTTTTCTGCTCATCCGTTGAGGTCTTGGCATTAAAGGAGATAACGGGCAATAACTCTTCCGTGTTGGAGAACATTTTCTTCTCGATAACGGTACGCAGCTTCTCATAACTGGTCCAATTTGGATTACGGCCATTATTATTGGCTCTGGCGCGCAACACAAAATTGACGATTTCATTACGGAAGTCTTTCGGGTTGCTGATACCCGCCGGTTTTTCAATTTTCTCCAGTTCAGCATTCAGTGCCTCACGGTCAAATAACTGCCCGGTATCTGGGTCACGATACTCTTGATCCTGAATCCAGAAATCGGCGTAGATAACATAACGGTCAAAAATGTTCTGACCATATTCAGAGTAGGATTCCAGATAGGCAGTCTGGATCTCTTTACCGATAAATTCGGCGTATTTCGGGATCAAATAGCCTTTCAGATGCTCAAGGTATTTCTCTGCAACATCTTGTTGGAATTGTTCCCGCTCGATTTGCTGTTCCAGCACGTAGAACAGATGTACCGGGTTAGCGGCCACTTCGGCGTGATCAAAGTTAAATACTCTTGAGAGGATTTTAAAGGCAAAGCGGGTAGAGAGGCCGTTCATCCCTTCATCAACCCCCGCGTAGTCGCGATACTCCTGATACGACTTAGCTTTCGGATCGGTATCTTTCAGACTTTCACCGTCATAGACTCGCATTTTGGAGTAAATACTGGAGTTTTCCGGCTCTTTCATTCGGGAAAGAATCGAGAAACGTGCCAGTGTTTCCAGTGTGCCAGGCGCGCAAGGTGCGTGGGTTAATTCACTGTGATTCAACAGCTTGTCGTAAATTTTGATCTCTTCTGAGACACGCAAGCAATAAGGCACTTTGACGATATACACCCGGTCAAGGAAGGCCTCGTTGTTTTTGTTATTACGGAAAGTGACCCACTCAGATTCGTTTGAGTGTGCGAGGATAATGCCGCTGAATGGCAGGGCAGAGATCCCCTCGGTGCCATTATAGTTCCCCTCCTGCGTGGCGGTCAGTAATGGATGTAGCACCTTAATGGGCGCTTTGAACATCTCGACGAATTCCATAATCCCCTGGTTTGCACGGCACAATGCGCCGGAATAACCATAAGCATCGGGATCGTTTTGCGCGTGATTTTCCAGTTTACGGATATCAACTTTACCGACCAGTGCGGAGATATCCTGATTATTCTCATCACCCGGCTCAGTTTTCGCGATAGCTATCTGTTCAAGGATTGAGGGCCAAACTTTAATGACTTTGAATTTGGTAATATCACCACCAAAGTCATGCAAGCGTTTGGCCGCCCACGGCGACATAATGGTGCCAAGATAACGGCTAGGAATGTTGTACTCTTTGGCCAGAATTGCCGCATCTTCCTGCGGGTTGAATAAGCACAATGGATGGTCATTGACCGGGCTGCGCTCACCGTTGGCACTTAAGATGTAGATAGGGACACGTTGCATCAGTGCTTTCAAGCGTTCAGCCAGTGATGATTTACCCCCACCGACCGGGCCGAGCAAGTAGAGGATCTGTTTCTTCTCTTCTAAGCCTTGGGCCGCATGTTTGAGATAGGAAACAATCTGTTCGATGGCTTCCTCCATACCATAGAATTCTTCAAAAGCAGGGTAGCGGGCGATAACCCGGTTAGAAAACAGCCGAGACATGCGGGACTCTAGCGCGGTATCAACCATGACTGGCTCACCAATTGCCATCAGCAAACGTTCAGCCGCATTGGCATATGCGCTGCGATCTTGCTGGCAGATAGTGAGGAACTCCTGCAGTGTGAACTCTTCGTCCTTGGCCGCTTCGTAGCGCTGGCGATAGTGATCAAATATGTTCATAGCGATGCCCGTCCTGTTTGAATGGTTGGGAACATAAAATAATAGTAGCGCTTTATTGGGTTAAAATTTTGAAACTACTACCTTATTGTTATGGTCGCGTCTCCTCTAAAGGTCAAGTGAGTCATTAACATAGATTTGTCACCCACCGAACAATAAATAACCACCAATTAGTGATTAAATCTATTTTTTATTTTATTGCTAGCATTTTATATATGATTAATTAAGCTTATCTATTTGAATATATCGTTATTTTATTGCAATCAAATCTACGTAAATTTTTTGGTTATCAGGGATAGGATAACGGGGATAAGTTGTACCGGCGTGTTGGATGTCCATCTAAAATGTGTAAAAATTTCGCCACAGACAACTAATTGATTTACACTAGATCTGAGCAATATTTTGTTACTAATAGGATTTAATCAGTGAAAAAACATCATATAAAAATGGCGCGCATGAAAACTCTGGCTGCTTTAACTATTGCCACGGCTGTTTGTATGCCAGCGGCGATGGCAGGAACCTGGTCTCTGGGGGCGTCGGCATTGGTTAGCCCAGATCCCTATCGTGGCAAGAATGACCGCGTATATCCTGTACCCATCATTACTTACGAAAGTGATAATTTCTACTTTCGTACTTTAGCTGCGGGCTATTACTTGTGGAAAGATGATAATAACCGCTTATCAATTGATGCCTATTATTCACCACTGCACTTCAAACCGAGTGACAGTGATGACCAACAGATGAAACAGTTAGATAAACGACGCAGCACCCTGATGGCGGGGATGTCATATTCTCACATTGAGGACTGGGGAACATTGCGAACCATGTTCTCAGGTGATGTGCTGGATAACAGCAACGGTTTTGTCGGGGATCTGGCCTATTTATACCGTTATACCGTCGATAGCTGGACACTGATACCCGGAGCCGGTGTGAGCTGGAACAGCAGTGATCAAAATGGTTATTACTATGGTGTAAGTGGCGCTGAATCCGCGCGCAGTGGCTTTGCGCAATATAACCCAAGCGATAGCTGGTCACCGTATTTGGAACTGTCTGCTCATTACACTATCAACCCAAACTGGAATGCCTTCTTTACGGGCCGTTATATCCGTCTGTCTAATGAAGTGAAAAATAGCCCGGTGGTTGATAAATCCTATACCGGTGTGCTGTGGACTGGCGTGACTTATACTTTCCGCTGATAAATACAGTAACAAATTGAATCATAAAAAATGGGGCTAATGCCCCATTTTTATTGTCAAAATCAAGTGTTCTTACGGCTACGAAGCGTCATGGCTAACCGGGCGGGCGCATCTACCGTTGCGACCAATGGCTTACTCACCCGTGCGGTTTCAACGCAAACCATCGTCTTATAACCCTCATTGGGCATATCCACCATGCTGCTGGATAATTCAGCGCCTGGGTTCCAGGCAACCACATCACTTTGGTGATGGTGATGTATTTCAATGGTACGCTGCAACGCGGCATCTTTTATCAGGCTGTAGGCTTCAGGATGAGTATAAATCCGGTCTGTCTGGCCATTAAACACCAAATCACCGTGCTGGGTTGCATCCGCAACCTTCAATACTTTATCTAAGTATTTCTCCCCCAGCCCACTGACCTTAATTTGGTTGATATCGCCAATCTGGAAGTATGTGTGCAGTGCTGCTTCCGCTTGATATTCACCGTGCGATTCCAACTCAACTTCACATTCATCACCCAATTTAAAGCGCGCGATTAAAGTGAAGGCATGTGGCCATAGCTGACGAGAAGCGTCGCTATCTTCCAACGTGAAGGTCAGGATGACACCATTTTCATTCTCATCATGGGCGCTAAGTACCCACGGCAGAATACGTGCAAAGCCGTGTGAGGGTTGCGCCGTTGGGCCAAACCACGGCCAGCAAATGGGTACGCCGCCACGAATCGCCACACCCTCTTTAAACGGTGTGTTATTGCTCAGCCAAATAATCGGTTGTTCACCACTGGGTTGGTAAGCCAACAGATGGGCACCTTGCAGGCTTATGGCTGCACGAACTTTCGGATGAGAGACAACCACGACCGGTAACTCATCCAGTTGGCGCTGGCTGATATAGGGAGAGATTTGTTCGACAATAGGCAGGGTGAATACTTTCTCGTTCATTCGTTTGGCCTTATGAGAAAAGGGGCTGGATATCCATTGAACTTCAGACTCTTGATAATATCACAGGCTTAAAATCTTGCAGCACATCGCCGATAAAGTCGTGTGAATCATTGATATTGCGCAATTTTTTGTCGTGGAGCAACGGACGAAGGTTCGGAACACACTGTATCAACAATAAAAAAGCCACCCGAAGGTGGCTTTTGGCAGAAATCTACATCAATCCATTATTTGGAGATGTGAGAGATCAAATCCAGAACTTTGTTTGAGTAGCCAGTTTCGTTATCGTACCAAGAAACCAGTTTCACAAAGTTGTCGTTCAGCGCGATACCGGCTTTAGCATCGAATACTGAAGTCAGTTTTTCGCCGTTGAAATCGGTAGAAACAACGTCGTCTTCGGTGTAACCCAGAACGCCTTTCAGCTCGCCTTCTGAAGCCGCTTTGATGGCAGCACAGATTTCTTTGTAAGACGCTGGTTTTTCCAGACGTGCAGTCAGGTCAACAACTGAAACGTTAGGGGTAGGAACGCGGAACGCCATACCGGTCAGTTTGCCATTCAGTGCTGGGATAACTTTACCCACTGCTTTAGCCGCACCGGTAGAAGAAGGGATGATGTTCTGGGATGCGCCGCGGCCGCCGCGCCAGTCTTTGTGAGACGGGCCATCAACAGTTTTCTGAGTAGCGGTAGTGGCATGAACAGTGGTCATCAGCGCTTCAACGATACCGAACTTGTCGTTGATAACTTTAGCCAGTGGAGCCAGGCAGTTAGTAGTACAAGAAGCGTTAGAAACGATTTCCTGACCTGCGTATTCTTTATGGTTAACACCCATAACGAACATAGGGGTATCGTCTTTAGACGGGCCAGTCAGAACCACTTTCTTAGCACCTGCTGCGATGTGCTTACGTGCAGTTTCGTCAGTCAGGAACAGGCCAGTTGCTTCGGCAACAACGTCAACCTTAACTTCGTTCCACTTCAGGTTAGCCGGATCTCTCTCTGCGGTAACACGGATGGTTTTACCGTTAACAACCAAGTGGCCGTCTTTTACTTCTACAGTACCGTCGAAACGACCGTGGGTAGAGTCGTATTTCAGCATGTACGCCATGTATTCAGCGTCCAACAGATCGTTGATTGCAACGATTTCGATGTCAGAACGTTCCTGAGCAGCACGGAAAACAATGCGACCGATACGGCCAAAACCGTTGATACCTACTTTGATAGTCATATATTCCACCAGCTATTTGTTAGTGAATAAAAGGTTGGTTGTAAAATTACAAAAACCTTACCGAGCGTCAAGCGGAATCGTGTCAATTATTGCTACAAATCAAACCAACAACGGTAGATCGAACATTAATCGCACGTTTCCAGATTCGATTAGCCTAATTTTTATATTGGGGCGAATTATTCAGTTTAAAGTGAGAATCAGTAATATTTGCGATTTTTATCACATTTACACTGTTGCCGCTTCGATGGCATACAGTTTAGGACAATTTTAACTGCTTTGTTGTTAATTTTTTGTTATTATTAGACGTTGTTTTCGTTGATATTATTTCCTGCCAGAGAAGCGCACAAATGGCTAAAGAACAGAACCCTACCGAAAATATTGAAAAATTGTCTGATATTCAGCGGCATGTTACCCAACAGCGCGGGACTGAAGCCCCTTTTAGCGGCAAATTGCTACATAATAAACGCGATGGCGTCTATCAATGCCTGTGTTGCCATCAGCCACTGTTTATCTCTGAGTCAAAGTTTGATTCTGGTTGTGGCTGGCCGAGCTTTTATCAACCAATTAAAGACGATTCAATTCGCTATATTGATGATAACTCACATAATATGCAGCGAATTGAAATTCGCTGTGGTCATTGTGATGCTCACTTGGGGCATGTATTCCCTGACGGGCCGCAGCCAACCGGGGAGCGCTATTGCGTGAACTCGGCCTCATTGAACTTTGTTGATGACGATAATGGCGAACAGATTGCGGGCTGATAACGGCCTGGTATGCAGTTTGAAAAAACGATTCAGCTTATTATTCGTTTATCTAAGGATGCTCTGATGGAGCTTGAAGACCTGATTTCCGTGATGACACCTGAAATCTACCAGCGCTTGATGCAAGCGGTAGAGTTAGGTAAATGGCCAGACGGTGTGGTTTTGACGCCAGAACAGAAAGAGAACAGCTTACAGATGGTGATGCTGTGGCAGGCCCGTCACAACAAGGATGCGCAGCATATGAGCATCGGCACCGATGGGCAGATAGTGATGAAAACCAAGCAAGAGTTGAAGCAGCAGTTTAGCCAACCGATGCTGGCAAAGTTGAAGCCTGAGTAAGGTTTTTTAAGCGGTATTACTGGCGCAGGAAGAGCGTTCTCACTGCGCCACTATTAGCGCCGACTTAGGGGTTAATGACCAAACTATTACCCCGCTGAACTGACTTCAGCAAGATTGGGTTGCGACTAAAAATTGTTGCAATGTGAGTTGCTGTGCACCCGCATCGCTCATGGCTTTAAATGCAACCGCACTGTCCTGCGGTTGCAGATTGACCCCACGGCAACCGTCGCTGATCACGGTTGTTTTATAGCCCAGCGCTAATGCATCAAGCACGCTGTATTTCACGCAGTAATCTGTCGCCAGCCCCATAATGAACAAATTCTCCACACCTTGTCGCCTTAACCATGCATCCAATGACGTTTTGGCTCGTTTCCCATTATCAAAGAAAGCGCTATAGCTATCGATGTCTGGATCTTGCCCCTTACGGAAAACCTGTTCGATGGCATCTTGCTGTAGCAGAGGATGAAAGGCGGCCCCAGCTTGGTGCTGAACGCAATGCACCGGCCACCAGACTTGCACCAGCCCATTCAACTCGCCAATAGTTCCCTGTTTAGCATTTGAATTGATGGCAAAGCTGCGGTGTTCGGCAGGGTGCCAATCCTGACTGGCGATAACGGGGATCTGTTGTGCGATACAAGCCCCGATCGCCTGGTTAGCAATCTCAATGACACGGTCGCCTTCTGCGACAGCTAACGCGCCACCTGGGCAGAAATCATTTTGCAAATCAATCAAGAGTAGGGCTGTGTTCATTGAAACTCCGCAGGATCAATTCGTGTCGGTTAATTCGCCGCGCAAGTTCTGCTGCATCAACTCGCGGATCTCTTCAGGCGTGAGCGCCTGGCTCAATAAATAATGCAGCTTTGTCAGGGCGGCTTCAACGGTCATGTCAAATCCACTGATCACCCCCGCGTTAGCTAGTGCATTGCCAGTGGCGTAACCGTCCATATTGACCCGGCCAGAAATGCATTGCGTCAGATTCACCACCACAATACCGCGTTCGCTGGCATTTTTTAACTCATCCAATAATTCGGCTTTCTGTGGTGCGTTTCCCACACCATAAGAGCGCAAAATCAAAGCCTTTACCGGCTGAAGCAAGAAGTTACGCACCACCGCACCGGATATTCCTGGATAAATAGTCACCACCCCAATCGGTTGAGGGGTGATGCTATGCACAATCAATGGCCCATTATTGACCGGTGACTCAACGGACACCATACGACGGATATGAATCCCGGCTTCAAGCAACACCGAGAGATTGGGTGAAGCGAAAGCATCAAAACCATCTGCATGAGCTTTAGTGGTGCGGTTGCCACGGAACAGTTTGTTGTTGAAGAATAAGCTGACTTCATTCACCGGATGATTAGCCGCCAGATAGAGCGCATTTAGCAAGTTGGTTTGCCCATCAGAGCGTAATTCTGCTAAGGGAATTTGTGACCCTGTCACAATGACCGGCTTCGCCAGGTTCTCCAACATAAAAGAGAGTGCCGAGGCGGTAAACGCCATCGTGTCAGTACCGTGCAGAATCACAAAACCGTCATACAAATCATAATTCTGCTGAATGTCATTAGCGATATGCTGCCAATCCTCTGGTGTCATATCAGAGGAGTCAATTAACGGGGCGTATTCATGGATAGTAAAATCAGGCATTTCTGGCCGATGGAACTCAGGCATCAAGGCCAGTTGGCGCTGCAAGTGGCCAGATACCGGGATATAGCCGTGATCAGAACGTTGCATACCAATAGTACCGCCGGTGTAGGCGACATAAATAGATTTCTTCTGCATGGCGGGGCGACCTGAAAATGAGTGCGAAGTGAGATGGGTGAATTATAGGGAGCCTGACGAATAAAAAAAGCCCGGCAGGTGCCGGGCGGAGTATTTATCTTTCTTTTGGTGAATTATCTAGCGGACATCACCACAATTTAAGCATAACGCATAACGCATAGCGATTCTGCGGATCGTTCAAGGTGTTAAGCAAACTCGGTTTATCTTTAACGGCCTGTGCCATCGCAGATATCGGAGCCGGTAGCATCGCTTGAATGGCTGAAGGTAGTATCGCCTGAATGGATACGTTCATTTGACCCAAGATCATATCGCTCAGGCTTGGCTCATCAATAAACCAGTTCAACTGCCAGGTTTTCAGTTGTGCCAGTTCAGCGACTTTCTTAACGGCGTCGTCAAAATCTCCCAACTGGTCTACCAGACCATTACTTTTGGCGTCCACGCCTATCCACACATGGCCCTGAGCGATTTGATCCACCTGCTCTGGCGTTTTGTGGCGAGAGGTTGCCACCAGGTCAATAAAGGTCTTATAGCCATTTTCGATATTAATTTGCATCATCTGAGCGAACTCAGGTGGCAAGTTTTTGGTGATGGAGATATCAGCCAGTGGTGACGTTGCTACGCCATCGGTGTGTACGCCAATACTTTCCAGCGTATTTTGGAAGGTATTAATCACACCGAATATCCCAATCGAACCGGTCAGGGTGCTCGGGCTGGCGACAATATAGTTCGCCGGTGTTGAGATCCAATAGCCACCAGAGGCTGCCATTCCACCCATTGACACCACCAATGGCTTATTAGCCGCGCGCAGTGCAGTCAATTCAGAGCGAATCAACTCAGAGGCGCTCACGCTGCCGCCTGGGCTGTTTACCCGCAGGACAACCGCTTTAATCTTCGGATCTAGCCGTGCCTGACGGATTTGAGCTGCCAGCGTATCGCCGCCGACGTTGCCTGGCGTTTGTGGCCCATCAATAATGGCTCCGTTAGCAAAAATAACCGCTATCTGGCCGCCTTGTTGTGGGACAGCCATCGGCTGATAGTCATAGATACTGACGTAATTAAAGTCATTACTCTTTTTATCCCAGCCGAAGGTTTTGACCAACTCAGTCTCAACATCAGGGCGTGAAGCCAACTGATCAACCAATTTACTGGTGAGCGCGTATTGGGCAGGAGAGCCACCCGCGGCTTGCAATCCACTGATCACGCCAGCCGCGCCGGGGAACAGTTGCTCAGGTGTTAATTGGCGGTTAGCCGCGACCGCGGTGAGGTAGTTTTGCCATAAACCGCCAATCCAACGGCTATCCGCTTCACGGGCTGCTGGTGACATATCATCACGGATCATGGGTTCGACCGCAGACTTATAGGTTCCGACGCGGAAGATATTGGTGGTGACCTGAAGTTTTTCCAGCAACGATTTGTAATAAAGGTTATTACTGGCAAAACCATGTAAATCCACCGCACCTTGGGGTGACAGGTAAATTTTATTGGCAAAACTGGCTAAATAATATTGGGTTTGATTGTAACTATCGCCAATAGCATAAATGGGTTTACCACTGTCACGGAACTCACGCAGTGCTTTACCCATATATTGTAGCGACGGTTGATCCGCACCGGTAAAATCACTCAGTGATAGCACCAGGCCGGTAATATTATTATCGTTTTTTGCTAAACGGATAGTATCAACGATATCGAACAGCGAGTTTTCCTGTAAACGATTACTGGATGACCCTAATAACTCGCGGCCCAATTGACGCAACTTATTATTGACGGCCGGTTGATCCACCACCACGCCAGTTAAATTAACCAGCAAAGCGCCTTTAACCGGTTCGACCGGTTTGCTTTGAAACTGAAGGTAAATACCGACGCCGACTAAAATGAGCAGTATCAGGAAAAGATTAAGAATAAACTCTCTGACAAAATTCAGCAGACGCCATGTCCACTTGAAAAAGCCAGCAATAATTCGCCACAAAGTGCGCATGTTATCTCCAACAAAACCGAGCAAGTAGGGATATCCTAATGACCTGACGAATAAAAGTCAGCTTTAAATCACTGTTGAGCCTAGCTGAAAGGTCAACGCTGGCAACAAAACGACAACTTATGCTACCTTGCTGAAAATGAAAATCGTTATCAGGAGAAAATGATGGATGCATTAGAACTGTTACTTAACCGCCGTTCGGCATCACGTTTAGCGGCTCCGGCCCCAGTTGGAGAGGCGTTAGACCATATTATTCACGCCGGAATGCGAGCGCCGGATCATGGCACATTGCAGCCCTGGCGCTTTGTTTTGATCGAAAATGACGGGCTGGAGCGTTTTAGTCAGTTGTTACAAAAAGCCGTTCAACATGATGGTGCGGATGATGCGGTGCTGGAGAAAGCGAAAAATGCGCCTTTCCGCGCACCACTGATTATTACCGTGATTGCCCACATTACTGAAAATGGCAAAGTGCCTAACTGGGAACAGGTGGTTTCTGCCGGTTGTGCGGTGCAAGCGATGCAAATGGCAGCTTTGGCACAAGGCTTTAATGGTATCTGGCGTACCGGCTCCTGGACTCACCATCCGGTTGTTCGTCAAGGTTTTGCCTGCCGTGAACAAGATGAAATTGTTGGTTTTCTCTATCTCGGTACTCCGTTACTGAAGTCTTCGACCAAAGTGACCCCACCGGATTACAGCACTTTTGTTCGCCACTTCTAACAATAACCTCGTTTTGTCAGGTGGCCGTGACGCAACTTTTGCCTTTTTCCGGCAATACGCTGCGTTTTCGGCTGCTTTGTGACCAACCTATCTGCCCGACCATCGCCCTGTACTTACCAAGACATGCTATAGACGCTACCATAGGCTGTTGGGATATTGGCCCTGCGTGCATCATTCCTGACCGAACAGCCTTGTTTATTGATTAACGTGCTCATTATTGAACCACCAAACGGGAGAGTGTTATGACATCGCCAGCGATACGTCTTACTCAATACAGCCACGGAGCGGGCTGCGGTTGCAAAATTTCACCGAAAGTATTGGATAAAATTTTGCACTCCGAGCAACAGCAGTTTTTTGATCCCCGTTTGTTGGTAGGGAATGAAACCCGTGATGACGCCGCCGTTTATGATATCGGCAGTGGTGTTGGGATTATCAGCACTACCGATTTTTTTATGCCGATCGTTGACGATCCTTTCGATTTTGGCCGCATTGCTGCAACAAATGCTATCAGTGATATCTATGCGATGGGCGGCAAACCGATTATGGCGATAGCCATTCTGGGCTGGCCGATTGATAAACTGGCACCCGAAATCGCCCGACGGGTTATCGAAGGTGGGCGGCAGGTTTGCCAACAGGCAGGTATTTCCCTGGCCGGAGGCCATTCTATCGATGCACCGGAGCCGATTTTTGGTTTAGCGGTCACGGGGGTGGTCAGTACCGAGCAGGTAAAGAAAAATAGCGCGGCAAAAGCGGGATGCAAACTATTTCTAACCAAACCCTTAGGTATCGGCATTTTAACGACGGCTGAGAAGAAAAGTAAATTGCGGCCAGAGCATCAAGGCGTTGCCACGGAAACCATGTGTCAGTTGAATAAATCGGGCGCTGATTTTGCGCATATCCCCGGTGTCACCGCAATGACGGATGTGACCGGGTTTGGCTTGCTCGGCCATTTGAGCGAAATATGCCAGGGTTCAGGCGTTCAGGCGACGTTGCATTTCTCCGCTATCCCGCGTTTACCTGCCGTCGAAGACTATATTGCTGAAGGGTGTGTACCCGGCGGTACTGGACGAAACTTTGACAGCTATGGTCATCTGATCGGCGTAATGTCTGACTTACAGCGAACGTTGCTATGCGACCCACAAACGTCGGGGGGGTTACTGTTGGCCGTGCTGCCTGATGCACAGGCTGATGTGCAGGTGATTGCGGCGCAATATGGCATAACACTCAACCCTATTGGTGAGTTAACTAAGGCTGTGAGTGGCCGGGCGCTGATTGAGATTGCAGAATGACTTTTCCTTGGATGTCTTTTTTTATGTATTCGTGCGGTGAATGATGCGACTGTTTATTGCCGAAAAACCCAGTTTGGCGCGGGCAATTGCGGATATCTTGCCAAAACCGCATCGTCGGGGTGATGGATTCATTGCCTGTGGCAATGATCAAATGGTGACCTGGTGTGTCGGCCATTTACTGGAACAGGCCCAACCGGATGCTTACGACAGCCGTTATGCTCGCTGGTCGCTGGCCGATTTACCGATTATTCCCGAAAAATGGCAGTTACAACCACGTCCCTCAGTCAGTAAGCAACTGAATGTTATCAAGCAATTGTTGCTGCAAGCCGATGAAGTGGTCCATGCCGGTGACCCTGATCGCGAAGGACAACTGCTGGTTGATGAAGTATTGGACTATTTGGATTTGGTCGCAGAGAAGCGGCAAAATGTACGCCGCTGCTTGATTAACGATTTAAACCCGCAAGCCGTGGAGCGCGCCGTGGAGCGATTGCGCTATAACCGCGAGTTTATTCCGCTTTGTGTCTCCGCCCTGGCACGGGCCAGAGCCGATTGGCTCTACGGCATTAATATGACGCGGGCCTATACCATTCTTGGGCGTAATGCGGGCTACGACGGTGTCTTATCGGTCGGCCGGGTACAAACGCCGGTATTAGGGCTGGTGGTGCGCCGCGATGAAGAAATAGAAGATTTTGTTGCCAAAGATTTTTTTGAAGTTAAAGCCCATATCGTCACACCGGCTGATGAGCGCTTTATTGCGCTATGGCAGCCGAGTGATTCTTGCGAATCTTATCAGGATGAAGAAGGGCGCTTGTTACACCGGCCACTGGCAGAACACGTTGTTAATCGTATTGCGGGTCAGCCTGCACTTGTCACATCCTATAATGATAAACGGGAATCAGAAACCGCGCCGTTGCCATTCTCGCTTTCTACCTTGCAGATTGAAGCGGCAAAACGATTCGGGCTAAGTGCGCAGCAAGTGCTGGATATTTGCCAGCGTTTATATGAAACGCACAAATTGCTTACGTATCCTCGTTCGGATTGCCGATACCTACCTGAAGAGCATTTTGCCGGGCGTCATGCTGTACTCAATGCCATCAGTATTCATCAGGCTGATTTATTGCCGCTGGAAGTGATGGACAGTGATAGGCGTAATCGCTGTTGGGATGACAAAAAAGTGGATGCTCACCATGCCATTATCCCGACGGCGCGGACAAGTAAGGTGAATCTGACGGTAGATGAGGGCAAGGTTTACCGGCTGGTGGCACAACAATATTTGATGCAGTTTTGCCCTGATGCGCAGTTTCGTAAATGTGTTATTGAACTGGATATTGCCGGGGGGAAATTTGTCGCTAAAGCCCGTTTTCTGGCCGAGGCGGGCTGGCGAACCTTATTAGGCAGTAAAGAGCGTGATGAAGAGAATGAAGGTGCGCCTTTGCCGGTGGTTGAGAAGGGCGCTGAATTATTGTGTGAGCGCGGGGAGGTTGTCGAGCGGCAAACTCAGCCCCCACGGCCATTCACCGATGCCAGCTTATTATCTGCCATGACCGGTATTGCGCGCTTTGTGCAGGATAAAGAGTTGAAGAAAGTGTTACGCGCCACCGACGGTTTAGGTACAGAAGCAACCCGTGCCGGCATCATCGAATTGCTCTTTAAGCGAACGTTTTTGTTTAAGAAAGGGCGTTAT
Organism: Yersinia aldovae 670-83; assembly: GCF_000834395.1. Classification (NCBI taxonomy): domain Bacteria; kingdom Pseudomonadati; phylum Pseudomonadota; class Gammaproteobacteria; order Enterobacterales; family Yersiniaceae; genus Yersinia; species Yersinia aldovae. Next base: position 575,414 of record NZ_CP009781.1, on the reverse strand, counting down.
ATCCATGCCAGCCCCGCAGGGAGAGCATTGATTCATGCATTGCCTGATATTGCCGCACGGCCAGATATGACGGCACACTGGGAGTCAACGCTGACACAAATCAGTGAGAAAAACTGTCGTTATCAGGATTTTATGCAACCGCTGGTGGCCACGTTGCAGAGTTTAATCAGTCAGGCAAAACAAAATCGGTCACCTCAGGCTTTCCGTGGGTTGCCAGCCGCGCCTTCTGCTGCGGCAACCCAAAAACGTAAGAGAACACCGTCTAAGGCCAAGGAGAATAAAGCATGAGAACATGGGGAGTGTTGGGCTGTATTAGCTTTGTTACGCTGATGTCTGGTGCGGCAATGGCTAACCGTAACAATGTTGATGTCGTGGTGCCACTGCCGCCAGAGGTATGGAATAACTCAGCAAATCGCAATACTAACAATAACCCCTGTACTCGCTGCTGCGTTTATCAAAACCAGAACTATTCGGAGGGCGCGGTATTACGCGTGGACGGTGAGGTGTTACAATGTGTGCGAGATTCAAACGTTATTGGTACCAACCCACTGATTTGGAAACGATTAACCCGATAATGGCTAATCAATGACGGCCTGCTGCCGGGAGATAAATGCGTCCAGCAGTGGAATATCAGCGGGAGCTAACGGGTAGAGATAAGCCTGCTGCGGTGTCAGCCAGACAATTGCTGAGTGGCAATTTAGCTCTGGCTCACCGCTGAAATGTATCACATGCCAGCCATGCAGGCGGATAGTCTGGTGGCCCGAATCCCACTGATTGGTTCCAATATAGCCAGATATCGTCGCTTCAATCCCCAGTTCTTCAGACAATTCACGCATCAGCGCCTGAGGTTGGCTTTCTTCAGCCTCAACCTTGCCGCCAGGAAACTCCCATAAACCGGCCTGATCACGATCTGCATCTCGTCGAGCCAATAAGATCTTTCCATCTTGTTCTATTATTGCGGCAACGACATCAATCATTTTAGGCAAACCTTCATTTTGGCTAACATCTACTGTGCTGGGCTTATTGCTGAAATTGAAGATAGGTAACATTGAGTAATGGCCCCATTTTCATGCGGGGCCAATAGGCATCAGAGCGCGAATTCAGACCATACCGGCGCGTGGTCTGACGGTTTTTCCATGCTGCGAATATCGTAATCAATCCCTGTGGCAATGCAGCGAGCGGCCAGCGGTTGGCTGGCTAGCAATAAATCTATGCGTAAGCCCCTGTTTTCATCAAACCCGCGTGAACGGTAATCAAACCATGAAAACTGCTGATTACAATCAGGATTTGCTGCGCGGAAAGTATCAACCAGGCCCCAATTTTGTAAGCGTTCCAGCCATGCCCGCTCTTCTGGCAGGAATGAGCATTTACCGGTACGCAGCCAGCGCTTACGGCTCTCCTCACCAATACCGATATCCAGATCGGTCGGGCTGATATTTAAATCACCCATAATCAGCACTTGCGCATCGGCAGAAAGTTGTTGTTCCAGATAATGTTGTAAATCTGCATAAAAACGCTCTTTAGCTGGAAACTTAGTGGGGTGATCGCGACTTTCCCCTTGCGGGAAGTAGCCATTAATGACCGTTAATGGACCTTGCGGTGTAGCGATATCCGCCATAATAATCCGACGTTGAGCATCTTCTTCATCGGTAGGGAAACCACGACGCACCGCTAAAGGCTCTTGCTTTGTCAGTAACGCAACACCGTAATGGCCTTTCTGCCCATGATAAAATACGTGATAACCATGTTGGCTAACGTCTTCCAGAGGAAACATATCGTCATGCACCTTTGTTTCCTGAAGACCAATGACATCGGGCTGGTGTTGCTCGATTATAGCCGCTAGTTGATGAGGTCTTGCACGTAGGCCATTGATATTAAAAGAAACAAATTTCATGATCAGCACCGTTTATCGCTAAAAAAGTAGATAAATTTTAACAGAAACAGAGTGAAAATGTAATGCACTGTCGGCGGCTAATGTTAGCTAAATAGGCGTGCGTTGCGATATTAGGTGTTAACCCGTGTGACGGTACTTAATGATCTCAAATCATGTGAATCTTTAAAGTGTCAATATTACGAACAGCTTGCGAAGCGTTATTTATAGATAGAGAGATAAGTGATTTTCATAGTTAATAAGGAAAGCATATCTTTTTCTATATCAATCTTAAGTTAAATTGTTTTGTGGTTTTTTATTTTATAAATGCAGCCGCATTGAATTATAAAACAAACTCCAATCTTATATTTCTATTTTCACCTCAAGTTAACTCTTAAAAAACAATATCATGCAAGATGATATTCATTCCGACTCAATTAATACGAGTGTTATCTCTCGATTAAATTAAAAAACACTTATTATCGTCGGTGTTTGTCCTTTTTTATACACTGGTCTGTTAATTGATTTTGTAACGGTAAGAATAAAAAATAGTTATTAAATATCATGGATCTACGGTGTTATGTCTGTTAAAAATGTGTGTGATTTTAAGATGAAAATACACAGATAATTTAGGTTTAGTCTGTAATGTAAAAAGTTAACGATATAGACGTCTATGCGATATCTATTTTATTATTCATCTTTTAATTATTATAAATCAAATTTATATATATATTTTATTAATGTATTAAACATTATCTACAGTAAACAACTCACACGTAGACATGTTTATAGTTTGTGGTTTTCTGATGAACTTTTGATGCAAAGGATTGGTGAACTATGTTTTTATCTAGAAAGCTGGAAGCCTTTATGGCTGTAGTTGAAAATGGCTCATTAAGTAAGGCGGCAAGAGTAATGAATAGAACTACACCTCCAGTAGCTAAGTCTATTAAGGACTTTGAAAATATAATAGGTAAAAAACTATTTAAACGAGAGAAGTTCGGTATGAGTTTGACCAGAGATGGAGAGGTTTTATATAACGACCTGAAGGATTTATATCAGCAAGAAAAGGAAATTACCAAGAAGCACCTTACTGGTCATGTATCCAATGTCATCAATATTTATTACGATTGGGGTAAAAGCGAGAATTTGACAAGATTATATAAAGTGGCAGAAAAAAATAACATACAAGCCAATATAATTAAGTTTTATTATGAGAATATTGATGACATTGGGGATTATGATGGTAACTCCCTTATCCTAACATCTGAGAAGATAACCAGTGAAAGATTTACATTGCTTAACGACGTTCCCGACTCAGGTTTTGGCATCTATGGAAGGAAAGATATAATAAATGAAAGCAAAGATATCATAAGTATACTTTATAACAATATTTGGTTGTGTAACCCTACGTTATATAAAAGTAAATTTGTGAAATCACTGGAGGAATCCGTTAAAAAACAACACAGTAAGGTAAGTATTAGGCAGGTGGACAGCTTAGGGTGTTGCTTGAACTTTATCTACTCAGGTCGGTATATTTGTATTACTGATTCAATGATGGATGACTTTAATGGTGATTCTAAACTTGAATTCGTCAATCTGGCTAATTTCCAAGATGAGAATAGGCTATATTTTTACAAATCACGTTCACACTCTAGTGTCTTGAATAGACTCATCGATTACATCTACACATTGGAATAATATTATTTAGCATCTTAACGTCGTAATAATCATTATTATGATACAGGCGGTTTATTTGTCATCGCCTTGCATTGCGTGTATTTATCTTTTTTTTGGCGTAAACCTTGTCGAAGGTGCTTACCTTCCCCGGTGTGGGTACTATTTTGATTATGATGATTGGTATTGAGAGGAGGCTTACAGCAATAGATGGTGGTGGGGGAAGGATTATTCGTCACTTCGTTCCTCACCCTTTGGGCCGCCACTGCGTGTCGTTGACTCGCTACGCTCGGCTCGAACCTGCGTCGAAGGTTTTCACCTTCCCCTCAGTGGCTCATTTGGATTCTTAACGCTGAATCGGCTTGAGACTCAAGGTTAAAAATGGTGGTGGGGGAAGGATTCGAACCTTCGAAGTCGATGACGGCAGATTTACAGTCTGCTCCCTTTGGCCGCTCGGGAACCCCACCACTGAATTCGTGGTTTTTAATACGTGGCCGTACTTTGTGCTAATTATTAGAGCGTTAATGGTGGTGGGGGAAGGATTATTCGTCACTTCGTTCCTCACCCTTTGGGCCGCCACTGCGTGTCGTTGATTCGCTACGCTCGGCTCGAACCTGCGTCGAAGGTTTTCACCTTCCCCTCAGTGGCTCATTTGGATTCTTAACGCTGAATCGGCTTGAGACTCAAGGTTAAAAATGGTGGTGGGGGAAGGATTCGAACCTTCGAAGTCGATGACGGCAGATTTACAGTCTGCTCCCTTTGGCCGCTCGGGAACCCCACCACTGGCCTTACCGCTTATCAACGCTGTCTTGGTAAGCGGGCGCATCATATCAAATGAAGCGCCCCTGTAAAGACTTGAAGTGAAAAAAACAATTTGTTCGGTGTTTTTTTGCGCGCGACGACGGTTATCTGGACAATAAATATAGATTTATTGTGTGCTTATAGAATGATAGTCCGGTTTCCGTAAACAAAAACACGCTGCGCCAGTACCTGATAAAGCGCGCGGCTTAACACATTCTTTTCTACGTCACGCCCTGCCCGCATCATATCTTCGGCTGTATATGAGTGATCAACATGAATCACATCCTGCATAATAATGGGGCCTTCATCCAGGCATTCATTAACATAATGTGCAGTCGCGCCAATGATTTTTACGCCACGTTCGTAGGCTTGATGATAAGGGCTGGCACCAATAAATGCGGGTAAAAATGAGTGGTGGATATTAATTATCTTATTAGGATAATTTTGAACAAAAGCGGGTGTTAGTACGCGCATGTATTTTGCCAACACGACGTAATCTGGTTGGTACGAATCAATTTGTGCCATTAAAAGCGCGTTATGTTCCTCTCTGCTCAGACCTTCATGGCTAATCAGATGGAAAGGAATATCAAAGCGCTCAACCAGACTCTGCAATGTATTGTGGTTAGAGATGACCGCAGCAATTTCCACCTCCAGGCCACCGTAAGCACTTTTCATTAATAAGTCGCCGAGGCAGTGTGCTTCTTTCGTTATCATGATAACTATACGGCGTCGTCCTGCCGGATGTAATTCTCTAACGGTGCCGTGCGGTAAGGCACTGTCCAAATCTGCCAGCAAGGTGGTATCATTAAAAATCCCCTCAAGCTCAGTGCGCATAAAGAAACGCCCCGTCAGATGATCGACAAATTCGTTATTCTGAACAATATTCAGTTCATGTTTGTAGCAAATATTGGTGATTTTTGCGATCAAGCCTTTGGCATCAGGACAGATGGTGCGTAATACTTTTTTTTGTACGTTTTGGTGTGGCATAAAGTGGTAAATCCTGTCTTAACATGATTTGATGTTGTGTAAGTGTTTGATATTACTGCATGGCAATGGACTATCTCTTGATTAACGCCCGCAGCATTTTTTATATTTTTTCGCCGAACCGCAAGGGCAGGTATCATTTCGACCTACTGCTGGTCGGACTCCATCGATATAGTACCAGTGTTCTTTTATACGAAGGAAGCGCGAACGTTCATGCATGGCGGTTATCTGAGGATTATTTGCATCAGTGGAGCGGGCGATAAATTCAACAAAAGCTTCATCATTATGGCTACCCGCTGTTTCCGCGACCACCGTTAACCCACACCAGATAGTATTAGCAAAGCTCTGAACTATCCCCTCACGCCATTCTTGGGCATGGCAGTCAGGGTGCCAGGTACTTATCAGATAATCCGCATTCTTCTTTACGTAGGCGCAATAGCGTGAACGCATCAATATTGCTGGTTTTTCTGCCACCTGCGTTCCCAAATGGTAGGGCTGACAGCATTGCTGATACTCGCGCGTACTGCCGCATGGACACTGTTCTGACAAAATCTCTCCGAAATAATTAATAGTGCCACCCAGTCAGGTCGTTATCACGTAGCGGCAGGTTTAACAATGTAACGTTATAGGTATCATCTTACCTAATCACGGCGTGAGGTTCAAAATTGTTGATGCCACGGGATATCCGGCGTCATTTTAATTTTCGTGATGGTGATCACATAAAAACTTGACCGGTGTTTCATTATGGCGTAATTTGTAAAACGTGAAGTGTGTCACAAAATAAAAATGATATTTACAGGAATAAACAATGAAACTGATCAATAAAATCATCGCCATTTTTGAAAAAATGAATGTCTCTTTCGGTACTCTCAACGGTTAATTATTTCTCTACCACTAATAGATATCAAGAATATTCTGAAAAATAACTCTACGGATAGATAATAACACTATAGCCAGCGCGAGCTACCTGTGAAATGGCAGCATGACTTGCGATTATTTATGCGTAAAATTTATTGATAGACGATATTAAATGCTATAATTGAGTGTCATCCAGAATGTATTTCCTAAATGGTTACCCTTGCGGTGGCTATTTTGTATTTGTATGCCAGACAATAAATGATTATTTCCTCCTTTCCTATCGGTTGCCAGTTGATTAACTAACTATCCCCATCCAACGATTTCACCATATATAAACTTAATGGGTCATATTGATAATGGCCAAACACCGATGTGAACTTAAATCCAAAACATTGATAGAGCTTAATTGCTTCAGGCTGATAAACACCCGTCTCCAGGTAAATATCGTTTAAATTTAACTCGTTAGACTGATCAATTACCGTGGTTATCAGTAATTTCGCGATACCCAAACCGCGATATTCGGGTATGAAAAAAATACGCTTCACTTCCGGATATCTGCCTTCTGGCAGAACAAGTGCGGCGCATCCAACGGCCTGATTGTTAACGTTAGCAATATATACCAATGTTTTTACCTGCAGCATAACCTCTACAGGGTCGGCATAATTACTTTCTGCAGGATAGCGTGGCAGTTGGTACGCATCTAATTGTGCTATCAATGTCATCAGCGCAGGATTAAACAGATCTGTCTGGCATATCTCAATATTCACAGTATGTCCTTTGAAGGTAGCGTTATATATTGGTAATAATATGTAAATAGTTTGTATCACGCTAACAAAAGCATAGACTTATCACTATAGTCATAGAGGCGAAGTGATACACGATTCAAAACTGAGAGAGTACATTTGAGATATATCTTATGTTAAGGCTATCGGCGCTAATTTGAAAATTGAAGGATTACACCATTGATCATATCTCGATTTTAGCCCATTCCGTTTAGGGAAAACTTGCCAAAGCAAATTGAAAATGGATGCCATTGAATGAGAAAAATAAAAATAGGATTGGCGCTGGGTGCCGGGGCGGCTAAAGGATGGGCACACATTGGTGTAATTAATGCGCTGAATAAAATGGGTATCAGTATTGATGTCGTTGCAGGTTGTTCAGTGGGTTCATTGGTTGGAGCTGCTTATGCCAGCGATCATTTAGACGCAATGGAACGTTGGGTGCGTTCTTTCAAATATTGGGACGTTATTCGCATGATGGATTTTTCCTGGCAGCGGGGAGGGTTGTTACGCGGAGAGCGGGTGTTTAATGAGGTGAATAAAATCATCGACGTGCGTGACATTGCCGAATGTACGCTGCCTTTTGGCACCGTAGCGACGAATTTAACTACTGGCCGCGAACTGTGGCTTACTGAAGGTGATATTAAGCAGGCTATCAGAGCATCGTGCAGTATCCCTGGGTTATTTGCCCCCGTGTGGTTCGATGGTTATTGGTTGGTTGATGGGGCGGTTGTTAATCCGGTTCCGGTTTCGCTCGCAAGAGCTATGGGTGCTGACGTTGTTATCGCCGTTGATTTACAGCACGATGCCCATTTATTTCAGCAAGATTTATTTTCTTCACCCGCGGTTTCAGAAGATAAACCTATTGATCAGTCTGAAAGTTGGCAACGGCGGCTAAAAGGGCGGATTGCCAATCTTACGGCTAAATCTTCCAATAGTGCGCCTGGCGCAATGGAAATTATGTCTACCGCGATTCAGGTGTTAGAGAATCGCTTAAAACGTAATCGCATGGCTGGCGACCCTCCTGATATCTTAATACAGCCCTTTTGCCCACAAATCTCAATGCTGGATTTTCATCGTGCAGATGAAGCTATCGCCGCAGGGCAGTTAGCCGTAGAGATAAAAGCAGAACAACTAACTCATTTAATCAGAAATTGACAGTAGCTGAATCAGTATTAACAAAATATCACATGACAATTTCTAACAAGCACAAACACCCTTTTTGAGCCACTATTACCATTAAGGTCAGTAAGAGAAGTAGTACATGGAAAAACCACTAGCAGGAAAAAATATTTTAGTCGTAGAGGATGAAACTGTCTTCCGCACCGTGATCGCCGGCTACCTGAGTTCGCTTGGCGCAACTATCTATCAGGCAGAAAACGGCCTGGAGGCATTGAACCAACTGAAAGTTCAATCTGCGGATTTGATCCTTTGTGATCTGGCCATGCCTGAAATGGGCGGGATTGAGTTTGTTGAACGTTTACAGATTCAGGGGGTTCAGATTCCGGTATTGGTGATTTCAGCGACCGATAAGATGACTGACATTGCTCAGGTGATGCGTCTGGGGGTAAAAGATGTATTGCTGAAACCAATCGTAGATTTGAATCGATTGCGAGAAGCGGTACTGGCATGTCTGTACCCGGTGCTATTCACATCTTATGCTATCGAAGAAACCGACCTTATTCAGGATTGGGAGGCGTTGCGCAAGAATCCGCATGATGCTGCACAGTTATTAAAGCAACTACAGCCTCCAGCACAGCAAACCATTGCCCGCTGTCGAATCAATTACCGTCAACTGACCGTGGTTGAACAGCCTGGTTTGGTACTTGATATTGCAGCATTGTCTGATAAAGATTTGGCTTTCTATTGTTTGGACGTAACCCGAGCAGGCGATAATGGTATTTTGGCTGCATTACTGTTGCGAGTATTATTTAATGGCATATTGCAAGAGCATTTGGCACATCAACAGCAACGTCTGCCACAAATGTCATCTTTACTTAAACAGGTCAATCAATTATTAAGGCGAACCCATCTGGATGGGCAATTTCCTTTATTAGTTGGTTATTACCATGTTGAATATCAGAATTTGATTCTGGTTTCTGCGGGGTTACATGCCAATGTCAGTGCAGGTAAAAATCAGATTCAGCTAAGTAATGGTGTGCCTTTGGGAACACTGAAAACGACATACCTAAATCAAATAAGCCAACGCTGTGATGCCTGGCAGTGTCAGGTATGGGGGGGAGGGAGCCGCTTAAAACTGATGCTTTCATCTGATGAGTAGTTTGATTTTTGAATATATTAGCCTGAAAATATGCCATAAAGCCTATCTATTCCCCTCTTTTCCGTTATCGCGCGACTCTCTATATAAATGGTTCTATAACGAAACTTCGAAATAAACTCGATTTGTTTCAATCTATGTGTCTGTTCAAGATGTGTGAAATTTGGCTTGATATACTTTTGCTTGCGTCGACATCGGCTAATTTTTGCGTAAGCCTAATATGTTAGCCAGCAATGATAATGTGCGGCCTCAGGCTAAATTAAGGTTCGTTACTGATAATGACCAACAGACAGTTTTGTATTGAATTTGAACTCGAGGATCGATGGAATGAAGGTTACCGTTTTTGGTATTGGTTATGTAGGGCTGGTCCAGGCCGCAGTGCTTGCCGAAGTTGGTCATGACGTACTTTGTATTGATGTCGATGCTAAGAAAGTTGCCGACCTACAACAAGGCCGGATCGCAATTTTTGAACCAGGCTTGGCTCCATTAGTGAAAGAAAATTATGAGTCTGGCCGTCTTCAGTTCTCAACGGATGCTCAGGCCGGGGTTGCCCACGGTACTATTCAATTTATTGCGGTCGGTACACCTCCTGATGAAGACGGTGCCGCTGATCTTAAATATGTACTCGACGTTGCCAGTACCATCGCTAAATATATGGATGCACCGAAGATTATTATCGATAAATCGACGGTCCCGGTAGGAACGGCAGATAAGGTACAGCAAACGGTTCAGGCTGTTTTACAGCAGCGTGGAGAGAACATTGAATTTAACGTGATATCAAATCCTGAATTTCTAAAAGAGGGGGCCGCAGTTGCTGACTGTAAGCGTCCGGAACGTATCGTTATCGGTATTGATACCGATGATAGCGGTGTGATCGATTTAATTAGCGAGTTATACGAACCCTTTAATAGAAATCATGATCGGCTATTAATTATGGATATCCGTAGTGCTGAACTGACCAAATATGCAGCAAACGGTATGCTTGCAACAAAAATCAGTTTCATGAATGAGATTGCTAATATTGCTGAACGCCTCGGCGCTGATATTGAAAAAGTACGACAAGGCATTGGTTCAGATTCACGCATTGGCTACCATTTTATATATTCGGGTTGTGGTTATGGTGGTTCCTGCTTCCCGAAAGACATACAAGCCTTAATTCGTACCGCGGAAGCTCATGACTATCAGCCTCTACTCTTGCAAGCGGTAGAAAAAACCAATAATCAACAAAAGTATAAGCTGACCGAATTCATTGAGCGCCATTTTGGCTCAGAATTAGCAGGAAAAACATTTGCGCTTTGGGGATTAGCATTTAAGCCTAATACAGATGATATGCGAGAAGCGCCCAGCCGGGTTTTAATGGAAACCTTGTGGAAGGCTGGGGCTATTATTCAGGCATATGATCCAGAGGCTATGGATGAGGCGCAGCGTATTTATGGCGCAAGAGATGACCTGAGATTAATGGGGACAAAAGAGTCCGCCTTACAAGGCGCTGACGCTTTGGTTATTTGCACTGAATGGCAGAGTTTTAGAGCTCCAGATTTTGATGTAATCAAGTCACGACTAAAACAGCCCATTATTTTTGATGGGCGTAATTTGTACGATCCAGAGCGTCTAAATAGCCGAGGGTTCACTTATTACGGGATTGGCCGTGGTGTTTCGATTAGACGGGCATAATAAGTCTGTAAAGGTGAATTTATCTGTTGAGTACAAAAAGTAAATTAGCTGATTTTGTGCTCAATCTTGTTCGATAGTGTAGCTAACATCTGCATTCTCAGCATCGGATTATATCGTTAACTGACTTTATTGATTCTGCGTTGTAGTTATTTTGATTATTGTATGACTATAAATTAGCAGAGTATTCTTATAGATTTATCAACAGAGTGATAACCGAGCGTTATTTATCTAAACCGAAAGTTTAGGTAACGGGTTATGTATCACTTGTATGTTAATCCAGCGATATGATGGTGTGCATTTCAACGCATATGGCTCAGTTTAAATGAGAGACAAAAAAATACCCTCCGGTGAATGGGAGGGTATTTTCATCGTAATAGTAAATGAAACAATACTATTACAGTAGGAAATCATCCAGTGATTTGCCTTGCTCTTCAATAGCTTTCTTAATTACTGCTGGAGTACGGCCTTGGCCTGTCCAGGTTTTCAGTTCGCCATTTTCATCTTTGTACTGATATTTAGCAGGACGCGCAGCACGTTTTGCTTTACCAGCAGTTTTAGTTGCAGCTAAAGTTTGCAGCAGTTCATTTGGATCAATACCGTCAGCAATAAGCATTTCACGGTATTGCTGCAATTTACGCGTACGTTCTTCAATCTCTGCTTGTGATTGAGATTCTTCTTCGCGGCGTTCGTTAACGACCACTTCAAGTTTCTCAAGCATTTCTTCTAACGTTACAAGAGTGCATTCGCGGGCTTGTGCACGTAGAGTACGGATGTTGTTAAGAATCTTTAACGCTTCGCTCATTGTCCTGGTCTCAAATTATAATTGGTGGGGGGGCGTCTGGATAATAATAGAGTGCTATTTTAATTTCTGCAATAGCCAATTTGATATACATGCTCGAATTTACGTATTTTATTTGTAGAAAGTTGCTGGTCGCTACTAATAAGCGAGGGACAGTTGTTATTCTCAGCACTTTTTTTAACACAATTTTTCGTTTTGCTGCCAAATGCCCTTACAAGTGAACATGATTTTCCGACTAAGTTATAAGTTTGCTTTATATCAATAAATCAAGAATAGACAACTTCCACGTTTGTATGTGCAATAACCGATAGTGCAAAAAGCGAGAGATATAGGTGTAGTGAAAAACTCAGTAAGTCAAAAAGGCATGTTGTATTGGATTCGTCAGGTTCTGACAATATTTGTAATCACTATTACACCAATTAATCATGAGAACACATTACTTGCATCATTAATGAACCAATCGTGCGGCCTGCATATGCGGTGGTTTGTGCTTCTTACACCACTAATCTGGTTAATGTTCAAGCAGAGTCTTTTCACTATTGCAATATTGTGAGTTTGGTCAAGTAATGTCACTAATAATAGGCAGTATTTCAAATGCAAGTTTGTACAGTCTCATTAACAATATCTATTACTTAATAGGGAAAACAGCAATATAGCGGAGCCTCAGACGCTATGTCGTGTCTGAATTTATGATAAACTGAGCGTATGTTGTCACTGTGATCATTTATTAAACCATTGGAGTTACGGGTCCATGGCTCAACTTTATTTTTATTACTCTGCAATGAATGCAGGAAAGTCCACAGCGCTGTTACAGTCTTCTTATAACTATCAGGAGCGCGGTATGCGCACCTTGGTATTTACCGCTGAGATAGATAACCGCTTTGGCGTCGGGACCGTAAGTTCACGCATTGGCCTCTCTTCACAAGCACTCCTGTATAATAGTGCGACATCACTGTTCGCGATAATCACGACAGAACATCAGGCAAAGCCTATACATTGTATTCTGCTTGATGAATGCCAGTTTCTGACCAAAGAACAGATTCAGGAACTGTGTCAGGTGGTTGATGATCTCGATATCCCGGTATTGTGCTATGGACTACGAACTGATTTTCTTGGCGAGCTTTTTCCTGGCAGCAAATATTTGCTGGCATGGGCGGATAAACTGGTGGAGCTAAAAACGATTTGTCATTGTGGTCGCAAAGCTAATATGGTGCTGCGTTTAGATGCGCAGGGTAAAGCAGTACATGATGGCGAGCAGGTGGTTATTGGTGGCAACGAAAGTTATGTTTCCGTTTGTCGCCGCCATTATAAAGAAGCGATTAAAGCCGCTTGCCAACCAGATTCATGTGAGTAGTCAATTCTCTGCTGTACGCTACCTCACAGGCTTTTTTATTCAGTCTGTGGGGTTGTCTGCCTTTCATCGTATTAATTCAATACAAACCTTTATGTGCTAATTAATAAGGCTTAACGGTATTTGGTGGTGACTTACTTTCCTGTTGCAACCTTTACTCGCTGAATATTTTAAACTGTGTCTCTCATCGGGTGTATAGCGAACGTCCAGCATCAGGGAATTTATCTTGGAGCCTGCAAAGATCCTCCGTTATGTGCATCGAACCATACCCCGAAATACGTTTCAGCCGCGTGTCACTGCGCGCATGAGCAGAGGCACGCACTATATCGAGTCAATTTAGCCGATTGCGTGTTGGAAGGCACAGAGAGAATTAATAGGGAGGCGCTGCGGGTGCATGTGGAATAAAAAAGAAAACCCCCAATCAGCCGTTGCCCATTGGGGGTTATATCATCTTTACTTTACCCCATTTGAACGTGGGGGTTTAAGCCTTATGACGATTATTACTTCTTAGCTTTCTTCTCAGCTTTTGGTGCCGGAGCGGCTACAGCCACTTCTTCACGGTCAAGCTCTTCGCTAAATTCACGGCCGTAGTAAGTATCCATCAGAATCTGTTTCAGCTCAGAGATCAGTGGGTAACGTGGGTTAGCACCGGTACACTGATCATCGAATGCATCTTCAGACAGTTTGTCTACTTTTGCCAGGAAGTCAGCTTCTTGAACGCCCGCTTCACGAATTGATGCCGGGATACCCAAATCAGCTTTGATTTCATCTAACCAAACCAGCAGTTTCTGGATTTTCTGTGCAGTACGGTCGCCCGGCGCACTCAGACCCAGATGGTCTGCAATTTCAGCATAACGACGACGCGCTTGTGGGCGGTCATACTGGCTGAAGGCAGTCTGTTTGGTTGGGTTGTCATTCGCGTTATAACGAATAACGTTAGAAATCAACATGGCGTTTGCCAGGCCGTGTGGGATGTGGAACTCAGAACCCAGTTTATGGGCCATTGAGTGGCAGACACCCAAGAAGGCGTTAGCAAAAGCGATACCGGCAATGGTCGCAGCGTTGTGAACACGCTCACGGGCCACCGGGTTTTTCGCCCCTTCGTGGTAGCTGGCTGGCAGGAATTCTTTCAGCAGTTTCAGCGCTTGCAGAGCCTGACCGTCAGAGTATTCGTTCGCTAATACAGAAACATACGCTTCCAGCGCATGGGTTACTGCGTCCAGACCACCGAAAGCACACAGTGACTTAGGCATATTCATCACCAGGTTGGCATCAACGATTGCCATATCTGGAGTCAATGCATAGTCAGCCAATGGATATTTCTGACCAGTGGCATCGTCGGTAACAACCGCAAATGGTGTCACTTCTGAACCAGTACCTGAAGTGGTAGTGACGGCGATCATTTTCGCTTTCACACCCATTTTCGGGAACTTGTAAATACGTTTACGGATATCCATAAAGCGCAATGCCAGTTCTTCGAAGTGCGTCTCTGGGTGCTCGTACATCACCCACATGATTTTGGCAGCATCCATCGGTGAACCACCACCCAGCGCGATGATCACGTCTGGTTTGAAGGAGTTCATCTGCTCTGCACCTTTACGTACGATGCTCAGGGTAGGGTCTGCTTCGACTTCGAAGAAGACTTCAGTTTCGATACCGTGAGATTTCAGTACGCTGGTGATTTGATCGGCATAACCGTTGTTGAACAGGTAGCGGTCAGTCACGATGAAGGCACGTTTTGCACCGTCAGTTGCCACTTCTTCCAATGCGATAGGCAGGGAGCCACGGCGGAAGTAAATAGATTTCGGGAGTTTATGCCACAACATGTTTTCTGCTCGCTTAGCCACAGTTTTCTTGTTGATCAAGTGTTTCGGACCGACGTTTTCAGAGATGGAGTTACCACCCCATGAACCACAACCCAGCGTCAGAGATGGCGCTACTTTGAAGTTATACAGGTCACCGATACCACCATGAGAGGCAGGGGTGTTGATTAAGATTCGGGCGGTTTTCATTTTATCGCCGAAATACTTAACGCGTACAGGTTGGTTATCCTGGTCGGTATACAGGCAAGATGTATGGCCGATACCGCCCATTTCCACCAGTTTTTCTGCTTTTTCGACCGCGTCTTCAAAGCTCTTCGCACGATACATTGCCAGTGTTGGTGACAGTTTTTCGTGAGCGAATGGCTCTGATTCATCAACAACTTTAACTTCACCGATAAGAATTTTGGTATTACTTGGTACTTTAATACCGGCCATTTCAGCAATTTTAGTGGCTGGCTGACCTACGATGGCGGCGTTCAGACCACCATTTTTCAGGATGATATCCTGAACCGCTTTCAATTCTTTACCTTGTAACAGGTAACCGCCGTGAGAAGAGAAGCGCTCACGGACAGCATCATAAACGGAGTCAACTACAATGATTGACTGTTCTGACGCACAAATTACGCCGTTGTCAAAGGTTTTTGACATCAGAATAGAGGCGACAACACGTTTGATATCCGCAGTTTCATCAACAACAACGGGTGTGTTACCTGCACCTACACCGATAGCCGGTTTACCAGAACTGTAAGCCGCTTTAACCATACCTGGGCCACCGGTTGCCAGAATTAGGTTAATGTCTGGGTGGTGCATCAGTTGGTTAGACAACTCAACAGTAGGGGCATCAATCCAACCAATAATATCTGCTGGCGCACCTGCTGCAATAGCGGCTTGAAGCACGATATCGGCAGCTTTATTGGTTGCGTCTTTAGCACGAGGATGTGGAGAGAAAATGATACCGTTACGGGTCTTCAGGCTAATCAGTGCCTTAAAGATGGCGGTCGAAGTAGGGTTGGTTGTCGGAACAATACCGCAAATCAAACCGATAGGTTCAGCGATAGTGATGGTGCCGAAGGTTTTGTCTTCTTCTAAAATGCCACACGTTTTTTCATCTTTGTAAGCATTATAAATGTATTCAGAAGCAAAGTGGTTCTTGATCACTTTATCTTCAACAATACCCATGCCTGATTCTTCTACAGCCAGTTTGGCCAATGGAATACGGGCATCCGCTGCAGCCAGAGCTGCGGCACGGAAGATTTTATCAACCTGCTCTTGAGTGAAGTTGGCATACTCGCGCTGGGCTTTCTTGACGCGTGCTACTAGCTCGTTAAGTTCAGCGACATTCGTTACAGCCATAATGCTCTCCTGATAATGTTAAACTCTTTTAGTAAATGAGCTGTTGAAGCAACTAGTATAGACAGGCTATGCCATACTGTATGGCGAAATAGAGATAGTTCTTATAGCCTACTTTTCTATTTCTGACCGCTGATTTACTGAAAGAGCTTCTCGTTGGTTAAGTATAAAGTGGGGGAGGAAAAAACATTTTCAACCTTTTATACCTTATTCACTCCGTGGATTCGCTCTCTGCCACGACTCTGAGCTTAACTATTCTTAGGTATGCTTTTCGTGATTTAAATCACAAAACCGTCAAGCTGACACCATTCAGCAATTATTTGTTGAGAGTAATTATCATTTTGGTGAATAAATCGATAATTCATGACCTTAACACAGCATTAGTACCACAGATTTTTAACAAAAAAATGCCATTACGATCTGCATTCCAAAATTGAGTATAAATGCTGTTTTATTCCATAGATTCCTGTGACTAATTCCATTACATTAGCGCGAAAACTCGCTGAGTAGCGTCATATCGGTGTTTTTTGGTAGAACGACCTGACGTGGTTGGCATGAAATAAATCGTGCAGAAAACAACGCACGAAAGGGTTTTATCATAAGGCAACATATGATGCATATTTGTCACGCACCGCGTTGATTGCATCGATACGGTGCGCCACAATGCCGTGCGCCGGTAGAATGATTATAATTGACGGCTACCGATGATGTTTTATCAGCAATGTTTTTATCAGCGATTTTATTATAAACAATGCGGAGTGATGTGTGAGTCAATCACTGTTGGACCTTTCAGGTTACATCAAGTTTTTTGTTGGCTTATTTGCACTGGTTAACCCGGTAGGCATATTGCCGGTATTCATCAGTATGACCAGCTATCAGGCCGCAGCAGGGCGGGATAAAACCAACCTGACAGCCAACCTGTCGGTGGCGATTATTTTATGGATATCTCTGTTCCTTGGCGATGCCATCCTAAAAATATTTGGTATTTCTATCGATTCATTCCGTATTGCGGGGGGGATTCTGGTCGTCAGCATTGCCATGTCGATGATCAGTGGCAAACTGGGTGAAGATAAGCAGAATAAGCAGGAAAAAACAGAAACTGCGGTGCGTGAGAGTATTGGTGTCGTCCCATTGGCATTGCCTCTAATGGCCGGGCCGGGTGCCATCAGTTCAACCATCGTCTGGAGTTCTCGTTACCACAGTTGGCAAAATTTATTGGGCTTAACCGTCGCGATAGCGCTGTTTGCTTTCTGTTGCTGGCTATTATTTCGTGCGGCTCCACTATTAGTTCGCTTATTAGGCCAAACAGGGATTAACGTCATAACCCGTATTATGGGGCTATTGCTGATGGCATTGGGTATTGAGTTTATTGTCACGGGTATTAAAGCGATATTCCCTGGGTTACTTTAACCCACCGGGCAAACCCTCCTCATAATTGAAAGGTCATCTATGTATATTGGATGACCTTTTTCATTTCAAAAGCCTATCTTGTAGGCAACTAAGCATTAATTTGGTGCAGAGAACGTATCAAATATAATCTATTGCACTTTAATGCTGCATTTATATCAATCTCATCTTAAAAATTTGGTTTAAGGTCTATTTACTCCGCTTTATTGAGCGGCTCGTATCGGATTTGATCAAATAAAACACGCTATTTGTTGTTAAAATGCTCACATCATTCTGTAGGGCTTGTGCGGAAATTATCTAGATGTTATTAGTGATTACCGCCTAATGTATAGGTGTTTATCCTGCCAATGGCAATAATGTTAACTTTATGTTTCTTTTTTGTGGTGGGCGGTGTTTTTCATGATTTTAAGTTAAATGCTTTGCGAAATATATCTATCTAAATCATATTGTTATATCAGGTATTGTGCGTTGATGTACTTAAGCACTATAGTTATAAATTATATTGAAAAGAGAATTGCTTAACATTTCTGTAAAATTTATTGGCGTCAGATTTCGGCATCTGTTAGTTTTCGGGCAACTTTCTGATAAGAGATCTCTTGTCTTTTCAACAAAAAATCTATCAAGTTCACTATTCTGGAATAGTTATTGCTAGTCGTTGTTAGCCACAAATTGGCCTTAAGCATTGAGAAAAACATCACAAATCTCGTAAAAAGGGCGGTGATAAATACAAATAAAGTTTAAGCGGCGACTATCGGCAATAATTAGCACTATTCTGGGTTTATCGTTTTCAGCAGCATCAATGATAGCCGTGGTTCCACCGGTGTTGAAATGGGCAGGCAATAGGGATGTATAACAGGGTTGATAAAATGGCCTGATGTTTATACATGTGGGATGTTACGTAGTCGGATTCGTTCCCCGAATAACGTAATTTACAAATACCTTTTAAAGGTGAAGCTTGCTCAGTCACTGGGCGATGCAATAATAAAAACTGGAGTGAATATAAGCATGACCAACATCACAAAAAAAACGCTACTGGCGGCAGGTATCGCTGCGGCAATGGGTATGATGGCCGTAGGGACTTCTTTTGCAGCCAATGTCCCTGCTGGCGTACAACTGGCAGAAAAGCAGGTTCTGGTACGTAACAATGGCTCTGAACCACAATCACTGGACCCACATAAGATTGAAGGGGTGCCAGAATCCAATATCTCTCGTGATTTGCTGGAAGGGTTGGTTATCAACGATCCTAATGGCAAAATCCTGCCCGGTGCGGCTGAAAGTTGGGAAAACAAAGACTTTAAAGTCTGGACGTTCCATATTCGCAAAGATGCTAAATGGTCAAATGGTGACCCTGTAACGGCACAGGATTTCGTTTACAGTTGGCAGCGTCTGGCTGACCCTAAAACGGTTTCTCCCTATGCCAGTTATGTGCAATATGCCCATATCGCTAATATCGACGATATTATTACCGGCAAAAAAGCCCCTGATACGCTGGGCGTAAAAGCGTTGGATGACCATACTCTGGAAGTGACACTGACCGAACCGGTTCCTTATCTGGACAAACTGTTGGCCCACCCATCAATGTCTCCGGTTAACAAAACGGTGATTGAGAAGTTTAATGAGAAGTGGACGCAGCCACAAAACTTTGTCGGCAACGGCGCTTATAAGCTGAAAGATTGGGTGGTAAACGAACGTATTGTGTTAGAACGTAGCCCAACCTATTGGGATAATGCGAAAACTGTCATCAACCAGGTCACCTACCTGCCAATTTCTTCTGAAGTGACGGACGTAAATCGCTATCGCAGCGGTGAAATCGACATGACATATAACAACATGCCGATCGAGTTATTCCAGAAACTGAAAAAAGAGATCCCACAAGAAGTCCATGTTGATCCGTATCTGTGTACTTATTACTACGAAATTAACAACCAGAAAGCTCCGTTTACCGATGCCCGTGTCCGTGAAGCATTGAAGCTAGGTATGGATCGCGACATTATTGTCAATAAAGTGAAGAATCAAGGCGATCTGCCAGCCTACGGTTTCACGCCTCCGTATACCAGTGGCGCTGAATTGACACCGCCAGAATGGTTTAGCTGGACGCAAGAAAAACGCAATGAAGTGGCGAAGAAGCTGTTGGCTGACGCGGGCTACACTAAAGACAAACCATTGACATTTAACCTGTTATACAACACTTCCGATCTGCATAAAAAACTGGCTATCGCGGCGGCATCGATCTGGAAGAAAAACCTGGGTGTTGACGTTAAGCTGGAAAATCAAGAGTGGAAAACCTTCCTTGATACCCGTCATCAGGGGACTTTCGACGTCGCGCGTGCTGGCTGGTGTGCTGACTACAACGAACCCTCTTCATTCCTGAATATGATGCTATCCGACAGCAGCAATAACACCGTGCATTATAAAAGCCCGGCGTTTGATAAGTTGATCAAAGACACACTGAAAGTAAAAACTGAAAAAGAGCGTGCCGCTTTGTATCAGCAAGCTGAAGTTCTGTTGGATAAGGACTCTGCCATTGTACCGTTGTTCTACTACGTGAATGCGCGTCTTGTGAAACCTTATGTCGGTGGCTACACCGGTAAAGATCCGCTGGACAATATGCACGTTAAAGATCTTTATATTATCAAGCATTAATGTATTAGGGGCAGCCGCGAACGGGTGTGCTGCCCTTATTGCTTGATAATTCAAAAAGGCTAAAGGTACAGGCAATGTTAAAATTTATTCTACGCCGCTGTCTGGAAGCGATTCCGACACTTTTTATTTTGATTACTATCTCATTCTTTATGATGCGTCTCGCACCCGGCAGCCCATTTACTGGCGAGCGTAATCTTCCACCCGAAGTCATGGCAAATATTGAGGCGAAATATCACCTCAACGATCCCATTTATAAGCAGTATTTCAATTACTTGGGGCAACTGGCACAAGGTGATCTTGGGCCTTCATTTAAATATAAAGATTACACAGTCAATGAGTTAGTTGCTGCGTCATTTCCCGTCTCGGCAAAACTGGGTTTTGCCGCCTTTTTATTGGCGGTAGTATTAGGGGTGAGCGCGGGTGTTATTGCGGCG
Organism: Yersinia aldovae 670-83; assembly: GCF_000834395.1. Classification (NCBI taxonomy): domain Bacteria; kingdom Pseudomonadati; phylum Pseudomonadota; class Gammaproteobacteria; order Enterobacterales; family Yersiniaceae; genus Yersinia; species Yersinia aldovae. The sequence continues at coordinate 554,689 of NZ_CP009781.1, read as the reverse complement.
TTAAATCAAAATACCAAGTGGGACTATACGGTGATGGGCTTTGCCATGACCGGTGTCGTTATCCCCAGTTTTGTGGTCGCGCCGTTATTGGTGCTGGTTTTTGCCATCCTATTAAAATGGTTGCCGGGGGGAGGCTGGAATGGTGGTGCGCCTAAATTCATTATTTTACCGATGGTAGCGCTGTCACTGGCTTATATCGCCAGCATTGCACGTATTACCCGTGGTTCAATGATTGAAGTTTTGCACTCCAATTTTATTCGTACTGCGCGAGCGAAGGGTTTACCACTGCGGGTTATCGTATTGCGCCACGCGTTAAAACCGGCATTGCTGCCTGTGCTGTCTTATATGGGACCCGCTTTTGTGGGTATTATCACCGGTTCAATGGTGATTGAGACTATCTTTGGTTTACCGGGGATTGGTCAGTTGTTCGTCAACGGAGCGTTAAACCGCGATTACTCCCTGGTTCTGAGTTTGACCATTTTGGTCGGCGCTTTAACTATTTTATTTAATGCGATCGTGGATGTGTTGTATGCCGTCATCGATCCGAAAATCCGTTACTAGCACTGGAGCACGCCAATTATGTTGAGCAAAAAAAATAGCGAAGCTCTGGATGTTTTCAGTGAAAAGCTGGAAGTTGAAGGGCGTAGCCTTTGGCAGGATGCCCGCCGCCGTTTTGTCCATAACCGCGCGGCGATCACCAGTTTGGTGATCCTGATATTCATTACCTTATTTGTTATTGTGGCACCGATGTTAGCGCAATTTAGCTACGCAGATACGGATTGGGGCATGATGTCAGCCGCACCGGATATGGCCTCTGGCCATTATTTCGGTACTGATTCATCGGGCCGTGATTTGTTGGTTCGCGTGGCCATCGGCGGGCGCATCTCATTAATGGTGGGGGTCGCGGCGGCGTTGGTGGCCGTGGTTGTCGGCACATTGTATGGCTCTTTATCCGGCTATCTTGGTGGCAAAATCGATTCGCTGATGATGCGTCTACTGGAAATTCTCAACTCCTTCCCGTTTATGTTTTTCGTTATTCTGCTGGTCACCTTCTTCGGCCAAAATATTCTGCTGATATTCGTGGCAATCGGCATGGTTTCCTGGTTGGATATGGCGCGTATTGTGCGCGGGCAGACATTAAGCCTGAAACGCAAAGAATTTATTGAAGCGGCGCTGGTGGGCGGTGTTTCCACGCGCAATATCGTATTACGCCACATCGTACCGAACGTATTGGGCGTGGTGGTGGTTTACGCCTCTTTATTGGTTCCCAGTATGATCTTGTTTGAATCTTTCCTAAGTTTCCTTGGGTTAGGGACTCAGGAGCCGCTGAGTAGCTGGGGGGCGTTGTTGAGCGATGGTGCTAACTCAATGGAAGTCTCGCCGTGGTTGCTGATGTTTCCTGCCGGTTTCCTGGTCGTGACGCTGTTTTGTTTTAACTTTATCGGCGATGGCTTGCGTGATGCCCTCGATCCGAAAGATCGCTGAGGAGTAGCACTATGACGACTATTGATAATCAGTCTGCTGTTCAGCCATCGGCGCTGTCGGAGCAAAAAATACTGTTGGATGTGAAAGATTTGACCGTCACATTCGGCACACCCGATGGTGATGTGACTGCGGTTAACGCACTCAATTTTGACCTGCGTGCTGGCGAAACACTGGGTATTGTGGGGGAATCTGGCTCGGGTAAATCACAAACGGCATTCGCTTTAATGGGGCTGCTGGCCAGTAATGGTCGCATCGGTGGCTCCGCGAAATTTAATGGCCGTGAGATCCTAAACCTGCCTGAGAAGCAATTGAACCGTTTGCGGGCGGAAGAAATTTCGATGATTTTCCAAGACCCGATGACGTCACTAAATCCCTATATGCGGGTGGGTGAGCAGCTCATGGAAGTGCTGCAACTGCATAAAAAGATGAGCAAAAGTGAGGCGTTTGAAGAGTCGATTCGGATGTTGGATGCGGTAAAAATGCCCGAAGCGCGCAAACGGATGCGTATGTACCCCCATGAATTTTCAGGGGGAATGCGTCAGCGAGTCATGATTGCAATGGCACTATTATGTCGCCCGAAATTATTGATTGCCGATGAACCGACAACTGCGCTGGACGTAACAGTTCAGGCACAAATCATGACTTTGCTGAATGAATTGAAAAGTGAATTCAATACCGCGATCATTATGATCACCCATGACCTTGGGGTTGTGGCAGGTATCTGTAATAAAGTTTTGGTGATGTATGCCGGGCGAACTATGGAATACGGTCAGGCCCGTGATGTGTTTTATCACCCAAGCCACCCGTATTCTATTGGCCTGTTGAATGCTGTTCCTCGCCTTGATGCTGAAGGTGAATCTCTAATGACTATTCCAGGCAATCCGCCGAATTTACTGCGCTTACCCAAAGGTTGCCCGTTCCAGCCGCGTTGCCAATTCGCCATGGATCGCTGTTCTACAGCACCTGAGTTGGAGCACTTTGGTGAAGGCCGTTTACGCGCCTGTTTTAAGCCAGTAGGGGAATTAGTATGAATGCCATAACAGATAAGAAAGTATTATTGGAAGTGGCTGACTTGAAAGTTCATTTTGATATTCAGGATGGCAAACAGTGGTTTTGGCAACCCTCAAAAACCCTAAAAGCGGTTGATGGTGTCACCCTGCGGCTGTATGAGGGTGAGACTTTAGGTGTGGTGGGTGAGTCCGGCTGTGGTAAATCCACCTTTGCTCGCGCCATCATCGGCCTGGTCAAAGCCTCCGGCGGCAGTGTCTCGTGGTTAGGCAAAGACCTGCTCAACATGAGCAAAGCTGAGTGGCGCGCAACGCGTAGTGACATTCAGATGATATTCCAGGACCCGCTGGCATCATTAAACCCGCGTATGACTATTGGCGAAATTATTGCTGAGCCATTACACACTTATCACCCCAAAATGTCACGGCAGGAAGTCAAAGATAAAGTTAAAGCCATGATGTTAAAGGTGGGATTATTACCTAACCTAATCAACCGTTATCCTCATGAGTTTTCCGGAGGGCAGTGCCAACGTATCGGTATTGCTCGCGCGCTGATTCTTGAGCCTAAACTGGTGATTTGTGATGAGCCGGTTTCCGCGCTGGATGTGTCAATTCAGGCGCAGGTCGTTAACTTATTGCAGCAATTGCAGCGCGAAATGGGGTTGTCACTGATTTTTATTGCCCACGATCTGGCGGTGGTAAAGCACATCTCTGATCGGGTATTAGTGATGTATTTGGGCCATGCGGTGGAGTTGGGAACCTATGATGAGGTTTATCACAACCCGCAGCACCCTTATACCAAAGCGTTAATGTCTGCGGTGCCAATCCCTGATCCGGACAAAGAAAGGGCTAAAGTCATTCAGTTGCTGGAAGGGGAGCTACCTTCGCCGATTAACCCACCATCAGGCTGTGTATTCCGCACTCGCTGCCCGATTGCCGGGCCAGAATGTGCGAAAACGCGCCCACTGCTGGAGGGCAGTTTCCGACACGCGGTTTCATGTCTGAAAGTTGATCCGCTGTAATATGATGGTGCCGCTTCACCCAACGTTGCGTATCGAATAGCAAAAAGCCCCGCCGAATTAAGGGTGGGCTTTTTTATGTTACCGCTCAGCGCTGGCGGCGTTATCGATTACTCTTTCCACAAGATATGGCAAAGTTTGTGGTCTTTTTCGCGGCACAGCAGCACCCGCGCAAAAATATCGTTAATCTCTTCACCATCATTGTCAGCCAGGCCGATAACCACTTCAGCGAAGAAATCAGGGTTTAAATCAAAATCGACATGTTCTTGCCAATCTTCAGCCGGATCAAATAGCTCTGCGCCACCACGTTCTTCAAACTGAAGATTAAATAACAAGATATCGGCCGGATCGAGGTTATCCCCAGCTAATTCCAGAAAGATATCGTAAGCCTGTTCCAGCGTTTCATCTTCAGTCAGGCGGTTATTGAGATCCATTGAGCTTGGCTCTTGTGCGTTCTGGTCCATTTGCAGATTCCCATTTATCATTTGCGGTTTGCGCTCATTAAAACATTCCCGGCACAGCTTTTACAATTATTATGCTGCCATTACTGCGTAACTCAGAGAATCTACAATTTGCTAACACCCAACCACGTAACTTATTACAGTAACGGACTGAAAAAATAGAACAATCTTTCAGTGACACGATGCCAAAGAGGGCGCTTATTCCACAGTTTTCCGTCCAATAAGGCTGAACGGGCGATATAGTCACCCTGGACCTGGGCTAAATCGGCACCAAAACCATCATCATCAATGACCAGCGTGATTTCGAAATTAAGCCACAAACTGCGCATATCCAGATTAACGGTACCCACTAAACTCAGTTGACCATCGACCAGCACACTCTTGCTATGCAGCAGGCCATCTTCAAACTGGTAAATTTTGACGCCAGCTTCCAGTAATTCGGCAAAGAAAGCACGGCTGGCCCAACGTACCATCATGGAATCGTTTTGGCGCGGAACAATAATACTGACATCAACGCCACGTTGTGCAGCGGTACAGATGGCGTGCAGCAAGTCGTCGCTGGGCACAAAGTACGGCGTGGTCATGATGAGCTGCTCACGCGCAGCATAAACCGCAGTCAATAATGCTTGATGGATCATCTCTTCCGGGAAGCCGGGGCCAGATGCGATAACTTGTATCGTGTGGCCACTTTCTTCTTCAAACGGCATGATATTGGCGTCTGGTGGGGGGGGCAAAATACGTTTGCCGGTTTCGATCTCCCAGTCACAGGCATAGACGATGCCCATCGTGGTGGCGACCGGGCCTTCCATCCGTGCCATCATATCAATCCATTGGCCGACGCCGGCGTCCTGTTTGAAGAAGCGTGGATCGACCATATTCATGCTGCCGGTATAGGCAATATAGTTATCAATCAGCACGATTTTCCGATGTTGGCGTAGATCCATTCGGCGCAAAAATACTCGAAAAACATTCACTTTGAGCGCTTCGACCACTTCGATGCCGGCATTGCGCATCATGGCGGGGTAAGGGGTACGGAAGAACTGCTGGCTACCCGCAGAATCCAACATTAGCCTGCAATGGACACCACGACGCGCTGCTGCCATCAAGGATTCGGCAACTTGATCAACCAAGCCGCCTGGCTGCCAGATGTAAAACACCATCTCTATATTGTGGCGGGCCAGTTCGATGTCGCGCATCAGGGCTTTTAGCGTGTCATCGGTGGTCGTCAATAATTGTAATTGATTGCCTTTAACGCCACTGATGCCTTGGCGGCGTTCGCATAACTGAAACAGCGGAGTGGCCACTTCACTGTTTGAACTGGCAAAAATGTGTTGGCAATCTTTGAGTTCGCTTAACCAACGGGCTGTGGAGGGCCACATGGCTTTAGCACGTTCGGCCCGGCGTTTACCCAGATGAAGTTCGCCAAATGAGAGGTAAGCGATGATTCCGACCAAAGGAATAATATAGATAATAAGTAGCCAGGCCATCGCCGAAGGAACCGCTCTGCGTTTCATCAGAATACGCAATGTTACCCCGGCAATAAGCAACCAATAGCCAAACACTGAGAGCCAACTGATTACGGTATAAAATGTTGTCATAAGGGCGGAAATCCTGTTCACAAACGGTAACTAAAAAGAGTGTACGCACAGTATGGCGAAGGCGAAACCTTTAATCGGAATTTTACTGGATAAAATCTTTTAAGCTAAAGGACTTGCAACGGTGACTACGTAATAAGTCGCGGTTTGATATTCAGGTGTTGAACAATGCGTCAGGAGAGGGGGCGAGCACAATACGTAATTTCACCGAACTGCACTTTGGCTCAACAGCTTAAAGGTTTATAATAGCGTGGTTCTCAGCTTTGGAAGAGTTTTTCATGCGACGGAGTAAAAATGAAGTCGGTCGTTGGCGAATGCTGCGGCAAAATCAACGGCGAAGAAATCGTTGGCTAGAAGGGCAATCACGGCGTTATCGCCATATCTACTGTGTCAGGCAACTCCACGAACATCAGCACCGACGCTCGCTATTGTTCACCGTTGTTTATGAGTGGTAGCCCGAGCTTGAAGTAAAAACAGCCTCCTTGTAGGGGCTGTTTTTGTTTTTGATAAGGGTGAATATTTTGATTTTTAACTATTTGTCACATAAAAAATTTCATTAATATTGGCTATTGGTTGAGTGTAACCTGTCCTGCTGTTAGAGGGAGGTTACACGATTGAATATCGACAAGGATATTTTTCACTTTTAATTATGGTTTTTTTCGCAGAAAAACAATCCCTATCCTAAATTAACAAAATGCGATAATTCTGATGTCATTAGCTATAAAGAAAGAGGCACAATAATAACTCCTCAGTTTATTTCACATCAGAATGACATCGCGTTACTCTATATATTTGGTCGCTTCGTATTAATCATTCAGTTTCAGGGGTGTTACTGTTTGGTTGTTCGAAGCGGCCATCTCACCAGAAAATAGCAAGTTTTAAATAGTAACGCTTGGAATTATTAACGCGAAATTATAAGTTCATTTATTTCAATCGGTTAATGCACTCTGTGTTATCTTCACTTAAATCTGTATATTACTTTTAACGATCAATGATAAAAAATTGATCAATTTTATCAATTGATCAATACTGTCGCTCTCATCAAATAAAAGGATTTTTATCATGGGTTGCAGGCTAAACATTGCGGTTGATTGCACCTTTATCTGTGAACCGGTTTACAGCTCAACGGGTAAGTTGCTTGCAGTGGAGTTATTGAGCCGATTTATGACATCTTCTTTTAAATCGCCAATTTATACTGAACGCTTTCTGTATCAACTTAATGCGCAAACGAAAACGCTACTGTTATGTGAGCAATTATCCGCAGTAGAGAAATGTCAACAGTGGTTTATTGAACAGCAAATAACACTATCAATAAATATAGATTTTGATATGGCGCAAGCCGTGTTACATGACGAAAAAATCATATCTTTATTGGCAGTGATGCCGTTTATCCGCCTGGAGGTGATGGAGAGTTTCCCTAATCTCAATGATGGTGCTAAGAACCCATTATTAAGTAAGTTGGCTGAACGATATCCGTTGTGGTTAGACGATTTTGGCAGTGGTAATGCTCATCTCGCTGCTGCGACGAGCGGTTTTTTTGAATGCGTAAAAATTGATAAGAACTTCTATTGGCAATGCGGAGGGAGTGCCACTTTCAATAATCTGATCGCCCACCTGCGGGATCACTGCCAAAATGTGATTGTTGAAGGCGTCGAAACCCATCAGCAATTTATTCAGTTAGCGGATAGTGGTATTGATGCGATGCAGGGTTACTTATTCAGTTCATTGCGGTTGAATAAGGTTAATAAGTTTCCCTTGCAATATACCGATTTTAATATTCGCTGAGCGTGCCGTTACCGGGCGGTGTAAAACTGAATTTTGCTAATATGACATCAACTTAGGAAGGTTTTTGCTGTGAATATCACAGTTAACGCGAGCTAATCGGCGGATGATAACCTACCTATCTTCAGCAAAGGCTAGAGTTCATGTCTCAATATAAATTAGCTAAAACAGTATTCTTCGGGGATTTGAAAGTCAGTACTGCACTTTATAAGTATGAGATTTATTGTGAAGAGTCTGAGCTGGTATACCATGCGGCTATTTATTCTGAACAAGTCATTGCCGCCGGTAAACATACTTACCCTGTGTGGGTAAGAAAAGATCATATGATATTAAAAGCACCCGCTCATATGCTCGATAAAGCGGTAGCGGCTTGCGAGGAGCACTGGTTGAAGCACTATAAAGTTTAGTGGCGCTGGCTTGAATGCGCCTGAGTGCAGGCGTATTCAAGGATGTTATTGTGATGAAGAACCTATCTCATTAGGGCCATTTTATTTGCCATTTTGAACCTGGGTTGTACTCGGAATCTTCACGTACTACGTATACGCTCCGGTTCTTCTGCGTTGTCCGTGCTCAAACTCACCGCAATAATTATGCCTACTGGGATGGACTCTAAGGCCGGTTATTGAATCAAAATACGCGTTTGTAAGGTTTTACTATCACCGATTGGTAAACCCCAGCGGCAACGTAAGGGTCTTGTTCGGCCCAGCACTTCGCATCTTGCTGCGAGGCGAATTCGGCAATTACGGTTGAACCGGTAAAACCGGCATTGCCCGGTTCGGCACTGTCGATAGCTGGATTTGGCCCCGCGGTCAGCAGGCGGCCTTGATCCTGCAATGCTTGCAATCGCGCCAGATGGGCAGGGCGTACTGATAAGCGTTTCTCTAGTGAATCAGGGACATCCGTTGCAAAAATCACATAAAACATTTCTTACCTTCAAATTTATCAACGTGGTGCCGGTTGTGTGTGGAGGGCCATAACAACATGTTCTACTCATGAATTCAATCATCGTGAGGCGCTGCTGTTATTTGTGTCATCTGATTGAAATATACCCGCTATTTATAATGAAATAAAATGATAACTGACGGTAAATTTATTGTACGCTTTGGTTATGATTGAAGTTTTAATCGCCATTTAACGCTAATTGGTGAGATTGTTTGTGGTTGCTTATTGAATATGATTGCTATTTGCATTTACACTTGGCTGCATTAGAGGACACTGAATTATTATGCAGCTAAACAAATTTTTCCTGGGTCGCCGGCTTACATGGCCATTCGCATTTTCAATTGCCTTACACGGTAGCGTAGTTGCTGCGTTGCTATACGTTTCCGTAGAGCAAATGAAAATACAACCTGAAATAGAGGATGCTCCTCTTGCTGTCACGATGGTGAATATCGCCACTTTTGCGGCACCACAACCTGCCGCCGCCGAGCCTGAGCCAGAACCGGTTGAAGACGCGCCACCAGAACCTGAGGTGCTACCAGAGCCTGTTGCTGTACCTATTCCTGAGCCGGTAAAGCCAAAACCTAAGCCCAAGCCTAAACCGGTGAAAAAAGAAGTCAAAAAGCCGGATGTGAAGAAGGTGGAAGCTCCACCGGACGATAAGCGATTCAAGTCTGATGAACCGGCACTGGTGGACAACAATGCACCGGTTAAATCGGCCCCCAAAGCTTCAGTACCCGGCGCTTCAACATCTGCTGGGCCAAAAGCCTTAAGTAAGGCCAAGCCGACTTATCCCGCCAGAGCATTGGCGTTAGGGGTTGAAGGGCAAGTTAAAGTCCAATATGACATTGATGAAGATGGCCGTGTGACCAATGTCCGTATATTGGACGCGGCTCCACGCAACACTTTTGAACGGGAAGTGAAACAGGTGATGCGTAAATGGCGTTTTGAGGCGGTGGCCGCGAAAGACTATGTGACGACGATTGTGTTCAAGATTGGCGGCGACATGGAGATGAGATAAAACATTTATGCTTTGGATATATCACTTTTGAACGATATATCAGATATAAAATTATAAAGGGTCGCTTTGTGGGCGACCCTTTGTACTAACAGAACATTGGCTATTGAGTCGCACCGACCTCAAAATTTCCTCTGCCGTCAGGTAACGCACGGGCTTTACCTGCATCATCTACTGCCACATAGGTAAATATCGCCTCTGTCGCCCGATAGCGCTGGCCAATAGGCTCTGAAGAGACTTTTTTGACCCACACTTCGATATTGATAGTGATAGAGCTGCGCCCGGTCTTAATGCAGCGCGCATAGCAACACACAACATCACCGACGGCGACGGGTTTGAGGAAAGTCATGCCATCAACACGTACTGTCACCACCCGCCCGTGGGCTATCTCTTTGGCCTGAATCGCCCCGCCAATATCCATTTGCGACATCAGCCAGCCACCGAATATATCGCCGTTGGCGTTGGTATCGGCAGGCATTGCCAGGGTACGAAGTACCAGTTCACCGTTAGGTAGTGATTGTTGTTCGTTCATTTCGGTCTGCTTTTGAAAGTAATAATTCGCCTGGAATGGCTCACTGAAAGCTCAATGAGCCTAATAAGATGGTTCAGAACTAGGATTTTTTTTGTTCTTCGGGCATATGGCGATAAATATAAACGCCGCTGATCAGGGTAAATACCAGCGTCAGTGCGGTTAAGCCAAATACTTTGAAATTAACCCAAATATCTTGCGGCAGCCAGAACGCGACATAGATATTCAAGAGGCCACAGGCCAGGAAGAACAGCGCCCAGGACATATTGAGTTTAGACCAGACACTATCTGGTAGCGTCAGCTCTTTGCCAAGCATACGTTGAATCAATGGTTTCTTCATGAACCACTGACTAACTAATAATGCAGCAGCGAACAAGACGTACAGAACCGTCACTTTCCATTTAATGAATAAATCACTGTGAAACGCCAGTGTTAAAGTCCCGAACACCAGTACCATAATTGCCGTGACCAGGGTCATTTTCTCTACCTTGCGGTATTTCAACCAGGTAAAGGCTAACGCTAACAACGTGGCGACAATCAGCGCCCCTGAAGCGATAAAAATGTCATACATCTTGTAAAAGACGAAAAAAACCACCAATGGGAGAAAATCTAAAAGTTGCTTCATGAATCAATCCATTATTTATACACCGCCTGACTATACCGGATTCAGGCAGATGAGGGTACCTGCGGCAAAACAGTATTATCCTTAATTATCTGTCTGAATGCGCGTCCCGCCAGTAGAATTTGCAGAAACTTACGATAAACACGTAACAGGTTTTGTCTGCATATTGCCAGATATGCACTAAGCCAGCATGATAAGTAAATTGGGTATCCATATTGGGTTAGGGCTGGGTGGAGTAAATATGCAAAGAAAATCGCTTCGGTATTGGATGCCAGGCTTGACCCAATTAATGGCTTATGAGCGGGAGTGGCTAAAGCCCGATGTCAGGGCGGGGTTATCGGTCGCCGCAGTCGCGTTGCCTATTGCAATTGCTTACGCGGAACTGACCGGGGTGAGTGCCGCCGTGGGGCTGTATTCGTGTATTTTGCCGATGATAGCCTATGCGTTTTTTGGTTCTTCACGGCAACTGATTGTCGGGCCTGATGCGGCCACCTGTGCGGTAATAGCCGCAGTAGTCGCGCCACTGGCGGCGGGGAATAGCGAGGTCCACTGGCAATTAACCATTATGATGACCCTAATGATGGGAACATGGTGTTTGGTGGCCAGTCGCTTCAAGTTGGGGGCGCTGGCGGATTTATTGTCACGGCCCATACTGACCGGTCTACTCAATGGGGTGGCGATTACTATTATTGTCGACCAACTGGGTAAAGTGTTTGGTTTTATGACCCGTCCACCCCAATTGATTGAGCGGGTATTGGCGTTGCCGCATAATTTGATTAACAGCCATTTACCCACGGTGGCAATCTCCTTACTGACCTTTATCGTGTTATATGGCGTGAAGTGGCTAAGACCAAACTGGCCTGCGCCCTTGCTGGCGATTGTGATGGCAACTTTCGTCTCCTGGGCGGCTAACATGCAGCAGTTTGGTGTGACGGTGGTCGGCGGGTTTGAGGGCGGGTTACCGCTGGTACATTGGCCCGATTTTCAACCGGGCCTGCTGCGTGACATGGTTATCCCGGCACTTAACCTCGCGGTGGTCAGTTTTGTCAGTATGATGCTGACTGCACGCAGTTTTGCCGCGAAAAATGGCTATGAAGTGGATGCTGATATGGAGTTGAGGGCATTAGGGATCACCAACATCGTCTCGGCGTTATCGCAAGGGTTTGCTATTAGCGGTGCCAGTACGCGCACCGCGGTAAATGATGCCAACAACGGTAAAAGTCAGTTGGTTTCAATTATTGCCGCACTGGTTATTGCCACGGTATTGCTGTTCCTGACGCGGCCGTTGCAATTTATTCCGGTCGCAGCCTTGGGCGTGGTGCTGATCTATGCCGCCTGGTCGTTACTGGGGTTTAGAAGCCTGTGGCAATTGCGCAAACGCAATACACAAGCTTTCTATCTGGCAATTTTTACTTTCGTCAGTGTGGTTTTGGTGGGCGTGATTAGTGGTATTGGCTTGGCGGTGTTATTGGGGCTGTTGCAGTTCCTGCGCACGGTATTTCGCCCAACAGAGCAGTTATTGGGGGTGAATGCCGATGGCATGATTCATTCGATGCGCAGTGGAAATGGCATTAAACCGGTGCCCGGTGTGATGATTTATCGTTTTAACTCGCCACTGACCTATTTCAACGTTGCCTATTTTAAGCGGCGCATCCTCAATTTGGTCGATAGCACACCGCATCCGGCAGATTGGGTGGTGATTGATGCGGTTGCCAGTTTTACCTATGCCGATATCAGTGTGCTGGCGGCGATTGATGAGCTAAAACGTGACCTAAAGCTGCGCCATATTAAGTTGATACTGGCGGGAAGGCGCACTGAGCTGACGCGCTGGTTCCGTATTAATCGCCTAAAGAGCCATGATGATGATCTGATTTTGGTGCCCGATTTGTATCTGGCACTGAAACTGATTCAGAGTAAACAGCGGGTGGCTGAGAGGGACGATAGCTGCGATAACACGGTGCCGGAGCCTGGCTGACAGGTGATTGCATGATAAAATAAGAAGGGGCCGTGATGGCCCTTTCTTATTGGGATTGAACTTACCGATGTTACTCGGCAGGTTCAGTGACGGCAGGTGTGCTCGGCCGCAAGAACATATATAAACGGAATAGATACACCAGTAATAATGCAGAAACCAGATTGCTAAGGGCGCTTAAAACCACGGTAGCAATGGTGGTGGGCAGAATGGTCAGGTGGCTGTCTAAATACAGCAGAATCAGTTTGGCTGCGATCCACAGCATCATGGCCGGTACAATCAAACGGACATTGGCAAAGGCCAATTTCATGCTCACTTTTATCGCGGCAAAAACACCTATTTTTTCCGTGGTCACAATCACCGGTGACAGGGACAACGCGACGGCCAACACCACGCCCGGCACGATAAACATGGTCAACCCTAATTGAACCAGCAAGGTGCCGATAAACATCAGTAATAACAAGCGCGGTAAAATCGGTAAAGATAAGCCGATGGCCTGCAATGCACTGATACGACGCCCGGTTGAAACCATAGAAATCAGCGTTAACAGACCGCCGACTAATAAAACATTACCCACTAATGCAGAGAAGGTTGCCACGGCCGAGGCTTTTAACAGCACCATCTGCTGTTCAGGTGTCATTTGCGACACAATCTCAGAGATGCTCATGTTGCTGCCCGACGATGTCAGATCATTTTCTGTGGTGCTTAAGGTACTCAGTTGTTCAGTATCAGGGATAAATGCCTGATTTAACATGACGGTAATGAACGCGGTCAGTAACGCCAGCAACAGGATTGCCGGCATCTGGTTACGCAAAAAGTTAAAACTGTCACGGTATAAAGTGTTAGCCGTGATAGGCATGAAAGCTCCTTGGGATCGAAAAAATAGCGCTTAGCCGAGGATTATACCTTGTTATGGCGCGCAGTGGGATGCTGTGATTGGTCTGTTATTGATTTCTTCCAATCTTAATATGTGGACGTTATCAATAGGTAACGGTGGTAAGCCGTAATGGGCACGACCGCAGTAGCATTACCTTCTCCAGTTTCCCCTGAGCGTTTAAATTTATGACAAGGCAATAGGGAGTCGCACGTTTTGGCCGAAAATGGTTTTTATGATCCAGATCAATTTCAATATTATTAAGGAATTAAATAACCTTACTTAAAATAGGATTTATTTAAATTGTTACCAAAGATGTGATCCCGATTGGATCATGAATACGCATTTATAGGTATATTCAGCTCGCAAATATACCTACAAATGGAATGGATAATGAAAAAAATCACTTTAGCACTCTTAGCTGTCGCATCATTAGTACCGACTGCGGCAAGCGCGCATGAAGCTGGCGATTATATTTTCCGGGCAGGGACGGCAACGGTCAGACCAAATGCAGGATCTGATGATGTACTGGGTTACGGCTCTTTTAAGGTCGATAACAATACCCAGTTAGGCATGACCTTCAGCTATCTGATCACTGACAATATTGGCGTTGAACTGCTGGCTGCCACCCCGTTCCGCCATAAGATTGGTTTGGCTGCCACCGGTACTATTGCTGAAGTGAAGCAATTACCGCCGACATTAATGGCGCAATACTATTTCCGTGACAAACAAGACAAACTGCGCCCATACCTGGGGATTGGTCTGAACTACACCACTTTCTTTGATGAGAAGTTCAACAGTACTGGCAGTGAAGCAGGCCTAACGGATTTGAGTGTGAAGGATTCATGGGGCATCGCCGGGCAGGCGGGTCTTGACTATATGGTCAGTGAGAACTGGATGGTGAATATGTCCGTCTGGTGGATGAATATTGAAAGTGACGTCAAATTCAAAGCCGGTGGCGTAGAACAAAGCATCAATACTCGACTTGATCCTTGGGTGTTTATGTTCGGTGCGGGCTACCGCTTCTAATTACCCTTTGTTCTTGGCGTTGTAGGGGACGTTCACTTATCAGTAGCAAAGGAGGCGCGACGAGCGCCTCCGCTCATGAGATTATTTGATTTGCATCTGATTGCTGACAGATTTCACACCAGGGACGCCGCGGGTAATTTGCACTGCGCGGTTTGCATCCTGACTAGAGCTGACAAAGCCACTCAACTGAACGCGGCCTTTAAAGGTTTCAACGCTAATTTCAGTCGATTTTAGATTCTTCTCACCCAACAGTGCTGATTTCACTTTGGTTGTCACCACAGTGTCATCAAGATAACCCCCTGTTCCTTCTGACTTTGGCGTAGGTGCGCACGCTGACACCGCCATCGCCATAATGGCTGCAATGCACAAGGCCGAAAGGGTCTTAAAAAGTTTCATAAATTACTCTCCATGTTTACCGATGTTTTAACAAGACGCTGTGGAACGATAATGCGTTGAAAGTGCTATTAACTCATACTTTTAGATAGCCTACTGATCACTCATAGCATCTTAAATGTAAAGAAATGCTTAGTGTGTTACACAATTATTGGTTATGAACGGCTTTTATTCAAATTTACAGCAGAAGTGGGGCAGGGAAGAGACTTAAAAACATCAATATAGCGCCTGTTTTGTGTCAGCAAATCAGGCGCTGATGTTGTTAAAATACTAGCTGCGGGTGGCTGCTTTCATTTCAGACACAAAACGGTTCAGTTGATCCAACATCACCATCGGCTGTGTGACATTATTCTCGATGATTTTTACAATTGCGGAGCCGGAAATCACGCCCGCAGCACCGGCGGCTAAGCTGGTTTTTACTTGTGCAGGCTCTGAAATACCGAAGCCTTGTAGTGCAGGCGCAGCATGATATTCACGCAATTTATCTACCAAATGGTTTAGCGGCAAATGGCCGTGATTTTCAGCACCCGTTACCCCGGCCCGAGACAGCAGGTAGGTATAGCCACGGCCATGCGATGCAATCTCGCGCAGCAATTCATCGTCGGCATTGGGCGGGCAGATGAAGATGGGCGCTACCCCGTGGCGCGTTGCGGCAGCACGGAAGGGGGCGGATTCTTCAAACGGCACGTCAGCAATCAAGACAGAATCGACACCGACTTCCGCACAGCGTTGGTAGAAGTTATCAATCCCGTTGTGGAATACCAGATTTGCATACATCAACAGGCCAATCGGGATGGTCGGATGTTTTTTACGGATCTCCCCCAGCATTTCAAAACAGATACCTGGCGTAACGCCCGCCGCAAAAGCCCGCAATGCGGCATTTTGAATGGTAGGGCCATCTGCTAATGGGTCAGAGAACGGAATTCCCAGCTCCAATGCATCGGCTCCCGCCGCAATCAGTGTATCGATAATCTGCAATGATAGGGCTGGTGTCGGATCACCGAGTTGTACGAAAGGGACAAATGCGCCTTCTTTTTTTGCCGCCAGTTGTTGGAATAATTGCTGATAACGCGACATTAAATCTCTCCCCGTGCTTTCAGAATATCGTGAACGGTGAAGATATCTTTATCACCGCGACCGGATAAGTTAACCACCAGTAATTGCTCTTTTTCCGGCGACGCTTTAATCATTTTCAGTGCATGAGCCAGCGCATGGGCGGATTCCAATGCAGGAATAATGCCTTCATTGCATGACAATGCTTTAAAGGCGTCCAGTGCTTCGTCATCGGTTACTGACACATAATCAGCTCGCCCGATACTGTTCAGATAAGCGTGCTGTGGCCCCACTGACGGGAAATCCAACCCGGCGGAGATAGAGTAAGACTCTTCGATTTGCCCGTCGCTGGTTTGCATCATCGGTGATTTCATACCGAAATAGATGCCCACTTTACCGTGTTTGAGTGGCGCACCATGTTGACCGGTTTCGATACCCAACCCCGCCGGCTCAACCCCAATCAGGCCAACACCCGGTTCATCAATAAAATCGGCGAACATGCCAATCGCGTTAGAACCCCCCCCAACACATGCCAGCACCGCATCGGGCAGGCGGCCTTCTCGGGCGAGAATCTGTGCTTTGGTTTCTTCGCCAATCATGCGCTGGAATTCACGCACAATCGTCGGGTAAGGGTGTGGGCCAGCGGCAGTGCCCAGCATATAGTGGGCGGTTTCATAGCTGCCTGACCAGTCACGCAGCGCTTCATTACAGGCATCTTTCAGGGTGGATGAACCACTGTGTACCGGGATCACTTCCGCCCCCATTAAACGCATCCGAAAGACGTTCGGGGATTGGCGCTCAATATCTTTGGCACCCATATAAATGCGACATTTTAAACCCAACAGAGCACAAGCCAGAGCTGATGCCACGCCGTGTTGTCCGGCCCCGGTTTCAGCAATGATTTCGGTCTTACCCATACGTTTGGCTAATAAAGCCTGCCCCAAAACCTGATTGGTTTTGTGCGCGCCACCGTGCAGCAGATCTTCACGTTTCAGGTATAACTTGGTCTTGGTTCCTTTAGTCAAATTCTGGCATAAGGTTAGCGCGGTCGGGCGTCCGGCATAGTTTTTCAACAAATCTTGAAATGTGGCTTGAAACTCTGGGTCCAGTTGCGCACTGACAAAAGCCTCTTCCAGTTGCTTTAATGCTGGCATCAAAATCTGCGGCACATACATGCCACCGAACTCGCCAAAATAAGGATTAAGTGTGGTCATTTTTCTGTCCTATGGATTTACCAAAGTGTATTCGTAAATTAAATTAGCATTAAAATCAACGATCAATACGCGCGTAATGTCTGGAACACCGCCGCGATCAGTTGCGGATCTTTGATGCCCGGTGCGCTTTCTACACCGGAGTTGAAATCAAGACCGGCGCAGCCCAGTTGAGCGGCGGCACAACAGTTGTCGGCAGCTAACCCACCGGCCAGCAGCACATTATCCAGCGGTTGACCGGCCAGCAGTGACCAGTCAAAACGTTGCCCCGTGCCCCCGTTGCCACTGTCCAAAACATAGCGTTCAACATGCTGCAAATCGCGCTGCGGTACGGTGTCGTCAACCCGCAGCGCCTTCCAAATTTGGCAAGTCGCGGGCAGTATGGCACGCAACTGATTGATATAATTCTGATCCTCTTGCCCATGTAGCTGTATTGCCGCCAGCGACAGGCGCTGTGCGGTTTGTTGCACCGTTTCAATTTTGGCATCGCGGAACACGCCAACATACTTCAATGGCGCACCGCTAATGACGCTACGTGCCTTGGCAATATCGACATAGCGCGGCGAACTGCCGACAAAAATCAATCCGCCGAATATTGCACCTGCGTTATATGCCGCCGCTGCATCCTGAGCACGCGTCAGTCCGCAGACTTTATTTTCACCCAGCAATACGCGGCGCACGGCGGCGTTTAGGTCGGGTTCAGACATCAAGGCACTGCCAATCAAAAATCCGTTGGCGAAGTGGCTCAGTTTACGCACCTGCTGGTAATGAGAGATACCGGACTCGCTGATCACCGTCACGCCTTTTGGCAGGCGAGGAGCCAGCTCGCGAGTGCGGTTCAGATCGATAGAGAGATCACGCAGGTCACGGTTATTGATGCCAACCACCTTGGCCCCCAACGCAATGGCGCGATCCAGCTCTTCGCTGTTACTGGCCTCGGTTAGCACCCCCATATTCAGGCTATGCGCCACCGCAGCGAGCTGGTGGTAGGTGTCATCGTCCAGCACCGATAGCATCAGCAAAATGGCATCCGCCTGATAAAAACGGGCCAGATGAATTTGATAGGCATCAATAATAAAATCTTTGCATAATACCGGCTGCGTCACGACGGCACTAACCTGCGGCAAGAAATCGAAGCTGCCCTGGAAATATTTCTCGTCAGTTAACACGGAGATAGCCGAAGCGTAGTGCTGATATACCGCGGCTATCTCTGCCGGGTTAAAGTTCTCGCGTATTACGCCTTTAGACGGCGATGCCTTTTTGCATTCCAGAATAAAAACGGTCTTACTGCCTTGCAGTGCGTGGTAAAAATCACGCTGACTCAGGGTGATATCGTTTTGAAAACTGGCCAGAGGCTGTTGTAATTTCCGCGCGGCAACCCAGATTTCCTTATCGCGTACGATGTCGTGGAGCACGGTTTTGTTAATACGGCTTTCCTGCATGACTTATCCTCTTGCTGCCAAAGCGGTAACACGTTCGAACGGCTGGCCGCTATGTATCATTTCCAAAGCCTGCTGCGCGTTGTGGCGCAGGTTTTCTTGCCCGTGTAATTTCAGTAATAGCGCGACGTTTGCCGCCACCGCAGCGGCATGTGCTGGCTCACCTTTACCTTGTAACAAGCGGGCTAAAATGTCACGATTTTCTTCTGGCGCGCCACCTTGCAGAGCGCCTAGCGGGTGGCTGTTCAAGCCGAAATCTGCCGGTGTCAGTTGATAGCTTTCAATATCGCCATTATTCAGTTCAGCCACAGAGGTCGGTGCGTGGATAGCAACCTCATCCATTCCGCCGCCGTGAACCACCGCCGCGCGTTGATAACCCAGCGTTTTCAGCGTTTGTGCAATCGGCAATACCAGTTCGGGGCTATAAACGCCAATCAGCGCCAAAGGTGGGCGTGCCGGGTTAATTAACGGTCCCAGCACATTAAACAACGTGCGGGTTTTCAGTTGTTGACGCACTTGCATTGCATGGCGAAAACCGGGGTGATACTGCGGCGCAAACAGGAAGCACACCCCTAACTCATCCAATGCTAATCGAGACTGCTCGGCACTCATATCAAGGCGGATACCGAATGCCGCCAGCAGATCTGATGAACCGGAACGGCTGGACACACTGCGGTTGCCGTGTTTAGCCACTTTTACCCCACAACTGGCTGCCACAAAGGCGCTGGCAGTGGAGATATTAATGCTGTTTGTGCCGTCACCGCCAGTACCGACAATATCGGCGAAGCGATAGTCAGGGCGTGGGAAAGGTTGCGCATCTGCCAGCAATGCCTGCGCTGCACCGGCTATCTCAGCCGGTGTTTCACCACGGACTTTCATGCTGATCAGTACCGCCGCCAGTTGGCTGGGTTCCAGCTCACCACGCACGATAGCTGCAAACAGGTGCTGGCTTTCAGCCTGGGTTAAGGATTCAGCCCGGAACAGTTTTTCTAATAACGCGTGCATTTGGTATTCCTTATTTACGACCGACCCAAAGAACGTGGCGTGGCAGGGCATAGCGCCCAGGCCAGTGTTTGCTCCAGCAAACGGGCACCGTGGGCCGTTAAAATCGATTCCGGGTGGAATTGGTAACCACAAACCCGGTGGTCATCATGGCGAACCGCCATGACCATCTCGCCAAAACGGGCGTTAACGGTTAATTCTGTTGGGATATTGCTGCCGACCAATGAGTGATAGCGGGCAACCGGTAATGGGTTGGGCATTCCGGCAAACATCCCCAGCCCGTCATGTTCAATGGCCGAAGCCTTGCCATGCAGGATTTCACCGGCCTGACCGACATGGCCGCCATAAGCCTCCACAATTGCCTGATGACCGAGGCAAATGCCAATGATAGGTAGCTGACCGCGCAGGCGTTGCAGCAATTCAGGCATACACCCTGCCTGCGCCGGTGTGCCGGGGCCGGGGGAGAGCATCAGTACCGGTTTTTCAAGCTGCCCCAAGCGTTCGATGAGGGTATCGGCCGCAATCTGGTTGCGGTAAATTACCACCCGATGGCCACTGGATCGCAGTTGGTCTACCAGGTTGTAAGTAAAGGAATCAACGTTATCGAGTAACAGGATATCGGCCATCAGAAGATCTCCCTGGCGTGGTGTGCGGTGGCAATCGCGCGTAGTACGGCACGGGCTTTATTGCGGGTTTCGTCGGCTTCCGCCTGTGGAATTGAATCGAGAACCACGCCGGCACCTGCTTGTACTGTGGCTATCCCGTCTTCGACATAAGCCGAGCGGATAACAATGCAGGTATCCAAGTCACCGTGAGCGGTGAAGTAGCCCACGGCTCCCCCGTAGCTGCCTCGACGTGTACCTTCGCTGCCCGCAATCAGTTGCATGGCGCGAACTTTGGGCGCACCGCTTAATGTGCCCATATTCATGCAAGCCTGATAAGCGTGTAGCACGTCCAGATCGAGTCTCAGCGTGCCAATGACGCGGGAAACCAGATGCATGACAAAGGAGTAACGATCAACTTTTGTTAAATCAGCTACATAGCGGCTACCTGGTTCGCAGATACGGGCCAGATCATTACGTGCTAAATCCACTAACATCAAATGTTCCGCCAGCTCTTTATGGTCGGTGCGCATCTCCAGTTCGATACGGCTGTCTAAATCGCGGTCCAACTCACCATTAGCACGGCGGCCACGCGGACGAGTACCGGCGATGGGGTAGATTTCAATCTGGCGATTGCTGGCATCATATTTCAGCGCACTTTCAGGTGACGCCCCGAACAGCGAAAATTCATTGTCCTGCATAAAGAACATATAGGGGCTAGGGTTGCTGTCTTTTAGGGTCTGGTAAGCCGCCAGTGGTGATGGGCAAGGCAGTGAGAAACGGCGGGAAGGCACCACCTGAAAGATCTCGCCTGCACGGATTGCCAACTGTAATTGACTGACAACCTGGCCGTATTCTTCATCCGATTGGTTACACTGTAACGTCATTTCAGGAACGGATGTTGCCGGTATGGGCTGTGGGGGTTGTTGCAGTTGGTGAGCAAGCTGCGCCAGTCGTGCGCTCAGGCGTTGATGCTCATGTTCATCCGGAGTAAACAGGCTGGCTTGCAAGCGGGTATCGCGATGTTGATGATCCAGCACCAGCAAGGTTTCGGCTAAATAGAAGCAGAAGTCCGGGCAACGTTGGTCTTGGCGCAGTGGCGGTAAATTCTCGAAACCGGCAACCAGATCGTAAGCGAACAAACCACCAACAAACATCGCTTCCCGCTCGGCAACTGGAGCATCAACCAGCGTCAGGAGTAAACGCAGCGCATCAAAAACCGAGAGAGCCTGTAAACGGGTATCTTCATCTTGTACCTCATTGATCACCGGGAAGATTAACTCGCGGCTATTTGGCCGCACCTGAATCTTAACATCGGCTGGCAAGGCGGCATCTAACAGTGGCAATAACGATGCGCCGTTGCGGGTCAGGGCTTCGACCGTGACTTGCTGCCCCAGCGCGGTGATACGCAGGGCGCTATCAATGATAAGCAGGCTTTTCAAATTCTCTTTACTGGTCACTTCGGCAGATTCGAGTAACAGCGTTGCCGGTCGCGCCCCACATAATTGATGAAACAATGCTGTCGGATCATTGCGGTAACAAGCTGTGGCTGTCAGTAACTGCAAACTAGGGCGCGATGTTGGCATCATGTAGTCATCCTGAAAAATTGATCTGAAAAAAGGTTACGCTGAAAATCTGTCCATAAAAAAGCCCGCTATTCGCGGGCTGAAGCAATCTGCACTGTCTGATGACTGATATGCGTGATTACATCGCCCAAAAGAGGGAGATGTGCCACCAACGCAGTAAGGAAATCAGGGAAGTTTTCATTATCAGTCACTATTCTCTATGATTGCATTTGGCCTATTGGTGCAGCCGTGTGTCTTGGCATCACCGCGATGTCTTGTGTACTAGTAAACTAGTTCATGAGATGAATGTCAACAGTTGATTAATTGTTTTTAATATCACTTGTTTTGATACGTGGCCGTGATGAGGAAGTTTGATTAACGTCACTGGGGGATAAACGGGTATGATAGTCAGCTACGTTTTTCTGAATTTTTGTTTTGGTTAATCCATTTTGATAGATAAGCCAGTCGTGATGAATAATACCACTGTACCTGATAAAGCAGATGTCGTTGATAGCTCGTTCCCTTCTACTGCTTTTACGATTTATGATTTGCATAGCCACACTACGGCATCCGATGGTTCCTTAGCGCCCTCCGCGCTGGTGCTGCGGGCAGCCTCGATGCGTGTTGGGGTGCTAGCGATTACCGATCATGACACCACTGCGGGCCTGGCCGAGGCTGCCGCCACGATTGAGCAGCACCAATTACCGTTGCAACTTATCTCGGGTGTGGAAATTTCCACATTATGGGAAAACCACGAAATCCATATTGTGGGGCTGGGTATTGATGTTCACCATGCCAGCATCGTCAAATTGCTGCGTGAACAGTCAAACCACCGCTATATAAGAGCGCAAGAGATAGGCGCTCGTTTGGCAAAAGCACGAATTCCTGATGCCTGGGAGGGCGCGAATCGCTTGGCTGAAGGCGGTCAGGTTACTCGCGGCCATTTTGCTCGTTATTTGGTGGAATTAGGGTTAGCCGGCAATGTTGGGCAGGTTTTTAAAAAGTATTTAGCTAAAGGCAAGACCGGTTATGTCCCCGCGCAGTGGTGTACAATAGAACAAGCCATTGATGCCATTCAGCAATCTGGTGGTCAAGCGGTGCTGGCACACCCTGCGCGCTATGATTTAACCGCCAAATGGCTAAAACGGTTATTAGCGCATTTTGCTGAACAAGGCGGCGACGCAATGGAAGTCGCACAATGCCAGCAAGCGCCCCATGAACGGGCGCAACTTGCGCAGTACGCACGCGATTATAAGTTACTTGCATCCCAGGGGTCTGATTTCCATCAACCGTGTTCCTGGATTGAATTGGGCCGCAAATTGTGGCTGCCCGCAGGGGTGGAACCGGTATGGCGAGATTGGCCTACAGTGCCTGCCAATACCGATCACACGTTGAATGATGAGGTAGAGTAATGAGTCAATTCTTTTATATTCACCCGGAAAATCCACAACCACGCTTAATTAACCAGAGCGTTGATGTTTTGCGTAAAGGGGGGGTGGTTGTTTATCCGACAGATTCTGGTTATGCCCTTGGCTGCCGTCTGGAAGATAAATCTGCAATGGAACGTATCTGTCGTATTCGTCAGTTCGATGGCAATCACAACTTCACCTTGGTATGTCGTGATTTGTCTGAGCTATCGACGTATGCCTATGTTGATAACTCCGCTTTTCGTCTGATCAAAAATAACACGCCGGGCAATTACACCTTTATTTTAAAGGCAACCAAAGAAGTGCCTCGGCGCTTGATGAATGACAAACGTAAAACCATTGGTTTGCGCGTGCCTTCAAATCCTATCGCGCTGGCATTGCTGGATGTATTAGGTGAGCCACTGATGTCTACCACATTGATACTGCCGGGTAATGATTTCGCCGAATCTGATCCGGAAGAGATCAAAGATCATCTGGGTAAATTGGTCGATTTGATCATTCACGGCGGCTCGCTGGGCCAGCAGCCGACCACCGTTATTGACCTGACTGAGTCCTCTCCAGAGGTTATCCGTGAAGGTGCTGGGGATGCAACACCCTTTCGCTAACCGTTACTGACCAGAACCTGCAATTGTTGTAATGAATTGAACGCGAAGGTATTGAGTCACGCAGGAGAGGGCATTGTTCTTTATACACACTGGTTTTCAATGACGTCTATTGAGTCATCGGCCGGGATAGTTTTTGAAACCCTGATCGTGAAATTAGTGTAATATGTGCGGTCACGAACCAGCGTGTGGTTTTTTTGCGCCGTTATCTGCGCGCCATGCTGCGTTCCAAAATGTATTACAATCAGTGAGTTTTGCTTGATTGTGAGCTTAACTTATTGATTACAATATATAACACGACGCCTGTGAAGGCGACATTAGAGGTTGCTCAATGAGCGAGAAGTCAGAAAACCAACAGTTACCGAACGCAAAGCCACAAAGCCCTAAATCACAGGGCGACCGGGCTGTGGGTGATAAAACAAAAGTTGTGGGTGAAAAATTACAAAAAGTCTTGGCGCGAGCAGGTCACGGTTCACGTCGGGAAATCGAAACTATTATCCAGCAGGGCCGCGTCAGTGTAGATGGCAAAATATCTACACTGGGCGATCGTGTTGAGGTGACTCAGGCCACTAAAATCCGCCTGGATGGTCACCTTCTTTCTATTAAAGAGTCTGAAGAGACGGTTTGCCGCGTTTTGGCGTATTACAAACCGGAAGGCGAACTTTGTACCCGTAATGATCCTGAGGGGCGTCCGACAGTATTTGATCGTTTGCCTAAACTGCGTGGCTCACGTTGGGTCGCGGTAGGTCGTTTGGATGTGAACACCTCTGGTTTATTACTGTTCACGACTGACGGCGAACTGGCTAACCGCCTGATGCACCCGAGCCGTGAAGTTGAGCGTGAATATGCCGTGCGCGTATTTGGCCTGATTGATGACGAAAAAATCAAACAGCTCAGCCGTGGTGTGCAATTGGAAGATGGCCCTGCGGCTTTTCGTACCATCAGTTTCCAGGGTGGCGAAGGGATTAACCAGTGGTATAACGTCACATTGACCGAAGGGCGTAACCGTGAAGTTCGTCGTTTGTGGGAAGCGGTCGGCGTGCAGGTTAGCCGTTTGATTCGTGTGCGTTATGGCGATATCAATCTGCCAAAAGGTCTGCCTCGTGGCGGCTGGACTGAGCTGGATCTGAAAGCGACCAACTACTTGCGTCAATTAGTCGAAATGGATTCCGAAACCGTCAGTAAATTGCCGGTTGAGAAAGACCGCCGTCGGGTTAAAGCTAATCAAATCCGCCGTGCAGTCAAACGCCATACTGAAGTCGCGGGGCGTCAGGTTGCTGGCCGCCAGGGTTCAGCACGTAAAGGCTCAACTCGCCAAAATACAGGTAATGCAGTGCCGGCAGCCACTGCGGGTCGTCGCGGCACGAATAAGCGCGGGTAAGCCATCGGGCTAACGCGTGATGAGTGCGCAGAGTTACCGCTCTCAACTCTATTGCCGCAGTTTTGTGACTGCGGCAATATGACTTATCTAATGCCTCTATCTCACCACACATCTTTTACCAATCAATACCTTGTTGGGCCTTAATCCCCGCATCAAAGGCATGTTTGACCGGGCGTAATTCGCTGACGGTATCGGCCATCTCCAGCAGGTCACGATGGCAACCACGGCCAGTAATAATGACGGTTTGATGAGCAGGGCGCTGTTTGAGCGCAGTGAGTACGTCCTCCAGTGGCAGGTAGTCGTAAGCGACCATGTAGGTCAACTCATCCAATACCACTAAATCCAGTGTCGGATCGGCCAGCATTCGCAAGGCGTGCTGCCAAACGCCCTGACAAGCCGCAGTATCGGTTTCTCTATTTTGGGTATTCCATGTGAAACCGGTTGCCATCACTTGAAATTCAACGCCATGCTGCTCAAGCAAATTCTTTTCGCCGTTCGGCCATTCCCCTTTTATAAATTGTATCACGCCAGCGTTAAGGCCATGACCTACCGCGCGCGTAACCGTACCAAACGCCGCCGTCGTTTTACCTTTGCCGTTACCGGTAAACACAATCAAAATACCGCGGATCTCTTGAGCGGCGGCAACCCGCGATTCAACCTTTTCTTTTATCTTTTGTTGGCGCTGCTGGTGTCGGTCTTCAGACATAATGATATTCCTTTTATTCGGCGGGGCCGGCTTTGCGGCCAGGTTGTGCATCGAAGCTAATACCGGTTTTTCTGCGGCTATCATCGCCCATCAGGTAAAGATACAACGGCATAATATCCGCCGGTGTTTTCAATTTATCGGAGGCTTCATCTGGAAAAGCACTGGCGCGCATCTGGGTGCGCGTGCCGCCCGGATTGATACAATTAACCCGCAAATTACTCTGTTTATACTCTTCAGCCAATACCTGCATCATGCCTTCAGTGGCAAATTTAGATACCGCATACGCGCCCCAGCCAGAGCGCCCCTGCCGACCCACACTGGAGCTGGTGAAAACCAATGAGGCATCATGGGATTTCAGTAATAGTGGCAATGGCGCTTGAGTAAGCATGAAAGTTGCATTAACATTCACCTGCATTACCTGTTGCCACACGGCGATATTCTGCTCTGCCATTGGCACGATATCGCCCAATAAACCGGCATTATGTAATACGCCGTCCAGACACGGAATCTGCGCGTTCAGTGTGTCAGCCAGTTGCTGGCAACTCTGTGGTGTCGCATGTGACAAATCCAGTGGTAATACGATGGCGGCAGACCCACCGGCATCCGCTATCTGCTGTTGCACCGCAATCAACTTACTTTCAGTGCGGCCAACTAAGATTAAACGGGCACCAAAACGGGCGTATGTCACTGCCGCTTCGCGTCCAATGCCATCACCTGCGCCAGTGACTAAAATAATGCGCTGATCAAGCAAGTCATGTTTAGGTTGGTAATGCATAATTATTCCTCTTACAGGCGGCGGGGATGTTACCCCGGCATACCGCGAAATCTCTTACATTCTTATATTTAAGCGAAACCAATGCAATTTTTCATTTGCGCAAGACGCCAGCCTGCGGGTTCGCTAGAATGCGGGTATCTCTCTAAAAACATATTAAAGAAAGGCGGTATTTGTGGAGTTAATTTCTCTGTATGGGCTGTTTCTGGCCAAAGTCGTGACCATTGTGGTAGCGATTGGTGCGGTGGTGCTACTGATCGTCAGTCAAGGAATGAGAAAGCAAGGGCAGCGGGGAGAGTTGAATCTGGTTGATTTGGGTGAGCAATATAAGGAAATGCAGCGCGAAATGCGCCTGGCTCGGATGGGGTCTGCCGAGCAAAAAGTCTGGAGCAAAGAGTTTAAAAAACAGCAGAAATCCGATCAAAAACTGAAAAAACAGCGTGCCAAGGCCGGTGCCATCGCAGCGGTTAAACCTTGTCTCTACGTGATTGATTTTAAAGGTAGTATTGACGCGCATGAAGTGACTTCGCTACGCGAAGAGATTTCTGCGGTGCTGGCGGTGGCCACTGCGCAAGATGAAGTGTTGCTGAGATTGGAAAGTCCGGGCGGCGTGGTACACGGTTATGGCTTGGCGGCCTCGCAATTGGAACGTTTACGTCACAAAGGTATCCGTCTGACGGTTGCAGTAGATAAAGTGGCTGCCAGTGGCGGTTACATGATGGCTTGTGTGGCGGATCGCATAATCAGTGCGCCTTTTGCCATTATCGGTTCGATTGGTGTTGTGGCGCAGATTCCCAACTTTCACCGTTTACTGAAAAAGAACGATATTGATGTTGAATTGCATACCGCCGGTGAATTTAAACGCACCCTGACTCTGTTTGGCGAAAATACCGAACAGGGGCGTGAAAAATTCCGCGAAGATCTAAATGAAACCCATCTGTTATTCAAACAGTTCGTGCAGCAGCAGCGGCCTTCATTAGATATTGATGCGGTGGCGACAGGTGAGCATTGGTTTGGTACACAAGCAAAAGAAAAAGGGTTGGTTGATGCCATTGGCACCAGCGATGATCTATTAATTGCAGAAATGGATAATCACGAGGTTATTGGTGTCCGTTATTCGCGTCGCAAACGCCTGATGGATCGCTTTACCGGTAGTGCAGCAGAAAGCGCTGATCGCCTGCTATTGCGCTGGTGGCAACGCGGTGAGAAACCCTTATTATAAGTTTATGAAACGATTTGGCTAAGTAACAACAGGGGGCTTGCAGCCCCCTGTTTATTTTTATAAAAATAAACGGTGACTCAACCGCAAAAATAAGGTGCGGCAAAATGAAAATAACCGGCGATTAATCGACTAGATGATATTTTGCTGACAATACGTGAGCCAAATGTTTGAACATGTTAAATACCGCGGTTGTTTTTGTTGTCGGTAAACCATCCTCATCCAGGAAGAACTCTCCGCGAAATACCAACACCGGGCCTTTTTGCTCAACTTCTGTCGCCAGCATACCGTGCAGATAATCTTCATGCTGACGAATAATGTTATTGGCTTCCGCCAAGAGTTTATTACGTTCGATCGGCGTTGTGTTTGCGTTCATTATATCTCCTCACCACAGTGAAATTTCTCAGACTATTGTACTGCGGGTTAGCATTTGTGCGCAAACCGGCTAAGGTTTATTCGTGCGTTGGGTGGTTCCATCGCCGTTATTGGATAAATTCGGATTCCGTGCTAATTAGGTTGCGTGTCGCTTTTTATCAGGTACAGTGTGGGATTTTAGACTATTAGGTGGAAGGTTTTGTTGACGCTATTGAGCAGAGTTTACTGCTAAAGCTTTGGGCGCGAGCAAACATTTTACAGGGTCGCCAGATGAGCGTCGGATTGCATTATTATGGCTCCGATCAAAAAAACAGGTTGATCTCCTGTGAAACTACCGCAATATAAATAAAGAGATACAGAATGCCGCGGTATGGCAAGATAAAAACCTTCTTTTAGAAGAAATAATTTAGGTAAAAGGTAATTATGGGTAAAGCTCTCGTAATAGTTGAGTCCCCGGCAAAAGCCAAAACTATTAATAAATACTTAGGGAATGACTTTGTGGTTAAGTCCAGTGTCGGTCACATTCGTGATTTGCCGACCAGTGGCTCAGCCAGTAAAAAGAGCGCTGACTCAACTGAAGATAAAGCCAAGAAAGCCGAGAAGCCCAAAGTAAAAGTGAAGAAAGACGAAAAGGTTGCTTTAGTGAACCGTATGGGCGTCGATCCTTATCATGGCTGGAAAGCGCAATATGAAATTTTGCCCGGTAAAGAGAAAGTGGTTGCCGAGCTGAAAGCATTAGCCGAAAACGCTGACCACATCTATCTCGCAACCGACCTTGACCGCGAAGGAGAGGCTATCGCCTGGCATTTGCGGGAAGTGATTGGTGGTGACGATAAGCGTTTTAGTCGAGTGGTGTTTAACGAAATCACGAAAAATGCTATCCAACAGGCATTTAATCAACCGGGTGAATTGAACATTAATCGGGTTAACGCCCAGCAAGCCCGTCGCTTTATGGACCGGGTTGTGGGGTATATGGTTTCTCCGCTGCTGTGGAAAAAGATTGCCCGAGGCTTGTCTGCCGGGCGCGTTCAGTCAGTGGCTGTGCGTTTGGTCGTCGATCGTGAACGAGATATTAAAGCGTTTGTCCCAGAAGAGTACTGGGAGTTACATGCTGACCTGCTGGCAAAAGGCGACGTTCCGATACAAATGGAAGTTACCCATGCGCACAATAAGCCGTTTAAACCGGTTAACCGTGAGCAGACCCATGCCGCACTGAAATTATTGGAAAACGCCCGCTATAACGTGCTGGATCGTGAAGACAAACCGACCAGCAGTAAGCCGGGTGCGCCGTTTATCACCTCTACCTTGCAGCAGGCGGCC
Source organism: Yersinia aldovae 670-83 (assembly GCF_000834395.1). NCBI lineage: Bacteria > Pseudomonadati > Pseudomonadota > Gammaproteobacteria > Enterobacterales > Yersiniaceae > Yersinia > Yersinia aldovae. The sequence goes on along the minus strand of NZ_CP009781.1, from coordinate 525,290 downwards.
AGTACTCGCCTGAGCTTTGGGGTGAAGAAAACCATGATGATGGCGCAGCGCTTGTATGAAGCGGGTCATATCACCTATATGCGTACCGATTCCACCAATTTAAGTCAGGATGCACTGACGATGGTGCGCGGTTATATCGGTGATAACTTTGGTGACAAATACCTGCCATCCGCGCCGAATCAGTACAGTAGCAAAGAGAATTCTCAGGAAGCCCATGAAGCTATCCGTCCGTCGGATGTGAGTGTGCTGGCGGAGCAGTTAAAAGATATGGAAGCCGATGCCCAGAAGCTGTATCAGCTTATTTGGCGTCAGTTCGTCGCGTGTCAGATGACACCGGCCAAGTACGATTCCACCACGTTGACAGTGCAAGCCGGTGATTTCCAACTGCGTGCCAAAGGCCGTACTTTGCGCTTTGATGGTTGGACCAAAGTGATGCCAGCACTGCGCAAAGGCGATGAAGATCGCACCTTGCCAGTGATTGACGTTGGCACTGATCTGGATTTACAAAAACTGATCCCCAGCCAGCACTTTACCAAGCCGCCTGCACGTTACAGTGAAGCATCGCTGGTAAAAGAGTTGGAAAAACGCGGTATTGGCCGTCCGTCTACTTATGCGTCGATCATTTCGACGATACAAGATCGTGGCTATGTCCGGGTTGAGAACCGCCGTTTCTATGCTGAAAAAATGGGTGAAATTGTAACCGACCGTCTGGAAGAGAACTTCCGCGAGTTGATGAACTACGATTTCACCGCACGTATGGAAAGTGGCCTGGATCAGGTTGCCAATAATCAGGCTGAATGGAAAACGGTACTGGATGGCTTCTTCGCTGAGTTCAGTGAGCAGCTTGAAAAGGCAGAGAAAGATCCTGAAGAGGGCGGGATGCGCCCGAATCAGATGGTCATGACCAGTATAGATTGCCCAACTTGTGGTCGTCAGATGGGGATACGCACGGCCAGTACCGGGGTGTTCCTGGGATGTTCCGGTTATGCGCTGCCCCCGAAAGAGCGCTGCAAAACCACCATCAATCTGGTGCCAGACGCTGAGATTCTAAATATTCTGGAAGGCGATGATGCGGAAACCAACGCCTTGCGCGCCCGCCGTCGTTGCGAGAAGTGCGGCACTGCGATGGACAGTTATCTGATTGATAATCAGCGTAAATTGCATGTCTGTGGTAATAATCCGGCCTGTGATGGTTATGAAATCGAGCAGGGCGAGTTCCGAATTAAAGGGTATGAAGGCCCGATTGTTGAGTGCGAGAAATGTGGTTCTGAAATGCACCTGAAAATGGGGCGCTTTGGTAAGTACATGGGCTGTACCAACGACGAATGTAAGAATACCCGTAAAATCTTGCGCAGCGGCGAAGTTGCACCGCCGAAAGAAGACCCGGTTCCGTTGCCAGAATTGCCTTGTGATAAATCAGATGCCTATTTCGTGCTACGTGATGGGGCTGCGGGCGTGTTCCTGGCCGCTAACACCTTCCCTAAATCGCGTGAAACCCGCGCGCCAATGGTTGAGGAATTGGTTAGATTCAAAGATCGTTTGCCTGAGAAGTTACGCTACCTGGCTGATGCGCCAGTGGTAGACAATGACGGCAATAAAACGATGGTTCGCTTTAGCCGCAAGACTAAACAGCAGTATGTTTCATCAGAGAAAGAGGGTAAGGCCACAGGATGGTCTGCATTCTATATCGATGGAAAATGGGTTGAAGCAAAAAAAGAAACGAAGAAATAAGTTTCTCTCTTCGTCGGGCGGTAACATGGCCGTTGTCGGGGATACTGCTTAACAGCACAAGTGAAAACCAGTCTTAATGGCTGGTTTTTTTATTGGGTTAATTTATTCAACTGCTTTATAGTCTTGAGTAATCTGTTGAAGTTAACAATTCTTGACCGCTAGCTGCATTTATCAAAAAATGTGATCATTTTTATGTCCGTGTTCTATACAGCCGCGATTGAAATGATATAGTGATATTGGTTATATAAATAATTTTTTTATCTCTTAAAGTTATTATAAGGTCAATACTGACCACCGCACATCAGGGTGTTTACGGGTTTTAGTGAGTAACTTCTCGGCATACCGGGTGATACCGATATACCAAACTGTGGTATTCCCGCAGTGTTCAACCTAGGATGGTATCGATATGAAATTGCAGCAGCTTCGCTATATTGTTGAGGTGGTAAATCATAACCTTAACGTATCATCCACCGCCGAAGGCTTATACACCTCACAGCCGGGGATCAGTAAGCAGGTTAGAATGCTGGAAGATGAGCTGGGTATCCAGATTTTTGCCCGCAGTGGTAAACATCTCACACAGGTGACCCCCGCAGGGTTGGAAATCATCCGAATTGCCCGTGAAGTCTTATCAAAAGTGGATGCTATCAAAGCTGTTGCGGGTGAACATACTTATCCGGATAAAGGCTCATTATATGTTGCGACCACACACACTCAGGCCCGTTATGCATTGCCCAATGTGATTAAAGGCTTTATTGAGCGTTACCCGCGTGTTTCGTTGCATATGCATCAAGGATCACCGACGCAAATTGCGGAGGCGGTGTCGAAAGGCAGTGCTGACTTTGCCATTGCCACTGAAGCCCTTCATCTTTATGACGATTTGATTATGTTGCCATGCTACCACTGGAACCGTGCTGTAGTTGTTAAGCCGGATCACCCATTGGCTGGCAAAATCCATGTCAGTATTGAAGAGTTGGCGGCGTATCCGATTGTCACTTACACCTTTGGCTTTACTGGCCGTTCTGAGTTGGACACCGCCTTCAACCGGGCCGGTTTAACGCCTCGTATCGTCTTTACCGCCACCGATGCTGACGTGATTAAGACTTATGTACGTTTGGGCTTAGGGGTCGGGGTTATTGCCAGCATGGCGGTTGATCCCATCCAAGACCCTGATCTGGTGACGGTAGATGCGCGTGATATCTTTACCTACAGCACCACAAAGATTGGTTTTCGCCGTAGCACTTTCCTGCGCAGTTATATGTATGACTTTATTTTGCGTTTCGCCCCCCATCTAACCCGTGATGTGGTGGATAAAGCCGTAGCGCTGCGCTCTAATGATGATATCGAGGCGATGTTCAAGGACATTAAATTGCCGACTAAGTGATAACTAAATCAACAGCTTACATCTTCCCCTGGAAATCGTGCTCGCTCACTATGTGTAGATTGCGTGTAAGTGATGTGTAACTTTCCGCCGTGAGCCTGGGCTTAACAGAGGGGGGATCAATCCCCTCTGTTTCACATTTCATTAGAACGTAGGTTTATCCACCAGATATTGAGTCAGAGCACAGTCAGTTCAGGAAACTGACGAAAACAAAAGGCGCTTTTCCGAATGAAAACAGTTTATTGAAGTGACTTTATCTCGGGCTGATGAATGCCCAGGGTAAATGGATAATGCCGATACAGAGCTGGAATTTGACATTGTCCCAGTTGGCGATTTATTTTGAAGGCCGCCTCGATAAAGTGATTACGTTGTAATGAGCTTTTAACGTGACACAAAACTCTGAACACTCTCGCCTACTTTAAAAACAATCATTTATTAAGCCACGCTCTAACCATTCTTAGCTGAATGGCCAGCAGCAGTAACAGTTTCTTTCACGCCAAATTTATTTGCTCAATCATACTGTTCATAATCGTGTGTAAGATTTATAGGTTTTTATCAGCGGAGTATACTAGATTCTCCGTTTTGTCAGATTGCTTTGCGGAAGGAGTGCTGACACTCCTATTTATCACTTATTTAAAATCTTTTCTTATTTTATCTGTAGATGCGCCTATTGTTTCCGGGGCTTTAAATGTTTTCATTTCAAAATTACTGCTTATTTTCATTGGATTTCCCGGCACGAGATAGTCTCCCGCTTTTACCAACATATTACGTGCCGCAATTTGCGGTTGCTCACAAGCCTGTTTAATGTCATTGATCACACCATTTGGAATACCCGCATCAGTAAGAATCTTTTGCCATTCTGCCGTTCTTTTTTGTTTGAATAAGGGTTGTACAACAGCTTGTAGTGCAGCTCTATTTTTGATTCTATCAGGGCCAGTTTTGAAATAGGGATCGTCATACCATTCTATTTTTCCTACTGCCTGACAAAAGCTGAGCCACAGTTTTTCGCCCAGAACCGCCACAATGATAGCACTATCTTGAGTAGGTATAGCTCCAAAGGGAGCCGCGGCGGGATCAATATTACCAGTATAGTGTCCGAGTTCGTTAAGTTTAGTGTAGGCCGTTACCTCTACAGGCATCATCGCAAATAATCCATCTAGCATCGATATATCAATATAAGCGCCAACACCTGTTTTTAAACGACCACAGTAGGCGGTCATCGTCGACATATAGCCCCACATTCCTGCGCTTATATCACCAATAGGAAAACCAATCCGGCCCATATCTTTATCTACATCGCCATTAATTGGCATCATGCCAGAATAGCCTTGCCCAATTAAATAAAATCCAGGTTCATGTGCCATCGGCCCTGTTGTACCAAAGCCTGAAATTGAAGTATAAATAATTGTCGGGTTGATTTTCTTTACATCATCATAGCCAAGACCTAACTTTTCCATTACCCCTGGCCTGAAGTTCTCCACTAAAATATCGGCTTTTCTGATGATGTTTTTAATTAACTCCAGATCATCGTTATTCTTTAAGTCTAAGGCGCAACTTTCTTTGTTGGAATTAACAGACGCCCAAAAAATAGATAGCCCCTCAGGGGTGAAAGGAGCCGCTGAGCGGAGCATATCGCCTGATGCCGGGCGTTCTATTTTAATTACACGGGCACCATTATACGAAAGTAACAGAGTGCAATAGGGACCAGCCAAAGCCTGAGTGAAATCAATAACTAATACATCATTTAAAATCATAGAACTCATAATCTATTCCCTTATTATTTATGACCCAATTTAGAAATTAATACGTCTACCCGCGTTTTAAAGTTAGGGCTGTTGATTATATTGTATCTGGACATTTCTATTTCTGCGGCTTTATCATAGTTTATGGTGACATTATTTGATAAAGTATTTAACTGCAATTTACTGTTTGCAATCCCCTCCGCGCAACAGTCGACTAAAGCGATACAAACTTCTTCAATATGAGTTTGCAGTTTGGTTCTATCATCAAATACTCTATTGAATATACCAGCGTTATATGCATCATTAGCATCATATCGAATGAGCAGTGAAAAATAACTCTTTTACTTTATGAATGCCTATGACTGCCAGCCAATGTTGATAGTTACTCAGCGAGAAAGGAACACCCATTTTATTAGCACTCATTATAAGGCTACTGTCTTTTGTCGCATAAACCATGTCGCAAACCATCAATAAATGTAAAGCGCCAGCATAAACTGCCCCCTCTACTTGGGCAATTACGGGTAATGGTGAATGACTGATAACCTTAAACATTTCAAACATAGGGTCATTTATAATTTCCCCCGCAGAGGTTAATTCATGCAAGTCATGACCGGCTGAAAAAATCCCCTGTGACAGATTAGCGTTGATCACAATGGCGCGCTGTTTTTTATTTTCTGCTTCACGAATTAATTGGACCACCGCAATGGACATTTCATTATCGAAGCAATTACGCTTTGCCGCATTATTAATGGTAATAATCGTTATATCTTGATTGTGTTGACACAGTATCTTATCCATCTGATATTCCCGCTTTTAGTTTTGACATATTCATCGTTAAAAATGTAAATTGTTGCATTTGAAATTATTTCATTGCTTCAGAGTTTCGACATTATTAAAAATTTAAACCTGTCACGATAATACGTAAATATTAGCCAATATCTCAAAGATAGTTGCTTTAATTCCCCCAAGGACTTTATAGGGTATTGACCTCGTTACACACCGTCGGGAATTTACCCTGAAGTAATGAGCAAAACTACGCTTGTTGCAAAAATGTTAACTTTGGTTGTGTTATATTTAATACAGACCTCATAATCTCAAGGGGATAGACCTGTTGAGATACCCACTAATTTAGAACACCTATAACAACAATGGAGGCGCTATGTCGTTGGATCTACGCAAAACGAGTATGGCCAGATTGGTCACTCTTGATCGCGAATATCACTATTACAGCTTGCCGCAGTTGGCGAGTGAGTTGGGTAATATTGATCGATTGCCAAAATCATTGAAAGTGTTGCTGGAAAATCTACTGCGCCACCTTGATGGTGAACAGGTTCAGCTTGCTGATCTAAAAGCCATTATTGACTGGCAGCACACCGGACATGCCAATCGGGAAATCGCTTATCGGCCCGCGCGGGTATTGATGCAGGACTTCACCGGTGTACCGGCGGTGGTTGATCTGGCGGCCATGCGTGAAGCGGTACAACGCTTGGGGGGCGATGTCGCACAGGTTAATCCGCTCTCGCCGGTCGATCTGGTTATTGACCACTCAGTCACGGTTGATGAGTTCGGTGATAAAGCGGCTTTTGGTGAAAACGTCCGGCTTGAAATGGAACGTAACCATGAACGCTATACCTTCCTGCGCTGGGGGCAAAAAGCCTTCAGCCGCTTCCGGGTGGTGCCGCCGGGTACTGGGATTTGCCATCAGGTTAACCTGGAGTATTTGGGCCAGACGGTGTGGCACGAACAGCAAGAGGGCAAGGAGGTGGCGTACCCGGATACTCTGGTGGGTACCGATTCTCACACCACCATGATCAATGGCTTGGGAATACTCGGCTGGGGCGTTGGCGGGATAGAGGCTGAAGCTGCGATGCTGGGCCAGCCCATCTCAATGCTTATCCCCGATGTGGTTGGTTTCAAAATGACCGGCAAGATGCGCGAGGGGATCACCGCAACCGACTTGGTATTGACGGTGACACAAATGCTGAGAAAACACGGTGTGGTGGGTAAGTTTGTCGAGTTTTACGGTGATGGACTGGCAGATTTACCGCTGGCCGACCGTGCCACTATTGCCAATATGTCGCCGGAGTTTGGTGCGACCTGTGGTTTCTTCCCGGTAGATGACGTGACTCTGAGCTATATGCGGTTAAGTGGCCGCAGTGATCAGCAGATTGCCTTAGTCGAAACCTATAGCAAAGCACAAGGCTTATGGCGCAATCCGGGTGATGAACCCCGGTTTACCAGCCAGTTATCTCTGGACTTGAGCTGCGTAGAGGCGAGTATGGCAGGGCCGAAACGGCCACAGGATCGCGTTGCTTTGCCTAAAGTGCCGCAGGCGTTCAAGGCATTTGAAGAGCTGGAAATCAACAGTAAGAAAGATAAAGTTGATCACGTCACTTTTACTGTGGATGGCAAAACGCATGAGTTACAACACGGCGCGGTGGTGATTGCGGCTATTACCTCATGTACCAATACCTCCAACCCCAGTGTGCTGATGGCCGCGGGTCTGTTAGCCAAAAAAGCGGCTGAAAAGGGGCTAAAAACCAAGCCTTGGGTGAAAACCTCGCTAGCGCCCGGCTCTAAAGTGGTGACCGAGTATCTTAATGCCGCAGGATTGACGCCTTATCTGGATAATCTGGCTTTCAACCTGGTGGGCTACGGCTGCACCACTTGTATTGGTAACTCCGGGCCATTACCCGACTCAATAGAAAAAGCCATCAAAGAAGGGGATTTAACCGTTGGCGCGGTACTTTCGGGTAACCGTAACTTTGAAGGACGCATTCATCCGCTGGTTAAAACTAACTGGCTGGCATCACCGCCGCTGGTGGTGGCTTATGCGTTGGCGGGAAATATGAATGTTGATTTGACGCGAGATGCGCTGGGCGATGATCCACAGGGTAATCCGGTCTATTTGAAAGATATCTGGCCATCGGGACTTGAGATTGCCAATGCGGTTCAAGAAGTTAAAACAGAAATGTTCCACCAAGAGTATGCCGCAGTGTTTGATGGTGATGAAGAGTGGCAGGGCATTGAGGTCGAAAGCACACCAACCTATGATTGGCAGCAAGATTCGACCTATATCCGTTTGCCGCCTTTCTTTAGTGATATGCAGGCATTACCTGAGCCGGTTGAGGATATTCATCACGCGCGAATCCTGGCTATTTTGGCCGATTCCGTGACCACCGACCATATTTCGCCGGCGGGTAATATCAAAATGGACAGTCCGGCAGGCCGTTATCTGCGTGATCGCGGGGTGGAGATTAAAGAGTTTAACTCCTATGGCTCGCGTCGCGGTAACCATGAAGTGATGATGCGTGGTACTTTCGCCAATATCCGTATCCGTAATGAAATGGTTCCCGGCATTGAGGGGGGGATGACTCGCCATATTCCTTCTCAGAATGAGATGCCTATCTATGATGCTGCAATGCGTTACCAACAGGAAGATGTGCCGTTAGCCGTTATTGCCGGCAAAGAGTATGGTTCCGGTTCCAGCCGTGACTGGGCGGCCAAAGGGCCTCGATTGTTGGGTGTCAGAGTGGTTATTGCTGAATCCTTCGAACGTATTCATCGCTCGAATCTAATCGGCATGGGTATTTTACCGCTTGAGTTCCCTCACGGCGTGGATCGTAAGACCTTGGGGCTGACCGGAGACGAATCTATTAGTGTCAGTGGCTTACAACAGTTGACACCGGGGCAGATTGTTGCGGTAACCCTAACTTACGCCGATGGTCGTCAGCAAACGGTCAATACTCATTGCCGGATTGATACCGGTAATGAATTGGTCTACTTCGAAAACGGCGGCATTCTGCATTATGTGATCCGCAAGATGCTGTAGCGACCAAAACCCTCGTTTTCGTGACGGTGTCACTTCTGTAGTAAACCAATAAAGGGGGGTTAATAAGCCACCTTTTATTGGTTTCTGCTGCCACCCATTGATTATTCTGAGAGCAAATGGCCCATTTTTGCCGCTTTAGTTGCCATATACTGCGCATTCTTAGGGTTTTGCCCGACAATCAATGGCACGCGCTCTACAATATTGATCCCGGCGTCAGAAAGGATCTCCACTTTGTTGGGGTTATTGGTTAGCAGACGCACGGCTTTAACACCTAACAATTTATAGATATCAGAGCACAGCGTGAAATCACGCTCATCGGCAGCAAAACCGAGCTGATTATTCGCTTCAACGGTGTCAGCCCCCAGATCTTGCAACGCGTAAGCGCGGATTTTATTCAACAACCCAATGTTTCTGCCTTCCTGACGATGATAGATCAATACGCCACGGCCTTCTTCCGCAATGTGTGCGAGTGCGGCTTCTAACTGAAAACCACAGTCGCAACGCAGGCTAAACAATGCATCCCCGGTTAGGCATTCAGAATGAACCCGGGAAAGCACCGGTTTATCACCGCTAATATCACCAAATATCAAGGCCAAATGGTCATGCCCGGTAGCCAGTTCTTCAAAACCGACCATCAAGAAATCCCCCCACGGGGTAGGTAATTTGGCCTCTGCTACACGTTTTAGCTGCATCTTACTGTTCATATTATGACTTCAGACTCTTAAAGTATGTTGTCGAGCATCCTACTGCCGGATTCCCGCTTTAACCAGATGTATGGCCTCTTACTTGATACCGCTGGGGGCTTGCTAACGGCCCACAGTGCCAAGTCCTTTGGCTAAATAAGGTTAAATAAAAAATTATCTACACTCATTATTAGCTATATTGCCATAACTTTTAACGCACTGCTGTTCAACAAAGCATCAATAGTGAAAGAGAAAATCGTCAGTAGCTTAATATTGACGATACAAGGAAAATTTATCTATGTTATCAAATGGCTAGTATGGCTTATATTATTTAGTTATTGCTTTGAATGAAAAGAAAGAAAAGGATGCCAGATGTGGAACATAGCGCAGCGAATTGCAGTCGGAACACTTATCTTGCTATTACCGACGTTGGTGATTTGGCTTTCAGGCTGGCAATGGCAGCCTGGAGGCGCAAATTTCTGGCTCAAAGGATTGTTTTGGGCCACAGAAACGGTGACTGCGCCCTGGGGAATTCTCACCAGCATAGTGCTCAGTAGTTGGTTTCTGTGGTGCCTGCGCTTTCGTATCAAAGCGGCTATTGGGCTGTTCATCATATTGGGTGTGGTGATTGGTGTCGGCCAGGGTGTGAAATCACTGATTAAAGAGCAGGTACAGGAACCGCGACCTTTTGTGGTGTGGCTTGAAGCCGAACATCATATTGATAATCGCTTTTTCTATTCATTATCGCGCGCAGAACGGAGTGCGTTAGTCAAACAGCAGTTGCAGGGCGAAACCTTGATCCCTGCCTGGTTGAGCCGCCACTGGCAGTTTGAAACTGGCTTTGCATTCCCTTCGGGTCATACCGTATTTGCGGCCAGTTGGGCACTATTGGCGGTTGGATTACTGTGGCCGCGTCGCCATTATAAAACCATCATGTTACTGATGTTATGGGCGCAAAGTGTCATGATAAGCCGGTTGGTTTTAGGCATGCACTGGCCACGTGATTTGATTGCGGCCACATTGATTAGCGGTTTACTGGTCACGGTGGTGTGCTGGTTAGTGCAGCATTGGTTTGGCCCGCTCAATATTCCACCTCAGGAGCGGCAAGAGATTAAAAAACGCGAGTCTGAATAAATGGCACAATGAAGCCTGATTCTCAGAACCGCCGCTTAAAATAATATCGATTAGGCGGGGGTTAGGTGCTTTATTGGCGGGCAGGGTTTCTTTGCAGGGCAAGGAAGTGCTAATTTATTAAGTATGGACGCCATATTTTTGGCATAATTCATCAGGTTGATTCGGCCTTTGGGAAAAAACGTGAAATATTTGCTGATTTTTTTGTTAGTGCTGGTGATTTTCGTGATTTCAGTCACTTTAGGGGCGAATAACGATCAGGTAGTGACCTTTAATTATTTATTGGCTCAGGGTGAATATCGGGTATCAACGTTATTGGCAACGCTTTTTGCGGCTGGTTTGGTTCTGGGGTGGGTCATTTGTGGGCTTTTTTATCTGCGGGTGCGAATTTCTCTCGGCCGGGCAGAGCGGAAAATTAAACGTCTTGAATCTCAGCTTGAACAGCCTGTTGAACCCAACACTACGGTGTCCGCACCGGCTGTCGGCAAGGAATAATTTTCTATGTTAGAAATGCTGTTTCTGCTGTTGCCCGTTGCCGCCGCTTACGGTTGGTACATGGGGCGTAGAAGCGCCCAGCAGGATAAACAGCAGGATGCTAACCGTCTGTCTCGTGAATACGTGGCCGGGGTTAACTTCCTCTTATCTAATCAGCAGGATAAAGCGGTTGATCTGTTTCTTGAAATGTTGAAAGAGGACAGTTCGACGGTTGAAGCCCATCTGACGTTAGGCAATCTGTTCCGCTCTCGTGGTGAAGTTGACCGCGCTATCCGCATTCATCAAGCCCTAATGGAAAGTGCCTCCTTAACTTTTGAACAACGTCTGCTGGCGATTCAGCAACTCGGCCGCGATTATATGGCTGCCGGTTTGTACGACCGGGCGGAAGATATGTTCAATCAATTGGTTGAGGAGCAGGATTTCCGCCTCGGGGCATTGCAACAACTGTTGGTCATCCATCAGGCCACCAGCGACTGGAATAACGCCATTGAGGTGGCAGAAAAACTGGTCAAAATGGGCAAAGAGAATCAGCGTTTAGAGATCGCCCATTTCTATTGCGAACTGGCGTTGCAGGCGATGGGCAGTGATGATCTTGATAAGGCCACGGGGCTGTTGAAAAAAGCCGCCTCGGCCGACAAACAATGCGCTCGGGTGTCCATTATGCAAGGCCGCGTCCATATTGCCAGGGGCGAGTATGCGAAAGGTGTCGCGGCGTTGGAGCGGGTGCTGGAACAAGACAAAGAAGTGGTCAGTGAAGCGTTACCGATGCTCAGTGATTGTTATCAACACTTACAGCAACCCGAAGCCTGGGCCAGTTTCCTCAAACGCTGCGTCGAAGATAATACCGGTGCGACCGCAGAGCTGATGTTGGCGGAAATTCTGGAGCAGCAAGAGGGGCGTGATGTGGCCCAAACCTATATCAACCGCCAGTTGCAACGTCATCCAACTATGCGTGTTTTTTATCGTTTGATGGATTATCACTTAGCCGATGCCGAAGAAGGGCGTGCGAAAGAGAGCTTGCTGTTACTGCGTGATATGGTGGGCGAGCAAATCCGTACCAAGCCGCGTTACCGCTGCCATAAATGTGGTTTTACGGCTCATTCGCTTTACTGGCACTGTCCTTCCTGCCGGGCCTGGGCCTCAGTCAAACCTATTCGTGGGTTGGACGGGCAATAAAAAACGGGTGACGCGTGCCACCCGATTGTCAGAGCTGATGATGCGAGGGATTCAAACCTTACTTTTTCTTCTGTGGCGTTCTCACGCCAACTTTCAATAACTGCCGCAATTTCTTCAATTCTTTTTGACTTAACGGCTGCTCTGAAATCTCTTCAACACCTTGGTTATCAATGTCGTTATGATGCAATTTGGTATCTTTACGGCTACTTTTGCTACTTTTAACCTCATCTTCAAGGCTTTTTTCTAATCTTTCGCACACTTCTGCACTGAGAGAAAGCTGCTTCTCCAACGCAATTGCTTTAATTTTCTCTTTTAATTCCAGAGGGATTTTAATGGTTAAGGTAGAAATTTCGCTCATCATATAACCTTTAACGTAGGGGAAGATACCAAGCTAAGCGAGTAAGTGGAAACTGTCCAGGGGATAACACAATTGTCACGAAAAATTCACATTAAAACGTAAAAAAGAGCGCAGAGGCGCTCTTGAGGGGGGACACAGACTTAACCCGAGGGAGGGTAAGACTTAGCGGTAAATCGTTGCTGTGCCGTGCAGTTTATTATTGCCGCTAGCGGAGATTATCTCGAATGATCTAGCCCCGGCAGCATCGGCTTTTTGGGCTAACAGGCTTTCAAGTTCAGTTAGCGTCCCGGCATTGCTGACGGAGATAGAGCCAATTTTATTCAACTCTACTGATGATTGGTGCTGCACTTGAGTCGCAGCGAAGCTGCCAAATGAGGCTAAGGAAAGTACCAGTGCAGGGGCGATATATTTAATGATTTTCATGGTGAACTCCATACGTATTTATTATTTGACCTACTGTGTAGACAATCAATGTCTGCGATGGAGTGTATAATACCGTATCCTTGTTTAATGAAAATCACAAAAGCCTGATGATATTAATCAAATAATTTGATTGATAATTTACCCTTCTTGAAACTACTTTACTTTACGCAGGCTATGGCATGTTTTGTTCCGTTGACGCAAGTTGACGGTAACAGCTAAAGCCTGACAAAGGGATAACACACTCAGACTTGCCGATGCTGTAATTTCGCGGTTACTCCCTGTAGAATAATGCGAGCGTTATTATTCTTGATTTAAACACCACGTATTGACGGGAAAAGGCTTAAAAATGACGTCTGAAAGTAAAACGAATAACAGTGGCTTATGCTCTTCTCCGATTGTTGTCGCACTGGATTATGCCAATAAAGACGCCGCGTTAGCCTTTGCTGATCGTGTTAATCCGCGGGATTGTCGCTTAAAAGTCGGCAAAGAGATGTTTACTTTATACGGCCCACAGCTTGTTCGTGACCTGCATCAACGTGGTTTCGACGTGTTTCTTGACCTGAAATTCCACGATATTCCAAATACTACCGCGCGTGCTGTTGCCGCAGCGGCAGAGCTGGGCGTGTGGATGGTTAACGTCCATGCTGCGGGTGGTGCGCGCATGATGACAGCGGCGAAAGAGGTTTTATTGCCTTATGGTCAACACGCGCCATTACTGATTGCCGTCACGGTGCTGACCAGCATGGATGGCGAGGATTTACGTGATATCGGCATTAATATCAGCCCGGCAGAACAGGCAGAACGGCTGGCAAAATTGACCTGGGATTGCGGGTTGGATGGCGTGGTCTGTTCTGCTCATGAAGCGGTGCGCCTAAAGCAGGTTTGCGGCAGCGATTTTAAGCTGGTAACACCGGGTATCCGCCCAGAAGGCAGTGATGCGGGCGATCAGCGCCGTATTATGACGCCAGAACAAGCTGTAGCGGCGGGGGTGGATTATATGGTGATTGGGCGTCCGATCACCCAATCTGCTGATCCGGAAAAAACACTGGCGGAGATTCTGGCCTCTCTGGGGAACGTGCATAATGAGTAACGATAATAGCCGTTTGGTTTATTCAACGGATACTGGTCGCATCAGCGAGCCAGACATAAAGCCCGCGCGACCTAAAGGTGATGGCATCGTGCGTATTCAGCGTCAGACCAGTGGCCGCAAAGGAAAGGGCGTGTGCTTAATTACAGGGATTGATGGCAGTGATGAAATGCTAGAAAAACTCGCAGCAGAATTAAAGAAGAAGTGCGGTTGCGGTGGTTCAATCAAAGACGGCATCATTGAGATTCAAGGGGATAAACGCGATCTTCTTAAGCAATTGCTCGAAGCCAAAGGGATGAAAGTCAAACTGGCGGGGGGGTGAAAGAAATTATAACACTTTGCTTTATTGAGTGGAGTTTGACGGGGTGACTGCCCCGATGGGCGCTTCGGCAGCTTACGCTGCTACGACCCATTCGTCACATTTCCCCGTCAGTCAACTTTGCTATCGCTAACGTTTCAAGAATAAAACAAAATATCCAAAGTCATTGAGACTGTAGCTAGGCGGCGAACGAATAAATCCCGATGAGCTGACTTATGTCAGTGATTCGGGTGCATGAGCGCCGCCAACAACGCTACAGTTTCAAGAACGAAGGATAAGTTTATTTACTGACCTGATGGCCAATAACCCCACCAATAGCCGCGCCGCCTAATGTTCCTAGCGTACTCCCCGTCAATACTGCGCCGCCAACCGCACCGGCACCCGTACCTATTGCGGTGTTACGGTCACGTTTGGACATATTGGAGCAAGCCGTCAGTGATAAGGCCAGCGTGAGCGCCAATGCAGCAGTAGCAAATCGTTTATTGATTATCATCATAATTTATTCTCCTGACGTTAGCTCGGCACGGATAGATCAGGCCACACAAGTTTTAGGCCCATTTACCCTGATATATCCGTGCCAAATTAAAACTACCCTATAAGTATAGGTGCTGCTTTAATTCTAGCTGCCGTCTGTTTTTGTTAATGTTTGGCATAAAAAATGCCGTTTTGCGTTAAATCCAGAGTTAATGCCGGAAAAGTATTTTGTATCTTATGCAACGCAGTATAAGTATCCGCAGATCATTTAATAGGTAAATAGTCCTAATTTGGCGAGTTCACGCTAGTTATTAGGAATAATCGCAGGTTAGCGGCATCAGCACGCTCTGGCTGTTGCCGCAAAAGATATGATTTCCTGCTGCTCGCCTTACTCAATCTTCACTTTCCAGCAGGACTGTACGCAGTTTATAGCCAATTGCCCCATACCTGTTCTTGCCTGTGCCGCTGAAAATGGACGTCATTCAGCTATTCAGGATACAACGATGCTCAACGAACTGAAGCAGCAAGTCCTTGCCGCCAATCTTGCCTTACCACGCCATAATTTGGTGACATTCACTTGGGGAAATGTCAGTGCAGTTGACCGACAACGTGGCCTGTTAGTTATCAAACCGTCAGGTGTGGAATACGATGTTATGACGGTAGATGACATGGTCGTGGTGGAGTTAGCCAGCGGCAAGGTGGTGGAAGGGCGCAAGAAACCCTCGTCAGATACCGATACGCATCGTGTGTTGTACCTCAATTTTCCTCAAATTGGCGGTATCGTTCACACACATTCTCGTCATGCCACTATCTGGGCGCAGGCTGGGTTGGACTTGCCCGCATGGGGCACCACGCATGCGGATTACTTCTATGGCACCATCCCTTGCACCCGCCTGATGACACACGAGGAGATTGCCGGGCGTTATGAATGGGAAACCGGTAATGTGATCGTCGAAACCTTCCATCAGCGGGGCATAACACCGCAAGATGTGCCAGCGGTGTTGGTTAACTCGCATGGGCCATTTGCCTGGGGAAGCAGTGCGGATAATGCCGTTCATAACGCAGTGGTACTGGAGGAGTTGGCGTATATGGGCATCTTCTCACGGCAGTTGAACCCGCAATTGAGTGATATGCAGCCGTGTTTGCTGGATAAACATTATTTACGTAAACACGGTAAGGATGCGTACTACGGCCAGTAGTTAACTCGCAGCAGCCCGTGTTCAATCTTGCACGGGTTTCTCCAGCCACAACACCGAATCAGTGATATCGAGCATTTTGGCCTCAACTTGTGCAATCGCATCATTGATACCTTGATTATAATAATGTGCGCCCAGCTCACTGCTGATAAATTGCAGTAAAAATTCCGCGTCAAAATCTTCCAGCTCAATATTGTGCTCTTGCTCCAGATACTCCTGAATCTTACGCGCCATGCGTTGTGTCTGTTCACGCGAGAAGGTGATGTCTGCCACTGTTGTTACTCCGTTATGCATCTTATTCGCTCAGGATATCGAGCCGTATGCCGTGCACGACAAGTTGCTGTTGATAATCTTGCGCTAATCGGTGGTCGGTAATTACCCGGCTGATGGCGGAGAGCGGGCTGAGTGAGTTCTGGTGTACCTGACCAAATTTAGAGGCATCAGCCAGAATAATATTTTCAGCGCCTTTCGCCAACACGCTATTAATGACATCTGCGCGCAACATATCACGGCCGGTAAAGCCGGTATCAGCCTGATAGCCATCAATGCCGATGAATGCTTTGCTGAAATGGACGTGGCGCAAGCAGAGCTGCGTCAGCGGGCCAACCATACTGTCGCTTTTCTTCTGATAAATCCCCCCCAGCAAAATGACTTCGCAGGCCGAATCTTTCAACTGGCGGGCGATGTAGCCACTCACCGTAACCAGCGTGATACCGGGCCGCTGTGCCAGATGATGGGCCAGCAGAGCGTTACTGCTGCCACTTTCAATAAACACGGTTTCACCGTCGTTGACCAACGAGGCGGCGTAATTGGCCAGTTTTTGCTTCGTGGCAAAATGCGTCATCATGCGAATATCAACATCATCGCTTTCAAGGGCGAGCGCAGAGCCGTGTATTCGCGTAAGCAGGCCCTGTTTCTCAAGTAAATTGAGATCCTGACGGATGGTGACCTCTGAAACGCCAGTCGTCTGCGCCAGTTCGCTGACGCTGACACGTTGCCGGTCATTGACGAGCTGTAAAATGGTTTGTTGTCTTAGATTCATGTCATTCCCTGTATGGGTAAGCGCAGTACGATTAATAATACGCTAAGTTTGACAGATAACATCTTGTATTATCGCAATAAAAGCAGTGAAAGCTATAGGTTTTTCATTCCTTTTCTATCCACAGTATAAAGATTAATATCTTTGTTCGAAATTAAATTAACTTTCGAATGAAAGTTAATTGATCGATGTCACGTTATTACCTGCGGGTTAGTCTATGATTGCGGCTAATGATTCTTCATTAATATATTCGCTTAACGATGCCAAACCGGAGGTTCTTATGGAGCTTTATCTCGATACCGCAGATGTTGCCGCAGTTAAACGCCTGGCGCGCGTGTTGCCTTTACAAGGGGTTACCACCAATCCAAGCATTCTGGCTAAAGCGGGCAAACCTATTTGGGAGGTGTTACCGGCGCTGCGCGACGCACTCGGCGGCACAGGGAAGTTATTTGCACAGGTATTGGCCAGTGACAGCGAACAGATGGTATCTGAAGCCATGTTACTGTCGCAGCGTGTGCCGGGTCTGGTCATCAAAATACCGGTAACTGCTGAGGGATTGGCAGCAATTAAGAAATTGAAAACCATGTCGATTCCGACACTGGGTACGGCGGTGTATGGTGCCGGACAAGGCTTGTTGTCAGCACTGGCCGGTGCGGAATATGTCGCGCCCTATGTGAATCGACTGGACGCACAGGGCGGCGATGGTATTGCGATGGTTCGTGAATTACAGCAATTGCTCACTCTACATGCGCCGGGTGCTAAAGTGCTGGCAGCCAGTTTTCGCACCCCGCATCAGGTGATCGATTGCCTGCTGGCGGGTTGCCAGTCGGTCACTATTCCGGTGGATGTGGCAGAACAGTTTATCACCACACCGGCGGTAAAAGCAGCGGTAGAACAGTTTGAACAGGATTGGCTGGGCGCATTTGGCACTACCATCCTGAGTCAGCTTTAGGGGAAAAACGCCCGGTAAATAGATTACAGGGCGTTACGTTGTCACTTTATTATATCAACGTGCGACATCAGCAAGGGCATTTGCCCAATTTTCCCGCTTTACTCGGAAAACGTGCATCCAAACAATAGCGGTGAAACTCCCGCTCCGTCATTGGCGGCGTGTCCGGATGCTGGCAGCGCATATGATTGACATAATTACCGTAATCCTGCACGCCAACCATTAGGCGGAAACTTTGCGCTATCCGACGCGCAATCAGGCGAATCCTTGCCCCGCGTGTGGTGGGGGGAGCCTCAGCCAGTATCAGCGGAGTGCAACGTATAATCTGGCGTGAACCTGGCGCTGAAACAGTGGCAGGCCGCAGGCGGTAGGGTATTACACGATTAGCCACGGGCAGTCTCCTCACGGAACACGATTTCAGTCTCATGGGTGGTCGGTTTGCTGGCTTTCAACGCTCGACGCCCCACCAACAGGGCTGAAATCAACATCGTCACCGCGACCAGCATAAAGAACGCACACAGCGCCGCGTTGATTTGGTTGTTGAACACGATGGTTTCCATGTCCTTAATGCTCTTGGCTGGCGCGATTAATACCCCTTGCTCAACACCGGCGGAGAATTTCTTCGCTTGCGCCAGGAAGCCAATACTCGGTTTCTCATGGAATATCTTCTGCCAACCTGCGGTCATCGAGGTAATAAATAGCCAGATGGTGGGCACAATGGTCACCCAGGCATAGCGCTGTTTCTTCATTTTAAACAGCACCACGGTGCCTAAAATCAGTGCCATTGAGGCCAGCATCTGGTTGCCAATACCGAACAGCGGCCACAGGGTATTAATGCCTCCCAACGGATCGACCACCCCTTGATAAACAAAGAAACCCCAGCAAGCGACCGCCACCGTAGTCCCCGATAAGTTCCCCAGCCATGAGCGGTTATTGGCCAGACTTGGCACCACCACGCCGACCAAATCTTGCACCATAAAGCGGCAAGCACGGGTACCGGCATCGACTGCGGTCAGGATAAACATCGCTTCAAACAGAATGGCAAAGTGATACCAGAATGCCATCATATTGCGGCTATTGAATACTTCGCTGATGATATGGGCCATGCCGACGGCAAAGGTCGGCGCACCGCCCGCTCGCGATAGGATAGAGTTTTCGCCCACATCTTTGGCGATCATCGCCAGAGTTTCAGGGGTAACGACAAATCCCCAACTGTTGATCGCCAATGCCGCACTTTCTACCGTGGTGCCAATCAGTGCTGCCGGTGAGTTCATGGCGAAATAGACGCCCGGATCGATAACGGAGGCACAAATTAACGCCATGATAGCGACGAAAGATTCCATCAACATCGCACCGTAACCGATAAACCGAGTGTGACTTTCGCGCTCAATCAGTTTGGGGGTGGTGCCACTGGCCACCAGTGCGTGGAAGCCAGAGATAGCGCCACAAGCAATGGTGATAAACAGGAACGGGAACAGGCTACCGGAGAACACCGGGCCGCTACCATCAATAAAGCGTGTGACGGCAGGCATCTTCATTTCAGGCATAGCAAATACGATACCAATCGCCAAACCAATAATGACGCCAATTTTCAGGAAAGTGGATAAATAGTCGCGTGGAGCCAGTAACAACCAAACCGGCAATACGGAGGCAATAAAGCCATAGATCACCAGCACCCAGGTTAGGGTGGTGCCATGCAAGGTAAAGAATGGCCCCCAGTAAGGGTGAGCTGCGATATTACCGCCATAAATGATTGCGGCCATCATCAGCACAAAACCGATTAATGACACCTCGGCAATCTTACCTGGCCGGATAAAGCGCATATAAACGCCCATAAACAGCGCGATCGGGATGGTTGTGGCGATAGTAAATAAGCCCCAAGGGCTGTCAGCGAGGGCTTTAACTACCACCAGTGCCAGCGCAGATAAGATGATAATCATCACCCCCAATGCGCCCAGCATAGTAATAACCCCAGCAAATGCGCCCAACTCTTGCTTTGCCATTTCCCCAAGCGATCGGCCATCACGGCGGGTAGAGATAAACAGGATCAGAAAGTCTTGCACCGCTCCGGCCATCATCACCCCGACCAGAATCCAGATAGTGCCCGGTAAGAACCCCATCTGCGCCGCCAAAATTGGCCCAACGAGCGGCCCGGCTCCGGCGATTGCTGCAAAGTGGTGACCGAACAGCACCCACTTATTGGTTGGCACATAGTCCAAACCGTCATTGCGCCGCTCAGCCGGTGTTAGGCGACGGTCATCAAGCTCAAACACATTTTTGGCAATAAACAGACTGTAAAAGCGATAAGCGATGCTGTAACACGCCACCGAGGCAATCACCAGCCAGATGGCATTGACATGCTCACCACGGCTCAGTGCCAGCATGGCAAAGGCGAATGCACCAATTAACGCCACTGTCAGCCATATGACGGTGCTCTTTATGTTCTTCATGGGTAACAACTCCTTCGTTATGTTCGGGGTATACCCGTCATCAGCACCCGTTTTGGGAAAAAAGATGCAAACCGTTAGTTAACATAGGAGCTTTGATGTGAAAAAAAAGATGCGAAAGTAAAAACTGTGATCAGTAAATGACTTTAGCGTAACATTCAGTATTGTTTGCTTACATTTTATGACGGCGATCGGCGCAAGTTGGCGAGGGGCATAACGTGGAATTGAACGGGATAATTAAAAAAACCGTGGGATGGTGTTACATCTCCACGGGTTGTTACACTGTAACGTTGTTATGTTAGGCCGCCTGCGGCTTAGACCACCGGGCGGGCCACCACATTACGGGTTTCCATCCGCACTTCGGCAATGCGAACCTCTATTTTGTCGTTCTGGCTGTAAACTGTTTCACCCTTGATCTGCACCGTGCCGGTTTCCTGGCTGCATACCATTTCATCACGCACCGCATGAATGAACGGTGCCGGGATAAAGGCCACTGCGCCGTTATCCAGTAAACGCACACGCAGGCCGCCACGGGTAACATCAATAATTTCCGCCGCGAAACGGGTATCGGTGCCCGCTTGTGGTTGCAGATAGCGGGCATATAGCCAGTCGCCGACATCACGTTCAGCCATACGATTCAGGCGGCGACGTTCTGCCAACTGAAGGGTTATCTCATCCTGTGGCTTCTCTGCCTGCTGGCCGCTAATGATGGCTTTGAGCAGACGGTGATTAACCATGTCGCCATATTTACGAATTGGCGAGGTCCAGGTTGCATAAGCCTCAAGCCCCAGACCGAAATGTGGCCCCGGGGTGGTACTGATTTCAGCGAAGGTCTGGAAGCGACGAATGCGGCTATCAAGGAACTGGGTTGGCAGCGCATCAAGATGACGGCGTAACTCGCAGAAACCCGGCAGCGTGAGCAGCGCTTGTGGATCGGCCTCAACCCCATTGGCTTGTAGCACTGTCGCGGCTTGTTCAACCAGCGCTGGATCAAAGCCGGTATGGACGTTATAAATCCCAAAGCCAAGATTATCACGCAGGGCAATTGCTGCGCAGACGTTAGCGGCAATCATGCACTCTTCAACAATACGGTTGGCGATGCGGCGATGTTCAACAATGATATCCAGCACCTCGCCTTTGTCACCGAGCACAAAGCGATAGTCAGGGCGGTCTTTAAACACCAGAGCGTGCTGTTGACGCCAGCGACTGCGCGCATCACACACCCGTTTTAGCAGCATGACTTGCTCGGCAATATCCGCGTCAGGCGGCTGCCAGCCTGGATTGCCATCCAGCCAGTCGGACACTTCGTCATAAACCAGCTTGGCTTTTGACTCAACCCACGCCGCCGAGAAGCGAATATCCTCACCCAAGGCACCATCGACGGCAATGGTTACGCGACAAACCAGCACCGCCCTGCGTTGGTTAGGGCGCAAAGAGCAGAGGTTATCGGACAAGTCGCGTGGCAGCATCGGGATGTTAAAGCCCGGCAGATAGTTGGTGAACGCGCGTTTGCGGGCAATTAAATCCAACTCACTGTTCTCATCGACATAAGCTGTCGGATCGGCGATAGCAATGGTCAGTAGCAGAGAACCATCACCTTGGTCTTCCACGTACAGCGCATCATCCATATCTTCGGTGCTATTGCTGTCGATAGTGACAAAGTTCAGCGCAGTCAGGTCTTCACGCTCAAGCTCAGTGCCGTGTAAGGCAGACTCGACCATCATGGGAGCTTCACGCTCCAGATTATGGCGCGCCAGTGTGACCCACCACGGGACGAAATGGTCTTCGCCATCGGTGATGAAGGCAGTCAGATCAGCATTAAAAGCCCGATCACCTTTTAACGGGTGGCGGCGCATTTCTGCCACCGCCCAATCACCGTTCTGGAAGTCGTGCGTCAGTTCACGCACCGGACGACATTGAATGGAATCACGTAGCAAAGGGTGGTCAGGCACGATCGATAAACGATCGTCTTTTCTCTGCACCCGACCAACAAAGCGCGATAAAAATGGCTCAACCAGTGTTTCCGGCTCAGCAATCTCACGATCTTTATCGGTATGCAAAGTGGCAATAATCCGATCGCCATGCATGACTTTCTTCATCTGTGGTGGCGGAATAAAGTAACTTTTCTGCCCATCTACCTCAAGAAAGCCAAAGCCTTTCTCAGTCCCTTTAACCACGCCTTCAACGCGCGGGGTCTGAGTGTGAAGTTGCTGTTTTAGCTGCGCCAGCAGCGGGTTATCTTGAAACATATCGTCCAGTGAATGGTGTAGTGAGTGGGGTTAATCCGGCTGACAGTTTTACGCGAATCAGTCTCTTCGGGCAAGTGGCATATCACGTAGAGAGACAATTCCTTGTCATGGATAACCCTTATCATTGATAAGGTGATATCCATTGGTAGTATAAATATATTACCCTGCCAGATAACGGCGCAGTTTGGCACAACCGGTTAAGCGATGCGCAATGTCTGTGGCGATTGCCAGCGGCGCACGGTAACCGGCACTGATTTCGACGTCGGTGTATGGGTTTGGTCACCCACGCTGGAGAGCGGCACCAGCGGATTGGTTTCCGGGTAATAGGCCGCCAGATTGCCGCGCGGAATATCGTAACTAACCAGTTTAAATCCGCTGACTTTGCGGGTAATGCCGTCATTCCACAGTGTTTCAATTTCCACCAAATCGCCATCTTCTAATGCCAGTTCGGCCAAATCTTGCGGATTGATAAACAGCACTTCCCGCTGACCATAAACCCCACGATAACGGTCATCCAAACCATAAATAGTGGTGTTGTATTGATCGTGCGAACGTAACGTCTGTAAGACAAACGGAGCGGCAACGCCAGCCATGTGCGGGAATAGGCTATCTGGCAGCGATGAGGCACAGAACTCAGCTTTGCCACTCGGCGTTGCAAAGCGCATTTCAGCCGCCGTGCTCCCCAGATAGAAGCCACCGGGTTGCGCGCAACGGGCGTTAAAATCATCAAAACCGGGAATGGTTGCGGCGATATGGTCACGGATTAGATTGTAGTCATCGGCTAACGCCAGCCAGTCCAATTTTGCGCCATCAAGCGGCTTTTTAGCGAAAACAGCATGGGCAATCCCACACACAATGGCGGTTTCAGCGTGTTGCGTTTCTGCCAGCGGTTTACCCACACCTTCAGAGGCATGAACCATACTGAATGAGTCTTCTACAGTAATGTATTGTGAGCCGGTGGCTTGCATATCACGTTCAGTACGCCCCAACGTGGGCAATATTAAGGCATTTGCACCGGTTATTAAGTGGCTACGATTCAGTTTGGTACTGATATGAACGGTGAGCTGACATGTGCGCAAAGCTTGTGCGGTACGCTCGGTATCGGGTGCCGCTGCCGCCAGATTGCCACCTAACGCAATCAGGACTTTTACGTCGCCCCGCAGCATGGCTTCAAGCGCCTCTACCGTGTTGTAACCCGCGCGTTGTGGTGGCGTGAAGCCGAAATGGTTACCCAACCGTTCAAGCATCGCCGCTGAGGGCTTTTCGTCAATTCCCATCGTGCGGTTACCCTGTACATTGCTATGGCCGCGTACCGGACACAACCCCGCGCCGGGTTTACCTAACTGACCAAATAACAACTGAAGATTGGTTAACTCGCGCACGGTGATAACGGAGTGTTTGTGCTGGGTCACGCCCATCGCCCACGTCAGGATAACGCGCTCCGCGTGCTGATAAATATCGGCTGCATGGCGTATTTGTGACTCACTGAGGCCCGATTGCTGAATAATCTGCGCCCACGAGGTGTTATCGACGGCGGTCAGATAGTCATCAATACCCTGAGTGTGTGTGGCAATAAATTCGCCATCGAATAAGCCTGACTCACCCTGTGCCAGCCGTGTGCGATGCGTTTCCAGCAGCGCTTTGACCATACCGCGCACGGCGGCCATATCCCCACCCAGATTAGGTTGAAAATAAGCAGAACTGATGGGGGAGGATTTAGGCGTTAACATCTCAATGGGATTTTGCGGATCGGCGAAACGCTCCAGGCCACGCTCGCGTAACGTATTGAAACTTACAATGCGTGCGCCACGCTCTTTGGCATGGCGCAGGCTGTGCAACATGCGTGGATGGTTGGTCCCTGGATTCTGGCCGAAGACAAAAATGGCATCTGCCAGTGCAAAATCCTGCATCCGAATGGTGCCTTTACCCTCCCCGATACTCTGTTTAAGCCCGATACCACTGGCTTCATGGCACATGTTGGAGCAGTCAGGGAAGTTATTAGTACCTAACATGCGGCCAAATAACTGATACAAATAAGAGGCTTCATTGCTGGCACGGCCAGAGGTATATAACGCCAACTGATCCGGGTTATCCAGATCAGTAATATGTTGTGCTATCAGCTCAAGCGCCGCTTGCCAACTGATCGGTTGATAATGGTCGGTGTGCGGGTTGTAGCGCATCGGATGCGTTATCCGGCCCTGATATTCGAGAAAATAGTCACTTTGCTGGCGCAATGTGGTCAGGCTGTGTTCGGCAAAAAACGGCGGCTCTACCGCTTTGCGGGTGGCTTCCCAACTGACGGCTTTAGCCCCGTTCTCGCAAAAGCTGAAGGTGCTGTGATTATCATCACCCCAGGCACAGCCGGGGCAGTCGAACCCCTTGACCTAATTGACGCGCAGTAGATTGCGAATGTTGTTTAATGCCTGTTTGCTGTCCAGAACAAAACGCGTGGTCGCTTCAAGCGATCCCCATCCCCCAGCCGCGCCGGTATAGGGTTTTATTGCCGATTTAAATTTCATAATAAGCCGCAGGTGCTTTTTTTGTTTCAAACAAGTAACAAAATAATTAATTGTTTGAGTGAATTTTGTCACAAGTCTAGTGGGGCGCGGCGGGGGAGTCTAATCGAATAGTGCGATCACCACATCAAGCGGGCTTATCGTGAGAAATAGAGCGACAAAGAACTCAACATTGATGCTAAGGCCGAACCAAGGGAAAACGTGCTGTTCGTGGCATCACCGCGTAAACCGCCGGCGCGCCCGTCCTTGGTGCGCCGACTTGATGATTAAGTTGTCACCGCGCGCATATTAATGCTCTGGATAGACCTTCTCTTTAAACTCGCATAAATCCTCAATAATGCATGAACCGCAGCGTGGCTTACGGGCAATACAGGTATAGCGGCCATGCAGGATAAGCCAATGATGGCAATCGAGTTTAAATTCTGCTGGCACCACTTTGAGAAGTTTGGCTTCAACCTGATCAACATTGCTGCCTGGCGCAAAGCCGGTACGATTACAAACACGAAATATATGGGTATCCACTGCAATGGTTGGCCAGCCAAAGGCGGTATTCAGTACCACATTGGCGGTTTTGCGCCCCACACCGGGCAGGGCTTCGAGTGCTGCGCGGTCTTCCGGCACCTCGCCCTGATGCTTTTCCAGCAGAATACGGCAGGTTTTAATCACATTCTCAGCTTTGGTATTAAACAAACCAATAGTTTTGATATATGACTTAACACCATCCACACCTAAATCCAGTATCGCCTGAGGCGTATTGGCCACCGGATAAAGTTTGGCGGTGGCCTTATTGACACTCACGTCGGTGGCTTGGGCTGACAGCAGTACAGATATCAGCAGCTCAAAAGGTGAGGTGTAGACCAGTTCGGTGGTGGGGTGCGGGTCGTTATCCCGCAGGCGGGTCAGAATTGCGACACGTTTCTCTTGGTTCATAAGGCTTTCTCAGCATCTCCATCCTGAAGTTGCGGCGTAGCCGCCAATGATCGGGCTTTACGCGCTTTGATTTTTTCGTCGATGACATATTTACCCGCCAGCAGTAACCCGAGGCCAATAAAAGCCCCCGGTGGCAGCATCGCCAGCAGGAATGGGCTGTCCAGATGCAGAACGTCAATTCGTAGCACTTTTGCCCAGTCGCCCAGCAGCATATCGGCACCGTCGAATAACGTCCCGTTCCCCAGAATTTCACGTAACGATCCTAGCACGAACAATGCACCGGTTGCGCCAAGCCCCATTGCCAGCCCATCCAGCGCCGATAAACCAACCGGGTTCTTAGCTGCGTAAGCCTCAGCGCGGCCGATAACGATACAGTTAGTGACAATCAGCGGGATGAATATCCCCAGTGATTGATATAAACCAAAGGCATAGGCATTGATCAGCATTTGTACCGTGCTGACCACTGAGGCAATAATCATCACGTAAATAGGAATACGGATTTCATTTGGTACCCAACGGCGCAGGGCTGACACGGCGGTATTGGTACACACCAACACCAGTGTGGTGGCTAAACCTAGCCCCAGAGCATTGGTCGCGGTAGACGAGACGGCTAACAGCGGGCAAAGCCCCAGCAATTGCACCAGTGCGGAGTTATTTTTCCATAACCCCTGGGCCAACAGATCTTTTGCTTCACTCATGGATTGCCTCCGCAAGGGGGTAAGTTTGCGAGTTTCATGGGCAGCGTCTCCAGATACAGCGTGGTGTTCTTCACGGCTTTCACCACCGCGCGAGGGGTGATGGTGGCACCGGTAAACTGATCATAACGGCCACCGTCTTTCTTCACCGCCCAGCGTTTATCTTGCTCACCGGCCACATGTTGCCCGCTGAAATGAGAGATCCAATCCGAAATGCGGATATCGATTTTATCACCAAGGCCCGGCGTTTCATGGTGCTCGACGACGCGGCTGCCTAGCACGTTACCGTGGAAATCTGCGCCAACCAATAATTGGATAGCACCAGAGTAGCCATCAGGGGCCGTGGTCTCGATGGCGGCAGCCACCGGCGTATCGCCTCGGCGCGCCAGATAGAGCCGGTGGGGGGCCATATTGCCAAGTGCAATATCAGTGACAACGTAACATTCCCCTTGCATGTCATTATCATAAAACTCTGCTGGAACCACCTGATCCAGCAACGCTTTTTGTTGCAGGGCGGCTTGATGAGCAATGGTATTTTCGGTCAATGCGTTAACCACGGCGGTTAATCCGGTCGCACCTGCGGCAAACAATGCCAGCGTGATGCCGTGACGCTTCATGGTTTTGAGCATAACGGCTCCTTATTTATGTCCATAGACGCGTGGTTGGGTGTAGTGATCAATCAGCGGAACCGTAATGTTAGCCAGTAACACAGCAAAAGCAACGCCATCGGGATAGCCGCCATAAACCCGGATTAACCACACTAAAATACCGATTAATGCGCCGAAGATCAGGCGTCCCCGTGGGGTGGTGGAGGCGCTGACCGGATCAGTGGCAATAAAGAATGCCCCCAACATGGTGGCACCAGAAAACAGATGCAGCATTGGTGAGGCAAAACTTTGTGGCGCAATCATCCAACTGATGGCCGCACAGCCGGCCAACACCAGCAGGAAACTGACGGGGATGTGCCAATGGATAGCTTTACGCCACAGCAACAATAGCCCGCCCGCCAGGAAGCCAATATTAACCCATTGCCAGCCTACGCCGCCCAGCGCGCCTGCAAAAATCGGCTGTTGCATCACCTGTTGCGCCGGTTGTGAACGCAGCGCTGTTTTAAAGGTATCGAGCGGTGTGGCCTGGCTGACACCGTCATAACCTATCTGCAATTGATGAATGTCGGCCCCGGTGTGGGTGTAACCGGTGAAAATGGTTAAAAGGGCATCATAAAACCCCACCGGTGTACCTTGTAGCGGCAGTGGCGGCAACCAACTGGTCATTTGCACTGGGAATGAAATAAGTAGAACCACATAGCCGACCATTGCTGGGTTAAACGGATTTTGCCCCAGCCCGCCGTAGAGCTGTTTGGCAATGACAATAGCAAACAGGGTACCTAACACAATCATCCACCACGGGGCCAGGGGCGGCAAACTTATCCCCAGCAGCAAACCGGTGAGCAGGGCGGAGTTATCTTGTAACCGAGCCAGCACCGGCTGTCGGCGTAATTGCAAAACCGCCCCTTCTGCCAGCAGAGCGGTAACCACTGCCAGCGCAACTTGAATCAGGCTGCCATAACCAAAAAACCAGGTTTGAGCGATGATGCCGGGGATGCAGGCCAGCATGACCAGCAGCATGATACTGCGAGTACTGCGCTGATTATGGGTAAAAGGAGAACTGGCAATCTGCAACCCTTTGTTTTGGGACGCTGTTACGGGCCTGAATTTCATGAAATTGCAACCATATGTCGAATATTTATTAGAGTGGTCAAACGCAGCAAGCTACTCTTACCGACGCCAATACACCCAACCGTCAGGGGGATAATATTTTTGCCGCATTCTACCCTATTCGGGCAAGGTGTAATACGTCTTAATCAGTAGGGTTATTATCGCTAATGCGCAGGGGATTAAACTCGCCGTGGTGACGAATAGATATTATTAACCGTTAGATTTAACTTGCAATTCATATCGAGATAGTAACAAACAAATAGTTGAACCGACTGTTCAGATAGCGAAAAATAATTAGGATTATCGCCTGCCGGGCATGTTTAACATCCGTGGTTTGATAGTGATATTAGTTTCTGTTGATTACTCAATTAACTGTATAGTAACAAGTTATTAGCTTCATCAATTGGTGTTGAGAAAAGCATTGGCATAATGATAGATTAATGTAGAGTATGCAGAGTAATTATATATTTAAAGAATAATGAGATGATAAACGACGACATATTATTTATAGAAGAGTTAATTGAATGGATAGAAATTAATTTAGAGAAAAGGCCCACACTGGACGATGTGGCGAAGATTTCTGGATATTCAAAATGGCATCTGCAACGGAAATTTAAAAGTATTGTCGGATTACAGTTGGCTTCCTATATCCGTGGCCGGGTGCTAACCCGAGCGGCAGTGGCATTGCGCATCTCGCGGCGGCCAATCGTCGGTATTTCTGATGAGCTAGGTTTTGACTCGCAACAGACCTTCACTCGCACCTTTAAAAAGCGCTTTGGCGTGACGCCGAACAGTTTTCGCCAGATGGAACACTGGGATGTGCAGGGAATGATCCCCCGGTTTGGTTTCTGCGAAAATTATACGCCAGAAATCAATCGAGTATCGCTAACGGAGCAACAACTGGTTGGTTTTACCCGCCGTTTGAACTTTGATGAGCGTAACCATTGCAGCGGCCAACACTCATCCTGCATGGCAATGAAAGATGAAATCTTGCTCGATTTCTTTAAAGAAGTGAACTTCTCCTGCCAGCGCGTTTACTCCATATTCTCTGCCAAGGATTGCCAACAGGGGCAGAATGGCGTGTTTTACTCCACGGCCATCGACAAAGAGAAAAGACATGAAATTCAGGGCAACCGTGAGGTTGATCATATCGTTATCCCGGCGGGCGAGTTTTTATCAATTTCTCATCAGGGCAGTGCCAAAGAGTGCGTAAAGTTCTCGACTTACCTGTTTAATGACGTGCTGCCTAAGTTGCGTAATGACGTTGATAGTGGCATTGAGATGGAAGTTATCGAAATAGACAACTGCCATGCTGAATCTAAGCTGCGGGATATTGCGGTGGTTTACCGTTATCTGATGGCGGTAAATTAACGCCCAGCCCCCCAAAGGAGGCGTTGAGCGCGGAGGTTAATCCAGGTTAATCGCCTGTGCTGCTTTTTTGGCTTTAACGCGGGCAATAGCGGCGGCGACAGCCGCTTTACGAGGGTCTTCTTCAACCGGTGCGGGTTCGTTATTCACCGTATCAACCGCTGGCTGTGCCTGTGCTGCTTTTTTGGCTTTAACACGGGCAATGGCGGCGGCGACAGCCGCTTTACGAGGGTCTTCTTCAACCGGTGCGGGTTCGTTATTCACCGTGTCAGCCGCTGGCTGTGCCTGTGCTGCTTTTTTGGCTTTAACGCGGGCAATGGCGGCGGCGACAGCCGCTTTACGAGGGTCTTCTTCAACCGGTGCGGGTTCGTTATTCACCGTATCAGCCGCTGGCTGTGCCTGTGCTGCTTTTTTGGCTTTAACACGGGCAATGGCGGCCGCGACAGCCGCTTTACGAGGGTCTTCTTCAAGCGGTGCGGGTTCGTTATTCACCGTATCAACCGCTGGCTGTGCCTGTGCTGCTTTTTTGGCTTTAACGCGAGCAATGGCGGCGGCGACGGCTGCCTGACGAGGGTCAAGTGCCTCTGTTGCACCTTCAATCGGCTCTGAAAGCGACTTTTCACGCTGTTTGGCTCTGGCCTGCGCTTTACGAGCCTCGCGAGCGGCAATCACCGCACTGTTATCCGGTATTTGCCCAGCCACTATTTTGATCTCTGTATCGTCGCTATCGGCCGGGCGTGCTAATCGGCTGACTGCGGCTTCTACGGTGTGTTGATCAGCATCGGTGAGTTTGACTGCCGCCTGTTTGTGGCGCAATTCGCGTGCCAGCTTCTCGCGCGCAAGGCGAGCCTGTTTAGCTTCAAAGCGCGCTTTAGCCTCTGCTGCACGGGCCGACTCCTGATCAAGGGCGCGAATTTCTGCTTTTTCCTGACGGTAATACTGCACCAGAGGAATATTACTTGGGCAAACATAGGCACATGCGCCACATTCAATACAATCAAACAAGTTATGATTGCGCGCCTTCTCATGTTCATCACCACGGCTAAACCAATACAGTTGCTGGGGCAATAAACCGGCAGGGCAAGCATCGACACACAACCCACAGCGAATGCAGGATTGCTCCGGCTCAGACAGCCCCATCTCTGCCTCTGCGGGGGCTAAAATACAGTTACTGATTTTAACGATTGGCACATCCAGGCTCGGTAAGGTAAAGCCCATCAGCGGCCCCCCCATAATCACCATCGGCTGCGGTTGAGGCTGAAAGCCTGCCAGCGCCAGCAGGTGGCGTACCGGCGTTCCGATTCTGGCCCAGAAATTCCCCGGTTGCGATAAGGCATCGCCGGTTAATGTTACGACGCGCTCAATTAACGGTTCGTCGTCGATAATCGCCCGTTTAATTGCCACCACGGTACCGACGTTGTGCATTAGAACCCCGATGGCAGAGGAGTGTTTGCCAAATGGCACCTCTTTACCGGTCAGCAGCTTGGTTAACTGCTTGGCACCACCCGATGGATACTTGGTCGGCACTACCCGTAACTGAATATCTTCATGAATGCGCAATGCGTGGCGCAGTGCGGTAATCGCCTGCGGTTTATTATCCTCAATACCAATCAGCACCTGCTTTGGTTGCAGCAAATGTATCAATATGCGGATGCCACTAACCACTTCATCAGCATGATCTTGCATCAATTTATCATCAGCGGTGATGTAAGGCTCGCATTCGGCAGCATTAATAATAAGGGTATTAACTCCGTTCAAACCGCTTTGTAACTTGCTGGCCGTCGGAAAACCCGCACCGCCTAAACCGGCAATGCCCGCCTGATGAATGCGATCAAGCAGGGCGGTTTTGTCGCGCTGCGTGTAGTCTGCCCACGATTGTGGCGGTGGCCTGCGGTCTTCGCCATCTGGGGTAATATGCACACATAACTCTGCCAAACCGGAGGGGTGGGCAGTGGTGTGGGGCGCGATAGCGGTGATGGTGCCGGAGGTGGGCGCATGTATTGGCACGGTGCGCCCACGGCCGATGGTCAGCGGTTGGCCTCTTAATACGTGTTCACCCACTTTGACGCACAGTTCACCCTCTGGCCCCAGATGTTGTTGCAACGGAATGATCAATTCATCGGGCAGGGAGGCGACGCGCATTGGTACTGTACTTGATTGCAGCTTCATCTCCGGCGGATGGATGCCACCGTCGAAGTCCCAGATAATGTCGTGCTTGCGGGAATTGAACAGCTTAAACATGTTGCTCCACATCTATTATTTTTACGGGGATCATATGTGAGGCAACGCATTGTGCGGGCAGATTTTTAACCGGAATGGTGTTCAAGTCCCACTTCCAGTTAGCGGTCGTGGTAGCAACCGGGATCATTTCAATGCAATCGGTCGGGCAAGGGGCGACGCACAAGTCACAACCGGTACAGAGATCCGGCAACACCGTATGCATCGCGCGGGTTGCCCCGACGATGGCATCAACCGGACAAGCTTGAATGCATTTTGTGCAACCGATGCAGTTTGCTTCATCAATAAAGGCCACTTTACGCAGGGGATGGGCCGCCGTCTCATCGCCGTCCAGCGGTTGAGGCTCCACCGCCAGCAATTCGGCCAGCTTGAGCATCACCTGCTCGCCACCGGGGGCACATTTGTTGATTTTTTCACCGCCGCCAGACACGGCTTCGGCATAGGGGCGACAGCCGGGGTAACCACATTGGCCACATTGGCTTTGCGGTAAAATAGCATCGACCTGCTCAACCACCGGGTCACTTTCTACCTGAAAGCGGCGTGCTGCAAAGCCAAGCACTGCGCCGGAAACCAGTGCCAGCGCGCTCAATGCGCCGATAGCAATCCATAGCGACATCATTAGAACTTCACCAGCCCGGTAAAGCCCATAAAGGCCAGCGACATCAACCCTGCGGTAATCAGGGCGATGGCGGAGCCACGGAAGGGCGCGGGAACGTCGGCCACCGCCAGGCGCTCGCGGATAGCGGCGAAGAGCACCATGACCAGAGAGAAACCGGCCGCTGCACTGAAGCCGTAAATTGCCGATTGCATGAAATTATGAGATTGATTCACGTTAAGCAGCGCCACCCCTAAAACCGCGCAGTTGGTGGTGATCAGTGGCAGAAATATCCCCAGCAAGCGATACAGCGCCGGGCTGGTTTTACGCACCACTAATTCAGTGAATTGCACCACCACAGCGATAACCAGAATAAAGGCCAGTGTCCGCAAATAGACCAACCCCAGTGGCAGCAAAATAAAGCTGTTTACCATCCAGGCGCAGACCGATGCCAATGTCAGCACAAAAGTGGTCGCCAGACCCATACCGATGGCCGTCTCCAGTTTTTTGGAGACGCCCATAAACGGGCATAGGCCAAGAAATTTGACCAGAACGAAATTATTTACCAAAACGGTGCCGACAAACAAAAGCAGGTATTCAGTCATTGCGGAGCCTAAAAAAATAAAAGCCGCCTATTATCCAAAATTGGCGGCCAGACGACAACAGATGAAGTGCAGGGTTATTGCTATTTTTCCCTTATTTTAGGGGGAAAAGGTGCGTAATTTCCTTAAATCTCTGTAAAAGTGTGTTTCACTCGCTGCGAACGCTTCATGTAAGGCACAAAAACAGCGGCTGCCAGCAGGGGCCATCCGAGCGTGCGCAAGGCAATATCATCGGAAACCGGTGAGAACGCAAACGCTTTTAAGGCTAATAATACCGTTAACAGCAGCCACAGGATGAACCATTTTGGTAAGCGGCGTGAACGGCTGCAAAACAGCCAGATAACCCATAAGGTATAGACCCACATCAGCAGGGTGGTGGCCACTGAAAAATACCATTGCAGGGTAAAGGCTTGCGAGTTGGTGATGAGGTACTCTCTCGATTCTGGCGTAAAGATAGCCATCGCGTACAGTGTTAACATTAGACTCGCACTGAGCAGTGTCACAATCAAATAAGCCAGCGGGGCCAATAACCAGCCGCCAATACGTTGATATTCCTGTGGTTGAGACATGATGCGCCTTTTTATCTATTAATCAAAAGGGATAACCATTTTGCCATTATCCCTTCGCTGTATCGCGCTAGCTTAACCCGCAAATGCGTCCTTCGTCATCTATATCAATATGATGATACGCCGGTTGCGTGCCCAGCCCCGGCATGGTCATGATATTACCGGCATAAAGGCGGATAAACCCGGCACCCGCTGACACGGCGCAAGCCGTGATCGGCAAGGTAAAACCTTGTGGTGCATTTTTAAGCGCAGCATCGGCACTGATCGAGAGTGGGGTTTTGGCAATACACAAGGGCAGATGGCCGAAACCGGCGGCAGTAATTGCTGCCTGCTGCTGGCGGGCTTGCGGTGTAAAAGTCACTGTAGCCGCACCATAGCGTTGTGCCAATACCTGTAATTTCTGCTCCAGCGAGGCGGTATCCGGATAAGGAAGTCTCGGGGCGGTGGTATGTTCACAGGCTTTGATCACTTGACGAGCCAGTGTGGCGGTGCCGGCTCCCCCATCGGCAAAGGCATCACTGATTTCGCAGGCCGAAGCGCCGGCAGACATGGCGTAATCGGTTAAAAATGCCAACTCCTCAGCGCTGTCGTCGGGAAAGCGGTTAATCGCCACTATGACCGGTAGACCATAACTTTTCGCATTATCAATGTGCCACTTCAGATTAGCACAGCCTTTGTTCAGCAACGGAATGTTGGTGTTGAGGATCTCTGCGGGCAGCGGCTG
Source organism: Yersinia aldovae 670-83 (assembly GCF_000834395.1). Lineage (NCBI taxonomy): Bacteria > Pseudomonadati > Pseudomonadota > Gammaproteobacteria > Enterobacterales > Yersiniaceae > Yersinia > Yersinia aldovae. Next base: position 490,629 of record NZ_CP009781.1, on the reverse strand, counting down.
GCCCGGTTTGATATCAAAAGCGCCACTATTGGCCTTTAGGCTGCGCACTGTTGCCACCAACACCACACATGACGGGGCAATACCAGACTGGCGGTATTTGATATTAAAGAACTTTTCCATTCCCATATCAGACCCGAAACCGGCTTCCGTCACCACATAATCGGCTAACTGTAAGCCTAATCGGTCAGCCAATACGGAAGAGTTACCGTGTGCGATATTGGCAAAAGGCCCGGCATGAATCAGCACCGGTGTTTGCTCGCTGGTCTGCATCAAGGTGGGGTGAATTGTCTCTTTCATTAACGCGGTCATGGCACCCGCAACGCCCAGGTCATCAGCACTGATCGGCTTATTTTCAAGGGAATAGGCCAGAATGATGCGCCCAATGCGCTGTCGCATATCACGTAAACTTTCAGTTAAGGCCAGAATAGCCATCAATTCTGATGCGGCAGTAATTTCAACATGGTCATCGCGCTCGACACCATGAGACGCGCCACCGATCCCGACCCGAATCTGCCGCAGCGCACGATCGTTATGATCAACCACTCTGGGCCAGAGGATCTGCTGTGGATCAATATTTAACAAAGGCATACCGGTTTGCTGGCTAAATGCCTGACCCAGACGCTGCTCATGATATAAGCGGGCATCCAGCGCGGCGGCGGCCAGATTATGCGCTGCGCTGATAGCATGAATATCCCCCGTAAGATGCAGATTTAATTTCTCCATCGGCAGCACTTGTGACGCGCCACCGCCAGCGGCTCCACCTTTCACGCCAAAAACCGGGCCGAGACTGGGCTGGCGAATACAAGCAACGCAGCGATGACCTAATTGGTTAATTCCCTGACTAAGACCAATGGTGGTGACGGTTTTGCCTTCCCCAAGTGGGGTGGGGGTGATACTGGAAACTAAGATCAGCTTACCCTGTGACGCCTCTGGCCTGAGCACGCGAATATCCACTTTGGCCATATAACGCCCATAAGGGATTAAGTCGTCCTCTCCCAGACCCAATCGTTGGGCAATGTGCTGAATTGGCAGTAAATCTGTTTCATCAGCTAAATGAGATAGAGGGCGTAAGGCATCGGCAGGCTGGTTCGGAGTCATGGCAAACAAAATTCCTGTTATCAATGATAAAACGTCGGTACTCAGGTTTGAGGTGATAAATTACGGTAAAATTATCGCATAAAGTTGCGCAGGATTTACGAGATAAATCAATAAATGTGATGCGGTGAGTTACTATTTATTAATATATGAATAAATAGTAACAAATAGCCAATTCTGATGAGACACCACCAGCAAAAGATACTCTCCAGCGATTTTCTGTTTAATAAAGATAAAATGAGATTATTAATATTATAAATGCTTACTGTTCAGGGAATCGCTGGCTATTGAACTATATTATTAGTGCCGGTTTATGCACGATCTCGTACAGTTAAAACTGTTTTGCTGCAATGGAACACTTCCGATAACAGGTCGTTTAATTTATGGATAATCATATTTTCTCCTCATTGATATGCGCATCGCGATTACTTCGCTTGGCGGGAGTGAATGCTGAGGAGATAGAAGTCTTCACACAAAAAATGGCGATAGAAACCTCTACTATGGGTACGCTGAAGTCACTTAACCATTATTTGAAGCAATACTCACACACTTCATCAGCCCGGTTAAAAATAAAGAAACTGCCACTCGAACAACTGAAACCTGAACAATTACCCCTCGCATTTCGCGACACTCAGGGAAAGTTTATCTTGTTAGCACGCATCAATAAGGATCAGGTGCTGCTTCAGCACGCTGATAGCAGGCAACCACAAATAATTGATTATAAAGACTTTACTCTATTGTGGAGTGGCGTCGTGTTCTCTTGCAGTCATTCACGCTTTGATATTCGCTGGTTTATTCCCGTGTTACTGCGCCACAAGCGGCCATTGGTGCAAGTATTGGTGTTATCGCTGCTGCTCCAATTTTTGGCGCTGATCTCACCGCTCTTCTTTCAGGTTATTATGGATAAAGTATTGGTTCATAATGCACTGACAACACTTGATGTACTGATTATAGTACTCGTTATTGTGGGTATATATGAAGTGATATTAAAAGCCTTACGGGAATATCTTTTTACTCACACGACAACGCGCGTAGATATTTTACTTGGCGGAAAGTTATTTCAACACTTAATCCGATTGCCATTAAGTTATTTTAAGAGTCGTCATGTTGGAAATATTGTCGCCAGAGTGCGTGAGTTAGATAACGTCCGTGAATTCATCACGGGGTCGGCTCTGACGTTATGTGTCGATGTGGTGTTTACCTTTGTATTATTTATAGTTATGTGGTGTATTTCACCATTACTTACGTCAATAATATTAGCCGCATTACCGCTCTATTTCTTATTGGCTAAACTGACCACTCGCCCCTTACAAGAGAAAGTTGAAGTGCTGTGTTGCTGTGCTGCGCAAAACGGGGCTTTTCTCACTGAAACCGTGGCTGGCGTTGAAACAGTAAAAAGTTTGGCGCTGGAACCCCGAATGCAACAGCGCTGGGAGGGGCAAACGCGTGACTTTGCTCAGGCCAACTTCCGGGTACAAAATCTGCAAAACCTCAGCAGTCAGGCCGCTCAACTGCTGCAAAAAGTCGCAGGCACACTGGTCATTGTGGTTGGCGCATATCAGGTAATGTCGGTGCAACTCAGTATTGGCCAGCTAATAGCCTTTAATATGCTGGCAGTTCAGGCATTAATGCCCATGAGTAAATTGGTTGATTTATGGCAACAAAGTATTCGCGCAGAAGTTGGGTTGAAACTGATATCTGACATTCTCAGTTTGCCTACTGAGCAGGCGGTCGGTGGTGCGCCACCGCAGCGCGACTTTCATGGCAACATCGAGCTGAACGATGTGGTCTTCCGCTATCGCCCAGACTTAGACCCGGTATTACGCCGTTTCTCACTATCCTTGCGCGCTGGCGAACATATCGGGTTGGTTGGGCCGTCGGGTTCAGGTAAAAGTACGGTGGCCCGCCTGCTACAACGGTTATACCACGTTGAGCAGGGCACGATTACCATTGATGGTTGCCCAATAAACAATTTCTCCCCTGAATACTTGCGCCGACAAGTGGGGGTGGTGATGCAGGAAAGTTATCTGTTTAACCGTACTGTGCGTGAAAACATTGCACATTCACGCCCGACCGCATCATTAGATGACGTTGTTGATGCTGCGTGCCTGGCGGGGGCCAATGCCTTTATTCTGGCTCTGCCGTTAGGTTATGACACCGTATTGTCAGAGGGCGGATCATCATTATCGGGTGGGCAACGTCAACGGATTGCCATTGCCCGTACCTTATTAGCCAACCCGCGTATTTTGATTTTTGATGAAGCGACCAGCGCACTGGATGATGAATCGCAAGCAGAAGTACAGAAAAATATGGCCCGTATCACCGCCGGTAGAACCGTTATCACTATTGCTCACCGCTTATCGACGGTACGGCACTGCAACCGCATCGCGGTGATAACGCAAGGTCAGGTTACGGAACTGGCCAGTCATGATGATTTACTGCAATTGAACGGTAGCTATGCACGGCTTTGGCAGCAGCAATCTGAGTTTAGCGGTGAGGAAATAAAATGAAGTTGATACAGTTCTTGGCTAAACCTGATTTAGTTAAACAGCTTAAAAAGAGTTGGTCGCGCCGTGTTTCTGGTTCGCGCACCCGTGATGAATATGATTTTCTTCCGGCCTATTTGGATATTGTGGAACGACCGGTGGCACCGCTGGCACGTCGTACTGCATGGTTGTTGGCATTTACATTATTTTTGGTATTGATTTGGTCAATTATCGGAAAGCTTGATATTCATGCTTCCGCCAATGGAAAAGTGATTGTAGCGGAGCATTCAAAAGTGATTCAACCGCTGGAACCGGGGGTTGTGGTCGCGATCAATGTGCGTGATGGTGATCGGGTTGATGCTGGGCAGATTCTCATTGAGTTAAGCCCGATTGGTATTGATGCGGAACTTGGCAATATCAGTCAACAATTAATGCATCGTCACTTAGAAGCGGCGCGCATGGCGGCGTTATTGACGGATGACCCTTTAGCCAATTTTTCGCCACCGGATGGCAGCGCTCCGGATTTGGTGAGTGCCAGTTCAGCACTGTTGCTCAAAGAACATAACGAAGTGAGCGCTGAATTATCACGTCAGGAGAGTGAAATGGCGGTTAATCAGGCTCAGTTCCAGGCGGGTATAACCAGCGTCGCTAACCAAAATGCTTTATTGAAAAACATTCATCAACGGCTAGAGGCTTTGCGCACATTAGCAAAGTCTAAATCGATTGCTCAGGTTGAATTATTGGTGCAAGAACGCGAATGGCTGGTTGCGCGTGCTGAGGCTAGCCGCCTGCAACATGAGCAAGAGATACTCCAGGCGAAAACCTACAGTCTGGCCCAAACGCGGTTGCATTATCTGGCGGAAAAAGATCGCAGCTATCGTGAACGGCTCAATAAAACTCAGGAAGTTATCAGTCAGTTACAGCAAGAGCAGATCAAACTGACAGAAAAGCAGCGTCAGCAAACTTTACGAGCACCGGTGGCGGGAGTGATACAGCAATTGGCGGTTCATACTCATGGCGGCGTTGTCACGGCGGCTCAGCCTCTAATGGTGCTGGTGCCGGAAAATCACCCATTAGAACTTGATGTCATGATCCTCAATAAAGATGTGGGTTTTGTGTTGCCGGGGCAGGAAGTTGAAGTAAAAGTAGATAGCTTCCCTTATACCCGTTTCGGAACGTTAACCGGCGAGGTCAAGCACATTTCTCGCGATGCAATGGAGGATCAACAGCAGGGACTGGTGTTCCCGGCTCGCATTCGGTTATTCAGCGATACACTGATTGTCGAGGGGGAACCGGTACGTTTGTCTGCGGGCATGGCCGTCAGTGCGGAGATCAAAACCGGTCGTAGGCGAGTTATTGATTATTTACTCAGCCCATTGCAGCAATACCAGTCTGAAGCGATGAGGGAGCGTTAATATGACAAACCCTCACTCACCCCATACTATTCAGCCCCTGGAAGCACTCGCTTGTGCGGCGGCTTGCTTTGATTTGGCGGTAGAAGCCCCGCAACTGGCGCATAAGCTAGGGGTGCCTGCCGAAGAAATAGATAATATCGCGTTGTGCCGCTGTGCTGATTGGATTGGTTTACGCGCAAGGGAAGTCAAATGCGCCATTGAGCGCTTGGATAAGCTGACCTTGCCTGTGTTGTTTCATCAAGGATCTCAATGGTTTGTTTTATTGGCGCTGACTGATCAGGAGGCCACAATCTATGTTGCCGCGACAGGGAAGCGGCAACCATTAACGCCGCAAGAATTGGCTGCCATATGGTGTGGCGAGGTTATCTTACTGGCGAAAGCGGAACAAAAAGATCAGTCGAAACCTGCATTTGGCTTCAGTTGGTTTATCCCGGTGATTATTAAATATCGTCATCAGTTGCGCAATATCGTTTTGGTTTCACTGCTATTACAAGGCATTTTGTTAGTTACCCCGCTGTTGTTTGAAGCAATTATCGACAAAGTGCTGGTGAGTCGTGGCATGGATAGCCTTATGGTATTGGGTGTCGCAATGATTGCTCTGGCAATTGCTGAACCGGGCTATACCTTGTTGCGCAGTTGGCTCTTTGCCCACTTGTCCAGCCGGGTAGGGGCGACACTTAATTCTCGCCTGTATCGTCATTTACTGGGGCTACCGCTGGCCTATTTTTCAGCGCAACAAACCGGGCAAACTATCGCCAAAGTGCGGGAAATGGAGCAGATCCGCAGTTTTCTAACCGGTTCCGCGCTGACCATGTTGCTCGATCTGGTTTTTGTCGGCACCTTTATTGCGGTGATGTTTTGCTACAGTGCCCAATTAACATGGATAGTGCTGTTTTCTCTGATGTGTTATTTATTATTCTGGTGCGCGGCGGGCAGAGTATTACGTAAACGGGTGGAGCAGGAATATGAAGCCAGCGCACAAAGTACGGCTTTTCTCACGGAGTCCATCAGCGGGGTGGAAACGATCAAAACCTCGGCGACTGAATCCCTGTTTAATCGCCGCTGGCGGCAGTCGTTAGCCAGTTACGTTCGCGCATCCTTTGCCAGTTCACAAGCCGGTAATCTGGCGGAGCAAGGTATTTCATTCATCAATAAAATGACTTCCGCTGTTTTGTTGTGGTTCGGTGTGACGCTGGTATTGGCGGGGAAACTCACTCCCGGCCAATTCATTGCATTTAATATGTTCGCCGGTTATGTCACTCAGCCCATCTTACGTTTGGCACAGATCTGGCAAGATTTCCAGCACACACGGATTGCCTTGAAACGCATCGGTACTATTTTGGATTCCCCGACCGAGCCTGGGAATGCCGGGTTATCGTCAAATAGCCAACGGGCCGGGAGCTTGAGTTTTAAGCAGGTGCGTTTTCGTTACCGGCCCGATACCACTGAAGTTTTGCAAAATCTCAACCTAGAGGTTGCGGGTGGTGAATTTATTGGCATTACCGGGCCATCAGGTTGCGGAAAATCCACGTTAACCAAACTATTACAACGATTGTATACACCACAACATGGGCAAATTTTGGTGGATGGTCAGGATTTAGCTATCACTGATCCGACGACGTTACGGCGTCAAATGAGTGTGGTATTGCAGGAAAGTGTGCTGTTTTCTGGCACCGTGCGGGACAATATTTGTCAATGTCGGCCTGATGCCGATGATACTCAAGTTGAGTTGATTGCGCGGCAGGCCGGTGCACATGATTTTATTGTGGCTTTACCGCAGGGATATCAAACGCAGGTCGGGGAACGTGGGGGGATGCTTTCTGGCGGGCAGCGCCAACGGGTTGCGTTAGCCAGAGCATTGATGGCTGATCCTAAAATTCTGATTCTGGATGAGGCAACCAGTGCTTTAGATTATGAATCAGAAGCCGCAATAATGCGCCAGTTGCCGGAAATCATCCGTGGGCGCACGGTTATCTGCATTGCACATCGTTTGAATACTTTGCGTCAGTGTCATCGAATATTGTTATTAAAAGATGGGCAAGTGATCGAGCAGGGGAGTCATCAAGCGCTGGTGGCACAATCTGGCGTGTATGCACGGTTATGGCGATTGCAAACTGAATAATAACGCTGAATAAGTTAAAACTGGGTGAGCCACCACTCACCCAGTAACGTCTATCGTAAACTTTTACGGCAATTAACGTATCGCGCCATTGGACTTAATCACGTCCTGATACCAGAAGAAGCTCTTCTTACGCTGACGAGCCAGTTGCTTTTGGTGATCGACATACACAAAACCATATTGTTTTTGGAAACCATTTAGCCAACTCAACAGATCGATAAATGACCACGGATAGTAGCCACGAACATCCGCACCTTGCTTGATAGCATCTTCTATCGCTTGAATATGCTGGCTTAGGTAGTCGATTCGATCATCATCGACGATTTCCCCATCAATAATCGGATCTTTGGCCCCTAACCCATTTTCAGTAATATAGATTGGAATATCACCATAACGTGCTTTGATACTCATGATGCCTTCGGTGAGACCTTGCGGATAAATCTCCCAATCCCAGTCGGTATAAACGCCATTTGGATTACGTACGAATTTAAACAGACCTTTAAAGCCGAATTCATTACCTTGTTGATGTCCTAAGCCCTTCTTACCAGAGGTGTTCATGGTCAGGTGGGTATCTTGATTGTTTGCAGCGATAGTTTCACGTTTGTAATAATTGAGACCTATAAAATCACAGATATTGTCGCGTAATAAAGCCTCGTCGCCAGGCGCAAACTGCGGAACGCCCCACAGTGTCTGAGCCTGCTCAAGCAACGCTGCCGGATATTCACCTTTCAACACCGGATCATACAACCAGTGAGTAAAGATCCCCTCGGCCAAATGGAAAGCTGCCATGTCTTCTTTAGAATCGCTAAGTGGCGTATGTGTTTGTAAAACATTCACAAAGCCAATTTTTCCATTGATCCCGCTGCGACGAAAGGCAGCAACTGCTTTTGCATGAGCCACAAACACATGGTGGCACGCTTGAATGGCGCGAGCGGGGTTTTGAATGCCTGGGGGATGGCCCCCGGTAATATAGCCAAAACCAATAAAGCAGACTGTCTCATTGAAGGTTGACCAAAGTTTGACCCGATCACCGTAATGTTGGTAACACAAACGGGCGTACTCTTCGAAAGCTTCTGCGGTGCTGCGCGCCTCCCAGCCACCTTCATCTTGCAATGCTTGTGGTAAATCCCAGTGGTACAACGTAATCATCGGCTCAATATTATGTTCCAACAGAGCGTCGATTAGGTCACTGTAGAATTTAACCCCAGCCGCATTAACCGCTCCCCGACCGGCAGGCAATAACCGTGGCCAGGAGATAGAAAAGCGATAACTTTTCATCCCCATTTCAGCCATCAACGCCACATCTTCGCGAAAACGGTGGTAATGATCGACAGCAACATCACCGTTAGTCCCCTGATAAGTCGTCCCTGGCAGGTGGGAGAACGTATCCCAGATAGAAGGGCCTTTGCCATCGGCGTTATAAGCCCCTTCAACTTGATAAGCGGCGCTGGCAGCACCCCATAGGAAATCTTTCGGGAAAGCAGACATAAAATCACTCTCATATAATGGATTAAAGGTATTTGAACCATCGTCTTGTCACAGTGTATTCGGGAAATTACCATTTATGCAACCGGTTTCTGAAACCGGTTTCTTTGGCGTAAAAATACAATAGAGAGGAGGGTGGATTTATAATTCGTTAAGTGACGGTAAAGCAAGGTAAGGTAAGGGCAAATATGACGAGTGGCGAACTTAATTATTGTATAGCGTGTTAGACGCAAAATACGGTAGTCGTCTGTTTTCTGTGGTTTTCCATCCAATGAGTTACCGTGATGGCTCGGCTGCATAGCGAGTAAAGGGGCCGTTAAACCCCTTAGCTCATTAACTTAGTGATTCAGTTGGTAATAAACTTCATTCCAGCGGATTTCATTTTTGAATGCGGGCAGTGTGGTGTCTTTATCGATCAACAGGAACTCAATGCCGTGCAACTCAGCATACAGGCGCAGTTCATCGACACCGATAGCTTGAGAGAACACAGTGTGGTGTGCGCCCCCCGCAATGATCCAGGCTTCAGCAGCGGTGGCCAGTGAGGGTTGGGCTTGCCAGATTGCGCGGGCGACCGGCAGTTTGGGTAACGGATGGGGCTGTTCAACCGTATTAACCACATTGACCAATAAGCGGAAGCGGTTCCCCATGTCGATCAGGCTGGCATTGACTGCGGGGCCAGCGGGGGTTGAGAAAATTAAACGAGCAGGATCGGCTTTACCGCCAATGCCTAAATGCTGTACATCCAGCAGCGGTTTTTCTTCTTTGGCAATCGAAGGGCACACTTCCAACATATGGGAACCCACCACCAGATCATTACCCGGTTGGAAGTTATAAGTGTAATCCTCCATAAAGGAGGTGCCCCCTTTCAGGCCACGGCCCATGACTTTCATCATGCGCAGCAATGCCGCGGTTTTCCAGTCACCCTCGCCGCCAAAGCCATAGCCTTGCTGCATCAGGCGTTGAACCGCCAGCCCTGGAAGTTGTTTCAGACCGTACAGGTTTTCAAAGTTGGTGGTAAAGGCTTTAAACCCCCCGTTTTCAAGAAAACGCTTCATGCCCAGCTCAATACGGGCCGCGTCCAACAGATTTTCACGCTTATTCCCATTCAGTTTCACTGCATCCGTGAAACGGTAGGTGGCTTCATACTCTTCAACCAACGTATTGATGTCGCCGTGACTAACCTCATCGACCACGCTGACCAGATCACCGATGCCATAGGCATTAACCGAATAACCAAACTGAATTTGCGCCGCGACTTTATCCCCCTCGGTAACAGCGACTTCGCGCATGTTATCGCCAAAACGTGCCACTTTAAGTTGTTGGCTCTCTTGTTTGGCAGCGGCAACGCGCATCCATTGGCCGATGCGTTGATGAGCCTCTTTATCCTGCCAGTGACCGGTAATAACGCTGTGCTGCTGGCGCATACGAGCGCCGATAAAGCCGAATTCACGCCCACCGTGTGCCGTTTGGTTCAGGTTCATAAAGTCCATATCCATCGTTTCCCACGGAATTTGGGCATTGAACTGGGTATGGAATTGCAGCAACGGTTTGTTCAACATGCTCAGGCCACCGATCCACATTTTGGCCGGCGAGAAGGTGTGTAACCAGGTCATGATACCAATACAAGATGTGTGGTAGTTCGCTTCACGGCAGAGCGCGGTGATTTCATCTGGCGTGGTGACCAATGGCTTTAGTACCAATTTTACAGGCAGACCCGCTTCTTTGTTTAGGCTATTGACCACCTGCTCGGCATTCGCCATAACGTGTTGCAGGGTTTTAGGGCCATAGAGATTCTGGCTACCAATGACAAACCACACTTCTGATTGCTTAAATACGTCCATCTGATACTCCGTTTTATAAATCAAACTGTTGAAGCATACCGTTATAAATCAGGATGCTGGCTAATCTCAGTGCGGCGTCTTGCTGGCCGGTGCGTAATGGGGTTCTGCACTCGAACACCAGCGCTGGTAGCGCTGATAAAGTTGTTGATAAAGAGCAACCTGAGCGGCATTTGGCGTCAGAGTGCGTTCAATCTTACATGCCATCTGTTGTTGAGCTGTAGGGACATCCTGATAGACGCCCGCCGCGACAGCTGCAAAAATTGCCGCCCCCAACGCACAGCATTGATCTGATGCCACAATTTGTAGCGGGCGATTCATGACATCGGCACAAACCTGCATGATCACCGGCGATTTACGCGCAATGCCGCCTAATGCCAGCACGTTCTCCACTGGAATACCCTGTTGTTCGAAGCACTCCATAATGGCGCGCGCACCAAATGCGCTTGCCGCGATAAAACCACCAAATAGCGTTGGGGCATCGGTGCCCAGGTTGAGATCAGTAATCACCCCTTTTAAACGTTGATTGGCATTCGGCGTGCGTCTTCCATTAAACCAATCCAACACCACCGGCAGATGGTCAAGTGAGGGATTTTTGGCCCATTCGGTGGTGAGTGACGCGAGTAGATTGGCTTCAATTTGTTTAAGTTGCGGTTGCAATTCGGGCTGAGTCAGGGCGGCTTGACGTAACGGCCAACTGAGTAAACGGCTAAACCAGGCATACATATCACCAAACGCCGATTGACCCGCTTCCATGCCAATCCAGCCCGGAACCACACTGCCATCAACCTGACCACAGATCCCCGCCACGGCGCGATCACCCACCCGTTGCTCATCAGCAATCAAAATATCACAAGTGGAGGTGCCGATAACTTTGACCAATGTATAAGGCTGAGCACCCGCACCGACAGCACCCATATGGCAGTCAAATGCACCGCCAGACAAAATAACGGTTGCGGGCAATCCTAAACGTTTGGCCCATTCGGCGCTAATCAAACCCACTGGGCGTTCAGCGGTATAAGTGTCGCTAAAGAGGGGGTGATCGAGGTTATTTACCAGACGGCTGTCCAGCGCGGCGAAGAATTCACGCGGTGGCAACCCTCCCCATGACGGATGCCACAGGCTTTTATGCCCGGCACTGCAACGGCCACGCTGAATGTCCTGTGGCGCGGTGGTGCCGGATAACAGTGCCGGCACCCAATCACATAACTCAATCCACGAAACAGCCGCATCACGTACTGCGGCATCAGCGCGGGTGATGTGCAGAATCTTCGCCCAGAACCATTCAGAAGAGTAGACCCCGCCGATATAGCGAGAATAGTCGGCAAACTCACCACTGTGGCATAAGCGATTGATCTCTTCAGCTTCTTCAATCGCGGTGTGGTCTTTCCACAACACAAACATGGCGTTGGGGTTATCTGCAAAATCAGGGCGTAGCGCCAATATCTGGCCTTGTTCGTTAATCGGAGCGGGGGTGGAGCCGGTGGAGTCAACACCGATTCCGACGATCTGTTGGCGTTGTGTTTCTGAGAGACGCCCGACCACCTGACGGATAGCCTGTTCCATCGCTTCTATATAATCGAGGGGATGATGGCGGAACTGGTTTTGTGCAGCGTGACAATAAAGACCCTGTTGCCAGCGGGGGTAGTAAACAACTTCGGTATCGATCTCGCTACCGAGTTGACAATCTACCGCCAATACCCGGACGGAATCGCTGCCAAAATCTAAACCGAGCGCTATCGCCTTATTGGTCGGTAAAGAACATTCCGTCGATACAACATTGGCTGTCATGGTGGTTGCTCCTAACTGTTGCAGTGATAAAAACAGGGATTCATTGCCAATAACCATAGGAGCGAGTCGTGCCAAGCTGTGAGGAGCTAATCGCTGGAAGTATGCACTTTCCTGCTTCCTATAGCGTTTTTGTGATGTTAGTCAAAAGTTAGGAGGAGGCTAAATTTGCTGAATATATGGATAAACAAACTGTAATCTCTGGATGCGATAGCGCTCTACATTCTTGGGTGAAATTAACGCTAAAACTGTATCCGTCTGACGGGGTGTGGTGAAGTCAGTTGGCTTGGTAGGCAGATTATAAAAGACCATTCAACTGTACTGACGCTGAAAAAGATGATTGATAACGTTTCCACCAGAAATTGATTGGTTTGAATAAATAGCGATTAAATAACAAGAATTCTCTCTTCCTACAAAAACAGACCGGAGAACATTATGCATAAATTAACTAAGGCGCTGGCGGTGGTTGGGTTAGCGGCGCTTATGTCACATTCAGCTATTGCCGAAAGCATGAAATTGGGTTTTTTGGTAAAACAGCCGGAAGAGCCGTGGTTCCAGACTGAATGGAAATTTGCCGATAAAGCGGGGAAAGATTTAGGTTTTGAAGTCATCAAAATAGCCGTACCTGATGGCGAGAAAACCCTGAATGCCATTGATAGCCTGGCGGCCAGCGGCGCAAAAGGTTTTGTCATCTGTACGCCAGACCCGAAACTGGGGCCGGCCATTGAAGCAAAAGCACGCAGCTATAACCTGAAGGTCATTGCTGTTGACGATCAGTTTGTGAATGCCAAAGGTAAACCAATGGACAGCGTGCCGTTGGTGATGATGGCGGCGACCAAAATTGGTGAGCGCCAAGGGCAGGAGTTGTGGAAGGAGATGAACAAACGCGGCTGGCAACCGGGTGAAACCGCGGTGATGGCGATTACCTCTGATGAGCTGGACACCGCACGTCGCCGTACCGGTGGCTCAATGGATGCGTTGAAAGCGGCCGGCTTCCCGGAAAAACAGATCTATAAAGTGCCGACCAAATCCAATGATATCCCCGGCGCATTCGATGCTGCCAACTCGATGCTGGTTCAGCATCCTGAGGTGAAAAACTGGCTGATCGTCGGCATGAACGACAACACCGTGCTGGGGGGTGTGCGTGCTACAGAAGGTCAGGGCTTTAAAGCGCCCAATGTGATTGGCATTGGTATCAATGGTGTTGATGCGGTGAGCGAATTGTCGAAAGGCCAGGCTACCGGTTTCTACGGTTCACTGTTACCTAGCCCGGATATCCACGGCTACAAAAGCATTCAAATGCTGAATGAGTGGGTAACCAAAGGCGTGGAACCGCCGAAATTTACTGAAGTGACGGATGTGGTGCTGATCACTCGGGATAACTTCAAAGTTGAGTTAGAGAAGAAAGGCTTAATGTAATCCCTTTGCTATGGCGCACCGGGGCAGGTTGCGGCTTGCCCCAATCCAAAATTTCATAAGGAAGCCATTATGTCAGCACTCCATTGCGCGTTACAGGCCGAGCTGGAAGCCGAACAGTCACCTTATCTGGCCTTTTGTGGCATCGGAAAAAGTTTCCCCGGTGTTCAGGCGCTGGATGATATCAGTTTTACCTGTCAGGCCGGTCAAATCCACGCCCTCATGGGCGAAAACGGGGCAGGGAAATCGACGCTGCTCAAGATACTCAGTGGCAACTATTCGCCGACGCAGGGCGAGATACACATCAAAGGCAAAGCGGTTAATTTCGCGACTACCACCGATGCGTTGGACGCCGGTGTCGCTATCATTTATCAGGAACTGCATCTGGTGCCGGAAATGACGGTGGCGGAGAACATTTATCTGGGTCAATTACCGACCAAAATGGGTATGGTTGATCGCAAGTTATTGCGTTATGAGTCCCGTTTGCAGCTATCACATCTGGGGCTGGATATTGATCCCGATACGCCCCTGAAATACCTCTCCATCGGCCAATGGCAGATGGTGGAAATAGCGAAGGCTTTAGCCCGCAATGCTAAAATCATTGCTTTTGATGAACCCACCAGCTCACTTTCGGCACGCGAAATTGAACAGCTATTTCGCGTCATCCGCGAGTTACGCGCCGAAGGGCGGGTGATTCTGTATGTCTCGCATCGCATGGAAGAGATTTTTGCACTGAGCGATGCTATCACGGTGTTTAAAGATGGCCGCTATGTGTGCACCTTTGACGATATGGCTGAGGTGAATAACGACAAGCTGGTGCAAGCGATGGTCGGGCGTAATCTTGGCGATATCTATGGTTATCAGCCACGCAAAATAGGCGCTGAACGCTTAACCCTGCAAGCGGTAAAAGCCATAGGTGTGACATCACCGATCACATTGACGGTGCATCAAGGGGAAATCGTCGGCCTGTTTGGTTTAGTCGGTGCCGGGCGGAGTGAATTGCTCAAAGGGCTATTTGGTGACACCCAACTGACCCGCGGGCAGGTGCTGCTGGATGGTAACCCGCTGTCGATTCGTTCCCCCATTGATGCCATTACTGCCGGGATCATGTTGTGCCCGGAAGATCGTAAAGCCGATGGCATCATTCCTGTCCATTCGGTACAGGACAATATCAATATCAGCGCGCGGCGCAAGACACTGACTGCGGGCTGCCTGATCAATAATCGCTGGGAGCAAGAGAATGCGGCGTTACGTATTCAGTCCCTAAATATCAAAACCCCCAGCGCCCAACAGCTAATTATGAATCTATCCGGTGGTAATCAGCAAAAAGCCATTTTAGGCCGCTGGTTATCAGAGGACATGAAAGTGATCCTGCTGGATGAACCGACCCGTGGCATTGATGTCGGGGCCAAGCATGAAATCTATAACGTGATTTATCAACTGGCGAAGCAGGGCATTGCGGTGCTGTTTGCATCCAGTGATTTGCCAGAAGTGCTTGGGTTGGCAGACCGAATTGTGGTGATGCGCGAGGGGGCCATCTCCGGTGAGTTAGACCACGATGATGCTACGGAAGAGCAAGCTTTAAGTTTGGCGATGCTACGAACCCCGAATATTGCTGCTGATGCCGCGCCTGCGGTGGCCTGATTGTGAAGGAAATTGTGATGAATACACCCATGTCCAGCGTTACGTTAAGTTCTGAAAAGAAGAATCAGGCATCAACCGAGTTACAAAGTGGGCCACATAACGGCCAGTCGCAGCCACCGCAGGAGGTCTCTGTCAATGGTGGACTGGGGCTATCCCGCATCTGGGATAGCTACGGGATGCTGGTGGTGTTTGCGGTGGTCTTTATTGGCTGCGTGATATTTGTGCCGAACTTTGGTTCTTTCATCAATATGAAGGGGTTAGGGTTGGCCATCTCGATGTCAGGGATGGTGGCGTGCGGCATGTTGTTCTGCCTCGCATCGGGGGATTTTGACTTATCCGTGGCATCAGTTATTGCCTGTGCCGGTGTGACAACGGCGGTGGTCATTAACATGACAGAAAGCCTGTGGCTTGGTGTGGCGGCCGGTTTGCTGTTGGGGGCGGCCTGTGGGCTAATCAACGGTTTTGTCATTGCCCGTCTGAAGATTAATGCCTTAATAACCACACTGGCGACCATGCAGATTGTGCGCGGTCTGGCGTACATTATCGCCGACGGCAAAGCGGTCGGTATTGAAGATGAACGTTTCTTTGCCCTCGGTTATACCAACTGGTTTGGCCTGCCCGCACCGATCTGGATCACCATCGCCTGTCTGATTCTGTTCGGCTTCCTGTTGAACAAAACCACGTTTGGCCGCAATACACTGGCGATCGGTGGCAATGAAGACGCCGCACGCCTGGCGGGGGTGCCGGTAGTACGAACCAAAATTATTATCTTTGTTTTATCTGGCCTGGTGTCGGCGGCGGCAGGGATCATTTTGGCTTCACGCATGACCAGCGGCCAGCCAATGACCTCCATTGGTTATGAGCTGATTGTGATTTCTGCCTGTGTGCTGGGTGGGGTATCGCTAAAAGGCGGGATCGGCAAAATATCTTATGTTATCGCCGGTATTTTGATTTTGGGAACCGTGGAAAATGCCATGAACCTGCTGAACATCTCTCCGTTCTCACAATATGTCGTACGTGGTTTGATCCTGCTGGCGGCGGTTATCTTCGACCGCTACAAACAACTGGCTAAACGGACGGTATAATTGCCAGATGGCAGAAAAGTCCATAAAAAGCCACTCTTGCTCACAGTTCTGCGATCACTATCGGGCAGCACGCCATCTGCCCGATAAACTGACATCGTGACGTAGTGGTTTAAAAAAGTGCCGGGCTTCAAGGAGGCTAAATGTATCATCGAATGGTTCAGGAACCGCAACCCAATCCCTTACTGCCGGGCTATACCTTTAACGCCTATTTGGTGGCGGGATTAACCCCGATTCTGGCCGACGGACCACTCGATTTCTTTATCGACAGACCGGGCGGCATGAAAGGCTATATTCTTAATCTGACCATCAAAGGTCAGGGGAAGATTTTTGATGGCGAAAATACTTTTTACAGTAATCCCGGTGATTTGCTGTTGTTTCCGCCGAAAGCGCCGCATTTCTACGGGCGCTCACCTAACAGCGATTGCTGGTATCACCGCTGGGTCTATTTTCGCCCACGGGCTTATTGGGCGGATTGGCTGGAATGGCACAGCAAAACCCATGAGGTTGGGCGTTTATCATTGCCTAACAATAACTTACTACTGGAATTTGACCGCCTGTTTGCCAATATCGAACAGACGCAAAAGTCAGGTCGCCGTTTTGGTGAAGAGCTGGGGATGAACTTGCTTGAACGGCTGTTGTTGCGTTCGATGGAAGAAGATCCCCTCAGCCCGCAACGCATTATGGACTCGCGAGTCATCGAGGCGTGCCAGTTTATTACCGGTAATTTAGCCGGAGAGCTGCGTATTGACGAAGTTGCGCGCCATGTTTGCTTGTCGCCATCACGTTTGGCGCATCTGTTCCGTGAACAAGTGGGTATCAATATATTGCGTTGGCGTGAAGATCAGCGCGTTATTCGGGCAAAACTATTACTGCAAACGACCCAAGAACCGATTGCGACCATTGGCCGGGTGGTGGGCTATGATGACCAACTCTATTTCTCTCGCGTTTTCCGCAAACGGGTCGGGGTCAGCCCCAGTGATTTCCGGCGGCGCAGCATCGAAACCAATTATCCACAGCGCAGTCTGCGTCAACCGGAATGGCAGGATAATCAGGGGAGTATTGTGCGGCTTTAGCGGTGCGGTACGTTAAGTCAGAAATTACCTCTTGTCGCGGCAATCATCATGGTGTCAAATCGGTTGATTGAGTGACACCAAACAAACAAATAGATTGCGGCTAAGGGGAAGTAGAATGACTGAAATGATAAAGGTAGGTTTACTGGGCTATGGCTACGCCAGTAAAACGTTCCATGCGCCGTTGATTATGGGTACGCCGGGATTAGAACTGGCGGGCGTTTCCAGTAGCGATGCCAGTAAAGTCCATGCTGACTGGCCATCAATGACCGTCGTTTCCAGCCCACAAGCGTTATTTGATGATCCCACCATCGACCTTATCGTGATCCCTACCCCAAATGACACCCACTTCCCGCTCGCCCAGCAAGCGCTGGCGGCAGGTAAGCATGTGGTGGTTGATAAGCCGTTTACCGTGACACTGTCACAAGCAAACGAGTTGAAGAAACAAGCGGATGCAGCGCAACGCCTATTGTCGGTGTTCCACAACCGGCGTTGGGATAGCGATTTTCTGACATTAAAAACCTTACTGGCGGAAGGCAGCTTAGGCAATGTGGTCTATTTTGAGTCGCATTTCGACCGTTACCGCCCGCAGATCCGTCAGCGCTGGCGTGAACAAGCCGGTGCCGGTAGTGGTATTTGGTATGATTTAGGGCCACATTTGCTGGATCAAGCGCTACAACTGTTTGGTTTGCCAGACACGCTGAATGTCGATTTAGGGATGCTGCGCCCCGGCGCGCAATCTGTTGATTATTTCCACGCCACGCTTGGTTATCAGGGGAAACGTGTAGTGCTGCACGGCACGGTGCTGGCGGCTGCAGAAACGGCCCGTTATATCGTTCACGGCCTAGAAGGGAGCTACGTTAAGTATGGGCTTGATCCACAGGAAGACCGCTTAAAATCCGGTGAGCGCCTGCCGCAGGCGGATTGGGGTTATGATATGCGCGATGGCATAGTGACACTGTCACATGATGGCGTGTTGACAGCAAAACCGCTACTGACCTTACCGGGTAATTATCCTGCTTATTATGCCGGTATTCGTGATGCAATTCTCGGCACCGCTGATAATCCGGTTCCGGCCAGTGACGCGATTAAAGTGATGGAGCTGATTGAACTGGGCCTGGCTTCTTATCAACAGCAAAAAACGTTGCCGGTTGTCACTGCAAACTGAGTAATGTCTTCTGATACGGTTATTTTTCATACGGTTATATTATAAAAACGGTCCCTAAAACCATTGACGTTGCCGGTAGGCCGCTCCGCCCGACAACGTCAAAAATAAGGGGATATTGAAGGAATTGAGTGGCATGTCCTGGTTACAACGTTTACGGATAGATAAGTTTTTACTCGTGCTGATTCTGGTGGTGATGATTGCCTCCCTCTTCCCGTGTGAAGGGGAGGTTAAAGTGTGGTTTGAGCATCTGACCACTGCGGCTATCGCGTTGCTGTTCTTTATGCACGGAGCCAAGTTATCACGCGCAGCGATTGTGGCGGGCATGGGGCACTGGAAGCTACATCTGGTGGTGTTTCTCAGCACCTTTGCCTTATTCCCGTTGTTAGGGCTGGGAATGAATGCGTTGGTCCCTGGCGTATTAACGCCCACGCTCTATTTGGGCTTTCTCTATCTGTGTGCTTTGCCCGCGACGGTGCAATCGGCCATTGCGTATACCTCGGTTGCTGGCGGTAATGTTGCGGCGGCGATATGCAGTGCTTCGGCTTCCAGTATTCTCGGTGTGTTCCTGTCGCCGCTGCTGGTAGGGATGCTGATGCAAACACAGGGGGGAGATACCGATACCTTACACGCGATCGGTTCAATTATTATGCAATTGATGGTGCCGTTTATTGTGGGGCATCTATCACGCCCGCTGATTGCCAAATGGGTGGAGCGCCATAAAAAATGGGTCAATATCACTGACCGGTCATCAATTCTGCTGGTGGTGTACGTTGCTTTCAGTGAAGCGGTGGTTCAGGGGATATGGCATCAAATTGATGGCTGGTCGCTGTTGGCGATCCTGCTCTGTTCGCTGGTGTTACTGACGGTGGTGCTGGTGGTTAATACGCTGGCAGCCCGCTGGCTGGGGTTCAATACCGCCGATGAAATCACCATCGTGTTCTGTGGCTCGAAGAAGAGCCTGGCTAACGGTATCCCGATGGCCAATGTGCTGTTTCCTGCCTCTGTGGTCGGGGTTATGGTATTGCCGCTGATGATATTCCATCAGGTTCAATTGATGGTGTGCGCGGTGTTGGCACAGCGTTATGCTAAACGAGTGGCCAGAGAGAATGCTGAAAAAACGCAGGCTGCCAGTGCGCTGGCCTCAGCCGGTCAGTCAGAAGGCAAATGATTGAATATAAATAGATAAAAAACAATAAAAACGCCGGTGTAGCGAGTCGATACCGGCGTTTTTATTGGGCTGTTTTAGGCCGTTATGCGCCGATTTTATCCCGCAGCGCCTGCTTTTCTTGCTCACTGATAAACGCCATCGTCAAGCCGTTAAGCTGCGCCTGACGGATCTCCTGTGGCGTTAAGCCCGCAGCCGGTGCTGCCACCTGGTATTCATTGGCAATCTCAATACCCTGAACCGCCGGGTCATCGGTATTAATTGATGCCAATACGCCATGACGCAGGAAGGTCGCCAGCGGATGAGTGGCCAGCGAGGAAACGGTGCTGGTCTGGATATTGGATGTCAGGCAGGATTCGATACCAATGTTGTGTGCAGCCAAATAATCCATCAGCTTAATGTCTTCCACCGCTTTTACACCGTGACCAATACGTTCTGCGCCCAGTTCGCGGATGGCCTGCCAGATACTCTCCGGCCCTGCGGCTTCACCTGCGTGGACGGTAATGCGTAAACCGGCATCCCGGGCGCGGTTGAAGTGGCTGCGAAACAGGCCACCGGGAAAGCCCAGCTCGTCACCGGCCAGATCCAGTGCCGTAATCGCCTCACGATGCGCCAGTAAACCTTCCAGTTCTTGCAAACAGGCTTGTTCGCCGAAAGTGCGGCTGAGAATGCCAATCAAGCGGATATCAATGGCAAAATCACGGCAACCGGACTGGATGCCATCAATCACGGCCTCGACCACTCCGGCCACCGGCAATTGGTGTTTCATCGCCATATAGAATGGCGAAAAGCGCAGCTCGGCATAATGCAAACCGGCATTGGCTGCGTCCTCGACGTTCTCATAAGCCACACGGCGGCAGGCATCCAGCGAACCCAATACCGCCACGCCCCAATCGAGTTTTTGCAAGAAACTGACTAAATCAGGTTCAGTTTTGGTGATCTGCACATGGGGACGCAGTGCCGCTAACTCATTAGCAGGCAAAGCCAGATTAAATTGGCGACCCAGATCCAAAATTGTTTGCGCACGGATATTGCCGTCAAGATGGCGATGAATGTCAGTCAGGGGAAGGCGGGGATCAATCATGCTGGGCACTCACTTGTTATCAGAAGGTGATTCTTGTGGGTAAAGTGCAGATCATTATAAAAACAAATGGATGAAAATATCCACTGAGTTGCATAAAAAAGTGATGGAAATCACACCAAATGATGGGCGGGGCGATCAGTGCCCATCATCGGGGGTTATCTAATTGGTGCTATTGGCTTGTAACACACGAATGCCATTAATCAGCTTGTCCATCCCAGCTTCTACCTTGCTGCGCGAGCAACCGACGTTGAGCCGTAAGAAGCCACGGCCTTCTTCGCCGTAGGTGAAGCCGGGCATGATGGCAACTTTCTCTTTCTCGATAAGCACCTCCTGCAACTGATGGTCATCAATATTCAACGGGCGTAAATCTATCCAAGCCAGATAAGTTGCTTGCGGTGGCTGCCAGTTTAATGCGGGGAACGCCTGGTTAAGGCGTTGTGCCACATACAGCAGATTGGCTTGCAGGTAGCTGCGCAGCTCATCCAGCCACGGCTCAGCCTGACGATAAGCGGCAATATGCGCCACAATAGCCAGCACCGCAGGAGAAGACAGCCCATCCCGGCCTTTTAGCATTTGTGTGTAGCTATCACGGGTTTCACTGTCACTGATAAAACCGTATGCCCCGGTCAACGCAGGGATGTTGAAGGTCTTGGAACCGGAGGTCAGCAATGCCCACGGCGTTTGGCCAACCTCACTCCACGGCGTATGAACCTGCTCGCCCCAGGTCATATCCATATGAATTTCATCACTGATCACTTTTACCTGATGGCGTTCGCACAGTTCCGCCATCTGAGCCAGCTCTTTTGCAGTCCAAACTTTGCCGGTCGGGTTATGCGGGCTGCACAACAGCAGCACTTTAGTTTGTGGCCGCGCCAATAACGCTTCCAGATGTGCCATATCACATTGCCACTGGTTATCCACTTTGTGCAGTGGGCAACTGAGTAACTGGCGCTGGTTACCGAGGATCACTTTGTAGAAGGCGTCATAAGCTGGCGTGTGGGTGACAATAAAATCGCCCGGTGCAGACCAGCAGCGGATCAACTGAGCCACCATATAAATCACGGACGGCCCGTACACCGCCATTGACGTATCGATACTGCAATGAAAACGTTGTTGATACCAATGGCGGATAGCACCGAGAAAATCGTCATGTTGCCAGCGGCTATAGCCCAAAACCCCGTGTTCGATACGCTGATTAAGCGCTTGCAGAATCACCGGTGCGGTGGGGAAATCCATATCAGAAATAGTAAAGGGCAACAGGTCAGCCGCGCCAAAGCGGTCGGCAATATAGTCCCATTGGGTACACCAGGTGCCGTGACGGTCAACCGGTGTGGAGAAATCAAACATCAGCATCTCGCTTATCAAAAAACGGGGCATCGAGTGCCCCGTAGAGGTTAATGACAAACCTATTTATAGCTCAGTCAAATGAAAGAGAAACGTGCCGCTGGGGTCGTGGTGGTAAGCCACCGGAGCACCCCTTCACTCATTGATCTGGCGTCTTATGACGTTGCAAATTGTTCATTCCCTATCAGTGAGTCTAATTCATCTTTCACCGATTGCACTTGCGGGCCGATAACGACTTGTAAGTTATGGTCGTTCAGTTGAATAACACCAATAGCACGGTTGGCTTTTAGCGCCTCTTTATCTACCAAATTCATGTCCTTAACGGACATCCGCAGCCGGGTAATACAGTTATCCAGCGAGACGATATTATCCGCGCCGCCCAGTGCCGCCAGAATAGCCGGGGAGTTATAACCGGATTTACCGATGACCGCACCGCTGGCGGCTTTCTCGGCATTGCGGCTGGCCGTGGTTTCACTTTCACGTCCCGGTGTTTTGATATTGAAATGCTGAATGGCAAAGCGGAAAATCATGTAGTACGCCACGAACCAAATCGCCGCAACCACCGGAACCCAATACCATTTGGTGGCGGTGCCGTGCAGAATACCAAACACCACGAAATCAATGATATTACCGTCGGTATTACCAATGGTCACGCCGAGCAATGCCATCACGGTAAAGCCCAAACCGGTTAAGATTGCATGGATCAGATACAAGAACGGGGCAACAAACAGGAACAGGAACTCAATCGGTTCAGTGGTGCCACCAATCACACAGGCCACCACACCGGAAATCAATAGCCCTTTAATCTTATGGCGATTCTCAGGCTTGGCGCAATGATACATGGCTAACGCAGCACCCGGCAGGCCACCAAGGAAGGCTGGCATTTTACCTTGCGACAGGAAGCGCGTGGCACTTTCAGAGAAACCGCTTGTGGTTGGGCAGGAGAGCTGGGCCTGGAAGATGGTCAGCGCACCGCTGACGCTATTGCCACAGACATCCATCGTACCGCCCGCTTCAGTAAAGCGAATCAGTGCCACCAAAATGTGGTGCAAGCCGAACGGCAGTAATAACCGCTCGCCGCTGCCAAAAATCATCGGGCCGAAGATACCGGCACCATTAATCAAGTTACCTAACCCGGTGATACCGGCGGCGAAGAATGGCCAAATTAGCGGGATCAATAAACCGACCAGCCCCAGCACCACCGTCGTGACGATCGGCACAAAACGGGTACCGCCAAAGAAGGCTAAGGCATCCGGCAGGCGAATGGTATTGAAGCGCTCATGCAGCAGGTAAACGATGATACCGACAATGACTGCGCCGAGAATACCGGTATCAATTGACTGAATACCTAAAATATTCTGAATGTTGTGGGTTTTCAGTACCATCGCATCGGTGGTTGGCAACACACCGCGGGTTGTCAGGTAAAAATTGGTCGCCAGATTCAGCACCGCAAAACCAACAAAACCGGAGAACGCGGCCACCCCTTTATTCTCACGCGCCATGCCCAGAGGGATGGCAATGGCAAACATTACCGGCAGGAAGCTAAAGGCGAATGAACCCACCTTGCTCATCCAGGTGAATAATAACTGGAAAGCAGGGTGACCAATCACGGGCAATAGGGTGATGACATCTTTGCTACTGAGTGAGCTGCCGATACCAAGCATGATCCCACAGAAAGAGAGTAAGGCGACCGGTAGCATGAAGGTTTTTCCCAAACTTTGGAAAAATTCCCACAGCGTAATTTTTTGTTTTTTTACCGCTGACATAATGACTCCTGTTTTAACGCACCTGATGTTAGCAATGCCTGCATTTCACAACCGCAGTTCTGGGTAACGGTTTGTTTTTCGATAAATGGCGATGATTTCGCCGTCCTGCCTAAAGGTAAAATAAGATAAAACGTTTAACCGAGATAATATGAGCGACATGTCACAATTACTGATCCTATTTTTGTATAACCTTCGCATTTGAAGCCGCAGAGTTGTTAGCTGCGGACACACACCCGAATCACTTACCGGTATAAGTTCATCGGGATTTGCGTGCTGGCCGCCTACCTGCAACGCCAAATTCTTTGGCTAGCGAGGGCATCATCAGATTAAACGTTTAACTTGGCTTGTTTATCCGCAGTTATGACCATTAAAAAAATTACGATTACCGATGTGGCTAAATTGGCTGGCGTCTCAGTGGCGACCGTTTCATTGGCTATCAGTGGCAAAGGGCGTATCTCTGGGGCAACCGCAGAGCGGGTTAATCAGGCCATCGAACAGCTCGGTTATGTCCGCAACCGTCAGGCGGCGCAATTGCGCAGCGGTGAATCGGGTGTTATCGGCTTGATCGTGCGCGATATTGGCGATCCCTTTTATGCCGCAATGACGGCAGGCTTAAGTGAGGCGATTGAGGCGGAGGGCAAACTGCTCTTTCTGACACAAAGTGGTCGGGAGGGGAAGGGATTGCTGCGTTGTTTTGATACGTTGATTGCTCAAGGGGTCGACGGGCTGGTATTGGGCGGTGGCGCGAAGCGGGAGATGGGGTTGCAGCAAAAGGCCGCCGAGCATGATATCCCGCTGATTTGTGCCGCGCGATCGAATGTGTTGGAAGGGGTGGATGTGGTGCGTCCTGACAACATGCAGGCCGCAAAAATGGCGACAGAGTTTCTGATTGGCCGCGGCCATCGACAGATTGCCTATCTTGGTGGGCATTCACACTCCTTAACCCGAGCCGAGCGGTTGGGGGGCTTTTGTGCCACCTTGGTGCAATATGGCCTGCCATTTCGTTCTGAATGGGTGGTCGAATGCGAGAGTCAACAACAGGCGGCGGCTGATGCAGCAGAAACGCTGTTACGCAATCACCCCAATGTCAGCGCTATTGTTTGTCATCAGGCATCGGTCGCGTTGGGGGCTTACTTCGGTATCTTACGCACTGGCCGGACTATCGGCAGCGCCGGTGTCGATACTTACCTAGATCAACAAGTGGCACTCATCGGTTTTGGTGATGTACCGGAAGCCGAGCTAACCGAGCCACCATTAACCTTTGTCACCAGTTCTGCCAGAGAGATTGGTTACAGTGCCGGGCAACGGTTACTCCAGCGTATCGCGGGCGTTGACCTGCAACTGCAAAACGTTATTTTGCCGCCGGTATTAATTCGCCGTGGCTCGGCTTGAACATAGATCTGCGCGAGCATATAGTTTCAGCCTGGCGTTAGCCAGCAGCACGAGAAAATAAAACTCACAAATCGATTGTGAGTTTTATTTGTATTTACCTCTTTATAACCTGGTGGATTCTTGTTTGTTTCTGGTTATAATATTTACCGCTTCTGATTTTACCGTTTGCTTCAAGGAGGACAATGCCATTGGTAATAGTTTTTCACCAAATATCATCTCGGTGCAAATTTTCCCCATTAATTTTTCGATGACAATATCTTTAATTTTCTTCTTTTCTAAATCTATTTTTTGATATTGTTCGAGACTGAGGTTTTTTACGAACTGTGGGTAGACTTTTGCCAATTTCCCATCAATATATTTATCTGATTGGAGTGTAGTCCTGACTGAACTTTGAGTCAGGTTAAGACTTAAATCTTTATCAGTAATACCCTCTTGGCTGTTAGTGTTGAAAAAACCCTCATTTAAATGATATTCACTTTTTACTCTATTTAATAAATCTGCTCTATCTTTTTTATCTATTTTTGATTCATTTCCGATATTGGCATGATCAATGGCTTGATTGACTGCAACTGAAACTATTGTTAATCTTTCATCAATTAACCACGCTTTGTTATGCTCCATGTTTGAGTCAGTTATGGTCTGTTTTAAACCGCCCAACACTTTGTTATAGTTTATCTTCGCCTCTTGAGAATTGACCCTGATTATAACTTGTGTGTTTTTAACACCAAATAATCTGCCTAGTAAATTGTTATTGGTCGGTGAGTTAATGGAAACGGTCGCTTCTTGGCGTATTTTATGTTGGATCTTTTTTTCTGAATCATACGTTTTTAATACTGTTCTTAATTTCATGTTACATACCTCGCCCTAAATAAAACGCTAAAATAGCGTGTGGCAATTTTTCTTTCTTTAAGAAAACGAGTATGTATCGGATTATCTTTATGCAATATGTCTTTCAAATAAATAGAGCCAACAGATCCCATTTATAACAGATGATGATAAGTGGCCGAGTGGCTGTTGAGTATTAATTCGCCAGCAAGGTTTAGCCCTATTATTTACTGCTACGGATTGTGCTCAAAAATAGTTAGAGTATGAGGTCGTTTTGGTCGAGAAAATGGATCTTAGCCGCCATCATGCAGGGAAAGGATATTTACGAGGGAGGGGCGAGTATAAAACGCGGCTGGGGGCGTGAAACAGAGTGTGGTTGCATCGCCGCCACACTCTTGTCGGGACGGATTACTGTGCTACTGGCTCACTGCCGGTATCTTCTTCAGCCGGTGCGCCGCCACCGAACATACCAAACAAGCCGACAAACTCTTGCAGTGACATTTTCTGACCATTCAAATCGACCTGGTTATCTGCAAAGTGGAAGCTGCTGCTGATAACGTCATCTTTGGTGGTGGTCAGTTTAAACATCTGGCCCATCGCGGCAATGCCCTGGACTTGTTGCTGTGCCAGTTTCTGAGCTTCTTCCGCGCTGTAACCTTGCAGACGTGCCGCCTGCGTGGTCAGTTCGGTTGCCATTGCCATCGGAATGGCCAACGTGGCATCAACTTTTTTCACTGACTTCAGCAGCAGCGGTTCTGCTGTGGCTTTAGCCTGTGCGGGGTCCATCAAATCAATATTCAGGTTAAATGAGCTTTCCCCTTTGGCATTTTTCCAGCTTAGAGGCGCGATACTTACGGTCGGATTGCCTTTCAGCAGGGCAGGTACGTTGGCCAGCAACATCTCGGTCATTTGTTGTTGGTAGGCTTCTGGGTCCAGATTTTCACCGGCCTGAACCGCTTGCAGCACCTGTTGGTTATACGCGCTGGTGAACTGCTTCAGACTTTGCCCATCCAGTTTATCGAAGGCGAAGGCCAGCTTACCTGAACCAAAATCATTACCCTGAATCTTTAATGCATCAAGGGAGTAGGTCAGCTTACCATTCAGATCTTTATCGGTTTCGCCCAACTGGGTGTTGAGATTAAAGCCCGCCAGCGTGGCCATTTCTTTGCCATCAATACTGAAACCCATCTGCTTGATAGCCAGTTGTTGGTCACCAATGCTGAGATCAAATTTGCCCATTTTGCTGTCACTTTTCAGCGTCAGACCTTGCAGGTTAAATTGTTCCAGTTGGTCCCACTGATTTTTGCTGGTGAACACGATGTTGTCACTGTTGCCGCTCATCTTCACATTACGCATATCACGCGAGACATCAGCATCAATGGTAGCACCAGAGAATTTCATACTGGTGGTATTTTGCTGATAGTCGATCGCAATGAAAGTAATGGCAGAAGAGGTGTCACCGCTGTAAGAAATACGTGAGTCAGCGGTAAATGGTGACTTACCTTTCGTCACTTCAAATAACTTCTTCAGTGCTGGCGTGTTCGCCAGTTCGGTATGGACAGAAGCCATGCTGGGGATCAGATTGAATCTCTTCAACTGAGCCAAGGGGAAGGGGCCGTGATCGATAGTCTCGATAAAGGCCACTTCATCGCCCTCTTTTAACGCTTTTTCGCCGGCAACACTGCTATCGGCTTGCAGAATATAGCGAACCTGACTGCTGAACAGACCACGTTGGTAGTCTTTATACGCGAATTTCACGCCCGCTTTCGGTAACAGAGTTCTAATCTGCCCGTTAGCGTTATTAACCAACTCGCCCATACGTTGTTCAATTAGTTTACCGGTATACCATGAGGCTCCAGTCCATGCTGTGCCAAGTACCACAATGACGCTGACAGCCACTAACGATTTTTTCATTGTTCCGTTCATCCTTTTCTAATATACCAAATTCACTATGTTGAACGCGGCACTAAGACCTACCACCAAATTAAGGGGAGTGCCGTCAAAAGGGCATCCCCAAATCAATATAGGCATAGATTACCTATACACAAAGATTATTGCGACGATAACAACCTCGTCTGGCCGATAATTGACAACCCATTTACTGGTTTTGTTCCGTTTCAGTTATAAACACGGGCAATAGAACCTTCGCCATGCACGGTCACCGGCGATTCATTCGCCGGGATAAAACATGATTCACCGGGTTGTAGCATAATTTCCTGATCGTGCTTTTTCAATACTGCATGACCTTGTACACAAAATACAATGGCGGCACTGTGCTGTGCCAACGTTTGCGGCTCGCGAGTCAATGTATGGAGTGAAAAAGCAAAATCTTCAACCGGGATGGGGAATATTTGTTCATTACCCTGCTGTGTTGGGGTGGTCAGCAGAGTATCCGCCGGTTTGGCAATAAATTGCAGATTGGCCATCAGTTCAGGAATATCAATGAACTTAGGGGTTAACCCTGCGCGTAATACGTTATCCGAGTTAGCCATCACTTCCAGCGCCACACCGTCCAAATAGGCATGGGGGGTTTCAGCGTACAAAAACATCGCTTCACCCGGTTGCAGCGTAACTACATTCAGCAGCAATGGTGAGAACAAGCCGCTATCCTCAGGATAGAAGCGCGAAATGCTGCGAATCGTATCCCAAGGCTCACCCAACTGATGATTGAGGGCGGCTTTTAGAATGCCAAGTGCCAGCGCTTTCGGTTCGCCCTGCATACTGAGCAAGCTGGCGAACAGCGTGGCTAAGTGTGCGGTATCCGGTTCGCGCAGGAAAGCCGTGATATCAGGGTGGGCGGCAGACAATGGCTGTAATAATGACTGAATGTCATCCAGTGTGCGGAAACCATTCATCGCCTGGAATGGCGTCAGGGCATAAACCAATTCTGGCTTATGGTTCGCATCTTTATAATTGCGTTCGGCTGCATCCAGTGGGATACCCGCTTGATTCTCTCGGGCAAAACCTATTTCGGCAGCGGCTTTACTCGGGTGAACCTGAATCGATAATGGCTGCGCGGCACAAAGCACTTTGAATAAGAAAGGCAATTCGCCAAAACGTTTGTAGATATCGGCCCCCAGATTCGCATCGGGGTCCTGTTCGATAACCGTGCGCAATGAATGCCACTGGCCGTTCGCATCGGCGACCTGAGAGCTGCTTTTGGGGTGCGCGCCCATCCACAATTCAGCCATCGGTTTCCCGTGTGGGTTAGGAATACCGTAAAGATCGGTCAGGGCGCGAGGGCTACCCCAGGCATAGTTTTGTACTGCATTCTTCATTTTTTGCATGTTTATGCTCTGCCATCTGAAATAAGTGAAACATATTATAGATTTGGATGATATACGCTTAGATAAATGATTGTAATGAGTATACTTACATCGGCTCAAGCTACAAAACCCGTGGGTGCAGATTTTCGTAGAGAAGACGTAGTTACCGCATCACGATTCACTTTTGGGGTGTTGCACAAGTGAAAGAAATGCGAATCAATCGCATAAAGACGACTATGCCATTATAGTTATCTGCTGCCAGAGCAACTGGCGTGACATAGCGTAACGTTCTGTTCTACAGGCAAGGAGACAGTGATGGCGACGACTCGCAGTGAAAAAGACTCTATGGGGTCAATCGATGTACCTGCCAATCAACTCTGGGGCGCTCAAACCCAACGTTCGTTGGAACATTTCCGCATTTCTCAAGAGAAAATGCCGACAGCACTGATCCATGCACTGGCGCTGACCAAGCGGGCGGCCGCACAGGTTAATATGGACCTTGGCCTGTTACCCGCAACACGGGCGCAAGCGATTATGTGTGCCGCTGACGAAGTGCTGGCCGATGTCCATCCGAATGCGTTCCCGCTTTCTATCTGGCAGACCGGGTCGGGTACTCAGACCAATATGAACATGAATGAAGTGTTGGCTAACCGTGCCAGTGAACTATTGGGGGGCGAACGGGGTAATCGTCGTTTGGTTCATCCCAATGATGATGTGAATAAAAGTCAAAGTTCTAACGATGTATTTCCTACAGCAATGCATATTGCTGCGGTGATTGGGCTGCGCCAACATCTGCTACCCGAACTGGACGTATTGCAGAAAACCCTGGCAGGCAAAGCGCAGGCTTATCGAGATATCGTAAAAATTGGCCGCACCCATTTGCAAGATGCCACGCCCTTGACCTTGGGGCAGGAAATCTCCGGTTGGGCTGCGATGTTAGCGCACAGCATTCAGCATATTGAAGCGAGTCTCCCTCACTTGTGTGAACTGGCGCTGGGAGGCACAGCGGTCGGAACGGGCCTGAATACGCACCCGCAATATGCGGTGCGAGTCGCGGATGAAATCGCTAAATTAACCCAACAGCCGTTTATCACGGCACCCAATAAGTTTGAATCATTAGCGGCATGTGATGCCTTGGTTCACAGTCATGGCGCATTAAAAGGGCTGGCGACCTCGCTGATGAAAATTGCTAATGATGTGCGCTGGTTATCTTCCGGCCCGCGTTGCGGTATCGGCGAAATATCCATTCCAGAAAACGAACCGGGCAGTTCGATCATGCCGGGTAAAGTCAATCCGACACAATGTGAAGCGATGACCATGTTGTGCGCGCAGGTGATGGGTAACGATGTAGCCGTTAATATTGGTGGATCATCGGGTAACTTTGAATTGAACGTCTTCCGGCCATTGATTATTCATAACTTCCTGCAATCAGTCCGCTTACTGGCTGACGGGATGCGCGGTTTTAATCAACATTGTGCGGTGGGTATTGAGCCAAATCGTGATCGCATCGCGCAATTATTGAATGAGTCGCTGATGTTGGTTACTGCGCTAAATACGCATATCGGTTATGACAAAGCGGCTGAAATTGCCAAAAAAGCCCATAAAGAGGGGCTGACCTTAAAAGCGGCCGCTGTGCAGTTAGGTTATCTGACGGAGGCTCAGTTTGATGAATGGGTCAGGCCGGAAGATATGGTCGGGAATATGAAAGAATAGTAAAGAGCGCCCACGCCAGTGCTGTTGACTGGCGTGTAATCATTCCTTTTCAACATATAGATGTAACCTTGGCACCAAAAGATGCAGCGCTTTGGCCTGTGGCTTATATTTATGTTTAATCTGGCTGGCATCATAATCCGTTAATTCACCTAACTTGGGCAGCTCGACCGCTGATTGTGACTGACAAAAGGCGATCAGTGGCATAGGGCAGGGGTGTTGCACTTGCTTTTGCCGCTCCTGATACCAAACCCGCGCAATGGGCTGCACCTTTACCGGGCGTTTAATTTTTAAGCGCGTATTTTCAGGTAAGCGTTGAACATCATTGATTTCCTGACTAATTAATTCCCCCCATTGTTCACGGCTAAATGGCGCTACTGCGCGCCCAGCATTCAGACTTTTGTTCAGTTGAATCAATACCTCTTCGCGCGGGATATTCTTAATTATATGTTTATTGGCCCAACCGAAACGCACTGAACTGGGATTGATCAGTGGCGTAATGGCGCGGTATGTATTGAGTGTAATCAGCCCATGCAAGTGGGTATGGACAAACTCGAAACGTTGCTCGCTCGGCAAGCCGGACTCGACGGTAATGATATGTTCCAGCTCACTTTTCAACTGATTAATTTGATAAATGATATTTTCACATTGCCCCAGTTGTTTATCGGTCACCGAGAAACACAATACGCCGGGCAAGCGCAGGGCGGCCTTGCTACTGGTATTTTGCCCTTGGTGATGGATAAATAAGCGCTGGAAATGGCGTAATCCCAAATCCCTGGCGTTATTACCGACAGTGGCCGTCACGGCTATTTTATCGATGGGTTGATGCTCGGTGCCTTTTTCAATTTCAGGTAGTGAAAACACACGAGCGGCGAGAAGTGGCAGCGCATGAAGTTGCTGGTGGAGCTGTTGCAATGCGATTTCCAGTGCGCTGAAACTGCGGTTCATACGCTCTATCAGATCATATTTAGCCATAGCATTCTATTATAAAGGTCATTTTAGTTACAACATACAGTGTTTATAACATTAAAGACAGCACCATGAAAGTCCGGTGCTATCTTTAATAAAAGCGAGATCTACCTGTATGAAAAAACAGGCTAAACACGGTGTGAAAGGGCGGTTCAACCCATCCGGACAGGTGATCTGCCAATACAGCGAGCCGCGCTTCAGCCTCTTTCTTAAACTGGGTAAAGTAGAACATAATAAGGTGGTGATTATAAGCACTGTGGTGATGAAACACGACTGACATCGGCTGAAGTCAGTGGCTATTATTCTTATGGATTCCAGTAAGTTGAAAAGGGCAACCTATGCCATAAGCCATTCGGCTACATTATTTTATTGAGAACCAAACAAAAAAGGCTAAATGCCTGATTCGCGACATTTAGCCTGCGTGATGAAACAGAAAACTCAGTGATTAAGCCAGTGCTTTAGCCTTTAGCTGTTGATATTCGCTTTCTGTAATCGTCCCTTCGTCCCACAATTTCTTGGCGTCAGAAATCTGCTCTGCTGGCGACTTGCCCGCCACATGGCGGATATAGTCATTGGTTTCAGCCACCGATTTCTGCACCGTCGCCCGATAACGCTGCGCCATCCCTTTGCCGCGAGTAACAAGATACAAAAGCGAGGTAAGCAGTGGGATAAATAGCAAGAATATAATCCATATTGCTTTGTAGAACCCATTCAACTCATGATCTCTGAACAAATCAGAAATCACTTGGAATAAGATCAGCAAATAAGCGATAAAAAAGAAAATTGAAAATGTCGTCGCCAGTATGTCCCAAAGCGTAAGAAAGTGACTTGTCATAGTGTCTCCTGACATTAAATAAATTAAGAGAATCGTATCGTGATAAAATCCCATATACATTAGATACTTAATCTATATTGCAACCACAGTAACGCATGGTATTAAGTTTCACCTTAATCATAGACGGTGTAGCGAATTTAAGATTAAATTCTTGCTACTTCGGGTAATTGACGTAATCGCTGCCCAACATACAATGCCATCAACAACAACAGGCTAATAAAGCCCACCACGCCGGCCCAGCCTAAATTTAGCCAGAAAACACCCCCTAAAGTACCTGCCACGCTGGAACCCGCATAATAGCAAAACAGATAAAGTGATGAGGCTTGTGCTTTAGCGCGCCGCGCTCGCCGCCCAATCCAACTACTGGCCACTGAGTGAGCAGCAAAGAAACCGGCGGTGAAGATCATCATGCCGATAATAATGACCGCGACCGGTGATAAACCGGTCATAACCACCCCAATCAGCATCAGGGTGATTGACGCTAACAACACCGGGCCACCGCCATAGCGGCTAGTCATAGCACCGGCCTTGGGGGAGCTATAAGAGCCGGTCAGGTAGACGATAGACAGCAAACCGACCACCGCTTGGCTGAGGTAATAAGGCCCAGCCAATAAGCGATAACCAATATAATTAAACAAAGTGACAAAGCTGCCCATGATCAGAAAACCTTCAGCAAATAGCAGCGGCAAACCCGGATCACGCCAATGCAGTTTGAAGTTAATCATCAGCGTTCTTGGCCGCAGTGAACTGGCACGAAAGTGTTTAGAGGCAGGGAGAATGCGCCAGAACAGACCGGCGGCGGCTAAAGCAAACAACCCGATGACCGCCAGTGAGACTCGCCAGGAAAAGAAATCACTTAATACACCGGTGATCAGACGGCCACTCATCCCGCCAATAGAGTTTCCACTGATATACAACCCCATCGACAATGCGACAAAACTGGGGTGAATTTCCTCACTGATATAGGTCATTGCGACAGCGGCAACACCGCTCAGAGACAAACCAATCAGTGCTCGCATCAACAAAATGCCGTGCCAACTGGTCATAACTGAACAAATTAAGGTGCAAATAGCCGCCAGCATCAGTGCCACCACCATGACAGATTTACGGCCAATGGCATCAGAAAGTGGCCCGGTAAACATCAACCCCAGAGCCAACATGCCGGTGGAGGCGGAAAGGGATAAGCTGCTGCTGGCCGGTGAGACAGTAAAGTCCTGTGACAGCAATGGCAGGATCGGTTGCACGCAATAGAGCAGGGCAAAAGTCGCAAGCCCGGCGGTGAAAAAGGCCAGGGTAACGCGGATAAATTCCGGGGTACTGCGTTGAATATAAGGGCGTTTATTTAAGCGTCTAACGCCGGATGCCGATGCTAACGGGGTGGCATCATCATTTGCGGCGCGCGCAGACGCAGCAGCAGTGGCAGGGCGCAAAGAGGTGGTCACGGTATATCCTTAATCAAAAACGGTGTGAACACCGTGGTGGCTATGATGACGGTGTCTTACTTTGATTTTATGATCATAGAAATAGTGCAGTTTTTTGTCTAATATATTAATTATTCATAATAAGACTTTAAACATATCATTGGAGTTCGATGAACATTGAGCTAAGGCATTTACGTTATTTTATTGCGGTGGCCGAAGAGTTGCACTTTGGTCGGGCAGCGGAACGCTTACGCATTTCTCAGCCCCCCCTTAGCCAGCAAATTCAAATATTGGAAGGCCAAATTGGTGCCCGCCTGCTGGCGCGTAATAATCGCAATGTCAGCCTAACCCAGGCTGGGGCCTTGTTTTTAAAGGAGTCTTACCAAATTCTGGCGCAGGTTAATGCGGCCTCCGAGAAAGCCGCACGTTTGCACCGTGGGGAATCAGGCGAACTGACCATCGGTTTTACATCATCCGCGCCCTTTATCAGCACGGTGTCGCGCAGTTTGCGGGCTTTTCGTCAACTGCATCCTCAAGTGCATATCAAGATGCGCGAAGTGAATAGCAAACAGCAAATTGAGCCGCTACTGGATGGGCACCTGGATCTTGGCGTGATGCGTAATACCCGGCTGCCGGCTGCGCTACAACACCGTTTATTGCTGCGCGAGCCTTTAGTGGCGGTCGTCCATGAAGATCATCCGCTGGCACAATGGCCGCAGGGCAGCGTCAAGTTCAGCGCACTGGCCGAACAGCCCTTTGTGTTTTTTTCTCGCGAAGTGGGCACCGCGTTATATGATGAAATCCTGACAATATTAGCGCGTTCAGGCATCACACCCTATATTACGCAAGAAGTCGGGGAGGCGATGACCATCGTCGGCCTGGTATCCTCCGGTTTAGGCGTTTCAATTCTGCCTGCCTCATTTACGCGGGTAAAAGTTGATGGGGTAAAATATCTGCCACTGGCGCAAGCGGATGCCACCACCGAAGTCTGGTTGGTCAATCATAAACATCGCCCGGTTACCGCCGCCGCAGAAGCATTAATTCATTTGATGATGTCTAATATTCAATCGATTACTAATATAGATAGCGTGTAAATAACCGCCAATGAAGCGCCGGATAGCGGTGATTATGTGCAGTAAATCACATAACTAATCAAATAGTTGACGGCATATGCTAAAAGCCCCAACATAGCCGATAATATTTATTTAGAAGCGCGAAAAATACTCTGTAGGCAAAGAAGGAGCCGGTTCAGTGATAACGGATGGACAGCCTGGGCATATTGATCAAATCAAGCAAACCAATGCAGGGGCCGTTTATCGGCTGATTGATCTTTTTGGCCCGATATCCCGTATTGAACTGTCCAAAAGAGCGCAGCTAGCGCCTGCCAGTATTACGAAGATAGTGCGCGAGCTGGTGCAAGCCCATCTGGTAAAAGAGACAGAATATCAGGACGTGGGTAGCCGTGGGCGACCTGCCATCGGTTTGGTGCTCGATACCGAAGCCTGGCATTATGTCTCCGGGCGCATCAGCCGTGGTTCGATAACACTTGCGCTGCGTGACCTCAGCAGCAAACTGGTGGTTGAAGAGCAGATCCCGTTACCCGATAGCCACCCTGAACCGCTGCTTAATCGCATCCTGAGCGAAGTTGACCACTTCTTTATCCGCCATCAGGAAAAGCTCGAACGCCTAACGGCCATCGCCATTACCATGCCCGGCATCATTGATGCCCCCGCCGGGATTGTGCATAAAATGCCCTTTTATGATGTGAATGAAATGCTGCTTGGGCCTGCGTTGGAGCAACGCACCGGATTGCCGGTCTATCTGCAACATGATATTTGCGCCTGGACGATGGCTGAAGCGCTATATGGGGCATCACGCGGTTGTCAGAATGTTATTCAGGTGGTGATTGACCACAACGTCGGGGCTGGCGTTATCACCGCCGGCCGGGTGTTACATGCCGGGAGCCGCAGTGTGGTTGAAATTGGCCATACACAAGTTGACCCTTATGGAAAACGTTGTTACTGCGGTAATCACGGTTGCCTTGAAACTGTCGCCAGTATTGAAAATATATTAGAAATTGCCCAGCAACGGCTCAACGGTTCAATGAGTTCGTTATTACATGGCTCGCCACTGAATGTAGAATCATTATGTGATGCAGCGTTAGCCGGTGACCAGCTTGCCAAAGATATTATTCTGGGCGTCGGGCACAGCGTCGGGCGGATTATTGCCATTATGGTTAACTTATTCAATCCAGAAAAAATTCTGGTTGGCTCACCATTGAATAAAGCCGCTTCTATTTTGCATCCGGCCATTGCATCTTGTATTCGCCAGCAAGCATTACCGGCATACAGTGAGAATATTCTGGTTGAATCAACGGAGTTTTTTAATCAGGGCACCATGCCCGGTGCGGCATTAGTAAAAGACGCATTATATAACGGCTCATTACTGGTGAAATTACTGCAAGGCTAATGTATTAACACTAATAATAAAGAGTTAATTATTAGTAGGTAGCTTATGCCTATTTCGCCTGTTATTTTGTACTATCTGTTAAAAACCGCTCTCAGTTCGGCAAAACATTGCGCTAACGCAAACTGTCAGTTGTCGGCATCGCCTAGACTTTTATCCATATTGCCAATTCCGCCCACTTTCGGCGGAAGTACGTGAATTTACGTGGCCTGATTGTGGAGTATTATTATGTTAACACGTTTATTTGTGACGGGAACTGACACCGCTGTAGGTAAAACGGTAGTGTCACGCGCCTTACTTCAAGCCTTAAGTCAAAATGGCCGAACCGCCGTAGGCTATAAACCTGTTGCGACCGAGAGCCGCGAAACGCCAGAGGGTTTACGTAATCAGGATGCAGTAATATTGCAAGCATCGTCATCCATTAAAGTAGAGTATCAAGAGGTTAATCCATTTCCATTGCAAGCGGATGTGATCCATGCCTGCACAAATACATTAATTAACTACAATGAAATGACGGAAGGATTGCAGTGTTTATCGGCCAAAGCGGATAGTGTGGTGGTTGAAGGTTGTGGCGGTTGGAAAGTCATGATGAACGATCAGCGCTTTTATTCTGATTGGGTGGTTCAGGAGCAATTACCGGTTGTTTTAGTCGTGGGGATCAAATTAGGTTGCATCAACCATGCTTTAATGACGGCGCAGGCAATTATCAATGATGGTTTACCTTTATTAGGTTGGGTGGCTAATCGTATTAATCCGGGGCTGGCCCATTATGCTGAAACAATTGCATTGCTACGCGAATGTATACCCGCGCCACAGTTAGGGCAATTACCTTACCTGCCACATCCGGAAGAAAAACCGCTGGCCAAATATTTAGATTTATCCACCATGATGAAATAAATCATTTCTTATTTTGATGGGATTTAGTCAAAATAAACCCTGTGCCTTTAATAAAATGTTAGCGTGAGTGGTATACCGAAATGGGGCGTATCCACCGCGCGATTGTTGTCGAAATAACACAAGATAATAATAACCCCGGCAGCAGAGTATATTCACCCGTCATTTCACAGACCATTAATGCGGCCATAATCGGGGCATGGGTGGTTGCTGCCAATAGTGTCGCCATACCGGTCAACGCCATCAACAGTGCAATGTTGTCACCCAGCACGAGCGGCCACCAGGCAAGTATCTGCCCACATAACATGCCCAATGCTGCGCCGACGAATAAGGTCGGCGTGAACACCCCGCCGGGAGCACCGGAACCACTGCTGGCCAATACCGCCAGCAATTTGCATACCAAAATGCCGCCTATCAATAAAATTCCAGGGGGGGTGGTCAGCAGTGATTGCACCACACTGTAGCCATTGCCCCAGACTTCAGGAAAAATAAGCGAGAGTACCCCCACAATCATTCCGCCCAATGCCAGTTGCCAAGGCGGTGATAGATTCAGTGAACGGAAGGCCTGTCCACTGGCGCTCATTCCGGTTAAAAACAGCGGGCCGCTAACCCCGGCTAATAATCCTAAAAGTGCCATCAAGACATATTGTATTGGCAACGGGGCAGGAAGTGCCTGCACTTGATACAGTGTTTCCTGACCGCCATGTAACAAATTGGTAGTGAGTAGGGCGCTGACGGCCGCAATCACTACCGGGCCGAGCGAGGCGAGCATCAACGTACCAAACAGAATTTCCGCAATAAACAGGCTACCGGCCAACGGTGCGTGATAAGCGCTGGCCATACCGGCTGCCGCACCACAGGCAACCCACAACTTCCACTCTTGCGGTTTTGCGTAGCGTTGGGCGAAAACAGAGGCAAACAGCGCGGCCAATAGCACCATTGCACCTTCACGGCCGATGGCACTGCCACTTGATACCACTAATAATGAGGCAAAGGATTTCACCAGACTGGCGGTGACATCTAATCGACCATCACCGGTTTCAATGGCTTCCATGTAATCAGTCGGTGCGCTGGGTTGGCGATGTTGGTAGCGTTGATATGCCCACAGCAAACACCCAGCCGCCAACCCTCCCAGCGCCGGGGTTAATGCCCGTCGCCAGCCGTTGATCGACGAGGCCGCGGCTACCAGGCTGCCATCTGTTCGGGCGAAAAGTAGCCACTCAATTCCCAGCATCGCTTGATGAAACAGCCAAACAATCACCGCCGCCATCACACCCAGCATGATGGATATCAGCAATCGGCGCAGCAGGGCACGGTAATAATAGAGGTGAATTGGCCGTTTCATAAGATGTGCAGGCTAGGTGGAAATGCAGCTAAATAGACAAAGGGCGTATCAAAAGGCACGCCCTGATGAGGAGGCAGGATTATTCGCCGTCAGTGATCCGAGTATAAACAATCTTTTGAGTATCGTTCTCACAATGCCCGACCACCTGACCGCCCGCTTGCTGAACCTGATCATTAGGGACAATATCCAGTTTAAAACCGGACTCAGGCACGCCGTTACTGATAATCTTCTGCGCGATTTCTGCTTTCACACTTTCACACGATGCCACAGCAGCTAGCGGGGCCAAAGATAATAACAACGTACTGATAATAAGCGTTTTTTTCATCATAAAATCCTTATGTGGATGAATAGCTTGCCTAACATATTGATTCCTAAGCAATGCCTCAAGCATAGTCCAAATAGCTGGAACCTCAAGTAAATCCGAACCATAGCGCTCAATTACGGATTAATCTGGCGGTCAGACGAACGATCCAGACAACGCTCAGTATTCGGCTCCCAATAAGCATTTAAATTTACACTACGATCACAGTTATCTTTGGCATCGACTGCCCGATCGAATTTATCAAAACTCTTTTCTACCCGGGTATTCACTTTGCTACGCAGCAGGTGAGTATCGTCCCATTGTTGCTGGCTTTGGCGAGCCTGTTCTTTGGTCATAGGATCATTACTGCCACCGACTGAAACACAAGTACTGCCCTGCGTGCAATTTGCCGATTGTGCCTGTGCTGGGGCAAGATAGGCCAGTGGCACCATCAGTATAACGGTGGGCAGAAATGCACGAATTAAGCGTGGCAGGCTGTTTATTTTCATCGTCTTAAGTCCTTTATCAGCGGTGAGGGTAGAGAATCATGTGGTTAACTGGCACGCTATCAGCGGTAGCTAAATTATATCATTGCTGACGACAGATAAACCAGTCAACGACAGTCCTGTTGAGGATATGTAGAGTAACGTAATGTTAATTTCAGGTCTGGCGTAACCTTAATGCGACCCAGGCGATATCACGAGTATCTATTATGTTAAAAACATCATTTCTGTTTTTTGTCACCGCACTGGCCGAAATCGTGGGCTGCTTCCTGCCTTATCTGTGGTTACGTAAAGGCGGTTCCATCGGCTTATTACTGCCCGCCGCCGCCAGTTTAGCCGTGTTTGTCTGGCTACTGACCTTGCATCCTGCCGCCAGTGGGCGGGTTTATGCAGCTTATGGCGGCGTTTATGTGGTCACTGCGCTGCTGTGGTTACGGTTCGTTGATGGCGTTAAGTTATCGGCATTTGACTGGATAGGAGCCGGCGTTGCGTTGGCTGGCATGATGATTATTGTGGCCGGCTGGCGGGTAAATTAAGGGCAGGGCGGTGACCGCTTTCGTAATGGTTTTTGGGTGATATTTTAATTTGTTTATTTTCTAATAAGATACCTAAATATCCCCCGCCAATACCCGTATTTTAGCATCATCCATTTTAATGTAATGGTGGCGATTGTTGTTTATAAAATAATAAGTATTTTAATTTATTATGATAGGATGTTTTTTAGTATTAACCTCCAATATAATACTGAGAAAGTTGCAGGAAAGTAAATCTATTTAAGGATTAATAGATAATAGACACATCTTCGAAACTCGCTTGAAATCGCAAATTCTGTTGAGTATACTTTAATCAGTTACACTCAATTGTCGAATTCTTCTTTTTGTTGTTAAAACAAAACTTGAGAGGCTGAGCTGATCATGGATGAACAAAATCAAAATAAGCCACCAAATTCAAAAAGCGTAGTGGTAGAATCCTTGAATTCACTTCCGCTGGTTTCCATTATGGAACACAGCAATGAACCGTGGGTTGTGAGAGATTGCCAATCGCGTTATGTGTACGTAAACCAAGCCGGTCTGGATTTTTTGAATTTACCTGCCGGTTTTGATATCGAGGGGCGGTTAGATAACGAATGCCCTGCTGATTGGGCGGAGTTTGCCGAACAATATCAAGCAAATGACAGAAAGGCGGAGAGAAGTGGAAAGCGCGTGGCCATTATTTCAACCCATTTTTATGGTCGAGATAGAATACTGGAACCTTACTATTTACCCAGATTCCCGATTTACAATAAAATTGGTGAATGTATAGGAACATTGACCAACGCCAGTAAATTAAATTTCATTTCTCTTTCCCAATATATAGACCGCCGTACACCTTCAGTATTAACACTGACCCCGCCAACAGACCTGTTCAGCGAGAAAGAACTTGAGATAATTTTTTTCATATTACAACCCATGACAACTAAAATGGTCGCGAAAAGGCTTTCTCTATCTCACCGAACCGTAGAAAACAGATTAGGTGTGATGTACGAGAAGTCCGGCGTCGGATCTATAAATATGTTTAGAGAGTATTGTGGCAACTTAGGATTGGATTTATATATCCCCCCTAAATTTGTCAGACCCAATGTTCAAAGTCAGAGTTAATTTCACATTGAAAATACTTAAGAAAACATATTTATTATTATGGCAGGCTGACGGGTAAATGAGGGGCGGGGCGGTGAACACCCACCCAGCCACTCATTTTCTGTATTATTGCACTTCGCGGTGAATATTCAGCCCGGCAAAAGATTGGCTTACTGGCATCATTTCCAGTGTGTTGATATTGACTCGTGCAGGCAGAGTAGCGACCCAGAAAACCGCCTCAGCAATATCTTCTGGCGTCAGTGGGTTCGCGCCGTCGTAGGTTTTGTCCACTTTATTTTCGTCGCCGTCAAAACGAACCAATGAAAATTCAGTGCCACCGACCATGCCGGGTTCAATATCGGTCACGCGAATATGTGTACCGTGTAAATCGGCTCGCAAGCCTAAACTAAATTGTTTAACAAATGCTTTGGTCGCACCGTAGACGTTGCCTCCGGCATAGGGCCAACTCGCCGCAGTAGAGCCAATATTGATCACATGACCGACGTTACGCGCAACCATCGCAGGCAATAGAGCGCGTGTCATATTCACCAAACCTTTGGTATTGGTGTCAATCATTGTATCCCAGTCGTCAACATTGGCTTTATGAGCCGGTTCTAGCCCCAATGCCAGGCCCGCATTGTTTACCAGCAAATCAATATTCTGTAGTTCAGCGGGCAGTTCATCAATAACGTGTTGAATGGCCGCACGATTTCGTACATCTAAGCGTACGATATGTAGGTTTGCGCCTAATTGGTTTTTTAATTGGTCTAAGCGTTCCTGCCGGCGACCTGTTGCAATAACCTGATGACCGTGACTGATAAATTTACGGGCAATAGCCTCACCAAAACCAGAGGTTGCACCTGTGACGAAAACGATCATAGCCAGTCCTTATTTCGTTGCCAATAATATATACCGATAACATACTATTGAATAAGGTTGAAAGCCATTACCCGCAGAGCTTACTCAACCGCAACGTCTGGCTGAGCTAACGGTTTACATGCTATAACGGCCGCAACGGAGGAGGTACGGGTATGCCTTTCTCATCAATTTTGATATCGACCATAACCTGTTTAGCTGCGCTGGTTTTATTGACTGCCGGCTGTGTCAATGCTATCTCTGCGTTGATCAACTTAGCAATTCTGGCATTATCTTTAGCTTCTGCTTCGGCCCGTTTAGGTGCCTCTAGTGCGTCTTGCGCTTTCAGTTCGTTAATCTCCTGGGCGAATTTATTACCGCTATTACTGGTCTTTCTTTCATCCGATACGCCACTATTTCTTTTTTCCAGTTTTAGGGCTAATTCGCTAATGAATTTATTCGAGATCGCTGTATTGGGGCTGGCTACCGCCTGTTGACCAATAGGGCTGAGCTGGCTGGCAGATTTCAAATTGATTTTACTTGTTTCGCTGACCGGTAATGGCGGTGGAAGCGGGACGCCTTTATTATCAACTTTGATATCGACCATAACCTGTTTAGCTCTGGCGTTGGTGTTAATTTCCGCCTCCTTTGCCAAGGTTATTTCAGCCTTGATCAGCTCGGCAATTCTGGCATCATTTTTGGCTTCTGCTTCAGCCCGTTTAGGGGCCTCCAGTGCATCCTGCGCTTTCAGTTTGTTAATTTCCTCGGCGAATTTATTACCGCTGTTACGGGTCTTATTTCCATCCAGGCCACCATTATTTCTTTTTTCCAGTTGTATCGATAATTCGCTAACGATATCTGTCGGAATCCTTGCTGGCTGGGCAGTAACGTTTACTATACTCGCGCTCATGTCGGCCTGAGGAGGCTTTGTACTGTTAGCTAATTTAAGTGCGATAGGAGCATGGCTAATCTTGGTGATGTTTTTTTTAAAAACCCCTATTTTGCTATTGCTGCTTTTCACCGGCTCCTGCTTATTATTCATCGCAGAGTATTTATTTAGCATATTCTGAACGTGAACTGATATCATGATATCCCCCTAAAATAATGACATGGTGCAATAATAGAGAATTATTCCGATGGCTTATTGCAAAAAACGTAGATAACATCAAGGTGGATAAGATTATTATTAATCATATTTTATCGCTTGGTAACGTAATTAATATTATTAACATAAGAATCAATAGGATAGATTTATCCCTGGCGTTTGCAGAAAGTAATGACGAGCATATTGACATTATGGCGCGCGGGGAGGGGGGTTAAGTGCTCAGGCCCAAGCA
Source organism: Yersinia aldovae 670-83 (assembly GCF_000834395.1). Taxonomy (NCBI): domain Bacteria; kingdom Pseudomonadati; phylum Pseudomonadota; class Gammaproteobacteria; order Enterobacterales; family Yersiniaceae; genus Yersinia; species Yersinia aldovae. The sequence goes on along the minus strand of NZ_CP009781.1, from coordinate 446,926 downwards.
ATCTGCTGTGTGGCCTCAGGCAAAACCGCCTTCTGGATTATATGAAGGCGGGTTTTATATTAATACGTTAATACTAAAGTACTATAGCTGTTTTTTCTTATACACATCAGCGGTGGCATGAATTTTTGTATTGGTATTAGCGGATGTTACAACGTAATAATCGCCACCCAGTGCATCTGCTTTTTTGGATAACTCTTCTTTGGCGTCACTGGGGGCTTGTTCACCGGCAGTAACAACATTACCAATCTTTTCGTATTGACCTGGGTTTTTACTCAGTTCATCTTTAGTTAACAGCTCGGCGGCGATGGCACCGGAAGAGAATGCACCCAGTAGAACTAACGTCGTTATAGCTTTAAATAATTTCATAGTATTCCTCTCATCAAAGATATTTACGATCAAACGGCGCTGACTTCTGTAGAAACATAAGTATTGCTCTCATTATGGGTTTTAGCCAGTTAGCGGGGTATATTTAGGTTTGACACCGATAAGCCAGATGAACATATAAGATGATCGTTAGACAGAGTAAACCAGAACCCGCAATGACAAAGAGCAACACCTCAGATAGTAGAAATGTCACTTTGAAGTACTTATACTTTGGAATCCATATTAGTTCGTAGGTTTTATAACGATGAAAGAAAAAGTAATTTTTGCTGTATTACTGTCCATAAGCTGCTCAAGTCTTGCAACAGAACACTCTCCTCATTGGAGTTATGAAGGCTCGGAAGACCCAGCTCATTGGGGGAAACTATCACCTGACTTTTCACTGTGTGAAAACAGTAAGAATCAGTCACCGATCAACATTCAGGGCGCACTGAAAAGCAATCATGGCAAGCTTGAGCTTGCTTTCCAGCAGGGCAAACAGCAAATCGTTAACAATGGGCACACCATTCAAGTCAACGTAAGCGAAGGAAACACCCTGCGCTTGGATAACAGCACCTTCACTCTGCAGCAGTTCCATTTCCACGCCCCTAGCGAAAATGAGATCGACGGCAAGCAGTTCCCACTGGAAGCGCACTTTGTCTACAAAGACAAAGACGGTGCCCTTGCGGTGCTGGCCCTGATGTTCCTGGAAGGTAAAGCCAATACTCAACTGGCGAAGGCCTGGCAGCAAATACCTGCAGCCGTCGATCAGACTGCCGTGCTGAACAAGCCGCTGGATATCAAAATGCTGCTGCCGAAACAGTTTAACTTCTACCGTTTCAGCGGTTCGCTAACCACACCGCCATGTTCTGAAGGTGTTAGATGGATTGTCTTGGATCAGCCAGTGAGTGCATCTACTGAACAAATCAATCAATTTCGCTCAGTAATTCACCATGCTAACAATCGGCCAATACAGCCTTTGAATGGACGTATCATAGTCAATTGATATTTATTCATATAATCAACCTCAGTACATTTTACTTCTAAGGTGGGTTATATGTTCAACGCTTCAAACTAGCTCTGAATTCTTCTGGATTGACCAGTACCGGATTGATTGCCTTGCATTGAGACGGTTGAGTTCTTTTTCTGACATTGTCACTAACATCCAGAAGCCCCTGCGGCATAAAAGACTTCATTCTTTATGCCGCAGGGATATTGCTGTATTGGAGAAAAATTCCATGTCCTTCGGTGGTTGTCGCATCAGTCCAATCATGACCACAGAAGCGTTAAATTCCGTCTATCTCTACATGGGTGCGCATAATGTATATTATGTTAAATGGTATTGGTACAGACCCCGTCCACATGCCGCACCATAAACCCTTCCCTTAACCCGGTGACGCTACGTGAAATCTGTAGCACTAATACCCGCCATTGCGCTTATCAGCACCAGGCGCGATCTTGATAATTGTTCGGCACCCAATTTCTCGCTATTCATCTGGAACAATTTGAAGCCATTGTTTAGTATGTCCTTACCCTGCTTACGCTATCAGCAAATCCGGACTTCATGAAGAAACTCATTAAACGGCTGGAGATCATTAAAAGCGCCATTGAGCTTGAAGATGACGATATTATCCGACAGCAACTCTCTTATCTTAAAAGTGAACCTCAGGATGCGGTGCTTGTTTCTATCGCCATCGCGATTGAGCAAGGGAAATTTACTCATGCGCTCGACGCAATCTCGACCTGGCTTGGGAGCAAACAGGCGGTGACGCATTGGCAGGATGTCGAATTGTCTGCCTGCAAACTGGAATTAAAAGCACTGGAGGAACAGTTACGCGAGCTAATTGTGCAGCGCGACGAACGTCTTCAGTTGCTGGATGATTTTAACGATCTCTATCTGGTGCGGCTTGGCCCGTTAATGAAGAAAATCCTCCATTTACGCAAGCAGTTGGCGGAAAACACTCTGCGTCGGGCGGAGGCCGAAACTCGACGCCGCGAGGATGATTACCGCAACTGCCAGCAGTATCTCTCTCAGGCGATCGATGCGTTAGCATCGTTAAAACAGCGCTGGTTGGTATTATCCCCACTGTGTGACGCAACCTTTGAGATGCGAAAACAGATCCAGCAACAGACCGAATTAATCATCGCCCTACTCGCTGAAATCAAAGAACTGGAACACGGCTTCTGCACGCGCAATACGCGGTCAACCCGCAAAGCGCGTGAGGAGGCAAAAGATAAGTACGATAGCTATCAGCAGCAACAAAGAAAAGCCGAACAACGACACGAAAATGAACAAAAATTCTCTTCTGATCAGCGCCAGGAGCTAAACCGCCTATGGCGGCAAGCCAGCCGATTGTGCCATCCGGATTTGGTCGCGGATGAATTTAAAGAAAAAGCACATCAGCTTATGGTCCAGCTCAATCAAGCGCGCCAACGCGGTGATTTTACTGCGATTAATGCTTTGCTGGCGAGTTTAAAACAAGGGCTTGGGCCGCTGATGGGCAGTGATTGCATTGACGATCTCGAACGATTACGCCGGAAAATCACCCAAGTCAGAGATCAAATTGACACAATGTTAAGTGAACTAACCGCATTGGAAGATGAAGATTCCTGGCGGCTGGCCACTTCTCTGCCTGATAAGGATCAATGGTTTACAGAGCAAGAAAACGTGTTATCCAAAACACTCAATATTCTTGAGCGGCAAGTCAAAGACGCATCAACAGTGCGGTATGAAACATGATATTCAAGAGTAAAAGCCCGCTCCAGACGGGCTTGTTAGAAAGAATTGAGTCAGGCTACTGGCTCAATAATGCTTTTACATCCAATAGGATAAACTCATTATCATCCGCCTCATTAGGCTGGCGGCTGGCGGAGAATGGGAAATTATTATCGTTACCAACAATGATATGGTTGGCATCCACCACATCAACGTTTTCAATGGTAAAAAACGGGAACGTCAGCACACCATTATTTAGCGGTTTGCGTGCCAGGTTCTGCGGATCTTTAATGTTCAACAGATCAATATATACGACTTTTTCTACCGGTTTGCCAACATTGTCATCAGAGAAGGCAATTTTGTAGACACGCTTGAACTTGGCTATCTGGCTAAAACATTTATCCGTCGCCGCACCGGTGGCACAAGCTTTATCTGCCGTCCCTTCGCCATTATCGCGTTCAATCACTAATCCATAGTTCGCATCAATCATATTGAAGTCACCAATGGCGTTCTGATTATCGTCCAGAACATATTGCCAGCTGCGCCCTGTCCATGCTTGGTTCTTAACATCAAACTCCAGCACGCGCAGGTAACGTTTGCCATCAATATGTTCAAATTGTTCCCCCTCCCACAGTGCACCTTCTAACATAGGATAGAGTTTGCTGCCATCCGGTGACACTGCCATCCCTTCAAATCCTTTTGAGCGCGCCACCTGAAAGTTCTGTTTGCCATCCGGCGCACCAGGCAACGTAAGTGTTGGATTATCAGGTGATTTCACAATTTTGCCATCAACCTGAGTGTCAAATACTGCCAGCACTTTACCGTTTAAATCAGCTTTAATCAGATAGGGACCAAATTCATCACCCACCCAGAGCGCATCATCAGCAAACTGGAAGCTTTCGGGGTCAAAATCACTGCCGGTCAAATAGCGTTTTTCAGTGCTTTCATTGGTGATATGGAACGGTACTTTTTTATCTGGATCGTGCAAGAACACAGTTTGCAGTGGCGTTACGCTGCCATTTTTGAAATCAATATTATAGTGATTGAGATACAGCATGGCGTCCGGCGAGTTGGCTTTGCTACCAAATCCATTGTCGGTCAGCACCCAATAGGTGCCATCCGGCATGTGCTTTATTCCAGAATGGCCTTGCAGTGGTTGGCCGGTGATGGGCAAACCGATACCCGTAGGGCGATCGGCGGATTTACCGGCGACAATGCCTAAGGTGCTAACGCGTTGATCACGGGTGTATTTGCCACTTTGTTGTAAATCAATCGGTGCATCCGCAGGCGTTGCAACCGCCGATTTCACGGACAGAACGGCATGCCCGGCCAGCGTTGCTGGCATCTCGACCGCCTGTGCCCACAACGTGGTACTGAATACGATGCTACTGGCCAGCAGTGCCAGCCTGAATTTTTTCATGTACATGTTAAGTTCCCTGATTATTCTTATTGCCCAAAGGTAAAAAGCAACTTCACTATAGGGGGCTGGAGTGACAGAAATATTATCCCTGTTATTCTTTATGGTTGAGGCATAATCACTCTGAATATTATTAAGTTCGTATTCATTCTCAAATAAGGTCATCCACGATGAAAGATAACGAATATCAGCCACCCAAGGTCTGGACAGAAAACAATGAAAACGGCGGGGTTTGGTCGAAGATTAATCGTCCGACCGCCGGTGCCAGACACGAAGCTACCCTGCCGCGAGGTAAGCACCCTTTGCAGTTGTACTCAATGGGCACACCCAATGGCCAGAAGGTCACGATTTTGCTGGAAGAGTTGTTGGCTTTGGGCGAGAAAGGTGCGGAGTATGACGCGCATTTGATCAACATCAGTGACGGTGATCAGTTCTCCAGTGGCTTTATTGCTGTTAATCCTAATTCAAAGATCCCCGCGCTAATGGATTACTCAACGCCTAAACCTGTCAGGGTATTTGAGTCTGGGGCGATTCTGCTTTATCTCGCGGATAAATTTGGTCATTTGTTGCCAAAGTCACATCCACAAAGAACCGAAGCGCTGAACTGGCTCTTCTGGTTGCAAGGTGCAGCCCCTTATTTAGGCGGCGGTTTTGGTCATTTCTATCACTATGCGCCGGTGAAGATCGAATATGCTATCGACCGTTTCACGATGGAAGCTAAACGCCAACTGGATTTACTCAACCAACAACTTGAAAATCAAGCCTATATCGCCGGTGATGAATACACTATCGCCGATATTGCTATCTGGCCTTGGTACGGTAATTTGGTGCTCGGCCTGCAATATGACGCGGGCGAGTTTCTGGATGTGAAATCCTATACTCATCTTCGCCGTTGGACGGAGAATATCGCCCAGCGCCCTGCCGTTCAACGTGGCAGTATCGTCAATCGCACTTGGGGAGACGCGCACGAACAATTGCCAGAGCGCCATGATGCCACAGATTTTGACCGCCTGACGAAGGGGTAAGAATGCGGTAATGAGATAAAGAGACAGCGACGGTCTCTTTATCTCCATTTACGACGCCAAGCCCCCGCCGGCAGCAAAAGGCGTCTTCCCCGCAATCTTCATGACCTGCGCGCCCAACGTCACAAAGGGCACTCGTCGGCGGGCATAAATTATGCCCGCCGGCCCGAGCACGTACTACTTTTACCGTATCGGCGATCGGATCAATAATTTCAGCGACGGCCTCATCTTTCGCAACCCATTCACCAGGCTGACGTAATAATAGCAAGCGATACTATGCTCTCCTGACCTGGTTCCTTCTCGTTTAAGTAGCGAACTACTAGCTAAATATTCTTTGAGCAGACGACCCCAGACGTATTATTTGTAGAATTCACCTGCCCTTGATTCAACCCTCCCGTAAGAAGAAAGCCTGGTACACTAAGATTAGGTGTGCTACTCCAGGCCCCACCGGGCCACTGGCCAAGTCGCCCGGTATAATTTGCCATTCGTCCCCACTCGTCCCAAAGTCTGCCATTGGCTCCGCGAGTAGACTGAGCACCAGGAGTCTCTGCTGCCAAGAAAAAATCTTGTATAATTGGGATTGAATACCCAGCATTTGTACATGCTGTCTCAGCAGCAATATAGTTATTGCTTGCTCCAGTTAATGGATTAATAAACCATTTTCTCACAGTAAAACTATAAATTAACGGTGCATTGCCGCCGTTACGAGTGGCGGTAATCGATATGGGGGTACTGCTTGGGAAATCACTGATAAAGCTAACTAAACCATTATTATCTACTGTTGCCAATTCCGGATGGTTACTAATCCAAGTCAACTGATTGTTGATTGTCGTACCCCCATTTATATTTATCTGGAATATTGCTCCGATAAACCCTGTTTTGGGAAAACCTGCATCAGCACTAAATGTTTCTCGATTAGCATTGACATTAACAGAAACACCTGTTATTGAAAGGAAAACCACATCTACTGATTTTTCATTAGTGTTATTGACATTTGCTGTAACACTACTAATGCCCGAAAAAGTATTGTTGATAGTTGTAACGGCTAATCCATTTGTGTCACTGATTACTGGCGAGGTAATTACCGATGCATTATTCGTTGCCATGAACATGACATTTTGCCCTGGTATTGGATTACCGTTAGCATCCGTGACTTTGGCAACTACGCTATTAACATCCGTTCCATTAGCTGATGCATTATTTGTCTGTACAGTTAACGTGCTAATAATAATTGTACTCGACTGACTCACATGAATCTGAGTTGTAGCGCGATTTGAAATATTTCCATTGACGTCATATGCAATAGCAGACAACGCATAGATATTACTTACACCTACTTGATACTGGTATGGCGGAAATGTGATTGTAACGTCTTTCTGAGAGGTCGTACTAATATTACCTCCAGCAGCAATGAGAGAGTTAGCATCCCATTCAACGCGTTGAACTTCATATTTCGACTCAATCTGTGCTGTAAGTATAGCATTATCGCCTGCTGAACCCGTTAGTTGCTCCGGTAATGATAATCGTAATAATTCTTGTTTCTGGTAGTCCAGCACAATATTGTTGTTACGCTCAACCAGATCCTGGCGGCTCCCCGCTAAGGTGCGGGTAACGGCCACAGCAGAGGGGTCGATATGCGACTGCCAGGAATTGCTCAGGCGGTAATTGAACTGGAGATTAATACTGCTGTCGGATTTACTACTTTTCCCCGCGCGGTGGTCTATTCCAACCGTAACCAAAGAGACTGGGGTATAATTGATGCCTACCGTGATGGCATGTGGGTCCTTCTGGCGTTTATCCTTGCCGAATAATGCGACTTCATCACCATTATACTGCTCATACATTAACTTACCGCCTAATTGCGGGTAAGCAGGTAAATAAGTCTCGGCACGCAGATCATAACCATTAGCAGGGCGTTCATTATAATCCGCAAAATCACGAGACTGATGCCAGTCGGTCGTGCCAAAATAACCGTTTGCAGATAACTTCAGGTAATCTGTCCAGGCTTCCGCACCAATGCCGACCCGTCTATTATTACCGGTAATATCATTATCAAAAAAGGTATTGGCACCGTACATCCAGTTAGTTAAAAAAGCGCGAACCCCAGCGCCGATATTAATCGTATTGCGACTGTCTTTATTCCGTCCCCCCAATTGGGTAAAAAACAAAGACTTTTGGTTATCATAAAGAGGAATCAGTACATCAATAGCACTGCTGTCAAATTCAAAATCATCATTAGTGTTGAACTGGATACGGGCGGTACCAAACTGGCCCAGCCATTGTTGTGCCGAACTGCTGATTTCATTGTTGACCGCTGAGCGGGCCATATTCTCTGCCGATTTGGCTGCATCACCGTGGGACAAGAGAGCGGCCCCCGCTGCAGCATTACTTGCTACCCCGTTCTCTGCAGGAACAGTGACGTTATTATCTACCGTGAACGGAGATTTTTTACGCGGCACGTCAATTTCATCACCAACAGTTAATGCCGTGAAGGGTTTGGCGAACGTGCGGTAAATATTAATGCGTTTAAGTTCATCAACGGATATAGCGTATTTCTTTGCCACTGACTCAACAGTTTCATTGGTACCCAGCCGGTACGGTTCTGTATCGACGTGAATTACCGTGGAGTTTTCGGGTAATAAGACAGTGGCAGCAATCACCGGAGTGAAGGGTAAACTTAAAGGAAGTAATAAATGAATAAGAATAGTGATCCTGGTAAGTATTCTTGTTTTTCGTGTTACCGTATTATTTATCGATAATGCCTGACATTTTGTTTTTTGAAAAACTTCACGAAGTAAATAATTATACATTTATTTTTTATCCACCAACCATCAACGCTGTATGGATAATGATTATCGTATAATACTGGAAAATTGCCAGTAACCTAGTAGGTTCTGTCGCATTAGTGATATGAAGTTGGCAAAAGTTGCGTTGCCAGTTATTTAGGCAGCCAGCAAATAGAATTGTTCGGCAGGTGACAATCCCACACTTAGTAAAGTGCATAAGCGGTTCTCTTGATTGGGTGTTACGAAGGTGTTGATCTGATTATTAAACAGATACCGCCACCAATCAGGTCGAATCCGCCACGGGTATCTCTATATTTACGCTGTATATCGTTGATGCTGCAACCTATTCGGCTGTCAGATAAATATTCTATAACTAACCTCACACCATCCTCCTCGCGAATACATTCGGTATCGATTCACTTAACCTATATACTGAATGAGCTGCTGGCTGTGAGTAATAACAAAGGAAGCTCCATGAAAAAAGCAATCGTAGTAATACTGGCTCTGTGGCTGGTTGGCTGTGCCAATAGCGGGCATATGGGAGTGAGTGGCGGGTCGAGCGGCATATCCAGTATCAGCATTGGTAGCGGGGTTAGCCGATAGGCTGGTTTTCCTGGTTCTGGTCGGCGTAGTGCTATTGCACACACATTATCGAGCGGGGCGAAGCGGTCGATATGTAGCTGGGAACTACAAATATTAATACAATCAATTTATTACACCGATAAATTCAGATTTCATGCAAAAATGATAACTCTGAATAGTACGGTCTTTGCTGAGTGTGTTATAGATACTGAATTGCTGTACTCATTTGCTGTAACTTACTAATTAGTCTTAAAAGACTCACTAAGGGGAATAGTTGTGTCTGCTTTCCATCACTGGTTATCTGAAAAATCATCTGGCGATTGGTACGTCTACATTAAGCGCCTTTCCGCTAATGATACGGGCGCAACAGGCGCACATCAGGCCGGAGTCTATATCCCGACTGAAGTGATTGAGAAACAGTTCTCTTCTATTGTACGAACTGATAAGAAAAATCCTGACATTTTTTTGCCTGCAAGAATCAGTTCTCATGGAAATCTTGAGAGTGAAGTTAGAGCTATTTATTACAATAACCATCATTTTGATGGTACACGTAATGAAAAACGTATTACTCGTTGGGGTAAAGGCAGCCCGCTGTTAAATAAAGAAAATACTGGCGCACTGACTGTTTTCGCTTTTCATAGTCAGCCCGATAGCATCTGCGATTTTATTGACGTGTGGCTATGCAATTCCCTGGCAGAGGAAGAACTGCTGGAATCCATGACGGGTGAGATCATCCCTGGCTTCTCAGTTTCTGGCCCATCTAATCAGGTTCTTGGTGGTTTTGCTGTAACAAGCGGTGATTGGAAGTCCGGCAATTATCCTATCCCAGAAGAATGGTCTGTTTCATTTCCATCGGGGGTGGAGATCATTAGTTATCTCCCTGAAGTATTCCAGTTTAAAAGCCAAACACCTGATGAACTATTACTTGAAAAACGCGATGCAGAATATTCTCTGTTTCGGCGCATAGAAGAATTACATGTTTTGGATCGGGTGAAGGCAGGTTTTTCGTCAGTAGATGATTTTATAAATTTAGCCAATTCAGTAAGTAATCGGCGTAAATCACGAGCAGGAAGATCTTTGGAATTACATCTGGAGCATACGTTCGTCGAGAATAATCTTACTGATTTTGCAACTCAGTGTGTTACTGAAGGCAATAAAAAGCCTGACTTTTTATTGCCTTCCTCTGAAGCTTATAATGATACGGAATATCCTTCAGATAAATTGAGAATGCTTGCAGTAAAAACCACCTGTAAAGATCGCTGGCGCCAGGCTCTGAATGAGGCTGACCGGATTGAGAAAATTCATCTTTTTACTCTTCAGGAAGGTGTCTCTGTTAATCAGTTCCAGGAAATGAAAGATGCTGGCGTTCAATTAGTGGTTCCGAAGCCTCTTCACAAAAAATATCCTGAATCGATTCGTGATGAGTTAATTTCTCTTGATGATTTCATTCAAGAAATCAAGGAAATATATAATCATTAATTAAAAAATATGGCCGGATTTGAGTTATTTGTAATTTGTATTCGGTCAAGTAAATATTACCTGACTAATGCCTTGTGTATCAATTTGAGCATTTACTTCACTGCTACAAACCCATTCCTCCACTCTCGCTGAAATATCATTATCTGTTAGTTTGTACTTACCCCGTAATGCACATTCCCAGACGACTAAAACTTTCCAGCCATCGGCTGAGAGATGTTTTATAACGTCATTGTCTCTTTTTACATTCCCTTGTATTTTTTTAAGCCAAAAGTCAGTACGTGTAGCTGGTATCTTAAACAAATGGCAGTTATGTTTATGCCAAAAACAGCCATGAACAAAGATTATCGCCCGATAGTCATCGATAACAAAATCGGGCTTCCCTGGGAGTTCCCGGATCTGAACCCTGTAAGAAAGCCCTAACAGGTCAAGTATTTTGGCTAATTTAACCTCTATGGCCGTGTCTTTTGTTCGGATAGCCCTCATGTTTTTACTGCGAGTTTCCGAAGAATGAACATCAGCCATAATGATTAAGCCGCCTTATCTTTTCGCACTTTTACTGCTTCAGCTATAAATGGTGCGAGTAACTGAGCGACGGCAGCAAAAACAGGAACGACTACGGAGTTACCAAATTGCCGATAAGCTTGCGTATCAGATACAGGAATGCGGAACGATTCCTTACCCGGCGTTTCAAACCCCATCAGGCGAGCACATTCTTTTGGTGTAAGTCGACGAGGGCGATTTTCCTGATTATTTTTATCATCAAAATCTATTTCCCCTAAATTTTTATCCCAACCTCGATCAATTAAAATCTCAGAGCCATCTTTGTGATAACGAGCTGATAATGTTCTGGCCACGCTCTCGCTGTTTGTTGGGTCAACCAGCCCAAAGCCAAAACCGTTACCTTTCGCCTGATGCTTTTTGGCGTAATTGTATAAGTATTTCCACAAGTGTGGAGTCAGTATGTATTTATCATCAACTACAGGCTCGAGTAATTCGCCAAATGTCAGACGTTTTTCAGGGAAATACTTATGGATATCTTTTAATGTAAAACCTTTATCAATATTAAGGTCTCGACGAAAACCAACTAAAACAATACGTTCTCTGTGTTGAGGCAAGAAATTCTTTCCATCTACAATCTTAGGATCTTGTGATCCGACTGCATTTGCATCAGCGACTGAATAGCCCAGTTCATCGAGCGTATTCATAATAACGCGAAAGGTTTTGCCTTTATCGTGGCTTTTTAGATTCTTAACATTTTCAAGCAAGAAAATAGCTGGTTTCTTTGAGGCAATAATTCGGGCGACATCAAAAAATAATGTCCCTTGGGCTTCACACTCAAAACCATGAGCACGGCCCAACGAGTTTTTCTTTGAAACCCCTGCTAATGAAAATGGCTGGCAAGGAAAACCAGCAAGCAAAATATCATGATCAGGAATCTGCTTATCTATATTCTTATAAGCTTCTTCATCTGATATTTCCGTATTTTCACTTAATGTTATTTCACGTATATCAGAATTGAATCGATGCTCTACTGGGTCGCAATACCAATTGGCTTTATATGTCCGTACCGCATAGGGGTTCCATTCGCTGGTAAAAACACACTGCCCGCCAATGGCCTCAAAACCTTTTCGAATACCACCAATACCCGCAAAGAGATCAATAAAACGAAATTGATAGTTAGGGTGGTTTTTCGGCGGGGAAGGCAACATTTCCTGTAGCATGTTAATTTCGGCCTCAGTTAGAGGCTTTTGTATGGATTTCCCGTTGTACCAGCGATTAAGGGCTTCACGAGTCCATTCACACTTACTGACTTTTCTCAGAATTTCAGCAACAGCTTTTTGATCGTAAATTTCCAGCACACGTCGAACAAGTTCTTTGTCTTGTTGTAATTGTTGTTGTTCTTTATGTTGTGTCTGTTTAGCAATTTGATTCGCGATTAAATTTAGCGCTTCCATCTTAGCATTACTCACTCTGGGAATTTTCAATGTAAGAGTATCACTCATTTTACCCAGATGAAAGGAGCGCTGTATAAAAAAACAGTGCATCTAATTTTAGTGTGGGATAATTCTATCAAGCAGGTGGTGAGTTAGCCCCCTCCCTCTGATGTGCAAACGAAAAACGCCACGGAGTTCCCGCAGCGTTTTATTCTTATCAAGATTTAATTTTTTTTACCGCAGCGATTAAAATGCGTACTTAAGGCCCACTGTCACACGGCTGTCATTGTAACCACTGCCCCCCATTTGCTGGCCAACGTTGGCCCATGTATTGCAGCTCTTATTCAGTTTGCCTTCCGCCCCCAGTTTTATTTCGCCCACGTTGCGGCTGCCAGCTTGACTCACTGTAATGTTATCCATCGCAACACCGGGATCTTTGCTGTGATATAGCCAGTTCATTTCGGAGTAAACGGTGAACAGCTTATCCTTGCCTTTATCCTGATCACTGACACTATCACGCGCCACACGAACCCCGAATCGGGTGCTGATAGTGCCAGTGCCTGTCGATTGAATTTGCGTATTACTGTCATCACGCACCGTATCCGCTTTCTGCCCATCCCAGATAACCTGTGCCTGTGATGTCACAAATACCTCGCCATTTGTTCCCTGATACACCGGCATCCGATAACCACTTTCAATCGAGGCACTCAGGCCATTGATGTTATAGCTTTGCATCGCCAGTTCATCGCCCTGCTCGCTGGCCTTTAGCTTGCTGTATTGCAGCCAGCTATCGACATAACTGCCATTTTGCGTTTTAGCATCTTGATACCAGGTGGCGTACATACCGGCACTGTAGCCATCAACGATGTCGCGTGATTTATAACCGGTGCGGTTAGATTGGGTCTGATTATTGTTATAGCCATAACCGACCATCATACCGACCCCCAGCCGGTCATCCTGACCCATTGCCGCACTCAATACTTCGCCGCCCCCTTGCACCACATAACCATTGGCGCTGCTGTGTAACTGGCCGCTGCCATCACTGAAACCGGTGCGTGAACCCACCTGCCGCAGCCACATACTGGAGTTTTCAGCCTGCCCTTCGCGGTCATTGAGCCGCAGGTTAAACATCGTTTGTGCCGCAGCGATATTCGCCATATAACCACCGGCTTCTGGCCGCAGTGTTTTTGAGCTTACGGCTCGCCCCCCACTGGCTGCGTTACCTTCGCTGGCAGCGTCACCGTTATTGCTATTATCGCCCCCGTTATTACCAGGATCATCGGTACTGGTACCTGATCCCGTATCACCACTTACTGGCGCTGTTCCGCCAAGGGTTGAACGCAAATACCAGTCTTTGTTCGTTGAATCCGTCAGCGTGCCCTGTTGCAGGAAATATTCATAAGGCCCGGCGACAGCGCGACCTGCCAGCGTAAATTGCCCATCAGACTGATTGCCGTTCACCTTAATCAGTTTGATCCCATCATAAGTATCGGCTCCTTCACCGTGGGCGCTTTGAACCCGAATCTGACTCTCGCCAAAGCTGGAACCGTTGATAATCAATTTGTCCGTTGAGGCGTTATCCGCGCCCATGTCGGTATCAAATACTACAGTACCACCCTGGCCTTCATAATCGCCATTGACGGTGAACTCACCGTGGTCGCCACCGGTCAAGGCACGTCCGACAATAAGCTCACCGGCATTCAACACATTGCCGGTCACGCTGCCATAGCCGCCCAGAGTGCCACCTTGCTCAATATTGACATTGCTGATAAGGCTCCCGCCGGTGGTATCGCCCACCTGTAATATCCCGCCGTGCGAGACATTGGCTGTCGCTCCTGACCCACTGTTGGTCAATTGGCCGGTGATAATTAATTTGCCGTTTTGTACATCCAATGCTGTGGCACTGGCAGCGGTCGTCGCCACCGTACCACCCAATGTCCAAACACCGCTGTCGGTGGCAGAAATTGATGACAAGCCACTAAAATCATTATTGGCAGCCCCGGAACCTTGCAGGTCAAGCGTATTATTGGCACCGGTACTGACAACCTTGCCATTGATAATACTGCCCGTTTTCAGGATTAATTGGTTATTACTGCCACTCAGATTAACCGCAGTGCCATTAGTCCCCGTGAGAGTACCTGCGTTATCAATGACCATGCCACCATTGCCCTGAATCCAAATGGCATTGGTGCCGGTCAGCATTCCGCTATTGGATATGGAGCCATATGTCGTGCCTCTGGCCAGTATTGCGGCCGCCGAGTCAGCCGTTATTATGCCTGCATTGTTAACGGCCAGCGTGCCATTGTCTGCCAGAATACCTGCGCCATTGCTGGAACTGAGCGTCCCGGTGCTACCTTGTGTAACACTGCCACCTGAGGCCAGCCGAATTCCGCTGGAATAACCGGTGATCGCGCCATTATTTGTTATGTAGGCCAATGCCTTACTAGATAGGATGCCGTATCCACCCAGACTACTGATGCTCGCACCGGCATGGTTAACAACTGTTCCACCATTTTCCAATTTTACACCGGATACACCTGAGCCAGCCTGGGTCGCAGCCAGAATGCCGTAGTTATCCAGACGGGAGCCGCTGGCAGTTTTTGAATCAAGATGGATCGCACCGGCGGCAACCATTGCATAGGTATTATCGATTACCGAACCATAAACAATCAGCCGCCAGTCAGCATCACGATTACCAAAAATTGTGCTGTCGGTTATGGTGGTAATTGTTGCCGCTTCAGGCACTAAAAAATCAGTTTCCGGCCCGAAAAGAGATAAATAGATTGGCCCGGATTGAGTATTCAGTGTGCTTTCGGCCTTGGCCTCCACCATAGAAAATCCGCCTAATAACACCGGAAAACTGACGATAAACGTTTTTATAATACGATGAATTTTATTCATACAAACTCCGAGAGAATAGATAGCAACGCTCCTTCCACTGTTGTGGAATGAGGTTTTTAGGTTTAATTAAACTTGTTCAATATGAGTTTTACTTAAATTGTCAGAGTCAGTTTATTGCGCGTTCTTTACCTTAAGGAAATTAGACAATGAGTGATTCGTACTTTAGTCTTGAATATAATTCAGATAATCTTCTAACACCAAATTTCGAGTAGATCTTTGAACGATGACTACAGACGGTTTTCTCACTGATAAATAAACTATTGGCTATTTTCTTGTTGGTTTCTCCAGCGAGTATTTTCTTTAAAATGGCTGATTCTTTATCCGTTAACATATAAAAGTAATGTTTTGATGAGGTATGTTCACTGGGGAGGGTAGCGCCATTTCGGGCGACAATACCATCAATAAGCACACTTAAATATTTAACCAATTCATTGATTTTAATCTTCTTCCTTAAAACTGAATCAAAAAAAGAGGAATAGAATCTATAATAAACTAAAAACTCCTGGTCGTTACAAAGTGCAATTGACTTTAGGCTGTTATTGGTTTTTTTAAGATCATTGATCACTTTTATTTTTTCAGTATAAAACATGCTATCGAGATCGAACACAATGACATTATTTACATTATCTCTTAACACATCCATTACAACTTCATTAATGACTGTCACATGAACAAGATTAACCTTAATTAAATGAGCATAATCGGTATCAGCGATGCTCTGAACCAGTTGGCTAAGGGAATATGCCAATAATTCAGAATCACTATAAAAAAAGAAGTTAATCTTTTCAGTAGCATTATTAATCCCGCAATTAATATATGGGTATTTAAAGGGTTCTATTTTCATACGCGGCATTATCCTTACCAATCCCCCTGCAAGTCATTAGGATTGCATTTATAATTATTCAGAAAATTCTGATGATAAAATATAAATCGAAAACAGATGATGAGGATCGTGAGGTAAATTTAGGCTCTGTTGGCTTCAAAGGCTATCGAGAAAGTGAAAAGTTAGTTTTTGAAAATCAAAAAGCGCTGTCTATACTGATAGTTAGAAAAATAATATTTTGGATTCCGCGTGAAAAGTTCGCTTGATTTAAATCTGACCCGAATTTTGTGCGCTATTGTAGAAACAGGAACGGTGTCACTGACCGCAGAAAGGCTGGACATGAGTATTTCCGCCGTCAGTGTGGTGCTAAATAAACTGAGAAAACATTATAACGATCCGATTGTGTTCAGAGGCGGCAATGGGATGCAGCCAACCGCCTTAACCCTTGAGTTGTATAAAATTTTCAAACCTGCACTGGAAATGATGGATTCAGGGGTTAACAAAACGGCGCTGCTTAACGAGCAAGGCGTTGCGATGCGCACCGTCAGGATACGGAGCAGTTCGCTAGTTGAATTCTGGTTGTTGGGCTATATGATGCAAAACCCACCGAAGGGCCATAGTGTTTCGTATGAATTCCTCTCCAATCAACCTTCCGGGCAAAAACGGATTGAGCTGTTAAGAAGGCGGCAAATTGATATTGATATTGGTTTTAGCCTTGAGAATGACAGTGCAATTCAGCGCTATCCGCTATTTCAGTCTAACTCGGTATTAATATGCCGACGCGACCATCCACGCATCAAAGATGCGGTGACCTTTGACGAGTTAAAAGCCGAAGAGCTATTGGGTTGGATCTTGCCGCAGGACGCGGTTGAAAAAGAGCAATACTTGGTTTCATTCGATGATATTTATACCGTTCACCGCACCTACCGCAGCACCTCGTTTACCAACCTGCTGATACATGCGGCTCACTCTGATGCCGTGATGTTTGTCCCAGCGCCCTTTGCCCCGCAAATGTGTGCAATGTTACCGCTAAGAACCGTCAAAACGGCATTTCTGGATAGCAGTAAACTGAGCATTTATGCGCATATTCATAAGGCGCAAAAAGCTGATCCGGTGTTACAGCACATTATTGGCCTATTTTCTCAGTTGGCGGGGGCGGGCAAGTAGCCCCTCAGCCGTGAGGGGCTATGCGGGGGATATTAACGGAACGGTGGCTCATTGAAGGTACGCAGCTTGCGTGAATGCAGTTGATCTCCCTCAGCACGCAGCAAATCGATGGCACGAATACCGATCTGCAAATGCTCGGAGATAGCGCCTTCATAGAAATGGTTGGCCTGCCCCGGTAATTTTATCTCACCGTGCAACGGCTTATCCGAAACACACAGCAATGTGCCATACGGCACCCGGAAGCGGTATCCCTGAGCGGCAATGGTGGCACTTTCCATATCAACCGCCACCGCACGGCTCAAGTTGAAGCGCAGTGCTGAGGCAGAAAAACGCAGCTCCCAGTTACGATCGTCAGAGGTCACAACCGTGCCAGTGCGTAACCGTTGTTTGACCTCGACGCCTGGCATCCCGCTAACCGCTTTGGTGGCGTCATACAGCGCCCGCTGCACCTCGGCAATACTGGGAATAGGAATGTCTGGCGGCAGCACCGCGTCCAGCACATGGTCATCGCGCAGATAAGCATGTGCCAGCACATAATCGCCAATCGCCTGACTTTCACGCAACCCGCCGCAATGCCCAATCATTAACCATGCATGGGGTCTGAGAACCGCGAGATGGTCACAAATGGTTTTGGCGTTCGATGGGCCAACACCAATATTCACCAGCGTTATACCATGCCCGCTTTCGGCGATTAAATGGTATGTCGGCATCTGATGCTTTTTCCATGCCAGATCAGAGGTGGTCTTCCCCGGATCGGCATTTTCTGCCGTAATGTAGCTGCCACCGGCACAGGAAAGTGCCTTATACGGG
This sequence comes from Yersinia aldovae 670-83, assembly GCF_000834395.1. Classification (NCBI taxonomy): domain Bacteria; kingdom Pseudomonadati; phylum Pseudomonadota; class Gammaproteobacteria; order Enterobacterales; family Yersiniaceae; genus Yersinia; species Yersinia aldovae. Next base: position 428,929 of record NZ_CP009781.1, on the reverse strand, counting down.
CTGGTAGGATCGAGGATCTGCTCACACGCCCAACTGACAAACTCATCAACATAACGGCTGTAATTGGTAAAAAGAATGTACGGCTGAATATGTTCTGCCGGTGTGCCAGTATAATGTTTTAGCCGCGCCAGTGAAAAATCGGTACGCAAAGCATCGAAATGCGATAACGGGAAATCTGCGGTTGCGGTTTCAATGCCATCAGTGATGCTGTCGCCGATTTTGGCCAAATCGGTGGTGGGGAAATGCAGTGCCAGGTCGGCGGTCATTGAGCGGTCTAAAATCAGGTTAGAACCGTCAATGACAAAGGGATAGGGCATCTCTTGTTGTGACGGTGTCACTTCAAACACCGCGCCGTACTCATTTTCCAGCAACTGAAGCTGTTCGGTCAGATACTCGCGAAACAGGGCCGGCCGGGTAATGGTGGTGCTGTATTGACCGGTGCGGGAAAAACGCCCATAAGCACGGGTGCGTTGTTGGTCACGCAATCGTCCATCCCAACTGACACTGAGCTGCGGATAGGAAAATACCCCTTTTGCTCTTTCGCCCACATCAGGTAAAGAGCCATCACGGATAAATGCACTAATGGCATCACGCAGCGCTGCCAGAGCTGACTCATAGAGCGTGTCCAGTCGATCAATCGCCTCAGCGGCGGATAGATGGACGGTATTTTGTGATTGATTCAAGCTAGCTCCTTGCAGTACCAGTAAAGGCGGTACTGCCAGCTTACTAAATTAGCTGGCAGAGCTAAACGTGAAGTTTTAAAGCAAGGCCAAATTACTGCTCCGTGCGGTGCATCTTCAGTGGCTGAGTGATCAGTTGACTGCTTGCTGCTCCCAACCATTTTTCTCTTGCCTTTACCTTATCTGCTTTGAATTCTTTCAGCGCAGCGGCGAGTGAATTTGCAACATTGTTGGTATAAACATCAGCAGTGGTCGGAGGTAATAGATCGGCAGGCTCCCGTGACGGCTTACTCTGCCCGGTGGTGACAAACGCGGTTGCACTTGCGGCCACCGGAGGCGCTGGCGGTGGGCTACTCGGCCTCTGTATCTGTCTGCCCTGCCCGCTAAACTTCTGCCCGGTGGTGACAGGTTCTTTTACATTTGCCGCTACGGGATCTGCTTTGACGTCACGAGTGACGGCTTTAAACTGCGAATTAAGGGGCGGTTTGGGGGCCGGACGGCAGGGTTTCAGCGCTTCGCTCCTCGTATGTACTGGGCTTTTTGGCTTTTCTTCCCTTGTATTTATTCGACTCCGCTCGAATTGAACCAACGCAGGTGTAAGCGCATTTTTAATGTTAGCAAGGTCAACAGGCTTAACACTACGAAGAAGGTTAGCAAGATCAGTAATGCTAGGAGCCTTACGATTAACGGCTTCGCTCCCCTTCATTTCTAAGGCTTCGAACTTCATCTTATCAGTAGGTTGCGGTGCTTTACCTTTCGGTTTTGAGGTTTCCAACCCTCTCTTTGCCGCCTCGAACTTCATCTTATCGGTAGGTTGCGGTGCTTTACCCTTCGATTTTGAGGCTTCGGGTCTTTTTTCCATGGTATTAGAGGCCTGGGACAAAGCCTGTCCCAACCGAGTTGTTGCATTACCCTGCACCCCAACGGTGTTTAACTTAATTGACTGCAACATACGGCTAAAAATTTTCATTTATCGTATTCCTACTTATTATTCCTGCGATAAGGTAAGCCGCAGACTTATTCAGGTCTTTCATAAAGTGACTATTGGCCTGGCCCCCACCGTTATTAATGCCTTTTATTGTGCATTCCCTCTTTTGCACCATGCGCTTATCGGCCGCCGGTTGAAAACAACGGGGCATTTTGCCCTTTATTCCACCGTTTGATTCCTGCTTTTGGCCCTAAAGTAGTTGTTGTCGCAGACAACATATTTTTCTGCCTTGGGCATCATTACAAAGGTCTTTTTTGCGTGGCAAAATCATTTTTACGCAGTGGCAGTTTGGACGATATTCTGGCGTTAGGTGAGAACGGGCAACCGGTTTATGCCTCCGCATTTCAGATAAGAGAAGCGCTACGTCTTAAAAAACAGCAGCATATCGCTGACTGTCTGGCTATTCCTCAGCTTAATGAACAATGCGATCGCATTGATTGGTATGCACCGATTGACGGGAATGTGACCTCCTGGCTGGCAGCCAGTAGCACCGAGCGCAAAGCGGCAATCAAACAATTGTCGGTGTGCCTGTCGAGTGTCAACGAATTGTGCCAGCGGGCGCAACAATCCGAAAAAGCCGCCCAGCGGTTATTCGGTGTTTTGTTAGCCAAAACCCTGCAATTCCCTGATCAAAATCACGTTTATCTGGTTGCGGGCAAGCCGGTGATCACCTGTTGGGGGTTTGTCAGCCAAGATAAAAAAATGCGTCCCGACCCGCTCGATTGCTTACGTCTGACCACTGAACCCCTTGAACCTGCGGTTATGACAGCAGAAACCGCGATGGCGGCGAAAATCACGGCCCCCCCTGTGGCTAACGCCGCCCCAATGACCCCGCCGGTTACCACTGAAACACCACCGGCACCCGTGCTTCCTCCTGAATTGCCCAACCCGACCCACCCCGCCAAGCCGCGCGCGCGCTGGCAGCGTATCCGTTGGGCATTACCGGTTCTGGCATTGGTGGTGGCGCTGATAGTGCAATTCAGTGGCGGGATGCCCGCAACACCAATTGCGGCCACGCCGGTCGTTGCAGAGCCAAGAGACATCATTGCACAACCTAAAGTTGTAGCGCCGGTGGCCATTGAGCCAGTCGCTAAGCCTCTTATTACGCCGCAACTCCCGTTGAGTCAGGCCACCGTTGCCCTGCCATTAGAAAGTGCTGCGACACCAACCGAACCGGTTGCAGCAATCAGCCCACCGTCCAGCGTTGTGAGCAAAAATGCGCTGATCCTCCCTGCTGAGGCGGTCAAAATTGGCTCAACGACGTTCCTTAACGGTAACTGGCGTGTCAGCCCGGATATCAAACCGTCGCACACCGGTAAGGCACCGAGCTTGAAATATCAGCTCAAAAATGGCAAAGGCACGGTAAGAATCACCCACGGCGATAATGTTACTTGCCGCGCCAATGTCACCGCAGGGCTGATGAAATCAGGCAATTTGGTGATTAATAGCCGCTATAGAGCGCAATGCAGTGATGGTTCGAAATATCAAATACCGGAGATAGTCTGTAAGCAAGGTGTTGAGGGCATTGCTGATTGCAAAGGTCGCTATGATGCCAATACCACCCTTTCTATGATGATGAAGCGTGAGAGTAAATAACACTATGCTGGCAACGATCACGGATTATAAACAGAAAATTACGCTCATTCAAAACAGCGGTATTCAGTTTTTGGACTTTGCTTTAACACCTGAGACCGATAGCGAACTGCCTAACAAATTTGTCAGAAAAAGTGCTAATGGCCCGTTGCTACGCCTGAATTATCACTCACATAATGGCAAATACGCGCTAATGGTTCCGGGGGCTGCCCCTGAAATTGTTAAACCCGAGTTTAGCTTCCCGCTGGAACAATCACTCAAGCTACTGAATAAGATCTGGTTGCCACTGCCGTTCTTGCGTTTTAGTCCCCCGCGCGCCTTTGTCAGCGGGCCAGATAATTGGGCCAGAGTGCAAATATTGCAGTTAGATACGCCGGATCAAGATGGCAATACCCTGCGCGTCACGCTTGCTTTTGATACTAAAGTCTATCCGGAAGGCCACGCCTGCGAGAATCTGGCACCGAATGAGAACGATATCAAAACGGGCCTCAGTTTTGCCTTGGCTTACCACAATGAGGAAATTGCCGAATTCCTCGATCTCACCTGGGTTGACGGCTGGTTACGTGAAGTCTTTACCCAGCAAGCGTCACAACAAGAAGAGCGCAGCGCGCGCCATATTACGGTGTCGCTGCGTGAGTTTGAGTATCAGGCCCACTATTTGAACTTACTGGAATTACTGGGCCGTCAACTGGCTATACCGGAAATCAAACTCAATACCAGCACCTTGCAAGAGCCGGCGGTGAATGTTGACCTGATTCTGGACGTGGGTAACTCCCATACCTGTGGCATTTTGGTGGAAGATCATGTTGATGAAAGTCATGGGTTGAAACAGAGCTATGAATTACAAATCCGTGATTTAAGTGAGCCTCACTCGCTGTATAACGAATTATTTGAAAGCCGCGTTGAATTCGCACCGGCAAGATTCGGTAAACCCAACTTTTCAGTCGAAAGTGGCCGCGATGACGCCTTTATCTGGCCCACCATTACCCGCGTTGGCCGGGAAGCCAGCCGTATGGCTTTACAGCGAGTAGGAACCGAGGGTTCTAGCGGTATTTCCAGTCCACGGCGTTATTTGTGGGATGAAGAAACTTATGCTGCCGGTTGGCGTTTCAATAACACGCCAAGCGACTCATCCCACGAAACACCGGCAACGGCTCTGCCGCTGACCCACTTGCTCAACGATGACGGGCAGCCGCTATATAACTTACCGGCGGATGAGCGCTTACCGGTTTTCTCACCCCACTATAGCCGCAGCGCAGTGATGGCGTTAATGCTGGCGGAATTACTGTCACAGGCGCTAATGCAAATTAACAGCGCGGCGCAGCGGATGAAAATGACCCATGTTAATGCGCCCCGCCAATTACGTTCCATTATTCTTACCCTGCCCTCAGCGATGCCAAAACCAGAGCGTGAAATTTTCCGTCGCCGGATGCATGAGGCTATCGCCCTGGTGTGGAAAGCGATGGGATGGCACCCCGCCGATGAGAATTTTGCCACAGAGCACGACTGGGCGAAGAGCCAAGTCCCAGTGCCTGACGTGCAGATGGAATGGGATGAAGCCACCTGTGGTCAGATGGTTTACCTGTATAACGAAACACAAGTTAATTTCGGGGGGCGCACTGCCGCCTTCTTCGCCAGTATGGCAAGGCCGGATAAGCAGTTGGCGGCAGATGAAATCGCAGGGAAAACCTTGCGTATCGCCTCAATTGATATTGGTGGGGGCACTACTGATCTGGCGGTGACACAGTACTGGCTGGACGATGGCCTGGGTAATAATGTCAAAATTAGCCCACGCCTGCTGTTCCGTGAAGGATTCAAAGTTGCCGGGGATGATATTCTGCTTGATGTCATCCAGCTCTACATTCTGCCAGCATTACAGGTCATGCTGAAAAAAACCGGGGTGGCTAACGTAGATGGGCTAATGGATAAGCTCTTTGGTAATGAAGGCCGGATGGATGGGCAATCGACACTGCGCCAGCAAGCGACGCTGCAAATTTTCATGCCGGTTGGCCGGTCAATACTGGAAGCCTATGAACGTTTTGACCCGCTGGATACCGCCGCTGAGATTGACGCCAACGTCGGTGAACTGCTGACACAGCAGCCGACAGATAACGTATTGGAATACATTAACAGTGAAGTCCAGCGGGAATTGCCGGCCAATGCCGCTCTATTTGATATCTTGCATGTGCCGTTAGTGGTGAAATTGAGCAAATTGCACGCTGAGTTTTTATCTAACCGCATGAGTATTACGCAAAACCTGCGTTCTCTGTCTGAAGTGGTGTCGCTGTATGCTTGCGATGTGTTGCTACTCACTGGCCGCCCGTCACGCTTCCCCGGTATTCAAGCGCTATTCCGCCATCTGCAACCGCTACCTAACAACCGCATTTTATCGCTGGATGGCTACCACACTAATGATTGGTATCCATTTAATAAAAATGGCCGCATTGATAACCCTAAATCCACCGCCGCAGTGGGGGCCATGTTGTGTTTGCTGTCGTTAGATTTACGGCTGCCAGGTTTCTACTTTAAAGCGGGTGATTTCCAACCTTATTCAACCATTCGCTACCTGGGGATGCTGGACAGCAGTCAGGCCCTGACTGAAGATAATGTCTACTACCGTGAAATTGATCTGGATAGCCCGCATTTTAGCTTACCTTCCACCTCCGATTTCCAAGTCCGTGGTTCTCTGTGCCTGGGATTCCGTCAGCTTGATAATGAGCGCTGGCCTGCCTCGCCACTTTATACCTTGTCGATTGTCGATCAAGAACTGGCGCGTAAAGTTGCCGGTGACAGCGTCTTGCAGGTCAAATTGCAATTGACAAAAGAAGATAAGCTATCGATTGGCCCAGAACGTTTTGAGATAGCCGATGCCGTATTACAAGATGGCAGCCGCGTCCCCTCACATCACTTGCGCCTCAAATTGAACACATTAGCCAGCAATGGCTCAGGATCAACCCATTATTGGATTGATAGTGGGAGCGTATTTAGAAAATGAAATCGTTAACCAACCAACAACTCCATAGCCAGCTCCAACAGGTGACTCAAGGCATTGATCAAACCATTGACTGGATTAGCACGGTGCGCCGACACGCTGCACGTCTGGATATTGAGGCTGATCATCTGGCGCTTAAACTGCGCCGAGTCGCTAACAAAGCCCGCCATCTGGCGCAGACATCCCGTAATGCGATGACGATAGGCTTTTTCGGGCACTCCAGTGCGGGAAGAAAATACCTGATCTCAGCGTTGATTGCCGATGAGCATGGCCGGGTAGCAACCCGCCTTGGCGGTAAAACATTGGACTTCTGGCAGCAAATCAAACCCGACTATCAGGCCAGTGGTTTAGTCACCCGCTTTAGCCATCACGCGGTAATCACCGATGAGGCTTATCCGGTGCGGCTTTCTCTGCTGAGTGAACAGGATATCGCCAGAATTATGGCGACGGCTTTCTTGTTGGATGGCCATCAGGAAAAAGCAGGTCATGCGCTGGATGAACAATATATAACGGATCATCTCCAACAGTTGGCAATGCACCGGCAACCCGTGGCAGTGGCCGGTATCAACAATGACGATGTGATTGCGCTTTGGGATTCGCTGCTGCGCCATGATGCTGTGCGCCAAAAGGCGTTGGAAACCCATTTTTGGCCAGCCGCCGTCGCGTTGGCTCCTTACCTTAGCATTGATGATCGCGCGCGACTGTTTGCCTTACTGTGGGGGGAAAGTGAGGAATTAACTGCGGCTTACCGCCATTTTGCTTACACCTTGCAGCACCTTGGTCATGTACAGCAAGTCCTGGCCCCGCTGGGTGTATTGGTGGATGACACCCTATTACCCGCCAATGGCATCATGAATGTTGCGACACTCAGCGACCTAAATACCCCCGCCGATGTCCAGATTCAGGTACGCCCTTGTACAGAGAGCAACGCCAGCGAATCGGTGACGTTGTCACTCGCCGAGCTTACCTTGTTGACGGTCGAATTAACTATTCCATTACAAATGCCGGCACAGGAAAAGGGGTTTGAAACTGTCGATCTACTGGATTTCCCCAATTTTAGTGAGAAAAGTGACCTACCGCCTCACGCTGAAGATGATTGCTATCCGTTGGCGAATCGGCTTTCGCGGGCTAAGAACACCTATTTACTGGAACGCTACACCGATAAACAGCAGATCAATTTGTTATTAGTCTGTCAGGCAGTAAGCCTGCGAAATGAAGTAAAACACATAGGTAAGGCATTGGATTATTGGGTTAAAGAGACTCAGGGCGAGAATACTCAAGTTCGATCGCGCCGTAATCCGGGCCTGATTTGGGTGCTAACACCTTTTGACCAACGCATTGTAGCGGAGAAACAGCCGCCTATTTTCGTCGCAAAAGACAAAAATTACGATGAAGCGGTACAGCGCTCAGTCGGTAACCCCGGTGACAGTTGGGGCACCATGCTGGCAGTTGATCAACGTGGCGTTGAACGGATGATTGCTTATCTGTCGAAAGAAATTCACCGTGGTATCAAAGCTGAACGCATCAGCGAGCAACTGCAAGAGCTGCAACGGGAATTGGTTGATAACCTGTTGCTGGGCTGGCATCAACCGACGTTTAATGAAGCACAACACAAGCAACGTATAGCAGAAATTTTGCTCAAAACATTGCAAACACGAACCGGGGTTCACGGCGAATTGCTGGAGAGATTACTTCCCTCACGCGAAGAGTTACGCCACCTGTACTTATTTGCCGGCCAGCGACAGCAACAGGTTGGCTCAAATGAACCGCGCAAGCCTCAAATTAACACCGAGCCTTTCAGTATTGGCATTGATATTGACTTGTTTAGCGACTCGCCCGTGTCGATAGATCCGCTGACTCCCCCGGCTCCGGCGGCGAGTGACGATTATGAAATGGAATACGCCACCCGCGTGCAACGCTACTGGATAAATCACCTGCGTCAACTGCCCGATAACGGCCCATTGGTTGAATTACTCGGCGTCACTAAGCCCACGATTGAATTATTAGTGTCTGAACTTATCACCGCCAGTATTCGGCTGGATGTTGCTGGCAGTTTGGTCAACATACTGGCCGATAACGAACAAGTTGGCCAGCATCGCGAAATGAAAGCAGACCGTCAGGTGTCGCGCGTTCTGGCGGTATTGGGCGATTTTGTTGCCTGGTTAGGTTTTTTACACGTCAGTGAAAACCAGCGGCCTGAGAGTCGCATCAACCGGGGTTATAAAATATTTGCTCATCCCCCTCAATCGGCATCATCGTTAAGCGCCTCACTCCGTTTAACTAAATTATCATTAGCACCGACCAATAATACCGCCTTTTATATTTATGACTGGCTGGTTGGCTTGGGTGAAATGATTACTCAAAATGAAGGGCATTGCGCAGGAAACGAAATCAGTGAATTGCATCGCCAGCAGTTGGCCGCAATAGTTATATTGCTTCAACCTAAAGCTGAATAATAAAACTCAGTAAAACAGGCCATCGCGGTCAGCGGCTGACTACGATGGCCTAAGTCTCGGCTATAAGGCTCGCAGGACAATAATACCCGGCGTTTTTTTCACATACTCCATGAAAGGTGAGTCAACAACCTTGTTATTCCCTTTCAGCGAAGATGCATTTCGCAGCATTGGCCCGTTGTTGGTCATGATAAATATGCCGGTATGTGTGACATCCAACCCTTGAATTGAGGTATAGATACCGATGTAATCACCGGATCTCAACTGGCTGATTACCGTGTCATCGATAAATTCAGGGGGTATAAACGTTACATTCCGTGGGGTAACACCCAGTGAAGGAATAAACTCCCCACCCCCCTTTTTCTGATTCAGATGCTTCATTATCGTGACCGCATGAGGGCTAATTTGTGCAGTAACATCTTGCGCGTTTAACGGTTTTCTATTGGCCCAATCGGTAAAGAAGTGCTTGCGATGTAGATAATTTACATTGCTATCAATATAGCGTGTTCGAATCACCTGTTGAATAAAGTCAGATTTAGCGGTGGTTTTACGCAATGCTTCAACATAATCAAGGTAGGTAAAACAGTCTAACCCTCTGAAGTCTATCACTAACTTTTCGGGTTCAGTGTTTGAACCAACCAACCTGTTAGCTTCATAAGGCGTTCCTAAAAATTCGGCTGAAATCTGCGTGATCGCGTCTCCGGCACTGCGGTTATGCGCTGTTTTTGCTTGTGTTTCAATAATGCTATTAATGCGACTGGATGTGTAGTTATCGATATCGACTATTTCGTGCGGGTTATTTTTCGCACCGCACCCCACTAAAGCAATAACAAAAATCCAAGGTAACAATTTATGCATAAGTCCCTTCTAATGCTTTATCAAGCGGTTTCCATTCACGTCAAGGATTGATACTTTACTGTTTGGCTTTTAAACAAAGTGTCAACAAAACGTTACCTCTTGGATTTTCAATGAGTTTTGTTTTTACCCTCACCCATTTGTCTATTTTTGCCAATGTGCGTCAAAGCCGCAAAAATTAAAAAAATATCATTAATATACAACCTATTACTTTTTTTTGATTAAAGCGGCAATACCCTATTGGGTCGATAACTCTGTGATCAACTTTGGATTTTTGCATTCTGCCTAATCTATACGCTTGTGCCTTTGGGCTAATCGTGTTTATCTTTCAAGGCTTATTACACTACTTGATGAGATACCCCGTGAACTATTCCACTGCTAATTTCGCCCTACTACAAAACACTGCGCATGTTGACGCAGTCGTAGTCGTGCGCGTCCTAGTGGTGGTGGTGGTCGGCAGCGCGCCGTAACGGGTAACGAATCCAGAAAGATTCCCAAACCCCGCCGGCGCGAGCCGAGCGGGGTTTCTTTTTTGCCCCACTCTGTTACCGCACCGGCCCTGATGAAGGATATAACAATGCGTTATACAGGTGCCCAATTGATCGTTCGTTTGCTGGAACAGCAAGGCATTACCACTGTTGCGGGCATACCCGGTGGAGCCGCGTTACCGCTGTATGATGCACTGGGGCAAAGTCGTATTATTCGCCATGTGTTAGCGCGACATGAACAAGGTGCGGGCTTTATGGCGCAAGGCATGGCGCGCGCCTCAGGGGAAACGGCCGTTTGTCTGGCATCCAGCGGTCCCGGAGCCACCAATCTGGTGACCGCCATTGCTGATGCCAAGCTAGATTCAATCCCGCTGGTTTGTATCACCGGCCAAGTTTCCTCCGCCATGATAGGTACAGACGCTTTTCAAGAGGTCGATACTTATGGCATGTCGATCCCCATCACCAAACATAATTATCTGGTACGTGATATCAGTGAGTTACCACATGTCATTCCGGCCGCGTTTCGTATTGCTCAATCAGGTCGCCCCGGCCCGGTATGGATTGATATTCCTAAAGATGTGCAATTGGCACAAATCGACTTAGATACCTTGCCCGCACCCGGTGTTGCGGATGAACCTTGCCCGGTTGATCTAAGCGCTATCGCGCAGGCCGCTGACATGATTAATCGTGCTGCCCGACCGGTACTGTACCTGGGCGGGGGCATCGTCAGTTCAGAGGCGCATCAGCAGGCGATTCAATTGGCAGAGCAAGCAGGTTTGCCAACCACCATGACCTTAATGGCATTAGGCACCATGCCGGTTGACCATCCGTTGTCGCTGGGTATGTTAGGGATGCATGCCGCGCGCTCAACCAATCTGATTATGCAGCAAGCCGATTTATTGATTGTTCTCGGCGCACGATTTGATGATCGTGCCATCGGTAAAGCCGAGCAATTCTGCCCTGATGCCAGCATTATTCATATCGATATCGACCCCTCCGAGCTGGGTAAAATCCGTCGTCCCCATTTGGCGATGAATGCAGATATTAAGCAGGTATTAACGCATTTATTACCGCTGATCGAGGCGCAAGCCCGCAGTGAGTGGCGAACTACCGTGAGTGATATGCAGCGTGAATTTCCGTTCAATCAGCCCAATAGTGGCAATCCTTTGTGTCACTACGGTTTAATTCGGGCCACCGCCGAGGCGCTGGATGATGACTGCATCATTACTACCGATGTGGGTCAGCATCAGATGTGGGTGGCACAGGCTTATCCGTTGCGTCGACCGCGGCAATGGCTGACGTCCGGCGGGCTGGGAACGATGGGATTCGGCTTGCCTGCGGCGATTGGTGCCGCGTTAGCCAAACCACAGGCCAAAGTGGTCTGTTTTTCCGGCGATGGTAGCTTGATGATGAATATTCAGGAGATGGCAACCGCGGCGCAGGAACAACTGAACGTCAAGATTATTTTGATGAATAACCAATCACTGGGCCTGGTTCATCAGCAACAGGAGCTTTTCTTTGGTAAACGAATTTTTGCCGCCGACTACCCTTATCGCACCAATTTCATTCATATCGCTGAAGGGTTTGGTTTTTCCACTTGCGACCTGAATTCCGCCACCGATCCTTATGCCGCATTACACCAAGCCCTGAACCGCCCAGGGCCGGTACTGATTCATGCGCTGATTGATGTGGATGAAAAAGTGTATCCTATGGTGCCTCCGGGCGCGGCAAATATCGATATGATTGGAGGCGAATAATATGAATAATCAACAGGTTGCTACCCATAAAAACGCAGAGCAGGTCACGCTGGTTCTCACCGTGCGTAACCACCCTGGCGTTATGTCCCACATTTGTGGTTTATTTGCTCGCCGGGCATTTAACGTCGAAGGAATTTTATGTATGCCTTTGGCCAGTGGCGAGGAAAGCCGTATCTGGTTGCAAGTCGTCGATGATCAGCGTCTGTTGCAAATGATCAGCCAGTTAGAGAAGTTGGAAGATGTACTTGCGGTGCGCCGATTCGGGCCAGAAATGGTGATTTTCAATCAAGTAGAAGACCTGGTTGCCAATCAGAGGTGACATTGTCACTAATACTGAACTGATTAGAAAGCCCGTCGCCCGCACTACTGTTAATACGCAGTAGTGCGATGAGCGCGGTTATCTGTTAGACCGCGCAATATCCCCTTTAAATACCAAGCGCGCTAACACACACCAGATTACACAACGTTAATATTGATTACATTTTAATCATAAAACGCGTCAGGTATCGCACCCGTTGCTAAATTTTGGTATGGGTATCAGCTTAAGCTGGTTACCTCTCTCCCCCGGCATTTATCCGCTTGGGTGAGAGGGTTCTGTTAAGAGACAGAAAATGTATTTATCACAATAAGCAGGTATATAATATGAACACTCAAATAAAATCTATTTTTGCTATTGCTATCATTGCGTTAGCCAGCACCAGCATCGCTCGCGCAGCCGATCCACAAATCCCGTGGGCTGATAACAGTGGTAGCACTGAAAGCACGCATATTGCCGCAATAGGGCAAGACTTGAATGCGCAACATCAAGCGGTTACCAAAACGCAAGAAGGTGTTTGGGCCGCTAATAGCGGCAGTATCAGCCAGGATGAACAGGCATTACAAAGCCAGAAACCCGCCGTCGTTGGCACCCCTTCTTTAATGCCACATCAAGGGTAAGCATGGAATACTTATTATCTGAGCAGGGTCATTATTGACAATATAGCGGCAATGACCCTGCTTGAACGGGAAGGTAATGAAATTATGCCAGTAATAATGTTTTTAATTCAGCCAGTGAACTGACCTGATAACGCGGCGCAATATTTTTATCTGCGGCGGCACCGTGCGTATTAAGCCAGCAGGTATCGATTCCGGCATTAATCCCGCCTTGAATATCTGAGTGAAGATTATCGCCAACCATAAGAATACGTTCTTTAGGTGGATGATTCATTAAGCTGAAAGCGTGCTCAAATATCGCCACATCAGGTTTAGCTATGCCCACTTGCTCAGAGATAATCAAAGGTGAAAAGATATTTTGTAAGCCTGTGCGCTCTAACCGGAGGGTTTGAAGTTCGGTAAAACCGTTGGTAATAATGCCCATACTCACTTTTCCCCTCAGTGCATCAACTAACTCACGCGCACCGGGTAATAAGGAACAAATATCGGCCATTGCCAACAAAAACTCGCTGTTCAGGCGTGTTGCTGCCACGCCCAATTTTTCAGCCCACATCTCAAAACGGGTATTTTGCAACTCGGAGGCCGATATCTTGCCATTTTGATAATCAACCCATAATGGCTGGTTAACCAATTGATAATAGTCGAAATCCTGTACGGAAAACTCTACATTAAAGCGCGAAAACATCAGTTTCAACCCTTGATAAGCATCAAAGTGAAAGAGTGTTTCATCCGCGTCGAACAGTATCCATTGGTATTTCATGACGATTATCTCTGTGACATCATTAAGCGCGCTATGGTAGCGATTATTGTGAGCCAGCTCAAGTGAGGTTATTGTGGTTTGCTTTCTCGCCTTAAACCATCAATGCTGCTGATATTTCACGATTAATCATAACAATAGCATCGCCGGTGATCAGTGGACTATCAAATGCGGCCAACACTTTCCGGTTAATTTCAATCAGCGCGTCATCAAGTTTAATTTCCATATCTGCCGCAATATCCGCTAATTTTTCACGTTGCCAGGTGTCACGAGAGATCAATAGTTTCAAGAAGGTTACGCTGTCTGCTTTCATCTCTGCGCAAATTGCAGCCATTGATTGCGCACTTATTTCTGCTTCTTGCGGAGCGGCCACAGTTTCAGTGGTAAAAAGCGTTTCAAGCCGTTCAACTAACGCCTGACTTTCGTTTTTGAGTAGGTTTACGCGATCAGTGTCATTAATTACTTCAGCGGTGGGTGCGGGCAGGCTCAATGTCATTGGCGTCGCCCGGCTATCAAGATCGCTATAGACCAGTTTGCTATCCAGGGCAAAACGCTTATAAACCCGCTCAAGGAACTGCACTTCTTGCGGTGTAATCGTCCCTTCGGCCTGAATCAGATGAGCCAGAAAACGGGCAATCGCCCGGCGGTTTTCCACCGACAGCGGTTCCAAATTATTCTTCAACGCCAGCAAGGTATTGCTCTTTCTGATCCCCGGCTGTAAATAAGCTTTCAAGCGCATTCGCTGACCGGGGCTAAGATAGCTCCAGGCATCAATATGTCTGGTCAATATTATTGATTCCGGCTCTGCGATACGCCCATCAATCATCACTGCGGCACAGGCCAGCTCCACGGCCAACATGGTGACACGGTAAGCGGCAAAACTTGCCGATTCGGCCAACATTGATTCAATAGGGAATAGCGCCACTGTATCTTGCAAGGTTGGCGTGCGATTATCCGCGCGCGCATCCGGCTCAATACCAACTTGCAACGAGGCTAACGCATAACTTAATGCCATCACCTGGCTACGAGATAGCCGTTCTGGCGGTTTGGTTGCACAAGCGATACTGAGCCGGGTAAAAATCTCATCCAGAGTGGTGAGTAACAAACCATAGCCCACTCTGGCCTTAATACTCTCCAGTTCTGTTTTTAGTGCCTCAGACCACAATGGCATGGGCAGTAATAATTGCCCTTCTAATGTGCTCTTTTTCTGCGGATTGACGCTGGCAAAGCGGTTATAGATATCAAGATCTTTTTGGCATGTTTCAAAGATGGAACGCAGTTTATCGCGATGCGATTTGCACACTGCTACGTTCGGCAGATCGCCTATCTGGTGGAAAAATTCTTGCCCCATTAATCCTGCGGAGGCCGGTCGATAGAAAACCTGCAACTTCGTTTTATTGACCGACAATAAAAATCCATCTCCGTACTGCGCCTGATAACGTTGTTGGAAAAGTTGAGAAAAAACGTCAGCGCAATGCGCCATAGACGTAGCTTGATTGATTGCCGGGTCTGCTTCACCCCAAGCCAATGCCCACGACGCGGGGAGCGGCTTCTGGTCAACGGCCAATTGCCCTAAACCGACCAGTAATGCCAATGGTAACTCGGTGGACGCATCGCGACTGAGTGGCGGTGGAGAAAGATAGAGCTTCTGCTCTATATTCACTCTGGCAATATAAACTAATAAATTCTGAGCATAATGGTTAAATGCATTATGTTTCCCATATATATTTAATAGACGATTAATTTCAATTTCAATAATGGGAAGTTCTTTTTTTGCCGTTGTGTCTATACCTGCATCAATCAATACCCGGTGTTCCAGGCCATAGAAGAATAAAAAGACATAACCTATATGCGCTGTAGGAGATTTACGCCCTTCCGATAGCCACTGCAAATAAGCTCTTCTTGCCTCTGGGCTGCACGTTGAATAATCAGGGGTGTTATCGGTCAACGGTAGGGAGATATCTATTTCTTCGCTGGCCACATCCATTGAAGGGTTAATAAAGGCAGGCTCCGCACCGGTGCGGTTACTTTTGTATTTATTACCGATATAAATCATGCCATCGGGCAAACTTAACCCGGCAACCACAGCCAATTCACCGGGCCGCAGCCACGATGCGCGGGCCAACGATCCTCTTGAGGTTTCGGCTTGTTTTGCTTTAAGTTTATCAGCCGCCTGCTCGCCTTGGGGTGAGTTACCTTCTGGCGTTTCTTCCGCTTGCGTGGGGGACACCGTTAACGGGTAGCCCCCCAAGTCCGGGATTGTAGAGATTTTGTGCATATCCGGCGTGATAGGCGGCCCGGCATGAGGTGTAGCCTCTTTAAGATTTTGCCAGACAAAAAACAGACATAAGATAGCCGCACTTAACGCAATCCACGTCTCTCTTGGGAGACCGGTGATCAGCCCTAAAACGACTACCAATAAGATAACCCAGCCGGTACCCGTCGATTTTTTCTTCGCCACGATGGTTTATATGCTCCTATCTTAAAATAGTCATTTTTATGCTGCCGTTAAGGGCAATATTTAATAAATAATTCTTTTGTGCCGATATTTTTGGGTAATACACAACGGCCCCCCTATTAATTGCACTTAAGTACAAAATAGAGGTTAAATAATAAGTCAGAATTATATTTTATATCACTTTCCCACCGCGTTGGCGGGAAAAAACATGGAATAAAACAATTATGCCAGTTGACGCTGAATTCAGCTAGTAAAGACTCGCACAGTAGACAAACTCCCTGCCCGTCAAAACATCAACGTAAAAAATCCCGGACAAAGTGCTCCGGGATTAATGAAGAATCGCCATAACCAGACGGCTGACAAATATCGACGATACGCTCTTAAACGGTGTCGATAGGTCGAAGAGTAAAACGTCCACACCATCAGCGATGATTTTGCGGCGTCTTTATGATCGGCCTATTCGCTCTGTACCGCACAGGTTGTCAATAACTTCAACACACTATTAATGTGCGGTACTTATTTCAGTGCCATCGCATCGCGCATGGTAAAGAACAGATCCGTTTGGTCAGTCAGACCAACCACATTTGCTGCATGGGGACCATAAGCGGCTATGCGCAATTGAGTTCCGGTATGCCCCTGAGAGTCATCCTCAGAGTTTCCGTAACTGATTGCCATCACTGCCCCATCTTTGGTGGTTAAAGCCTGTGTTAGGCCAGGCGCTTTGGCATCCGCTTCAATAATTTGGCTAGAGTGAGCATGGTCGGCAGTCACAATCACCAGTGTATTGCCGTCAGCCCGTGCGAATGCCAAGGCTTTTTGTACCGCTTCATCCAGATCGACAGTTTCGCCAAACTGCCCACAGGGGTTAGCCGCATGGTCTTGCTTATCAATTGATGCCCCTTCAACTTGTAAGAAGAAGCCTTTTTCATTGTTTTTCAACAGATCAATCGCTTTTTCTGTCATGACAGCCAAGGTTGGTATGTCTTTGGTGCGTTCGGCGTTGTTCTCACAAACCACGGGCGGTTTATCCAAATTACCGTGATAAGAAGCCTTCGGCCCCTGCCAGCGTACCGGCATATTACCTGGACTGAATAACCCTAATAGGGGTTTTTGCTGATCTGCCTGTTTTATCGCCTTCAGCTCATCAAGGTTTTCGACGATGACATAACCGCGAGCCAGCGCCTGATCACGCAAGGATTTATCTTGCCATTCACCGGCTTTAGCCTGCTGATTGAAGGATTTTGCCCCACCGCCCAACGTGACATCCGCACGCCCGGCAATCATTTGTTCCGTAATGGAACCGCGACCGCCATTTTCCAGCGCATTGGTCGCGCATTTTTCGCTGGTTTCTTCTGGGCCATAGCATTTGCGCCCAGTGACATGGGCAAACTGGGCCGCAGGTGTTGCATCTTGCAACTCAGCCGTTGACACGTTGCCGGTCGCTTTACCCGCTTTTTTGGCTAATTCCAGAATAGTAACGTGGTCTTTACCAAACACATCAACCCCCAACGCACCATTGTAGGTTTTCACACCGGATGACCATGCGGTGGCAGAGGCCGCAGAATCTGTCACGTAATCCGGTTTCTGCGTTTTCTTATCTAACGAATAGTGGGTGTATTGCCCTGTCAGCGGCAACGCATCAATTCCTTTAAAGAAACCACCGGCACCCATTGCATAGTTACGAGCCGAGGTTATCTCTGAATCACCCATGCCATCACCAATCAGCAAAATGATATTTTTTACCGTTTTGTTGGACAACGAATCACGAAGTGCCTGAGTCTGGTCCCCGGTCAAACGGCGTGCGCCGCCAAACTGGGTAACATCGCCTTGAGCGGCACGGTCATATAACCCGGTGGCGGCAGCAATGGCATTGGGAGTAAACAGAGCGCTGGACAATAACAGAGTAGATAGCGCTATGCCTGACAGAGTGGATACGCGGTTCTGCATCGATATAATTCCTTGTTGTAAAACAGTAATACAATTTGTATTAATGGGTTACAACGGATACTAGAACATACCAATGACGTTTTTATGACAGTTAGCCTTAATTATTGCGCAATCCATTACCTCATCAACTCATCACTGAATCACTGAATCACTCAAAACGTAGCAGCCGAACTCGCTGGAACGGCTGCCCTCAATTAATTTATACCAAACTAATTTACACCCAACTTATTCTGCTTTTTCTACAGACTGATAAATATCGATATCAAAATAGCCATCAGTGATGCCGTCATTGAGGTAAACCTCATAGCAAGCCCCTTTTGCAGGGCGATAACCGCTCTGTGGCAGATGCAGGTTGTACAATTCGCTCCACGCTTTGGCGTAATCATCATCGGTGACTCGAGCATGATAAACCGCATACATGCCAGCAGGAATAACTTGCTGTTGCAGTTGATCACTCAGTTCAGGCGGCAAAACATAATCGGCGGCAACAGAAAGTGAAACATCAGCACGCAACGCTGCCGGCGGATTGACCTCAGGGTTATCCCAATAGAGAGCCAGCCAATCTTTGGCGGGGATTTGGTGTTGGGTATAGAGTGTTGAGAGCTGTTTAAAACCTTGAGGGATAGTTTCGTGATAAGGGCCAACGACACGAATCCCTACTATTTGCAGTGGGTGTTTTTCTACTATTTTGAATGTCATATCGCTACCTCGACTTAATGGTTTCAACAAAATAAAATGACCAAAAATGCGACCTTGTGGTGATACTGTTTATTTATACAGTATAGCGGTATTTTATGACATTCGGTTAATTATTGAGCGGGTTATGTGAGGCGTTTCGCAAAAAATCGTCTGCCTGTTGGAGCTGATGATGACTGAACACCGTGATGCCATGTCGTCGCAGTAATGCCGTCGTCACGCCCTGACCTGCCCGTTGCGACCCACTGAAATTACCGTCATAGATACGGCTACTGCCACACGATGGGCTGCCTTCGGTCAAAATCGCCACGGCACAATGGTGCTTTTGTGCTAATTCCAATGTCTGATAAGCGCCTTGCAGGAACTCGCGACTCACGTCGTTCCCCCATTGCTCAATCACGCGAGCCTGCCCTTGTAACACGGCCTCACCCTGGCCTTGTTGAATTTCCGCCGCCGGGCGTGGAACCGGCATCCCTGCGGACAACTCAGGACAAACAAGCACCAACCGCCCCTCAGTTTGCCAGCGCTGGATAATTTCGTCACTGACTGACAACGCGGTGGCGTTATAACGCACGGGTTTGCCCATCAAGCAGGCACTGATCAGAATGCGCGCCGGTTTCGATTCCATGTGATGATCACCTTAATGTTGTGCGCTGAATAAAATGACTTTTACAATCGATAATATCCAATTAATTGCTGCTGGTCATGAGTCTGACAACGTCATTGGAGCAAAGCGCATCATTTATTGCGACAAACTTTTGCAGAACTCTCTAAATTGTCATCTGCTGATGCCCTATTTCATGTGATAATTGCGCATAAGCTGCCCTGAGCCACACCATATCGGAGACTTATGGAAACGTTTTTGATTGATAAAATGGCGACGCCACTCGGTGAGTTGCTGCTGATTGCTGATGAAGAAAACCGGCTCCGTGCCATTGATTGGACCGACCATTATGAACGCCTGATGAAGTTACTACGCAACCACTATGGTGCGAACGCGTTTACCTTAGCTGAAAGCCGTAATCCAGGGGGGCTAAGTGACAGCATCCAGCGCTATTTTGCAGGTGAATTGCACATTATCGATGACTTGCCGGTGAGAACAGCCGGAACGGATTTTCAACGTCAGGTGTGGCAAGAACTGCGCAAAATTCCTTGTGGCGAAACCATCAGTTACGGTGAGCTGGCAAAAAGAATAAATCGCCCTACCGCTTCCCGCGCCGTCGGCATGGCTAATGGATTGAATCCTATCTCTATTGTTGTCCCTTGCCATCGGGTGATCGGTTCGCACGGCAATTTGACCGGATACGCCGGTGGTGTAGAACGAAAACGGGGGTTATTAATGCATGAGGGTTATATTTTAGCGTGCTAACTATCGTTGCTCTTATCAGACGTCAGAAAAGATGTTAAAATTGACGCATATCAATATTAATGGGAATACCCTATGATCCCGGAAAAACGCGTTATCCGACGTATCCAGTCTGGTGGTTGTGCAATTCACTGTCAGGATTGCAGTATCAGTCAGCTCTGTATTCCGTTTACCTTGAATGAGAACGAGCTGGATCAGCTCGACAATATCATTGAAAGGAAAAAACCTATTCAGAAAGGACAGGCGCTGTTTAAAGCCGGTGATGAACTGAAATCGCTGTATGCTATCCGCTCCGGGACCATTAAAAGCTACACCATTACCGAAGAAGGTGATGAACAAATCACCGGTTTCCATCTGGCGGGTGACTTGGTCGGTTTTGATGCTATCAGTAATCTGCAACATCCCAGTTTTGCTCAGGCATTAGAAACATCAATGGTATGTGAAATTCCATTTGATACGCTGGATGATTTATCCGGCAAGATGCCCAATCTGCGTCAGCAAATGATGCGGCTTATGAGCGGAGAAATTAAAAGCGATCAAGATATGATCCTGCTACTTTCTAAAAAGAATGCTGAAGAACGTCTGGCCGCATTTATCTACAACCTCTCCCGCCGCTTTGCACAGCGTGGCTTCTCACCGCGTGAGTTCCGTCTCACCATGACCCGTGGTGATATCGGTAACTATTTAGGTCTTACCGTAGAAACGATTAGCCGTTTACTGGGCCGTTTCCAGAAAAGCGATATTCTGAGTGTGAAAGGTAAATATATCACCATTGAGAATACCGAAGCCTTGGCACAACTGGCCGGTAATCCACGCCCCGGCCTGTAATAAAATAGAAACCCGATAAGTATATATCCTATAGATTTCAAGTTGCAGGAAGGCGGCAAACAAGAGAAGCCAATAGATCTGCAACTTGAAAGATGACGGATATATTTATTGGCCTGGTTTGATCTCCCACCTGTTCTCTTTCCCTTTCATGGTTTACTCTTTAACTAACAAACTGTTAATTCTCGGTAGTAAGGAGACTCTATGGCAAAGTATCAGAATATTCTGGTTGCTATTGACCCCAATCAGGATGATCAACCGGCATTAAGACGTGCGGTTTACCTGGTGCAACATAATGGTGGCAGGATCAAAGCATTTTTGGCTATTTATGACTTGTCCTATGACATGACGACCCTGTTGTCACCTGATGAGCGCACGGCTATGCGTAAAGGGGTGATTAGCCAACGTTCTGCCTGGATAAGTGAGCAGTGTCGTTTTTACATTGATGCTGGTGTGCCGATTGAAATCAAAGTGGTTTGGCATAACCGTCCTTATGAAGCCATCATTCAGGAAGTGTTGAATGCCAGGCATGATTTGCTGCTAAAAATGGCCCATCAACACGATCGGCTGGAATCTATTATCTTCACGCCAACTGACTGGCATTTATTACGTAAATGCCCCTGCCCGGTATGGATGGTGAAAGACCAGCCGTGGCCCGAAGGTGGTTCAGCCCTGGTTGCGGTCAATATCTCAAGTGAAGATCCACTGCATGATCCACTCAACCTACGGCTGGTTAAAGAAACCACCGAGCTGGCTGAAAATCTCAATAAAACCCACCAAACCCACCCAACGCAGGTGCATCTGATCAGTGCTTATCCGGTTACGCCAATCAATATTGCCATTGAGTTACCTGATTTTGACCCCAGCGTTTATAACGATGCGATTCGTGGTCAACATCTGGTGGCGATGAAAGCCTTACGTCAGCAGTTTGGTATTGATGAGAAATTCACTCATGTGGAGAAAGGGTTGCCTGAAGAGGTAATCCCTGACCTGGCGCAGCAGCTACAAGCGGGGGTTGTGGTATTAGGTACACTGGGGCGTACCGGTCTATCGGCGGCCTTTATCGGTAATACCACCGAACATGTGATCGACCATCTTAAATGTGATTTGCTGGCGATTAAACCAGAAGGATTTACCTGCCCGATAGAAGGTAATGAAGATCTGGAGGATGCTGAATAGCCCTGGCTTGTTAGTCTAATCCACATTGCAACGCAAAAAATAAGGGCCACCGCGGTGGCCCTTAATCAGAGACGACATCACCCTTACAGTGCGCGTAAAATTGCTTCCACGCTGTCTTTGGCATCGCCAAACAACATCTGGGTATTTTCTTTAAAGAACAATGGGTTTTGCACGCCGGCATAACCGGTATTCATTGAACGTTTAAAGGCAATCACACTTTGCGCTTTCCACACTTCCAATACTGGCATCCCAGCAATCGGGCTGCGTGGATCTTCCAGTGCTGCCGGGTTTACGGTGTCGTTGGCGCCAATCACCAATACCACATCAGTACCTGGGAAATCGTCGTTGATTTCGTCCATCTCCAGTACCACGTCGTAAGGGACTTTGGCTTCGGCCAATAATACATTCATGTGGCCGGGTAAGCGCCCTGCTACCGGGTGGATACCAAAGCGAACTTTGATGCCACGGGCTTGCAGTTTTGCCGTAATTTCAGCCACCGGATACTGCGCCTGTGCAACTGCCATACCATAGCCTGGAGTGATGATTACAGAGCTGGCATTTTTCAGCAGATCAGCCACTTCTTCGGCGTTCGTCTCACGGTATTCACCCATCTCTTCCGCATTACCGGTAGAAGAACCATCGGTGCCGAAACCACCGGCAATCACGCTGATAAACGAACGGTTCATCGCTTTACACATGATGTAAGACAGAATGGCACCAGAAGAACCGACCAAAGCACCGGTCACGATCAGCAAGTCGTTGCTTAACATGAAACCGGCGGCGGCGGCGGCCCAGCCAGAGTAGGAGTTCAGCATCGACACTACCACTGGCATGTCGGCACCGCCGATAGACGCGACCAAGTGCCAGCCAAAACCGAGCGCAATGACGGTCATCAACAGCAATGCGACCACTTGCAGCGCCACACTGTCAGTTTTAACAAACAGAATCATCAACAGGAATGAAACCACCAACGCCGCCAAATTCAGTTTATGGCGTTGCGGCAGCATCAATGGCTTGGATGAAATAATCCCGCGTAACTTACCGAAAGCAACAATAGAACCCGTAAATGTCACCGCACCGATAAAGATACCCAAGAACACTTCGGTCAGGTGAATATTCACCATCACCGCATCCATTACCGTGGTGCCGTGATCCAGATAGCTGTTAAAGCCAACCAGCACCGCCGCCAGGCCCACAAAGCTGTGCAGGATAGCGACCAGTTCTGGCATTTCAGTCATTTCGACTTTCTTCGCCAGATAAATACCAATCGCACCACCAATCACCATAGCTATGATAATCCAGGCAACATTGCCTGAGTCCGGCCCCAGAATGGTGGCAATCAGCGCGATGGCCATACCGGTAATGCCGAACGTGTTACCTTGTTTGGATGTTTCGTGGCGCGACAGCCCAGCCAAACTGAAAATAAATAAAATCGCAGCAACGATGTACGCAGCTGTAACGAGACCACTAGACATCAGTTACCCCTTCATTGTGTTTATCAACTTGGTTTTTTATATAAGCCTGACGGATATATAACCTAGTTTTTACGGAACATTTTCAGCATACGCTGGGTGACGGTGAAGCCACCAAAAATGTTGATACTGGCAATCAGTACGGCAATAAAGGATAAGAAACTCACCCAGCCGCCGTGACCAATTTGCAACAATGCGCCGACCACAATAATGCCCGAAATCGCATTGGTAACGGACATCAGCGGTGTATGCAGTGCGTGGCTCACATTCCAAACCACGTAGTAACCGACCACGCACGCCAGTGCAAATACGGTAAAGTGAGATAAGAACTCTTTCGGTGCCACATTCGCCAGCCAGCCAAACAACACAATGGCTATCGCCATAACGATATATTTGGTCCACGGAGAGGACGGTTTTGCCTCTTCTTTTACTAGTGGTGCGGCTTTAGCCGCCTGTGGCTGTGCTGAAACCTGAATCGGCGGGGCCGGCCAGGTCACTTCACCGGTTTTCACCACCGTAACACCGCGGATAACCGTATCTTCAAAATCAATCTCTATCTCGCCATTTTTCTCTTTGCAGAGTAATTTCAGCAAGTTAACCAGGTTAGTTCCGTAAAGTTGGGACGATTGTGTCGGTAAACGGCTTGGCAAGTCGGTATAACCGATGATTTTGACGCCATTTTCCGTCACGGTCACTTTATCGGCCACTGTCAGTTCACAGTTACCCCCGGTTTGGGCCGCCAAATCGACAATCACACTGCCGGCCTTCATTGACGCCACCATCTCTTTGGTTATCAGCCGTGGTGCAGGTTTACCGGGAATGAGTGCGGTGGTGACAATAATATCGACTTCGGCTGCTTGTGCGGCAAACAGCGCCATCTCAGCGTTGATAAAGGCTTCGGACATCACTTTGGCGTAGCCGTCACCACTGCCCGCTTCTTCTTCAAAATCCAGCTCGAGGAACTCAGCCCCCATGCTTTGGACTTGTTCTTTTACTTCCGGGCGGGTATCAAAGGCTCGCACAATTGCGCCCATGCTCCCTGCCGCGCCGATAGCGGCCAAACCGGCAACACCGGCCCCGATAATCATCACTTTCGCTGGCGGAACCTTACCCGCAGCCGTGATTTGCCCGGTAAAGAAACGGCCAAATTCGTGTGCGGCTTCAACGATGGCACGGTATCCGGCGATGTTAGCCATCGAACTGAGTGCATCCATCGATTGTGCGCGAGAAATACGCGGCACGGAATCCATTGCCAAGACTGTGACCTGACGCTCTGCCAACGTTTGCAGCAGTTCAGGGTTCTGAGCTGGCCAGATAAAGCTGACCAACGTGCTCCCCGCCCGTATCAGAGGAATTTCGCCCTCAAGAGGCGCATTCACTTTGAGGATAATATCGGATTGCCACACATCGGTGGTATCCGTAATGGTGGCACCCACTTCCTGGTACGCCGCATCGTCAAAACTGGCTAAATGGCCAGCTCCGCTTTCAATCGCCACGGTGAAGCCTAATTTCAGCAGTTGTTCCACCGTTTTCGGCGTGGCTGCAACACGGGCTTCATTGGCCAACCGCTCTCTTGGTACACCAATACGCATAATGATCCCTTTTACTTGTCTTTGATATAATTGCTATCTGTTTGGTTACTGGCAAAACCTGCTGCGTTTCAGCTCCCTATAACCTACTGAAAATGTGACCGATGATCCATATTTGTATGCACTTGTGATGCAGTTTTTGCACTAAAACTGGCAGGTGGAAAGAACACTGTATAATTCACTATAAAAATAACATTTACCAGCGGCTTGTCCTGCAACTTTGAACCAAATTAACCTTCCGCTGGAAGATCAAGCAGCCCAATCAGGATGCGGCCCCAGGTTAGTAAAATGTAAATAATCAGCACTTATGACGTTAAAACCATTATTCGTAAAGCTATTCTCTATTGTTGAGGTAACGTATTGTTGAGCAAGACGTCACGATTACTACATTTGGTCATATAAATTGCTGAGACACTTGCCATTATTACATGTAATAATCATCTGCTATTCTGTTACACATCAATTGTTCCGCACGTATTAACGTTAATGCGCAAGGCGAAAGGATTTTTTATGAAGCTGAAATACACGGTCATCGCATCGGCATTGCTATCGCTCACGGTTCTTTCTGCTGCTCATGCGGCAAAAGAGTTAACACCAGAGCGAGCAGCAGCCATTAAGCCGTTTGATCGCATTACTATTACAGGCAGATTTAATGCAATCAATGAAGCAGCAGATGCGATATCGCGTCGTGCTGACAAGTTGGGTGCCGATTCCTTCTATATCCAAGATATTAACAGCAACAACAATGGCGGCAACTGGCGTGTAACGGCCGATGTTTATCATAAAGATGCCGCTGAAGTCAGCAAAGAGACTCAGTATCGCGTCTTTAATGGCGTTAAAGAATTGCCAAAAACTGAAGCCTATACACTTCAGCCTTACGATACCGTGTCTGTCAGCGGCTTCTTCCGCAGCCAGCCTGATATCAGCGATGCCATTTCCAAAGCAGCAAAAGAGAAAGGCGCGTACTCCTTCTTTATCGTGCGTCAGGTTGATGCTAACCAAGGCGGCAACCAGTTTGTGACGGCATATATTTATAAAGCGGATGCCGCCAAGCGTGTTGTTCAAAGCCCGGATGTTATCCCTGCCGATTCAGAGGCTGGCCGTGCAGCCCTGGCCGCAGGCGGTGCCGCCGCTGCTAATGTTGAAATTCCGGGTGTGGCCTCTTCCGGTACGCCAAGTGCTGATGTTGGCCGTTTCTTTGAGACACAATCCTCTACCGGTAAGCGTTACACTGTAACGCTTCCTGATGGTTCTGAGATCCAGGAATTGAATAACACCACCGCCGCTCAGATGGTGCCCTTTGATTCCGTTAGCTTTAGCGGTCACTATAACAGCATGACCGATGTGTCTCATGAAGTGGCCAAGCGTGCTGCGGCTAAAGGCGCGAAGTATTATCATATTACCCGCCAGTGGCAGAACCAAAGCGGTGGCAACCTCTCCGTTAGCGCTGATTTGTTTAAATAATCAGCGTAAGGTCATCCCAAAGGCAGCCCAGTGCTGCCTTTGTTATTTCTGTTACTTAGCCTATCCGATGCGACTGAATAATTTTTTGCCTAAATCGCATAACCAATCATTGCATGATCCCCCCTCACTCCGTAAAATCTCCCGAAAATTTTGGGGCTATTATCTGTCAAGCATTATTGAATTCGCCTCATATAATGCTGCTAACAAGTCAGTCACCATTCATTAATACTTTAAAATCAGGAACCCTCATTGGAAAAAAAACTCGGTCTGACCGCGCTGACGGCGCTGGTCCTCAGCTCAATGCTGGGAGCAGGTGTTTTTAGTTTGCCGCAGAACATGGCTGAAGTGGCCAGCCCAGCGGCGCTGCTTATCGGCTGGAGTATTACCGGCGTTGGAATCATCTTCCTTGCGTTTGCCATGCTGTTGCTGACACGGCTGCGCCCTGATCTCGATGGCGGAATATTTACTTATGCCAAAGAGGGTTTTGGTGACCTGATCGGTTTTTTCTCTGCGTGGGGTTATTGGCTGTGTGCGGTGATCGCCAACGTCTCATATTTAGTGATTGTTTTTGCCGCCTTAAGTTTCTTTACCGATAAGACGGGCAGCATCATTTTTGGTGAAGGCAATACCTGGCAGGCATTGCTGGGCGCATCTTGCCTGCTATGGCTAGTCCATGCGCTGGTCTTGCGTGGTGTTCAGACCGCGGCCAGTATTAATTTGGCGGCGACGCTGGCAAAACTGTTGCCGATTGGCGGTTTTATTGTTTTGGCAGGGCTGGCATTCAGTCTTGATACATTTACTTTTGACTTTACCGGCATCGCCTTACATACCCCGGTCTGGCAGCAAGTTAAAGACACGATGTTGATTACGCTTTGGGTCTTTATTGGCGTGGAAGGCGCGGTGGTGGTATCCGCCAGGGCACGGAACAAGAACGATGTCGGGCGCGCCACCATGTTGGCGGTACTGTCCGCTCTCAGTGTCTATTTGCTGATTACCTTATTGTCACTTGGTGTTGTGCCGCGCGCGGAACTCGCGGCGATGCGCAACCCCTCAATGGCAGGCATTATGGTTGAAATGATTGGCCCGTGGGGTGAGCTAATTATTGCGACCGGGCTGATTATTTCCGTTTGTGGCGCTTACCTAAGCTGGACCATTATGGCGGCAGAAGTGCCGATGGTTGCGGCGAAGCATGGTGCATTCCCGAAAGTTTTCCGTCATCAAAATAAGAACAGCGCACCGGCACCCTCGCTGTGGTTGACCAACTGTGCGGTTCAGGTGGCGCTTATTCTGATCTGGCTGACCGGCAGCAATTACAATACCTTACTCACCATTGCTTCAGAAATGATCCTGATACCCTATTTTCTGGTGGGTGCCTTCTTATTTAAGGTGGCATTGAAACGTCAAGACTGGCGTTTAATTGTGGCCGCCAGTGGCGCATGTTTGTATGGTTTATGGTTAATTTACGCCGCCGGATTGCTGTATCTATTACTGTCGGTGCTGTTGTACGCCCCTGGGTTGTTGGTGTTTATTTATGCACGCAGAGGGCATGAAGGGCTTAAACTGCTAAATAAATTAGAGCGAGCCGCGATCTCTCTGGTGCTCATCGCCACGGTTCCCGCCACCTGGCTGATGATGCATTAATAATGCAAATGGGCAGGCTCGGGGTGTTTTGGTCATCAAACGTCAATCACGCCAAAACAGCCTGTCCATTGCGAATTAGCAAAGTCATCATAACGGCTCTGCGACCAGCGATAAATTTACCGACAGACATTCCCCCTTCTGACTCAGCCCCATTGATGTTGGGAACCGCTGCTTAATTGCCCCAATTTGAGTCGTTTCCAGCGGGTAGGGTAATTGGATATCCAAAGCCGTGATGCCCTGCTGTTCAGCCAGCCGAATTAACCGAATAATATTGGTTTCATCACTGAGCTGAGTTGATAAAACCTGTAGCGCTAACGCGGTAAGTTGCTCCTGTGGTGTCCTTTTCAACGCATTTTGCGCTTTCACTACCATGCCAAAAATTGGCATCACGCCATAAATAGCCTCGATAAAACTCCAGCGTTTTTTACATGATATTGCAAGAAACTCCGTGTAATCAAAGCAGACTTTTTCACCGTACGGTGGTGCGCTGACGTGTTCGCCACTCATCCCTTAGTCCTCGGTTGAACAATACAACTATTCATTAGTTTCAGGTGTTTATTAATCTCAGGTATTCATTAATCTCAGGTATTGAACTATAAACGGTAGGCGCAACAAATAGAGATGACGATGAAATCAATTTCATTAATATAATGAAATAATTTGCCAGTTGTCTAGCAGTCAGTCACTTGTCTTAATTAACCGGCATAATGCGTTACTGTCCGTAGCATTGCCATCAACAGCACGCTATGCTGAATCCTGATACTTTTATAAACTGAAAATCATGACCAAAATTGTTTTTGTGGAAGACGACCCGGAGGTCGGAAAACTGATTGCGGCCTATCTTGGCAAACATGACATTGATGTTTTGGTTGAACCACGCGGTGATACGGCACAAGCGGTTATTGAACAACAAGCACCGGATCTGGTGCTGCTTGATATCATGTTACCTGGCAAAGATGGCATGACGCTCTGCCGCGATCTGCGGCCAAACTATGACGGCCCCATCGTATTACTGACCTCACTGGACAGTGATATGAACCATATTCTCTCCCTTGAGATGGGCGCAAATGACTACATTTTGAAGACCACGCCCCCGGCGGTACTGTTGGCCCGATTGCGCTTACATCTGCGGCAACACCAGCAGCAGACCAAAGACCCCCTTAGCCCGGTGCTGACCAATCATAATGCGATTCACTTTGGCCTGCTGTGTATTGACCCGGTGAATCGACAAGTAAATCTCAGTGATGAAGAAATTACCTTATCAACATCTGATTTCGATTTGCTATGGGAACTGGCCACCCATGCCGGAATCATTATGGACAGAGAAGCTCTGCTGAAGAATCTGCGCGGTGTCAGCTATGACGGAATGGATCGCAGCATTGATGTGGCTATCTCCCGCTTACGCCGCAAGCTGTATGACAATGCCCTTGAACCGTTCCGCATAAAAACGGTGCGCAATAAAGGTTATCTGTTTGCGCCCAATGCCTGGGAGTCAATGCAGCAATGAGAAAGCTCTTTATCCAGTTTTTCTTATTGCTCTTCGTCTGCTTTATGGTGATGGCGATGTTGGTCGGGCTGGTCTACAAAATCACCGCAGAACGAGCGGGTCGCCAATCATTGGACGATTTGATGAAAAGCTCGTTGTCATTGATGCGCAGCGAATTGCGGGAAATTCCGCTAAAAGATTGGAATAAAACCATTGCCACGCTGGATTTAAACCTGTCCTTTCAACTGCATATAGAACCATTAGATAAACGTGATCTCGGTGAGCGCCTGAATAAGCGCCTGCGGGCGGGCGAAATCATTGCCTTAGATGATGAATATACCTTTTTACAACGCATCCCGCGCAGCCACTATGTCCTTGCTGTCGGCCCAGTGCCTTATCTGTTTTATCTGCATCAAATGCGTTTGCTCGACTTAGCCTTACTACTTCTTATTGGTCTGTCCTTGGCGCTACCGGTATTTCTTTGGATGCGGCCGCACTGGAAAGATCTGCTTAAATTGGAGAATGCCGCCCAGCGCTTGGGAGCCGGTTATCTCGATGAGCGCACACATTTTGATCCCACATCCAGCCTTAATCGGTTGGGGGTAGCATTTAATCAAATGGCGGACAATATCAATACCTTGATTGTCAGCAAGAAACTGCTTATTGACGGTATTGCCCACGAATTACGCACTCCACTGGTACGCCTGCGTTATCGTTTAGCCATGAGCGATAATCTGACTGAAAGTGAGCAACAGGCGTTGAATCACGATATTGGCCAGTTGGAAGCGCTAATTGATGAACTTCTCACCTATGCGCGCCTGGATAGACCACAGGTTTCGCTTAATCTCGAACCTATCGATTTACCCGAATGGTTAGCGGCCAAGGTCACGGACATGCGCTTGATTCATCAAGAACGTGAAATTGAACTTGATATCCCTCATCGTGGTGACTTTGGTGTGGTTGACCTGCGTTTAATGGAACGAGTGCTGGATAATCTGGTTAACAATGCCCTGCGCTACTCCAGTCAACGGCTGCGTATTGGGTTGTGGTTTGATGGTGATAACGCTTGCCTGCAAGTGGAAGATGATGGGCCGGGAATTCCATTGGAAGAACGCGCCCGTGTATTCGAGCCGTTTGTTCGCCTTGACCCCAGCCGTGATCGCGCAACCGGTGGCTGCGGGCTGGGCTTAGCTATCGTCCACTCTATTGCGCTGGCTTATCAGGGAACCCTCGTTGTCGATGCCAGCTCATTAGGTGGGGCCAGTTTCCGCTTCTGTTGGCCAGTCAAGAACACCCATTCACTGCCTACTGAGCAGGACTCATTCACGCACTAGACGGATATCAATTTTTATTATGGAGAGCGACATGACTACCGCTTATCAACACTTACGTACCACGTTTACCCGCCTTTCCCGCTTCGAGCATCTCTCCGCCATTGCCGGATGGGATATGCAGACCATGATGCCGCCAAAAGGTAACCTGGCCCGCTCAGAGGCGATGGCGGAGCTAAATGTATTGCAGCATCAAATTCTAACGGACAAGCGAGTCGGTGAATGGCTAAAACAAGCAGACGTTGAATCATTGGATGACGTTGCACGGGCCAACTTGCGCGAAATGCGCCGTCATTACGACAATGCCGTCTTGCTACCGGAAGCCTTGGTTGAGGCAAAATCACTGGCCGGTGCACGATGTGAACATGCCTGGCGGCAGCAACGTATCGCGAATGATTGGCACGGTTTTGCAGAGAATCTGCGAGAGGTGGTCAAACTCAGCCGGGAAGAAGCGGCCATTCGCGCGCAAGCGGCGGGGACTTCAGGTTATGATGCATTATTGAATCTCTACGAACCGGGGACCACCAGTGCTGACCTTGACCGTATCTTTGGTGATCTCAAACAGTGGCTTCCCGCCCTATTACAAAAGGTTACAGCCAAACAAGCAAATGCGTCCTGCCTGATACCACAAGGGCCGTTTGATGTGGCAAAACAGCGCAAGCTGGGGCTGAGTGTTATGAACCTGTTGGGTTTTGACTTTGATGGCGGGCGAGTGGATGTCAGTGTTCACCCATTCTGTGGTGGTATTCCTCAGGATGTACGTATTACCACCCGTTATAATGAATCTGAGTTTCTCAGCGCGCTGATGGGGATTGTGCATGAAACCGGACATGCTCGTTATGAACAGAACTTGCCACGCGAGTGGTTAGGACAGCCCATCTCTCATGCCCGATCAACGGCGATTCATGAATCTCAAAGCTTATTATTTGAAATGCAGTTAGCCCGTAGCAATGAGTTCCTGCAAGTGATCCGCCCGTTGGTGATAACTCAATTTGGTGATCAACCTGCTTTTGCAGAAGAGAACTTTATTAATTTGAATCAACGGGTTAAGACTGGTTTTATTCGAGTTGATGCCGATGAAGTCAGCTACCCTGCTCATGTCATTTTGCGCTATGAAATAGAAAAAGCGTTGATTACCGGTAAGATTGAAGTGGATGATATCCCTGTGCTGTGGAACGAAAAAATGCAGCAATATCTTGGGATTAGCACCGAAGGTAATTACCGTAACGGGTGTATGCAAGATATTCACTGGACCGACGGCGCATTTGGTTATTTCCCAACTTATACCTTAGGGGCAATGTATGCAGCTCAGTTATTCCAAACCGCCCGAGAGGCTATTCCAGGGTTAGACCAGAGTATTGCGACTGGCGATCTTCGTGCGCTGTTTAACTGGTTGCAAAATAACATCTGGCAACATGGTAGCCGATACTCAACCGCCGAATTGATGAGCAAAGCCACCGGTGAACCGCTTAACCCACGTTATTTCCGTGAGCATCTGGAACGGCGCTACTTATCTTAAACTCACCTAATCCAATGTAAGTTTGGCGGGTTATTGAAGCACTGCTCCGCGAGGGGCAGTCGGCAGAGTAAAGCGCCCCGCCAGCTTGGTCGCTTATTGCGATAACAAAAGTTCGACGTCTTTGCGATAATAGCCAGTGAATAGGTGTCCTTTACCTGCCAACAGCAGCCGTAATGTACTGGCATCGACACAGAGGGTTACCTGATAAGCCAACGCAATAGTGTCTGCCAGATCTCTTCGTCACGAGCAACGTATTCATTAGTGATGTAGTTATTCATCTTAGTTTCTCCCTGATGAAAAACAGATCCCACCTTACGTTCAAATGTGCACTTACTGGCATTGAGCACTTTGTAGTACGCGCCATATATTGTATGTTGTAACTAAAATAGGAGTAACGCTACATAACTCACTCAATCTACCCTGTACAATCGGTTACAAGCCGAAACCAATGACTCACGGAAGGTTTGAGATGATTCCTCTACTCTGTTTATAACGACCCAACGGGCCGATTTTAGAATAGAACACTGAGGAATAAATCATGAGAACACTATTAGCTCTGATTGTTGCTGCGAGCATGGGTATATCTTCTGGCGCTTTTGCTGCCGACATGGTGGCACCAACGGCTACAGCGCCTTCACATAGCGCTCCTGTTAAAACTGTGCATCACGAAAAAGCTAAAAAATCGATGAAATCTGATTCGATGAAAAAAACAGATAAAACAGCCCCTGTACAAAAGGCACAAGCAGCCCCAAAACAGCATAAAAAAACGACTCACAGTAAAGCGCCCACGACAGCAACCCCTGCCGTAAAATAGTAGGGTTTGAATCGAGAAAACGAAAACTCACGGCCTCGATTGACCTGTAACAGCTAATTCACTCAACACCCGGTTTTTGCCGGGTGTTTTTTATCAGGAGTGCTGATAATGCTGCGCCGTTATTTATTTGAAATTACCTTGGCGACTTTAGTTATATGCGGTCTGACCACATTATTTTTTTATTTATAGTCAAAAACTCTAGCGTTATCAAAAAAATAATTACTGGCAATGCACAGTGCGACTGAATCTGTCTATAGTTAGCGATACCGAACAATGAATCGATTAGAAATCAAAGTAACTTAGAGACTTAAATGCTGTTTGGTTTAGCTAGCAACGCCTCTGGAGTGTTTAATGGATAACTCCTCGATCAGAAAAAAGCAGGGCTGATTATTTATGCGCTTATCGTCATTATTTCTATTAAGTTTATTGCCTTTTTCGGTCACTACCGCGTTAGCGCGCTCTCCTGCGGAGAAGCAAGATGCTGACAGCACTATCGCTGATCAAACTACGCTATTTTTCGGCAAAGATGATCGGACAGCGATAACCAATAGTAACCAATGGCCGTGGCAAGCGATTGGGCAGGTTGAAACTGCAAGCGGCAATCTTTGCACTGCAACATTGATATCCCCTCGCCTGGCACTCACGGCAGGCCATTGTGTTCTGGCCCCACCGGGTCATATTGATCGCGCCGTTGCCTTGCGCTTTATCTCTGATAACGGCCATTGGAAATATCAGGTAACCAGTTTAGAAACGCTGGTTGATACTAAATTGGGGAAAAAACTAAAACCTGATGGTGACGGATGGATTGTTCCCCCCGCCGCTGCCGCTTATGACTTTGCACTTATCCGCTTAACTAACGCAAAGCCCATACCGATTAAACCATTACCGTTGTGGGAAGGTTCCGCGGCTGAGCTGACTCAAGTCCTCAAGTTGGTTAACCGCAAGATAACGCAAGCAGGTTACCCGCTAGATCATCTGGATACACTCTATCGTCATGAGGACTGCCTGGTCACTGGCTGGGCTCAGAAAGGTGTACTCTCACACCAATGTGATACTTTACCGGGCGACAGTGGCTCACCCTTGCTGCTGAAAACAGGTAATAGTTGGTCATTGATTGCGATTCAAAGTTCGGCACCGGCGGCTAAAGATCGTTATCTGGCAGATAACCGAGCCTTAGCCGTTCCTGCCATTAAAGACCGATTAAAGGCGCTGGCGATAAAAGCCGCTAATATCACTAAGTGATCATGCATATTTGCTGATTACGCGTTGCCATCACTCCTTGGAAACACAAGAAGATTCAGAATTGAATTTAAAAACGAACGTGCCTCCCAACGCTGCTGCATAACGGCTTAAAGTTGTGAGGTTGGGCGAAATAATGCCTTTCTCCATGCGGCTAATGTTTTGCTTCTTTAGCCCCGCGCGCAGGGCGACATCCTCCTGAGTCAAGTTGCATCGCTGACGAGCCGCCTTCAGCTCAGTCATCATCGCCTGCCGGATCTGTAAATCGGTATAGGCATCATTTACCTGAGGCTGACTCAATGCAGTGGCTTTCACCTCACTGAAGGGTATGACATCAAAATCATCTTGTTTTTTCATGACTGCAATCTCCGTTTGAGTTCCTTCATACGCCGGTAGGCCAATATCAGGGTTCGTCTCGGGGTTTTTGGCGTCTTTTTCTGTAGAATATGGATGATATAAACCTGCCGATTCGCGTGGTAAAAGAAAAAACCACGCCCGATACCCTCCTTTGCACTGACACGCAGCTCCTTTAGCCCCTGGCCGATATCCCTGACTTCCGGCTCCCGTAATTCATGACCATAAGCCTCCAGCTCATCCATCGCTTTAATCAATGCCGCCTGAATACCCGCGGGCAACTTTAATAGCTCCCTTTGTGCCAAACGCAACACACTAATCTCATACATAAGCCATCCTTGCTCGGTAAAAACTCTAACAAACTCACCATAAGTAATCAAATATGGTGACCAAAATCAGACAAACTTTGTGCACGCTGCACGTTTGTTGACGCAGGTATACTGCCAGCAAGTGATTCACACAATAACTCCGTGGCCAGATAGCCGTGTTAATTCACTATTCTGGAAATGCCTCGCATCGTAACGGGTAGTTTTCATTGATTACATTGGGGTTTACGTTAGTCGGATAAGCACAGCCAGTTACCTGACTGTGCTCTCCTAAGAACGGAGCGTGCGACTTTCACCGCACTCCGCTCAAGCCTCTCAAAGGCAATTATTGTTACCCGGCAAACTTCTCATAACGCGGTTTCCAGCGACATATGCCAGCTGTTTCGGCTTTTGTCCCTATTTTCCTTACGTGAACTCCAGTAACTGGCGAATGTCGGATCATAAGGTGTTGCCTCACAGCGGATTTTGGTATGCCGTTTTATCGGGATAGTGACCAGTTGCGTAAGATATTCTGAGAGCGTCACACCATCAATATGTGACTTCCCCCGAAAACACCAGTGCCGCGCATATTCCGGTAAAAAGTACTTTCTGGTTACCCATCTTGCACCTTTGTTCGGATGTCTTCGCTTTGCCCAGCGTTGTAATGTTCTGAATATCTGGCAGTCAACATATCCAAAGGTTTGTTTGGCGACACTGTGTCTGTAATAGTTTCCCCAGCCCCGTAATTTGGGATTGAGTAGTCTGATCAATTCACCTGTAGCCATTGTGGGATGAGATTTGATGAGTGCTCTTATGTTCCGAATGAACGTTAATACGTTGGCTTTGCTGGGTTTAATCAACAATTTATCTCTGTATTTACGAATATTGAAACCCAGAAAATCAAACCCCTGTCTGATGGACGTCGTGATAGTCTTCTCGGGAGAGAGTTCCAGCCCGCGCTCTTTCAGGAACGACACAATTAACGGTTTTATTGTATTCTCCAGCAACTCCCCTGAGGCACCGGTGACCACAAAATCATCGGCGTAGGAGATGAAGTTGACCTTTTCTGCTTTTCTGGGCGCAGCCTGTTTAATGCGCTGCTCCAGTCCTGCCAGTGTCAGTAACATCAGTGTTGGAGAGATAATTCCACCCTGTGGTGTTCCTGCATCAGTATGATAAAACAAGCCTTTATCGATATAGCCAGCTGACAACCATTGGCGTAACATTGATTTGTCTATCAGGATATTATCCATGAGCCATTGATGACCGATTTTGTCAAAACAAGCCTTTATATCGCCTTCAAGGATCCATTGTGCAGATGTTTTCCTACATAACGTTTTAAAACATTGCTCAACAGCATCGGCCGCGCAGCGTTTTGGGCGAAACCCGTATGAGTTTTTGTCCGCTATCGTTTCCGATATCGGCTCCAGAGCCAGCAGATACAGCGCCTGCTGTGCTTTATCAATCATACAAGGGATGCCCAATGGGCGCTGTTTGCCGTTCTTTTTAGGAATATAAACGCGTCTCAGCGGTTTAGCATGATAGCCACGCCGTTTGAGCTGTCCGACAGCGGCCAATTTGTGGTTGTCGGTTCGCCACGTAATACCATCAGTGCCAGCAGTTTTACTGCCTTTGTTTTGAGAAACTCGCCTTACTGCCAGTAATTTGGCGGCATGCGAGTGGGTCAGCAGCCATTGCAGGGATTTTACCTTGCCATAGCGGCCTTCCCGCATTGCCTTTGCAATACGCATTTGCAGCCTTGAAACCTGCTGTTCAATGACCGACCAGTTGATGGACTGCCATTTTGCTGAGGCTGAGGTTGCACCAGACCGTTGACCGGTTACTGTCATTTGCTTTACCTCATTGATAAGGTTCTGAAAACTATCTTGCAAAGAGAGACCAACTGGAAGTGGGCTACGCTTTCGCGTTGAGTAACGTTTAAACTCCTGTCCGGGCCATTACAGTCCGGCTTTCGCTTTTTCCAGTATCCTTTACCCGCAGAGCTATCGGTTGGCCTCGCGGTCAACTTTCCCGAAGGGAGCGCTACGGGCTTACCATGTTCCGTATATCTCGTGTGTCAGGTTAGGTGCCTACTTGAATGCGGAGGGCATGTGGATCACGAGAAGATAACCCCATAGTCTTCTACCCACCCTCGGTGCCTTTTGGCCACAGCGTGTTAACCACTTCCGCTGTTTACCTCGTGACGCGTTCTACGTAGATTCACTTATGTTCACCGTGCTGACTACCTTGCACTTACCCGACTGTGGTTGTCAGGAAGACACGCCTCTCACGATTTGTATCCCACGCATCAGAGTGCGTTTTGTTACGTTGTCAGATCCGCTACTTTATTCAGGATCCTAGGCTCACCTGGTGATACAGGCGGTTCTCTCGAATCGGAGAACAACGATTTATACAGCCTCATGTCGCACTGGGGTTTGAGGTCCAATGGGGCGAAAACCTACGCTAAGCGTCTATATATTCGTTAACCTGTTGATTTAACGGCCTTAGCTCACCTTTTATCACATTTTCAGACAATGTGAATGAGTAATGACCTAACATATTGATATGGCCATGCATCAATGGTGATAATCTGGATATATCTTCTTCATTAATTTCAGTGGACTGGCTATCAGTATTAATATGTCCAAGGGCTTCCTGCATATACAACGTGTTCCATAAAACAGTAGCATTTGTTACCAGTCCCAACGATCCCAGTTGATCCTGGGGTTTGGGGAGCAACGGAACAGTAAACGCCGTTAATTGGTCAAATTAAATAGCTATTAAATTATTAATCAATAGATTATATACATAGGTCTTCCCCAATTATGGTGGCTGATTTAGCCATCATCTGCCATAGATTAAGCCTTTTACCTTATTCACAACGTATGTTAGCGACGACTATAAAGTTGAGTTATTCACAAACGTTTGTTGAAGGGGTGTACAATGTCGTTTTGTATCGGTTCCGGCTATTTTCCTGCCTGCATAAGCAATGATAAAATTAACAATATACTCATGTCGGATATTCCCCCTGAGATGAGTTTATGGGAGAAGATTAAAGATTTTTTCTGCTTTACTCATCAGGCTGAAGCACTGGAATGTATTAATCGACTCTGCCATCCACCCGCGGGAACAACGCCAGACGATGTGAAGACGCTGTTTGAGCGTCTAAAGGAATTAGCCCACCCGGGGTATGTGGATAATATTCAGATTGATCGGAATGGGTTGAACCATTTCGATATCATGGACAAAGACGGTAAGGAAATGCTGTCGGTAGTGATTGCCGATGATTATACCGTTACAACGGGGGGACGTGTGTCTTCCTGCGCTGACGGGATTGCGCGCAGTTATCCTTTACTGAGAGGAGTAGTGTAAGCAACTGGTGAGAAAGTTATGTTTGTGTCACTCAGGACCTCGGTTGACATTTGATTTTAAATGCCCAGTTTGGGGTTGTAAGCGGGAACCCGCCAAAAATTTGTCAATCTAACTTAACGCTCTCAACCATGGCATTTAGGTCAATTTTGCATTTTTCCGCTATATGGGGGTCTGGGGTGTAACGGAACCTGAATGACAGTTAAGGGGGTAAATTGAGTGGCTAAGATTAGATAAATCAGTAATTTGATTATTCCCGACAGGCTTACGCAAAATACGGCCAAAATGAGTATAGGTAATTTGGCTATCGTAAATGAGGTGGCTAAGAAGGACAATCTGCTATGTAAATGGCTGGTTGATTTTTAGCTATTTAAAATGACTGTTGACGTCGCTTTCAGCGGAGCTCCAGTCGGCAGGTTCGGTTCTGCAATTATCTATTTATTATCCCACGCCGATGACGTTTAATGGCGGTTTTCTCACTGTAAGTGTTGTTATTGAGTCTGCATGTTAATCCATTTTTTCCACGTTTATGCTTATCCCCTCCGGGGTGTGGATTGTCGGTAGCGTAAGTTTGCTAATGGATATTTAGCACCATGCTATCAACTTGCTGGCAGTATCCATGACCGGCTTTTCACCAGCCTAATCAAACGTTGATCGGTACGAAAGTGATTAACCTAAGCCTGGGCTAAGCAAACTCGACTACACTGAATGCGGCTCAATTATTCAGACAAAGAGAAAATCATGAGAACATGGCCTTCAGTCGGAGCAAACGGCTGGCTCAATAAAGTTCCTGAAGTCGCACTTTCATTTTGGATCGTCAAGATAATGTCTACTACGGTGGGTGAAACCGGGGCCGATTATCTGGCCGTCAATGCGGGCTTGGGGCAGGGGGTGACCCGCACGGTCATGACCGTATTGTTAATAGTCGCTTTGTGTATACAGTTACGTACACATCGCTACACCCCTTGGATTTACTGGCTGACGGTGGTACTGGTCAGCGTAGTTGGCACCCAAATCACCGACCTGCTTACCGATGGCCTGGGCATCAGTCTGTATGTCAGCACCTCTGTGTTTGCTGTGGCGCTTGCAGCGATCTTTTTCGTCTGGTATCGGGTCGAACGTACTCTGTCCATTCACGATATCGTGACGTACAGGCGAGAGCTATTTTACTGGGTAACCATCCTGTGTACGTTCGCTTTGGGGACCGCGGCAGGTGATCTGGCGACCGAGGCCCTGGGCCTGGGCTTCACTTTTGGGGCGGTCATTTTTGGTGTGCTAATCGGCGTGACATACGCCATCTGGCGAATGGGGGGGAATGCTGTGCTGACTTTCTGGATCGCGTACATCTTGACCCGTCCATTCGGCGCATCTCTCGGCGACCTGCTTACTCAGGACAAGACCTACGGTGGACTTGGGATGGGGGCTATGTGGACAAGTGCCCTGTTCCTCTCTGTGATCATTATTCTTGTGGCTATCGCCCAGTTCAGCTTGAACGTAAACTCATCCTCTCAATCCACTGATTAAGCCTCTTTTCACTTATTAAGGATAATGTAATGTTTAACAACCTAGACTATATCATCCGCCCTGTTGCCATGGTTTCGACCGTCCTGTTTTTGGCTGTGGCTGTGGGCTGCAACGATGCTACCGATCCAGCGGGTAAAAGCCCCTCGTCGGCTACAACGGCTCAGAGCACGGCAACCTCACAGACCAAAACGGCCTCCAGGCTCGGCGATTTATCGGCGTTTAGCGCCATCGCCAGCGATGTTGCTGCCATGGTGAACAAGGGGGATCTGCCCGCAGCAAAGATCCGCATCAAGGATTTAGAAGTCGCATGGGATTCGGCCGAAGCGGGATTGAAACCTCGATCTGCCGAGGATTGGCACGTCCTTGACAAGGACATTGACCGTGCATTGACTGCCCTACGGGCCGATACACCGAAGCAAGACGATTGCAATGCAGCCATGACCATGTTGCTGGAAACATTCGATTCGCTTCAAAGCCCTGCATAACCGTGCCATCATTTATGCGGGTAATATGCGTTAGTTGAATATTGGCTCTGAGTACATCCTTGTTTCCGTTATTCCTCAAACGGAAATTGTCCTGACACATATTGCACCTTGCTGACTCCTGTTGGTTGTAGGGCTTATTTCAACTATCTGATGGCCCGATCGATAATAATAGTGCTTAATATACATGCCGTTATGCACTATCAGCGTCAGGATCCCGCCTTCGCCGTTGTTATAAATCCGCATGGCTAAGATGGCGGATTTTACCGAGGTCACAATCACCAAGGTCCAAAAAATCAGCGACAGCCCCCCAAGATCACCGGTAGCGAAGGCGCATCACCCGACAAGAATAAAAAGGTTTTCAGGGTATACAGCGGGCGGGTACCAATATCGCAAAATACCACGCCAAAGCACTGCCAGCCATCAGCGTCAAGCTGGTCTGTCTGCTATTCTTCGGATCGCACACGGCGGACATTATGTCTTACTTAATGAGTTGCTCGAACTGGAGAGTCATATAAGAAGGATTGTGTAAGGTGGCGGTTACTATCAACGCCACCACAATCGATGGATCACTGTAGTTGCCGCAACATCAATGCCATGCCCACCATGCTAACAGGGTGAACGCAGCAGCGGAAAGAAGCAGAACAACGATAGTTAACACATCAGTATCAAGGTCTGGTTTCAAACTATGGTTTTCCACGGGAATGACAAGTCAGTAGGTTAACCCCGAGCTTATCCTTGCCTGGGAACTATGGATATTGTCGCTCTCCTTCACCTGTCTGACCGCGCAAGATAGATGGAACGGCACATGTCCCGCAAACTGAATGCCAGATTGAGGTAGATCCATACAGCGGTCTCCACGGCCTGCTCTATCAGGTACATCGGTGTCCCAAAGAACAAACGTGATAGCGGCCGATGAAGTCGAAGCACGTATTTCATTATGTAAATATCCACGATGAATATAGCTGTAACCGACACTGCAATACCGTACTTTCTCGAAAAGTATCACGTGGCTCGCGTGTCCGTGAAGACTGAAGAGGATTACTGGGTGTACAACAACCGTTTGCTACAATGGCCCTCACGCCCCTACTAAACAAGAAAGCGGCTATAAAGCCACTTTCTTGTTTAGTGACGATCAGTGTTGAGTGCTTGCAGCATCCGCAGCGACGGTTTTCTCATGAGCCGCTTTTGAATTTTCAGTAGCCATAGCGGATTCTTTCTTGGCTTCCTCGTGCATGCCTTCCTTATGATCCTTTGCCGCTTTTTTGTGTTGCTTGGCTGCGGCTTCATGTTGCTGGGCCGCCTCTTTATGCATGGTTACGCTATCTGCTGCCACACTGGAAAAAGAGGTTACGCCTAATGCTAAAATAGAAATAATGAGTGCTTTTTTCATGGTAAAGATCCTTGTAAATAAAATAGAGAGTGCGGTAAGCCCCTATGTAAGGTAGTCAACGTTCCTGAACAACACAAATAACTCACTGCGAAAAGAGTTGTATAGCCAGGGCCCCATTCCCACTTGAAATGCAACAAAGTGACCCACTGGCTAGACCCGGATAAAATCACCGTTCTGGCCCTACTGGAGATCCCTTTGCATGCAGGGAAAACATCTGACTCAGAAAGAGCGGTTCTACATCGAAAAACGTCGTGATGATGGGGTTAATCAGGCCACCATTGCCAGGGAGCTTCAGCTTCCGCGCTCTACCATCAGCCGGGAACTCAGACGCAATACCGACGCCGCTTTCAACGGCGTTTATTCCTGCAGAAGGGCAGAAACACTGGCCAGAGGACGGCGTCAGAAAGCACGTCCGGATAACGTGGTTAACCAGCTTGAACCGCACATTTAAGAATTTATCAGGCAGGCGCTGTCTACCCACACTTCACCTGAGGTCATCAGTGGCCGCCTGTTCCTGGAATTTGGTTTATCGGTCAGCAAGAACTCGCTCTATCGCTATATCCAGCAGGAGCGCCAGGCCGGCGGAGACCTGTATCAGCAGCTCCCGCATCGGGGTAAGCGGTATAACTATCAGACCGACCAGGCCACCCGTGGTCCTATTCCCAACCGCGTTGGCATTGAGCACCGGCCTGCCGAAGCGGACCTCAAACAACAGCCCGGACACTTTGAAATTGATACCATTTTTGGCAAAGACCAGAAGTCATTCCTGCTGACCGTGGTGGATAAAGCCGTCAAGCTGGTCATCATTCGCAAACTGCCCAACAAGCGTGCAGAGACGGTGGTCGCCGCTTTCAGGGACATCGTCGCCAATACTTTCTGCGAGTTTAAAACCCTGACCGCCGATAACGGCCCTGAGTTTTCCCAGCACGAGGAGATAACGAAAATAACGGGAGCACCGGTCTACTTTGCCCGCCCTTATCATTCCTGGGAGCGCGGATTGAATGAGCACACCAACGGGCTGATACGGCGGTTTTACCCGAAGGGAACAGATTTCAATCAGGTCACCCATCGCAAGGTCGCAGCACTCGAACACCTGCTCAATACGCGAGGGAGAAAATGTCTGGGCTATCGCTCTCCGAATGAGGTATTTTTAACGCACTTACAGGCGGCATAATGCCCTACCGTTTTGTTGCGTTTCGACTGGGAATGGGGCAGGAAGTATTATGAGAGTCGTCGTCGGCGTCAGACTACTGGGAGTAAAGATAACCAAGAGCTGCTAATGAAGAGTAATAACTTGATTTTAAAGTAAATAGCCATTCAAATTGTCCTATCAACAGCGTTTTGGGTTCCGTTACTCCCCGAACCCCTATATGAGAATGGTAGCTCTGTGCCCCATTCCCAATCGAAGTAGATTCCGCTGCATGGTTCACTTAACGATCTGGATTCAGACTCGCTAATTGTTAAATTAATGGCCATCAACTTGGTAGGAACTCTCTGGCCAATCCCTTGATGGTTAGGAAGTTGGATCCATTGTTGTCCCTTAGTTCAGAGGCAAAATAGGGTGATAGGGCCATGATTTTTATCAGATTAGGCAGCGCAAGGCTGACAATTGATTAAAATAAGTACCGCTTTGATGCCCAATCCAAATTTCAGGCAGACCTTCCCTATGCTGCCTGTCGCAACCATCGCTCTGTTTTGAACTCCAGCCGACGTCTGGCCAACAACTCTTCTGCCTTTATACCGGCCTCCGCACTGTTAAAAACCATCCGACTACCACACAACACGCACTGGTACGGATCCACATGGGTAAATTGTTTCATCAGCGACGCAAAGCCCGGCTTCTGCTGTTTTTCCTTCATTTCAATCCCCAGAGCGGTATAAACCCTCGGCAATAACTTCCCCCGTTTGCGGTTGGCCAGGAAACCGTAATATCTCACCATTTTAAAATGCCGTGACGGGATATGACTGATATAGCGCCACAGCATCTCTTCCTGGCTAAGTCGTTGTGTGCGGTGCCGCTGAGTCCGGTGGTCATAGTAATGATGAACAACGGCTCCGCCGTTGTAATGGCGCAACTTTGAGGCGGCAATGGGCGGCCGTTTCAGATAACGGTCCAGGTAGTTGACGTTTTGCCGGGCGTGCTTTATCT
The DNA here is from genome assembly GCF_000834395.1 of Yersinia aldovae 670-83. Classification (NCBI taxonomy): domain Bacteria; kingdom Pseudomonadati; phylum Pseudomonadota; class Gammaproteobacteria; order Enterobacterales; family Yersiniaceae; genus Yersinia; species Yersinia aldovae. The sequence continues at coordinate 384,831 of NZ_CP009781.1, read as the reverse complement.
TTTTGGCAAAGTGGATTTTCCAGCGCCGCTGGAACTGCACCTCAAGAAACTGGCACCACTCGCGATAATCCCGAACGTGCTCATAGCCAGCAGAGGATAAGTCGAGCTCAGCATAGCTTTCCCGCAACAGGGCGATGACGGCCTGACGCCAGTAACGCTCAACGATTTTCTTTTTGAAGTAAACCGGTCGCCAGACACCGTGTTTGAGATACAGCCCCCCGCGGGTGACGGACAGATGAATGTGGGGATGCTGATTAAGCTGGCGACCGTAGGTATGCAGGGCTACAAACAGGCCTATTTCGATACCAAGTTTTTTGGCCCATTTGAGCAGAGTATTGGCGGCACAGGCGAAAAGTTTATTGAGCAAGGGCCAGTTGTTGGCAAAGGCGGGCCAGAGTTTATCGGGCATGGTGTAAGGTAATGTGCTGCCATTCGCAGTCGGGGAGAACATGCTGTTGCTCAGCAATCCATTGCTCGGTGGCCTTCATGCCACAGGCGCTGCACACTTTGCTTTTGCAACTTTGGCAGAAGTATTTGGTGTGAGAACAGTGGGAGGAAGCACAACAATATCGGCGAACGCCCATTGCCCTGGTACCGCAAGCAAGCATCCGTTCGATGACGAGCTTGGTCCATTCTGGGACGGATCTGCCGTGTTTTGCGAGTAACTGGCCCCAGCCATCATCAATTTGGAAGAGGAGTTTTGCGGGGCGGGGTATGTGCATACATGGGATTATAGCGAGCTACGATGGCTGAAGAAAGTCACTTTTTAACAGAGTCTTAGCTCCCGCCGTAGGCGGGCTACGTTCATTTAAATTATGAATTTAGCTATTTTTATTTAAATGTATAAGTCAAAAAAATAAAATAAAGGAGTGTTAAATGCGCAGTAGTATTAACTTATTGGTAATGATATTAATGCTGAGTTTTTCAGTAAAAGCAGAGCGACATAACGACGTTGCTAAAGTTTACTATAGAGGTAATATGACAGTTAAGATAGTAAGCAACCTTATAGAGGCTATTGACGATATTAATACAAAAGATAATGTTCGGAAAATATATATCTATATAAATAGCTACGGTGGTGATATGGATGCAGGTCTAATGGCATCATCATCTATTCAAAGCTCTAGAATTCCTGTAACAACAGTTGCCATGTCTACTGTAGGCTCTTCTGCAACATTAATGTTGTGTGCAGCAAAAGAACGAAAATCTTTACCTGATGGTAGTATCTATCTGCACCCATCATTTATAGAATATAATGGTGATGTAAGACCGAGTGACATCCAAGCCTTAAGCAAAGAAAGTAATAGATTTAATAAAATGTTTCATAGAGCATATGAGAAATGTACTAACATTAGCAATGAGAAGATAGATGAAATACTTTACAGTGAATCGAATAGATTAACGTTCACTCCTGACGAGGCTATAAAAATAGGATTAATATCCTCAATTGAAGATAAAATAATTGATTCAGCATTGGTTTATTATATTACAGATAACTGAAGTACTTTTACTAAAATACATGCGCTTTTAAAATTAGCCATTTTTAAAGGGGGATTGCCCCTTTGCTTCTTTAGGTGTAAATATTACTTACAGCAAACATGAAGGAATAAACGGTTCTGTCGCATTAATGTAGGTCAGTCAGCAAAAGTTGCGTTGCCGGTTATTTAGGCAGCCAGCAGAAAGAATTGTTCCGCAGGTGACAATCCCTCACTTTGCGAATGTTGATATTGCCCTTTTCGTATCATGTGGCTCTGTTAGATCTCAGCCAGGAGCGTCTGTGACCGTCGAAACGATTTGAATCCCAGCATCGACCGTATCCGGCGTTTGATGTTTCGATGATCTTGCTCAATCAGGTTGTTCAGGTATTTACTCTGCCTGACGGTAATCGCTTCCTCATCAGGTTTTTCAGCGTTGAGCGTGGCTAAAGCTGCGGTGTTGGCACCACTTTTATCGAGGGTGACCACATCAGGTTATCCGTGATGACGAATGGCCTTGCGAAAGAAGCGCAATGCGGCTGCAGCGTCCCGTTTGGCGGTCAGCAGGAAGTCGATGGTCTGCCCTGCAGTATCGACCGCCCGGCACAAATATTTCCACTGACCTTTGATTTTTATGTAGGTTTCGTCCATGCGCCACCGACGACCTACTGAGCGTTTATGGCGTCGAAATACCTTATCCAGCAAGGGCACCAGACGGATGACCCAGCGGTGTAACGTGGAGTGGTCAACAATAACGCCACGCTCTGCCATCATTTCCTCGAGATTACGCAGGCTGAGGGCATAAGCGAGATACCCGCGAACACACTGAGCGATAACATCAGTGGGGTAATGCAGGCGACGGAAGGCTTTTCGGATGAGAGACATGGGCAAGCAACATCGTAAAAAAACAGCATGTTACCTGACGACGCCTTAATACGACAGAACCATCAAAATGGTCAACGAGCTGGCTCGGCCGGCAGACAATAATTTCCACGATGAAATGATTGAACAATATGGGGTTCTACGCCGGAACCGCCGAGATTTCCGACACCCACTCGCATTCAGGCATCACTGAGCGATCAGCCCCACAGGATAACCCTGCAGAGCCAGGTCGTGTGATGGCCTTCACATTCCGCACCATCCGGTTCCTGATTTTTCAACCGGTAATCAACCGATGGCACTTTTTTGTATCAATTACAATCATCTTCCTTAAAGGTACAAGTGAGATTTTTACCTTTAAGGAAGATGATTGTGAACGTAAAAATATGGCCGGTTTTACTTAGATTCAGGAATGCCTCCTCGCTGGCTGCCAACAGAAAAATGGTGGATTCGTCGTTTCTGGAATACATGCGCGCGAAACCGTGCATCGTCGTGCTGCGGGCTGAGTGACCAGCCGATTACCGGAGTTGCTGTATGAAAAAAATCCAGATGCCGGAAGGAATAAAGCCCCTTTGCCTGATTGTTCCGCTGCTGCTATCGGCATGCCACACAGCTCCGCCAAGGCCGGGGTTAAATGACGTGATGACTGCCGGCCATATGCCAGCAGTTGATATTGACCCTACCAAATCTCTGTTCCCGCTGAGCAATTACCCGCAGTCCGTCGATAAATGGCTCCCTCCTGGCCCGGGTATGAACGTTCCCATTATGGATACCGCTGCACAGCAGCGCCATTTTTCTGACCTGAAATCCCGTTATTTTGGTATGGGGGCGGGCGAAAAGTCTCCCTGGAGCCCTTCTTACATTGCATCAGTCCTGAGTAAAGGAGCAGAAGCTGCCCGTGATGCTAGCATCAGAAAATACCTGGGGGACCAAAGTGTTTCCTGGGGCGAGAACTTCAGGGTTCACCCGGAACGCTGGAAGCTAGAGGTAAGAGACAACGCTGCCACCGGCATTGACCGTATTTATCACTCTTCGGGACGGGGGATTGCCGTCAGGGAAACGCTGGTCAGGGTTCTTCCGACAGATGACCCGGCTTATGAAGATCCCCGTCAGGCCGGGCAGGGCTACCCTTTTGACAATTTACAGATGTCCTCAGTCCGTCCCGGCACGCCCGTCTACGTGCTGGCGGTCAGCCGCGACAGCCGCTGGAAATACGTTTTATCCCCCACAGTCACCGGGTGGGTGCACAACGAAGATATTGCAGAGGTGGATCAGCAGTTTGTTACCGAATGGCTGACGCTGGCAGATAAAAACCTGGGCGCATTTATTAAAGAACCGGTTTCCGTTCATGAAGGAGGACAGTATTATTTTACTGCACGCCCCGGAACCATTATGCCATTCAGGAATAAACAGCCCGGATTTTTTGACGTTACTGTGCCGGTGCGGAAAAGTGATGGTCGCGCACAAATTCGCCAGATCAGACTGAAGGAAGGGGCGTTTGTCGACATGCCATGGAAAATGACGCCCGGTAATATGGCTGTACTGATGAAGTCGATGAGCGGCAGGTCCTATGGCTGGGGAAATTATAACTTCTATAATGATTGCTCTGCCGAAATGCGCAGCCTCATGATGCCCTTTGGTATATTTCTTCCCAGAAACTCTGCGGAACAGATACAGGCCGCAGCCCGGATTATCGACCTTAGCCAAGAGAATACCAGCGCACGGCTTCGTTATCTCACGGAGTATGGCAGGCCGTTCTCCACGCTTGTATACATTCAGGGGCATATCATGCTGTATACCGGTAATACGGTAATTAACGGACAGAATGTACCGATGACATACCAGAATATATGGGGGCTACGACCGGCAGACTCCGACAGCCGGAGTATTATTGGCGGTGCTGTCTTTTTACCCCTGCTTACCTCTTATCCGGAGAACCCGGGTCTGGTGTCACTGGCCGGTAAGGCGCAGTTTAAGCTGGGTTTCATTGAATAGTGGAAACTATTTACTCTTCTGTGTGGAGTTTATGGTGGCCGCCCTGTCGGTCACTTATGTTGGGGTTCCACGCCCAAACCGCCGAAAATTCAGGCTGGCCTATAAATCGACTTTTTGGGACTTAACAGCGTTGCACAAACGTTCGTTTGTACTGGAGCCAGACTTTCTGGTATTACGTGCGGACGACATGCTTGTTGCGTAAATGTATTGCAATCCTATCGGTATTTGTGATCATTTTCTGATTCAGTGAGTTAACGTTAAAGTCTATTTCCGTCATCACAGCTCAAGTTCGGCAATCAGCGTATCGAGATCTATAGTCTTCCCATCGGTAATGTCCGTTTAGCAGGATGTGCTGCCAGGCAACCGGTGATATCCGGGTGAGCAGTTCCACTGCTTTGGTGTTGCCACTGGCTTCGTGCTTTGTCAGCAATCGTGACAGGATCGCGGAGTTGTAATAAATGATACCGTTGGCAACCAGGCGGTCACACTGGTTGCTGATCTCGATTTCAATATCGGTACGCCCCGTTAGCTCTTTCCTGCCGCCGACTTTGGCTATAGCCGAACGGAGCTGGTGATAAGATTCGACACGGTTTTGCGAACGATGGGAACTACGCTCTATTTGAGTTGAGGATCGCGCAGGTAACGCAGCGTATAAATACTGTGAATGGACCGGTTGAATTCAAACGCCCCATTCAGGCGCTCTATAGAGAAAATGTGTTTTCCTGATAGAAAACTATTTCAGCCGGGATAAAAATATGTTCTGGGCAGCTATGCTGTCTGTCATCGCCCAAGATACCAGAAACTAGGGCAAAAAATGGCTCCTATTCTCGAAGGAACTGGATAAATCAATCTTGGTACTCGCGAGTTGGCGACACTGAAATGTACAAAATCATATTGGGTATCAACATGAAAATTACCTCTCTCCAGCCCAGCTTCAACTTTTCCGCTCAAGAAGGATACTCTGCTGCCGTTGCCCCTAATCATTCGGACAATGCCTATGCGGATTACGTGTTGGATATAGGCAATCGAATACCATTTTCTACCGCCGATTTAGGCAACCTATACGAAAATGTCATTCGCGCCGTCCATGACAGCCGTAGCAGGCTCATAGATCAGCATACGGCCGATATGATCGGTAACACTGTACTTGATGCTTTGAGCCGCTCACAGACCTTTCGTGACGCCGTAAGCTATGGCATTCATAATAATGAAGTGCACCTTGGTTGCATTAAATACAGAAACGAATACGAACTCAACGGAGAATCCCCCGCCGAAGTTGATGATATTCAATCACTGACGTGTACCGAATTATATGAATACGATGTCGGGCAAGAGCTAGTTTTCCCCATTTGCGAGGCGGGAGAAGACGATCACGAAGAACCTTATGTCAGTTTTAGTGTGGCACCAGATGCTGACTCTTACGAGATGCCATCGTGGCAGGAAGGGCTGATTCACGAGATCATTCATCATGTTACAGGAGCCAGCGATCCATCCAGAGATAGTAATATAGAGCTAGGACCCACTGAGATTCTCGCGCGTCGTGTAGCTCAAGAGCTGGGATGGCCTATTCCCGACTTCATAGGATACGCAGATCCAGACCGTGAAGCTCATCTTAGGACACGTAACCTGAATGCCCTTCGCCAGGCGGCAACGCGGCATGAAAATAATGAGGGGGCTTTCTTCGAAAGGCTAGATATGATCAGCGATAAATATGAGGTGAGTCCTGATTTCACAGAGTATGCGGTTGTGTCTAACATAGAATACGGTCTGATCCAACAACATGATTTCCCCGGGTTGGCTATCGATGATAATTTACAGGATGCAAATCAGATCCAACTGTATCATGGTGCACCTTATATCTTCACGTTCGGGGGTGCGGACAGACACAACCAGCGCTGACGAGTCTTTGCAGTGACACAAGGTCACTGCTCATGCATTTTAACGGAATTCATGATATGAAATCGTGCGACATTGTATGTAAAGGCGAAAAACCAAATTTTACGGTAATGAGTACAGATAAAGCGCTGATGATCAGCTATTACGAGAGATGCCATAAATAAGCAGAGAAGAAATGGCAAACAGCGTACGCCAAGCTCAAAAATGCACCTCAAAACCATCTTTATGTACTAATTCAGTAAGTGGTATGCATAACCGATTTATGGTTGAAATTTGGCCTTAACGAATGGAAGGGACTTCCCCTGGATATGCGCCTGATTAACTATTGTGTAATCATGGGGTAAACATAGCCTTGGAGGGATTAGTTATGACTATCACTACTGTCGGTATCGATCTTGCTAAAAATGTGTTCGCTGTTCACTGCGTTGATCAAAATGGAAAAACTGTTCTGGTTAAACCCAAAGTATCGCGTGCAGCGCTTCCAGAGTTGATTGCAAGTTTACCTCCTTGTGTCATCGGGATGGAGGCGTGCTCCGGCGCCCATTACTGGGCAAGAGTGTTTCGGCAGTATGGCCATGAGCCCCGTTTGATGGCTGCAAAGTTCGTATCGCCTTACCGCATGGCCGGTAAATCAGGGAAAAATGATGCAGCTGATGCCCAGGCTATTTGTGAGGCTGTCCGTCGCCCGCATATGCGGTTCGTGCCAGTGAAGGATGAGAGTCAGCAGGCGATGCAATGTCTACACCGTACCAGACAAGGTTTTATCGAAGAGAAAACAGCAACATATAACCGATTAAGAGGTTTGATATCTGAATTCGGCGTCATCGCTCCACAAAGTACAGATGCCCTGCGCCACATGGTTTCTGAACAGAAGAATTCTTTGCCGCTTCAGGTTCAGCAATGCGTTGATGATCTGCTGGAACACATTAATCGCATTGAAGATAACATCGCTGAATATGACCGGATCCTGTCCCGCATGGCAAAAACGGATCACCGCAGCCAACGACTGATGGAACTGAAGGGGATTGGTCCCACAACGGCTTGTGCGTTGGTCGCCAGTATCGGTAATGCCCATGATTTTAAGAATGGACGCCAACTGGCAGCTTGGCTGGGACTTACACCATCACAGTACAGCAGTGGCGGAAAATCAAAGCTGGGCAGAATAACGAAAGCGGGCGATTCATATCTGCGAACGCTTCTGGTTCAGGGAGCCCGTTCGGTTTTGATTGGTGCAGAGAAAAGGACTGACTCATTCAGCCGCTGGGTTTGTACGTTGGTTGAGCGCAGAGGGTACTGGCGGGCTGTTGTGGCCATCGCCGCCAAAAACGCGAGGCTGTGCTGGGCATCGTTGCATTACGGTGATGATTTCAGGCTGTACTCAGCCAGCTAAAGCACAAAGCAGTATAACCATCTGACCTGCAACTCGTTGATGAAAAAGGGTTAGACCCCGTGAGGCCTATCTGGCTATTGTACAGGATATACGTATCCGCTTAACGAACAAGAACCTCACGCGCGTCTTTCATCAGGGCCCGAATCGATAACGATTCATCATGGCCGTTTATAGTACCGCAGTCTCTCCCCTTTCTTTTACTGACGAGCAGACAGAAACCATAAAACCGGCGTTGACATGCCGGGGAAGCCCTTATAGTACAATAGTTCTCGATATCTAAACTGCAGCACCCTATGGGGACTTCAGTCCCCCCGCCTTAAGTGAGTTTTCGTTTCACATAGCATCAAGCCTATTATCTTTGGGGGATTAAAAATAATTTACAAACAACCGCTTATCTTCTTAGCGTACGTTTTCGTTCCATTGGCCCTCGAACCCCTTAGCCAAGTCAAGTAGACTCATTTTGGCCTCTGCCCATGAAAATTGTCCGGACCTATGAACGAGTGAGTAGCGTTGTCTCGGCTGGCAGATACTCCACAAAAAAAATTCACTTTTAGAGATCTTCCGACATACTGATGATGTCCCCTGAAGAAGCAATTTTATAACGTTCAGAGAGACTTTTACCTTTACTATAAGGTTCAAACTAATGAATAAGAATCGCCGGTTGTGCTTGGTCCTGGGCGATCAGCTATCGTTTGACCTGGCTTCTTTGACGGAATTGGACGCTCAACGTGATGCCGTTCTTATGGTCGAAGTGAGGGAGGAAGCACGCCATGTCCCCCATCACCCGCAAAAAATCGTTTTTATTTTCAGTGCAATGCGTCACTTTGCCAGTGAGTTGCATCAGCAGGGTATTTGTGTGTATTACGTTCGTCTCGATGACCCGCTAAATACCGGGTCAGTGCCGAGTGAATTGATGCGCTGGCAGTTGCTGTTACAGCCTGAGGAACTGCACCTGACAGAATGCGGTGACTGGCGTCTTGAGAAGTCGCTTAAAGAGTGTGGCCTGTCAATACAGTGGCATCCCGACACTCGCTTTTTGTGCATGCGCGATGAGTTCTCATCCTGGGCTGAAGATAAAAAACAGTTGCGCATGGAGTTTTTCTATCGGGAGATGCGCCGTAAAAGCGGACTGTTGATGAATAGCGACGGCAGTCCGATAGGAGGCAATTGGAATTTTGATTCAGATAACCGGAAAACACTCCCCAAAAACGTGGCCGCGCCCTATCCAGCACGATTTAGTGCAGATGCTATCACTCAGGAAGTGCTTCAACTGGTACGCGAACATTTCACAAACCATTACGGTTCAATCGACGTCTTCGATTATCCGGTGACACGCGCTGATGCACAGACGCTGTGGGATTATTTTCTTGATTATGGTCTGGCCGGATTCGGAGATTATCAGGATGCAATGGCCTGTGATGAACCCTTTCTTTTCCACTCCCGTATCAGTGCCGCTCTCAATATTGGTCTGCTGGATGTGCGGCAGTTATGCAGTGATGTGGAATCCGCCTATTTGTCTGGCAGAATTAAGCTAAATGCGGCCGAGGGCTTTATTCGCCAGCTTATCGGATGGCGTGAATATGTACGCGGCGTCTACTGGTTGAAGATGCCAGCCTATGCAGGTGGCAACGTCTTTGGTAACAGCAGGCCACTGCCTAAGTTCTATTGGACCGGTAAAACGCAGATGAACTGCATGCGGCAAGCCATTGGCCAAAGCCTTGAATATGCCTATGCCCACCATATACAACGGCTGATGGTCACGGGCAACTTTGCACTGCTCGCGGGCATTGCGCCATCTGAGATATGCGAATGGTATCTTGCCATTTATATGGATGCATTCGACTGGGTTGAACTACCCAACACACTCGGCATGGTGATGCACGCCGATGGGGGCTACCTGGGTTCTAAACCCTACTGTGCGAGCGGCCAGTATATAAACCGCATGTCTGACTACTGTCGCAGTTGCGTGTACAAAGTCAGTGAAAGCACTACAGATAATGCCTGCCCCTTCAATGCGCTCTACTGGCATTTCGTCATGCGACACGGCGAACTGCTGCGCGGTAATCATCGCATGGGCATGACATACAAAAACCTCGATCGTCTGTCTGAATCTAAGCGGCTAGCGCTCTGGCAACGAGGTCAAATGCTGCTGGCAAAACTTGACGCAGGAGAATCACTTTGAAAAAAAACGAACTTCCGACAAAAATTTGTACAGTATGCGGGCGCCCTTTTAGCTGGCGGAAAAAGTGGGGGAAATGCTGGGAGGACGTGCGTAAGTGCTCTGAGCGATGTCGGCGTTAAAAAGGGCTTTATCGCATTAACGGAGACTGTAATTTAAATTGTGTATCTGCCTGATTTTGATATGTTCAATCCTATATTATAAACAGGCTAACTTATGGATGAGGAACAGTTACAGGTTCTGACTCACGAACTAGCCAAAACTCCAAAACTGAATAGACCCGAGTTTCCTCGACGGTTCCGTGCACAGTTCCTCCAAAAGTTCCACCTTTACGTCATATCACTTTGAATTAACATGATAAAGTGGTTGATTTTTAACATTATTTTTAATTTTTCTTTTCAGCCGAAAGTATGTCGCTCGCGAAACCCCTGTTTTTTCTGTCACACTGTTCACCGTTTCACCCTGCAAAATCAAGGTCAGAGCTGCCGGTGTCCGGGGATGAATCTTACGGCCAAATTTTACGCCTGCTGCCAGTGCGACTATTCTACCGTCATTAGTCCGTTCCAGGATGCGTTCACGCTCAGCTTCTGCCACTGCGGCCAGGATCTGGATAACCATTTTCCCCATAGTACCTTCGGTGCTGAGGCCATTCTCCAGGAAGCGGATTGCTATTCCTTTCTTGTAGCAGCCATCAACAACACGGATCATGTCGGCGGTGTTACGTCCAAGACGATCCATTTTTGTGCAGATGATGACATCATCTTTCTCTGCACGGGCCAACAAACGCTGTAACCCCTCTCGCTCATCCGTTGCCCCCGTCATCATATCTGTAAAAATGCGATCCTCGCGGATACCGGCACTTTTCAACTCCATAATCTGATGCGTCAATTTTTGATGGCTGGTTGATACCCGTGCATACCCCAGTAATGCCATTTTTGGTCTCACTTATCGTTTTTGATACTGAGTGGTATCATAATGCACGAAATGCGACTTTTGAAACCTACTTTCGGACTGTTTTAGACAGGTATCAAATATCATAATATTTGAGACGATTAAAAGTAGACCAAAGTCATACTTATGCAAGGAATGCTGAATGCCTATCGATTTTTTGACCGAAGAGCAGAAACAAAATTATGGGCGTTATGCGGCAGAACCGAATGAGGTACAACTGTCCCGTTATTTTATTCTGGATGAAAATGACCTGACATTCATAGCACAACGGCGCGGGGACCAGAACCGTCTTGGGATAGCCCTTCAACTGACATCAGTCCGATTTTTAGGCGCGTTCCTGTCTGATTTGACTTTGGTTCCGCGCAATGTACAAACCTTTGTTGCCAGGCAGCTTTCAATCAGTCGGACTGAGATTCTGGCAGAATACGCCAAACGAGAACCAACCCGTTGGGAGCATTACGCTCAAATCAAAAAGTATTATCACTATCATGAATTCGGGGAGTTTCCGTGGACATTTAGGCTGAACCGATTGTTGTATACCCGAGCATGGATTAGCAATGAACGCCCCAGCCTGATGTTCGATTTCGCCACTGCATGGCTGGTACAGCATAAAATTTTATTACCAGGGGCCACAACACTCACCAGAGTGATCACCGAAATCCGCAAACGAGCGGCTAACCGGCTTTGGCAACGATTGCTAGCATTGCCCAATGATGAACAGAAACAGCAACTGGATGAATTACTCAGCTTTAGTGAAGGTCAGAGAGTATCAATGTTCGAGCGACTGAAAAAAGGTCCTGTGACAATTAGTAGCCCTGCGTTTAATGATGCACTGGATCGTTATAACACATTGCACCAACTGGGTTTTCAGCAACTTGATTTTACAGGTCTTCCACCGGCTCAGCTAAAAAGTCTCGCCCGCTATGCCAATGTTACCTCGGTAAAAAAGATAGCTCGTATGCCCATGAAGAAACGTACAGCGATACTTATTGCCTTTGTTAAATCATTGGAGGTCACTGCGCTGGATGAAGCCATCGATGTTTTGGATATGCTGATCACTAATATTGCGGGAGAGGCTAAAAAAGCGGGGCAAAAGAAGCTGCTGAGGACGCTGAAGGATCTGGACCGCTCTTCGTTGATGCTGGCAAAAGCCTGTGCACTCCTGCTGGATGAGGTAACTGATGATGCGTACCTCCGAAAATCGATTTCTTCCTGTATTCCCAAAGAAAGGCTGGCTGAGTCGGTCAAAATGGTCAATGAGTTGGCCCGGCCGGCAGACAATAATTTCCAGGATGAAATGATTGAACAATATGGACGCGTTCGCCGTTTTCTGCCCAGAGTACTCCGAGAGTTAACTTTTCGGGCTGCTCCGGCGGGAGAACATACCCTGGCAGCCTTCAACTATTTATCGTCACTAGGCACTTCAAGAAAGCACATACTTGACGACGCGCCGAAAAATATTATCACCGGTGCCTGGAAACGACTGGTCTTTGACGAAGAAGGCCGAGTGAGACGACCTGGCTATTCACTATGCTTACTGGAACGGTTTCAGGATGCATTAAGGCGGCGGGATATTTACCTTGAGAATAGCGATCGTTGGGGTGATCCACGGTCAAAACTGTTACAAGGGGCAGAATGGCAAGCCCAACGCGTCCCTGTCTGTCGAGCATTAGGTCACCCTGTAAATGCTCGGCAGGCAACAGAAAAGCTGGCTCAACAGTTAGATTTTGCCTGGAAAACGGTAGCTGAGGGTTTTAATGATAATGCGTCAGTTCATATTGACCACGCAGGGAAACATCCTACGCTGACTATCAGCAACCTTGAGAAACTGGATGAACCACCCAGCCTGATAGCTCTCAACAGGCAAGTCAGACGTCTTTTACCCTTGGTGGATCTGACGGAGCTATTGCTGGAAATCAATGCTCATACAGGATTTGCCGAAGAATTTACTCATGTCAGTGAGTCCAATGCGCGAGCGAAAGATCTGCATATCAGCATTTGTGCCGTATTACTGTCAGAAGCCTGCAATATTGGTTTTGAGCCATTGATTAAGCACAATATTCCATCATTAACCCGGCATCGCCTGAGCTGGGTTAAACAAAATTATTTTCGGGCCGAAACGCTTATCAAAGCCAATGCCCGCCTGGTTGATTATCAGGCTACCTTGAGCCTGGCACAGCGATGGGGTGGTGGGGAAGTTGCTTCTGCTGACGGTATGCGTTTTGTTACGCCAGTAAAAACGATTAACGCCGGACCAAATCGAAAATACTTTGGCTCCAATCGGGGAATTACCTGGTACAACTTTATTTCCGATCAGTTTTCTGGTTTTCACGGCATTGTTGTACCGGGCACCTTGAGGGACTCAATCTTTGTTCTGGAAGGTTTACTTGAACAGCAAACGGGGTTGAATCCACAGGAAATTATGACTGATACAGCAGGTGCCAGCGATTTGATATTCGGTCTGTTCTGGCTGTTGGGATACCAGTTTTCTCCCCGTCTGGCGGACGCCGGAGATGCCGTTTTCTGGCGAGTAGATAAAAATGCTGATTACGGCCCTCTTGATGAACTGGCCCGTGGTTGCATTAATCTGGCACTGATTGAGGCTAACTGGGACGATATGATGCGGATTGCAGGCTCTCTTAAGTTGGGTACTGTACAAGCATCAGAGTTAATCCGTAGTTTATTGAAGAGCACGCGTCCGTCCAGTCTGGCACAGGCCATCATTGAAGCGGGGCGAATAAATAAAACGCTGTATCTGTTGAATTATATTGATGATGAAGATTACCGTCGCCGAATACTAACGCAACTAAACAGGGGTGAAGGAAGACATAGTGTGGCTCGCGCCATTTGTCATGGTCAACGTGGCGAAATCAGAAAGCGCTATCGCGAAGGGCAAGAGGATCAACTTGGATCGTTGGGACTGGTAACAAATGCTACTGTTTTATGGAATACGCTGTATATGCAGGAAGCCCTTAGACATATTAATACTGATAGTCAGCCTACTGAAATTAATGAAGAAGATATATCCAGATTATCACCATTGATGCATGGCCATATCAATATGTTAGGTCATTACTCATTCACATTGTCTGAAAATGTGATAAAAGGTGAGCTAAGGCCGTTAAATCAACAGGTTAACGAATATATAGACGCTTAGCGTAGGTTTTCGCCCCATTGGACCTCAAACCCCAGTGCGACATGAGGCTGTATAAATCGTTGTTCTCCGATTCGAGAGAACCGCCTGTATCACCAGGTGAGCCTAGGATCCTGAATAAAGTAGCGGATCTGACAACGTAACAAAACGCACTCTGATGCGTGGGATACAAATCGTGAGAGGCGTGTCTTCCTGACAACCACAGTCGGGTAAGTGCAAGGTAGTCAGCACGGTGAACATAAGTGAATCTACGTAGAACGCGTCACGAGGTAAACAGCGGAAGTGGTTAACACGCTGTGGCCAAAAGGCACCGAGGGTGGGTAGAAGACTATGGGGTTATCTTCTCGTGATCCACATGCCCTCCGCATTCAAGTAGGCACCTAACCTGACACACGAGATATACGGAACATGGTAAGCCCGTAGCGCTCCCTTCGGGAAAGTTGACCGCGAGGCCAACCGATAGCTCTGCGGGTAAAGGATACTGGAAAAAGCGAAAGCCGGACTGTAATGGCCCGGACAGGAGTTTAAACGTTACTCAACGCGAAAGCGTAGCCCACTTCCAGTTGGTCTCTCTTTGCAAGATAGTTTTCAGAACCTTATCAATGAGGTAAAGCAAATGACAGTAACCGGTCAACGGTCTGGTGCAACCTCAGCCTCAGCAAAATGGCAGTCCATCAACTGGTCGGTCATTGAACAGCAGGTTTCAAGGCTGCAAATGCGTATTGCAAAGGCAATGCGGGAAGGCCGCTATGGCAAGGTAAAATCCCTGCAATGGCTGCTGACCCACTCGCATGCCGCCAAATTACTGGCAGTAAGGCGAGTTTCTCAAAACAAAGGCAGTAAAACTGCTGGCACTGATGGTATTACGTGGCGAACCGACAACCACAAATTGGCCGCTGTCGGACAGCTCAAACGGCGTGGCTATCATGCTAAACCGCTGAGACGCGTTTATATTCCTAAAAAGAACGGCAAACAGCGCCCATTGGGCATCCCTTGTATGATTGATAAAGCACAGCAGGCGCTGTATCTGCTGGCTCTGGAGCCGATATCGGAAACGATAGCGGACAAAAACTCATACGGGTTTCGCCCAAAACGCTGCGCGGCCGATGCTGTTGAGCAATGTTTTAAAACGTTATGTAGGAAAACATCTGCACAATGGATCCTTGAAGGCGATATAAAGGCTTGTTTTGACAAAATCGGTCATCAATGGCTCATGGATAATATCCTGATAGACAAATCAATGTTACGCCAATGGTTGTCAGCTGGCTATATCGATAAAGGCTTGTTTTATCATACTGATGCAGGAACACCACAGGGTGGAATTATCTCTCCAACACTGATGTTACTGACACTGGCAGGACTGGAGCAGCGCATTAAACAGGCTGCGCCCAGAAAAGCAGAAAAGGTCAACTTCATCTCCTACGCCGATGATTTTGTGGTCACCGGTGCCTCAGGGGAGTTGCTGGAGAATACAATAAAACCGTTAATTGTGTCGTTCCTGAAAGAGCGCGGGCTGGAACTCTCTCCCGAGAAGACTATCACGACGTCCATCAGACAGGGGTTTGATTTTCTGGGTTTCAATATTCGTAAATACAGAGATAAATTGTTGATTAAACCCAGCAAAGCCAACGTATTAACGTTCATTCGGAACATAAGAGCACTCATCAAATCTCATCCCACAATGGCTACAGGTGAATTGATCAGACTACTCAATCCCAAATTACGGGGCTGGGGAAACTATTACAGACACAGTGTCGCCAAACAAACCTTTGGATATGTTGACTGCCAGATATTCAGAACATTACAACGCTGGGCAAAGCGAAGACATCCGAACAAAGGTGCAAGATGGGTAACCAGAAAGTACTTTTTACCGGAATATGCGCGGCACTGGTGTTTTCGGGGGAAGTCACATATTGATGGTGTGACGCTCTCAGAATATCTTACGCAACTGGTCACTATCCCGATAAAACGGCATACCAAAATCCGCTGTGAGGCAACACCTTATGATCCGACATTCGCCAGTTACTGGAGTTCACGTAAGGAAAATAGGGACAAAAGCCGAAACAGCTGGCATATGTCGCTGGAAACCGCGTTATGAGAAGTTTGCCGGGTAACAATAATTGCCTTTGAGAGGCTTGAGCGGAGTGCGGTGAAAGTCGCACGCTCCGTTCTTAGGAGAGCACAGTCAGGTAACTGGCTGTGCTTATCCGACTTATGAACTATAAGGATAATGTTATAAGGAAGGCGGAACGAGCGGATAAACTCAGCGCCCGAATAGACTCTGCTTTCGGGCGCTGAAAATGACGGTTTAAATAGACTGAGGTATTAGATGGAGAGTTGCTCAATCGTTTGTAAAATACGCTTATCCGATATTGGATAAGGCGTCCCGAGTTGTTGGGCAAACAGGCTGACGCGCAGCTCCTCAATCATCCAGCGCACTTCTTTTACCTCTTCATCCTGCTGGCGTTTGGGTGGCAACTTGGTGAGCCATTGCTGCCACATTTTCTGAATGTGTTCTACCCGCACCATTTGGGCGCGGTCACGATGAGGGTCCACCGCCAGTTTCTCCAGTCGGCGCTCTATGGCGCGCAAATACCGCAGCGTATCGGGCAGACGTTTCCAGCCGTTATTGGTCACAAAACCACGATAAATCAAACCACCAAGCTGTGCTTTGATATCCGACAGTGCCAGAGCCTGAGAAATATCAACCCGCCCTTTTAAACGTTTGTTGATACTAAATACCATCGTCAGGATCTGCTCAACCTGTTGCGCGATATCGACCACCGTATCATTCAGTTCGGCGCGAACTTTCTCCTGTAGACGCGCAAAATCCGCCTCCTGCCAAACCGGGCCACCATATTGCGCAACCAGTTTATCCACACCACAGGCGATACAATCATCAATTAAATCCATTACTTTGCCATAGGTATTAAAATACAGCCCCAGCTTGGATTTGTTCGGCAGTTTTTCGTGCAAATACTTGATAGGCGAAGGAATATTTAGCAGTAATAAACGGCGCGTCCCCTGCCACATCGCTTGCTGCTGCTGGGATTCGCTATCGAACAGGCGGATCGCCACACTGTCTTTCTCATCCACCAATGCGGGATAGGCTTTAACTTCGTAACCGCCACGGCGTTGCTCATAGCACACCGGCAAGTCACCAAAGCTCCAAATGTGCAGATCATTTTGTTCAATACCATCATCGGCAACTGCAGAAAGGGTTTCTTGTACTTTTTCCTGCAATTGTAACTTCAGTGCAGCAAGATCTTTGCCTTCTCGTAAGGTGCGATTTTTATCATCCAGTACCCGGAACGTCATTTTAAGATGGTCAGGCACTTGATCCCACTGCCACGTTTCTCGTGACACTGTCACGCCAGTCATGCGCCGCAGTTCGCGCTCCAGCGCATCCAGCAGGCCAGTTTCCAACGGTGTTACTCGCGCTAAAAATGCTTCAGCATAGTTGGGCGCAGGCACAAAATTACGCCGCACTGGTTTTGGCAGAGATTTGATCAGTGCGATTATCAGTTCACGGCGGATACCTGGAATTTGCCAGTCAAAACCCTGCTCTTGAATTTGGTTGAGGATTTGTAACGGTATATGGACCGTGACACCATCGGCATCCGTGCCTGGTTCAAATTGATAGGATAAGCGCAGTTTGATTGAACCTTGATACCAAAAATTGGGGTAATCCAATGGGTTAACTTTGTTCGCACCATCCTTGATAAGCATGGTTTTCTCAAAGTTAAGCAATTCTGGCTGTGTCTGGCTGGTTTTCTTCCACCAGCTATCAAAATGACGGGCAGAAATTACGTCACGGCCAATGCGCTGATCGTAAAAGTTAAACAGTGTTTCATCATCAACCAGAATGTCACGCCGACGTGATTTATGTTCCAGCTCTTCGACTTCTGCCAATAACTTGAGATTGGCACGGAAGAAGGCATGACGCGTCTGCCAATCCCCTTCCACTAAGCCATGCCGGATAAACAGTTCGCGACACAGCGGCGGATCAATCGGGCCATAATTGATCTTACGCTCCGCCACAATCGGTAAGCCAAATAAGGTCACTTTTTCGCAGGCCATGACCGCACCCTGCGCTTTTTCCCAATGTGGATCACTGTAATGGTGTTTCACCAAATGCTGCGCCAGGGGTTCGATCCATTCCGGTTCAATGCGCGCCGCAATGCGCCCCCACAGGCGGCTAGTCTCAACCAGTTCCGCCACCATCACCCATTTAGGCGGTTTTTTGAATAACCCAGACCCTGGAAAAACTGCAAAGCGGGCATTACGTGCGCCGGTAAACTCTTGCTTTTCAACATCTTTCTGGCCGACATGCGAGAGCAGACCGGTCAATATCGCGCTATGGACACTGCGATAATCCGCCACGACACTGTTAACCGGTATCCCCAGCTCTTTCACCACCTGACGCAGTTGCGTGTAGATATCCTGCCATTCGCGCACCCGCAGATAGTTAAGGAAATCACTGCGACACAACTTGCGAAACTGCGCCGAAGACAACGCTTTTTGCTGCTCTTTCAGATAATCCCATAAGTTAACAAAAGCGAGGAAATCCGAGTCTTTATCAGCAAAACGGCGATGTTTTTCATCGGATGCCTGCTGCTTATCCATTGGTCGTTCGCGAGGATCTTGAATCGAGAGCGCAGAAGTAATGATCATCAGCTCACGGACACTGCCGCTTCGCTGTGCTTCCAACACCATACGCGCCAACCGTGGATCAACCGGTAACTGTGCCAACTGCCGTCCTAACGGCGTCAGTTGTTGATGGCCATTACTGGCAGTTTGTATCGCCCCCAGCTCTTCCAGCAGGCGCACGCCATCCTGGATATTACGCTTATCTGGCGCTTCAACAAACGGGAATGCCGCAATATCACCCAAACCGAGTGAGGTCATTTGCAGAATAACTGACGCCAGATTGGTACGCAGAATCTCGGGATCGGTAAATTCAGGGCGAGAGAGGAAATCCTGCTCTGCGTAGAGGCGGATACAAATACCATCGGAGACACGGCCACAGCGCCCTTTGCGCTGATTAGCCGACGCCTGGGATACCGGTTCAATCGGTAAGCGTTGCACCTTGGTGCGGAAGCTATAACGGCTGATACGCGCCGTGCCGGGATCAATCACATATTTGATCCCCGGCACCGTTAGCGACGTTTCAGCCACGTTGGTCGCCAGCACAATGCGCCGCCCATGATGAGACTGAAATACCCGATTCTGCTCACTATTTGATAAACGGGCATACAGCGGCAACACTTCGGTATGTGGCAGATTTTGCTTCATCAGCGCATCGGCGGTATCGCGAATTTCACGCTCGCCGCTCATAAAGATCAAAATGTCACCGGGGCTTTCCCGCCCCAGTTCATCTACCGCATCAAAAATAGCTTGTAGCTGATCGCGCTCAACATCATCGGCGTCATCAACGACTGGACGGTAACGCACCTCCACCGGATAGGTGCGGCCAGAAACCTCAATGATCGGCGCATTATTGAAATGACGTGAGAAACGCTGTGGATCGATGGTTGCAGAGGTAATAATGACTTTCAAGTCTGGCCGTTTGGGTAATAACTCCCGCAGATAACCCAGAATGAAATCAATATTCAGGCTACGTTCATGAGCCTCATCAATGATCAAGGTGTCATATTGCAGCAGCAGACGGTCTTGCTGAATCTCCGCCAGTAAAATGCCGTCGGTCATTAATTTGACCAGCGTGTTCTCGCCAACCTGATCATTAAAACGGACTTTATAACCGACACAACCGCCGAGCGTCGTGTCCAACTCTTCGGCAATGCGGTTTGCGACGGTGCGTGCCGCCAGACGCCGTGGTTGGGTATGGCCGATCACCCCTTTCACGCCACGGCCCAGCTCCAGGCAGATTTTCGGTATCTGCGTCGTTTTACCGGAGCCGGTTTCACCGGCAACAATCACCACCTGATGGTCGCGGATGGCGTTATAGATATCCGGTTTCTTCTGGCTAACCGGCAAATTCGCAGGATAGGTAATTGCAGGGCAAGCGGCACGACGGCTATTGACCCGCTGCATGGCAACGCCAAGCTCTGTTTCGATTTCGCGGGTAAAGGCCGCCACGGCGTCGGGATCATTGATTTTTCGTGCGCCTTGCAGCCGACGCCGCATACGCTGTTGGTCACGGAGCATCAACTCACCAAGTTGGGTGGATAACGCTGCGAGCGAAGATTTCACGTTCAGTATTCCTTGTTACGATGCGGCTGCCACTGACAGTATCAGCCCAATGTTTTATGCTATTCGTCTGATTAGCTGACTTTTTTATTCATTGATAGACGATATGAACCGCTAATCTCATTCTGATTATTACTCATTTTTTATCGTATCAATCCTTATCGGATAGGGTAACACAGCCTCGCTTTACGCCGTAACCTAAGCCGTATTTCGGGCCTATTTTCTTCATTCAATAAAATCGAACAAAGAACGCAAATTATTGCGCTATCACTGGTTTAAAAATATGAATAAAGTGTATCTCATTGAAAGGGCGTATCGCCTAAGTCTCTGTTACCTGTTAAGGAATTACGATGAGCAAAGTTCTGGTTCTTAAATCAAGCATTCTGGCAACCTATTCACAGTCCAACCAATTGGCTGACTTCTTCGTTGAACAGTGGCAGGCAGCCCATGCCGACGACCAGATTACCGTGCGTGACCTCGCCGCTCAACCAATCCCAGTATTGGACGGTGAATTGGTGGGTGCCCTGCGCCCTTCTGACGCGGCATTAACGCCACGTCAACAAGATGCGCTGGCGCTGTCTGACGAGCTGATTGCGGAGTTGCAAGCCAATGATGTCATCGTCATTGCCGCACCGATGTACAACTTCAATATCCCGACCCAGTTGAAAAACTATTTTGACCTGATTGCCCGTGCTGGCGTGACATTCCGCTACACCGAAAAAGGCCCAGAAGGGTTAGTGACCGGTAAACGTGCCATTATCCTGACCAGCCGTGGCGGTATTCATAAAGATACCCCAACAGACCTGGTTGTACCTTATCTGCGTCTGTTCCTCGGCTTTATCGGGATTAGCGATGTTGAGTTCGTATTTGCCGAGGGTATCGCTTACGGCCCTGAAGTAGCGACCAAAGCACAGGCAGATGCGAAAGAATTACTGACTCAGGTTGTCAGCGCTTAATGAATCACTTTTGCGCAATGGCGGGTGTCTTCGTCACGCGCCACTGAAAATGACCGTGTATTACCCTCGTTTTACCCATAGTGTCATTTGATCATTGCGCGCCTTCGGGCGCGCTTTTTTCTGGCGGGTGCCGCGTTAAACGACGGCTTGCCTTGTCTTAACTCGCACGATTCGTTCCGCGTGGTCAGCGTCGCATCCACTGACCGTTAATGCCACGCACATATTCACCGGGAGCTGCGCGGTTAACCAGCTTCTGCCCTGCTAATTTGGCGACATCCTCGGTAGAGATATGGTTTTTCTGGGCGACTTCCTGATACTTCTCGGTTCGCGCAATATTGATCTGCTCCACCAACGCTAGCGTTTCAGCATCTTTTTTCACCGCCGCCAGATAACCGTTCAGCGTTTCCCCTACCCGGCCTTGCTGCTTTGCTTGCTCTAGTGTCAAGGCAAACGCCATTGAACTGAACAGCAGGCTGCCTGCCAAGGCCATATAACACACTATGGCACCAAACTGCCGCGATCTCGCACCAATCCAGGCTAAAATTTGCTTTGTCATATTGGCTCCCTAAAACAGATTGGATTGATTTTTCAGCAAACTTTCCACATCTTTGTCCACTTTGATCTGGATCTCATGCTCAATCTTGACGTTCATGTTGATAGTGATGGGTTTTTCAGGAGTCGCGACTTCAAGGCGTACACAGCCACTGAGCAGTAAAACACCCAGTGCTATCGCCATACGTTCCGCGGTTAAGCTCTTCATTCCTTGGTCCTCGCCGATGTTTTTGGTTGAGATAAATGGGCAGGTTGTAATGAAATGGCCGGTTGCGCTGAAAGCGTTTGTTGTAGCCATTCTTGTAAATTGTCGCCAAAACGCAGGCTACGCCAGAGCTGGAATACATTTTCCTGATGCTGGTAATTCAGTATTATCTCACGCTTATTATTTTTCTGCGTATTCACGCCATGAATTTTTGAACTGAGCGTCAAGTGGCCCAGGTTATCCAAGTCCACTTTGGCATAAGAATGATAAATCTCCATGTAGCGCAGCCAGTCAATTGCGGTGCCGGCCACCAGATTACTCTCACTGATCGAATTGGCCAGATCAGGGTCCAACCGCAAAGTCACCATGCCATCATTGGCAATCCAGCCATTGCGCACCAGCCATTGCGGGTTATTAAGGTAGAGCGGCAACTCACCATTCACTTTGCCTGACATAGCAAACTGCTTCGGTTGTAATACAGTAAACAGTGCGCTGAGATCGATGGCGTTTAGCTTCAACACTGCGGCATCATGTTGCGGCAAACGTAATGCCGACAAACTCATATGCCCATTGAGGATATCCATACCGACATTGCTTAAGGTTAACGGCGCACCTTCTGAGTAAGGGTAAGTCCCTTGCAAATCAGCGGTAATATTCTGCATTTCAAATAAGTTGTTAAGCGCAGCAATCCGCAGCATAACCGGTTCTTTCGCCCCCAACTGCCAGTGGTGATTTTTCAATCGGTAGGACATAACAAAGTCCAAACCACTCAGCTCGCCGTCTTTCAGCCACATCCCACCGTTCTTCACCACCCAGTGCCCACCGGCGGTAAAACCTTGCTCACGCGCGGCCGAGAATGCGGCCTGTGCATAGAACTCACCATCACGCAGTTTGATGCCAAGCTCTTTAGAGATAAGTGGCTGGAATACCATCAACGACTGTTTAGGCCACCAGCCCTCACCGCGTAAGCGCTCCCCATCCCAACGACCGCGCAGCGGGATAGGCCCGATAGTGTTGGCCTGTAACTGCCCCTGCCACAGAAAACTGTCCAGATCACGGCCATTGAGTTGCAACGAGAGCACCGCTGGCGGCAGATAACCCCCGCCATCACTGAATGCCACTTTCTTAGCGACCAATTCAAGACCGGCAATAAACGCCGGATGGTGGTTATCACGCTGCCAGGTCAACGGCTTCGTTAATGTCAGGCATGGTGCTTCGACTTTGACCAAGCCATATTGCAAGTGATCAAAACCGGTTGATAGCTTATCGACGGTGATCACCCTGTCGTGCCAACTCCCCTTGCCTGCCATATCCCAACGGGCAGCCAGCGGTGGCAGATCACCATTACCCCAATAACGCCATTGCCAGTGACCTTTATCGGGCCAGAACGCCTGCGCCTGACCATCCAGATGCAGATTGAAATTGCCCCAATAGCGGTCTTGCGCATCGACGATAGCCTGTAAACGCCCGGTAACCCCCTGCGCAGTGACTTTGACGCCAGCCAGCGGCCAGCGGGCATCTCTTATACGCAATTCAGGGGTCACATTACCATGCGCACGCAGCAACGCGCCCGGATACAGCACCCAGGTGGGGTTCAGCACCGAACCGCTGAACACGCCGGGAAGCGTGGCGTTCAAAATCATTCTTTCCAGATTCGCCTGCCCGCTGAGCTGGAACTTTAAATCACTGTTAATCATGCTCAGATTACCGGGACCAACGGTCAATACCGCATTGCCTTTGCCACTCTTACCGGAGGTGATCACATTGATGCGGGCATCAATCGAGGTCTGTTCCAGACCGTTATCCCAGTCATGTAAGGTCAGGTTAACCCCACCACTCAGGGGGTGCTGGCCGTAAGGCCATTGCCATTGCCCTGCCACAATCTGAATCTGATTGGTTGAAACCTGCCACGGAAAATAGGCCAGCGGTTGGCTGTCACCTTGCTCCGTCAACGTTAATACCCCATGCTGTTGCTGCCAGTTCAGGTTCAGCAACAATGGCTTAGAGAGATAACCGGTGGTCAATACCCCCGCCAGCGCACCTTGACTCGGCCAGTCATCCAGTGACAGCGGAACCTTGATCTTACCGCGCAGTTGGAAGGGTTGTGGCGTGCCGGGTACCGCAATAGAGAATTGATGTAAGTTAAGTTGCTGCTGCTCATCCAACGTGGCGGCAAAACTGAGCTGCTGGCCCTGATAGCGCAGTTCTTGTGTCAACTTACCTTTCGAAGAGAGCGTCAGTTTGCCGGCATATTGCTGCCACGGCGTTATCAGCAAATTGCCAATATTCAGATCCAGCCGCGATAGTTGTTGCTGCCAGTGAGCCAGGTCTTGCGGTGCGCTGTCAGCACTGGAGGGAAGCTGACTCAGGCAGGCAGTATCCAGTGCCACTTTATCAGCACCCAGTTGCCAGCGGCCCAGATGATAAGCCACACTCAGTTGGGAGATATTGGTTAGCGTGCAGCCCTGCGCCAGATAACTCAGTTGGTCAATACGCAGTGCGCCATCATGCCAAACTGGCGCGTGTGCCACTCTCAATTGAGTTCCGACGGGCAGCCAGTATTGCGCGACTTTGGGTAACCACTGAGGCAGGGTTTTCCATAATACCAGCAGAGAAATTACCCCTATCAATAACAACCAACCCACTATTTTTGCGCATTTAGTCATGACTTGCCTTGTTTTATCACCGACCGGACTCACGTTGTGCTTTAATCCCTGCAAGATACCATAATTGTTATTTATGGTTCATTGTCTCAAATTGTATGATTTATTCAAATATGCTAGATTGATCACATTATTTTAGCGGAGAAATCACGATGAAATTAGCCGTTTACAGTACCAAACAGTATGACCGTAAATACCTCGAATTGGTCAATAAAGATTTTGGCTTTGAATTGGAGTTTTTCGACTTTCTGTTGACCCCGAAAACAGCAAAAATGGCTGAGGGCTGTCAGGCGGTGTGTATTTTTGTCAATGATGATGGTTGCCGCGAAGTATTAACCGAGCTGGCCGCCGTTGGCGTTAAAATACTCGCTTTGCGCTGTGCGGGTTTTAATAATGTCGATCTGCAAGCCGCTAAAGAGCTGGGCATTCAGGTTGTCCGTGTTCCGGCTTACTCACCTGAAGCCGTAGCAGAACATGCTGTTGGTATGATGATGAGCCTAAATCGACGCATTCACCGTGCTTATCAGCGAACCCGTGATGCTAACTTCTCATTAGAGGGGTTGATCGGTTTCAATATGCACAACCGTACTGCGGGGGTGATTGGTACCGGTAAAATTGGTGTGGCCACCCTGCGTATTTTGAAAGGTTTCGGCATGAACTTACTGGCCTATGATCCGTTTCCAAGCCAACAAGCTCTGGAACTCGGCACTGAATATGTCGATTTGGATACCTTATACCATAAGTCGGATGTCATCTCGTTGCATTGCCCGATGACAGCAGAGAACCATCACCTGCTCAATAAACAGTCCTTCGATAAGATGAAAAAAGGCGTCATGATCATCAACACCAGCCGCGGAGGATTGATTGATTCTGCGGCGGCGATCGAAGCCTTAAAACAGCAGAAGATTGGTGCTCTGGGTATGGACGTTTATGAGAATGAACGTGACCTGTTCTTTGAAGATAAATCCAATGACGTGATTCAGGATGATATTTTCCGCCGCCTCTCTTCCTGCCATAACGTGTTATTTACCGGGCATCAGGCATTTCTGACTGAAGAGGCGCTGACCAGTATTTCTAACACCACAATGCAGAATATCGCACAATTGAAAGATAACAAACCTTGCCCGAATCTTATTGACTGATTAACTATCGCGTATCACTGATAGGGTGTGCAATAAGACACCCTATCAGGGTGCGGCTTATTTGTTATCCCCAAGACA
This sequence comes from Yersinia aldovae 670-83, assembly GCF_000834395.1. NCBI lineage: Bacteria > Pseudomonadati > Pseudomonadota > Gammaproteobacteria > Enterobacterales > Yersiniaceae > Yersinia > Yersinia aldovae. Next base: position 359,106 of record NZ_CP009781.1, on the reverse strand, counting down.
GATTAATCCTGAAAACAGCCCCGTGCCGTTATAATAATCTGCTTATCAGTTATAATCCCCCGTAATTACCTTATCGTTAGATTTTGACAATAACGACACAACCACACCGCAGCAGGAGATAACATGAAGAAAATACTTCCCTTCGCCATCGTTGGCGTACTTCTTACAGGATGCGGTATGAGTCAATCCGGCAATGACACCACGCGCAGCGTGACTGAAAACGATCTGCTGCATCACAACTTTGTGCTGCTAAGTGTTAATGGTCAAGCCCCGCTAAAAAACCCTGCACCGAGTATTGAATTCGGCGAAAAAATGCATATTTCCGGCGCGATGTGTAATCGATTTATGGGCCAGGGTGAGCTGAAAGAGGGGGTACTTACTGCCAAAGGGCTGGCAAGCACCCGGATGCTGTGTGCCGATGAGCAGTTAAATCAGTGGGATGCACTAATTGGCGAAGCATTGGGCAACGGTGTAAAAGTGACCTTAAACAAGGGGCAGTTAACCCTAAGCAATAATGCTCATACGTTAATTTACCAACAAAAAGACTGGGTAAACTGATCTCGGTTAAACCTGTCTGCACGGCAGTATTTAATAATGCATTAAATACTGCCGTTTATTAACGCGCCGGACATGCTCCGCGCATTAATGCCCACTCTTCACAGCGTTTACCGTCTGGTAATTGGCACATCCCCACACTGCTGCCATTGAGTTGCCTGGCGAGGGTCAAAACGCCGCCCGCATTGGCGCAATTCACTGATGCCGGGTTTGACATATTCAGGTTGTGATGCGTGCTGGCACTGGTCGCTTGTTGTACTGGCTCATCGACATCAGCACGGTTCGATGCGGTCGTTGGATCATTGCTGCTACAAGCGGCTAAAAAGAATACTGCGCCGCCTGCCAACCAAGATAATACGTTCATTCTTCTGCTCCGGCGTGAGAAATATATAAAGTTATTGTCTTAGAAAAACAGTACGGATGATCCGCAAAAGTCTTATATAATATCGGTTACAATTAAAAGACAACATAAATAAGCGCCAATATGATAATTTAATTTAGCTTAAGTCAGGGCGAGTAGCCTGCTGACCAGGTTATTTTTACGTTTAAATTTCGTGCAAAACAAATGAGCTAATATTAATCGGATAGATAATCATATACCTATAGTGCGAACAAAAATAAAAGGAAATAATTATGATCACGGATTTATTGCTACGAATTGCCCTTGCCGGGGCGCTGGGTGGGTTAATTGGTATTGAGCGCCAGTTACGTGCAAAAGAAGCAGGATTGCGCACACACATTCTGGTGGGTATCGGTAGCGCTATGTTTATGATTGTTTCCAAGTATGGTTTTGAGGATTTATTGATACTCGAACACGTCAGTTTTGATCCGAGCAGGGTCGCCGCACAGGTGGTTAGCGGCATGGGGTTCCTTGGTGCCGGTACGATTATGATCCAAAAACAGATGGTTAAAGGGCTAACCACCGCGGCAGGAATGTGGGTCACGGCGGCAATCGGCTTAGTGATCGGCAGTGGCCTGTATGAGATTGGTATTTATGGCACGTTAATGACATTGATCGTATTGGAGATCTTCCGCCAGTTAAGTAATCGCCTGCTCGGGCAACACTATTATATATACATCAAACTGTTACCGGAAAGTGTGCCACAGGTATTGGTTGCACTACAGAAACTGCGCCTGCGGCCCATTAACCTCTCCGTGACGCAAAAACGTGACGAAGACGATTCTGATTGTGATCTCTCAATGGACGTGACGTTGTCACCAAGAAAAAGCGTGGATCAGGTATATGAAAAGTTACTGGCTATTGATGGAATACATCAGTTAGATATTAAGTAGCGGGTTCATTCTCCCCACTACCCACAATTAATTATAAATATATCCCTAAAGCCATTGGCGTGGCAGGTAGGCAGCAAACGAATATATCCCGATGAACTCACTAAAGTCAGTGATTCGGGTAAGCGAGAGCCGCCCCCTACAACGCCAAGTAAGCAGAATATATTAGTGCATCGGCGTCTTGGACAGCAGATTAATCACCATGACGCCGGCCACAATCAATGTCATGCCTAAGATAGCAGCCCAATCCAGCTTTTGTTGATACATAAACGTTGCCGCAATAGAAACCAAAACAATCCCCAATCCCGACCAAATAGCGTAAGCGATCCCCAGAGGCATGGTTTTAACCACTTGAGAAAGCCCCCAGAAAGCAATGCCATAGCCAATCACTACCACGCCCGAAGGCACTAACCGCGTAAAACCATCAGATGCTTTTAGCATGGTGGTAGCCACCACTTCAGCCACAACTGCCATCATTAAATAAGCAAAACCGCTCATTGTTAATCTCTCCTTATCAACATCGGACCGGTATTATGCCCACGCATAATGCAATATTCATTAAATCAATCTCACAATTATTTTACAAACTCACTGATTTTGACTGTGTTACCCAACGGATGTCCGAACAACGTAATAAATAGTTTTCTAATTGTAATAATTATTATCCGAATGCTCGCTATATATCCTAAACCCGCCTAACGGCCTTATTTTGTACCCATTATCGGTTCACCGCTGCCACACAAACGCGATAACTGACAAAAGTACCCTCTGCTAGAATTTCTCTATTAGTTCAAATAAATCGTGAGCCATCAGAGACCTTCATTACTACTTTTCCGATTAATGAGAAACGGCCTCTGCTTGATAAGCAATGTGAAGGTATAAATTAATGATTACAACTGACGGTAACAGTGCTGTCGCTTCTGTGGCTTATCGTGCCAGTGAAGTGATTGCTATCTACCCTATTACCCCCAGCTCCACGATGGCAGAGCAAGCTGATGCATGGTCTGGCGACGGTAAAGTGAATATCTGGGGCGATGTGCCACGCGTGGTTGAAATGCAGTCGGAAGGCGGCGCTATCGCCACGGTGCATGGTGCGTTGCAAACCGGCGCGCTATCAACCTCTTTTACCTCTTCTCAGGGATTATTGTTAATGATCCCGACCCTGTACAAGCTGGCGGGCGAACTGACCCCCTTTGTGCTGCATGTGGCCGCCAGAACCGTGGCAACCCATGCGTTATCTATCTTCGGTGACCACTCTGATGTAATGGCGGTGCGCCAGACCGGTTGCGCCATGCTGTGTGCCAGCAGTGTGCAGGAAGCACAGGATTTTGCCTTGATTTCTCAGGTGGCAACCCTTAATAGTCGTATTCCATTTATTCATTTCTTTGATGGTTTCCGTACCTCTCATGAGATCAATAAAATTGTGCCGCTCAGTGACGACACACTGCGTCAGCTACTGCCACAAAAAGGCATAGATGCCCACCGCAGCCGGGCGCTGACACCAGACCGGCCGGTAGTGCGCGGCACATCGGCTAACCCGGATACCTATTTCCAATCCAGGGAAGCGACCAATCCTTGGTATAACAGCACTTATCAGCATGTCGCCGCTGCAATGCAGGCGTTTGCCCAAGCGACTGGCCGTGAATATCAGCCTTTCGAATATTACGGCCACCCACAGGCTGAGCGCGTTATTATCTTGATGGGTTCGGCGATCGGCACCTGCGAAGAGGTGATTGACACCTTGCTGACCCGTGGCGAGAGAGTCGGTGTACTGAAAGTGCGCCTGTTCCGCCCTTTCTCCGCCGAACATCTGTTAGGTGTATTGCCACAGTCAGTAACCAAAATCGCCGTACTGGACAGAACCAAAGAGCCAGGGGCCTTGGCCGAACCGCTCTATCTTGAGGTGATGACCGCGCTGGCTGAAGCCTACAGTCGAGGTGAACGCGCCACATTGCCCAAAGTGATAGGTGGCCGTTATGGGTTATCCTCCAAAGAGTTTGGCCCCGACTGCGCACTGGCTATTTTCAAAGAGTTATCCCTGGATTTGCCGCGTGCGCGCTTTACTGTTGGCATTTTTGATGATGTAACCGGTTTATCGTTACCGCTGACCGATGAGACAATTGAGCAACGCGCCACACTGGAAGCCCTGTTCTATGGCCTGGGCAGTGATGGCTCGGTTTCTGCCACCAAAAATAACATCAAAATTATCGGTAACAGTACACCTTTGTATGCGCAGGGTTATTTTGTTTATGACTCGAAGAAGGCCGGCGGCCTGACGGTTTCTCACTTACGTGTCAGCAAGACGCCGATCAACTCAGCCTATCTGATTAGTCATGCCGACTTTGTCGGTTGTCATCAGCTACAGTTTATTGACACCTACCAAATGGCTGAACGGCTGAAGCCCGGCGGTATTTTCCTGATCAACTCCCCTTTCAGCGCCGATGAAATGTGGCAACGCCTGCCGCAAGAAGTTCAGGCAGTGCTGCATCAACGCCAGGCCCGCCTGTTTGTGATTAATGCGGCTAAAATTGCTCGCGAATGCAAACTGGGTGCCCGTATCAATACCGTGATGCAGATGGCGTTCTTCCATCTCACCCAAATCTTGCCAACGGCAATGGCCCTTGAGCAACTTAGAGCCGCCATTGACCGCAGTTACCGCAATAAAGGGCCAGAAATTGTTACTCGTAACTGGCAGGCACTGGATGCCACCCTGGATGCGTTGGTTGAAATCCCGCGGCAACCGATTAATGAAAACAGCCCGATGCGGCCACCGATCGTCTCTGATTTGGCCCCTGATTTCGTCAAAACCGTTACCGCCACCATGTTGGCGGGTTTAGGTGATGCCCTGCCGGTATCCGCTTTCCCACCGGATGGCACCTGGCCGGTCGGCACCACCCAGTGGGAAAAACGCAATATTGCCGAAGACATTCCCATCTGGCAGCCTGACCTTTGTACGCAGTGTAACCACTGTGTCGCGGCCTGCCCGCACTCGGCAATTCGTGCCAAAGTGGTTCAACCCGCGGCCATGTCCGGTGCGCCGGACAGTTTGCAATCGCTGGATGTCAAAGCGCGTGATATGCGCGGCCAGAAATACGTATTGCAAGTGGCCCCAGAGGACTGTACCGGCTGTAATTTGTGTTATGAGGTCTGCCCGGCCAAAGATCGCCAGAATCCAGAAATTAAAGCGATTAACATGAAGCCGCGTCTGGAACATCTGGCGGCAGAGAAAGCGCATTACGATTTCTTCCTCAAATTGCCAGAGATCGATAAAACTCAAATCGAACGTATCGATATCCGCACCTCACAGTTAATCTCGCCGCTGTTTGAATACTCAGGTGCCTGCTCCGGCTGTGGTGAAACGCCGTATATCAAGCTGTTGACCCAGTTGTATGGCGATCGGCTATTAATTGCCAATGCCACCGGTTGCTCATCAATCTATGGCGGCAATCTGCCGACCACACCGTACACCACCAATGCCGATGGCCGTGGCCCGGCGTGGGCCAATTCGCTGTTTGAAGATAATGCCGAGTTTGGTTTGGGCTTCCGCCTGACGGTCGATCAACATCGCCAGCGCGTAACCCGTTTGATTAATCAATTGGCACCCCAGTTACCGGCTGGACTGGTCAGTCAGTTAATCAATCAAGCTGCCACGCCAGAAGTGCGGCGCGAGCAAGTAACACAACTGCGTGAGTTATTACGCGCTATCCCCGGCAACGATGCGCAACAACTGGCAACCGACGCCGATTATCTGGTGGATAAGTCCATTTGGCTGATTGGTGGCGACGGTTGGGCTTACGATATCGGCTTTGGTGGGCTGGATCATGTACTTAGCCTGACAGAAAACGTCAATGTGCTGGTGCTAGATACCCAGTGCTACTCCAATACCGGCGGGCAGCAATCAAAAGCAACACCACTGGGGGCGGTCACCAAATTTGGTGAACACGGCAAACGTAAAGCCCGCAAAGATTTAGGCGTCAGCATGATGATGTACGGTCATGTGTATGTGGCTCAAATCTCCCTCGGTGCGCAGCTCAACCAGACGGTCAAAGCGATTCAGGAAGCAGAAGCCTACCCCGGCCCGTCACTGATTATCGCTTACAGCCCTTGTGAAGAGCACGGCTACGACCTGGCTTACAGCCACGCGCAAATGAAGCAATTAACTGCCACCGGATTCTGGCCATTATATCGCTTTGATCCACGTCGCGCTGATGAAGGTAACGTGGCGCTGACATTGGATTCACGCCCACCGAGCAGCGACCTGACCACCACACTGCTCAATGAGCAACGCTTTCGTCGGCTCAATAGCCAAGAACCGGAAGTGGCCGCACAATTATATGCGGATGCCGAGAAGGATTTGAAAAAACGTTATGACTTCCTGAGCCTACTGGCAGGGAAAGCAGAGATTGCCCGCTCAGAGTGAAATTGAATTAAATAAATCATCAAGCCAGTCAATATCCCCTGACTGGCTTTTTTTTGTGCCAACTTCTATTACTCATACGTCTAAATTTGGAATGTCCTCAAATTAAGTACCGCGCTATTTTCAGATCTCAATTACAAGGAAGATATTATGGACATGAGAAATTGGATATCACGTATAGACGGTAATAAAGCATTAAGCGAAATAAGCATACCAGGAACGCATGATTCTGCTTCATTTCGCACTGACGTTTTTGGCGGTATGTTTACACAAACGCAATCATGGAATATAAAAGAACAACTTGATAATGGTATACGTTTTTTGGATGCCCGCTGTCGCCTTATTGATAACGTATTCACCCTGCACCACGGCCCGGTTTTTCTAAAACAACAATTCGGTGACGTTCTCAACACCTGCCTTGATTTTTTAAAACGCCATCCTGGCGAGTTTATTATTTTATCTGTTAAACAAGAACATACAACGGAAAATAGCACCAAAGATTTTGCTGCCGTGATGTATGATAATTATATTAAACCCCATAAGGATATGTTTTACTTAATTAATGGAATACCCATCATTGACGCAATCAGAGGGAAGATAGTGCTATTGCGGCGTTATGGTGGAGCAAAAATAGGTATTAATGCACTCCCCTGGAAAAATGACACCTCATTTACGGTTAAAAATAGCAGCTTTAATATCTACGTCCAAGATCATTATGATGGTTATACCGACCTGAATCTACGTTTCAAAAGAAAGTTTGTTGAAAGTTTATTGAAGTCTGCAAAAGATAAACTGTCCTTAAGCTTATATATTAACTTCATCAGTGTCTCAGGTATATTAACGCCGTATTCTGGCGCAAAGGGGCATTTCTTGATTGATGGCATGAATATCTGGTTCTGTAAACAATACAGAGAGAAGCAAAAAATGGGCATTATTGTTGCCGATTTTGTTGATATTGAGGATGGAGCAATTATTAAAACGATAGTCAATTCGAATAATTTCATATAGACCACCAGGTTAACCAGCATCACAACCCACCGCCTTGTATAAATAAAAACCACCGCCGCTCTCTTGGGGGGGGGTTTAAAGCTGAAAAATACTAATAACTCTGTTTGTTGAATGATAAACTTACGCCATAGCATCAATACACGCCATGCCAACTGAATATGAGTCACGAATAAATGCAAGAGAAACAAGTGGTTAATCAAAAAGAACATTACGATCTGAATAAATTACACAAGCGACTGCGCCGTAATGTGGGTCAGGCAATTGCCGATTTCAATATGATTGAAGAAGGTGACCGCGTGATGGTTTGCCTGTCCGGTGGCAAGGACAGCTATACCATGCTGGATATTCTGCAAAACTTGCAAAAAAGTGCGCCAATTAATTTCACGTTAATTGCTGTTAATCTCGATCAGAAGCAGCCCGGCTTCCCGGAAGATATCCTGCCAGCCTACCTGAACAAACAAGGTGTGGAATATCAGATTGTTGAAGAGAACACCTACGGGATCGTCAAAGAGATTATTCCCGAAGGCAAAACCACCTGTTCACTGTGTTCACGCCTGCGGCGTGGGATTTTATACCGCACCGCCACTGAGCTGGGTGCCACTAAAATAGCACTGGGGCACCACCGTGATGACATTCTGCAAACCCTGTTTTTGAATATGTTCTACGGTGGAAAGCTCAAAGGTATGCCACCCAAATTGATGAGTGACGACGGTAAACATGTGGTCATCCGCCCGTTGGCCTACTGCCGCGAAAAAGACATTGAACGGTTTGCGCTTGCCAGAGAGTATCCAATTATCCCTTGTAACTTATGCGGTTCTCAGCCCAACCTGCAACGTCAGGTGATCAAAGATATGTTACGTGACTGGGATAAACAGTATCCGGGCCGGATCGAAACCATGTTCAGCGCGATGCAAAACGTAGTGCCATCACATTTGAATGACCATAAACTGTTTGATTTCAAAAGTATTACTCACGACAGCGAAATCGTCGATGGGGGTGATTTGGCCTTTGACCGGGAAGAATTGCCACTGCAACCGGCAGGCTGGCAGCCGGAAGATGACCAAGAAGGCACCGGCAAGCTACAGCCGGTGCGCCTTGATGTGCTGGAGATTAAATAAGTCGTCAGCTTTTATTGCCTCATTGCGCAGGATGAGGCATTAGCTCCATTATCTAATCCTTTATTTTTATAAAATTTCATTCAAAATCTATTTATCACAAATGGTTTATTCATAAATAACGCATAAAAAAATGCCGATGTTGAAATAACATCGGCATCGTAACAATTATGTGCTATGCAGTAATTCAAAATAAAAGTATTACAAATATGGAGCGCAACGCCCATCGCTTGACGTCACATTCACCTGCAAAACCATAATGCCTGACTCATAACCATCAAATCTTGATATGGCTCAATTTTGCAGTGATTAGCCCCATCGCGAGCAAACTCTTTTACTGCCTAATTCTTGAGTTCCTACAACCATTTACTGCGCCTTAACCACCAGGCAACACTAAGAATTAATGTCACTAACATCAGACAAAAAGCAGCAAAACCGAAAGAATCGGTATTACCGGGAATGCCACCAAGGTTGACACCAAATAGCCCGGTAAGAAACGTAGTCGGTAAGAACACCATCGCCAACAGCGACATCGTATAGGTACGCCGGTTCATGGCATCAGCCATTAATGAACTTATTTCATCGGATAGCACCGCGGTACGGGCAATACTCGAATCTAAATCTTCCAAACCACGCCCTAAGCGTTCTGAAATTTCCTGCATCCGGCGGCGATCATCATCATTCATCCACGGCAAGCGCTCACTGGCCAGCCGGGAGAATACATCGCGTTGTGGGGCCATATAACGACGTAATACAATAAGTTGCTTACGTAACAACGCCATCTGCCCACGTTGTGGGATTTTTTGTTCCAGTAAATCATCTTCGAGATCGATAATTTTATCGTGTAAATCTTCAATAAACTCACTGGTATGGTCGGTGAAACCATCGGCAATTTCCACCAGCCAGTTACCACTGTCCTTCGGGCCAGTACCGTTTTGCAGATCGTTTAGTACATCATCGATAGAGTAAATTTTGCGATGTCGGGTTGAGACAATCAGCTTATCTGTCATATAAACCCGAATCGTAACTAGCTGATCTGGACGGGCATCATGGTTAAAGTTGATGCCCCGCAGCGTTATCATCGTGCCATCACCCAAGCGGGTGACTTTAGGGCGCATACTCTCACCGGCTAAACCACCCCGCACCACTTCTGGCAACAGAGGCGTGTTTTGCAGCCAAGCCTCGCTTTCTGGGTGAGTGTAATCCAGATGCAACCAGCAAGGCTGTTCGGCCGTAGCAACCGCATCGAGGCTGATGGGTTTCACACCGCCTTTACCGTCAAGCTGATAGGCATATACGGCATCAGAAACTTGAAGCGCTTTTCCTTCAACTACATCCACAACAGCACCCTCTTTTCAAAATTAATCATGCAATTAGCTCAGTGTAGCGCTAGCAGCACTATCTTGAAAGGCGAGGGTCAGGGATAGCCTAAAATAGTGAGGAAGCACCGGTGATAATAGAATGTAGGTTTAAGGTTTAGTAATAAAGAATAACGCAGAAATCGCCTTGTTTTGCGATAAACTTGGCTCAGAGTTATCAACAACACTGCATTCAAGGAGGAGAAATTATGGATATAATGACATTATTAAAAGCATTGATTGGGGGGGCTGGCGCGGGGTTTGCACTGAGCGGTGGCTTATCACTCCTTATTCCTGCATTGACCGTGACCACTTCTTTTGCTTTCACGTTTGCCGCCCTCGGCGGAATCGTAACCGCAGGGGTTTACCTGAAAAATAGCCGGGTAGTTTAATTTGAATCCAAACGCGACCCACTGGTATCTTCCCCAAACCACTAATGATTTAACCATATTCTACTGCCTTATCTGCATCACTTATATGGCAGTCCATATTACCTGGGATTGTATTTCGATAAAAACACCGCCCTTCGCATTAGAAAATCTGCAATATAAACTGAATGAGTTATATTCCTCATCGACTTTTGCTACCAGCGCATTTTTCTTTGTTATGCTTTTTGATATAGAAAACCCATTGAGGACATCAGACGCATTCATCTTTCCATTAATAATAGCATCTCTAACCGGATTTATGATTTCTGTTTCTGCTATTGTGCCAAAACAATCACAACGCAAATCAATTGAATGAAGTTAATCCACTTGATCTATACTTATAAAGTAATAGAACAAGTGGAAAAAACAATATCACCTATAGCTTAATGCTTAATGCTTAATGCTTAATAATATACATTGTTTGGCTATAAGCCACGTCTTCAGGGTTAGTGATAGGATAACCTTTTACCCACGGCTTAATTAAACGCCCATTGGTAAATTGATAGATTGGCGCGATCGGCGACTGTTCAGCAATAATCTGTTCAGCACGATTATAATCGTCGTTCAACGCTTTTGGATTTGTCTGCTTACCCGCTTCAGTTAGCAAATAATCGTAGTTATCATCAGAGAACTTGGCAATATTACCACTATGGGTTGACGTCAGAAGAGACAAGAAAGTTGAGGGTTCGTTGTAATCCCCAACCCATGAAGCGCGAACCACATCAAAATTACCGGTATTGCGGCTATCAATATACGTTTTCCACTCCTGATTGACCATTTTGACATCCACACCTAATGTCTTCTTCCACATTGAGGCGATAGCTATAGCCAATTTCTGGTTATTATCAGAGGTGTTATATAGCAGCGATAACTTCAAGGGGTTATCAGGGCCATAACCTGCCGCATGGAGCAACGCTTTAGCTTGCGCATTTAATTCATTCTGATCCTGTTGCTGTAAAACATTCACCATCGGATGATAGCCCGCAGTGACGTCAGGGGTGAAGTTATACGCCGGTTTCTCACCGGTGCCCAATACCTTTTCCGCAATTATTTTACGGTCAATAGCATAAGATAGCGCTTTACGCACCCGAACATCATTGGTCGGCGCACGTTGCGTATTAAAAGCGTAATAATAGGTGCCGAGCTGATCTGGGGTATAAACCTGATCGGGGATATCTTTTAGCAGCTTCTGATACAGATTCTTCGGGAAAGATTCCGTAATATCAATATCCCCGGCCTGATAACGTTTTGTGGCATTTGCTTCCTGATTAATGGGAATAAAGGTCACTTTGGTTAAAACAGTATGAGCATGGTCCCAATAATATTTATTGGGAACTAAGACTAATTTTTCATTTACCACTCGGTCTTGCAACTTAAATGCACCGTTGCCAACCAGATTACCAATTTTAGTCCACTCATTACCGTATTTCTCGACAATGGTTTGTGGTACCGGGAATAAACTAAAGTTAGCGGTCAGGCTCGGGAAATAAGGCACCGGTTTGCTGAGTTTTATTTTCAGGGTGTGGTTATTAACCGCACTGACGCCAAGCGTCTCAGGAGACATTTTACCGGAGATAATCTGCTGGGCGTTCTCAATCCCTGCCAGATCCGCAAACCAGGCAAAAGGTGATAAACTTTTAGGGTCAACCAGGCGACGCCAACTGTAGACAAAATCTTGTGCGGTAACCGGTTTGCCATCAGACCATTTAGCCTCTTTACGTAAGGTGAATATATACGTTTGGTTATCGGTCGTTTGCCAACTGGTAGCAACGCCGGGAATGATTTTCCCCTGCGCATCCTGATTAACCAAGCCTTCAAACAGATCTCTGGCAATCTGTGCTTCGATTAACCCAACAGCTTTCACCGGATCAAGCGAGGCAGGCTCATCTTTAATATGACGAACAATTTCTTGTTTTTTAGCCAGTACCGTACCCGCAGGGACATCCGCAGCATTTGCCACTCCCAGCGAAGTGCCGACTAATGTGACGCACAATACATAATGGGAATAGTGCATAATCGATAACCTTATCGTTGTTGTTCCATGTCAGCGAAACAAAAAAATCGAATAAACATAAACTAGCAGATAAAGCCCCCTCATGACGATGAGAAAATAAAAAAAACGGCGCACAAAGACGCCGCTAATGCTGTTTTATATCAGCTAAGCAATCAAAAACTCAATTTAACACCTGTGTTAAGGAGGTATTGCTACAGACGTTATCACAGTTGATTGCCAGATAACCCCCGTTAGCCGACATTATCCGCAGGTTAACGTCACAGCCATTTCCCCACCACACTTAAGGCATCTAAGTCACTATTGTCTAATATACAGACTCACTTTATTCGTTGAAATAACCCACCCGCGGGACGCCCCTATGAATTAACCACCGGTAGTTATTTGCCCGATTATATATATATCCAGACTATTCGTTTTCAAGTCTGAAAGGACAGGTGTAATGTTGTAAACACAGATTGACGTTACATTAGTTTGAACACTTAACAATTAAGTGGTAGTTTCGGATTAACATAATATTTGAAGTGATAATATCAACATCATGACCACTCTCCGTTCCGCTCGAGGCAATTTAATTAAACCCGGTCAACGCTACGGCCAGTCTCTATTAGGTGCCCCACTGCTTTATTTTCCAGCGCCCTCCCTGGCGGCTAACACCGGTTTGATTATTGCAGGAACACATGGTGATGAAAGTGCAGCAATTGTTGCTCTCTCCTGTGCGCTGCGCAGTATATCCCCTGCCCAGCAGCGCCATCATGTGATATTGGCAGTTAATCCCGATGGTTGCCAGCTAGGGTTACGTGCTAATGCTAATGGCGTTGACCTCAATCGTAATTTTCCAACGGATAACTGGCAATCGGGTGAAACGGTTTATCGCTGGAATAGTGCTGCTGATGCGCGTGATGTGGTGTTATCAAGCGGTGAATACGCAGGCTCTGAGCCAGAAACCCAGGCACTGTGCGAGTTAATTACCCAATTATCACCTGCCTGGGTGGTCTCGTTTCATGAACCACTGGCCTGCATTGAAGACCCCGCAAGCTCCGCCTTGGGTGCTCGTCTGGCGGCGAATTTTGTATTGCCGTTGGTCACTAACGTGGGATATGCCACACCGGGTTCTTTTGGCAGTTGGTGTGCACAACGAGACTTACCCTGCATTACAGCAGAATTACCACCAATTTCAGCGGATACAGCCAGCGAATGTTACCTGGCTGCACTGATCGACTTACTTACACTAACGGATTAAACCGACAGATTTATTGCGCCTATAGCAAAGTTCAGCCCACCTTCTATATCATTTTCCAACCATGTCGGGCCGTCCAAATCAACAAAGCGCGCGCCCGGCGCCAAAGGCAATGCTGCCTGGATCGCACGCGAAGTACACAACATACAACCAAGCATGATGCCGAATCCCATCGCTTTCGCCTGCTCAGTCAGTAGCCGTGCTTCGGTCAGCCCGCCGCTTTTATCCAGTTTAATATTGACCATATCATAACGCCCAACCAGACCGGCTAAATCATCACGGGTATGGCAACTCTCATCAGCACAGATAGGCAGCGGGTGAATAAAATTCTGTAAAGAATCATCCGCTCCAGCCGGTAGTGGCTGTTCCAACATGGCCACGCCAAGATCAGCAAGCAACTGGCACCGGGCGGCTAACCCTTCTGGCTGCCAGGCTTCATTGGCATCAACAATTAATGTGACCTCTGGCACCGCACTGCGGATGGCCACCAAACGTTCCGCAATCAGATGGTCATCCAGCTTGATTTTCAGCAAACAGGCTCCTTGCTGTGCCAAAGCCTTCGCACTGTAGGCCATCGCCTCCGGCGTACCAATACTGACCGTCTGGGCCATCGAAATATGCTCTGGTGCACTAACCTGGCTTCGTTGCCAAAGACTTTGCTGGTTTTGCACACACTCCAGTTGCCATAAGGCACAATCTACCGCGTTTCTGGCCGCGCCCGCAGGGAGTAGCAACTGTAGCTCCTGGCGCGATACGCCATACTCAATGGCCCGAACAACTGACGCTAACTGTGCCATCACCGAAGACTCACTTTCGCCATAATGTGGGTATGGGGTACATTCGCCAACAGCACGAATACCATTGTCTTCGATTTCAACCACCACCACGTTGGCTTCAGTGCGGCTGCCACGGGAAATAACAAACGCAGAGTGAAGAGGCCAGCTCTCTGGATAGTAGTGCATTGTTCTCATCATGGCTCCTTGGCAAAGTACGGGCGGACACAGCAGACGGTTAAACCTTAATATATTTAGCATGTCAGTGATTTAGTCACTTTTTTATATCCAAGCTGCCACTGTTACCTTAAACTGAAGTTCGTGTTACACATCTGTAAAAGGAATCAAATAATGACACAAACTGTACATTTTCAAGGCAATCCAGTGGTTGTTGCAGGCAAACTGCCGCAGGCTGGTGATAAAGCTAAAGACTTTACGTTAGTTGCGAAAGATTTATCTGATGTTGCATTAAGCAGCTTCGTTGGCAAACGTAAAGTCTTGAATATCTTCCCAAGTATTGATACCGGCGTTTGCGCCGCATCCGTACGTAAATTCAATCAACTGGCTGGCGAGCTTGAGAACACCGTTGTTCTTTGTATCTCCTCTGACCTGCCATTTGCCCAATCACGTTTTTGCGGTGCTGAAGGCTTGAGCAACGTCACTACGCTGTCAACCTTGCGTGGCGCTGAGTTCAAACAAGCATACGGTGTGGCGATCACGGAAGGCCCTCTGGCAGGTTTAACCGCGCGCGCAGTGGTGGTTCTGGATGCTCAGGACAACGTTATCTACAGTGAACTGGTTAATGAAATCACCAGCGAACCAGACTACGATGCCGCACTGACAGCACTGAAATAAATAGCCTATTTAGGCATTAAGTCATGCGACAAAACGGCTGCCTGTTAGGTACAGCCGTTTTTTTATTGTGATGCGCTCTAACGTTTACTCTTCTTCATTCTCATCACTGGCGGGCCGTTTACTGCTTAAGCCGTATTCACGTAGTTTATTGGCAATTGCGGTGTGAGAAACACCCAGTCGTTTCGCCAGTTTACGCGTGCTAGGATAATTACGGTAAAGACGCGTCAGAACGGAGCGTTCAAAGCGTTTACTGATGTCATCAAGTGAACCATCCAATACCTCGTCACCCAAGGCAGCTTCAACCTCAAACTCAGGTAGAATAATATCTTGTGGCCGTAATTCGACGCTGTCCAGTTGGGTCAGGGCACGATAGATGGCATTCTTCAGTTGGCGCACATTGCCCGGCCAACCATAGTGTGTCAGGAAACTGCTCAGCTCAGGGGCCAACTTTGGCCGTGGCACCCCTTGTTCATCAGAGAAACGGGCCACAAACAGTTCCGTCAATGGCATGATATCAGCCTGACGTTCACGTAATGGCGGCAGAGTGATGGTTAGCACATTGAGGCGATAATAGAGATCCTCGCGGAACTCACCACGCCGAACTAATTCCACCAGGTTCTTTTGCGTCGCACAAATCACGCGGACATCCACATGGACTTCGTGCTCTTCGCCAACACGACGGAAAGTGCCATCATTAAGGAAACGCAATAACTTGATTTGCATCCGTGGCGACATTTCACCGATTTCATCCAGCAGCACCGAGCCACCGTTCGCCTGCTCAAAGAAGCCTTTTTTGCCTTCAACTGCATTGGGATAAGCCCCTGCCGCGTAGCCAAATAGCTCGCTTTCTACCACCTCGTCGGGCAGTGAAGCGCAGTTTAGCCCCAGAAACGGCATTTTGCCGCGAGGACTGCGCAAGTGGCAGGCTCGGGCCAGTAAGTCTTTACCGGTGCCGGTATCCCCCACCAGCAGCAACGGGGCATCCAGCATCGCCAGCTTACGCGCCTGTTCCAGCACATGGCGCATCTTGGTGCTGGTGGCAACTATCTGTTTAAATTCAGTGTCATCATTGACCGACAATATTTGCAACTGCTGACCCATCCGGGCGGTGGATTTTAACATTACAACCGCACCAACCGACTGATTTTGCAGATTTTCATCTTCAAGGTAGATCGGCGTGATCTCCATCAGGTAATCCTGATTGTTGATCAATATGCGCTCGGTATGAGGTGCCGTTTCTGCGCCATCGAACCAACGCGCAAAATTATATCCTCCCAGCAAACTACCGGCTGTTTTGTGACGAACTTTCTCTTCATTGAGAGAAAACAGTTTACGAGCTGCGGGGTTAGCCAACTCAAGATTGCCTTTCAAATCAATGGAAAATACCGGCTCTGGCATCGATTCTAACAGTGCGCGTAATGAACGATGCTCACGCTCCGATGGCATAAAGGAAACGGTGCGAACATCCGTCACCCCATCAATACGTCGAATATCCATCATCAAAGCACTGAATACACTAAAATCCAATGAGGAGAAATTCAGATAAATGCGACCAATTGGATCAATTTCGATCCCTCGTAAATCAATGCTGCGTAAAACCAAGAGATCAAGCAACTCTCTGGTGAGACCGATTCGGTCTTCGCAAAAAACTTCCAAGCGCATCAGTATTGACCTTATATATGGCAGGTACGAAATCACTGCATACGATAATACCCTGTCGCCCTCAATGGATGAAGCAGTCTGTCAGCAAAAGTTGACAGGAATCGGCTTTTCGTCATTTTTTCTCCCATAATGATTGCCCTTAATAACATCTTTAACGCCTTTCCCGCACATTGTCAGTGGCTTATTAGTTATAATATAAATAATTTAGATGAATATAACGGTTGAATACATCCTTTCTTTGTCACAAATTGATGACACTTTGCATTACATCGGCCACATGGCTATAGTATGGGTAGCCAGATGACCGAGGAGGTTACATGAGAGCATATCATCCAGCCCCAGCGACCAAAACAGGGGCGCTGTGGCGTGAAATTGGCCTGCCGGCCAGTCGCGGCACTGTGCTGGTAGACAGTATCAAGCTAGGATTTTCTGTTGATGTCATCGACAGTATTCATTTATGGGCGTCAATGCCTAAATCCGAGATATTACGTGCCACGGGGATCCCCAGCCGTAGTCTGACTCGCCGCCGTACCCATGATGGCCGTTTTACCCCGGAAGAGAGTGAGCGAATTGCGCGTTTTGTGCGTGTCATGGATGCCACTGTTGACCTCTTTAGCGGAGATAAAGGCAAGGCAATCACCTGGATGTCCACGCCTATCAAAGGCTTGGGCCACAGAACCCCTGACTCCCTGTTGGAAACGGAAACCGGCGCACTGGAAGTCTGTGATTTGATTGGCCGACTGGAACACGGCGTGTTCTCGTAACTATCTATTTTTTATTGTATTTTTCGTTTACAACATCGCCGTTACTATAGCGACAGAGGGAGAGGTGTACATGGAGAGTCAATTAAGGGAGCGCGAGTTATGATGCTCTACCGCATCGTAATGCGCCGTTATCTCGCCTCAACCTGGACCGGTTATGGTGCCGAAATGTACGGTGGCCGTTGGAATCATAAAGGCCATGCTGCTATCTACTTGGCCAGCAGCATATCACTGGCGATGCTGGAAACATTGGTACATATTCACGACAGCACTACGCTCAGTGAATTTGAGTTATTTCAGATTGAAATTAATGACGGCAGCATTATGCTGCTGCAACCGCAAGATTGGCCGTCAGAGTGGCGAAGTGATCCGGCACCGGTCGCAGCAATGGACGTTGGCACCGAGTGGCTGAAATCAGAGTCATCTGTTGGATTACTGGTTCCATCCACCCTGGTGCCATCAGAGAATAATATGTTGGTTAACCCGCATCACAAAGACTTTCAGGGTTGTCTAAAAAGCGTCAAGCCGCTCTCTTTTGCCTTTGACCCGCGGCTAAGATAGCCTTCGTCACAGCCACTACTGATTAACCTGCGGTTTCTTTGGTAAGGTGTTTTTCAGTTGGCTTATCAACTGACGGCGGAAATCACCCAGTTTAGGTTTATCGCCCTCCAGCCACGGTAACGGGCGGCACAATTCCATCGCTTTAATGCCCAGACGGGCGGTAAGTAAACCAGCGCCTATTCCTTGCGCAGCGCGAGCTGACAAGCGGGCTGCCAAATCTTGTGACAACCAATCCATCCCCACTTCGCGTACCAGTTCAGACGCACCGGCAAAAGCCATATTCAGCAAGACCAAACGGAACAGACGAATGCGGCTGAAATACCCCAACTCAATACCATAGAGTGCAGCGATACGATTGATCAGTCGAATGTTCCGCCAGGCAATAAAAGCCATATCCACCAGCGCCAGCGGGCTGACCGCAATCATCAATGCGGATTCAGCCGCGTAACGGCTAATTTCCGCCCTGGCTTGATTATCCAGCGTCGGTTGCACTAATTTGGCATACAACTCAACCACTTCGCGATCATTATGGGTTTCATGCAGGGACGCTTGCCAGCGCTGCAATGCGGGATGTCCTTGATCCAACCCAGCCTGCCGTGCCAGTTTTTCGCAAAAATCCCGGCCCTGACCGATACCGTGGCTGACCAACAGTTCTCGCGCAATATCGCGCTCTTGTGCCCGCTGGCGTAAGCGATATAAACGTCGCCACTCAGTGACCAGCGAACCAACCCCCGCAACCACAATCAAACCACCCGCAGTTGTCGTGCCCAAGGCTATCCAGTCCTGCTGCTGCCATGCCTGGCTCACCCATTGCACTGATTGAGCAATCACACTGACGCCAAATAGCGCCACACCGAGGGTAACCATCTTACGCCACACGCTACGTTTAGGTTTTAGCGCTGCATTAACCAACCCTTCCACGCGCCCGTCTTCCTCTTCAGCGTCCAATTCTGGCGCGGCGGGATAGAAGTTCTCTGCGGCCTGTTCATCAAAAGCCTGTGCCGCTTTTAGCACCGGCTCATACAGCGGTTGTAATGGCTGTTCAAAATCAATCCGTGGTTTCAGCGGTTCACTCATCGCAATTTATCTCCCAATAAAAACTCCATCACCGCATCCAGCCGGATGTGCGGCAACGGGCTGTCAACATGTACGGCTTGCGGGCGAAATTGGTCAAAATGAAAACCTTGCTGTTGCCAGAAAGCCGGGCCGGGCAAACGGGCCGGCACATCGCCGGGGAAAACGGTCAGCGGCACGCCATCGTCCAGACGATGACCGCGCAATGCGGGGATCTTTTGCCCTTGGTGCTCAACAATGCCACTCTCTGTCGCTTGTACCGAGGCCAGTCCGACACAATCCATGCTGATCCCCTCGAAGGCGGCATTCTGCCAGGCTTCTTGCACCAGTTGTTGCAGTAGTGACACCAGATTAGCATGTTGATCTGCTGTGACATGGTCAGCTTTGGTGGCCGCAAACATCAGCTTATCGATACACGGAGAAAATAAGCGGCGGAACAGTGTGCGCTTTCCATAATGGAAACTTTGCATCAATTGTGTCAGTGCCAATCGCATGTCGTTGAATGCCTGAGGCCCGCTATTTAACGGTTGCAGGCAATCCACCAGCACGATTTGCCGGTCAAAACGAACAAAGTGCTCTTTATAAAATCCTTTTACCACCGTGTTACAG
This sequence comes from Yersinia aldovae 670-83, assembly GCF_000834395.1. Classification (NCBI taxonomy): domain Bacteria; kingdom Pseudomonadati; phylum Pseudomonadota; class Gammaproteobacteria; order Enterobacterales; family Yersiniaceae; genus Yersinia; species Yersinia aldovae. Next base: position 339,389 of record NZ_CP009781.1, on the reverse strand, counting down.
TAATAGTTAAAACGGGCGCGCAGCATCCCCAGATTTGAATGCTTATCTGCCTGCGCCAGCCGTGACTCGCCAATACCACTCACCTCCGGCCAAGGGAAAAACTGCAATGCCGGTGCGCCAGCCATCTCTCCGGGCAACACAAACCGCCCCGGCTGAATGAAATGTAGCCCTTCATTTTTGCAGCGAATAAGATAATCAGTGTACGCCTGTGCAATGGTCGCGAGCTGGTTTTCATCCGCCGGTGCCAACGGGTCACACTGCTGACATAAGGTCAACCAAGGCTTAGCCCACTCTGCGCGGTTCCCTTGTAACAACCCTCCCATCTGGCGCGACCAACTTAAATAGTCTTGCTCCAGCATCGGCAGATCCAAGAGCCATTCACCGGGATAATCAACAATCTCAAGGTATAATGTGGACGTTTCTTTAAAATGGCGTAAGAGTGAATCGCTGGAACGAAAACGCAGCGCTAAACGGATTTCACTCACCCCCCGCGTCGGCGTTGGCCAGTTAGGTGGCGTGCCGTACAAAGACGCCAGCCCCTCATCATAGGTAAAACGCTGAATACCCAAATCGCGCTGAGGAACGCGCTTTACGCCCAACACGCGATCTTCACGCACAGCAGAAAACAGCGGCAGACGAGCACCGCTGTGGACATGAAGTAGTTGATTCACCAACGATGTAATAAAGGCGGTCTTCCCACTACGGCTCAGGCCAGTGACCGCCAGGCGGAGATGCCGGTCCATCCCACGATTAACCAAAGACGTAATCTCATTTTGCAGTCGTTTCATGCTTCTCCTTGGCAAATTGGCCCGCAGTTGCCAGCATTGCGCGTTTCAACATCGGCTCCAACAGTAGCAAGAGTAACCAACGCAGCGGCTTACTACTCACACTTCGAACGATCAAACCTGCGGCACCGGCTGGGCCATAGGTCAATGCAACAGTAAAAATAATTTTCAGTAGTGATATCAATATTACACCTGCACGTAGACGGGCGGGATTATTGTTGTTCATTTTGCCCTCCGGCAGGACGATTTGATTGCAGCGCAACCAGTCATCGACGATGACCGGCCCGGTTTAAACGCAATAACTTGGTCAGATTAGAGCTGACGAAAGCGGCTTTGTACGCCGAAGGTTTCCGAGGTGACATAGCGCTCAACCTGGCGCAAACGTTGCTCACCCGCCCCCAATTCAAACTCGAGTTGGTCCAGTAACTGGCGCGGCGTTGCCTCACGCTGATGGCTGAAGCTATTTGCCGGTGCCGGCTCCAACATAAAAGTCAGTACGATGTAAGCGGCGATAGTGAAGATGAACAAGCCAAAAAACAGCGATAGCACCACCATGACCCGGATCAGCCGCACTGGAATATCAAAATAGTGCGCCAGACCGGCACATACTCCTTTGATCATGCCCTCTTCCGGTACCCGATACAGTTTTTTGCTGCCAAGCGTATTATTTTTAAACACATCGCCCATTATGACTGCCTCCAGTTTGGGTGCTGCGCATCAAGAATCTCTTCTAATGTCTGAATACGCTCGCGCATCCGACGCGCGTCGTCGGTGAGCTGTGACAGGCGCTGCATATCCTGATGGCTGAGCTGCGCACCACTTTGCTGACGGTTGCTGTAATGCAGCCATAACCAGACTGGGGCCACAAACAACACGAAAATGGTCAGCGGTATGGCAAGAAACAGGATACTCATTCGTTCCCCTTAATTATCTTTAATCACTTTTTCATAGCAGGCCGCCTCTACGTCGGCGGCGCAGTCTTTATTAGCACTATCTAACTAAAAATAGTCTATAAATCGCATTACTCAGGCGGATTCATTTTCGCTTTCAACGCCGCCAACTGTTGGCTGATTTCGTCATCGGCTTTCAGCTCAGCAAACTCTTGTTCCAGTGACTTTTGTTTGCCAACACCGACAGTTTCAGCCTCCGCTTCCATATGGTCAATACGGCGTTCAAACTGCTCAAAGCGCGCCATTGCTTCATCCAATTTGCCACTGTCTAACTGGCGACGAACATCACGGGATGAAGAAGCCGCCTGGTGGCGCAATGTTAACGCTTGCTGCCTTGCACGAGTTTCAGTGAGTTTGCTTTCCAGTTCAGTGATTTCGTGTTTCATACGGCTGAGTGTTTCTTCAACCGTTGCCACTTCCCGCGCCAGTGACTCAATTAATGAAGCCACTTTTTGCTTTTCAATCAATGCTGCACGCGCCAAGTCTTCTTTACCTTTGCGCAGAGCCAGCTCAGCTTTGTCCTGCCACTCCAGTTGCTGACTTTCACTGTGATCGATGCGGCGTAACAATTGCTTTTTCTCAGCCAATGCACGAGCGGATGTCGAGCGAATTTCAACCAACGTATCTTCCATCTCCTGAATCATCAGCCGCACTAATTTCTGCGGATCTTCGGCTTTATCCAGTAATGTATTGATATTGGCATTTACGATATCGGCAAAACGAGAAAAAATACCCATAAATTATATCCTCTTAAACTGATTGGCGTTTGGTTGCGCCGATTCATGTATCAACGCTCAATAGGGATATATCAAGAGTCGTGCCAACTTTTAAAAAATTATAATAAATTGAAAAATAAAGAAAAAATATTTTTGACTGAAATGAGATAAAATATAGAGTGATTACTTTAACCAACTATTGGCGAATTTCATCATGAGCGAGCAAGTAGAAAACCTGTTAGGCGAAGCAAACTCTTTTGTTGAAGTGCTGGAGCAAGTTTCAGGCTTGGCAAAATTGAATAAACCGGTATTGGTGATTGGCGAGCGCGGTACGGGTAAGGAACTGATTGCACATCGTTTGCATTACTTATCTGAACGCTGGCAAGGGCCATTTATTTCCCTTAACTGCGCCGCGCTCAATGAAAATCTGCTCGACTCAGAACTGTTCGGCCACGAGGCAGGTGCCTTTACCGGCGCACAGAAACGCCATCTGGGTCGCTTTGAACGTGCCGATGGCGGGACATTATTTTTAGATGAACTGGCAACTGCGCCGATGCTGGTACAGGAAAAGTTATTGCGCGTAATTGAATACGGTCATCTGGAACGTGTCGGGGGTAGCCAACCGCTACAGGTCGATGTCCGCTTGGTGTGTGCTACTAATGATAATTTACCCGCGCTGGCCGCTGCCGGTAAATTTCGCGCCGATCTGCTCGACCGCCTCGCCTTTGATGTGGTGCAATTGCCGCCGCTGCGTGAACGGCGGCAAGACATCATGTTGCTGGCAGAACATTTTGCCATGCAGATGTGTCGAGAGTTAAGTCTGCCGCTGTTCCCCGGTTTTACCCCGCAAGCCAGAGATCAACTATTGGACTATCACTGGCCGGGCAACGTGCGAGAATTAAAAAATGTGGTGGAGCGCTCAGTTTACCGCCACGGGAATAGTGACCAGTCGCTGGATAATATCATTATTAATCCTTTCGCCCCCCGGCAGCCCTATGAAAACACAGCGCCGCAAATGGCTGATTCTCCGCTTACTGAATGCCCTCAATTGCCTCTCGACCTAAAACAGTGGCTGCATAACAGTGAACAACAAATGGTAGAACATGCATTAAAACAGGCCCGTTTTAATCAACGTAAAGCGGCGAGTTTACTCGGACTAACCTACCATCAGTTACGGGGGATGTTAAAGAAACATGCTATTTTGACCAATGATGATGTTCAGTAATAATAGGTTAACTCACCGCCAGTTCAGGCTCGTGCTGGTAAATATATAAGCTTGAACTGACGGTTAATTGATACCTTCCAACCCTCGCAAATATTTATCTTTGACACAAGCATTGACTGGCAGCCCAATTAAATAAGCTGCTTGTGCAAAACTGGACAACCCCACGGCAGCGTTACCGTGGGTTCTGTCCTCTGCAATAGCGCCATACCATTTATCATCTATTTTTACACTGATAGCATTAAATGCATTGCCTGTCGGATCGGCTGGCCGCCACATGATACTGGCATTATAACCTTGAATTGGTTTGTTATATATAATAGTGCTGCCATCTGCTTTACATTGTTCTTGCAGATCACTCTGCGCATAGGTAGCCCAAGACAATAAAATAAAAAATAATATCTTTAATTTCATAATATGCCCCAAACTAAAATAGTTACTCTCCTTTCAGAGAATGATAATAAACTTAAACATGCCCTTGGTTTTAATATTATTTAAAGCAAGGTCACGCCTAAACTCAGTATGTTCCATATCAATACCAAAACAGGCACTCACCATAGGCCGGATACCGGACCTCAACATCCACATGCGCACTAACTGAAGATTTGGTGCAGTGAAATAAGCGCTTTGATACGGCCTGATGCTCGCAGTCGAGCGTGTTTGCCTAAAACGGGAATTAGGTATCATCCCATTGGAATGAACAACTCCTTGCATTAAATGGTATTGTGTCACTGAACCTATCTGGTTCGGTTCTATTCTGCGATGTGCCATCCACTCTGATAAATGAGCGGAATAACGGATGATACGCAGGATCTCGCCATGTGGTTCCCGATTCTGTTGTAATAAGAAGAAATCCAGTGACTGGTTAGCACTGTATATATTATCCGTCGCTCGAATCTGATAAATATTAACTATCGGATTTGCTTCGCCATGCTCACTCATATGCATGAGTATCCGTTCAACATATTCATAAGCGAATCGTCGGTCTGATGTGGTCGAAATAAAGGCACTATCACCAAAATCACTTTCAGCACTACGGCAACTTCGCCCGCTAAGGTGATCTACTATGTCATCATTGGTTCCTGACGAATAAAAACCATTATTAAAAACCTCGTTATAATCGCGGGTATCAACACGCCAAACAATATCTGGTGGTTTGGCCCATCCATTAACACTTATCATAGTGTGAAAGAGTAATAAGGTGAATAAAGAGCATTTATTCATATTCACATCCCCCCCGCGCAACATATTTTGCTTCTAATAAAACTCATAGAGAAATATAGCCTCTAACGCATTAATGCAATAGACCATATTTCCTTGCTACACATATGAAAGTTATAATTACCGTTAAATATGTCAGCACACTGGGTTGAGATAAACCATACGGTTATTAGGCTTAATTAATGGCAGGCAAAAAAAAAGCCAGCACCCGAGCTGGCTTAAAAAACACTGGAAGCAATGTGAGCAATGTCGTGCTTTCCTGTCAAAAGCCTAAAACTGCTGGCCTTATCCCGAAGAGCGAAGCAATGATAATGGTTATCAATACCAGTTGTAAACACCTTTGTTGAGAATTTTTCTCATTACCACACTAAACTTGATGGAATTATGCTCATGGTAAGAAAGTAACAGCGCTGAATGACATTATGCCGAACCCCATTTCCTGCCAGATAAACAACTATTTGCTGCTTATTCACCTTAATTGCTGCAACAAGCAGCAGGCGATGCAGTTGTTTTGTGCAATGGATTGGGGGGATTGCCAGATTACGGTACACTAAGCATATTGCTTACTTACTGCGAAAGCGTTTATGCGTAGTTTACTGATTTGGATGCTGTCGCTTGCTTGCCTGGCGACCCCTGCACTGGCGCAACCTGCGCCAGTAGCACCGTTTGTTCAACCACTGCCGGATATCCGTCAACGCGGTTTTGTCTATTGTGTCAGCGGGATACTCAATACCTTTAACCCGCAAATGGCCAGCAGCGGGTTAACCATCGATACACTGGCAGCGCAACTTTATGACCGTTTGTTGGATGTGGACCCTTATACCTATCGGCTGATGCCGGAACTGGCAGAAGACTGGCAAGTATTGGATAACGGGGCCACCTACCGTTTTCATTTGCGTAAAGATGTGCCGTTCCAGGACACCGACTGGTTTACCCCAACGCGCATGATGAATGCCGATGACGTGGTTTTCAGTTTCCAGCGCGTGTTTGATTCACACCACCCTTACCACGATGTCAATGGCGGTGAGTACCCCTACTTTGATAGTTTACAATTTGCCGATGCGGTACAAAGTGTCAAAAAATTGGATGATTACACGGTAGAATTTAAGCTCAAAGCGCCAGATGCTTCATTTCTTTGGCACCTGGCCACCCACTATGCCCCGGTGCTCTCTGCTGAATATGCCGATGTTCTGACGCAAAAAGGCCAGCAGGCGCAGATTGATCGCCAACCGGTCGGAACCGGCCCTTTTATGCTCAATGAATATCGCTCCGGGCAATATATCCGCCTGTTTCGTAATAGCAAATACTGGAAAGGGTTACCACGGATGCCGCAGGTGGTTATTGATTTAGGTGCAGGAGGGACGGGCCGTTTATCTAAGCTGTTGACCGGTGAGTGTGATGTGCTGGCTTATCCGGCAGCTAGCCAATTGTCTATCTTACGTGATGACCCTCGTCTGCGCCTGACTCTGCGGCCAGGAATGAATGTGGCTTATCTGGCATTCAATACCCGTAAACCGCCGCTGAATGACCAAAAAGTCCGCCAGGCAATTGCCTTATCGATTAACAACCAACGATTAATGCAATCAATCTATTACGGCACCGCAGAAACCGCAGCATCGATTCTACCACGCGCTTCATGGGCTTATGATAATCAGGCGCAGGTAACTGAATACAATCCAGAAAAAGCCAAAACAATCCTAAAAGAGTTGGGGCTAACGAAATTACAACTCAATTTATGGGTGCCTACCGCGTCGCAATCCTATAACCCCAGCCCATTGAAAACCGCTGAACTGATTCAAGCTGATTTGGCGCAAGTCGGTATTACAGTCAATATTGTGCCCGTGGAGGGGCGTTTCCAGGAAGCACGCTTGATGGAGATGAACCACGACCTGACATTATCGGGTTGGTCTACCGACAGTAACGATCCCGACAGTTTCTTCCGGCCATTATTAAGCTGTGCAGCAATTCGATCGCAAACAAACTATGCTCACTGGTGTGACCCACAGTTTGATGAGCTGCTGCAAAGAGCATTACGTTCTCAGCAACTATCAGCTCGTATTGAATATTATCAGCAGGCTCAGCGAATTCTGGAGCAACAATTGCCGTTACTGCCATTAGCCTCGTCGTTGCGGTTGCAAGCATACCGTTATGATATTAAAGGCTTGGTACTAAGCCCGTTTGGTAACGCGTCTTTTGCCGGTGTATTCCGCGAGAGCGATGAGGGTAAAAAACCATGATTATCTTCACCCTGCGGCGTCTATTGCTGTTAGTGATAACCCTGTTTATGTTGTCACTGGTTAGCTTTAGTCTGAGCTATTTTACCCCCCACGCGCCACTCAATGGAGCCGCGCTATTTGATGCATACCGTTTCTATTTCAGCAGCCTGCTGCAATGGGATTTTGGGGTGTCCAGTATTAACGGCCAACCTATCAGCGAGCAACTGCGCGAAGCCTTCCCCGCCACGATGGAGTTATGCGTACTGGCCTTTACTCTGGCGCTGTTTGTCGGAATTCCACTGGGCATTACCGCAGGCGCGATGCGCGGAAAATGGGCTGATATCGCCATCAGTTCGGTGGCATTGCTCGGTTTCTCGATACCGGTTTTCTGGCTGGCACTGCTACTGATGCTGTTCTTTTCACTGCATCTGGGCTGGCTACCGGTTTCAGGGCGGTTTGACCTGCTTTATCAGGTCAAACCGGTTACCGGGCTGGCACTGGTTGATGCCTGGCTGTCAACGTCACCGTATCGTAGAGAAATGATGATCAGTGCTCTGCAACATATGATTTTACCGATTACCGCTCTGGCGGTGGCCCCCACCACTGAAGTCATCCGCCTGATGCGCACCAGTACCGATGACGTAATTAGTCAGAATTACATCAAAGCAGCAGCCACCCGTGGTTTATCGCGATTGACGATTATTCGCCGCCATGTGTTGCATAACGCCTTGCCGCCTATCATTCCAAAATTGGGGTTGCAGTTCTCCACCATGCTAACACTGGCGATGATAACAGAGGTGGTGTTTAACTGGCCGGGGCTGGGCCGCTGGCTGATTAATGCTATTCGTCAACAAGATTACGCGGCTATCTCTGCCGGAGTGATGGTGGTCGGCTCACTGGTCATTGTCATTAACGTCCTGTCGGATATTATTGGCGCAATGATGACGCCGTTAAAGCACAAGGAATGGTATGCCCTTCGATAATGTCTACCGCGAAAAGAAAATGCCCAGCCCGCTGCTGTACACCTGGCGGCTTTTCTATTCTGATGGCCTGGCGATGGTGGGGTTCTACGGCGTCCTGGCGTTGCTATTGCTGTGCCTGCTGGGGAGTACGCTGGCACCTTACGCACTCGATCAACAGTTTTTGGGCTACCAATTGCTGCCACCGTCCTGGTCGCGCTACGGTAATGTTTCGTTCTTCCTCGGTACTGACGACCTGGGCCGCGATATTTTAAGCCGCTTATTGGCCGGGGCCGCATCGACTTATGGTTCCGCACTGCTGGTCACCGTTGCCGCAGCATTATGTGGCGTGGTGCTTGGCGTATTTGCAGGTATCACCCACGGTTTTCGTTCAGCTATTCTTAATCATGTACTGGATACATTGCTCTCCATTCCGTCGCTGTTACTGGCCATTATTGTGGTCGCTTTTGTTGGCCCAAGTTTAGAACATGCGATGTTCGCAGTGTGGCTGGCATTGCTACCGCGCATGGTTCGTACCATTTATAGCGCAGTTCATGATGAGTTGGATAAAGAGTATGTCATTGCCGCCCGTTTGGATGGCGCGTCAACCCCGCATATTCTTGTCTACGCCATTTTGCCCAATATCGCCGCCGTGCTGGTGACCGAATTTACCCGTGCATTATCAATGGCAATTTTGGATATTGCCGCGTTGGGCTTTCTGGACTTAGGCGCGCAACTCCCCTCGCCAGAATGGGGAGCGATGCTGGGTGACTCGCTGGATTTAGTCTATGTCGCCCCCTGGACTGTGATGCTACCGGGTGGTGCAATTTTGGTCAGCGTGCTGTTGGTTAACCTGCTGGGTGATGGTATGCGCCGTGCGATTAATGCGGGGGTAGAATAATGCCGTTACTTGATATTCGTAACCTCACCATTGAATTTATCACCGCCGAAGGGCCAGTTAAGGCCGTTGATCGTGTCAGTATGACGCTGACCGAAGGTGAAGTGCGTGGCTTAGTGGGGGAATCTGGATCAGGCAAGAGCCTGATTGCTAAAGCCATTTGTGGTGTCAGTAAAGATAACTGGCGTATCACCGCCGACCGTTTTCGTTTTGACGATATCGACTTACTGCAATTAACCCCACGCGAGCGGCGTAAGGTGATCGGCCATAATATTTCAATGATTTTTCAGGAGCCGCAATCCTGTCTGGACCCGTCAGAGAGCATAGGCGAGCAACTGATGCAGGCAATCCCCGGCTGGACTTATAAAGGCCGCTGGTGGCAGCGATTTCATTGGCGAAAACGCCGCGCAATAGAGTTACTGCACCGCGTGGGGATTAAAGACCACAACGATATTATGCGCAGTTATCCTTATGAGTTGACTGAAGGCGAATGCCAGAAGGTGATGATTGCCATCGCGCTGGCAAATCAGCCACGGTTACTTATCGCCGACGAACCAACTAACGCAATGGAACCAACCACTCAGGCTCAGATATTCCGCCTGTTGGCGCGGTTGAACCAGAATAATAACACCACGATTTTGCTGATCAGCCATGACTTGCAGATGATGAGCAAATGGGCAAATCGCGTGAATGTGCTGTATTGTGGCCAGACGGTAGAAAGTGCCGTTTGTGAAGAGCTGCTGGCTGCCCCTCATCACCCTTATACTCAGGCGCTGATTCGGGCAATGCCTGATTTTGGCCGCTCGCTGCCTCATAAAAGCCGCCTGAATACCTTACCAGGAGCCATTCCGTCACTGGAACATTTACCGATAGGTTGCCGCCTGGGGCCACGTTGCCCTTACGCGCAAAAGACATGCATTGAAACCCCACGCTTGCGGCTGGTCAAAAACCACGCCTTTGCCTGTCATTTCCCCTTAAATCTGGAGGAGCAATAATGGCCGAGACGTTGCTTGAAGTCCGTAATCTGAGCAAAACCTTTCGCTACCGCACCGGCTTATTTCGCCGCCAGCATGTGGAGGCGGTAAAATCAGTGAGTTTTACCCTGCGTGAAGGCCAAACCCTGGCGGTGATTGGTGAAAATGGTTCGGGTAAATCCACATTGGCAAAAATGCTATCGGGGATGATTGAGCCGACGGCCGGTGAGTTGCTAATTGACGATCATCGCCTAAATTATGGTGATTACGCCTATCGTAGCCAACGTATTCGTATGATTTTCCAGGATCCAAGTACCTCGCTAAACCCGCGCCAGCGTATCGGCCAACTGCTGGATGCGACGCTTAAGCTTAATACGGATCTTGATGCCGGCGCGCGTGAGCTGCGCATCTATCAAACGCTGCGTCAGGTGGGGTTGTTGCCAGATCATGCTAATTACTACCCACATATGCTGGCATCGGGTCAAAAACAGCGTGTGGCACTGGCGCGAGCCTTGATCCTGCAACCCAAAGTGATTGTGGCAGATGAAGCACTGGCGTCTTTGGATATGTCCATGCGCTCGCAAATCATTAATCTGATGCTGGAATTACAAGAAAAACACGGTATATCCTATATTTATGTCACCCAGCATCTGGGCATGATGAAACATATCAGCGATCAGGTCATTGTGATGCATGAAGGGGAAGTAGTGGAGCGTGGCAGCACCGCCGAAGTCCTGGCAGCCCCCCTGCATGATCTCACCAAGCGGCTGATCTCCAGTCACTTTGGCGAAGCGCTAACCGCAGATGCCTGGCGTCGGGATCACGGCCATTTTTAGCAAGGTTGCGCTGCCAGCATGATTGCGCGCAGCGAAATCACCTCCGGCGATCCGCGGTCCAATGATCGCGGATTTTTATTTATCCGCACTCACTGTATAGCCCGATTTTGGCTAACGTAATAACATCTTTTATTATGGATAATAATATCATATTTATTTTAGTTATAAATATACGATAACCAAGATACGATATTCAGATGATTACACCTCAACCATACGGCGGTTAAATCTATATTTTTCTTTCAACCGCAAAGGACATAGCCTACCGGCCATCATAGTTCCATTTAATTACAGATTTCATAAGAAATAAAATACAAAACACCATGACTTAACAGTGAGAATTACACTCAACAAATATTATTAGTTATCATATTAATGATCTATAAATTATGTTTAAATGGCATTATCAACAACTACGAAATGCATCATTTAATTAATTGGTAACTAAATTAATAATAATTAAGTTAATAAACATTCTATATCCTGTATGGTTGTTAGTTAAAACAAAGGCATTTTAAGTTCTCCGCGCCGGTTATCCCCCGACGCACTTAATTAACCTTATCAGGAAGTGAAATCGCTTATGAACATTAATAACCCGAATCCTGACAATCATACTCACCCCCTGGCTAATCAACTTGTCCGTAACCGCCTGGGTCAATGGCCTCATACCCCGGGTACTGAAACGACGTTGACAGTTAAATTTCTGGCCGCAGGCAAGGACCCGATGAATATCTGGCCCGAAGTAGAGAATCCCGGTCCTTTTACATCAGAAGAAATCCACCTAACGAAAGCCGCGCTGAAAACTATTGAAGAAACAACAAATCTACGTTTCATTTTCGTTGAGGAAGGCCCTGCTCAAATCACATTTGGGCAGTTTCAGCAGCTCACAAAAAAACAAACGCGCTTTAGCAGTCTCAGCGGCTATGCCGACCTCTATAGTGCGAATCCCAGCTTACATGGCTCGGATTACAAAAACGATGGCACTACCGTCAATAGCGGTGATTTTTCAGGGCCGATACCTGTCTGGATAAGGTCTTCAGCCGCATTAGGAATAGAAAACTTCAAAAAAAACATTGCCCACGAGCTAGGCCATGCTTTGGGATTAGCACACCTGCCGCCATCACAAACAAATATTGACGGGAGTATTATGGGAGGGACCATGCTCCGTGAAGGCGCGTTCAATCAGCCCAATAATGGCTTTGGCGATGCGGACCTATTGGCTCTCAGAGAGATATATTCATCGGATCAAAACAAGCCGGTTGACCTCTATCACCGTGGCGCAGTGTACTATGATGAATCTTATGGTCACGCAAGTGTGACTCCGGCGGGAAGTGCGCAGTTTGGCACTAAAAATGTTAATAAAGAAAACCAAGTCATTCGGTTACGTAAGGGGATCACGCCAGATAACCTGCGCGTTGAATTGCAGACATCAACGCAAGCCATAAAACTGATATTTACCGATAATCCTGACGCCAGCTTAATAATAAACCCACTATCAGAACCTCTTATTCCCAATGGGGATATGGATTCGCGATTTAAAAGAATAAGATTAGCAAACAAACAAACGCTATTAATCGACGATCAACTGTATCACACATTGAAAACAGGGAGGCAACCACAGTGGCAAGAAGCGCCTTCGCTGGCTAAGCAGACACAATTACAGCCAGATAGTCACGCAGGGTTAAGCGGTTATGAATTTTCTCTAACCGACAATCCAAAGATTTCTGTTATTAACAATTTCAGTCTTAAAAACGATAGATTGGCATTGCCTGAATTAAAAGGACGTAAAGTTCATATTTTGGAGAAAGGAAATAAACACCCACGCTCTCTGCGCAATGAAAACCACGTTATTTTTCGACAAAGAGAACTGATATCTTTAAATACCGAATATAACCTTAGCAAGATGGAGTTTGTATTAATTAATTTTGATAACAAAGGTTCCCCATCCAAGGTGTTTATTAATGTTGATCTTGGGGGGGAGTTTCCTGGTGAGTTGTATATGAGATTGCTTAGACAGGGCCATTTTTTCCTGAAACGCGAGGAACTCCAGGTAATTTACGCCGGTTTGGGCGATTTGAATATGGAGATTCAAGAACCTGTAACCCAGCAGGTGATACCCTTACCAAGCGACGATATCCAAGCCTTATCGACGGCTATTTCCTCATTTCCACCGCCTCAATCTGAGGCCCAGAGTTTGCTGACCGACCAGCTTGTCGCGCTGGCAAGCAATCGCTATCAAACAACATTTCCTGATACTCAGCCAAGGTGATCGCCCACGGTGGTAACTGACGTTAAAATTAGGGGCTATTTTAACTTTTTGCTACAGCCCCCAATAGGGTTTTTGGTGGGCTGATAACATGGCTATCATATGTTCTGCCACACGAGTCTTTTCTTAGGCAAAAAATTTACATAATTATCTAACATTGCGTTCAATTAACCTGTCACCCCGCTCGCCTCTGTGGTTAACATCTCCCTTAATTTTGGATAATTTCAGATTTTTTCCTATAAGCACAACATTGGGTTGCTTATTCACATTGATATAACGACATTCTCTACTTATGAAACAAATAGCAGGATATATCACTAAATAAAATTCGCCACACTTCCAATCAAAACAAAAATTCGCCAAACCACGAAAACATAAACGTTAATACTGCATAACATTTGTAACATGGCGATATCGGCCTGCCTTGGTTATATGTAACGGCGTATTACAAAACACTTGTCACGCTGACAAAGATAGTGAACATTAACCGCCGCCAATCATCTTATAACAATACAAAAGGATGCCATTCGCGCATTCACTTTTGTCTCTCCTGTCATTTATGACCGGTAGTGAAAAACAGAGGTCCCTGTGTCAACAGCAAACAACAATCAACAACCGCCTAACGGTGAGCAACTTGAAAGCATCAGTATGAATGCGTTCAAACAACCAAAAGCGTTCTACCTTATCTTCTCTATCGAGCTTTGGGAGCGCTTTGGTTATTACGGCCTGCAAGGGATCATGGCCGTCTATCTGGTAAAAATGCTCGGGATGAGCGAAGCCGATTCAATCACCTTATTCTCCTCCTTCAGCGCCCTGGTTTATGGCTTTGTTGCCATCGGCGGGTGGTTAGGGGATAAAGTGCTCGGCGCAAAACGTGTCATCGTACTCGGCGCGTTAACGCTGGCGGCGGGTTACGCCATGATAGCCTACTCCGGCCATGATATTTTCTGGGTTTATCTGGGTATGGCGACTATCGCCGTCGGTAATGGTTTGTTCAAAGCCAACCCCTCTTCCCTGCTGTCAACGTGTTATAACAAAGACGATCCGCGTTTGGACGGTGCATTCACCATGTACTATATGTCCGTCAATATCGGTTCGTTCTTCTCTATGCTGGCAACCCCGTGGTTAGCGGCCAAATATGGCTGGAGTGTGGCATTCTCCCTCAGCGTGGTGGGGATGCTAATCACGTTAGTCAACTTCTGGTTCTGCCGCAAATGGGTAAAAAACCAAGGTTCCAAGCCTGACTTCGCACCATTACAGTTTAAAAAATTGCTGATGGTTCTGGTCGGTGTCGTGGCACTGGTCACGTTGTCGAGCTGGTTACTGCACAATCAGATAGTGGCCCGCTGGGCATTGGCGCTGGTTTCTCTGGGTATTATCTTCATCTTTGCTAAAGAGACATTTTCTCTGCATGGCACTGCCCGCCGCCGAATGATTGTTGCATTCTTACTGATGTTGGAAGCGGTAGTATTCTTCGTGTTGTACAGCCAAATGCCGACTTCACTGAACTTCTTCGCTATCCATAACGTAGAACACTCCATCTTTGGCATTGCATTCGAACCAGAGCAATATCAGGCACTGAATCCATTCTGGATTATGGTTGCCAGCCCGATACTGGCTGCCATCTATAACAAGATGGGTGACCGCCTGCCAATGCCGCACAAATTTGCTTTCGGCATGGTTCTTTGCTCCGCGGCATTCCTGGTATTACCGTGGGGGGCAAGTTTTGCCAACGAACACGGTATCGTTTCGGTTAATTGGTTGATCTTGAGCTATGCGTTACAAAGTATCGGTGAGTTGATGATTTCTGGTCTGGGACTGGCAATGGTTGCTCAGTTAGTACCTCAGCGTCTGATGGGCTTTATCATGGGGTCATGGTTCCTGACTACCGCAGCGGCAGCGTTGATCGCCGGTAAAGTTGCGGCATTAACCGCCGTACCCAGTGATATCACTGATGCACATGCGTCATTAGCAATCTATAGCCATGTCTTTATGCAGATTGGGATCGTTACTGCCATTATCTCTGTATTAATGATGCTAATAGCACCAAAACTGTATCGTATGACATTGGCACCCAACGATCACAAAGATATCACCCCCGTAACCACCGCCTAATTAGCGGCTGAGTTGAAAGCGCCCTTTCGAGGGCGTTTTTTTCAAATGAAACCCGGCAAGATTGATTTATCAGACCATACCGCTAACTGATAACCATCTGGATCGGTAAAGTGGAAACGACGCCCTCCGGGGAAAGAGAACGTCGGCAGCACAATGGTAGCACCCGCCTGTTCCAGCCGTTGCTGTGTTTGCTCCAAATCATCCGCATACAAAATAATTAGCGGCCCGCCGTTGGGGTGAATCTCACTCACCTGGCTGAAACCGCCCGTCAATCGGCCATCAGTAAACTCACAATACTCCGCCCCATAATCGGTAAAACACCAGTTAAAAACGGCACCATAAAACGCTTTCGAACGCGCAATATCGCTGACAGCAAACTCGATATTGTCGATCTGACGATCACTCCCCTGAACACCCATTGCGTGCTCCTATATATATTAATTAAGTCACTTACTTATCATAAACATTTACTCACATTCAGGGTATCACTCACTTTATCAGTGATACTTTCATCACATTATTAGCGCGCAAAAAATAAACTATACTGAGATCAGAACGCAGTATGTTAATTCGCATCCTGATGAACTATGAGGGTGTAATCCGTCCGTTATTGACGGTCTGTCGCGGGTTAAGAGGTGGCTTATGATCAACCATGTTTGGGGACTTCTGACACATCCAAGCCAGGAACTGCAACAAATCAAACGTGAAGGTGAAAGTATTCAGCACCTCTACGCACATCACGTCCTGCTGTTGGCCGCCATTCCAGTGATTTGCGCATTTATCGGTACAACGCAGGTAGGTTGGAACTTTGGTGAAGGCCGGGTAATCAAACTAACCCCCATGACCGCACTCTACTGTGCAATTATTTTCTATATTTTAATACTGGCTGCCGTGGCCCTAATGGGGCGGGTAATTTACTGGATGGCCCGCCGCTATGAAAACCGCCCCAGTTGGCAAAGTTGCACCCGATTTGCCGGTTATGCCGCCACACCCATGTTTCTGGGCGGCGTTGTCGCACTCTACCCGATGATCTGGCTGTGCTTACTGGTCGGGATTGTCGCACTGTGCTATACCGGTTATTTGATGTATTTAGGTATCCCAACATTCTTAAATATCGATAGGCAGGAGGGATTTATCTTTTCCGGATCTACTTTTGCTATTGGTGTCTTGGTGCTGGAATTCCTCCTCGGCCTGACAGTGCTATTGTGGGGCTATGGTGTGCGATTATTGTGACGCCATTAGCTTATCTGCTCTTTCGTTGCACGCCGCTCTGGTGGTCATTTACCAGGAGCGGCTGCGCTTACTGGGTTCAATCGCGGTTTATTATCGCAACACCGAGCCATTAACAGGCTTTTATGGTGATTAATGTCGTCTGGATCGCAATCTCTTACATATCCACTTAAGATAAAGTTGTACACTGAGTAGGACTGAGGCAAACAAGGCGAAAAAAATGAAAAAGCTGACATTAAAAGATATGACCGAAAGTGAGCAACGTGACGTCAAAACCCAACTCGACAGAGCAAGAATTAATTTAGGACGTGCATTAACCAACTCAGAACAAAATAAAGTCAAAGACGAAGCAATAGAAAAAGTCATGAACGCCCGTGAACAAATCGCCAAGTTAACCCGCGTTGAGAAAAAAACTAAAAAAACGGCCCCAAGTATGACGACTTTTAGCTGGTCAGCCTCGATCAGCACACGCCCACCACGGTAATCACTTTCTACTGCCAGATAATAACTGTCATAGAAATCCCTACAGCGGGGGCCAATGCCTTCGTTGTAGGGTAATTAGCAAAATTGAATAAACTGATACAGCTAAAACCAGCAAAATACCCATCCTCGCACAATTATATTACGTCACTAGCTGCATTTTCCTCTTGTCTGCCTTAGGATTAAGGAAGCTTTTTTCTTTCAGTGCTCTATTAAGGAGTTTGCGATGAAACTGTTCTATAAACCCAATGCCTGTTCTCTGTCTCCCCATATTATATTACGTGAAGCAGGGTTAGACTTCAGTATTGAAAGCGTTGACCTGGCCAGTAAAATTACTGAAACGGGTAAAAACTATTTGAGCATCAACCCTAAAGGGCAAGTTCCCGCGTTGGTACTCGATGACGGCAGTTTACTGACCGAAGGTGTTGCTATCGTGCAATATCTGGCAGATATTGTGCCAGATCGCCACTTGATCGCACCATCGGGCACCCTTGCTCGCTACCATGCCATTGAATGGTTAAACTTCGTTGCCACTGAATTACACAAAGGCTTCAGCCCGCTGTTTAACCCGAAAACACCTGAAGAATATAAAATCATTGCGCGTGAACGCCTGAATAATCAATTCAGCTATGTTGACAGTGTATTAGCACAGCATGATTATCTGTTGGGCAAAAAATTCAGTGTGGCTGATGCTTATTTATTTACCGTAACTCGTTGGGCCACAGCCCTTAATGTTGAAATAACAGCTCGCAGCCATTTAGATCAATATATGGTACGTGTTGCTGAACGCACGGCAGTAAAAGCCGCGCTAGCCGCAGAAAAGATAAAATAATAAGATTGATTATGGTGCCCCCTTAATAGGGGCACTGTTAAGTCAGCAGGGGTAAGTACACGCAGCTCCCCCCTGGCGCATCAAGTACGAAGGGGATTGGCAATAAAATGGCTGGCAGGATTAACAATGGCATCCTGAGCCGCCACAATCTGAAGTTCATACTCACCCATCTCTTGGGTTTTCAGCATCACTTCATACACCGCAGCCGTGACATGCTCAAGCGCTTTATCCAATGGCTCGCCCTTTAGCAAATTCACCAGCAATAGACCACTGGTGAGATCACCAACACCAACCGGTTGACGCGCACCAAAATCCACCAGCGGGCGGCTGATGTGCCAGGCCTCATCAGCAGTAACCAATAACATTTCAAAGCAATCGGCGTGATAACCGGCGCGGCTCAAATGCTTAACCAGCACGACTTTCGGCCCTTTGGCACAAAGCTCACGAGCGACCTTAACCGCCTGCTCGACATTCTCCACCCGCCCACCGCTGAGTTGCTCCAGTTCAAGCAAGTTAGGTGCAATGATATCACTGGCCGGCAGTGCTTCCTGGCAGAAAAACTCCGCCACACCTGGCGCGACGATACAGCCCTTTTCAGGGTGCCCCATCACCGGATCGCAAAAATACCAGGCATTGGGATTAGCTTGTTTAACCCGCGCCACCGCGGCCAGTATATGACCACCTTGCTCAGGTGAACCGATATAACCACTTAGCACCGCATCACAATCTTTCAACCGGTCGATATCGGCAATGCCTTGCACGATTTCAGTCAAATGGCTGGCGGGCATTACACAACCGGCCCAGTGACCATATTGCGTATGATTGGAAAACTGGACAGTATTCAGCGGCCAAACATTGACACCCATCCGGCGCATAGGAAATTCAGCGGCACTATTGCCAGCATGGCCAAAAACAACGTGAGACTGAATCGAAAGTATATTTTTCATTGGTACGGCCTAAAGTTAGCCCATAAAAAATACCCGTCATCTTCCAAATTGCGCCTGCCTGCAAATTGAAATCCAGGGGTATATAAGACATTAGCCAAAAAATAAGGGACATCTCTGCCCCTTATCTTATCTTTTTCTTATAGCCAGCTAATCAGGCAATAATGTTTTTTACCGCGACGCAGTAAGGTGTAGCGCCCAAACAGGCGATCAGCATCAGTAAAGATGTATTCAGGATCAGCCTGTTTCTCACCATTAAGCGCCACCGCATTAGAGCTAATCATGGTGCGTGCCTGCCCACGAGATGGCACCAGTTCAGCGTTAACCAGCGCCTGTTGCAAATCCGCATCACGGCTCAACTCAACGGTTGGCATACCGTCTTGCGCCAACTGTGCAAAATCAGCTTCCGTCATTTCATTCAAATCGCCAGAGAACAAACTGGCAGTGATACGTTTAGCGGCCGCCAGACCCTCCACACCATGCACCATACCGGTGACATTCTCGGCCAATACGTATTGTGCACGAGGGGCTTTACCGCTGTTTTTATCTTCGTCTTCCAGTGCGTTAATCTCTTCCAGGCTCATGAAAGTAAAGAACTTCAGGAAGCGGTAAACGTCAGCATCGGCGGTATTGATCCAGAACTGGTAGAATTTGTACGGGCTGGTTTTCTTCGGATCAAGCCAGACTGCGCCACCTTCGGTCTTACCGAACTTGGTGCCGTCAGCTTTGGTGATTAATGGTACGGTCAAGCCGTAAACCTGCTGTTGATGCAGACGGCGGGTCAAATCAATACCTGAGGTAATATTACCCCATTGGTCAGATCCACCGATTTGCAGCGCCACACCGTGCGCTTTATTCAGGCAGGCAAAATCATACGCTTGCAACAGATTGTAGGAAAATTCAGTGAATGAAATACCACTGTCATCACGATTCAGGCGCTGTTTTACCGCTTCTTTGTTAATCATCTGATTCACAGAGAAGTGTTTACCGATATCACGCAGGAAGGTCAGCACATTCATGCCACCAAACCAGTCGTAGTTATTGGCCGCAATCGCGCTATTGTCACCGCAGTCAAAATCGAGGAAAGGTGAAACCTGACGGCGGATCTTCTCAACCCATTCATTTACCGTATCTTCAGTATTTAGCTTACGTTCACTGGCTTTAAAGCTCGGATCACCAATCATACCGGTGGCCCCGCCCACCAGAGCAACCGGGCGATGCCCTGCCAACTGGAAGCGTTTTAGGCATAACAACGGAACCAGATGACCCAAATGCAAGCTGTCTGCGGTAGGATCGAAACCGCAATACAGTGAAATTGGCCCTTGCGCCAGTCTCTCTGCTAACGCGTCTTCATCCGTAACCTGGGCAACGAGGCCCCGCTCTTGCAATTGTTTAATCAGGTTGCTGCTGGTCATCAACGACTCCATTGTCTTTTACAAAAATTTGTTTTTTACAAAAATTGTCTTCTTTAGCATAAACAGGATATATACCTAAAGAACTTGGCATTGCAAGCAGGCGGCAAGCGAACAAATCCCGATAAGTCTATTCATTTTAAGGTCAATGACCTGTAAGTGACTTGGGTAAATGAACGTGGCGAACACCCCTGCGGCTTCAAGTACGAAGGGTATAGAATAAAGCGCCCGCCCAACGAGCGCTAGGCTTAACCACAATTATTTCATCACTCTTACGGCGCTAAACGGTCAATTTTCCAGGTATCTGCATCCCGTTGATAGATAAAGCGGTCATGCAGACGGTGTTCGCCTCCTTGCCAGAACTCAACTGAATCAAATTTCACGCGAAATCCCCCCCAAAAACTGGGTAATGGCACCTCGCCATGCTGGAATTTTTGCTTCAATTCAAGGAATTTACTTTCCAGAACCCCACGGGCAGAGATTCGAGTCGATTGCTGCGAAACCCAAGCCCCTATCTGGCTGTCTTTTGGACGGGAACTGAAATACTTCAGCACCTCTAGCGTAGAAAGTCGTTCAGCTTTGCCGAGAAAAATCACTTGTCGGTCTAGCATATGCCAAGGGAATAGCAAACTGATATGGGGGTTTTCAGCCAGTTGCTGCGCTTTGCGGCTCCCCAAATTGGTATAGAACACCAACCCCTGCTCATCATAGTGTTTCAGCAGGACAATGCGCTGATAAGGCTGACCGCTGGCATCAACCGTGGCCACACACATGGCTGTTGGGTCCGGCAAGCGTGCCTCACACGCCTGCTTTAGCCAACGCTCAAATAATTCCAATGGATTCTCGCTTAAATCACTGCGACGCAGGCCACCACGAATATATTCACGGCGCAAATCCGCCACATCAAATTCATTATTCTCAGTCATATAAGGCTCTATCCCGCGCAGGAAAACAGTGATTACCATTCTGCCCTTGCCGCAGCAGAATCACAATCATCCTACGCCAGCAATAGCCCTATTACTTGATCAGAACACAGTCATTGATAATGATTTTCTCATCACGCTCAATAAATGCACCGTTGCCTTTCGACCAGAAAGTATAATGGCCGTCACTGTATTTGGTGCCCGATGCTGCGCGTACCTGTAGCAACGTTAGCTGTTCACCGTTCATCACCAAACTGACCTTATCCTGCCGATTGTCTTGCATAACCGTCAGCTTGGTGGTGCCGCACTGGTAATGCAACGTTTCGTTTTTAGGTTGTACCATGCTGCATCCTGCCAGCATCAATACGGCTGTTGCTGCCAACCCTGACGTTAAAAACCATAAATGTTTCATTTGTGTCGCCCTCTTTGTTGAAGTTAAGCCGCGGTGTCTAGAGCAGCTTAACACCCTCACCGTGGCGATACAGGATAGACTGCTCCTAAAATGGTTTCGCAACTGGCACCGGTAACAGAGGGTAAATTACCGGATTTACCCGATAACGTGCGAAATGCTAACCAGGCAAATGCCAGTGCCTCCATGTCGTCGCCACTGACGCCAAAGTCATCGGTGACGCTCACTTCGGTTCCCGGCAATAAAGCTGACATCCGCGCCATCACCAAGGTGTTACGCGCCCCACCACCACACACCAAAAGCCGCTCACAACCCCCAGCCAACAGCACCTGTTCTGCGATTGAAAACGCCGTCAATTCAGCCAACGTCGCCTGCACATCCTCAGCGGCCAGCCCTGGGATTTTAGCCAATTGCTTGTCTAGCCAACCGGCATTGAAGTATTCGCGCCCCGTGCTCTTCGGCGCGGGTTTGGCAAAGTAGGGATCGCTAAGCATAAGATCAAGTAAGGGTTGATGGACTTTCCCGGTATTCGCCCAATGCGCGTCTTTATCATAAGGTAAAGAACGATTACGCCAGATCCAAGTATCCATCAACATATTACCGGGGCCGGTATCAAAACCACGAATAGGTAAACCCGGTAGCAGCAGCGATAAATTAGCAATACCACCAATATTCAATACCATCCGTTTTTCTGTCGCATGAGCGAGCAACGCATGGTGAAATGCTGGCACCAGTGGCGCGCCCTGCCCCCCGTAGGCCATATCGCGGCGGCGAAAATCACCCACAGTCGTAATATTGGTCATGGCGGCAATACGGTTGTTATCGCCCAATTGCATGGTGAAAGCAGGCTCGCCCAACGGCTCATGCCAAACCGTTTGACCATGACACCCAATCGCGGTGATGTCCTGCGCCGTCAGCCCTGCTTGAGCGAGCAACGCTAGCACCGCCTCGCCAAATAACCTCCCCAGTTCGGCATCAAGCCGCCCCACGGCTGACAACGTCGTAGCCTGACCCTGACACATAGCCAGAATGTCTTTTTTCAGCTTTAACGGCATGGGGTGACTATAGCTGGCTTGCTGCGCCACCATTCGCTCATCAATGGCTGCCAGCACGACATCCACACCATCCAAACTGGTTCCTGACATAACCCCAATAAAACGGCCTGATTTCATAGCAATGACCCTATTTCCCCATTGAGGAATTAAATAGCAGTAAGACGTCCCGATACTGGGCGGAATAATAAAATTAACGCCATGAAAAGATATACTTTTTTAAGTGTATACCGCCATAAGGTGATGTCCGAAACTCTGTTTTTTATTTGTCGGGATGGTCACATAAAAGTCACTAATGCTTACAGTATTCGTTATGGCAGTAATATTTCTTACTTTAAGAAAGTTAAACAGCCGTTTAATATTGGTTGAAGCATAAAGCGCTAAGCTGCATGTCTGTCAGCGTTAGTCGAAAAAACGCGCAGATACCTACATTAAGTAAGTAGTGAAATAAACACTTGGGTAAGCCATACTTTGTGTAAATACAGGGCCTTTAATGGGCTGGATTTGGATGTTCTTGGGATACTGACCGTAATACGGTTATGCATTTTTAATAGGAGTTTTTATGATTAAGCCATTAATTGCCGTTGCTATCGTTGCAGTAACACTGACCGGTTGTACTAATAACAATACCCTGTCAGGCGATGTGTTTAGTGCATCTCAAGCTAAGCAAGTACAAACCGTGACTTACGGCACCCTCGTTTCTGTTCGTCCGGTGACGATTCAAGGCGGCGATGAAAATAATATCGTGGGGGCTATCGGTGGCGCAGTATTAGGTGGATTCCTCGGTAATACCGTCGGTGGCGGCACTGGCCGTAGCCTGGCGACCGCAGCCGGTGCTGTGGCAGGTGGTATGGCAGGGCAAGGGGTTCAGGGAGCAATCAACCGCACTGACGGCGTGCAACTGGAAGTCCGCAAAGATGATGGCACCACTATTCTGGTTGTGCAAAAACAAGGTTCAACCCGCTTCAGCGTTGGTCAGCGTGTCATGTTAGCCAGCAGTGGCAGCACCGTGACAGTCAGCCCACGCTAACAGTCAGAGAAAGACAAGCCGGGGTTCATTGCAAACCTCGGCTTGCTTCTCTTTCGTGCCAATAATGCTATTTCTTTCGCTGTGAATATAATCTTAAAACGTTATAGTTTACTTGCTTTGTAATTGAATAATATTTTTCTCAAGCTTATCAATCAGGCCAGACAGCATTTTAATCTCATCGGTTGAAATTCCACCAAGAATTTCTTTACGGGTTGAGCATATAACACAATCAACCTCCTCTATTATTGGTGAAGATTCCTCCGTCAGTTTTATCCTTTTCGCGCGGCGATCATTAGCACAGGTATGCCGCGTGATTAGCCCCTTCTCCTCCAGTTGATCTAAGGTTCTAACCAATGATGGTTGTTCGATACCAATCGCTTTTGCCAGTTGAATTTGTGATTGCTCAGGTGGCAAACGATGAATGTTATGCAAAGTAACCCAATGCGTTTGGGTCAGCTCCAGTGGTTTCAACCGCTGGTCGATTAGTGCGCGCCAAACACGAACTAATCGTGCTAAATCAGATCCTAATGTCGATTCCAATTGCCCCTCCTTTTAATTAGCGTGCTAGCATAACTCCCTACGTCCAGTCTATTTTGGGTAATTAACATTAAAAACACAAATGTATATATACCGTCGATGCTAGGGTAATAGCAATAAATACGGCCAATCCTTTAGTAAAAATGATGTATTTACTAAAACTACCTCTTAAGGATTAACCTTATGCATGTATCAGTATCACCTGCAAATGCACCGCTTTCAGACTTGATTCTGGGTGCCTCAATCTATTTCCCGCCAATATTTAAGGCAGTTATGCTAGGTTTGGTGTTATGGCTATTGATCCATCATGTACTACGGAATTGGATCTACTCTGGTGAAATCTGGCATCCAATATTAATGGATTTGTCGATTTTTGTCATTGCAGTCAGTGTTTCTTTATGGATTTTAGCCAGTTGGTAAAACAAGATGAACTATCAAACACTTAAATATTTCTCCTCTGTGATAGCATTCGCCCTTGCCTTGGGTGCCGGTTGGTGGATGTGGAATTATTATATGCAATCCCCCTGGACCCGTGATGGCAAAGTCCGTGCCGAAATAGTCAGCATAACCCCTGAGGTTTCCGGCCAGTTGGTTCAAATATTAGTTCATGATAACCAGTTGGTAAGCTCTGGTAGCCTATTATTTGTAATTGACCCACAACCTTATCAATTAGCGTTGGATAATGCGCAAGCCGCCGTAGTGCGCGCGCAGGCAGACCTTGCTAAAGCCAATCATGAAGCACAACGCCGCCGAAATTTACCTAAAAATATTATTTCCGGTGAAGACCTCGATATTGCCAACTTAACCGCCGATAGCATGAAAGCCGCATATCAAGGCGCGTTGGCAAAGCTTGAACAGGCTAAATGGAATCTCAGCAAAACCCGTATTTATGCCCCAGCTAATGGTTATATCACCAACTTGCAAACGCGTGTCGGTAACTATGCGACCGCTGGCACTCCATTAGTCGCACTAATCGATACAGACTCATTCTATGTGATGGGGTATTTCGAGGAAACTAAACTGAGACACATTAGAGAAGGTAATAAGGCCAATATTATTTTGTATAATGGCAACATTCCTTTACAAGGTGTAGTAGAAAGTATTGGTCGCGCCATTTATGACCAGAGTATCGATACCAGCGGCAGCGATCTGTTGATTGATGTCAAACCCAACGTCCCTTGGGTACGTTTAGCACAACGGGTTCCCGTCAGGATAAAACTATTGGCGGTTCCGGCAGAAGTGACACTGGTTGCCGGCACCACATGTACTATTTCACTGGCGGATTAATCGGTGCGTATCTCGTTCTCTTTATGGCAAAAAACACCGTGGGGCAAGGCTAGCGCGGGCCAATGGCGTTATGCATTACGCAATTCGCTCGCCATGTGTTTGTCACTGTGGATAGCCTTTGTGCTTAATTTGGATGAGCCATATTGGGCCATGACCTCCGCCGCCGTGGTCAGTTTTCCGACCGTCGGCGGGGTTATTAGCAAAAGTATTGGCCGGGTGATTGGTAGTTTACTGGGTGCCGCCGCCTCCTTGATGATTGCCGGACACTGCCTAAATGACCCCTGGTTGTTCACTTTTTCCATTGCAGCCTGGATTGGGCTGTGCACATTTGTTTCCAATCATTATCAGAATAATGTTTCTTATGCCTTCGCTCTGGCGGGCTACACCACCGCCATCATTGCCTTTTCAACCGTCGATACCACTGACACCTTGCAAATTTTCGACATCGCTCAGGCGCGCGTCTGTGAGGTGATTACCGGTATCCTGTGCGGTGGACTGATGATGATGCTGCTACCGAGCACATCAGATGGTGAAGCCTTACTGACATCGCTACGGCGGATGCAAGCCCGCCTGTTGGAACATGCGCAGTTATTGTGGCAAACCGAGCATAACCCGCAATTACGCACATCACACGAAGGGCTAATCAGCCAGATTCTGACGATGAACCTGCTGCGGATTCAGGCGTTCTGGAGCCACTACCGTTTGCGGCAACAAAATAATGTATTGAATTTCATTCTGCATCGTCAATTACGTATCACCAGCGTGATTACCAGTTTGCGTCGTATGTTAGTTAACTGGCCAAGTCCACCGGAGAATTTGCCCACCGTGCTGGTGCAACTGCTGGATGCCCTGCAACAGCCGGATTGTGATAAATATCAGTTAGCCAAAATATTACAGCGCATCGCGCCACATGATGCGTTTGATTACCGTCACCACGCCTTCTGGTTGAGGTTACGCCATTTTTGCTGGCAGTATTTAGAGGTCAATCGCTGGCTGTCACAATTAGATAAAGAGGCGGATGCACCAAGGCGATCACCGCCGGCCGTGGCACCACTGGCCCGCCATACCGATACCTATGAGGCCGCCTACAATGGCTTGCGCACCTTTGTTTGTATCGTGATTGGTTGCGCTTTCTGGATTCATACTCAGTGGAGCGCTGGCAGCGCAGCACTGGCGTTGGCCGCCGTCAGTTGTGTGCTCTATTCCGCGACCCCCTCTCCCACGGACAGCATCGCGACGCTGCTGAAAGCCATCGTTTTGTTGTCCATCGGCTGCTTTATTATAAAATTCGGCATCATGGTGCAAATAGATGATTTTTGGCAATTTGCCCTGCTGCTATTCCCCATTCTGATCACCATGCAGATGATGAAACTACAACACGCGGCTTATGCTGCCCTGTGGGGGCAATTAATTGTGTTTATGGGTTCATTCCTTAGCGTCACCAATCCACCCAGTTATGATTATCAAGAGTTCCTTAACGATAACATTGGTAAATTAGTGGGAGTGATGTTGGCCGGTGTCGCTTTTCAATTATTGCGACCCAGTTCGGACAAACGCAAAAGTCGCCGTATCATCAGGATGTTACGCCAAGATTTTAGTGATCAAATCAGCAGCCATCCGCAACAAAGCCAGAGCCAATTTGAATCATTAATCTATCATCGGGTAAACCAACTTAATCTCAGTAAAGATAAGGCTGCTCGCTTGTGGTTATTGCGCTGGGGGGTAGTTCTGCTTAATTGCAGCCATGTGGTCTGGCAGTTGCGCGATTGGCAGACCACCTCGGCACCACTGTCTGCGGTGCGTGATGTCTGTATTCACTGCCTGAAAGGGTGTATGACCGCAAAAGGGGTGCAACCTACTTCATTGAGTGCCACATTGCAGGAACTACAACGGATGAGTGCGATTTTAGGCCAATATCCGGATGCTTCTGGCCGCGAGCTGGCTGGGTTAATCTGGCGGCTATATTGTTCGCTGACACAATTACAACAGGCCGGGCCGGACGAAGAGAACCAAACTGCGCCAGCCTGAACAGAGCTGGCGCGACGGAGACACTTATGGCACGTCATAGCCCAATGCAGCGCGGCGGATACGGAACCACTGCTGGCGAGTCATCGTCAGAGAGAGTGACTGCCAGGCTGCGTTAACGCGCTCAATTTTGCCAGAACCAATAATGGGCAATGGCGCAGAAGGCAACCGCAATACCCAGGCATACACCACCTGTTCAATGCTGCTCGCCCCGATTTCACCAGCGACGGCCTGTAACTCATCACGCAGTGCCTGGCACTCAGGGTCGCTGAACAGACGCCCACCGCCCAAACAAGACCAGGCCATCGGCTTGATGCGTAACTGTTGGCAAGCATCGAGAGTACCATCCACAATCGACGGTTGATGCAACGGTGAAATCTCTACCTGATTGGTCACCAGTGAAAACGGCAAACGTGACTGCAATAAATTGAACTGCGCGGGCGTAAAGTTTGACACCCCAAAGTGCTTCACTTTGCCACTTTGGTGCAACTGTGTGAACGCTTCGGCAACCTCATCTGCATCCATTAATGGATCTGGGCGATGAATCAACAGCAGATCTAAATAATCAGTATGTAAATGAGTCAATGATTGTTCTGCGCTATGAATAATATGAGAACGATCTGTAATGTAGTGGCCCAAGGTATGCTGCGGCTTGGCTGTGGTCGCAATACCGCACTTACTGACTAACTCCAGTTGATCGCGCAGGGACGGTTTCAAACGTAGCGCCTGCCCGAATGCCTGTTCACATTGATATCCGCCATAAATATCAGCGTGATCTGCGGTGGTAATACCCAATTCAATATGTTGCTCGATAAATGCCAACAACTGTTCGGGCGTCATGCCCCATTCCATCAACCGCCAATAACCGCAAATCATGCGCGAAAACTCAGGCCCAAGCGGAGCCAGTTGGCTACGTGTATCCATTATTAGCTACCTCATTTGTTTATCTGCTTATAGCATACACATCCAACCACAAGGTTAAATCCTCCTGCGACAATGAATGGGGGCTTAATTCGGGGGGTAAGTTAATTACGCGCTATACAACCGACAGATAATTAAAACAGTGAAGGTTGTTCCGGCAGTGGCTCATCGGGTTGTTTGTTGGCACGTTGTAAGCGCAGTAACCGCTGACGGCATAAACGCAAGACATCGCGTTTTTCCCCATCACTCATTTTTATCCAGTTAAAACGCTCATCACGGCTACGCAGACAGCCACGGCAAAAGCCACGATCATCTGCCTGACAGATACCGCGGCATGGGCTGGGAATGTCGAAGAACTCAAGTTGCTGAGCCACATAGCCTCCTGCTACTGATAGCTTAATTGAAGACTGTTTCGCCACGACTGGCAAGTTTCTAAACCTATTTCTGGCAACGAATCGGGGCATTGCCTCGGTTTAGCGCCACCACCACTAAGGTTATCTTAAGTTTCATTCGATATTGTTTGGACAATGAGTCAATTTAAGGTTCCATTTTCGCAATGAATGCCAGATGCAAGTTACAGTGTAACGGATTAACTTTTATTCTAGCCAGCACGCTGTTTTTTACCCTCTTTCAGAATGCTCTATTTATTGTTAAAGCCTGGTCATTGATTCACTTTGACACCATTGACAGCTACTTATTTGCCGCGACCATTCCGGTGGTCATTTTCTGCGCGCTAAATATTATTTTTAGCTTGCTGGCGCTGCCAATGCTGCGTAAATCCATCATGATTCTGTTTCTATTGGGCAGCGCCGCCGCAAACTATTTTATCTTTAGTTATGGTGCCGTTATCGATGCCAATATGATGCAAAACGCGTTCGAGACTAACGCACAAGAAGCCACCGCCCTTTTCACACCACGTATGGCGGTGTGGCTCTTGGTGTTAGGCATTATGCCCGCCCTCATTGTCTGTTTTGTTCACATTAAAGCCACCCGCCCGTGGTGGTATATGCTGGGATTACGTGTAGCAAATATTTTGATCTCTTTTGTCATTATTTTGCTTATCGCCGCATTGTTCTATAAAGATTATGCGTCTCTGATTCGTAATAATAAAAGTATCGTGAAAATGCTGACGCCCTCAAATTTTGTCACGGGCAGTTTTCAGTTTGCCAAACATAAATATTTCACCAGTAACATGCCGTTGCTGAGAATAGGGGAAGATGCCGATAAAGGGCCGGTAATTCGCGGGCAACAGAAAAAAACAGTGGTCATTTTGGTGGTGGGTGAGACGGCCCGTGCAGAAAACTTCTCACTAGGCGGTTATAGCCGAGAGACGAATCCTCGCTTGCAAAAACAAGATGTTACCTACTTCAAAAACGCCTCATCTTGTGGCACGGAAACCGCGGTTTCCGTTCCTTGCATGTTCTCTAATATGGCGCGGAAAAATTACGATGCTACCCTGGCCAGTCATCAGGAAGGCCTGATGGATATTTTAGCCCATGCCGGGCTGAACCTGCTGTGGCGCGACAATGATGGTGGCTGTAAAGGCGCGTGTGACCGTATTCCACATCAGGATGTTACGCAATTACAATTGGCCGCTGATTGCACCGACGGAGTGTGTCTGGACAATGCATTATTGTATAAGTTAGATGACTATATCAACGGCCTAACGGGTGATGGCGTTATCGTATTACACCAAATGGGCAGTCACGGCCCTGCCTACTATCGCCGTAGCAGCCCTGAGATAAATAAATTCGCCCCGACCTGCGATAGCAACCAAATTCAGGATTGCCCCCCTCAGGCGCTGGTTAATAGCTATGACAATTCTATTCTATACACAGATACCATGCTGGATAACACCATCAAGCTACTGCAACAGCACAGTGAACAGTTCAACACTGCGCTGGTCTACCTGTCAGATCATGGTGAGTCATTGGGCGAAAATGGTATCTATTTACATGGTACACCCTATATGTTTGCCCCCAGCCAGCAGACACATATTCCTTTTTTAATGTGGTTATCCCCTGACTATACAAAAAACTACGGCATTAACCGCCAGTGCCTCACTGATAGCGCTCAACATGATGAAATATCGCAGGATAATCTATTCCACACCCTGCTTGGGATGATGAATATTCAGACAAAAGAATATCAATCCGGTTTAGATTTACTGCAAAAATGCCGGATAACACGTTAATTCCAGACGCTAACAGAGGCTGGTAACTCCATTACCTTACATGCGGGCAAAAGAGATTAGCGATATTTTTTTCTTGACCTAGACCAATCGGTCTATTACGCTCTTTCACATGAACAAAATAGAACATTCACATGTGGATACTCGTGACCACTTGTTAGCAACCGGTGAACACCTTAGCCTGCGCCTTGGTTTTAATGGCATGGGGCTTAGCGTGTTGCTCACCACGGCGGGCATTCCCAAAGGGTCGTTTTATCACTACTTCCGCTCAAAGGAAGTGTTTGGTGAAGCCATGCTACAGCGTTATTTCGATCGCTATGATGTTGAGATGGTAAACCTGCTTACCGGTTCCTCCGGGGATAAACGTCATCACTTGTTGCACTATTTTGCTCAATCTATTGCTAACTATTGCGGCAGTGAATGCCACAACGCTTGTCTGGCGGTTAAACTATCAGCGGAAGTCAGTGATTTATCCGAACCCATGCGCCATGCATTGGATATCGGCACTGCCAGAGTGATTGGCCGTCTACAAGATACGATTGAGGCTGGCGTCGAAGAAGGCTCTCTGCGTATCGTACTCTCGCCGGCTGCAACCGCAGAAACACTGTATGCCTTGTGGCTGGGTGCGTCGTTGCGGGCAAAAGTGAAACGCTCTGTCGCTCCGCTGACCTGTGCGCTCGACAGTATCGAACTGATTCTACAACCACCCCACTAATCTCACGATCCTGATTCACTTGTTCTACTGTTGCTCAGGATTCACCCAGCCACTAGTTGACTGGTCTATTAATATAGGATGCACCATGAAGACTGCTAAACTGTTCTCTCCCCTTAAGGTTGGCGCGTTCACATTGCCGAACCGTGTACTTATGGCACCACTGACACGCCTGCGTAGCATTGAACCGGGTGATATTCCCACCCCATTGATGGGTGAGTATTACCGCCAACGCGCCAGTGCCGGTTTAATTATTACTGAAGCGACGCAGATTTCTTTCCAGGCGAAAGGCTATGCTGGCGCACCGGGATTACATACCCAAGAGCAGTTAAATGCATGGAAAAAAATCACTCAGGGCGTCCATGATGAAGGTGGCCATATTGCCGTACAACTCTGGCATGTCGGCCGTATTTCACACAACAGTTTGCAGCCAGACCAGCAGGCTCCTGTCGCGCCATCTGCCATTGCTGCCGACACCCGTACCACGGTACGAGATGAAACGGGAGCCTGGGTGCGTGTTCCCTGCTCTACCCCGCGCGCGCTGGACACTGACGAAATCCCTGGCATCGTTAATGATTTTCGTCAGGCAACCGCCAATGCCCGTGAAGCAGGCTTTGACTACATTGAATTACATGCAGCCCACGGCTATCTGTTGCATCAGTTCATGTCACCGGCGTCGAACCAACGCACTGACCAATACGGCGGCAGCATTGAAAACCGCACTCGTCTGACACTGGAAGTCGTCGATGCCACCATCGCTGAATGGGGTGCTGCACATATTGGTATCCGTATCTCACCATTAGGGCCGTTCAATGGCTTGGATAATGGCGAAGATCAGGAAGAAGCCGCGTTGTATCTGATTGATGAGCTGAATAAACGTAGTATTGCTTATTTGCACATTTCCGAACCTGACTGGGCCGGTGGCAAGCCCTATTCTGATGCATTCCGCGATGCGGTTCGCGCTCACTTCAACGGCGTTATCGTAGGTGCAGGGGCTTATACCGCAGAGAAAGCCGAAAGCTTGATCGAAAAAGGATTTATTGATGCCGTGGCGTTTGGTCGTAGCTATATTTCCAACCCGGACTTGGTGACTCGCCTGCAAAAAAATGCCCCACTGAACCAACCAGACGGTGACACATTCTACGGTGGCGGCGCGAAAGGTTATACCGACTACCCAACACTGTAATCAAATCTATTGACGGCATAACGGTCAGACTTGGTCTGGCCGTTATTATTTGTATCCTAATCTTTTCTGTAACCCATTGAACTCATTTAATTGCCGGGGCTATACTTGAACCGGGTTCTACTCACTGTTGCCAAATAATCTGGCAAAATGTAAACAGAGGAAATTATGCGCTTACTCCATACCATGATCCGCGTCGGTGACCTGCAACGCTCCATCGATTTCTATACCAAGGTATTAGGGATGCGTTTACTGCGTACCAGTGAAAACAGTGAATATAAATACTCACTGGCATTCGTCGGTTATAGCGATGAAAGCGACGGTTCCGTAATTGAACTGACCTATAACTGGGGTGTAGAGAGCTACGACATGGGGACAGCCTTCGGTCATCTGGCGCTGGGTGTCGATGACGTAGCCGCGACCTGCGAGCAAATCCGTCAGGCGGGTGGCAATGTCACTCGCGAGGCCGGCCCGGTCAAAGGGGGTAATACCGTTATCGCTTTCGTTGAAGATCCCGATGGTTACAAAATCGAATTAATCGAGAATAAAAGCGCCGCACACGGCCTTGGAAACTGATTAACCCTAAGGCACCTGATGGTGCCTTTTTCTCTCATCACGATAACCTCCTGCATCCCGCGCTAAAATTTGACATAATGCGCACTGAATTCGATGAAGATAAGAAACTGATGGCAGACAAAAGTGACCTTAACGCCCTAAGTGGCCGTTTTCGTGGGTATTACCCCGTAGTAAT
This sequence comes from Yersinia aldovae 670-83, assembly GCF_000834395.1. NCBI lineage: Bacteria > Pseudomonadati > Pseudomonadota > Gammaproteobacteria > Enterobacterales > Yersiniaceae > Yersinia > Yersinia aldovae. The sequence continues at coordinate 306,312 of NZ_CP009781.1, read as the reverse complement.
TGATGTAGAAACCGCCGGTTTTAATGCTAAAACCGATGCATTACTTGAAATTGCCGCAGTAACATTGCAGATGAACAAGGATGGCTGGCTGTTACCCGATGAAACGCTGCATTTCCATGTGGACCCGTTCGAAGGGGCAAACCTGGAACCCGAAGCGCTGGCATTTAATGGTATAGATCCCACCAACCCTTTGCGTGGGGCAGTCAGTGAGCATGATGCGTTACATGCCATTTTTAAAGCGGTGCGCAAAGGATTAAAAGAGCAAGGCTGCAACCGTGCCATCATCGTGGCGCATAACGCCAACTTTGATCACAGCTTTGTTATGGCGGCAGCGGAGCGCGCCAGTCTGAAGCGTAATCCATTCCATCCGTTTGCTACCTTTGATACCGCAGCATTGAGCGGGCTGGTATTGGGGCAAACCGTGTTGGCGAAAGCCTGTCTGACGGCAGGTATTCCGTTTGATAGCAGTCAGGCCCACTCCGCGTTATACGATACCATGCAAACGGCGAAACTCTTCTGTGAGCTGGTTAATCGCTGGAAAAAACTCGGTGGTTGGCCAGTGCCCGCAGGGGAATCAGAGTAACGCAAGCTAACGCAACACGTTCACCATTAAAAAAGGTGGCCTGGAGGCCACCTTTTTATTTGTTACCTAAACCTGCCAATACATTACTCTGCGGCAGGTTTTTCTTCTTCTGAACGGTATTTATCGGCGGTCTCTTTCAGCAGTTTTTGCAATTCGCCACGCTGATACATTTCCATCAGGATATCGCATCCGCCAACCAATTCACCATCCACCCACAGTTGCGGGAACGTTGGCCAGTTGGCATATTTTGGCAATTCAGCCCGGATATCCGGGTTTTGCAAAATATCCACATAAGCAAAACGCTCACCACACGCAGACAGCGCCTGTACAGCCTGAGCTGAGAAACCACAGTTCGGCAGCTTAGGTGATCCTTTCATATAAAGCAGGATTGGGTTTTCTGTTATCTGGCGTTGAATTTTATCAATCGTCGTCATTTTTTTGCTTCCTCAGCCATAGATGGCTACAACGTGTATTGCTTAAAGCAATAGCATTTTATTATCGCATCCGGTCTATTGTAGCGACTGTCACCGCAGGAATAAAACGCCATCTTTTGCAGGGGCTTTACTCATCGGACAAATGGCGATATTGTCAGCTACAAATATGTGTATTTAGAATAACATTTTTGATCCCATCACTTCACTATTATCTTCTGAATGGGATAACGTAAATATACCGCAGCGAAGGTGTTGACGAATGCTCGATTTAAGGTCATTACCTGAGTGAAAAAGCTGCAATTACGCAGCCATTAACGTTTCCTCACAATATCGATTAGAATCCTATAGCTCTCTGCTTTTTTATATCGTGAGTTTCGGCAATACTGTGACTCTTCATATTCATCTCAGGGCCAAGGTTGGTAGCGTTATTATGCGTTTAATACTTACGCTGTTTGTGCTGCTGTTTACCCAGCTATTTCTAAACCTCGCACATGCGTCGCCGCAGTCGCACGCCTCTGCTGAACAAAAGAAAGGTCAAGTCAGCCAGGCCAGCCCTGATGATCGTAAAAAACGTAAAGCTGATAAAAATACCAAAAAAGTCAAAATCGACAACAATAAAACCAGCAGTAAAAATGTGGCAAATAAAATAACGGCCAATAGCGATAAAAAGAAAACGGCAGCCACCGCCAGTAAAACCATTAAAAAGAAAGCGCAGGAAGCCAGTAAACCTAGCAGCAAAAAACCAAACAACAGTAAAACAACGAATATTAAAACCGTAGCCAATAAAAAAGCGGCAGCTAAAAAAACAGAAAAAGTGGCTTATGGTCGTCACCGAAATAAAGCCCAAAGTAAAGCCGATACCGAATTAGTGGCAAACAGTAAGATAAAGCTCAGTCCAGCACATAAAAAGCGCTACCAGCACGCCAAACAGACGGCAATGAGCAAACTGATGAAACAAGTTGGCAAACCTTATCGTTGGGGTGGGTCTTCGCCTAATACTGGTTTTGATTGCAGCGGGCTTATTTATTACGCCTACAAAGATGTGATCAGAATTAAAATGCCACGTACAGCCAATGAAATGTATCACTTACGTGATGCCGCCCCGGTGAAGCGGGCAGAACTGGAAAGTGGTGATCTGGTGTTCTTCAATATCGCCAATCGTGGCGTGGCCGATCATGTTGGTGTTTATTTAGGTAATGGCAAATTTATTCAATCACCCCGTACCGGTGAAGAGATTCGTATCAGTATGCTAGATAATGATTATTGGCAAGACCATTATGTTGGCGCACGGCGTGTAGTGACACCTAAAACCATTCGATGATGCTCAACCCCGCACCCAGTGACCTCACGAAGTGCGGGCTATATCCCCTTATTTTTACTTTCCCTGACGTCACGCGACCTTTGCTTAATAACCAGCTAAATTGTATGGTTATATCTGTTATTCCTGTTGAAAGTTGTTAAGATTAATATCCACAACAAAAATACAACAATTACGTTTTTAACCGCTCTTCACCGTACCGTCATCATTGATAATCGGTCGGATTTGAGGAGCAAAACACCCTGAGCAACCCCGAAAGGAGAGCACGATGTCTTTTGAATTACCGGTATTACCTTATGCACAAAATGCACTGGAACCCCACATTTCGGCTGAAACGCTGGAATACCATTACGGCAAACATCACAACACCTATGTGGTTAACCTCAACAATCTGATTAAAGGCACTGAATTTGCTGGCAAATCACTGGAAGAGATTGTCAAAACCTCCAGCGGCGGCGTATTCAATAATGCGGCTCAGGTTTGGAACCACACCTTTTACTGGCATTGCCTGTCACCCAATGGTGGCGGTGAACCCAGCGGCAAGGTTGCCGAGGCTATCAATAACACCTTTGGGTCGTTTGCTGAATTTAAAGCACAGTTTACCGATGCGGCAGTGAAAAATTTCGGCGCGGGCTGGACATGGTTAGTGAAAAAAGCAGATGGCACACTGGCGATTGTCAGCACGTCTAATGCGGCTACCCCCTTGACCACGGCAGATAAACCCGTATTGACGGTCGATGTGTGGGAACATGCTTATTATATTGATTACCGCAATGCGCGGCCAAAATACCTGGAGAACTTCTGGGCCTTGGTCAACTGGTCTTTTGTTGAGAAAAATTTAGCCTGATAGCGCGCAGAGTAAACCGGCAGCGAGCAATGATTAAGGGCGGGTTAACCGCCCTACTTCACGCATATACCGGCAAGCGGCTTAATTAATTCATTACTGCCACGAAACTAAATGCAATAATCATCGCCAGCGCACCCACAGTCGTAATCAGCGACATTTTCAGATTGGCATCCATAAAAACTCCTCAGCCGGTTAATTTAGTAGGAAAAGGCACATAGTTAGTGTGTAAAATTATTTTCCCACAGTTAGAGAAAAAAATCTTGTGCTCATTACACACTTTATAAGATTGAATACCTCTTTCACTTTTCCTCCAGATCAGCCAAAATTCGCAGTTCATAACTGCGTACCGACGAATAACGACCAATAAAGACTCTCAGACAACCCGCTGACGCGCTCATTCAGGCCACTATCTTGTTACTGTCTAAGCGATTTTCGGGTAACGCAGGCAAACGATTAACATAATACTTACCGGCTGTAACCGGTGAGCTTAGGAGTCATTTTTTGTATGGCAACGATTAAAGATGTGGCCAAACACGCCGGTGTGTCCACCACCACCGTTTCCCACGTTATCAACAAAACGCGTTTCGTCGCCGAAAATACCAAGGTGGCTGTTTGGGCTGCCATTAAAGAACTGCATTATTCGCCCAGTGCTGTGGCCCGCAGTTTGAAAGTGAATCACACCAAATCCATTGGCTTGCTGGCCACGTCCAGCGAAGCACCCTATTTTGCCGAAGTGATTGAGGCGGTCGAAAATAGCTGTTATAGCAAAGGCTATACCCTGATTTTATGTAATTCTCATAATAATCTGGACAAGCAAAAAGCCTATTTAGCGATGCTGGCCCAAAAACGGGTCGATGGATTATTGGTGATGTGTTCCGAATATCCAGAACAACTGTTAGGAATGCTGGAAGATTATCGCAACATCCCGATGGTCGTCATGGATTGGGGGACAACGCGTGGCGATTTTACCGACGCTATCATCGATAATGCCTTTGAAGGCGGCTATTTGGCAGGCCGCTATCTGATTGAACGCGGTCATCGTGATATTGGTGCTATTCCCGGTCAGTTATCCCGTAATACCGGTGGTGGCCGTCATCAGGGCTTTATGAAAGCATTGGAAGAGGCCAGCATCCCGTTACGTGAGGAATGGGTAGTTCAGGGTGATTTTGAACCTGAATCGGGTTATAAAGCCATGCAACAAATCATGTCACAAAAACATCGCCCGACCGCCGTGTTTTGTGGTGGCGACATTATGGCGATGGGGGCTATCTGCGCCGCCAATGAGATGGGCCTGCGGGTACCACAAGATGTATCAGTGATTGGCTATGACAACGTGCGTAACGCGCGCTACTTCTCGCCTGCGCTGACCACTATCCATCAGCCAAAAGAACGTTTAGGTGAAATGGCCTTTACTATGCTGCTTGACCGTATTGTCAGTAAACGGGAAGACCTTCAAACCATTGAAGTACACCCTAAACTGGTTGAGCGCAACTCCGTAACTGACGGCCCATTTCGCGATTACCGCCGTTAATCTGGCCTTCTGCCGGTAGTTATCAGCGCTATCGGCAGCCCGCACTGGGCATTATTCGTTATCGTCTTTCAACCATTCCGCGTTTAACGTGACGCTGTCACCTAAGTAATCAAGTAACCAGGCGAGTGCCGGTGAGTGATTATTTTGCTCCCAAGTCAGGCAACACGGGCTGTCCGGTAGCGGTTCGGTTAGACTTAGCGCCGCCAGCCGCCCCTGCTCAATCAGCGGTGACACCATATGCGCGGGCACCATACCGATACATAATCCTGCACACAGGCAATCGATGCCCGTAGACCAATCCGGAGCCACCAGCCGCTGTTGGTTATCCAGTGTCCAGGTATCTCGCTTGGGCAAATTGCGGGCCGTATCTTCCAAACACAGCGAGGGATAAGGCCGCAATTGGTCATCACTAAGTGGCCCGGTTAGACTGGCTAAGGGATGATCCACACTGACGACACAGTGCCAGCTAAGAAACCCCATATCGCGAAACACAAAACGCCCGCCAACAGGAATGGCACGGGTCGCGCCAATGGCCATATCTGCCCGGCCATCCACCAGCGCATCCCAAACACCATTAAATACTTCATAACGCACCCGCAACTCAACATCGGGAAAATGCCGATAAAAATCCAACACTAAGCGGCGACTACGCTGAGGTTTGACAATCTTGTCTACCACGATATTTAACTGCCCGCGCCAACCATTCGCTACTTGCTGGCATTGACGGCGCGTGTCATTCATTTTTTTGATAACATCTCGCGCTTCTTTAATAAAAACCACGCCAGCTTCGGTTAATGCCACATCACGATGGCGTCGTTCAAACAGCGGAACTGCCAGCCACTCTTCCAACTGACGCACAGTATAACTGACCGCAGATGGCACGCGGTGTAACTCCTGAGCTGCGGCACTGAAACTCCCCGTGCGGGCCACCGCATCAACGACATCCAGTGAATATTCAGACCACATTATTTTTCACCTTTTTACACCATTCGTTAGCTTTCAAAATTTTTGATATCATGATGCAAATATTAACGTTTCACAACCCAATATCTCCCCGCTAGAATGCCCACCGCTTTGTTACAACAATTTTTTCACAGTAACTCTATAACTCCTTTTATGACCCCGATGTTTATAGTTGATTTGTTTATAAAGCAGCGGTTTATAACGTGAGTACCTGCAAAATTATAATTTAGCCAACGTAATTGAAGCTGCATGTGGCCCAGCCCGTAGGGTGTTCCTCAAAAATGGGGCGTCATCCCGCTGAACTTACACCGTTCAGTGACGCGGGTAAGCACAAGCCGCGCGCCCTGTGGCTTCAAGTACCCAGCATATAAAGAGAAATAAAGAATGAAAACGTCGTCTGGTTTTATGTTCTATCTGGCCGGTCTGAGCATGTTGGGCTATCTGGCTACCGACATGTATCTGCCCGCTTTCGGCGCAATGCAACAAGAACTGCAAACCTCTGCCAGCGCCATCAGCGCCAGTTTGAGTCTCTTCCTCGCCGGTTTTGCGATCGCCCAGCTTATCTGGGGGCCCGTATCAGATAAGTTAGGCCGCAAACCGGTGCTGTTAGCCGGCTTGGGGTTATTTGCAGTGGGTTGTCTGGGGATTTTGTGGGTTGAAAATGCCACCCAATTATTGATTCTGCGCTTTATTCAGGCAATAGGCGTGTGTTCTGCTGCCGTGAGCTGGCAGGCTCTGGTGGTGGATCGCTATCGCGATGGCAAAGCCAACCGCGTATTTGCCACTATCATGCCATTAGTGGCACTCTCTCCCGCGCTGGCCCCGATGCTCGGTGCATGGTTATTAAACCACTTCAGTTGGCGCTCAATTTTTGTGGTATTACTGGCAGTCACATTACTGCTCCTTATTCCAACGGCGCGGCTTAAAGAACGGAAAAAAACCACCGAGGATAACGCGGCGCGCATCAGCGCTAAAATCAGTTTTTGGCAGTTGCTAAAATCCCCGACCTACAGTGGCAATGTGATGATGTTTGCCGCCTGTAGTGCCGGTTTCTTTGCCTGGTTAACCGGTTCACCTTTTATTCTGGGTGATATGGGTTATAGCCCGAATGTTATTGGTTTGAGTTATGTTCCGCAGACCTTAGCCTTCCTGCTCGGTGGGTTTGGTTGCCGCAGTGCGCTGGCTCGAATCAAGGGCAACACCCTACTGCCGTGGCTGTTGCTGGGCTATGCCGCAAGCATGGTTGCCCTGTATCTGATAGCAACACTGACTGAGCCGACACTGATCACATTGCTTATTCCGTTCTGCATAATGGCGCTAGTGAATGGTGCCTGCTACCCTATTATCGTAGCAAATACATTAATGCCGTTTCCGGCCAACACAGGTAAAGCCGCCGCGTTGCAAAACACACTTCAGCTCGGCTTATGTTTTGTCGCCAGCATGTTGGTTTCGGCCTATATCAGCCAGCCATTGTTGGCAACCGTTACGGTAATGTTATCAACCGTCGTGTTAGCCGCTTTAGGTTATGGCACTCATTGCTACGCATTGCGCAAAGAAAAAAGCCATACTAGTGCTGTTGACATGATTACGTAGAGTCATAATTTTCAATAGAAATAGTCACTAATGAACATGCGAGCCGGGAATGATTTATAATTGAGAATGCACCCCGGCAAGCCTATACTCGACTCAATAAACAACATTATCATTAAAAAAAGCATTATCTTAAGCTCTTTCTGTGTGCGTGGATCGCGCCACTTTTACACTTATGGATGAGTCGCCCTAAAACAAAACGTAATAGGGTTTCTTATTAATCTTCCTCTTTTACTCAACGTAATGGGGTTGCAGCCAGGCAAATAACAAACCGATAAACGGGTTTGAACAATATTTATGCCAGCCCACAGAATGGGCCTCTCAGAGGTTCATTTAGCCCAATGAGCTTACTCAAGTAAGTGATTTGAGTCGGTGAGCGCCAAAAACATCGCTGCAACTTCAAGTACCAAGGGTATATCCGTAATGGATACCAGACACCAAACACTATTGGTATGTCTCTGCGCATATAGATCTTGTCGCGGGTCATAAGTCAGAAGAAAGTGATGGAGAAGCTATGAGTACATCCTGTATAGAAGACCAACGTATTCAAGAAAGCCCTTGGTATCGTATTGTACACGAGATGCTGAGTCGGGCTGATATTGAAATCAATGGTTCGCGCCCTTTCGACATTCGCGTTAATAATCCGAATTTTTTCAAACGGATATTGGAAGAAGGATCTTTGGCATTAGGTGAAAGTTATATGGATGGCTGGTGGGAATGTGATCGTCTGGATATTTTCTTCCAGCGTGTTCTCCAGGCGGGTTTAGAGCATCAACTTCCACACCATTTCAAAGATACTTTACGCATTGTGGCCGCCCGAATTATCAATCTACAATCAAAGAAAAGAGCCTGGATTGTTGGCAAGGAACATTACGACTTAGGTAATGATCTTTTCACGCAAATGCTCGATAGCAATATGCAATATTCTTGCGCCTACTGGAAAGAAGCCACCACGCTCGAACAAGCCCAGGAAAACAAGCTGCGCATGATTTGCGATAAGCTCCAGTTAGCGCCGGGAATGAAACTGTTGGATATCGGTTGTGGCTGGGGTGGGCTGGCAGCATTTGCTGCACGTCACTATGGCGTGTCAGTCTCCGGCGTGACTATTTCTGCGGAACAGCAAAAACTGGCGCAAGAACGCGGTGAAGGGCTGGATGTCACTATTTTGCTGCAAGATTACCGTGACTTGAATGAGCAGTTTGATCGTATCGTTTCTGTCGGCATGTTTGAGCATGTGGGGCCGAAGAATTATCGCACGTACTTTAATGTGGTAAAGCGTAATTTAAAACCTGACGGACTGTTTTTGCTGCACACCATTGGCGCTAACCGCACCGACTTACATGTCGATCCGTGGATCAATAAATATATATTCCCCAATGGCTGTCTGCCATCGGTAAAACATATTGCTCAAGCCAGTGAACCTTATTTCATCATGGAGGACTGGCATAACTTTGGGGCAGATTATGACCGAACATTAATGGCATGGTATGAACGTTTCCAGGCGGCGTGGCCGACGCTGGCGGAGAATTACTCATCACGTTTTCACAGAATGTTCAGTTATTATTTAACTGCCTGTGCTGGCGCATTTCGTGCGCGTGACATCCAGTTATGGCAGGTAGTTTTCAGCCCGAATGGGGTGGATGGCGGTATTCGCGTACCGCGTTGAAACCCCAAGACACCTAAACGGTTGATAGGACAGGTGTACACCATGACCCTGTCCTGCGTTTATTCATATGCCGTCAGGTTACCCGCGCACGGCCTTATCAACCACCGTTGCGGCATGGGCAATATCACGTTGCGCTAATACCCGCTCCACCGTGTCCACAACAGCCTGTGTTTGTGGGTCTATTTCAATATTAACCCGATGCCCCAGGCGTTTCTTCCCAAGCGTGGTACGTTGTAGCGTTTCTGGAATCAAATGCACACAAAAACGGTTACCGACCACTTCACCGATGGTCAGGCTAATACCATCGATACCGATAAAACCTTTGTGTAAGACATATTTCATTAAATCGTCGCTTGGCATACGGAACCAGATCTGGCGATTATTTTCCGATGTATATATCTTGGCTATTTCAGCAGTACAAATAATATGGCCGGACATCAAGTGACCGCCAATCTCATCGCTGAATTTAGCCGCCCGCTCCAAATTAACCACATCGCCGACCTTAATATCACCTAAATTGGTAATACGCAGCGTTTCTTTCATTAAATCGAAACTGATCCGGCTCCCATCAATCTCAGTCACCGTCAGACAACAACCATTATGCGCAACCGATGCGCCCAACGCCAATGCGGGCAACATTTCATCTGGAAGTTCAACGATATGCGTGCGAAAATTGGATTTCTCTTCGATGGCCACCACCGGCGCGGTGCCTTGAACAATACCGGTAAACATACGCCATGCCTCTTAGCTATGATAAAAATTTTCTCTGCCTTGATTTTGCCTCAGAAAGTCGTGAAAACCAAACCACTTAGACTAAAAATCTGTCGTCTTGCTATTTATCCGATATTTAATGACAAGGATTGCTTAAGCGTCCTGAAAAGGTACAATCTTTTATACTCTAGAGTATTATGTTTTCCCGCTATTTTATTTATCGTCCATTACACGATAAATTGTCGTTATTGAAATTATAACTAGGTTATATCCAAGTAGCTTCAAGATGCAGGCAGGCGGCAACCGAGTGACAAATTGGTTGTAAACCATGTTGAACAACGCCTGCGCTGGCCCGTAGGGTGAGTAAGGGCAGCCCCCGCATCTTGAAGCACGTCGGGTAAAAAAAGGTGCATACGTGCAGAAGTATATCGTAGAAGCGCGTAGCTTATTGGCTCTCGCTATTCCCGTCGTCATCGCTCAATTGTCGCAAACGGCAATGGGCGTGGTTGACACTATTATGGCCGGTTCTGTCAGCGCGACCGACATGGCGGCAGTAGCGGTTGGGACGTCAATCTGGCTGCCCGCTATTTTGTTTGGCCACGGTTTGCTGCTGGCGCTAACACCAACGGTTGCCCAGCTAAATGGCTCCGGGCGGCGCGATCAGATAGCGCACCAGGTGCGGCAAGGGTTTTGGCTGGCATTCTGTGTCTCGCTGTTAATTATGTTTGTAATCTATAATAGCGACCACATTATTATGCGAATGCATAATATCGATCCGGTGCTGGCAGATAAAGCGGTTAGATTCCTTCATGCCATCATGTGGGGTGCGCCGGGATATCTATTCTTCCAGGTGCTACGAAATCAATGTGAAGGGTTATCTAAAACCAAACCGGGGATGGTTATCGGATTTATTGGTTTATTAGTTAATATTCCAATTAACTATATCTTTATCTACGGGAAATTCGGCGCACCCGCGCTGGGCGGTGTCGGTTGTGGTGTCGCAACCGGCACAGTGTATTGGGTGATGTTCCTGATGATGCGTTGGTATGTGACCCGCGCCCGTTCGCAGCAAGATATTAAACTGGAAAAAGGCTTTGCCACACCTGACTGGAAAGTCATGAAACGGCTGGGCGGCCTTGGTTTACCGGTGGCACTGGCACTGTTTTTTGAAGTGACCTTGTTTGCCGTCGTGGCATTGCTCGTCTCACCACTGGGAATAGCGGCTGTCGCAGGGCACCAGATTGCGCTTAACTTTAGTTCGTTGATGTTTATGTTACCGATGTCGTTAAGCGTAGCCGCCACCATTCGCGTGGGGTTCCGCCTCGGCGAAGGTTCGGTTGAAAATGCCAAAGTGGCGGCTTACACCAGTATCGCGGTTGGCCTGATGTTGGCCTGCGTGACCGCAGTATTTACTGTAATTTTCCGCGAACACATTGCCCTGCTGTATAACAAAACGCCTGAAGTGGTCATGATGGCATCTCACCTGATGCTTCTGGCGGCGCTCTACCAACTGTCTGACGCTATCCAGGTTATTGGCGGCGGGGTGTTGCGTGGGTATAAAGATACCCGTTCGATCTTCTTTATCACCTTTACCGCGTACTGGTTGCTCGGCTTGCCAACCGGCTATTTGCTGGGGCTGACCGATTATGTAGTACCGGCGATGGGGCCAAGTGGTTTCTGGATTGGTTTCGTTATCGGCTTAACCTCGGCGGCAATTTTGATGGCAATGCGCATCAATTGGTTACAAAAACAACCGGCTGCCTTTATTTTGCAAAAATCTGCGCACTAAGTTCTTATCAATGGCACGCATGAGTCGCAGGTGTTCAGGCGGCTCATGCCAGATATAGCGCTAGAATGTGGAGAAAAAAACAGCGCAATGGATAAAAGCACAGCAATTACGTGAGTTTGCGGCGAATATTGCGTTTTTCCCCTTGCCAGCAGACAAGCAGCTCGTTAATATTCGTCCCCGCTGTCAGCATTGATGGTGGCGAGTCTGGCGCGGTTGATAACGCTACAGCTTGAAGTAACAAGGGTTGCATGTGCGTCCGTAGCTCAGTTGGTTAGAGCACCACCTTGACATGGTGGGGGTCGATGGTTCGAGTCCATTCGGACGCACCACTTTTAGCACCCGAGCAGTAAGATTCACAGCGATTTAGTTTTATAGCCAATGTCAGTAGCGTTGCAGCAAACAACGCTGTGACGTCAAGTAAGCAGGGCAATGTGCGTCCGTAGCTCAGTTGGTTAGAGCACCACCTTGACATGGTGGGGGTCGATGGTTCGAGTCCATTCGGACGCACCACTCTGGCAAATCTCAGTCATTCTCGCGTTATAGTCCGGTATGCGTTCTTAGCTCAGTTGGTTAGAGCACCACCTTGACATGGTGGGGGTCGATGGTTCGAGTCCATTAGAACGCACCACGCTGTCGCTTCACCCCTTAGTCTATCCCGATCAACCTTTTTCATCATCCTATGCGCAACCCACACAAGGCAATCCGCCACGCCAGTCACGCATCTTCACCCTGCTCACGCCCTGTTTTCCTTGTTAAAATGTTAAAAACCTTTTCAGTTGCGCAACAAAACCATTTTTAATTTCACTGTTTGCGCCACTAACCTCGCGTTTTTAGAAAAAACGGCAATGAGTTTCTGTTTTCTATTTCATTTCCCGTCACTTACCGCTTATAATACGAACCGTCGTTTCAGTTGAATGGTTTCAGCATCTTGATCTGCCGATACGCTAGAAAAATACAACTCACATTTACGCCATCGGATACCGATCATGCGTTTAGCCTCGTGCTAAAGTTTTCCGCTCAACTTCTGCAACTGTCATCTATCCTTAGTAATGTTTTGCTTCTCATTAACGTTTCGCTACACCAGACACCAATCAGATTTCACTCCGTTGCTGTAACTAACGGAACTTTCGCTTTTTATCCATCACAACTTGTAGAAAAAATCCGTCATGAAAAAGACTAAAATTGTTTGTACTATCGGTCCAAAAACCGAATCCGAAGAAATGCTGACCAACTTGTTGAACGCTGGCATGAACGTTATGCGTTTAAACTTCTCCCACGGTGACTACCAAGAGCACGGTCAACGTATCAAGAACCTGCGCGCTGTTATGGCAAAAACCAATAGCAAAGCCGCTATCCTGCTGGATACCAAAGGTCCTGAAATCCGCACCATGAAACTGGAAGGCGGCAAAGATGCGGCTCTGGTTGCCGGTCAGACGTTCACTTTCACTACTGACCAAAGCGTTATCGGCAACAACAACATCGTTGCCGTAACGTATCCAGGCTTCGCGGCTGACCTGAAAATTGGCAACACCGTACTGGTTGACGATGGCTTGATCGGCATGGAAGTGACTGAAGTCACTGAAAGCACTGTGGTATGTAAAGTGCTGAATAACGGTGATTTGGGCGAAAACAAAGGCGTTAACCTGCCAGGCGTTTCTATCCAACTGCCTGCATTAGCTGAAAAAGATAAAGCTGACCTGATCTTTGGTTGCGAGCAAGGCGTTGATTTCGTTGCGGCATCCTTTATCCGTAAACGCTCCGACGTGCTGGAAATTCGTGAACACCTGAAAGCACACGGTGGCAGCAATATTCAGATTATTTCTAAAATCGAGAATCAGGAAGGTCTGAATAACTTCGACGAAATCCTGGAAGCGTCTGACGGCATCATGGTTGCTCGTGGTGACCTGGGTGTTGAGATCCCGGTTGAAGAGGTTATCTTCGCGCAGAAGATGATGATTGAGAAATGTAACCGCGCACGTAAAGTTGTTATCACCGCAACCCAGATGCTCGATTCAATGATCAAAAACCCGCGCCCTACCCGTGCAGAAGCCGGTGACGTTGCTAACGCCATTTTGGACGGTACAGACGCTGTGATGCTGTCTGGCGAAAGTGCCAAGGGTAAGTACCCATTAGAGTCGGTCACCATCATGGCGACCATCTGTGAGCGTACAGACCGCATTATGCCAAGCCGTATCGAAACACTGAACGACAACCGTAAAATGCGCATCACCGAAGCGGTGTGCCGTGGTGCCGTTGAAACCGCAGAAAAACTGGAAGCGCAGTTGATCGTGGTGGCGACCGAAGGCGGTAAATCAGCAAAATCAGTGCGTAAATACTTCCCAACCGCTACCATTCTGGCGCTGACGACCAATGCAACCACAGCCCGTCAGTTAATTCTGACCAAAGGTGTGGTCACGCATTTGGTTGATAAAATGACCTCAACTGATGATTTCTACCGCATTGGTAAAGAAGCCGCGCTGGCGAGTGGTTTCGCCCAAAAAGGCGAAGTTGTGGTGATGGTTTCCGGTGCTCTGGTACCCAGTGGTACCACCAATACGGCTTCCGTTCACGTATTGTAATCCCGACACACCATCTTCGGGACAATTGGCAACGCCGCTTTCAATAGCGGCGTTTTCTTTTTTAAATGTGCCAAATAAACTTTCTGAAAAATTATGTTTATCGTAAGCGCGCTAAAGGTCTTTTTTCAAATGAGACTTATCCCATAGAATCCGGCTGTTTTGCCTCGTTTTTTTAACTTTTCTTTAAAACAAGATGCTTCTTTGAGCGAACGATCAAAATAAACCCCTCTAACACTAAAAATTTATTCTCTTTCGAAAAAACTTTGTGTAATACTTGTAACGCTACATGGAGATTAACTTAATCTAGAGGGTGTTAATAATGAATCGTACTAAACTTGTACTGGGCGCGGTAATTCTGGCTTCAACTATGCTGGCTGGTTGTTCAAGCAATGCTAAAATCGACCAACTGTCTTCTGACGTTCAAACTCTGAACGCTAAAGTTGACCAACTGAGCAACGACGTGAACGCAATCCGTTCTGACGTTCAAGCAGCTAAAGACGATGCAGCACGTGCTAACCAACGTCTGGACAACCAAGCTCACGCTTACAAGAAGTAATATTACTTCCTGAATGAAAAATGGCGCACAGTGTGCGCCATTTTTTTGTCTTACAGAAACAGAAATGAATTCAACCTTCCCTGCGACAACACCAACGCTTCTTGCACTGACTCATCACAACAGCACCTTGCCACACAGTGACAGCATCCTTGCTCTCACCCATGTGATATTGTCATGACCGAAACGCCATCATGACAACCGGTTATCTAATAATCAGTTCGCAACGGAGTAAACCGGGCCTGGCTGAGTCAGCTTAGGTACGTCACCGTCAGTCGGTGGTGCCGGTTGTGCCTGAGGCTCGCTCTGTGGCGCTACAGCAGCCGGTGCCTGCAAAGGTGCTGTCTCACCTACCGTAACGATGATAGGCATACCTGCGCGGCGTACAATTGCATCCTGAACGACTTGTGCATCAGTCTGGCTGTCGTTGATGAACTTCTGCAAACTGCTGCTAATGGCAATTGACATGGTCTGCGGGTCATCACTGTCTACACGAGACAACGGCTGATGAACTTCCACATAACGCTTACCATCAGGTTCTACCGAGTATTTAACCGGCTCGTTGACTATCTGCACGCGAGTACCTTTAGGTACTGTACTAAACAGCGCCTGGATATCATCAGGGCGCAGACGAATACAACCGGAGCTGACACGCATCCCAATACCGAAGTTAGCGTTAGTACCGTGGATCAGGTACTCACCCCTGCCCGCTGCCAGACGCATGGCAAATAGCCCCATCGGGTTTTCCGGGCCAGCAGGAACCACTGACGGCAAGGTGACACCTTGTGCCAGATAGTGCTTACGAATGTTCGCCGTTGGCGTCCAGGTTGGGTTCGGGATCTTCTGGCTGACAGAGGTGGTCATGGTTGGGGTGTTACGCCCTAACTGGCCGATACCGATGGGATAGACGATGACTTTGTTCTGGCCTTTCGGATAGTAATAAAGGCGCAGCTCAGCCAGGTTGATAACAATACCTTCACGCGGGGTATCAGGCAGCAACATCTGGGTCGGGATAGTTAACACTGAACCCGGCATTGGCAAATACGGGTCAGTACCCGGGTTGGCTTCCAGCATCCCCAGCAGGCCGATTTTATAATCAGTAGCAATAGCCTCAAGTGGACGACCATCGTTTGGCACGATATAAGTAGTATTTTCGCCAATCAGACGACTGTTGGCGGGTGGCAGAGGATACTCGGTCGCATTGGCAGCAGTGATACTTCCCGCCATACAAGTTGCGAATAACATACCAATCAAAGTTAATGCACGTTTCATGCTTAGTTCCTACATCACTTCTTCAAATTCGGTTTACACGGCAATACCCAATAGATTTCAAGTTGCAGGAAGGCGGCAAGCAAGCGACTCCCGTGTGCTTACACAAGTAAGTGATTCGGGTGAACGAGAGCAGCCAACACACCTTTAGTTTGAAAGATGACGGGTATATCTACGTTAATTTTAGCAGCCAATTATAAGGCCACCATATAGTAACACCCCTTATTATAAAGGCAATTTATTTCTCTAAAAATCAAGGTGTTACCAAGTAATTTATTCCGCATCCACCGGTGTCGCTGCCGATTTAAGCTGCTGAAATCTCACCATTTTACAACTGTGACTCATAACGCAAAATGGTCAGTTAGCCCTGAATAAAGCACGAAATATTGGCTGCTATTGCGTGGCCAATAACCCAGCCGCTTTGCTACGAATAGCGCGGATCATCGCTTCCAACCCTTGTGAGCGGGAAGGCGTCAGATGCTGGCTCAAGGCCAGATCCGCAAAGAAGGGACGCACATCGAGGGAAACGATCTGTTGCGGGGTTAAATCGTGATAAAGGATAAACACCACGGCCACCAGCCCCTTGACGATAGCGGCGTCACTGTCGCCGGCAAATACCACCAGCCCCTCCTCTGAGAGGGTCATGGCTATCCAGACCTGGCTTTGGCAGCCTGAGATCAAATTGTCCGCCTGGCGCTGTTGTTCTGTTAGCGGCGCAAGCTGCCCTCCCAGCTCGATCACATACAAGTATTTCTCTTCCCAATTCAAGCAACGGGAAAAGTTACGAACCAACTTATCTTTCTCTGGCAAACCAGCCATAACATGCTTCCTAAATAAACCCCTATGCCCTTGAAGTCACAGAGGTATTAGCTACGCTCACAAATCCAAATCACTGACACACATAAGCTCATCGGTATAAATCAGCCTCAAGGAGGCTCACCCGATGGGCGAGCATAAATAGCGGTTTGTCATGCTCCCTGCAACGCCAATAACGTTGGGGGTCGTCAGTTTTAAAGGGCGCTCAGCCCAGCAGTGTTTCGATACGTTGCAGCCCAGCCACCAAGCGATCAACCTCCTCGCGGGTATTATAAAGCACCAATGAGGCACGACACATACTCGGAACCTGATAAAATGCCATCAGCGGCATCGCACAATGGTGACCAGTGCGAATCGCAATACCATATTGATCAAGGAAACTGCCGACATCATAAGCATGGTGTGGCCCCAGATTAAAGGCAATCACCCCTGCCCGCGCCGCCGGGCCATACAGAGTCAGGCTATTAATCTGGTGCAATTGCTGCAACGCGTAATCCATCAACGACTGCTCATATTGTTGGATCTGCGCCAACCCTAACGCACTCACATAACGTATTGCCGCACCCAGCCCCATAATCCCGGCAGTATTTGGCGAGCCGGCCTCAAAGCGCCACGGGGCATCGGCAAATGTAGTGCCTTCGGTCAAACTGACGGTTTTGATCATTGAGCCACCGCCTTCCCACGGCGGCATCTGTTGTAGCAACGCGCGTTTGCCATACAGAATACCGATGCCCGACGGCCCGTACAGCTTATGCCCGGAGAAGACATAAAAATCACAATCGAGCGCCTGTACATCAATCGGCTGGTGCATGATAGCTTGTGCACCATCCACTAACACCACCAATCCTGCGGCTTTGGCCTGCGCAACTATCTCTTTGATAGGATTGACTGTTCCCAGCACATTAGAGACTTGCGTGATAGCCAACAGCTTGGTGGTATTATCCATCAAGCCCGCCAACGCATCAGGCTCTAACTCCCCCGTCGCCGTCAACGGCCAGACACGAATCTCAACACCGAGATCCTTCGCTACCATTTGCCACGGCACAATATTGGCATGGTGTTCCATCTGGGTGATGATAATGCTGTCACCGGCCTTGAGAAAATGTCGCCCGTAGCTGTTGGCCACCAAGTTGATCCCCTCGGTGGTGCCTTTAACGAAAACAATCTCCTCCGGCGAAGCGGCATGGATAAAATCAGCGACCTGAGTTCGCACCGCTTCCATCTGTGCGGTTGCTTCGCCACTTAGGGTATGGATACCCCGGTGGACGGCAGCATAATCATCACGATAGAAGTGAAGCTCGCGGTCAATAACCACTTGTGGTTTTTGCGCACTGGCAGCACTGTCCAGATACACCAGCGGCTGCCCGTTCACCTGACGGCCAAGCAGAGGGAAATCGGCCCTGACTCGTTCGATAGGGAAACTCATAGTGACTCCCTTGCCAAACGCTCTGCTATTCGCGCCAGCACCACTTTACGTATCGTCTCGTTATGGATGGCTTCGGTTAATTCCGCTGCGAATGCGAAGATAATCATCTGTTGCGCATCGGCCTGATTGATGCCACGCGATTGTAGATAAAACAGTTGTTCGGCATCAATGCGCCCGACGGTCGCGCCGTGGCTGCATTTCACGTCATCGGCATAAATTTCCAGTTGTGGCTTGGTATCAACTTCGGCCAATTTGCTTAACAGCAAGTTATTGTTGGTCATCTGCCCATCGGTCTTTAACGCGTGTTGAGCCACTTTAATCATGCCATTAAAGATAGCCTTGCCACGCTCACGGACGATGATTTTATGCAATTGACGGCTTTCGCAGTAGCCTTTGTTATGCTCGAGATAGGTGCGGGTATCGCAGATTTCACGCCCAATCGGTAACAGCAAACTGTTCATCGATAAGGTTGCGCCCTCTCCGTTCAACTGCGCACTGGTGTTATGACGCGTCAACCCCGCACCGAGCAGGAAGCTGTAACTGCGCGCTCGAGCATCACGGCCCAGCACCAGGTCATTGTGAGCAAAGTGATAACTTCGTGGGCTTTCAAACGCCAGTTTGTAATGACTCAACTCGGCATTATCACCCACAGCAATGGTAAGACGCGCACCGGTAAAGTGCGGCTGTTCATTCACGCTAACAAAATGCTCAATAACCTCTGCCTGCGCTGTCGGCTCAATCACCAGATGATGGCGATAGTGACTGGTATTGACTGCCTCAGCGTCATTACCTGAACTGATATGCAGCAGATACAACGGCTTATCACTCGTTTCCCCCTGCGGTAATCGAATATGCAGGCTTTCCTGCGCCAAACTTTCCGTCAGATGCAAAAACACCTCTGATTGGATGGCCGCAGGGAATTGCGCATTGTCGCTCAGGCGAGTCAGTTGGTAAGGGCCACACGCGCAGTCACTTAACTCTGGGGCATAGCGGCCATCAACGAAAACCAGCCGATGAGCATCTTGCACTAATGACAGTGCATCACGCTGCGCGGCTGTCACCGTTGTTGTATCAGCAAAACTGAAATCATGCGCCAGCAAGCTTTCCAGTGGCGTGTATTTCCAGTCCTCATGCTTAAAACTGGGGAAACCCAATTGCAACACCTGCTGCCAGTGTGTACTGGCTGGTGATGAATGGCTATTTTTGCGCTGTTTAAACAGTTGCCCGAATTGCATCAGCGCATCAGCACGCTGTTTTTGTTGTAACTGCTGCTGTGCCAGCAGGTTACTGTTGGTCGGTAAGCCAGCCATAGCCTTGCTCCTCCAACTGTTTCACCAAGGTGAAATCACCTGATTTGATGATACGCCCTTGATACAACACATGAACGAAATCAGGTTTCACGTAGTCCAGAATGCGTTGATAATGCGTCACAATGATAAATGCGCGCTTCTCATCACGTAGCGAGTTAACCCCATTCGCCACAATCTTCAGAGCATCAATATCCAGACCGGAATCTGTTTCATCCAGAATGCACAGTGAGGGTTCCAACGCCGCCATTTGCAGGATATCGTTACGTTTTTTCTCACCGCCAGAAAAACCCACGTTGACAGAACGGGTCAGCAAATCTGCCGGCATCTTCAACAGTTCGATCTTTTCTTCGATAAAATCGGCAAAATCAAAGCGATCTAATGGCTCCTGCTGGCGGTATTTACGTACCGCATTGACCGCAGTTTGCAGGAAGAAGTGGTTACTGACACCGGGGATCTCTACCGGATACTGAAAGGCTAAAAACACCCCTTCACCGGCACGGTCTTCTGGTGCCAGCTCCAGTAGATTTTTCCCTTTGAAGGTTACGCTACCCTCGGTAACCTCATACTCTTCACGCCCGGCCAGCGCCGCAGACAGTGTGCTTTTCCCCGAGCCATTCGGCCCCATGATGGCATGTACTTCACCGGGTTTGATCTCCAGATCCAAACCTTTAAGGATCTCATTACCTTCAACACTGACGTTTAAATTCTTGATACTTAACATAGGGTTCCTTGGTGCGCCGGAGCGCAAAACTCTGCGAATACTTTTTCAACTCAGGCTTAGCCCACACTGTGTTCCAGGCTGATAGCTAATAATTTTTGTGCTTCGACGGCAAACTCCAGCGGCAATTCGGAGAACACATCTTTGCAAAAACCATTGACAATCATTGAGATGGCATCGTCTTCGCTAATCCCGCGCTGCAAGCAATAGAACAGTTGGTCATCGCCAATTTTTGAGGTTGTCGCTTCATGTTCCAATTGTGCCGTGTTGTTGCGCACCTCCACATACGGGAAGGTGTGCGCACCGGAATCCGGGCCAATTAGCATTGAGTCGCATTGGGTAAAATTGCGGGCGTTATCCGCGCCGGGCAGAATTTTCACCAGGCCACGATAGGTATTCTGGCTGTGTCCGGCCGAGATACCTTTGGCGATGATGGTTGATTTGGTGTTTTTACCAATATGAATCATCTTGGTGCCGGTATCCGCCTGCTGGTGGCCGTTGGTGAGCGCGACGGAGAAAAACTCACCAATGGAGTTATCACCCTGCAAAATCACACTGGGGTATTTCCAGGTAATCGCCGAACCAGTTTCTGACTGAGTCCACGACATTTTTGAACCGGCACCTTCGCACAAAGCACGCTTGGTCACAAAATTCAGGATACCGCCGGTGCTGTCTGCACCCGCAAACCAGTTCTGTACCGTGGAATATTTCACTTCAGCATTTTTATGCAAAATGACTTCAACAACGGCGGCGTGTAACTGATAGCTATCACGTACCGGCGCGGAGCATCCTTCGATATAACTGACATAACTGTCTTCGTCAGCAATCAGGATAGTGCGTTCAAACTGGCCGGTTTTAGCTGCATTAATACGGAAATAGGTGGATAACTCCATCGGGCAGCGCACCCCTTTGGGCACATAAACAAAGGTGCCATCAGACGCCACCGCCGCATTGAGCGCCGCAAAAAAGTTATCTTTGGCCGGTACGACCGATCCGAGGTACTTACGCACCAGATCAGGGTATTCCTGAATAGCCTCACCGAATGAGCAGAAAATAATCCCTTGCTCGGCCAGTTTTCCGCGATAGGTGGTGGCAACCGATACTGAGTCAAAAATAGCATCAACCGCTACCTCTGCGCCCTCTCGCACCGGAACGCCAAGTTGAGCAAAAGCTGATTCTACTTCTGCGGTGAGGTACTCATTCATCGCCTGCTCAGACAAATCGCGCGGAGCAGAACTGTCCGCAGACGATTGCTGCACCGCCCCCGGTTGTGAGTCACAACTGTCATCGCAACTGCCGCACGAGGGCGCTGAATAATAGCTATAGTCCTGATAATCCAGGCTCTTATAGTTTGCTTTCAGCCAATGGGGTTCTTCCATCTCCAGCCAACTGCGGTAGGCCCCAAGGCGAAAATCAAGCATCCACTCAGGCTCATTCCGCTTGGCAGAAATGGCGCGAATCACCTCTTCATTGAGGCCTTTTGCCAGTTCATCTGTCGCTAATTGGGTAAAAAATCCTTCTTTGTAGCGACCATCACTGACCCAAGCCTGCACATCATCTGGAACTTCTACATTGCTTCGTGTCATTTCGTTTACATCGCTCAAACGCCAAAACTCTCGCCACACCCGCAGGAATGCTGAGCTTTAGGATTATTAAATTTAAATATCTGGTTAAGCCCTTCGCGGACGTAATCCACCTCGGTGCCATCGATAAACGGCATCGCTTTCAATGGCACATAAAGTTTCGCGCTGCCATGTTCAAACACCAAGGCGTCACTGGCAGGCGCTTTCGCCATATCCATTACATAAGCAAAACCAGCACAACCCGACTGTTTAACGCCAAGCTGTAACCCTTTGACATCTGGGTTCTGTTGCATGAGCCGTGTAATTTGTGCGGCAGCACTGTCTGTAATCGTAACGCCCTGCCAGTCATTTTCGTCGAGGGAAAATGTTCCGACTGATTCCTGTTGCATATGCCCTACCTTAGATTTTTTATTACCCGTCATCTTTCAGGTTGCCGTTGTGTTGGCTACGTTCATCCGCCTGCCTGCATCTTGAAGTCTGTTGGGTAGATAAACATTTACTTTTCAGGTTTAAGATTCGCTAACTGATTATTCATGGTTGAATACAGATTATTTACAATGGTAGTGATAATAATTACCACTTCAACCGTTTGTTTTGCAGGGATATTCAGAAAAGGGCCGTTTTAACCTCGAATGAGGCGGCAACGAGTGATCATGCTGCGATGGCCAGCGAGGTTCAAAGGGAAAAAGCCCACTTTTATCACCATGAAATTAATGAAAAAAATTCGCGGCGATGTTCGAATCCCTTGCACTATCAGAGGCTAATTGCGGTTAGCTTCTGTGGTTTTAAAACATTCATAAAAAATACCTATTTGTTGATTAACTTTAGCTGAAAACCCTCGCTGGGGAAACCTATCATAGAGATTCACCGCACTTATCGGGTATAGCGTCTTACTTCGAACGGCATGGGCATTGGCGGCTTTCGCTTACCCGAATCACTTCGCAGGGTAAGCTCATTGGGCTTGTATAAATGCGGTTCAAACCGCTCTGCGAGCAATTGCCACCGTCGTGCAACTCAAATTATTGGGGGATAAGCAATGTGTCAGGCGCTGAATACCAAGGAGGGGTGATGAGAGGTTATATCGCCCTAAGCCAGCATCTGGCGCGGAGCGATATATCCGGTTGTGTTTTAAAGGTTATTATGTGGGTGATAGCACTGCGGTGGTTAAACGTGAGGTGCAGCACAGTTGGCCTTGCTCATCAAAAATATCAATCTGCCACACCTGATGACTGCGGCCCGCATGAATGGCACGGCAACAGCCACGGACGGTTCCTGAGCGAACGGCTTTAAGATGATTAGCATTGATTTCCAACCCAACCACCCGTTGCCCCTCCTCAGAACACAGATAACCGGCCATTGAACCCAGAGATTCCGCCAGCACCACTGAGGCTCCACCGTGCAGTAACCCAAAAGGCTGAGTAGTGCGGTGATCCACTGGCATGGTAGCTTCCAGTTCATCATCGCCCAACCGGGTTATCTCAATCCCTAAGTGGGCAACCATGCAGCCTTCACTCGTTTTGTTCAGTTCAGCCAGCGTTGTTTTGCGTTTCCAAAGCATTAAACTATCTCCAATTAAATCAGCTCCAGCAAAGCCTGTAATGGGTGTTTTAGGCTGTTACCTTCAATACGCTTAACCTGACTGCGGCAAGAGTATCCCGTCGCTAAACAACGTTTACCCGGCAGTTTTTGCAATGCCTGTTGCCAGGAGAGTGCATAGATACCGAGCGAATTGTCGATGTTCTTCACCTCATGGCCATACGTTCCCGCCATGCCGCAACACCCAACACTGACATTCTCCAGTTTGGCCCCATAGCGGGAGAATATCGACGCCCATTGTTGGCTGCTGGCCGGCAGCGCGGTGGTTTCGGTGCAATGGCCCAACAAATACCAGGATTCACCGCGCATTTGTTGCTCTGGCTGCTCAGCCAGTGCCACTTGTAGCCACTCATGCACCAGTTGTACGGTAAACTCACCGCGAGAACCGCCAAGAATCTCTTTATATTCATCACGATAGCAAAGCACCAATGCCGGATCGACCCCCACCATCGGCATCCCCAAAAGCGCAATACGATTAAGGAAATCAGCGGTTTTACGCGCTGTTTTGGCAAACCGTTGCAGGAAGCCTTTGATATGTTGTGCTTTGCCGTTAGGTGAGAATGGCAGCAATATCGGGTTGAAACCTAACTTCTCTACCAGCCGCACAAAATCAGCCACCACCTGAGCATCGTAGTAGCTGGTAAAAGGATCTTGTACGATCAGCACATGCTGACGGCGCTCGCGCTCGGTCAGTTTTTCCAACTGTTCGAGCGTCATGGTGCTGGCATAATGACCGGATAATGATTGCTTCAAGCTTGGGCTGGACAGCAGCGGTAAATCCACCATGCCGATACTTTTGCGGCTTAACGCGCCGACCCAAGGTTGCTTGAGGAAGAAGTTAAACACCTTAGGCGCTTTAGCCATCAACGGCGCATAGTCTTCCACACCGGCGACCACATAATCACGCAGCGGCCGGTGGTAACGGGTGTGATATAACTGAAGGAAACGGGCGCGGAACCCCGGCACATCAATTTTTATCGGGCATTGTGTCGAGCAGGCTTTACACGCCAGGCAACCTGACATCGCCTCTTTGACCTCATGCGAGAAATCATAGTCGCCCTGACTGGCGGCCCAGCTATTACGGGTCTTTTCGATAAGATTACGCAAGCTTGGCCGTTGGGCCACCAGCCCGTTCTCCAGAGCCACGGGGTCAACCCCTTGCTCGGATAGTAGCCGCAACCACTCCCGAACCAGCGTCGCCCGCCCTTTCGGTGAATGAATACGATCACCGGTTATCTTCATGGATGGACACATTGGGCTGTGCGCATCAAAATTAAAGCATAGCCCGTTGCCATTACACTCCGTCGCCCCACGGAATGAGGTTCTGACCGCCAGCGGGATACGGCGATCCAGCGTGCCGCGTTTATCCGCGCTGTCTACTTGCATCATGGGGGCATCGCTATTGAGCGGCGAACATATTTTCCCCGGATTCAGGCGGTTATCAGGATCGAAAGCCGATTTAATGCAACGTAATTCGTTGTAAAGCACCTCACCGAAGAACTCAGGACTGTATTGCGCGCGGAAGCCTTTACCGTGCTCTCCCCACAGCAATCCACCATATCGGGCGGTCAGTTGCACCACCTGATCGGAGATCTGCTTCATCAGCATTTCTTGTTGTGGACAGCACATATCCAGTGCCGGGCGCACATGCAACACCCCAGCATCAACATGGCCAAACATGCCATAACTCAGATTATGGCTATCCAGTAGCTGGCGGAACTCGACAATATAATCCGCTAAATGCTGTGGCGGGACACAAGTATCTTCGGCGAACGGAATGGGTTTGGCCTGCCCTTTGCTGTTACCCAACAGGCCAACCGCTTTTTTGCGCATCCCATAAATCCGCTCAATACCGGCTAAGTCACTGCAAATCTGATAGCCAATAACGCCGCCGTGTTGGCTCGATATCAGGTCATCTAGCCGCAGGCAGAGAGATTCCATCTGACTGTCGATAAGTGCTTTATCGTCACCGGCAAATTCAACAATATTCAGACCCAGCATCTCTTTATCTGGCACATCGGCAATCAGCTCGTTGACCGAATGCCAGACAATGTCTTCTTTGGCCAGATTGAGCACTTTGGAATCTACCGTTTCCACCGACAACGCCTTCGCTTCCACCATAAACGGCGCGTTACGCAAGGCAGAATCAAAGGAATCGTACTTCACATTCACCAACCGGCGCACTTTAGGCAGCGGTGTAATATCCAGCGTGGCTTCGGTAATAAAGGCCAGCGTTCCTTCTGCTCCGGTCAAAATACGCGTCAGGTCAAAGGTTTGTAAGTCGTCACTAAAAACATGGCGTAAGTCATAGCCGGTCAGGAAGCGGTTTAATTGCGGGAATTTTTCCAGAATCAGTGGTCGTTGGTCACGGCAACGGTTTAGCACCGTATGATAAATACGCCCGATAACCGAGTCTTCCTGCGCAATCGTTTCCGCTAATGGCGTCGGCATGGCGCGGGTATCGAGCATCTCACCGCCCAGCAAAATGGCACGCAAACCCAGCACATGATCGGAGGTTTTGCCATACACCAGTGATCCCTGACCAGAGGCATCAGTATTGATCATCCCGCCCAGTGTGGCGCGATTACTGGTCGAAAGCTCCGGCGAGAAGAAATAACCCAATGGCCGTAGGTACTGATTGAGCTGATCTTTAATCACCCCAGCCTCCACCCGCACCCAACCCTGCTGCGGGTTAATCTCCAGAATACGGTTCATATGGCGCGACATATCCACCACGATCCCGTGGTTCAAGGCTTGACCATTGGTGCCAGTCCCCCCACCGCGTGGCGTAAAGACCAACGATTTAAAATTTTCCTGCCCGGCCAGACGACCAATCAATGCGACATCCGCCGTCGAGCGCGGAAAAACCACGGCATCGGGCAGTAACTGATAAATACTGTTATCGGTCGCCATCGTCAGGCGATCGGCATAATTAGTGGCGCTATCGCCGGTAAACCCGTTTTGCTTCAAAGCGTCCAAAAAATCCAGCACCAACTGAACCACACCTGGCGCTTGGGAAATCTGTGGGATCATGAGTGTGACCCTATCAATATGTTTGTTGTTGTTCCATTGTGAGATTATCTGTTAGCAACAACCTTTGTCGAACCCTTTATGCCAATTAAAAACAATTTGTGCTAATTCAGAATGATAGGAAAGTGATGGCGTTCGAATAAGGCGAATTCAAACAATAATTCATTAAATATCAAAATATTATATTGTGTCAGTTGCCACTACAATAAACTGGGGGAAACGTAGCTCAGTACATTCGATGCACTCGGATTATTATTAACCCCACGCTATCGTAATGTTTTTTAAGTCATCTCGGCGTTAAAATCCGGAGATATCTGTTAAAACCGACAGAAATATACCATGATTAGTGCAGTTTCTTAGTGATAGACAATCGTGCAATGGCCACCTTGCCATAACTTGTGAAGTGAGAAAATATCGATGAATTACCCGCAACAACGTCGTACAGACCTGCCCAAACTGATGTTTGGCGTGATATTCATTATGATAATGATTGTCTCCAGTTTTTGGGTGGTACAGCCTTTTATTATGGGTTTTGCCTGGGCTGGCATGGTGGTTATTGCCACCTGGCCGTTGCTGATCAGATTTGAAAAGCTCCTGTGGGGCAAACGTTGGTTGGCGGCAATTGTCATGACAATGCTGCTGATCTTGTTATTCGTCATCCCGATAGCCCTGCTGGTTAGCAGTTTGGTTGAAAACAGTGGCCCGGTTATCGCGTGGGCCTCCAGCCCCTCAAAACTGCACTTCCCGGAGATGAATTGGTTACAATCCATTCCGATGATAGGCAGCAAACTTTACAGCAGTTGGCATACGCTGGTTGCCGGTGGCGGCAACGCGCTATTGGCAAAAGTCCAACCTTATGTCGGTGCGACAGCCACCTGGTTGGTCGCTCAAGCCGCGCATGTGGGCTACTTCGTGATTCATCTGGCTCTGATGGTACTGTTTAGTACTCTGCTCTATTTTCATGGTGAGCAGGTGGGCCTCGGCATTCGCCATTTCGCAGTACGCGCCGCAGATAAACGTGGTGACGCGGTAGTGGTTCTGGCAGCAAAAGCTATCCGTGCCGTGGCATTGGGTGTTGTCGTGACCGCATTAGTCCAGGCCGTATTGGGTGGGATTGGCCTTGCCATCGCCGGTATTCAATATGCGACCTTGTTGACGGTACTGATGTTTATCTGCTGTGTTGCTCAACTCGGGCCACTGTTGATATTGGTGCCAGCGGTTATCTGGCTGTACTGGACTGGCGACACCACCTGGGGCACTGTGCTGCTGGTTTGGAGTTGTATTGTCGGAACGATGGACAACGTGTTGCGGCCATATTTGATCCGTATGGAAGCTGATATGCCCATGATCCTAATCCTTTCCGGGGTGATCGGCGGTCTGCTGTCATTCGGCATGATTGGCCTGTTTATTGGCCCGGTGGTACTGGCTATTTCCTATCGCCTGACCTCTGCCTGGGTTAACGAAGCCCCCGAACCGGAAGAAAGCATCAAAGACGTCGCCAGACATTTGGATGAGCTTTAACTTCTGGCAATATTTTCACCCTAAATAATTCGAGTTGCAGGAAAGGTGGCAATTGAGCCACCCCCAGTCACTGGCATAAAGTCAGTGACTGGGGTAAACGAAAGCAACTAATGTACCTGCGGCTTGGAGTATGACCGATATGGTCATTATGCTACCGCATCTCGCTTATTCAGCCGGATTACCTATTATATATTAGCAACCATCCCTTAAATTCGTGAAGTTCTATTCTTAACCTCCAATGTCGTTCGATATTAAATAATGATTAGCATTAATAACGTAAGGTTATTAATGCTAATCACAAGCTTATTTTAATTATTTCTATTCAGATGATTCTTAATGACTAACTTACAGAATTTAATTAAGATTATTATTAAGAATCATTTCCCTCAAGCTATTTAAATAGCTCATTTGACAGTGACTTATTTAAATAGCAGTAATCGAATATATGTATTGCTGTGTGTAGTCTTTGCCTGTCACTTAAGACGGGCTTTTTTTTTACTCTACTTTTTTGTACTTGACGTTGCAGGGATTAACTGCACTCGTTACTCGCCATCCCAGGCTCACGCCACTGTCACGCGAATAGCTTTACCATAATATTGTTATTAGCAAAAAATCCGCAACCGCAGTTGCGGATAATTAATACGCCTGATGCTTTATCAATGCTTGCTATGTTGCGCCAAACTCAGCCAGGTTTGCACCACGGTATCCGGGTTGAGAGATAAACTGTCTATCCCCTGTTCCATTAACCACAAGGCAAAATCTTCATGGTCAGATGGCCCCTGACCACAAATGCCAACATATTTACCCTGACGTTTAGCTGCCTGAATTGCCATTGATAACAATGCCTTAACTGCCTCATTGCGTTCATCAAACAATTCTGACACCACACCAGAGTCCCTGTCCAGCCCCAGCGTAAGCTGAGTCATATCATTGGAACCAATAGAGAACCCATCAAAATGCTCAAGGAACTGATCAGCCAGCAGCGCATTGGAAGGGATTTCGCACATCATAATGATCTTCAGACCATTTTCGCCACGTTTTAGCCCCTGCCGGGCAAGTTCAGCGACCACCGCCTCTGCCTGAGCAACGGTACGGACAAAAGGCACCATGACCTCGACGTTGGTCAACCCCATGACATTGCGCACCCGTTTCATCGCCTCACACTCCAGTGCAAAACAATCACGGAAGCTGTCTGCAACATAACGTCCGGCACCACGGAAGCCCAACATCGGGTTTTCCTCATGGGGTTCATATTTTTCGCCCCCCACCAGATTGGCATACTCATTAGATTTAAAATCAGACAAACGCACAATCACCCGTTTAGGCCAGAATGCCGCGCCTAAGGTAGAAATCCCTTCGGTCAGGCGACCAACATAGAACTCGACCGGGTCGTCATAGCCGTTCATCAGCGCCTTAATTTCAGCCTGAATCTCCGCAGACTGTTGATCAAACTCCAACAACGCTTTTGGATGGACACCTATCATGCGGTTAATAATAAATTCCAACCGCGCCAGACCAACCCCCTCATTTGGCAAGCGGGCGAAGTCAAAAGCCCGATCGGGGTTACCAACATTCATCATGATTTTCAACGGTAAATCAGGCAGTTCAGTCACCTGCGAACTTTGAATCGAGAAGTCCAGCAGCTCATGATAGACATAACCGGTATCCCCTTCAGCGCAAGAAACCGTCACATTCTGGCCTTCATGCAAAAGATCGGTGGCATTGCCGCATCCCACCACCGCCGGAATCCCCAACTCGCGTGCGATAATTGCGGCATGGCAGGTACGCCCGCCGCGGTTGGTCACAATGGCTGATGCTTTTTTCATGATCGGCTCCCAATCAGGGTCAGTCATGTCTGTTACCAGAACATCACCGGCCTGAATGCGATCCATCTCGCTGATATCATGAATAATCTTGACCGGCCCAGCACCAATGCGATGCCCAATAGCACGACCTTCCACCAGCACATTACTCTGGTTATTCAATAGGTAGCGCTCCATCACTTGCTCATTGGAACGCACCGTTTCCGGCCGGGCTTGCACGATAAACAGCTTGCCGGTATGGCCGTCTTTGGCCCACTCGATATCCATCGGGCGGCCATAGTGCTCTTCAATCAATAATGCCTGATGGGCCAATGCCTCAACTTCATCGTCGCTAAGAGCGAAACGATTGCGTTGTACTTCTGGCACATCTTCAATTTGAACCTGTTTGCCATGTTCCTGGCTGTCGGCGTAAACCATACGGATCTTCTTCGATCCCATATTGCGGCGCACAATGGCAGGTTTACCATTACGCAACGTCGGTTTATGCACATAAAACTCATCTGGGTTAACCGCGCCCTGCACCACCATTTCACCCAAACCGTGGGCTGCGGTGATAAACACCACCTGATCAAAACCCGATTCAGTATCAATGGTAAACATCACCCCTGATGATGCAAGGTCTGAGCGCACCATCCGTTGCACACCGGCCGACAACGCCACACCGCGATGGTCATAGCCCTGATGTACGCGATAAGAGATGGCGCGATCGTTAAACAAAGAGGCAAAAACATGTTTGATGGCGACCATTACCGCCTCAATACCCTGTACGTTAAGGAAAGTTTCTTGCTGACCCGCAAAGGAGGCGTCCGGCATATCCTCAGCCGTGGCGGAAGAACGCACAGCAAAGGAAGCCTCAGGCTCGCCATCCGCTAACTGCTTATAAGCCTCGTGAATTGATTGTTCAAACACGGGGTGGAACGGCGTCTCAATAACCCATTGGCGGATCTGCGCGCCCGCTTTGGTCAATGCTGTAATATCATCAACATTGGTGTTATCCAGTAGTTGATAGATACGTTGGTTAACACCACTTTGCTCCAGAAAATCATTAAACGCCTGAGCTGTGGTCGCAAAGCCATTGGGGACCGAAACACCCAATTCTGAAAGATTGGTTATCATTTCACCCAGAGAGGCATTCTTGCCGCCTACCCTTTCAACATCCTGCATCCCGAGCTGGTTGTACCAAAGCACGTTACACAGATTTAGGCCATTGTTGGACATCGAAACAATCCTTTTTACATTATCTATAAGTTACAGACAGTCTGTAGGGTACGGACAGAGGTTAGGGTGGCTGACAAGCCAGCCATACGCATTTAAGAGACTAGCACAATGATCCATAGCACATGGACAGGTGAATCGATCAAGCCAACAAGAAAAGTGTTTTTCGGCTGATTCTGACCGCAAACACTTTACCCATAAAATCAATAAGGCACACTGAAGGGCGAAAATGTCCCTATTATTGTCAAAGCGATTTATTGGCAAAGCAACGTACTCACCAAACATAGCGGGTGATAACGATTCGCCTACAACGTATTCAGGAGTCAGCGTGGAAAGAAGTGTATTTTATATTTCAGATGGTACGGCGATCACCGCAGAAGTGCTTGGCCACGCCGTGTTGTCCCAATTCCCGGTGAAGGCAACCACCTTTACGCTGCCATTTGTTGAAAGTGCCGCGCGTGCGCAAGAAGTTTGTGAGAAAATCAACCAGATATATCAAGATACCGGCGTCAGGCCACTGGTATTCTATTCAATAATCAGTGTCGAAGTGCGGGAGATAATTCAGCGTAGCGACGGATTCTGTCAAGATATTGTGCAGGCGCTAGTTGCCCCGCTTCAAGGGGAGTTGGGTGTAGCACCTCAACCGATACTCAATAGAACCCACGGCTTAACGGAAAGTAATCTGGGTAAATACGATGCGCGCATCGCAGCTATCGACTACGCCCTGGCTCATGATGACGGTATTTCTCTACGCAATCTGGATCAAGCGCAGGTGATTCTGCTGGGTGTCTCCCGCTGTGGTAAAACGCCAACCAGCCTCTACCTGGCGATGCAATTTGGCATTCGCGCGGCAAACTACCCGTTTATCGCCGATGATATGGACAATTTGCAGCTTCCTGCGGCGCTGAAACCCTTTCAGCATAAACTTTTTGGGTTAACCATTAATCCTGAACGGCTCGCCGCTATTCGTGAGGAGCGGCGTGAAAACAGCCGTTATGCCTCTTTACGTCAATGCCGGATGGAGGTCGGTGAAGTTGAAGCATTATTCCGTAAAAATCAGATTCGCTATTTGAATTCTACCAACTACTCGGTCGAGGAGATTTCAACAAAAATTTTGGATATTTTAGGCATGAGCCGCCGGATGTTTTAATCATCCCCTTGGTCGTTGAAGCCTCAGGGTCGTTCGCTTACTGCCTACAACGCCAATTGCTTTGGGTATAAATATTCACTATGTAAATAATTTACAGTTTATTTTATCTAAATTTGTATGAATCTCGGCAATGGCGGTTGAATTCATATCATTTTGGTTTATTGTGAACGCCATCACTTCCCGGTATTCCTGCCGCAGAGAAGAACAGATTTAGAGAATTTTCATGCACAAAACAGATGAACTGCGGACAGCGCGCATCGATAGCTTAATCACGCCACAACAACTGGCCGATAAGTTACCTATTTCTGACGCTGTAGCTGATAACGTGACAGCGTCACGCAAACGTATCGAAAAAATAGTGACAGGCGAAGACCCACGCCTGCTGGTTATCGTAGGCCCCTGCTCCATTCATGACCTGGATGCTGCCATTGATTATGCCACCCGGCTTAATGTGCTACGCGAGCGTTATCAAGACAGCCTCGAAATTGTGATGCGCACCTACTTTGAGAAACCGCGCACGGTTGTTGGTTGGAAAGGACTTATCTCTGATCCCGCACTGGATGGCTCGTGTCAGGTCAATCTGGGCATTGAATTGGCGCGAAAATTGCTGTTGGCCGTCAATGAGATAGGCTTACCGACGGCGACCGAGTTTCTCGATATGGTCACCGGCCAGTATATTGCCGACCTAATCAGTTGGGGTGCCATTGGCGCTCGCACCACTGAAAGTCAGATTCACCGCGAAATGGCCTCAGCGCTCTCCTGCCCGGTTGGTTTCAAAAATGGTACCGACGGTAACACCCGGATTGCCATCGATGCTATCCGTGCCGCCCAAGCCAGCCACATGTTTTTATCTCCGGATAAAACCGGTCAGATGACGATTTACCAAACCAGCGGTAACCCCTATGGCCACATTATTATGCGCGGTGGGAAGATGCCTAATTATGGCGCATCCGATATTGCCGCTGCATGTGACAGCTTGCGAGAGTTTGATTTACCGGAACATCTGGTGGTGGATTTCAGCCACGGCAATTGCCAGAAAATGCACCGCCGCCAGTTAGAAGTTGCCGCTGACATTGGCCAGCAGATTCGTGCAGGCTCAACCGCCATTGTAGGGGTGATGGCTGAAAGCTTCCTGATTGAAGGCACGCAAAAGATTATTGCCGGACAACCGCTAACTTATGGGCAATCTATTACCGACCCATGCCTGAATTGGGCGGACACCGAGCAATTATTGAGCTTACTGGCTGATGCGGTCAGTAGCCGATTTTAACCACAAGGCCGTGGATAGAATAGGGTTAATCGCATGGGTTAACTCTTTCTATCACCAAATCAAATACGTCAAACCCATTCCATTGAGTCCCCCCCAACCCCCTACCAATAAATCAATCCAGTTCTATTCACACCTTAAATAACTAATGAAAAACAAGTCATTGGCATATTAATTAATAGACTTTATTGTTGAAACACCCCCAATTGAAGATGATAATCATTATCACATTAGCAATTATATAAACCATAAGACCAAACATCATGCACAACGCGGCTAACCAAATCCAGGCAGTAAATTGCGCTGCAAGACAACACTATCCAGCCTCGTCACCTCCGCCACTCTCGTGTATCAACAGTTCACAATTACTTGGGCAACACGGCGTAGTGACTATCAATCATCAGGGGCAACTCTATTATTTACGCCAAACCAAAACAGGAAAACTGATATTAACCAAATAGTTTTTTAGCAGTAGAAACCGGTTCTCCATAAATTCCACTACGCCAGCCACCCGATAACTATCGTCAAGGCAGCCAGCAACCCATTGATTATGTTTAATAACATAGGAAGAGTTGTTTATGCCTAATTTCTTTCGTTTATCTGCGTGTAGCCTGGCGATTACCTTTGCGTTATCGCCCTCAGCCACCGCCAGCTCTACACCAGAGAACAAAAGCCATACCCTTACCGTAACCGGCACTCGCACGGCGTCTGACGCATTTAAAACCCCCGGTGTTGTAACGATTATTGATGCCACCCTACCGCAAAATCAAACTGCAACCACCGCGGCGGAAATGCTGCAAAACCTGCCGGGTGTCAGTGTTACAGGCGCTGGCCGCACCAATGGGCAAAACGTGAATATCAGGGGTTATGACCAGTATGGCGTATTGGTGCTGATTGATGGTATTCGTCAGGGTATAAGTGGTGCCAATATCAATGGGACGTTCCTCGATCCGGTGCTGATAAAACAAGTCCGCGTGATCCGCAGCCCATCAACATCACAGTTTGGTAGCGGCGCACTAGGAGGGGTGATTACATACCAAACCGTTGATGCCGCCGATTTGCTGGCGGAGGGGCAAAACCTCGGATTGCGCATCAGCGGCTTTGGTGCCACGGGTTATCACAGCACAGGCTCAGGGATGTCTGTTTTTGGCCGCACCGAGAGCCTGGACGGTATCCTTGCTTTCAGTAAACGTAAGGTGGGTAACATTTATCAGGGTAACGGTTCTGATGCGCCTAACGATGAAGCCATCAATAATCTAATGGTTAAGGCCACCGCCTACCTTTCCGACAGCCAATCGTTGACCACCGCCCTGCGCTACTACAATAACCGGGCGCTGGAACCACGCATGGCCAATCAAAGTGCGCCAAATCTAAAACATAATATCAACCCAATGATGAATCGTTCAACCATTCAACGTGATGCGAAACTTACCTACCACTTGCAACCGCACCTCCTTGATTGGCTGGATGCTACTACCCAACTTTACTATTCCGAAGTCAGTATTAGCGATGACGTTAATGGTGAGGGTTATGGCAGCCGTAAACAGATCACCCGTGGCATAAAGCTGGAAAACCGCAGTCAGCTATTTACTAACAGCCCAACGGCACATTTGCTCACTTATGGCGTCGAAACCTATCATCAACAGCAAGTTCCCATCGGGGTTATTCGCAGCTTCCCACCGGCTGAAATCAGACTGACATCGGGTTGGTTACAAGATGAAATTACGCTACGTGACTTACCGGTAACCTTGCTGGCAGGTGGCCGTTTTGACAGTTATCAAAACAGTCGCGAGGGATTTGCGGACAAAGAAGTTAAAAACGGGTCAACACACGGAACGGTTACGGTTAATCCCACCGATTGGCTGATGCTATTTGGTGCCTACAGTCAGGCATTCCGCACCCCCACACTGGCTGAGCTTTATAATGACTCAGTGCATTTCTCTATTCCCAGTAAATGGATCACGATTGTTAATCGTTGGAAACCCAATCCCAACTTAGCACCAGAAAGTAACGTCACTCGCGAGGCAGGCTTTGGGCTACATTTTGATAGCCTGTTGGCTAATGATGACTCGGTAGAATTTAAAGCAAGTTACTTCAACATTGATGCCAAAGACCGTATTACCAACGATGTCAGTATGATGATGATGACATCCACCTACATCAATATCCCTCGCAGTAAGAGTTGGGGCTGGGATGTGTCACTGGATTATCAGAACCCATGGTTTGACTGGACGCTGGCCTATAACCGCACCCGCGCTATCAATCTCGACACCCGTCAATTTATTAACAGTATCAATCCAGATACCGTCACCAGCCGCCTGAATGTACCCATTGCCAGCAGCGGTTTTAGCACCGGCTGGGTTCTGACAATGGCTGAAAACACCAAACTTATGAAAAATAACGATGCCAAGACATCGACGCTCAAACCACATCCACCGCAAGCAGGTTACGCCGTTCATGATTTTTATCTGAGTTATCAAGGGCAAGGTAGCCTAAGAGATCTCACCACCACGGCAGTATTGAGTAATGCATTCAATAAAGCCTATTACTCACCTCAGGCAATTTCGCAGGATGGGCGTAATGCCAAATTGTTAATCAGCTATCAGTGGTAATCACAAGGAAAAACGTATGGAAATGTCACTTTACCAACACTACCTCAATATCCGGCAACAGCACCCCGGTAAACCGCTACACGATATCGCGCTTATGATGAACGTCAGTGAAGCCGATCTGTTGTATGCACGCGTGGGACACGATGCGCAACGCCTGGATATTAGTGCCAGCATACTGCTAGCCGAATTAGAAAAAGTCGGTGTCACTAAAGCGATCACCCGCAACGACTATGCAATACATGAGCATTTTGGCGAGTATCAGAATTTGCGTTTACACGGCCACCTTGGTCTGGTACTCAACCCACGCGCACTGGATTTAAGGCTATTTTTCCGCCAATGGGACAGCTTTTTTAGCCTGTGTGAAGAGACACCACAAGGCGCACAACACAGTATTCACTGCTTTAATCTACAAGGTAAAGTGGTTCACCAAATCTACAGCACCGCTGACACCGACCTGCAAGCATGGCAACTGTTGGTGAATAAATATCATTGTAAAAACAATGCGCAACTGACATTACAACCCACAAATGAGGAATCAACTCACGATAAATTGATTGATACCACAGCCATAGATAATGCAGCCATAGAGAGCGAATGGCGCAAAATGAATGATATCCATCAGTTCTTTATGTTGCTAAAACGCAATAAAATCACCCGCAGGCAAGCCTTCCGCGCTGTCAGTGATGACCTGGCTTATCAAGTTGATAACCGGGCATTAAGGCAGATTCTCCATGCAGCGCAAACCAGTCAGAACGAAGTGATGATTTTTGTGGGCAACAACGGGTGTATGCAGATATTTACCGGAGTGATAGAACAACTCATTGTTAATCACGAAAAACACACACCAACCCCTCAGTGGCTGAGTGTACTTAACTCGTGCTTTACTTTGTACCTACACGAGAATGCCATTGCGGAGAGTTGGGTAACACGCAAACCGACACAAGACGGTTTTATCTCAAGTCTGGAGCTGCTGGATACTCAAGGTAAACATATTCTGCAATTATTCGGTCAACGCAGCGAAGGTCAGCCAGAACAGCACCAATGGCATCAGCAACTGGCCGAGTTGACCACCATAGGTTCAATCGATGAATAAATGGTTAATGCTTATTGTATTTATTATTCCAATAAATAGCATGGCCAGCCAACGCATTATTACCCTCGGTAGCGATATATCTGAAATCACCTACGCATTAGGCGTAGGTGACAATATTGTGGCAAGGGACAGTGCCAGCCAGCATCCTGTCGAGCTGAAAACCTTGCCGGACGTGGGCTACTTGCGGCACCTCAACGCCGAAGGTATTCTCGCTTTACAACCAACCTTGGTGTTATGCCGTGCGCAGGCGTCATCGTCCATCGCGCTGAAACAACTCACTGATTATGGCGTCAACGTCATATTTATTCCTGCTGACACCTCACCGCAAACAGTGATTACTAAAATCCATTTGATTGCCACAGCCGTCAATAAGCCAGAGAAAGGCCAACAGCTGATCAATGACTACCAGCAGCAACTGGCTTCAATCGTCTCCACGCCGTTGCCGGTAAAAGCCTTATTTATCATCAGTCATGCAGGGTTACCACCACTGGCTGCGGGTAAAGGCACCGCCGCAGATACCTTATTTCGACTGTCAGGCTTGGACAACTCAATGCAGACATTCAGCGGCTATCGCCCGTTATCACAAGAAGGGATTATCGCCAGTGCCCCTGACCTGCTGATAGTCACGTCGCATAGCATTAAATCAGTGGGTGGCGTGGATAATATCTGGCGCTTACCGGGAGTAGTGCTTACACCGGCGGGTAAAAAACAAAGATTGTTGGTACTTGATGATCAGGCCTTACTGGGTTTTGGCCTGCAAACGCCTCAAGTGCTTAAACAGTTGCGAATTGCAGGAGAATCCAGCCGATAACAGAGCCACGGTTACCGGCTGGAATGGTCAGATGGTTAAACAAACTAACTGGAACACGAGATCTCCAGATGTTTTCCCCAGTCAGGCGGTAAGTCGGCGAGGGAATCAAACTCAGGTTGATCCGCAAAGGGTTGCTGTAAAGCCTGATGCAACCGCCGCAATGGCAGGATGTCATCCTTTTCTGCGTGATCAATAGCGAGCTGTGCCAAATAGTTACGCAATATATATTTCGGATTCACTGCTTTCATTGCTAACTGCCGCTGCGCATCGTCCACCGGCTCTTGCTGTAAACGCGTGCGATAGCGGCTAAACCAACTATCAAAGCCCGCCCTATCGATAAAATCATCCCGCAAAGGGGAGTGCGCTGAGTGCATTTCAACCTCACTCAACAAACGGAACGTGCGGGTATAATCCCGCCCTTCCTTAATCATCAAACTCAGTAACCCGGTCAGCACATCATTATCCTGGCTATCGCTTGCGAATAACCCCAGTTTAGCGCGCATTTGTTGACCGTATACGGCCATTAATTCAGGCTCATAGGCATCCAGCGCCAATTGTAATTGCGCCACCGACATTAAACCTGACAACGCCTGCCCCAATCGATGCAGATTCCACAATGCCACCGCCGGTTGATTATCAAAAGCATAACGCCCCTGATGATCAGAATGGTTGCATATATAACCGGGCACATAGTCATCAAGAAACCCGAATGGGCCATAGTCCATAGTGATGCCAAGAATCGACATATTATCGGTATTCATCACACCATGCGCAAAACCGACAGTCTGCCACTGAGCAATCAAGCGGGCAGTTCGCATTACCACATCGGTAAACCACAGCAGATAACGTTCCTGTTCCCCGACCAAATGGGGCCAATGACGTGCAATAACATAATCTGCCAATTGTTTTACTTGTTCCGGCTGCTGGCGATAGTAGAAGTGTTCGAAATGACCAAAGCGCACATGACTTTCGGCCACCCGTAGCAGCATCGCGCCACGCTCTGGCTGTTCGCGATAAACAGGATGTTCGCTGGTGACGATAGTCAATGCACGGCTGGTAGGGATACCTAAATGGTGCAATGCTTCTGAGGCTAAAAACTCTCGGACAACTGAACGTAATACGGCCCGCCCATCCCCCATGCGGGAATAAGGTGTTAATCCGGCACCTTTTAAATGCCAATCCATACTGCGACCATCACTGAGTTGCTGCTCTCCCAGCAAAATACCTCGCCCATCCCCCAATTGACCCGCCCACACACCAAACTGATGACCACTATACACCTGTGCCAGCGGCATCATCCCCGGCAACAGCGATTCACCTGCCCACACAGTAGATTTCGGCGCACTAAACCAACTGGCATCCAGTTCAAGTTCGTTTGCCAGCGCTTCACTGTGATAGAGCAAGCGCGCGCCTTTCAGCGGCGTAGGTTGCAGATGGGTATAAAAGCCACTCAATTGCTGCTCGTAGCTATTTTTAAAGTTAACATCATGGTTAAATTTAGGCGTGCTATCCGATTTAACGTTTTTAGAACCAGACATCAGCGCAATGCCTCCGTTAACCAGTGGCTAACTTGTAACAATTCGGCCTGTGATTCAGGAAAATCATCACTCAATTGTTGGCAAACCGTATTAATGGTTTCTGGCCGATAAACCGCACCTTGCAATCTTCCTGCTAACGCCTCAAGAGGGGCTGGATTCAAGCTGTCAGTGAATATTTGGCAGCGATCAATCGCTCCGTGCAATACATCAAAATGTAGCTCAATCCCTCCCCAAATAAAGCGTGTATCGACTAAATGTGTAAACGCCGGAGCCTGACCAAAATTCCACTGCCAGCTACTCTGTTTGGCAAACTGCTCCGCGAAGCCCGGAAGGTCAGGAAGTGCCTGTGGGGAGATAATTTCGGCAGGAACCTGCTCATGATAATAGTCAAAAAAAGCCTGTGTAATCGCGACACATACCTTCTTATGATCAATTCCAGGTAATATCTCCACCAAATTAGCCACTCGGGAACGAACCGAAGTAATGCCTTTGGCTTTTAACTTCTTAGGATCAGGATTGAGGTAATCGGCTAATCGCTTAAGGTCAGCATTTAATAACAACGTACCGTGATGAAAACCACGGTCTTTAGTTTCTTTATAAGCCGAACCCGAAACTTTACGCTCATCATCGCCATTAATAACCATCAGATCATTACGGCCCGAAGCGCTGGCCTGAATCCCGAGGGATGCCAACGCATTTAGAATAATTTGCGTTGAAACCGTTTTATCATATTCCGGTTTACCCGCCATAAAAGTAAAACAGGTATTCCCCAGATCATGGAATACTGCACCACCGCCACTGCTACGGCGAGCCAATTTCACACCATCTTGTTCCATCCGGCGCGTATTACACTCTTTCCACGGATTTTGGGCGCGACCAATAACCACGGTATCGGCATTACGCCACAGAAACAGTACCCGCTGATTTGCTGGCATCTGGCGAAAAATACATTCTTCTACTGCCAGATTAAACCAGGGATCATAGGAATCAGAAATGAGCAACCGAAGGGATGACATAAATGCGGCTCCGAACCAAATTAATCAGCCACTAAGATAGCATAACCTACCCTGATTTCTGCCGATGGAACCTATAGGTAATTATTTACCAGAACGAAGGGGGATTAAATACGGCGTGCTTGCCAGTAAACACGTTTCCAGTAAACATTTTCAAGTGAGGAACGGATAACCCCCTTACTGGTTGATGCATGAATAAATTCATCATTAGTATCGTAAATACCAACATGCAATCCATTCTGACCACTACCGGTTTTAAAGAAGACTAAATCACCCGGCATCAATTCATCGCGGGAAACTTTAGTCCCTAAGGCAGTTTGCGCTACTGTGGTACGTGGTAGCTGCATATCAAAACGATCGCGGAAAGTGCGGTAGACAAAGCCAGAACAATCGACACCATGTTGATCCAACCCACCATTCCGATATGGCGTACCTTCCCATTGGCGAAGTTGTTCATTCAATTTTGCCACAACCACAATCGAGTCAGATAAATGTCCACTCGGTGTTGGAGCATGGCTGCTACAACCTGCAAGAATCATACTGACCAGAAAGATCCAGAAACGCATCCGCATCGATATTCCACCGTGGTAAGACTTAGCCAACCTATCTGGCTAATAAAAGGCACCAATACGGGTAATTTAGCTATCGAGTTTAGGAAAAACAAGTTATATGAATGAGATAATGAATTTAGCCACCTTTTATCGGTTTTGTATGTATCAGCCATATCCCCAACAGAATAAAACCTGCGCCCAGTGTTTTGAGTAGTGTCGCCGATTCATTGAACCACGGTAGTGACACCGCGGCCAAATAAACCAAAGCATAGCTGAGACTCAATAACGGATAGGCTCGATTAAGTGGCAAGTATCTCAGCGCAAAAAACCAGCACATCATAGATAATGCATAACCTGTCAGGCCGCATATTACCGCGAATAGCTGTAGCAGATGGTTTGCCAGAAAATAGCCATTAATATCAGCCAGTGATATTAATGGCATGTGCATCATGCCCCATTTCAGCATGAGCTGGGCTGCGGTTACCAACACCACACTGCCCATGCCCCACATATAGCCTTTCATAAGTGCCAACTCATTAGCAAGATACCAAACATGATGGCGACAATTCCCAGCCAATGGCGAGAGGTAACCTTTTCACCATAAAAGAACTGCGCTGCTAATGTCACCAAAACAAAGTTAAAACTCAGTATTGGATAGGCCACACTCAGGGGGAGATGCTGCAATAGACGCAGCCACAGCAACATCCCCACACCGAGTAACAGCACTGCGAGCGCCAACCACCGCAATGCTGATGCTAATCGATCTAAGTCGTGCCGCTCCCAACGTTGCGCTGCTTGCTTCTGGCATAACTGACCCGCACAGGTCAATAAGCTGACTATGATCAATAGCAGGTAACTTGTCATGGCGTTTTTTGGTACCACAGCAGTGCCAAGCGATTCATCAGATTAACCTTATCAGCCGCCGGTAAATGAGCAGGGATGGCCTCATTGCGGGATAACTGCACGACTAATGAAACATCACCTTGCTGCCTTGCCTGGGCTAACCATTGCGCAAATTCAGCATCACCGATAAATTTATCCTGATGGTCAGCATAGGCCAGCCCATACGTTAACTCACCTTTTTGGCTGAACATCATAATATCGCTGCGTTTAAGCTCCCATGCCAACCCTGCGGCGACACCCACACTGTCGGTAAGAACGTACCGGCTGGTACTGAGTTCGCTCATATTACTTTGGATAAAATTTTGCGGTTGTTTAGAATCAATTATCTGCTGAGGGATCAGGTAGCCTACTAGCAGAATAAACAGCAGTGGACATGCGGCAGACCAGCGCCAAAGACGGGCGTTATTACGCAAGGTAATAAAACCTACAATGCCCCAGCCAGCAAAAGCAAGGGTTGCCAGAATAACTTTCTGATGCTCTTGCGGACCATAAGCGACCAGATGAGCGACCAGCCCCATACCAATAACCAAAACCGCCAACGCACAAACCGCACCAAAGACCAGATTTATCCATCCATTGATTTTCAGCGCTCGCATACGCATGTTGTTAGCACAATCAGTTGCATATGCAGCCATAAGCAAAGACAGCGGGGCCATACAAGGCAAAATATAAGTCGGTAACTTCCCTTTCGCTACGCTAAAAAACAGTAAAGGCATCAATACCCAACTGAGCAAAAAGAACAATTCTGGCCGCGTATTACGTTCGCGCCAGCCTTTGAATAAAGCGCCAGGTAATAAACCTAACCAAGGCAACACACCAAGGCACAATATGGGGAGGTAATACCAAAATGGCGCTTTGTGTTGTGCATCTTTTTCAGCAAATCGCTGAATATGTTCAATCCAGAAGAAATAGTGCCAGAAATCAGGCTCACGTTGTGCAATTGCCAGCGCCCACGGCAAACTTAATAGGACTGCACTGATTATTGCTATTGGGCCAAAAATGAGCAGTTCTTTTACTCTTTTTTGTTGGATAACAATCGGCAATACGGCAATAACCGGAACAGCCAGAGCCAGAAAACCTTTGGTCATAAAGCCCATACCACAAGCGAGGCCCAACAAAATGTAGGCACCGACTTTCTGTTGCGTCGTCTTCGCGCGTGTAGTGAGATAGAAGCTTACCATAGCCGCCGCGAGCCACAGTGAAATCATAGGGTCTAGCACGGCATAAGTACCAATACCAAACACCAAAAACATGGAGAGATAGATAAAGGTTGCCAGTAAAGATGTCAAGCGATTGCGCCATAATAAAGTTGCCAACCAATAAACAAGCACTGCGCTCATTGCGGCACTGAAAATAGAACCAAAACGCACGGCAAAGTTAGTATCGCCAAATAGCCACTGACTAATATTATTAAACCAATACCCCGCAATGGGTTTTTCAAAATAGCGAATGCCTAATAAATGCGGCACAATCCAATCGCCACGTTGCAACATCTCCCGGCTAATTTCTGCATAGCGAGTTTCGTCTGGTTGCCATAAGAGGCGACTATTTATGGGTAACAAATAAACTAAAGCAAAAAATAACGCCAGTAGAGCAGCCCCACTTCCTTTTAACAGCCTCATTCCATAACCTCAATATCAGACTGACACCCTAACCATCCCTCTCGCCCCGGGAAGGTAGCACGCACAACCTTCCCCACTGGCAATGAGTCCAACACTGGCGGTAATAACGAGCTTAGTGGGCAAAACTGGATACCCTGCTTTTTAGCCCGGAGCAAAAGCTGTTCAAACATTACCGCCTGAGACATCCCTTCAACTTCTGCATGAATGGTATAAACCGGCACACCACCGTCACGCAAAATAGCATCAAGAATAAAATCATTGAAATCTTCCACTCGAACTTCGCTACCGACCACTTCATCATAAGTGGGCAAAGTGACCGGTATTTGTACACTCCCCAAACTACCATCTGGCAGTTGTGGCCTAAAAGGGTGAGTCCCCCGGCAGTCACTGTTATAGCGGAAAGAAAACGCCTGTTTCACTGCCAGAACACGCCCATCAGCACGCCAACCCGCCACCGCAGAACATGTAACGGGTTGATTAATACTTTGCTTTAAAGCATCGATTCCCAGTTGAATCTGTTGTGTTAATTGCTGCTTCGACCACGACGCAACATTAGCCTGCCAGCCTTGGTGATCCCAGGCATGTAAACCAACCTCATGCCCAGCTTGAGCAGTAGTTTTCATTACCGAACCCAGATTCTGGGCAATTCTCTTCCCCGGCCAGGCTGTACCCGCCAACAAAATATCCCAGCCATACAGTGAGGCAGCATTAGAGCGCAGCATCTTCCATAGAAAACGCGGGCGGAAAAGACGCCACAAATGACGCCCCATATTATCCGGCCCAACACTGAAGAAAAAGCTGGCACTGACATTATGCTTTTCCAATACAGCAAGTAATGACGGCACCCCCTCTTTTGTTCCTCGATAGGTGTCTACATCAATCCTCAGGCCAACTTGCTTCATACGCGAGACTCATCCTTC
Source organism: Yersinia aldovae 670-83 (assembly GCF_000834395.1). Lineage (NCBI taxonomy): Bacteria > Pseudomonadati > Pseudomonadota > Gammaproteobacteria > Enterobacterales > Yersiniaceae > Yersinia > Yersinia aldovae. The sequence goes on along the minus strand of NZ_CP009781.1, from coordinate 261,961 downwards.
ATAGTTTCGTTTTGTTCAAGCACGGCACCACGCAGGAAAAAGTCCAATGTTTCAGTGACAGTTTGCTGCATGGCAATTTCGGGTTGCCAATGCAGAATACGGCGCGCATTGCTAATACTTGGCGTGCGATACTCAACATCCTGATAGCCTTTACCGTAATATGCACTACTTTCAATATCTTTAAAGCCAGCGAATGGCGGGAAATGATCGCGTAATTCGTGTTTCTCAAAGCTGCTCAGTAACATTTCGGCCAATTCACGAATACTGGCTTCATTAGTTGGGTTACCAATATTAATGATCTCCCCATCACAGCAGCCATCACGATTCTCAATAATGCGGAATAATGCCTCAATGCCATCGTGAATATCGGTAAAGCAACGTTTTTGTGCGCCGCCGTCCACTAATTTTATTGGTGAGCCTTCAACCAGATTGAGAATAAGTTGTGTGATGGCGCGAGAACTACCAATGCGCGCAGCATCAAGGTTATCCAAACGTGGCCCCATCCAGTTAAATGGACGGAACAACGTGAACTTCAGCCCCTCTTTAGCACCGTAAGCCCAGATAACACGGTCCAGCAATTGTTTTGATACTGAATAAATCCAGCGCTGTTTATTGATCGGGCCAACAATCAAGCGTGATGTGTCTTCATCAAACTCTTTGTCATCACACATGCCGTAGACTTCAGATGTTGACGGGAAAACAATACGTTTATTGTATTTAACGCAATCACGCACAATCTTCAGATTCTCTTCGAAATCCAATTCAAAAACGCGTAGTGGGTTACGGGTATATTCAATTGGAGTAGCAATCGCTACCAATGGTAAGATTACGTCACACTTTTTAATGTGGTACTCAATCCATTCCGAATGGATGCTGATATCCCCCTCCACAAAATGGAAATAAGGGTTATCGAGGAAGCGGCTAATCGCATCAGAACCAATATCCAGGCCATAAACTTCATAGCGGTCATCGCGTAACAGACGCTCAGTTAAGTGATTGCCGATAAAGCCATTAACACCAAGAATCAGTACTCGTGTACGCCTCTTGAGTATTTTGCTCGGCTTATTACCCAAACGCACATCGGTAACGATACCCATCTCTTGCGCCAGTCGGTTACCCTGAACATATAAGTCAGCATCACCTTGCCCCGCAATAATCTCCAATGCACCTTCACCACATGCCACGGTTAATGGCAAGATAGAGAGCACCGTACCAGGCAATTTACCGTGTTCCATATTCAGCGGTCGTGAACGCCAGATGGTCAGTTTACGCTGCCCTAAGTAACTGAAAGCACCAGGATAAGGCTCTGTTACTGCGCGTACCAGATTGTTAATTGCGGATGCAGACTTATGCCAATGAATTTCGCCATCCGCCGCAGTACGACGGCCAAAATAACTGGCATCGGCTTCTTTTTGTGGCGTTAAACTCAGTGACTTACCTTTCATTTCAGGCAGTAAATCAACTAATAACTCTTTAGCTGCGTCTCGCACTTTTGCATGTAAAGTCAATGCAGTATCAGTAGGACTGATAGCCACTTTATGTTGCCCTACGATCGACCCGGCATCAGCTTTGCGTACCATTTGGTGCAACGTAACACCGGTTTCAGTCTCGCCATTAACCAAAGCCCAGTTAATGGGCGCACGCCCACGATACTTTGGCAATAAAGAGCCATGTAAATTAAACCCGCCTTGTGGTACGAGTGATAATATCTCGTCACTCAGCATATTGCGGTAATAGAAAGAAAAAATAATATCCGGCTGTAATTGGCGAATACGCTCAACCCATAAAGGATGATTCACATCCTCCGGTGCATGGACAGGCAGTTCAAGATCAGCGGCAACTCGGGCAACAGAAGAGAAAAAACGATTCTCACCGGGAGCGTCAGTATGAGTAAATACGGCCTGAATATCGTAACCTGCTTCAACTAATGCTTTCAAACCTACGCAGCCAATATCGTGATAGGCAAATACAATCGCTTTCATTTTTCTGTTTCCTGATTATCTTCGGTTGGTTCTGCACCAACAACTTTCTGTACAAAATAGCGTGGGCGTGCGCGCACATCGTTATAGATACGGCCGATGTATTCGCCGAGTAACCCCATACCAACAAATTGAGCACCGATGAACATGAACAACACAGCAAATAGCGTAAACACACCACCGCCAGCCCATTCGGGGCCAAAAACTAACCGTAACACCACCAGCAACACAGCAAGCGTAAAACCAGAAAGTGCGATAACACTGCCAACCAGACTTAACAATCGCAGTGGGGTGGTTGTCAGGCAGGTAACCAGGTCATACATGAGATTGATGAGCTTCATCAGGCTGTATTTTGAGTCACCAAATTCTCGCTCGGCATGATGGACGGTAATCTCGGTGGTGCGTCGGGCAAATGTGTTCGCAAGAATAGGAATAAAGGTGCTACGTTCGTGACAGTGTAACATTGCATCCACAATATGACGGCGATAAGCCCGTAACATGCAGCCATAGTCACCCATTGACTTCCCGGTAGCCCGCTGAATCATCATATTAATCATGCGTGATGCAGTTTTACGGAATAACGAATCTTGCCGGTTTGCCCGCACAGTACCGACGACGTCGTACCCCTCTTCTGCCACATTAACCAGACGTGGGATCTCTTCAGGTGGGTTTTGCAAATCAGCGTCAAGTGTAATGACTAAATCACCACTCACCTGATTAAAACCAGCCATAATTGCAGAGTGTTGGCCGTAATTACGATTGAGTAAAACAGCAATAATACAACTACCCGGTTCATTCGCCGCTGCCGTCAACAACTCGGCTGAATTATCACTACTTCCATCATCAACCAGAATAATTTCATAAGGTTGAGTGAGTAACTTGCAAGCTGCTGAGGTTCTCTCTATCAATACCTGCAAGCTCTCTTGTTCGTTATAAACAGGGATAACAATTGAGACTTTCTTAATGCGTTCATTTTGTGACACGGTGTGGCCCTATAATCGTTGCCAATGCCTCAACCACCCGATCGACATCACTGTCTAACATATCGGGGAAAAGCGGTAATGTGCATAGTCTGGCTGAATTCCACTCGGTATTCGGCAGATGTAAATGTGGGTAACGTTCTCGATAGTATTTTTGCGTATGTGCCGCACGAAAATGCAGCCCCGTACCAATCCCAACCTCTTTGAGTCGGGCCATTAGCGTATCGCGGCTAATACCGCAGCGCTCTTCATCAACACGTACCATAAAAAGATGCCATGCATGTAGGTGCGGGTAATTAGGAACACCTAACGGCTGTAACGGAGAGCCGGCCAATGCCTGGTGATAGCGGGCTACCAACGCCTGCCGGCGCGCATTAATTTCAGGGAGCCGCTGGAGCTGAATGACCGCGATGGCTGCGTGGATATCAGACAAATTGTATTTATAGCCCGGTTCCACAACTTCAGCTTGTGGGCTACGCCCTTGGATTTGTCGATCAAATGCATCCACCGCTAAACCGTGAAATTTAAGCCGGCGCAGCTTAGTTGCTAATTCATCATCGTCAGTGGCTATCAAGCCACCTTCCGCGCAAGTGATGTTTTTAATTGCGTGGAATGAGAAAATTGCCGTTCCCTGCTCGCCAATCCACTGCTCCCCATAGCGTGTACCGACCGCATGGGCTGCATCTTCAATGAGAGGAATCCCGTGTTGTTGCGCTATTGAACGTAAGGCATCAAGGCAGCAAGGTGCACCCGCATAATGAACCGGAATAATCGCTTTGGTTTTCGATGTAATTGCCGCTTCAACCCCGGCTGCGCTGACCATTAACGTATCGCAGTCGACATCAACCATGACCGGTTCAGCCCCCAGCAACACAATCATGTTCAGCGTGGAAACCCAGGTCTGAGACGGAGTAATCACCTCATCACCAGGGCCAATGCCCAATGCCATCAAGGTGATGTGCATTCCCGCCGTCGCAGAACAAACCGCAATGGCATGTTTGCAGCCGAAAGCCCGGCAAAAATCAGCCTCTAATTGCTGATTTTGTGGCCCCGTAGTAATCCAACCGGAACCGAGTACATTAACAACAGCACTTATTTCCTCCGTACCGATTGCCGGACGAGAAAATGGTAAAAAATTCTGCATTGATAAATCCCTTAGGACAACTTAGCTATCGGCAACTATATGCCCACATAAGTTAACGAAAACTAAACGCCAATCAGATAGGCGCGTGATCAGTTATAACGAACAATAATCCGTTAACCTTAAATCAACCTTAAGGAAATATATTTATTGTTAGGATATTCAGTGCCTAAATATTTGTAGTAATCAGAGCAATCTATTTTATAGACCGATTTAATTACAGTGCAGAATAGGTGGGCTATTATCTTTTGAACGTAAAGGAAATGGCTAAAATAGTGTATTACGCTAACGGATACCGATATAAAATACCAACCACGACTGATGAGTTATGCGAATAATGTCGGCGTTAGGCGCTTTTTGTGATGATCCAATGTTGCTGATTAAAGCTATGTATCTGAAAATCAACCTCAAATACGCGGGAAAGCCGATTGGCCTGCATGACTTGTTGAGTCTCTCCCTGCGCCAGCACAGCCCCTTGCGACATCAACCACACCTGAGAAGCATGTTGCAAGGTATGGTTAAGGTCATGAGCACTGATTATCGCACTGCGCCCGGCCCGGCAGAACTCACTTAGCAAACCATCTAAAGCCACTTTCTGCGCCACATCCAACCCCGTATAGGGTTCATCGAGCAGTAACAGTTTACTGTCAGGATTAATATCAGGCCAAACTTGTAAAAATATGGCGGCAAGCCTGACACGCTGCCATTCTCCCCCTGAAAGGTGTGATAGTAATTGTGGCAACTTATCTGTCAGACGGAGTTTCTTACACAAATAGCCAATCGCCGACGCGACAGCTTCGGCCGTCGCACCCTCAGGTTGGTGCAGAGAAAGGTATTGGAATACCGGCATCATCGTTAACGCAGGCTGCTGTTGGCATAAATAAGCACGCTGCCTGGCTAATTCGCGGCCTGAATAATATGGCATGGGATTACCTGCCAACAAAATATCCCCATCGGCGGGTAACAATCCCGCCAGCGCCATTAGTAGTGTACTTTTCCCCGCGCCATTCGGCCCGATTAAATGAATTTGCAACCCAGCCGCCACCTGCGATGAGAACGGCGCAAGACGATTTTCTATACTGATATTACTAAGTTGCAATAGCATCGAATTAAGCTCTTCGTCGGTAAACTAATGGCGAGCCACAGCCTGATTAATTGCCTTAATTAAAATAGGATCTTCTGGCGTCATGTCTGGAGCGAAACGGTCGAGCACCACGCCATCACGGCTAATTAAGAACTTTTCAAAATTCCACAGAATATCACCCTGCTGTTTTGGTTCACGGCCTTTACTCGCCAAGCGTTGGTAAAACTCACTTCCTTCCGGTTTTACTGCAACAGATTTAGCCGCAATCAAGTGCTTATATAAAGGATGACGCTGGGAACCATTGACCTCGATTTTGCTAAACATAGGGAATTCCACCCCAAACGTTCCACGGCAGAATGCGTGAATTTCCTCATCACTGCCCGGCTCTTGGCCAGCAAATTCATTGCTTGGGAAGCCTAATACTTCAAAACCCTGCTGCTGATAGGTTTTATACAGTTTTTCCAGCCCTTCATACTGCTTGGTCAGGCCACATTGAGAAGCCACATTCACCACCAGCAATACCGAGCCTTTATACTTATCCAGTAGAACAGATTGATGATCAATGGATTGCAGCGGGATAGCATAAATTGGATTACTCATCAGGAGAGCCTCTTATTCAGCGAATGTAAACAGGTGAAATCACAAAGATATTGATAGCGATAAGACGGATCACTCTACACTTTTCACCCGAGTCAGCAACCAAATAAACAGCGGCGCACCTAATGTCGCGGTAACCACACCAATCGGTAACTCGGCTGAAAAGAGGGCAATCCGTGCCACAACATCGGCCAATAGCAATACTCCCCCCCCCGCCAAAGCGCAACCGGCTAATAAGCGGCGTTGATCGGTTAAACCGGTTAATCGCAGTATATGGGGGATAACCAGACCAATAAAACTGATCACCCCAGCCAACGCCACACTGATTCCAACCAGCAAACCAATAGCCAGCACTAATAGGTTACGCCATAGATGAAGTGATATTCCCAGTTGCCTGGCTTGCTGTTCACCTAATGACATGAAATTAAGCGCCCGCCCCTGACAACAAAGCCATACAACGACCGGTAGCAACACAAACACCATTCCTTGCTGCCGCCAGTCAACACCGCTAAATCCCCCCATCATCCAATACATCAATTGCCGCAAATCCAGGCTGGTGCTGAAATAAACCGCCCACGTCATAATAGCACTACAGACAATACCTAAAGCGACACCGACCAAGAGTAAACGGGCATTGGTGAGCATACGGCGGCGAGCAAAACTGAGCAGTAAAAAGGTCATGAATAATGCCCCCGCAATGGCGCAGGCACTTAAAAACCACACCGGCAGCAATCCATGCCCCAACAATACCGCCATAACCAGCGCGACCCCCGCGCCATTCGCCACCCCTAATAAGCCGGGTTCTGCTAATGGGTTCTCAAACAATGCCTGCATCACGGCACCAGAGACGGCAAGGCTGGCACCAACCATAATCACAGCCATTGCCCTTGGCAAACGCAGTTGCCATACGAATAACTTCCCCTGCTCGCTGAACCATTGCATTGGCCAAAGCCAGACATCGCCTGCACACAGACTGATCACCAACGCCATGAATAGCATGGCAGCCAAACCGCCAAGATAGCGATGATCACGGTGTTGTTGATGTTGCTGAAGTGCGGTAAATAACTGACTTGTCTGCATTACATCCTCGGTCAAGACCTCAGGCGTCACTTGGCCTGACAGATAAACATGGCGGCTTTAATCCCCATCGCAGGCACAGATAGTAAGGGGTTAAGGCGATCAGGGGAAGTTTTGCATTGAAAATGCATATTTTATTGGGGCGACGACCCGCTTGGTTTAGCGTTCTACCACTCAACCATGCCAATTAATCTGTCGCAGGCAGACTTTTTTGTTTGATTCAGGATTTCTTCTAATGGATTGCTAACCTATTAATCATTACAATCAGTTAAGTGTTAAAACCACTGTGCTAAAGTTAGCATATTAAAAATGAAATAAAATCAGTACAACTTGTGAGGTCACACAATGATGTGCCTTGCTGAAACCTCTCAGCAAATTCAGTGCGCTGATTATTGCGGTCTTTGAAATTTAGAAGGATTACACATTATGTCAAACATGGTTTTTTGCCGTGGGTGCGGTAAAGAAATACATGAATCGGCAAGAGCTTGCCCAAGTTGCGGTGCAACTCAAAAAGTCACGGGTGAGAGAAATCGTATGGTTGCGGCTCTTCTGGCGTTTTTTCTGGGTGGATTCGGCGCGCACAAATTTTATTTGGGTAAGATTGGACAGGGATTCTTATATCTCATTTTCTGCTGGACATTCATTCCATCAATTATCGCCTTCATTGAATTTATTATTTATCTTTGCAATTCCGATGAAGAGTTTGCCCGAAAATACGGTTAACTGAAATTGGACGATAAGAGACAGCCAAGGGTATAAACCCCGCAATGTGGGGTTTTTCTTGACGCGGCCAACGCGCACTCACGACTAGAGTATGGGAAAAGCGCGGCAAGACCTTAAGTTGTGGTCAATAGCCAAGTGTCGTGAAAACAAAGTTATCATATTTCAATTAATTACAGACAAGAAAAAGGCCGCTTGCGCGGCCTTTTGTTTTGGATAGTACTCACTCTTTGGGAGTGGCCGTCTCTACCCGGCTTTTTAGCTTTTGTCCTGGACGGAAAGTCACCACACGGCGCGCCGTAATAGGAATGTCCTCACCCGTCTTCGGATTACGGCCCGGACGTTGGTTCTTGTCTCGCAGATCAAAATTGCCAAAGCCAGACAGTTTGACCTGTTCGCCATTCTCTAAAGCACGACGTACCTCTTCAAAGAATAACTCCACCAGATCTTTGGCATCTCGTTTGCTAAGCCCTAGCTTTTCAAACAGATGTTCTGACATTTCAGCTTTAGTAAGCGCCATAGGTTCAATCCCTCAAGGATGCTTGGAATCGCTGTTTTAACGCCTCTACACATCTTGCGACGGTCGCGGCGATCTCCTCTTCTTCCAGTGTACGGGCGGTATCCTGCAACACCAGACTAATAGCCAGACTCTTATAACCTTCTGCTACGCCCTTGCCACGGTACACATCAAACAAGTTTACGCCAACTACCTGATTTGCGCCAACTTTCTTACACTCCGCCAAAATATCTTCTGCGGGGACGTTTTCGGCCACCACAACGGCGATGTCACGACGGTTTGCTGGGAAGCGTGAAATCTCGCTGGCCTGAGGCACAGCGCGGTCTGCGAGCTTGTTCCACTGCACTTCAAACACCACAGTTCGACCATTTAGACTCAGCTTACGTTCCAACTCAGGATGAACTACACCAATGAAACCAATGTGTTCCCCTGCTAAATAAATTGCCGCACTCTGCCCTGGATGCAGTGCAGGATGTGCTTGTGCACGGAACTGAACATCAGATAATTTGCCGGTAAGTTCCAGAATTGCTTCCAGATCACCTTTCAAATCATAGAAGTCGATTGGCTGACGCGCCAGATCCCAATGCTCTTCAAAACGGTGGCCAGCAATGACACCGGCTAGCATTACATCCTGTCTAACCCCGAGATCTGCTGTACTATCAGGTACAAAGCGTAACCCACTTTCAAATAAACGCAAGCGAGATTGCTGGCGATTCTGGTTATAAACCACTGCTGACAGTAAACCTGTCAACAATGATAAGCGCATCGCAGACATCTCAATCGAGATAGGGCTTGGCAAAATTAATGCGTCTTGCTGTGGGTGCAGAAGTGCTTGTACTTTCGGGTCAACAAAACTGTAAGTAATTGCTTCCTGATAGCCGCGATCGACTAAAGCGGTTTTTACACGCTTCAATGATAAATCAGCTTCGCGATGTTTGGTCATCACCAAATCAGCTTTGATAGGCACATCCGGGATATTGTTATAACCGTAGATGCGGGCAACTTCTTCCACCAGATCTTCTTCGATTTCCATATCGAAACGCCAGCTTGGCGCTACTGCCCGCCAATCAGAACCGAGTTCAGTCACCTGACAACCGAGCCGGCGCAGAATGTCACTCACCTGCGGTGAAGGGACATGATGACCAATCAACCGATCCAATTTCTCACGGTGTAGCGTGATGGTGGCGCATTTTGGTAATTCTGCGGCCGCGGTCACGTCAATTACCGGCCCCGCTTCACCACCACAGATATCAATTAGCAGACGTGTTGCGCGCTCAATGGCTTTGTGCTGCAACGCCGGATCAACACCACGCTCATAGCGATGTGACGCATCGGTATGCAACCCCTGACGGCGGGCGCGGCCAGTTATAGACAGTGGGTTGAAGAAGGCGCACTCCAGCAATACATTCTGCGTTTCTTCATTTACGCCAGAATGTTCACCGCCAAAAATACCGGCCATTGCCAGTGCTCGCTGTTTGTCGGCAATCACCAGTGTATCGGCGCTCAATTTAGCGTTGGTGCCATCCAGCAGTGTCAGTTCTTCCGCTTCGGCTGCCATTCGCACAATGATTTCGCCATCGATGCGATCAAGATCAAACGCATGCATTGGTTGCCCCAACTCCAGCAGTACGAAGTTAGTCACGTCAACAACCGGATCAATCGAACGGATACCACAACGACGCAGTTTCTCACGCATCCACAGTGGCGTGGATGCCTTAATGTTAATGCCTTTGACAACCCGGCCCAAATAACGTGGGCAGGCCTGTGGGGCGTCAACGCGGATGGGGAAGGTGTCCTTGATTGTGGCTGCCACCGGGCTTATATCCGGTTCAGTCAGCACCAACTGGTTCACTACCGCCACATCGCGCGCGACACCAATAATGCCCAAGCAATCGGCACGGTTTGGTGTCACACTGATTTCAATGGTTTTATCGTCCAGATGCAGATATTCACGCAGATCGACACCAATAGGCGCATCAGCAGGCAGTTCAATAATACCGTCACTATCTTCTGAAATAGCCAGCTCAGAGAAAGAGCACAGCATCCCTTCTGATGGTTCACCACGCAGTTTAGCAGCTTTGATTTTGAAATCGCCCGGCAGCACAGCACCAACAGTCGCAACAGCGACTTTCAAGCCCTGACGACAGTTCGGTGCACCACACACGATATCCAATAAGCGGTCACCGCCTACATCAATTTTGGTCACCCGCAGTTTATCGGCGTTGGGATGTTGGCCACATTCGACAACATGACCGACAACGACACCATTGAATTCGCCCGCAACCGCATCTACACCATCAACTTCTAAACCGGCCATAGTGATTTGATGGGCCAGGTCATCACTACTAATGGCTGGGTTTACCCATTCGCGTAACCAAAGTTCACTGAATTTCATGAGATATTCCCGCCTTACTTAAACTGTTTGAGGAAACGCAGATCATTTTCGAAGAATGCCCGCAAATCGGTGACGCCGTAACGCAACATAGTTAAGCGTTCCATCCCCATACCGAATGCAAAACCTGAATAAATATCAGGATCAATACCGACGTTTCGCAATACATTTGGATGCACCATGCCGCAACCAAGCACTTCAAGCCATTTACCATTTTTACCCATCACATCCACTTCAGCGGACGGTTCGGTAAACGGAAAATAGGAAGGGCGGAAACGAATTTGCAAATCTTCTTCGAAGAAATTACGCAAGAAGTCATGCAAGGTGCCTTTCAAATTGGTGAAGCTGATATCACGGTCAACAATCAGCCCTTCCATTTGATGGAACATTGGAGTGTGCGTTTGGTCGTAATCATTACGATACACACGGCCCGGCACGATAATTCGAATAGGTGGCTGCTGGGTTTTCATGGTGCGAATTTGCACGCCCGAGGTCTGCGTGCGCAGCAGCCGGGTCGCATCAAACCAGAAAGTATCATGGTCAGCACGCGCGGGGTGATGAGCCGGAATATTCAATGCATCAAAGTTATGATAGTCGTCTTCGATTTCTGGGCCAGATTCAACAGAAAAGCCCAATTCACCAAAGAAAGTCTCAATGCGGTCAATCGTACGCGTGACCGGATGTAACCCCCCATTCTCCATACGACGCCCGGGTAATGAGACATCAATAGTTTCAGCCGCTAATCGGGCATTCAAGACGGCGGATTCCAGCTTATCCTTACGAGCATTGAGTGCTTCTTGTACGTCTTGTTTGGCCTGATTAATAACGGCACCGGCTGCTGGACGCTCATCAGCTGGCAGCTCACGCAATGATGTCATCTGAAGGGTCAAATGGCCTTTTTTGCCCAGGTATTCGACGCGTACCAAATCCAACGCGGCGACATCTTGGGCATCTTCTATGGCTGCTTTAGCATTGGCAACCAGCTCTGCGAGATGTGGCATTGTTTTCTCTTCCTCTGGCCGTATGGCCCGCTTATAGTTATATCCGTCATACTTCAAGCCGCATGTGCGTTGGCTGCTTTCGTTCACCCCAGTCACTTACTTGAGTAAGCTCCGGGGGATTCGCTCAATTGCCACCTTCCTGCAACTCGAATTATTTAGGATACATGTAATTAGTTAAAATCCGATAAATAAAATAAATTTTTCATACAAAATCAATAAGGTACCACATCCGCGACACCCTTACTCTAGCCATCATAAATGCTGTAGAGCAAAAACAAAAAAGCCTCCACAATGGGAGGCTTAGGCGTTATTTTTCGTTTCTATTCTTACGCTCAAGCCTCCTTAAATCAGGCGCTAAAGTAAAAAGAGAAGCGAAAAGTAACTGTATGTGTCATAGCAAAGACCTTTAGACCAATAAGATAAAAATTAAAAGAGGGAGACAAGCTCCCTCTTCAATTCTGACTTACGCCAGAGCTGCTTTCGCTTTTTCGACCAGTGCAGAGAATGCCACTTTATCGAATACTGCGATATCAGCCAAGATCTTACGGTCAATTTCAATAGAAGCCTTTTTCAGGCCATTAATGAATTTGCTGTAAGACATGTCATTCTGACGAGCAGCTGCGTTGATACGTGCAATCCACAGTTGGCGGAATTGACGCTTCCGTTGACGGCGGTCACGGTAGGCGTATTGGCCTGCCTTGATCACTGCCTGGAAAGCAACACGATAAACGCGCGAACGGGCACCGTAGTAACCTTTCGCTTGCTTTAATATTTTTTTGTGACGTGCACGAGCTACCACACCACGTTTTACGCGAGCCATTTACTTCTCCTATCGCCTTAATTCAAACCAAAAGTTGCTTATGCGTACGGCAGACATGCTACGACCAAACCTAGATCGTTCTTAGATACCATGCCTTTTGGACGTAAATGACGTTTACGCTTAGTAGCTTTTTTGGTCAGAATATGACGCAGGTTAGCATGCTTACGCTTAAAACCACCGGAACCGGTCTTTTTGAAGCGTTTAGCGGCGCCGCGTACTGTCTTGATTTTTGGCATTGAATATATCCACTTCGCATTGTTAATTACAACGAGCTAGTTAGGCGAACAGACTCTGACTCTGCAAACAGAGAGGAGCCTGCTACTTGAGTGCCTTACTGTCTCTTCTTAGGTGCGAGCACCATGATCATCTGACGACCTTCGATACGAGTCGGGAAAGACTCCACGACGGCCAAATCAGAATCTTCAGTCAGATCTTTTTTGACACGGTTAAGGACTTCCATGCCGATCTGTTGGTGCGCCATTTCACGCCCACGGAATCGCAGGGTGATTTTGGCTTTATCGCCATCTTCCAGAAAGCGAATCAGGTTGCGTAGTTTGACCTGATAGTCGCCATCATCGGTACCAGGACGGAATTTAATTTCCTTGACCTGTATGACTTTTTGCTTCTTCTTCTGTTCTTTTGTCGACTTGCTCTTCTCATAGAGGAATTTGCCGTAATCCATAATACGGCAAACCGGCGGCTCGGCATTCGGACTGATTTCTACTAAATCAACACCAGCTTCCTCAGCTTTTTCAAGAGCTTCATTCAGACTGACAATACCAATCTGTTCACCATCGACGCCTGTTAAGCGAACTTCTGTGGCGCGAATCTCTTTGTTGATGCGATTAGGACGCGCCGGTTGAACTCGTTTTCCGCCTTTAATACTTTATTCCTCCAGTTGATGAAGACTACGGCTGCGAATTTCTGTTAGCAGCTTGTCTACGACCACGTTGACGTCCAGACTTCCCAAGTCTTTACCACGGCGGGTACGAACGGCAATCTTGCCTGATTCGACCTCTTTATCGCCACAGACCAACATATAGGGAACTCGACGCAACGTATGTTCACGAATTTTAAAGCCAATCTTCTCATTTCTCAAGTCCGCTTTTGCCCTAATTCCTGCATCTTGCAGTTTTTTGGTCACTTGCTGGACATAATCAGACTGACTATCGGTGATATTCATCACCACGACTTGTACCGGAGCTAACCATGTTGGGAAGAAGCCTGCATATTCTTCGGTTAAAATACCGATGAAGCGCTCCATTGAACCCAAAATAGCCCGGTGAATCATTACCGGCACCTGGCGATCGTTGTTTTCGCCGATGTAAGACGCACTTAAGCGGCCCGGTAATGAGAAATCGAGTTGTACGGTACCACACTGCCACGCACGATCCAAACAATCATGCAAGGTAAATTCAATTTTCGGGCCATAGAAAGCCCCTTCACCCGGCTGATAATCAAACGGAATACCATTTTCAGTCAACGCAGCGGCTAAATCATCTTCAGCGCGCGTCCACAAATCATCACTGCCAATGCGCTTTTCAGGGCGAGTGGATAGCTTGACCACAATCTTTTCGAAACCAAAGGTGCTGTACATGTCGTACACCATCTTAATACAGCTATTCACTTCATCGCGCACCTGCTCTTCAGTACAGAAGATGTGGGCATCGTCCTGAGTAAAACCACGCACGCGCATCAGCCCGTGCAGCGCGCCCGATGGCTCATTACGATGGCAGCTACCAAACTCGGCCATGCGTAATGGCAAATCACGGTAAGACTTCAACCCTTGGTTGAAAATCTGTACATGCCCTGGGCAGTTCATTGGCTTGATGCAATACTCGCGGTTTTCCGACGACGTGGTGAACATATGCTCAGCATAGTTTTCCCAATGTCCGGTTTTTTCCCACAGTACGCGATCCATCATGAACGGCCCTTTCACTTCCTGATACTGGTACTCTTTGAGCTTCATGCGCACAAAAGTTTCTAGTTCACGGAAAATGGTCCAGCCGTCATTGTGCCAGAACACCATACCCGGTGCTTCTTCCTGCATGTGATAAAGGTCTAGTTGCTTACCAATCTTACGATGGTCGCGTTTGGCCGCTTCTTCCAGACGTTGCAAATAAGCATTCAGTTGCTTCTTATCACCCCACGCCGTGCCATAAATACGTTGCAGCATCTTATTTTTGCTGTCGCCACGCCAGTAAGCACCAGAAGTTTTCTGCAATTTAAAGTGATGGCAGAAACGCATATTGGGCACATGTGGGCCACGACACATATCAACGTATTCTTCATGGTGATATAAACCTGGGCGATCATCATGGCTGATATTCTCATCGAGGATCGCCACTTTATAATCTTCACCACGAGCAGCAAAAACATCACGCGCTTCTTGCCAACTGACTTTCTTCTTGATGACATCGTAATCTTTATCGGCGAGTTCATGCATCCGCTGGTCCAGCAGATCCAAATCTTCCTGCGTCAAAGTACGGTCGATATCAACATCGTAATAGAAGCCGTTGTCGATAACCGGGCCGATGGCCATTTTGGTATCAGGCCAAAGTTGCTTGATGGCATGTCCCAATAAATGCGCGCATGAATGGCGGAGAATCTCCAAACCTTCCGCATCTTTGGTGGTAATAATAGCCAGTTGAGCATCTGATTCAATCAGGTCACTGGCGTCCACCAGCTCACCATTGACGCGCCCCGCTATGCAGGCTTTTGCCAGACCAGGGCCGATATCCAGAGCCACATCAAGAGCAGAAACGGCGTGATCGTAATGACGTTGACTACCGTCAGGAAGGGTAATAACGGGCATTCTAATTCCTTATCTACAGTGGTGACCCACACGACAGATCACATGCAAGACGTAATTATTGTTTAATTTCAAAAAGTTGCATTATCAATTTAACCCACGTTTGTTATATTGGTACGCAACTGTGTACACAGTTCGCTTTGTAACGCAGTCAGTATCACAAAGTAAATTCATATTATCACTACTCAATATAATGACAAACACTATCGCCCACGACCTTAATGATGGTTTATCTATCCCCGGACGTCAGTAAAGAATAAGATGCAATAAGTAATGAGAATGTGGCATGGGTGTGGGGGCTATACCCTAAAATTCGAGTTGCAGGAAGGCTGCAACCGAAAGAGAAAAATAAATAACTATAAATCAATGCGTTGAATGGAACTTAGCAACCAATACACATGCAGTTTAAAGTATAACGGGTATAAACAGTGATAATGATCCTCGACAAAGTTATCATGCTAAATCTGCTCTACGATCACCCTAATACTCAACGCCGTCCAAATGAGGATCTGCTATTGCAGCGACAACCTGTTACATCCTCCAGAATTCTGTCGATTGGTTATGATCCTGAAAATCGTATGCTGGAGATACAATTTCGTGAACAAGGGACTTATCAGTACCTTGGCGTTCCTGAACGCATCCATCAAAATTTTATGTCTGCGGTTTCGAAAGGGCGCTTTTTTGATGGCGTCATAAAAGGTAAGTTCTTGTGCCGGAAAATTGGGTAATCCGCAAGAATAAATAATGCAGAACTGAAACGGTCGCTTCAATGATAAATTTATGCTGCGAAGCCTACCGTTTCAGAAACGCCCTTCCCTGAGATATCACGCCATAAAATAACGCCATAAATAGGATATAGGGACAACAAACAATAAGGCGGGCAGAAAATTCACCACTGCAAATATTTTTATTTGTGCGATACGCAACCCTACCGCAATCATAATAATCCCACCACAGGCAGAAAAGTCGGCGAAAGCGATATCATCCATATAAGGCATGATGAGTGTTGCCAATAAAACCAACGTAATTTGGATCAGTAATTGCGGAATAGCAATCGCCACCAGCGCAATACCTAATGAAATTGAAAATATCAGTGCAGTGAAAAAATCCATTAATGCTTTGACAAACAATAGCTGAAAGTCACCAGTCATCCCCTCGGTCAATGAACCAACAACACCTAATCCACTGGCACAGAACAACACAATCATGGCGGTAAAACTTTGCGCAAACTCTTGTGGTGGCAATGTACTTCGCGAGGGAATAACGCGCTCTAGTAATATGCGGGTTTTATTCGCACCCCACTTAACGCCTTGCTCTAGTGAGAGTAATTCACCCACTGCCGTACCGATAATCAACGCCAGTATAACAGCCGGCATAAAATGGACTTTCACTACCATGACAATACCAATCGAAATAGACGCTAAAGCAAAGGTCGCGGGTAACCCTTCTTGTAGGCGTTTAGGGACATGGCGGGCAAGTAATACTCCAGCGACGCCGCCAAGAATAATCCCTGCGCTATTAATAAACGGGCCTAGCATACCTCGCTCCTCATCGCTAAAACGCGATGTTCTGAATAAAATGTGTCTGTTTTAGAATTAGGCGGTTTCGATAATAACTAAAGACAAACAACTGAAAATGAGGATGACTCTTGCCGCCAAGATATCTTTATTATTTACCTTGAAAGGGTACTGCAAAGTCGCCATCGGTGTGAAGTATAAACCCAAAGTGCTAACTTATTCGGTTCCCCACGCGGCCCAAATAGACATCAGCGATAATTAGCCTTTACGCTGCAAGTTATTCGTGGTTGGGCACACTTCTTCGTGGTGAAAAGATGTTTTTTTAACCAACAATGATTTACATTATCACCTATTGCTTTTGAGTAGCACTGGGTGTATTGCTATTTCTACAGGATGTGCCCATAATCAATTTCCGTTTCCGTGTAGCAATGGTTACTGGAACGCCGCCCCGATTGTTAACGCAATCGGGGCGTTTTATTTTCCCGCTATCCCACCTGATACCGCCCCCAACGCCCCTGGTCGCATCAAATCGTATTGATTCATAAATACTGAACTAAATAATCCATTACATCCGTTTTTCTTCCGTATTTAATTGCCTATGATTTGTTCACTGGTCATCGGAGGGAGCAATATGATGCAAAAGATTAAAGCAGATTTGTCAGTCCTCGAACTTTATTTTCGCCAAACACATCAGCAATGCACAGCCAACACGCCCTGGTTCAAGCGCTGGCTCTATATTTCGGTGGAAGAAAGGATGCAAATTCTGAATGATTTACTGACGCCGTATCAAACCAAGCCACCAGAGAAACCTTAGCTGTGGGTGATAACCACTAACAAGCAAGGCACCGGCCCTCGGGCGAGTAGTTGTATGGCTGATGTCACAATGGCATTCACTTAGATGAATACCTTTTAGCTAAGTCGATAGCAGCCTGAATTGCCGAACGAGCTTGAGGGCTGTTTTTCCAGCAACTTGACCCCACCATCGCTGCGGCATTGCTCACAATCTCACTCATATCTGCCTGACTGAGTTGAGTCAGTGAGGTAAAGCCGAGCTGTTCCAGGCGGGCAATCACCGTCGGCCCGATACCTTTCACCGCCAGCAAAGCATTACGTTCATTATTATTAAATGCCATTTGAGCCTCGGATTACGATTGAATCAATACAACTAGCTGATGGTTATAAGCTCTTCCTGGCTGCATTTTCCGCACTGAAAAACCATAGCTCTGGCAAACGGTTAGGATAAAACCGGATCTCATAAGTATCTTTGAGGGGCGCTAAACGCCAACGCGGACGGGCTTCACGCTTGGGTTTTAAAAACCGTAAACGCCCACGAGTACGTGCTGCCTGTGTATCCAACACCCATGCTGCCGAGGTGGATAATGGCTGGCGAATATATTCATCTTCAACGCTGATATCACAAATACACAATGCCGTATTCCTTGCAAAAATTGATACTAACGTGATTATTCTGGATTTGAGCAATTGAACCAACTATCGTACGGCAAACATTTGATCTGTATCACATATGCCCGTTATCTTTAAGGCCACCACCGGCGGCGGCAATTCTGGCTCAGCCGAATCACAGATTCGGGCTGATTTTTGCGTTGAAACACCCTTAAATAAGGTAGCAATAGCCTTTTACCTGAGCTATCGCGTAGAGTGGCGGCTTAGTCATACTCTCTCTGCACTGTGGTGTGGGTCAGTATACATATAATTACCTGATATGATTGATTTTGTCGGGTGCAATTAGCACTATGTGGAGTTGTGTCGATGGAAAGTATTTTCGAATTGTTTCAAGCCATTGGTTTAGGCTTGGTGTTGCTATTGCCTCTGGCAAACCCCTTAACAACGGTGGCGCTCTTACTCGGGTTGTCCGGCAATATGACCAGCGAAGAGCGCAATCAGCAGTCGAAGATGGCATCAATATATGTCTTCTTTATTATGACGATTGCCTATTATGCTGGTCAGGTCGTGATGAATACCTTCGGTATATCAATTCCTGGTTTGCGAATTGCCGGTGGGCTGATTGTGGCATTTATTGGTTTTCGTATGCTTTTTCCACACCAATCGGCGGAAGATACACAATTAGAAGCCAAATCTCAGGATTTAAAGCAGCGTAAATCCATTAATATCGCCTTTGTTCCATTGGCAATGCCGAGCACCGCAGGGCCGGGTACCATCGCCATGATCATCAGCTCCGCCGCCTCAATGAAAGGCCATACCCTATTTAGCCCTTGGGTTGTCACCGTTGCGCCGGTACTGATTTTTCTTTCTGTCTCATTGATTTTATGGGGATCGTTACTCAGCTCAGGTGCCATTATGCGTTGGGTGGGTAAAAGCGGAATTGAAGCGATTTCACGTCTGATGGGGTTCTTGCTGGTCTGTATGGGGGTACAATTCATTATTAATGGTGTACTGGATATTATCGCAAACTACCCCACCACCCTCTCATAAAAACAACCAAAACGAAGGAGGGAAACGCTAGCCGATGTTTATAATGATACCTGCTTATCATGATAAAAATTACAGCGCCCATAGGGCTACATCGGTTAGCGTTTTAATATTATTCTGACATCGCCCGGTAAGCAGTATCAACTTTCCACAAATAACGTGGGGCCTGCGCTGCCGGATGCTTCTTTTGTATATGCTGATAAAACTCGTTAGGACTAAGACTGTTAATCTTATTCACTGCCAACCGTTTATCTGATGAGAACGTTCGCAGCATCGCACCTGCGCCATTGGCATAAGAAACAATGGTGGCATAACGCAATGTTTGCGGATCATTTATCCCCGCTAACTGTTGGTTTTGCAAAATATTGAGATAGGCAGCACCGATATCAATATTCTTCACCGGATCTTTTAACTCACCAGAGCTAGGCTGACCATTGCGCCCTTTCATCCGATACGCATCACGCCCGGCGGTTGAGGCTTTAATTTGCATCAAACCGATAGCATTGGAGGTACTTACCACATCAGGATTGTAACCGGACTCCACCTGGATAATGGCTTTAATCAAGGTTTCATCAACACCATAATGGCTGGCGGCTTGTTTAATTACGTCGCTGTAGGCAACGGTACTTGAACCAGCGCTGCTTTTCGGTGCATTAATAAAACCACCCGGTGGCACTTTTTTGAGCCACCCATTGTTCGCTTGTGGTGGCGGTGTTTGTTTAGCACACCCCACCAGCAATAAAACTGCCATAAGGCAACCGACTTTTGGATTCACAGTATTCCCCGTGCTAATAAGCCGTTTTGTAGCATATACAAGTTGTCGCCCCGTCCAAATAGATTTTTTAGCCTGGTTTGACCATGAACAGTATAATGATCAGGCTATATTCGGTAACTCTCGGTAAATTTTAGTTTATTGTATGGCGAGGCTTGACTTCATCGCTAATGATATTGATAATCATTTTCATTTAAAGAAAGGGAACATCGCCATGTTTACTAAGCAAAAAATACCCTACCTGCACACTCTACAGTCTTTTACGTCATACTTTTCGCAGGTTATCGCCCTGTTTACACTTGTGGCGTTTTCCTCACTGTTCAGCACCTCTGCACTGGCAGAAAGTAGCGACAAGGTGCTTGATAAAAAATTCAAAATTGTGACGACCTTCACGATTATTCAGGATATTGCACAAAATATCGCCGGTGATGCTGCTGTGGTGGAATCAATAACCAAGCCCGGCGCAGAAATTCACGACTATCAACCCACTCCACGGGATATCGTGAAGGCACAATCCGCCGACCTGATATTATGGAATGGTATGAATTTAGAGCGCTGGTTCGAGCGTTTCTTTGAAAATATTAAAGATGTACCTTCCGCAGTAGTAACAGACGGCATAACACCACTGCCTATTCGTGAGGGGCCTTATAAAGGTATCCCTAATCCACACGCGTGGATGTCGCCGTCAAATGCCCTGATTTATATTGAAAATATCCGTAAGGCATTGGTAGAACACGATCCGGCCCATGCTGAAACCTATAATCGCAACGCCAAAGCCTATGCTGCAAAAATTGCTGCGCTGGATGCCCCACTGCGTGAGCGGTTATCCCGTATCCCTGCCCAACAGCGCTGGTTGGTGACCAGTGAAGGCGCATTCAGCTATCTGGCGAAAGATTATGGTTTTAAAGAGGTCTATTTATGGCCAATAAATGCGGAAGAGCAAGGTTCACCGCAGCAGGTTCGTCGTGTAATCGATACGATGCGTGCCAATAAAATCCCGGTAATATTCAGCGAAAGTACCATTTCAGATAAACCCGCTAAACAAGTCAGTAAAGAAACCGGCGCACAATATGGTGGCGTGCTATATGTTGATTCTCTGTCGAATGAAAAGGGGCCAGTCCCCACGTATATCGACCTGATAAATATGACGGTACAAACTATCGCGAAAGGATTTGGTCAATGAGTCAAACTGCTTTTATCCGCCCGGAACTGATAGTGGATAACGTCACTGTCACCTATAACAATGGGCATACCGCTATTCATGATGCCAGTTTTTCGCTAACCGGAGGCACCATCTGCGCTTTGGTTGGCGTTAATGGCAGTGGCAAATCAACCCTGTTTAAAAGCATCATGGGCCAGGTAAAACCCAGCGTAGGGAAAGTCGAACTGAGCAATAAGTCAGTCAGCCACGCGTTGAAACAAAATACCATCGCTTATGTCCCGCAGACCGAAGATGTGGACTGGAACTTCCCGGTGTTGGTCGAAGATGTGGTGATGATGGGCCGTTACGGGAAGATGAATTTTCTGCGTATACCCAGCCGTGACGACAAGGCGATTGTCGATAAAGCGATTGAAAGAGTGGGTTTAAGTGCATTGCGCGCTCGCCAAATTGGGGAGCTTTCCGGTGGGCAGAAAAAACGGGTGTTTCTGGCCCGTGCACTGGCGCAACAAGGCACGGTGTTGTTGCTGGACGAGCCATTCACCGGCGTTGATGTCAAAACGGAAAATGCCATTATTGACCTGCTCCGTGCGCTGCGCGACGAAGGTCACTTGATTCTGGTTTCAACGCATAACCTGGGCAGTGTGCCAGAGTTTTGCGATCACGTTATCCTGATTAATCAGACCGTACTGGCGGCTGGCCCGACCGAAACCACCTTTACACAAAAGAATCTGGAAATGACCTTTGGCGGTGTATTGCGTCATATCAATCTGTCGGGCAACACACTGCATGACGATAATGACCCACGCACTGTAACGGTTATCACTGATGATGAACGCCCTGCCGTCTTCTATGGCCACACCAAGAATGATCCGCCAGCGCAAAGCCAGTCAAAGGAGAACAATCCCTAATGCTGGAACTTTTATTGCAGCCATTTAATTACAATTACATGGTCAAGGCGATTTGGGTCAGTGCCATCGTCGGTGCCGTGTGCGCATTTTTATCCGCCTATCTGATGCTAAAAGGCTGGTCACTGATGGGGGATGCGTTATCGCATTCAGTAGTGCCTGGAGTGGCCGGGGCTTATGCTCTTGGCTTGCCCTATGCGGCCGGAGCATTCTTCACCGGAATGCTTGCCGCACTGGCAATGACATTAGTGCGTCATGTGACACGCCTGCGTGAAGATGCCATCATCGGTTTTATCTTCTCTACCTTCTTTGCCGTAGGGCTATTAATCGTTTCGCTTAATCCGACATCGGTAAATGTGCAGTCGATTATTTTCGGTAATATTCTGGGCATCGCCGATGAAGATGTGTTGCAAGTAGAAATTATTATTCTGGTTTCTTTCGTGATCCTTTGTCTTATTTGGAAAGACCTGCTGGCGGTGTTTTTTGATGAAAGTCACGCCATGTCAATTGGCTTATCACCACTACGCCTCAAAATTTTGTTCTTTACCCTACTCAGCGCCTGTACCGTGGCGGCATTGCAAACCGTCGGCGCGATTCTGGTGATTGCGATGGTGGTGACGCCGGGGGCAACGGCCTATCTGCTCACCGACCGTTTCAGCCGCTTGCTGGTTATTGCTATCGCAATCGGCGCGTTTACCAGCGCCTTTGGCGCTTACCTCAGCTTCTATCTGGATGGGGCAACCGGGGGTGTGATTGTGACCTTGCAGACCGTGGTGTTCCTGTTAGCCTTTGTTTTCGCACCAAAACATGGGCTGTTGGCAAACCGTTATCGCAGCCGCCAGAAGCGCCGTCATCCACCGGTCCCCGTTCCGGAGGATAGCCTATGAATACCTTATTGAGTCTGGTGAGTGAACCTTTTGCCTATCCTTTTATGCAACGGGCGATTGTTGCGGCGATCATTACCGGTGTGGTGTGTGCCGTTTTATCCTGCTACCTGGTATTGAAAGGCTGGTCACTGATGGGGGATGCTATCTCTCACGCCGTACTGCCCGGCATAGTTTTGGCCTTCTGGCTCGGCATTCCTTTGGCTATTGGTGCCTTTGTCTCGGGGATATTCTGCGCCGTCGCTACCGGTTATTTAAAAGAAAACAGCCGGGTCAAAGAAGATACGGTGATGGGGATCGTGTTCTCCGGCATGTTTGCTTTTGGCCTGGTGCTGTTTTCTCGCATGGATACCGACCAACATCTCAGCCACATTTTATTCGGTAATATGCTGGGTATCTCGCTGGCAGAACTGAAACAAACATTGTGGATTGCCGGATTTACCCTGCTGGTCGTGCTGCTAAAACGTAAGGATTTCATGCTCTATTGTTTTGATCCGAACCATGCGCGCGTGATCGGATTGCCGGTCAAACTCTTGCATTATGGCCTACTCTGCCTGTTAGCCTTAACAATTGTGGCCTCATTACAGGCCGTTGGGGTAATTTTGGTCATCGCGATGCTAATAGCACCCGGTATCATCGCCTTTATGCTCTGCCGCAGTTTTGACCAAATGTTAGTGGTTGCCACACTGGTTTCCGTCGTCGCCTGTGTCTTGGGTACTTTGATTAGCTTCCATATCGATGGTGCTACCGGTCCCTGTATTGTGATTATTCAGGCTTTGTTCTTTGTAGTCGCACTCATCTACAGCCACTTTAAACCGGTAAAAGGCAGCCTAATTTCGGCACCGGCTCGTGCCGATGACAGCAAAAACGCGGCTAAAGGTAACCTGCTATAATTAATTAAGCCTCAATAAATATGCCGGAAGATAATAACCGCTCACGGCATGTTTATTACGGGCCTTGTGCTTCAGCTCCTATTTTTTGCACAATAAAGACGCTAACCTAATGATCTGTACCCGAAGTAATTGAAGTTACAACCAGGCAGCAAGCGAACATAGCTAACAATCCTGTAATTTTAATGACAAAGGGTATGACTGGCAGCTGATAGGGGGTGAATCATGTGGCAAGCAGTGAATCGTCTGTTAGGTGAATACCTCGGCCCCGCCGAGATACGCGAAAGAACCGAACTACCAGGTGGCGATATTCATGAAGCCTGGCGTCTTAGCTACGGCGAAACCGAGGTCTTCGTGAAATGCGATGCCCGTGAGATGCTCCCCATATTTACCGCTGAAGCGGATCAACTCGCCTTATTAGCGCGCAGCAAAACAGTGCACGTCCCACAAGTCTACGGTGTCGGCAGCGATCGTGATTATAGCTTTCTGCTGCTGGAATATATCCCACTAAAACCGCTGGATGCCCATAACGCCTACTGTCTTGGCCAACAATTAGCCCATTTGCACCAGTGGAGCGAACAGCTTCAGTTTGGGCTGGATTTTGATAATGATCTGGCAACCACTCCCCAACCCAACAGTTGGCAACGGCGCTGGGGGCAGTTTTTTGCGCAGCAGCGCATCGGATGGCAATTGCAGCTCGCCGCAGAAAAAGGCATGTCATTCGGTGATATCGAACAGATAACGGCCCTGGTTCAGGAACGGTTACAGCATCATCAACCACAGCCCTCCTTGCTGCATGGCGATTTATGGCCCGCTAACTGTGCCACCTGCGCCGAAGGGCCGGTTATCTTCGATCCCGCCTGCTATTGGGGAGACCGTGAATGTGACCTTGCGATGTTACCCCTCTACCCTGCCTTGCCAGCACAGATTTATGATGGTTATCAAAGCGTTTGGCCATTGCCTGCCAGTTTTATCGAGCGTCAACCTGTCTATCAGCTCTATTACTTATTAAACCGCAGTAACTTGTTCGGTGGCCAACATTGGATTAATGCACTGAAAGCGGTCGATCAGTTGCTACATCCCGAACGATTTTAGTTACGGAATACACCTTCTCTCCGCGAAAAAAAAATCTGAACAGCAGCACCCTAAAGGCGGTATCCACCCCGTCAGGGTGCTTTTTTATTATTATTATCGCCAACGCCTAAAGCCCCCTCGCCAAACTATTCGCTCTTTTCTAAAAAAACATGAAACAGAGCACACTTTTGAAACGTTTCAGCCAACTAATAATGACACGATACCCTGTTGTTTTTTGCAGGCGACAACCGCAGCCCAAAAGCGCTTACTTAACTGAAATAAAAGCCTTAATTGAGGAACAGTTCACTCTCCTCAATGGGATTCTGTTGTCAGTTATTGGGAGTAAGACAAATGGTGGATATTTGTGAGTGGGAAAAACTCGCTAATAAAGAACTTAGCCGGCAAGGTAAAACCGTAGACGACATCGTCAGCAAAACACCTGAAGGTATTGCGATAAAACCGCTTTATACCGCGCGCGATCTTGATGGGCTAGAAGTGACGGGGTCACTTCCAGGTATCGCACCCTATGTCAGAGGGCCACGCGCCACCATGTATGCCGCACAACCTTGGACGGTGCGCCAATATGCCGGATTCTCAACCGCCAAGGAATCAAATGCCTTTTATCGCAGGAACTTAGCCGCCGGGCAAAAAGGTCTTTCTGTCGCATTTGATCTCGCCACCCATCGCGGTTATGACTCAGATA
Source organism: Yersinia aldovae 670-83 (assembly GCF_000834395.1). NCBI lineage: Bacteria > Pseudomonadati > Pseudomonadota > Gammaproteobacteria > Enterobacterales > Yersiniaceae > Yersinia > Yersinia aldovae. Next base: position 236,483 of record NZ_CP009781.1, on the reverse strand, counting down.
ATCCCCGCGTATCGGGTGACGTGGGTAAAGCTGGCGTCGCCATTGATAGCGTCGAGGATATGAAAGTCCTGTTCGATCAAATCCCGCTGGATAAAATGTCAGTGTCGATGACCATGAACGGTGCCGTACTCCCCATCATGGCGTTCTACGTTGTGGCCGCAGAAGAGCAAGGTGTTGCTCCAGCGTTACTGACGGGCACCATTCAGAACGACATTCTGAAAGAGTATCTGTGCCGCAACACCTATATTTATCCGCCTAAACCCTCTATGCGCATCATTGCAGACATCATCGCATGGAGTTCTCAGAATATGCCGCGCTTTAATACCATCAGCATAAGCGGTTACCACATGGGTGAAGCGGGTGCCAACTGCGTGCAGCAAGTGGCCTTTACTATCGCCGATGGTATTGAGTACATCAAAGCGGCACTGAGCGCCGGTTTAAATATTGATGACTTCGCCCCTCGCCTCTCATTCTTCTTTGGTATTGGCATGGACTTGTTTATGAATATCGCCATGCTGCGCGCTGCGCGCTACCTGTGGAGTAAGGCTGTAAGTCAGTTTGGTGCCACGAATCCCAAGTCACTGGCACTGCGTACCCATTGTCAAACCTCGGGCTGGAGCCTGACGGAGCAAGACCCCTACAACAATGTTATTCGCACCACCATCGAGGCTCTGGGCGCAACGCTCGGCGGCACTCAGTCGCTGCATACTAATGCCTTTGATGAAGCTCTCGGTTTACCCACCGAGTTCTCGGCCCGCATTGCGCGTAACACCCAGATAATCATTCAGGAAGAGTCGGCCATTTGTCGCACCGTTGATCCTCTGGCGGGTTCCTATTTTGTTGAGTCGTTAACCGATCAGGTGGTCAAACAAGCCAGAGCGATTATCAAACAAATTGATGACGTGGGCGGCATGGCAAAAGCCATTGAGGTCGGGCTGCCTAAACGCATGATTGAAGAAGCATCAGCCGGTGAGCAATCCCTTATCGATCAGGGGAAACGCGTTATTGTTGGTGTGAATAAATATAAGTTAGCGCAAGAAGCGGAAACTCAGGTACTCGAAATTGACAACGTTAAAGTGCGCAATGAGCAAATCGCCCAATTAAAAAGCATTCGAGCCAAAAGAGATAACGAGGCCGTGCAATGCGCGTTGGCGAACCTGCGCCATGCCGCAGAGCACCACGGTAACCTACTGGAAGCGGCTATCACAGCGGCTCGATTACGGGCAACACTCGGAGAGATTTCAGATGCGATGGAAGCGGTATTTGACCGCTATTTAGTTCCAAGCGAATGTGTCACCGGCGTGATAGCCCGTAGCTACCACCAGACGCAAGAGAACGCACAAGAATTTGATCAAATTCTGGCCCAAACCTACAATTTTCTTGAAGAAAATGGGCGCAGGCCAAGGATTCTGATCGCTAAAATGGGTCAGGATGGCCACGACCGTGGCGCGAAAGTGATTGCCAGTGCCTACTCCGACCTTGGGTTCGACGTAGACCTCAGCCCGATGTTTTCAACACCGGAAGAAATCGCTCGTCTGGCGGTGGAAAACGATGTTCATGTAATAGGCGCGTCCTCATTGGCGGCGGGCCACAAAACATTAATTCCTGAATTGGTTGAGGCCCTGCGCCAATACGGGCGGCAGGATATCTGCGTGGTGGCCGGTGGCGTTATTCCACCGCAGGATTATGCCTTTTTACGCCAACGCGGTGTGGCCGCCATTTATGGCCCCGGAACCCCGATGTTAGTCAGCGTGCGTGATGTGCTGCAACTGATCAGTCGCCATGATTAATGCCCGCAATTTGAATGATTACATTCAGCGTCTGCGTCAGGGAGAACGCTCGGCATTAGCGCAAGCCATGACACTGGCGGAAAGCACACTGCCTCAGCATCAAGTGCTAACTGCCCAGCTACTCGACAGCATCTTGCCCTATACCGGGCAAGCCAGGCGACTCGGGATAACTGGCACGCCGGGGGCAGGGAAAAGTACCTTTCTGGAGGTGTTCGGCACACAACTGCTGTCGCAGGGGCATAAGGTGGCGGTCATCGCCGTCGATCCTAGCAGCCCGATCAATGGCGGCAGTATCTTAGGCGATAAAACTCGCATGTTGAATTTGTCTCGTGCCGAACACGCCTTTGTTCGCCCAGTCCCTTCCGGCTGCCACCTTGGTGGCATAAGCGCCAGCACGCGCGAACTGATTTTACTGTGTGAAGCCGCCGGTTACGACATTGTTATCGTTGAAACCGTCGGTGTCGGGCAATCGGAGACGGAAGTCGCCGACATGGTGGATTGCTTTATCTCATTGCAAATCGCCGGTGCGGGCGATGACTTGCAAGGTATTAAGAAAGGCATTATGGAAATGGCGGATCTTATCGTTATTAATAAAGACGATGGCGAGAATCATCCCCACGTCGAAATTGCCCGCCATATGTACCACAGCGCCCTGCACATCATGCGCCGCAAATATCCGGCCTGGCAACCTTGTGTTCTCAGTTGTAGCGCCCTTGAAAAACGCGGCATTAGTGACATCTGGCAAGCCGTGCAACGCTTTTACTCCGTGATGAACCAACACGGGCAACTGACCACCTTACGCCAGCAGCAATCTCTGAGCTGGGTGCGCCAACAGATTGAGAAGAATGCACTGACACTGCTGTTCTCCCGCCCTGACCTGCGCCAGCACATGCAGCAAATAGAACAACAGCTCCGCCAAAACCACATCTCGCCACGCGCTGGCGTGAATTGTGTCACCGATTTTATTTCGCACGAAATTATCCAGTAAAGGAATCACGATTATGTCTTATCAGTATGTCAAAGTGTTGATTGCCAATCGGGTTGGCATTATTGAGTTTAATCACACACGCAAACTCAATGCCTTAAGTAAGGTGTTTATTGATGACCTGTTGCAAGCGCTACATGACCTCAATCACACCGATATCCGCTGCATTATTATGCGTGCGCCAGAAGGTGCAAAAGTGTTTTCCGCCGGTCATGATATCCATGAACTGCCCACAGGCCGGCGTGATCCGCTGTCATATGACGACCCGTTACGTCAAATTACTCGCACCATCCAAAAGTATCCTAAACCGATCATTTCAATGGTAGAAGGCAGCGTCTGGGGGGGCGCATTCGAGATGATTATGAGTTCCGATATCATTGTTGCTTGTAATACTTCCACTTTTTCAATGACACCAGTGAATTTGGGTGTTCCCTATAACTTAGTCGGAATACATAACCTGATCCGCGATGCCGGTTTTCACATTGTGAAAGAGATGATATTCACCGCCGCCCCCATTACCGCACAGCGCGCACTGTCAGTCGGCATCCTTAATCATGTGGTCGAACCCAGTGAATTGGAGGATTTCACACTAAAACTGGCACATGTCATTGCTGAAAAAGCGCCGCTGGCCATTGCCGTTATTAAAGAAGAACTGCGCGTATTAGGTGAAGCCCACACCATGAATTCAGATGAGTTTGAACGCATTCAAGGCTTACGCCGTGCCGTCTACGACAGTGAGGACTATCTGGAGGGCATGAGCGCATTTATGGAAAAACGTAAACCTAACTTTGTCGGTCGTTGAGTTTTCTCAGCCGGAGGATTTCTTTATGAAACAGTCATATCGCATAATGAGCGCCGATGAAGCTGCCGAATGTATTGAACATGATCATATGGTGGCATTTAGCGGTTTTACCCCCGCGGGCGCGCCTAAAGTGCTGCCTGCCGCCATTGCAAAACGGGCACTGGCGCACCACCAGCAGCAACAAGCGTTTCAGATTCGTTTACTGACCGGCGCGTCAATCAGCGCGCAAGCCGATGATGAGCTGGCGAAAGCGGATGCCCTCTCTTGGCGTGCTCCTTACCAGACCGCATCGCTGCTGCGGGAAAAAATCAATCAGGGCGCGGTAAGTTTTGTCGATCTGCACTTAAGTGAAGTGGCGCAGATGGTCAACTATGGCTTCTTTGGTGACATTGATGTCGCCGTGATTGAAGCCTCTGCTATTACCGCCGACGGTAAAGTTTACCTGACCAGCGGTATTGGTAACTCACCTATTTTTCTGCATAAAGCTAAGAAAATCATTATTGAGCTGAATCATTATCACCACCCACGCGTGGCAGAACTGGCCGATATCATCATGCTAGGCGCACCTCCACGGCGCAACACTCTGCCCATATTTCATACATTGGATAAAGTGGGCCAACCCTATGTACAGGTCGATCCTGCCAAGATTGTCGCCGTGGTAGAAACTGAGCTACCGGATGCCACAAACAGCCTGGAACGTGAAAACCCATTATGTGAACAGATCGCCGATAACGTGGTGAATTTTCTGTTGAATGAACTTAAATTAGGCCGTATTCCGTCGGAGTTTCTCCCGCTGCAAAGTGGCGTGGGAAATATCAATAACGCAGTAATGAAACGCCTTGGCAGCAACCCTCACATCCCGCCATTTATGATGTATTCGGAGGTACTACAAGAATCTGTGGTGCCGTTATTAGAAGAAGAAAAGATCCTCGGTGTCAGTGCATCCAGCCTGACCGTTTCACCCGCATCACTGCAAAAAATCTATGACAATATGGATTTCTTTTCCAGCCGTATCGTATTGCGACCTCAAGAGATTTCAAACCACCCTGAAATCATCCGCCGCCTGGGGGTTATTGCCCTCAATGTGGGGCTGGAATTTGATATTTATGGCCATGCCAACTCCACACATGTTTGCGGCACCGAGCTGGTTAACGGTATCGGTGGCAGCGCGGATTTTGAGCGCAATGCATATTTATCTATCTTTATGGCTCCCTCCATCGTGAAAGGCGGCAACGTCTCTACGATTGTGCCGATGTGTACCCATGTTGACCACAGCGAGCACAGTGTGAAGGTCATCGTGACAGAACAAGGTGTGGCCGATTTACGCGGGCTATCACCGATGCAACGCGCCGCTGCCATTATTAATCACTGCGCACACCCGCTGTATCGCGACTATTTGCATCGATATCTGGCGCAAGCCAAAGGCGGGCATTTGCATCACAATCTGGCGCAAGCATTTCAATTACACCAAAATCTGCACCAGTTTGGTTCCATGCTCGCACCTTAATCCCCCTCACGATCGGCGTGAATATAGCCCATGACTTTCTCTATATGCTGATTATTTTTTAGCGAATAAAGATACTCTCGCATAAACATGGGCTGATTCGGCGCATCAAAGTATTTTAGTTTCGCCGGGTTGACCAACCGATAGGCAAACTGAGGAACCACGGTCAGAAATTGCCCCTGCTCAACCGCACTGATTTTTGCCATAAAACTATAAGGGCGATAAATGATAGTCGGGTTAATACCGATAGCGCGGAAATGGGCATCCAGTATAGATTCAAAATTGGCGCGGTTTTGGAAACGCATCTGCAACCACGGCAAGGTATTTAAAAGTTCGAGCGGTTGAGTATTTTCAAAACGACGCGAAACCAGAAACCCTAAGCGCAGTGAGGGCAGTTCTGTTGCTTGCAAACTTTGAGTCTGAGTCACCCGCTGCGATGCCTGCTGTGGGGAGATAATAAAGTCCACGCGCCTATCGAGCAAATCATCAATCACGCTGTTTTCACTGAACTCAAAAGGCTGAGCCGTTATCCCATTGTATTTATCACTGAGGCTAAATAACTGATCGAAAACGATGGTTGGATAGGTATTATCAATACCAATCACACTATTTTTTTGCCGGTGAGACAACGCCAGAATACCATTATCAATAGCCGAAAGCCGTTGATAAATAGGGAATAATTCTTGATATAACTCTTGCCCTGCCTTGTTAAGGCTGAGGTTTTTTTCATTGCGGGTAAATAATGAATAACCCACTAAATCTTCCAACGCCGCGATACTTTTGCCAAAAGGTGACGCCGTCATGTGTAATTTCTCAGCGGCTTTCGCCATGCTGTTTGTTTGTGCTAATACAATAAAATTACGCATTTTTTTAGAAATAAAAACGTTCATTGCTCAATAAATATGGCAGAGGGAAGAGAGTGACAGCATAAAGCGATCACACGATAAATAGTGTGAGTCAGAGAGCGGTAGGATGAGATTTCATTAATAAATAATTTCAATATGTTAATTTATTTACATATCAAAATATTATGCACTCGCATCCCATACCCAGTTGAAGAGCGACAGTCAGCGGCCAGAACCCAGACACTCTCCTGACTCTGGCCTGCTGGATAGTATCAATGAAACTTATTATCCCTGAGCCATCAATCCCAGTAACTTAATGACAAAATAGGCCACGATACCTATCACCAATGGCAGGATATATAAGGTAAAAAACTGCAAAAAGATGGTGTGATGCGGCAAGACAATCTTTTCTTCCAATTGCTCGCGGCTGCGCCCTTCACTGCCTTTTGCTTGCTCTAAAATCATCTGATCTTCAATGCCTTCACGGATATGCCGCACTTGCCGGGCCATACGCGCGCCGGATGCCTGCAACGACAAACCGACGAAAATCAACATATAAATAATGAAGAACATGATGTTCGCGGCACTTAACCCCTGTTCTGGCTCAGGCACCGGCGAGTTAAACCAAAAGATATCCAAAAAAGCGGTATTAAAGCGGATCATATCGGCCATCACATGGACAAAATCCAATATAACGGCATTAACCCCAGTACTTTTCTGGCTATATTGGTAGGCAAAATTGATAATTGAAATCAATGTTGACAGCAGTGCTGGAATAAAAACGAGCCACCCTGCAATCCTTTTGATAACAGCGACGCGCCCAGCCTGTTGATAGGTCATGACTTCTCCTTGTAAATACCACAACTTATGTGGCCTTAGTTTACCTGCGACATCAGGTTGTTGCGCAGAATTTTATCGCCATGCTAGCAGTGAATTCAAATTCAAGCCTAGCTCATACAGCGTAATATCATTAATTTAATGATTTAAATTGGTGTTGATATAGAGTGTTAAAATCGTAGCTAAAAACCAACAGGAGAGTGATAAATGGCGACCCTTCACCCGATTAAGGCCGCAATTTTCGATATGGACGGCTTGCTAATTGATTCAGAGCCTTTATGGACTAAGGCTGAACTGGAGATTTTCACCTCACTGGGGCTGGATACGACCTCGCGTGACACCTTGCCCGATACCCTTGGCTTACGTATCGATTTAGTGGTGAAACTTTGGTATCAAGCCATGCCGTGGCAAGGGCCGAGCCAGGCTGAGGTATCCAAGCGGATTATCAAGCGCGCAATGGAGTTGGTAGAAGAAGAGCGCCCTATATTGCCAGGCGTTGAGTACGCGCTAGAACTGTGCCGCGAACAGGGGCTGAAAATCGGGCTGGCATCGGCCTCACCCCTGATTATGCAAAAGAGTGTGCTGAAAATGATTGGGGTTGAGAAATACTTCGACTGCCTGGTCTCTGCTGAATACTTACCCCACAGCAAGCCCCATCCGGAAGTCTATCTGAATGCTGCCGCCGATTTGGGTATTGACCCACTGCACTGCGTTACGCTGGAGGATTCCGTCAACGGCATGATTGCCACTAAAGCTGCCCGTATGCGTTCGATCGTGATTCCGGCACCGGAATACCGCACCGATCCCCGCTGGGTTTTGTCCGATATTCAACTGGCATCGTTAGAACAATTGCGCCAGGAAGATATTTCGTAATCGAGGCTGAATGCTTTATTGGCAGTCGAGGGCGGCTGGTATTGATGCCTCAACCGCCCAAAAGCGCTTTACAGAAAATCATCCCGCTTCGGTGTAAAGGTGTCGATCAAGATACTGTTATCTTCGAGAGACACCGCACCGTGCATCTCATGTTTAACCGCCCGATAAGCGTCCCCAGCTTTCAAAATACGTTTTTGCCCTTCAATTTCCACTTCAAAACTGCCCGCAGCAACATAGGCAATCTGGTCATGGATATCGTGTTTATGTGCAACACCGATAGCCCCCTTATCGAAGTGGACACAGACCATCATCAATTCATCACTCCAGGTCATGACTTTGCGTTTAATCCCCTTCCCTAACTCTTCCCACGGCGTTTCATCATTAATAAAGAACATCTTCATTGTATTACCTCGTTATCAGAATACGTTGCCGGTATAGCGCTTTCACCATTTTACGATCAATCCGACTCATTCTACGGACAAAGCCCGCAGATTAACCCTAATTAATCCGAAAATCATGACATCACTCAAAAAATAATAAAACACGATTTCATTTTTATTGAATTAACTTACCGAAAACACTATTATCCCTGTAACACATGAAACGCTCGGTCGTAAGTCCACAACGAGCACGCCGTGGCCGCCAAACGGGTCAAACCATCATTGGTGTGAGCACCACACGCTACCCCGTCATCTGGGCGCGGTTGGCCACATCACGGTAAGCAAATTACGTTAAGCATCACCCGCTAAAGCCGTTCACTGGGCGGCTTCCTCCACCCATAACGAAATCGCGGCCATCGTTAACCGCGTTGAGAGAGATGTAAGCTATGATTTTAGATTCCTTTGAATTGAAGGGTAAAGTTGCTCTGGTTACCGGCTGTGACACAGGTTTGGGCCAAGGCATGGCGCTTGGTTTAGCTGAAGCCGGTTGTGATATCGTCGGTATAAACATTGTTGAACCCGCCGAAACCATCGAGAAAGTCACTGCGCTGGGCCGCCGTTTCTTAAGCCTCACCGCAGATCTGAGTAAAATCGACGCTATCCCGGCCCTGTTAGAAAAAGCCGTGGCTGAATTTGGTAAAATTGACATTTTGGTGAATAACGCTGGCATCATTCGCCGTGAAGATGCGATTAACTTCAGTGAAAAAGACTGGGATGATGTGATGAACGTTAACATCAAAACCGTGTTCTTTATGTCGCAGGCGGTTGCCAAACAATTTATCAAGCAAGGCCACGGCGGAAAAATCATTAACGTGGCGTCAATGCTCTCTTATCAGGGCGGTATCCGCGTGCCTTCTTACACCGCATCGAAAAGCGCAGTCATGGGCGTTACCCGTCTGTTGGCAAACGAATGGGCTAAACACGGTATCAACGTGAACGCGGTCGCACCTGGTTACATGGCAACCAACAATACTCAGCAACTGCGTAAAGATGAAGAGCGCAGCAAAGAGATCCTCGACCGCATCCCAGCGGGCCGTTGGGGGTTGCCTGATGACCTGAAAGGCCCGGTGGTGTTCCTCGCCTCGAAGGCATCTGACTATATCAGCGGTTACACCATCGCTGTCGATGGCGGATGGTTAGCGCGCTAAATATGTTTCGAGTGATAATTTTAGTTAAAACAGAATAATCTGCTTTTAGGCAGCATATCCGCGTCAAACACGCAAAAGGTGCAACTTGAGTTGTGCCTTTTTTATTGCTTTATTATTAAATAGTTAACAAATAAATCACGCCTGTAACTGCCACAATAACCCATCAAATAAAAAATCAAAACAACGTTCCGACTTCGATCACACTTTTGTCATTCGCTCAATGACTCGCCTGTAAATACAAATATAATGAATTGAAACGATGTTTCTATTTATAAGGAACCTTAAGCCGGTTCTTCAGAATGTAACAAAGATGGGGTTATGGTAATGAATTTTGCAGGCAACATTAAAGGCAGCGACGCAATGATGACTAACTGGCTGAGTGCTATTTGTCGCTATGTTGATCTCGTCCAGTCAGTTGGCCATAGCAAACGTAACCCAACCCCACTGATGGCAGACGGTTTTGATGTGCTCACCCAGCAACCGGTGGCCTGGGCATTTGCCAATGGCCAGCTTGCGCCAATATCTAACTTTGCCAGTCAACAAAACTGGTTACGTACCTTAGACGCCCTGAGTCTGGTGACGCAAGATCCGCAATATCAGCAACAAGCTCGGGTACAAACCCACTACTTTATGCAGCATGGTGTGCATAACAAAAGTGGGCTGTTTTATTGGGGCGGGCATCGTTTCTTAAATCTGGACACGCTAAATACTGAAGGCCCGGAATCTAAAGCACAGGTACATGAATTAAAACACCATCTACCTTATTACAACCTGCTGGCGAAGGTTGACCACGAGAAAACACTGAATTTCTTACAGGGATTCTGGCACGCCCACGTTGAAGATTGGTCATCGCTGGATTTGGGCCGTCATGGTAGTTATGACAAACAACGCGATCCACACGTTTTTACCCATCCGCGCCATGATGTGGTGAATCCCGCTAATTTGCCAAAATTGCCTGAAACCAAAGGTCTGACCTTTGTCAATGCAGGTACTGACTTGATATACGCGGCGTATAAATACACTGAATACACCGGTGATATTGCAGCCGCCGCCTGGGGTAAGCACCTCTATCGCCAATATGTGTTAGCGCGCAATCCTGAAACAGGCTTACCTGTTTATCAGTTCAGTTCGCCACAACAGCGCCGCCCTATTCCGGCAGATGATAACCAAACCCAATCCTGGTATGGCGATCGGGCTACGCGTCAATTTGGCCCTGAATTTGGTGAGATTGCCCGCGAAGCCAATGTGCTGTTCCGTGACATGCGCCCATTACTGATCGATAACCCACTGGCAATGTTGGATATCTTGCGCCAACGACCGGATGCTGAAGTCCTGCAATGGGTTATCGATGGTTTGAAAAATTACTATCGTTTCGCCTATGACGTAGAGAGTAATACCTTGCGCCCGTTATGGAACGACGGTCAGGATATGAGCGGTTACGTGCTGCAACGTGATGGTTATTATGGTGCAAAAGACAGCGTTATCTCACCGTTCCCTTTAGACGTGGATTATCTATTGCCACTGGTACGCGCCTGGCGATTGAGCGAAGACGCAGAACTGCTGGATCTCATTGGAGTATTACTGCATCGCTGGCAGTTGGCGGAGCTGGATAAAACCAAACGTAGCGTCACATTGGTGGTTGCAGAAAAACCTAAAGCATCGCCATATTTGTTACTGGCATTGATTGAAATGGCTGAACATTGCCAGTGCGCAAAATTATTCGAATTAGCATGGCAGACAGGCAACAACCTCTTTAAACAACATTATCATCGCGGCTTGTTTGTTGAATCGGCTCAGCACCGCTATTTCCGCATCGACAACCCCATTGCATTAGCATTATTAACGTTAATTGCCGCCAAACAAAACAAGTTAGGTGAAATACCGGCCTTTATGACCCACGGCGGTTACATCCACGGGGATTATCAAGTTAATGGGAAGAGCCAAATAGTGTATGACATCGATTTTATTTACCAAACACTTTTGAGTCAGTAGCTTTATTTATCTTTCATGTTATTAAAAATAGGTAAGCATTATGAATGAAAACAGAATGCTGGGGTTAGCCTATTTATCACCTTATATTATAGGGCTGATAATATTTACGGCTTTCCCCTTTGTATCATCTTTCTTCCTCAGTTTTACTGAATATGACTTAATGAACCCGCCTGTATTTAACGGGATCGAGAATTATCGTCATATGCTGATTGAAGATGATTTATTCTGGAAATCTATGGGCGTTACGTTCGCTTATGTTTTTCTAACTATTCCATTGAAACTGGCATTTGCTCTGGGGATCGCTTTTGTACTGAACTTTAAATTACGCGGTATTGGCCTGTTCCGTACGGCGTTCTATATTCCCTCTATTCTCGGCAGTAGTGTTGCCATCGCCGTGTTATGGCGCGCGCTATTTGCCATTGACGGCCTACTGAACAGTTTTATTGGTGTGTTCGGCTTTGACGCGATTAACTGGTTGGGAGAGCCAGCACTGGCGCTGACATCCGTGACATTACTGCGTGTTTGGCAGTTCGGTTCTGCGATGGTTATTTTCCTTGCTGCATTGCAAAACGTACCACAGTCCCAATATGAAGCCGCCATGATTGATGGAGCCTCTAAATGGCAAATGTTCACCAAAGTGACCGTTCCACTGATCACTCCGGTTATTTTCTTTAACTTTATTATGCAAACCACACAGGCATTCCAAGAATTTACCGCACCCTATGTTATTACCGATGGTGGGCCAACCCATTACACCTATTTATTCTCGCTCTATATCTATGATACGGCGTTTAAATACTTTGATATGGGATACGGTGCTGCGTTGGCCTGGATATTATTCCTGGTAGTCGCTCTGTTCGCCTCAATTGCATTTAAATCATCTAAATATTGGGTCTTCTACTCCGCCGATAAAGGAGGAAAAAATGACTGACGTACGACAAGATTCGTTAAAAAGCGAAAATCCCCACCAGAATAAATTAGATCTGGCGCAGGAAATTGCTAATGCGGAAATTAGCCGCACCGAACGTAAAGCAAAAGTCAGTGCAGCTTTTCGCTATATCATTTTAATTATTGTTGGCCTGATGATGCTTTATCCATTGCTGTGGATGTTCTCTGCGGCCTTTAAACCTAATAATGAAATATTCACCACATTAGGATTATGGCCAGAGCACCCGACACGCGATGGTTTTGTTAATGGCTGGAAAACCGGTACTGAATATAACTTCGGTCATTACATGCTAAATACCCTTAAGTTTGTAATTCCGAAAGTGATTCTAACCATTATCTCTTCCACTATCGTGGCATATGGTTTTGCGCGCTTTGAGATCCCGTGGAAGAAATTCTGGTTTGCTACTTTGATAACCACCATGTTGCTGCCAAGCACTGTGTTATTGATTCCGCAATACATCATGTTCCGTGAAATGGGGATGCTGAATAGTTACTTGCCACTTTATCTACCAACCGCCTTCGCCACACAAGGGTTCTTCGTCTTCATGCTGATTCAGTTCCTACGTGGTGTACCGCGTGATATGGAAGAAGCGGCGCAAATCGACGGCTGTAACTCGCTACAAGTGCTGTGGTATGTGGTGGTGCCAATCCTGAAACCGGCCATTATCTCGGTCGCACTGTTCCAGTTTATGTGGTCAATGAACGACTTTATCGGCCCACTGATTTATGTCTACAGCGTAGACAAATACCCGATAGCGCTGGCGCTGAAGATGTCAATTGACGTCACCGAAGGCGCACCGTGGAACGAAATTCTGGCAATGGCGAGCATCTCCATTCTGCCGTCCATCATTGTTTTCTTCCTGGCTCAACGCTACTTCGTGCAAGGCGTAACCAGCAGCGGAATTAAAGGTTAATAGAGGATCTATCATGGCTGAAGTCATTTTCAATAAATTAGGCAAAGTTTACTCCAACGGTTTCCGCGCGGTGCATGGCATTGATCTGAAAATTCATGATGGCGAATTTATGGTGATTGTTGGCCCATCCGGCTGTGCTAAATCCACCACCCTGCGCATGTTGGCAGGTTTGGAAACCATCAGTGATGGTGAAGTACGCATTGGTGATCGGGTGGTCAATAATCTGGCACCGAAATCACGCGGTATTGCAATGGTGTTCCAGAACTATGCGTTATATCCGCATATGACAGTAAAAGAGAATCTGGCCTTTGGCCTGAAACTGAGCAAGCTACCAAAGGGCCAAATTGAATCGCAAGTTGCTGAAGCGGCTAAGATTCTGGAATTGGAAGACTTACTGGATCGATTACCGCGCCAGCTCTCGGGTGGCCAGGCTCAACGGGTGGCTGTGGGCCGGGCGATTGTGAAAAAACCGGATGTATTCCTGTTCGATGAGCCGTTATCAAATCTGGATGCCAAGTTGCGAGCTTCAATGCGTATTCGTATTTCAGATTTGCATAAGCAATTGAAAAAAAGCGGCAAAGCGGCAACCACTGTATATGTTACCCATGACCAAACAGAAGCAATGACGATGGGTGACCGTATCTGTGTAATGAAACTGGGCCACATCATGCAAGTGGATACGCCAGATAATCTCTACCACTACCCTACCAATATGTTTGTTGCCGGCTTTATCGGCGCGCCGGAAATGAATATCAAACCGAGCACGCTGGTAGAAAAAGAGGGGCAAATTGGCCTAACCGTTGGCCAGTACACCCTGGTTTTGAGTGAAAAACAGCAAACTAAAGTGGCTGCCCATGCCGGAGAGAAAGTGTTCTTTGGTGTTCGCCCAGAATTTATTCGAATGTCACAACAGCCCTTTGCCAATAACCATTCGCAAGGTGAATTGGTTCGCGTGGAAAACATGGGGCATGAGTTCTTTATGTACATCAAAGTTAACGACTTTGAATTGACTTGCCGCTTACCGTCTGACGAAGCAAGACCCATTATTGAAAATGGCCTGCATCGCACCGTGTACTTCCAGTTTGATATGGATAAATGCCATATCTTTGATGCAAAAACAGAAAAAAATATCTCTCTTTAACAGGAGCATACCCAAATGAAAAAAGCGATCCTACACACGCTGATAGCATCCACTCTGGCTTTATTATCACATCAGGCTTTTGCACAAGATGACGTTAACCTCCGCATGTCATGGTGGGGGGGCAATAGTCGTCATCAAATGACCCTTAAAGCACTGGAAGAATTCCACAAACAGCACCCGAATATTAATGTTAAAGCTGAATACACCGGTTGGGATGGGCACCTTTCGCGCCTAACGACACAAATTGCCGGTGGAACCGAACCTGACGTAATGCAAACCAACTGGAACTGGCTACCCATTTTCTCTAAAGACGGTACTGGCTTCTTTGATTTAAATAAAGTGTCTGAGCAGTTGGATTTGACGCAGTTCGATCCGAAAGAACTGCAACAAACTACCGTTAATGGCAAATTAAATGGTATTCCCATTTCAGTCACTGCCCGTATTTTCTATTACAATGATGCAACCTGGGCCAAATCTGGTTTATCCTATCCAAAAACATGGGATGAATTACTTAACGCCGGCCAGGTATTTAAAGAAAAACTGGGTGAGCAATATTATCCCGTGGTATTAGAGCATCAAGATACGTTGGCATTGATTCGTTCTTATATGACTCAAAAATACAATCTTCCGACTGTCGATGAAGCCAACAAGAAATTTGCTTACACACCAGAACAGTGGGTTGAATTTTTCACAATGTATAAGAAAATGGTTGATAGCCATGTCATGCCATCAACTAAATACTATGCCTCATTTGGCAAAAGCAATATGTATGAAATGAAACCGTGGATTAATGGTGAATGGGGGGGGACTTATATGTGGAACTCCACCATAACTAAATATTCTGATAACCTGACTAAACCCGCTAAATTGATACTTGGCCCTTATCCGATGTTACCGGATGCGAAAGATGCCGGTCTGTTCTTTAAACCTGCACAAATGTTGTCGATCGGTAAATCGACTCAACACCCTAAAGAAAGTGCCATCCTGATTAACTTCCTGCTCAATAGCAAAGAAGGTATTGATGCTATGGGCTTAGAGCGTGGTGTCCCACTGAGTAAGAGTGCGGTGACCCAATTGCGTGCCAGCGGTGTGATTAAGGATGCAGATCCATCCGTTGCCGGTTTAAATATGGCGCTGGAATTGCCACATGAAATGAAAACCTCACCTTATTTTGATGATCCGCAAATTGTTTCACTGTTCCGTGATGCCATTCAATATATCGATTACGGCCAGAAAACGGTTGAAGAATCTGCGCAATACTTTAATAAACAAGGTGACCGAATTCTGAAACGCGCCATGAGATAATAAGTTAGTTAATTTAACTTAAGTAATAATTAAACCCTGCCATTAATTTTGCGGGGTTATTCCGTTTTAAGAAAAAGCCATTTAAAACAATCAATTGATCAGCATCACAAATAACCACCAGCTTATAAAATATATCACCAACAAAGACATGGATCACAAAAATAATTATTTATATAAATAGAATATAAATCCACATTAAATGAAACGCCGTTTCTTTTAATGTGTCTGATTGCTTTTAATGCGTATGTTGATTTTTTATAAATTTGTTAAAAATAATTGTATATACCCTAAATAATTCGATTTTCAGGAAGATGGCAAGCGAGAGAACAATTGAGCGTAGCCAACACACATGCAGCTTGAAGTATTACGGGTATAAATAAACATAACCCTGGGATTGTATAAAGAATGAAATTTAAATTACTTACTCTGGCAATGGCCTCTGTTATTAGTTTTAGCTCTGTTGCAACAACTATTGACTATCGACATGAAATGAAAGACACCAGTAAATCGGATCATAAAGACCGTTTACTGTTTTCTAACCGTTTTGCTAATGGTTTTGGTTTATCTCTGGAAGGGAAATGGGGCCAACACAGCTCGGATACCACGCCGAATAAACCTTTCAATGAACAAGTCAGTAATGGTACCGAAGTGGTTGCCAGCTACGTCTACCCATTTAATAAAACATTCCAAATTGAACCGGGCTTCTCATTAGAGTCTTCTTCTGACACTAACAACTACCGTCCCTATCTGCGGGGTAAAGTCGCCTTCACTGATGATTTCTCAACATCACTGCGTTACCGCCCATATTACAAACGCAACCAACCCGCTCAGACTAAGAATACAGAGAAAGGCCATGAATTCACGATGCTCTTCGCCTACAGCTTCTTGAAAAACTATTCCGCGGAATATGAATTGAACTACAAGAAATCTGAAGACGAAATTCTGTCAAATAATGAAAAAGACGAATGGACTCATGATCTGAAGATTGCCTACAAATGGGATAAAAACTGGAAACCTTATGTCGCTATCGGCAACGTCGCGGGCAGCAAGACCACGGACGAACGCCAAACTCGTTACCGTGTCGGTATGCAGTATAGCTGGTAATCACCAATACAGCAGTTATGTCGTTAATTCAATAATGCAGTTAATAGTAAAAGTACCCTCATCATTATTTGTTAAGTTATGCCTATAACCTATTTTGGGGAAGCGCTGACGCTCAGTCACTCTTCCCCCTTTTTTGGATAGTCTAACAGCCCCCACCAACACCGATTCACTTAACTTACCTTACACTTATCCGTGCAGCACGCTTGGTATAACCCAGTATATTTTCATACTAAATGGTTATCTTAATCTCATCACTCTCAAGCAGAGAAAAATGAGACATTTAGTTACAGCGTAACGGCTATTCAT
This sequence comes from Yersinia aldovae 670-83, assembly GCF_000834395.1. NCBI lineage: Bacteria > Pseudomonadati > Pseudomonadota > Gammaproteobacteria > Enterobacterales > Yersiniaceae > Yersinia > Yersinia aldovae. The sequence continues at coordinate 219,549 of NZ_CP009781.1, read as the reverse complement.
ACCAAGAGAAATCTCATATACTGGATAAATCAACAGCTACAAATTCGGAATATAAGTATGACAGGGGAAGGACACCTTATTTTTTCTGTCGCCTGCGTTATTTTTGCCAAAAAAGTCGGGCTAACACCGGAATTGGCACATGGCGATTGGTGGCACATTATCCCAGGCGCCCTGTTGACCTCCCTGCTGCCAGATATTGACCACCCAAAGTCAATCCTTGGTCAGCGGCTAAAGTGGATTTCAACGCCGATTGCCCGCGCATTTGGACATCGCGGGTTTACCCATAGCCTATTGGCGGTGATCGGCGGAATTGCACTTTTTCACATGGATATTTCACGCGACTGGATTATTCCCGCAGATGTATTCCATGCCATGATTATTGGATATTTCAGTCATCTTCTGGCTGATATGATCACCCCGGCCGGCGTCCCGCTACTGTGGCCATGTCGCTGGCGTTTCTGTATTCCGCTATTACGTCCGCAAAAAGGTAATCAATTAGAACGCGTATTATGTGTTTTATTAGTTTGTTTTTCCGTCTACTGGCAGACCGATACCACCATCCCGCTCCTCTCTTATGTGGAACAATTGAAAAATTTTAGATTGTGATCACATTTTAACGAGCAAACAAACATCAATCTGAGTGTATTTTATACAAATAATTGAAAATAATTATATAGAATTCTTTTTGGATATAAGTGAGCCTGCTAATGAACTGCTACCATACGCAGCTTAAATGCACCACCGTATCTGGCTGCCTGTACATATAATAGAAATAGAATACGCAGCCGGTACTCGACATATTAATTTGGAGATTTGGGGATGAACCTACCACTTGTCATTAACGTGCTGGTATTTGTGGCACTGCTACTGCTATTGGCACAAACTCGTCATAAGCAATGGAGTTTAGCCAAAAAGGTATTAGCTGGTTTGGTATTAGGTGTGCTGTTTGGTTTGGCGCTGCAAGGAATCTACGGTGCTGACAATCCAGTGCTAAAAGAATCCATCACCTGGTTTAATATTGTGGGTAACGGTTATGTGCAACTGTTGCAAATGATTGTGATGCCACTGGTCTTCGCCTCCATTTTGAGTGCGGTTGCTAAACTGCATAACGCCTCTTCTTTGGGAAAAATCAGCCTATTAAGCATCGGTACTTTGCTCTTCACCACCATGATTGCGGCATTAGTCGGTGTGCTGGTCACAAATCTGTTTGGCCTGACGGCTGACGGCTTAGTACAAGGCACACAAGAGACAGCACGGTTGAGTGCGATTGAGAGCAATTATCTGGCTAAAGTAACTGACCTGACAGTTCCACAGCTAATTTTATCCTTTATTCCCAAAAACCCATTTGCCGACCTAACCGGTGCCAGCCCTACGTCAATCATCAGCGTGGTGATTTTTGCTACCTTCCTCGGTATTGCATCATTGCAATTACTGAAAGATGACGTGGAGAAAGGTCAGCGCGTGCTAGTCGCCATTGACACACTACAAGCTTGGGTGATGAAGCTGGTACGTCTGGTAATGAAACTGACCCCGTATGGCGTATTGGCATTGATGACCAAAGTGGTTGCAGGTTCTAACATTCAGGACATCATTAAACTGGGTAGTTTTGTCGTAGCTTCATACCTCGGTCTGGCGATTATGTTTGTCGTTCATGCCGTGCTGCTCTCTTTCACTGGTATCAACCCACTGAAATTTTTCCGCAAGGTGTGGCCCGTGTTGACGTTCGCATTTACCAGCCGCTCCAGTGCTGCCAGTATCCCATTAAACGTAGAAGCGCAAACCCGCCGGTTAGGTGTGCCTGAGTCAATCGCCAGCTTCTCCGCCTCCTTTGGTGCCACCATCGGCCAGAATGGTTGTGCTGGCCTGTATCCGGCAATGTTAGCCGTTATGGTTGCCCCAACGGTGGGTATCAACCCACTTGACCCAGTCTGGATTGCCACACTGGTCGGTATCGTTACCGTTAGCTCGGCTGGTGTTGCAGGTGTTGGCGGCGGCGCGACCTTCGCAGCATTGATTGTATTGCCCTCGTTGGGCTTACCGGTCACTCTGGTTGCCTTGCTTATCTCGGTTGAACCACTGATTGATATGGGCCGTACCGCATTGAATGTCAGCGGTTCAATGACCGCCGGTACTATTACCAGCCAATTGATGAAGCAAACAGATAAAGATATTCTTAACAGCGATGATGATGGCGATTTAGTCCATCAGTAATTACCACTCGTTAGCGTGATAATGTAAAAAAGCCCGCCATTTATGACGGGCTTTTTGTTTTTAAAGAACGGTCACCGAAATCGAAATACAGCTAACATACCGCGTCTTCACGGATTAAGGGGACGGTACTTTTCAACCAATGCCAAGGCAATAGCTTCTGTTTCCACATCCGGCACACCACTGAAATCGGCTGCCCTGAAGTGCATTTGAAATGCTTTGATAACCTGATGGGTTTCGTCGTCTAATTCGCCACTTTGTGGAATTTGGTAGCCATAACGGGCGAGCGCTTGCTGAATAACCTCAACGGAAGCCATATCCTGCTTGTTCCGGCCACCAATATACTGAGCTACAGTGGCGTCATCTGGCCAGGCACCCACACCTTGTTCAGCCAAGCGTTTCCACGGAAATAGTGGGCCTGGGTCTGATTTTCTCATTGGCGCAATATCACTGTGGGCAACCACAGCAGTCGGCTCAATATTATAACGCTGTATAATGTCTTTGCTGAGCCGCTCAATCAATTCAATCTGAGACTCGTTGTAAGGATACCACTCTCGCCTCAACATCCCCTCAGTGAAGCCCTTATTGACAATTTCAATGCCTATCGAGGTATCATTGAGGCTACTCCGCCCCTGCCAGTTACTCACCCCCGCATGCCAGGCACGCTGTTCTTCAGGAACCAATTGCAATACAACGGGCTTCCCCCCCACGTTGGCAGGATGTGTTGTTACCAGATAATGCGCACTAACATCGCCCTGCGTCAGTAATCTTAGCGATTCTGCGTCATCGGTTGCTGTGTAATGAAGAACTAGAAAGCGCACCCGCTCGTTTTTGGCAACGGAAGGATAGTGGGTATCAATCTTATACTCGCCACGATCAATCAATTTATTCGAGCCATTGTTGTTTGAACTGCTACAGCCAGCCAACAGCAGTAATAGCCCTGAGCCTAATAACGTTCTTATGCTTAATAGCGTCCTCATCATCTTTCTCCCTATATGGTTAAGCACAGTTATAGTGACTCATCTGAACTAAATGAACTATCAACGATATGTTTAAATAATCTCTAATAAGAAACGGCCCCTGATGAGGAGCCGCTAATGACGATGTCCAATAACGATATATTATTGGCTCTATCTCATAAATCATTTATCAGAAGGGATAATCGCGATAACCCATTTGTTCTGAGATACGACGAGCGGCGCGATGCAACGATTTCACCACATCGCTCTTGTTGTCTTCAGAAAAGCGCAACGTTGGGTATGAAATACTTAATCCTGCAATGACCACCCCGAAACGGTCGAAAACAGGCACGGCAATACAACGCAAGCCTTCTTCCTGTTCTTCGATATCTTCGCCGAAACCTTGCTCACGAACCTGATCTAACACCGGCAACAGGTCGGCGGCACTTCTCAGCGTATGCGGCGTGCTATTGGTAAATTCAATATGTGACAAAATCTCTTCAACTTCAGCCCGGTCATGCCATGCCAATAACACTTTACCGATAGCGGTGCTGTGCAGCGGGTTACGGCGACCAATACGTGAATGCATCCGTAGGTTATACATAGAATCAATTTTGTGGATATAAACGATGCTATCTTCATCTAATGCGCCCAAGTGAATAGTTTCACGGGTTTCATTCGATAGCTCGCGCATTTGAATATCAGCACTGCGAATCAAGTCTACATTTTGTAAAGACTTAGCACCCAATTCAAACAATTTCAACGTGAGTGAATACTTCTCTGATTGGGGGTCCTGTGCCACATAGCCCAGGGTTTTCATCGTTTGGAGAAAGCGGTAAACGGTACTTTTAGCCATCATTACACGTTGAGAAAGCTCGGTAATACCGATGTCCCGCTCTTCGCCCAATGCTTGTAAAATGCCAAAAATCTTTAGAACCGATGAAACCGCATCGGGCTGTTTATCTTTATCTTTATCTGCAATCGCCATTTTTGCTTACCCTACTCAGTTTTCTGTATTTCATAAAACAGTATGTTTTAAAAAAAATAGAACAGTGGTTTCATTGTAAATGGAAGTTGCAATACTGCGCAATAAACAATGTAAATAATTGGCTAAAAGCGTTTCAGACGGCAAATTAGCCTCTCTCCAAGCGCGAGGCTAATGCAAGATTCAGCTATTGCCAGACAGATTCAGGCAATGTGGCCAAATAGAGTGCCGGCTTGCCGTGAACATCTGACGTAAAGAGAACTTGTTTATCATCAGGTGTAAAGGAAGGATGTGGATGGGTGACCTGCCGATCACCTTCAAATACTTGCCATGAGGTGTCATGACGGGCAACGCGGTGCTGAGTGCCATTCTTCATATTAAACACATACAGGAAAGGATCATTTTCGATCTTATAACCGCTATCGTCTTGTACATCGACCGGCGCATCAGAGCCGTCGCCTACCATCAGTGAACCGTCATAGTTACTCATCAAATGAGAACAGGCGGGCATTGAGGTTAACTGACGGTTTTCCAGCGTCACCGGATCAGCGCTGTAGATAAAACGCTCTGGGCTGCCTTTCAGATAGGAGACATAGACCAGCGCGGAGCCATCTGGTACCCAGAATTCATGGGTACAACTTTCACCTTCCGCATGAGTCTTCACTTTACGCATGTTGCTGCCATCTTCATTGATCAACCACATACGTGCATCGACCAGATCGTGTGGCCCTTCATGGCAAAATGCCACGGTGCTGTCATCATATGGGCGATAAATAGGATGACCGAGCCATTGATTCTCTTGCAGAATGACCGCTGACTCGCCGGTTTTCAAATCAACACGCATCAAGCGGCAGCAGGGGTTTGTGAAATAAAACGCGTGGAATTTCTTCCAGTCGGTCAACGGCTCCCAATCTTCTCGTTTAATTTCAATACCGACCAATTTGGTGCAATCGGAATTAGCCACCCAAGTCCCGTAACCGACCCACGCTTCCGGCACCTGATACACCACACTCTCGTCCAATGTGGCAAGGTCAACACGCATCAGGTTTCGGCCATCTTTGACATAAAACAATGCATCATCTTGCGGTGACAAAAAACCACCAAAGGTATTGTCACCATGCCCTTCGGTCAATTGAGTGGCAACCTGGGTGGTAAGATCCAGTAAGTAATAGTTCCACGGGCCATCAAAAGCGCCACCAAACAGCAACTTGCTGCCGTCGCGGGTGAAACACTTTTGATAAAAATAATTACGGTGACATGTCACCTCAGGAGGGGTTAGTCGTGTAACCTGTACACCGGTAGAGGCATCCTGGTAGGTGTGAAATGTCAGGGGGATTTGTTTACCTTTGGCCATCCGGAAAGTCCTTAAATCGTCAGAGAATTAAAATTTGCCCGTAGGCTAACCTGTTTGGCTAATACCACCTCATATTATAGAAACCGCGTTTCACTTTTCCGTGATCATGGTTCTACTTTTACTGATTATCTTAAATTACTGTCGTTATCAGGCTGTTAATCTGCTTTTTCACTTAACGTTAGCTTGCGGTTTAGCGCGAGTATGACCAACAAATGATGCAATCACCCACAATACTCGTTAGCATATAAATACTTCCCTACATGACTATTTTATAGGTAAATGCCTATGACCTCCCCTGTACCCGATGGCTTGCCCGTTCCTCAACGTTATGCCGCAATACTGGTTATCGCTCTGGGGATTACCATTGCGGTATTGGACGGCACAATTGCCAACGTGGCACTGCCAACCATAGCCCGTGACCTCAATGCCAGCCCGGCGACATCTATCTGGGTGGTCAATGCCTATCAGTTAGCCATTACTATCTCATTGCTGTCGATGGCCTCTTTGGGCGACATTATTGGCTACCGGCGGGTATATCAGGCCGGCTTGCTGGTATTCAGTATCACGTCGCTGTTTTGCGCGCTATCGGATTCATTATGGACACTGACATTCGCCCGTGTGCTACAAGGGTTTGGTGCCGCTGCATTGATGAGCGTGAATACTGCGCTGATTCGTATTATTTATCCCCGCGCACAACTGGGCCGCGGCATCGCTATCAACTCGGTGATTGTTGCCGTCTCTGCGGCGGCTGGCCCGACTATCGCCTCCGCCGTATTAGCGGTTGCCTCCTGGCAGTGGCTGTTTGCCATTAACGTACCGATTGGGCTACTGGCATGGGGGCTTGGCATGAAATACTTGCCCGCCAACAGTAGCAAAAGCAACGGTAATCACTTCGATTTTACCAGTTGTATTATGAATGCCCTGACCTTTGGCCTGCTGATCACCGCGATTAGTGGTTTTGCTCAGGGGCAAAGCCCGACGCTGATTGCCGCTGAAATTGTCGCGTTGCTACTGATCGGTTTCTTCTTTGTACGCCGCCAACTCAGTCAACCCTTCCCACTGCTGCCGGTTGATTTGCTGCGAATCCCCATTTTTGCGCTGTCGATTGGCACCTCAATTTGCTCTTTCGCCGCACAAATGCTGGCGATGGTGTCACTGCCCTTCTTCTTACAAACCGTGTTAGGCCGTGATGAGGTGGCAACCGGCTTGCTATTGACGCCGTGGCCACTGGCAACCATGGTCGTCGCACCGATAGCCGGGCGATTAGTCGAACGCTATCATGCAGGATTATTGGGAGGAATTGGTTTGGCGGTCTTTGCCAGCGGGTTGTTCCTGCTCGCGCTTTTGCCTGCCAACCCAAGTGATGCGGATATTATCTGGCGAATGATCCTGTGTGGCGCAGGCTTTGGGTTATTTCAGGCGCCCAATAACCACACCATTATCTCCGCAGCCCCCCAACACCGCAGTGGCGGTGCCAGTGGCATGTTGGGTACCGCCCGTTTATTGGGGCAAACCTCGGGTGCCGCATTGGTGGCATTGATGTTTAATCTATTCTCAACCAGTGGTACTCATGCTTCATTAGTGCTGGCGGGGGGGTTTGCCAGTATCGCGGCGTTGGTCAGCGTGCTGCGCGTGACACAAAAACGCAGTTAAAACGCAAAACCCCGCCGTAGCGGGGGTTTTGTTTCGTACCGTCACTGCCGTTATTTCAGATACTCACCCGAACGCAGCGCTTCGATACGTTTATCCAATGGCGGATGTGACATAAACAGCTCGCTGAATGTCTTGGATTTACCATTAATACAGAAAGCCATCATGCTGCCTGCCTCCTGTGGCTCATAACTGGTTTTCAGCCGTTGCAGCGCGGCTATCATCTTCTCGCGCCCCACCAACCTTGCAGAACCGGCATCGGCATGGAATTCACGGTGACGTGAGAACCACATGGTAATAATACTGGCCAGAATACCAAACACCAATTCCAACACCATAGAAACTGCGAAATAGACCATTGGGTTACCAGAACTGCTCTCTTCACCGTCACGATCACCGGACAAGAAGCCTGCGGCCACTTGTGCAATCAGGCGTGAAATGAAGATCACAAAGGTATTCACAACGCCCTGAATCAACGTCATGGTCACCATATCACCATTCGCTATATGGCTAATTTCATGGGCGATAACGGCTTCAGCCTCATCACGGCTCATATTTTGCAATAAACCGGTACTGACCGCCACCAATGAGGCATCACGGCGAGCACCGGTTGCGAAAGCATTGATATCCGGCGCTTGATAAACCGCTACCTGCGGCATGGCAATACCCGCCTGCTGAGACTGGCGGCGTACCGTTTCCAGTAACCAGCGTTCGGTTTCATTGCGTGGCTGTTCAATCACTTCACCGCCAACCGAACGCAGAGCCATCCATTTGGACATCAGCAACGAAACAAATGCGCCGCCGAAACCAAACAGACCCGCCATAATCATCAGCCCCTGCACACTACTGGACTGAATACCTGTCAGGCTTAGTACCAACCCGAACACCAACATAACCGCCAGGTTGGTGACAAGGAACAGAGCGATACGCATCATAAAAATTTATTTCCTTATTTTGTTAAATCAAATTTGTGTTAAGCCAAATTTGCAGTGAGTCAAAATGACACTAAATCGACATCATGACTTCGCTAAATTACTGCTGAGATACGCTGATCGTATGGGCATCTGATAAATTTTCAAGGCTTGTTAAGTGCTAAGCGGGTAAATCAACATAACTTTACAAATTTGGATACTTTCCATTACATATATTGCTATTTTTTCACCAATCGATAAATTCGGCGATGAAAAGCGAGCAAAAAAAATCCGAGCTATTTATAGCCCGGACTCTTCATATCATTGGCAGAATTACTTGGCGGTGGTTGCCGTCGCAGCCGGGCTTACCGCTTGCGGTTCAACCTGTGGTTGCGCCTTTTCCTGATTCGCTAAATCCAGTGCAATATGCACTGTTTCATCCAGATAAGGGTCTGGCTCCTGATAGTCTTTTGGCAAATCGTCCAATGACTTCAGTGGCTTTTTACCTTCACGTTTAAAGCGCTCATTTAAGCGATTTAGCCGCGTGGCATCATCATCATGATTCTCTTTCTCACGCTGTGCGTAGTTGAGAGAGACAATGTTTTTCTTATCTTTCATTGCCTTATAACGTTCAATGTCTTGCTGAATATGCTGGAACTCAGCATTAACCGCAATGCGCGCGGCATGTGCTTTTAGCAATGCCGGTTCAAACGGTTTCAGTGAGCCAGACTTGGTATAGCTGGCCGCATTGATGCTGTCCCAAGGCAGGGCATTATCTTCAAAACTTTCACCGGTTTCAGCCGGATCGACGCCGGTTGGCATCACAATATCGGGCACCACACCTTTACGTTGGGTACTGCCACCATCTACCCGATAGAATTTCTGGATAGTGTATTGCAGTGATCCCAGCGCTGGCCATTCAGGGCGCAGCATTTGATCGTAAATACGGTTGAGTGAACGATACTGTTGCACCGTACCTTTACCGAAGGTTGGCTCACCAACAATCAATGCACGACCATAATCTTGCATTGCCGCAGCAAAAATCTCAGAAGCAGAGGCACTGTAGCGGTCAACCAACACCACCAGCGGGCCTTTGTAATACACCACGCCGTCAGTATCGCTGTCTTCGCGCACTTTGCCATTGTTATCCCGCACCTGAACCACCGGGCCACTGGGAATAAATAAGCCGGAAAGTGAAACCGCTTCAGTCAATGCTCCGCCGCCATTACTGCGCAGGTCAATGATAATGCTGCTGACATTCTGCTTTTCCAGTTTTTGCAGTTGCGCCTTCACATCTTCGGTCAGGCCAACATAGAAACCCGGTATATCCAGCACACCAACACGTTCTTTACCGATGGTTTTCACCGACATTTTTACCGCGCGGTCTTCCAGACGGATGCGTTCTCGGGTCAAAGTGACCGTGCGAGGTTTGGTTCCTTTGCCCGCAGGCAAGATTTCCAATCGCACTTTACTGCCCTTCGGCCCTTTAATCAGTGCCACAACATCATCCAGACGCCAACCTATGACATCTACCATCGGTTTGCCGGTCTGCCCAACACCAATCACCCGATCACCGACCGCGATAGTCTTGCTTTTCGCCGCTGGCCCACCAGGAACCATAGAGTTGATTAATGTGTAATCATCATCCATTTGCAGAACCGCACCAATACCTTCCAGAGACAAGCTCATTTCGGTATTAAACTGTTCAGTATTTCGCGGTGACAAGTAATTGGTATGCGGATCTATTTCATGGGCGAACGCATTCATGAACAGTTGGAAAACATCTTCACTGTTACTTTGCGTTAAACGCTTGATGGCGGCCTGATAGCGTTTCGTCAGCGTCTCTTTGATCTCTTTGTCCGTTTTACCGGTCAGTTTCAAATTGAGCTGATCGTATTTGACTTTTGCGTCCCAAAGCTGGTTCAACTCGGCTTGGCTGGTTGGCCACGGTGCCTTACCGCGATCGATATCAATGGTGTCATTACCGCTAAAGACCATTGGCCGGTCTAATACCGATAAAGCATACTGGTAACGCTCAAAACGGCGTTTTTGCGCCAAATTGAATAACGCATACGGCGTATCTAATTGGCCGGATTTTAATTCATCGTCCAGCGAATGTTTTTTATCCGCGAACTGTGCCACATCTGATGCCAACAACACGTTATGGCTGTAATCCAGCATGTTGAGATAGCGATCAAATATTTTGGCTGAAAACTGATCGTCTAATGCAAATTGACGATAGTGAGAGCGAGTGAAGCGCGATGTTACGCGCTCACTCACGGTTGCATGCTCAGGTTCCTGACGCAGTTGAGGAAGTTGATCAATACGGTATGTCGTATCGGCTGCGTAACTCGCCCCCGCCAGTAACAAGCCTGCGATTGCTGTTAGTCTGACAAATTTGTTCATGCCTAGGTTGGCCTCCGTATCAGAACTGCAAGTGTTCTGCGCGCACAATCATCGCCAGACCGGAAGATAGCTGCACCCGTACGCCATCTTTAGCGATTTCTAATACGGTTGCGTTCATTGCGCTCTTACCTGCTCTGACTTTGATTTCTTGACCAATTTGCAGTTTAGAGATATCTGTGACCGGCACAGGGCGTAGCTGGTTTTCCTCGGCCTGTGGGCGAGGTGGCCGAGCCTGTTGCGGGCGAGGTGACTGACGAGGCTTACGGTTTTCCACAGAAGCATCCGCTTCACGACGCGGCGCAGGTTTTTTACCTGCCGGACGTGGACGACGTGGCTCTGGGGTTTCACCCGCAGCAATGGCAGCTTCGCGTTTTTTAGCTTGTTGTTCAGCACGTTGTGCCTGAACACGGGCTTTCGCCTCTTCTAGCTGTTTGCGGGCATGTTCTACATGTTGCTCTTCCAGCACACCACAAGGGTTGCCATCCAAATCAACACGTTCAGCACCGACTTTGACCCCATATAAATAACGCCAGCTAGAGGTGTAGAGACGCAGCGCAGAACGCAATTGCGTTTTGCTTAAATTCTCTTCCCCCTGAACACGCTCGACCAGATCTTGAAAAATACCGATCTTAAGTGGACGTGCTTCGCCTTCGGCGGTGAAACAAAGCGGAAACCGCTCGGCCAAAAAGGCTATGACTTCTTTACTACTGTTCAACTTAGGTTGATTTTCCATGAAATTTCCTGATTACAACGGGTTTGCCAACCAGCGCAGGCATGAACAGGCGTCATTATAATGACGCTATCAGCAATTGCCACGTTATCTGTCTATCAACTTGCAGTCTGTGTGACATATTTTGTACTGTCACAATGCTCAAGATGCTCGCAAAGCCCCGCCACGACTGAGGTTAAGCCCAATTCGTCGTCTTCATCAAAGCGATCATAAACAATGCTGTCGATATCCAAAACGCCGATAATTTCACCCTTTACCACGATTGGCAGCACAATTTCAGCATTACTGGCTGCGTCACATGCGATATGACCGGGGAATGCATGTACATCACCCACTCGCTTGACGCGATTTTCTGCCGCCGCCGACCCACACACCCCTTTCCCGATGGGAATACGCACGCAGGCGATTTTCCCCTGAAAAGGCCCCAATACTAATTGATGTCCATCCATCAAATAGAAACCTGCCCAGTTCAGCCCCTCGAGGCGCTCAAACAATAAGGCGCTGGCATTGGCCAATGTGGCAATAAAATTAGTCTCACCTGTAATCAGGGCACTCAAATCACGTTTTAATTCCGCGTAGAATTCTGCTTTTATCATGTAATGACCGTTAGAAACCCAAGAATAACCAGAGCCAATGAATAACTTAGCTCATATAAAGTAATCATTAAAACCCCTTTGCCACAAGGTTATTCAGCTATAAAGGAATAAAAGAGTTATCAACATTGGCTGTTTGGCCCGTTTTGCCCCTTGTTTTGACCGATTGCTCTGCTACCATCCGCGTTATTATTAATGAAACGGCGTCGGTGTCAGGATATAAATAATTATGAAGATACATGCTATCCAACGCCCACTCTCCACCGCCAGAGTACAGCGATGCTGTGAATGCGACGCGCTGTTTACATTACCGGCGCTTAATAGCAGGCAAACGGCGCATTGCCCGCGATGCAGTGCGAAAATCACCAGTGGCCGCGACTGGTCACTCACCCGCCTGACCGCAATGGCTGTCGCCATGCTGCTGCTGATGCCATTTGCATTTACCGAACCCCTGATCACTATTCGTCTGCTGGGTACGCGCATTGATGCCAGCCTGCTGGAAGGCATTTGGCAAATGAGCCGTCAGGGTGGCCCCATTACCGCCAGCATAGTGGCTTTCTGTGTGCTCGGCGCGCCCATCACGCTGACGGTTTCTATTCTCTATTTGCGGATTGGCAGCCGGATTGGGATGAACCTGCGCCCGATTCTACTGATGCTGGAACGGCTGAAAGAATGGGTCATGCTGGATATCTACTTAATTGGTATGGCGGTGGCCTGTATCAAGGTTAAGGACTACGCCGACATTATGCCCGGTGGTGGCTTGATTGCGTATCTGGCACTGACATTGCTCAGTATCCTGACCTTAGTTCACCTTAACCTCGAGCAGCTATGGGCGCGTTTTTATCCGCAGGAACAGCTCCCCGGCCCACGGGAGACATTGCGAGTTTGTCTGTCATGCCACTATACCGGCCACGCCGATGGACGCGGGCGCTGCCCACGCTGCCATACCCCCTTGCGCCACCGTCGCCGCCACAGCATCCAAAAAACCTGGGCGGCATTGATTGCCTCTATCGTGTTATTACTGCCCGCGAATCTACTGCCAATATCCATCGTTTATGCTAACGGCACACGCATGGAAGACACTATTTTTTCCGGTGTGGTTTCGCTGGCGACCTCGGGCAACCTGCCGATTGCCGCAGTAGTATTTATTGCCAGTGTACTGGTACCCTTTACCAAAATCATTGTCTTAATAACATTACTGTTGAGTATTCATTTAAAGACGCAGCACAGCTTGAAAACCCGTATGCGCTTGCTACGACTGATTACCTGGATTGGCCGCTGGTCAATGTTGGATCTGTTCGTGATTGCGCTCATGATGTCGCTGATTAATCGCGATCAGCTCCTTTCCTTTACTATGGGGCCGGCAGCCTTCTATTTTGGGTCTGCGGTCATTTTGACTATCCTTGCTGTTGAATGGCTGGATAGCCGATTGATTTGGGATGCACATGCAACAGGAAACGCCGAGTACGCCGACTGAGGCACAGGTTAAACACAAACGCCGGATTTCACCTTTCTGGTTGCTGCCTTTTATTGCCCTGCTGATCGCCGGTTGGTTAATTTATAACAACTGGCAAGAGCGTGGGACAGAAGTCACCATTGACTTCCAATCTGCTGCCGGCATTGTCGCTGGCCGGACTCCGGTTCGCTATCAAGGGGTGGAAGTCGGTATAGTGCAATCCATCAATCTGGATGATGACCTGCGCAATATTAAAGTGACCGCCAGTATCAAGAATGATATGGAAGATTCGCTGCGCGAGGGTACTCAATTCTGGCTGGTAACCCCCAAAGCATCGCTGGCTGGGGTTTCGGGGTTAGATGCGCTGGTAGGCGGTAACTATATCGGCATGATGCCAGGAGAAGGCAAATCGCAGAGCCATTTTACCGCATTAGATACCCAACCCAAATTTCGCCTTAATACCGGCGAGCTAATGGTTCATTTACATGCCCCGGATCTGGGGTCACTCAATAACGGCTCACTGGTTTACTACCGTAAAATCCCTGTGGGCAAAGTTTATGATTACAACATTGCCCCAGATAATAATGGCGTAGTTATTGATGTGCTGATTGACCGTCGCTTTGCCAAATTAGTCAAAAATGACACTCGCTTTTGGAATGTGTCTGGCTTTAAAGGCGATTTTAGTCTGAACGGCGCGACAGTGCAGATGGAGAGCCTGGCGGCGTTGGTTAATGGCGCGATTGCCTTTGATTCGCCGCCAGGCAGCCAAAATGCAAAACCAGACCATCCATTCCAGCTCTACCCTGATTTGGCACACAGTCAGCGCGGTGTCGCCATCACGCTGGATTTACCCAGCGGCAATAGTCTGAACGCAGGGCGAACACCATTGATTTATCAAGGTTTGCAAGTTGGCACCCTGACCAAAATGACACTGCAACCCGACAGCAAAGTAACCGGTGAGCTGACCCTCGATCCCTCAGTGGTTGATCTTATGCGCACAGGCACCCGTATTGAGATGAACAGCCCACGAATCAGCCTTAATGATGCCAAACTGAGTGAGTTATTGACGGGCAATACTCTGGAACTGATTCCAGGTGAAGGCGAGCCACAGCAGCACTTCACCATACTGCCCAGCAGTAAAAGCCTGTTGCAGCAGCCTAATGTGCTAACGTTGCAACTAACCGCACCACAAAGTTATGGCATTGATATCGGCCAGCCAATCTCACTGCATGGGGTTAAAATCGGTCAGGTATTAACCCGTGAGCTGACAGCAACTGGTGTCAATTTTAGCGTGGCAATTGAGGCGAAATACCGTGATCTGGTGCATAAAGACAGTAAATTTGTCGTCAACAGCCGCCTGGATGTGAAACTCGGTATTGACGGTATTAACGTGCAAGGGGCCAGTGCTCAGGAGTGGATTGACGGCGGTATTTTGATCCTCCCCGGCAGCAAAGGGGAGGCACTGGATAAGTATCCGCTTTACAGTAACGTGGACAAAGCGACTGAAGGTATTTTAGGCAGTGCACCCGTGACTACCCTCACCCTGACGGCCACCAACTTGCCTGATGTACAGGCCGGCTCAGTGGTGTTATACCGCAAGTTTCAGGTCGGTGAGATTACCCATATTCAGCCAAAAGCCAATGAGTTTGAGGTGAATGTGTATATCCAGCCTGAATACCGTAAGCTACTGACAGATAAAAGTATCTTCTGGGCAGAAGGTGGGGCGAAAGTGCAACTGAACGGCAGTGGGTTAACGGTTCAGGCCGCGCCGCTGAACCGTGCGTTAAAAGGTGCCATCAGTTTCGACAATCTGGAAGGCGTTACATTAGATAAAGGTGCCAAACGCACTCTTTATAGTAATGAAACGGCCGCCCGCGCTGTCGGCAGCCTGATAATATTACGCACCTTCGATGCCAGCAAATTGGCCGCAGGAATGCCAATTCGCTATCTGGGTATCAATATCGGTCAGGTTGAATCATTAAAACTGGCACCAGAGCGCAATGAGGTATTGGCCAAAGCGGTGCTGTACCCTGAGTATGTGCAGAGCTTTGCACGGGCGGGGACTCGCTTCTCCATCGTGTCACCTGAAATTTCCGCAGCCGGAGTCAATAATCTGGATACGCTGTTCCAACCCTATATCAATGTTGAGCCGGGTAAAGGTGACACAGTGCGTTCATTTGAACTACAAACCGCCACCATTACTGACTCCCGCTATCTCGATGGCCTCAACATCATTCTGGATACCGCAGAAGCCGGATCGTTACAGGTCGGTACGCCAGTGCTGTTCCGTGGGCTAGAAGTGGGGACAGTGACCGGATTTAACCTGGGTGCCATGTCTGATCGCGTGCAGGTATCAATCCGTATCAGCCAGAAGTTTCAGCAATTGGTGCGGCAAAATAGCGTCTTCTGGCTGGCATCGGGCTATAATCTGGAGTTTGGTCTGACTGGCGGTGTGGTGAAAAGTGGCACCTTCCAGCAATTTATCCGTGGCGGAATTGCTTTTGCCACCCCACCAACCACACCATTAGCGCCGAAAGCCAGTATCAATCAACACTTCCTGCTCAATCCGGAAGAACCTAAGGATTGGCGCAACTGGGGTACGGCTATTCCTCGTTTTTAAATCATACTCGCTTAAATCAATATTGGAGGGTAGCCGCTGGCTGCCCTCCTGATAGGTTGATAGATCCTTCCCCGCCAATTATCTAAATACTTACCACTCTATTATTTAGCCACACATTCATTCTATTTCTCTGACAGACAGCTTTACATCAATAACCCCACGTCATGGATATTAATTTCACTTAACTCACCGCTCCGGTCAGATAACCTCGCGCTGTCAAAGCAATAAATTATATTTTATAAAAATTAGATAGATGCAGAGTTTTCACATTAATTTGAAACATTTCTCGAGTGTTGCTACGTTTAATTAACCATCGATAAATTCAATATTTTGTAACAAATACATCAAGTTTGTGCCATATCATGCCATTGTTAACCCTAATCAGTTACAACGGAAAAAGACAATGTCCGTGTAGAGCTAGAATATTAGTTTTGAGGAAAGTCAGTGAATTACCGTTACCACATATCAATTTATCAATAAGTTAGAGCAGATTTCACTGTTTGTTTTTATCATTATATTGATCTTGTAACATTAAAAAATAACTTATAGATAAGAAAAATCCGATTGAGCTGTACTAAATCTATCCCTGTTATACAATCTGCGGGCTTAAATAATAGCCGACATATTTCTACCTAAGGAAAGCCGTGATTAAACAGGAGTGGACATCATGACTGATTGCGATAATCGAGAAAGCTCATCTGATATTAGTTTATTAGATGAGATGAATAGCTTGCGGGATATCATCGAAAACAACTCAGACTGGATCTGGGAAGTCAATGCTGCGGGTCGCTACACATTCTCATCCGCAAGATCTATTGAGCTGCTTGGTCGCCATCCTCATGAAGTGGTCGGCAAAACCCCGTTTGACTTTATGCCAGACGATGAAGCAAAGCGGTTAAAGCAAATCTTCGCCGACATTACCACAGCACGCATCCCTTTCGCTGGTTTACAAAACCGCAATATTCGGGCCGATGGCAGTGAAGTGCTGGTCGAAACCAGTGGCATCCCCTTGTTTGATGAAAGCGGTACTTTCAAAGGTTATCGAGGGATTGACCGCAACCTAAGTAATTTGCCCTATAACGCAGGCAAACGCCTGTTTGAACTGGAATCGATTTACTCTAACGCCCCTGCGGGTCTGTGCTTTATCGATATCAGCCTGCGCTATGTTACTGTCAACGATTATCTTGCTGAATTATTAGGGAAAAATACGCTAGAGGTCAATGGCCGAAAAGTGGCTGACTTTTTACCCAGTATTGTGCCTATCTTGCAAAGTGCCCTGTTAAAAGCCTACTGCAATGACACCATTGCGGATGCTGAGTTTCAGATGCCGGATAAGAAACGGGTATTTTTCATGCGGATCAATGCGGCCAGATATCCCAACGGCCAGGTCAGTGGGCTATCCGTCGCCATGATTGATATCTCCCCGTTAAAAGAGCTGGAAGCAAAACTGCGCAGCAGCAAACAACATTACCGCAATATGGTCGAACTGAACCCACAGATCCCCTGGACCGCCTCCCCCGACGGCATGATTACCGATGTCAGTTCGCGTTTTGAAAAAATCACCGGTCTGACGCGCGAAGAAGCACTGGCAGATAAATGGCTTAGAACAATCCATATGGATGACCGCCACCCGACGCTGGTCAGTTGGGAGCATTCACTGCAAACACACCACCCTTTGGATGTTGAAATTCGCTTTTGTCATGTGGAAAAAGGCTGGAACTGGATGCGCATTCGTGCGGTTCCCAGTGTAGATGAAGACGGCAATGTTTTGTGTTGGTATGGCACTGCTGAGGATATACACGAGCGAAAATTACTTGAGCTTAAACTGGTTAAAGCCAATCGGCGTCTGGAAATTCAGGCCAGAACCGACTCACTCACCAAATTACCTAACCGCCGCGAGTTCAAAAAGGTACTGGCCCACGAGTTTATGCGCGCAAAACGTTCAAACTCACCCTTGGCCATTTTAATGATTGATATTGACTATTTTAAGAACTTCAATGATTGCTATGGACATATCTCTGGCGACGCTTGTTTAAGATTGGTCGCACGAGCATTACGTAAATCATTAAAACGGAGCACTGACATTGTAGCCCGTTATGGTGGTGAAGAGTTTGCCGCCATCTTGCCAGATACAGACCAGAACGGTGCCAACCTGGTCGCGGAGCACATTTTGCAATCTATCCGCGCAATGGGTATCAAGCACGGCGACAGTAAATTCCGCAAAGTGACCATCAGCCTCGGCGTGACGGTCTACCAATCCCGCAGTCATTGCACTGTTACTGATCAGGCTGATTTGGTGCAGGCAGCCGATCAGGCACTTTATTACTCCAAAAAGAACGGGCGGAATCAATTTAATGTGGTAGAACTGCCCTGTTAATAAGTGCTACAGCAACGTATCACCCATCACCACTCGCTTTTAACGCCATCCTCTGGCACTTTTTTTTAGCTCAGCTATTCTCAATAAGGCGACCTTTCTGGTCATACCTCCTACCACTTTTGTCAGTAAGGAGTCTTTATGGGAAAAACAGTAGTAAAAATCAGAAGTTTCGAAGTTGATGATGCGGAATTATCTTCTGTACCCGCTAAAGGCGAGAATACCCTCAGTATTCCCTGCAAATCAGATCCTGACTTGTGTATGCAGTTGGACGGATGGGATGAACATATCAGTATTCCAGCCATCTTAGATGGTCAGGACAAGCTATTGTATAAAAAGCATTATGATCAACACAAGGATGCCTGGGTAATGAGGGTTACCTGATTGCAGCAACAAGAAGATCCGTCAACCCATAGTTACAAATTATGAGTGACGGTTTCTTCTATTAGAATTTGATAATGCAATGCGGGGAAACGGGTAATAACTCTCGATATCCGCCCAACAATCAGAATGTTTCTAATACTTTGAACTGCATACAAATCAGCATCATATCAGGGGAAAACAACGCGTACTCCTCAAAGAAGCACTGATGTGTTTTACGCCAATAAGCCAAGGTTCGATCGCCCTCACCTTCGGCCAAAGCATGAGCTTCATCGACCTGATCAAAGGTCTTTAGCTCTACCCCAGTAAGTTCCACTGCGCAGGCGGGTTCATTGCGACCATTGACCACGACAAAAACATCACCCGTTTGCGGCACACCATCTTCATCCAACGCGGCACAGGTCGCCGTTTTCGTGCCATCCAATACCCGTGCCAGTAAATCATCAGCAACCCGTTCAGTATTACCAAATGCCCAACGCTCGGCGTTTTCATATTTTTGTGGGATTGTTGCCATAAGTTCGTTATTCCTATTCGTAATATTATTGATGCAGCGCATACTACACTTTATCTTAATCGACACGAACTGACTAACGCTCGCATCTGAATAAATTTCCGCTACGCTATCCAGAGGCATTGGCATTAAAACCAATCGGGCAATAATATCAAAGCCAAGACTGCTATAAAGGCTGCAATATGAAGATCGTAATAAGGACCTTATGGTGAACAAGCGCTTACATACAAAACATTGGAAAATGTTCGTGGTGTTACTTTGCATCTGCGGTGCATTGATGCTGTTACGTTGGGCATCAATGATTTTTAGCTGAAATGACCGCCGTTAGCGTTTATCTTTTGGTAAAAAAAGGCAACCACACTTAGGGCAAACCAACGCCGTATTTTTATGCACTTTCTCTGCACTCTGCTCAGAGGACGCACCACAATCTGGGCACTTAATTTTCACTCTGGCACTGCTGACCAGTTTCCTAAAGCTATCAAGAAATGACATATACTTGCCTCTCAGTTGCACAACTTACTTAGATTACGTTAACCGGCGGTAATAAACCGTGGGATGGTCAGCGTTTACTCAGATTATCTGTGCCAGGCCAGATTTCTATTACCGGCGAACACCGGTTGCGTCAGAGAACGGAAAGAAACAAGCAGAAAAAGGAAAGGTACGAGGAGTCACATTCACCACGCAGCATGGCTGGCATGCTTGGCGTAGTGAAGTGGTAGGCAGACTATAAGTAACCGTTTAGCTGGGATCAATGATTCCATAATTCTTGGATCAACCCTCTGATCCGCACCTTAGGAGCACCTGCAACCTGGCTGATCACACGGTTCGCGCTCAATATAGAAACTTCAGTATTCCATTCGTCAAAAGAGCATTCTGCATAGTTATCGTTGAAAGTTTTTTTTATCAAGGATTCAGCTTCGGACATCTCACTGAAATCTTTAGCGTTTATAAGGCACTGAGCAATGATTGAGATTTTTTTCATGTTTTATCCTTGATTATCGGTCGCATAGTGTAGCACAATTACAGTCTCTCTGATCACATACTGGTTAAATTGTTTTCTATTCAAGCCAACCTATTGATAACAAAGATAATCTATTAAAATCCCCCACGTTATTCCACAACAAAAAACACAAACCCTCACCA
Organism: Yersinia aldovae 670-83; assembly: GCF_000834395.1. Taxonomy (NCBI): domain Bacteria; kingdom Pseudomonadati; phylum Pseudomonadota; class Gammaproteobacteria; order Enterobacterales; family Yersiniaceae; genus Yersinia; species Yersinia aldovae. The sequence goes on along the minus strand of NZ_CP009781.1, from coordinate 199,268 downwards.
ATCTGCCACAAAACATTCATTAGTTATTCACAAATTGTACGTTTCTTATGCAAAGTACATGCTATAGTGTAATTGCTTTGTCATGACGAAAGTTTTACCCATGTAGGTAACCGAGGTGTCAGATGATTAGCAATGTGTTCCTATATTCGCTGTTTATTATTTATATTACTGCCGCTTTAGTTGATGGCTCACTGCCCTTACTTGAGCTTATGTAAGCAGCCAATACCCGCTCGCTACAGTAACAACAATCTCTGCAATGCTGATAACCTCAATGGCTGTGTAGGGTTTCCGTCTCCAGTAATAACTCCCTTAGCTCAATCGCCCCCGGCGGCCTTAATGACCATTTAGGTCCCTGCAAAGCCAGAGCGTAACCTGCCTGATACAACCGCTCCATTTTGACTGGGTCAAAAATTTCAGCGCCGTCAATATCGACATCTGCCGGTATGGTTATCCAATGAAAGCCCGTTTGCTCCGCTAAAGAAAATGCATAAATACGATACAAATCCCCTACCAGGGCAGCTTTACTCGTTGAATCCAGAGTCCGTAAAGCAATATTGCGAACTAAACGAGGTGTCGGTTCTGGCTGTGGGCCAAGCTGCCCATTGTGAATGATATAAATATCTTCTTTGCTGTTTGCCAGCCCAGCCCTCGCACGCACCACTTTCGAACTGTACACTCCGCCATTGTAGAACACCCGTGCGGCAACACCGCCATCAACATGCATTTCATCATAATGTTTGCCGTTCGCTACTACATCAAACAATACCGGAGAGAAGGCGACTGGCACGGAGGAAGAAGCCAGCATAACCTGACGGAATAACGTCAATGCCTCAGGTGTTCCTTTGATGGCGATAAGCCCCATATTCCACACGATGAACCGCTGCGAATCAAGGTCAACCGTACCTATATAGAGACGCCGCCCATTCTGATGCGCTTTCGCAATTTGATTCATCAATTGTGGGGTAATATGGCTATCGATCAGCTGAGAAAGTGGGCTGGTATCAGCCAATGACTCGCGAAAAAATAGCCGGAACAAAAGATTATCTAAGTGAAAAATATCACGGGTTGTCGTTGTGGTATAAAAGTCGTGCAGCGCCTGGTCATAATCAGCGCCAAGGAAAGCAAAGGGGGCAATTAGCGCGCCAGTAGATACCCCACTCACTACTTTGAAAATCGGCCGTTTGCCTGTTTTAGTCCAACCATTCAAAAAACCAGCGCCAAAAGCACCATTAGGGCCGCCACCAGATAAGGCCAAATGCGGGTAAACCCATACCCCATCAGAGACTCGGAACATCTCTTTGGATTCATCTTGATAGGATTTAAGTAAGTCAGCTTCAAATATTGGGCTAACATGCCCCGCGCCCGCCCGAATATTAGGCATCTTGGGGATCTCGGCAACAGGCATTAGCGCTATCGGCACGGGATTCCTGGGTAACTGACTGCACCCGACCAATAAGAGAAATCCAATCAGCAATACCGTGGAATGTATTAATTTCCAACTCGTTATCATTATGTTTCCTAACAGGAATCACCGAATATAACCGACTAAAAATAACCTAATTTATGCGATTTTCCTACAAGCACGATGCTCTGTTATGCCACTGCTGTTGCGAAATATAGTACCAACAGTGCTGACTTAACGGGCTATCGGAGCTAACAGCAGGATGAAGGAAAGTATCCGACGCGCGCGTCATACCAATACGAGCCATCAACGCCTGTGAGCGCTGATTAATTAATGCGGTAAATGAGACAATTTCAGCCAGTTTTAATCGTTCAAAACCTACCTGTAATGCCCCCAGTGCAGCCTCCGTCGCCAAGCCCTGCCCCCAAAATGGGTAAGCAAAGCGCCAGCCTATTTCGACACAAGGTGAAAAAGGTAAATTCACAGTGGGGATATGTAACCCCAACGCACCGGCAAATTGTCCGCTGGCTTTAACTTCAACAGCCCACAACCCCCAACCGCGCTGGGCAATCAAAGTCTGACAGCGGTCAGCCATCGTATCGCTGTCTTTACGACTTAACGGCGCTGGAAAAAATGCCATAACACGCTTATCTGCATTCAACTCCGCAAACGGTGCTTTATCTGAAGGCAGCCACTGCCGCAGGCGTAACCGCTTGGTTTCAAACTCAATCACTTCACTCACGCTATTGCCTCTATAGATCATCTACCGTATCGGATACCTCCAATAACCTTCATATTTATGACGTCAGCAAACTATCCACTGTCTAATCGAGGGATACCAAGCCCTTCCGTTGTTTCACCTTTGCGATAGTGCGCACCACTGCCGCACCGAAGGTCGCTGCCATTGGTAGCTTGCGTACTTGCTAAGATACTCTGGTAACGTGTCACCATTCGAAACTAACCGATGAAGCATCAACGCTAAATCGGTATCTGCAATACACCATTCGCTAAACAGATACTTTCTACCATCCGACAGTAAACGTGCGGCCCCGGAAATAAGCTTATCAGCGGCCTGTTGACCCGCATCTGATAACGGTGGTAACTGCTCACCGGCAAAGACAACTTCAGTTGGGCGCTCACTGCGAATAGGGACTAAGTCACTACGTAACCAGGCCTGGATTTCACGCGCTCTGGCACGCTCTTGTCTATCCTGCGGATAAATTCGCGAATACTCAGGGAAAGCAAACCGCTCTTCCAAATATTCACTGATCGCGGAAGACTCTGACAGCTGAAAGTCGTCAATGACCAGCGTTGGCACACGACGAGTTGCTGACAACCGAACATAAGCTGGCTGTCTGTTTTCACCGCAAGAGAGATCAATGGGTTTTAATGAAAATGGGAGAGCTTTTTCCGTCAATGACACAAAAACAGACATCACATAAGGACTAAAAAAATTCGCATCTGTATACAACGTAATGGCATGATCGCACATTGCGGCTCCAGTTAATTATCACTCAGGTTTTACGTTAATCAGTTTAGCACTAACTGAAAAGTCCCTTGCTCATCCGTTCTTAACCTCAAGTAATACAGCACAGCCTTCAAAAGACGATATCAAATAAATGAATAGCCGTTAACAACCTGCCGTAGAGTCCTCATCCAGAATCGTTAACAGAATATCAGCATCCGGTGTAGTTATATGTTTTCCTTCAAGAAATCCTGCTAATTTGTCTGCAACACCACACTCATACACTTCATAACCTTTAATACGATAGCCTGGTTCGCCGTCCTGACTGCGGATATACTCATCGCCGTCGATATAGTATTCAATGGACCCACTGGCATCTTCAACTTCATAACGTTTATCAAATGGAAACTGTTTCATCACTTATCCTAAAACCAAATGCGTTACATCAATGGTACTAATTTAGCACTTTTTTATAAAATCGTAACCGTGAGATTACTCACTATTTAGTCCATGTTTAGCAAAAAAGTTGATACCGAAGAAGAAAGACCGTCTTAATATTCAGAAATACTTTTAATGCGCCTTAATTAATCAGCTAACTAAGCATGAATTAAACTAATATTGCGTCTAATATCAAAATGAATTCAGCAAGTATCTTAATATAAATCAACACACTAGCCCGCGGGTAATAAATAAACTTCTAGCCACACCCCCAAAACAACTTATCCCACATCATATTAAAGTCAACATCCTGATAAATATCATCATGACAATCTATATTATATAAATATATAACTCTAGAATAACATCATCTCTACTTAATGAAGTATCGATGTGTTAGCTCGACTTAATCCATGAGTTATACGACAGACTATCAAGATGAAAATAAATCCAGTTAAGGTAAACTATACCGCCTAACAATAAAGAGACTAAATGAGTACCGAAATATTTATTACGGTGCTGGGGATGGCACTATTACATGCTTGTTGGAATGCTCTTGTTAAAATTGGTAATGATCGTTTTGTCACCATCGCACTTATGGCTATTTTTCTGATGCAATTTCGCTAACCGGTATCATCTTTACTGGTCTACCCTCTCTTGCCGCATTACCCTGGCTGTGACTGTCGGTATTTTTTCATACCGGCTATTGCCGGTTTCTAAGTAAAGCCTATGAGCAGGCAGAATTTGGTCAGATTTATCCTATTGCGCGTGGCATCGCTCCGCTATTAAGCGCGCTGCTATCGTGGTTCGTATTATCAGAAATCCCTCAAGGGTTGGCCCTATTGGGCGCAGTTATCTTGATTTCTGACGTCATTATTATGACATTTGATGGACGACAAGAGGTGAGCAGGCTTAACCGTCGCGCGATTATCTATGCTTTAATTACGGCGACCTTTACTGCCTGCTATGCCTTATGGGGCGTATAGTCGGGCCAGCATAGAACCTATTTGTTATATTCTCTGGCTGTTCATGCTCAATGGTATAGCAATGTTTGGATTACTCAGGCTAATGCATCGAAGGTGATATTTCACGAGATCTGCCAGCATTGGCGTCACGGCATCATCGGCGGGGCAATGCAATTACTCGCCTATGGCATCATAATTTGGGCAATGAAAAGTACCCCTATCGCACTGGTAGCCGCTTTGCGTGAAACCAGTGCGCTCTTCTTTGCAATGGTGATTTCTATATGGATGCTCAAAGAAAAACCATCAATGATCCGCCTTATCGCCAGTGCCATTATAATGATTGGCGTGGTAGTGACTGAATTTGGCTAATTCATCAAAGAGAGCCAATATATGTGTTTCTTTCTAAGACAAGGCGACAGCCGCCCCTAGAAACACGCTATACTCATATAAATCCTATAAATAAGGAGAATATATGCTCATAGGATTTGTTTTACTGGTTAGCGCTTGCGGTATGGATGCTTGTGAGGCCCTGCCTGTATCAGAAGACATTTATCCGACGCGTCATGAATGCATGGATGTTGCTGCCCGTATACATCAAAGAAGACCTGATGTGATATTACTTTGCGGAGAAGTTTACCGATACCCTGAAGATGAAAAACACCACTGATTGACTCCGCATCAGTGGCTATGTGGCGTACATCTCCGCTGCCTTGATATTGCTGTTAACTGAATCGTCCGACTCCCGATAGGCACTTTGTTACCTCATTAATACCATTACAGTGCTTCACTTTTCTTCGTTGTAACCCAAGCCCCCGGTTGCTTGAAAGTGATATCTACCTAATAGCTCGAATCATCGGGCTGTTTTCATTTCTGGTCATACTGCCCGAATTGTTTCGTAAACTTATACGTATCCTTTAACACTGTCACCACTGCCTTACTACCCTAAATCTAAAGCTACAAGAGTGGCTTTATCGTCTAAAGACAGCACCTTGGCTTCACTGTTATCCGACGTTTTTCAGCCTCCGCACTGTTAATTCATTTATCTTTTTGAAGATACAGCGCTCATCCATTACCACCATTACTACCATTACTACCATTACTACCATTACTACCATTACTACCATTACTACCATTACTACCATTACCACCATTACCACCATTACTACCATTACTACCATTACTACCGGTAGCACCATCACCCCCATTACCGCCTGCGCCATTATTAATATTTGGGCTGCCCTGTCCGCCATTACCCCCATTTTTACAGTTCGTATCAGGTACCCCATCGTGACCATTTTCACCTAACTTCCCGTCAAGTACGGCGCAATGAGTAGAGTTAACCTTTTCCTGTACAGCAGAGGCAGGTAAAGAAAGCACACATAAAAAAGCGAATGCTAACGGCAATAAAAGGGACTTATACATACAACCTCCAACGTAATTAATTCTCAAGTATATCCAATCAATGACATTACGCTCCACAGTTTAAACATTGTCATAACAGCATAAGATTATGTCATCCACTATACATACTCTTTCCGTATCAAAATATTAGTGATGGGTAATACCGATTTTTTCAATAAATTTGCAGCCCATTCTTTGAATGCTATAGCCAAAATCTGCTACCGGGTTTGGAACCCCGTAATTCAATCAGCACACTCAACCACGCAGTCTATTACCCTGAAGTGGCGCTATCTACGCTAGTGGCAACGACAAGCAGTCGTCCATTTTTCGAAAATCGAAAATGTTAGAAAATAACCATCAGATACTACTTCAGCTCTGGAGATCAAAAAGGCCACCGAAATGACCTTAAGATTAACCCATTATTTCCTTACGATGTATGACAGAGCTTGGAGCAGTAGTAACAACCATTGGCGTTATACCCCATATTAATTGCCACTTTGACGGCTTCCTGGCAAGAATCGTAATCGCCTAAAAGCTTCCGATTTTTTTCTATGGGCATACAGCCACAAGTACTCGAATGAACTTCGTTATCACCGTTGTTTTGCTTATTAGTATTCACGTAATATAATGTCATCTTATTGTTTCTCATCAAGTATGCTGGTTATTCAGCCCGACACATATTGCCATTTTGGTTGATACAAGAAACTAACGGATATGAGTTATGTGATCTGCAACATTAGTCGCTCTTAAATATCTTGTGAAGCCTTATAAACAACAAAATCAGCATATTAATTATCATTTCTGCGACTTATGACCATGACAACATTGCCTTGCTCAAAGGTTAATATCCGATTCCCACGCGTAACAACGAATTACCGCCACAATCCCGCATCACTTTCAGCATTTAAGAACTAACCGGAGTATCAATCTGTAGTTTCTTTTCACCACGTCAGTACTCTGATATTTTATTATCCAAAGGCTGATTGCCCGCCTTAAATAACGGAGCATTACCACTCATGATATCTGTTGGTGCTGCTGCCGCAGAAAAGAGCACCTCTTTTACACCTACATTGTGATATTTTTTTGGACCTTACTGAGAGCTCTGCGGCCTATCGTGCAGCCTTGACTACCTCGGCTCCTAGGGACGTATTGTATCCCTTTCTCAATAATATGAAGTGAGCTTGTGGTATGAATGAAAATCTTTATCGTTTGATTATTGACTTTCAAGATAATGTCCAGCTCGCAACAACGTAAGGCCGAGCTGAAACGCCAACTCTTGCCGGATTACCTGCCGTGGGTGTCTGGCGTGTTAAGTGAGGGGAAAGGTGCGCAGGACGCCATTCTGATGACCATCATGATTTGGCGGCTGGATGCCGGGGATATTCCCGGCGCACTGGATATCGCCCGTTATGCCCTGCGCTATCAATTGGTGCCGCCCGACCGTTTCACCCGCTCCACCGCCTACCTGATTGCCGAGGAAGTGGCCGAATCTGCCAATCGCAGCTATACCGCCGGTCAACCGGTCGATATCGCACCTTTATTACAAACCCTTGAACTAATGGAGGATGAGGATATGCCTGATCAGGTGCGCGCCAAACTACATAAAATGACCGGCTACGCACTGCGAGACAGCGGTCAGGGCGAACTGGCGTTAAATCACCTCAATCGCGCACTTCAGTTAAACACCGGCTGTGGCGTCAAAAAGGACATTGAACGGCTGGCAGTGAAGTTAAAAAACGCGGCCAGCCGCTAACCCGAACGCTCCCCCGAGCCGGGCGGCACGATGGCCGCGACCGCTTTTACCGAATCAACGCCCTCGTCCACCGCCCTCTCATTCTGCTATTGAGGTTGCCATGACCACTGTTGTTATCCCCGCGCCACGGCCACACAAAACAGCCGAACCGGTGATTGAAAATACCTTTTTCTGGCCTGCGGTTGACCCGATAAAGCTGCGTGAACTGCTGCGCCTTGAGGGAACCGTCACCGCCGAAAGGTTACGTTTTACCATTAAAGGCGCGATGGCTGAGGTCAATGCCGAGTTATTCGACTACCGTCGCCAACAGATGGCGATCGGGTGCAAGGCGCTTGGCGAGGTGCAAGCCGAGCAGATCGATGGCGAAAATATGCAATTGGCCGAGTACCAGCGGGCTGTCTGCGCCGTCACCGCCGCCCTACTGGCCGAACGTTATCGCGGTTATGACGCCAGTACTCGTGGTGATACGCGCGCGGAAGCCATTGAAAATAGCGTGGGTGAATGGTGGCGCGATGCCCGCCACAGCATCCGCAATATTACCGGTCAGCCGCACAACATTGTCGATCTGATCTAATGCGAGTTTATACAATGCAAGGCGACACACTCGATGTCCTGTGCTGGCGCTATTACCACCGTACGCAACAGGTGGTTGAGCAGGTCTATGACACAAATCCGGGGCTGGCTGCGTTGGGGGTTATTCTGCCCCTCGGCTATCCGGTGGATTTACCCGATATCGCGCCAGCCGCCCAACGAGAAACCCTTCAATTATGGGATTAAAAATGGAAGAGATAACCACCCGCCTCGCCCACGGCCTGACGGTGATGTTGATTTTTATTGCCGCCCTCACCGCTGAAGAAATGGCGTTCTATGTGGCGACTATCGCCGCGACTGTCACCTGTGGCGTGAACTGGTATTACCGCCGCAAATACTATTTGTTGCTGAAAAAGCGGCACGACAAGGAAAACGCGCCCCATGAACGCCATTGTTAAGCGCTGTTTAGTGAGTGTCATTCTGGCGCTGGTCGCCGTACTGCCCCACTATCCAACGCTGAAAACCTCCGCCGCCGGGCTAAAACTGATTGCCGATTATGAAGGCTGCCAACTCAACGCCTACCAGTGCAGCGCCAATGTGTGGACTAATGGCATCGGTCACACTGCCGGGGTCAAGCCCAACAGCGTTATCAGTGAGCAACAGGTGGCGCTCAACCTGATCGCTGGCGTGTTGCGGGTCGAACGGGCAATCGCCGTCTGTATGCCAGTTGCCATGCCGCAACCGGTCTATGACGCAGTAGTGTCATTTACTTTTAACGTTGGCACCGGCGCAGCTTGCCGCTCGACACTGGCCTTTTATGTCAATAAGAGCGACTGGCGCAACGCCTGCAATCAGTTGCCGCGCTGGGTTTACGTCAACGGCGTAAAAACCAAGGGCTGGAGCGCCGCCGCATTGCTGAGCAAAAGTACTGTCTGAGTGGAGCCTGAGATGCGTATCGTGTTGATATTCATGGCAGGAGTGGTGATGGCGTTAGGGTGGCACGCTCACCGCCAGAACCTCGCTATCGCAAACGCCAGCAAAATAATTGGCGCGCTATCCGCAGAGATTGAGAGCCGTGATAGCTCCCTCATCCAGTTGCAAGAACAGGCTCAACGGCAGGCAAAAAGCGAACGAATATTAAGGCAATCACTGAGCGATGCCAACCACTTATCGCAATCCCGTGAACAGAAAATTCAAAGGTTACTGAATGAAAATAAAGCGTTGCGCAATTGGTCTGTTACTGCTTTGCCTGCTGACGTTATCTGGCTGCACCAGCGCCCCTCCTTCGCCAATCCCAACGATTATTTACGTTGGCTGTCCGACAGTGAACAGTTGCCCGCTGCCCGCCAGCAATCCAGCGATTAACGGGGATTTAAGTGCCGATATCCGCCAGTTAGAAACCGCACTGGTGGCCTGCGGGCTGCAAGTGGAAGCCATCAAACAGTGTCAGGAACAACACCATGTTAAAACCCAAACTGCTGCGCCAAGCCTTAACCAACAGTCTGTCGCTATTTCAGACTAACCCGGAGCGGCTGAAAATGTTTGTTGATGGCGGGCGCATTATCTCGACGTTAGCCCCGTCGCTCTCTTTTGAAAATCAATATACGCTGACGCTGTTTATTGAGGATTTCCCCAGTGATGTGGATTATCTCTTTGTGCCGATTTTGGCATGGCTGCGGGAGCATCAACCGGACATCATGGCGACAGAAGAAAAGCGCCGCACTGGCTTTATTCATAAGGTTGATGTGATCAGCGATGTGCTGAGTGATATCCGTATCGACCTGCAACTGACCGAGCGGGTGATTGTGAAAGAGGTAGACGGTGCATTGCATGTTGACCATGCGCTGGAACCGGCGTGGCCGGGTACGCCAACGCGGCCAACAGCCATTTATTTCAACGGCGAAGCGATCCAATGAATGAGCTAAAACCCTTTGACGATGCCCTGGCCGGGCTGGTTGCCAGCCTAACCCCAAAAGCGCGCAAGACACTGGCGGTCACTATCGCCAAACGCCTGCGCTCCAGTCAACAACAACGCATTAAACGCCAGCAAGCACCCGACGGCTCCCAGTATGCCGCACGTAAATCTCAACCTCTGCGTAAACCCAAAGGCCGCATTAAGCGGGAAATGTTCGCCAAGCTGCGCACTGCGCGCTATATGAAAGCTAACAGTAGCCCCGATGAGGCGGTGGTCGAATTTGCCGGGCGCGTACAACGGATGGCGGCAGTGCATCATTTTGGCCTGCGTGACCGCCCGAATGTGCATAGCAAAGATGTGCAGTATGATGAAAGGCCATTGCTGGGGTTTAGTCAGCAAGATATTACAATCATAGAAGAAACAATCATTTCATCTATAAATTAACCATTTCCATTTCCACAATAGTCTTGCGCGTAATGATTGAGTTAATTACGTCGGCTGGAAGATTTTTTTCTTGTGCATACTTCAGGTCTTCTTCCAGATTTAAAGTGTATTTTTGTAAGAAATCAAGATAACAAGAATCACTGGATAAATTAGTTACATCTTGTTTAAGGGAAAAGAAATACTGAATAAATCTGATTGAACTATTAAAATACGGTTTTATTTCTGATGGAAGACTTTCTATTCCAGAAGCTAACTCAACTGCTTTTGTGATATTTTTATCTCCATTAATGAATGAAAGGGGGGACGTCTTGTCTCTTGCTTTTATTTTATTAAATCCAATCCCAGCAGAGTACATTGCAATGGATAGGTTAGACTCACTTACTAAATAAGCAATATCTATCACTTTATCATTCTGAGAGAAAAAAATAAGTTCATTTAATATATGAGTAAATGTTGTTATTATGCTGACTGGTTCATAAACATTGAGGACTATTGCATTATCAAAAACAATATCACCATGTGTAGCATTTCGATTATATCTCAACTCAATCATATTTGATATATTCATGACGTCATAAACGAACTGCCGAGGGTTGTTGTAGTAGCCATCATTTTTAAACCCAGATGCTATTCTTTTAGCCAATGCACACATGTCGATTAAATCATTTGCTTTCGCATCTTTATTTAAATCTACTTTTGTTACACAATGGTTAAAAGTATTATCAGCAAAAATATTTCTGTAAAGTGATGTTCTACTGGTGATTGAAAGTTTGTTATTAAATTTAGACTCTATTTTGTTAAGTATGTCATCAAACATTTCGCGATGTAGTTTATATTTTTCAAAGATGATTTTATCTTTGTTAATACTTGCTATTTCCTTTTCTCTTTCGACCTGTTCGGTGCGTTCTGCATTATTATGTTTACTTTCTAAAATCAAAAATATTAATGTGGATAAGGTTGCCAGTGCTCCACTTAAAGTAAACACGCCTGATAATAGCGTCCCAAAATCTGCCCAGTCGGATGATCTTTTTGAAATCAAATATTCCCCTCCAGTTATATAATATCCATAAAACAACATGACTATTAATGGTAGGGCAATCATAACAATTAAAATAAAACCGATTAGTAGGGGGATATGTGATTTTCTACGAAGCATATAAGCCTTGTGAAGATAAATTTATAATTATCACGATGATATCTCTGTTGTGCCATTGATGTCACGCCCGCATTGATTTGAGCCATAAAACCATCCTGCCACAATAGTTCTTATGAACACTCAAACCCAAATCACTGAAATTCTGCGCCTGCTGCGCAACCTGATCCGTATTGGTACGGTGGCCGAGGTCGATCTCGACCAAGCCCTGTGCCGCGTGGCGACGGGGGACAATACCACCGGCTGGTTAAACTGGCTGACGTTGCGCGCCGGTCAATCGCGATCATGGTGGGCACCGTCCGAGGGTGAGCAGGTGTTGATACTGTCCCTCGGTGGCGAACTGGATACCGCCTTTGTGCTGCCAGGCATTTTTTCTGATGACTTCCCGCCACCGTCGGCCTCGGCGAATGGTCTGTATATCACCTTTCCTGACGGTGCCACACTGCACTATGAACCGGATAGCGGCGAGTTGCGGGCTGATGGCGTCAAAACAGCGGTTATCACTGCCAGTGAATCGGTGAATGTTACCGCCCCCAATATCACCTGTGTCGCTTCGGTGAAAATCCTTTTAGACACGCCCGAAGTGGAGTGCACCCACAACCTGACCACCGCCACACTGAATGTGACCCAAGGCGGCAAGATGAGCGGTGATATTGAGCACTCAGGCGGTTCGTTCACATCCAATAGTGTGGTGGTTGATAAGCATAACCACGGCGGTGTTAAGCGTGGTGGGGATAATACGGTGGGAATAAAATAATAATTCAGGCTTAATTAGTTGGCTCCCCACGTCACAGCATAAAGACGAGAAAGAACCAACTATGAGCTTTACCGATTTGGTATGTGGAAAATAAAGGTACCGCCCAAAGCTGCCGCATAACGGCTTAAGGTCGCCAAATTAGGTACGCTCTTACCATTTTCCATGCGGCTAATATTTTGTTTCTGTGTTCCAATTTTTTGGGCGACATCTTGCTGAGTAAGATGTAATGCTTTACGCGCATCTTTTAGCTGTGTCATCAGTGCCTTGCGGATCTGAATTTCGTTATAGGCTTCCAGAGTTGCCTTATCTTCTAAAAGCAGTGCCTTAGCTTCAGAAAATGGGATGATATCGAGGTCATTATCAGACATCTTTCAGTCTCCGTTTAATATCTTTCATTCGTTGATTAGCTAATTCAAGGGATAGTTTGGGTGTTTTTTGACTTTTCTTATGCAAAACATGAACAACGTAAAATTGCTTTCCGACTGCGAAAAAGAAAAAGCCTCTCGCTATTCCCTCCTGAGCACTGACTCTTAATTCCTTTAATCCGTTACCTACATCCCTGACTTTCGGCTCTTTCAAATCTGTGCCTACTTGTTCTAATTCCTCTATGGCCTCAACCATTTCTGCTTTGAGACCCGCAGGAAGTTTAGATAACTCTTTTAGTGCCACTTTTATAATATTTGCTGAAAACATAATACTCATCCATGAGAACCATAGAAATAACTCTATCACGCAAAACAAAAGTAATCTACTTAGATGACCTTATCGTTTTGTAGTCCCATCCCCCACACATCCTTCCTGAGATGTTATCCGCGCCCATGAGCAGCAAACTGACTTGAAATACTCGCGCGAATTTTGAGGGGATTAAATGACCACAACCCAATATCTCGGCATGAGCCTCAACGCCGGGCAAACCATTACCGACGCTGACCACATCAGCCAGTCTATCGCCGACATTCTTATCACCCCTGTTGGTTCGCGGGTGATGCGCCGCGCTTATGGTTCACTGTTATCGGAGCTGATTGACCAGCCGCAAAATCCAGCCCTGCGCCTGCAAATCATGGCCGCCAGTTACAGCGCCATTTTGCGCTGGGAGCCGAGGGTCAGGCTGACCAGTATCACTTTTGAAACCACCATAGATGGAAAAATGGTGGTTGATATCACTGGCACCCGCAGCGATAGCGCGGCCCCCATTTCTTTAACTATCCCTGTGAGCTGACCCTATGGCAACCATTGACTTGAGTCTGTTACCGCCGCCGTTTGTGGTGGAAGAACTGGATTATGAAACCCTGCTGGCCGAGCGCAAAGCCACGCTGATATCTCTTTACCCGGAAGAACAGCGCGCCGCCGTGGCCCGCACGTTGTCGTTAGAGTCCGAGCCGCTGGTCAAGCTGTTGCAAGAAAATGCTTACCGCGAGGTGATATTGCGCCAGCGCGTTAACGATGCGGCGCGCGCGGTAATGGTGGCTTATGCCGTCGGCAGCGATTTAGACCAGCTCGGCGCAAATAACAACGTTGAGCGGCTGGTGATCACCCCGGCAGACCCCACGGCAATCCCGCCGATTGAGGCGGTGATGGAATCTGACCCTGATTTTCGGGTGCGTATTCCGCAAGCCTTTGAGGGCTTAAGCGTGGCGGGGCCAACCGGTGCTTATGAATATCATGCCAAAACTGCCGACGGCCGGGTGGCCGATGCCTCAGCAATCAGCCCGACCCCCGCCTGTGTCACCGTCACGGTGTTATCGCGTGAGGGTAACGGCGAAGCCTCAGCCGAACTGCTGGCGGTGGTGGAAGCCGCGCTGAATGATGAGAACACGCGCCCGGTGGCTGACCGGGTGACGGTGCAATCCGCCCGCATTGAAGATTATGAGATTGACGCGGTGCTCTACCTACATCCGGGGCCGGAGGCTGAACCGGTACGCGTAGCCGCTGAAATGAAACTGACCGCCTTTGTCACTGCACAACGCCGCCTTGGTCGCGACATTCGCCTGTCAGCACTCTATGCCGCGCTGCATGTTGAGGGTGTCCAGCGGGTGGTGATTAATGCCCCGTTGGCCGACGTGGTGCTGGATAAAACCCAGGCCGCCTGGTGCACCGGCAGCGCCATCACTGTTGGAGGGACGGATGACTGACCGCTTATTGCCTGTCGGTTCATCGGTACTGGAAGTCGCCGCCGCGCGCGCCTGTGCCGAGCTGGAAAACACACCTGTACCCATTCGCCAGCTGTGGAACGCCGACACTTGTCCGTTACCCCTGCTGCCTTATCTGGCGTGGGCGTGGTCGGTGGATCGCTGGGATGAGAAATGGCCGGAAACGACTAAGCGCGCGGTGGTGAAGTCCTCGCAGTACGTCCACAAACACAAAGGCACCATCGGCGCAATTCGTCGCGTGGTCGAGCCGCTCGGTTATCTGATTAAGGTGATTGAGTGGTGGAAGACCAACGAAACCCCCGGCACCTTTCGTCTGGATGTCGGCGTGCTGGAAACCGGTATTACCGAGGAAATGTATCAAGAGTTGGAGCGGTTGATAGACGACGCCAAGCCGTGCAGCCGTCATTTAGTCGGCCTGTCTATCAATCTCGACAGCAGCGGCCCGCTGACTATCGCCGCCGCCAGTTACAGCGGTGATGAGCTGACCATTTACCCCTATTTACCTGAAACCCTAACCGTGACCGGCGAGGATTACGCCAGTGCCGCCGTCCATATTATTGATGATCTGAGAGTGAATCCATGACAGCGAAATTCTTTGCGTTACTGACCAACATCGGCGCGGCCAAGCTGGCGAACGCCACCGCCCTCGGCACCCGCTTAGAGATTACCCACATGGCAGTCGGGGATGGCGGCGGAACCCTGCCAACCCCCAACCCGGCACAAAACCAACTGGTGAATGAACAGCGCCGCGCAGCGCTTAATATGCTGACCATTGACCCGATTAACACCAGTCAGATTATTGCGGAACAGGTTATTCCTGAAACCGAGGGCGGGTGGTGGATTCGGGAGATTGGCTTGCTGGATAAAGACGGTGATTTGGTTGCCATTGCCAACTGTGCCGAAACCTATAAACCGCAACTGCAAGAGGGCAGCGGGCGCACCCAAACCATTCGGATGATTTTAATTGTCAGTAGCACGGCTGCTGTTACACTGAAAACCGACCCCGCGGTGGTATTGGCAACACGCCAATATGCCGACCAACTCATAAGCACCACGGTGACCTCAATCAGCAACCATATTCGCAGCCAAAATCCTCATCCGCAATATCTCCTCACCCGCCGTAATTTGTCTGACCTCAGCAACAAAAAAGCGGCGCGGATTAACCTGCAACTCGGTTCTGCTGCCACCAAGAATGTCGGTAACAACAACGGTAATGTGATGGAGGTCGGGGCATTTGGCTGGGGTGGCACCTGTATTGCCACGCCCGACGGGCTAAATGCACTGACAAAAACCGGTATGTATCGCGCCAATCGATTCACCCCTGATCTCCCTGCGGGCTTTGGTGATGCCACCATTCAGCATATTCAAAATGACCACTTAACCGCGCACCAAATCATTTTCTCCACCAACAAGACATTGGCAAAAATAAGCTATCGCAGTTACAGGCAAGCCCAGTGGAATGAGTGGATAGATATTATTACCAGTATTCATGAATCACTCACGCCAATAGGCATTCCACTGCCCTATCCCGGCACCACGCCACCGGCAGGATATTTAAAATGTAACGGCGCAGCATTTTATCCCTACCGTTACCCCACGCTGGCAACCTTATATCCGACCCATAAATTACCCGATTTGCGCGGTGAGTTTATTCGTGGATTTGATGACGGGCGCGGCATTGATACAAATCGCACCCTGTTAAGCGCACAAACCGACGCGCTGCAAAATATCACCGGCGGTATCAATGGGGTATCAGAGAGCATGGGCAGCGCACCTGAAAGCAACTTCAGCGGCGCGTTTGGCAAAAGTCCCGCCATCGGCAACGACAATACTCCGCACCATACCGACATCACCCATTGCGGCAGCTTTGATTTTGATGCCTCCCGCGTGGTGCGCACCGCCACCGAAACCCGACCACGCAACATCTCATTTTGCTATATCTTGAGGGCTGTCTAATGAAATATAACTTTGCGGTGCAACCGGCCATCCTGGATGACCATCAACTCGCCAGTCAGGCGGGATGGATAACGCTTTATCACTATGATGCGGAGAGTCTGGAATATGTTAGCGCGGGCATGGAGTACTTGCCGCTCGGCGTCGGCTTACCGGCTCACTCGGTGGCTGATGCACCAGTAATCCAACCTAAAACCAGCATGGCATTGGTCAGGGATTTAACGGCTAACCAGTGGGTGACAGTGGCTGACAGTGGCTGACCATCGCCATAAAACGGTGTATGACATTGAAACCAAACATAAGTCCATCATTTTTGCACTGGGGCCAATCCCCAAGAATAAAACACTGATTCAGCCAATGCATGAGTTTGATACATGGACGGGGACCGCCTGGGAAGTCGATCAACAAGCATTAAAAGCCCGCCATATTGCCGCCGCAAGCCAACAGAAAACCGCACTGATAAATCAGGTTTCGGAGCACATCAACATCCTACTCGACGCCATCGCAATGGATAATCAACAGACTGATATTCAGCAATTGGCAGCACTCAAACAGTACCGTGTTGCGCTAATGCGCATTGACCCCAGCGCCGCGCCAGAGATTGACTGGCCGGAGTTGCCGCAATAAGGGCTTATTTTAATGGGGGAAATGTTTGTCTTAAAGTAGAGGCAAGTCATTGCTCACAGTGAAGCCTGTGGCTACGGGTTGGGTGAGTGTTGTTTACTGGATAATCAGATTTATCGAAGATGGATTCTTGATTTTTTGTATCCCAAGGGCTACATTTATTGCCATAAACTGGATTTTTGTATCCTTGGGGCTACAAATGACGACTCTCTATGATGTTGCTGATATGCTCAAATCAGTACGCAATGAAGCAAAATTATCACAAGCTGAGTTAGCGAAAAGAGCTGGTGTCTCACGCACTACCTTAGCGCGTATGGAAACACTGGCAAAAGGTGATATGAGTGTCAGCATTCTTGTCAGGTTATTCGAAGCTGCTGGCTATGACCTTAAAGTCGTTAAGAGTGGACATATCCGAACTCTGGACGACATTCTTGCTGAACAGCGTCAGGACGAAACTTCATGAAGTTAGATGTTCAAATTAGCGGCCAAAATGTTGCCAAGCTATTTCGCGAAAGGGATGAGTACCTTTTGCAATATTTACCGGGGATATCCGAAAATAATTTTATTAGCCTAACAATGCCTGTTCGCGACTTAGCATGGCGTTGGCCGAGAGATCTTCATCCTTTCTTTCGACAAAACTTACCGGAAGGTTATTTACTGGGTATTATCCGAGAGGAATTCGGTCCTTTATTAGACGGTACAGATCTTTCATTATTGGCAGTCATTGGCGGAACAGGAATAGGCCGCGTTACCGTGACCCCTGAAGGTGTGGCGTCAGGTTTTGAATTAGATCCTTTGCAAATTGAAGATCTTCTTAAAGGTAATAATACTGTAGCTCATTTTGCTTCTTTAGTTCGGCGATATGCGCGAGCAGCCGTGTCTGGTGTCGTGCCCAAGTTTTTGGCTACAGATCGCACAGCTACAACCCCGTTAGGCAAACCGACTCTTCGGACGAGCAAGCATATAATTAAAGGCTCTGACGAAAATACTCCTTTTTTGGGATTCAATGAGTTTTATACGATGAAGGTGCTTGAGCGCCTAAAAGTAACGCCTGTTGCCGCAAGTACTATGTCGGATGATGGTCGCATATTAGTGGTTGAGCGATTCGACGTAGATACCGATGGGCATCCCATATACGGCCTTGAAGATGCTTGTAGCTTACTGGGGTTGCCACCCCATGAGAAGTATGCCACGACAATGGAAAAGGTCCTTAAGGCCACTCGAGCATATATTCCTAAATCGGATATGCACCAGCAAATGGAGGCTCTAGGTTGGTTGATTTTAACCAACTTTGTTGTGCGTAATGCTGACTGTCATGCCAAAAATATTGCACTACTTTATACCTCGGCGACTGACGTTGCTTATACTCCCGCTTATGATCTGGTTACCACTCAAGCCTATCCGCGTTTTAGGCATAATCCTCCCGCACTTTCCATCGAAGGGCGGCAGACATGGGCTGCGGGTAAGTCATTGGAGCGTTTCTTTAATCACCGACTGGGTATTTCTCCTCGCCATTATGCTGAAATGGTGGAAACACTTTGCGAATCAGCGGTTGAAGTGGGCCGTGAAATGATCGAAGCGGCTAAAAACGAACCTTTATGGCGTGAAATCACTAAGCAAATGCTTCACGCGTGGAATGAGGGTATGTCTTCACTACGAAGCCCAAAAGCAGCGGTAGAGTTCAGGGCTATGGAGCCACTCATTGAGGCTGCAGGATTTTCTGATGTTCATCCACCAGAAAATGAAAAAGAGAGTTTTGGACGTTCAGAATTATTGGCTCGAAGAGCAAAAAGTAAAAAGTAGGGTAATGCTTAAACCGATAAGCAGGGGAGTGTTAGAAATTCTGTGTCATTCCAGTAATATGCAATCAAAAAGGAATGACACATGTCCCAACCCTTCGATTTCGACAAAGCGCTTAAGGCACTCCAGTCCGGTCAGGCATTAACCGGGAAAGATGGCATCTTAACGCCATTAATCAAACAGTTAACCGAAGCTGCATTAGCTGCTGAACTCGATTCGCATCTGACTCAGGACGTTGAAGCCAACCGTAAAAACGGCTCAGGCAAAAAGACCGTTAAAACACCCACTGGCAGCTTTGAACTGGCCACGCCCCGCGATCGCAATGGTACTTTTGAACCTCAGTTGGTGAAGAAGCACCAGACCACACTTTCCGATGAGATCGAGCGCAAGATCATCCGTATGTTCGCACTTGGCATGAGCTACAAAGATATCAGCCAGGAAATTGAGGATTTATATGCTTTCAGCGTGTCCAGTGCCACCATCAGCGCGGTCACCGATAAAGTTATTCCTGAGCTGAAACAGTGGCAACAACGCCCGCTGGAAGCGGTATACCCCTTCGTCTGGTTGGATGCTATCCACTATAAAATCCGCGAAGACGGGCGTTATCAGAGCAAAGCGGTCTACACTGTTCTCGCCCTGAATCTGGAAGGCAAAAAAGAGATACTGGGCCTGTATCTGTCTGAAAGTGAAGGCGCTAATTTCTGGCTGTCGGTACTGACCGACCTACAAAATCGTGGTGTGAACGATATTCTGATTGCCTGTGTGGATGGTCTGACAGGGTTCCCGGAAGCGATAAACAGCATTTACCCCGATACAGAAGTTCAGTTGTGCGTCATCCACCAGATCCGTAACTCGATAAAATATGTCGCATCGAAGCATCACAAGGTGTTTATGGCTGATTTAAAGCCAGTTTATCGTGCGGTATCAAAAGAGGCAGCGGAAATCGCACTGGACGAACTGGAAGAAAAATGGGGCCAACAATATCCAGTGGTACTTCAGTCGTGGCGGAGAAAATGGGCCAATCTGTCGTGTTACTTCCGATATCCGGCAACGATCCGCAAGGTCATTTACACGACAAACGCCATTGAATCGGTGCATCGGCAGTTCAGAAAACTAACAAAAACGAAAGACGCGTTCCCGAATGAAAACAGTCTGTTGAAATTACTGTATCTGGGATTAATGAATGCGCAGGAAAAATGGACAATGCCGATCCAGAGCTGGAATTTGACATTGTCCCAGTTGGCGATTTATTTTGAAGGCCGCCTCGATAAAGTGATTACGTTGTAATGATTTTTTAACGTGACACAGAATTATGAACGCTCTCATCAGCCATGAATCAGCCCCCCGAAGGAACTCATCCATCGCCCCAACCAACATGGGCACTTCAACTTGCTGCCTTGCAATATAAGCGACTACCTCAGCTAAATTACGTTGGGTTAGCGTATCACTCACAGGAAGAAATATATGGGAATTATGTACTGCCCAATCCTTTAATTCATCATTCCCAATAATTAGTTCATCGTAAACACTTCTGATACTTGCAATACGTCCATCAGCAGCTCGATGGACAATCCAATCCCAAAACCCTGGACAAAAGTCCATATGGTAATATTTGTTCTTAGCTTCAATTAACACATTCGCATCAATTAAATACGTCATGCACCTATTTCCGTTGCGTATCGTTTTAGTTTATCGGGAGAAATACCCAACAACCTACCCGCATCCCTTAACAAGACACGCCCACTTAATGTCTCCACCATTAATACTTTACTGAAACGAACACTATTTTTATTCTGGACGACGGCATAGTAATTCCCACCAGCACCAGGAGAAGCATTAAACTCGGCCATAAGTTGCTGATAATATTCGTTATAAGCATCAGGCTCAATGAAACCTAAATCTAATGCTCTTCGTGCAATAACATAACGGCTGACATGAAGTAGCTTCGCGATGTCACTCGTATTTTCCTGAATAGTTTTTCGCTCAGACCAATGAGTCATCATTAATCTGGTTGGCGCTAAAAACTCACCCGCGACTGCATTACAAAAGCGCTCTTCCTTCCTGGTTTCATTAGCTTTTGCAGTAGATATTCCACTTTTACCAATCCATAAATGGGCAATCTCATGGATAAGGGTAAACAGTCTTGCTGAAGGTGCATCTCTCAAGTTGATAAAAACCACTGGAGCATATGGGTCACTAATGGCGAAACCTCTAAACTCCTGAATACTCAGGGGGCGATGCGTATTAGACCCAACGATACCGCTTCGCATAACAAGAATACCCGCATCTTCAGCGGCGGAAATTATTTTCCGTTGGTAAGCATCCCACGTTAATCCTTTCGGATTTAAATCTGTCAGACCTAAAACAGTACGAATATCTTCTGCTACAGCCTGATGGTCAGATAATACTGTAAAAGAACCAATGAATGGCAAGGGCTGTGCATCCTGCTCAATCAAATACTCCTTGTACCACTCTTGCCTCCTAATCACGGACCGTATCGTATCCAATAAGTCTACGCTAGCCCTACCCAGTTCAAAACTTCCAACAGTTCTAAGGTCCGGTAATGGGACGGGTTCATCCGGTGGATGAGGTAAAAAAAGAAATGCAAAAGGTATATGTAACTTGTTGGCTAATTTTTGTGCTTGCGCGAAAGTGGGTTTAGTCTCCCCTTCTTCCCAACTGATGAGTTTCTCCACCTTTACCCCCATTGCTTGGGACAAAGACGCCTCAGACACCTGAGCTCTCGCTCTTGCCCAAGAAATAATCTGTGGATTAATTAATGCAAAATCAGTCATAAGCACTTATATTTCAGTTAATTAAAAGTCGAATGAAAACCAAACGTTTACCTTTAATATAAGAGTAACGTAGGCCATTCGTATTATCCAGAAAATAAAAAACTTAAGAACGAGCGTGGTCAAAATATAAATGATAATTAATTAAAAACTACTCTATATCTATATTATACAGTTCACTCACCGTCTGTAAAAATCGCTCTTCTTCAAACTCTACCCCCAATCCGGTTCGACCTAGCTTTATCGCCGCCTTCAGCGTAGCACCTGATCCCAAAAAGAAATCAGCGACCACATCACCCGGTCTGCTACTGGATTTAATTATATGTTCCATTAACGCGGCCGGTTTTTCACAAGGATGTTTACCTACGTAATAGGCGACTGGCGCGTAAGTCCATACATCGGTATAAGGCACATCTATAGTGACAGTGAATGGTCGTCTTAAGGCTTCATACTCAGTGCTCAGCGCTGAGTAGATATTATTCAATCTTTGATATTCAGCCACCAACTCATGATGCGTTCTGTTCAACATTCTCTGCAGATGCTTTCCCGCAGCAACATGATCAAACAAGTTTTGCAAAACCGCATATTGCTCGGCATTGGGTAACTGCCACTGGCTTTCGCTAAACCAATTGCTACACATTTTCCTGCCTGTTGCCTCATTAATTGCTTTAGCTGAAATACCGAGCGTCAATCGTGCTACCCGAAAGTAATCAATAAGGGGTCTGAAGAGATGCTGCTTCAATGCGGTACACTTGGCGGCATATGTACTGCCTTTCGGATGCAGCGGTTCAGCATAGTGCTCAGCGAACAAGATCCGCTCCGTAGCCGGGAAAAAACGCCGCAAACTCTCTTTATTTTGCCGACGCCAAACGCCTGATGGCTTCGCCCAGGTAATATGGTTAAGAACATTGAATCGACCGCGCAGCAGAATTTCAACATCAGCGACTAAGCGAGAACTGCAAAACATATACAGGCAGCCCGAGGGTTTAAGCACACGCCAAAACTCAGCAAGCAGCTCATCCAGCCAGCCAGCCAGCCAGCCAGCCAAGATAGGCTGATTCACTTTCCCACTGATTATCCCATTGACAGGATTTAACCCGGTAATAAGGTGGGTCTGTGGCGATCAGGTCAATACAGTTATCAGGTAATGTTTTGATATAACAAAGAGAGTCAGCATTCACAACCTTACAACTATTTAAATAAACAGCATCATGCATAGATCGTTCTACCCTTTATTGGTAGGCTCAGATCCGCTATGTGCACACAAGCGTTGGGCCTTGGTTCGCTTGTGAGATCTCAAACAGGCGAATGGCAGAAGTCGTGTTACCAGCACTCTTCTGCCGCCCATTCCACAAACAAAAAAGCCCGGACGGTATGTCTGGGCATTTGGATTTTGAAACCTGTTATTGCTCCAGCGATTCGATACCGGATACTTTTCCATCTGTTATAGTGATTTTCTGGCCTGGACATTGTATTGGCGATTTTTCGCATCTGTATTCAACAGATCGACGAACCAATAGATCTTTGGTGTTCCTTGAGAAATTATATCGCACAGTATTGAAACCATAGGAGGCATAAGCTAGACATTCTTTGTCCCCAATCCTTACATCATGCTTTTTAGCTCTACTCGCTTCCTCTTGTGTAAGTAACCCCATAGGTACTAATCGTTCAACATTCTGATCATAATAGAAACTGGGTGCGACAGAAGACCGGGCACACTCGTGAAACACGTTAAATGATGTCTTATCATTCCAGCCACTGTCATAAGCAGAGGTAGAACAGCCAGTTACTAAAAACATTAAAGATAAAATTATTTTGTTCATCAACGTACCCTGCAATTAAAATTAGCTTGATGAACATCGGTCATTACAAAATTTACTTTAGTAACAATATTAGCGACTGCTGAAAAAAAACCAAAACGAGGCTTATATGACTGGATAAGTGCGACTACACAACCAACCCTTCCCACAATAGTGCGAGAAATTCGTAACGAATAGTTTTTTATGCGTTTATCTGACGCCGTCCGAATTGGCCGCGGGCTGGAGAAAGGATGATTCTAAAAATGAAGTAACCGACATTACTCACTGAGTGTTGTATCTAACTCTGGGGGCAGGTCAGTCCCTACATAGTTACCTGCAAAACCATTAAGTTGACTAAAAACTACATAATAATTGAAGTATTATACTACTCTTAATTCAGGTGATGCTACCACCATCAGCCCAGACAAAAACGAAGTGTTTTATCTCTGATTTGTTGTCGTTATGATGATAGATCACCAATAACTGCTGTGGTACAAGTTAATGACACCAAGGCTAAATAGCGTTTCCAAATAGTAGATAACCAGAATGGAACTCAGTCCGAGCTATGCGAACTGATCAATCGCTGAATATCTCCAATCACCAACTGAGCTGAGACATGCTGATCATAGCAGCGGTACCCGACACCTAAAGGTGTTGATGCAAAAAACTATACATAAAACATGTAAGAAAAACCATGTCCGCAGACTCACCGCGACATAGATGCTTCATCGTGGGGACAAAGATAAGTGACGTTGTCAAAACGCTTTACTGAGCACGTTCATCGCTGGGTCGTTGGATTGATTGGTCCATACCTTACGGTCTAAAAGACCCGAAATCATTACGCTCAGGCATCGGACGATGCTTGCTGTTTGAGAATATTTACTCACTGTTGCATCAGCAGATTAAGCATTCGCAGGGAGATTTTGGTTATCAGCGTTCCACCAAGAGTAATGAACTGTTAGCAATAAGAATCAACGAGATAACTGGGTGCTGTTTACATGGTTTAACCGTTCGTCAGATAGCTTCCCTCTGCTGGAGCTATCTGACGAAGAGCGGCTACCATGCTATGCATTCGCGACCCACATAAAGAAGAGAAAATGGCCGCTATCGCCGAAGCGTCAAGCGAGTGTAGCGCCGAACCTCTCGAGTTTTACGATGATAAGGTCGATATCCATCTCAACATCAAAATAAGTGCTGACTAGCAACTACATGACCAGCAAAAGTGTGTTGTTACTGTAGGAAAAAACGAAAAGTATTATCCAGCTGGCGTGTTGCACTACGGCACGGGAAAAGTCAGCCATGCAGACAGTAGCAGTAGCAGTAGCAGTAGCAAAATCTAGTTTATTCATCAGATAGTTACAAATAACGGACCAATGGTCAAAAACGATCATACGAATCGTTAATAGCTATATCATCCATAAAAGTTGTGAAATGCTTCCTTGGGTAAAGAATAACCCAAAATTTATTGTTATTTATCTACCAGTCTACTCGCCGTGGGTGAGCCACCTTGAGCGGTTATGGCAGGCATTACACGACACGATAACCAGGAATCATATCTGTAGTTCGGTGTGGCAACGACTGAACAAAGTACACCACGTTATGAACACAGTAAGTCCGTTCCCAAGTAGAAAGTACGGTCAGGCAAAAGTGTAGAGATATTAGGAACAGCTGTTTAGATCACTTACTTGTATAAGCTCATTAACTTTAGTTTTTTAGTGGATAAACAATAAATGTATAATTACTTACTTCGTAAAATCTTTGAAATAACCGAATGTCAGGCATTATCGATAGATAATACGGTAACACGAAAAATGAGAGTAATTACTTGGATCACTATTCTCATTCAGTTATTTATTCCTTTGTTCTTACCCTTTACCTCAGTGACTGCTGCCACTAGATTATTACCAGAAAACTCTACAATAACTCACGTCGATACAGAACCGTACAGGCTGGATACAAATGAAACTGTTGAGTCAGTGGCAAAAAAAATACGCTATCTCCGTTGATGAACTTAAACGAATTAATATTTACCGCACGTTTTCCAAACCCTTCATGACATTAACTGTTGGTGATGAAATTGACGTGCCGCGTAAAAAAAATCCGTTTACGGTAGATAATAACGTCACTGTTCCTGTTGAGGAGAACCGGCTGGCAAGTAATGCCGCTATGGGGGCCTCACTCTTGTCCCGCAGTGATACAGCCAAATCGGTAGAAAATATGGCCCGAAGTGTGGTCAATAATGAAATCAGTAGCTCAGCACAGCAATGGCTGGGCCAGTTTGGTACAGCCCGTGTACAGTTCAACACTAATGATGACTTTGAATTTGATAGCAGTGCAATTGACCTCCTACTTCCTTTACATGATAGCCAGAAAAATATGCTATTTGTCCAATTGGGTGGACGGAATAAAGATAGTCGCAATACGATTAATATAGGCGCAGGGGTTCGTGCCTTTTTAAATAACTGGATGTACGGCGCTAATACTTTTTTTGATAATGATATTACTGGTAATAATAGACGGGGCGGCATCGGTGCGGAAGCTTGGACCGATTACCTGAAGTTATCTATAAACGGTTATTTCGGCACTACCGACTGGCATCAGTCTCGCGATTTTGCGGATTATAATGAGCGCCCTGCCAATGGTTATGATCTGCGTGCCGAGGCTTATTTACCGGTTTACCCGCAATTAGGCGGTAAGTTAATGTATGAGCAGTATAATGGTGATGAAGTGGCATTATTCGGTAAAGATAAACGCCAGAAGGATCCTCATGCCATCACGGCAGGCATCAATTACACCCCGGTCTCTTTAGTTACGGTTGGAATAGACCACCGCGCGGGTAAAAGCAGTAAATCCGACAGCAGTATTAATATCCAGTTCAACTACCACTTGGGCAATTCCTGGCAGTCCCATATTGACCCCTCAGCTGTGGCAGCTACCCGCACCTTGGCGGGGAGCCGCTATGATCTGGTTGAGCGTAACAACAATATTGTGCTGGATTATCAGAAACAGGAACTGATCCGGCTGGCGCTGATTCCAACGCAGGTCACTGCTGAAGCGAGTTCAACCACGGTGATAAATGCGCAGGTCACCACCAAATATACCTTTGAACGTATCGAATGGGACAGCGCTGCGCTGGTAGCCGCAGGCGGTACTCTTACGCAGGTCTCACCCCAATCGGTAGCGATAAAGTTACCCCCTTATCAGCTAACGCGTAGTAGCAGTAATATTCATCTGTTGAGTGCGGTGGCTTATGATAATCAGGGGAATGCTTCTAATCGCGATACTATGCAAGTGACTGTCATACCCAGTGCGACAACTATTACGTCAAAGAACCTGACGGTCACGACTGACGGTGCGTTCGCAGACGGTATCGCCACTAATGCGGTGCAGGCGATTGTCACCGATGTGAACAATAAGCCGGTATCAGAACAGGTGGTGACGTTTAGCGCCGATAATAGCGCCAAAGTGACCACGGTGATTGGCACCACGGGGATGGACGGGGTTGCCACGGCGACACTGACCAACACCACGGAGGGTGTCAGTAAGGTGACAGCGAGCGTTAACGGTAATAGCCAGCATGTGAATGTCACTTTTGTTGCCGACGGCAGCAATCTGAGCATCACCAACTCGACGCTGGTCGCTAGCCCCACCAGTCTTGTGGCCGACGACACCAGCACTTCAACGCTGACCCTGACGCTGAAAGATGTGAACAACAACCCAGTCACCGGTCAAACGGTCGCCTTTACCACGGCACTGGGTACTCTTGGGGCGGTAAGTGAAGGCAGTAGTGGAGTCTACACCGCCACCCTGACGGCCGGCATCGTTCCGGGTGTAGCAAGTGTGACGGCCAGCGTGGGCGGCAGTGCCTTTGGTGTAGCACCGGCTACCGTGACGCTGACGACACCGGTTACGTTCACAGGGATCAGCGTGAACGGGCATACATTTGGAAAAGACGACGGTTTCCCGACCACCGGCTTCGAAAATGCCAGTTTTACACTTAATATGAACGGAAGCCCAACTGATTTTGTCTGGACGACTAATTCAGCAAATGTTGGAGTCAATGGTAATGGTGTGGTGACGTTCAACAATGAATTTTCTGGTCCTGTCACTATCACCGCAACATCAAACGTTGATGCCAATGTTCTGACCTACACATTTACTGTTACTGTAGAAAATTGGTTTTATCCGCAACAAGTAGGCATTAATTGGGCTGACGCGTTGGCGTTGTGTAATGTGCCTGGGCGGCAACTGCCACCGCTTGTGGGAAAAATGGCCCAGGGTGAAAATGTACGTGGTATCGGATCGCTATGGGGGGAATGGGGAAATATGGATACTTACGGACAATTGACAAGCAGCCCTAATGGTATTGCCTGGACGAATCAAGAATCTACTGCCTCTCCTGGTCAATACTTTACCGCCTATTTCACAGGTTCAAACGGTGGTTTGACCATCGAACATGAGACATGGAACAACGACAGTAATTATGTTGCTATTTGTCAACGTAAACCTTAATTTTTGATCTCGCCTCCGTCGGTTAGGCGGAGGCGATTTAATGTTGACTGTCACCAGGTGATTAGGAGGGTAATTTCGGCAATGTATGACAAGGTAATTAGTATATTAATTGTACGTGAATATAAACTAATTAAATGCACGACCAACGAGCTACCATGCCTTAATAAAACTACACGCTAACAGCGTCTTCGTTCACTCCCCTGACGGGCTAATGTTCTTCATCCTATCACCTCAAGAAGAATATTTATAATTGTGGTCAGTTAACTTTGCCAACATTATCGGGTGTAGTCTCTCCGGTTTTTAGTACCACCGCCAATGAGGATCTCCAGCCAGTTTTTTCTCGCATACATAACTGACCTGCTCCCCGTTGATTAACACACCGCTATTTAAGTAATGCATTCTCAGGGGGAAAACAATTGCGAACTTCCGCTCCTCGAACATACCAACCATTGGGAGTAAAGACAGCTTAGCGCCAAAAGTGAATATTACTGCCGTAACTGTGATTTAGTTGATGGTAAGCTGGATTTGGTAACTCCAAGTTAACCTTGGATGCTTTACTGAGAGGTGCTCGAATGCGCTCATCGGAAAGATTCCGCTGCCCTTAATTAAAAAGTGTTTAGACTTCTCTGTCGATGTAGATAATTATTTGGGTATTTCGCCTGCTTAGAGACTTTGCAACATGCATACAATGCTTGAATTTAGTGTGCCATTACATGATGACTTATGCAGCCCGAGAGATAACAACGACAGCGGTTAATCTGGTAGAAGCTGAATCGACATAGCTCAAACAATAGCTCGTTTCTACCAGTAGACTCGGACAAGATTTTTATATGAACAGGTCCCCCCAATAGCTCTCACTTCCGCTCAAGTAGGAAAGTATGGCACATAGCACGAAGCCCCTTTCGGGGCTTCTTTTAGTATGCTTTAAGCTGTGGCTTCTTTGGCTGAGACGATAGCTTTGAAGGGCGCTTCACCTTCAAACTCTCGCCGACGTAACGACCATCGACGACTTTAATCTCACCTGTAGCCAGCTTATTTTTAACGTCACGTCCTGCCGCTACCTGGAGTCGCTTGCCCATATCAAGAGAGAGACAATCAGTTGAAGTGATGTGAAGATCAATAACTTTCAGTTGTAACGACATAACCTCTACCTCCTGTTACTACATCACTAAATGCTTGCCAGCCTTCGAATAGCATTGAGAATAGTTTACTTTTCTCATGACCATTGATACCAAGCGCTCGGCTATAAATGTCTACTAAATCAGTACCACGTAACTGAGACAGGTCTGGTGCAGCAGAAAAAACATATGCTCCTGCGTTACACACAGTATAATGCTCAAGAATTGTACTTGTAACGTTGTATAGTGTCCTGCCCCCCATGACTCCAGGGTGCTGAATATGCTGAAAACCTTTAAAATCCATAGAAGAAGGATCGACTTCATCAAAAATAACACCCCAAACCCCGTTATTCGGGAATCTGAACGCAGGGTCTACTCTTAGAATATCAATCCCCTTTCGTGTTAAATCGCCCATCGTTTCAATTTCTTCAAAACCAACTGCATAAAGCGTGCTGCCGATGGCAAATTGCCGATAAACCATCCCATCACCAAATTGGTTATTGAATGGTTGCAACCATTGGTATTGGTTATTCACATAGCCTCCTTGCTCCAAAAAGCGACTGTCATTCAACCAGATGTAACCTATGTTAACAACTTTGTTTCAGAGGCATCACTAAGCACTTAAATTCAAAGAAATACCCTAAATAATTCAATACTATGTAGGTATTGAATCGCTGGTTTTAGTTACCCTCAGAACACTTCTGTTTTCTGGCTATCGCTGACTTGGATATTCCTTTCTCATAGTGTTGTCCAATCGGGTTATAATCTTCTGTGCAGTTGGCCTTTCCAGGCGGCCACGACATGCTACGGGTAGTAGCAGACTAGAAGCGATTATTCACATTGTGATCTGTCCATCGCAGGAAAGGACGTTACTCACCTTTGTAGCAATAAAGCCGTTGTGCGCGAGAGCTAAATAATCGCATCCAATTGCCAATAAGCTATGCTGTTCCACTGATTGATACAGTATGTTGGCCTTTCTGATGAATGCTCTCGTGTGGCTCTGCTTCAGAATGTAAAATCAACCGTACAATCCAGGATTCACGCTCGGGAAAATAGTCTTTAGCTGAGACTAAATCTTGTTGTGGGACAGAATGCCTGACGAATAGAAATTGTTAATAAATTGACATTATAGAAGGGATACAGTTGTGTTGAAAAAGCTGGTAACAGGGCAGTTAAGTTTGCCGATGACATTCTGGGGGTGGGGTTTTTGTGGTGGCCTGTTTATCGGTCTAATTGGTATGGTCGGTGTACATACAGGCCACACAGCAATAGTGCCGTTATCATACATAATTAAAACAGTTCTGTTCGGTGCTGTACTTTCCGGTATTACGTTCATCCTTCGTCGAAAAATCACTGTGTTTGGTGCGCTTGCATTTTTTGTCGTCTTGATTCAGGTAATTATGAGCATCGTAATGATTATAGGGCTTTCTTCATTGCTGTTTAAATAATCGACACGAAAAGGAAAAAACTGCTCACCAGAGAAGTTGTCTGCGGATTTGGAATGCCTGTTGCCACCCAGAGCATCGCCTGATGGCAAGTCCGTACAAAAATCATCGCGAACAGAGAACGCTCATTTCTGTCTGCTTAGTGCCACAGCGGACGTTTAAGCATTGTGCTATGTTAATTTACGGGGATCAGGTCAGTCGTGTGCTTTCTCTTTCAAGCCTGAGCAAATATGGTTTATCCCTATGGGATTTTAGTAACTCGATACTACGAAACCTGCGAGGCGAACTAATCACCTATGTAATGAAAATAAGGGTGTAAAGGAAATGGATCTTAGTGGGTATAGTTTCGAGCAGAAACTTTCCGATCTTCTTCTGCCGAATAAAGAATTTTACGTTACCGTAAATGCTGCATACTTTAACACTGGCGGTGTGTACGTTCTGCGGAGTTTTGACAATGCGGGGCAAGTGCTGACCATACCGAGAGTATTAGGTGATGACCATAATGGGATTTTGTACATCGGCAAGGCTAAACTATTTTGTCATCGCACAGGCGACCTTGCACGTTCTTTTAGCTTTCAGTATCGGCAGAGTAAGCACCAGACCGGGCAGCGTTATTGGAGCGATGAACGATACCAAAAACGTTACCCGTATGAGCATCTAAGAATGTTTATGTGGGTTAGTGATTATCCCACCGAACTCGAACAGTCATTCTTTCAGAACTACCTTACAAAATTTGGCGAGACTCCCCCGCTTAACAGAGTGTAGATGAAGGACGTACTTCATCTTAGTAGATAATGTGTATCGACTCAGATTTGGTATGACACTGTTGCTGCACAGAGCAATCCCCTAATCTGAGCAGCAGTGTGCCAACAGCGGACCTTGACGCTATAAATTTACCTGCCTGATTTTTTCTTGAAAATTGAACGGTACCCGTGTGCGGTATTTGGCTCCTTTGGCAAATCAACGCCCTCGTGAAAATCGCTGATCAAGTCTTTTCTCCGGATTTCATCGAACAAGAACTGATTTTCTGGCACACCAGCAGCATACCCGGGCCGGGCAATGACATATCTTGCGTTAAACGCATCACAGGTTAGGATATAGCACGAAAGATGTCGCTGAGCCATTCCCCTAACCTGCCACTTAGTACCTAAGTTCTGGCCCTTTATAAACCGCTGGGCATGAGCTCTGGAGAGGAACAAGAAAGCTGTCATGATTTCGTTCTTCGCGTCGATGTGTCCGAATGGTGAATACTCCTCAGTATCAAAAATAGTCCAGAAAGGCTGACCTATCGTGTCTTCATCGGGAATAACCACATTTGTCAGTCTTCGAGAAAGAAGATTGCCAATGGAGGGCAACTCAGAGTAATCCATGAGTGTAACGTTATTTTGTTCAGCAAATTCGCGCGCTCCTTTCTGAAAACCACCTGAAGATACGATAATCCCATGGCTTAGGCAGCATTGGTGTATCTTGGCATGAAAGGCTAATACGCTATCTCGCTCCAGTGGCCGGGAGCGGTTCTTGCACTCTACAGCAACGCGATGGCGTATACCTGCCATCTCAAATTCATAATAAACGTCTATCTGATAGCTGCTGCCTTCTCTACCCGAAATCTGCACATTACGGGCTACCATGGTTTTGTTACCTTGAATATTGAGCAGTTGCTGATAGACGCCCTGAACATGCGATTCCAGATCCTGCCATTTTTCAGGTGGTGGTGAGGTGGGGGACTTACTGAGCAAATCTACTAAGGCTTTCATGGAGGGACGAGTCATGCTGGTTTCTTAAGAGATTGTTAAGGATTTCAGATATAACTATACACTGTGACCTTCTCCCCGTTGATTGATACTTGGCAATACTAGTAATATTCATGGCTATTCATTTGCCAACGTCCACTTAGTGCCAAGAGCAGACATCGTAAAAAGCTAAGCATATTGATTACTTAGTAACTATTCAGAATCACGAAAAGCACATTAAAGATTGGCGCGGGGTATCACTAGAGCTTACTGTTGCTATCATGATTTCTGCCAAGCAATCGAGGAAAACAATGGCACGTCGAGTTGAGCTGAGGGGCATAGCCAATGCTCTTAATGAGAGCTTTGTAAGCCGTAACAACGATTTCAAAGGATTCTGGACTATTGGCCAGTTAAAGTTATTAGCTATTAATAACAACCTCAGCACTATGGGGTTTTTCCTTACTCCTCCTAAGAGTGCCCCCCACTGTAATCTGAGACATTATGTTGTACTCCACTATGCAGCCATGCTCGCGCGTTTGTTAAGAAAGCAACAAATCCCTGATTTTTGGATAAGTGAAGCTAGCATTACGATCGACTTTAACGTTAATGCTGAACACGAACATTTGAATGAATGCTCAACATCAGGTGAATCTTTTAAGTGCCATTGTCAGATAATTGATGACACGGGTCGCAGTTACTCTTCCGTCGTTTATGGTAGGTGCCAGGCTCACTCATCTGTGAAAGAATTAAAATCGACTCGAAAACTAACTGTGTAAAAAATCTGTTGAACTTCCGTTCTTCGCTCACAGTGGACCCCCAGCCCAGTTAATTTGTCCGTTTCGTGCCAACAGCGGACGTTAACCGTTCCGGAAGAATACAAATTCCGTGTACCACTATACTCCGAAGAAAGGTTTCTTCTTCATCTGCTGGAATTTCTATCAGAACGCGAATATGGCTATTAGGTTCACAACTTTGGTACGTAATCGAATTCGTATGATAAATGCACCGCTATGTAAGACTGATAAGGGATCAATATGTTAACCGTATGGGGTCGAAAAACATCTTCGAATGTACAGGCATTGATGTGGTGCATTGGAGAAATGGAGCTGCCGTATGTAAGGCACGATATAGGGCATACATACGGGGGGACTGATACAGATTTCTTCTTTTCGTTAAACCCAAATCGAACAGTTCCGGTTCTACAGGATGGTTCGGCTCTTCCACTGTGGGAAACAGGCGCAATTCTCCGCTATCTGGCAAATTCCTACGGTTTGAAAAGCTTCTGGCCTACAGATGCACTGAAAAAGGCGAATGTTGATCGCTGGGCTGAGTGGTCAAAAATTAATGTTGCGATGGCATTCACCGCGCCTGTGTTCTGGCGTGTTGTACGCACACCTGAGAAACAACGTGACGAAAATGAGATAAGAGATGCTATGGCAAATTTGGAGAAAAATCTTTCTGTCGCAGAAGTGCAGCTCGGAAAGAATCGTTTTCTAGCTGGCGATGACTTTACCCTGGCCGACATACAACTTGGCCATGTTTTATACCGCTATTACGACATCAACGTGATTCGACGACCTTTGCCCGCTTTGCTCTCTTATTATGAGCGACTTTCCTCCCGTCCTGCCTTCCGGGAGCACGTCATCGTATCTTATGAAGAGCTTCGAGCTTAGGTCGCGGCTGGAAAAGTCATGATTAAATCGTCACAGACCCATAGTCATATTTGAGGCTTTTAAAAAGGTTTAATCGAGATGATGAGCATGATGCGCAAACCTCCGCTCCTAGCTCTTAGCGGACTGCCAGATTGATCCGCACCTTGCTACAGAACACTGTCACAACAGATCTGAGCTAATACCGTTTTCCAGTATCAGCCACTATCAGATTTATGTGTCCACTCATCCATTTCTAACCTGGCACCGGCCATAATCAGGCAGGCATCCACGAAAGTTTCAGCCATCATAAGTTTTAGTCTAATCTTCCCCTCAGAACACTTCTGTTTTCTGGCTATTGCTGATTTTGATATTCCTTTCTTATAGTGTTGTTCAATCAGGTCATAATCTTCTGTGCGACCGGCCTTTTTCAGTCGGCCTATGGCGGCATCAACTAGCAGGCCATCATTGTCGCAACACGACAGCCGTGGTTTGGCAGTATTGGGCAAAAGCCCTTTAAAACCCGCTGCGATAGGCGAATAATCAAGCTCATTCTCTACATTAGCCGCCCACCCGCCCCAGCGCTCAAGCACTAGCTGAATATCTCTCACACAGCCACCTCTTCCGTTATCAGCCCCCACAAGAAGTCAGCATGCTGAGTTTGGGTAAAACCCGTCATGGTAACAGCCCCCGCAGTTCCTTCTCGCTCACCTGCTCCAGGGCTTTGGCCCAAATCCCTTTCCACTCGATGAATGCAGAGGTTTCATTCATGCGCCCCAATCCTCGAGCCATCGAAATAGCGGCTTCCTCCACGGCATTCTGTGGCTTCCCTGAATGACTCACCAGTCGTTCGAACGCATCCTGGCGAGCAACGGTATCAATTTTTAGCACCTTTGGCAGGTCATTGGCGCGCAACTCCTTGACAGACAAATAGCATTTTTCAGTAATCAGATAATCGAAACTCTTACGTCGCCACATTTTGCCAGAGACAGGATCGGGGCGTTCCTCGAGCATCCAACGACAGTTTTTGGCGATATAACGCAGATAGGCGGCCCACCTCCCCTGACTGAGGTCATATTTTTCCCAAAGTGCGTATAACTTGGTTCTGCGATCTTCCGTCATGTCCAGCACTCGAGGCATTTCGGGCAAAGTGGCGTGGTAAGCCTCGAGCACTTCGAGGTAGTCAATTTTTAACGAATCAACTGGCTGCGGGTCGGTTGCCGCAGGCGACTGACCAACAGTCTTTTTGATCTGTATGTTACGATCTGTGTAGTGATCTGCATAAAGATAGGATTCGGCTTCTTGGCCGTTTCCATCCGGCAATTCTGCCATTTCCATTCGGCTACTTAGCCGTTTCCATTCGGCAGTTCTGCCGAATCCAACGGGTCGTCATGCTGCTCTGGCGCGGGGATGTCACCATTCCCATTCGGCAATACTGCCGAATCCAACTTCCCACGTTGCCCTTCCGATTCGGCTTCCTGGCCATTTCCATTCGGTAGTTCAGTCGGAACCAACGCTTGCGGAAATATCTTGGTGATAAGCGCACTACCATTAAGCCGCCAGTGCTTCTTTGGCACGCCATTCACTTTACGCGTTGTGCTCTCAATAACGCCCGGCAAGTAGTTTTGTATTATCTTTTTTGATGCCTTACGGACTTGATCTGCGGTAACGCCACGGATCTCGCTGGCCAACTCTTCATAATCTTTATAAAACCAGCCATCATCCAGGCTAGAGGGTATACCGGACCAGTACACCAGTTGGTTCAAGATAGCCCCCAACATATGGGACTGCTGATCACTCTTGAAAAAATCCAAATACGGGACAGGTATGACAATGACATTCTTCTGACCCGCCAGGGACTGAACCACATCAAATATTCTGTTCATAAATATATCCGTGTAAAGTTCTTCCTAAAGCGCCTGAGCGATATTGAGCATTGATGCTCATAATCATCCCGACGATAAATAACCATCCCTGTTGAACAGTTATAAGCAATAACGTGAACACGGATGCCCCGACGATCCTTGTAATACCTATTGAGTAATTTAATCGGCTCCATTATATTTTCCCCTTAAGTGCTGCTCGCGCAGGAAGGGCAATGTCTTTTATAAACGGCTTTAGATAAAAGTCTTATTCCCTCAATAACCTGAATGAGTTCATGAACGCACTGGTCGAATTTAATCTCTTCAATATGATCAAGTTCACCATCAGCGGTGTACTCAATAAATTTTTGATGCAATTCACCGTACTTTGCGGCAAACATTAAAAAGCGTTCATGCAGCTCTTCATCATGAATTTGAACGATATTGGGTAATATCACCATCACAGCACCCGCGCGCTTGCACATCGCTTCGGTAATATCAGTACGTCCCGTTATAGATTCGAGTTGAACGGCCATGCCGAGTGGTATAGCTTGCCCGTTGTGCTGGCGAACGCGGTTTCGAAGGGCATTATCGGTGCCGTTGTGGGCAAGTTGCTGTGCAACTCCTTCATACCCACCCGCAGTTGAAGTGATCAGTTTATGTATAGCGGCGGTGATATCGGGCTGTGTTGGAAAGTCCCTGTTATCCACAATATAGCTCCCTGCTTAGTGGTGATATTAATTCAAATGATCTGTTTAAATCTTCCTGGAAAATGATCTTTCCGATAGATATCTGGCCTCAACAAATATGGATGAATTCCTGTTTTCTCAGCCCAGCGGATTACCTTTTCAGCAGGCGTTCTTCTATGCCCATTTACGATATCGCCGAGAGCTTTTTCGTACCTGATTGATTCACCAAGTTGGATGCAAAGACCCTTTAGGGTTAAAGAATGAGTTGTTTTATAATTCAATAAAGGAGTCATTTTTCGCCTCTTATGGTCGCGTATCTCGGAGTGAGTATTGTTAGCGACTCCGAGAAAGTCAACACATAACAATTCCGCAATATGCGACCATTAGACAATGCGATCAGGAAGGATATAAATCATGCAATGGTATGAACGAGCAAGAGACAGAGCATCTCAACTTAAGCTATCTCACGAATCTATTGCAGAGCGTATTGGTAGAGGCAGGTCTACCGTTAGTGGCTGGATGAGCGGAGATAGAGAACCAAAGCTAGAAGAGATCTCGATGCTATCTAAGGTATTAGGAGTGCCGGCTCAGTGGCTTTTCTTTGGCGATATTAACGATTATAACTCCGCCCCTAAATCTACATATAGTGATGAAATTCAGGTTCCTATATGGAATATTAACGGTAAAACTAACAAGTTAGTTACAGTACCATCTGATGTGAGTATTCATGCCAAGGCATATATACTTCAAAAAGATAGTGGGTGTGGAATAGCTCCTGCAGGCACCCTATTAGTTATAGATCACAATATAAAACCTGAGACCAAAGACTATGTTTTTGCTGAAGTAAATGCCGAATTTTCTTTATTTCATTTTTTAGAGGTTGCAGGCAAATGTTTTCTTAGTGTTGATGATCACCGATTACCTCTCATTGAAATAAATGAAGATGTAAAAATTATGGGCGTATTGGTTTTTCTCAGCCGAAAACTTAAGTATTGAGTTTGAGTTTGTTCTGCCTGTGGAGATTGCTTAACACAGGCAGTCCTTACATAAATTCCTGCTTTAATCCTTTTAAGTTCAAACATAATAATTACCTTCCATTGGCTTTGAATCAAAATAAACAATATAAAAAATTGATATTTATCAATTAAAAATCAACTTCACTATTTTTATATCCTATTATTCTCAATATAAGTAAATAGATTTAAAATCCTCTTGCTCCGCAATTAGCGACATGCAATAGTTCTTCAAAGTGAGGAGCGTCGCAAATCTAAGAGTACATATAATGAAAATATAAATAAGCGTATCAGTAAGCGAATTATCTTAACCGAATTGATATGAACGACAATTAATACTAACAACTTGACGCTAGCAAAAATAACCAGCACCACAAGGGCGTGAATCCCCCCATTAAGGAGATGATGAATGGAAAGCGATAATATTATTAGATTGGTTATCGAATTTGATAGAAATAAATTTTTCGTTAATCGGGAGAGCGACGGGAGTGTTGATGGAACCTTCACTCCCGCCACGAAAGTAACGGCCAAAGACCCTATGAACCAGACGCCTTCAGCCAGAGAAGATAATCAAGAGAGGCTGCGTGAACTTTGGACGTCAGTTCAAATGACCGCAGAATTAAATTTACTCAAGCTCAGCTTACTCAGGTTTCAGGGGAAGGACTGCCAGAAACAGCATCTTCGGGCAGTGTCCAATCTTTCATCTCTGTTGCAAGTACAAGGCGAATATCTGATTTCTTCATGGCGCGGCACTGATTAATCGTCCACCCATACTTTCGGCAAAGATACAGATATGTTCCATTGTTGTTGCTGTCATTTTAGCGGCTGTACCTGTACTTCAATCAACCACCACCAGGGAGAGTGAAGAAACTGTTTTAGCAGGCCTGCCGCCCTTTTTACGCAGTTTAATAAAAAGCGAATGGAGGAAATATTAATGTCATATTTATCATTTTAATTATCAGCACCTTTTAATATCAAACTTGAAATGTTTATTAATAGATATAAACAACAATTAATTAAATTATTAATTGTATCCATTCAAATACCCCAATGATGGGTATTAGGCGAACTGTTAGCTAAAAACCGTATGGAGTCTATTTATGACAGGTATTACTACGTTTTCTGGACTTAACTTTACTTATTTAAATCCGACACTTCAGAGTATTTGTATTGAAGATATCACTCAATCCTTATCCCATGAGTGCTGTTTTGCCGGACATCTTTCCGCATTCTACTCAGTAGCCCAACATTCATTGTTACTCAGTCAACTGGTTCCTCCTGAATATGCACTGGAGGCACTCCTGCATGACGCGTCGGCGGCCTATTGCAGAGATATCCCCTCCCCGCTCAAACAGTTATTACCAGACTATCAAATCGTTGAGAGCCTGGTTGATACCGCGATCCGTAAGAAATTTGCTCTCCCGTCAGAGAAGTCTGACGTAGTGGATTTTTATCACCTGATCATGCTGGCAACCGAAATTAAGGAATTAGATATCCGGGACGGCAAAACCAGGCCGATGCTAACCGGCATTCCGGTAAAAAACATGGCGATATCCCCCATGTTGCCCTCTCAAGTCCGCGGTGCATTCCTTGCGCGCTTCAATGAACTGGCAGAAGGAGCAGCGGTATGCCCATGAAAATGACACCTGAACAAGCCGCAGCGCGTGCAGCAGGTAAAAGGACCTATATCGGAACGCCTTGCACTCGCGGCCATCATGTTCGATACGCCATCAGTGGCGCTTGTGTTGAATGCAGGGTCGCGTCGGACTCACGCTATACCGCCCAAAAAGATCCGACCAATTTTACTCATCGCGTCTTTGTACTCGGGGATCCCACCAGAGTAACCGCAGTATGAATATCGGCCATTTGATGACGCTATTTATTCAGGAAAGAACCTATGAAGCGATCTTATAAAAATCTTGAAACTGAACATAACGCAGCACTCAATACCTTCACACAAATTGCCGAGGCACTGGGTCGTCACCCCCCAGTCACCAGTGACACTCTTTCTCTGATACATAAGTTGGTGGCTGAAAATGCCACATTAAAAATATTCATTACTGATGAGTGTTGGGTTCCCGATCTTGAACACCACAGTTTTATCGATGCTGTTCAGCTGATACCGAAAACTCCAGCCACCAGCGAAGTGATAAATGGTTACCGGGCACAGGGTGTTGAGGCGTTTGCCAGCGAGATGGCCGCGTCGAATGCCAAATGTGCTCAGGGCTGCATTTCGAACAGAAAAGCATCACATTATGGCAAAACCGCAAACCTGGCCAGAACCTTTGCCGCACAATTACGTTCGGGCCAATACCCCACATGTAAAGATCAGCGACCATATAACACGTCCTGTCACGTTCGAATAGGAACTCCTGGTCGCAATAATTTAAGGAGGTAGCATCATGATTAATTATCGTTGTGAAGCGTGCCAGAAGTTAAAACTATCCTCAGTTGATTACCGGGACGCTAACCAGTTTGTTGAAACGAATGAACCCAAATGTGGTGATGTCTATAGCCCGACAGTGAATGACATTCACTGGAACGGTGGTCTGAAAATGGGTGTTAAATATATCCTTTATCCACAGAGATATAGTGACATCTTTAACACAGGACGTAATGCAAGCTTACGCGGTGAATTCGATGTGATAAACGAATTAGGCCAGCGCCATTATATCTCGGCATCTTGCTGCATTAAACGGGGTATTGGCCTGTTTTTAAGACTGATAACGGTTGCCAATGCGACACCGTTGGAGGTCTCTTCAGCCTTATCGAGCGCACTGACCAACAGCTACCAATGCGGTTCTGAACCTAATGGTGAAGAGTATGACTGAAACGATTACCGTATGTCGTATAACTATCCCCGATCAAGGCGAGCTTGCGTGCTTCTGGGCGCTATTCAGTGCGGCAGGTGATGTGGGGCGCTGGGAGCCGGAACCGACAGAATATCTTCGTCAGCGAGTTAATAATCAAAATATCAGTGATGAAGAAAAAGCCTTTATCGGCTTAGCCTGGGGTTGTCTGGTGCTTAATCACAGTGGTTTTGGCCGTTTAATAGCGGCTTTTGTATCTATCAGCACAACTTCCAGGACGACGCCAAAGACTACGTTTATCCCTCTCCCAGAATACTTCAGTTGGCCGAAGATACTGCGCTGATGGTAGTTTATGCCGAAGCATATGAAGAGAGTAAAGCCAGGATTAATGCAGCAACATAGGTGGCCAAAACAGTATAAATAACTGTCATCTGATGACATTAGTAACTCAAGGAAGGAGTAATGAAAAACATGGAAGAGTTGAAAAAAGCAACCCAACTAGCTACCCCAGGTCCCTGGTCGGTGCAAAACAGTTATCCACAGATGGTCGTCAGCGACACAATAAAGTGGACTCACTGTGATGGCACAGGGAACCCGGAATTCACGCTACCTGAATGGGTATGTAACGTTGGCAATAACGAAGCTAACGCAAACTTTATTTGCCTGGCTAACCCAACAGCGGTGCTTGAGCTGATAAAGCAAGTGGAAACACTCGAAGAAGAAAAACACCATTGGTACAACCTGGCCAAAGCTGCAGCAACGGTGGAAAACGACGCGGGATCGGGTCGTGAGGTGGTTAATTTGCTTATTGATATCATCATCAGGCTGGAGGCTCGAGCTAAATCAGCTGAAGCGAAATTGGATTCGATGGAATGGGCTAAAACAAAGCATCAGACCCAATAAACAGCCGTCAGATAACTCAGCAACGGCCTGTGCACAACAGGCCTTTAATGGACTAAATACGATGAACGAGCAAAATAGGAAATTATTAACTCGCGTTGAATTGGAACAGATCACCGGATTTGTTCAACCTAGAAAACAATGTGAACGCTTACGCGAAAATGGCATTTTTTTTATCGTGCGTAAAGATGGCAGGCCCAGCACGACCTGGGGACATATAGAATATCCACTGTCATCGCGTCAGCTCATTCAGGTGGCGTCTGATGAACAACCTGATTATGACGCTATCTGATGGCTCGCCCACGCAAAAACCCCGCTGACAACTGGATGCCGCCTCGTGTTCGAAAAGGCAGGTCAGCCTATGAGTTCAGGGCCATCGATGGTGGAACAATCCGACTTTGCAGTTTTGGATCCAGCCAGGCCGATGTATGGATAGCCTACGAGAAATTAATGGTCAGCCAGAAAAGTGACACGACATTCACTGGCCTCATTAAAGAGTTTTTGGTGTCAGGCGATTTCTGTGATTTGGCGAGTGAAACACAAAAAGACTATCGCAAATACTCATCAAAAATAATCGCTGTATTTGGAAAAATGTCATCCAACAGTATAAAACCCGAGCATATTCGAACGTACATGGATAAACGGGGGATAAAAAGTCGGATTCAAGCCAACAGAGAAAAATCTTTCATGTCGAGAGTCTTCCGCTGGGGGTACGAACGCGGAAAAGTAAAATTGAATCCTTGCACGGGTGTAAAGCAGTTTAAGGAGGTCAGTAGAGAGCGATATATTACTGATGAAGAATATAGTGCTGTCTATGTTTTCGCCTCTGACGTTGTCCGCATCGCCATGGAAATAGCCTATCTGTGTCTCGCAAGACAAGCTGACGTCCTTTCGTTACGCCGTGACCAAATTAAAGAAGCGGGGCTATATATCAGGCAAGGAAAAACGGGAGTAAAGCAAATTAAGGCATGGACAGGACGATTGCAGAATGCGATTGCGCTGGCCGGTACCCTTCCCTTGAAACCAGGAATAAGTAGCGTTTATCTCATCCATCAAAGAAGTGGAATTCGGTACACCCGTGATGGTTTTAATAGCCAGTGGCGTAAAGCCAGAAAAGCGGCAAAGGAGTCACACCCTGAATTGGATTTCAATTTCACCTTCCACGATTTGAAAGCCAAAGGTATCTCTGATCTCACCGGGACTCTCTACGACAAACAGGTTATTTCGGGACATAAAAATGCCTCGCAAACGGCAAGGTATGACAGAAAAGTCACGGTAGTGCCAGTCGTCGGAGGGCAAGAGGAAGAGCAATAACATGATGAAACTGAATGGTGAAACCACCACTGAAGGGCAGGAATATGGTGAAAACCAATGGTGAAGTAATGGTGAAATAAGATTTGGATCACAAAAAAACCGCCTCTCGGCGGTTAACGACGTACTCATACTACTTTGTTTTACTTAGAATATTTTCCATGGTGCCCGGGGCGGGACTTGAACCCGCACAGCCATAAGCCGAGGGATTTTAAATCCCTTGTGTCTACCGATTTCACCACCCGGGCTCTGGAAAACTGGAGGCGCGTCCCGGAGTCGAACCGAGGTAGACGGATTTGCAATCCGTAGCATGGCCACTCTGCCAACGCGCCTTATTCTTCTTTGCCTTTACAGCTGAGGTCCGCTAATTGCCAACCTACTAATTTGGAGCGGGAAACGAGACTCGAACTCGCGACCCCGACCTTGGCAAGGTCGTGCTCTACCAACTGAGCTATTCCCGCAACATCAGAACTTACTGATTCTTTTGTTATCTTTCGACATTTCGTTGCTGCCGTCTGATGCGTTGCATTCTACTTACCTGACGCAATGAGTCAATAAAATTATCTGACTTATTCGTTCGTTTGCTGCTTTTTACGTCGCTTCGATCAAGGTTCGAGCAAATCATTCCAGGCCGCGTTCAAATATTGGAACATTGACCAGAATGTTAGCACTGCTGCGATGTAAAGCAGAACAAAACTGGCAAGCTCAATGTTATGGTCTGGACGCCAGAGTAACCCAACCAAAGACCCCATCTGAGCTGTCGTTTTTACTTTACCGATCCATGAAACCGCAACACTACTGCGTTTTCCGATTTCAGCCATCCACTCCCGGAGTGATGAAATGATAATCTCACGGGCGATCATCGTGGCTGCCGGTAATGTAATCCACCAGACATGGTAATGCTCGGCGACCAATACTAACGCAATGGCCACCATAACTTTATCCGCAACAGGGTCAAGAAAAGCCCCGAAACGGGTTGTTTGCTTCCAGCGACGAGCTAAAAAGCCATCAAACCAATCAGTTGCTGCTGCAAACACGAATATGATGGCACAAACCATCGGAGCCCAAACGAACGGCAGATAAAATGCCAGAACGAAGAATGGGATGAGTACAACACGGAACAAGGTAAGCCAAGTCGGTATATTCAATTGCATAATGCTACGATAACTATCTGGCTGGTGTGGATATTATGAGTATGGTGCAACATTAGCTTCAGTGTTTCAATGCATTGTAGATTTTTTCTGCCAATGCTTGTGAAATACTCGGCACTTTTGCAATTTCCTCGACGCTCGCATTAAGTAAAGGTTGTAGTCCGCCCATATATTTCAGCAAAATTTGTCGCCGTTTAGGGCCAACCCCTTCAATCATTTCTAATGCACTGGTATTTTTTACTTTCGAACGGCGCTGTCTATGCCCGGTTATTGCATGATTATGCGAATCATCACGAATATGCTGAATCAAGTGCAGTGCTGGTGAATCAGGAGGTAATGAAAAACCTTCCCCTTCAGCTGCCAGGAACAACGTTTCCAGTCCCGCTTTACGATCACTGCCTTTCGCCACCCCAACCAGTAGGGGTTTTTGCT
The DNA here is from genome assembly GCF_000834395.1 of Yersinia aldovae 670-83. NCBI lineage: Bacteria > Pseudomonadati > Pseudomonadota > Gammaproteobacteria > Enterobacterales > Yersiniaceae > Yersinia > Yersinia aldovae. The sequence continues at coordinate 155,301 of NZ_CP009781.1, read as the reverse complement.
TATCCCACGATACATTAAGTGAAGCAAAAACATCAAAAGCCTGGGACAACTGCCCCTTCCCACCGTCAATAAAAATGACATCAGGAATTTTGCTGCTATCTAATGCCTTACCATACCGACGTTTAAGTACCTGTGACATGGCAGCATAATCATCACCGGGCGTTATGCCACTAATATTGTAGCGCCTATATTCAGAACGTACAGGACCATTAGCATCAAATACGACACAAGATGCAACTGTTTGCTCACCCATTGTATGGCTGATATCAAAACATTCCATACGATTAATTTCATCAAGCTTAAGAATTTTGGCCAGTTCTTTCATGCGTTGATGAATAGTAGATTGTTGCGATAAACGAGTTACAAGAGCCGTTGAAGCGTTGGTGCGCGCAAGTTTGAGATACCGAGCGCGATCACCACGCGGGCGACTTTGAATCTGAATTTTCCGCCCTGCCAGCTCAGAAAGAGAGGTTGCCAACAGCTCTTTCTCTGCCAGAGTGAAATCCAATAGAATTTCACCCGGTAACGTACGTATCTGACTTCCTTGCAGGTAAAACTGCCCGACAAATGTTTGCACGACTTCGTTTAACTCCGTACCAGCAGGTACTTTAGGATAATAGCTACGACTACCTAAAACCTTTCCTTGTCTGATAAATAGGACATGAACACAGGCTAAACCCGCATCAAATGCCACACCAATAACGTCAAGGTCTTCACTATCACCGGAAACAAATTGCTGCTCAGTAACCCGCCGTACTGCCTGGATCTGATCGCGAATATGCGCCGCATCTTCAAAGTGAAGCAATCGGCTGGCTTCCTCCATGCGAGAAATTAGCTGCGTCAAAACTTGCTGATCTTTGCCCAACAGGAATAGGCGAACATAATCTACCTGCCGTTGGTACTCCTCATCGCTCACCAACCCTGACACGCATGGCCCGGAACAACGGCCAATCTGATATTGCAGGCAAGGCCGCGAACGATTGCGATAAACGCTATTTTCACACTGCCTGACCGGAAAAAGCCTTTGCAATAATGCTAAGGTTTCGCGTACAGCATAGGAATTAGGAAATGGGCCGAAATACTCCCCTTTCTCATGTTTTGCACCACGATGGATAGTTAGGCGTGGGTGAGCATCCGCACTTAAAAAAATAAGCGGATAGGACTTATCATCACGTAACAGCACATTGTAACGTGGCTGATAAAGCTTGATATAGTTATGCTCAAGCAGCAATGCTTCCGTTTCGGTATGAGTGACTGTAACGTCAATCTGAGCAATATTCTTAACTAGTGTCTCTGTTTTACGGCTCGCAACCTGCACGCGAAAATAGCTGGTCAGACGTTTTTTGAGATCTTTTGCTTTACCGACGTAAATAACTGTTCCCGCCTTATCGTACATACGATAAACACCAGGCTGGCTAGTAACAGTTTTTAAAAACTCTTTAGAATCAAAACAATCAGTCACTATTAGATAACGTCTCCGCGTTGAACAGGCCATGACGAATCGCCAAATGGGTCAGTTCAACATCACCACTAATATTAAGCTTGCTAAACATCCGGTAGCGATAGCTGTTAACCGTTTTCGGGCTCAAATGAAGTTGTTCTGATATCTCATTTACCTTTTGTCCTTTGGTTATCATTAGCATAATTTGCAGCTCGCGCTCTGACAAGCAGCTAAAAGGCGTTTCGGCGGGCGGTTCTAACTGACCAAGCGCCATCTGCTGCGCGATATCCGAAGCAATATAGCGTTGCCCTGAATGAACCGCACGGATAGCAGCAACCACATCTTGAGGTGCAGCACCTTTACTGAGATAACCTCCTGCACCAGCTTGCATAACCTTTGCAGGCAAGGGATTCTCGGTATGAATAGTCAGCATGATAACCTTGGTATCTGGAGAGAAACGCAAAATTTTGCGCGTCGCTTCCAGCCCGCCGATACCAGGCATATTCATATCCATCAAAACGATATCAACAACATGGCTACGACACCATTTTACCGCATCTTCACCACACTGCATCTCACCCGCTACTTTGATACCCTTGATATCTTCAAGAATGCGTCGGATCCCTGCGCGCACCAGTTCGTGGTCATCAACAAGAAGAACGCTAATCAAAGAAAATTCTCCAAAAATAAGGGAGTAACCTAATCACGCTTTGTTTACGACAATGATATTACTTGTTTTCAGCCAAAGAATGAATACAGAATAATTGCAAATTCATATCTATATAGTTTGACAGATATTATTTTTATCATCATTTTTACTATGTACATAGAAACACATGCTTATCAGCTAATGGCATGATAAAAAAGAAAAGTATTTTTAAGATTTTTCTCGGTATCACGCACTTATCTTTGCACGAAATAATGTCTTGCCAAGACTAAGTTAATTTTTTTGTAAAAAAAATACAACACATTGATACAAATAAGGATAGAACATCATAAAAATAGGAATTACTCTTGGTTTTGTATATGTGCCACTCATCATTTATTCATTTTGTAAATAAGTAATTTTTAACACAATTAGTTTATCAATAAGTACCGATATGTTTTTTATGAACAAAATTAACTTGATGAAAATACGTACATCATAAAGGTCAGGATTCATGCACTAAAATGGCCGCCTCAGGGCAATGAGGTAAAGAGTTTTAGACAAAAAATTAAAGATTCACGTTCGCAGTATCAAAGTTATCCATCACTCTATGATATAATCGTATAACTGTTTAATAACGCCGCGAATGTTTACTGCGATACTGGGTTTACTCTTATCACTTTGTTCGCAGGCCAACTACCCCTTCAGGAGAAAAAATGAGTAATCCGGACTTCACCACTTCTGCTGACCCAGAAATTTTAGCAAACGAAGTTGCATGTCTGAAGGCAACAGTAACTTTGCTGCTGAAAGCGATCGGTCAAGCCGATGCTGGGAAAGTTATCTTAAATATCGAACGTTCTATCTCTGATATTGAAGACTCTGCTCAAGCTGAAGTTTTTGCCAATACCGTTGCTCAAATTAAAAATGGCTACCGTCAATAGTTGCTAAGAGACAACATGTCATACTTTCATGCTGCCACATATGAAAATTTCACTATTTTTTATTGAAATATATCTCATCGGCAGCCTGTTTTTATGAGTGTTCAGGATAAGTATTGAGCAGCGACTTAACGCATTGTATCGCTCTGTTATGTATTGGCTTATTACCAGATGGATGTTTATATTGAGTAGAGAACAATGGTACTACCGCCGTAAGTCACGCCACATATAGAAATATTGAATCAACGGACAAGCAGTAAGATCAGTGCATGGATCGCCAGCATCGCTACTGAAAAACTAAGATTCAGATTGCTAATAGACTTTCTTCTGATTTCCTCTGAAAGTTTATCACTTACCTGAATTTTCCTGATTCTGTAAATCCAATAGCCGCCAAGAGTCACAAAAAATAGCGCCAACGATAAAGCCAATAGAGGATATCCCCACACCAAATACTCACTTAGCCCCGCTATAGCAAACCAAAGAATGGCAAATACCATGTCAACCGCCTAAATTGTTAGATAACCTTTTCAGCTATTAATGCCGTAGATACTGGCAACTGGCTACAAGACCTCTTTATGTACCCATACGCTAACACTGCCACCACTCACTGGAAATGCTGCCGTACCATTATCGTCGGTAGTAATAATAATATGCTGATTACTAAGATAATCCACAAACTCTTTATTTCTAACCCCCTCGCCAAGATTAATTGTCTTTTTATTCTCTGCACCATTTGAAAGAATGACGACACAACCAGATTCCTCTTCCGTACCAGAACGAACAAAAGCAATACAATTCTTGTCATCAAAATAGTCTGTTTGCGCCCCATGAGCAAAGCGCTGTCTGGCTTGAATTAACTTCTCCAGCCCGGCAATAATCGGCATTTCGATTTGATGAGTATTACCATCATCCCCTGTATCTTCATAGGTTGCACCAAAAAGATCAGGATAAAAAACGCACGGAATCCCTTGTTCCCGAATTAAAATTAATGCATAAGCTAAGGGTTTAAACCACGGTTCAACGGGTGCTTCTAACGCTTGTAATGGCTGAGTATCGTGATTAGCCACTAGCGTTATGCTATGAAACGGGTCCACCTCAACTAATGTGTCATTGAATATTTGAGTCAGATCATATTCCTCGCCTTGCTTCGAGGCTTCATGAAATTTGTGATGCAAAGCAACATCAAATAACATCAGCTTGCCTTCTACTTGGTCAATATATTGCTGCAATCTCCCTATATCCGGTGACCAATACTCGGCAATAATCAGTAAATTCTGATCGGTCTTACTCTGTATATAATCTACCCACTCTTTGAAAAACCAAGCGGGAATATGTTTCACTGCATCCAAACGAAAACCATCGATCGGTACAGAATCTAATAGCCATTCGGCCCAATATTTTAGCTCGCCCGAAACGGCCGTGTTACGAAACTCAATATCAGCGCCCATCAGATAGTCAAAATTCCCTAATTCGTCATCAACTTCTGTATTCCAACCTTCATGACTATAATCATTTAAAATCTTAAAAACCCCTTCATCTGATGGTGCTTCAATACAATCAATACCGGTAAAACATTTATGATCCCAAATAAAAGATGAATATGTCCCCTTACGTCCAGGAAAAGTAAAGCGCGTATAGCCTAAAGCTTCGATAACTTCATCATCTATTTCATTACGATTTTCAGGATTAACTTTACGAACACTCACTTGCTCTTTTTCATCAGCACCCATCTTATGATTGAATACGACATCAAAGAGAACCTTTATATCTCTTTCTTTCAAATGATGAATAGCATTCAATAACCCTTCCTTATCACCGTATTTAGTTGCTTTCGTTCCTTTTTGATCAAATTCACCCAGATCGAACAAGTCATAGGTATCATATCCTACAGAATAACCACCGGAAGCCCCTTTATAGGCCGGTGGCAGCCAGACAAAGTTGATGCCAATATGACTAAGATGTTCTGCGCGTTCACTAACCTCGTGCCATAACTTACCGCCGTCAGGATAGTACCAATGGAAGAACTGGATAATTGTGGGATTCTTCATAGACTTAATAGCTCCAATTTACCATATACCCCATAGTATGGCCCACTTTGCAAAAGTTGAACTATCAATAAGTAATATGCCGTGTTTTATTTTTTATATTACGTTAATGTGAATACAGACATTTACCTCTAGAACCTGGCGATTGAAATGAATATTATGGATATACCATTTGGCATCACTGATTGGGACGAAATAGAAAAAATAGAACATCAAGGAGAGAAAGGAATAGCCTATTGGAGAACCAGAACTTTTGGTAACATCCGTGTCAGAATGGTTGAATACAGCGCGGGATATATTGCTAACCACTGGTGTTTAAAGGGACATATTCTGCTGTGTATGTCAGGCGAGTTAAGCACAGAACTCGATGATGGCCGTATTTTTATATTAAAAAGCGGTATGAGTTATCAAGTTGCAGATAATGCTGAAGCACATCGTTCCTCGACAGTTTCCGGCGCTAAACTCTTTATTGTTGATTAAGATAATATTCACAGCAGCTAGCCGCCATCTAAGACTGTTAGCTGATAAGTAGTCTACTTACTCCCCTTCTGACCCCGTCGTGTTATTGAATAGCATTGTAGAAATGTTAAACTAGAATTGCTCTTTATTAGAACAACAGTCAAGCGTTTCAAAGGATAAAATGAATGGCACAAAATATTTATGATAATAAAATTTTCTTTGCTGGCTATGCCAAACTCAATCGCTCAGTACATGGTCTGGATGGTGCTCCTGAATGGCCGATGATTCGTAAAATGCTTCCATGCCTCGCCGGTAGGAAAGTGGTTGATCTAGGTTGTGGCTATGGATGGTTCTGTCGCTATGCAAGCAAACAAGGGGCAAGTGAAACTCTGGGGCTGGATATCTCGGAGAGAATGTTAAGCCGAGCGAAAGAATTAACCTCTGACGAATCCATTATTTATCGGCAGGAAGATTTAGAAAACTTATATTTACCGACAAAGGAATATCATTTAGCCTACAGCTCACTGACACTACATTATATCAAAGCACTACCAACCTTGTTAAAAACAATTTATCAGTCGTTAGTACCAAGCGGAAACTTTGTTTTTTCCGCAGAACATCCTATATATACTGCGCCAAAACAACCTGGCTGGTTAATCGCCAGCGATGGACAAAAATCATGGCCCATAAATAACTATCAAGTTGAAGGTGAGAGGATAACAAACTGGCTTACCGACGGTGTCGTTAAACAACACCGGACATTAGGATCCTATATAAATCTATTAATCAATACTGGGTTTATTATTACACATGTCGAGGAATGGGGGCCAACAATGCAACAAATTGCGAACTGCCCTGCTTTAGATGAGGAAAAAGAACGACCAATGATATTCTTGATATCTGCTAAGAAACCTGAATAAAAATAAACACTATATTCATTAAACCACTTAAAATTAAACATCCAAATTTAGGGAGGTTAACTCCCTGGAGATTAAATTTTACTGTTTACCTTATCGCCAGCGCACTCAGTATCACTGAAAGGTACAAGTTGCATAAAAAACCATTCTATCCAGGCTATATGACCTATAGTATAAACTGGTAAATTATCCTGCATAGGAATCTTATTATGACTGAAGAAAAGAGCAAAGAGACAACTGTCAACGAAGGTTTGGCTAAGATCCACAAAGCGTCAGGGCAGCTTACGGATAAACAAATAGAGCAGTTAGCTGAAGAGGCCAAAGAGGCCGCCAGAGAAAACATGTCAAAACAGACTCCCTCGAAACCTTAATCCAAGGGCAATAAAATGAACAATACACCTCCGGATGGATTACCGGCATACAGACTTATTACTGGGTCAGACGACGCATCATTTTGTAAACGTGTATCGGAACAATTACAAATTGGCTATGTGCTATATGGCTCACCGTCAATCGCTTATGACGCAGAAAAAAAGGTCATCATCACAGCACAAGCGATCATTTGGCCAGATATCTGAGTGTTAGCTTTCCAGTAATAATTCGTTATTGCCCGGATAATGGTGACATCGACTTCATGTCAGTGACTGATATTATCAGATAAATACGGTTACTCACATAAACACTACAGCTACACACGTCTGCGCGCAAAACGGTAAAAATGCACTGATTAACTGCACTCTGGCTTAGTCTATATTTAAATATATTATGAATCATATCGTTAATTACAATTCAAATATCAAACTCACTCAAGTTTAGCGCCCTTTTTTCTTACGTCCAGGCTGAGCAAAGCGCTTGCGAGACGCAGAAATCCCGTCAGATTTTTCGGCCTTTTTGGGACCACTAGTGCTCGGTTTTTTAACTGCAACGGGCTTCGCCTGCGTTTTTTTTACCGGTTTTTCGTCGGATGACGAGTTCTCAATCAGCTTAAATAATTCGATTAGCTCATCATCCAGCAAATCTCGCCACTCACCCTGTGGCAGGCCTTTCAGGGTAACGTTCATAATGCGGGTGCGTTCAAGTTTAGTGACTTCATAGCCAAAATGTTTACACATGCGGCGAATTTGACGATTGAGGCCTTGTACCAACGTAATATTAAATACAAAGGGTGCGACTTTCTTCACTTTGCACTTTTTTGTCACCGTCCCCATCATCGGCACGCCAGCCGCCAGGCCGACAATAAACTCGTCAGTCACCGGCTTGTTGACAGTCACTACATACTCTTTTTCGTGATCATTCCCTGCTCGCAGGATCTTGTTGACCAAATCGCCGTGATTAGTCAGAAGAATTAGCCCCTGCGAGTCTTTATCCAAACGCCCGATAGGAAAGACTCGTTTACTATGGTTAACGAAATCTACGATGTTATCGGATTCACCCTCTTCCGTGGTGCTTATAATACCAACCGGTTTATTCAGCGCGATCAATACCAAATCATTTTCGTCACGTGGTTCAATAAGCTGACCGTTAACTTTCACCACATTCCCGACATATACCTGATCGCCAACCGCGGCCCGTTTGCCGTTAATAAAAACATTTCCTTGTTCGATGTAACGATCAGCATCGCGACGAGAACAGATGCCGCTCTCGCTAATGTACTTGTTAAGGCGAATGGATGAGTTGGTCAGCATGATTTTTCCGTAAAAATAGGATTATACCACGTTAGATTACCAAGCCTGTAGTTTTGAGGGAACGACTTAGGAAACTCAATTGAGAGTTCTTTTTTCACCTGTCATCCGTGTGAGCGCTATAGGAAAATTAGCACCTAAAATAAGAAAAATGGTAGTTGACGCAAATAAGATTTAGGAGGCTGGATTTAAAAGAGTCCAAATAGTTACAACTTAAGACATACATGAGAGGACGGGCGAATTCAATCCAGAATGACTATTTCTGCATTATAAAAAAGGGGAGGATGGGAAAGTATTGAAATGGTGAGAAGGTATGCACACCTTTCACCAATTCATTTAACTCAACATGCGAAACAAATAGACGGAATATTAAATCTTAATGGCACGAATATGGCACGAGAATATAATCAAGATATATTTAATGCGATCTAAGTGATTGATTTTGTTGGTGGGTCGTGCAGGGTTCGAACCTGCGACCAATTGATTAAGAGTCAACTGCTCTACCAACTGAGCTAACGACCCAACGGGGATAATTATTCTCCTGTTAGCCCCTGCTGTCAAACCTTTCATCGGATTTTTATTTTTTGTACGGTGTTATATCTACTGCGATGGATTAATTATTCATCTAGTATTTGCGTTTATTGTTAGTTATGTAAGTTCATGTTGTAATTCCTTATACTGTGATGAACTTAACAAAATCCAGCGGATGAAATATAAACAGTGGAAAACCGAGAGTATTGTGCAATTATTGTTACGAAGATATTAAATGATTGGCAATTTATTAAAAATGCATAGAAAAACCAGACAGACAAGTTAAGACCAAAGAGCCAGCATAGAGCTCAAAAATCTCACCAATACAGGAAGAGGGAATGGGAAAGATGGTAGACCAATCCAAGATAGTGGCAGAATCGTTGCCGGAACCTGAAGAGCACCTGCAACGGAGTCTCTCCAACCGCCATATCCAATTGATTGCTATTGGCGGTGCCATAGGTACCGGGTTGTTTATGGGATCAGGCAAAACCATCAGCCTTGCCGGGCCGTCTATTATATTCGTTTATATGATAATCGGTTTTATGTTGTTCTTCGTGATGCGGGCAATGGGTGAACTGCTGCTCTCGAATTTAAAATATAAATCATTCAGTGACTTTGCCGCCGACCTGCTTGGCCCCTGGGCCGGTTTTTTCACGGGCTGGACATATTGGTTTTGTTGGGTCATCACCGGCATTGCCGATGTTGTCGCCATTACCGCTTATGCGCAGTTCTGGTTCCCTGGATTCTCCCAATGGGTGGCCTCATTATTAGTCGTTTTACTACTGCTGTCGTTGAATTTGGCAACCGTAAAAATGTTCGGCGAAATGGAGTTCTGGTTTGCCATGATCAAAATTGTGGCAATTGTCGCTCTGATTTTTGCCGGCTTGACCATGGTATTAATGAGTTATCAGTCACCATCGGGGGTAACCGCATCATTTACGCATTTATGGAATGATGGCGGAATGTTCCCGAAAGGCATCAGCGGCTTCTTTGCTGGTTTCCAGATTGCTGTTTTTGCCTTTGTGGGTATTGAATTAGTTGGGACTACCGCCGCGGAAACCAAAGATCCTGAAGTGGTATTACCACGCGCAATCAATTCCATCCCTATCCGCATTATTATGTTCTATGTTTTCTCATTGATTATGATTATGTCGGTAACGCCGTGGGGTTCTGTTGTTGCGGATAAAAGCCCGTTTGTCGAGTTGTTCGTTCTGGTTGGACTGCCCGCAGCGGCGAGCGTAATTAACTTTGTGGTTTTAACTTCTGCGGCATCCTCAGCTAACAGCGGTGTGTTCTCCACCAGCCGTATGTTGTTCGGTTTGGCAAAAGAAGGTGATGCACCAAAGCAGTTTGGTAAATTATCACGTCGCTCGGTTCCCGCCTCCGGCCTGACATTTTCGTGTATCTGCTTGTTGGGCGGCGTGGTACTGATTTATCTCATTCCGAACGTGATGACCGTATTTACGTTGGTCACCACCGTTTCGGCAATTCTGTTTATGTTCGTCTGGACCATCATCCTTTGCTCTTATTTGGTGTATCGCAAAAGACGCCCTGCGTTACATAAAAAATCCATCTACAAAATGCCCGCGGGGATTTTTATGTCTTGGCTCTGCATGGCATTCTTCGCCTTTGTATTGGTGCTATTAACCCTTGAAAGTGATACCCGCCAGGCCCTGATTGTAACGCCGCTGTGGTTTGTCATTCTGAGCATCGGTTATTTTATTTTAAAGAAACGCAGAACCCGTTTGTACGATAGTAATAATCATTAAATGTTACGGCGTCAGCGTTTCTCTGACGCCTGTTTTGCTAACCAAACAGCGTTAAACACAGTTTTTTGTATCCGATCTCTTTTATAACCATAACAAGATGTAGCCCTTAGCTATATGCCTATTAGCGATCAATTAGCTAACCTCTAACAGCATTAACCGACACCAAACTCAATACATATTAAGCAAGTAGCATTTAGCTATCAGGAATAGTATTAACCACAGCTCACCCTATTATTGTGAAAGAACAACAGCGGTGGAGATACCTTTAAAAACAGCCGCTAAAGGGCTAATTTTGGGTACAGCTAAAGTTGCAGCCTGGGCGTATTGGCGTATGGTTAATAGGTGTCATTAACAGCAACTATGATGACATCATCAGCATTATTCAATAAATCTGATTGGAGTATCGCGAGATGGCGAAAATTTTAGTGCTTTACTATTCCATGTATGGGCATATCGAAACACTGGCCGGGGCCATTGCCGAGGGTGCAAAAAAAGTCAGCGGCGTTGAAGTGACCATCAAGCGGGTGCCGGAAACCATGCCACCGGAGGCTTTCGCGAATGCAGGCGGTAAAACCCACCAACAAGCGCCAGTCGCCACCCCAAAGGAACTGGCTGACTACGATGGTATCATTTTCGGCACCCCAACCCGCTTTGGTAATATGGCCGGGCAGATGCGCACTTTTCTTGACCAAACCGGTGGCTTATGGGCGTCTGGCGCATTGTTCGGTAAAGTCGCCAGCGTATTTGCCTCAACCGGTACTGGCGGTGGCCAGGAACACACTATTACCTCCACCTGGACGACACTGGCACACCACGGTTTTATTATTGTGCCTATCGGCTATGGCGCTAAAGAATTGTTCGATGTTTCGCAGACGCGCGGCGGCACTCCTTACGGGGCTACCACGATTGCAGGTGGTGATGGTTCTCGCCAGCCAAGCGCTGAGGAACTCGCCATCGCCCGTTTCCAGGGCGAACATGTGGCGAAGATCACCGCTAAATTAACCCGTTGAATTATCATGAAAAGCACCACTAAAGTGGTGCTTGATTTCAAGCTCAGGATTCAAGTAGCCTTTGTGCTAAATAGTGGTTGGCATCCACCACACCCGGTAAGACGAAGAAGTATCCCCCGCCGATCGGTTTAACATACTCTTCCAGCGCCTCACCATTGAGGCGGTTTTGCACCGCCAGGAATGCTTTCTCCAAATCAGACTGGTAGCAGATAAACAACAACCCCATATCCAGTTGTCCCGAATTTGAAACGCCTAATGAGTAACTGTAACCACGACGTAACATCAGGTTATTCTGGGTTTCTGCCGTCCGTGGGTTTGCCAAACGAATATGCGCATCCATTTTAATGACTTTGCCGTCAGGGTCTTGGGCATAATCTGGCTCATCATGTTCATAAACCATCCCCAATGGCGCGCCGCTGTGCTTATCGCGGCCAAAAATGGTTTGCTGCTCCTGTAATGGCGTACGGTCCCAAAACTCAACTTTAAAGCGAATAATCCGTGCAGCCTGATAACTACCGCCCACGGCCCAATCTGGTTCTCCGGCATTTTTCTGAACCCAGACCACTTGATTGATCAGCGGCTTATTGCTGGTTTTAGGGTTGGCAGTACCGTCTTTAAAACCCAACAAGTTGATCGGCGTCTCTTTGCCTTTACTGCGAGCTGCGTGAGCAGAAATAAAGCCTTCGCGCTTCCAGCGCACGCTAAGTAAGTCCGGCGTGTGCTTAATAATATCGCGCAGCGCATGAATGACGGTTTCATTGGTGTTGGCACAGATTTGTAGCAAGATATCACCATGACATAAACCAGCATCCAGTGAATCATTGGGAAAACGGGTCATTTTCTGTAGCCGCAGTGGTTTTTGCCCCTGTAAACCAAAACGCTCGTCAAACAACGAGTCACCGACAGAAACCGTGATGGTCAGGTTATCGGGATAAATTTCCGGCCCCATAATCCCGGAATCCAGCGGCGGTAACTTGGCATCTACCGCGGGCGCATGACCACCACGCGTCAGAAAGGCCAGTCGCTCAGTCAGCAGTTTGAATAAACGCGTCAGAGCCGCTTTGTCTGTGGCCAAAACATCAAAAGCCACCAGCATCATCGCCGCCTGCTGCGAGGTTAATACTCCAGCCTGATGCGGGCCGTAAAAAGGGTGTTTCTGCCAGCGCTCATCTTGCGCGGGTGCAGATTCGGGTGCAGTGCAATCCGCCGCGCGAGCTATTTTTGCCCCGCCGAGCGCCAATGCCCCACTCATCATGCCCATACCGAGCAGTAAACGCCGCCGGGACGGCAAAGCCGCCCCATTATCCTGTGGATACGGCCCGTATTGCGGGCCGGTTTTCTTATTCATCTTAACCAACCTTAATCCAGACCTAATACACCACGCAGTTGAGCCAGGTCTTCCGCCAGCGCTGTAATCGGCCCTTTCATGGCATTACGGTCAGCATCGGTTAACTTCTCGTAGGATTCATAGCCCTCTTTGGTACGGTATTTCGCCAGCACGCTATCAACCGTTTTAAAGTTGGCATCAATTTTATCCAACAACGGCTTATCGGCTTTTTCCAGTAATGGCCGCAGCAGATTAACAATTTTCTGTGCGCCATCGACGTTAGCCTGAAAATCCCACAAATCTGTGCGGCTATAACGGTCTTCTTCACCGCTAATTTTGCTGGCGGCAACTTCCTCAATCAGACCGGCGGCTCCACCTACCACCTTGTTCGGTGCGAATGTCAGGTGAGTAATACGTTTTTGCAGTTCTCGCGTGTCCTGATACAGTTGGTCGGCGAATTTATCCGCGCCTTTGGTGGTGTTGTCACCAAACAGGATTTTCTCTAAACGGTGGAACCCGGTAAATTTCGGATCAGCCGCTTTCTGCTCAAAATCGTCTTCACGGGCATCAATGCTACCATCCAAATCTGAGAACAATTCGGCGATCGGCTCAATACGCTCATAGTGCTGACGTGTTGGTGCATACAACTTGCGCGCCAATGCCAGATCACCGTTTTTGATTGCATCAGTAAAAGCTTTGGTTTGGGTCACCAACTGAGCGACTTCTTGTGTTACATAGACTTTATACTCAGCAATCGGCCCAACCAGTGCCATCGCATCTGGTTTTACCGCCGTGTGATCGCCCACCGCAGTGACGGTCAGCGTCCCTTTTGGATTGCTCAGTAAGCCGCACGTCATATCGTATTCACCCGGTTCCAAATTGGCGGTCATTTTCTGGGTAAAGCCCGGCGCGATATTCTCACGCTCCTCAACCACCATCACCCCTTTGAGGATTTCCCACTCCAGCCCCTTTTGGCTGGCATTGTGCACAATAAACTGGGTTTTACCGGCAGGAATAGACAACATCATTGGTTCACATTGTTTATCATTAACGGTAATTTTAACTTGTGGAATATCAGCCGCTTGTACGTTGATAGCCACAGCAGGCAGAGCCAACAACGCGGCGTGTAAGGCAGTGCGACGGAAGAACCGGTTAGACATGTGAAAATCCCTGAATTATTGGTTAGTTTTCTGCGCAACAGATGCGGTTGAGGCCGCCGTGGTGCGTGGTGGAAGGAAAAAGAAAATCAATGCCGGAATCAGATAGATAGAGTAAACCGCGACTTCACTGACTGTCGGCGCTTCCTGATAGCCAAACATGCCCTCAAGGAAGGTGCCAAGCAGTGAATGGGTGGAAAGTACCGCCGTCAGATTGAAAGCAATGTCTTGGAAATGGTTCCACAAACCTGCCTCATGGAAGGCTCTAATCGCCCCGGCAGCCAGACCCGCAGCGACAAACAAGATAAACAGACTGGTCCATTTAAAGAATTTAGCCAAGTGCAGCTTAATACCGCCCCAGTAGATGGCCATACCGACCAGAATGGCGCAGCTCAGCCCCAGTATTGCACCGATCGGTGCGCCAATTCCAACATCCTGCTGGAAAGCTGCCAGTAAGAAGAAAACTGACTCAAGCCCTTCACGGGCCACAGCAAAAAAGACCATTGCCACCAATGCCCAGCCCTGACCACGGCCAGAACTTAATGCATGGTCAATCGCCCCTTCCAGATGGACTTTGACTGACCTGGATACTTTGCGCATCCAGAAAACCATATAAGTTAAAATGCAAACTGCCACCATCGCAATAATACCTTCAAACAGCTCTTGCTGTTTCTGCGGAAACTCGCCGGTGGTTTCATTGATAAAAATGCCGATAGCCAGGCAAAGCACTGCGGCTGTCACGACACCAATCCATACAGCGCCCATCCATTGACCGCGTTGAGTACGTTTAAGGTAACTGGCGATCAGGCTAACAATCAGCGCGGCTTCCAGCCCTTCACGAAACATAATAAGAAATGGGACAAACATGCTGAACACCCCTGCGGTGGATATGGGTATAAATGTGTAATGATAGATAGCGTCGATTTACGTAAAGAAAAGTAAAACTAAAAACGATAGTGATTATCATTCTAAGCAAAAGAAATTCAAGAGGCGGAATAAGAATATTGTTAACCAAACTGTGGCAAGTTGTTTCTGCCCAGTTAAATAACAAGATAATTCATTGAGATAGGATTTACTGCAAAATCTATTTTCCCGCGAAAACAGCCATCGACAATAAACAATTTCAACTAAAAAATGGCCTCCTGCGTGACAGGAGGCCATGATTAGCGCGAGTACGTTTAATTAAGTAAACCCCGTCGCGGGATTATACCGTCTTGAATTCAGCTTCTGCTTGACGGAAACGTTCAGTAATTGTCTTGCTCGGCGTGCTGCCCATTAGGCTAACGACCACAATGGCAATACTGGCAAACAGGAAGCCTGGGATAATCTCGTACAAATCCAGCCACGCATACTGTTTCCAGACGATAACCGTGATAGCCCCAATCAACATCCCAGCCAGCGCACCGTTACGGGTCATGCGTGGCCACATTACTGAAATTAATACCACCGGGCCAAATGCAGCACCAAAGCCCGCCCATGCATAACTCACCAAGCCCAAGACCCGGTTGTTTGGGTCTGCCGCCAGCGCAATGGCAATCAACGCCACCAACAGCACCATCACACGCCCAACCCACACTAACTCTTTTTGGCTGGCTTTTTTACGCAGGAAAGCTTTGTACAAATCTTCCGTTAGTGCACTTGAGCACACCAGTAACTGGCAACTTAGAGTGCTCATGACCGCAGCCAAAATAGCTGAAAGCAAAATACCGGCGATCCACGGATTGAACAGTAATTTAGCTAATTCAATGAATACTCTCTCGCCATTTTGAGTGACATTTCCCGCCTGTTCTGGATGATTTTCAAAGTAAGCAATACCGAAGAAGCCCACCGCGATAGTCCCTGCCAGACAAAGAATCATCCAGGTCATACTGATGCGGCGCGCGCTACGGATAGTCCGGTGCGAGTCTGCCGCCATAAAGCGAGCCAGGATATGCGGTTGTCCAAAATAACCCAAGCCCCAGCCAAGCAGCGAGAGGATCGCAACCAGATTAAGCCCTTTAAACATATCGACATTTGCCGGGTTTTTAGCGGTAATCACCATCATCGAAGTATCGATGCCACCCACCGCCAAAATAACAATAATCGGCGTCAGGATCAGGGCAAAAATCATTAAAGTCGCCTGCACAGTATCCGTCCAACTGACTGCGAGGAAACCACCAATAAAGGTATAAGCAATCGTTGCCGCAGCACCCGCCCATAAGGCCGTGCCATAACTGAGGCCAAAAGTGCTTTCGAATAGACGCGCACCGGCGACAATCCCTGAAGCACAATAAATAGTAAAGAACACTAAAATGACCACCGCCGATATTACCCGCAGTAATTTACTCTTGTCTTCAAAACGGCTGGTAAAATAATCAGGCAGGGTCAAGGCATTATTATTGGCCTCGGTATGAACCCGTAGACGGCCAGCAACCAGTTTCCAGTTAAAATAAGCGCCAATGACCAGACCAATAGCTATCCAGCTTTCGGAAATACCGGAGAGGAAAATAGCGCCCGGTAACCCCATTAATAGCCAACCACTCATATCAGAAGCCCCGGCAGATAATGCGGTAACCACACTGCCTAAACTTCGTCCGCCCAAAATATAATCATCAAAGTTATTGGTTGCCCGGTAAGCCATTAGGCCAATTAATATCATGCCAAAAATGTAAATTAAAAAAGTCACCAACATTGGTGTATTCATCATCATGAAGCATCTCCATAGTGCGTATTATCGTTTTAATACATTTCGCTATTTTTAGTCGTTTTCGCTAAGGCGATTTTATGCCTACCTCTGGCTCCCCTGTCGGAACATGACACTGAATTACACCAGAGAAGAATAATTAGCAACAGGTGAACTATCCATAACAACTATTCGCAAGCGAATGGATATCTCGCGGTTGCTATCCTAGAGGACTCCTTTCACTTACCACAACAACTTCAACAAAAATTTTACAAAAAATTCACCCTATATCACATTACGCACCGTAAAAAGTTACACCTTCCATTACAAAATGAGTTGCACCTTAGGTTAATGCCTGACTCCACCTGCCATTGTTAGCAATAATACTTACTACACATAATATTCAGCCCCCGCCATGACCGAGTGAATTGTTAAAAACAAGACTGAATTCACACTTCACTCACATGACTTATTTAACACGGTTGCACAAAGTTGCAACATGACTAATATTGTCAGGATTGAAACGATAACTTCCCTTATTAAAATAAAGGAGCCGGACAGTATGGGCAGCACTACGATGGGTGTAAAACTTGACGAAGCGACACGCGATCGCATCAAGGGCGCAGCACAAAAAATTGACCGCACACCGCACTGGCTAATTAAGCAGGCTATTTTTAACTATTTGGAACGGCTGGAAACCAACAGTGAAATACCGGAACTTCCGCTAGTTAATAGCGCCGCTATCCAAGAAGCGGACGACATTATGCCGCAAACTGATGAAAGCACCCACCAGCCATTCCTTGATTTTGCAGAACAAGTTCTACCTCAGTCCGTTATCCGTGCTGCTATCACTGCGGCCTACCGCCGCCCGGAAACTGAAGCTATTCCAATGTTATTGGAACAAGCCCGGCTGCCAGAAGATGTGGCACTGGCAACCCATAAGTTGGCCTATTCCATTGCGGAGAAACTGCGTAATCAGAAAAGCGCTAATGGCCGTGCGGGCATGGTGCAAGGCTTGCTACAAGAATTCTCCCTTTCTTCACAGGAAGGCGTGGCTTTGATGTGTTTGGCCGAAGCACTATTGCGTATTCCAGATAAGCCAACCCGCGATGCGCTTATCCGCGATAAGATAAGCAACGGCAACTGGCACGCCCACCTGGGCCGCAGCCCGTCAATGTTTGTCAATGCTGCAACCTGGGGCTTGCTATTTACCGGTCATTTGGTGTCTACCCATAATGAAACCAAACTCTCCAGTTCACTGAACCGTATTATTGGTAAAGGTGGCGAGCCGCTGATCCGCAAAGGCGTGGATATGGCAATGCGTCTGATGGGGGAACAGTTTGTCACCGGTGAAACCATTGCTGAAGCGTTGGCTAATGCCCGAAAACTGGAAAATACTGGGTTCCGTTACTCATATGACATGCTGGGTGAAGCCGCATTGACGGAGGCCGATGCGCAGGCTTATCTGCTCTCCTACCAACAAGCTATTCATGCTATCGGCAAAGCCTCAAATGGCCGTGGTATCTATGAGGGGCCGGGTATCTCTATCAAGTTATCCGCCCTGCACCCGCGCTATAGCCGCGCGCAGTATGAACGGGTAATGGATGAGCTTTATCCACGTTTATTGTCACTGACCTTGCAAGCCCGTCAGTATGATATCGGTATTAATATTGATGCAGAAGAAGCTGATCGGCTGGAAATCTCCCTCGACTTGCTGGAAAAACTCTGCTTCGAGCCAAAGTTAGCGGGTTGGAATGGTATTGGCTTTGTTATTCAGGCTTACCAGAAACGCTGCCCATTCACCATTGATGCCGTGATTGATATGGCGCAGCGCAGCCGTCGCCGCCTAATGATTCGCCTGGTCAAAGGGGCATACTGGGATAGCGAAATCAAACGCGCCCAAGTCGATGGATTAGAAGGTTACCCGGTCTATACCCGCAAAGTGTATACCGATGTCTCTTATCTGGCCTGCGCGCGTAAATTACTGGCGGTACCTAACCTGATTTATCCGCAATTTGCCACCCACAATGCCCATACACTCTCGGCGATTTATCACCTTGCTGGCCACAATTACTATCCCGGCCAATATGAATTCCAGTGTCTGCATGGCATGGGTGAACCGCTCTACGAGCAGGTTGTGGGAAAAGTTGCCGATGGCAAGCTAAACCGCCCATGCCGTATTTACGCCCCAGTCGGTACTCACGAAACCTTGCTGGCGTATCTGGTGCGCCGTCTGCTTGAGAACGGTGCGAATACCTCGTTTGTAAACCGTATTGCCGATGCCACATTACCGCTTGATGAGCTGGTAGCTGATCCGGTGAGTGCTGTGGAGGCGATGGCGGCAAGTGAAGGCCAATTAGGGTTGCCCCACCCACGTATTCCCTTGCCTCGCGAGTTATATGGTAAAGAACGCGCTAACTCAAGCGGGCTTGATCTGGCCAACGAACACCGTTTGGCCTCACTCAGCAGCGCGCTGCTGACCAGCGCCAGTCAAATGTGGCGGGCCGAACCTCTTATCGATACCTATCTTGATAGCGGCGTAGAAAAACCCGTGATTAACCCCGCAGAACCTAGTGATATCGTCGGTTATGTCCGCGAGGCAACAGAGGCTGAAGTCAGCCGTGCATTAGATGCGGCCGCCAGCGCAGGTGCTATCTGGTTTGCCACACCACCGGTTGAACGTGCTGCCATATTGGTCCGCGCAGCCGAGCTGATGGAAAGCCAAATGCAAACGCTGATGGGTATTTTGGTACGTGAAGCCGGGAAAACCTTCAGTAATGCTATCGCAGAGGTGCGTGAAGCCGTTGATTTCCTAAATTATTATGCAGGAATAGTGCGCGATAACTTCGCCAATGATAGCCACCGCCCACTCGGCCCCGTAGTGTGTATCAGCCCGTGGAACTTCCCGCTGGCGATATTTACCGGTCAGGTTGCGGCAGCGCTGGCGGCCGGTAATAGTGTGTTGGCCAAACCCGCAGAGCAAACACCGCTGATTGCCGCGCAAGCCGTTCGTATTTTGCTGGAAGCGGGCATCCCAGCCGGTGTTCTACAACTGTTGCCAGGCCAGGGGGATACCGTCGGCGCAACTCTGGTTAATGATGTCCGTGTCCGCGGCGTGATGTTTACCGGTTCAACCGAAGTCGCCACTATTTTGCAACGTAGTATCGCAGGCCGACTCGATCCTCAAGGCCGCCCAACACCACTGATTGCCGAGACCGGTGGTCTGAATGCCATGATTGTTGACTCATCAGCATTAACGGAACAGGTGGTAACCGACGTTGTCGCGTCAGCGTTTGACAGCGCGGGTCAACGCTGCTCTGCTCTGCGTATTCTCTGTATTCAGGATGATGTGGCCGAACACACCCTGCAAATGTTACGTGGCGCAATGGCCGAATGCCGTATGGGCAATCCAGAGCGCTTATCTACCGATATCGGGCCGGTGATTGATGCCGATGCTAAAGCGGGTATTGAGCGCCATATCCAGGCGATGCGCGCCAAGGGGCGCAAAGTTTATCAGGCGGCCCGAGCCAATGGTTTGGATGAAAAAGAGTGGCAGCGCGGTACTTTCATCAAACCAACGTTAATTGAGCTGGACAGCTTTGATGAACTGCAAAAAGAGATCTTTGGCCCAGTGCTACATGTTGTACGTTTCCAACGCCAAAATCTTGAGGCTTTAATCGATCAAATCAACGCATCGGGTTATGGTTTGACCTTAGGTATTCACACCCGTATTGATGAAACTATCGCGCGTGTCACCGGAAAAGCCAAAGTAGGCAACCTTTACGTCAACCGTAATATGGTGGGTGCCGTCGTAGGTGTGCAACCTTTTGGCGGCGAAGGTTTATCCGGCACCGGGCCGAAAGCGGGTGGCCCACTCTATCTATATCGTCTTCTGTGCAGTCGCCCGGAAGATGCCGTGACCAACACGCTGGTGCAGCAGGATAACGCACAGGTACAGCATGTTGCGGGCCGCGAGGCGCTGCTGACTGCGCATCGTGAACTGGTTCAGTGGGCAGAGAAACAGCAAGATAACGAGTTGACTCAGCGAGCACAGCGTTACGCCACATATGCTCAGAGCGGCACCGTTCGGCTACTTCCAGGGCCGACGGGCGAACGTAACACCTATGCCCTGCTGCCGCGTGAACAAGTTCTTTGTCTGGCGGATACTCAAGCGGATGCACTGACTCAGTTGGCTGCGGTGTTGGCAATCGGCAGTCAGGTTTTATGGCTGGAAAATGACGTACAAAAAGAGTTGTTCCGCAAATTACCTAAGGCGGTGCAATCGCGTATTACTCTGACCAATGATTGGCAAGCGGCCAATATCAGTTTTGATGCGGTTATCTATCATGGTGATGCCGATCAACTGCGGATTTTGTGTGAGCAAATTGCGCAAATTGACGGGCCAATCGTCTCGGTGCAAGGTTTTGCACGCGGTGAAACCAACATTCTGCTGGAACGTCTGCTGATTGAGCATTCGCTTAGCGTGAATACGGCAGCAGCAGGGGGTAACGCCAGCCTGATGACCATCGGTTAATCCGCCAGCTTTACCACTAAGACCTATCCTATAAGACCCTTCGGGGTCTTATTTTTTGCTTAAACGCTGGAAATAATACGCCAGAAATGATGCGATACCACTCGCATTCCCCCCATGTAAAACTGAAAAACAGCGTTTTTCTTCTGATACCTTCTCGCAATATTGCCCACGTACTTTTGATCCACTCATGAGCTAACTCATTATCCTGTCGAAATAAATTATCTGACTAGCGGTTATTTAAAAACTTATCAAGAAACTGTTTGGTGCGATCATGTTGCGGATGGGCAAACAGCGCCTTTGCCGGGCCTTGCTCTACGATGCGCCCATGATCCATAAAGATGGCTCTGTCGGCGACATCGCGAGCAAAGCTCATCTCATGAGTGACAATGACCATAGTGCGTTTCTCTTCAGCCAAGGCTCGGATGGTACTCAGTACCTCACCCACCAACTCAGGGTCCAGGGCTGATGTTGGCTCATCAAACAAAATTACCTGTGGTTGCATCGCCAATGCCCGTGCTATCGCTACCCGCTGTTGCTGACCACCGGACAAACGGCGCGGATAAGCATCCTCCTTGCCGCTCAGCCCTACTTTTGCTAACAACTCACGGGCGCGTTTTTCAGCTAAAGCACGTTTCTCACCTTTAACAATAACCGGCCCTTCAATGATATTTTCCAACACCGAACGATGTGGAAATAAATTGAAGCTTTGGAAAACGAATCCCACTTGTTGTCGCAGTGCACGCACCTGACGTTGCTGTTTGCTAATGGGTTTACTGCTATCAATCTCAATATCACCAACGCGAATAATCCCTGAATCAGGGATCTCCAGCAGATTAATACTACGCAACAACGTCGTCTTGCCCGAACCACTAGGGCCGATGATCGCCACCACTTCGCCGCTGTTAACTTCAAGGGAGATGCCGTGCAGTACCTGCTGACCTTTAAACTGTTTGGTCAATTTCTTAACGTCGATGGCACTCATGGCTACTCCTGATCCTGACGATTAACATGCGCTTCGAGGCGGTTTTGCAATGCTGACAACAACGTCGCCATGACCCAATAAATCAGCGATGCGGCCAGATACATCGTGAATACCTCCAACGTGCGCGATGTGACCAATTGCGCCTGACGGAAAAGCTCAGGTACCTGAATGGTCGCTGCCAGCGAGGTATCTTTTACCAGACCAATAAAACTGTTACCCAGTGGCGGTAAAGCCGTGCGCCCCGCTTGCGGTAATATCACCCGATAGAGTGTCTGCCAGCGCGTCATCCCGATGCTGGCGGCGGCTTCCCACTGCCCTTTCTCGATAGATGAGATTGCTGCACGCAATGTTTCTGACGTGTATGCCGCCGTATTAAGTGATAAACCAATCAGTGCCGCGGGCATTGGGTCCAGTTCTATGCCAAATTGTGGTAAGCCGTAGTAGATCATAAAAAGCTGAGCAATCAACGGAGTGCCACGAAAAATTGAGACATAAAAGCGGGAGAGAAGTGAAAACGGCAAGAAGCGGGATAAGCGCATCATCGCCAGCATAAAGCCCAGTGCCAGGCCAAAAAACATCCCGCCCAGACTCAGTTGAAGGGTAAACCAGGCACCTTTCAATAAAAATGGTGCTGAATCCAGCACCAATTGGATACTTTCTTGCATTATTTAGTTACGTCCGCACCAAAGTATTTCTCTGAAATCTTGGCCAACGTCCCATCTTGTTGCATTTCGGCGATAGCCTTGTTGATTGCGGCTAACAGCTCAGGGTTATTCTTACGCAATGCCACACCAGACTCCTGACGCGCAAACGCGGGGCCGGCCACCGCAAGGGTATCGTGAGTTTTCTTCACCAGATCTAATGCGGCTAAACGGTCAACCAGAATAGCGTCGGTGCGGCCAACACGCAGATCCTGATACTTGGTTGGGTCATCATCATAGGTACGAATATCAACACCTTTCAGGTTAGCCCGTAACCATTGCTCATAGTTACTGCCCAAACCAACGCCCACCTTTTTACCTTCCAAGTCTTCCGGTTTGGTGAATCTACCTTCATTCCCTTTTTTGGTCAGCACCTGAATACCTGAAATGGTATAAGGCGTTGAGAAATCATATTTTTTCTTACGTTCATCAGAGATAGTGACCTGATTAATCGCCACATCAATGCGTTTTGACTCCAGCGAAGCCAACATGCCATCCCACTTTGTTGGGGCCAGTTTTACTTTGACGCCCATATGTTCGGCCAGTTCATTGGCAAAATCCACTTCAAAACCAGTGAGTTTCCCATCCTCGCCCTGAAAGCTGAATGGCGGATAAGTTCCCTCCAATCCAACAATCAGGGTTCCGCGTTCTTTGACCTGACCCAGCAGAGAGTCCGCAGCATAAGATTTCACGTTCAGACCTGCCGCCAATGCAAGCGCCATCATGCCCAGAGCGGCCTTGCGCCGTACCATTGAAAAACTCATAAATACCCCGACTGTCATGTTTATCTTTTGATATTCAGCACTTTAACAGTGCTGTTAATGGAATAAAGGAATATAAAC
The DNA here is from genome assembly GCF_000834395.1 of Yersinia aldovae 670-83. NCBI lineage: Bacteria > Pseudomonadati > Pseudomonadota > Gammaproteobacteria > Enterobacterales > Yersiniaceae > Yersinia > Yersinia aldovae. The sequence continues at coordinate 131,658 of NZ_CP009781.1, read as the reverse complement.
TAATAACGATAGCTATAAATGGAATAAGCAATCGTTAAAGGTTACACATGAGGGTGGTAAGCAAATAATGCCGGCGCACCACCAGTATGGATAAACAGAATCGGGCCGTTATCACGGAATTTTTGCTGGCTGATGCCGTCAAGCAAGCCAGCCATTGCCTTACCGGTATAAACCGGGTCTAACAATACGCCTTCCTGCTGCGCCAGAAGTTTTATAGCAGCCAACCCTTCTTTATTGGGCATCCCGTATTGCGGCGCGAAATAGTCATCCCACAAGGTTATCTCTGCCTGCTGATCGCTAATTCCTAAAGATGCTGCCAATTCTTGTTGAATATGAACGACCTTAGGCCGCTGTTCATCAGCGTTACGGGATACGGTAACACCTATCAATTCAGTATCGGGTAGTAGCTGTTGTAGACCGACCGCTAATCCGGCGTGGGTTCCCGCACTGCCAGAGGCAACAACAACAGAGCTAAAAGTAACTCTCCCTGTTGATTGAGCGGCTATCTCCAATGCGCATTGCACATAGCCCAACGCACCCAACGCATTAGATCCCCCCACCGGTATCACGTAGGGGCGGAACCCTTGAGCCTCCATTCTGGTAGCCTGCTCAGCCAACTGCGCATTCGGATCATGTAGTTCATCACACATCACCACTTTGACATTGAATAAATCCAACAGTAATCGATTGCCATTAGTCAGATAATTATCCTGCTTGGTGCCAATAGGATTCTCAAGCAGAGCAACACAATGCAGCCCCAACTTTGCTGCTACTGCTGCGGTTTGCCGCACATGATTAGATTGAATTGCCCCGGCGGTAACGAGCATGTCAGCTCCCTGACACAAAGCATCGGCGGCTAAAAACTCAAGTTTACGCAGCTTATTGCCACCCAGAGCCAAAGGCGTTACGTCGTCACGTTTAATATAAATTTCACGCCCCAAAAAGTCAGAGAGTCGGGACAGCTTTTCCAGCGGTGTTGTATTACCGACCAGATCCAATCGCGGAAATTGCGCTAATTTGTGTTGAAACGTCACCCGTCCCCCAAACAATTATTGAATTACATCTATTACATAGGTTTATCAGATGTATTCTGAATAATCACTGATTTTATTATAGATGTGAGTAGTCAATAGCGCAGGGGAATCGCTTAATTATTGAGAGAGAGAATAAAACGCCCAGCAGAGGGAACGCGTTGCCGGGCGTAGGAGTGAGACTGCAAAAGTCGAATGCTGTCGCAGGGGCACTTTTGACAAAATTCTGAGCGTTATCTTAACGTTTGCTGTGTGTATCGCAGAGATCAATAACTCTTTTGCCAGGCCAGATACTGGTCATATTTGCGCAAGGCTATACGGTAATTATTATGTGCCGCATTAGGTAATTCATCAATAATACGCTGATGCATGGTTTCGCTGGCAAACTTTTCTGCCGGATAATTCGTTGCTACCAGCATTTCATCTAAACGACGCAAACGAACCACATATTCACGCACCGTACTATGACTCATCTCAGTTTGCTCAAATAGGTACTGTTTGAACGCCATAATGTCGAAATAGCCAGGTGCGCTATTGCAATATATTTCGCTACAAAAACGACATAATGCTGTCAGTTCATCCTGAAGCTTTAACCACACCTGATCGTCGATAGGCTGGTCCATACCGGCAATAGCTTCTTTATTAATGATTTGTCCTCGGAATACCAGCGCCATCCGATCGAGTTGTTTATGACAATGCGAACAATGTGTTTGGCCGTGCTTAAAATCTTTTAAATAACGGCTTAATGGCCGCTTTTTTAACTGAATCCCTGGCATAAGAAGACCTACATTAATAAAGTAAAACAGTGGGATATCACTGAGCGAAAATGAATTAAGAGTCGTTATTCAGGCGGGCACGCAAGCGTTTTATCGCCTGACTATGAAGCTGGCTAACACGGGATTCTCCCACATCAAGCACCGCTCCAATTTCTTTCAGATTCAGCTCTTCCTGGTAATACAGCGTTAACACCATCTTTTCGCGGTCCGGTAAAGCCTCGATCGCGTCAATCACGCGCTGGCGCAGATTTCCTTCCAACAAGTGTTGTAATGGATTGGCATCCTCGTGCCCTTCCAGCAGGGGTTCGACACTTTCACCATGCTCTTCACGCCATTCGTCATAAGAGAAAAGCTGGCTATTGTTAGTGTCCAACAGGATCTGGCGATACTCAGACAGCTCGATGTCAAGGGTTTGCGCCACTTCTTGTTCGGTCGCAGGACGCCCTACCCGCTGTTCAACCTTTTGCATCGCTGTCGCGACTTCACGCGCATTACGGCGCACACTGCGCGGTGCCCAATCCCGGCTACGCAGTTCATCCAACATCGCCCCCCGTATACGCTGTACCGCATAAGTGGTAAACGCGGTCCCTTGCAAAGCATCGTAGCGCTCGACAGCATTCAGCAGACCAATTCCCCCAGCCTGCAATAAATCGTCCAACTCCACGCTGGCGGGCAGGCGTACCTGCAAACGCAGTGCCTCATGGCGAACCAGAGGAACATAGCGTTGCCAGAGGGAATTTTTGTCCATCACGCCTTCGGCGGTATACAGATCGCTCACTAGACAGGCACCTAAGGGTAAGAGAGTCGTACCATTATCCTGTCAGGTCAGTCAGACAATCGTCGGAATAGGCCTATAAAATGGCAGCTATTTGGCTTATGCCTGCGACTTTTACTGTTAACACGTTGCTGCCATTGAAAAAACAGAGCGATAAATAGATTTAAAAACCAATAAAAATAAACAATTAGCGCCCATCTTAAACTTATTCCCACGGGAAATAGCACTCTTATCTATTTCCAGTAAGTGATATAAAAACCCCGCCGCAGCGGGGTTGAAATAATGTTGTGTTTCTGGCGAATTAACGCAGCAGTGACAGAACAGTTTGTGGAACCTGATTAGCCTGAGCCAGTACAGAAGTCCCTGCTTGTTGCAGGATGTTTGCACGGCTCATGTTAGATACTTCAGTAGAATAGTCAGCATCCTGAATGCGGCTACGCGCTGAGGTCAGGTTGTTGATAGTGTTACCCAGGTTAGTGATGGCTGAGTCGAAACGGTTTTGTACCGCACCCAAACCACTGCGCAACGCATCAACTTGTGCCAATGCTTTATCAACGGTAGCCAGTTGGTTGTCAGTTGATTTCTGCGATGCAGCCGCATCTTCGTTGATCAAGGTAGTCGTGCCGTTCGCAGTACGAGACATGAACATAGTTTTGCCCGCGCCATTGGTGATTTCATCACCTTTAGCGTTAGCAGTGTACGCGGTACCATTAACAGTCAGGGTGCTACCGGTTTTGGCCGCACCTTGTAAATCCAGGTCAGCCAAGGTTGCTGCGCGGTTGTTTTCAGCCGCTTTTGTGGTTAAACCGCCACCAACAACAGAGGTGTGTAAGGCGCTAGAAGTTTTCACTTCAGCAGCGGTACCGGCTGGTGCCGTACTGGCTGAAGTTGTGAAATCAACACTTTTACCATCAACAGTTGCGCTGTATACACCGTTACCATTCGCGTCAGCCGCAGTTTTAACAGTAAATTCCATGCCTTGAGCGGTGAACTTATCACCAACCGCTTTACCAACTGACGCGGCAGCGATAGAAGTCGCTTCTGCGCCTGCTGTTGCTGTGGTGGTATAGGCAGCAGATGCAGCGTTAGCGGTAGTTGTAGTGCTGGAGAATGCGCCGGTACCTGCATCAATATACTGTGCTGCACCTGCTTTAGTCACTGCACCGCTGTTGATATCGGTATTATAAGCCACACCACCCACATCAAAGTTGTTAGTCCCGGTGGCTTTGAACTGAGAGGTCAGATCGTTAACAGTCGCTTGTTTAGCGCCATCAACGTTAAAACCTTGCAGACCCAGGCTTTTTGAGTCGATTTTTTCCAGATTGATGCTGATAGTTTCGCCATCATTTGCGCCAACCTGAACTTTCATGCTGCTGTTGCCAGCCAGAACTTTCACGCCGTTGAACTGAGTTTGATCAGATACGCGGTCGATTTCGTCCAGACGTTGTTGAATTTCGTCCTGAATTGATTTCAGGTCAGAAGATGAGTTAGAACCGGTTGCAGCCTGAACACTCAGCTCACGAACACGCTGTAAGTTGTTGTTGATTTCGCCCAACGCACCTTCAGTTGTCTGCGCCAGAGAGATACCATCGTTTGCGTTACGAGAAGCCTGAGTCAGACCTTTGATGTTAGAAGTGAAGCGGTTAGCGATTGCCTGACCAGCAGCATCATCTTTTGCACTGTTAATACGCAGACCTGAAGACAAACGCTCAATGGCGGTGCCTAAAGAGGACTGTGATTTATTCATGTTGTTCTGAGTCGTCAGAGACAGGGTGTTAGTGTTAATTACCGCCATAGTGATATTCCTTAAATGCTTATTGGGTTATGGTTTGGGCTTACTGCCCACGGCTTCATCACCGTCCCAACTTGTATCGGCGATCTTCAAGGAACCTTTAGACATTACGACAAATAATTTTTAAATTTCCTTAAAATTATTATTTATCTCTTTTCTAATTAACACTCTATTCAATGGGGCAAATAACCCCCTGTTATCCCCCGTTATTCTTCCCATCATAAATTCTATTTTATGTGTAAACTTTTTAACTCCTTGGCCGATAACCCCTGTAACGACACTTGAATATTAAGGATTAGAAATGGCAAGTATCAGTTCTCTGGGTATCGGTTCAAATATGGAGTTAGGCACTTTACTGGATAAGTTAAGTGCCTCAGAACAGACTCGTTTAACTCCGCTAACCAGCCAACAGACCAGCTATAAAGGTAAACTCACCGCTTACGGTGTCTTACAAAGCGCGCTAGCAAAATTAGAAACTGCATCGGCTGCCCTGAAAAAAGCCGATACACTGGCGACCACCTCGGTGGTCAGCACGAATACGGCATTTGCAGCGACTACCGGTAGTGGCGCGACGTCAGGGAGTTACACTATCGAAGTAACTAACCTGGCCAAAGCGCAATCACTGCTTTCTACTGATGTTCCAAACGTGACAGATAAGCTGGGTAATGGTAACGACAGCCGTACCATAACGATTAAGCAACCTGGTCAAACCAAGCCATTAGAAGTTAAGCTAACCAGTGAACAGACCTCGTTGACCGGTATTCGCGATGCGATTAATAAGCAAGAAGGTAGCGTTACTGCCAGTATCATGAAAGCGGATGATGACACCTATTACCTGGCGTTAACGTCAAAGGAAACAGGCACTAAATCAGAAATGACGGTCAGCGTCAGCGGAGATGACACCCTAAATAATTTGCTCAATTACACACCGAGCAGTACCGGTGGCAGCGGTGCTATGACACAAAAAGTCAAAGCAGAAGATGCAAAATTAACAGTTAATGGTGTGGCAATTACCCGCCAAAGCAACACCATTACTGACGCTCCACAAGGTGTAACTCTAACCTTGAAAGCGGTGACAAAAAAAGATGAACCGGAGCAACTGACTATCTCGCGTGACTCCACAGCAACAAAAGCGGCGATTCAAACATTCGTAGATTCTTATAACTCACTACAAACAACATTTGCCTCTTTAACCAAATATACCGCAGTTGAACCGGGTAAAGATCAATCGACCAGCAATGGCGCATTGGTTGGTGATGGCACATTACGCAGTATTCAGACCCAGCTAAAAAGTCAGTTAGCCTCCGCGCAAGGGGGTGATGTAAAAACGCTGGCTGCAATGGGTATTACTCAAGATCTTGATGGGAAATTAGTTATAGATTCCAAAAAACTTGATAAAGCGTTGACTGACCAACCTAATAACGTGACTGCATTCTTTGTCGGTGACGGTAAAACCACAGGTTTCGCAACTCAAATGGATAACCTGCTCAATACTGCGTTAGACACCACTAAAGGCTCATTAAAAACAGCCACAGATGGAATCAATAAATCACTAAAATCATTAGAAAAACAGGTCATCTCGACCACTGACAGCATTAACGCCACCATTGAACGGTATAAAGCACAATTTACCCAATTGGATAAATTGGTGAGTTCATTAACCAACACCGGCAATTTCTTAACTCAGCAATTTTCTTCATAAAGGATAGATCATGTACAACCGATCAGGTGTCCAGGCTTACGCACAGGTAGGAATGGAAAGTGGCGTAATGAGCGCTAGCCCTCATCAATTGATCGTGATGTTATTCGACGGGGCGCAAAGCGCCCTGGTTCGTGCACGCATATTGATGAATCAAGGCGATATTCCGGCCAAAGGTGCTGCATTGTCCAAAGCCATTAATATCATTGATAATGGACTGAGCGCAGGACTGGACATGGAAAAAGGTGGTGAATTGGCCGAGAACTTGTCAGCCTTATATGACTATATGACACGGCGCTTACTGTATGCTAACTTGCATAATGACGAACAGGCTATTAATGAAGTTTCTGTCCTGCTCGAAAACATTGCGGATGCCTGGCGGCAGATCGGCCCAAATTATCAACCTGATTAGGACCCCATTTAATGGAACGTCACCAGCACCTTTTGTCCGAATATCAACAAATCCTGACTTTCAGTGAGCAAATGCTAGCATTGGCAATTGAGGGGAATTGGGATGCGCTGGTTGATCTAGAAATGACTTATCTCAAAGCTATCGAAGGTGTTGCTAAAACCACCATTTCTTCTTGTTCATCCTCTGTATTGCAAGAGTTGTTACGGGATAAGTTAAAAGCCATCTTGGAAAATGAAATGGAAATTAAGCGCCTGTTACAACGCCGCCTGGATGAATTAAGTGAACTGGTAGGACAATCTACCCGGCAGCAGTCGGTAAATAATACCTATGGTCAATTCCCTGACCATGCATTACTTTTGGGTGAAACACAGTAGCGACTGGTTATATAAATAGTTACATATGGATGGCTTGTTGAGAACTAATTACATGCATTGGCTATTATTCTCACTCCTAATACTTTTTCGCAAGAATAGTCAGTTACGGTAAATTTCCATTAAAATAAGTTGCTAGTCTGCCATTCAAAGCGTAAAGATATTCTCAGACCAAAACTGTGAAATGAATATCGATGGAACGTACAATTAAATTTTGTCCAGGTGTTGGTAGCTCAGCGCATGTTATTCAGCACACAGAGCTACTGCTCACTTCAGTTTATGTCGAACAACCGTTGCTCATTATGGTTAACCGTGGACATAAGATAATCCGCTGGGATAATCAAGAATGCATGATTCAGGCAGGTGAGATAGTCGCAGTAAATAGTGGGCAAACTATTAACGTAATTAATAGCTTATCGGATGATGGCTTATTTTTTAGCCACCAACTTCGTTGCGACCCGCGTTTGATAGCAACCTTTGCCAACCACCCTGCGTCGGCGGGGCTAGAGCTTATTCCGGGTGTAATGCCGATCCGTAATTTGGCACCCGAGTTTATTAATACTTTCGGGAATACTTTTAAAGCAATATCAGATAACGGCAATATTCCACCTACAATAATCAGGCATAGAATGCTTGAGCTGTTACTTTGGTTGGCACAACGTGGTGTCAAATTCATATTAAATGAAAGCAATACGCTAAGTGAAAAAGTACGCCGTTGTCTGGCTATTGACCCGCATAAAGTATGGTCAGCCTCAGAAGTAGCAGAGTATATGGCGATGAGCGAGGTCGTATTACGTCGGAAGCTGGCAGCAGAAAATACATTATTGCGTGATTTGATGATCGACGTACGAATGACCAGCGCGTTGCGTTTATTACAAGGTACTGATTGGCCCATTTCACTGATTGCCAGCCAGGTGGGTTACGAGAGTTCTTCACGCTTTGCAGAACGTTTTCGTAAACGGTTTGGTTTTGCTCCAACCGCTATTCGTGGTCATCACCGCTTACAACCTGCGGATAATGATCCACCACTTGATTCTTATAATGGCTTTTTCAAGCCTTCATACTCCTGACACCAAAAAACGGTGGGACCACCTCTGACCTTGCGCTCGAGAATTTTGGTATCCCAACCTGATACTTAAGTATCACATTTATTCTTCCGCTCATTATATCCTTTTTAACAACAATATTCTGGACTGCTAAATACTGCTTTTTGATATTTGGCGCATTAAACCTTTATTTTTCTAACGATGATTAGGTTTTTCCACCAAAAACAGAACGTTGATATTAAAAAAATACTATAAATCAATTGGTTAATCATAAGTTACTGAATGTAAGCGCAATACGCCAGTACCTCCTACTATTAAACAAGAATAAATATTAAACTGCTGGGAAGATTGTGATGCTAAGTAACCTGTTCGGACTCAAAAACCGCTATCCTTTGCATATTCAGATTGCGGCTCTATTTACTTTGCTGATCGTCTCAATCGGCACGGTAATTATTATTTACGGCCACAGTCAACTGACAAAATTGACTGAGATCAGCACTAATCGTCAGTATCAAAAAACCGGCACAGCGATTGCTGCCGAGTTAGATGCCGTCACCCGCCCAATGATGATGTCGGTAAATATTCTCGCCAGTATGCAGATAACAGAACTAACCACTCTTGAGCAACGAATGGCTTTTATTAGTAAATTCGTTGAGATTTTAAAGCAGAATAACTACGCCAGCGCTGTGTATAGTGCTTACATCAATGGTGATATGTTTATGCTACGTCGCCTGACCGACGATAACCGTTTATTATTCCATGCCCCTGACAATGCCGCATGGATGGTGCAAAGCAATCGCTTTTTAGACAGTTTGCCAGATAAGCAATTTATTTATCTCACTAGCCAGTTACAGGTTATCTCAGTTATGCCACGAGATAACGACAACTATGATCCGCGCCGTCGCGATTGGTTTATTTTAGCATCGGCAAGTCCCACACTTATCACTTCTCCTATTTATATATTTAAAGGGACAGGTGAAGCTGGCTTTACTTATAGCCGCCAGGCGGAGAATAAACAGGCAATTATTGGACTTGATGTTTCTTTGGCTTCACTGTCGCAGTTTTTAGTCAGACAAAATCTCCCCCCCGGCAGCCAGGCTATTATTATCAACTCTCGTGGTGAAGTTATTGCAAGCCTGCCAAAAACAAAAAATAACGCCAGTTCAGTGGCCAATGAACCAAGTTTAGCCAAGAAATCTCCCGTATTACAGGTCTTGTTAGACGCGAAAAATAATATTCCCACAAAAAATAGAGTTACTGCACAAAATAATGCAGCGCTAAGTAACAACAGCAGTAGCATAATGTTTGAAGCACAAAACCAGCAATGGTTTGGTTCAATCGTCGATATCAACAACAGCAGTAATAAATACCAGTTGGTGATTGCAACCCCAGCAGACTACCTCACCGCCGATGCTAACTCTATCCGCAATCACTCCACTTTAATTGCATTTATCCTTTTGCTGCTCAGTTTGCCAATAGTCTGGTATTTTTCACTAAAAATATCCCAACCTCTTATTCGCCTACGTCAGGATGCTGATGCCATTAGCAATCTGTATTTTGAGGAACGTGAATTAGAACATTCGGTAATTGAAGAGGTTGATGAACTGCACAAATCAATGTCGAAAATGAAATCGACACTCAAACAGTTTATTTCAATGGGTAATATGTTGACTGCGGAAAGTAATTTCTTCCGCCAAATGCAGGGGCTGCTCAACGAAACAACGGATATCGCCGCCATGACCGGTGGGATTATTTTTCTGGCCGATAAGAATGGGGAAACATTTACACCAACAGCATTTCGCTGGGATGGTAAAAATATTCCGGTTTCAACTATGTCCTCGTTGCTGATTGAGGGAGTTAATTCCACCACACTCAAACCGGTCTTAGAAGGAAAAACCGTCACTGGAACGCTTAATAAAGACAATATATTCAGCCAATTGCGTGATTTTATACAGCCCTATTTACCGCTGCATTTTGTGGCTGTTCCGATGCAAACACACGATGACCAGCTATTAGGCTTCTTACTATTATTCAATCCTTACGAATTGAATGCCGATCGAGAACGCTCAAAAATTCAACTAGTTAATGCTTTGGTAGGCAGCTTATCCGTATCAGTCGAAACCCAACGGCTATTGCAAGAGCAGAAAAATCTTCTCAACGCCTTTATAGAACTGATTGCCGGAGCGATTGATGCCAAGAGTGCCTATACCGGCGGGCACTGCCAACGTGTTCCAGAAATAACAAAAATGCTTGCTCGTGCCGCAGTAAATACCAAAGAGGGGCCTTTTGCCAATTTTGATTTATCCGAAAATGAGTGGGAGGAGCTGCATACGGCTTGTTGGTTGCATGATTGCGGCAAAATAACCACGCCCGAATTTGTGGTCGATAAATCGACGAAGCTGGAGTTAATCTATGACAGAATTCATGAAATTCGTATGCGGTTTGAAGTATTAAAACGCGAAAAAGAAATCGAATTCTTACGTCATTATAGTGCTACCGATATACCAGATGCCGCGCAAAAAAAACTGAATGATGAATTAAGCCAATTAGATGAGGACTTCTACTTTATCGCTCACTGTAATGTAGGGGGGGAATTTATGTCTGATGAGGCAATCGCTCGAATTCAGCAGATTGCGGATTATCATTGGACCAGAACATTAGATGATACGGCGGGTATTTCTGCTGAGGAACGTATGCGTAAAGCTCGACAACCTGTCCCTATCCTGCCGGTAGAGGAGCCAATGCTGGCAGATAAAGAAGAACACATTATTTACCGTAGCAGTAAAGATAAACGTCCAGAGTATTATGATTTTAAAGTTCCGGAACCTACGTTCCTCTATAACCGGGGCGAGATCTATAATCTAAGTATTCGACGCGGAACTCTTACCGAGGAAGACCGCTACAAGATTAACGAACATATTATGCAAACTATCGTGATGCTAAAAAAACTGCCGTTTCCGCGTACCATGTCTAATGTGCCGGTTATAGCAGGTGGGCATCATGAACGTATGGACGGTAAAGGCTATCCCTATCAACTTAACTACAAGCAAATGAGTATTCCCGTCAGAATGATGGCCATCGCCGATGTATTTGAAGCACTCACGGCAGCTGACCGCCCTTATAAACCGGGGAAAATGTTATCTGACGCATTGAATATTATGGTTAATATGGTGAATGAGAATCATCTGGACCGGGAACTGTTTATTTTATTCCTACAATCCGGTATCTGGCATGAATATGCCATCGTGCATTTGCAAGCCGATAAAGTAGATACGATTGATGTTTCTGCCCTATTACAGAGGATCGGTCATCAGGATATCTCTTTGCCTTAGTTTACTCTAACCGCAATAAATGGAGGGTAATAGGCGGTTATTCAGGCTAGGCTGAATGGCGATTTATTACTCACAATCAGCTATTACTCGGTCTGATACAAATTGGAGTCAGCGCGTGTTTTATATCTATGGTGAAACAGAAATAAATCATCTCAAGCAGCGAGACAAGAAAATGGCGGCAGCGATTGAACGGCTAGGGATGATAACGCGCCCGTTATCTCGTGACCTGTTTTCTGCGCTGATAAGAAATATTATTGACCAGCAAATCTCGGTCAAAGCCGCGCTAACGGTCAATGCACGCCTGCGAGCACTACTGGGCACGGTAACACCAATGACGGTCGCGGCAACAACAGTGGAAGCTATCCAGCGTTGTGGCATGACCATGAGAAAGGCCGGTTACATTAAGGGGGCCGCTGATGCTGCGCTTAATGGCTCACTGGATTTATCCTCTATTTCACTGCTATCTGATGATGAAGTTATTAGCCAGCTTTCACGCCTTGATGGTGTCGGTATCTGGACCGCCGAAATGCTGTTGATCTCCTCACTCGCACGACCCGATGTTGTCAGTTGGGGGGATTTAGCTATCCGCCGCGGCATGATGAATTTATATCACCACAAAACACTGCCGCGTGAGCGTTTTGAGCGCTATCGCCGCCGCTATGCGCCTTACGGCACCACCGCATCGCTGTATCTATGGGCGCTGTCGCATGAAACCGTATAAGCCAATTCACACGCCCATATTCATCACTTCTTGATAGGCAGAAACTAACTTATTACGCACCTGAATACCGAGTTGCAATGATACTGATGACTTCTGCATATCTACCATCACATCATTCAGGCCAACGCCGGGTACGCCTAGTGTGAAATTCTGCGCTTGAGTTCGCGCATGTTGCTGATTGTCACTAATTTTGCCAATGGCAGCTTTTAGCTCACTGGCGAAGCCAGCTTCAGCTGGCAGTGTTTTTACCGAACCTGATGCCTGCAAAGCACTCACCTGCAACTGCTGTAAAACGCCTTCAATACCTTGAACAGACATACATACCCTCAGAATATTTCAGTCGATGACGCCATATCACTTTTTTCAGAATGACACCCTAACACATCATTTTTGTGCTAAAGCGGCTAATTAGACACAAAAATACCGGCTTATTGAGCCATCGAATTCATCACTTACAGCAAATAATGGCCTGCCCATAAAAGGGGAGAACAGCTATTGATGTTTTATTGCTCATCGCCACTTGGGAGTCTGCTTTGTTTCGACACACTGCTTACATAAAGAATATTAACTCAAACGTTGTTCAGCTTGGCCAAGGACGTGTATGAATGCCTCGATAACTGGCGGTGAAAATCGTGAAAACACCTTTACGGCGACACTGACACGCCTGCGCGCGAATCCCAAGATCCCGCTGCTGATAGCGGCGGCGGCGGCTGTCGCTATCATTGTTGCATTGATGCTGTGGGCTAAAAGCCCGGACTACCGTGTCCTTTATAGCAATCTGAGTGACCGTGACGGGGGTGATATTGTCACCCAACTGACACAACTGAATATTCCTTATCGGTTCGCTGATAATGGCGGAGTATTGTTGGTTCCGGCGGAAAAGGTGCATGAAACCCGCCTGCGTTTGGCACAACAAGGCTTACCGAAAGGCGGCGCGGTTGGTTTTGAATTGCTGGATCAGGAAAAATTTGGCATCAGCCAATTTAGCGAGCAAATCAACTATCAACGCGCATTAGAAGGCGAATTATCTCGAACCATCGGCACCCTTGGCCCAGTGATGAATGTGCGGGTTCATTTGGCGATGCCAAAACCCTCACTGTTTGTCCGTGAACAAAAATCCCCTACGGCATCGGTAACCCTCGCCCTGCAACCCGGCCGTGCCTTGGATGATGGCCAAATCAATGCCATCGTGTACATGGTTTCCAGTAGCGTAGCGGGGTTGCCGCCGGGTAATGTGACCGTCGTTGACCAAATGGGCCGTTTACTGACCCAGTCCGATAGCGCAGGCCGTGATTTAAATGCCGCGCAGCTTAAGTTTACCAACGAAGTCGAGAACCGTTTCCAGCGCCGGATTGAAAACATTCTGGCCCCCATGGTTGGCAACGGTAATGTTCATGCGCAAGTCACCGCTCAAGTTGATTTTGCCAACCGAGAGCAAACCGACGAAGAGTACAAACCCAACCAAGATGCCAATCAGGGCGCGGTTCGTTCCCAACAAGTCAGCACCAGCGAACAATTAGGTGGCACAAATGTCGGTGGTGTGCCGGGAGCCTTATCCAATCAACCGCCAATTGCACCCGTCGCACCAATTGAAGCGCCTCAGGCGGCTCCTGCGGCGGGGGCAACCGCGAACACAGCCAATACCGCTAATCGCCCAGCGACCACGACCGCCGCGAAATCGAGTGCGACCTCAAGCAATAGCCGCCACGATCAAACCACTAACTTTGAAGTCAACCGCACTATCCGCCACACCCAGCAGCAAGCAGGTATGGTGCAGCGCTTATCGGTGGCCGTGGTGGTCAATTACGGCAGTGATAAAACCGGTAAACCCATTGCTTTGACCAAAGATCAACTGGCACAGGTTGAATCTCTGACCCGTGAAGCAATGGGCTTCTCCACAACACGGGGCGACACGTTAAATGTAGTGAATACGCCCTTTAGCGCATCCGACGATACCGGTGGTCATTCCCTACCCTTCTGGCAACAGCCGTCATTCTTTGATCAACTGCTGAATGCGGGTCGTTATCTGCTGATTCTACTGGTGGCGTGGATCTTGTGGCGCAAACTGGTTCGTCCAATGATAGCCAAGAAGCAAGTTGCAGATAATGCCGCGGCATCGGTCAATAACATTGTTCAGACAGCGGCAGCGTCTGAAACAGCGAAACAGAGTAAAGAAGAGCTGGCCCTGCGTAAGAAAAATCAGCAAAAAGTAAGTGCTGAAGTTCAGGCCCAGCGTATACGCGAACTTGCGGATAAAGACCCTCGTGTTGTTGCGCTGGTTATCCGTCAATGGATGAGTAATGACCAATGAGCCTGACCGGAACTGAAAAAAGCGCCATCATGCTAATGACCCTGGGTGAAGACCACGCCGCAGAGGTGTTCAAGCACTTATCCTCGCGCGAAGTGCAGCAACTCAGTACCACTATGGCCAGTATGCGTCAGGTTTCTCATCAGCAACTGATCGATGTCTTAGCTGAATTTGAAGACGATGCTGAACAATACGCAGCACTGAGTGTTAACGCCAGCGACTACCTGCGCACCGTGCTGATAAAAGCGCTGGGCGAGGAGCGGGCTTCCAGTTTGCTGGAAGACATTCTCGAATCACGCGAAACCACCAGCGGCATGGAAACCCTCAACTTTATGGAGCCACAGATGGCGGCTGACCTGATCCGCGACGAACATCCGCAGATCATCGCCACCATTCTGGTTCATCTTAAACGCGCTCAGGCGGCCGATATTCTGGCGCTGTTCGATGAACGGTTACGCAATGATGTCATGTTGCGTATCGCCACCTTCGGCGGTGTTCAGCCAGCAGCACTGGCTGAATTGACCGAAGTGTTAAACAACCTGCTCGATGGTCAGAATCTTAAACGCAGCAAAATGGGCGGTATCCGCACGGCGGCTGAGATTATCAACCTGATGAAAACCCAGCAGGAAGAGACCGTTATGGATGCTGTGCGCGAATACGATGGTGAACTGGCACAGAAAATCATCGACGAAATGTTCCTGTTCGAAAATCTGGTCAGTGTCGACGACCGCAGTATTCAGCGTTTACTGCAAGAGATCGACAACGAATCGCTGCTGATTGCCTTGAAAGGTGCCGATCAAGCATTGCGCGAGCGTTTCCTCAGCAATATGTCACTGCGTGCAGCGGAAATCCTGCGCGACGATTTGGCAACCCGTGGGCCAGTACGTATGTCGCTGGTCGAAAACGAACAGAAAGCCATCTTGCTTATCGTCCGTCGTCTGGCGGAAAGTGGCGAGATAGTGATTGGTGGTGGCGAGGATATCTATGTCTGATGGGATTAACGCCCTGCCCTGGCAACCGTGGTCACTCAACGATTTTGCCAGCCCATCTGAGACGCCGACACAAATTTCTGCGCCGGACCTCAGTATGTTGTTTACCGATGAGGTGGATGCTAACGCGACTCCCACCGACGTTGATGAGCATCAAGTGTTGGTCAATTTGCAACTTGAAGCAGAGAAACAGGGCCGTCAGCAAGGTTTTGCCAAAGGCCTGCAAGAGGGGCTGGATAAAGGCTACCAAACCGGTCTGGCCGAAGGCCATCAGCAGGCACTGGCCGATGCCCAGAAAGATTTGGCACCGATGACCGCCCACTGGCAACTCATGGTGGAAGATTTCCAAAACACCCTTGATGCGCTGGACAGTGTTATCGCCTCACGTTTGATGCAAATGGCGCTGGCGGCAGCGAAGCAGATTCTGGGGCAACCGGCGATTTGTGATGGCACGGCGTTGCTGGCACAAATCCAGCAAATGCTTCAGCAGGAACCCATGTTTGCCGGTAAGCCGCAATTACGGGTGAATCCGAATGATTTAGCCGTGGTTGAACAACGCTTAGGCTCGACCTTGAGCCTGCATGGCTGGCGCTTATTGGGTGACAGCCAGGTTCATGCGGGCGGCTGCAAAGTCAGTGCTGAGGAAGGTGACCTGGATGCCAGCCTGGCAACCCGTTGGCATGAACTGTGCCGCTTGGCGGCACCAGGAGAATTATGATGACCATTCGCCTTGGCCGCTGGCTTTCTTCTCTGGATAAATTTGAGGAACGCATCAGTCAATCAACCACCATCCGCCGTTACGGACGTTTGACCCGCGCCACCGGCTTGGTTCTGGAGGCCACCGGCCTGCAACTGCCGTTAGGGGCAACGTGCCTGATTGAACGTCATGATGGCGGCGAAGTGCAGGAAGTTGAAAGTGAGGTGGTCGGTTTTAATGGGCAGCGCCTGTTTCTGATGCCATTGGAAGAGGTGGAAGGCATTGTACCCGGAGCCAGAGTCTATGCGCGGATCACTTCCGGCGGTACTTCTGCCAGCAAACAATTGCCCCTCGGCCCGGAACTTCTCGGAAGGGTACTGGATGGCAGCGCCAAACCCCTCGACGGCCTACCGGCACCTGAAACCGGCTATCGTGCACCGCTCATCACTCCACCAATTAACCCATTACAGCGTACCGCTATCGAGCAGGTATTAGATGTTGGCGTGCGCACCATTAACGCCCTGCTCACAGTGGGGCGCGGGCAGCGTATGGGGTTGTTCGCCGGCTCCGGTGTCGGTAAGAGTGTGCTGTTGGGGATGATGGCCCGTTACACCAAAGCCGATGTGATTGTGGTTGGCCTGATTGGTGAACGTGGTCGTGAAGTCAAAGATTTTATCGAGAATATTTTAGGTGCTGAGGGGCGTGCACGCTCCGTCGTCATCGCGGCTCCAGCTGACGTATCGCCGTTACTGCGTATGCAGGGTGCGGCTTATGCCACGCGGATTGCCGAAGATTTTCGCGACCGTGGCCAACATGTGCTGCTGATTATGGACTCCCTGACCCGCTATGCGATGGCACAACGTGAGATAGCACTGGCGATCGGTGAGCCTCCAGCCACCAAAGGTTACCCGCCCTCCGTATTTGCCAAATTACCGGCGCTGGTTGAACGAGCGGGTAATGGCGTCTCCGGTGGCGGTTCGATTACAGCATTTTATACGGTACTGACTGAAGGCGATGATCAACAAGACCCGATTGCTGACTCAGCGCGCGCCATCCTTGACGGGCATGTGGTGTTGTCCCGCCGCCTGGCCGAATCCGGCCACTATCCGGCCATCGATATTGAAGCCTCCATCAGCCGTGCCATGACCTCACTGATAGATGAAAACCATTACAGCCAGGTTCGCCAATTTAAACAACTGCTGGCAAGTTTCCAGCGTAACCGCGATCTGGTGAGCGTCGGAGCCTATGCCGCCGGTAGTGACCCATTATTGGACAAGGCAATCGCCCTCTATCCACAAATGGAGATCTTCTTGCAGCAAGGCATGTTTGAGCGCAGCAGCTACGACGATGCCTGCCAGCACCTGAAAAGCCTGTTTCCTGGCTAATAAACCGGAATCAAGATGATAGCCGGTACTCGGAATGCTGCACTTTGTCATAGGAATAATACGATGAAAAGTCAATCACCTCTCGTCACCTTGTGCGAACTGGCCCAGAAGGCGGTCGAACAAGCGAGCACCCGATTGGGGCAGGTACGCCTCTCGTACCAAAATGCTGAACAGCAACTGACGATGTTACTGACTTATCAGGATGAGTACCGGATGCGGTTAAATGACACGCTAAGCAACGGCATGGCATCGTCCAGTTGGCAGAATTATCAGCAGTTTATCCAGACATTAGAACTGGCTATCGACCAACACCGTACTCAGTTGGCGCAGTGGAATGACAAAGTTGAACAGGCGGTGAAGCATTGGCAAGAAAAGCAGCAGCGGTTGAATGCGTTTGAAACCTTGCAGGAACGGGCTGACACCTCACAGCGCCTGCTTGAAAACCGTTTGGATCAAAAATTGATGGATGAGTTCGCTCAGCGCGCCTCACAAAGGAGTCCTAATTAATGAATCTGTCCCTATTGCCTGCCACGGTGACCACCAGTGAAACTGAAGGTGCATCGTCTTCATCTATTGCCGCATTGTTCACCGATGCAGGTTTGCCCGCCGATTTTGCCCGATTATTGGGTGACCAGTTAGGCAAAGAGTTAACGGCGCTGGATGCCTCGACGCTAAAGTCCTCTTTGGCAGCAACAACCGATATCACTGCTGATGATGATGGTGGGAAATCAACCACCGGTAGCAGCAAACTAAATCAGTTATTGGCCGCGCTAGGCGACATCAGCGCCACCCTGCCTGCTGGTCTGACCCATGCTGGGCAAACTGGTGACTCGGCGGATGTAAAAAAAACCACCGTCAAAGATGATAGTGCCTCAGATAAAACCACCGATAGCGCCTCTCTTAGCGCATTGCAAACCTTGCTGGCAATGCTACCGCATCAGGTTGCCACCACGCTTGGCAGCGCCAGCCGTGGGCAAAAAACTGCAATAGCGGATAGCAGCAGCCTGAGCAATGCAGGCAGTACCAAACAAGATGCGGCTACACTGATCGGACTAACCTCGCAGGACAAAGGCCTGGCGGCACTGATTGGCGGCACCGTGGGCAATGTAAAGGGTGATAAAACCACAGCAGGCAGTGACTTGCTACCGGGTATCTCGGCTAAAACCAAAACAACCGCACAAGATAAATTGCTGCGTTTGAATGCACAAGATGTTGATAGCAGTATCACCGCCAAAGCAACCCCGTTGACCGCGCAGGTAGAAAACGCCCTCAGCGGAGCCAGTGCCGATAAAACACTTTTAACATCAACGACGATCACCCCCTCTCTGCCGCCAGTTTCCAGCCCGGTGATGCCTGCGACGACGAGTTCGTTGGTCAGTGCACCGGTCAGCGGTCATTTAAGTGCGCTATTGGGTAGTCAGGAGTGGCAGCAATCACTGAATCAACAGGTGGTGATGTTCAGTCGTAATGGCCAGCAAAATGCCGAATTACGCCTGCATCCGCAAGAATTGGGGGCATTGCAGATCAGCCTGAAAATGGACGATAACCAGGCACAATTGCATTTTGCCTCAGCACACAGTCAGGTGCGTGCTGCACTTGAGGCCGCAATGCCGAGCTTACGCAGTGCGTTGGCCGAAAGTGGAATTCAATTGGGTCAAAGCAGCGTTGGTAGCGAAGGCCAATGGCAGCAGGCGCAACAGCAAAACCAGCAGAATCAGCAAGGCTTTGCCTCCGGCCGGCAGCCCGCTTATGGCGAATTGGCAACCGCTGACTCGCTCGCCTCAACGCCATTGGTCACCCCTGCGGCGTTGCAGTCATTAGCTAACGGCAATGGGGGCGTTGATATTTTCGCCTAATATTGAGGTGATTCTCGCCAAAAAAGGACAAACGGGCAAGTTGGGCCGTTTTTCTCCGCCTATTCTGCCTATTGGCATTGAAGATACGCGGGATAATCGTCAGTAATAATTCGGATACCTTGGGGTAAGTTGCCCCAAGATATTATCGTGATTCACCGGTTTGATACCGAAACAGGAATTTGTCTTCTCCATGTCTGATAATACCTTCCCGGCCAAGCGTAAAAGTTCGATTTGGGTGATTCTGCTGGTGCTGGTTGCGGTCGCAGCCAGTGCGGGCGGCGGTTATAGCTGGTGGGTTCTCAATAAGAGTAAACCCACCACAGCGAAAGCGGTTCCTGTTATCCCGGTATTTATGCCGTTGGAAACCTTTACGGTCAACCTGATCACACCAGATAACAATCTGGATCGCGTGCTTTATATCGGATTAACGTTAAGGCTGCCAGATGATACCACGCGCGCCAAACTCAACGACTACCTGCCCGAAGTACGTAGCCGCTTGCTATTGCTGCTTTCCCGTCAGTCAGCCGATAGTCTCTCTAATGAGGAAGGCAAACAGCGCTTAGTGGCTGAAATTAAAAACGTACTTAGCCCGCCAATGGTTAAAGGTCAACCTAATCAGGTAATCAGCGATGTGCTGTTTACCGCATTTATACTGCGATAATCATTATGGGCGATAGCATTCTTTCACAAGCAGAGATTGACGCACTGTTAAACGGTGATAGCGGTGGCGAAGAGCCAGTGGCGGTGGCCGGTAATGAAACAGACGTTAAACCTTACGATCCGACCACCCAGCGACGTGTAGTGCGCGAGCGCCTACATGCGCTGGAGATCATCAATGAACGGTTTGCCCGTCAGTTCCGCATGGGGCTGTTTAACCTGTTGCGCCGCAGTCCAGACATCACCGTTGGCCCGATAAAAATTCAGCCATATCATGACTTTGCCCGCAACCTGCCAGTACCAACCAACCTCAACCTGATTCACCTCAAACCGCTACGGGGAACGGCGTTGTTCGTTTTCGCCCCAAGCCTGGTGTTTATTGCGGTTGATAACCTGTTTGGCGGCGATGGTCGCTTCCCGACCAAAGTGGAAGGCCGTGAGTTTACCCACACCGAACAACGCGTGATTAACCGTATGTTACGGCTGGCATTGGATGCCTATCGTGATGCCTGGGCCCCTATCTATAAAATAGATGTGGAATATGTCCGTTCAGAGATACAGGTGAAATTCACCAATATCACCACCTCCCCCAATGACATTGTGGTCACGACCCCTTTCCAGGTGGAAATCGGGGCGTTGAGCGGCGAGTTCAACATCTGTATTCCGTTCGCCATGATAGAACCGTTGCGTGAATTGCTAACCAATCCGCCGCTGGAAAACTCGCGTCAGGAAGATAGCCACTGGCGTGAAACGCTGGTTAAACAGGTGCAGCATTCCGAGCTGGAGTTGGTGGCAAATTTCGTCGATATCCCCCTGCGCCTGTCGCAGATCCTAAAGCTACAACCGGGTGATGTGTTACCGATAGATAAACCGGATCGACTGATTGGCCATGTCGACGGTGTACCGGTGCTGACCAGTCAGTACGGGACATTAAACGGACAATATGCCCTGCGAGTTGAACATTTGATTAACCCTATTTTGAATGCTCTGAATGAGGAACAGCCCAATGAGTGACCCTAAGCTTCCGTCTGGTGATGGAAAGGAATCCGTGGACGATCTGTGGGCTAATGCGTTTGATGAGCAGCAAGCAGCAGAGAAACCAGCGGCCACAACCGAAGGCGTATTCAAATCGCTGGAAGCGCCGGACGCACTGGGTAACCTGCAAGATATCGATTTGATTCTGGATATTCCGGTAAAACTAACCGTGGAACTGGGCCGCACCAAAATGACCATTAAAGAGTTACTGCGCCTGTCCCAGGGTTCGGTAGTCTCCCTCGATGGCCTGGCGGGTGAGCCACTGGATATTCTGATTAACGGTTATCTGATTGCTCAAGGTGAAGTCGTGGTGGTCGCTGACAAATACGGCGTGCGCATCACAGACATTATTACACCGTCCGAACGTATGCGTCGCCTGAGCCGCTAATGAGCGCTGAGATACAACCTGTTAGCTCGGTGGCAGAGACAACCGCCGCCCTACAGCAAACACCGACAACCGGCTTTGCCGCCAGCCACCCTGGTATTGCGGTGCAATCAGCCCCTGCTGCGATGCCTGCCGGTAGTGTTTTAACGCAAGTAGGCAGTGTGCTGGGGGGGATCTTACTGCTCATTCTGTGCGCCGCCTGGCTGGTGCGCCGTTTAGGTTTTGCGCCGCAGGCACGTAACAGCAAGCTATTGAATGTACGCGCCAGTTGTCAAGTTGGCCAGCGTGAGCGGGTGGTCATTGTCGAAGTGGATAATACCTGGCTGGTGCTGGGTGTTACCGCACAACAAGTTACACCACTGCACACGCTGGTGCGCCCGCCGGTCGAAGAGACAGATAATCCGTTGTCGGTAGGCGGCACAAAACCGGCTGATTTCCGCCAGTTACTGAACAAGATCCTGAAACATCCGGAAAAATCAGCATGATGTCTTTACGTCCATTCATAAATAAAGTCTCTTTGCTGCTGCTCACCCTACTCTGCTCTCCGGCGGCCTTGGCTCAATTGCCCGGCATTATCAGCCAGCCACTGGCAAACGGTGGCCAAAGCTGGTCTTTACCGGTGCAAACGCTGGTTTTTATCACCACGCTGAGCTTCCTGCCCGCCGCTTTGCTGATGATGACCAGTTTTACCCGCATCATTATCGTGCTTGGCTTGCTGCGCAACGCCTTGGGCACCCCTTCAGCGCCACCGAATCAGGTGATGCTCGGTCTGACGCTATTTCTGACCTTTTTTATTATGTCACCGGTGTTTGACAAGGTGTATCAGGATGCTTATCTGCCATTCAGTCAGGACAAAATAAGCATGGAAGTCGCAATAGACAAAGGCTCGCAACCGTTGCGTGAATTTATGCTGCGCCAAACGCGTGAATCTGATCTAGCCCTGTACGCCCGTTTAGCCAATCTACCGCCATTGGAAGGGCCGGAGGTGGTACCGATGCGCATTCTGCTACCTGCTTATGTCACCAGCGAGCTAAAAACCGCCTTCCAAATCGGTTTTACCGTGTTTATTCCCTTCCTGATTATCGATCTGGTGGTAGCCAGCGTGCTAATGGCATTGGGGATGATGATGGTGCCCCCGGCCAGTATTTCGCTGCCCTTCAAGCTAATGCTATTTGTCCTGGTTGATGGTTGGCAGTTGCTACTGGGTTCTCTGGCACAGAGTTTTTATAGCTAAGGTAGACTGTCATGACACCTGAATCAGTAATGGCCCTCGGCGTTGAGGCAATGAAAATCGCCCTTGCTCTGGCGGCACCCTTATTATTAGCCGCACTGATAAGCGGCCTGATTGTCAGTCTGTTACAGGCCGCCACCCAGATTAACGAAATGACGCTGTCGTTTATTCCCAAAATACTGGCTGTTTTTACCACAATGGTGATTGCCGGCCCGTGGATGCTAAATCTAATTCTGGACTACATGCGTAATCTGTTTACCAGCCTGCCCACGTTGATTGGTTAAACATGTTATCTATTGATACCACTCAACTTAGCGCATTGGTCAGCCAGTATTTCTGGCCACTTATCCGCGTACTGGCGCTGATCAGCACTGCGCCGATATTGAATGAGAAGCAGATAAACCGCAAAGTTAAGATCGGCTTAGGCGTATTGATTACCTTTCTGATTGCCCCCTCCCTGCCGCCAGTCAATATTCCTATCGCCTCCATTGGCGCTATCTGGGTTGCGGGCCAACAAGTGCTTATTGGTGTTGCGATTGGCCTGACCATGCAATTTGCCTTTGCCGCGATCCGCCTGGCCGGTGAAGTGATTGGTTTGCAAATGGGATTATCCTTTGCGACCTTCTTCGACCCCTCCGGCGGCCCGAATATGCCGGTACTGGCACGACTCCTTAACTTACTGGCAATGCTGCTGTTCTTATCCTTTGATGGCCACTTATGGTTAATTTCACTGCTGGCAGACAGTTTTCATACGATTCCTATTCAATTAGAACCCCTCAATGGCAACGGTTTTCTGGCATTAACTCAAGTCGGTTCTTTAATCTTTATGAGCGGGCTAATGTTGGCGTTGCCAATGATAACCCTGTTGCTAACCCTGAATATGGCGTTAGGGATGCTCAACCGCATGACACCACAACTCTCGGTGTTCGTGATAGGTTTCCCGCTCACCTTAACCATTGGTATTATTTCAATGGGATTAATGATGCCGCTGCTGGCCCCCTTCGCAGAACATTTATTCGGCGAAATTTTTGACCGGCTGGCTGGGGTGTTGAGTGGTATGGCGGGTTAACGCTATTGAGGGGATACAACCCGCAGGGCAAGCCTACGGGCCATAGACGAGTTACTTATTCAGTTGGAACAGCGACAAGCCCTGCATATTGGTGAACGTGGTATACGAGGCCTGTAACGCCGCCTGCTGCATCACATAGGATGAGATGGTCGCAGTCCAATCGACATCCACCAAATCGCTTAATCGTTGTTTATTGATAAGCGTGCGGTCACTGCCCAAACTGTCCAGATTATCCAGTTCTTGTAGTTGAGTACCAATCTCTGCCTGCACAGACAAGACATTATTCAATGAGTTAGCCATCCCGCGGATACCTTTGTCCATATCCGCATTGGCCTGATCTTTAACTGCATCTGTTGCACCCTGCAAAGGCACCTTCAGCGAGTTCAACACGGTATCAATGGTATTGAAGATATTAGCTTCAGAGGCAACCGGTGTCCCCATCGCGTCATCAGGCTCTGGTTTTGCGTTACTGGTCAGAGCCATAAAAACACTGGAACCGGTATGCCCAACCGTAATTGAGCGATTGGCATCCACTTTTTGTTCAATCGCTACATCGCCACCTTGATAAGTTACCGCACCAGTTGCGCTGACCGCAAAAGGAGGCTTGTCACTTTTGAAGCCACCAAAGATGTAACGACCGTTGCCATCAGTGGTGTTAGCCTGATTGACTAACTGGTCTTTCAAACCCTGTAACTGAGTGGCATAAGAAGCGCGATCATCGTCACTCAATATGTCACTTTTAGCACTGATAATAATACTTTGAATCGACTGAATGGTACTGGTAGCTTGTGCCAAAACCGTTGTTTCCAATGATGAACTCTGGCGTGCAAAGCTGCGTGCGAGTGCGTATTGGCTATTTTCTGACTCAGCTTGCGATACCATAACGGCCTGAGAAGCGGACATCGGGTCATCCGATGGGTTGACGACGCGCTTACCCGTAGAAAGTTGTTGGCCCGACTGCATCCAAAGTGATTGGGCGTTAGTCACGCCCTGCATATTTTGCTGATACAACATGCTGGTACTTAAGCGCACGATGTCAGTTCCTTTTAGCAATTGCCAAGCCCGCAAATGTCTCTCAACAATAATACGGGCTTAACTCGATATAAAATAAGTTACGGCACGACAAATAACCGCAGGTAATCACTTAACCACGCAGACCCAGAAGCGCATTAAATAGCGTCGAGGCAGTTTGAATAACCTGCGCATTCGCCAGATAATATTGCTGGAAACGCTGCAAATCGCCGTACTCTTCATCCAGGTTTACCCCAGAAATAGATTGCTGCTCGGCGGTCAACTGTTTGACGATATTAGCCTGCGCCGTGCTGTTGGTTTTCGCAGTAGCGGTCTGGTTACCGACGTTACTGACTAAACCGGCATAGGCACCCGAGAGTGTCGCTTTGCCATCCACCAGTTTCTTGGTTTGCAGATCTAATAACGCTTGTGCGTTAGTATTATCGCTGGCACCGCCGTCTTTGGTTCCCGCAGCCGCAATCTTGCTGGAGTCAGAAATAGCAACCTGCAAATTGGCCGCTACGTTAGATACCGTTTTCACGGTGAATTTGTCTTTTGCCTGCGGGCCAACAGTGCCGTTATCGATGCTGACCGCCACGCCATCAAAGCTTAGACCGGTGGTTTTACCACTGCCATCAAGCACAGGGTTCGCTGGCACTTTGGTATTATCAGATAAGCGGGTAACCTGCCAATTAGTGCCGTCAAACTCAACGCTGTAATCACTGGCCTTCACCTTTGAGGTATCAGTGTAAGACACACTCAAACCGGCATCACCCTGATTGCGGGCATTTTTCAGCGTGGTCGGGTCGGAAAAACTGAAGAAATCAGTACCGGCATCGCCGTTAGCATCAAACCCGACTTTATGCTGGGTGTTGAAGCTGTCAGCCATTACCAGCGCCAGTTGCCCCAATTGATTACGGGCGCTATCCAGGGCTTCACTGCGGAATTTCAAGGTTCCACCAAGGCTACCGTTCGTCAGGCGGCTTTCATCGACTTCGAGTGTATCGCCGCTGCCATATTTGTAGCCAAGGGTTAAACGGGTCGCATCCCCGCTGGACGGAATAGCTTCAACTTTATACGCATTCGGCCCTTGTACCAGTGACAGCCCCCCGGCAAAAGAGACGTTATAAGCATCGCCATCTTGCTGGGTCACCGTCACGCCGACAATCTGGTTCAGTTCTGTTACCAGTTGATCGCGCTGGTCAAGTAACGCATTCGGTTCGCTGCCACTGCTACCCCGTAGGCGGGTAATTTGGTCATTCAACTTAGCAATTTGCTCAGCATAGTTATTGATTTGCGTGGCACTCTCGGTAATCTTTTGGTTTACACCAACATCCATATCACGCAGATATTTGTCTGCATTCTGGAACTGGTTAACCAGACCTTCGCCTTTACCCAACACCGTTTTACGGGCAGCGTCATCACCGGCATTACTCACCAGATTTTGCAGGTTACTGAAAAAACCCTGCATGGTGGTAGAGAGGTTGTTTGAGCTATTTGACAGCAAGTTATCAATTTGCGAAATTTGCTGATAATAGGTAGTCAACCCGCTGCTTTGCGTTTGTGAAGAACGTAACTGGTTAGTAATAAAGGCGTTATATTCACGATTAACACCGGTAATCGTCACGCCGTTACCCAGAAAACCGGCCGGACTTAGCGTTCCGCCATTTTGGGCAAAAATAGCGTTCTGACGGTTGTAACCTGCCACCTGAAAGTTGGTGATGTTATTACTGACGGTGCTCAGGGCATATTGCGCGGCGCTCAGACCACTCATCGCAGTATTCATTAAACTGTTGGACATAAAGAAATCCTTTTACCGCAGACGACGAGCAACGCAGCGCCTGCATTAATTAATATTGGGATACTGCCTGAGGAGACCTAAGCCCCCGCACAGCCTGTCATGATTATCGGCCAGACTTAGGAAAACTTGAGTAAAAATATGGGGGTAAAACTCGATCATCACCAATCCAATAGGCGTTATTGCCGCAGACAGTTTAGGTACGGTCAGCGCACAGGTAACAGAGCGATCACCATGACTTTGTAAATTATGGCTACGTAACGGTGCCGAGCACTGTCCAATCCCAAAGCGGCAAGTAAAATAGCCTATTTAGAACAACTGATTTAGGTCGCTGCTGTATGCTTTTGCTGCTTGCTCGCCGGCATTCTTCATTTGCTGGATAACACTGACCAGTTTCTGCGCATATTGCGGATCTGTTGCGTAGCCCGCTTTTTGCAGAGCGTGCGCCCCCTGCTCTGGGCTTTGGGCGGCAGCAACATTGGCGTAGCGTGGGTTCTGGGTTAGCAATTTAACATAATCACTCACCGCCTCCACGTAAGAGCCATACACCCGGAAACGCGCCTTGGTTTTCTTCGCCACACCCTGTTCATATTCGGTGGTAGTAATTTCGCTGACTGGCCCATCCCAGTTACTCCCCGCTTTGATACCAAAGACGTTGTAACTGGTTTTACCATCAGCGGTTGGGATTTCACGTTGCCCCCAACCGGACTCCAACGCTGCCTGAGCCACAATCAACTGATGCGGGATTCCGCTTTGCTGGCTGGCAATTTGCGCCGGAATAGACATCCGCGCGACAAAGTTACCGGTACTCTGCGGCAATACCACCATATTATTGGCCGGTGGCGTCGGTATCGCGCGGCGCATCATTTGCGCCAGCAAATGTGCCGGTAGCGTTTGCAGCACGTCGTTATCCAGCATCATTGGCACCGTACCTGCGGTTTCGCTCGGCGAGGTGGTGCCGGAGAGCTGTTCAACCATCATGTCGGCCAGCCCTAATCCTTTAGCCGACATCTGCTGCGCAATTTGTTGATCGTACATCGAGGTGTAAAGTTTGGTCTGCTCACTGTTCATCACCCCATCTTGCGGCAACGCGGAGCGCATACTTTTCAGCATCATCTGCACAAACATCCCCTCCACCTGCTGGGCAACCCGCTTCAGATTGCCCTGTGGATCGATGGCGGCATCGCGCTTTAGTGAATTCAGTGATTGGGCGTCATAAGCCGCCCCGGACATAGCCATCAAATCACTCATCAGATAATTTCCAATTTAGCCCGTAAGCAGCCGGCACTTTGCATCGCTTGCAAAATGGACATCAGATCGATCGGCGTTGCCCCCAGTGAATTTAATGCGCGAACGACATTGTTCAGGTTCGGGCTGGCATTAACCCGCTGTAGCACACCACCTTGCTGCTGTACCGAAATCTGGGTATTAGGTGTCACCACGGTCTGGCCACCACCAAATGGCGTATCTGGCTGACTGACAGTATTTTGTTTATCCACCACCACGGAGAGATTCCCTTGCGCCACGGCACAGGAATCCAATACCACGTTGCGGTTCATCACTACCGAACCGGTGCGGGAGTTGATAATCACCTTGGCATCACCGGCATCGACATTCACCGGGATATTTTGGATATCAGCCAGGAAACGCACCTGAGAACTGTTACCACGCGGAACCCGCACCTGAATAGTTCGCGCATCGAGCGCCGTGGCGGAGCCAAATCCGCGCTGACGGTTAATGGCATCACTCACCTGCTGCGCCAGGGTAAAATCTTCATTATTCAGTTGCAGATTAATCACGCCATCGGTACCAAAAGTGGTTGGCAATTCACGCTCAATGGTGGCCCCACCGCTGATCCGACCACCGGTTAATTGGTTTACCTGAACACTGCTCCCCCCCGATGAAGCACCGGCACCGCCCACCAACACGTTCCCCTGAGCCAATGCATAGACCTGATTATCCACCCCTTTCAATGGGGTCATCAGCAATGTGCCGCCGCGAATACTTTTAGCGTTACCCATTGAAGAAACCACAATATCAATGGTCTGCCCGGCGCGGGAGAATGGTGGTAATTTGGCCGTCACCATCACCGCAGCCACATTTTTCAACTGCATATTGGTGCCCGGTGGCACAGTAATCCCCAATTGCGACAACATGTTGCTCAGACTTTGCGTGGTAAACGGCGTTTGCATGGTCTGGTCGCCAGAACCATCCAGCCCGACCACCAGGCCATAACCGATCAACGCGTTATCCCGCACACCCTGAACGGTCACCAAATCGCGGATACGCTCGGCTTTCGCCGGTATCCACACCAGCGAAATCAAGGTAATACATAAAATGAAGAGTGACTGTTTGCGCATCATTGGGCCTCTTAGTACGGTGAGATATTAAGGAAGAACCGCTGTAACCAGCCCATGGTTTGCGCTTCATTGATATAACCATTACCCACATACTCGATACGTGCATCCGCAACCTGGGTTGAGGTAACGGTATTGCTGCCGCTGATGGTGCGTGGGTTAACTACCCCAGAGAAGCGGATGAATTCGGTTCCCTGATTGATTGCAATCTGTTTCTCACCGACCACATGCAGGTTGCCGTTAGCCAGCACCTGATCGACGGTCACGGTAATAGTACCGCTGAACGTGTTGTTGGCATTCGCGCCACCCTTGCCACCAAAGGTATTGTCACCAGAGATATCCATATCAGCACGCGCATTACCCAATAATCCTTCCAGATAACGCGGCGCGGTCGCCACACCAAATTTGCTGGAACCATTGCGGCTGGCATTGGCTGAAGAGCTTTTGCTGGCACTGACGTTTTCCTGCAAAGTGATGGTTAACGTGTCACCGATATTACGTGGGCGACGGTCTTCAAATAAAGGCTGATAACCATAGTTCATCGGCTGAGCTGCCTGAAAAATAGAACCATTTGGCAATGGCGCACTGGCGGGGGCGGGCTGGGCTGAGGTGGTGCCTTCCACCAGAGGTTTATGCGGAATATACGCGCAACCATTGAGCAGCATCGCCGTCAACGGCATACAGATCCATTTCAATTCACCTGATTTGCGCAGCGGCTTTCTGTCCATCTCTGATTATCAGTCCTGTAACCTGTTGGAGGCCGCGATAGCCAGCCTCAAATACGCATTATTCTGTGGCCGTCAGGGGGCTAAATTGCCCCCTGAAAGCGGATTTACAGTTGAGTCAGTTTTTGCAACATCTGATCTGAGGTTGAAACTGCTTTACTGTTGATTTCATAGGCTCGCTGCGTCTGGATCATGTTAACTAACTCTTCCGCCACATTGACGTTAGAGGTTTCAACATAGCCTTGATACAGCAAGCCACCGCCGTTCAGACCTGGCGTGGTTTCATTCGGCGCACCAGAGCTGGCGGTTTCCTGATATAAGTTCTCACCGACACTTTCCAGCCCACTGTTGTTAATGAATGTGGTGAGGGTAAGTTGCCCAACCTGCTGGGTGGCGGTTTGCCCCGGTAAAGTGACACTGACTATCCCGTCACGCCCCACGGTCATTTTCAGCGCATTCGCCGGAATGGTGATCGCCGGTTGAATCTGAAAACCGCCTGATGTCACTAACTGGCCGTTTTGGTCCACCTGAAAAGACCCATCGCGAGTATAAGCATTGGTGCCATCGGGCATTTGCACCTGAAAGAACCCTTCGCCTTTAATTGCGATATCTTTCGAGTTATCCGTTTTGGACAGATTACCCTGGCTGTGCAAACGCTCGGTCGCCACCGGGCGAACCCCGGTACCAATCTGTAAGCCAGATGGCAAGGTAGTTTGCTCGGAGGATTGCGCCCCCGGTTGGCGCATGGTTTGGTACAGTAAATCTTCAAAAACCGCCCGCTGGCGTTTAAAACCATTGGTACTGACGTTCGCCAGGTTGTTGGCGATGACGTCCATATTGGTTTGTTGTGCATCCAAACCGGTTTTGGCAATCCATAATGATGGGATCATCAGTTTATTCCTCTGCGCCTGCGCGCTTAACCCATTGCTAACAGCTGATTAGCGCGCTGTTCGTTTTCATCCACGCTGTGAATGACTTTCATCTGCATTTCGAAACTGCGGGCATTGGCAATCATGTCTGTCATGGCTTCAACCGCTTTCACGTTGCTGCCCTCCAACACTCCCGGCATTATCTTGATCAGCGGATCATTTGCCAGTTGCGCGCCACGCGCCTGTTGTGTTGCCGGTGTTAAATGGAACAACCCATCATCACCATGCATCACTTCACCCGCCGTCGCCTTGACCCGTTTGATCTGACCAAGCTGAGCAATGGTATTGGGTGAGTCGCCAGCGTTGAGTGCTGAGATAGTGCCATCGGCGGCAATGGTGACCGCGGCCTGCGGTGGCACTTCAATCGGGCCGTTATCCCCCATCAGCGGATAGCCCTGCACCGTCATTTGCCCATTGGATGAAATCTGAATGTTACCGTTACGGGTATAGGCTTCAGTGCCATCGGGCAGTTGCACTGCCAGATAGCCATCTTGCTGCAAGGCGACATCCAATGGGCGGCCACTGTAGTTCATCGTACCCTGACTGATATTGACACCGGGCGTCGATGCGGCGACCATCGTGCGGGTCATCAAGCTCGGTCCATCAATAGGTATTGCTCGCATCGCAGTTAGCTGTGCGCGAAATCCTAGCGTTGCCACATTAGCCAGGTTATTCGCCGTAACCGCCTGCTTTTCCAGTGACTGCCGGGCAGCCCCCATTGCGGTGTATATTGCGTGATCCATGAGCTAGCCCCGTCAGTTTGATTAACGCAGGTTAACCAGAGTTTGTAAGATCTGATCCTGGGTTTTGATGGTTTGCGCGTTAGACTGATAGTTACGCTGCGCCACAATCATGTTTACCAGTTCTTTGCTCAAATCCACGTTAGAGGATTCCAACGCACCACTGGTCAATGAGCCAAAACCACCACCGCCCGCCGTCCCAAGGATTGGGTTACCGGATGACTGGGTTTCTTTCCAGACGTTATCGCCTTGAGAGGCCAAGCCTTCAGGGTTAGAGAAGTTAACCAGTACTATCTGGCCCAGTAACTGGGTTTGTTGGTTGGAGTATGTTCCTACTACGGAACCGTCTTTATTGACCTGGAAACCGGTGAATTCCCCTGCGGCATAGCCCGTCTGGTTTTGTGCCGTGATACTGTCAGTACCGGTGTTCTGCTGTTTGCTGCCCGCCACATTCAGATCAAAGGTTTGTGCCGGAGCACCATTAACCACACCCATCGGGATAGTCATATTGAAGTCGGTGGTGCTGGTAGTACCGCCGGTTGGGGTCACACTTTTCAGCGCACCATTGGTATCAAATACCATTGTGCCACGCGCTGATGCGGCGGCCGGATCAGTTGGATCATATGGCTTAGTGGCATCTTTCAGTGTCGCGCTGCTGTCTTTGGTATACACCGTCCAGGTGTTACCACCGGTGGAATCTTCAGCGGTCTTAACAAAATACACATTGATATCGTGGCGGTTACCCAAGCTATCAAACGTAGTCATATTATTAACAAAGCTGTAGGTATCTGGCTTTTGCGGGTCGAATGCGTCGGTAATCACTTTATGGGTAGAGGTCAGGTTAGCGACCATGTTGCCTGATGTGGTTGCTTTGGCCGTGATCATGTCCTGTGGAATAGATAGCGGCACCGGATTCGCGCCTTGCTGAACGGTTGGTGGTGTGCCGGTTGCCGGATAACCGGTCAAACTCAAACCTTGCATGTTGACGATATTGCGGTTTTCATCGAGTTTGAACTGGCCGTTACGGGCAAAGTAAACACCGCCGCTGCTGTCTTGCATACGGAAGAAACCGTTCTGGCTGATAGCCAGATCCAAACGGCGGTTGGTGGTGGTTGGGGTACCGTCATTGAAGTCCTGAGTAATCCCGGCAACCTTCACGCCCATACCGGTTTGGGAACCCGCAAACATATCGGCAAAAGAAACTGAGCCGGCTTTAAAACCTGATGTCGCCGAGTTGGCGATGTTGTTACCGATCACATCCAAATTACTGGATGCTGCGTTCAAACCGCTGACAGCTTGAGAAAAGCCCATTTTCTTCTCCGTTAGATTCGGGGGTCCGTTACAGACCTGACGTATTGATAAGATATCAAACGCTATTTTTAAAATTTGAAGCCAGCCATTGCATCTGAATGGCTCACCACACGGTTCGCTTACCACTTCAGTGATGACTCATAAGTGCCATCACTGAATTACAAAATCTGCCGCACTTTATCCATAGTGATGGTGCCAGCCAGACCGAGATCTAACTTGGAGCCATCGCTACCACGGGTTACACCATTGACCACGGCATAGCTCAGCGGCGTTACCACCAACGATTCACCACCATTGCTGGCGGCAATGCTTACTGTGTAAGCGCCATCTGGCGCATTGCCACCCGCGTCCAGTGAGCCATCCCAGGTAAATGAGTGCACGCCCGCTGTTAGGCTACCGATATCAATGGTACGCACCACCTGACCATTGCCGTCACTGATAGTCGCGGTGACTTTATCGGCAGGACGTTCCAGCTCAAGGCCGAATGGCGTGGTAGTCACCGTGCCATCTTTGCTGCCGGTAAATATTGCCGTACCCGGTATCATCACGCCGTGACCAATCAAACTACTGGCTTGCAGCGACTGGCTGCTATCAATCTGGCCGGAAATTGAACCCAGAGTGGTATTCAGTTTTTCAATGCCACTCACGGTATTGATCTGCGCTAATTGCGTAGTCAATTCGTTGTTTTGCATTGGATTAGTCGGGTCTTGGTTTTTCAACTGCGCCACCAGCAAGGTCAAAAAGCTGTTTTGCAGATCCTGACTGGTACTGCCACTACCAGAGGTAGAGCTGGTGCCAGCAGTACTGTTAATACCGTAATCGCTATTGGTCAGGGAATTAGTAATGGCCATCTATGCAGGCTCCTGTTATTGACCCAGTGTCAGCGTCTTAAGCATCAAGGATTTTGTAGTATTCAGAACTTCAACGTTGGCCTGATAACTACGTGAAGCAGAAATGGTGTTAATCATTTCACCGGTTACATCAACGTTAGGCATACGTACATAGCCCTTGGCATCAGCCAGCGGGTTACCCGGCTGGAACACCAAACGGTCCGGTGCCGGATCATCAACGATTTGAGACACACGAACACCGCCGGTCTCCTGCCCCGCCTGAGCGGCAACCTGAAACACCACTTGCTTGGCACGATAAGGCTGACCATCCGGGCCGGTCACACTTTCGGCATTGGCCATGTTACTGGCGCTGACGTTCAACCGCTGCGATTGAGCCGATAATGCAGAACCGGCAATATCAAAAATATTCAGTAAAGACATACGTCTTATCCTTGTTGTAACACTGACATCATCCCTTTGATCTGACTGCCAAGAACGGTCAGGCTGGTCTGATATTTCAGGCTGTTATCGGCAAAGTTGGTACGTTCGCGGTCCATATCAACTGTATTACCATCCATCGCCGGTTGGTCTGGTACGCGGAATAACAAGTCCAGATCCGGCGGTTGAACCGTACTTGCCGGGATATGTCGAGCTGACGTTAAACTGAGCGATACCCCAGTACCATTGACTCGCCCTTGCTCCATCACTTTTTTCAGTTGGCTGGAGAAATCGATATCGCGTGCCTGAAAGCCGGGTGTATCCGCATTTGCAATATTGGATGACAGGACTTCCTGGCGTTGAGAGCGCAAGTTAAGCGCCTCTTGTTGAAAACGCAGAGCACCGTCCAGTTTGTCGAGCATAGTCCCCCCGCAAGGTTAGAATTTGGAGTCGACAGCATAAACGCCGTATAGGTAAGCCTATCGCCAGAATAAGGGCAAAATGCGTCGCTATTTGTTCCCTTAACCTTAGCGAGGTACAGGTACACTAGTGTGCAGAAGAGGTAATAGCCGTCTTTAACGGGATCGAGGGTTTAGCAAATAGCGGGGGCAAAAAGAAAACTGATGATAATGAAAAGTAATAGTGTCATGACATTGGCTCTTGGGCTGCTACTTGCTAGTCAAGCTGCCCCCCATCAGGCTTTGGCGGCAAATTTATCGGCGCAGGTAAATCAATTTTTCCAGCAGCAATATCCCGATAAAGAAAGTCAGGTCGCAGTTATTATCAAAACGCCCCAAAGCCAATGGCCACAATGTGAGATGCCTGAAATCACCCTGCCAACCCATTCCCGCCCTTGGGGGAATGTCAGTTTGTCGGTTCGTTGTAATGGCCAACGGCGCTTTATTCAAACCCAGGTGCAAGTCAGCGGGCGTTATGCCGTTGCCACTCGACGGCTGGCTGCGGGTGAGAAAATTAGTATGCCGGATATTGAAATGAAACAAGGCCGCCTCGATACCCTGCCGCCGGGTGCGCTGCTCGATACGCATTTTGCACAGGGTGCGGTTAGCTTGCGACAAATTAATGCCGGGCAACCGCTAACGCGCAATATGTTACGCCGCCTGTGGGTAATTAAAGCCGGGCAGGATGTACAAATATTAGCGCAGGGCGAAGGGTTCAATATTAACAGCACAGGCAAGGCCATGAACAACGCAGCGGTGCAAGATAGTGTCCGGGTACGCATGGCGTCTGGGCAAATCGTCAGTGGAACTGTGGCCGACAATGGTACGATTCAGATAATGTTATAGTGATTAAAGTTTTTTTAACCGGTGCCGATAACACTGTTATGCAGTTATCTGCGGGTAAAAAGTGACAATCCCGCCATTCTTTTACTGAAAGATAAAAGTCTTGCGGGTCGATAAACGTCAATCCCGCTATAAAGGGAGCAACACCATGAGTATTGATCGCACTCAGCCGCTATTACCGGTAACACAAGTGCAGCCACGGGAAACCAGTGACATCGCGCAACAAACGCGCAAACCGGCAACCCAGACAAAAACACCCGTCAGTGGTACCGAGGTTAAATTGAGTGATGCGCAGGCTAAGCTGATGCAACCGGGCAGCCAGGACATCAACGTTGAACGCGTAGAAACCTTAAAACAGGCCATTCGCTCCGGTCAATTGACGATGGACACCGGTAAAATTGCCGATGCCTTGCTAAAAAATGTGGCGGATGACCTCAAGAACAGTTAGTTGCAACAAATAGCTCGCCGTAAACATAAAAGGATACGTGGTGGTGGAAAGATTACAGACCAATCTGGACCAGCAGCTGGAACTGCTCGAATCACTGAAAACCGTGGTGGCACAAGAACAGCAGTTACTGTGCTCTGGCCGGATTCAAGGCGTGGTACTACAAGGTGTTACGGAGCAAAAAAGCTCAATCTTAGCCACGCTGGCTTATCTGGATCAGGCCCGACTCACCACGCAAGCAGCAATCAATGTACAAGCACCTTACAACCAAGCCGCGGCATTAGCCGACCGCTGGCAACGTATTTTGCAATTAGCCGAAGAATTGCACTACGGCAACTTACATAATGGATTGTTGCTACAACAGCACATTGAGCATAACACTCAGGCTCTGGCTGTCTTGAACACCCGTCATGGCCAATCACTGTATGGCCCCGATGGCCAATCCAAAGGTGCCAGTTTGCTGGGCCGTAAGATTGGGATTTAACAGACTATCCCTACGGATATAACCCGCCGCACTGCCGGGGATTATATCCGCCTGGCACCCCAATTTCGTCTAATTCAATCACCACACCAATGCTTCCTACCTATTCACAAAATGGTTTTTTCTGTTTGCTTGTAATGCGTTAGTCTGCTGAAACCAGGCAACAATGCTTGGTTACAAAGAGGGTAAATGAAAAAACAGCGTGTAAGTATCCTATTGGGATGGTTTTTTTGTGGTGCGATAGCACTCTCAATCAGTCAAACAGCACGGGCCGCTGATGCGGCCGAACAACCGGTCTATTTCTGTATCACTTGCTATCACCCATTTGTATGGTTTTAGCGATAGTTGACCAGCACTTGGTTGCTGATCACTTGCAGCGGTGGATTCACCCTGCCTTTGCCCGCAATGAAATAAACAAAGAACAGTTGATTCGCGGCGGCTTCACCTGCCAGCATACTGCTCTGTCCACTCCCCCCGTCAAGAGGCATACAACGGGTTGACGTACAGAGCCTCACTTCCAAACCATTTGGCGCTGCTGACATGAGCTGGTAGCGCCATCCTATCGAAACGATCCGCGCATCTTTATCGGCCAGTGCAACCGGCGATTGCAGCGCTGCCGATGAGGTCACCACTCCGCGTAGGCTCTGCGTGACACCAATACCGTCCGCCACCCAAGTGCCGGACACCGCACAGGCAAATAATGGCAGCACACCAATCACAAAAGCCAAGGGGCGAATCAGCATCAGGCGGCTCCTATCGTTGAAGTCATGCGGATCTGGCGGTTATCGCCAATTTCCAGATTAGATAGCACCACCATCTGCGGTAAACTACGACGCAGGAAGCGCGCCAGTAACGCCCGCAGTGCATGGTTAACCAGTAATACCGGTGGTGCGCCTAGCATTTCCTGCCGCTGTAGCGCTTGTTTGGATTGCTCCAGTAGCCGGTCTGCCAAACCCGGTTCTAACCCGCCACCGCCTTGCAACGCCTGTAATAATAGACGCTCCAATGCCGCATCCAGCCCGATAACCTGAATTTCACCGCTGCCAGGGAACCACTGCTGGGCAATCGAGCGCCCTAATGCCACCCGCACCACTGCGGTTAATTCATAGGGGTCCGTTTGGTTAGGCGCATGTTCAGCCAATGTCTCGATAATGGTGCGCATATCGCGAATCGAAACACGTTCCATCAGCAGATTTTGCAGTACCTTATGCAAGATAGTGAGTGTCACCACGCCGGGGACGAAATCTTCGGTCAGCTTAGGCATTTCCTGGGTAACCCTGTCCAGCAGTTGCTGCGTCTCCTGACGACCAAACAGCTCACTGGCATACTGGCTAATCAAGTGATTCAAATGCGTTGCCACCACCGTGCTGGCCTCAACCACCGTAAAGCCCTGAATCTGCGCCTGCTCACGTAAGGCGCTTTCAATCCATACCGCTGCCAGGCCAAAGGCAGGATCATGGGTTGTTTCACCGGGCAGTGTTCCGGCGGCATTACCGGGGTTAATCGCCAGCCAGCGCCCTGGATGAGCCTCGCCACTGCCGATTTCAACCCCTTTCATCAATATCCGATAACTCGCCGGTGGCAGCTCCAAATTGTCGCGAATATGCACCACTGGCGGCAGATACCCCATTTCCTGAGCAAACTTCTTGCGAATACTGCGAATACGCCCCAGCAACTCACCATTTTGCTGAAAATCAACCATTGGAATCAGCCGGTAACCCACCTCCATTCCGAGAGGATCTTCCAGTTGCACATCTGACCAGGTCGCTTCTGCGGCCTGTTGTTGGTCTTGGACGACCGGCGCTTGCTCAGCGACAGGTTGCTGCATTTGTTTGCCGCGCAAACGCCAGGCTAATGCCAGCAGTGCGGCGGTGAACAGCAAGAAGACAAAGTTAGGCATCCCTGGAACCATACCCAGCAGACCCAGCACGCTGGCGCTCAAGACCATCACTCGCGGGTTGTTAAATAGCTGAGTCACCATCTGCTGACCGACATCCTGATCGGTACTAACGCGGGTCACTATCACACCGGCGGCAGTTGAGATAACCAACGCGGGGATTTGGGCGACCAGGCCGTCACCGATGGTCAGCAAGGTATAGGTTTCAGCGGCATGTCCTAGCGCCATGCCATGCTGAATCACCCCGACCAACAAGCCGCCGACCACGTTTATTACCATGATAAGCAATCCGGCGACCGCGTCACCACGCACAAACTTACTGGCACCGTCCATCGAACCGTAGAAGTCAGCTTCTTGTGTCACATCTGAACGGCGCTTTTTCGCTTCATCTTCGCCAATCAGTCCGGCATTCAGGTCAGCATCAATCGCCATCTGTTTACCGGGCATCCCATCCAATACGAAGCGCGCCCCCACTTCGGCAATACGCCCAGCCCCTTTGGTAATCACCATAAAGTTGATGATCACCAAAATGATGAACACCACAATGCCGATAGCAAAGTTGCCCCCAACCAGGAAGTGGCCGAAAGCTTCGACAACCCGTCCAGCAGCAGCGGCTCCGGTGTGACCATCCATCAAAATGATACGGGTGGATGCGACGTTGAGCGATAAACGCAGCAATGTAGAAAACAGCAAAATAGTGGGGAAAGCCGCGAAATCCAGCGTGCGCTGGGTAAACATGGCGACCAATAGCACCATGATGGAAAGTGCGATATTAAAGGTAAATAGCAAATCCAGCGCGAAGGGAGGCAGTGGCAATACCATCATCGACAAAATCATCAGGATCAGGATCGGTCCTGCGAGGATTTGCCACTGCGTATCTTTGAAATTGCTCGGTAAACGTAGCAGGGCAGCCAAATTAGCCATTAGTCAGTCTCACTCTCTGTTGCAAAATCCAATGCTTCCGGCACCGGCAGATGTTCAGGTTTTTTCGGTACCAGCCCGCCTTCCCGCTTCCAGCGTTTCAACTGATAAACCCAGGCAAGGACCTCGGCGACCGCCGCATAAAGGGTGGCAGGAATATGTTGCCCGACCTCACTGTGGCGAAACAATGCCCGCGCCAGTGGGGGGGCTTCTAATAAAGGAATACGGTGCTCGGCACCCAGCTCACGAATACGCAGTGCTACCGCGCCCGCGCCTTTTGCCAGCACTTTTGGCGCACTCATTTTCGATTCGTTATATTGCAATGCCACCGCATAGTGAGTCGGGTTGGTGACTATCACATCGGCTTTGGGCACATCAGCCATCATACGGCGACGAGCCATTGCCCGTTGCTGCTGGCGGATACGTCCTTTGACGTGCGGGTCCCCTTCTTGATCTTTAAATTCATCACGTATCTCTTGTTTGGTCATACGTAACTTTTTGATATGGCTGGTTATCTGGTAAAATACGTCAAAACCAACCATCGGTAGTAGCCCTAAGACCACCACAAATCCGCAAAAAATAATCAAATTAAGCGCATCGCTCAATGCGGCAATAGGTGGTGCGGAAATCAGCCGCATCATTTGTGGCCAGTTGTGCCAAAGGAATAACCCTGTAACCCAACCGACCAGCGTCGCTTTGAGGATAGCCTTTAATAGTTCAGCCAGTGATTGTGAGGAAAACATCCGCTTTAGCCCGGCCAGAGGACTCATGCGTTGCAGGTCAAACTTGAAGGATTCGCCGCTAAATAGCACGCCACCCAGCAGCATCGGTACTGCCAATGCCACAATAACCAATCCCGCAAAGACCGGTAGCAAAGCCATAACAGCTTGCTTTAATAGCATGGCGGCTTGCCGCAACATTTGCTTATCATCACTGACCATGGCGTGATCAAAATGCAGTCCTTGGGAAATCATGGCGGCCAACTGGCGCGCCATCGACTCACCGGATATCCACAAGATAGCCAAACCGGCTCCGAGCATCAGCATCGAGGTCAATTCACGCGAGCGCGGGATCTGTCCTTTTTCGCGAGCCTTTTCCAGCTTATGTGCTGTGGGTTCCTCGCTTTTTTCTGCATCGCTATCTTCAGCCACAGCAATGGCCTCTGTTGGCGTAAATGTTACTGTTCAGCGTGAGCGCTTCCATGTCGGAAAATGAATAAATAACAAAATTGTTGTCTAGGATGACAAATATTCATCAAGTCTATGGTTGGAACAAAGCGACAATTAGGCGGTTATTTCACGAATGAGTGCCGTTAGTTGACAATGGGTAACCGGCCTTGGTCGACATTTAAATGCCCCTGTTGAGGAAATAGACAGGCTGAGTGTTATATAAAATAAGTCTGGCAGAGAATGGAAAAAAGATGACAGCGATGTGGTTTGAGAGGGCTAAGAACAACTTAAATCAAACGAGCTTATCGCAAAGATAAATAAATCAAGATGATAATGGCAGATGAGGGGTTCCTCATCTGCACTTTATAAGTGACTGTCAGCTTAGAAACCCAAACTGTCGAGCAAATCATCAACCTGATCCTGGTTGGCAATAACGCCAGCACCATTTTTATCCAGTTGTGGCCCATTGAGTAGGCTGTCTGCCGGTTTTTGCGGTTTTGCTGGCATATCTGGAATATTCTCCATCAGCACCATCAATAGTTGCTTCTCAATCTCTTGCACCACGTCCATCATGCGCTTGATAACCTGACCGGTAAGGTCCTGGAAATCCTGCGCCATCATGATTTCCAACAATTGCGCATTGGTAAATGAGGTATGTTGTGGCACCACATCCAGATATTCACGCGTGTCGCTCACCAGCGAGCGGGCATCTGATAACTCGATTGGGTTGGCGAACCATTCATCCCAGCGAACTGTAAGCGCCTTTGCCGATGATTCTAACTCATTTTGGCGCGGTTGCGCCGCTTCGACGCAGTTTAGTGCCCTTTCAGCAGCCTGGGCCGTCATATGAACTACATAATCCAGGCGGTCACGCGCATCTGGAATCGCTTCTGCTGCCTGCGCAATCGCCTGATCCAGCCCTAACTCGCGCAAACTGTCGCGTAACATCCGCGTCAGTTGACCAATGCGGCTTATGATATCGCTGGCTGATGCCGCATCTGTTGCGGGCATTTGATGGTTACTCATCTCGCCTCCTTACATACCCAACTTTTCAAAAATCTTATTGAGCTTCTCTTCCAAGGTAGCGGCAGTGAAAGGTTTCACTACATAACCACTGGCACCGGCTTGTGCTGCTGCGATGATATTCTCTTTTTTAGCTTCGGCAGTCACCATCAACACCGGCAAAGAGCCAAGAGCACCATCGGCACGGATAGTTTTCAACAGGTCCAGGCCATCCATATTTGGCATGTTCCAATCTGAAACCACAAAATCAAAACCCCCCGCACGTAATTTATTCAATGCGTCTACGCCATCTTCGGCCTCTTCCACATTGTTAAAACCCAGCTCTTTAAGCAGGTTTCGGACAATACGACGCATGGTCGAAAAATCGTCTACCACCAAAAATCTGAGATTCTTATCCGCCATACCAACTCCTAAGGTTTGTTGCTCACCGCTGAGCGATTAAATACCACGCCCGATTTACACCGGAAAAATTTCGCCCCAAAGACATTGGTGTTACAGCAAGGGAACAAGCAAACAAATCCCGATAAGCTTACATAAGTAAGTGATTCAGGTAAGTGCGCGCTGCTAACACCGCTGTAAGTCAAGGAATCAGGGGACTAGATTCGCAAGGCTTGGCCGCTGCTTATCTGTGCCAACATACGCTGACTTATCTGATTCAACTCCAGAACTTCATTCACACCGCCCATACCTATAGCTTCGCGTGGCATCCCGAAGACCACACAACTGGCCTCGTTTTGCGCGATGGTATAGGCTCCTGCCCGATGCATTTCCAGCAGGCCCGCCGCACCGTCATTGCCCATTCCCGTCAGAATCACACCAACCGCATTACGCCCAGCGTATTGCGCAACTGAGCGGAAAAGAACATCCACTGAGGGACGATGGCGATTAACAGCAGGCCCGTCGTGAATGCGCACTTGATAGTTCGCCCCACTGCGAGCCAGTTCCATATGCCGATCACCTGGTGCTATATAGGCATGTCCCGGTAATACTCGTTCACCGTCTTCTGCCTCTTTGACGGTGATTTGGCACAACTTATTAAGCCGTTCTGCAAACGAACGGGTAAAACCTGGCGGCATATGCTGAGTAATCAGTAGCGCCGGGCTGGTCGGCGGCAACGGCTGCAACACCATACGTATCGCTTCAGTACCACCGGTTGATGCACCAATCGCAATTAACTTTTCACTACTGAGCAGCGGCGTATGACTAAGCATAACCGGTGCATGTTCTGGGCCGCGCTGCGGTAATCGGGCTTTGGCTGCGGTGCGAATTTTCTCCGCAATTAACTCGCTGTATGCCAGCATCCCTTCCCGAATACCCAACTGAGGTTTGGTGACAAAATCGATTGCCCCCAATTCCAGCGCACGCATGGTTATCTCAGAGTTCTTACCAGTTAATGATGAAACCATCACCACCGGCATTGGCCGTAAGCGCATCAACTTTTCGAGAAAATCCAGCCCATCCATCCGTGGCATTTCAACATCGAGGGTCAAAACCTGCGGGTTGAATTTTTTAATTAAATCACGGGCAACCAGCGGGTCCGGTGCCGCAGCAACCATCTCCATATCCGGGTGACTGTTGATAATCTCAGTCATTAGCTGACGCATCAGTGCAGAATCATCAACGCACAATACTCTGATTTTACTCATCACCTCTCCTTGGTCAGTCCATAAACGGTCTGCCCGCGCAAATAAAATTCCCGACTGATTTGACTGAAATTCTCCGAGTGGCCTGCAAACATCAAGCCGCCAGGTTTTAGTAAAGGGACAAAGCGACGAAGAATGCGTTCCTGCGTCTCTTTATCAAAATAAATCATCACATTGCGGCAAAAAATAGCGTCAAACTGCCCCGGTAATGCCCACTCTGGTGCCAACAGATTGAGTTGCTGGAACTGAATCATATTGGCAAGCTCTGGCCGCACCCGCACCATGCCATGATGCGGACCAGTACCACGCAGAAAATAACGTTGCATCTGCTGTGCCGATAACGAACGCAACTCATCCTGCCGATACACGCCACTGGTGGCTTTTTCCAGTACCTGAGTATCAATATCACTGGCCGATACCTGACAAGATCCGGCCCGATTCCCCAACGCATTACTCAGAGTCATGGCGATGGAGTAAGGCTCCTCACCGGTAGATGCCGCGGTGCTCCAGACAGAATACGTTCCCGACCGCTGACGTGCATGTTCAGCCAAAATCGGAAAATGGTGCGCCTCACGGAAAAATGCCGTCAGATTAGTGGTCAAGGCATTAACAAATGCCTGCCACTCCGCACCATTCGGAT
This sequence comes from Yersinia aldovae 670-83, assembly GCF_000834395.1. Lineage (NCBI taxonomy): Bacteria > Pseudomonadati > Pseudomonadota > Gammaproteobacteria > Enterobacterales > Yersiniaceae > Yersinia > Yersinia aldovae. The sequence continues at coordinate 88,432 of NZ_CP009781.1, read as the reverse complement.
CAGATTCCAGCAATGCCAGATACTGACCAAAATCGTTAATGCCCAGCAATCTTAGCCGCCGAACTAGCCGGTTATAGACCATTTCCCGCTTGTGATCGGCCAGAACGATGCCGGCCCGTTGATAAATAAGTTGGCAGATACGCCGGAAGTGGACATCCGACAGCGGCAGCCGTTGAACCATCTGGGTCAGTATCGAACCTGACTCTTGGGGTGATGGCTGGGGAGCCAGATTTAAAGATGATTGTTTCATCGATGATGGTTTCATCCGCCCTCACCCCACTGCAAAGCCTTCGTTACGCCGTTTGACAATCTGGGTTTTCCTTTGAGGCAGTTGCTTTTACAACCCGTTGCTTATCTCTGCCATCTGCCGCCTGCCCCTCACCGCTGTCGCTATCCTGCTCCAAACGAAAAACGGACACTGCATCGGAGAGCATACTTGCCTGCTCCTCTAATGCGTTGGCCGCAGCCGCAGCCTCTTCCACTAATGCGGCGTTTTGCTGAGTGACCTGATCCATCTGAGTTACTGCGAGTGAAACCTGCTCAATGCCCCGGCTTTGCTCATCCGAAGCGGAAGCGATTTCACCCATAATGTCGGTAACCCGAGTCACTGAGCGAACGATCTCTTCCATAGTCGTCCCCGCATTTTCAACCAGTGTGGAGCCCTGGCGAACACGGCTGACCGATTCATCGATCAACCCTTTAATCTCTTTTGCCGCCTGCGCACTGCGCTGTGCCAAATTACGCACTTCACCGGCGACCACCGCGAAGCCCCGGCCCTGTTCGCCAGCGCGGGCAGCTTCAACCGCCGCATTCAGTGCCAGAATATTAGTTTGAAAGGCAATACCGTCAATCACACTGGTAATAGCGCCAATTTTCTGCGAACTGGTGGCGATATCATGCATAGTTGTCACTACACTGCTCGTCAGCTCCCCGCCTCGTGCGGCAGTACCTGACGCATCTTTTGCCAACAGTGTTGCCTGCCGGGCGTTGTCGGCATTCTGTTTTACCGTAGCCGTCAGTTGTTCCATGCTGGCCGCTGTTTGTTCCAATGACGCTGCCTGTTGCTCAGTTCTTGCTGATAAGTCATTGTTACCGGCCGAAATTTCCTGGATGCCGGTAAGCATGGATTCGGTACCGTCACGCACATGGCTGACCGTGGTAATCAGCGACTGCTGCATAATGTGCAAACTGGCAAACAGTTGACTAATTTCATTACGGCCTGACACCGAGATCCTGCCTGACAAGTCCCCTTGTGCTATGCGATCAAAATGCTGCCCCATCGTCGTCAGTGGTTTCATAAACATATTACGCAACCAAATAAGAGATGAAATGGCCATCACTATCACCATCAGAATCGCGCCACCAAATATCCACATGGAGAGATGATAAGCCTGCTGGTTCTGAGTACCTGCTTTGGCTATGACATCATTGGCATACTGCAAATACTGCACAAAATCAGCTTCGAACAAGTCCTGCGTTTTCTGGGTAGGTTGATCCATGAAACCTTGTAGATTACCGGCTTCCAGAAAATCGATTAATTGTCGTAACGAAGTACGTAAGTTCTGATAACTGTTTTTGGTAGCCTCCAGCATTTCTGCGCCGGTATCGCTCGCATCAAGGCGCGGCACAGCCAGGAACTGATTAAAATAGAGATCTGCTTTCTGTAATGAGCTACGTGCGTTGCCCATTAATGCATTGACTTGCTCCTGTGGGACTTTGAGAGCCGAGCGAGTCCCCGCTCGATTTAAGGTATTACGCGCCTGAAGCAAGGATACCCAACTGAGACTTAATGCATCCCGTTGCTGACTGCTCAGATCCACACGGTTTAAATTTTGATAGTCTGAGCGAAACGCCGTAAATGACAGACCACTTGAGATTAACTGTATAGAGCAAATAAACATCAGTAACAGGAAAAAGCTGGTAGAAATCCGGATTCGGCCAAACATCGTAACCTCTTCTCAGCCGGCTCATTGGCCGGCTTTATCTATCCCGTCATATTTCAAGCTGCATGTACGTTGGCTACCTTCGCTACTCGCCCCATCCGTGGGCCTCACCTCTGCAAGCAGCATTCAAATCGGCTCCCTGCAAATTTGTCACTCCGGTCACTTACTTAATGTAAGCTCCCAGGAATTTACCCAGTTGCCGCCTTCCTACAACTCGAATTATTTAGGGTATATATTTTGTGTAGGGGCTAGAAAGTTTCCCAATTGTCTTGCAGGTCACTTCCCAGTGTTTTTTTAGCCGTGATGCTCAAGTCCTGTGCCGGCTGCTTTGTTTTTCTGACATCTTTTGTGGAATTACCGTTATCCATACGCAGAACAAATACGGACATGGATTGGGTCAACATACTGGCTTGTTCTTCCAGTGCGGCGGCGGCAGAGGCTGATTCTTCCACCAATGAAGCATTTTGTTGTGTCACACGGTCCATTTCCGTTACCGCCTGACCAACTTGATCGATACCGCGACTTTGTTCATCGGAGGCGGATGCGATTTCGCCCATAATGTCAGTCACGCGGGTTACCGCACTCACGATATCGCCCATCGTTTCACCGGCACTTTCAACCAGCACTGATCCCATGTCTACACGGTTGACTGAGTCTTCAATCAGCCCTTTGATCTCTTTTGCTGCCTGCGCGCTGCGTTGCGCCAGATTACGCACTTCACCGGCGACCACCGCAAAGCCACGGCCCTGCTCACCAGCACGCGCAGCTTCCACCGCAGCATTCAATGCCAGAATGTTCGTTTGAAACGCAATACCGTCGATTACGCTGGTAATGTCGGCAATCTTCTGTGAACTTCCGGCAATGTCGTGCATGGTCTGAACCACATTCGCCACGACCTTGCCACCTTTTTGTGCCGTTTCTGAAGCGCTCAAGGCCAATTGGCTGGCCTGACGCGCATTCTCAGCATTTTGTTTCACTGTGGCGGTCAACTGCTCCATACTGGCAGCCGTTTCTTCCAATGATGCGGCCTGCTGCTCCGTGCGGGCAGACAAATCATTGTTTCCCGCTGCAATTTCTGACGCGCCACTGTAGATAGCATCCGCACCTAAACGCACATGACTGACCGTCGTTATCAATTCAGCTTGCATATGTTTCAAGCTGGCAGCCAAGATGCCCATTTCGTTGTGACTATGCACTTCAATGTTCTGGGTTAAATCACCATTGGCGATATATTTGATATGTCCAATCAAGTGTTTTAGCGGGTTAATTAGGATGCGCTGCATCCCCAGCCACACAATTACGATCACGGTGGTTACTGCGATCAGGACAGCAATAATCACCCCCATCGCAAAGCTAAAGGATTGGTTACTGTCTTCAACGGCGGAGGCATACAGGCTGTCATTTTGTACTAGATAAGTGTTGTAATCTTTCTCGAAAGCATTTTGAAAACTGGAGGTTGGCTGGTCAAAGAATTCATTGATCTTGCCCGCTTCCATCAACTGGATAAGTTCGGTCAGTGCGCCGAAGTATTGATCATACGTTTGTTTTAATTTTTGTGCGGCATCCGGATTCTGTTGGCTATCCAACGGGATCTGTTCGTAACTTTTAAACCGCTCCGCCGCCACACCTAATGTCCCTTTGGCTGATGCTAAAAGATCATTGACCGTAGGGCCACTGCCGGTATGGTTCACATCCATCATGTAACGGATACCAGCACGGTTTAGTGTATTGCGTGTTTGCAGCAGACTTACCCAACTCTCATTCAAAACCGACTGTTGCTGACGGATAACTTGCAAAACAGCAAAGTTTTCTTTGTCATTTTTCAACGAGTTGAAGAAAAGTCCGCCAGAAACCAATTGCAAGGCACCAAATAGCACTAACACCAGCAGCAAACTGGTGACCACTTTCATACGCTTGAACATGTTATCCCTTCATAAGTACGTCAAAATACGAGTGCGCCAAATACCAGACGCCAATTACTAGTATTATCGGCATCAAATCGAGGAACTTTACCGAAGAGAGGGATTATTTTAGCCAGGCAATACCCGATATTGGCATTTTGAGGAACCTGTTTAGCGGTTCTGGCTTATTTTGATATGGGACGTTAATTCAGTTTGTATTATGAGGATAGGCAACCCGGAACCCCGGAAGTGATGCGTTTTTTGATACCCCCCATCTGCAAACCACTTTACTATCACGGCTGATAGTAAAGTCTTTTTTCAAAGAATAGAGGGGAAATCCATGTTTTTTAAAGCATATACTGCACCGACTATCTCCCATAACCGTCGCAGTACAGAAGGACAAAAAACATCTGAATCATTAAAAGAGAGAGTGAATTCAGTAACAAATCGTTTTGGAACTCAATTCGCAGGGATCAACCAAGGCCGTCAACTCACTAGACCAGGGACCATCACAAGCCAGTTTTCAAAAACGACAAGTGAAGCAAAACAAATAAAACCAAATGAATATTTTAAATTAAATGCGCAGGGAAATTTTTATGCGGGCCTTATTAAAATAATTCATACACCATTAACGCGATAATTCTAAGCCAAAATATGCAGAGTTATGGATATATTTTACCTTTACGACAGACCTCCGATGGCGCTTATCGGAGGTCTGATGATATGGGTTCAACCAAGATTATCATTAACTGAAATCTGAGCACCCTAGCCCTTTGCCACGGCATCAATCAACGACATCTCTTCACTACTCAGCAACTTCTCGATATCGACCAAAATCAACATACGTTCGCCAAGCGAGCCTAGACCCGTTAGATATTCTGTCGCCAGCGTCACGGCGAACTCAGGTGCCGGGCGAATTTGTTCATTGGTTAATGACAGCACATCAGATACGCCATCAACCACAATGCCCACGACGCGCTGCTCTAAATTCAACACGATCACCACTGTATTTTCGTTATAAGTGACGCCTTGTTGTGCAAATTTGACACGTAAATCAATAATGGGAACAATGACACCGCGTAAATTAGTCACGCCCTTGATGAACGATGGAGTATTAGCAATACGCGTTACCTGGTCATAACCACGGATCTCTTGTACTTTCAGAATATCGATGCCGTATTCTTCATCGCCCAGTGTAAAAATCAGGAACTCTTGTCCTACCGTTTCGCCAGCCAGCTTCGTGACGGTTGCTAGTCCTGCCATGTTTTCACCCTTAAATCAATAGGTTGTGTTTATGTTTGTTTTTAAGGCTGAGGGCAGGTCTTGCCCCCATACCTGTTTTTATACGGGTTTTATACAGGTGTATCGGCTATGCTGCGACAACATCATCCGCCACAACACGCTTTTCCCGGTTTAATGCCTGTAACGCTGACACATCAACAATGAGTGCCACACTGCCATCTCCCAATATGGTCGCGGCGGAAATACCCGGTACTTTCCGGTAGTTACTTTCCAGATTTTTCACTACCACCTGATGTTGACCAATCAATTGGTCTACCAACAATGCGTAGCGGCGTCCGGCACTTTGCAGTATCACAACGATACCCTGAGTGGCTTCAGTTTTTGCGTTTTCAACATCAAACACCCGGTACAACTCGACCAATGGCAGGTATTCACCGCGCACTTGCAGCACGCGTTCACCGCCGGCTAACGGATGGAGATCTTCTGCCAATGGTTGCAGTGACTCCATCACGGCATTCAATGGCAAGATGAATACCTCGTCACTGACTTTTACGGACATCCCATCAAGAATAGCCAGCGTCAATGGCAGCAGGATACGAATAGAAGTCCCCAAACCTGCCTGGAAGCTGACCTGCACATGGCCGCCCATCTCTTGAATATTACGTTTAACCACATCCATCCCAACACCGCGGCCAGAAACGTCGGTCACCTGTTCAGCGGTGGAGAAGCCCGGTGCAAAAATCAGCATCCCGACATCTTCGTCGCTCATATGATCATTGACTGCCATCCCCTGAGATTGCGCTTTTGCCAGAATTTTTTGCCGGTTAAGCCCTGCTCCATCATCAAGCACTTCGATACAAATGTTGCCACCCTGGTGTTCGGCGGACAGTGTCAGGTTACCGATGGGTTGTTTACCGGCAGCGATGCGGGTTTCCGGGCTTTCAATACCGTGGTCAAGGCTGTTACGCACCAAATGCGTTAGGGGGTCGATAATGCGTTCAATCAGGCTTTTATCCAGTTCGGTTGAACTGCCTAATAGGGTCAGTTCAACCTGCTTATTAAGCTTGCTGGCCAAATCACGGGCCAGACGCGGGAAACGGCTAAACACATATTCCATTGGCATCATACGAATAGACATTACCGACTCTTGCAAGTCGCGCGCATTACGTTCCAATTGGCCCATGCTATTGAGCAAATCACCGTTAATCACCGGGTCCAGTGAACTGGAGCGTTGAGCAAGCATAGATTGGGTGATCACTAATTCACCAACCAGATTGATGAGTTGGTCAACTTTCTCAACGGCAACTCTAATACTGGTAGATTCGCTGGCTTTTGCTTTAGGTTTTACGTGTTCCGCACCGCTCGGCATAGTCGCAACGGCGGTGGGAATTGCGGGCGTTGGCGCGCTGGCGACCGGTGCCACAATCGGTTCAATGTCTGTCTGTTTTCCTGTATCGGCCTGAATGAAAGTGATTTGCTCAGGTTCCAGCACAAAGCACAATACCGCGCTGATATCGTCTTCACTGACAGAGGTAATCAAGGTCGCTTCAAGGCTATCGCTGCCCTGGAGAGGATCTTTCACTTCTCCCAGATTGCCCAATTCTTCCAGCATTAACGGGATTTCTTGTTCTTTCAAGCCAGACAGAAGGATGCGCATTCCGCCTTGAACCAGCGCCGGGGACTTACCGGCAACTTTTGTATCAGCAGATAGCGGCGTGCCGTTGGCTAATTCTGATACCTGAGTAGCAGCCTCTTGTTGCTTTAAAGCTTCAAGCGCCAGTTGCCGTAATGCCTGACAGATGTACTCAAAGTTTTCCGTATTGGGTTCCTGAGCGGTTTTATAGGCGTCCAACTGTTCTTGCATAATATCTTTCGTTTCCAAAAACAGGTTGATGATATCAGTGCTCAGGCGCATTTCGTCGCGGCGGGCACCGTCCAACAGGTTTTCCAACAGATGGGTTGTCTCTTGTAATACCGTAAAACCAAACGTTGCTGCGCCACCTTTGATCGAATGAGCAGCACGAAAAATGGCATTGAGTTGTTCATTATCAGGAGCTAGCGGGTCCAGCAATAACAGATGCTGTTCCATATCTGCCAGCAATTCGTCTGCTTCATCAAAAAATGTCTGATAAAACGCGGTAATATCCATGCTCACGGTGTCACCTCTACTGTGCGTCGCGGCTTGTCGGAGAGACCGGAGTATCACTTGCAGGTGCCGCTGGCAACGATGTCGTTGGTCGGGGCGCTGAGGTAATAATCACCGTGCTCGATTGTTGTATCTGCGTTACTGTTGCAGACGGTAGCGCTGGTTTCACCGGTTCATCAGTGACCACGGGTGATGCTGTTTTTACCGCATCAACCGCTACTGCCGTTGCTGAACTGGCAGCTACCGGTACGGTCGGCGCTGGAGCCACCGCTACTGGTGCAACCGTAGCAGGTTGTTCGGTTGGTGATGCCACGGCTGGCGCACTAGCACTGGTATCAAGCTGCTTTAGACTTGCCGCTTTTTCGATATCCAATGCTTTGTTATCCAGATTCTCGTGCTCAATATCGTGTTGGGTTTGCTTATTGAGGACTAAAATACTGATACGACGGTTGACCGGGTCGTCCGACGTTTGTTCTTTTAGTCGCATTGTTGAGGCCATACCCACCACGCGTAAAACTTTTCCATCGTCCAACCCACCCGCCAGTAGCTCACGTCGTGAGGCATTGGCCCGATCAGCCGATAGCTCCCAGTTGCTGTAACCTCGCTCACCAGTGGCATATGGCAAGTCATCGGTGTGGCCTGATAAACTGATTTTGTTCGGTATATCGTTAAGAATCGGGGCGATAGCGCGTAAGATATCGCGCATATAAGGCTCAACCTGAGCGCTCCCCATCTTGAACATCGGCCGGTTCTGACTATCAATTATTTGAATCCTTAGCCCCTCATCCATCATGTTAATCAACAGATGTGGCCGTAATGCTTTCAGTCTTGGGTCAGATTCGATCAATTGGTCCAGTTTTTCCCGTAATTTATTGAGTCGGTACTCTTCTTTCCTGCTTTCTTCCGAATCGATATGCTTGCGTACTTCGCCTATTTGTTGCGTCGGGTCATCACCACCACCGGGAATGACGCTGGTACTATCACTGCTCTTATCACCACTGGTTAAGGCCACTTTCAGCGGTGTACGAAAATATTCTGCAATTTGCGTCAACTGCTGTGGGCTGGAAACCGATAGCAACCACATCACCAGAAAGAAAGCCATCATCGCTGTCATAAAGTCAGCGTAAGCGATTTTCCATGAGCCACCGTGATGACCCGCGCCATGCTTGGCTTTTCGCTTTTTGACCAGAATAACGGGATGGTTCTGATGCTTCATGCGTCCTCTTCTGTCGCTTGCGGTGCAGGTGATTTCACTCTGCGCACATGCTCTTCGAGCTCAATGAACGACGGACGCTCTGTGGTATAGAGTGTTTTACGACCAAACTCCACCGCGATTTGTGGCGCGTACCCATTCAAACTGGACAGCAAAGTCACCTTGATGCATTGCATCATTTTCGTGGTTTCAGCACTTTGTTGGCGCAGTAATGTCGCCAAAGGTGAAATGAATCCATATGCCAGCAAAATACCCAGGAACGTCCCCACCATCGCATGAGCAATCAACGCTCCAAGTTCGGCCGCAGGCCGATCCGCAGATGCAAGGGCATGAACCACTCCCATTACCGCAGCCACGATACCGAATGCGGGAAGAGAATCGCCGACCATTGCCAAACTACCCGCAGGAACTTCACACTCTTGTTCATGTGTTTCTATTTCTTCATCCATCAATGCTTCAATTTCAAAAGCATTCATATTCCCGCTGACAATTAACCGTAAATAATCGGTAATAAACTCCACTAATAACTTATCGGCCAAAATTCGTGGATAATTAGAAAAAATTTCACTTTCCAGTGGATTTTCTATATCGCGCTCCAATGACAACATTCCCTGTTGGCGAGACTTTGCTAATAAGCGATAAAGCAGCGCCATTAAATCCATATAAAGAACTTTGTTATATTTAGAGCGATGCATCAATTTTGGCATGGCTTTCATTGTGGCTTTTATCGCTTTGCCGTTATTACCCACAATAAATGCGCCAATCCCTGCTCCGCCGATAATTAAAAATTCAGCGGGTTGATAAAGTGCACCAAGGTGGCCGCCGACAATCATGTAGCCACCGAAAACCGCACCTAAGACCACGATATAACCCAAAATAACTAACACGCGACATCCTTAGCAAAGTGTGTGGGTGGAAGGTGAGGCGTTAGCACCCTTTGAGGGCAATGAGTTGTCTTAGAACATTACAGCAACGGTATCCATACCGATGCTGTAGCCAAAAATTCTGATAACTCAAAGAAACTCAAACTGCGCGTCTAACCTGCTCATCCAGCAGTTGTGAAGTAATATCGGCAGGTTGCGGGGAAAGTTTACGTTTTTTTACTGCGCGGGAAGGTGGTTGGCAAAGACTACAAATAAAACTGTTACGCGGTTGGTGTGCATGAGTGATAAAAGTACCACCACAGCAACTGCAACCAGAAAGTTGCAACATGCCACTGTCAACGAAGCGAACCAGCGTCCAGGCACGGGTCAACGCCAGTAATGGCGGCACTCCGGACTGCTCAGGACACTGTTCCAAATAAAGACGATAAGCCTTAACTACCGCTTCGACACCGGTGCATTGACCGCTTTTTAGCAAGATGCTATAGGCGTTATAAAACATCGATGAGTGAATATTTTGTTCCCAAGTCATAAACCAATCTGTCGAAAATGGTAGCATTCCCTTAGGTGGCGGACTGCCTCTCAGCTCTTTATAAAGCTTAATCAGACGGCCTCGGCTGAGTTGCGTTTCGCTCTCAAGCATCTGCAAACGCGCACCTAAAGTAATTAACTCCATCGCTAAATGAATGTCTTTGGCTTCCTGAACAATACTTTTCTCAGCCATTAGTCATGCTCTTTTTTTAGGTGAGCTACCGTCTTTTAACGATAGTTCGTGGAGTAAGTGACTAGACAATAAAATACCGGTATGGATTTGCTGTAAATCATCCACGCGAGATTCTTTCGTCAAATGATGGATAGTATTATGATCGCTGAAACGGAAATGGCAGACCAATTGGTTAGTTTCTGCTAATTTCACTATTTGCGGCAAAGTTAACTGTGATAATGCATCGGCCATTGCATCCGTAATACCTAAACGGAACATCGCAGAGGCCTTTTCATCGTTAATTAACCGTTGTGCTAATAGCAAATACGATAAATTAATATCATAAATATGTTTGAGTAATTCAGATGTACTCATCTTACACATCCCGACTGATTATGTTTTAAAACATAAGTTGGATGATAGAATTCATCACCCAAGACCTGGGATCCTTCCCGTTATACAGTTAATTTGAACCTATAAAACTAAAGGTAATTACAGCCTAGTGGCGTTAGGTTACAAAAATACCATTCCGGTATGAAATAACATGTCAAGAGGTATGGCTGTTGTACATATTACGTTGATCTAAACGCTCGCCTTCGACATAAAACTTTACTTACAAAGCATTAGGATTATTCCTAAAGAGGCCCAACTCTACTCCCGAATCGTTAGCACATACAATGTAACTAGCGATTCATTTTAAATGTAATGTGACGCACATCACAAAGATAAAATATAAAGTTGTTTCACCCCGTTACTTTTGATTGCTTATCACCCACTTGTAAGTTCAAAAAACAACCATAAGTCAGAAAGTAGCTAAAAAGCTATCTATATCGGCCTAATTCTTATCATTTTGAGATCAATTCGAACAAATGCATTCCTAAACCAAAATAGCAGAACAAAAATCTGTCATAACCTAAAATTATCCATACTAACGCCTGAATACCGCTATCATTACTTAATTACCATATAATAACGCAATCTAACTATTTTATTTCTACGAATATTTATGCAGATTAAAAATACTCTTTTAGCGACTAATAATTAATCTGATCACTATTTATCTTTATAGAGAACCCCAGAACGTATTAAAAAAGGCAATAAAGGTAACTCTATATTTCACTCAACCTACACTACATATCTTTCCGATAGCTCTTTTTCAGCATGGATTCATATCCCTAAAACCTCAAAAATTGTAAATTAAATGTAAGTAATATTGATTAATAATGTTTATAAAATAACTCATAGCAGGCGCGAAGTTACCGACACTCTCACTAACTAATTGCTGTAAATCGTATTCTTTTTTAGCCAACGTTAAGTTGTGACTGATATCTCATTTATAAATGGTGCAATCCCCTAACCTTTCTTTAAAAGTTGTGCTTATGGGAGCCAAATCATGGGATATAGAAATGTATTGGTCGCCGTTGCCCTTTCGCCTGATAGCCAAAAACTGGTTAATAAAGCCGTTTCCATTGTTCAACCATACAATGGCGTAATTTCTTTAATTACGCTGACGACTGAACCCGAAATGTACAATAGCTATGCAGCCCCTATGCTCGGCGACCTTCGCGCAGTGATGCAGGAAGAGGCTCAACTATTTATGGAAGAGTTGGAAGTCAACGCCAGTTACCCAATGGAGCACAAAACTATCGTTCATGGCGAGTTTGCCGATAGCATGGCTTACATTTGCAAACAGCAGCATATTGATCTGGTGATTTGTGGCAATCACAGCACCCACCTAATGAACAAGTTTTCTTGTTCCGCCGCCCGATTGATTAACGCCAGCATGGTGGATGTGCTTATCGTCCCACTGTAATCCGCGATCATCTTTTCCATCGTTCAAAAATCTGTCTAAGAAAAAATCGTGGTTGTTCTCTGTGAGCACTATTAGCTGAAGCCTTTACGCAGAGTTCTACTATTATTTTCTACATTAATATGTCAGTTGGTCTTATAGCACTGCGATTGATCATTTTTACTCCGCACCTTCTTTTCATCACACATAGGCCTTTAACTCAATAAACAACTAAGGGAATCTGATGCCTCAAGATAAAACAACCAATCGCCGAATTCTGTTAGCCTCGCGTCCACACGGCACACCAAGTTGTGAAAACTTCACCCTGGATAGCCAACCTATTCCACAACCGGATGCCGGTCAGATATTACTTCGAACCCGATATCTGTCTCTTGACCCTTATATGCGTGGCCGGATGAGTGATGCCCCCTCCTATGCGGCTCCCGTTGAGATTGGTGAAGTAATGGTTGGAGCGGTAGTTGCGCGGGTTGAAGCTTCCCGTCATCCTGATTTTCAGGTGGGTGATTGGGTGCTGGCCGGGAGTGGTTGGCAAGATTATGCACTTTCAGAGGGGTCGGGTATCCGCAATCTTGGCCCACAACTATCCCACCCATCACGGGCTTTGGGTGTACTGGGAATGCCCGGTTTTACCGCTTATATGGGGTTGTTGGATATCGGTCAACCTAAAGCAGGAGAGACATTGGTTGTCGCCGCCGCAAGTGGGGCCGTCGGTTCTGTGGTGGGCCAAATGGGTAAACTGAAAGGGTGTAAAGTCATCGGGATTGCGGGCGGCGCGGAAAAATGCCGTTATGTGGTGGAAGAATTGGGTTTCGACGCTTGTATCGACCATCGGTCAACCGATTTTACCCAACAACTGGCAACAGCCTGCGCAGCGGGAATTGATATTTATTATGAGAATGTCGGTGGTGCAGTATTCGACGCAGTATTGCCATTACTCAACCCACGCGCCCGGATTCCTGTCTGTGGTTTGATTGCTCGTTATAACGACACTGGACTTCCCGACGGGCCAGACCGCTTGCCATTGCTGCAAAGCATTATTTTGCGCAAACGTATCCGTATGCAGGGCTTCATCATCTTTGATGACTACGGCCACCATTATGATGATTTCCTACAACAAATGACGCAGTGGGTTGATCAGGGGAAAATCAAATTCCGCGAAGATCTGGTGGAAGGATTGGAGAATGCACCGCAAGCCTTTATCGGCCTGCTTGAAGGCAAGAATTTTGGCAAACTGGTCATTCGGGTGAGTAACGAATAGCAGTTGTGATTCCGGGGTCAACTGACCCCGGATAGCGCTTTATCAACTGATGTTATATCGGTATAAATGAAACGGTTAGAACCACTTACCGAAACGGCGGATGTAAAACTGTTTCATCAGTTGCGCAACGATACAGTAGCTCACCAGCGTACCGGCCAACCAAGGGAAATATTCCCACGGCAGTGGTACCAATCCGACTAAAGTACCTAATGGAGAGAACGGTATATAAATACCAATCGCCATAATCACTCCAGTGGTTAATAGCACAGGTAATGCTGCGGTACTTTGAATAAACGGAATTTTTTGCGTTCGAAGCATATGAACCACCAGCGTCTGCGACAGCAATCCTTCAATAAACCAACCTGACTGGAACAAGGCCTGATGTTCAACACTGTTGGCGGCAAACACGAACCACATCAAAGCAAATGTCGTAATATCAAAAATTGAGGAGGTCGGCCCGATCCAGAGCATAAAACGGCCAATGTTTTTGGAATCCCACTTACGTGGTTTACGTAAAAACTCTTTGTCCATTTTATCCCACGGCAGGGAAAGCTGCGAAATGTCATACATCAGATTTTGTAGCAGCAAGTGGATAGCTAGCATCGGTAAAAACGGTATAAAAGCACTGGCAACCAGCACTGAAAATACGTTACCGAAGTTAGAACTGGCAGTCATATTTAGATATTTGATGATATTACCGAAGGTTTCACGGCCAATAATGACCCCCTCTTCCAACACCATTAGATTTTTTTCCAACAAAATAATATCCGCAGACTCTTTGGCTATATCGGTGCCAGTATCGACCGAGATCCCCACATCTGCATCACGTAACGCCGGAGCATCATTAATACCGTCACCGAGGAAACCGACCGTATGACCATTGCTTTGCAACATTTTCAACACGCGCGATTTCTGCATCGGAGTCAGTTTGGTAAACACTGTGCGCAACTCGACTTCGCGTGCCAGCGTCTCGTCATCCATGATTTCGATATCACGTCCACTCAGCGGTTCGCCCGGATCAAGCCCTACATCACGGCAAATTTTCGCCGTAATTACCGGGTTATCACCGGTCAGGACTTTTATTGCGACACCATTTTCCCGCAATGCAGCAATAGCTTCTTCAGCACTCTCTTTAGGTGGGTCAAGGAAAGTCAGCAAGCCCTGAACCACCAAATCACGCTCATCACCAATATTTAACGGCAATTTACTCAGTTCAGTGCCCAACTCACGGGTGGCAAGTAACAGGACACGAAAACCGTCTTCATTATATTGGGTAGAAAGTGCCAGTAATGCAGCGCGACGGGCGTCATCCAGTGGGTATATTTCATCACCTTCACGCACATGGGTACAGGTACTGAGCATCTCCTCCACGGCACCTTTACAGATCAGCCGTTGGTGCTGATGCTCATCTTTTACCACAATAGACAGACGGCGACGGATGAAATCAAACGGTAGCTCATCGACTTTATTAAAGCTACGTAAGGCATCAATTTCTGGTTTACCACGGCTGAATTTGATAACCGCTTGATCCATCAGATTGCGCATACCGCTTTGATGATAACTATTCAGCCACGCAAGTTGTAACACCGTGCTGTCATTACTACCAAAGACGTCTATATGGTGTTCCAGAATGATGCGATCTTGGGTCAAGGTGCCGGTCTTATCTGTACACAGTACATCCATAGCACCAAAGTTCTGTATTGCGTTCAGCCGCTTAACCACAACTTTTCGCCGTGACATCGCAATGGCACCTTTGGCCAGATTGGAACTTACAATCATCGGCAGCATTTCTGGTGTCAGCCCAACGGCAACCGCCAGTGCAAACAATGCCGCTTCAGTCCAATCCCCTTTAGTGAAACCATTAATCAGTAATACAATTGGTACCATCACCAACATGAAACGAATCAATAACCAACTAACACTGTTAACACCACGGTCAAATGCGGTTTGAGCGCGGTTGCCGACAATTGACTTAGCAAGCGACCCGAAATAAGTATGCCCTCCCGTGGCGACCACCACTGCCATCGCGGTTCCGCTGGCCACGTTGGTTCCCATTAGGCAAATATTCGATAACTCAAGTAATTCACTTTCACTATTGGCCACCCCATCGACTGATTTGTGGCTGATAGAAGCCATTGCATCATACTTTTCGATCGGGATGGCTTCCCCGGTCAGAATAGCCTGGCTGATAAATAAATCTCTGGATTTAATCAAGCGTAAATCCGCAGGGATCATATCCCCGGCGGATAACAGAATGATATCGCCCGGTACCAACTCCTTAATGGCTATTTCTTGTTTGACCGGTTGGGCGCTGTGGCTACTACGACGCAGTACTGTTGCGGTGGTGCGTACCATTGACTTTAGCGCTTCTGCCGCTTTATTCGTCCGGTATTCTTGCCAAAAACGCAGCAGCCCACTGATTAGCACCATCGTCACAATAATGCTAACGCCAACCAAGTCTGTTTCTTCACCTTTCTGTAGCGGTAACCAATAATCAGTAAAGAAACTGATCGCCGCTAAAATCATTAACACAAAAATAAAAGGATTATTAAATGCTGCCAGAAGCTGGATCAGTGCGGGCGGCGCTTTCTCATGAGCAACTTCGTTAATTCCGTATAACTCCAACCGCTCTCTGGCATCTTCTTCTGTCAGCCCGGTTAAATTCGCATTCAGTTTGGATAATGTTTGATCCAGACTATTTTTAGCCTCCCGCGCAATAACAAAAGGCTTTTTATTATTACTGTGGCTGGTTCCTGTTTTTTTAAATTTGGTCATAACGCTTCTCTTTTAATTCTAAACGCACAGGACTTACCCGCTCTATTATTGAGAGGTAAATGTGCTGAACTATCATTGCGCTGCCAATATTATATTTAATTAGCAGCAGCTAGTTAAATTAACTCCGGGGTGCTCGTCCATAACAACTCCTTACTACCACAAGGGTTAGTGTTATTTTAAATAACCTAATGAAATTACGATTAAATAGAACCGTACTTTCGTACTCTATTTCATTCTCCGTCAAACAGGCAGTTCAGACGCAATACGCCAATGAATAGCACTAACACTGCGTTCCAAACTCACGCGACAAACAATATTTTCAATTTCTTTTTGTGCTGCTGGTGTCGCCATTATTTCAGCGCAGACTTCCAATTGCCCAGGCCGGGCAATATCAGCACTACAGAGTGACTGTAGCCGTAATGCCATACCATTTAGCGCTTGTAATATTAGAGTACGAACCAATACTTCATCTTCGGCACCACAAGTAACCTGAATCCGATAACGCACTTCTAAATCCACAGCTTGCTGCTGCGGCTGCATATTAATACGCTGCGCAGCCTCACGTAATAATATATTGGCACACAGGATGACACCGGTCGCAACCACCGCATTCCAATACAAGCCAAGGCCGCAAAGCACACCAATACCCGCAGAACACCACAGCGTAGCTGCCGTATTAAGACCGCGGATATTCATGCCCTCACGCATAATGACACCGGCCCCCAGAAAGCCAATACCAGAGACAACTTGTGCAGCAATGCGACCGGGGCTATCGGGTGATGTCGCATAAGAGCTAAGAATAAAGACGGCGGCACCGGTAGCAACTAATGCATTAGTGCGCAAACCCGCCATACGCTGACGCCATTGTCTTTCGGCACCAATTAATGCGCCCAAGCACATCGCCAGTAATAAATTCACAACAAAAGGAGTTAATGCCATGATTCTCTCCATGAAATAATCATTGGTAGAATAATCATGTGCTATTTAGCACACAGGTAATTGTGCCGAGCTATATACCCTAGGGTATTACTCAGCAGTAACCAGTGTGGTTATCTGGAGGAAATAGTGCGTGGCTGTTAAATAACATAATAAAATTCCAAATTAACACCCTCGATAAATGATTATCGAGTTAAATCGTCATTTGGGGTTGCACAACTCAGGGAATAAGAGAGGGTGCTGCCCGCCATTTTTCGGCAAGCAACAAATCAGAAGAAAGATCGGTTAGCTTGCCTTGCTTATTTGACTAGTACTTTGCGTGTCCATTAGTTTCTCCACCGAAATTTTTCAAGAGTATAATTGCGAGTGATAATTATGTAAAGGTTATATTTCTAAACAAAGCTTAAACCAGCGAGGACAAATTAAATAATAGTATTAACCATAGGAATATATAGTCAAAATAATTGGCATTACCATCGATGCCTTAAGCAAACTAAATTGCGTTTGCCGCAGCCAAAGGATCATCTCATCGAGCCATCCTAATGCCATCGTTGCAGCAGAAAAAGATATCGTAATCTATTGAGCTAATCCGTGTTGGTGTACCTAACGTCCCTTCTCTACCCAACAGCAGCAGTAAATATTGCCACCACACGCGCTGTCGGCAACGACTCATATCAAGTCATTGACGTAATTACAGAAATAGAGTGAATCATTAAGCCAAATTGCGACTGAGATCTCATTTATAACCCTAACTATTTTAGGACCGTTGCCGATAGGTTCTTAAAGGATTGTTAAGAAAATTTAAGATAAGAGGTGGATTAACTTTACCTAGCGATACCCGTCAGACAAGGGATTTTCCTCCAGCGATTATAGAAACGGAACTAACAATGAAAAGTGGAAGTACACATCAGCCATTGGACATAAAAATAGCCCCAGAGCCTAATAATACGAAAGTATTATTTGTTAATAACATGCGTCTGGTTACTTTGTTTATCGCTATATTGGCGGGAATACTGCTGTTATTTGCCGCAGCAATCGGTACCTCTGGCTACTTTTTAAAACAGAGTAACCAATCACTGGCGCAAGCGACGCAAGAACTGGACATCCGTTTGGGGCTGTCTAACAGTTCAAATCATCTGCGCACAGCCCGCCTGATCTTGATTCAGGCTGCATCATCCGCACGTATTGGTGACACTACCGGTTATCAACAGGGTTTGAAGAATGCAGGAGAACGCATTGCACAGTCACAACAAATGTTTGATCTCTACTATAACCGCCCCATTAAATCTGAAACTGACACCGCTTTGGATGTCCCACTGAAAAAAGCCTACGAGCAGTATCGTGATGATGGGATAAAACCCATGCTCGCATCGACTAAAGAAGGCCATTTCGAAGAAGTTATCTCACTTGAGGCAGAAAAACTCAATCCGCTGGATGAGGCTTATGATGAACCATTGCTGAAAGCGGTAAAATATCGTACTGAACAAGCTAATCTGATTAATCAGACCGCACAACAGGAAGCACGCCTCGGTTATATTCTGATGGGCAGTGCCTTTATTCTGGCTATCGTACTGACGGCCATTGCCTTTTTGGTGATCAGTAAAGTTATTATCAACCCGATTAATTGGTTGGTTGAACGTATTCAACGCATTGCTCAAGGTGACCTGACACAAGCCTGCGGCTCATTTGGTCGTAATGAAATTGGGGTGTTAGGTAAGAACATTCAGCAGATGCAAGACTCTTTATCTACCACGGTTGAAGCCGTTCGTAGCAGTGCTGAATCTATCTATAAGGGGTCCAGCGAAATAGCATTAGGCAATACCGACCTTTCTGCTCGCACCGAACAACAAGCGGCAGCACTGGAGCAAACTGCTGCCAGCATGGAACAATTGACCGCGACCGTGAAGCAGAACGCTGAAAATGCCCATCACGCCAGCCAACTCGCAGCCAATGCGTCAGGCAAAGCGGTTCAAGGGGGCGATATTGTGAATGATGTTATCAGCACGATGGACAAAATCTCTCTCAGTTCAATGAAAATTGCTGAAATAACCAATGTTATCAATAGCATCGCTTTTCAAACAAATATCCTGGCACTGAATGCAGCGGTAGAGGCAGCAAGAGCCGGTGAGCAAGGGCGTGGATTCGCGGTTGTGGCCAGTGAAGTGCGCAATCTGGCACAGCGCAGCGCAGATGCCGCCAAAGAGATCGAATCTTTGATTGAAGCGTCAGTTGACCTCATTGGTGATGGCTCCATTTTGGTTTCAGATGCCGGTAAAACAATGAATGAGATCGTGACGGCTGTTATTCATGTTACTGATATTATGGGCGAAATAGCATCAGCATCCGATGAGCAGAGTCGTGGTATCAGCCAGGTTGCGCAGGCAATATCTGAAATGGATGACGTTACGCAACAAAATGCCTCTTTGGTTCAGGAAGCTTCAGCGGCGGCGGCCTCTTTGGAACAACAAGGTGAAATACTGACTCAGGCTGTCGCAGTATTTCGTCTAAACGGCCATCGCCCTGCGCCAACGGTTAAACAATCAACCAAACTGAAGAGTACCAGCGTGAATAAGAAGACAGATGATGATTCATTCAATTGGGAAAAGTTCTGAGTTAACAAAAAATCAGTCCAGCTAAATTGAAAGAGTACCAGGCAGAACCGGAGGATAAGGTGAAAACCATCCTCCGGTTTTATTTCAGTACAAAAGGCAATGTAATGCGCCAGGTTGTGCACAAACAGAGAGAGGAATGAGTGCTACTTGTGTAGCGGTTCAACAAAGGTGCCATCATGGCTATCAATTTCATTAAAGAACCAGACCCCTGCCGGATAATCTTCCAATGAAACCAAATACATGACACCCTCGCTAAACTGTTCTACCTCTAAAACAACCCCTTCGCGCCGAGGGCCGCCGTCGGTTTTTACGGTCACCCGATCATTAACTTTCATGCTATTACCTTTGAATCAATTAATGCTGCTAGTGTAGTACAGAATTAGGTGAGAATGATAAGGTTTACGTAGCGATAACGACATACTTCTTAGAACAAATATCAGGAAGCAAGAAAGGATTCTTACCTAAGAGGGCAGTGACAATGGAGCGTTACAAGGCTAAGAGAGGAGGCGTTTTAGATTTAGCTTATTGTACAAAGTAAAAAACCCGCCTTAGCGGGTTTTTTTATAATCAGCCAAGGGCCAATTAGATTGCAGTTACGTTTGCTGCAGACGGACCTTTAGCACCGTTCTCGATAGAGAACTGTACATTCTGGCCTTCAGCCAGGGTCTTGAAGCCTTGATCTTGGATTGCAGAGAAGTGAACGAACACGTCTTTGCTGCCATCAGCTGGAGTGATGAAACCGAAGCCTTTAGACTCGTTGAACCACTTTACTTGACCTTTCATCATGTTAGACATGTGTATTTCCTTTATTAAAAAATTTTGCCACCATGGGCGTGTTATAGCCGGTTATCAGTCGTTACTTATGGAGGCACTATGAAGGAAATTCGTCAGTGAAGAGCTATCAACGATAACGCTTTAAATATGAACCACTTTACTCAAGATGTCGTGCATAAATAGGTCTGTACCACAGGCCGAGACGCATTAACTCATGACCGGCTTTTAATAGCAACTCTTTTTAGCGAGCAAACAGAAGATTCTGGTTCTCATGCCTAAAAAGAAACCAAAAAAGCTACTTATTATACACTTGCTTCACATTTTTATGCCGAATAATCAGCAGGATTACTGTAAATTAATTTATGGCGTGTAGCGCGAGTATGTCGCGACCACAGTTTTACCAGTCATCTTAGCAATGAGGCCGCATCATGACGTCACAACTACAGGCACAACAACAGACTGCCCTGCCCCTATCGCACATTTTATCTCGCCGCGATTGGGAGAATCCGCAGGTGACGCACTATCATCGCCTCGAAGCACACCCGCCTTTTCACAGTTGGCGTCACGCCACAGACGCCCAACGCGATGCTCTCTCAGCACAGCAGCAATCACTCAACGGCCAATGGTCATTTAGCTACTTCACACAACCTGAGTTAGTGCCCGACCACTGGGTTGAGCAGGACTTGGCTGAAGCACAAACGATACCGGTTCCCGCCAACTGGCAACTGCATGGTTACGACACGCCAATTTATACCAATGTGCAGTACCCTATCCCGGTTGATCCGCCACGGGTGCCACAACAGAACCCGACCGGCTGCTATTCGCGTGAATTCACGCTGCAACCCGATTGGCTAGCCTCAGGTCAAACGCGCATTATTTTTGATGGTGTCAGTTCGGCGTTTTATCTGTGGTGTAACGGGAAATGGGTGGGTTACTCACAAGACAGCCGCCTGCCGGCCGAGTTTGATCTCACCCCTCATTTGCAGGTTGGGAATAACCGTCTTGCGGTTTTGGTGTTACGCTGGAGTGATGGCAGTTATCTGGAAGATCAGGACATGTGGCGCATGAGCGGCATTTTCCGCGATGTCCGTTTGCTGCATAAGCCAGACATTCATTTACGTGATATTCACGTCACAACACATTTATCTCCGGAATTCAGTTCGGCCAATTTAGCGGTAATGGCATCGGTTAATATCCCCCTTCTGAATATCAATAACCCACTAATTACCGCCACCTATCAGATTCGCCTCGAGCTTTGGTTGGCAGATGAGTTAGTGGGCAGCCTGCAACAACCTCTTGGGACGGATACCATTGATGAGCGGGGCCACTATAGCGACCGTACCTGCCTGAAGCTGCGAATCACCCAGCCACAATTATGGAGCGCCGAGCAACCGACACTCTATCGCGCCGTCATTTCGCTGCTCAATGAGCGACAAGAATTAATAGAAGCGGAGGCTTATGATGTCGGTTTTCGTCAGGTGGCGATTGATCAAGGTTTGCTCAAAATTAATGGTAAAGCCGTTTTGATAAGAGGGGTAAACCGTCACGAGCATCATCCACAAACAGGCCAGGCAGTAGATAAAGCGAGCATGATGCAAGATATCATGTTGATGAAACAGCATAATTTTAATGCCGTGCGCTGTTCTCACTACCCAAACCACCCTTTATGGTACCGGCTGTGCGACCAATATGGCCTGTATGTTATTGATGAGGCGAATATTGAAACGCACGGTATGCAACCCATGAGTCGGTTGGCTGACGATCCGCAGTGGTTTTCTGCGTTCAGTGAGCGGGTCACGCGCATGGTGCAGCGGGATCGTAACCATCCTTGTATCATTATCTGGTCATTGGGCAATGAATCTGGTCACGGTACAACCCATGATGCCCTTTACCGTTGGATTAAATCGACCGATCCAACGCGCCCGGTGCAATACGAAGGCGGCGGCGCGAATACCCCAGCAACCGATATCGTTTGCCCGATGTATGCCCGCGTTGATGAAGACCAGCCATTCCCGGCGGTTCCAAAGTGGTCGATTAAAAAGTGGATTGGTCTACCTAATGAATCACGCCCGCTGATTTTATGTGAGTACGCTCATGCAATGGGCAACAGTTTTGGCGGTTTTGCCCGTTACTGGCAAGCGTTTCGCCAATATCCACGTCTACAAGGGGGGTTTATTTGGGATTGGGTCGACCAAAACCTGACGCGCCAAGATGATAATGGCCAGCCTTATTGGGCCTATGGTGGTGATTTTGGCGATAGCCCTAACGACCGCCAATTCTGTATGAACGGATTGGTCTTCCCCGATCGTAGCCCACACCCAAGCTTATATGAAGCGCAGTGTGCACAACAATTCTTCCAGTTCGAGTTGCTCAGTACCGCCCCGTTGCAGATAAAGGTAACCAGCGAATATCTATTTAGAAGCAGCGACAATGAGCATTTGCATTGGCAAATTGAACAAGATGGTGAATCCGTGTTGGAGGGTAACCTGCCACTGAAACTCGCTCCTGAAAGCTCACAAAGTTACTTGCTGGCAGAGCACTTACCCTCACTCAACAAATCAGGCCACTTATGGCTGAACGTTGAAGTAAGGCAGGCTGAAGAGACGCCTTGGTCAGCGGCTAATCATCGGTGCGCCTGGCATCAGTGGCGTTTACCTCAGCCACTGCGTTCACCGATAACACAACGTAACCCGGCAGAAGAGCACAATGAGCTGCAACTGCATCACAATGAAAGTACGATTATTGTATCTCATCAGCACCAGCGCTGGCACTTTAGTCGCCAGAGTGGCTTGCTAGAACAATGGTGGGTGGGCGACAAAGCGCT
The DNA here is from genome assembly GCF_000834395.1 of Yersinia aldovae 670-83. NCBI lineage: Bacteria > Pseudomonadati > Pseudomonadota > Gammaproteobacteria > Enterobacterales > Yersiniaceae > Yersinia > Yersinia aldovae. Next base: position 65,414 of record NZ_CP009781.1, on the reverse strand, counting down.
GCTAATCAGCCCATTACAAGATCAGTTTGTTCGCGCACCGCTCGATAATGATATCGGTATCAGTGAAGCAACGCATATCGATCCCCATGCCTGGGTTGAGCGCTGGAAAAAAGCCGGTATGTATCAATTAGCACCGCGTTGCGCCATTTTACAGGCTGATACGTTATCTCAGTCAATCCAAATTCGTGCCGAGTACTGTTATGAATTTGAGCAACAGGAGCTGCTGCGTAGCCGCTGGTTGTACTCCTTTGATAATCAAGGCCGCATGACCATTGATGTCAATGTACAAGTGGCAACGTCACTGCCTGCACCGGCCAGAATAGGCATGTGTTGCCAATTATCTGAGGTCAATTCTGACGTGAGCTGGTTAGGGATGGGGCCGCATGAGAACTACCCTGACCGCCAGCTTGCAGCACAGTACAGTCATTGGAAACAATCGCTGGAGCAAATGCATACACCATATACATTCCCCAGCGAGAATGGCTTACGTTGCGGAACCCACGCGATGCATTATGGCCACTGGGCAATAACAGGTCAGTTCCATTTCGGGATAGGTCGTTACAGCACCCAGCAATTGATGAACACCAGCCACCAACATCAGCTAAAACCAGAACAAGGCACCTGGTTGAATATTGATGGCTTCCATATGGGGGTCGGTGGTGACGATTCATGGAGCCCCAGTGTCCATACTGACGCTCTGCTGACCAATGAGATTTATCAGTATCAGGTATGCTGGCAATACAAAAGCTGAAATGAATTATAAGTAACATATTGATACATAACTATAATGGCTTAACGCAATTTCGGATTTATACCTATATCGATAAAAATAGAATATTCATACAATCAATGTGCCCCAAGTCTCTCTTAGTCTTGATTGTCAGATGCAAGTAAGCCATACATGCATTATTCTTTTGCAAAATTTCTGCGCCCACACTGTTGGGCGCTTTTTTTTAGCCTCTTACTGTTCTTACAGACTGCCCTTTCCCGCAGCTTACGCACATTCACACCAGAATTGTTTCGCTTACCAGACTAAGATACTGACTCAGTCATCAGCATTGTGTCTGATTGAGCACCGCCACGCGATAAGAGGAATATTATGACATCGTTAACTCATCTCCCGGCGAATATGGTCGCGATAGAAATCAGCCAGTTTGGTGGGCCTGAAGTCTTAAACGCAGTAACTCGCCCAACACCGATGCCTGCCGCCGGCGAAATTTTGGTTAAAGTTTCAGCCGCCGGCGTTAACCGCCCCGATGTCATGCAACGCCGTGGCCATTATGCACCGCCACCAGGGGCATCAGATATCCCAGGATTAGAAGTCGCCGGTGAAGTTGTCGCGATGGCCGCAGATGTCAGCCGCTTTAAAATCGGTGATAAAGTGTGTGGATTGATCGCCGGAGGAGGTTATGCACAGTTTTGCGCGATACACGAAACAAATGCCTTACGAATTCCCGCCGGGCTTACTACCATAGAAGCCGCGGCCTTACCGGAAACATTCTTTACGGTTTGGGCTAACCTGTTCCAACGAGGGCATCTTACCGCCGGTGAAACCGTGTTAATTCATGGTGGGTCTTCTGGCATAGGGACAACGGCCACCCTACTGAGTAAGGCATTTGGCGCAAAGATGGTTATCGTGACTGTTGGGTCGGAGGAGAAGCGTCAGGCCTGCCTGTCGCTGGGGGCTGATGTTGCCATTAATTATCACACCCACGACTTTGTGGCTGAAACTAAACACGCCACCGCAGGCAAAGGCGTGGATGTTATTGTCGATTTAATTGCCGGTGATTATGTCGCGCGAAATTACGAGGCGGCAGCCATGAATGGCCGCATTGTTCAAATTGGCACACAGAATGGCAATGCTAAAGATCTTAACCTTATGCTGATGTTACTAAAACGCCTGACACATACAGGCTCCACATTACGTTCGCGCAGTGTTGCGGAAAAAGCATTGATTGCCAGAGAGTTGGAGCAACAAGTGTGGCCGCTATTGGGCGAGAGTAAAATGAAACCACAAATCTTCCGCACCTTCCCGTTGGAGCAGGTGTCAAAAGCTCACGAATTGATGGAAAGCAGCACGCATATCGGCAAGATTGTTCTGACAGTTTAGCGCCGTTAATAGCTGTAATGGCTAATAGCGGTAAAATTAATCGTTATAAGATAATCACTATCCCCCTTCAGCCGGTGAGAAAAAATGCGTAAGCAGCATTATCTCATCGGATGGACCATAGCAGACATTCACATTGCCCCCAGATTCAGCTATAACATAATAGTATTATGGTATAGAAACTCACCACGACCTATAACAGTTTAGCTAACTAATTTATTAAACTGATATACTTTGAATTCAACCTTCCATGCTAATCTATAACAAGCCGTAATGGTTTAATTTGAATAAGTCATTAATCACAAGGTCATAATTATGGACATAATTAAAAAAATATTAATCGACGATATCGCACGGATAAATCTAAAAGAAAAAAGAGACGGTCGGTTAAAATTTAACAGCGATTTTGTCTACAAACATCCCTACCTGTGTCTGGCGATGTTGATTTCCTATGTTTTTGTCTTGGTCTTAATGTACTTAACGCCCTATTTCGGTTCTGGCTATATGATTGCCTTTACCGTTTTCTTTGCACTGATGTCTGCCATTTTAATGATGGAAATCAAGCCGATATTTAAGTTTGAAGATATAGGTATTCTTGATTTACGTGTTTGCTACAACGGAGAGTGGTTCTTTAGTCGTGCGTTATCGGCTCAGGCAATTGATGAAATATTGAATAATAAAAATATCAGTGATGACTTTAAACTTCGTTTTAAACATATAATTAATAACAAAGGCGAAATAGATTTCTATGATGTTTACGACTTGGCCTATCTGCCAAAAAAGTCACAACACATCAGTGAACCCAGTGCTAATGCACCACTCACCAGCACTTCTGCCCTCAGATAATCCCCGTTATCGCTCTCTTCACGCCCACCGTAAAACTAAATCTGGTGGGCCGATTTATCTGATAGATAGAAATTGTTAGGCAGATACCGCCAACTTATTAGATTTTTGTCTATAATCCACTGCTTAACCTAATTATAAGAGGCGGGTAGTCATGGATAAAATTGATGAGCAACTGATTGCAATTTTAGTGGGGAATGCGCGAGTCTCACTGAAAGAATTATCTCAGCAGGTAAACCTCTCCTCCCCCAGCACGTCTGAACGCCTGCGTCGTCTTGAAGAGCACAGTATTATCCGCAGCTACACCCTGGATTTAGATCCCCAAGCTTTCGGTTATAGCTTACAAGCCATTGTTCGCGTCACGCCCTTAGTAGGAATGCTGAATAAAGTAGAGAAAATCATTCAGGAAACACCGGAATGTATTGAGTGCGACAAGGTGACTGGTGATGATTGTTTTATCTGTCGCCTCTATATTCACTCGATAGAACAATTAGATACAATCATTGACCGCTGGGCAGAACAGGCAGAAACCCATACCTCGATTGTCAAAAAGTCGCCTGTTACAAGGCGCTTGCCCCCGTTAGTGCAGCCAACAAAGAGTACAAAAAGTTAAAATCTGTGTGATGAAACTCACTTTACCTATAATAAAGAGTTATCATTCACCTAATTATATAGATATTTAAAATGGACCCACAATGAGTACCCATATCCTAAATCAGACGCCAGAAGACTCGTTAATTCAAACGCTGCCCTACGACAGTTGGAGCATTGAAACAGGCAATCTGAGTGCTATTGAGCCCCTGGAGCAAGGTAAGGTACTCTTTTTGCCGCATCTCTGTTTTGGGCTAAGTGAGCAGGAGAAACAACTGCTTGACCCGACACTGGTTGACGTAAAGCGCAAAAACATCAGCTTCAAACCATTAGAAGGCGTACTGACGGGTATCACTGATGAAAGCAAAGTTGCGTTAACCCGCCAGTTACTCGAGCGTTATTACCAGAGCTGCCTCAGCCTGGTGAAGCAATTACTGCCGGAATATACCACCGTACTGCGCAGCCCGACCAATAGCCTCAGATTACACCCGGTGACAGCCTGGCGCGACAAAACCTCATGGCGAAAAGATGATAGTCGCCTGCATGTTGATGCGTTTCCCTCTCGGCCCAACTACGGTGAACGTATCATTCGCATATTTACCAATATAAATCCGTATGGCGAACCTCGTGCATGGCGCGTAGGTGAAGACTTTACTCAGCTCGCCCGCCGTTATTTGCCGCAACTTGAGCGCTATTCCCCCCTCAGTAGTTGGTTGCAACATAAGCTCGGTATTACCAAGCGCCGCCGCAGCCATTACGATCATCTGATGCTTCAGTTGCATGATAAAATGAAATCAGATTTGGATTATCAGCAAAACGGCCTGCAACAGGCAATTGATTTTCCCTCCGGCAGTAGCTGGATCTGTTTTTCTGATCAAACACCTCACGCCGCAATGGGGGGGCAGTTTATGTTAGAGCAGACCTTCCTACTGCCAGTTGATGGCATGAAAAACCCCCAACATTCACCGCTAAAAATATTGGAAACATTGACAAATAAAACGCTGATATAACGACGAAGGTATTATTGGCGATCTAACCCGCTGCATCAGCGGGTTTCTTTGACGAGACTTGGTTGTCCTGCCAAACTATTTATATGCTTAACCGCCTAAAAAAATTAACGCAGCATCTTGATCACCGATATAAAAATTAATATTATTTCCCCCCGTGTGAAATAGCACCTATCATTGGAGGTTAATATGGTTAAAGTCTATGACAGAAATAGAAACCAGATTATCCCAGGGAAACGTGTCATGGTTGCACAAACCGGGGAGATTGATGTTGCCAAGGCTATCCATGCACAAGGGCTGGCCCCTGTTCAGGCTGAACGCGCAAAAGTTGTTGAGTTGCAACATACCGGTGAACGCTATGTTCCTTTTGACTTGGTCAGATTAGGTTAATTGTCTGTTCATCAATATATTCTGTCTGCAAATAATATTATTTTATAATATTGCCATTTATTTTCCGGGGTTAGCTTGTTATTACTATTAGCGGATTTTCAATAACAGCACTCCGACTAAGTTATTTACGCCCGGCCTATTTAGCTTAATCATATATATTACCTAATAATACACTTTATATATCCGGCTGACATTTCTATCAGCCGGATACTCTCCCCCTAAATATGGCAAGCCGGCTCAATGACCTGAGCGACTCTCTTCTGGAAGGTATCAAGTTGGCACAGTTTGTCATCGCCACTGTTTTCACACCCCTCAACAGCAACTGAAATCATGCCGGCTGGATTGTTCTTCAAATCCAACATCTCGGCCTTTCGCAACTGATCCATTGTTTGGTAGAACATTTTTACCGCAACATAACGCTGATGATTATCGGGATTCTGCCATAACTCAAACACTAAACCACCACCGGGCGGGGTATTATCTGGTTGCTGCGGCAGTTGCCAGCTGGCACCCAACATGCCTGCAATATTTGCGATATTGGTATCATGGCCACCAATGAATAGCACCCGGTTTTGCGGCGATAGCGGCAACGTTTGCCCAAGTGCGTCAGGTTGGAGCGTTAAGGCTGCATCAATCTGTTGTAACAGTGGCGTCCCTTTATGGCGGGCGATATACGGCGTTTTTGCCATTAAATCAAATTGCACATTGTGAAGCGACAGAAGTGAGGCCCAATTCTCTGTTCCACTCAGCCTATTCCAGGCCACATTTGGCATGTTTTGCGCGTTTTGCAGTAAAAAGATTTCACCCAATGTCGATGATAAGGCGAGTGGGCCGTTGAGCGACACTTTACTCCCCTCTTTATTAACCTTAATTTCATTCGCGGCAAAATGGGCAAAATTACAGGCTTTGTCATTCTGTTGTCGTGTTTTGCAATAAGGTGACTTCGCGAAATTCAGCACCTCGCCCATTTGAGCAAAAGGTTTGGTATAGCGCTCCCCCAGCGAACTTAACGGCCCACCAAGATGCTCTTCAACGGCTTTCTGAGTTTGCACAGCATCTAATTTGCATACACCGGCTTCAACCGGATGGAACAATGGGTCTGTTTTTTTCAAATCTGCTTGATAATGTACTTTCAGACCGCAATCAGGAGCCACGCCATCAAGAAATGCCTGCCCCGTCAAGCGGGTTCGTTGATCAATATCTGCCTGTGCATAGATAACGCCCTCTGCCGGGCAGCCCGCAAGCAATAACCCTTTGCTACGAAAGTAGTCACCGTAGAACTGCCCCATCAGCGTCACTAATTGCGCGCCGCGAGGCGTTAAATACCCTGCTTTTACCGGCCATTGCGGCCACTTATCCGGTGTGACGTCATTCATCAACTGAGTTTGTTTGGTCGGAGAGCGCACACCGTGACGACTCAAGATAACCACCCGCTCTAAGGTATAACCGGCTGGTTGTGCTACTGCCGGGGCCGCCGTCACTGTGAAACCGCTCAACATCAACACCAGCCCGGAAAGTTGTAGGCTGTTCTTTAATACTGTCATAATTTTATGTCCTTATTAAAACTGCCAATATTTTCACCTGTTCGAGTATGGTCGACGAACGTTAGGCCAACAATGCACAGAAATAACAAACCGTCAGATGGCAGCAGAAAAAAGTTATGCAGTTAACATATTTAACGAACCCGGCAAAATATCCCTCCTCACGCGGTTGAACGACAAAAAACAGTATAAATTGCACTAAACTTGATTCTCTTCTCATTGTGAGATTGGCATTTGGCTGATTATGGTATTAACAGCATTTATACATATAAGGAGGTATAACGCAGAAATCCCCTCCGGTTACTCATCGGAAAGCCTTTGTCATATTAGGATTGTTGAGTGTAGCTCGTTAATTCGACGGCTATACATATAAATCATAAGGAGTTTGACATGCGGAAAACAGGCGATATCGACAGAGTCATGTCGGCAAGACAACTTCCAAACAAAGCCGTAGCACTGATTCTTGCGGGTGGTCGTGGCTCACGTCTTAAAGATCTTACATCCGTCAGGGCGAAACCCGCAGTTCACTTCGGCGGAAAATACCGCATTATCGACTTCGCATTATCTAATTGCCTCAACTCAGGCATCCGCCGTATCGGGGTAATTACGCAGTATCAATCTCATACTTTGGTACAACATATTCAACATGGCTGGTCATTTCTTAGCGAAGAAATGAATGAGTTTGTTGATTTATTACCCGCGCAACAGCGCCAAGGGCGAGAACACTGGTATACCGGTACCGCCGATGCTGTTTTCCAAAACCTGGATATTATCCGCCGCTATAAAGCTGAATATATTGTGATTTTGGCCGGGGATCATATCTATAAAATGGATTACTCACGCATACTATTAGACCATTCGGAAAGCGGTGCGGCCTGCACCGTAGCCTGTATTGAGGTGCCGAAAGAGGACACTCATGCCTTCGGCGTGATGGAGGTTTCCGAAGAGCTGAAAGTGAAGATGTTTTGGGAGAAACCGCAAGAGCCACCAACCCTGCCCGGTAAACCAGATCGCAGCCTGGCCAGTATGGGGATTTATGTTTTTAACGCTGAATTCCTGTTCGAATTACTCACAAATGATCATATCGATGAGAACAGCAGCCACGATTTTGGCAAAGATATCTTGCCGAAGATCACTGAACAAGGCTATGTTTGGGCACATCCGTTCTCGCTCTCTTGTGTTTCCACCTCACCCGATGCCCCTGATTATTGGCGTGATGTAGGTACATTGGATGCTTATTGGCAAGCTAACCTCGATCAGGCTGCTATCACGCCAGAGTTAGATATGTATGATCCTCACTGGCCAATCCGAACTTATGCCGAACCACTCCCACCGGCAAAATTTGTTCAAGACAGATCTGGCAGCCACGGGATGACAATGAATACATTGGTCTCTGGTGGTTGTGTTATATCCGGATCGGTCGTGGTCAATTCAGTGCTATTTTCCCGAGTGCGAGTCAACTCATTTTGCAATATTGATTCCTGCGTGTTGCTTCCTGATGTCGAGGTTGGCCGCTCATGTCGCCTACAGCGTTGCGTTATTGATCGCGCCAGCAAAATTCCCGAAGGTATGGTGATTGGTGAAAATGCAGACGAGGACGCACGCCGCTTCTATCGTTCAGAGAATGGCATTGTGTTAGTCACGCGTGAGATGTTAGCAAAACTATAGGTGAAGATTACCCCCCTGCATGGACAAGTGGGGAATAATTTATATAATCAGCCCAAACAAACGAAAAGGTCTGATTATGTCATTTACTGAATGGGTAATACTGGGGGTTGTTATTGGTTGTGCCGTGGGTGCCTTACTGAAAATTTTGAGTAAGAAAAAAGGCCGTTAACCTCTTAATTTATGATTTTTCAAGACGGTACCGAAGGTGCCGTCTCTTTTGTCACTGCATATTAGTATCTTATATTAGAACGTATAACGTAGCCCTAAGCGAAAACGGTACTGTTCACGATTGTATTCACTCCAGCGATCCAACCATTGTAATTCAATATATGGCATCCAGTGAGTGTCTATCTTATAACTGAATTTATTGGTAATTTCCCAATGTGTGCTTTTGCCATTTCGACTGTGAAAATCATTCACCCGAACGAAGTAATGTGGTTCAAAGGTATATGACAGTACATCCGTCAGTTTGAAATTCCAGTACATGGCAAATTCGTGGGTATCATTGTGGGCATAATAGCCATTGATATCCTTTGACTCATAGTTATTATGATTATAACGGTAACGGCTTGTCAGATTAAAAACTGGCAAGAATTTATAATTAAGATCTATATAAGCCGCACCACCGGAACCGGTACTATTTGAGTTAATTAATCCACCGGGAGTAATCGTGATTTTATCCGTCAGGCGAAAAAGAGGATACCAACCTTCCAGCTCATTGTAGCTGTGTTTTAATTGGTCCATCTTACCGGCATTATAAGCATTGGTATACATCAGACCCGAACCATTATCGAAATTGTAGCCTCCGCGCAAAATGATTTCATGTTGTTCCGAGGCCGTGTTATAAGCTTCCCTTGTTTCAAGATAGGGTCTGCCAGAGAATGCACTAGCAGAGGTAATCAACGAGGTAATTAAAACAACTGAATTATATTTATTCATGGCAATCCCTATTTATAATAAATTAAGTTTTTTATTTTTATTACATAATGAAAAACTGACAAACAATCATCATGGCTATATATCCGCCATAAATCACCAGCAGAGAAATAGCACAATCAGAATTAATTCATGTCAGTCTTTAATCTTGCTACCACGCAAATAAATCATACTTGCTATACTGCTTATCATCCCGGTGTTTCTATTTTTCGCAGATTCAGTTCGGCAATTATTCTCACAAACCGTTGCTCATTGAGCTTATAGAATAGTCCCATCGTTACGGCTGCAATCATTGCCAAAGTACAAGGGTAGATAAATATTAACTGACGTAACCCCTCTAGTACCGATGCAGATTGTGCCACATTGGGAATATAGCCAATCTGAGTCAGCATAATCCCCGGAAGAAACCCGGCCAATGCAGCAGAAATCTTGCGTGAGAAGGTATAACCGGTATATACCGATCCTTCAGCGCGAATGCCAGTTTTCCATTCACCGTAATCCACTGTATCGGAAACTAACGCCCAATTCAGGCTATTCACAAATGCAGTCCCGAAGAAGGCCATACAGGAGAATGCCACAAACGTTACCGAACTGCTGCCCCAGACATAATTGAGCACATCGCCTAAGATCCATAACATTAACCCACTGAGGTAAACGGTTTTTTTACCGAAAAACTTCACTGCTGTTGGAACCAGAAACACCCCAATCAAAATACAACCCATACTAAAAAAACCCATATAGGACAGTAAATTAATATCCTGTAATACATATTGAGTATAATAAACCTGAATGGCCAGTTTGATATTGAACGCCGCCAGCGTACACAGGTTAGCAATACACAGAACTAATAACGGTGGGTTTTTAAATATGGCACAGAAGGATTTGAAAATACCCGGTTTATGGTGTGCCGGCATCGGCTCTACATAACGCTCTTTGACACCGGAATAGCACAACCACATACAGACCAAACCGAAAGTAACAAATATCAGCGACGCCACCAGATACCCCCTCTCTGGCGCAGAAGTAAATAGTAATTGGATCGGCATAAAGGCGACAGTACACAATAATAAGCCTACAGTGGCTCCGCCCTGACGCCAGGCGGCAAGATGCGCTCGTTCATTAGGGTTTTTGGTAATAGCGGGAACCATAGCGCCATACGAGCAGTTCATTAAGCTGTAAAACAGGCCAAATAACATAAACAGTAGCGTCGCCAGTACGGTTTTAATATTCAGGCTAAAACCCGTATTGAGAAAATTAGCCACTGCCAATAAAGCCACCGGCAAAGAGGCATATAAAATAAATGGACGGAACTTACCTTTCACACCAATATTACGGCGGGAATCCAACAGTACGCCGGTCAACATATCGGTAAAAGCAGTAAAAAACTTGGCAATTAAGAAAATAATGCCACCGTAAATGGCCGGAAGCCCCAGAATATCGGTATAGAACTTCAGCAAATACAGCGTCCCGATACATAGCATCAGATTGGAACCAAAATCCCCCATTCCATAGGCTATTTTTTCCCGTAGCGGTAATCTGCGTGTCACTGGGTTCTGGTTAGTTGAATGTTGCATCTGACAGGTCCTTTTTATTGTTAACCCGCTTACCTCCGGTACAATTTAATTCTGCGTCCAGAGCCTGCCATAAGCGGGATGTAGGGTTCAGTCTTATTAATTAACCGTTATTATTTATATTGTGACTTTATACCACCGGGCTGACATCGCGTTTACGCGCCTCCAGTTCGGTGACGATTTTAATGTAACTTTTCTCGGTCAGATGGTAGAAAAAGCCCATTGTCAGCGCCGTCAGGATAGCCAGCCCACACGGATACAAGAAGATTAATTGCGTTAAACCTTCAAGTGTTCTTTCTCCTTGAGCCACATTAGGTACATAGCCAATATAAGCCAGCATCACACCTGGGAAGAAACCAGCTAATCCCTGAGAGATCTTACGAAAGAAAGTAAAGCCGGTGTATACCGTTCCTTCTGAACGAACACCCGTTTTCCACTCGCCATATTCTACGGTATCAGATACCAGCGCCCAGTTCAGGCTATTAACAAACGCGGTGCCAAAGAATGCCAGGCAAGAGAACAAAACAAATAAAGTCGACGTGCTCCCCCACATATAGTTCATAGCATCGCCCAACATCCACAAACCCAGCCCCCCAAGATAGACGTTTTTCTTACCAAAACGCTTCACGACTGTCGGCACCAGCAATACCCCAAGCAGAATACACCCCATGCTGAAAAAACCCATATAAGACAATAGAGTGACGTCGTTCAGTACGTATTGGGTGTAATAAATCTGAATTGCCAGTTTGATATTGAAACCTGCCAGCGTGCACAAGTTGGCAATACAGAGAACAAACAACGGCTTATTACCCGTAATAGCTTTGAATGATTGCAACAGCCCAGGTTTCGGCACACCCGGTTTTGGCAGTTCAACATAACGCTCTTTAACGCCGGAATAACACCACCACATGCACAACATACCGACAAAGGCAAAGATAGCTGCAGCCACCAGGTAGCCAGTCTGCGCCTGCCCTTCAAACAGCGACAAAATAGGTACAAAACCGACTGTACACAACAGCAATCCGATGGTTGCCCCTCCCTGACGCCATGCGGCAAGCTGAGCGCGCTCTTGCGGGTTTTTGGTCATCGCCGGAACCATTGCGCCGTAAGAACAATTCATCATGCTGAAGAACAAACCAAACGTCATAAAGATCAGTGTTGCTGTAATAGTTTTACCAGTAATGCTAAAGGAGGTGCCGATAAAGTTGGCGACCACCAGCAAGGCAACAGGCATTGATGCATAGAGAATAAACGGGCGAAACTTGCCTTTTAGCCCAATATTACGGCGATTATCCAGCATCACGCCGGTACCGATATCAGTAAAAGCCGTAAAAAAGCGCGAGATGAGAAAGATCAACCCACCCCAGGCTGCTGGGATCTCCAGCACATCGGTATAAAACTTCAGCAAATACAACGTACCCACACACAACAGCAGGTTAGAGCCGACATCCCCCATCCCATAAGCGAACTTTTCGCGCATAGGAAGGGTCAACTTGACCGGGTTTTGGTGTACTTCACTCATGGTAATTCTCCTGAAAGACCCACCGACAGGCAGGTCTTCGCCCTGTGTTATAACGCCCGTAATGATGCAAACAATTCAGCCCATTCACTGCTCGCACGATAGAATACTGGTGGCCTCCCTATTGGGGCCGGTAGCGTTACTTCACCCCCGCCACCGTGTGGTTCGCCGGTCCACAGATTTATCCAGTTATCTTCTGGCAGATACAACGTCCAGTCAGTACGGCCCTCTTCATATACCGGAGCGACCAACAGATCACGACCAAACAAGTACTGATATTTCAGGTGATAAGTGTGAGCGTCATTTTCGTAATGCAGAAATAGCGGGCGCATCACGGGTAAACCAGATTGTGAATTCAGTGACACCGCCTGTTTGATGTAAGGCTTCAGCGTGGTAAACACATGGGTCATGCGGGCAAACTGGCGAATCGTGTCGATATCACCATCAAACTGCCAGTTATCATCCGGGCGGTTACCTTCGTGAGTGCGCATTAACGGGGTAAAAGCACAAAATTCACACCAACGCATCAACAGCTCTTTACTACGTTTCATGTCAAATAGGGTGGTATAGCCGCCGATATCACTGTGATGCAGGCCGTGGCCAGTCATGGCCAGTGATAACGCTGCGGGTATCACTGACGCCAAACCATCATCAAGGCTCCAATCGACGTTTTGGTCACCGGCCCACATCATCACCGAGTACTTTTGGCTACCGGTATAACCTGCACGCATAAAGAACAGTATTTCGCCCAATTTACCGGTTTCGGTTAACGCATCGTAGTTACACTTAGCCCACAGAGCAGGCCAGGCGTTATGCATAATTTCTGCATCAACACCGTTGTCCATCACGGTATCGGTCGGCAGGTATTCACCAAAGTCAGCCATCCAGCCATCAAGCCCAAACTCAATCAGATTCTTTTTAATGACATCTTTATACCAGTCGTAGGCGGCCGGTTTGGTGAGATCGACAACTCCGGCATAGAATTCACCAAACTCCACCTGGTAATCGTTGCCGTTATAGTCTTTGGTTAGATAACTCTTTTCTGCCGCTTCGGCGTACAGCTCTTTTTCAATGGCAACATACGGATTGATATAACCCAGGAAACGCACGCCTTCGTTCTTCCACTGCGCAATACGTTTATCCAGTGCTGGGTACAGCTCGCTATCCCAGCGCCAGTTCCACATCAGGCGCTTACCAAAGGAAGTAATGCGACGACCTTCCCAGTCTTGTGCCCAAATACCGCTGACTTTCACACCATGTTCACGCATCACATCCAGTTTCTGCTGGCACACCTCAGTCCCGCCCTGAATCCCCAGAATCACCCCGTCATACACCCAATCCGGCAGTTCTGGCTGGCGGCCCAGTAATGCTGTCAGTTTTTCTAACAGACGGATGTAGCTGTCAGCACATTCAAAACGCAGCACTGCGCTGTCTTGCCAAATCGCCAGTTCATGGTAATCCGGCGACGAAAAATCGAAATTCATGTAACAACTGTTATCAACGTGGCAGTAATATTTTTGGCTACTAACAAATGTCGGTTGTGGGAAGAATGTCCAGTAATAATCGCCACCGGCGTTTTCTTTGCAATCGGCCTGCCAGGTAACATAGCTTTGTTTGTTACGGCCAACCCCCTGCTCGCTGGTCCACAAGGGGAAAGGCTTCCCACGCAGATTGAAATAGGAAAACTGCTCACCACAGCCGTAAATATGGTCTTCCTGCTGTGCAGCCAGACGCAACCACATTCTGTTATTCTCTTTATCGCTATTACTGAGCGTCATCTCCAGCCGCCCTGCCGCATCACCGGTAATATGCAGCGTGGTTTGCGCCACGTCACCACGGCTAAAGTGGATATCCCAACCACGCCCCTGCGGGGTGATAACGGTATCCGTTAGCGCCAGTTTTTCGCTCAGACAATCTTTGACACTGAAATTACCCCGAAACATGTCGATATCGGCTTCGCCACGGCCAATCCACAGGCACGGTGCCTGTGCGCTATGTTGCAGCAATAAACGCTGTTTGAAAGACAGGGTGAAACCGCCATCGTGCTCAGCCAACTCCAACCCCGGCAGAATGTCAGATTGATACGTCATAATAAAATCCCCAAGTAATGTAAATGCTGTTGATTTTGCTACGGTATCCGACATCAGCCAGATACCTATTTATCAGAACATGTGGCCCGCAAAACGCGGTAACATCAGGTCAGCTCGATCACCTCAAGGCCGAGCAACTGAGCGACTTTTCGCAGCAACGGACGGTGGTCACCGTAGACCAGTGAGGTATGGTGCTCCATACCGGCATCCAGCAAGCGTTGGCGATAACAGTCAGCATCGATATCTAACCGAGCGGTTCCAGCAGTTCCCGAGAACGCCAGCGGTGCTTTGATCATCTCCCCGCCGGCCAGCATCAGGCGCAGTTTGCCCTCACCCTGCGTAATGCGGCATAGGGTGATACGACCGGGTTTGAGGGAAAATTCAGAAAGCAGGGGTAGCTTACGATTGGAGTGGATGGTGGCCTGAACCGGCCCATCACGATCAGCCATTTCAATCGGTGCCTGGCCGCAATGCCAGAACACCACACTATTGGATACCGGATCGATATCCACCAGATCGGTATTGAACGCCGCATTGCCCGAGGCCCATTGCGCCATTAATGATGAGAGCACGCCAAACATATCTGCCTCACAACCACATGGCACTTTATCTTCGTTCATCAACGCCAATGCACCGCAAGCCGCGCAGCCATAATCGGTGAAAAAGTCCGGCCAGCAGCGAACAGCAATACCGGAGTAACCTTCTAATTGAGCTTTTTCACGTAGGGCTGAGTAGACTTTCAGCGTTTTACGGGTGGCTGTTTGATCCATTTCAGCCAAATTTGGGAAGTCTTTGGCTCGGCGCTGATACGGCGCATCGGCTACGCTATCCGGCAATGCTTTGACTTCATCGATAAATTCCGACACCGGCTGGCGAACAACACTAACCCCCAAGTGTTGGGTCAATTGTTGTTGGTTGTAATTACAAGCATCAAAACCCAGCGGATGATCGCCAATCACCATTACTTTGGCCTGTTTAAAACGATTGACGATAGCCGCCGCCTGCGCCAGTTGCTGTAGTTCACTTACCACGCGGGCATCATCTGGCAGGCCATGAATGGTTTGGAGCTTGATATTTTCCCGACTCAAAGCATGACATGCCAGGTTAACGCCGCAGAATGAATTCAACCGTAAACGCCCCCCAGTGCGTGCTTCGGGGAACGACCACATGGCAGTCGGCACTGGAAAATCACGCACCACTTCACAGGTCAATGAGGCATCGGTAAACGTCACCTGTAAAATTAGCAGTAAATCAAGATTAGCCTGCTTCAACGCGGGCAAGGCTTGTAATGCTGATTCAGCATCAAATTGCAGCGCGGGTTGCCCAATCAATTCGATGTCCATTGCACTCAGCGTTTTCCACGCCTGAGCGAGCATTTCCTCTGCATAAGGCACATCAAAAGTATTTCGGCCTAAGGCCAATACACCCACTTTTGCTTTTTTATTCATCATCTTGCTTCCAGTGAATTTAATAACTTACGGATTGGCGCAGCTCAAGCGACAACACTAAAACAGTGCTCAGTACAGCTTTGGTATTTTTGCCCTGGCCGCAGAATGACTTCAGGAAAATGGCCATAATGAATGCTGTCAGGAAAGGCTTGAGTTTCCAGACAGACTCCCGAGAACGCTTGATAGCGATGCCCTGCTTTACCGTTCCACACTTTGTTGGAAAGTTTGAATGCGTTATAAAACTGAATACCTGGCTGCGTAGTACAAACATCCATTACCCGGCCAGAATGTGGGCAGATAAGTGTGGCCGCAGGTTGCAGATCGAGGTTGCTGTTGGGTGATAAATTGTTTTTTCTCAGAACATAATTCACGTCAAAATCCTGCGCTGGGCGCTGCTGCATGGCATCCCCTAAGCGACGGGCATTGCGGAAATCAAACGCGGTTCCGGCAACACGGCGAATCTCCCCTGTCGGCAACATGCTGGCATCATCCACCGGAGTCATAAAATCCGCATCGATTTTCAACTGCTGATCATGAATCAGATGGGTATGACCACTCAGGTTGTAGTGACTGTGATTCACGAGGTTAACGACTGTCGGCTTATCGGTTTCTGCCTCAAAACTGAACCTCAGCACGTTGGCATCGGTCAGGCCAATCCGATGGCGCACCTGCAAATTGCCCGGATAACCCTCTTCACCATCCAGCGAAGTGCGACTGAAAATAATGCCATCACCATCTTCCTGTGCTTGCCAGACATATTTATCAAATCCGCGCATCCCCCCATGTAAATGCTGGCCGGTAGGCAGTTCATTGGTTGCCAGCACAGACTCCTGCCCGTCAATCTTGAAACGTCCACCGGCGATACGGTTGGCACAGCGCCCGGCAATAGCACCAAAAAATGGATGACCGGCCTGATAGGATTTCAAATCATCAAATCCCATTACGATATCGTCCAGTTGCCCGTTGCGGTCTGGCACCCAAAGCTGAGTAATGATGCAGCCGTAATCAGTAACGCAAAGCCGGGCGCCTCGGCTATTGGTCAGGGTAAATAGTGAAACTTCCTGCCCTTGATGCTCGCCAAACGGCTGGCGTTTAATTGTTGTCATGACCTTTTCCTTGTATTTCGTACGGCAGTTCTCTTACCCGTTCAGTGTGAGAAAGCCATGCCGTACGACAGATATTCCACATTAACCTGCGAAAGCGGCGGCCTGGCCTTGACTGCCAAATAAGCGAATTTTTTCAATTACTTTTTGCTGCATGACATCGCGCCCGCGCCCCAACGAAACGGCCAGTACATATTCATCCGGCGATGCGGCCAGCACTTCACTCACCCCTTGGGTGAAAGCCTGACGCAATTCGGTATCAACATTGACCTTCGCTACACCCAGCGTAATGGCGCGGCGGATTTGCTCATCTGGCACACCAGATCCCCCATGCAGAACAATCGGTTTTTTGACAATTTCACGCATCTCCTGCAAACGCTCAAACGCCAGCTTCGGCTCCTGCTTATACATCCCATGTGCAGTACCGATCGACACCGCCAGATAGTCAACTGTCGTGAGTTCAGAGAACTTAAGTGCTTCGGCGCAACTGGTGATCAAGGCATCTTTTTCGTCAACTGAAATGTCATCTTCAGTACCGCCTATCTTGCCTATCTCACCTTCAACGCCGAGATTCAGTGCGTGGGCGACATCAGCCACCGCACGGGTAATACGCACATTTTCATCAAATGAAAGATGAGAGCCGTCGAACATCACTGACTGAAAACCCGCCTGAACCGCCTCCATGGTCTGTTCAAAACTGCGGCTGTGATCAAGGTGAATACAGACGGGCACAGTGATGTCATGCATAAACGCATCGATCATCTCTTTCATCGGTTTTAGCCCCATAACGCTGATGACTTTTTGGCCAATTTGCAGCATCACCGGAGCCTGTTCCTGTTCGGCGGCCAGTAAGATCGCACGGATGGTTTCTGCGTTATGGACGCTGAACGCACCGATGGCATAGCCGTGCTGCCATGCGTGTTGAATCAAAGTATTACCGGATACATAAGACATGTTCTCTCCCTATGGCGCACTGCGTATCAGGCGCTTAATCATCAATGAATGAATAGAAATCATTTGGTTTCAGGTAAACCGGACTGGCAGCGTACCTGTTGTAAAATCGCACTCCAGTCCTGACGCCCACGTCCACTGGCTCTGGCCTGGCTGTAGACTTCACGAGATGCGGCCCCCATTGGCATGGTGACGTGTAATTGGTTCGCCACATCAAGGGCTATCCCCAAATCTTTGTGGGCCAGATCAATCATGAACGCCGGTGTTAAATCTCCTTTCAGCACTTTGTTCGGCCAGGTTGTGGTGAAATGCCCTTTACCTGCGGGTGTTCCACTCATCACTTGCAGCGCAACATCAAACGACAAGCCCAGCGCTTCGCACAGCACTGCGGCCTCAGCTGAAAGTGCATTGAGCGCAATACTCATGTAGTTATTGATTAACTTGACGCGGATCCCCATCCCCGGCCCGCCTGCGTTGATAAGTTCTGATCCCATCGCCATCAGCAACGGCGTTGCCCGTTCTACCTGCTGTGGCGTGCCGCCTGCCAGAATCAGCAGTGTGCCGGCCTGAGCATGATCTGAAGTGCGCCCCACCGGGGCATCCATAAAGCTGAACCCGTTGCTCTGCATATCTTGTATCAGCCGATCCGTTTGCAATGGATGAATGGTAGACATATCAATCACCAATGCCTTGGGCGACAAGCTGCGGCAAACGCCATCGGGTGCAAACAGCACCTCACGTACCAAATCGCCATTCGGTAGCATGGTGATAACAAACTCCGCCCCTTCAGCGGCCAGTGCTGCGTTCTGGCAACCCGTCGCGCCAAGAGCAACTAATTCCGCGACGGCGGCGAGGCTAATATCGAAAACATTCAACTGATGCCCATGTTTAATCAGATTACGGGCCATAGGAGTCCCCATTTGCCCTAATCCGATAAATGCTACTTGTGCCATTAGTCTCTCCTGTCACCTGATGTCATTTTCTAGTTAAAGAACTGAACTGTTTTGATTATTTTTGATCGTATTTGTAATTTATGGTCAAAAAATTGACATGCGTCACTCTTTTAACATTTGAACGAATTAAAATGGCCACATCGTGATCAGCAGCCCCTTTTGGGCTAAACAAGGAACTCAGACCATGACCCGAATTGCATGTGTAGGCATTACGGTCCAAGACCGGCTCTATTACCTGACAGCGCTGCCCAACGGTGGAGGGAAATATGTGGCGCGTGATTATCGTGAAATTGGTGGAGGGCCAGCGGCAACGGCCGCTGTTGCGGCGGCGCGATTGGGAGCAGAGGTCGATTTTATTGGCCGCGTAGGTGATGACGCCACTGGCAATAGCTTGCTGGAGGAACTGGAAAGTTATGGCGTAAACACCGCGCTGAGTCGCCGCTATTGTGGTGCTGGCTCATCGCAGTCTGCGGTGCTGGTCGACAGTCAGGGGGAACGCATCATCATCAACTATCCAAGCCCTGATTTACCAGAAGATGCACAGTGGTTAGCGGAGATCGATTTTAGACAATATGACACCGTATTAGCTGATGTTCGTTGGCATCAGGGTGCGTTAACCGCATTTTCCTTAGCACGCCAGGCGGGTGTAACAACCTTGCTTGATGCCGATGTCACGCCACAGGATATCCGCCCTTTGGTGGCCCTGGCTGACCATGTGGCATTTTCTGAACCCGGCTTACGCCGAATGACCGATGATAATAATATTACATCCGCTCTGATGAGGGCGAAAAGTGACACAAACGGACATGTCTATGTCACCTGTGGCAAAAGGGGCTGCTACTGGTTGGAGAATGGACAACTGCAACATCAAGCGGGTTTTGAGGTAAAAGTCGTCGATACCACCGGTGCCGGGGATGTTTTTCATGGCGCATTGGCGGTGGCACTCAGTAAAAAGCACGGTATAAACTATGCAGTAAACTATGCTAATGCGGTTGCCGCCTTAAAATGTACACGCCCCGGCGGAAGGGCTGGAATACCTGATTGTGATCAAACTGACTCTTTCCTGGCGCAATATGTATAAAATAGACAATGGTATGACGAATTAAAGAGAGCTAAGCATGAGTCTGACAGAACTGACCGGGAACCCGCGCCACGATCAACTGATTCAGCTGATCGCCAGCCGCGGCTATATGAATATTGATGAACTGGCACAATTGCTGGATGTTTCGACTCAAACTGTGCGTCGTGATATCCGTAAACTCAGCGAGCAAGGGCTGATTACACGCCATCACGGTGGTGCAGGCCGCGCTTCCAGTGTGGTGAATACGGCCTTCGAACAGCGGGAACTCTCTTATACCACAGAAAAAATGGCCATTGCCGAAGCGATTGCCGATTACATTCCCGATCGTTCAACGGTATTTATCACCATCGGCACCACGGTTGAACACATTGCTCGCGCGCTAATGAATCACAGCCATCTACGGATTATTACTAACAGCCTTCGGGTTGCACATATCCTGTATAAAAATACCGATTTTGAGGTAATGGTTCCAGGCGGTACATTACGGCCAAATAATGGTGGCATCATTGGCCCCAGCGCCGTTTCCTTTGTTGAGGGATTTCGTGCTGATTATCTGATTACCAGTATGGGGGCCATTGATACGGATGGCAGTTTACTGGAATTTGATGTCAATGAGGCCACGGTGGTGAAAGCGATGATGGCGCATACCCGCCATATCTTTCTGGCAGCAGACCATACTAAGTTCCATGCATCAGCGGCAGTGGAGATTGGTAATGTCGCGAAAGCCACAGCACTGTTTACCGACGTTGCTCCACCGCTGCAATTGGCTGAGTTATTACAGCAGCAGCAGGTGGAACTGGTCGTCACACACATAGGAAATCAAGAACCTACCCTCTGAATTGAATTCAAAAAGCAGGCGGTGAAAACCTGCTTTCGTTTTTTAACGCGTAAATATTAAGTTCGTCAAAGGTGCGTCCACCAATACCAACCACAGTTGGAACGCACTAAAGTACCACGACGGATATTCCCATGATGAAGCCCTATCCATGTAAGAGCGATGGGCCTTCAACTATTGCACGAGAAGAAGTAGATATTATCCTGCATATTTAGATACGGCATATATGGCGGTTTCTAAATAGCCTTAGTCCGTAACCGGCATCGCTACTTCTGCTTGTACGAAACCATAACGGCTCAGTGGTGTGACGTTAACAGAACTAGGTGACGACTTAATTGGGAATTGCTTGCTAACACCTGGCAAAATATACGGATTACCTAAAGCCACTACTTCATTTCCCGGCACTAAAATCACCTGAGGCCCTAAGCGAACCACATGTTTGCTCGGGTTTTTGATGATCAGGTTATTTCCTGAAACTGAAAAAACCAACTCTTGCCACGGCGTTTTTATTTGTGGCACCGCATTCGGTTGAATGAGAAATCCTATTTCCTGGCGAATAGGCATCACAGTCGCGTTCCCCTGAACCTGCTCAACCCCTTCAAATGACGCTTTTAGCAGCACCTCCGTATCAAGCACCGTGCCTTTCTTTAAGACAAAGTTAACCTGCTGACTCTGCCCGGCTTCAATGCGAGTCACTGGAGGAGAAATAAGAATTTGTTTGCTCAATGCATTACCATCCAAATCAACCACTTTAGTCACCAGCAGAATTGGATTACCAGAAGTATTATCAATAGTGAAACTGGTGCGCCCCTCACTCTCTTTCAAAATAACAGAAGTACTTTCTAATTTAAAAGAAGCATAAGACGCTGTTGTCCAGCAACTCAATAGTAGCCATAGATTAAAAACCATTACCTTTTTAATACAACTAAGCAACGTTGTGGATGCAGACGTTGTGCAATTACTACTCATCATATTGTGCATAATAGATCCTATATTCAGAAGATATTTACTGCATTTCTTACCGTTGTCATTAACGGATTATTCACTGACAAACCCCATCAACGGCTTCATATAACGTATCCGGGGCAAATTTTTCTGGTTCGCGATAATTAACGACACACTCACTACTGTTAGCAGGCTTGATACGTAGCGTCATACCAATAGCCTTATTTTCGAGCATAAAATTCCCATCACCAATAATTGTCCCCTGAAAATTGCCTTTTTCATCAAGAACGTTGGCACCAATCGGAATCATTTTCCCTTGGCTATCGCGAATAGTCAGCAGCAATTGCCGAGTTTCCGTCGCTTCAAAATTACGTGTTGCTACGGTGCCACGCGTCATCATTAAATCTGCACTGGTACTGTTTAGACGAATATTTAGCGGCAATGTTTGGGTACTTATTTGGGCTTTCGAAGCCGTATATGGCATCACCGAAGGCAGCAATGCCGTTCCTGCGTAATCGGTAATCGCCATACCACTGCTCGGCGAAGAAATACGTAAATTCGATTGATTTGGCACGTTCACCACAGCAAAAGTATCGCCAATCGCTGACGACGAGGTGGCAAAGGTGCTATTTGCATAAGCCACGGAACCACTAGATGAAAGATACGCGGAGCGACTATTGTTGGTCGCCTGAGAAAGGCCACCTGCTAATTGTGAATAGGCAGTTTTTATATTCATAGTGCCGTTAATACGCCGTTGGCTATCGCTACCTGTGATACCCACCGAGTAACCTTTGTTGTCACCCCAAGCGCTTTGATAAGTGCTACCCAGTGTCATATTACCGTTATTGCGTTGCATACGACCACTTAAAGACCCTCGCCCCAAAGGCAAACTGATACTGGCATACAGCGTATTATTCCCTTGTGAATTGGACTGAAAACTTAGCGTGGTCGTTACCTGACCAAATTGTTCACTGGCTGAAAATGTATGAGAAACACTGTCTGCCGCTTGATAATACATAGTATTAGACAATACGTAGGAAAATGCGCCCCAACGTGGATGCGCCCAGGTTACCGCAGCCGAGGTTGAGTTCTTTAATTTGCCATGCATCAGGTCATTTAAATTATTTCCACTGCTCAAGGCATTATCCGGTGACCAATAATTGGCCGAATTATATACCGATGATAATGACGCACTTAAATTACCATTGATTGCTAATTGATTTTGAACTGAAAATTGGTATCCCTGCCCAATATCCTGGGTATTGGTATAACTTGCCGCGGCTGAAAACCAGGCATTATTTAAACCACTATAGAGATTCTGGATACTGATATTTTGATAATCAGTGGAAAGTAACCCGGCAGTGGTCAGACGAAAAGCATTCGCCGGATTGAACGACATTTCACCTGATGCTAATAGTGGTGACTGACCGTTGCCATTAGCCAAAGTATCGCGATAACGGCCTACCACCAATTGATAAGTGCTCGCCTGTTGATCAACATTAGGATCGAGTGCATTTGAAACGGTAAAGTGCTGCTGAGTACCATCCTCTTCAATAACATCAACATCCGTGACCACGCCACTGGAGAAATTACTAATATTAGATAATGAAAAAGGGCCTGGTGCCACCACGGTACGATAAATAACCCTCCCACGCTGGCGAATTTCGACAGTGGCGTTAGTATTGGCAATCCCCTCAATCGGGACGATTAACTGAGTATTATTAAGTTGTGCATTATCAGAATACAACTGAATACCCGAAACCGGCAGCCCCGAAAATGTATCACCGACTAAACCAAACTCACCCAACTGAACTACAGATTTTAGTGATTCGATAGAACGTAATGCATAGGTTTCTTGATTATCATACTGACTAATCCCTTGGTTATAAGTGTAGGAACCCCTATTTCGCAGCACCCAATTATTGAAATTAATGCCAGGCTCGAATTGCCCTTGAAAAAGGTTAACATCATTGCTGTTACTTTCGATGCGTTGACCGAACATATTATAGTTAAGTAATAATGCATGACCACCGCGCTGATAATCCTCACCCTCTATTTCAGGATCAAAAGCTTCTTGCGGCAATGTTAATTCCACACGAAATTGACCGGGGAATAAATTGACAACCACTCCTGGCCACAGAGTCTCAATATCCTTGCAACTATCATCGCTATCTTTAGCATGTAACTTTAATGCCATCAGTAATTTTTTATCTGCACACAATTTACCCTCGCTGTCGAATGTTGCTTCAACACGATAGGTCTTACTGGCATTGATGATAATAGTGACATCATGTTGGCCGGGTAGAAATTTATCACTGCCACTGAAAAAGTCTGCTAATTCAGCGGAGTAACCTAATGCTTCCAGTGTCTTCACGTCAAAAGCAACTGCATTCTCTTTTATCGCGGGGAAGACCGCCATAGGAAAAATAGATAAGATGAGTGCTGTAAACTGAAAGTAATTACGACGGACGTTCACAGCGATTCCCTGGAAAAAAGGCTAGCGGTTTATTTATCAGCAATAACGTATGCTACACATGATTACCGCAATATCTATTCTCACCATGAGGTCATATACAATAGCTTATTCTAGGATTTTTATGAGCAAAGCAATGCGGAAGATTATTATAAAATGACCACCCTTGCCTTATTAAGGCATATAGCTATATGCCAAAAGCAAAATTCATAGTCAGAGAACCGTCAATATTGGTATCTTCGGTAATAGGCCCATTCATTGTGGTTGTTCCGGCTAATACTGGCGCAACAGTAATATCAGCATTGAATGTCTTTCCTGCGGTAGCGACAGCCGTGGAATTAGACCAACCGTAACGATAGCCCGTAACTAAATATGCACTGGTATTTGCTGTTCCGGCACCACTTCCCTGAGCGTAATACAGTGAAGAGCTTTGTCCATCAACAGAGGGATTACTTATGATAGCGGTATAAAAACCAATTTTACCTGTTCGATTAACATTACCCAGCCCATAGTTACGAGCAGTCGATGTATCACTGACAGAAGTCAACCGATTATCAACGCTGGTGTAGCTTAAATAGGTTACTGCGTCACAATTGACTGTCCAAGTTTTCGTCATACTGGGTAAAGCATTCACTGTAGTACCTGGCTTTACCTGTGTTGAAGAAATCTGTCCTAAATTATAAATACCATTATCAGGTGAAACCACAATACAACTAGGCACACCTATCTTCCCTTTCACTTTTAATTCCGCAGAAGGGGGAGCTGCCTGAACCGCGACAATGGTCAAAAATAAAGATGTCAATGCAGTTAAATTGATAATATATTTTTTCATAAAATGAGAAATAAACCCAATATATTAGTATCGCCAGCATTCATTCATAAATATTGCCAGACATGAACCAAAGAGCGCATTAATTTATCACTAAAAAATGACGCTCTTTAGTTAAAAAAACTATGCAGTCATTAGATACCGAATGCAAAGTTCATCGTCATTGAACCATCGATCTCTGCGTCTTCAGTGATCGGACCGGCCATCGTGGTCGTGCCGGCCAAAACAGGTGTTACAGTGATATCAGCAGTAAATATTTTACCCGTACTCTGCGTGTTGGCTGCGGAAGACCAGCCAGTACGCATACCGGTTGTCAGGTTCGCAGTTGGGGTCAAAGTAAATGTTGATGTTGCAGAGGTAAATAAGCTAGATGCTTTACCATCAACATTACCATTCTTGATTTGTGCTGTGTAGTAACCGATTTTACCGGTAGTATTCACAGTCCCTAAACCGAAGTTAGTCGTAGCAACTGCGCTCGACGTTGCTGCGCGGTTATCTACCGGAGTAAAGTTCAGGTAAGTATCGGCGTCACAGTTTACTGTCCAGGACTTGGTGATCGGGGCCAGCACAGTAGTCGCTGTACCTGACTTAACTAAAGAAGAAGAGAGTTTACCGATATCATAAACACCATTCGCTGGAGCAACAACGGTGCAGCTTGGCACTGTCAAAGTACCCGTTACTTTTAATTCTGCGGTTGGTGCTGCTGCATTGGCAACGTTAATACCTAAAATTAAAGAAGACAATACAGTAATTTTAGCCAGTTGCTTTTTCATTTAATAATCCTTATATAAAATATTTATCACTGAGTAAAAAAAGATTTTTTATGGACCAGAAACTAAGTCCGGAAATTGAATTCAACCACAATTTATTAACAAAAAATAAAAAAATGAATTCAAAATTTATGTGGCGATTAAACATCTTATTAACTTGACTGTATATCAGAACACAGGCTGACTTGGGGTAGGAATATTCCTACGAAAACAAGATTAAGGTATGAAAATGATATGTTTTTTAAGCTAAAAATCATCTATAAGTCGTGTTTTTTACATAAAAAAGCAGTTTATATGGTGAGATAATCATAAGGAAAAACGTTTATTTCTTTCCCCCCACAGGAAAGGATATAAAAAAAGCCTATAAATCATACAATTAAAAAACATCAAAATAAAAATACAAAGAAATATTAATATTGACACTTATAATCTAAGCATATTTTTATTTTCCGCCCAGCAAATGACAACCAAACTAATAGTAAGCATGTTAATTAACATAATTGTGTCATCATCCTTTTTATAATATTGGATGTTTATTAAGGTTAATTCATGTTTACTTTGTCCTTCTACGAATACACATAAAGATCAATATACTTCAACATGAACACCTAATTTACGGCTAAACATTTTTCCCCGTCATGCATCACCGTTTAGTGGTTCCAACAAATTAGAATGCTGCCCACGGCGGCACGATAGTTCATCCAACAGGTATTGGTTCGGATAATCCAATGACACCTGACAATAGTATCTATGCCATCGTCAGAAAAAGGCCGTACTCCATATACCTTCTACAGTGTCACCAACATTACAATCGAAGAAGCTATGTCACTGGTGATAATCGCCTGCATTCAAAGGGCTGGCAAATACCAAATGTGATAGGGATCGTTGAAAGAATTTCCTATAAGTGCTTGAATAATTATGTAGAGAGGATTCCATTCTCAAAGAGGTTACTCCCTCCACGGTTAAACGCCGCCTCATTAAACCGTGCGGCAAATTTCGATGATAATGGTTGCCAACATGCCCTCTTTTGCGGCATGTTGGCAGCAACACCTTCCTGCTTTAGACGTTCGAATTATCACTTTGTGAGCAACCTGATGATTAAGTGGCTGTGGAAAGCAAATCAACCGCAAGCAGAAATACTGGCACAGTGGCAGGAAGCCCTGAATATACCGCTATTGGCTCCATTGAATGAGCAGGAACTGCAACGCCTTGTCTCTGTTGCCAGCCAGTTACTGCAACAAAAGCGTTTCGTGCCTTTGCAAGGGTTGGAATTGACCCCATTAATGCAAGCTCGGCTCACGCTACTCTTTGCTCTGCCTGTTATGGAGTTGGGTGCCAGGTGGTTGGATGGTTTCCATGAAGTGCTTATTTACCCGTCGCCATTTGTCGTGGAAGATGATTGGCAAGATGACCTTGGGCTGGTGCATTCTGGTCAAAGCATACAATCGGGCCAAAGTTGGGAACAAGGGCCGATCGTTCTGAATTGGCAAGATATTCAAGACTCTTTTGATTTATCGGGATTTAATTTGGTCATTCATGAAGCGGCTCATAAGCTGGATATGCGCAATGGCGGTAATTCAAATGGAGTTCCCCCTATTGCCATGCGCGATGTGGCCGCATGGGAATATGACCTGCATAAGGCGATGGACTCTATTCAAGATGAGATAGATTTAGTCGGTATCGACGGGGCTAGCATGGATGCCTACGCTGCTAGTGATCCGGCTGAATGTTTTGCCGTACTCTCAGAGTATTTTTTCAGCGCACCAGAATTATTGGAGGGTCGCTTCCCTACTGTCTATCAACATTTTTGCGCATTCTACCGTCAGGACCCGTTAACCAGATTAAAACGCTTAGAGACTCAACTGGCGGAGAGTTAAAATTTTAAAAATACATAACGGCTTGATTAATTGCCAAGGGGCTTGCGACTAGAACGCACCGATAAATAATAGGATCTCTTGGATTCACTCGGTTTATGTCGTTATTTTTAGCACATCTGTTCAGATGCTGAGCAGTCAAACATAATAGCCTAATTTAGCGTTGACAGTATCCGGCGTGCTGGATATCATGCGCCCCGTTGGAACAATTCCTCTGTAGTTCAGTTGGTAGAACGGCGGACTGTTAATCCGTATGTCACTGGTTCGAGTCCAGTCAGAGGAGCCAAATTAAAGAAAGCCGCTTAAGGAAACTTAAGCGGCTTTTTTGTTATTTCATCATCCATCACTACTTACGATTCAGAATACGCAGGAAATCCTGTTTGCTTGAGATTAATGACAGTGCATTTGCGATGATTTCATCGCTAAAAATCGACGCAATATCTTTTAGTACATCGATATGCTCTTTTTCTTTAGCAATAACCCCGATAGCAATAAACATCACGTTGCTTCTATCCCAGATGACGCCATCAGGGAATTGAAAAATCTCAACACCTGTTTTAAGGATAATGTTTGTGGCTGATTTAGGAAGATGGGGCAAGGTAATACCATTTCCCAAGAATGTAGAGACTTGTTGCTCTCTCTCATTGAGAAATGAGACACAGTCTTGGCTGATATAACCTTTCGCCTTGAACTCTTTGCCTACCATAGATAAAACGTCAGCCTTGTTTTTTGCCTGACATCCTAAGTGTAGGTTTTCAACAGTTATAGTATCTATCATTGCCTGTCCTCTTTGCGATATAACTTATGTTATCGCATATGATGTTATGAATTCCCCGCAGACAGTTCTTCCTCTAATTGCTCTAATGATTTATTGGATGTTTCTGGTAAAGCGGTGACAACAAATATTATCGCCAGGTAATTGATGAGCGCAAATATCAGGAAGACAGGCCCCAAGCCTAGTTTCGCCTGAAGCACCGGAAATAAATAGCTGACAATCGCATTCATGATCCACATGAAGAATACCGAGATCCCCATAGATAACCCACGAATTTTTAAGGGGAAAAGTTCAGCCAGTACGACCCAGGTCAGAAAGCCCATTGTCCCTTGCATCACACCAACAAATAATGCCCCCAGCAACCAAATGACCGTAGCCTTGACTTCACCAACCAAGTAATAATCTGCACCAGCAATAATCAGATGTAGTGTTGCCATCAGAGCAAAACCATAAATAATCAGTGTCTTTCGTTTAAAACGATCAACCAAGAACATAACACCAACCACCATACCACCGACAGAAAAGACGCCATTTAGTACATTACATATCAGTGACATTCTCTCAGAGAACCCTGCGGTATTGAGAATTTCCGTACCATAATACATGATAACGTTAACCCCGGTAGTTTGCTGCAATGCAGCCCAGACTATACCTACCAAGATTAATTTTAAGATCCAAGGCGTTTGGAAAATAATAGCCAAGTCATTCTTAGCGTACAATTTCTTTTCATTTTCTATATCAATTAACGTCACGATATCTTCAAATTCTTTAATAGCACGATGCTCAGGCCGAATTTGTTTTAAAATAGCTAAGGCTTCTTCTCGACGATTCTTGCTGACCAACCAACGGGGGCTTTCTGGCGAACGCCACATTCCAACTAACAAGCAAATTGCCGGGATAGTCTGAATTAATAACATATAACGCCAGACTTCGGGTAAGTGCCCCCAGACAATACCGATGACAGCATTTACGGCAAATGCAGCTAATTGGCCAATGACGATAGCCACTTCGTTCAATCCTGTCAGCTTGCCCCGCATCTCAGTTGGCGCAACTTCAGATATAAACGTGGGTGCCGTGACTGATGCCCCGCCCACGGCATAGCCAAGTAGAAATCGTGCAATCAAGAGACAGGTGATATTAGGCGAGATCGCACATAATAATGCGCCAAAAAAGAACACAAAGGAGAGATAGAGTAAATATTTTCTGCGACCAAAAAAGTCAGCCAGTTTCCCGCCAAAAATACTACCAATAGCGGCTCCGACCAAGAGCACACTCATTACCAGCCCTACGGTCATGGGTGTCAGCGCCATATTCTCTTTCAGAGATGAAAAAGCACCATTAATAACACCCGTATCATAACCAAAAAGCAAGCCACCAAATGTAGCGACTAATGTTATTTGATGTAATCGTTTTCTCTGCTGCACATTGAGATTCATCATTAACGACATAGCGTTACCTTTTTATTTGATTATCCATTTAATGCCAAAAAGGGGTAAAAAAAAGCAACTCTCCGCCACCTAAAACAGTGCAGTGATGAAGAACTTTTTGACACTCTGATTTATTCATTAAATAAATGCAGTTGTTGAAGCCAAATAAACTTTATTACAGAGTGTGATGCTAAATTCCTTATTAAATTGTGGTTATCTGGCGTCCTCCTCTAACATTATTCTTAAACTAAACTTACCGCTGCTAGCCAATACCGCCCTGACTTACTCATCCTGCCTTCCTGAAAATACGAAAAAGGCTATCAATGAATGATTCGCTATCTGCCTTTGCCTATCCAGAACTGGCAGCACACAGACATGCAACCTATCGGTAAACAACATACCACCTAAGTTGAAATTAAAATTCCATAAAGATCACATTTTAATATTTAAATTTCATTAAAAGAAAAATTGAAACATCAGTAATCTTATTTTACATAGCATAATATAAATTCATGCCATTGAATATAAAGAATATTTCAAGAGTAATTGTATGATTACTCATTAATTAGCAAAAAATGACTGATGAAAGAGTTTTCTTTTTTTGTGATGAAATCGACATTTTAATTTCAAAAAATTAATTTAATGAAATTAAAAATTTAATTAATATTTTGATTATTTACCAGAAAAGAAGAGCTTGTTAGAAGCAGAGGTTGTGTGGTCGAACTCAGCCCACAACAGCAGGCGGTATTAGTGCATAAAAAACCCGCTGGAGGGAATTTAAGCGGGCTTCTCGCTATTTGAAAATCTATTTTTACTCATCAGGCTTCACAGCGCATAAAAAATCACCGCGGCGATACCACCAAATAATAACCATTTAATCAGATAATAAATCCTACGGTTCCAGGCTTTTAGCCGTTTACCCACCTTACGCACCGCATAGATGTATTTAAATGCCCGATTAACACCACCGGTACGATCCCCTTCTTCATTTGGTGCAGTGGCGGCGCTCATGAGATTCCGCCCTAACCAATGGT
The DNA here is from genome assembly GCF_000834395.1 of Yersinia aldovae 670-83. NCBI lineage: Bacteria > Pseudomonadati > Pseudomonadota > Gammaproteobacteria > Enterobacterales > Yersiniaceae > Yersinia > Yersinia aldovae. Next base: position 34,653 of record NZ_CP009781.1, on the reverse strand, counting down.
TAACGCCTTGTGCCCATCGATAACGCATTGGCCGTTCAATATCACAAAACAGGATAAGTCGGTCTTGACCACTCTGATTTTCTGCATAGTGAATATATGTTTCGTCGAACAATACTCCGTCACCATCACGCCAGCTATAGGGAGTGCCATCCACATCAATAAAACAGCGGTCATCATTCGGTGTGATAAGACCAAGATGATAACGCAGTGAGCCAGCATAGGGGTCACGGTGCCTTGGCAAACGGCTACCATCGGGTAATTCGGCAAACATCGCGGCTTTGACTGACGGTAATCCGCGTAATAGCTCTGTGGTATAAGGACAAAGTGTCATGGCTGATGGATGGCTGTCTTCATACCATTTCAGATAGAATCGTTTCCAGCCAGTTTTAAAAAAAGAGTTAAAACCGGCATCATTATATTTATCCGATGCTTTAATTTGCTGAACCTCCATCAACGCTTTGCCCTCATCCTTGATTTGCTGCCAGTTCTCACGCAGTACCTCCAATTCAGGGAAAAGATCCGGCTTTAAATAGGGCGTCGTGGGGGTGCGCGAAAAGAGATACATAAAGACATTGATTGGTGAAACAAATGTTGAATGATCTGAGAGTTGACGCCAGAACGGATAACGAACCCTCCCACGAAAATGCACATAGGCTACGCACAAGATGAAAATCAATAGCACTATATATTTCATGATGTCCTATCAAATAAACAGAGTCGGTAGCAAAATATTTAGCTTATCTCCGTGAAAGTTTCCAATTTAAAAAGATGAAAATGATGAAAATGATGAAAATGATGAAAATGATGAAAAATGCTGTAATCCAACAGACTAATAGGCGATAAATGTCTGGATATCACCCTCACTCATACTGAAGCAGCCGGTGAAGCAGCGCCCTGCGGGGAAATCATCACTCAGTTCACGTAATAGCTGTAATTCGAAATACCCTGAGGTAAGTGAATAGCTCAAAAAACGTGCTTCAAGAAAATCAAAGTAGCGCCCTAGCTGTGGATATATCGCTTTAAACAAGCTTTCTTTGGCTGAAAAAGCCAGCGTCAGTAACTGATTAAAGGGCAACGGCCCTTCTTGTAAGCGGCGATATTCATCCTCACTGAGGATACCGGGCCACAGATCTTTCGCTCTTTCGACTGCAATCAGGGCCTCAATATCCAAACCAAGACCATGCACGCTGCGGGGTTCAACTGAACACGCCATTGCCGGTGTGATAATTTGGGCGGCACATATAGCACGCTGGCTATTATGGCTGATACTGCCAATTAAGCCCGCCGGCCACACAGGGGCACGATCCACACCATTGGTTAACGGATAATCGCGAACCGCCAATAAATTTAATACCTGACGGGCAACAAAACGCCCCGCCAGATATTCGGCCCGCCGTTTAGTGACCGCTTTTTGCAAACGACCAGGAAAGTGAATGCCATAAACGGCAAACAGCTCATCCCGGTATTCATTGATATCAAAATCACATTTTGCTAAAAGCCCATGAAATGGCGGTTGATGATTTAAACCGTTGGCGGGCAGTGCTGCAAAGGTAAAGTTACGGATAAATACCGGCGTCACGCGCTATCCTAATTATCTTAATTAATCGCCTTTCATAGTAGTTGTTAAGCCATCTCATCACAATATCGAAAGGCATTTCACCCGCTACTGATGAGTTGGGCCGCTGACCGGCCCGCCTCCTTATTACTGCCTTTGGATCAATACCACAAGCTCATGATTGGCCAGCCCACCAGCAGTAACATGGAGATATAGAGCACCCCCATGATCCCACCTAAACGCCAGTAATCTTTTGATTTCACGTAGCCGCAGCCGTAAATAATCACACCCGGCCCGGTGGCATATGGCGTTAGAACCCCCATAATCCCGATGGATAACACCAGTAGCATGGAGAGGTGCTCCATTGGCACGCCACTCAGCCCTTTGCCTACCGCCAGGATGACTGGCAGCATGGTCGCGGTATGCGCTGACAGGCTGGCAAACAGATAATGGGAGAAATAGAACACCAGCACCAGCGCCACGACAGTCATGTTCGGTGAGAAGCCATCCAGATGGGTGCTCATGGTGTTGGCAAACCAGTCGATAAATCCGGAACGGGTCAGGCCATTTGCCATAACAACCAAAGTTGCCAGATTAACCAGCGTATTCCAGGCACTGGAGTATTTAGTGATATCTTTCCACGACACCACATGCAGCGCTAACATCAGGGATACCGCTAATAAACCTACAGCGGTAGCATCAATGAATGCGCCGCCAAATACCCACAAGCACAGGCTGAGTAGTACCAACCCTATCAATATCATCTCTTTACGGGTTAGCGCCCCCATTTCTGTCAACGCCGTTTGCGCCCAGGCAGCCACTTCATTACTTTTGGTCACGCCCGGCTTATACAGCACATAAGAGAGCCACGGTGCGACAATCAGTAAGATTAACCCAACCGGCAGGAATGCCAGGAACCACTGCATCCAGCCAATATGAACACCGGCTATTTTATTGACAAATTCAATGCCCAGCACGTTAGGCGCGGCACCGGTCACAAACATGGAGGAACTGATACTGGTTCCGATCACCATCATCCACATCAAATAACCGCCGATACGCCGTGACGACGGATCATTAGGAAAAGAGTCAAACAGCGGCGGCAGGTTTTTCACCACCGGGAACACCGTGCCACCGGTACGGGCAGTATTCGATGGGGTAAACGGTGCTAGCAAAATATCAATTATGACAATGGCATAACCAAGAGTCAGGGTACGTTTGCCCATGAACTTCACCATAAACAAGGCTATCCGACGGCCCAATCCGGTGGCTTCATAACCCAATGCAAAGATAAATGCACCGAATACCAGCCAGACAGTCGTACTGGAGAACCCTGCCAGCCCCCATTTCAGCGCTTCTTTACCACCTTTAAAACTGGTGTCCGCCACTTCAGCGGCACTAAATAGCACCCAATCAGAGGTTAAAACGCAAATGGTCACTGCAATAAAACTTATCGCGGTCGCTGGGATGGGTTCTAAAATCATACCGACAATCATCGCGACAAAAATGGCAAAATAGCGCCAGGCTTGTGGTGGCATCCCCTCTGGGGTTGGGATCAACAGCAGTATGGCCAGCACCAAAAAAGGCGCTATCGCTTTCCATATTTTCTCTTGCGACTTCAACATAGAGATACTCCTAGAGCTGTTATTGGTTCAATAACACCGTTATTATTTTTGTGGGGGAAATGATGAGGGAACTGCGCCAGAAACCAGGTCAGGATCAGCAGGTCAGCACTGCCGCCCGGACTGAGGTTACGGGCGATACATTGGGCATCAAACACGCGTACTTGTGCACGGGCGACCGGGGAGCGCCCCCCCGTCGCGGGGAGTGAAGCCAGAATGGTTGCCGCCTGCTGCTGTAGCCACTGCAAACCCTTGATACCACCGCGCGCGACCACATTGGTATCGCTATTGACGGAGAGTAAAAGAAGCAAGGTGTGCAATAAGGCATGGTCAGGTTGCGCCCCGTCAGCCAATAACCGCCGATAGGCGGGCAGAGCATGGGTTAGCACCGTAGCGAATCCCGATTCAGCCTCGCCACGCGCACCGGTCAGGCCATATTGGTAAAACAGGCGCTGGCCCGCCGTTTGTCGCGGGTTGGATTGACGAAGCTCACGTTCCGTCAATCCACAACACATAAGCGCCACCTCATGACAAACCGCAGCAGCATCGATCCCTTCGCCACGAGCTTTGCGCCGCCCCAGCGCACAGCAGAGCAATCCCAGCGAAAAGATACTGCCTTTGTGGGTATTCACGCCGCCAGTGGCGCGGAACATACTGTTTTCACATGCCAGCCCCAGAGGTCGCAGGTTGTTCAGTGCCGCCGGTCCGCTCAGATGACAATAATTGATACCTTGCTCAATAAAGCGTGGGAGCCAGGGTGCGATGGCGTCGGCGCTGTGATAAAAATCCACCAGCGACATATCCCGATGTGCGCCACAGTTAAAGCGGTCAACTAAGCCAGGTTTAGGGGTTAAATTGACTTCCGCCAGCATCGCCTGATATGCCAGTGCACCATAGTATTGAGCAAAATGGCCGTGGGTAAAGCCAGATACGTTGGCCAAAGTGCATGTTAAGCGCTGCGGATCAGTGAGGTGCAGTTGTAGCATTGAGCATCAACTCCATTTGAAGCAACAGTTCATCGATACTGTGAGTTTTGGCCCGCCCACACACATTGGCCGGGCGGTGGCACAGCAAACAGCGGCGCGGTGGCAAACCTAAATCACGGCGGGATAAGATTTGCCCGCCCGCATCCAGCACATCGATATCCCATAACCGGCCCTGCGGATGCTTTAATTCAAGTAATAACGCCGCGTCTTTCACCTGTTCCGCGGGCAAATCAACCGCTATCAAGCCTTCGCAACCGGTCGGCAGCGGAAAAATCTCCTGCTGCAATACCGGCCAATACTGTTGTTGACTCAGTGCGCTAATGGCGCGCCATGCCAATGCAAACAGCTTGCGGGTCAATGGGTTATCTTTCACCGCCCCCGGAGCCACCAGTGTTAAGGAAATCAGTGTGACCTGATGACGGGCCAGCCACGCTTGCTGCCGCGCCTGGCGAGACTCACGACTGGTCAGTAACTCCGGCAGACTAATAGGCCGGTTGGCTGATAATTCAGGGGAAATAATGTTCATCGGCTACTCCTGTATCTGATGAACGACATCAATCACTGAACCATCGCGGTAGCGCACCACAGCGACGACCCTGTCAGTGAACGCAATGGGTTGTGGCACACCTGTCAGCAGTAGCGCGCGCTGATAAAGCCAGTCGATGGTCACGATGGGCAAACCCGCCTGTTGCAAACGCTCCGCCAGTTCTGGGCGCGCCGGATTAACCGCAATACCATGATCGGTGACCAAAATATCCACACTGGAACCGGGAGTGACACAGGTGATAACTTCATCAACCAGCGTTGGAATGCGCCCACGAACCAGTGGTGCGACAATAATTGACAGGCGCGCCGCCGCTGCCGTATCACAATGACCACCCGAAGCACCGCGCAGCACGCCGTCAGAGCCGGTCAGTACATTGACATTGAAACGGGTATCAATCTCCAGCGCACTGAGGATAACCACATCCAGCCGGTCAACCGATGCCCCCTTCGAGCTGAAATTGGCATACTGATTGGCACTGATTTCGATATGCTGCGGGTTACGTGCTAGCGAAGAGGCCGCCTGTCGGTCAAAACTTTGCACGTCCAACAGCTTGGTAATCAGCCCCTTCTCATGCAGTTCCACCATTGTTGAGGTAATGCCACCGAGGGCAAAAGCCGCCGTGATATTGCGCCGTAGCATTTTATCTTCGAGGAAACGGGTTACCGCCAGCGACGCGCCACCCGTCCCGGTCTGCAAAGAGAATCCATCGACAAAATAGCCGGAACCGGCAATCACCTCAGCAGCACGGCGGGCAATCAATAACTCACGCGGATTGGAGGTCATTCGGGTAGTATCAGCGCCTATCTTGTCGGCATCCCCCACTTTTTCAACCGATACGATCAGGTCAACCTGATCCTGCGTAATGCTCGCTGGGTGATGCGGATAAGCCACCAGCGCTTCGGTCAGTAGCACCACGCAATGCGCGTATTCGGCATCAACTTTGGCGTAGCCCAATGAGCCGCAACAGGCGTTGCCGCTAAAACCATTGGTATTGCCAAATTCATCACAAGCCGGTACGCCAATAAAGGCAATATCAATGGTCAGCTCGCCCGACTCAATCAGGTTAACCCGCCCGCCGTGTGAATGAATCTGTACGGGTTTACCCAATAATCCACGCGAGACTTCCTCCGCCAGCGGCCCGCGCAGGCCGGAAGTATATATCTCGCTAACGACGCCGTTACGGATGTGATCCACCAGCGGCGAATGGCAGTCGCTCAGGGAACTGGAGGCAAGTCGTAGGTTTTTGAAGCCCATATCCGCAATGACACCCATCACCAGATTGAGGGTTAAGTCACCGGCGCGGAAAGCGTGGTGGAAGGAGATGGTCATGCCATCTTGCAATCCTGAGCGCCGGATAACATCTTCCAGCGAGTCGCACAGCTTGATGTCACGCGGCTTTTTCGCCTGCAAATTGGCCTTAGAACTGTTCTGATACAATGAATAAGCCGGGCCGTTATCCTGACGGTGGCTTAAGGTTGCTACTCGTTGTTGCCGATTCATCATTTATTCCTCACGCAGGCCACTGACTGCTCGTTGCAGAACCAATCGCGCCCGCTCAATAACCGGGCTATCCACCATCTTGCCGTTGAGTGAAACCACCCCACGTCCTTCAGCTTCTGCGGCCTGCGCCGCATCAACCACTGCTTGGGCATGGCGAACTTCTTTCTCCGTTGGGGCATAAAGGTTATGCAACAACTCGATTTGTCGTGGGTTAATCAACGACTTACCATCAAATCCCAGTTGCTTGATTAACGCCGCTTCCTGTAGAAAACCGGCCTCGTTATTGGCATCGGAATAGACGGTATCGAAAGCCTGAATCCCAACCGCGCGGGCTGCCTGCAAAATTGAACAGCGGGCAAACAGCAGCTCGATACCTTCTGGCGAGCGTTCGGTGCGCAAATTGCGGACATAATCCTCAGCGCCCAATGCAATACCCATCAAGCGTGGAGAAGCCTGAGCGATTGCCAGTGCCTGGGTAATCCCCTGCGCTGACTCAATCGCCGCTAACAACCCGGTGCTGCCCACTTCACGCCCACATTCAGACTCAATACGGCTGATTTCCCGCGCCATATCTTCGACATCTTGTGCGCTATCGGTTTTTGGCAAGCGAACGATATCGGCCCCCCCCCGTACCACCGCTTCCAGATCGGCCATTCCATAAGCTGAGTCCAATGCATTGACACGAACAATGGTTTCCACATCCTGATAAAGCGGATGTTGCAACGCGTGATAAACCAAGCGACGAGCGGCATCTTTCTCGCGCAGAATGACTGAATCTTCCAGGTCAAACATCAGCGCATCAGCCTGATAAATAAATGAATTACTTACCATTGCCGCATTCGCACCGGGAACAAACAACATGCTGCGGCGCATTCTGTGTTTCATTTCAGGTTTCATGATTGCGCTCTCCACGGCAGAATTTTTTCATCGCAGGCTCTGAGCAGTGCAGTTTCCAGCCGAGCCAACAACACACATTCCAGTGCGCCTTTATCATCAATAATTAATTGCACCCCGCTCACCCGATACTGTTCCAGCACAGCCAATACGCTGTAGCGAATAGCACCACCAAATTGCTTATCCACACTGCTGTGAATTTGCAGATCGATTTCGGGTGGATTTAATGGCGCAATACGCACCATCACGTCGCTTGATTCCAGCGTACCGGCGACGGCTTCTCTGATAATTTTCATGTTTCACCTGATTAACTTGTCTTCAAATTCTATGGTCGTCTAAGTTGATATCAGCACATGGGCGGAGCTGAACACATGACGTTAGCCCTGCTTTAATTTGCTAAAACAGGGCTGGATTCTTTACCGCAATAAGGGTTTCGTCTGGGTTGACCGCCTTTTTCGGGCGTTGCGCCAATAGCTGCTGTAAGTATTCACCGGTCGCCTGCGGCACCAACTTGCTGATAGTGTCGCCGTCGCCTTGAGCCAGTAATTTGCGCACCCAAGAGGCAGAAATCGCGGTGTTGTGGTATTTAAGGCGCTCGATCTCTACCAATAAAATAGGCGGCGATGGTAATAGTGGGGTTTCGAGCCAATAGCTCATATCGTGGTTATATTTTGCGGTTACAGAACAAAATGGCTCTGTTCCGACAAAGCGATGCGTTATCCCCAAGGCAGGAGCCAAATATTGACGGAATATCTTCAGATCGATTTCGGTGTAGCAGTCATCTGCCACCCCCTGGTCTTTTATGAAATAGCACGGGAAGGTAGCGCGGGAGATCATATATTCCGAACCAGGATGTACCGTGAGATTGGTGATATCACGCGTTCCACGCAGCACTAATTGCAGCCGGTCTTCATAAGGGAAGCGAGAATTATCTTCTTTCACCAAAAACAGATGCAGCCAATCACATTGCGCCGCAGCCTGACGAACCAAATATTGGTGCCCACGGGTAAAGGGGTTGGCATTCATCACGATACTGCCAATTTTCTGGTCAGATGGTTGTAGCGAATGTGGTTGTTTCTGACATGGTTGTCGTAGCTGACTTAATTGTTTCGCATAGCGCTGTAAACGGCAGGCGCTATTCTCCATTAAGACGACAATACCGGGAACACTGGCGATCGGATAAAAGCCACATGCCTTAAATAAACTCTCGTTTTTAGTTTTAGTATAAATAAACAGGTGACTGTGATGGCGTTCATAGGCCAGGTTGACCAATTCAGTGGCTAACGTCAACGCCAGCCCTTCCCCCCTGACTTGCTCGCTGATAGCAACACATTTGATGATATTGCCTGCGATACCGCCGCACGCGATAAGTTTTTCATTATGGCTAACAGTAATAAACACCTCGACGGTAGTATCTATATTCAAATCGTTATCACGTAGAAAACGTGTTATTTCTGCAATTCGCCGGTGGTCTGAACGATTAACGCGGCTAAATACCGTATCCATAAATCACTCTCTGCCATAACGTTTACATAACAAATAAAAAACAAGTATTAGAATAAATTTATCGATAACAAATTAATTTATTCCAAAATAAAATTTACATAAAAACAACAAGATAAAACAAACGCCTGATGGGTTTATTTTTATTGAGATTATTTTATAAACACATGCTAAACATAAAAACAGCCGGTTTAATTGACCTATTTCACATATAACAGAGTAAATATAAGTTATTTAATGGTTTTAATTTTCTTAATTATTATTATATTTTTTTATTTCTCTTAGCTATTTTATTATTTCTTGAATTAACTTATGTTAATGACAGTGATAATGATTAATATGTTAATTAAGGTGAGTAGTGTGGCTCTGTTTTCTTCACATTTTTCTACATTACGTAAATTAAAATGGCGTGGCCTGAAGTGGAATTGCCTGAAGAATATCGCCTTCCCACTGCGCATATTTCTACTGTTATTGACCGTCTCGATCATTTTGGTCGGCGCGCTGGACCGTTTTTTAAGTCACAGTTTTGAACAGTATTTACTGGATCAAGTCAGTAAGACTGCGATGAATCAGGCCAAAATTATCGCGGCAATGGATTCGGTGGTGGTCGCTGTCAAACATCGCGATAAAGCCCAGTTAGCACAAATCGTTGGCCGGCTCGGTAATACCTCAGACCTTGATTACCTTGTTATTGGCGATACACAGTCCATTCGTCTGTATCACCCTAATCCACAGATGATTGGCTACCCAATGCAATGGACCAAACCCGGAGCACTGGAAAGGGGTGAGAGCTATATTATTTTCGGTAAAGGCTCGATGGGGGAAGCGATGCGAGCCAAAACGCCGATCCGCGATGAAAACGGGCAGATCATCGGGGTCGTTTCCTTAGGTTACCTGATCAGTAAAATAGACCATTGGCGGCTGATTTATCTGCTGCCACTCACCCACTCTTTTATTATGGTGCTGGTGGTGCTGATGTTTCTTTCCTGGCTATTTGCGCATCATATTCGCCGTCAGATGATGGGAATGGAACCCAAAGAGATAGCTCGCGTTCTACGCCAGCAAGAAGCGCTATTCGGCGCGGTGTTTGAAGGACTGCTGGCCGTTGATCCTGAGGGTAGGATCACGGCAATCAACCCGAATGCGCGTAAAATGCTGAATATCTCAGCCACACCACAACAACTTATTGGCTGTAAAGTCAGCGATGTCGTCTCGCCAGTTAACTTCTTTCTTGATCAAACCGGTGATAACCGTCAAGACGAACTGTGTACTTTCAATGGCCTGAATACTATCGCCAACCGCGCGGGCATCTGGTCAGAAGACCGCGTGTTTCAAGGCTGGGTGGTAAGTTTCCGTAGTCAGGATGACATCCATACGCTGAGTGCCCAACTTAGCCAGATAAAACAATATGTCGAAAATTTGCGTACAGTTCGTCACGAACACCTAAATTGGATGTCGACACTGAGCGGGTTGCTGCAAATGAAGGAATTTGACCGGGCCTTGGAGATGGTAAAAACCGAATCATCATCACATCAGGCGCTGATTGATATGCTACGTACCGCATTCAGTAACCGGCAGATTGCCGCATTGTTATTTGGTAAATACCATCGTGCCAAAGAGTTAGGTTTGAACCTGAACTTTATTCCAGGCTGTCAGTTGGGCATACTGCCGCCGACGATAGGTGAGAATGAGTTGGCGGCAATTATCGGCAACTTATTGGATAATGCCTTTGAAGCCAGTCTAAAAAATCCCGGCGGCGGCCAGCAGGTTGAGATTTATCTGTCTGACGAAGGCAATGAATTGATTGTAGAGGTTGCCGACCACGGCTGTGGTATTAGCCCACAATTGCAAGACAGTCTGTTTGAACGCGGTATTAGCACCAAAAATTCAGATGAACACGGCATCGGCCTGTACCTGGTCGCCACCTATGTTCAGCAAAGTGGCGGGACGATTACGGTGGAAGAGAATCCCCCGAGCGGCTCGTTATTTACGGTCTTTATTCCGAAGACGCGTTGATCTCAAAGATAGGAGACCCAATGGAATGGCTTAATATTTTAGTGGTTGAAGATGAAACGCCACTGGCAGAGATGCACGCAGAGTTTATCAAACAGAGCAACAACTGCCGCGAAGTCTGGCTGGCGGGTAATCTACAGCAAGCCCGCAGTATGGTGGCACGATTTAAGCCTGATTTGATTCTGTTAGATAACTATTTGCCCGATGGTAGTGGCCTGGAATTGCTACGTGAACTTACCCTACAGGGTTTTGCTGGCGGCATTATTTTCGTTACCGCAGCCAGTGACAGCGAAACAGTATCGGAAGCTATTCGCTATGGTGTGTTTGATTACCTGATTAAACCGGTAGCCTACGAACGGTTGGAACAGTCACTGGCACGTTATAGCCGCCGCCACCAAGTGTTACAGGACGGCACGAAAGTCAATCAGCGCCAAATTGATGAAATGTACAATACCTATGCCCGTGGCGAACAAAAAATCGCTTTGCCACTCGGTATCGACCAAATAACACTGGACAAAATCCAGACATTATTCAGTGAGAGTACAGCACAATATACCGCTGAAAATGTAGCTCAGGCGTTGGGGCTAAGCCGTACTACCGCGCGTCGCTATCTGGAATTCTGTGCAGCGAATCAAGCTTTACAGGCCGCCATTATCTACGGAAAAGTCGGCAGACCACAGCGTATTTACCAAGCCAAAAAAGCGGGCTAGTCTGCGTAATTTATAACGTCAATCGCCCCATAAGCCAGTGCATTCATAAAATTATCACTGGCATCCGCTCCACATCACCCTGGTGGAGCGTGCTTTCCTTACGTCATAATCCCCTGCTTCCTCTTTTTTTGCCTCACAATTGTTAAGCCTCTTACATTTCTGACAACAATGATTGCTCAAGCAAAGATAGATAAGCATCATGCTGCGATGTTCCGTAATAATGAAAAATCATGATAAATGTTGCATTGATTGATGACCATATTGTTGTCCGCTCCGGGTTTGCCCAGTTGTTATCATTGGAAAATGATATTTGTATTATTGGCGAATATGGTTCAGCGGCAGAGGCATGGATGGAACTGCCCGACAAAAATGTACATGTTGCGGTGATGGATATTTCAATGCCCGATGAAAGCGGGCTGAGCCTGCTTAAGCGCTTACGCCAAAAAATGCCTCATTTTCGCGCCATTATTCTAAGTATTTATGACACTACCGCCTTTGTGCAAAGTGCTATGGATGCCGGAGCGAGCGGTTATTTGACCAAACGCTGTGGGCCACATGAGCTGGTGCAAGCGTTACGAACCGTTAATGGCGGCGGCCTTTATCTGTGTGCCGATGCCTTACGTGCGCTGCGCCACATGCCACAACAGCCGCAACAACTGGCAATATTGACACCGCGTGAGAAAGAGGTTTTCCAGTTATTGATCAATGGAATAAGTGTAAAAAACATTGCCGAACAGTTGCTGCTCAGTCACAAAACCGTTCATGTGCATCGGGCCAATATTCTGGGCAAACTGAATTGCGAAACCACAGTTGAATTAGTGCATTTCGCGCTGCAACACCAGCTACTGGCCGGTAACTGATATGTGGCAACTGCGGTCTGTCGGATTATCGCTATTTCTGGCCATCTTCTTTTCTCTCAGTTGGCTGGCGCTATGGACCATCAGCTTTTATCTCAGTAATGATGGCCTACATGCCATTTTGTTACTGCCACAAGGTCTGCGGTTAGCACTGATGATTTTGCTACCACGCCGCTATTGGCCCGTGCTTTTACTGGCCGAAGCGACCATGTTAGGGTGGCTATATAGCGAGCAGTTACAAACTCAGCTTATGATCGTGCTGTCACCTTGTCTTAGTTTGCTCCCCGCCTGGTTTGCCCAGCGTTTCTGGCATCATTACACCCTTTACTGGCAGCGCTTGCTACTTTTGTTGGCAGCGGTGGCAGCAAACAGTTCACTGCATGGCTTGCTGGTTTTTTGGCTGCCGTTACCCTTAACACAAACGCTGTTAGCCACCTTTACTGGCGGTATTCTGCTGGTTCCGTTTACTTATTTAATATACGAATATCTAAAGCAACAGCATATTAGAAATCTATTCCCACAACAGATGCCTGACCCACCACTGCGCACCTCCTTGCTGGTTTGGTGTTCGCTTATTTTTGCCATTGGTGCCTGTATACAAGTGGCTATTGCGCCGAATATGGAGCGCTTACTGCTAATTTTTGTTTTTCTACCCAATGTGTTTATGGCCTATAAATTTGGCTGGCAAGGTGGGGTTTTAGCCGCAGTATTAGGCAGCCTGATGATTACCATGACCCGTCAGGCCAGCGGCGCATTTGATGACTTAGCCGAACTGGAATTGTTCCTCTCCACTCAGGCACTGTTAGGGCTAACATTGGGGATCGCCATCAGCCGCCAACAACAACTGGCCCAACGGCTACATCGTTATCGCAATCAGTTGGAACACGAGCTGCAAACTCGCCGCAAACTGATGGAGCGGTTGGTACATACCGAAGAAGATGTGCGCAAAGAGATTGCCCGCGAGTTACATGATGAAATTGGCCAGAACATCACCGCCATTCAGATTCAGGCGATGCTGGTCAACCGCAGCACCCCTACACCGGCGGCACAATCTGCTGCGGACCAAATCAGCAGTTTGTCGCAACGCATCCACCAAACCACCCGCCAGCTATTGCGCCAGTTACGCCCGCCGGTACTAGATGAGATGCCACTGGATCAGGCGTTGTGCCATCTGGCCGAAGAGTATGCTTTTGCTGAACAAGGTATCAACTTCCAACTGGATTACGCCTTACCCGCCACGCATATCGAGGACGCAGTGGTGTTTACGCTGTACCGGCTGGTGCAAGAGCTGCTAAACAATATTAGTAAACACGCCAACGCACGAAATATTCAGGTTAGCCTGCGTCAGACCGATAACCTTATCACCCTGGATGTGCGAGATGACGGTATCGGGATACCGATTCAGCCGCAGGGGGGTGGCTTTGGGCTACGAGGGATGGAAGAACGGGTACGAGCGCTCGGCGGAGACTGGCAATTGCAACGTCGTTTAGGCACTCGCATTATCGTCAACCTACCAACCCATAGCCAAGCAACTGACGCCATCGATAACGACTGTGTGAACCTGCCCACAAAAGTAGATCAAAGACGCACATAACTAAGCATTATTCCTAAGCGTCTACAACCTTGTCTCATCTCTTTTACATTTATCTGCCATAAAATCAGCCCAATACCGGAGGAATCCATGCCTGCATCACCCTTATTGCCAAAGGCTTTACCCCCAGAGCCTTTGACGCCAGAACAGGTTAATGCGCGCTATCGCTACTGGCGACCACGCCTGATGGCCGCAATGGTGATGGGTTACGCCGCCTTTTATCTGACCCGCAAGAGTGTTAACTACGCGATGCCGGTGATGCAGGTGGAGTTGGGGCTGGATAAAGGGGATATCGGCTTATTGGGCACGCTGTTTTATCTGGCGTACGGCGGCTCGAAGTTTGTTTCCGGCATTGTCAGTGACCGAACTCAAGCCCGCTGGATAATGGGTATCGGCCTGATGATGACCGGGGTACTCAATGTGGTGTTTACCCTGTGCCATTCGCTGCCTGCACTGTTGATTGTTTGGACGTTAAACGGCTTTTTTCAGGGATGGGGATGGCCGCCATGCGCCAAGTTACTCAGTAGCTGGTATTCGCGCAGTGAACGCGGAACCTGGTGGGGATGTTGGAATACCTCCATCAGTATTGGGGGAGCGGCGGTGCCGCTGTTATCGGCTTTTCTGGCCTCGCATTACGGCTGGCAGGCCGCACTGTTAGTACCGGGCGCGATTGGCATCGTATTAGGCATTTGGCTGTGCTGGCAATTATGCGATAAGCCGCAACAGCAAGGTTTGCCGACCATCGGCCAATGGCGACGCGACCCGCAGGATAGGTGGCAGGAGCAGCAAAGCCCGCCGATGGCTATGGGGAGTATCTTGCACGACGCCATATTGCGAAATCGGACAATTTGGTTGCTGGGAGTCTCCTATGTGCTGGTCTATCTGATCCGCATTGCCCTCAATGATTGGGGCAATATTTGGCTGGCAGAGAGCCACGGCGTCAATTTGCTCAGTGCCAACGCCACATTATCGCTGTTTGAGTTAGGCGGGCTGTTCGGGGCGCTGTTTGCCGGTTGGGGGTCTGATCTGTTATTTCGTGGCCAGCGCGCACCGATGATTTTGTTATTCGCGCTCGGGTTATTCCTGACCATGACCGCCCTGTGGCTGGCTCCCGTACATAACTACCCGCTGCTATCAGTGATATTTTTTAGCATCGGATTTTTTGTCTTCGGGCCACAAATGCTCATTGGCCTGGCGGCCACAGAATATACCCATAAAGACGCCGCCGGTACGGTCACCGGCTTTCTTGGCCTATTCGCCTATCTCGGAGCGGCTCTGGCGGGATGGCCACTGGCGCAAGTGCTGCAACATTATGGCTGGCAAGGATTTTTTGCTTTGCTAACACTGGCATCAGCTTGCGTCGGGTTGTTATTAATGCCGCTATTGATGACCGGGCTGAATAGATTTGGCTTTGAATCGATAGCACAAAGGTTCGCCCCGAGAGATAAAAACAAAATCTAGCCTGCGATGGAGAGTGGGTCGCTAACGGCACGAAAGCCCAGATAAAACATAATAAAACAATATGTTAGCAATAAAGCTAACAATACCTCGTTCCTACAACATCAACGCTGACTGTTCCCACATGTTGGGTTCATCAGGGGATAAAAAGGATAATATGATGAAACTCGCACCACTCTCAGCCCTGATTGCCGCAGGCCTCGCACTGAGCGCTTTAACTACTGTCGCCAAAGCAGAAGGTCGTCTGGTGATTTATTGCAGCGCAACCAATGCCATGTGTGAAGAAGAAGCCAAAGCCTTTGGTGCAAAGTATGACGTTAAAACCAGCTTTATCCGCAATGGCTCCGGCAGCACATTAGCAAAAGTTGATGCGGAGAAAAAGAACCCGCAGGCCGATGTCTGGTATGGCGGCACGCTAGACCCGCAATCTCAGGCCGGTGAGATGGATCTGCTCTATCCCTACACATCGCCTAATCTGGAACAGATCATGCCGCAGTTCCGTGATCCGGCAAAACGCAAAGGCAACTACTCTTCAGCGGTTTATATCGGCATCCTGGGGTTAGGCGTCAACACTGACCGCCTGAAAGAGAAAGGCTTGCCAGAGCCAAAGTGCTGGAAAGATCTGACCAATCCGGTCTACAAAGGTGAAATCCAAATCGCCGATCCACAAAGTTCCGGTACCGCCTACACCGCACTGGCCACCTTCTCACAATTGTGGGGCGAAGAAGCCGCATTCGATTACCTGAAAAAACTGAACGCCAACGTGTCGCAATACACTAAATCCGGCATCGCCCCTGCGCGTAATGCCGCACGCGGTGAAACCACCATTGGCATTGGCTTCCTGCACGATTACTCACTGGAAAAAGAGAAAGGCGCACCGCTGAAATTGATTTCGCCTTGCGAAGGTTCTGGCTATGAAATTGGCGGCGTCAGTATCTTGAAAGGCGCACGTAATCTGGATAACGCCAAACTGTTCGTTGACTGGGTGCTGTCAAAAGAGGCGCAAGAGCTGGCATGGCAGAAAGGTCAGTCCTACCAAATTCTGACCAACACCACCGCCGCCACCTCACCTAACTCGCTCAAATTAGATGATCTGAAACTTATCAACTACGACATGGATACCTACGGTGCCACCGAAATGCGTAAGAAGCTGATAACCAAGTGGGTTAATGACGTCAAGATGGGCCAATAAAAGCCCACAACGCATTCTGAACCATATAAATAATTGATCATTTATTTCTATAACCAAGTCCCTGGCGTTGCAGTGAACACCGCGACAACGTCAAGGATGAAGGTTAGGTCTGGGGAACACCATGACTCACTCACATGTTCTGCGGCTGCCGCAGACACGGGATGCTATTTTCTATTGGTTGGCTTTCGCCGTGGCTGCTTTTGCCTTATTACCCGCATTCAGCCTGGATTATGGCTGGCTTGAGGCTAGCCGTTCTGAGCTACTGGCCGCTTACGGTTGGTCTGGTCTTAATATCAGCACGCTATGGTTCGGCCTACCGCTAGTGCTGCTTTTTAGGCCGCTATCGCCTGCTGGTTGTGAACATCGCAGCCGCCATCTATTTGATGCGGGTTACGCGCTGTTTTGCGCTCTGGTGGTCGTAGTAACCTCAGCCTGGCTGGGGCGCGGTTTAGGTTATGCCACTATCGTGCTGTTTATCGCCTTAGGTGCGGTGATTACTCTTGCGCTGGCTCGCCTTGAATGGCTGGGCGGTGACCGTTTTGTGCTCGGTTCGCTGGTCACCATTATCGCTCTAATTACCGTCTTTATTCTGTTCCCAAGTATTGCCATTTTCATCCCGATATTTACCGATGAGAGTGGGGCTTTTGCGCCGTGGCAGTTTATGGCGATTCTGGGTCAGGCCCATATCCTGCAAGTTATCTGGAACTCCTTCCTGCTATCCGTCGCGGTAGGCATCGGTTGTACTTTCTTCGGCATGGTATTAGCCATATACACCACGCGCATTGCCAAACGTTCAGCGTTGCTCGGGCGGATTTTCTCGATTCTACCGATTGTGACACCGCCATTTGTGGTCGGATTGGGGGTCACCTTGATGATGGGGCGATCCGGTTACGTGACCGAGCTAATGGTCACTTGGTTTGGCTTGACCAATACCAACTGGCTATATGGTTTCACCGGTATCTGGTTGGCCCAAGTGTTGGCCTTTACGCCGATGTCATTTATGATCCTTGATGGTGCGATCAAAACCATTCACCCATCATTGGAAGAAGCCTCCTATACCTTGCGCGCCAGCCGCTGGCAGACTTTTATGCAAGTATTCCTGCCGCTGCTGAAACCGGCACTGGCGAACTCATTTTTGATAGTCATCGTGCAATCGCTGGCTGACTTCAGTAATCCGCTGGTATTGGGCGGTAACTTTGACGTGCTGGCCACGCAAATCTACTTCTACATCACTGGCGCACAACTCGATTATCCGGCAGCGTCCACGCTGGGCGTTATCTTGCTGATGTTCTCGCTATTTATCTTCTGTATTCAGTATATGTGGATAGGCAAACGCTCTTACGTCACCATCTCCGGCAAATCCTCACGGGGCGATGTTCAGCCATTGCCGGTATCGCTGGTATGGGGGACAACCGCCATGTTGTATGTATGGGTTGCCTTTAACGTGTTGCTGTACGGCAGTATCTTCTACGGCAGCTTCACCGTTAACTGGGGAGTTGACTACACCCTGACGCTAAACAACTTTACTCAGCTATTTGGTCAGGGGTTCAGTGATGGCGCATGGCCTTCTCTGCTTGATACCTTGCTATATGCCGGTATCGCCGCACCGATCACCGCCGCCTTTGGCCTGCTGATCGCCTATATCGTGGTGCGCCAGCAGTTCCGTGGTAAAAAAACCATCGAATTCAGCACTATGCTGTGCTTTGCCGTGCCTGGAACAGTGGCCGGTGTCTCTTATATTTTGGCGTTCAACAGTGCGCCGGTGTATCTGACCGGCACGGCGGCTATCGTCATTATCTCAATGGTGATGCGCAATGTGCCGGTCGGGATTCGCGCGGGTATTGCCGGGCTGGGGCAATTGGATAAATCACTGGATGAAGCATCCCTTAGTCTGCGGGCCGGTTCACTACGCACGGTAATTTATATTCTGCTGCCGCTGCTGCGCCCGGCAATTCTGTCAGCACTGATTTACAGCTTTGTACGCGCCATGACGACCGTCAGTGCGATTGTCTTTTTGGTCACACCGGATACTCGCGTCGCGACCTCTTACATCCTTAACCGGGTAGAAGACGGCGAATATGGTATTGCTATCGCTTATGGTTCTGTCCTGATTGTGGTGATGCTTGCCATCATTTTCCTGTTTGATTATCTGGTCGGTGAGGCGCGAACTGCCCGCTCAAAAGCCAGTAATGCTGAATAATGACGTACTGATAAGGCTAAATGCGATGTCTATTATAAATGCTATGTCTACCATAAATGCAGTGTCAGATATAAAAACACCCAGCGCCGATAAAAAACATTTTGTCGAACTCAAGCACGTAACTAAGCGCTTTGGCAGCAATACGGTGATTGACGATTTGAGTCTCGCCATCCCTAAAGGGGAAATGGTCACACTGTTGGGCCCCTCCGGTTGTGGAAAAACCACGGTATTGCGGCTGGTTGCAGGATTGGAGAAACCGAGCAGCGGGCAAATATTTATCGATGGAGAAGATGTAACTGACAGATCTATCCAGCAACGTGATATCTGCATGGTATTTCAGTCCTATGCCCTGTTCCCGCATATGTCGCTTGGTGAAAACATCGGTTATGGCCTAAAAATGCTGGGCCGACCAAAAGATGAAATTCGTGATCGCGTACAGGAAGCACTGGCATTAGTCGATTTAGAAGGGTTTGCCGATCGGTTTGTCGATCAAATCTCTGGCGGGCAGCAGCAGCGGGTGGCGCTGGCCAGGGCGCTAATCCTTAAACCTAAAGTGCTATTGTTCGATGAACCACTGAGCAATCTGGATGCCAACCTGCGTCGCAGTATGCGCGACAAAATTCGTGAATTGCAGCAACAGTTCAATATTACCTCACTGTATGTCACACACGATCAAAGCGAAGCCTTTGCCGTGTCTGATACCGTACTGGTAATGAATAAAGGCAAAATCATGCAGATTGGTGCACCACAAGAACTCTATCGCCAACCAGCGTCGCATTTTATGGCCAGTTTTATGGGAGATGCTAACGTCTTCCCAGCCAATATTCACAGCAGTAGCGTCGAGATTTTTGGTTATCATATTCCTAAGCCACAAGGATTTGCCCCAGAACTTCAGCAATCAACTGTCGGTGTGCGGCCAGAAGCCATCACCCTGAGCCAACAAGGTGAAGCAAGCCAGCGTTGTATTATCAATAAAGTGGCCTATATGGGGCCGCAATATGAAGTTCTGGTAGACTGGCAAGGCCAATCCTTGTTACTGCAAGTGAACGCCACTCAGTTACAACCAGCCCCTGGTGATAGCTATTATCTGCAAATCCATCCGTATGGCATGTTTGTACTGGCAGAGACTCCGCGATAGCGTTCAACGGGCAGCGCAAAACACGGCTGCCCGTATCTTATCGGTTACCTGACTGGATTTATGGGCAGAAACCTGGCTAAAAGTCCAAAATCTCAATAAGTTGCACAATCTATAAGCAAACGATCCAAATTTTCAGTTTCCCCTTTGACATGTCCCCCATACCTCGCTATTATTCGCCCCGTTCACACGATTCCTCTGTAGTTCAGTCGGTAGAACGGCGGACTGTTAATCCGTATGTCACTGGTTCGAGTCCAGTCAGAGGAGCCATATTAGAAAAGCCTGCTTAGAAACCTAAGCAGGCTTTTTGCGTACGGGAATCACATGTCGGCATGACAGATTCTGCTGCTGACGTTTTGCCATTAAATGTGATAACTCCAGAGCTGTTGTGACATCAAAGGTCATGCCCATTATCAGATGTCTGCCTATCCCTCTGATATGCATAGTGGAATGAGCCATAAACTTGGTTATTATGTTTTCCATATCAAAGGTTAAAAAATTGGAAAGGTTTACATTCGAAATTATAAATTAACTATTCCTTTTCAACTTTCATGAATAATCTTTTTTTAATTTCACTAAAAAAAATCCTAATTCGTTTATAATCAATTCGCTAGGTAGAATAAGGTATCTTCGGATACATTGCGCAGTAGCCTGATACATAAGCAAGAATCTTTTCTTGATAATCTATAATTAGAGATTAGAATCACCGAAATAGTACTTTGGGCATCGACAGTAGTGATTCTTGTTTATCTCATCTTGGGTAATCATTTGGCGTCTATCGGTGCAAGCGAGGAGCAGTGAGTGAACTCTGCTAATCCCAAGATATAACGGTTTACGGAGAGAACATGACAAAATCAGTGATGATAGTTGATGACCATCCAGCTATTCGTGTTGCTATTCGTGCTTTGTTATCACAAAGCAACGAATTCTCAACAATTTATGAATCAGTTGATGGTAGTGAGGCATTAGAAATATTAAAAAATAATCCAGTTGACCTGGTTATTATCGATATTGAGCTACCTAATTTCGATGGTTTCTCATTGCTGAAGAAGCTCCAACAGCGCGGTTTTACCGGCAAATCATTATTCTTGTCAGCCAAGAACGAACAGGTGTTTGCTGTTCGCGCATTACAGGCCGGTGCCAACGGTTTTATCAGTAAAAATAAAGATATTAGCGAAATTCTTTTCGCTGCACAGAACGTATTGCGGGGCTACTCTTTCTTCCCCTCTGAAACGTTGACCCAATTGGCCGGGCAACCGTCTAGCCACGATCCGGTCAATCGAGCACGTTTGTTATCTGAACGGGAAATTAATGTGTTGCGTTATCTGGTGAATGGCTTGTCTAACAAACAAATCGCCGACGAGATGTTTATCAGTAACAAAACAGTCAGCACCTATAAAACTCGAATACTGACCAAATTGGGACTAAGCTCTGTTATTGAACTGGCAGATTATGCGCATACCCACAATTTGGTGTAGTTCAATTTGGCAATGCAGATCGAGTCGGTATAGTTCACGTTGGTGTCTTCATACAAATCTGTCTCATGGCGTACAAGGTTCTCTTTGCGTATCACGTTTTCTTTAAATTTACGTAGCTGGCTTTCTTTGCATACCCTACTGTGCTGTCTGTTGCTAGTGAGTGGGCAACTCCATGCTGCCCTGATGACCAGCCGTTTAGGCTGTGATACCGGCCAGCCATTGACGATACACAGTATTGCCAACAGCTACAGTGATGACCTATTACTTCCGTCCAACACTGATACCCGCCAATCAAGCCGGCGTACGGTAAAAGTGGGCGTGGTCATTGATGCTAATACCCCTTTTGTGGTTAACCGCGATGATAATTCCATTGAAGGAATAGTCGCGGACTATCTTAAAATCATCAGTGATGCGAGCCAATTATCGTTCCAGATGATTGGGTATTGTGATTACGGGCTGGTATTGAATGCGCTGGAAAATGGTCAGATTGACCTGATGGCGGGTACGCCCATGCTGGCACAGCCGGGGTTGATTGCGTCACACGCCTTCTTCACTAACCGTCATGTCGAAGTCCGGAGTAAAAATTGGGATCCAACCAAGCGTACCCACCCGGAAACGGTAGCAATCGTCAATAACGAACCCCTTTCCCCTGAGTTTTTATTTAACTATCACGCCGATAAAATTGTGGCTTACCCCAATCAGTTACAGGGTTTGCTGGCCGTCGCTTATGGTAATGCCGATGTCTATGTCTCCAATGCGACCTCTGCCAACTATTTAATTGACCAGCTACAGCTCTTGACGTTACAAATCCGTAACTTTGCCCCTTATCACCCTGCGCCCTACGCATTTCTGGCGCGTGAAAATAATCAAAAACTCATTGATTACCTGAATCAGATTCTCAAGTTATTACCAAGCCGGGCTACCGGTGACATTCAACAGCGCTGGTTTGGCAGCAAACATCATTACAATATTGATGCTAAATTACTACTGACAGAACAAGAGATTAGCTGGATTCAGAAACATCCTGTTGTCACTTATGTTGCGCCCCTGGATTTGGCTCCGTTGATTTTTCGCGACCATCAATCCGGTAAAATGGCCGGTTTTTCTATCGATCTTATCGATATTATCTCACGTCGAACCGGGCTTAAATTTGAGCCGATTTATACCAAAGACACTGGCGAGGGCTTACGCAACTTTAGGGCCGGTAAAATCGATCTACTGCCGATTGTCGCCATGCGTAATGGTCAGTATGGCAACAATCTTTACTCCTTACCGGTTGCCCAATCTTTGTGGGGGATCCTGACCCGCGAAGACCGCATTGATATCAATAATGTCGCGGATCTGGCTGGCAAGCGGGTCGGTATACAGTCAGGTAGCAGTTCGGGCGCTATCGTTGGTAACACACTATTAGCGCAAAAGATCATCTTTGTTGACGCGCCGGACACCATGACACTGGTTCGCTGGCTACAACAGGGTAAAATTGATGCTATCGTTAAAAATATGATGACCGCCAACTATCTGTCCGCCCAGAATTTTACGCCCAATATTAAAACCGTTGCCGTCGCGGGGGAAGAACCGCTGATGTTGGCTTTGGCCATTAATTCTGATATGCCGATACTAAAAACCATTATCGACAAAGTTATCGAATCCATCCCCCCCGAAGAACTGGATGGCCTGATAAGTGAATGGAGTACGTTTAAACCTAAACCAATCAGTTTTGACGATAATCTACAAGACAATGAATGGCTGATGTTGACGCTGAAAATAAGTTCAGGGCTGCTGTTAATCTTCGGTTTATACCTCTGCTACCTGGTTTTCAACAAACGCCGTCAGGCTGCATTGTTACATGCTCGGTTGCTGCAACAGGAGTCCATCATCAATGCGTTGCCGTTTGCGGTATTTATTCGCACCAGAGATGGAGAACTGGCGGTTTATAACAGCCACTTTGCTAACGCGCATCAAGATAAACTAAATGACCTGCTCAACCACAATAATGAACACGCCAATTGGCCGATGACCAACCCGCTGGATCGCGAGATAGATAAGTATTGTCGCCTGGTCTTAACCGACAGGAAATCACAACTTGTTGACTTGTCTCTCGAAATAAACGGTGAGTTGCGGGACATATTTTTGTGGATCATTCCGTTGGATAATACTGAGCGCAGTTTACTCGGTGGCTGGCTGGATATCAGTCAACGTAAAACGGTAGAGCGTGAACTGGAGGCCGCGCGGGTAGAGGCCGAAAGTGCTAACCGGACTAAAAGCACCTTCCTGGCCACCATCAGCCACGAACTACGTACTCCGATGTACGCCATCATGGGGTTACTGGAGCTGGAAATCCGCAGTGATAAGCCGGTTGAGAAAAACACACTGGTAACGGTGTCTAAATCAGCCCAATCGCTGATGCTTCTGCTGGATGACATAATCGATTCAGCCAAAATTGAAGCAGGTCAGCTAAGTGTACATCCGGCAGTGACCGATTTCCGTCAGGAAATAGAACGAATGTTCAGCATTTATCAGCCTATCGCTGATGAACGTGGATTGCACTTCTCTGGCTGGCTGGATAACCAAATTCCACAACTTCTTATGGTTGATATGCTGCGGGTTCGCCAGGTGATGGGGAATCTGCTGGGAAATGCCTTGAAATTCACTGAACAAGGTAGTGTTTCCGT
This sequence comes from Yersinia aldovae 670-83, assembly GCF_000834395.1. NCBI lineage: Bacteria > Pseudomonadati > Pseudomonadota > Gammaproteobacteria > Enterobacterales > Yersiniaceae > Yersinia > Yersinia aldovae. The sequence continues at coordinate 10,740 of NZ_CP009781.1, read as the reverse complement.
GGATATCACCTGGGAGGCTAGTGATGAAGAGCAAGGGGTGATGAATATCGATATCACAGATACCGGTATTGGCATTTCCCCTGCGGCTCAGGCAACCCTATTCCAGCCATTCAGTCAGGCTAATGAAGGCAAATCGCCGCGTTTCGGGGGATCGGGTCTGGGGCTGTGGATTTGTCACCAACTGATCCACAAAATGGGGGGACAAATTACGCTTGAGAGTCAACTTGGCAAAGGGACTAGTCTGTTTATTACCTTGCCACTGGATATCGCGTCTAGCGACGATTTACCTCAAGATACCACCATCCTACATGCTGATGAAAAACAACTTAGTCAGTTGAAAAATCTTCGTATTTTGGTGGTGGACGATCTGGAGGCAAACCGTCAATTGCTTCTGCAACAGCTAGCGTTTATCGGTATTGAGCAGGTAATGAGTGCAGAGGATGGCGCGGAAGCCTGGAAAATTCTACATCATTATAGCTTCGACATAGTTATTACCGATTACAACATGCCACTGATGAATGGCTACGAACTCGCGGCTCACATCCGCAATAGCCCAACAATGAAAGACATAATTCTCATTGGTTGTACCGCCGACGCACGTGAAGAGAGCACCATCCGCTGTGCCGATGCCGGCATGGATGACTGCATGGTAAAACCAGTCACTATCGATACATTACGTACCGTTCTGCTCTGCCAGAACCTTGTCAGCCGCGGCCACAATATGAATCTACCCAATGAGGCTAACGCCATCCCATTGGTGGAATCTCCCTGCTGTAGTATTGAAAACAACAAAATAGACGTGGCTGAATCGCATGACCCTATGTTGTCTGCCGCACAAAGCAAGTTGAAGGCGCTTTCAGGCGGTAACGCCGCCGTAGAATTGCAGCTATTGCAATCCTTGCAGGAAAGTAACATGCACGATACTGCCGCAATAACACGGCTGTATGACATCCTGTGTGCTGGGGATGATAGCCTAATTACAGCAAGCCTTTATGAACAGATGGCAAGTCTGGTACACCGAATTAAAGGGGGTATACAGCTGATCGATGCGCAGATGCTGATAGCCAGTTGTATTGCATTCGAATCCTTGTTGCATGACCATGATAAAGAGGCTGCCATTATCAGTGGTTCAGATTGTCTGGTACAACTCACTGAAAGTAATCAACTCTTGGCTAAGTTAATTAGTACATACTCAAAAACCGAGAGTCATAACAGAGAGAAATAAATATCCCCCCTATCGGCTGATAAGAAAACCCGCGACTTTGCTTTAGCGGGTTTTCTTATCGCATCACGGCCCCCGATAAAAATAATATCACTCGGCATCAATGAATCGATTCAACTCAATGAAATACAATAGTTTTATAATTATCCCACTTTATCCAAGGTATGTTCCTACATGATTTGTGGGAAGTTTCCCTTGGAAAACAAGGAAGCCTCTCATTCTGCTCAGCCCTATTCCCGATTACACTAGCCACCGCTCAGAAACTAACAACGATATCTACATAACAGTGGGTTTATTCAACTTGATCAACGTGCATCGAGATGAATATCGAACATCGCTGTTATCAAAATATAAATCATAAAATCAAGTAGGAATGACATGGGAAAAACTCTAGTGGTGCTGATGCTACTTACCCTATCGGGTATAGCGTTAGCGGCAACGTCAAATAACACTATCAAGTTTCAGGGTGAGGTTGCTGAGCAAACTTGCATGGTTGATATCAATGGTACGGCTAACACGCCCGTTGTTCTGCTACCGACGGTTTCAACCAGCAACCTGAATCAAGTTAACTCCGTGGCAGGCAAGACCAATTTCACCATTAATTTGACCGGCTGCAATATTGCCATTCAAGACACCAAAATCAGCTCCGTCTTCCAAGGGATGAATGTGACTCCAGCCGGTAACCTGGGTAATGTTGGTACGGCACAAAATGTTGCAATTCAGTTACTTGATACTAATGGCAGCCCGATCAGAATGTCCGGCGGCAGTGTTGAGGTCCCGGGAATTACATTGGTCGCAGGTGCTACCTCAGCCTCACAGGATTTGGCTGCTCAATACATTACGGAAGAAGGTCGTGCGACCGCAGGGAGCGTAATCGCTTCTGCTCAGTATGCTATAACCTACCCCTGACTATTCATGAATATTTGATCCCGTCATGAAGATGTTGGCCAACCGGTAACGGAGCCTTAATAAACCAAAAAAATCAAGGACAAGAAAGTATTATGACACTGACAGCCCACAAAATTATCGCCTGCTCGTTATTACTGTTAAGCGGCATACCCTTATGGGCGCAGGCCAGTGTTGTCATGACCGGGACACGTATTATTTACCCTGAAGGTACGCGGGAAAAAGTACTGCAATTAAGTAATAAAGATGAGCATCCTAATTTGGTTCAGTTATGGATGGATGACGGCAATAATCAATCATCACCCTCGAAGAGTGATGTCCCCTTCACCCTGACACCGCAAATATTTCGCATGGAAGCTAATAGCGGGCAAGTGGTGCGATTATCTTATATTGAACGTCACCTACCCAAAAATCGTGAATCAGTTTTTTACCTTAATTTTTTGCAAATTCCCGCGTTAAAAGCAGATAAGCAGCCTGAGAACAAATTGGTTCTGATCGTTAATAACCGGCTAAAAGTGTTCTACCGACCAGCAGCACTAAAAGAAAATGTCGACACGCTGGGTAAAAAGTTGCGCGTGACTCTCGATACCACCAGCGGCGACAAAATAAAAATACATAATCCGACCCCTTATTACATCAGCCTGCGTGATGCCAAACTCATTAGCAATGGGAAGACGATTTCGTTTGCGACCAGTGAGATGTTTGCTCCCAACTCCACGACAGATGTAGCGCTGCCTGCTGGGGTTAAAGCCAATACAGGTGAACTACTGACCCTGAATGTGGTTAATGATTATGGCACTAACATTCCCTGTGATTACCATTTGTAGCTTATTCGTGATAACAACGCTGAACACCCCCAACAATTGGGATAACCTGTGAGATTTGCTCCTTGGTTATCCTGTTTACTGACTCACAGTTTACTGGTCACCCATGTCGTGTCAGCGGCAGATGAAGATAATCAAGACGAATATATATTTGAAGATGCGTTGGTTAGAGGTTCTGCTCTTGGATTAGGCGCAATCTCCCGCTTTAACAAAAAAGACAGTTATGAGGCAGGCAAATACCAAGTTGACCTCTATATGAACAACAAGTTTATTGATCGCGTGGCACTGGATTTCATTGAGAAGAACGATGCGGTGGTTCCTTGCCTGTCAGTCGCTCTGCTATTGCAAGCTGGCGTCACAGAAACGGCTCTGAAAGATGCCGATCCGCAGGACCAATGCCTGCCGTTTAAAGACATCCTGCCTGCCAGTAACTACCGTTTTGATAATGCGAAACTGCGTTTTGATTTGTCGGTGCCACAACTGTTTGTTAAAAAGATACCACGCGGCTATGTGGACCCTCGCAATTTAACCTACGGCAATACGATTGGTTTCAGTAATTATAACCTTAACCAGTATCACGTTGGTTATAACAAAGATGGCATAAAGCGGGTGACTGACTCGACTTATCTTAGCCTGACTAATGGCATCAACGTAGGGATGTGGCGTTTTCGCCAACAAGGCTCTTTGCGCTACGATCCTACTCGCGGTGCCAATTGGACATCAAACCGCTTCTATAGCCAGCGTGCGTTGCCCGCTATCGGCAGTGAAGTTACGATGGGTGAAACATTCAGCGCCGGACAGTTTTTTTCCAGTCTGGGCTTTAGTGGCGTGGCGCTATCAACCGATGATCGGATGCTACCAGAGTCACAACGCGGGTATGCGCCTATCGTGCGCGGGATCGCCAGAACCAACGCCAAGGTCACGGTATATCAGAACAACCGCTCAATTTACCAAACCACCGTGTCACCGGGGCCATTTGAGTTCAATGACCTCTCTGCGACCAATTTTGGTGGTGACCTGACGGTTGAAATTCAAGAGGCCGACGGCAGCCTGAGCACTTTTCAGGTGCCTTTTTCATCGGTGCCAGAGTCCTTACGCCCCGGCTATTCCCGCTATAGCTTTGCTGCCGGGCAGGTGCGGGATCTCGGTAGCAATGAAACATTCACTGAACTGACCTACCAGCGCGGGATCAGTAATGCGATTACAGGAAATACCGGAGTGCGTCTGGCATCCGGTTATCAGGCGGTCATGCTCGGTGGCGTTTACACCCACTATATTGGCGCGTTGGGGCTGGATACCACTTATTCTCACGCCACTTTGCCAGAGGATGACGACCAAAGTGGCTGGATGGCACGAATTTCATTTAGCCGTACTTTTGAGCTGACGAATACCACGCTGTCCGTTGCAGGTTACCGCTACTCAACTGATGGCTATCGTGATTTAAGTGATGTGCTGGGTATGCGCGCAACCAGTGATGGCAAGGTCTGGAGTTCGGGTACCTACCGCCAGCGCTCCCGAACTGAAATATCGCTCAACCAAAATCTTAACAGTTACGGCGCACTGTATTTAACCGCCTCTTCGCAAGATTACCGCGATGACCGTAAACGGGATACTCAGCTACAACTGGGGTACGCCAATACCCTATGGCGTAACACTAGCTTCAATCTCGCGGTTTCAAAACAAAAAACCGGCGGTGGAAATAATGAGACCTACTTCGTCGACCCCGGCAGCGGTATGCCCGCAGCGAACGGTGCGAACCTCCTCGGCAGCAGTGAAACTCTCGTGCAGATGTCTATCTCATTCCCTCTGGGTGGCAGCCCGCAGGCACCCTATGTTTCAGCCGGCGCGGTGAATAGCAAGACCAGTGGTGCCAGTTACCAGACGTCGTTGTCAGGTGTGATGGGTGCAGACCAATCATCCAGTTACAGTATGGATTTTGCCCGTAGCGAGCAAACCAAAGAGAATACCTTTAGCGGCAGCTTACAAAAACGACTACCAGCCACCAGTTTGAGTGGCAGTCTCTCCCGCAGCCCCGGTTATTGGCAAGGTTCAGCCAGTGCGCGCGGTGCTGTTGCCTTCCATAGCGGGGGAGTGACGTTAGGGCCATACCTGAGCGACACCTTTGCTCTTATTGAAGCCAAGGGTGCCAGTGGCGCTAAAGTGATGTACGGACAAGGGGCCACCATCGACCGCTTTGGTTATGCTCTGGTGCCAACACTAACGCCCTATCGCTACAACACCATTACCCTTGACCCTGATGGCATGGATTTTAATACCGAGCTACAAGACGGTGAACGGCAAATCGCCCCTTATGCCGGTTCCTCGGTGAAGGTGACTTTCCGCACCCTCAGCGGCTACCCAGTACTCATAACCGTCAAGCTGGCGGATGGCAGTCAACTGCCGATGGGAACTGTCGTTTACAGTTATAAAAATGGCAGTAATACCGACAAAGGCAGTGAAATCGGTATGGTCGGCCAAGGCAGTCAGGCTTACTTGCGCGCACCAGAAACCAATGGAACCCTCCTGCTGGTATGGGGAGAGAGTGCCAATGAACGCTGTCAGTTGAACTATTCACTGGGCAAGCCCGACAACGATAAACAACTCTATAAACTCAATGCCTTGTGTGTCATTACACAGCACTAAATCAGAGAAAATAGCATGAATCCTATTATAAACCGCGGCACCAAGCTATCTCGCCGCAAGCCCATATTTTCCCGCTTAATGGCAGGGCTTATGTCGCTGGGGTTATTGAGTTTTGCCCTACCCAGCTATGGGCAGTGTGTTTGGAAAGGAGCCAATATTGGCGGCGATAATTATGGTGCCTCACTACAATTGGGCAATATCAATATAACCAGCAATTATATTCAGCCCGTGGATTCAATTCTGGCATCCAGCATTATCAGTCTGGTTCCGGCACGCTATTGGGCTGACCCTGAAGCAGTGATTTATGAGTGTGATATTGCCGATAAAGAGAGTTTGTTCGAAGTTTTTGCCACCAACGGCGACAGCAATGTTGGCGGTTACACCAATATGGGTAATAACTATTTTCAAACCTTTTTCCCCTATACTGCACTGAAACTGATCCATGTAGATTCCGGTATCGAATTCACCCGTATCTGGCAACAAGTTCCACTAAAGAAGTACGATGTTGTGGGTAACAAAATTCAGATAAAAGGCAAACATTTCAGTCAGATCCGCGCAGAGTTGAAAAAAGTGGGTACGGTAGATCGCACCCCAGGGCCGTCCAGTTGGGGTTGCCCTGGGCCTGCTGCCGATAACTACTCCGGCAGCTATACCTGTAATCAACCCAATGGCTATGTGGTATTTAAAGGGCCGGGGATGGCCGTGCCAGAGGCGGGATATGACTCAGCAACCAATTATCAGACTTGGGGGTCTGGCCGCTATATGGCATTTGGCATGAATACCTCGCCAGTCTCTATACTGACTCGCAAAAACACCTGTGTGGTGCGCAATGTCACCCCTCATGTGGTTTTCCCGATCATCACAGTCAACGAACTGAATAATAATCAAACACGTAGTGCCAATATTACCGTGGATATTGAATGCCAGGCTGGAACTGAATCGGGTATTAATAGCGGGCAGACTGCCCTTGGCATCCAGACCTCGTTGCCAGGCTACCTGAAAGCCCAAGGTTTGGGGTTGGTCAATTCCGCCGGTGGAGTAAGTTATCTATTATCGGACCAATATGGTACTGACAGCCGCATTGCGACCGGTGTGGGGATCAGCCTGAGCAACAGTAGCGGAGGGGTAATGAACTTTGTCGGCTGGGGCGGTTGTGTCAGCAATTGCATCAGCACTAGCGCTGCTGGCTGGTATCCGGTGCTCACGGGGGCCACGGACAATGGCAGTAATGCAACAGGTTATAATAACTATACACATAACTTCACCGCCACCTTAAAAAAACTGCCTAACGGTACGCCTACTGCCGGAAAAGTCGATGCAACAGCCTATGTTCTGGTAAAAATACAATGAAATTATCAAGCTTATTTCTGCTACTGACCGTCATCAACCAAAGCGCCGTGGCCGGCCTGATCGCAAGCTCAACCCGGATGATTTATCAGCCGGAGCAACGCGAACGCTCCCTGATGTTAGCGAATACCAATGACTATCCCGTGGTCGTCCAAACCTGGATTGACGATGGTGATGTCGATAGCACACCAGATCAGGCCGAGGCTCCGTTTATGGTATTACCCGCCGTATTCAAAATGCAGGCGGGTGGGGTCCAGGGCCTACGCATTATCAATAAAGGTGATAACCTGCCCAATGATCGGGAATCAGTTTATTGGCTGAATCTTTATGAAATCCCCCCCAAAGAACCGCGTGACGCAGATGCCCATGCGCAGGTAGCAATGGCAATGAACACCCAGATGAAAATCTTCTATCGCCCGGATGGATTACCCCTGAAACCGCAAGAAGCAATGAAAAAGCTCAGTTTCACGCTACAGAAACAGGATAAAAATTACGTCCTCACTGCCCATAATCCAACGCCTTACTATGTTTCTTTCGGCCAGATTCAACTGCAAAATCAGCAGAAAAACACGCTGGTAGCTCAAGAGATGGACATGATGACCAGCCCATTTTCAGAACGCCAGTATCAGCTTGAGCAGCAGCCAGTGTCATTTAACGGCGAAGTGACAGTAAGCTATATCTATTTTGACGATGCCGGTAATCAGATAAAAAACAATAGAATTGCTAAGGTTACACCGTAACTAAATTGATATTTTACAATCAAATGGCTGAAAATCGCCCCTAAGAACAAAAAGTGATTTATCAGCCTATATTTTGACCGAGGATGGGCTGCTGCTACTCAGAAATGAATTCATGATTTTGATGAAGTCGCGTGCCAGAAAACGATCAATTCTGCTGAAAAACAAGCCAATAAGCTCACTCTGTCAGCAAACACGCATTTTAAGTGTTTTTCTACTTTGACAAACGTCACCACCCTCGCTATTATTCGCCTCGTTCACACGATTCCTCTGTAGTTCAGTCGGTAGAACGGCGGACTGTTAATCCGTATGTCACTGGTTCGAGTCCAGTCAGAGGAGCCAAATTTAGAGAAGCCTGCTTAGGAAACTAAACAGGCTTTTTGTTTTATGCATTTTCACTCGCCTCCTCCTCTGCCCCCATTTTTGCCAGATATAAAACACATAGACCATAAGCAGCTTTCAGAATATCTTTCAGGTAATTCTTTATGAACCACAAGACTTCTATTAGAGTAGATATTAATCAATAGATACGGATTTATTGATACACGGCAGAAAGGAATCACCATGACAGAAAGAACCTATCCTAATTACCTGACCGGGAATTCACCAACCACTCCCACTCGCTCTGGATATGCTGCATCTGCACGACAGTTAGCAGAAGAAAAACTCTATACTTGTATAAACACTAACAAGCATCACATCATGTTACTCACCAAAGAGGAATCCTACGACGTTCTTGAATGCTTGGGGGAATTTGGTAGAGATGGCAGCCAGCCGGAAGGGCTTTTTTCGGATATAGCGCCGGAAGATGTATGGAATTATGCGGAGCAAACTGCAACTTATAGTGGCAATGCCAAGGATCTCTATTCGGCTGCTGATTTAGTCAGGAAATTAGGTGGATTTGGTATCGCGGCAACAATCTACGTCGGCCGCAATGGCGAACAATTTATCAAGATTTCCGGCTACCCAGGTATAAGGAAGATCCTTAATGGCACCCGCTATAAATTAAATAATGTAAAAATAGTGCAGATTGGACTAGGAACATCGGGGATTAACAACGCCATAGTCTCAGGTGCCAGATGGAATATCTATGCTTCATTCGCATTTAGAACTGTTGAATTAATCTTTTCAGATAAATATGACACTGCTGACTTCCTCGGTGATATCACTGCGGACATGGCTAAAACCATTATTGTCGCGGCAGGTACCCGCACCTTGAGTTCATTAATTATGGTAGGAACCGCAGCCAGCATCGGCCTTACTTTTATTGCAGTGGCCGTGATTTTAGTATTTTTTACATTTACTCTAAGTGAGATAGATAAAGAGTACGGTCTATCTGAGAGAATAATAGCCAAAATAAGAGAGTTAGAAACGAGATCACCGATAACATCGGATACATTAGGTATGAATAGCCAATTATTAAGTAAAAAAATATGAAAAATATCTTGGATGAAAAACAAACTCTCGAAGATAAGATAAGTTTTACTTTTGGCCTTTTCATGGGGTTATTAGGCTTGTATATGGTTCCTTACGCCTTAAGAAACGAGATACTTCCCTATCTATCCTATCCCGATGTAGTTTCATTTTATCGTCTGGCAAACTATACTGTGGGTGGAGTATTTATATCCTTAATGATCGTCGTTATGTCAGCTTATTTACTGATTACGGGGAAAAAGGACGTAACGAAGTTAAAAAAATATATGATTTTAACCGGGTATATCACTGTTTTTTTACTTATCCTAGTGACGATTTTCAACTTCTACTTCACCACTACTTTATACAATAAAGGATATGGTACTTGTTGGAAAAAAAGTCTATACAGCCCAATGTTATTTGTTAAAGATGCAAGAATGTGTGAGAAGATGGGAACTCAGGTGCTGAGAAAACCAAGACTTACCCAGCAAAAATAGTGCCTCTTCTCATTTGAATAAAAGAGGCATTACCGAATCAAAATACTCTATCGCCCCATACACTGTAGCCCGATGTCCCCGCTGTATGATGTTGACAAATAATATCTTTATAACGTACAGAGATAATCTCTTCTGGTTGAGAGGCCGCATGGGTTAAGCTGTGCGGATAATGAATATTTAAGTCTGTTAAGGTGGCTTCCCTGCACTCCACAGTATAATATTTCTCTTGAGCACCATTTTGTGAGGTGCGATAGAAATCAAATTTTAAATTTAATAACTCATTTTCAGAAATAGCCACAACCAATAAAGGTGATGATTTATCCAGAGGTTTAACAAAGACAATAGGATTATGCATAACATTTTCCGCACGACTTATATTATGCGCTAACTTATAAATAAATATCTCATCCTCATGACCTGTCTGATATCTATTCCCGATCGATTCTAGCGTCGAGCACCCAGAAGATATTAACCCCTGGCGGTCTCCAGAGATAGTCAGAAAAATATTATTCGCCATAGTAAAATCCTTTTAAACATTCATTAGTTACAATAAATAATATCAATACACAGCTATTCTGCACTAAAAGCGCAACGATTAAAATAGATTTAGCCCCATTGCTCTGGACTGTATTTAATAGCAGGATTCATCCTAACAGGCCGAAAAGAATAAGGGGTGTCATCGGCCTATCCTTACCCGTAAAAGCATTTAGGAAAAGGCCGCAGAAATTGATGGGATTGTTAAGAGTTAAACACTTTTTTGGCGTCAAGCGCACTGTGGATAGCGGCTTCCAACTCGTTAGCTTCAAATTTTGCTACATATGCATCGGCACCAACTTTGCGGACATGATCCTCATTGGCGCTGCCGGAAAGCGAAGAGTGGATAATCACCGGGATATTCTTTAAGAACTCATCACGTTTAATATTCAGGGTCAGGGTAAACCCATCCATTTCCGGCATTTCTAAATCAGTTAACACAAAAGCGATTTTATCTGAGATAGGCTTGCCTTCCGCTCGTGCGGCTTCCGCCATCTTATTGATTTTATTCCATGCCTCAAGCCCAGTGATATGCATAACGGCTGGGATATCCATCATTTTCAATGCTTGCTCTAGCATTGAGCGAGCAACTTTGGAATCTTCAGCCACAATAGCAA